>CAVZHZ010000001.1:0-221583 GCA_963775145.1 uncultured Chitinophagaceae bacterium
GTCTTGTATTCTGCAGTTATTATTCAAAAAAAAATGAATGGGCTGATTGCTATAATATAATTTCTAGCCTCTTTTACTAATTGGCAAAAACCACTATTATATCATTTATGCAACCTAATAAACAATTGAAATCGTAAAACAACACTTATTTACTATACAGTAGAATTTCTTTCTTTTTGTGGTTTCAGAGGTAAGCACAGGCCGGCGATTTCCATCGCTGGCATTTTTTTTAGCAGAAGTCGGAAAAACCGAAAGTCTGAAATCAGAAGAAATATCCGCAAATTGGGAGGTTCTTCCCGACTTTCGGACTTTCCGACTTTTGAGCTATTAAGCTATAGTCCAGGTTTCGTTACCACGCAGTAGCTTATCAAGGTTGCCCTTCCCTTTGGAAGTAATTACATCATCGATTTGTTTTTGCATCACTGCTTCGTAACAGGGGCGGTAAGTTTCGTAAAATACACCGAAAGGCCTTGGGAGATGGCCTTCAATCCGGGGATCATCAAACATGCGGACCAGTATCTGGGCTTTATAAAAATCCTTTTCATCATGTATCCATAAATCATCTGCACTTGCTCCCTGGGAGAGATCCACCACAACCGGCTTGAATCCATCAAGCTTTATCCCTTTGTCTTTTTGTGCTCCGAATACCAGTGGCTTCCCTTGTTCGAGGAACAAGGTATTATCCGGTTTGGTTGATCTTTTCAGTAAATACCTCAAAAGCGCCATCATTAAAAATATTGCAGTTTTGATAAATCTCCAGGAAAGATGCACCCTTATGATGGTAGCTCCGCAATAATGTTCCTGCAGGTGTTTTGGATCCCGATCCATGCTGCGTGCCACAAAAGTAGCATCGGCGCCCAGGGCAAGGGCAGCCGGATTAAACGGATGATCTATACTTCCATATGGGGTGGATTTGGTAATCTTATTTTCTTCGGAAGTGGGAGAATACTGCCCCTTGGTTAATCCATAAATCTGGTTATTAAACAATAAAACATTTACATCAAAATTCCGGCGCAATAAATGAATGGTATGATTACCCCCAATACTTAATCCATCACCGTCACCAGTCACAATCCACACACTCAGTTCAGGTCTCGATGCCTTTAAGGCCCGAGGCAACGGCAGTAGCTCTTCCATGAATTGAATGCATACCATAGGTATCCATATAATAGGGAAAACGGCTGCTGCAGCCAATGCCGGAAATAATAACAATATTTTCTTTTGGTATACCCAGCGAAGGCATAATTTTTTGCACCTGGGCCAGTATGGAATAATCACCACAACCAGGGCACCAACGCACTTCCTGGTCGGTTACAAAATCTTTGGCTGTCAGGGGCTGGGCTATTGCATTGGAATCGCTCATAGTAACGAATTTATACTCAAAATTAATGAATCCCGCAGATAATAAAGAATAAGGAATGAAGAATCATAAATGTAAAAGTGGATCATCATTGTATTTCCTATCATTAAAAAGCTTGGAATCCAACTTTATAATTCTTCATTTTTCATTTATCATTTCCTGTGAGTTCTTCCCAGTATTCTGCTGCCCGTCGGGTATGTGGGATAACGATTGTTCCCCCCACGATATTTGCCACGGCAAAAATCTCATACAATTCATCCGTACTAACGCTCAGCTCGTAGCATTTCCCAATATGATATTTAATACAATCATCGCAGCGCAACACCATGCTGGCCACTAAGCCAAGCATTTCTTTGGTTTTTTTATCCAGCGCCCCGTCTTCATAAGTGTTTGTGTCGAGATTCCAGAGTCGTTTCATCACCAGGTTATTCTTTTCTAAAATTACTTTGTTCATTTTAGCTCGATACTCGTTGAATTCGCTTGCCAGTTTTCCCATAATAAATAGTTTGAAATAGAAAATTTTTGAAGATAAAGGTCGTGAATTTGAAAGCGGGCTTCTCCCCGAATTCCGTAAATTTAATTTCCACAACATCTCTCCACCAAAACCGATTGCAATGAAAAGAATCTATTTGCTTTTGCCGGTGCTATTTTATGCTTTGGTTGGCCAGTCTCAACAAAAGTTCAATGGTATTGACGTTAATATGGGTAATCTCTTTCGCTTGTCGGAGGCAAAAAGCCGCAGTATCAGTCCGGAAAATTTCAAGGGGGAAAAAGGAAAGGGTGGCATGGCTACCACCGGCACCGGATCGGGACCATCCCGCGATCTTGGCCAGGGATGGAAGGTGAGCCCGAGTGTTCGTATAAAGTCAAAAACTACATATACCGTAGCAGAAATAGAAGGATCCGGATCTGTACAACATATCTGGATGACCCCTACCGGCAACTGGCGTTATTCAATTATACGTTTTTATTGGGATGATGAAAAAGAACCTTCCATTGAATGCCCGGTTGGCGATTTCTTTGGAATGGGTTGGGGCCAATATGCCAAACTTACTTCGCTGGCAGTAAATGTTAATCCGGGAAGCGCTTTTAACTGTTACTGGCCCATGCCATTTCGAAAGAAATGCCGGATAACTATGGAGAATATTGCCAATGAGGATATGATACTCTATTACCAGGTTGATTATATTCTTACTGAAGTTCCGAACGATGCCGCTTATTTACATGCCCAGTTTCGGCGAACAAACCCACTTCCTTATAAAGAAAATTATATGTTGGTAGATGATATAAAAGGAAAAGGACATTATGTTGGTACCTATATAGCCTGGGGCGTGCATAATAACGGATGGTGGGGCGAAGGAGAAATAAAATTCTATATGGATGGTGATACTGACTTTCCAACCATTTGCGGAACAGGTACCGAAGATTATTTCTGCGGTTCGTATGATTTTGATACCCGTAAGAAAAATGCCGCTGGAGTGGAAATGGTAGACTATACCGAATTCAATACGCCTTATGCTGGTTTACCGCAGGTCATCAGGGGCGATGGCCATTACCAGGTAATGCAGCGCTTTGGAATGTATCGCTGGCATATCAACGATCCGATCCGGTTTGAAAAAGATCTTAAAGTCACTATCCAGGCTTTGAGTTGGCGAAACGACGGTCGTTATTTGCCTTTACAGGATGATATCGCATCGGTAGTATTTTGGTACCAGGCTGAGCCCCATACTACTTTTCCCAAATTGCCGGAGAAGGATAAGCTGGAAATAAATTAATTTCTAAAAGATAATATTCCTCCCGTACATGGCATCCTTCATATTTTTACTCTTATCATTAATAAGCAATGATGAATGTAAAGAAATTACAACTATAAAGCAGATAGTATGAAAAAAATCATGGGCGTGTTATTCTATTTCGCTATTTCCATATCTTCTTCATCTCAAAATGGAAAAGAACCCGTAAAGGTTACCGATATGCGGAAGATAAAAACAATCAGTTCGGTAACATTAAACAACGATGGAAGTAAAGCCGTATTTACGGTTACCGGAATTGAGCCCGATGAAGCCAATAAATGGGAATACAAATATGTAACACAACTCTGGATGACGAATACTGATAATTCATCAACTCCCCGGCAGTTAACTTTTGCTAAAGAAGGGGCCTCGCAACCTGCCTGGAAACCAGATGGTACCCAAATTGCTTTTGTAAGAACGATAGAAGGCAAGCCACAATTATTCCTGTTATCATTTGAAGGAGGCGAACCGCTTCAGCTTACCAAATACAAATATGGGGCCTCCTCCCCCCGGTGGAGTAGAGATGGAAAACAATTGTTATTTGTATCGGGCATACCACTGAAAGAACTGTTGACCGATTCCGTGCTCAATCCTTACAAAGAACTACCTAAATGGGATTTTGAAAAGCCTGGCTTTAAAAATAATACTAACCTGAAACCGAATAATGCAAAAGCCGATCCGGATGGAAACATGGAAGAAGCCAGGGCTTATCTGGAGATCAACGAAAAGGATAAAAAAGCAAAAGTCATTAATAAATTACAGTTTCACGAAGAATCAACTACTTCCCCGGATATAAATATTAATCACGTTTTCCTGGTAGAGGCACAAGCCGGATCCACTCCTAAACTTCTTACGAAAGGATTTAATAGTTTTTTTAATCCGCAGTTCATTGAGGGTACAAATTCTATTTTACTGGAGGCTGATGTAAATGAAACAATTCATCCCGACAGAACACTGGAAACACAATTATATACTATCCATTCAGACGGAAGTGGATTAAAGAAGTTATTAGGTAAGAGCGATTATGTATATACTAATGCACTGGTTTCTCCATCTGGAAAACAAATTGCATTGCAGCATTCTGTTACTGGCTTTGTTACTGTTCCGGCATTGGGAGTGATCCCCGTCAACGGATCAGAAAATGAAATGGTAACGATTCCCTTCGACCGTAACAAAGGCACGATGGTTTGGAGTGAGGATGAAAAATATTTGTACTTCACCGCGCAGGCTAACGGGGGAGTTACACTGAACAGGGTGGACCTGACTACTAAAAAGACAGAATCACTCACCGACCTAACCAGTGGCATTGGAAGTTTCGCTTTGAAAAATAACAAACTTCTTTTTGTAAAAACGGAAGTCTCGAATCCCTTTGAGTTATATGTTTCTGGAATTGATGCAAAAAAACCCATCCGTATATCTTCCTTTAATGAGGATTGGGTAAAGAGTAAACAATTGAGTTTTCCTGAAAAACATGAATTCAAAAATGAAAAAGGGTTAACAATAGAATATTGGGTGATGAAACCCTCTACCTACGAAGCCGGAAAAAAATATCCCTTGTTATTACAAATTCATGGGGGGCCCTCTGCTATGTGGGGACCAGGAGAAACAACCATGTGGCATGAGTTTCAGTTCTGGTGCAGTAAAGGATACGGAATTGTATATAGCAATCCCCGGGGTTCAGGCGGATATGGATATGATTTCTTAAGGGCAAATGTCAATGATTGGGGAAAAGGGCCCATGAGTGATGTTTTGAATTCGCTGAATAGAGCATCAGCGGAAAGTTGGGTAGATACTTCCAGGATAACCGTTACCGGCGGGTCCTACGCTGGTTACCTGATTGCTTATATTCTTGGACATGATAAGCGTTTTAAGGCGGCATGCAGCCAGCGCGGAGTATATGATTTACGTACCTTCTTTGGGGAAGCAAACGCGTGGAGGCTTGTCCCTAATTATTTTGGCGGATATCCCTGGGAGAAAAAAACACTGGAGATACTGGAACGGGAATCACCTATCAACTATGTCCAGAATATAACCACCCCCTATATTATTTTTCATGGAGAAAATGATCTGCGAACCGGTGTTAGCCAAAGCGAACAGATATATAAGAGCTTAAAAGTATTGGGAAGACCGGTGGAATATGTGCGGCACCCCGGTGCCACCCATGAGATAACCCGCAGTGGTAATAATCGCCAGCGAATAGACCAGTTGTTACGTACCTGGGAATTTTTTGAGAGATGGGTACGAAATAAATAATTAAAAAGAAACAATATTAACTACTACGTCTATAATTAATCTCTGTGCTTACCATAAAGGGTTTTACCGGTATCGTAGTTTAACCTCTACTAATACCCCAACAGAACAGTACGTCATTTTCACAAAATGATCTATTTCGCATCGTGTATAATTGCTTTTTCTTTATATCAGTAAGAATTCGATAACCCGATCCTTATTTTAGTTTTCAATATTTCTCTCTACCCATTGAATACAAGCAGCTTTGTTACGGTCTACCAAAGAAATTTATTACGACCGGCGATTGGTTAAGTCTCTGATTTTTTACTGACCCTGAAAACCCGCTTCTGATTCCCCCCTTTTAAAGCTCCTGGTTAACTTCGGTTTTAACCAGGTTTTTTATGGAAAACCACTCGTTTTTTATAGGTTACCTGCAGTCTCATACTAAACTATTCATACGATCGTTTACCAACTGATCCGCTATTTACCCTGTTTGAAAACTACTTGAAATTCCAAATCAAATAAATTCAGTAGTATGAAGAACCCTTTACCCAATGAAGGCACCCTTGTGCACACTCCGCTAAAGCAAATAATCAGCCAACTGGCCATTAGTTTTCTTCCTCTCACGCAAGAGCGACATAGTTTCATCGTAAACCATATTTCTTCTCACATCGTTTGGGAAAAAGATGAGAACCTGCTCTCCCTTGCCCTTGGCAACTTATTGAAGAATATTATCCTGCTTTCCCGGGAGCAATGCATACAGGTACATTCCTCTCAAAATGGCGATTGCACCTTAATACGCCTGAACATCGGAGATTCCCGGTTCTATAATAATTTAGTTATAAAGATGGTGGCCCTTCAGCAGGTGGCTGAACAAATGGGTGGAAGTATCCGGATGAGCTATGATGAAAGAGGTGGTACCACAATCGCTTTTTCAGTAGCCGAAAACCGTAAGGCCGCTTAATAAAGATCACTTTTATGTCAGGCCGACTGTACATGTTTTTCAATGTACAGGCTCCGGTAGGCAATAACCGCGCTGATCATCAATAAAAGGGCGCCTGCTATAAAAGGGGCACCCGGAAATTGTATGGGAGCATGGGTGTCGGTAAAATAGGCAAACAAACCGGTCATTACCGGGGGACCAATAATTGAAGTCAAACTAATCAGGCTTGTTAATCCGCCCTGCAATTCTCCCTGTTCATTTGCCGGTACATGATTCGAAATTATTCCCTGTAAAGCGGGACCGGCTATTCCGCCCAAACAATAAACAACGGTAAAAACATACATCATCCAGCCCTGGGTGGCAAAACCAAATAGTATCATACCCAGGCTGTAAAGCGTTAATCCAAAATAAACACTCTTTTCTTTTCCCAACCGGGGTATTGTTTTTCGAATTAATACCCCCTGCACTAATGCCACCATGACTCCCACTACCCCGAGGGATATACCCACTTCTTTTTCATGCCAGTTGAATTTTTGCATATTGTAATAGCTCCAGGTACTTTGCACAGCGTGAGCGGCGATATAAATTAAGATCAGGGAGAAAACAAGACCCGTGATAGCCGGGTATCTTTTTAAATGTATTAAAGAGCCTACCGGGTTGGCTCTTTTCCAATTAAAAGAACGCCTGTTTTCTAGGGATAAAGATTCCGGCAAAATAAAATAACCATATAACCAATTTAGCAAGGCGAGGCAAGCTGCCACTATGAAAGGAACCCTCGGCCCAAAGCTTCCCAACAGTCCCCCTATGACGGGGCCGATAATAAACCCCAATCCAAAAGCAGCTCCTACTAAACCAAAATTCTGCGCTCTTTTTTCCGGGGTGCTGATATCGGCAATATAAGCGGTAGCTGTAGTAATACTGGCTCCCGTAATACCGGCAATGATCCGACCGACAAACAGCCATCCGATTGATGGAGCGAATGCAAGAAACAGGTAATCGATTCCAAATCCAAAAAGTGAAAATAATAATACGGGGCGCCTTCCATACTTATCACTCAGATTACCCAATACCGGGGCAAAAAGAAATTGCATAGTAGCGTACGCCAATACCATCCAACCACCATAACGGGCCGCATCACTCAAATTACTATGAATAAGATGAGTAATTAATTTAGGCATTACCGGGATAATAATTCCGAAACCGGTTACATCAATCAGGAGGGTTATAAAGATAAACCCCAGAGCCGCTTGTTTAGGAGAACGCATAGGGCAAAGTAACTTCAATTAATGAAACAATATGCCTGCTTCAAGGGGTCTAGATTAAAAATATTCTTTTGGAAAATTTTATTAACTTGAACTACTAAAACCACCTGACATGCAAATGAATAAAAAACTAACGGTATTTCTCTTCCTTGCTTCTGCTGTTTTGTTAGGCATAGCCGGAAGCAATCCCCCGCAAGATCAACCAAAGAGAAATTTGAAAGTGTTGCCCAAAAATATCACGCATGATGAACTGGAGGCTGTTATGGATAATTTCAAAGCAGCCCTCGGGGTGAAGTGTAATCACTGCCACAGTCCACGAAAAGACGATGAAAAAAAACTAGATTTTGCCAGTGATGAAAAACCGGAAAAAGAGATGGCACGCAAAATGATGCGCATGACCAGCCGGATCAATAAAAAATTCTTCCACTATAAAAAAGAAGGACAGCAGGAAATCGCACCCATCGTAACCTGCAAGACTTGTCATAATGGGATGCCCCGCCCGGAAAAATAATAGGACGAGAACCTGCGTTGTGAAAAGGAAAGTCCATCCAGATGCCCGCCCTATCTGAATTTACCTTTCCTTACGCGCTAAATTCTATATATCAATCGAATCATAAACAATCACCTTGTTCCATAAAGGAGAGCACTCTTCTATAAATTTCAAATGGATGGGATCGGTCTGGTAACTGGCCTGGTCACTTGCATTCTTAAAAAAAAGACACCAGGAAACCGCATACGATCGATCGATCACCTCGCGGTTAGTATCGGCCGGTTTGCCAATATGAAAAGATTGAATCGTCTTTACGGCAGATAATTTTCTAAGTCCGGCCACCAGTTTTTCTGTATCCTCTGCACTGCCCGGGTTCTTCAGCCAAAAATAAACATGATGGATAAACGTTTTATCTGCCATAACGGAATTTGTTTTAAAGGAAGTTGTTAAAATGCCGGCACCGACGACAGCAGCGGCCTGCCCTATAAACTTACGACGAGGGAGTGGTTTCATAAATTTTTATTTTATTAAAGAAAGTTGAAAATAAAACAAAAATCCCGGCCAGTGGGCCGGGACCTTGAAACCAATTAATATTTATCAGAGCGGGTATTTGTTATCTGCCAGAATTTTGTTGGCAATATTCCTGCGGGCGTCTTTGGTATTAAAAGGTTCTGCCTTGGTAAAGCGCTTAAGGCCCAGCAGCATCATACGCTGCTCATCACCGTCGGCGAAAGCGTTAATCGCATCTTTTCCGTACTTGTTCATTCGGTCTGCCGCATCATACAAATAAGTGCGTACAATATCCGATTCAAACTTACAGGCAGCTTCCCCTTTGCGATCAACCAACTTCATCAACCTTAACAGTGCGCTTTCGGCATTGTATGTATCAAGAGCCATATCGGCAATATTCATCAGCACTTCCTGCTCCTGTTCCATTCTATTCATTAATTTCTGAACAGCGGCCCCGGCTACCATTAAAATTGCTTTCTTGAAACTTTCCACCAGTTTTCTTTCTTTGGCAAATGCTTCATCGTCGCTGCTGCCAAAATCAGGAATACTCATCAGTTCTTTTTGAACAGCCATGGCGGGGCCCATCAGGTCAAGTTTGCCTTTCATAGCTCTTTTCATTACCATGTCTACCGTTAATAACCTGTTTATCTCATTGGTGCCTTCATAAATCCGGTTTATGCGACTGTCGCGATAGGCTTTCGATATAACATACTCATCACTATATCCATTTCCACCATGAATTTGAACACCTTCATCAACTATAAAATCCAATACCTCGCTTCCATACACTTTTAAAATGGCACATTCAATGGCATATTCCTCCGCGGCGCCTAACAATGCTTCATTAAATGGTTTACCGGCAGCGAGTAATTCATGTTCTTTATCGTCTACCCACTTGCTGGCCCTATATAATGCAGTTTCGCACACCCACATCCGGATGGCCATTTCTCCCAACTTATTTTTAATGGCACCAAAATTAGCAATGGGTTGCTTAAACTGTTCGCGGGTATTGGCATAAACAATGGAAGTAGTAGCGGCTCTCTTGGCCCCGCCTAAAGCAGCTGCGCATAATTTGAGCCGGCCAATGTTCAGAATATTAAATGCGATGATATGTCCTTTGCCAATTTCTCCGAGTACATTTTCAACCGGCACTTTACAATCCTGGAAATACAATTGTACTGTTGAAGAACCTTTGATACCCATTTTATGTTCTTCCGGTCCCTGGGTAAATCCTTCAAATCCTCTCTCTATGATAAAAGCAGTGAATTTATCTCCATCAATCTTTGCAAATACGGTGTATACATCGGCAAATCCGCCATTCGTGATCCAGCATTTCTGTCCATTTAAAATATAATGCTTGCCATCCGCACTTAACTTGGCCGAACTTTTGGCGCCCAGCGCATCGCTGCCGCTATTGGGTTCCGTTAATCCATATGCTCCCTTCCATTCTCCGCTGGCTAGTTTAGGAATGTATTTTTCTTTCTGCGCTTCTGTGCCAAAATATAAAATAGGTAGCGTTCCGATACCAGTATGGGCCGCAATGGCTACTGAAAATGAAAAACCACCACCCAGTCCTTCGTTCACCAGCGTAGAAGTAATAAAATCTTTTCCTAACCCTCCGAATTGTTCCGGTACAGAAGTACCGAGCAACCCCTGTTCGCCCGCTTTTTTTACCAGGGATGGCATGAGGCCCTGTTCCATTTTATCAATGCGATCCAATATGGGTAACACCTCGCTATCCAGGAAGGAGGCACACATATCTTTTACCATCTGTTGCTCTTCGTTATAATCTTCCGGAATAAAAGTTTCAAATGCTGAACTTTCCCGGATCAGCCATTCGCCGCCTTTTAATAAAATGGATTTTTTGATTTCGGTGCTCATTGTTTATAGTTTAAAAAAGTGATATAGTCAGTTTATCTTTGAAAGTGTACTTTTCAAAAGCGATATCATCCACCCATTCAGTCCCTTCGCTATTTTGATTACTCACTTTCCTTATTGAGGTTGTCATACACCACCTGTAATACCTCTTTACACACTTCAATTTTATCGGCGGGTACTGTTTCCAGGGCCTCATTCAGGGTTTCTTCTGCCAGCCCCATAGTATCTTCCTGTAATTTTTGGCCCTGTTTTGTCAAATAAATAAGATTAATTCTCCTGTCTGAATCAGACGGCACCCGCTTTACTAATTGCAATTTTTCCAAATTATCTACTAACCGCGTGATACTTGGTTTATCGCGGTAGGTAGCATTACACAACTCCTGCTGGCTAATACCATCCTGCTTCCATAAATGATATAAAACACTCCACTGTTCTATAGTCAGGTTTAATTCTGCTGTATTGAATTTCTTTTGCAACCGCCGGGCAATTGCAATAGACGCCTTGCCAGTGATAAAACTGTATAACTCTCCCTTTCTAAATTGGTTGTTTGGCATATAGTTGTTTATACAACTATTCAAACCTACAGCATTTACCCGATTGGTACAAGTTTTTCTGGGGATTTTTTTTGCCGGTTAGCCTCCTGAACAGGCTGTTGGCTTCCTCCAAGGCTTTTTAGTGCCCACCCAGTCTATTATCTTTCCAAATCTGTATTTTTATCGATGATTTTTGTCAAAACCGTGTAGCTGTATTATGAGAAAGGTTATCCTCCCGATGGTTTTATTGTTATTGTCCATTTCCTCGAAATCGCAACCTAAGAAATTGGTAATAATAGGTTCTTCCACGGCCTTTGGTACCGGTGCCCAACCTGCTATTGACAGTTCCTGGGTGCGACGGGTCAACTATTATTATAAATACCAGCAAGGGGTACTTGATACCGTATATAATATTGCGCTGGGGGGGTACGATCCTTATAACGGGTTGCCCAGTTGGTATACTCCGGCCCCTTTCTATTCTCTTCCCGACCCGGAGCGAAATATTACTAAAGCCAACAGCCTGGCTCCTGATATTATCATTGTAAGCTTTGTGTCGAATAATTTCCAGGTTGGCGGGTTGCCCACCGACAGCATTATGAAAGCCTTTCAGACCATTAAAGATTCTGCCAATAAAGAAGGGAGAATTTGTTTCATTTCCACCACGCAACCCCGCACGCAATTTGATGCGGCTTCCAGGGAAAGGCTGAAAATATTAAAAGACTCGATTGTAAACCGCTTTGGTTTTTACGCGATCAACTTCTTTGATTCTATTGTAAACATCAATGATAATACTATACTGCCGCAGTTTGCTTCTCCATTTGATAATATCCATCTTAACAATGCTGGGCATCATATGCTATATAAGCAAGTGTTAGCAAAGGATATATTTAATACTACTATCAACCGCACCCGGATGAGTGGTAACTGGAATGACCCGGCTACCTGGGATAAAGGTATTATCCCTACAGCGGCCGATTCCATTGCCGTATTACCTGGTCATACCCTTGTGTTTAACACTTCGGTGCAAGTCAGGGGGCTATCAGTAGCCGCTGGTGGTACTGTAACAATCAACAACTCTTCTGTACAGGTGCAGGTAGGTGACCCATCTTTTTGCAACCACGAAGTTACCATTAACGGAACCCTTTCGATTACCAATGGCAAGTTCATAATTTATGGTCGATTGAATCAATTTTCCGGCAGTTCGTTCATGATGAATAACGGGGAACTGGTTATTGATGGCAATACCGGTTCCGCCAGTAGCAGCGCTGGTGAAAATGCCCACTTATTCAGCATAGCAGGAGGAAGTACGTTTTCCTTCACGGGTGGTACCTTGCAGATAATCGATCCGCCGCTGAGTGGAAGTAGCCAGGCAATCAGTTGCCCTTATAATTTTGGCACCAACAGTATTTTAAGACTGGGCAATGGAATTTCCACAACGGCCAGTAATAACGGCAATGGGTTTGGAGGAAATCTTCTTCCGGCTCAGATTGGCCGGTTAATTATAGACGCGGCTACTCCTTCCGGTAATCGTATTTTTAAAAACTTAAGCTCTTTAACGCTGAAGAAAGGCCTTGAAATTTTATCCGGTAACCTGGTACAGTCCGCCGCATTGACAATAGAAAACAACTGATACAGTAATTTACCGCTACATTTACGGTAGATAAAAAGTATATATGTTCCTTCGATTTAATTGCCAGGTCCCGCATGAATTTTTCAACTATTCCTTTTAAAACTTCTATTGTTCATTACAGCTATGGTGGCCACGGCGTTCAGCCATTAATATGTTTTCATGGATATGGAGAGACAGAATATTCTTTTCATTTCCTGGAAAAACACCTGGCAAACACATATACAATTATAGCAATTGATTTTCCTTATCATGGAAAAACGCAATGGAACGAAGGACTGCATTTTGAAAAATCAGACCTGGTGTCGCTCACGGAATCCATATTGGAAAAACAAGGGTTTGGCAATAATCCATTTTCCTTACTGGCCTACAGTATGGGTGGAAGAATGGCTCTGACCTTATTACAGGATATTCCCAATCGAATTAAGCGGGTTGTTTTACTGGCCCCCGACGGGTTGAAAATTAATTTCTGGTATTGGCTATCTACCCAAACCTGGATAGGCAACCAATTGTTTGCGGCCACAATCCATAATCCGGCCTGGTTTTTATGGACACTCCAATTATTAAATAGTGCAGGACTGCTGAATCAAAGTGTATTCAAGTTTGTGCATTATTTTTTACACGATAAGAAAATGCGGAAACAATTGTATCTCCGCTGGACTTGTTTCAGAAACCTGACCCCGGATTTAGTTAAATTGAAAAAAATAATAACTGAAAAAAAGATTAACGTACACCTGCTGTACGGCAAATATGACCGGATTATCCGTTCAGAAAGAGGAGAAAAATTTTGCCGGGGAATAGAATTGTATTGCAGCATTGAGTTATTAAACTGCGGACACCAGCTTTTACATGAAAAAAATCTCATCCCCATTTCGAATTATTTAACAGGGTAATTGGCTATCTTCATTAACAATGGCTGTTTTCCTTTTTATATTCCTGGTATTACTGATTATCTATGCCGTACTGATCGATTATTACCGTCGTGCCTGGAATCAAATGCCAGAATTTGAATCGAATGATTCCATTCCTGCTACTTATATATCAATAATTGTTGCTGTCCGGAATGAAGAAAAGAATGTGGACGCTTTATTAGAATCGCTCTCGCAACAATCTTATTCTAAAGATCTTTTCCAGGTAATAATTATTGATGATTACTCCGAAGATGAAACCTGGAATAAACTTACCCAATTTAACCCCCGTGGATTAAACACTCTGTTTACCCGGCTATCGGATCATACAAATGAAGGAGAAATAATACAATCGCATAAGAAAAAAGCAATTGAAACCGGAATCAAACTGGCAAAGGGCACCTTGATCGTTACTACCGATGCTGATTGCCTGTTTCCTGTCGATTGGCTTATCACGATTGCCCGGTTTTACGAAAAAAACAATGCAACATTTATTGCGGCCCCCGTAAGGATAACCGCTACTTCTTCTTTATTGTCAGTATTTCAGACTCTCGACTTTCTTACCCTGCAAGGAATCACCGGTGCTTCTGTATTTAAACGCATTCATTCGATGTGCAATGGAGCCAACCTGGCCTACGAAAAAGCCGCATTCATGGAGGTAGGGGGATTTAAGGGAATTGACGATATCCCATCAGGAGATGATATGTTGCTGATGCATAAAATTTACAGGAAATACCCGGAGAATGTGTTTTATTTAAAGAGTAGTGCAGCTATTGTAAGTACGGCAGCTATGTCATCCTGGAAACAGTTTTTTCATCAACGCATTCGCTGGGCAAGTAAGTCTGGAAGTTATGATGATAAAAGAATAGTGGGTGTATTATTGCTGGTTTACGTATTAAATTTCTGTTTTCTCATTTTAGGTATTGCCGCTTTTTTTAGTCCTACCTGGTTATTCTTTTTTATTTTATTACTGGTAGCTAAAGTGCTGATTGAATTTCCTTTTGTACATACCGTTGCTGCTTTCTTCCGCCAGCAATTCCTCCTGAAATACTTTCTTTTACTGCAGCCGCTTCATATTGCCTATACGATTATTGCCGGGTGGCTTGGCAGGTTTGGCAGCTTTGAATGGAAGGGACGACGCATAAAAAATTAGGCTAATTTCAATTTATGAAAAAGAATCGGCCTGCACGAAATGCCTGGAGGCGGCTGAAAAAAAACAAAGGAGCTTTGTTTGGAATAGTTATTATCTTCCTTTCGGTATTCATTGCCGTATTTGCCTATTGGTTTGCTCCTGATCATTCTCCATTTGCCAATCGTATGATCGTAGAAATCGGCGGACAAAAACCAGGCTTCACTAAATTGTTTCTCAAAATTCCTTCCTCACGAAATAATAGGACGGTTTCTGTTTTAAGGCAGTTAATAACCGGCTTGCCCGACCGCTATCAATTTATACCGATTAATAATTTTGAAAAAAAAAGGGATAGTATCCTGGTGGAGCAATATATTGATGAAGAAACGACGGTATTTGTGTCTTATCCTCTCTATAATACTTCTGATAGCATCCTCATTGATTCTGTTGATTTAGAAACAAAAACATTTTACCTGGGTACCGATAAATATGGCCGTGATATTTTAAGTCGCCTGTTAATCGGGGTACGCGTAAGTTTAGGAGTAGGGTTGATTACTGTGCTACTCTCCCTGACTATTGGCGTATTGCTTGGAGCTATTGCGGGATATTACCGCGGACGGGCCGATGATATTATCACCTGGTTCATTAATGTAATATGGAGCATCCCCACTTTACTGTTGGTATTTGCCATTACCCTGATGCTGGGCAAAGGCTTCTGGCAGGTGTTTATCGCTATTGGCTTAACCATGTGGGTAAATGTAGCCCGGATTGTACGAGGACAAATTTTAGTTGTGCGGGAACTGGAATATGTAGAGGCTGCTCAGGCGCTTGGGTATTCTTCAATGCGCATTTTATTTGTGCATATACTTCCTAATGTGATGGGTCCGGTTTTGGTGGTAGCGGCATCAAATTTTGCTTCCTCGATAGTCATTGAGGCCGGATTAAGTTTTTTAGGAATAGGCGTACAACCACCCCAGCCCAGTTGGGGGTTAATGATAAAAGAAAATTTCAATTTTATTATTACTCATAACCCCATGCTGGCCCTGGCTCCGGGTTTTGCTATTATGCTCTTGGTTCTGGCCTTTAATTTACTGGGCAATGGTTTGCGGGATGCCTTATCGGTAAAGACATAAAAAATCCGCAGGCACGAGGCGCTGCGGACTCTTTTTCCTTCATGCACATGAAGTTATTTTTTAGAGAACCGGTAACTGCCGGTCCACTTATTGGTACCGCAGGTCTTAGAAGTAACCGATATCTCAACTAAACACACCACCGTTGCCGGGGCTCCGGTTATGGTAAAATCATTATCTTTTGTTGAACTGGTTCTTTGCTCTGAAAAGAAGGGGGTAGCAGACCCATCAGGTCTTGCCTTCACTTCTATCGTTACTCCCGAACCCGGAATCGCAGAAGTAATAGACACTTTAAGCGGAAATGTGGGACCCGGGGCCGGCGCTTCAGTAGTTCCAGCGGCAGGGGTAGTGGTAACAGACAGGGAAGTTTCGGTTCCGCAGCTATCGGATGATTTCTTTTTACAGTAAGGCATTGCTACCAAAATCACTATAACTGCCAGCCAAGGTAAGAATGTATTTTTCATAGTTTATTACTTCTGCAGTTTTTACAAAATGTAAAATAGTATTTAATTGGCGAATATCGAAACTTTGTGCCAGCTGAAATTTACGTCGTAAAAACCTGGACGTTCCGGTTAAAACTCTCCTCCAGGGAAATAAAGGTTTCCGTTCGTTCAATCCCCTTTATTTTCTGCAATTCATCGTGCAAAACAAATCGCAACTGATTAATATCTTTGCATACAATTTCAGCAAACATGCTGTAATTCCCGGTAGTATAATTCAATCGCACAATTTGCGGAAGCTTAAAGAGTTCTTTAGCTACCTGGTCGTACATGGAGCTCTTCTCAAGATATATGCCAATAAATGCAATTACGTCGTACCCAAGCTGTTTAAGATCAACATTTAATTTAGTCCCCTTTACTATTCCTGCTTCCTGTAATTTTTTAATACGAACGTGGATAGTTCCCCCGGACACAAACAACTTTTTGCCCAGATCGGCATAAGAAACCTCGGCGGTTTGCATCATCTCCTGGATGATCTGCAGATCCAGTTTATCCAGATTTAATTTGCCTGCCATAATATGTTTGTTTTTTAAATTGTTTTTATATTATTTAGCAAATATTTGAATAATTTCTATATTTTCAAAATTATTATTGAAAATTGGTTAACGTATTTCGAAATAACTGTAATATTGCACTGTTGAAGTTCTTTTTTTATAGCAATACTGTGGAGTGATGAAATTTGGCAGACATGCCCTCTCGTCTCGAGGGTGGGGATAACAGGACAAACGCAGCATAGAGCCGACGTAACAACGCCGACCAGGGTTGACCACTAATCTTTGTACTGTAGCTAACTGCCCCGTGGAGGTTCGAGTCCTCCCTCTACAGCCAATTTTTCTCATAATCTCTAACAAGCAAGCAAGTATTGAAGAGATTGTTAGCCCCTTCCGTTCCCGGTAGGGGTTTCTTGTTTTATTATGGTTCGGAACCAAGGTTAACAGATGACCGATGCAGACTTTTGCATTTTACATTCTGCATTTTACATTTTACATTTCTATTTTTGCGGCTCATGGGCCAAAAAAAACTCATCCGCTTCGCAGAAATAAAAACATTTTCCAATGTTTTTCAATACCCAGCCGGTATTAAAGGCAAATGGAAAGAAGTATTTAAGAATGATCATCCCATCACACTCGAACTGGCCTGTGGAAAAGGAGAATATACCCTGGGAATGGCAAGGTTATTTCCTCATCGCAATTTTATTGGCATAGACCTGAAAGGAAATCGAATTTGGGTAGGGGCAAAGACCGCCCTGGCAGAGGGCTTCCAGAATGTGGCGTTCATGCGAACGCATATCGATAAGATAAGGGATTATTTCACTTCCGGGGAAGTAGAAGACATATGGCTCACCTTCCCGGATCCGCACTTGCGGATCTCCCGGGCCAAAAAACGATTGACGCATCCTAACTTTCTTCGCCTGTACCAACAAATTATCGGTCCTGGTAGTTATATACATTTGAAAACAGATTCGCCGGTACTATATAATTTTACCAGGGACGTATTGCATTTATACAACATAGAAACCGAAACAGATATCAATGATTTGTATGCTTCTGCCCCAACGGACCCGGTTTTGCAGATAAAAACGCATTACGAAAAACTGGATATTGCGCAAAGCAACCAGGTTCATTATTTAAAATTTAAATTGCCGGCATCGCTGTTACCCGATAAAAACAACCAATTAAAAGAATTGATTCTTGAAAGAGAAACTAACCGAGAAAATTGACTTTTACTATAATGAGGAAGGATATATCGTTCTTACCGAGAAATATCATTTGGAAAAAGGATATTGTTGCGGGAATGGATGTACTCACTGCCCTTATAATTATGAAAATGTACCGGAACCAAAGCGGTCCGGGCTGTTGCAACAGAAAACCAGGTAAATTATGGCTGCTCCCAGGAATAAAAAGAGTATCACAAAGCTAAAAGCGGTTAAACCTTCCGGTAAAAAAGAAGACTCCTTTTTCTTACAGGTGTATGAAGTAGCCCGGCAGATTCCTAAGGGAAGAGTTACTTCTTATGGCGCTATTGCCGCCTGCCTCGGCACTAAACTTTCTGCCCGGATGGTAGGCTGGGCCATGAATGGCGCACACAAAGTAAAACCAAAGGTTCCGGCGCACCGGGTAGTTAACCGGAATGGAATGTTATCCGGAAAACAGCATTTTGAATCGCCTACCCAAATGGAAGAGTTATTAAAAAAAGAAGGCGTCATCGTAGAAAATAATACGGTGGTGGATTTTGAGACAAGATTCTGGGATCCGGCAGAAATTCTGTTTTAACAAATTTGTATTTGATTCTGAAGGAAGAAAATTAATGCTTATCAAAAACTATTAGGATTAAAGATTCCACCCACTGATGATTACTAAATAAACTTTTACCTGCTCGCCCGGTAAACTAACCAGGCATTAATCAGGGTATAGGCAGTAACAATGGCAACAAAGGCTGTTTTGTCGATGCGATGTGATAACTTCTTTTTGGCCTCATCTCCTGATTCAAAAAGGTGCAGGGATAATACAATCACCAACACGATTAGTAAAATAAAGGTAAAGGTAAGATTGTGTGCATTATCCATTAACGTATTAGTGGTAGAAGTAGGCACTACCGATTCTACAATATACTTGTTTCCTATAGCCGCAAATAAGCCCCCTACGCACAACCCGAAACGCGAATCCTGGTTATCCGATGAAACAAAAAATACCAAACAGGAAATAAAGAAAGCAACATAGGCTCCGGTTAGCATCTTGGCCAGCATTACCCAGGAGTTAATCCGGGTAATTTCTATTTGAGCCACTACGCGCGGATAGGAACTCTGGCCGGAGAGATCAGGATTACCATAAGTAGTATTGTAACTGCGAACATCCTCCTTAATGGAAAATTTATTGATCTTCCACTCTTTCGAATTAAAAGTGGTATCCATTCTCGAGTTCACCGTATCTGCCATATATACCATCCGGGAGGTATCATATTCCGAATCTTCAATCTCGATTCGCAACAATTGCTTATCAAACGGAAAACAGGAAACATCCCACTGATGCATCACTTCAGCCTTACACTTTTGAGTAACCCATTCCCCCTGCGATTTTTTTTCTGTTGTAAAATGACTGAACTCGGCAGACTTACTATTGGTAATTTCAATTACATTCTCAAACTTGCTATTTTCCTGCCGGTGATTCACCCACATCCAGAAATCGGCCATGAAGCTTTTATTATCGATCCTGAAATCATAAAGAGAATTGATATAAATACCTATACGGGCGGTATCCTTTTCCTGGGCAACACTGGTATGGGCAAACAATAAGAAAAAAGCGGTCATCAGAAGAAAGCCGGGGCTCTTCATAGTTGAATATTGATTTCGTCCATCAATACGCAAAATCAAAACATATAGTATCAACTAATAAAATACCAGAACAGGAAGGCAAGTATTAACCCTTAGTAGTAAATTGAATTTTAGTTCCCTTCCTCCAACTTCATTACTTCGTCCCTATTTAGCTTAAGCAGCAGAATAATATTATCTGCACGTGGAATAAATAAAGCCAACAATATGATAAGAAAGCAAGCCAATGCAAAAAAAGCATAGTTGTTGGTTAGAAGAAAACATATAATGGCAACTATACCAGGAATCTCTATCATAGACCACCAGTTTATACAGGCACTCCGGTATTGATCTAATTTCTTCTTTGCAGGATCGGGTGATTTATGCAGAACGATAATTTTTTTCCTGAATAACCTGAACCCTATCATCAGGAGAATACCCGCTACCAGCAGCGCCGCCATTTGTAATATTCTGTCTAATGAACCATTGCCTACTGGTGGGAACTTCCCGCCTCGCACCAGGAAGAAAACGGTTGCCGCAAAAAAAATCAATCCGACCAGTAAAGAGTTATGGATAATGCGAATAGTACGAAAATAGCTGGTGGTTTTTGCTGACATAATTATTCTTATGAAGGTTGTGGAAGTCTATCTTATCAGGTATAATACGGACTGATCATAAAATAAACCGCTACGCCGGTTACAGCTACATAAAACCAAATGGGCCAGGTAATTTTTGCCAGCCTGCGATGGCGGGGCCATTCGGCTACTAAAGCGCGATAGGCTGTAAATAATATAAATGGAAGGATGATGGCCGCCAGGAAAATATGAGTGCTTAGAATTATGAAGTAGACGTATCGTATACTTCCGGTTCCTCCAAACTTTGTTTCTCCTGCTAATAAGTGATGAGCAATATAAGAAACCAGGAATATCATCGACAGAATCATTGCGGAAATCATCAACCGCTTATGCAGGATATAGTTCTTTCGTTTTACCGCTGCCAGGGCGGCTAAAAGCAGTATCGATACACAAGAATTTACTGCTGCATTGATACGCGCAAATATATGCGGATCGAAATCCAGCTGAACATTCAATTTAATTCTCCCCAAGGCAACAATCACGGCAAATACTATGATGGAAAAGATGCCAATCAGCCAGCGGGCTTTCGAATCATTCTTTGATAAAACAGGGGGCAACATACTTATATCTTATATTTTCTGTTTGAACGGATATTGATAAAAACAAAAAAGAAAACAGCCAATATAACTATCACAAATACGGGCCATAATTGTTTTAATTGGTTAAAAATAACCGATGGTTTCTTTTTGTCTCTTTCCAACGAAAGAAAAACAATATCCTGCGACAGCTTTAAAATTTGTGCAGTATCCAGTCCGTTATAGTAACCTCTAACAACACGGTCTTTATCGAGTAATACAAATTTGGGAGAATGGTCGAACAGTGTATCTTGTCCCTTGCCATCTATAATTCCGAGTTTCAGTTCCTGGATTCCAAAATCATAAATCTTTTGCTGGTCGCCGGTGAGCATCCACCACCGGTTATGATCCACGCCATTTTTATCCGCATATTGTTTTAATACCGACGGGGAATCGCGCAGGGGGTCAATACTAAAGGATAAAAAATGTACCAAAGAGATATCAATTATCTTACGGGGGTCCCGGGAGGTCATCATATCCTGCAACCGCTTCATGTTCTTTGTCATGCCCGGGCAAATACTGGGGCACCTCGTGAAAAAGAAATCGACAACGAGTACTTTGTCGGGAATACTGCTGAGCGAAACAGTATCACCTAACTGGTTGGTGAGCGTTATATCTGTTACTTTATGCCACAGGGTGTCGCTTACGCTTTTTCCATCTACCACCTTATTGATCACGGAATCTGCAAAATATCGCGGGGGCATCTGAACGGCGTCATCGCTATATCCTTTGACTAATAAATAACTCAACACCGGTAATAGTACCGCTATTCCGAGGGCCAATAATGCTTTCGTACTCACAATAAAAAAATTGAGGCACAAAGGTATTGCACGAACGGATGCAATGCAGTAGTGCAGTAAGAAAAAAACCATTCCGAAAAAACGAAATGGTTCCTATCGGGTGTATTATTAATTTTCATTAATGGATGGCTCCTGGCTTCTGTCCCTCTTTTTGCTCCTCAGCCGGTTTTTTATTGGTCGGCTTTTCATTCATTTGTTGTTTATGGTGTGGGTCGTAACTGTTTCTAAGGTTTTTATATGAATTTCCATCCCACATAAAAGCCGCGATAAACCATACGAATAATAAAAGTGGTACCACAATGGTCATGATCATGTTGCGGATTTCATCGCCCAGGTGCATAAAGATAGATACAATATAAAAAGCTTTCGCTAATGACAATATCACGATAACCCCTTTAATGGCCAACACGAGCCCCGTGCTGTGGTCGGGATTTTTATGCATGAAGAAGATGGTGTACCCCAATGCCAATTCAACAATAGTGATAATGCTGAGAATCAATGTTGTCTTCAGAATTTTGCGCACCACTGTCTTGGAGTCGGCGTGATGCGGGGCAAAAGTTACTTCGGGAGATACCGTTTGTTGATTTTCCATATAAAACTTATAAATAAATTAAATACGCCATTAATAATTACAATAAGTAAAAGCAAAGAAATACGAACACCCAAACCAGGTCCACAAAGTGCCAGTACAACCCGGCCTTTTCAATCATTAAATAATGTCCCTTCCGGTCAAATGCCCCATTCATTGCCATAATGAGCATGATGACATTAATAATCACCCCGGAGAAAACGTGAAATCCATGAAAACCTGTTATGGTAAAAAAGAAATTAGAAAAATTGGTGGAGGGGATAGATCCATTTGCATTTAAGAAATGACTGCCTTCATAAATAGGAATCCTTCCCCACCAGGCCCCCTCATGATATAGATGTGTCCACTCCCATGCCTGGCATCCCAGAAACGCGAGACCACCTATTATTGTCCAGATAAGCCATTTCACTACTCCTTTCCGATTCATATTATGTCCTTCGTGCACGGCCAGCACCATCGTTACTGAACTTACGATAAGGATAAAGGTCATCAAGCTCACAAATACCAATGGCAATCCTGATCCAAGAAATGGGGCCGATTGAAATACATGGTTAGGATCGGGCCATCCGTTACTGCTCATCCGGACCGTTCCGTAAGAAATCAAAAATGCCCCAAAAGTGAACGCATCACTCATCAAAAAATACCACATCATCAGTTTTCCATACTCCAGGTTAAAGGGGCTTTTGCCACCACTCCACCATTTCGTATTTGCCGGTACTGCTTGTGCCATGTTACTGTTTTATATAGGTTCTAGTAAAAAATCGTATGAATCAGCTTTACACTTTAAACAAAAAGAAAACAAAAAGGTACACCCACAACAGATCTACAAAATGCCAGTAGGTTGCTACTACCTCAAGGGGTACCGGGTTATAACTCCGGATCTTTGCACTGAACGCTTTAAAAAATAAAACCAATAAGGCAATCACTCCCCCTATCACGTGCAACGCATGCAGCCCAAAAATAATATACAGGAATTGTCCCGCTCCCGAACCTTCCATCCTGACCCCCTGGTTGTACAATTGCATAAAAGCAATGATCTGCATACCAATAAATGCGGCGCCCAATAAAGCAGTCAATGTTATCCACCTGCGATAGGGCCGCATATTTCTTTCTTTAAATGACTTTACCGCCATTTGCATTGTCAAACTGCTTAACAACATAACTCCCGTTGAGTAATAAAAGAGCTTTGGGATAATTATGTTTACCCATCCCGGTAAGCTGCCTTTTACAATGTAGGCGCTTGTTAAACCGGCAAACATCATAATAATACTGGCAATAGCTACCCAAAGGGTAAACTTATGCGGATGTATTCTTTTACGTTGCGAACTCACTGTTTCTGTAATCACTTTATATTAATTTATCAATTTTACCAGGTTTTATCGGCCAACAGGGCCAGCAATACTATCGGCAGATAAAAATAACTGCTGAACATTACCCTCCGGGCCGCTTTTCGTTCCATTTCCCTGAACAACCGCACGCATTGCCAAACCATGAATAAGTTGGCCACGAGCACAATCCAGAACCCAATAATACCGCTCATGCCAAACCAGTACGGAATCATTCCCACCGGTATCAAAACCAGCGAGTATATCACTGATTGGATAGCTGAATATTTGGTGGGCCCTTCCACCGAAGGCATCAGCTTAAACCCCGCGTTTGTATAATCCTTGTGAGCCACCCAGGCAATTGCCCAAAAATGCGGGAACTGCCAGAAAAATTGGATAGCAAATAATATCCAGCCTCCCATACTTATATCATCGTTACCCGCGGCCCATCCAATTAAACAAGGTAACGCCCCGGGAATAGCTCCCACTAATACTGATATGGAACTTACTTTTTTAAGTGGGGTATACATGAATGCATACACAAACCAACTTACCAGGGCAATAATTGCCGATAGCGGGTTAAAGTAATTCCAGAGAATGAACATTCCTGCCAACAACATCACGGTTGCAGCCGTCCATGCTTCTGTGGTACTCATTCTGCCGGATGCCAGCGGGCGGTTAGCCGTTCGTTTCATTAGCGCATCCGTATCTTTTTCAGCAATTTCATTTACCGCATTGGCGCTTCCCGTAACAAGCAAACCGCCGATGAACAAAAGAATGATCATGCTCCAATCGTAGGCTACTACTTTAGGGGCCAGCAAATAACTGATTACTGATGAAAATGCAACCATGAAGCTCAGGCTGAATTTAATCAGCAGCCTGTAATCACTCAGTTTACCTGCTATTGTAAAAGAACTTTTTTGCTTCACGGTTTCCTTCGACATCGAAAAATATTTGTTACTCTTGGAAGTCTGAATGTCCGGAAGACCGAAGGTCCGAATGCAAGATTATTTCAATGGTACATCTTGCCGACTTCCCGACTTACCGACTTCCCGACTCTTAATGATGCTTACTTTCCTCCGCACTTACCTGCTCAGTTTGTGGAATAAACTCTCTTCCATCTTTACCATAATCATAGGCCCAGCGATGCACTTCCGGAATTTCTCCCGGCCAGTTTCCATGACCCGGACGGAGCGGTGTAGTCCATTCCAGTGTATTGGCACCCCAGGGATTTAGACTGGTCACTTTTCTTCCTTTCCAGATGCTATAGAAAAAGTTAAACACAAATAATAATTGCACTGCAAATACGACCATGGCTACCGTGGAGATAAAGCGGTTCAGGTCGGCAAATTGTTTAAAGGATTCCCAGTTCGAATAATCAAAATAACGGCGGGGCATACCGGCCAAACCTTCATAGTGCATCGGCCAGAAGATCATATAAGCGCCGGCCAGTGTTACCCAGAAATGAATATACGCCATGGTATTATTCATGAAGCGTCCAAACATTTTAGGAAACCAATGATAGACTCCGGCGAACATTCCAAAAAATGCACTTACGCCCATTACAATGTGGAAGTGAGCCACTACAAAATACGTATCATGTAAATGCAAATCGAGTGTTGAGTTACCTAACCAGATACCTGTTAATCCACCGGAGATAAATAAACTCACAAAACCGAGCGCGAACATCATACCCGGGGTGAACCGGATATTTGCTTTCCATAGAGTAGTCAACCAGTTGAATACTTTAATGGCTGAAGGCACCGCGATCAATAGAGTGAGTAACACGAAAACAGAACCAAGAAACGGATTCAACCCAGTTACAAACATATGATGCGCCCACACAAGGAAGGCCAGGATACATATGGCAAATAAGGAACCCACCATCGCCATATATCCAAAGATGGGTTTACGGGAATTAACCGATAATATTTCTGAAGCCATACCCATGGCAGGCAACAGGATGATATATACTTCGGGGTGACCAAGAAACCAGAACAGGTGCTGGAACAGGATAGCGCTTCCTCCTTCATTGGGTAAAGGACCCACGCCGGAAATAAATATATCTGAAAGATAGAAACTGGTACCGGCATGACGATCGAATAAAAGAAGAATAAATCCGGATAACAAAACAGGAAAGGACAATACTCCTAATACCGCCGTGAAGAACAATGCCCAAATTGTCAATGGCAATCGGGTCATACTCATTCCTTTCGTACGCAGATTCAATACTGTTGAAATATAGTTAAGACCCCCGAGTAATGAAGAGACTACGAACAAGGCCATAGCCGTAATCCAGAGGTCCATTCCCACTTTCGATCCGGGCGAGGCGTCTCCCAGCGCACTTAATGGCGGGTAGGCGGTCCATCCTCCGCTAAAGGGACCCGTTTGAACAAACAAAGAAGAAATCATTACCACACTTGCCAGGAAAAAGAACCAGTACGATAACATATTCAAGAACGGCGAGGCCATGTCTCTGGCACCAATTTGCAGCGGAATTAAAAAGTTTGCGAAGGTTCCGCTCAACCCACCCGTTAATACAAAAAATACCAGCACCGTTCCGTGCATGGTTACCAGAGCATAATAATTTTCGGCGCTTATCTTTCCCCCTTTAGCCCATCGACCGAGTATATCTTCCAGGAAAGGAAAAGTAGAATCAGGATAGCCCAATTGCAAGCGGAACAATACCGACATTAAACCGCCAATCAGGGCCCATACCATACCAGAGATCAAAAATTGCTTGGCGATGGTTTTATGATCCTGGCTGAAAACGTATTTTGTAATAAATGTTTCTTTATGATGATGGACATGATGCTCATCATGCTGCACGTCATGAGTGGTGACTACCTCGTGTTGACCATGCATTACTGTTTCGTTGCTCATGATAAAATGTTTTGAAAGTCGAAAAATTCGGTTTAACGGATATTAGTTTAATTTTTTACTTCTCTTGCTTTGATCGAAATAGCTGCCGTTGCTTTTTTTGTACTATCTGCAGCGCTGGCGGGCGCGGCTTCGGGAAAAGCAAGGGAATATGCTGATTTTTGCTGTGCTCTCCACAAAATAAATTCCGATTGGGTTACTACCTTAAGAATTCCCTTCATGGAGTAGTGACCATTTCCACACATTTGATCGCAGGCAATCTCATATTCAAACTCAGGATTGTTAGTAATCTTTTTCATTTCATCTGTAGTGTACTTCGGCGTAAACCACATAGTAGTGGGTGTGCCGGGAACTGCATCCATTTTCAAACGGAAATGAGGAAGACCCACATCATGAATTACATCTCTCGATCCAATAATCAATTTTACCGGCTGGTCTTTTACTACATACATGGTTTGATTAACCACAATATCATCGCGGGAGGCAGGATCGTCCCAAATAAGTCCTAACTGGTTACCATTTGCTTCGTCGATGTTCCTGAAATATTTTTTACCAAAATTCTTGTCTTTTCCTTCATATCGGTATATCCAACCAAATTGTTTGCCGATTACTTCTACTTTCAGGGCATTGGCAGGCGCTTCGCCGGTTATCTGGAACCAATAATACAATCCGAATCCAACCAAAACACAAAGAAAGATGGCCGGAACGGTGGTCCATAATACTTCCAGCTTGTTGTTATGGGGAAAGTAAAAAACCTTATTGTTTTCTTTATGTTGGTATTTGTATGCGAACCAGAACAAAAGTATCTGCGTAAGAAAAAATACTGCCCCCGTAATTATAATGGTGATCCATAGCATCAGGTCTATTTTTTCTCCGTGATCTGATGCAGAAGGATAAGGCAATAATGTTTTGTTATAAAACAACTCGTTGCACCACCATACGCCCACCAGTCCCAATACCAGGAACACCACCATCAGAAAGGCATTTACCCGGTTACTTTGTTCAAAAGCTTTCTTTTCCCCTTTCAGCACAGATACATATTCGCTGGCTTTCGCTATCTGAAAGGTTATCAGAAATCCCAATGTGAGGATCGCTACCAGGAAAATTGCAGATGTTGCCATGATTTTCTTAAAGTTTTATTTGGCCAAAACAATTCTTATTTTCAATTCATCAACGTTCGTTGTACGGTACATCTTATGTATGATGAATAATGCTTTCTTTAATAAATGGATGGTTCTTAGCAATCAGCGGGTATTTACTCAACACCCGAGCGGTACTAAATAATATCAATCCAACAAACCCCGCTGCCACCCCAAAATCAAACCATCCCAATTCTACGTGGTCTTTCAGAACACTGGCAAAAATCATCTGGTAGAAATCAAGCCAGTGACCAAAAATGATCACAATTGCCATAATAGTAATAGTAGTATAGTTTCGTTTCGATCCTCTTCTCATTAGTATTAACAAAGGAGCAAGGAAATTGATTAAAAACTGAAACCAAAATATTCCGCTATAGGCCCCTACTTTAGTATCGTTGGCAACCCTCGACTTGAAATAAACTGTTTCTTCCGGAATATTGGCATACCAGATCAGCATATATTGGGAAAACCATAGATAGGTCCAGAATACGGAAAAAGCAAACATGAATTTACCGAGATCATGCAGGTGCTCTTCATTCGTATATTCCAGGTAACCCTGGTTTTTCAAATACACGACAAACAATGCAATCAGAGCCATACCTGCCACAAAGGTACTGGCAAAAGTATACCAACTGTACATAGTACTGAACCAGTGTGCATCAATACTCATCAGCCAGAGCCAGGGCACGGTAGACATTACAGTTAAGGCAGAACCAAACAATAAACAACGCTGCCCAAACCGTATTTTTCCAGATATATTTACTACCCGATTCTATCCGGCAACGGATTTTCGTCCAGCGAACGCGATAATTGACGCATCTTATATCCCAAGAACAATCCACAATCCAATAGCCAGTATCGTCCATATCGTAAAGAAATTAACATTCAGAAACCCTTTCTTTCCCTTTAAAATACTATCCTTTTGTACAGCAGCTGTATCAGTCCAATGATAAATATGAGACATTTCCGGACCCCCAAACGCTATAGCCAGCAGAACAAGCAAGTGCAATAATGCCTAATGGGATAACAGCTGCCGAAATGGCTTCCGGTACCCGGCGAAAACCCATTTGCCATCCACCCAAGGCAAGTGTTGTAGCGCAGATAAAAAACATACTTGCATTGGCTACTAATAAAAAGAACACACTGTTATGCATAAAGACGCCCAGAACCGGGTTTTATGGTGCATAATCTCTTCTCATACCGTGGCCGCCGGTTCCATAAACAAAATATCCAATCAATATTGCCAGAACGCCCACCCCCATCAACCCCAGGGACCAGGTTCTGTATCCTTCCGGAATTTCGAAGAATTCTTTTTTAGCCATTATCATCAATTTAGTAATTCGAAATCGTTATTCTGGTTTAGTTATTTCTTTGCTGTTGAATCTGGCGCCAGCCGCGATCGCTGTTTTCCCGGCAGGTTGTTTACTCCTGATATAATGAATCACCATCCAGCGTTGGGTAGTGCTTAACTGGACGCATAACTTCCCATCAGGTTTTTCCATAGGTAAGTGAATAAAACATTGGTCCTTCTGGCATACTCAAATATTTGGATCACCCACCAGGTTGCGGGCAGCAGGATACGGACCATCACCATCTTTATACAATGGGCCATTGCCATCCAGTTTGGCTCCATGACAAATACCACAATTAACGAGATAAAATCTTTCCGCTTCTTTTAATTTAACTGGATCAAGTGCAGGAAA
Organism: uncultured Chitinophagaceae bacterium; assembly: GCA_963775145.1. GTDB lineage: Bacteria > Bacteroidota > Bacteroidia > Chitinophagales > Chitinophagaceae > Endoryza. The sequence continues at coordinate 29,246 of CAVZHZ010000001.1, forward strand.
CGGATTAGGAACCTGGCTGCGACAAAATATAATTTACCGAATCTCCCTCCTTATCCATTTCTAGACTAAAGGGAAATATCTCTCCTCTTTTAATCGTTCCGCTACCGGGATTGCATTATAATTAATTCCCTGTGCCTACGAGTGTATCGCAGAGATAGATATGTTTCAACTGCCCGGCTATAGGCCATATCTGGCATATATACTTTCTGGGCTTGCGTTTTATATCTACTGCAGCTAATGATCATTACCGCCCCGAGTGCCGCAATAGATATAATTGATATTTTTTTCATTATACTGATCTTAATTTCTGTTTATTGCTATTCAAGCTTTAGTTCTTCTGCTTCAAAGAGTTTCTGGTCTTTGTCATACCTGCCCAGCCACCAGTCGGTTTCAGCAACCTGCACATTGATTTCTTTTGCTCCGCATTGCTGCCAGAAAGCCTTTCACTTCTTCTTCATTTGTTTTGCCGGTACATTCAATCACCATCACAAACAGATCATCTGTTGCCCGTGCATGAAAATGATGTTTCTTCACAAAAGGTGCCAGTTGGCAGATATAACAAAAAGTCAGTACCATGCCTACAGCAGCAACAAAACGGTCAACTCAAAAGTGATCGGTATCCATGCCGGTAAGGCGAAATGCGGTTTACCACCAATATTCAAAGGCCAGTCTTTGGTAAAAACCCAACTCATGAAACGTAACTGCGGTAGTTGTTCCGAAGACATAGATAAATCCGGCAGTATGCAGACTGGTATCCCTCAGTCCCATTGCATTATCAAGGCCATGAATCGGAAAAGGGGTATAAACATCATGGATCTTATACCCTGCCTTCCGCACTTTGTTAACAGCAGGAAACAATACCGTTTCATCATCAAAACAGCCGACTACAAATTTTTTTACTGCCATATAATTTATTTACGAGTTACGAATTCTCAAATGCTTTCATTAACTGATCATGTGATCACGTTCACTCGTATGAACATGCTCATCAGCTCATTCCTTTCTCAGTCCTTATCCATATTATGTCTTATAAGTTTCGCCCGATTTTCTTCAGCACATGCTTGATCTCCGCAATGGCAATAACCGGGAAGAATTTGGCGAACAGGAAAAAACAGGTGAAGAACAACCCAAAGTTCCCAGATAAAATCCAACCTCCCAAATACGTGGGCGCGATAATAAGTGCTCCAGCTACAAGGTAGATAATCGCGGTAAACTGAGGTAACGATGATCACAAAACGCTCAAACCACATACCGATATTTACAACGATACTCATGAAAAAAGTGAACAATAATTCCGTCGCAGTTTCTTGAACCAGAACAACTGCGGTGAAATCACGTTACAGCTCATCATCAGCCAATAACTCCATCCATAAGGACTGCAGATTCGACTGATTTACAGAAGTGCTCCTGTTCATAAATATTCTGACTGTACCAGGCCATGAACAATTCCGTGAGATAGGCAAAACCAACAATAGAACCGGTCAGTACAATTACTTTATTCATCGCCTCAATATGCTCCAAGGTAATATATTCTTCCAGGTTCATCACTTTCCGGGTGATCAGCATCAGGGTCTGCACCATGGCAAATCCGGAGAAGATGGCACCAGCAACAAAATAAGGCGGGAAGATGGTGGTATGCCAGCCGGGAACAATGGAAGTGGCGAAGTCAAAGGATACAATGGTATGCACAGAAAGTACCAGTGGTGTACTCAAACCTGCCAATACCAGTGAAAAGCTTTCATGCCTCTGCCAGTGTTTGGTAGATCCTGTCCAGCCAAAAGACAGCACTCCATACAAATGTTTTCGCCATTTAGTTTTAGCACGATCCCGAACTGTTGCCAGATCCGGAAGCAAACCGGAATACCAGAACAAAAGGGAAACAGTGAAATAAGTTGAAATCGCAAATACGTCCCACAATCAACGGTGAGTTGAAGTTGGCCCATAATAGGTCCGCGTGTATTAGGATAAGGCAATGCAAAGAAGGCCATCCAAACACGTCCCATGTGGAAGATCGGGAACTGGCCGGCGCACATTACCGCAAAGATGGTCATTGCTTCCGCCGCACGGTTTACACCGGTTCTCCAGCCCTGGCGGAAAAGCAAGAGGATCGCAGAAATCAGTGTTCCGGCGTGACCAATACCAACCCACCATACGAAGTTGGTGATATCCCAACCCCATCCGATTGTTTTGTTCACGTTCCACTGCCCGATACCGTAAGTAACCTCCCGGTAAACAGAATAAACACCAAACAATAACAGCGCCACGGAATACTGAAAACCGATCTACCACAAACGGGTAGGCTTTGCCTCAATCGGTCGCACTATATCTTCCGTCACATGGTGATAGGTCTTTTGGCCGTCTACCAGTGGTTCCCTTACTTGCGATTCGTACTTTAATAATGACATCGTTTGAAGCTTTTGCGTTATTTATCAGTAGGTCTACTATTAAAATTTTACTCAGCTGCCGTTGTGTCACTCCCTTGTGCTGCAACAATTCTACTCATCAATGCTTTTCCGCGGCTGCTTCTTTCTTCGCCTTCGGCGTGAGCTTCTCCTCCTCCATGTTCTCCATGAGCAGCCAGCACTGTCGGTATTCCTGACTTTTAGCCAGGTAACTAACGTTAGGCAATACGTGCATTTGCTCCAGCGAATAGAATAAACGCATTGGTATTGTTCTTTACGTTTCTGCTAATTTGCACTATCAGGGTTGTTTGCATTACCAAACACAATGGCATTGTTGGACAAGCCTGCTGACAAGCGTTTTAATATCGCTATCTTCAGCAGCGGGCGGTTTTCTTTCTTGGCTTTCAGTTTTCCTTCCTGCAAACGCTGAACGCAGAAGGAACATTTTTCAATAACACCACTTGACGTACCGTTACATCCGGATTAAGAACCATGCGGCTAAGATCATCATTCATCATGAGTACAGCATCATCCAATGCACCTACTCCTTCTTTCATATTGGTTATCGGGGAAACTGTCTGCCCCGGTATAATCAGCCCAGTTAAATCGCCGTACTTTAAATGGACAGTTGTTGGCGCAATATCGGGTACCGATACAACGGTTATAGGTCATTTGGTTCAAGCCTTCGCTGCTGTGGTTGGTGGCAGCAACCGGGCAAACGTTTTCGCAAGGTGCATTATCACAATGCTGGCAAAGCATTGGCTGAAAGATTGTCTGTACACTTTCCGGCATCATCGGGATATGGTACTAAAATACCGGTCGATTCGCAGCCAGTGCATTTCATGGCACGCAGTACTTCATTTTTACCAACAACCGAAACATTATTTTCTGCTGTACAGGCAACTGTACAGGCTCCACAACCAGAACAACTATTCAGATCGATACTCATCCCCCATTTGATACCGGGTCTGTCAAACTGGGATACAGCGTTCCTTCTTTTGCATAATTATCTATGCCGCCAAATTTACCAATCTCCGCATTTCTTTCTTCCACGATAATTTTCGGATTCTTTTTGAATTCCTCCAGTGTTATTTCCTTAATTACTTCATGGCGACCTTCGTAGCTATTATGTGTTTGAGTTTGGGCCATTTTATATGAACTATCTGTTTTTGAGAATGCAACATCAGCAGATGTCCATTCAACAGTTGTACCATTATAGGATAACAACGGGTACGCATTCTGTCCAACGGCATTGGCTGCCCTGCCTGATTTTTCACTGCGTCCGTAACCAACGGCTATAGCGATGGTATTGGCTTGCATTCCGGGAATAATGAGGACGGGCAGGCTAACTTCTTTTTTATTGATCCTAAACTTTACACCGGCTTATCCATATACACTTCATACTTATCAGCCTCGCGGGGATTACCTATATCAATCCCTAATTCTCTTTACCGAATTGAGGAGATACCATCGCATAGTTATCCCAGGTGGCTTTGGTAATCGGATCAGGCATTTCCTGCAGCCAGGGATTGTTGGCATGTTTTCCATCACCCAAACCCACTTTCTGATAAATGACCAGTTCTGTTTTACTGTTCTTTTTCAAACCGGCCACAGCAGAAACGGCGGCAGCAACGGCCCCTCCGTTAAACGCCGCACCAGCAACGGCAGCGGGAGTTTCGATTACTCCATCCTGCAATGCTTTATTATAATTTTCTAAACTTCCGAGTTTATTGATCCAGGTATTTTTAAAATAGTCGTCGTAAGCGGTGGGATTACCGCTCCATTTCAACAATGTATCCTGGAACTGCCTGGTTTTAAATAACGGGTTGATCGTTGGCTGTATTAAACTTATATACCCTGCTTTTGGTTCGGCATCGCCCCAGCTTTCCAGGAAGTGATGGGTGGGAACTGCATATTTACAGAGTTCGGTAGTTTCATCCAGGCGATCATTTAAGGATACCGATAACTTCATTCCTTTTAAGGCTTTGGCAAATCGCTCCCCATTATAATATTCATAAACAGGATTAATTCCATATATAATCAACGCTCCTACTTTACCCCCTTCCATATCGTTCACCAATGTTTCCATTTCATTGTCAATACCCTGGAAAGATTGAATCGGAGAGGCCCAGTTTATTGTTGTTCCATTGGCCCCAATCGCTTCATTGATTGCATTCACTATAATCTGGATATTCACGTTTGTGCTTCCGGATACAACAAGGGCCTTGCCTTTATTTTCATTGAGCGCTTTGGCAGCGGCTTCAATACCTGCTTTCAATTTTCCATCCACCCCACTTGCCCCCTGACCTTGTACAGCGGCTAATAAAGCCGAGGCAACCACTCCTGTTTCCGAAGGCCGGTGCGTAAACCGATCATCCGCATTGGCGCCCGTCATGCTCAGCATACTTTCAAATTGAAAATGCTTGCTCATTTCCGGGTTCTTTTCATTGATCTTTCGACCAGCCGTGTATTGTCTGCCAAATTCACCGGCGATAGCCAGGTACCCAGAAAATCGGCACCCAGACTAACAATCACTTTGGCATTATCAAAATGATAAGAAGGGATTGCTTATTTTCCATAGGTAGCCTCGTTGGCCAATAACAAGGCGCTATAAGAAATTGCATCAAACTGTACATGACGGCTTCCGGGATATTTGGCCAGGAATTCGCCGGCAATAAGTTTGGTTGTAGGGGAATTGATCGTGGTTGTTAATAACACCATGGGGCCACCGGCTGATGATAAAGCCGCGGCAATATTTTATCGGAGGCTTCTAAACTGACAGCCGTTTTTTTATCCCCGCTAGAAATCATAGGAGTACGCAAACGGGCCGTATCATATAAATCAAGCACAGCAGCCTGCACTCGGGCGGATGTATTCTCCTTTGGTAAGGGAGGACAATATATTTCCTTCCATTTTGATCGGTCTTCCGTCTCTCACTTTGGCCACCACGGGAACAGCTTCTCCACCACTTACATAAGTAGTAGCGTAATAATCAGCTACGCCGGGTACCAGGTCCTGGGGTTTATTTAGATAAGGAATGGCTTTTTTTACCGGGGTTTCGCAACTGGCAGCGGCCATAGCTGCGGCGGTACTGAAACCCAGGTATTTCAGAAAATCGCGGCGGGAGGCAGGAGCTTCGGTAAAACTCTTACCGTCCCCTGCTTCAAACGGCAATTCTTCCTGGAATTCATCTTTGGAAAGCTTCTGATGCGCTTCAGTATCGTTAAGCTCTGCAAAATTTTGCCAATATTTTTTCTTAGCTCATTTATATCAATTTGAAATTTGAGAATTTAGAATCATGAGCTGATCGATCGGTCCCTGCACATCAAAAATATCTTAATAGTGACATTTCTGACACTCTAATCCACCGATATCATTCACAGTTACACTATCCGATTTCTTATGCTTTTATCTCGTTGTGAAATTTTTCGTAAATGCTGTAAAATTTGTTGCCGTTCCATTATCGTCATTGAAATCCACTTTGGTTTCCCGGTGGCAGTTTACGCACCAGCCCATACTCAGTTCAGAAAACTGGTATACTTCGTCCATATTCTGTGATTTCTCCATGACAGGTTTGACATTGTACCTTTCCGGCCTTCGCGTGCTGAGAGTGGTTGAAGTAAACGTGATCGGGCAGGTTGTGAATTTTAACCCATTCAATTGGTTTACCAGTGTTGGTATATTTTTTCGCTGCGGGATCCCATCCGGCGCATCGTATAATTATTTATTTCTTCAGTTCCGTTTACCTCAGTGCCATCTTCTACGAATATATCTTTTCCTTTGATATTCATTAATCGCCATATGGCAATTCATACAAATATTTACGGAAGGTATATTGGCATGTTTTCCTTCATAAGCACCATCATGGCAATACAGACAATTGATTTGATTAGTACCGGCATGTACTTTATGCGAATAATAAATCGGTTGTTCTGGCTGGTAATTTTTATTACGACCCATGCCGATGGCCCACTGAGTCAGGAAGTAACCCGCTACTACGAACAACGCGAGGGTTAATAAGGTGATATATGATTTATTACGGTAGAATGGAATTGGTTCCGAGGTAGGAACTCCTTCATGTTCATCGGCTAATTTGCGCAGGTTACTGTTAACCTGTAATAGTATAAGCGCAATTACCGCGAGAATCAGGGTGAGAATACCATACAACAGTGAGCTGTCGGTTTCCCCTGCTTCCTCCACTTTTTCTCCTGGCGGAGGGGGTGCAGCCACTGGTTCTCCTTTAGCGATATAACCAAGTATCGCTTCAACATCCTTATCAGGCAAATTGTCAAATTGATTCATTGCAGCAGCGCTCCAATCCTTCATCTTAACCGCGTACGGGTCGCCTGTTTTAACTGCGTTATTCCAGTTCTTAATCCAGGTTACCAACAAAGCCTTATTGGGCCAACGGCTTTCCACCCCTGCCAGCGCGGGTCCGGTAAGGTCTTTATTCAAAGCATGGCAGGAAGCACAATTCGCTTTGAACAACGCTTTGCCATCCTGGGCAATTGAATTATTGGTGACCGAAAATAGAGAGAGTAATAAGGTGGTAAGAAAGACGTTTCGTGCAATGGATCGATGTTCGCTCATACCAGTTGAATATGATGAAATTATGTGGAAAAATTTCCTGAGTTGGGTGCAAAAATAAGTCAGGATTTTAACAAAATGCCAACACGTTTAAAATTTTTTTAAGTCAGTGCGGACGCGGGTTTCAGCCCTATTTTCAATAATTCTTGAATGTTGTGAATAACCGTTGTCATCTTTTTGTCAGGAAGTGGATAAACAATTCCCTTTTATCATTTTCAATAAGGTTAAGTGAAATATTTATTTCACTTTTGCCCGCATGTTTAACAGGCTCCAGGAAAAATGGAAGGTAAATGGCTGGCAGGTTGCCATAATTATTGTGGTATTTGCCCTGGGGGGTAGCCTGTGTGGCTGGCTCGGCAAGCGGGTACTGAATTTATTAGCTATTGACCAGGTTGGTATTCGTATTCCGCTTTATATTTTGCTGGTTACTTTGCTTTGGCCGGTTTGTGTTATTCTGATCAGTATTCCTTTCGGTCAGTTTCCTTTTTTTCGGAATTACCTGAAGAAAATCTTCAGAAGAATGACCGGTTACCGCACCCGGGATGAGGAACCTGTGACTCCAAAGGATGCGATTAAGAATAAAAAATCAAGAATGAAATCCTAATGAGCTCGGTGGTCTATCCTTAAAAACCAAAAAAATATCTGCCGTCATTCCATTAATTTTCGATTATCCAACGACGGTTAAAATAAGCATGTTTATTTTAATATTTCCCTGAAAATTTCCCTCTCTTTTTTTAATACTATGCCCGGATGTTCCATAGAAAATCCGCAGTTTTGCCAATTCAATTTATTTTTCCTGATGTATCATATCGCCCTCTTTGCCTCCGGTGCCGGCAGTAACGCCCAAAAGATTATTGAATATTTCAAAGGGCATAACCAAATAAAAGTGGCACTGATTGTTTGCAATAAACCGGACGCCGGTGTAATTTCCATTGCCGAGGGTGCTGCGATTCCTGTTTTACTGGTTGAAAAAGAGAAATTCTTTCGGGGCAATTCATATACTGATGAGTTGAAAGAACGGGGAATCGGTTTTATCGTACTGGCCGGATTCTTATGGAAAATCCCGGATGCTCTTATTAAAGCATTCCCAGGAAAGATCATTAATATCCATCCTGCCTTGCTACCCAACTATGGCGGAAAAGGTATGTATGGCTCGAAGGTGCACGAAGCTGTTATTGCCAATAAAGAAAAAGAAAGCGGTATCACTATTCATTATGTAGATGAGCAGTATGATCATGGCGATATTATTTTCCAGGCGCATGTACCAGTTGAAACATCCGATTCACCTCAAACGCTCGCACAGAAAATTCACCGGCTGGAGCATGCATTCTATCCGAAGATTGTTGAAGAAACGGTGTTGAAGAAAATGAATTGATGTACGAATGTGCGAATTACTAATGTGCGAATTCATCTAATTCTGAGAGCCCCATTACTATTGTCACTCCCGAACAGGGTAGAGTTAGTATAGGCTTGATTTTACGGGCTTTAGTAATTCGCACATTAGCACATTAGCAAATTCGCACATTAGTACTTCGCACATTAAAATCAAATCAAATTCAAAAATCATCGTTAAATGCCCATAAGTAATGCTTCATTATCATCTTTCTGTCGTATTATCACAGCGCAAAATTTTACTTTTTGAGAATAGGCCGGAATAGCACGCTTACAACGATCCTGCTGATCCTTTGTATCTCCTCTTTTGCCCAAATAAGAGTGAGTGGTAAAGTATATGATGTAACCCAGCACAAACCCCTGGAAGCCGTAAGCGTTTTAAACAGCTCAGGAGGAGGAACTATTACGGATATCAATGGCCGCTATTCCATAATTGTAAACGAAAAAGATTCCATCTGGTTTTCTTACCTGGGGAAACCCACACCGAAATTTCCCGTACTCACGATTCCCAATATTCAGAATTTTGAAATTTCCCTGCACGTAAATATTGCCGATCTGAAACAGGTAATTGTTATGCCGCGGAATTACCGTGTCGATTCATTGCAGAACCGCATTGATTATGCAACCGCTTTTAATTTCAGGCGACCAAATCTCGAAAGCCTTACCTCTATCTCTCCATCGGGTGGGGTTGGACTTGACATCAACGAATTCATCCGCATGTTCCAGTTCCGCCGAAACCGCCGGATGGAAGCTTTCCAGGACCGGTTGTTACGCGAAGAGACTGAAAAATATATAGATCACCGCTTCAACCGCGCACTCATTATCCGGTTAACCCAATTACGCAGCGCTGAATTGGATACTTTCATTAGCTGGTACCGGCCGGGAATAGAATTTACTGAAATAGCTACTGATTATGAATTTCAATCCTACATTAAACGCTGTTATCTTCAATACCGGCGTTACAAAAGCTTAATTGGCGAAGCGAAAAAAGAAGGCGACGAATAAAGTAGTCTATGGCAATTAAGGAAGGATGAATAGGAATGAGTGAATCGCCATCTATTCAGGCTCCTTTCACTATTGACTATTCACTATTGACTTCAATAAAATCTTTTTAATTCTCTTATTCCCTGCTTTCATTTTAGTATTAACTTTCTGGTTCATTTATACAATTATATGAGAAAACTTTTTTTGCTCTGCTGCTATTTGGATCAGTTCAAATACGACAGTACCTGCTCAATCTGCCATTAATGGTTTACAGGAAGTAAGTCCGGCACTCGGTGGGCGTTTCTTCAGAACGGTTGGCACGCATCGACCGCTTTGTTCAAAAATATATTGATGATAAGAAGTTTAACGGAGCCACCGCTATTATTGTGAGAGATGGGAAAGTAGTATATCACAAAGCGTTTGGTTATTATAACAGCCAGGCCAAAATTCCCATGCAGAAAGATCACATATTCCGGATTGCTTCCATGACCAAGCCCATCATTAGTGCAGGGGTTATGCTTTTGTATGAAGAAGGGAAATTTTTGTTAGACGATCCGATTTCAAAATATATTTCCGGAATTTAAAAACCCCCGGGTACTGGACAAGTATAATGCTGCTGATACTACCTATACGACCAAACCCGCCAAACGGGAAATCACTATCCGCGACCTGCTTTCGCATAGTTCGGGTATTGGATATGCGCAAATAGGATCGGGCGAGGCCAATGCTATTTATTATAAGCATGGCATTAATGGGGGCATCGGCACACCACATTCTTCATTGAAAGAAATAATTCCTCGCCTGGCAAAGCTTCCATTGTTCAATAATCCCGGGGAAGCTTATTTATACGGACTCAATACAGACGTACTGGGTTATTTTATTGAGGTGATAAGCGGAATGCCTCTTGACAAATTTTTACAACAACGCCTTTTTAATCCGCTGGGCATGAAGGATACTTATTTCTTTTTACCGACTTCCAAAAAAAACAGGCTGGTGCCTTTGTATAAAATCGATGGCCCATCGCAAATAAAAATACAGGATTCCATTATCCCCCTCAACGGAACCTTCCTGCGCGATTTTCCCAACACGACGGGTGGTTCTTATTTTTCTGGAGGAGCCGGATTAAGTTCTACTGCGTATGACTATGCGCTGTTTGCCACCATGATGATGAACGGAGGAGAACTTAATGGGCAGCGGATACTGTCTCCTTATACAATTCGTTTAATGACTTCCAACCAGATTGGCAACTTGCCTATGTGGGGAAATGCGGATAACCCCAATCGATTCGGACTGGGTTTCGGAATTTATACAGAAAAAAGCGAGCTGGTCTACCCGGTACAGGCTGGTACTTTTGATTGGGCCGGCATGTTTGCGTCGCATTTCTGGATCGACCCAAAATCGAAAGTAGTAGCCATATTTATGCGTAATATTTGGCCTACTGATACCTGGGACTTCGGAGATCGCGTAAAAGCGGTCGTTTACCAGGCCCTGGAAAAATAATATTGGCACAACAAAAAATTATTAACCTGGTTCAACATGAGTGTGCAATTACATAGTGAATTAAAAAAAGAGTTTCAATTAGAAAGGCTGATACTGTTCAGTGATGCTGTTTTTGCCATTGCTATTACCCTCCTGGTGATTGAAATAAAAATTCCGGAGCTTCATGAAGAGGTTTCTGATATGGCGATTCTGCATTCTCTGAAGCACCTTATTCCAAAATTCATAGGATTTATCATCAGCTTTTTGCTCATTGGATTATACTGGACCATTCACCACCGCCTGTTCGGCTTTGTCATTAATTTTGACCGGAAACTACTATTCCTGAACCTGCTATTCCTTTTCTTTATCGTGTTGATGCCTTTCAGTACCGGGTTATATGGAGAATACGCAGGGCCTGTATTGTTCAGGGAACAGTTGAAAGTACCGATGACCTTTTATGTACTGAATATATTCTTTGTAGGTATCTCCAATTATTTCATGTGGTCTCATATAAGTAAAGCCAAGAGAGAACTTTGTGAGCCGACAGCAGATCCTGCTGTCATCAAGATGGCCAGGACCCGTTCACTCATTGTTCCTGTGGTTTTCTTGCTCATGTTACCGGTAGCCTACTTCGTTAGGGTGGAAGCGGCGGTATACATACCAATATTGATCCCTATCATTATGAAAATCATACGGAAAAAATTTGACAAGAAGAATCTTCCAAAAACAAACTCATGAAAAAAATAATTGCATTATTTCTGATAGGCTGGATAGCTATTCATCCTTTAGCTGCACAAAAAGACTCAATCCCTCCTTTCGTAAAAGATAGCCTGGATGGCTATGTAGAAAAGGCCCTAACAGCGTGGAAGATCCCCGGTGTTAGTGTAGCCATTGTAAAAAACGGGAAAGTAATTTTAATGAAAGGATTCGGAGTAAAGGAAGCAGGCAATACCGAAAAAGTGGATGAGAATACCTTATTCATGATTGGTTCCAATACCAAGGCGTTTACCGCTACAGCCCTGGCCATACTCGATGCGGAAAAAAAATTATCGCTAGATGATCACGTTCAGCAATGGCTTCCCTGGTTTAAACAATTTGATCCGTGGGTGACCAAAGAAGCCAATATCCGTGACCTGCTCAGCCATCGCCTGGGCTTTGAAACTTTCCAGGGAGATTTTATGTATTTCGATTCTGACCTTACCAAAGAAGAAGTGTTTGAAAAATTCGGCCGGGTAAAGCCAAAATTCAGTTTCCGCAGCCGGTGGGGGTATACCAATGCGGCATTCGGCGTATCCGGAGAAGTGGTACTGAAAGCCAGTGGAAAAACATGGGCCGATTTTCTAAAGGAAAGAATTTTTATTCCTCTCGGGATGAGCAACACACTTGCTCTTTCGAAAGATATGGCCGCTGCGCCCAATAAAGCCAGTGCCCACACTATAGTAAATGGTGTATTAAAAAAGATTCCCTATGGTAATATCGACAATATTGCTCCCGCGGGAAGTATCAGCTCATCCGTCATTGATATGAGCAAATGGGTACAAGTGCAGTTGGATAATGGTAAACTCGACGATAAACAGTTGATCCCCGCGTCTGCAATAAATCAAACACGCACTCCGCATTCCATATTAGGAAATGGGGGTACTCTTTATAATAAAGGACATTTTGCCTTGTATGGGCTCGGCTGGTTCTTGGAAGAATATTCCGGTAGAAAAATTGTTTCTCATACCGGTGGAGTAAATGGGTTTGTTACCAGTGTAACATTAATACCGGAAGAAAAACTTGGTATTATTGTATTGACCAATACCGATCAGAATAATTTTTATGAAGCATTGAAATGGGAGATCATGGACGCCTACCTGGGAAACGCCTACAGAAATTACAGTAATGTCTATTTGGGATATTACAGCGCGCAACAAAAACAGGAAGCGAACTGGCTGAAGAAAAAGAAAGATACCCTGGCCACCAATCCGGCACCGGCATTATCGATAGGTGATTATGCCGGAGAATATGAGCACGAAGTGTATGGGAAGATGAATATTAAAATGGATAATGGAAAACTGGTAGCTCGTTTTGAACATCATAGCGGAAGATTTGCTACCCTGGAACCATTAGGTGGCAATCGCTTTTTATGCACCTACAGCGATCCTCTATTTGGAATAAAAGTATTGCCCTTTACGGTTGCAAATGGAAAAGTAAAATCCGTTACGGTAACTGTTGCCGACTTTGTTGAGTTTACCCCTTATGAATTTATAAAAACAAAATAATTATGGATCAAACAACGCTCGGCATCGGCACCCGCTTACAGCACAATCAACTCGGACCCGGGGTGATTGTAGGCATTCGTTATGCTACTTATCTTATTTCTTTTATCAATCACGGATTAAAGGAAATTGATAAAACGGATCCGCAGCTCGATGAAATTATCCCCGAAAATGTGACTGAAGAAATCGAAACGCATAGTGAGGTTGAAAAATCTCTTTTGAAAATTCTCCGGCTCTGGGGTGGTATCACCGAAAAAGTTCCCATCGGAGAAAGATGGACCGGCGGCAAGATGTTACTGCAGCCCGCGGATAAAAGCCAAAAACCAAAAGAAATCCCCATCGAGGATTTTTTTCATAAAGTAGTTATGCTGCGCGACCGCTTACGCGTGCTGGAACAAAATATCAACAGCAATAAAAAACTAAGCGATGAAGACAAGGTTAACATCCAGCAATATATTACCCGCTGTTATGGATCCCTCACCACCTTCAACGTGTTGTTCAAAAATAAAGAACAATGGTTTATAGGGGAGAAAGGAGAGAACAGAGAATAAAAAACAGGATAGACTTTTCAATAATGATTGTTTTGGTATTACGACCGGAATGACCCGGGTTTCCAATCTTCTAATCCCCTGCTACCGATTATCGTCTACTTGTGCCAGGTTGGGTGATAAATTACACCAGCACTGCGTGTCCCGCCAATGCAGGATGCTGTCTTGCAACAAACCTTCTGATGATATAAATTAAATTTGGATGACAGTTCATTGCGCCAGGCCTCTGATATTCTACAAGCCCTCACACAAATTTTTCCATACTTGCCAGGTTGGGGTGTAAATATTATCAACATAATAATCCTGCACAGAACTTTCGCCTTTAATAATCTGGCCCATTCTGTCAAAGGTGTAATTATAATCATCCGCTATTACGTTTGTATTGCCTTCATACAATAAATCTCTGATCACCCGGCCATTTTCATAACCAAACTACAGGGTATAAACCAGTATATCTCCATCAAATGCTTTTGTTGTTTTCAGTTTTCCGTAACTGTGATATTCGGATATAAATAAAAGACCATAAAATGTTCTCCATTCATCAACAAGGCCATCTTTATACGTGCAATGATCAACCTAGTGTTCATCCACTATCCAAATATTATAATCAAAAAAGGATGTTAACCGGCACTCTTTAGCAATGCTTCCATTCCCGGCTGGCTGAGTGCTTTCCTCAACACTTTGATTTGTTTGTTTTAATTCTTTCTAGCGACCGATGATAAATAAAACTGATAACAGATAGATGCTAATCTGTTCTAATTAATTTTTTTTAGAAAAGTTTTTTATGATGGATAAATTGATTGTTGATTATTTCTGAAACTGAAGTTTCATTCTTTGCAGTTGCTCTTTTATTGATTTTGCAGAGCCCATTCGCAGTAGTGGCCTTGGGTTCTTGATTGAACTTTTAGTGCCCGGATTCAATTTTATCTTTGAGTTTCCTGCTATTGTTGTACTTCCTTTTCCATTACAATTCTCATAATCGAAAGTGATAGTAATAGGCGCTTCAGTTATTCGGTCATAATAAGTTGCTGAGCTGGGATAATTATGATTACCGGTTATCATCGTGGTTTGGGTGGGGTCATAATCATTAAATAGAAAAAGATTCCCATTGTCGTAAATCTCGGTTCTGTTACTGGTGAACCACCATTTATCACTCACCCCTGCGGTTCCATAAAATGGAAAGCCGATAATAACCCCGGGAATAGCTAAACGCGGATTTCTGGCAGCCATATTAAATGAATAAATGTCAGAGTAAGAAAGCCCTTCGCCCAAATAAAGATCGGTACGTGTGCAGTTGCCGATATGATCGTAAGTCATAAGCACATGAACATCATTAGCAACATCGTCCTGCCTGGTATTTTGCCCTTTCCTATTATAGGTATATACAAAATCCAAAACATCGGCGGGGTTATCAACATTGGTTCTTGCAAGACGGGATAACCTGTTACCTGTATAATAAAACTGATAAACATAGTTTGATCCAAAATAAAATTCATCGGACCGCATAAGCCTGCCATTATTATCATACGTCATTTCATTGGTATGCAGCGGAAATCCAAATCCATAATCAATTATCCATTCATCGGCCAAACCCTGATCATTATAGTGGAATTCCCATTTTGCAATAGTTGCCCAGTCTAGAACAGTCATCCGGCATGAATTTTTGATTACCTTTTTTGCAGCATTAACTGTTGAGTTCTTTTCAGATGATTCTTTTGTTTCTTTCTGGCAACCGATAATAAATAAAGCTGCTAATAGAAAGGAACTAAGGAGTTTCAAATAATTCTTTTTCATAAATTTTTTTTACTGGTGATAAATTACTTGCTTGCTAACCGGACCAGAAGCTTATCCTGAAGTTTACAGAGGATAGTGGCTTTAGCATGTTATACCCCGAGATTCTTGGTGGAATATCCAGTTCTCTCTTGTCGGTATTGATTTATTGGAGTAATCAAAAAATCAGTAACTTAATGTCTCTTAATGAAATACCTACTTTTCAACTTTAGAATCAATCTACTATTAAAGCTAAAGCATTGAAAACATCAACCCAATAGGGATTTATACCTGTATTCAATATGGGAAAGAACGAAAACTATATCCTGTTGAAGCCGCTGCTGCCCGAGCAACACAGAAAAAATTTTTTGGAAAGTAATGCTTCAGGAAATTCAATAAGCCCTTTTGAATTTTTCAAGCCGATCATTCGTCACTTTGAAAAATTTGCCGTGAATCGCTTTTTTTGGTTCATTGTTGATTTTATGAACTGGAGGCATCCCTATGGTGGTGGTGCAATTGAGCAAATGACACCACTTTCGCTGGCTGACTTCAATGATGGTGATCCGCAAAGGCTACATGATATTACACATCCTGATGATCTGCCGCATGTAATGGCTTTTAGTAATTATTGGGTGAATTATCTTACGTCCTTACCGTTTGAAAACAGGTGTAATGTAAAAATGACCATGTACTTCAGGATATTGAATAAGCTGAACGAATACTATTGGATCATGGTTCAGTACCCCGAAGGAATTCGAGACAATAACGATAGGTGGATTTACGGACTTGTAACCGTCACCGATATTTCACACATTAAGAAAGATGGCGTTCCATTAATGAGTGTATTAGATACAACTGATTGCAACTGCCAGCACTTCGTGTGCCGAAATATGAAAGAAGTTGAAGGCCAAACTATTTCACTGAAACTGACAAAAAGGGAAATTGATGTACTACATCATTTAGCAGTCGGTTTCAACAGTAAGCAGATAGCGGTTCAATTGAATGTTTCTATCAAAACCGTAGATAATCACAGACAAAGCATGCTTCATAAAACAAATTCAAGAACTTCAGCGGAACTCATTCATTACTGTATCCGTACAGGATATTTGTAGATGCATTTTTCCTGGAAATTACTTAGGGAATACAAATCTAATCTGAGCTTAATGTCATTCAGACCAAAAACTTAGCACACATTGCAGAAAAAGTAGGTTTACGTGTTAAAGTATCAATTTTTATTCAAACAAAATGGCTATACAATTATCAATTATCCGTATATCGGTACGGATGGATTTGTTGTATTTTCTTGTAA
The DNA here is from genome assembly GCA_963775145.1 of uncultured Chitinophagaceae bacterium. GTDB lineage: Bacteria > Bacteroidota > Bacteroidia > Chitinophagales > Chitinophagaceae > Endoryza. The sequence goes on from CAVZHZ010000001.1 coordinate 45,978, forward strand.
AGAATTTGTTCGGCTTTTGTTACCAAAGGGTGTTCGTATTTGGGGCAGGAGCTTTATCTTGATGTATTTTAAATCTACAATAAGAAAAATCCTGGTAGAGGCAAATGGCCGGCTCACTACCGTATTTTTAAGTGTATAATAATTTAGAAGGAAGCATTTGTCATCGCCCCATTGTAAATGTTGGATTAATGGAAGAGTCTATCACAGCAGACCAACTTTTAAAAGGTAATGTATCTGGCGTAAATAGAATTTAATTTAGTTTAAGGTTTCAGAATAAGAGAGGTCCGGAGGCAAGTTGGGATTAATTTTGATAGTAATAACCATGCTTGAAACTGGACCATCTGAATATTAAAATCATTTGCTGACCTTGGATACAGAATAATATCCTTGTTTATTTTAATACCTGTTTACGACTCAAATATCTTACTTAGTTGTTTGTCTGTACAATTTAAAAATGAGTGTGAAACGATAAGGTTGCTGTCTAATAGTAACTCCGTGTCAACTACTCCCGGGTTCCGGAAAAGCCACAAAGTGTGGAGAATAAAAAGAAGAAAAAAAGTTGATTCCGTTTAGTTCATAGCACACTAGTCAATCGCTGAATAATACAACCAGCCATAAAGATTCTTACTCCTTTTCGGAATTCTTCCTGAACTTTACAGGACATATTATTATTTTATTTGTTTCTTATGAAAAAAATCGTCCTTTTTCTTTTGCTTCCGGCAGGAGCATGCTCCCAATCGAAGGATCCGGAAATTATTAATCGCATAAAAAGAGTCGAAAATAACCTGGCTCCAAATATAATTTACGGCGATACAATGCCCCGCCTGAATATAGAAGACCGGATGAAAGTATCAGGTGCCAAAGGACTGAGTATCGCCGTTATCAGAAATTATAAAATTGAGTGGACAAAAGGATACGGCTTTGCCGACGAAGCCGAAAACCGGAAAGTGAATACTTCAACCAGGTTCCAGGCCGCTTCCATCAGTAAAAGCCTCAATAGCCTTGGGATATTGAAACTGGTTGACCAGGGAAAACTGGATCCGGAAGCGGATATTAATAACTATCTAAAAGGTTGGAAATTTCCATATGATAGTCTTTCAAAAAACAAAAAGATCACTGCATATAACCTATTAAGTCATACAGCCGGATTGACCATCCATGGCTTTCCAGGTTATGAAAGGAGCGACACGCTCCCTTCTATTCAACAAATTTTAGATGGGAAAAGACCTTCCAATACAAAGGCCGTACGCTCTGCCTTTGAACCAGGAAAGAGATTTCAATATTCGGGTGGCGGTACCACTTTAACTCAATTATTGCTAACTTCTATTACCGGTAAAAAATATGATGAGTATATGCAGGAGCAGGTATTAAAACCGCTGGGTATGACGAACAGCTCTTATAGACAACCACCTACAGATACGGCAAACCTGGCAACTGGTTATTATAAGAACGGAAAACCTGTTAAAGGAAAATACCATGTATACCCGGAACAAGCGGCTGCCGGTTTATGGACCACTCCTACCGACCTGGCGAAATATATTATTGAATGCCAGTTGGCCTATGAGGGTAAGTCTGCCAAAGTTCTTTCCCAATCAACCATGAAAAAGAGATTATCTCCTTTTATTGATAGTACCGTTGGCCTCGGAGTATTCATCGAAAACCGGGAAGGAATCAAATACTTTAATCACAATGGAGGAAATGAAGCTTTTCTTTGTACGTCTTATGGAAGTATGCAGGGTGGCAATGGTGTTGTAATAATGATCAATGGAGAAGATTTCGGAGTTGTGTCTGAAGTACTAAACAGTGTGGCCCAGGTGTATGACTGGAAAGGTTTTTATAAACCTGTTTTTAAGAAAATAGTTATTGTTCCGAAAGAAACGATGCAGCAATACTTGGGTAATTTTAAACTGAGCGATACGGATACACTCACCATTCAGTTCTGTGGTGAGCAACTTTGTATTCGGCAAAACGGACAACCCGGGGAAGTTTATAAAATGATCTTTGAAGATATAGCCACCTTTTCTGTGACTGAAGTTCCCAATGCGGTAATAAAGATTATTCGGGATAAAGAAGGGAAGGTAGATGCCCTCGAATTAGAGCAGGGAGGACGGAAACGACGGTTGCCTAAGCTGAATTAGGAGGCTATTACCCCTTGGCTCATTTTTTCCCCTTTGCCAGGTTCTTTTTTACCATGTAATCATAGCTTTCCTGTAAGGCTTCAAATATATCGGTGGCTGTTTTGTCCATTTCCACAATCATCCATTCGGTGTTTCCGTTCGCGGCCGCTACAATGGCCGGAAAGTTTTGTGAACCTTTTCCAACAGCTGTCATCGGATCCGGGTTGTCCTCTGGCAATGAATCCTTCCATTGGGCAGGGCCATCTTTTATATGTAACAAAGGGGCTCGGCTACCGAAGCGGCGAACTATATCAGCGGGGTTATGACCAGCTACTTTTACCCAATAGGTATCAATTTCAAAAAAAATATCCTTATCCAGGGTATCCAGCAACACCTCGTATACAAACCGTCCCTCCACTTTATTTCTAAACTCCCACCAGTGATTATGAATTCCAAATTGCAGTCCATTAGCTTTTGCAAACTGACTAGCTTCATTGTATAGATTTGCAAGCTCTTTGGTGCCCTCCAAACTGCTATAGCGTTTATCTTCCGGCCATCCGTGCCATATCATTTTTTTACAACCGAAGCTGGCGGCTGTTTCGAGCATTGCCTGTTTATGTTCACCAAATGGCAATTCGATATGCGCGGAAGAAACGGAAAGACCTGCTGCCTTAACATATGTTCCCGCTTGGTGCAGGGTAATTCCTTCTGGCCAGAAAGCGGTTTCCACAGCTTCAAAACCAATATCAGCCAGCCGGCTCAATGTGCCCGAAATATCTTTTTTGATTGCTTCCCGCACGGAATATAGCTGCACTCCTATTTTTGCCTGTTTCGGTTTGGAGTTCATTTCAACGGAATGATATCCATACAAAGAGGGTAGTGCTGCCGTACCCAACAATCCCAATCCCGCCATTTGTAAGAAATCACGTCTCCGCATAGGTTGATTATTACCATCTGCGCTGGTTCCTGTTATTTTCATAATGAACAAGTTAATTTTCTCTTATTCAATTTTGGATTCTTTCTATTTATTTACCAGGTTTTGCCGGTCATAAATAAAATTAGACTAAACCGGATGAATAGGTTTCAGGTTACCAGAGAAAATTATGACCAGGTATCTGAAAAATTGAATGGCGGGCACACTATTTCCCAAACGAGAAAAGATGAAACGGGTCAAGAGCCGCCCCTATTACCGTTGAAGGGCCGCCCGAACATTGAAAGTAAACCAAAATCATATCTCACCTTGCGCTAAGTCATATTCCAGATGAAGAAGCATGGACTACCTTAACATCGGAAAATCACATTGATCAACCGGTAAATTTCCTCGTTATGAAAAAATGGTTACTCACCCTGTTTTCCTTATGGATAGTGAATGCAGGGTTTACCCAGGCATGGATGAAAAAATACGACCATGTGGACGAATGCATATGCGGACTCTCCCTGGTGGGTAAAGACAATAAACATGGATTTGTAGATAAGGCCGGCAAAGTTGTAGTGCCGCTTATTTACGATGAAGCGCTTACTTTTTCCGAAGGGTACGCGGCCGTAATGCAGAAATACAAATGGGGCTATATCGACAGCACCGGAAAAACGATAGTGGAATTGCAATATACTGAAGCGATGTCATTTCATGATGACCTGGCCGCTGTTGCCAAAGGCGCGAATTATGGATTTATTAATAAGAAAGGAGAGGTAATAATACCGCTTGAATATGGCAGCGCCCGTGGCTTTTCCGAAGGCCTGGCCGCCGTAATGAATTCAAAAGGCAAATGGGGTTATATTGATGCCAGCGGGAAAACCGTAATCCCTTTCAAATATGCGTTCGCTGACGTTTTTGCCGAAGGTAACGCCCGGGTAATGGAAGGAAGTACCATGTATTATATTGATAAAACCGGTAACAAAGTAAAAGATATGTAATAAAAGTACCCTCCTTGCAGTCTCTGCAAGATCATGCACCCTTTAGGCTCCTGGCTAAGCAGCAGGAGCCTTTATTGTAATATTCCTAATAAGAAAGTAAAAGCAAATAGTATTAAATGAATTTAAAGTAATAACCATCTTTAGATTTCTCAATCCCCGGTCCTTATAATTAACCACCTGCTTCCGGGAAATATGAACACAAGTATTCCCTTCCTGCAAAAAAGAAATAACCGCAAAAAAAAATTGAAGCAATAATTTTATGGGCCCATAATTTTTCAAATTAACAGCAGCACGCATGCAAAAAGCAATAGTCTCCTTTGTCTTTTCTCTTTTTTGTTTAACCGCCCATCTCCAGGATACGGTTCAACAGACAGTACCTGGCAGAAAGAATGCCGCTTCCCAATTGGCAAAGCCTTATGTTATTCTGATTTCGGCGGATGGATTCAGGTATGATTATGCAGATAAATACAACGCAACGAATTTGAAAAGGCTTCGCCGAAGCGGGGTTCAGGCAAAAAGCATGTTCCCATCCTTTCCCAGCGTTACTTTTCCCAATCATTATTCCATTGCTACTGGCCTCTATCCTTCGCATCACGGGTTGGTCTACAACCAATTTTATGACCGAAACAGGAGAGACTCCTATAATATAGCCAATCGAAAAGCAGTAGAAGATGGAAGCTGGTATAGGGGAACCCCTCTATGGGTATTGGCCGAGCAACAGGGTATGATAAGTGCCTCCTACCATTTCGTTGGTACGGAAGCTCCCATTCAACAGACATATCCGACATACTGGTATAGATTCAGTGATAAAACAGACATCAATTACCGGATTGATAAAGTAATTGAATGGCTAAAACTCCCGGAGGAGGTACGCCCTCATCTCATTACTTTCTATTTCAGTAATGCCGATCATGCAGGCCATGACATACGGACCCGATGCACAACAAACAAAGGCGGCAGTGAAATTGGTGGATAAGGCTGTTGGCAGAATGGTTGATGAAGTAAAAAAACTTGGTCTGCCAGCCAACTTTATATTCCTCGCCGATCATGGCATGGCGAATGTAGATACGGTAACCCGTATCAATATAGCTTCAATGATAGATACCAATCTTTTTATAATTCGCGGAGGTGGTACCAGTCTTCACTTATATGCAAAAAATACCGGCGATATTCGGCCAACCTTTCAAGCATTGCAAAAGAAAGCGAAAGGTTTTACCGTTTACCTGCGGGAAAATATTCCGGCCAAATGGCATTATTCAAAAAGTGATGATAGGTTTAATCGGATTGGAGATATTTTTATTGTTCCCACCTATCCCAAAGTATTAAGCAGCTGGTAACAACCGCATCTCCCCCGGGGCACATGGATTTGATCCGGCTATTAAAGCGATGCATGCTAGTTTTTTATGCCTGGGGGCCCCAGATTAAAAAAGGAATGACAATTTCCTCTTTTGAAAATGTACATGTATATCCGATGGTATGTCGTTTGTTAGGACTTAATTATTCGCACGAGATTGACGGGAAAGTAATTGTGCTTAAGAATATCTTGAAGTAGCCCCCATCTTCGCCCTTATCACTGCAGAGGACATGTCAAGTTCCCAGGTAATAGTACTCAGTTTATATTATTAGAATAAATACATTTTCAAATTTTGTTACGCGGCCGTTAGCACTCCCTTAGGGAATGGGGGCATTTCTCCTCCGTTATCTGCTCCCTCTTTCTTACATTTAAAGATATTTCTCACCAACCTATAATGCTCTCATGAATCGTTCAATACTTATTGGCTATCTTTTACTGTTTACTGGCGTTCTTATTGCCCAGCCGTATAAAAAATTACACAGCAGCGCAATCGTTATAGATACCCATAACGATTTCCCTACTGCTTCTATCGAAAAGATGGTAAGTCTCGACCAGGACCTGAAAAGCAAAACGCATTCGGATCTGAAACGTTTTAAAGAGGGAGGTGTTGATATACAGATCTTTTCCATCTGGTGCGATGGGGTGGTGAAAGAACCTTATGCCTTGGCGAACCGTCAAATCGATTCAGTTTATGCATGGGCCAACCGGAACCCGGAGAAAATGATGATGGTGTATACTAGCGCGGATCTTGCCAGGGCCGTCAAACAAAAAAAATTGGGCGCCATGATGGGAGTAGAGGGCGGTCATATGATAGAAAATGACTTGAGCAAACTCGATGCTTTATATAAAAGAGGCGTTCGGTATATGACACTAACCTGGAATAATTCCACTCCCTGGGCCAGTTCGGCTATGGATGAAGCCTCCCCCCAGCCCCCTCCGAAGGAGGGGGAGCAAAAGACTCTTATTCAAAAAAAAGGACTTAGTGATTTTGGGAAAACAGGTAGTGCGGCGCATGAATGAACTGGGTATGCTGGTCGATCTTAGCCATGTGGGGGAACAAACTTTCTGGGATGCGATTAATACCACTACCAAACCCATATTGGTTTCTCATAGTTGCGCTTACGCATTATGCCCCGTGTTTCGAAATCTTAGAGATGATCAAATAAAAGCGGTTGGTAAAAACGGAGGCGTTATTCATCTCAATTTCTTTTCGGGTTTTGTTGATAGCATGTTCTTCAAACGAACAGGCGAATTCAATAATAACATCAGGCAGAACGGGATTCGATGCTGAAAACAGTTACCGATCCTTATTTTGCGGATGTGTATCTTTTTGAAAAATACCCCGATGAAGTAAAGGACCTTCGTCCTCCTTTATCGCTGCTTATTGATCATCTCGATCATATAGTAAAATTAGCAGGGATTAGATCATGTGGGATTGGGTTCCGATTTCGATGGCATCAATTCTGCCCCGCAACAATTAGATGACGTGACGAATTTTCCATTGATAACAGAGGAATTATTAAAAAGAGGATACAGTAAAAAAGATATTAAAAAAATACTCGGGGGTAATTTCATCCGGCTTCTTAAAGCGAATGGCCAGTAACAAATACATTGACCAATAAAGTAGTTTAATGCCAGAAACACCAAAGCCCACAGACCGATCCCAGATTCCATTGAACAGGGTATTGGGTTTGCCTACCGGTATTTTATTGGTAGCTGGTATTATGATCGGATCAGGTACTTTTAAAAAGATCGCTCCCATGTCACAATCGCTCATGAGCGAGCCCTGGATATTGCTGGCCTGGGTGATAGCCGGTATTGTTACTTTACTGGGCGCTTTTACTTATGCAGGCCTCGCCAGTATGACAACACAGTCGGGTGGCGTTTATGAATACCTGCGGCTCATTTATGGGAAATTCTTTGCATTCCTGTTTGGTTGGATGATGTTCACTATTGGTGGCAGCGGGGCCATCGCCGCACTTGCCTTTGTATTTGCACAATCTGTTAATACCTTAATTCCTCTTCCGGAACCACTCTATGCATTCAAAGACTTATCAATAGGAAATTTTATTTTTCCATTTGCCAGTTCAGGGATTAAACTCCTTGCTATCCTAACTATCATTCTACTTAATTGGATCAATTACCGGGGAGTAAAAAACGGTGGCATATTGAATAATATAGTAACCGCTGCAAAAATTCTCGGAATTGCCTTACTTATTGTAGCGGGGCTGGTATACTCGCATCCTTCAGTGACAGACCATACACCGCAAAATATCAATATGCCATCGGGCATTGCTTTATTCAGCGCTTTATTCGGCGCCCTGCTCAGTGCGTTGTGGGCTTATGATGGATGGGCCAATATCACCTATATAACCGGTGAAATAAAAAATCCGCAAAAGAATGTACCGCTGGCCATCACCGGAGGTGTATTAATAGCTATGACATTATATATCCTGGTTAATTACGCCTACATGCAGGTGTTACCTATGCCCGCGCTGGCTGCCATTGGTGAAAATGAAGTGGCCGCTGCAAAAGTAGCGGGCGTTATAATGGGGGACGCCGGAACTATCATTATTTCCCTCCTGATTATGATTTGTACATTCGGAGCGGTCAACGCCTGCATTATGGTGTATCCCCGATTATACTACCGGATGGCACAGGAAGGTTCTTTCTTTAAAAAAGCCAGTTTCGTACATCCGCGTTTCCGAACCCCTTATATCTCTTTGTTATATTCCTGCACCTGGAGTAGCATACTGGTCCTTTCCGGAACCTTTGACCTGCTTACCAATCTCGTAATCTTTACCGGGTTTCTTTTTTTTGGCGCCATCGCCTGGGGACTGATCCGAATGAAAAGAAAAGGATTGATTACAACCAGGGTAGTCGGTTATCCATTTACTCCCATAATTCTTATTCTATTTTCATTGGTGCTCGTTATAAATACCATAAAAGTGCAACCACAGCAATCATTACTGGGCTTGTTGCTGGTATTTAGTGGCATTCCCTTCTATTTTTATTTCAAATCTTCCAACTGAAAAAAAATGAATTATAAATCATTGTTGTCCGACTAAATATGTTAAAGGTTTCAATTGCAAGTATCACCTCACCCCAACCCCTCTCCTTGAGGAGAGGGGCTAGAACCCGCTCTGCAAGTGGCTTTAATAATTATTAAGATGATTTTAGTCGGACAATAATAATTATAAATAAAAAAGCGGAAATAAAGAAGAAGGTCGGGAGATTGGGAAGCAGCCGCTAATGGCAATCCTGGAAAAAATCTATCGTTTCAGATGACCACATCAACAATAGATTGTCATTTTGAATAATCATTAACTTTAGTTCATGAGAAAAATTCTTTTATTATTACTGTTCCCAATACAACTGCTTGCTCAAAATTTTACGCCTCAGGAAATCGCCCGCTGGAAAAAACAGGCTCAGCAGGTTTCTATCATCCGCGACAACTGGGGCATCCCGCATGTCTATGGTAAAACAGATGCGGATGCTGTTTTTGGTTTGCTATATGCACAATGCGAAGATGATTTTAAAAGAGTGGAAATAAACTATATTGAAAAACTTGGCCGTACCGCGGAACTAAAGGGAAGTCCTTCTATATATGATGATTTGCTTATGCGAATGATCATTGATACGGCTGCTGCTGAAGCAGATTATAAAAAAGCCCCTGCCTGGCTAAAAAAACTATGTAATGCTTTTGCAGACGGTATTAACTATTACCTTTATAAGAACCCCCAGGTAAAACCCGCTTTATTAACCCGGTTTCAACCCTATTTCCCGTTATTATGGACTGATGGCAGCATTGGTGCAATCAACACAGCGGATCTTACCTCCTTTGACCTCGCCAACCTTTATGGAAATACCAACGGCCCGCTTTCAGGAACACCTTCTTCTTTCTCAAAAGAGATAACAGAAGAAAAGCTCACCGGATCCAATGGTTTTGCTTTTGCCCCGAAAATTACTGAATCAGGAAACGCTATTCTGTACATTAACCCGCATGTAACTTTTTATTTCCGTCCGGAAGTGCATATGGTGAGTGAAGAAGGATTAAATGCCTATGGCGCCGTTACCTGGGGGCAGTTCTTCGTATACCAGGGATTTAATGAACATTGCGGATGGATGCATACAAGCAGCGCGGTAGATGCGGCTGATACTTATATTGAAAAAATCAGTAAACAAAAAAATAAATGGGTGTATGAATACGATCATAAGCAGGAACCTCTGATTGAAAAAAAGATATCGCTCCGGTACAAAACAAATAGTGGCACCAGTTCCATAACTATCAATGCCCTCTTTACCCGGCATGGGCCTGTCATGGCCAAACGCAATGGCCAATTCCTGAGCCTGCGGGCCGATAACAGAATTTATAATGGCCTGGTTCAATGCTGGCAAAGAACAAAAGCCACCGGTTTTGAAGATTTTAAAAAGACGATGGCCCTGAATGGAAATATTTCCAACAATACCGTATATGCTGATGGGGACGGGAACATTGCCTATTGGCACGGTAACCGCATTCCTAAAAGAGATCCCTCATTCGATTGGACAAAACCGGTAGATGGTACAAACCCGGCAACAGATTGGAAAGGCCTTCACCAGATGGACGAAACTGTTCATATCTATAATCCTGAAAATGGCTGGATACAGAATTGTAATTCTACTCCTTTTACTGCTGCTGGTTCTTATAGCCCAAAGCGTAATAACTTTCCGAGATATATGGCCCCCGATGAGGAAAATTTCAGGGGATTAAATGCAGTGAAAGTATTAGGGGCTGAAAAATCATATACAATCGATAAAGTGATCAAAGCGGGTTATGATACTTATCTAACCGCGTTTGAAATACTGGTGCCCGCGTTGGTTCAATCATTTGAAAAAAACATCCTCCCATCCGATACGTTATATGCTTACCTCGCTGGCCCCGTAAGTGTACTTAAAAACTGGGATTACCGCTGCGGAGAAAATTCAATCGCCACCACCCTGGCTGTTGAATGGGGACAACGGATCTTACCAGCTATATTCCGCACCCGGATTATTGTTGATGAAGAATCCGGCCAGGTGGATAAAGCAAAATACTTTGCTGAACATGCCACTCCCAAAGAGATTATTGAACCGCTGTTAACCACCATCCAAAATCTTGAAAAAAGATTCGGACGCTGGCAATTACCATGGGGTACTATCAACCGGTTTCAACGAATCTCCGGAGATTTCGATCATAAGTTTGATGACCAGAAAGAAAGTATACCCGTTGGCTTTGTATCTTCCACCTGGGGAATGTTACCATCTTATACCAGTAGTACTTATGCCGGAACACAAAAAAGATATGGCGTCAATGGCAATAGTTTTATCTGTGCGGTGGAATTCGGGAAAAAGATTAAAGCAAAATCTTTATTGGCCGGGGGAGAAAGTGGCGATCCGCAATCGAAACATTTTTTTGACCAGGGAACTATGTATAGTAAAGGACAATTTAGAGAGGTACTGTTTTATAAAGAAGAGGTGCTGAAGCACGCAGAAAAAACATACCACCCCGGAGAATAATTTATATCTGAACTTAAAAAACAACCGTATGAACCGCAGAAGATTTTTAAAAAACAGTTCAGCAGCTGGGATTTCCGTTACCGCACTTGGATTAGTTGCCTGTAATAACAATACTCCGGTTATAGTAAAGGAACCGGTTAAAACCGAATCCGGATCATTTGAATTAAACGAGATCACGATCGATTCTCTGCAAGAAAAAATGAAGTCAGGAACCTACACTTCAAAAGCTGTTACCCAATTATACCTCGACAGAATTCAACAGATTGATAAAGCGGGCCCTCGCTTAAATTCGGTAATTGAATTGAACCCTGACGCTTTATCCATCGCTGAATCTATGGATGCTGAAAGAAAAAGTGGAAAAGTTCGCGGACCTCTTCATGGTATCCCTGTATTGATAAAAGACAATATCAATACGGCTGATAAAATGCAAACCACCGCGGGTGCGTTGGCATTGGAAGGGAATATCGCTAATAAAGATGCATTTATCATTGGTAAACTCCGCGAGGCAGGGGCCGTGCTGCTCGGCAAAACAAATTTGAGTGAATGGGCCAATTTCCGTTCCAACAGTTCTTGTTCGGGTTGGAGCAGCCGCGGCGGACAAACAAAATGTCCCTATATTCTAGATCATAATCCCTGTGGTTCAAGTTCCGGATCGGGGGTTGCGGTTGCGGCCAATCTTTGTGTGGTGGCTATCGGTACGGAAACAGATGGTTCCATCACCTGCCCTGCGTCGGTAAATGGATTGGTAGGAATTAAACCGACTGTTGGCTTATTAAGTCGTTCCGGCATTATTCCTATTTCTTCAACACAAGATACCGCGGGACCTCTGGCCAGAACAGTGAAGGATGCCGTTATCTTATTGGGTGCGTTAACTGGTGAAGATGATGAGGATGCTATTACGGCAACGAGTCAAGGAAAAACACATCCCGATTATACGAAGTTCCTGGATGCTGCCGGACTGAAAGGAAAGAATATTGGTATCGATCGAAAAAAGAAAAGCATCAATCATCACCTGAACGCATTACTCGATGAAGCGATTGAAGTACTGAAAAAACAAGGCGCCAATATCATAGACATTGAATATGTTTCCAAAATCGATGAATTGGGGAAATTCGAGCTTGAAATTATGCAACAGGAGTTTAAGGCGGGAGTGAATAACTACCTGAGAAATGCAAATCACAAAATAAAATCATTAAAGGAAGTAATTGAATTCAACAAAAGCAACGAGGATAAGGCAATGCCATATTTTAAACAAGAACAACTGGAACTTAGTGAAAAGAAAAGCGGGCTGGAAAGCAAAGAATATAAAGAAGCGTTGGTTAAAGGGCGGGATGCTGCCCGTAAAATAATAGATACACTAATTGCCAACCATAAACTGGATGCTATTGCCGGAATCACTATGGGACCAGCCTGCAGTATTGATATGTTATATGGTGATCGCTGGGGCAATGATTTCCTGACCCAGCCCGCCGCCATGTCGGGTTACCCGCATATTTCCTTACCCTGCGGAATGGCCTATGATTTACCCGTGGGACTATCTTTCTTTAGCGGTGCATATGCCGAACCGCAATTAATCAGTATGGCGTTTGCCTACGAACAAGCCACCAAAAAAAGAACGGTCCCCACATTTATAAAATCTTTTTTGGCTTAATCATCCATTTATTATTATGAGAAAAATTCTATTGCTGCTTATTCTGCATGCCCAGATGCTTCAAGCCCAGCCAACCTATGATATTATTATCCGGAATGGAAAAATCATTGATGGTACCGGTAATAGCTGGTACTATGGAGACATTGCAGTGAAAGATGGAAAAATTGCAGGCATTGGAAAATTAAGCACGGCTACTGCTACAAAAAGCATTGATGCAAAAGGATTGATTGTTGCCCCGGGTTTTATTGATGTGCATGGGCATATTGAGTCGGGTATACTTGCCCGGCCCACCGCGGATAACTATATATACGACGGTGTTACTACGGTTGTAACGGGTAACTGCGGAGGATCCGAAGTGGATATCCCCACTTTTTTTAAGAGGCTGGATAGTGCAGGAAGGTCCATTAACGTAGCTACTTTAATCGGTCATAACTCGGTAAGAGCCTTTGTTATGGGCAGAGACAATCGTCCCCCCACCACGGAAGAACAATTAAAAATGGAATCGCTGGTAGAACAATGCATGAAAGATGGCGCGGTTGGATTATCTACCGGTTTAATTTATGTTCCCGGCACCTATGCAACAACAGAAGAGGTAATTGGCCTGGCAAGAGCAGCCGCCAAACATAATGGATTATACGCGTCGCATATCCGTAATGAAGAAAGCAGTGTAACGCAAGCTATTGAAGAAGCCATTAATATTGGAAGGCAGGCCAACATACCGGTGCAGATTTCTCATTTCAAAGTGGGAGGCAAAGCCAATTGGGGCCGATCTACTGAAACTATATCCCAAATTGAAGCAGCCAGAAAAGAAGGATTGGACGTTACGATTGATCAATACCCCTATACGGCCGGCAGTACTAACCTGGGCGTTCGATTACCCAGCTGGGCCGTTGCGGGGACGCAGGATTCGATCAACGCAAGAATAAACAATGCCGATTTACGAAAAAGAATAATTTCAGAAATGCTGGCTGAAATCAAACGATATAAATTCAAGAACTACCGCTTTGCCGTAGTGGCCAATTATGGAGCCGACAGTACATACAACGGTAAAAGTATTTCGGATATCAATAAGCTTATGGGCCGAAAAGCCAAAGCAAAGGAAGAAGCGGAAACGATATTAGATATGATTGGAAAGGGAGGCGCCCAAATGATTTACCATACCATGAACGAAGAAGATGTGAAATACATAATGAAATATCCGTTTAATATGGTAGGGGCGGATGCAGGGGTCCCTGTTCCCGGTCGAAGTATGCCACATCCCCGGGCATATGGAAGCAATGCCAGGATTTTGGGCAGATATGTAAGAGAAGAAGAGTTAATTTCTTTGGAAGAAATCATTCGCCGAATGACTTCTCTCGCTGCACAAAAATTTCATTTACCAGGTCGTGGGTTAATAAAGGAAGGAATGGTGGCTGATATTGTGGTATTTGACGATCAGGAAGTAACCGATAAAGCCACGTATGAAAATCCACACCAATATTCCATTGGATTTAAGTTTATCCTCGTAAACGGGCAACTGGTATTGGAAAATGGTCGGCACACGGGAGTAAAAAGTGGAAAGGCATTATATGGGCCGGGTACCACGAAATAGGAATATCTGCAGCTTGTTTAATCTATCCTGATTTGTCACTAATAAAGTAAACGACGTTTTTTCAAGGGATTAACTATTGAAAAAGCAACTCTCAGATTCATTTGCTTAAAATATTGCCAGGAGACACGAAGGATTATAGTATAACTATTTTAATGATTCTATTTATTAGAGGGCTATCTTTTAAATGGCAACTCTCCAGTTCCATTGAAATAATTATTACCACGAGGCCACGAAGGATTATGGTATAACTCACTTAAGAAGAGGTTATCTTTTGAAATGGTAATATTTTTTTTCTTATGGTTAAAGGAATGCCACGAAGTCACGAAGGATTATAAGATAACTCTTTTGATATCCATTTTCGTTTTTCCAAAATTTAGTATTAATCCAAGTTGGCAACCCGAACACTTTAAATAATTAATGGTTTGAGTATAGTCTTCATCTGCAATGGCACTTTTGGCTTTCAATTCAAGTATGATCTTATCAAAAACTACAAAATCAGCATAAAAATGATGCCGCAAAACGATGTTTTTATAATGGATTAAATATTCCTTTTCTCGTTCATATTGCATATTCCCCATTCTCAGTTCATATTCAAAAGCATCTTTGTAAACAATTTCGAGAAAACCAGAACCCAGTTCTTTTTGAATTTCAATGCCAATTCCAATAATTTGGCTTGACTCTTCCTGAAAAGGAAAATCAGCAAGCCGTACAGGATAATTCATATATAAAATTAGTACTGCCTGATATCCTTAAACATGTGAAAACACATTGGTATTTTGTTTTTTTCTTAATTCTTTGAGGAAATATCCCGAAAATATAATAGGTATTATTATAAATCAATTAACCATTTCGTGCCTTCGTGGCAATGATTACTAAAATGCCAGGGTTTATTTCCCCGTGTAACCTAATTTATTTTCCTGCGTCTTATTTATATGTGTGATGAAATTGAAAAATTAAACCATTAATCATAAAATAATTAGTCATGAAAGGCAAATACATTACCACACAAATCAGGATCACTGCTTTGTCTGGACGCGCAAAAAACTAACGCGTTAAAAAAAACTTAACATCCATAGCCGCCTTCGGGCGGCTTTTTTCATGAAACATACGCATACAGAATACCCTAATCCTGACCCGATGTTTTTCAACCGAATGTAAGGGCTTCTTAATAGTTCAAAAAAAAAATTACGCGCAGTGTAACCTCATCATCGCTGTTGCGTCCTATATATGTTGAAAATGAAAGAAATTAAATAATCACCATAAAATAATTAGTCATGAAAGGCAAATACATTACCACGCAAATCAGGATCGCTGCTTTTTCTGGACGCGCAAAAAGTAAACGCGTTAATAATATCTTAACTTCTAAAGCTACCTCCGGGTGGCTTTTTTTCATTTAAACTGTAATAGCTAAAAAGTTGATCTTACAAAAAGAAAATGAGCAGATTGAATGTACCGGGCCATTGAATTGTTGAATTAGGAGAATGGGAAGATTCTATGCCAGCAGTTTTTAAACCCGGAAAATTCTGTTTTTTCTTTTTGGGGATCGTCTTTTTCACATTGTTCCGGCTACTTTCTAATCGATATTTGTATCGATTAATTTAAATTAGTTTTAAGGCAGGAAGATTGCTAGTAACTGCTGCCGTTTTTAATAGCCAAACAGTCCGATGTTGTTGAAAAGGAAAATAGGGAGTGTTTCTGAGAAATTAGGGACAACTGTCCTATTGAAGGTTTTCAAAAAAAATGCGCGGAGGAGGCGGGGGAGGGAGGGCCCCACTGGGAGGTGAGCGCTAAGCTAAAGTTACGTTGCTCAAAAATAATTTTATAGATTTTACCCTTTACCTGTAGCAAATCAAAAGCTGCTGAATGAATCTCAAACAGAAGCCTAATTTTATCCTACCCCTATAAAACTAAAAATCCTTAACTGTCAGATCAAATACTACGTCTTACACTTAAACACACCAGAAGCCAACCAGGAAAAAATTTCATTCTCGCTGTAACCCATTCGATTTTACCACGTCCTATATATGTACACGATGAAAAATAAAACATAAACCATAAAATAATTAGTCATGAAAGGCAAATTCATCACCACGCAAATCAGGATCGCTGCTTTGTCTGGACGCAACAAAAATTAAATGCGCTAATAAAATCTTAACCGCTAAAGCCACCTTCGGGTGGCTTTTTTTCCTTTCTTCCACTCCAATAGTTGATCTAAACAAAACCTAAGCCATCGCGAGGAAGTCAAGACTTTTCGATGGCAAGCTAAAAGAAGGTATTTTGTAGAAAGTAAGTTGTACATTCAATGTTACCTTTCAGGGAAAAATATTCTACCCCCTGGCAGGAAACAAAATCACTTTCATCTAAAACCATTTTTTATGCAACGCAGGCTTTTTCTTAAAAATGCGGCTTGGGGAGCCATGGCGGTAAGCGCCTCCGGTTTTATCCGGTTTAATGGCAACAATTATGAAGGTGATTGCGAAACAACCACTGATATTCTTGGTCCTTTTTACCGACCAAACGCACCAGTTCGTTCCGACATGCGCATAAAAGGCGCGGCAGGACAATTAGTGCTGTTGAGCGGGCAAATAAAACATAAGGATTGCAAAACTCCGTTAAAAAATGCCTGCGTGGAACTATGGCATTGCGATGCCAAAGGGGTGTATGACAATGATTCTCCAGACTTCAAATACCGCGCAAAAGCCTATTGTGATGATAAGGGAAATTACAGTTTCAAAACAATTATTCCGGTACCCTACGATGTAGGTAATGGAACCATTCGCCCGGCGCATTATCATTTATTGATTTCAGCGGCTGGCTACCAGAGCCTAATTACACAATTGTATTTTACGGGTGATCCTAATCTTTCCAAAGATTCTTCCTCTTCATCCCCCGCTGCCAAAAGAAGAATACTCGATATCAAAAATGGCCCCGACGGAGAGAAAACGGTTTCATTTAATGTAACCATGATGGAAAAATTACCCGCCGATGTGGGGGTGATCGATCGCCTGGTGGGAGTATATACCTATATAAATGATAATAAGAAGTCGGAAGAATTATATAAGAAAGATGGAATGCTCTGGATTAAGGATGAAAGCAGCATTAACGGTGGTTACCCGCTGGAATATTCCGGAAATAATACTTTTGAACATTATGGATTACAAACGAAATTTCAATTTATTATGCAAAATGATGGCTCGGTAAAAGTTACTTATAGTGGTCTTACCTGGGAAAAAACAAAAGAATCATGGGAAGCGATAAAAGCAAAATGAGTCATATAAAAACGTACTGGCTTATTCTTTTGTTTATCCCGATATATTCTGCTGCACAACAAAAACAGCTTGATAGTTTATTCGCTTCACAGAAAGATTTCAGTGGTGTTGTGTTGCTAGCGGAAAGCGGAAAATCCGTTTTTCAAAAAGCATTTGGCTATCGTGAGTTTGCCAATAAATCCTCGTTACAAAAGAACGACGTCTTTGAACTGGCTTCTGTTTCCAAACAGTTCACGGCCATGATCATCATTATCCTGAAAGAAAAAGGATTTCTTACATATGATGACATGGTAGAGAAATACCTCGGTATTCCTTATAAAGGAATTACTATTCGTCATTTGCTTACTCATACCGGCGGCTTGCCCGATTACCAGGCAATCATGGATAAATATTGGGATAAGTCAAGAGTTGCCGGCAATAATGATTGTATTGAGTATCTAAATAAGTATGCGCCTCCAATGCTTTTTGAACCAGGGTCAAAATATGAATACAGTAACACCGGCTACCTGTTATTGGCCAGTATCGCAGAAAAAGCAAGCGGCAAAGATTTTATAGCTCTTTGCCGTCAATGGATTTTCAATCCATTAAAAATGAAAAGTACCGATATAAGAACGTTGGCAGAAAAAGCCGCCATCAAAAATTTTGCTATTGGTCATATATATGTTAAAGAAAGAAATAAATATATCCGGGCCGATTCATTTCCTTCTTCTGATTATACCATTTGGTTGGGCAACCGGAAAGGGCCCGGTCGAGTTAGTTCCACTGCCGCTGATTTATTAAAATGGGACCAGGCTTTGTATACGAATAAACTGGTTACACAAGCCAGTTTGCGTGAGGCCTTCTCTCCAATGAAACTAAATGATGGTAGTTTCTCAGATTATGGTTTTGGATGGATGTTGAAATCAGATTCTGCCTGGGGAAAAATAGTATACCACACTGGGGACAACCCCGGATATAAAACACAAATCATCCGGTATATTGACAAAAATAAAACCGTGATACTGCTAAATAACAATGCCTCCGGAAAAATTGAGCAGATTATTGCGGGGATTGTTGAAATCCTGAATGCAAAAAAACAGGGTTAACCGTTTCGAAAGTCTGCGCAACGTAATATTTACCCTCTGCACCAACTCTCCTTCTCAACTTCTCGTCGGTGAAATAGGTTCATTGCTTCTTCACTTCCCGTATATGATATTCCTGGATCAACGCCGGATTTTCAGGTGAAAGCGTAAAATAAATTTCTATATTGGTTTTCTCTCCTTCTATTATAAAAGAACCGCGTAACTGGTTTTCCGCCTGCATTTCTTTTACAGAAATTATTTTTCCCGCCTTATTATACAAATCGTGCGCATATTTTTTTAGCGTGTCGATGGGATAGTCCGGGAAAAAGTTTTCGGCAAAGATTCCGCTTTGCTCAGCAGAAGTCCAATCAGGTAATAACTTCACCAATTCATTCTTTCTTTGTTCCAGTATTCGCGAACCGGGAAATTTTCTTGGTTGTAGTTGGGCCAATTTTATTATGGTATCCAGTACCCGCATATTTACCCCACCCACTCCTGCATAGGTACGATTGGCAAAGGCTACCACCCCAATTCCATAATCGGGCATAATTCGCCACTGACTTCCAAAACCCGGCAACCCACCACTATGCGCGATATATACCTTGCCATCGCAATCGCGCAGCCAACCCAACCCATAACAATACGCCGAAACAACCGCACAATTTCGTCCATCCGTATATCTATAATCGGGGTTCAGGTTGTTGAACCGCCACGGATGATGCATCTCCCGGACTGAACTTCTTTTTACCGGACCATTATCCGGATTGTTGGAAGGAGGCCATGCTGCCATGTGTAATGCCATATAATGAGCAAACTCATCAATAGACGTGATCATCCCACCCATGGCACCCCATGATCCATCCTTTGTATCATGCAACAACGTTTCCTCGTTCCACTGTTCATTGAGCCACCGGTACCCATGGGCCAGTTTTTCGGGCGCTACATTACCATATTCCCATTCCGATGTTTTCATACCTAACGGTTGCCAGATATTTTCCTTTATGTATTGCTGATAGGGTTTTCCTGAAACTTCGGTTATTATTCTACCAAGCAGGGCAAATCCAAGATTGCTATATTCAAAAGATACGTCCGGGGGATTGGAAAAGGATACCTGTTTTTCAATCAGCTCTATTAATTCCTTATCGGTATCAGCCAGCTGCCTGTCGCCCCAGGGATTATCTTCCGGAAAGCCCGCTCCGTGGGTAAGCAAATGACGAACTGTAATAACAGGTGCATCAGAAGTTGTATACTTTAATTTTTTCAGTGCTGGTATAAAAAGATAGGCAGGGTCATCCAATCTCAGTTTTCCTTCATCACGTAATTTCAATATGGCCATCGCCGTAAAACTTTTGCTCATAGAAGCAATACGGAATAGAGAAGAGGAAGTAACCGGAATTTTTTTTTCGATATCCGTAAACCCGTAGTTGCCGGTATGTATCAGTTTACCATCCACCATAATACCATAAGCCAGTCCCGGAAAATGATTCATTACCGCGTTTTCTTTATAAAGGCTATCGATTACCGGAATAGCCTTTTTGATCTTTTCTAACCGGGCCGCATCGGTAAAAACGGCTGGCTGATAAAAAGAATCATATAATACCAATTGCTTTTCAACCGCCGGACTATTTCTACAGGATAAAAGAAATCCCATCAAGCTTAATAACCAAAATATTTTATTCATAATCAATATTTATTTCTACGCCCTGTCTGCTGGCTTCCCTTACTTGCATTCTTCCCCATACAATCTATAATGTTGCAACAACAGCAACCACTGATTGGAGGTTATTAAATGTATACTATGAACCATTCAAGGTAAAAGCACGCCTCTCAAATTGAAATACACCTCACTATTATTATGTTACAGATTTACATTTTACATTCTATATTTTAGATTTTATATTATTCAAAATCCTTTCTTCTCTCCCAAATATTTCGCAAACCATTCTACATTTGTTTGCATAGCTTTTAAAACCATTCTGGGTTCGGTAGGACCGTGCGGCTGCCGGGGCAATGCCAATAAACGAACCGGAACGTTTCTCCTGCGCAGTGCATTATAAAACATAACGGCATTGCTGAATGGAACCCGCTGATCGGCTTCCCCATGTTGCAGCATCACCGGCGTTTTTACATTTTGTACAAACCGAAGGGGTGAATGCTTGTCATATAAACTCCAGTCATTCCACGGATCCGATTTGAAATAAGATGGAAGAAATCCTTCAATATCATCAGTAAGGTTCTGGTGAACAAGGTCAACTACCGGTGCACCGATAGATGCCACTTTAAACCGATCGGTATGGCCCACAATCCAGCTGCTCATAAAACCGCCATAACTCCAACCCATCACTCCCATTTTATTTTCATCAGCCACTCCCATTTTCACTACATAATCAACGCCAGCCATTATATCTAAATAATCTTTTCCACCCCAATCGGCGCGGTTAGCCATGCGGAATTCAGTTCCATATCCCGTAGAACCTCTTGGATTCGGACGCAATACGGCAAATCCCATTTCAGCTAAGGCAGCAATGGGATAAGAGCCCTGGTTAGCAGCCACACATGCCTGGGAAAAAACACCGGCAGGGCCACCATGTACATTCAGGATGAACGGAACTTTTTGACCGGGTTTATAATTCATAGGATAAGTAAGTAATCCTTCTATTTCTTTTCCGTCTGCTCCTTTCCATTTGATTAGTTCTGTTTTTGGCAAAGGTTTAGCTGCATTTTCCGCCTGGAGGCTGGTAACTTTCACCGGTGAATAATTATTTACGGAGCTGATGTAGGCCTCAGGAAGCTTTGAAGTATTTTGTAAAGTAAATGCAACGTGTGAGCCGGAAGAATTGAGTGAAACGTTATTAATAAAATCATTCACTCCTTTGCTCCATTCCAAGATGGAAGAACCGTCTACGCTAAGCTGGTAGATACTGTTAAGTGTTTTATTGGCCTCTGTCCATAATATATTTTTACCATCAGGCGTCCAGCCAATGATTGCTCCATCTTCGCTGGGGGTAGCTTTCAAGCGCCAGCTTTTGCCCTCAGCCAGTGAATACACTTTTGCGTTTTCGGCGCCTGACCAGTCAACAGGATCAGTGGTACAATAATAAACAAGATACTTCCCATCGGGACTGAAGAGGGGATTGGTTTCACCTGCAGGCGTGCTGGCAATTGATTTTACATTTCCTGTTTCAATGTCTATCAAAGAAATATCGCTGTATATATTATCATTTACTTCAGGCGATTTACCATGACTGTAAGGCTATACTCTTTCCATCCTCACTCCAATCAAAGGCATTTATATTGTAATTTTCTTTTGTTATTTTTTTCTGAACATATTTACCGGCCGTGTCTTTCTGGTTCAGCCATAAAACATAGAGCCTGTTTTGCTTTACCTCTTCATCCATAAAATACCAATCGTTCTTCGCTTTTTTATTCTTTTCTTCTTTATCGATAGCTGCATCTAACATGGTAAAAGCAATCATTTTTCCATCGTGGCTCCAGTCATATTCCCCCACACTTGTTTTTACATCGGTTAGTTTTTCCGATTCGCCACCACCTACTGGCAACACGTATAAATTTGTTTTGCTGTCCCTGGAAGAAGTAAATGCAATCCATTTTCCATCGGGGCTCCATTTGGGGTTGGAAGAGTTTTTATCGCCTTTTGTTAACTGGATAGCATAACTGCCGTCAGAATTGCAAAGCCAGACCTGGTTTATATATTCGCTACGGTCATCGGTCATTACTGCTTCGCGAACAGTATAAAGCACTTTGCTGCCATCCGGTGATACCCGGACGGCGGTTATATTTTTTATTTTCAAACATTGGTTGGGACTCCAATTTTTTTGAGCAAAATTGAAAAAGGGCAAGAAGAAAATAACGGCAAGCAATAGTTTCGATTTCATAATAATTCCTTTTATTAATGAATGAATAATGGGCAATGGCAAAGTTCAAAGGGAAAGATTTTAGGCTGGCGGGATTTACAAGTTAAGCAGGCAGGGGAAGAAAAACAAACCTCTTTTCAATAGCCAGCGTTGCGCAAAAGCGAAGTTTACCCAGATAGCCGGTGATGTGGCAAGAAAAGGGTTATTCAATAATTTGCCGGATTTCATTCACCGACTGTAATTCAGGCAGGTATCCGGTAATAATTTATCTTTAGGTGTTTCTCCGAATAAATGCTGTACCTTTTATGTTTTTGATTTAAATTTTTGCTTATGAAACGAATACTTCTTTCGCTACTGGCCCCGATAGCTATCGGGGGAATAGTTGCCAGTACCTTTGCTCAAAGTGATCCACAGGAACCTTGTTGCAGTATTATAGTAAGAGATGTCAATAATAACCTAATTGTTGCCCGCGACAATACCACCGGCCGGTTGTTCCGCTTTAAAGCAGATAACCTGGATATTAAAGGCATCAAGAAAGGCGATGCCGTAAATATCAACCTTCAGTCAAAAAAAATAACGGCTATCAACGGGGCTGTAAGAAGCTATCCAATTATTCCGCCCGATAATGCAGAACCGCCGAGTATTTTATTTGCCCTGAGGATTGATAATGCAGAACCAGTGAGTACGCCAACTGTTAATACTAATTCGGCAGCGCCTATAAGCGATATTATCAGTATCCAGGTTGATAATGCAGAACCAATCTCAGGCATCGTAACGCCAAAAATAAACAATGCTGAACCGGTGAGTAAACCAACGATTAATAACGCAGAGCCGCCAAGCATTGTCAGAGCAAAAAATAAACAAACCGGTAAAATAGTTCAATTTAATGTTCCTGCTGTTATTGCAAAAACATTAAAGGTTGGCGACCCGGTGTATGTAGAACCGATAAATACTATTCAGGTAAACTACCTTGACCCGGTAAATGGAATGAATATACAGAAGGCTCAACCTGTAAATGATATGCGTATCAATACCCAGGTGGATGGAGTAACACCGATTAACGATTTCGCTATTGTTCAATCTGCCTATGGCAACAGCAACGGGCAGATGAATTCTTATGGTTACGGTGCTACTTCAGGAGATGGGACATCTGGTAATGCCAATGAAACGGATAAATGGGTAATCACCCCGGTAAAAGATATGAAAGGCGTGCTGGGAAGGCTCGATATTAATTTTCCGGCAGATGCAGAAAGGAGTATTCTTATTTACCAGCCAACAGATAATAAATTTATCGCCAGTGTTTCCCGTAATGATAAAATTTACACTATCTCCCCTGGTCAATATCGCTTTACACTTACCAATGTTCCGGTAGATAATGTGCCCATACAAAAAGGCCATGAAACAAGATTGAAGGCGGGTATTCTTAGCGTGGTATCAGATGGCAACTGGATTCTTTACAGTGATACGAAAGAAAAGCAATACACGTCTGGCAACATGCCGAAAAAAATACCCCTGCCGGTTGGCAATTACCAGTTAAAGCTGGGTACGCAATTCTATCCTTTTGTGATTAAGGATGGGGAAACGGTGGAGTATTGATTTTTTTCTTCATTTAAACAACATCAGGTATGAAACGAATCTTCTTTTCATTACTGGCATGCTGGATGTTTGCCAGCGCCTTTGCACAATCTGAAATTTAAAAAAAAATATCGCTGAAGTATCAGAGAGATGGGTGATTACGCCCGTTTCAACTATGAAAGGTGTTCCTGGAATACTGAATATAAATTTTCTACCAAGAAATTATGAATTAGTCATTGGCTTAAAAAGTGCCTTACATTTTATTTATACACTCTTCTGAAAAAAATGTTTATGAAACAAATTCTCCTGCTCCTTATTTCATGCCTGTCACTCCGGGGTAATGCACAGACAGAATTAGCCATCAGATCAACGGTATTTGTAGTTGAAAAGGAGAAAAATATAGTTTGGGCGCAAAAGATCGATGGAGGAACGGTGTTCAGTTTTGTTGTTGAAATGGCCGCTCTCCAAAAATTCAAGACTGGGGTCATAATAGGGATCCAATTTAACAACAAAAAGGCCATCATGCCAGATAATGAACGCATTAATGTCTCAAACATTGATGTACCCTATATCCGGGCCGAGTATTTTGCAATGCACTATGCCGGAATTATTTTCGCAATGAATCCCATGAAAAATTCTAAGTTTCCGGAACATTCAAAGATGGTTGAAATGAAAACCATTGTACGGGAGCATTTGGAACCCAGCAATATTGTAAAAGCCTGCTGTGAAGATAGAACTTCAAACGGTATTCAATTCATCCTCCCATCCCCTATGACTGAATTAAGCCTGGAAAGGGATGTCTTTATTTTTAATAATTGGGTATTTGTAGATAAAAGAAATTTACCCAACCCCCCACTATTAATCTATCCTGTATCAGGCCACTGGATCGATACTGCAAGAATACTTGATAGTACTCATCCTAGCGTTTCCAAAGGGTGGGACCAAAAAAATAACATTAAAGTAAGGCCCAATACTTCTGAAACGGATAAATGGGTAATCACCCCGGTAAAAGATATGAAAGGTGTGCTGGGAAGGCTCGATATTAATTTTCCGGCAGATGCAGAAAGGAGTATTCTTATTTACCAGCCAACAGATAATAAATTTATCGCCAGTGTTTCCCGTAATGATAAAATTTACACTATCTCCCCTGGTCAATATCGCTTTACACTTACCAATGTTCCGGTAGATAATGTGCCCATACAAAAAGGCCATGAAACAAGATTGAAGGCGGGTATTCTTAGCGTGGTATCAGATGGCAACTGGATTCTTTATAGTGATACGAAAGAAAAGCAATACACGTCTGGCAACATGCCGAAAAAAATACCCCTGCCGGTTGGCAATTACCAGTTAAAGCTGGGTACGCAATTTTATCCCTTTGTGATTAAGGATGGGGGAACGGTGGAGTATTAGTTTACTATTGAATGGTTTTTGAAAGGATCCATCAATCCTTTTAAGATACAGTCATCTATTTTGACGAAAACAGATAATTATTTAATAGCAATCTTTTACCTTTAGAAAAAGCAAGCAGTATGAAATACCTGAACAGTCTTATTTTCTGCCTCTTCCCTATTGCCTTGTTAGCGCAAACTACCATCGGCCTGGAGTTATACAGTTTCCGGAATCAAATACCCAAGGATGTGCCCGGCATGCTTTCGGCCATCAGTAAAATGGGAATAACGGAGTTAGAAGGAGGGGGAACCTATGGTTTACCAATAGGAGAATACAAACAGCTATTAGATAAGAACAATTTAAAAATGATCAGTATCGGGGCCGATTTTGATAAGCTGCAGAAAGACCTGCCGGCGGATTATTGCCGAAGCAAAGGCATTAGGCGCCCGCTACGTCGTTTGCTTTTGGATACCGCATACCGATGGTAATTTTACCGCGGAAAATGCGAATAAGGCAATAACCGTTTTTAATACAGCCGGAAAAGAATTAAAAGAGAATGGGATATCCTTATGTTATCATCCCCATGGATATGAATTCATGCCTTATGAGAACGGAACATTCTTTGATTACCTCGCAAAGAATCTTAATCTTGCCTTCGCCAATTTTGAAATGGATGTTTTCTGGATCAAACACCCGGGGCAAGACCCGGTTGCTTTATTAAGAAAATACCCGAACCGTTTTTTATTAATGCACCTGAAAGATAGAAAACCGGGAACGGAAGGCAACCAGCTTGGCCATGCCGATGTTGAAACGAATGTAGTGCTTGGAACCGGCGATGTGGGTATTGCCGAAATCATGAAAGTAGCAAAGCAATATGGCGTAAAACATTTTTTTATCGAAGATGAATCTTCGCGTTCGATGGAGCAGGTACCGCTGAGTCTGCAATTTTTGAAAAAGTTTTGATGCAACAATAGGATTTATGCTTTCTTCAATATCAGTCATTCGCTTTAAGTAGGAAATTATTACTGTTGGCTGGTGAATTTGATTTGTATACTGTTGGCTGGTGAATTTGATTTGCATACTGTTGGCTGGTGAAGACACCAGCCAAGGGTTTTTCATTTGCTCCATGTCCATTCAGTAAACCCTTGTTCGGAGGAGAGAAGGTTTTGCTTTGTATTTGTATAATTGATAATAATTTCTGTTCCTATTTCCTTTTCTGATAATTTGATAGACGAAGAGGTCCCTAAAAGCTTTAATCCTTTGAAAGGTAAATATAATATTCTTTGTCCGCTTACACCATGCACGCGGATTTTAAGGTATTTTTCTGTTATCTCCATTTCAGCCGGCCCACCTTCAATACTTATATTATTAAACGAAAAACGCTTTCCTTTTACTAATAAGGAAACCACCTTCCCGATGTTGCTGGTCGTACTATAGAAACCATAGTCAGTAAAAACTAAGCTGTCTTCCTGTTGCATTATAAGATGGTATCCTGAAGAGATTTCTTTAATCAATGGCATGCTTCTTTTTGCATCCTTTGCATAAGGTCTAATAACAGCCAGTACGGACTGGTCCGTTTTTAATCTCAGAATCTGTTGTTCATCGGAATAGGCCCTGTTATTAGATTTCTGGAACTCTCTTGCCTCGGCATCATTCTGCCAGGTTGTTGTCCATTGGGCCAATGAAAAATCTGATGCCTTTCTTGAGAAAAAAGATATATCCCAATTGATTCCTTCACTTTTGTGATATAGTTTATTCCATTTTTGACCGGTGAAATGAAATGCAGACCACCCGGAGTTTAGAGTCTTCGCTGCGGTTCCCTGCGGAAGTTCCTTTCGGCTTTTGTTATCATACACCCGCTTTACGGGTTCAATGTTTCCAACAGGTGTTTGTATGGGTCCCTGGGATGTAAAAAACATACTCCAGATATTCTGTTCCTTTCCCGTAACACTGTCGTAAAAAAGAATTATTGGATAGTCCTGCTTAGTATTAATAAATAGAATTCTTCGAAGCCATTTTTGAGGATCGTTTTGCATCAGGCTTTCAGACACGGCACTAATACCAAGATGAGCAAAAGATGCCTGAGACGATCGGGGCCATGTACGGTTTGTTAAAGACCGTTCGCTGATGGGTTGTGCACCCCCTGCCCATTCCGGAAACTGTGAAAAAGGAACGATTACATTTTTCATTCTTGCATCCGTTGCAGATGGGTAATAAAAGGCGCTCCTTCCCAATGAAAGCGGTGCCCCCAGTGCATAGATCGCTGTTTCGCCTGCATCATCGTTTCGATGATCGTAAAGCGAGTCACCATTCAATATCCATAAAGCTGATTCGTACTTAGTATTTGTATTAAAGCGGAAGTGAGAAAGATAACCAGGATAATTGGAAGTGTTTATTGAAGGAATACCGGTATGATTTATAGAAATATCCACGGTAAGGGATAAGGGACCATAAATTGATAACCGGGGAGCTCCATTCTCAAAAATAAAATACAATTCATCACTTAGTTCAGGGTCTGAATCTTCCAGGCCGGCTGCCAGCAAACCAAAAGTAACCGCACTTTCTTCTGATCCGTCTCCAAAGGATACTAATTTGCGATAACCATTAAACCGGGGTGAAGGAGGGGTTAGCAGGCTCCTATAAAAATCAACAAAATGATAGATATCCGAATTGCCACGGAAAAGGTTAGCCACTCCAGCCTGTTTTAGTTGCAGCATGGTGAATAGCAAAGGGTCCATGGTAGCCTGCGCGTAATGGGGGTTCCCGAAAGTGCTGCCATTACTGTAAATCGCGTTATCCAGATCAGCTTTTACTTTTTTTAGAATGCCCTTCGCCCGGATTGAAAATTCGGGATCGTTGGCGAACAGTAAAGCGAAGAAGTAGCGGGCATTATTCTGGTACATATAAATCATATTTTCCGGGCCAAAGTTTATTCCACTGCTATCAAACATGGGTGTATTATCATTATCCCAAACCACCCGGGCCATTAATGCGAGCATTTGTTCTATAGTCTTCTTTTCAGCTGGAGAAATCTCAATTGTTTTACCGGCCAGCAGACAAGAACTTGCTAAGGCGTAATATTTAAAATTGATGGCCCCTTTCCAATAACGCAAATCCCAGGAGTAACTTCCTTCTCCGCTTTTAAATTCTTTCTGCAGTTTATTATTCCATTTTAAGATGGTGTTCAGCAGTGAACGAGCCGAATCAGCAGATCGCCAGGCATCAAATACCGGCTTATATAAGCCATCTATTGAACAAACTTTTTCATAAAAATTAAAATCGCTTCTTACCCGTGAAATAAGTTGCTGAATTTTATCTTCCGGAAGATAAATAGCTCCTTTATAAAAAGAGGGAACTACCTGTGCATTTTTGATAAAATAACTTTCTATCCTGGAACTAACACCTGATTGGCGGTTCATTTCAATCGCAATGGGTTGAGTCAGTTCAGGGCTCAGGATATCTTCATAAGTACTAATAAAAATACCCCATTCAAATCTGCAGCGGGTTGTAAATGTCTGGTCAGGGGCTAACCGGTCGATAGAGACATCAATACTGGCGGCCCGTTCTTTTATTAATCCATTACTTTTTTCTGAAGGGGTGACAGTTAAGCGGGGGCCAGTATTTTTAGCGCCAAAGAGTTTGGATGGCCTTCCCTGAAAAAAGCCTACTATATTTCCCGAAGGCGTAGAACGGCTATTATATACCACCCAATAACGACCAGAATTATTTTCTCCTCCTGCCGGCTCCCACAATACCAACTTAGGGTAGGCAAACGGTTTATTGTAATTCAAATCCACAAACGCATCGAGAGGATATCCTCTCTCATGCTCTGGCCGGTAAATAACCCCGGATGGTTCATAACCATATTCTTTTGAAAGTGCGCTCCATCCACGGTACCTCGCCTTATCCGGGTTAATGCCATTGCTGATCTTTAAACTGTAAAAAATATCATAGTTTGATTCTTCTTCAATCATGACAGATTTTGCTCCTCTTTTCAATTTTATAGTTGCCTGGTAGAAACCACTTCCTGCTTCTCCGCCTTTAAATGTTTTTTTTCCATAGAAGTATTGCTTCTTGTTAAACCTATAATAGTATTGAACTACACATTCATCACTGCTATTTTTAAGAACCGATACTTTTACCGAGATGGGATCTGTTTCACTCACCAAATAATTCGGCGAATCATCGGACAGGGTACCATCAACATAAATTAAGGATTGAATGGGAGAAAGAAATTTTTGAGGTGACGACTGCCTAATCCCTTTTTCCCGGACTAAGATAATTCCAAGCATTCCATTGCTTAGTTTCCAATAATTTTCTCCCTGCCAGTTTTTTAATTGCACGGGGGCCGTCGCGTTATTTTGTGCATTTGCTCTTAACCAGCAACCACAAAAAAAGAAAAGTAATAACCCTGTAAATAGCAATACAGTTCTTATATTGACCATCAGACCCTGTTTAATAATAAAAGCACTCAATATTGCTTCAGCTTTTCAATATACTCCCCCAACCTCGCCCTCGCCATAAACGCCTTCTCCAGTTCCATATTAAAGGGAATGGGTGTATCTGATGATGCGCATCGCATCACCGGCGCATCCAAAAGTTCAAAACAGTGTTCGCTTATCCAGGCGGCAATTTCACCACCTATTCCGCCTATCAAGGTATCCTCATGTAACAGCAATACTTTGCCCGTGCGGGAAACCGTATCGCGGATAGCCGCATAATCTAACGGCAGCAATGTCCGTAAGTCGATTATATCTATTGAGATTTCCGGGTGTGCCGTTGCATACTCTTCCGCCCAATGAACGCCGGCCCCATACGTGATAATAGAAATTTCATTTCCTTCCCGTACATGCCTTCCCTTGCCAATTTCAATTTCAAAATATTCCTCCGGCAATGGTCCGCTGATACTTCGGTACAAGGCCTTATGTTCAAAATATAAAACCGGGTTCGGATCATTAATCGCAGCGATCATTAACCCCTTTGCATCCATCGGCGTGGAAGGATACACTACTTTCAATCCGGGTGTATGTACAAACCAGGCCTCATTGCTCTGGCTGTGAAAAGGGCCGGCTCCTACTCCGCCCCCCGTTGGCATTCTGATCACCACATCGGCATTTTGACCCCAGCGATAATGGATCTTGGCAAGATTATTAACGATCTGGTTAAAGCCCACCGTTACAAAATCGGCAAACTGCATTTCCATTACACTTTTGTATCCTTCCAGGCTCAGGCCCAAGGCTGCTCCTACTATAGCGCTTTCACAGAGTGGCGTATTTCTCACTCGTTCCTTACCAAATTCTTTTACAAAACCTTCGGTAATTTTAAAGGCGCCTCCATATTCAGCAATATCCTGTCCCATTAATAGGAGATTAGAATGTTGCTGCATACTTTGCTTAAGTCCTTCGCTGATTCCATCAATTAGGCGCTTGTCGGGAGATTGGTCCCGCGATGCAGGATTGGGGAAACGGGAGGTGGGATTCAGGATACGGGATACGGAATTCGAGATATGAGATGCGTTATGAATCTCCGAATTATCCAGGACCCTGGCTCCCGACTCCCGGCTCCCGACCTGCCTGCCGGACAGGTAGGCTCCCGACTCAGCATACACATCATCCAATTCTTCCTCCATATCTGGTACAACAGGCATTGTATTGGACCCAACGGCAAGTTCGCTTTCAATTTTATCTTTGAATTGAGTACGGATATTTTCTATATCAGCATCTGTTATTACATTCTCCGATTTCAGATACTCTTCAAATTTCACCACCGGGTCCTTCTGTTCCCATATTTCAAATAAATACTTAGGCACATATTTGGTACCGCTTGCCTCCTCATGTCCCCGCATGCGAAAAGTCATACATTCAACCAGGTAGGGCTTTTGATTTTCTATGCAATATTTTCTAACTCCTTTAATAGTATCGTAAACACCCAAAATATTATTTCCATCAATTTTAACGCCATCCATTCCATACCCTTTTGCTTTTTCTACCAGGCTATCGCAACGATACTGTTCGTTCACGGGCGTACTCAGTCCATATCCATTATTCTCAATGACGAAAATTACCGGCAATTCCCATACGGCCGCTGTATTAAGCGCTTCATGAAAATCACCTTCACTGGTGCCGCCATCTCCTGTAAAAGCCAGGGATACTTTATTTTCTTTGCGAAGCTTATACGCTAATGCTACTCC
Organism: uncultured Chitinophagaceae bacterium; assembly: GCA_963775145.1. Taxonomy (GTDB): domain Bacteria; phylum Bacteroidota; class Bacteroidia; order Chitinophagales; family Chitinophagaceae; genus Endoryza. The sequence goes on from CAVZHZ010000001.1 coordinate 77,502, forward strand.
ATCCGCAATAGCCAACTGCGGACCAAGATGGGAGATCATTCCGCATATATGATGCTCGCGACTTCCAAAATGAAAGCTTCTTTCTCTTCCTTTGCTATATCCTTCTTTAGCTCCCTGCCATTGCATGAACAATTTACTTAACGGCATATTCCGTGAAGTAAAAACACCCAGGTTCCGGTGCAGGGGCATAATCCATTCATCTTCCTGCAACGCCATAGTAACCCCGACCGAAATGGCTTCCTGTCCAATGCCGCTGAACCATTTACTTATTTTTCCCTGCCGGAGCAAGACCAGCATTTTTTCTTCAATCATCCGCGGCCACAACAGGCGGTGGTAAAATTCTAAAAGTTGATCGCTGGAGAATTCCTGACGGTTAAATTGCATAAACAGAATAATAAATCAGCCGTAAAGTTAATTTAAATCGGGCCAGTAGTTAAAAGATAACCGGGCAATTAACGATTTGTTTTTTCTTTACCGGTATCTTCTTTATACAATATTGATGTTACAATAGATAACAAGAGACTGAAGAGAAGTGCCCACCAGAAACCATCAACCTTAAAACTATCCATCATATTGTCGGCTATTAAAATAATGGCGGCATTTATAACAAAAAGAAACAAGCCAAAGGTTACTATAGTAATGGGGAAAGTCAGAATTATAAGAATAGGTTTCAGGATACCATTTAATATGGCTAAAACAATAGCCAGCACGATCGCTGCCCAAAAATCATCGACGTGAATACCTTTTAATATTTTCGACAATCCAAAGGCAACGATCGATGTTATTATGATGCGCATCAGAATTTTCATACAACTATTTTCTTAAAGTTAAGTCTTCCCTTTTAAACCACTACCAGCTCATAAAAATCGTCGGGCTGCAGGTATTTATTGGCCAGCTCCTGAAGTTCTTCCGCCGTAACGGTTTTCACAATTTCAATTCCTTTATTAAAAAACTGCTCGTCCAGTCCGTTCATCAATAGACCCTTCCATCGTGCCAGCACCTGGAATGGGCCATCGAGATCACCCAGTACCGTTCCAATCATGTAATTGCGGATCATTTGCAGTTCTTCATTATCCACCGGTTCATTACGCAGTAATTCCATTTCTTTATATACTTCATCAATAGTAGCCTGGCTCACTTCCCTTCCCGCCTCGGTACTTATCATCCAACCACTTTCCTTTAACTGGTTGAGCAGGTAACTGTAAATGCCATAGGTATATCCTTTGTCTTCGCGGATATTGGCCGATAGCCTCGATCCGAAAAATCCACCAAATACGTTATTCAGCACCATCACTTTTTGAAAATCGGGGTGGTGTCGGTTGGGAAAAGGCCGTACGATTCGAATAGCCGCCTGAACCCCATTGGGGTCATTGGTTACAAAATGTTTTTTTTGAGCGGATGGTTGCGTTATATGATTTATCTCCTGCGAATGTTCGCGGTGCGATTGCAGTGCCAGTTTCCCAAAACTATTTTCTAATGCCTGCAATAAGTTTGCAGGTAATTTGCCTGCTACAAAAATGATACAATGCCCTTTTTTATAATAGCGCTCATAAAATGAAACGAGATCATCCCGGTGTAAAGCCGAATAGTCTTCCAAATTGTTATATGTACCGTATGGGTGATTTTCTCCAAACAGGCAGGCATCAATCAGCCGGCCGGCTACAAAATCACTTTTTTGTAACCCCACTTTTAATCGTTGCTGGGAATTCTGGCTATAAATAGCGAGTTCTTCCTCGGGGAATGCGGCTTCAGTTATCATTTCGGCTACTACCGGCAATAACGCTTCGGCATGCTTGTTCAAACAATGAAGCGTGATTTCGGCATGTTCACTATAGCAGGCACGGGTAAGGTAAGAACCATAATACTCGAAATGTTCATTTAACTGAAAAGCTGTTTTTTGGGCGGTTCCATTCTTTAATAAAAAATTAGTAGCCGAGGCCACGGCCTTTTTATCCTCATACCAGTTGCCCGCATTGAATACCCAGTTGATCATCACCACTTCTTCCGCTCCCATATTCACGGAATATACTTCCACCCCATTGGAAAGAGTCGATTTTTCGCAGGGCGGTAATTTAATATCAAATTCAACCGGCTCCTTAATGGCCGGGGCTGTTTTTCTATTTGTCAAATTTTTTCCACTATTCTTAATTGTCTCCATAATAATAAAGGGTATTGGAGTTGTTGTGATCGAAAATGGTCCGACTATAATTCAAGACATCCTCCGCCGTAATGGCAAAATATTTTTCCCGGTCGGTATTGAATAAGGCAGCATCACCCAATAATTCGTAAAAAGCAATACTGTTGGCCCGCGTCATCACGCTCATATCTTCGAAGGCAATGGCGGATTCTGTTTTGTTCTTAATTTTAGTGAGTTCCTTCTCACTTATTCCTTCCTGCACTAATTTTTCCAGTTCTGTTTCAATAGCTTTATCGGCTGCTTCCATCTTCACTCCCTTTACCAGTTTTCCTTCAATAGCCAGCAATCCGGGATCTACAGAACCAAAATGATGGCATTCAATATGGCTGAATAATTTTTTTTCCTTTACCAAAGCCTGGTACAATCTACTCGATCCTCCGCCGCCCAATACTTCCGTTATCAGGTCGGCTACATAATATCCTTTACTCATCCGATCCTCCATATGCCAGCACTTGTATAACGCGTCGAGTGGTACGGTGGCTTTTACTTCTTTCATTCTCGGAGCGTTTTGCTTTGGCTCAGCCGGAAGATTACGGGTATACTTTTCTCCCGGCGGAATATCTCCAAACCATTTATTAGATAGTCTTTTTATATCGTCTGTTTTTATATCTCCCGCTACAACTAAAATGGCGTTTACCGGGCGATAATGCTTGAAGAAAAATGCTTTCACATCCTTTAATGATGCATTTTCGATATGAGATAATTCCTTGCCGATGGTTTGCCATTGATAGGGATGGTATTGATATGCCATCCGGAGCATATGCGCCCATACATCGCCATAAGGTTTATTGATATAATGCTCTTTAAATTCCTCGCACACCACTTTGCGTTGCACCTCCAGGCTTTTTTCGCTGAAGGCGAGTGATAACATACGATCACTTTCCAGCCAGAATGCGGTCTCTATATTATCGGCCGGTAACTGAATATAATAATTAGTAAGGTCGTTACTTGTATAAGCATTATTTTCTCCACCAGCCATTTGCAGGGGTGTTTCAAAGTCGGGAATGTTTACCGAGCCTCCAAACATGAGGTGCTCAAACAAATGGGCAAAACCCGTTTTTGCCGGATCCTCGTCTTTTGATCCTGCATCATATAATACATTTACTATAGCCATAGGAGTGGAGTGGTCTTCGTGCACCACTACCCGCAACCCATTGTCCAGGGTAAATTTCTCCAATTGAATCATTTCATTTTATTATAAAGAACCGTAAAAATAACAACAACTTGGGGGAAATAGTTAAATGTGAATACTCAATAGTGAATAAACGCTTCGTGTGCAAATTAAGATGGAAAATTCAATATCCGGTAACGCTATTCACTATTTTCACTATTCACTATTGACTTTTCACTGTTCACTAATGACTTATTTCAAAGTATACTCTTCACTTTTAGCGTAAGCAGGGTGGGGCCGTCTTCCCGGAGCACCAAAATTCGGAGCTTGGCACCGGGAGTTTGTAACAATGTTTTATAGGCTTGTATATTATTGGAGAAATTATTTTCTACTGCCATCACAATGTCTCCCGGCTGAAAACCGGCCGCTTCCGCCGGGGAATTGGGCATCACATCTATAATGCGAATTTCTCCTTCGATTACATACATTCCTAACCCGGTATAAGAATAATCAAATGGATCACGCAGGTGCGAATTTGGTATCAGGTACAAGTCGCGATGGTCATAATTGATTATGAGGTTGAAACGCCGTAACAGGTCATTCCCAATGAGTCCACCGAGATAAGGATAGGACGTTACATTAAATTCATCTTCGAAAATATACGTTGGAACATTTCTGAATTTATAGGGGCCAATTTTTACCTGCTTCAAAACACCCTGTTTCATCTGGGCTTTTCCTCCCAGCCCCTCCGCCTGGGTAGCCTGCCATTTACGTCGGGGATTTACAAAAGCGCTGTCTTTTACAAAATCACTCGACAAGAGCAGGCACATACCGGCCCCCGTGTCAAAATAATACCGGTTAAATACTTCTCTCTCATCTTTTATTGAGGTGGTTACTACGGGCAGGTTAATAATTAACGGTCTTATAAGAAAACCGCCCCGGGGGTATTTCATAGTTCCTTTACTATAAACATAAATCACCGAGCTGTCGTAATCGATTTTTACAATATAACGTGACAGGAAAGAATACCCGATGATTCCATCGATCTTTTCACCATAAGAACTGGTTAATACTTCATAATCGTTAATGTGGAAGTTGAGGCTATCTACGGTAAGTTTAGGCAGATGCAACTTTAAGTTATAGGCAAACCGCACTGTTCTTATGCCAGCGATTCCACGAATAGTCCGATCGCTCATTTCTGTTTTAATCTTTAGCCGTTCGGTGGTTAGGGAATCAAGCGAAATACCTCCACTGCCCGTATCAAGTATAAAATTCAGCGTATCACTAAAGCTACCCAATTTGGCTTTTAAAGTGATAATACCCCCCGTAAGAATCCGGAAAGGAAAATGAGTAATTAATTTAGCCGGAGGAGGAATAAATTCTTCCTGGGCCCATAAGAGGTTAGCAAACAATAAGACAACTATCAATATCCTGGTCCTTTTAGGCATAGCAAGCAATTATGCATCATTCCTGGCAACGAATAAGGACAGTGCCCCTACTCTTTATGCTGCTCATTTTACCTTAGTAAATTAGCTTATTTATGATATATAGCCGTCACCACTGGTATAAATTAAACAAAGAAGGTATTCCTGAAATCCTTTAGTATTTTTGCCTTTCAATTTTTTGTATGGACCTGCCGTCGCTATACCACCGTGCCTTACAGTTTGAGTTTCTCACAGTGGAGGAAGGAATGTATCTTTTTCAAGAGGCCCCCTTGGCTGAACTGATGTATTTAGCGGATGACCTGCGCAGGAAACAAGTGCCTCATGGTAAAGTAACCTGGCAAATCGACCGCAATGTGAATACCACCAATGTATGTATTGCCAATTGTAAGTTTTGTAACTTCTACCGTATCCCGGGCCATTCAGAAGCGTATATAACCGACATCGATACTTATAAAAGAAAGATAGAAGAAACCTTTCGTTGGGGAGGCGACCAATTATTATTGCAGGGCGGTCATCACCCGGAACTTGGCCTGCAATTTTATACCGACCTGTTCAGAAAACTTAAAGAACTCTATCCAACTATTAAGCTTCATACCCTCGGCCCGCCCGAAGTGGCCCATATTACTAAACTGGAAAAGTCGACGCATCGTGAGGTGTTGACAGAATTGAAAAAGGCAGGAATGGATAGTTTGCCGGGAGCCGGCGCTGAAATTCTGATTGACCGGGTAAGAAGGCTCATTTCAAAAGGTAAATGCGGAGCACAGGAATGGTTAGATATCATGCACGAAGCTCACAAACTGGATATCACCACTTCGGCCACCATGATGTTTGGCCACGTAGAAACCATTCGGGAACGATTTGAACATTTAGTAAAACTCCGGGAAGTACAAAGCCGTAAGCCGGAAAATGCTAAGGGATTTTTGGCTTTTATTCCCTGGACTTTCCAGGATGCCGATACCCTGCTCGCCCGCATACGTGGTGTACACAATCTTACTACACCGGATGAGTATATCCGAATGATTGCTATCAGCCGGATAATGCTTCCGAATATTAAAAATATACAAGCCTCCTGGTTAACGGTGGGCAAACAAACTGCCCAGGTTTGCCTGCATGCGGGCGCCAACGATTTTGGAAGTATCATGCTGGAAGAAAACGTAGTGAGCGCAGCCGGTGCCCCGCATCGGTTTACTTATAAAAGTATTCAGCAGGCCATTAAAGAAGGTGGCTTTGAGCCTCAGCTTCGCAACCAGCAGTACGAATGGAGAAAATTACCTGAGATGATTGAAGAGCAGGTGATTGATTATTGAACAGGCATTGAGTTTTTAGCCATTGAGCCGTCTCAATTATTTATTACTCTTTAATTACATCCGATTGTAGCTAATAACTTATTGTGAATGGTTTCATGAAATAATAAAATGAATAAATTATCCTGGTTACGTAAAGCGGGCATTGCTGAGGGCGTCTCTTTCCTGGTTTTGCTGATAATCGCTATGCCGCTGAAATATTTTTTTAACCTGCCGATGGCTGTAAAAATTTTCGGTTGGGCACATGGAGTTCTATTTATTTCTTTCCTGGTACTTGCCTGGGAAATACGAACAGATTTTAATAAAAGCAATAAATGGTTTGGAGTTGCCTTTGTAGCGGCTCTTATTCCCTGCGGCACTTTTTGGTTTGATAAACAACTGAAGAAGCAGGAAAAAATATCTTCCGGATTATGAAACGACGATAGTCGGATAGCATAAAGATTCAACTGCTGCATCCCCCCATAACGTAAATGTGCGCTAAATTATTCATTCACTACCGCGGGAACATTTATATTGCCTCCATAAAACAACGCATTCAAAAAAAGTTTGTTGGTACCATACCAGGTGCCCCGGAAATTAGGATCATCGGAAAACAAAATCACCCGGCCACGTCCTTCCGCTCCTACAATAATAGACGCCGAGTTGCGTATCTTTTTTAATACCGATGGATGTACATACCCTCCAATTAATGGATCAGCCGTGTATTGTGCCACTGTACTGTACGGATTAGTGCCTGGTTGTAAAAAAGTGAGCCCGTTACGATAAACCGAAACAGTCCGGTTTGTAAATCCAAAGCCTATGGGATGCGTGGTATCAAGATCAACCCGAAAGATAGATCCACCCATTGCTTTGGCACCTTCAATATGAACGGCCATATCATAATCCTTTCGGGATAAATTGCCTTTACTACTATCAGCCGGTACCAATTTCTCCCTGGTAAATCCATTCCGGATGGCCCACTCTGTTCCGGTTTTAATGGTGATAAGGGAATTTCCATTCTGTACCCAGGCTTTTATCTTATCCGTATTGTTCTTATCAATTAAACTATAATTACCCGATACCATTATAATAGTATTGTACCGATTAAGATCGGCCCGGCCAATATTTGAAATATCCAACTTGGTAATGGGCATATGCAACCGCTGGTCCAGGAGGTGCCAAATCTCCCCTGCTTCCGTGGCTGCAGTGCCGGTTCCCACTATCATTGCGATTTTAGGTTGGGCAATTGAACGAACGTAGGGGCTTCCCATATCAATCCCGTCTTCGTTATACCCAGTAGCAACAGGATATATGTTAAGCCCTGGTATATTATTTACTCCCTTTATTAAAATAAATAGGGAGTCAGGTGAAATCCGTTGCTGGTTAACGGGCACCACAATGGTTCCATAACCCAATTTTATTATTTCTGATGAAACTTTTATCGTAAAGGGTCGGAAAGCCGCCTGCACTATGGCTCCTCTTTCCTGTAGAAAATAAATAGCCTGGTGAATATTATAATCTGTAGCAGGTAACACGTACGCATAGTTACTTTTTTCTACTGGGGGATGATCCGCAACAGGTAATGCCACCATTCGTTTTCCTTTTGCAAAGGATGTCTTAATTTCTGCATAGGGAAGGTTATAGGCATGTATTAAACTCCAGGCCGATGCATCATAGAAAGAACTATCGATATAGGTTATTTGCTTTTCAAAAACTGAGCGTACCATAACATAATTGTCCTGGTCGCAGGGTACATAATAGCTTTTCCCCGCCTCAAATTTCTTGCCATCTGCCGAAATACTGTTTGCCATTTCATACACTTCTATTTCGTGCAACTGCAACATACTTATGAACGCGGCGGTTCTCGTATCATCCTTTGACTCTCCAAACAGGTATCCTTTTACCAGTGATTTGGCCGCTTGCTCTTTCGCAGTTCGATAAAATAAGGATCGCAGTTTCAGTAAATTTTTTTTCTCCGCTAAGGAGGCGCGCATGGTAGTGAGAGAAGCCGTAAACTGGTTGCGGATGGTGAACGCAAAGGTGATCGGGATGGTAGTCGTTTCCTGAACATGCCCCCGGGAACTGGCCTGTTCAAATAAAAAACCCGCCCCTCCATAAAAGTTAATATAGCTGCTTCCATATCCGGGATATAATTTGTCGTACGATTCTTTGGTGTAATACATCGAACCAATTTTATCTGCGGCTGCCGCGAAGTATTTAGCGTATGTAGGATAAATAGTTTTATAAAGAAAATCCGGCACTACCGGGTTGTTGCTGGCATCTTCCCCTGGATCGAAATAGAAAGTGGAATTCGTTCCCATTTCATGATGATCGGTTTGAACATAAGGCCTCCATTGATGAAAAAAATGAATCCGGTTTCTTGTTTCCGGAAAGGTTCCTAAGAACCAATCCCTGTTCAAATCGAACCAATAATGATTAAAACGACCCCCGGGCCATATTTCTGTATGTTCCCGGTCTAGTGGATCCGCCACCGCCGGATCGGCCTTATGCATGTTTGCCCAATGAGAGTGACGGTCCCTTCCATCCGGGTTAATAACAGGGTCCATCAATATCACCATATCACTTAACCACTTCTTTGTTTCCTCAGATTCGGAAGCGGTAAGATAATAACCGGTTAACATAGCTGCTTCGCTGCTCGAAGGTTCGTTTCCATGCACATTATATCCCAAATGAATAACCAGGGGAATATTTTCTGTATTTCCATTCAACTGACCAGCCAGCTGTGATTTTCGTATCTCCTCCAGCCTGGAATGATTGGCGGCCGAAGTAAATATTACAGCGATCTGCTGCCGATGCTCATAGGTTTTACCGATTATTTGTACCGCCACCCTGTCCGACAGGCGATCCAACTCTCTGAAATATTCTACCAGCTTATCATGGCGCGTATGTTGAGTTCCAATTTCATATCCTAAAAAAGAAGCGGGGGATGGAATGGCAGCATTCATAGTGCCCGCGGCCGGATAAAAATATGCAGACTGAGAATAAACAAACACCGGGGAAAAAAATAACAAGAACAGGCTAAAGAAATTTTTAGGCAGCATAGTAATGGTTTAGGTCGGTTATTTACTAAACTACTAAAATTATACTGGCTGATTAAGGATATTTTTTCTCCCCTGCACAATAAATGATATGTTCTCACATCCTAAATCTTTTTGATCCTGGTCAACAGGCAGGCATTCATTCCATGTAAACACTTACCAAAATAAAATACTTTCCCTTTTATTCAATAGAACAACCTGTTTTGCAGTTATTTATTGGGTATAATTTCCCTATTGAAAAACCATGATCACCCCATTCAGAAAAATACTTCGTATTGCCATTTTATTAGTGGCCGGAGTATTGCTATTGAACTTCTTTGGATATTACCTGGTAAACCGGAAATCGCATGAAAATGAAGAATTGATTCGGATAGCAGACATTGCCGGAAAACAGGTAGTTCTCAGCCAGGTCATGGTAAAGGACGCCCTTATTTTAATTGACTCGAAACCGGAAGAACCCGATTTATTTTCACTGCAGGAAGAACTCAAAAAAGACATTGCCCGATTTGAGGATAACAACAAATACCTGCTGCAAAAAATCAGTCTGCCGGATATTCCGGTAAGTTTTACTACCCTTGAAATAAAAAGATTACTTACCCAATCCCAAACTCACTTCAAAAGTATAACAGCCGTTTCTACTGAGGTGGCTCAGTCTGATAGCCAGTTGCTCCGGCTTAATGCTACTCTGTATAAAAGGGAATTGTTGGTAAATGAAAAGAAATTCAGTCCGCTGATGGAGCAGATCACGACTCATTTTTCTGAAATCGTGGAAGAGAAAACAGAGGAAGCAGCCGCGATAAATACCAGCAAATTTATTTCGCTGGTGATTGCGCTGATTTGCCTGGTTTTGCTGGTTATTGAACCTCTTTTCCGGAGTAGCCGAAAAAATTATGAGGCGTTACAAAAAGCGCGGAACGAATTATTGCAGGAGAAGCACTACCTCTCCTCTATTCTCAATTCTCAAACCAATTACGTAATCAGGATAAACAAGCAGGGAAATTTTACATTCGCCAACCCCGAGTTCCTGAAAACGTTTATGTATGATGAGCAGCAATTAATGCGTACTCCCTTTTTTAACACTATTTCCAAGAAAGATATACCGCGATGCAGGCAAGTAGCGGATGCCTGCTGGCAAAACCCGGGAAAGATATTTAAGCTGCTTATAAAAAAATCTGTTCAAAACTCAAATGGCTTTGTGTGGACCGACTGGGAATTTCTGGCACTCCAAAACGAAAATGGCGGATTCGAAATACAAGGCATTGGCGTGAATGTAACCGACCGGATAATTGCCGAACAACTAAAAGAAGAAGCGATACGAACGTCTTCCTACGCGATGACCTATGCGCATATGGGCAGCTGGAAAAGCAACCTGTTCAACGGCGAATTAGAATTGAGTAAAGAATTTATGGCGCTTCTTGACGTGCAGACAAAAGAAGAGGTACACATCAGCTTTGCCGATTTTCTGACCCGGTATGTTGTACCGGAAGACAGGAAAATGGTACTTCAGTTTTATTCCACCATTTCCGCAAATGAATATGATAAGGCCAATGAAACCAGTACCTGTTGCCAGGTGCTGACAGCAAAAGGCCGGATGCGCTACCTGTTTGTTAAAGGAAAAGTAACCGAAGATGGTAATAGTTTTGGAGTAGCCCAGGATATTACCACCCAGAAAGAAGCGGAGCAGGCATTATTGAACAGCGAACAAAAATTTCGTTTGCTGGCCGAACACTCAGAGGATATAATTACCGTGAATTCGATAGATGGTCATTTGCAATATATATCTCCTTCGGTAGAGCGGTTATTGGGATACACGCAGAAAGAAGTAGAAGGGGGAAATATTTTTAATTATGTTCATCCTGATGATATTGGTAAATTTTCTCCCACCGAAAGCAGTCGACCCCTGGCAGAAACAGAATTCATTACTATTCGCTATCGCATGCGATGCAAAAACCAGGATTATATCTGGCTCGAATCAATTATAAAACCGGTTAAAGAAAACAACCAGGTTGTAAAGCTGATTTGTACCAGCCGGAATATTACCGGGCGCAGGAATGTGGAAATTGAACGCGAACAATTGCTTTCAGAAGCGAAACAATCGGAGGAATTATTAAGAAGTGTGATTAACTCTACCCCTGATTGGATCTTTATTAAAGACTTGGGCCATCGTTACCTCCTCGTCAATCAGTCGTTTGCAGAGGCTATGCATAAAAGTCCTGAATTTTTTGTGGGTAAGAATGATATCGAGGCCGGCTTCCCGGAAGAGATGGTAATTGGCAACCCGGCCAAAGGCATTATTGGTTTTTGGGAAAATGACAATGCAGTAGTACGCACCGGAAAATCACAGTTTACAGAAGAAGAAGCAAACATTGTAGATGGGAAGCCTCACTATTTCAGTACAGCGAAAGTACCTTTAAAAGACAGTGATGGATATATCTGGGGCGTACTGGGTTTTGCGCATAATATTACCGACCGAAAGCTCGCAGAAGAACGGCTGCAGCGGAAAGACATGTTGCTGCAGGCAGTTACGGAAGCAACCCACCAACTGATCAGCAATAATAACCTGGAAGATGCCATGGGGGAAGCAATTCAGCTTCTCGGAATAAAAATGCAGGTGGATATCGTAAATGTTTATAAGAACGAAGAAATAAATAACGAAAATACCAGGGTAACCAATGAATTGCTTCGCTGGGAAAGCGGTCAGAGCGAGATGATATATAAAAACCCCAACCGCCAAAACCTTCCTATTAATGACAATAGTATTTTATTTCAAACCCTCCAGGATGAGGAAACGTATTCTACCCTTGTAAAAAATATGACAGACGATGAAATCAAATTATCGTTAGAAAAACAGGGAGTAAAATCAATTGCCGTCATTCCCATATTCAGTTTACATAATTTTTGGGGATTTGTAGAATTCAGTGATTGCAAGATGGAGCGGGAATGGACCATCACGGAGTTTTCAATACTTCAATCCTTTTCTTCCACGCTGGCCGCCGCCATGGAACGCATGCAGATGGAACAGGAAATGATATTGGCAAAAGAAATGGCCGAGCAGGCCAGCCAGGCTAAGAGCGAATTTATGGCCAATATGAGCCATGAGTTACGGACGCCGATGAATGGAATTATTGGCTTCACTGATTTGATTCTTACCACGGAACTACAGCATTCACAACGCCAGTATCTTGATAATGTAAAGAAGTCAGCCTACAACCTCCTGAATATTATTAATGATATCCTGGACCTTTCTAAGATTGAAGCAGGTAAGCTCATTATAGACCATACCCATTTCCGGCTCGATGAATTGGTAGAAGATACCGTGGACCTGCTTACCGTAAGAGCGTTTGAAAAAAAGCTACAGGTAATTTGCCGGATTGATCCGAAAATTCCTTCCTTACTGAATGGCGACTCGGTCAGGGTTCGGCAAATACTGGTAAACCTGTTAGGAAACGCCATTAAATTTACCGCAGAAGGAGAAATTATTATCACCGCCACTAAAACAAGTGAAATACATAGTAAAGAAGGAAAAAAGTGGACGAACATAGAAGTATCTGTTCGGGATACAGGTATTGGCATCTCCAGTGAAAAACTTAAAAAAGTATTTGAAAGTTTTACCCAGGCCGATTCTTCCACTACCCGCAAATACGGTGGCACAGGTTTAGGCCTAACTATTTCGAAAAATCTGGCTGAATTAATGGGAGGTACTCTTGCCGTAGCCAGTGATTTTGGGCAGGGAAGTACCTTCACTTTACAACTCGCATTTGAAGTAATAAACGAACAACCACAATTACTCATTGACCATCCTATTCCTGTAAAGCGCGTATTAATTGCCGATGGCAATGCAAGCAACCGGGAATGGTTAAAAGAAATACTTACCTATTTCAATATTGAAGCCGAATTGGCCGGCAGCGCCAGGGAAGCTTCCATACTTCTTGATAAATTACAACAGCTTAAATAAGTTGCCGGATCTTATTCTTTGCGATCAGCACATGAGTGAAATAAATGGCACCAGTTTCATAAAGGATCTGCGCTCACAATCGCAATTGGAAAATATAGCGGTAAGCCTGATGATTACTTCGCTGGAAAAAAATCTATACCAGAACGAAGCAGAAAAACTGGGCATCACCCATTTACTAACCAAGCCGGTAAAGTTATACGAACTGTACAGCCTTCTCTGTTCTCTTTCTGCAGGAACTATTAATCGTTCCGAAGAAAAATATAAAGCCCCGGTAATTGAAAAAATTACGGATGCCGCTACTATAATGGTGGTAGAGGACGACCCGATCAATATGCTGCTGATTTCAGAAGTATTGAGAAAAATGGGATTCGACATAATAAAAGCCTCTAATGGCAAACAGGCACTGGAAATATTACCCAAATACGAACCGGTACTAATCTTTATGGATGTAAATATGCCTGAGATGGACGGATATACCACGACACGTTTTATCCGTCAACTACCCGAACCGCATTGTGGCATTCCGGTTATTGCCTTAACCGCGGATGCTATGGCCGGCGATCGGGAAAAATGTATTGCCGCGGGAATGAACGACTATGTAACCAAGCCCTTTCGGATCGAAGAGATTGAAACGGTGCTGAAGAACAGAACCCTCCTGGTGTAATGTAAAATCGAAAATATTGAATGAGAAATGAAAAGGGAAAGCAGCCTGGCTTTTGCATTTTGATTCAAGCTTTCTTGCATTACGGATATTAACATTTTCTTACAACCCCACTCCCTGATTTCCCGTCTTATTACTGTTTAAAAACAGAATAAAAAATGAACAATCAAAAAAATGCTTCCCTTCTCTTATGCATTGCCATGGACCTCATTGGTTATGCTACTTATGCTATTCCGGTGTTTGGTGAGTTGGGCGATATTTTTTGGGCTCCTGTATCAGCGCTTGTTTTTTTTAAGCTTTTTGGTGGATGGAAGGGTGCTATTGGAGGAGCTTTCAACTTCATCGAGGAACTTTTGCCTGGCCTCGATTTTATTCCTTCTTTTACCCTGATGTGGTTGTGGCAAAATCATAAAAGTAAAAGTCCGGCAGAAATAATAAAGATTTCCTGAAAAATAACGGGCGGCCGGTAGCATTAAATAGCAATTGCCAATAAAGAAGATAGATAGGACGAATAATTTGAATCCTTTTTAAAAAGGCTTAGGTTGATTTATTCCCGGACAATCCGCACGCGGTACAACAGGAACCCGCTGTTTGCTATTCAATTATTCTTCCCTTCACGTTTTTTAGGCAACCAAGATACATTCCGATGGCTCCTCAAACTTTTTTGTCCAGGTCCGGAGTGTATATCCAGGCTTACGCCTAACCCATAACAAACCGGTACCCGATGCCTTTGATGGTAATGATCTGAAGCGATTCATCTTCCTTTAAATAGCTGCGCAGCTTAGCAATATAAACGTCTAAATTCCTGGAATTGAAAAAGGAATCGTTTCCCCACAGCAGGTTGAGAATGTCTTTACGATCAATAATCTTATCCCGGTACTCATATAATAACTTCAGGATCTCACTTTCACGGAAGGATAATTTTTTTTCGACCTGGCCGGATATTAATGTCTGGCGGGTCATATGAAATAAATATTTTCCCATTTTTACTTCGTCAGTGGCACCGGGTTTTTTCCCATCCCGCTGATAGCGCAGTGCATTCTCCACGCGCACGATCAACTCTTCCATACTAAACGGCTTGCGTATATAATCATTAGCCCCCGTTGAAAAACCCTTTACCAGGTCGGTAGTTTGCGTTTTAGCTGTCAAAAAAATAATGGGGATGGTATTGTTTTCGCCGCGAATCTCTTCGGCAATCGTAAAGCCATCTTTGTTCGGAAGCATTATATCTAATACACATATATCAGGATTGATTCTCTTATAAACCTGCCACACTGCTGCGCCATCACTTTCCATTATTACCTCATACCCCCTGCTTTCGAGGCTTTCTTTTACAATCTTGCCCAGGAAGAGTTCGTCTTCTACATATAATATTTTGATTTTGCTCATAGTAATAAACGGTTACCCTAGTTTCCACACCTTTCGCCGGACCATCCGGTGCTCATCGAAACGAATCACATCCGCCAGCTTGTAGGGTATGTTCACTATAAAAGTACTTCCTTTACCCAATTCACTTTTCACTTCAATAAAACCCATATGCCGTTGTATGATATGATTTACATAACTCAATCCCAGGCCATACCCCTTTATATTATGTAGATCTCCCCCGGGAACCCGGAAAAATTTTTCAAAAATTTTCTCCTTGTATTCATGGGGAATCCCCACGCCCTTATCGCTTACCTGCAACGCGATATGTTGTTCATGTGCCACCAGGCGTATATCAATCGAAGAAATTTCCTTACTGTACTTAAGCGCATTATCCAGCAGGTTGTAGATTACACTGGTAATATGAAGCTTGTCGGCTTCAATAACAAAATTATTCCCGCTGGATTCCAGGGTAACCAAGGCATTATGCTTTTCAAATTGTAGTTTCATTGAAGCAATTACTTCCCGGGTAAGTCCTAATAAATCGAAATGTTCTTTCTGCAAGGCAATTTCTTTATTCTCGAACATAGAAAGCTTTAATACTTTATCTACTAATAAACCGAGTCGCTGAATTTCGGCAGACGAAATATCCAGGTATTCTTTGGTTCGCTGCGGATCATTCATTGCATTAAAATTTCTTAATGCTTCAATAGCCACCCCTACGGTGGCAATGGGGGTTTTTAATTCGTGTGTAATATTACTTACAAAGTCGTTCTTTAACTGGTTAAGCTTACGCTGCTTTATAAGATTCCGGAACATCAACACGAAAGATATCACCGTTAAGCCCACCAGCAATACCGATACCAGGATGGGCATTAACATTCGCTTAAAAATATAAGAGCCGGTATTTTGAAGGCTTACTGAAAAAGTGAGTGGTTTGAAAAATCCAATAGTTACTTCATTCGTTTTTTCTATATCGGGATGCAATAGTTCAGCTTCCCTTGTTCCCTCTTTACGGGAAATAGAAAAGGGTAGATCAATCTTTTCCCTGGTTAAAAATTTTGAGTAGCGCGCTGTTATTTCTTTAATGGTCACGGAATCCTGCAAGGAATCAACCCCTTGTAAAACCTGGATCCAGGCCGGGTTTCCCGGGCGACTGTAAAAGCGAACAGTTTGTTCAATGGAATCAACATCACCACGAATACGTTCATTAAGAACTGAAGCCGTTCTTTCTTCTTTGCCCATTGAAATAATTAAGGCCTTTTTTACTCTCGGTGACTGCCTTGTCGTATCAATCATAATCCGGCGGCGGATAGCATTCATCATGCCTACTGCCGCGCCGTCCTGACTAGTGATTCTAATATCGAGGTTATTGGTATTACTATCTAACTCCAGCTTCTCGATCTGGCACTGATTGACCGCTTCCCGAAACAGGATATTGGTACGAATGCTCAGTAACTGTTTTTCTTCTTTATAATTCTTATTTAACCAATATAACTGAAAGGCTGCCACCGCAATAATTGCGAGCAGCATAAGCACAATAGAGATATGAAGGCGGCCTTTATTCATCTATACACAAAAGTAGCAGAAAGGCAGACACTGTTTTGATCCCGTTAACCTTAATTAACAATAAACCAAGCTGTGTTAACCTGAGCATGTGGCTTTATGTTTTAGATTTGATTAAAATTTATCATTATGATGAAAACTATTGTCATTGCCTGCTTTGCCTCTTTGATTTTGGTAACACTTCAGGCCCAGCAACAACAGGGAAAAGTAATTTATGAACGTACGGTGCAAATGCAAATCCGGATTGCAACTGATGATGGAGGAGGTGTGCAGGATAATATTATGCCTCGCACGCGAAAGGATAAATTTGAATTATCATTTGCCAATAACCAATCTCTTTGGAAACAAATGGAGCAGGATGAACCGGACGATGATATGATGAACAATAACGGGGGAGGCGGCGGAAATGTGCAGATCCGAATGATTGGCCCCGGCAGTGATGATATTATGTACAGCAACCTGGACGCATCCAGGAAAGTAGAGCAGCGCGAGCTCGGCACCAAGAAATATATTGTGGAAGACAGTATCCGCCGGATGAACTGGAAGTTAAGTGATGAAACTAAAACCCTGCTGGGTCATGTTTGCCGTAAAGCGATCAGCCAGCGCATCGGCACCCGCATGATGATGAACATGGACAATGGAAAAGTAGAACGCAAAGAAATTGCAGATACGTCGAATATTATAGCCTGGTTTACTACCGATATCCCTGTAAGTACCGGTCCGGCTGATTACCAGGGCCAATTGCCCGGATTGATATTAGAGATAGACGTAAATAATGGACGCAGCGCCTATAAAGCAATAGAAATAATTACTAAAGTAGATATCGGCACTATAAAAGAACCTAAAGGATCCAAAAAACTAACCCCCGCTGAATTTGATAAGGAGAGAAATAAAATGTTTGAAGAGATGGAAAAAAATAATGGAGGGTCGGGAAGAACGATTAGGATTAATAATTAATGATTCGAACAGCCTTCCGCTATTGAATTATTAATAGTGAGGCCTTAAGGTATTTTTAATAAATCAATATTACCCAGCCGCAGCCGTCGCTGCGGTTTTTTTTATCAGAGCGATTTAATATTACCGAATTCGGGATCCCGGAATGAATCCTTCAGTTATCACTTCTAAAGAATTAGTCAGGCTGGCTTCATGGCATACGAAATAAATGGAATAATCAAAATATTAGGCTTTATACTTTGATTGAGGCATTTTCATTATTCGCCCCGGGTGATTGAAAATCTATTCAGCTTACTATGTATATTTAATAACAGAATTAATTACTTAAATCACTAAGAAAATTCAACAACATGAAAAAAATATTCTTTCTTTTCCTTTTTCTATTTTTTTATTTCTTGGGAGAAAGCCAGGATAATCGTACAGCTCCCCTCACCAATATTGTACAGAAGATTGCCAATAGCTGGCAGGATGCTGACGCAGGCAATACGTCGAATATTGAGTTATACTCTGTAACTGCTTCTTTTACTGTTTCAAATACTACCAGCAAAGGAGGAGAAATTAAAATATGGATTTTTAAACTGGGCCGTAAAGTAGATAGAAAGAATATTCACACCCTTACGCTGAAACTGGGCAAAGGAAATACCAAGTCAGCCTTTGACCGGGTAAAAGGCGACAGCTCCGATGAACTCACTAAATTTATTAATGCGGCTTTATCGGATTTTAAGAAATTGAACGATGCAAACTTATTAGAAAACCTTAAGGAAAGGGAATTAACACTTGAAATTGGGTTGACAATTACCAAAAACACTATTGTATCCGGGAGGTTACGAAATAGGAATATTCTCTTTAGCCGCAGAAGCCGGAAAAAATAAGGAACAGGGACATACGCTAACCCTTGTCTTTAAAAAGAAGTAGTCGGCAAAAAAATCTTGTAAATCCTTTATATTATTCTCCAATCTAATTTATTATCGCACAATCACCCTCGCGCCACCTCCACCCCCTTGCTCCAGCCCGTTCTTATTTAAACTATACGTAAAACTCAACAGGAAAAAGCGGCGCAGGTTACGCTGGCGTATATCTTCAATGTAGTTTTGATTGCTGGTCCGGCTGATGCCCAGGTTCTGATTAAGGAGATCGTATGCTTTTAATTTTAATTCGCCCCGGTTGAATCGCAGGAATTGCTTGCTGATGCTGGCATTCCAAAATGCAATATTGGAATTAAATCCCTCCGCCAATTGGTTGTTGATCCTATAGCTGAAATCCGTAGCAATAAAAATATTTTTAGGTAACTGCCAGTCGAACTCGGTGCTGTACTGCTGCGAAATATATTTCGCATCCCGGGCCATAGGCAATGAGTACTTGGTATTATTATAATTTATACCGGCTCCAACAGACCAGTTCACCTTTTCTCCCAGGCTCATATCCAGTCGTATATCCGGCCCGGCGCTAAATGTATTGCTCGTATTCTCCACACCATTCACCAGTTGTTTATTCCGGTAATACCCCCCATTGCTGCTGAGGTTGACTGTTCCTTTAACCCTCCGAACCGGAAATCCAATACTGATATCCCCGTTGAAGTTGTATATCCCGTCAACATTCACCGGCCGGCTTGTTTTAATGCCCCCCAGGAACCTATCATCATTCACAATTTTATTATCCGTTTTAATAAGGTTCAAAAACAAAAAAAAGTTTTTATTCTTAAACGGGTTGATGCTGGAAAACTGCAATCGCATGGAATGACTGAATTCCTGCTGTAAATCAGGGTTCCCAACGCGTATATTCAGCGGATCGCTGTTATCAGGTACCGGCTGCAATTGGGAGGCGGCGGGCTGATTGGTATTAGTTGCATAATTAATCACCAGGTTACGGTATCGGGTAAAATTATATTGCAGGCGCGCATTGGGTAAGAGATTATTAAATGTTTTGCGGATTATGGAATCTTTGGTGACCGCGATAATCTTTCCCTTTAATTCAGCTAACTGCCAGCTAACTCCTAATGAATAATTGTATTTCTTTTTTTGTGTACGTATGCGCAGTCCTGTTTGCGTATACCCATAGGTATTTTCAAAATCATTAGTTAGTAATGTATTCAGCTGATCGTATTTTCCATTTTGCTTATTATAATCATAGGTTTCTTTATTAGCCGTACTCCGGGTATTGCTTTTGCTGGCACTTACTTCAATCAACGATCGTTTAAAAATCGGCTCTGTATAGGCGACCCTGGCAGTAAAGCCGTTCAATAACCCCGTTATACTATTGTTTTGGTTAATCGAATCGACCCGCTGCAAAGACCCCGATAACGGATTATAGAATTTATTCACTGATTCCAGGTTTCCCTCGCCATTACTATTATTAAAACTGTTTTGTACACTGAGCGAAAATGTACGTCCCTTTCGGCGAAACTTCTTCCGGAACAATAAATCATTCCGGAAATTGAAGCCTCTATTGTCCGACTTATTTCGGCTAAATCCTGCAATACTCTTTTGCTGCAGGTTAGAAAGGTTCTCATAATCGGTATAGGAATCGTTTTGTGTTTCCTGGTAGCCAAACGAAGGAGAAATTTTTAACGAATGAAAAGAATCAATAATAATATCCGCGTTCAGGTTAACCCGGTGGCTGCTGGCAATATTATTGGCAAAAGCATTTTGATTGCTGAAATAAAAAGAGTCTGGCAGAAAGTATTGGCGCTGTATATGCTTTTCCGTATTGGGGTTATTGCGGCTGTAAAAATAGTTGCTTTGAAAATCTGTTTTCGTCCCAATAATATTATTATAGTTAACCCCGCCGGCCCGGGTGGTATTTATACCATTGCTGTTACCTCCGAAGCCCCCCATAGAAGAAGCATCATTACTATTGATGGTAATGTTAATATTTCCGCCACTGCCTCCCTGCCGGAGGCGATTCAGTTCGCCATTGAAATTGAGCATATCAAAAAAGGAAAATCCATCGGCATTATCATTATTGGCCATACCAATGGCCGAAAACTGCCGGGCTCCCTTAAATGAATTAACATTAAACCGGCCCTCATAGCGATCATTGGTGCCATACCCTGCCATTGCTTTTCCAAACAACCCTTTCTTTTTATCTTTTTTCAATTTCAGGTTGATGGTTTTTTCGCTGTTGCCATCATCAAAGCCCGTGAGTTGGGCCTGATCGCTTTGCCTGTCATATACCTGTACTTTATCTACTGCATCGGCAGGCAAATTTCGGGTAGCAATCTTTGGGTCGTTTCCAAAAAACTCTTTGCCATCTACCAAGACCTTATTTACTTTTTCGCCTTGTGCCTTTACCGTTCCATCCTTCTCTACTTTTACGCCGGGCAGTTTTTTCAGTAAGTCCTCCACATTGGCATTGGGCTGCACTTTAAATGAACCTGCATTGTATTGAATAGTATCCGCAATCATGGTTACAGGGGGCGCTTCAGCAGCCACTACCACCTCAGCCAATACTTTGGCGGCATCATAAATAATTACATTTCCCAGGTCTATTTGTTTTCTTTCATCGGTTATACTAAAATATTTGTTGCTATTATGATAATTAATATGGGTAATCAGCAAACGGTAGTCCCCATTGCTCAATCCTCTTAATTCAAAGCGCCCGTTATTATCGGTCATAGAAAAAGAGACCAGAGAAGAGTCTTTGCGCTGCAGCACCGTAAGAGTGGCCCCTGCCACCGGTTGTTTAGCCAGGGTGTCAATGACGGTTCCTTTTACCGAACCATTTCTTTGAGCCCATACCGTAATCGATAATAAAGCAAGGATAAACAGGAAGACGATTTTTTTCATGGCAGTTGCGATGATTCTGGTACGAAAGTATTCTTAACCGGATAAACAATGGGTTAAACAGGCTTGTTTTATTGTTAATGAAGGTTAATAAGGTAAGTTATGGGTTAGGAATTTCGGAGTTTGTGGTTGCTGAAATTCTAAATCACTGGCTAAAGGTTATGATGCTATGGCAAGGCTTGCTTCACATAATGAACTACAAACTACAAACCACAAACTGTAAACTAAAACTTGAATTTAAACTAATTCGCGGCCAGCCCATCTGCGTCTTTTTCATGAACACTCAGGCTTATTTTCCATCCGCCGGGGCTGTTCCGGAGAGTAAGGTCCACGGTCAATTTCTGCAATTCACCGTTGGATGGTAATAACTGAAAAGCAATGGACGTAATTTCTTTATCCGCTGAAGGGTATTCATATTTCCCGGAAAGAATATAAGGAGGCAGCCCGTCAATTTTTACAATGGTATTCTTTATATTATCAAATATTTTTTTAAATCGTTCTTTTGATTCTTCGAAATTACCCGATTCAAACATTTCAGCCTTCCAGGAAAACACTTCTGCCTTTGAAGTGCTGTGGCGGCTAACAATACTGGCGCCCGCTCCGGGTACTAATATTTTGGAATGATAATCCGCTGTCTGCTGGTTGCCGCTAATTTTATCTCCCCTGATATTGTTAAAATTGTTGGGGTAATCTTCAATTACTTTCTGCAAGGCCAAATTGGTATTGTTATTGAATACACCCTGAGACCAGGTAGCTGCAGATGATAATAATATGATGAAGAGAAGGGTAATTTTCATTGGGCTGGATTTATTTAAAACTATAAAATTAAGCCTGCCCATACAATAGGAAAAATACTTGGTAACTTTAAACAATATAATAGGCAAGCTAGCGTTACAAAAGGCACAATTAGACTCAGCACCTTAAAAACCAATATCAATGCAAAAAAATTCGATGTATTTTGACACGCACCGTACCAAGATATGTAAAGACATTTACCGTCCTTCCTCTAACCTGGTACGATTTTTCAAAAGTTTATTTTCTGTTCTGATGATTGGGCATTCCCCGATCAGCGATACTTCATACGCCAGGCGTAAACCTCATTAACATACTTATTGCTTACTTTAACTGAAAGCACTTACCTCTGAAACCACTATGTATGTGCTGGCCCTGCTTCAAAAAAGCGGGGCTTTTTTGGAATCTAAAATCAAGAATGAAAAATTAAAAATATAAAGGGGTCCTTGGATGTAAGGACCCCTTTATATTTTAGATTCCAAATTTTATTTTCTTAATTATTCCTGAACTGCCTTTCAACCCTTCTTTCCATTCCGGCCGGCATATTTGGCATCCCCGTTTGCTGGCGCTGTCCCTTACTAAGGTTATAAGTGAAGGTTAATAGGAAATATCTTTTAATGACCAGTGAGCGGGTATCTTCAATATAATTGTCCCCCACCGAGCGACCGATTGCCTGGTTTTGGTTCAGCAAGTCATTGGCCGAAATCTTAATTTCGCCGTTCTTCTTCTTAAATATTTGATGGGCAATGCTTGCATTCCACATAGGAATTGTTTGGTTAAACCCTTCGCCACGACCGGTATTAATATAATAATCAAAATCAGTTGAGAATACCCAGTTTTTAATAGCCAACAGACTGAAATCGGCTGAATAGGTTTGTGTATAATACTTCTGATCCCGATTTACGCTACCCGTTTGCAATGAATACCTAACGTCGTTATACGCCAGGCTTGCATTTATGCCGAAGTTTACCTTTTGTTTAAAGTCCAGGTTGATACCCACACTTTGGGTTATAACCATCGACTTGGTGATATTGTCTTTGAATGCTTTTATAATACTGGGGTTCTGGTCCACCATACTCACGTCTTTATTATAGCGTACGGTATTGGTAAAATTGAAATTACTTCCCTTCATTTTCCGAAGGGGGAGTCCCAGGGTAATATTTGAAAAAGCGTTCATCGCTCCGTTCATATTAACCGGTTTGATGGTTTGAACGGCCCCGTTTGTTTCAATACTATTAACGATTTTATTATTGGTATTACTGAAATTCAGGTTCGCGTTAATGAATTTGAAGGAAGCCATATTGAACGAGTTATAGTTCAGGTTCAGGTTATTGGTAAATTCCTGCTGTAAAGAAGGGTTACCGGTAACAATCTGTAATGGGTTACTGTAATCGGGTACATCCTGCAATTGAGAAACACTAGGTTGATTAGTTCTTCCATTGTAACGAAACCGAAGGTTTTTTCCCTGTTTGAACGTGTATTGGAAATTCGCCGTTGGGAAGAAATTCACAAAACGCTGCTTTATGGTAGTGTCTTTACCGCTTGATGCCCGCAGACTCCGGCTCCTCAGCTCCGATTGCTCTACGGCGCCGCCGACCTGCCAATTGTACACCTTTGTCTGCATACGAAAATTCAACCCTGTCCGGTGAGCTATATAATCATTTTCAAAATAGTTTGTCTGTATTAAGTTAATCTGGTCATACTTACCACTTGAGTTATTATAATCGTATACTTTCCTATCAGAGGTATTTTGACGGTTGGTATACGCGTAGTTAAATTCTATCAATTTATTCAAACCGACCGGTTCAGTATAAGAACCACTCACTACGTTATTATTGGTTTTTGTTTTTTGCTCCGAAACGAGGTCCTGGTTACGAATAAAGTTGGTGGTACCATCGGGGTTAAAAAAGGTGTAGGGAGAAAAACTGGTACCATTGCCGTTACTGCTACTGACATTGTTATTAAGACCCAGGGTAAACGTACGGCCGGTTTTACCAAACTTGTGACGGAACAATACCTCATTTCTCATATTATATCCGTCCCGCTCGTTGCTATTTCTGTTACTCCCGGCTATCGCTTTATAATTCTGGGTAGGGGAGTTAGACATAGTAAAGCTGGTATCGAAGCTATTGCTTTCAGAATTTTGCCTGGTGAAATTAGAAGTAAATAATATCGAGTTCATCGAATCGATTTCGTATTGTACGCGTATATTAACCCGGTGATTCTGGTTTATGCTGGTTGATCGGGTTTCCGAATTTTGCGCGGCCGTAGAATCATTGGCAAAAAATGTCTGGCGTAAACTGCTCCGTTCATTCCGGTTATTAGAATTGGAGAAGAAATAACTTCCCTGTACATCCACCTTACCGCCAAATTTATTAGAATAGTTTAGCCCCGCATTGGTAGCGCGATTAATACCACTACCACCCCCTCCACCAATACCACTAAATCCTCCGCGACCACCTCCACCACCTCCACCAAATCCTGCACCGCCGCCAATGCCGCCGCCGCCCCTGGAACCAAAACCGCCCATTGAACTTACGATATCATTAAAAGAGAAGGTTTGCTTATTGATATTATTAGATCCTGCCAAAATTGAATAGCGCTCATCGCCATTAAATTTATTAAAGCTCAGGGTACTTTCGTAGCGTTCATCGGTTCCACCCCCGGCCATAAAACGTCCGAAATATCCTTTGCGCTTATCTTTTTTCAATTTGATATTAATTGTTTTTGCCCGGCTTCCGTCATCCATCTTGGTAAACTTAGCCTGGTCGCTCATATCGTCGAAAACCTGGATCGATTCGATCATATCCGCTGTAATATTCTTAGTTGCCAATTTGGGATCGGTTCCAAAAAACTCCTTTCCATCGACGTATACTTTTTGCACATTTTCCCCCTGGGCAGTTACATTTCCGTCTTTGTCAACCTGCACCCCGGGCAACTTTTTCAATATATCTTCTGCGTTGGCATTGGGTTTTACTTTAAATGCATCAGCTTTGAATTCAACCGTATCTTTCTTGATAAGAATGGGAGGCCCCTCCACAACCACTTCCTGCAGGGTTGTTCCCTTACGATCCATGTAAATAGTATTCAGGTTTACGGTTGGAAAATCCTTCGAAATCATGAAGTTCCTGGACCAGGTATCAAACCCCTGGAAGCTTACCATTAATCTGTAGAGCCCCGCTTCGAGGTCCTTTATTTCAAATTCACCCTTTTCGTTGGCGATGGTATAAGTTACTACTGAAGAGTCTTTGGGATTCATGACTGTAACGGTAGCTTTGGCCATCGATTCCTTTTTGACCGAATCGGCCAGCTTTCCTTTTATGCTACCGGAAATTTTCGTTTGAGCCATCAGGCCCGGGCAGATCCCTAATAATAAGAGGCTCAGTAAAAAATAGACTTTTCTCATAAAAATAAATGGGAGTGATAACTATCTCTTTGGACGTCTATCCATTGCAAAACTTGTTCAGGCAATTGAATTAATTGGATCTATTCTGGCCCGGAGTCACAAAAAATTTTTCGAATCGACTGGCTATTTGACCAACGACAAAACTATTTCCTCTTATTTATCTCTTGGATAACCTATTAATCATGCCTTACTCCTTCCTTTACCCTGAACACATGAAGGATATAAGGGAAGACCGCATCCATACTTTCTTCTGCCCCGCGGGGAGAACCCGGCAAGGTGATCACCAGGCTATCGCCGCTGAAACCTGCTATGCCGCGCGATAACATAGCATAAGGTGTACGTTGCTGGCCATAGGCCCGGGCGGCTTCCATTAACCCGGGGATATCACGCTCTATAAGGGGAGCAATGGCATCGGGCGTTACATCGCGGGGGGATAAACCGGTGCCGCCGGTAAAAATGATCAGCTGGATACCTTTGGATACAAGCTGTTTTGTCTTTTCCCGGATAGTAATTAAATCATCGGCTATGGCTTCTCGTATAGAAACTGCCAGGCCATGCTGTTGAAGTTTTTTTACAACGATTTCTCCACTGAGATCGGGATTGGTTCCTTTGGAAACACTGTCGGAACAGGTGATCACTGCACAACTCACCGTTTCGGGATATTGGTATTTAATGTCCGACTTACCTCCTTTTTTTTCTTCCAGTTGAATATGGCTGATGGTAACTCCCTTATCCAGTGGCTTGAGCATATCGTATATGGTAAGAGCGGTGATCGCCGCGCCATGCATAGCTTCCACTTCTACCCCGGTCTTATAAATGGTATGAACTTCCACTGTAATTATGATCTGCATACCTTCGACACGATGAGTAATAGCGGCGAACTCAATGGGTAGGGGATGACAATCGGGAATTACATCACTTGTTTTTTTTATAGCCAGCAAGCCTGCTGCCCGGGAAAATTCAAATACATCCCCCTTAGGAACTTTGCGTTTCTGTATAGCCTCAATAGTTTCCTGCATGGAAACAGAAACGATAGCGGTGGCAATGGCTTTCCGGAGTGTATTTTGTTTAGCGGTAATATTTACCATGCGTTTTTTTTATCTGTTTATTATAAACCCGGAGAATATTTTTATTTATTTTCCTTCCACTGGTATCCCTCTTCTTCAAACCATTCCTTTCCCCACACAGGTAATTCCGCCTTTATTCTTTCTACTGTTTCCGAACAGGCATCCACGGCCGGTTTGCGGTGAGCAGATGAGGTAAATACAAATAAACAAATTTCTCCCGCCGCTACTCGTCCGAGACTATGATATACATGCATACATGTGAGGGGATATTTGGCAAAAATAGCTTCGCGGATTTCGTGCATCTTTTCGAGTGCCATTTCCACATAGGAAGTATATTCAATAGCTGAAACCTTTTTTCCATCGATGCTATCGGCCCTTACCTGGCCCAGGAAAATACTGTGCCCACCTATATCCGTTTTGCTGCTGTGCTTTTGAATACTGTCGGCAATAAACGAGGAAGGAATAGCACCTTCCATAAAAATATTTTTTTGTTTACGTTCACTCATAATTTTTGCTATTGCCGTTGTTTTAAGTAATTCAATATACCTCCCTACAGGCTAAATATTTTATTCCTGTTCCCGTTCCGCGCCTGCAGCCATTGAGCTGCCCGGAGGCTTAGCAGGCCCGACTGGCAAAAAAAAACTATACTTTCTTTTTCGTACCCATTGATGCAAGCTTCCAGTTTCGACAAAGGAAACTTTCTATAGCTGAACGCTGATACCTGGGGCATTTCATCCGGTTAACGTCCAATAATTTTGTCTGTGTTAGCTTTAAGCTGACCCGCCACACCAAAATTCTTAAGAATGGTCTGCCGCTGGTAGCGCTCATATGAATATTTGTTCTGCATGATTAACCACCGGAAAATGGGGGCAACAATGCCACCGTATTTTTTTCATCTAATAACATATCGCCATCTATTACTTTTTTATCAACTGCAATTATATATTTCATGGTGGCCAGGGAAGGATACTGTTTATGCAATGCCTCCCGGAGACCTTTAATATCTGTGATCCTTTCTAATAGTATATTACTGGTTCCTGTAATTTCGGAAAGTTGGCCAAACAAAATAACCTTTAGCTTCATATTCATTACATCTTTATTCAAAATTAGAGAATAGAGTTGAACCTATTTCGCCTAAAGTCAAATACTCATGCCTGGGTGAAGAGCAGTTTAACAGATGCCAGCAACAAAACGCCCGCCAATAAGTATTTTAGTAAATCTTGCCGGAATCGTAGCGAACCAAAATAGGATCCCAATAACCCTCCGGTGAAGGCAATGGCCACGTAGGCTACCATATCGGTACTGAATTGAATACCACGGGTCAGTTGCCCTCCCAGGCCAGATAAGGAGTTTACAAAAATGAACAGTGCGCTGATGGCAGCGGTTTGTTTTTGGTTTGTCCATTTCAGCAGTAAGATAATAGGAGATAAAATAATTCCGCCACCTATTCCGATAAGTCCGGATAAGAATCCGATCACCGCACCAATCACTGCAGGTAAACCAATTCCTGGTTCTTTCAGGTTGTCGACCGGTATGTTCTTAAAAAAAATAAATCGCGCAATAGGGATCAATAACAAGCATCCCAGGATTTTTTTGTAAATGCTGGCATCGATGGTAATCATTCCGCCGAGGAATGCCATAGGTACAGAAGCCAGGGCAAGCGGTAAAAATATTTTCCAGATAAAATGTTTGCCCCGGTAAAACTGGACGAAGGCCGTACCGGCCACGAATAGATTTAAAAGCAGGGCCGTAGGCTTCATTACCTCAGGTGTAAAACTGAAAAGCGCCATAAGCGCCAGGTAGCCGCTTGCACCACCATGACCTACGGATGAATATAAAAAGGCGACCAGGAAGAGTAGCAAATAGAAAAGAACCATCATTTCCATAAGGCATGAAGTATTAAGGTAACGGATGAATGGTTACCGGATCGCCCGGATTACAAATGGTTTGATCTTCATTAACCTGGACCAAACAATTAGCCCGGGCAAAAGAACTCAGCCGAAAGGATTCCTGGGCGTCCAATATATTTACGATCCCATTTTCATAATATCCTTTCAAGAACCAGGTGATACCAGAAGGTTTTTTAATCAGGCTTCCCGAAGACACAGTCACTTTATTGATTACCTCTTTAACGTTCATAAATTTTTCCAGAGCGGGTGCCACATATAAATAAAAACAGGTAAGCACGGATGCCGGGTTGCCGGGTAATCCGAATACCAGCTTGTTACCTTTTTTCCCGAAGAATATCGGTTTACCGGGTTTCTGTTTTATTTTATGGAATAATGTTTTGACTCCACATTGGTCAGCAGCCTTAATAGTAAAATCATAGTCACCAACACTTACCCCGCCGGTTAACAAAACCATATCAGTTTTGTCCAGCGCTTCTGCCAACAGGGCACTTAGTGAATCCAGATGATCATTACACCGGTATCTCAGAACCTGAATGCATTTAAATTGTTCCAATGCTGCAGCCAGGGAAAAAGAATTGGCCTCATAAACCTGGCCATATTGAAGGGGTTGTCCCGGAGTTTGCAATTCATTACCGGTAACAATAATGCTGATGATTGGTTTTGGATAGACAGGTAATTCGGCCAACCCCATTCCAGCCAGGAAGCCGATGGACGCAGGAGACAATACTGTTCCTGCCTCTAACGCAAGAGAATCTTTTTTTATTTCCGATCCTTGCGGTCTTACATTATCACCAGCTTTCAGGTTCTCATCTTCAATAAGAAGTTCTCCATTAATAATTTTTGATTTCTCTTGTATCACCACGGTATCGGCGCCGGCAGGTACGGCAGCACCGGTAAATATGCGAATGGCCTGGTTTGGTAAAAGGGGAATTGAATAGTTGCTGCCGGCAGCCATTTCGCCAGACAACTGTAGAGCCATACCTTTTTTCCATCCCAAATAGGAAAAGGCATACCCATCCATCGAAGATTGCGGGTAGGCTGGAATATCAGTCGGTGAATAAATATCTTTTGCCAGGACCAGGCCAGCCGCTTCATGTAGCGCCAAAAATTTGGGTTCTGCCTTAGTGCTGTTTTCGTCGATCAATTGCAATGCCTCTGCAACAGAAATCATTCCGTGGTTTTTATTTTTTGGAGATGCTATTGTTACCATCCTATTCTTTCGCGCCTTGCTCTCTATGGAAAAATAGGGATGATATTACCCGCCGATACTGATCATGCTTCTATTATCAATATCTTCTGTACGCAGCAATTCATAATCGGTGCTAAACTGGCCACCCAATTCTTTGGCTTTATTGCGGATGCTTTCCTCAATCAATGGTAATACAGGTTCTCCCCTGCGAAGCGCTGATAACAGGTCAGTTTCGGATTTTGAAAAAAGGCAATTTTTCATTTTGCCGTCGGCCGTCAGGCGCATCCGGTTACAGTCACTGCAAAAAGGTGCACTCATAGTACTGATAACGGCGAAGGTGCCGGTAAAACCAGGCACCTGGTATTTTTTGGCCGTATCGTGGTTATCCCGGGCAATCGGAATAATGTCATACGATTCAGAGGCCTTATGCAATATCTCCTGCCAGGTGAAAACTTTGTTACTGGACCATTTATTACCGCTGAAAGGCATGAACTCAATAAACCGCACATGCACAGGTTCGTTTTTGGTCCAGGCAATGAAATCATTAATCTCGTTATCATTTAATCCTTTTGTAACCACCACGTTCACCTTAACATGGAACTCTTTGTCGATCAGCATCCGGATGTTCTGAATTACCCGGTCAAACTGGTCGCGCCGGGTCATCAGTTGAAACTTTTCCCGCTGCAAAGTATCCAGGCTCACATTCAGTGAACGAATGCCGGATTCCACCAATAGGTCCGCAAATTCGTGGATCCTCGTACCATTAGTGGTAATGGTTAATTTTACCGGCAGCTTTGAGAGCGACTTTATAATATCCCCTGCATCTTTGCGAACCAGGGGTTCTCCGCCGGTCAGCCGTATCTTGTTTACTCCGTTTTCAACAAATAATTTGGCAAGCGTCACTATCTCGCTGGCCTGCATCAATCGACTGGCCGGAGTGAATGCATAGTCTTCCTCTGGCATACAATAAAAGCAACGAAGGTTACAGTTATCTGTAAGCGATATCCTGAGATAATTGTGCACCCTGTTATAGGAATCTTTAATCATACCTTTTCTCCTTAGGTTTTCAATCCGGCATAATCATCTTTCGTATCAATATCAATTTTCCCTTCCGGGAAATCGACGATAGCCACAAGCTCTTTGCATTCCTTTAATAATTTCCTCGCCCCGGTATCTCCTTTTAATCCCAGCAAAGCTTCAAAAAAGCTTTTGTGAAAAAGTGCCGGAACCCCCGGGCTTGAATTATAATGACTGCTCACAATCGGCAACCCTGTTTCGTGCTGGGTATCTAACAATTTCTTCAACAATTCCGGGCCTACGAAAGGCTGATCACAAACCATTATTATAACTCCATCCAGGTCAGGGTCCATTTCCAAAGCTTCCTTAATCCCACACCGGATAGAAGAGGCCATTCCTTCTTCCCAATCTCCATTAAAAATTATCTTCAATCCTTCTTCGGCCACTAATTCTTTTTCCATCAACTGTCCGTTTGCGCCCAAAACAACAATCACCGGCGTTAAACCAGTAGCTGTGGCCGTAATTGCAGCATGAACCAGCAAGGATTTTCCTTTATATGGCAGAAGCTGTTTAGGATTTCCCATTCGGCTGGATCTACCGGCTGCCAGCAATATAATACCGCATCGGCCTACCCTGATCTTATTCAATGTAGTCTTTTTTCTTCTATTATAGTTTCCTCCCTGGAATGAATTGCCTCATTCTTTTCACGCAGCGAATTCCCGGGTTTACCCGTTAATACTCCTTTTATTTCAGCTATGATTGAAAGCGCGATTTCTTCTGCTGTTTCCGCTCCGATATCGAGACCGACCGGACCAAAAACTCTTTTTAGTTGTTCCTCGCTCAGTTTCATACCCTCTGCTGCTATTTCATCGAGCATCCGATCCAGTTTCTTTCGGGGTCCCAGCACGCCGATATAAGTAGCATTGGTTTGTAGCAAGGCTTTTAACATCGCCAGGTCGTAATTATAATTATGGGTCATCAGCACAAAAACAGTTTGCTCATCGATTTCAATTTGCTCTAATACTTTTTCCGGTTTGGCTACCAGAACCTGGCAGGCCGATGCAAAACGGTCCGTAGTTGCATGGCTGGGGCGGCCGTCTGCTATGCGGGTTTCCCATCCGAGGGTATCGGCCATTTCTACCAAGGGAATTGCATCATTGCCGGCACCAATAATGACCAATGATAAGGCGGGCTTGATATATTCGATAAACGCGCTAATAGTTCCTGTTTCGGTTATATAATTTTTGAACAACGATTGTTGTTTACTTATCGCAGCCGTTGCGTCTTCCAGCAGTGCTTTCCTTCATAATGTCATTGTTCAAATTTCCACTAACATCTCCCTCTTCTTCCAACAGCATACAGGTTCCGATCTGCGCATTTTTTTTATCCTCTGTTTGGAACAAAGTGATAAGCACCGCCCTTTGCCGCTTGCTTCCGATTTTTTTTAATAGGGAGATCGGGTTTTGAGGGTTGGTATTATTCAACGGTTCAATAAGAATCTGGATAATGCCTGCGCATCCCAACTGAACGCCGATAGTACTATCCTCTTCGTCGCTAGTATCATAGGTTACCAGTTTCGACTGCCGTTGATTCATCACCAGCAATGCTTTCCGCAATGCATCTCCTTCGAGGCAACCACCACTGATGGCCCCGGTCATTTGGCCCTCTTCAGTAACGAGCATGCGGGCACCGGGCCGCCGGTAGGAAGATCCTTCCAGGTGCACTACTGTAGCTAATGCCGTTTGATGACCCTGTTTTTGTGCTTCATCATATGCCCTTATAATATTCTTGATCTCTTTCATAACCTGATTGAATTATCTGATCACATTCCTGTTGGTACCACCGGTCTGTCTTTCTGCATATACTTAGCCGGCTCCTGCTCAAATTTTACTTTGCATCCATCGCAGCAGAAATAAACTAGTTCGCCCTGGTAATCGATAACGTGTTTAGGATTTTTAGTATCTATCGGTATGCCACAAACGGGATTAATGTAAAATTTAGGCTTGCCGGCTTCTTCCCGTGTTTCATCATATTTTGTAAACCCGGATGCCGAAGACAAGTTGTTCTGAACCTGGATGATTTCAGCAAGGATACTTATAGATACCTGTTCGGGAGTCTTGGCTTTTATATCAATTCCGGCTGGAGACTTTATCTTATCCAACTTTTTTCTTATCAATACCGGACTGAAGGAGGTATTCCATAATAGAATCCTTTTTTTTCCGGCTGGATATAAATCCGATATAAGATTGCTGTTTGGATAAGGCTTGTTCCAATGCTTTTTCGTCCTGCTCCCCCTGCGTAGCCACCACAATGAAAGAAGCATTCGTTGTTTTTACCTGGTCAAGATTTAATTGAGTGATGAGCTCATCCACCTTCTCAAAACTGCCAGGTTTTGCATCGGGGGCCACCGCTGTTACCCGGAAGCCTGAGGTCTTTGCAATCTTAACCAGGGACCTGGCAATAGCGGAAAAACCAACCACTACCAGGTGGGGTGCGGGGAGGACGGGTTCAATATATATTTCAACAGTACCTTCGCTATGGCAGGTCATTTTATATTCTATTACCCCTTCCTGCTTACTGGCCGATTGCATGTTACCGATCTTCACCAGCCGGGGTTTTCCCGTTTTCATAGCATCTTCGGCTTCTTTAATGATAATGGATTTTACACATCCTCCTCCGACCCAGCCAGTGATGTCGCCAAATTTATCGATCACGGCCTTGTCCCCGGTTTTTCCGCTGCTGGGTGCTTCCCGCCGCACAACTACAGCTATGGAAAAGGGCTCATTATTTTTATTGAGCTCCTGCGATTTTTCTAAAAATTTATCAAGCATCTGCCAGAATATTTTCAAGTTCGAGTAAGCTATTTAAATTATGGGCCGACCGGAAATCATCCACTTCAGAGAGCGCCGCCTGCATACCAGCCGCCAGGGGTGCATACCCTTTCATCCCTTTGAGGGGATTCAACCAAACTAATTCTGCGGGCTTTCTGGTGGATTTTCTTCAATTCTCCGTTTAGCAGTTGAGGGTCGCCGGTATCTAAGCCATCGCTAAGTATAATAATAGTAGGTGACCCGTTTAGCAACTGTTTGCCATAAAGTTCATTGAAATTCTGCAAGCAGGCGCCAATACGGGTGCCTCCCGACCAGTTTTCTGCTTGTTCTGAAACGATTGCCAACACGGATTCAATCCGGTTATAGTGTAAGGCCCGGCTGATCCGAATCAGAGAGGTGCTGAATATAAATGCTTCCAGCTGCCTGAAATTTTCCCGAAGAGCACAGATAAACCGTAACAAAAAATAACTGTATTTATCCATGGACCCACTCACATCCAGTAAAACGATCAGTCGTGGTTTTTTCGGCCGTTGTGCTTTTCTAAAAATTTCCAGGGGTTCGCCGCCATAACCAATACTTCGGTGAATGGTACGTCGAAGATTCACCGGCCCACTATGCAGGCTCTCTTTCATCCGCCTGCGCAAACGAAGGGCCATTTGTTTAAAGAGTTTCCGGGCAATTTCCTCCAGTTCCCTGGCTTCCATATCCCCCAATTTAGAAAGATCTGTTTTTTTCAATCGCTCTGTTTCGCTGGCACCCGATACATTTTTTCCTTCTTCCGTTTCATGCTCTGATTTTCCGCGGCCGAGCATAACGAGAGAGGTGTTCGTCTTTTTCTCCACCAGACCAGTAACCGAAGTTTTACTTTTTGTTTCCCGAAGGTCCATTGGATTAGTATCCCAGAAAAGCAGGAAAAGCTTTTCAAAAATTCTGCATTCTTCGGGAGAATGACAGAAAATGGCTTTAAGTCCGCTCTTGAAATTTTTCCTGCTAAGAAAGCAAACCACAACCAGCCGATACCAGTGCTTCCTTTGTTTCTTGTATGCCGATATTCAGTCCGTGACTTCTCGCAAATTGTGAAAAGGCTACAATACCTTCCGTAATATTCCTCGCTGCAAAAGCCTGCTGCTTCATAATGCAAATTATATAAATACATTCACGCCTTCCGCTCTTACCTGGTTGATATCTTCTGAAGATTTCAAAATGCAACCCAGGGTTTGATCAAAGACAGCGGCATTAATATCCCGGTATCCCAATGCCAGTAATGATTCTGCCCAATCAATAGTTTCTGAAACACCCGGAACCTTTACCAGTTTTCGCTCCCG
The DNA here is from genome assembly GCA_963775145.1 of uncultured Chitinophagaceae bacterium. Classification (GTDB taxonomy): domain Bacteria; phylum Bacteroidota; class Bacteroidia; order Chitinophagales; family Chitinophagaceae; genus Endoryza. Next base: position 112,417 of record CAVZHZ010000001.1, read on the forward strand.
GAATTGCTGCACTACGCTCACGAGCTGTTGCAGCAATTTTTCTTCTATTCCCGGCAAATGTTTTTTAACAATGGCCATCTCTTTTTCGAGGGTTGGATAATCTATCCAATGGTAAAGGCACCTTCTTTTCAATGCATCACTTAACTCCCTGGTGCGGTTAGAAGTAAGAATTACAAAAGGTTTGTGTTTCGCTTTTATGGTACCGAGTTCGGGAATGCTTATCTGGAAAGCCGATAATAGTTCAAGTAAAAAGGCTTCAAACTCTTCATCCGAACGGTCCAGTTCATCAATCAATAATACCGGGGACTGATCCTCAGCCCTTATCGAATGAAGTAATGGACGTTCCAGGAGGTAATCCGGTCCGAAAATATGTTTCTCTTTTTCTTCAATAGAAAGGTTACTTCCCTCCTGCAATTTTATTCCAAGTAATTGCTTCTGATAATTCCATTCATACACCGCCGCGTTCACATCCAGGCCCTCGTAACACTGCAGGCGGATAAGCTCTGTATCCAGCATTCGGGCGAGTACCAGTGCGATCTCTGTTTTGCCCACTCCGGGCGGCCCTTCCAACAATAAAGGCTTATGGAGTTTCAACAGCAGGAAGAGAGCTGTGGCAAACTCCTCTTCTGCCACATAATGTTGCCTGTCCAGCGCCTCAATTATTTGTGATGAATTATAAAATGAATGCACTTCTGATTTTATTATTTTTTCCCGAAAATACCTTTTACCATGGATCCCACCATTGAACCGGCACTCAGCGTATTGTCCACTTCTTTACCTTCCAGTTGATTCTTAAAGTTGTTTACGAACTGGTCAAAAACCTGGTTGCTAACGTCATTGATCAATCGCGATCCAAACTGGGCCAGCATACCTGTCACATTCACATCCATGGATACCCTCACTTCCGTGCCAGTACCCTTTGGAGTTAATTGACCCTCCATCTTCATTTCAGCGCCGCCTTTTCCTTTACTGTCGGTACCCGTGCCTTTGAGTACCATCTTGCGGGCCTCGGCATCTCTTTCTATAAAACTGATCAACCCGGCATATTTGGCTTTTACCGGTCCAAATTTCAATTCCACTTCTCCTTTATAATTGTTGTCGTCTACTTTTTCAGTAAGCGAGGCACCCGGAACACAGGTAACTACTTTTTCCGGGTTGGTGAGGTTTTCCCAGGTTTGCTCCACCGGGTATCCTACCTCAAATGTTTTTGTTATGTTAGTTGTCATAATTAAACTTTTTTAATTAAATACTTTTTTGCAGGCAAAGAACGCAAAGGCAGTTGAATCAGCATATGTCGTTTACTACTCCCAGCGCCTTCAACCTTCTTTGCGCTCTTTGTGTGAAACAATAATTACACAACTCCTTTCTCCTTCATCGCCTTCCATACTTTAAATGGCGTAATCGGGATATCAATATGCGTAATCCCATAAGGTGATAAAGCATCCATGATTGCATTAGCAATGGCAGGTGGAGAGCCTACTGTTGGTGATTCTCCTACTCCTTTTGCCCCAATCGGATGGTGAGGCGAAGGAGTTACCACATGCCCGGTTTCCCAGTGGGGTGATTCCACTGCTGTGGGCACCAGGTAATCCATCAACGTGCCATTAAGAATATTACCATCCTCATCATAGATCAGTTCTTCATACATAGCCGGGGCAATTCCCTGTGTAAGTCCGCCATGCACCTGGCCTTGTACGATCATAGGATTGATGATATGGCCGCAATCGTCGATCGCCACAAAGCGACGAACGTGAATTTCTCCCGTTTCCTTGTCGATATCCACTACACAGATATATGCTCCCGAAGGGAAAGTCAGATTCGGGGGGTCATAATAATGGGTTGCCTCAAATCCGGCTTCCATCCCTTGCGGGTGATTGGTATAAGCAGCAAAAACAATTTCCTGGATAGTCTTTGATTTTTCCGGTGCGCCTTTCACAAAGAATTTACCGGTTTCCCATTCCAGGTCATTTTCGCTTACCTCCAACAGATAGGCAGCAATTTTGCGTGCCTTGTCTCTTAACTTTCGTGCGGCAACAGCAGCAGCGGCACCAGCAGTAGGGGTGCTGCGACTGGCATAAGTTCCCAGTCCATATGGCGCGGTATCCGTATCGCCTTCTTCTATCTGAATATTCGCAGCAGGTATTCCTAATTCTTCTGCGATGATTTGGGCATAGGTAGTTTCATGTCCTTGACCCTGTGATTTTGTACCAAAGCGGGCAATTGCTTTGCCAGTTGGATGCACTCTTATTTCCGCGCTGTCAAACATTTTAATACCCAGGATATCGAAGTCCTTTGAGGGACCGGCTCCCACCACTTCTGTAAAAGTTGAAATGCCAATGCCCATCAGTTCGCCTTTCTTTCTTTTTTCAATCTGTTCTTTTCGTAGTTCATTATATCCAATAGCATCCATAGCTTTTTGAAGTCCTGCATGATAGTCCCCGCTATCATATATCCAGCCGGTTGGTGATTTCCAGGGGAAGTCTTCTTTCTTAATAAAATTTTCCATGCGCAATTGGGCTGGATCTTTTCCTACTTTAATTGCAAAAATGTCCGTAATACGCTCAATGGCATGTACTGCTTCGGTTACCCGGAATGAACAACGATAGGCTACACCACCGGGAGGCTTATTGGTATACACTGCATCGGCTTCCATATAAGCCGTATCATAATCATAAGAACCTGTTGCGATGGAAAAAAGACCGGTTGGAAATTTTGATGGATTGGCGGAAGCATCGGTATAGCCATGATCGGCCAGTACCTTAAACCGCGTAGCCAGGATCTTTCCTTCCTTGGTACCTGCCATTTCCGCAGTGATATGATAGTCGCGGGCAAAAGAATCAGCCTGCAGATTTTCGCTGCGGTCTTCGATCCATTTAACAGGTTTACCCGTCAGGAAGCAAACGGCAATGGCAATAACATAACCCGGATATACCGGTACTTTACCGCCGAATCCGCCACCAATATCCGGAGAAACGACCCGTATCTTTTCTTCAGTCAGACCCACATGACCCGCCACCAGGGCAATTACTGTTCTGATAGCATGCGGAGCCTGTGTGGTCATGTACATGGTAAGATGATTGTTCACTTTGTCGTAATCCGCCACACAACCGCAGGTTTCAATAGATGCCACATGGATGCGGGGAATATACATATCTTGTTTCACCACCACTTCTGCGCCGGCAAATACTTGTTCCGTTTTTGCCTTGTCTCCCACTTCCCAGTGCCAGATATGATTGTCTTTTTTGCCGGGCTTGTCGGTACGCAGAACAGGTGCATCAGAATTCATCGCTTTATACGGATCAATCACGGGTTTCATAGGTTCATATTCCACTCTCACCGCTTCCCGGCCATCGCGGGCGGCATAACGGCTGGTGGCTATTACGGCTGCTACTTCCTGGGCCTGGTACATTACAGTATCTGTAGGCAATACCATTTGAGTATCCGACATCAGGGTGGGCATCCAGTGCAGGTTGTATTTCTCCAGGTCTTTGCCGGTAACGACCGCTACCACGCCTGGTACTTTCATGGCCTCTGAAATATCAATGTTCTTGATTTTTGCATAGGCATAGGGGCTTCTGGTAATATCCATATAGAGCATACCCGGAAGTTTGATATCATCTACATAATGACCTTTCCCGTGGAGAAAGCGGACATCTTCTTTCCTTTTCATGGAATGACCCATTCCACTTATTTCTTTGGATGTTTTACATTGTATCATATAGCTAATTAAATGTGGTTAATAAATAAATCATACGAATTCTGGTTCGGTGGAGGCGGTAGGTACCCCACGATTTTTAGCCCAGGCATACTTGATAGCTTTTACAATATTATTATACCCGGTGCATCGGCAAAGATTACCGGAAATACCCCACCGGATCTCTTCTTCAGTAGGGTCGGGGTTATTGGCCAGCAGTTCCGTTGCACGCATGATCATTCCCGGGGTACAAAACCCGCAATGAAGACCATGGTTTTCTTTGAACCCTTCTTGCAACGGATTCATCTCTCCTTCCGTTGATACCCCTTCAATCGTAGTGACCGACTTGCCATTGGCCTGAACCGCCAGTATGGTGCAGGATTTAACTGACTTTCCATCAAGTAAGATGGTGCAGGCGCCGCAGCTGCTGGTATCGCAGCCAATATGAGTGCCGGTTAGGCTAAACATTTCGCGGATCAAATGCACCAGCAGGAGGCGGGGTTCGACTTCTGCTTTTAGTGGCACTCCGTTTACTGTTACGGTTATTTCCTTATTCATAGATCATTTTTTTATTAGTTAAAAATAGGTAGGTGGCCGGTTTATTTCTTCACCCGCTCCATGGCTTTGCGGATCATTCGCTTCACCAACACAGCCACCATGGCCCGTTTATACTCTACGCTCCCACGCAGGTCTGAAGAAGGACTACAATCTTCCGAAGCAAATTTTGCCGCCTGGCCAATTGTTTCATCGTTTACCTGTTTACCCAACAAAGCCTGTTCTGAACGAGAAGCACGCAATGGAGTCGGGTTTACATTGGTGAGCCCGATTCCAACGGATTTACATACGCCACTTGCATCCATCGTCAATTGAACAGCCACACCGGCAGTCGCATAGTCGCCCACTTTTCTTTCCAGTTTATGATAAGCGCTGCCTGTGTTACCTGGAGGAATAGGAATTTGTATCTCGGTGAGTATGTCTCCATGTTGCAGGGCCGTGGTGTAAAAACCGAAAAAGAATTCATCTACCGGGATTTCTTTTATACCGTTTGGACCTGTTGCAATTATTTTGGCATTGAGAGCCAACATCACGGCGGGGTGGTCATTTGCCGCATCACCATGGGCAAGATTACCACCGATAGTTCCCATATTTCGTACCTGTGGGTCGGCAATCAGTTTTGTTACGTCACTAAAAATGGGGAAATATTTTTTCAGGAGGTCGGAGTGCTCAATATCGGCCTCCCTGGTGAGGGCACCGATCTTAACCACATTATTTTCTTCTTTGATGTAAGAGAGGCCGGGAATTCCGTTAATGTCTATCAAGTATTCCGGGGAGGCAAAGCGCAACTTCATCATGGGAATGAGGCTATGGCCTCCGGAAAGAATTTTTGCTTCATCGCCATATTTCTCCAACAGGGCGATGGCATCAGCAATAGTGCCGGGCGATTCGTACTTAAATGACTGGGCAATCATAAAAACTGTTTTAATGTTTTCTGAATAATCATAATACCAGGTAGAATGCTTCTTTCATAGATGCGGCTCTAATGGCAAATAGCAGGATGATGGATAATAAAGCATACCAGAAGGTATGGGTCGCATGCTGAAGGATAAGACTTAACCAGACTCTCAAAAAGAAGGTTTCTTTCGGAACGATATCATTCGCCCCAACAGGAACCATAATCCGGAATTCAATATTACCCCGGAGAGCACCAGGAAAGTACCACCATAATACAGAGTTAGTCCTCCCCCGATTGCAACACTTAAAAAGATGGCGATGTTCCCCAATCCAGCGAGGAAGAGAGCATAATGACCCCGACCACGCCGGTGGTTTAATAAAATACTAAATAACGCTGCTAAACTGAATACAGCGGTAAGGATAAGGGTGATGTCTGAATAAAAAAAACGGCTTGAATGTTCAATGCCTTTATCACCGCAGACAAGCAATGCACTGGAAAAAGCCAGAAAACAGAAGGGACATTTAGGAATTAAGAGTAATAATAACCCGCTGAAAAGGCCATAGGGCCTGGATTTAGTAATTTTCTTCTTAGCCTGGCAATCGTTCCCGCACATGAGTCGCAGTTTAGGAAATCAGTGAAAAAAGCCTGAATCTGCAGAATCTAAAATGGATACTGTAATTTACTGCATTTGAGCAGTCCAAAAAAAGAAAAATGGGGCGGTTTTGATTCGCAGTGAGCTTCGGGAGTTCCTTAGATACCCGGCCAGGTGGCTTTATCTATTCATTAGATTTTTTCTTGTTTAAAGAAATTCCTTATGAATATAATTTAATTAAACATAAACTGAATATTTCCCGGGAATCTTAGCTGAAAAGATACTCTACATCCTCTCTCGACAAACTCTTCACAAATCCTTCATCATCGGTGATGAGGTCGCGGGCCAAGATGCGTTTCTTTTCCTGGAGCTGTATGATCTTGTCTTCAATAGTATCCTTGCAAATCATGCGGTAGGCGAAGATATTTTTCGTTTGCCCAATACGGTGGGTACGGTCGATAGCTTGTTGCTCCACGGCCGGGTTCCACCAGGGATCAACAATATATACATAGTCGGCAGCCGTCAGGTTCAATCCCACTCCCCCGGCTTTTAGTGATATTAAGAATACGCGGCAATTTTCATCGTTCTGAAAACGCTGAATAGCTCTTTCCCGTTCAACGGCGCTGGAGCTGCCATCGAAGTATTCAAAATCAATTTCCAGTTCCCTTAACTTTTCTTTTATCAATGCCAGCATACCGAGAAACTGGGAGAAGATAAGGGCCTTGTGATTACCCATATTTTCCGAAATCTCCCGTCCAATTTCTTCCAGCTTAATTGAGTGATTGGGAAATTTTTCCGGTTCATTCATAATGGACGGAGAATCGCAGATCTGCCGCAGTTTCATCAACCCCTGCAAAATGGTAAGCTGCGATTTATTTATTCCATTCGATTCAATTGTGCCCATTATCTTATCGCGGAAATCATTCCGGTATGCCTCATAAATACTGCGTTGCTCTTCCTGCATTTCGCAGAAAAGAATTGTTTCCACTTTATCGGGAAGATCTTTCGCTACCTGTTCTTTGGTACGACGCAGAATAAATGGAAATAATAATTTACGCAGGTGGTCCTTCCGGTCGGGCTCTCCCAATTTATCAATGGGTATAGCAAATTCCTGGCGGAAAAATTCCATACTACCCAGCATTCCGGGGTTCAGGAAATTCATTTGTGCGAAGATATCAAAGGTATTATTCTGCAAAGGAGTACCGCTCAGGCAAAGCCGGTTTTTCGACCGCAGTAATGAAGCGGCCCTGGTTACTTTGCTGGATGGATTCTTGATAGCCTGCGATTCATCGAGTATCACATAATCAAAGGGGATTTCAACCATTAATTTAATGTCGCTTCGCAGCGTACCGTAGGTAGTAATCACCACGTCTGATTGCATAAAATGCTCTTTCAACCGCGTACGCTCTCCTCCATGATGAATGTGATACGTTAAGGATGGAGTAAATTTCTTAATCTCGTTCTCCCAGTTGAACATCAGCGTGGTGGGACAAACCACCAGCGCATTCAGTTTACCATGGGTGGCTTTATAATAATGCAGGTAAGATAATGCCTGTACGGTTTTACCCAAACCCATATCATCGGCCAGTATTCCTCCCCAGCCTACTTCGGAAAGATAATTGAGCCAATGATAGCCATGCTCCTGGTAGGGGCGTAATATATGGGCCAGGTGTTCCGGAACAGGAATCTCCTTGATTTTATTAAAACTCCGTAGCTGTTCGTATTTCTCTTCTAATTTTACTACCAGTTCTTCTTCGCTTCTTCCATCGTATAATTCATCGATTACACTCATGTGGTATTTCGACAACTTAAGCTGGTTCTGCTTTCCTTCCCCCACCCGAAACAACAACGAATACTTCTTAATCCATTCTTCGGGCAATATTCCTAAAGTGCCATCTTCCAGTGGAACAAACTGCTGGCGGTTGGCCAATGCTTTCTTAACGTCGGCAATGGTTACTTTTTGTTCTCCAAATACAATATCAACACGAGCATCAAACCAATCGGTATTGCTGCTGATATGTATTTTGGTTTGCGGTTTCGCCGTATTGAAACGGAAATTTTTCAACGCCTCATGGCCAAATACCGGCACTTTCATATCCCGCATAGCATCCACAAATAAAAAGAACCAGTTATTTCGTAATACATCGGTTCCTTTTAATGCTAGCTGGTTTCCTCCCTCCGGCCTGATGAAATTGGAATGCAGGGCTTCCAGCTTTTGCATAAACTGCATTTCCTTCCCGCGGTTTCGGTGAACAATCATTACTTTGTCGCCATCGGGTATTACCAGTTCATCTTTTCCTCCGGGCTTTGTTTCAAAACCTTTGTAAGTGAATAATGGTTGAAATATGAGGTAGTCGCCTTTTTCCTGCAACACAATTCTCTTCTCCGGTTCCCCATCTTTTATTTCGCTAACAATAGACGGATCAAACTCCACATGGTATTCCCTGGTTAAGGGTAATATAAATTGCTGCAATTGAGCGGGCCAATTTGTCTTATTTATTAATTGCTTCCCTTTGGAATGAAACTTCATTACCAGGTTAACATCTTCCGGTTTCTGCCATAGGTAAAGGTTCTCTTCAAAGAAGAATAACAGGCTGCTGTCGATCGTATTTTCGGTAACCTGCACATCTTTCCCATTCAACTTTACCCGGCATTCGATTTCAAATTGATTTTTTACCAAATTGATTTTGAAGTAAGGGGTAACAAAATCCGTCACCATTCCGATTCCTTTCAGGTGTTCCGTTTTGAATGCTTTTTTTCCGTTGAGGTAAAAAACAAAAGGACTGGCGGCCACCTCGCCGAAAAGTTTTCTGAGTTTAGGATGAAGGTATTCTACCATTAACGCCTTGGTGTCTTCGGGTAAATCATCTTCCTCATTGTGAATAATATTCTCCCAGATGGCGCTGAAAGGAGAGTTCCGGTTAAGATATTTGGTAATTTCTGTTTCATGCATCTTTCTCAAGGCAGGAATCAGCTGCTGATCATTTTCGTTATATCCTTCCGCGCTAATGAATTTGCTGAGGTCCAGTTTTTCTACTTTGCCCACAAAAGCGTTCGCCTCTTCATTACTTTCTCCACTTACCGCATCAATCGCAAATCCAGGGTATCCATCGTAATTAAAATTAAATACTACCCCCACGCGCTGTGAAATGCCTGTAATTTTTGCTTCGGCCGATATTTCATCCACTAATACGGGATCGGGTTCGGGTAGTTTGAACCGGGGTTTATTAAGATCCTGCGGAGTAACCCGCTTTATAGAAGTATCCAATAAACGCAAGAAAGGTTTCCCTTCCTTATAGGTAAATTCAAACTTGCCGGCCAGGTTATCGCTTAATGAATAACCATACGCTTCAAGTAATTTATTTTTTTCCTTATCCCAGTTGCGGATGGTATCAAAATAATAAGGTCCATACGCGTTTAATAACTGTATAAATACAATCACCTTCGGCAAACACAGCGGGTGTTGTTTGTCTTCGTAATTACAACTGGTATCAAAATTCCGTTCTTCATTCTTGCGGATCACTACCGGGTAAGCCGTTCCATCAATTTCTACTGTTGCTTTTACCATTTCCTCTTTTGCATATTCAATTTCTACCCGTTGCGCACGCAAATATGTTTCCGCTTCCTGGTAGGTTGCGGGAGAGCATAATAATCGTAACGTTTTCAGATCAATGAATTTCATCTTCACTACCGTATGCTTCTGATCGTAAGTTGCATCCTGCGATTTAAGCATATTACGGTCCAGCATTTCCTGTAACTGTATTAACGAAGCGGCTTCGTGGCGACAAATATCTCCTAAATTATACGGGCAGGCGCACCGTAAGGATAAGGTGCGGGGGTCTTTAAATTTTTGAATATGAACTTTATAATAGGTTGCATAACTATCATCTTTGACCCGGAAGGTAACTGAGTCAAGTAATTCATCAAAATCCACTAACTCTACATATCCTATAGCATGAATTTTTTTTCCCCGGCGAATTACTTCATCCGTTCCATGGGTATATACATATTTGGTCAGGTGCGGTAAGGCCATTCCGTTGATCTATTTACAGTTGGCAGTTGACAGGTAACTTCCGGAACTTCGGTGAGCCGTTCCCTGTATTTTGCCCGCCGCCAACTGGTACAAGGGCAATTGGCAAAAGTAAAGGAAAAAGGTGAGTTGACTAAGGCAAAAATTGATTATTTACAAGAAAATGAATGTCGGAATTAAGGTAATGGGGGATTTAAGGATGGGAAATCGCCACTTGTGTGGCAATAGTTGAATTCTATAATACAAATGGACTGTAAAAGAATTCTCCTTTTGCCAGATCCGGGATTTAAAATGTGCCGGCCCATCTTCCTTTTTTGTAAATTCTTCCTAACAAGTCCTGGTATACCATTTGGCCGATATACCTTTGCGATTATTAAAACTTAATAAACCCTGTATGTTATTGCGAATTATTTTTTCTGTCCTTGTTATTTTCCCCTCTTTTGGAGTAATTGCTCAGAAATTAAAGAAAGCAGATAAAGCAGTGGTAGCGAATCTGCTGTCGCACATCCGGTATTTGGCTGATGATAAACTGGAAGGCCGCCGGGCTGGAAGCGCAGGAGAAAAACTGGCCCGGGAATATATAAGTGGCCAATTCAAGGCAATTGGACTCCAGGCCAAAGGAACAGATGGCTGGATGCAACCATTTGAAATTTATGATGGCAAACAAATAAACCACAATACTTTTTTGATTATTAATGGCGCTGAACTGAAATTGGAAAAAGAGTATTTTCCACTCAACTGTAGTGCCAATAAGGGTGCGGAAGCCCTTGTATCCATGGCGCTGGCCGAAAGAAATGTTCCCTGGTTTTTAGATCTCAAAGAATTACTTGAGGAAAACAAGGATAATCCTCATTTCGATCTTGCGGAAGCGATAAAAACAAAAGCGAACAAGTCGGCCGAAAAAGGAGCGACTGCCCTGATTGTATATAATAGTTCTTCCATCGCCGACAATCTCCGCTTTAACAGCAAAGACCGGATTGAGCCGGCTTCCATTCCGGTACTTTATGTTACTTCCGAAGGACGGAAGAAATACCTGGCTGATTCGCAAAGCTCCCTGGATGTTAAACTTAAAACAGATATAGGAGATAGAAAAAGGACCGGTCATAATGTGGTGGGCTATATCGACAATGGCGCTGCAACCACCATCGTATTGGGTGCGCATTATGACCATCTCGGTTATGGAGAAGACGGGAACTCGATGCTGAGAGGTACTACTGACAAACAAATTCATAATGGCGCTGATGATAATGCAAGTGGTACGGCAGCCCTTATAGAATTAGCCCGGTTACTTAAACATTCCAAAACAAAAACCAATAATTATCTTTTTCTCGCTTTTTCCGCAGAAGAATTAGGATTGAACGGATCCAAATTTTTTACTGAACATCCCACGATTGACTTTTTGAAAGTAAGTTATATGATCAATATGGATATGGTTGGCAGGCTAAACGATAGCAGCAAAACACTGCAGATCGGGGGATATGGCACTTCCCCCTGGTGGGGTCAGCTGTTTGGTAAGATGAGTAACAAGAAATATTTTACTATCAAATATGATTCCAGCGGAACAGGTCCGAGCGATCATACCTCTTTTTACCGGAAAGATATTCCCGTTTTGTTTTTCTTTACCGGTTTGCATTCCGATTATCACAAGCCTACGGATGATTTTGATAAAATAAATTATACCGGGGAATTACAGGTGGTCAAACTCATTACCTGGGTTATTGAAGAGAGCGGCAAACAAAATAAATTGGCATTTACCAAGACACGCGAAACTCAAACCACCAGCACCGCCCGGCTTGGCTCCGCCACGATGGGTATTATGCCGGATTATACTTTTTCCGGAACCGGGGTTCGGGTAGATGGTGTTACCGATAATCGACCGGCGCAGAAAGCAGGCTTAAAAGCAGGCGATATAATTGTGCAATTGGGCGAATACAATACCAATTCCATGGAAAATTATATGCAGGCTCTATCAAAATTTAAGAAAGGCGATAAGACAAAAGTGAAATATAAAAGAGGTAATGACGTGTTGGAATCGGAGGTGGTATTTTAACAGATGTATGATGCCAGGATCCGGAACGCAGAAAAACACTCATTAATTTTGCACGTGTACTGGCAGAACCATAAAATGCAAACCTATAAACTGACTTGTGAAATTCAAACTCGATTTTGACGACCTGGCAGATGATTTTTTTGAGCAGACACAATTACTTGGCATCGTAGCCCCCATTAAAGACTACCAGTTTTGCTGGTTTCTTAATAACAGGCTCCGGTTCGATTTTCGCAGCAACCACGATATAGAAATACAGCTTTTTAAAAAAAAGAGGCATTATTATTTTGGCGTTTATGAATATAAACAGCCTAACAGCAGCTTAATTCATTATCTATACAGAAATCATTTTGATGGCGAGTACCTGCTGCCGGAATTTAAACACCTCGATTATTTATGGTTATTAAAAGGAGATGTGGTTAGCAGTAGCTACCTGGACGACCTTAAGAATACCATAAAAGCACTGAACGGGGTGCAGTTGGTAATGGAATTGACAAATGAGAAAATCAAGAATAAAGGGCATTTGATATTTTAATGACGAATTTCGAATGACGAATGATTTATATTCTATTGCACTGATTTATCCCGGCCCTGGTCTTCCTATTTTGGAATAAACGAATACCTCGGGTACAAAAGGGCCTGAAAGATTTCAGAATTCGCTATTCGTCATTCGCAAATCCATTTATTAAATGTTAGTTTAAACCAAGAAATATGTGGCAAGAACAAAATAATAAGCTTTACAGAAAATTTGAATTTAAAAATTTCTCCGAAGCCTTTGCTTTTATGACCCGCGTGGCCATGGAAGCAGAAAGGATGAACCATCATCCGCTGTGGACCAACGTTTGGAACAAAGTAGAGATATGGCTTAATACGCATGATGCGGGAGATGTAATAACAGAAAAAGATCATACGTTGGCCAAACGCATTGATGCATTAGTATCATGAGCCACCAGTCAGCAGATACCGTGCTGATGGTTCGTCCTGCAGCCTTTGGATATAACGAACAAACGGCTGCCGATAATAGTTTTCAAAAACTCATACCCGGAATCTCTCTCAAAGAAGTGCAGAAAAAAGCAGTGAAGGAATTTGAGAACATGGTAAAACAACTCCGCGAAAAAGGAATTGGGGTAATCGTTTTTGATGATACCAGCCTTCCTGTTAAAACAGATGCCTTATTCCCGAACAACTGGTTCAATACGATGCCCAATGGAAACTTATCAGTTTTCCCCATGCTGGCAATCAGCAGGCGATTAGAAAAAAGAGACGATATCCTGCAGCAATTGACCAGTCATTATGAAGTAAAAGGATTTACTGATTGGAGTGAACTGGAAGCAGAAGGCCTTTTCCTCGAAGGTACCGGCAGCATGGTAATCGATCACGACAACCAAATTATTTATGCCTGCCTATCCCAGCGAACCCACTACAGCGCATTGGAAAAATTCGCTCATTATAACCGGTACAAAGCTATCGCCTTTCATGCCACTGATGTAAACGGAACACCTGTTTACCATACCAACGTAATGTTAACCATTGGCAGCGATTTTGCAGTAATTTGTAACGATTGTTTTGCGGATGAACTGGAATGGATCGCCGTTTCCCAACTGCTGCGAACTACCGGCCACAGGATCGTAACTATTTCGCAGCAACAGGTAAAAGCATTTGCCGGCAATATGCTCCAGGTAAAAAACAATACAGGCGAATCTTTCCTGGTGATGAGTCAAACCGCTTTTGATTCCCTTTCCACCAAACAACGAATGTTGCTGGAGATCAGCTGCACCTTATTACCGGTAAAAATTCCCACTATTGAAACACTGGGAGGCGGAAGTGCCCGCTGTATGATGGCAGAGATATTCTTAAAGAAAAAATAAAATGCCTGATGCCCGAGGGGAAATAGGAAAGAAAAAACGGTTACCCAAAAAAAGAGAATTTAATCAGTTGATAATAGTTGCGATAATATCAGAATAATTGAACAAAGGTCATAGTTCAGCTACCTATTCTATCGATACTGCGTACTCTCCTTTCTCCTTAAAATATCCAATGGGAGTCAAATGCTTTTCCAGTTTATATTCTTTCAGTAATAGTTCAACTTCGTTTACGCCCCCTGGATCAACAGCGATCAACAAACCACCACTGGTCTGGGGATCAGCTAATATACATTTAATAACTTCTGCACTTATCCCGGAAGATTTACCAATAAGAATTTTATGGCCATAGCTATCCCAATTCCGGTGAGTTCCCCCTGGTACCGATTGGTTGGATATATAATATTCAAGATCGCTATTGATGAGGGGAATGGTGTTCATATCCGGAATTACCGCGCTTACCTTGCTTCCTTCCGCCATCTCCGTTAAATGCCCCAGCAATCCAAATCCCGTTACATCGGTCATTGCACTTACTGCTGTTAACTTGCCCAGGGCCTCTCCCACCTTATTCAATTGCATCATTTGCCTTGCTGCCACCCCCGCGTGTGCCGGTTTCAGCAAACCCTTCTTTTCGGCTGTAGATAAAATACCAACCCCCAATGGCTTGGTCAGGTATAAAATATTTCCTGCTTTTGCAGTGTTATTTTGTTTGATATTTTTTATTTCAACCACCCCATTTACTGCCAACCCAAATATCGGCTCGGGCGAATCAATACTATGTCCGCCAGCTAATGGTATTCCGGCTTCCACGCAAATACTTTTCCCCCCTTCCATTACCTTCCTGGCAACCGCGGGTGAAAGTTTATTGATGGGCCATCCCAATATAGCAATGGCCAGCAATGGTTTTCCACCCATGGCATATACATCGCTGATAGCATTGGCTGCCGCAATTCTTCCAAACGCAAAGGGATCGTCCACCACCGGCATAAAAAAATCGGTAGTAGAAATAATAGCTGTCCCATTACCCATATCATACACCGCTGCATCATCCTTGCTATGATTGCCCACCAATAATTTTTTATTGTCGGGCATCGCCAAACTGCCAGATAAAATTTCTTCCAGGGTTTTGGGAGAAATCTTGCAACCGCAACCTGCTCCATGCGAATATTGAGTGAGCTTGATTAGTTCTTCCATTCTGCTTAAATTAATACAGTTTCTTTTTCAATTATTTTACCTGCGTTACATTCCGCATTGACCGTAGTGCATTCGATGCTGGTTAATAATGAGGCCAATTGCTCCCGGCTATGTAATCCTTTATTATACCACTTATCGTAGTATTTCAATAGAAGACGGAAACAAGATTCAATATCTCCTTCTGCTAAATGGCGGAGTGCCATTTTTGTTTCGAGTCCACCCAACCTTTTTTGAATACGCACAATCGCCTCTGCCATTCGCTCTTTGTTCAGTTTGCCATATTCCTGCACAATATGTTTCAGCCGTTCTTCGAAGGGAATAGCTAAAAAGAAAATGGGCGACTGACGCATATTATTCCATAACGGCGGAGGAATATTAATGTGACCGATACGCTGACTTTCGTCCTCAATCCAAATGCAGTCGGGAGCCCGGAGTTTGGAGTCGGGAGTCAATAAAGCCTTGCATTTACTTAGTACTCTTAATTCATGGGCTAATAAATTTTCAAACATTTCCTGGCTGGGCTGTTCGGGCAATCCAATATTGCCGAATGCAGACCCTTTGTGATGAGCCAATTTTTCAAGATTAATAACGGCGGCCCCTTTTTTCCTGAGTTCCTCCAATACATATGTTTTTCCCGAGCCGGTAAAACCACCAAGAATATTAAATGAAAAGGGAAAGGAAAAAGTTTCCATTACCCAGGCCCGGTATTTTTTATACCCTCCGGCCAAGGTATAAACCTTAAATCCATATAAATCCAATAACCAGGCAATAGCGGCGCTTCGCATACCTCCGCGCCAGCAGTGGATGAGGGCAATTCGGGAATTTGAAGTCGGGAGTCGGGAGCCGGGAGCCGGGAATTGGAAATCGGGTTTTTCTGAAGAAATCTTTGTTACGCTGGCAGTGGGAGTAAGGTTGCTGATAATTGATTCTGCCAATTCCACTGTTGAACGCATCCTGGGACCGAAATAATCGAGGCCAATTCTAATAGCGGCATGCCGGCTTTGTTGTTTGTAGGCCGTACCTATTACTTTTCTTTCTTCGTCGGTAAATAGAGGGAGATTAAAGGCCCCGGGTATATGCGCATGTGAATATTCTCCCGGAGAGCGAACATCCAGAACAGGAAATTGCTCGGACAGTTCAAGGAAACTTTCGATTGGTACTTTTTCAATAGCCACGATACGAAGTTAAAAAATTAAAAAACCGCTGAATCAATTTCAGCGGTCGTGGTATATAAACCAGTTATCCTTTTTATTTTGCATTCCCGCTTATTCATGCACATCATCCGTGTCCACCATTCCTATTCACTCTCATCCGTGTTCATTCGCGTTCCTCATTCGTATTCATTCGCGTTCAACATTGGCGTTCATTAGTGTTATCTGTTCATACTCGCCAAAAACTCTTCATTACTTTTTGTTCCGCGCATTCTTTTCAGTAATTCATTCATGGCCTCTTCTGTATTCATATCATTCAAATATACTCTCAGCAGGTTCATGCGTTGTAAAACGTCTTTATCCAGTAATAAATCATCACGGCGGGTAGAAGAAGCTACGAGGTCAATGGCTGGGAATACGCGGCGATTTGCTAAGCGGCGATCCAGTTGCAGTTCCATATTACCAGTTCCTTTAAATTCCTCAAAAATTACCTCATCCATTTTTGAACCGGTATCAATCAACGCGGTGGCTAATATAGTTAAGGATCCTCCATTTTCTATTTTACGCGCTGCCCCAAAAAACTGTTTGGGTTTTTGCATAGCATTTGCTTCCACTCCACCACTCAATACTTTACCACTGGCCGGGGCTACAGTATTATGTGCGCGGGCCAACCGGGTAATGGAATCGAGCAGGATCACCACATCATGACCGCATTCTACCAGGCGTTTGGCTTTTTGCAGGGCAATGGTGGAAACTTTCACGTGTTTTTCTGCAGGCTCATCAAAAGTAGAAGCTATTACTTCTGCTTTCACGCTGCGTTCCATATCAGTTACCTCTTCTGGTCTTTCATCTACCAATACTACCATCAGGTAGCATTCTGGATGGTTGGCCGCAATAGCATTGGCCACCTCTTTAAGCAAAACGGTTTTACCCGTCTTAGGTTGCGATACAATTAATCCCCGCTGGCCTTTACCAATAGGGGTGAACAAGTCAATAATCCGGGTACTGTATTCGGAAGGAGAAGTAAAGAGAGTTAATTTTTCAAATGGAAATAACGGAGTAAGATAGTCGAACGGCACGCGGTCGCGCACATCTTCAGGGCTTTTCGAATTTATTGTTTCTACTTTCAGTAAGGCAAAATATTTTTCTCCTTCTTTGGGTGGGCGAACCGCTCCGTGAACCGTGTCTCCTGTTTTTAATCCAAATAATTTTATTTGTGAAGGAGACACATACACATCATCGGGAGAAGAAAGGTAATTATAGTCTGAAGAACGAAGGAACCCATATCCATCCGGCATCATTTCCAGCACGCCTTCTCCTTCGATGATACCATCAAATTCAATATTGAAAGCTGTTTCACGGCGGGGCGGATAAGTTCTTTGCGGACCTCCACCCGGTGTGGGTTGTGTTGTTTCCACTGAAGTGCCTGTTTCCTGCTGTTGCTCCATTTCCCCTTCCTGCTCTTCTTCGTTCCCTTCATTGGATTGTTCATCCTCTTCGTCCATCATCTGCATTTGCTCTTCTTCTTCCTCCACTTTTTTACGGCTCTTCTTAATAACCGGTGGAGGGGCAGCTTTCTCTACTATTAATTTTTTCTTTGGAGATTCTTTTTTTACTTCTTTTTTCATTTTTTCGTCATCACCACTCATCACGTCAGCTTCCTCAGTTGAATTGGAAGTGGTTGTTTTAATAATACGTTTACGTTTCCCTTTATCATCAACCGCATGGCCTTTAACAGCACTGGCCATTACAGCCTGCTTATCGAGAATTTTATAGATAAGCTCTTGTTTATCGAGCTTTTTTGAATTTGGAATTTTCAGTTCCTCAGCTAAATCGAGGAGTTCAGGAACGAGCATGTCGTTCAATTGCAAGATATCATACATAAAAAAACTTGAGAGTTTAACACCTGATCAATTACCAATCTTACGTCGTGAAAAAATCGTTTGACTTGAGTTTTTATTGAACGGAATGAGAATAACTGATGAGTTTGAGAGATTGTCGGCTATTACTTACCAGCCTTATTCCGGCACAATATTACAGTAATTTTGGAAAAAGCAAAAAATTTTAGCCCCTGGTCTAAGGGCTTTCCGGTTTAAAACGGTTTTGGCCGGTGGTTATTGCCAGACCTCAACAATAATTCAAATCAACTTTCCGGTCGGTTTTGACTCGTTTTTCTATTCATTCTCCTCCAATATCAACTTCCCGTCCTGGTAAATAGGTAAAACATTAGCCACATTGGGGGTAGAACAAAAACGAATATCTTCTATCAGCCCGAAACGCTCTACCAGCCTGTGATAGTGGGTTAACCGGGGCACAAATTCCGGTAATCGGTCTTTATGCTGTTCATACAATAATAAAGCAGTTAAGGAACTATCGCAATGAATGCTGAATTGGTTTTTTATGTGATGAATAACTGCTCCTGCAAAAAGTGTGTCTTCAATATTGAACCGGTCTTTCCACCCTGCACAACTCAATATGACATTTTTTTGTTGTTTCATCAGGAATTGGCATACTGCATCCAGGTTAGGAAAAGATCCGGTAATAATTGTTTGTGCCCCATTTTCCAGGGCCATATGCAATAAACGGGTTCCATTCGTAGTAGTTAATACCAGTATTTGTCCTTCAATAAAATCCCGGTGATATTCGAGGGGCGAATTACCGTGCTGAAGTCCCTCGGCAATTTTTCCATCGCGTTCACCCGCTGCAATTCCGTTTAATTTTTTACTGAGTGATACTGCTTTATCAACGGTATCAACGGGTATTACACAAGCGGCTCCGTTTTGTAAAGCGGCAGCAATAGTGGATGTAGCCCGGAACACATCGATGATCACTACGATGGCTTTGCTTACATCATATAAATGAAGGAGCGCCGGGGAAAAGCATGTATATAAACTGGGTTTATGATCGGACATCATTCCATAATTTACGACAACAGCTGTTGCCCCTTGGTACTCTCCGCATATTCCTTAATAAACTGGTTGCGTTGTTCCAGTAAGCGGCGAAGATAGCGGGTTAAATACACGCGATTCAATATTTTTCCAATCATTCCATAAGGAGTTTCAAAATAAAAAAGGTCGATCATAATGGTTCCGTTTTCTACTTGCTTAAAATGGTGCTCATGCCTCATAGATCTTAGATCACCTTCTATCATTTCATCAGTGAAACTAGCCGGCGAGTTCAACGCACTGATCTTAATTTTAAGCAGCCGTTTCTTCCCCAGATGTTTTGCCTGCCACGTAACCGTTTCATTAAGGTTTATTAAGCCGGTGGTGGTACCTGCCACCGCTATTTCTCCCGTTCGCTCCAACGATTTTTTATGCAGGTTAATACTTCGGCTCAGGTCGAATACCCGCTGCACGGGAGCATTAATAAAAGTGGTAAGATGAATGGCTGGCATAGGCGTTGGAGAATAATCAAATATATCTTATGAAAAAATCGTTCCAATTCTTAATCCAGGGTCATTAACCGGACTAAATTTCCAAAGCAATAGTCTTCATTATTAATAAGACTGCTGGCCCCGATTTACTACTCAGGAAAATGGAAACTTGACTACAATTGCTTTTAATAATTTGTCGCGAACAGCAATAAATATTTCCGAATCGATGGTAGCATGTTCTATTGTTACGTATCCCATACCGATTGCCTTTTGAAGAGAAGGTGATTGAGAGCCAGAAGTAACATACCCGATCTTATTTCCGGCTGCATCTTTTATATCGTAATGATGACGGGGAATGCCTTTGTCGATCATGGTGAAACCCACCAGCTTTCGTTTAACCCCTTCTGCTTTTTGTTTTTCCAAAATTGACCGGGCGGTAAATTCTTTAGAAAATTTAGTAACCCAGCCTAATCCGGCTTCCAAAGGAGAAGTAGTATCATCAATATCATTACCATATAAACAATATCCCATTTCCAACCGAAGCGTATCCCGGGCACCCAGCCCGATTGGTTTTACAGTTTGAGCGGCCGGGGCAGAAAAAATAGCGTCCCAGATTTTATCAGCATTACCATCTTTGTCTTCAAAATATATTTCTACCCCCCCGGCACCGGTATAGCCGGTAGCACTGATCAGTACATTTTCAACACCGGCAAATTTTCCTTTTACAAACGTATAATATTTAAGGTTGAGTATATCGAGGCTTGTTAACGGTTGCAGAATTTTAGTAGCATTGGGGCCCTGAATCGCCAGTAAGCAGGTTTTGTCGGAGATATTATGCATCTCCACCTTTTTATCATTGTACTTACTGATCCAGTTCCAGTCTTTTTCAATATTTGAAGCATTCACCACCAACATATACACTTTATTCTCTTCCATACAATACACGAGCAAATCATCTACAATTCCACCTTGTTCGTTGGGCAAACAACTATACTGGGCCTTACCGGCTGTAAGTTTAGATGCATCGTTTGAGGTAACCCGTTGAATCAGGTCAAGGGCCTGTTCGCCTTTTAAAATAAATTCGCCCATGTGGCTAACATCAAATACTCCTGCATTATTGCGTACGGCAGCATGCTCATCTAATATACCGCTGTAGCTGATAGGCATATTATAACCGGCGAATTCGGCCATCTTTGCACCAAGAGCAATATGTTTAAGGGTGAAGGGTGTATTTTTCATCAATAATTTTTTATTTCCGCAAGTTTTTTAACGGAGCAAAAATAAAGGTTATCCGGGGTTGTACATAAATAAAAAGAGCCCCGCGATGCAGGACTCTTTTGTTCCAACTTCAACCCCGCCAGTTGTCGCCTTTGCGACGAGGCGGCGGGGATTTACTGCTGAATCATTCTGCCAAAAACATATAATGACGCATTAAGCAGGGAAGATTTTTTTTCATGGCTATACTCATCTTCCTCCTGCTGATCCATGTCATTGTTGTATGTGGTGCTTGCTTTAATAACGGTATCTGTCTTTTGAATTTTTATAGAATCGCGGTTGCGCCGGTAACGGTAATTCTTATCTTCTCCATTATTATCCTCATTGGGTTGATTCCCGTCTTCATTTTCGAGGTTATCGTTAAAGTCCCTTTCTGTCTTAAGTTTGAATACTCCCTTTTTTAATTCATTCTCGTCCAGCCGGTCTATTTGTTCAATACCACCCGGTGTCATTATATATTCTACACTTTTGTTCCAGTCGCCATTGATCCAGTAACTATCGTTATTGTCCCAGTCCCAATCTCTCCAATTTCTTCTTCCCGATCCAAGAGAAAACCACCTATTGAGATTCCTGTTCACGCTTTTATCCAGTATGATCCTCTTTCCGATGGGAAGCTGAACCGTTACCATGATATGCTGGTTCCGGAATTTTTCTCCCCGGGGAATAGAAAATCCTTTATCGAGAAACAGGATGCTGTCCCATTGCGTAATATTATAACTGATTTTTCTCGCCAGGTCCTCTGCCTGCCCATCCGTTCTTCCATTGCTATAGCGCGTATAAAAAACGTGGTAAGAAGAATCTACACTTTTTTCAATCTTTAATCCAACATTGGAAAGTACCAGGCTATCTTCGGTAAGACGAATACCATCTCCGAAGTTCATCCAGCCACCGTAGTACCGTACCTTGGAATCAGATACTTTAACAGTTAATCTGTCCTTTGCCTGGGATAACTGAACATCGTTCTGAATTCTTGCACCGCCCCGGAAATTCTGATCGATCCCTGCTATGAGAACAATTAAGCTAATCAATCCGATTATCCATAATACTCCAAAGACATAAGATATGTAAGGGTTCTTTTTTGATCCGGCTATTTTACGAATAATCCATACCAGGAAAGCCAGCAAAGGAATTCCAAAAAAGAAAAGCAACGTACTCCAGGCCATTAAGGTTTGCCATCCGTTTTCAAGGAAAAAACCTTTGAAGGGCATCACCATTACCCCGGCGCCAAACAACCCTGCCATAACTCCCAATAACGCTAATGCAATTACTCCTCCAATAAAAAGAAAGAAAGCCTTAAATAATACTCCAATTATATGCCCTAAGCCGTTACCTGCACTTCGGGCTACCGGGGCAGCCTCCGCAGCAAATGTTTTGGCTGTATTACCGGCTGATTGACCCAGGTCCTTTGCCTTTTCTCCCAATTGCTGCGCGCTTTGTTTTACTTCTGAACCCCAGGTTTGTGCTTTGGTTTTAAGACTTTCGAGATCCCCCTTTACCGTATCACGAATGCTGTTCAGGTCTACTCTTTCTCCCCGCATCTCTAATTTCTCTGAAGCCGTGGTAGCAATGGGGAGCGCTATCCACAGAATAATATACGTTAAGCCAAGTGTACCGCTAAGCGAGCCTGTTAGTACCCTGGGTCCCCACCACATATCCCAATCATTCCACCACATACCAAACGGGCCGGAGAAAACACCAATAATAACAGGTAAGGCAAAAATCAATCTCGGTATCCACACATCAATGTTAAAGTAAGCCGCCAATCCACCTGCAACTCCCCCCAGTACTTTACTATCCGCACTGCGGTACAGTCTTTTGGTGATGTTGGATTGAATGGATTTAGAAGGAACAATAATCCATAATAATATATATACCCAAAAGAGGACACCAATAAATAATACGAATAGAATTCTGGCAATTACCGGATCAATACCGAGGTAGTTAGCTAAGCCGCTGGCAACCCCCCCAATAATCTTATCATCTGCGTTGCGGTATAAGCGGCCCCGGCTGGTGGATGCACCAAATCCATAATTTTGTGGACCTTGTTGTGTGTTACTGCTCTTTTGCTGGTTAGGAGTTGCTCCCCCCAATTCGGCGTCCTGTGCGTCAAAATCTTCCGGACGGCCAATACTGGCAATTACCGCGTTTACGTCTTCATCCGTAATACATGTAGTACCTTTTTTCAGGCGTTCCGAAAATAATTCTGCGATTCGCCCTTCAATATCATTTATGATCTCATCCCGGCCATCTTCCTGGGCAAAATATTTTCGCAAACTATCTACATATTGCTTCAGCAATTCATAGGCAGTTTCCTCAATCGGTATTACCCTGCCTTGAAAGTTTATGTTTATTACCTTTTTCATTGTCATTTTATTTGAAAGGTTGAAGCCCCGCCCGCAAGCGGGACAGGTGTTAGTTGGTCGATGTTGATGGATTATCTTGCGTAATAATAGGATTGTTGGTTAAAGAAGCAGTAGAAGTCAGCGATTCTTTCTTACTGGCCAGGGTATTTACGGCGTTTGCCAGTTCATTCCAGGTTGCCTCTAATTCCTTATAAAAATCTTCTCCTTTGGGCGTTAAGGAAAAATATTTACGGGGTGGACCGGAATTGCTTTCTACCCACCGGTAAGTAAGCATATCGGAATTCTTTAATCGGGTTAACAGGGGATACAGGGTTCCTTCAAAAATCTGGAGGTTAGCCCCTCTCATCTCTTCTACTATATCACTTGGGTACGCTTCCCCCCGGCGAATGATGGAGAAAATGCAAAATTCCAGTATTCCCTTCCGCATCTGGCTCTGTGTGTTCTCTATATTCATGACTTTGTATTTTTAAGCTAGTGGCGAATGGTGAGTGGAAATCGGAAAAGAGAAAATGCGGATAAGGTTATGATTTTCCAACTTCCCACTGACCATCCCACTAGCGATTTACCATTAACAACACAAAGATAAGGGTATTTGAATGTACTATGCAACACCCAGTACCATTTTTTTAAAGGTAATGTTCTATATTAACTAATAAGTCTTGGGCTAAAATCAATACAGGCAAGGGTCTTGGAGAAAAATGAGTATCCAAAAAATAATTTTCAAAATTTATGAAAGGTATTATTTGGGGTTAAGTGGTTATTAAAATGCTGCAAATTGTCTGAGGGAGGATTAAGGAAAGCTAGCAAATAAGAATAAGAGAGAAAAGAATGGAATTAATTTTACCCGGTTTATCTCTAACAAATCCAAGAGGGCTATAAATCCACCATTCTGCCGATGCAAAAATGAAAAGAATAAGACATGTTCCCTGATAAGATCCTTTGTATTAATTGACTTCCTTCTCTTTAGCAATTGTTCTTAGATTTACTGTTTAATTAATACTGATGGTAAAGATCCCGATAGGATGGGTTTTATTTTTTGCTTTATTGGCGAGTGCCTGTTCGCCGTCGTACAAAAAATTTCTATCGGATTATTCTTTCAATAGGAACATTCTATTGCCTGATTATGCGGACCCGAATTATTGGGCAGCTCATCCAAATAAGAAAGATCCTTCCGACAGCATTCCGCAACCATTGAAGAATGGATACCAGTATGATTCCACGGTGGATGTGTTCTTTCTGTACCCCACCTCTTTTACTCAAAAAGATGATAAAAAATGGAATGCCGATATAAATGACGCTAAATTAAATGCCAAAACAGATTACAGCAGCATTTTATACCAGGCAAGTGTATTCAATGAGTACAGAATATTTGCTCCGCGATACCGGCAGGCACATATCCGTTCGTATTTTACTACGGATACGGTTGCCGCGTTAGCCGCTTTTGAATTGGCCTACCAGGATATCAAAAAAGCTTTTCAATATTTTCTTGCTAATAATAATGATGGCCATCCCATTATCATTGCTTCTCATAGCCAGGGCACTACTCATGCTATTCGGTTATTAAAAGAATTTTTCGATGGGACCGCATTACAGGACAAATTGGTAGCTGCGTATTTAGTGGGGATGTATATTCCGGAAAATTATTTCACCCATCTTAAAATCTGTACCGATCCAACGAAGACAAATTGTTATTGCGGATGGCGAACGTTCCAGGTAAACTACGTTCCCCCTTTTGTACAAAAAGAAAAAATCAGGAGCTCAGTAACCAATCCACTTAGCTGGACAACCAATGCTGATCCAGCATCATTTGAAAATAACCAGGGGGCCATACTGCGCAAATTCAACCGCGTTTATAACCACGTGGCGGATGCACAAATTAAAGACGGCGTCTTATGGACACACAAACCCAGGTTTCCAGGGAGTTTTTTATTACGCACCAAAAATTATCATGTCGGCGATATTAACCTGTATTATTATAGCCTGCGTAATAATGTTCGACAGCGGGTAATAGTTTATAAGAAATAATGTCTTTCTTTTTTTATGCAGGACTTACTTCATACGCCTCCCAAATATAAGATTGTCGTTATTATCCCCGCCTACAACGAAGGGGCCGTTCTGATTTCCGTTATCAAAGAGATACTGCTTACCGGATTTGCCATAATAGTTGTTGACGATGGCTCTGATATTCCCCTGAATAAAATACTGCAGTCATACCCCCTGTTTTATATTCGTCACCGGGCCAACCTCGGGCAGGGTGCCGCCTTGCAAACAGGTTTTGATTTTGCCAAGAAGCTTAATCCTGACATTATAATTACTATGGACGCAGACGGGCAGCACCATAGCTCTTCTTTTAATTCTATGATTGAACCATTGCTTACTAACGAAGCAGATATAGTATTAGGATCCCGCTTTCTTTCCCCGGGCCAAACATCTGTTCCAATAATGAAAAAAGTAGTGCTGCATACCGCCCGCCTTATCAATTATATTTTTTCCGGCTTGTTACTCAGCGATGCACATAATGGGCTCCGGGCTTTCAACGCAACTGCCTTACAGAAAATAACTATTACTGAAAACCGGATGGCACACGCTTCCGAAATATTATTTGAAATAAAAAAACACAAGCTCCGGTTTAAAGAAGTGCCCGTCACCATTTCCTATACAGCCTATTCAAAGAAGAAGGGCCAGAGTATCTGGGACAGCGTCAGAATTTTATTTGATCTAATTTTACATAAATTATTTAAATGACCGGTATCCAACTTGTATTGTTAACGGGAGTGGCTTTTATCAGTTTGTATTTTATCATACGACTTAAAAAAAAGTTACTGGACCTGGTTTTATTAGCCGCTCTGATCCTGGCGGCGGTGATATTTATTATCTGGCCCGACCTTACAACAACTCTTGCCAAAAAACTGGGAGTAGGTCGAGGAGCCGACCTGGTGTTTTATTTAAGTATTCTCATTTTTTGGTTTGTGGTATTGAAGTTATATGCCCGGATACGGCAGTTAGAAAAATCTTTTTCCCAAATCATCCGGGAAGACGCCATTAAAAAAGCCAGTGCCCCAGGTGTTAACCAACCGGTAGATCACGAATAATGCAAAGTAGTTTAGAAAGAATTAATCCCGATACATTGGCCGCCGGTGAATCCACCGGTTATGAAACACTACAATTACATCTCGACCGCTACCATTATGCCGCTCGTTTCTTAAAAAATGGCACCTGTGCCGATATTGCCTGTGGGACTGGCTACGGAAGTTTTTTATTGGCAACACAATATGCCCACCTGGTCGATAGCATAATAGCGGTGGATATTGATGCGCCCAGTATTGAATGGGCTCGCAGTCGGTATTCCCATCCTTCTATCGAATATATTCAAAGTGATGCCCTCTCTTTTAGATCTTCAAGGCCCCTGCAGAATGTAATATCGTTAGAAACTATTGAGCATCTCCCCGACCCAAAGGCTTTTGTTCATCATATGAGCGGGCAACTTTCGAGAGGTGGTCGCTTTATAGCATCCGTACCCATTACGCCTTCCATGGATGCAAATCCTTATCACCTCAATGATTTCACCCGGAAAAGCTTTCTTGCCATTTTCAGCGAAGCAGGCTTTACCCCCCTCGATTCATTTGTGCAGGTACAACCCTATAAATTATTTTCCGTTCTGTCTAAAAAAGAAGAGCGCAGTAAAGATTTACGAAAAGGAATATTCAGGTATTATATCACCCATCCATCCAAGTTTTTCTTACGGTTAAGATCCGTATTGATCGACGGCTTCACGAACAAGTACCTGGTAGCCGTTTTTGAAAAACTATAACCGAATATTAAGTGAGGCAAGTATTTGCTTTTCCTCATTGGTTAGTTCGGTTAATGCGTAGCGGCGTACTTCATTTATTAATACTTCGTCCAGTATATCAACTGTATTAGCGAAACGCGACGACTCGGCCGGTTTAATAATCAGCATCAATTCATTCCTTCCTATTCCGCTTCTATCCAATGCAGATTGTTTCTCCCGGATCACCGATCCAATACCATCGGCAAATGAATAGGAAGAGGTACCGTACAAATTTATTTGATAATGCTTCTGTCAATTCCCCATGATAATAGAACATTTTGTTGTCCGCACCAGGAATGATGGTTAATGCAGTACTATTGCCAATCGGCATACCGGGGCCTCCTGCCGGCATTACGATATGCATTGATTTGGGAAGTGATAGAGTGGTGGTAAAAATAAAAAAAGTAATCAGCAAGAATCCCAGGTCAACCATGGGGGTAAGATCAACACGCGTAGATAATTTTTTTGATTTTCGCACTCCGGCCTTTTGCTCCGAAGGGGTGGTGCTTATCTCTGCCATAAACAGCGTTTATATAAGAGACACCAATAGTACGTAATTCCATATACCAGCAGGCAGAAATCCTGGTAATTTTAGGGATAGAAAGCACTTTTATACTTACCTTTATTAGGAAACATCTCTCATTCATAATTTCCATAAACGTATTGTTTGTTTATGCAACGTTCTGTTATTACCGGTACCGGGTCTTACATTCCGTCTTTTGTTCAATCAAATCAGAATTTTGCAGAACATCTTTTTTACACAGAAAATAATGTCCCGCTGGACACCGCTCCCCAGGAAGTAGTTGAAAAGTTCAGACAGATAACCGGTATAGCCGAACGTAGATACGCAGACAGTAACATGACTACGTCTGATCTCGCCAGCATTGCAGCCAGGAACGCTATTGATGACAGTAGGGTTGATCCTGAAACAATTGACCAGATAATTCTCGCTCATAATTTCGGCAATGTTATTACTGGCACCGTTCAGAGTGACGCGGTTCCTTCCCTGGCAAATAGAGTAAAGCATGACCTGGGTATCCGGAATCCAAATTGCGTGGCTTATGATGTTTTATTCGGTTGCCCGGGATGGATACAGGGAGTAATACAGGCAGATGCTTTCTTTAAGGCCGGCATTGCCCGCAAAGCTTTAATTATTGGAGCGGAAACACTTTCACGGGTAATTGATATCTACGATCGCGATAGTATGATTTTCGCAGATGGAGCGGGAGCCTGCCTGTTAGAATATTTAGAAACCGGCGAAAAAGGTAGTGGCATCCTGAGCAGCGGTGTTCAATCGCACAGCCTGGAAGAAGTGTATTATATCAACATGGGAAAATCCTATTTTCCCCAAAGCGACGAAAAGATCCGTTATATTAAAATGAAGGGGCGCAAAGTATATGAATATGCTATGAAACATGTTCCGCTTGCCATGAAGGAATGCCTTGATAAAAGCGGCACACCAATTGGTGAGTTAAAAAAAGTCTTCATTCACCAGGCGAATGAAAAAATGGATGATGGAATCATAAAAGGGCTATATAAATTATATGGTATATCCAAAGCGCCCGAACACATTATGCCCATGAGTATTCACTGGCTGGGTAATAGTTCGGTAGCAACGGTACCTACGCTATATGATTTAGTGAGAAAGGCCTCGGTAGAAAACCATGAATTAAATACGGGAGATGTACTGCTATTTGCTTCGGTAGGTGCGGGTATGAATATTAATGCAGTTTGTTACCGTTACTAAAACCATCCGCGTCTCCAGAATGCTCCAACCATCCAGATTGGGATAATCAGCATGATTGCCACCGCGATCCAAAATCCATACTGGTTGTGCAAATAGGGAATGGTTTCGAAATTCATTCCAAAGATGCCACCGATCACGGTAGCGGGAGCCAATAAACAGGTTACAATCGCCATCACCTTCATTACTTCGTTCATTTTTAAGTTGACGTTGTTGATATATAGATCCTGCATACTTACCATAATATCGCGGTAGTTCTCACTTAAATCATAGGCCTGTACGATGTGATCGTACACATCTTTATAGTACTTGGTGGTGCGGTCATCCAGCAATTCGCTCTCACTTCGGATAATTCCGTTTACCAGGTCTCGTACCGGCGCAATATTCCTTTTTAACACTATCAATTCCTTGCGCAATTGGTTAATTTTTGCCAGGCTTAATTTATTACTGCTTCTAACCACCTCTTCTTCCACCAATTCAATTTGCTCTCCTAACTTCTCCATAACCAGGAAATAATTATCTACAATCATATCCAGCATGGCATATAAGAGGTAGTCGGCACTTCGCTGGCGAATCTGGCTGCGGGGAATTTTTAATTTATGTCTTAACGGATCAAACACATCCCGGTTAGCATCTTCCTGGAAACTAATGACAAAGTCTGCTCCCAACACCAGGCTAATTTGTTCCACTTCGACCGTCTTTTTCTGATCGTTATAGTACAGCATATTCAACAGGCAATACATCACTCCGTCTAACTCATCCATTTTGGGGCGTTGCCCTATGCTCAATATATCTTCCGCAATTAATGAGTGAATATTATAACGCTCACTAATCGCCTCCACGTTTGCTTTTTTTAATCCGTCAATATTGATCCAGCTGATCCGTCTGCTGTCTTTATAGTCAAAACATTCCGAGATGCTGGTAAGCTGTTTTTCCTCAATCGTATCACTATTGTAATCAAATACAAAAATCATTGATTCCTCAGGTTCTACCCTCTCAGGCACAACGGTTGGGTTTACATGCAGAATTTCTTTGGTACGATCGGTACCAAAAAGATTAGGCAAATAGAGGTATTTCAGATATTTCTCGGGCCTTAAATTCACATTCATGCTGGTAAGTTAGGAAAAATTGAAATGCGGAACTATAGTCAGGGAGTACTAAATCCGTAGCTTCACCAATAAATTCAGATTATATGAAATCTATAGCTCTTTACTTCCTGCTCGTGACTTCCTTTTGCTACAAGCCCCTGCATGCGGCCGGTACCATCCGGGAATTTTACGAACTTACCCTGTACCATTTCTCCAGCGCGGACCAGGAGCGGGTAATTGATAATTATCTTGAAAAAGCGTTACTCCCTGCATTGCACAAGCTTAATATAAAGGACGTAGGCATATTCAAGCCACTTGCCAATGATACCGCAAAAGATAAGCTTGTTTATATACTAATTCCCCAGCGAAACGCAGAACAAATCGCCTCTTTACCCATTCAATTATTGAGAGACAAACAATATTTACAGGCCGGCAAAGAATATTTAGAGGCTCCTTATAACATTGCGCCATACCAGCGAATAGAGCGCATGCTGCTCCATGCATTTCCCCTGGCGCCGCAAATGAAATTACCTAAACTGGGCAGCCCGAAAACAGAACACATTTATGAATTTCGCAGTTACGAAAGCGCAACCGAACAATTATATCGCAATAAAGTAAAGATGTTTAATGAAGGCGGGGAGATTGCCCTCTTCAAACGGCTACAATTTAACGCTATATTTTATGCGGAGGTAATAACTGGTGGCCGAATGCCCAACCTGGTATATATGACCAGTTTTGAAAATATGGAAGAACGTGATAAACACTGGAAAACCTTTGTTGATGATGCAGAATGGAAAAAACTTTCCGGGATGCCTGAATATCAACACAACGTTTCAAAAGCGGACATCATTTTAATGAAAGCAACAGCCTACTCGGATTATTAATAAATTTTGGTCCGGTTGGTGAGGAAAGCAACCACAGGAACAAAGATTCAAATCAAGACTTTCCATTCCGGTTGGTGGGGGACACCAACCGGGGAGTAAAAATTATAAATAGAATGGTATCGCTCATTCCGGATATTATCAATATTCGAACTATGGAAGGATAAATTTATTTTGAGTGTGGGAACTTAAAGAACCACAAACTATAAACCATAAACTACAAACTATTATTATAACCGCTCATACAGTTTTCTCAATTTCTCCCGCGTCATTATTTTCTCCCAACCAACACCCAATGCATTTTCCCAGAGTGGCTTCATTCCCATACTCACGTCAATCATTTTATCAAATTGTTCGTTGCTGAGGCCTTTGCAAATGCCCGATGGTATTTCGATCCTGTTTTTTTCAACCATATACTTAAACTCCTTTACCCCCGCAGGATAATATTCTTCGAGTTGATTCATCACTATACAATTACCAACCCCGTGTTTGGTACCAAGCAAATAACTGAGTCCATAACTTACCGCATGAGCCACCCCTACCTGCGAATAGGCAATGCTCATGCCCCCGGCATAACTTGCCATCATCAGCTGGTCATCACTTTCATCATCCCAATGATCCTTTTCAACAAATACTTTTTGGCATAATTGTAATGCTTTTTCGCCATAACTTTTACTGAACTCATTTAAATAAGTTCCCTGCAAACTTTCAATACAATGTATATAACAATCCATACCGGTATAAAAACGCTGGTTCACCGGAGCATTGGCCGTTAATTCGGGATCGAGTACAATCTGGTCGAAAGGAGTAAAATCGGAATTCATTCCCAGCTTACGGGTTGGTCCGGTCAATACGGTTGTACGGGATACTTCGGCTCCTGTTCCGCTTAGAGTTGGAATTCCTGCTTTGTATACTCCGGGTACCTTTACCAGATCCCAACCCTGGTAATCAGCACTACTCCCCGGGTTAGTCATCATCAACCCAACTGCTTTGGCAAGATCCATCGTGCTTCCACCACCAATGCCTATCACCCCGCTTACGGCACCAAATTCTTCCTTTAATCCTTTGGCTAATGCATCTACCTGTGTTGTTTTGGGTTCGTAGGTTACATCCGTAAATATGATTTTATCTTTCCCGCGAAGAGGCACCCGGTCCGGCAAGGCTTTTCCATCAAAAAAATGATCTACCAAAAAAATCATCGGCGCCTCCCCTTTTCGCTGGGGAGCTAAAATTTCATCGAGTTGATTAAGTGAGCCACGGCCATATACTACGTAGCTCACCATTTTAAAATTTCTGAATTTCATACTTTTGAATTTAACCAAAGAGATGCAAAGATATAATCCCAGCTAACACCATTTCTTATATTAAGGAAGTTATTACCACACAGATTTCAACTTCCAAAACCTTATCTCTTTGGCAATCGCTTTTCCCTTTCTGCTGAATAATTGAATGGCATTATCTGATGTTTGCGGGTACAATTGAGCAGTGAGCGCCGCTTCACCATTATTGGCAAAAACCTCTACTATACTGTTATCAAAAAAAATATGCAGCCGCAATTGATTATCCGTAAGAATTAGCGGGGTTCCGAAGCGGCTCAATTTTTCAAAATTTTTATGGAAAGATTGATGAGCCGTTTTGCTTCGATCAATATATAATTTTTTAGTACGCACATCGTATCCAATTTCTATTTCATGACCCCCTCCCGCAGCCAATTGAATTCCGCAGGCATCGGAATTACTAATATCCAGCAACAATTCAATTTCATATTGTTGTCCTGTTACTGGCAACCGCTTTGTTCCTTCCACCAAAAGATTATTCCATTGCCGGTGACCCGTTCTTAAATTCTTTAAACTGGTAACCGGCTGTTGCAATAAGATCCATTCGCTGTTTATTTTCTTTACTGATAAATTCCTGGGTAACGACATAGCCCCCCGCCATGGCATAGTGGGTATATCATTGGCATAATTCCAGTTATTGACCCAGCCAATACTAATTGGATCTTTTCCTGCAGGTAAGTTATTATAAACTATTGCTGCATAATAATCAGGACCATAATCCGGCCGATAGACTTTTGCCGGCGGGTTTTCATTCTTAAAACTTATTCCATCAAATTCACCGATAAAATACTGCATATAGGGTGCGGGGGAATGCATCAACACCCACTTGGTGTTGCCGGGTTCATTACTAATGGGTACCTCAAACAAATCAGGGCATTCCCAAATACCCGTTGTATCTCCTGCCGGACCAAATGTACTCATCAACTTCCATTCTCTTAAGTTGGGTGAACTATACAATTGTATTTGTTTTTCTACCGGTAACACTACCGTCATTACCCACTTTTGTTGCGGTTGATACCAAAACACTTTCGGATCGCGAAAGTCTTTTTTTCCCAAATCAAGTATTGGGTTATTATCGTATTTCGTCCAGCTTACCCCCTCATCCAGGCTATAGGCAATATGCTGCGATTGATTAACCCCTTCCTGGTGCCCCGTATAAATAGCTACCATCGGAATTATGCCCGGCTTTCCAAAACCACTTGTATTGTCTTTATCTACCACACTGGTGCCCGAAAAGATCATTATTTCTTTTCCTTCTTCAATAGCAAGGGGTAAATGCTGCCAGTGTAGTAAATCCTTACTAACTGCATGTCCCCAACTCATATGGCCCCATCGGATGCCCATCGGGTTATGCTGGTAAAACAAATGGTACTGGTGGTTATTATATACTAATCCGTTGGGATCATTGATCCAGTGTAACGGAGTAGTGAAATGGAATTGAGGTCGATATTGTTCTTTATATAATGGGGATTGAGCCTGTGCCTGCCCATAAAAAACAATAACCATTACTAGTAGAAAGGTCTTCACTTTTAAAATATTTATTTAATGAAATACTCAGCCCACTAATTTTTTCTCTAAGGCTTCAAGCGATACCCCTTTTGTTTCGGGAACTTTTGTCAACACCCAAATTAATTGTAACACCATCATACCGGCAAAAAAAGCAAAGATAGGCCAGGGATTATCTTTAAAGATGCCATCAGTAGAATCCAGGAATACAGGAGTGATTAATGTGATCAGCGCAGCAAAGACCCAGTGCACGCTGGCGCCAAAAGATTGCCCGGTTGCACGCACTTTGTTTGGAAAAATTTCAGAAATGAAAACCCAAATGACGGCCCCCTGCCCGATGGCGTGGGCGGCAATAAAAAATAATAAGAAAATCATTAAGAATTCGGGGCCGGCATGGGAATAAAAAGACCAGGCCACCATACCCAGGCTAATAATATAACCCAACGATCCAACGATAAGTAAAGTCTTTCGACCCAGCTTATCTATCAGGTATAGTCCTACAAAAGTAAACAGGAGGTTTATACCGCCAATAGCAATAGAATTAAACAGAGAATCCTTTGCAGCCAGTCCGGCCTTTTCTAATATTTCCGGCGCATAATATAAAATGAAATTAATACCAGATAGCTGGTTGAAGCAGGCCACCATAAATGCCAGCCAAAGAACGGTTTTGTATTTTGAACTGTATAAGGTGGAAACACCCAGCGATGCTTCATGCCGGTTACTGGTAATGATGGAAGAAATTTCAGCCTCCGCGTCCCTCACTCCCATTACCTGTAAAATATTTTTTGCTGCATCCAGATCATTTTTTTTCGTAATCAACCAGCGTGGGCTTTCGGGTACCCTCATTACCATTATAGTATAAATAACAGATGGTATTGCCAGAACACCTAACATCCATCGCCAGTCGTTGGCCCCATCAAACCCTTTTAAGAAATAATTGGAAAGAAACGCGATCAATATCCCAAACACAATATTGAATTGGTACATGGCTCCTAATCTTCCTCTCGTAGCGGGGGTAGATATTTCCGAAATATAAGTTGGCGCTACTACAGAAGACACTCCAATACCAATGCCACCCAGGAAACGAAAGAAAGAAAAAGTGTATGGGTCCATGGCTATAGCTGAGCCAATAGCTGAAACACCGAAAAATATCCCAATCCAGAGTAATACTTTTTTCCTGCCGAATTTTTCTGTGGGAATGCCTCCAAACATCGCTCCTAATACGGTTCCCCATAATGCCATAGACATAATAAAAAAGCCATGAAAAAGTGGAGAAGTGTGCCACAGTTCTTTAATAGGAAGGTTGGCCCCGGAAATCACCACGGTATCAAATCCAAAAATAAAACCAGCCAGGGCAGCCACAATGGACCATTGGAATAGCTTGTTATTATTCATAAGCAATCGTAGTTTGATAAAGAAAGATAAGAAAAACCCGGACGTTTACCGTATTCCGCTATTTTGAAGAATTATAGAAAACCGCGGATCGCTGCGCAAAGGATCCCATTGCGGACTGATGGCGAAAAATTTTATCCCGGCGTATTCTTTGTTTTTAATGCATAGGTCAAGCCATCGAAAAGCACTGTCTTTTTCATTCGCCAGTGTATAATAAAAAGCAATTTCTTCTGCCGGAACCGTTTTGTTAATTGCAAGTTGCCTGACCTGTTTATTAAAAGCAGTCAAATCTGGTTTCAAAAAGTCAATCCAAATACTATTACCGCTTAATTTGGCATAATACTTCGCAGAATCTAACTGCTTTTGTATATAAAAAATCTTTGCAATAATACGGTTATAAACAGAAGGGGACTGAGCACCCTTGGCGGTTATTTGCAGATGAGCAATAGCTTTTGAATATTTTCGGGAAAAATAATATAACAGCGCTTTTGAAAAATAAATTCGTTCAGAAAGCGGATCAAGCAGAATCGCTCTATCCAAGTTCATTTCTGCTTCCTCAAATTTTCCTTTGGACATTAACTCGACTGCATACCATTGAAAAGCCGATGCATAATTGGGATTAAAAAGAATAGCTTTTTTTAGTTCTTCCATAGCCAGGCTAATATTACCTTCCACATTGCTGAGAAAAAGTGCGTGCGAGGCCCTTACTTCGGCTAGCCCGGAATCTAGCAGCAGTGCTTTTTCCACCGCCTGTCTAGCCTGGGTAGAAACGCTGTCTACCGGCATAAAACCATTGTCGGCAAGTATTGTATATGTGTCTGCCATCCCCGAATAAGCCCTTGCAAAGTCCGGATCCGCGTTTATTGATTTTCCGAAATAATGCAAGGCGGTCAGTAAATCATCCTTTGTTCTTTTATTCCAGTAATTCCTTCCATTCAGATAAAGCTCATACGCATTAGTGTTTCGGGTAGACGCCTTCCCCAACTTTTCATTTTCCTCTATACTAAGCCTGGTATTTAAAGCTTTGGCAATTTGCCTGGCTACATCCTGTTGTATATTGAATACTTCGTCATAACTGTTATCATAAGAGTTTTTCCAGAGTTGTTTTTCCGTTGCTGCGTCAATTAATTCGGCGGTTAATCTAATTTGGTTACCCAGCCGCTGAATGCTTCCTTTCATTATCGCAGATACACTTAATTCTTTCCCAATTTGTTTTATACTTTTAGCCGATTCTTTATACTTCATGGAAGAGCTAGAGGAAATAACTTTAAGATCGCTTAACTGCGAAAGTTGCGAAACAATATCTTCCGTTATACCGTCACAAAAGAATTCGTTTTCTTTATCGCCCCCAATATTCAGAAATGGTAAAACGGCCAGTGACCTACCTGAACCAGACGCAGAGGTATTAAAGCTTATCCCGGGATAGAAGAAAATTAGCGCTATAATTAACAGGCCTGCCAAAATACCCACCACCATTTTTATAGGCAGTTTGTTAAACGGATTCTTTCTTGCTGATGGAGATGGCTTCACTTTGAGCTTTCCGTCCATCTGTTCTCGTTTTGGAATGCTAAGCCCTTCATTTGCTAAAGCAAAGACTTCGATGGGCTCATCTACATTCTTAAATTCAAACGATCCAAGCGACACGGTTTTAAATTCATGCTGATTCTTTATATTCTCCATAATTTCTTTAGAGAAGAGCACCGCATTTGCCAGCCCAAGGGTTTGAATACGGGAGGCAATATTTATCGCATCTCCAAATACCTTTTTGCCCTCAAAAAGAATTTCACCCATATGCAGCCCTATCCGAAGGGGAACAGGCGGATGATTGCGCATCTGATGTTGTACATCCATTGCACAACGTACGGCTTCAAAAGCGCTGAAAAATATACTGAAGCTGCCATCTCCGTAATATTCCTGCACCTGGCCTTTGTGGAGAGCTACCGATTTTTCCAGTACTGCCATGTGCCGCTTGATGGCTTCCATGGCTTTCTCCTCGTCGTGCTGCATAAGCTGGGTATAGCCAACTATGTCGGTAAAAAGTATAGCAACGAGCTGTCGGTTCTGATGGATCATGAATGAGGAGTAATGCTTAACCTCTTCTAAATTAAAGATTTTTCTGATGAAGTGAGTCCCAAGTACTAATAATAGTCCTTTGTTATCATTACTTTTCGACACAGTCGCCGAAATATTCCGCTCTTGATATTAATCAACTATTCAAGGAGACGTTAACATGTTATTGTTTGTCGATCTCATTGGTTCATATGTTTTCCTACCATAGTTATATTTGGCAATTGCACTCAATTCGCTTATATTTAAATAAGACTGCCCATAACTAACCCCTCTGATTGCTTTTTAAACAATCTCTCTTCACCAAAACTTACTTTTTATGGCACCCATTAACCCTTTTCCAATTTCTGCTTCATTAACCCTTCGCATGGCAGAAGCCGCTGATGGATTCAGAGGATCCAACAATAACAGGCAGCTTTATCTTGTTGCTAATATTGAATTCCCTCACGATGTTATTCCATTTGAAAGCCTTACACAAGCGAATGACTATTATAATAATCTACCGGACCCCACAAATTTGGCCATTTACGGCCCCTTTGTAACTAATAATGAATTTCCGCTGAAATTTGACAATACTGTAGTAAATAAGATCGTTGTTCAAATTGAATTTCAAGATCCTCAAATTAATCCGGAATCAATTGAATTAAGTGGTAAAACAGACGCCATTTTCTTTAACTTATCTTCTCTTGATAAATTTTTGATGCCGTATTATGCCAAACTATTTGGGGTTAGTCATGCAAAAACAATAAGAGATAATTTGATAAAGGATGCAAAAACAATTGGGTCAAAAGTGATAGTTTATAGCCACGAAAATGTTACCAATTCTTTTTCGAAAGAAAGTCAATCTCAATAATAACTGATAATAGATATTGGCAATCCGAAATAGACTTAGCCGATTAGATCTTAATGAACCATTCATTTCTTGTTGCTGGCTATTATTTCAAACAGTGCTATCTATAAACATTGGAATTTAAGGTGCTTATTGTTAAAAAGATTTATTTCTTCCAGTGATATAGTTGTTCGAATTATGGAAATATAGTTAAAGAAGTTTTACCGCTCGTTCTAAATCAGAGGGAGTATCAATTTCAATCCCCATATAATCCACCACTACCATACGAAGCGGAATGCCATTCTCGAGATAGCGGAGACATTCAATTTTTTCGGCTGCTTCCAGCGGAGATATGGGCCAATGCGTAAAATCTAGCAAGGTTTGCTTGCGAAACGCATATACACCGATGTGCTCATAATAGGTAACTGATGCGACCGGATCTCTTGGATAAGGAATTACCGAACGGCTGAAAAATAAGGAATCCATTTTTTTATCCACCGCCACTTTTACAAAATTCGGATCATTAATTTCATTCTCCTTCGTTAGCACCTGCATCATGGAAGCTACCTGCACAGAGTTATCTTCAAAACATCTTAATAATTGGGCGAGGGGTTCTTTCTTAATGAATGGCGTATCTCCCTGTACATTCAATACAATATCAACTTCCATATCGGTTACCGCTTCGGCAATGCGGTCGCTTCCACTTTCGTGAGATCTCTTACTCATCATCGCCTGGCCACCCGAGGAAACTATTTCGTTAAAGATAATGTCGCTATCTGTCACCACTACCACTTCATCAAACAAACCGGTGGCCAATGTATTATCATAGGTATGCCGGATCACTGTTTTATTTCCCAGCATTTGCATCAGCTTGCCCGGAAAACGCGTAGCCGCGTAACGCGCCGGTATCATGGCAACAATTTTTCCCATACTCGATTTTAAAATCCAAAGGTAATGGAAGCCCTCTATTCATATTATTTTGCATAATAATGGCGGAGTATTTTGGCCAGGTTGGAAACACCTGAGCGCCCATCAACCGATCCGCTATTACACATAACAATAATTCCAATATTTTTTTCCTTGATAATTTCGACGTAACTGCTAAATAATCCGCCTCGCCCCGGGCAAAAAGCAATATCCATTCCCCGCCATTTTGTATTGTACCAACCGGTAGCATAATTTACTTTTCCAAAGAGCAGGTGGTTAGCCATTAATGCACTAACCACCGCCTTCTTGTTTTGAAGGGCCAACAAATGCTCCCGGATAAAAATTATGAAGTCGTTCATGGTCATATTAATATTGCCGGCCGGGGCAATCGGTGGAAAAAAGCGAGCCCAGTAATCATCGATATGTGCCGTAAGGTTGAAATAATTATCCCAATGGCCCCAGGGTTGAGTAGAATCATTTAACGCCGGGAAACCAAATTCTGCATGAATGTTTAATGCCTTATTGATATACTGATCTATCAATTGCTCCCAGCTTTTCTTACTTACTCTTTCGAGCATAGCTGCAGCGATCGCTGTGCCGGCCACCGAGTAAACCGACTGGCTGCTATCTATAATTAATGCCGGCTTTCTTTTAAGCATCATGGCAACAAACAGGGCCCGTTGCTGAGTAGCGGTTCCGGGCAGGGAATGAATATCTCGCCAGTATTTATATTCTTCGTAGGGGGGAAGTCCTGCCTGCTGCGATAATAATTGCTGCAAGGTTATGCGATGATAAATCTTCATTGTTTTCCCATCGAGTTCAGGAAAGATTTTAATAATAGAAGTATTCCACGAAATTTTCCCTTCCTGCACCATTCGGGCAGCCAGGTAGGAAGTAAAGGTGGTGGTGGTACCTCCAATCTGGAACCGATTTTGCCAGCGTATGGGATCCTTCACCCGCATTTTTTTTACCCCGCTTGCTCCAGTATCAATGATGGCATCGGTGGTAAAAACAGCGTACACCAGGCCGGGTATATTGCGATACTTTCTTATTGAATCGGCGGCCTTCATCATTTCCTGGGCAGAAATAACTTTTATAAAAAGGCACCCGATCAACAAAAAAGAAATTCTTTTCATGAAAAAATTATTTTCGGAAGGGCGGAATCGGTGACGCAGGTTTTCAATAATCGGTCTTGATACTTTTATCAAACGGCAATCTCATTTGATACAAGATATCTTCATCCGGTTTTTTCTCCAAAACGTCCAACCCATAATGAATTTTATGAACATCATCAAAAACAAAGGTGCCGAATATCCGATCCCATATAGAGAATATGTTACCAAAGTTCGTATCCGTCCATGGCCGCTCGAAATGATGATGAAATTTATGTACGTTGGGTGTTATAAATATCCAGCTCAAAGGCTTTTCCAGCCAGGGTGGTAAATTGATATTGGCATGGGTGAAATAGGTAAACACTACATTACAAAATCGGAAGAAAAGATAAAAAGCAATGGGGGCCCCGGTAATAATCACCGCCACCAGGGCAAAAGTTTCCCGGATGAGCCAGTCGCCCGGATGATGCCGGGTGCCGGTAGTTACATCCACATGAGTATCGGCATGATGCACCATATGAAATTTCCAGAGCCATTTGAATTTATGTAGTATATAATGCGAACAATACATGCCTATAAAATCGAGAATCAGCAGAGATAGCAAAAGTTCGGCCCATAGAGGCCAATGAAGCCAGTAATAGAGACCAATTTCGTTTGTTCGGATAAAGACATATACACCTGCGGTAATTAAACCGACCAGCAAGTTTACTACTGCCGTAGTCAGGAGAAATGAAAGATTCACTCCTGCATGCTTGAGTCGTTTATATTTAAACGAAAAAGCAGGAATCAGGTTTTCCAACGCACCAAATAATATCATCCATAAAGCAGCCCACAAAAATAAATACCAGGGTTGGATATGGTCAAAAAAATGCAACAGCTTTTCCATAGCGAACAAACATTTTGAGATTCTAAGTTACATGGAAAATACTATTGATAAGCCTATTGTTCGGGAAGCTGGTCCATTTCGAATCCGCAGGTAAAACAGCGATAAATGGTTTTAACAGGTACTGCGTAGTTACTCAATAAGGAACTGATAATGGCACTGAACCAGTTAACGGCTTTTTTGGTATCCGTCACAGAGTGAATATTGAGCGCGCCGCACCGGGGGCAGGGTAATGACTGGCGGTACGCGTCTTCAATAGCATTGATTATTTCTACCGCCCGGGAAAATTGAGCTTCATACACCATCAGCTTAATCCCCCCGATCGCAGCCGAAAGCGCGGGGTTAATAGTAACGGTATTTTCGTCTTGCAGGTAAGCCCTTATTCCTTCCGCTTCCAATTGCTGTAAATGAAGATGGGCAGTTATGTAACTGTCGTAGGATCGAAGTTGGAGGAAGTTCATGCTGGAATGAAAAATTAAAAATGTTAAATTGGAAATGAAAAAATGAGTTCCGGTACATCTATAATAATAATAGCAACCACGGACACTCTTTAATATTCTTCATTTTTCATTCTTCATTTTTTATTTCTGTATATCATCAGCTATTAAGCATCAGCGGCATCACCAGCATGAGCAGTTCTTCGTTCTCATCCTGTTCAATTGGTTTTATTATACCTGCCTTGGTAGGGGTGGAAAGTTCGGTAACTATTTCGTCGCTGTCGGCGCCGTTCAGCATTTCAATTAAGAATTTTGCATTGAAGGCGATCTGTAAATCTTCCCCGTTATACTGGCATTTCATGCGTTCGTTGCCTTCAAAACTAAAATCAACGTCCTGCGCTGCCAGTTGTAATTCGCTTCCGCTGATGTTCAATACCACCTGGTTGGTGCTTTTATTACTAAAAATACTTACCCGGCGTAGTGCACTTTGAAAATCATTTTTATTGACGGTTAATTTATACGGATTGTCAGTGGGTATTACCACTTTATAGTCAGGAAAACGCGCGTCAATCAGGCGACAGCTTAATTGCGTAGTTCCATGTTTTACAAATAGGTGATTGTTGTTATAACTGATGGTAAGCTCATCTTCGTTTACCGGCATGGAAGATTTCAATAACGTCAATGGTTTTTTGGGAACAATCATGGAGCCGGTTTTCGGACAGCTTACATCCTTTCGCTTATACCGAACCAGTCGATGCGCATCGGTGGCAACAAATTGTAATCCCTTCTTATCCATTTCAAAAAATACGCCTGTCATAGCGGGCCGTAAATCGTCATTGCTTACAGCAAAAAGGGTTTTATTGATTGCGGTAACCAGTGCACTGGAAGTAATAGTGAATGAAGTGGTGTCGTCCGATGCCGGTTCTTTAGGAAAGTTATCGGGGTTTTCACCCATAACCTTGTACTTACCATTATCACTCGTTATTTCTACCCCAAAATTCTTATCGATATTAAAAGTTAGCGGCTGGTCTGGCAAATTTTTCAGGGAGTCCATCAATATTTTAGCCGGTATACAAACCCGGCCACTGTCTTTTGCTTCCACCTCCAGTTGAATTTTCATCACTGTTTCCAGGTCCGTAGCCACCACGGTAAGTTTTCCCTTCTCTACTTCAAACAGAAAATCCTCCAATATGGGGAGTACCGTATTCGCGTTTATTACGCCGCTGATTTGCTGCAATTGTTTCAATAAAGCCGATGACGAAACGATGAACTTCATAAACAGAATTGAATGTTTTGATAATGGTAGAAGTGTGGCGAAACTACTGATTTTTAGTTAACAGCAAAGGGCTAATTGCCAAAAGTGGATTTCTTGTTGGATGAGTTAGAATACCCGATATTTTCTGTGGTTACCCCGTTTGGGGTCCTGTTAAATTCCTCTTTGCCTATTGTAAAGCAAGGTATTATAAATAAATGGAGGGAAGATTGACCGCGACCATCAGAAATCATATCCGGTTTCATCCCCTGAACAAAACTCCATTACTCTATGCAATAGACCAACACAATTACGGTTGCCTGTTTTCGGATGAACAGCGTTTCAATAGTAATTTCGCCGGCAACTCTTTTGTAATAAAATTCCTGTCCTGCAGATCATCAAATTAAAAAGTCGTCGCTCTCCGGGCTCTTTGCATTTCCTGAATTTCATAACTACTTTATTAAGAAATTACCTTAATATGTATTGGTTACTTACATGAGGTGCTTATACAATTCCATTGATTTCTCCTTTTAAAACAAAATTTTTATTGAGGTCGGCCCTTAATACAAAGCAGGTTTTGATCCGGGGTAACTAGGTTTAGGTTCCAGTTGATATTTTATTTTTAGATTCGTCCATGCTTTACCGCAAACAACTAACAGGCGAACTGGCCATGCAAAAAATAAAACAGTACTGCGCGTACCAGGAGCGCTGCCATTTAGAGGTAAAGGAAAAGCTATATACTTATGGGTTGTTTAAACAACAGGTAGAAGAATTATTATCCCGCCTGATCGAAGACGATCATCTCAATGAAGAACGTTTCGCTATCCAGTTTGCCGGAGGGCGCTTCCGCATGAAACAATGGGGCCGGGTAAAAATTAAATATGCGCTCAAACAAAAGCAGGTGAGTGAATACTGTATCAAAAAGGCATTGACTCAAATTGACGAAGAAGCCTATCAAAAAACACTTCAACAGCTGGCCAATAAAAAATGGAAAGATATTGCAGAAAAGGAACCTGAAAAATTTACCCGGATGAGTAAAATGACCGATTATCTTTTACAAAAAGGATTTGAAGCGGAATTGGTTAGAACGGAAGTGAAGAGAATCGCTGGATGAGGACGAACATGTACAAACAGAGTTTGTAGTTTGTGGTTTGTGGTTTTTCAGGTTGATCAATCTTTAAATATATTAACCTTCTTTCCAGGGATAGCACCGGCCAATAAGATTGTTATACATAAAGAACTACAAACCACCCGCCTTCTAAACGCAATTATTTGTACCTTACCTATTCAAAATCTTCTTTATGGACCAGCGTATCATAACTCTTTACGACGAATACACCCACAAGCCATTAAGCCGGGAGGTTTTTATTAAGAAACTGGCCATGCTTACCGGCAGTGTAGCGGCGGCTATGATGCTGCTTCCTATGCTGGAAGGTAATTATGCCGTGTCACAAACCACCAACAATGACGATGACTTGTTTACCGAGCGAATCACCTATCCTACTGATGGTGGAGAAATGAAGGGATATATTGCCAGACCAAAGAAAGAAGCGAAATACCCGGCTGTTGTAATAATTCATGAAAACAGGGGATTGAATCCCCATATTGAAGACGTGGCCCGTCGGGCGGCCGAAGCAGGCTACCTGGCCCTGGCACCTGATGCACTTTCATTACTGGGTGGTACCCCTGCCAATGAAGATGAAGCAAGGGCCCTGTTTCAGAAATTAGATTCCAATCAAAACACGACCAACTTCTCCAAAGCATTTTCTTATTTACCAACCCGCCGCGATTGTAATGGCAAAATGGGCTGCGTCGGTTTTTGCTGGGGTGGCGCCATGGCCAATCAGTTGGCGGTGCATGTGCCGGAATTAAGAGCCGCTGTAGCTTTTTATGGAAGGCAGGCCGATGCATCCGATGTGCCAAAAATAAAAGCAGCCCTTCAATTGCATTATGCCGCATTAGATGAACGTATCAACGCGGGCATTACTGCTTACGAATCGGCATTGAAAGAAAATAAGATCAACTATGAATTGTACATGTACGATGGAGTGAACCACGCTTTTCATAACGATACCTCTGCTGCCCGTTACAATGAAGCCGCTGCAAAACTAGCCTGGCAAAGAACCCTGGATTTC
Source organism: uncultured Chitinophagaceae bacterium (assembly GCA_963775145.1). Classification (GTDB taxonomy): domain Bacteria; phylum Bacteroidota; class Bacteroidia; order Chitinophagales; family Chitinophagaceae; genus Endoryza. The sequence goes on from CAVZHZ010000001.1 coordinate 156,873, forward strand.
TGGGGGAAATACTTAAAATAGTTTGTGGTTTATGGTTTGTGGTTCTTTGCATGTAACAACTTCATTCACTATCTTCACCCATTATGGTGGATGGAGATTTAGTAAGAAAGATCAGCATGAGGAACTACAAACCATAAACCACAAACCATAAACTCCTTATCCTTTCTTCGTCTCCAGCAATTGAAAGAACTGATCTAATTGCGGCAATATAACGATACGGGTTCTCCGATTGATCGCTTTGTTTTCTTTAGTGTCATTTTCAGCAATGGGTTTGTACTCGCTTCGGCCGGCTGCTGCCATCTTGGTTGGATCGAGCCCGTACTTATTTTGAAGTACCCGAACAACAGTAGTCGCTCTTTTTACACTGAGATCCCAGTTGTCAAGCAAAATACCACCACCCCGATACGGAACATTGTCTGTATGACCTTCCACCATAAACTCCACATCCGGTTGATTTTTTAGTACCTGTGCCACCTTACCCAACACCTCGTTGGCCCTGTCTGTTATCTGGTACTTTCCGCTTTTAAATAATAATTTATCGGAAATATCAATATATACCACGCCTTTGTCGACCTTAATATTGATGTCCTGGTCATCCAAATTTCCAATGGCTCCTTTTAAGTTCATCACCAGTACCATGTTCAAAGAATCTTTTCGGGCCATCGATTCCTGCAGAGTCTGGATATAACTATCTTTCGCCCCGATATTCTCTAAAGATTTTCTGATGTTATCCGCTTGTTTTTCGGAAATCACCGACAGGTCCTGCAGTTGTCTCAGAGCCTGGGTATTGTTCTCTTTTAAATACCCGATCTGCTTGTTCAATCCATCTATTTCTACCTGCAGGCCGGTATTCTTTCTGTTGAGTTCCGCCTTATCATCATTACAGTTCTTAAGGGTTTCCTGTAATTGGGTATAAGTTGTGTTAAGTTCGTTATACCTGGTCTGCGCCGATGCTTCCGCGGCTTTAAATTTCTTTGTGCTTACGCAGGAGCTGCTTATTATGGTGAGTAGTACAGCTCCTACCAATAGTTGTGATTTCATAATCTCTATTTTTATGTAAATGATAATTTATGAAAGTTGTATAACAAGTTCCATGCCCTGATAATGGATATGATGAGGCAAAGTTATCCAGCTTCTTTAAGATGACGTAAATCGAATGCGGGTTTTTTCCCTTTTATTTCCGCAAAAAAGGAAATAATTTTTTGAAAATCTACTTCTTCATTTTCACCCGGCAGGATGGGTTCTCCAATTACCAGGTGCTTGTGTTCAAAATCTAATCCCACCGGCAAAATGGGCACCCCGGCTTTTTTTGCAATATGATAAAATCCACTTCGCAATTTGTCTACCCGCTTACGGGTACCTTCCGGTGCCATTGCTAATAAGAATGAATCCTGCGAATTAAACAGCTCTGCTACCTGTTCCACCATCCCCTGCTTATGGAACCGATCCACCGGAGTACCGCCGAGCCATCGGAACAGCCATCCGAACGGGCCATCGAATAATTCCTTCTTACCCAGGAATTTTGCCTTTTCAATTTTCAGTTTAGATCGGGCAGCAAATCCAATAAAAATATCCTGCCAGCTGGTATGGGGAGCCACAATCATTACCATTTTTTTATAATGATATGGAAAATTTCCCACTACTTTCCAGCCGCTTAGTTGCCAGTATAATTTCCAAAAAAAGTGAAGCATAGCAGTAAGGTAGTACTTTTTTTTAGGTCGATTTTTGCGTAGCTATTCACTAACTTTCCTCAAATTACCACTATGCGTTCTTTGCTTCTCATGTTAATAATGATGCTCAGTTATCCATTGTTCTCCCAAAATCTTCGTTCGGGGGGTAAACTGAAACCGGAACAGGCAATTATGGATATTCGCCATTATACTCTTGTCCTGGAGGTAGATCCGGAACAAAAGACTATAAACGGATCTACCGAAATTGACCTTATTCTTTCCCAATCTTCTTCCTTGCTGCTGCTGGATTTGTGGAACGGATTAACCGTAAAACAGGTTTTGGTAAATGGCAAACCCGAAAACTTCACCCACCAGGATGACCTCATCAGAATAACCAATTCTTCATTATGGAGTGCCGGAAAAATAAAAATAAAAGTATTTTATGGAGGAACGCCTTCAGTAGCTATCAGGCCTCCGTGGACCGGCGGCTTTCAATGGGAGAAAGACGGGATGGGCAACCCGTGGATCGCCATTACCTGCCAGGGAGAAGGGGCAAAAATTTATTTCCCTTGTAAAGATCATCCCAGCGATGAACCCAATGAGGGCGCTGATCTTTTTATTACTGTTCCAAAAGGACTCGTGGTTGCAGGACCCGGATTATTACAAAAAACTACCAATAAAAAGAATAAATCAACCTGGCACTGGAAAACAAATTATACCATCAGTAATTATTGTATTCTTTTTAATGTAGGCAAGTATAAAACAGTTACTAAAGAATACACAACTGTAAACGGAAACAAAGTACCCATGGTCTTTTACGTATTGGAAGAACATGCTGAAAAAGCCCCTCATCTCCTGGAAATGCTCGAACGTACCTGCAGGATCCTGGAAAAGTATTTTGGCGAATACCCCTGGATAAAAGAAAAAATCGGATTGTGTGAAACACCCCACCTGGGCATGGAGCATCAAACGCTTATTGCGTATGGCAATAAATTTCAATATACCAAACTGGGTGGCGAAGACTTTGACTGGTTATTGAATCACGAGTTTGGGCATGAATGGTGGGGTAATAAAGTAACCAATTCCGACTGGGCCCATATGTGGATACAGGAAGGAATTTGCAGTTATGGAGACGCTTTATATTACCGCGATATGGAAGGAGAAGCTTCCTACCAGGCCCGCATGCGGGAAATTGCAAGATCCCAAAACAGTAATATACCGGTGGTACGCGGGGAAGAAGTTGATTCAGACAGTGCTTACCAGGGACCGATATACGGCAAGGGCGCTTTCTTCATGCATACGCTTCGTTACGTAATAGGTGATGCTGTTTTCTTTCCAACATTAAAGAAGCTGGCTACCGATCCGCAATACACGTATGATCACGTGGTACAAACCAGTGACGTAGAAAAACTATTCAGTAATGCATCCGGCAAGAATCTAAAACCTCTTTTTGATTTTTATTTATATACAGCACAAAAATTAGAGATACGTGTAAAGCAAACAGCTGATGATAAGTACCTGGTGCAGCTTATTAATTTTGATTCACCATTACCTATTGATATTTCAACTGATAACGGCACTAATCGAATGACAATCGACAAGAAAGGAATTCTCATTACCAGCAAAACAATGCCCCTGGTAGATGCGGGTATTTTTTATTTAAAAAAAGTGATACTGGAATGAAACGATTATCGGCTTTGCTGTTTGTAATGAGTTTCCTGTTCCCGGTAGAAGCACAGGTTAAAATACATGCGCACAATGATTATGCAAAAAAAAATCCTTTATTTGACGCCTTGCAGGTCAACGCCTATTCTATTGAAGTGGATATCTTTTTAGTCCGGGGGGAATTACTGGTTGCCCATACGATGAAAGAAACAAAGAAAAGGAAAACCTTATCTTCTCTGTATATTAACCCGATTATTCAGCTATTCAAAAAGTATAATGGAGCCATTTCTCCGGATAGCACCTATAAGACCGCGCTCCTTATAGATATTAAGACAAACGGGAAAGACGTATTGCAGGAACTGGTTCGGTTCTTTGAACCATTACGTAGGTATTTCGATCGCTCGGTAAATCCGCTGGCAGTTCAATTAATCATTAGCGGAGACCGGGGCCCCATCACCGAATGGAAAGACTACCCTTCTTATATTTTTTTTGACGCGCGACCTTTTGAAGAATATGATAGTGAAGCAATGGGTAAAATAGCGATGGTCAGCGATAATTATTATAAATATTTATCACGCACCAATGCGGGGGATGTGGCCAAATTAACGCAAGTAGTTAAAAAAGCACATGAATGGAATAAGCCCGTTCGCTTTTGGGGATCGCCCGATACAGAAGTTGCCTGGAAATTATTGAACGCGTGTGGCGCAGATATCATCAATACAGATTTACCCGCTGCTTGCCGTGCTTTCTTTAAATAAAATGTTGTGACATTATTATCTCACATTTATCTAGAAAGTGTCCCTCTTGCCCAAAGGTATTTTTATATCCACTGTAGAAACCGGGTAGCTACTTAGAATTACAACTTATCGCCACCTAACAGATTTTATATTCTATATTTTTCATTCTTCATTTATACTCTGCTAACTTGCAGGCAAATTCTTCCTGTCATGTATCACTACAAAGTTTTTCCTTCAAAAGAATATGCTTCCGCGCAGGCGGAAATGGAGGGATGGGTCCGTGCCATGGCGGATCACCTTAGACCCGGTCATATACATTGGTGCAATGGTTCCCAAAACGAATATGATACCCTTTGCCAATTATTGGTTGATAAAGGAACCTTTATTAAACTCAACCCGCAAAAACGTCCAAACAGTTTTGCCTGCTTCAGCGATCCGAGTGATGTAGCCCGTGTGGAAGACAGAACGTTTATCTGCAGCCGGCGCAAAGAGGATGCGGGTCCCACCAATAATTGGATGGATCCGCGGGAAATGAAAAATATCCTGGAGGACCTCACTAAAGGGGCAATGAAAGGAAGAACCATGTATGTAATTCCTTATTGCATGGGTCCGGTGGGTTCTCCCCTGGCGAGATATGGAGTACAAATTACGGACTCGGAATATGCGGTGCTCAATATGCGCACTATGACACGCATGGGGGATTCCATCCTGCCTTATATATATGAAAAGGGATATGTAAAATGTGTGCATACGGTAGGAGCGCCCCTGGAAGCCGGTCAGCCAGATAACCGATGGCCCTGTAATCCTACAGTCAAATACATTTCTCATTTCCCTGAAGAGCGACTGATCATTTCCTATGGAAGTGGTTATGGCGGCAATGCATTATTGGGAAAAAAATGTTTTGCGCTTAGAATTGCGTCAGTAATGGGACTGGAAGAAGGATGGCTGGCTGAACATATGCTGATACTGGGAGTAGAATCTCCGAAAGGAGATAAAACCTATGTTGCCGCTGCTTTCCCGAGTGCTTGTGGCAAAACCAATTTTGCCATGATGATTCCACCAAAAGGAATGGAAGGTTGGAAAGTAACCACGGTAGGAGATGATATTGCCTGGATTCATAAAAATGCAAATGGAAAACTATATGCCATTAATCCCGAATCAGGATATTTTGGCGTTGCCCCGGGAACGAACGCAATGACTAACCCGAATGCCATGGAAACTATTAAGTCTAATACCATATTCACCAACGTGGCTATCACAACTGAGGGAGATGTTTGGTGGGAAGGAATGACAAAAGAAGTTCCCGATGGATTGATTGACTGGCACGGCAAACCTTATGATAAAAATAGTGGCAAGCCGGCCGCCCATCCTAATGCACGTTTTACCGCACCGGCTGTACAAAATCCGGTTATTGATTCAGATTGGGACAATAAAGATGGTGTTGTTATCTCGGCCTTTATTTTCGGAGGAAGAAGAAGTACCGCTGTTCCCCTCGTGTATCAATCATTCAATTGGAATTTTGGGGTATACCTGGCCGCTACTATGGGCAGCGAAATGACCGCGGCTGCCTTTGGAGAAATTGGCAAAGTGCGCCGTGATCCTTATGCAATGCTGCCTTTTCTCGGCTATCACATGGGCGAGTATTTTAATCATTGGCTGAATTTTGGAAGGGACCTTCCCAATACCCCGCGCATATTCGGGGTGAATTGGTTTCGAAAAAATGAGAAAGGAGACTTTGCGTGGCCCGGCTTTGGCCAAAACCTGCGGGTATTAAAATGGATCGTAGGCCGGGTGAAAGGAAGAGCTTCTGCAGTAGAATCCCCGATTGGATGGAGACCCCGGTACCGTGATATGGATTGGACCGGGCTGGAAGATTTTCCCCGCTCCTCTTTTCATGAAATGATGCTGATCGATAGCGAACTATGGAAGCAGGAATTATTGTCGCACGAAGAATTGTTTTCCAAATTATTTGATAAAATACCGAAGGAGTTTTTATTTATGCGTGAACTGCTGCTCTCTTCGTTATGGCGATCCCCGGAAACCTGGAAACTCGAAGCGGAGCGGTAAGAAATAGAAAAGTTATCTCAACTACCTTGTTTTTTTTGGAACAAAGACTATTCTTCTGACTCTGTTCTAAAGAGTTTAAGATGTGCAGGAGGATTCTATGGAAATTGCGTATTAAGCAAGTGTAGAAATATTTTTTTGAGTAGTCCTGATTCTTAAACCTCGATTGCGGCCCTAATCAAAGATCACCGATCTTCCAGGTTCTTTTCTCAATACGTTAATTTTACCATGTAGCAGAATACTGATTATGTCCACACTCACCATCACCACCATTCAAACCAATCTGCATTGGGAAGATAAGACCGCTAATCTCCGGATGCTGGAAGAAAAGATTAACGGAATACAAGAGAAAACAGAAATCGTCATACTCCCCGAAATGTTCAGTACCGGCTTCAGCATGCAGCCGAAACGGCTGGCGGAAAAAATGAACGGAGAAAGCATTAGCTGGATGGAACGCATAGCCGCTGCAAAAAAAATCATTTTAACCGGCAGCCTGATTATTGAAGAAGAAGGTAAATATTATAACAGACTGGTATGGATGTTACCCAATGGCCAGTTCGGAATTTATGACAAACGACACTTATTTGCCTTTGCCGGGGAAGACAAGAAATTTACGCCCGGAACCAAACGATTGATTGCTTCGGTAAAAGGATGGAAAATAAATTTATTGGTATGTTACGATTTGAGGTTCCCGGTTTGGTCGCGCCAGACCTCACCCCCTACCCCCCTCTCCTCAAGGAAGGGGGCCGGGAGTGAGGTAGAATTCGACGTACTCATTTACGTAGCCAATTGGCCCGAACGACGTATTCATGCCTGGAAAACATTACTGCAGGCGAGAGCCATCGAGAACCAATCTTTTGTTATTGGAGTAAACCGGGTAGGTAAAGATGGAAACGATTTTTATCACAGCGGAGAAACCATGATTGTGGATGCAATGGGTGAAGTACTTTATACGAAGGCACGCGAGGAAGATATCTTTACCATCACACTTGAAAAAAATAAATTAGAAGAAGTGAGAAATAAACTTCCTTTTTTACGCGACGCTGACGATTTTTTTATTGAACCCTGATCAAATCTATTTAAAATGTCCATCGCCTATAGTAATGGGAAAATTTTTACCGGAACGAAAATAGAACAAGACAAAGCATTGCTCGTAAAAAACGGGAAGGTAGAAGGCCTGGTGGGCAATAAAGAAATACCTGCTGGTTATATGGTGGAAGATCTGCAGGGTAATTTACTTGCCCCGGCATTAATTGATCTGCAGATTTATGGAGGCAACGGAAAGATGTTTTCACAGGAAACATCTATAGAATCGCTGAAGGCTACTTATGAATATTGCTTGTCTGGTGGTTGCTCTTATTTTATGATTACGATGGCTACCAACTCCATGGATAAATTTTTTGAAGGGATAGATGTAGTTAAACAATATTGGCAACAAGGCGGTAAAGGTTTGTTAGGCTTGCACCTAGAAGGCCCCTATTTAAACCCTGTGAAGAAAGGAGCCCATGTGGAGCGCTTTATTAAGAAACCTACGGTGGAGGAAGTAGAATTACTTCTCGAGAAAGGAAAAGACGTGGTGAAGATGATGACAGTGGCTCCTGAATGTTGCGACCCTTCAATTATTGCTTTGCTTCAACAAAATGCTGTACTGGTTTCAGCAGGTCACTCAAATGCTACGTATGAAGAAGCTACCGCAGCGTTTAACCGGGGCATTCCAGTGGCCACTCATTTATTTAATGCTATGTCACCCTTGCAGCACCGGGCACCCGGAATGGTGGGGGCTATTCTCGATCATCCAACAGCTATGAGTAGTGTGGTATGCGATGGTATTCATGCTCACTTTGCCGCTATACGCATCGCGAAGCAGGTAATGAAAGAACGATTATTCTATATAACGGATGCGGTGGCGGAAACAAAGGTGGGTGAATACCAGCACCTGTTTCGGGGAGATTATTATGCTTTACCCGATGGTACCTTATCAGGATCAGCACTCACCATGATGCGATGTGTACAGAACGGGGTACAACAATTAGGTTTATCGTTAGAAGAATCACTGCGGATGGCAGGTAAGTACCCGGCTTCCCTGGTAAGTGGTAAAAAAATGGGCGTATTCGAAAAAGGTGCGGAGGCTGCACTGGTAATTTTTGACGAAGAGTATACTATTAAAAAAGTTACGGCTGTTTAGTTTTATTCTTCCCGAGTATTAATTGCTTTACTTTTTCTGCCTTTGGGTCAATGCCTTTACGAATTGTTTCGGCCGTCGGTATTACTTCTATATCTGGTGTAATTCCCCTTCCTTCGGCCAGAGCAGCCTGATCCATTACCAACCGGAATAAAGGTAATCGAAAACGAACTTTAGTTTGCGGCAACACTACCTCAGGAATCATCCAGGCAGTATTTCCATAAGAACCACCTCCCGTTTCCTCTCCTACTATAGTAACGTTCTTTTGGTGCTTCATGGCATATGCAAACAAAGTAGTAGCCGAAAATGAATTTCCCCCAATTATTATATAAACGTCTCCGTCGAAATGATTCCTTGACCGGGGTTTATAAAAATGTCGTTCAAAATGGGTAAAGTGATAATGGTGGTCTTTTCGCTTCCGGGTAACAAACAGCATGGCCGTGTGGTACAAAAAATGTTTTTTAATATACCGATCGTACGGACCTGAGCGTCGTATCGCATATAATGAATCAGCCAGTTTAAATTTCCTGGTAATAAGGTATTGAGTGAGCAAAGTGGAAAGACCGGCATCGCCTCCGCCATTGCTCCGAACATCAATAACCAGGTGTTGGATAGATCGTTTGTTTATCTCCCGAAAACTTTTTCTGAAAAAAGATCGGAGTTTATTCCCCCTTGAAAAAGTATTGAGGGTCATGTAAGCGGAGGAAAGGGTGGTATCTATTTGTACATTCCGGACCCTGTTTATTACAACGGCGCGTGGGGGCTTCTTACTCTTTACGGGGGAAATTTCTGACTTACGGCGCCCTGTATCTTTTACCGGAACGTAATTTGGAATGCTGGTAACTCTTTCCTGCCCTAATGAATCGACGTATAGTACCTGGTAATTATCGGGTAACCCCAACACATTACGATATAATACGCCGAAATTTCCTCCACTGCTTAAGGTTTGATATTTTCCGTTAATTGCCTTTGAATCGGTAACCAGGTAATTAAAAAAAATACTGGTGAATTGCCGGGTGGTAATACCATTAATACTGCGTACCACTGTTCCTCTTTTCAGGATCGAATCCTGGCGATTAATATTTCCCACCACCGCCATTGAATCGGGCCACACTTTTAAACTCAGGGGAAAGGTTCTTAGTTTAGCTGTATCCTGGTACCGGCTGTGTTTTTTTGAAAACCGAACTGATGTATGTCCGCATTGAATCCTGGTAACAACCTCCAGTAATATATTCCTGAATTGAACCTCGGTCATTGAATCTCCTATTTGCGAAAATCCCCGGTCAAAAAAATAATCCATACTGTCTTTAGGAGTAAACCAGTATAAACTAGGGTGGTATAATTCAAGAATGGTTCGAAAGGTTTGATAATCCTGTTGCAGGATGTTCCGGCTATAGTGGGCATTTGCATTAAACACTTTCCGTGAAGCAGAGCAGGCAAGTAAAGACAGGAGGCAACAGCCAATAAAAAAATTAAGAATACTCTTCATCTGGTAAGGTCCGGTTAGAACCGTTTTGTTTTAAAAGCATTCCAGCCCTGTGCCGTAATAGCGTGTTTGTTTCCTCCTTTGGTAATAATGTGCGGCGTTTCTGAGGCGTCGGTCATATACCCAATTACACTTATCTGCTCATTTAAAACGAGTTTTTCAAAGTCAGATTGTGGAACGGTGAAAAGCAATTCATAATCTTCGCCACCGCTCAGGGCGCAGGCAGTAGGATCAATTTCAAATTTGAAGGCAGCTGCTCTGGTTTCTTCCGATATAGGAATTTTTTCTTCGTATAGTACGCAGCCAACGCCACTTTGTTCACAAACATGAAGAATCTCCGAACTCAGCCCATCGCTGATATCCATCATAGCCGTGGGAGTAATTTCTTTCTCTTTAAAAAATTCAATAATTCCTTTTTGGGCTTCCGGTTTTAATAAACGACCGATTACATAGGTTTCTCCTTCCAGGTCGGGTTGAACTTCCGGGCTTTCTAAATAAATTCTCTTCTCCCTTTCCAGGAAAAGTAATCCAACATAGGCGCCGCCCAAATCTCCGCTACAACAAAGTAAGTCTCCTTTTTTTGCCCCGCTGCGTTTCACATATTTGTCGGTGTCAACTTCCCCTATAGCAGTTACAGAAATAATAAATCCTTTTTGGGAAGAAGCAGTATCACCGCCTATTAGGTCCACGCCGTATTTGTCGCATGCCGCATAAACCCCTTCATAAAACTCATCGAGCGATTCCACAGCAAACCGGTTGCTAACTCCAATACTCAGGGTAATTTGAGTGGGGGTTGCATTCATTGCATATATATCGCTCAGGTTGGCAATTACACTTTTATAACCAAGATGCCGAAGCGGGGTATACGTCAGGTCGAAGTGAACCCCCTCAATGAGGAGGTCGGTACTAATAACCGTCTGCTTTCCGAAATGATCTATCACGGCGGCATCGTCCCCTACTCCCAGGATAGAGGAGGCATTTTGTAGTTCAATGTTTTTCGTCAGGTGATGAATCAACCCAAATTCACCGAGCGAATTAATTTCCGTACGTTCCATAATGAGCGCGAAGATAGGAAGGATGGAGGATTGAAGAAAGATAGTAAAAGCGGATATAGAATAGTTCCGTGTTTCATCGTAGGTCGACCGAATATCGTTGTTTTAATGCAGTTATGCAGCGGTCGGTTAGCCTATTCGGTTCAGAAGCTTTTGGTTGAAGAAACTACTGGTTTTTTCTTAGTGAAGGGTACTTCGTAAAAAACCAGGAAAAAAGCTTAGTTATAAGAAATCGGTTAACTGCTGCCATTCATAATTACTTACCCCTCACACATTTTTTTTAGGTTAAGTAAACCTGCCTCAAATTGCTTATTAAGGTTTTTGGTAAGAAAAGGACCCATTAAACGGACTATAGGAAAAGGAAGTTCGCCATTATTGGACCAGGTAATTTTTGTTTCGCCGCTTCCCCATTCCTCAAACAACCAGTCATCGCTGGCGATGGATCTAAAAGGTTTTATAAATTCAAGAATAAAATGAACGTGTTTCTTATCAATATCGCGTAAAGTCAGGCTTCCCACTCCTACTTTTTTGCCTTCCCATGCATATTTATGACCTATTGTTTTTGGAATGCCGGTGATAGTACCGATAGCGGCGGGGTCGGATTGTTGCCATGGGTTCCAGGCGGCATAATGCCGGAGATCGGCTATCTTATCCATTACATCAGGAACACTCTTTTTTATTATGGCTGTTTTTTCTAGGTGGTACTTGCCCGGTAAAATCAGGGAAACCAATAAAAGGCCCAGTATCACCACCAGGAAGATAAATACCGCTATTAGCATATGCAGGCGATTTCAGGTAAGTTACAGTATTGCAAAAACTTCCCCAAACTACGCCAATAGAAAAGCCCCTTGCTGTGAAGGGGCCTTATATTTAAATCAGTATTTTATTATTCGGCCTCTGCCACCACCTCTTTAACCTCAGGAATCATACGTTTCATCATTCCTTCGATTCCGGCTTTTAATGTGATCATAGAGGAGGGACAACCACTGCAACTTCCCTGCAGCATCAGGTTTACTACTCCTTCTTCATAACTTTTAAATTGAATGGCGCCTCCATCCATTTCAACGGCAGGCTTCACATAATTTTCTAATAATTCCTTTATTCTTTTAACCACATCATCATCATCGGCACTAACCGTATTGCTGCTTTCCCGCTTCATTACGGCTACTTCTTCTTCATTTACCACTGCTTTTCCTTCTTCCAGGTAATCTTTCAAAAACTGGCGAATGGTTGGAATTACATCGGTCCACTCGGTTTCACTCAATTTGGTAAGGGTCACAAAATTGCTCGCAATGAAAACGGATTTGATAAAAGGAAACCCAAACAATTCCACTGCCAGCGGAGAAGGTTTCGCGCTGTCCACATCTGGCAAATCGATGCTTTTTCCAGGATATAACAATTTATTAGCCACAAATTTCATCGTCTCCGGGTTAGGCGTCATTTCTGTATAGATGCTGATCACCGGATTGCCTGTCTTTATCATAAATCACCTGTTTAACTGTAAAGGTAACAAACGCTGCCACCAAATGTTTTTGAAATTGGGAAAAGGTTACAGCCGATAGCCAATCAGTGATTACAATCGGTGGAATGAGCATGATTATGCACCCGGCACAGGCGAAGATTACGCAGGTGGGCGGATACAATCAGCAGTACTGCAATCGCTAATAAAATTATCTGCTGCGAATGCCATATTTGCTTGGCTATTAAAAAAACCATCCCCACTGAAAAGACCATCAGCGGAATATAACTATGATGATGCCTTTTATATCCGTGCCAGAGGGAATACATACCAATTGAGAAAGCAAGCACAATCATAAAATATTCAAGAAAGATATTATCGACTATATTAATCCCAAAAATGGGCAAACTGCTAAGAACAATGGGTAGAATGGCACAGTGAATGGCACAGGCCAATGAGGCCGAAATACCTAATGCATCCCAATTAATCCGAAATCCCATGGGGCGAATATATATAATAAATAGGAATCTATGCAACTTTGTTGCATTTTTTTTGTTAGTTTTACAGAAGGGTCATTGGATAGGTCAATCTGTACATTTGCATACTTAATTGAAAGAAATGAGTAAAAAAGGGATATTATATGCGGTCTTTTTTGTGGTGCTGGCCGTTGGATTTTATGTGGTAATGAGCCGTCTTATTCCCGGATACGGAGATGTAAAAATGCCGGTTCTTAATTATGTTAAACCCTTCCGGTTTATAAACCAGGATGGCAATCCGGTTACTGAAAAGGATGTAGAAGGAAAAGTATATGTAACAGAATATTTCTTCACTACCTGTCCGAATATTTGCCCCATGATGAATAACAACATGAAAATTATATACGAAAAGTATAAAAGCGCTGAAGATTTTATTATCCTTTCTCACACCTGCAACCCGGAAACCGACAGTGCTTCCCGGTTAAAATGGTACGCCGATTCGATGGGTGTAAATACAAACCGATGGTGGTTTTTAACCGGCCGAAAGGATAGTCTTTATGCGGCGGCGCGCACAAGTTATTTGCTCGATGATCCGAAGAACAACCTGCAAAAAATAGAAGACCAGTTTATGCACACGCAGTTTTTTGCCCTGGTGGACAAAGCAGGTCAGGTTCGCAAGATTTACGACGGACTGAAGGACCAGGAAGTAATACAACTGCAGAAAGACATTGCCACTCTGCTGAAGGAACCGGTTTCACGAAAACGATTTTCCAACAATCTTTTCAGTAATTAAAATAGATGGTAACTTTAGAATAATCCTAATCGCTGCACTATGGACACACAAATTGATTATATTTTAAAACGTAATTTACTAAGTGTTACGGGCAGCCGAAAAAAAATACTGGAACTCTTTTTAAGCAGTAAAGGCGCCCTGGCGCATGGTGATATTGAGAAAAAAACCGGGGAAAAATTTGACCGGGTAACAGTATACAGAACACTCCAGGTTTTTCTGGAGAAAGGTATCATACACAATATTCCCACCGCAGATAATTCTGTTCGTTATGCGTTGTGCTTAAGTGATTGCACTGAAGGACATCATCACGACAATCATGTACATTTTGTTTGTTCTGAATGTGGCAATACCACCTGCCTGCCAGATGTAACAGTACCCCTGGTCAAATTACCAGTAGGTTTCTCCGCCAACGAATATCAAATGGTAGTAAACGGAACCTGTAAAGAATGCCATTAAAAAGAAAGCCCCGATGTAGAAACACCGGGACTTTTGGTTAAGGCTCTGATTAGTAGCTATTTTATAATATCAGACGTTTTACCGTCCTTATTCGTTGTCAATTTCAACACAAATATACTTTTCGATTTGGAACCTGCTATACCTCAAAGTGGGTATTTTTTGTTTTTAGCCCTCTTTTATTATTTGTCTTAATTCCAGTTTAACGAACTGCATCAGCTTCTTAATATATTCCAGCGAAAAATTAAATTCAATGTCTGCACATTTATATAATTCCGGCAGGGTACGGGTGCCGCCCATACTTAAAGACTCCATATAATGATTGAGCGCTGCATCCTTATTTTCTTTAAACTTCATCCATAACCCTATGGCTCCCAATTGTGCTATCCCATATTCGATGTAGTAGAAAGGAACTTCAAACAAGTGTAACTGGCGTTGCCAGCTATTCTCACGGAAATGATCAAGGCCAGAAAAGTCAATGGAAGTGGTACTGAATTCATCTAAAAGTTTCATCCATTGATTGGTTCTTTCGGGAACTGTATGCCGGGGGTTCTCATAAATCCAATGTTGAAATTTATCGATTGTGGCAATCCAGGGGAAAATTGTTATTACTCTCTCTAATTGGTGCTCCTTGGCTCTTTTTAAATCATGCGGGATTGTCAAAAAATGCATCCCAATAATCCATGCTGAAAAGCTCCATAGCCATACTGGCTACTTCGGCAATTTCCATCGGGTATTCTTTAAAAGAACTCAACTCCAGCGGATGCGACAGGAAAGAATGAACGGCATGCCCGCCTTCATGTATCATAGTGGTTACATCATTCATTTGGCCGGCAGCATTCATGAAAATAAACGGCGCTCCCGTTTCAGCCAGCGGGCAATTATATCCCCCGGGCGCTTTCCCTTTCCGGCTGTCGAGGTCAAACCGGTTCATGACATTCATCTGGCGCAAACAATCAGCAAAAAAAGGATTCAGTTCTTCAAAACAGCGGATTGTTTTTTCTAGCAATTCGCTTCCTGAGGTAAAGGGGCGTAAGGGTAACACGCCGGCAGGTTCTGCTTCCGTATCCCATGGCCGGAGAGTTTCTAACCCTAATTTTTTTCGTTTGTGTTCATAAATTTCATTTACCAGTGGTAGCACCTGCTCCTTCACAGATTCGTGAAACTGGTAACAATCTTCTTTCCCGTAATCAAAACGACCCAGTTCTTTAAACTTATAATCACGGTAATTTTCAAAGCCCGCATTAAGCGCTACCTGGTGACGTTTTTGAATAAGGCTGTTATACAAGTTATCCAGGGATTCTTTATCCAGCATTCTTCTTTCATTGATTTTGCGGTAAACAGCCTCTCTTTTTTTTCTATCAGGATCTTCCAGGAATTTAGCCGCCTGCTGCAGGGTATATTCTTTGCCATCCACCTCCACCGTCATCTTTCCTGAAATAACTCCAAACTGCTGACCCATTACACTCAGTTCTGATTGAAGGGGGATATTCTCTTCCCGAAACAGGTCGATACTTTTTTTAACACTCCGCAGGTAAGTAAAGTATTTTTTTTGATCCAATTCTTTCGTGTAAGGGCAATCGATCAATTTCCTGTTCAGCTTATCGGCATAAGGTTGAATTTGAGGTTGAATATGGGTTACGAAAAATACAAAAGCTTCTTCAAGCGATTTATTTTCAGTATCACAAGTCATTCGGATTTGACGCCAGCAGGCATCTTCACTGAATACGGCCTCTAATTCACTGCTATCCTTTAACCATTGTGCCAGGTCCTCCTTTGAATGAAGTTCCCGATCAAGTAAATTCTTAAAATAAGGTTCCGCTGCCTCCCAGGTAGTAACGATAAACGATTCTGGTAAAAAAGTCCGGGGTAATTTTTTTATTTCAGCGCTGGTATGCATACGTTCAGTTTAAAATAGAAAAAGCTGCCCCGTTAAAACAAGGGGCAGCCAGTTGAAAAATATAATCTTTATTTCTTTTTTGGAGTCGCCTTTTTCTTGGGCATCTCCTTTTTCTCGGCTTCTTTTTTTGGCTTGGCGGCAGCTTTTTTCTTGGGCGTCTCGTCTTTTTCAGCTACTGCTTTTTTCCTGGCTGGTGCTTCTTTTTTTACTTCCGCTACCGGCTTCTCTTCTTTCTTCTTTACGGCTGCTTTTATAGGTTTTTCTTCCGCTACCTTTTCTTTTTTGGCAGGAATGGGTTTTTCTATTACCACTTCTTCTTCTTCTTCCTCTTCGGGAACTTCCGTTAATTTAATTTCAATATTATTAGTTTTCAAAACAGAAAACCATTTTACCATCTTCTTCATATCACTGTTGTACACCCGTTCGAAGTCTACATCCGGGTAAACCTTTTCAAAATATGTTTTAACCGCTTTGGCATCTTTTTCATCGGGTAATGGCACCTGGCTTTTATCCATCGCCTGAAAAATTTCCGCCAGATTCACATTATCGCGAACAGTATATACTTCAATGCTCTCCAGGTGAGAAAAGTTGTGAATGCGGGAAGAAACAAACTTGGTGACATTATCCTCCAGCGAACGCACAATGGCCCCATCGTTCTTGCTGCTTATCAATTCCTGCAATCCGGGTAAGCCTGTAACAGCTATAATTTTACTGTACTCCATAAAAACACTTTCTTTTTTTGAAGCTGCAAGATACTTTGACTGGAGGTTTTAAAAAAAAGAAGCTTTGGAAGGGTTATTCTCTTCCTTAGCGGCTTTAATCCCTGAAATCAGGGTATTAACTCTTCTCTCCAATCTTTACCAGGAGGAAAAAAGGGGGAAAGATGGAAAAAGAGGCTTCGCTTCCCCGATTCCTCTTTTTCATCTTTGTTCCACCGCTACTTAACTAATAGGCATTAGGCTCTATGCAGCTGAAGCCTGTATCTTTTTAAGATGAATAATATTCCTACTCCTGAAAGAAAAATAGCCAGCAAGCCCGTTAGATTATTATTCCCGCTTCCGTTATTATTATCCTCGTTTATTCCTGCAGTCACGGCTGTATAAGAAGCATCCGTTTTAAGATTGGGTCCTTCCTGATAAGCCATATCCCAATTTTCATAATTCTTACCTGTGAGGTAGGTAAGTTGGGCCAGTTCGTTTTTCCGGCGTTCCTTCAGGTTTTGAAGATATTTTTTTCCTTCCTCACAGCTAAAGTCACCGGGCGCCGGATGTGTAATAATATACCGTGCCTGGTAATTTTCCCTATTTGGGGTAACCTGGAAAATAAGATCCTGCGGGAATTGTTGCCTGTTATATCTTATGTGCAGGCGGGTGAAATAAACATGGCTATCAAGCTGGGTGTTTTCTTCGTACACGTCATCATAATTACTCCAATCGCGGGTAAGCCACCAAACACCTGTCTGTACCAGGTCCTGCTGGGTGGGTGGATTGCCTACACAAGGATCGCATTTTACATAGTTCTTTGGGCTCACATCCCAGGCATATTCCAGCATAGAAATGCTTTTACCTTCTTTGCTCCATTGGTGCTGGAAGAGATTGCTGTAAAATGCGGCAAAATTACTCTGGACAAACAGCGGAATCTTATTACCGGTTGGCAATTCTACGCTCCGGTAATTGGTACATTCTATTCGCCCCTTTTTGGTGAACGCGTAAACAATCATATCCTGGTCACCATCGGCATTAGCCATTCCAAGACGGATAGGCAACATAAATTTGGGGGAAGTAAAACTGATTTGAATCGGACGCAAAAAATCGCCCGGCATTTTTTTCTTTTCCGCTTCATTTACTTTAACTACGAAGAATTTGAGATTGCTTTTGATATAGGGCTCCAACACTTCTTCTGCCCCGCTGGGAATCTTATACCCATTTTCAGTTAACCAATCTCTTAATCCTGTTGATTCTTTTGCGCTCAAAATCAGAATATCGTACTCCCCTACGATATATTGCGCTTCGATCTGCACAGACTCTTGTTTACGTCTTCCCATTCCTGTTACTACTACTTCCTGTAGACCTGGCACAGAAGACTTCCGATCAGACATTGCATCATATTCTCGTCGGGCACACGGGTTTTCATCAAAATATTCAACCAAGCGGGGTTTTGAATAATCGTTAAGGATATTAAAGATTGATTGGTTCACTACTTTAATATCTTTCTTCTGCAATACCACCGGTACCGGTACGACCATGGCAAAATCCTTGAAATTTCCCTTAAAATCATTGTACATAGTAATCACGTTTCGATTTCCATCCCTCACCAGGATGACCTGGCTGGTTTTGTTTTTTAAAGTGCCGTCGGCCTTGGCCACATAAAATCCGCAAAATGCGGCCACGTCATTACTAATCAACAGGACCAGCAAAAAAACTGCAGCCATTTTTTTCATTAAAGTTTTCATTAATAATCGTTTTATGGTTGAGAATATGTTGACGGATCATGGAGAAGGATTCCATTGATAAGAACCGGCTTTAAAAACTTTGTTGAATACGGGAACCAATGGCGCAGCGGCCACTAAAACCCAGATTAGTGTATTGTATTGCCATTTGAACACCGATAAATAAAATGCTGCTACAGCAATAAGCACGGCCCAAATTATTCTGGCTACCTGGTGATTGGGAGCTGTTTTCGGATCGCTGATCATAAAAAAGCTGAATAATAAAAGGCTTCCGGAACTTACCGAATGAAAAAAGAAATCGATGGGCCAATGCAGGTAAATAACCTGCCTCCAGTATAATAATCCGATATAAGTTAGTAAGAATGTAAGGCTGATATCCAGCCGCTGCACCTTTGTTATCACAATTGTTCCCAGGGTAGCCACCAGGAAAAACACCACTGCATTACTGCCCCATTGACCAGGCGATAGCCAGGCATTATTAGCAAATAATAATACCACTACAATTCCCAGCGCGGAAGGGTTAAAAATATGATCCCCATTGAAACGAAAAAAATACTTGCCCGCCACGGTTACTAAAGCTGCCAGCAGGCTGATGAATTCATTGTTTGTTTTTAACAGCAGGCATAAACTCATCGCACTGATGAGTACACTGAATCCCCATTTGGAAAATTCATTTACTTTCAATAATCGCCTGGTGCGAATGGAATCAAACAGGTATTGAAAGAAAAGACAACTCCCGATACTGATAGCATAATGAGGCCAGTTGGTCTGCCAGTTAAGATAAAGTATACCATAACTTAAAAAGATTGCCTGGAAGATAACCTGGAACCAGCGGGGATCAATAACCGGGTAGGGTCGGTTCATGTATAAGCATTTCCGGATTGGATGACAGGAATGGAAATATTACATAAGTCCTAAGAAATTATTCAGAGAAAGACCCTTCAGTACCCGGATCAAGAAAGCTTTGGTTATTGATATCTCCAAAGCATTAAATGACTTAATTTTCCAAAAATCTATTGCAATTTGCAGGAATTGGAACTTATAGAGCGTTTGAAAAAGGGTGATGATTCCGCCTTTAAGGTTATTGTGAGCACCTGGCAGAATATGGTGTACAATACTTCTTTAGGTATTGTTCAAAATGCGGAAGACGCCGAAGACGTAGCCCAGGAAGTATTTGTTCAGGTATACGAATCCATTGAACAGTTCAAAGGGGATTCAAAGTTTTCTACCTGGCTTTACCGCATCGCCATCACGAAGTCGCTCGACCATCTCCGCAAAAAGAAACGGAAAAAACGCTTTGCTTTTTTGCAGAGCATATTCGGAAATAATGAGGAGGAGGTTCGGCATCAACCCGATTTCCATCACCCGGGGATTAGCCTGGAAAACAAGGAAAAAGCCGCCATCCTGTTCGGGGCCATTGATAAACTCCCTGATAATCAGAAAACGGCATTCACTCTCCATAAGCTGGAAGGGCTTAGTTACCAGGAAGTGTCCGAAATAATGGAAAACACCGTATCCTCGGTTGAGTCGCTGATGCACCGCGCTAAAGCCAATCTCAGGAAAATACTAACTGATTATTATCAAAATTCAGCTGATTAGCTGCAAGTTTGCAGCACTGTTAACGTCAAAAATAGGTATTATGAAAACCTCCGGTCATATTGAAAATAAGGTGGAAGAAACGCTTACCAGTTTGGACCATGTCCGTCGGGCATCCGCTAATCCTTTCTTATATACCCGTATAATGGCGTCGCTGAACGCGGAGGAAGAAAGTGTCTGGGCAGTGGCCTTCCGTTTTGTAAGCCGGCCGGTTATTGCGTTTACAACCGTCTTGGTAATAATATTGATTAATACCCTAGCCTTATATGAGTCTTCAGAAACTGTGCAAATACCCGTACAGGAAGAAGACCAGGTATTTGCTTCCGAATACAACCTTTCCGCTACCACTGCTGATGGCTTTTACACTGTAAATGAAGAGCAACCATGAGTTCCACCATAAAGAATAGCAAGGCTTTGATTTTTTTGGTTGTAGTACTGTTACTATCAAACGTGGGGCTACTGCTATATTTCCTGGTTTGGAAAAAACCAGGTAACAGGCAATGGGCCGGGAAAAAAGGCGATTTTTCGATTGTAGATTTTATGAAAAAGGAAGTGGGTTTCAATGTGGAACAAACGAAACAGTTTAAAGAATTACATGAAAAGAACCGGGACTCCCTGAAGGTATTGGGAGATAGCATTCGAAACACCAAGAACGAATTATATAAGCTTTTGCAACGGGCAAATACACCCGACTCAATGGTAAACCGAGCCGCTGAGCAACTGGCGCAAAATCAAAAAAGCATGGAACTTACTATGTTCCGGCACATTCAAAGAGTAAGAGCTATTTGCGATTCACAACAACAGGTTAAATTAGATTCACTCGTAAGCCGAATGAATAACCGTTCGCCCTGGTATCGTCGGGGAGGTTCTTCCCGTTCAGACGGAGAAAAGCGCCAGAATTAAATCATTTCTGCCAATTATATCTTTTGTAACAAAGGTTTTTACCGACGCACTCGTCTAAATAGTTCAATTAATCTTTTAAAATATTTTTTTATGAAGAACAAATTTTTGATCGTAGCCTGCTTGCTACTTGGAGTAGCTTCAGTAAATGCGCAAGGGGGAGGTTTTCAACGCCGCACCGTAGAAGATAGAGTAAAAACCATTCATGAGAAAATGGATAGCGCGTTTAAACCTGGTGCTCAAAAACTCGCTGATATTGATTCTCTCTTCACCACTTATTACAAAGCACAGGATAAATTGAGGGAAGAAATGATGAGTGGTGGCGAACGCCCCGATCCGCAGCTTATGCGTGAAAAAATGCAACCGCTCGTTACGGAAAGAGACGATAAGCTGAAAAAAATGCTGACGGAAGAGCAATTTAAGAAATGGAAAGACGAAATTGAGCCTTCTATGCGCAGACCTGGCGGCCCGCCCAGGCAATAAATTATAATTTTGGCGTAATGGTAAATAAGCCGCTGTATTTTCTTACAGCGGTTTTTTTATTGTCCCATCCACTCTTTGAAAGCGGCTACGTTTTCCTGGCTGATAATAATCTCATCACTGATTACCGGCTCCAACTCCAGCAATAATTTACTTTTAGGGTACGTTTTAATTTTTCTGATGGCACTTAACTGTACCAGGTACTTGCGATTTACCCGGTAAAATTGAGCGGGATCCAGTTGTTTTTCTATGTCCGATAACGACTGATCGAGGATATACTTCCGGTTTTTCTGATCCACCAGGCATACCAGTTTGTGCGTAGCGTAGAAATAAGCAATGTCTTCTATTTTTATGCTCACATAATCGGACCCCTGCTTCACCAGGAAACGTTTCTTATACCGGGAATTGCCTGTTTGTTGATTGCCTGCCAGCAATGGTTGCAGGTTTTGAGCGAAGTACAGCTTGAGCTTATCGTATTTGCCCAACGCCGCATCTAGTTTTTCCTGGCGGATGGGTTTCAATAAATAATCAATACTGTTGTGCTCAAAAGTTTCCTGCCAATATTCATCAAAGGCGGTAGTAAAAATAACGGGGCAGGTAATGGGAACTTTTTCAAAAATTTTAAACGAAAGTCCATCGCTCAGTTCAATATCCATGAATATAAGATCAGGCATCGGGTTATGTTGTAACCAACAGAGTAGCTGCTTCAATACTATTCAAGACCCCGGCCACCTCCACCCCGGGGTGATTGTTTAAAATTGCTTTTTGCAATTTTTCTGCAGCCGGTTTTTCGTCTTCAATAATAATTGTTTTCATATTATTCAATTTTCAACAGAGGAAGGCGGACAGTAAATGTTTTTTCTTCTTCTTCAATGATGATTGGTCGTTGGGTTATAAGCAGGTACCTTTCTTTCAAATTCTGCAACCCGATTTTTGATGAGGGCCGACGCAACGTTTTACGACGAACTAAATTCTGAAATGCCAGCCCGCTCTGATTGAGTGTTAAAGACATTATCAGTGGGTTATTGTCCGAGAACTCATTATGCTTAATAGCATTTTCCATAAGTACCTGTAAAGAGATTGGAGGCAAAAGATATTGATCCATTAAAATATTATCCACATCCATATGCAGCTGTACAGCATTTTCAAATCGGATTTTAAGCAGCGAAAAAAAATCCTCCAGGAATCCAATTTCTTCCCGCAATAAAACCAGGTCTCTCTTTTTATTTTGCAGAATATACCGGTAAACATCGGCCAGGTTATCATTAAACTGCCTGGCGCGACTGGGTTTTTCTTCGATAAGATGAGATAATGTATTTAGTGAATTAAAAATAAAATGCGGATCAATCTGGTTCTTCAATGCTTCCAGTTCTGCCTCCACTCTCGAACGTTCCAATTGCTCTTTCTTTAACTGGTCGTTCTCCGTTTGCTTTACCAGGAACACTGTTTCATAAATGTGTACTAAAAA
Source organism: uncultured Chitinophagaceae bacterium (assembly GCA_963775145.1). Lineage (GTDB taxonomy): Bacteria > Bacteroidota > Bacteroidia > Chitinophagales > Chitinophagaceae > Endoryza. The sequence continues at coordinate 179,703 of CAVZHZ010000001.1, forward strand.
AAATACGGCGACCAGAATAATCAGGGAGGACGACTTCACTACGTCCCAATCAACAACTCCCTGTCTGAACAGGTTATACCAGCCAACCAGCATCAGTACACTAACCGGTACCGTATAAAAGGGAATTGTAATAACCAGGGCTATTACTTTTTGTACGGGCTTATTTAGCCAGTCGAAGTAGGTGCGCAGCGTAAAATGCAGGTATCTTGTTCCTTCATAAATTACAAAGGCAATAAAGATGGTATATAGATAGCTCAGTTTTATTTGCCAGGCAGAAAATTCATTATGAGGTATCATTCCGGTAATGAGTGGAATAGAAATCCCAAAAAAAGGTATGAGCAGTATCCGGAAACCAATATCATTAATTTTTTCCCTGGTAACCAGTGGCTTTATCGGCGGTATGACCGGATTCATCGGCATTTTTATCGTATTCGCACCGTTTGAGTTGTTGGGTATGAAATTAGAAAATAGTTTAGGATACAAGAATCATTTCTTAAAAATCAAAATACTATTATATGGAGATGTCTTCAATCAATTGGTTAGCAGTATTAGTGGCTGGATTATCAGCCTTTGTTATTGGAGGAATCTGGTATTCACCCGGTTTATTTGGTAAAGCCTGGATGAAGGACAGCAATTTAACTGAAGAGGATATTAAGAAAGGTAACAAAGGAAAAATATTTGGCTTCACCGCTATTTTTTCCCTGTTAATGGCCGTAAACCTCGCCATGTTTCTGGCAGATACCCCAGCTGAATGCACAGGTAACTGCGCCAGAATTACCGACGTAAGCTGGGGGGCAACCGCCGGTTTTCTGGCGGGCATCTGGACCTTTTGTGCCATCGCTATTCATAGTCTTTTTGAATTAAAAAGCTGGCGCCACATTTTTATTAATGGAGGATACAGCCTGGTAGCACTGACCTTAATGGGAGCCATCATTGGCTTGTGGAGATAAATTAAAGAGTATGTGATGAATGGTTCAGCATTATCCGGCTTCCTTTGGTCTGGTTAAATAAAAAACATGAAAACAATTATCGTTCTTTTGCTTTTGTCTGCTTCGGTTTATGCCCAGCAAAAACCCTGTTCGGCGCCAGCATATCGACAGTTCGATTTCTGGATCGGAGAATGGGAGGCCTTTGCTAAAGACGGGCAAAAAGCCGGCGATAGCAAAATCAGTGTAATACTCGATAGCTGTATTATACTGGAAGAATGGACCAGCGCAACAGTATCCCAGGGCATACGGTATGCCGGCAAAAGTTTCAATACCTATAACTCACTTACCAGGCAATGGCAGCAAACATGGGTAGATAATGTGGGGGGCAGTAATGAATACCTGGAAGGGAAGGCCGGAAACAATAGCATTGTCTTTCGATCAACCCCATTTCGTTTTTCAAAAGATACGATGGCCATCCGCCAATTGAGTTTTTTTAAATTGTCTGAGAATAAGGTAAGACAGCACGGCGAAATCTCTAAAGACAAAGGAAATACCTGGGCAACGGAATACGATCTGGAATACCGGAAAAAGAAGTGACGGGCGGCTCGCCGAAATAGTTTAATTGATTTAACTTAAGGGAAAGTAAGATTCGTTAACCAAAACAACCATCATCATGGCACTAAAAAATGCAATAAGCTGGTTTGAAATAGCTGCTACAGACCTGAACAGGGCAACTACATTTTACGAAAATATTTTTGACATAACCCTCATCCCGCTCGATTTACCCAACATTAAAATGCGGATGTTTCCGTTGGAAGATACGATGACCCAGGTAGGGGGAGCCGTTGTAGATAGCGGGGGTTTTCATAAACCTTCTTCAACCGATGGACCGTTGATTTACCTGAATGGAAATCCCGACGTGCAAAAAGCACTAGATAAAGTAGAAGCCGCTGGTGGAAAAATTATGGTTCCCAAAACCATGATATCACCGGAGTATGGATTTATGGCCGTTATTTTAGATACCGAGGGAAACAGGATTGGCTTACACTCCGTGCCTCAATGATTTTCCGCTATTTTTTCTCAAATCCTTAAACAAAAAAAAACCGATGGCAGCCTTTGACTGGAGCCGGTTCTCGGTTCGTATTAATATTAAGAATGTTTCTTCTGAACAATTGTATCGTGCCTGGGCCACGCGGGAAGGGATTGAATACTGGTTTCTTCGTTTCAGTGAATATAAAAAACCGGACGGCGTTTTGCGACAGCCAAATGAATGGGTACAAAAGGGGGATTCTTATATATGGCGCTGGTTCGGCTACCCGGATGAAGTTTCTGAGAAAGGAGAAATTCTTGAATGTAACGGAAAGGATCTTTTTGCTTTTCGATTCGGGGAAGCTGGAATTTGCACCATTCATTTTGCGGAAGAAGAAGGCGAAAAAATAGTTGAGTTGATTCAGGATCAAATTCCGATAGATGAAAAGTCAAAGGTTAACTGGCATATCGGTTGCAAGACGGGCTGGACGTTCTACCTGGCCAACATGAAATCTTTGTTTGAAGGAGGAATTGACCTTCGCAATAAAAATGAAAAAATTCAAAACGTATTAACTGCCTAGTATGGCCTATAATGAACAACTTGCCGACAAAACAAGAGCAATCATTGCCCAAAGCCATAAAAAGGTGGAAGAGAAAAAAATGTTTGGCGGCCTTTGTTTTATGGTAAATGATAAGATGCTGGTAGGGGTGGAAAAAGACAGGCTGATGGTTCGACTTGATCCGGCCAAATATGAAGAGGTAATCGAAAAAGAAGGATGTATGCCCATGGACTTTACCGGAAAAGTGATGAAGGGGTTTGTATTTGTAGATGCGAAGGTACTTAAAACCAAAAAGCAATTGGAGTACTGGATAAAGCTCGCCTTAGAATACAATTCATTTGCAAAATCGTCAAAAAAGAAAAAGTGACATTTGACCTGCTAAAATCATATGAGGTTTGGGAACGAACCCCTTTCGTTTTGCGGGCTCTTTTACATGGCCTGGGGAATGATTGGATTAAACAAAATGAAGGGCCTGATACTTTTTCACCATTTGATGTAGTAGGTCATCTTATTCACGGGGAAAAGACAGACTGGCCCAGCCGTATCCGCCTGATTCTTAAGAAAGGAACAACCAGCCCCTTTGTGCCGTATGATCGCTTTGCCATGTACCAGGAAAGTGCGGGTAAAACCCTCGACCAGCTATTGGATGAGTTTGAGAATCTAAGAATGACCAACATTAAATGGGTACGGTCACTGAACTTGTCGGATACAGACTTAAACAAAAAAGGATTACATCCCAGGCTCGGGGAAGTAACCCTAAGGCAATTATTATCGACCTGGGTTATTCATGACCTTACCCATCTCTCGCAGATTACGCGGGTGATGGCCAAACAATACAAAGAAGAAATGGGACCCTGGCTGGAATACTTTCGTATCATGAATTTTTAAAACGCGAATGGGTGCTAATTAATGCTATGTATACGAAATCGATTAGGAATAGAAAATAGAATAAGATTTGATCAATGGCTATTGAAGACATACAAAAAATCTGTAAAAAATTTCCCCTTGTTTCAGAAGATATCAAATGGGAAACGAATTTATGCTATTGCATAGGTGAAAAGATTTTTATAATAACCAGCCCGGATGCTTCCCCCGTAAATGCCTCCTTCAAAGTAGATGATGAAGACTTTGCTGAACTTATGGAAAAGGAAGGGTTTATTCCGGCACCCTACCTGGCGAGATATAAGTGGATACAAGTTGACAATATAAACAGGCTTTCAAATAAGCAATGGGAAGAATATTTGAGAAAGGCATATGAATGGGTAAAAATGAAATTAACGCTGAAAAAGAAAAGGCAACTTGGAATGGGGTAATGGGCGAATGTGCGGATGGCGAATGGCGGATGGCGAATTTTATAGATATTCCTTTCTCAAATGGTTTTTTTGCTTGTTGATTGTACATGCCTACAGAAATCATTAAGTAGAGAATAAGGGCTTATTATATTTAATTCTTACTATTTTATGAATAGTAATAATTTCCGGCAGTCAACTAATTCGATTTTATTAATCAGCAACAATTTATAAACTTATAGATATGCAACCCGAATCGATCGACAAAGCCACACAGACTCAGATTGCCAACATTGAAAAGACAACGGGTAAGAAACTGGAGGAATGGATTACAATTATAAACAAAAGCGGTTTCTCTAAACATGGGGAATTGGTGAATTTCTTAAAAGATAAGCATGGTTTTACCCATGGAAACGCCAATACGCTTGTTCACTTCGCTAAACAAAGTCATGCGGGAGCAGCCGGAAATGACACCGACTGGATCAGTGAGCAATATAAAGGCAAAGAAAATCTGAAACCCTGGTATGATAGGATTATGGAAGAAATTAATAAACTTGGAAAGGATATCGAGGTTTCTCCAAAAAAGGCATATGTAAGCCTGAGAAGAAAAAAACAGTTTGCGCTGATCCAGCCTTCCACAAAAACCAGGCTGGATGTTGGTTTGAACATAAAAGGCGTTACTCCTTCCGGAATAGCAGAAGCTGGTAGTAGTTGGAATGCAATGTGTACACATCGAATTAAGGTAGAAGATGAAAAAACAATTAATAATGACCTCGTCAATTGGATCAAATTGGCCTATGACCAGGCTGGGTAATTCCTTTTTTTACAATATGAGAAAACTAGCCTGCTCCATCCTGTTGCTTTTATCTTTAGTGTGCAAGTCACAACCTAACCAAGAACGTGCAAAAATCTTATATATCACCCAAATAAAGGCGACCGAAGCATTACTGAGGCTGAATGAAGTGGGAGAAGCCAAAGCAATATTGAAAGAGACTGACCCTGGAAGACGGGGATTGGAATGGCAAATATTGAATGCCATGAGCGACCGAAGTATTCAAACCTTCAAAGGTCACCGAAACGCCGTTGCCGGGTTGGCAATCAGTGCTGATGGTAATTGGCTCGCAAGCGGCTCAGCTGATTCCACGATTATTATCTGGAATGCCTTTAACGGCGATAAAATTGCTACACTTACCGGCCATAAAGGACAGGTAACTTCGCTTGATTTCAATGCCAGCGGTTCACAACTTCTTTCCGGTTCTACAGACCGAACAATAAAGCTTTGGGACCTGAAAGAAAAAAAAGAAATCGGAACTATTAAGAAAGATTTTTTCCGGGGCATATACCAATGCAAGTTTTCTCCTGATGGTAAAAAAGCCGGAATTGTATCCTGGGAATTTATTCGGAACCAATCTCCACCTGTGCAGGGTTTCGCTGTAGTATTGTCATTACCCGAAGGCAATGTGGTCCAGCGATTCAATACTGACAATCATCCAGCCTCTGCAGTTGATTTTTCGGGCGATGGAAACAAAATTTACACAGCAACCTGGGGTTTTCATGTTAAAAAACACGATCTGGCTTCGGGAAAAGACGAATGGGATTACGATGTAAGTGACGTGGGATATTATACAGCATTTCAAAGTTGTGATCTTAGTCCGGATGGAGGTAAAATAGTAACCGGTGGCAAAGACAACCAGGTTCGCATGTTAGACGCAGCAACCGGTAAACTTCTTTATCTGCTTGAACCACACAAAGGACATGTGAAATGGGTCAATGCGGTTCGATTCAGCGGGGATGGAAAACTATTCGCGAGTGCTTCAGATGATCAGCTGGTAAAAGTGTGGGAAACAGAAACGGGAAAACTCCTGTACACGTTTAAAGGACATACCAGTAATATAAATGGAGTGGCATTTTCTTCCGACAATAAAACGATTTTTTCCGCATCGGCCGATGGAACAATAAAGAAATGGAATATTGAAAAACCAGGTCAATATCAATTTCATGTTTGTAATAATGGCCCCTGGGATATCCCTTTGGGTGATGACGGGAAATGGATAGCGGCCGCCTGCTCTGATACCATTTTAAATGTATGGAACCTGGCATCGCGAACAATTGCTCAATCCTACAGCGGAGTAAGTGCCATTGCAGCCGCTATCAGTAAGGACGGAAAATATCTCGCCAGCGGTAATACCAACGTTGAGATCTTTGATTTGAGGCAAAAAAAGAAAATAGTCAGCAGTAAAGGGCACCAAAACAGGATCACCGGTATCGATTGGATGCCCCGAAGAAATTTAGTAGCAACTGCTTCCGGTGATGGAACGGTAAGAATATGGAATGAAAAAGGTGATTCTGTCAAAACGATCAATACAATAACAGGATCGCCATATTCGGTAGTTTTTACTCCTGACGGGAAAAAAATGATCGTGGGTATGAGTAATGGAAAAGTAAAGCTGTATGACACGGGTAACTGGAAGGAAACAGATTCTGTGCAATCGGGAAGTTCGCTATTAAAATTGAAAGTGGATGAAATGGGAAAATATATACTTACGTCTGGGGATAAGGGACAATTATTTCTTTGGAACCTTAAGAATCATCAACCCCCCAGGCAATTAAAGGGACATACCAACAATATTTATGGTGTTTCCTTTCACCCCAATGGCAGGTACGCCATCAGTGCCTCCTACGATCTTTCAGTTAAGATATGGGATGTAGCGACCGGCGAATGCATGCTTACCCTCAAAGAATTCAAGAATGAACTATATACGGTGGCAATAACATCCGACGGAAAAAAACTGGTTGTTTCTGATGTGGGGGGTGATATTCATATTTTTGAATTTTAACGGATCCAGGTTCTCTATATTAATTTTCTAAGATTGAAAATTCCCACTGTTCTACAGATACTATGAAACTTCTTATGTTTTATTCTGTCCCTATGCGATTACCAATACCGTTTATACCATTTGATCAATTTCTATTGTTTTCTTCTTGTATCTTTTATTTATTAAGATCATTAATAATGAGAAAACTACTGCTTCTTGCAATTGTACTAATTGCCTATTCTTCAATAAAAGCCCAGCTTGGGGATTCCTTAAAAGCCCAATTGGTAAAAGATTGGGAAAGAGCCAAAGCCTATACCAAAGAATACCTGGATGCGGTGCCCAAAGACAAATATGATTTCAGGGCGCAGGATAGTATAAGAACATTTGCCCAACAAATGCTGCACCTGGCACAAGGAACAACCGGGTTAACCGCCAACGGAACGGGAAAGGATAGAATCTGGCAGGGGCGCCAATTAGAAAATCTCAAGTCGGCCCAATCAGCCGATTCGGTTAACTATTTTGTAATGGCGAGTTATGATTTTGCTATCGAAGGTATTCGAAATATGGATGCTTCTAAATTTCTCGAAAGAACTGGCAGGGGTAATTTTATGGAATCAAGAATTACCTGGATTATGAAAGCCTTCGAGCATCAAACCCATCACCGCGGGCAAGCCACTATTTATATTCGATTATTGGGAATTAAACCTCCGAACGAGAAATTATTTTAATCAATGCTACCAATGATCACACCGCCGGAGTTTTCATCCGGGAAATCTCCGGCATTACCTGTTTAATACTTTTTTCGTAAAAAAGACCATATTAAAATAAAATGCAGCATATGGAAAATATTCGATAGCCACATGCCGCATTTTAGATTTTATATTCTTCATTTCTTTCTTCTAAAAGTTCCCTCCATAAATTTCATTTCTTTTCCATCCATCCCTGCTCCATACATCGCCATCGTATAAGTATTATCATCAATGTATTTATTTTCCTGTCTTATATCAGTATCTTTTCCGCTCATAGGATCCGTTTGCTTTCCTTTCAGGCTTAAGGTTTTTGTTTTTTCATCATAAGTGCCGGTCATATACACAATACCAGACCCCAAGTTATCAATCCATGAAAGTACAAACCATTTCTTAGCATTATCGTAACCAAGCGTGCTTTGTCCCATCATCGGCATTCCCATCATTGAGGTGGAAAAATTACCTACCTGGTACAAACCATTCATCGCCATGGTTACCACATCGGTTGCTATTGATTTCGTTGGGGGAGCGGTTGGATCCATCCATTGGCTTACTTCCGCTTCCCAGGTGCCCACTTGCCCAGCCATCCATTTATGCATGGGGCCCGGTGTCATAAAATCCTGCCAGGCTTTCATTGGATCTGTACCCTGCGCAGTTAGGTTTTGGAAAAGTCCTGTTAGAATAACAGTACAAACAATTATAATTATTCGTTTCATAAAAAAAGTTTTCAGAAAGATACGAAAAACTGTTGCGTCTCAACCCGGCATAACCAGACGAAGCCGGAAAATTTCAGGATGAAATATCAAATAGGGTTGTTTTTATTAAATCACTCCGGAAATTGAGACTTATCAATATGGGGGATGATCCGCAACGCATTCTTATAATAGACTTTCTTCAAAATTATATCCGGTAATCCGATCCCGTACATAGGCCAGAAGGCATGATATTTTTTATGGTAAGGAAAATATTCGTCTTCTGATTCCAGCACCCGGAAGTAAGTGCTATATTCCTCTGGCACCCAACTATCTTTTCCAAACATTATTCTATCCTGGTATTTGGTAAAGAACTGTTTGGCCATCCGGGGTTGTCGTCCGAGTTCGGCGATCACCGCGCCAAACTCCACCATTACATTGGGCATTTCATCCAGTAAATTTCCGAGTTTATTGAGATCATTGGGGTACCAACCAAAATGAGCGGCAATGAAAGTAGTTTTCGAATTCCTTTTAAACATCCGGTGCTGTTCTTCTATCAATATTTCAAATGGCACCGGGCTATCGGGGCCTCGTTTTCTATTGGGATGTGAAGTAATTTCCAGCCAGCGCTCGTTGTGCTCGTCAACCGGATCCCAAAAGGACTTTGGATCGGCTGTATGAATCAACACAGGGATTCTTAATTCGGCGCATTTTTGCCAGACGGGATCTAAACGCGGATCATCCACCGTCACCCGTTTACCGTATATATCTTTTACTGAAAAGCCCAAGTTCTTATATACTTTTAGACCGTTGGCCCCGTTTCGAACATCTGCTTCTAACTGACTCGCCGCTTTCGTTGCCCATCCCGGATCGCCCACTTTATCAAAATCAACGTTGGCAAATACAATAAAACGCTTTGGGTAATTCTTCTTTACATTATTTACCGACTGCAGCAGCTTGCTTCCGTTCTGACCACTCAGGTTTACCATTACGGCCATATTCAATTTATCCATTTCCGTAATTAACCTGGAAAGATCGGCGGTAGGCATATCAAATTGATGATTATGCACATCAATAAAGGGAAACTTTGCCCGGTTCAGTTTATGTTCCGGGACAACAAGAGTAGAAGTAGGATTATATTTTTCAAAATCCATGTTGGAAGATTGGGCACATGCAACGGATGAAGTCACTACCATTAGCAAGAAGCCAGCGAGCTGTTTCATTTCAATTATTTTGTTCGGGTAAAATAGAATATCAAAACGGGGTATTAAAACCAGGGGTATAAGTTAACAATCTTTTACCGGCTCAGGCATTTTGATGAATCAGATTATATAAATGGAAAGCATCCTCTTTATTGAATAACTGGGTGCCTGGATTCATGGTAGCGGCCGATCCACAGGCTACTCCCCATTGAAGTACCTCCTTCAGTGGTAGCCCTCTTTGTAAAGCAAATGTAATGCCCGCTACCATACTATCTCCCGCACCCACCGTACTCTTCTTTTCTACAGGCGGGGCAGTGACCCAGTGTTTTTCATTCCTGCTGATAAGCCAGGCTCCTTCCGCTCCCATTGAAACGACTACGATCTCCGCATATCCATTTTGAATAAGTTGCTGGGCCGCGTCATCCGCTTCATTCTTTTGCAAATTTTCAATTTTCAGTAACCGGCTCATTTCGCCCATATTGGGTTTAATGAGAAAGGCTTTTTTATCTTTAATCGCTTCCAGTGCCGGGCCGGATGTATCTACGATGCATTTTGCTCCTACCGCCTGGGCTGTTTTAATAATCAATCCATAGAAATAATCAGGCAGCCCCAACGGAAGGCTGCCGCTAGCTACTACATAGGAGGGAGAAAAAGACCTGATTTCATCGATAAGGGTCCTGATTACTGACTCCTCCACCGGTTGGCCGGGAAAAGTAAAACGGTATTGGTGATTACTCAAGGATTCCAGTACAATCCAGTTCTCTCTCGTTTCCACATGCGTATCCACTCCACGAAAATTTATATCGCTTTTCTTGAGCAGCGAACATAGCATGTTTCCATTATGGCCACCGGCCGGAAATAATGCCATGGAGGGCACGCCTAATTTTTGCAGCGCCTTGCTTACATTAATACCTCCTCCTCCGGCTTCGCGCACTACTTCAGTACAGCGTAGTTTACTTTCCGGCTTTATTAAACCAACGGTTGAGCTTTTGTCGATACAGGGATTGAGAGTAACGGTAAGTATCATAGTGTTTATTCTGTATTTTTTATTTCTGCCAGCACCGATTCAATCCGATTTTTTAATGTATCATAATCCGTATATCCTTTTGCCAGCAGGTAAAATTTAGATTCCGTTACCTGCAAAAGTACTGCGGGAAAACCGGTTACCTGCAGTTGCTTACACAAGGCAAATTCATAATAAGCCTTTTCCGTATATTCTTCATTATCCATTTTTTCATAAAATTCGGTTGCCGGAATCTGGTATTTTTCCAGCAGGTGCCGGTATGCTTCCTTATCACACAGATCTCTTCCTTCGTAATGCAGGGCATATTGAAGATCGGATGAAAATTCAACCTGCCGTTCGGGATAATACTCTTTAAAAATACAAAGCGCAATGGCTGGTTTTTCTGAAGAGGGAAACCAATCGCTCCTTTCTGGATTATATATATGCCATAGATAATCCTGCCCGAATTTAACTCCGGTATATTCTTCTACCCGCTTATATTCTTCTTTAATATATCCCGCGGTAAGACCTATGCGCCGGGGTGTATCCGTAATGATCATCCCCCCGCTTAACACTTCAAAAGCAATTGATTGATTGTAATCATCCGCTATTCTTTTTATCACGGGGCTAAATCCGTAGCACCATCCGCAATAAGCATCATAAAAGTATAACACAATATTTCCCATCTTCAAATTTATATCAGTATTAGCAGATACCGGTTTACCCTTTCAAAATTTTCAATAAATAGCGTTACGGCCTTTAACAAAACTTTACTGCCGGCGAAAATGCAATTTTTTATCCGGCGAATCATATAAAAAAACAAACTGCATATGAAACAACTATTCACCGCCATTTTTATAATGGCATTCCCTTTTTCTCCCTTCGCTCAATACGTGTATAATAATTTAAAGATTGATTACCTGGAAAGCCACGCTTCTGTGGCTGATTACAGTTTTGAAAACCTGCGGCTTTACCCCGTGCGGTCGAAACAGGGATTCATCAACCATTTTGCCGGAACAGGAAAATATATGCCGCTCAAGACGGCCATAGAAAAAAACAAGATAAGAATAACCGAAAAGAGCAACAGTGGTGAAGTGAACTCTTTAATGGTAGAGAATGTATCGGCTGATACCATCATAATTATTTCCGGCGATATTATTAAAGGGGGAAAACAGGACCGCGTTATTAACCAGGATATATTATTAGTTCCCCGCAGTGGTAAGAAGAACCTATCGGTTTTTTGCGTAGAAAGCGGTCGGTGGTCATCAGGTGATCGTGCCGTACTATTGAATACAAGAAATAGCACAACAGGATCAGTTAAGCATACATCGCCGGCCCAATTTAAAACGTATTATAACAAGGCATCGGTTAGTTTGCGCAAAGTAGTGGAAAAAGATAAAGACCAGGGGAAAGTGTGGGAAAAGGTAGAAGAGCTAAATATTGAAAATAACACCCAAACGGAAACTAAAACCTACACGGCTATGACGAATTCGGCCGGATTCAATAAAAAGCTCGGAAATTACCTGGCATTCTTTAAAAATAAATTTACAAATGATAAAGAAGTTATCGGCGTAGTGGTGGTAAGTGGTAATAAAGTACTGGGCTGTGACATGTTTGCTACCCATGATTTGTTTTTGCTTCAATTTGAAAGCTTACTGTATTCGTATGCCACCGAAGCGATTGTTAAAGGAGCACCTGTTACGATATCAACGGCGGTAGTAAAATCATATACAGATAAGCTTATGGCCGACGAAAAAATACAAGAAAATACCCTAAAAGCAAAAGGAAGCTCTTTTGTAGAAAAAGGAAAGAAGCTGCGTGTATCAAGTTTTGATTAATGGTTGGAAATATGGAATGTGTCATACTTGCATCAGACGAAGAAAAGAAATTTATTCGAACTGTTTTTGTTCTAAACTTCCACTGTAATACCTGTTCCTCCGTGGTTAACAATATTTTTACCGCGGAGGAACAGAGTTGCTGAGCTAATTTTCCAATTTTATTGGTTGAAAGATCAAGTACTGAGTGTTACAAAAAAACACTTCACTTAATCAAGTTTTTCTGAGATAATGGCCCTTTGCTTCAATCTAACACCCTGCTGAATTTCAAACTTCTTTATTATCCTCCTCTTCGTCCTGATCTGTTACCGCCACCATTTCCATTATTTGATCCATTGTTTTCGTTGCGTCGTTCATTTGTATTTTCTCTTCTCTCCGTTGGTCGGCCACCCCCGTTATTATTTCCCCCATTACCATTATTAAATTCTCTTCCCCGATTATTATTTCCCAAATTGCGGTTTCCATCATTATTTCTGTTTCTGTCGGGCAAACTATTTTCTCCCGGTGGTTGATATTGCCTTGTTGGTTTTTCAATATTCCTGTAAACAGGCCTGTTATTATCTCCGCCATTATTGTTATTATTGTTCCGGTTTCTATCAGCCGAACGATTATCACCAGGTGGCTGATCTTGTCTTACGGGTCTATCCAGGTTTCTGTTGGCAGGCCTGTTATTATCTCCCCCGTTGTTATTATTGTTGTTCCGGTTTCTATCATTTGAACGATTATCACCGGGTGGCTGGTCTTGCCGGGCGGGTCTTTCTATGTTTCGGCTACCAGGTCTGTTGTTATCTCCGTTATTGGAGGGCCTGTATTCTCTGTTTGATCGGTCAGTATTTCTATTCCGGTTGTTGTTATTGTATCCACCCCCATTATTATTGCCATTCCGGTTATTATTGTTGTTATTGAAATTCCCGTTATTATATGGTTGGTTTATACGACCCCGATCGTTACTGCGGTTATAATTATTGTTGCCAGCCCAGTCTCTCCTTCGGTTATCAGGGTACTGATAATTATCTCTTGAATAGATTCCCCTTCTATTATTGTAGATATTGCTGTTATAATTTATGTACGTATTACTTATATATACATTATTGCGTCGGCGACTGTAGTAATCATTTCCATACCCATAAAAATCACGGTAACAATAGTTAGGCCGGTAGTACGAGGGACCCCACCAGCCTCGGCGACTGTATCCCCAATAATTATTACCGATACCAATATTGAACCAGCCAACGTTTATATTGATCCCAAAACCCCAGCCCGTCCAGGGAGAATATCTCATATTATACCCCCAGGTGCAAGGTCTGGGATAATAATACCGCCGATGCCATGGGCGGTAATAATACCCGGTTCCATAAACAATAGTTGGGCCGCAGATATAGTTATTTAAATAACCGGGTGTATATCCCATATATACGTAGTCGGGAGCAATATCATAGATGTACACATACTTGAGATGATACACCGGGTACCTGGGCGGAATCAATACGATTTCATATGGCCGTTCAACCGAAACGATCCACGGCCCTCGGGCTGAACGCGATTCAAACCAAACCCCATTATCCACTGCATAATACCGGTTACGGTATCTCACCACTGAAAATGGACTATTAATTGCATATTCCAAATGAGTTCCTTCAATATCTTCAAATTCGGGATCCCCATCATAAATAACATCCACCGTTGCATTTTTTCTATCTACCCGGGCCATTTGCGGAACCTGTGCATCTTCTATGGCTTCTTTGGCTGCGATGGTTCCTGCTACACTAGCGAGCACTTCTTCTTTTTCTGAACCTTCCGGAATTTTGGCAAAATCACCCGGTAAATTATCCGCTTCTACAAATTTCCATTGCCCGCTCAGGGTTTTTGATTTGTACCACCGTCCCGATAACAATACATAATAGTTCTGCGAATTCACATCCATAAAAATATCATCATCGGTATTCCGGACGTACAAAAGGTTTGTCCCCTGAACCGCTGCAAATTTTGCCTCTCCTTCTGTTTGAATCAGCTCTGTCGGATGAGTACTTACTATAATGGAGGAGATTGTGTAGTCATTCTTTTCCTCTTCCGTATTATTTTTTTTATAGGAATCGTTGATGTCAGTTTCTATGGCCGTAAGATTTTGGGGAACTTGCTCAGAATAACTATAAGGGCCGGTGGCCGCCGGCGCTTTATACCAATGCTTGCCACCATAAAGAAAATAATTACCATCCCGGTTCCTGATGATAGTAAACGGGGAGTTGATTACGGTTTCTAGTCCCCACTCACTATTCATCTGAAGCCTGGGGGTTCCGTCGATAGATACTAATATGGCCGGCTGCCCCGAGTAGATAATTTCGGGTGGGGCTGTATTGATCGATCGTTCGAGGTTAGTTTGTTTTTCGTTTAACTGTAAGGATGAGTTCAACTGCTCATTGGTAAATGACACATTCCAATAAGGGATCTCTTTTTCCAAAGCAGACTGAATGATATTCTGTTTGCCTTGGAGGGATTCCCCGGGTAGTTTAATTGAATTAACCTGTACCGACCGGGCAACCAGCCCTTCTCCACTTCTTTCCAGCATGGCCGTTAACCAGGCAACGCCAAAGGTTGGATCCGATTTCCCTGCTTCAATTACAGCTATCGCGGCTCTTGCCTTTAACGTGTTACCTGAATAAGATTCGGTTTGCCATTCGTACATTTTGATGGTATAGCCATCGGAAGTGGTAGTTGATTTAGGCCAGTTTCCGGTTGATTGCGCCGAGGAGGATATCAGAAATCCACTCGCTACCAGGTGAAGGAGTGTAAAAAACAATTTCATAAATGATACTTTTGAGGTGATGAAAATGCAAAACGCATTCTGCCTATACTAAAGTAGGAAAACAGCATCACCCGCGTTGCCGCAGAATGGTAAAGTTTTGTAAAGGAAACGTGAATGTTTGATAGGAGTTGATGGTTTGTAGTTTGTGGCTTGTAGTTCTTCTTGTGCTACACTCTGATTAACCGTTTGTCTTTATTTTGGTAAATTTTTTAAGTACGCTCTTTATTTCCCCATTAAAAAGGCTTTTACACTTCACAAGGAAATCCCGAATAGAATTAACCACAAACCACAAACTATAAACCACATCCTATCCGGCATTAAGTTTCTTACTCTTTGCCTGCACTTCCTCAAACCGCTGATCATAATCATCACGGATCGTTCCCATTACCCGATCCCAGAATAAAAAATATAACCCGTAATTTCCTTTGAAGTATTGATGATGCTGGTTATGATTTACCGAGGTGTTGATCCATTTGCCCAGCCAGTGACGGCTGAATCCTTTTGGATAGAGTTCCCAACCAAGATGACCATACACATTATAAATGATCATGAAAAGGAAGAATAGGCCTAAATGGTACTTATGAATGGGAATAGTAAAAAGAAAAATTACTACTATACCTACTTCCACTATTGCTTCCAGGGGATGAAATGCATAGGCCGCCCAGGGAGAAGGGTTTATTGATTTATGATGTACTAAATGAAACAATCTGAAAATGGCGGGTTGATGCATCAGCCGGTGGGTCCAGTAAAAATAGGTGTCGTGCATGAACAGCATCAATAAGAAAGCTAAATAGAAATAACCATTTCCATATTGAGCTGTATCGGTATAATAAGTAGTGTGAGGGCGGATAGAGTCATTGTTAATAAGAAACAGCGGCACAAAGGCAAAAAGCAGTATAGTTAATATTGAATATCCGATTTCCCGCAGGTAATCCTTTAGTCGGGGATAGCGCGATTGTATTTTTTTATGGCTGATGAATTTATTCAGTAAAACATAAGCCAGAATAAAGGCCAGGCCCGCAAAGAAAAAGTACCTCCCCCCGATCAGCAAGACTATTTTATTGTAAAATGACCAATTCATTTTTTTGATACTAATTTTAAAAAAATCAATTTCACTGGTACTCTTTCATATATTTCCAGTTACGTGGTTTGCCTTCGGCCATCCACTCAATGGCCTGCAACAACCGTTTATTCCTGGTCTCTTCCGATTTGGCTTCGTCAATCCATTCAACATAATCTTTTTTAGCGGAAGGACTAAACTTTTCAAAAGATGCCCCAGGCCTTTTTATTCTTTTTTATTGCCAGGGGTATATATGCCGGAATAACTAAATCTTTTTTTACTACCGGTTTGGCTTTTACTACTTTCTTTCCTTCTTCATTCAGTTTCATGGCTTCTTTAATCCAGGCAGTAATCTTTTTATCGGAAGGCAAATCTTTCAAAGAAGTGATTCTTCCCAAATGGCCCATGGCTGATTCCGAACGGGCATTTTCCATCAGCACTTTATCTTTCATGAGCGATGCTTTCCAAAAACCAAACGTACAATGTTGTTTAAATGATGCGAATCCGCACAACATTCCCTTATACTCAAAGCTGGGCATGCCCCATTTTATATTTTCTTCTACTTCGGGACAGGTTTTATGAACCAGGTGGCGAAGATGGTTGAGCACTGGTTGCGCAAAGGGAGCCGCTTTGGCAATGTAGGCATCAACGCCTGGATTAATACTGGGCATGGCATGTAGATTTTTGATTCTTGACTAAGAGATCAAAAGAGGGAAGGAGTAAAAAAGGGCCCATAAAGGACAAAGAATCCACTATTTAACCTTGCTACTCTTCTGAATCCAAAAAAGCAAGCAGGCGGAAAGAACCGTTCGCACAATCAGTTTATCTCCTTTTCTCCTTTATCCTCTTAGCTAATTTCAGTATGACTTAATGTGCCACTAACCAATTCTCTCCCTGGCCGCATTCCGCAACGATCGGAACCTTGTTTGGAAGTTTCATAGCTTCCTGCATATTTTCTATAATCAGCGGCTTCAATTCTTTGGCTTCTGATTTTAATGCGTCGAATACCAGTTCATCATGTACCTGTAGGATCATCCGGCTCTTCATTTTTTCCTTTTGCATGGCAGCATACACTTTTTGCATGGCCAGCTTAATCATATCAGCGGCGGTTCCCTGTATGGGAGAATTAATGGCGTTTCGTTCAGCAAACCCGCGTACGGTGAAGTTGGCTGAGTTGATATCCTTCAACCACCGCTTGCGACCCATCAGGGTTTGGACATAGCCGTGCTCCCGGGCGAAGTTGATGGTATCGTCCATATACTTTTGAATGCCTGCAAATTGTTTTTTGTAATTATCAATAATCTCTTTGGCTTCAGTGCGGGATATGCCGAGATTATCAGCTAATCCAAAAGCCCCCTGTCCATAAATAATTCCAAAGTTTACGCTCTTGGCTTTATAGCGCATTTCTTTGGTTACTTCTTTTTCATCAATATTATAAACTTTAGCCGCGGTAGCTGTGTGAATATCGGTTCCTTTTTTAAATGCGGCACACATATTGGGATCGGCGCTGATGGCCGCCACTATGCGCAATTCAATTTGCGAATAATCAGCCGATAATAAAACATGCTTATCATCCCTTGGAATAAATGCTTTTCTTATCTCTCGGCCCCTTTCCGTTCTCACCGGAATATTTTGCAGGTTCGGATTATTACTCGCTAACCTTCCCGTTACCGCTACGGCCTGGGCATAGGAAGTATGCACCCGCCCCGTTTTCGGATTGATCATTAAGGGTAACGCATCAACATACGTTGATTTTAACTTGGTAAGTTCCCGAAAGGCTAAAATATCAGCTACGATCGGGTTATTATTGGCCAGCTTCGATAATACATCTTCCCCGGTTGCGTATTGACCGGTTTTGGTTTTCTTCGCCTTTGGGTCTAATCGCAGTTTATCAAACAATACTTCGCCCAATTGTTTGGGTGATGCCAGGTTAAATTTTACCCCCGCTTGTTTATACACGCTATCCTCCGCAATTTTTGCTTCTTTCTCCAGTTGTTTTGAATACTCATTCAGAAAACTCTCATCAATTCGTACGCCTTCAAACTCCATACTGGTTAAAACTTTTACCAGCGGGTTCTCTACTTCGTAAAAAACCTTTTCAACTTCCTTTTCTTTTAGTTTTGGCAGAAACACTTTTTTCAATTGCAGCGTGATATCGGCATCTTCGGCTGCATAGTCTTTAATTTTTTCCAACTCCACATCGCGCATGGTTCCCTGGCCTTTTCCTTTTTTACCAATCAATTCATCAATATGAACCGGTTCGTACCCGAGGTATTGCGCACTGAGAATATCCATTCCCCTTTTTCCATCCGGGTCAATCACATAATGAGCCAGCATGGTATCAAAAATGTCGCCCTTCAATTCCAGGCCATGCCATTTTAATACCAGCATATCATATTTAAGGTTCTGGCCTATCCATAACTTGTTTATATCATTGAAAAGTGGTTCAAACTGTTTCAGTATTTTTTTCGTTTCTTCCTGGTTGGCCGGACAAGGGACATACCAGGCCTCGCCGGGTTTCCATGAAAAACTCATTCCCACTAATTCGGCCAGGTTGGCATCCAGCCCGGTTGTTTCTGTATCAAAACAAATTTCTTTTTGCTTGGATAAATCAGCCACCAGTTTTTTTATCTCAGCTTCTTTTACTGCCGCTATATATGTGTGGGCTGTATTATTAATGTTCTTCGTTGCGGTAGAAAAACTTTCTTCTGCCTGGTTTCCGGATGGTGCTGAATCCGAAACAGATTCAATAGCGTTACCAAAAAGATCAGTTTGTACTCCCTGCGGTATCTCTTTTTCAATGGTTCCTTTTTTGGAAGAAGGAATAGGCAGGCTTTCGCCTAATAACCGCTGGGCGATGGTTCGGAACTCTAATTCACCAAATACTTCTTTCAGCGCTTCTTTGTTCCATTCTTTTATTTTGAAGTCTTCCTCATGAAATTCAACCGGAACGTCCGTTATAATGGTGGCCAGTTTCTTGCTCATGATGGCCAGGTCTTTTCCATTACGTACTTTCTCTCCTATTGCCCCCTTTATTTTATCCGCATTGGCGAGTACGTTTTCAAGTGTTTCATATTCCGCTAATAGTTTAGCCGCCGTTTTTTCACCCACACCAGGTATTCCGGGAATATTATCCACGGCGTCTCCCATAAGCCCCAATACATCTATTACCTGTTTTACTTCTTTAATATTCCACTTGGCACATACTTCGGTGGGTCCCATAATTTCTACATCACCACCCTGGTAACCGGGTTTATAAATTTTTATGGTATCACTCACCAGTTGCCCATAATCTTTATCGGGGGTAACCATATACACTTCATAGCCGGCTTTCGATGCCTGTTTGGCCAGCGTTCCAATCACATCATCTGCTTCGTATCCATCCAGTTCCATAACCGGGATGTTGAACCCCTGTATTATTCTTTTTATATCAGGCAATGCGTCTAACAAATCTTCCGGTGCTTCCTGGCGGTTCGCTTTATATTCGGCAAAATCGGTATGGCGTTCGGTAGGAGCATGGGTATCAAAACATACCGCCATGTGGGAGGGTTTCTGGTTATTGATCAACTCAGCAAGCGTATTGGTAAATCCAAACTGGGCATTCGTATTGCGACCTTTAGAAGTGATACGGGGATTGCGAATGAGCGCATAATAGGCCCGAAATACCAAGGCGAGGGCATCCAGTAAAAATAGTTTCTTACTCATGCCCCTAAGTTAAGATTTTCCAGTGGAGGCTTTATAGTAAAAATCTTTTGTTCGATTGGCCTGATAGAATGAAGGCGGAGTATAAATGTTTAGAAGGTTATTTAGAAGGACCTGTCTTAATTACAGGTTGAATGAAGATTAAATCCCTACAAAAAAGAATTTGCCTCTTATATAAAATTCTTATTTGCTTTTGTAAATAAAATTCAGGAATAAGGCAAAAGCAAGAAGGCTGATAGCCACGATATTCAATATCCTTCGTTGTCTGCGGTTCATACAATATTGGTTGTTTTGGTTTAAATTATCTTGGCAACCTTATATAACGACAAACCTGGCAGGATATTTCAACCTGTTTCCAGGAAGGCTATATTAATTACCCAGAACTGAAGAAATCCTATCTTATTCTTTGATTTCCTGAAGTTTCTTCTGCATCACAAACATCTCATCCCTCAGCCTCGCCGCTTCCATGAAATCAAGATCCCTGGCGGCTCTTTCCATTTCTTTCTTTGTCCGGTTAATGGCTTTTTCCAATTGCGGAATAGTCTGGTACACCGGCTGATCTTCAGCTGCTACGGTCACCAGTTCTTCGTCGCTGGCAATGGCATACGGATTGCTGGGGTCGAACCCTTTTATATCGAGTACCGAGGTTTGTCCGAATACCTGTTCTCTCGACTTTATAATAGTTCTCGGTGTAATTCCATGTTCAATATTATAAGCGATTTGCTTCTGGCGACGGCGGTCCGTTTCATCAATCGTTCGCTGCATGCTTTCGGTAATCTTATCGGCATAAAAAATAACCAGGCCATCTACGTTTCTCGCTGCGCGGCCTGCCGTTTGCGTCAATGATTTTTCATTGCGTAAGAATCCTTCCTTATCTGCATCTAAAATAGCTACCAGGGAAACTTCGGGAAGATCCAGTCCTTCTCTCAATAAGTTTACTCCCACCAATACATCAATCTCTCCCAATCTTAATTGTCTTAAGATTTCAATTCTGTCGAGCGTATGCACTTCGCTGTGTATGTATTTGCTTTTAATATTAATACGATGCAGGTATTTATCCATTTCTTCGGCCATCCGCTTGGTTAATGTAGTAACCAGTACCCGGTCGCCCTTTGTTACGCGCTTATCAATCTCATCCAGCAAATCATCAATCTGGTTAACGGATGGGCGAATTTCAATGGGCGGATCCAATAAACCCGTTGGGCGAACTACCTGTTCCACCACAATGCCTCCGCATTTTTCCAGTTCAAAATGATCAGGCGTGGCGGAAACAAAAATGGTTTGATTGAGCAAGGACTCAAACTCATGAAAATTCAGGGCCGGTTATCCAATGCGGAAGGAAGGCGAAATCCATAGTCCACCAATATCAGTTTCCGGCTGCGATCACCCCCATACATACCACTTACCTGAGGAATGGTTTGATGGCTCTCATCGATGACGCATATAAAATCTTTCGGAAAATAATCCAGCAAACAGAATGGCCGAGTTCCGGGTGTCCTTCGATCAAAGAATCTCGAATAGTTTTCTACTCCATTGCAATAACCCAGCTCGCGGATCATTTCCACATCATAATTCACCCGTTCGCTTATCCGTTGTGCTTCAATATACTTCCCGGTGTTTTTAAAATATTCCACCTGCGCAGCACATTCATCCTGTATTTCATACAATACCTGCTGCATACTGATCTTTGGGTGCCAGGTAAAGATTAGCGGGAAATACGGCCGCGTTGTCCATTTTGGCAATGCGTTTACCATTGCTTACCTCGATACTTTCGATCTCTTCAATTTCATCTCCAAAGAAAGTAACACGATAGCCATAATCCATATAAGGAAGATTGATATCCACCGTATCGCCTTTCACCCTAAATGTTCCCCTGCCAAAATCTCCCTGTGTACGGGAATATAGCGCGTTAACAAGAGCATGCAAAAATCCCTGCCGGGAGATGACTTGTCTTTTATGAATACGAATGATGCCATTTTCAAATTCTGTGGGGTTGCCCATGCCATAGATACAACTTACCGAAGCGACTACAATGATATCTCTCCGCCCGCTCAGCAATTCGGATGTAGCATGCAGTCGCAGCTTATCCAACTCTTCATTAATGGAGAGATCTTTTTCAATATACGTATCGCTCACTGGCATGTAGGCTTCCGGTTGATAGTAGTCGTAATAACTTACAAAATACCCTACCGCATTATCGGGAAAGAATTGTTTAAACTCGCCATACAATTGCGCTACTAATGTTTTATTGTGTGTCAGAACGAGTGTGGGCCTTTGAACATTTTGAATAACATTGGCAATGGTATATGTTTTACCACTACCGGTTACCCCCAGCAGCGTTTGATATTTTTCACCATTTAAGATTCCCTCTGTCAGCTCCTGGATAGCCTGCGGCTGATCACCAGCGGGAGAATAAGGTGCTTGTAAATTGAATGGCATAATCAAATCGAATTATGAAATAGATCGCTTACCTCAAAATATTCTTTATTTAGTTTAGGATACTGTAAAGTATTTTAGTATATTTATATAGTTAAGCAACCATTATTTTTCGTATTAATAAATACGATTTATGAATAAATCAATAAAACACTTTCTATTCTATTCAGTATTCAATGTATTGATTTGTACTGCAGGTGGTGCTTATTATTCAGGCAGACCCGGCAGTGCTTCTTTTATGTTGTTTACCTGGGCTATTATCAATTTAATTTTAAGTATATTTTTTTACTTTCTCTGGCAAAGAGCTGAGGCAAAAACAGTAAAGTAATTTAATAGCTATTTATTATTATTGTTTTGCGGCCTTACTTAAGTAAGCCGAGAACTGACTTATAGCTGCGGCCGCTTTTTCAATTTGATCCTGCGCTTCTTTCCAATCTCTCTGTTCAATCGCTTCGCGGATACCGGGTAATGTTTTAACTCCGTATCCCGTATAAAAACCAGGTGCATAAATGCTGTGTTTATACCAACTACGACGCGGTAATCCATCGGGCAATAACAACCGCTGCTCGGCCTGGTATAATTGTATGTTCAACTTATTTTTTTGACTGGAACTCAACTCTGTTTTGTTCATTGTCTGACCCAGCGATTGGCAGGCTCTCTCCATTTCTGTTAATGCATTTTGCAGAGAAGCAAAATTCAAAAAGGGAACTTCCTCCTTCGGAGCGGGTGGAAAATACTTTTCTGTAGGATCAGATGCCTGAATATATCGCCCTTCTTTGATGAGTTGATTTTCTATACTGGTGGATTCCCGAAGCTGGTCAAGCAAAGTAATTAGTTCCGTTACATAAGTACTCACTGTTTTTTGCAACGACCTGAAATCAAAAGGTAACAACTCGGCATTCGACATACGCATCGTGGCTCTGCCGGCCGCTTTTGCCAGGGCTACACCATATTCAAACTTAGGATCTTTAAATCGCTTATAATGATCGTATGAATCGTAGATAGAATGATATTCCCCCCCATCATTCTCTCCTCCAAAACCCAGGTTTAGCGAAGGAATACCCAGGTGCTGGAAAAATGGAGAATAGTCGGAGCCCGAACCCAGGGCGCCCAGCGGAAGTGATTTTTTTGCCAGTAAGGCTTTTTTTGAGGAAGCTGAAGAAGCACTTACCAATGCTTTTGCCCGACTTCTTTCTAGAATGCTGATCTGGGTTTGCGGATCAGTAACATCGCGTGCCACGTCACTCACAAAATTTTCCAGGGCATGAGAGCCGGCGGCTCCAAAAAAACCGCGGCCATTGCCATCACTATTAATATATACCACTGCCTTTTGCTGTAATTCTTTTTCATTTTGTTCAGCCCATTCGGTACTTCCCAACAGACCTGGTTCTTCCCCGTCCCATCCACAATACACCAGTGTCCTCTTTGGCTTCCATCCAAGTTTAACCAATTCCGATACTGCCCTCGCTTCTTCCATAAGCGCGGCCATTCCGCTGATAGGGTCGTTGGCTCCATTCACCCAGGCATCGTGGTGATTGCCGCGAATCACCCATTCATCCGGGAATTCGGTTCCTTTTAATTTGGCAATGACGTTGTATAAAGGTTTGATCTCCCAATTGAATAGTAGTTTGAGATGCACCATGGATTTGCCGGGACCAATATGATAGGTGATCGGTAAACCGCCTCCCCATCCATCAGGAGCAACAGGGCCGCTGAGCGAGCGCAATAATGGTTCCGCGTCGTGGTAGCTGATGGGAATAACCGGTATCTTCAGCAAATTAGTCGCGTCTTTTTGTGCCAAAGTTTTTGCATCCTGCGTGTGACCATAGCCGGGTGTAAGCGGATCGCCCGGGTAAACGGGCATATCCATTATTGAACCCCGCTGAACACCAAACTCATTTTTATAGGCGCCCAACGGATATACATCTCCTTTTGTATAACCATCCTCTGCAGGGTCTGAGTATATGATACAACCAATGGCCCCATTCTCCTGGGCTACCTTTGGTTTGATGCCTCTCCAGGACCGTCCATATTTAGCTATAACGATCTTCCCTTTCACATCAATACCTAACTGACGGAGGGTTTCATAATCCTCGGGCAGGCCATAATTCACAAAAACAAGTTCTGCGTTAACCTCTCCATCGGCGCTCCAGCAATTATAAGTAGGTAATTGATCTTTGGTTTGATTAGAGGTAGCATCTTCTTTTAAAACAGGTTCACTTAATAAAGCTTTGAATTTAACAGGCCCGGTCATTTCCAATATTCTTTCTTTGGGCGTGCTGAACAAGGTATACAGCACCTCAATTTTTGAATCATAACCCAGGTCCTGGAAGTATTTCTGGATATACTCAGCAACGGCTTTGCCTCCGGGTGAGCCCACATGATGGGGCCGGGCAGACATATCCTTAATTAACTTATCTACATTACCTGGTTTTAGTATTTGATCATACTTTTCTTCCCAGTTAAATTGTTGTACGGCAGATGAGGTACTAAATCCACTGATCGATTTGTTTTGTGCAACAATAAGCGAGGTTGCTATTAGTAAGCCTGTGAACAAGAGAACAAATTTTTTCATGTTTCATTTCTTTTTTTAAGCGAATAATTCTATCCCTTCCGGAAATTAAAATTAAGACGAAGGGGCCAGAAAGAATCTGTTATCTTTAAGAAAAGTGTTTTATGCCCACGTACCAGGAGATTGCGAAAATGATTGATCATTCCCTGTTAAATCCAACACTGACGGACGCTGATATAATTGCCGGATGTAAACTGGCCGATGAATACCAGGTTGCTTCGGTTTGTGTACGACCGAGCGATGTAATACTCGCCCGATCGATATTAAAAGAAAGCGAGGTATTGGTTACTTCCGTTATTGGATTCCCTCATGGTACAACAACCACATTGACCAAGGTGACAGAGGCACAGGAGGCCATTGAAAATGGGTGCGCGGAACTGGATGTCGTAATAAATATAGGCAAGATGCGAAGCAGAGAATATGAATATGTAAAAAAGGATATTGGCGCAATTATCGGGATCGCCCATGCACAACAGGTAAAAGTAAAAGTGATTTTTGAAAACATTTATTTAACGAAGGAAGAAATAAAACAAGCCACCCTTATTTGCAATGAGGTTAATGCTGATTGGGTGAAAACTTCTACCGGCTATGCGGGGGGAGGTGCCACCGACGAAGACCTGAAAATAATGAGGCAATTTGCTTTACCACATATACAAGTAAAAGCGGCGGGTGGTGTACGAACGCTGCATCGGGCTATAGAGGTGCGAAACCTGGGATGTTCACGGTTTGGCGCCACAGCGACCAAATCTATTTTGGAGGAAATAATTACCGGGGCTTCTTCGGACCCCGACAAAGGGTATTAAGGAATCTCTCCCGGCTAAGTTAATTCAATCAGGTTACCCGCCGCTTCAGGTAATCATCATAATCGGGCAGTATTGATTCATATATTTCCTGCATCAGGGGGGACGTAAGCATAAAATCAGCGGTGGCGCGGTCGCATGCGGTTGGAATATTCCAGGCAATGGCAAGCCGAAGCAGGGCTTTTACATCACTATCATGGGGCTGGGCTTCCATGGGATCCCAAAAGAAGATCAGTACATCAATATCACCCGTCGCAATCATTGCCCCGATTTGCTGGTCACCACCCAGTGGTCCGCTTAATACTTTTTTTACGGGCCGGTCCAGTTTTTCTTCCAATAACTTTCCGGTAGTACCTGTTGAGATCAGTTCATGCCGGGCCAGTTCAATCTTATTATAAATAGCCCACTCAATAAGATCCTTCTTCTTATGATCGTGGGCCACGAGGGCGATCCTTTTACGGCTTTTGAGTGTTCGGGTCCTCTCCATTTGTTTTTTATTGATACCAGTTTGCCCAAAAGGTAATCCTGTTTTCAGTAATCTTTAACGCAGGCCGGCAAATTTTCAATGAATTGTGACGTTTTCCACATTTGGGCACAAAAATTGTGAACAACTCATCCTTCTCTACCCATTACAATTCTATGTTTAAATATTTGCTTACCGGCTTATGCTGTCTATGCCTCTTTGATTGCTTTTCCCAGGAAGAGGCATCGATCAGTTTGCCTGATACCATCATTCCGGCTATCCCGGATTCCAACACAATCACCACCGAATTGGATGCTGTAGTGCGGGATAATTCAAAGATTATCCTTTCCTGGAAAGCCCTTAATAATCAAAACGACTTCTTTTCAGTGGAACGGAGCAGCAATGGAAAGGAATTCGAAACCATTGCCGTTTTAAAACAAACCTCCGGGCTCTTAAAAATGAATTGGGTAGATGAAGAGCCGGCCAGGGGTAAAAATCAATACAGAATCCGATATAGTGCGGCTAATGGCACCGTCATATATTCCGGTATTGTAACGGCCCAGGTTGGTGGTAATTTATCTTTTCGCTTTTACCCGAACCCTGCCGACAATGTACTTATTATAAGGTCAGAGCAGGCCATTGACATCACTATTGTAGATGCATTTGGCAAGGTTCGGTTGACCCAGGCACAGTTATCGGGCCTCCAGTTATTAAATATCTCCTCTCTTGAAAAGGGCGCTTATATCCTGCACATCTTTAATCGCCAATTAAATACCCATATCCAGGAAAAACTGGTAAAAAATTGACAAAGGTTTTCCCCAAATAAAAAATTTAGTACTAATACTATTGCACAATTGGAAAAAGGGTATTAGTTTCACCATGGTTTTTCATAGGATATTGGATTTTAAAACGGGGCTGAATTTCCATTCGGGTCCCTTTTTTATTTTAAGCTATTAGTGCTTTTTCTCAAACCACCGCTCAACCTTCAGCAAGAACTTAACGCTATTCTGTATAAAAGCAAAGAGTCCCGGAGAACCGGAACTCTTTTTTACTTACTAACCCAAACAAAACATCTTACAGTTATAAAGAATATACGAGGGGTGCCTTTTACTTATTTCTCAGGCCACCTGCATTTCTTTGATCTTTTCCCGAATTTTTGTTTCAATTTCTTTAGCCAGTTCGGGGTTGTCGTGCAGTAATTGCTTTACTGTTTCTCTTCCCTGGCCAAGTTTATCGCTATTATAACTGAACCAGCTACCGCTTTTTTGAACGATACCCAGTTCAACACCCATATCAACGATTTCACCAACTTTAGAAATACCTTCTCCAAATACGATATCAAATTCGGCAGAACGGAATGGCGGTGCCACTTTATTCTTAACCACTTTTACTTTTACCCGGTTACCGACCGCTTCATCTCCATCCTTTATTTGGCTCATCCGGCGGATATCCAGCCGAACGGAAGCATAGAATTTTAAGGCGTTACCGCCGGTGGTTGTTTCGGGATTACCGAACATCACCCCAATCTTTTCCCGAAGCTGGTTGATAAAAATACAGATGGTATTTGTTTTATTGATCGTGGCGGTAAGTTTACGAAGAGCCTGGCTCATCAAACGGGCCTGCAATCCCATTTTACTATCCCCCATTTCGCCCTCCAGTTCTCCTTTAGGAACCAATGCCGCTACGGAGTCAATTACTACCACATCCAATGCGCCGGATAAAATAAGCCGATCGGCAATTTCCAGCCCTTGTTCACCATAATCGGGCTGAGAGATGAGTAGATTATCAACATCTACTCCTAATTTTTTTGCATAGGCGCTATCAAACGCATGTTCAGCATCAATAATGGCACACATACCCCCTCTTTTTTGTGCTTCCGCAATAACATGAATGGCAATGGTGGTTTTACCCGATGCTTCCGGACCATATATTTCTACCACACGTCCTCTGGGCAACCCTCCAATACCAAGGGCCATATCCAGTCCAATGGAGCCGGTGGAAATCACTTCAATTTCCATATCCGTCTTCTCATTCATCATCATCACACTGCCTTTTCCATAATCCTTATCGATCTTATCAATAGTAAGTTTTAGAGCTTTTAATTTTTCTGCGTTTGACATGGTAGTAAGTTTTAATCAAAATTATTGAATGTCAAATGTAGGGGAAATTATCTTATCAACACTAATTATTTTAGTATTTTTTCTGCTAATTTTCTTGGAAATCCTAAGAAAAACCTCTTGGCTGTTCATAAAAAAACCCCGCCAACGCGAACTGGCAGGGCGCCACATGAGAAAAAGTGGACACTAACATTACGGGAAAAGCCGATGCTGGCGAATACCAACCTTACAAAGGGACAATTAAAAGGAATCCCCGACAATACCACAAACTGGTAATTTTTAACGGTACATTGTTGTAGGTAAAGGATTTTCGAAGCATCTTTGTCTAAATTTAAAACGCATGAAAAAAGGATTATTAGCGATCGTTGCCCTGGTAATAGGTTTGGCATTACAGGCACAAAATCCCAGATCTGCTGAAAAAGGCGTTACCTATGGTGCCGGTACTACGGCCACCGGATCGATCGCTGTAAACGACCTGGATCAAAATCTGAAAGAAAATAAATACGAAGGAAAGATTACCGGTAAGGTATCCGAGGTGTGCCTGGAAAAAGGCTGCTGGATGAAACTGGAAAAAGCCAATGGAGAAAAAGTAATGGTTAAGTTTAAAGACTATGGCTTTTTTATGCCGAAGGATATTGTGGGCAAAGAAGTAGTTCTCGAAGGGGAAGCGGTAGTGAAAGAAGTATCGGTAAAACAATTGCAACACTATGCAAAAGATGCCGGTAAGAGCGAAGAAGAGATAAAGAAAATCACTCAACCCAAAAAAGAACTTCAGTTTATAGCAAAAGGGGTGTTAGTGTTGTAGAGAGTAATTCGCAGAATGCAAATGGCGGATGGCGAATGCATCAAATTTGGAAATGGCCTTTTTTGAGGTGATTCATTAAAAATGTAAAATTCAATATTTGACTTTTCAGACAATGCAATTGATCATCTAACTCTGCGCCTCTGTGCCTCCGCGGTGAAAATATCGTGAACCGCAGAGGCAGAGAGAAAATAAAAGAATGAAAACCAAATAAAATAAATACGATTTTTATGTACAATGTCAGTAAGATCAAGTTTTGACTTCTACAATTAAAGCTGCTTTTATTATAATAATGATTTGGAACCCAAAAATGGAAATAAGAATCTTCCCCCAAATATTCATGACAGTAGTTCACCATTCTCACATTCGCCAATCGGCCATTTGTTATTCGCCATTAAGTAATTATAGCCGTCGCTTCTATTTCTATCAGATAGGATTGATCAATTAGTCCTTTTACTTCGATCATACTGGTACAGGGTTTAATACTTTTAAAGAACTCTCCGTGCGCCTTTCCATATTCTTCCCAGCGGGAGATGTCTGTTACAAACATTCGGGTACGCACCACATCCTGCAGAGAAGCCCCAGCCCGCTGCAACACTTTTTCAATTTTCTGAATAATGAATTTTGTTTGTTCGTATGCATCATTACCTCCTACGAGCAGACTATTATCGTCTACCGCTACCGTACCAGTAACTTCAATGATATTCCCCATACGCACCGCCCGGCTATAGCCCACAATATCTTCCCATTTGGCACCAGAAGAATAGTTTGTTCGTTGCATATGGTTTGCTTTAGTAAATAATGAACGGCTAGCTCTCAGAATGAAAGTTCCCTTTTTTCAAAGTTTGTGAAAAAGAAGAATTCGCCATTCGCAAATTAGCATATTTGATGCTTAGCTTTTAATTTCAATATTCTCTTTCTTTATTAATGAATCCCCCACTATCCTCAAATACACCTGGGTCACCGTCACCACATCTTTCTGGCAATAGTCTGCTATTCGTTTCATATTTTTCTCTTTCCAGTATACATCACCCACCATACTTCCGTCAATATCATCTTTTGGTGTGGGAATTCCCAACGAAAGGGCCAGGAGATTGAGAGATGTATAATTCTTAAAGTCGCCGAATTTCCAAAGCTCCATCGTGTCGATGTGATTTACTTCCCAGGGTTTCTTTCCGGCCATATTAAGCATAGCCGGAATGGGCATCGCATTAATAATTAACCGGCGGCATAGATAGGGAAAATCGAATTCCTTTCCATTATGTGCACAAAGACATTTTGTTGGATCGGTGGCCCATTTTTTCAGCATCTCGCAAAATTCATAGAGTAACACTTTTTCGTCTTCGTTATAGAAAGATTTAATCAGAAGCTTTTTCTGATCTCCTGTCCCCTGGACAACTCCGCAACTGATACAAATAATTTTACCAAACTCGGCGTAAATTCCGGCACGCCCATAAATACTTTCTACCGTTTCTTCCTCCCGATTACGTAATAACGCTTCTGCTTTCTTACTCCACAATTCTTTCCAGTCGTTCGGAACCAAATCAAACGAAGGATGCTGGGGAACGGTTTCAATATCGAGGAAGAGGATGTTGATTAGATTCATGTAATATTAATTTACGAATGACTTCTAATGTGCGAATGTGCAAATGTGCGAATGTGCGAATTCATTAGGTGCAACATACATGATTAAAATTATCGGATAGAATAAATAAGAAATAATCTTGCATTACGTCTGTAGTTTAAATCCCCTGGGCCAACAATCCAAAAAATATGCTATTAAATCTTTTTTTTCTCCTGGAGGTACTAATAATTTTGCCAATGACTTTGTTAAGTTCCCCGATCCTGGTCAAAAGCTCTTTTGTTTCAGGATAACCTGAGGAATATTTGCAGAGTAATAACCAATATTCGGTTTCTTCACCTTCTTTGGCCGCTATCTTGAACTTATGTATGAAATCTGCTGTACTTTCGGCATTTTGCGCCTCGATTGCGTTTGCGCCAATTGATGTTCCTGATTTCAACAACTGACGGGCAATTATAAATTTCCGGTCGGCTTCTAATTTCCCGCAGAATTCCATTATCAGCAAGGCAAAATCAAATGCTAGTTTTAATACAACGTTCCTATCAATACTTTCCCTATTCATAAAAATGCTTTGAGCCCAAAAGCTACAAAACTCAGTCAAGGAAAAGGCTGTATCGGGAATCAGAAAATTCCCCTATTAAATTGTTTTTTTCTTTTGCAGCCAAGGATTTCTAATTATACCTTAGCAAGCCAAAAAATTTCATTCGCACATTCGCACATCCCATCCCTCGCACATTCGCACATTCGCACATTCGCACATTCGCACATTCGCACATTCGCACATTCGCACATTCGCACATTCGCACATTCGCCATTCGCACATTACAAATACTTCTCCCCCTTATTCCTCTTCACTTCCGCCACATATTCCTTAATCTCCTGTTCTTTTTCCTTTTTACAGATGAGTAACACATCGTCGGTATCCACTACAATAAAATCCTCCAATCCCTGTAGTACCAGTAATTTGCTGTTATTATTATGAATCATGCAACGGTGCGAGTCAAACACAATAACATTTTCCCCGGCAACTGCATTCCCCAGATAATCTTTTTCGAGGTTTTCGTACGCGCTGTTCCAGGTCCCCAAATCACTCCAGCCAAAAGAAGAAGGAATTAAGTAAACATTATCGGCCTTTTCCATCACCCCGAAGTCGATGGAAATATTCGTGCATTGCGGGTATATAGCGTTGATAGCTTTGGCTTCCTCGGTAGTATTAAATTTATCTTTCTCTGCCGAAAACACATCATACATCTCCGGCATATATTTTTCAAAGGCCGTAATAATATTTTTTACCTGCCATACAAAAATGCCCGCGTTCCATAAAAATTCTCCGCTTGACAAAAAGGCTTTCGCCAGTTCCAGGTTAGGCTTTTCAGTAAATGTTTTTACTTTAAATACATTATCAGTTACTGAATGCTGATCGTATTGAATATAACCATACCCCGTATTGGGATAATTAGGCTTGATACCGAGCGTGATGAACGCATTGTGCTTATTCACAAAAGCCAGCGCTTCGACGCACACTTTCTTAAAAGCGATATTATCCAGAATTAAATGGTCGGAAGGTGCGACAATCAGGGACGCATGCGGATCGAGTTGTTGCAGTTTAAATGAAATATAGGCGATGCAGGGTGCCGTATTCTTACGGGATGGTTCTCCCAAAATATTCTGTAACGGCAAATCGGGTAATTGCTTTTTTACAATATTGATATACTCATTGGAAGTAACTACAAAAATATTTTCTTTCGGCAATAAACCTGGCAAAACGGGAATAAGTGGCCTGAATAAGTGTTTCGCCTGTATTCAAGATATCCAGAAACTGTTTTGGAAAATTGGTGCGGCTCATTGGCCAGAAACGACTCCCGATACCCCCGGCCATAATGGCCACATAGTGATGTTTGTTCATTTTATAAAATTGAATACTCCCATTAAGCCTGTGGATTAACGTTTCAACAAATCAACTTATTACTCATAAAAGTCCTTCCCGTACCAGATCATGCAAATGTATGATTCCGAGATATGCTTTACCTTCTGTAACTACCAACTGAGTTATATCATTAGTACGCATGAGATCCAATGCCTCAACTGCCAATGCATCCGCCGATATGATATGCGGGCGGGCGGTCATTATATCACTGGCTTTTACGCCTTCCAATGAATTATTTTTTTCCAGCATCCGCCGAAGATCGCCGTCGGTAATAATACCCAGTAATTCATTTTTATTATTCACTACAGCGGTTACCCCCAATCGCTTCTTCGATATCTCTACAATCACTTCTTTTAACGATGCCTGGTCTATAACCTGCGGCTTTTCGTTATTCATATACAAGTCTGATACATGTAAGTATAGTTTTTTCCCCAGTGTTCCGCCGGGATGAAACCTTGCAAAATCTTCGCTCCCGAATCCTTTCATCTCCATTAGAACTACTGCCAATGCATCGCCCATTACCATTTGGGCGGTGGTGCTGGACGTAGGGGCCAGGTTGTTTGGACAAGCCTCCTGCGAAACCGTGGTGTTTAAGATGAGGGTTGATTGTTTGGCGAGATATGATTCAGTATTCCCTACAATCGCAATAATCGTATTCCCAAAATTGCGGATCAGCGGTACCAACACTTTTATTTCAGGACTTTCTCCGCTTTTGCTTATGATAATTACAATATCCTCCTGCTGAACCATACCCAGGTCGCCATGAATAGCATCTGCTGCATGCATAAAAATGGCCGGGGTTCCTGTAGAATTAAATGTAGCTACAATCTTTTGCGCAATTACGGCACTCTTGCCAATACCGCTGATTACCAGGCGCCCTTTGCAGGCATTTATTAACTCGGTAGCTTTTACAAAATCTGCATTGATCGAATTTTCCAATTGGGCAATCGCTGCCGATTCCAGTTTTACGGTTCTTATGGCCAACGCTTTTATGGAAGTGGAATTCATGATAAGGCGCAAAAATAAGATGTCTGACCCAAGATTTGTTATATTGATGGGATTTATGGAAGGGAGGGGAGCAGATGGGGTTTATTCGATTCGTTTTGGGTGATCTGCCGGAATGTAGAAGCCAACGGCTTCACAAAAGTTTCATTCAATCAGACGGAATATTCTTCCAGGAAACCGGAAAGGGAATTACCATATAACCAACAGCCAACACAACCTCTTCCTGCTTTCAATATGCCAAATCCCATAAACCATGACCCAGATAGTTTAACAAATGCGCCCTTTTAGAGCAAGCGATTTTTTGTAGCTTTGCCCCCTTCCAAAAAAGCGGATTCTTTCTTTTATAGCCCGCTTGCCCCAAAAGCTCTCGGATAAAATAATTAAGGAGTCTTCCCGCTTTTTTGGTAACTTAAAAAGTTCAACTTGATAAATATTTGTGAGCAGGAAATAACAGCGCATGGCAACAACCACTAAAAAAGCTGCATCAAAATCAGCAAAAACAACCAAAAAAGAGACCAGCAGCAAGTCTAAAAATGGAACCATATCTACTGCTGCTTTATACGAAGCATTACAGGAACGTTTCGGTTTCAGTTCATTTAAAGGCAACCAGGAAGCCATAATTAAAACATTATTGGCCGGTAATGATACTTTTGTCATTAAACCTACCGGGGGAGGCAAAAGCTTGTGTTATCAATTACCCGCCATCATAAGTGAAGGAGTAGCCATTATAGTAAGTCCCCTGATTGCACTAATGAAAAACCAGGTGGACCTCGTGCGCAGCTTCAGCAGTCGCGATGATATTGCTCACTTCCTGAATTCGACACTTAATAAAAAAGAGATAAAGGAAGTACACGACGACCTGCTTAGCGGTCGCACAAAAATGCTCTATGTGGCCCCCGAAACACTAACGAAGCAGGAAAACATGGACTTCTTCAGCGATCTCAAGCTATCATTCTTCGCTGTGGATGAGGCCCATTGTATTTCGGAATGGGGACACGATTTCCGACCGGAATATCGAAGATTGAAAGAGATGATGACCCAAATAAATCCGGATATTCCTATTATCGCGTTAACAGCAACCGCCACTCCAAAAGTACAGAGCGATATCGTTCAAAACCTCGGGTTAAGAAATCCGGAGATTTTTATTTCTTCTTTTAACCGCCCCAATCTTCATTACGAGATACTTCCCAAAATAAAGAAAAGCCAGACGGATGAAAGCATTGTGCGATTCATAAAAAGTATGAAGACCAAGAGCGGAATCATTTATACACTCAATCGTAAAACCACCGAAGAACTGGCGGATATATTAAATGCCAATGGCATAAAAGCGGTGGCCTATCATGCGGGATTAGATAGTAAATTAAGAACCGAGCGTCAGGATCTTTTTCTAAATGAAGATGTACAGGTAATATGCGCCACCATCGCATTTGGAATGGGTATTGATAAGCCAGATATCCGGTTCGTGATTCATTACAATATCCCCAAGTCGATCGAAAATTATTACCAGGAAACTGGTCGCGGAGGGCGCGATGGCATGGAAGGAAAATGTATCCTCTATTATTCGCATAAAGATGTTGCCAAGTTGGAACACCTTATGCGCGACAAGCCATTAAGCGAACGGGAAGTGGGGGCTCAACTGATTAGTGAAACCGTAGCCTTTGCCGAAACCGGTGTGTGCCGGAGAAAAGTACTGATGAGTTATTTTGGAGAGGAATACACTATTGAAAATTGTGGTGCCTGCGATAACTGCCTGCACCCGAAAGAACGAGTGGAAGCGAAAGACGATGTAGTAAAGGCATTAAAGGCTATAAAGGCATTGGATGAGCGCTTTGCCACCGATTACACTATTAATATCATTACCGGTAAGCGCACGCCGGCTATTGCGATGTATCGCCATGAAGGGTTGGCAGAGTTTGGAATTGGGAACGATCAGCCCGAGCATTACTGGAACTCACTGATCAGGCAAATGCTGCTCGAAAATTTATTAAGTAAGGATATTGTGGAATATGGTGTATTGAAAATTACCAAAGCCGGGCAGGCCTTTCTTAAGAAACCGAAGTCTTTTAAAATTGTATTGAATAATTTGTTTGAAGAAGCCAATGCCGATGATGAAGAAGGATCAGAAGCCGCCGGCGGCAGCGCCACGGATGAACGGCTATTTGAGATGCTGAAAGAAATAAGGCAGAAGGAAGCCAAGAAAAAGGGATTACCTCCATTTGTCATTTTCCTCGAAACATCCCTGCAGGATATGGCCACTTTATATCCTACTTCGCTGGCCGATCTGGAGAAATGCCAGGGAGTGAGCAAAGGAAAAGCGATCCGGTACGGTAAGCCTTTTGTAGACGTCATTACAAAATATGTGGCGGAAAATGATATAGTGAAGCCGGATGATTTTGTTATGAAGAGTGTGGTGAATAAAAGTGGTAATAAAGTATATATCATTCAGCAAACGGATAAAAAGATCCCGCTCGAAAATATCGCCCGGAATAAGAACTGGCGCATGGACGAGATGCTGGAAGAAATGGAAACGATTGCCGCGAGTGGTACCAAACTCAACCTCGATTATGCTATCACGGAAATGCTGAGCGATGAAGAGCAGGAGGAGATACTCGATTATTTCAAAGGCTGCGAAACTTCTTCGTTGCAGGTGGCGCAGGAAGAATTGGCCGATGGCGGATATAACTGGGAACAATTGAAGATAATGAGGATTAAATTCTTGTCGCAATACGGAATGTAGAGTGTTTAATGTGCGAATGGCTAATGTGCGGATTTGCGAATGAGATCCCATAATTTGAAAATTGCTTCCATTGACACAATCTTGTGGATTATATTACTTGGCAACCTTTCTTTTCATTTTTGATGCGGGAATAAAATGCTGAATCTCTGATTCCCAAGCATTCGCACATTCGCACATCCTCAAATTCGCACATTAAATTTTCTTTGCCATTTTACGATCAACCCTTATTTTTGCCCCCCGCCAAGGCCTTTAGGCTCCGGTGGCTGATCTGAAAAAAAATGTTGAGTTAGAAGGACTTTTAAATTCTTCACCCGCCTGACGGTAGGCAGGTTTTTAATTCTGGATTTTACATATAGCCAGCCTTCGCCAAGGCTACGGCTGGTAAAAGGTGCGGTAGCTCAGTTGGTAGAGCAAAGGACTGAAAATCCTTGTGTCGGCGGTTCAATCCCGCCCCACACCACTGAGAAGACCCGGAGATTTCCGGGTCTTTTTTTGTGCTCATTCTGATGCTGAATGAGGTTTCAATTTCAATTCACCACTATGTGCTTTAACAATATCATAAATTGTCTGAATCAGCCTGCTTGCCGCAGGCGTGATTTCTTGATTTTAGGATTAACAGGATTAGGATACATCTTCACATGCAATCCTTTAATCCCATAAATCCTAGATTCAGATAACTGGCAACTGAATAATAAACTCACTCCCTGCCTGCGCTGAAGCTTCGGCAGGCAAGCCTTCTACATGTTTTGTTTCCACCTTCAGATCACCTCCATATGCTTTTACAATATCATAACTCGTCTGAATCACGCCTGCCTGCCGGCAAGGCAGGGATTGTCACTGATTGATGGATTTCACTGATTTTAGATTAACAAATAAACCTTTTTCTCATGGTCTGCATCCGTGTAATCTTTTAATCCCATTAATCTGTGATTCAGACAACTGGCAACTGAATAATAAACTCAGAGCCTTCTGTAAAATGGCCAGGGAAGATTGATGATTTGAAGTTAGCTCTTTTATTATGTTAGATAAATCCGAATTCTATGAGACAAGGATAACGGGAAGGTTGTTGTCACGCATCTCTTGTTTAGTTCTTCTCAGCACATTGTTCGGAGTAAATATGATGGTTTCTGCTCAGCAAACGCTTTAACTCGGAAGATGACCCGAACGAAACACGGACAAAGTAAAAAGTCCGCCGGCCGGCCAGGAATAGAAAGATTGTCTTAAATGGCTATATTTAAGATATTCGCTCAGTAGCGTCTTGTTATTAGTTAAAGATATTCAATTGTTTAGATTCTGGTTCTTTGACATATTGCTGATCAGTGTTTGAAAACAGTTCGGTTAATGGGATTTTACAGAGTAGTGATATACTTAGTATCTGAAGTATTTCATACTGCGATTGCTTAAGTTTTAGCTGATGCTTTATGATAGCGACAAGCAGATAAGTAATCATAGCTATATAAATTTGTGTCTTTACAGCATTGAAGCTGTAACCCCAGAATGTTTTCACCTTCAGATGTTGTTTGATCCATTTGAAAAACAATTCAATTTTCCATCGGTATCTGTATAATGCTGCGATTTCATCAGGCCTTAATTCAAAATTGTTGGTAATGAAGACGAGTTGCGTATCGGTTTCTGCATCGCGGTATTTAACTCTCCTGAGTTCAGGAGGATATTTGAGCGAAACAAGTTGGTTCTTGAGGCGAACAGTTTGATCGCAGATAACTCCGGATTGTTTGTCAACTGTACGTGAATTGAGCCGGACGAATGCGAAGTTGTCTTTGGCTGGCATCACAAAATAAGCCGCTGATTTGTGGATGCGATAAAGTTTTTCAAATTCGATGTAACCCTTATCCAGCAAGTAATAGCTGCCTTCCTCAATAGGAAAATGATCCAGCAGATTTACTTCATGTACCGCACCGCTGGTAATAAAAATAACGGTGGGTATACTAGTTTTTACATCGAGCATGGTATGCAACTTAACGGCCGCTTTATGCCTTCTGAATTTCCCCCACCAAAACAGATTAAGACAAAGGTCTACCACTGTTGCATCAATCGCATAAACGGGTGCGTCTATTTGTAACTCAAAAGATTCATCAGGAATACTCAATGCTTGTGCCTGTGCGACTAAAGAGGACGCAAAAGACTCGTAGATGCGATAATCTCTTTTCTCATTTGCCTTTGCAAGATTAGCCTTGGAAGTTCCTCTTCCCATTCCAAGATGATACGATTTATTTTTCTGCGACTGCAGACAAACAATCAAATCGCTTAAGCTTTCCCGATTGGATAGTTGCCCGAAAATCATATATAGCATCTGATGCCAGCACGAGAAGCTTTTAACCTTATAATTGCCTTTGTACCTAAGGACACAATGGTTAAACTCGTTGGGTGATAAAAACTCAATAAGTTGAGAAAAAACATATTTGCCCTGATTCATAATCTAGTGAATTACAGGTAATTGTAATTCAAAAAATCGAAATCCTGTTCAAATCGTTTAAAATCAAATTTCGCTCAAATGCTTGCCCAGCAATATTTTCAAAGAACTACTATCTATAATAACAAGACGCTACTGATATTCCATTTTGCATTCGTGAGTTATTTCTCTTTTCTTATGTTCTTTATTGTTTCCAATAACCAACTCACCCTTTCTTGCAACAGGAGCATATTTCCTTCCTCCATAATCTCCTTACTCAACAATTGGGAGCCGATAGCCACACACTCAACCCCGCTCTTGAACCATTCTCTTAAATTGTTTTCGTCTTGTGTTACCCCGCCCGAAGGCATAACCTTGGTCCATGGACAAGGTCCTTTCAAAGCTCTTACAAAAGCAGGTCCCAGAATTTCTGCGGGGAAGATTTTAACCAGGGATGCACCCCACTCATGACCTTGTACTATTTCGGTAGCGGTACCCGCACCGGGGCACCAGAACAAATCGTGTTTGGAACAATACGCCCCCACTTCAAGATTCAGGGTAGGCGCAACAACAAATTGGGCACCGGCTTTGTGAAATTGTTTGGCTTGCTTTGCATTCATTATGGTTCCTACGCCAATTACCAGGTCGGGTAATTTTTTATCTGCATATTTAATTAAGGAATGAAAAACGTCTAAGGCATTCGGAGATCGGTTGGTAAATTCTATAATGCGTAATCCGCCCGCATAGATAGCATTTAAAACCTGCTGGGCTGTTTTTAGATTAGTATGATTAAATGGCGGTAGCAATCCCTGCGCAACAGCCAGTTTCATTATAACTTCTTTTTTATTGGTTACCTGTTTATCTTATGATTCTATTAACCGGCCCGCTTTGGATGAACTGGTTAATTTCCCCGATCGAAATTATAGAGAAATCTCCCTCCATGCTATGTTTTAAAACACCGCAGGCGGCGGCGGTATATATTATTTGTTTTGCATTTTGTTTCTGTAAAAACCCGAATAACAACCCGCCCATAAAAGCATCTCCGCTTCCAATCCGGTCGGTAGTTTGAGGAATGGTATAAACAGGAGTAAGGATTATCTCCTGATTCATACAAATGGCACATTGGTAAGTTGGCTGTTGTACTTCATTGGCGCCGCGAAAACTCATTCCGATAATTTTAAGGGCGGGTAGTTTTTTTAACAAGGCCTCACAACAAAAACGGAATTTATTTTCAATCGAAAGATCCGCAGGGGTTTTGATTCCAAAATAAGTATCTGCGGTATCAATATCGCCGGTAATTATATCACAATAACCCAGTAGTTCAGGCATGATTTCGGACGGGTGCCGGCCATAGTTCCATAAGGTGCTTCGGTAATTCATATCTGCAGAAATCGTCAATCCTTTTTGTTTGGCTATCGGCAGCGCTTCCCTGCAAACATCCGCTGCATTTTGGGTAAGGGCGGCAGAAATACCGGTCCAATGAAAATGACTGGCTCCATCAAATTCCTTATTCCAGTCAATGGTTCCCGGGGTAAGTATTGAAAAGGAAGATGCGCCCGATCGTATATTACTTTCGATGGACGGATGCTGTTTCCGTTTTCAGTAAAATATATTCCAATCCGCTCCCCGCTCCGGTGAATGAACCGGGTATCTGTTCCAAAACTCTTTAGTGAATCGATCGCCGCCTGCGCAATCGGGTTATCAGGCAATGCAGTAACATACCGAACCGGTACACCTAATTGCGAAAGCAGGACACTCACATTAGCTTCGGCACCTCCAAAAAAGTGCGAAGAGATTCCGTGCGTTGAAGACGCTGCCCCGGCGGGCAATCGAGACGAGCATTAATTCTCCAAAGCAGACTACTATGTTGGAATTTGAATTCATCTGATAAAATATTATTAAGAAGGTTTGTAGTTTGTGGCCTGCCTACCGCTGCTATCCTTTACCCAAATTTTGCTGGGGTAAAAATAATGATGTTCTTTGACATAAACATTTGCAATGCACAATATTACCGTAAAGGATTTCCCGCATTTAGACTTTGGCGATATACGCAGGGATGAGCGTTTTGTTACCCTTATCAATAATATCAGTACCCAGCCAGGCTGCAGTATTCCTAAACAAAATCCACGATGGTATGATACAAAGGCAACGTATGAGTTTTTCAAGAATGAAGAGGTGAGCATGGAAGCGCTGAAAAAAACAATGATGTTGTATGGAGCAAATCAGGTGTCAGACAATATGCAGTTACTCATACTGCAGGACATCAGTAATATCAGCTACAATGATTTACAGGCAGAGGGGTTGGGTTATTTAGATAATAAAGACGGTCGTGGAATATTATGTTACAGCAGTATAGCCGCAACCACCGAAGGATTGCCATTATCCTTGTTATATCAGCATACATGGGTAAGACCTTTGGTGGAATTGGGTAAATCATCCAAACGTAAGCAAATCAGTTTTGACGGTAAAGAAAGTTATCGCTGGTATGAAGGAATGCAGGAGGTAAATACGTTGTTGGGGCCCTCCATACATAAAATCCACATAGCTGACAGGGAAGCCGATATTTATGAATTATTTTTTCATGCTTATGAATCAAACACCGATTTGTTGATACGGGCAAGACATAATCGTCAGCTTTCCAATGGCAGTCATTTATGGGACAATATGGCTATGCAACCGGTGGCCGCTACCGTTAGTTTGAATATTCCGGATAAGACGGGTAAGAAAAAACTTAAAGCAGAGGCAGAGGTAAGATACCATCGGGTAGAAATACTTCGGCCGGCAAATAATAAACATAGTTATGAAAGTGTAGAATTAACTGCCATAGAGATTAAAGAAGTCAACCCCGGCCGGGAAAGGGAAGAAGATATTATTCATTGGAAATTATTAACCACATTAGAAGTGGCCGATATAACGACCGCCTTACAATGTGTAAAATGGTATACGTTCAGATGGTTGATAGAAAGATTTCACTATGTACTAAAGAGTGGCACTAAGATAGAAGAGCTGCAGTTAAAGGAAGCGACGAGTTTGCAAAAAGCAATAGCCGTATACAGCATGGCCGCATTCAGGGTAATGCAATTGGTATATGAATCAAGACATCATCCGGAAGTAAGTTGTGAGGTAGTGCTTACAAAAGCACAATGGAAAACGCTGTACATGCTGATTCATAGAAACCAAGAAATACCCAAGCAACCACCTTCCTTACAACAAGCGGTAATATGGATTGGAAGATTGGGTGGACATTTAGGACGAAAATCCGATGGTCCGCCGGGCCTGAAAACAGTATGGCTGGGGTACCAGCAACTATGCCACGCAGCAAGTGTTTATGAAATAATGACTCAAAAAATTTAGGTAAGGCATA
>CAVZHZ010000002.1:0-141980 GCA_963775145.1 uncultured Chitinophagaceae bacterium
GGGAAGGTAAAATGCAGTTAGTCCTGGTTATAATTTAAATCGGGTAGTTTTCAACAATTAACAAGTACACTTCAACAGGGGTATTTCTAAGAGGGGTGCCGGATAAATTCTAAAAATGTAACCAATATGGAATTATATCTTAATCAACAAAACTGGAAATTGGAATGAAACGGGAAATTGGATGGTTGGAAAAAAGAGGAAGTTGGATTAAGAACTGTGTAGAGGAAACAGTTGCTTCAACTTGTAAAGCAGGGCTAAATTAATGAGTGTTTCACTAATAATCAATTATTTCTTTAAAAATATTTAAATAAGATAG
This sequence comes from uncultured Chitinophagaceae bacterium, assembly GCA_963775145.1. Taxonomy (GTDB): domain Bacteria; phylum Bacteroidota; class Bacteroidia; order Chitinophagales; family Chitinophagaceae; genus Endoryza. Next base: position 317 of record CAVZHZ010000002.1, read on the forward strand.
TCTACCTGTAGGCCTTTATTAATTTATGTCAATAAAATCAGGCTTTTTTTGGTTATTGCTGTTCCAGGCTCGACAATTCCTTTTCCGCGGCTTTGAAAATTTTGTCTTTCTTATAGTTATACCACCAAATAGGGGCTGTTTTTTTCATCAGGGTATCTATATTGCGCATCCCTACTATATTCCAGACTCCTTTTAATTTTCCGCCCAGGCTTGGTTGCAAGGCGCGCAGGCTCATGGCAAATCCACTTTCAAGGTATTCCATATGATGCCAGTATCCGGCAGGCATGAAAAGCGTGTCGCCATGTTCTAATATTACTTCAAGTCCATTTACCAGTTCCAGGGCCGGAAAATCGGTAGTGTTTACTTTGCTTTTGGCAGGATCGAAATAATTACTGAAATCTGCCATACTTAATACTTCATATGGTTTGCGGTACAACTTATGCTGCTCTGCATAAGGAAATAACAATACTCTTTTCTTCCCTAAGAATTGGGTATGCAATATATGGGAGAGGTCAATATCAAAATGTAAGTGAGTAATTGAACCCTGCCCACCCGTAAACAGCATAGGTACCCTTTTTACGAAACCCTTCATTAAATGATCTGGCCAGGTAAAATCGTTGACAATTTGGGGGGCATGATTAAAGATATTAAACAGGAATATCCGCCAGGCAGCAGGACCCTTTCGAATCATATCCACATACTCGCCAAAGGTGGTATACTCATCGGCTTTGTTAATGGGAGTATATGCATCACTCTTCACATTATTATAAATCCCCACTTTCTTGTCCCCCACTACCTGTTTAAAATAATCCCAGTTCCATTTTGTATACGCTGGCCAGCTTTTTGCCAGGTCTTTAATAATTACCGGGCGCTGTGGCAGGTAATACTTTTGCTTAAATTCCTCGGGACTAATTGTATCTACTACATCAACCGGTTGTAAACGCATATCCCCATTTTGTTGGCAAATTTAATACTAAATTCCTCTTGAAAAGAGAGATTAAACTATATGTTGAAATGTAACTGTCTAAAGTAGCGGAAAGACAAATCCAGACTTGTTAAAATTGATGCGGAGCTTTGCTGCTAAATATTTAATTTTCGCTTTATGTTATTGCGTATTCATCCGGATAACCCACAGCCAAGAGCCATTCACACGCTGGTGGAGGCTTTAATCAAAGGGGCTGTCATTATTTATCCAACCGACACGGTGTATGGATTAGGATGCGATATTTTTCAACCCAAATCGGTAGAACGGATTTGCCGCATAAAGAATGTAGAACCCAAGAAAGCGCAACTCTCTTTTATTTGTTCAGACCTAAGCGATCTTAGCAGGTACACCAAGAGTATATCAACACCCCTTTACCGATTATTAAAAAGTTATCTGCCCGGACCGTATACATTTATTCTACCGGCCAGCAAAGAAGTGCCTAAAATATTACAAAGCAAAAAAGATACAATTGGTTTGCGGATACCTGATAATAAAATAGCGCAAGCAATAATAAAAGAGTTAGGCCGGCCATTGCTGAGCGCCTCGCTACCGGGCGAAAGGGCCGAAGAACTTACTGACCCCGATGTGATTTTTGATAAATTTGGTAACCAGGTAGAATATGTAGCTGGCGGGGATATTGGTGGATTTATTCCTTCCACCATTATTGATTGTACCGGAAATGAACCTGAAATAATAAGGCAGGGATTGGGTGCATGGCCAAAAGAATAAAGGAAGAGCTAAATACAAATACGGCCGGGTATGGGAAATAGTATGGCTGATCAGGAAGGGTGATGGAATCAGGAAGCACACTTTTTATTATTTATTTTTCTCTCAATAAAAAAATTTATGCAACAGGAAAACTACCAGAAATATTTTCCCGATGACTTTACACTGGAAACTCCGCGTGTGCAGTTGCGCTTACTTAAACCCGAAGATGTACATGCATTAAAGATCCTAACTAAAAATGCGGATATCTGGAAGTATTTTACTTTCGATCTGAGCGATGATACTGCCTTAATGAATTGGATTGTTGAAGCCTTAGCCGGACGAAGGGCCTTCAACCGGATGCCGTTTCTCATTATTGATAAAGACAATAATCAAATTTGCGGATCTACCAGCTATGGAAATATTTCGTTTTATGATAAACGGATTGAAATAGGTTGGAGTTGGCTGGGTATTGATTTTATGGGAACCGGGGTGAATCGTAATGCAAAATTTGCGTTATTAAGTCATGCCTTTGAAGCGATGCAGATGGAGCGCGTGGAAGTTAAGACAGACTACCTGAATGAAAGAGCCCGGGCCGCCCTCCTTAAAATTGGAATGTATGAGGAAGGTGTATTGCGAAGCCATATGCAGATGCACAGTAACCGCCGCCGCGATACTGTTTATTATAGTATAATCCGTGATGAATGGCTGGCTGTGAAAAAACGTTTCTTTCCCGACCTGGCCTAAAAAAAATATCCCGCCAGCCTGGTTGGGTCAGCGGGATAATCAATAGAATATTCAACCATCCGTATTAAGGTCTTTCAAAACGATTGTGCTTATAACGGTAGATGTGGCGATTGGCTTTCCGCTTTTCATACGCCAGCATCCTTCTTTCTCCTGGTCCGATATGACCATCGTTTAATTTCGCCCGGCGGGTATGCCGGTGAATACGACGCTGTTCTTTTACGAGTCGCTTTGTTTCAACGCGGGTAAGTTCTCTGCTACGCACGCCTTGCGCAATTCTTGCTTTCTGATGACGGCCGCTGGCCACCTGGGCATTAGCACCGCTATAAGATAATCCAATTATCAGGGCAAGTGCTATTACAAATTTCGTTTTCATGAGTTTTTTTTTGTGTTCAGAATAATAACCTAAATAAGACCAGCAGACAAGACCGGGGTTTAATCAGCAGGAAAACGATTTCTAATTCTATAAGATAGAAAGGGATAGCTGAACCGGGAGGCATTGAAACGATTTCCGGTGGTGGATACATAACCCATGTTTTTCAATGGCCCTGCGATGAGCCAAAGTTCCATACCCTTTATTTGTGTTCCAGTCATAATAAGGAAAATTCGTATGGAGGTTTAACATGTATTCATCGCGCCAGGTTTTGGCTAATATACTAGCCGCAGCAACCGAAGCGTATAATTCATCGCCTTTAATTATACACTGATGTTTTATTTTTGGATAGGCAACAAAGCGATTGCCATCAATTAATAAGAAAGAAGGAGTAATTTTTAATTGATCAATGGCCAGGTGCATAGCTTTGATAGAAGCTTGTAAAATATTTATACGATCAATCTCCTCTTCATTTACCCGGGCAACAGCATAGGCCAGCGCCTGCTCTTCAATATATATTCTTAATTCGTTGCGATTTACTTCCGTAACTTTTTTTGAATCGTTTAGTAAGGGATGATAAAAATCGGGTGGTAGGATTACGGCGGCAGCAAATACGGGCCCCGCAAGACAACCGCGCCCGGCTTCATCGCAGCCAGCTTCAGTAAGTTGTTGATGGAGGTAATTCTTAAGCAATAGCCGATATTTATTCAAAAATACGTTTCACAGGAATGTGATGATAATTTTTTCCGTTCAGGTAAAATAAATGGTTGGAAGAAAGATTAATAGGGTAAGAAATAGTTTATGCTGCCGGAAATTGCCCATAGGAGGAATTTAACATTTTCAGTGCCTTGATGTGTGATAAAAGTCATACAACAAAGGACGGATAAAGACGAAATTTGATTTTGGATTTGTAATAACGATTGCTGACCAGGAATGACTATCCTGTTCAAAACAAAGAAATATTTGGCGTTAATAATACTGAAAATTATAAGCATGACTTACGTGAAAAAATTAATGTTTGAATGGAATGTTTGCCGGTTGGTACGAATTGCGGGAGGGTTGCCCATTGTAATTATGGGTGTACGTGAGCAACACTGGCCCTCCGTGGTTTTTGGCGCTGCTTTTGTAGCCCTGGGCATGTTTACTACCCAATGCTGTTCTGCAGGCGGCTGTAGCACCCCTTCCATAAAAACTAAAAGACCCGGTACAGAAGAAATGGTCGAATTTGAAGAAATAAAAAAATAAAAACATGCCTGCATTCAATGACATTATTAATTCTGGCAAACCGGTACTGGTGGATTTTTTTGCAGAATGGTGCGGTCCTTGCAAGATGATGGCTCCTATATTAAAAGAGGTTAAGGATAAAGTGGGGGATTCTGTAACAATACTGAAGGTGGATGTCGACAAGAACCCGGGAGCTGCCGCATCCTATAATGTGCAGGGAGTACCCACCCTGATGTTGTTTCAGAACGGCGTAATAAAATGGCGCCAATCGGGAGTAGTAAACACCCGGCAACTACAGCAGGTTTTGCAGCAATATTCTGCGTAAATTCTTTATTTGGTAAATTTGTTTAAAAGGATTGTATGGTGAAGATGTTCATTCTTAGGAATAAGAAATCTATACTGCTGACGGGCATCGGCCTCGTGGCAGGTTCATTGGCCGGCTTTTTTTATTGGAAATTTGTTGGATGTAATTCAGGCACCTGTGCCATATGGTCTAACCCAACGAAATCTACTTTATATGGAGCGATGCTGGGAGGGCTTTTGTTTCTCTCTTTCGCACCCGATTCTCCGAAAGAAAAAAAAGAATGATAGGAAGTATTACCCTCATTAATAATGGGACCCTTGATATGGTTTCTTTCCTGCTGTACGCTTTGATATTGAATGAAAGTTTATGACATACAAAATTGATCATAGCCAGGTAAATTGGTAGCAATAACATCATCCTGAAATAAATAACATGCCTTCTTTTAAGCCAAAATTATTGTTGGTTCTGATTGCCGGTTTAGTAGGAATATCCTTGTTGGTTGGTCATATCATTTCAGGAACAACCACGAATAAGCCAGAAGCTATTGTTTACTGGAACCCTCCTGATAGTAGCGCTATACCCGTTAATGAAGACGGAGCATTGATTCAATATGGCCGCGATCTTATTGCCTCAACTTCCGTTTATCTTGGACCCAAAGGAAAAGTTGCCACCATTACCAACGGAATGAATTGTCAGAACTGCCATCTGGAAGCAGGTACCAAATTCTGGGGTAATAATTATGGAGGGGTTGCGGCTAATTATCCTAAATACCGGGAACGGTCGGGAACCATCGAAACAATTTACAAAAGGATCAATGATTGTTTGGAAAGAAGTCTGAATGGAAAAGCGCTGGATAGCAATTCGCATGAAATGCAGGCTATGCAGGCCTACATTAAATGGATCGGCAGAAATGTACCACTCAAAAAAAAACCGGTTGGGTCAGCTATTGCTGATCTCCCCTATCTGGATCGTGCAGCTGATCCGATAAAAGGAAAACAGGTTTACCGGATAAAATGCCAATCCTGCCATACACCCGAAGGAACAGGGATTCTTAATAAAGAGGGAAATGGTTATATCTATCCGCCTCTCTGGGGAGAAAATAGTTATAATACCGGGGCGGGATTATACCGGATTTCGAGATTGGCCGGATATGTTAAATTCAATATGCCTAATGGTACTTCTTACGACAACCCATTATTAACAAACGAAGAGGCCTGGGATGTTGCCGCTTTCATAAATTCTCAACCAAGGCCTAAAGCAATTACCCCAAAGGATTGGCCTAACATTGAAAAAAAACCTGTTGATCATCCGTTTGGACCTTATGCGGACACCTTCACCGAGTCGCAACATAAATATGGGCCTTTTGAAGTAATTAAGCAGGCATATAAGAAATCCTAAAGACAATAATATTTTTAATTTCGATATTTTCTTAGTCGCTTATCGAAACAAATAATTGATTGGACCTAAGATCGGGGTCAAAAAAAACATAGTAATAAATATATTGCCGGGAAGCCTTAAAATCGGAAGGGTAGAATTCATTAATCTATTGAACCTTCCATTATCCCGGCCACCCGGCAACTCTTCCTGAGGAAATTATTTTTTAAAACTTTTTAACCGGCAAAAATATATCCACAGCCTTTTTCCTGGGCCCGGCCTAATGCCCATACACCGGAAGGAACAGGCTGAATACCGGGTAATACTCCCTTCATCCAATCTGCTTTAACTTCAGCTGCATCCTTTTTCATTCCTTCAGCAATTCCGGCACTGTAAACAGTTATAGCCGCTTCGCAGACGCAGAACATTACTCCGCTATCCTGTAATTCATTAATGCCTATTGAAATAACACCAAAGCCCGGAACCTTATAAGTACCCGCGGCAGGTTTCCAGAAGGGGTTTCGGGTAGCGGGCTTTCCGGAAGCCATATCATTTACTTTGAAGACTTCTCCGAATTTATACTTTTCCCAGAGCCGGTCCTCCATTGCATAAGGAATAGAATCATGACGGAGGACTACTACCACACCACAGTCGTTTTCCGGAGTTCCAGTGGCTGCATTGGTAAGTAAAAAAACCCGGGGCCACGCAAAAGGAAACAGTCCGTTGGGATGAGGGGAATCATAAACAATCTTGTGTTTGCCCTTTATTTGATTAAACCAGGCATCCGGATCGGCACCTGTTCCGGCATAGGTTGTTTTTTCCGCCAAAGTCTGCAAAGGAGCAGCCAGGTTAGCGATACCAATTGTTGCTGCACCTGCGGCCAGTGATCCGATAAATCCACGTCGACCGCTGGATTGAGGAATATTGTTTGTTGCCATAAAATGATAATTTTGGTTAACAAAAAAAATTCAGCAGAATATTAAAAGATACGAAATAAGTAAGCGCGAAGGATTTTTTTTTGACATAACAGTTTACAAACCCGGGACTCCTCAAAACAATAGACAGGAAAATATTCGTACAAATAACAGTCCTTTCTTACCTATTGACTTAACCGGTAACAACAATAAAACCAGAATTATGAAAAAGATGCTTTTCTTACCATGTCTCTGTTTACTAGCCTTTTATTTTTCGCCAGCCCAGCAAACGGATTACAAAGTGGTTTTTGATCTTACGAGTAAAGACACGCTTACTCACCAAACCGCCATCCGGCAAATGAGCTCGATAATAAATTCCAATCCGGATGCCAAAGTAGAAATTGTTTTGTTTGGGCAATCGCTCAATATGGTGTTAAAAGACAAATCGGTGGTAGCCAAAGATGTTCAAAAACTACTGGAAAATAAGAATGTAGCCTTTAAGGTGTGCGAAGTAACTATGGATCGGCATAAGGTAAATAAGAGCCAGTTGATCGAGGGAGTAGGAACGGTGCCGGATGGGATCTACGAAATTATCACCAAACAACGGCAGGGCTGGGGATATATAAAAATAGCCCAGTAAAAACCTGGAATTGAATGGATGCCCCCTGCAGGATAAAAAAAGGGGTTAGTTTAATATTTCGCAATACTTCTTGTTTTCGGGCGCAACATTTGGCTGGTTATGGATGATCTCCTGCTACCTTTGCTACCCTTATGAATTCAATTCTTCCGCCGCGTTCTTCCACACCAGTAGCCATTTGGTTACTGGCAGGAGTTGGAATGATAATGATCCAGGTTCTTCTGGGGGGCATTACCCGCCTCACCGGATCGGGCCTTTCAATTACTGAATGGAAGCCTATTCTCGGGACCCTGCCGCCCCTGAATGAGCAGGATTGGCAAATAGCATTTAATAAGTACAAGGAAATCGGGCAGTTCAAACATATCAATTTTGGTTTTACCCTGCAGGATTTTAAATTCATTTACTTCTGGGAGTGGTTTCACCGGGTGTGGGCCCGACTCATCGCCGTTGCCTTTGCCATTCCCTTTTTAATTTTTGTTATTCAAAAACGATTTCGAAATGATATGATCATTCCTATGATCATTCTTTTCTTATTAGGGGCCTTGCAGGGAGCTCTCGGCTGGATTATGGTAAAAAGCGGGTTAAATGAAGAAAATATTTATGTAAATCATATCCGTTTGGCTATTCATTTCTTAGCTGCCCTGGGGTTGTTGTGTTACGCCGTTTGGTTCGCCTTAAAATTATTGATTCCTGCAACGGCTTTAGTGACTCACACACAGCTAAAAAAATTCACCGTATTAGTATTGGCTACTTTATCGGTTCAATTACTATATGGAGCATTCATGGCCGGTTTAAAAGCAGGCGTGGAAGCTCCGACCTGGCCTACTATTAATGGCCATTGGTTGCCGGTCGGCGCAGGTAATAGTCTCGTGAATGACCCTATTTGGGTTCAATTCATTCACCGGAGCCTGGCGTATTTTCTAACGGCATTAATTGTTATTTGGGGGTGGCAGGCCCGGAACGTGGTTGGGAGTAACTATCTTAATAAAATACGATGGTGGCCATTAATCATGGTATTATTGCAGGTTGTACTTGGTATTTTCACTGTGCTTTACGCTCCCCAACCCCGATACCTTTTATGGTTAGGAGTCAGCCACCAGTTTGTTGCTATGTTATTATTGATGATCCTGGTAGGAGCGCTTTTCCTGTTAGGGGGCAAATCTTTTAAGGCATCTTCATAATTCGTTCAGCAACTTTTCGTTTTAATAGTAACTTGTTGTATTATAGCGAATCGTTGATTGGTCGCCTGATTATGAAAGCCTTTTTACGCGGACTATATTATTCCTTCCCGGTTCAACTGGTATTGCTTCACTTGAAAAAATACCAGGTGTTGCTGATATTGTGGTATGTGCTGTTCAGTACAGTGAACGGGTCATTTATGAAGTCCTATGGCGCCGATTCTTTATACCTGGCACCTGAATACCTTGGCAATGTAAATGCGGCAGCGGCCGGCATTGTAGGCGTTGCCATTGGTGTTTTTATAATGAGCTGGAATATCACTACGTTTATTTTATTCAGCCGTCATTTTAGATTCCTGGCCACCACGTCTAATCCTTTTCTTAAGTATTGTATCAACAATAGCGTGATCCCGGTATTATTCCTCTTATTCTATTTCATAAAAGCTATCTATTTCAATCTGACCAAAGAATTGCTTTCCGGCTCTGAAATAACGTTGCAGGTGATGGGTTTTTTAAGCGGGTTAAGTGTATTAGTAGCTATATCGCTTGTCTATTTTTTCCGGTATGATAAAAGTATTATCAGGCGACTTACCCCGGTGATAAGCAATCCGCAATTATTCAAATCACAATTTAAGAAAGGAGAAACCAGGTTAAATGAAAGCCGCTTGATCAGGGTTGAATGGTACCTGCAATCTCCCCGGATTCTAAAAAAGGTTCGGGATGTTTCGCATTATAGCAAAGAATTTATTGAAACTATTTTTAACCGCCATCACTTTGCTGCCGTGTTATCTATTTTTATTGCTTTTATATTCCTGGTATTAGTGGGGTTTATGTTGGATAACCCGTTCTTTCAATTACCGGCAGCGGCTGGGATAACAATCTTCTTTGCCATTTTAGTGGCCGTATCAGGTGCCTTTTCTTATTTCCTGCAAACCTGGAGTATTCCGTTTATTATCGCAATGTTTTTTGTCATGAACCTGCTTTATAAGTACGACATAATTGATTCAAGCAATAAAGCCTATGGGTTGAATTATACCAATAAGAATGAAAGACCTGTGTATAGCAGAGAATCATTGATGGCATTATGCACCGATGAAAAAGTGGAACAGGACACAAATAATATGATTGCGATCCTGGAAGCCTGGAAGAAAAAACAAAAAGAAGAAAAGCCCCTGCTGTACATAATAAATACCAGCGGAGGCGGTAACCGAAGCGCCACCTTTACCATGAATGTTTTGCAACGATTGGATAGTCTCACCCAGGGAACTATTATGCAAAAAACATTCCTGATAACCGGAGCATCGGGCGGTATGCTGGGAGCAGCCTATTTCAGAGAACTGGACAGGCTTCGCAACAGCGGCCAAAAAATTGATCCCCTGAACCGGCAATATGTAAACGATATCGCGGGCGACCTGCTCAACCCGCTATTTTCTTCTTTTGTAGCCCGCGACCTGGCCTCGCCGGCCCAAAAATTTAATGTAGGCAAATATCAATATATAAAAGACAGAGGGTATGCCTTTGAACAAAAACTGAATGATAATACAAGGGGTTTATTGAATAAACAATTGGGTGATTTGTATGAAGATGAAAAAAATGCCCGTATGCCCCTGATGATTTTTAATTCAGTAATTACGCGGGATGGAAGAAAGCTGATTATAAGTTCACAACGGCTCAGCTTTTTAATGAAGCCTTATTTAGATACTTCCCAGATCGCAGGGGTTGATCCGGATGGGTTGGATTACCAATCTTTTTTTGTTAAGCAGGACCCTATGAACCTTCGTCTCTTAACAGCCATGCGTATGAATGCAACATTTCCTTATGTGTTGCCAAATGTATGGTTACCTACCAGGCCCGTAGTGGATGTAATGGATGCGGGATTGCGCGATAATTTCGGACAGGAAACAGCTATTCGGTTTGTACAGGTCTTTAACAAGTGGATTAAGGAAAATACTTCTGGCGTAGTCATATTGCAGATCCGCGATCGGAAAACAGGAGGTTGGGAATATCCATTTGAAGCCAACAGTGTTACTGAAGTAGTTACCCGGCCATTACTATTGCTGCAATACAATTGGTATAAAATGCAGGAATATAATCAAAACGATATGCTTAGTTTAACCCAGCAAACAATGGGAAAGCAGGTATATAAATTCACTTTTCAATATTATCCCAAAAAAGAAGAAGCCAGGGCTGCCTTAAATTTTCATTTAACAAAACGGGAAAAGCAGGATATTGCGGAAGCATTGGAAAGCGAAAACAATTCTACCGCGTTCCGGCAGCTACAGCGATTAACTGCTGTGCAAAAGGAGGCCAGTCTTACAATCCGTGAATGAGCTTAAAATGATTCGGAAGAATTTTAATAGTTAGATCTTTTATAGTTTCCCGGGGTTCGCCATCAATATGCATCGGAGCTTCTCCGTAATTTTTTACGCGCACTTCCGGGGTTTGAAAATAAATAACCGGAGATCGCAACGAGTTTTCTATCTTTTTTATTTGTCCTGATAAAACTTGTCGCATTACCGTTAGTAATAATAAAGGCTTAGCGATTTTTTTTACTATCACCACGTCTAATAGTCCATCCGACAGTATCGCCTGCGGGGCAATGGTAAAGTTATTGCCAAACTGATTGCTATTGGCCACACTTATAAGAAACGCTTCCACATCAAAAGAATAATTATTGGCTTGAACAGAAAATGGGAATGGTTTGGCAGAAAAAAATCCTTTGGTAACCAGGGAGGCGTAGGTACGCAGGCCCCGGGCAGGTTGCTCGGCAAATTGGTGTGCTACCCCTGCATCGAACCCTAATCCGCATAGCATACAGGCAAACTGTTTATTTACCCGGAATGCATCAATAAAACGCGGCGTTCCATCAAACAACACATCAATGGCCTTCCTGCTGTTGCGTGGAATACCCGCTGTTAGAGCCAGGCCATTCCCCGAACCCATGGGAATAATTCCGAAATTCAGACCAGTATGAGCGAGCGCATCTACCACCTGGTTTACCGAACCATCACCTCCGCAAACAGCTATATCTGTGATACCCTCTTCTTTAATTTTAATTTCCAGGAAAGAGTAATCGCCGCTGGCTACGGTAGGCAATATCTCAAAATCAATTTTTCTTTCACCAGTTTTTTTATTGATCAGCCGAAGCAATTCATCTTTTTTCCTGGTACCCGAAATGGGGTTAATGAGATATAAAATCCTTCGGTTCATTCTTTTTCTTCATTTATTTCAGCAATCGTGCTAATTTCCAAAAATAAACCAAACCAACATGGAAATAACTACTTTGGCTCATCAAAGTTGGAATGCTTATCAAAAAATTGCATTCCGTTTTTTTTGCTGCCTTTTCTTAATCTATTTGTTTCCTTTTCCTATCGACTCTTTACCTTTTGTAAATGAGTTATTGAGTATTCATCCAAAACTGTCGGAATGGTTTGGCGCGCCTTTCGAAAAGTATACAGAATTCTGGCATGCAGTAATACCCTGGGTTGGTAAAAATATTATAAGACTTACCACTCCGATTACCATTTTTACCAATGGAAGCGGAGATACAACCTATGATTATGTACTCCTCTTAACCTATTTCATTCTTTCGTTCGTTGGCTGTATGATATGGACGGTAATCGACAGGAGGCGCCCATCCTATACCCAGGCCTATTACTGGCTCCGGGTTTTAGTTCGTTATTACCTCGGGGCGGTCATGTTTGGATATGGCTTTGCCAAAGTGTTTCATCTGCAAATGCCTTTTCCTTATTTATCTCAGCTGGTTCAGTCATTCGGAGATAAATCTCCCATGGGACTGGCCTGGTCCTTTATCGGTTATTCAAAGGTGTACAGTGCTTACACGGGATGGGCCGAAGTGCTGGGTGGTTTATTGCTTTTATTCCGGCGCACCGTATTGCCGGGGGCCCTGGTTGTTTTTATTGTAACATTAAATATAGCCATGATCAATTACTGCTATGATGTACCGGTAAAATTGTATTCTTCTTTGTTATTGATTATGGCGGTTTTCCTGATGGCTCCCGATTTCAACCGATTGTTGAACGTGTTCTGGCGGAATAGTGCCGTGCAATCCGTTTCTTTTCCTCCCATGTTACATTCAAGAAAAAAGAAGATTGCCGGCGCTGTACTGAAATGGTTATTTATTATTTCCCTGTTTTACTCTAATATAAACGGCGGGTTGAGCAGCCGGAAACAATATGGAGATTTGCGTCCCCTTCCTCCGTTGTATGGAATATATAATACGGAAATAGTGGTACGAAATCATGATACCATTCCACCGCTTACTACCGATAGCACACGCTGGAAACAACTGATCATTCAATTCAAAGAAAACGCCCAGGTAAAACTGATGAACGACAGCTTAAAATTTTTCAAATTTATTGTAAACGATTCGGCAAGAAGTATTCTTTTTTATTCGGTAGCGGATTCACTGAATAAATCATCATTACTATACCAGGCAGATTCAACAAGTCTTGTTTTGTCCGGACAAATAAAAGCGGATTCCATTTATATTCGATTGAGAAAATTTGATGTTAATAAATTCCGATTAGTAAGCAGAGGATACCATTGGATTAATGAATATCCCTACAACCGGTAATCCCCAAAAAAAATATCAAATTATTCAATAAGTTCTATAGAACATAAGTGAAATCGCCTTATGCGGATAGCGGCTGCCATGCCCGGGTCGAGGGGCTTAACCCAGGTATACACATTCACTTTTTGGCGGCTCCATAAAAGTTTCATCAGATCTTTATTGTATAGCTGCAGGAGGCTGACACTGTCTTGCTGTACTACTACGGAGGAAGTGGTATCCATTATTACAATCGTTCGTACCCATCCCTTCGTTGTGCTGTTCTTCGGCTCATTATATTCAATCTTAAAAATATTATTATTGGCGAGGTCACTTTTCTTTAATTGCAGTTTATTTTTAAGGGTGTCTTCCTGTCCACTGGCCGTCAAAATAGCCTTTTTATTTAATACTATTTTCCAGTTGGCTCCTTCCTGGGCATTGGGAAAAAATCCTTTCAGTAATAACAAAGACATTAATAAAATTACCCTGTATTGCATTTTTCTGTTGTTTATGTACAAGAAGTTAATATTCAGATTTTAGTTGCGTATTAGTTTCTGCCAGGCAAGGTTAAAAAAGGGAATGAACATGGGGAAGATATCAAATAGTATATGAAGGCCCGGGCCATTAACCTTTTCCTCTTCAACAATTGGCTTTCCTGCCTTTTGTTTCGCAATCTTTGTCATTACCATTTCATCAACGCGCTTGCCCAGGTGAATCCGCTTCCGAAAGCAGCCAGGCAAACAAGATCCCCCTCCTTAATTTTTCCCTCCTCCCATGCTTCACATAATGCAATGGGAATGGAGGCGGCAGTAGTATTCCCGTATTTCTGAATATTGTTGTACACTTGATCGTCGCGCAATTTTAATTTTTGTTGTACAAATTGAGCGATCCGCAGGTTGGCCTGGTGCGGGATAAGTACTTTTATATCCGCTGTTGAATAACCATTTACTGATAAGGACTCCATTATGACTTCCGGAAATTTTATAATGGCTTTTTTAAAAACAGCCTGGCCATCCATATTGGGAAATACCTGCGCTTTATCGATAATGGCATGACTGAGGAACATCTGCCCGATTTCAGCATCATCAAAATCAGCAACCGGTTCATTCGTCCAATGATTGGCATGGGTACCCGGGTTATACATGGCTAAAATCTCAGCCGATTCTCCGTCACTGTGTAAATGGCTGCTGAGGATTCCGCGGTTTGGATCTTCGGTTGGTTGTAATACCACCGCGCCGGCTCCGTCGCCGAAGATTACCGTTATATTTCTACCCCGGGTGCTGAAGTCTAAACCAAATGAATGCTTTTCACTTCCCACTACCAGGATATTTTTATACATCCCGGTCTTTATGAACTGATCGGCCACACTCAGTGCATATAAAAATCCGCTGCATTGATTACGCACATCTAATGCGCCAATTTCTTTCATCTTCATGGCCCGTTGCAATAATACTCCGCATCCCGGGAAATAATAATCCGGTGAAAGTGTGGCAAAAATGATGAAGTCGATATCCTGCGGAGTAATACCAGCACGTTCTATAGCGATTTGGGCAGCCTCTACTCCCATGGTGGTGGTGGTTTCGGCGGTGCGATGGGCGTATCTTCTTTCCTTAATGCCTGTTCTTTCCTGGATCCATTCATCACTGGTATCCATGTATTTTACGAGGTCCTGGTTGGTAACTACCCGGGAAGGCAGGTACTTTCCAATGCCGGCAATTTTTGATCGAAACATATAGCGAGCAATTTTATCGGGTCAAGGTAAAGAAAATTACGCGTGTAAAAGAAATGAACTGAATTCAACTCATTCGTTTTAACAATGTCAAAAAAAGCAATCCTGGGGGAATGCATTTGAACGAAGAACTACTCGCCCGGGATGGAAAATCAGTAATAATTCTTTAATAACAATAGAATACATTATCGAACAGGCATCTTCAGTATTTCAACCATAAATTTTTCAATTTCTCTTTCAACTCCTTCCGTGTCTTTTGATTTAATAGCCGATCCAATTACGTGATCGCCGGTATTGGGCATCACCTGGCTTCTTTTCATAGACGCTTCTGTATGCAACTTATCAAACATTTCTTTCATAGCCTGAACCCGTACCACGCTATCCTGGCGTACTTCATCTTTGTAATAGTAAAGTAATAAGGTTGGTTGGTTTATTTTACTGAAGGTTTCGTTAGTCATGGAAGATTCCAGCATTTCCTGCAACGCCACCACTGATTCCAGCCGGTAATGAGAGTACCAATATTTCTTATAAATATCGCGCTGGTCTTTTGAATCAATGTACCTCGACCCTTTTACAATGGTAGCCATTTGTAATCCCCAGGGGTTATTTAATAACCAGGCATTTTTATCATTTATCGCAATGTTGGGGGATAACAGTATGAGAGCATGCACATCATTCGGAAAGGCAGCTGCCAATTGAAGGGCGTTCGTGCCGCCGGTAGAAGTACCCATCAATATAACTTTATTGCCTAATTGTTTTCCAATAGCCAGCGCTTCTTTAATGGATTCCCAGTATTTATCAACAGATAATTTTTTCATGGCATCAACCGTATCAATGCCATGTTCGGCCAATCGGGTTAAGAATAGATTGCAACCGAATTTTTTGGCGATATTACGATGCACCGGGTCTCCTTCCTCCTGGGAAGCAGAGAACCCATGCAGGTATACAATGGAAAATTCTGTTTTATTTTGAAGCGAATCATTAAACCAGACGATTCTTGCTTCATTATCGGGCTTTACTTTGTGCTTGCTTTCTTTTTCCAGGATATAATTTTCCAGTTGAGCAGGTTGTTCCGGAATCGCCGGCATATCTTTTTTATATACCGGGGTAGCAGGCTTGGGACCCATCAGGTAACCAATAATTAGTAGTAAAGGAATTATAAACCAGAGTTTCTTTTTGTTCATGAAGTTAGTTTGGAAAACCGGGTAATATAAATAACCACCCAATATAGGGATAGGTTTTTGATTTTTTATGAGGATAGAGGGTAAAAATCTTCTAGTGTAGATAATATGTCTGTTAACAAAATTTCTTTTATGCCTAATATTGTTTAATCAAACCTAACTAATATGGCTGCCTCCCAACGATTCCTGGCCCTGGATGTTTTCCGTGGATTGACTATTTGTTTTATGATCATTGTGAATACATCGGGAAATGGCGCCACCACCTTCGCGCCGCTGATGCATGCGAACTGGCATGGGTTCACCCCAACCGATCTCGTATTTCCTTCTTTTTTATTTGCCGTGGGTAATGCCATGAGTTTTGTGATGGTAAAATGGGCTGCTCTGTCTCAACAGCAGGTGCTATGGAAAATAATCAAAAGAACCTTCCTGATATTCTTGCTGGGTTACCTGATGTATTGGTTTCCATTTTTTCATTTTGAAAAGGAACAGGGATGGGTGTTTAATCCCATTTCTCATACAAGGGTATTAGGCGTATTGCAACGGATAGCTTTGTGTTATGGAATTGCCTCGCTCATGATTTATTATCTCCAACCTAAATGGGTTTTGGGTAGCACGATTTTGATTTTGGTAGTATATAAATTTTTGCTAACGGGCTTTGGCGATCTTACCCTGGAAGGGAATGCGGTATTGAAATTGGATAAATGGTTAATGGGAGAGGAACATTTATACCATGGCGAAGGAATTGCCTTTGACCCAGAAGGATGGTTAAGTACATTACCTTCAATTGCCAATGTGGTGTTTGGTTATTTTGCCGGTAGCTATATTCAACAAAAGTCGAGGCCCTATGAAACAGCAGCGCAGGGAAAAAAGTATGAAGTATTGACCCATTTATTATTGGCCGGATTTGTTATGATGATGCTGGCATATTTCTGGGACAGCAGTTTCCCGATCAATAAAAAATTATGGACCAGTTCGTTTGTACTTTATACGGTAGGGCTCGATTTAATAATTCTCGCTTCCATAATCTACGTTATCGATATTCTGCAGCAAACGAAATGGACTTATTTCTTCCAGGTCTTCGGCAAAAATCCGCTTTTCATTTATTTATTGAGCGAGGTAGGCGTAATTATTTTATTTATGGTTCCGGTTGGTAAGGAAAGCTTATATAAGTGGTTGTATGAACAAGTATTCAGTTTGGCAGGTGCTTATACAGGCGCATTTCTCTTTGCAGTGTGGTGGATGCTCACCTGCTGGATAGTGGGCTGGTGGATGGATAAGAAACGCATTTATGTAAGAGTTTAAGCAGGATAGTAGGTTGGCCGGAAGCTAATGCCGTCTATTAAAAAAAAGGAAAATTTCCCTCTTTGAGCATTTAGCAACAGGTAATAATAGATGGTATTTAGAAAAAGGGAGAAGTATTATTAAATTAATTCTTTAATACAGATGGCATTTAAGCACTTACCGTCAATAAGGCTGATGGTCAGCGGCCAGGGCAGCCATTACCTACCATTTAAAAGTTCCCCCTTCGCATAATTATCACAATCTTTCCCTTGCCCCTCCGTTGTTTTAGCGTACCTTTGCGCCTCCAAAAACGGTGGTTTGCTACCAGTTGTTAGTGGACTTCCATTTTGGGAGTTGCTATCAGCTAACAGCTTGCCGCTAAAAGTATTACACATGAATATTCGCAACATTGCTATCATTGCACACGTAGACCACGGTAAAACAACCCTGGTGGATAAAATATTACATACTACCAAAGTATTCCGCGACAACCAGGAAACCGGTGACCTCATCATGGATAGTAACGACCTGGAACGGGAAAGAGGTATTACTATTTTTAGTAAGAACGCGGCTGTTAAATATAAGGATGTAAAGATTAATGTAATTGATACGCCCGGCCACGCCGACTTTGGTGGGGAAGTAGAGCGCGTATTGAAAATGGCGGATGGCGTTCTATTATTAGTGGATGCTTTCGAAGGTCCCATGCCTCAAACAAGATTCGTTTTGCAGAAAGCATTACAATTGAATCTGAAACCTATTGTGGTCATCAATAAAGTGGATAAGCCAAACTGTCGGCCCGACGAAGTTCATGATGCGATTTTTGAATTATTCTTTAACCTGGATGCGTCAGAAGAGCAACTGGATTTTCCTACTTTTTATGGAAGCGGAAAAAACGGCTGGTTTAATGATTCGCTGACGCAGATCGATAATATTAATCCATTATTGGATGGTATCTTGAAATATGTTCCGGAACCAAAAGTAGGGGAAGGTCCGCTGCAAATGCAAATCACATCGCTCGATTATTCTTCTTTCCTGGGGCGTATTGCAGTAGGAAAAGTGAGCCGCGGTTCTATTAAAGAAAACCAGCAGGTAGTATTAATGCAGGCTGATGGCACTATTCGGAAAATTAAGGTGCGGGAACTATACGTATTTGAAGGGATGGGGAAGAAGAAGGTAACTGAAGTATTGGCGGGCGATCTCTGCGCAGTAGTAGGTATCGAAGATTTCAATATCGGCGATACACTGGCGGATGCTGAGAATCCTGAAGCATTACCCGTTATCAGCGTAGATGAGCCCACGATGAACATGTTGTTCTCCGTTAATAATTCTCCTTTCTTTGGAAGAGATGGCAAGTTTGTTACCAGCCGTCACCTGCGCGACCGGTTAATGAAAGAAACAGAAAAGAACCTGGCATTAAGAGTAGAAGATAGTGAAGAGGGCGATAGTTTGATGGTATACGGAAGAGGAATTCTTCACCTGGGTATTCTAATTGAAACCATGCGCCGCGAAGGATACGAATTAACGGTGGGCCAGCCGCAGGTTATTGTGAAAGAAATTGACGGAAAGAAATGCGAGCCGTATGAAGTATTGGTGGTGGATGTTCCCCAGGAATTTGCCAGCAAAGTAATTGACCTGGTAACCCGCCGCAAAGGCGAAATGCATATCATGGAAACAAAAGGTGAAATGCAGCACCTGGAATTTGAAATTCCATCACGTGGATTAATTGGACTGCGTACGCAAATGCTTACCGCCACCACCGGAGAAGCTGTAATGGCCCATCGTTTTAGTGAATATAAACCGTGGAAAGGACCTATCCCCGGAAGAAACAACGGAGTATTGCTTTCCAAGAACCAGGAAAAGACTACCGGGTATTCAATTGATAAATTACAGGACCGGGGTACCTTTTTTGTTGATCCGGGAGAGGAAGTATATGCAGGGCAGATTATAGCGGAAAATATCAAACCCGGCGACCTGGTAGTAAATGCTACTGAAGCAAAGAAACTAACGAACCACCGGGCCAGCGGAAGCGATGATGCAACCAAAATCTCTCCTAAAACACTATTGACCTTAGAAGAATGTATGGAATATATCCAGCAGGATGAGTGTATTGAGGTTACGCCTAATTTCATTCGTATGCGTAAAGTAATTCTGAATGAAGACGAACGTAAAAAGGTGCAAAAGAAAATGGAGACAGCTTAATTATTTCCAGTATTATATACAGAGCCAGATCTACAGGTCGGGCTTTTTTCTTCGCACCAGTAAAATTTTTATTGGAGAAACCTAAGATTATCTGGTTGCCAATTATTATGTCAGGAATCTATCCCATACCTTGAATCTAGATCCTTCCCCACATATCCCGCCTCCGGCTTTCTCCAGGCTATGGTGCCCTTGCCTGTATCCCTCATCTCAAAACCTATATTCCCCTTACTCATTAAAATGTTGCCGGCCATTGGCAATTTCTTATCACCAACTTTAAACAATAAACATCCTGTTTCGTTGTATTTTTGTATCAAATTCAGTGCTGATGAAAAGGTGTTTGCAGTCAGTGTTGCTGGTAGTTTGTATGTATTTTTTTGTGCCGGGTCGGGCGGTGGCGCAATGCTCTATTTGTACCAGGACCGCCCAGCAAATGGGCGAAAAACCGGCCAAGGCATTAAATGGTGCCATCATTTACCTGGCGGCCGCTCCTTTATTAATTATCGGTTTTATCGGTTACCGCTGGTGGAAACATAACCGGTAAATGGTTTCAGATCGTAAAAAAAATCCTTCACTTATTCGTTTTTACATTCCCTAACTTAGGCATTATTAAACTCCTGCTTATGTTTCGGATTATTTTCCTTTTGTTATTGGTTCCTGCATTCCTTCCGGCGCAAAAACTAGCCAGCATTGAAGAAAAAACAAAGGACTTTAAGAAGCAGGAAGGCTTTCTAAGTTTTTATTGGGATGAAAACGCGGGAAAAATATGGCTCGAAATTGACAAGATTGATACTGAATTATTGTACGTATTATCTCTGCCTGCCGGGCTGGGCTCCAATGATATTGGGCTTGACCGCGGACTGTTAGGAGGCAGCCGAATAATTAAGTTTACAAAAGTGGGCCGAAAAATTTTGATGGTTCAACCGAATTATGATTACCGGGCCATAACAAATGATGGGGCCGAACGCAAAGCCGTGGAGCAGTCTTTCGCCCAATCTGTATTATGGGGGTTTACTGCAGAAGCGGAGACGGGCAATAAAGTATTAGTAGACGCTACAGATTTTATTTTGCGCGACGCTATGCAAGCCGCTAATCGATTGCGCCGGTCGCAGCAGGGGAATTATATATTGGATAAAACACGAAGTGCTATCTTTCTCCCGCGCACCAAAAATTTTCCCCTCAATACTGAAATGGAAGCAACTATTACCCTCACAAGCAGTGATGGCAGCAGCGGTCCTTTTGTACAATCAGTAACACCTTCTCCTGATGCAATAACGCTGCGTATGCATCATTCTTTTGTCCAATTGCCTGATAATAATTACACCCCCCGGGTTTTTGATATAAGAAGCAGTTTTATTCCCGTTTCGTTTTACGATTACAGCACACCGGTATCGGAACCGATTGAAAAGTTTTATATCATTCGTCACCGGCTTCAAAAGAAAAATCCGGAAGCAGCTGTGAGTGAACCGGTGAAACCAATCATATATTATTTAGATAACGGAACACCCGAACCGATTCGCAGCGCATTGCTTGAGGGAGCATCGTGGTGGAACCAGGCCTATGAAGCTGCGGGGTATAAGAATGCATTCCAGGTAAGATTATTACCTGATAGTGCCGACCCGATGGATATTCGCTATAATGTAATCAATTGGGTACATCGTTCTACAAGGGGATGGAGTTACGGAGCATCGGTGGTAGATCCGCGAACCGGTGAGATCATAAAAGGACAGGTAAGCCTGGGCTCTTTACGGGTCAGGCAGGATTACCTGATTGCCCAGGGTTTATTAGCGCCGTTTGAAACAGGCATTCCCGCCGATGATAAGATGCTAAAAATGGCACTCGAACGGCTGAAACAATTATCAGCTCATGAAGTAGGGCATACTATTGGGTTGATGCATAATTATGCATCGAGTGTAAACAACCGGGCCAGTGTAATGGATTATCCGCATCCCCTGGTAAGGTTAAATGCAAAGGGCGAGATCGACCTGGATAATGCCTATGATAATAAAATAGGCGAGTGGGATAAGGTGGCCATTACCTGGGGTTACCAGGATTTTCCCCAAGCAACGAATGAGGATGTGGCTTTAAATAAAATATTGACCGATGCTACTAAAAAAGGACTGCAATTTATCAGCGACCGGGATGCGCGTGCGCCCGGGGGTATGCATCCGCAGGCACATTTATGGGATAATGGCCGTAATGCAGTGGAAGAATTAAAAGAAACTATGAAAGTAAGGGCAAAAGCTTTGTCGCAGTTTGGTGAAAAAAATATTCGACCCGGAATGCCGATGGCTTTACTGGAAGATGCATTAGTTCCGGTGTATTTTTATCATCGGTACCAAATAGAAGCTGTGACCAAATTAGTAGGAGGCATGAACTATACCTATTCTTTACGCGGTGATGGGCAACTGGTAACCGAACCCTTATCAAAAAAAGTGCAGGCGGAAGCATTAGATGCAATTATCGACTGCCTGAACCCCGAGGTCCTGGTCCTGCCGGAAAGAATTAGTAAACTCATTCCTCCCCGACCGGCAGGGTATGATTTTACCAGGGAATTATTCAAAAAAAGAACCGGTTTTTCATTTGATGTGTTCTCACCGGCAGAAACAGCCGTAGATCTTCCATTATCATTTTTATTTAACGGTGAACGCTTGAGCCGTCTGGCACAAAATGAAGCAAGTGGAGGATTTGGAATAAAGGATTTTTTGGACAAGCTTATCGGCGCTACCTGGAAAACTGCCAAAACAGATGGGATGAATAAGCTTATTCGTTTACAAACGGACCAGGTTTTTCTTACTTATTTACTGGCTTCGTCCATTGATGAAAATGTATCTTTTGGGGCCAGGGCCGCCATACAAAAATCACTGGCCGATCTGAAAAGGTATATAGAAGATCAGAAGAAGACCGCCGGCGATCCTACTTATGCTGCCCACTTAATACTTGCCCTGGAAAGAATGAAAACTCCCGATAAAGCAAAGCCCACGCTTCACGCGGCTATTCCTCCAGGAGCACCGATTGGATGTGATTG
Organism: uncultured Chitinophagaceae bacterium; assembly: GCA_963775145.1. GTDB lineage: Bacteria > Bacteroidota > Bacteroidia > Chitinophagales > Chitinophagaceae > Endoryza. The sequence continues at coordinate 22,740 of CAVZHZ010000002.1, forward strand.
GTAGAAGAGGGTGAAAGGTTGATTGGTTGAAAGGTTGATTGGTTGAAAGGTTGATTGGTTGATAAGTTGATTGGTTGATAAGTTGAAAGGTTGAAAGGTTGATAAGTTGACTTGGTCAGGTCTTTTTCAATATAATATAGAGATCAATCCATCACTGGATAATGTTCCGAACGAAAGAATACAAATTAAAAGATCCATTCTTCAATTGCCTTTCTATTTGCTCTTTTAATACCTTCTTATCAATATCTTTCATACGTTTTGCCTGGATGAGCTGGAACGCTCTTTCGGTGAACAACCATGCTTTTTGTTGCGGAACCTGCTGTTGTTTTAGATAAGAAGTAATAGCCAACCAAAGTTCTGATATGCCTTCCTTTTGAGACGCAATTGTTTTTATTACCGGTACTTCCTGTTCCTGTTTATTAAAAGCAGGTGCCATCATTTGACGAAGATTCCTGACAAAAATGTCTGCTGCCGGGCGGTCGCTTTTATTTACTACAAACACATCAGCGATTTCCATTAGGCCTGCTTTCATGGTTTGAATTTCATCCCCGCCCTCGGGTACCATCACCACTACGGTTACATCGGCAAGTCCGGCGATCTCAATTTCACTTTGCCCCACCCCCACCGTTTCCACTATGATATAATCAAAAGGAGCCGCCTTTAATAATTCAGATATCTCAATGATTTTGGGATGCAATCCACCCAGGGATCCCCGGGTGGCCAGCGACCGGATAAAAACGTTTGGATGATTATACCATTCGCTCATCCGTATACGATCACCTAATAATGCGCCGAGATTAAAAGGGGAGGAAGGATCTACACAAAGTACCGCAACTTTTTTTCCATTTCTAACCTGTTCTTCTATCAGGGCATCTACCAGCGTACTCTTACCTGCTCCCGGCGGGCCGGTAATTCCAATGATGGGCGTTGAGCTATCGGGCAATGTTTGCAGGAACTCTTCATAACCGGGTACTTCGTTTTCTACCAACGATATTCCCCGGGCAATTGCCTTTTGTTCGCCTTTCTGAATTTGTTGTAACAATTCGGACCACAGCATTGATAGATAAAAATATTTATCGAATGTAGGATATGTTTGATTAAATAATGCGGTAATTGCGAAAGTCGAATAGACGCTTGCCAGTCTTTTTCTCAAACCAGTAAAGGAGCTTCTCTTTTAGGGAGAATTTCTTTTGATTCACATCCAGCTCCACCTGCCAGTTTTTTTCTTTCACCCGTTGAAGCATTACGGAGGGATGTGTATCCGCGAATTTTTCTAAAGAATCGAAATCGGAAAAATCAAAAACCTGCTGCGACTGGATGCTGCTGTTCCATTCCTGCTGATCGCTCCAGAACTCCACCGTATTCTTTTGTTTTTGCAACATCTGCTGCGGGCTCTTTACCCAGCCATAATGATATATAAATGCATCAATTTGTTTTACGCGTATTTTTTTCCCCTGCTTCCGAAATCCCTGCGCATCTTTATAGGAGGAAATGGTTTTATCATTCCGGATAATTCTCACTTCTTTGTGATACCAGCGACGACTATCACCCACATAATCGTAAGTTCCATAAAAATGCAGGTAATTAAATAAAAGTCCATCCACCGCTTTATCATCTTTGTATTTTTCAGCTGCTGCCCGGATCGCGGCATGATATTTTTCATGTACTACTTCATCTCCCTGTATATAAAAGGCCCAATCGCTGTCGGGTGCAATATGTTCGAATGCTTTATTTGTTTCTACAGCCAGGATAGATCCACCGGTTTTTATAGCAGGGTCCCAAACAGAATGAACAATCTTTATTTTTTCAGAATCAATAGAGCGTATTAATGATTCCGTATCATCATCGCTTTCACCTACAGATACAATCATTTCATCTACCACCGGTAAAATAGATAAGATAGCTTCTTTTATAGGGTAGTCATTCTTAACCGCATTCTTTATAATCGTAAACCCGGATATTTTCATTCGTTAAGAGTTAATTTCTTTTTTCTTGCTATCGTTTTAATGTCTGCTTTCAGCAAGGTACTGATCGGCGCCTTTCGCGCACCGGATAGCTTTTGTTTGTATGGTATGGGTAAGGATATCGTCGTTTTGGGTCAGCCCGCTTCGATCGGCTTCTTTATGCCAGAGATGATAGGCTACTCCCCTGAATTTAAAAAACCTTCTTTGTAGTCCGCTATGGTAAAACCGGAACACCAGGTCAGTATCTTCCCGGCCCCATCCGGTATATTCCTCATTGTAGCCATTCACCGCCAGAAAATCTTTCCTCCAGTAACTCATATTGCAACCGCGAATATTATGTGCGTTGGTTGTTTTGACAACTCTGGAAGCCAGCTTTCCCAGGGCCGCCACCTCGATACCGTTAAACCGATTGCTAATTCCTTTTTGAAAAATATTCAATTCAATTCCTTTGTCATGTAATATTCTTAGCGATTGTTCCTGATCGATGATTACCCGGCTGCCTCCGATAAAATATCCGGGTTTTGCCGCGGTCATATGGTCTTTTACAAAACAAGGATGTAAAATAAGATCTCCATCAACCTGTATTATATATTCTCCCCGGGCGGCAACATTGGCTTTGTTTCGGATCTTCGCCAGTTTAAATCCTTCGTCAGGATGCCAGATATGATGTACGGGAACCGCCAACCGGGAACGAAACCGCTCAATCAATTCTTGGGTGGCTTTTCCGGAACCATCATCGGCAATTAAAATTTCATCGGGCATTTTATTCTGCCGCCATACACTTTCCAGACATATTTCCAATGCCTGGGGCCAGTTGTACGTGGCTATTACCAATGAAGTAATCGGGAATGCATGCGCCATTTTGTGCAAAGGTGCACAATGTAAAGCGGGAGAAAAAATTTCCCCCGGCAAGCGGTTGCCAGTGTAAATTTGCAACCTGAACAATTTGGAAGAAATAAGATGACCAATTTCATTCCCATATTTCCATTAGGCATTGTGGTGTACCCCGGAGAAAAACTGCACCTGCATATTTTTGAGCCGCGGTATAAGCAATTGATTAATGACTGTAAAGAAAGCGGGAAGCCTTTTGGTATACCCACGGTGGTTAATAAGAAGATGAATGAAATGGGCACCCTGGTTGAGCTAAAGGATATCGTTCAAACATATGACAACGGGGAGATGGATATTAGAACGGCCGGCCTCAAAATCTTCCGTGTGCTGGAAGTCATTAAGTCGGTCCCTGATAAGTTGTACAGTGGAGCTATTGTTAATTATCCCGATAACGAAGAAGGTGAAGGAAACCGTGATCTTATGGATAAAGTAATAAAGGGTATAAAGGAACTCCACCGGTTATTAAACATAAGTAAGGATTTTAAAAAACAGGAAAACGATTTGCGTTCTTATGATGTAGCCCATCATGCCGGGCTTTCCCTGGAAGAAGAATATGAAGTGCTGGCTTTGCTGAAAGAACTTCAGCGCCAGGAGTATTTAAAACGTCACCTGCAAAAAGTATTGCCCATGCTGATGGAAATGGAACACCTGAAAGAAAAAGTAAAACTGAACGGGCACTTCAGAAATTTATCTGCGTTTGATCTCGATGTATAAACCCATTCTATTAATAGTTTCTTTATTATAATTCAAATTGTATCACTTTGCATCAAACAACACTTTGTTTCGATTTTGGAAATACCCGCTTGAAATGCGCCGTGTTTGCCGGCCGCGATCTCCGGGATGTATTGGTTTTGGAAAATGATTATCCGGAAACCATCCGGCAACTGGTTGAAAAGTTCAATCCTTCCAAATCACTGGTTTCATCTGTTATAGATCATAATCCGGAAGTAGAAGCAATCCTGTCGCAATCAACAAAATTTCATAAACTTAATCATCTTTCTAAACTTCCAATAACCACTCCGGTTGGTAGACCGGAATCAATCGGGGCTGATCGGTTAGGATTAGTAGTAGCGGCTGTTGACCTCTTTCCGGAAAAGAATAACCTGGTAATTGGATTAGGATCGGCCATTACCTACAACTTTATCAATAAATACCATGAGTTTTTAGGCGGGGGTATTTCACCGGGAATGGAAATGCGATTCAAAAGCCTTCATCATTTTACTGCTCTGTTGCCGCTCGTTGAAAAGGACTGGAATTTCCCGGTAGTTGGATATGATACGCGCACAAACATATTAAGCGGGGTAATATTAGGAATGGCTAAGGAAATAGATGGTACGATAGATGCATATGCCGAAAAGTACGGGAACTTTAACGTGCTGTTAACCGGGGGGGATGCACCCTATTTTGTCTATCATTTGAAAAACAAGATATTTGCAGACCCTAATTTAATATATAAAGGCTTATATGCAATCAGCGAGGTTAATAATGCTTAAGAGAATCAACGTGTTAGCTGTGTTTTGTGTTAGTGTTTGTTCACTGGTGCAGGCTCAAAATATCAACTCTCCTTACTCCAGGTATGGTTTAGGAGATATAGTTCCCGGTCAAAACATATTAACCCGTGGCATGGGGGGCATAGGAACCGCTTATTACGATTATCAATCAGTGAATTTCCTGAACCCGGCTTCCTATGGACGCCTGCAAACGGTTACCCTCGATTTTGGAGCTGAAATTGATAACCTTTCCATACGTTCGTTGAACCCTGTCCGAAAGTTTTCAAATGCAAGCCCGATTATATCGTATATCAATGTGGGCATACCGTTGAAAATAAAAAAGAAACAGGTATGGGGCCTGGTATTTGGCCTTCGGCCGGTAACAAGAGTAAGCTATAAAATCTTGCGTAACGAACGAATTACCAGTGGTACCATTAATGATAGCGTGGCTACCTTATTTGAAGGCACGGGTGGTTCTCAACAAGCCTTCGTGGGAACTGGTTTTAGAATGGGTAATTTTACCGCGGGGATAAATGCCGCTTATCTTTTTGGCTCGAAAGATTACAGTACCCGAAGGATTTTCTTAAATGATACCGTGCAGTATCATAAGTCGAATCACGAAACTAAGACCAATTACAACGGCATTTTCTTAAATGCGGGCGCCCAATATACAGCCAAGCTCAATGATAAAATGCTGTTACGTGTCGGTGTACAGGGTAATTGGGAACAAAAATTAAAAGGCAACCAGGATGTACTGCGTCAAACATTTGAATACGATGCCAATAGTGCCACATACCAGATTGACAGTGTATTTGCAGAAAAGGATATAAAGGGGGATATAACAGCACCGGCTTCATATAGTGCCGGCATTATACTGGACCGGGCCGGTCGCTGGTTGATTGGGATTGATTATTCCACTACAAAATGGTCTAAATATAAATTCTATAATGAAAAGGACCAGGTACAGGATAGCTGGGAAATGAAAATAGGAGGGCAGTTAATTCCCATCACCGGCAAAAACTATTGGAGTAATGTTGCCTACCGAACCGGTTTTTCTTACGGAAGAGATTATGTGAATGTGGGATCTGAATTACCCAAATGGACTTTTAGTATCGGGGCCGGTCTTCCTATGCGCCGGGTAGCCTATACCAACCAGTTTACAATCATCAATACTTCCCTGGAATTTGGTCAGCGCGGAGATAAGAGCAATAGCATACGCGAAAGTTTCTTTCGGGTTTCCCTTGGACTATCGATGAGTGATCTTTGGTTTATCAAACGCAAGTACGATTAATAATGCTTTTTAGAAGCAAACCATATTTTTTATTGATAGCAGCTTTCTCCGGAAGCTGCTTTTTTATGAGTGCCTGCGAAAATGACCTGGGAACAGTAGATGACCAGTTCCGGAAAAAAACGGCTGTGGAAGAAGCGATCCAGGTAGAAAGTTACCTTAGCCAGGCTGGTAAGGTGAAAGCCAAGCTGACTTCCCCGTATATGAAACGGTATATGGCCGACTCACCCTACGTCGAATTTCCACGCACCCTGCACGTTGATTTTTATAATGATTCTCTTCAGATTGAAAGTACCCTCGATGCCCTTTATGCCCGCCATATGGAATTTGAACAGAAAGTATTACTAAAAGATAGTGTGGTGGTAATAAATAAATTTAAGGGAGATACGCTTCGGACGAATGAGTTGTGGTGGGACCAGAATACACAGGAATTTTATACCGACAAACCGGTACGCATATACCAGAAACCCGGTTATACGTTTGGTAAATTTGGTATGCGTGCCAAGCAGGACTTTACTGAATGGTGGATATTGGGCTCGTCCGGTAAAAGAGAAGTGCCGGCTGATGGAATACCTCAATGAGTTGAAAGTTTATGGTTTGTGGTTTGTAGTTCTCCCTCCGTAAAATGCTCATTTAATACAATCAATCAGATTTGCAGCTCTTCAAACTAATTTTTAAGGCGTTTCCATCTTTGTTGCAACTTGCCGCATTTCAGTAACCACAAACTATAAACACCAAACCACAGACCCTCTCCCACTACAAACCACAAACCTTCTTATCTTTATCATCACTTTTTCATCTGTAATTATTAATTCTTCATTTCTATGGACTACAGGCGTTTTGGCCGATCGGGCTTACAGGTAAGTGTTTTATCTTTCGGTAGTTGGGTAACTTTTCACAAACAAATTGATGACAGCATTGCCGATGAATTGATGGGGATTGCTTACGATCAGGGCATTAATTTCTTTGATAACGCTGAAACATACGCGCTGGGCGAGAGTGAAAAAATGATGGGCCGGGTATTGAAAAAGAAAAAATGGGATCGTACCTCCTATATCGTTTCTTCCAAAGCTTTTTTCGGATGGAGAGGAAAAGACAATAAACCCAATCAAACCGGGTTAAGCAGAAAGCATTTGTTTGAGGCCTGCCACGAAGCATTACAACGGTTACAGGTAGAGTATCTTGATTTATATTTCTGCCATCGGCCCGATACCACCGTTCCTATTGAAGAAGTGGTGTGGACAATGCATAACCTTATTCAACAGGGAAAAATATTGTATTGGGGAACGAGTCAATGGAGTGCCGCTGAAATTATGGAAGCTCACCGCGTGGCACAACAATATGGATTGATTGCCCCAGTCATGGAACAACCTCAGTACAACATGTTCGAGCGGTTTAAAATGGAGCAGGATTATCTGCCGGTTTTTCAAAATGTTGGATTGGGAACCACCATCTGGAGCCCCCTGGCTGCCGGATTTCTTACCGGTAAATATATTGATGGAATCCCGGAAGGATCCCGGTTAGATATAAAAGGATTTGATTGGTTGAAAGAACGGTGGTTGCAGGAAGAAAAAATTAAGAAGCTTAAGAAATTGGTAGCCCTGGCAGAAAAATTGGGCGTTTCAATGGCTTCCTTGGCTATAGCCTGGACGATTAAGAATCCAAATGTGTCTACGGCTATTTTAGGAGCTACTAAAAAGGAACAATTATATGATAACCTCAAAGCTTTGGATACGCTGAAGGTTCTTTCTTCAGATATAATGGAAAAGATTGAGAAGATTTTGCAGAATAAACCAATCCTCGATTTAGCGTAGTTTTTTTACCGCGGAGAATTGGAGAAATGGGGTTTGCGCGGAGAAATAGATTTTAGCTTACGTTCTGTTCGGTTAAAAAACGCCTACCTTAATACAGCAAGCTGTTATTATGCCCCGACTATTTTTTCTACTGGTTTTGTTTTCCTTTTCATTGGATGTTTTTTCACAACAAAATGAGATCATATTTTCCATTGAAATAAACAAAAAATTGTTTTCTGTTCCAGGCAAGGAAGGGGTGCTGGATAATAAGCTTCGCTACTCTGTGTCCTCTGCTTCTCCAGCCGTAATTCTTTTGGAAAATATTTCAATAGATACAATTGAGGTTCGGAACCTGGTGCCATTCGGTACTTCGATCCAACATGTTTATATAACGGGGCTTGGAGACCATGAACTTAGCCGGACCCATTTATTTATCCCGGGCAAAATACCCGTCAATGTTATCTGCCCGGATAATGCCTGGGAACTGGGCTTTTCCTGCCATACAGATTCAGATGGAAAGAATACGGCGGCCCTGACGCGCCGTGACCGGGGCAGCATTTAGAAAGGAGTTCGTCGTCGCTTTGAAACGATTCTTTATCCCGGTGGCTCTGTTAAATATAAAAGATGGATTGAATCGTATGCCGGAACCTGGCAGGAAGGATTGCGTGTAATCTTTCAGAAAAACTATTTATACGATACCACTTCTTTCGATAATAGCTTATATGAACGGAAAGATCTGCAATGGATTCGTCATAGTTATGTGATGCATTTGATGCAGGCGTGGGACAAATTCCTGTACGATGAATCAGATAAAAAATATCATATCAATGAATTTATACAACGTGGCAAAAAATGGTACGGGGGAGATGAGGTGATTGGTATCTGGCCCACCTGGCCTTCTCTGGGATTAGATCAGCGTAATCAATTCGATTTGTTTCGTGATTTACCCGGCGGCACCAGCCGGTTGAAAAGTTTATCTGATGATATGCGCAGGCTCGGAACAAATTTTTTTATTTGTTATAACCCCTGGGATGAGAGTACCCGCCGTGAAGGTCACTTGGCAGGATTGGGAGATCTTATTAAAGCAACCAATGCCGATGGGGTGGTGTTAGATACCCGGGGGGCATCGAGTAGAGAATTGCAGGAAGCCGCTGATAAGGTACGCCCCGGAGTAGTGATGTACAGCGAAGGAATGGCAGTACCCAAAGATATGCCTGGTATTGTTTCCGGACGAGTGCATAATGCGTTGTATTATCCACCGATGCTCAACCTCAATAAATTTATTAAACCCGATTTCGCTATTTTCCGGGTAGCAGAAATCTATAAAGAACCGATACAAAGGGAGTTTGCAACTTCTTTCTTCAATGGTTATGGAACGGAGATAAATATGTTTGCACCCGGTCAGCCAGATTGGGTCGGGGAACAATATAAATACCTGGGAAGAACATCCCGCCTGTTAAGAGAGAACACCTTCAACTTCACAGCCGGTATATATACACCGCTTATACCGACTATGGCCGATAGTATCTGGGTAAATGAATGGAAGCAGGAAAATAAAACGATCTATACAATTTATAGCATTATTCCGCAAGGATATAAAGGAAACCTGTTTGTTGTGAAACCCAAATTTGGATTTCATTTTGTTGACCTGTGGCATCATAAATTATTGTACCCCACAAAAGAAAATGATAGTCTGTTAATCGAAGCGACAACTAATTCTTTTCACCAGCAGTTTCTCGGAACTAATAATGAAGGGGAAGTAGATTGCATTGCGGAGCTGCCCGAGTTGATTGTGGCAAAATTAAATGGGGATGAATTATCCGTGAATGCGTCAAAAGGAACGATATTGAAGATATGGCCCGGGCGTCCGGATTATGCAAAAAAGCCCATGTTGTTAAAAAGCGGCCGGCATATTATTTCCGTGAATGATCACTTCGGAAGATTTGAAGGCGACTTTATAATTCAGCTATTTGATACAGACATTTTGATTGATGAAACGATAGTAACCATTCAGGCAGGGGTACCAAGGCGCATCAGTAAGCCCGGTAGAAAATTGATAAGCCAAAAAGCGGGCACTACTAGCCCGATACCGGCAGGAATGGTTATGATCCCGGCTGGTAAGTTTTTATTTAAGGAAAGTCATGGAGACGAGTTTATCCCATATCCGAAACAGGATGTAGATAGCTCCTTTAATATGTTATCTTTTTTTATGGACAGGTATCCCGTTACCAACGCGCAGTTTAAAAATTTTATCAACACAACAGGGTATAAACCAACGGAACCAATGAACTTCCTCAAGCATTGGGTAAATGGGAAAATCAAAAAAGGCGAAGAAAATTTCCCGGTAGTATATGTGAGTTACGAAGATGCCCGCGCTTTTGCAAAATGGGCCGGCAAACGGCTGCCTACAGAAATGGAATGGCAATATGCGGCACAAACAGAAACGCTAAATGAATGGCCATGGAAACAAACAACCCCGGTTAGAAGAAAAGAGGAAGTAGTAACTGAAACATTGACGGTTACTTCTATCGAAGGGATTGATTCAGCGGTATGTAATTTGGGTGATGGGAAATTATATCCCGGTTGGGAAATATCCGCAGGGCGCAAATCCTTTTGGCTTACAGGATTTGGTAGGCTGTGTCTGGCAATTAACAGATGATATTTACTCCACTGGCAGTTATCGTTATATAATATTAAAAGGCGGTTCTTATTTCAAACCATCCTCCAGCTGGTGGTATGTACAGGGCGGTCCGAGAGAATTACATTACCGTCAATTTTTATTAAGAGTATCCCAGGAGTTTGAACGAAACGGAACTGTTGGATTTCGTTGTGTGAAAGGACCACTTAGTTCTAAAAAATGATCCTATTATTCTTACCGACTTCCGGACATTCCGTCTTTCCGTCTTACTGCCTTATTTTTTCATTCCTTTAATCCACTCACTAATGAGCGCTACTCCTTCTTTATGTATTTGCTCTCTTCCGATTTCTGGCATAGCAATTCCAGGGTCAGTACTCGTCATCCGGTAAACGAGGATCGATTTATGCGGACTACCCGGCGCAATATCGTATTGCAGATCGCCACTGCCCCGGCCAGCGGCTACCGGTGTTTTATTAATTCCAAGCGCTGTTAAATTGTTATTATGTATATCCAGGAATAAGCCCGATGTATTGGCGGGGCCTTTACTATTGTGGCAAAATCCGCAGTTGATATCCAGGTAGGCTCTCGCTCTTGATTCTACCCCGGCATTTTTATCCATCCAATGGGCGTTGGAAGGAAGATTTCCGGCCGGTAGCTTAATCATATTATTTTTTGACCAGTACTGTAACTGATTTTGTCTTCCTTCCGCATAGGTATAATCTCCATTAAGGTGCCGTGCAGCTAACCCGATGGGAAGCAATGTATTTCCCTCGGCATGACAACCCTTGCATTGATTTTGATTGGGAATTACATAAGGAGATGTAATTTTTTTGCCTCGGCTGTCAATATAGTTAACCGTTATAGCATCACCGATAGGGTCAAATACGGCTTCTGATTGCTCTTCGTTCCAGATATATTGGTACGTGGCCCATCCATCTTCCCGGTTTGCCAGTAGACGAGTTTCAATAATTTTTCTTCCTTTCTCCGGTTTCCGGAAATCGTTGTAGTAATAAAAATTCTTAATGAATACAGTTCCTGCCGGAAATGAGAAAATGGAACTGTCATTGTATATGGCACTGGTACCGGCCGGCAATTTTATGAATCTTAGTTTCTCTGCATAATTACTAAAGAGGGGAGTATTGAGGTCGTAAGGTAAAATACCGGGGGCAGGTTTAAGATCTTTTAGTATACCCGTAAAAAAATTATACTCCGACAGGTTTTCATGGAACTCAAATACGGTTGACTTTTTATCAGGGCGCCAGGATTGGCCGATAACCCCCATTACGAATAAAATAAGTATAACGGTAAATGACTTCATACTTAATCGGCTCTTTTAAGTTCTGTCGGGGCCAGGCTTTGCAGGCTGCAATCGTAAGGGGTCGCATCCCTGGATATATTTTTAAACTTATTGGCCGCATCCATATTGGCAAAACTAGTATTGGTGTTATTGCGAATGCAGATTTGCGGCGGGTTGTTTTTATCAACAATTCCATCGTAAATAATATGCGGCACCTTCTTTCCAAACCGGAGTTTAAAACGGAATAGTTTACCCATTCTCCCTTTCATCGTAGCCCGTACATTAGGACGTTGGTATATATTGTCATGAATATTTATTTGGGTGGGATACGGATAATAGGAAGAATCTTTAATCGGGTTCTCACTGATATAATAACTTACAATGGCCGTTCCGGTGGTAATATTATTGATGATCCTGTTATTAAAAACTTCAACATGATTGGTTGACATTATCATTAGTCCCGTTCCCAGCGGTACTTTGCCTACAATATTTCCTTTAGGAGCAAAATTTTTATGGTTGTTGTCGTGCACATTGTTATTAAACAATCTGACAAAGCCACCTTTTTTTTGAATAAGATCAGGCAGGTCAAATACTAACAATCCACCGGTATTATTGGTGGCCTCATTGTCGTATACATCTGCAAACAAGGAATTTTCAATTTCAATGCCGGCTACATTTTCTGTTGCTTTGGAATTTCGAACGATAATGTATTTGCTTTGTCCGACATATATCCCCGCATCGCTGGCCCCGCGCGCCTCGCAGCCATCTATCAATACATTGGTGCATTGAACGGGATATATGCCATATCCGCCATTTTTACTATTGGCACCCCGCGTCCATTCGGCCTTTACCCTAAGTAAACTGATTCCATTTACCAACTGCGTTTTTATTCCATCCCCTTTTGTATCCTGAACGGTGAGGTCCTGAATTATTATATCATTGCCGTTGGTCACCTTGATGCCTTCAGCCCCGGAAAGCTGGTTTGCAAAATTAAGAATCGTCTTATCCAACCCCTTTCCCTTAATTGTCACATTATTCTTACCATCAAGCCAGAGGCTTACCGTTAACTGGAAATTGCCTTCGGGCAATTCAATAACCGACCCGTTTTGAGCGGTTATAAAGAGTGTCTGAAATTTTTTCTGGATATCCGGTTGACCTATTACGGGCAATACAAAAGCAGAAAGCAGCATCAGGAGAAGTATACGCATATAACCGGTTGAGAACCGAAAATACAAATTCCGGGTAACTAGGCGCGGGTGTTTTTTCAAAGGATTTCACCGGATTGTTTAGTATGAAGGGTCCGGGAAGAATGGAAACGTACACAGGAAGCAAAAACGGTGATACTGCTATTTCCTTAGCAGGGATAGTTTCTGTAACAGGGCAGCAGGCATAAAATGAAAAACCCCGGAGCAGGCCCCAGGATTTTTCAAAAACGTTTTGTACGAAACCTTAACAACATTACTTGGCCATCAATAGGTACAAATTTTACGTTCTTCAGGAATTGGATTTGACTGGACTTGGATTTTTTTTCGTTGCATTGATAGATTCCGGAACGATTTGGTTTGGACAGGACATTGGTTTTTTGGATCTGGTTTTTTCAAGGATTTGGTCTCGGTCTTTCTGGATATTGGTTTCGGTTTGCTCTGGATATTGGATGTGTTCCTCGAATCAATCAATTAACGAGTACAAACATAACCGATAGAGGAACCCAATCAAAGAGCGCAATTGCTTGATTTGGGTGCTTCCTATTTTACCCAAATCTTAGTAAAATTACTAAAGGGTATTTTGGTATAAATACCTGAAAAATTTTGTATCCTTATGAAAGCCCCTATATTTATAGGAATATTGAATAATTTGATCAATAATAAATACTTAATTATATGTTGTTTGAAAACAAAGTAGTTCTTATTACGGGTGGTACGCGGGGCATTGGGAAGGCTATCGCCATGCGCCTGGCAAAGGAGGGCGCTCATTTGGCTATTGTGGGAAAAACCGCGGAGCCACACCCCAAGCTGGAGGGTACTATCTATACCGCAGCAGAAGAAATTGCGAAAGTCGGACCTGGCAAAGTTTTGCCGATCCAGGGAGACATTCGTTTCGAGGAAAGCATCCAGCAAATTGTAAAAACTACTGTAGAAACATTTGGCGGGATTGATATCCTCGTAAATAATGCCAGCGCCATAAATTTAACGACTACCGAACAAACAGAATTCAAACGCTGGGATTTGATGCATACGATTAATATACGGGGTACTTTTTTTATGAGTAAAGAGTGTATTCCTCATTTAAGGCGCGCACGAAATCCGCATATTTTAAATCTATCTCCTCCTTTGAATCTCGATCCCGTGTGGTTCGGCAAGCACCTGGCCTATACAATGAGTAAGTATGGAATGAGTATGGTAATATTAGGCCTGGCGGAAGAATTAAAACAGCAACGTATCGCCGCCAATGCACTATGGCCTAAAACAACCATCGCTACGGCCGCTGTACAAAATTTATTAGGGGGTGATTTCTTAATTCAGCGAAGCCGTACTACCGAAATTGTAGCGGATGCTGCTTTTCATATTCTGCAAAAACCATCATTCGAATGCACCGGGAATTTCTTTATTGATGAAGAAGTCTTAATGCAGCATGGAGTAACTGATTTTACCAAATATGCCGTAAACCCCGATCAGAAGCTGATGATGGATCTTTTTGTATGAAATGAAAGATCATAAATGAATAATGAAAAAGTAATTGGCCCAACGGCTATTGCTTTTTTCTTCTTACTCAAACTGAACGAGCTCTCTCTTCAGCGCCTTGAGCAAACTGAATATATGCGCCAACTCAATTAATAAAACAATTACCAGCGCCAGCCAGATATACCAGGGCATATCAATAATGTATTGCAGCGCGGGGAAACTTTTTTGATAGTGCCAGGCCGCAAAGGATAACCCGGCCGTAAATCCCACCACCATAAAAGACAATAACGAATAAAATATTTTCAGGAACATTACTTTGATAGAAGTGTACCCAATCTTGATGTTTTCAAAAATGGCTGCCGGGATAATCAGTAAGAAAGCTACCCATTTCCAGTTGTCGCCGGTCCAATCATGCAAAAAAGCGGTCAGCAGGATAATCAGCACAATAGCGGTGAGGCTCCAGGGAAACAATAAAAATGCACCGGGCTTATGCGGTGTGGCGGGTAATGGGTTGGGCATACGATTGTTTTTTATGTTTACAAATTAGGAAAGATTAGGGAATACGGTTGTTACTTAAATCGAGTATTTTGTGCTTTCAAAATGATTGTTATGAAGCAATTTCTTTTTTCTTCATTTTTACTATTGCTAATCTTTGAGACCTCGGCCCAAAAAAAAGTAACGGGTAATCCGGCTGATAAAATTAAAACATTGGCATTAAGTGATATTCAGCAACATTATGATGAATATAAAAAGATGGCTTTGCAAATATGGGATTATGCCGAACTGGGGTATAAAGAACAAAAGAGTTCGGCCTTATTGCAACAAACATTAAGAGATAATGGATTTACTGTGGAAGCAGGCGTAGCCGAAATTCCCACTGCATTTGTTGCAACCTATGGAAGCGGGCGACCCGTAATTGGTATTTTGGCTGAATATGATGCGTTACCCGGATTAGCGCAGGAGGCGGTGCCGGAAAAGAAAGAGATTGCCGGAAGAAATGCCGGGCATGGCTGCGGGCATCATTTATTTGGAACGGCATCTGTAGCCGCCGGTATTGAAATTAAAAAACTTATTGAAGAAAAGAATTTTACCGGAACTATAAAAGTATTTGGATGCCCGGCGGAAGAGGGCGGAAGCGGAAAAGTGTATATGGTTCGCGCGGGGTTGTTCAATGATGTTGATGTGGCTATTCACTGGCATCCCGGAGATGGAAACAGTGTTACGATGACAAGCGCCTTGGCTAACTCATCGGCTAAATTCCGTTTTAGGGGATTATCGGCCCACGCGGCCGGGGCTCCTGATAAGGGACGCTCGGCGTTGGATGCTGTTGAAGCGATGGATAATATGGTAAATATGATGCGCGAACATGTTCCGCAGGAAACACGCATTCATTATGTAATTACCAATGGAGGGAAAGCTCCCAACGTAGTTCCCGATTTTGCCGAGGTATATTATTATGTTCGTCATCCCAAACGCGAGCAGGTAAAATCTATTTTTGATCGGGTAGTAAAAGTGGCTAACGGCGCAGCGATGGGAACAGAAACAACAATGGAATATGAAATTATTGGCGGCACACATGATTTATTACTGAATAAAACGCTGGCTGAAGCAATGCATAAAAACCTCGTAAAAACCGGCGGTGTTCAATATACGGCGGCGGAAAATGAATTTGCCAGGAAGATACAAGCCACCTTAAATTATAAGATACCAGCTATCAGTACGGCCGACAGCGTTCAGCCATTAAAGATAGAAACTGATGCCGGTGGTGGTTCAACGGATGTTGGCGATGTAAGTTATACGGTTCCAACCGTTGGCATGCGGGGAGCAACCTGGGTACCAGGTACTCCGGCTCATAGCTGGCAGGCGGTAGCTTGCGGCGGAACGGAGATCGGGACCAAAG
The DNA here is from genome assembly GCA_963775145.1 of uncultured Chitinophagaceae bacterium. Classification (GTDB taxonomy): domain Bacteria; phylum Bacteroidota; class Bacteroidia; order Chitinophagales; family Chitinophagaceae; genus Endoryza. Next base: position 38,682 of record CAVZHZ010000002.1, read on the forward strand.
GAATGATGGTGGCGGCCAAAACCATGGCATTGACCGCGATTGATCTGTTTACTAATCCTGCCTTGATCACCAAAGCGAAAGAAGAATTTATTAAAGCGAAGGGTGATTATAAATATGAAGCTTTGCTGGGAAACAGAAAGCCGGCATTGAATTATAGAGATTAGCTACCAAACTACGGTAGTTTGAAATCCCGAAGAATGGGGGAATATGAAGAAACAACCGTAGTCTTCATTTTCCGGAGCCACAGACTACGGTAGTTTGAAATCCCGAAGAATCGGGGAATATGAAGAAACTATCATGTTCTTTTTTCTTTTCTGTTAGTTAAAAAAACAAAAGGAGCAGTTGTTTATACCATGGATGTTTCCCTTAGCCAAGGTATTCTTGTGGCTATTTATGGAACAGGGTAAATTCTATCATGTATATAATCGTGGCAATAATAAACAACCCATTTTCTTTGAAGAAGAGAACTACTATTTTTTTCTCCGAAGAATGAAATTTTACCTTTCTGACTGGATTGACCTATATTCTTATTGTCTAATGCCTAACCATTTTCATTTATTTTTTCGGACAAATGATTTTTTTCCTGTTAATACTCAAAATCATATTGCTGGAATTGAACAAGTATTTAAGACCTTTTTTATGTCTTATGCAAAGGCCATCAATGAAAGATATGCGAGAAGCGGCGCGTTGTTTCAGCAAAAATTTAAGAAAAAGGAAGTTAATGATGATGCTTATTTCTCCTGGATTATTCAATATATCCATTTAAATCCTATTAAAGCTGGGCTTTGTAAAGAGCCAGATGGTTGGAAGTTTTCTTCCTATCCGGCGATTCTTTCAGATCTGCCGACTAAAATTAAAAGAATGAAGTGTTGGAATGGTTTGGGGGAAGAGATCGATTTATTAAAATTCATAGGGAAGCGGTAATTGACTTCGCGAAAATAGAAGGATACTTGTTTGGCAAAAACAAAAAAGGCCTAAGTCTACAAGTTCCAAGGTTCCGGTAGTTTTTTCGGGAGCACTGTATTTAGGAAATTCAAACTACCGTTGTCTGGTGCATCGGGAGTTTCAAGACTACGGTAGTTTTTTCAGGAACACTATATTTAGGAAATTCAAACTACCGTAGTCTGGTGCATCAGAGTTCCAAGACTCCGGTAGTTTTTTCGGGAAAACTGTATTTTGGAGATTCAAACTATCGTAGTCTGTCAGGGTTAGATATTCTCCGGCCGCATCTGTGGAAATAATAGTACATCCTGTATACTCGGCTGGTTGGTCATTAACATGCATAAGCGATCAATTCCAATACCGATACCCGAAGTGGGCGGCATGCCATATTCCAAAGCGCGCAGGAAGTCGTAATCCACAAACATCGCTTCTTCGTCGCCTCTCTCCATCAATTTCAGTTGTTCTTCAAAACGATCGCGCTGATCAATAGGGTCATTTAGCTCCGAATAAGCATTGGCAATTTCCTTACCATTCACCATTAGCTCGAATCGTTCCACCAATCCTTCTTTGCTGCGATGCTTCTTGGTGAGGGGGCTCATCTCTACCGGGTAATCAATAATGAACGTAGGCTGTGTATATACATGTTCACTGGTAGCACTGAAAATTTCATCAATCAGTTTGCCTGTACCAATATTATCCGGAACACCAATATTTAATTGCTTGCATACTTCCCTTAATCCCGCTTCGTCTTTTCCGTTAATATCAATGCCTGTATTCTCTTTAATTGCTTCGTGAATAGAAACTCTTTTGAACGGCGTTTTAAAATCGATTTCTTTTTCCCCCACCATAACTTTGGTGGTACCATGCAATGCGAGCGCAATTTTCTCTATCAACTGTTCGGTTATTTCCATCATCCAGAAATAATCTTTATAGGCCGTATACCATTCCAGCACGGTAAATTCCGGGTTATGGGTTCGGTCCATTCCTTCGTTGCGAAAGTTTCTGCTGAATTCATAAACCCAATCAAACCCTCCCACAATTAATCTTTTTAGATACAGCTCGTTGGCAACGCGTAAGTAGAAAGGAATATCGAGAGCATTATGATGAGTAATAAAAGGGCGGGCTGCGGCACCACCCGGTATCGATTGTAATACCGGCGTATCCACTTCCAGCGCTCCCCGGCTATTTAAAAAATCACGGATCGTATTGATAAGCAAAGTACGTTTTACAAACACTTCTTTTACCTGTGGGTTGATGATGAGGTCTACATATCGCTGGCGATACTTGAACTCGGGATCAGTAACCGCATCATAGGTTTCTCCTTCTTTTTCTTTTACTACCGGTAATGGCTTTAATGATTTAGTAAGGAAGGTAAATTCAGAAACGTGTACCGATGTTTCCCCCGTTTTAGTAGTAAATACATACCCTTTGATGCCAATAATATCGCCGATATCGGTAAGATGTTTCCATACTTTATCGTAAAGAGTTTTATCTTCTCCGGGACAAATTTCATCCCGTTTCAGGTAGAACTGGATCTTACCACTACTATCCTGCAAGACGGCAAAAGAAGCTTTGCCCATATCGCGGATGCTCATAATACGGCCGGCCAGGCAAACGGCGCCGAATTCAGATTTATTCTCCTCCCCTTTATAATGCAGTTTAATATTAGCGGCTGTATTATTAACGGGATATAATGAGGCAGGGTAAGGATCGATACCCAAAGAATACAGTTCCTTCAGCTTTTCCCTTCGTATAATTTCCTGTTCTGATAGTGTAGCAACACTCATATCAATATATTAAAGAGATGCAAAAATAGCCTATTTGGCTGTTTTTTGTTGAATCTGGTATAAACATTGCCTGATAAGGACAGTCTAAGGATTTTTACACTACGCTAAATTAAAATGATATGAAAAAATGGTTACTTATTAGTACGGCAGCATTCTTCCTTACAAGTTGTGATACACTTTCTAAAATTCCCGGGTATGGTAGCCCGGTTACTGAATCAGAAGCAAGCCAGGGCATCCAGGAAGCGCTATCGCAGGGTGTTAGTACGGCAATCTTCAATCTTAATAAAACGGACGGATTTTTCGGGAATACCTTTTATAAGATTTTCTTACCACCCGATGCGCAAAAGGTAGAAAGCGCCTTACGAAAAGTTGGACTTGGCAACCAGGTAGATAAAGCTATCCTGCAAATCAACCGGGCCGCGGAAGATGCTGTGGTATATGCAAAACCTATTTTCGCAGACGCAATAAAGGGCATGACAATCGCAGACGCGATTTCTATTGTAAAGGGTGACAATAATGCGGCCACCAATTATTTTAAGGATAAAACTTTTACAAAGTTAGTAGAGGCTTTTAAGCCATCCATTCAACGTTCGCTTGATAAATTGGATGCAACGCGATATTATTCCGATATAATAAACCTGTACAACCGACTTCCAACAACAGGTACCAAAATCAATCCTGATTTAACAGCGTATGTAGTAGAAAAAGCCACCATAACCTTGTTCGACCAGGTGGCAAAAGAAGAAGCGAATATAAGAGCCAACCCTGTAGCCAGAACTACGGAGATATTGAAGAAGGTTTTCGGAGGTGCTTTACGCTGATATGAACAATTATGGCATCCAGTTGATTTTATTTGGAGGACTTCGTTGAGGAGGCCAGGCAAATTTTTTTCCGTAAAGCTTGCTAATTTTAGTTTCCAAAAAGCAGCACCTGCCAGGCTTCCTTAACTTTTCCTTCATCCAGCAGGGTTTTGGCGTAAGTATGTAATTCCTTTTCCATTTCTTCGGGGTTAATACTGTAGTACAGCACAATTTGTTTGAGATGGCTATCATCAAAGGCAGGATCTATAAGAGGATATTCATGTACATTGGCTAATTGCCCGAGGTTATTGCCGGTGAGAATTTGGCTGTTTCGTACTGATAAAGGCAACGCATCAATCCCAATTCCTAATTGAGTATTGGGTTTCTCCACCTGGAATAAGTTTTGTTCATTCACCACACAATACCAATCGCCACCCAACCTGGCAATATGATGCAGTTTGCGCTGGTCCATTTTTTTATCAGCATCCAGTAAAGAATCATCAATGTGCATTCTGATTACTTCGCAGATTACTAAATTACCCGCTCCCCCTTCGGTTCCCAGGGGTTTTACCTCCGTTACTTTGCATTCCATCTTTACTTTACTTTCTCTAACCATGGGCGGTTTAACCAGCGTAGCGGGTTGCTCCGTAAATCCTGCCTTGATAAATTCATTGATCTCTTTCGGATATTCACAACTGCTGAGCGAAACCTGCTGCACCATATCATAGTCTACGATATTAATAACCACTTCGGGTACTTCTAATACATTCTGCAAGGTATGCTTGGTTGTATTGTTTCTTACCCTTCTTGAAGGAGAAAATATTACAATAGGGGGATTGGTTGAAAAGAGATTAAAAAAACTAAAGGGGCTCAGGTTCACCTTTCCGTCTTTATCAATTGTACTGGCAAAGCAGATGGGGCGCGGGGCAATGCAATGCTGCAGGTAGTATTGTTTTTCAATGGTAGTAAGTTTTTGTAAATCTAAAATCATAATAAATTAGTTAACCGCGGAGGCGGGGAGGCGCAGAGGAAACATATTATGCTAAAAATTATTTAATACCTTTTGAAACCCTCTTTTATTATAACGGCATTAAAGTTAACAAGCTATCCAGGTTTTTTGTTAGAAAGTTTTAAATAACTAATCACCTGTGCTTCATAAACCGGATGCATTATATCCACGGCTTTCGCTTCAAGAATTATCTCATTTTCAATCAGCATATCCATCTCATAAAATTTTCCTGTATCATACCCTTTGTAATATAGTGGAACTGGATTTATTTTAACAGCTTTAACCCCTCTTATCTCAAATTCTTTAAGCAGTGCATAAACATATACTGATTTTACTTCCGTCCAGCTACACTTTAGCCAAACTCTATGTTATGTGTTCGTGCTACTTCTGCCACTTAGTTAAGTCTTTAAATTTTTTCAGTTCAAAATTCCCCAATAAAATATATACGCATTTAAACCCATGTAAAATATTGCTGGCAAAGAAATCCAGAGACTATCTTTCAATTTAACTCTTACAATTAAACCAAGCAACATTAATGTGGTAAGTCCACCAGATGATATTAATAAAATAGGTTTAAATAATAAACCTACTAATAGCCCAATAGCACCCAAAATTTCTAAGGTAATTGTAACAAGCCCTAATTTTTCTAATTTGAAGCGTTTAAATTCACTTTTCATATGAGGTGAAATGAAGTATGAAATAGAATATGCTAAAAATGATAAACTTGATATTAAAACACCCGAAATAAAAAAATAATTCATAGCTAAATTATATCTAATGAAACTAATGTAATCAAGACACATAAAATCAAGAGAAATAATGAGGGCAAACGTTTAAAGAATGGATTTTTTATTTTGAAATGGAAATATTGAGCAGCTAACATAAAAAAGCCCATAAGAATAGAAGGAATAGGAATTAATAACGGATACCAAATTCCCACGATTAATAAAGTTGCTAGCGAAATTTTGGATGCTCCTACAAAGGTTCGGGTTAAATCACTTAGTCCAAATTCTTTAAATTCTTTTATGATTACATCATATCGAAAAATCCAAACATAGGCAACTGATGTTGCTACAATAATTTGTGCTAAAAGTACGTAATTTGTCATTTTATTTACTTTTTTTGGTTAGTTGTCGTTTCTGTTCCGCCCTTTATATATTGAAATTCGGTCTTTGTTATTTCCAAACATAAAATTAATCAATCAGTTAGTTTCAAGTTAGCAACTTCGCCCAAGCATGACGGGTAACTCATCACTTTCTGCAAATATCAAGATATTGGCTTTCCTGAGAATGGGAAAAATCTTTATTGTTTATATTATTAAACCGGGAATTATCAAAATCCCTTTGCCATTCTATGCGGTTGAAAAAACTATTAAATAATTATACCAGGAAAAGAGCTCCGCGCAAAACGCTGTATCTCCTGTTCTCTGCGGTTTAATGAATTTATTTCTTCAATTTCAAAATACTCCATTCAGTATCCTCCTCCACAATGGTATTACTCAATCTTCCTAATCCTTCAATTTCCATTTCTACAACATCTCCGGGTAGCAGCCATTGCTCTACATAGTTCGGATCATTTAATTTACCCGTTCCGTTTAACTCTAGAAAACAACCAGTACCTACCGTTCCGCTTCCAATAACATCGCCGCCATATAAATTTACTCCATATGAAGCCCGTTCAATGATCTCGGCAAAAGTCCAATCCATTGTCCCCACATTTCCTTCACTTACCTGCACGCCATTTACCCAGCATTTCATGGGTAAGTTCCAGGCTTTGCCGGTATGATTTTCTTTCGCTGGAATTTCAAACTGTTGCAATTCATCCAGGGTAACCAACCAGGGACCAATAACCGTACTAAAATCTTTTCCTTTGGCGGGTCCCAGGTTCAATTGCATCTCCTCCATTTGGAGGGTTCTCGCGCTTATATCATTCATGATCATTAATCCGCCAATATACTGGTCCGCTTCTTCCGCAGGAATATTTCTTCCATGCCTGCAAATTACAATTGCCACTTCTAATTCAAAATCCAGCTTGTTTAAATGATCGGGCATACAATAGATATCGCCTGGTCCCTGTATACTATGGTGATTGGTAAAATAGAAGATAGGAAACTGATCAAACTCCGGGATCATTTCAACTTTTCGGTTGCGACGGGCAGCAGCCACATGCTGACGGAATGCATATCCGTCCCGACAACTAGAAGGAAAAGGAATAGGCGCCGCAATGGTGGCTGTGTCATATGCAATGGCTTTATCGCTTGAAATTTTACCTTCCCTAACTAAAATTTCACCGCCCTGTGCCATCGGCAGGAAATCATCCCAGTAATTAATAAACATACTCATATTGGGAGGAAGTTCCGGGTGTAGCGTCTCCATATCATAGAGGAGTCCATCAACAAGGGCAGCCAACCGATCGTGGCCATCCTTCATGTAAGAAACGAATTTCATGCTATAATATTAAGTGTCGCAAATTTCAGTAATAAATATTGAATTGGCTCTGTTACTTTTGTTCAATGATACAATCGGTAAAAGATTTCCAATACCCTTTCTTTATTGGGATTGCCGGTACCGGCATGAGTGCGATCGCGCAATACCTTCAAGGCGTCGGCAAAATAGTAAGTGGAAGCGACCGGTATTTTACCCCGGGCGAACCAAATGAAACCAAACAAAAACTGGAAGCTGCGGGTATTGCCTGTTTTCTACAGAATGGCGAAGGTATCATGGCAGCGACTGACCTGGTAGTTGTTTCTACGGCGATAGAAGATACCGTGGAGGAAGTACAAAAAGCAAAACGGTTGAATATTCCAATTATCAGGCGGTCGGAGTTGCTGGCAATTATTGCAGCCAGTAAAAAAACAATTGCAGTGGGGGGTACCTCCGGTAAATCCACCACTTCGGCCATGTTATTTGATATACTGGAATATGCGGGTATGCAACCGAGTATTATTAGCGGCGCCGGGTTGGTGAGTATAATTAAAGAAGGAAAAATCGGTAATGCAAAAGTGGGAAAAGGGGAATGGCTGGTGATTGAAGCGGATGAAAGTGATGGCTCTATTGTACAATACCATCCCGAAATTGGATTACTACTGAATGTAGATAAGGACCATAAAGAGATGCTGGAATTGATGGAAGTGTTTTCCACATTTAAAAAGAATTCAAAAAAATTTATTGTTAATCAATCGCATCCGCTGGCCAAACAATTATCGCAGGATAGTCAATTTGATTTTTCTACAGATGCAAATTTGACCGGTAGATATATTGCAAAAGGATTTTTGCAGAATGGGTTTGCGATTCAATTTACTATTGACCAAACATTATTTACTATAAATACGGTGGGACGCCACAATATGGAAAATGCCCTGGCAGCTATAGCAGTCGCCAATCAAGTGGGTGTTGATTTACCAACCTGTGCCGCTTCTTTGAAAAATTATGAAGGCATACACCGCAGGCACCAGGTATTGGGCAACTGTAATGGTGTATGGGTTATTGATGATTACGCGCATAATCCGGCTAAATGCGCGGCTTCTATAAGAGCCTGCCAGCCTCTTGCTCCGAAAGTAATAGCCTGGTTTCAGCCGCATGGGTACGGGCCCACCCGCTTTCTGCGGAACGATTTTGTAGAAGAAATTGCCCGGGCCCTCCGGCCCCAGGATGAGATATGGATGAGTGAAATCTTTTATGCAGGGGGCACCGCTGTTAAAGACATTTCTTCAGCCGACCTTATTAACGATATTAAAGGATTAAACAAACAAGCCTTTTTTGTGGAAGATCGGGACGCTTTTTTGCAACAGGCTAAGCCTCATTTCACTAATAACTGTATATTATTATTAATGGGCGCCCGGGACCCCAGCCTGGAGGGGTTTGCCTGGCAGGTTTATAATCAATTAAAAGGTCAGGTTTTTATTTAAAAAACTGCCTTATTTTTGACAAGTAAAAATTCTGTGTATGGAGGTTAAAAAGATTCATAATAAAGGACAGGCCCGGTTATTTGATAATCCCTTCCTGGAGCTGCTTACCAAGAGTCATCCCCTGTTAATCTGGGGAATGTACATCCCGATTCTTAGTTTTATTATATATGTATCGGCAACAACTTACCACTACAGCACCCTTCGTATAGTGCTTACTTTCCTGGGTGGTATGGCTTTCTGGACCTTTTTTGAATATATGGCTCATCGCTATATTTTTCATTGGGTAAGTGAAAATCCGCGGATTCAAAAGTTTGCCTACGTGTTGCATGGAAATCATCACGTGTATCCCCGCGACCGCCAGCGCCTGTTTATGCCCCCGGTCCCCAGTTTATTAATTTCCTCCCTTATTTTAGGTATCATGTACCTTATTGCCGGAAGTTATGCATTCATGTTTTTCCCAGGCTTCATTATAGGTTATTTGACATACGGAACTATTCACTATGCCATCCATGCCTGGAACCCCCCGTTTAAATGGATGAAACCTTTATGGAGAAACCATCACCTGCATCATTATAAAGATGATCATCACGGATTTGGAGTCAGCTCTACTTTTTGGGATCATGTATTTGGTACTATGTTCGATTTGAAAAAAGAAAAAGAAGATAAGGAGAAAGTGAATGAACTGAGGTTTGAAAAAACTAAATCAAAGCCGGAACCGGTAGAATCGTGATTATTTTGTAATTACCATTTTTCTTCCTCGCTTATGTTATTATCCCGCTGGCTAAATTGCTGGCGGGATTTTATTTTTTGAAGCTGCCGCTCAATGATAAGATCGGCTATCATATTTCCTGCATCCTGTGAAGGATTTTCATTTAGTATCTTTCGGAGTTTTGTTTCATTAATATCCAGGCGATAAAGCAGCATTACCAGTTTATCAAAATCCGAAAGAATCATTTCGTTAATGGCAACAGAGAGTTGCCGGCGAATCTCACCGTTCGATGGGGTAGTTGTAAGTGAGGAAACAAGGCGCTCAATGTCCTCTGTGGGATAATCCATTTAGTAAAGGTACAGTACTCAAATAATAATCCGGCCTTCTGCCCTCAACCACGGCGCTTAATACTTCTCCATTACCCCCAGTCCAAAAAGAGCAAAATCATACTTCACCGGATCTTGCGGATCCAGGGTTCGCAGGTAGGCGGTAAGTTCATTGGCCGATTGCCAGTCAACAGCCTTACGTTTCAATAAAGAGAACCGATGGGCTACTCGCGCAACATGCACATCAATGGGGCAAATCAGTTGAGAGGGAAGGATCGTTTGCCAAATTCCAAAGTCTACTTCTTTATCGTCACGCCGAACCATCCAGCGCAAAAACATATTCAGTCTTTTACAACTGGAATTTTTTTGAGGACACGCAATATGTTTCCGTGTACGGGCCGGTACATAGTCAAGCGAAAAAAAATAAGTATAAAAACCGTTGAGGGCTTTTTCCGTATCCGTATCGGAAGCATCCATCCATTGGGTAAATGCGGTTTCCAGGGAGGGATGAGTAGTATAGTGGAATTTCAGAAATTCAATAAAGTACAGGAGATCCGTATCGGTAAAAGTGCGGTGTTTAAAAGAAAGGATTTGGCTGAGTTCTTTTTCTGTATGATGTAATATATAATCATGTGGAGCATGATCCATCCGCTGCATCAGTTCCTTACTTTTATTAATAATGGTGGTCCGGTTACCCCAGGCAAACAGCGCGGCAAAAAGTCCGGCAATTTCTATGTCCTGCTTTTGGGTGAATTGGTGAGGAATAGAAATGGGATCGTCTTTGATAAAAGAAGGTTGATTATATAGAACAACCTTCGAATCAAGAAATGTTTTGAGATCTTTATTCATAATCCCATTCCTCCGGTACCATGATAAGTATCACCCGATAGCTTTCTTTAAATCTTCGATCAAATCTTCAGCGTCTTCAATGCCAACGCTCAGTCTGATTAATGAATCGCTCAATCCGTTTTTTATTCGTTCTTCCCGGGGGATGGAAGCATGGGTCATAGAGGCCGGGTGATTGATAAGGCTTTCTACACCACCCAGGCTTTCGGCCAGGGAAAATAAATGAGTAGATGATAATACACGTTTGGCCTCTTCGATACTGGTATCTTTTAATTCGAAACTGATCATACCACCAAAATCGAGCATTTGCTTCTTGGCAACCGTGTAACCGGGATGATCCTCGAAGCCGGGCCAATAAACTTTGCCTACCTTGGGATGATTGCGTAACCAATGGGCGATGATCCTGCCGTTTTCACAATGTTGTTTCATACGTACATGCAGGGTCTTGATTCCCCGTAACACCAGGAAGCAATCCATGGGCCCTGGAACCGCACCGCAACTTTTTTGAATAAAGTATAATTTTTCCCGAAGATCCTTATCATTCATTACAAGACAACCCTGAATAACATCACTATGTCCGCCAAGATATTTGGTTACGCTGTGCATTACAATATCTGCTCCCAGGTCAAGCGGATTCTGCAGGTAGGGCGAAGCGAAGGTATTATCAACAGCTAATAAAATATTTTTTCCTTTAGTAAGGGCGGCTACCGCGGCAATATCAGTAATATTCATCAGGGGATTGGTGGGTGTTTCCAGCCACACCAGTTTTGTTTTGATGTTGATAGACGCCTTGATATTATTCGGGTTAGTAGTATCTACATAAATAAATTTGATACCGAATTTTTCAAAAACTTTAGTAAACAAACGGTAGGTGCCACCATACATATCATTCCCGCAGATTACTTCATCGCCGGGTTCTAATAATTTTATTACGGCATCAGTGGCAGCGACACCGCTGCTGAACGCCAATCCGTATTGACCGTTTTCAATAATGGCCAATGCGTTTTCCAATGCTTTGCGGGTTGGATTCTGACTACGGGCATATTCGTATCCTTTGTTTTTGCCCGGTGCCTCCTGTACATAGGTAGAGGTTTGATAGATGGGAGTCATAATAGCCCCGGTGGAGGGATCCGGCTCAGCGCCTGCGTGAATGAATTTAGTGGCTGGTTTCATATACTGCTGATACAATTTTTGTGAGTGCAAAGATGCAGAATTATCGGGGGATTATTGAAAAGGGATTCCATAACGCCTGGTTAGATTCCGTATTTGTACTTTAACATACGATTAACCGCGACCGGAAAATATCAGTGCAACAATCATATAGTCCTTTACTGTACTGCTTTTCCGGCCGACTGTTGAATAATTGTTTTTTACAATATGTGCGAAAAATTTCGTAGATCAGGATAAAATATTTCCACTGGTACCAATTGGCTTGACTTGTATGGAGTGTGTATGTAGCTTCAATATCACAACACCGTTATTCTTCACCTTAAATTTTTAGCTATGAAAAAGATTGTTTTATTAGCCAGCACTTGTTTGATCATGTCAACCGTCTTCGCTTACGATCCTAACTCCAAAGTACTGAAAGCTTTTTCTGAAACATTTGCGGCTGCTCAAAATATAAAATGGCAGGAGTTTGCTGACCATTACTCTGTGAGTTTCCTGTATTCGGGCATTCAATCAAAATTAAATTATGATTTGGAAGGGAACATCCTGGGTTCCACCCGTTATTACGATCCGGCGGCCCTGCCTATGAATATTTTTACTAAGCTAAAACGTGAGAACCCCAACAGAGAACTTTTTGGAGTAACAGAAATTACCGTAGGAGATGATATGGTATATTTTGTAAAAATGCAGGATGCCAAACACTGGATAACCTTAAAAGTAGATCCATCGGGCAATAGCCAGGTGTATGAAAAATACAGAAAGGGGTAAGGCTTTATAAATAAAGTAACCCGGCAGTCAGGTAACGCCAGTCGTTATACTCAGCCGCATACGCGCTATGTGGCTGAATTTTTTTATTTAGTTCCGAAGCATTTAATACCCGTTGTTTTACCAGCTGGTCTTTCGCTGTTCTGACCAGGTCCAGCACAGCCGAATGTTCCATCCATTGCTGCTGCGGAGGTTCAAAGCCTGTTTTATCTGTTCTCCATACAATTTCAGTGGGCAAAATTGGCTGCATGGCTTTCCGGAGGATCCATTTTGTATATCCGCTATGTATTTTATACGTAGCCGGCAGGGAAAAAATGAACTGTACCAGCTCGTGTTGTAAAAAAGGTAAACGAACTTCCCGCCCATGCGCCATTGAATTTTTATCGGCATAGCGTAGCAATTCCTCCAAACCGAGTTGACTGGTATTGTAATAAAGCGAATCATTAAGGGAGCGGATAACCGGTTTGTAACAAGCTTCTTTATTAAAAAATGTCGTTTTAAATTCTTCAGTGATTGAATGATTATTTACTATTGAACGAAGTGCCTTTTTTTCCAATTGTCGCCTGGCCACTTCCGGTAGTAGTGCCGCGAGGTAATTCCTGGCTTTCCATTCAAAAGGGAAGGCATGTTTGTCAAGCGATTTTTTTTCCCGCCGGTAGAGTCTGAATTGTCGGTTGGATAATTGTTCCTGCAAAAACCAATGAATATATTTTGGATATCCGGCCAGTATCTCATCAGCCCCTTGTCCGTCCAATAATACTTTTACATTATGTTGTTTGGCTAATTCAAATACTTTGTATTGAGCGTATACACTGGCTGAGCTGATAGGTTCTTCATGATGCTGTACCAATTTTACCAGTTCATCTGCCAGGTTCCCTGCAGATGGTTGGGTGAAATACTGTTTGAGCCCAAATTGAGTGGCTACTATTTTAGCGTAGCTGGTTTCATCTTTCTCGTAATTTGGAAAACCGGCCGTGAAGGTTTGTTGCTGATAAAAGTCGTTCACCGATAATTGCTGATGAATGGCAGCTACCACCGATGAACTGTCGAGTCCACCACTCAAACTGGTGCCAATAGACACATCTGCCCGTAACCGCCTGTTTACGGATTGATGAAATAATTGGTTGAATTGACCGATAGCTTCCTCTTCTCCCACCTGAATAATGTTTCCTTTATCCAGGTTCCAGTAACGGGTTACTTTGATATCGGCCTTTTCTCCATAGGGGCTGAATTGAATATAATGGCCCGCGGGCAATTTGAATAAGCCAGAATAAAATGTTTTACCGCTGTCTGTAGGATGGGTCGTATATCCCAATGTGAGATAATTCAGAAGCATATTTTCATCGATACTTCTTGGTAGGCCCGCCGCCCACAGGGCTTTTAATTCTGAGGCAAAGAATAGTTGCCGGTTCTTTTTATTAAAAGCGTAATAAAATGGTTTTTCTCCAAACCGATCCCGGGCGGCAAACAATTTTTTTTCCTGTTCATCCCAAATAGCAAAAGCGAACATTCCGTCAAAAAACTGCAGGCAGTTTTCCTGGTGATGGTCATAGGCGGCCAGAATAACCTCGGTATCACTTTTTGTTGAAAATTGATACCCCAGCTGCTCAAGGGTTTCTTTCAGTTCTGTATAATTATATATTTCACCATTATGAACAATGTGGTAGCGGTTTGCATAGGTCATGGGCTGACCAGCGCTTTTGCTTAAATCTATGATGGATAGCCGACGGTGACCGAACAGTACCGTAGCATTCTCATTATTCCAAAATGACTCCCCATCTGGTCCGCGATGGGCCAGGGCACTGGTCATTTTTTGAATGACGGTTGTGTTGTACCGATTTGGTTCGGGACACAATATTCCTGCAATGCCACACATATTGTAAATATCGGTTTAGTTTGGAATCGTTTAAAATTAAAAACCCCCGCGTGGGCGGGGGAATGGAAGAAGGTTAGAAAAAGTATTTACCAGGTAAACGGAAGTTTGGCAATTATATCGTCCCAGCCCATAACCAGGTTTGCCCCACCGTTTACTTTTACGAAAGCCAGGGAAAAGGCTTCGGCAGGTTCAGTAACTTTTTCTATTCGCACATCAATTCGTAATACATCTTTTTTCGGATCGTATTGAAAAGCGCCCCATATATCAGTTTCTTTATTGAAGATAAGCGTCCATTTATCCTGGAAAGGAATTGCATACAAAGTGTATTTGCCTTTTTTTAGTTTATTACCACCAATCCGGGAATCTTTATATAATTCAATTTCGGTTGCCTCGTTGGCTCCCAGCCGCCAGACTTTACCATATTCCACCAATTCGCCGAAAACAGTTCGTCCATTTTTTTGGGGGCGACTATAAATCACTCTTGCCAGCAGGGGCTCAGTGGCTTTGTTTTGGATTTTTAAGATCGGGTAATTGGCCGGGTAATAACTCATATCCATCGGCGATTTGTCGATAGCAGGAAAGCGGAGCTGAGCATAGGTACAATCAGAAAGAAAAAGACCTATAGACAGAAAAACAACCAGTTTATTCATTCGAGTTTTATTTAAGGCAAAAATAATTGAATTCTTATATACGTTTGATAAGGTGGCTGGAACGATTTAACAAATTATAAGAAAATATTAATCAGCAAACTGGATTTCGCGCAACCGGGTAAAGGCATAATTCTTTAATTCCGGAAAAAAGGATTGATAACAGGCGTGCAAACTATCATAATTTACTTCAAATAAGTGAAAGGCGGTTTCGCTTTCAGTAAGATAGGCCGCTTTTCTTACCAGCCCACCAAAGCTTTTTTCCATTCCCGACCGGAGCCGGTAATTATACAACCAATTATGTTCTTTCATATGAGGATACATATAAAGAAAGGATTCTGGAAAATATTGCCAATAACTATCTAACGTATTATACACCCAGCGGGAAAAATCATAGAGGCTGCTTTCTGTAAAGGCTATTGGATCGGTAGCAAGAAAATGATCGAAGGCAACATCAGTAAATGCCCCGCTGTATAAACGGTAAGGCTTTCTGAAAATTTCTTTTGCCTGGCGGATAGATTCATGCTGGTCTGTGAACTGATCTATATCCCGATGCAATTGAATACCCTGCTGAATAACGGCCGGGTAATCGAATTTTTTTTTACCCTTGATAAAATCACTAAACAGGTTGCCTGCCAGGATGCCCGGTTGACCAAAAGATAAGTAAGCATGTGCCAGGTAATTCATTAAACAAACTTATTGCAAAGTTTTTTATAGTGAAGGTATTGTTCGTTAACGAACAGTTACTGTTCGTTTTTTGAACAATCAAAATCCTTCATTCCAATTTAACCATCACTTAACAGTGAGTGGTGAAACAATTATCAAAATCCTGAAACCCTTGCCAGTATTGACTTTGGCTGATTAGGACTGAATAAATACGGTAACAAAAGTAAGGTTAGTTTAACCTGGCTTAACATTGGCATCCACTAATCATTATTTGCTTGCGCGGACTTGTAACAAAAATATCTTTGTGTCGTCAAACTGAATGATAGGTAAAAGTAACATGGAATGGTAGCGAAGAGTGTGAGAATGGATTGGTGGTAATATTGTACAGTTTATCCGGAAAAAACCACCATTCACCGGTTAGTTCTTGACTTATAAGATATCACCCGGTTATTTTTGTCAGCGTAATCAAATATCATTAGTCATTAAACCTTATAATATCAAAGTCATGAAAAAGATCATTTTTGCAATCTTAATTGCTACAGTAGTAAGCGGCACTGCCGTTAGTAATGAAAAATCAACCGTTAATTCCAATGTAGCGCGATCGTTCCAGAAAGAATTTTCCGGTGCACAGTCGGTAAGCTGGGAGACGTTGGATTCTAAAGGCATTTATCATGCTTCCTTTATTTACAACAACATCCCGCTGAATGCCTATTTTGACCGGGAAGGCAACTTGCTGGCAACCGGTCGAATTATCAAACAGGAAAATCTTCCGATGTTGGTTTCTAAAGCTATCAGCGAAAAATATGGTCAGTATACGGTGCTTGAAACGATTGAGTTGATCGCAGATTCTGAAACCAGTTATATCGTTAAGATTGAAAATGAAAAGCTTAAAATGTATATACAGGCCAGGGGCGATGGGAGTACCAGTATACTAAAAAAAGAAAAGAAAAATAACCTGGCGAAACTGTAACATTATTAGACAGGCATCGTCTTATTAACCGTAACACAATAATTCAAAAACTTAACTATAAAATTTTATAAGATGAAAAAGAGTATTGTAAGCCTGGCATTGATGCTGATGATAGGATTAAGCAGCACCTTTGCTAACACAAAAGAAGGAGTTAACCAACGAGTTATCAATTCCTTCAAAAAAGATTTTGCCAACGCAAAAGATGTAAAATGGGAAAGCAGTAAAGAATATGTAAAAGCAACTTTCGCCATTGATGGACAAGTGATGTTTGCTTATTATTCAGAAGCTGGTGATATGCTGGCGATGACCCGCAACATTTTGTCCAGTCAGCTACCTATCATTTTGCTCAACGATCTTAAGAAAAATTACAGCCATTACTGGATAACCGATTTGTTTGAAATGGCCGCTGGAAATGAAACAACTTATTATGTTACCCTGGAAAGCACCGAAAATGTAATTGTACTTAAGTCTACCGATTCAAGTAACTGGGAACAGTTTAAAAAAGAGAAAAAGCAATCCGAAGAATAACTATTTTCTTTAGTTGGTTTTAGTTGGAAAAAAGGTCTTCCTGAATTTCAGGAGGACTTTTTTTTGGTTTATGGTTTGTAGTTTGTGGTTCGATGGCTTCAAAAATTCAGTAGAAAAGTTACATCTTGCCATTAATAGAATATTTCCAGACCTTAGAAACTACAAACTTGCCTGCGGCAGGCAGGCTAGGAACGACAAACTATAGAACTATAATCTTCTAAACTTTCTCTTCCTGTAACTTACTAAAAGGATTATTTTTGTTCTCCTGCCGCATTGTCTCACCTTATTGTGATCAGAAGGCGGATGAACAAAACTATTGTATAATGAATAAAGGTCCGGTTTCGCAGTTTATTCAACATCATTATCGCCATTTCAATGCCGCCGCATTGATGGATGCTGCTAAAGGATATGAAAAGCATTTACTGGAGGGAGGCAAAATGATGATTACCCTGGCCGGGGCTATGAGTACCGGCGAGTTGGGAGTATCGTTAGCGGAAATGATCCGGCAGGAAAAGTTGATATTATTAGCTGTACCGGTGCCAATCTGGAAGAAGACGTGATGAACCTGGTGGCCCATAGTCATTACAAGCGAATACCCAATTACCGCGATCTCACCCCTCAAGAGGAATGGGAATTATTGGAGAATCACTACAACCGGGTAACGGATACCTGCATTCCGGAGGAAGAAGCATTTCGCCGTTTACAAAAACACCTGGTGAAACAATGGAAAGACGCCGAAGAAGAAGGAGAACGATATTTCCCCCACGAATTTTTATATAAGACAGTGCTGAGTGGCGACCTGAAACAATATTATGAAATTGATCCTAAGGATAGCTGGATCGTAGCGGCCGCCGAAAAGAATATTCCCATTGTAGTACCCGGTTGGGAGGATAGTACTACCGGAAACATTTTTGCGAGTTATGTTAATAAAAAATGAAATGAAGGCCAGTACTGTAAAAAATGGCATTGAATACATGGTATGGCTGGCCGACTGGTATCGTAATAATTCAGCTGGTAAGGGAGTAGGGTTTTTTCAGATTGGCGGAGGTATTGCAGGAGATTTTCCTATCTGCGTAGTGCCGATGATGTACCAGGACCTGGAATGGCATGATGTTCCATTCTGGAGTTATTTTTGCCAGATCAGCGATTCAACCACATCCTATGGTTCTTATTCGGGGGCAGTACCCAATGAAAAGATTACCTGGGGTAAATTGGATATTAATACACCAAAATATATTGTGGAAAGTGATGCTACAATTGTCGCTCCGTTCATTTTTGCATGGATATTAGGCTGGTAAATTCATCACCAATGAATAATAAAATGGAAGAACTTTATTTGGAAGCGGAAGCAGATATCAGGAATAGCAGCTATGTAGAAGCTTTTCGTAAATATGAAACTATTTTATATGAAGAGCCCGGCAATGGACCCACATTGAATTCATTGGGCTGGTTATATAAGACCCAAATTGAGGACTATAAAAAAGCAGAGAAATTTTACCTGGCTTGTATCAGCAGCAGTCCTAATTATCCCCATGCCTATATTAATTACGCTGTACTTCTAACGGATATGGAACGCTATGAAGAGTTGACCACACATTTAGGTAAGTGCCTGACCGTTTCTACTATCGAGAAATCTACGGTTTATTTACGTTTTGGTATAATGGAAGAGTTGAAATTGAATTTTAAAGATGCCATAGCCAACTACGAAAAGGCGATCCTGATGAGTTTGAGCGATGAAAAAATAAAAGAGTGCCAGGATCATGTTGCCCGGTGTAAAACAAAAATGGAATTGGGGAAACAATACAGTTCCTGGTTTGGCAAATTGAAATTATAGGAGGCTACCTGCGTTTACAAGAAGAACCCCGCCTCTTTTTGAAAGGCGGGGTTCTTTTTTTAATGTTTTCTATCTCTCACATCTTCTCTGCGGTCGCGTCTGTTTTCTTTACGATCCCTTACATTTTCCTTTCTGTCTCTGCGATCTTCTTTGCGATCCCGTACATCTTCCTTTTTATCTCTGCGATTCTCTTTGCGATCCCGCACATCCTCGCGCTTATCCCGTCTGTCTTCTATTTTATCGCGCTTACCTCCGTCGTGCTTCGCATCCCGCACATCTTCCCGCCTATCGCGCACATCTTCTCTTTTATCTTTCACATCTTCGCGTTTATCCCGGCGATCTTCTTTGCGGTCGCGAACGTTTTCACGGCGGTCGGCGCGGTTTTCTTTCCTGTCCAGTTTATCTTCTTTCCGGTCAATCTTATCTTCTAGTTTATCCCTTTTTTCTTTTGCAGGGGTTGTTTGTGCAAGGGCTGCAATAGATACCAGCGAAAGGGCAGCGCTGAATAAAGTGACTTTTACCAAACGATCGATTTTCATAAAAACGGTTTTTGTTTTTTTAATAATTAAGGAACGATACTAAAGACCGCCTTAATGTGTATTGGTTTAATGAAAAGAAAAATATTAACGGAATTAGGGAAAATTACGTTGTGATTTTGGGAAAAATACTAAATATATGCACCATTATTTCCGGGTTTTTAGCCGAATAGTAATGAGGACTTAATTGGTGTATCAGGTACAAATAACCCTAATGAGGAGAGAAGCGGTTGCTGTTAGCTGCAACTTATCTTATTTACCCGGGTTTGGTGCCGGCCACCTTCAAAGGGGGTTTCTATAAAAACTTCGATCATTTGTTTGGCCAATTCTAATGCTACAAACCGGGCCGGTATGCAAATAACATTGGCATCATTGTGCTGGCGTATCAGGCGAGCCACATCATTTTGCCAACTCAGGCCTGCCCTTATACCCTGGTGTTTATTAGCTGTCATACATACCCCGTTCGCACTGCCGCAAAGTAAAATTCCAAATGCTGCTTCCTCCTTCTCTACTGCCTCGGCAACGGGGTGCGCATAATCGGGGTAATCAACCGATTTGTTTTCATAAAGACCTTTATCAATTACCTGCAGGCCTTTTTGCTGCAGCCAATTTATAAGTTCCGTCTTATAGTCAAAGCCGGCATGATCGGCTCCAATAGCAATCGGTTTAGAAAAATTAAAAGCAGCGGGCATAATTTTCATCGTTTGTTTCTGCCGCAAAATTAGGAAGATAAGCAGGTATTAATCCCATTCTTTTTCCCGTTTGAGCATTTGTTTGTGGGCACGAACGGAAATAACAATGCCCAGTTCATATAGGAGAAAGAGAGGAACGAATACAATCATTTGACTCATCCAGTCGGGAGAAGGGGTAATTATGGCCGCTATAACCAGGATGGCTACCAGGGCATACTTGCGGTAGGTCCTTAAGAATTTTGGAGTAATGAGACCAATTTTGGTAAGTACAAAGGAAACGACTGGTAACTGGAAAGCGATTCCGGTTCCGAGAATGATATTGGTTAAATTTTCTACATAATCAGACAAGGTGGGTTTTGTCTCTATAATGACCTGAGTACTCAATCTGAAATTAGCGAGAAAACTGAAAGCAAAGGGTGCCAGGATAAAATACCCAAAAGCGGCCCCGGAAAAGAAGAATAAGGAAACCCAAAAAATAGCGCCGCGGGCTGATTTCAATTCTTTCGGACTGAGTGCCGGCTTAATAAACTTCCAGATTTCCCAAAAAATATAAGGGAATGCGGCAATAAAGCCTCCCACAAATGCTACTGTTATGAGAGACATGAATTGAGTACCGAAAGTCATGGCTGAAAGAGGTACATTCGGCGGAGGCATACATAAGGCGTCTCCCAAATGAGCCCAATGACTAAATCTGCATAAAGCCGTGTAGGTAAAGAACTTTTTATTCATCGGGCCGAACACGATGTAATTGAAAACAAAATCCTGGAAAACGAATATAAGTATAGCCATCACCAAAACGGCCAGCACGGATCGTACGATGTGCCACCTCAATTCTTCCAGGTGGTCAATAAAGCTCATCTCTGTTTTTTCGCCGCTTCGGTTATTAAAGAATGGAAGTGCCATGATTTATGTAAAGTGGGGCAAAATTAAGGGTATTCGGTTGGGAGATAAAATGAATAGTGATGCTACCCGATTTGATGAGTGATGTCAAAGTATTTTTAACTTTACCATTTCAATCCGGGTATCACTAACGTTCATTATTTCAAACTCATAATCACCAATTATTATACGTTCCTTTAACTTGGGAATTGTTTCGTGCTGGTGGATGATAAGTCCCGATAAAGTTTCAGATTCATTTTCCGGAAATTCAAGGTTATATTTTTCTTTTAGATAGTCGAGTTCCAGGCGGCCGGAGAAAATATACTCCGTTTCTGATATTTTTTTCTCTTCAAATTCTTCAACATCATATTCGTCCCGGATTTCACCGAATATCTCTTCGAGCAGGTCTTCCATCGTTACAATTCCAGCGGTGCCGCCAAATTCATCAACTACCCAGGCTATACTCTTTCTTTCCTTCGAAAATTTGCTGATCAGATCAGTAGCACTCATACTTTCCGGTATGGCCGGAATAGGCAAGAGGATATCTTTTAATGCGGAAGGTTTTTTAAACAGGTCAAGCTGGTGAATATACCCAACAATATGATCAATATTTCCATCAAACACTACCAGTTTGCTGAGCTTGGTGTCAATCATTTTTTTGCGCACTTCCTGAATCGTAGTGCTCACATCTATGGCTTCAATTTCTTTGCGGGGAACCAGGCACTCACGGATACGCACTTTGGGTAACAAGAGTGCTGCTTCGAATAATTCAGTATTCAAATTCTGATTCTCATTATTCAGCTCTCCGCTTTGCTGGAAAAAATTTTCAAATTCGGCCCGCGAAAAAGTTTCACTCTTTTTATCGACCCGTACATTGAAAATTATATCGAGAATCCAGGTGGAGAAGCTAACAAACAAATGAGCAACCGGGGAGAATATTTTTTCGCTGGCTCCTAATAAACCGGTTCTGGCCGATAAGGATAAAAGAGTATCCGCTTTAGCCCGAAAAAAAGCTTTTGGAATAAATCCACCCAGTAAAACAACAGCAAGTACGGATAATATTATTTCCAGTGAAATACGAACGGGAACTTTTGCGGAGGAAATTATGGCCCAGGAATCAATCAATATTTTCCAGAAAGTACTTACGAGCAAAACAAATACTACCAGGAAGAAATTATAGCCGATGATTATGATGCTGATAAACCGCGATGGGTTTTCGAAAAAGCGGGATAATAAAATTGCACTGCCCGTACCTTGTTTCTTCTTTAATTCAATATTCAGCCGGTTAGCCGAGGCAAATGCCACTTCCACCCCCGAGTAAAAAGCCATCATCAAGATGGCCACTATAATTCCAATAATAACAATGGTACTCATAACCTCCTACGAATGTACAAAAGAAAGGAGGATTGTCAATGGCCTGGCTGGTCTTCACTGTTTATTTCCCGGTTCCCGGCTGCCCTATAAATTCCCTAACAATCTTTTCTGCCATCTTACAGGCATTTTCCAGGTCATCATTAACGATAATTCTATCAAAATGATGTTTAAAAGAAATCTCATAAGAAGCCTTATTTACCCTATCCTGCAAGGTTTCTGCCGTTTCCGTACCGCGACTTTTTAACCGGCGCTTCAATTCTTCCACGGAAGGGGGTTCAATAAAAACGGACAAAGAACTCTTAGGGTATTGCTGCTGCACATGAATGGCTCCTTTTACATCAATATCAAGCACCGGAATTTGTTGATTACCCCATATCCTATTTAATTCGCTTTTCAGGGTTCCATAATATTTTCCCTCGTAAACCATTTCCCATTCTGCAAATTCATCCTGGCGAATCTTTTGCTGAAATTCAGCTGGCTTTATGAAATAGTAATCCTTACCATGGGTTTCATGGCTGCGTTGTTCGCGGGTAGCGGCGGAAATAGAAAAAGCGAGTATTGGAAATGTATGCAGTAAATGGCGGGTGATAGAAGTTTTACCCGCGCCGGAGGGAGCCGTTATAATAAGGATCTTGTTTTCGGTAACCATGCGCAAAGAAAAGAAGATTATAATATAATTAGGGAAAGTTAGATACAAATTGAAAATAGACTCCGGCAACAAGCTCTATTCGGTTACTGGTAACCTGGATCCGTTTCCTGTTACCCTCTTTACTTATTGTTCGTTTAGCCGGGAACTCTCTTGATATCCGCTCCCAGTTTTCTAAGCCGGTCATCGATATACTGGTATCCGCGGTCGATCTGTTCAATATTTTGTATGACGCTTTTTCCTTCTGCGCTTAAAGCGGCTATCAGCAAGGAAACCCCGGCTCTAATATCCGGACTGCTCATAGAAATACCCCGCAATTGCTGTTCTCTTTCCAGTCCAATTACTACGGCGCGGTGCGGATCGCATAATATGATTTGCGCGCCCATATCAATCAGTTTATCTACAAAAAATAAACGGCTTTCAAACATTTTCTGATGTATAAGTACACTCCCCCTCGCCTGTATGGCTGTTACCAATACAATACTGAGCAAATCGGGTGTGAAGCCTGGCCAGGGATGATCGTAAACCGTTAATACGCCCCCATCCAAATACCGGTGAATTTCATAAAGTTCCTGCTCCGGTATATGTATATCATCACCAATGAAATTCATTTTAATGCCCAGCTGTTTGAATTTTTCGGGTATTATACCCAGCTCATCAATCGCCGCATTTTTGATGCTGATATCTCCCTGCGTCATAGCTGCCATTCCAATAAAAGAACCAATCTCAATCATATCGGGCAACATACGATGGGTGGTCCCTCCCAAATACCCTACGCCTTCAATAATAAGCCGGTTACTTCCCACTCCGGCGATCTTTCCGCCCATGCGGTTTATCATTTTACATAATTGCTGAATATATGGTTCACAGGCTGCGTTATAAATAGTAGTGGTTCCTTTTGCCATAGCTGCTGCCATAACAATATTGGCAGTGCCCGTTACCGATGGTTCATCCAGTAGCATGCTGGTACCACGCAGATCCGGCGCTTCGAGGTGAAAAAATCCATCTTCCTCATGGTAGGTGAAGGAAGCCCCCAGTTTTTCAAACCCGATAATATGGGTATCTAACCTCCTGCGGCCAATTTTATCTCCACCCGGTTTGGGAATAAATGCTTTCCGAAATCGGGCCAGCAAAGGACCGGCGAGCATAACGGAACCCCGCAACCGCCCGCTCTTCTTCCGGTAAGGTTCGCTGTGGAGGTAATCGATATTTACATTTGCTGCGCTGAAAACACAAGTATCCCGGTGCGGGCGTTCTACCGATACATTCATATCGCTCAATAATTCAATCAACAGGTTTACATCCAGTATATCGGGGATATTCGAAATAGTAACTTTTTCAGGGGTCAGCAAGACGGCGCTGATAATTTGAAGCGCTTCGTTTTTAGCGCCCTGGGGCGTGATTTCTCCTCTTAATTTATTGCCCCCGGTTACTTCAAAAGCATGCATGATATAAAGTTGATAGGTTGATTAGTTGACAGGTTAAGAAGTGTTGCAAGATAAAAACTAAAAAGTTGAGAGTAACTGCCTCTCAACTTTTCAACCAATCAACATTTTCAGTATCTTTTTTTCTTAAACTTTCCTCCCCCGCCGATTCGATCATTCCGATCGTTCCGGTCATTCCGGCCACCTCCTCCGCCTCCCCGTTGCTGATGGCCGCCATACTTTGGATTTCTTTTATTCCGGTAATCGTTACCGTATCCACCCCGGTCACGGTCGCGACCCTCATTTGGACGGGGTGTTCTTACAAAGGGAGTATTGGTAAAGGCTAACTGTCCGGCAGTAATAGAACTCAGTTCGCTTTGTATGGCGTCATCATGAACCGTTTCTTTATGCCAGTTGCTATAAGCTAATTTCATATAATAGGCCACTGCATTGGCAAATCCCTGGCGCTTTTCAGGATTCTCTTCTTTTAATGCTTTATTAATTACCAACTCCATATTCTTGCCCAGATGCGAATAGCGGGGATACCTTTTAGGATAAGCGAGGGGTTTTGGTTTTTCACTTAAGGTCTCGCGGGTGGGTATCGGATAGGGAGATTCTACATCTAATTTAAAATCTGAAATAAGAAACAGGTGATCCCAGAGTTTATGCCGGAAATCTTCTACATTTTTTAAATGCGGATTTAAAAAGCCCATCAATTCAATCACCGCATAGGCATTTCGCTGGCGTGTTTCCTTATCTTCTATGGTCAAAAGGTATTCAATCATTTTTTGAATATGCCTGCCATATTCCTTCATTGCCAGGTGGTTTCTTATAGTGTTATATTCCATTATTGATTTATTAATCCAGACAAAAGTAATAAAGTAATACCATAATGGAAAAAAGGCCCCGTCTTGGGGCCTTTAGTTAGTTATAGTATGATTCGCGCTGCGATCAATTATTTTGAATAATCAGTTTACCTGAATAGGTTTTGTTACTGTTCATATCTTTGGCACGCAGGTAGTATACACCTGTTGCCGGAGCAGCAGCCAGCGTGAAACTTAAGGTGTTACTTTTCTGTATAGTCAACATTCGGCTATGTACTGTTTGACCAGCCAGGTTAATGATATCTACCGCATAAGTTCCATTCATTGGCTCGTCGAACTGCATTTGTACTTTTGTCCGGGTAGGGTTTGGATAGATGGTGAATCCTGCTTTAGATGCATCAAAAGCTATCGACCGAACCGGAGTGTAAGTTATTTTTCCGGAGGTAGTGGTTTGCTTAATCCGAAACAGCATATTGCCTTTACCGGGCTGCATTAAATGATAAGGCACCTCGTATTTGGAAGAGGTACTTCCCGGTGTGGTGTTGGCCTGAACTTCTGCCACACTTTCAAAGACGGAATTATTTCTGCTCACTTCGATTTCATATTTATTTCCTTTCGATTCATTAACAGTCGTCCAGCTTAGTTCTACCTCATCATCACTTTTCTTGGCAGCGGTAAAGTCTTTTATATCGGTTCCCAGCAGGCCGGTTGGACAGAAGCTATAAGTAAGACCAATGGTTACAATATCCTGCGAACTGACGGAGAATATATAGTTAATACTTCCCGTTACGGTTGTTCTTCCTGTTACCTTATAATTGTAAGGAACAGTTCCATACCCCAGAAAAGGAACAAGACCCGTACTGAGCGTTCGATTGAGGTACTTATTTTTCAAAACACTATCTGGTCCTATGGCAACAAAATCGGGTCCGCTGAAATAATTGCCATCCGTAGCCGCCAGGTTATAAGGGCCATAGTTCTTGGTAAAACTGTTGGTAATATCCGGGGTAAGACCGGGACCCTGGATCCGATCGGTACGGGTATAGTTGATACGATAACTTACCGGGTAAATTTCATCATTTTCCAGGCGCATTCTCACTACCCCGGTGATATATGAAAATACGTTTACACAAATCAGTTCCCCCATGGTTGGGTCAAACTGGCTGATGTCGAAATTAGTAGAATCGTCAATTGGCCTGATAGAACGTGTTTGCTGGTAAGTGACCGTTTGAGGTATATTACCGTTCAAACACAAACATTGAGCATTTAATGGGGAGGGTAAGTAAAATAGCAGGGTAGTAAATGCTATTAATAAACGCACTTTAGTGTAGTGTTGCTTCATAGGAACTGATTTTACTTAGGAATCGGATTACTTAACAAAAGTATACAATGACAAAAACCTTACCAAAGTGTTAATACCCTTTTAACTTGTGCGTATTTTCCGAAGCAAATTGCACAAAGATGCAAGCAGGTAAAAACATACGTTGAGAAACAACAGATTAATAGCCTAAGAAAGGAGAATATAGGTGCAATCCCTGGTTATAAACGCAATAATCGTTGTACTTTTGCTGTCAATTTTTTATAAACTACAGGTTATCAATAATAAATTATGCTACAATCAACAATTACCATTGATGTAATGCTGGATATGAACCGCGTGCCCGAACAAATCAACTGGAAAGCTACCGAGAGTACCGTTGATACTTCCCGCAAGGCCAAAGCTGTAATGCTTTCTTTTTGGGATGGAACTGATAAGGCTGCGTTGCGAATGGATCTATGGACAAAAGACATGATGGTGGATGAAATGGCTGATTTCTATTTTCAGACACTGATGACAATGGCAGATACCTTTAACCGTGCCACCCACCAGGAAGGATTAGTAAACGATATGAAGAAATTCGCTGAAGATTTTTATAATCGTTCGCGCGAACTGACATTAAAAGAAAACAAACTATAGTAATAAGAACAAGAGCTGAGAGGAGAAAGGAGAGAAAGAGTCAAAGAGATATGGTTGAATTCCGGATATATTCTTTTCAATATTTATGCCCTGGATCTAATTGCTTATAAAAAATTAAATTCTTTGTATGAATCTCGAACAAAAAATTATGGGCGAGTTAAAAACGGCCATGCTGGCAAAGGATGAAAAAACCGTACGCAGCCTGCGTGCCATTAAAGCCGCTATTATTCTCGCCAAAACATCAGAAGGAGCCGGTGGGGAAATAAAAGAAGAAGAAGAAATAAAATTATTGCAGAAACTGGTTAAGCAGCGAAAAGATTCCCTCGAAATATTTCAACAGCAGAACCGGGCAGACCTGGCACAAAAGGAGTCGGAAGAGATTGAAGTAATTGAAAAATTTTTACCCAAACAACTTTCCGCCACCGAGTTAAAAGTAATTATAGAAAATATAATTAAGCAATCCGGTGCTTCTTCCCCTGCCGATATGGGTAAGGTAATGGGCATTGCTACCAAACAATTAGCAGGTAAGGCTGATGGTAAGACAATAAGCGCATTAGTAAAAGAATTATTAGGTAAATAAACCGCTGCCGGTGCAGCCCTGTTATTTTTCATAACATGATCATTGATATCATAACCCTGGTGCTGTTGTTGATAGCGATAGTTAAAGGACTAAAGCGGGGTATCATTGTGGCCGTGTTTTCGCTAATCGGCTTAATAGTTGGGCTAGCCGCTGCCCTCAAATTGTCGGTGCTGGTTGCCGCGTACCTGGAAGGGTCCCTGTCTGTTTCTACCAAGTGGCTACCGGTCATTTCGTTTGTGCTTGTTTTTGTTGTAGTGGCAATAATAATACGATTGGTTGCCAATCTCATTCAGGCGTCTGTTGAAATGGCATGGCTTGGATGGGTAAATAAGATCGGGGGAGCCGCTTTCTATATCATTATCTACTTGCTTTCCTATAGTGTGATCTTGTTTTTTTTGGTGCATTCCGGCATAATGAATAAGAAAACTGTGACTGAATCTGTAACCTACAATTATATTGAACCCTGGGGTCCCTGGGTAATGAACAGTATCGGTGGATTTATTCCGGTGTTCAAAGATATGTTTAAAGAACTGCAGGTTTTTTTTGAAAATCTGGCGCAAAAAATATCCCAATAGGGAGCCGGCTTGCGATATTTGCTTTAAAACAGCTATTTTAGCGATTAATTGACTTACCGAATTAATACCGCTGATGGAATACGAGATCAAACAAGTGGAGAAGTTCAGATTTATTGAGGAAGGGGAGGGGGAACCCCTTATTTTGCTGCACGGGTTATTTGGTGCGCTTAGCAATTTCAAAGATCTGATTGAATATTTCCGTCATTATAATAAGGTGATCGTGCCCATACTGCCATTATTCGACCTTGATCTGCTTCATACGTCCGTTGGAGGGCTTCAAAAATTCGTCCATAAGTTTATTGAAAACCGTAATTACCAGGGCATTCACCTGCTGGGAAATTCTTTAGGCGGCCATGTGGCCCTGGTACACGTATTAAAATATCCCGAGCGCATTAAGTCTCTCATATTAACCGGAAGTTCAGGCCTTTTTGAAAACGGCATGGGCGACACCTATCCCAAGAGAGGCGATTACGAATACATAAAGAAAAAAACGGAGCTTACTTTTTACGATCCCCAAACGGCCACCAAAGAACTCGTGGATGAGGTGTATGAGACCGTTAATATCCGGATGAAAGCCATAAAAATAATAGCATTGGCTAAAAGCGCTATAAGAAATAATTTGGGGGAAGAACTCAATCAAATCCAACAACCAACGTTATTAGTTTGGGGCAATAACGATACTATTACACCACCCTTTGTTGGCCGGGAATTTCAACGGCTGATACCTAACAGTGAATTGCATTTTATAGATAAGTGCGGCCACGCTCCTATGATGGAGGTACCAGATGAATTTAACCGGGTGCTGCATAAATTTTTAACAAAATTGAACCAGCCCGCAGCGGTAGTTTGAAAAAGGTCGTCTTATTGAGGAATACAAGATGTTCCTGTTTTTATTAACCATCCTTGTTTATTGAGAGAAATAATGTAACGATTAATCGTTTGCATATGGATTCTGCTAAACCCTAAAATAAAAGCCTTGCTAAATAAAGAAATTATATCTGTCTCGTTACCAACGCTCAACCTGAATGATTCCGTTATTCAAACCCTGGAAATGATGGACGAATTTCATGTTTCCCAATTGCCGGTGGTGGATAATGGGAAATACCTGGGGCTGGTCTTTGAAGAGGACCTTATGAATCTTCCCGCAGATTCTTTGCTACAGGCTGCCGGAGAGCGGCTTTCCAAAGTGGCCGTGCGCGCGGAGAGCCATTTTATAGAGGCCATCCAGATGGCCAATGATTACCATCTTTCCGTTGTGCCCGTTATAGAACAGGAAGGGGAGTATACGGGTGCCATTAGTGCTACCGATTTATTGCATCACCTGGGAAAACTAACCGGGGCCAGTGAGCCAGGTGCCATAATAGTTCTTGAAATGGAACAGCGAAATTTCTCCTTTTCAGAACTGAGTAAATTGGTTGAAACGAATGATGCCCAGATAACGCAATTAAATACTTACTGGGATAACAGCACTGATACATTTTTCGTTACCCTTAAGATCAATAAATTCGAGATTTCTGATATAATAGCTACTTTTCAACGCTATGACTACCAGATAAAATATTATTTTGGGGAAGAACTGTATGAAAACGAATTGCGGAATAATTACGATCATTTAATGAATTATCTGAACATTTAGCATTGGGTTTCATTATATTCCCCATCGCACATAAATAAAACGATTTATTGAAACAGCAGCTTGCCGGCATGTGGATGGCTAAAAAATATTATCTCCTTGTAGCAGTATCATCGATATGCTGGTATGGCAAATCAAAAGCACAGACTGTTGTTGCCGATGCTGCTTTCTATTCCACCCTTTCCAATCAAATTAGCGATAGTAGCTTTAAGAATTCCAGCGCGGCCACCCCCTTTATCATCGGCACTATTTTTATTGATGGCAATAAAAAAACCAAACCCTATATCATTGGGCGGGAATTACCCTTCCGGTCCGGTGATTCCATTTACCTTCCTCAACTGGTTAGCGGCTTTGAATTAGCCCGCCAGCAATTAATGAATACCAGGCTTTTTAATGAAGTGGTGGTGTCGCTCAAAGCATTTCGCGGGTATGTGGTAGATATTAATATTGAAGTAACTGAACGGTGGTATATATTTCCTATTCCTTATCTTAAAGCCGTCGACCGTAACCTGCAGGAATTTTTTAAACAGGGTATTGGTGTGGACCGGCTGAACTATGGCTTTAAATTTCAGCATAACAATTTTACGGGCCGTAATGACAAATTGAAGATCTGGCTGATTACCGGGTATACCAGGCAAATTCAATTTTTATATGAGCAGCCATATGCCGATAAAACACTTAAGCATGGATACCGGATTGGATTCTCCTATAATTCCAATAACGAAATAAACTATGCTACGATCGCCAATGCCCAGCAGTTTACTGATTCGCTGGGTATATCGAAACGGTGGTACGGTCATATTGATTACACCTATCGTCCTGGTTTAAGGACCTTCAATGATGTTCGCCTGGGGTTCGTTGAACAGGAAATAGACAGCCAGTTGCTCACGCTAAACCCTAAATACTTTTTCAATAAGAAAACCCGGATCTTCTACCCGGAACTTTCCTATTCATTAAAATATTATAAGGTAGATTATATTCCTTATCCGCTCACCGGATGGATGGGCGAAGCATCCTTTTTAAAGCGTGGCTTTAATAAAGATATGAACATGTGGCAACTGGCCGGCAAGCTCACCAAGAGTAACCAGGTATTAAGAAAAACCTGGTACGCCTGGCAGGCACAGGGTGTCCTTCGGCTCCCGTTTAATCAACCCTTCATTAACCAGCGCTTATTCGGGTATAGTGATTTCTACCTGCGGGGTTTAGAGGATTATGTTATTGATGGAGTAGGGGCCATACTTATTAAGCAAACATTGCGCAGGGAGCTGTTTCAATTCAAGATTGCAACGCATTTAAAATCACGCTCACATAGCGTTATACCGTTTAGGATCTATGCAAAAACATTTGCTGATGTTGGTTACGCGCACAATCCCATGAATCCGGAAAACTCATTAACCAACCGGATGTTGTACACCACAGGGGCCGGAATTGACGTAGTAAGCTTTTACGATTTTGTGTTCCGCGTAGACTATAGCTTCAATCAATTAGGACAAAACGGCCTATTTTTACACATTAAGGGTGATTTTTAGGAAGAGATAAATAAAGTTTCCGGATGCCGGAAAGTGGATACGGAGGGCAAGTTGGTTTCGGGTATGGGGAGAGTTCCCTGCAACTTTCGACAAATGGCCGGGCTGGTTGTTCAGCATGAGAATGAAAGGACATTTAATTAAAACTAATTAGGGAAGATGAAAGTGGCTATATATAGCCGGGCGATCGATTATGATCAGCAGGCAGAAGTGCAGCAAATGCTGGAAGAACTGGTAAAAGAAAACATAGAACCCGTTATTTACTTTCCCTTTTTTGAAAAGATAAAGTCGTCTCTTCAATTGCCATCCGGTTATTCCATTTTTAAAGATTCTACCGAGCTGGATGAATCCGTTGATTTTTTGATCAGTCTTGGGGGCGATGGCACCTTACTCGATACCGTTACCCTGGTGCGTGATAAAAATATTCCGGTTCTGGGTATCAACTTTGGTCGTCTTGGTTTTTTAGCGAGCCTGGGCCGCGAGGAGTTACATAGTGCGGTTCAATCGCTCCTGAAACGCACCATGATTATTGATAAAAGATCATTGATCCACCTGGATGCCAGTAAACCCCTCTTCGGGGAAGTACCCTACGGCCTGAATGAATTTGCTATTCATAAAACGGATACTTCCACGATGATCAAAATTCATACGTACCTGAATGGAGAATTTCTTAATACCTATTGGGCCGACGGACTGATCGTTTCTACCCCAACAGGATCTACCGGCTACTCGCTAAGTTGTAACGGGCCGGTGATATTTCCGGAATCTTCCAGTTTTGTAATAACGCCCGTAGCACCCCATAATCTCAACGTCCGGCCCATTGTAGTGCCTGATAATAATATTATTTCCTTTGAAATAGAGGGCCGGTCCGACCATTTCATTTGTGCCCTTGACTCCCGCAAAGAAATAGTGGAAAAAAATGTACAGCTGGCCGTTCGTCGGGAAGAATTCACCCTCAGCCTGGTGAGGCTCAACGAAAATAATTTCCTGCAAACCCTGCGCAACAAACTTTCCTGGGGGCTGGATACCCGGAATTAACAGCCGTCATATACGAAAAATCGCCTTCAGGCGTTCAGCTAATTTACTGGTTGAAATTCCTATCTTGCACAGCTGACTCACCCCGGTAATACGGTTGCTCGTAGCTTTAATTATTTGTATTACTTCAAGGAGTTATCAGTGAAAAATAATAATAAGAATTACTGATGAAAAAATTGATAATAATATTCGCGATGCTGATCATTGTTTGCTTCCATGCTGAAGTGAATGCTCAGTGGGAAAGTATCCGCCAGGAAGGGGAGATTGGATTTTCGCTGGGGGCGGCTCATTATTTCGGTGACCTGAATACGCGGGCCAGGATTAACCGTCCCAAGCCCGTGATCGGGGTTTTCTTCCGGAAGCAATTTGGAAACTATATCGGCCTGCGCGTAGGCGCTCATTATGCCCAGTTGGGGTATTCTGATATTTACAATACCAGTAACGATTATCAGCACCGCCGCAACCTCAGCTTTAACAGCAATATTTTTGAATTAGCCATACAGGGAGATTTTAATTTTTTCAAATTTGTACCGGGCGATCCCGACCATAGCTTTACGCCGTATGTTACTTTTGGAGCCGGTATTTTTAGCTACGATCCGTACGCTTTTCTTGCCGGGAAAAAATATTTCTTACGTCCGTTGGGAACCGAAGGACAGGGATCAGCCGCCTATCCCGGCCGCACGCCGTATAATACCATGGCCTTTTCATTTCCCATTGGGGTGGGAGTAAAATATGCAATCAACGATCGCATGAATGTGGGAGTAGAAGTAGCCCATCGGTTTACTTCCACCGATTACCTGGATGATGTGAGCCAGACTTATGTAGGGGCCGATAAATTTCCCCCCTTGCCTGATGGCAACCCTTCACCGGCCCAGCTCTTACAGGATCGCAGTTATGAAACCGGCGATATTATTGGAATAGAAGGACGTCAACGTGGGTATCCCAAACAAAAGGACCAGTTTATTTTCGCGGAACTAACCTTGTCGTTTAACCTTACCTCGTATCGTTGTCCTACGGCGAAATAAGATAGTTGGTGGTTTGTGATTTTTTGTTCTTTGGGTGTAACAGCACAACGATTGTTTAAAGGGAATGTCTTTATTCTAAATTCTGACTTCTTTATTCTTTATTCTGTTTTCTGTATTCTGTTTTCTGTATTCTATTTTCAATATCTAAATTCTCTATATCTTCTTCTATCCTTCCTCATTTCTTTCCTTCTTTTCGGGGGGGGGGGGGGGTAAAGATATTACTAACTGCATTCAATTCTTCCTCATTACTATCCATTGCTCTTAATCGGTCGGCGAGCCGATAGCCATTTACTACTTTTCCGTTTTCTATTTTGGAATACGCTTGTTGGGTGATTCCCAATCGGCGGGCAACGGTAGATTGCTTCAGGTCTTTGGCATTACGCAGCCGTTTGATTAAGTTTCCGAGGGCCATGGCAAATAATTGATATAGTAAATAAATAAATTCTTTATTTACCATCGCTTGCAATGAAGGTAGGATTATATATTGGAAGAAGCCCGGCAATAACATTTTATTACCAGTTAGTAGTTTTTGGGGGGTGTTTCAAAAATTATTTCAAAAGAAAGACAATGTTGTTTCTGAAAAATTTGGGCAAACCCGAATGAAGAAATGTTGAACACGTATTTCACCCCTCTCCACTTGTGGAGAGGGGAAGGGGTGAGGAGCGATAATTTAGAAAATGGAACTGATTTTATAAGTGGATTGTAAAATACAACCACCCACCCAATGATTGGTAACAAAAAAGAAGGGATATTTAGTATCGCTTACCAATAACCTTTTTCTATGCCTTCTTTTGATACCACCATCAATAACTGGCTTTCTCTGTTAGGAATACGGGTATCTCCCCGTTATCTTACCCAACAATTACAAACCCATCCCGATTATCCTTCACTGCTGAGTATTACGGATACACTGGAAGAAATGGGGATTGAACACGCCGCCATTCAAATAGAAAAGGAGCAATTGCCCGAAATACCAACTCCATTTTTCGTCACATTTAACTGGTAATGGTGGTGAATGGGTAATGGTAAGGACAGGGATAATCTGGATAAGCAGTTTCCTCATTTTTTTGTGCGCTGGAAAGGAACAGTACTGGCTGCGGAAAAAACACATGGCTGGAAAATAAGAAAATGAGAAGATGCTGGCGAAAGAGAGGCAGCAGCAGAAAATAACGGCAATAGCTATTGGATTTACTATCCGCTACTGGCGATAAGTGGATTAATAGTGGCAAAGAATAGTATATAGGCTGCTTTATTATTAACAACAACAGCCGGTATTTTTATAAGCTGGTTAATTGTAACTAAAGACTTTAGGATTGAGAATAAACTGGCCGACCGGGTATGTGGTGCCACAGAAGATTGTAATGCGGTAATTAAATCCAATGTAGCAAGTTTACCCGGCGGGTTAAGCTGGGGCGATATCGGTTTGACCTGGTTTTCTTTCCAATTCTTGATTGTTATGGTCAGCCTCTTTGCAGGAACCACTACTCAAATAACCACGCTTTTTTCCCTTTGCTCAATTTTCTATTTACCATTTTCTTTCTTTTCCATATACTACCAATGGCGCATCGCGAAAAAATGGTGCAGGCTTTGCTTGCTGGTGGTAGGTATTTTAATAGTGCAGGCCGCTATACTAATACCACCACTAATGGCCAGTGATTTTATTTTACCTGGTGTTAATACCATGCTGTTAGCTGCCTTGTTGTTGGGTACCACAACCATTGCCTGGCTTGCCATAAAAGAACTAGTAAAAAGCAATCAGCAATTGAAGACAGCTAATGGGGGGTTACAGCGGTTTAAGAAATAATGCAGAAATATTTAGTTCCCAGTTGAAACAGCAGCGGAAAGTAGATGCTACTCCCTGGAAAAATGACCTGCAATTGAGGCAACCCTGATGCAGCCACACAAATATTGGTAGCCTGCAGTCCTTATTGCGGACCTTGTGCCCATGTCGCATAAAATGTAAATGAAATAATGGAAAGGAATATGCTATTGGGGTAACGGTGCGGTTTACTATTAATGCCGCCAGCAAAGAAGATAAAAAAACGAAGGCAATAGAATGCCTGTTGCAGTTGTAGCAGCGAAACAGGATAAATTAACGCAAGAGGAATTGACGACCTATAAAAGAGAATTACTGCACTATTGGTTTGAATGGATGGATCGCAAAAAATTTGAAGAACAATATCCCTTAGGGAACAAATCGAATGTGGACGAATTATTAGTACAGCAGGAAGAATGGAGCAAGAAGGCGAATATTAAAGCAACACCCACCATTTTTGTAAATGGATATGAATTGCCTAAAGCATATAGTATTGCTGATGTTGGGGGGCTGGTGAGAGGAATAAAAGAAGAAGAAAATACCGCAGAACCTGCCACGATGGAGGTTGTATAAAAAATAAGGCCCGGGCAGGGCTAAACGAGTTGTTGCAACAAACAGGTAACAGCGCCTGGTACCTGCGTACAAACCCGGGCCTATTAGTAAATTTAAATACTTTTAAAATGAAAAAGATTCAAAACCTGGGCAAAAGCCTGAGTAAAAATGAACAAAAGGGAATTTTGGGTGGTGTTGGGGAAGGTCAAACGTTGTGCACAGCTTCTTGTCCGCCTCAGCAAACTGCTCAGGCCTATTGTGACAGTTGTACATATCCTGAGGGCACAGCCCCATATGATGCAGGAATCGATTGTGTTCGCGGCGGAACGCACGTTACTTTTAATTGTCATGCCTCATAAGTATAGCGAAATGTTATCTATTCAAAAATCCGGTACCATTTATGGTACCGGATTAAAATATTTATATGAGAACTATTCTTTTTATTTTTTTTTGTTTTGTGGCACAATTTTCATTGAGTCAAAATAAAGCTATTCTATTAAATAAATATTCATATAAGAATAATCCTTTTGGGAAGTACTTTTTTATATTAGAAAAAGATAAGAAAGGTTTAAAATCATTCAATATAGTAAAGAAATTGAAGTTGAAAGAATTTTGCTTTCTTAAATACAATTTTGAGCCAGCTCAGGAGCATCTTCAACAATACTTGGCAGGGGATATGGACCGTATAGAGTATTTAAATTATTTCTCCTTTTATAAATTAGATTCTAGCTCATTTTCAAAACTGAAGATTAATCAAGATGTAAATCTGTTGGTTGGAATTGACTCTGGCAATAATAAAAAACTCATTTTTGATCAAAACAATAATGATGATCTTAATGATGATTCTGTCTTTATATTTGATTCAATAATTAGAAAGAAAGATGGATTTGTAGAAATCAGAAACATAGAAATTTATTATAAAAGCAGGTTGTATAAACAAAATCTATTTTTAAGACCTACTTCTATTCTTTACGATGATATGTTATTATACAAGAATGACACGTTATGTAATTTAATGATAGAATTAGGGAATTTTGGGATGGGCGAGTTTAAGAATAGGTCAGGTTATTGGAAGATTGCCTCTCTTATAAAACCTTCTGATTATAACTTTGGGCGTACTAATTCCAGAACCCTATTGTTTACTAATACGGATACTTTTCAGGATGTTTCAAATGGATATCAGCCGTATTCAATAAATGACACCATTGCTTTAGGGAGTCAATTTTATATTCTTGATAGCCTATCTACTTTTGGAGATAGTTTGTTTATGAGAGAAGTTAAACGCAACAAAATTCTATATGGAGGGAATTTGAATGATTTTGGACTGCCATTTTCTGGAATGAACGTAAAGAATAGGAAAAGAATTTCTCTTGCAAATAACTTTAAATCTAAATATATTATGCTAGAATTTTGGGGAACTTGGTGTGGGCCATGTAAGGAAATTATGCCTCAATTGAGAGAATTTTACGCAAATGTAAATAAGAAAAAAATTGAATTTTTAGGGGTTGCTTTTCGAAGTGAGAATGATGATGTATTAAATTATATAAACGATAATAAAATATTGTGGCCTCAAATAATCGACAAACTTCCGTTAAGCACCATTGTGAAATCATATAAAGTATCAGCATATCCAACCTATATTCTTCTTAATGAGAATCGAAAAATAATTTTTAGATCAGTTGGTATTGAGGGCTTTCAAAAAATGAAAGAATTTATTCTTAAGCTTTCGATTGACTAGATTCTTTGAGATTTATAATTAGATGGTGGATAAGTTTTGTCAATTAACAATTGTTTCTTTTAATTAGAAAGGCA
Organism: uncultured Chitinophagaceae bacterium; assembly: GCA_963775145.1. Classification (GTDB taxonomy): domain Bacteria; phylum Bacteroidota; class Bacteroidia; order Chitinophagales; family Chitinophagaceae; genus Endoryza. Next base: position 76,344 of record CAVZHZ010000002.1, read on the forward strand.
AGAATTGAGATTTATTTTTTATAAACAACCCGATAGCATGGACTGTGGCCCCACCTGCCTGCGCATGGTGGCAAAGTATTATAATAGGTCTATCTCCTTACAATTTATTAGAGACAAAACACAAATCGGAAAAGAAGGGGTTAATCTTTTGGGTATTTCGGAAGCAGCAGAAGCCATCGGTTTTCGTTCACAAAGCGTTAAACTAAATTATGCTTCATTAATAATGGATGCTGTATTACCGGCAATACTGCATTGGAACCAAAATCATTTCGTTGTACTCTATAAGGTCAAACAAAAATCTTTATTTTAGAAGAAAGGAAATTTTGATGGTGGCCGACCCGGCTAGGGGCTTAATTAATTACACAGCTCCTGAATTTATTCGGCACTGGATCAGTAATAAAGAAAATGGCGAAGAAGAAGGCATTGCATTATTGCTGGAACCAACACCTGCTTTTTATAGTTTTCGGAGGATGATATAGCTCCCCTCTCCACCCGTGGAGGAGCCTGTCCCGCAATTGCGGGAGGCCGGGGGTGAGGGCGCCTTCTCCTTCAAAAACATTTTCTCCTATATCACCCCCTACAAAAAATTAGTCTTCCAGCTTTTTGTCGGCCTGGGCGTAGCCAGCTTATTACAACTCTTTCTTCCCTTTCTTACCCAAAGCGTCGTAGATACAGGCATCAATACCGCCAATATTCACTTTGTATATATTGTTTTGCTGGCTCAGTTGGCCTTGTTTGCGGGTCGTTTGGCGGTGGAATTTGTGCGTAGCTGGATATTATTACACATCAGCACCCGTATCAACCTTTCAATACTGACCGATTTTCTTATCAAACTAATGAAATTACCGGTGGGTTTTTTCGACAGTAAAAAAACCGGCGATATCATGCAACGCATGAACGACCATAGCCGTATTGAAAGTTTTTTGACCGGCTCCTCACTCAATGTATTATTCTCCTTACTAAACCTGGTCATATTTTCTGTGGTACTGGCCATATTCAATGTGTATATATTCGGCGTATTTGCCATAGCAAGTGTATTGTATGCTGTATGGGTAATTCTATTTCTTAAAAAAAGAAAGCAACTTGATAATAAACGCTTCGATATTGCTGCTAAAGAACAGAGCGCTGTGATACAATTAGTACAGGGAATGCAGGAAATAAAACTGAACGGGGTAGAAAGACCCATGCGCTGGAGTTGGGAACGATTGCAGGCTCGCCTGTTTAAATTAAGTATGAAGGGACTCTCGTTAAATCAATGGCAACAGGCAGGAGCTTTTTTTATTAATGAAGGTAAAAATATCTTTATCACATTTCTTTCAGCCAAAGCAGTTATCGACGGTCAAATGACTTTAGGTGCTATGTTAGCTGTTCAATATATTATCGGTCAGTTAAACAGCCCTATTGAACAAATGATTGGTTTTGTACAAAGCTGGCAAAATGCAAAAATAAGCATGGACCGGCTCAATGAAATTCATACTATGGAGGATGAGGAGCCTGGTCATAAATCTTTTTTACAAGAATTGCCAGCCAGTTTTGCCCGGCAGTTGGTTGGGGGAAAGGCTGAAGTACCCGTTTCTTTTGATTCAACAATAAAGTATAATACAGACTCAGTATCATATCAGTCACCTCAGTTCATACCTGAATTAGTAACTTCACCGGAATCGGTTCTTTCGCTTTCCCAACATGCATGCATTTCTTTCCGTAATGTTACTTTCACCTATGCTGGGGCCGGAAATGAACCGGTATTAAAGAATATCAATCTTCAAATTCCGAAAGGAAAAACAACGGCTATTGTTGGAGTAAGCGGAAGCGGAAAAACAACTTTATTAAAATTGCTGTTGAAATTTTATGAACCCCAGAAAGGCGAGATTGCCCTCACCCCCGGCCTCCCGCAATTGCGGGACAGGCTCTCTCCACGGGGTGGAGAGGGGGGCAGCGGCACACTACTCGCCACCATCAGCCATAAACGCTGGCGCAGTCATTGCGGGGTGGTAATGCAGGAGAGCTTTATTTTCTCCGATAGCATTGCCCGCAATATTGCAGTGGGAGAAGAAAGACCGGATATTGATAAACTCTGGCATGCCGCCGGGGTAGCCAATATCCGGGAGTTTATTGAAAGCCTTCCGCTGGGGTTTAATACTAAAATTGGCGCTGAAGGAAATGGTATCAGCATGGGACAAAAGCAACGTATACTCATTGCGAGAGCGGTTTACCGCGATCCTGATTTTATTTTTTTTGATGAAGCCACCAATAGCCTCGATGCCAATAATGAAAGCAGGATTATTCAAAACCTCGAATCTTTTTTTAAGGGGAGAACAGTTATAATAGTTGCGCACCGGTTAAGTACGGTAAAACATGCCGATCAGATTGTAGTATTAAACCAGGGATGTATAAATGAAAAAGGGACACACCAGGAGTTAGTAAATCTGAGAGGCGAATATTATACGCTGGTTAAAAATCAATTGGAACTGGGAGCGTAACACAACGTCAGACGGGGACCGTCAGACGTTGTGTTATGTCAAAGCAAATTATTTCATATGCCAGAACAATCTACCATTCAAGTTAGGGAGTTAGCAACTCCTCCCCCTTTGGGGGAGGCTGGGAGGGGGCTTCTTCTCAGCCCCGATGTACAGGAACTCGTTAGCTACCGCCCGCATTGGATCATCCGGCGCGGGAATACTATATTCTTTCTTATCATTATTTTATTATTGTCGCTCACCTGGTGGATAAAATATCCCGATATGGTAAGCGGTTCGCTTCGGTTAGTAGCTGTTAATCCCCCTAAACTATTAATAGCAAAAACAGGAGGAAAACTCGAAAAATTATTAGTAGTGAACGAGCAGGTGGTAAAAAAGGGGGATATGCTTGCCTATTTACAAAGTACGGCCAGTCATGAACAGGTGCTGCAATTAATAAAATGGATTGATTCTATAGAGATTCTTATTAAAAATGAAAACCTGGATATTTTGATGGAGCACCCATTCCCTCCTTTAAATAATTTAGGAGAATTACAAATTAATTACGAAGATTTTTATAAAGTACAATCCGAAACCCTGCAATTGCTTGCTAATGGCTATTACCAGCAAAAGAAAAAAGCGTTGCTAAAAGATATTGGCTATCTACGTTCCATTAATGCAAATGCACAACAACAAGAGCAGTTGCTCCATAAAGAATATGAATTGCAAAAAATTGATTTTAATGCAAAAGAATCATTAGCGAAGGACAAAGTGATCGCTCCGCTGGAATTTAACCAGGACCGAAGCAAAATGCTTCTTAAAGAACAGGGCCTGGAGCAAATGAAGGCACAGATCATTAATAATAGTATTACCGGTCATAATAAACAGAAAGAGATACTGGACCTCGAAAAATACTTTACGGACGAGGAACAGCAATTCCGTTCGGCGCTTTTTACCCTTAAAAGCAAGATAGAAGAATGGATGCAGCAATATATGGTCACGGCTCCGGAAGCAGGAAAGCTATTATTTGTTTCTTTTTTACAGGAGAACCAGTTGCTGAATCCCAACCAGGAATTGTTTTATGTCCAGCCTGCCCAATCGAGTTACTACGGAGAAATGCTGGTAGCGCAGAATGGCTTAGGCAAAGTTAAAACCGGCCAATCAATCATTATTAAAATGCAAAGCTATCCAATTAATGAATTTGGATACCTGACCGGTAAGGTTGAATATATTTCCGACATGCCCGGAAAAAAAGACAGTTTTTCCATAAAAGTAAATTTACCTCATGGCCTGAGTACCAATTACAATCAAACCATACTCTTCCGGAATAACCTGTTGGCCAATGCAGAAATTATAACCGACAACAGGCGACTGATCGACCGCTTTTGGGGGCAGCTTAAGGAGGTTATTGAAAGATAGCAGAATTTTACTTTCCCATACTCGCCAGGTAAAAGACCTTTCTTGCGATTCCGACCATTAGTTCCGATCAACCCGTGCATTATATCAACCAAAGTCTGAACCAGTTAATACATTAAAGTAAGTCTCTGGGAATTCTGAATTTGTTTCCTGAATTCTCTCCAAATCCGAACTATGAATAAGACTTTCCATGAATTTTTCTCTTTTTTTATCGCATAATACTCATTGGCAATATATGTGAGCAGCAGAATTTTAAGGCTATGCAAGTGATTCAAGGCATACAAAGCAAGATCTACGCAATAAGGGGTGAAAGAGTAATGCTCGACCGGGATTTAGCTGCTCTCTATGAAACAGAAACCAAAGCCCTTAATCTTGCTGTTAAAAGAAATATAACCCGGTTTCCTAATGATTTTATGTTTCAGCTTACCAGGGAAGAGTATGAAATTTTGAGGTTTCAATTTGAAACCTCAATAAATGATAGTAACTCCCTGAACAAGCAGATTGTTCTTACGAAGGGCAGAGGCGGTAACCGGTACTTATCCTACGCTTTTACGGAGCAGGGAGTCGCTAGGTTAAGTGGTATCATAAACAGCGACAAGGCAATTAGTATGAATATTGCAATCATGCGGGCTTTCGTGGAAATCCGAATCGTGTTATTACTGCAAAATGATCTTAAAGAACAATTGAAAGAAATAAAGGCAAAACCTGGCAATCACGACGAGCAGCTAAACCAAATATATGAGGCCATGGAAAACTTATTGGATGAAAAAGCGGCACAGAGAAAATGGGAAAACAGGGAGCGAATCGGTTTTGGAGCAGGAAAGGATCAATCGCAAAACAACCATGAGACTTCTCTTTCCTAATCCCTACTTACTAATTTTCCCTACCTTTGACCCCTTCTAAAAAGGGGTATGAACAGCCTGAAAGAACATATTGATATGAAGCGCCTGCCCAGGCATATCGCCATTATTATGGATGGGAATGGCCGGTGGGCGGAAGAACAAGGGCAGGACCGCCTCTATGGCCATTTTCATGGGGTGGAAAGCGTACGCGATATCGTGGAAGGTTGCGCGGAACTGGGGGTAGAATATCTCACTTTGTACGCTTTCAGTACCGAAAACTGGGACCGCCCCCAATACGAAGTAACCGGCCTGATGGAATTATTGGTTGAAACCATCCGCAAGGAAACAGAAACACTGAACAAGAATAATATCAAATTGCATGTAATCGGCGATATGAGCATGCTGCCCGATTACGCGAAGCAGGCACTGAAGGAATCCTTGGATATTACCAGTCATAATACAGGGCTGAACCTTATTATGGCCCTTAGTTACAGCAGTCGCTGGGAGCTCGTAAATGCAGTTAAGAATATAGCCCTCGATGTAAAGAATGGAATTATTGAGCCGGAAGCCATTACGCAGGATTTACTACAGGGTTATCTCACTACCAGTGCTTTTCCCGATCCGGAACTGATGGTGCGCACCAGCGGAGAATATCGAATCAGTAATTTCTTATTGTACCAGTTGGCTTATGCAGAATTGTATTTTACCAATGTTCGCTGGCCCGATTTTCGAAAAGAAAATCTGTATGAAGCCATCATTGATTACCAGGGGAGGGAACGCCGTTTTGGCAAAACAACCGCACAGGTAGTTCAAGAAACTACAGTAGAAGATGCAGGAAAGGATCGTTAATTTATGTGCGTGTAATTCAAAAATCAAAAGTCAAAATCAAAAGTGAATAGAGTCATGAATATTGATACCCGGCCAGGAATGCGAATCTCTCATCCCGTATCCCGCATCCCGTATCCACTATCCCGTTTCCCGTTTCCTGCATCCTCCCTCTCCTTTCGCCAAACCTTGGGAGGGCAAGGCCGCATTTCGCATCCCCCCCTACGCCAAAGCTTCGGAGGGCAGGCCCACATCCCGCATCCATAACTCTATTTAACAAACCTTTTCAATTAACTCCTTTAATTTGCCCCAGCTTAAACAACCCGGAATGCAGCGTACGATTACCTTTCACTCAATTTTACTGGCTCTTATTCTTTGCAGTGCAGGCAGTGTATTTGCCCAGCAAAAAAAAGATACTGTTCCGGATTCCATTGATCCTGATCTCATAAATATTAATAATTCCCGCATACCCAAAGAATATACCATTGCCGGTATAAAGGTAACGGGCACCAAACGATATGATGAGCAGTTATTGGTTTCTATTTCCGGCCTGAGCGTGGGAGAAAAAGTAATGATTCCGGGGGGTGATAATTTCAGTAAAGCAATAACCAACCTTTGGAACCAGCGACTTTTTTCAAACGTGCAGATCTATTTTACAAAACTGGAAGGCACTAACCTTTATGTGGAAATAAATGTTTTCGAAAGACCTGCTCTATCCAAGTACTTCTTAAAAGGCATACGGAAATCAGATGATGAAGAATTGCGGGGAAAGACGGGGCTGGTGGTGGGCCGGGTAGTTACCGAGAATGTAAAAATATCAGCCACCCAGGCCATTCAAAAATATTATACGGAAAAAGGATACCAGAGTGCCAAAGTAACAATTGAAGAAACACCCGATCCCGCCTTGCCCAATTCAGTAATTCTGAATTTCTATGTAGTGCGGGGTAATAAGGTGAGGGTGGATGGCATTGGTATTTTTGGTAATGAAGCTATCAGCGATATACGGGTGAAAAAGCAAATGAAGGGAACGAAGGAAATGACCAAACTGACGCTCTATCCTTCTAACGAAAAAAGTCCGTATGGTGAAAACAAACCCTACACCTTCAGGCAATATCTGGGCGATGCCGGGTTCTTATCAATTACCAAAACAAAGGAAGTGCTGGATCCTTATTTCCGGTTTAAATTATTCAGTTCCGCTAAATTCAACCAGAAAAAGTTCGAAGAAGATAAAGAAAAAATTATTGAGTATTACAATGCCCTTGGTTACCGGGATGCGGTTATTGCCGCCGATACGCAATATTTTAATCAGAAGGGAAACCTGAAAGTGGATCTTAAAATTGACGAAGGCCGCAGGTATTATTTTGGCAATATAACCTGGAAAGGCAATTCGAAATATTCAGATTCTATTTTAAATGTACTGCTTGGCATTAATAAAGGTGAGATATATAACCTCGAAACGCTTAATAAAAAATTAGGGAAACAGCTTTCACCCGAAGGGGGAGATATAAGCGGTTTGTATATGGATGATGGGTACCTGTTCTTTCGGGTTGATCCGGTAGAAACCGCGGTGTACAACGATACCATTGATTTTGAAATTCGGATTGTCGAAGGTCCGCAGGCTACCATAAAAAATATTAAGATCTCCGGCAATGAGAAAACCAAAGAATATGTGATCCGCCGTGAAATAAGAACCCTGCCGGGTGAAAAATTCAGCCGGAGCGATCTGATCCGTACTCAACGGGAACTTTCTCAATTGGGTTATTTCAACCAGGAGAAGATTGGGATTAACCCCGTTCCTAACCCGGAAGATGGTACGGTAGATATCGATTATACCGTAGAAGAGAAATCTTCCGATCAGTTAGAACTGAGTGCCGGCTGGGGAGGTGGTATTGGACTTACCGGTACGGTGGGAATTTCTTTTAATAACTTTTCTATCCGGAATATCTTCAATAAAAAATCATGGGATCCATTGCCCACGGGCGACGGTCAAAAATTGAGTTTGCGGATTCAATCAAATGGAAAGGCGTTCCAAACCTATAACCTTTCCTTTACAGAACCCTGGCTTGGAGGGAAAAAACGTAATTCGCTTACGGTAGCTGTTTATAAGAGTGTATTCCGCCAGAGTGGATATGATTATTCACGCAACAGATATATTTTCAGTGATTCCAGTTCACTCAAAAATTTTGGAGTAACAGTTTCCCTGGGCAGGCAATTAAAATGGCCCGACGACTTTTTTACTTTGGTTTTTGCGCTGGATTATAAGCAATACCGGTTAAAAAGATATCCTTACATTTTTGCCGGTATAGACAGCGGAACCTCGCATAATGTCAGTTTTAAAGTTGCCTTGGCCAGGAACTCGGCAGGACCTAACCCTATTTTCCCTGTTAGTGGATCAAACTTTTTGTTAAGCGGACAGTTTACGCCTCCGTATTCTTTGTTTAAAAGTGGAACAACATCAAAAGAAGACAGTTATCGACTTCCCGAATTTCATAAGTGGCGTATGACCGCTGAATGGTTTATTCCCCTCGGCCGGGCATTCGGATCGGATAAAACCAAACAATTTGTTATTCGGGCGGCCGCCAAGTATGGTTTCATGGGACGGTACAATAATAAACTGGGATTCTCTCCTTTCGAACGTTTCCAGGTAGGGGATGCCGGATTAGCTAACGGAAACTTTATTTTGGGATATGATATCATTGCCCATCGCGGGTACCCGGTGTATGAAAATTCTGATCCTAAAGTAAATCCCGATCAGCAAAATGCAAGAGAATTTTTCACACTCTTCAATAAATATTCATTGGAACTGCGTTTTCCTTTTACCACCAACCCCAGTAGCACAATTTATGGTATGACCTGGTTTGAAGCTGCTAATGGATGGTACGATTACAAAAGTTACAATCCCTTCCGCTTGCGGCGTAGCGCCGGTGTAGGAATGCGTTTCTTCCTCCCCATGTTTGGATTGCTGGGATTTGATTATGGTGTCGGATTCGATCGGCTTAAGCCCGGAGGAAGTGTTAAAGACGCCAGCCGCTTTACCTTCATGCTGGGTTTTGAACCAGAATAAAAGGGAAATAGTAAATTCGAAATTTCAAATCTGAAAATTATATGATTATGAAAAGAAAATTGCTTCTGGCATTCTGTATTATGCTGCTCGCGTTTGGTGCCCATGCGCAGCGTTATGGTATTGTGGATACCAAATACATTCTCGAAAAAATTCCTGATTATAAAGAGGCCCAGAAAAAGCTTGACCAGTTTAGCCTGCAATGGCAAAAAGAAATCGATGATAAGCAGGCCTTGTTGGACAAAATGTATCGCGATTTTGAGGCAGAACAGGTGATGCTGAGCGAAGAACTGAAGAAAAAAAGAGAGGATGAACTCTTTATCCGCGAAAAGGAATTACGTGACCTTCAACGTAAACGCTTTGGTTTTGAAGGCGATCTGTTTAAAAAGCGCCAGGAACTGGTGAAACCCATACAGGATAAGGTGTACAACGCAATTCAAAAAATTGCGGTGAACCGTTCCTATGATTTTATTTTGGACAAAAGTGAGGGAATTACTGTTATCTTTGCCGACCCTAAATTAGACCGTAGCGAGGATGTTTTAAGAGAATTAGGGGTTAAGCAATAGGAAATATGTTAGGTAAACCCCTTTCAATAAATGGCCTCCAGCCTGAGTTTTTTGATGGGCCCCGTAAGGGTTGTTAAAGAATAGTAAAAGGAGTTTGAGGACACAACGAAACAAGCATTTTTACCAACTTAAAAAATATACCAGCAGCCGCAATAAACAACCACTTTGCGGCAGAAAAAAACAACAAAAATGAACAGTATGAAAAAGTTTTTTACCGTAGTGATTATAGCTTTTGCTTTTTTAATGACCTCTAACCAGGCTGGTGCCCAGGTTAAAATAGGATATATCAGCTCCCAGGATCTGTTGGGTATCATGCCCGAAACCAAAAAGGCCGATTCAAGCTTGCAACAATTGCGCGTGGCTCTTATTCAGAATGCCCAGGATAAAGAGGCCAAACTGAATGCCGATATTCAGAAGTTTAATGCAGACACCATTAAAATGAGCGAGGCAGTAAAAACAGTAAAAAGACAGGAATTACAAAAAACCTACCAGGAACTGGCCGGCGAAGAACAGAGAATCCAGGAGCAATTGCAACAAAGGCAAAAAGAGTTACTTGAGCCGATTCAGAAGAAAGCTAATGAAGCCGTACAAGCTACTGCCAAAGAAAATGGATATAATTATGTTTTTGAAAAAGATGTATTGATAGTAGCTCCTTCCGGAGAAGATATGTTACCACTGGTGGCAAAGAAATTAGGTATTAAATTACCCAATCAACCTGTTGCACCGGCAACCAAGCCAGATATTAAAAACTAAGCGATAATAAATTATTTCAAAAAGCCGTCTTTGAATAAAGGACGGTTTTTTATTTGAATGATTGTTCCTGAAAAGTTAGGGGTTGATGAATGGGTTATACCGAATATGAAATTTCGAATGTGATTACTTCGTGATTTCAGTTTTACAAAATAGAAATGTAACCAGCTCTAGCCGATTAACCAACAAGCAGCCTCTTTTCCGTTCCCATCTCTTACTTTTGCTCATGTCTTTACAAAAACCCATTGGAATTTTTGATTCTGGCTATGGCGGACTTACGGTGCTAAGAGAAATCGTAAAGAAGTTGCCGGAGTACGATTATGTCTATTTGGGCGATAATGCCCGGGCTCCTTATGGGAATCGGTCTTTTGAAACTGTTTACAAATACACGCTGCAATGTGTAAACTGGTTTTTTGATCAGGATTGTCCGCTGGTAATTCTTGCCTGCAATACCGCCTCCGCAAAAGCATTGCGAACTATTCAGCAAACTGATCTTCCCCGTATTGATCCGGCTAAAAGAGTTTTGGGGGTAATTCGGCCAACCGCGGAAGTAATCGGTAATTATTCCTCTTCCAAAGAGGTAGGCGTTTTAGCTACGGCCGGTACCGTAGCCTCAGGATCTTACCTGATTGAAATCGAAAAATTCTTTCCGGGCAGTCAAGTGTTCCAGCAGGCTTGTCCCCTTTGGGTTCCCCTGGTGGAAAACGAAGAATATGATAAACCCGGCGCCGATTATTTTGTAAAGGATTGTATTGACCGGTTATTGGAACAATCCCCGCATATCGATTCTATTTTATTAGCCTGTACCCATTATCCGTTGCTTTACGATAAAATAAGGAAGTATACACCGCCAGGTATCCGTATTCTTTCACAGGGAGAAATCGTTGCCGATAGCCTGGCAGATTACCTGCAAAGACATTCCGAAATTGATAAAAAGCTGACCAGGGGGAGAGAAAGGACCTTCTATACCACGGATTCTACGGAAGACTTCGACCATCACGCAGGAATCTTTTATGGAGAATCAGTAAAATCCCGGCATATTGATTTGGATGGCAAAACTCATTGATGTTCAGGCTATCAAATATTAAATGGTTCAATGGTTCAAAAGAAAAGCAGATCAATAGGTACCGTGAGTGAATAATCCAACAGATGCTTTACTGGCAGGCTAAAAATAATAGCCTTCCACAATAAGATTTAAACCTTCAAAACCCTACCTTTGCCGTCCTTTCACAAACAACGGGTGTGGTGACCTGTTGCGGAGAGATTGAAGGCAGGTCCGTTTCTCCCGGATCGTATTTCAAAAAAGTGAAAAAACAAACTAATTATGAAACGTACATTTCAACCGCATAAACGTCGTCGCAAAACAGTACATGGTTTTCGGAAACGGATGGAAACAGCTAACGGCCGGGCCGTATTAGCCAGCCGTCGTAAAAAAGGCCGTAAAAAACTGAGCGTTTCTGACGAGAGAGGATTAAAATAAGGGCGACCTTGATTGAAACGAGGTAAACCAACATTATAATTAATTTTATAGTCCCGAATAAACGGGACTATTTTATTTTTCACTTGGCAAAGCAATTCACTTTAGGCAAAAAAGAAAGGCTTAAAAGCCGGAAACAGATTGAACAATTGTTCAAGGAAGGCAAGAGCTTTTCCATTTTTCCTTTTAAGATCTTATATATCATTTCGCCTTCAATAGTCTCGCCGCTTCCGGCGCCCTCTGCTGGTAATGCATCGGAGGGCAAACCCGACTCTCGACTTCCGACTCCTCACTCCCGACTCCTTTTCGGCGTTGCGGTAGGTAACCGGAATTTCAAAAAAGCCGTTGATCGTAACCGCATCAAGCGATTAACCAGGGAGGCGTATCGATTGCAAAAACTATCCCTTGAACAAAAAGTCGTTTTAGCAAACAAGCAATTGAATATATTTTTCATTTATATAGGAAAGGAATTACCAGATCACTTACTGGCGAAAGAAAAAACTGCCTTAATTTTAAACAGACTTATAAAAGTGGTGGATGAAAACACTGTTGCAGATTCTTAGCTTACCGTTTATATTACTGATAAAAATTTATCAGTGGGTCATTTCTCCTCTCCTGGGACCGAAATGCCGGTACACTCCTACCTGTTCACATTATGCGGCGGAGGCACTAAAGAAACACGGGATATTTAAGGGAATGTGGTTATCAGTAAAACGCATAAGCCGTTGTCATCCCTGGGGCGGGCATGGATATGACCCCGTACCCTAATAGAAATTCCGGAATTGAAAATCTTAATAACACTCTAAACTTCCCGGGCTATATTACTTGTAATTATATTACTATTTTGCCTTTGGAGAATTTCCAATTCCCTATTCCAAATTCCGCTGGAAACTATTGCAATTTCTTAAGCTTTTCTACCGTTTCCGCCATTTCTTTATTCGTAGAAAATTTATAAATCTCATACTCTTTACCACCTTCGAAGGAGGAAGGCATTTTTAAATAGGGGCCGATGATTTGTGCATTGGTGTTGACAGTAATCTTAGCTAATTTTCCGGGGGCAATACAAAAATTCTTATTGGCTGCACTTACATTGGTACCAGCCATTAATTGCTGCAGGCTATCAATATTTTTTTGGAGATCGTCCTGGGTCAATCGTTTTGTGATACTCTCTGTTCCTACCCGCTGGTAACTCCCAACCAGGGTATCGTTTTTTATATTCAGAATATATAGGCCCGGCTCTGTGATGGCCTGTTCGGTAGTGGTAGTTCCATTATTCACGATAATTTTATCGCCCGATACAATCATCTCCTGTTCATTATGTGTAGTGCCTGGCTCTAAACTGACAGTATTTCCATCAATCGTTATTTTTCCGCTGGCCATTACCAAAACTTTCTTGCTGTTTCCACCGCAGGAAGCAACCATCAATCCTATGGATATAACAATAAATAAAGATAAATTTTTCATGTGTATAAATTAGAATAATAAATAAATCCCGGCATAACATACCGGGATTGCAAATAACGGATTTTTTTGATTAACCCTTGCGGCCAATTTCCCCCCCGTTAATTACCATGAAAAAACTGCTCCTGTACAATTTTTCCTTCCTTCCATTTTTGGACAGATACCTGCTTGTAATTCCGAACGCCCCAGTCTTTATGAGTATAATCATAATGCCAGATAACCATTGTGGTGTCTTCTCCTGTTGCTAAATCTAATACAGAAGCGCCGCGAAATTCAGCAATACTTTTAAAGAATTCAATCTCCCGTTGGCGATTGACTTCCTTTCCGATAGTGGGGGGCATTTGATTTTCCTGCATTATTACATCATCATCATAATAAAGATCAAACGCCTCCATTGCTTTTCCTTCCAGCACCAATTGATTAAGGTGTTGGATTTTGTTTTTAATTGATTCCATATGTTTATTTGTTTTTGTGAATAAGAATGATTTCACAAAGGTGAATTCTTTGGCTACTGTTTCCAATGAAATATGGTAATAAAAGCAGTTGATAGGGGATAAGGAAAGAATTCTCAAATAAGATTTATTGAGATTTATACATTTCACGGCAAACGAAGACAATTGTTTGAATGCTGTGATAAATGGATGTCTGGTGAGAGAGTTTTTACATTATTATTTCTTTTGAGTCAGCTGGCGGCGAACGCGGCTCAGCGATTCCGGGGTGATTCCCAGGAAGGAAGCTACCTGGTTTTGCGGAATGCGCTTGTCCATGGCGGCATATTTCTTTCGAAAGTTTATGTAGCGTTCTTCGGCTGTCTCGATCATCCCGGAAAGTACACGCTCCTGCAAAGCGATGAAGGCATTTTGTAACAGGTGCCGGAAGAACTTTTCAAATTTGGGTACTTTTTTATATAATTCTTCCAGGGAAGGGTGGTCAATGTAAAGTAATTCCGAATCTTCCACCGCTACAATATTATAGCGACCTGGTTTTTGTGTAAGAAAACTGTACATATCGCCGGTCCACCAGTCTTCCACCGAAAACTGTACATTATGTTCTAATCCTTTATTATCAACAAAAAAAGTTCGCAGGCAGCCCCGGTTTACAAAATACTCGTAGCGGCAAACAGATCCTTCCTGTAAAAGGTATTGTTTCTTCCGTACTGTTTTGGATTTAAAAAGGGCAGTGAAGAAACGGACTTCTTCGGGTGTCAGTTCAATGAAGCGAGAAACATTCTTTAAAATCAGTTCATACATCTTTACTATGCATAAATGAGAAATAGAGAGTATTTCCAGATGATCGAAGCGATAAATAAGCCGGAAAAATAGTGACTGGCAAAAAAGACAAATTCAATTGCACCTTATTGTATATCCTCTTTTTCCGGCTATTAAATTGCTGGTAAGGCTATTTAGTTGCTGATTTGAACCGGTCCGCTACCTTCTTCCAGTTAACTACGTTCCAGAAGGCGGCAAGATAATCTGCGCGTTTGTTCTGGTACTTCAGGTAATAAGCATGTTCCCACACATCCACCCCTAAAATGGGTGTTCCTTTTACTTCGGCTACATCCATCAGTGGATTGTCCTGGTTGGGAGTAGAGCATATTTCCAGTTTACCATCTTTTAAAATAAGCCAGGCCCAGCCACTACCAAACCGGGTCATTCCTGCCTGGGCAAATTTTTCTTTAAAGGCATCAAAGGTTCCAAATGCATTATGAATAGCAGCTGCCAGGTCGCCCGATGGCATACCCCCTTCATTTTCCTCCATGCTTTCCCAGAAAAAAGTATGGTTCCAGTGACCACCCCCGTTGTTACGAACAGCGGGAGAAATTTTTCCGGCACTCGCAATAAGTTGCTCAAGGGTTTTGCTTTCATGTTCTGTCCCGGCAATGGCTTTATTTAAATTATCTACATAAGCCTGGTGGTGCTTGCCGTGATGTATTTGCATGGTTTGCGCGTCGATATGTGGTTCCAATGCATCGTATGCATATGGAAGCGGTGCTAAAGTAAATGCCATAGTATTCAGTTTATATTTTTAGTAAGATATTTACCGAATAACAAATTTACACGCTGCGGGTTGATTGGCCAATTAACCATTTTGCGCAATGCGGAATTACGCAATCGATTTGATTTCCCGGCATGCCATAATTAAGGGCCCTAAAAAAAGCTACATTGCTTTTTTGTAGTATCTTCCTCCTCTCTTCCTAACATTTATTTATATATTACTATGGCTTACGATCCTTCTTCGGAAAATTCTCGTCGGAAATTTATTGGCAAGGTAGCAAAAGGGGTAGTCGCTTCGGCCATTTTACCGGGGGTTTCCGCCGCGTCAGCAAAGAATAAGACCATTGAATTAAGAGAAGAACAGATTGGCGCCAACGACCAAATCCAGATTGCGTTGATAGGTGCCGGTGGAATGGGTAATGCGGATGCGGATACCGCTATAACCATTCCGGGAATAAAACTGGTCGCCGCCTGCGATTTGTTTGACAGCCGGCTGGAACAAGCCCGAAAAAAATATGGGCCGAATATCTTTACTTCCCGCGATTATAAAGAGATATTAAACCGGAAGGATATTGACGCGGTTATTATTGCGACTCCTGATCACTGGCATAAAGATATCGCGGTGGATGCTTTAAATAGCGGTAAGTCGGTATATGTAGAAAAACCCATGGTTCAAAGCATCGGTGAAGGACCGGCCCTGGTAGAGGCACAGAAAAAAACGAATAAAGTATTACAGGTCGGAAGCCAGGGGATGAGTTCCCTGGGAAATGAAAAGGCAAAGGAATTATATGAATCGGGTGCGATTGGTCAGCTTAATTATGTAGAAGGATTTTGGGCCCGCAATACACCCGGTGGGGCCTGGCAATATGATATACCGCCAGATGCTTCGGCGCAGAATGTGGATTGGAAGAAATTTTTAAAAGATAAACCCAACCTTCCATTTGATCCGAAGCGATTCTTTCGGTGGCGTTGTTTCCGCGATTATGGTACCGGTGTGGGGGGAGACCTGTTTGTACATTTATTATCCAGCCTGCATTTCATAATCAGTTCCAACGGGCCAGCAAAAGTTATGGCTACCGGGGGATTGCGTTATTGGAAAGATGGTCGGGATGTTCCAGACGTCTTATTGGGAATGTTCGATTATCCACAAACAGAAAAACACCCCGCGTTTAATTTGTCACTCCGGGTAAATTTCGTTGACAGTACCCGCGACGGTTCTTATTTCCGGCTCGTAGGTAATGAGGGATACATGATTGTTGATTGGGAAAAAGTTACACTCTATCGTAACTTCTCTTATCCTCCCGATAATTATGCGGAAGTGCTGAAACAAAAACAATATGCGCCCGATTATGACCGGAAGAAAATGCCCGAACCGGATAGTACTATTTATACCGTACAAAATGGTTATAAAGGCGCCCATTACGATCACTTCTACAATTGGGCCCGCGCCATACGGGGAGGAAAATCGGTTATGGAAGATGCCGTATTCGGATACCGGGCAGCGGCCCCCGCGTTATTATGTAATGATAGCTATTTCCAGGAAAAAGCTATTAAATGGGATCCCGTTAAAATGCAATTAATCAGTTAAAAAAGTAATTATGAAAAACATTTTCTTACTGGCTTTTCTTTGCGCCACCATCATGGGCATACTTTCTTTTCATACAAATCAAAGTGGTAGCGACAATACGCTTACCAATAAG
The DNA here is from genome assembly GCA_963775145.1 of uncultured Chitinophagaceae bacterium. Taxonomy (GTDB): domain Bacteria; phylum Bacteroidota; class Bacteroidia; order Chitinophagales; family Chitinophagaceae; genus Endoryza. The sequence continues at coordinate 92,892 of CAVZHZ010000002.1, forward strand.
GAAAAGAAAGCCGGATGGGTATTATTATTTGATGGTAAAACCATGAATGGATGGAAAGGTTACCAGGGAAGGCAACAGGATGGATGGGCAGTATCTAATGGGGAATTGTATTGCAAAGAAACGGGTGTTCAAAAAAGAGCCGATCTTATTACTTCGGAGATGTATGATAATTACGAGTTATCCATCGATTGGAAGATTTCGCCCAAGCATAACAGTGGGATTATATATAGGTGCACAGAGGAGAATGGGGCCAGCTATGAATCGGGTCCGGAATATCAGTTGATTGATGACATTGGTTATCCTGATAAATTACACGACAAACAATTAAGCGGCGCCAATTATGACATGCACGCCCCTTCGGCCAAAGTGGCGAAACCGGCTGGCGAATTTAATCGCACCAAAATTCTTGTAAACAATGCCCATGTAGAGCATTGGCTCAACGGGGTTAAAGTAGTGGAATATGAATTATGGACACCCGAATGGGAAAAAACTAAAGCGGGTAGTAAATGGATGGATGTTAAGCCATATGGTATTTCAAAAGCTGGTTATATTGCCCTGCAGGATCACGGGGGTGGCATAACCTTTAAGAATATAAAGTTGCGCAAATTGTGAACCTATCTTTTAGATCGGAAGAAATCTTTCATCAGCGCGGCGCATTCTTCTTTTAATATGCCTTTTACAATTTCCGTTTTAGGATGGAAGGGCCATTCGGCTTTTGTAATTCGTTTGTGACCATTTTTTTCATCATCTGCTCCCCAAACTACCTTAGAAATCTTGCTCCAGTAAAGCGCCCCCGCGCACATCAGGCAAGGTTCAACGGTGATATAGATCGCAGCTTCCGGCAGGTATTTACTTCCTAAAAAATTAAAAGCGGAAGTAAGGGCAATCATTTCGGCATGGGCGGTAGGGTCCTTTAATTTTTCAGTCATGTTATATCCCCGGGCAATTACTTTTTCATTCATTACCACCACGGCCCCTATAGGAATCTCGTCTTCCTCCAAAGCGCGTTTGGCTTCCTTTAATGCCAGCAACATATAATATTCGTCGGTCATTACTACACGAAACTACAAAATCATCAGTTACCATGTAATCAGGGAAGAAAATGGAGTAGTTTATTTTTAGAGCTAAAGGGGGATAATTTCCGCGAGGCATAATAATAAAACGATTATGAATTTTTGGCGTGTATTCCTTGTGTTCCTTGTGATCTTGTGGTGAAAAAAGGAACGCAAAGGTCGCTGAGTTTTGCGCAAAGGTCGCTAAGAAATTATATTAATTTTTATACTGGAATACTTGATTGTAAATTCACGAAGTAGATGACAAAGTCAGTGTGTATTCTTTACTTGCGTTCCTTGTGCATTTGTGGTGAAAAAAATGGAACGCAAAGGCCGCTGAGTTTTGCGCAAAGGCCGCTAAGAAGTTATATTAATTTTTATACTGGAATACGTGACTTTAAATTCACGAAGTAGATAACAAAGTCAGTGTGTATTCTTTTCTTGTGTCCTTGTGCTCTTGTGGTGAAAAAAGGAACGCAAAGGCCGCTGAGTTTTGCGCAAAGGTCGCTAAGAAATTATATTAATTTTTATACTGGAATACATGACTGTAAATTCACGAAGTAGATGACAAAGTCAGTGTGTATTCTTTACTTGTGTTCCTTGTGCACTTGTGGTGAAAAAAAGAACGCAAAGGCCGCTAAGAAATTATATTAATTTTTATACTGGAATACATGACTGTAAATTCACGAAGTAGATGACAAAGTCAGTGTGTATTCTTTACTTGCGTTCCTTGTGCACTTGTGGTGAAAAAAGGAACGCAAAGGCCGCTGAGTTTTGCGCAAAGGCCGCTAAGAAATTATATTAATTTTTATACTGGAATACTTGATTGTAAATTCACGAAGTAGATGACAAAGTCAGTGTGTATTCTTTACTTGCGTTCCTTGTGCATTTGTGGTGAAAAAAAGGAACGCAAAGGCCGCTGAGTTTTGCGCAAAGGCCGCTAAGAAGTTATATTAATTTTTATACTGGAATCCTTGACTGTAAATTCACGAAGTAGATAACAAAGTGAGTGTGTATTCTTTTCTTGTGTCCTTGTGTTCTTGTGGTTAAAAAAGGAACGCAGAGGCCGCTGAGTTTTGCGCAAAGGTCGATAAGAAATTATATTAATTTTTATACTGGAATACTTGACTGTAAATTCACGAAGTAGATGACAAAGTGAGTGTGAATTCTCTTCTTGTGTTCCTTGTGTTCTTGTGGTTAAAAAAGGAACGCAAAGGCCGCTGAGTTTTGCGCAAAGGCCGCTAAGAAATTATATTAATTTTTATACTGGAATACTTGATTGTAAATTCACGAAGTAGATGACAAAGTCAGTGTGTATTCTTTTCTTGTGTCCTTGTGCACTTGTGGTTAAAAAAGGAACGCAAAGGCCGCTGAGTTTTGCGCAAAGGTCGCTAAGAAATTGTATTAATTTTTATACTTAAATCCTTGACTGTAAATTCACGAAGTAGATTACAAAGTCAGTGTGTATTCTTTACTTGTGTTCCTTGTGCACTTGTGGTTAAAAAAGGAACGCAAAGGCCGCTGAGTTTTGCGCAAAGGTCGCTAAGAAATTATATTAATTTTTATACTGGAATCCTTGACTGTAAATTCACGAAGTAGATAACAAAATCAGTGTGTATTCTTTTCTTGTGTTCCTTGTGCTCTTGTGGTGAAAAAATGGAACGCAAAGGCCGCTGAGTTTTGCGCAAAGGCCGCTAAGAAATTATATTAATTTTTATACTGGAATCCTTGACTGTAAATTCACGAAGTAGATAACAAAGTCAGTGTGTATTCTTTTCTTGTGTTCCTTGTGCTCTTGTGGTTAAAAAAGGAACGCAAAGGTCGCTGAGAAATTATATTAATTTTTATACTGGAATCCTTGACTGTAAATTCACGAAGTAGATAACAAAGTCAGTGTGTATTCTTTACTTGTGTCCTTGTGCTCTTGTGGTAAAAAAGGAACGCAGAGGCCGCTGAGTTTTGCGCAAAGGCCGCTAAGAAATTGTATTAATTTTTTTACTGGAATCCTTGACTGTAAATTCACGAAGTAGATAACAAAATCAGTGTGTATTCTTTTCTTGTGTTCCTTGTGCTCTTGTGGTGAAAAAATGGAACGCAAAGGCCGCTGAGTTTTGCGCAAAGGCCGCTAAGAAATTATATTAATTTTTATACTTGAATACTTGATTGTAAATTCACGAAGTAGATGACAAAGTCAGTGTGTATTCTTTACTTGCGTTCCTTGTGCACTTGTGGTGAAAAAAAGGAACGCAAAGGCCGCTGAGTTTTGCGCAAAGGCCGCTAAGAAATTATATTAATTTTTATACTGGAATCCTTGACTGTAAATTCACGAAGTAGATAACAAAGTCAGTGTGTATTCTTTACTTGTGTTCCTTGTGCTCTTGTGGTGAAAAAATGGAACGCAAAGGCCGCTGAGTTTTGCGCAAAGGTCGCTAAGAAATTATATTAATTTTTATACTGGAATACATGACTGTAAATTCACGAAGTAGATGACAAAGTCAGTGTGTATTCTTTACTTGTGTCCTTGTGCTCTTGTGGTTAAAAAAGGAACGCAAAGGCCGCTGAGTTTTGCGCAAAGGCCGCTAAGAAATTATATTAATTTTTATACTGGAATACTTGACTGTAAATTCACGAAGTAGATGACAAAGTCAGTGTGTATTCTTTTCTTGCGTCCTTGTGGTTAAAAAAGGAACGCAAAGGCCGCTGAGAAATTGTATTAATTTTTATACTGGAATACTTGACTGTAAATTCACGAAGTAGATAACAAAGTGAGTGTGTATTCTTTTCTTGTGTCCTTGTGTTCTTGTGGTTAAAAAAGGAACGCAAAAGTGAGTTTTGCGCTAAGACAAGAAAATATACTTTACACCTTTACATACCATTTTTTCCTATCCATCCACCAAACGATCGACCACATAAATATGATCATACATATGGCATACAGTAAGGATCCGACTTTAAGATTTTCAGAAACCGGTTTGCAGATATGTTCATAAAACCAGGGGAACGCGCTGGTATATTCAATTTTTCCTTCAGGAGAGATATGATCTTTCCACCGAAAAAGTGCTGCCACTCTTGGAAGGAACCCGCTCAGAACAAAAATAAATAAGGGATTTTTTCCGAATACATCAAAGAACCGACTCCACCAGCCTTTGCCTTCTTTGAATTCAAGTAAATAGATAAGTATCCCCAATACCATAGTAGCTAACCCGGATGTATACAGCACATAGGAGCTGGTCCATATTTTTTTATTAATGGGGAATACCAGATCCCAGGTATAACCGGTAAAGACCAGGATCGCTCCTGCTACAAAAAGGTTAGAGAGCATTTCATAAGTCTTACCCTTCTGCTGAATATAGTTGCCTACAAAGTAGCCAAAGATCACTTGCACAATGGCGGGCAGGGTACTTACCAATCCTTCCGGATCAAAGGGAACACCTTCGCCTTTATACATATGCGGAACGCCAAGAATTTTTTTATCTATGGTGGTTCCGAACCATCCTTCCAGGCTAAATGGATCGGCAGGATTGCCCCAAAGGCATAGTATCCAATAGCCAAGTAACATTATAGCACTGGCAACAAAGGCACCCCGTATTTTGAAAAAGTACAGTATCAACGAAGCAAACAAATAGCACAAGGCAATTCGTTGCAAAACGCCCAGGATTCGGATACCCGTTTCGGCGTTCTGCGGATCTACCCAATATTTAAAAACGAGCGACTCCCCACTCCATTTTACAAAAGGAGACCAGTTTAAGAAAAGTCCGATTCCAAAGATCAGGAGGCTTCTTTTGAAAATTTTTTTCAGGAAAGCAGCCCTGCCGGCATTTTCCAGTCTCGGCATAACAAAAGCCAAGGCATTTCCCACAGCAAAAAGGAAAAAGGGAAAAACCAGGTCGGTAGGGGTACAGCCATGCCAGGGTGCATGTTCCAAAGGAGAAAATATATGGCCCCAGCTACCCGGGTTATTAACCAAAATCATCAGCGTGACCGTGGCCCCGCGGAATACATCGAGCGAATAATACCGTTGTTTCAAAGCAGGTAGTTAAGAACCTTAAAGATAGGGATTTGGAGGTTTGAATATTCCATCCTTAAAACCGGGTACCTGGGGGATGAATTCCCCAGGGGCCGGTCTTTAAACAGCTGCTTCAAATAATTGGTTTCCCTGATATTGAGACATCCTCTCACTCACAGAAAAAGATTGCTGGCATTTAAAATCACCTATATTTGCAACCAGAAAATCAGAACCTATTTATCGGACAATGGGAGCCATGTAAAGAGTGGAAAAAGCATCGGTGGATTTGGACTTGCATTCTTACCATTTAAGAATTAAAAACCGGCACATATTTCCTGTGAAAAAAAAAGGATTATTGCAAGAAAAAAATAGTGGAAGGGTATAAGGAGTACTTCAATTTGAATACTCTCTTATACCCTTATCTTTTTATGGGCTGCTAAAATTTCAGCCAGACAAATTTTCTTTATAGTCAGCCGGTTACAAAAAGTTATTGTGACTGAGCAGGCGAAGCCTTGCACTCAATTGAAGCAGAGTAAAATGGAAAAAAGGAGGTGGTATGCGGTATACACCAAGCCCCGCTGGGAGAAAAAAGTATATCAATTATTACAACAGAAAGGAATTGAATCCTATTGCCCGCTGAATAAGGTCCGCCGCAAATGGAGCGACCGAATCAAGATGGTGGAAGAGCCTTTGTTTAAATCGTACGTATTTGTTCAGGTAGCCGAAGAAGAAAAGACCATGGTTCGTATGACCAACGGCATTGTAAATTTTGTGTATTGGCTGGGGAAGCCAGCTGTTATTAAGGATCGGGAAGTGGAATTGATTAAACGTTTCTTAAATGAGCATGAATCAGTGGAGGCTCAATCGATTAATGTTGATAAGAATTCAAGAGTTAAAATTGAATCAGGCGTCTTTATGAACCTGGAGGGTAAAGTGATTAAAGTAAAAAATAAAGAGGTTGAAATATTAATCGAAAGTATTGGTTATAGACTGGTGGCGTTATTGCCCAAATCAAAAGTTAGCATAATCAAGTAACTCCTAAACAAAAAGTAATTCAATGAAATTAGTATCAGTCATTCTCCTGGTTTCCGCGGTGACGTTTTTAACTTCCTCCTGCCTTACGCAGAAAAAAGCTCCCTTGCAGTACCTCCAAACGGGAATGGACACCGGCAAACTAAAGAAAATACAAATACCCGAACCAATTATTCAAAAGGGTGACTTGTTGAGTATTTTGGTTTTTAGCGCAGATAATAAAGCTACTGTACCATTTAATCAACCGGTTATTGCAAGCGGAAATAGCACTGTGGAAATGGAGAACACGACTGCTTCTTCCTCTGTTGCTCAAACCGTTTCAGGTTACCTGGTTGACCAGGAAGGAAATATCCAGTTTCCTGTCTTGGGTCTTTTAAAAGTAGAGGGGCTTACAAAAAGAGGTGTAAAGGAATTACTGGATTCAAAATTAAAAGGCACTCTTTTGAGAGATCCGTATTATATCATACGGTTTATGAATTTCAAAATTACTGTCATGGGAGAAGTGTCGCGGGCAGGCAATTTTAGTATTCCGGCAGAAAAAGTAAATGTGCTGGAGGCCATCGCCTTGGCAGGAGAGCTAACACAATGGGGACGGAGAGATAACGTTACAATAATTAGAGAAATAAATGGTAATCGTGAAATAGCCCTATTGGACCTTACAAATTCAGCAGTATTCACATCGCCGTACTATTATCTTCAGCAAAACGACATTATACTGGTTGGAGAGAAGAAGAACAAGGAAACGGCCAACGACCAGGTAACACAACGAAACATTACTATAGTTACAAGCATCATTTCCTCTATAGCAATTGTGATCACTGCAATTACCGCACTTACCCGATAAACATTTCAATTTTATGGCTGAAAATATTTTAGAAGGAAACCAGGCAAAGCAGGATAGTAGTCCCCGGGAATGGGTGATCCGCTATATCCGGTACATTCCTTTAATAATCATCTGTGTTGCATTGGGACTGGTAGGGGCTTACCTACAGCTACGTTATTCTATTCGCATTTACAGTGTCAACGGAAAGCTCCTGGTTAAGAGTAACAGCTCCCTGGGAGGGGGTCGTGAAAAATTCGACGAAATCTTTATGATGCAGGGAGCTTCCCGCAATATGAATGATGAAATTGAAATCATTAAATCCAGGTATATGGCCAGGAGGGTCGTTCGTTCCCTTGGGTTGAATGTGATGTATTATAATAAAGGAACAATACGATCCTCTGTTATTCATCCCAATGAAACACCTTTTGTTATTGAAGCTGTTGAAATGCCGGACTCCACGGTAGGAACATCCTTCCTCATAAAGACTATTGATAAGGACCGGTTTATTCTTAATGAGGGGAAAACTCCTTACTTTTTTAACCAGGAATTTAAGACTTCACGGGGCACTTTCATGTTAAAGAGAACAAAGACCAGTTTTGATATATTTAAGAGTAACGAGTTTCACGTAAACCTGGCCAGTGAGGAAAACCGGGCTGCTTCAATCGCAAGCGGGTTACGGGTATCGCAGGCGACCGACTATGCCAACGTGCTAAATCTTACCTATGAAACTGAAAATATTCGGTTAGGTAAAGATATTGTGAACCAGTATATGGAAGAATACCAGCAGTCGAGCCTGGAAGATAAACGACTAATTGCTAACCAAACGTTATCATTTATTGATGAACAATTAGATACAGTAAAGTATAACCTGACAAGAGTAGAGGGTGCACTTCAGCAATTCCAGGAGAGCAATAAGATATATAATACAAAAGAGCAGTCGCAGATGCTATTGAGTCAGATGCAGGAAGTAAATAAATCACTAACTGAACAGGAGGTAAAGCTTAAAATAGTAGACTACCTGATAAACTACCTGGGTAACCCATCCAATGAAAACAGGATCATGACCCCTTCGGCTCTGGGCATCGAAGAACCTTCATTGGTGCAGCAGATATCTGAATACAATAAGCTGCAATTAGAGAAAGAAACTTCGCTGAAAAACACTCCCGCTGATAACCCGGTGGTTCAATCTTTGGAAGCGGGGATTAAAAAGGTAAGGGGCGATATGGTAGAGAACCTGCGCAATGTGAGGCAAACATACCTGACTGCTATCCGCGATTTAAGAGGTAAGAACTCAGAAGCTGATGTTATTTTACAAACCATACCAGGTAAGGAACGGAAAGGGTTGGATATCGCACGGCAACAAAAAATTACGGAAGAGTTGTTTTCATTCCTTTTACAGAAAAAACTGGAAACAGCAATATCATCTGCTTCTACAATTTCTAATATCCGGGTGGTGGAGCACGCAATTTCCTCTCTCATTCCCATAAAACCGAATAAACAGAACATTTACTTGATGGCGCTTTTCATAGGGCTGGCCATACCAATCAGTATTATTGCTATCCGCGAATTTCTGAATGATAAAATTAAATCAAGACAGGATGTTCAAAAAGCGACAGACGCACCCATTGTAGGTGAAATCGGGCATTCGCAGGAAGTCGGAGCTCAGGTGGTAACCACAAATAACAGGAAATTCTTAGCAGAACAATTCCGAATTATCCGAACCAACTTACAGTATGTCTTACCAAAAGTAGATAAGCCCGTTTTATTGGTTACTTCTTCTTTCAGCGGAGAAGGAAAGTCCTTTGTTAGTACTAACCTGGGAGCCGTGCTGGCTATCAGTGGTAAAAAAGTGGTAGTGCTGGAATTTGATATCCGCAAACCCCGCTTGCTTAAGGGACTGGGGATGGAGGGAAGAAAAGGGATTACAAATTTTCTGATAGGAAACAGCCGGGTGGAAGACATTATTATCCCGGTGGAAGGAACCGAAAACCTTAGCGTTATCGCCTGCGGCCCGATTCCGCCAAACCCATCGGAATTATTATTAAATGAAAAAGTGGATAGCTTGTTCGAACAGCTACGCCGCATTTTTGATATTATTATCATTGATAGTGCACCGGTAGGACTGGTAAGCGATGCGGTAACACTGGGTAAATATTCGAGCGGTACGGTATTTATTGTACGCCATAATTATACCCTGAAGAAGCAACTTCAACTGGTAAACGATTTATACATTCAGAAAAAATTACCAGGCATGTCGATTGCCATAAATGATATTCCTTCTATTGCCACCTATGGTAATTATTATGGGTATGGTAATTATTATGGATACGGAGGTGGATATGGATATGGGTATGGGTATGGATACGGCATGGAAGGTTATTTTGAATTAGAACCAAAAAAACAAAAATCCTGGGTGCGTAAAATAAAAAAGCTGTTCAGGCGTATTAAGATTTAGTATTTGCCGGTATTGGTAGCTTTCTCGAAAAACCAGGTTTCTAACTATCAGAGGCTCAATACCATGTTTACGAAAATCCAATATCATGAACGCCAAATTAACTCAGGCCGAGGCTTTATATTACGAATGTGAAGAATTTTGGAAGCCCGGAATGGTAATAGACGCTCCGAACCGCCAGCGTATTTTTGAAACGGCCCAAATAATTCCAAAAGGAGTGAAAACTCTGGCAGATATAGGATGTGGAAACGGAATTTTCCTTGAATATCTTCAATCAAATTATAATTTTTCATTGCTGGGGGTCGACCGGAGCAAGCAGGCTCTCCGGCATGTAAATACAAACAAATTACAGGCTGACATCAGTAAGATTCCCGTTGCAGACCAGGCCTTTGATTGCGTAACCTGCCTCGAAGTATTGGAACATATACCCTGTAATGAATATGAAAAAGCACTAAAAGAATTGACGAGGATATCCGGCCGGTTTATTATTATTTCTGTTCCTTATAACGAAAAAATTGAGCAGAATAGCACCCAATGCCCGCAATGCAAATCTGTTTTTAACGCCGATTTTCACTTTCGTTCATTTACTCATGAAACTTTAAAAGGACTGCTTCAGCCATATGGTTTTAAATGTGTAATGGCTAAAAATATTGTTCCGCGAAAAGAACTGGTAGGGTATAAATGGTACCAGAGAATGCTGAAGATTATTCGGCGTAAAAAAGAAGATAGTTTTCGTTCACCGGTTTGCCCGGTGTGCAGTTATGAGAACAAATTGTTCGCCATTCCAATTGGACAATATAAGGAGTTCCCCCATCGGACCTTATCTGCAGGCGGGGTAAAAAATACTTACAGGAAAATTATAAAATCTGTCAAACCACATTGGCCAAAAGTAGATGTACCGGGTTATTGGTCAATGGCGCTGTATGTGAAAGAATAATAGTATGGTGGCAATCCTTGACTATGGCATCGGGAACGTGTATTCTATTTACAACATGCTGAAAAAAATTGGGGTGGAGGCAGAAGTAACGAGTGATGCCAGCAAAGTGAAACGCGCCGGCAAAATTATCTTACCCGGCGTCGGCCATTTCAGCTACTGCATGCAGCAATTAAGAAAAGCGTCCTTTTTTAATGAACTTGAAGATAAAATACTGGGCAATAAAACACCGGTATTAGGAGTATGCGTGGGCTGCCAGATGCTGATGGAACATAGCGAAGAAGGGAATGAAAAGGGACTCGGATGGATCAAAGGGGAAGTAATTCGGTTTAAAGAAAATGAATTAGTGCCCGGCCAAAAAATTCCTCATATGGGCTGGAGTGATGTACAACCTGCCACGGGTTGTAACCTCTACAAGGATATTGAAAACCCCCGATTTTATTTTGTTCACTCTTATCATCTTTCCTGTGCTGATACGTCTCAGGTTACAGCAACCTGTTTATATGGATACCCTTTTCCGGCATCCGTGGCCACTGATAATATTATGGGTGTTCAGTTTCATCCCGAAAAAAGTCACCGGTTTGGTATGAAGCTATATGAAAATTTTGCGCGCCTTTATTAATTCTATGAAGAGGATTCGTGTTATTCCTGTTTTGTTGTTGAAGGGGGATGGGCTGGTAAAATCAGTGTCCTTTAAAAATCATAAATATGTAGGAGATCCTATAAATGCCGTTAAAATATTCAACGAAAAAGAAGTAGATGAATTGTCGCTCATAGATATAACTGCCGGCCGAGAAGGAAGAAAGCCCAATATTAAAAAGATACGGGAAATTGCGAGCGAAGCGTTTATGCCGGTTTCTTACGGTGGAGGTATTACTCATATTGATGAAGTGAAAGAGATTCTATTTACCGGAATTGAAAAAGTAATCATCAACAAATCGGCCGTCCATAATCCCCAACTCATTAGTGATATAGCCGAAAAATTCGGAAGCCAGAGTATTATGGTGAGCATAGATGTAAAAAAGAATATTTGGGGGAAATACCGCGTGTATACAGAGGGCGCTACTAAAGATACCGGCCTGCACCCGGTACAGTTTGCTAAAGACTGCGTACGGAAAGGAGCAGGAGAAATTTTACTGACATCCATTGACCGGGATGGAACTTACAAAGGCTTTGATCTGGAAATAACCTACGCAGTAGCTTCTGCTATTTCAGTTCCGTTAGTTGCTTGCGGAGGGGCCGGCAGTGTTACCGATTTCTTAAATGCAGTAAAAGAAGGGAATGCTTCGGCCGTTGCTGCAGGTAGTATGTTTGTATTTCAAAGACCACATAATGCCGTTCTGATCAGTTATCCGTCACAAGAGGCCCTGGAGCGGCAACTATATAGTACCCTGTAACCATAAATATGATCAACCGGGTTAGGAATTTATCAAAATCTGAATTTGGGAAAAATGTACTTACCCTGGTTACTGGAACGGCGGCCGGGCAATTATTATCTATCCTGGCCGCCCCGGCTTTAACGCGCATTTATATGCCCGCTGATTATGGTGTACTCGGTACTTTTATGGCTATTACCGGTACCATTATTATTGTGGCCACCCTGCAATACGGAATGGCAATCATGATTCCGGAGAAAAAAGAAGATAGTCTTGCGTTGTTACATCTTAGTTTTCTTTTAGTATGCGTCTGTACGGTCATTACTTTTTTTCTTGTTTGGATACTCAATAAACCATTGTTGAGGCTGATTCGGGCGGAAGATCTTTCCTATTGGATTTACCTCGCCCCGGCTTCTGTTTTTTTTGGCGGAATGGTGAGCCCATTATCAGTTTGGGCCAATCGGGCAAAGGCCTATAAAGTGTTATCACTTAGCCGGGTGGTTCCGCAAATATTTACCGTGGTTGTTTCTATAATAATTGGGTTATTGGTAAAAGGACCAACCGGCCTTATCATTTCCTATATCCTGGGCCAACTCATTAATTGCGGGGTGCTCATCTTTTTTCTTATTAGGAGTGAACCAGCATGGTTAACCTGGCAGCCGGTTAATAATCTGAAAAGGCAAATAAAACTGTATCGTGCTTTTCCTTTATATACTTTACCCGCTGAATTTATCAATGTATTTACCAGTAATCTTCCGGTTTTCCTGCTCAATCGATTTGCCGGACCGGTAGCGGTGGGAGCCTATAATTTCAGTAATCGTTTATTAGGGATGCCTAGTTCTATCATTTCTGGTTCCATAGGGGAGGTTTTTAAGCAGCGCGCCACCCAGGATTTTCATGAAAAAGGAAACTGCGAAAATATATTCCGCAAAACGGCAAAACACCTTACGTTATTCTCGATTCTTCCTTTTTTGATTATAGGGGTGTTTGGCGATAAAATATTTGTTTTTGCTTTTGGAAAGCCCTGGCTACAGGCAGGTGAATTTTCGCAGATTATGGCGCTGATGTTTATGGCTAAGTTTATTGTAAGCCCCCTGGCGTACGTATATTATATCTATAATAAACTTAAAGAAGATTTCATTATACATATCTGGATACTTCTCTCTTCATTTATATGTTTTTGGGTTGGATTTGAATTCCTGAATTCTACTAATTGGGCTCTTGTATTATTTTCTACAAATTATATCTTGATATATATACTATACTATTTTCGATCTTTTTATTTCGCAAAACCAATGAATTAAAAGTAGGTATGAATCAATTTGAGAAAGACTATTACGAGTACGATGGTTTCTGGAATGATGAAGAAAAATCATTAAAGAACAACATCGAAAAAATTGAATTGACACTTTCTTTTATAAAGGAGGATGTGGAATCTGTCCTCGATGCAGCTTGTGGAAACGGAATCTTCACAAACTATTTGCAAAGAACGCGTTCAAATTTGAAGATTGTTGGATTTGACAGAAGTGAGCAGGCGCTTAAGTATGTTAAGACGGAAAAGTTTTTGGCTAGTATTGATTCTATCCCCTTGAGCGATGACTCTTATGATTGTGTAATTGCTCATGATGTGATTGAGCATTTACCAGTAGAGGCTTATGACAAAGCTCTATCAGAGTTATCAAGGGTTGCAAAAAAATATATAATAATTGGAGTTCCTTATAAAGAAGAAATTGCCAGGAACGTGACGCAATGTCCAAGTTGCTTTTCGTTGTTTAACTACGATTTACATCTTAGATCTTTTGATGACGATAAGTTGAAACAATTATTTACTAGTTACGGATTTGATAATTTATCGATAAGCACCTGTGATACGGTTACGTATTATAAAGGGCAGCATTTATATACAAGGTATTTCCACCCTGATATTTTTTTTAAATTCAGATCCCCAATATGTCCAGTATGTGGTTATAAAAACAAAGAGATGAATAATAGTGCTCCTATTTCTACCCAAAATGAAAAACCGGTACACAAAAAAAATATTGGATTAAAAAATATTATTCGCTCATTATGGCCAAAGGTATCCTTTGACTATGAAGTGGTAGCATTATATAAAAAAAATAAGGGATAATGTGTGGAATAGCCGCGATAGTTAACAAGCAAAATAACCCTGTTCCTGAATCCCTCATTCAGCAAATGACCCGGCTCGTTAATCATCGCGGACCCGATGACGAAGGATTTTATCATTATAGGAATATTGCATTAGGGCATCGCAGGTTATCGATTATTGATCTAAGTCCTTCGGGCCATCAACCTATGTTTTACCAGGAAAATGTAATTGTATACAATGGAGAAATTTATAATTACATTGAAATAAAAGAAGAACTGATAAAACTAGGTTATGCGTTTGCTACGAAATCCGATACAGAAGTAATCCTGGCAGCTTATGATTGCTGGGGCGTAAATTGTTTGCACCACTTTAATGGCATGTGGGCTTTTGTGCTGTACGATACAAAAAAGAACAGCCTTTTCTGCAGCCGCGACCGTTTTGGAGTAAAACCCCTTTGCTATACAGATGCCGGTGGTTATTTTATGATTGGTTCAGAAGTAAAGCAGTTTACCGCTAACAATAGCTTTTCTCCCCGGCTAAATGGTAACACAGCCGCTAATTTTCTGTTATCCGGTTCGCTCAATTACAGCGAGCATACTTTTTTTGAAACAGTAAAGGAAATACCGGGTGGGCATTACGGAATATATGACTTACATCAGCATAATTTTTCGGTATATAAATGGTATCATCTGGATAAAGTGACGCAACTGAACTCGATCACCGAAAAAGAAGCCGCTGATAAAATGAAAGAACTGTTTAATGACAGTATTCGCTTGCGACTCCGGTCCGATGTAAAAGTAGGAACCTGTTTGTCTGGAGGAATTGATAGTTCTTCCATTGCAACGGTCGTACAAAAGCAATTACCACCCGGCCATGTTTTTTATACCGTTTCCAGCTGTTACCCTGGCACCGCTTATGATGAACAGGAATATATTGATGCCGTAATAAGGAAGACTGGTTTTGAAGCTATCAAGATTTATCCGGATTTACACGAGGTGCAGAATGAGGGAATGATGGAGAAATTAATCTGGCACCAGGATCAGCCATTGCCCAGTATGTCACATTTTTCTGAGTACAAAGTTTTTGAAGCAGCCCGGTTGAATAAGCTTATTGTTATGCTGGATGGACAGGGTTCGGATGAATACCTGGCAGGGTACGGTGAATTTTTTACGCACTTTCAATACCAATTGTATCAAAAAGGTAATTACCTGAAATGGTTCAATGAAGTAAGGATGCGTGCTAAGCTGCGTAAGCAGAGTCTTCGGTGGGTCCTTGGCGGAGCCATGCGCTTCAATCGTACCCATGGCAAAAGCAATGAAATTCCAATTCAGGAAAATCAATTTTTATTGTCAGAGAAACTTTTTGGTGCGGAAATCAAAGGGAACCCGGTCGCAAAATCAGTATTTGAATTATCACGCGATCAAATTTTGCGAAGTAGTATTCCTTACCAGTTACATTCAGAAGATCGAAACTCTATGATGCATTCCGTTGAATCACGGGTGCCCTTCCTCGATTACCGGTTGGTGGAATTCGGATTATCTCTTCCGGATGAACTGAAAATTAAGAATGGTATAACCAAACATATACTTCGAAAGGCATTGCAGCATGAATTGCCTCCATCAATATATGCCCGTCATGGTAAACTGGGATTTCCAGCACCGGAAAGTGAATGGATGAAAACCCAGCAAACTTGGTTTTTTAACCAGTTGAAGAATGCAGGAAAAGAATACCCGTCGGTATTCGGAAAAACAATTGCTGACCGGTTTAGCCAGGAGGTGAATAGTAATAAATTTCTTTCTCCCTATTTCCGGACCTTGTCTTTATACATATGGATGAAGGTATTTAATGTAAATGTTAACTAAAAATGGGTTACACAGCACATCCAACCGCAGTAATTGATGAAGGTTGCCAGATTGGCGAAGGAACAAGGATCTGGCATTTTTCCCATGTTATGCCAAATTCTGTTATTGGAAATAATTGCAATATCGGTCAAAATGTAGTGATTTCTCCGGGAGTGATTCTTGGGAGTAATGTGAAAGTACAGAATAATGTATCTATATACACGGGTGTCATTTGCGAAGACGATGTTTTTTTGGGACCTTCTATGGTATTTACGAATGTTTCCAACCCGCGGAGTGCGATTGTTCGTAAAGATCAATATAAACAAACAAAAGTTGCCAAAGGTGCCAGTATTGGGGCAAACGCTACGATTGTTTGTGGAAATGAAATTGGTGAATATGCATTAATTGGCGCAGGCGCAGTAGTTACTAAACCAGTAGCACCATACGCCCTGGTGGCAGGAAATCCGGCCCGGCAAATGGGATGGGTTAGTGAATATGGTCATCGACTGCATTTTAATAAAGAAGGAATGGCGGTGTGTGAAGAAAGCGGGCAAGAGTATAAATTATTTAATAACAGGGTAACGAAACAAACTACATGAGTGATAAAAAAAAGATACGGTTTGCTGTAGCAGGCTGTGGGCATATCGGGAAGCGGCATGCTACCATGATAGTAAACAACAAGGAATGTGAATTGGTTAGCCTTTGTGATATAAGAGCCGATGCTGAATTGGGAATATCCACATTTGGGGTGCCCTTCTTTTCCTCGACTGAAGAAATGATTTCGAAAGCCCCCCCCTTCGATGTGTTATGCATAGCAACTCCCAACGGACTTCATGAAGAACATGCATTGCTGGGAATCCGGACAGGTCATCACGTCGTAATTGAAAAACCCATGGCTCTTCACAAGAGTGGCTGTGAAAAAATAATTTATGAAGCGCTGCATTACCATAAACTGGTATTTTGTGTTATGCAGAACAGGTATTCACCTCCGGCACAGTGGCTAAAAAAGATACTATTGGAAGAGCGGTTGGGAAAGGTATTCATGGTGCAGGTTAATTGTTATTGGAACCGTGATGAGCGTTATTATACCGGGAAGAACTGGCACGGAACAGCCGAGTTGGATGGGGGTACATTATTTACCCAGTTTTCACACTTCATTGATATATTGTATTGGCTGTTTGGAGATATTCAAAATATCCAGGCTCGCTTTGAAAGTTTCAATCATAAGCATCTTACTGATTTTGAAGATTCGGGTTTTGTAACCTTTAACCTGGTTAACGGGGGGCTGGGTTCATTAAATTATTCAACTTCTGCCTGGAACGAAAATCTGGAAAGTTCCATTACCATTATAGGCGAAAAAGGTACGGTGAAAGTGGGAGGGCAATATATGAACCAGGTGGAATATTGTAATATTAAAGATTATGTGATGCCGGATTTGCCGCCATCCAATCCACCCAATGATTACGGACCTTATAAAGGTTCTGCCGCTAACCATCATTATATTTTCGAAAACGTGGTAAGTGTTTTGAACGCCCGGGGCCCTATTACTACCAACGCATTGGAAGGAATGAAAGTGGTAGAAATAATTGAAAGAATTTATGCTTTAAAAAAACAAGGACAACGATATGCTGAAGTATGACGAAAAAATATGGAGAAATGATATGGTGCTTAATAATGGCCGGCCTTACCAGCAATGTGTAATTAGTGTAATGGATACAATTGCAGATCCGGCTATAAAATTTGATGAAAAGGGAATCAGCAATTATTATTATGATTACCAACTCCAGGAAAAAAATAACGTAGTCAAAGGGGAAGAAGGCCTCCGGAAACTTAATGAACTGGTGTCGTTGATAAAGGAATCGGGGAAAGACAAAAAATACGATTGTATTACCGGAGTAAGTGGTGGAGTGGATAGCACCTACCTGGCCCTTCAGGCTAAAAAATTAGGATTAAGGCCATTGATTGTTCATTTTGATAATGGCTGGAATTCTGAACTGGCCGTTATGAACATCGAAAATATTATCACCCGGCTGGGTTTCGATTTGTATACGCTGGTTGTAGATTGGGAGGAATTTAAAGATATTCAACTGGCTTACCTGAAAGCTTCGGTAGTTGATATTGAGGCGATAACTGATCATGCTATCATTGGTACCCTTTACAGGCTGGCTGCAGAAAACGGGATTAAATATATTTTGAGTGGCTCCAATATTGTTACGGAGGCAACCCTTCCTTTACATTGGATCTGGAATAAAACAGACCATGTTAATATTAAAGACATTCATAGCAAATACGGAAAGGTTCCATTGAAAACATTCCCCTTTTTTAGTACTCACCAAAAGCAATATTATGTTAAAGTGAAAGGTATAGAAACGGTTTGCCCGCTTAATTATCTTTCATATAATAAAAAAGAAGTCAAACAAACGATTATTAATGAGCTGCAATGGCGCGATTATGGAGGCAAGCACTATGAATCGGTATTTACGAGGTTTTACCAGGGATACATTTTACCGGTTAAATTTGGTATTGATAAGCGAAAAGCCCACTTATCGAATCTGATCTTTTCTGGCCAAATCACCAAAGAAGATGCATTGCAGGAATTAAAAAAACCTAATTATGAACCGTCCCAATTACAGAGTGATTATGAGTTTGTGCTTAAAAAATTTAACCTGGAGGAATCTGAATTCGATGAATTAATGAAACTCCCCCGGAGGGAACATACCGATTTTAAAGTGGAGAAAAGTGTTTGGGATACTTACCCCATTTTGAAACCTTTTAGAAAACTGCGCAGATTAATAGGGCAATAAGAAGTGATTCATACCTTTTTCAGTAATAAAAAGATTCTTATTCTTTCTCCCCAGCCCTGGAACTATTTTTTTATTTCCAAACATCATTATGCATTAGAGCTGGCGAAGGATAACGATGTGTGGTTTCTTGCATCCCCTCAACCCGGAATAGGGTGGAAAAACCTGGAACTGATCATACCAACGCAAACCCGGTTAAAAGTCATTCAATATCAATTGCCATTTCCGGCTCTGTTTCGCTTTCATATGAAAAAGCTTTATCGGTATGTAAATTATTTTAGAGTAAAAAAGATATTAAACCAAATAGGCCCTCAGTTTGATGTCTGCATCGACTTTGGATGCTATGCGTTGTACGACTCAGCTGAATTTGTGAAAGCAAAACATTCGATTTTTTTTCCAGTAGATAACTTTGGTCATTTGCGCTTTACCAAGCGAGGAGCCCAGCATGTGTTTACGGTTTCCGATGTTATCAGGCAAAAATTTCTCAACTCCGGTATAAATTGTCATTTTATAAATCATGGACTTGCGCAGAGTTTTGCAATGCAGGCAACAAAAGTATTGGAAAGTCCAATCAAATGGAGTGCCCCTGAAAAGATCTGTATCGGGTATAGCGGCAATTTATTTATTCGATTCCTGAACAGGGATATTTTCCGGCAATTAATCCTCGGAAATCAGTTGATTGAATTTAATTTATTTGGTAGTACCGAGTATAATAAGGCGGATAAAGGGGATGCGGAATGGTTTCATTTTTTAACAGGTCAGCCTAATGTAAAGCTGCATGGGTTCTTACAACCCGGCAAATTAGCAGAGGCCATGCAAAAAATGGATGCATTACTGCTTTGTTATAAAGCAGACAACAAAGATTATTTTGGAGAGAATACCCATAAGATGTTGGAATACTTAAGTACCGGTAAGGCAATTATTTCCAGCCATATCTCGCACTATGCAGGTTCGGAATTAATAGCCATGACAGCCGCAGGAAATGATGAAGCGTTAACAACCCTATTCTCTGAAGTGGTGAAAGAACTGTACCAGTTTAATACGGCTGATCTGATGGCAAAAAGAATACGTTTTGCTCTTGATAATACTTATGAAAAGCAAATACAACGCATAGGTGAAATAATTTCCTCTAATCAAAAAAATTAACAGCCAATACCTGGCGTTTGCTTAACCTGGATTTGTGGTAATACTGGTATCAATATATCATCACCCGGAATTTTATCCGCCTACTCTTAATGCAATAATCAACCTCGCAACCATTGCGGAAAAAGTAATCGTGCTGACCAGAAACCAGATGGAAGATGATTTTCCCTATCCATCCAATGTCATAATCTTCAAAACGGGGAACCAGGTGGATGTAAAGATTTCTGAAAGGAAATCGATACCATGGAAGTTATTTTCTTTTATGCAATTTGTTTGGGCAACGAAAAACCTCATCCGGCAGCACAAGCCCGCCTGGGTGATAAATTATGATAATATCCCGCTTTTGGCTACCCATTTAGCTCGTAAAATAGGAACCAGGAAATTCCGGTGGTGGTATCATAATCACGATATTTCTGAATTGAAAAAGCAATCAAGATTTTCTATCGGATGGATGGCAACCCGCAACGAAAAAAAATCTTTTCGCCACCTCGATATATTCAGTTTACCGGCGGAAGAAAGGAAAATACATTTTCCCGATTTAAGGCACGAATGCGCTTACTTTTTTATTCCGAATTATCCGTCGGGCCTTTTTTTTAAACAGTTTTATAAGCCGCGAAAACCGGAACAGGAAATGAAACTGATTTTCCAGGGATCGATCAGTACCGGGCATGGGCTCGAAGAAATCATTAAATTCATTTTACCGATTTCCATAATGAATAAAAATTTCAAACTCGTTCTAAAAGGGCGGGTTGCACCGGATTATAAGCTTGACTTAATATCATTAGCGGGGCAATTCGGTGTGGCTGACAAACTTGAATTTTTTCCGGTCACACCGTATAAAGAGGTGCCCCGGCTGGCCAGCACTTGTCACATTGGAATTGGAATTCATACAGGCACCGATGTTATGAATACCACCCTGGGCACTTCTTCCAATAAAATTTATGAATATGCAGGCCTGGGCCTTCCGGTTCTGCTGTACAACAATATGCATTTCAGGCAGCACCTGGGCCATTATACCTGGGCTATATTTACCGATTGTTCTTTAGCTTCCTTGAAACAATCCCTGGAACATATTATTGTAAATTATCCGTTATTGTCAGGAAATGCCGTCAACGACTTTGAGAAAAATCTAAATTTCGAATATCATTTTAACGAAGTGCTGGATTTTGTGAAGAAATAGTATTCAATCAAATTTATTTTGTAAGGCCATTAGTAGTATGAACAAAAAGATAGCTGTTATTTGCAATCACGCTGATCTTACCGGGCTGGTATTTTCTTATGCGCGCATCTATGAGCAATGGGGATATGAAATCAAAAGCTTTGATGTAGGAGCTATGGCTGCTGGCTATATGGTTGGAAACTCCCTGATGAAAAAAGCACAGCGCTATGTACGGGAAGACATTTATATACGAAAAGCGAACCGTGACTTATCGGTAGCCCTAAAAGATTTTTCTCCCGGAATGGTTCTTCTGCCCGGTAAAACAAAAATTTTGCCCGGCACTATCGCCTACCTGAAGTCTTTTTTACCAGCTAAGTTTGTGATGATTTGGCAAGATACCCTTTGCAACCTGGACGAGATAACAATGGCCAACGCGCCACTTTTTGATGTAACGGCTTCCTATAGCAGCGCTGCTATTCCGGTATTGCAAAAGCTGGGATTTCCCAATTGTGTATGGATACCTTTTGCCGGGGACCTCAGTATCCATAATCAGCCAACTATACCCGATCAGTACCAATATGATCTTACCTTTTTAGGCGGGTGGAGGCCGGAGCGGGAAAAGGCACTGGAAATTATTGCGAAAAATTTTAAGAACATCCGATTACAGGTATGGGGACCCAACGCCAAAGAATACAAATCTCCATTATTAAAAGATAAAATCATTACCCGGGCAGTCCGGGGTAAGGAGTTTGCAGTTATCATTAATAATTCACTGATCAGTTTAAATGTAATTGACGACACTAATTACCCGGCTGCCAATATGCGATTCTTTGAAGTACCCACCGCTTCCGGACTTCAATTATGCAGTGCCTGCCCGGAGTTGAGTGATCAGTTTATAAACAAGGAGCACCTGCTTTATTTTACCAGCGATGAGGAATTATGTGCCCAGGTGGAATTTGCCCTGAGTAATCCATCCAGGGTTAAAGAAATCAGGCAAGAGGCATACCGGATCATTATTCAAAAGCATACCTACGAAAAGCGCGCAGAGCAGTTATTATCTTTATTAAATTAAAAATTCTTTTCTAGAAAAACCTTTTGTAGATATTATATGGAACGCATACAATTAAACCTCGGCTGTGGATCTGTACGACCAGCCGGATGGATCAATACCGACTCCTCGCTTAATGCCAATATGCAGCGGATTCCGGTGGTGGGAACCTTGTTTAGAAATTTTTTTAATACAGTGGCCTATGATAGCACCAATATGGTGTATATGAATCTGAATAAGAGCTGGGCCCATTATGCGGATAATTCTGTTGATATTGTTTATGCTTCTCACCTTTTTGAGCATTTGTCTCTTAAATCAGCTGCTCTTTTTCTTAAAGAAAGCTATCGCTGCTTAAAACCAGGAGGCATAATACGAATTGTGGTGCCCGATTTATACAAAATATGCAAAAAGTATATTAGTGAGTATGAGGCAGGGAAGGAAAATGCTTCGGAATTCATTATGTGGGCCATCAATATGCATCGGGAAGGCCAATATCGGGATGCCGGATTTTTCAGAAAAATATTTTTGGAGTGGCAGGGTTACCCGCATCAGCATAAATTTATGTACGACGAAAAAAGCCTTTCGCAAAAATTCAAAGAAGCAGGGTTCATTGATATCCTGTCGCTTGAATACGGCAAAAGCGTTTATATTTCTGCAATTGCTGATGTAGAAGGGAAGGAAGAATCCTACCTGTCAGTTTACCTAGAAGCAAAGAAGCCCTCATAACCTAAACCTTTTTAAGAAAATTAATATACATTAT
The DNA here is from genome assembly GCA_963775145.1 of uncultured Chitinophagaceae bacterium. Lineage (GTDB taxonomy): Bacteria > Bacteroidota > Bacteroidia > Chitinophagales > Chitinophagaceae > Endoryza. Next base: position 115,426 of record CAVZHZ010000002.1, read on the forward strand.
TTCATTCTTTAACTAATCGTCCTAAATGGCAAGCATTCTCATAACCGGCGGTGCCGGTTTCATTCCCAGTTCGGTGGCAGAAGGATTAATCAAAAACCCTGAACATTCTATAGTACTAATTGACAACCTGCTGACTGGTAAAGCCAGTAATATCCCCGCAGGCAATAATGTAAAATTTATAAAGGGCGACGTAAATGATATGCATGCTATTACTTCTATTATGGCAGCATACCGGTTCGACTATGTGTTTCATTACGCGGCAGTGGTGGGGGTGCACCGTACCTTGATGTATCCATCACTCGTGTTGAAAGATATGAATGGCATGTACAATGTATTAGAGTGTGCAAAAAATACAGGAGTAAAGAGAGTATTTTTTTCCTCCTCATCAGAAGTATATGGAGAACCGGTGGAAGTACCACAGCATGAAGAAAGAACGCCGCTGAATTCCCGGTTGCCTTATGCAGTAGTTAAGAATGTGGGAGAATGTTATTGCAGAACATACAAGCAGGATTATGACCTGGACTATACCATTTTCCGTTTTTTCAATACCTATGGACCCAAACAAAGTGAGGACTTTGTTATCTCAAAATTTTTACAAGCGGCCCAGGAGAAAAAAGATATTACGTTGTACGGAGATGGTTTGCAAACCCGTACTTTTTGCTATATAGACGATAATGTAGAATTTACCCGAAAAATAATGGAAAATAACCTCTGCATTAATGAAGTAGTTAATGTAGGACATGATTTACAATATACCATTAAAGAACTGGCAGAAGCAATCATTCGGATTACCGGGTCCACTTCCAAAATTGTTCACCTCCCCCCTCTGAAAGAAGGTGATATGCAGCGGAGGCAACCTGATAATTCGAGGATGAAGGAGATTTTAGGTAGAGAGCTGTTGCCCCTTGAAGAAGGATTGCGTAAAATACTGGGAACCAAAAAATAGTAAGGGGAGTATATAATATTCTCAAATCAGTGGCGTTTTAAGAGGTATTCAAGTCCTATTAAAAACCAATTGATTATGAAAATCTCCATCTGCTTCCCGCAGTATAACCGTATTCATTTACTGGTAAAGAGCCTCCGGTTAATCGAAAAACAAACCTACTCAAATATTGAAATTGTGATTAGTGACGACTGTTCGATGGATGAAACAGAACAGGAAATAAAAAAAATTCAGGAGCAGTATAGATACCCAATCATATACCATCGCAACGAAAAGAATACCGGGTACGATCGTAACTACCGTAAATGTATTGAATTAGGCACAGGGGATTATTGCCTGGTCATTGGGAACGATGATAGTTTATATATGCCAACGGCCATGGAAAATCTGGCTGCATTCCTTAAAGAGAATAGTTATCCCGAAATAGGATTTTGTAATTATGTGGAAGATAAAAATAAAGAGTACGTGGTAAAAAGAGCATTGAAAACAGGGGTCATAGGAAGTGGGCTGGCAGTAGCATTGAAAAACTATAATGGGTTTAGCTTTGTAGGCGGATTAATTTATAAAAAGGAAGCCTTTGATAAATATAATACAGATAAGCATGATGGAAGCATTTACTCCCAGATGTTTTTAGGATTGCTGATGATTGCAAAAGGTTGCCGGTTATTTACCATCGAGGAGCCATTAGTGTTGAAGGATTTGTTGAACGAAGATGGTTCTTTCCGCTGGTCAGCATATCGCAACGGATTACCAAAATCCTGGAAAGAATACAGACTGGTGGAAACAGGACTAAATTCAGTGGCCAATGTGCTGATCAATGCTGCGGAAGAAGCCACCCATACGCCCAATTATTCAGTATCGTTACGTATTCTCGGACGATTGTATATGGTAACCTATCCCTTCTGGTTGGTACAGTATAAAAAATATGGTAGCATGGCCGCGGCTGTAGGGGCCATACAGGGAATGAATCCTTTACGCAACAGTTCTTTTAAAAAGCTGAATTTTTCCGGAAAAGCAGTTTTACTTTTTATATATTTCTTTTCTTCCTTGGCCGCTTTATTGTTTCCGGTATTTATTTTTGAAAAAGTAAAGAACGGATTATACCTGATGGCAAGAATGAACCCGGTGCGGTTGATTAAATACCATCTGAAATACCGTTCGCTGAAAAAGCAATATGTCTAAATTTATTCCGATTTCCAAACCATCGATTACTGAAAAGGAACTGGCCTACGTAACCGATGCCGTTCAATCTACCTGGATCTCTTCCTTAGGAAAGTATATTGATACTTTTGAAGCGGAGTTTGCAAAGTTTTGCGAGGCAAAATATGCCGTGGCTGTTTCCAACGGTACAGTGGCCATTCACCTGGCGCTGGAAGCACTGGGTATTGGCGAAGGAGACGAAGTGATTATTCCTGATCTTTCCTTTGTGGCTACGGCTAACTCTGTTTTACATGCACGGGCCACTCCGGTGTTTGCCGATATTGATCCCTATAACTTCTGCCTGGATCCAGCGGTGATTGAATCGTTGATTACCCCACGTACAAAGGCTATTATGCCGGTACACCTGTATGGACATCCGGCAGATATGAAAGCTATTTGCGACATAGCCGCTAAGCATCAGCTGTACGTAATTGAAGATGCGGCGGAAGCCCACGGTGCAAAGGCCTACGGAAAAAAAGTAGGGAGCTGGGGTCATTGTGCGACTTTCAGTTTTTACGGGAATAAGAATATCACCACGGGAGAAGGGGGAATGATTACTACTAATGATGAAGCATTCTATCATAAGTGCCGGTACATGCGCGATCACGCCATGAGTAAAGAGAAAAGATATTGGCATACGATGGTTGGATATAATTATCGAATGACCAATATACAGGCCGCCATTGGATGTGCCCAGCTTGAAAGAGTTATGGATATCATGGCCAAAAAAGAAGAGATCTTTTCATGGTATCACAAGGAATTGGATGGCTATCCCGGTGTTTCGCTAAACCGCACCTATCCCTGGGCCACTCACGCCTATTGGCTTATCTGCATTGAGCTGGAAGGTTATACCGAACAACAAAGAGATGAATTTATGCTGGCATTGAAAGAAGACGGAGTTGATACCCGACCGTTTTTCTATCCCATGTCAGATATGCCCTATCTTTCCAAGTACACAACAAATACTCCGGTAACCCATAGGGTTTATCAGCAAGGTGTTAATCTGCCAACTTACTTTGACCTTACAAAGGAAGAGGTAAGTCATGTTAGTTCTGTAATTAAAAAGCACGTAAAGAATTCACTTCTTATAAATGATACGGTCATTCGTTGAAGACCTGATAAGACCGCTGAGCGGATCTTTAGGGAAAAAGCTCCGCTTCTGGTATTATAAAAAAAGACTGGGGGCCTGTGGAAAAAACGTATTTATTGATACGGGAGTTTTTTTTCTAAACAGTAAAGACATCATGCTCGGGGATAATTGCTGGATAGATAAAAATTGTGTCTTAATTGCCGGAGCGCTTCAAAAAACAAATGTCAGCTTAAAGCTTTCACCAACTTACGATCAATCTCCAACACCGGGCAAACTTATCATTGGCAATAATGCGCATATTGGAATTGGAACCGTGATCCAGGCTCATGGAGGAGTGTCGGTCGGAAACTATTTTACCACCTCGGCGCAATGCAGGATTTTTTCCTTATCCAATGATCCTTATAAATGCAGGAAGGGAACGGTAGGGGAGGCTAACGATATTCATTATGTAATGACCCCGGTTGTTATTGAAGATAATGTTTGGTTGGGTCTTAACGTAAGTGTAATTGGTTCTCACATCCAATCTGATGTTTTTGTTCAACCGAATTCCATTGTTACCGGAGCATTACCCGCAAATTCTGTTGCCGCAGGATCTCCTGCAAAAAAAAACCGCTCAAGGTTTAATTCATGAAGATTCTTTTTATCACCCCCGGATGTTTCGATAAGGGTGGAATTAGCCGGTATTCCCGTTATCAAATAACCGCCCTGCGGGAAATGTATGGTAACGCCAATGTTCGCGTACTTTCTCTGCTTGGACCAAAAAACGGTGATTTTGAAGTTCCCTTTGAAGTTTACTGGAATGGAAAAGGGGCTGATACGGCCTCGAAAATAAAATTGATTCTGCTAACCTGTTGGCTTTTGATACGCTGGAGACCTAAAATAGTACATACTGCTCATATCAATTTGTCGGGCTTTACTCATTTCCTGGGTAAATTATCGGGAGCCACTACAGTATTAAATATATACGGACTGGAAATTTGGAGTAACCCCTCAAAAGACGCGTTGTATGGTTTGAGGAAAACTGATCATGTTATTTCCGATTGTTATTATTCAGCCCGATATGTAAAAGAAAACAACTTGCGGGAGAAGAATAATGTGCATGTAATATGGGACTGTGTGGATACGGACCGGTTTTTTCCAGGCCTGCCAGACGCTTCTGTACTTGCTTTGTATAAAATACCCGATCCCGAAACACATTTTAATATTGTTACGCTCGGTAGGCTAAGTAAAACAGCGGCGCATAAAGGGTACGACCGACTTATCAGGGCGTTTGCAAAATTAGGTGACAGATTTTCACAAGCCAGGCTGATAATTGCTGGTAAAGGCGACAATGTGGATTACTATAAGGACCTTGCCCGGCAGGAAAATGTTTTAGACAAAGTAGTTTTTACCGGCATGATTGCAGAGAAGGATCTGCCGGATATTTACCGTTCTGCTTCTGTTTTTTCACTGGTGAGCGATCGCGGACCGAATCGGGGAGAAGGAATACCCCTTACCCCACTGGAAGCGATGGCCTGCGCGATTCCCATATTGGTTGGCAACCAGGATGGCTCGCAGGAAGCTGTTATTGACAATCAGAATGGATTTGTGCTTGATCCATTTGATCTTGAGAGGCACGCTGCCTGTATTAAAGAACTTATCACCAACCCCGCTCTTTTGACTTCCAAAAAGGAAATGGCGAAAAAAATTTCAGCTGAATTTTTCTCTTATAGCGATTTTTTAAAGAAAACAAAAGTTGTTTATGAGAAAATGTAAAGTAAATACATGATACAACTTGTTGAAAAAAGAGGGAATAAGATATACCTGCTCGGGTACAGCGTGCTCCGGTTAGTGCTATACCTGTTCGTTTACTTTTTCTTTATTGCGTATAATTTTAAAAGTATCGAGGCATTCATTGTAATTCTTACTTTGCATGCTTCCTTTAATTTGGTTAATAATTTAGGTAAAACATTAGCCATAAAAGAAATTGCTTCATTAACCCTGGTAATACAATGCTTATTATCTCCTGCAATATGTTATAGGTATTACGGCACTTATTGGTTTCGGATGATGATTTCGGCTGACATTTATTATGCATATGTGCTGCCGGCTGTTTTGGCATTGCTGATAGGTTTAAATGCCCCCTTTTTCCGCGTTAAATATAATATGCGGGACGAATTACTCAAGCTGAAGGATCATAAAAAAACGCTTGAACGCCAGGGAATCATTCTTATTATAGTTGGATATGTAGCCTATTTACTATCCATTTTTGTCCCGCAGGTGGGATTTGTGGCTGTAGCATTAGGGCTAGTTCGTTTTGTGGGTTTCTTCTATCTCTGGTTTACTGAAAGCAAGTTCACAAAGATTCTATTTGTTGTTATATTCATTCCCTATTTTATTTATATCATCGGAGGCGGAGTATTTATTGATATGATCGTTACCTTCTTTTTCCTTCTTACGCTTTTTATGATGAAAAAGAAACTTTCTAAACCGGTACTTGTTTCAGCCATGCTATTTCTTAGTTTCTTTGTTTTTTTATTACAGGCGGTAAAGAAAGATTATCGCGTGATTACATGGAAAGATAATATGGGAGAACAATACCAGGATAAATCGAGTGTGTCTATATTAACCGACCTGATGATTGAACGGGCAAGCAATCTTGATGCCAAGACAATGGAAGTTGCTTTTGCCACCTTTAACCAACGACTTAACCAGGGGTTTATCCTCGCTTCAGAATTAAAAGCATTACCAAACAGGAGACCTTTTGTGGACGGAGAATTTTTCTTTCGTGAGTGCCTGGGTATCCTGCTGCCGCGCATTTTTTACCCTGACAAACCTGAGGTAGGCGATCATGATAAATTTAATTATTGCGTTACCTGGAAATTGCATGCGCTCGTATCCATGAACGTAGGGATCGTAGGGGATGGATATGTAAATTTTGGTCCGGTGGGTGGTGTGTTGTTTTGCTTTCTTTTTGGCTTATTTCTAAACTATATTACATTCCGGTTGATGAAGCGGGGGAGTCGGCAGGCAGAATTTGTGCTATGGATCCCGGTTATACTTTTCTACGCCATGCGCATAGCCGGAAATGATTTTTACATCATCACAAATTGGATTGTGAAGGTAGGACTGCTCGTCCTGCTATTTTATTATCTACTCAATAAAAAAAGGCAGCCTGCAACATAAAAAAATTATGGTGTTTGTAGATTGGTTCGATCCCGCCTACAAAGCCGGCGGCCCCATCCGCTCCTGCGTAAATTTTGTAACCCACATGAAAGAAGAGTACGAACTCCTTGTTTTTACCAGCGATCGGGACCTGGGTATGCAATCCCCCCTTCCCGATATAAGAACAGACGAATGGATTGCTCATAATAGCGGGGCGCTTGTATTTTACGCTACACCCGGTAAATTGAATTTTGCGGGTATCCGCGAAGTAATTAAAAGTATTCAACCTCATTTTATTTATATCAATAGTTTTTTTTCCAAATACTTTGCCATCTACCCATTATTAATCTCCCGCTATGCGAAAACTAATGCAGTAACGGTACTTGCGCCGAGAGGTATGCTCAAACCCTCCGCCCTGCAATTCAAATCATTTAAAAAGAAATTTTTTCTGGGACTTATCAAGTTGATGGGGCTACATGCCAATACACGCTTTCATGCTACCGATGACGAAGAAGTGAAAGATATCAGTAATCATTTTCCGGAGAACCCGGTGTCGCTGGCTCCGAGTTTTTCGGAGACGGTGCCTGCCCGCCGGGTTGCATTGAAGAAAGAATCAGGAACACTTGCTGTATTATTTATCGGTCGCATTCATCCTATAAAAAACCTTCATTTTTTATTAAAGGCCCTCAGGAAGTTAATGGAACTATTCAGCTTACGATTGTAGGAGTACTGGAACAACCTTCCTACTGGAACGATTGCCAGGAAATAATAATTTCGTTTCCTTCAACAATACGCGTAAACTATATAGGCGAGATTCCGCACGACCAGTTATCAGCAATTATGCGTGACCACCATATTCTTGCACTTCCAACCCAGGGAGAAAATTTCGGGCATGCTATTTTTGAAGCGCTCAGCGAGGGAAAACCAGTACTGATCAGTGATCAGACTCCCTGGCGAAACCTGCGCCCACAAAATGCAGGCTGGGACCTGGACCTGCATCAACCGCAACTGTTTTCACAGGCTTTGCAGGAAGCAATAAACTGGAATTATGAAACCTATTCGCTATGGTCGGAAGCAGCTTATTTGCTGGCCAGTCAATATGCTGATCAGTCGAAATTAATAGAACAATACAAAAAGATATTTAGCTAACATGTATATACTTGGAATTAACGCGTACCACGCTGACTCATCGGCAGCTATTTTTAAAGATGGAGTAATGATTGCCGCTACTGAAGAGGAGAGGTTCCGCAGAATAAAACATTGGGCCGGATTTCCTTCAATGGCAGTACAATTTTGTTTGCGCGAAGCCGGGATAACTCTGCAGCAGGTTGATCATATATGTATCGGCCGCGACCCGATGGCTAAACTGCAGAAGAAAGTAATGTACTTACTCAAAAACCCGGGAGGGGGATGGAACGCAGTGCTGGACCGGGTTAAGAACGCCCGTAAAGTTGCTTCCCTGGACGAAGAATTAGCTGCGTTGGACATTAGCGTCTACAAAAGTGCTATCAAAAATAAAATTCACCAGGTAGAACATCATCGCAGTCATTTGGGTTCGGCTTTTTTTGCTTCTCCCTTTGAAGAAGCCGCCCTGCTTTCTATTGATGGCTCAGGCGATTTTACCACTACGATGATTGGAATTGGAAGAGGTAACCAGATTGAAGTGCTCGACTCTATCGATTTTCCTCATTCTGTGGGATTGTTTTATACTGCCTTCACGCAATTGCTGGGGTTTCCGCATTACGGCGATGAATACAAAGTAATGGGACTGGCACCTTATGGCGAACCACGTTATGTTGATAAGTTAAAGGATGTGTTAGTATTTGAAAAAAATGGATTGTTTTCCCTGAATCTCCGGTATTTCCGATCTGCCAAGCATGGTATTGTTTCTTACGGGGAAGATCATATTCCGAAAGTGGCTCCGCTGTTTTCTGAATATATGGTGGAGAAATTCGGACAACCAAGAAAAAAATCAGAGGAGCTGACGCAGTATCATAAAGACCTGGGTGCATCGGTACAGCGAATCACGGAAGAATTGGTATTTCATCTTTTGAATCATTTGCAAAAACGTACCGGGTTGAAGCAGGTTTGTATTGCCGGGGGCGTTGCTCAAAACTCAGTGGCTAACGGAAAAATTACCCGGAACACTTCATTCGAAAAAGTTTATATACCATCGGCAGGTCACGATGCCGGAATTTCAATGGGATCTGCTATGTATGTCTATAATCATGAGTTGAAGCAACCGAGAGCTGCTGCAATCTGGTCGGCCTATACAGGTAGTAAGTTCACCAACGAAGAAATTGAATCTTATCTTACGTCACGTAAAATTTCTTATCAGCGCCTCAGCGATGAGGAATTATATGATCAGGTTTCTGATCAACTAATCAATGCGGGCGTTGTGGGGTGGTTTAATGGAAGGGCGGAGTTTGGGCCGCGTGCATTAGGCGGACGTTCCATTCTGGCTGATCCACGACGTAATGATGCAAAGGAATTGCTGAATTCTAAAATTAAAAGACGGGAAAGCTTTCGCCCCTTTGCTCCCTCTATATTAAAAGAATACGTATCAGAATATTTTGAAGTAGTGGATGAGGTTCCTTTTATGGAGAAAGTATTTCCAATAAAGAAGGAAAAGCGGGCTATCATTCCTGCCGTGACGCATGCCGACGGAACCGGTCGGTTACAGTCAGTCGATAAAGAAGTGACTCCCCGGTATTATAATCTTATAGATGCCTTCAGAAAAAAAACGGGAGTTCCCATTTTACTCAATACCTCATTTAACGAAAATGAACCCATTGTTAACTCTCCCGAAGATGCCCTGGAATGTTACCTGCGGACGAATATGGATATGCTGGTAATGGAAAACTGCGTTATAACAAGTCGGTAGTGCCATGAAGATTTCAATTATTACAGCAACATTTAATAGCGCCGCTACCGTAGCGGATACATTACAGAGTATTGCGGGGCAAACTTACCCCGAGATTGAACATATCATAATAGATGGACTTTCTAAAGATAATACCCTGGAGATAGTAAAACAGTTTACCCATCCGGCCGTTATAACCAGCGAAAGGGATAAAGGAATTTATGATGCCATGAACAAAGGCATACAGAAGGCCACGGGAGAGGTTATTGGGATTCTGAACTCGGATGATTTTTACAATGGCGATACCATCATCAGTAAAGTAATGGAATTATTTGCCGATCCCCTGGTAGATGCGGTATATGGAGATCTGCAATATGTAAAGCAGGAAGATAGTTCGAAAATAGTAAGAACCTGGAAAGCGGGCCCATTCAGTAAGAATAGTTTTTATTATGGTTGGATGCCTCCTCATCCTGCTTTTTTTGTTCGGAAGAAAGCCTATGAACAGTTTGGATATTTTAACCTGGCTCTTCGAACAGCCGCCGACTATGAAATAATGCTTCGGTTTTTGTTTAAGAATGATATGCTGGTGAAGTATCTCCCGGAAGTGTTGGTAAAGATGCGAACCGGTGGAGCAAGCAATGCATCTTTGCTCCGCCGCTTAAAGGCAAACCGCGAAGACCGGCTGGCCTGGCAACTAAACGGTCTTCAGCCGAAGTTCTTTACACTAACGTTGAAACCGCTTCGAAAAATCAATCAATTTGTAATAAAATAAATTATGCCAAAGATTGCATTAATTACCGGAGTTACCGGGCAGGATGGAGCTTACCTGAGCGACCTGTTACTTAAAAAGGGGTATGAAGTGCACGGTATTAAGCGAAGGAGCTCACTGTTTAATACCGATCGCATCGATAGTTTATACCAGGACCCGCATGATAAAGGGGTGCATTTTAAACTTCACTATGGCGACCTGACCGATAGTACCAACCTCATTCGAATAATACAGGAAGTTCAACCGGATGAAATTTATAACCTGGCCGCTATGAGCCATGTGCATGTGAGTTTTGAAACACCAGAGTATACAGCAAATGCCGATGGTATTGGGACCTTGCGCATATTAGAAGCAGTGCGTTTATTAGGGTTAATAAAAAAAACTAAAATCTACCAGGCTTCCACCTCAGAATTATATGGATTGGTGCAGGCGGTACCCCAGAGTGAAACAACCCCGTTTTATCCGCGCAGCCCATATGGGGTAGCAAAATTATATGCCTATTGGATTACGGTGAACTATCGGGAGGCCTACCATATGTTTGCGGCCAATGGTATTCTATTTAATCATGAATCTCCCCTCAGGGGAGAAACCTTTGTGACCCGGAAGATAACCCGGGCAGTTGCTAAAATTGCCTTGGGGATGCAGGATAAACTGTACCTGGGAAACCTGGATGCAAAAAGAGATTGGGGCCACGCCAAAGATTACGTAGAAGCGATGTGGCTGATATTACAGCAACCGGTGGCGGAAGATTATGTAATAGCAACAGGCATAACAACTACGGTTCGTGATTTTGTCAGAAGATCATTTGCAGAAGCAGGCATTGAACTGGCGTTTAAAGGTTCGGCTGAAAAAGAAACAGCGGTCGTTATTTCGTGTAGTAACCCGGATTTTCAGGTTGATATTGGAAAAGAATTGGTGGCAGTCGATCCAAGGTATTACCGTCCAACAGAAGTTGATCTGTTGATTGGAGATCCCACCAAAGCAAATCAACAATTAGGCTGGAAACCGAAGTATGATCTGGATATGCTGGTAAAGGAAATGGTGGCCGCAGATATTGAATTATTCAAGCGGGAAAAGTTATTAAAGGATTCTGGATACGTCATTAAGAACCAATTTGAATAAGAAGAATAATGAAATTTAGAAATGAAAATCAATTCTAAACATCCCGGTTAAAACACTTTTTGCTTTTGAGAATTATTTTTTTAGCACAGATACTGCGAAGGATTTACAAGCAAAGTATTTAAAATTTCCTGAAATGATTATTCCATTTGGATACCGTTTTCTTGTGTCCTTGTGTCCTTGTGGTTACCTTCATCAATGGAAATCAGGAATCATGGGTAAAAGAGCTAAAATTTCGTGAAATGGTTATTCCATTTGAATATAATCTTCTTGTGTCCTTGTGGTTACCTTCATCAATGGAAATCAGGAATCATGGGTAAAAAAAGCTAATATTTCGTGAAATGGTTATTCCATTTGAATATAATCCTCTTGTGTCCTTGTGTCCTTGTGGTTATTTTTTCAACGCAAATCAGCAATCAAAGTAAAAAATGCAACGATTGTCTGAAGTGATCATTCCATTGGAAAACCGAGTTCCTTGTGTTCTTGTGGTTATTTTTTCAACGCAAATCAGGAATCAAAGTAAAAAATGGAACGATTGTCCGAAGTGATCATTCCATTGGAAAACCGACTTCCTTGTGTTCTTGTGGTTATTTTTTCAACGCAAATCAGGAATCAAAGTAAAAAATGGAACGATTGTCCGAAGTGATCATTCCATTGGAAAACCGACTTCCTTGTGTTCTTGTGGTTATTTTTTCAACGCAAATCAGGAATCAAAATAAAAACTGCAACGATTGTCTGAAGTGATCATTCCATTGGAAAACCGACTTCCTTGTATCCTTGTGGTTATTTTTTCAACACAAATCAGGAATCAAAGTAAAAACTGATTCGATTGTCTGAAGTGATCATTCCATTGGAAAATCAACTTCCTTGTGTCCTTGTGGTTATTTTTTCAACGCAAATCAGGAATCAAAGTAAAAACTGATTCGATTGTCTGAAGTGATCGTTCCATTGGAAAATCAACTTCCTTGTGTCCTTGTGGTTATTTTTTCAACGCAAATCAGGAATCAAAGTAAAAACTGATTCGATTGTCTGAAGTAATCATTCCATTGGAAAACCGACTTTCTTGTGTCCTTGTGGTTATTTTTTTAACGCAAATCAGGAATCAAAGTAAAAACTGATTCGATTATCTGAAGTGATCATTCCATTGGAAAATCAACTTCCTTGTATCCTTGTGTCCTTGTGGTTATTTTTTCAACGCAAATCCGGAATCAAAGTAAAAACTGATTCGATTGTCTGAAGTGATCATTCCATTGGAAAATCAACTTCCTTGTGTCCTTGTGGTTATTTTCTTCAATGCAAAGTGAAAATCACACGCGATGAAAACATAGGTTTCTTTCAATAATACCTTCAATAGAAATGTAATAATCTCCTTTCGGGTCAATGGTTTTTTGCGCAGGTATTCATTTACGGCAAATAACCTGCATGGTAATCCCCCAACTGGGAATTATTATTTCATCACCTGAAATTTAGAATTAGCTAAACTATGAACCCCTCCGATAAAATTTATATTGCCGGCCATAATGGAATGGTTGGTTCGGCTATTCTGCGGAAACTAAGAAGCGAAGAATTTAACAATTTAATCGTAAGAGATTCGAAGCAACTGGATTTAAGAAACCAGCAAATGGTAAATGAGTTCTTTGCCGATGTAAAACCCACTCATGTTTTCTTGGCCGCGGCCAAAGTAGGCGGGATTATGGCAAATAAAACGTACGGGGGTGAATTTATTTATGATAATCTAATGATCCAGGCTAACATCATTCATGCTTCCTATGTTAACAAGGTTAAGAAGCTCATGTTTTTGGGATCATCATGTATCTACCCGAAAATAGCACCCCAGCCTTTAAAAGAAGAGTATCTGCTAACAGGTAAACTGGAGGAATCAAATGAGCCCTACGCTATAGCGAAAATTGCGGGCATAAAAATGTGCGATGCGTACCGCAGCCAGTATGGATGTAATTTTATATCAGCCATGCCAACAAACCTGTATGGGCCAAATGATAATTATGACCTTCAAAAGTCGCATGTACTACCTGCCTTGATAAGAAAGTTTCATGAAGCCAGGGAGAAAAATGCTTCCTCCGTGACTATCTGGGGAACTGGCAAACCCCGGAGAGAATTTTTGCACACTGACGACCTGGCGAATGCCTGTTTTTTTCTGATGCAGCAATATAATGATGATGGGTTAGTAAATATTGGTACGGGGGTTGATATTGAAATTGCTGAATTAGCTTTACTCATAAAGGAAATTTCCGGGTTTGCAGGCACCATTGATTATGATACAACAAAGCCTGATGGCACTCCTAGAAAGCTCTTGGATGTTGGAAAGCTTAATGCAATGGGATGGAAAGCCTCCATTGATCTGAAAACGGGTTTAAACCGGGTTTATAAAGAGTTTGCTGATAACTATCAATTAAGTTAACGACCTTTAGAGCTATCTATGTTTTCCATTTTTAAGAAAAAATATACAGTTAAAACAGATTTTAGTGGGTTGCGTGCAGATATGCACTCGCACCTCCTACCAGGTATTGATGACGGGGCTACAGACGTCCATAATTCGATCGAGTTAATAAGCGGCCTGAAGGATTTGGGGTATGAAAAATTTATTACTACTCCTCATATTTTCTGGGATATGTATAAGAACGACCCGGAGACTATCGGGGCCGCGCATACTTTGTTATTAAAAGAAATGAATACTCTTCAGATAGATATTCCATTAGCGGCGGCTGCAGAATATTACCTGGATGATCATTTTGATATGTTATTAGAAGCGAAAACTCCTCTCTTACCTGTAAAAGATAAGATGGTGCTGGTTGAATTTTCGTTTATTGCACCATCAGTAAATTTCAAAAATCAATTGTTTCAGATGCAGATAAACGGCTATCAGCCTATATTGGCTCATCCGGAACGATATTCCTATCTATTAAACAACAAGAAAATTTTTGATGATCTCAAAAGTGATGGCTGCCTGTTCCAGCTAAATTTATTATCACTCACCGGCTATTACGGAAAACCCGCTGCCGATCTGGCCCAATATTTAATAAAGATGAATTATGTTGACCTGTTAGGGACTGATCTTCATCATCTTCGCCACCTCGAAGCACTCCGATTCTCCTCTAATTTAATGGCCTCGGTTTCTTCACTCCTTGATTCCGGAAGGATTCTTAATCCCACTTTCTGAATTTTTTCTGACTTTTTCCTGCGCAAAGCTGTAAACTTTTATAGTTTACGGTTGTAATAGTGCTATGAACTCATTCACCATAAAAGATTTGGAAAGCCTCTCCGGCATAAAGGCACATACCATTCGAATTTGGGAACAGCGCTATTCTTTTTTGAAGCCTCAGCGCACCGACACAAATATTCGCTATTATAGTAGCGATGAATTAAAAACTATTCTGAACATAGCATTGCTCAATAAATATGGATTTAAGATATCGCATATTGATAAAATGAACCAGGCGGAAATCAGCCAGAAACTGGTTTCCTTAACGGATTTCCAGGCTCAACAGGAAAAATTGGTAAATGACTTGATTGGTAACATGATTGATATGGATGTTGACCGGTTTGAAGCTACCTTGGATCGGTATATTCATGCCCGTGGTATTGAACGGACAATCAATCAACTTATCTTTCCTTATTTGGAACGAATTGGTATTTTGTGGCAAACCAACCATATTAATCCGGGACAGGAGCATCTGGTTACTAATATTATCAGGCAGAAATTAATTGTAGGAATAGAAAACGCATCACCCATTATAAATTCCTCTAAAACCTGCATTCTTTTCTTGCCGGAAAGTGAATACCACGAACTCGGCTTGTTATACATTTACTTTTTGCTTAAATCAAAGGGTCTAACAGTATTGTATCTGGGAGCGAATGTTCCCGCGAAAGATCTTATTTATGTAACGGAAAACAAAAAACCTCATTTCGTTTATACACATATAACCTGCATTCCCGGAAATTTCAAATTAGAGAAATACCTTAATCACTTACGGGAAAAAATCTCCCAGGTCCCCATAATTGTGTCTGGGCAACTGGCACAAATTCATCAAAAACTAGTCTCTCCCGGAATCGACTTTAAGCGATCCATGTCCGAAGTTCTTGATTTTACCACCAGCCTTTAACCTCTTTTGTCTTTTAATGAGCTGATTATTAGTAATTTATGATTGTTTAATATTTGTTTTAAAAAATTAAACAAAAAATATTTTTTTTGTTGCAATCTGTGTTTAACTTTACAACGTTAATAATTAAACACTTTTTTATGTCAACAATAGAATTCAATCAATTACTGGTTAGCAATGCCGACTTTCTCAAGCCCTTTGCTATTACACTCACCCGCGACAATGAGGCCGCCAAGGACTTATTCCAGGAAACATTATACCGGGCAATTTCTAATGCTGATAAGTATAATGTAGGAACAAATATTAAAGCATGGTTGTATACGATCATGCGAAATATCTTTATTAATAATTACCGGAGAAAGGCCAAGCAAAATACCATCTTTGATTCTACTCCCAATGATTACCTTATCAATAGCAGCCAATCGGCCGTTATAGGTAATAATGCAGAGAGCAATCTGCGATTAAAAGATATTCAGGAGGCAGTTCATGGATTGCCAGAAATTTTCCGCAATCCATTTTTGTTATATTTCGATGGATTTAAATACCATGAAATTGCTGATATGTTGCACGAACCACTGGGAACTATAAAGAGTCGTATCCATTTTGCCCGTAAATTGCTGAAAGAACAAATTGAGCGTAACTAGATAATTGGTGAAGCGTGCAAAAAAAAGTAATTGTAATTGGGAGCGGCTTTGCTGGCTTGTCGGCAGCTACTTTTATGGCTAAAGCCGGCTGGAAGGTAACGGTGCTGGAAAAACAAGATACGCCTGGGGGAAGAGCGAGGCAATTAAAGGAACAAGGATTTTCTTTTGATATGGGGCCCAGTTGGTATTGGATGGATGATGTATTTGAACGTTATTTCGCCCAGTTTGGAAAAAAGGCTCGTGATTATTATAGCCTGGAACGTCTCTCCCCTTCCTACCGTATTTATTGGGAAAATGAATTCAGTGATATACCATCCGATTATATCGCTTTTAAAAATTTATTGGAAGAATGGGAACCCGGCGCGGGAGCAAAACTGGAAAAATTTTTAACAGAGGCGGAATATAAATACCGGGTCGGTATTCAAAAGCTTGTATTTAAGCCAGGGCTTTCCGTTAGTGAATTTATTGATTGGGACGTGATGAAGGGGGTTTTTCGTTTAGATGTTTTTACCTCGATTAAAAAACATATTCACAAATATTTTCGACACCCGCGCATAAGGCAATTACTCGAATTTCCCGTTTTATTTCTGGGTGCCCTACCTGAAAATACTCCTGCCCTGTACAGCCTTATGAATTATGCGGATATTGTGGGAGGAACCTGGTATCCTGAAGGTGGCATGTACAGTGTAGTGAATGGAATGTATAAACTGGCTGTAGAAACCGGAGTGGAATTTAAATTTGGAGAGGCAGTTTCCAGGATAGAATTAGAATCAAATGCTGCTAAAAGGGTCCATACAGGCATTGGGGTTTATGAAGCAGATGTGGTTATCGGCGCGGCCGATTACCAGTTTATTGAAAAAAACCTATTGCCTGCATCACACAGAACCTACAGCGATCAGTATTGGGACAAACGACTGATGGCGCCCAGTTGCTTATTATATTATGTTGGAATAAATAAAAGACTGGAAAATATCTTGCATCACATGTTGTTCTTTGACGTGCCTTTTGAAAATCATGCAGAGGAAATTTACACAACAAAACAATGGCCTTCAGATCCGTTGTTTTATGTGAGCGCTTCCTCATTAACTGATAATACCGTTG
Source organism: uncultured Chitinophagaceae bacterium (assembly GCA_963775145.1). Lineage (GTDB taxonomy): Bacteria > Bacteroidota > Bacteroidia > Chitinophagales > Chitinophagaceae > Endoryza. The sequence continues at coordinate 132,417 of CAVZHZ010000002.1, forward strand.
CCCCGGATGGCTGTGAAAATTTGGTATTTCTGATTCCGGTAGCGGCAGGAATGAGCGATGACATAGAGGAAATAAGGGAGAAGTATTTCCAGCTTATTATAAACCGTTTTGAGAAACATATAGGCCAAACTGTGGCAGATGCAATTGTTTATAAAAAGTCATTTGCCTATACCGATTTTGTGCGGGAGTATAATTCGTTTAAAGGGAATGCATATGGGCTGGCAAATACCCTCCTGCAAACAGCGATATTTCGCCCGCGCTGCCGGAGCAAAAAAGTGAGCAACCTGTTTTATACTGGTCAACTTACGGTGCCGGGGCCGGGGGTGCCCCCTAGTTTAATAAGTGGAGAGGTGGTTGCGAATGAAGTCATTAAGTCGTTTGGTTAATTTTTATTCATTATATTTCAATTTGAACAGCAAGATAGATCAGGTTGGTTATCGTAAATATATTTCAACGGCAATAGCTAATTATGTAAATTTAAAATTATGATGTCAGTGTACCATAAGGTTAGCCAGCTCTGCAGCCGCATTACCACAGAAGAATATAGTACCTCATTCTCTTCAGCCATACGGTTATTACACAGGGATTTGAGGATTCCTATTTACAATATCTATGGGTTTGTTCGTTTTGCCGATGAAATTGTAGACACTTTTCATGAGTATGATAAGGTCGCTTTGCTGGCACAATTCAAAAAAGAATGTTATGAGGCAATTGAAAATAGAATAAGTCTCAACCCTATATTGCATAGTTTTCAACTGACCGTTAACGATTATAATATATGCCCGGACCTGGTAGAAGCTTTTTTTAACAGTATGGAGATGGATCTTGATAAGCAACAGTATGATGCCAGCCGATACCAGGAGTATATATATGGAAGTGCCGAAGTGGTAGGGTTGATGTGTTTGTATGTCTTTTGTGAGGGCAATAAGGAGTTGTATAATAAATTGAAGCCTTTTGCGCAATCATTGGGAGCAGCATTCCAGAAAGTTAATTTTTTACGTGATGTTAAAGCCGATTATAATACACTAAACCGTACCTATTTCCCCGGGGTTGATTTTTCTAATTTTACCGAACGTACCAAGGCACAAATTGAACAGGATATTGCTATTGATTTTAAACAGGCTTATGAAGGGATTCTTCAACTCCCCTGGAAAGCACGATTCGGTGTATATGTTGCCTACAAATATTATCTCTCCCTTTTTAACAAGATCCGCAAAACAGAACCTTCTCAGATTTTGGAGAGCCGTATTAGAATACCAAATTATCGTAAGGCTATGATTTTGGTTAGAGCCGGTGTCAAAAACCAGCTAAACCTTATTTAGCAAAGAACCATGAGTTGTATGTTTAATTTCCAGCACGTTATATTAGTAAACGAAAAGGATGAACCTTTGGGTTCTATGGAAAAAATGGAGGCGCACCGCAAAGCAGTTTTGCACCGGGCGTTCAGCGTTTTTGTTTTTAACCATAAAGGGGAAATGCTATTGCAACAGCGGGCCCTTTCCAAGTATCATAGTGGGGGATTATGGACCAATGCCTGCTGCAGTCATCCGGCTCCGGGTGAAGAAACAGCCGACGCCGCAAATCGCCGGCTGCAACAGGAAATGGGCTTTATCACTCCTACAGAGAGTATATTTTCATTTATTTACCAAAGTGAATTTGAAAATGGATTAACAGAAAACGAATTCGATTATGTATTTGCCGGTTTTTATGAAGGGCCCATCAACCCGGATCCCGGGGAAGTGAAGGATTATTGTTACAAGAACCTGGAAGAAATTCAAACATCATTAACTTTACAGCCGGAAAAATATACGGCCTGGTTTCATATCGCTTTTCCTAAAGTACAACAATGGGTGGCAGAAAATATGCCGAAAAAAAAACCCGCCCCATCGCTAATAAAATAGGTTATTATGAACTGGTTAATATATATTGTAATTTTTATTGGAACCTTTCTTTTGATGGAGGCTATAACCTGGGCCACCCATAAATATATAATGCACGGATTGCTCTGGTACCTTCACGAAGACCATCATAAAACAAGACCTGGATTTTTTGAAAAGAATGATGCGTTTTTTGTCATATTTGCCGTCCCCAGTTTCTTTTGTATTCTATTCGGAACACTCGACAAAATATACTGGTTACAGGCTATAGGATTTGGTATTATGGCCTATGGCTTTGCGTATTTTATGGTGCATGATGTAATTATTCATCAGCGGTTCAAATGGTTTACCCGATCAAAAAGTACTTATGTACGAGCCATTCGGTGGGCTCATAAAATGCATCACAAACACCTCAGTAAGCAAGACGGAGAATCCTTCGGTATGCTCTATGTACACAAAAAGTATTGGGAAAAAGTAAAGAAAGATAAGGCGCTGATGAAAGCCCAAACAGTAGAATACGCCCCCTCCGAACCGGCTTAATTACTCATGCAACAATACGATTATATTATTGCAGGTGCAGGCGCCGCGGGCCTTAGCCTGGTCACCCGCCTGATTGCCTCCGGCAAATTTGATGATAAAAAAATACTCCTTATTGACCGAGGTCCTAAAACCGTTAACGATCGCACCTGGTGTTTTTGGGAAAAAGAAAATAGTTTTTTTGAAGAGATAATTCATCGGAAATGGAACCGCCTGTATTTTCACAGTAATCACTTTTCCGCTGACCTTGATATGCAGCCTTACCGGTATAAGATGATCCGGGGGATTGATTTTTATAATTGGTGCTTCGCGAAAATTAATGCAAAAAAAAATATTGACATCCGGTACGGAGAAGTATTCATTGACAAAGAACAAACGGCGGGCACAAAAATATATCTGGATAAAGAGGAGATTATAACCGGAAATGCCCTTGTCTTTAATTCCATTCACAGTGCAAGGATTTCAAAGAAAAACAACCTGGACCTGCTGCAACATTTCAAAGGATGGATTATTGAAACGAAAGAACCTGTTTTTGACCCCGGCAGCGCTACCTTGATGGACTTTCGGGTGTCACAGGACAACGGAACTACTTTTGTATATGTAATGCCCCTTTCTGCCCGCCAGGCGCTTGTTGAATATACATTGTTTACTGAAACCATATTGCCGTTAGAGCAATATGAATCAGCATTAAGGAAGTACATAAGCCAATACCTGAAAATAAATGAATACCGAATAGTTGAAGAAGAGTTTGGAATTATACCCATGACCAATGCCCAATTTCCTTTTTATCAAAACGGAATCTATAATATTGGAACGGCCGGGGGGCAAACAAAAGCATCCACTGGGTATACTTTCCAGTTTATACAAAAACAAACCAGCAGAATCGTAGATATTCTCTCCGCCGGCCAATCTCTACAGCAACTTAAGCCTGCCCCGGCCCGGTTTAATTTTTATGACAGTGTATTACTTCAATTACTCAGTAAGCGAACTATTGAAGGAAGTGATATTTTTTCCCGCCTTTTCAAACGTAATAAAGCATCGGCGATTTTTAAGTTCCTGGATAATGAAACCTCCTTGCCGGAAGAATTGCGCCTCATCAGCACTCTTCAAATAAGTCCTTTTTTCAAAGCGGCCCTGCAACAATTATCATAATCGAATAATAAAATAAATGTGGGTAACCTGTTGTTTGGCAGATTAATTGCATTCTATCTTCCGCAATCATCTATTGCCCAACAATCCATTAACTGTGAAAAAAAACTTACTCCGTTTGTTGCTGTTGCTCATCCCCAGTATGGGTATTTACCAAACAGGTAATTCACAAATCAATTTTACCGCCAACGACCCCGGCCGTGTCCCAGCTTATCCTCGTTCCTTTTTATATGGTACCAACATGGGATACTATGGCTCATCATGGGATAATATAACCAAGGCTAATATAGCTGCCGGCAATACCTCCCTCAACATACAGGGCGCAGGGGCTCACTCTCTTCGGCTCTCTTTGCCGGAAGAATTTTTGGATTATTGGGGATATGATGCTGAGTTGGGGAGTTTCAATCATTATTCCTCATTAGGTATCCAGGATAATACCGTTTTCCTGGGGTTTCCTTCCACGGCTCATCGCGATAATAATTATTACGGAGGATGTGGTCAGCCTTCCTGGTTATTTGCCAATATGTATACCCCCATTTGGGATGGAGGCGCTAATGGAACCCCGGTAAATGAGAATAACTATTTCGCACTCTACGTGTATAAAACAGTAACCCGGTATCATACCTATACAAAGTTTTGGGAAATATTGAATGAACCCGATTTTGACTTAAGTGGAAATGCGTGGAAAGATCCGGGCCAACCTGGAAACTGGTGGGACAACAACCCCTCTCCCTGCGACTTATATAATATGAAAGCTCCCATATTTCATTATATACGTTTACTTCGTATAAGTTATGAAATAATAAAATCTATCGATAGCACTGCTTTCATTACCGTTGGTGGATTGGGATATCCGGCGTTCTTAGATGCCATTTTACGAAACACAGATAATCCCGCTGATGGATCAGTTACCCCCGTCTACCCGGTTAAAGGAGGAGCTTATTTTGATGTACTCAGTTTTCATAATTACCCGATGTATGCACTGACCTATTGGGATAATAGCATCAATAACTTCGCCTATAAACGGCATTCAGATGCAGCCGCGGAAGAATTTATTAAAGCAAAAAACAGAATGGCAACGGTCCTCGGCACACATGGGTATGATGGAAATAACTATCCCCGAAAACACTTTATTTGTACAGAAAATAACATTCCCCGAAAAGAATTCGGCGACTATATAGGAACAGACCAGGCTCAAACAAATTATGTTATTAAGGCCCTGGTGCAAAGCCAGCAAAATGATATTAAACAATATTACCTTTTTGCGTTGGGTGAAACACAAACGCTGGCGGCCGCTTCAGACGGGTACGCTTTGATGGGATTATTTCAGAAGCTGGAAGGAGTTGGCCCATTAACGAACGGCGGGGTTTACGGACAACAGTTTACCAATGCCGGGGTAGGATTCAAAACTACCGCTGAATTATTGAGAGATTACCGGTACGATAGCGTAAAAACACAATTGATGAATTTACCCCCGGCAATCGGGGGCGGCGCTTTTCGTGATGCAATTGGAAATTATACTTATGTATTATGGGCAAAAACCTCGATTGACAGATCAGAATCTGCCAACGCTAATTATACATTTCCCGCAGGGCTCAATGTGGCTCCGCTATTGAATAGGAGAGAATGGAATTACTCCATAACGGCCACCACTACCTCAATCCCTTCTGTTTCTGTGCCATTAACAGGAACCCCCGTATTTTTATCCGATAATTTTCAATTGGTTTCCATACGCACCCGTAGCAGGCCGGGAACAAATGAAGAGAACAAATTTGCTCTGGGCGTTTATCCTAACCCAAGTAATAAATTTGCGACCATTCAATTCACATTAACAGCGCCGGAAAGGGTGCGCTTATCTATTTTAGAGGAGAACGGAAGACTGGTAAAATCAGTTCCCATGCCTGCCTCCCTACCTACCGGAAAGCATATTATTCCTATATATGGTATCCAAAATTTCTCGGCGGGCGTTTATTATTGTCGTTTTGAGACAGAAAAAGTACAACTTATGAAAAAGCTTATTATTGCCCATTAATTTCATTTTTTTATCCTACTTTTCACATAGAATTTTATTGAATTAAAGCTGGAATGTCTCACTAGCTTTTCGTTGATATATATATTTAAGAAATTGCAATAATCGCTGCAAAAAAATGTGGGAAGAGGGTATTGGTAAGTACGCCTGACAAGGTTAAGTTTATGCCGTAAAAAGGAACCCCTGAAATTTTTGTTTGCACCTTTAAATTTCTAAAACCAACAAATCATGAATACAGTCAAAAGTTTAATGGCAGTCGCTTTAATGATTTTATCTTTTCATGGAATAAGCCAAAAAGTAAAGCCTTCCAACAAAGGCATTGGGCAGAAGTACGGTTGTACCTCCATTATGAAGGCCCCCAAAATGAATTCTTTCGATACAGCAGCCGGTTCCCGGGGACTCGTGGACCCCTATTATTTATGGGATAATGGGGCCACGCTCAAAGTGCGGTTTCTTTCTGGAAGTCCCGCAATGAAAGAAAAGGTAAAGACTTATGCCAAGGAATGGGAGCAATATGCCAACATAACTTTTGATTTTATTGAATATGGAGACGCCGAACTCAGAGTTAACCTCGATGATAAAGGGGGACACAATTCGATGATTGGACAATTGGCCCAGGGAATTCCGCAGGATACAAAAACAATTAACTTCGACACCACCGACTTTGCCACCTACGATGCCATGCACCGGACAGTGCTCCATGAGTTTGGCCATGCTATTGGGTTGTTACATGAACATTACAGTCCGCTGGCAGGCATTCCCTGGAATAAAGATTTAGTATATAAGGAACTTGAACAAACACAGGGATGGGATAAAATGACGGTGGATGTGAACCTGTTCCAGGAATATAATTTAACCTATACGCACGGAACCGCTTACGATCGTACATCTATTATGCACTATCCTGTATTGGCCCGCTGGACAACCAATGGATATTCTGTTCCCTGGAATAGCCAATTGTCGGCTGGAGACAAAGCCATGATCGCGGCTCTATATCCCAAAGGAGGTGCCCGCGTGGGTGAGGTACCCCGCTTTACCATTTCTAATTTTACTAAAATGAGTGTGGTCAACAGTGCCGAAAAACAGGGTTTGCTGCTTTACCCCTCTTTTAATATTAAGACAGCGGGTAACGAAGGGCAGGTATACTTTACTGTTTTCTTTTATGATGAAAGCGGAAATCCGATCATGGATAATAATGACAAGTATAATATCAGTAATGTGGTAGCCACATACAAATCATTTAAGCTTGGCGTTGGTCAAAAGCTATCCGCCAATAAAATTTCTCCAACGGATTTTGAATTATATATTCCCTATTCCGAAATTCCGGTGGCTGCCGGTACAAAAATAAAAGCAATTTTTAAAGCTATACTGGTTGACGGGCAGGAACTGAAAATGCTGTATTCGTCCAACCCGATTAATTTTAGTGTTATTAAAAACAGGTAGATCGTTTTTTATCGTTATGAAGCTACTGTGTTCACACGCAGTAGCTTTTTTTTGGTGATTACTTTGGATAAACAATTAAAAGGGATTGAAATTTCATAAATCGATTTGACTGGTTATGAACTCAAAGAAAAGAATATACAGGAGTTCGATTTCATTTTGTACCTATTGAGTTATTTTTTTGAGGAGAATAATCATATATGTAATCATACCGGTTGGCGGAACATTGCCCGCTCACGCCATTGACTCTTCGTTTTTATTCCAGTCCTTTAAATATGCGCTGTTCATCGTATGGAATTTCAAATGCATTTAATATTCGCCTGTATTCATCCAGGAATTTCTCTTTTTTGTGATTGGTTTCCTGGTTTTGAATATAGCGTATAACATCCTGCACATGGCTCCGTGAATAAGAGAAGGCTCCAAATCCGTCTTGCCACTCGAAGGGCACGTTGCAATACGTGTTGGCTCTGATCCATTTTGTAGTCTCTGTTTTCACTTGCTGGGCGAGCGCCGAAATGCCCTGGTCCGGGCGCATACCAATGAAAATATGAATATGATCGGGCATACTGTTTATCTGGAGCATGTTATGATCATTCTCGCGGACTATTCCTGTAATGTATTTATGCAATTGATTGCTCCATGGTTTTTCAATTGGCGCGGCCCTGTATCTTACCGCAAATACTAATTGAATGTGAATTTGTGTGTACGTATTGGCCATGCAGGGATAAAAAATTTATTGATAAATATCATCGTCTGATGATAAGATCAGATGCTTTTTACCTCATAGAATTTGGATGTTTTTCTCAATTATTTTGTTTTTTATACCATTGATTTATGAACCCCCATTTTTGGTTTCCATTTGACAGGATGCTTTTTTATGACAAATATGTTCCCTCATGCAGGGAATAACCGTGGCAGGAGCTATTTATGGTAGTATGTAGCGGGCGAATGATAAAGGAGGCTGAAATAAATGGCGAATTAAAGTTGTTCAGCCAAAGCGTTAAGATGGTAATGAAAAAATGGGTTCATCCTCGAATGACCATCTTCACAAATAAAAAAAGGAGTAAAGAAAGATGAGTGATTGAACTGTACATGGCCACCCGGAAAAAATATTCTTAGTTTCTCTTAACAATCATATAATTAAAAGGAATAATTTTTACCTCATCTACTTTTACCGGTGCCACTTGCGGCCCTCGTGACCGTTCTGTGCTGTCGTCTTTGAATGTATCATTATAAAAACTCTCAAATGAAGATCCTACTCCCCGCGAAGTAGACCGGGATTGAACCGATCTAAGGTCCATTGCCTGGCGGGTAATCAGGATTTTCATAAAGTCTTTTCCATAAGGTGGATATAATTTAATAGTCCGCGTAGTAAAAGTTTGACCGGCCCCCACTTTGTAATCTTCCGCTGTACTATTCAGATCGGAAGGATCAGGGATAATCACTCCCACTGAATTATCGGGCATAATATCCAATACACTCAGGTATATAGGGTAATCATGCAGGTTGCGAATGCGAATCACAAAACCTTCGTTCTCTGGTTTATCATTATCCGCTTCCATAAATTCTATATCGCCCTTCGCATTTGTTATGTCTTTCAACGTTTTTCTGGTAACCAGGCTGTCGATGCCGTGCATAGTTTTAATAATACCCGGAATGAAATCGACCTGTACATATTCAAATACTTTAGCGTCGGGAGGTGTATTAACGCTTCGCAGAAACTGCGCGCGGGAATATTGTTTTACACTTTCCCAGATCTTTTCTGTTTCAATTTCCGATAGTTGATTATTATTTCCGGCAGGCCAGGGCTTTTGCCAAAGTATACTATCGTTGGTTGCTACTACCTGTAACAATTGTTCATGGGTAGCAGGATCCTTAAAGGAAGTAACAGATATATCTGAATTCGGTTTATCGAGCGTAATATAATCGTATTGCTTAAATTTCTCCCGTAACGTGTTTGCAATAGAAGTTTCCGGGACTGAAATTTTTACGCTGACAGACATATCCCCAAAGCTTTTGCTTTCAAAAACAATATTGTAGGCTTTTGTTTTATCTGGTATAGCTGTACTAAAAGTTCCGGTACATTTTACCATACCGGCATCGGTAACTGAACCACTGGCGATAGGCTTAGCATTCTTGGTATCGGTAACCTCCACCGGGTATACAATGAAACGGGCCCCTTTGATAATGGAATGAATGGATCCCCGGGGTATTTCAATTGTATTATCCGCATTCCAGCTATTGATTCGAATAATATCCGGGGTCTTTACATAGGCGCCTCCTAATACTTCTTGTTCTGTATTACCTTCTATCTGCGGGTTTTGAAATGGTTTCCACGATTGAATGGCCGTTTTTATTTTTTCAAAGAGGATTTTATAATTAATGGTACCGGTTGTTTGAGATATGGCCTGGCTGAATGCATAACTCAGCGAACCTACTCCATTTTGTTTGGCATCTTTTGTTTCGTAGTTTAATTGATCGGCGCTGGCCGCGCTGATCACTACCATGTTTGATAATAATTCTTTGTCGTCG
>CAVZHZ010000003.1:0-149860 GCA_963775145.1 uncultured Chitinophagaceae bacterium
AAGCAGGATATATCCACGGACTTAACAAAGAAGTAATTTTCACAGTACGTAATGATCATTTCAAACCGGACAATAACGACATAGAAGGGAATAGAAAAATTCATTTCGATTTAATCACCAAAAATATAATAGGCTGGGCTGAAAATAAAACTGAATTTCCGAGAAGATTAAAATCAAGAATAATATTAATTACCAAACCAATTCTAAATGACAAAAAAAGTATCCAAACTACTGAAGAAGAAGAAAGACACTTTGACTCACTTTCCCTTTTTAAGAAAATTGAGACAATCAAAAAAGAATCAATTAAATTCATAAAGAATCATAAATACAAAATAGGAGAACCAAAAAAAGGAAGTGTAACAGGATGGAAGAAAGATGGGACTAAGAAAAAAGTTGTAATGGTCTTAACGCACGACAACCTTACACTAAATAAACTATCGACCTTCAACAACTTTTTTTGGATAATTGGGAAAGTAGCCGGTGTAGACAAGATTGAACAAACCTCACTTACAATTATTTTTAACGTATTAAGATCTGTAAGTGTAGCATCAATTCAAAGAGCATTACCAAATTTCCAAATGTTACCAGACAAAAAACAATTTATTGAACACGAGGCATTAACAGGACGAGTCATTAATTACATTTTTATGGACAACATACACTCAGTGACTGATTATAAATCAAAACAAAAAGAATTTAAAGAATTGTAACTACCGCCAACAAGCGTATTTGCAAAAGCAGGGCTCGACATCAATAACTCAGCGAATTAATTCTATTCGGCTTCGGTCTGGGCGAGACGTCTACTATTGATCTTTTGTTGTAATTTCAACATTAATATTTTAAATGAGCATTTGTGCCGGGCTGGACGTTCTAATTCCCCGCCTGACGCAAAGCCAAAACGTTAACGGCTATACTGCTTCGACTGAATTTCGAAGTTCAAAATAAAATGTAACTCGTTTCTATTCCCACCAGGACAGACACATTTTAGTATATATTTTTAAGCTTACCGGGACAGACATTATATCAGCAAGTAGTTTCAATAAGACATCTTGTATATCGATCACTCAAACCTGGTTGGGACACCAAAGGAAGCATCCTGTTATTCGCTTAAAAATATAATTGCCCCACGAAATTCGGATCAAAGTCAGCGGCATTCAATAATGTAACTTTTCAATTTGGTACATCTTGTGTTTTATAGATCGATGCATTTTTCAATAATCATCCCGCTTCTTCCCTTCTCCGCGGAGCTTCACATTTGGTAAATTAATATTTCAGCATTTTTTTCTATTGCTGGCAGCCTGATGTTTGCCGTACAGCCGTTAACAACAGGGTTTTGCGCAATCGGGGCGACGGGAAAAAAACTCAGCTATATATCGCTATTCAAATTCAGTTGGGGCGGGACGTTTATTAATCAGCATTTTGTTATAAATTGTATTCAGTATTTTTAATCGGCATTTGTACCGGGCGGGACGAATTACTAATGCCCCGCCTGACGCAAAGCCCAAACGTTAGCAGAAATACTGCAAGACAGATTTTCCAGGTCTTTATATTATGTGTATCATTTCTGCATTTACGTCTCGACAGAAACATTTCAGTATATATTTTTAAGCTCACGGGCGACAGGTAATAATGGCATAGTATATCTCAAATAAATAACACAAGTCATTGCTTCGTTCGACAAATATCATTTCGAATGTCGGTCAATCCTCATATAGTGGGACACCAATGAAACATCATGACATTCGCTTAAAAATATATTGGCAGTCCGAATTTCAGATTATAATCAGCAACATTCATATAATATGCTTCCTGAATTCTTACATCTCGTATTTTAATCAGCGATGCATCTTTATTGTCACCTTTCGCTATCTCACTTGCTCCGCGGAACTTAACATTTGGTAAATTAATATCTCAGCATTTCGGTTTGTGGCAGGCTCTCCGATGTTTGCCGTACTGCTGCTAACAAAGGGTTTTGCGCAATCGGGGCGACGGGAAAAAAACTCAGCTATATATCGCTATTCAAATTCAGTTGGGGCGGGACGTTTATTAATCGGCATTTTGTTATAAATTGTATTCAGTATTTTTAACCGGCATTTGTACCGGGCGGGACGAATTCTAATGCCCCGCCTGACGCAAAGCCCAAACGTTAACAGCTATACTGCTTCGACAGAATTTCGAAGTTCAAAATAAAATGTAACTGCGTTTCTATTCCCACCAAGACAGAAACATTTTAGTATATATTTTTAAGCTTACCGGGACAGACATTATATCAGCAAGTAGTTTCAATAAGACATCTTGTATATCGATCACTCAAACCTGGTTGGGACACCAAAGGAAGCAGCCTGTTATTCGCTTAAAAATATAATTGCCTCGCGAAATTCGGATCAAAGTCAGCGGCATTCACTAATGTAACTTTTCAATTTGGTACATCTTGTGTTTTATAGATCGATGCATTTTTCAATGATCATCCCGCTTCTCCCCTTCTCCGCGGAACTTCACATTTGGTAAATTAATATTTCAGCATTTTTTTTCTATTGCTGGCAGCCTGATGTTTGCCGTACAGCCGTTAACAGCGGGCTTTGCGCAATCGGGGCGACGGGAAAAAATCTCAGCTATATATCGCTATTCAAATTCAGTTGGGGCGGGACGTTTATTAATCGGCATTTTGTTATAAATTGTATTCAGTATTTTTAATCGGCATTTGTACCGGGCGGGACGAATTCTAATGCCCCGCCTGACGCAAAGCCCAAACGTTAGCAGCAAAACTTCAGGACTTTATTTTTTAGTTTCATAATTAAATCAAACAGTTTAAATTTTATAACAGGACAAAATTATTCTTCCATATATTTTTAAGCGTGGCCTGACAATTCTTTATTTGCAACGCTATACAAAATGCAATCACGACAAGCTCTGCCCGGTTTGACATACTAACTCTGGAAATTCGGGCATCGCAATTATTATGGGACACCAAAGCGAGCTTCATGTTATTCGCTTAAAAATATGCAGGCTCTTTGCTTTTCAGTTTATATTCCGGTGCGTTCCTATATCCAGCTTTACGGCTTGAAGTTTCCCTAATTCTCAAACCCTGGCTCCTATTATATCTGGCATCCTGCTACCCCATTTTTTCAATCAGTAAAAAATACGGAGTTAATAATCGGAGTTCATTACTTTATTTCATTTCCCTGATATTCGCCGTTCTGCTGCTAACAATGGGTTTTGCGCAAGCGGGGCGACGGGAACAAATCTCAGCTATATATCGCTATTCAAATTCAGTTGGGGGGGACTGTTTCTTAATCAACATTTTGTTATAAATTGTATTCAGTATTTTTAATGGGCTTTAGTACCGGGCGGGACGAATATCTAATGACCCCACCTGCGCAAAGCCCGAACGTTGTCCGCCATGTTTAAAATCGTTATCCAACTATTTGAAGGCTTGACCATACAATTTCAACAGTTAAAATTTTTGGATTAACTCCATTTTTTTGACGATCAGAAATCAATTAAAATATTAAAACCTTAATAACAAATACTTCTCGTTATGACAGTCAAAATATTCTTACCAGTATGCCTCTTCTTAGTATGTACTAGTTTAACAAGCTACAATAAACAAAAATTATTGCAAGAAAATAGGCAATTTATTTACATCCTTAGATACACACCCGAATTCAAGCAGAAGATTACTTGGACTTCAAAAGAACTTCAAATAGCAAAAGATCATGTTTCGTACATGAAAACGTTAATCGATGAAGAAAAAGGTTATGTACTTGGCAGGACACCAAATATTTATGACCCCGAACTTTTTGGTATAGTAATATTTGACGCAGCTAATATTGAAAAAGCAAATGAAATTATGCAAAATGATCCTTTGATATACAACCATATCATGGATGGTACTTTAAATCCTTTCAATATTGTTTTCATAAACGATAAAAATAAAAATTAGTTTCATATGAATTAGAATCACAAACAATTGTGTAAAACACAGGCGGGCAACAACGGGTTTTGCGCCAGCGGGGCTTGACGGATATTTTCTCGGCTATTGTAATTCTATTCAGCTTCAGTTCTGGGCGAGACGGCTCCGAATCAACATTATTTCTTACCTTGTACTTCAAACAACTATTGGGCGGCATTTGTACCGGGCTGGACGAATTCTATTACCCCGCCTGATCGCAAAGCCCAACCGTTGTACGCAAGCTGACCGCCGACCATCGAAAAAAATGAAAAAAAGTATAATAATATTTATTATAGCGACATCAGGACTTTTTTCCTGTAAGCAAGGCAGTAAATCAACGCCAGAAACTGTTGATATAGAAACTGTAAATTCGGTAAGGGAATATGAGTATGCTGATTCTATGGGTAAGCGTCTAATAATACATAACAGCTTCCCAAGAGGTGGAGGATACATTGACCCTAATGGTAAGAAATATCCATATGCTGTATTTTATACCCAAATAACCAATGAGACAATTAATCCTATTGAATTGAAAATTGATTTTCCTTTAGATTCATTTGAGTTTCCACTTTCATCGGGAGACTACATGAAATTATTTATTCCTTCCGATACCATGACACTTGATAAAGTATCCTTAACTGATTATGGTCTGCCAATAAAATCTTTTTTAGATACTGGCATCAATAAATCATATTCGTTGAAAAGAACTATTAATCCAAAAGAATCAACTGCTTTTTATGTCGTAATGCTCTCTAATAAAGGAGTAGATGGTACATTGCGAACAGGACTTAGCTTAAAAGGGCAAAATCTCTTTTATAAAATTTCTGCATACAAAAGTATCCCTGGACTTCCATTAATGGACGAGAAAGAAATTAATTGCGGAAGTATTAATTTAAAAAATTTGATGTTACGGAAATGAACAGAAAGCCAGCGTACAACAAAGGGTTTTGCGCAATCGGGGCGACGGGAAAACATCTCAGCTACATATCGCTATTCAAATTCAGTTGGGGCGGGACGTTTATTAATCGGCATTTTGTTTTAAATTGTATTCAGTATTTTTAATCAGCATTTGTACCGGGCGGGACTAATTCTAATGCCCCGCCTGACGCAAAGCCCAAACGTTAGCTGAAATTTTATATGGACGCATTCACACTTATTCGTGTTTTTAATTCTATCAAATCTGACAAGCAATATTTAGCTGACAGGTCGAAACTTCACCATAATTATGAAGCAATTGAGGGATTTTGGAGACACCGCTTTTTTGACAAAGCTGACCCTTTCGACCAATTTATAAAAAGCTTTGGTCCGGCACTATGCAGGTAAACAAAATCCAAGCAGTTGCGACACAATTTGCCTCAATAGAATGTGTTGGCTCAAGTAACAGCGGTGACTTTTACCAAACAGAGGAAATTGCAAAAGCAACAATGTATTTAAGATACCATTCAGACCTCTTCAAAAAGAATTTTCCCTCATGTGAAAGCATCGGATGTAGAAATCATAAAAATAATTCTGGTCTTTGCACAATTGCCAAAGGTAGACAATGGGCAAGAAAAGACCATCCACATTCTTCATTCAAGGCCTTAATGTATATCATTAGACAAGTTAGAAACAATTTATTCCATGGTTCAAAATTTAGTATGGAGCAACAGCAATATAAACGAGATAAAAAACTAGTTGCATTATCAGCCAAAGTAACAACATTAATACTTGAAAATTTATCGAGAGCAGTTAACAAAAGCTTCAGCTAACAAAGGGTTTTGCGCAATCGGGGCGACGGGAAAACAACTCAGCTATATATCGCTATTCAAATTCAGTTGGGGCGGGACGTTTATATTAATCGGCATTTTGTTATAAATTGTATTCAGTATTTTTAATCGGCATTTGTACCGGGCGGGACGAATTCTATTGCCCCGCCTGACGCAAAGCCCAAACGTTGTACGCCACCTTTCGACCCTCCGAAATTCTAAAAATAATCGAAAATCACGTTTCCATTTTTAGAAACTTTTCTTATCTTTGACAAAACTAACTTTTGCAGTATTTCAAGACTAAATTTTTAGAGGAGGCAAATCAGTTCATAGCCAGCCTGGATCTCAAAGCGGCCAAAAAGCTGATCTATAATATTGATATGGCTGAACAAACCAATGATCCCAAACTTTTTAAAAAGCTTCGGGACGATATTTGGGAATTCAGGGTAAGACATGGAAGTCTTCAAATACGCTTACTAGCTTTCTGGGACAAGACTGATAGTGTAAACACGTTAGTTTTCGCTACGCATGGTTTTATTAAAAAGGTCGACAAAGTACCCGACAATGAAATCATACGTGCAAAAAATATTCGTAATAAGTATTTCAACTCTAAAAAATAACATCATGGCTAAAAGTCAAATGAAGTCTTACTCGCTTGACGAGATAAAAGATAAATATATAGGTAAAAAGAAAACTCCTGCCAGGGATCAATACGAATACGAGCTTCGTATGGATGTATTAGGCTACATGATCAAAAAAGCAAGACAGGAACGCAACCTGACTCAGGAACAACTTGGTAAATTAATTGGCGTCCAAAAAGCCCAGATATCAAAATTAGAAAGCAGTACTAATAGTGCGACCATTGACACTATTATAAAAGTATTCAAAGCTTTGAAAGCAGACATTCATTTTAATGTCAAACTCGAAAACCAGCATCTACAGCTTTCCTAAGACAGCAAGTCGAGTAGAGCAAGGGCTACCAAAGAAGTAGCCCTCACCCTCTCACAGAACCGTACGTGAGCCTCTCGACTCATACGGCTCTTACAGGTAAAAGTGATCTAAGGGGTATAGCCATATTGCCAGTGCACAAACAGGTTCGGAAAGTTTTTGTAATCCTCTCTTAACTGTTCCCGTGCCTGTTGCATACGCCTCCGGTACCGTTTGTATTTGTTGGTGTACCAACGCACCAACCGGTCATTCAATACCGAAAATACCTCGTGTAACGCAGATGGACTAACGATTGAGTAGTAGCGAATCCAGCCCCGCAGTTGCGGAACAATCCGCTCCGCTATCTGCACCAATGTAAGCGATGTACACCGATGGATTTTCATCCGTTCAAAATAACGAACAATGTTTTTCTTCGATTGACTACTGATCTGCGCCCTGTAACATATACGCTTCCGGCCATCCTTACACTTTACCACCGAAGGACGGAACTCAAAACCCAAAAAGTTGAACTTCACCTGACGGTTGCCTCCCCAGCGACCCGATTGTTTACAATACACAATCTTGGTCTTTTCCGGATGCAGTTCCAGCTTACAGCTTTTCATGCGCTTCCGGATTTGAGTCAGCAGATATCTGGCTTCCTTCTCCGTTTTGCAATGCACGATGATATCATCTGCATAGCGTTCCCATCTTACATTCCCATGAGGGTTATCTGCATACAGATTCTGCATCCATGCATCAAACACTACATGTAGAAACATATTAGACAGTAACGGGCTTATCACTCCCCCTTGTGGGGTGCCTTTCGTGCGTTCCACCAGCTTACCATCAGGCATCATCATGGGACTTTTTAGCCATCTCTGAATATACAACAGAACCCAGCGATCGGTGAAGTAGTACTCCACTACCTTCATCATCAGCTCATGGTCGATGCAATCAAAGTAGCCTTTAATGTCCATGTCTATCACCCAACGATACGCATGGCAACGCACCAGACACTGGTCAATGGCAGTATGCGCCGATTTACCGGGACGGTAACCATAGCTGTCCGAATGAAACACTTTTTCCATTACCGGCTCCATCACGTTTACAGCTACCTGTTGGGCAATCCGGTCACTGACCGTAGGTATGCCCAATAATCTCACCCCTCCATCTGATTTGGGTATTTCCACACCCCGCACCGCCTTCGGAAAATAACTGCCGCTAGCCATGCGGTTCCATAGCTTGTACAGACCACCCACTTTGGTCGCCTCAAACATCTCCAGGCTTTGCCCATCAATGCCCGATGCGCCCGCGTTGCTCCGTACTTTGCCATAGGCAGCGGACAGCTCCTCCAGCGTTACGTCATGTGTCTTACCTTTTGATCCTTCTGTTTCAAATAATTTCATCTTCCCCCTTTTTGGTTGTGAAAAATTTGACAACTAACCTGTTGCTCCCCTTCGCTCCATGTTGTTTCCAACACTTCTTCGCTACTACGGAAGCATCCGCCCCTGCCAGTAAAATGTTCTTTCCGTAAAGGGATTCGACTGTTCGCTCGTCCATTCCATTCGTTACAGTTTGATAAAGAACTTTACTCCTACTGACAGGTTCTCCTGTTCCCATTTCAAGCCCGGTGACAGATCCTGCCGCCTTAATGCCGCCAACCCCACAGCCAGCTATCAGATACACATCGCTGTGATTATCGTGCAGAGGCGCCACCCTGCACTTTTGATTGGTTCGGTACTCCCTGTAGAGCGGAGCGTTGGTTTCGACACTTGATCGGACGGTTCATTTTCATTCAGCTTCTATCACCCTACTGCGTTAAGACGTTCAGCACATTCCCTTGAAAGGTTTGCACCTCTTAACCGTTTGACAGGTTTGCCTGATACAATCCCTGCCGATAGTTCACTCCAAAGTGCTGCATAGTCATTACAGAAACTTCAAAGACCTATCATCTTGAAATCAGCATCACCATTGCGGGTTAGACAATGATGTTCAGGACACACAGCCCAGCAGGCAACATTGGGTTTGCTGCAAGGCTGGCTGGACATTGGAGCAATGGTCATTTTATCGCTGTTGTGCTTCATCTGGGCTGGACAAACATCGCTGGGCTTTTGTTTGTTAACCTGTACTTTTATATCTTTAATCAGCAGCGGTTCCGGGCGGACGAGCAATGAATTCCAGCCCTGCAGCAAGCCCTGCCCGTTAGGCGAAAGCTTTCTCGAACGCTCTAATTGTTTGAAACTCTTAGCAATTTTTCTTAAATTTGGCACATGAAAACATTGATACTTGAAATACCTGATAATCTTGATGAACATGAAGCTAAAACTCTTTTTGCGGCTAAACTTTATGAGAAAGGTGCATTGTCTTTAGGCCAAGCTGCTGAACTGGCTGGCTACTCTAAGCGGACATTCATGGAACTTTTAGGAAACTATGATGTATCGGTTTTTGAATATTCTGAAATGGAACTAGATAAAGATATCAAGAATGCACAGAATTATCATCTCTGACACTAGTTGCCTAATCCTGTTAGACAAAATCGGTGAACTTTCTATCCTAAATAAATTATTCGGAAATATAACAACGACTTCAGAAGTAGCTGAAGAATTTGGCCAACCACTTCCTTCCTGGTTTGAAATAAAAGAACCTAGCGACAAGAATTATCAAACAATAATAGAAGCTTCAGTTGATAAAGGTGAAGCAAGTGCTATCGCTTTGGCTATTGAGTTTGATGACTGCCTTCTTATCATAGATGATCTCAAAGGAAGAAAATTTGCACATCAACTTGGATTAACAATAATAGGCACTATAGGAGTTATTGTGGACGCTAAACTTGCTGGTATAATTCCCTCTGTAAAACCTATTCTAGCTAAAATAAAATCAACGAATTTCAGAATTACTGAACAGTTAGAATTACTTATATTAAAACGAGCAGGTGAATAAGCCATCGCCTAACAAAAGTATTTGCAAAAAGCAGGGCGGGACATCAAAACATTAGCTAATCAATTCTACTCAGCTCGGGTCTGGGCGAGACGGCAACTATTGATCTTTTGTCGTAATTTCAACAATAGTAATTCAGTTGGCATTTTTACCGGGCGGGACGTTCCCTGATTCCCCTGCCTTCGCAAATACTCGAACGTTGGCAGCAATTTTTTTTGGCCTCCTAAATTTCAAAAATATGTCTGACCTTGCCTCATTGACAAAAATGTATATTCCGGAGCAATCTTTCTACCCCATTCCGGGGCAATGTTACGAACCCATTCCGGATGAAGCTTTATACCCCTGATTAAATATTTTAGAAGGTTTGTGCTAGTTATTTCTATTTGAATGGGATGTCATTCCGGCGCAATGTTTCCACCCGGGAAAGATGGAATAGATGTCATTCCGGCACAAGCTTTATAGTTCTGATTTATTTTAGAGAGCTGTCATTCCGGCGCAATGTTACGAGTGTACATGTTCGGTGTAGCTGCTTTTAACTGTCATTTGTCCCTAAAATAAAATGGACATGGCAGCAAAAGCAATACTCATGGAACAATTAAAACAAATTCTTCGACTGCAACGTGATGGTTTTTCTATTAATGCGATTGTACGTCACACGGGGATCAGTTGGCCCACTATTAAAAAGTATCTCACACGTATTCAAAATGCGGTTATTGATGATGCTGATACAGCAGGGTTAAGTAATAAGGAGTTATCGGCAGCAGTATATAACAACGATACTACTGCATCCAGAGGGGACCGTTATTCAAAATTGCTGGATCACTTTGTTTATGCAGAAACAGAATTAAATAAGACCGGTGTAACCCGGCAGTTACTCTGGATAGAGTACAAAGAGCAATACCCGGATGGTTATAACTACAGCCAGTACTGTTATCACTTCAGTGAGTTTTTGAAAAACAAGGAGGTAGTGATGCACCTGGAGCACGTGGCCGGGGAACAGATTATGGTTGACTTTGCGGGTAAAAAGTTATCGTATGTGGATACCGGCAGCGGAGAAATTATCCCCTGCCAGGTTTTTATTGCTGTACTGCCGCACAGCGGTCTTATTTTTTGTCAGGCGGTACATACCCAGAACACCTATGATTTTATCAGTTGCATCAATGGAATGCTGAAGTTTTTTGGTGGTGTTACCCAAACCATTCTTTGTGATAACTTAAAGACGGCCGTTACCCGTCCAGGCCGTTATGAACCGGTATTTACTGAAATGTGCTACCAGCTCAGCGAGCATTATGCCACCACCTTCTCGGCTACACGTCCCTATAAGCCCAGAGATAAAGCCATGGTGGAGCGGTGCGTCAGAATTGTCTATACAAATATCTATGCTACTTTGCGCAACCAGGTCTTTAGTTCGCTGAAGGAACTCAATCACGCCATCAGCCAGCAGTTACAAACCCTTAATGATAAACGCTATAAAGGTTCTCCCTATAGCCGCAGGCAACTCTATGAGCAATACGAAATGACCCTATTGAAAACACTTCCCTGTGAACCATTTACTCCAAAAAAATCTATACAATCAACCGTACAACGTAATTACCATATCCAGCTCACAGAAGATCATCGCTATTACAGTGTTCCCTACACCTATGCAGGTAAGAAAGTAAAAGTATTGTATGACAATAAAACGGTTGAGATCTATTATGATCATAACCGTATTGCACTGCATACACGCAGCAGTATTGCCCGGGCTTATACCACCATAGCTGAACACATGCCCTCCAATCACCAGGTTGCGATGAATATTAAGGGATGGACAAAACCGGATATGCTGGCAAGAGCCAGTCAAATAGGAACCAGTACAGCAAAGGCGGTAGAGCATATCCTTAACTCCAGTATCTATCCCGAACAGAACTATAAATCCTGTCACGGACTGCTGATGTTACAAAACAACTTCGGCCGTGACCGGCTCGAAGCTGCCTGCGGGAGAGCCTTGCACGGTACCCGTGTCAACTATACTATGATTAAAAATATCCTTCATGCTGGTCTGGACAGACAAAAAGTAATTTTTGACGATGTCCCATTACCGGATCACGACAACATCCGTGGACCGGAACACTACCAATAACTCATTAAACGCATTACTCACTTTAAAATATAACATCAATGAACACAACAGAAACTTTACAACAGCTACAGCAATTAAAGCTACAGGGAATGACAGCCTCTTACCGCTCTCAACTTGAGCTACCCATACACCAGCAGTTGGATGCACATGAGCTGATAGCACAGCTTGTGCAGGCAGAGTTACTCAACCGCAACAATGAACGAACAGCCTGCTTTCTGAAACTTGCCAGGCTCCGCCTGGCAGCTATGCCTGAGCAGATAGAATGTTCGGCTGCACGCAATCTGACCAAACAACAACTGGGTACCTTACTGGAAGGACAATACATCAAAAGTGGAGAAACGGTACTCATCACCGGGCCTACTGGTTGTGGTAAAAGTTATCTGGCTTGTGCGCTGGGTTACCAAGCCTGTATACAGGGATACAAAGTTCTTTACTTAAATATGAACCGGTTGATTGAAAAAATTACCCTGGCAAAACTGGATGGTTCTTACATCAAAGTATTAAACCACTTTGAACGCATACCGCTGATCATACTCGATGACTTTGGATTACAACCTCTGGATCAAACCATCAGGGTAGCCCTGTTACAAATACTCGAAGACCGTTATGCAAAAAAATCAGTGATCGTCACCTCTCAGTTACCCGTAGCAAAATGGCACAGCTATATTAATGAACCCACCCTGGCAGATGCCATCCTTGACAGACTGACAGCTAAAGCACAAAGAATAGAACTCAAAGGAGAATCAATGAGAAGAAAAAAACAGTAGCAGAATAAGGACCAAATAATATCTTTGATAAACAAAAGCAGACACAACAGTTCTTTTACACTCTAACAACATGCCTGTCTTCAACGGGTATAAAGCTTCGTCCGGAATGGGTTCGTAACATTGCCCCGGAATGGGTTAGAAAGCTTCACCGGAATAAACACTCAAACTGGTTGGGACACCAAAGGAAACATCCTGTATATTCGCTTAAAAATATACATTGGCCTACGAGATTTCGATCAAAGTCGGCGAGCATTCAATAATCTTAACTTCCTCAAATATGACAGCAAGTCATGTATCTTATAGATTGATGCTTTCTTCAATGATCATCCTCGAACAATTCTCCACTTTTAATTGGGGAACTTCACATTTTGTAAATTAATATTTCAGCAATGTTCTTCTTATTGCTGAGCAACATAGAACTGTTTGCCGTACAGCCGATAACAAAGGGTTTTGCGCAATCGGGGCGACGGGAAAAAAACTCAGCTATATATCGCTATTCAAATTCAGTTGGGGCGGGACGTTTATTAATCGGCATTTTGTTTTAAATTGTATTCAGTATTTTTAATCGGCATTTGTACCGGGCGGGACGAATTCTAATGCCCCGCCTGACGCAAAGCCCAAACGTTAGCGGTCAGGCTATGGCACACCCTACAAATTCAGGTAAGACAAACTAAGAGACAAATATTATGACTAAAAAGCGACTGATTTTAATACCATTATTTTTTTGTTTCTGCCTTTTCAAACTCTTTGCACAGACACCCATAAAAACAATTACTCAATTACAGGACACTATAAATAAAATTTTGACTAATGAGCATCAAAGCTCTATAATGTTGGCAGTTGTTACCAAAGACACAGTTCTTTTTTCAAATACTTTTGGGATTGCAAACATTGACACAAAACAAAAAGCCACCAATCAGACACTTTTTCCAATGGCTTCAATTACTAAAACATTTACCGCATTAGCAATAATGAAATTAGTAAAACAAGGCAAACTTTCACTCTATGACGACCTTTCTAAAATTGCACCTGAAATAGTTTTTATAAACAAATGGGAAAAAACAAATCCAGTTAAAATCATTCACCTTTTAGAACACACATCAGGTTTTGACGACCTTCGTTTTAATACTTTTTGGAATAATAATTTAAACATAACAGAACTACAAGCAATTAAAAAATGCAAAAACTCAATGTTTTGTAGGTGGAGACCAGGCGAAAAGAGAAGCATATTCAAATATTGGCTACAATATTTTAGGCTATTTAATTGAAAAGCTATCAGGTTTAAAATATGAAGTTTTTCTAAAAAAAGAAATACTCTTGCCAATTGAAATGACAAACAGCAACTTTATTATTCCTGCAAAACCAAATTCAGTTAATGCAACACCCTACGAATGGAGTGGCAATAATTATAAGCAACTTCCATTTTTACAAATGGTTGGCAAAGGTTCAGGAGCATTGTATTCTTGTGCTAATGATATGGCAAAGTTTGTAAAATTTATGCTAAATAATGGCAATAACGAAATTGAGCAAATGGAAGTCCCTGAAAGTACACCTGCTGCCAAGTTAGGTTTAAAAACAGGTTATGGCAAGGGAATTACAGTTGATTTTTTAAATTATAAGTTTCCTTTTTATGGACACGATGGAGCAGGTTTAGGTTTTAATTCTCGTTACGCTTACAATAGAGATTTAAAAGTCGGCTATGTTATTTGTTGTTCAAATACAGGTTCGCTTTCTGACTTATTAATAAATTATCTTAGCGACTCTATACAAATCCCAAAGCCAATACCTACAATACCTGTAAGCATTGAAACATTAAAATCCTATGAAGGATATTATCAGCTTAAATCACCACGTTTTGAAATTTTAAATAAATACTTAGAGGAATTATTTCACGGCTATCATATTGAACTTAAAGGCGATAGTTTACATTCTTATGGTTTTAAAAGACCAGACCGAGTTATGTTACCAGTAACATCAACTATTTTTAGAAAACCAACTGAAAACTTACCATCATTTTTATTCACCACAAATCAAGAAGGTAATAAAGTTCTGTATGAGTGGGGTTCTTATTACGAAAAGACATCCTACATAAAAATATTAATAATCAGAATTTTGGTTTTGGGTAGTTTAGTTTGTGGAATATTACTTATACTAAGTTCCATATTTTGGCTCTTCAAGGCAATATTCAAGAGAATGTCTTGGAAAGAATATTTCAGAAGAAGTTTATCAGCCTTTGGAGTTCTTTCATTAATTATAGCTTTTGGTACACTTACCTATATGGCTACAAATGTTTCACTAATGGGGGCAGTAAATTTTTTCACTGTTACTTTTTTTATTGGGACATTATTGTTTGCAATATTAGGTGTAGCAGGTTTCATTATGACAATTAAAAGGTTTGGACAAATAACAAACAAATGGACAAAGTGGTATTTATTAGTAACTACGACTTGGTTATTAGCCTTAGTTGTTTTCTATTTTCACTATGAGTGGATAGGACTAAGAATGTGGAGTTATTGACAGACAATTATGGACGACCGAAAAGAAGCACTGTGCCTAACAAGGGGTTTGGCGTTATTGGGGCTTGACGGAATAAAAATGAACATTTTTAATTCTATGTGGCTTTTGTTCGGGCAGACGAGTTTCAATTTAGCTTTTTGTTGTTATCTTCAACATCAGTTTTTCAAACTGGGCTTCAGTTCCGGGCGGACGTTTTTCAAATCCCCCAACAACGCCAAGCCCTGTTCGTTGGCTGTAATGCCCCTTTTTGACACTCTACGATTTCGAAATATTTCTTATATTTGAACATGGCCTCATTACAAGTAGACATATTGAATCCAAAAGCAGGTAAAATACTCAAAGACCTCGCTGACTTGAACTTAATTTCCATACGCGAAATTGATAAAAAAGATAATTTTTTGAAAATTATCAGGCGATTGAGAGCGAAAGCAAAAAACAACCCGATTAGCCTTAGCGAAATAACCAAAGAAGTTGAATCAGTAAGAGCAAAACGCTATGCCAAAGCTAAAAGATAGGGTTATCATTGACACTAATTTATGGATAAGCTTCCTTATCAGCAAAGACTATTCGAAACTTGACAAAATAATCTCTGAAAAACAAGTAACCCTTCTTTACAGCCAAGACCTCATTGACGAATTTATTGAAGTAGCTCAACGACCGAAATTCAAGAAATATTTCACTACTGAAGATCTTCAGGCACTTCTATTGTCCATGAGTTCAAGAGCAACATTCATTGAGGTTGCTTCAACCGTCGACACCTGCAGTGATTCAAAAGATAATTTCCTTCTCGCACTTGCTAAAGATGGAAAGGCATCGCACTTGATAACCGGTGACAAAGATCTTCTTATTCTTAAAATTTTTGGGCGGACAAAAATTCTTACATTAACAGAATACCTGCGTTGACGAGGCACTACAGCCAACAAGGGGTTTTGCGTCAGCGGGGGTGACGAATAAATTCTCAGCTATTGTAATTCTATTCAGCTTCAGTCCGGGCAAGACGGCTCCGAATCAACATTATTTCTTAACTTGTACAGTAAACAACTATTGGGCTTTTGTAACCGGGCTGAACGTTCACTATGTCCCCGCCGACCGCAAAGCCCCGAACGTTGTGCGTCATGCAAAAAAAATACCGTCAGAATGAAAGTAAAATCAGATAGGCAAAACATATTTATCCTTTGCTGCACATTTTTGATTGTTGTAACAATCTCTTGCAATAGTCAAAGTCAATCAAATAAGGAAAATCAGATAGTACAGGCTAAAAATAATACTCAACCCATTGAAAGTAAAATTGACACCACAATATTGAAATACACAACAGGAGTGCGTTCAATTTTAGAGGATAGTAAAGGAAATATTTGGTTTGGTAGTTACAACGAAGGAGTGTGTTTGCTTCATAATGGGGAGCTCCAATATTTCACAACAGAAAACGGATTAAGTAACAACCAGGTGAGGAGTATTTATGAGGATAAAAATGGCATAATTTGGTTTGAATGTGGGCAAGGATTAAGTAGTTATGATGGGCAACAAATGACTACTTACAAAGAAAGAAATTATAATGCAAAAAAAGAATGGAAATTAAATGAAAGTGACCTTTGGTTTAAAGGTGATGAAAGTGCGGGCTATAACAAACTTGAAGGAGACCCAGGGGTGTATCAGTTTGACGGAAAAAACCTTTCATATCGCACATTTCCTGTTAAAACAAAATCAGGGCAAGAGAATTCACTATTCAATTTCAACAACTTTTGTCAAAAGTAAAAATGGAGCGGTTTGGTTTGGAACTTATGGGGCATTGATTGGGCATAAAGGTTCAGATTTTAAAATAATAAACGATTATTATTTGGGATTAAATGACAGGGACAGGTACATCTACATATCCGGAGCATAATGGAAGATAGCAAAGGGAATCTTTGGATTGGTAATAATGGAATTGGTGTTTTAAAATACGATGGAAAAAAAGCCATCAATTTCACAGCACAACAAAAATTAAAAAAGGAGGACACCAAAGGCAATTCTCTTGAGAGAGTTTTCTCCATTGGAGAAGATACTTCAGGAAATATTTGGTTTGGGACTGTAGAATTTGGTGCATGGAGATATGACGGTATTGCCGTGAAAAATTTTACTAAAAAGGATGGACTTGAGAGTGAACACATTTGGCTTATATATAAAAGCAAACAAGGAGAATTGTGGTTTGGAGGAGCCAGTCCAAGTGGTGTATATCGTTTCAATGGCAAGTCTTTTGATAGAAAATATTAACTATAAGCACGAACGCACAACATGGGGTTTGCCGCAATGCTGGCAACACGAATAATATCCTCATCTCTTTGTTCGCTATCAGCAGCGGTACGGGCTTGACTTTCACTATCGAGCTTTAGTTGTTATCTTCATCATTAGTAATTCTATTCGGCAGCGATTCGGGCTGGACGTTATAAATGCCAGCACAGCAGCAAGCCCTGACCGTTAGCTGCGATTTTAAAAGCACACTCGCAGCCTTTTGACAATTGTATTTTGACTACTTTGGTAACCAATATTTGAAAATAACTTTTTCTTGTGGGACATGAATTTACTGACATAGTATGCACTGACGGAACATTAGGTGGTTCACCAAGGATAAGTGGAAGAAGGCTTGCAGTTGGTGACGTTGTAAGCTTTATAAAAAGTTACGGGACACTGCGAGAAGTTATGGACGACTATGAGTTGACACTATCTCAAATTAGACAAGCTTTGCAATATTGCTCAAATTTGCAGTGCAAGCAAGACAAGCCAACAGTCTTTTGTCATAATTGCTCACTCAGGCGAGAACAGGAAGGACCGCTTGACATTTCTAATTTTCAGGAAATGACTTCAGGTGACACAAAATTTGTTCAAAGTGACAATTCAATCTTTCTGGGTTCAATGGACGAATTGTTAGACGATTGGCAAGGGCAAGACTGGTGGATAATTGCAACGGATTTGCTGATTGATTTGCGGGACAACTTATTTGAAGGACAAAACCGCAGCTAACAAAGGGTTTTGCGCAATCGGGGCGACGAGATAAAACCTCAGCTGTATATCGCTATTCAAATTCAGTTGGGGCGGGACGTTCATTAATCGGCATTTTGTTTTAAATTGTATTCAGTATTTTTAATCGGCATTGTGTACCGGGCTGGACGAATACTAATGCCCCGCCTGACGCAAAGCCCAAACGTTGGCAGCAATTTTTTTAGGCCTCTTAAATTTCAAAAAATATGTCGGACTACCTTGCCTCATTGACAAAAAGAAGCATTATCATCTTTATTTTATCAGTTGTGGTTTCAATATTTTGGCTTTTAGGCTTTCTAGTTAACGTCTATAAAACCCCAATAATTGGAGCTATCTTTGAAATACTTTGGCTTCCATTAATTGCTTTGAGTGTTTGCTTGCCAATAATTTCGACAATATCTTGGATTAAAGAGAAGTTTCAATTCAAATCGCTGTATTTTTATTCAATCCTTTTAACAATAACTACAATTTTAATTGCAGGATTCTATAAATAATAAAATTTTACAGACTTTTTTATGGTAGTCATTCTAATCAAAAATGTATCACGACATAATTTCGACAAGTTATATCCCAACAATTACCAAAATAAAAGACAGAAATCATTAAGATATTAATAAGCAAATTCATTCTAAAAACCTGAGAACTGCTGCCAACAACGGGTTTTGCGCAATCGGGGCGACGGGAAAACAACTCAGCTATATATCGCTATTCAAATTCAGTTGGGGCGGGACGATCATTAATCGGCATTTTGTTATAAATTGTATTCAGTATTTTTAATTGGCATTTGTACCGGGCGGGACGAATTCTAATGCCCCGCCTGACGCAAAGCCCAAACGTTGCCTGCTATGTTACCGCATCTCATTATGACACAACCAGACAAAATAAGAAACCTTAAAGACTATTTCGCACAAGTCCGTAAACGACCAGGAATGTATTTGGGGACAATTTCAATTTCTAAGCTTCACGACCATTTGCAAGGTTATCAAATGGCATATTGGTTTAACGACATCGACAATCAATTAGACAAAAACTTTTTCGACAATTTCACCCAATATGTTTATAGTTATTACGGTGTGACAACTAACGACAATTGGAAAGGAGTAATTCTTGAACAATGTTTTGGTAACGAACAGACTGCTCTCGATACTTTTTTCGATGTGTTTGACATGTTTATTGAAAATGCAAAAGTGATCGACACCAAAAAAATAATTCTTGACCTGTTTGACAAATTAATAGCACAAGACGGCAATTTAAAAAGTAAGTTAGGAGCCAATTATTCTGTAATACTCACGGACACAGTTGACCTGATAAAAGAAAATGCTTTGTCAACTCTTAAGTACGACTATGACGGAATTTATGAACAGCTTAAAGAAAAAAGTGAAGAAATTCCTGAATTAAACATAACCTTGACTGAACTTGAAAAACTACATACTACTTGACAACACAGCAGGCAACAAAAGGTTTTGTGCAATTGGGGCGGGACGTTGAAGCAATCATCGGCAGTGCATATCCAAGCTTTGGTTTCGGCGGACGGAATTCTGCCGGGCAGTAGTTCTTAACTTCGGCTTTTAGTTATAAATTTAGATTCAGTTCCGGGCGGACAGTTGGTCAATTCCCCAACTGCACAAAGCCTCGAACGTTAGCAGCCAAAGCTTTCTCGATGACGCATCTAATTGTTTGAAACTCTTTAGCAATTTTTCTTAAATTTGGCACATGAAAAACATTGTACTTGAAATACTGTAATCTTATAAACATGAAGCCAAAAACTTTTATCTTGACGGCAAACTTTATGAGAAAGGTGCATTGTATTTACAAGCTACTGAACTGGATGGCTATTAAACGGACATCCATGGAACATTTAGGAAACATTGATGTATCGGTTTTTGAATATTACTGAAATGGAATTAGATAAAGATATCAAGAATGCACAGAATTATCATCTCTGACACTAGTTGGCTAATCCTGTTAGACAAAATCGGTGAACTTTTCTATCCTAGAATAAATTATTCGGAAATAATAACAACGACTTCAGAAGTAGCTGAAGAATTTGGCCAACCACTTCCTTCCTGGTTTGAAATTAAAGCCTATGCGACCAAAATATATTAAAAAATACTAATAGATAGCTTCATTTGATAAAGGTGAAGCAAGTGCTATCGCTTTGGCTATTGAGTCCTTGACTGACTGCCTTCTTATCATAGATGATCCCAAAGGAAGAAAATTTGCACATCAAACTTGGATTAAACAATAATAGGCACTATACGGAGTTATTGTGGACGCTAAACTTGCTGGTATAATTCCCTCTGGAAAACCTAATCGAGCTAAAAAATAAAATCAACGAATTTCAGAATTACTGAACAGTTAGAATTACTTATATTAAAACGAGCAGGTGAATAAGCCATCGCCTAACAAAAAGTATTTGCAAAAAGCAGGGCGGGACATCAAAACATTGAGCTATATCAATTACTACTCAGCTTCGGGTCTGGGCGGAAACGTGCAACTATTGATCTTTTGTTCGTAATTTCAACAATAGTATATTCAGTTGGCATTTATTACCGGGTGGGACGTTCCCTGAATTCCCCTGCCTTCGCAAATACTCGAACGTCAGACTGTGAAAAAACTCTCTTTCTCTTTAAAATTTAGCTTGTACAATTTCATTGGACAAGCAATAAGGCTTATTTAAGCAGCCTTCATAAAAGATAATCGATAGTAGTTTTAAAAAACTGAGTGCCTCACATTTTGGCTGTAAATGAGTTTGATAAAGGCGGTTTTTAAAGCACAAACTACTTTACTGTAGTCTGGTTGCCAGTTTTGAATGCTTGCAGCATTCTTTTCAAAGCCCAGTATGTTTTTTGTTCGCAGAAAGTTGTAACAAAACATGATCAGGTTCATTTCTCCATTTACTTTCTCCAATCCTTTAAGCAAAGTATGTGTAAAACCCCAATGCCGTTTTATGCGTACCAAAGGGATGTTCTACATATCGCCTGCCTTCGTTTATAATAATGCGGATTTTGTTTAATGTTGTTATCATTGATGTCTACCGCATCCTGGTATTCACTGCGGTGAATAATCCGTTTGGGAAGTTTGGTACATTGATGTTTTAACGGACAGCTTTTACAGGCATCGGTACGATAGGTTTTAAAACGATAACTGGTTTCATTGGCTTCCCCTTTTTATTGTGCCAGGTACCCAGCGATGTTAATACTGGCTCCGCAGGGCAGAGTATAACTATCTGTTGTTTTATCGTAATCAAAACTTTCTGATAAAAATTCATTGGCAATATGTTTAACCGAAGGTTGTTCTTTATACGCTACATGGGTTATCATATTTTCCTGCTGGCATTGTTGCAGTTCGGCCCCGGTATGAAAACCTTTATCGGCCAGCACCATCAGCGTATCTTCTTTTTGTAATTGTAAGTTTTGTTTGGCCTGTGTAGCTGCTTTGTGCAAGGCTTTGCCATCATTGGTATTGGTGGCCTGGTATGCACTATCAGATTATGTTTGTCGTCCACAGCATTCTGTGTGTTGTACGCTACTTCCACAATGTTTTTTACAATGATGATGCTGCGGCTGTCGGGGTCGGTGGTACTGATTTGTTTGTCGTCTGTATCATTTAACTGCTGCTGAAGGTGTCGTATTTTATGGTTCGTTCTTTTAGTTTGGCAAGGCCTTCGGTTATCTTTTCTTTTTTTATCTGCCAGTTCATCTTTGTCCTGGTTTGTTCCTGCTTATCCAGTTCATCGAGCTGCTGTAAATATTTTTCGGTTTTGTCTTTTATAAACTGCTGATGCTTGTCTATTTTTTTTTGATTGTAATTATTTTTTTTACTGTTCACGGCTTTAAACTTGCTGCCATCTATGGCAATCGTTGTTTTACCCAGCAGGCCGGCATCACCTAAAAACTGAACATAGAGTTTAAACATGTTTTGCAGCGGCTGTGCATGCAGTTTTCGAAAGTCCGCAATGGTATGATAGTTTGGCTTCAGGTTTTGCAGCAGCCATTGCAGTTCGATATTGCGAAGGCATTCTTTTTCCAGCTTACGGCTGCTGCGTATTTTATTTAAATAACCATACAGGTACAATTTTAAAAGTACCTGCGGGTGCATACGGCGGACGGCCTTCGCTTTTGTGTACGGTTTTACTAAATCCCAATTTTTCCAGATCCAGTTTGTCAATAAAGGCATCCATTAGCCTTACTGGATTATCTGCAGCTACCTGGTCTTCTAATGTGCTGAAATAGCTTTGATGGCGGTTGTTTCCTGTTATAAATTGCATGCCTGTATTGCAAACAAAAATCATACAGGCTTTGCCTCATTAACATTGTGTGTATATTTATAAGGCGGCGGTTGTTTTTTCACAAACTGCCGTTAGCGTGCAATTGATAAACATGACAATACATGATTAAAAAATATCCAGGTCCAAGTTTGACTAACGAGCAAGTATTGACGGAATTAGAAAAAATTCAAAATTTAGGGTGGGACGTATATGCTGACGATGGTGATTTTTCATATCTTATTGTACATGATAATAGTAATTTAATTGAAATCAAACTCTTAGACAAAAAGTGGTGTATTGAATCAAATAAAACAAGGAGTCCCAGTATATATAAATTTCTCCTATTCGCTTGACACTTTTGTAAATTTTTTAAATGAAGCTGCTAAAGCAATCGGCATTAAGATAGAATTAAACTAAAACCGGCTGAACACATATAGGCTAAATCAGACACAACCGGCATCAAACAAATCAAAATTTCTTGATTTAATAAACACAAGAACAGTAAATGATATTTTCGACCTTTATTTTGATACCAAGTCTATTATTAACCTTACTATTCATTAAATAGGCTTGGTTTAAAGTTTAATAATCCAATTCGTTAGTTTGACAACAAGTAAAATATCTGCAAACAATAAATTGACAAAAATAACGTTTTTGAGAGACTTATTACACAAAAGAACTGTCTATTGACATTAGAAATATAAAATGCTGTCAACATCTCCTATCAAAGCCAACACACGGACGCTTTATTTAGTATTCAAAAATGATAACAAAAATATATTATTATAGGCTGTTACACTAAAACGACATTAAACAAAGATATATGCTTATCGAAAATACTTCCAATGAAGATACTTAGACATTTTTTAATGAAAGAATGGAAGAAACGGAAGCAAACTGCACCTAACAAGCAGGTATTTGCAAAAGCAGGGCGACGGGAAAAAAACTTCAGCTATATTAATCTCTATTCAAACTTTAGCTTGGGCGAGACGTTTCATTATTCATCATTTTGTTGTACATTTTATCACTAGTATTTTTAATTAAGCATTTGTACCGGGCGGGACGAATTCTAATGCCCCGCCTGACGCAAAGCCCAAACGTTAGTGCAATTTGTAGATAACGACTATATAATCATTTCGATAACCGATAATAGCATCGGTATTGATAAAAGTAAACAGGAAGCCGTTTTTTCAAAGTATTACCGTTTAGACAATGCGTTAGCCGGGTCTGGCATAGGATTGTATCTGGTAAGGGAACTTGTGATTAATGCCGGAGGAAAAATTTCATTAGAAAGTGAGTTAGGCAAAGGAACACAGATTAAGTTTTTTTGAAACAGGCGTAAAAATTATCAAAAGCGACTTTTCTCCCCCAAACATATTGTAAAAAGTTAGTAGCAACAGTACGGTCCCTCCATTCAATCTTCAACTTTATTTATTAACTTCAACATCATTTTTTTAATTTGGCAGCGATTCCGGTCTGGAGATTCAATGAGCATCCGTATTGCAGCAGGTTGGGCACAGTAACTTAAATCCAAGTTACCTGAATTACAATCTCATCGGGCAACAGACCACGAAAACAGGTTCGAGACATGGTACACAAGTCAAAATAATATATAACGATAATGGGACACAAAAAGGAGCTTTCATCAAAACAATGGGAAGAATTACGCGTCGTCTTAAAAGGACGATTTGAGAAAAACATGAAGCGACATAAAAACCTTGAGTGGTCCAAAGTGCAAGCAAAGCTGGAAGCCTGCCTGTCCGGCAAGCTGGCTAATACTGAAAAGTTGTGGTCGCTTAATGAAATGGAAAGAACGGGCGGCGAACCGGATGTAGTTGGCGTGGATAAAAAGACTGGCGAATATATTTTTTATGATTGCTCTGAAGAAAGTCCTCAAGGCCGGAGAAGTATTTCCTATGATCGTGAAGGGCAGGAATCAAGGAAGGAATTTAGACCAGAAAATAACGCTATTGATATGGCTGCGGCGATGGGCATTGAGCTTTTAACAGAAGATCAATACCGGGAATTGCAGAAACTAGGAAAATTCGATACGAAAACATCAAGCTGGGTGAAAACACCTCCTGAAATCAGAAAACTCGGCGGTGCTTTTTTTTGTGATCGCCGGTACGATCATGTCTTCACTTATCATAACGGAGCACAATCTTATTATGCCGGCAGGGCATTCCGAGGCGCTTTAAGGGTATAATTAATTCACAGACATTTCAACTATATTTGAGATTGGTTTGCCAGCAAAACAATTCCCGAATGAATTGAAAGGTATAATGTGTCAATTATCCTAGCAGCTGCACCTGGCGTTTATTATCCCACTCGTCCCCCGTAGTTAATCTATATAAATAAATAAAACTCAGTCCGAATTCCATTTTTGACGTCAGGAAGCATTTTACCTATATTTAATCATTAAATTCAGTATAATGAATCATACAGCAATATCCATTCGCCCATTTATAGGAGCTAAAGATTATGATCTTTCAAGAAGTTTTTATCGTGACTTAGGTTTTGAGGAAGTCATACTATCTGCTGAGATGTCATTATTCAAAACAGGTCAGCTTGGATTTTATTTACAAAAGGCTTTCATTAAAGATTGGATCGACAACAGCATGATCTTTTTAGAAGTGGACGATGTTGATCGTTATTATAAAGAACTTTTAGCGCTAAACCTGACTGCTAAATATCCGGGGGTTAGATTAACTCCAGCGCGACAATATGATTGGGGCAAAGAATGTTTTATGCACGACCCCTCAGGTATCCTTTGGCACTTTGGTCAATTCAACAGCCGCTAAATAAGCATTTTTCACAATCTTGACATGAAAATAGTCTCCGCCGTATATCGAAATACCAACTTGTTCTGTCAACAATTCTCCAAACCAATATTTAGTCATAAATTGTAGTCAGTATTATTAACTTTCATTAGTACCAGTTTAGATTCTCAACTGGCTCACATACTGGGATCGAACTCAGCATTTATACCCTATAATAACTTGGCATTTGTTCGCAGGGATAAAGGCTTTGATAAATACACGCTGAAATGATATACCACCTGCAACGATTAATACATATAAAAAATTTTCAATCATGAAAACAATGACATGTAAACAATTGGGCGGAGCCTGTGATAAGAAATTTCATGCTAATAGTTTTGAGGAAATGGCCGAACAAAGCAAAAAGCATGGCATGGAAATGTTTCAGAAGGGCGATGAAGAGCATCTTCAGGCGATGAATAAAATGAAAGAATCCATGAAGACGCCAGATGCCATGAAAGAGTGGTTCGAAAACAAGAGAAAGGAATTTGAAGCCCTGGCGGAGGATAAGTAAAGAATGGGTTTGACAATTAAAAAAAGCCTGCAAACAATAGCCTATGGCCGCATGACAAACCTTCTTTACTATCAGATGTTGATACAGCCAATTTCGATTCAGCACGGTGACCCCATACCTGATACAATTAGAAACTCTGAAAAATCCAACAACTATTAACAATTATACCCTTCTTATATGAAAATGGTTCCCATCTTTCGAATCCGGGACATGAAAGGTGCAATTAGCTTTTATACCCGCATCCTGGATTTTGAACTAAAAGAAGCCAGCGCCTCTTCCAACGATTGGGTCGTTGCGTTAATAAACGGCGATGCAGAATTTTTGCTTACCAGATTAGAAGGCGATCAAAAGATTGGAATAGCCACCAATGTGCACGTAGACAACATTGACGACTTATTTAATAAATACCTGGAACGGGGATTGGATATATCAAACAAGAAAGATTCTCCCGTTCATCAAGGACCCATCAATCAAAGTTGGGGGAACAGGGAATTCTATGTGACAGATCCCGATGGAAATACCTTGCGTTTTTTCACACCTATATAAAGACGTTTCTAATTGCCAATAAGATATATAAGACCATCAAATTTCAAATTCGCAGATCCTTTGCCCATCAGCTGTTATAAACCATGAAAGCACCGCTGCAAGGAAAGCCATATTAATCAGCCCGACTCCTTCAATTCCTCTTTTTAATTTGTGTAATATAATTTCCTTATCCCGGAATATTTTAAAATCCTCATTAATAATTACCTTCATCATTTCCTGGATAACGGCCAAATCTCAGAAGGGCCGGAGAAATATTAATCTGCGGATGAACACGATGCCTCTTTTAGTGCAAACTTTTTATAAACCATTTGAGAAGGATTAGCAAATGATTGAGATAATAAGAACAGACTCCACGCATTCAGACTTTCAAAGCCTCGTAGCTCTTTTAGACTATGACTTAAAGATGCGTGATGGTGATGAAAACGCATTTTATTCCCAATTCAATAAAATTGATCAAATAAAAAATGCCATCGTTGTATACAAAAACAATACGGCTGTAGCCTGCGGCGCATTTAAACCATTTTCAAAAGAAACAGTAGAAATTAAAAGAATGTTTGTCCTTCCCGAATACAGAGGCCAGGGAATTGCCCAACTAATTCTCCAGGAATTAGAAAAATGGGCCTCGGAATTACATAATCATACATGCGTGCTGGAAACAGGCAAAAGACAACCGGAGGCAATCAGGTTATATGAGAAAGCCGGGTACCAGCAAATACCAAACTATGGACAATACAAAAATATAGCCAACAGTATTTGCATGGAAAAGCAGTTATAGCCATCGAACATTAACGATACTCATAAAACGTTTTTACTCAGATGAACCCAGACGAATATAAATTAGATAACCCGGTTTGGCACTCCTTATCTGAAAGCCATCATATTTTTGCTGTTAATTTTACGGATATCAAATTTTATCATCCGGACTATTGCCCGTTTGGTGGATTTCAAAGCCCCAAAAATATCCTGGAGCCGATTGCCGAATATTCCAGGATGGCCGGAAACTTTTTCATTGTTGGAGAACGACCGGAGATTCCTATTCATTTAATTATGCAAAAGGAATTAGTATGCTTGCAGATGATTATTAAGCACAAAATCAACATTGAACAAAAAGATGAAATAACTCCTCTATCCGCTGATCAAGCCGAAGACCTTATTGAATTAGTTAACCTGGTACAACCCGGCTATTTCAAAAGAAAAACATTTCAGTTAGGCGAATATTTTGGAATTATCAAAGAGGATGCCCTTATTTCCGTCTCCGGCGAACGTATGAAGATGAACGACTTTGTTGAAGTAAGCTCCATCGTTACCCATCCGAATCATACGGGCAAAGGATATGCGAAACAATTAATTGCTCATACAGTAAATCGAATCATTGACCAGCATAAGACGCCTTACTTACATGTGCTGGAGACCAATGAGGCAGCTATAAAACTGTACGAAAAATTAGGTTTTACCATAAGAAGAAAGATAAGCTTCTGGAGCATCACCCGGTAGTTATAAATGCCAACCCCGCCCCTCCTACCCTTGGGTAGAGTATTTCCTGTTTATTCAATTCCATAACGCTTTATTAGCGTCAACCGATTTCCAATTCTTAACTTGTGTTATTAAAATATGTGATATAAACCATACGAGGGGTTTTATTAAATTACTGCCTACCGCGCTAGGGAAAACAAGCTATAATCCTGAAAATGCTTCACAGGAAATATATAAAAAAACAAAGTATGATGCTTTTGCAAAATCTCCAGGCTGAAATCCAAAAACTGCTCCTGAATGGCTCGGCTATCTACCTGATTTTCGATACACTAAATGAAACATTTTCCCCCAGTCTCATTCAAACACGATCAAATGAATTATACAATTTATAAAATAGGATATTGGTCCGGAATCATGGCGTTTGGTTCCACCCTGGCGTTCACCATTGTCCAACTGTTGCAGTTATTACATGTATTGACCTACCCATTAGATGAAATCCTCATTTATGGGTTTTCTCTTTGCATTGTGTTGCCATTTATGATAGAAATGCTGGCGCTTCACCATGTCACCACCCCTGATAAGAAGTTTTGGAGCCATGCGGCACTCCTTTCTACCGTACTCTATGTTGTATTTGTGACCAGTAATTATGTTGTTCAATTAGCCACTGTAATTCCTGCCACACTAAGAGGAAACGCAGCAGATATTCGTATTCTCCAGCAAACACCTCATTCCCTTTTCTGGGACTTTGATGCCATCGGGTATATATTTATGGGACTGGCCACTTTATCTGCTGTTCCGATATTTGAAAAAAAGGGGTATCAAAACTGGGTCAGAAATGTGTTCCTCATTCATGCACTGGTTACCCCATTGATTGCCTTTGTTTATTTCTACCCGCATTTTTCCGAGCAGTTACTTCTTATTGCTATTCCCTGGACCATTACTGCTCCCTTATCGATGTTGGTACTGGCTTTATTCTTTAAGAAATCGCACCCTTTAAAAGTTAATTAAATGGGTGAGTCATCCAGTTACCTGCAACAATCCATGCATCATGAATTTTGAAGCAAAGGGGGACCCATGGTAAACTCTGCATTTAATAATACCACTGAAACTTGCCGGGGAGAGTAAAACTCAAAATCAAAGCCGGGTTTAAATTATTTTTAATAACTTAAGAGAATTAAATGTGACCGGTCCGATTTTCAATGAATGTTATTCTTTGATATTGCACCTATATTATGTGAAAACCAATTGATCATGCTCCATGATTAAGTTAAGACAGGCGATATTTTCAGACTTTACTGCTATTGCGGAACTGCATGCAGAAAACTGGCGGCAAACCTATCGGGGAATTCTAAGTGACCAGTTCCTGGACTATGAAGTTGAAAAGGATCGAATTGAAACCTGGCATGAAAGACTCCATTCTCCTGGCCCGAATCAACTGGTAATCGTAGCTACTTTAAATGAGGTGATCCAGGGTTTCTGTTGTTTATTTCTGGATGATGATCCTGTTTTTGGTTCCCTGATAGATAACCTGCATGTTACCGCAGCCATGCAGAAATCCGGTATCGGCAAGATGTTGGTTAGGGATTGCGTAAAGCACATTTGCGACAAAGCCCATACTAAAAAAATGTATTTGTGGGTTTATGAAGCGAATACCAATGCAAGAATTGTTTATGAACGACTGGGTGGAAAACTTTTTGAAACTATTTCAAAGAAAACCGAGGACGGCCATATCCAGAAAACATGCCGCATTACCTGGGAAGACGTAAGCAACCTTTCCGGCACTCTTTAGTTGGCAATGGATTAACGCGCTCAAGGCAGGTAAATAAAATTAATCTGATTATAAAACTACATTTATATGATTGAGTCATTTGAAACATCGAAAAATTCTGGCAAGCATTTTCTTCTTGCCCAATTCGTGGGAGAATGGGAAGGAGTAGCCAGGACATGGTTTGAGCCAGATAAGATTGCTGATGAATCTCCGGTTAAGGGAACGATGCGACTGCTTCTTGGTGGAAAGTTTATTATGCATGAATACAAAGGAAGTTTTGGCGGTAAACCCCAGGAAGGTCTCGCCATTTATGGGTACCACCTGGATTTAGAAAAATTTCAGAGTGCGTGGGTTGATAGTTTTCATACGGGTACCGCCATTATTTTTTCAGCGGGAAATAAAGGAGCGGATAGCATGGCCGTACTGGGCAGTTATGCCTATGTAACGCCGGAAACAGAGCAACACTGGGGATGGCGCACAGAGTTTGAGTTTATAAATAAAGATCAGCTAATAATTACTGCTTACAATATTTCACCCGAAGGAGAAGAAGCCATAGCCACAGAAACGATTTATAAAAAAGTTAAGTAACTGGGTGAGATGGAAGGCAACCAGGGAAAATATGAAGCTACTCAGAATCAATTTAAATCTTACCTTGTATAGGAAGTCCATTTGAGTAATTGGTAAATGGATAAAACCCTACGTATTCTGCAAGCTTTCATGAGGACCTGATCGTTTGATATGAGGCTGCCGTTCATTTCATAAACTGTTCGTTGTGGCAGGAATCATTCATTTCGAAACATTCTTATTGACTGGTATTTTATTAAACTTAACACCAGGAAATGACAGTATATTCATTTTAACCAATAGCATAGGCAAGGGAAAGAATGCCGGCATCATTTCAGCATTGGGAATTGCTACCGGTAGTTTTATACATACTCTCCTGGCAGCACTCGGCCTTTCTTTGATTATAGCCAAATCGCTGGTCCTTTTCCAGGTTATCAAATATGCCGGGGGCGCGTACCTTATTTTCCTGGGGCTAAAAATGTTCTTCGATAAATCACACTTTGCCAATACTGATATTTCAATTGACAAATC
Organism: uncultured Chitinophagaceae bacterium; assembly: GCA_963775145.1. Classification (GTDB taxonomy): domain Bacteria; phylum Bacteroidota; class Bacteroidia; order Chitinophagales; family Chitinophagaceae; genus Endoryza. The sequence continues at coordinate 30,471 of CAVZHZ010000003.1, forward strand.
GGTTAATTATCCAAGAATTTACCTGGAAGCCATCCTTACTAATTTGTTGAACCCTAAAGTTGCTTTGTTTTTTATTGCTTTTCTTCCGCAGTTTATTGAGCCCACGGCACATAATACGGTAGTTCCCTTCTTACTATTGGGTATTACTTTTATCACCACCGGAACCATCTGGTGTTTGATTCTGGCCATCTTTGCTTCAACCATCGTTTCCCGGATAAAGCACCATACAAAAGTGTTACCTTTTATAAACAAATTTTGTGGACTTACCTTAATCGGGTTGGGAATAAAAGTTACCCTAACGGATCAAAAAACATGAAAGCTTATTCCATCGCCATACTGGTATTCGGAGAAATCAATTCTGGCAGAAATGCATTGATCGAGGATAAATACAAGGGCCTTGCCCTTGCTTTTAGTGCAAAAGGAATTCGGGTAGATTCATTAATTTATAATGACCTGCTGGCAGAGCGACTTGAAAAGGAACTTTTACACTTCCAGGCAATCCTCGTTTGGGTGAACCCTATTGAACAGGGTAATGACAGGAAGAGACTGGATGCTTTATTAATGGAACTGTCAAAAAAAGGTTGTCTAGTTTCCAGTCACCCCGAAACAATATTAAAAATTGGCACTAAAGACATATTATACAAAACAAGAGATATGGACTTTGGTGGAGATGTTAGACAATATTCTTCCTTTGATGAATTTAAAGAAAGATTCCTCCTGTCCGTTCCACAAATGAGAATTTTAAAGCAATACAGGGGAAATGGGGGAATTGGTGTTTTTAAGATAAATACTATTGATTCAAACAAAAACAAGATAGGCATTACGCATGCCACCGGCAACGAGGGAGAACGAATAATGACTGTATCAGCTTTTTTTCAAGAAATGCAATTTTATTTTACTAATAATGGAATGCTAATTGACCAGCCCTGGAACGCTAATATTATAAACGGAATGGTTCGTTGTTATTTAAGCGGTGCTAAAGTAAGCGGGTTTGGTTACCAGGAAATAAATGCGCTGTATCCTACTGCCGGATCAAAATCAATAAAACCAGGCAGGCGTTTTTATTTCAGTGAGCAGTGTGGGTTATTTCGCGATTTAAAAAATATAATGGAAACCGAATGGGTGCCGCAAATACAGGAAATTACTTCTTTGCCGGATAACATGCTGCCGGTTATCTGGGACGCTGACTTTTTTATTAATGAAATTAATACGCAAAACAGTAAAGAAAAATATGAGTTGTGCGAGATAAATGTAAGTTGTGTATCTCCTTTTCCGGAAAGTGCTATTCCATATATTATTGAAGAAGTCAGTAACCGAATTAATAATTAAAATCATTGTTGTCCGACTAAAATCATCTGAATAATTATTAAAGCCTCTTGCAGAGCGGGTTCTGGCCCCTCTCCTCCAGGAGAGGGGTTGGGGTGAGGTGATACTTGCAAATGAACACTTTACCATATTTAGTCGGACAATAATAAATTAAAATATACAGTACTTTCCTTTGGCGATCTGCGGCGATTATCAAAAAATGATTTGTTACGTTAACCAAAGAATATTCAATAAAATATCGGTTTTAATTACAAATGACTATTTCCAATGAGCAGGATACAGCTTGTTCCCATAGCGCTGACTATGGAAGAAAATCACGCATTCGCAGTTAATCCTGAAGTACAGGAAATACTCACGATGACTGTCGCTTATTACCAAACCATTGGATTTGTTCCTCCCTGGATCGGTTATTTTGCCCGTTTCAATGGAGAACTGGCAGGGAGTGCCGGTTTTAAAGGAAAACCCGTGGATAACAAGATCGAGATCGCCTATGGCACGTTCCTTAATTACAGAGGCCAGGGGATCGGCACTCTTATATGCAGGGAACTGGTTCTTCTTGCTCAAAGCACGGATCCAACCCTAATCATTACAGCCAGGACACTTCCGGAGCATAATCACTCCACCCGCATTTTGCAAAGAAACGGATTTCAGCTCCAGGGAAATGTTTGGGACAAAGACGACGGAGAAGTATGGGAATGGGTTTATGTGCCACAAACTACTTAATAATTCATTTGGCAGGTAAAGAAGATGGACCTGATCTTAATCGGGATAAGATGTGACTTGTCCCTCACCACTGCCTTTGATTGGATATGTAACCTGTGTAAAAAAAGAAGCGTCAAAGAATGGAATAGGTATATATAATCAGGGGCAAGAGGTAATCCTTAATATGAGAAACTTCATTTTATTATGATAAAACTTGCATATGAAAAAATTGATCTTATACGGGCCTTCTATTTTTCTCATCTATATAGTTTGTTTTCTTTTCCCGGGTTGCAGCCGGTCTCAACCCACGAGTGAAACGATGCCAGCAGAGGTAGTTGCTTTTGTAAAAAAAACAGGTAATGTCAATCATATCTGGCTGATGGACCTCAATAGTTCAGGTATTGGTAACCATACGAGGCGCCTTACTAATGACACGGAAAATGAAAACTATCCAAGCTGGTCGCCGGATGGGAAGTCGATTTTGTATCAACGGGATTATGATGGCTCCGCTATTTATATAGTAGATGCAGATGGAAAAAATGCCAGGCGCCTCTCACCCACCCCGGGATTTGATGTCACCCCCAGTTGGTCGCCGGATGGTACAAAAATAATTTACGCAAGAGTGCTGGGTTTCATTGTTCCCAATCAAATACCCAAAACAGAAATTCGGGTGATGAATGCAGATGGGACGGGTGACCATGTTATATTGCCAGCCAGTGATTTTAGTGTGGAGCCCCGATGGTCGCTTAACAACGAGGTGGTTTTTATGAGTCATATGAACGATCCTAATGGTCCTCTTCATATTTTTACAATGCATATTGACGGAACGAATATCCGGCAACTTACGCAGGAGGGAAATGCCGGAGATCCGGTTTGGTCGCCGGATGGTACCCAGATTTCTTTTGGTTCAGACCGAGAAGGAAATAATAAGCTGAACATTTTTGTAATGAATTCCGATGGGAGTAATGTAAGACAGTTAACGCATTTCGATGTTCCTGTTGAATCGGGGGATACGAACTGGTCATCCGATGGCACCCGGATTATTTTTGAATGGGATATTGATGGAAAAAAACAATCGGACCCGAATGCTTACGCAGAGGTATGGGTAATGAATGCAGACGGAACGAACCAGTTGAGTACCCGGCAACCCTGTAGTTGCGTGGGATGTGCGCCGCGCTGGCGCCCCAAATAGAAGGAAACGCATGATCCTTATGATAAGAACAATTGAGGGGATTATGAGTAAATTGTTTTTGCTAACTCAATAATTAAAACGAATTACATATTTAAGGATAATTCCGCCGATACCCGTATGAAACAGTATATCTGCTATGACACCGGGTGCAACCCATTGCCGGGTAGAATTCAGGCAGCACAAGAGTGCGACGCAAAGGACGGTGATAGTAGCTATTCAGCCGGGCCCAAAACCTATTCCTCCAATTTAGACGCCTGATTGATGAATATCAGAGATTCCCTATAGTTACAGGAAAGTATGCGGGGATATCCGGCATTTTCTAATTATAGATTACCACCGGTAATTCTAGCCCCGATAACCCTCCACTCATAATAACTTCCATTATCGGTTATTTCGTCCCAACACTTCACATTTCATCCCTCCATTGGTAATCTGCCCCAATAATCAACAGTTCATCCCCCTGATTTGGCGCAACCCTAATTACCGTGATAGATTTGCTAAAACGAATCGATGAGCCGGAAAACAGTATTAAGCATTTTTATATTTTTTATAGTGGGGCCATTGGATTCCCAAACTATTATTTCTGGGTTTGTAACCAATCGACACAAGGAACTGCTCAGCGGGGCAAGCATTTCGCTGGAAAATAGTTATGATGGAACTACCTCGGCCGCCGATGGATCCTTCTCCTTTCTGAGCTCAGATTCAGGTCGTCATAAAATAATCTGTACAATGATCGGCTACAGGAAATGGGAGAAAGAGGTATTACTTGCTCCGGGCGCTCTCTTAATTAATGTGGTTATAGAGGAACAGGTTTCAGAAATGGATGCCGTTACCGTAGCAGCGGGAACTTTTGAGGCAAGCGACAAAAAAAGAAATACTCTATTAAAGCCGTTAGATATTTTAACAACCGCTGGCCAGCAGGCCGATATCGTGGCCGCTTTAAAAACATTACCGGGGGCACAGCAGATTGGAGAAACGGAAGGTTTGTTTGTTAGAGGAGGCACGGGCAATGAAACAAAAGTATTTATTGACGGGATGATGGTTCCCAATCCTTTTTTTAGCAGTGTGCCGGACATTGCCCAACGGGGTCGCTTTTCGCCCCTTCTTTTTAAAGGCACCAACTTCAGCAGTGGCGGTTATTCTTCGCAGTTTGGCCAGGGGCTATCCTCCGCCCTTACACTGGAAACACATGACCTGCCAACCAGGTCCGAAACAAATATCATTGCCTCTTCACCTCAATTAACACTTACCCGGCTGCAACTAAATAAAAGAAAAAATGCCAGTGCCGGCATAACTCTCAATTATAATAACCTGCAACCATATTTTAAGATAATGCCCCAGCGGGTACACTATACCAAAGCTCCGGAAATTATTAATGGAGAGCTTTCCGGCAAGTTGAAAACAAAAGCTGGTATGTTTAAGTATTACGGCTATGCCAATTACAATATACTTGCATTTGATAAACCGAACATTGAGGGAAATAAGTTACAGGACTATTTCCGGCTTACTAATAATCAGGTATTCTCTATACTAACATACCATGGAAGGCTTACTGCTGATTGGAGGCTAACTGCCGGCGTGGGATTCAGCTACAACAAAGACAATATTGACATAAGCACCAGGCTCAACGAAAATATAATGGGTAATTTTTTGCCTCAGATTATTAATTATACTACTCAAGCAAGGGCGGTACTTACCCGGAGTCTGAAGGGCCTTAATAAATGGCATATGGGAACGGAATATCAGCATGTCATTGATGAGATATATGCGAAAGACAGTATTCCGTTTACGAAGAGAATAGATAATTATACTGCATGGTATACAGAAACAGATCTGTATATAACCGACCGATTGGTTGCCAGGTTGGGGACGCGGTTCGAGTATAGCTCTTTGCTTCAGCAGGGCAAATTATCTCCGAGAATTTCAATGGCCTATAAATTCAGGAATGGCGGACAGGTTTCAGCGGCATACGGCGATTTTTATCAAAAACCAGATGTAAACCTGCTTTTTCGTTCCCGCCATTTACAATTCGTAAAAGCCACCCATTACCTCCTCAATTACCAGCGCATAGCTAATGGACAAACTTTTCGCGTGGAGGTATTTTATAAAACCTATAACCGGTTAGTTACTTATCCAACAACCAATCCATCCGCAGTAAGCAATGATGGAAATGGCTATGCAAAGGGAATTGAATTGTTCTGGCGCGATAAAAAATCTTTTAAAAATTTCAGTTACTGGATTTCCTGGTCCTGGTTAGATACAAAAAGACAGTTCCTGGATTACCCGTCAAAAGTACAACCCAACTTTGCCGCCAATCAAACGGTCAATGTTGTTATGAAGCAATGGGTAGAAAAAATCGGTACTATGTTTTCCATGACATATACCTATGCCAGTGGCCGACCTTATTATAATCCGAATGTCCCCATAAAAGAATTTATGAAAGACCGAACCATCGCTTATCACAATGTGGGGTTACAGGTAAATTATTTAACCACCCTGGGCAAAGCCAATGCCGTGCTCATATTCAATACAAATAATGTGTTTGGAAATAACCAGGTATATGGTTATCACTTTTCGGTAAATAAAGACGGCAATGGGCTGCATCGAAGTGAAGCAGTCATGCCCATGGCCAGGCGGTTTCATTTTATTGGTATCTATCTGAGCATGGGAAACGACCGAAGAAAAGAAGTTATAGATAATTAAAATCCCACAGTTCTATTGATCAACTATTTATTCACTCTTATAAATAAAAAACAATGAAAAAAGCAATGGGTATTCTTCTCACCTCCTTATGTGTAGGGGGCTCTGGTATAGCACAACCTGCCATGATCGGTCCGGAAGAAAAAAAATTCATACTTGCCATGGAAACAAACTTACAAATCCTGGACACCGCCAGTATCGGGGGCCACATTTGTTGCCCTGGCCAATTCTTTTGAGCGGATCGGCAATACAGAAAAAAAATACTGGCAGCCCTGGTATTATGCCGCACTTTGCTATGGATTCATGGCCGTCAATACACCTGAAAAAACATTGATTGATCCACTTACAGCAAAAGCCGAAGAATATATCAATAAAGCCCGATCGCTAACAGAAAATAATTCTGAACTATCTGCCTTGCAGGGAATGATTACGAATACAAAAATTCTCGTCGATCCCATGAACAGATGGCAAACATATAGTGCAGAGGCTGCCGCTTTTTTAAAAACTTCCAAGCAACAAAATCCATTAAACCCCCGTCCTTATTTAATTGAAGCGAGAACAAAATTGTTTACCCCGGCGGCTATGGGAGGTGGTCCGGATGCAGCAAAGCCTATAATCGAAAAAGCCCTGAATAATTTTTCCCAGTTCATACCCGAAAACAGTCTCTCGCCCGTTTGGGGCCTGGAACAAACGAAAAAACTTCAGGCGAGGATAAATGGAAAATAAATAATAAATGACTTCGTAGATAATCGATGGTTAAGAATCACGGTACCTGCGAAGTCTTGCCTAACTTTACATGGTATATCAATTACGAATACATGAATATATTCAGGCGGCCATTTCCACATAATATTTCCTGGCAATCCGGAATAATAACGGCGGTTGTTTTTGGTGCTTTTGTAAGCATTTTCCTTCTCGTCTTCCGTCCGTTTGAACTGGAAAAGGTCGATAAGAGCCTGATGGTAAAAAGCAGCCTGTTATTTGGGCTGGTTACTTTCGGCTGCATTTTTACATCTTATTTATTTTTAAACTTTTTCTTTCCCACATTTTATAGCGAAGAAAAATGGACAACCGGAAAACAAATCGGCAATATGGCGGCTATTGTAATCCTGGTAGGACTGGTAAACTATTTAATATCGCCACTCCTATTCCATACAGCACAAAGCTGGAAACAAGCGCTCTATTACCAGGGCATTGCTATTTCAGTTGGATTTTTACCCATTATCATTTACACGCTTTATAAACAAAACCATTGGTTGCATCAATTCAAACAAGAAGCGGCCGCACTTCAAAAGAAACTGGATGAAAAAAGAAGTCTTGAATCAACCAGTCTTGCCACCCCGGCTTCAACCTCTAAGGAAATGCTAACCTTTGAAAGTGACAACCAGGCGGAAAAAAAAACAATTGAGGCAGGTCATTTATATTATATTGAAGCGGCCAGCAATTATATAAAAATATTTTTTGAGGAAAAAGGTAAACTTACCTACTTCATTGTAAGAATGACTATGAAAAAAGCTGCGGAGACCGTGTTCCCTCATTCCACTTTTTTTCGCTGCCATCGTGCTTACATAGTAAACCTGGATAAAATTGAACAAGTTGATGGAAATGCGCAGGGTTATAAAATAAAATTAAAAGGGCTGGAAGAGCATCTGCCCGTTTCAAGAAATCTAAACCGGGAATTTTCTGACCGGCTGCTGGCTTTTCGCCAACAGGCATCTTTTTAAATATCTTGCGTCATAATTCAACCCTGGAGGTTGATTGGCAACATATAAAATTGGTATTGATGAGAAGAAATTAAGATGATTCAAAACACTTCTTAAATATCAGATTCAAACACCCGGTATAAAACAAGAAATGGAAATGAAAAAAATAAAGTTAGGTACCAACTTTACGGTGTTTATTCTTTTTTTTGGCGTAGCCACGCTGGAAGCTTTTCAAACACGGAACTGGGTTAAAGCAGGTTTTTGGCTGGCTATCGGCCTTGTTTTCCTGCTGGCAGATAATTTCAAAAAGAAAGACTCCTGAGTAAAGAGATGGAATGAACACTTTCTGTTGAGCACTATATCCTTTAATCCTGAATTACGATAGTTTAACCATGCTACCATTTTTCAATATTATCCCTATAGCCCCGGCCAATGGGAATGGATACGCCATTAACTTCCACCGTATCGGCCGAGTAAGATTCAATCTTGCTTACAGAAACGATAAAAGACCGGTGAACCCTTTTGAAGCCGTTGGCAGGCAGAAGTTCCTCCATTTCATGCGTACTCATTTTCGAAAAATATTCTTTTTTCGTGGTAACGATTTTAATGTACTCCCGCTGGCTTTCGATATAAACAATTTCCGAGAACAATATTTTTACCTTCTTTCTTTCCGCATTCAAAAAAATAAAATCTTTGGTCTCCCCGGATTCGGTCGGTTTATGTACGTCTGCCTGGGTTGTCTTTACCTTATTTACTGCAATTAAAAATCGTTCAAACTCAAACGGCTTTAACAGGTAATCCGTTACATTTAAATCAAACCCTTCCACTGCATATTGCTGATAAGCAGTAGTAATAATTACCGCCGGGGGATTGGCCAGAGTTTTTAAGAAAGCCATGCCTTTTAGTTTGGGCAGATGAATATCTAAAAAGATAAGATCGGTTGAATTATCCCGCAGGTATTCAGTGGCCAGAATAGCATCTTTACAGGTTGCTTGCAACTGCAGAAAGGGAACCTGCGAAATATAATCCGACAAAACCTTTGCCGCTAATGGCTCGTCTTCTACTATTATGCATTTTATTTTAGACATGGCTTGCTAAATTAATTTTTAACGTAGTAGTAAACACCGATTCCCCATGCTGAACAGAGAGCTCATATTCTTTGTAAAGTAATTCTAATTGACGCCGCAGGTTGGAAAGACCAATATTCTCTTTTACCACGGTCTCCCCGGGGATAGGGCTCGCTTCAAAGGAAACCCTTTCGGAAGAATTTTTAATCATAAACGTTAACTGCCTTTTTATTACTGAAAGATGAATATCCACAAACGGTTGATTGCGCGTTTCTGAAACACCATGCTTGAATGCATTCTCTACCAGGGGAATCAGCAATAATGGAGGCAGGGCTTGTTTCATGTCTTCAATATCATGATTAAAATTAACCCGCAATGAATCATCATAGCGCAATTTTTCCAACTCGATATAATCATTGATAATTTTCAGTTCCTGCTCTATTGCTATGTAGGCTCCGCCGGTTTCATATAGCATAAACCTCAATATTTTGGAGAGCCGTAAAATGGATTCCGGTGCCAGGTCACTCTTGTCCCTGGCTAAAGAATAAATATTGTTTAGGGTATTGAATAAAAAATGCGGGTTGGTTTGCGACTTGAGATAATTCAATTCGGCCTGCTGCTTTTCGATAAGCAGTTTTTGCGCCGCCTGCTTTAATTTTATATAGTTATAAATATGCCTGGTAATACCATAAAAGAAAACTGATGCCATGCTGAATCCCATCTGGTATTCTACTACCTTATAGAAAGTGGGCTTATCAATTAACTGAAAATAAACATGCAGATGGATACCAAGCTGCCTCCAGGCATACGAACCGAAGGAATACATCATCAGGAAACCGAACAACAGCAAGGGGGCTATTAGAATTCTTTTCCAATTTAACTTGATAAAAGCAAGAGCGTACTCGAATAAAAAGTAATTTATTATGGTGAGATAGCTAATTAGCCATATACTATTCAAAAATCTTTTCAGTGCCGTCTCCGGGTAATTTATTAGTTCGCCAAAAGTATTCAGTAATAAAAATGCCAAGCTAATCCATAAATATAATTTAACCCGCTTCCGCCTGATTGATATTTTCATCTTACCCATTAAGAAATAAAATTAGGCAAATCTTTCTCTTTTCATTTTATAGTCTATGTAACGCTGATGGCGGTATACCAATTTCCTTATTAAGTCAATTAGTGACATTCTCAACTCTCTTCAAAGAAGGAGCCATTGACACTGTTTATTGAAAAGCGTTTTTATCCCAAGCCTGGTGCGCATCTCCAATCCAGCTTACCGGTTTTACCTGGCATTATCACTTCCCCAAATAAATGCTCTCTACATAAACATAATAAAAAAGTGCTCTCCTTAGAAACGGTTCCGGGAGACTTTACGCTGTTTGTTTACTATAACCTGTTGTTTATTGACGATCACTTGTCCTGCTTTCTTTATTCATCTATTCTTGTGTAAGATCCCGGGGAAGCTGCGCAACTGTCAAAACTGAAATCCCCGGGTTCGAGGCCACAAACTCAACAAAAGGACATACAAAATAACAATACAAACATGACTGCCATAAGCCTTTCTACCCATGTAGTGACAAGTCATCCGAAAGAAATATCGCTCCGCCGGGCGGCGATTATAGCGGGCCTTTCCATACTTGCCATGGTAATATGTGCCCCTTTTGCTGAGCTGTATGTGTTCCCAAAACTTATTGTGCGGGGAAATGCAGCAGAAACAACAGAAAATATTATTGCGAATGAAGCACTTTTCCGGGCCGGCACCTTTGGATACCTGCTAACCTTTATTTGTGATTTGTTCGCAGCGTGGGCACTGTATGTTTTACTCAAACCGGTAAATCAATCCCTTTCACAACTCACCGCCTGGTGCAGATTGGTGTACACTATCATCGCCCTGGTAGCGCTCGCTAATCTTGTTACAATACTAAAATTATTAAAAACGCCCGGGTCCTTATCGGTGCAGGAGCCCGATCGGCTTAATGCCCAGGTACAGCTCTCCATTAACGCGTTCAAAGATGGCTGGTATTTTGGTATTTTATTTTTTGGTCTGCACCTATTACTTCTTGGTTATCTGGTTTTCAAGTCCAGTTATATTCCCCGTATACTGGGGGTCCTGTTGATGGTTGCAGGATTAGGTTACCTGGCAAATGCGTTGAAACCTTTTCTTTATCCAAACCTCAACCTGGATGCAGCCATGTTTACTTTTTACGGTGAATTAATTTTTATGTTATGGTTATTGATAAGGGGCTCCAGGATTAAGGAGGCAACCCCCTAGCTTTTATTTTGAATCTCTTAGGTATTAGAAATATAAACAAAACAGCAGTATGAATACAACCAAAAATGCCGTACGATTTGTGGGTGCCTTATTCCTGGTGCAGATGACAGCCGCCGTTGTCAGCCACATGGTGATATTATCTCCCCTGTTAAATAGCAAAGATTTCCTGCTAGCACTCTCCAACCATTCAAACAAAGTGGTATCTGCCATGCTGCTGGATTTAGTATGCGGAGCAGCCGTATTCGGGATTGCCGTAATTCTCTTTCCCATCTTGAAAAAACATAGTGAACCCATTGCCCTCTGGTATCTAGGGCTCCGGCTATTTGAATGGATCATGGTAATTATAAGTGGTATATTCCTGCTTACCCTCTTATCCTTAAGTAAAGAATATGTGAATGCCCCAATTCCTGAACATTCTTATCTGCAGCAATTAGGTAACTATTTATTAGAAGCCAGGGATTTTACAAAAGTGCTGATGCTCCTGGGTTTTTGCCTGAACGTTTCGCTGTTTTACTACCTGTTATTTAAATCCAAACTAGTCCCACGATTTATTTCAGTATGGGGGCTGATAGGGGTGGTTTTAATAGGAATAGAAATCCTGGCGAATATTTATGGCCATTCCGTTGGTGGAATCAAGATCATGTTCCCAATGGGATTGAATGAAATATTTCTGGGCATATGGTTGATGGTAAAAGGTTTTAATCCTGCTGCCCTCCACCCGGCGGATCCAATAACAGCCCAAGGTTCTTAAGAAGATAAACTTATTGTTGGCTCAATTGCTGACAAAAAAATGTATGTAAATAAAGTCTGGGCCGATTATTAACAATATAACAAGTAAATCAAAATCACGGTTATGAAAAAAGTTAATCTTATTCTGCTGATCATGCTCACGTCAGTCATTGCGAATGCTCAACCCGGCCACTCCGCCAATTATGAAGCAGCCAACTGGAAAACCTGGTTGCTGGATAATCCACAACAAATAAGCATTGCTGCGCCACCAACGGTCCTCCAATCAAAAGCCGAACTGCCATTGATCAAAAAAGGTATGGAAAAAACAGATGAAAAAAAATGGGCGGCAATAAAGTATTGGAATGCCGGGGCCCCTTCATACCGATGGAATCAGATTGCACCGAAATTGATCGATCAAAAGCCGGAAGTATTGCTTCGCATTCCAACCGCGTGGATGAATATTGCTATTTATGATGCTACGATATTAGCCTGGAAGGAAAAGAAAAAATATAAAAGGAACAGGCCGAATTTTTATGACCCTTCGTTAAAACCGCTTATCGAGGTTCCGCTTACTTATTCATATCCTTGCGAACATACAGTAACAGCGGCAGCCGCTGCCTATGTACTTGCCTATTTTTTCCCTGAGAAAACGGATTCCATTTTGCAATTGGCACGTGCCGCTTCACAATCACGGATTGATGCAGGCGTACAATTCCCCAGTGATACAGAAGCTGGTTGGAAATTAGGTGAACAGGTCGCAAACCTGATTATAGAAAAAGCAAAGCGTGACGGTTCCGACAAAGTTTGGGATGGCAACATGAATAAAGATCCCAAAAAATGGACCGGCCCTTTCCCGATGGGTATAACGCTGGCCACCTGTACCCCTATCGTATTGCGTTCACCTGATCAGTTCAGGCCGGCACCGCCGCCCGATTTTGAAAAGGAGATGAAAGAGCTGAAAGATTTCAAACAAACATTCAAATCCCGTTCGCTTGCTTTTTATTGGGCAAACAATGGTGGATTTGATTTCTGGTCGGATGAGGCAGGTAAGAAATTGTTTGAATACCGAATGATGGATGATGCACCGGCCGCTGCCAGGATATATGCTATATTACACATCGCCTACCGTGATGCAGCCATTGCCATTTTTGATGCCAAATACACGTATTGGGGAATCAGGCCCTCTCAATTGGATAGTACCTATAAACCGCTGATCGCCACCCCGCCTTTCCCGGGTTATCCATCGGGTCATGCGCTAGGCGCCGGCACTACCAGCGCAGTAATGGAATATTTTTTTCCGGCAGATGCAAAACATTTTCAGCAACTGGCACAAGACTGTGCCGACTCCAGGTTCTATGCGGGCATTCATTTTAAAACAGATAATGATACAGGACTACAGATGGGAAAAGCAATCGGAAAATATATTGTGGAAACATGGATGAAGAAATTATAAATAGACGGCAAATCCGCAGGTTCATTCAATTGAATCATACAGAAAATAAAAGAAGTTTATACTCATCGATTATACTGGTGAGGACAATTAAAAATTATATCATTCGAATTAGGCCGGGTAACCAAAAAACATGACTCATGAATTCAATTAGGCAAACTCTAATTATCGCATTGGGACTATTGTTCAATCTTAGTTTTGCTCAACAAAAAGACGTTAAGCAACTTGCCGCTCAATTTGATAAAATGCTGTCGGAGCAATTCAGGGCTAATGAACCGGGTGCAACAGCTTTGGTTTCCCGGGATGGTCAAATCATTTATAAAAAAGCCTTCGGAATGGCAAACCTGGAATTAAACATGCCCATGCAGGTCGACAATGTTTTCAGGATTGGCTCTATTACCAAGCAATTTACTGCTGTGGCGATATTGCAATTGATGGAACAAAGAAAGTTGAATTTGCAGGATGAAATCACAAGGTTTATCCCCGGTTATCCTACACAAGGAAATAAAATCACGATTGAGCATTTGCTGACTCATACATCGGGTATTCAGAATTATACAGGTATTACAGACAATGCCATAAGAGGGACATTGGATTTCACACCAAATGAAATGATTGATTTCTTCAAGAACTTACCGATGCTCTTTGCCACTGGTACAAAGTTTCAATACAGTAATTCAAACTATTTTTTACTGGGTTATATAATCGAAAAAATTACGGGCCACCCATATTCGGAATACCTTGAAAAACATTTTTTCAAGCCCCTGGGTATGGCCAATTCACTATACGCTAATGACACACGAATCATTAAAAACAGAGCTTGTGCTTATAGCCAGGGTGAGAGTGGTTTTGAAAACTCCCAACCTCTAAACATGACTCATGCTTACTCGGCAGGTGCAATACAATCAACAGTAGAGGATTTATTCAAATGGCACCAGGCCGTTCATTCCCATAAATTGGTCAAAAAAGAAAGTCTTGATAAAGCTTTTGCAAGGTATAAATTGACCGATGAAAAAGAAACGGCTTATGGCTACGGTTGGAATTTGGGCTATGTTTATGAAAACTCATCTATTTGGCATGGTGGAAAAATTAATGGTTTTGTGACAATGGAAATTTATTTGCCCGAAAAAGATGTTTTTGTGGCCATTTTTTCTAATTGTGACTGCAATAACCCCAAGGATATTACATTTTGGTTAGCAGCCCTTGCCAGTGGAAAACCTTATGAATACAAAGAGATACCCATGCCAAATGTGATTTTACAAGGATACGAAGGCATTTATGAAAATGAAAAAGGTCTACAACGAATCATTACTGTGTCAGAAAATAAGTTGTTTTCTCAACTTGGTAGAGGTCCAAAGTCTTATCTAAAAGCGTATCAAAAAGATATGTTTTTCTCTGATGATGCAATGCTAACGATGGAATTTTCAAAAAATGAAAAAGGCGAAATTGATAAATTAACAAGCAAAACACTTACCGGAAATGAGGTTTGGAATAGAACCAATAACCCCATCCCAAACGAGGACGGAATAAAAGTGGATGAAAAGATATTGGAAACTTACGTTGGTGAATATGAAATTCCATTTATTTTTTCTTTTATAGTAACCAAAGAGCGAGGTAAACTTTTCCTACAAGGGGCAGGACAGGAAAAAATTGAAATGTTTGCCGAAACAGAAAATAAGTTCTTTGTCAAAGTTAATGATGCTCAGCTTGAATTTGTCAAAGACGATTCAGGCAAGGTAATGAAAGCAATTTTGAATCAAGCTGGCAGACAAGCGGATGCGAAAAAGATAAAGTAAATTACCAAAAAAAAAATTGAACTCACTCAAAAAAAAACAAGACTAGCAGGCTTATAAAACAGTTACGGGTTAATTCAACATAATAACTAGTACAAATGGAAAATCAAACCAGCATTTCTTCACAAAAGAAAGCAGCAAAAAACGCCGGATTTGCATATTTCTTAACCACGGCGATAATCATTGCCGTTAATTTTGGTATCAATGCCCGTCTGATTATACCGAACAACGCGACGGAAACGGCGAAGAATATATTGGCGCACGAATCTCTATTTCGTCTTAGCATCATGGCCCATCTCATTTATTGCGCAGGCATTATTGTATTACTTACCTCACTATACGTAATCCTCAGTACGGTACAAAAGACTCTTGCATTGCTTGCAACATTCTTACGATTTGTATATGCTTTGGTATGGATTTATGTTGTTCTCAATTTTTTTACTGCCCTGCGCCTCATCGGAAGTAACGATTATTTGAAGGTTTTTGAAACAGATCGTTTGCAGGCGCTGGCGAAGGTTTACCTCTCTGGCTATGATGCCTATTATGTAGGCTTGCTGTTTTGGTCAATAGCCTCCACCATTTGTAGTTGGTTGTGGTATAAGTCGAATTATATCCCCAGAGCATTGGCTGCTTTCGGTATAATTTCCTCGGCGTGGTGTGTGGCCTGTACTATTACTTTTATCATTTTCCCCGCATTCGAAAACACCGTCAACCTATGGTGGTTCGATTCAGGGATGACTATTTTCGAAATTATATTATGCTTTTGGCTTCTGTTTAAAGGAATAAGGACAACCGGGAAAATGCACAAAACCCAAACTACCTAACATGGAACGAAACGTGCTTTCACTAAAAAAGACAGCCAGGCTTGGCGGGGTATTATATCTAACCGTGGTAATAACAGGAGTTTTTTTAATTATGCATGAACTGTTTGGTCAATTGGCTTATGCGTCAGGCTATATTTTTCGGGATTAGGGTTATTGCTCATCATTGCAGGTTTTGCTCATTTGATTGATAGTTTTAAATCGTTGCTTTTCCCCGGTCACCATCCATTGGTGAACCAGCCAATCCTATTATTGGTAGATGTAGGAGAAATTCCAATAAGGCTGTGTTCCTTAATTAGCCGAGACGCCGAGCAGCAATAAATAGATTCCCCACCGGATAATATGTTAATTACCGCGTATTCCTTTAAACACTAAATTTGCCAACCGAATATTATTATTTAATTAATTCTATAATTAAATTGATGTATTATTATCTAATTATTCCAAATGAAATAATACGTCCAGCAAATTGAAATGATTACCGCACTTATTATTGCTGTTTTTGTTTTGGGATATGTGGCCATTGCTTTTGAACATCCCCTGAAACTGAATAAAGCCGCCTCCGCGTTAATAACAGGCGTGGCCTGCTGGACAATTTATATCCTGCAAAGCGAATCGACTCATGTGGTCAGCGAGGAGCTGCTTCACCATTTGGGAGAAATAGCCTCCATTCTTTTCTTTTTATTAGGCGCCATGACCATTGTGGAACTGATAGACTCACACAATGGCTTCGACATCATTACACAAAAAATTCAAACCTCCAGCAAGTCAACATTACTCTTAATACTAACCGCGGTCACTTTTTTTCTTTCAGCCCTGCTGGATAACTTAACCACGGCCATCGTAATGACTTCGTTATGCTCTAAAATCCTTAATGAAAAAGAAGACAGGCTCTGGTTTGCCGGCATGATCATTATAGCTGCCAATGCGGGTGGTGCCTGGTCTCCATTAGGGGATGTTACTACCACCATGCTCTGGATTGGCAAACAAATCACCGCGCTGAACATAATGAAGCAATTAATATTGCCCAGCCTGGTGGCTTGTATTATTCCAGCCTTACTTATTGCTTTCCGGTTTAGAGGAAAAAAAATGGCTGCCTTACCTGAATCGATATGTACCCAAAAAGAGAAAAGAGAAGGAAGAATCATCCTTTTTTATGGGGCCGGCTTGTTAATATTCGTTCCCTTTTTTAAAACGGTTACTCACTTACCGCCTTTTATGGGTATGTTGCTTGCATTAGGACTAATGTGGATCATCACCACCTTCATTCATAAAAGTAAAGGCGATGAAATGGCCGAAAGATTTACAGTTGCCAGGGCATTGCAGCGGATAGACACGCCCAGCATCCTGTTCTTTTTGGGAATATTGCTGGCGGTTTCGGCCCTGCAGTCTATTGGGGCCCTGAAGGAGCTTGCCTCTTTCCTTAGTAATACATTCAAAAATGATTATTTGATTGGTATTGCGCTCGGGTTGCTTTCCGCCATCGTGGATAATGTGCCCCTGGTGGCTGCCACCCAGGGCATGTATGATTTATCTACCTATCCAACCGATCATCCATTCTGGGAATTTATTGCCTTAACTACCGGAACAGGAGGTAGTGCTATCATAATTGGTACCGCGGCTGGCGTGGCGGTGATGGGTATTGAACAGATTAAATTCATGTGGTATCTAAAAAATATTGGCTGGCTGGCGCTGGTGGGTTTTGCGGCCGGCGTTCTGATATTTCTTCTCCAAATTCGATTAGCGGGATAATACCATACCGCTATCCAACCAAACTTTTCATTCCTCCATTAAACAAAACGCCCGGAGCCAAATTTATCGTAATATTGCGATTGAATGGGAATGACAAAATCAGAAATATTTAATTCCAGGCAAAATAAACTGGCGTCTGTATTGAAGGCGTTGGCTCATCCTGCCCGTATTGCGATTATTCAACACCTGCTTAAAGCCGAACACTGCATATGCGGCAACCTGGTGGAAGAATTAGGATTGGCGCAAGCCACCATATCACAACATTTAAAAGAGTTAAAGGCAATTGGAATAATAAAAGGTTGTGCTGAAGGCACCAGTGTTAGCTATTGTATCAACGAAAAAGTATGGCTGCAGGTGAAGAAAGAGTTGGAAAATTTCTTTATTACTTTCCAGGCAAAACATGGGTAATTATAATTTTTTTATTCTCATTATTCGTCATCCTTCAATAAATTATTTAGAAACATGACCGCAAATGACTGTGCCCCGGCCCATGCAAGAAAGAAGCTTAGCTTCTTAGACAGGTACCTCACCTTATGGATCTTTTTAGCAATGGCTATTGGAGTGGGCATTGGGTATTTCTTTCCTTCCTCTTCCCGGTTTATAAACTCATTCTCAACCGGCACAACAAACATTCCCCTGGCTATTGGTTTAATCCTGATGATGTATCCGCCATTTACCAAAGTGAAATATGATAAACTGAAAGAAGTTTTCAAAAACACCAAAGTGCTGGGGGTTTCTTTATTACTCAATTGGGTTATTGGTCCAATATTGATGTTTATACTGGCCATTACTTTTTTACACGACTATCCCGAATACATGGTTGGATTAATTCTTATAGGCCTCGCCCGTTGTATTGCCATGGTGATTGTTTGGAACGAACTATCGGAAGGAAGCCGGGAATATGCTGCGGGCCTGGTTGCATTGAACAGCCTTTTCCAGGTGCTGCTGTATAGTGTGTACGCGTATGTATTTGTCACGCTCCTTCCACCCTTGTTTGGCATTACCGGTTCGGTTGTTGATATAACAATTAGTCAGATTGCAAAGAGTGTGGCCATTTATTTGGGCATTCCTTTTTTAGCCGGGTTCTTAACCAGATATTTTTTATTAAAGATAAAAGGAGAAGAATGGTATCAGACAAAGTTTATCCCGGTCGTTTCTCCTATAACACTTATCGCCTTACTTTTCACCATCGTCGTTATGTTTAGTTTGAAAGGCGAACTTATTGTACAGATCCCTCTTGATGTGATCAGGATTGCTATCCCGTTGGTGATCTATTTTGCCATCATGTTCCTGGTTAGTTTTTTCATTGGCCGGAAAATGGGAGCCGACTATTCAACCAATGCGTCTATCGCCTTCACCGCAGCAGGTAACAATTTCGAATTGGCCATCGCGGTGGCTATTGGTGTATTTGGAATTAATAGCGGGCAGGCGTTTGCCGGTGTAATTGGTCCGCTGGTAGAAGTTCCGGCATTGATAGCCTTAGTCAATGTGGCGTTTTGGTTGCGCAATAAGTATTATGCAAAAACACAGCCGGCTTAAAGGAAGCAAAAAGATAATCGAATTATTTTTCTTTTATCCAGTAATCTCCTTGTGCCTGAAAACTAATGATTATATATCAGGGCAAAAGCATGATGCTTTTTTATTCGGTTTCAGCTTGAACTATTGGTGGGTATTATTGCCAACATACTGATCCCCAAATTTATTTAGCTTTGATCCAGAATTGAACTAATATAACCAGCCATCCTTCAGACTTCGGGCGTTAGCAGCAACCCTTTTATCAATTCTTGAAAAATTAAAATGAGGCAAGAATGAAAAACATATTAAGACTGGCTCCGCTGTTTTTTTTCAGCTTCTTTTTATTGACACTCTCTTCCTGCCAGGGCAAAAAGAGTCCATCATCGACTGAAGCAATCAATGCCATCAATCTTAAACAAGGCGAGGTAGTACTTTGTGGCCCTCCAGATAAACAATTTGGTTCCGTTGAATTTGAAACATCCTGTTCCGGTAAAATAAAAAAAGATTTTAACCTGGCCCTGGCGCTCCTCCATTCATTTGAATATGATGAGGCAGAAAAAGTATTTGCTAAAATTATTTCTGAGGATCCGGAATGTGCTATGGCGTACTGGGGTGTGGCCATGTGCAATTACCACCAGGTATGGCCTTCTCCCCCTTCGCCAGCTGAACTGGAAAAAGGCGTTAAAGCAATTTCCATCGGGAAGTCTATTACAAAAAAATCAAAGAGAGAAGCAGATTATATTGATGCTATTGCCATGTTTTATGAGGACTGGAATAAAGTGGACCATCGAACCCGTTGCCTCCGCTTTGAAAAGTCAATGGAAAAATTATATAGAGATTATCCAAAAGATAAGGAAGCCGCCATATTTTATGCCTTAGCACTTGATGGTGCCGCAGATCCGGCAGATAAGTCATTTAAAAACCAAAGAAAAGCAGGGACTATTCTTACTGCCTTATACCCAAGCGAAGTCAATCATCCGGGGATCGTTCATTATATTATTCATAGCTACGATTATCCCGAGCTTGCGGAATTAGCCTTACCCGCAGCGCGAAAATATGCTTCCATTGCCCCTTCTTCGGCACATGCTCAGCACATGCCTTCGCATATTTTTACCAGGTTGGGACTTTGGGATGAATGTATTCAATCCAATCTTATTTCTACTGCTTCTGCCAAATGTTATGCTGAGAATGCCGGCATTGAGGGTCATTGGGATGAGGAACTGCATGGCATGGACTATCTTGTTTACGCCTACCTGCAAAAAGGAGAAAATGATTTGGCCAAACAACAATATGATTACCTTAAAACAATCCGGGAAGTTTACCCAGTAGGCTTTAAGGTCGCTTATGCTTTTGCCGCCATCCCTGCCCGCTATTTTCTTGAAAATAAAAATTGGAAGGAGGCGGCTAATATGAAATTATACCTGGCAGGCTTTCCCTGGGAAAAATTTCCCTGGCAAAAAGCTATTGTTCATTTTACCCGGGTACTTGGTTCCGTACATACGGATCATTTAGATTCGGCCCGGGCCGAATTAGGGATACTGAACACAATTTATGATACCCTGATAGCGCAAGAAGATTCCTATAAAGCAAACCAGGTGAAGATCCAGATTAAAACAGCGGAAGCGTGGATTAGACTTAAAGAAGGAAAAAAAGACGATGCATTGAAGCTTATGAATATCGCTGCGGACCTGGAAGACAAAACAGAGAAAAGTCCCGTTACGCCCGGGGAAGTACTACCCGCAAAGGAATTATTAGGGGATATGTTACTGGAATTGAATAGACCTTCCGAAGCATTGGAAGCGTATGAGGAGGATTTAAAAAAACATCCCAACCGCTTTAATGGATTATATGGGGCAGGATTATCAAGTGCCCGACTGAATAATTTAGAAAAAGCAGCTTACTATTTCGGGCGATTAACCAACATAGCGAATTCTCCTAACTCAAGCAGACCGGAACTGGAAAAAGCAAGGCTATTTTTGAAAAAAAATTAATAGGTGAAGCATTAAAAATAAAGTTGTGAGATCAGGGTTGTTTTACCCTGCATTCGTCTAATATCCCGATCAGGAAAATACCTGATAAAAAGCTTAATAAAAACATTCGTATTTTATCCATTAATTTATTAGTAGCACTATCCATGTATTTTTGCTATGCAATAAAAAGCTTTACAATCAAAAACGTATTATGACAATTAAAGAAATTCTACAGGAACTGGAAACGGCAAAGCACCCCGTTGCAAAAGCTATTCATAAAGGGAACCACTTTAAAGTATTAGTTATCGGGTTCAGGTCCGGAATGAAACTGAAAGATCATGAGGCCCCGCTCCCCTCCAAACTAACTATCCTTATCGGTAAGGTTATTTATAAAGAAAATGCTAAGGAAATAACACTGGAAATGTACGATGAAACAGATATACCGATCAATACAAGGCATTCGGTGGAAGCTATCGAAGACAGCCTTTGTTTACTAACTCAAGGGTAACAGGATGCCGGAGTTAGATAGATAGAACAATTAATAAGTTAATTCCTTCCCGTAGATTGATCAAACTTATAAGAACGTATCTAATAGAATATTGAATTGTGTTCCTTTATTGTTTCATTAAAATTATTAACCATGCGCAAAATAATATTAGGGGTCGCGGTTAGCCTGGATGGATTTATTGAAGGCCCTCATGGGGAATATGACTGGTGTTTCACCGACCAGGATTACGGCATGTCCGAATTCTTTAAACGAATTGACACGGTATTCATGGGAAGAAAATCGTACGAATTGGCATTAACCATGGAAGGAGGTGGAGGAATGCCTCCTATGAAAGAGTATGTTTTTTCTAATACCCTTAAGAAAGCAAAAGAGGGGACTACTATATTATCAGGTGATATAAAACAATCTATTGAGAAAATAAAAAAAGAGGCAGGAAAGGACATCTGGCTTTTTGGTGGAGCCAGTTTAACCAGTTCCCTGATGAATCTCGGCCTGGTGGACGAAATTTCATTAGCGGTGCATCCTATATTGCTGGGAAGCGGAAAACCAATGTTCACCGGAATAATGAAGAGGATAAAGCTACATCTTGTAGATACAAAAACATATTCCACCGGGTTGGTTTCCCTGGTGTACAATTTAGAAAGGAAATAGAACTGAAATATTGCCCGGGGCAACATTAATTCATGTTATAATGGCTGTCATCATATAATAATTATCTACCTTCCAAATTCAATCAATACATACACCTTGGAAGAACTTCATTCACTTATAATGAAATCAGGTTATTTATCTTCCCTTTTATCCATTTTTCGTATCGATTCAATACCGTTTTGCGAAAAATTGATGACGAATGAGCCCTTCAATTCAAACAGAAGCCCTTCATTGTTCCACTTTAATAAACAAATATCAAATAAATCCGGACTATTGTTCACATAACTTAAATTTGGATAGATCAAAATGGTGGGGAATTGATAATGATGGAGCGAATTGCAGTTTTTTGTTTTGAAGAATAATGCTTCCGATCCCTGACAAATGTCAGTCACTCATTATTTCCTGCTATTATATTCATATCTATTAAAAAATAAGTTGATGCCCCCTAAGCTGATATTGCCCTTTTGCTTTTTGTTTTCAATATACAATACATGTTTTGCCCAGGGTCCCAAACTTATGTTACCTATTGGGCATACGGATATAGTCAGGTCCGCACGCTTCAGTCCCGATGGAAAAAAAATTGTAACCACCTCCAACGATAAGACGGCTAAAATCTGGGAGACCGCCACCGGTAGCCTTTTGGCCGATCTAAAAGGACATAATTCCGATGTCATTTCAGGCCAGTTCAGCCCGGATGGAAAGAAAATTGTAACGGCTTCCTGGGATTCAACGGCCATAGTATGGGATGTCGCTTCTGCCACTATTGTTTGGATTCTAAAAGGGCATTCTAAAGTTGTTTATTATGCTGAGTTCAGCCCGGATGGAAAAAAAATTATTACTGTCTCGGGAGATAAGACCGCAAAAATATGGGACGTATCAACAGGAGAAATTCTCTTTGATTTAAGTGGGGAGGATGGGCATACCAGGGAACTTACTTATGCCCAATTCAGCCCGGTTTGTGCTGATGATTCCATCGGTGGAAAAAGAATTGTTACCGCTTCCAAAGATGGATCCGCCAAAATTTGGGATGGAGCTAACGGAAATTATTTAAATGAAGTAAGGCATTCATCAGATGTGAATAGCGTCCAATTCAGTCCCGATGGAAAATTCATTGTCACTGCTTCGGCAGATACCACTACCATAATGTGGAATGTAGAGACTGCGAAATACAGGTTTGAATTTAATGGGCATAAGAGAAGTGTTATCTCCGCTCAATTCAGCCCGGATGGTAAATTATTAGTTACAGCATCACTCGACAGTACTGCTATGTTATGGTATGTAGACAAGAGTATTGATAGTTTACGTTTTATTACCCGATTAACCGGACACCAAAGAGAACTTTACTCCGCCGAATTCAGCCCTGACGGAAAAAAGATTGTTACCTGCTCGAAGGGAAGAAATGCTAAAATCTGGGAGGCAACAACCGGAAAGTTTGAAAGAAATCTGATTGGTCATAAGAACCAAATAATGTCGGCGCATTTCAGCCCGGATAGTAAGACAATTGTTACCGCATCGTACGATAATACCGCGAAAACATGGGATGCCATTACGGCCCGGCGATTGACAACTCTGGTTGGCCGAACTTCCTTAACCCATTCCACCCAATTCAGCCCCGATGGAAATTTTATGGTTACCAGTTCAGATGACCGTACGGCCAAAATATGGGATGCCCTAACAGGCAAACTGATAATGAGTTTAAATAGGCACTCGGGTCCGGTGTATTATGCCGAATTCAGCCCGGACGGAAAAAAAATTGTTACCGCTTCCTGGGATAGTACGGCAGTTATTTGGGATGGGGTTAGCGGGGAACCTTTATACGAACTGGTAGGGCATAAAAGTAAATTATTTACTGCCCGGTTCAGTCCGGCCTGCCCGCAAGATCCAAAAGGAGGAAGAAAAATTGTAACGGCATCTGCCGATACTTCCGTTAGAATTTGGGAAGCCGGTACCGGGAAAATGATAAGAGAATTGTGGGGCCAAACCCTGCCCGTTTACTCAGTTCAGTTTAGCCCGGATGGAAAAAAAATTATTACCGCCTCGGCAGATGATACCGTCAGGATTTATGATGCAGCCACCGGTCGTTTTGAAAGAAATATCGGCCGGCATGGTTATGAAGTAATGCTGGCGCAATTTAACCCCGATGGAAATTCAATTCTTACAGCCTCCCGCTATAAAACCGCTACTATCTGGGATGCTATTACCGGAGAGCCGAAGGTAAGTTTAATCGGACATAATGATTTTATCTGGTCGGCCGAAATCAGCCCCGATGGAAAAACCATCGCTACCGCGTCGAATGATAAGACCGCTAAAATTTGGGATGCGGTAACGGGAATATGGATAGCGGATCTCAAGGGCCATTCCGAAGCAGTTACATCTGTTCATTATAGTAAAGATGGAAAAAAACTCGTGACCACTTCCTGGGATAATACTTCGAAAGTCTGGAGTTTGTCTTCCGGCAAGTGCCTCTTTACTTTCTTCGCATTAAATAAAATAGAGAAATCAGAAGACAAAAACGATTATTTAGTTATTGACAGTAATAGCCGATACGATGGAACAGAAGGGGCCCGCAAATCACTTTATTTCACTTGCGGTACTGAAATGATAACCCTGGAGCAGGTAAAAGATTCTCTCTGGGTTCCGTATCTCGCCGAACGCATTAATAACAATGATATCATCAATGCCCCTTCCCTGGAAGAATTGAATATCTGTAACCGAACCCCGGAAATAGAAATTTTAAGTAGTATGGACGATGAGTATAAGTTCGCCATAACACCCCGGGGCGGTGGATTAGGGGAAACGGTAGTAAGTATTAACGGCACCAAAACAAAACCTTTCAAGCCGGAGGAACTGGAAAAAAAGGGAGACTCTTACGAATTAACTATTAAAAAAGAAAATATAAACATTTATTTAAAGTCAGACACAAAGGCAAACGATACAAATAATATATTAAGTGTAAAAGCATACCCGGAAAAAAGTTCTATTTCTTCCCGCGGAGCGGAAGTGAGTGTAAGTGGAGGCAATAAAAATAACGCGAACCCGGCCAACCTGTATGCCATCGTGGTGGGTGTTAGCGAGTATAAGGGCAGGAATATGAATTTGCAGTTTGCCGCAAAAGATGCTACGGATATCTCTGCCACCATTTCGAATGCCGCACAAAAATATTTTAATATAGAGGGGAAGGACCACGTATTCATGTACAACTTTACCACCAGGGAAGACCGTTACCAGGTACCCAAAAAGGATAGCATTCGAAAAGCCATAGAAGAGATCGGTAGTAAAGCCACCGCCAATGATATTCTGTTGCTGTTTTTTGCAGGTCATGGGTTCGTAGCAGGAGACAGCACTAAGTTGTTTTATTTCTTAACGGCCGAAGCGGATACATTAGGGCAATCGGTTGGTTTACCAAACAGCAGTATAAGCACCAAAGAACTCATTGAGTGGATGAACCCTTCCCTGATGAAAGCACAAAGAAGAATATTAATTTTTGATGCCTGCCAGAGTGGCCAGGCTATTACAGATATGGAGTCTAACACCCAACAGGCAAAGGCGATTGATAAACTTAATGCGGAGGCCGGCATGTTCATTTTATCCGCTTCCTCAAGCACCCAGAGTGCCTATGAAATGGGGCGATTGCAGCAGGGCTTATTGACTTACGCCCTTCTGGAAGCTGTCAAACAAGACCCGGCAGTATTACAAGATAACCGATATCTGAACCTGAGCCTATGGTTTGCCAAAGCGGGAAAAACAGTTAGTGATATGGCTAGTGAAATAGGAGCAAAACAGGTGCCGCAGATTTTTTCAAACACCAATTTTAATATCGGAGTGGTAGATGACAGTGTAATAGCTAAAATTTCTTTACCGCCGGGGAAGCCTTTATTCAGAAGCAGTAATTTTCAGAACAGTGACCGATCGGTTAATGTGGACGATGACCTGGATTTCGGTGATGCCTTAGATAATCAACTGGCAGAGTTTTCCTCGAAGGCTGAAAGTGAATTAAGATACCAGCGAGGCACCAAATCGCCCGACGCCTTTTCTATCATTGGCGAATATTCAATACTGGAAAATTCTATTACGGTAACTTTTAGCATCAAGCAATATAGAGCGATTAAAGGAAAAGGATTACAGGTTATAGGTTTAAAAGATAAACTGGATGAACTTTCGGCGAGTATTATAGCCAAAGCGTTGGAAATAACTAAATGAACGAAAGAAATACCCATTGAAGGGTATTGCCCACGAAATATAATGTAATATCTTTTCGGAAATTATTTGACTGGCATGCCACGCTTATTATTATTTATGTGTTTGGCATTAGTTGGCCTGGTGGCTGAAGGACAACGTTATGCTGAATTGAATAATAAAGTAATTGATCTTTTCAATGAAGAAAAATACCAAGAAGCAATTCCTTTCGCCTTACAAGCCCTCGAAGAGGCAAAAAAAGAATTTGGAGATACTTCTTACACGTATACTACCTGCCTGAGCAATCTGGGATTACTGCACCATAAAATCAATAAATCTTCGGAGGCAGAGACTTTTTTTAAAGAGGCTATGGCCATCATCGAAGCAAAAAAAGGAGAAGAACATCCGGAATACGCCACCTGTGTTAACAACCTGGCATTTTTGTATAAAGACCTGGGCAAATCCTTACAAGCAGAAGAACTTTTTAAAAAAACAGTGGCTATCAGGAAAAGATTGCTGGGAGCAGACCACCCTTATTACCTCAGTAGCCTCAGCGAACTGGCCACCTTATATAGCACCACCAATAAATACATTCTCGCCGAACCTTTGTATAAAGAAATACTGGCAATAACAAAAAAAACAAAAGGAGAAGAGAGCAGCGATTTTGTTGTTAGTCTGAGCGACCTGGCAATTCTATACCAGAAAATGGGTAATTACGCAGCGGCTGAACCGCTTTATCATCAAGCCCTGGTTGTAATTAAGAGGCTACCCGGGGAAAATGAAATAAATTATGCAATCCTCCTCGACAATTTGGCTGTCCTGTATACCAGCATGGGAAAATACGCAGAAGCGGAACCACTCTACATCGAATCAATGAATATCAGAAAGAAGCTATTAGGAGAAGACCACCTGGACTATTCATACAGCCTCAACAGCCTGGGAGTATTTTACATGAGCATTGGAAATTATTCCGCGTCGAAACCATTGCTGCAGCAGGCGGTATCCCTCCGAAAAAAACTACTCGGGGAAGAGGACCCTATATATATAAACACGCTTAATAACCTCGCCGGGCTTTATGAACATATGGGAAACAATGCTGAAGCCAAGTCGCTCTATATTAAAGTCATGAATGCAAGAAGGAAAATACTGGGAGAAGATGACCCGGAATATGCATTGAGCCTGCATAACCTCGCGGCATTATATGAATTTGAGGGAATGTATTCGGTGGCCGAGCCCTTATGGAAAAAGGCCCTGAATATCGCAAAAAAAACATGGGAGGAGGATCACCCCAGCTATTTACAAATTCTAAATGGCCTTGGATTATTATATATCAGTATGGGCAACTATTCCGCGGCCGAGCCCCTCCTGAAAACGGTGCTGTCCATCAGAAAAAAAGTTTTGGGAGAGGAGCATCCGGATTATATTACCAGTTTGAGTAACCTCGCAGCCCTTTACCTGAAAAAGAAAGACTATTTGAATGCAGAAAAATATTGTATAGAAAGTTCCAGGATTCTTATCTCCCATACTCAAAAAAACTGGATCAGCTTCAGCGAAGAGGAAAAGCTGAAATGGTGGGAAAATGAAAGAGGCTTTTTTCAATTGTCCCCCTCTTTATTATACAACCATCCGTCTGCTTCTTCCGATTTTATCAAACAAACCTGTGCCCAACAGCTCCAATTGAAGGGATTTGTATTAAATAATGGCGCCACTGTATTGCAACAGGTAAGAAAAAATGGGAACGCGCAGCTTCAGCAATTAGTTATTCAATGGCAATCAAATAAATCAATCCTTTCAAAACAGTATAGTTTACCTGTCCTCTCCCGTATGCAGGATCTGGACAATTTTGAAAAATCAACGAATGATCTTGAAAAACAGATCAACCAGCGGTCGGTTGTGTATAGCAACAATCAGCAAAATCAGCAAATAGATTTTGAAAAAGTTCAACAACACATAAAACCCGGAGAGGCAGCTATTGAATTTGTACGATTTAATTATTATAACAATGATTGGACCGATTCCA
Source organism: uncultured Chitinophagaceae bacterium (assembly GCA_963775145.1). GTDB lineage: Bacteria > Bacteroidota > Bacteroidia > Chitinophagales > Chitinophagaceae > Endoryza. The sequence goes on from CAVZHZ010000003.1 coordinate 58,818, forward strand.
TTTTATACGCAGCCTTTATCATTCTACCCGGGGAAACCAACCCTCATTTTGTTCCCATTTGTGAAGAAAGGGCCTTATCCCGTTTGTTAGACAGCAAGTCGGTTTCGTCGGAGCAATTTATAAAACAAATATATCGCGGGGGGAAGTTGGGAAATAATAAGGCAATAGATGGCAAAAAAGGAGATAGTATTTACAACCTGGTATGGAAACCTTTGTTACCCTGGCTTAATGGAGAAAAAAAAATAAGCATAGCTCCGACGGGATTACTGAACCGGGTTGCTTTTAATGCGCTTCCCTCCGATAACAATACTTATTTAATTGACAAATACCAGCTGAGGCAATATAGCAGTGTTCGCCAGGTTGCCGAAGTGAAAATACCGGTGGCACCAGCAAAAGGCACGACAGATATCGCTTTGTACGGCGGCATTCATTTCAGCACGGAAGACACAATCAACGAATCCGGAAAAGAAATAACTACTAGCCTGCCTGACGAGATAAAACGAAGTATGAGAGGAGGTAATTGGAATTCATTACCCGGTACATTGAAAGAAGTAAACAGCATCCGGCAATTATTTAACAATCATAAAAAGAGTTCGAAAACACTTACCGGATCAGCGGCTACCGAAGAAAGTTTAAAAGATCTCAGTGGCCATTCGCCGGTAATTTTACATTTAGCAACTCATGGTTTTTCACTTCCTAATGCTATTGAAAGAAGAAAAAATAATTCTCCTGGCGGGGAAAATCAATTTTCTCTTGCAGACAATCCCTTATTGCGCAGCGGGATTATTATGGCTGGTGCCAACCACGTTTGGAATGGAGCCGATCCTGTGCCCGGCAAGGAAGATGGGATTGTTACTGCTTATGAAATTTCCACTCTCGATTTAAGCAATACTGAACTGGTAGTATTAAGTGCCTGCGAAACCGCATTAGGCGATATTAAAGGTACGGAGGGAGTATTTGGATTACAAAGAGCGTTTAAGTTAGCGGGTGTAAAAAATATGCTGCTAAGCTTATGGCAGGTGCCGGATGCCGAAACCGCCGAATTGATGAATCTCCTGTACAGTAATAAATTAAATGGAATGAATACGCATGATGCGTTCAACAGGGCCCAGGAAACCATGCGCAAAAAATATCCTCCTTATTATTGGGCAGCATTTGTATTGTTTGAATAAAGAGAGCAAGGCAATTTTTTAATGTAGTCCCATTCAGAACTTCTGCTGTAAACACTTCTTCTGATTCTAATTCAGGGAATAACAATTAATGTTCCCGCCATAGAAAGGCCATGTATGGTGCAATGATATTTGAAAGTATCAACTATGCTGGCCGTATAGCTATAGGTGCCGCCTGCGGCGATATCTCCACTGTTAAAACTAGTTCCATTATCTGCTGTTACGGTATGGGCACCATAGTCATTATTGGTCCATTTAATTACGGCGCCTTTTTTCACCGTAACGCTGGAAGGCGTATAAGCCATTCCGGAAATCGTAATATTGGTGGTGGTGCTCCCGCCTCCCCCGGTATTATTAGTGGATCCATATCCGCTTCCCTTGGCACAGGAAAAAAGCAGGCAGGAACCGCCAAATAAAAAGGCAATCAAATCTAAAGAGGTTCTCATATACTGGTTTTAAAAAGTGATAAGTATTAATGAATAGTTTTTATATTATATACTGATCAATTGCCTCTTTTGGTTGCTTATTAAATTTCTCCCGCGGGTTTACTGGTTCGCAACCCAACAATACCCGCCGGCCCGGCTACCGCAGGAAAATCAGGAACAGGTCCCGGTGATGAAATTGCCAGCGTTACAATCCGAGCAAAACAAATTTACCGGATCAGGGAAGATTTACTTAACTTAATACGGGAAATAGGTCAGCGATTGTGATACAGTCCTCGGCGATTTAATATAGTTTCATATAAATTCAATGTATGCAACTGGCAGGCACGCACATTGTACATGCAACCCCTTCAAAGGTTTGGAATATGCTTATGGATATTGAAACCCTCGCCAAATTAGTTCCTGGTGTTTCGCATTTAGAAAAAACCGGAGATAATAACTTCAAATCAACATTCGAAATTAAATTAGGTCCGGTGAGCAGCTCGTTTACAGGCAATCTTCAGTTGGAAGACATCCAAGAACAAAAAGGCTTCACCCTCAAAATACAGCAAAACAGTAAGATTGGTAATGCCAATGCTGCCATAAAAATTGACATGTTGCCTGCTGAAAATAACCAGACTGAGGTTTCATTTAACGGGGATGTTAAATTGAGCGGCTTGCTGGCCAGCATGGGTCAACGGGTAATCGGCAGTGTATCCAATACGCTCGCCAAACAATTTTTTGCCAACTTCGAAAAAGAAATAGAAAAAGACAGCACCGCCATATCTTAAAGGATTATTAAGTGATATTCTTTCTGATAAAATTTTTTAGCCGGAACCATTGGAAAAAATAGATGAATCCTCTCCTCTGAGAAAAATTGGATATGGTCAGGTAAATGACCAAAGCCCGGTAGCTATGAAGCGTTAATCCTTTCTAATAAGCGATACATTATTAAACTTAATATACCATCACTATGAGTTATAAAATAACAGTAACAGTAAACGGAGAAAAATTCAGTCACCGGGTGGAACCACGACTCCTGCTCGTTCAATATCTGCGCGAGGTGTTGCAACTTACCGGAACACATGTCGGTTGCGATACCAGCAGTTGCGGAGCCTGCACTATCCTGGTAAACGGTAAAGCTACCAAGAGTTGTACGTTGTTAGCGGTGCAGGCTGATAAATGCAGTATCACAACCATTGAAGGTCTTGCTCAAAATGGAGAATTGCATCCCATACAGGAAGGTTTTAAAGAATGTCATGGATTGCAATGTGGCTTTTGTACTCCGGGTATGATAATGACCGCCGCTGATTTATTAAAGCGCAATCCCAAACCAACTGAAGAGGAAATACGGGCGGCATTGGAAGGTAATTACTGCCGCTGCACCGGTTATCATAACATTGTAAAGTCAGTGCAGTATGCTGCTAAAAAAATGTCTTCCACGAAAAAAATAAAAAAGGAGGCTGCATTATGAGTACCACCAATGGATTAATCGGAAAATCGGTTAAACGGGTTGAAGACAAAAGGTTTATTACCGGCCATGGTAATTACACAGATGATATTGTACTCCCCCGCCAAACCTATGCATCATTCGTTCGAAGCCAGTATGCACATGCAAAAATAGCAAGTGTAGATATTAGCGCGGCCAAAGTAATGCCCGGTGTGGTAGCCATTTTCACGGGTATTGATGTAGCGGAAGTAAATGGTGTTCCTTGCGGCTGGCAGGTAAATTTCAAGAACGGTTCTATCATGAAAGAGCCAAAACACCCGCTCCTCGTGGCGGATAAAGTAAGGCATGTGGGAGATGCCGTGGCCGTGGTGATTGCTGAAAGTAAAGAGGAGGCAACCGATGCGGCAGAAGCGGTAAATGTGGAATACGAAGAACTGCCCTGTGTAGTGGATGCTTCCAAAGCGGTAAAACCCGGTGCGCCACTAGTGCATAATGATGTACCCAATAATATTTGTTTCGATTGGGCCTTAGGAAATCCGATCGAAGAAGTGAATGCTGCTATGAGTAATGCGGCGCATGTAACGACGTTGGATTTTATAAACCAGCGATTAGTTCCCAATGCTATTGAACCGCGCAGCTATAATAGTTCGTACGACGAAGCCAATGACAAATATACCCTTTACACCAGTAGTCAAAACCCACACCTCATCCGGTTGCTGATGTGTGCTTTTGTACTGGGGCTCCCCGAGCATAAAGTAAGGGTAGTAAGCCCGGATGTGGGAGGTGGTTTCGGCAGTAAAATTTTTCATTATACGGAAGAAGCCTTACTGACATGGGCCACCAAAAAAATTCGCCGCCCCATTAAGTGGACAGCAGAAAGAAGTGAAAGTTTTTTATTAGATGCTCATGGTCGTGATCATATCACCAAAGCAGAAATGGGTTTTGATAATGAAGGGAAGATTGTTGCTTTAAGGATAAAAACTTTTGCTAACCTCGGCGCCTATCTTTCAACATTCGGCAGTTGTGTACCTACCTACCTGCATGGAACTTTGGTGCAGGGTTTATATACTACTCCCAAAATCAATATTGATGTAACAGCCGTGTTCACACATACCACAGCGGTGGATGCGTATCGGGGAGCCGGGAGACCGGAAGCAACTTATTTACTCGAAAGGCTGATAGACCTCGCTGCCCTCGAAATGAATATGGACCCGGCAGCCTTGCGATTTAAGAATTTCATTCCTCCTTTTGATGGCGTTACTCAGCCTGGTTATCAAACACAGGTAGCTCTGCAATATGATAGCGGCAATTACGAAGGAGTGCTGAAGAAAGGCCTGGAGATGTTAGGATATGAAAACATTAGGAAAGCCCAAAAAGAAGCGGCAAAGAATGGAAAATTATTAGGCGTTGGTTTCTCCACTTATATAGAAGCATGCGGCATTGCACCTTCTGCGGTAGTGGGATCGCTGGGCGCAAGAGCCGGTTTGTTTGAAGTGGGCCAGGTTAGGGTACAACCAACCGGCAAGGTGAGTGTTTATACCGGTTCGCATTCGCATGGGCAGGGACATGAAACAACCTTCGCTCAGGTGGTAGCTGATAAATTAGGAATAAGTATGGACGATGTGGAAATTGTTCATGGAGATAGCGAAAGTGTTGCCTTCGGCATGGGAACCTATGGTTCAAGAAGCCTGGCAGTTGGAGGATCCGCTATCGTTAAAAGCATTGATAAGATTATTGAAAAAGGAAAGAAGATTGCCGCGCATAAATTAGAAGCCAGCGCGGATGATATAGAATTCGTATCCGGTAAGTTTACCGTAAAAGGAACCGATAAATCGGTTGGGTTTGGGGATGTAGCACTGACCGCGTATGTGCCGCATGTGTATCCAAAAGACCTGGAGCCGGGTCTCGACTTCAGTAGTTTTTACGATCCTGCAAACTTCACCTATCCATTCGGATGTCATATTGCCGTAGTGGAAGTTGACAAAGAAACGGGAAAGGTTACACTAAAGCGTTTTATTGCGGTAGATGATGTCGGAAATGTTATTAACCCGATGATTGTAGAAGGGCAAATTCACGGTGGCGTTGTGCAGGGTATCGGCCAGGCTTTGTTTGAAGGAGCAGAATATGATTATAATGGACAGCTTACCAATGCCTCGTACATGGATTACTGCATGCCCCGGGCTGATGACTTTCCGATGTTTGAAACAGGCAGCCAGGTTACTCCCTGCCCGCATAATCCCCTTGGAGTAAAAGGAGCCGGAGAAGCCGGAACCATTGGTTCTACTCCTGCTGTGGTAAACGCGGTGATCGATGCACTCTGGAGTGGCGGGCACAAAGTAAAGGACATTCGTATGCCATTGACGTCCGAGAGAGTGTGGAGAGCCATGCAATCATGAAACCTTTCTTTACTTTTTAATTTTTTATTTTTCATTCTTAATTTTTAATTTTTTATTCTTCATTCTTAATTTTTCATTTTTATGATCCCCGCAGCATTCGATTATAGAAAAGTAAAAACAGTGGCTGAAGCCTTAACGGCTTTATCAGATGACAGCAAAATACTGGCTGGCGGCCACAGTTTAATACCCGCAATGAAATTGCGACTAAATCGTCCATCAAAACTGGTTGATATTACAGGCATTGGAGAACTAAAAGGTATTAAAGAAGAGAATGGCGAATTGGTGATTGGTGCCGCCACCACACACGCAGCTATTGCAGCCAGCAAAATTATTAAGGACAAACTTCCCTTTTTTGCAGAAGGTGCTTCCCAAATTGGCGATCCACAGGTTCGGAACCATGGCACCATCGGGGGGAGCCTGGCACATGCAGATCCCGCTGCCGACTGGACCGCCCTTGTACTGGCCGCTGATGCAGATATTGAAGTATTGGGCAGCGCTGGTAAAAGAAAAATAAAATCTACTGATTTTTTTACAGGCCTTTTTTCCACCTCGCTGAAAGATGGTGAAATTATTACGGCTGTTCGCATACCCGTTCCTCCGGATGGAACAAAGACAACTTACCAGAAATTTTCTCAACCGGCATCCAGGTTCGCTATTGTCGGTTGTGCCGTTATGCGATTTGCCAATGGCAAAACCAATATCGCTTTTACCGGGGTAGGAGAAAATGCCTTCCGCGATAATGAAGCGGAGAATGCGGTGGCAGGTAATGCAATCGATGAGGCTTCCATTAATAAAGCAATGAATACCTCATTGAAGAATATTACTGTTATGGGTGACCATTTCGCCTCGCAGGAATATCGCAGGCACCTGGCCAAAGTATATTTGAAAAAAGCATTGCAGGCGGTGGCGTAATTAAAATACTTTATACTAAGCAAGGCGGTTATTATGCCGCCTTGTTTGTTTATGTAACTTTAAGGAATGACGGAATTGAATGACATCAAGAATTTATTGCAGGAGCATGGCTACATTACAGAAGATAATGTAGCCATGTCTGTATTTCTTTCGTTGGAACTAAATAAGCCCTTGCTGGTGGAAGGCCCAGCCGGCGTAGGTAAAACGGAAATCGCCAAAGTAATGGCGCATGCGTTAAAGACCGATTTGATCCGTTTACAGTGTTACGAGGGACTGGATACCACCCATGCCATCTATGAATGGAATTACCAGCGGCAACTGCTGCATTTGAAAATGGTGGAGCATAACGGGCAATCCGTGGAAGAAAAGGAAAAAACTATTTTCAATGACAGCTTTTTGATGAAACGACCGTTACTGCAGGCTATAACTTATCATAAGCGACCGGTTCTGCTGATTGATGAAATTGACAGAAGCGATGAAGAGTTTGAAAGTTTTTTATTGGAGGTTTTGAGCGACTGGCAGGTGACCGTTCCTGAAATTGGCACCATAAAAGCAACCCATATTCCCCTGGTTATTTTAACGGGCAACCGAACCCGGGAATTGAGTGAAGCGCTGCGCAGAAGATGTTTGTATTTGTATATTGATTATCCTGGTTTCGAAAAAGAATGGATGATCGTAAAAAACAAAGTGCCCGGCATCGATACTAAACTGGCGGAACAAATAACCCATTTCATGCAGCAGTTGCGCGTTATTAAACTGGAAAAAACGCCGGGCATCGCTGAAACGATTGACTGGGCCATGGCTTTATCCGCTTTGCATATTGACCATCTTGATAAAAATATTATAGAACAAACCCTGGGTGTCGTCATTAAAGACTGGAGAGATACCCGGCAGGTACAACTGTCATTATCTGAACTGATGGAAAAGACAGGTGTTTATTCCAGGTTGTAAAATCAATGATCAGCAGGCAAACTTCCCTTTCAAAAAACATAGTACAATTCTGCCGCTTCCTGCGGCTGAAAGGGTTTACGGTGGGCATAGACGAAGAAGCCTTATCCCTCCAGGCATTACAATTAATTGACTACAGCAGCAATAAAATTTTTCTCCTGGTATTGAAAGCTATTCTTTGCCGCAGCGAGGCCCAGTTAAATGAGTTTAATAACCTGTTTGAGGAATACTGGAAAGAACTGGAAAAGGCAACTGATGCAAAAGAAAAAAAAGAAACCAACCAAAGACCAATCCCACCTCAACAGGCGACTTCTTTTAAATCATTAAAAGCATGGCTTCATGGCAATAAAAATTCTGAAACAGAAGAAACCGCCACGTACAGCTCACAGGAAAGCCTGTCGCAAAGAGATTTTTCCCTGGTACCGGAAGATGAATTAGATGAACTGATGCAAAACATAAAAGCGCTGGCCAAAAGACTGGCGGCAAAAGCAAACCGGCGGCATGAAACCACTCATACAATGAAGGAACCTGACTTACGAAAAACACTTCGTAAAAATCTTCGGCGGGGCGGGGAACTTTTGGAGATTATACACCAACGACCAAAGCGTAACCGGGTTAAACTTGTTTTGTTATGTGATGTAAGTAAATCGATGGAATTGTATTCATCATTCCTCCTTCAGTTCATGTATGCATTTCAGCAGGTTTATTCCCGCATGGAAACTTTTATTTTCAGTACATCTATAAGAAGGATCACGCCTTTCCTCAAAAAGCAGAACTTCCGGGAAGCCATGCAATTACTGAGCGGCGAAAACAGCAGGTGGAGTGGCGGTACGAGAATCGGGGAGTCCCTCCACACATTCCTGGAGGAATATGGAAAACTGATTGATAAAAAAACAATCGTCATTATATTAAGCGACGGATGGGATACTGGTAATATTACCGAGCTGGAAAAAAGTATGGAATCAATTCACCGGAAAGCAAAAAAAATAATCTGGTTAAATCCATTGGCTGGCTACGCAACGTATCGTCCTGAAACAGCCGGTATGCAGGCAGCCATGCCGTTTATCAATGTATTTGCCGCCGCTCACAATGCAGAAAGCCTGAAACGGCTGGGTAAATGGTTATAATCATACATCTATTTTTTAAAAAAGTATTTGACCTTTCAAACTATGCAGATAAAGCACTAACTCCGCGTCTCCGCGGCAAAATTTCGTGAACCGCCAAGACGCGGAGGCGCAGAGAAAATAATAGAATGATTAAAAAATCGAATCTGAATAAATACCAAAACTTTCTTGAAAAAAAAGCAATCCCGGTTTCAACGCTTACCTTATTCCTACAGGCCAGTTTTCCGTTTCATTTTATGGCATCATGGTATAAAATTGATATCTTTTCCAAAACTTACCTAGTGCCAGTTAAATCAATTATTGCTTTTTTCTTCTGTTGTTTTTTCTCTGTTAATAATGCAGGCTTTGCACAGAAGCCAAAACTGATGTTACCGATTGGGCATACTAATAAAATATACTCGGCGCAATTCAGTCCGGACGGCAAAAAAATTGTAACCGCCTCCAAGGATAAAACAGCAAAAATATGGGATGTAGCTACCGGTTATCTCCTGGCGGATTTAAAAACGCATCTTGACCCGGTAATCTTTGCCAAATTTAGTCCCGACGGAAAAAAAATTATTTCCTGCCCCTGGGTGGAGGACCCTTCGGGGGAAAATAGGGCAGTAATTTTAAAAATCTGGAACGCCCTCTCAGGTGAACTAATTACTGACATTGCCGAATCATTATTGGTGTCTTTCGCAGAATTCAGCCCCGACGGTAAGAAAATCATTTCGATTTCGGATTCTGTAAGAATATGGGATGCCGGTACGGGAAAACAATTGACCCGGTTAAATGAAACGATAAACTGGGAAAGCAAGGTACTGCTCAGCCCGGATGGAAAATGGGTACTTGCTACCGATCCGGACAAATCAGTTATACTTTTTGATGTGATAACAGGCAGAAGAACGTATACATTAAGAAATCATACAGCCGTTGTAAAGATCATGCAATTCACCCCCGATGGGAAGAACCTGGTTACCGTATCCGCAAATGAAACAATTACCTGGGATGCTTCTTCCTGGAAAATATTGCGAAAAATACCCGGGCGGATAGAGGGCGATCCTCTATTCTTCACTCCCAATAATCAAAAAATTGTAACGGCAGACTTTCAGCCAGAAAATAAAAATGTTTCAATATGGGATGCGGCCTCCCGGAAATTTGTACGTAAGAAAAAAGGAAACAATAGTATTACCAATACCGAAGATTTGTTTCAATTAGATAATGGCCTGAGGGGCTCAATTGTTGCTGCCACAAACAAAAGATATGCTGCAGTAATCAACACGGCCATTAACAATAATTTACAGATAAGTTTTGAAAATGATAAAACAGCCTCATTATGGGATATAAACACCGGGCTGCTGGTGGATTCTTTAAAAGGACATACAGACGGAATCAATTTCCTCGAATTCACCCAGGATGGAACAAAGCTGGTCACAGCTTCGGATGATGGCACCGCTAAAATATGGGATGCCGCATCCGGAAAACTATTAACGGACTTAAGAAGCCATACTTTTAATAGCAGGGCAGCCAATTTCAGCCCCGCAGGTCAAGATGATCATGCGGGAGGTAACAGAATAGTAACTGCTTCCGATGATGGCAGCGCAAAAATCTGGGATCTTGCTGCCGGCTCTTTAGTAAAGATTTTAAAAGGACCTAATTCCAATATGTTTTCTGTACAATTCAGCCAGGATGGGAATAAAATTATCAGCGGATACCAGGACGGAACCACCATCCTTTGGGATGCTGCAACAGGTAAACGCATCGAATTAAAGGAAACATCTCCCGTTAGAATTGATCCTACCGCTGAAGCAGACCTGGAGGCAGTTACAAACCTGGTGCCCCCCGAATTGAGCCCGGATGGTACAAAAGTGATCACCTCCATTCAATCAAAAACAATCAAACTGTTTGATGCCAGCACCGGGAAACTTTTATATCAGTTAACGAAAGATAATTACCCGGGAATTGCCTACGCGTATTTCAGCCCAGATGGCAACAAGATTATTACCGGCTGGAAGTATTATGATCATCAACCTGACCGGAAAGATACAAATATGTTAGTGTGGGGGGTAACCGACAAAAAGCCTTTGTTCAAAATCGAAGCAATTGATGCGAAATTTAGTTCCGATAATACGAAAATCATAACGAGCTCATTTAATATTCCCAAAGTCTGGAATGCAAAAAACGGAAAGTATTTATTCTCATTGACCTGTGATACCTGTAACCAACCATCATGGGGGTTGTTTAGTCCGGACAGTAAGACAATTTTTACTACGAGTTGGTTTGATAGTGTTGGCAGCTTCTGGAAATCGGAAAATGGAAAATATTTATACGCACTAAAGGGGAAAAGAAATTTTATATCAGCTCAATTCAGTCCGGATGGTAAAAAAATAATAACCATGTCTTCAGATGGCGGTTCAGAAATATGGGAAACGCAAACCGGAAGCTATTTAAATGCTCTTAAAGGCCACACCGACGTAATAAATTATGCAGAATTCAGTCCGGATAGCAGGAATATCTTAACCACTTCCAGGGATAATACCTCAAAAATATGGGACGCTTCAACAGGTAAATTACTTTATACTTTTTTTGCACTCGACAGTGCTGAATATTTTGTATGGCTTCCATCAGGCTATTACCAGGGAACCCCTGATGCGGCTAAACGGCTGCATTATGTATCGAAGGATCTGAAAGCAATTAGTTTTGAACAACAGGATGTGAAATATAACCGTCCGGACCTGGTACTCGAAGCCATCGGTAATCCGGATACGGCCTTAATTAATACCTACCGCCATGCTTATCACAAACGCATAAAGAAACTGGGCATAGATACCAGCTCTTTCCAGGAGGGATATTCTGTGCCGGATGCCGATTTTGTAAATAGAGAGGATATTGCATTTGAACAGAAAGACGAATCCCTTTCCCTGCATATTAAAGGAATAGATAGCACGTACCCGCTCGACCGGTATAATGTTTGGGTGAATGAAGTACCGGTTTTTGGACAACGTGGTATCAGTATCCGGAAAAACAATTCAAATAATTTTCATAAAATCCTTGCGGTGAACTTATCACCAGGCGAAAACCGTATCGAAACATCCGTTACCAATGCAAACGGGGCGGAAAGTTACCGCATGCCGCTGATCGTTAATTATACCCCGGCCGTTAATCAAAAAGAAAAAACTTATTTTATTGGGATCGGCATCGACAAGTTCGCGGATTCTGCTTACAATCTCAGCTACAGTTCAAAGGACATACGGGATCTATCTGCTAAACTAAAACAGAAATATGGTAACGATATCAGCATGGATACGCTCTTTAATGAAAACGTTACAGGCAGCAATATAAAAGCGCTGAAACAAAAACTATTGCAAACTACGGTTAACGACCGGGTGATAATTTCCTATTCCGGCCATGGCTTGCTCAGTAAATCCTATGATTATTATCTTTCTACTTACTCGGTCAATTTCAAAACGCCGGAGGAAAACGGACTGCCTTATGAAGAATTTGAAAATTTGCTGGATAGTATCCCTGCCCGCAAGAAACTGATGCTGATCGATGCCTGTCATAGTGGGGAAGTAGATAAAGAAGAATTTCAGCAGGTAAAAATCAATAAAGCCGTCCTCGATGCCAACCATATAGTTTCCAAAGGCGCCGAAATTTCCAACACAGACGATAGCGGTACTAAAAAGCTGGGATTAAAGAATAGTTTTGAACTCATGCAAAACCTTTTTGTGAACGTAGGGAAGAGCACTGGCGCTACGATTATCTCCGCCGCTGCGGGAACGGAGTTTGCTTTGGAGAATGGCAATTTAAAAAACGGCGTGTTTACCTACTGCCTCCTCGAAGCATTAGACAAATACCCGACCATGAAAATAAGTGAACTGAAGAAGAGAGTCGGCGCCCGGGTGGAAGAATTAACCAGCGGGATGCAAAAACCTACTTCCAGAAACGAAGCCATTGCGGTGGATTGGAAGCTGTGGTAGAATATGAATAAACAGGCACCCCATTCTCTACAAGAAAGCAACTTTGCTATTTTGTCTATAAGATCTGACAAATACCGCCCGCAAGACATGGTGAAATAATAAATATCTAACTCCGCGCCACCGCGTCTCTGGGGTTTACCAGATTTTACCGCGGAGTCAGGGAGGCGCAGAGAAAAACGTGGAATGCAAACAGGAGGTAATAAATATTAGTTCTTCGAACAATTTCGATAAGATCAAGTAAAATTTTTTACTTTTAAGCACGGATCAATGGCGACACAAAAGCTTCCTTACTTACTCGTCTTTCTATTTTAAATACACTCATGATGAATTTTCAAAACTTCTTTCTATTAATAATTGCATTCCTCTCCTCCTCTTTTCTCTCGGCCCAGCCAAATGAAATGCCGGATAAAATAAACAGGCAGGCCTTCAATCCTTCCACTGTATTATGGTACTCCTCCCCTGCTAAAAAATGGGAGGACGCACTGCCTGTGGGCAATGGCCGCTTAGGAGCCATGGTATTCGGAAAGAATGGCGAAGAACGTATTCAATTAAACGAAGAAACCTATTGGTCGGGCGGACCTTATTCAACCGTTGTAAAAGGTGGCTATAAAGTATTACCTCAAATCCAACAATTAGTTTTCGAAGAAAAATATTTAGCAGCCCATAATTTATTCGGAAGATATTTAATGGGCTACCCCGTGGAACAACAGAAATACCAGGGCCTCGCTAATCTCCACTTGTTTTTTAAAAACCAGGATTCGGTAACGAATTATAAACGCTGGCTCGACCTGGAGAAAGGAATTTCCAGTGTGTCTTATATTGCCAACGGTACTACCTATCAACGCGAAGTATTTGCCTCGGCCCCCGACCAGGTAATTGTTATACGAATTACGGCCGATAAACCCGGCAGCATCTCCTTTACTGCTAACCTGCGGGGTGTACGAAACCAAGCCCATTCTAATTACGCCACCGATTATTTCCGGATGGATCCCTATGGAACGGATGGATTAGTACTCACCGGAAAATCGGCCGATTATATGGGCGTGGAAGGAAAACTAAAATATGAAGCCCGGATAAAAGCGATTCCCGAAGGAGGTACAATTAAAACAGCAGGTGTTGACCTGATCATTGAAAATGCCAATGCTGTCACTTTATATTTTGCCGCTGCTACGAATTTTGTTAATTACAAGGATGTAAGCGCTAATCAACATCAACGAGTCGATAATTATTTTAAGGCATATACAAAACAAAACATATACTACCATTCTTGAATCGGCATTAACTGATTACAAAAAATACTTCGACCGGGTATCGCTGAAATTGCCAATTACCGAAAACTCTTTCCTTCCGGTTCCGGAACGCATACAGAAAATTCAATCCAGTCCCGACCCTTCCTTGTCTGCGCTGAGTTATCATTTCGGCCGTTATCTCCTGATCGGTTCTTCACGGCCCGGCACTGAACCAGCCAACTTACAAGGAATCTGGAATGATGATATGAATCCATCCTGGGATTCAAAATATACAACCAACATTAACACTGAAATGAATTACTGGCCCGTAGAAAGCGGTAATCTTTCCGAATGCTGCGGAGCCGTTAGTCCGTATGATCCGGGAGCTGACCGACCAGGGCTCGCAGGTGGCCCGCGAACATTATGGCGCCAAAGGCTGGGTCTTCCACCAAAACACCGATATATGGAGAGTAGCCGCTCCCATGGATGGCCCTACCTGGGGAACCTTCACCGTAGGAGGCGCCTGGCTCTGCACACATATATGGGAACATTATCAGTACACGATGGATAAGAATTTTCTGAAAGAAACCTATCCATTGATCGAAGGGTCGGTACAATTCTTTATGGATTTCCTGGTGCCGCATCCCAATGGGAAATGGTTAGTGACGAATCCATCTACTTCGCCGGAAAACTTCCCCGATGGTGGCGGAAACAAACCTTACTTTGATGAAGTAACCGCCGGGTTCCGCGAAGGCACTACCATTTGCGCGGGATCGTCTATCGATATGCAGATACTCTATGATCTGTTCGGGTATTATCTCGAAGCATCCGCTATTCTTGGAAATAACAATTCGTTCACCCAGCAAGTAAAAGAAGCGAGGGAAAAACTAGTACCTCCTCAAATCGGAAAGGATGGATCCCTGCAGGAATGGGCCGATGACTGGAAATCACTGGAGAAAAACCATCGCCATTTCTCCCATATGTACGGTCTCTATCCCGGCAAAGTATTATATGAAAAAAGAACACCTGCTTTGATAGAAGCATATAAAAAAGTATTGGAAGAAAGAGGCGATGCATCCACCGGTTTTTCCAGGGCATGGAAGATGGCGTTGTGGGCCCGACTGAATGATGGTAACCGGGCCAATAAAATATATAAGGGATATATGAAAGAACAAAGTTGTTCTTCCCTTTTTGCGTTATGCGGCCGCGCCTTACAGGTAGATGGAACCTTCGGCGTTACCGCGGCTATTACGGAAATGCTGATGCAGTCGCAAGATGGAACAATAAAATTACTGCCAGCCCTACCCGATGAATGGGAATCCGGGGAATTCAAAGGGGTTTGTACCAGAGGAGCATTTGAGTTGGATTATGCCTGGCAAAACAAGAAAATAACCAATCTAAAAATTTTGTCCAAAGCGGGAGAGATTTGCCGGATTGAATTGAAAGAGAAAGTAAAAATTACACAGAACGGCAAGGCAGTCACTTTCAAAAAAGGGCCTGCCGGAATCATTGAATTTAACACAGTAAAGGGGGTAACCTACACAATCAAATTTTCATAAAGATTAGTTTCCCAATAAATAGTATAATATGTTTTCACTGCGTTCTTTTCAATTATTACTTCTCCTGGTTATTTTCTGCATCCGCTGGCAGCTACGCCCAAAATAAAAAACTAACCCTGGAAGATATTTATTCCAAATCCCTTTATCGTGCCAAAGGCTTCGGTCCCATACGATGGATGAAGGATAACAAAGGCTATTCCACCCTTGAATTCAATGCGACTGCCAAAGGAAATGATATAGTACGGTACGATGTCGCTAGTGGAACAAAAAAGGTTCTGATCAGTGCTGCTCAGTTGATTCCGGCGGGAACCGATAAACCATTGACCATTGCTGATTATATATGGTCAGGCGATAATAATAAATTGCTGGTGTATACCAATACCCGTAAAGTATGGCGGCAAAATACCCGCGGCGATTATTGGGTATTGAATTTACCGGATGGCAAACTGGTTCAATTAGGAAAAGGACTGGAAGAAGCAACCCTTATGTTTGCTAAGTTCTCTCCCGATGGAAGCAGGGTGGCTTATGTAAGCAAACAGAATATTTATGCAGAAGATTTAACAACAGGCATTATCACTCCCTTAACCACCGATGGAGGGGATAATATTATTAATGGAACCTTTGATTGGGTATACGAAGAAGAACTCGGCAACCGGGATGGTTTTCGCTGGAGTCCTGATGGAAAAAATATCGCCTACTGGCAATCGGATACCAAAGGGGTGGGTACCTTTTATATGATCAATAATGTGGATTCCATTTATTCAAAACCAATTCCTCTTCCCTATCCCAAAGTAGGCACCGCCAATTCAGCGGTTAAAGTGGGAGTAGTAGCTGCCACGTGGTGGAGAAACAAAATGGTTTGATGTACCCGGGGACCCAAGAAATAATTACCTGGCCCGTATGGATTATATCCCGGGATCCAATGAAGTAATGATTCAGCAACTGAACCGCTTGCAGAATACCAACAAGGTATGGATAGGAAATACAGCGAGTATGACGCTGGAAAATATATTGACTGAAAAAGACAGCGCTTACCTGGACCTTCATGATAATATCGTTTGGCTTGATAATATGAAATCCTTTACCTGGACCAGTGAAAAAGATGGCTGGCTGCATCTGTATAAAGTATCGAGAGACGGGAAAGAAATCAAACCCATCACCAAAGGAAATTTTGATGTGGTAAATATTAATTGCATCGATCCAATAGGAGGATATGTATATTATATCGCTTCCCCTGATAATTTTACACAACGATATCTTTACCGTAGCAGGCTGGATGGAAAAGGAGAAGCTGAAAGAGTTTCTCCGGCAGGTATGGCGGGCCAGCATTCTTACCAGATCTCCGCCGATGCGAAATACGCCATTCATAATTTTGAAAATTCCACTACTCCGCCGCGAATCTCCTTAATAGACCTGGCTACGCACAAAGAAATAAAATTGCTGGAGGATAATGCCGTTTTAAAAGCCCGGATGAATGAACTGGGCTTACGTCCCAAAGAATTTTTTAAAGTAGATATTGGGGAAGCAGTGCTCGACGCCTGGATGATAAAGCCTATTGATTTTGATCCGCAGAAAAAATATCCTCTTATTGTACATGTATATGGAGAACCCGCCGGTTCTACGGTGCAGGATAACTGGGGTACGGGGGATAATCTCTGGCACCAATACCTCGCGAACCAGGGATATATTATAGTTAGTATCGATAACCGGGGTACCAATGTTCCCAGGGGTCGTGACTTTTCGGAAATGTATATATCGCCAGATTGGTTTATTGGCTGCCGATGACCAGGCGAAAGCTGCCAAGAAAATTATAGACATGTATTCTTTTGTAGATGCCAAGCGAATCGGCATTTGGGGCTGGAGTGGTGGTGGGCAGATGACCTTGCATTGCATGTTCCGTCATGCGGATATTTATAAAACAGGCATCGCCGTATCATTCGTTTCGCTTCAAACACTCTATGATAATATTTACCAGGAAAGATATATGGGTTTACCCAATGATAATGTGGAAGGATACCGGGAAGGTTCTCCCCTCACCCATGCCAGCAAATTAGAAGGCAATCTGCTGATCATTCACGGAACAGCCGATGATAATGTGCATTACCAGAATTTTGAAATGCTGGTGAATGAGTTGATAAAATATAATAAACTATTCAGCATGATGTCGTATCCCATGCGGGATCACGGTATCAGTCAAAGAGAAAATACCACCCTGCATTTGCGGAGAACCATGGAGAAGTTTTGGAAAACGAACCTTTGACGAATTAATATTCCGGCTTGCATGATGAAAAGCTGTCAATGAAAAATCAAATGGCATCAACTGCTATTCGTTTACTGTTGTCTATAACCTATTTTGTGTTTCAACTGACAATTTCATCAACGTGAATTAATTTTCCTGATTGAAATCATATTTTCTCATTCATATTCGGCAATACCTTTATTTGGAAAAAATCAAAGGAGGTTCCCATGATGAACTCAAAAGAGATTTCCAAACTGGTAGGCCCCACCATTACCGTCATGACCCTATCCGAGATGATCAATTTTCGTATCTGGGCCACCAATATCCCGGCGGTCACTTACCTCAACGGGATTATTTTATTTGTGGCCGGTATTTCAATTATCCGTATTCATAATCTTTGGGTTCGCAGCTGGCCATTATTGGTAACCCTGGTCGGTTGGTTTGGAATAGTGGGTGGACTGTTCCGCATATTTTTCCCGGAAGCTAAACAGGCCAGTGACAATACCGGTACATATGTATTGATATCCTTACTTCTTGTTATGGGAATTTTTTTGACTTTCAAAGCCTTTAGCAGGAATAATAAGGCCACGATGGAGCGATAATAAATTGGTATAACTCAAGCACAGTCATCGTAGTTTATTTATATCAGCATCTGTATATCTCCCTGTAAGAGATTTGCCCCATGGGTCAATAGTAGGACAAGAAGGAATTATATATTCAAAAAAAGAAGTTGACAGAACGCATTCCTGATATTACAGCAGCCTGATCTACTAACCACTTGTGAATTTCCATATGACCGGGTAGGAACTGCGAGAAGAACAGGATACCCGGAATCAACAATAATGAAATGAAGCTTCACTTATCATTCAACCAATACAAACCCCGCCCAATAGTATGGATCCAACCCGGATTTCCTCAATTGTTTTTGTGCCTCGTGAAAGGCTTTGGGTATCGGCATCTTATTGCCCAACCATTTTTTATAAAATGCAAGCATTAATAAAGATGTCTGCTTATCGGGAACCTGCCATAAACTCATAATTAAATACTTTGCCCCGGCAATCTTAAATGCCCGCTGTAAACCATATACTCCTTCATTGCCCTGAATGCTGCCAAGGCCGGTTTCACAGGCCGATAATACTACCAATTCCGTATTGGATAAATTCATTTGTGATATCTCATAGGCGGTGAGAACTCCATCTTCCTTTCCTTCCAGGGTTCGTTTTCCTTGCCAGCCGACATTGCCGCCTGCAAGTATTAACCCCGACCGTAACATCGGGTGATCACTCATTTTAAAAACAGATTCCTGATCGCCAGCAGCCGACCTCCCTTTACCTGCTTCCACTTTTGGATCAGGGAAAAAATATCCATGTGTTGCAATGTGTAATACCCACGGCGATCCGAAATTAGCTGAACCCAGCTTTTTAAACGATTCTTCCGTGGCGTCAGATCCCTTTTTCAAAGTTGTTTGCAATCCGGCTGCCAGCATGATCTTTTCAAGGGAATTAACTTCCCGTTCTGTTCCCGGCAAATAACTCCAGGTCTCTCCCCTGGTTGATGAATCAACTTCGATGCTGTTGAATCTAATCCCTCCGTACTCAACTGCTTTGTTGTTTACCCGGCTGTTATTATGAGGAATCACTAATTGCCGTGAACTGTTCAGTTCAATCATTTGAAATCTATCGGCCAATGTTTCCGTTTCCGAAACTGGAATAGCATCGATATTAATACGGTGCAATAAACCCGCTGGTGAAAAATATATCCTTTTTATCCCCACCAGTTCTTTTTCCAGTGGCTTCCAGAGGATTTCATACAAGCTCCTTCTTGGCACTTTCCCGATTTCTGCTCCCCGGATGGCCAGTGAATATAAACTATTAACATAATTTAAATCCAACACCCTATTGGACTGTAAGAGTGAGTCGATAGACCTTTCTTCGAACAGAAGAATAAATTGGGGCTGCGGATCACCGGGTCGGAGCAACAGGGCAGCATACATGGTGCTGTCTGTCTTATTCTTATCAATATAACGGTAATTAACAAACTCAACTGCGGCTTCACCTTTTTTAAGTTTTTGCTGCACGTCCTGCCATTTAACCTGTTTCATGGCTTCCCCATATCCCGATACAGCCCTTGCCAGTTCTTTTTCGAGTGTATTTGACTTTTCCTCCAGTTCGGTTACTCCTTTGCGCTCTGTAAGTGGTTTTGCATATTCAGCAGCAAGCAGCCTACCATATGTCATCAAAAGATTAAACTTTTCGGTAGCCGCAGCATTGGACAGGATCAATTTCTTACTGTGCTGGTAGGCATTTAGCAAAAAGCCTTTAAAAAAAAGGGTGTTATCATAACCTGTTTTGGAAATGCCCGTTGCAGATGCAGTTTTTTGGTTAAATGAAAAAATATTATCTTCTCGTTGATTAAAGGTCAATAGGTATTTGTTCATTTCCGGCTCCGAAAGATGGTGCAGGGCTGATAAGATATTCGTGCGCATCAGTTCAGCACTACTAATAAAAAGGGATTCCGCTTTTTCGTATTGACCCATGAAACTATACAAACTTGCCAGGGAGTTCAATACTTCAGCAAAATATTGGTGTTGTTTACCCAACGCTTTTTCAAGAATGGATTTTGATTCCACATAAAGGGTTTCTGCTTTTTCATTCTGACCTTTCATAAAATACAAATCCGCGAGTGCATTCAGGCTCTCCCCATAATCAGAATGTTCTTTGCCAAGCAATTTTTCACGTATAGTTAATACTTCCCGATGAATGGGTTCCGCTTTATCGTATTGGCCTATGACATTGTACAAAAGCCCCAGGTTGTACAACATTTTTGCATACTCGGCATTTTCTTTCCCCAGTGATTTTTCCTGGATAGCTAATGCTTCTAAATAGAGAGCCTCAACTTTTTCGTATTGATGTATGGAATAGTATAAAAGCGCCAGGTTATTCAAGCTTTGTGCGTAATCGGGATGTTCTTTACCCACGGTTTTTTCCCGTATGGCTTTTGATTCCAGATAAAGCGGTTCCGCTCTTTCAAACTGGCCCTCATCTATATACAATAGCGCCAGATTGTTCAGACTTGAAGCATAATCGGGATGTTCTTTTCCCAGCACTTTTTCCCGGATGGCTTTTGATTCCAGAAAGAGCGGTTCCGCTTTTTCGTATTGGCCCATTTCCTTGTACAAAATCCCCAGGTTGTTAAGACTTGATGCATACTGTGAGTTTTCTTTATTGGGATTTTTTTTCAAGATGGCTATTGCGTCAAGAGCAAGTGGAACCGCTTTCTCAAATTGATTCATGTAATAATACAAAAGTGAAAGGTTGTTCAAAGTCCAGACATAATTGGGATGTTCTTTACCCAACATTTTTTCTTGGATGACTTTTGATTCCAAATAAAGAGGTTCCGCTTTTGCGTATTCGCCCTTTACCATATATAAAGCCGCAAGGTTGTTCAAACTTGCTCCATAATCGGGATGTTCTTTGCCAAGCGCTTTTTCCCGGATTGCTTTTGATTCTAAATAAAGGGGTTCGGCTTTTTCATATTGACCCATGTAATAGTTTAAAATGGCTAGGTTATTCAAAACGGAGGCGTAATCCGGATGTTCTTTACCCAGCACTTTTTCCTGTATCTCTTTCGCTTCAAGATAAGCGGCTTCTGCTTTAGTATTTTGCCTGGTTTCACGATAGAAATTACCGAGGTAATACAGACTCATAGCATAATCCGGGTGCTCTTTGCCCAATGTTTTTTCCCGGACAGCTTTAAAATCAAGGTAAAAAAGCTCTGCCTTTTCGTTCTGTCCCATTCTGGAATACACAGCTGCTAAGTTGTAAAGACTCCAGGCATAATCAGGATGCTCTTTACCCAGTACTTTTTCGCGGATTTCTTTTGTTTGCTGGTACCATTTTTCAGCATCCTGATAATTGCCTTTAAAAATAAATATCCTTCCGTAATTACTGCAAACTTTACCAAAGGCCGCCGTTTCCTTACCTATTTTTTCCAACGCTATTTTCTCGGCAAGGGTATTCAATTGCAGGGCCTGTTCAAAATCACTTTTCTCCGTAAGCCCCCTTGAAATTTTAATTAGGCTATCCACCTGGTGGATATAAGTTGAGTCAATGGATTGTGATAATCCAATAATGGGTATACTAAATAGAAGGTATATGCAAAACTTCAACATGCCCGTTCAGTTTTAATAAAGACAATCAGGTACCCAAGTCTTTAATATGGTCTAAGTTAAGAAATAACAGCTCACTATCTAAGGATATTACGACTCTTGAGAAATATTGCAAGGATAAAGTAGGATTAATAAAAAAAGATCGCATGTTATTCCCGTATTCCCGATTAAAAAACGACTGAAGAAATGAAAACATTTTACTCATATCGGATGAAGGGGAAAACTAACAATGAGGCCTTTGCACGGGCCAAGACTGATATGAGTAAAAATTACACTCCTTATTATTGGGCGGCTTTTTCGCTGGTAGAATAAAATAGGGCACAATTGAACAAAATAATAGGTAATGTTAATTACTTTCATGATTGATTAAATACAAACACAATGAAAATAAAAATCCTTCTGGTATTATTGTTAATGGTACCCGCTCTTTCCGGTTTTTCTCAATCCACCGGCAAAGGCTCCGGAAATATAACTGCATCTGCAATAAGATTTCTCCGGATATTGTCAGAAGCCCAAAAAGCAAAAGCTCAATTTGCCCTGGAAGATGAAGAAAGAACCAACTGGCATTATGTACCCATTGCCCGGAAAGGAATTCCTCTGAAAGAAATGACCACCGCGCAACAACAGGCCGCATTGGACCTGTTGCATTCCGCTCTTAGCGATATGGGGTATACCAAAGCTACTTCGATCATGCAGCTGGAAAAAGTATTGAAAGAAATAGAAAAGCGTGCTGCCGATGATGATCACCGTGACCCGGAGAAATATTTCATTTCCATTTTTGGTAATCCTGCTGTGGATTCTATTTGGGCCTGGAGATTCGAAGGCCACCACGTCGCGTTTAATTTCTCTTCGAAAAACAACCAACTCGTTTCAGCAACACCGGGGTTTTTAGGAAGCAACCCGGCTATTGTGTTATCGGGCCATGAAAAAGGAAAACAGATCCTGAAAGATGAATCGGAACTGGGATTTACTTTGTTACACGCCCTCGATCCAAAACAACTGGAAAGAGCCCTCATCAGTGTAACAGCCCCCGCTGAAATTCTTACCGGTGATAGCCGTAAAGCAATGATAAGTGACCAGAAGGGAATCAGGTACGATGAATTGAACAGGGAACAGCAAAAACTTTTTATGCAACTGCTTGCCATATATATACATCGATATACCCGTTTGTTTGCTATGGAAATGATGCATGACATTGAATCGGCCGGGTTAAATAATCTTCGCTTCGCCTGGGCGGGCGATCAGCAGCCCGGTCCGGGCCATCCGCATTATTACCGGATACAGGGCCCTACCATTATCATTGAATATGACAATATTCAAAACAACGCCAATCATATTCATACGGTAATCAGGGATCTGAAAAATGATTTCGGAGGGGATGAGTTACTGGAACATTATAATCATAACAAGCATTAAAAACAAGTTCAACTGTTTTCCAGCGTACGAATCGCAAATCAGCACAAATCGGTATCTTCCATATTTCCCTAAACAAACAAAAGCTATCCCGATGAATCGAAGAAATGTAATAGCGGGTATAATTATTTTGATATTAACCGCGTCCATAAACACCTTTTCCCAATCCGACAGCATCCGTTCGGTAAAGGCAGAAAAATATGTCACCAAACACAGTGTGAAAATTGACAATAAACCCGTTAATTATACAGCAACCGTTGGAACCCTTATTCTGAAGAATGAGAAGGACGAAGCAATCGCTTCTTTTGGATACACGGCGTATACCAAAGACGGGGAAGCCAATATGAATAATCGTCCGGTTACTTTTTCCTATAATGGAGGTCCAGGCTCCTCTTCCATGTGGTTGCATATGGGAGTGATGGGTCCCCGCAGAGTGGTGGTCAATGATCCTTCACCCAATGGCCCGGCGCCATATAAAATAGAAGATAATAATTATTCTATTCTTGATTTATCCGATATAGTTATGATGGACCCGGTGGGTACCGGCTTGAGCCGGGCCATTGGTAAATCGCAAAATAGTGATTTCTGGGGTGTGGACCCGGATATTAAATCGGTGAGCCAGTTTATTAAAAAGTATATCCACGAAAATGAAAGGTGGAACTCGCCGAAATATTTATTGGGCGAAAGCTATGGCACGTTCCGGTCTGCCGGGGTAGCCGATTACCTGCAATCAAACTTCGGAATATCCGTAAATGGAGTGGTATTGGTTTCAAATGTGCTGGATATTCGCACCCTGTCATTTAATCCGGGTGATGATCTGTCCTATGTGGTGAACCTTCCTACCTATGCAGCCACTGCCTGGTATCATAATAAATTATCCAACAAGCCGCCCAGCCTGGATGCATTCTTAAAGGAAGTTAGAACTTTTTCTTTTGGAGAATATGCGTCCGCTCTATTAAAGGGCGATCAGTTAAGCACGGCGGAAAGGGAAAATATCTTAAATAAATTAGTTACCTACTCCGGTTTGAGTAAAGACTATTGGGAGAAAGCCAACTTACGCGTGAATCAACCCCAATTCGCCCAGGAAGTATTGCGTAATACCGGCATGATGGTAGGTCGTTTGGATTCAAGATACAAGGGCCTAATAAAGAACTTACTGAGTGAATTTGCCACCAATGATCCACAGGCTGCGGATATTGCTCCGGCTTTTACGGCAGCTTTCATGAATTATTATACCACTGAGTTAAAAGTAAGCAAGGATAAAACATATAATACGAACGCCTATGTTTTTACGGATTTTAAATGGAATTGGAAACATGCGCGCAGTAATGGATTATTTGGAGAGGCCGTTTCCCCCACCACCGCACCCGATTTATTAAATGCTATGTCCGGCAATCCGCAAATGAAAGTCCTGGTGATGAATGGCATCTATGATATGGCAACTCCTTTTGCCGGAACTGAATATACTTTTGACCATTTAGGTTTGGACAAAAGAATTAAGACCAATATCACCCAAAAATATTATGAAGCGGGCCATATGATGTACACGCACAATGAATCGGCTGCAAAATTCAAGAAAGATGTAGTGGAGTTTATTACCAGCACATTAAAATAGAAAATGGTCGTTTCTTCTTCAGAACAGTTACTGCCAAATAAGATGTTTTAAAGGCAATTTATTGAAGCGTTTTATAATAGAACAGGCTTGCAAAAATAAATTGTACCTTAACAGGAGAGATAAAACAGCTAATAAGATGAGTACTTACCCAAGCATATTCAATGATGTCATTGGCCCGGTGATGCGGGGACCCTCCAGTTCTCACTGCGCGGCCTCTTTGCGGATAGCCCGTTTGTGCAGGGACCTGATGGATGAAAACATTAAAGATGTATTAATCGAATTTGATCCCAATGGCTCATTGGCTACCACGCATAAAAGCCAGGGATCTGATATGGGGTTGTTTGGCGGATTCCTGGGTTGGGAGGCCTTTGATGAACGATTACCCGAATCAGAGAAATACCTGGTGACAGCCGGAATAAATGTTTCGATTAATATTCTCGATATCGGAGCCACTCATCCTAATACCTATAAAATAACGCTCAGTAATAATAAAGAAACCAGGAAGCTGATTGCTATATCTACCGGTGGCGGAATGATTGAAGTAATTGCAATTGATGGCGTGCCTGTTTCGATGGCAGGCGATTATTTTGAAACATTGATTTATTGCCGCGATGCCGAAAAGTAGTTCAATTTATTAAGGCATCCGTTTTATGTGATGATATTATTATCCATAAGGGAAAAGTGATTTTTGTAGAGGTTAAATCGCAGGTGGCATTGGAGGAGCCTATATTTAATGACCTCCTTACTATGGATGGCGTATCATCTATTAAATGCCTGAAGCCGGTTATTCCGATAATGGCCAGAAAAAATATGAAAGTGCCTTTTATTACCTGCAACGAAATGCTGGAATATAATTCAGATAAGAACAAAGCTCTTTGGGAACTGGCCGTGGATTATGAAAGTGCCAGGGGAAATATTTCAGCGGGGGAAGTTTTTGAAAAGATGCGCGGCATAATTCATATTATGGAGAATGCCATTCAATTGGGTTTGAAGGGTACTCATTATGCCGATCGCATATTAGGAAGTCAATCGCTACAATTCAAAGAAAAACTGGAGGCGGATAAACTTATCGGAGGCGAAACAAATAACCGGATCATCATGTATGTTTCCGCTATTATGGAAGTAAAGAGTTCGATGGGAGTAATTGTAGCGGCTCCCACTGCTGGATCATGCGGCGCCTTGCCCGGTGCTATTTTCGGCACCGCCCATTCTATGAACCTGAGCGAAGACGAAATGGTCAAAGCGATGTTATCCGCCGGATTGATTGGGGTATTCATTGCCGCGCACGCCACTTTTGCCGCGGAAGTAGGTGGTTGTATGGCAGAAACCGGATCGGGTGGTGGAATGGCTGCCGCTGCTATTGTTGAAATGAAAGGTGGCACGCTGAGGCAATCTATTGCTGCGGCTTCATTAGCCCTTCAAAATTCATTAGGGATTATATGTGATCCAATCGGCAACCGGGTGGAAGCCCCCTGCCTCGGAAGAAATGTGATGGCGGCTACGAATGCAATATCCTGCGCCAACATGGCTTTATCCGATTATGAACAATTGATTCCGCTGGACGAAGTAATTGAAACAATGAAGGCGGTTGGAGATCAGATTCATCATACCCTTCGCTGTACTAACCTGGGTGGTCTCTCTATTACAAAGGCCGCAAAGAAAATTGAAAGTATGCTGGAAGAACAACCGACCCGATTTTTCAAAAACTGCTAAGCACACTCCAGCTATTTTCGTTGTGTAGACCAGAAGAAGAAAAGGAAGTAAACTATTCTTTTATTCATTCTTGTAATATATAATAGTTCGCTTGACCAGCTTAACAGGCTTCCCTTTTTCATTATAAGTTGTCTTCTGTGTCCAGTTACCCTTATCATCATAACTATCGTAAGTGTATGTTTCCTTTTTGTGAATAGCAGAGTCTTTGGTGATGGTAGTACTGTTCATTTCTATCACATCCCCGCGGTCATTTATTTTCAATTTATTTTCACTGATCATCTTTCCGGCACTATCCGTTTGGCTGCCGGTATTAATGGCTTTGTCAAAAAAGGCGGTAAAAGAATACTTAAGGGTACTGTCGGTTTTATAAAATTTCCCCTTCGTTAAAGAACCATATTCGTTCTCATCAAGATCAGCATAATAGCCGTCCATTTTCCCGTCAGCACCAAACGATTTTGCACTGATATATTTTCCATCTTTTCCAATCTGGATAGAAATGGAACTCGTCTTCTTCCCGTTAGTCATCATAACCACCTCTTTCATCTGGCCCCCTTCGTAGCGGGTGTAGGTAGCCTCCTCTTTAGTAATGCCATTGATATCTTTTGATAAATATTTTGGATTATATCCTTTCTCATCAAATTCCTGGATACTGGCGCAGCAGGAATCCATGGCCCCGATCTTGCCGTTACTATCCACTTTATAACTGGTTTCTTCGGTGCGTTGCACCATTCCTTTTAAGTTTTGTATGATCAGATCCGTGTTCTTCAGACTATCGGTACTTTTATTATCAATACAAGCAACCAGGGAAAGGCCCGCGCTGAGAAGCCAGAATATCTTATTCATGTATAAATATTTTAGGTAAAGCAGTCAATCAAATTAAAGGTAGATATATCCTTTCAAATTAACCGAAGATGATTTCACAACCGTTCTCAATAGATGCATTTCGATTTTATTAAACGAACCAGCTTAAAATGCCGAAGCGGATTCGAGACAAAGGGGTGGATTTTTGTATGAGTAACGAATTTCAATTACCACGCTTCCCATAATACCTAATATACCCTCCAACACTTACTAATTCAATTCATGAATTAATTATATTCACCAAAACATTCATCATTGCTGCGAAAAGCGATATATGACCCCTCGTTCTGGATCATCGTATCCGTAAATGTCTTTTGCATTTACTATTATCAAAAGCATCCGGAAGGATTTCGTTCTATTGTATGGATCTATTGGATACAAAGTGTACTGATCGGTTTGTTCAATTTTTTCGACCTGCTCACCGTAAAAAACCCGGGGTATTCCGGCATGACTATTAACGATAAACCTGTTGATAGTAGCGGGCGAGGGAAAGGATGCACGGCTCTTTTTTTTCTATTTCATTATCAATTCTTTCATTTTGTATATGCCATTTTTATTGCTATCCAGGTAAAGGGAAAGCTGGATATCAACTTTATTCTCCTGTCGGTTGGCGCCATACTGTTGGAGCTCACTATCAGTTTTATTCAGAACAAACAATTGCAAAAAAATCTGCAGATCAATTACAGCCGCCTTTTCCTGATGCCTTACCTGCGTATCATCCCCATGCACCTGATGATTTTGCTTCCCGCCTTTTTTGGAATCAAAACAAGTATTGTTTTCCTCGTTCTGAAACTGTTGGCTGATGCCGGTATGTACCTCGTTGCACAACGATTGTATTCAACCCCGGAAAAGAAATAACCAATCAATCATGCGACGATGCTGACAAATAAAATAAGGAAATGCGCTTTTTAACATTAAATGACTTCAGCCTGAGCTCCAGACTCCAGACTCCAGACTCCAGACTCCCGCCTCCCGACTCCGAACTCCCGCCTCCCGACTCCGAACTCCCGCCTCCGAACTAACTCCTACCATCCAATCCCATAATCCTCCCCGTGATTACTACTTCCTCCCCAGAAGCTTCCATGCTTCCAGTCGAACCAGATTGCATTGATAGGTCCGCTGGTACGATCATCAAATGATAAGTTATACCCCATCTTTTTTAATTCGTTTCGAACGGCCTCCGGGGTCTTATCATTCAATAATAAACTACCGGGTCTTGGCTTACGATCATCGGTTTTTGTACCCCCTAATGATAGCCACAACTGGTTACTGTTGATATTAGCCGCTTCGCAGGCTTGTTGTACAGTCATTCCAAACTCCACCATATTCAAAAAGAACTGCAATAAATTCTGATCCTGGGTATCTCCGCCCTGTACTGCAAAACTTATAAACGGCCTTCCGTCTTTCATGGCCAATGTAGGAGTTAAGGTTACCCGTGGCCGTTTGCCAGGCTCCACTACATTAAATGGATTGAGTGTTTCATCCAATACAAAACTCTGCATACGCTGACTCATCCCTACGCCGGTTCTTCCGGCAATGCAGGCAGGCAACCACCCACCACTGGGAGTAATAGACACCACCCATCCTTCTTTATCTGCCGCTTCCACCGAAGTAGTACCCCGCCAAAGACGGTCCATGTATTCATCGTCAGGCGGCCGATTTATTTTTTGTTTATCATTCATTCCATTCCGGGTATCATGTGCCGGTAAGAAATTAGGATTTTGCTTGTCACTAGTGTCTATTGTATATCCTCTTTTCTTCAATACCTCGAGGAAGGGATTTATTTTCCCTTCAAAGGGATAGGGATCACCCGGACCGATAGTCGCATCATTCCGGTCCGCGGTAATCAACCGGGCCCTTTGTTTGGCATATTCTTTACTCAATAGACCCTTCATTGGTTCTGCCGGAGCAAAATAAGGATCGCCATAATAAAAATCACGATCGGCAAAAGCCAGGTTCATGGATTGGTATAGAGTATGAATATATTTCGCACTGTTATATCCCATACTTTTCAAATCGAAGTTCTCCAGTATGTTTAGTGATTGCAGCAACATGGGCCCTTGTGTCCATTGCTGTAATTTATAAACATCAATGCCTTTATAATTTACTTTCATAGGTTCCTCTTCGATCGGTTTCCATTTAGCCAGGTCTTCCAGCGTAATCAATCCACCCTGTTCCTGGCAACCCCTGACAAATTCTTTGGCTATATCTCCCTTATAAAAACGATCATACGCAGCCATGATCGCCTGCTTACGGGTCTTTCCTTTTTTCAACGCGTCCTGCTCTGCCGCTACCATTTTGGTCAGCGTTTCTAATAGATCTTTCTGAATAAAAATTTCTCCTGCCTCCGGGGCTTCTCTTTTCTCACCGGCATGAGGTAAAAACACGGCTTTACTATAAGGCCATTCTTTAATTCGATTTTTACCCCGTTCCATAGCATTAGCTGTTTGCGCTTCAATGGGATAACCCGAAGCTAATTGCATAGCGGGTCCCAGCACTTCTTTTAAACTCATTGTTCCATATTCCGATAACATATAACAAATACCACCGGGGGTACCTGGTGTAGTAGCAGCCAAAGGACCGTATTCTGGTGGAAAATTATATCCTTTGCTTTTAAAGAAATCAACGGTAGCTCCGGTAGGTGCAATCCCCATGGCATTAATGGCTATAATTTTTTTTGTCTTTGGATTATAAATGAGGGCCTGCGTTTCACCACCCCAACTTAATACATCCCACATGGTGCAGGTAGCCGCCAGCATGGCGCAGGAAGCATCTACAGCATTACCTCCTTGTTGAAAAATAATAGACCCAGCCGTAGCAGCCAATGGCTTTCCGGTAATCGCCATCCAGTTCTTACCGTGGAGGGGTGGTTTTTGAGTTTGCTGGCCCATTGCGAATACATTACATAATATAAAGAACAAGAGAATACTTAGGTACTTCATAAATAGCCGGTTTTTATATATTAAAGATAAAGAGTCTCAGGTTTCTTTAACCAATTGGCCAGTTAAACAGCTGAAAAGCAAACAAAATCAAACCACGTTTAGCCAAATATAGTATTCCGGGTGAACTTTCGATGAATACCCGTAATTGTACGATGAATACTTCGGAAAACACTTGTACCCTGTCCGAATAATTGCAAACTTGCATAAGAATTATAAGAGGAAATACCTACTCTTATAAATCAGTTCCAAAAATCCTTTGAAAGAACAACTAAAGATGTAAGTAATTTAAAACGTACTCAAAATGAAACCGAATTCGATCCGAAACAATGAAAACCAGGCAATTGCCCTTCCCGTTCCCTGGATTAGCTTTCCTTACCCGTATAAGGTGATGGTAGCTTTTGCTTTGCTAATGACTCTATTAACAAGAAGTGCCCATACACAATGTGTGGCTCCTACTCTTACCTTCAATAGCCCCGTTTTAATTAGCCGGTACGGATAACATGATCGGTGCCATTTATCTATTTCCAAAAGTAGTTCCGGGGGTGGATGCCCATGTGGAGATAATGGATATTGTTGGAGGGGCAAGTCTTACTGAAATTGATGATACCTCCGGACCGGATATTACGATGCTTTTCAGCCATATGTACTGGAAGGTGCGATACGACACTTCCTACCTCGACTGGAAAATAAATTTTAAGATTGCCTCCACAAATACAGATACCATACTGGAATGTCTTGCAGTTACTGCCATTGATGTGGATGGCAATAATAAGGATTTGAAGAGAGTTCGTAGAAGCAGCTACTCCAGGTAGTTTCGCGGTTGATCCTATTGACAAATCTTACTATTTCATTTGACGGAGTAAGAAGCAAAGCAGAGGGACAGATTACCACTATTCCCCTAATTGATACAGCCCAACGGCAGGCCATGTTTCAGATGAATTTCGCCAATATAAGTTCATTATTATACCGCAACGGAGCCATTACTACGGGGATACAATGACCGCCAGACCTGCATTTATTTCAAGCCATTTTTTCCAACTTGATCATTTTGCCAGTAAAATTATTGTCATTCTATGCACAATCCCAAACAAACGGGGTGGTCCTTAACTGGACCGCTACCAATGAGCAGGAAATAAAAAGCTATACCGTTCAAAAAAGCACGGATGGAAAGAATTGGAAATCGGTGGGGACCATTAATACCGGCATCAACCTGACTAATGCTTACCGATATATGGACCTGGAAAAGACTATTGGGATCACCTATTACCGCTTACAGCAGAACTCGGCAAAAGGCTTCAAGACCTATTCTAAGGTAATTATGACGGGAGCAACCAGCTCAACAGGAAATAAGTTCTCTCATAATACAGTGTTCAGCAACAGCATAAATCTGAATATTTATGCCACTGGTAATAGTGAATATGTATGCGAGCTGTTCTCGCTGAGTGGAAGTAAGATCAAACAGCAACGCATTGCTATTCATTCGGGAAATAATAGCATTCAAATACAAACACCTGAAAATATCAATGACGGCATTTATATATTATCTGTCAAGGATAATAATGGCCAGCAAGTGTTTTCTTCAAAACTCATTAAAGACTGATCGTGCCCGTCCCTTAACCGTTGAACCCTCTCGTATGAACCTTTGATTCAACTGAGCCCCGGAATGTACCCGCCGGGGCTTTTCTTTTCTCCAAATCGGGAACCCGCTCCGAACTGCCCGCGTACTATTTTATAAAGGCAATTCCCCCCGGATTAACCGATATTTACATTATTTAACAATAGCGAAAGTTTGTTTTTGCTGACACTGTTCTTACTTTGCATCGTAATAATGTGCAAAACTATTTTATCGCATTACTATTTCATTAAGGAAGTGTAGCACAGGAATTGCAGTTTTATTTATTGCCTAATACCATTACTCATGCACATACAATTCAAAAAAAATATACAGTTCACCAAATTGATCAAGGCTGATGGACGTTTGCGCGAATTCAATTTCCGCAAGCTGGGTGGACTCAATGAAGGATTCTTTACCATCGATGTAAGTGACGATAAAGGAAACCGCATTATGCTCAGAATGCAAAAAGAAGACGGAAGATGGAAGATTATTCCCCAGCCCCTCCCTGTCTGGATCCAGAAAAATGAAGAGTTATTTCATGACATTATTGAAGAGGAGTTATTAGCCTCCTTATGATCTCAGCAGCTCTCCCTTACCACTCTTTTTTTTATTTGCCTTCCATTTTTCTCTGGGAATAGACGTGTATTTGCCATATATCAAAAACAATCTAAAACCCCTATTTATTACTAAGTAGATATACTTAATAGTACCTCCCCTGCGTTTAGTCCTGTCCACATCTTAGAAAAACCAAAATTCGTGGCATGAAAGCGAAAATCTACTCCGGAGCTTTTTTACTGAGTCTACTTTCTATCCTGATACTTGCAGGCACGGCCCATTCACAATCCTATACTCTTGATTGGGGATCTTCCTTTACACCCGCCTGGACAGCAGGAGGTACCACGGGAACAGCAACCAATATCGGTGGCTCCTCCGTTAACTGTACAGTTACCATCGCCATTTCTGGAAGCGGGGCGTTTGTTGCACCTTATCCACGCGTAAACAATAATAATGGAACGGCAGCTGATTTTGAAGTCCAGAGTTCCAGCGATGCTATTGAAATTGACCAGAATCTTGGGAACCGTACTTCGTTTAGCGTAACCACTCTGGTATTTTCCAGGGCAGTGCAAAACCTGCAATTCGGTATTTCTGATATTGATTTCCCAGGAGGAGGCACACCTTATGATTATATTGACCAGGTAACAGTTTCAGCAGTTGGCCCAGGTGGAGCCGTACTTCCGGTGCTAACTAAATACAACCCGGCTTCACTAATTTTTAATATAGTGGGCAATGTGGCCACGGCAAATTCGGGAGCAGGTGGAGGAAATGTATCCAGCTTAAACCAGGGGAGCCCGGACCAGGATGGAACGATGTTTGTGGACTTTGGTGCGAATGCAGTTACGACAGTAACCATTCAATATGGAGTACCAAATATTGGAACCGTAAGAGCGAACCCCCGATTACAAGCTATCGCAATCGGTAATTTCAGCTTCCTGCCCGTTTCCGGTTTACCCGTAAGCTTCACCGCTTTTGGAGCCAAAGTTCAGAACAGGCAGGTGCTACTTAACTGGCAAACAGCAGCGGCTAGTAATTCAGGGAATATATTGGTAGAAAGAAGCAAGGATGGAATTCAATGGCAAACGGTTAATGGAATCGAACCGGTACTGATTACCTCGCAAACAACCTATAAAGTAACAGACAAAGATCCATTGCCCGGCCTATCCTATTACCGTCTTAAGGAATTAACCAATAGCGGGGAAATATATTATAGCCGGATCGTTCGAATCAATTTAACAACAGAAGAAGGCATCAGGTTAAAAACATATCCCAATCCATTCCGCGAGCAATTCAACATAGAACTGAACTGGACCGCCAATGAAATTATTACGATCCGTCTATTTAATGAAAAAGGACAGCTGATAAAATCACAAATGATAGCGGCACAAAAAGGCCTCCAGGTTATTCCAATAAGTCAGCTTAACAGCGCGGGCAAAGGAACATATTTTCTACAGGTGCAGGGCACCGATCGCCGGAACAGCATTTCAAGCGTTATCAGCAATCAATAATTCTGTATTCCGCTACCATTAAGACCTCTTTTTACCCGGGAGGTTTTTCTTTTTGTAGCTGTTATAACAATTTAGGATGCCAATTGACGCTTGCGGAAAGCTGATGGGTTTTCACCGGCCAGCTTTCTGAATGTTTTATTGAAGTAAGAAAGGTTATCGAACCCGCTTCCATAACAGGCTTCGGTAATGGTATGCTGCTGCAGTAATAATTTCTTCGCCTGGGTAATTCGATACTGATTGAGAAACTCCGTAAAAGTCATCCGCGTGATTTTTTTAAAGTAACGGCAAAAAGCAGCCGTGGTAAGGTTACTCAATTGCGCCGCTTGATTTACATCCACTTTTTGCTGGTAATTTTCTTCAATATAATGGTAGATTCGTTCAATTCTTCCCATGTCTTTCTTAATTGACTTGTCAGCAACGGGCCGCGTATTCAGGATGGTCATTTCACTGCTGGCCAGCAATTGAAAAATCTGCAACAATTCAACCAGTTGCTCAAATTGACCAAGGGTAATCAACTTCTTCAATTTCTCCCCGGCTATCTTTTTTGTGCTATCCGGGAAAGACAATCCATATTTCGCTTTGTCGAAAAGCTTTTTAACTCCAGCCATTTCAGGAAGCATAAAAAATTCTTTTCCCAAAAAATCTTCCTTCATTTGTACCACAATTGTCTCGCAGGTTGTTTCCACCCCGTAATCAAAATTCAGGTGCGGAATATTGGGTCCGATAAAAACGAGGTCCCCATCCTGGTACCGGGAAATATGATCCCCGATATGCCGGGTTCCGCTGGCTCCTTCCACGAAAACAATCTCGTATTCGGGATGAAAGTGCCAGTAAAAGATATCATTCAGATTGGGAGTAAGCAAAATTCGGAATGAACTTCCGGCATCGGTGGTCACTTCTTCAAAAGCTACTTTATTCCGCTTCATTTTACCGTAAATGTGGTTTTGCTTACCAAAATACTCAGAAAATGTCAATACAGAACAAATACTGGCAATTATAGCTGTTGCACAAAGCCTGTTTCTTTGATTACTTTTGATATATCAATAACGAAAAGCAAGTAATATGAAACAAGAATCAATGGTTCCTACCATGGCGCCCACGATGGCTCCCACCAATGCCCATAAAGATATTCCTGGTAATCCATCTACTGCCAAGAGCAGCGCCGTAAAATTGAATGACCGGAGCAATGGAAAACCATTGCGGGTTTTAAGTGAGGCCGACTGGCAATTCTGGATCACCAATGGGTATGTAGTTATTAAGAATGCGGCACCAAAAGAACAGGTAAAAGCAACCGCTGATTTCTTATGGGAATTTGAAGAGAAGAATCCAAACAACCCAGAAACCTGGTACACGGCCCCCCGCGCAGAAATGAAAATGAAAGAACTTACTAATACGGGCATGGTGGAAGTATATAATCACCAGCAACTATGGAACAACCGGCAGATGCCCAAGGTGTACGATGCCTTCGTTGATATTTGGGGTACTGAAAAATTGTGGGTAACCATCGACCGGGCTAACCTGAATTTTCCCATCCGTCCTGGTTTTGAGTATAAAGGATTTATTCATTGGGATTATGATCCAGAAACCAAACCGGTGAATGTACAGGGTGTATTGGCCCTGGCCGATCAAACGGATGAAAATATGGGTGGCTTTCAATGCCTGCCTGAATTATTCAGAACCTATGATACCTGGAAGCTGACCCAACCGGAAGATCGGGATCACTTCAAACCGGATACTACGGGATTTACTTTCGATAAAGTAAAATTGGAAGCCGGCGATCTCTTGATTTTTAATAGCCTCGAACCGCATGGGATTCGTCCAAACCTCAGCAGTAATAAAGTACGCATTGCCCAATACATTTCTATGATGCCGGCGGAAGAGGACAATGAAGCTCTTCGCCAATGGCGCATCAACTCCTGGAAAGACCGCATAGCGCCCGAAGGATATGCATTTCCCGGTGATCCGCGTAAATGGGAACAGACAAAATATACTACTGCTGAATTATCTGCATTAGGAAAGAAGTTATTGGGATTAGAGAGATGGTAGGTTGGGTTTTAGTTTGTGGTTTATGGTTTGTAGTTTGTGGTTTATGGTTGGAACCCCGATTGTCGGTTTCCTACAGGTTAGTTCCTGGTACTAAATACATGTTGATACAAATTCAAACTAATATTCTCCCAATGAACAATTCGCAATCCTACACCCGGCTCAATAATGGTATTGAAATGCCCTTATTGGGCCTGGGTGTTTATGATATGCACGGAAGCACGGTAGAAGCCGCTGTGAATAATGCATTGGAAATCGGGTACCGGTTGATTGATACAGCCGCCATGTATGGAAATGAAAAAGAAGTGGGCCAGGCAATCCGGAATAGCGGAATAAAAAGGGCTGAAATTTTTGTCACTACTAAAGTGGCCAATACCAGCCAGGGTTTTGATGCCACCCTGAAGGCATTTGATGCCAGCCTGAATTTATTAAGCGTCGATTACATCGATCTGTATTTAGTACACTGGCCCATAAAAGGAAAACGAAAAGAAACCTGGAAAGCCCTGGAAAAATTATATAAAGAAAGAAGGGTCAGAGCCATTGGAGTGGCCAACTACTTAATTCCATTTTTAGAAGAGCTTTTCACCTACACCGAAACCCAACCCGCCGTGAACCAGGTAGAATTTAGTCCCTATTTGTACCTGAGCGAACTGTTGGTATTCTGCCAGCAACGAAAAATACAATTACAATCATATACCCCTTTACTCCGCGGCAAAAAGTTTAGTGATCCCCGTTTATTGAAATTAGCGGCTAAATATATAAAAACACCTGCCCAAATCATATTGCGCTGGAACATACAACACGGTGTATCCACCATCCCCAAATCTTCCAATAAAGAACGATTGCAGGAAAATTTTGACATCTTCGATTTTATGCTGGAGCCGGCAGATATGGCACAGCTTGATAGCTTTCATGAAAACCTGCGGCTCGTGGATGATCCGATGACTTTTTTCTGAGCACCCTCCTTTTGTATATCTCCGGCAGTAATTGGTATATTGAGGTACCAAAACCAGCGGCAGTATGAAAATCGTAAGCAATAATGCTGTGTCACAACGATTACTTTCCCTCGATTTTTTAAGAGGCTTTATTATGGTTTTACTGGCGCTGGAAAGCACCAGGCTCTATGAACATCTCTCCTCCGCCACTGAAGGAAATTTGCTTAATAAGTTCTTTCAGCAATTCTTCCACCACCCCTGGAACGGATTGCGCTTTTGGGACCTTGTTCAACCGGCGTTTATGTTTATGGCAGGAACCGCCATGGCGCTGTCATTACACAAGCAGCAGCAACAGGGATTCTCCTGGAATCATTCTTTTAAAAAAATACTGAAGCGTTGCGGATGGTTATTTTTCTGGGGCGTATTGGATTATGCCGTCCGTCCCCAGGGTCTTTCTTTTGAATTATGGGATGTACTTACGCAACTTTCGTTTACCACCCTGGTGGCCTTTCTTATATTTCGCTGGAATATGACCGCGCAGATCCTGGTGTGCGTTGGTTTATTACTGCTTACAGAAATTCTTTACCGGTTTACTCATATTCCCGGGTTTGATCAGCCCTTTACGGATCAAAAGAACTTTGGTAATTATGTTGACCTCCTGTTGATGAACAAGATAAATTCGGGTGGATGGGTAGCCATCAATTGCATACCGACGGCCGTGCACACTATCGGGGGAGCATTGGCTGGTAAATTATTTATAAGCGGCCGCGAAAAAATCAAACCATTATTAATAGCCGGATTGATTTGCCTGTTGCTGGGCTATGGGCTCGATTGGGCCGGTATCACTCCTATTATTAAAAGAATTGCTACCAGTTCATTTACCCTCGCTTCCCTTGGCTGGTGTCTTTGGTTTCTTGCCCTTTGTTATTGGTGGATCGATAATAAATCCCACCGTAAGCACCTGGAATTCTTTACGATAGTAGGAATGAATTCAATTTTTATCTATTTGTTTTTTGAAATTGTTGGTTCCCGTTGGTTCAATGGATATATAAGTGCTATAACCAATGGCGTGATGAAATGGGTGAATACTCCGGAAACGCTGATGGGAATTATAAGTTCTCTCTGCATATTTGCCCTTGAGTGGAGTATGTGCTATTTTCTTTACCGAAAGAAAATATTTTTCAAACTATAATGAGCGGATATGGTGATTCAACACAAGCAGGTAGGAGGAAAAGGAATTTTTTAGGTGGGGCAGGAAGGAGCCATACTGGCAGAATTAGTATATACCAAACCATCGGCCGATAAAATGATTATTGAGCATACGGAAGTCGATGATACGCTCGCGGGCAAAAAAGTAGGATTACAATTAGTAACAATGGCCGTGGATTATGCCCGTCAACAAAACCTAAAGATCATACCGCTTTGCCCCTTTGCCAAATCGGTATTCGATAAGAAACCGGAATTAAGGGATGTATTACTGTAGATAATAAAATATTCACGAGTTATCACTTGACAGGTAGCCTTTATAATATATTAAGATTAAAATGAGAATAAATACCTTGAGTTTTCTGCCTACACCTTAATCTCTTAAAATGAAATCAATCCTTCCACTGCTTTTTTTATTATTTCTCCTGAGTAAGGGTATTGCTCAAAAAGAAACCAACTTTATCCTGCTAAAGCCCGCCCGCGTATTTGACGGCGAGCAGATGCATAATGATTGGGTAGTATTAGTGAATGGTGATACCATAGTTCAGGCCGGCCCGTTAAGATTTAAGTTGCCCGGCGCTACAAAAATTATCGATCTTCCCCACTCTACTTTATTGCCGGGATTGATCGAAGGGCATTCTCATCTATTTTTACATCCCTATAATGAAACAAGCTGGGACGACCAGGTATTGAAAGAATCAAGAACCGAGCGAACCGTTCGTGCCGTTACTCATGCCAGGGCTACTTTGCTGGCCGGATTCACTACCGTGAGAGATTTAGGAACAGAAGGAGCTTTTTATGATGATGCCGGATTAAAAAAAAGTATTGAGAAAGGAATCATCGCCGGTCCGCGAATGATTATTGCTACGAGAGCGATTGTTGCCAAAGGAACTTATGGCCCGAAATCTCCTTCGGCCGATATTGAATTACCACAGGGCGCAGCAGAAGTATCCAACCCAGAAGAAATGATGGAGGAAGTAAGAACCCAGATTAGCAAAGGCGCCGACCTGGTAAAAATTTATGCAGATTACCGTTGGGGAATCAATGGAGAAGCACAACCTGCATTTACTACAGAAGAAATAAAAGCAGCGGTGGAAATATGCAAAAGCAGCAAGCGGCCGGTCGTGGCACATGCAACCACCCCCGAAGGAATGCGGCGAGCGATCCTGGCAGGAGTATCCACCATCGAACACGGAGATAACGGAACCCTGGAAATATTTCAATTAATGAAAGAAAAAGGAGTGGCGCTTTGTGCTACCCTGGCAGCCGGTGATGCAGTACAACAATATAAAGGCTGGCGAAAAGGAATGGAACCTGAGCCAGTAATTATTATTAACAAACGAAAGAGTTTTCAATTAGCCTTACAGGCAGGCGTTACCATTTGCATGGGCGGCGATGTGGGAGTGTTTGCACACGGAGATAACGCACGAGAAATGGAAATGATGGCCGATTACTGGATGAAACCGATAGATATACTGAAATCCTCAACCAGCATCAACGCCGATGTGTTTGGCTATGGAGACAAGATCGGCAGAATTAAAAAAGGAATGCTGGCAGATATTATTGCGGTGGAGGGAGATCCTTCCCAGGAAATTAAGCAGGTGAGGAAAGTAATATTGGTGATGAAAGGAGGGGTCGTTTATAAAAAGCCTTAACGAAGTTTGTGGTTTGTAGTTGGTAGTTGGTATCACTCGAAACAAACAATCAAAGCCTGGTAAGGCTGCCATTATATAAACTTATAAGGACGTGTAAAATAAGAAACAACTCACAAACCTGTATGCGGCAGGCAGGCCACAAACCACAAACTACAAACGATAAACTATAAAACTCCCTTAGTAGAAGGCAAATAATTACTTACCGGGTCTCTTTTCACCGCCATACGGATAGCTTTGGCAAATGCTTTGAAGATGGCTTCTATTTTATGATGCTCATTATCACCATGGCATTCGATGTTCAGGTTGCATTTGGCCGCGTCGCTGAAAGATTTGAAGAAATGAAAAAACATTTCAGTCGGCATTTCTCCTATCTTTTCTCTTTTAAAATCAGTATTCCATACAATCCAGTTGCGTCCGCCAAAATCAATCAATACTTTGGCCTCTGCTTCATCCATCGGCAATGCAAAACCATACCGTTCCATTCCCCGTTTATCGGCCAGCGCTTTACCAAATGCTTCACCCAGAGCAATGCCGGTATCCTCAATCGTATGATGTTCGTCGATATGCAGATCACCTGTAGCAAGTACCGTCATATCTATCTTGCCATGCCGGGCTATCTGGTCGAGCATATGGTCGAAAAAACCCAGCCCGGTTTTAATATCCGCTTTCCCGTTGCCATCGAGATTCAGTTCAATATGAATCTGCGTTTCGTTAGTATTCCGATCATGTACTACTGAGCGCAAACCAAGTTTCAGGAATGAATAGATATCACACCACTCCGTTGTTTCCAACGCAATTGTTGACTGGCGCAATTCTTCGACTTTATCCTTTATTTCTCCGCCCCCCAGGGTTGGATCCAGGTTTAACCAGATGCCTTTGCAACCCAGGTTCTTTGCCAGTTGAATGTCGGTGATACGGTCTCCGATCACATAAGAATGGGCGATATCGTATTCGGGGTTATTAAGATACTCCGTAAGCATTCCGATTCCGGGCTTACGGTTGGGGGAATTTTCTTTTGGATACGTGCGATCGATAAATACTTTTTTGAAATGAATCCCCTCTCCTTCCAGGCTTTTCATCACTAAATTATGCAGGGGCCAGAAAGTTCCCTCCGGGAAGGAGTCGGTACCTAATCCATCCTGGTTGGTAACCATCACCAGTTCATAATCGAATTCTTTCGCTATGCGCGACATGTACTCGAACATATGCGGATAAAAAGTGAGTTTGTCAAAAGAGTCCAGCTGGTAGGTAGGCGGTGCTTCGTTAATCAAAGTGCCATCGCGGTCTATAAAAAGTATGCGTTTCATGAAATTGGGAGAATTTGTTTTGGAAATTGAGAAAGCACAATAAAAAAATCAGATTAAAGGATTCAGAATAAAGAAGAGAGAATACAGAATAGAGAATACCGAATTAACCTCTAAATAATTAAGTGTAGAAGTTAAGACCTGATCTTACTGACATGGTGAATAAATTTATGTTCATTTTTTATCCTGTTTTCATTCTTTTATTTTCTCTCAGGAACTTTGCCTCTGTGGTTTGCCATATTTTACCTCTGAGACACGGAGCCGCATAACGAAATCGTCAATTACTTTTTTAAATGAACTAGTACTGAGCGCAAAATATCATATTCTTTCATCGAAATTGGGAATTGAATTAATTACAGCTTTGTGATAGGCGTTTAACATACGTCCCACTTCTTCCAATATATATTTCAAATGGCGGTTTTCACCAAAATTAAGATCTCCAGATAATATAAGATAATAGCGACATTCTTCCAATGAACCTTGAGCCATGTTCAAGAATCTGGCTTTATCACGTTTCCCTCTTTTCTTAAACCCCTCGGCAATATTTGCGGCAACCGAAATGGACGCCCTCCTGAATTGGGAAGTCAAGCCATATATTTCTTCTCTGGGAAATTTTTTTGAATACTCATAAATACCAAGAACAAACTGATGCGCTTTTTGCCATACCAACAGATCCTCGAAATTTTTTGCAGTTTCCATCTTTTTAATTTTAATAATTAAGCAAAATGATACCGCATCGCTTATAGGCAGGTTATTTATTTAATTCAACACTCTATACTCTATACTCTGTATTCTATATTCTGTATTCTCTATTCTATATTCTATTTTCTGTATTCTATATTCTATTTTCTGTATTCTGTATTCTATATATTATATTTTCTTATTTATTCTGTATTCTTCCTTCTTCATTCGGCATTTTATATTTTTCATTTCTTCGTCCTCACAACCTTCACCTCTGCCGCACTTACTCCACTGGCCTTGTTCCCAAAACTATTTCGCACGAAAGTCAACACATCGGCGATCTGCTGGTCAGAAAGAGCATCCTCTTGTGCCGGCATCGGATTATAAAACGTATCTCCATCAATTTCTATTTCTCCTCCTTTCAACCCTTTCAAAATTATTTTTATCAATGCTTTTTTATCGCCCAGTACCCATTTGGTTTTTATTAATGGAGGATTCATTCGCTGTACCCCACCCCCGTCAAACTGGTGACAGGTTATACAGATAGTTTCATATACTTTTTTACCCCGATCGAAACTTGCTTTATTAAAACCCTTTTGCTTCGGCTGACTGAAAGAATTCAGCAAAATGATCAGGCCCAATCCTGTTACAAATAAACTCTTCATTATTAGATATAGTTATCTTATACGTAATTTTATAATCCCTCAATTTATTCACTATTCGCACCACCCTCCGCAAATGCTCCGGGTGGCAAGCATTCGCCATTCGCCATTCGTCATTCGCCATTCACTATTTCTTATAACTTATCTTCCAAACATTTCCTTTGTTATCATCCGTTACATATAATGATCCATCAGGGCCTTGTGCCAATCCGCAAGGACGATATTTCGCGCGGTTAATATTTTCACCAGCAAATCCCTCTGCAAATACTTCCCATTTTCCTGCAGGCATTCCATTTTTCATGGGAACAAATACAACAAAATAACCAGCTTGGGGCTCCGGGGACCGGTTCCATGAACCATGAAATGCTATGAATGCTCCGTTCTTATACTTTTCCGGGAACTGAGTGCCGGTATAGAACAACAGCGCATTCGGTGCCAGGTGACCGGGAAACTGAACCACTGATTTTTCCTTTCCAGCGCAAACACCTTCTTTATTCCGATCGCCTCCATATTCAGGATTGAGTAACTTTTGCTGCTTATCATTATCATAATAGCAATATGGCCAGCCACAATCCACTCCCTTCTTAATGCGGAACATTTCTTCCGCCGGATTTTCTGCGCCTGCTTTCTGATCATACCATTGCGGATAAAACTGGAAAAGCATATCCCGCCCGTGCTGCGTTACATACAAATCATTCACTTCATTGTTCCAATCCAGCCCAACTACATTGCGCAGCCCGGTGGCAAATCTCACACCGTCGTTCTGCGTTTGATTTAATTTATCCGCTTTGAACTGCCAGATGCCTCCTGATTTTTCCAGCAA
Organism: uncultured Chitinophagaceae bacterium; assembly: GCA_963775145.1. Taxonomy (GTDB): domain Bacteria; phylum Bacteroidota; class Bacteroidia; order Chitinophagales; family Chitinophagaceae; genus Endoryza. The sequence continues at coordinate 101,924 of CAVZHZ010000003.1, forward strand.
TGGACAAGGATTCATACCAGGCGATGCCTTCGAAGGGTCATCCTGGCATATATTGGAGGGGGCGCCAATATTTACATAAATATTTCCCTGGTTATCGAGTGCGAGTGATTTAGAACTATGATGTCCGCCTTTTCGATACAAACCGGTAATTATTTTCTCCGGTTCCTCCGGGTTCAGCACATCTCCTTTATCATTCAGTTTATAACGATACACATCTTCATCGGAAGAAGCATAGAGATATCCGTTCTTAATAGCAATGCCGGTGCCATCATAACTTCCAAATTTCATCGAGTCATCTGCTTTACCATCCCCATTCGTATCGCGTAAGCGCACAATACCTTTTCCATTGCTCAAACGACCCAGCTTAATAAATACATCTCCATTAGTATTTACGGCAATGTGGCGGGCACGACCGGTATTCTCCGCTACGGTAATAGCTGCAAAGCCGGAAGGCAACTTGAGGATATCCGCCTCTCCGGGCAGATTGTTTTTTTGTAAGGCAGGACTGAATGATAAGAAGGCGGTAATACCGGCGATCATTATTAATTTGGAGGCTGTTTTCATAATTTATCCATTTAATATAGAAATAAGCATTGAAATTAATGGTTTTACTGCATCCTGCCTCACGAATCATACTCATTTAACGCCGATATCAATTGTTCGTTTTCAGCAGGCGTACCAATAGTAATACGAAGGCAGCCTTCGCATAATTCCACCCGGCTGCGATCGCGTACCACTATACCTTTCGTAAGAAGGAAATTATATATCGATTTCGCATCCGTCACTTTAACCAACAAAAAATTAGCATCGGATGGATAAATGTCCAATACCAATGGCAAGTCCTGTAATTGACTGGCCAGCTTAGCACGCTGTTCAACAATTTCCCGGATCATATCGTTCACCTGCCCAACTTCCTCCAAGGCCTGCAGGGCCAGTTCCTGGGATGCCTGGTTGATATTATACGGTGGCTTCACTTTGTTTAGTACATTAATAATTTCCTCCGAGGCATAAGCCATTCCGAGTCGCAACGCGGCCAATCCCCATGCTTTGCTCAGGGTTTGCAATACCACCAGGTTAGGATAATCGTTCAGTAGCTGCACAAAAGAACGTTGACGAGAAAAATTTATATACGCTTCATCAATAACTGCCAGACCGAAATAATTGTTAAGTACCACTTCCACTTCTTCTTTGATCAGCGAATTACCGGTAGGATTGTTGGGAGAACAAAGAAAAATAATTTTAGTATGATCATCAATCGCCTCTTCTATAGCCGGAAGATTCAATTGAAAATCGGGTGTTAACGGAATTTTTTTTACCGACACATTATTAATATCCGCACAAACCTGGTACATTCCGTAGGTGGGCGGGCAAATAATAATATTATCAATACCCGGTTCACAAACCGAGCGGATAAGGAGATCAATGCATTCGTCGCTTCCATTCCCGATAAAAATTTGGGAAGGCGGTACACCCTTTATCTGCGAAAGTTTTTCTTTTACTTTCCATTGCAGCGGATCGGGATACCGGTTATACCAGCGGGTAAGCGGCGACCCAAAACTATTTTCATTCGCATCCAGGAAAATACGCGCCTCTCCCCTAAACTCGTCGCGTGCGGAAGAGTAAGGAGTAAGATTTTTAATGTTTTCCCGCAGGAGAGCGTTAAGGTTGAACATAATAAATCAATGTGCGAATTTACGAATTTGCGGATGTGCGAATTCATGCACCCCAATCATTCAATATTTTATAGAACTTTATATAATTCTAAGAATCAAAACAGGGAAACAACATCCTCCTGATCCAACATTGAAGTGAGTCTATAGTTATTGAGTTTGCTTCTCCGCCCATTTTGTATTTTATATCATTGTTATCCGACTAAATATGTCAAAGGCTTCATTTGCAAGTATCACCTCACCCCAACCCCTCTCCTTGAGGAGAGGGGCCAGAACCCACTCTGCAAGAGGCTTTAATAATTATTCAGATGACCAAAGTCGGACAATAATGATTTTACATATTTGATTTTGCATTTTTCATTTTCGGACTCTAACCGCGGCAGCATGCCCCTCCAACCCTTCTGCCGCTGCCATCAGTTCTACTGTTCTGCCGATATTAGCTAAGCCTTCTTTGCTTAATTGCTGGTAGGTGATCTTTTTTACAAAACTGTCCACACTCACTCCACTATAAGCTTTTGCATACCCGTTAGTTGGCAGTGTGTGATTCGTGCCGCTGGCATAATCGCCTACGCTTTCGGGTGAATAGTTGCCGATAAAAATTGATCCGGCATTAATAATTTTATCGGCTACCACCTCAGCATTTTCACAACTTAATATTAAATGTTCGGCCGCATATTCATTTAACAGGTCAATAGCTTGCTGTTCGTCTTTTACAATAATGGTCTTACTATTCTTCAATGCTTTTTCAGCCATTTCCTTTCTTGGCAACTTGCTTAACTGCGAAGTCAATGCTTCCTGTATTTTAAAGACTACCGACTCAGAACTACCGACTAATATAACCTGGCTATCGGGTCCATGTTCTGCCTGGCTCAATAAATCTGCCGCCACAAATGAAGGAACCGCCGTTTCATCAGCATAAACCGCTACTTCACTTGGCCCCGCGGGCATATCAATCGCTATTCCGGCCTTTTGTATTAATTGCTTGGCACAGGTTACATATTGATTACCCGGACCAAATATCTTATTTACCTGGGGAATAGATTCTGTACCATAAGCCATCGCGGCAATGGCCTGCACTCCGCCGACTTTAAATATTTTGGTGATGCCTGTTAAGTTTGCAGTGTAGAGAATGGCCGGGTGGACCTCACCCCTGCCCCTCTCCTTAAGGAGAGGGGTTGGTGGCGTACATAATATTATCTCTCCGCAGCCTGCAATTTTTGCAGGAATACCCAACATCAATATCGTTGAAAATAACGGCGCGGTTCCACCGGGAATATACAATCCAACCTTTTCGATTCCGATACTTTTGCGCCAGCATTTCACCCCAGGCATAGTTTCAATTATATCAACCGGCACCACTTGTTTTTCATGAAAGCAGCGGATATTTGAAGCCGCTTGTTGGATTGCCTGTTTCAACTCTTCGCTTAACAGGCCGGCCGCCGCCTTTATTTCTTTTTCCGTTACCAGTAATTTTTTCAGCTTTACCCCATCAAATTCATTTGTATACTTTTTTATTGCCTTATCACCCTTCTCTTTTACTTTCTTTAATATTTTACCCACCGTTTTCTCCAAAGAGGCATTATCCATTACTGGTCTCCGGAGGATTTCTTTCCATTCTTTTCTATCGGGATATTTATATAGTTTCATAATTATATATCATCATTCTTAAAAAAATAAACCTATCTTTCATCTCATATTTTTTTTCGCCATTCGCCATTCGCCATTCGCCATTCGCCATTCGCCATTCGCCATTCGCCATTCGCCATTCGCCATTCGCCATTCGCCATTCGCCATTCACACATTAAACCACCATATTCTCAATCGGCACCACTAATATTCCCTGGGCGCCGGCGGCTTTTAATTTTTCAATTTTATCCCAGAACTCATCTTCACTCAAAACGCTGTGCACACTGCTCCATCCCGATTCTGCCAATGGTAACACCGTCGGGCTTTTCATTCCGGGCAATAACGCGATGATCTCTTCCAGATTTTCATTCGGAGCATTCAGCAATACATATTTGTTCCGCTTTGCTTTCTTTACCGAACGAATTCGAAATAATAACCTTCCTAACAATTGAAGTTGCGTATCGTTCAAATGGTTGTTCTTTATCAATACGGCCTGCGACCGGAGAATCACTTCTACCTCTTTCAATCCATTCATAAATAAGGTTGAGCCGCTACTTACGAGGTCGGCAACCACATCAGCCAATCCGATGCCCGGGGCAATTTCTACGGAACCACTGATTTCATGAATATCCGCCTCCACATTAAATTCTTTCAGGTACATATTCACGAGGTAAGGATAACTGGTAGCAATTCGCTTTCCTTTGAGCGATTGAATGCCTTCGTATTGCTGTCCGCGGGGAATAGCAATGGCCAGGCGGCATTTCCCAAATCCGAGCGATTCAACCAGTTCTATCTTCTTATTCTTCTCGTAAAGCACATTTTCTCCCACGATACCGATATCCGCCACTCCATCTTCCACATACTGCGGGATATCATCATCCCGAAGAAAGAAAACTTCCAGTGGGAAGTTATCGCTCTCTGTACGCAGGCGATCTTTTACGTTGCGTAAATCAATGCCGCATTCTTTTAAAAGCTGCACCGAATCTTCATACAGGCGGCCGGATTTTTGAATGGCGATGCGAATTTTATTACTGTCGCCGGAGAACGTATTTCTTGAGTTAGTCATATTTATTATTTTACACGGACTCTTCTTGTTGATTCAGTCCCCATCCCCTGAAGGGGGGTTGGCAATACCCTAATTAATTTTATCTCTCTTGCCCCCATCCCCTGAAGGGGGGTTGGCAATACCCTAATTAATTTTATCTCTCTTGCCCCCATCCCCTGAAGGGGGGTTGGCAATACCCTAATTAATTTTATCTCTCTTGCCCCCATCCCCTGAAGGGGGGTTGGCAATACCCTAATTAATTTTATCTCTCAGTACTTTTAATATAATAACTATTTTAATCATCATTTCTCTTATAGAGGCTCTTTTTTATAAACTAACGCGAAAAACTCTTCATCAAAAAATTCTTTACTATCAGAATAATATTGTCTGTTATAATAAAAAATAATATCAGATATAATTTAGAACTCACCAGTCCCCCTTTAGGGGATAGGGGCAATAAAAAAGGCTTACCTCCGTAAGCCCTCAAATATTGTTACCCTACACAATACAACACAGGCTTACCAGGCTGGCAAGATATGATGATGTGTATGGACGAATGTTTTCATTGCGGTGCAAAGATAACCGCGCACCAAATACTGCCCAAAAAAAATTATCTATTGGCGAAAACCAACACTTGTTTGTTTATTAATCTCAGTAACTTTCCCATTCAAATAAAATCGCATGAGAAAAGTAATTACCCTGGGTTTCGCTTTGTTGTTTTGCTTTTCCTTTTTGAATTGCTTTTCCCAAACCAAAAGATGGAAACTGGTGTGGAGCGATGAATTCAGTAATAAAGGGGTGCCCGATCCCATTAAATGGAACTACGACGTGGGCGGAAATGGCTGGGGTAATAACGAATTGCAGTATTACACAGAAAAAAGAAAGGAGAACTGCCGGGTGGAAAACGGCCTGCTGATCATTGAAGCGCGCAAGGAAGATTATGAAGGGAAAAGATATACTTCCGCCCGATTGATCACCAAAGGCAAGGGCGATTGGCAATATGGTAAAATAACGGTACGGGCAAAAATTCCCGACGGCTTAGGCACCTGGCCCGCTATCTGGATGCTGGCCAGTACTACTCCGCTCAAATGGCCCGATGATGGCGAAATTGATATCATGGAACATGTAGGCTGGAACCCCACTTATATTCATGGAAGTATCCATTGCAAAAAATATAATCATATCATCGGCACACAGAGAACCGATACGGTTATTATAAATGACTGCATGGAAAAATTTCACGTTTATGGAGTGGAATGGGATGCGGAAAAAGTGCAGGTGTCGGTAGATGGTATTATCTATTTGAATTTTAAGAACGAACATAGCGACTACACTGCCTGGCCCTTCGATAATAAAATGCATTTGTTATTGAATCTTGCTGTTGGCGGAAATTGGGGTGGTGCGAAAGGAGTTGATGAATCAATCTGGCCAAGGAGAATGGAAGTGGATTATGTACGGGTATTTCAGTAAGGCGGGAGGTTGAGGTCGGGAGTCTGGAGTCGGGAGTCGGGATTCTGGAGTCTGGAGTCATTAGACGGGAGCCGGGAGCTTTGCGAGAATGAACGAATCCGGAAAATCATATTATTCGGTATTCAAGTGACGGTAACAGCTTCAACAATGCCGTTGATTCTTTTCCTCGCGGAGGCAGAGACAAGGCCTTACCTGCGTTTTCGAAATATCAAATAATGAATTTTACGATAACTGAAATATTCAACAGTTGAGAACTTGTACTTCGATCTGCGCAACTTTCTGTTTTCCGACATACTAAATTCAGTTTATTATCTTTTAACCAAATCTTCAAAAGTCGTAGCATATGACTATCGAAATCTTACTTCGTTATATTCATTTCATCAGCATTTTTACCATAGTAGCCACAGTGTCGATCGAATTTGTATTACTTAAGAAAGAAATGACCAGGTTTGAAATTGCCCGGCTCGCCAAAATTGATGCGGTATATGGAATCGCGGCGCTTAGCCTGGTAGGCGCGGGTTTAACCCTCTGGCTGGGCGGCTTTGGAAAACCGACCGTTTTCTATAGCAGGAACTGGATCTTCCTGGCTAAAATATTCTTATTCCTTATGGTTGGAATATTATCGATTAAGCCCACCGTTTTTTTTATTAAACAGCGAAAAGGTAATCCGGATGAATCAATACGGATTCCAGCGGCTGTTTCCTGGATGCTACAAACGGAACTGGTACTGCTGGCCCTAATTCCCCTGCTCGCCGGATTGATGTCGCACAGCCTCGGGTTTTTCTGAGAATAGAAATGAATCAGGCAGGTTCGTCACTGGTGGAAGTGCTCCCGTCGTTCCAACAAGCATTCCTGAAATTTATATTGTGAGACTGGGCAGCTTGTACTCGTTGGGTAGATTGTCCATCCTTTGAAAAGGAGAATTATTTTGCAATTTTATTCCTCGCTGGCTTTGATCCTTTAGCGGCTACTTTTGTTTTCTTTTTCTTTGTAGCAGATCGTCTCGTAGTCTTTTTAAGTCCAGTATTTTTAGTTTTTGATTTCTTCAATCCCCTGACTTTTTTCAATTTTGCTCTACTGGGTAATAATTGATCCGAATCAGATGCAACTTGATCAATGGTTTCGCTGTCAATAACTGTGGCGTTACGGAAATTATTCATACGCTGAGGATCCTGATCATTGTTTACATTGAGGTTGGTAGTAATAAATACCCGATGGTTACTGATGGATAATTCCTCTATAATTCTTCCCACTTCGTATGGCACATTCCCCGATATATCTCTTAAGTCGCTGGGATCAGCAAAACCTAGTGTATGGCAATATTCATGCGCGTAATGTCCGGCTAGTTTGGTGGGCAACAATTGATGAAAGAAATTCCGGAACGTAAAAATCCGTTCGTCTATCGTAAATCCTATCATATCTGTACTAGTTCTGAAATCCATGGTCAAGTCAAGATCTGCTTCAAAATCAACACCCTCATTGGTAAAAGCCTCATCCCCGCTCATGATGATGCCATAAATTTGTTGATTGGAAAAATTTGAACCCGTGTCAAAAGGAATATGTTGCTCGATTGTTCTTTGAAATTGTACCGAGTTTACTGCATGACTGAAAAGTTCCAGCGCGATATCTAGTTTTTCCAGTTCACTAGAAGAATAACTGTCGGCATGTACGCGTGTGATTCTCATAATTCAAGTTTTATCGTGTTTAAGGGTGGTTTAGTGTAAATTTCTTTTGCCGGTATTTAGAGAAGATAGTATGGAAAAGGATTTTGAAAAATCCGTTGAAATGTTTTTGTTTCTTACCACCTAATTTTTAGAAGAACGGGAACATCAGTCCGACACTTCCGAAATAATGCCATCGCTCCGGAAACATACCGGAGTCAAATTCCGGCGATCTATATACTTGCCTAAATTGTATTGCCCAAGTTTTGGGTCCGCTTTGATTTTTTTTTGTGTATTCGAAAGCCAGCACCCCTCCCCATTCAAATTCGAATAAGCCGATATTAGTCCATTCCGGTTTTAGGGTATAGTCGCTGTGTTTAAAGCCCTGCCCTACCAGCATGGCATTTCTGAACATCAAGGTTGTATTTGCTTTGGCATAACCAAAGGCTTCCATTATGCGCAAAAATTTGGAAAATTTTTTTTGTACCCCGGGATTCAGCATCAGGTAGGAAGCGCCGGTGAGTGACGACCAACCCCCGTTCCAGCGCGCCTGGTTCCTGTTTCTTAAATGACCGAGCCGGGCATAAAGACCTGTATATAACCGATCGTAATAACCTACTGATGCACCCAGGTTCCAACCCAGATCAAAAACACTTCTGTCATCAATCGACTGTTGCTCATAGGATGGCAAAGAAACCAGTCGACGAAAGCGGTTGTATTCAAATAACAAAGCAGGTGATCCTCCCTTCGAAATCTGGTTGTTCCATCCTTTCGGATCGGTAGGTCTTCCCTTTACAATATTCTTATGCACGAAGGATTGCACCGCATACCCGATATTCGTTCCGAAAACTCCATAATTCAGCATAAAGCTGTTGTAGATTTCTACCGTTTTCCGGTTGCCGTTCCGGGTAATTTCCTTTTGATTTACCATTGTGGCGGACGTGGATATATACAATAAGAAGGAAAAAGGCCGGTCGCCGATTATTGGCGCGGTACTATCTATTATCCTTGGTGTAAAGGCCGTGCCCCCTAAAGCGATGGAAGAGCTGTACGGCCGGAATCTTGATATTTTTTCGATCTTTTTTAATGGAAAGAAAATAAAGGACCGCATTAAGTTAGGATGAGAATAGATGAATGAAGTGCCTTGTGTATAGTTCCGGTCCTCATTTTTTGAAAAAGGAAAGCGGAATAAATAATCCTGGTCGGTTTGAATAGAAAATGCTCCGGGAAAATTAATTTCTTTGGCCACAGCTTTTTTAAACGGATTCCTTACAGGAGCCACCGTTCTACTAAAACTATCAATTCTTGTTGAATCCTGTGCAAACCCCGTTTGAACATAGCATAGAAGGCAAAACAACAGCAGTAACCGTAAGCAGTTCAGCATAAGATTGAGTTTAAATAGTTAGTAAGCCTTCCCTCATCTTAGTCGGATACAACAGCAAGTTAGTAAACATCGGGCGACTGGTAAAAGGTATAAACACGGGATTGGCCCCAATCTGGCGCAAGGATGGATAAACTTGAGTGAAGGATTTAGAAAATTGGAGAGTTGGCGCGCTCCTGCCGAGATACGAAACTAATTTATGATCAAAACGTTTATGGCAGGACAGCTTCCTGTACTAACGGGAAGCTGTTTTTGCGTCAGCAATTACTGTTTACCAGGATCTTTATCTCAGCAAAAAACACTTGCTCCAGGCCTCTGATATTTTGAAACTTTAAACCAAACTAAATTATACTGGCACCAGTTGCGGTCCACGCGTTAGGGATTAGCAGGGAAATGTAGTGTTTTTCAATATCAGCTTGAGGCCGATCGTTAGAATCTATTTCACCCTGGCACAACCAGTCCCGCTTGGGCTGGAACTTGGTTTGCAAATCCATGAGTTATTGATAATGAGCTATCTTAATTAAATACAATTGCGCCAGCATTAGGAAAAAATTAATTACTCGCTGAACACACGTGGATGGAGCTGATGAAAGAGATACATTTTCATTTTCACAGCTATGTTGCCTCAAGGCATCTTAATTGAAAATATAAAGGACTTACAAAGCTACATTGTTGCTTTGTAAGTCCTCATTTACAGCAGTGTTAGACCAAGTCTGCAATTACAAGAACTTCAACCCAACCTCCATATCTGTCATCAATATTACCGGAGCTGTCCCTAAGCAGAAAATCTACAAAGAAGTTAACAGTAGGGCCAATAACGCTTGCCATGTCGATGTCAACTTCCGCTTGATAGATGTGATGATCAGAATCAGTGTAGCCAATACTAAAACCTTTGATAGCTGCATGGGCTGTTCGTACCCGTGAAGGAAACGTAACGCTTCCTGGCTCTCTTTGCCTTTGCCCTCTTGTGGGGTCAAAATTAACCGTTTGGGTTCTGAATGTTAACGCCATAGATGTACCCTCCTTTTTTGTTTATTAATTTATATTGTGAAAAAAATACGGAAAGAAGAATTTTAACTGGCACTATGTAAACTTTTGCTGAAATTCAACATGAGCTTGTCAGTTAGTTTTATTTTCAAATCATGCCGATTGTTAAGCAGTAATTCTAAAATACTTTCTGAATATTTGTCGAGGAAGTTTTCAAATAGCAAACAAAAAAATAAAATATTTTTTTCGATGCCCCAGGATTTTCTGATTAAACCAATACAACAACATGGCTTGAGAATTTACTCTGGTGAGCCGACAGACTTCGTATTGATCAGACTTTACCATAAAGAGGAAATCATTCCCGGCTTAAAAACAAAGCAACATAGTCGAGCAGTCAGGAACATTTCGGTTAAAGCCCCTCGCAGAACTGTTGCTTGCTCAAGTGCTCCCATCGTTCCAATAAGCAATCCTGAAATTTATGACTGTAAGAAGGGACGACTTGTGACCGTAGATTGGGTTCTAAGTCTAATCGTAAGTATCCAATTTAGTCCGGTAAAAGTTGGTTTATATAGACCCAATCCGGCGCAAGGATGGATAAACTTGAGTGAAGGATTTAGAAAATCGGAGAGCTGGCGTTCCTCCCGAGATACGAAACTAATTTATGATCAAAACGTTTATGGCAGGACAGCTTTCTGTACAAACGGGAAGCTGTTTTTGCCTCAGCAATTGCTGTTTACCAGGATCTTTATCTCACTAAAAAACACTTGCTCCAGGCCTCTGATATTTTGAAACCTTAAACCAAACTAAATTATACTTGTGCCAGTTGGGGCAGCTTACTGGCTAGAGTACCGGATTCAATAATGCATGGGCGGTAATACTTGACAATGGTGAGGGCAATGGTCCCCGGGGAACTAATAACAAATTTGCTTATTTCTAACTAAAATAATTTCAACAGATTTTGAGAAATAAAATTTTTCAAGTTCTTGCCAATCCCCCTTTAGGGGATAGGGGCAAAATCAAAACTCAGCACCTACCCTATCAATCAATCAACCCAAGCAAGCCCTTTTTCTTCAGGTCCACTTCCAGCGCGCTGATGCAACTATTATCATAAGTGGCAGATAGTACGGTGATCTTTTTTATTCTCTTTGGCTTTACTTTTTTAATAGCCGCGCACATCTGCTGGAAGGTCATTGATTTATTATCGAACCGAACCGGTGTCTGAAGCTGATTGCAGAGATAGGGCGAAAAACTGCTCTCCTCTATTTTCCCCTGTGAAAAATTAAACAGCATCTGTTCCAGTTCCGCCGATTTGATAGAAGGAGCTTTGGGGACGGGTGGTGGCTCCGGGTTTTTTTCCTGTGTATCGGGAACCACTTTGACTGTATCCTTTGCCGGTTTGGTAACTGCTCGTTTAGCAGAAGCCGCTTTTGTCGTTTTCTTATTTTGTATTGTCTTGATTTCGTTGGCAACCTCTTCCGCGGTAGGTTCAGCGGGTACGATAGAGGAATCCGCAGCAGGACCCACATAAATTGTATCCGGAACTTGCGGGATATTTGCTACTGCTTCATTACTTTTTGGTGGTTCATAATTCACCAGGTAATAAGAGATTCCTCCCATGACTCCCAGGGCAACCACGGACAAGAGTAACTGCACCAGCCCTCTCATCCCGCCTCGTCGCGCAACAGCCTCCCGGCTATTGTTAGCCAGCGCAAGAGTAGCCGGAGCCGCCGGCTTTTCGCCGGTGATGGATTCTTTTATTCCATCCATCACCGCATTCCAGGCACTTTGCGGATGGCCCCATCGACCGGATTCCACCGGTTCACCATTGGCAGGAAGCCACCCGAATTGGCATAAGGGTTCCGTACTGAAATCGCAGTACCTGATCAATACATTGATGATTTTTAAATGCCCTTGTTCAGCTAATGCCACCGCTTGTTGAATGGCAGGATCCTGGAAATAACCAGATGCAAGAAAAGCGGGACTAATCAAGAATACGAGAAAATTACTGTTTGTGAAATGCAGGCGGGTCTGTCCGTCCCAGCTTTCTGAAGGAGAAATTTCTTTGTCGTAATAATCGTTGAGAATTCCTTTTCTGCGCAACAGACTCAACGCTGCCGTTAGCTGCTCTACAAAAGGCTCATCCTCCTTCGCGAATAGTGTAAAAAGCGTGGCAGATTTCTCCATAAATATTTCATTTGGTGAACCGGATCAATTAAGCCTTGCCGGAAGGAAGCAATATAAATCACCTGCAAAACAAGTATTCATTGGATGCAATTTACTTAGACTATGGCAGTTGGAATCGATAAAATTCAGGGACCTGGATAGGGTTCGAATCCATATACCATTGAATTTTGAACCCAATCAACGGTTTTCCAAGGAGTTTCGTAAATTAGATTATTGTGGGAAATTATATTGGAGGCAACGGTCAAATCAAACCTTCTCTTCACAGTTTGACACACCGTTTTATATAAATTTGCCACACGGGATAGCCGAAAACCGCATTTTGACAGAGTAGGCAAAATCAAAACTTTTCAACTATGAGAAAGATAACCCTTTTCACAATCGTTGTCTGTACTACTTTGGTTACGAGCTGTACTTACAGGGTGACAGATTTCACCATTATTTCAACTAAGAATGTAGACCTCTCAAGGGCAGCACAATTTAAGAGAACAAGTGACAGAATAGAAGGAAAAGATGTTGTTCATATCGTTTTATCTATTCCACTTGGCAGACCGAATATGAAAGAAGCAATCGACCGAGCCATTGAAACTACCAAAGGAGCTGTAGCCTTGGTTGATGGTGTTGTCTCCATTAAAGGTTGGTCGGCTATCGTTTATGGAAAGTCAATGGTAGTAGTAGAAGGCACACCACTTATTGACCCAACTTTGGCAATGAAAGAAAAGCAAGAGAAAGAGAATTATACTTTTTTGACGTTGGATAAAAACGGAAAAATAACAAACCAAAAAGAAATTTCAAGCGAAGAATACAATAAGATTAAAACCCGAATCACTAAAAGCACAGAAAAAACTACTTTTAAAAACTCAACAGAACTAATAGCAAAATAATCGCCCATTTAATAGTAATTGAAATAGCAGGGAGCGATAGAAGACCATTCGACTATCACTCCCTGCCTATTTTCAGTTCTAAAGTTTGGAAGGTTAGTAACCAGGCCCCATTGAGTACCTAACCCAATCGATGATTCTTAAAGTAGTTTCGCAAATTACACAATTGTATACAACTTTAAATGACACATCAAGACAATGGAATCAGAACAAATTGAACAATCTGAAATGCCTGAACTGGATTCGGACCCTGCCAAAAGCAAAACGTTTGTATATACAATAAGGGACTGGAAAGAATATTTGGGAGAATCTCTGCTAATTATTTTCAGTGTCCTTTTAGTCTTAATCCTGACAGAATATATTAATAAGCTTAGCGAAAAGGAAAACACAAAACATTTACTAAAAAATATTTCTGCAGAACTTAATCATAACAAAAAAGCTATCCAGGAAATGAATCAGTATAATTTACAAGTCCTGGATAAAATTGACTCCGTATTAATCAATCAGAAACTCCAGGACGAGCTTGTTTCAAATGATGAATTTCATTTGAATATAATAGCGCCTCAGGGAGTTTTGTATCGTTATCTGGACAATGAAGCATGGACAATAGCTAAAAGCAACAATGTAATGTCGAAAGTGGATGGTGAAACGATTGCCATGATAACCAAAGTTTATGATAACCAGGAAAGAATGATGAAAGTGGAAGATGAAGTAGCGAAAGTACTTTTAGACAGAGCATCCAGGGACCCCAAGCAACTGCACACAACTTTAATTTTGATCCGTGACATTTACCATGGCTGGGCCGTTGACAGGACTTACGGTTTACTTAAAAAAATAGATAACGCTATTAATAAGGTTGACAAATTCTAAAGGAAAACAACAGTAGGTAAAGCCGCATACAACATTCAGCTTGCTGCGATGCGAATGATGGAACAACAATCGAAATTGGTACTATTATCAACTGATATCGGGCCTGATCGAATTCTGTTTGGCTTTTAGTTGCTAACTTCATCCTGCCCGACTGCAGACGCAGTCGGGCAGGAGTTTTTTGATCGGCTTCAGCTGCGGGCTAACAGTAATCAATTTACAGCACAGCCCTAAGAGTCGTGGACGTTTACAGAATTTATACCGACACCAAACTAATTTACCTTAGCAATGACTCATAAATGCCCAAAATGTTCAAGTGAGTTCTCCAATGGAACAAAGTTTTGCCAGACATGTGGTTGCAATTTGGAATTAGAGTTTATTGAAGATCCCACATGTCCCCAATGCAAAACGACCTATCCAACAAATACCAGGTTTTGTGTCAATGACGGTTTTAGGCTTGTGCGGCCAGAAGACCTGATTCCTAAATGTGTAATTTGTAATACCCCCTATTCCGGCGATATTAAGTTTTGCCCTCGGGACGGCGGAGAAGTTAAAGTTATTTTGCCAGGCCAATACCAGCAACCGGTATATAATCAACAATCATTTCAGAACGTTAGAGTAAATCAAAGGTACCCAAAAGCATCTTTAGGAAATAGATTTTTAGCGGCATTATTAGATGGCTTGATATCAACAGGACTTTCTATCCCAGCCATTTTATTTTTTGTAGCAGCTTTGGAAAAAACAATGAGCTATAATAATGATAATGCAGACGGGCTGATCTTTCTTACCATTCTATTTTATCTTATTCCGGTAATATACGGTTTGATTAAGGATGGCTTAGGACAAGGACAAAGTTGGGGCAAAAGGCCACTTGATTTGATGGTTGTAAACCTTGACAACAATGCCCCGTGCGATAAAGGCAAATCTTTTTTTAGAAATTTCATTTCAACACTAGTAGCAATAATCCCTTTTATAGGTTGGATTATTGAGCCAATAATGGTCTTAGCCACAGACGACGGAAGAAAACTCGGAGACAAGGCAGCTAATACCCAGGTCATTGAAAAAAAATACTATTACTTAAATAACCACTCATGAATTGTTTACGGTGTAACACTGAAAATGACGAAGCTGCAAAATTCTGTAAAAATTGCGGTTTTGACCTAACCTATTCACCAACAAATAATGGTGCAAATAATAATAAATATCAAACACTTTTAATTGTGATTGGATTGTTTATCGTATTTGAAACTTTTATCTGGACGACTTACCGCTTGTTTTTTATTGATTATTGGAAGCCAATAAGATATTTTTCGTTAGCTATGAGTATTTTATTCAACTTCATACCCATAATAATCGGTATTATTGTCAACAACAAAACAGCAAAAATATTATTAATTGTATTAGGTGCAATAGTATTAATCGCTTCAATTTATAGTCAGATAAAATGGTGGTAAGGTCTCCCATTCGGCCAACAAAAACATTTCGATCAGTGGGGCGGGACATTGAGGCAATGAGATACCAATCGCTCCTGGCAGCCGTTCCGCGCGGGGCGTTTTCCCAAATGCCCAACAAACGCCAAACCCTGCTAACCGGCAGTAACACTTATGACAACTTATTCAATTCAAATAAATAATCATAATGCCCATTTCAAAAAATTCAGCACTGTCCATCTTTGTTGGCCTGAATCTATTAATTAGCCCCTACGCATCTGCACAGCCTGCTCTTTCTAAAACTTCAAAAAAAGATCCGGTAAAATCAACCCAGGCCTCCTAAGAAAAAAATATTGATGACAATAGTGATGCTCACTTTATATGCATAATAAATGATAAAAAAAAGTATGACTGCTTGCCTGCCTATCTACAACCCAATCTTGAATACTACTGAATGGGCAAAAAATTTTCATTTGGCGAACCGGATCAATAAAGCCTCGACGGAACAAATAAATATAAATCACCTGTAAAACGAGTATTCATTGGATGCAATTTACTTAGACTTTGGTGGTTTGAATCGGTAAAATTCAGGAACCAGGATAAGGTTCGTAACCAGGTCCAATTAAGTACCCAACTCATCCAACGGTTTTCGGAAGAGTTTCGTAAATTACGCCATTTGCTGTAATAGATTCAGCCCTCAAAATCAAATTAAATAATAATTCAAGTCATTAATTAATTATGATAAAATCTTTTTTAAGAAACACCAGGCTATGGATTGTTATATCTAATAGTGACCTCTACCAAAAACTTAGAAACCCCCTTGCATTTAAAAAAGACCAGGAAGAAGTAAATTTCTATTCTCAGCTTCTTGCTGCTATTAATTATCCGAAAGAGTTAATATTTGATGTGGGTTCGAATGTGGGGAAAAAAAGCGCCATTTTTTCTAAACTCGCAAAAAAAGTTATCGCGTTCGAACCATCTGAAAAACTTTTTACCTATCTGCGAAAAAGATTTAAGAACAGCCATGTTGAACTATTTAATTGTGCATTGGGCAGTACTGTTTCATCATCCGAGTTTTATGAAATTAATGGAAATGAAGCCTATAATTCGTTAAGTAAAAAACACATTGAAACAACGGTAACAAAAAGAGAGATATCTAATATAGAACTGGTAACCCGAAGAAAAGTAAATGTTGAAATCATCGAAAATTTTATCAAAAAATTCGGAGTGCCTGTATATATAAAAATTGACGTGGAAGGGTATGAATACGAAGTTATAAAAGGCCTAAAAACACCAGTTCCCCTGATTAGTTTTGAAGCTAACCTGCCTGAGTTTCGTGATGAGTCAATCAACATCATTGAATATTTATCCACAATGTCTTTTAATAAATATCAATTTAATTTTACTTCCGGAAATTTTTTATTGCTACAAAATTTTGTAAATAAAGACGAAGCGATTAATTTCTTATTAACAACCCCAAACCGCTATCTCGAAATTTATGCAAAACTGGAACTATAAGCTTTTCCTGCCGCCAACAGTGGTCCTTTAGGCAGTGGAGGCACGATAACCGGATATCAGCTAAAAGTAACGCCTGTCATCAGTTTAACCGCTGCTGGATACCGCCAGCAACTATAAAACCAATTAAACTTACCTTGCATTTATTAATACGCTTGCAGTAAATCAATAAACACCTATTGCAAAATCAACATAATGAATAAGATCATACAATTTGGGGAAGAAGTACCAGGATATAATATTCCTGTTTTAAATGAAAGAGAAATAAGGGCCTCCGCCGGGTTACTGTTTTTAGCCACCTTTACCTCCTTAATGGTAATCATGTTTAAGAATAATTTTTTACCTATAAAGTATGTTATAACCTTCTTCTTTACGGATTTTTTAATTCGGGTTTTTATTAACCCGAAATTTTCGCCTACATTAATACTGGGACGATTGATTGTAAGGAATCAGAACCCGGAGTATGTAGGAGCGAAACAAAAAAAGTTTGCCTGGATTATTGGAGTACTTCTGTCTGGCACCATGTTTGTTTTTTTCATTATAGTTAATGCGTTTAGCCCTATCACCGGAATCATTTGTCTCATTTGCCTGATATTCCTGTTCTTCGAATCAGCCTTTGGAATTTGCCTGGGTTGCCTGGTATATAAATTGTTTTATAAAGAAAAAGCCCAATACTGCCCGGGCGAAGTGTGCGACAGAAATGCCAGACAAGCCATTCAAAAAACATCCGGCGCCCAGTTACTGATCGTATTGCTTTTTATAGGGTACATTGTCCTTACCGTTTTTTTATTTAATGATAAGTTTAAAGAACAGCCCTATGATTTGTTTGGAATATTTGGCCCGGCGCAATCCAAATAAAAGAAATATAAAAAATCACTTTTTCGAAGAACCGGCTCATCGCATCGCAGAAAAACCAGTCACTATTATTTCAATACCCTCATCCGGTAGGCATTCATAGCTGTCATTCCCAGTTTCCGAAGCAGCCGGTAATTTACAATTATTCCAACCGGCGCGCCAATAACAGGTACCAGCTGTGCCATCTTGGCGAGATCAATATAATCCCGGTATTCCTGTTGAAAATTTCGCCAGTCAAACTGTTCGATATCCTCCGGAAGATTTTTACTATTCTCATCCCAATGCTCCATTTTCAGGTAGATTTCCTTCCGGTGCGCGTGACTGGAAAATGCTAACTCAAAAATATGCAGGATAAACACCCGTTCTTTATAGTCTTTGACATCATACCCATACATCGCGGCAATATCAAACAAGAGCTTTATTTTAATTCCGACCAGGATAGGAAAATCGGCCAGGCCCAGCAGAAAGCCACCGGCACCCGTTATTCCTCCCTCTAAGGCAGCCGTATTTTTATACGCCTTTATCCGTTCATTAACCATAGCTTCCCGTACTTCTAATGATTTATAAAGTACCGGTTTTGCCGTGGTATATTTGGCGCCATATAACACCCCGCGAATCATCTGCTTAATAGCCGCGGTGATAGCGACATGTATTTTCTCCGGTATCCAGTTATTGATTTTTGTCTGAAGCCGTTTCGATAATTTATTGATTAACGATGGACGGCGAATCATCTTTTTTTGCCAAACCTTTAATTGACCTAACACTTCTTTTTGATACCTGTCCATAGAAAAGATTGAGGGGTAATACCAAAGTTACTTAACAAGGAACAAGAACGGGTCTCTTTGGGCACAAGTTATTCCGTGTTGCAACCTGAAGATCCAGTCTTGATATATTGTCCGACGGAAACCCTTTCGTCAACTACGGAAAATTTCGTTTCTTTAGTAAGGAGAATTACAGGGCTGGCGCAAGTGTTCCCACCGTGCAGTATTGGTTATTGCACATTAGACAAGCAGGTGGGACAACTTGTGCCAGGCAGAATTAGATTCTTACGATTAGTGGTTGTTTACTATTGCCGGGAACAGGTTGTTCCGACTTGCACCCTGGATATCCTGATTTGATCAATTGTTGGACAGAAACACTTGCGTCAGGTACGTTTGTGGAATGTAATTATTTAAACCTCCTGCCATGAATCTAATCATCTATTACATCGCGACCACTTTATTCTTCGAAAGTTTTGGTCCACTGCATGCTGGTACTGCTTCCCGAAAAACAGTATCACTACCAACTGATACTATTCCGCCTGTAAAATCATCTGCCCACCATGATCCTTTTTTTCAACGCGATTATTTTTCCAAATCGGATGCCGAATTAATATTAGGCGAAAAAGCTTATTTAAGCGACAGCTCCTCTACCACCAAAAAAGATACTCTCGAAATCAAGAGGGCCTACACAGCTAATTCTGAAGATTCAAAAACCAGTAAGACCGGTGTGATCTATTTCATGATCGAGGAGTACAGTAAGGAATCTTCCGCCAAAGAGGCTTACCGCTTTTTTAAAACGGCGAATGAAAAACACGAAGGCGTCAGGACAGTCAATAATATGGGAGACGAAGCCTATTTTCATAGTGACGGGACAAATTTTTATTTTATCCTGGTCAGAAAAGGAAAGATTATGTTCCGGATGAAAGTGAACAAAATAACCAGTCATACTTCCTTAAGCGGGTTTAACCAGGTATCAAAGAAAATGGCCGATGCCCTGTAACTCCCGGGCTGGCAAGTGTTCCCACTATGGAATATTGGTTATTGCACACCAGACAAGCATATGGGACAACCGTGCCCGGCAGAATTAGATTCTTACGATCAGCGGTTGTTTACTATTGGTGGGCACAGGTTGTTCTTTCTTGCACTTTGAATATCCTGGTTTATCCAATTGCCCGACGGAAACACTTGCGCCAGCTTCAAACTTTTTAATACCAACCAATGATCCGAAAGTATTTCATAGTTATTGCCTTTCTTTCTCTGAGTAAGTTACTGGCCGGTCAGGCCAATTCTTTCAACATAATAACCCGGGATGTCCGTAATTTTTGGGAAGCCGTCGACAGCCTGCAATCCGGAAAAGATACCATTGGATTGTTTCAACGATTAGTGATCGACCGCGCGTCGGGGCCATTTAATATATTTATTAAGAAATGGAAAATAAAAGCGGGCGACTATGCTTACCAGCTCAGGCATTACCCCCGGTTTTACCAAACCCTCCGGCAACAGAGCAATGAATTACTTAAATCAGAAAAATTAATACGGGAATTAACAGATCACTTCCGGGAATTATATCCGTCTTTTAAAGCGGCGGACATATGTATTGGCTTTGGCAATTTTAGTACGGGCGGAAACATTGAAATCACCCAAAGCGGCAACCTGGTTTATATCGGACTGGAATTTCATGGACCAGACAGCAATACCTTTGTTAATGAGCTGCCGGCTTCAATACAGGATTATGTTTCCCGAAGTAATTTTTACCGGACTATTATTCACGAGCTGGTACATGTGCAGCAATACACACATGGGCAGAAAACCATCCAGGCGATGAATGGAAACTTACTGGCAAATAGAATTATACGGGAAGGGATTCCTGATTTTATATCTCAATTAATTGCCGGACCCGGGAAAGAAGGCAATTATATCGGGTATGGATTACAGAATGAAAAAGAGTTAAGAAGAACCCTCAAAAGCGAACTTTGGATGGAGGGAAATGGAAATTGGTTTGGTGGTCCTGATTCCCTCTTTGTGAATCGCCCGAGGGACCTGGGTTATTTTATGGGTTCCCGGATAGGAGAAAGTTATTATAACAACCATAAAGAGGCAACCAGGAATCTTACCCCATTGATTGAAATTAAAAACCTGGAAAAATTCATCCGGCAGAGCAGGTACTTTGAAGGGCCTTAACGGTCGCTTAAACGGTTTCGCGGTTTTCGTTCTGTGTCTTTTTAGAAAAAAAATATTTTTCAAACTATATAACCAAATCTTTTCCCCTGCGCCTCAGCGCCTCCGCGGTAAAACAAATTGAACCGCAGAGGCCCGGAGACGGGGAGAAGATTATTTAATGAGATCAGGATAGGACAAAAATGAGGCTGGTAAAATTTGAAAAATCAAACAAACTATACAACTAATATTTTTGAGGGAAAATTTATTTTGATTCAAAAAAAAACTGCCCCTGTTACGCCAATGAAATTCCACCTGGCAGATGTTAGTATATACCCGCAGTGGCCAAATTAATAAGCCGTATTTGTATGCGTTCTAACATTATATCCAAATTGGACATTATTAACCCTGTCCCAGAAACCATAGTTTTCGAAATTAATAGATATGGCTTCGGAAGGAATTTGTCCGCCGGCGCTAACAGAATAACCTGTAAAGTAAACATTTTGAAGCCTGTAGGATAAATAAGGAACTGTAGAACCAGTTGCGTAGAACTTAAATTCGATTGATGGATAATTAGTGCCTCTCAATGATGCCAGGTTAAAACCATATGAATCGATGTCAAATTGCTTCGTAAAAGTAACTTCCGAAGAGGATGATGGACTTGGGGGGAAACCTGGGGTATATCCAAAACCAACCCCCCACTGAAACGAAAAAGCGTCTAGCTCCGTGCCGGAAAAACCCGGACCGGATATCTGGTAAGTAATTCCTGATAGTGATGAGGTGACGCCGGCCGGAAGCCGTCCTCCCAGGGAAACCCACCGGATGCCGTCGTGATAATAGGGGGTCTTGGTATTTTTATTGTAAATGATCAACCCTTCCAGCGGACTGGTGATAATGCCGGTATCACCCACCCGCGGTATCAAAATACCTTTGTTATTACTAAAGATATCGAGGACGGCATTGGTATTCGGCGTGGTAGTTCCGATGCCGATGGTTTGAGCGTTGGCGGAGGCGATAAATGCCAGGGCAACGAAGAGATAAAAAAGCTTTTTCATTTTTCTCAGTTTAGTATTAGTTATTTGTTTAGTTATGCAGTGGTCGAATAAATAAATGTAAGACATTTCACTTATTCTTTCATAAGCGTTATCCTCTATTTTTTAGAAAGTGGATAATTGATAGTTGCGAAAAGTCTTTGACCGCAACAGTTATTGCCCGGTTCCGATTTAGTAGCCCGGGCGGGCGCAAGTGTTCCCACCGTGCAGTATGGATTATTACACATTAGACAAGCAGGTGGGACAACTTGTGCCAGGCTGAATTAGATTTTTAGGATTAGTGGTTGTTTACTATTGGTGGGCACAAGTTGTTCCGTCTTGTACCCTGAATATCCTGGTTTGATCAACTGTCCGACGGAAACACTTGCGCCAGCTGCGAGGATATTGCCGGGAACAAGACACTGAATGCCTGCGCATAAGTGAGCTAATTAAATTTTATTTCCACTTACGGCCAAAAGGGCGCCAGTTACTAAAACCCCGAATACATACAGCTAAACTTCACCTGGTAGCAGGTACGGCCGGCATACCTTCAACAATCAAAAAGATCACCATGCGAATACCATTATGTATTACTTCCATATTATTAAGCAGCTTTTTTATTTCTGCCAATGCACAAACATTGGAACTTGTAAAAGAGATCAGCACAGGCTTCGGAAGTTCGAATCCTTATAATTTTACCGTAGCCGCCAATAAGTTATTTTTTGTTGCAAAGGATGACGCTAATCAATTTAAATTATATGTAACAGAAGGAACGGCCGCCACCACGCAATTACTGGGTCCTGCCTCCGGATTGAACGGAACTATATACAGCATGATCGCTTATAATGGTAAGTTATTTTTTACCTGCAATGATGGAGTAAATGGTCAGGAGTTATGGACAAGCGATGGCACAGTTGCCGGAACGGTACTTTTTAAAGATGTATATCCGGGTGCCACCGGTTCTTATCCCTCCGCATTTACGGTTGCCAATGGTAAACTGTTTTTTATGGGTAATGGGGTAAATGGTGAAAGAAGGCTGTATGTAACTGATGGAACCGCGGCGGGCACCATCATTATCAGGGATAATTATATAGACATTTTTAATGGGTTTAAAAATTTTGCCGTACTGAACAATGAAATATATTTCATCGGAGACGGGGCCCCGCTATTTCCTTACGGGTTATGGAAAAGCGATGGTACAGTGGCGGGTACCGTATTGGTAAAAGCAAGTGGATTAATACCGGGTGTACTGGGCAGCAATTATGCTGTGCTGAATAATAAAATGTATTTCAGCGGCTTTGACAATATCAACGGCAGTGAACTTTGGGTAACGGACGGCACAGAACCGGGTACCCATATAGTAATAAACATGCGGGCAGATGGGGGCGGCATCTTATATAGCGGATCACCCATGGCATTAACCGTGTATAAGAGTAAAATTTATTTTTCTGCCGGCGATGATATCAATGGCCAGGAATTATTTATGACCGACGGTACCGCTGGTGGTACCGTTTTGGTAAAAGATATGTTAGCAGGCGCCGGGGGAAGCCTGCCTTACCAGATAACTATTTACAATGGTCTTTTGTATATCCTGAATTCTTATAACAGGGAATTATGGAAAAGCGATGGAACAACGGCAGGCACTCAACTGGTGACGACCGTGCAGGAATCAAGCAGGTTCGGTGCGGTATGGAATAATACCATATACCTTATATCAGGTACCAGTCAATTCCTATGGCAAAGTAATGGTACAGCCGCAGGTACTGGCTTTGCTACCGCCACCAACACCAGTGCTATTATCCGGATTTATGCAACCGATTTAAATCTTACCCCATACAATTCCAATCTTTACTTTGGAGGAAGTTGTGATATTATTTCTCCCAGTGTTGAACCACTCCGACTGGTAGCTTCCAGTGTCATTACTAATTTTTCTTTTACAGGAAGTGGTAACTGGAGTAATCCTGCCAATTGGGCCGGGGGTATCGTGCCGCCATCAACTTTACCTGCTGGTTACACGGTAGTAATCAATGGAAATTGTATCCTTGATATGGCAGTAAGTGCACAACCCGGTTCATCTATTACGGTAGCTGCGGGTAAAAGTTTAATCATAATTGGTTCTCTAACGATACAGTAGAAGTAAACTATTTTACTGCATCTCGGGCTGGCAAGTGCTCCCACCGCGCTGTATTGGTTATTGCACATAAGACGGCAGGTGGGACAACCGTGCCAGGCTGAATTAGATTCTTACGATCAGCGGTTGTTTACTATTGGCGGGTACGGTTGTTCTGTCTTGCACCCAGAATATCCCGGATTGATCAATTGCCTGACGGAAAAACTTGCCAGCTGCGATCAACCAGGGTAATGTATCCATTGCAGGCCGTGCTATATTACTTGTGAGGATGCATCGCACCAGTCCATCAACCTGGAGTATCGCAAACCTTACAATACCTATACGGTAAAAAAACAGGAATGTGTCGGCTCCAATCTCCGCAAACTTGTTTGTCCGGTTGATGATTGCATTACCATGGAAGAACACCGTGTGGCGCCGGAGTATTTGAACTGGATAGAATTTCAAAAGTGGGGATTGCCGTTGAATGACCACTGAGATAATATTGTTACCAGCTTCAGTATTTCATTGCATCCTCTGTTGCGTCGAACACTTGTACGTCCTGTTTTCATGGCATCTGTTAGGCCTGCCACTTAGAATGTCGTGTGAGGTTTGGAAAGAGTTATTGTTAGACATTCGGTAACCGAAAAGTCTATTTTGAAAAGATATTCTTTACCTTTGAAACACAAGACCATTGAATCTCCATATAACGGCATCTTCAACCGTTTGCAAGAGCCAAAAGAGGTAGACTTGAGTCTTGGAGCAGTGACAGGTATCAATATTAATCAGCATTAATTCCGGGTGCTTCGGGTTACGCTGTCGCTTCGGTACTCCACTGTGCTACGTACTAAACCCTTCGCATCCGGGAGCCTTTAGGCAAATGCAAGAATAATAATCTTAAAAATGATTGTTAAAGAGAATTGATCGACTTTATTTATCTTATCGATTACGATTGAATGAAAATTAAGATTGTCATGGGAATAAAACTTTTACATCTATCGGATATTCATTTTAAAGATTATAATAACCATACTTTTCTAGATCTTGATAAAGACATTCAAAGAGAATTAGAACTTGATTTAGGCGAATTGATTGACCAAATTGGGTCTTGTGATTTAATATTGATTGGTGGGGACATCGCATTCTCGGGTGAGGATTCACAATATGCAGTAGCGCATACATGGATTAAAAAAATATGCCTTATTGCGGGTTGTTCTGAAGAGAATGTATTAACAGTACCAGGTAATCATGATGTGGAGAGATCAAAGATTTGTCCTATGTTACAGGAAGCCCAAAGTGCTTTTAAAAAATTAAGAGATAGAGTTTCAATCGATAAAAAATTAGAACAATATTTATTGTCTGAGGATGCTTCCCTAATGCTACTCAAAACTTTTAATAACTATAATAGCTTTGCACAGAAATATGGAGCTATTCCGGAAAAGGGCAATTTATTGTTTTGGGAAAAAGATATAAATATTGGTGATGCTACTTTAAGAATTTAGAGGTGTAAACTCTGCAATTGTTTCAAATGATTCAGACGATGAAAATAATTCTAAATTGATATTGGGCACATGCCAAAGCTTAGTACAACGAGAAGAAGGAATTATTAACATGATTCTATGCCATCATCCGCCCGAGTGGTTGTATGATGGAAATGATGTAAAAACCGACTTGTTGGCGAGAGCTTCAATTCTTTTATTTGGACATAAGCACCAGTTTGAATCAACGAAAGTTGGTAATTCTTTAATATTAGCTGCCGGTGCAATGCAGCCTTCGAGAGCTGAAACAAATTGGGAGCCTAGATATAATGTTATACAATTAAACACAGCTATTAATCAAGCCGATAGGATTCTAAAGACGAAGATTTGGAAAAGGGTCTGGAAGAAAAGTAAGCGAAAATTTGTTCCTGATTACGATGAAAAATCGGAATTTGAGGAACATGATTTTATAATTGAAAAAATTGAGCATCATAAAACAGAGACAGAAACAATCGCTGCTGAAAAATTCGAAGATGATGGTGATAAAACCGAAAAGATTGAATTAATAAATGTGAATATGCCGAGTCCTGTTAGAAAGCTTGCATACTTGTTTTTGAGTTTGCCTTATCATAAAAAATTAAAGGTTGCTATGGATTTAGACTTAATAGAAGATTCTGATAAAGATTTAAATGAAATTCAAAAGTCCCAAGCTTACTTTAAACGGGCACATGAAAAAAACCTCTTGGCTAAACTTTGGCAATTAACCTCTGTAGCTTCCGGACAAGAAGGAATCGAAAACCCTTTTACTTAAAATAAGAAATTATGATTTTAAAATTACCCGAATGGTACCAAGTATCAACATTGCAGAAGCCTGATGTGGCTACCTTAGAAAATAGGAGTGCTGAGATTATTAAAATATCCAAGTCAAAGCAAATTGATTGGATGATGAACTGTATACGATTGTTTTTAGATAAGCCTATACCCACCGAGGATTTTGTGATTGAACTCACTAATATTTTTCTTAAAACAGATCCACTATTTCCCCAAAAAAATAACACTTTGGAGTTCAGTTTTAGCTGGTGCAATTCTACATGGTATATTATTTCAGCAAAGGGAAAAGAAAGAATATGCCTTGCAATGGCAGTTAAATCGGCATTGTTTCAACTTACTGGTAGAAATTTAATAAACATCGATATAATTGAAAGCATAAAACAGTTTTTGGTTGATGAAGCAATCAGAATCCGCGAAGAAGTCGAAACAATGAATGTCCCCAACTTCCTGATTGATTTTAATCTTCCAGATAATTTACTGCCAACCCTAGCAAATAAATTTGTCTCAGTTAATGATCAATTCAAAAATATCAGTGTAGCTTATAATGACATAGTAAAATGGGTAAATAGAAAACATGAAATATTCAAGGAAGAATCAAATGTTCATTGGTGGATATTCAGAGGATTTAGTAACGATAGCAATATGCCTATGAAAAACATTAATTCACTTGTTGCACCTATTTTACTAGGAAAGGAATTAAGCGACTTGGTTAACATTTTTCCCGGACCAGTTGCTTCGGAGCAGTTTTTGAAGAAGATATTAGCAGACAATTTTCCAAAAGGAGAAAAGGACTTAATATTTAAAGATGCAATAAACAAAACTGATTTGTTATTTAGAGAAAACAGGATTAAGAAGCTTCAGCCATTTCTTGGAAATATTTGCCCTATTATGTTTGCATTCTCAAAATCAATAGAAACTGAAGATGATACAAGCTGGATATCATCTTATGAAAAATCAACTAAACTAAAAGCTGGGGCTAAAATAAATGCTGACACTCTGGCTTATCAATCATTTCTCGAAAACCTATTGACTAAAACGTTGCAAAGGCAATTAAAATAGAAACAAGCGATGCAAAAAATTAAATGCAAGCAAGAAGGATGTCCAGTATCAATAAACGGTAGTTGTTTAGAAGGCTTACCTATATCTAGTTGTGTTCATGCGTATGAAGTTGAAGAAGAAGCTGAATCTGATATTAATGAGGATAGCTTAAATTCAGAGGAAAATGCAAAATTTCAAGAAGTTTATTCCGGAGACGCATTGCAGTTAGAAGAATGTAATTATATTACTTCATCTTCAGTTTCAAGACTAGTAATCTTAGCTGGCAAAGTATTTACTGGAAAAACAACATTGCTATGTAGTTTATTTCAGATGTTTCAGAATCAAGTTTCATTTGCCGATTACTTTTTTGCAGGATCATCGACACTAATTGGTTTTGAAAAAAGATGTTATGAGTCAAGAATTTCTTCAGGCCGGCAAAATGAGGAAACTCAGAGGACAAAAATTGCTCCACCTGAAATTCTTCATTTATGTGTAAAAAAGCACGAAGATCCAAAAATAAACATATTATTCACTGACATCTCAGGAGAGTTTTTTGACCAATTATGTAACTCAACTGAAGAATGCAAAAAATTTACCTTAGCTAAGAGAGCGGACCATTTTGCTTTATTTATAGATGCTGATCAGTTATCAAATCTTAACGAAAGAAATGGAACAAAAGTCAATAGCCTAGGTATTTTAAGGAGTCTTGTTGACTCTGAAATGATTTTACCTAACACTTTTATTGAAATTGTTTTTTCTCGCTGGGATTTATTGGCGGAAAAGCCAGAGGTCAAAAAACATATTGCATTCGTAAATAGTTTGAAAGCAGAGATTCAATCAAAATATTCTGAGGTATATAAAAATATTGAATTTTACGAAATTGCCAGTAGGCCAAGAAATCGGGAAGCCTTTAAATTTGGTCACGGCATTGGCCCGTTACTCTCTAGATGGGCAGAAAAATCTAAGTACGACTTACAAGACAATGCAATTGAGAAAATGACAATCAAAGTTGATAAAACACAAAGAGAATTTTCTAAATATAAATTTTATAGTGAATGAGTGCTGATTCTAAAAACAATGAATTTATTTTTATTGGTCTACCACAGTCTGGAAAATCGACTTTTATTGCTGCGTTATGGCATGTTGTTGAAAGTGGAGAGATCGGTGATTCAATTACAATCACCACATTACCAAATGATAGATATTATTTAAATGAGCTTAGAAATACTTGGCTGAAATGTGAACCAATTGAGCGGACTAAGACCGATTCAATACATGAAATTTTATTAAATGTCGTTGATAATAGCAGAAACGAGAAATTCTCTTTTTCTTTTCCGGATGTGTCAGGAGAGATGTATGCTATACAATTTGAAAGCCGACAAATATCAGCTGAGTTTGCACAAAAATTAAATAGCATTAATGGTATTCTTGTTTTTATTAATCCTGATAATATTAAAAAACCAATTTTGATTTCTGATGCTGCGCCACTCATGGAAGGGATGAATGAGGGTGAGGTATACGACGATACTTATAGACCTTGGAATCATAAATCGGATACCCCGACACAAGTAGTCTTAGTTGACTTGTTACAAATTCTAGGTAACTATGTTACTTCAAAGTTGAAGATTGTTGTAATTGTTTCAGCATGGGATGTAGTTTTTCAGAGTGTAGATGAAGAGTACAAAAAGCTGACACCTATAGAGTGGATAGAAAGGGAGCTGCCTTTATTTTTTCAGTTTTTAAAAACTAATGAAAATATTTTTGATTGCACTTTCTTTGGAGTTAGTGCACAAGGTGCAGATTATGAAGTTGACAAGTCAAAATTAGTTCAATTTGATAAGCCATCAAAAAGGATAATTGTAAGACACAACGATGAAGAAACAAATGATATCACTCAACCCATAAAATGGTTAATTAATGGCGCTGAAGAATGAGAGTATTATAATTCATCAAGCACTGCATGGATATGATCATGGACATTCATTGTTAGTTAGCTCTATCGACGTTACTTCTGAGGCGAAGAGAAAGCTCTTAATAATGAGTGATATGTCTGGGGCAAGTATGCAATCAGGATTTGATGAATATTTGACGGGTTATCCAATTAAAGAAATGAATGTTTATGCTTTAGCCAAAACATGGAATGCACCCGAAATGAAAAGACCTGGCTGCGTATGGACACAAACACTTTTGATAAAGTTCTCGGATTTGGCAAATATTGAGAGTTATTTTGATTTAGTGAATCTTTTTAAGAGGCCAAAAGTAAAAGAAGGGTTTGACTATTATAAGAGTCAGATAGAAATTCTGAATCGTCCATGGTATAATCAACCTTTTTCAAGTTCATCAGTTGGTCCAAAATTTATAAAAAGACTGATTTCTGCTTTATATGACAATCCGACAAGCCCGATTATTATTCAGAGTACGGATGCAAAGACATTTGAAGACATGCTATTGACAATATGGATACAACAGTGGCCGCGACTTCGAAAAAATTTTGGCTTCTGCACTGGTGCAATTTCTGCGAGATCTACAGATGGCAAACTGCTCGATTTGCAAGTCGTTCCTGAGAGCATAAAAAACATTTCTAAAGAAGAATATATATTAGTAAAGTCCAATGATTCAAATGAAACTAATAAGATTGAAAATTGGGTGGAAGCAATATATGCGGATTTAATATCGCCAACATCAATAAGATCTTTTTATGAAAAATATGGAATCGATGTAAAAGGTGATCGCAACGATTTGAAATCTCTATCTAAAATTTATTGTTATTTAAATGACAATAACAAGTCAAGAGAATTGCAGAAACTATTAAAGTTGATAGTTGATTTGTTTCCGTCACCAAATGAAGCAAACAATCTAAAAAACACTTTACTTGGCGCAACCAACAGGATTGATAATAGAATTCCTGAATTTTCAGAGGAGGAAATATTGTATCATCTTGCAATAACAAAATGTCATAAATCACTAAACTATGAAGGTTTAAAATTCATCGATCGCTTTTTGCATTTTTATGAATTATATCCTGAAAAAGCACTCAAAATATTAGACGAAATAATTAACTCTGATATTAATTATTTTGGTGAAGAGATGGTCAAAAAAATCAGTGAGTCAATTGATGAAGGAAATTTTTTATTAATAATATCGAAATTTAAGAATCTTGTCTACCTTTTTACATCACTGAATCCAGGATTATGGAATAACAAAAGACCATGGATGGAAAGTTCTAATCATGGTGAAGTTGTTTCACTTCTTTTAAAAAGAAATGTTAAGAGTGAAGTTGATTGGAAAAAAATAGTATTTACCTTAATTGAATTAAAATCAGACATAAATCCAGAAATATTTCTGGAAACTGATAGTAGTGCCAGTCATTTTGTTCTTGATTGGGTTAATGAATTTGAAAACAAAGAATTGGATTATCGGTGGTCAAGCCTCATTCGAAAAAGGCCATCCTCTGTATTAGAATGGTTAGAAGCTACAAATGTTATACGCAATGTAGTTTTGGACTTGATTTTGATAAATTTGGATCCAAACTCTTTGGAAGTTAGAAATTTCGGATGTAAAATTTGGTTGCAAATTTTGGATCGACCATTTTATGTTCCTTCTTCGCAAATAATTCAAAAGATAAAATCATTTGGTCTTGCTTTGGCTTTCAATAATCCTGATGAAAAATCATTCAAATTAGCAGCCATTTGTTTCGAATCTGTTTATGAGTCATTAATAAACAATTCGATTGATTATTCTTCATGGAAGTATCTTGAAATACATACAAAGCCTTTAGCCTTTTGGAAAGATTGGGATAGATGTAAGAAATTGATAAATGCTTTGGTTGAAAAATCTCAAACTTTTAATTGGCCGATACTACAATTATCTCAAACATTTTATAATAATGACATATTAGGTAGAATTTATTCTCGCTTGGATAAGTTTTAAAACCAAATCTTGCAATTATTGCTGAATAGAATTGTAGTAGTACAAGAGTGCGACGCAACGGAAGTTTAATAGTAGTAATGCAGCCACGCCCCATTCTTGTTGGTAGCTATATGCCAGTGGTATAATGACGCGGGCCGTTTTTAGTTACTCCGCCCTTGGTCTTGCCCCGCGGCAATGCATTAAAAGGAAATGATGAGGGCAGACCCCGGGGTTAAGACAACGATATAAAAAAAACTCGAGTACCGCTGCAAAAGTTTAAGCATTATATATTCATTTGGCGAAGACCCCAGTTATCTTTAGTGTTCCATAAAATCAAAAAGTTCGAATGTTATCCCCACGTTGTCCTTAGTCCTCCAAACAATAAATATATGCTGAATGGTTGTGATTTTTGGCTTTGTTGGTCTTCAAAAAAGTAAACGGCCTTTGTTGGTGCCTGTCCCGATTATTTCGGGGTTGCGCCAAGCCATGCGAAAAGGCAAATCACCAATTCATCTGCCGGAGGTACGACAAACGAAGAAAGGAAACCCTAATTCCGGCCGTCATACCTGCGGCAGATAAATTGGTGAAGCCTACACACAAGTCATAGCACAATACCAACAGCGGCGTAACTACTTCGCCCTTCCTCCTGTCTTTTACAAAATAAGTATCTTTAGTTGGTTTCTTTTATTTGAAAAATTGTAGCAATTGCCAGAATAAAAAACTACTAATGAAAAAACTGCTGCTGCCTGTCTTGGCCTTTTTACTTTTTTCCTGCGGAAATAAAAAAAAGGAATACGATACCATTATCCGCAATGGCATGATATACGACGGCAATGGCGGTGAACCCTTCAATGCCGATATCGGAATAAAAAATGACAGCATTGCTTTTATCGGAGATTTATCAAAAGCATCGGCCAGCGCTGAAATAGATGCTAAAGGAAATGCCGTGTCGCCGGGTTTTATTGATGCACACAGTCATCATGCCGGAGGTATATTTAAGAACCGGGGTTTTGAAGCAGTGGTAAGCCAGGGCATCAGCACCATCATCATTGGACAGGATGGCGGTTCAAACTTTCCACTCTCCAATTTCTATAAAAAACTTTCTGACAGTTCCGTTGCAGTAAATATCGCTTCCTACAGTGGTCATAATACTATCCGTGATTCCATATTGGGCAACAATTTTAAACGAAAAGCAACAGCGGTTGAAATGGAGAAAATGAAAGTCTTGTTGAAACAGGATATGGAAGTCGGTGCTTTAGGTTTTTCAACAGGATTAGAATATGACCCCGGTATTTATTCTTCTAACGATGAAGTGCTGGAGCTTGCAAAAGTCGTTGCCCCCTTTGGCGGAAGGTATATCAGCCATATTCGCAGCGAAGACCGTTACTTCTGGAAAGCCATAGATGAAATAATAACCATTGGTAAAGAGGCGAAAATTCCAGTGCAGGTAAGCCATATTAAATTAGCCATGCATAATATCTGGGGTAAAGCGGACAGCCTGCTGGCCATTTTTGAAACCGCCAGAAAAAAAGGTATTGATATTACCGCTGATATATATCCCTATGCGTTCTGGAATTCCACCATCCGGGTCTTATTTCCCGACAGAAATTTTACCGATGAAAAAGAAGCCGAACTGATTTTAAAGGAAATAACATTACCGGAAGATATTATTCTTGGTTCATATGAGGTAAAGCCGGAGTATGCCGGAAAAAGTTTAGCTGAAATAGCCAAACTGGAAAACAAAACACCTGCCCGTATGCTGGTAGAGTTAATAGCAAGGCTGGATGAATGTGATAAAGCGAATAAAGACGGATGCAGGGAAAACATTATGGCCACATCGATGTCAGAAGCCGATATTAAAAAGTTGATGCAATGGCCGTATACATGCATCTGCTCCGATGGAAGTTCCAAAGGCAGCCATCCCGCGGGGATACGGCGCCTTTACCCGTGTGCTGGGCAAATATGTGCGAATGGAAAAAACGCTGTCGCTTGCTGAAGCTGTACACAAAATGACGGGGTTAACAGCAAAACAATTAGGAATTAAAAAAAGAGGGGCTGATCAAAACCGGCTATTATGCTGACCTGGTTATCTTCAATCCGGAAACGGTAGAAGATAAAGCAACAGTAGCCGAACCGCATAAACTTTCAGAAGGAATAGAAAAGGTTTGGGTAAATGGTAAGTTGGTTTTTGAAAACAAAAAAATAACCGGGCATTATCCCGGTAAAATTATAAGGCGTTAATTAATAAATTTAATATCCCGCTTATTGCCTTTGTTGGTCTTCAAAAAAGTAAACGGCCTTTGTTGATGCCTGTCCCGATTATTTCGGGGGGATTGCGCCAAGCTCTGCGAAGGTAAATCACCCATTTATCTTAAATTTAAAACTCCAAATTCTAAAAAAGCAATATTAAAATAATTCTTATGAAACCGGTAAAGATCAAATTTCTCATTGCATGTTTATTTTTATTTCCTTCCAGCAAATTGAATAGTCAAAGTCTGTCAAATTTTGTTTCAGTAAATCCTACTGCGCAAACCAGCAATTTTGTATTTCCATCGGCTACCCACCGGTTTCAAAAAATTATAGAACATGGCGATGTGCTGGCTGTTGGAGCCATGATGGATAATTTTGATTTCACCGGTTATATGCCAATTGCCGGTTCATCTGCAAATGGTTTCCTGAGTATAAATCATGAACTAACGCCAGGGGGTGTTACAGCTATGAATGTTTCTTTTAATCCAATCACCAAACTCTGGAATAAAAATGCGGCCACAGCATTAAATTTTTCTTCCGTTGGAGGTACGGCCAGAAATTGTTCCGGTGGTATTACCCCATGGGGAAATATTATAACCTGTGAAGAAGTAATTTCAACGGCAGATATAAATACAGACGGTTACAACGATCTAGGCTGGCATGTAGAAACGAATCCTTCCACTAAAACAGTTGTACGAAAACTATGGGCCATGGGATGCGGGCTTAAAGAAAATATTGTCATCCATTCAAACAGGAGAACGGCCTATTTTGGCAATGATGCAAATCCCGGTTACCTGTATAAATTTGTTGCCACTACAATGGATGACCTGTCAGAAGGATTATTGTATGTATATACAGGACCCAAAACAGGAAATGGCAACTGGGTACTTATAAATAATACAACCCAGGCAGACAGAAATAATACAATGACATTAGGTGCGGCTGCCGGTGCTACAGCTTTTAACGGTATAGAAGATGTGGAGATTGGCCCCGATGGGAAAATATATTTTGCTGTAAAAGGGGAAAACAGGGTATACCGGTTGTTAGATTCTGATCCCATTACCGGAACCACTACTTCTGCCATGGAAACTTATGTAGGCAATGCATCGTACAATATTACTCACGCCGGTGGAACTGTTTCCACTCCCTGGGGAACCGGAAATGATAACTTAGCATTTGATGAGCTGGGTAATTTATGGGTTCTTCAGGATGGTGGCAATAACTATATCTGGGTAGTGATGAGTAACCATACCCAGGCCGCTCCCAATGTAAAATTGTTTGGAATTGCCCCTGCCGGATCAGAACCGACGGGCATTACTTTTACACCGGATTATAAGTTTTTGTTTATGTCATTTCAACATCCGGCTGCAACTAATAATTCAGATCTTCAAATTGATGCAGCCGGAAACAGTATCGGCTTTGAAAAAGATATTGCTATCGTACTATGCATTAAACAGTAATCTTGGATGTATTAATGGAGATGGTTGCTTTGTTCAAAATAATTCGAATAATGTCGGTATTGGTACAGATAGCCCAAAGGCAAAATTGCAGGTAAGAAATGGTGATGTAGCATTAGAATCAGTTGGTACAGGTGTTATTTTGAAATCTCCTAATGGTAATTGCTGGAAAATTACAGTCAGCAATACCGGAGTGGTTTCCTCTGTATCTGTACCCTGCCCGGAATAAGAGGTATATTGATGCATTTTAAAAACCATGTTGACTATATTATTGTTCTCCTCTTCTCAGCCTTGCTTGGTGTCCCGGCGCTACGGCCGGGATTTATAATCCGTAACAATATAAACGCCTTGCAGTAACTGGAGCGTAAAATTCATACTGTATGATTCGTTAGCGAAATAAAAGTAACTTTATTAAATGCGAATTCAACAGTTTGATGTAATTAATCCTGTTTTAAAACCATTTATTGGTTTTTATTACTTATTGTCAACAGAAGATAATAAGGATCCTCAACCTATCAGGCTTATCCTAGTGTTAATACGCCGGTTGGGTTTTTTAATAACTGTACAATTAAGATCGGGTCCCAAACAAGCAGTGGTGGAGAAGAAAAATGAAGACAGATTCAGTGAAATAATTGTTGGGAATGCACTTACTCCTTTGCAGGTAACCATGAGCCCGGGAGTAAAAGAGTTTTGTATAGTGTTTAAACCATTGGGTATAAACCATACTCAGACAACCAGGATGGGAGAGACACTAAGAAATGGTTTCAAGGCAACTGATTTATTCAGGGATCAAAAGGAAATAATTTCTTTAATCATCAATAAAGAAGAGGGAATAGAATTATTGGAAGAAAGGTTGGTATCTATGCTCCATGAAACACAAGAGTTAAATAACCTGCAACAAATTATTCAGCTACTTAATACAGATGCGAACATAAGTTTTGAAAACATCTCCCGGAAAACATTTTTTTCCGGTAAAAATATTTATAGGTTATTCCGGTCGCATTTAGGAATCAGCCCCGCACAGTTCCGGAGCCTTGTTAAATTCCGTAAGGCTGTATCAAAAGCGACTGATGGCAATAGTAAGAGCAGGATGGCAGCAATAGCATTGGATAGCGGTTATTATGACCAGGCCAACTTAATAAATGAGATCAGGAAAATTACGCATCTTTCGCCAAAGAATTTTCTTTCGGCCATTTCACTGTATGCGGATAAAAAAATAACCTGGAAGATGGAGTAGATTGTCCGATTTTTCCAATTTTCTGGCAAGCCATATGGTACCTTTAAGTCAAAAATGAAAATAGCCTGTCTTTTTATTTTCAACATCCTTTTTAGTTTTTTTTCATTCGGCCAGCAAGACAGCCTTCTGAAAAAAAAGATTGATAGCTTATTCGCTATTGATCAGCAGGTACAAACTGATATTGTATTAGCATATCAAAATAATGCCGGAAAGAAAGTGATTGATAGTTTAGATACACTAAAAGTGCAGGCGTTCAAACGTAATATACCTGTGCTGAAAGAAATAATAAGGCAAAAGGGTTTGCCAACCTTCGATTTAGTTGGAAAAGAAAGCTCCAACAATTTTTTGGCACTTGTTAATCACGGTTTTTCGGATATTCCTTTCCAGGAAAGGTTGCTAAACTTGCCAGAGCCGAAGTAAAGAATAATAATATATCTGCTCCTAACCTTGCCATGATGATTGATAAAATGAGAATCAAGTCGGGCAGGAAGCAACTCTACGGCACTCAATGTGATTATAATGAAAAAGGGGATGCAATCGTACTGAATTTATATAAATCTAAATCAGTTGATAAGCGGAGAAAGCAAATGAGCCTTCCCCCGCTGAGTGAGTATTTGCAAATGATGACGGAAATACATCAGCAGATGAATCAAAAGAAATAAATTAGTTGGCCAACAGTTCATCGGGCCATGCTACAGGTTTTCCTGTTTCTTTCCATATGGGCATTTGTGCAGCACGTTGCCTCAATTCATTTCCTAATAAAGTTGCCAGCCTCGCCAGCTGTTCAGGATAAACCAACGCCAGGTTATTTTTTTCACCTATATCGGCAGACAAATTATAAAGCTCAAGCTTTTTTTGTTTCATCAGGTACAGCAGTTTCCAGGCTCCTTTTCTGATTGCACAGGTCCATGATATTGCTTCATCTTCATTGGTTGTCCACCGGTTGGGATAATGAAATATCAATGAACGGGCATATCTGAATAAAAATGGATTTTTCAAAACAGGCGCTGGCTTGCTCCCATCACGTTTTACCATTTGATATATCTGTGATACCGGTTATTTAAAGCACCGTCGGGAGAAAAATCCTCAGCTATTATATATTGCTTTGTCCTGCTATTCATCTTTGTAACTCCCGGCCATTTTTCCGAATCATGAAATCCGTATGCCCTTCATACAGAAGAACCTTTACCGGCCCGCAAGGGAAGGTATGCGTATTTCATTTCCACCTCTCCGGCATTTGACAATCCACCATTATCTGACATAAAAATGATGATCGTATTTCTGTCAATATTTTTCTTTCAGAAATCCATAGGTATTCCAGGCTTTTATCCATTCCTTCAACCAGTGAGGCATAAGCCGCTTCTGTTGAATCCATTCCTGCATTGAGATACCGGGTTACAAATCGCTTGTCTGGTTCAATAAGAGAACTATGAACTGCATAATGCCCCAGGTAAAGAAAAAAATGGTTACTTGCGGCTAACCGGTATCTCCATTGCCTGCTTTGCTTTTATGGTAAGCGCTTCTGTTAAAAAAATCCTGGCCATAAAATTCCTGCAAGCCGGGTACTGCATGATAAGATGTTTTACCGGGTTCATTTCCAAAATTTCGTAAGCCATAATAACTCTGCGGATGCCCGGTTGTTGAACCAGCAATGCTGGTAATAAATCCGAGATTCATCAGATCACTGCCCGGTGTTCCAGAGACTGGCCCAATGCGCTTTACCTACATGGATAGTATGATAACCTGCCTGCTTTAATAATTGAGGTAATGGTTTTTCAATATGAAATGCTTTTGCAATGTGTGCAGGGCTGATACCATTTATATTCCAATCCGGAGCCATCAGCAGATCGTCTTTATAATCAGTAGGCGCATTTGCCTGAACATTTGTCCAGTTTGTGATGTGGCTTCGTGCTGCGCTTACTCCGGTTAACAAACTGGTTCGGGTTGGCGTACACACCGTGTTTGTATACGCATCAGAAAAAAGCATTCCTTCTTTTGCAAGTCTTTCCAGGTTTGGGGTATGATATTTTTTATTAAGCGGCGTTATCGAATCCCCAAAAGGCTGTGATGCATCCCCCCAACCCATATCATCTACCAGGAATAAAATAATATTTGGTTTTTTTGTGTACCCTGCATTCTGTGCAACAACGTTATGATTAGTGCACTCAAAAAATAAAACCAGAATAATCAGTCTTTTCATAGCTCAATTTACAATCTGTTTATTGATATACTCGGAAATCTCAGTCTTGGTCGTGTCCCCGTTGTTGGTCGCCAGACCGATAACAGCATGAAAAATGAAGATGCTCTTTTGAACAATATATTTCGACTTGAGACCTGCCTTACACTTTGTTCCCAGCCGAATCTCACGCAGGGCCTTTTGCCGTGGGCTCGGCGTTCAATATAGAAAAGAAATAAAGAACTACGATTCGCCATTTACAACTTACCTGCCCCGCATTTTGCGGTGGTCCCGCCTTAGCGGGAAGGCAAAGCACTGAGACTCGTCTTTGAAAAGGGGAGAACGGAAGTTTAAAATCTTCATACATTTGAGGAGTAAAACTCCACTCCCTTCGAACTTCGCACCCTTACTGGTAAGTATCTCATTTCTTAACCATAAATCTAAAGCAATGAAAAGCAATCCTGTTTTCTAAGCTTTTTTTTACCGGTTTTGCTGGTAGTCCTGTTTACATCCTGTAAAAAAGAGATCAGTAATCTGAAAGCTGAAGAAAAGTCTTCAGCCAACTCTGAAAAGTCCGTTGAATCGAGCACTGCAGCGAAAACAAATTCCAATGCTGCACTCCTTCAGTCCGTCCGTCGAGCCACTTCCAGGTTCCATTCTACCGTACAGGAAATATGGGCCGGGTATGAGCCAACCGATCATTCGTGTGTCCGTGCCGGGAGTGGGTGGAATGGGCTACCACTGGGCAAACCCTTCACTGATAGACCCTGGCTTTGATCCCTTAAAGCCAGATGTAGTACTTTATGCCAGAGGTGTCCTGGCGGCAACCTTCGGCTTGTAGCAGTGGAGTATATTGTAATTAACGTAGGGCAGCCTGCTCCTATGTTCGGTAATCAGCCATTTGATATTGGCGGCACTCCGGTTCCGGTTCCACACTGGAGCCTTCATGTCTGGTTATATAAAAATAATCCGGCAGGAATGTTTACTCCTCTAAACCCCAACATTAGTTGTCCATAAAGGAATTACTTACTTATAACGTACATTTTTTTAATTATTAAGGACTCATCGCTGTTAGTGATGGGTCCTTTTTCTAAGCCGGGTCTTACGCCAAGCCATTCCTTCCCCCGGCTAGCGCAAGAGTGTTCCCACCGTGCAGTATTGGTTATTGTACATAAGAGGGCAGGTAGGACAACTTATGCCGGGCTGAATTAGATTCTTACAATCAGCGGTTGTTTACTATTGGTGGGCACAAGTTGTTCCGTCTGGCAGCCTGAATATTTCGGTTTGATTAATTGCCCGACGGAAACACTTGCGCCAGCTGCGATGACAAACAAGCAACAGGAAACAGACTCATTAGTAACCAAATTGCCGCTTATTTGTGGATAAAAAAATAATAAAAAGCACTTGCTTCTGCTGATATATGAGACCTTTGAGAATGTCCGAACGTATAACAGCCCCTACCCAAAACCCGGTGGAAGAGTACGAATACGAACACATGTTTTTCAAACAAACAGGGGTGCGTATCAGACTGCTTAGTGTTCTAAACCACCCCTTCGGGTAGCTGCCAACCGTTGACAGCTATAAATGATATTTATAATTAAATTTTTGAAATGAAAATTAAGATTTTGGTCCATGCAGTAATCGCCATCGCGCTTTCGTCGTGTGTTACAACAAAACAATTTGAGAAACCTTTTGATAATGAAAAAGTACATGGACGGTCCTCGCCAAATGAGACGTTTATAATAAAAATAAATGGAGAAAAAATAATTGGCAACAAAATAGTTCACCGAGGCAAAGCCTACGACGAAAGGACAGTACATAAAAATTGGATTGCAATAGACGGACAAAAAATAATGGAGAAAGACTTTTATGCCTATCAGCACAAAGAGGGTTATTATATGTATTATAAACCATTAAATCGTATTCCATTCTTTATCCCACGAATCAGGCAGGGAAAAATTAACCTGTATTATTATGAACATGCGCCTTTAGGACCTAATCAAAACGATGTTCGCGGGGCATACCATGTATACGTGTTTGAAAAAGAAGCTGGAAAATTAGAGGAACTGACTTTCGCAAGTTTTTCATCTGCCATTGGCGACAACCCGGAAGCGCTTGGTAAATTCAGGCAATTGTACCCAAATTCAAAAATTCCATTATTCAACGAGAAAGAAAACTTACGAAATTTAACTAGTGTTGTTGAATTGTATAATAAATAATCCCCCGGCTGGCACAAGTGTTCCCCCCGTGCCGTATTGGTTATTGCACATAAGACAAACAGGTGGCACAACTGGTGCCGGGCTGAATTAGATTCTTACAATCAGCGGTTGTTTACTATTGGTGGGGACAAGTTGTTCCGTCTTGAAGCCTGAATATCCCGGTTTGATCAATTGCCCGACGGAAACACTTACGCCAGCTGAGAAAGATGTAAAGTTTATTCTCATTAAAAGCAAAAGAGACATTTCGGTGATCGCTGAAGTAATACAAAACATGCCTGACATAACCGACCAACAAAAAAATGAATTGATATCTAAAATAATTTCCTTTGAGGAAATTAGGGAAGATTTTGGTTAAATAATTAACATCGAGGTCACTACATTTATTGAACATTCTTTCGTATTTTGCATCGTGTTTTACAGAAGAAAAATAATACTTGCATTGCTGCAACTCTTTGACGGACAGTTAGAGAAAATCCGTTTGCAAAAGCTCCTTTTCCTTTTTGTACAAAGACAAACAAAAGCCGATTACGATTTTGTTCCTTATCGTTTTGGCTGCTATTCTTATTCTGCCAATGCCGATATGACGGCGATGGTTAGAAAAGGTTTTTTAAATGAAGATGAAAAACATTTTTCCAAAAAAGATAAGACTGATTATCTCAAACAACTGAAACCCGATGATAAAAAGTTCTTGCAGGATGTAAAAAACAATTACGGCAAAATGAATGCAACTGCTTTAATGAAGCATACTTATCTAAACTATCCATTTTACGCTACTAAAAGTGAAGTAGCAGAAAAAATTCTAAATGAAGAAGAATTGCAAAATGTAAAGAAATCAATTCCCCAAATAGCTAACATAGTTTTATTTACAATCGGATACGAAGGAATATCGCTTGAAGAATATTTAGTTCGCCTGCTAAAAAACAACGTAAAAGTTTTGGTGGATGTACGCAATAATCCAATGAGCATGAAATATGGATTCAGTAAAAGTCAGTTAAAGAAATATTGTGCAAGTCTTGGCATTGAATATATCCACTTGCCGGAAGTGGGAATAAAATCGGAGCAAAGACAGGAGTTAAATACACAAACAGATTACGACAAATTGTTTGAAGTGTATCGCAAAAAGAACTTAACCGCCACAGGTAAAACCCAAAATGAAATTTTAAATCTACTGAAACATCATAAACGCATTGCATTGACTTGCTTTGAAGCCAATATTAGTCAATGTCACCGCAAGCATTTAGCGGAAGCCATTGAGAACCTGCCAGGCTTTTCTTATGAAGTAAAACATATTTAGCAATGGCATTGACAAAAGTTTTAATAACCGTAAAAACCTATCCCACTCTTTCAGCCAAATATGATGAATTAGTTTGTACTGCTGGCTTTCGGGAAGATGGTACATGGATAAGAATTTATCCTGTTCCCTTTCGCAAAAAGGCTTACCATGAACAATACAAAAAGTATGACTGGATTGAAGTTGATTTGGTGAAGAATGATGGTGATTTTCGTCCTGAAAGTTATCGTCCTTATTCACACGATAGTGATATAAAAATCGTAGGGCATATAGATACAGAAGAAAATTGGGAAGAACGTAAAAACATTTGCCTTGGCAAAATATACTACAACCTTGCAGAACTGATAGCTGAAGCTAAAGACAAAAACGTAGGGACTTCACTTGCAGTTTTTAAACCAACAGAAATCTTGGATTTTACAGCAGAGCCCACCGAAAAGGATTGGGATAAAGATAAACTGGCTAAACTTAGGCAGCTAAACCTTTTTGAAACCAGCACGGAAGGAAAATTTGAAGTGGTTAAAAAGCTTCCGTATAAATTCTCTTATGTATTCAGAGATAATCAAGGCAAGAAAAGCCAATTGATGATTGAAGATTGGGAAACAGGTCAACTTTATTGGAACTGTCTTGCACGACATGACAGCGATGAAGAAAAAGCTATTGCCGATGTTCGTAAAAAATATCTTGACGATTTTGCCAAAACAAAAGACCTGCATTTCTTTCTTGGTACGACACAACAATACCATAATGTTGCACCTAACCCTTTTATCATCATCGGAACATTTCATCCAAAGAAAGAAATCCAGCCACGACTATTTTAGCCGACGCAACAAGTCCCGCACATTTGCAAGGCACACAAAGCCAACACATAAAAGCCAACCTTGCAAAAGAGCCTGCCTTGTTCCTACGCTTCCGGGACACACCCTGCCACGGTGGACACAGACATTCAGTTCGACATACCAAGACGAAGGTAGAGTAGAGCAAGGGCTACCTAAGAAGTAGCCCTCACCCTCTCACAGAACCGTACGTGAGCCTCTCGACTCATACGGCTCTTACCAGCAAAAGTGATCTAAGGGGTATAGCCGTATGGCCAGTGCACAAACAGGTTCGGAAAGCTTTTGTAATCCTCTCTTAACTGTTCCCATGCCTGTTCCATACGCCTCCGGTATCGTTTGTATTAGTTAGTGTACCAACTGCATATCGCTATCATCTATTATCGGGCTTGGCGAATTACTATTTAGCTTTTTGTTGTTAACTTCAACTTCCATGCCTGCGTGAAGCAGTCAGGAGTATTTCAATTTGGCTTCAGTTCCGGGCTGGACGTTATAATAAAATGCCGGCACAGCAGAAAGCCATTGCCGTTATGCACCATCTTCAACCTCAATTTTTTTACGATGAAAACAATATCTGTTTTAGTTTCACTTCTTTTAACGAATAGCACTCTTTTTGCACAAGGTAACGATACCCAATATGTTAATCGCATTTCAGCATTTTCCTGGATGCCTGATGGTAAATCAATATTGTTGAATGTTTTGAAAATTGATAAGTCAGAGAAGAGTATGCCAGTAGCATCCAAATACCGGTTTGATATAAATACGACTAACATTGAACTTTTGCCCATTGACGGATCTGGTTTAGCGGCGTCTCCGGATGGAAAGTCGGTGGCCTATATTAAAAGAGTTAATAATCATGACCAGATATATGCATACGAGTTTGTTTCCAAACAACACAAGCCTCTTGTTAGCGATACGCTCAGAAAATACGCTGTTGGCTGGTCGCCTGATGGCAACAATCTTATTTATAATACGCAAACCGGAAGAGGATCCGGCGCTGAGGTTCAAATCTGCATTTTCAATATTTTAACCCAGCAGTCTGCTCAAATTTCAAAAAACACAGGATATAGAAGTTATGGCCCGGTATGGAATCCGAAGAATGACAAAATTGTGTACTTTCTGGAGAAAGGAGATCAACATGACCAGATTTATTTAACAGATGCCAAAGGAAGCTTTTACGCAAACCTTACCAATGATACAACAACCCATAATTATTCACCAACCTGGCTTAATGAGCATTCTATATTCTATATTCAGGCACCAGATTATGTTATGACTATGAACATAGACGGTACCAATCGGCAGAAAATTGAAGAGGTTCGTACAACTCAAATAAAATTTAATTCCCGGTTAATGAAAGCAGCCTATTTAGATAATGATGGCAAACTCATCCTGGTTAATTGGGCGGATAAAACTACTAAAGTATTAATCGACGCGGACTATTTGAAAAATTTACAATAAGAAATAGATATCAAAAAAACGGCACATAACAGAACGTTTACCGAAAGGGGGGCGAACAGCCTTCCCCGATTCATCGGGGGAATAACAAACGGCTGTTGTACTACTATCAACTAATATCCGCCAGATATAATTCTACCTGGCTGACGGCAAGCAGGTTTAGCATTTTGTTGTTAACTTCATCATCCCTGCCTGCTGACGCAGTCGGGCAGGCATTTTTCAAATCGGCTGCGGTTCCGGACTGGAAATTCAATGAATTCCAGCACAACAGAAAGCCCTGGCCGTTGCGGTAATTGAACAGCGATACTCACCGACTTACAGGAAAAGTACAAGTTGTATTAACTTGACAACTAATTTGAAATAAAATGGCAAAACAAATTTTTATCAATTTAGCAGTAAAAGACCTGCAAAAATCAATGGAATTTTATGCTGCATTAGGATTTTTAAACAACCCACCATTCTCTGACGACACGGCAAAATGTATGGTTTGGAGTGAGAATATTTTTGTGATGATAATGACCCGCGAAAAGTTTTCAACTTTTGCTACCAAACCTCTTGCTGATACAAAATCAAATTTAGCAGGCATTTTTTCTTTATCCGTTGACAGCATTGAAGAAATAAACAGCATGGTAACAAATGGACTAAATGCCGGTGGAACTGAACCCAGCGAAATGAGGGATTATGGATTTATGCAACAGCGGACTATTGAAGATTTTGATGGACATACCTGGGAAGTTTTCTATATGGACATTACCCAGTTTCCAACTAAGCAACCAACCGCTTAAACTGAATTAATTTTAACCACTTCAAAAAATGATAAAATGGCACAAATCAATCCTTACATTCACTTTAACGGAAATGCGGAAGAAGCATTTACATTTTACAAATCAGTATTTGGCGGAGAGTTCGCCATGATAAGTCGTTTCA
This sequence comes from uncultured Chitinophagaceae bacterium, assembly GCA_963775145.1. Lineage (GTDB taxonomy): Bacteria > Bacteroidota > Bacteroidia > Chitinophagales > Chitinophagaceae > Endoryza. The sequence continues at coordinate 146,650 of CAVZHZ010000003.1, forward strand.
AGGATTTGTCAAGTCCAGCGCATCCCATTTCAGAAAAGGAAGCCAATAAAATTATGCATATTGCTTTGCCTATAGGAAAAAGCAGTGTATTAATGGGTAGTGACACCCCTGAATTTATGGGAAAGCATAATGAAAATGAAAACAGGAGCAAAATTTCCATAAGTGCAGAAAGCAAGGAAGAAGCCGACAAATTATTTAATGGACTTTCGGTAGCCGGGAAAATAGAAATGCCTATCGCAGACAGCCCCTGGGGTTCGTATTTTGGTATGTTTAGAGATAAATACGGAATTGAATGGATGGTAGATTACAACCCAAAATATAAAGGACAGCTGTAGCTAACTAAAACAACTACCGCCGACAAGAGTATCTCTGCAAGAGGGCTTGACGGAAGTACAATCAGCAACAGTGCATGTCCAGGCTCAATATCCGGCGGACGGAATTCTACCGGTCATTAGCTCTAAACATCAACTTTTATTTATACATTTACTTACCCCGCCAGACTGACGTTAGCCGGGCGGTCGGAATTATATTATCCCCACTTCAGCAAGCCCTGCTCGTAACCGGCAAAGTGTGCGGAACGACACCACAAACTCAAACGACAGATAAAAAAGCAACGTTATCGCTACCTTTGCCGGCCATAACTTATAGACAATAAAATAATGCGAACAAAAATATTATTGACCATAGTTTTACAACTTTCACTTTTTTCGATCTTAAATGCACAAACAGGCGTAACAGTTTCTGGAAATGTTAAGGACAAAAAGACTAAAGCAATTTTACCTTTTGTAAATGTGGTTTTGAAAACTGACAATGACAGCACTTTTGTAAGTGGAACAGTTACCAACGAAGAAGGACGATTTTCATTAACAAAAATAAAATCAGGAAACTACTATTTAGAAGTTTCTTACATCGGCTATGCCACAAGAAAACAATCTTTATTTGTTGGTAATCTTACCGAATATTTAGATATCAAAACAATTGAGCTGGAAGAAAAAGCAACATCATTAAATGAAGTTATTGTAACAGCAAAGACAAACGAAATAAGTGAGAAAATGGACAAAAAAACATTTTCCCTGAAAGAAAATATAAGTCAAAGTGGCGGCTCTGTTTTACAAGCAATGCAAAACCTACCTGGTGTAACAGTACAAGATGGAAAAGTACAATTGCGTGGAAACGATAAGGTAACGGTATTAATTGACGGCAAACAAACAGCCATAACGGGATTTGGAAACCAAACAGGTTTAGACAATATTCCTGCGTCTGCTATTGAAAAAATTGAAATCATTAATAATCCCTCTGCCAAATATGATGCAAACGGCAATGCAGGAATAATCAATATTATTTACAAGAAGAATAAGAAAGATGGATTTAATGGAAAAGCAGGTTTTACAACGGGTATCGGTTCGCTATGGGTGCGAAAAGATAATTTACCAACCATAAGGCCTCAGTATACTTTTACGCCAAAACTAAACCCAAGCGTATCACTCAATTATAGTAAAAAGAAAGTCAATGTTTTTTTTCAAGGTGATTATTTATATACTGAAACACTAAACAAAAATGAATTTGTAACCCGGAATTACGATAATGGCGAAGTAATTAATTCGCAATTAAAACGCAATAGAAATACCCATTTTACCACGTTGAAATCCGGAATTGACTACTTAATAAATGACCAGAATTCATTTTCTATTTCAGGGCTTTGGGGAAGTGAAAAAATAATTGACCGTGGCGACCAACCATTTTTTAATGGCGATATATATCAACGGAAAAGACTTTGGCAATTTTTAGAAGACGAATTGAAGACAACCATAATGGCAACTGCCAACTATCAACACAAATTTAAAGAAGCAGGACATTTATTAAATATTGGTTTCAATTATACTTTTCACAGAGAGGATGAAAAATATTTTTACGATAATTATTTACCAGCTTCCACCGGAACAGATGCGTTTAAACTACTATCAGACGAACAGGTCTATGATTTTAATTTTGACTACATAAAACCATTAGGATATGGGCGAATTGAAACAGGAATAAAACTCCGTAACAGAAATATTCCCACTAATATGCAATTTATTCCAGGTGCAAATTCGGTGTTAGACACCAATGCGGGTGGTTGGGCAACTTACAAAGAATTAATTCCTGCCATTTATGGAAACTATATTTTTGAAAACAAAAAATGGGAAGCTGAATTAGGTTTAAGAGTTGAGTATGTTAGAATTCAATACGATGTAAACCCAAATCATATCGTTTATAAAAGTGATGGATATAATTATACACAACCATTTCCCAATTTGCGTTTGGCATATAAAATTAAACGACAACAATAAACTTTCAATTTTCTACAACCGTAGAGTGGACAGACCTAACGAAGTCGATATTCGTATATTCCCAAAATATGACGATGCCGAAATTATTAAAGTTGGAAACCCTGCCTTGCGACCACAATTTACCAATTCAATAGAACTTGGATACAAAACAAATTGGCAAAGTGGTAGTTTATACAACGCCATTTATTACCGATTTGCTGATGGAACAATTACAAGAATTTCAAGCACTGTACCACCAAGTAATCTAATCTATGCTACATTTCAAAACGTAAATAAAAGTTACAATACAGGAATAGAAATGGTTTTAGGACAAGAAATTTCCAAATTATATTCGTTCAACATCAACCTAAACGCTTACAGAAATCAAATAGATGCATTTATCGTTGAAAACAAATATCCATCGACACACCTATTTTCAGCAGACAAACAAGAGATATTCTCAGGAAACCTAAAACTGAACAATAATTTTCATTTTCCAAAGAATATTGACGCACAACTTATTGCTATTTATTTAGCACCAGACATTATCCCACAAGGCAAAATAAAATCACGGTTTTCATTAGACTTTGGATTGAAAAAAACATTTCAAAAAGGAAATGGTGAATTATTTTTCAATGCAACAGATATACTAAACTCCATGGTTATTAAAAGAGAAATCACTGGACAAGGATTTATTTATACAAGCAACGATTATTACGAAACACAAGTAATTAGATTTGGATACAGTTATAAATTTTAGCAAATAAACCGACCGAACAAAATGGCCAACAGGTGACAGGAGTATTTGCAAAAGTTGGGCAGCGAGGTTAACAATCACCAGTTTTCCCTTGCTCCACTTTAGTCCTGCCGGAACAAATACCGCTGAACATTAATTATTTGCT
>CAVZHZ010000004.1:0-421256 GCA_963775145.1 uncultured Chitinophagaceae bacterium
TTATGTTATGTCCTCTACTTGGTAGGATTACGTATTGCTAAGCAATTGCTCCCAGGTTGAAATACGCATAGGAAAAGTTGCTGTCTGACTGAAGGGCCTTCCTGAAATAAGTTTCTGCTTTTTCAGGCTTTTTTTGATTCTTGTATAATAACCCCAATGTATTATAAGCGCTGGTATATCCACTATCCAGGCGGATGGCTTCCAGTAGTTCCTTCTCTGCTTCAGGATATAGCAGCCGATCTTCATGTATTAGTGCCAGGGTATAATGTGATTTTGCAAAAAACGGATTCTTACTGATAGCACGACGCATAAAGTTTTCAGCTTTTTGTAAATCGGGCTTCGGCTGGTTATAATAGAGAAGACCCAAATTATGCATGGCGGAAGAATAATTGCTATCCAGCTTCAACGCTGAATAGTAATATTTTTCAGCATCCGGATATTTTTTATTGTTGTAATAGAGTACGCCCAATGAATTGATCGCGTCAATATAGTCGGGTTTTTTTGCTATGGCTTTCAGGTAGTATTTTTCTGCCAGGTCGGGCTGTTTCTGATCTTCGTAAAATATTGCAAGGCCATTATATGCTTTTGAATAATTACTGTCTTTCTTAATGGTTTCCAGGAAATACTTTTCGGCTAATTCAGTTTTTTTCTGTTTTTTATAGAGCAACCCAAGATTATACCGGGCATATATATAATTACTGTCTTTTTGCAGCGCCAGTTGATAATAGTATTCAGCTTCTTTAAATTTTTTGCTGTTATCATACAAAACAGCGAGTTGATTTATCGCATCGGTATAATCGGGTTTCTTTTCTATAGCCTTGAGGAGATTTTTTTCGGCCGGTATTAATTTGTTGCTATCATAGTAAATCACGCCGAGGTTATAATAGGAATAAGCATAGTTACTGTCTGCCTGTAGCGATTTGAGGTAATAAGAAATAGCTTTATCCGTCTTCTTATAGATATTGTATAACAACCCAAGGTTATATAGGGGGTATACACTTTTTGGATTTTTTTGAGCCGAGAGCAAATAATATTTTTCAGCCAGGCTATCCCTGAACATCTTAAAATAAAGGGAACCCTAGATCGTTTAGCATATCACTGTTGCCGGGAATTTTGCGGGTACCGGCCAGGTAGACTTTTTCCGCCTGGTCGAGCTTTCCTGATTTCTTTAGTATACTGCCCAGGTCCCTGTAGCCGGCGGCATAAAGAGAATCTGAACGGATGGACGCGTCATAGTATTTAATAGCATTAAGGGTATCATTTCTTTTTTCGAAGCACAATCCAAGGTTTGAATAGGGTTTGGCGGCATTAGAACCCGAATCTCTTTGTATCGAAGCCTTGAACATTTGTTCTGCCAAATCGTATTTCTTCTGGTAGTAATAAGTAAGCCCGAGATTGTTATAGGGATAAGAAAATGTAGAGTCTATGCTAATCGCTTTCCGGAAGAAAAAGGAAGCACTATCGAGATTGTTTTTATCATAATACAGCAATCCCAATTCATTATAGGGATAGCTCCAGTTTGGTGCTTTTTCAATTGATTTCCGGTAATAATATGCGCCGGAATCGGGATACGTGTTCTGTACCATCAGGCCCATGATATGATAATTATTGGCTGCATTGGTATCTGCTTTTATAGCTCGCCGGCTAAGGAATAGCGCGGAATCATAACTTATGGATTTGTCTTCACTGCCGAGATAACTTTTTACCCGCAGGAACCATAACTTAGGATACAGTGGTTTGGTGATGAAAGAATCCTGTTTAAGTAATTGAATGGCTTTTTCCATAAGGTCAGCGGCCTCTTTATATTTTACGGTAATTATCTTCTGCATCTTTTCGGCTTCTTCAGTAACCAGGGCTTTCGTTTGGCTGTTTTGGGAAAGAAGGGTATTAACCAGGTTTACCATATTGACGTCTCGCCCGCTCAAGTAAAGGTTGATTTTTCCCTGGCCAAAGTTGATAAATTCCCCTGCCAGGTTATATTTGGCTTCAATTGTTTGCTGCCCTTCGGGTGATTTTTTTTGCATCTGGGTATAGAAAAACTCAGCGGAACTATCACCAATCAATTTTTGTTTTTTCAACGCTTTGGTAAAAGCATTATAGTACAAGATCAGTGAAGAATCCATTTTTTCTGTATTGCCTCGTCCTGCGGTGTTTTTGGCCAATACTGGTTCATTGCTTCCGAGAATTTTTCCCATTTCATCTTTTACCTTGAATTTGGCTATTTCTTCGGGATCTACTTTACTCATGATCTTACTTCCATCCACCTCGCAACAAAATACAGGCTCCTGCGTAGTAGGAAATTTAGTTTTGTTTTCCGCTTTACTGGTTTCGATCCGCACTTTTCGCGGAACGTAATCTTTTAAATCCGCATAGGAAACAATTCCGTTATTATCGCCTTCCAGGTCGGCTGCGCCCAGGAGACCCTGGATAAGGAAATAGGTAAATAAACCATGACCCGTTCCGTAGTTCCGGTCTTCATAGGCCACATGATCCTTGTTGGTGGCAATAAAACTCATTTCGCCCAATTGCTGTTCGAGAATGGATTGGCGAAAATATCTTTGTCCCTCGGGCCCGCCGGAAACTTCATTAGATCGGCAGGCATCCACTACAAACACTACTTCTATTCCCTTGTTGATAAGGGGCAAAATGAATGCTCCTTTAACATCACTGATTCGAACAGCGGATGCCATCATGAGGTTTTTATCTTTAGGGTTGGAATCATTCACGAGGAAGAACTGTAGAATTTCATTGCTCGCATCGCCGTGGCCGGCAAAATAAAAATAGAAACGATCCCCCTTTTTCATGTTCCTGCTATTGAGCCAACCATAAGCCCTGGAAAGGATATCCCCGTACTTGGCCGAGTCGTTGACGAGCAGGAGGATATTTGATTTGGGGCACATTTCCTCCAGACCGGGACATCAGGAAATTCTTAAAAAGTTCTGCATCTTTATCTGCATATTTTAACCCATTAATGTAGGCGTATTCTGAAATTCCGATAATAATCGCGAAGGTATTTTCTGGCAAAACCTGCTTGCTTACAGTGGTAGGAGCCATTTTACCCCCTCTTGTTGTACTATCCTGGCCGTAAATTCCGGCTATGCTCGACTCCAGGAGAAGGATCAAAAGGAGAATGCGGTACACGTTGTTCAGTTTAGGCAATGTTAATATACAAAAATTAAGGCAAAGACTTACCGTATGAAAAAAAATGGTATAGGAGGATAGATGTCCAAATTCCTGATTTCAATATATGATACTAATTATTTCTGTTAAGAAACCTGTTAAATTCTCCGGAATTAATTGAGCTATACTTACAAGCTTATTCTATTAGTGTAGTAAAAATTTCAATAAAGAATAAGTAGGAATAACAGGCTTAAATCTTTGATAGATAAAGAAAAAATAACTGGTAAAGCAAACAACTTAAAAGAGGGAGGAGGAGCCTAAGCTTTCATTAGTTTTTCATTTTAAAACAAAAATTAGCCTGTTTTCAAATTATAGGCCAAAAAAAATTGAGGTTGGGTCCTAATCAGGCGATGTTGGAATCAATGTTTCAATTCTACAACAACATTTACTGTTGCCGGCGCTCCGATATTTATTTCTTTTACAAAATCCAGTTCGGTACTGGTTAATTTTTGAATAGTTACATCGCCACTGATGCCGGTTAAAATTACGGTCGGAAAATTTATGATGGTTTCTCCATTTTTAAAGCTCCATGTGAAAGGAGAAGTTTGCGGGTTTCCTGGATCGCACTTGGTGGCTCCTTCATCTAACGTGCCCGTTCCATCACTTTTAAAAGTTAAGGTATTGTCCTTATCGCAGTCGCCCACATAGCCCGGTGGCAGGGCGGTATCAATAAAACCATCTTTGTTAATATCCAGGCCGGCATTGTCATATTTCCAGGTGGCACTGGTAATCAGCTCCGTTTTGGTAGGGCCGCTGCTATTACTCTTTTTGCAGCCAAACGAAATAGAAAGGCTGAAAAAAAACAGGGAAGGTAAAAGATACTTCATGGTCATTGGTTTTATGGATGTAAAAATAACCAAATCTTGCAATGCGGTCGCTAAAAAGAAAGGGCCTTTTCCTTGGAAAAGACCCGGGTGTATGTCATGGGTTATTATCAATGAGTCAAAATAAGGAGGTAGCGTACTACATTACCACCGCCTAAATCGCTATCAAAATATACTTTTAATTGTGAATCGCTGATCGACAGAATAGTAAAAGTATCTCCATCAAACTCCAGTTCTTTCTCAGCGTTTTTAAATTGCCAGGTAAAAGCTTTTGTTTGCGGAGCACTTATATCGCATTTAGTGGCACCTTCATCATATGAACCCGTGCCCCCGATGGTAAAAGTGGCGACATTGTCTTTTTCACAAGGCTTAATGTTACCATTTTCCATATCCACGGTTCCGTTTTTATCGGAATCCAGTCCGGCACTGGCGAATTTCCAGGTACCCTGGGTAATAAGCTCTGAATTTGATTTTTTTGTATCGTTTTTGGAGCAGGCCGTACCAATGGATAGGGCTATTAAGAATGCAAATAAATTGAGAGAATTCGTTTTCATATAGTATCGGGATTTAGTTCTTGCCAAGGGCATATACTTTAACTCCCGGAGGGCCGTTTTATTGTACTTTGAGGTCAAACATAATTTTCCCCTTTTAACAGGCTAATTATCCCTTTGGCAAGCATATTGCAAAGGGTTAGTTCGTAATTTTAGCCCTAATTTTCTGTATTTCATTCTGTAATACCACAAACCCTTTTCCCATGGTGATTACTTCGGAGGATATCCGCCAGTTAAATGATAAGATCCAGCAACAAAGTATTTTTGTCAACCGGCTTCGAGATGAGGTAGGTAGAGTGATCGTCGGGCAGTCCGGGATGCTCGATCGGTTGCTGATTGGCCTGCTCAGCAATGGCCACGTATTGCTGGAAGGGGTACCGGGTTTGGCAAAAACATTGGCTATAAAATCGTTGGCCCAGGCGGTACATGGCAAATTCAGCCGCATTCAATTTACCCCCGATCTATTGCCGGCTGACGTAATTGGTACCCTTATCTATAATCAGCAAAGTCATGAATTTGTGGTTCGCAAGGGGCCCATCTTTGCCAACTTTATCCTCGCTGATGAAATAAACCGGGCGCCTGCTAAAGTACAGAGTGCCTTATTGGAAGCCATGCAGGAACGGCAGGTAACTATCGGCGATACTACCCATAAATTAGAGGAGCCGTTCCTGGTGCTGGCAACCCAAAATCCATTGGAACAGGAAGGGACCTACCCATTACCCGAAGCCCAGCAGGATCGGTTTATTATGAAAGTTATTGTAGATTATCCCGATAAAAAGGAGGAACAGCTAATCATTCGGCAAAATGTTCAGGGATTAACTATTCCTCCAATCAAGCAGGTGGTATCGATGCAGGAAGTATTGCAGGCCCGCGATCTGGTTCGGCAGGTTTATATGGATGAAAAGATTGAGAACTATATCCTGGATATAGTATTTGCTACCCGCACCCCCTCCAATTACCGGTTAGAAAAATTGAAGCCATTGATCGCATACGGTGGTTCGCCCCGGGCGAGTATTAATTTAGCATTGGCTGCCAAGGCACAGGCCTTTTTAAATAAAAGAGGATTTGTTGTTCCGGAGGATGTGCGCAGTATTTGTAAAGATGTACTCCGGCACCGGATTGGGTTAACCTATGAAGCAGAAGCAGAAAATGTAAATGTGGAGAATGTGGTGGATGATATTTTGAAAACTATACAAGTTCCATAATATACCAAATTCCGGGACCCGGTATCAATTGGTATTTCCGGTTCATGGCCCGATGCAAATAGGTAATTGCTAATAACTATGCTCACTTCCGCAGAAATAATAAAAAAGGTTCGTGAACTCGAAATAAAAAGCAAGAAGCTTACCCGGCATTTATTCACCGGCGAGTATCATAGCGCTTTTAAAGGCAGGGGCATGCTGTTCAAAGAAGTGCGCGAATACCAGCACGGTGATGATATTCGCTTTATTGATTGGAACGTATCAGCCCGGTTCAATCATCCTTTTAGCAAGTTGTTTGAAGAAGAACGGGAACTGTCGGTTATGCTGATGGTTGATATTAGCGCCAGTTCCTTGTTTGGAACTACGCAGGCAAGGAAGAAGGATCTCATTACTGAAATTGCGGCCGTACTGGCTTTTTCGGCGATCAGCAATAACGATAAGGTGGGAGTAATTTTTTACAGCGATAACGTAGAGAAGTTCATTCCTCCCAAAAAAGGAAGAGATCATGTGTTGTATATCGTGCGGGAACTATTAACCTCGGAACCCAAAAGAAAAGGTACTAACCTGGGGGAGGCTCTGCGCCGGTTCAACAATTCTACCCGTCAGAAGTGCATCAGCTTTATACTAAGTGATTTTATTGATACCAGTTTCTCGGACTCTATAAAAGTGGCAGGAAAAAAACATGATGTAATTGGTATTAAGCTTTACGATAAGCTCGACATGCAATTGCCGGCGGTAGGATTATTGCAGGCCACCGACCTAGAGACAGGAAAAACCGTTTTTGCCGATACGGATGATTTTTTAACCAGGCAGCAATACCAGCAGGACTTTTTTAATCACACCGAATGGTGCAAAAACATATTTTTAAAAGCAGGGTGCGATTTGCTGCACATACGAACCGATGAAGACTATGTAAAAGTGCTGCAGAAATTTTTTATTGGAAGGAATCGATAACAAATGATCTTTTTACCCCGAACACTTACTGTATGGATATTATTGCTGCTGACGGCGACGCAGTTGCAAAGTCAGGTATTGGTTAAGATGGCTTCGGATAAAGATCATATCCTGGTGGGGGAAACAGTTAAGATTACTATTGAAGCCCGCCTGCCCCTTGGCGAAAGATTCAATTGGATTACCTGGGATACGATCCTGCATTTTGAATGGATCGAAAAAGGACAACCAAAAGAAACAGACGGAATAGACGGCAAGAAAGTTCTTCAGGTAATGACTGTGACAGGCTACGATACCGGGTATTGGGTGATTCCCCGCCAGCACATAAAAGTAAGCGGAAAAACATATTATACCGATACGCTGGGCATAAGAATAGATTACAGCAGTAATTTCAATCCCGAAGAAGAATATCGTGATATTAAAGAACCCGAAGATGTTCGGTCGCCTGAAGCTGATAATTTACGCTGGTACATTTTAGCTGCTGCCACGGTGCTGATTTTGGTTCTTATGTATATTTTCCTCCGGCGCAAGCCTGCTCAAAAAGGTTCGAAAGATGCAGTAAGAGTTTCGGCCTTTGATGAGGCCATGATCGCAATAACAGCCTTGCGCAAACAACCTGTAAAAAATGAAATGGAAGTGAAGATGTATTATACTCAGTTAAATGATATCCTGCGGAATTTTGTTGCCAGGCAATTCCATCTTTCAACCAAAGAAAAAACCAATGACGAATTGGCCATTCAATTGAGGCAATTGAATATGCCACCAGATCAATATACTTCCCTAATTCAGGCCCTTCGAATGGCCGATTTTGTGAAATTTGCCCGTTACCTGCCACCAGCTACAGACAATGAAAAAACATTGTTGGTAATTGAATCATCTATTGTTTCTTTAAATAAATCAACTCAATAATATGTTGTACAATTGGTTTCAACATATTGAATTTGCGTGGCCCTATTCGTTTGGGTTATTTATTTTACTGCCCTTGCTGGCCTGGTGGTATTTGAGCCAGTACAAAAAACAACAAGGTTCTTTACTTGTTACTTCAATAGCTGGTTATTCCAAGGGGGGGTCGTGGAGGTCAAATTTCAGGCATTCGTTATTTTTATTGAGATTGCTTGGTATCAGTTGTCTGATAATGGCACTTGCCCGTCCTCAAACAAGATTCAATGAAGAATTAAAAAGTGGCGAAGGCATCGATATTATTTTATGCATGGATGTGAGTGGAAGTATGATGGCCCAGGATCTGCTACCCGACCGGCTGGAAGCTGCCAAGCAAGTAGCGGCGGAATTTGTTTCGCAACGTATTACCGATCGGGTGGGGGTTGTTATTTTTTCCGGGGAGAGTTTTACCCTTGTTCCTCTTACTACTGATAAAACTGTTTTGCAATCACAGATATACAATATTCAAAGAGGGTTGTTGGAAGACGGAACGGCTATTGGAGATGGATTAGGTATTAGCGTGGCCAGGTTGAAAAACTCCAGCGCTAAAACCAGGATTGTTATTTTGCTAACAGATGGAGAAGATCAGGGTGGCCGCATATCTCCGGTAGAAGCAAAGCTGATGGCGAAGAGCTATGGAATTCGCGTGTATACAATTGGAGTTGGAACGGACGGCTTTGCCCCTGTGCCAGTAATAAATAGCGGGCGAACCACTACCCAAATGCAGAAGGTAAATATTGATGAAAAGCTGCTGCGGGCCATTGCTTCTGAAACGGGTGGTTTATATTTTCGGGCAAGAGATACAGAAAGCCTTAAGGGGATATATAAAGAAATTGATAACCTGGAGCGTTCTAAAATTGAAATAACTGTATTGAAAAGATACACTGAAAAGTTTCATCCGTTTGCAATAGCAGCAGCCTTTTTATTATTACTGGAAATAGTACTTCGTTATACAGTATTCAGGAAGTTCCCCTGATCGCATAATTGACCTAATTTAGTGCGCTGATGAAAGGAGTCGTTTACAAATCAACGGGAAGCTGGTATATCGTTAAGGATGAAACGGGCAAAATGCATAATGCCCGGTTGAAGGGTGTTTTTAAAATGGATGATATTTCGAGCACTAATCCGATCGCGGTAGGAGATGAAGTGGAAATAGAAGTGGAAAGTGAAACGGAAAATTCCGCCATCATCGGCACCATTATTCCCCGTCGGAATTATATTAACCGGCAAAGCCCCCGGGCCAAACACCAGCATCATATCATTGCCGCCAACTTAGATCAGTCTATGCTGGTAGCTACCCTTAAAGAACCCAGAACATCACAGGGTTTTATTGATCGTTTCCTGGTGGCTTCCGAGGCGTACCATGTTCCGGCCGTCATTGTTTTTAATAAAACGGATCTCTATAAGAAAAAGGAAGAGGAAAAACTGGCGGAATGGAAGGCTATGTATGAAGCGGTAGGATATACTGTTTTATCCGTCAGTGTAAAAGAGAATAAAGGGATAGAGGCTGTAGCGGCACAATTAAAAAATAAAACAACGCTTATCAGTGGCCATAGCGGCGTAGGGAAGTCATCATTATTAAATGCTATTCTTCCCCAATTACAAATTCGTACCCAGGATGTAAGCGGATGGAGCGGTAAAGGATTACATACTACTACATTTGCTGAAATGTATGATTTGCCCGGGGGAGGATCCATAATTGATACACCGGGTATGCGTGAATTTGGTATGGTAGATATCAGCAAGCAGGAGCTCTCCCACTACTTTCCTGAGATGCGTAAGCGATTGGGAAAATGCCAGTTCAACAATTGCCTGCATATTAATGAACCGGGCTGCGCTATTAAAGAGGCGGTTGTTTCGGGCGCTATCGCCGAAGACCGGTATGTAAGTTACTATGGGATACTCGAGTCAATTGAAGAGAAAAGTTATTAGGTAGCCGGCCAACTTCTTCGGTTTTCATTTTTAATTATTATTGTCCGACTAAAATCATCTTAATAATTATTAAAGCCTCTTGCAGAGCGGGTTCTAGCCCCTCTCCTCAAGGAGAGGGGTTGGGGTGAGGTGATACTTGCAATTGAAACCTTTAACATACTTAGTCGGACAACAATGATTTTTAATTCATCATTCATCATTTCACCGTACTCCCTAACCCAACAAAAAAGCTGAAGGCTACTTACGCAGCTTCAGCTTTCAGCAAAATTATTTTTGATTCAATTAATCTATCAAGAGAAATATTTTTTTGTTGAATGAATCATTAATTTATTCTCAAGGAATTTCGCTACTTCAATTACGGCATCATTGTCTTTGCGGGGCGCTTCCCGAAACTTATACGGGTAAATCGAGATACCTGTATAGATATTGTAGTGAAGGGTAAGTACATGGTTTTTGTAAGCAAAATTCCAGGTGAGGGTGTCAAAATCATCTTCTTTCTTGGTGAACCGGATTTCCAGGTCATCGGAAAGAATATTGGCCACTTCGTAAAAACGTTTCAGGCCGCAATCATCATCGATAATTGCTTCGGTGCAGCCAAAATCAGTGCGTAGGGTAAGGCTCATAAAAAACGGATTTGGGTTATCAAAAAGGTACGAACTATGTTCTACCGGTTTAAGCTTTAAATTTCCGGGCTTTCGGAACCTTATCTCCCTTCAAAATTCTTTCTGCCCCCACATTCTGACCATTGCCGGGGCACCCATATTTGGGACCAAATGCTTTATTCCATAAACTACAGGAACTTCCAAATAATAAAAAAGTGGTGAGGAGAGAGGTAACGATGAAAGGCCGGATCGTTTTCATAAAATGGATTTAATTCAACGGGTTAACGTATTTAAAACTAATAATATTATCCGGTAAATGCAATAGTCGCATGATTAAGATTCTTTAACCTGGTCGCGGAACCAGTTGGAATAACGTACGTAATTGTTTGCAATTCTGTCTATTTCGCCTTTGATTTGACTTTCTTCAATGGCCTTTACTTTTTTTGCCGGCACCCCCGCGTAAATGCTTCCCCCCTCACAAACAGTGCCTTCCAGCACTACGGCCCCGGCAGCAATAATAGTATTACTATGTACCACCACATTATCCATTACAATCGCTCCCATTCCAATTAATACATTATCGTGCACCGTACAGCCATGTACTATAGCGTTATGACCAATAGAAACATTATTACCAATAAGGGCCTGTGTTTTTTTGAAGGTACAATGTATCACAGCACCATCCTGCACATTAACTTTATTACCCATTCGAACACTGTTAACATCCCCGCGCACAACCGCGTTGAACCAGAAACTGCAATCGTTTCCTGTTATTACATCTCCCACAATAGTGGCATTGGGCGCAATAAAACAATTTTCTCCGAATTGGGGAAAGATTCCATCTACATGAAGTATAGTTGGCATTCGAATTTGAAATTTATTAGTTAGTCGGAGGATCTGGAAATCCGGATGTCATAAAGGCCAAGAGAATTATTCACCATCGGAGAAATTCTTCCGGTCTCTCTGTCTTTCCGTCTTCCTGACTCTAAAGGCAAATATCCTGAAAATTGTTACGACATTTGCGTGCAATGAGTACAAAAAAGAATAAGAAGGAATCAAAAGTGCCCAAAAATGCGATAAGTAACCAGCGCCAGCTTTTCTTACGGCATGTGGCTCAAACCTCTCCTTCTCCACTTTCGCTGGAGATTGTAAAAGCCAAAGGTTGCAAATTGTTTGATAATAAAGGAAAGGAATACATTGATCTTATAGCTGGTATAAGTGTATGTAATGTCGGTCATCGTCATCCTAAAGTGATAAAAGCTATAAAAAAGCAAGCAGATAATTATCTGCACTTGTTGGTATATGGCGAAATGATTGAAACTCCCCAGGTGCAATATGCCAAATTACTTACCGATCACCTGCCCAAGTCGTTGAACGCCGTTTACTTTACTAATTCCGGAACAGAGGCAACCGAAGGAGCCATGAAATTGGCCAAAAGAGTAACAGGCCGCACCCAAATGATTGCCTTCAATCAGAGCTATCATGGAAGTACGCAAGGCGCCCTGAGTGTTATGGGAGATGAATACTGGCGTAATGCGTTTCGCCCATTATTACCGGACATATTACACTTGGAATACAATTCTCCCGAAGCCATTAATGAAATAACGGAACGTACCGCCTGTGTTATTGCGGAAACCATCCAGGCAGAAAAAGCTGTATATGCGCCATTGAAGCAATGGTTAAAATTGCTGCGAAAGAAATGTACTGAAACCGGTACGCTTTTAATATTAGATGAAATACAAACCGGCTTTGGACGAACCGGCACTCTATGGGGCTTTGAAAAATTTAATATAGTACCGGATATCGTATTATTAGGAAAGGCCCTGGGAGGCGGGATGCCATTGGGAGCCTTTGTGGCCAATAAAAAGCTAATGAATCAATTTACCGAAAACCCGGTACTTGGACATATCACCACTTTTGGGGGCCACCCGGTTTGCTGCGCGGCAGGGTTGGCGGCCATGAAAGTATTAATTAACGAAAAGCTGGTTGACCGAGTACATGAAAAAGAATTTCTTTTTCGTGAATGCCTGCAACATCCCAGGATAAAAGCTATACGGTCGCGGGGATTATTAATGGCTCTGGAGCTGGACACGGCAGCCGATGTGATAAAAGTGGCAGCGTCTTGCCTGCGTAAAGGAGTATTAACGGATTGGTTTTTGTTTGCCCCGCATTGTATACGTATTGCACCACCGTTAACAATAAAGGAAAAAGAAATTAGAAAGGCTTGTTTGGTGATGGTGGAGGTATTGAATAAAATATAATTGTTTTTAATAGTTATTTTTAAGGATAGGGCGTATGATGATTGGTGAAGAATTAATTGGTGGTTGGTGAGGAAATTAATTGGTGGTTGGTGAGGAATTTATAGGTGGTTGGTGAGGAAATTATAGGTGGTTGGTGAGGAAATTTATAGGTGGTTGGTGAGGACACCACAACTGTTCGGAAGGTTATACACAGTTTTAAGTCGTTGTGTAGAACTTAGTTTGTAAACAGCACGCTAATTGTAAGTTTTCCATTTCAAAAACGGTAATGGAAACAATAAACAAACTTCTTTCCTTTATTCCCGATAAGGAACTGGAAGCCTTTGCCATTGATACCCAGGTAAATAAAAGCACTAAAAAATCACATGGGCAGCTTTTATTTAAGCTGTTGTTTTACTGTATGGTTACTGAAAAAGACAATAGCCTTCGTGGGTTGCAGTCAACGCTTGAGTCGGCTGTTTTCAGAATGGTTAGTGGCTTACCAGAAGAATTTGGTGTATCTCACAGTTCAATAAGTGAACGCTTAAATGTGATAAACGTGGATTTTTTTGAAAAGATTTTTCACTATTGTCTCACTGCTTATAGAAACACTGCTTCAGAATTAAATAAGGATATTGTCCGCTTCGATTCCACAATAATATCCATGAGTACAAAGCTTATGAACATAGGATATAACCTAAGAGGCGGCGACGCTGAAAACTGCCGGCTTATTAAGTTTACAATTGGTTACAGTGCTATGCCTGATTGCATTTGCTTTTATAAAGATCAAACATATAACAGTGAAAACAAAGCATTAACAGAAACAATACTTGCCAATCAAAAGACAGCCACACAAATAAATGTTTTTGACAGGGGGATTACATCACGGGATAATTACGACAAGCTTACCGATAAAGAAATTTCTTTTATATCCCGGATAAACCCTGGTGCAAAACAGGAAGTGCATCTTGCCAATACCATTGCAAAAGCCATACAAACAGAAACGCTAGCCATCACAAGCGATTCATGGGTATATTTATATACGATGCATAAAAAAAGGAGTAAACACCCCGTAAGGCTAATAGAAGCTGTAAGAAAAGACAACAATGAAAAAATAATATTTATTACCAACAGAAAGGATATAGAAAACACAGACGTAGCAGCTATATACAAGTCACGATGGGATATAGAAATATTTTTTAAGTTTATAAAACAACACTTAAACTTTTCTCACTTGCTGAACAGAACTGAAAATGGCATCAAGGTAATGATGTACGTTACTATGACAGTGGCAATATTACTAACGGAATACAAAAAATTAAGAAAGCTTACGGGATACAAAATCCCAAAAAGAAAATTTGCTCAGGAACTCGAAAATGACATTCTGTACAACTTTGTATTGCAGTGCAATGGCGACCCGGCAATAGCGAAACGATTAATTTATCCAAACTCAACCTAAAATCTTCCGAACAGTTGTGGTGAGGACACCAACCACGGGTGAAGAAATTAATAGGTGGTTGGTGAGGACACCAACCACGGAGTGAGGAATTTATAGGTGGTTGGTGAAGACAGCAACCACGGGGTAAAACTAATTTCGTTTCCCCGGCTGGTGTCTTGAGGCTGACCGAGAATTAATAGTTCAAGCAACAAAAGAATTATTTTTTTTGTCATAGCAGCATGGAAAAATTCAAACCAGTAACAACGGAGCAATTATTTTTGCTCCCTCCAAGTATTGAAGATTTTATTCCTGCGGGCCATTTGGCCAGAGTAATTAATGATGTAGTGGAAACGATCGATGTTACTGAAATAGAATCCAGATACAGTTTTCTGGGTCAAAAAAGCTATCCGCCTCATTTGTTGCTAAAACTACTGTTTTATGGATATAGCATTGGTGTCCGTTCAGGCAGAAAAATTGCTTCAGCCTGTGAACAGGATACGGCATTTATGTATCTGTCTTCTATGTATAAACCTGATTTCAGGACCCTAAATGACTTTCGTAAAAACAATACTGCATTTATCCAGCAATCTTTTATTCATGTAGTACAGTTGTGCAAAGGACTTGGTATGGCCAGGGCCGGCATGCTAATATTAGATGGAACGAAACTGAAAGCTAATGCCAGTGCGGGAAAAACAAAAAACAAAGAGCAATATGAGCAATGGGTTGAGCGAATAGATGCAGACATCAAAAACATACTGGATGAAGCTGCCCGTACAGATGAACAGGAAGATAAGCAATATGGCAACAAAAGAGGGGATGAATTACCCAAAGAACTTCGGTCAAAGCAAAAACTAAAAGAAAAGATTAAGCAGGTGCTGGAACAAATGAGCAGTAAAAAAGAACGGATTAATTTAACTGACAATGAAGCAAAATATATTAAGAATAAAGGCTGTATTGATTTGAATTATAATTGCCAGGCAGCTATTACTGAAGATAGAATTATAGTGGGGGCTTATACATCTAACAACTGTAGCGACCGGGTAGAAACAATGAAGTCAGTGAACACCGCAGAACAAAATACGGGAGACCAGTATGCAGAAATACTGGCGGACAGCGGGTTTGCCACTTATGACAATTTTGAGGAACTGCATAACCGGAATAAAACCATTTTTATTCCCGACCAGCAAATGAATACAGAAACCGGGAAAGAGCAAAATCCTTATCATCGAAATCATTTTGTTTATAATAAAGAAAAGGATTGCTTTATCTGTCCGCAGAATAAAGAATTAGCATTTTACGGCACCAGTGTTCACCAAAGAAGCAAGCAGCGAAGCAGGGTATACAAGTGTAAAGCCTGTCAGACATGTGAAAAACAACCGCTTTGTACGAAGGGAAATTACAGACAAATACATGTAGAAGAAAGAGAATCACTGCGGCAACAAATAAGGGAAAGATTAAATAGCAAAGAAGGAAAATTAAAATACTTCAAACGAATGCGCATTGAATCCATATTTGGAAACATTAAACACAACCTTAATTATATACATCTTTATATGCAAGGGATTGCAAAAACAACAGCAGAATGGCAACTAATCTGCATAGGACATAACCTAAAGAAAATACATCAGTTCAAAATCACCTAAAGAGAAGGCTTTGCGTTTTTTGCACTTAATAAAAAATGCATAAAACAGGGCTGTAAAATAAATCCGAAAATCCAAAAAAATATTCTCGGTCAGCCTCTCTTCACCAGCCGGAACCTATATCACCAGCCGGAACCTATATCACCAGCCGGAACCTATATCACCAGCCGGAACTTATATCACCAGCCGGAACCTATATCACCAGCCGGAATTAATCAATCTCTTTAAACATAAAGCCATACAAGTAAGGGATAATCAAAACCGGTCCATATAATGAGTAAGGATGTTGAACTCGTCTATTCCTGTCTCATAGTAATAGGCTGAAGAGTATTTGTATTTAACGGGATCTGTTACCAGCTTCCAATGTATTTGAAGGGGATTATGATGAATATAGTCAAGTTTTTGAATAGCCATGTCTCTCCCGATTATTTTAATGGCCAGGGGATCCCTTTGCCAGAAAAGAAAATTTCGGTCAATTATTTGGTGCTTGAATAGTTCAATCAGGTAGGGATTTCTGGATCGTAATGATTTTTGAAATTTATGAGCGGTAATTTTTTGAAAACTATTTTTTGGATATTCTTTTCCATTCATTTGTAATTGTTCCCATATCAAATGAACATGATTGGGCATGATCGTAAATCCATAAACTGCGATCATTTTATTATTAACTAACCATTGCAAACTTTGAATAATAATATCCTTATAACTATCCTCTTGTAAAAGATGCTTCCAATTGTTAATTGTGCTTGTCCAGAAATAAGGTATTCGGAGATCCATAAATGAATTTCTGTAATTTGTTTGATTTAGTCTTTCCTCCATTTAAGCAATGTAGAAATAGGGGTTTCAGTGTCCAAAGGATTTTCACCGCTTAAAATTTGTTTTTTCATCATTGATTTATATATCAGGTGGTGACAGGCTGCAAGAAGAGCATGAAAAAATTCAATTCGTGGGAATAGCAACCGAGATGGGGAATAATAATTGGTTTGTGAAGACAGCAACCATGGGTGAGAGTGAGGAATTTATAGGTGGTTGGTGAAGACAGCAACCACGGGTGAAGAATTAATAGGTGGTTGGTGAGGACAGCAATCACGGGGTGAAGGAATTAATAGATGGTTGGTGAGGACAGCAACCACGGGTATAATTAATTTTGTATCCGCGGCTGGTGTCTTCACCAGCCGGAATACATCACCAGCCGGAACAACATTCAATAGCTGAAACATCATTCAACCACCACAATCCTGTTTGGTGAGTGAATATATCCTAATAAGTTTCGGTGGTTCATCCAGTATATGTTTATGAAAAATTCAAGAAATTATTTCTCCACCTCCACAATCACTTCTACCTCTACCGCAATATTATTGGGCAAAGCCACCATGCCAACAGCACTACGGGCATGTTTTCCTTTTTCACCAAAAATTTCAACCATCAGATCGCTGTAACCATTGATTACTTTCGGCTGATCAGTAAACCCACTTTCGCAGTTTACCATCCCTAATACTTTTATAACGCGTTTTACTTTATTCAAACTGCCGAGTTCCGCTTTTATAACGGCAAGATGCTGAATAGCCGTAGAACGCGCGGCCTGGTATCCCTGTTCGATGGTAAGGTCTTTGCCCACCTTACCGGTAATATCTGTACCGTCCGCATTCTTTGGTCCTTTACCGGAGAGATATAGCAGGTTACCTACTCTCACAGCGTTCACATAATTGGCAACTGGTTTTGATGGAGTACTTAATTCAATTCCCTTTTCCTTCAATCGTTGTTCCGCATTCTGCGAAAAAGAAATGAAAGTAAAAAAGCATAATGTGGTAACAATGGTTAAAATCTTTTTCATAATAAATTATTTAATTAGAATATAAATATTGGCCGCTATCAAACCGCCGGCAACCGGACCGATAATCGGTATCAAGGAATAAGCCCAGTCGCTATCGCGCTTGTTAGTAATGGGTAAAAAGAAATGCACTATTCGAGGACCGAGATCTCTTGCCGGGTTAATGGCATAACCGGTAGGGCCTCCCAACGATAAACCAATTCCCAGCACGAGCAATGCAACCGGTAATGCGTCCAGGGCCCCCAGTTTTACATCAGAGGCAGACATTAATAAAGCACCCAACACCAAAACAAAAGTGCCCACCATTTCAGTAATCAGGTTATCGAAGGTACTTCGAATAGCAGGGCCCGTGCAAAATACAGCCAGTTTAGTATCCCCATCGGGTGTTTGTTCAAAATGCTGGCGGTAAGAAAGCCAAACTAAAATTGCACCCGTTATGGCTCCGGCCAGTTGGGCAATAATGTAGGTGCTTACATTGGCCCATTCAAATTTGCCCAGGTATGCCATAGCAAGAGTAACAGCGGGATTCAAATGTCCCTTTCCGCCGAGATAACCCGAAGAATATACACCAACAAAAACGGCAATTGCCCAACCAAAAGCGATCACGATAAGACCACCATTATTTCCTTTAGTTTTATTCAATAATACATTCGCTACTACGCCATCACCCAAAATAATAAGCAGCATTGTTCCGATGAATTCGCCGATAAAAGAAGACATAAGCAATCGTTTTAGTTTTACGGCAGATAATTATGAGCCGTTTTATTATAGGAGATTAGTTGTTCTTTGATCCATTCCTGCCGCAGGTTCATTTCGGTGGCCATTAAGGAGGCTACCAAAGGAGCCGCTTCAATACTGGCTTTAGCATCCAGCAACAACGCCCTCGTTCTCCGGGCCAACGCATCTTCAACAGTCATGCATAATTCATTGCGAACCGACCATACAATCTGTGCTTTGGTATATGGCAACTGAGGATGAATGATTTCTGCCAGGCTATTGTCTGTTGAAATAAGTTGAGCAATTAAATTATTATCTGAACCATAATAATAGCCGGGTTCCTCAAAATCGGTAACAGGACTGTTTCCATGAATAGATAATTCTTCCGTAACACATTCTTTATAAGCAAGCCCTCCCTGGATAGCTGCCGTGTTTACCACGTCTTCCGCCATTTTCCGGTAGGTGGTCCATTTACCACCTAATATGCTTATCAACCCCGCGCCCGATATGATCACAGAATGGTCTCTTGAAATTTCGGCTGTTTTTTTTGCGCTGCTTTTTACCAGCGGCCGAAGCCCGGCGAAAATACTTTTTACATCTGTCCGCGTTGGATCTTTGGTAAGATACCTGGCCGCATGGTGCAAAATAAAATCTATTTCTTCTTTTTGTGCTACCGGCTCCTCCATTATTTTATGGACTGGCGTATCGGTAGTACCAATAATAATTTTATTATGCCAGGGGACGGCAAACAAAACGCGCCCATCATCAGTATGAGGGATCATAATGGCCGCTTCACCAGGCAAAAATTCTTTATCGAGAACGATGTGGATACCCTGGCTGGGCGAAATGCTGTTTGGTTTATGCGGATCATCCATTTTTTGTATACTATCCGAAAAAACCCCGGTCGCATTGATGACTACTTTTCCTTTTACCTCAAATTCCTTACCATTGATCCGATCAGAAACCTGCACACCGCAAATCTTTCCATCCGTTTTCAGGAAGCCTGAAACAGAACAATAATTTATAACTACGGCATGCTGTTCGGCGGCTGTTTGCGCTAAATTGATAGCAAGCCGGCTATCATCAAATTGTCCATCGTGATACATTACCCCTCCGCGTAATCCTTCCGGATCTAAGGTAGGGGCCCAATGAAGTACCTCTTCAGTAGTTAACCATTGCGAGTTACCCAGGCCCAGGCTGCCACTCATCCAATCATATACTTTTAATCCCAATCCATAATAGGGTCCTTCCCACCATTTATAATTGGGAACAATGAAAGATTGATTCTTTACCAGGTGCGCCGCATTCTTTTTAAGTATCCCTCTTTCTTTCAATGCCTCCATTACTAATTTAATATTTCCCTGCTGCAAGTACCGTACCCCCCCATGTACCAGTTTAGTGGAACGGGAAGAAGTGCCTTTTGCAAAGTCATGTTTTTCTAACAACAGGGTAGAATAGCCACGGGAGGCTGCATCTACTGCAGCTCCTAAACCGGTGGCTCCTCCACCAATTATTATGATGTCGAATGATTTTTGCAATTGAAGTTGTTCTATTTGAAGGGCTCGTTTCATTAGTGAATGGTCAATAGTGAAAGTGAATGGCAACATAAAAGGAATACCAACTCATGACGGAATGATCAAATGTTGTTATCAAAGGGAATCATAGTTAATTTATAATTTAAGTCTGTCATGATTTATTCATCGCTGTTGAATAATGATATATCGTACAAGAGTGCGACGCCACCGGAGTTGATAGAATTACTAATGCCCGGACCCAAAACTACAATCTTCCTAAGCCTTCACTATTTATCTTCGGCCCAAGCAATGCTGGCTTTCACTGCCCGTTGCCATCCTTTGAGATAATTTTCTACTTTGTCCCTGGCCATATTCGGCGTAAAACGTTTATCCGCCTGCCATTGTTTTTGCAATTCTTCTACGCTTGTCCAATATCCGACTGCAAGACCTGCCAGGTAAGCGGCTCCCAGGGCGGTTGTTTCATATACTTTTGGCCGAACCACCGGCGTTTGCAATATATCACTTTGAAATTGCATGAGCATATTATTAATAGTAGCTCCGCCATCTACCCGTAATTCTTTTATGGAGATACCTGAATCAGATTCCATCGCTTTTAATACATCGGTTGTTTGATAAGCGATACTTTCCAGCGCCGCTTTGGCAATATGAGCTTTGGTGGTACCCCGGGTGATTCCAAAAAAAGAACCTCTGGCATGCTGGTTCCAATGCGGGGCGCCTAAACCGGCAAAGGCAGGTACTACATATACTCCGTCCGCATCATTTATTTCTGCGGCTAATGCCTCCACTTCGGATGATTGACGGATAAGCTGTAATCCATCGCGCAACCATTGTACTACGGCTCCGGCAATAAAAACACTACCCTCCAGCGCATACGTAGTCTTGTTATCTAATTTTCCAGGCAATAGTGGTCAATAAATTATTTTTGGAAGGAATGGGTTTTTCCCCGGTATTCATCAGCATAAAACAACCGGTACCATACGTGTTTTTTACCATGCCGGGCTGAGTACATAATTGTCCGAATAATGCTGACTGCTGATCGCCCGCCATACCGGCAATCGGGATATTGGCATGCTTAACTACCGTTTCGGTTACTCCATATAGTTTACTGGAAGGGTTTACTTCGGGTAATACGGAAGCAGGTATATCGAATAATTTGAGTAGTTCCTCATCCCATTCACAGGTATGAATATTAAGGAGCATGGTTCTGGATGCATTGGATACATCGGTGATATGAATTTTGCCCCCTGATAATTTCCAGGCAAGCCAGCTATCTACTGTTCCAAAAGCCAATTGCCCTTTAGCGGCTTTTTCCCGGGCACCGGATACATTATCCAGTATCCATTTAAGTTTGGTGGCAGAGAAGTACGCATCAATGATCAGTCCTGTTTTTTGCTGGATGACTGCTGCATTACCAGCCGCTTTCAGGCTATCGCAATAGGCGGCGGTTCGCCTGTCCTGCCATACAATGGCATTATAGATTGGTTTGCCGGTTATGCGATCCCAAACAATGGTTGTTTCGCGCTGATTGGTAATACCAATGGCGGCAACCTGGTTCGTTTGTATATTTCCTTTAGCGAGTACTTCAGCCATCACACCAAATTGAGAGGACCATATTTCTTCTGCATCATGTTCTACCCAGGCGGGTTGAGGATAGATCTGTTTGAATTCTTTTTGTGCAACGGAAATAATTTCACCGGCATGATTAAATAAGATCGCTCGTGAACTGGTGGTGCCCTGGTCGAGGGCAAGAATAAATTTTTCGGACATGCAGGCTGATTTTGGTGACATAAGATAGCCAAAAACAGTGGGACTTAAAAGAAAATTTTGAATGTTAAAAGGCCAGCCGGAAACTGAAGAATACACCAAATCTTCTAACCTGTGCAATAGGGAGCGGCCTGGGTAATAATCGCCATACCAGGTCCACGCGGAAGACCTTAAAAATATTGTCTACCCCGGTTCCTATCTCCATATATGTTTTACCGTCGAGGGATTCAAATTTATAGGCGGATGAAGCCGGCATATTGAAGGCTTTATTGGCTTCATTCAAACTACCCCATAACACTTTGGCATTCCAGAACTGGCGGAACTTCAATTTACGGGTAAGTGGTAAGAAACGAAAAATTCCATTGCCGATATTATGTTCGAAATTAATACCAGCATATTGGTCATGGAGATATTCGAATCGGTTCATAAGATTAAACGCATATTTATTGTAGTAATAAATTTCATTTCCGGGAGCCACATCCAGTAGAACAAATGGGAGGGTTCCAAAAGTTTTACCTCCAAAAACATTATAATATATACTGCCATAGGGTGGAATCTTGATATAATCGGATATTCCGCCGGTAACTTTTGTATAATCATAGCTGCTGTTCAGAATTCCCGAAAATCCTTTGGTAAATTTTAGTTCGGTAATAGGGTAAGGGCTGCCCACGCTGGATCGGTAAAAAGTACTTTCCAGGAATTTCTCCAGGTATGCGAAGCGAAAGCGTACCGATGTTTCCATAGTATTAAGCGGTTCTCCGGAGGTTCCTTTAAAAATATCGGCGCTGGGGAGATTGCGAACGGGATCAAATTGTTTGCGTAATCCCGTCAGGGTTACTGAAAAACCGTTATGCCATTCATGAAAAAATTCAAGCTTTTGCTCTTCTACCAGCAAAAATTTAATAGGGATAGATGATTTTCGGATGGCCAGCGCAAATATGTTATCCTGGCTGATTTCATCATAATAGCTTTGCGATCGGTCGAAGTCTTTGGTAAAGGAAGCGAATATAGTATTGCGGGGATTCTTATTGATCAGCCATAATGCATCGGCCTTCCCTTTTAGTTTTTTATCACCAAATCCGTAAGCGAGGTATCCATGTAACAGTATTTTACGGCTCATGTGTCGGTTAGTACCCAGGTCGAAACGAAGGCGAAGACCTTCTTCTACATTGGCAGTAATCCAGTTTTGCCAGGGACCTATCTGGTAATTACCGACATTGAGAAAGCCAGTTGCCAGGAAATCAATAATGCGGGTAGTGCGTTTGAAGGCAGGCAGGTTTAAGAGGGTATCAATTGTTTTGTAAATAGCCTTTTCATTTTTATTAAGAGGTTCGTGTCGGGCGGCAACCCAAAATGTATCGCTGGTCAATTTTGAAGAGTCAGGTATAATCGTTTCTTCAATCAATTTATTTTTTTCCAGTTCCCGTTCAACAGACGAATCGTTTACTACAATGTTTCGGTAGGTGGTGGATTTATGCCCGATCAGCGATAATGCTTTTTCCCCGGTAAGGGAAAGATCTACTACAAATTTATCGCGGGTTAAGAACCAGGTACTATCATTGAGCATAGTGTATTCCTGGATCAGGCTCAGTTTGTCCACGAAGTTTATGTTGGCCTGTTTTGATAGACGCAGATTCATTTTCTGAACGGCCCAGGTCGTGTCGTGCACCCAGCAATCACCTTCAAATGTGTTTTCCCCAATACGTTTTGGCGTAAACATCATATGGATGAGCCGCCGGTTATTTACAAATTGGGAGTCGAGTACTTTATACCGGTAATAATTATCGCCATTGTCACTGAGTGGGCTTACAAATTGCTTGTCAAAAACTGGAATGAAATTGCTATAAAAATTTACATTCTGTTCCATGCCGCCTAAAAATTGAACCGCACTTTCATTGCTTACCCCAATAGTCTTGGTTCCTTTAAATACTTCCCGGCGGCGTTTGGGAGATTTTTGGTAGTAATAATCGGATAAGGCCTCGGTAAGATATACGGGTAGGAAAGGAGTCCCTTCCTCGGTGGTATCAATATTATTCAGTACAAAATTAAATTGTTTGATAACGGGTAACCGGGCCCACTTATCTTTCTTAATATTCTTAATATCTAATTCGAGCTTATTATATAGTTCATATGAGAAGTTATTAAAGCGGTACCTATCATTAAAGGGTTTTTTCTTTACAATACGTTTCCACATTAGTAAACCCCTGTCGATTTTACGCTTTACCACCACCTCCGAAGCATACTTTCCTCTTTCCAGTAATATATTAATGTCGGCTACATTGCCTTTTATCCTGGCATAAAATAAGCTATCGAGCGGCAATATAAAGTCGACGTATCCTACATAAGTAACCAGGAGCGTGTCGGCCGGCCATTCATCAAAATGAAAAACGAAATTTCCGGCTGAGTCGCTCAGGCGTCCATTGATAGACTTTTTAAACTGGATGGATGCAAACGGAATATGCTCATCACTGTGCGCGTCTTTGATAGTACCCCGGATCGTTCTTGACTGTGGTAACCCGGGCAGGGATACCAGTAAACACAATAAAAGGGTAAATATTGAAAAAAGGTAAGTTTTCGCCCATTTCATAATCATTCAAAAATACGAATTGGCTGCTTAATTGGTTTGGTTAAATGATAAGGCATGTAAAACAATCGACATTTATTTGGAAATGTCAATCCAAGCTATTTACTTTGTGTTACAAAGTGCTTTTTTATGCAAGAATCAAAACCCCCTCTCGAGACGTTACAGGATATCCGCCGCATGATGGAGCGTTCTTCCCGATTTATATCATTGAGCGGATGGAGCGGTATTAGTGCCGGGGTTTGTGCTTTAGCTGGGGCAACAGCCGCCTACCTGCGTATCGGGCGGTATAAATCAAATATGCGTTCTGAATATAGCCTGCAGCCGGATAGTGATATTTTCAATTTAGAAGGAGTTGATTTGATTGCCGATCTGTTGTGGATTGCGGGGATCGTTTTTATTGCCGCATTTCTTTTGGCCTTCCTGTTTACCTATCAGCGCAGTAAGAAAAATGGTTTACGGATGTGGGACCCGGTTGCGCGGCGCCTTTTATGGAATACCGTAATCCCAATGCTGGTGGGAGCTGCCTGTATAGTGCGGTTACTTCAATTGGCGCATTTTGAAATGGTAGCGCCGTTATCGCTTATTTTTTACGGATTAGCCTTATTGAACGGCAGTAAGTATACCCTTGGTGAAATACGATACCTGGCTTTCGGTCAGTTAATACTGGGAATTATCAATTTATGGATGGTAGATTATGCATTAATTTTCTGGGCCCTTGGTTTTGGCGTTTTACATATTGTATATGGAGCGTTGATGTGGTGGAAGTATGAACGATGATTTTACAAATGAATGGAATGAAAAACCCGATTGAAAATCTTAATAAAATTTTTGACAGCCGGATTCGCCTGGGTGTAATGAGCATCCTGATGGTTAATGAAGAAGTGAGCTTTAATGATCTTAAACAAATGATGGATGTGACAGATGGTAACCTGGCCTCGCATATTATGAACCTGGAGGAAAACGGATTCATTAAAGTGCATAAAGGGTTTATCGGGCGTAAAACTAATACTACTTATTCCATTACAAAGGCCGGTGAAAAAGCATTTAAGGAGCATATTGAAGCTTTGGAAAGCATGATTAAAGGAGTAAAATGATTTTTTTTCTGTTTACACTTTGAAATACAAAGTGCTTTTAAATATATATTAATGGGCTTGAAAATAAAAATGATATTACCCGCTCTCACGGAGGCCAAAAGCCCTTATTGGCGGCCTATCAAATATTCGTTATTTCCCCCTTTAGGGCTGGCAACACTGGCTGCTTATTGCTCGCCAGAAGATGACATTGATTTACAAGATGAGCATGTAGAACAATTGAAAACAGATGATTCTCCTGACCTCGTATTGATCCAGGTATATATCACGAATGCCTTTCGCGCCTATGCTATTGCTGATGCATACAGGGCTAAGGGGTGTTATGTATGTCTCGGTGGACTACACGTCACCTCCTTACCCGATGAAGCGATGCTACATGCGGATAGTATATTTATTGGACCGGGGGAAGACATTTTTCCGCAGTTCCTCCAGGATTTTAATAAGAAAGCACCAAAAAAAATTTACCGGAACCAGGAACGAACACTTGATGCCATTCTTCCTGTACGAAGAGAATTAATCAAAAGATCGCATTACCTGGTACCCAATTCAATTGTAGTATCCAGGGGTTGTCCGCATCACTGCGACTTCTGCTACAAGGATGCTTTTTTTGAAGGAGGTAAATCATTTTATACCCAGAAAGTGGATGCAGCATTGGCTGAAATAGACCGATTACCAGGCCGGCATTTGTATTTCCTGGATGATCACCTGCTTGGCAACTATCGTTTTGCTTCCTCTTTATTCGAAGGAATGAAAGGAATGAACCGTGTTTTCCAGGGAGCCTCTACTGTTGATGCCATATTAAGAGGTGATTTAATTGAGAAAGCAGCAGCAGTAGGAATGAGAAGCGTTTTTATTGGTTTTGAAACTTTGAATCCCAAAAACCTTGCGCAGAGCAATAAAACACAAAATCTTGGAAGAGATTATAATGCGGCAATAAGAAGACTGCATGATCTGGGTATTATGATCAATGGCAGTTTTGTTTTTGGATTGGATGATGATGATGAAACTGTTTTCGACAGAACCGTTGATTGGGCAGTAAAGCAGGCATTAACAACAAGCACTTATCATATCCTGACACCTTATCCCGGTACCCGACTTTTTAAAGACATGGAAAAGGACGGCCGAATACTGCATCGGGACTGGGAGAAATATGATACAAGGCAAGTGGTGTATCAAACAAAGGGATTATCGGCCAACGCATTGAAAAAGGGATATGATAAAGCTTATACCGATTTCTATTCCTGGAAGAATGTGTACCTGGCGAGTGTACAGCACGATAGCCTGAAACATGCCATTAAGCATTTCTGTTATGCAGGAGGCTGGAAAAAATTTGAACCATTATGGAATTTCATGATCAAGACAAAAGGTTTAAATGGCATGCTGCCATTATTGGAATCCATCCTCTCGAAAGTGAAGAAAGATCAAAAGAGTAATGAATCAGTATCTCCCTTTCCGGCGATTGCCTGATGGGATAAGTATGAAACTGCATCAGGCCTGTGCTACCCATTCAGCCATCCTTTCCGGAGCTGGCCACAAAGGAGAGAAACAACTACCGTTGAAATTGAATTGACGATGATTCCCCGGTAGTTGTTTTCAAAAACTGAAATAGTAACTGAAATAACATAATATGAAATCGAATCGGGTCAAATTTTATTCGGTATTGATAGGAGCTTTTCTTTTCAATCTTCTTTTCTGGCAGGAGAAGATGGGAATAAACAGCTTCCTGTATGACCTTTTCCTGTTGGTCGCACTTTTTTCTTTATACCCTGAGGCCAGGCCTGTTTCTACAGTGAGGTGGCTGCTTGCAGGCCACCTCATTTGCCTGGCAATGGTATTGTTACAGAATACCGTACTAAGTATGATAGCCTTCAGTGTAACATTCCTCTTACTGGTTGCATATGTTCAATTCGTACATCGATCAGTATGGTATGCTTCCGGAAGCATATTATTAAATGTATTATTGGCAGTCCCTTCTTTTTTTGAGACTGTTCAGCCAGCCAAGCAAAGGGTCAATCATAGAATACCCTGGCGTAAGTGGATCCGTTTTTCTATTATTCCAATAATACTATCGCTCATCTTTTATTTCCTCTATTCCAATTCCAATTCCCTGTTTGCCAGCTTCGCTCAAAACCTGGTTAATAAGATCGCTGATTTTTTCACCCATTTCCTTGAATTCTTTTCGTGGGGCAGGATCGGGTTTTTCATAGTTGGTCTTTTCCTGACAACTGTTTTCCTGCTAAGAAACAAACTGAACTATTTTGTTACACTTGAAAAAAATAAAACGGATGAATTAAAACGGAAACGAATAACAAATAGAATAAGGGAAACCAGTGGTTTTACAACCATAGTGAAAGAATTACTGGGAAAATTTGCCACAGGTATGATGGCACTTAAGAATATCGGCAATGTTGGATTGATAAGCCTGGTACTGTTAAATGTCTTATTGTTAGTTGTAAACACTATCGATATCTCTTATATATGGTTCGGATATAAATTCGGCGACAAGGTGAACCTGACTTCGATGATACATGAAGGCACGGGAATATTAATAGCTTCCATAGTATTAGCGATCATCGTATTGCTGGTAGTATTTGAAGGCAACCTTAATTTCTACCGAAAAAGTAAGTACCTGAAATGGGGAGCTTATTGCTGGATTGCTCAGAATTTCCTGTTGGTTATATCAGTGTTGCTGCGCGACTACTATTATATCCATGAAAGTGGGTTGGCTTATAAAAGAATCGGTGTGCTGTTTTACCTGGCATTGGTAATGGTAGGACTGGTAACAGTGTTCTGGAAAATCTATAAGAAGAAAACTAATTATTATCTCTTCCGTGTCAACGCGTGGGCGGTGATAGTGTTGCTGGTTTTCAGTACAGCAGTTGACTGGGATGAATGGATCGCTTCGTACAATATCAGTCATAATAAGAATATACTGCTGCCGGTAGATTTCATGGTGAACTTATCAAACAAGGCTCTTATTGTTTTAGACAAGGAGCGGGATGTTCTTAAAGGTCAACAACAATTATTGCTGTCGCAGGGAGTGAATTGGCCTTATAGAATGGAGCTGGATGATCTCATCGATTGGCGAATTAAACAATATAAGGAGCAACAGGCATCCTATTCCTGGCTTTCCTGGAGTTATTCGGATCAGCTTTTAATGAATCATTTTTCGGCAACAACCCCAAAAAAGTAACAGTATGTCAAAACAATTCAAAATTGCCCTCGCTATCTGGATCCGTGCCATACTTATAGATGGAGTAATAACGAGCATTCTTTTTTCGGTTTCAAAGGAAATAGGAATTTCTCTTTCCGGGTTAGTGATAATAGGTATAGGAGGAATTTTGACTATCCCATTGTTGATTATAATCATTCCATTGGTAAAACTATCTGTGCAGATACCCTATTCATTAGGCGCCTGCAAAGCCTGGCTAGCCTTTCTTTTGATGGGTGTAGCCGCACTTTTTTTGTTTTTTTTAGGTACGCTTTTCAGCCTTGATTATGGCGAATCCATGTGGTTGATCTTAAACATTTCGACGGTAGTATCAGTAGCAATAGCCACTTCTACAACAAGCAATAATTATAAAAAATTAAAAGAAGAATTTTATGAACACCAATTGGTTTAAAAGAATGGGTTGGATATACCTTCCTGTTCATGCAATCGGGGTATTGATTTCAGTATTGGCTTTGGCGCTCAATGTCATGTTTTTTGTGGCCATTGACCGCAACTCACATTCAGTAAGCGATACACTCATTAACTTTTTCGTATATTTTACCTGTGTAGCCTTTTGGTGGAAATGGGTAGCTGAAAAAACAAGTTAATATACTTATTATGACAAAGGAATCATTTTCTTTTAGCAAACGATTACAAAGTTTTCGATTTGCCGGACAGGGTGTTTTTGCTTTTCTAAAGAAAGAGCATAATGCCTGGTTGCATTTTATGGCATCGGTAACGGTTATTACTCTTGGTTTTTTGCTCGCCATAAGCCGAACAGAATGGATAGCCCTGGTGGTAGTGATTGGCTTAGTATGGATTGCGGAAATGTTCAATACCTGTTTGGAGGTACTGCTCGACTTCCTTTCTCCGGCTCTTCATCCCCAGGTTAAATTCATTAAAGATGTTGCAGCGGGGGCAGTATTGATAGCCGCGGCGGTTGCCCTGGTAACGGGCCTAATTATTTTTATTCCACATTTTTATTAATTAATCATGTTCAGATCATTTTCATTAGATCGTTTCTTTTTTCTTCGTACTGGCACCGACAAGCTGATGGCCCTTTCTGTATGTTTCAGTTTAAGTTTGGTAATAACCACTTTTTTATATACCGGGCACTTGTTATTTTTCTTCCTTGTATGGAACTTATTTCTGGCTTGTATCCCCTACGGCATCAGTTATTGGTTATTACAACGGCCCGATTGGATTGCTAACAGGAGACTTTTCATCCCTTCCTTATTACTGTGGTTAGCTTTTATTCCCAATGCTTTTTATATTCTTACTGATCTCTTTCATTTGGGAACCTTTACCCAATTGCCTTCCTGGTTTGAATTGATTGTGATCTTGTCGTTCGCCTGGAATGGCTTATTGTTAGGTATAATATCTGTAGCACATATAGAAAAGATTCTCCGCTTCGAAGCAGGAAGCAAAACGTTACTATATTTTGTATTTCCTGTCATGTTCCTGAATGCACTGGGTGTTTATATTGGAAGGTACCTGCGATTCAATAGCTGGGATTTCATCACTGATCCATTTCATCTCTTTCGGGATATTGTTCTGCTTATCATTCATCCTTTGCAACATCATTTTGCCTGGGGAATGGTAGTATGTTTTTCAGTTTTTATGACCATTGTTTATGCGATGATGAAAAGGTTGGAGATTAGAAATTAGAAATTTGAAAATGCCTGCCCCCGTAGCATTGCGTGGGGAACAGCCAATACAGGGCTAGGAGAGTAAAAGAGCAAGGAGTACGAAGGAGATTACAACGCTGCGTCTCCGTGTCTCCAATGTTTGTTTTTGAACCACTAACACAAAGAGCACGAAGAGAACCCTTAGTGTTTCTTTTCGCCCTTAGTGCCTTAGTGGTTCGAATTGAAAAATGTATTAATCGATCAGGTGCGTGAAGACACGTATTTTAGCGTCAACACGTTGCTTCTCTGCGGTAAAAAAAAGTCAAAACCAGAACCGCCTTTCCAAAACGCGGGTTCCAATTTTGACGTTTAAATTTTGACTTTTAACTTTCTCAAAAATCTATCCCCATCGCAAAATACCAGATAGGTTTTCCTTTGAAGAAACTATTCATTTCCCAGGCCGCATCCAATCGCAGGAAATAACCCAGAAGGGTACTGCGGGCCCCAAAACCATAACCACCCACAAAGGGTCCTATTCCTCCTGCCTTGATGCGTACCAATACCGAACCATCCTGGTTGGGATATATAAGCTCGGGGCGTTTGATCTTGTTATAAGCACCATTCCAGGCGCTTCCCAGGTCTATGAACTGTACCAACTGGAAATTTCTAACGAAGGCGTTATTGATAGGTTTGTTTAAGAGAGTGGGGAAAACAGGCAGACGGAATTCACTATTTAGTATGACCGCATTATTTCCGTTGGAAACATTCTGTTTGAATCCCCGCATATTAACCGCTAATGATTGAAAGGCGTAGCTGGGATCCTGCGGTTGGGGCTCCCGGTTAAACTTGGGAAACATCCAGCCATCTACCCCACCAAGGTAATAGATGATCTTCTGATCCCCAAAGGAGAAATCAGCGGCAGCACGGCCTGCCCATATAAAATTCCGGTATATGGGATAATAATAACGAAGGTCTCCTCCCATATTGAATGATAAACCGCCTTTCTTACCGGTATTCGGCAGTTGGGGTTCGTTGATCTGTGAAAGCAGGTCGGCAAAAATTTTATACCGTAGCCCGTTCATGATATTGGTAGTCTTTGAAATTACGTTATCATGTATCCACTCAATTTTGGCAAGGGCAAATTGCTGTTTGTTTACATCTCCTATTTTTAGGGAACTGGAATCGAAATTATCCGCGCGCACTACAAATTTGTCGGTGCGCAAACCAAGAGAAAAACGAATACTGCGAACTCTGTCCAACGGATATTTTATCAATCCCTGGTATAGATTGCTGAATTGTTTGGCCTCATACACCTGGTTTGAGTTATTGATACCCTGAACAAGACCAATATTTGTTTGCCTGTAATAAATGAACGAATAATCCATTCTCTTTTTCAAATAATCAACCCGGGCATACCATTCTCCACCCCCGTCAAATAACGATTGATTGATTGGAATGAACGCACTGATACCACCCCCCCCGCCAAGGCCCACGCCTGTTCCATTACCACTGATAAGCGGAAGGCGCATGGCTCCTGAAAAACGGATATCTTCAAACAAATCGAATACAGAAGCTTTTAGCATGCCGTTAAAAGCGCCGCCACTTTGTAATACAATTGGCAGGGAACCAGTAAATGGTTCGTAGCGATTAATAAGAATATCATTATTGAAAGCGGCAGAGAAATTATCCGCTGAAAATTTCAGTTTATAATCAAAGAGTTTAGCCCTCTTTAGAACCGGATCTTCCTCCGTATTTCCCAAGCCGGGTGGTTTAATAATATCGGATGAATCTTTTTCAAAACCGGTATCGAAAAAATCTTTTTTCTTATCAGAACTGTCTGAAGGATTATTCGGGTCGTTTCTAAATTGTATTTCTTCTCCACCAGCCAACTGTGCTTCAGCGATCGTTTTTTTACGGTATTCCGTAGGTCGCGGGTTTATGTTTCGTCGACGGAGGGTATTTTCATCCACTTTTAATTTGTAAAGGAATTTGAGATTACCCTGTTGCCTCACTTCGCTCACCAGGCCATTATCCCCCGCAATCTTTGTTTCTTTTAAGCTGCTTTGGTAATTGGTAATTGGAAATACATAAGCGGAATCGCTGGTTACGGAGTAAGCAAACACAGAGTCGGGCTCCGTTTTGCCCCAGGCTTTCAATGTGGAATCCAGTTCTTTGTCGTCCGGATTGCGCAAAAACTCATCGCCCACCACATAAACACTGTCTAATCCCGCTCTTTGAGTACTGAAAAATCCGGCAAAGCGATTACCGATTCCGGTTTCATCGCTGATAAAGGTAAAGTGTGACGTATTGTATTGCATTGGGTAACGGGCATTACCATACTTTAAATTGGTAAGCTGGCTGATTTGCCTGAATTCATTTTTACTGTAATTGTCTGCAAGAAAAATATTAAAACGGTTAGTGGCCACGCCGGTATCGGCCCCTTTAATAGTAGCGTTTGGCCGGTTGGAAGAAAAGATTATACCTTGTTTATTCGGAAAGGCAACAAAAGTGGCATCCAGGTCAGAATAGGCATCGTTGGTAACTTGTTCAAATTTGTCCTGATCAATTTTGTAAACAAATATGTCTGATTGGCCTTTGCGAACGGCACTCAGCAGCAGGGTATTTTCATCCAGCATATATTTCATATCCTGTATCTGTTCAAAATGTGGTATATCCTGTTTGATGCGTTTGAAATGGGCCACCAGGTCGTACACAAATAATTTTGTTTTTCCTTCTGCCCAATAAATACAGGCAAGCCGGGTACCTTTTCCATCCCAGGCTAATAAGGGATAATTGGGATTAATTTCATTTTCATTGGTTCGCACGCCCGTTTTCAGTATCACTCTCCGGTCGACCATGTTTTCATAAAGTACCACACAGTATTGGCCTTTTATGTATTCTATTACCGCATAAGTCTGGCTCCGGGGGGTTGGGTTTGGAGTAAACCGGAAAAAATCCCTGTTCCTGGTTACTTCTTCCACTATAGAAACAGTTCCTTTAGGAATATCCCGGCGGCCCCGCAGATCTTTAGCATATAGTTCTTCATTTTCCGTCATAAAATTCCGCAGCACTTCTTTGAATTTCATTTTACAAACCCGCTGGGAGGCACTGTTCAGGTTGCGGTATACACGCGCCAGGTATAAGAAATAGGTGACGTTCTCTTTTTTAAATTTGTTGGAGAAATAATACCAAAAGGAATGGCCCGCCAATAATGGTTTCTCGTGGGCAAACTGGTAAAATGTGCGGTAATCTCCCGATAAGAGGGCAGATTTTAATTGGTCATCATAATCCGCATTCCAGTTTTCGGCTACATAATCAATATAACCATCAATCATCCATTTGGGGAGATCGAGTAATGTTTGATTAGCCGCAAATTCGCCCAAATCATCTCCAAAAAGAATATTTTCTACGAGTATACGCGCAATGCCCTGCCGGATCTGGTGCCGCAAATCAGCCAGGTTACCGTTGAAGTAAACAATCATTTTGTTATTTACTAATTTGGTAACACCCCCGGTTGTTTGCCAATCATTATTCAGCCCGATATTGGACTGCTGCATTTCATTAAAATGGTTATAGATAACGATATTGGCACGGCGCTGGAGGCCGTATTCCACAAACTGTTCAATGCCCGGTAATTCTTTTTCGGCTACCTGTAATACGTAATTGGCTATCGTTTTTCCGTCTTCATAAAAATAAGTGTTGAAGTTGGATGTTTGCAAATATTGCCATTTGAACTTGCGGTACTGTACCCTATTCTTTCCAAATTCTACGGTACTGACCTGGGCTACAGATACCACACTCGAGAAACACACCATAGCCGCGAATAAAATTTCTTTTGTAGTTAACCTAAACTGTTGAAATTGCATATCCAATCTTTAATGTTTTAAAGGTATAACAAATCCGTGTTTCCGGTAGAAATTTGGGGTAACTAAAAAAAGGTACAGGTATGCTGACAATAAAACAGTTCACTTTTAGTCCGGTTCAGGAAAATACATACGTAATTTACAACGAACAAGGTTGGTGCGCGATTGTAGATCCGGGCTGTTATTTTAGTAATGAACGGAAAGTCCTCAGGGATTTTATTGATGATCACTCCCTGTCACCTAAATTATTGTTAAATACCCATTGTCACCTGGATCATGTATTTGGTAATAAATTTATTCACGATACCTATGGGTTAATCCTTCATATTCATCCAAACGAAAAGGTAGTATTAGATTTTGCTCCGGTAAGCGGGCAAAGCTGGGGACTACCTTTCGAGAATTATGATGGAGCCATTACCTATCTCAATGAAGGGGATATTATCCGGGTGGGGAAAGATATGCTTGAAATAATACATACTCCCGGGCATTCGCCTGGCAGCATTTGTTATTACTGCCGGGCGCAGCGGTTTATCATAAGTGGAGATGTTTTGTTCCGGGAAAGTATTGGCCGAACCGATTTGCCATTGGGAAATTCGGAGACCCTTCTGAAAAGTATCCGGGAAAAATTGTTCCTGTTGCCCGATGAAATAATGGTTTATTCAGGTCATGGGCCAGTTACTACCATCGGGCACGAAAAGAAGAATAATCCTTTTCTTATTCAGGAATCTTTATAGAACCACTTACCCACATATGGTAGTCTTTGTAATTCTTTTTTCTCTACCCGCATGATGAGCAGGGCAAATAAGCCAAGTAATATAAGACCACTACCGTAATAGACGGGTTTATAATAACCGGATTGATGATTTATGTTCCGGGCAACCAATTCATGGATGATGTACATAAGCGCGCAGATTACCAGGTAGGTCACCAGTTTCTTTTTTGCGTAAGGCACCGGGTAAAATTTTTGCCCTTGGGTATAGCTGATGATCATCATGAAGGCATAGCAGATAAAAGTGGCCCAGGCTGAACCGGTATATCGAAACGAAGGGATCAATACTATATTAAGTACGATGGTTATGATGGCTCCTGCAATAGTAATATAGGCGCCAAACATATTCCGGTTGGTAAGTTTATACCAAACCGACAGGTTATAATAAATACCCAGGAATACACTGGCCATAGCAAGAATAGGGACTATATGAATACCCTGCGCATATTCCGGGTGTTTGGAGGCTATGAGTTTTTGCCATAAATCCAAAAACAAGGCAATGGCTAAAAACATAAAACAACAGGCTATCACAAAAAATTTCATTACCCGGGCATAAGACTTTTGGGCCCCTTCTTTACTGGATTGATTAAAAAAGAATGGTTCTGCGGCCAGTCGAAATACCTGTATGAATATGGTGATGAGCACGGCCAACTTATAATTCGCTCCAAATACTCCTAATTCAAACTGCTCTGTTTTTTCATCCACGGCGGATACTTTCTGGTATACTACGCGGCTGAGCATTTCATTGATCATTCCTCCAAAACCAACAATAATGAGCGGATAGGAATAATACATGACTTCTTTCCACAATGCTTTATCAAAATGGAAGCGAAAAGCCGCGAATTCTTTATAAAGCAACAGTAAGGTAACACCGCTGGCAATTAAATTAGCCAGAATGAAATACCCAATACCGATTTGCGGGTCGAATAAATGCCCGAGGAAGGTGTAAGGGTTTTTTTCGTGGGCAGGTTTGGCTACATAAAAAAAGAATAATACCAGTGCAATATTCAGAAAAATGGAAAAAACATTGATGAAAGCAAACTTGCGGGGTCTTTCCTCCAGCCGCAGCTTACTCATAGGCAGCGTATAAAGCGTGTCAAAGAATACGATGCCGATCATCCAGGTTACATATTCCGGATGATCATTCATTTCAATGAAATTGGTCAGGGGGCCTTTGATCAAAAACAGGATAATCGTAAGTAAAACGGTAGTTACAATAATTGAAATGTTTAAAGTATTGTACAGTTTTTGCCGGTCGCGATTTTGGGCAAAACGGAAGAAACTTGTTTCCAGGCCATAGGTGAAGAGGATGTTCAGGAAAGGGATCACGGCGTAAATCTGTGTAAAGGCATAGGAGCCATTGGGATCATAAAGCTGAAATCCGAGCAGGCTGATTCCGAAATTAAGAAAGCGGGCAAAAATGCGGGGTGCACCATACCAAACCGTTTGTCCCGCCAACTTTTTAATGCTGCTCAATTAATTCGTTTTTTTAAAAAAGATGGTCAAAAGTACGATTTAAGGTGTTTCCATGTACTCAATGCAACCATTCTACCCGCTTATAGTATCTTTATTGAAATTTTTTGTTTATGAAGAGGATAATTATTTTTTTGATACTGTTGATTTCCGCCAGCTATTCTTATTCCCAGGCTTACGAGGCCAAGTTGGAAGTTCAGCGAAAGAATCATGTGGCTGCTGTAATGGAAGTGCCCTACCCGCCCGACCAGGTGGAAGATGCCATCAAGGATTATATGGCAAAAAAGGGGTTTAAGGTTAATTCATCAAAAGGTATATATTCTTTCAAAGGGGTAAAGCTTAATCCGAATAATACCGAGAACAACGACCTTCATTTTAAGGTGGAGCGCAAAAGCCGCAAGGAAAAAGAGGTATCCCTCATTCACCTGGTTATAAGTAAAGAAAACGAAACGCTGGCCCAACGCATTACCGATGATCGGGCGGGCATTGAGGATGGCAAATCATTCCTGAATGCTATGACACCACAAATGGAAGCCTATAACCTGGAAGTAGAAATAACCGAACAGGATAAATCCGTTAAAAAAGCGGAGAAAAAATTAGAAAATTTAGGCGACGATCAGCAGGACCTGGAAAAAAGGATTAAGAACCTGGAGGAAAAACTGGAGCAAAATAAAAAGGACCAGGACTCTCAGAAGGGAGAGATAACTAAACAAAAAAATATTCTGGAAGCATTAAAAAGTAAACGCAAACCTTTATAGCACCCACCCAATAAATTTTCATAAAACCTGAACGGTCTTTTATTGCCGGTATTTTGTTGAAAGCAAAGTAGGAAAGTGCTGAATTTAATTTCTGAAAGCTTTGGCAAAATCCCGGCTGTTTTTATTAAAGAAATCAGCAAGGAATAAAATGATTGAACCAAACATTACTGTACCTGCCAAAGGAGTGAACTCTTAGTTCGGCTGTGAAAACCGTTTGTTGGTTAGAAAAGCAGAATCGGTAAGGGTATATAAAAACTGAGTTATATAAAATTTGTCCAGGTTACTAAGGGGTATTTTGTTTTTTACCAGCGGATCAACGGTTGGGCCATCTTGTACACCCTCACTATAATGATCCAGCACATTCTTGACCGTGGCAAACCGGCCGTCATGCCCATAAGGGAAGGTGGACAAAACATTCCGTAGGCTCGGCACCTTAAATTTCAGTGAATCTTCTTTTTTGTTGGTGATACGCATCCGGCCATAATCATTTAGATATGACTTTACCGGCATACCGGTATTCCGGTAGCTGAGATCAGTAAACAGCGGTTCTTGGTGGCAGCCCGTGCATTTAGCCTGGAAAATCAGGTATCCATTTTTTTCGGCATCTGTAAATACCGATTCGCCCCTTTTTACTTGATCATACTTACTATTGGCCGAAACCAACGAACCAACGAATTGGGTAATGGCAAAAAGCATTCGCTGGCTGTTGATCGTTTCGTTTCCATAAGCAGCCCGGAATAATTTTGGATACGCGGAATCTGCCTGTAGTTTCTTAATGATATTATTTATGTCTTCCGCCATTTCATTGGGAGCCGTAATAGGGGCCAGCGGTTGAACCTCTATATTGTTTATTCCGCCATCCCAATGCATTTCTTTAAGCCAGGCAAGATTGAAAAGACCAGGCGAGTTGCGGGTGGTAAATTGGTTGTTGAATCCATGGCTCAGGTCATGATCGAAATTCGCAAAAGCGGAAAACTGCTGGTGGCAGGAAGCACAGGCAAAATTACCGTCTTTGGATAAGCGACCGTCATAAAAAAGTTTTCGGCCCAATTGAAATCCTTCTTCTGTAAGCGGGTTACCGGTGAATTTATAGGAAGGTTCGGGAAAACCAGGAGGTATTGAAAATGACAATGGGGTGGGGCCTGTTTTATCTCCCGATTTTTTACAGGCCGTTATAATTACAACTGTTGTTATAATTAATAAAAAGAATCGTATTGTCCATCGTACAACCAATCTTATTGATTTATTACACTATCAACAGTAAACATTTTTGAATAATTTTCGGCAATTTGTTTTGCCAGGGATCCGGGCGTGGTACAGACCGGGGTTTGATTGAATTTTATATCATGGGGATTATAAAACCAACTGTTGATATTGGCGCTCACCGTAATCTCGCTGGTCTTTTCGGGTTTGAGATCCAGGGTCTGACCAAATGGAAAAAGAAGGGTTGGTTTTTTAATCACATTATCAGGTTCCTTAAACCCTCCGATATGGTATTCAAACGTTCCGGATGGTGAGGTGGGAGCATTGCCTTCCAGTTTTGCCATTATATAGCCGGTATTCCAGGTCCAGAACATACCATTCGCTGGATCGAGGGCACCTGTTTGGGCCCCGCTAACATTGCGGGCACTATCTACCCCCACCATAAAACTGATACGGTTATACTGGAAAGGGAGGATCGATAATTTTATCGACGTTGAGGTGGAGTCAGCAAAATCCACCAGGTAATATTTATCAGCGCTGGTTTTAAAAACCCTTCCAGAATCGGTATTGATCATCTCAATATCGTGAACATAAAACTTGAAGGTTTTGACCGTATAGGATTGTTTGAAAAAGTTAGTATAGTTCTTTCCAAATTCAAGGGGAATAGTATCTACAACCGCTCTGAATTTAAGAATAAGGTTGTGATCCTTCACAACAGGAGGAATGGGAACATCTTCGGCACTATAATCCTTCTTGCAGGAAGTGAATAGCGAGAGGTTGAAAAGACAAGCAGCCAAAAGAAAGGGAATGATTCTTTTTAAGGAGTGTTTCATAGTTCGGGATTAGGTATCTTTATAATTAACTTTTTTTCGGTTTTGTTTGTGCAAACTCTGCTTCTTTTTAGCTTCTATTCTCTTTTCTTTGGAAGCTTTGCTGACCCTGGTAGCTATTCTCTTTTTTTCTTTCTTTAGTGCCAGTTCCAGTAGGGCGTTCATCTTC
The DNA here is from genome assembly GCA_963775145.1 of uncultured Chitinophagaceae bacterium. Taxonomy (GTDB): domain Bacteria; phylum Bacteroidota; class Bacteroidia; order Chitinophagales; family Chitinophagaceae; genus Endoryza. Next base: position 38,923 of record CAVZHZ010000004.1, read on the forward strand.
TTTATTACTTCCGCCTTATTTTCCAGCTGGCTCCTGTGCACCTGGCTTTTTACTTGCAAAAACCCTTCCGAATTTACCTTAGAAGCTAATTTTCTAGCAGTCAATTGCTTCTGTTCCTCATCCAGGAAGGTGGATTTAGAGATATTGAAATACCCCTCTACCATAGTCTCTACTTTATTAACGTTTTGGCCCCCACTGCCCCCGCTTCGGGCTGTTTTAAATTGAATTTCTTTTGAAACGTCTATCTTCATTTCTTAAAGGTAAAATATATATTATTATCTATGCGGGCAGTTATTCAGCGGGTTAGCCGGGCCGAGGTAACTATCAATAAGGAAGTACGATCTTTCATAAAAAAAGGTTTGCTTGTTTTGGCAGGAATAGAAGACGCTGATAGTGCGGAAGATATTGTTTGGCTGAGCAGTAAAATTGTCAATCTCCGCATTTTTGATGATGAGAATGGGGTAATGAATGAATCAGTAAAAGAGGTAGGGGGTTCTATTTTGCTGGTAAGCCAGTTTACGCTGCAAGCTTCTACCAAAAAAGGCAATCGGCCCTCCTATATCCGGGCGAGTAAACCGGCTATTGCTATTCCTCTTTATGAACAGCTTATTCGCCAATTGCAGCAGGATATCGGCCATGAAATTGCTACCGGCGAATTTGGCGCTGATATGAAAATTGAATTAATAAATGATGGACCCGTAACAATTATTATTGATACAAAAAACAGGGATTAGTTGAAACCCGATATAGAAACACGCCAGGATATTTATAATTTACTGGAGGCCTTTTATGCAAAAGCATTGGACGATGAAGTGATTGGACACTTTTTTACCCAGGTGAAGAAAATAAATATGGACGAGCACTTACCGGTAATCACTGATTTCTGGGAAATGGTACTGCTGGGTGGAACACTGTATAAAAAAAACGCTATAACGCCGCATATTCACCTGCACCAGTTGTCGCCAATGACCGAAAAACATTTCACCCGATGGCTGGAATTATTTCATTCAACGGTGGATGAATTATATGAGGGGCCCAAAGCTTTTTTGGCCAAACAACGCGCCGTATCGATCGCTACCGTTATGAAAATAAAGGTTCTTCAATCTTCTTCCACTAAAATTTAAGAAAATGACAATACAGGAAGCGCAGCAACAGGTGGATAATTGGATACATACAACAGGGGTCCGTTATTTTAATGAACTTACCAACCTGGGGATTTTAATGGAAGAAGTGGGGGAATTATCAAAAGTAATGGTACGCGTGTATGGGGAGCAATCCTTTAAAGAAACCGACAAAAGCAAAAACCTTGAAGATGAAATGGCCGATGTATTATGGGTATTATTATGCCTGGCAAACCAAACAGGAGTGAATCTGGCAGAGGCTTTGCAAAAGAATTTTGAAAAAAAGAATTTACGGGATGCGCAGAGACATATTAACAATCCCAAATTGAAATAGTATACATGAATGGAACGACCAATAAAATATGGACCATCATCCGCCAGTCATTTTCTGATTTTGTTGATAATAAAGTATTAAAGCTTGTGCCGCACTGGCTTTTTATACAGTATTTTCATTACCGGCCATGTTAATCATTGTAATTGCGGTTAGCGATATTTTTTATGGTAAAGATGCGGTGGAAGGTTCTTTATACCGACAGATAAGCAATTTGGTGGGGTCTCCGGCGGCTTTGCAGATATAGGAAACGATCCGGGTGGTAGCTACTTCGGCTGACTCGCGCATTTCCACGATTATAGGAATTATCACCTTGCTTATCGGGGCTACCAGTGTGTTCACCGAAATACAGGATTCAATTAATTCTATCTGGAAATTAAAGGTGAAACCACGGAAAGGCAGAGGCATTTTAAAAATGATTTTTAACCGGGTGCTTTCGTTCTCCATCGTAGTAAGCCTGGGTTTTTTGTTACTGGTCTCATTAATTATTAATAGTGTGATGGATCTTCTTATAAACAGGCTTACGGAAGTTTTCCCGGAATTAACCGTATTCCTGGTATATGCATTCAACCTGTCTATTACCTTCTTAATTACTTCCTTTCTATTTGCAATTATTTTTAAAATATTGCCCGATGCCAGCATCAAATGGAAACATATACGGGCGGGCGCATTTACTACAGCCGTGTTGTTTATGATAGGAAAGTTTCTCATTGGTTATTATCTTGGGCAAAACAAAATAACTTCTTCTTATGGGGCCGCCGGTTCGGTAATTGTTGTTTTATTGTGGGTTTATTATTCCGCTATGATTCTCTATTTCGGTGCCGTTTTTACAAAGGTGCTGGTTGTGCACCAGGGTTCTCGAATTTATCCCAATGAATATGCTGTCTGGATTCAGGAAATAGAAGTAGAATCAGATAAATCAATTCAACAGCAGCCGGAGGTAAAGACAGTAATCGAAGTACCGGAAACAAAGCCCTGAAAATATAACCAGGTCATTTTTTTTTCGGTGTTTCAGACAGGAATGTAATTAGCAGGTTATCTTTGCGCCACTATGGCAAATGATACGAAACGATTCCAGGAAATAATTTCTCATTGCAAAGAATATGGATTCATTTTTCCTTCCAGCGAAATTTATGATGGGCTGGCGGCTGTATATGATTATGGTCAATGGGGAAGTGAATTGAAGAAAAATCTGCGTGATTACTGGTGGAAGAGTATGACTCAGTTGCAGGAGAATATTGTGGGTATTGATGCTGCCATTTTTATGCATCCCACTACCTGGAAGGCCAGCGGACACGTCGACAACTTTAACGACCCGATGATCGACAATAAGGATAGTAACAAACGCTACCGGGTAGACCATCTTATTGAAGCGCAGGCCGACCTGTTGAAAGCGGAGGGAAAGGAAAAAGAAGGAGATGATTTAATAGCATTGATGGAAGGATTTCTGGCCAAGGACGATTTTGCCGGGTTAAAAAAACTTATAGAAGATAATAAGATAAAGTGCGCCGTGAGCGGAACCGTTAACTGGACCGACATCCGGCAATTCAACCTCATGTTCTCTACAGAATTCGGATCGACTGCTTCATCGGAAGAGGCGGATAACATAGTATACCTGAGACCAGAAACCGCGCAGGGTATTTTTGTAAATTTTCTGAATGTACAGAAGACCGGTCGGATGAAAATACCTTTCGGAATCGCGCAGATAGGTAAAGCCTTTCGCAATGAAATTGTGGCCAGGCAATTTGTTTTTCGGATGCGGGAATTTGAACAGATGGAAATGCAGTTTTTTATTCGGCCGGGATCAGAAAACGAATGGTACGAATTCTGGAAGGAAGAACGGATGAAGTGGCATTTGAGCCTTGGAACTTCACCGGTAAAATATCGCTTTCATAATCATGCTAAACTGGCCCATTATGCAAAAGCCGCCTGTGATATTGAATTCGATTTTCCTATTGGATTTAAGGAAGTGGAAGGAATACATTCCAGGGGGAATTTTGATTTGAGCCAACACCAGTTGTTCAGCAAAAAAAAGATGCAGTATTTCGATAATGATATCGACGAAAGTACTGGGAAACCATATGGTAATTACATTCCATATGTAATAGAAACGTCGATTGGATTAGATCGCATGTTTTTATTAATACTGAGCGATGCTTATACGGAAGAGGACTTGAGTACTGCAGAAAAGCAAGATAGCCGGGTGCTGTTGAAATTGCCACCCAAATTGGCTCCTATTAAATTGGCTATTCTGCCCTTGGTAAAAAAGGATGGGTTACCGGAAATAGCGAGGGAAATCATGAATAAGTGTAAACCCCATTTCCGCTGTTTCTATGAAGAAAAAGATGCTATAGGAAAACGATATAGAAGAATGGATGCGCTGGGAACCCCCTTTTGTATCACGATTGATCATCAAACCAAAGAAGACAATACCGTAACTATACGATACCGGGATTCGATGTTACAGGATAGGATTAGTATTAACAATATAAAAGAGATTGTGGAAAATCAGATTTCCTGAAATCTGCTCAATTAAATAATTTCAATTTTTCGGGAATAGGAGAGGCAGATATTAATTATCTTACAGTGTAATTCTATCCCTGGAAATATTAACTGGACTTTGAAACTCACCTCTCATGCTTGCTATACAGGTAAACATAAATATATTGTTATTAGTCGCTTTGGTAATTGCCGCTGCTGTACTTGGGTTTCTTATCCGCAGTAGCCAGATAAAATCTTTAAATAAGAAAATTGGCGATTTGGAAAAGGAAATGCTGGCCAGCCATGCCGAGATATTACAACTGCACCGTGATAAAATTGATTTGATGAAAACCATCCCCGAGCCTGTTATCCCGGTTATACCTATTACGAATGGCATTGAAGATAAGAACATGGAAAAACTGCCGGATGGTACTATACGGAAGAAATTATTGAGTACCACTCCCATTATAAAGCAACAATCAGGATCCTGATAATCAGCCGTAAATTTCCTGGTGAATGCTTTTCTTATCGTATCCTAACGCTATAATGCGATGCTTAGCTTCATCAATCATATTCTTCCATCCGCATAAATAAAAACCGGCATTTGTGGGAACCATCGTTCCATCAGCCTTCATCTGCATTTTACTATTAATTATTTCTTCATATACCGCATGCACATATCCTTTTTTACCCTCCCATTCTTCCCTGGACAAAGTGGGGATGTAATGAAAGCCGGGCAGGCTTTTTTGAAGTTCCATTAATTCATCATAATACAATATGTCGGCCTTTGTCCGAGATCCAAATACCAGGTATATTTCTTTATGAGGAACCTGGTGCAGCTTAATATAATGTACCATACTTCGGAAGGGAGCGATGCCGGTTCCGGTACAAATCAGGAAAATATCTTTGTCAAGGTTTTCAGGCAGGGTAAAAACGCCCTGTGCCCCCCGGAAAGTTATTGTGTCTCCTTCAAGCACTTCATTGAAAAGGTAGGTAGTGCCCGCCCCATCCTCCAATCGTACAATAACCAGTTCAAATACATTGGAACCATCTGGCCAGCTGGCAATGGAATAACTGCGCCATCGTTTGTTGGGCTTTTCATGAATAGGCAAATCGAGGGTTACAAATTGACCAGGCTTAAAATCGAATTGGATGACTTCCGGAACTTCGATCCAGAAGCGCCGGGTAGAAACCGTTTCGTCTTTTAAGCGGATGATTTTTCCTGTTCGCCAGGGTTGCAACATGCCGTTAGTTTGAATAGTTGAGAGTAATAGTTAGTGCATAGTTACTAAAAAAAATGAGCGGTTGAATCAACCGCTCCGCTGGAGCTGCCTCTAATGGCACGCAATCGTACGGGCAAGCTACTATTAATTTCAATAATAAGACACGCTTTTCTTAAAACCTTTCTTTTGCCTCGGAGGCTATGTAATTTATGTTTTAGCTACCGGGGAAAAGAGTTGTACCTGGTAGAAAAAATATATAAGAAAAAAGCTGCCCGTATAAGCAGGCAGCTTTTTAAGATCATAATTGAAGTTATTATTGTACGATCAGTATTTTCTTAAGATATACTTTACTTCCGTGCACGATCTTCAGCATATAGGCATCGGAAGGAAGCATATTAACTGATACTTGCTGCGAAAACTTACCTATAAATCCCGGATAAGTTCTCCGATACACTTCCTGACCAGTAATATTAACCAGGCTGATGATCATATCTGCTTTTTTCTTTACTTCAAACTGTAATGTAAAGTTTCCGTTGTTAGGATTAGGTAAAGTTTTTAAGCCAATTTCAGCTGCGTCGATATCGATCACCGAGGTAATAGTGGAAGTAATTTCATTAGATGACAACTGGCAACCAAAGTTATCCGTTGTTATTACTTTATAAACTCCGGCAGCCGTTGCGGTATAGGTTTGCCCATTGGCTCCCGGAATGGCAACCGCATTACGATACCACTGGTAAGCAGGCGCGGCTGTGCTGCTGAAATCATTACCAACAGCTGTTATTACCGGCGCAGTGGCGGTAGAAGCTACTATGGCCGTCCTGGCACTCGGGCATTCCGCTAACCCTATCTTCATGTTGTAAAAGAAATAATAGAATTTCTGGTAAAAATTAGGATCTGATGCCTGAACGGCACTATTACCTGTTATAGAAAAAACTCCCGGAATAGTATACGGATAAGGATTAGCGGGGATATTATTATTTCTGAACAGCGTAGCCCCATCCAGGCACTCTACGATGATGGCGTGATCTCCCGGAGTTACTACCGGCAGGTTTAATAAGAATATAGCCCCCAGATCAGCCGGATCATTACCGGTTTGCGCTCCCGCCTGTGGAGTAGGATCGGTTGCATACACGTCTATCGTAACACTGGCTAATGGAATATAACTATACGAACCATTTGTTTCATTGAAGTTGGATATGTCTGCCGCGGTAAACCGGATTCTGCCGGGGTTACCCGTATAAAGTTTTACGTTTTCAATTAAAACCGGAACATTATTCGTAAACCTTACGAAATTTCCAACAAAGGCATTGTAGCCTCCGTCTGTAAATACCATTTTATTGGAAGGCCCCACATTAGTCGCTACTTCATTTTTTGATACATAGTAAGTCTTATTAGCGGTTAATACCGTGGAGCTGGCATTAGCCCCGGTTGCAATAGGGGTGGTAGCGGCGGGGGTATCAAACCACGAATACAAGTTTCCTGTAACGGGGTTGGTAACTTTTAATAAGGCATTGGGTCCGCATACTTCAGCTTGCCCGGTAGGTCCAGCTGTAATTCCGGCAATAGATACTGTGCTGATGAGTTGATTGTTTCCATTATTTTGATCACCGGCCAGGCCTGTAGTGGCAGTAATAGTATAATTATTACCAGCAACAGCGGCAAAAGGTGTTTGCAGTGTGAAGGTAGATTCGCCATATTCGGCAATAGTGCCTGGGTACGTGGTATTAATGGTCGCAATGGTAGTAGCTCCATTTACTACCGTAACCGTAACCGGTATATTGCTTTGTGCTACGCGGCCGAAATTCTTAAGATTTATTGAAACGTATTGATTGGCAGAAGCGCAATCGCCTGGCTGGGGAGATGCTATGCTTGAAATACCCAGGTCCTTTGAAGGAGCCAGAAATTGAATACGGTAATCCTGTGTTTCTCCATTTGAATAACTTCCGCAAGGATTTACATTGGCCGCATTATTTGTTTCCTGAACAATTACCCGAAACATACTATAATTGCCGGTTACCAGTCCGGCAGGAATATTGATGGTTCCTGCATAATTACCGTTTCCGTTTATTACCGGGCTGGTTGCTATTAATTCTCCAGCGTCAATAAAATCACCATCATTATTAAAGTCCATAAAAGCTTTTACAATTTTGGCAGCCACACTGGCGTCGCAACTGGAAACTTTCACAAAAAAGGGAATAGAAGAGTTGGTTTCAATACCAGCCGTGAAATTGGAATAATTAGTATAACCGGTACAACCGGCTGCATTTCCTTTTTGCAATGTGCCTATTGATACACTATCTATCCTGGCGCCCGCCGTACTGATAGGCGCTGAACTGCAATAGGCCTGGCCGCCAACGCCACTTACAATAAGCGAATAGGCTTGCAAACCTCTTTGTAAAGATCCTTTGTGGGTTACTTCTAATGGTATAAGCCTGTCCTGGTATTACATCCGTAACTTCAACTTTTTCTACATTATCGCGAAAGTTATCTCCTTTTTGCGCTGCGGAGGAAGGAGAAGCCGGATTTAATATCCAGGGTTGATAAATGGTGGCTCCTTTTTTAATTCGGATATCCAGGTCATGAACCAGTTTTAAGGCCGGGTTATTAAGAATATTCGTTGTTTCTACCGCGCCTTTTGGATCTGTCCAGCTGATGGTGGCTGTTAGATCTCCTTCGCCTGATGCAATAACCGGCAGGGAAAACACGCCCCCATTATTCAAGATGTTTTCCTGGATGAGTTGCTTGGTATTATTTGACGTTATTACGGCCGCTGCTTTTTCCATGTTAATTAACCCCCAACCGTGCTGGTAATCGGGTCCCAGATCGGGCCCCGCTTCGCTGGTCGTATGAATAACCAACCCTTTTAGGGTAGAGGCGCGCATAAAGACTCCCGGATGCAGTTTATTGTAATATTCCTGCAATAAAAGGATAGAACCCGCTGCACTGGGAGAGGACATGGAAGTGCCACTTAAATTTGCATAGGCATTGTCGGCCGTGGCAATGGGAGAAATAAGATCAATTCCATCAGCGACTATATCTGGTTTTATCCTGCCATCGTCGGTAGGGCCCCAGCTACTGAAATCTCCCAGGATAACATCTTCTTTCCGGCTATATCCCGATTCAATGGGTTCAACCGCCCCTACGGTTAGTATATTCTTTGCACTTCCATAGGTGGGAATAATTTCGTACCCATCATTATTGCTGATGCCTGCCGGACGGTTGCCCGAATTAACCATGGTACCGCCCGCGTCAAAGCGCCAATAGTTTTCACCAACAGCCGGTCCGTTTTCGTTTCGGTTATTACCAACTGATTTTACAATGAGATAAAAAGGACCATTGTAGGCAATAGAATCCCACATCTGTGTATCACTGGAATAATATCCGAACTTATAATCTTCGGTCGTTCCGGCCTGCCCCCAAAATTCCCACCGGTTGTCGGTATCATTGAACCGCCATCCCGCAATAGATCCATAGGAATGATTTGATACTAAAAGATTAGGCGCTTCGGTAAGCATTTCTGAAAGATGATTATTAAAGTCATAGGCAATGAGTTCCTGAATTCCGAATGCCATACCTTTTGCCACGGGATTGACGCCACTGGCAATAAGGGTTCCCGTTACATGCGTTCCATGGTCGGTCAAAGTGGAGGCATTGTCGCGCTGGGTAATGCGGTTTCCAAACTCCAGGTGCGTATTCCTTAATTTTCCCCCATCCCAAATGCCTAATTTTCCTTTTACTGCATTACCTGATCCGCTTAGGTTTAGGCCGGTATTTCCCCCGGGCCATAATTTTGACGTGCCAATGGTGGCAGCAGAGCGGGTATTATTATCGGTAGTTGTATACATAGGATAGCCCTGGAAATCTACCCCGGTCAAGACGGCATACTTACCGCTCTTTCCCTGGATGGTGACAGGCCATTTCTTTTCAAGAGCCAATTTCATCAATTCCTTATACGTCTTGCTTTCAAGAGCCGCTTGTTTTATGGCAGCTTCTTTAAGTATGTCAACATTGGTGGTAACCTGCGCATCCAAATTGCCAGGCCAATTGATAAATGCTATTGAGGCGATCACTACAAGGCGGATTATTCGCATAGTAACTTTATTAATAGAGTGTAATCAGAAATAAGTAATTTGTTTACAGAAAGCGATTATAAATATAAATAAACCCCGCTATGCTTCGTAAAAAATATATCATGCATGGTTCGCTGTTAATTTTGGTACTGGTAATAAGTTCCTTTACAACCCGTTGTTTCCGGAAAAAACAAGGAGTTAAGGGAACTGTTTTTGTGGTAACCGGTAACCAAATGCCATCACCCGACGTACCAATCGCCGAGCCAAAGGCCCATCAAACGACCCTGTATTTCTTTGAAAAAACTAATTTACAACAGGTAGACAGGCAAAATAGTTCATCCTTTTATACCGCTGTTCACACCAAATTTATCAAAGAAATACGCACAAATGCCAATGGCCGATTCAAAATACGATTGGAGCCTGGCGAATATTCAGTTTTTACCAAAAAAGGGGATCTCTATTACGCTAACATCTTTGACCAGGATAATACGATTGCCCCGGTAAAAGTGGTTGCCGGCAAGTTTAGTGAAATTATTATTAAAGTTGATCACCAGGCTGTTTATTAAGAAGTATACGAAGGAAATCTTGAAAAGGAAGGTTTAAAGCAATAAATTTGGGGTTCTTTAAAACAGGAGCATAGTTAGAGTGGGTACGAGCCTGGCGTCATTACTGGAGAATTATCAACACACCCCCTGCCTTTTTCAACTGGCGGACAGGTTATCCTATGCCCCTCCTCAACATATTCAGCTTAAGAATTTACAGGGCAGCGCTCCGGCTTTTATGCTGGGAAGTATCTTTTTAAACGAAAGCTGTAGCAATTTAAATCATGTAATCATTTGTGACGATGCCGAAGCAGCGGCCTACCTGCATAATTCCCTGGAAAATCTGACGGGAGCATTGAACCTGTTCTATTTTCCGTCCTCGTTTAAAAACAGGAAAAATTTCAGGCTGCTCAATTCTTCGCATGTAATGTTGCGCACTGAAACATTAACAAAATTTGCTTCGCCTACTGGAAACCGTACGGGAGCCTTAATCACCTACCCGGAAGCATTATTTGAAAAAGTAGTGATTCCTTCTACGCTTGCTTCTAATATTATCTATATCAAAACAGGTGATGTGCTGGATATAAACGGGTTGATGGAGAAATTGATAATGTATGGATTTGAAAGAACAGATTTTGTATACGAACCCGGCCAGTTTGCCCTTCGGGGGGGTATCCTGGATATATATTCATTCGGAAATGAAAAGCCATACCGGATTGAATTATTCGGTAATGATGTCGACTCAATTCGGATTGTTGACCCCGAAACACAATTAAGTGAGCGAAAATTGTTACAGGTAACTATTATTCCCAACGTAGAAACTCAATTCCACAGCGGAGAAAAAATTTCTTTGTTTGAATTCTTACCGGAGAATACGGTATGGTGGATACAGGATGCAGAGATCACCAGGGAAAGATTAATGCAGCAGGAAGAAGATTTGCAGTTGTGGATGCAGTTGCAGGAATCCATCAGTGATGTCGACCGCGGTCTAAAATCCGCCCACCGGGAGGAAGAGGAAAGATCGGTTAAAACGATGGCTTCAGCGGATGATTTTATTACCGCTTCGTTTGCATTTACCCAGTTAGAAAAATTCTTTATAGTTGAGTTTGGTCAATCGAATAAACAGGGGCTAAGTCCTCTCGGGGGTCCCGGCTCCACTCCGGCGTTTCAAATAATATTTTCAACCAAACAGCAGCCGGCTTTCAATAGACAATTCGATCTGCTGATAAGGGATCTGAAAAGCTGGATCGCTAAAGGGTTTGCGGTTTATCTATTTGCCGATAATCCACGCCAGCTCGAACGGCTGCACAGTATTTTTGATGATTTAAAGGCCGAGATACAGTTTACTCCGGTTCCTGTTTCGATACACGAAGGGTTTATTGATGAAGAGTTGAAAGTGGTTTGTTATACCGATCACCAGATATTTCAACGGTATCATAAATACAAAGTAAAGCAGGCTTACAATAAGAATAAAGCGTTAACGCTCCGAACACTTCGGGAACTGCAGCCCGGAGATTATGTAACGCATATCGATCACGGGGTGGGAGTATATAGCGGGTTACAAAAAATTGAAGCGAATGGAAAATTGCAGGAAGCCGTTCGGATTATTTATAAAGACAGCGACATTCTTTATGTAAACATTAACTCGCTGCATAAAATTTCAAAGTATACCGGTAAAGAAGGATCGGTTCCGAAAGTAAATAAACTGGGTAGTGATGTATGGAACAAACTCAAAGAAAAAACCAAGACCCGAGTAAAGGAAATCGCTTTCGATTTAATTAAGTTATATGCCCAGCGCAAAGCGCAACAGGGATTTCAATTTACCCCGGATAATTACCTGCAAACAGAACTGGAGGCTTCGTTTATCTATGAAGATACACCCGATCAAAGCAAAGCAACGGCGGATGTAAAAAGAGATATGGAAACCCCTTCTCCTATGGACAGGCTGGTATGTGGTGATGTTGGATTTGGCAAAACAGAAATCGCGATTCGGGCCGCTTTCAAAGCATGCGTGGATGGCAAACAGGCCGCAGTACTGGTTCCCACAACCATCCTTGCTTTCCAGCATTACAAAACCTTCAAAGATCGCCTGAAAGATTTTCCCGTTACGGTTGATTATGTAAACCGATTCAGATCTGGCAAGGAGAAAAAAGAAACGTATAAAAAATTAGAAGAAGGAAAAATTGATATCATAATCGGCACGCACACTTTGCTGGGCAAGGAAGTAAAGTTTAAAGATTTGGGGTTGCTGGTGATTGATGAAGAGCAAAAATTTGGGGTGGCGCACAAAGAAAAAATAAAGACCCTTCGAACCAATGTAGATTGTTTAACACTGACCGCGACCCCTATTCCCCGAACCCTGCAGTTTAGCCTGATGGGGGCGAGGGACCTGAGTATCATTAATACACCGCCCCCTAACCGTCAACCAATTCAAACCGAAGTACAATTGTTTAACCAGGATTTTATCCGCGATGCAATTTATTATGAAACGGAACGGGGCGGCCAGGTCTTCTTTATTCATAACCGGGTACAGGGATTGGCTGAAATGACTGGTTTAATCCAGGGATTATGTCCTGATCTGAGCATTGGATATGCTCACGGCCAGTTAGAAGGTCATATACTGGAAGAACGTATCCTGGACTTCATAGATAAGAAGTATGATGTATTGGTTTGTACCAACATTGTAGAAAGCGGTGTTGACATTCCCAATATGAACACAATTATTGTAAACAACGCTCATCAATTTGGCCTTAGCGATCTTCACCAGCTCAGGGGCCGGGCCGGACGAAGTAATAAAAAAGCGTTTTGTTATTTACTGGCGCCACCGATGAGCACTTTGCCCAGCGATTCAAAAAAAAGGTTGCAGACGCTGGAACAACACAGTGAACTGGGAAGCGGTTTTCAAATTGCCATGCGTGACCTGGACATTCGGGGCGCCGGCAATATGTTAGGAGGAGAACAGAGCGGTTTTATGGCCGAAATCGGATTTGAAATGTACCAGAAAATTCTTGATGAGGCGATCAGGGAATTAAAACGAACAGAGTTCAGGGAACTATTTAAAGAAGAAATAGCGAAACAGGAAGATTTTGTTCAGGATTGTTCGATTGATACTGACCTGGAGATTTTAATACCCGATAGTTATGTAGAAAGCATCACGGAACGATTGTCGTTGTATTCAAGGCTCGACAATTGTGATACGGAAGAAGAACTGGGGCAGTTTTATGATGAGCTAAAAGACCGGTTCGGACCCGTTCCCAAACAGGTAAACGATTTATTTGATACGGTACGCTGCCGGAAACTGGCAGTAACCTTGGGATTTGAAAAGATGTTGCTTAAAAATGAAGTACTGAAATGTTATTTCATAAACAAACCCGATTCCCCTTATTTTGAATCAGAAATATTCCGGGCGCTTCTTGATTTTATTCAAACCCAAACCAATAAGGCAAAACTAAAGCAGGTAGGTAAATTATTTATGCTGGTTATCGATGATATCAAAAATATGAATTCCTTACTGGAAATATTACAACGGATGAATAAGGCAATAAGTCGATCCGCTTCTCCTGCCTGAGGTAATTCTCCGGTTTCTGATCGACCAATCCACCCGGTAAAAACAAGAGCACCACCAGCCCTGTCAGGAAGCCCGATCCGGGGCGTCTTTTTTTACCCTGCCCATAAGAGGTTATTTTACCTTTTTCAGGAATATCTATCCAGCGTGTTTACCAGGAAGTAAACCCTACTTGCGCTGTTAGCAGCGCTGATCAGCGGTTCGTTACAGGTCACCAGGAAAAAAAAGGCTACAATGTGTAGGCAAAGCAGAAAGATTTAAACAAACAGATTGCCCCTGAAAGAATCTCTCCGGGAAATCCGTAATTTAACGGAAACTAATTTTATGAGTGAACAAACAAACACCTTCCTGGGTACCGAGGAACCATCCTTGTATACTCCAACGAGTGATGAAAAATCAATGGGGATGCTTTGCCACCTGTTATCCATTTTTTTCGGGTTTTTGGCACCTCTTATTATTTACCTGGTAAAAAAAGATGATTCCAAATATGTGGCGGAGCATGCTAAGGAATCGCTTAATTTTCAACTTACGCTGATGATTGCCTATGTAATAAGTTTCTTTCTGATATTTCTTTTGATTGGAATAGCACTATTTGTGATACTGCATATTTTCAGGCTGGTCGTTTGTATTATAGCTACTATTAAAGCGAATGAAGGTAAAATGTACCGCTATCCATTTACCCTCCGGTTGGTTAAATAAGATTCTTCAAGGGAAAATAGTCGTGAAAACAAGGAAGATTTTTTTCTTTTTTCGCGGCTATTTTTACTTATTTATTGAAGGCTTTTTTCCATTTCGTAATGGGGGATGGTAATTTCAAGAAATTCTCCGCTGCTCACGCGATAGCCTAATTTTTCAAAGAAACCCATGGTGGGTTTACGCGCATGCATCGTTATTTTTTTATAACCCCGGTCGCGGGCAATATTCTCAGCAAACTGAATAAGCGCACGGCCAATTCCTTTGCCCTGCAGGTTATTCAGAACGGCCATCTGTCGAAGCTTGACCTGGCCCTCGGTCTGGGGTATAAGCAAACAACAACCGAGCATTTTTTCTTCCTCAAAAGCACCAATAAGTACCTGGTCTTTTTCTTTATCCAATTCTTCTTCTGTAAGATTTAGGCCAAGAGGCTTTCGCAGAATATCATTCCGTAGCTGTACCATTTGGCGGTACTCCTTTGACCCATGATCAATTATTTTAAGCGCCATGCAGGAATTTGGTTGTGGTGGTTACTCTACTTGCAATATAAGAAATTAGACTATACAACCAGTAAAACACTTGCTTTCAAAAAAGACTTTTGAAGTTACTCAAGATCCAATATCGAATGTGAGCGTACCTTTTAAGGCAGATGCTTATAGCGGAGCATATTATGATAAACTGGTACCTCAAATTATCCCCATCTGGAATTAAAAAGCAGCTATTTGGTGGTATTATACCAAAAACCATATTTTTGCAGCCGTAACTAAACTTTACAAAAATGTCAGACATCGCAACAAGAGTAAAAAAGATAATAGTAGATAAGCTAGGTGTAGAAGAAGCAGAAGTTACCAGTGAGGCTTCTTTTACCAATGATTTAGGTGCGGATTCATTAGACACCGTAGAATTGATTATGGAATTTGAAAAGGAATTCAACATTTCTATTCCGGATGAGCAGGCCGAGACTATTACCACTGTTGGTCAGGCTATTGCATACTTAGAAGAACACGCTAAGTAAACCGGACCGCTTGTTCGGGAGCAATAAAATATAATCCGCCTTTCGTTAGCTTAGCTGCAAAGGCGGATTTGTTACTTAAACAATTTCCGTTCAAAATTTTACTATGCAAACAAAGCGGGTGGTTGTTACAGGCATTGGGGCACTCACGCCAATTGGAAATACATTGGAGGAATACTGGAACGGACTGATCAGCGGGATTTCAGGTGCCAATAATATTACCCTGTTTGATGCCTCTAAGTTTAAGACAAGGTTTGCCTGCGAGTTGAAGAATTTTGATCCGCTGCATTACCTGGAAAAGAAAGAAGCCCGTAAATTAGATCGGTTTGCCCAAACTGCCCTGGCCGTGAGTGACCAGGCGGTAACAGATGCAAAATTGAATTCAGATTCTATCAATAAAGACCGGGTGGGGGTTGTTTTCGCAAGTGGAATCGGGGGGATCAACACCTTCCAGGAAGAAGTAATCAATTTTGCAAAAGGAGATGGAACCCCACGGTTCAACCCATTCTTTATTCCCAAAATGATCCTCGACATTGCTGCAGGGCATATTTCAATGCGTCATGGTTTCCGGGGTCCAAATTTTGCTGTTGTGAGTGCCTGCGCTTCCTCTACCAATGCTATGATGGAAGCATTTAATCTGATCCGTTTAGGGAAGGCTGACATTATTCTTACTGGTGGGGCCGAAAGCGTGGTAAACGAAGCAGGAGTGGGTGGGTTTAATGCAATGAAAGCGCTGAGTGAACGTAACGATAGTTATTCAACCGCCAGCCGGCCGTACGACAAGGATAGGGATGGGTTTGTTATGGGAGAAGGAGCGGGAATGGTGGTATTAGAAGAGTTGGAGCACGCGCTAAAGCGGGGAGTTAAGATTTACTGCGAATTGGCTGGGGCAGGGGCTACGGCTGATGCCTATCATATTACGGCTCCGCATCCCGAAGGCTTAGGGGCTAAAAATGTTATGAATGCCGCGCTGGAAGACGCTGATATGAAACCATCTGATATTGATTATATCAATACGCACGGAACTTCTACTCCATTAGGTGATATTTCAGAAATAAAAGCAATTATGGATGTATTTGGCGAAGACGCGTTTAAGTTAAATATCAGTTCAACCAAATCAATGACGGGCCATTGTTTAGGAGCTGCCGGCGTTATTGAAGCCATAGCCTGCATAATGAGTGTACGAAATGATCTCGTACCACCTACAATCAATCATTTTACGGATGACCCGGAGTTGGATTCCCGACTGAATTTTACTTTCCAAACGGCACAGAAAAGAACAGTAAATGCTGCTTTGAGTAATACTTTTGGATTTGGAGGCCATAATGCCTGTGTTATTGTAAAGAAATTCGCTTCATAATTTCTGTCTCATACCGTTCGTTGATTTAAAGCAATACTTTCCCATCGTACCCGGTATGATTTTTTACCTTACTGAAAAAATAGTAGCTTGACGATTGTGAGAATTCTTGATCTCTTCACCGGAAATGAAAAAACGGCTTCTTTTAAAAAGAACCTGAAAAATGTACTGGGTTTCTCTCCCGGTAATATTTTATTATACAGAGCTGCGCTGACTCACCGCTCGGTACGCGAAACAGCCGATGAAAATAATGAACGCCTCGAATACCTGGGAGATGCCATATTAAGCGCAATTGTCGCTGATTTTCTTTTTAAGAAATATCCATACCGGGAAGAAGGTTTTCTTACCGAGATGCGCAGTAAGATGGTAAACCGCAATAAACTAAATGAAATTGCCCTTAAAATGGGGATCAAAAAAATCACTTACTACAATAAGTTTGATAATTCCTTAAAAGTGAGCCAGATTTTCGGCAACACACTGGAAGCTGTGGTAGGAGCTATTTACCTCGACAAAGGATTCGATAAAACACGCAAGTGGGTATTAAAAGCGATCATTCTTCCGCACTTATTTATGGAGGATCTCGAAAACCTCGAGATCAATCATAAAAATAAACTCTATGGATGGGCCAACAAAAATGGAAAGAATCTTGAATTTGAAACACTCGATGAGCATATGGAAGGAGGCCGGAGATTATTTACCATTGGGGCGGTAGTTGATGGAGCCCTTATCGCGGAAGGCAAAGCATATAATAAAAAAGATGCCAGTCAAATAGCAGCATCCATAGCAATTAATAAGCTGGGCCTGGCAAAACTGGAAAATGGCCAGGAAGAAAATAACACGGGTAGTTGATTCTTAAGACTTTCAACCGGTTCATTTAATTTCCTCGTAATATTGCATCTGTCAGACCGGGATATTACTTTTATAAACTTATCCAATATCCGCAATTCCGAATAACCATCCTATTTGAACCTTAATTAAAAACGACAAGCCCTTCTCTGGCTGTTTTTTCCTGGTTGATGTATTTCACCAAAAACATTTGATCAAAGTTTTCAAATTAACCCGAAAGGAATGAAGAAAATTTTCGCTGTATTTTTTTTATTGATCATCAGCCTCACTATGTTGGCTCAGCGCGCACTTATTTACGCCACCGGCTCAGGCGAGTGGTCAGCGGCTTCTACCTGGAACCTGAACAGGGTTCCTGCCAATAACGATAGTATTTTAATTCCTGCCGGCAGAGTCGTAACAATTTCTACTGACTTGTCACTTTACAATGCAGTATTGAGAATATCAGGAACTTTAACTATTGATGAAGCCCCCGGCAATGGTAACAGCAACGATCTGGATCTGGTAACATCATCCAATAAATCAACGGAAGCAGTTGTTCGTTTACTGACCTCTACCTCCAAAATCCAACGAGGCATTGATTATGGTGGAAGCGGACGTATCCGTGTTTTGGTAAACAATACCGGAAACTTCATAACTAAATTCTATACCAGCTCCTCTATCCAAACCGGCCCCGCGATAGCATTTAATAATACAACCAGCGCATTCATTCAACAACCTGAGAGTTCGATTCCCATTGTACTCATAGAATTTTTGATTTCAAATACAGGAAGATCAGTAGCCCTGAAATGGAAATCACAACAAGAAAATAATAACGAACGGTACTTTATTGAACGAAGCAGTGATGCCAGAACCTGGCAGGTGCTGGCTGAAGTTAAAGCAGTGCCCTATTCAACTGTTCCCCAGAATTATAATTATTCTGATGAATCTCCCTCTCCTGGCATTAACTATTACCGGCTTCGTATTGTGAACCACGATGGAAAATTTGGAATCACCCAGGTAAAGGCTGCCCGGATTTCTAATTCATCGAGTAAACCGGGTATCTATCCTAATCCAGCCACTACGACAGCCACCATATTTGTGAAAGATGAAAACGTGGATCATTTTGTAGTTTGCATCTATAACAGAAACGGACAATTTGTAACACGTTTCCAGTCTGAAAATGGTTCTAATATTATTCAGATAGATGTAAGCAACCTGGCGCAGGGAGATTATACCGCGGAGGTTATAAGCAATACCGGAAAGCGGCAGCTATTACGATTTATGGTGGCCAGAAAATAACAGGATGAAAAATCTTCCTTTAGCTGGTTGTTGGGAGCAGAAACAATCTCTATATTATTCTTTATTATATACAACCCGGTAAATTACTCCATTCTGGTCATCACTTATCAATAAGGAACCATCTGGTCTAACTTCTACATCCACTGGTCGACCGATAACTTCTTTTTCGTTTTGTAACCAACCGGTCGCAAAAGGTTCATAATCTATTATGTTATTGTTATTATCTACACTGGCCATCATTACCCGGTATCCAGCCGGAATGCGGCGGTTCCAGGAACCATGCTGGGCTATAAAGATTCTATTTTTATATTCGGGTGGAAATAATGATCCGGTATAAAATCGCATGCCGAGCGGGGCTACATGTGGTCCCATTTTTTGTGCAGGAGGGGAATAATCACCACATTTTTTTCCTTTGCCAAATTCAGGATCCAATACATCTCCCTGGTGACAAAATGGAAAGCCGAAATGCATTCCTTGTTTAGGGGCATAATTCAATTCGCAAAAAGGCACATCATCGCCCATATTATCGCGACCATTATCCGTAAACCATAGCTCTTTTTTAATCGGGTGCCAGGCAAAACCAACGCTATTGCGAATCCCCCTCGCAAAAATCTCAAGGCCGGTTCCATCAGGGTTCATGCGGGTGATCGTTGCAAAAATAGGATCCTTTTCGTTACAAACATTGCAGGGAGCACCGACGGGCACATATAGCTTATTATCGGGTCCGAAGGCAATAAATTTCCATCCATGATGCTCTTTATCGGGGAATTTATCAAAAACAACTTTAGGGTCTGGGGGATTGGAAAGCCTATCTTCTATATCGTCATAGCGTAAAATGCGATTAATCTCAGCTACATAAAGGCTTCCATTTCTGAAGGCAACTCCGTTGGGCGTATGAAGCCCCTTCGCTATAGTATAAATAATATCTGCTTTACCATCCTGGTTTGAGTCTGTTATTGCATACACTTCGTTTTTGCCCCGGTTACCCACAAAAACGGTTCCCTTCTCTCCCTGGCATAAACTACGGGCATCAGGCACCTCCGCAAAAACAGAGATATTAAATCCGGGCGGTAGTTGAATTTTCTTGAGCCTATATTTTTTATAAAGGGAATCAACGTTCGAAGCGGTAACTGATTTTTCCTTTATTGTCGGATTGTTATTGCAGGCTATCAGCAGGAAGGGTAAAATTATCCATCCCCATTTTTTTAAAATTGATGATGGGCGCATAAACAGAAGTTTCGGAAAAGTTACGATGCTGGCGTTTCATGACTTGTCTTTTTTATCCCCCTTTCCCACACTTGAAATACTTATCCAGAAATGGGAAAAAACTGAAATTCTTCAAACCGGGTTTTGGTTGTTTTATAATATTTCTCTGTTAATTGAAAAGATCATATAAGGGTATGATTATAAATTAGTTATATCTAATACTAAAGTGTAACCCCTAGGTAATTATGGGTGTAATTGGGCGTGCCAAGAAGATAGGTATGCCAATTGAAAGTATTGGATGAACTGAAATTGTACTTTATGAAACAAGTTTACACCTTAATGCTCGGCCTGCTGGTACTTACTGCCAGTTATGCCACCACCATTACTGCCGTTCAAAGCAATAATTGGTCTGATAAAGCAAGCTGGGATTTAAACCGGTTACCTAAAAACGGGGACACAGTATTAATACCAGTTGGCTTTACCGTAACGATTGATAAAAACGATAACCTGAATAATGTTGTTATTATCGTTTCCGGCGACCTCCAACTCGATAATAGCAAATTAAAATTAGATAGGGATAGTAAGGTTATTGTAGAAACCACCGGTAAAATTACCGGGCAAAATAACAAAGATCAGATTTCCATCGACGGAGTACTGAAGTTTTCGGGTACCCAGGGAACCCAGACAGGCTATAGTTATGCAGATACATCTACTGGTAGCTCGCCCAACGGTTTTGTAATGGGAACTCTCCCGGTACACTTTACCTCGTTTTTTGCCAAACGTTCCGGTACCGAAGTTGTACTCAACTGGTCCACTTCAGAAGAGAAAAACAATAGTCATTTTGAAATCGAAAAAAGTACGGACGGGCGCAACTGGAAATTGATTGGTATTATCATGGGCAATGGAACTGCTGCCAATTCAAATCAATATGGATACACCGATAAGAAAGAATTAAGTGCCGTAATGTATTACCGCATTCTGCAGGTTGATTTGAATGGCCAAAAAAATTATTCTTCGGTTAAAATAGTCCGCAGTACCGAGAACAAGAAGCAGGCGAACGTTTATGCTTCTTCAAAAAATACTATTGCGATTGACATCAATGGAGAAACAAAATCCAATATGATGGTTACAGTTGTAAATTTAAATGGACAGGTGGTAGCCAGGCAATTGATTGGTTCTGCCTCTTATAAAGTGACGATGATTATTCCCGGTAATGTAAATGGAATATTCGTAGTGAATATGCGCGATGAAAAGGGGTGGGAAGAATCAGGCAAAGTAGTTTTTTAATTCAGTCTTCATAGGTTATAAAAAGATCCCGGCCCGCCAGCCGGGATTATTTTTTCTCCATGCAGAGTTCAATCAAAACGCCGTTCGTATTCTTTGGATGTAAAAAACATACCAACTTATTGTCGGCTCCTTCTTTTGGCTGCTCGTTCAATAGTACAAATCCTTCTTGTTTCAATCGTTTCATTTCTTCAATAATATCTATTACTTCAAAGGCAATGTGATGAATACCTTCTCCTTTTTTTTCTATGAATCGCGCAATTACCCCATCCGGCGAATGGCTTTCCAGTAATTCGATTTTGGTATCGCCCTGGCGGAAGAAGGCTGTATTCACTTTTTCAGTTTCTACTACTTCGTTCTTATAGCATTGACAGTTTAACAATTTCTCATACAATGGAATGGAAATAGCCAGATCTTTTACTGCAATCCCAATGTGCTCAACCTTAAGCATAGCAACTAGTTATAAGTTTAAAAATGGGGTCATTTGCGAAATCGGTAAAATAACCCCGGAAAAGGAATTAGCCCTCTAAAAATAGAACCATTTGAGGTATTTTCGTGTTTAGAAATATACAGATTTAAACCTGATTACTAATATGTTGAATTTACCTGTTTATTTAGATCATAACGCTACTACCCCATGCGACCCGCGGGTGGTTGAAGCCATGATTCCTTATTTTACCCACCAGTTTGGTAATGCAGCCAGCCGGAACCATCCTTTTGGCTGGCAGGCGGAAGAAGCCGTCGACTATGCCCGCGAGCAGGTGGCTAAATTGATTGGAGCAGATCCAAAGGAAGTCATTTTTACCTCTGGCGCTACGGAAGGTGACAACCTGGGTATTAAGGGAGTATTTGAAATGTATGCTTCCAAAGGAAATCATATTATCACGGCAACAACCGAGCATAAAGCGGTACTGGATACCTGCAAACATATTGAAAAAGAGGGGGGAGAGGTTACTTATTTGCCGGTGAATGCGGAGGGATTGATTGATGTGAAAGAACTGGAAGCGGCCATAAAGCCAACCACGATTTTGGTTGCCATTATGTATGCGAATAACGAAACGGGAACTATTCAGCCGGTAAGGGAAATTAGCGCCATTGCTAAAAAGCATGGCATATTGTTCTTTACAGATGCCACGCAGGCTGTAGGAAAAATTCCGGTGGATGTAAATAAGGATGGGATAGATTTAATGGCATTAACAGCACACAAGATGTATGGGCCGAAAGGAGTAGGTGCATTATATGTGCGTCGTAAAAATCCACGGGTTAAAGTAACCGCTCAAATGGACGGCGGTGGCCACGAAAGGGGCATGCGCAGCGGTACCCTGAACGTACCTGGCATTGTTGGATTTGGAAAGGCATGCGAACTGGCGATGAATGAAATGGAAGCAGATGCCAAGCGACTGAGTAAATTAAGAGATAAATTAGAAAATGCATTATTGAAATTAGAGGAGGCATATGTAAATGGAAGCCGGGAGCATCGGTTACCCCACGTCACTAACATTTCATTTAAATATGTGGAAGGGGAAGGATTATTGATGGGCTTCAATAAGAATATTGCGCTTTCGTCTGGTTCTGCCTGTACGTCTGCTTCGCTGGAACCGAGTTATGTTTTGAAAGCGCTTGGTTTGGGTGATGATTTGGCTCACAGTTCCCTTCGTTTCGGATTGGGTCGTTTTACTACCGAAGAGCAGATTGATTACACTATTGATTCGGTGACAAAAACAGTTTTGAAATTAAGAGAAATGAGTCCGCTGTGGGAAATGTATAAAGAAGGGATAGATATTAATACGATTGAGTGGGCGCATCATTGATAAATGAAAAATTATAAATAAAAAATGAAGAAGAGAGAATCTGTATCACAAGCAGAAACAACACTTTTTCATTTTTCATTCTTTGTTCACAATTTTTAATTCCTATAATATGGCATATTCAGAAAAAGTAATTGATCACTACCAGAATCCCAAAAATGTGGGTACGCTGGATAAGAGCAAGAAAAGTGTAGGTACCGGCCTGGTAGGTGCTCCGGAATGCGGCGACGTCATGCGCCTGCAAATTGAAGTAGATGATGCTACCGGAATGATCATCGATGCCAAATTTAAAACGTTTGGCTGCGGCAGCGCCATTGCTTCTTCGTCGCTGGCCACTGAATGGCTCAAGGGCAAATCAGTGGACGAAGCGATGACCATAGATAATATGGATATAGTGGAAGAATTGCATCTGCCCCCGGTAAAAATTCACTGCTCGGTATTGGCAGAAGATGCTATTAAAGCAGCGATAAACGACTATCGCGTAAAAAATGGCCTGGAACAAATTAAGTTTGATGAAAAAGTAATTCATTAATAAAAACGGCGAACTATTAGCCCGAGCCCTCAACCTGAGTGTATTCTCAAAGGCGAGAGTTCGCAGCTGAAAGATTGAATTTATGAGTGCAGTATTAGAAAATGCCATTTACGTTAGTGATAAAGCCAAAGAAAAAGTGCACAAGCTGATGCAGGACGCAGGCATCAGTGCTGATTCCTCTTTCTTCTTGAGAGTAGGGGTGGTTGGAGGTGGTTGTTCTGGCCTAAGCTATAAACTGGATTTTGATAATGAACGAAAACCAACAGACCAGGAGTTTGAAGACAATGGAGTGAAAGTGGTAACGGACCTTAAAAGTTTCTTATACCTGGTAAATACAACGCTCGATTTTAGTGATGGGCTGAATGGAAAAGGATTTTATTTCAGTAACCCCAACGCAAGCCGTACATGCGGCTGTGGAGAAAGTTTCGCGGTGTAGTTCAGCAAAGGCGAATAGATATTATAAAAGGGGCCCTGGTAAACAGCGGCCCCTTTTGCTATATTGGGCTTGTTGAAAAAACGCAATTCGCGTTAATTAGTGTCCACCATTAGTGTTAATTCGTGTCCACCATTAGTGTTAATTCGTGTCCACTATTCGCGCTAATTCGTGTCCACCATTCGTGTTAATTCGTGTAAAAAAAAAGTCCCTCCGTTACGGAGGGACCTGGTGCAGTTGGTTTTGGTTATTCCATTATGTATGACAATCGCCTGAAACCATATAATTTTTTGACAGGAAGGTTTGTTTTGAGAGGCCGAATATAGGAATTTATTCCATTCCAGCAACATCTTCTGTTTATTTACCTTTAATCCTTTATTTTCGTACCCATGTGGTCCGTTTGTAAAAAAGAATTCCGGCAGTTCTTCAGCAGCCTGACCGGATATATTGCCATAGTGGTTTTTCTCTTGTTAAATGGCCTGTTCCTGTTTGTTTTTCCTGATACTAACCTGCTAGATTTTGGCTATGCCTCGCTGGATAAATTCTTTGAGCTGGCCCCCTGGATATTATTGTTGTTGATTCCGGCTATAACCATGCGCAGCCTTTCGGAAGAGTTCAAGAGCGGAACCTTTGAAATTCTGCAAACAAAACCGATCAGCAGCTGGCAATTAGTTTTTGGTAAATACCTGGGTGCACTCCTGGTTGTAATCATTGCTTTGCTTCCCACGTTGATATATATAGTAAGTATTCAGCAGTTGGCATCCGAAGGCGGAATTGATATTGGTGCCACGGTCGGTTCCTATATTGGCTTGTTTTTTCTCTCAGCAGTATTCACTGCCATCGGCGTTTGCTGCAGCAGTTTTACCAGCAATGCAGTAGTAGCTTTTATAGTGGGGGGATTTGCCTGTTTTGTTTTATACAGTGGCTTCAATGCCATCAGCCGGATACCCTCCCTGGAGGCGGGAGCAGACTATTATATAGAAATGCTGGGAATTGATTTTCATTACCGGAGCGTTAGCCGCGGAGTAATAGACAGCAGGGATATAATCTATTTTATTAGTGTAGTCGGTCTCTTCCTGGCCTTTACCCATCGTAACCTGGTAAAACGATAAGCGAACTATTCCAATGAAAAAATTACTATCATCGAAATACAGTTGGATATACTTGTTAATTGCATTGATTGCCGTCAATTTTCTAGCCGCGCAATTTCATTACCGGATTGATCTTACCAAAGAGAAAAGGTATACTTTGTCTAATTCAACAAAGAAGCTCTTAAAAAATCTTCCAGACAAGGTAGATATAACAGTATTTCTTCAAGGAGACATGCCTTCAGGTTTTAAAAAATTAGCAGGGAGTACTGAAGAATTATTACAGGAATTTAGAGAACTGGGGAAAGCCAATATTCAATATAGGTTTTCAAAACCAGGAGCAGGAATGGAAGATACGGCAAAATTGTATTTCCTCGATTCGTTGGCAAGAATGGGTATAAAGCCGTATACAATACAAGTTCAGGTAAAAGAAGGGGAGGGAAATGATGAGCGACAGGTAATCCCCGGTGCTCTTATTTCCTATTCCGGAAGGGCAACAGCGATCAATCTCTTGTCTGGTCAGCAGAGTGCCGTCATGAATGAGGCCGTTATTAATAGTACAGAAGCTTTGTTGGAATATAAGTTTGCCAATGCCATTCAAAAAATTACTGCTGATACTGTTCCATTAATAGGGTATCTCCTTGGCAATGGGGAAACTCTTAGTGAGAACGTAAGATCGTTGATAGACGGGACGCTTCGCTCCAATTATCGTTTTAGCTTTTTGCCTATTGATAGTGTTCCTTTAATCCCTCCATTTTTCGATGTGTTATTCATCATGAAACCAACCAGTCCATTCACCGAGCAGCAAAAACTAAAACTCGATCAGTATGTAATGAATGGAGGCAAACTTATCTGGATGATAGATAGGCTTTATGCGGAGATGGATAGCCTCATGCGAAAACAAAGTGATTTTGTGGCATTCGACCGCAACCTGAACCTGGAAGACCTGTTGTTTAAGTATGGGGTTCGAATAAACGCCGACCTGCTGCAGGATCTTCAATGCGATAAAGTTCCCCTGGTAGTTGGCAGCTTGGGAGATAAACCGCAAATGCAATTAACCGACTGGCCTTATTTTCCATTACTCTCTTCCTATTCTAATCACCCCATCGCTAAAAACCTGAACCAGGTATTGTCCATTTTCCCCAATTCCATCGATACGATTAAAACACCCGGCATCACGAAAACTATATTACTCGCTTCTTCTTCGAATTCGCGCACACTTATTACACCGGCGATGGTTTCTCTCAATAGTGTAAAAACGGAGGACGATATTAAGACCTTTAATAAAGCACATGTGCCCGTGGCTGTTTTACTGGAAGGCAGGTTTTCTTCCCTTTACAGTAATCGCCTGTCGAAAGGCAAATTGGATTCGTTGGCAAACTTGTATCAACAACCCTTTTTGTCATCGGCACCGGTAGCTAATAAAATGATTGTAGTTTCAGACGCAGATATTGTCAGTAATGTTTTTTCCCAGCAACAAGGCCCGCTGGAAATGGGCTTCAACCAGTTTACCCAGGTGCAATATGCCAACCGTGATTTCATTTTGAACTGCATAGAGTACCTGACAAATTCATCGGGTATTTTAGAAACCCGTTCAAAAGATTATACCTTGCGATTATTGGATGCAAAAAAAATTGATGATAATAAAACATTTTGGCAGGTGCTTAATATTGTTCTTCCTGTTCTGTTGATTGTATTGTTGGGATTTGTTTACCAGTTCTTCCGGAAAAGGAAATATCAAACCCTGGGTCGGGGGTCGTGAGGGTACTTATTAATAAATTGGTAACTACTTTATCCACCCCGACGAATTGTAATTAATTATACCCTAAATATATAGCCGAACTTATAATTCTTACATGACAACCAACCAGATTACATATTTAGTTTTTGGAATTGTTTTGATACTGGCTCTCGCGTTTGATCTTGGACTGCTGAGCAAAAAAAATCAGAAAATCACCATCCGGCAGGCGCTTTATCAAACCCTGTTCTGGGTGATGCTGGCACTGGGCTTTTTTGTTTTTATGTGGATTGAAAAAGGGCAGCTCCTGGCCCTCGAATACTTAAGTGCTTATTTAATGGAATGGAGCCTTAGTATCGACAACATCTTTGTATTCATACTCATTTTTTCTTCTTTTGGCGTTAAAGAAAAATTCTATGGAAGAGTGTTACTGATCGGTATTTTAATGGCTATTGTATTCCGCGTTATCTTTATTACTGTTGGCGTAGCCCTGGTAAATCAATTTACCTGGGTCCTTTATATTTTTGGCGCCTTTCTCTTATACACCGGATATAAAATGTTTGTAACTACCGAAGAGGAAGAGTTTGATCCGCACGATACCAAGGTCTACAGATTTCTTAAGAAATATCTTCCCATCGTGCCGCATGATGGCAACGGGAAGTATATCATCCGCGAAAACGGCAGGCCGGTGTATACTTCTTTATTTGTGGTCGTAATCATGCTGGCCGCTATTGACCTGGTTTTTGCACTTGATTCTATACCGGCTGTTCTGGGAATTTCCAAGAGCAACCTCGTCATCTATACATCAAATATTTTTGCTGTTTTAGGATTACGATCCTTGTTTTTTTTATTACGGAGTGCTGTTTCAAAATTCGAATACCTGCAGCAGGGTATTGCCATTGTCCTGGTGTTTATAGGAATGAAGATGCTGGGCGAACATTGGATCAGCGAATGGATTCCGAAATACATCCAGGTCGTCATTTCACTCGGAGTAATTCTTTTATGCATCTTTGGTTCTATTTTCTATTCAATATTTATGCAAAAGAAAGGGATACCACCCGATGTAGTGGATGATTCTCTAGGCTGACCATTTAAATTTATCCATTGTCTTATTCCATTCAACATATTGCCGGCATCATCAATAGTAAATCAACGGTTTCCTCGGAAGCCAGTATTGAATTCCTGCTTACCGATAGCCGTAAGGTAATCTTTCCGGAGACTTCCCTTTTTTTCGCATTGCCGGGACCGAGACGAGATGGCCACTCCTATATTGGTGACCTTTATAAAAAGGGAGTAAGGCTGTTTATTGTCAGTCAAAAGATAGACAATTCAAAATACCCGGAAGCAACCTTCTTACAGGTACCGGATACATTAATGGCCCTTCAGCAACTTACTGCCCATCACCGGAAACAATTTTCTATACCCGTAATTGGTATCACGGGCAGTAATGGTAAAACAATAGTAAAGGAATGGTTGAATCAGCTGCTGGAAGATGATTATCGTATTATACGAAGCCCCAAAAGTTATAATTCTCAGATCGGTGTGCCTTTGAGCGTGTGGCCCTTGAATGCGTCTCATGAGTTGGGAATTTTTGAGGCGGGTATTTCGCAAAGTGGAGAGATGGAAAGATTGCAGAGAATCATTCTGCCAACAATTGGAATATTTACCAATATTGGAGAGGCACACAGTGAGAACTTCCTAAATGAACGCCAGAAAGTAAATGAAAAATTGCGCCTCTTTACCGGTATAGAAACATTGATTTATTGTAAGGATTACCCGGTAATTCACGAATCAGTGGCGGGTTTGTGGCAGCAATTAAATAAAGGAAGTTTAAAGCCCTTTACGCTGATAACCTGGAGTACCGTTTCAGATGCTTCCCTGCAAATACTTACCATATTCAAGGAAGAGGGCCACACTCTGGTTACTGCTTCCTGGAAGGGGCAAAACCTGCAAGTCTCCATACCTTTTACGGATGATGCTTCTATCGAAAATGCCATACATTGCTGGTGCCTGTTGTTACATTTGGGTATAAAGCCCCCTGCCATTGAAAAAAAGATGCGTACCCTTCGGGCGGTGGCCATGCGTCTTGAGTTAAAGCAGGGCATCAATCATTGTTCCGTAATCAATGATAGTTATAGTGCTGATATTAATTCATTGAAAATTGCGCTCGATTTTTTATTGCAGCAGAGGCAACATGAAAAGCATACCGTCATATTATCGGATATCCTGCAAAGCGGAAAATCGGAAAACGAATTATATAGCGAAGTAGCGGATTCATTACAACAACGTAAAATAAATAGGTTAATAGGAATTGGCGACCGGATAACGCAACATCAGAATACCTTTCAACAAGTACCCAACCTGGAAACGTTTTTTTATCGCACCGTTGAGGCATTTAAAAATGATTTTAAGCATCTGCATTTTAAAGACGAAACGATCTTACTCAAAGGAGCGCGTGTTTTCGCGTTTGAACAAATAGACCATCTCCTGGAACAAAAAATCCATCAAACCGTATTGGAAGTGAATCTGACTGCCCTGGTGAATAACCTCAAAAATTACCAGCAACAATTGGCTACTGGTACCCGGTTGATGGTGATGGTGAAAGCATTTGCTTATGGAAGCGGTAGTTTTGAAATAGCCAGTGTGTTGCAATATCATAATGTAGATTACCTGGCCGTGGCCTATGCAGACGAAGGGGTAGAATTACGAAAGGCAGGTATTAACCTCCCTATAATGATTATGAATCCTGATGAGTCGGCTTTTGATGCATTAATAGAAAATAACCTGGAACCAGAACTTTTTTCTGTCTCGCTCTTAAATGCTTTTGCCTCTTTTCTGAATAAACAGGGAATTCAGCAATACCCGGTCCATATTGAGTTGGAGACTGGAATGAACCGATTGGGCATTGCAGATTATGAACTGCCTGTATTACTGGAACTGCTTAAAACCAATATATTCAAAGTTCAATCAATATTCAGTCACCTGGTAGCCAGTGAAGATCCGGATCAGGACGTCTTTACCTATCAGCAAGCTGCTCTTTTTAATACGTTGAGTGGCCAGATACAAGAGGTGCTTTCTTACCCTGTCATAAAGCACTTGCTTAACACATCGGGGATCAGTCGTCATCCTTCCCTGCAAATGGATATGGTAAGGTTAGGTATTGGCCTTTATGGGATCGATAACGATCAGAAGAATCTTACCCAGGTATCTACATTGCGCTCCACGATCGCGCAAATAAAAAACCTAAAAAAGGGAGATACGGTTAGTTATGGACGAAGAGGAGTTGTAAAAAGAGATTCGGTAATTGCTACCATCCGGATTGGTTATGCAGACGGATACCCGCGATCATTAAGTAATGGCGAGGGAAAAATTTGGGTAAATGGAAAACTGGCTCCTATAGTAGGTAGTGTTTGTATGGATATGACGATGATAGATGTAACCGGTATTTCCGGCCTTCGGGAAGGAGATGACGTGATTGTATTTGGCAAAGAGCTACCCGTAAGCGAGCTGGCAAAGTGGGCGCAAACCATACCCTATGAAATATTAACCGGCGTTTCTCAGCGGGTAAAACGGGTATATTTTGAAGAATAGGGCCGCTTGCTGTTCGCTCCACCTGTCCCCAATAATATTAAGAAAACTTTGCAAAGGGAAAAATGCTCGTTAGTCGAAGTAAAAAACACTGTTTATCTAACTTCAAGAGTTGAACATACACCCTATTTTCACAGCTAAGAATTACTTACTATGAAGAATTTTAAGGAACAGCGCATATGGCAAAAAGGAATGAATATAGCAGTGAATTGCTTTAAAATAGTTTAAGATTTTCCCCGCAAGAAAAATTCGGACTGGCCATTCACATTACCAGGTAAGTGGTATCGATACCATCCAATATAGCTGAAGACAGCCGCCGCTCCAGTAAGAAACATTGTAGGCATTATGCCGAAATATCCTTAGGGTATTCATATGAACTGGAAACACATTTATTGATTGCACAAAGGTTATTTATTGGCGACCAGGATCTTATTCTGAAAACTTTAACTGATGTATCAGGGGAACAAAAGATGTTAGTTGGATCTATAAATATACTGGGCCGTGGGAGGAGCGCTCTTCCATTCTCCGTGGAGCTTGCCTGTATCATGCAGCGAAAAGCTTAGATCTCATACAAGGCAGATAGTCGCTTTTACCTATCTTTGCCCACAAATTTTTTTGCATTGAAGAGCAGATCAATAGTATTAATAATACTCGCTATAATTGTGGCCGACCAGTCGTTGAAGATCTGGGTAAAAACCAATATGCATTATGGTGAACATATTACCATAATACCAGATTGGTTCCGGCTTTATTTTATTGAAAATGCCGGAATGGCCTGGGGATGGAAATTTGGTGGCGACTGGGGTAAGATGGCACTCACGCTTTTCCGCCTGGTTGCAGTGATTTTTGGCATCTTCTACATTAAGAGTATTGTTCAAAAAAAATACCACCCGGGCTTTATAATATGCGTAGGATTGATA
This sequence comes from uncultured Chitinophagaceae bacterium, assembly GCA_963775145.1. Taxonomy (GTDB): domain Bacteria; phylum Bacteroidota; class Bacteroidia; order Chitinophagales; family Chitinophagaceae; genus Endoryza. The sequence continues at coordinate 70,039 of CAVZHZ010000004.1, forward strand.
TTTGCAGGTGCCCTGGGTAATTTGATCGATAGTTTGTTCTATGGAATTATATTTGATAAGGGCATGCTGGTAAATCACCTCACGAATGATTATTCAGGATACGTGGGATTAGCTTCTCCTTCTTTTAAGGGATATGCTTCGTTTCTTCACGGCAATGTAGTCGATATGTTATACGTTCCTATTATTGAAAATAAAACCCTCCCTTCCTGGATTCCATTTTGGGGAGGGGAAAGCTTTACATTCTTTTCTCCCATCTTTAATATTGCCGACGCCTCTATTTCTGTAGGTGTGATAATCATATTATTGTTTCAAAAACGGTTTTTCAAAAAACATCACCCGGAAGAACATTCAACTATTGAAACCAACTCATCAGTTACTGATACTTCTCAGATATCGTAAACAAATTACACCTAATAAAAAACCCTCTGGCAACAGAGGGTTTTTTGCGTTTATTATAATTTATATAACCAAATATACTTTCCGGCTTTCCTTTGAAGGAATTTATCCGAATGGGTTTTGTTAAAGATTATTTACTGGTTCTTCTTAATTACCTGTTTATTGATTATGTAATTTCCCATTTGCACATGAAGTGTATAAGCTCCCTGGCTGATGCCCTCGAGGCCACCAAAACTTATATCGTTTATCCCCGGCAGAACAACTTTAGTGGTCATTTTTATCAACCGACCGTAATTGTCTATTACCGATATATTAACCGGTCCCGCTGAAGGACTAATCAGATCAAATGATAATGTTCCTCCAAATGGATTGATCAGCGATTTTATGCTGAAGTCGTTTGGTTTATTATTCAGCAAAACAATCTTGGTTAATTTGTAGGCGCTGCCTTCAATAATCTTTATCCGGTAATAAGTGGGGCCTGTTACAGGCAGGTTATCTGTAAAATCATAGGTGTTCCCTTCCCCTGGCAACGCGCTACCATTCACGATACCCATCGTGATAAAATTAATCTTATCATCACTGCGTTGCACTTCATAAGTAACGCCAGTTTTTTCGTTGGTAGTGGTCCATTGCAATTGCGCATGGTCTGCTACCAGTTTACCGGTAAAACCAATTATACCTGTGTTTAGTACCTCTGAACAATTATTCACCCAAACAACAATGGTATTTGAGGCCGTATAAGAACAGTTTGGATTGGTTAGATTAGACAGTGTAGAGGCCACGCGGATCCGGAACATATTATTGTGTACACTACTATCTGCAAGAAAGGATGGATAAGTACTGGTATACTGCCATTCCCCTGCTATCTGGACGGGAGTCCCGATACCACTGATTCCGGTTGGTGTCCACGTAGCCCCTCCGTTTGAACTTCTTTCCCAGGTCCAGTAAACGTAGTTAGGGGAGAAACATCTTACCGTGGTAAACATATCCACCTGGTTTCCGTAACATACATTTACGCCACCACTCGGTAACAGGTTAAGAGTGGGTGTACAGGTAGCCAGGCTGATATCATCAATGGCCCAGTCGTTACCACCCCCACCGGGTGCGTTATTACGAATAGTCATCTTTAAGGAAGTCTGGGTAGGACCGGTTACATAGGTAAATCCTTTCTTAATCCATTGCCCGGTGTATCTCATGTTCCCGGTAGTGTAGTAATCAATACCATCTATGCGCAGGGTAAGATTTGGATAAACGCCCGATGAATCACCGGCTGCGGTAGGAATATAAAATGGTGGCCCGGTTGAATTGGTAGCCCCTTTTCCATTAGAATCACATCCGCATTTAGAACATATATTTCGGAACCAGGCCGATAATTCGTAATACGTATTAGGGCATAAGCCGGAAATTGTATGACTAAAAGCAGAGTCTATACGATAGGCGGCATTCACTACCAACATATATCCACCATTGGCATTGGCCACTGTATCAGCCGCGGGGTTACCCAGTGTTGGTGATACAGCTCCTGTATGATCTCCGATGATATCCCATACCTGGAACACCCGGTGGGTGGGAGAAGAACCGTCCGGTTTTGGCCAGGTATTTAAAGTTGTGTAATTGGTTTGGGTACTGGTGTTATTAGGAACGCCATAATAATAGTCCTGGGGGCCACCGGTTGTAAATAAATTGTAAGTATAATTTGCGGGAACATTTCCGGAAGCGACCCGGTTACGTGGTCTGCCCGAACCAAATGTTCCATTAAATTCTGTTCCGAGTGCATTGGTGCCAACCGTATTGGTGCAAATACCATAATTGGTAGAAATCTTGGTATTATTATAAGGAAAGTTTACAAATAAAGGGGATAATGAGGTGGTTGGTTTGTAAGAAATGGCGCCGCCTCCTGTATTGATGATCGTTCCCAAGGCTGCTGTAACACGAATGCGATAAGAAGCAACCATTATACAGGTACTTCCATAAAAGGAAGGTTTATGGGTGTTACGGATTCTTCCACGCCGGAACGCATTGGCGGGGGCATCTGCTGTACTGAAACCCAGATTGATTCGGATATTGCTTCCACTGATATTACCGCAATCATCGCCCGAAGCGTCAGTAAATGATTTATATATTTTTCCTTCATTAGTTAATACGGCCAATGTACCTGGAATGAAGGAAGTACCCGCGCGTACAGTATCGTAATAGGCGCAACTGTCTACATACACCGGGCAACCGCCCAGGCAGCGAACCACAAAAGTTGATCGCAACTCGAGGGTATCACCTACTTCAATTGTTCCACCATTTAAGCCTTTGGTGATATTGATATAACTCTTTCCATAATCAACTACCACCTGGGCATTTGAATGGGTAAGAGAGGAATTAAAAAGTAAGAGAAGAAATATACTTTTTAATAAAAATGAAAACAGGGGTAAAGATTTTTTCATAGTCGGACTTTTCACGTTTAAATAGGATTCAGATTCTGCCTTTAAAGTTACTCAAGCTATGTGGCAGATGCAACCGTAATTCTACGAAAATAACCTAGGGGCTATCTACTATTGAAAACCCGTGAATATTTTGTATTTTTCGCCATAACCCAGGCATAACTACAAGCAAGTGGCTCCATTTTGCCTATTGACAAATAATCCATTTTATGAAACCCCATTCTCTTTCAACCCGCTTCTTATTTAGTTTGCTTCTCATTCTATTCACCAGGACATTGGTTTCATCACAGGTGGTTACCTGGAACAACCAGGTTTTTCGGGTGGATACATTAGCAGAACAGCTTGGTTTTCCATGGGAAGTCACCTATGGACCCGATGATTCTTTGTGGGTCACCGAAGCAAGAGGATATAAGGTTACAAAAATTGATGCAGGCAATGGAGGAAAGCGAACGGTACTTAATCTTTCAAACAATAAAAATTTTAACCGGCCGGATATTACCGGAGGCCAATGGCCGCAAGGCGGGTTGATGGGATTGGCCCTTCATCCAAAATTATTATCCGGGTTTCCCTATGTTTACCTGGCTTATGTTTATCAATTCGATAATTGCATTGCAGGAAATAATGGATGTTTTTTCTGGACACGGGTAGTTCGCTACACGTATAACGCTTCAAATGGTTCGTTGGGTTCACCGGTAATTATGCTTGATGCGTTGCCGGGAAGCAACGATCACAATTCCGGAAGAATAACGATTGGTCCGGATCCAGCCGACCCAACAGATACCACTAAATTTAAATTATTTTATACCATCGGCGATATGGGCGCGGGCCAATTCAATAACCTGAACCGAACCAATAATGCCCAAAATATAAATGTTTTTGAAGGAAAAATATTGCGGTTGAACCTGCAACCCGATGCGGCTCAAACGGGCGGTGATGAATGGATTCCGGATGATAATCCTTTTCCTGTTGGTGGACCAGCTACTTCAAAAACACCTGTTTATTCTTACGGTCACCGTAACCCGCAGGGCGTTCAATGGGGGAACGTAGCAGGCACCTGGCGGTTATACAGCTCGGAGCATGGCGATAAATCAGATGATGAAGTGAATATAATTAATGCAGGAGTTAACTATGGCTGGCCCCAAGTGGCTGGTTTATGCGACGATAATTATAATACGGCAGATGGCAATCCGAATAACAATATTCTGGCGAATCAAACGGTTCCCAATGAAATTGTTACTTTTTGTAATGGTACTCCCAACCAGGAGCCTATGTTCTCTCTTTTTAATGCTTCCGCGGCCAGTATACCCTCCAGCGGGGCAAATATTTTTACCTGGCCCACGGTGGCTCCTTCCAGTATTGATTTTTATGGAAGCTACCCCAATACCATTCCAGGGTGGAGCAATTCATTACTGGTTACTTCCCTTAAATATGGTTTATTCCGGTTAAAGATTAAATCACCCGATGGGGACCGGGTAGATAGTAACAGTACAGCATCGATTACTGACACCATTCCCTATTTTCATGGAAACCGAATAAGGGATGTAGCGATTAACCCGCATGGAGATACGTTATATTTTGCCGTAGATAGTTCCGGAAGTACTTCTGGTCCTACTGGTGGATTCAGTGGTGCAAACAATCCAACCCCTAATGCAGGTAGAATATTACGGGTTGTCTATTTGAGTTCATTAGCCTTGCGTGAATACATTCCGGCCCGCCCGGTTTATAACAGAACATTTGTGAAAGTATACCCCAACCCAGCTTCAAAAATTTTATATGTCCAAAGCAAAAGAGGAATGCACAAACCCTTACGTGTAGAGTTGTTGGATATGTCGGGTAAATTAATGATGCAGTCCACCACGAGCAAAGATAATTTTTCCATCAGCCTGGATGGATTGGGAAAAGGAATGTATATTCTAAAACTATATAATGGGTTTGGCGTGTTGATAACGACGGAGAAAGTAATTGTGCAGTAAGAGTCCGCAAGTCCGCAAGTCCGCAAGTCGGAAAGTCCGGAAGACCGATAGAGATTTGCTTTCAAACGAATAATTCTTTCTGACTTTCCGCCGTGCGGTCTTTAATTTATTTTACCTACCATTTTCTCCGGAATTACCCATTCATCAAACTGTTCCGGGGTCACATATCCTAATTTTACCGCCATCTCTTTAAGCGTTGTACCTTCCTTGTGCGCCTTTTGCGCAATTTCTGCCGCCTTATAGTAACCGATTTTCGTATTCAGTGAAGTAACCAGCATTAATGAATTATCTACATGTTTTTTTATATTGGCTTCAATAGGCTCAAGTCCTACCGCACACCGGTCGTTGAAGCTTACGCATCCATCCCCGATCAGTCGCGCACTGTGCAGAAAATTATAAATCATTACCGGCTTAAATACATTCAGTTCAAAATGACCGGTGGCTCCTCCGATATTAATCGCCACATCATTTCCCATTACCTGCGCGGCAATCATGGTGAGTGCTTCGCATTGGGTAGGATTTACCTTGCCAGGCATGATGGAAGAACCGGGTTCATTATCCGGAATAAAAATCTCTCCGATGCCACTTCGTGGACCAGAAGACAACATGCGGATATCATTAGCGATCTTCATTAAACTTACCGCTACTGTTTTAAGCGCGCCATGAGATTCTACAATGGCATCGTGTGCCGCCAGGGCTTCAAATTTATTTTCTGCTGTAACAAAAGGCAACCCGGTTAAAGATGCGATATGCCTGGCTACGTTTTCAGCATAACCCGGTGGGGTATTTATTCCAGTTCCCACGGCTGTTCCCCCTAAGGCAAGTTCGCTCAGGTGCGCTAACGTATTCTTAATAGCTCTTAATCCATGATCGAGTTGCGATACATACCCGCTGAATTCCTGTCCGACAGTAAGCGGTGTAGCATCCATAAAGTGCGTGCGGCCGATCTTGACCACCTTCATAAATTGCCTGCTCTTCTCTGCCAGGGTATTCCGGAGTTTTTCAATACCGGGAATCGTTATTTCAAATAATATTTTATACGCCGCAATATGCATAGCCGTTGGAAAAGTGTCGTTGGAAGATTGCGATTTATTTACATCGTCGTTTGGATGCAGGAATTTTTCTTTATCATCCAGCTTTCCTCCATTTAAAACATGGCCCCGGTAAGCGACTACTTCATTTACATTCATGTTGCTTTGCGTGCCGCTGCCGGTTTGCCAAACTACCAGGGGGAAATAAGTATCTAATTTCCCTTCAATGATTTCATCACAAACCTTTCCGATCAGGTCTGATTTTTCTTTGGATAAAATCCCTGCTTCCAGATTGGTAAGAGCAGCCGCTTTTTTCAGATAGGCAAATGCCCGGATAATTTCTTTGGGCATTCGGTTAATATCTTCGGCAATCTTAAAATTATCTATACTTCGTTGTGTTTGCGCACCGTACAAGGCGTCAATGGGAACTTTTACTTCGCCCATGGTATCCTTTTCTATCCTGTATTGCATATAGAGGTAATTTGGAATGTAAAGATAGTCAATAGAGGATATAGAACTTTCCGCTCGCCAGGCAGCTATTCAATATTTAACGGAAGTACCCACTAATTAATCGCATCATTTTAACGTGAGCCTTCACTATTTACTATTCACTTTTCACTAGTGTATAATCAACTCACTTTTTAATACTACATTTTCGTACGGAATTGTTTCCTGCTCCAGTTTGGTTTCAATTAATTTAAGCAGCAGTTCGGTGGCCCGCACTCCCTGCTCATAGGGAAATTGTTCAACGGAGGCAAGAGGCGGCGTTTCCAGGTAATGCGTTATCGGAAGGTTGGCATAACTGACAAAACAAATATCTTTATTAATCTTTAATTTTTTACTTCGGGCATGCTGCATCGCATCCAGCGCTACATAATCATTGAATGCAATAACAGCCGTCGGTCTATTTTTGAGGGAAATAAGTTTTTCCAGAGCGGTTTGTGAACTGGCAGCAGAAAGATCGCTGTTTACAATAAGTGATTCATCTGCGGTCAGCCTATTTTTTTTCAACCCCGCATAATATCCCTGCAGCCGTTCGTTCTTAATGGTAAGGGTGGAAGGTCCTTGTATATACCCAATTCGTTTGTGCCCTTTCTTTACCAGGAAATCAATTGCGCTTATAGAACTATGGTATAAGCTACACCAAACGGAGTGAATATCCGGAGCATCAGGTACCCGGTCAAAATATACAACCGGAATATTGTATTGCTGCAACTCTTCAAAATGCGCGAGCGAATTGGTTTCTTTGGAAATCGATACCAGCAATCCGTCTACCCGGTGTTTTTTCATCGTTTCAATAATCTTTTTTTCTCTTTCAATCTCATCATGCGATTGCCCAATAAGGGCAATGTAATTACTTTCAAAGGCCGTTTCCTCAATGCCACTGATGGCGAGGGAAAAATATTCTTCCCGCAGATTGGGCAGCACGATACCGATAGTGAATGTTTTGCGCTGTTTAAAAAAGATGGCTGTTTGATTAGGAACATAATTCAATTCTTCCGCTAATTTTTTAACCTGCGTTTTGGTACGCAATCCAATACTGGGATGATCATGCAAAGCACGGGAAACGGTAGATATGGAAATATTCAGCCGGTTGGCGATCTCTTTGATAGTGGGTAATTTCTTTTCCATGGGCGATAATACAAATTACGGGTAAAAAAAAGCACAAACGATTGAATAAACAAATACAATCGATTGCACAAGGTAGTATGAAAAGAACCTGCAATCTAAAGTTAGGTTGGAACGATCATTTAACTGAATTTAGCAGGCATTAGTTTATATGAGGGTATAAACAATAAAAAGATGCCCCGCCCCGGCGGGGTATCTTTTTTGCCGGCACGCAGGTTTTAAAGTAGCTTTAGTTAAACCATTTTACTGATGAGGAGCGTTTATGCTTTTCTTGCTTTTCTGTTTAGCACGCTTGTTGGGTTTTCTCAGCAGGGGCTGGAATTATTACCTGCCTGGACACCCCTCCAGGACCAATTAAATAATTCTGATTGGTTAGTTTATCCTGTTACGCAAAAAGCGGTGTTATTCAAAAGCCCGGAGGGCAAAGAGGTAATTCTTTCAAACGGACTGGTAAAAAGAAGTTTTAGGCTAAGTCCCAACCTGGTTTGTACCGATTACCGGAATATGGTAAATGGGCAGCAAATTTTGCGTGCGGTAAAACCAGAGGCACGGATCAGCATTAATGGTAATGAATACAATGTTGGAGGGGTATATGGCCAAAAGGAAAATGCATACCTCGTTACCCAGTGGCTGGAAAAATTTACAGCTGGTACCGCAGATTTTACTTTTTCGGGGTTTACCAATGAAGCAGTTATTCCCTTTATTAATTGGAAAACCTCTTTATGGACATCTTACAAGAAACAAGCAACCGGGCGTCATGTATCCTTTATTTATAAATCATCCCTCCCGGAGCTGGCGGCCCTGAAGGTCGTTGTTCATTATGAAATGTACGATGGCCTGCCATTGATAGTTAAATGGGTATCGGTTGAAAATAATGGAAGTAAAATGGTAAAGCTGGACCGGGTCGTGAATGAAATTCTGGCCCTGGTGGAGGAAGAAAGCGCTGTTGTCGGCAAGCCGGAAGTAATGAAAAAACAGCACGGCATTTATGTAGAAACCAATTACGCGTTTAATAATGCGATGCGGTATGATATCAGCGATCAGACCACCCATTGGAAAACGGATAGTTTGTATACTTCACAGGTGAATTATAATTATGAAACACCATGCCTGCTGGAAGTATATCCGGAAAAAGCACCGGGTATTGAATTAAATCCCGGTGAAAACTTTCATTCCGTTCGTACTCATGAACTGTTAATGGATAGCTACGATCGGGAAAGAAGGGGCCTGGCTATTCGGAAAATGTACCGCAGCATTGCTCCCTGGACAAACTCCAATCCAATCTTCATGCACCTGGTTAGTAAAAATGATGCAGAAGTAAGAACCGCTGTCGATCAATGTGTGGCTACCGGGTACGAAGCATTGATTCTGAGTTTTGGCAGTCATTTAAATATGGAAGATTCTTCTGAAGCAAATATTCGTAAATGGAAAACATTGGCAGATTATGCGCATGAAAAAAAGATTGCGATCGGGGGTTATTCCTTATTCAGTAGTCGCCGGATCAGCGATGAAGATGACGTAATAGATTCGAAAACAGGTAAACCGGGCGGTGCCTTTTTTGGAAATGCACCTTGTTTCGGAAGCAACTGGGGACTGGCTTATCGCCAAAAGATAAAACATTTTTTTACGCAAACCGGTTTTGATATTTGGGAAAATGACGGTCCTTATCCTGGCGATCTCTGCGCCTCCACTATACATCCCGGGCATAAAGGTTTAGAAGACTCCCAGTGGAAACAAATGGAAATTCAAAAAGAATTATATCATTGGTTGAACGAAAAAGGTGTTTATATTAATGCCCCCGATTGGTATTTCTTGGATGGAACGCATAAAATTGCCATCGGCTATCGGGAAGTAAATTTTTCTTTACCGCGCGAACAGCAGATTATTTTGAACCGCCAGAATATCTATGACGGTACCTGGGAGAAAACACCCTCGATGAGCTGGGGCTTTGTTCCCCTTACAAGATACCAGGGCGGCGGACCCGAAGCCGTGCTGGAGCCGCTCAGTGATCATCTGAAAGATTATGAACAACTGATGATGCAATATTATGGAGCGGGAGTGCAGGCTTGTTACCGTGGACCGCGTTTATATGATACAGAGAAAACTAAGCAAACGGTACAAAAGGTAATTAACTGGTATAAAATGTACCGCTATATACTCAACTCAGATATTATTCATCTGCGCCGGGCCGATGGAAGAGATTGGGACGGCATCATGCATGTGAATCCCACACTGAAAACAAAAGCCTTATTGTTATTGTATAATCCGCTCAGGGAAAAAATAACGCGCACTATAAAATTACCGCTATATTATTCTGGCCTCACAACCATCGCCCGATTGAAAGAAAAAGATGGATCAGCCAGGCAATATAAACTGAACAGGAATTACGAAATTGAATTAACTTTTACCCTGGGGCCGGAAGCTTATACCTGGATGGTGATTGAATAGGCCATCCCCGTTAAAGACGATACAACATGAACAAAAGTTCCTTCATTGTGTTCATTCTTATTTTTTTGCTGGTGGCACTATCGTGCAAACAGCCAATAAATATTAAGAAAGAAAGCTGGCAACAGCAATTTGACGATCAACTGCAGCGAAGCGGCCATCGAAACTGGATATTAGTTGTAGATAAAGCATTTCCGCAGCAACCCGGAATGCATATGATTAATACCAACGAAAAATTATTACCGGTATTAGAAACGGTACTAATAAAAATCAATCATTCTACCCATGTTAAACCGGTTATATATAATGACGCGGAATTGGAATATATTAGTGATTCGCTGGCACCCGGCGTAATTACATATAAGCAGCAATTAAAAAAAGTACTGAGTGGTGCATCGGTACAATCTCTTTTGCACGATTCGGTTTTTATACGCATGGATAAAGCGGCCCGTTTGTTTTCTGTCACTGTGCTTAAAACAGAAGAGGTTATTCCTTATTCTTCTGTTTTCCTCGAGCTGGATTGCGCTTATTGGAGTGGAGATAAAGAAAGAAAGTTAAGGTCAATTATGAAATCGGATAACAATAAATAATAGCATGAAAAAATTCATTGTATCGGTACCGTTGCTGGTTGCATTATCCATTGGTGCGCAAACGTATCAACCCAATTGGCAGTCGCTGGATGCGCGGCCCACTCCACAGTGGTTCCGCGATGCCAAATTTGGCATATTCATTCATTGGGGGGTATATGCCGTACCCGGCTATAGTACCAAAGGGAATTATGCCGAATGGTATCAGCAGGGCTTACAAACCACAGATAACGCCAGGATAAAATTTCATAAAGCTAAATTTGGAGAGCGTACTTATTATGACCTGGCAAAAGATTTTAAAGCGGAATTATATAAACCTGATGAATGGGCGAAGTTATTTGAAAAATCAGGCGCCAAATATATTGTTCTTACTTCCAAGCACCATGATGGATTTACTTTGTGGCCGAATAAGGAAGCCAATAAAACCTGGGGCTTCCCGTGGAATGCAGTAGATGCCGGTCCTCACCGGGATTTGCTCGGAGATCTTTTTAAGGCAGTTCGTAAAACTTCTGTTCGTGCCGGGATGTACTATTCCTTATATGAATGGTTTAATCCTTTATGGTTATCTAACAAAGAGTCCTATGTTAACCAGCATGTATGGCCGCAAATGAAAGAGCTTATTAATACTTATCAGCCGGATGTATTTTGGACGGATGGAGATTGGGATGCTCCTGCAGAAACATGGAAAAGCCAGGAATTCTTAACCTGGTTGTTCAACGAAAGCCCGGTAAAAGAGAAGATAATCGTTAATGACCGATGGGGTTCCGGGATCCGTTTTAAACATGCCGGTATTTTTACCCCGGAGTACCAGCCCGATCTGGATTTCGAGAATCATGCATGGGAAGAAAGCCGGGGCATGGGATATAGTTACGGCTACAACCGCGAAGAAGATGCCTGGGATTATAACTCCACTCAATCGCTGGTGATCGCTTTAATAGATAAAGTAAGCCGCGGGGGAAATTTTTTATTGGATATTGGTCCGGACGAACATGGCAAAATTCCCCCCATCATGCAGGAACGTTTATTGGAAATGGGAGACTGGTTAGCCATAAATGGAGAAGCTATATACGGAACTACGAGGTGGAAAACAGTTTCGCAGTGGAGTGAAGGCAGACGGGATTATAAATTTAAGAATGAGCATGCAGCCGATGATTGGAAAACAGGGGGCGATGTCATGCTGAAATTAACGGTGGACCCCGATCCGGGCTATGCCGTGAAAGAAGTTTTTTATACGTATAACGAAAAGACTAATTCGTTGTATGCTATTTTCCCCAGGTACCCCGATAACAAAAAATTGGTACTAAAAGATATGGTATTGCCTGCGGGAACGGTTCTCACATTTTTATCAGGTAATCAAAACCTTTCCTGGAAACAGGCCGGGGATAATGTGATTATTGAATTACCGGAATATAATCCCAATAAAATAAAAGCGCCTTATGCCTTTGCAATTAAGATTGCCGGGTATGGAAAATTTGTAGCCAAGCCCGGCCTGGCAGTTGAATATAAATCGAATCCCTTTAAACCTGTTGTATCCATTACAGGAGTGCCGGGGTCCACAATAAAATACAGTATTGATGGTTCAGAACCTTCTGCATCTTCACCTTCCTATGTTAAGCCGCTGATTTTATCCAGCACAGCAGTGGTAAAGGCTCGGGCATTTATGAACGAAGCGTTGCCAAGCGGCACAGCCATGGAGACGGTAAAAGTATATCAATGGAAAAACGGATCCTCCCTGAAATCTGCCGGTAAAGGATTACTGTATACCGTTTATGAATTGAATCCCGTATCCACCCGCGATCTGCAAACGGCCAAAGGGGTCAAAAGCGGAACCACCGCGGCTATTGATCTTTCTACTCTCACCCGAAAGGAAAATGTAGGTCTTCGGCTAGAAGGATATATAAAAATTGATAAGGAGGATGTGTACCAGTTTTATCTCGCTTCCGACGATGGAAGCCGGTTATTTATAAGTGGGGAAGAAGTGATTGACCATGATGGATTGCATGGAAACGACGAGAAGCAGGGAGCTATTGCATTAAGGAAAGGATATCATTCTTTTCGACTTGATTTTATACAGGCAACGGGAGGGATTGATCTGAAATTGCATTATAGCAGCAGCACCATACCAAAACAGCCTGTACCAGCCGCTGTTTTATATAAGAACTCCGGTGCAGTAGTTACGAACTGAGGAATAGTCGTTGTAAAGAATTACTTTAGAAGAGTCAATCAATCTTTATCGATCTGGCAAAATGCTTTCAAACAAAAATTTAGTGATCATTGGTGGATCCACTGGCTTAGGTCTTTCGGCGGCGCATGCATTTATAAAAAACGGAGCGAACGTAGTGATAGCCGGGAGAAATAAAAAAAGTATTGATGAAGCAGTGCTGGCATTGGGTGCTAAAGCCCGGGCCATTTGTGCCGACGCGACTGATGCGGGTACTTCACCAAGGGTCATTGAGTTATGCCAGGAAAGTTTTGGCAGTTTTGATGGCCTCTATCATGTAGCTGGTGGAAGTGGTCGTAAAATGGGAGATGGCCCTTTACATGAACTAACGCTGGACGGCTGGAACAAAACGTTGGAATTAAATCTCACTTCGCTGATGTTATCAAACCAGGCTGCCATCAAACACTTCCTGCAAAAAAACAAAGCAGGATCCATTTTGAATATGGGCTCTGTACTTGGCTTTTCTCCTTCACCTCGTCATTTTGCTACTCATGCGTATGCTGCGGCCAAATCGGCCATTATTGGATTCAGTAAATCCATTGCAGCTTATTATGCTTCAAACAATATCCGGATTAATATTATTGCACCGGCCCTGGTAGAAACCCCCATGGCACAGCGTGCTGCTAACGATGCAACGATGCAAACTTTTATAAAAAGTAAACAACCACTGGATGGAGGAAGAATCGGAAGACCGGAAGATGCAGATGGTTTGGCAGTTTATTTCATGAGCGATCAATCCCTATTTACTACCGGGCAAGTGATTGCAGTAGATGGAGGATGGAGTGTATCTGAAGGACAGTATTCTTCTATATAAAGATCGGGATAAGTCCATTGGCTGACCAAAATGGTGAGTTTGGATCAAATGGGGAAGTTTAAAAATTCATATGGCCTTCGATGACTTGCCCCGGGCTTTATGACTTGCCCCGGGCTTTATGACTTGCCCCGGGCTTTATGACTTGCCCCGGGCTTTAGCCCGGGGGGAAAAATAAAACAATGGAATCAATCACCATAGGAATAGACCTCGGCGGTACCCGCATCAAAGGAATAGCAATGGATGCGGAAGGTAACCTGTTACATCAATTATACACCGCAACCAATGATGGGGATGATTCTGTTTGGAAAAAAGCGATTGGGGAAACGGTAAATAATTTGAAGACGAAAGCCGGCATTAAGAATTGTGTAATTGGTATTTCTGCCCCCGGACTACCAAATGAAAGTAACACCGCCATTGCTTTTATGCCGGGGCGATTGCAGGGATTGGAGAACTTTGATTGGTCAGCATATCTTCATCATTCCTGTTTTGTGCTGAATGATGCCGTGGCGGCCCTCGTGGCGGAAGCTAGATTGGGTATTGCTAAGGGGAAAAAAAATGTGGTGATGTTAACCTTAGGAACAGGGGTGGGAGGAGCCATCCTGATAAATGGAAAGCCATACCAGGGGGCTTTTAATAAAGCGGGTCATATCGGGCATATGGTGATTGACTATACTGGGGATAAGGATGTTACGGGAATGCCGGGCAGTTTAGAAGAGGCGATCGGTAATGTAACCATTGAAAAAAGATCAGGAGGAAAATTTTCTTCTACCAATGAATTATTATCGTCCTGTCGGAGCGGAGATGAATTTGCAAAGAATGTTTGGTTTCTTTCGGTTAAGAAATTAGCCATTGGTCTCGCTTCGGTTACCAATATTCTTTCACCGGAAATGATAATACTGGGTGGCGGTATTACAGAAGCAGGGAAAGAGTTATTTGAACCATTAGAAGAGTTTATGAGTGAGTATGAATGGAGGGCAGGGGGCAATAGGACGAAAATTGTGAAAGCGCATTTTGGCGATATAGCCGGAGCAATGGGAGCAGCTTGTTATGCAGCGGAATGTGTTTCGATTCAATGAAAGGTGGTGATAAGATAATTATTAAAACGACCAGCGATTAATAGTACTGCATATGAGCCTTACAGAAACCTACTTAAAGAAATGCAATGAAATTATTGGAAAAGTAACAGCGCAGCAACCCGCGATTCAGCAGGCAGCCCGCTGGTTTGCTGCGAGTATCCTGGCCGGCCGAGTAGTGCATGTATTTGGAAGCGGGCATAGCAGGATAATGGTTGAAGAGTTATGGCCGCGGTATGGTTCTTTTCCCGGATTCAACCCGATCGTGGAATTATCTTTAACCAATCACAATGCGGTGGTGGGAGCTAACGGACAACGACAGGCTATGTTCCTCGAAAATGTTTCAGGGCTGGCAGAAAGAATTCTGAGAAATTTTGGATTAGATACAGTAGATACGGCTCTCGTTGTTTCCTCCAGTGGTTGTAATATCGTGCCCATAGAAATGGCAGAATTATTTCAGAAAAAGGGAATAAAAGTAGTGGCGTTGGTAACGAAAGATCATATGAATGGTTCTGTGAGTAAGAGACCGGATGGAAAAAAGCTGGGGGATTTCGCTGATTTGCTGTTGGATAGCGGCGCTCCATTGGGCGATTCGATGATAGCGATTGACGGATTGGAAACACTGGTATCTCCGGGATCAACAGTGGGTGGAGTAATGATCATTAACAGTATTAAAGCGGAACTGGCCCAATTGTTAACCGCTGCCGGAAAACCTCCCTATGTACTAACCTCGGGGGCAGTAGCCGGAAATGAAAAAGCAACAAAATTGTTTGAGGCGGCGTATGATGAGCATGCGCATAGGATGGCGGAGTTGTATAAGAACGCAGGTCGTTAAATAAAAAATTAAAAATGTATAATTAAAAATTAAGAAGTTAGATTCGAGCTATGCGTTGACTTTTACTTTTTTATTAATCATTCTTCATTTTTCATTTATTATTTCCATTTCGAATTATAAATTAAGAGCTATGTCACCCACCCCCATTCGCACCACAGTCGTCGGTAGTTATCCTTTTCCTGGATGGCTGGAATTTGGTTCTAAACATTTAGATGAATTTGGGGCGGCTGATCTGGAAGAAATGATTGAAGACGCGGTGATAGTTGCTATTCACGACCAGGTATCGGCGGGGCTTGATGTAATTACTGACGGGGAACAAACGCGCCTGGATTTCAATTTATCTTTTTATGGATATATAAAAGGAATTGAAAACAATGAAACCGAAACCCGTAAATTCGGACCGCCGGCTCATGATCAGCGGGGAAAAAATAATATTGTCGGAGAACTTTCGGCCCCTCATGGATTAGGAGCCGTAAAGGAATTTTTACGGTTGAAGAAATTAGCACCCGCGGGACCGGTGTTGAAAGCGAGCGTACCAGGTCCGTATACGTTAAGCGGGCGATTACTCCCTAATACAATGTATAAAGATCGTTATGCAATTACCGAGGCACTCTTACCCTTTATCCGTAAAGAATTAGAAGACCTGGTGGCGGCAGGATGTACCGAAATAACGGTGGACGAACCTTCCATGAGTTGCTACGCGTATAAAGAAGACACGAAACGTTTTGTTGATATTTTTAATCGAACGGTAAAACCTATTGTGGGCAAATGCAATCTTTCTACTCACCTGTGCTTTGGAAATTTTAAAGGAAGGCCGGTTGGGTATCGCAGTATTAAACCAATGTTACCCGATTTCCTGGATCTCACCATTGATGAAATCCATATAGAAATGGCCAACCGCGAATTTTCGGAAATTGAGTTATTGAAAACATTTGCCGAAAAAATGCATGTGGCGGTGGGTATCATTGATGTAAAAAATTATTATATAGAAACGGTAGACGATGTGGTAGAGCGTATTCAACGATGCCTGAAATTTATTCCTGCAGAAAAATTATCCGTGGCTCCCGATTGTGGACTGAGTCAAACGGCCCGCTGGGCCTCGCGACAAAAGTTAAGCAATATGGTAAAAGGAGCGAAGAAGGTGAGAGAGAGTTTGTTATTCAAATGAGTTTGTAGTTTGTGGTTTGTAGTTGTTTAGAGTGTATCATACTTTTTTTATTTAGATAAATCTTATTGGAGGATTCCTTTCAATATATCGGCGGAAACAAAAATATTTCCAGATCGCGCATTTATTGAATAACTATCACTTCCGGCTTTTTAAGGTACTGAACTCTGAACGATAGACCTCAAATCATGGTGAATGAAAGGAGCGCGGAGTTTAAACCACAAACAAACCACAAACCACAAACCACAAACCACAAACCATAAACTACAAACCACAAACTAATCATGTCTCTCATCCCAGCCTTTAAAAAAGACAAAGAGTTAATTGCTGAAATGGATGGCTTGCTTCCGGATAAAGAGCATTTTCATCTTTGGTGGCTGGGGCAGAGCGGTTTCCTGCTGCAGTGGAATGGCCAAAGGGTATTGATCGATCCCTATCTTTCCGATTCACTTACTAAAAAATATGAAGGCAGCGATAAGCCACATGTTCGGCTAAGTGAACGCGTGGTAGATCCGCACTTATTAAAAAATATTTCCATTGTTTCATCCAGTCATAATCATACCGACCACCTGGATGCGGAGACATTAATTCCTGTCTTGAAGAATAACCCGCAGATTACTTTTATTATCCCCGAAGCTAACCGCGAATTTGTCGCGGAGCGCGTGCATTGCCCGCTGGATTTCCCTGTTGGATTAAATGATGGCGAATCCGTTACCATTGGTCATTTTACCTTTCACGGCATTCCGGCTAAACATAACGAGATAGAAAGAGATGCAAGGGGCAATTGCCAATTCATGGGGTATGTAATTGAATTCGGGGGTTGGAAAATTTATCACAGTGGAGATACTCTTTGGTTTGATGAGATGGTTAGTATGCTGAAACCTTTTAAGGTGGATATAGCTTTATTACCGATTAATGGTAACATTTCCTCCAGGGGGGTGGCCGGAAATCTCAATTGCCGGGAAGCGGTGCTGTTAGGCAAAGCAATGGGCGCCAGGTATGTTATCCCCTGTCATTATGATATGTTTGCTTTTAACACAGCCAATATTGATGAGTTTATAAACAATGCGCAATCGGTTGATCAACCGGTGGCAGTATTAAAGCAAGGACAAAGTTGGGGTAGCGGTTATTTTGCGTGATACAAAAGGCTAGCGCTTCGTTAATTATTATTAACTTCAGCAACCGAAAATGTTGCGGTTATATGAATTTTATCTTCTCAAAAAAAATCTGGTTGGTGGTGGCGGCCCTGGTGGCAGTGGCCGTAATTTTTGTCCTTAGCACCAGTCATAAACCGATTGATTATAATACCCAGGTTAAACCCATTTTTAACAAAAAGTGTATCGCTTGTCATGGCGGCGTTAAACAAAAAGCGGGATTTAGTTTATTATTCCGCGAGGAGGCATTAGGGAATACCAAATCTGGTAAGCCAGCGATCATACCCGGCAAACCAGGCGAAAGTGAATTGATCAGAAGAATAACCGAGCAGGATCCGGAAGAAAGAATGCCGTTCAAGCACGAACCACTTTCAAAAACCGAGATCAATATTTTACGTCAATGGATAAAAGAAGGAGCACCATGGGGCGAGCATTGGGCATATATCCCGGTAAAGCAGGAAGAGGTTCCTGATTTAACTAACGAATGGATCAAAAACGATATTGATAAGTTTATTTTACAGAAGTTAAAAGAAGAAAAATTATCCCCCTCTCCGGAAGCCGACAAGGCCACATTGCTGAGAAGAGTGAGTCTCGACTTAACAGGGCTTCCGCCGGCTGAGGATATTGCCAGGAAATTTTTAAATGATAATTCAGACAAAGCATATAGTACACTGGTAGAGGATTTATTGGCTTCTCCCCGATATGGAGAGAGATGGACCTCTCTCTGGCTTGATCTTGCGCGCTATGCGGATACACGTGGGTATGAAGCAGACCGCAGCCGCAATATCTGGAAATACCGGGATTGGCTCATCAAAGCATTCAATGCAGACAAACCATACAATGATTTTTTGATCGAACAACTGGCCGGCGATTTAATGCCTGATCCCGATGATGCGAAATATATCGCCACTTCTTTTCACCGTAATACTATGACAAATGACGAGGGGGGTACCGAAAACGAAGAATTCAGAACGGCGGCCGTACTCGATAGAGTAAACACAACCTGGAGTGCATTGATGGGAACCACCTTTAATTGTGTTCAATGTCATAGCCATCCTTATGATCCGTTCAAACACGATGAGTATTATAAGTTCATGGCTTTTTTTAACAATAGCCGCGATGAAGATACACAGTCTGAGTACCCGGTACTGCGCCAATACAATTCGGACGATAGTGTCAAGCTGGTTCAATTAACCGGGTGGCTGCAAAAAAATGTTTCCACTGAAGAAGCTAAGAAGTATTATCATTTCTTAAAAACCTGGCAGCCATCCATAAACTCCCTCCAGTGCGATCAATTCGTGAATGGGGCACTGATAAGTAGTTGGTATGCCGGGCTGCGGAATAAAGGAACCTGCCGCTTAACGAATGTGGTGTTGGATAATAAGAAAGAAGTATTATTCCGCTATACCAGTAACTATGATGGCGGTAAATGGTTTATATACCTGGATAGTTTAAATGGACAATTAATAAATACGATTCCCCTGGCTAATACAAAGGGCGAATGGAAAATTGGTGCTGCTCCTCTATCGCCGGTGAATGGAAATCATACGTTGTATTTTAAATATTTTAGTCCGGATATAAAAACTCCCAACGAAACCGGCGTTATGTTTGAATGGTTTCATTTTGGAGAATATTTTCCCGGCAAAGGAAAACCCGGTTATGATTCCGCCTTCAGTAAGTTTAATTATCTGATGCAGGTTCCCGTGGAAGCTACCCCGGTAATGATTGAGAACAACAGCGAACAGTGGAGATCCACGCATGTTTTTGAACGGGGTAACTGGTTAATGAAGGGAAAAGAAGTATCTCCGGATGTACCTCATATATTGAATCCAATGCCGGCTAATGCACCGAAGAACAGGCTTGGATTGGCCATGTGGCTGACAGATAAAAAGAATCCCCTAACGGCAAGAACAATGGTGAACCGCCTCTGGGAACAATTATTTGGTTACGGATTAGCCGAAACATTGGAAGATCTGGGAACCCAGGGCATTCCTCCCACGCATAAAGAACTGCTTGATCATTTATCCTGGCAGTTTATGAATGATTTTAACTGGAGTATAAAAGCATTGCTGAAAGAAATGGTATGGTCGGCCACTTACCGGCAGCATTCAAAAGTGAGTGATGAACTTCTAAAGAAGGACCCGAATAATAAATTATATGCAAGAGGCCCCAGGATAAGGTTATCAGCCGAACAATTAAGGGACCAGGCATTGGCCGTAAGTAGTTTATTGAGTGAAAAGATGTATGGTAAAAGTGTAATGCCATTTCAACCGGATGGTATCTGGCGCTCTCCTTATAATGGAGACACGTGGCAAATGAGTACCGGGGAAGATCAATTTAGAAGAGCTCTTTACATCTATTGGAAAAGAACGGCCCCTTATCCTTCTATGATTACGTATGATGGTGGTGCGAGGGAAGTTTGTGTTACCAGGAGAATCCGTACCAATACTCCGTTGCAGGCATTGACAACCTTGAATGATTCTACTTACCTGGTAATGGCGAGGCAATTCGCTTATCAGATGCAGGAACATGGTGGAAAGGAAGTTAATAAGCAAATCCAGAAAGGGTATGAAACGATGTTATATAAGCCCATCTCCGAGAAAAGACTGAGTGCACTGGTAGAATTATATAAAAGTTCCATTAATAAATTCAGGAAGGATGAAACAGCCACCTGCGAAATGATAGGAGTAATGAATAAGCATAATCATCCAGAAACAGCCGCACTGGTTGTAGTGGCGAATGCGATGTTAAACCTGGATGAATGGGTCAATAAAAATTGATGAATGAATCGGGAAGGGCTGATAATAATTTAAATTATGACGCAGAAAGAAATACATAATCAACGATTATTAAAAGAAGCGGAGCTGGCTATATTGCAGCATTATACCCGCCGTCATTTTTTAAAAGAAAGCGCTATGGGCCTGGGAGCATTAGCCCTGGGTTCCTTATTGGGTAGTTGCGGATCGGGCTCTCCATCCTCAGCAACAAGCTTATTTGATCCGGCCAATCCGCTGGCGCCCAAAGCACCCATGTTTCCGGGCAGGGCTAAATCGGTTATTTATTTACATATGGCCGGTGCTCCATCGCAGTTAGAAATGTTTAGTTATAAACCGGAATTGGCAAAACTCGATGGGCAGGATTGTCCCCAATCATTATTGGAAGGAAAGAAATTTGCTTTTATCCGGGGGGTTCCTAAAATGTTAGGACCACAAGCCAATTTCAGGCAACATGGTCAAAGTGGTATTTGGTTATCTGACAACTTACCGCATCTCGCGACGGTTATTGATGATATTGCTATTTTAAATGCAGTAACTACCGATCAATTCAATCATGCCCCGGCGCAGCTACTGATGCATACGGGTACTCCAAGGTTAGGAAGACCAAGTATTGGCTCATGGGTAACGTATGGAATGGGTACCGAAAATAAAAACTTACCTGGATTTGTGGTGTTGACTTCCGGCGGGAATAACCCCGATGCAGGAAAAAGTGTTTGGGGCAGTGGCTTCTTACCCAGTGTTTACCAGGGAGTACAATGCCGAAGTGAGGGCGATCCGGTCTTGTTTATTAAAGATCCAAATGGAATGGACCGGGATATTCGAAAAGCATCAATTGATGCTATTAATAAAGTGAACAAGGAACAGTATGAAGAATATAAGGACCCCGAAATTCTTTCCCGAATTTCGCAATATGAGATGGCGTATAAGATGCAGATTTCTGTACCTGAAGTAATGAATATAAACGACGAACCGGAATACATTCACACTATGTATGGCACAAAACCAGGCGAAGCCTGCTTTGCCAACAATGTGTTGCTTGCCAGAAAACTGGTAGAAAAGGGGGTTCGCTTTGTACAGTTATTTGATTGGGGTTGGGATACACATGGTGATTCGGCCGGGAACGCGGTGGATATCGGATTGGTGAATAAGTGCCGCAAAATAGACAGGTGTGTAACTGCTTTGCTGCTCGATTTAAAACAAAGGGGATTGTTAGACGAAACCCTTGTTGTTTGGGGATCCGAATTTGGGAGAACGCCTATGCAGGAAAACCGGGAAGGAAAGCAGATGCCTTATAAAGGAAGAGATCATCACGCCGCGGCTTTCAGCATGTGGATGGCCGGCGGTGGAATAAAAGGCGGAACCAGTTATGGAGAGACAGATGAAATTGGATACGACATAATAAGTGGAAAAACAGAACCCTTCGATATACAGGCTACAATTTTAAATCGCTTAGGTTTTGACCACGAAAAATTCACGTATGAATCACAAGGCCGGCCATTCCGGTTAACCGACGTATCCGGTCGGGTCATTGAAGAAGTGATTGCATAAAGCGAGGGGTTAGATTCGAAGGGAAAGAAATTGGGAACGTGATTCAATAAACCTGATAGGAGATTCTTGATACAGGATGTTAGATTTATTATACTTGATATTTGATACGGGATAAGAGTAAACATAGCAAAAGCAAAAGATTGAACTGTAAGAAATATCTAATCCCGCACTCCACCTTCGCAAATGCTATGGTGAGTAATGCCCGCAGCCTGTATCGAATAACGCGCATAACCATTCAATAACAAATCCATTATTTTCCCATGTCCATCAATCGTAGAAAATTTTTAGGACTTACTTCAGTCACCAGTTCCGCTTTGTTATTATCAACTCTGGACACCTTTGCAACAGCCCCCTTTTCATTGGATGGCAGTAATAAAGATTTTGAATTGCTCATACTGGCAACCAATTGGGGCTTCTCAGGGAACTACGACGAATTTTGCGCACGGATAAAAAAAGAAGGATATAATGGTATGGAAGTATGGGTGCCGGGAGATGATAAAGGAAGAACTGAATTAGCCGATGCGGTAAAAAAGCACCAGGTTTCCCTGGGCCTTTTATGCGGCGGGAGTGACCTTGATCCTCAAAAACATTTAATTCAATTTAAGGAGGCCCTTATGGCCGGAACCAAACTAAACCCCCTATATATCAATTGTCATTCGGGTAAAGATTTTTTTTCTTTTGATCAGAATAAACCCTTTATAGATTTTACTACCCAGGTAACAAAACAAACCGGTATTCCTATATACCATGAAACACATCGTGGCCGAACTTTATACTCGGCTCCTGTCACTAAAAATTATATCGATAAATTGCCCGACCTGCGCATTACCGCGGATCTATCACATTGGTGTGCGGTCCATGAATCATTATTGGCTGATCAACCGGAAACACTTGAGCTTACTTTATCCCGAACCGAACATATTCACGCGCGGGTAGGCCATGCCGAAGGGCCCCAGGTTAGCGATCCCCGCGCACCCGAATGGGATAACGCAGTCAGGCAACATTTCAGTTGGTGGGATAAAGTAGTTGAGCGCAAAAAAAAGAACGGAGAGCGTCTGACTATTTTAACAGAGTTTGGCCCGCCTGATTATTTATGGACCTTACCATATACCCGTCAACCGGTAGCCGACCAATGGGGAATTAATGTGCATATGATGAATGTATTAAGGAAAAGGTATTCTTAATTCCCTGCACCGGCGCGAAAGCGCAACGGTAAACTCATTTCATTGCTTTGTTACAAGAAATAAAAACAGGTATTTTAATGATTGAATTCATCGGCCGCTTTCATCCCGTTCTGGTTCATTTGCCCATTGGCATACTATTATTGGCTTCTTTATTTCAATGGCTGGTCGTTAAAGAATCCTACAAAAAATTAGAACCTGCTATTGGTATTGCATTGTTTTGGGGGATGCTGTCAGCCATTGGTTCCTGCATAAGTGGTTACTTGCTTAGTCAGAGCGGCGATTATGAGGAGCAACTGGTGGATCTGCATCAATGGTTGGGTATTTCGGTCGCGGTGGTGGGAATTCTTCAATACTATTTATATCGTCGTTCTGTAAACGCCGGTTTTGCCAAATGGATAGCGGTCATTTTATTTTCTTTAATAATTATAACAGGACATTTGGGCGGATCGCTCACCCACGGAGCTGATTATCTTACAAAACCTATTGGCGCAGGTAGCGATGGTAAGAAAGTAGTTCGAAAACCGTTGCCCGATGTGCAATCCGCGCTTGTCTATTCAGACGTGGTATCGCCTCTGTTAGAGGAAAAGTGTTATGGTTGTCATGGACCTAACAAACAAAAAGGAAAGTTGCGGCTGGATAAGCCCGAATTTATTATGAAAGGAGGGAAGGAAGGCAATGATGTAATAGCCGGTAATGCAGAAAGGAGCGAAATGATCAAAAGATTGCTATTAAAACGTAATGAAGAACATCACATGCCTCCCAAGGAGAAACCACAACTGAATGAAAAAGAGATTGCCCTGCTGCATTGGTGGATTGAAAGTGGAGCCTCCTTCGATAAAAGGGTAAAGGAATTAAATCAGCCGGAGAAGATAAAGCCGGTCCTGCTCTCATTGCAACAAAAGAAAGAGCCGGAGATACTGTTGATACCCGAAGCGCTGGTTTCACCCGCGGATACCGCTTCATTGACGTTGTTGAAAAAGAGGGGAGTCGCCGTTTCGCCTGTAGCGGAAAATAGTAATTACCTGCAGGTAAGTTTTATTGGTGTGGAAAGTGTTTCGGATAAAGATATGGCCCTGCTCCTGCCGTTAAAAAAGCAACTGTTGGCCTTAAGATTGAGTAATGCGCCTGTAACTGATGAGGCACTGAAAATTATCGGACAATGTTCTGCCTTAATGAAATTATATCTCGATAACACAAATATCTCTGACAAAGGGTTAATTCAATTGCAATCACTTGTCAACCTTCAGTACCTTAACCTGGTTGGAACCCAAATTACGCTGCAGGGAATGGAGCAACTAAAACCATTGAATAAACTGCATTCTGTTTACCTGTACAGATCAGGTCTTAAGCCAACAGACTGGGTGAATTTGAAAAATTTATTCCCCCATACGGTACTCGACAGCGGGGGTTATCCCTTACCTGTTCTGGAATCAGATACAACAGAAAAAAAAGATGTACGTAAATGAACAAAATAACTGAAGAATGAAAAAAGTAGTTTACTATTTATTCCTGGTGATTTTTTTGAATATTTCGCTCAAGGGGAAAACGCAGCCAGGGAAGGAACACAATCTTTTGTTCGATTCACTTGCCGGCAGATGGGATGAAGCCATTCCATTGGGCAATGGATGGTTAGGCGCATTAATATGGCAAAAGAATAATAAAGTACGACTCTCACTGGATCGGGTTGATCTCTGGGATGAACGGCCGATGCCCGAAATAGACAAACTAACCTATAGGTGGGTGAGAGAAAAAGTAAAACTCAACCAATACGATTCGGTTCAAAAAAGAGGAGATGAACCCTATGAAAAATATCCGGCTCCTACGAAAATACCAGGCGCCGCATTGGAATTTGATATGGAGCGCCTGGGAAAAGTAATTTCCAATGAATTAGATATTAAAACCGGGCTTAGTATTATTAAGTTTGAGAATGGCGTACTATTTAATAATTATGTTCATGCATCCAAACTGGTAGGTTATTTTGGATGGGAAAATGTTCCGGAAGATATCATCAACCCCGAATTAATTATTCCGAATTATAATTCAGGAAAAAAAGGCATAGAAGGTAATAGTGTGGAAGGGCAGGGTCTGGAACAATTGGGGTATAAAAAAGGTACTATTATTAAAGCCGCGGGCAGTATTCTTTACCATCAACCCACCTGGCAGAATAATTATTATGAAGTATTAGTGAAATGGAATCGGATGCCGGGTAATAAAATTATTGGGCAATGGACCATCAGCAATAATAAACCAGCGATTCTTCCAGATATCCAATCATCATTGAAGGAACCGACTTACTGGCCCTCGCATATCCAATGGTGGAAGGATTATTGGAGCAGGTCATCAGTAACCTTACCCGATAAGCAATTAGAAAAACAGTATTACCTTGAGATGTATAAATTCGCCTGTGTGGCGAGAAGCAATACAGCACCCATCTCTTTACAGGCAATATGGACTGCTGATAACGGCAATCTTCCTCCATGGAAAGGTGATTTTCATCATGATCTTAATACCCAGTTAAGCTATTGGCCGGGATATAGCGGCAATCATTTGGACTTAACGGCTGGTTATACCAACTGGCTTTGGAAAGTAAAAGAAGTAAATAAGCGTTGGACTAAAAGATATTTTGATATAGCAGGATTGAATGTACCAGGCGTAACTAACATTTCCGGAAAGGAAATGGGAGGTTGGGTACAGTACTCCATGAGTCCCACCACCGCTGCCTGGCTGGCACAACATTTTTACTGGCAGTGGAAATATAGTATGGATAAAGTATTCCTGGAAAAATATGCATTTCCCTACATTAATGAGGTGGCTGTTTTTCTCGATAATCTTTCATCGCCAAAGGGCGATATGAGAAGGATTGCCTTAAGTTCAAGCCCGGAGTATAACGATAATAGGGTTACTGCCTGGTTTAAAGATTGGACAAATTATGATCTCTCCTTAGCTTTTTCCCTTTTTAGAATGAATGCGGCGGTTCATGATCTTATCGGGCAAAAGAAAACTTCAACGTATTGGTACAGTATAAAAAAGGAATTACCCGGTTATAATATTAATGAGAGCGGATTAACCATTGCCCCCGGCCAAAACCTGGATCAATCACATCGTCATCATGCGCAGTTGATGGCCATCCATCCCTTGGGATTATTGAACGTAGAAGATTCGACCGGGAATGATATTATAAGAAAATCATTACGGCATCTGGAAAAAATCGGAACAAGAGAATGGTGTGGTTATTCTTTCAGTTGGGCCGCCAATATTTATGCCAGGGCCAAAGAAGCAGATAATGCGGTGAAAATGCTTCAGATTTTTGCTTCCAATTTTTGTTCCTCCAATAGTTTTCACTTAAATGGCGATCAGAAAGGAGGGCAGTATTCCAATTTTACTTATCGCCCTTTCACCTTAGAGGGTAATTTTGCCTTTGCACAGGGAGTTCATGAATTGTTAATCCAAAGCCATAAGGGATATATCGAAGTATTTCCTGCTGTACCGGAAAGTTGGAAAGATGTTTCTTTTAATACTTTGAGGACGGAAGGAGCATACCTGGTTTCCGCCAGAAAAGTGAATGGTATAATTGATCAAATAATAGTGACCGCCGAAGCAGGAGGTAAGCTTTTCTTAAAATTACCTTTCCAAACTTTTCATTTCACTAACAATAAAAAAAAATATAAAGTACTTACTGGAATTTTGCAAACTGATATGCAGAAAGGGGAAACAATAATTATTAAAAATGGACAACAATGAATAGTCGTGCCGGTGATAAATATTTGATTTGGTGACGGGCACCCAAGGAGAACGTTTAATAGACTAATTTCAATTTAAACCAATATTCCCATGAATCACAGTTCAGACAATTAACCGCAGAGAACGGGAGTTTCAAGAGATCCCGCAGAGAGGCTCCGTGCTGCCTCTCCTCGCTCATGTCCTCCGCGGTAAATATTTTTAATCTTTGGAAATGAACAGACGCGACTTTATTAAAATAGCATCTCCTGTTTTTGTATTGCTCTCCAATGGCAAGATTGTGCAGGGGAGCGAGCAATGGGTCAATGAAGTGGCTAAACTTAAGGTAAGACTTCGGTTTGTTGTGGCTTCCGACGGACATTACGGGCAACCCGGTACTGATTATGAAAATTATTTTTCGGAGGTAGTAAAGCGAATCAACGAGGAGCATAAAAAAAATCCTTTTGCATTCGGGGTTATTAATGGGGATATTATTCACGATGATAAGAAGCACCTTCCCGCAGCAAAACAGGCACTCGATAAATTACAGGTAACATACTATGTGAGCCAGGGAAATCATGACCACGTATCCGCCCAGGAATGGGAAGATATCTGGAATATGCCGGTGAATCTTGATTTCAGTATACGATCAACCACTATTTTAATCGCTACCACTTCAAATGAAAAGGGCGATTATTTATGCCCCGATATATCCTGGTTCAAACAAAAATTAGCGGAGCATAGATCGCAAAAGAATATTTTCATATTTCTTCATATCAATCCAGGTAAACTAACCAAACATGCGGTTGATTGCCCGGATTTATTTGATTTGTTCGCTGCGCACAAAAATGTCCGGGCCGTATTCAATGGACACGATCATGATGAAGAAGGCATCAAAAGAAAAAATGAAATTCCATTTATATTCGATGCGCACTTTGGAGGGAACTGGGGAACTGCTTACCGGGGCTTCCGGGTGGTGGAATTGCTGAATAATAATTCGCTGGTTACCTATATCATGAACCCGGATCAAAAAATAAATGAGGCGGTTATAAAAAACGAAGTCTTAATGAATATATCATGAAAAGAATAATTGTCACCATTCATTTATCCTTATTGTCTTTCATTATTCTTGCGCAACCCTTAAAGCCATTCGGACCATTGCCATCTAAACAACAAATGAATTGGCATAATATGGAGTTTTACCTGTTTATGCATTTTGGACCGAATACATTTTCTGATTTGGAATGGGGACATGGAACAGAAGACCCTGATAGTTTCAATCCAACACAACTCGATTGCCGTCAATGGGCGCGCATTGCAAAAACAGCCGGGGCAAAGGGAATAATCATTACAGCCAAGCATCACGATGGATTTTGCTTATGGCCCAGTAAATTTTCTACGCATACGGTACGGGAGAGTAAATGGCGAAATGGGAAAGGAGATGTGTTAAAACAGCTAGCTGAAGCATGCAAAGAATACGGATTAAAATTTGGTATTTATATTTCCCCCTGGGATCGAAATCATCCGAAATACGGCACACCTGAATACAACGATGTATATGTAAATACGATGAAGGAAGCTGTAAAAAACTATGGGCCCATTTTTGAAATGTGGTGGGATGGAGCCAACGGAGAAGGACCCAATGGAAAAAAACAAGTCTATGACTTCAGGCGATTTGAAAAGGCGATTCGCCAGGCAGCACCCGGGGCAGTAGTGTTCAGCGACATTGGCCCTGATATTCGTTGGGTGGGTAATGAGAATGGTATTGCAGGGGAAACAAATTGGAACCTGCTTGACACGGCCGGGTTTGCCCGGGGGTCCGGGGGTCCATCTCAAGACACATTAAATAAAGGAAATGTAAATGGGCAGAATTGGATACCGGCTGAATGTGACGTAAGCATAAGGCCGGGTTGGTTTTATCATACCAAAGAAGATGATAAAGTTAAATCGGGAAAAGAGTTGATGTCTCTTTACCTCAAGTCGGTTGGCAGAGGAGCAAATTTTTTATTAAATGTACCGCCAGACACCAGGGGATTAATTCATGAAAATGATTCTGCCGCGTTAATGGACTTTCACCGGCTGCGTAATGAATTATCCAAAACTAACATGGTATTGCATAGTAAGGTAGATGTTTCGTCTAACCGTTCCAGCTATTTTCCTGGTTCATTAACTGATGGATCCCGAAAAACACATTGGGCTCCGAAGGAAGGACAGACCACCTGCTCGATTGAGATTGATATGAAAACCCCTCAAACCTTTAATACGATGATGCTGGAAGAATATATCGAACTCGGTCAGCGCATTCAATCTTTCTCAATAGAAGTCTGGGATGGAATGAAATACCAGGAAGTAATTGCCGGTACCACCATTGGGAAAAAAAGGATTTTGCAGTTTGCGATACAAAATTCCTCTAAACTAAGACTAACGATCACCGGTAGTAAAGCTAGCCCGGTAATTGGAGAAATTAGTTTATACCACGCTGCCGTCTATTAAGTCCTTTATCATTGAGCTTCTTCTAACATAATTTGTCTCCAAGACAATCCACGAGGATTCTTAACAAAATTCTGCCAAAATCTTATCATAGATCAATGTTTAAACACAGAATTGGGCAGATATTTGTTCATATTTATCAACTCAAAACAAATTAAGAAATATGAAAAGTACAATGATTGCCCTCGCTGCACTGATTATTTCAGCTGGCGCCATGGCACAAATCAACACATGGAAATTAGACAATTCCCACTCCAATGTAAAGTTTACTGTAACGCATCTTGTGGTGAGTGATGTAGATGGCGCTTTTAAAGACTACACGGGAACTATTCAATCCGCCAAACCCGATTTTTCAGATGCCAAAATAGATTTTACGATCAATATAAACAGTATCGATACTGATAATGATAACCGGGATAAGCATTTGAAATCAGACGACTTTTTTAATGCTGAAAAATTTCCCCAAATGACTTTCAAAGGAATTTCCTTTAAGAAAGTAAGTGGTAACAAATATATACTGGAAGGAGATCTCACGATTCGTGATATCACCAAAAGAGTAAAATTTGATGTAACCTATGGCGGAACTATTAAAGACCCCTGGGGAAATACCAAAGCCGGCTTTAAAGCAGCGGGTTCCGTTAACCGTTTCGATTATAATTTGAAATGGGATACCATTACCGAAGCAGGTGGTGCAGTAGTAGGAAAAGAAGTGAAGATTAATCTCAACCTCGAGTTTGCCCAGCAAAAAGCATAATTCTATTTTCTAATTGACGACGGTAGTTTGTTCTGCAAACTACCGTCGTTTTTTTATTTCCCCCTGAAGTTTGCCTTTCGTTTTTCCAGGAAAGCCGTTGTTCCTTCTTTGCTATCATCCGAAGTAAAGCATTCTCCAAATAATGTTACCTCTGTTACATATCCATCTTTTTGTTTATCAAAAACGCAATTGGCGGAAGAAATGCAATGGCCAACGGCTATGGGAGCTTTGCTGTTTATGATATTCAAAATAGATTGAGTCTTAGCCAGTAGCTCTGTCGGTGACACCACATAATTTACCAGGCCATATTGAAGAGCGGTATTCGCATCAATCATGGTGGCGGAAACAAGCAATTCAATAGCTCTCCCTTTCCCGATCAATTGGGTTAACCGTTGGGTGCCGCCATATCCGGGAATCAAACCCAGGTTTACTTCCGGTTGACCAAACTTCGCATTATCAGACGCTATACGAAAATGGCAGGCCATCGCCAGTTCGCAACCACCCCCCAGGGCAAAACCATTAACGGCCGCCACAATAGGTTTGGAAGAATTTTCAATGCGAAAAAAAATATCCTGCCCGCGTTGAGCCATTGCCATTGACTGCTCTTTGTTAAGCCCATTGAATTCGGAGATGTCGGCACCTGCTACAAAGGCTTTCGGTCCGGCTCCCGTAATGATCACCGAACGTATTTCATTGTTAGTATATACTTCATCCAGCGCAGTATTCAATTCATCAAAAACCATCTTGTTGAGGGCATTCAGTTTGTCGGGGCGATTGATGGTGATAGTAAAAATGTTCTTTTCGAGGGATATCAACAATGTTTGGTACATGTCAACTAAATTTGTGTCAAAAATAGTGATAATAAGCTGCACACATAATAATGCACCTGGAAAAACAAGTCTTGTATTGTAATAGAAAATTATAAATTATTTATACATCGAAACAATAGATATCACTCTTTTTAATTGAAATACTAATATGTCTTAGTTTATGCCACACAGGAATAAGAGGCTCAATGGAGAGATTGTTTTGTGTTTTTGGTAATAATGGTTCAGCTATTGATTAATAACCTTATTCCATTTTTCGTCCAATTGGAATTCTGAAAGCCTTATACAGTATCCAGTATAATTCGCATCCAACCTCTCGAGTCGCTAATGTTCTAAAAATCTTCCTGCTATTTTTCGGCGAGTTTTTTAAGTAAATCGTTCTTTCGACGGGTAGATACATCTATTTCTGAATTATCAATCATTAAAACAGATCCGCCTTTTCCTTTATTATAGCTTTTTACATAAGCCAGGTTTATGAGATGGGAGTTATGAACACGAAAAAAATTATATTCTTCCAGCATTTCTTCAAACTCTTTTAATGTTTTTGCTACTACTAATTTTTGGCGGTCCTTCATAAAAATAGTAGTATAGTTAATATCGCTCTGGCAGCGGATAATATCTATCACTGGTAATAATTCAAAACCCTTGATGGTAGGCACCATGATTTTTTTAGGAGGCGTATATTGCTTGAGTTGCTCCATGTTGTCGAGTAATGTTTCCAATTTCTGTGTTAATTCATAAGCCGGCTTCTTTGACGAAAGCTTTGCAACTGCCTCCAACAGGTCTTCCTGATCGACCGGTTTTAATAAATAATCAATGGCGCTGAACCGAAAGGCTTGCACCGCATATTTCTCGTAAGCTGTCGTAAATATTACTTCAAAACTTTTGTCATGGATCTGCCGAAGCAGGTCAAACCCTGTCTTGTTTTTAATCTGTACATCGAGGAATATTAGTTGAGGTTGCAATAATCGTATGGCTTTAAGTCCATCCTCGACAGTATAAAAACATCCGACCAACTCCAGGGTCTCTTTACAATGGCGCTCCACTAAACCTGCCAGCCGGTCGATACAGTGTTGTTCATCGTCGATAATTATTGCTTTTATCATAATGAGTGTATCTATAAACTTAATTCAAGCGGAAGTTGTACTTCTACTCTTGTCCCTTTTGCGAGATCGGATAAATGAATAAATGCTTCTGATTTCTTGACCTTATTCATAACGTCGATGCGCGCTTTGG
Organism: uncultured Chitinophagaceae bacterium; assembly: GCA_963775145.1. GTDB lineage: Bacteria > Bacteroidota > Bacteroidia > Chitinophagales > Chitinophagaceae > Endoryza. Next base: position 102,327 of record CAVZHZ010000004.1, read on the forward strand.
TGATTTTCATACCTAGTGATTTTTGCATAGCCCCGGGATGAGAACTAGCTAATTCGATAGCGCGATCCCTGCCTATTCCATCATCTTCCACAATGCAACTGATCATTTCTTTTTCCCGCTTTATAGTGACCAGGATCTTTCCGGTACCTTCCTTTTGAGCTATTCCATGCCAGATACTATTTTCTACAAAAGGCTGGAGTAATAAAGGAGGCACCAGGGTGTTTTCTTTGTCAATGGATTCATCAACATTTATTTCATATACAAATTTGTTTCTCATCCGCAATGATTCGAGTTGCATATATAATTCAAGTGCTTTCAGGTCTTCCACCAGCGATACTTCTTTTTTTTCTGAGTTTTCAAGGATCATGCGCATTAGCCTGGCAAATTTTGTCAGGTATTCATCGGCGGCACCGATATTATTCTTTGCAATATAATCGCTGATTGAATTGAGTGAATTAAAAATAAAATGCGGGTTCATCTGGGCCCGCAAGGCTTTCATTTCCGTATCACTTATTTCAGCGTTTAATTCTGCATCCCTTTGTTTGCTGAGAGCATCTCTTTTTCTCTTATAGAATGCAAAGCTTATGCTGCCACCTATTAATAAAAGTCCTACTCCACCGGCAAGGGCATATTTTACTTTTTTTTGTTCTATTAATTCCACTTCGTGGGTAGCCAATAATACAGCTTCCTTTTTATCAAAGTCCGCACGGGCATTTTGCAGGGTGGTGGCTTCAATTTTTTCTTCATTTAAAATACTGTCTTTTAGCAGCATGGCTTTGGTAATGGCCTCATAGGCTTTTTTATAGTTGCCCACCTTAGCGTAAGCGCCGCTTAGAGAATTCCACGCAACTTGTTCGGTATCCTGGGTGCCTTCCTGCTCGCAACGGGTAATGGTATTCTTAAGCAGGACTATGGCACGAATATATCTTTCTCTGATAGGAATGGTTTCACGGGAAAAAAAGCTATCAGGAGCGTTTATATATAATTCGGCAATATCTGTTTGTAATTGACTGATATTGTATGGACGGTTCAATATTTTAAACAACTGAAGAGACTCCATATAATATTGGTAAGCCACTGTATATTGATGAATATCATTATAGGATATTCCCAGATTGGTTAGATTTTCGGCGATGCCTAATGAAAAATTATTTCTTCTATTTATGCCCAATGCCAGTTTATAATACCATATGGCACTGTCAGAATTGAGCATCAGGTCGTATGTAATTCCAATTCCTTGCAACAGTTTGGATATCGCACTGCTATCCTTTACCTTTTGCGGGTTATCTAACGCGGTTCGGTATAGCGCAATGGCTGTGGCATATTTTTTCTGTTCTCTGTTGATCATCGCTAAATTGTTTATAACTAACATCAGTGACTTCGCATCATTGGATTTCTCATAATATTTTTTTGCTGCCAGGTAAAATTCATTGGCCCTGACGTAATCTGCGAGGAAATAATAGCAAACCCCAATATCTAAATTGCTACTCCCCATCATTTGAATATTTTTTACCTCCGCGAATAAACTAAGCGCTTTGTTATTATATTCAATCGCATTGTGATAGTCCGACCGGAATTGAAATACCCGAGCCATGCCCCGATAGTATAGACCTTCTCCTTCTTTTGATTGCTCTTGCTGAAAAGTTGATAAAGCCAGGGGAAGCGTCATTTCGGCCAAGGTGTCATACCCTTCATCTAAGGCAATAGCTGCCTTTTTGATATAAGCCTGCCCCAATCTAAATCTTAGTCCCAGTTTTTTTGCAAGCAGAATGGCTTTTTCAACTGCCTCGCTGGATTCGAAATAATTCTTGGACTTAGTGGAAAGATCGAGCAAAAGATTCAAGCGGGTGCTGTCTTCGGTGAGGTGAGCAGCCAACGCTCTTTGCAGGGAGTCAACAGTTTGAGAACTTGCCTGGTTAAGGGCGAAAGTAAAAGCAAGGCTGGTGATAAGGAACAGAATACCCCGCATTGGAATAGGTTTTGGTTAGAGGAGTAAATATTATTCAATAAGATAGTAATTATACTGCAAAAACCAACTGGTTACCTGCAAATAATAATTCATGTGACGCATGTAATAAATGTGGATTGTTGCCGGATCCGGTTGTACTTAAGTTTGCTGTGCCTTTCGTTAATAAACAAGTTCAGGTAATATATAAAATAACGTTATGAAAAAGATTATCCGTTTAGGTTTCCTGGCCTCTGCCATGATAAGTTTAGCCCAGGTTGGAATGGCCCAGAAAGTAACTTTCGACCAAATCAAAAAGCAATGCGAAGGATTGTCCCCGGAACAAAGAGTGCGGATGGCCGTATCCAGTTTTAAAGTGTCTGCCCCGGCGGCAAAGGGAAAGTTTGGAGAAGAACTGGCTGATCAGCTAAACAGTAAACTTCAGCAGGTAGATTGCTTTAATGTTTTACTTAGGATGACGGATATTGGAGATATTAACCAGGAAATTAATCTCGGGGCAAGCGGCAGTACGGAAGCAGGGTCGGCACCCGATGTTGGAAAGATGAAAGGGGCCCAGGTAATTGTTATAGGTAAGGTAACCGACTACTACAACCCCGGTGGCTATGGAACTACTAATATGGTGGGTAATGCAAAGGTTGGCTTTTCTATTTCACTGGTAAATGCAGAAACAAGGGAAGTTATCAACTCCACAGATATAAATGTAAAAGGAAGAACTTTTTTGGGAGTGGGTCAAAATAAATCATTAGCCGACGCTTGTGAGAAAGGAATTACCCAGGCGGTGGAGTTTATAGCTGCCAATAAGGACAAGCTACCATTACCCGCCGCCAACAGCAACGCTGTTTCCGTTAAAAATGGGAAGTCCAAATCTATTACCAACATAATTGTTCAAAACGCGGATTTTGCCAAATTAAAACCATTGCTCGATTTTCTGGGAACCAAAGGGACCGTTTTGGAAAAAACAATGAGTAACGGAAAGGGAACAATGAAGTTTGAGCATGCTGGCTCGGTTGATGATTTGGTAACGTCTATTGATGCAAAACTGGCGGCCAAATATAGTATTAATGAGTTTGGCAGTGGAAAAATATCGCTTACTGCCAGGTAATTTATTAATTTTCTCAATTAAGAATTGTAATGAGCCCTGATGTAATGTCTGTTCGAAAAAGTATACTTCTCAAAATTGAAAATATGAAAAAGAATTATCTCAAAATAACAGTATTAACCTTGGCAATTTTTATTGCAAATCAAAGCCAGGCTAAAATCTGGCGGGTGAATAATAAGTCCAATTACAACGGATCGACGTTGTGGGGCGACAATTTTGGCGGTACCGCTGCTTACCCGATATTCAAGCAGGTAAGTCAGGCCGTGGCATTTGGAATTGTAAACCCGGGTGATAGCATCTATGTTGAAGGCTCTACGGAAGTTTATACGGAAGCAACTATTACCAAGAGGTTGGTCATTATTGGCAGCGGATATTTTTTAACACAAAACCCAAACACATCCAGCAATACGCTCGAATCAAAAATAGCCTATATAATTCTTAATATAGCTCAATCGCAGGTTATAGGGTTGAATGTGGTAAACGATGGCAATACCGCGGATGGATACGTGTATGTGAGTGCAAGTGGAATAACGGTAAAGCGATGCAGAATTGAAAGGGGTGTCCGGTTTGAAACAGCCCTGTCTGATGTTTATATTCTCCAGAATTTTTTCCCCAATACTATAGTTACAAATGCCCTTTTTACAAATGGAAACACTGCCTTTATTCCTCCTACGGATATTATTTTCAACAATAATATTTGTCAAAAAACATTAACCTGGGGTACTCCAATAGCTAATCCTACAACGGTCTGGCCAATTTTACAATGTAACAATAATGTTTTCGATGGGACAGATAACCTGGCAACACCCAACCTGGCATTTTCGACCAGTGAATTCCGAAATAATATTCTGATGCCAACAAATGCGATTGTTAATATTGGAGCCTCTTCAGGAGTTATTGCCTACAACATTGGAACACTCGTTACTCAATTTGGCAATTCGAATAATAATCTTGTGGTTCCAGGTATTTCAACACTATTTATTACGTCAACTTCTACAGATGGTGCTTACCAGGTTGCCCCCGGATCCCAGGCTAATAATAATGGTTCGGACGGTACAGACCGTGGCAGTTTTGGGGGAACTGCGATTACCAGCCGCTATACGCTTTCGGGTTTGGCTGCTATCCCGGTTATATATGAAATTATAACTCCGGGTGTTGCAACACCAGCCGGATTACCTGTAACCATAAAAGCAAGAACCATTAACTGATGAAGAAATGAAAAGGTTATATTTAATATATTGCTCCTTATGCCTGCAATTATTCGCTTCGGCCCAAGACATAATACAGGTAGAATATTTTGTTGATGCGGATGCGGGGGTAGGAAATAATACTTTGGTGAATGTAATACCAGGTCCGGACGGAACATTTCCCTTTACTGCCAATTTTAACGGCTTACCCATTGGGTATCATTTCCTATATATCCGGACAAAGGACAGCAATGGCAAATGGAGCTTAACGGGCCGAAGAGTGTTTGAAATAATCTCATCTAATAATTCAAAGAATATTGAAAGTGGAGAATATTTTATTGATACCGATCCGGGTTTTGGAGCGGCAACGCCCATCATTGTGAATACGCCTGGTAATGTTATTTTACAAAATTTTTCTGCCGTTGTTAATGGTCTTTCATCAGGATATCATAAACTTTATACTCGGGTAAGAGATAATGACGGAAAATGGAGTCAGACATCACGACGTAATTTTGAATTATTTGTTACTTCAGATTCTCTGATTACTCTATTTGAATATTTCTATGAACAGGATCCCGGTGTTGGAAATGCTTCAAAAATTAATTTCTCCCCGGAAGGAAACCTGATCATTCAATCTTTCAATCTGCCTTTAACCTGCTTTGATGCCAATGGGACCTATCGAATATATATTCGTACCATGGATTCAAGGGGAAAATGGAGCCATACTACCCAGAATTCTTTTAACCTAAAAGATGGCAGTACTGTTACAACACTAAAAGCAGGTTTGTGGAGCGATCCGGCAACATGGAGTAATGGTCAATTGCCTACTCCCACTACCCCTGTTATTCTGAATCATGATGTAACGGTGGATGTAACTGCTTCTTGCCGTTGGTTAATTACGCTTTGCCATAATGTAACCGTTTATACCGGTGTTCAGTTAACTATTACGGGCAATTAAAAAATTGATAAAATGGAGGGATACCGATTAAAAATAGCTACTGTTCAAGCAACTTATTTTTTTTCGCCGGCTGAAATAGTCCGGCTCGAGGCAAAAAATAATTATACCAGGATCTATTTTACCGATCGTCCTCCTTTTCTCGCGACGGTTGTATTAAAGTATTATCAAAAATTACTGGAACCATATGGTTTTGTTCGCACTCATCGCAGTCATCTCGTAAATAAACACTATGTTTTGTTTGTAAATAAGAGGGATGAAATAACGATGAAAGATTTGTCGAAAGCAGGTATATCCAAACGAAAAAAAACAACCGCCATAAAAGCGCTGAGTAATTAAAAGGTGAAATAGGTTTTAAAAACTACGATTCTTATTAACCCAGTCCTTTATATATATGGCTATATCGCTGGTAGTGGTGCCCGGGGCAAATAATTTTCCGACACCCAGGTCATTCAATGCTTTCATATCATTTTCCGGTATGATACCTCCGCCGGTAAGTAATACATCACTCATCCCTTTTTCTTTCATCAATCGTATTACTTTGGGGAAAATAGTCATGTGGGCCCCGGAAAGAATACTGATACCGATAGCATCCACATCTTCCTGCAAGGCCGCGTTCACTACCATTTCAGGAGTTTGGCGAAGGCCGGTATAAATAACTTCCATTCCCGCATCCCGCAGCGCGGTGGCAATTACCTTGGCGCCCCGGTCGTGGCCATCTAATCCAACTTTTGCAACTAATACACGGACAGGTCTATTCATTTATTTGGCTTATGATGCGAATGTACATTCTTTTGTCAACCTCCATATATTTTGAAAATGAGTTATTGTTTTTCCGGATCAATAATTAAATTCTTTTTTCTTGTCTTTTATAATTTTGTTAGCTAACCCGGATGCACTGGTATCTGCATTTTCAAAGAAGATTATTTTATCACCCAGCTGACGGCATAGAGGATTTGTGACAGAATCGGCCATCGAGACGGTTTTAAAGTGCTGAAAAACTTCATCCCCCATTTTAGGAACAGATCTGCCAATAAAAATCAAGTTCCTCAGCAAAAGGCTATCAGGGATCCAAAGCAGAAAAGAACCATTGTCGGAGATTACCTTTTGCCGGAAGTATTCGTTCTTTCCATAGAACTGTAAAGCTCCGGCCTGCCCATAATTTCTGCAATATATAATAGTGTTCGCTCTGGAGGAATCGGGTAATTTATCAAAAAATAATTCTGCTTTTTCGGCTAACTCCTTCCATCCAAGCATATCCGCAAAGTCCTGAGGCAACGCGTGATTTTGATGGTCTTCCCATTCTAATATTCCCAGTCGGGCATACCCCTTCTTCTCATAATAGGTGGTTAATGCTTCCGGTTCTTCCATGGGTAAACCAATGCGGAGAAATGGAATGGTAATTCCTATTATAGAAAATAGTAGTACATACCGTATCCATTTCTTTGATTGGGTCCATTGTTCCCAAGCCACCGCGCCGCCAGCCAGCAAAACAGGATAAATGCCTAATGAGTAATAATTTTTTCCACTTCCGGCAATTAATAGAACTATTACCAGCAGGTAAATCCAACCTATTACCCGGTATATTGATTGGGTAAAAAACCAAAACAGACCGGCGACCCAGATCATTAATACAGGGAAGAGAAGTAATAATTGGTCTATAATGAAATCAACAGGATTCACAAAAGCTAGTTGTGTTTCGCGAAGTTCTTTCATGTGATGTAACACAGGCCAATGGTGGACATATTGCCACCAAAGGTTTGGCAGCATAATTAATATTCCAATTGCTGCCGCCAGGTAAGTCCTTCCCTGCAATAATAGGAAGCGATAGTGTGTCAGCAATAACCCAATAAAAATGGCACCTGCCAGAAACACAATGGAATATTTACTCCACCATCCTATTGCAATACAAAGCACCAATCCAACGATATCTTTGTGATTTTTTGATCCGGTATATCTTACGAGGAAATATATACTGCTGGTCCAGAAAAAAATATCTAGGATATTTGGCTGGAACAGAATATGAATTCTTAAAAAGACTCCTGTAATTATTCCAAGTCCAGCCAGGAACTGGGCAAACGCCAATCCCCCTAACCGGGCAACTATCAAACAAGTTATGATCAATGTGCAGGCGCCAATTAAAGCGGGCCATAGTTTAATGGTCCATTCTCCACCTCCCAGCCAGGAGGATATCCGGGCAAGATAAGAAAGCAAAGGAGGATTTTCCAGGTAGCCGAGTGCAATATGCTGGCCTTGCTGGTAATAAAGAAATTCATCACGCTGTAATTCAAAAGAAGGAGCGATCAATAAAAAAGGGATACAAAATTTAATGATGGCTAAAACCAGAATAATAGTCTTATGAGGTTTAGCTGGGGGCATCAAGTATTATTATTAATTGGCTAAACGGTATTTTTCCTTTTTAAAAAACCTGCAACGCTTTAAAGATTCGATTTGTGGTTTCTTTTTCTCCCAGGATAGCGGCAATTTCAAATACCGGGGGCCCGAATTTGCCTCCCACAAGCATAATGCGAAAAGGCAATTGAAGGTCACCTGGTTTAATATTCATTTCTGTAGACAATTGTTTGAATTTACTTTCTAATGAGAAAGCCGACCATTCGCTGATGGTCGATAGCTGGCTACAATAATTTTCAAAGAAACTTTTCTTTTCGGCACTCCACTTCGGTTTCACCGCAGCGATATCCCATTCTTCAGGTGTGTTGAAAAAGAAAGCAGCTTGCTGTACAAAATCAGGTAACAGGAAGCAGCGGTCTTTTACCAGGCCAATTACTTTACCCAGCAATTCTTCATCAGGAACACTGATATTTTTTTCCAGGAGAAGGGTTTTCACGGCGGGTTTCAGATACTCGACCCCTGACTTTTTCAGCCATTCGTGGTTGAACCACTTTGCTTTTTCGTAATCAAATTTTGCCCCGCCGCTATGCACGCGCTGGATTGAAAATTTCTCTACCAATTCTTCTTTGGAAAAAATTTCCTGCTCACTTCCGTCGTTCCAGCCTAATAAAGCAAGCAGATTTATAAATGCCTCGGGCAAGAATCCTTTTTCTTTGAAGCCTTCAACCAATTCACCCGTTTTAGGATCAGTCCAGTTCATAGCAAAAACGGGGAAGCCGTATTTTGCGCCATCCCGTTTACTTAATTTGCCATTCGGACCTAAGATCAACGGAAGATGCGCCCATTGAGGCATTTGCTCCAGTCCAAATAAATATTTCCATAATAACACATGGACCGGTGCACTGGGTAACCACTCTTCTCCCCGAAAGGCATGGGTAATTTTCATTAAATAATCATCTACTACCACGGCGAGGTGATACGTAGGCATGCCATCTGCTTTCAGCAATACTTTATCATCCACTACGCTGGTATCAAAACTTACTTCTCCGCGAATCATGTCTGTAAATGAAACAGTTTCCCCTTCCGGTATTCTAATTCGAATCACATGCCGGGTATTTTCGGCCAATAATTTATCTACTTCATCCTTGGTTAGCGTTAGCGAATTCCGCATTTTCTTCCGGAGGAAATAATCATATTGGGGCGACGTGTTATGGTCGGTTTTATACTCGCTTCGCATTGTATCCAGCTCTTCCGGAGTATCAAAGGCATAATACGCGTGCCCCTTCTTAATTAATTCGTCTGCATATTTTCGGTACAGCGCCTTTCTTTCGCTTTGCCGATATGGACCATAAGCACCTTCTTTTCGAGGACTTTCATCGGGTTCCAGCCCCGCCCAGCTTAAACAATCAAAAATGTAATCTTCTGCACCGGCTACATATCGGCTCTGGTCGGTGTCTTCTATCCGTAACACAAAGTCACCCTTATGCTGTTTAGCAAATAAATAATTATATAAGACAGTTCTGACTCCCCCTAAGTGTAACCCCCCTGTAGGACTGGGGGCAAAGCGGACGCGCACTTTTTTATTCATAGCCTGCAAAGATAACCTCCCTTGATTTAAAGGGCTTATTTTGCCCCCTGAATAATTTACCTGTGTCCTTTGAGCCAATGAGTTGTAGGAGTATTTATCCTGGTATGTTTCTACTGATAAGCAGAATAGGGTTAAGTACTATTTTTTATTCAACAGCGTTTTAATGATTATTATAATGAAGGCAGTCACTCTTTTCCTGTTTTTCGGGTTGGCAACAAGTGCCACGGCGCAGATGACTTACCAGAACCTGACCGTTCAATATGACAGTGCTATTACCTATAAGAACCTTAAGTTAATTCCGATTGTACAAAAAAATAGAGGGATTCAAGCAGGCCCAAACATTTTGTCACTGGGGAAAGCGATTCAAAAAGGGTTGGTTACGGTAAGCGAACGGGGTACCGCGTCCACTGAAAATGTTCACTGGCTGCGAATCAATAATAAATCAAACAAACCCCTATATATTGCATCGGGTGAAATTTTGGTAGGTGGGAGGCAGGACAGAATGGTTACCAAAGATACCATTCTTATGCCTGCCGGGGCAGACCAGTATGTATCTGTAATGTGTGTAGAGGAAGATCGCTGGAGCGAAAGGGAGAAAAAATTTTCTTATTTCAATTACGCGAATCCCCGATTACGAAAAGTAGTGGATCAATCAAAAAACCAGGTACTGATCTGGAACGAGATATTTAAACAGTTGGATAGTACTAAAACAAAATCACTTACCCAGGCATATGCCGCTCAGCGAATGGATAAGCGGGTAACCCTGTTGCAGGAAGAATACCTGCGCTTTTTCAGAGAGCGGATAAAGAAAACAGACAGTACCTGGGTAGGCTTGGTATGTATGAGTGGGGACAAAATTCTTGGCTGCGATATCTTTGCCGGGAATTCCCTGTTTTACGATCAGGTGGAGCCTTTATTGAATGGGCATGTGGAAGAGGCAATCAATACCGGGAAAGCGGTTCAGATTAAAGATGACAAAGTGAAAAAATACATGGACAAAATTTTGACTGACGAAAAAAGTCAGGCAGAGTACCTTAAAAAAAACGGAAAAATATTCCGCTACCAGGGCACGGTGATTCACCTTACCGGATTTGGAGAATAACTTATTTTACTTCACAAAATGTACCCGGCGAATTATGTTTTATTTGGTGAACACTCCCTGGTGGATTAAAATACTTTTTCCTGTTGGGATATGGGATATTCCTTCAGCCAGTAATACAATCTACCTTACATTTGACGACGGTCCGCATCCCCAGATTACCCCGTTTGTATTGGAGGAATTAAGAAGATATAATGCAAAAGGCACCTTTTTTTGCATAGGTAGTAATGTGGAACAGTACAGGGAAATCTATGATGAAATTCTTCAACAAGGTCATGCCGTGGGTAATCATACCCAGGATCACCTAAACGGATGGATTGTTTCAGATGAAGATTATCTAATAAATATCCTGCAAGCCCAGAAACATATAGAGAGTAATCTGTTTCGTCCACCGTATGGGCGAATTAAAAAAAAGCAAGCCGCGTTGTTAAGAAAACTCTTTCCGCAAATGAAAATAATTATGTGGAATGTAGTGAGCGCCGATTTTGATACTAATATTAATTCAGAAAAATGTACCCGGAATGTATTGAAGCATGCAAAGTCCGGATCTATGCTGGTATTTCATGACAGTGAAAAAGCATTTCCTCGTTTACAAAAAACATTACCGGTTGTAATGAAGGAATTATCCGAACGAGGCTTTGTTTTTGAGAAAATTCCTGAAATTTTGTCTTGATGGATCATTCCCAAATTTGGATTTCTGGCTAAAAAAAAGTTGGGCCGGGGTAGAAACCCTGGCCCGTTTTTAATCCGTACCCTATGAAAACTGACTTAAAGGTATAAACTTTTTTAATTAGTGCAAAGTAATTTCCCGGACCTGGCCGTTTACGGTTACAGTGGCCTTATTGTCGCACACCCCGTTACCATAGTTCAGCTCTGCTACCGGAGCATTGCTTTTGCGCAAGACTATCACTCCTTTGACAATCCACCGGCATGAAAACTTCTTAACAAGTGGCTCCTGGATAATGGTAGACCACTGAAAGAACTTATCTCCTCTTTTGACTGCCCCGTTGGCGCCTCCTTCTATAGTGAAGATGTCGTCCAGGACAAATATCGGGGTACCCAATCCTTCTATCTGGGAAATTGTCTTTTCGCTGTTCCATTGGGAGAAATTGCCATTGGGCTTAGACAATTTGGCACCAATTACCTGCACATTGAAGATTTTCTTATCCTGGGTGCTTCTGTTAGAGATTTTATGGGTTCCTTCCACAGATATATCGTTAACTACATAGCCCTCAAATGTAGTGGTACTGGAGTTTCCGGGAATAAATAAAGGCCCGGTATACATCGTAATGATTTTCCCTTTACGGGTTCTTCCATCACGGCCCAAACAGCCGGTAGTACCAAAATCAAGGGTTATTTTTAAGGGGAAACGATTAGGAGGATTCAATTGGATATACGAAACAGTAAAACATCTGTTTGAGTCAACTGTTCCGGCACCGTTCAATGTTATTTGCCCGTCGCCAATCCTGGCCGGGGAACTAAAAACGCCAATTCCGCCCCCGACGCCCACTTCAGTATCTACTCCCATAACATTATCAAAAATATCATCGAAAACGCCTTCAGCCTCGGCATCTGATTCAGAAGAGGCAGTGGCAAATTCTTCCTGCTCAGCAGCTGTGCCGGCCGTGCTGCCTTCTTTTTTACAGGATACAAAGAAAAATAAGGCAATGAAAGACATTGCGGTTAACACTCGGGTAAGACCGGTTACTGACTTCATAACTATTGTATTTTTTGTGATGTAATGGTTATAACGTTCTTAAGACCGGCTTCATTACAAAGAGTTTAAAGGATTATTAACTTTTTTTTTGAAATTTGTAATAGTCATGAAAATGCAACTAATTGATACTCACTGTCATTTATACTTAGACGCTTTTGCAGGAGATATAAAATCTGTCATGGAGAGGGCTTCAGATGAAGGAGTGGAACAACTTCTATTACCGGCTATTGATAGTACGGAATTGGACAATTTACTCAATCTGGAAAAGGAATGGCCAAAAAACTGCTTTGCCATGATGGGCCTGCATCCCTGTTCAGTTAAAGAAAGCTACCAGGAGGAACTGGCACTGGTGAAAGATTGGCTTACCCGGAGACCTTTTATTGCTATTGGCGAAATCGGGCTGGATTATTACTGGGATAAAACATTTATCCTGGAGCAACAGGAAGCGTTTAATCTGCAAATCGATTGGGCCCTTCAATATGAAAAACCGATTGTGATACATAGCCGGAATTCGGTTGCGGACTGTATAAGTATAGTAAAGCAACACCAGCATGGAAAACTCCATGGAATCTTTCATTGCTTTTCTGACGATATATCCAGCGCCGAAAAAATAATGGACCTTGGATTTTATATGGGAATAGGAGGGGTATTAACCTACAAAAACTCCGGGTTGGCGGAAGTGGTTAAAAACATTCCACTCGAATTTATAGTATTGGAAACGGATGCGCCTTATTTAACCCCGGTTCCCTTTCGCGGAAAACGAAATGAAAGCAGTTATTTAAAATACATTGTGGCGAAGCTGGCGGAAGTGAAGAATATAACCGCGGAGGAAGTGGCAGCTGTCACAACCGCAAATGCACAAAAAATATTCAATATCTCTATTTAAGAGAAGTTACGAAATATAAAAGGCCATTATTTCCCAAAAATCTTCAAAAACTAGCGGAGACTGAGGGATTCGAACCCTCGATACGGTTTCCCGTATACACACTTTCCAGGCGTGCTCCTTCAACCACTCGGACAAGTCTCCATATTAAACCGGGCGGCAAAAATACTCTATCAAAGGAGAGTTACCGAAATTTTTTACCGGATTTATTGACTAAATGCCGTGGATCTTTACAAAAATACCCGCTTCTGATAAAGCAGCTCTTTTCTTCCATTCTCTTACCCACTGCCATCCCTAACAGTAATATCGCGGTTGGGTTCAGTTAATCTATTAATGCACATCATAATGCAAATGTATTGGAGCGTTTCAAATGCCCAAAACTTTGAATTAAATCAAGAAGTCCTTATCTGCCAAAACAGGAGTGAGAAGGTTCATACAATTCCTTTCTTTCCCCAATTTAATCTTATGATTAAATCTTTCGGTTGCTGAAATTGAATTATTTTAGTTTAGATTCATAATAGAATTTGTAAGAATCTTATTTCAAAGATTTCCAGGACTCGAATCATTCTATTATGCGATTATTTCTACTATTAAGTATGTTTTGGTTCTTTGCATGTACCGGATGCAAAACAAAACAACCAATCAATAAGCAAACTGAATGGAAACCACTCTTCAACGGAAAAGACATTAACGATTGGACGGTAAAGATCAATGGTCATGAAACAGGAGAAAATTATGGCAATACCTTTCGCGTAGAAGACGGTCTGATAAAAGTTCGCTACGATCAGTATGATTCATTTAGCAATCGTTTTGGCCATTTATATTACAACACTCCTTTTTCCAACTATCACCTGGTGGTAGAATATCGTTTTATAGGCGAATTTTTTAAAGGGGCACCGGAATATGCGCGACTAAACAGCGGCGTTATGTTTCATTCTCAGGACCCACATACGATTCTTAAGAATCAAAACTGGCCGATTTCTATTGAAATGCAACTGCTCGCCGGGTTGGGTGATGGTAAACCCAGGCCCACGGGTAATATGTGCTCACCGGGTACTCATGTGGTAGTGAATGGTAAACTGGATCAGCGGCATTGTATCAATTCTTCTTCCCAAACGTATGAAGGTGAGCAATGGGTAAAAGCCGAGCTGATCGTATGGGGCGATTCCTTAATTACTCATATTATAAATGGAGATACAGTACTTCAATATTCAAAACCACAGGTAGGAGGTAATGTAGCAACTGGCTATGATCCGAAATACAAAGTGGATGGAACCCTCCTTAACCAGGGATTTATTGCCCTGCAAAGCGAGGGACAACCGATTGATTTCAGAATAGTAGCAATAAAGCAGCTCCCCCGGAATTAGTATAATAAACAAATTCCAAAGAATCTTAATAGCCCCTTAAAGGCAGTTTTGAATAAGAGTTACATAAAAGATACAGGTATTAATTATTCATGCCTTGCCATTTCATCAGCAGAACCTAATTATATGAAAAGGTCAGTAATAATACTTTTTTCATTGGTTGCTCCTATTATTGTTACTACTGCACAAAAAGTAGTAGTGCCCGTTTTTATGTCCGGACAAGAAGGACACAAAAGTTACCGCATTCCTGCCATCATTAGATTACCCAATGGAGACTTGCTGGCATTTTGTGAGGGGCGTGTTGATGGTTCAGATGATTTTGGGGATATTAACATTGTAGCGAAGCGAAGTAGTGATAAAGGTAAGACATGGAGCGCTCTGCAAACTATAGTGGATTACGCATCGCTGCAAGCAGGAAATCCGGCTCCGGTTATAGATATGACTGATCCCGCATTTCCCGGGGGACGTCTTTTTCTCTTTTATAATACTGGCAATAACCAGGAAGGAGAAGTTAGAAAAGGAAAAGGCCTGAGAGAAGTCTGGTATAGAACATCAGTAGATAATGGGGCAAACTGGTCGGAACCGGTAAATATTACCCTGGAGACGCATCGCCCTAAACAGCCACAACTAAATCCCGCATATAATTTTCCGGAAGATTGGAGAAGTTACGCCAATACTCCCGGCCATGCCATGCAATTTCAACAAGGGAAATTTAGGGGAAGAATATTTGTTGCAGCAAATCATTCATTTGGGGAACCACAAAAACAATTTATGGATTACCGTGCGCATGGTTTCTATACCGATGATCATGGAAAGACATTTAACATTAGTCAGGACGTTCTTATTCCCGGAAGTAATGAGGCCAGTGCAACCGAGCTTTCAGGTAATAAACTAATGATGAATATCCGCAACCAGCAGGGAGATGTTCGGGCAAGGATTATAGCTATCAGCAGTACCGGAGGGGCTACCTGGGATACTGCTTATAGTGATAATAACCTTCCCGATCCTGTTTGCCAGGGAAGTCTTCTGACGATTGGAAAGAAAAAAGGGTTTAATATCATTGCTTTTTGTAACGCGCGTGATACAAAACGAAGAGATAATCTTACCCTGCGCATCAGTTTAAACGAGGGAAGAACCTGGAAAAAAAATTACCTGGTAGATAAAAGTCCCGATGGTAAATCGGAGTTTACGGCCTATTCGGACCTTGTAAATATATCCTCCCGTGCAATAGGTGTATTATACGAAAGAGATAATTATTCGCAAATCGCGTTTACTGTTATACACTGGAAATAATTTAATAAAACTTTCTTGAATCTGTATTCGACATTATAATCCTCTTTTTTATGGAAGAGCTGTTAAGGCAACTTTCCCGGAGTAATCAATTACTTATTTATTCATAAAAAAAACCTGCCTTGCCGGGCAGGTTGTTACTTAATTGTAAAACAAGATCTATTCCTTTTTGTAATCTGCCACTGACTCGAGCTCGTTGTTCAATAGCCTGAATGTTTTAATAAAATCTTTTCCCTGTGTTTGTATTACAAAAACCGGTTCTGAATCCGGCTGTGTGACCTTTTGAATGCCGGTAACAAATCCATTTCCTGGCTCCATACCAACCCGGTCGATAATGTTTTTCAGAAGCTGATTGCTGGGAAATCGTTCAACAGAATATATCCAGTTTCCTTTTTTGTCAAAAGAAGAAGAAACACTTTTCCCTCCTGCATAACTTTTGAATATAAAACCGGACTTTGAATGGAAAATAGCGAGATCGGAAACTTTGCCAAATTGACTATGAAAACTTTTTATTGCTTTTTCTTTTGCTTCTGGCGTAGTACTGGCTTTGCTGCCACTTGCCTGGGTGGGGGCAGAAATAGAAAAGGATGCTAAGACGATCGCGATGGCTAAAATTGATTTTTTCATGTTTTCAATATTAAAGGTTAAAAAATGGTACATTCCGGATTTATTTTCTTTTTACTTTTCTTCCGTGTACAAAACAAAACTACCATGGAACCCGGCCCTTTTTAATTAAATGCGATGAAACGATTAAACAACGCTACCAACGCCGTAAATTTCCCAGGCCGCGTTTTATTAAATGCGCTTTTCCTGAAAAAGTCCATCTTAATTGTAAAGAGTCTGTTAACAAAACAGGATGAATAACCCTAAAATCTTCGCACTGGAAAACCGGGTGAATATATTTTTTCGTATAATTTTCTTTAACTGTGAATTATGGAGTCACGAAAAATTTATAACCCCATTCAGCGGGATTATGTAACCTTTCTAAAAACATCTGCCGAAACCAATGGCGAATATACATTGGTTGAAGTCGAGCTGGCTGATGGAGGAGGAGTTGGGCTGCATTATCATAAAACATACAGCGAAAAATTTGATTGTTTGGAAGGACAACTACAAGTTAAACTCGGAAAAAAAGTTCACCACCTTCTCCCGGGCAAATCGGCGATGGCGGCCCCGAATATTAATCACCTGTTCCGTAACCGTAGTGGTAAGCCTTGTAAGTTCCGGGTAGAATTAAGACCCGCCAGCCGGGGCTTTGAGCAATCATTACAAATAGGATATGGGCTGGCCGGCGACGGGCTATGTAAATCCAATGGATTTCCCAAAGATAAATTTGCCCTTGCCTGGCTATTCGGGATAAGTGAAAGTAATCTTCCCGGGTGGAGAAGTATTTTTGAAAATATTCTTTACCGGCAGGCAAAGAAAGCTATTCAGAAAGGCATTGACAAAAAGCTGATTGAAAAATACGTGCGATTTTAAACCGGTTGATGTCATGCAATACAAAAAGAAATTTATATTGATCAGGAATAAAGCGGTGTATGAAGAAATTCAATCCCTCGATCCAGTAAAGGATCATTGCCGCATTATTCATTTGATGACGGGCTACGAATTTCCATGGGATATTGTAAGAGCGCTCGAAATTGCTTTAATGCGCAGGTTTTGTAGCCCCGGCATTTCAGGATTACTTAACCGAACCGGGGAATTTCAAAAGCATGGACAAAGAAGATACGATGATACAGCACTGATTGTAGCCGAGTTTATGCAGAACGGATACGATAGCGATCGGGGAAGCCGCGCCATTGCTCAAATGAATAAAATACATTCTTTGTATAAAATAAATAACGATGATTACCTGTTTGTGCTTTCCACCTTTATTTTCCTTCCTATTCAGTGGGTTGATAATTTTGGATGGCGTAAAACGACAGATAATGAAAGACAGGCGTTATATTATTTTTTTAAGGAAGTAGGGGAGCGAATGAAGATAAGTGCCATTCCGTCTTCATTAGAAGAGTTGGGTTTTTTTGTTGAGGAATATGAACAGAAAAATTTTCGTTATGAAAAATCTAATTACGCATTGGCATCTGCCACTGCTAATATTGTAAAAGGATGGATGCCTTTTTTTGTAAAACCTTTTGTTTTACCGGCTATCAGGTGTTTACTGGATGTAAAAATGCTTGAGGTGCTTGGATATAAGCAACCATCGTTTTTATTAAAATATATAGTAGTACAGGCTATGAAAACGAGGGCCTTTTTCCTCCGGGTGATTACCTTTAAAAGATATTCTTCCTTCATTTCAACGGAAAGAAACAGAACTTATCCCCGGGGTTACCAAATTGAGGAATTGGGCCCCCGGTCGTTTATTCACAAGATCTGAAAATGAGTCGTTAACCGACGCATCTCCTCGTTAGTAATTAGGTTCATATGTTAAGTTTTACAACTTGGTCTCCTGCCTGTTGATTTTTTTTGTAGCTTATAAAAAAATATCATTGAACAGGGCCAGCCAGGAACAAGTTATTAAAAAGTATAGCGGGCAGTTAGAAAAACTAGGCCGTAAAATTCCCGGTTGCTTTGAGGTAGAGGATATACACCATTGGCGGGTAGACTATAAAAAGCTGCGCGCTTTTCTGCGGATGAGTACTTCGGGCACGAAAGAACCGAAGCCTTTGATTTCTGTTGATCTTAAAACGTTGTATAAAATTGCGGGAACTATCCGGGATATTCAATTGTTTATCCCCGCTTTCCAGACGGCTTTCCCGGATTATTTTTCGGATACTCCTGTTTATTATTCATTGCTTCAACGAAAACTGTTTATTGAAAAGGAAGACTATATTAATATTTACGAAAAAATTTCCTTTCCCAGTGAAGAGGAAACCTGGTGCAACTGGCTGCCTGATTATTTGACCAACGAAAGAATTAAGAAATTTGTACAAGAGAATATAACCGCCATTCGGCTTTTATTGATAGTGCCCATTACAGATAAGAATTTGCATAGTATTCGAAAGCACCTGAAGGATATCATCTATAATATTCACACTTGTTCCTCATTTTGGGGCATACCTTTTCCGGTAGCTGCATGGAAAAATGAAAAGAGTATAACCGACATGGCATTGGAATTGGGTAATTATATGGATACCTGCAATAAGCTGCTTTTTTTTGAACCAGCCTATACTACCCTGTTACCACTTGAAGAAAGGAAGATTTTAAAAAGTATTCAGGAAGATTGGATGAATGAAAAAGATAAGCAGGTTATACTGGTGAGCGAAGGGATAAATCAGCTCCAATTGTTTCAGGAAGTAAAAAAGATTTAAGCAAGCACTTTTTCCATTTGCATACTGCGGGAACCCTTGATCAAAATAGCAGTATGTTGAAATTGATTATTCCGGAACCATTCAGCAGCTTCTGCCACATTATTTAACCCGGTAAAAGGATGGGCTATTTTTTGAAAATCGCCTCCAACCAAAACTACTTCCTTCCAGGAAAATTTTACCAGGAGTTCAATGATAGCCTGGTGTTCTTCCAGGCTTTCACTTCCCAATTCAGCCATAGCCCCCAGCATCACCACTTTATCCGGGCTATGCATTTTGGCAAAGTTTTCGATGGCCGCTCTCATGCTGCTGGGATTAGCGTTGTATGCATCCATTACAATTTGGTTGGTTCCTGAGGTTACTAATTGGGATCGGCTGTTGGTAGGAACATATTCTTCAATGGCTTTTTCAATTTTGTCGTCAGCTATTTCAAAATATTTACCGATAGCAACCGCTACCAGGACATTGGGTAAATTGTATTCGCCCACCATCTGGGTACGGATTTTTTTTATAGAGGCACCTTTTTCAATAGACACCTGTAAAAAAGGTTCGCTTTGTAATAAATTACCTACGTAATCGGCCTCTTTTGTTCCATAGGTTATCACTTCCCTGATTCCTTTACTCATCGTCTGCAGGTAATCGTAATCCCACATTACAAAAGCAGTTCCCTTATGATTGCGCAGGTAATCGTACAATTCTCCTTTTCCTTTTCGAACGCCTTCCACTCCTCCAAAACCTTCGAGGTGGGCCTTCCCGCAATTTGTTATAACACCATGAGTGGGTAAAGCGTAGGTGCAATATCCTTCAATTTCTTTTTGGTGGTTGGCGCCCATTTCTATAACCGCTACTTCAGCGTCTGATCTTATACTTAATATCGTCAGAGGTATGCCGATATGATTATTGAGGTTCCCCTGAGTAGTATATGTTTTAAAAGTAGTGGAAAGTACAGCATGTACTAATTCTTTGGTCGTGGTTTTCCCATTGCTGCCGGTGATTGCAATAAAAGGAACCTTCCGGCCCCCGGGCAGGCTGGAAAATTGCAGCCGGTGATGCCTGGCTAATTGTTGTAATGTAGTTAACACATCTTCTACCCAAATCGTTTTAGGGCCTGATATATATTCTTTTTCATCAACAATCGCATAGGCTGCACCGGACTCAAGAGCTTGTCGGGCGAATGTATTTCCATTGAAGCTGGGCCCTTTTAAGGCAAAAAATATATCACCCCGTTTTAGCTTGCGCGTGTCTGTTTGTACCGAGGGGTATTGTATATATAATTCGTACAGTTGTTCAATCGTCATACAGCAAAAATAAAAGAAAAAGCCACCTCTTACTAGGAGATGGCTCTTCATTATAAGGTGAACCAGGCTATTTCTTTCTTGTATTCTGCCGACGGGTAGAATAGTTGATACCGGTTTTTCTTCCGTTACCTTCCGGGCTACCTACACGATCCATCGCACAACGGAATCCCACAGTACTGCTGGATTGATCTTCTTCCAGGAACCGGCGGGTACCAGGAGACAACCAATACGCACGGTCGTTCCAGCTACCACCCTTAATAACTCTCGACTTATCGCTGATAAGAGTGGTTAAACCATATCCGCGTCCCTTCTCTTTATCTGTTTCATAATTAACTCCTGTTATCAGAGAGTCACCATCCAGGTAGTTTATTACATTACCTTTTTGATAGTTACGACGATTCTTGCTTTCTTCATCAGTAACATATTCTCTTTTCACCCTGCCGAGGCTATCTTTTTCAAATTCGCCATCTTTTGTGCGCAGATCTTTCTGGAAGAAGTTACCGCGATAAGGTGCTACATCATCATTATCAGTAATCGATAAGGGACGGTAAATATCACCAGTCCACTCATTCACATTACCCGACATATTATAAATACCAAATGCGTTGGGGAAAAATGAATTTACCGGGGCGGTATAAACGGCACGGTCATTTAAGCCTCCGGCTACTCCCATGTTATCTCCTGCTCCTCTTTTGAAGTTAGCAAGGAAAGTGCCCTGCCAGCTTCCGCGGCGGCTATCCCGTAAACCATTTACATTCTGGCTCCAGGAATACACTTGTTTATTGGTGAGTAATTCTTCTCCGCGTTGTTTTTCTTTTTTGCTTGGCCTGGGATTTTGTCCAACCAGCGCCATCGCTGCATATTCCCACTCAGCTTCTGTGGGAAGACGATATGCAGGTAATAAGATTCCATCTTCAAAAGTAACCTGTGCACGAGGGGTGCCATTCGGATTCTTTAATGGATTCTTTTTTGAACGAACACCAGGCCCTGGAGTAGGAGTTGTTAATCCTAACAAGTATGACTTGGTGTTGAAGGATTCGCCACCCTGTCCCTGGATATTCTTCAGGGTATTCTTATTGATAAATTGTCTGTCAATTAAGGCCTTTTCGTTTACCCGGTCGGTGCGCCACAAACAAAAATCATAAGCCTGCCTCCAGGTTACCCCTACAACAGGATAATAATTGTAAGAAGGATGGCGAAAATAATATTCAACCATCGGCTCATTATAGGCCAATTCGCTGCGCCATACCAGGGTATCGGGTAAAGCACCTTCGCGAACCGCTCTGTATTCGTCTCCATCAAATACATTGTTAAGCCAATACAGGTATTCACGATAATGAATATTGGCCACTTCACTCTGGTCAATGTAGAAAGAGTTTACAGTTTTACGGGTAGGAATATTATTCCAATCGCCCATAACATCTTCTTCTACGGCGCCCATAGTAAAAGTACCCCCTTGTACAAATACAAGTCCGGGACCTGTGCGCTGTTCTTTTTCTTTAGCGACCTGGTAACCGCCCATGTTTTTGTCGTTATAATTCCAGCCGGTTACGTCGGATTTTTCCTTCTTGTTTTTGCCAAACATACCATTCTTACAAGAAGATATGGACGCGGCACAAGTCAGGAGGATGAATAGGTTTTTCAGGTTCATTTTAATAGCTTTTGCCTTTGGTTCAATTCAATTAAACGGTATATGATCTCAAATATTGTACAGATTTTCGCGTGTTTATCCACAGGGTTACATGGAACTGCGAAAATAGGTAGTTTCTGTAAAACAACCATTTAGCCTATTTATTGTTCAGTTAAAAATGAGCTATTTTTGAAAAAGATGACCCTCTGTTTACCAATGTGCCGCCTGCTGGCTGCTGCACTGCTGCTAATAGGTGTTTCCGCGGATGCCCAGCGCCTATATGCCGACCATTCGGTCCTGGCTTCAGGCAACTGGTATAAAATAGCTGTTTCAGGCCCCGGAGTTTATAAAATAGACCTCCCTTTTCTGTCAAAACTGGGAATAAATATCAGCAACCTCCCCTCTGGCTCGATCAGGTTATTCGGTAATGGAGGGAAGCCACTTCCTGAACAACCCAATGGAATCAGGCACGACGACCTTTTTGAAAATGCCGTTTGGATTAATGATGGGGGAGATGGAGTTATAGATGGGGGAGATTATGTTCTGTTTTATGCGGCGGGCCCGCACGGCTGGAATGTCGATTCGGTTCAGCGTACTTTTCGGCATCAAAAAAATATTTTCAGCGAGCAATCTTTTTTTTACATCAATATTGGCACAAACGGAAAACGAATATCCGATCAGGCTCCCCCGCTTTTTCCTAATACAACGATTAGCAGTTTTAACAGCCGGTATTTTCATGAATTGGACACGTTGAACTTTTTAAGCAGTGGAAAGGAATGGTATGGCGAAGAATTTTCTACGATGCCGGGAAAACAATTGAATCGGTCTTTTTCCGTGTTGATGCCTTCTATAACCAATCAACCCGGTACTTTTCTGGCAAACTCAGTTGCCCGGTCCTTCGGAACCGGGAGCCGGTTTAATATTTCAATCAACTCCATTCCCGTTTCACAAATTGATATTCCACCGGTAGCTTCGGGTTCTTTTGATTTATTTGCGCAAACCGCTCAAACTGCCGGATCTTTTATCAGCAATAGTTCTTCCCTTGATATTCAGTTTTCCTATACGGAAGGAAGTTTTAGTTCACAAGGCTGGCTAAATTGGTTTGAAGTTCATGCACGCAGTAATCTATCTATGGCGGGCGTTGATCAGTTATTGTTCCGGGATTGGAACAGCGTGGCAGTGGGCAATACAGGCCGGTTTATTATCAGCAATGCAACATCAGCTACCCGGGTCTGGGATATCAGTGATCCGTTACAACCTATTGGCATGATTGGAAACCTGTCAGGTTCCAATTATGAATTTGTACAAGAATGTAATAGCCTTCATGAGTATGTTGCCTTTAATAACAGCAATTTTCTCGCACCGCTCGCCGTAGGAAAAATCAGTAACCAGGATTTGCATAATGGTATACCGACAGATTATCTCATTATAACGCACCCGACATTACTTACCCAGGCTCAGCGGTTAGCACAATATCATCAGCAGCGCGAAGGAATAAAAACCCTGGTAGTAACTGTTGATCAGGTATATAATGAATTTTCTTCTGGTACACCCGATCCGGTAGCCATTCGTGATTTTGCAAAAATGTATTTCGATAGGGCCGGGACGGATACTTTGAAAAGGCCTAAATACCTGCTGCTTTTTGGCGATGCTTCGTTTGATTACAAGAACCGGATCCGTAATAACACTAACCTGGTGCCTGTCTATGAAAGTGCTAATTCATTAGACCCTTTATCCACCTATACCAGTGACGATTTTTTTGGGTTGCTGGATGATGGAGATGATATTAACGGGAACGGAACTTATCTTCTCGATTTAGGGATTGGTCGAATTCCGGCTGCTGATGAAAAAACTGCCCGCTCGATTGTTGATAAAATTATTGCTTATCATAGTGCCCCAGGGTTGGGGCCCTGGCGCAATGAATTAACTTTTATTGCAGATGATGAAGATGCCAACCTCCATTTTCAGGATGCGGAAATAATAACCGCTGCCTCCGCTGCGATCTCCCCTGTTTTTAATATCGATAAAATTTACCTGGATGCGTATAAGCAGGAAGGTGGTTCTGGAGGAAGCCGGTATCCGGAAGTTAACAATGCTATCAACAGTAAATTATTCAATGGAACATTAATCTGGAATTATAGCGGTCACGGCGGTTTCAGACGATTGGCGGAAGAGGTGGTACTCGACCAGGAAATAATAAATAAGCTGAATAATTCCAACAGGCTTCCTTTGTTTATTACCGCAACCTGCGATTTCGCACCATTCGATAATCCGCTTATCAACTCGATTGGTGAAAATTTAATCCTCCGCGAAAAGACAGGAGCCATTGCTTTAATGACCACTACCCGGTTGGTTTTCGCTTTTAGTAACCGGGTCATGAATAAGAACTATCTGGAAGTAGCCTTGCAGCGGAAACCGGATGGCTCTTATTACTCGCTGGGAGAAGCCGTAAAAAAAGCAAAAAATTACACTTATACAACCTCATCGGATGTGGTGAATAACCGCAAGTTCACTTTATTGGGAGACCCGGCACTTACTATAGCCTTCCCGCCTTTCCAGGTAAAAACATCCACCATTAATACTATACCGCTGTCTCCTATTCCGGATACATTAAAAGCATTATCTACCTATACTATTACGGGGGAAGTAACGGATCAAAACGGCAATCCTCTCAATAACTTCAGCGGAACGGTATACCCGGTAGTTTTCGATAAAACGCAGAACCAGTCTACACGCGCTAATGACCCCGGAAGCATCATCGCAAATTTCCCGGTGCAGAAAAATATATTATTTCGCGGAAAGGCCAAGGTGGAGAATGGAAAATTCAGTTTCACCTTTATTGTTCCCAAAGACATCGATTATAAATTTGGAAATGGCAGGATCAGTTATTATACCGATAATGGAACAATCGACGGAAACGGATTACTTACCGGCATCATTATTGGAGGAACGGGAGCGGGAATCGGGGATAAGGAAGGACCTAATTTAAGAGGCTTCTTAAATGATGAGAAATTTGTGAGCGGCAGTATTACCGGAAGTTCACCGATTTTGATTGTAAGATTGCAGGATTCGTCGGGTATTAATGTAATGGGCACCGGAATCGGACACGACCTGAGCGCCACACTCGATAATGATCCGCAAAAGGTTTTTGTTCTTAACCAATTCTATGAAGCCGAGCTGGATGATTTCCGCAAAGGAATTGTCAGGTATCAATTACCGACCCTGGAAGAAGGATTACACATGCTCACTATTAAAGCATGGGATATAGCTAATAACTCTTCGGAAATTACTATTGAGTTCAGAATAGTTAAGCCGCAAAAATTTACGCTAGAGCACGTGCTGAATTATCCTAACCCTTTTACCACTAACACCAATTTCTGGTTTAGTCACAATCGGGCGGCTGAAGAATTGAAGGTTTTTATTCAAGTATTTACGGTATCCGGCAAGCTTGTAAAAACCATCAGAAAGACAATATTCTCAGAAGGAAACCGTTCGAGTGAGGTAGATTGGGACGGTCGTGATGAGTATGGAAGCAAGCTGGGAAGGGGGGTATATATATATCACCTAAAAGTTCAAACCAACGATGGTAAATCGGATGCGAAATGGGAAAAATTGTTCATATTGTAATTGTTATTAATTGAAAATCCTTATTTTAGCCATTCTTATTGACAGTCTATCGATAAAAAATTACCCTTAAACCATTACTGCTGGCCCATAAAGCTTTCTCACTAAAACAGTGATACCTGATATCCTGAATGAAATTCCATTTGAAAGTGTTTAGGGCGCAGCATACAAAGACAAAATCTCAAGTATGAAACGTTTGATCGTAAAACTGACTGCCATCCTGCTATTTTTCGCCGGAATGAATAATCTAAAAGCACAGGATACTATTAATGTAGTAACCACTGCCGTGCCGTTTCTCCGCATTTCTCCGGATGCGCGCGCGGGAGGAATGGGTGATCTTGGAATGGCGACTTCCGCAGATGCGAACTCCGGTTTTTATAACCTGGCTAAAACCCCCTTTGCAAAAAACAATGTGAGTTTTGGACTTACTTATACTCCCTGGTTAAAAGACCTTGGACTTAACGATGTTTACTTACTTGCCTTAGGAGGATACTATAAATTGGACGAACTGCAGGCGGTTTCTGCCGGTATTCGTTATTTCAGTTTAGGAAATATTCAATTTACCGATATCAGCGGCGTTGATTTTGGAGAGGGTCGTCCCCGTGAATTTGGTATTGATTTCGGTTATTCCCGCAAACTGAGTGATAAGATCGGATTGGGTTTCGCTCTTCGATACATTTACTCAAACCTCGCGGCAGGCCAGGTAATTGGAAGCACAACTTACAAAGCTGGTAATGCCGTTTCAGGCGATCTTTCTTTCTTTTACAATGGAGCAAAGGAAGAATCAGGAGGCTGGAATTTTGGAGCAGCTTTATCTAACCTGGGCTCTAAAATCGGTTATACCAACGATGCTACGCAGAAAGATTACATTCCTGCCAACTTGGGATTAGGAACAACCTATACAAAAGTATTTGATGAAAATAACAAGATGACTTTTGGATTGGATGCTCATAAATTATTGGTTCCAACACCTCCCCGATTTACCGGCGATTATTCGACTGATTCATCGGCCATTGCCAGCTATCGCAGCAAGAGTGTGGTGGGAAGTTGGTTTAGTTCTTTTGGCGATGCGCCCGGCGGATTTGGGGAAGAGATGAGAGAATTCACTCTTTCGGTAGGCGCCGAATATTCTTATAACGACCAGTTTTTTGCGCGGGCCGGTTATTTTTATGAAGATAAAACCAAAGGAAACCGTAAATACTTCACTGTTGGATTAGGAATTAAATACAATGTATTTGGAATTAATTTCTCCTACCTGGTTCCTTCAGGTCAGGGGGTGAACAGGAACCCATTGTCGAATACATTACGTTTCGGTCTCATTTTCGACCTGGATACTGAATCCAAATAGAAAGAGAGTATTTCTAAAATAAATATATTTGAAGCTTTCCTGACTTGATCCGGACTTAATTCCTGGTCAAGTCAGGAAAGCTTCATCGTTTAAAAAACTGCTATGTCATACCGCATTGGATTTGGAATTGACTTTCACCAGTTAACCGAAGGCAGAGAACTATGGATCGGTGGAGTATTAGTGCCGCATACAAAAGGAGCGTTGGGTCATAGCGATGCAGATGTATTATTACATGCGATTTGCGATGCCATGTTAGGCGCGCTGGCCCTGGGCGATATCGGGATGCATTTTCCTGATACGGATGCCGCATATAAAAATATAGACAGTAAAATATTATTGGCAAAAACGTTCGAATTGATCCGGCAACTGTCATACCGCGTAGTGAATATTGATTCTTCCGTTTGCCTTGAATCGCCGAAGATTAAAAAGCATGCTGATGAAATGCGGAGCGTTATTGCTTCGCTTCTTGAAATATCCAAAGAGGATGTTTCCATTAAAGCCACTACCGCGGAAAAAATGGGCTTTATCGGCAGGGAGGAAGGGCTGGTAGCTTATGCAACCGTATTATTAAAGAAGGAAAATTAACATAGCGTTGCCTATTATAAGGCGTCTAAAAATGGTAGTCCTCAATCAAAATATTGAACTGAAAACTGAACCCCTAACTTTGCGCCATGTCAAATTTGAAAATAAAAATTATTAATAAATCAGACAATCCCTTGCCCGAATATGCTACAGCGGGTTCGGCAGGAATGGATATCCGCGCCAGTTTGACGGAAAGAATTATCCTGAAGCCATTGGAACGCTACCTGTTGCCTACCGGGTTATTTATTGAATTGCCCGGAGGGTATGAGGCGCAAATTCGTCCCCGGAGTGGGATGGCAATTAAACAGGGGATTACTTGTTTAAATACGCCGGGTACGGTGGATTCCGATTATCGCGGCGAAATAAAAGTGATTCTTATAAATCTATCGCAGGAAGATCAACCGGTCCATCCTGGCGACCGGATTGCACAAATGGTCATTGCCAAAGTCGAGAATGCAAAATGGGAAGAAGTGGAGTCAATAGAATCAACAATTCGAAATGATGGCGGATTTGGTCATACCGGTAAAAAATAAATTATGCAGATTCTCATTCGGGTAATATTGGCAGGAATAATTATTGTGAGTCTGAGTGATTGCCGGTCCACCAAAAAAATTCAAACCGTCATCACCCCAAAAAAAGATACCGCCCAGGTCAATTCAACGGATAATTCGCATGCTGATTCCATCCGCTTTATCCAGGAGACGTACGATTCGCTGGATAAGAAGCGAATAGAATTCAACAGTTTTTCGGCTAAGATAAAAGTAGATTTTGAAGATAAAGACGGTAAAAAAAATGATTTTACTGCTTTCATCCGGTTGAAGAAGGACAGTGTTTTATGGATTTCTATTAATGCCCTTTTAGGGATCGAGGCCTTTCGGGTAATGATTACACCCGACAGTGTTAAAGTCCTTAATAAACTGGATAAGGTTGTTCAGTTTCGGTCGGTAGAGTATTTACAGGAAGTATCGCATGTACCATTTACATTTACCGAATTGCAGAATATCATCATTGGTAACCCGGTTTATCTCGACAGCAATATTGTAGCTTATATAAAGGAAGATAAACAGCTTTCCCTCATAAGTATAGGAAAGGTTTTTAAACAC
Source organism: uncultured Chitinophagaceae bacterium (assembly GCA_963775145.1). Lineage (GTDB taxonomy): Bacteria > Bacteroidota > Bacteroidia > Chitinophagales > Chitinophagaceae > Endoryza. The sequence goes on from CAVZHZ010000004.1 coordinate 130,717, forward strand.
CTGCTTACTATTAGCCGGGAAGATTATGCATTGCAGAATAGTAAACTAGATGATATCGACGTGAGCCGGGCCCGCACCTGCCTGGTAATTTATGGCGATTATGAGTATAAGAACAATATCCGGTTTTCTGCTTTTCGAAAAATTACAGTAAGTGAAAAAACAAAATTGGATATAGAAATGCGTTATAAACAATATAATTTTAACGAAGAATTAAACTATCCTTTTAATATTCCGAAAAATTATAAGCGACAATAAGCGTTGGAGTAATTACTGTGCAACTTTAAATAAACGGCATCCTATATCCTGTAGTCGCTCTCGTTAATTACTAAAGAAAAGGTTTATGCTGAAGAAACTCATTACCTGTTTTTTTGCCTGTGTTTTGGCTGGCAGCCTGTTGGCTCAAACTAGTGAAGATCTGCGAAAGCAACAGGCAGAAATTCAGCGGGAAATCAACGAACTGAAAAAATCGCTGTTATCTACCAGGAAAAATAAAAAAGCTAGCCTGGGAGAATTGGCTGCGGTGAAAAGAAGAATTCAATTGCGGGAGCAAGCGATTAATAATATAAGCAGCCAGATTGATGTAATCCAGGGAACCATAAATCAATCCCGAAATGATATTATCAAATTGAAAAGGGAATTAGATACGCTTAAGGTACAATATGAAAAAAGCGTGGTATATGCCTATAAGAACCGCAGTAATTATGATTTCCTGAATTTTGTTTTTTCTGCTGCCAGTTTTAATGATGCAATAAAGAGGGTTGAATACTTAAAGACCTATCGTAATTTCCGTCAGCAGCAGGCCGAAAATATCCGAACTACTCAAAACATATTAGAACAAAAAATTGGCAACCTGGAACTGACGCGAAAGCAAAAAGATGAAATATTGCAGAAACAGGAAAAGGAAAAATTAGTCCTCCTGGATGAACGGAAAGAAAAAGATGAAGTAGTGAGTAAATTAAAAGTAAGGGAAAAAGAAATCAGTAAGGAATTATCAGCAAAAGCAAAAGCCGATCGAAAACTACGGGATGGGATAGTGGCTGCAATCCGGCGGGAAACAGAAAAGGCGACAAAAATTGCCGAAGCTAATCGAAAAAAAGAAGCGGCGGCCACAGCTGCGAAACCAAATGCCAATGGCACCAATGTAGTAGTAAAGCCATCCAGGCCCAAAAGTCCCCTGGAAGACGCACCCGAAGGAGCAATAATTTCCGCTGATTTTGAAAAAAATAAAGGACGCCTGCCCTGGCCAATTGAGAGAGGGAACATAAAGATCCATTTTGGTACATATTCTATTGAAGGGACTACGGTACGGGGTAATAACCCGGGTTTAACACTTGAGACAGAACCAGGCGCCTCGGTAAGAGCCGTTTTTGAAGGAGAGGTAATAACCGTATTTGATGTGGATGGTTCGGCGGCTGTTGTAATTAAGCATGGAAAATACTTTACTTCCTATAGTAATCTGGCCTCAGTAAATGTAAGTAAGGGGCAGAAAGTAACTGCTGGTCAGTTATTAGGCAGGCCCGCGGCGAATGATGATGGCAACGGGGAAGTGGAATTTTTATTAATGCAGGAATCGCGAAATATTAATCCGGAGCCCTGGATCAGAAAAAAATAAGCCATATAATTGAAAGTCAATAGGGCCATTCTAATATAGAATGGCTTTTTTGTTTGAATTGGTATACTTATAAGGATGAATATGCGTTAACAGGTATTAAGTGCCGCTTTCCGTAACCCTAATATTTGTAAAAAATGGTAAAATTCCTTCTTACCTGTTTGGCCTGTTGTATTATTACCTCCTCGGTATCTGCCAATATACTTTTTGGTAACGGAAAGAAAAGCACTAATACAAAGAGAAAAGCCGCTCCCTCCATTAAGTCCAGAAAGGTATCAGGCAGTAAAACAACCCGGTATAAGGCTAAGAAAAAAAACATCAGGCATAAAAAATCACGAAATGCCGTGAGAAATAAGGAAAAGAAAGCTGTTGTGCTGGATAATTTCAGCCGCAACAAAGGGACATTCAATTCTCCGCTGGAGGAAGGTATTGTTAAAACGGCTTTTGGGCCCTATAAAGTGGGAGAAAGTGAAATCATAGGATATAATCCAGGTTTAACATTGGAAGCTATACAGGGAACCTGCGTGCAATCTGTTTTTGATGGAGTGGTAACCCGGCTTTTTGAAATAGAAGGAAATTGGGCAGTTACCGTACAGCATGGTAATTATCTTACGGTATACAGTAACCTGGCTTCGGTTACAGTAACTCAGGATGAAAAAATTGCCTCTGGTACTGTATTAGGGCGGGCTGCCTGCAATACCAACGGTAATGCAGAGTTGGAATTCCTTTTAATGAAAAACAATAAGAATATTGATCCGGCACCGTGGATCAGGAAATAGAAGTAATAGGGAATAATAATATGGCTTTCCACACCGGGCAGAAAGGTATATTTTGAATTCAGCGAATATCGGATCCTTTTCCTCACTGGCTGGCCGGCATGATTTACTTCAAAAACCGGTTATATAATTCTTCGTATTGGGGAATTACTTTATCAATATCAAATTCTTTGGCATGTAATTCCGCATTCGCTTTAAACAGTTTCAGTTTACTTTCATTTGACAGCAACTCAATCGCCTGCTTACTCATTGTATCAATATCACCTACATCGGCAAGGAAACCGGTTTCTCCATCAACATTTATTTCAGGCAAGCCTCCCGCATTGGTAGAAATTACCGGAACGCCTGCGGCCATTGCCTCCAGGGCGGCGAGCCCAAAGCTTTCGTATTCGGAGGTTAGTAAAAATAAATCTGCAATCGCCAGTATTTCCTCCATTTGTTCCTGCTTTCCTACAAAACGCATATCATCTTCGAGGTTCAATTCGCGGCACATACTTTCAGCTACCTGGCGATCGGGACCATCCCCCACCAATAATAATTTACTGGGAACTTTTTTATGGATCTGTGCAAATATATTTACTACATCGGCCACCCGCTTAATTTTACGAAAGTTAGAAGCGTGTAATACAATTTTTTCTCCGTTGGGTGCAATAACTTTTCGGAACGCGTCAATCGGTTTTTTCTTAAAACGTTTTACATCTACAAAATTTTTGATAACCTGTATCTCTTTTTCGATCTTAAAAGTTTTATACGTTTCATCGCGCAGGTTATCGGATACGGCAGTAATGGCATCACTTTCATTTATTGAAAACGCCACGACGGGGGCAAAAGTCTTATCTCTTCCAACCAGGGTAATATCAGTACCATGTAAGGTGGTAATAACCGGAATATGTTTTCCCTGTTTCTCCACAATCTTTTTAGCCATGTAGGCAGCCGACGCATGCGGTATCGCATAGTGTACATGCAATAAATCGAGATGATTGTTTACTATCACATTGACCATGGTACTCGCCAGCGCCGTTTCGTACGGTGGATAGTCAAACAATGGATAGGTGGGCACCAACACTTCATGATAAAAAATATTTGCATTGAATTCACTTAGTCTGACAGGTTGCTGATAAGTAATAAAATGTACCTGATGCCCTTTATCGGCCAGCGCCTTCCCCAATTCTGTTGCCAAAACACCGCTTCCGCCAAAAGTGGGATAACATACAATTCCTATACGCATATGTTTGATTGATTAAGTGACCGAAGGTAATTGAATTTTTTTTTGAAGGTTTGACCATTATTCAAACGTAATATTCAAATGCATAACTTTAGCCAAAATTAACATGCATGATTAGGAAATTGTTTGGTCTCTTTTGTTTATTCAGTATATCAACAGCCAGCGGTCAGCAGGAGGATTCGTTGTTCATACGCCAGATAGCCGACGAAATATTAGTTAATGGGAAGGCCTATGACAACCTCCGGGTTCTATGTAAAACGGTAGGAGGTCGGGTGGCAGGCTCTCCTCAAATGTTGAAAGCAGAGGCCTGGGGTGTAAAAGCATTGCAACAGGCGGGGGCGGATAAAGTTTGGCTTCAGGAGTGCAAAGTACCACACTGGATTAGGGGAGCAAAAGAAGAAGCGGTTTTTACGATCGGCGGAAAAAAAACAATACTTGATGTGCTGGCTCTCGGCAATTCAATAGGAACTGGAGCAAAAGGGGTGAGCGCGCCGGTGTTGCTAATTAATAGTTTTGAAGAATTAGAGCGGCGTAAAGAAGAAATAAAAGGGAAAATCGTTTTTTATAACTATAAGTTTAACCCGAAGTTTATAAAAACATTCCAGTCGTATGGCGATGCTTCGCGGTATCGGGGGCAAGGTCCCAGCCGGGCAGCAAAATATGGCGCAGTGGCGGTAATGATACGATCCATGAGTCATGCTACCGATAACAACCCCCATACGGGCGCTACCAATTATGATACTAGTTATGCAAAGATTCCGGCTGTAGCAATCGGCTTGAAAGATGCCGATAAACTGGCGGCGGCTATCGAAACAAATAAACCGGTCACCGTTTTCATAAAATCAAATGCTAAAATGTTGGTTGATGCAATGGGTCATAACGTGATCGGTGAGCTGATTGGATCCGAATTCCCGGAAGAAATAATTACAATTGGGGGGCATCTCGATTCCTGGGATCCGGGCGAAGGGGCGCACGATGATGGAGCAGGTTGCGTACATTCTATTGAAGTGCTAAGGGTATTTAAAGCGATTGGATATAAGCCTAAACGAACAATCCGCGTGGTTCTTTTTGCTAATGAAGAAAATGGATTACGGGGTGGAAATAAATATGCAGAAGAAGCAAAGGCCAAAGGGGAGAAACATTATTTTGCATTGGAAAGCGATGCGGGAGGTTTTACCCCAAGGGCTTTTGGTTTTTCTATGAAAAGTGAACAGTTGAAAAAGGTACAGCAGTGGGTCGATTTATTTAAACCATATGGGGTGTTTGAATTAACAGCTGGTGGCGGGGGAGCCGATATAGGCCCCCTGGCAAGAACTTTGGGAACTCCCGTGGCCGGACTTTCACCTGATTCCCAGCGCTACTTTGATATTCATCATGCACGCAGCGATGTATTTGAAGCGGTGAATAAAAGAGAACTGGAATTGGGAGCGATTAATATGGCAGCGTTGATTTACCTTGTTGATAAATACGGGTTGTAAATTTTTCATTTAATTAATAAATCATGTTTCGCAAATTTCTGATTTGGCTGACCTCTATTACGGTCGTTGTTTTAGTAATCATAGGGTTAATGGCTTATTATTGGGAATACAGTGATGGATTCCGGGTAGGGCAGGTTATTAAATTAAGCAAGAAGGGGTATATATTTAAAACCTGGGAAGGACAATTAGACCAGGGTTTCCTGGCGCCTGCTGATGATCCTACCGCCAGTAGCAGTGTAGCCACCCGTATATGGGATTTTTCTGTTCATGGAAAAGATGAGCTGGCACGCAGGCAAATTGACTCGGCTATTTCGCGCGGGAGCAAGGTAAAAATTTATTATAAAGAGAAATTGTGGAAGTTTTCCATTTGGGGAGATACAAAATACTTTGTTTACAAAGTAGAGAAGGCTGGAAACTAAGTTCCCTGAGAATGGATCAGTAAGATTACCGGCTGCTTATGCAGTACCGGTAATTTTTTTTTCCAATCTTCAATTGTTCTTGTTTGAATGAATTCGTTCTCGCCTGTCAGGTTTGCTGCGATGCATAATTTAGTAGATGGCCGGCAGGTTTTTATGATCGTTTCGAGTAATTGGTCATTCCGGTAAGGGGTTTCCATAAATATCTGGGTAATATTTTTTCGGGCTGACTCGTTCTCTAAATCGCGCAGTGCTTTGATCCGTTCCGCCGTATCAATAGGTAAATACCCGGTAAACGAAAATTGCTGTCCATTCATGCCACTGGCCATTAAAGCAAGTAATATTGAACTGGGCCCTACCAAAGGTTTAATGGTTGCTCCCATTGAATGCGCAATAGCTACCAGTGGTTGTCCGGGATCAGCCACTCCGGGGCAACCGGCTTCACTGATAATGCCGATATTTTTTTCTTCTTTCAGTTTACTTCGAAAAACGTGATTGATATCGGGCTGCATGATCGTTGTCTTGTTAGCCACAAACCATTCGTAGTCATCAATCACCATTTCTTTCCAGATTTTTTTTAGAAAACGACGGGCGCTTCGTTCATCCTCTACAAAAAATACCTGGCAATCTTTTACGGCCTCTACAATATAAGCCGGCAGCACGTTACTTGCATTTTCGTCGAGAAGAGAAGGGATTAAGTAGATGGTGGAAGGCACTGTATTTAGTTTAGCGATTATAGTTTGTGGTTTGTAATTTGTAGTTCTTTTATTTGAAATGGCTGGGTTATATTTTTCATGTTCCTTATTTATTTGTTTCGTGATCTGCTTTTTTCAATAATTCACTCATGATTTGTTGCTGATAATTATTTGAACTATGCCATCTAAATCCCATCCACCAGTTATTTTCATAATACTTTCGCAATTGTTTTTTGATAATTTCAGGATTAACAAAACAGCCTGGCAATCCACCGATTTATTCGTACCCATTCGTTTTCATTAGCGCACATTAGTGTAACCCATTCGAGTTCATTAGCGTTTATTCGCATTCTCCCTATTCTTCATGGTGATACAGGCTGGTAGTAGCGGCAATCACCGCGTAGGCTGGCGCCAGCGCCCATCCCACAAAAGGTAGCAAATGCATCAAATAAAATACCATGCCATTGCCTATGGCGAGTCCTTTATGTTTGCCGATAAACTCAATACTTTTGGAAGCAGAAAGATCGTGGCGCTCACAACTGTAATCGAGCATAGAGAATCCATAATAATAACACTCCACAAATAATATGATAACGGGAGTAATCCAACCTACTACAGGCACCAGAGAGAGGATTAGGAGCGACAAAACATATACCGTTTGCCAAAGAGAGTTGCGAACAGCCAGGCGGATACCCCGTACCATATCTTTCCACAATTGCTTCCAGCTAAAAGCATACTCCTTCCCGACAATAATGGCCTCCGTACGTTCACTGAGGTAAGCGAAAAGCGGGGAGCCGATGATAAGGAATATATATTTGAATAGTGAAAAATAAAAAAATACCAAAACGAGGCGCACCATAATTTCGCCCATAAGGAATAAGAAACTGAGCAGGGAATTTTGCTGACGGTGCAGCCATTTGTCGATGCCAATCAGGTTGCTGAGGTAGGATACGGCAGAATCACTGGATTTCCAGAAAAAGTAAATACCCACCGTAAAAAGGATCATATATAAAATACCAGGTATAAGGATCCATTTCCACAATTTATGTTTGCTTATAAACTGGTGTGCCCGAAAATAGGATTGAATGGCTATGACAATTTCTTTTAGCAAAGGGAAACGTATTTATTAGTTTTTTAGGTTATTTGCCTGTGGACAGCATAGGAAGGGTTGAATACTCAAACTTACCAAATATTCCCGTTGTGCAAGCATATGAAAAATTGAGTAGTAAATTTTATAATCGCGCTAATGTTTTATTAATTGCAGCCGAATTAATAGGTAAGGTATTGGTAACCCACTTTGATGGGTTGCTTACGGCCGGGCGCATTGTTGAAACCGAAGCATATGCCGGAGAAAATGATATGGCCTCTCATGCTAGGCGTGGATTGCGAACCCCCAGAACAGAGATTATGTATTCAGCGGGTGGAAGGGCTTATGTATATCTATGCTACGGAATTCATCATTTGTTTAATGTGGTAACCAATAAAAAAGATATTCCTCATGCAATCTTAATTCGTGCAATAGAACCGATGGAGGGAATCAATATTATGCTTAAACGGTCCGGTAAATCATCCCTGGATTTTACCCTCACCCGGGGCCCGGGAAATGTATCCAAAGCAATGGGTATTTTAACGCGGCATTCAGGCTTGGACCTACTGGGCGACGAACTATTTATTGCCCGGGATGATTTCTTCCTGTCAAAAAAAGATATCCTTGCTACGAAACGTATCGGAGTAGATTATGCCGGGAGTGATGCCAAATTACCTTACCGGTTTATAATGAAGAATAATCGGTATGTTAGCATACCAAAAAAATAAATACCAAAACTTGTTTGTGTGAAACCTGTAAGTAAAAGTATGCGCGATTGGGCGGCACTTGTCCTTGGTGTTCTATTATTCCTTTTCATGTGGATGGTTAATCCCTTTCAGGTAGATGCAAAAGCAGTAAAAGTATTAGCGGCAGCAGCTCTTATGATTACCTGGTGGGTTACGGAAGCGATGCCCATGCCTGCCGTAGCCCTGGTTCCACTGGTATTGTTTCCGTTAATGGGTATTGCGCCTATCAAAGAGGTAGCCATTGGGTATGGCGATTCTATCCTTTTTTTATTTATGGGAGGTTTTATGATCGGCCTTGCCATCGAAAAGTGGAACCTGCATAAACGCATTGCGCTTTCCATTGTAAAAATAACGGGAACCAGTGGCGACCGTATCGTGCTGGGGTTTATTCTGGCTACCGGGTTTATCAGTATGTGGTTAAGTAATACCGCTACCACTATGATGATGTATCCTATTGCAGCTTCCGTTATTCACGTAGTAAATGAGAATCATAAAGGAGAAGCCCATCTTAAAAATTTCGCCCTCGCCATAATGCTGGCTATTGCCTACGCGTCTAATTTTGGCGGCATAGCTACTATTATCGGAACTCCTCCTAATGTGGCCTTTGTAAGTTATATACAGGAGAAATACAAATACACTGTTCAGTTTTCAGATTGGATGATTGTCTGCATGCCCCTGGCAATTCTGTTATTATTGTCGCTCTACTTTGCAATGACGAAGTTTCTATATCCCAATAAACTCTCAGCCGATCCGGCAACAAAAGAACATATTCGCCACGAGTTACAACAGATGGGGCCTCTTAATGGGGCTGAAAAACGAGTCCTGATAATTTTCCTCGCTACGGCTATGCTATGGATCACTAAAGACTTTATTAATAGAACAGGGTGGGTAAAGCTGGATGATACCATGATTGCCGTGATGGGCGCATTGGCATTATTTATTTGTCCGTCGGGAGATAGCAATACAACCGGTAGCCGGAAGATTCTTGAATGGAGTGATACTTCGCGTATGGCCTGGGGCATTTTATTATTATTTGGCGGAGGGATAGCACTGGCAACTGCCCTGGAAAAGGCAGGGTTGATTCAGCAATTAGGAAAATGGATTGCCGGCTTTTCCGGAAGCGGAGGATTTTTACTGGTTCTTGTGATAACCTTTATTTCTATTTTCATCAGTGAAGTAATGAGCAATATTGCGCAGGTTATTGTTTTTTCTCCTGTAATCGCTGGCATTGCAGATGCGATGGGTATTAATCCTTTGTTATTGGGAATCCCCATGACCCTGGGCGCCAGTTGCGCGAGTATGATGCCCATGGGTACTCCGCCCAATGCTATCGTGTTTGCCAGCGGACATATTAAACTGCATCAAATGGTAAAAACAGGATTTGTTATGAATATAATTTCGGTCATTCTAATTTCGCTTTTTTAGTTGGCTCATAATACCCCTGTTGATTCCCGTTATTAAATAGGATTCTTAAAAAACAGAACTACTTCCATTCTGTTTATTTGTCATCTAACTGTCACAACAATTTGATTTATTTTTTCAATTGAACATTGAAAAGACTTTGCTGCGCGTTTATCACTTATATATTACCATTTAACCCACGAATACTCCTGTTTATAAATTTTAGAAATTTAATAGCAGCATTATGGCTGTGTTCAGTGTCTTTCCAATAACACCCCGCCGAATTTATTCAATAACCAAATCTACAACGCATGAAACACATGTACAGTTTATGTACTGCCCTGTTGCTATTATTCTCGCAGGCAATGTGGGCTCAGTCAAAAGATGTAGTGGGTAAGGTTACCGATGCGAAAGATGGTAATCCGTTACCCGGTGTTACCATCAAACAAAAGGGAGGTACCAGCAACACCGTTTCCCTGGCCGACGGTAGTTTTAAACTAACAGTTACGGCTAATGCAACTACCCTGATATTTTCTTATGTGGGGTATACCGAAATGGAAGTAGCCATCAGCAACCTGATGAATGTAACCATGACGCAGGCAAACAAAACCCTATCAGAGGTGGTAGTGGTGGGTTATGGAACGCGAATAAGGAGAGAAGTAACTTCTTCTATTTCAAAAGTGACGTCTAAAGATTTTCAAAATCTTCCGCTGCCTTCATTTGAATCGGCCCTGCAAGGTCGGGCAGCCGGTGTTTTTATCAACCAGGGGAGTGGCAAACTCGGACAGGGATTAAATATACGCGTGAGAGGTATTTCTTCTATTTCAGCGAACCAACAGCCATTTGTGGTAATTGACGGAGTACCGGTGGTATCTCAATCACTGGGTAGTGCAACCGAAAATGATAATCCATTGGCAACCCTCAACCCTGATGATATTGAATCCATAGAAGTATTAAAAGATGCGGCATCGGCGGCCATCTATGGGGCGCGTGCTTCTAATGGAGTATTATTAATTACCACCAAGTCGGGTAAAGTGGGTAAAACAAGAGTGAATGTGGGCTATTTTATGGGATGGAGTGAGCCCACTAAAAAGCAGAAATTCCTGAATGCTACTCAATACAAAGAGTTGTTTGGAGTGGCGGCTGCCAATTCTGGTCTGGATGCAGCCGAAGAATTTGAAGGGGAAACCGGAACGACCGATTGGGATGGAACCGTGAACACTAATTGGGCAGACCAGGCTTTTCAAAAAGGAACTATTTCACAGTATACTGTTTCTATTACGGGGGGTGATGCCAAAACAAAATTCCTGGTTAGTGGTTCCTGGAACGATCAGAAAGGAATCATATTAGGTAACCGGTTAGACAGGGGGAACGGGCGGATTAACCTGGATCATACCGTTAGTTCCCGCATCAAAGTAGGAGTGAACCTGTCGCTTTCCAAAAGCCGCAATTACCGCGTGCCAAGCGACAATGATTTTGCCAACCCTCTTCAGTTAAATGCATTGCCGCCTTTGCACCCAATATATAATGCAGATGGAAAATTAAATTCTGCTACGCTATATTATAACAACCTGATTGACCAGGTATCCGGAACTAATTTAGCTACCACTTTCCGGTCGATCAGTAACGCATATGGTGAATTACTCATCACTCCTGAATTAACATTCAGAAGCCAGGTGGGGATAGATTTCAATAATTTACAGGAGGAGACATTTCTTGGCAAAGAAACCTTAGATGGTGCGCCCACCGGCCAGGCTTTTAATAACCAGGTAACAGCAGCTGTACTTACTACCACCAATACACTAAATTATCGAAAATCATTTGGGGATAATCATGTATTCGATGCGTTGGGAGGTATTGAGTTCCAGAATGGAAAAGTTACCGGTGCATCCGTTACGGGTATCGGCTTTCCGAGCAACCGCTTTACTAAAATTGCCAGTGCGGCTATCATTCAGGGAGGCTCTTCCACAGAAACCGGATTTGCTTTCCTGTCCTATTTCGCCAAAGCCAACTATAAGTTTAAAGATCGTTACTTATTGGGAGCCAGCTTTAGAGTGGATGGATCAAGCCGTTTTGGTAAGAATAACCGATACGGAACCTTCCCGGCTATGTCTGCAGGTTGGATAATCACAGAAGAAGATTTTCTTAAGAATTCAAACATCGTGAGTTTCTTGAAACTTCGTGGTAGTTATGGTCGCACCGGGAATGCCGAGATCGGAAACTTCAGTTCGCTCTCATTATTCAGCGCTTCGGCCTATGCAGATATTGCCGGATTAATTGCCACACAAATAGGTGTACCCGATTTAAGCTGGGAAAAAACGGACCAGTTTGATATTGGTTTAGACTTTGGATTCTTTAATAACCGGCTTACGGGGGAAATAGATTATTTCAGCAAGAAAACAAAAGACCTATTATTGAATGTTCCATTGCCTTCGGCTAATGGATTTACGTCCATTACAAAGAACATCGGAGATATGGATAATAAAGGATGGGAAGTGGTACTTAGTGGAAATATATTAACCGGAGATATCAAATGGACGGCTTCATTCAATGTGTCAACCTATGAAAATAAAGTTACCCGACTGGTAATCCCTGTTCCACCGGGAACCAGAACCCTGGGCCGCCTAGCAGTAGGTCAACCGTTTGGTCAATTTTTTGGATTGCAATATGCCGGAGTAGATCCGGCCAACGGGGACGCTTTATATTATAAAGCAGATAAAACCACTACGAACGATCCTTCGGAAGCAACGGATACAATAGTGGGTAATCCCAACCCTGATTTTTATGGTGGTTTTAATAATCGTTTCTCCTATAAAGGCTTTGATCTCGATGTGCAATGCCAGTTTGTAAAAGGCGGAGATATCTATAATATGGCCGGATTCTTTCAAAGTGTAAATGGTGATTATTTCGATAACCAGACAGTGGATCAATTGAACTATTGGAAACAGGCGGGTGATATAACGGATATTCCCCAACCCCGTTTGTACCAGGGAAATGGTTCAATAAAATCATCGCGTTGGGTGCAGGATGGTTCCTATTTCCGGATTAAGAGTGTAAACCTTGGATACAATTTCCCCAAAAAGATTATCAATCGCTTTCACCTGGAGAATGCGCGCGTATATGTAGCTGGATCCAATCTGTTAACAGTTACCAATTACAAGGGTTATGATCCCGAAGTAAATTCAGGCTTTGTGGGTACACTCAACCTGGGTCATGATTTTTACACGCCTCCACAGGCACGTACGATAAGCGTAGGAATAAATCTTGGATTCTAACTCAAAAAAACATCTTTATGAAATATAGAAATATTATTAAACTGCTTTTTTGTTTGGTAATGGTATTGGGGATGAATATGTCTTGTAGTAAAAAATTAGACCTGGAGCCCCGGCAGAGTATTGATGCTACAACAGCCATCCAAACTCCCGAAGATGTAGAGGCAGCCGTGATCGGTGCATATTCGGTAATGGCTGGTGGTGCATTATTCGGAACCAACCTGTTAATGGTTCCTGAAATTCAGGCTTCTTATTATCCCAACTCAGAATTGTACGCTTCATGGAGAGGCACGTTTACCGGACAACAACAGATAGGCCGTAAAACGATGAACAGAAATAACGGAGAAGCGGCAAGAGTTTGGACAGCTGCCTACCTGGCCATTAATACAGCTAATATTGTATTGGATAACCTGGGCGTAGTAACCGATGCCGATCAGAAAAGCCAGTTTGAAGGCGAGGCATTATTTGTTCGGGGCGTTATGCATTTTGAACTGGTGCGGTATTTTGGATTACCGTGGGGAGCAACCGTTAATAACGATCAGCCGGGGGTGGTGATAAAAACAAAAGTTTCCAAAACAGAAGCCGATGCTGCGGAGAAATTACCCCGTAATAAAGTATCTGAAGTGTATGCGCAGGTGATTTCCGATCTCACCGCCGCCGCTTCTAAACTTCCCGATGACAATGGAACCAGGGCAGATAAATTTACCGCCCTTGCGTTTTTGGCTAAAGTATACCTGCAACAAAACGATTATCTAAAAGCCCGGGATGCCGCCGACCAGGTTATAAAAAGTGATAAATATAATATGAACGCCTCGGTGCGCGCGGTGTTTGACAATAAAAATACCAATGAATCTATTTTTGAAATTCAGCAAAATGATCAAAATAATGCCGGAACAGCTAATGACGGGATGGCCACTTTTTTTGCCAGTTTACCGGGCATAGGCCGGGGGGATGTGCGCATTTCCAGTTCTTTTGTAAACTCATATAATGCTAATGACCTGCGCCGTATTGAATGGTTTTATATTGGTACCGGGGCCCGTCCGGGTAACTTGTATTGTGGAAAATGGAAATCATTCAGCCAGAACCTTCCGGTGGTTCGGATTGCAGAAATGTACCTGATACGGGCTGAGACCAATATTCGGTTAGGTACTACAGTAGGAGACACTCCTGAAAATGATCTCGCAGAAATCAGGAACCCCATCAGGACCAACTTGCCGGTTATTACCAATCCTACCCTTAACCAGGTATTAGCCGAGAGAGGATTTGAATTGGCATTTGAAGGATTCAAAATTCATGAGATAAAAAGACTTAAACAGTCATTTTCTAATTATACCTGGAACGATAATATTTTAGTATTTCCTATTCCGCAAATTGAAGTGGATGCTACATCCGGAATACTGTTACAAAATCCAGGCTATTGAATGGTTTCTCTTTTCTCGTTGGTTTGGTGAATAGAACTCCGGTCGATTGGCCGGAGTTTTTTTTGAAACGCTCTCATTAGCCGGAAGAGAATTTTTCTTATTTCCCATCATATTGGTCATTTATTGTATAGGAATATCAATAGTTAAATCACAACTGTATTATCCATATTGAAAACACAGGCGCTATTTGTCGATGACAATATCCTTGCCTGTGTTAATTGGAAAAAGATACTAATGTCGGGTTACCGATGAACTCTATTCTATTTCAGTATATTCAAAAGGACTAACTAAAAAGAAAGAATGGAATGGGTAAAAGGATTTTCCTGCATTGCAGTGGAGCAAAGCTCTTACCGAGAAGTATGGTAAAATGAACAGGTTAAAACCTGGGACAGGCTATTCCCTTATATCCCGGTGGGCGTTTGATAAAGATTAGGGAAACTTCTAAACCGCCCCGGCTTTGAGAAGCGGTTTTAAGACTGGAAATATTTACATCGTACGAGGCTCCCAGCCGGAAGCCATTAAATTCTAAACCGACATAAGGAATGATTGCATCGTTTACATTATTGAACCGGGTCCACATCCCTGCGTAAAAATTAGAGGGATTATCCGGTTCATCATTCAATGCAAAACCTACGGCCCCGCCAATTACAATATTATTGGCTCCTGCCTGGTGACTAAATAATGAACTAAGAAAAATAGTGCGGGTTGCATCACCCAGCGGAATGGCGCCTCCTGCGTGTACCGTGTACCGTTGATTGAGCGTATAAAATACATCTCCCGTAAAAGATTCGCGTGGTTTATTCAGGTGATAGGCCGATGCGCCAAAATAAAAATTATTATAACCATCAGTAGATCCATTGTATAAGAAACCGGCACTTACGTCGAAATAAGACAGGTTAAGCATTTGATTGTTGATCACTTCACCACTGGGGATACTCCAGCCGCCAAACTGGTCGAGTTCATCTTCAAAATTAAGTTTGGTACCATCCAGCCGTTTCGTATTGTATGTTGCCTGGAATCCTATACCAACCTGGTGTAACCCGTCTTCATCAAGACCCTTATGGTAAGCAGTAGTTATGGAAAGCAGGTTGGTAGATAAAATGCCATTAGCTGTTTTATCAGTCATTGCCAATATCCCTACGCCCCATGTATCGAGTTCGGAGATGCGACCCCGTAAAATGGGCATATCTAATGAAGCGGTGGAGGTAATAAATGCTTTGCTGATTGAGGGCCACTGATCGCGGTAATTGCCGGCAATTCGAAAATCTCCATTGAATTTTCCGGTAAGCGCCGGATTCAGGGTAAGCGGCGAAACGAAAAACTGGGAGAAATTCGGGTCCTGGGCTTTGGCTGTTAAAAGCGTCAGGCTGGCCATTATAAGAATGCTAAGTTTTCTCATCCACTTTAGTTGGTACACTTAATGACAAGCAAAATACAAAAAATGCTGAACCACAGTAATTAAATATTCTGCTTTTCTGGTAATACGGGTAAAACAATGGAGCGGTTTCTACATTTGGACCTTTGTGCCATATGCCAGGTCTCCCGCATCTCCCAATCCGGGAACAATATACCCTTTTGCCGTTAGTTCTTCATCAATTGCTCCACACCAAATAGTTGCCTGGGGTTCTTCTCGTTGAACATATTCTATTCCTACTGTGCAGGCAATTGCCGTTACCACATGAATATGGGCAGGTTTTCCTTCTTCCCGCAGGTAATGAATCGTTTTTACCAGGGATGAACCGGTGGCAAGCATGGGGTCAGAGACAATTACAACACGGTCTTCTAAATCGGGACAAGACACGTAATCCAGGCTTATTTCAAAGGTGCCATCCCGATGATGTTTGCGGAAGGCAGTTATAAAAGCGTTATCTGCCTTATCAAAATAGTTTAACAATCCCTGGTGCAAAGGTAAACCAGCCCGTAAAATGGTGGCCAATACTGGTTGTTGTTTCAGCACATTGGTTTGAGATATACCCAAGGGGGTTTGAATTTCCCGGATTTCAGTTGCCATTTGCTTACTTATTTCATATGCCGCCACTTCTCCAATCCGCTCCAGGTTACGACGAAACCGCATCCGGTCGTTTTGCATTTGTGTATCCCGCATTTCGGCTACCCAATCGCTCAACAACGAATATTCTTCACTCAAATTAATTACCATAGTAACTGTTTTGGTTTTTGGTAAGCAAACAGGACCTTTGACAAGCAAATCTATAATCTGAAATCTATAATCTGAAATATAAATAATATGGTTTACCGGGCGTTGGGAATAATGAGTGGCAGTTCGCTGGATGGTCTTGATATGGCGTTAGTTGAATTCCAGGAAATATCCGGCAAATGGAGTTATTCGGTAAAGGCGACGGCTTGCTATCCTTATAACAAAGAATGGTTTACAAAATTACAAACGGCCACGTCCTTACCGGCTCGTGAATACCAGTTACTGCATTCGGCCTTTGGAAATTATATCGGCAACCAGGTCAATCATTTTATCCAGGAAAAGCAGGTGCAGTACCAGGTACAGCTGATCGCCTCGCATGGTCACACCACTTTTCATATACCAGCGCAAAAAATGACTGCGCAAATAGGAGATGGTGCTGCTATTGCCGCTTTAACGGGCATTAACGTAGTTAGTGATTTGCGTTCAATGGATATTGCGCTGGGAGGACAAGGAGCGCCGATTATTCCAATAGGAGAAAAATTATTATGGCCTGAATACGATCTATTATTAAATATCGGCGGGATAGCGAATTTATCATTAAATGATTCTTCCAATAACATTGCTTTTGATGTGTGTGCCGCAAATCGTGTATTGAACTTGTTAGCAGCAGAAGCTGGAAAAAATTATGATGAAGGAGGAGCGATGGCCGCCAGCGGAAAAGTGCAGGTGGAATTACTGAATAAATTGAATTCTTTAGATTATTATAAGCAGCCATATCCCAAATCGCTGGCAAATGATTTTGGAACGGAAGTAGTGTGGACGCTGATACGGGATGCGGAAAATGAAATGCGGAAAACTGGAAACTGGGTTTATGATGCGCTCCGAACTTATGTGGAGCATATTGCCCGGCAGGTAAAGGGAGCTATCGAATTAATAGGAAATCAAACCCGGCCCCCGGTTCTTGGCTCACGGCTTCTGGTCACAGGAGGCGGGACACATAATATCTTCTTAATCGAAAGAATTAAAGCGTTAATCGGCCAGCAGGGAATTAAGGTAGTGGTTCCGGATCAGGAATTAATCGATTATAAAGAAGCGATCGTAATGGCGCTGATTGGAGTATTACGCTGGCGTGAGGAAAATAATGTGCTGGCTTCGGTTACCGGGGCATCCCGTAATAGTATTGGAGGGGCCGTTTGGATTGGGCAGGAAGCTTAGGGAATGAAGAATGTAAAACCTGCCTGCGGCAAGCAGGTGAAAAATACAAAATGCAAAATGCAAAAGGGTCCTTATGCGATTATGGTGAT
This sequence comes from uncultured Chitinophagaceae bacterium, assembly GCA_963775145.1. Lineage (GTDB taxonomy): Bacteria > Bacteroidota > Bacteroidia > Chitinophagales > Chitinophagaceae > Endoryza. Next base: position 148,302 of record CAVZHZ010000004.1, read on the forward strand.
TAAGTATATTATTGCTTTTTGAATACTGGTCAAGATAAAAATACCTGAGTATTCGAATTTGAAACCCTTTTACATTTTATGTTTTACATTCTTCATTAAACATTCACCTGGGCACAGGTGGAGGTCCATCCGGTATCAGCGCCTTCCATACTTCTTTTCCTTTTCGTTGTTCAAATTCTTTGCGTATATCAATGCGTAATTTCTCATTTTCAAAAAGATCTACCATGGTAGTGGCCATACTTTTTGCAGCAAACACCATTCCCTTGTGACCAATGCTCATTCCTCCACAGGCAACTACCACCCAGGAATGCCACGGTGATTTATACGGGGCTGTTGTGGCATTCAGCGATATCTCCGGTACGATATAACTAACATCTCCCACATCGGTTGAGCCTCCATCCGGATCGGGTTTGGTTACCTCAATCGGTTTAACACTTCCATCAATGCCCAATTGATCGTTGCCGTATTCTTTCATAATGTTATTGGCAAAATCGGTTTCTTCTTTTGTATACTGGATCGGTCCCACCAATTGCATATTTGCATGCAAGACTTTAGCCCCGGTTTCATTGATCAGTAATTCATATAAGCCATTGTTCAGTTTCATGTCAACCTGAACACCTGCCATCAAAGCCGCACCCTTTGCAATTTCCTTCATTCTTTCCTCTACCACGGTTACCCCACTACGCTTAGAATCACGTACCCAAATCCATACACTGGCTTCATCCGGGATTACATTTGGTACATTACCTGCTTTCTTGTACACATAATGAATCCGAACACTTGGTTTCACATGTTCGCGTAAAAAATTGATACCAATATTGAATAGCTCGGCAGCGTCCAAAGCGCTTTTTCCATTCCATGGATCAGAGGCGGCATGGGCACTTTTTCCTTTGAAGGAAATGGTATAATCCACCACGGCCTGTGAACTCTGCATATTGGCCAGGTTTTCATAATGTGGATGCCAGTCTAAACAAACATCCAGGTCATTAAATACACCGGCTCTTGCCATATAGACCTTACCGGCCAGATCTTCTTCTGCGGGCGTACCATAAAAACGAATAGTTCCTTTTAGTTTTCCGGCGGCAATTAATTCCTTGATGGCAACGGCGGCTCCTAAACTGGCCGCGCCAAACATATTATGTCCGCAACCATGACCGGCAGCACCTTCCTGTAGCGCTTCTCTTTTTGTTTGTGCTTTCTGCGACAAACCGGGGAGCGCGTCAAATTCCCCCAATATTCCAATGATAGGTTTTCCACTCCCGTATTCAGCGATAAAAGCCGTTGGAATATCTGCTATGTTTCGTTGAACCCTGAACCCCTGGGCTTCTGCATAATCAGATAATACTTTCGCCGATTTTTTTTCTTTCATGGCGATCTCCGCGTATTCCCATACCTGGTCACTCAGTTTGATCAATTCGTCCTGGTGTTTGGTAACGGAATTTAGAATGGCTTTTTTGTTGAGAGAGATGGGAACTGGCTTTTGAGATATAGTGTTAATAGTAAAGCAAAATGCAACCAGCAGGCAACTTAGTTTTGGCATTCGAAATATTTTCAACCAAATTAAGGATTTCGGGGTAGAAGAAAAAAAAGGTTGCCTGCTTTCCACAACCGGGAAATTCCCGACTCCCGACTTCCAATGTTTTCTTAAATCCCCAACACCTGCTTCAATTTTGCATAACCCGTTTTGCTTACACTCACCCGGCCTCCACTTTTTAAAATAGCTATGTGATTATCTTTTTCATAGGGATCAATGCGGGTAATCTGTTGAATATTTACAATGCAAGAGCGGTGTGTTCTGACAAAAAGATTTTTATCGAGCGACTGTTCAAAATGATTCATAGTTTTATTTTTCAAAAAGGCGCCCTCTTTTGTGTGAATCTTAACGTAATCATCGGCCGCTTCTAAATAGAACACATCTTCCACGGGGATGATTTTTATTTTACTGCCTGTCTTGACAACAATTCGCTGATTTTGGGGAGGCAATTGCGAAACGGTTTCCAGCAAAGGCTCCCTGGGCTTGGATTGAATACTTGTTTTGTGCTGTTCCATCCATTTCTGAATGGCTTTGTCAAAACGTTCCTGGCTGAAAGGTTTTAATAAATAATCCACTGCATGACTTTCAAAAGCTTTGATAGCAAATTCATCGAAAGCGGTAGTGAAAATAACATCCGGTGATTGATCAATCAGCTCCAGCATTTCAAACCCATTAATCTTTGGCATTTGGATATCCAGGAAAATTAAATCGGGTTTATGCTGTTGAATGGCTTTCACCCCTTCAAACCCATCATTGCATTCTTGTATCAGCTCAATATCCTTATGTTGCTGCAGATATTCCTTTACTATCATCCTGGCCAGGGGTTCATCATCAATAATCAACGCTTTTATCATGATTGAGGAATTTTTATGGTGGTGGTATAGATACCATTTTTATTGGCTGTTTGTAACAGGTCGTTCCGGCCATATAGCAGATATAAGCGCCGCTGAACGGAACTCAGGCCAAATCCGGTTCCCTGTCCGGAGCGGGACGTTTCTTCATCGTAGGGATTTTGAACTGTTACGACTAAATAATTGTCTTCAAGTTTTGCCGATACGGAAATGGTAATGGGGTCAATGGTATCATAGAGTCCGAATTTAATGGCATTCTCTACCATTGGCTGCAATAGGAGCGATGGAAGAAGCGCAGTCTCCGTTTCAGGAGTGCAGAGAATTTCGGTAGAGAGTCGATGTCCGAAACGAACTTTTTCTATTTCGAGGTACAGGTTGAGGTATTGCAGTTCTTCTTTCCAAGGTATCTGCTCCTGTTCTTCTTTCTTCAATGTGCCGCGCAAAAAATCAGAAAGCTGCTGGATCATTTTGCGTGCCTGTTGTGGTTGACTGGTCGCGAGCGCACTTATTGAATTTAAACTATTGAACAGGAAATGAGGCTGTAATTGCTGACGCAGCTTGAACAGCTCTGCATCTTTGGCTAATTTTTCCGCGTTAACCTTGCGTTGCTCATTTTCTTTTTGTTCCTCCTGGGTATATAAAACAGTACTGATCAGGGCCGCGCACCCGGTTATTAAAATACCTAAATCGAACCGTACAGGAATGGATTGATCGAGGAATAAGGTGTACGCTGAATTGTTTTGTAATAACAGTCCTAACGCGAACCGGACAAGTACCGTCCATAAACCGCTCACTGCAACACACAATATAAGCAAATGAAGATATTTGCCCTTTCGCGGATTATAAAAACGCAGATTGATCATCACTAGCAAACAGCTGAGCGCTAATAGTCCATTCGTTACCAGGGTATCCACGAGCGCATAGGTCCATTCAATATGAAAATCATAAATCATTTTGAAATACATGACTGACCAGATCAGCCATATACCCGAGAAGATCAGGCGACTTTTTGCTTTTGTAAGAGGAGTTGCCGGCACAGGAAATTATTATACGAGTTGTAACAGTTGATGGGTTGTTTTATGCTGAATATGCGCCGCTTTTTGATGGACGATATCTATATAATGATCGGGATAATCGTTTTCCCGGATAGATGAATATAATTCTGCTCCATCTATCAGCTCCGATAACCGGTATAATTCGGCTACATTTATAAACTGCCAATGAACAGATTGTTGTTTAATATTCAAAAAGCAATCTTCTTCTTTGCGACCGATCTGCTGTGCTTTCGAAAATGCCTCCTCTTCATCGGAAGCAACTATCAGCCGGAGTTGTTCATCAAATTGGGCGGTATGATTTCCATCTCCGCAAAGTATTCGGTACACCATTTTCGCAAGATACCAGTTCATAGCAGTTGGTTTAATATTTTCAGGAAATAAGGTTTGTTTAATAACTTTTGATTTCAATGCCTCCGAACATGACAAATCCTTTCAGCACCAGCACCTTTGCGGGTACGGGAATGGCGACGGGTTGGGGTCGTTTATCTTCAATGCCACCAAATATGGCTACTGCTTCATTGTGAATGACCCAATCGGCCGGTACAATTAATTTGGCCCCTCCAAAAATTTGTACCGATTCGATTTCTACCTGGGGCTGCTGAAAACTGGCCTGGGTAAGATTCACCTCGGCTCCTCCAAAAACACTTACAATTTCCCCTCCTTTAAAATTCTTAGAATAGATATTTTTCTTTACCCCCGCAAATACGGCTGTTACATCCAACACTTCTTCTCCAGATAACATATTTTCCGCTGTTGTGTTCGTATAGGGGTTATCGGTATTTCCAGTATTTGTAAAGCCGGGGGCTGCCTGCCCCGGAGCAGGCGGTGGGGCTTCCGGGTTATCATCAGTCCCCAAATACTTTTTTCTATTCGGCCGAATAATAAGATAAGCACCCAATACGATCAGGGCAATTGGCCAGAACATTTTTCGAAGGGAATGGTCTATGGTGAAGTAATTGTCAAAGAGAAAGTAACTGCCGATTATTATCAGGGCAAGCCAGGCGCCTCCCCGGAACTTGCTGCGTAATCCAATAAAACAACCCAGGGCGATCAAAAGCATTTGCCAGGAAAACAACCAATCCATCCCGAAAAAAAAACTTTTAGCGAGGGCTGCTACTCCTATCAGCAGAATAAAAACACCTCCCCAAATCCGACCCTGCCCATCCATTTTATTGGCCATTCCTCTTTGAGAATATTTTGAATCTCTCATGTAGATCAATTTTAATCAAATCTATACCAGTCCGCGAGCAGCGCCAAAGGCTATTGGGCCATAAATTGGAGAAAGTCGGTAAAACCAGTAATATGGCCGGTGAATGGTAAAGATGAGTATTCAAACTCGAACATTAGAAAGCCTGCCCCGGATGCGGCTCAGCGTTTCGAGGGTCATACCCAAAAAAGAAGCCACAAATTTTAGCGGAATTCGGTTCAGCAAATGGCTTTTTGTATTAATGAAGCGATGATATTTAGCGGTTGCATCTGTAAGGCGACATATATAAGCTCTCTCTTCGGCATCCTGGTAATATTTCTCCAGTAATATTCGAACCAGGATATTTACCTCCGGAAAATAGTCATACATAAATTGCATATCACTTCGGTGTATTGAAAGAAGAATACAATCTTCCAGCGCTTCAATATTTTCGATGCTTGGTATTTGCTGGTAATAACTGGAAATAGAAGTGACCAGTTCATTCTCTGCCGTAATCCAGGTAGTGATGTCTTTGCTATCTTGCTTTACATATCCGCGGAGCACCCCCTTTCCCACAAAGTACAGGTGGTCGCAATGTTGCCCGGCCGTTACCAGCAATGACCCTTTGGAAATCTGTAGTAACTGAATTTTTTCTTTTATATAGGCAATGGCCTCGTTGCTCAACGGATGGGTAGCGTTAATTACATTGAACAATGATTCAGCTGCTTTTTCAAAGTGGTTAGTAGAATTTGCCATATAGTTTTCAAGCGTATAAATGCAGCGGTCTGAGAGGTTCTACAAATATAATAATTCTACACCCGCATAATTCAGGCTACGGGAATAATTTTAAATGCATCCGCATCAAATAAGCCTTTGTCGCTTAATTTAAGATGTGGAATTACCAGCAGCGCCATAAAGGAAAGAGTCATAAACGGAGCAGATAAAGTAGAACCGAGTGATTTTGCCATGGCATCAATGGCGGTATAGGCTTCAGCCACTTCATATCCATTTTTATTACTCATCAGCCCCGCCACTGGTAAAGCAAGTACCCGTTCAGCTTCCTTACTTACACAACTTATTCCTCCCTTTTCATGAATTACCAGGTTCACTGCCCTGCATAGGCTTTCATCATCCACACCCACAGCAACTATATTATGACTATCGTGCGCCACGGATGAAGCAATGGCCCCGGTTTTCAATCCAAAATTTTTTATAAATGCTTTCGCTACCGGGGCATTGCTATACCGGTTCACCACCACTATTTTTAGAATATCCTTTGCGGTGTTGCTGCTAAGTAATTCCGCCCCCTCTTCTATTTCCGTTTCCGTTTTATTAGTGATCAATTGCCCGTCAAGGGCTTCAATAACCGGGATAGTCAGGAGAGTCTTTTCAGATGCAGGGGGTAATTGGGTCATGAAGCTTTTGTTTTGCTTCCTCCAATACTCCGCAGGATAAGTAAAATCAGCTGGCTTCTTTTTTTCGCAAGAAAAATTATTGACAGTTTTTGGATCCCTGGCTACTGGCTGGTCAGTCGGGTCTCCATCCATCCGCCCCATGCTTTTCAATAAGGATTTGCCGTTTTCGGCAACCAGCAATCCATTGATATAGGTTTGAGTTACTTCAAATTTTTTTAAATCTTTCACTATTATTAAATCCGCGGCATCCCCTTCTCTCAATTGACCAACGGGTAAATTATAATGTTTCACCGGGTTAATGCAAGCTGCTCTCAAGACATTGAACACAGAAATCCCTTTAGCCACAGCCCGGGCGCAAAGCTGGTTGATATGCCCGCTTACCAGGCTGTCGGGATGTTTATCATCGCTGCAAAACATTATCTCCTCCGGGTAGTCGTTGAGCAATTCAATAAGCGCTTCAAAATTTTTGGCGGCACTTCCTTCGCGGATAATGATTTTCATTCCACTTTGTAATTTATCAAGTGCCTCTTCCAGGGTAAAACATTCGTGATCGGTTGAAATGCCGGCATTGATATATTGCCGGGCCTGTTCACCCCGCAAACCCGGGGCGTGCCCGTCAACCGGTTTTCCTAAGCGATGAGCAGCCGCAATTTTTTGCATTACCTGTTCATCTTTTTGGAGTACGCCTGGAAAGTTCATCATCTCACTCAGGTAAAGGATATCCGGTCTCATTAAGAGTTGCTCCACATCAGTTGCCTTCAATGCCGCCCCGGCTGTTTCATAAATAGTGGCCGGGACACAACTAGGAGCTCCAAAATTGAATTTAAAAGGAACTGTTTTCCCATTGTCAATCATAAAATCCACCCCTTCCATTCCGCATACATTTGCGATTTCGTGGGGATCGCTCACGGTGGCTACCGTTCCATGTACTACCGCCAGCCGGGCAAATTCCGCGGGAATCAGCATGGAACTTTCAATATGGACATGCGCATCTACAAAACCAGGCAGGATATAAGGTATTTGGGGATTTATGTCAACGGTAGCCGACGCTGGATCAATAGCTTTTATCTTGCCGTTAACAATTTGAATGACAGCAGGGTAAGCTTTTTGCGTCAAAATATCGACTATATTACCAGTAATAAGATGTGCATTCATGCGACTAATGAGTTTAACATCCCTTCAGGCTTACAAATAATTACAGGTAAAAGTAAGGAAGGGATAGGTTATCCATCCTAAATTTGGAGTCCAAATAATAATTAAAGATGAAAAAGATTTTGGTTTCTGTTTTTCTGGCTTCAGTGATCTTTACCGCGTTTGGCCAAACTGCCGATGATGTGATTGGGAAATATGTAGAGGCAATGGGAGGAGCCGATAAATTAAAATCTATTACTTCGGTTTATATGGAAGGAGTGGCGGTTAGTCCTAATGGCGCTGAAATAACTTCAAAAACGTATAGAGTTCAAAATAAATTATACCGGCAGGATATTGATTTTGGAATGGGTTCTTTTACCATGATCGTTACGGATAAAGAAGGATGGTTTTCTAACCCCCGCAATGGTGGCGCTTTTGAACCTTTTCCGGCAGAGGCAGTTGCTGCACAACAACATGAAATGGATTGCCAGGGTGCACTGTTGGATTATGCCGGCAAAGGACATAAAGCGGAGTTAATTGGTAAGGAAACAATTGATGGAATGGAGTGTTATCATATCAAACTAACGTTGAAATCAGGACGTATCATTAACTACTTCATCGAAAATAAAAATTGGTATATAATACGGACCTCTGCCAAACAAACCGGCGGTATGTTTGGAGGAGGCGGTGGTGGTGGTGGCCGGCAAGGCGGAGGAGGAGATGCAGAGGTTAACACGAATTATTCCGATTTTAAGAAAACAGCCGATGGGTACCTGTTTCCAATGACTATCTCAAGGGCAGGAATGGGAGGACGAGATATGAGTACAAGCATTGAAAAAATAGAAATAAATAAAGCCGTGGATGCGAAGCTTTTTAAGCCGGAATAAGAAGCTAATAAATAGGAGAGGGTACACAAAAGCCAGGTATATAATATGGCGCAGGAAATAGGAAATGCCAAATCAATTGAAATCGTGTTATAGTTGGATTATATATTATGAATCGTTTCTATCATACAAATTCTAAATCATCAAATTTCTTACAAACAATAAAATTTTCTAAAATGAAACATTTGCGTATTCTATTATTTTCTTTTGCCTCTTTGCTTGCTTTTAATGTATATGCTCAAACAGCCGACGAAGTAATTGACAAACATATTGAAGCGATGGGAGGAAAAGATAAACTGACTGCATTGAAAAGTCTCCGGATGGAAACCAATTTAAGTGTGCAGGGTATGGATATACCAGTTATTCAGAACATCGCACATAATGTAGGCCAGCGGGTTGATATTTCCGCTATGGGAATGGAAGGGTACGTTATAACTACCCCCACAGCAGGCTGGAGCTATATGCCTTTCATGGGTCAATCGGCACCGGAAGCTATGCCCGAGGACCAGGTAAAGGAAGGGGTAGATCAACTGGATCTTCAGGGTTCTTTGTTGGGCTACAAAGAAAAGGGCCATACGGTTGAATTAATTGGTAAAGAAGATGTGGATGGAACAGAGTGTTATAAGATTAAAGCTAACAACTAAAGAAGGAAAAATTCGCACCTTGTTTATCGATTCTAAAAATTATTATATCGTTCGTCGTATTGCAAAAGCCAATGTAAACGGACAAGAGATGGAAGTAACTATTGAATTTCGGTGATTTCAAGAAGACGGAAGAGGGATATGTATTTCCGCATACTATTGGTGGTGCCTTTGGACAGGGAGATATGACAGTAACCAAAATAGAAGTAAACAAGCCAGTGGATGAAAAGCTCTTTAAAGTGAATTAATCCTGAATCATTTTAGATAAAACCCGGTTTGCTTACATGCCGGGTTTTTGTTTTTCAATTTGACCCCATTAATTTTTGATTATGAGAAAGATAATATTGTTTGTATTAACGCTTGCGTTAACCTCTAACCTGCCAGCTCAAACCACCATCAACTCATCCACCTTTGGTATGATGGAAGCCCGGCACCTGGGTCCCGGAACGATGAGTGGCCGGATTACCGCTATTGAAGGAGTAAATGAAGATGGTAAAACAATTTACGTGGGTACGGCAGGAGGAGGAATTTGGAAAAGCACTAATGCCGGCGCTTCGTTCAAATCTATTTTCGATAAATATTGCCAGTCTATCGGTGCTATTGCCATAGATCAGAAAAACAACAAAACAATATATGCCGGCACGGGTGAAAGCAATATGCGTAACTCTGTGTCGATTGGAAATGGCTTGTATAAGTCAACCGATGGGGGGGACAATTGGACCAGAATAGGATTAGACAGCACGGAGCATATTGCCCGCATTGTTATTAATCCAAAAAATTCGGCGATAGTGTATGTAGCAGCCCCAGGTCCTTTGTGGAGCGATAGTAAGCATAGAGGGTTATATAAAAGTACCGATGCAGGTAAAACCTGGGAGAAGATATTATACGTTAATGAAAAAACAGGTTGTGCCGAAGTGGCTATTGATCCCCTAAATCCTGATATTATATATGCCTCTGCCTGGGAATTCCGTCGGCTGCCATATTTATTTAATTCGGGCGGTCAAGGGAGTGGAATGTATAAAAGTTTGGATGGAGGTAAAACATGGAAGGAATTATCGAATGGATTACCCCCCAAACCTTTTGGAAGAATTGCCTTTGCCCTGGCCCCGAGTGCCCCGAATAATATAGTGGCGATTGTGGAGTCAAATGAAACGGGCTTATATATATCTGCCGATGGAGGAGATAATTGGAAGAAACAAAGTGCTGTTGCGAATGTGGTGGCCCGTCCGTTTTATTTCAGTACGATTGTTATTGATCCGAAAGATCCGAAACGCGTGTACAGACCCGCCTACAAATTTTCTTATTCCGTTGATGGAGGATATTCCTTTGCGGATGCCAGTTCGGACGGCGCTGCGGTACATGCCGATCATCACGCCTTGTGGATCAATCCCAATAACACCAATCAACTCTACCTGGGAACAGATGGCGGGGTGTACTTCAGTTTGGATAAAGGAGCCACCTGGTTATTTATTCAGAATTTGCCGGTGGGCCAGTTCTATCATGTATCTATAGATAATAAGGAGCCTTATAATATTATGGGAGGATTGCAGGATAATTACAGCTGGATTGCTCCTTCGGCCGCCCCGGGCGGAGTAAATAATTCTCATTGGCTTTCATTAAATGGAGGTGATGGATTTTGGGTGCAGCCGGACAATACTGATCCCGATATTGTTTATGCAGAATCACAAGGCGGGAATGCGAACCGCATTAATATCAAAACGACCAAAGCGGTGGGTATAAAACCGCAGCAGGTGGCTGGCGAAGAAAAGTTACGCTGGAACTGGAACACACCTATTGTGACCGGAGTGGCCGGAAAGAAGAATTTATATATGGCAGCGCAGTATTTATATAAATCAACCAACCAGGGTAAAGACTGGAAAAGAATTTCTCCGGATTTAACTACCAACGATAAAAAGAAACAGGAGCAGGAAAATAGTGGTGGGTTAAGTGCTGATAATACGTCCGCCGAAAATCATTGCACCATATTTACTCTGGCTGAATCTCCATTGGATGAAAACATAATTTGGGTCGGAACCGATGATGGCAATCTTCAATATACCACGGATGGCGGAGCAAGCTGGAACAATGTTTCAAAAAATTACCCGGCGGCGGGAATCCCTCCGCAAACCTGGGTCAGCAGCATAGAGCCTTCCCGCTTTGATAAAAATATTGTGTATGTTTCTTTTGAAAACCATATGTACGGGGATCATAAGACCTATGTAGCCAAATCGGCCGATATGGGAAAGACATGGACCTTGTTTACCAGCACCGAGTTTACCGGCTTTGCTCATAAAGTGAAAGAAGACCTGGTAAATAAGAATTTACTGTTCATTGGAACAGAAATGGGACTATTTGCTTCGGTAGATGGTGGAGCAAATTGGTTCCGGATGAAAAATAAAATTCCGGAATATAGTTTGGTAAGAGATATAAAAATTCATCCTAAAACAAATGACCTGGTGCTGGCTACTCATGGCCGTGGTATTATAGTGATAGATGATATATCACCCATGCGTAAGTTAGGGCCCGATATTGCCAATAAGGAAGTGCATATTTTTAGCAATGAACCGGTGAAACTTACCAGTGGAAACTTTGGGGGCGGTTCGTTGGGTGGAGATGCGGGCTGGCAGGGAGGCAATCCACCCTCTATACCTCCCATTCAGTATTATCTGAAAGACCGAATAAGTACCGGCAAACTGGTGGTTGAAGTGTACGACGCGGCGGGTAAGTTGCTGCAATCGATGCCTGGCAGCAACCGTAAGGGTATAAATAAAGTATATTGGAACCTGCGGGTAAAACCTCCCAAAACAGCTTCCGGGGGCAGTAAAATGGACTTCGGCGGGTTTATTGCCCCGATGGTTCTCCCGGGCGATTATACTATTAAACTCAAAATCGAAGACAAAGAGTATCCTTCTTCGATTCGGGTAGTGCATAACGATGCAAACAAAGATTTCACCGTGGAAGATCGCCAGCTTCAATATAAAACCGGGATGGAACTCTTTCACATGCATGAGGAATTAGCCAAAGTAGTAGATGAAATAAATGCCCGGCAAAAGATGCTGAAGGAAAATATGGAAAAGGTGAAGAATAAGAAAACAAAAAAGTTATTGGAGGAATACCATTCGCAGTTAGAGCTTGTTCGATCCGAATGCCTGGCTACCAAACAAAAATCCCAGTTTGCCGATGAAGAACGATTGCGCGAACGGATTACTGATATTTATGCATCGGTTTGTATGCAGGAAGCAGGCCCCGGTAATTTACAACTGCAGCGCGTAAGTATGTTGAAAGAGGAGTTAAGCAAAGCCGAACAAATTAATAATGGATTAAGTAATAAATATTATAATAAAGTTAAGGATGCACTCATAAGAGAAGGGTTAATGAAAGATGATAAACCGGTGCTGGAGAATAAGACGGGGAGATAGCGTGAAAAATTATTTATGCAAACTAAAGCGGTTTATTACTGAAATATAATTTGTGAAAATTGCTCAAAAGTTAAATGACAACGGGGTTCAATTAATATTATTAAACCCCGTTTCCATTTCAGTAACTGGTGCCTGCTGCCCAATAGAAGATCAGGATTTAATTGATAATTTTGTAGTGAATATAAACGTACTTTCAATATTATGGGCGAGCGTTTATTACGACAAAGAAGAACTCCAGGTGACCTCAAATAAATTCTTTCTTCCTTTGGTACAGGTGAACAAAAAGCTGCTGTCGAAAGGGGAACGGATAGTATTCCCTTCCTCATCAATAGAAATGGTACCACACACATATGCCTCAGTGGAAGAAATGTCCAGTGATTCGTGTCCTTTGGATACTTTCGCCGGGTGGTAGGCCGAATGATTTGGTTTCATCACTAATTTTTCAACCATCGATTTGAGTAAATCCGGCTTATCGAAATCGGCTTCAATATGTACTGTCTGTTTCATAACAAATGGTTTAATCGTTTAGCTAACTCCTCTTACCTATATGTACTATCTTCTTTAACTATTAGATTCATAAAGCAGCGTTTAGGTTACCAATAAAATGTGAAAATTGTACAGCGGGTAAACCGCTTTGAGTATTGGTAATCTGTTATCGAATCGTAAAACGGGCGTAATACCAGGCAATCACTCTCTTAATTCAACCCGAATAAATAGACGTATTAACACGCACCTGGGGAAACTTCGGAAAGGTTGAACGGCCATCTGATTTTATGGTTTTGAAGAAAACCAGGAGTCGAGAACTTATAGAAGAACGGGGGTGCCTGAAAATCACGGGAGAACCTGGCTTTACCGTGAATATGTTGGCTGGCTACTTCAATTGGCCCAAGCGTAACCGGAGAAAATATGAAGGCCCCCAAAGAACACAAAACCGCACACCGCTGAAAAAACGGGAGTTAATCAGGAAGGGCTGCCACTTGCTCAATCTGCCACCAGTGAATCGGCGAAATTTGGTAACTTAATAGGTAAACCTTTATGAGATCCATCATTATTCTTAACCATTAAAAATTTACGTTATGAGAATTCAAAAAAAGGTCTTTGAAAAGGATTTCTTTTTCAAAAACTCAGCTACCACCCGGATCTTCTCCTTTTTAATTTTATTTTCCCTGATTATGGCTGGGTGCCAAAAAAACACACCTGACCAGGTGATTAATTCGGATGAATTAACTGATTTATCAGGGGGACATCATTCCAATAAAAGAAATACCTTTTATGGCCCCCAGGTGCATATGGGAAATGGAAAAGTCAGATCCTGGGTTTCTATCAATCATAATAATGTACCGATAGAAATAGGTATTGAAATGACAAGAAGTTCATTAAATGGCCTTCCCACTGATCCGGAAAATTTTCCGGCCAATACATTCATACTGCCTCTTCATCATAAAGCTAAGCAGGTTACTCCTTTCGATCACATCGTTATAAATTGGGAGCCGGCCGGTCATGAGCCGCCCGGTATTTATGATGTACCGCATTTTGACATGCATTTTTACAAAATAAGTTTGCAGGAACAAATGGGCATCGGACCGGTTGATCCCATTGACCCCCCGGCTGGTTATCTTCCCCCTTCTTATGTAATCCGGGGTGCTTCCGTTCCTCAAATGGGAACCCACTGGCTTGATCCTTCTTCCCGGAATTACCCCCGGTTCTTGCTCCCTTCACTCATACATTTATTTACGGATCTCATGATGGAAAAGTTACTTTTTATGAACCAATGATCACCCGAAGCTTTTTGTTAGGCGGGTCGGAAGTTCACAAAGCATTTCCGGAAGCAACCAAATTTTCACCTTCCAATACCTATTATCCCAGCCGGTATAATATTTATAGAGACGAGGATAATCATAAAATACAGATAACGCTGGATCATTTCCATTGGAAATAGAGTAAAACATGATCAATCCGAGTCATTGATTGAGTGGTAACCCATAACTAAACATCATAGCACTGTTATTGGAAAGAGCCTGTATCTTCTATTTTCAATTCCAATGGGCAAAGAACCTGGTATAGCAAATACCGTTCTTTGCCCTTTTTCTTTTCCTCCCATTTTCATTTTGTTCGTATATTCCAATTCTAATTCTAACTAAATTATGAGAAAATTTTTCCTGGTTGGCTTACTGGCCATAATATGTCTTTTTGTATTTGCTCAAAAAAAGAAGTCCACGGTTTCTGCAGTAAATACCGCTTCTTATGCGGATTCCTTTCTTTTATCCAAAGTAAAATATCGACTGGTAGGACCCTGGCGTGGCGGACGCAGCGCCGCAGCTACCGGAAGCTACAAGAACAAGAACACTTTTTACTTTGGTGCAACCGGTGGGGGAGTTTGGAAAACTACCGATGGGGGCAGCAATTGGAAAAATATTTCAGATAAATATTTTGGCGGCACCATTGGTGCAGTTGCCGTAGCACCCTCTGATGAAAATATCATTTATGTAGGAGAGGGGGAGAACACTATGCGCGGTAATGTAAGTGAAGGATTGGGCGGAATGTGGCGCAGCGATGATGGAGGAAGATCCTGGAAGAACTTAGGATTGCAGGACGGTCGTCATATTATTCGGGTCGTTATTCACCCGCGGGATCCAAATATAGTATGGGTAGCCGTTATGGGGCACCTGTTCGGTCCAAATGAAGAACGTGGTGTATACAAAACTATAGATGGGGGTAAAACATGGAAACGGACCTTATTCGTAAACAATCAAACCGGTGTTTCGGATTTAGTAATGGAGCCTGGTAATCCTTCCGTTTTTTATGCCGGAACCTGGCGATTGATTCGAACCCCTTACAGTTTAGAAAGCGGGGGAGTGGGTAGCGGTTTATGGAAAAGTGTGGATGGTGGTGAATCATGGACAAATGTTTCTGCCAAGAAAGGTTTCCCGAAAGGGGTATGGGGAATTGTAGGAGTTGCCTTTGCACCCTCTAATACTGATAAAATTTATGCACTCATCGAAAATAAAGACGGCGGTTTATTTATGAGTAATGATGGGGGAGAAAGCTGGACGTTAATGAGCAGCGATAACAATATCCGGCAGCGTGCCTGGTATTATACCAAAGTATTTGTTGATCCTAAAAATGAGAATACTGTCTATTGCCCGAATGTTGGTTTTATGGTAAGCCGGGATGGAGGAAAAACATTCTCACTCTCTCCGTACGCCACATGGTGATCATCATGATCTATGGATCGATCCGGAAGATCCTAAAAGAATGATTGTAGCTGATGATGGTGGCGCGCAGGTAAGTTTTGATGCAGGGCAAAACTGGAGTACCTACGAAAATCAGCCAACTTCCCAGATATACCGGGTATCAACGGATAATTCTTTCCCTTACCGAATACTCGGTGCCCAACAGGATAATTCAACGATCCGCATTAAACACAGAACGTATGGCAGCGCTATCACTGCAGACGATTGGGAAGTGACAGCAGGAGCTGAAAGTGGTTATGTGGTGGCAGATCCTTTGAATCCCGACATCGTATATGGAGGTAATTATGGCGGGTATCTTTCGCGGCTTGATCATAAAACGGGCGAGAACCGTGCCATCAGTGTATGGCCCGATAACCCCATGGGTGCCGGGGCTGATGTTCAAAAGTTTCGGTTTCAATGGAATTTCCCCATTTTCTTTTCTCCCCATAACCCCAAAAGATTATACTGCGCAGGAAATGCTTTATTCGTTACAGAAAATGAAGGAGCAAGTTGGGAACAAATCTCTCCCGATTTAACCACCAATGATAAAAGCAAACAATTATCCAGTGGTGGTCCCATCACCCAGGATAATACAAGCGTAGAATATTATTGTACCATTTTCACCGCAGCGGAAAGCGCACTGGAAAAAGACCTGTTATGGACCGGTAGCGACGATGGAATTGTTTCAGTAAGTAAAGATGCCGGTAAAAATTGGAAGAATGTTACCCCGGTTGATTGTCTGAAATTGATGATGTGGAATTGTATTGAAGTGGATCCATTCAAAAAAGGAGCTGCATATATTATTGGTACCCGGTATAAAAGTGATGACTTCACCCCTTATATCTACAAAACTGAAGACTATGGTACTTCCTGGAAGCTGGTAACTAACGGAATTAATAAAATGCATTTTACCCGAACAATGCGGGCCGATCGCAAACGGCCGGGGCTGTTATATGCCGGAACAGAATATGGTATGTACATTAGTTATGATGATGGCGCAAACTGGAGAAAATTTCAATTGAATTTACCGGTAGTTCCGATAACGGATCTTACAATAAAAAATAATGACCTGGTTGTTGCTACCCAGGGTCGCGCATTCTGGATCATCGATGATTTGACCGTTTTTCAGCAAAATGAAACCTCGGTAACCGGGAAAAAATTACACTTGTTTCCAACAAATCCAGCCTGGCGCATACCCGGGGTGGACCCTCGTTTTGCCGCGTTTATGAGAACCCCTGTAAATGCGGGGGCTAATCCTCCCAATGGCGCCGTGATTAATTATTATGCATCGGAGGTAACGGATACAACCAAAGCATCCATAATTATCATGGATAAGAATAAGAGTGTGATTAAAACTTTTTCTACGGATTCAAAAGATAATAAACTGGATATTGTAAAAGGGATGAACCAGTTTAACTGGAACCTCCAATATCCTCCCGCCGAAACAGTGGATGGAATGATTTTGTGGAACGGTAACCCGGGAGGCATTACTGCTCCACCTGGGGAGTATTATTACCGGGTTAAAGTCGGGAATGATTCTGCTGAAAACAATTTTACCGTGGTGGCGGATCCAAATTATAAATGTACACAACAAGACTACGAGGCACAGTTTGATTTTCTGCAAAAAGTAATGGGTAAGTTTAATGAAGTGCAGAAGGGAATTAAGAATATCCGTGACCTGCGCACCCAGATTACCGGTTTTGTTGCCAAACAGGGAAAGGACTGCCCGAAGGATGTGAAAGATATGGCGGATTCCATCACAAAAAGATTAACCGGGATTGAAGAAACGCTTTACCAGACAAAATCAAAAAGCGGGCAGGATGTATTGAATTATCCTATCCGGTTGAATGACAAATTAAGCGGCGTTTTTGATGCGGCCAACAGCGGAAATATGGCACCGAGTAAACAATCAAAAGATGTGTTTGCAGTTCTAACGGCACAATGCGATGACCAATTAAATAAACTGAAAAAAATAATGGAGGAAGATGTGGTGAAATTCAACCAGTTGATTCGCGATAAGGCCTTGCCTTTTATTGGGGTGGGGAAGTGAGGAGGGAAAAGACAGGAGGAAGAGGAATGAAGAATAAATACAGAAGAGAGAATACAGGATACAGAAGAAGGAATATAGAATTCGGAGCATAATGAATAGGAAGTAGCAAATTAGAAAAGTGCTGTAGAATTCAGTATTGGAGTATATGCAACCCTATCATTTTCCTGAGAAACTGGAATATAATAAAGGGCCGCAAGTAAAAAGGCCGGTAGCAAATTTTATCACATAGTTATTAACAGTAAAAATAGTCATCAATACTGGTAATTTTACGAATAGTCCGACACGCTTTTGGCATCATTTTTTAGGCTGAATGGAGTAATCCGTTCAGCCTTTCATTTTAAAACCCGTCCTATGAATAGAACTGCTACCGCTAACTTCTTCATCAACCTGCTGCTCATCCTGTTCTTCTTTTGGTTGCTGCTTTCCATTACCTCTTGCAAAAAAGAAGAGGCGCCAAAAAAAGATGAACCGCCGGTATCCGTTAATTGTGCAGCCACCAAAGTAGACGCTGAGAACCTGCAATTATTTCCTGCAGACAACCCTTGGAATAAAGATATTTCGGCTTCTCCCATTGACCCATACAATGATGGTATCATTGCTCAGTTTGCAGCGACCGGATTACATAATGATTTCGGTAGCGGTACCTGGGATGGAGCCCCCATAGGAATACCTTATGTGGTTGTTTGTGGAAACCAATCAAAGGTAAATATTACCTATCGGAGTAATGGGTACGACGGTAATTATGGTGATGAAAGTGATAGCGGTCCTTTCCCGATTCCTCTTACAGCACCGGTGGAGGGTAATGGGAATGGAGATGCGCATGTAATTGCCGTTGACATAGAGAATAAGAAACTATACGAGTTATATAATGCCAATGTAAACGCTAATACCTGGGAAGCTTCTTCCGGCGCGGTATTCGATCTGCAATCAAATGCATTACGAACAGAAGGGTGGACATCCGCTGATGCGGCAGGACTTCCGATCTTTCCCGGGTTGGTTCGGTATGACGAGGTAGCAAAGGGTGTCATTGACCATGCTATCCGCTTTACGTTAGCAAAGAGTCTCGTGAAGCCTTCTTATATATTTCCTGCCCGGCATAAAGTAAATGGTACCGGCGGGCAATATGGTTTACCTTTTGGTGCGCGTCTTCGATTGAAAAATAATTTTGACATCAGCGCCTATCCAGCCAGGGTCCAGGTAATATTAACGGCTATGAAGAAATATGGAATTATCCTCGCGGATATTGGAAGCAATCTTTATATCACGGGTGCACCTGATGAAAGATGGAACAATGATGAACTGAGCTCATTAAAGAATGTAAAAGGCAGCCAGTTTGAAGTTGTGAAGTTTAATAATTAACTTTTTAATCCATGGGCTAAAGCCCCTGGCAAGTCAGAAGATCATGACATGTCAGAATCAGCGGCAATAAGAAAAAAATATTCAACTGATTAGGTCTAATCAATTTAGTAATAAAGCCCCTTCTTATCTATTAAGAAGGGGCTTTTATATATCGGTTTTTACAGGTTAGTTATTTTTTGGAACTTTTCGCACGGTAGTAGTGCCACCCCCATTCAGGGTGAGATCATGTGGTTTATTTGTTTTCCAGGATCCGCGGGTGAAATCCGGTACATCAACGGTACGTGATTTATTATTCACTGATTGCTTGCTTAAGGGAATAACGCTGCTCCAGGAAGCGGCATCGTACACATCCTGGTCGAGTGGCAGTCCATTGCGCAAGCAGTCAATCAGGCGCCAGTCCATAATGAAATCCATTCCTCCATGCCCGCCCACTTCTTTTGCGATTTCCCCGATATGTTTTACAATCGGAGGCGAATATTGATCATATAGTTTTTGCAGTTCTTCAGGTTTGGCCCAACTGTGGCCAAATCCAATGCGTTCTGGTCCAGGCCATTTTTGGGCCACTGCTTTGGTACCACTGAGCAAATGAATACGTGAATAAGGCCGGGGCGTAGATACATCATGCTGCAACATCATGGTCTTTCCTTTATTAGTGCGTATGATCGTAGTATTCATATTGCCTCTATAGGGCTTACCGACAAATTCGTTAAAGAAAGAATCTGAGGCGGACATCTCTTTAGCGAGGGGGCCTAATGAAAAGTCGTTGGTGCTCACCGAAACCAGATGATCCATTTTATCGCCGCGGTTAATATTCATACATTGAGCAATAGGGCCCAGGCCATGGGTAGGATAAAGATTGCCACTGCCTTTCGCGTTCTCTCTCAAACGCCACATATCGGTATAGGCTTTTTTATTGAACAGGTAATCTTTACTCAGGTCGTGTATATAAGCGCCTTCCGCATGTACTAATTCTCCGAATAAACCATTACGAACCATATTGAGGGTAAGCAATTCAAAGAAATCATAACAACAATTTTCCAGCATCATGCAATGCTTTTTGGTCTTTTCAGAAGTTTCCACCAACTGCCAGCATTCATCGGTCGTTAATCCTGCATTCACTTCGGTAGCCACGTGTTTGCCATTTTTCATAGCGTACAAGGAAATAGGTGCGTGCAAGTCCCAAGGTGTAGGAGTGTAAACCAGGTCAACGATATTGTTTTCACATAAGGCCTTCCATCCATTTTCTCCGCTGTATTCTTTTGCTTTGGGACGGCCCATTTTTTCAAGTGTTTTTTGAGCGGCAGACACACGGTCGGGTAATTTATCGCATAAAGCCGTTATCTCCACTCCTTCAATATAACTGAGCCGTTCTACTGCACCGCTCCCTCGCATACCGAGTCCTACCACCCCAATGCGTACCACATTTAATTTGGGAGCGGCATATCCACACATATTAAACCGTTGCTGATCGTATTCGTATGATGCCAATGACAATTGATCTGATTCATCTTTTTTTACTTTGGCCAGGGTACTAAATCCGGTTAATAAAGAACCGGTACCCAGGGCTACCCGTTGTAAAAAATTACGGCGGTTTGCTTTCATATTATTTAATTAATTGTTTGCAATTTCCTTAAAGGTAGGCTAAGTAATACAATGAGAAGAAAATTGAACAAACGATTGCAATCTTTTTCATTTTTTAATAAATGAAGTAACCGGCAAGAATACTTTATTCAGTGGCTGAAATAGGGAATGAAAGGAATCCTGTTAAATTATCTGTCGTATTATTTTGGAAATGCCATGTTCTGCCAGCCTGCTAATTAGTGCTTACAAATTCAACCAGTAATTTAACTTAAACACCAGGGCCCTGTTTTTATTTTTAAAGAATGGATCTGAAAAATAATTATCGGTATAAACCAAATAGAAATCGCTCACTGGTTTGTAGCGCCATTGCAGGCGACTGTTGAAATTAATATTGTTCCCCTGGGTATAGTACTGGATAAAAGTGGTCCAGAAGAGCCGTGTATTGAAGTTCACTTCAATACGAGAGGCTAATAGAAACAAATTGTCTTTTCCATAGGGACCAGGGAAAACAAGTTTATTGAATTCACCATTTAACTCCAGAGTAAACCATGGCTGTTTTCTGAAAATAATGGAACCTACCACCTGTTGGAAATCGGCGTTAAAATATTTTCCGGTGTATAATTCAACTCCCATAGAAAAATTTTTCCGGCTATCGGATTCATATCCGATTCCCGCCTTTTTAAAAGAGTAACTACCTGGTGGCAACGGGGCACCGTCGGCGAAGGAAGTGTGAAATAATAAATCTGTTTTTTGATTGGAAAAACCGACTCCAAAGGAGGATGTATTCTTAAATTCAATCTCATAACTCAATTCGGTAGTTCCTTCATTAAACGTATTGTTTGGATTCCATACAATAAAATTCTCCAGTTGAAATTTATGTTGATTGATCTTTCCTTTGCCTTTTTTTGGATATATACTGTAACTGTTCTGGTTGAAAATTTGCTTAAATCCCAGCCGGATAGTGGTATCATTCAGGTCATCATAGTTTTCTATCCTGTTTACAAAGCCCATATCGGCGTAATAATTCTTCCCGGTATTTCCAATATCGATTATGAAGTTGAAATTTCTTCCGAAATATCCTCCCCCGGTAGCCATGTAGGTATTCTCTTTTCGGATACCAGGTTTGGAGGCATGATGATAACCCATCCATCCCTGCCAGTCACCCTCCGCATTTTTGTAATTGAATTCAATTCCTGCATTTCGTCCATATTCTTCAATGGGGTCTTCCAGTTTATGAGTATTGTTGTAAAATCCCTGGCGGTTTAAAAAGTAAGCCTTGACAGAAGACCTTCTTAATATTTGTTGCATTACGGTAACGGCTGAATAATTTTGGGAAGCATAATTATTAATAGCTTTTGTTTGAATACTCAATAGGCCGATTCTTGTTCGTGATGCCACATTGCCTGTTAACCGAACTCCTCCTGCAATAGGAATAGTATTGCCATCCGGATCCAGACCGATGCGTCTGGAATAAAACGGGCGTATCGGTGGTATGCCGTATTCGGAAAAAAGATCACTGTTTTCTATAAAGAAATTGCGGCGTTCCGGAAAAAAAATGTCAAAGCGCGACAAATTGGTAACCTGCCGGTCCACTTCAACCTGCGAAAAATCGGGGTTAAACGTCAGATCAAGATTTAACGAAGAAGTTACAGCAATTTTTGCATCGAAACCTGCATCCGCACTCGTTTTCCATCCAATACTATCTTCCTTGTTTTGGATAATGCTCCCGGTTACATAAGGAATTAAGGCAATATTGTTACCAGGCTTTGGTGGAGGTGCATCCCAGATAAGGGCGCCAAAATAACCGAGGTCTACCGACGAGAAATTCACGGGTACCCTGGTCCACGTATGAAATTCATTTACTTTTTTTTCACTCCTTACAAAGTTAATTCCCCAAACCTGGTTGTCTTTATTATAACGAAGAGTTTTAAACGGAATAGCCATTTCGATAACATAGTGATCTAAATGTATTTTGGTGGCCGAGTACCATTTGTTATCCCAACTAAAGCTAAGTTCGTTTGAAAATCCGGCACTCAGCAAATCATCTGCCTGCACGTTAAAGGCAGTAACTGTGAAATAAGCACCATTTGTTTTCTTATTCATCGGGTCCAGCATCAGACCCAATCCATCACTCTCGCGAATGCGGGAATCACGTTTGAGTGATTGCCCTATTAATGGAAGAGAGTCATATACTATACCCAACATGTACAAAAAATTATTATCGTATGTTACCTTTACAATTGTTTGGTGACGGGCTTTCTCATCATCCCGGGGAAATTTGAGCCAAAAATCTTTAGCGCTATCCGCTTGCTGCCAACTGGCTTCGTCACCTACCCCATCTATCTTTATTCGATCGGCTGCTTTCTTGATAGTAAGTTGGTATTGCTGTTGGTAAAGCGATACATCAATAGCCTGACAAAAAACGGAGGATTTGCCAAATGCCATTAGCCAGCACAAAATAAAAATTTCTCTCATTGTTGAACGATCTTCTACGTTAATACGCAAGATTTAAAAAATTTACCGCTTTGGAAGTTTAACAGGAACCTTTTTCGAATATTCCGGGATGGGTGGTTATTAGAATGTATATGCGTTTAGTTGGGAAGATCGGGTCTTTTTTCTGATGTACGTTGGACCGATTTTTCATGTCGCCAGTCTTCGATTTTTTTCAGATCGCCGCTGAGCAGGATATCTGGTACTTTCCATCCGCGAAAATCGGCCGGACGCGTATATACCGGAGGGGCTAATAGATTATCCTGGAACGAATCGAAAAGGGCGGAGGTTTCATTATTCAAAACGCCGGGTAACAAGCGGCCGATTGCATCCACCACCACGGCTGCCGCTAATTCTCCGCCGCTTAGAACATAATCGCCGATGGATATTTCTTTAGTGATAAAATGATCCCGGATGCGCTGATCGATTCCTTTGTAATGTCCGCAAATAATGAGCAGGTTTTCTTTCAGGGAAAGCTGGTTGGCCATGGGTTGATTGAAAAGATCGCCATCGGGCGTCATATAGATTATGTCATCATACTTTCTCTTTTTCGAGAGAGATTCTATAGCGGTAGCCAGGGGTTCGCACATCATAACCATACCGGCACCGCCCCCATATTGGTAATCGTCAACCTGCCCATATTCATTTACGGCCCATTTCCGCAACGAATGGGTTTGAACAATCAATAGACCTTTTTCCTGGGCCCGTTTCATTATGGAATGGGCAAAAGGACTTTCCAGTAATTCAGGCAGCACCGTAATGATATCTATATGCATGGCACAAAGATAATTGCTGGCCGGTGGCTGTAAAATGAAAAATAAGAAGGGAGGGAAATAAGAAGGGATGATGGTTAGTGCTTAAGCGTGCATTTTCCGGTTGATGCTTTCTTCAGCCAGTAGTCGCCGTCTTTCCGGTAAATCATGGCAGGTAAGCCAAATTTTTTCCGAAACTTTTTTTCAAGCTGAGCAACCGTCATGGTTTCATTGATATCCAAACTGCTTTTTTGATTGAAGGTGCACAATTCCCGGATGCTCACAAAAGGATAAGAATGGTGCAACTGGCAAAACGGGTTAAGGTGTTCTGCGGAGCTGAAGAAAAATTCAAGTTTGAATTCAGGGAAGAGGTGGTTGAACTCTTGCTGTACGTCGCTGATGATACTATCCGCGGTTACGTGGAGTGTCATGGTTATTAGATTTTGGACATTAAAGATAAAGTCAAATACAATACCACGGCACAACAGGCATAACTTTTTTTTAATGAAAAAGTATATTGGTTTGCGTAAGTAGGACTCAAAGGATAAAGTAGTCGGGAGGCAGGAGGCTGGAGTCAGGAGTCAAAAGTCTTGAGTCGGAAGCCGGTCGCTGTTAGTTATTAGCAATAATACAACATCCTCTTTCAAATACTAATTTAAATGAGCCATAACTTGAAAGTTCATTATTACATTCTGGCAATATCTTCGGGGGCCAGGCCCACATCTGATATCCCGTATCCCATCTTCGATAAAGGTACAATGAACAAGTCCTTATCAATCATCCTTTCCTTCCGCAAAATCATCCAAATCGCGGCGTTGTTTTTTGGTAGGCCGGCCAATTTTACTGGGGCGTTTACCGGTATGAAAACTGGCAGCCTGGAATTGAAGACGTTCCATTTCTTCGGCGGGAGTGATGTCGAGATAATAATTGGTAGCCTCTGAATACTGAACTCGGTTATTCAAAAGCCCGGTTACTTTTATGCGCCAGCGTTTGGCTTCGGTTTTTACTTCATATTCATCGTTGACGGAAACCGTTTTTGATGCTTTGGCGGAGTCGCCGTTGAATTTTACTTTTCCCTTATCGCAGGCATCAGAGGCCTGGCTTCTTGTTTTAAACAGGCGGATGGACCAGAGGTATTTGTCGAGCCGGAGTTTTTCTTTTAAGTTACTCATCCTAAAAATGTAAAATCTAAAACGCAAAATATAAAATGTAAATCGGTTGCTCAAGTTTTACATGCTACATTTTAGATTTTTGATTTTACATTTATCTCTTAAATTCCGCAAAATACTTATGGAAATAGGGAATCGTCTCTATCCCTTTATAAAAATTGAAAAGTTCGTATTTCTCATTTGGGCTATGCAGGTTATCACTATCCAATCCAAATCCCATAAAGACAATTTTGATTCCCAGTTCTTTTTCAAACAGCGAACAGATGGGAATACTGCCACCGCCCCGAACCGGGATCGGTTTTTTCCCGAAAGTAGTTTCAATAGCTTTGGAGGCAGCTTGATAGGCAGACGAATCAATCGGTGTCATATAAGGTTCGCCGCCATGATGCTCTGCTGCTTTAATTGTTACACCAGCCGGAGCAATACTTTTAAAATAATTCAATAATTTTTCAGTCATTTTTTTAGCCGATTGATTAGGTACCAACCGGGCTGAAATTTTTGCAAATGCTTTGGAGGGAAATACGGTTTTTGCTCCTTCGCCGGTATATCCACCCCAGATACCATTTAATTCAAGCGTTGGGCGGATACCTGTGCGTTCATTGGTAGTATATCCTTTTTCTCCCCATAAAGAAGATACCCCGAGATCTTTCTTATATTCTTCTTCATTAAAAGGCGCTGCAGCCATCAGTTTTCTTTCTTCCGCGGTAGCTTCCACCACATCATCATAAAAACCCGGGATGGTGATATGATTATTTTCATCATGACAGGTAGCAATCATTCTGGCCAGCATGGTTATGGGATTGGCAACTGCCCCGCCGTATACCCCGCTGTGTAAATCGCGGTTGGGTCCGGTTACTTCTACTTCTATATAACTAAGTCCCCGAACGCCAATATCTATAGAAGGTGTATCCATACTCATCATAGCCGTATCACTGATGAGTACCACATCCGCTTTCAATAAATCTTTTTGTGCTGCTACAAATTTGCCCAGGTTGGGTGAACCAATTTCTTCTTCTCCTTCAATACAAAATTTAATATTGGTGCTGAGTGAATTGGTTTGCACCATTATTTCCAATGCTTTTACATGCATATAGAATTGCCCTTTATCGTCGCAGGCTCCGCGGGCATATATTTTTCCATCTTTGATCACCGGTTCAAAAGGACCGCTCTTCCAGAGTTCCAGCGGATCGGCCGGTTGAACATCATAATGGCCATATACTAGAACGGTAGGTTTGGAAGGATCAATAATTTTTTCAGCATATACAATCGGATGCCCGGCTGTTTCGTAAATAGTGGCTGTGGTAGCTCCCGCCTTCAATAAAGATTCTTTCACCGATTCGGCACATCGTTTCATATCAGATTTATGTTCACTGCGGGCACTGATACTCGGTATCCTTAGCAGCTCGAGCAATTCTGTTAAAAACCGATCCTTGTTTTTTTCCTGGTAATCTTTCCAAACTTGCATGGTGAGAATTTTTAGAAGACGAAGTTATGAATAAGGCAGGTTTATAGTTTATCGTTTATCGTTTTTCGTTGCCGATACACTAAAATATTTCATTATTGGCAGGTACTTACAATTTTTAGTGAATATTGAAAGCAAAAAACCACAAACCACAAACCACAAACCACAAACCACAAACCACAAACCACAAACCATAAACCTTAAACTATAAACCACAAACTACATCCTACTTAACTATCCTATGTTTCTTATCTGACAGAATATTCTTAATGGTCCATTCTACTCGTTCCTCGAAAGGATGTTGACGAACAGCACACTGTTGTTTGGTACAGATATAGCAGGAGAATTCGAGGCATCCATCAGAATGCACAAAAAATTCTATAGCATCACCGAAGGTGGAGGTTAAGAGTTTGGTCAGCTGATCAATTTCCGCGTGGGCCTCATGCACATTCAGGTACCAGGGTACGGTAAGATGGCAATCAATATGTAATTGTCCCCCGTATTTTATAACCCGGAGATTGTGCAGGTCTATCCAGTTTTCACGGCGGTTATTATTGAGCAGGGTTACCATTCTTTCCAACAATTCCACATCCGCTTCATCCATGATACCGGCAATGGAACTGCGGAGTATTTTATAACCGGTAAATATGATAATAAAGGCGAAGAGTATAGCCACCGCACTATCTACCCAAACTAAACCGGTAAAATAAATGAGCGCCAAACCAACAATGAGACCAATAGTTGAATAGGCGTCGGATTGCAGGTGTTTTCCACTGGCAATCAGCGCCAGGGAATTATTCTTTTTTCCATTGCGTAAACTAATATATCCAACAACATAATTGATTGCCGCGGTGATAGCCACCAGTAAAATACCCCAGTCTAATTTTTGCAGGGTATGCGGGTGAATGAAATTATTGATGGCTTCGTAAATGATGATAAATCCGGCCAGAATAATCAGGGTTCCTTCCACGGCAGCCGAAAGGAATTCCGCTTTGCCATGCCCATAAGGGTGATCAATATCTTTTGGTTTACCAGCCACATACAGGCTGTACAGTCCAATGAATCCTGCAATAACATTAACGGTACTTTCCAGCGCATCGGTAAGAATGGCTACTGAATGAGTAATAAAGTACGCGGCTATTTTAATAAGAAAGAGCAGTACGGCCACCGTTACTACCCATTGCTGCACGCGGAAGTTTGCCTGCTGAGGTTTCAATACCCAATCATTTGGTCTCAATGTAAAACTTCTGATCGAATACCGTTGAATTTGTAATAATAAAAAACCTTTGTTGTTCCTGCTTTTTTACGGCGATCCCAACAAAGGCGTGTGCATGAAGAAAAAAGAAGCTGAAAAGGTATTAATGGTTAACGATCAATTTCAATGTTGAACAATCACTTTTTTAGTTTCTAATAATTCTCCGTCGTAAATAATTTGCAGCATGTATTCGCCGGAAATAATACCCGGAGTCTTCAGATCATAAAAATAGTTAGTGGCATTCGCCGCACTGATCTCGCGAACGTGTACTACCTGGCCCAGGCGGTTGACCATATTCAGGCGGATCTTGTTATTACCCGGGTTAACGATGGGAATACTGATAACGAAACCATCATTGGCGGGGTTCGGGTACAAGCTGATTTCTTTTGCACCAAAAGCAGAGAATTTGATAGAACGGATCGGGAATATTTTTTCTGCCGCATTTAGATCAATAGCGCGAACCCGATAAAAAACAACTTTAGAGGCAGCTCTTCCATCATAAACGTTGAGGTCTTCAAAAGTGTAGGTCGTGGGGGTGCCAGAGTTGCCCTTTGCTTTAACCTGACCGATGGCAGACCAACCGGTTATCTGAGAATAACTTCTTTCCAAAATAAAATGGCTGACATCTTGTTCCTGGCTGGTTATCCAGGTGAGTAATGCATCGCTACTTCCTTTCTTGGAGACATTAAAATCTTTCAAGGAGGTAGGCACAGTACCGCTAAGCGTCAAAAAGTATGGATCGCCTGAGATATCAGTCGTTGGATAGAAAAACGTATTTTCTGTCAATGGTCTCAAGTCTCGTCCAAAACCATCTGTTACAGCCAGGTAAAAAGGATCTTCATCAGCAGGAGAGTGTATCATTTCCATATTCAGCAGGCCGGGATTTACACTGGTGGTCACGCTGAGAATTTCATATGAATTATTGTCTGTATAGCTTGTTGAAGTCGTAACATTTCCTGGGGCTGTATAAATGAAATGATAAATTCTATAACTGGGATCCGTAGGGGGAGCTGGATCAAGAAAAAAACCATTAACCCCACTACTAATACCTGGGAAGTTTGTTGCATTAGGTGTTAATGGTCCCCAAGTAAAGGCTGGAGCACCAATAGGAACTCGAACAAAAAATTCAACTACCGATATTGTTGCTGAACCAGTCCCCACAGCATGCAATTTAAAACTGATCGTGTTTGCGGAATAATCGAAGGCTCCCTGAAATCTTGTAGTAACTTGACTAAATGCGGATAGGGTGCAGAAAGCAATAACTGTGATAAGGAAAATCTTTCTATAAGTGTATTTCATATTAATTTTTTTACTGGAATTAGAATGTAGGCTGTGTTATTATTAATGTTGTAAAGCTAATACTGGTTATTATCGCTAAGAGTTTAGAATAATCGTTGAAGGCAGCTGATCCTACTTTTCTTACATTTCCATCCATATTGTAATCCTCTCTTCTGTAAACACCATTGATTGCAGTACTTGCCCCAAGATAATTTAGAAGTAAAGAATAATCATTAGTAGTAGATGACCCTGATCTTCTTGTGAATAAGTCGCTATTGGCGTTTCCCCCCCACAAGCCAAATACCCCGGCAGATATAGTAGCCATTGGATCGTTAGAAACTATTCCAGGAAAAGCATCAGTCAAAGTAGTAAAAGGATAATTAGTGGTTGTTGTTCTCAAAAGGCTAAGGGCTCCTGCCGTTCTAACGCCAAGAGAATTCCTGTGCCTGATAGAAACAAAATAAGTAGGCCCTGCTACTTCTCCGGCAAAATTAATATATGGAGTTTTTACATTTAGACCATCAACATCCACGACATCTCCATCGCGCTCAAATAGTACCGCCCTGGTAGCGATTATAACTCCATCGCTGGAGCGATGCAGTTGAGCAAAGCCCCAATCTACAATATCATTTCCGGTACCAGTCGTACCAAGTATCCCAGAGGGTATTGTTTCCCCACCGCCGCTACCGCTGTGCGTAAAATTTGATAAGCCGGAATAAGGTTCAGTTAACGGTATTAAACTTGCGCTACGAATTCCATCGCTCATTAATCCAGCAGCATAAGTTGGTCCTTGTAAAAATACTTTTGGGGACACCAATAAGGTAGTCAACACCGGCCTTGTTCCCACCGCAAAGATTCCCCCATTGGCCAGATTGGATACACTGCTCCGGGTAATAGTATAAGGACCTGCTCCGGCTGCGGCACCTGTTACTGTATTCGTCATGTCCCATCCGATCCCGTCATAATAAGAAATACCTGTTTTAGCGCGGTTAAATCCGGTTAACTCATCGGTACCGTTCCAGGTAGAGGTCATGGTAAGATTACTTCCACCCGCTGTTGCTTCTGTCACTGCCCAACTGGCATCTACCACTTCTTTCACAAAGGGACCGCCTGTAGTACCACCGCTCAATACATTTTGCAGGCAACGAACGCCAATATTATCGGGAGTTCCCGCTTGAGTAAGAGTAACGGGGTTATAAGTGGTAACATCAAACCCTACCGGATAGATAAAAGCGGCGCCGAGAGAATTTCTCACCAACCGCCCGGTACTATTGGTTACAAAATATTTTGAATTGTCGTACCCGGTTAATGTGGCTGCTGAAGCCAGGCTCAGGTCGAACCCGTTAAGTTGAACCTTACCCGTGGTAAAAAGGAAAGAACTTCCTATAGTGGCAGCGCCCCCCAGGGCCACATTGCTTGCATTATCAATTTCAATATTGGGGATAGAGAATCCATTCATATTAACTGTTTGCAGCGAACTGCCTTTCATTTGAAGCAGGCCCGTTCCCTGGATGTCGGCAAGACTGGTAACATCTCCCTGCACGGTCACCGTGGCGCCGCCTTGTATAAAGAAGGTAGCTCCAGACTGAATAGTTAATTGTGCATAACTGCCGGCAGACAGCATCGCAAATAAGAAAAGCAGATAGTTTCTTTTCATAATAAAAGTTTCAAAAAGATAATTAAATGGGCCTACCAATAGGAGGTTGACTTAGGATTGGACAAACACGTGGCAATTTAAATTAACTTCCTTGCTAAAAAGTGCCGCATTTAGCAAACGGGAGATTTCAGTGAGTAAACGGATTTCAGGCGGCCTTTCGTAAGAGGGAATAAAGATGGATATTTTTCGTGAGTTTTCCAATACCCTTTTTGGGTGATTTTGAAAATAAATTTCAATATCCCATATAATCTGCCAACCAACACGCCCTTTTGGGGGGAATCCAAAGGCTATTGCCTTCATACTGAAGCTCCATTCTCGCTCTGAACATTATGTATTCCCCCGGATCGGGAAGCGGTGAATGGAATAAATCATAGACCGCTTGAAAATATAAAAAAGTATTTATTTCTTTTCATTTGAAAAGGGGTAGAAATTCAACAAAAGGGGCTTTTCGAAAACAGGCTTGAAATCATTTTCTGAATACGAATAGGCAAAGTAGAGATACAAAAGATGAGTTTTTTTAACCTGCGGGTTAAGGCAAAAACCAAATGCGTAACCGGGTAAAATGATTAATGAGGTATCGTAAAGTACTGTTTTATCCGCTTAGGGGTTCGTGGGAACTCTTTTTTAGCAATCCCATTTTGGCAATAATGATTTGTACTCTGCGGCTGAGCCTATAATAAAATTCCTTATTGAAAAGTTGTGAATCATGTAATGCCTTATATATAAGGAAGAAACCAATGGGCAGCAATACGGCCGTCGCCAGCCACATACCGGCAACCGGTTGTAAAATATCTTCCTTCACAAACTTTCTACCGAAATTATTAAGCAGGAAAAAAATCACAAAAAATATGACGGCAAAAACAACCGGGGTTCCGATTCCTCCTTTGCGAACAATAGACCCAAGGGGGGCACCAATTAAAAACAATACCAGCACCGCAAAAGACATAGTAAATTTATTATGCCACTCAATCAGGTGTAATCTTAATTCTTTTCTTTTGCCTTCAAATTCGGCAGCGGATCCTTCCAGGGCAGATTTTAGCGAGTTGGCATATGAAATCGCCTGGTCGTTTACCAATAATTTGGCACTATCCGGAATCAAGTCCCTGAATTTTTTATTTTTTACCGGGGGTACTTCCACATTTACCCATCCGGTATCGAGGTATTTCATAAAGCCGAGATATACTTTCAGATCATTGAGGCTGCGTTCTTCGTATTTCCGGTTATTTTTTTCTAATGAGTCAATAGCATAATTCAACTGCCGCACGCTAAGCATTTCGTACCGATTCTTAAAAACCGAATCGGACGTAAGACTTAGTTGCAGTGCACTAAGGTCAAGCACTTTCTTATATTCTTTAAAGCCCAGGCGTATATATTCCGTATTAAGTTCAGAACGAATACCCCTTTCCTCGTACCGGCATCCGTTATGGAGAATGAATTCCAGGAAACGTTTGTCGTCGGATACCCGCATGATACCGCTTTCTGCCACAATCAGGTTATCCTGCAGGCCTCCGCTATTTTCATAAATAAGCACATTGTTTAATATAGAGTCATTTTTCTTCTCCGATACTTTTATTGAATAACCAGGGATCGTACTATAAAACTGGCCCACTTTCAAATCAAACGCCGGCTTCTTATTTACCAAATCAGTATGCAGCGTTTTCATTTTGAGATTGGCGATCGGAATTACATAATTATTGAAAAGAAAAGCAAGCCCGGATAAAAGCAAAGCCGTTATAAATAAAGGACGCATAAAACGCAGCAGTCCGATACCCGCTGATTTAATAGCTACCAGTTCAAAGGTTTCACCCAGGTTTCCGAAGGTCATGATGGAAGATAACAATACCGCCAGGGGTAGCGCTAAAGGCACCAGGGTGGCGCTAAGGTAAAGAATCAGCCGTAATATAGTATACCCATCAATACCCTTGCCCACAAAGTCATCTATCCATAACCAGAAGAACTGCAGGATAAGTACAAAGAGTGTAAGGAAGAAGGTGGCAATAAAAGGCCCGATAAATGATTTTATTACCAGTATGTCTAGTTTTTTTATCAATAGTAAAAAGTTTGTGGTTCGTAGTTTGTGGTTTTTCTCCGTACGAATGCCATTAAAGCTTCAACAACATCCAGCAGAAACTAATTTCATCAGTTCAGGAACTTTTTATTTTATTGGTAACTTACCGCCGCTAAAATTACAAACCACAAACTATAAACCAGCTTTCATGAGTTCCGCAAAAATACATCTTTCAGCAGAGGAATTGCAGATGGTGCAAAATGCGCAATGGCTTTTAACAAAGAATATCATCATCGAAAAAGTATATACCCTGTTTGGTGAGCTGGCAGCAGAAAACCGGCAATGGGTACAGGAGCAGCCTGCCTTTTTACCGGTTGAAATATTATTATTATCTCCCAAAATTTCCAGGGGAGAAAAATACAAAGGACTTCCTTACGTAATGCTGGATTACCCGCGCTGTTTTGGCAAAGAAGATGTTTTTGCGATCCGAACTTTTTTCTGGTGGGGAAATTTTTTCAGTATAACACTGCATCTGAAAGGACAGTACCAGCGGTTATTTCTTCCATCTCTTATAAAACACTGGCCGTTGCTGTCAGCTAACAATTTTCTGTTATCCATTACCGGGGATGAATGGGAGCATGATCAGAATGGGGGGAATTTTTCGTCAATACAGGATACTATAACGAATGAACAGGCGCTGAAATTAACCAGTGCTGCATTTATTAAGTTGTCCTGTCCGGTAGCGTTGTCGCGGTGGAACGATGCGAAGGAGATTTTATCAGGATTGAACGAAGTGATCTTCCAGTCAGTTACTGGTTAATTTCCCAAACGATGAAAAAGTTCTTTTACCTGGTAACCCCAAAGCTGGGTCGAATCTTTTACATCTTTCTTCTCCGCAAAATCGTTTATCACCAGGATCGTTAAATTAGTGACTTCCGATCTTTCAATCCTGAATTCAAAATATTCTTCTTTCGGTGTATGTGTCCAATGAAATTTGATGAATCGGTTTTCTTCACTCTCCAGTACTTCTGCTTTATCGGTTGAACCGTTCCAGGAAAAACTGAAAACATTATCCCGCTCATCCACTTTATCGGCAAACCATTCCTGCAAACCCGCCGGCGTGCTTAAGAACTCGTATAAAATGGAAGGAGAACATCTTACCGGGTACTCTAACGTATATTGTTGTTTCTTGCTCATCTCTCCCTATTAACCTTTTTGATTTCCAATGTTGCAATAATAGATAAATAATATTATCATCAAAATTTTTTTGTGCTCAAATTCGTTTTATCATCCTTTTTTTTATATCCGATAGCAAATAGTGAGCTTCCAATCCGGGGGATTTAAAGGCCAAAATGAGCATATTTTGCGAGATTTCAGGATAAATTACTGAAAATAAAGGGTTTTAAATTATACACAGGCACAAGAAAACCCTCTATTTGTACGTTTTTCATAATAATTCTATAAAAAACCATCAACCAATTTAAATCCTAAAAAAGGCCAACCTATGAGTATGCGTCAACTCAAGATCACGAAAAGTATCACCAATCGTGAGTCGCAAAGCCTGGAAAAGTACCTGCAGGAAATCGGAAAAGTTGAATTGATTACCCCGGAAGAAGAAGTGAAATTAGCCAAGCGTATAAAGCAAGGCGATCAGTTTGCCCTTGATAAGCTTACGAAAGCGAATCTCCGGTTTGTGGTGTCAGTATCCAAGCAGTACCAGAACCAAGGTCTTTCTTTACCAGATCTTATTAACGAAGGCAACCTGGGGCTAATTAAAGCCGCTCAGCGTTTTGATGAAACCCGTGGTTTTAAATTTATTTCATATGCTGTTTGGTGGATTCGACAGAGTATTCTACAGGCACTGGCCGAGCAGTCCCGGATCGTGCGTTTGCCATTAAATAAAGTTGGACTAACCAATAAAATTCAAAAAGCCTTTTCGCAGCTGGAGCAGGAATTTGAGAGAGAGCCATCGGCCGATGAAATCGCGGAATTGCTGGAACTGGAAATTGATGAAGTAAATGCTACCCTGGGCACCAGTGCCCGGCATGTAAGCATGGATACCCCACTTTCGGAAGGCGAAGACAGTACCCTGATTGATGTAATGGAGAATACGAATGCTGATCGGGCAGAAACAAATATCGAGCATAATGAATCACTGACCCAGGAAATAGAGCGTTCGATGAAATCGCTGACCGAGAGCCAGAAGGAAGTAATTTGCTATTTTTTTGGAATAGGTATTGATCACCCGATGAGGCTGGAGGATATTGGCGAAAAATTTAATCTGACGCGCGAACGGGTTCGCCAGATCAAGGATAAAGCCATTACTAAAATGCGCACCAATTCGCGTTCCAGGGAGTTGCGGGGATTTTTAGGAGTATAAAAAATTAAATTAACAGCACCATAAAGAAAATCTACACTTCATAATCTTACTGTAAATTTGTATTTCATTTTAAAGTGAATGTTTAATTACATTCACTTTTTTATTTGGGTGAGGTTTATGGTTTTAATTTTGTCGTTTGCAATGCTGAAATATTAATATTATTTGCTAATAGGATTATGTTAATATTCCTTATGATTTATGAAGGCAAAGAACTAAAAACCACAAACTACAAGCGATAGATAATCATCCAGAACTACCAAGAAATCAATGAACCATGTTTGAAAATCTTTCTGAGCGGCTCGAATCTGCCTTTAAGCAGATAAAAGGAGAAGGCCGGATTACCGAATTAAATATTGCCGCTACCATTAAGGAAATCCGGAAGGCACTTATTGATGCGGATGTGAATTTCAAAATAGCCAAAGAGTTTACGGATAAGATTCGGGAAAAGGCGCTGGGACAAAAAGTAATCAATGCGGTCAGTCCGGGGCAACTGATGATAAAAATTGTAAAAGACGAGCTGGTCCAACTGATGGGGGGCAGCGAGAGTGAATTTAATGCCAAGGGAAATCCGGCCGTTATTTTGATTGCCGGTTTGCAGGGTTCTGGTAAAACCACTTTTAGCGCCAAACTGGCCAATTATTTAAAGAATAGAAAGGCCTGTCTCCCATGCTGGTCGCTGCAGATATATACCGTCCGGCTGCCATCGATCAGTTGAAGGTACTGGGTGAGCAGATTGGGATTGAGGTATACACCGAACCCGAAAACAAGAATGCGGTTTACATTGCCACCAACGCGGTTAAAGAAGCCCGCAGCAAAAATAAAAATGTTATTATAATAGATACAGCAGGCCGGTTAGCGATGGATGAAGTTATGATGGCCGAAGTAGCCAACATCAAAAATGCAGTGAACCCCCAGGAAATTCTATTCGTGGTGGATGCCATGACGGGCCAGGATGCAGTTAATACCGCCAAAACATTTAATGAGCGGTTGGATTTCAGCGGCGTGGTACTTACCAAACTAGATGGTGATACCCGTGGTGGTGCTGCCTTGTCAATTAAATATACTGTAAATAAGCCTATAAAATTTGTAAGCAGCGGAGAAAATTGGAAACCCTGGATGTGTTTTATCCCGAAAGGATGGCCCAACGTATATTGGGTATGGGTGATATTACTACCCTGGTGGAAAAGGCGCAAGATCAGTATAATGAAGAAGAAGCCAGAAAACTGGAAAGAAAGATACGGAAGAATCAGTTCGATTTCGAGGATTTTATGCAGCAACTGGCGCAGATCAAGAAAATGGGTAACCTGAAGGACCTTATGGGCATGATACCTGGAATGGGAAAGGCTATTAAGGATGTAGATATTAGTGAAGATTCTTTTAAAGGAATTGAAGCAATGATTAATTCCATGACGAAGCAGGAACGAGGCAATCCTGATCTGATCGATATGAGCCGGAAAAAGCGCATCGCCGCCGGGTCGGGTAAAGGAATAGATGAGGTAAATGCCTTTTTGAAGCAGTTTGAGCAAATGAAACAGATGATGAAAACGATGAACAAAATGCCCATGGGGCGGATGATGCCAGGAATGAAAAGGTAGAGGCCGCCACCCCGGAATTTAGAGATTTTGTAATAAACAGTTCTTTTAATTCAAATTGTTAACGACTTTTTGACTTTATGACCCTATTTTGAGTTTTTGCAATTAATTCTCAAATAATTGCTGCACAATTATTAATTTTGACCGATTCTGTTCGATTGCTATTTTTGCAATCCTGAAACAGTAACCCTATTAATTAACGCATTTAAATTTCTATTTAAAATGCCAGTAAAAATCAGACTGCAACGTCATGGGTCTAAGAAAAGACCATTCTATTTCATCGTAGTGGCCGATGCCCGGTCTCCGCGCGATGGTAAATTCATCCAAAAGTTAGGTACGTACAACCCCCTCACCGTTCCGGCATCCGTTCAACTGGATCGTCAGAAGGCATTGGATTGGCTGCACAAAGGTGCTCAGCCCACCGATACGGTTCGTCGTATTCTTTCTTTTAAAGGAGTCTTATACCTGAAACATTTATTGCGTGGAGTAAAGCTTGGATTATTCGATGAAGCCGCCGCTATGGAAAAATTCCAGAAATGGCATGGTGAACACGAAATACAGGTCCGCAAGCGCCAGGAAACGGATGCTAAGGACAGGCGTGTTCGCAGAAGCGGTCCACCCGTGCGAAAAACAAGAGATGAATCATAATTAACTTATAGATTTTGATCTTACTGAAATCCCGGTGTTTAATCATCGGGATTTTTTTATTTAATAGTTTATTGTTTGTGGTTTGTAGCCTGCTTGCCGCAGGCAGGTTTGTGGTTCTTTGGCTTCAACAATTCATTCCAAAAAGTAAGTGCTTATTATTAATAAAGAATTTTGGAATTTCGGAAACTACAAACCACCAACTTCTTCCTTTTAAATTTGCACCATGACCAACTATTGCAGTATCGGAAAATTAGCGGCTACTTTTGGAGTGAAGGGCGAATTTGTTCTGAAACACAGCCTGGGAAAAAAAACATCTTTAAAAGGACTGGAAACAATATTTATTGAAATGAATAAGGATGAACTGATCCCCTATTTTATTGCCGACGCAAAAATAAAGAGTGCGGAGGAGGTCTTCCTGAAACTGGAAGGCATTGATGCAAAAGAAACAGCGCAGAAATTATTACAGAAACAGGTTTGGCTTACCGAAGCGGAATTTCATAAATATACTTCCAAATCGTCCCCCATTTCGTTGCTGGGTTTTCATATTGTTGATAAAGGAAATGACCTGGGAGAGATCCTGGAGATAATAAAGCAGCCACACCAGCTACTGTGTCGTATCGATTGGAAAGGAAAGGAAGCGCTGATCCCTTTGCATGAAAAATTCTTATTGAAAGTAGATAAGAAAATGAAACAGGTACTTGTTGAATTGCCAGACGGATTACTGGAAGTATTTGAATGATTATTTTCCCGCCCGGATAAAATCTGCCAGCAACTTCATCCTGAAATAAAGATTACTCATCATCATCGGAATATTATTCTTTGCTTTAGAAACTGAACCGTTATTCAGTTTCTTTATATTTTTTAGCTCGGTGATCTTCTCATCAATCTTATCTATTAGCTTTTCCACGTTCCAGCCTTTGTATTTTTTATTGCGGTCATCTTTTATATGTTTATACTCGATAGTACCCTTTTTGAGTTTATTAAAGGAAAAATTTTCTTTTATGGCTTGCTGAATGGCCGCATTGCTTAACAAATCAATGATATTGTCGTACGGCGATTCATTCAGGAAGCCATTGCTGAAAACATTCAGGTTGTCGCGTAGTTCTATAAATAACTGCCTCTTTACAACATCCGTCGTTTTTGCTTTGGTATGCAGAAAACTAATAAGGTCTTTAACCGGGGCAATGCTAAGCTTGATCCATTCCATGTTCATACGCTAAAAATAAGAAAGTCTGGAAAACTTGAAGAGAGGAAGTCGGTAAGTCGGAAAGAAAAACCCGAATAGTCTGAAGATACTTCCGGATTTCCTGGCTTCCGGACTCAGTCGTAACTTTGCAAACACATATGTCAACCATCCAACACCGCATCATCGCCCATTTCGACCTCGACTCATTTTTTGTATCGGTGGAAGTGTTGAACGATTCTTCTTTAAAGGGGAAACCCGTCGTGGTTGGAGGTCGTGAACGGGGGGTGGTTGCAGCCTGCAGTTACGAAGCCCGTAAATTCGGCATCCATTCGGCTATGCCAATGAAAACCGCTATGCGGCTATGTCCCCAGGCTATTGTGGTAAGCGGCAGCAGGGGTGAATACAGTAAATATTCCCGCTGGGTAACGGAGATCATTGCGGCCAAAGCACCCTTATTTGAAAAAGCATCGATCGATGAATTTTACCTGGACCTTACCGGGATGGATAAGTATTTCGATCCTTATCAATGGACCATCGATTTACGCAAGGAAATTATTGACAAAACCGGTTTACCCATTTCTTTTGCCATCGCTTCCAATAAAATGGTTTCCAAAATTGCAACGAATGAAGCCAAGCCAAATGGGTATTTAGAAATACCTAATGGCCGTGAGAAGGAATACCTGGCCCCTTTGCGGGTGAATAAAATTCCGGGAGTAGGGGAGCATCTATACCAGGCACTGCAGGAATTAAATATTAATACAATTGGAGAACTTAGTAACCTATCCATAGATTTCCTGGAAAATCGTTTCGGTAAATTCGGTTCTGATCTGTGGAATAAAGCCAATGGAATTCATTATGGAGAGGTGGTTCCTTATCATGAAGCCAAATCAGTATCTACAGAAAATACCTTTGAGGAAAATATAAAAGATCCAAATCGATTGATGCAAGAATTAGTACGTATGATTGAACGCGTGGCTTATGAAGTGCGGCAGGATAATAAAATGGCCGGCTGTATAGCGGTAAAAGTACGATACGCCGATTTTGAAACAACTTCCAGGCAAACAACCATACCCTATACTTTTTATGATGATGAACTGATCCCACAGGCTAGGGAATTATTTCAAAAATTATGGAGAAAAGGAGAACCGGTTCGATTACTCGGCGTTCGACTCAGCGAATTAACCAATGAAGCAGTGCAAACCAATCTGTTCAGTGACGCGGAGAAGAAAACAGAACTGTACAAGGCTATTGACGATGTAAAGAATCGGTTTGGAAAAGCGTCAATTACGAAAGCAACGGGAAAAAATACAAAATAAGGAATTAGAAATAACCAAAAACTTTGTATTTGAAAGACAAGACCAACTTATTTTCGGTGCGGAACGTTTTTAATATATCATTCTTCATTTTTGATTTTTCATTCTATATTCGGTCATGTTATCAAAAAAGGCACAATATGCATTTCGGGCGCTGGAATACCTGGTAGAAAAGTATAACCAGGGGCCGGTATTAATTTCAGAAATTGCCAAAAAGAAAAAGATTCCGCTCAAGTTCCTGGAGAATATCTTGCTGGAATTACGTAAAGCGGGGTTTCTCGAAAGCAAGAAGGGGAAGGGAGGCGGTTATTTCCTGGCAAAAAAGCCCGATAAAATTCCGGTGGCCGCTATTATCAGGGTGGTTGACGGTCCCATTGCCATGCTTCCCTGCGTAAGCCTCTATTTTTACCAGCGGTGTAAAAATTGTGATGAAAAGCATTGTGGCTTACATGACATTATGGAAGGGGTTCGCGATGCAACCCTCCATATCCTGGAAAACAAAACATTGCAAGACCTTACCCGAAACAATAGTAAGAATAATATATTTGGAAAGTAAAGTCTACTCATTTGGTAGGTTAGTGTATATGCACTAATTTCAATTTTTAAATTATTAAAACCTTTTTGTATGTCATTAAGATTAGGAGACGTAGCGCCCAATTTTAAAGCGCAAACCACTGCCGGGGAAATTGATTTTTACGAATACCTGGGAAATAGCTGGGGCGTGCTTTTCTCCCATCCGGCCGATTATACACCTGTTTGTACAACCGAGTTGGGAAAAACGGCCTTGCTGGCGGAAGAGTTTGCTAAACGAAATGTAAAAGTCTTGGCGGTAAGTGTTGATCCGATGGACAAACACGATGGATGGGTAAAAGATATTAATGAAACCCAGCATACCACAGTAAACTTCCCGCTTATTGCAGATTCGGATCGGCAGGTTTCTACTTTGTATGATATGATACACCCGAACGCGTCGGCCACACAAACGGTTCGGTCACTGTTCATCATT
Source organism: uncultured Chitinophagaceae bacterium (assembly GCA_963775145.1). Lineage (GTDB taxonomy): Bacteria > Bacteroidota > Bacteroidia > Chitinophagales > Chitinophagaceae > Endoryza. Next base: position 188,837 of record CAVZHZ010000004.1, read on the forward strand.
GGACCCGACAAGTTGATAAAACTCATTATAACTTACCCCGCTTCCACTGGAAGAAATTTTGTGGAAGTGCTAAGGGTTATTGATTCTTTGCAATTGACAGCTAATTATAGCGTGGCTACTCCTGCCGACTGGAAGCAGGGAGAAGAGGTAATTGTTGCATTGGCCGTTTCAACAGAAGAGGCCATTAAAAAATTTCCGAAAGGGGTGAAAGTGGTAAAGCCCTATCTGCGTTATACTCCGCAGCCGAATGTAGAATAGGAAAATAGAAGTGATTTTATTAATAAAAGGCTCTTTTCCAAGAGTCTTTTTTATTTTTGGACGGTTTAATATGAAAATATGTTTGTGTTATGAGTCGATATCATTTACCCATCTATGTGCTTCTTGCTGTGCTGCCAACGTTTAAAGCTATTTCACAGGATGATACTGGTACTATAAAAATCTTGCCTATAAAGCTAAATGCGGATTTATACAAAATTGACTTAAACATTAAAATAAGAGGTGTCCAATCCGCCCGATATAAAAATATTATTGTCTCAGATTGCAGACCCGACACGCAGCGAATTGGTGTTTATATTTATGGTTATAAACCTATTACGCGAGAAATTAAGATAATGTCCGGTCTAGGAGCGACATTGCGTCAATCAATTGAGAATACCCTTTTGTCTGAATCCGCAACGAAAGAATTGCTTATAGTAGTCCGGCATTTATGGATTACCAATAATTTGATGGGCCGGGGTCCTACTGATAAAGAAAAATATAAATATGGGATTAAGTCAAGCTTTTTGCATTTTTGATTTTATATTCAAAGCATTACATTTCTCATTACAACTAACAACCGTTCATGTGGATAATACATGCATAAACTGAGCCTGTTTTTGCTCTTTTCTTTGTATTTTTAGCAGGTTGCTTGCTATAGATTTGAATATCCATATGGAGATCGTGGTTTTTATTGAAAAATATCAAATACAATCGAGTCAACGATGGCAAGTAACCGAGGTTTATATCATCCTTCTTTTGAGCGCGACGCTTGCGGAATTGGTTTTGTAGCAAGCATAAAAGGAAACAAGTCTCACCAGAATATAACCGATGCCTTAACTGTGTTGGAAAACATGGAGCATCGGGGTGCCTGTGGATGTGAAAATAATACCGGCGATGGAGCGGGTATTATGATTCAAACGCCCCATGAATTTTTCTTTGAAGAATGCCTTAAACTGGGTGTACATCTTCCTTCTTTTGGTCGTTATGGAGTAGGTGTAATCTTCTTCCCCAAAGAAATAAAACTCCGTGAAGAGTGCCGCGATATTTTCAATCGCACGGCTGAGATTTTAGGATTGGAAATTCTCACGTATCGAAAAGTGCCGGTTAACCCGGATGGAATTGGTGCTTCTGCCTTAAGCGTTGAGCCGGAAATGGAGCAGGTATTCGTGGCCTGTCCCGACCACCTGAATAATCCAATGGATTTTGAACGAAAATTATTTGTACTTCGCAATCATGCCACTCATTTAATCAATAATACGGTTAGAAAAGATTCGATTGGTTTTTATATTGCTTCCCTGTCCTATAAAACAGTCGTATACAAGGGCCAGTTGACGAGTTTGCAGGTGCGTCACTATTTTCCCGACCTTACTAATAAAAGAGTGGTGAGTGCATTCGGGCTAATACATTCACGCTTTGCTACCAATACTTTCCCTTCCTGGAAACTGGCTCAACCCTTCCGCTTTATTGCACATAACGGGGAGATCAATACGTTACAGGGAAATTTAAACTGGTTAAAAACCAGCGAACACAGTTTAACCTCGCAATTCTTCAGTAAAGAAGAAATGGAAATGTTGTTGCCAATCGTTACAGGAGGGCAATCCGATTCTGCCTGCCTCGATAACATGATTGAATTGCTCACGATGACCGGACGCAGTTTACCCCACGTAATGATGATACTTATTCCGGAAGCCTGGGATGGAAATGAACATATGGACCCGGTAAAAAAAGCTTTTTACGAATACCACGCATCCATAATGGAACCCTGGGACGGTCCGGCATCCATATCTTTTACAGATGGAAAAATTATCGGGGCCACCCTTGACAGGAACGGATTGCGTCCTTCCCGGTATTGCGTTACTACCGATGACCGGGTAATCATGGCATCCGAAACAGGAGTGCTTCCGGTAGATCCAAAAACTATCAAAGAAAAAGGAAGATTACAGCCGGGGAAAATGTTTGTGGTGGATATGGAACAGGGTTGCATCATCAGCGACGAAGAATTGAAACAAAAAATATGCAGCCAGAAAACATATGGAGACTGGCTGAACCAATATAAGATCCGGCTGGAGGAATTAGATGAACCACGCGTTCAGTTCACCCATTTAACGGATGAATCGATTCTGAAATACCAGAAAGAATTTGGATATAGTACAGAGGATATTGAAACTATCATTAAACCAATGGCTCTGGAAGGCAAGGAACCAATTGGTTCAATGGGTACCGATGTTCCATTGGCAGTACTAAGCGATCAACCGCAGCACCTTTCATCTTATTTCAAACAATTATTTGCCCAGGTTACTAATCCGCCGATTGATCCCATTCGCGAACGGATGGTAATGAGCCTTGCAACGTTTGTAGGGAATAATGGTAATCTACTGGAGGAAGATCCGATGCATTGTCATACAGTTGCCTTAAAGCAACCCATTCTTACCAGCAAGGAATTAGAAAAAATAAGAAGTATTGATACAGGTATTTTCCAGGCTAAAACATTGCAGACCTATTTTCGCGCCGATGGGAAACCGGATTCATTAAAAAAAGGAATCGATCGGATGTGCCGGTATGCAGAGGATGCCGTGCATGATGGATTTGAAGTATTGATTTTGTGCGACCGGGCTGTAGACAGCGATCACGTGGCTATTCCTTCCCTGTTAGCAACAGCCGCCGTGCATCACCATCTTATCCGCAAAGGTCTTCGGGGGCAGGTTGGAATAGTAGTAGAAGCCGGAGATGTATGGGAAGTGCATCACTTTGCGTGCCTGCTTGCTTTTGGAGCAACCGCCATTAATCCCTACCTCGCCATGGCTACTATCCGTAATATGCGAAGCAACGGAAGTCTGCAGACATCCCTGGAATGGGAACAGTTACGGAATAATTATATCAAAGCCGTATGCGACGGATTGCTGAAAGTATTTTCAAAAATGGGTATTTCCACACTGCAATCGTACCAGGGTGCACAAATATTTGAAATTCTCGGGCTGAACCAGGAGGTAATGGATAAATATTTTACCGGGGCCGTTAGCAGGATCCAGGGAATTGGCTTGGAGGAAATCGCTAAAGAAGCATTGGTTAAACATTACTTCGCATTCAGTAAAAAAGATATACCGGTTGACAGGTTGCCGGTCGGAGGCGTTTATCAATGGAAACGAAAAGGCGAATTTCATTTGTTTAATCCCACAAGCATTCATCTATTGCAGTATTCCACGCGGATGAATGATTATCCAACGTTTAAGAAATATTCAAAGTTTGTAAACGATCAAAGTGAAAAGGCGGCCACCTTGCGGAGTATGTTTGAATTCAAACGCAATCGTCCGTCCATTTCAATAGATGAGGTGGAGCCTGCGGAAAATATGTATAAGCGGTTTGCTACCGGAGCCATGAGTTTTGGCTCCATTTCCTGGGAAGCGCATACCACATTGGCAATTGCCATGAACAGGCTCGGAGGAAAAAGTAATACCGGCGAAGGAGGAGAAGATGAAAGAAGATATGAACGACTTCCTAATGGCGATTCGATGCGTAGCGCGATCAAACAGGTGGCCAGCGCCCGATTCGGGGTTACCAGTTTGTATCTGACTGAAGCTGATGAACTGCAAATAAAAATGGCTCAAGGAGCCAAACCAGGGGAAGGGGGGCAATTACCGGGTCATAAAGTGGATGAATGGATCGGGAAAACAAGACATTCCACTCCGGGTGTTGGATTAATTTCTCCGCCACCACATCATGATATCTATTCCATTGAGGACCTGGCCCAGCTTAATTTTCGATTTGAAAAACTCGAATCGCGCGGCGAGGATAAATGTTAAGCTTGTTTCAAAAGCCGGTGTAGGAACCATCGCTGCGGGAGTGGCCAAGGCAAAAGCGGATGTCATTTTAATTTCTGGTCATGATGGGGGTACAGGGGCTTCTCCAATCAGTTCCATTAAACACGCCGGATTACCATGGGAATTAGGATTGGCTGAAACACACCAAACGCTGGTGAAAAATAAATTACGCAGCCGGGTGATCGTGCAGGCCGATGGACAAATGAAAACTGGTCGCGATATTGCTATTGCCGCTTTACTTGGGGCAGAAGAATGGGGCGTTGCTACGGCCGCGTTAGTAGTTGAAGGATGCATAATGATGCGTAAATGTCATTTGAATACCTGTCCGGTTGGAGTAGCTACGCAGGATCCGGAACTACGTAAAAGGTTTAGCGGTAATGCGGATCATGTGGTCAATTTTTTCAAATTCATGGTGCAGGAGTTGAGAGAAATTATGGCGGAAATGGGTTTTAGAACAGTGAATGAAATGATCGGGCAGGTAGATTGCCTGCAACCACGGGAAAATATAAATCATTGGAAATATAGTAAACTGGATCTCTCCCCCATTTTATACAAAGAGCCTGCTTCTTTATATACGGGGTTATATAAAATGGAAGAGCAGGATCACGGATTAGGAGAGGTGTTGGATTGGAGATTACTGGAAAAAGCCAAACCGGCCCTTGAATCAAAAGAAAGAGTGTTTGCTGAATTCCTGATAAAAAATACCGATCGTACCACAGGTACAATTCTTAGTAATGAGATAACCAAGAAATATCGGGGAGAGGGCCTTCCGGAAGATACTATTCATTTCAAATTTACCGGAACCGCCGGTCAAAGCTTTGGGGCATTTAATACCAGGGGTGTAACTCTCGAATTGGAAGGAGACGCTAATGATTATTTTGGAAAAGGATTAAGCGGGGCCCGCTTAATAATATATCCTCCCAAAGAATCAACGTTTACTCCGGAAGAAAATATCATTATCGGCAATGTGGCTTTTTATGGGGCAACCGCGGGTGAAGCATTCATAAGAGGACAAGCGGGCGAGCGTTTTGCCGTACGTAATTCAGGAGTGCATGCCGTGGTTGAAAGTACGGGTGATCATGGGTGCGAGTATATGACGGGCGGCCGGGTGGTTATTTTGGGCGATACTGGCAGAAATTTCGCGGCGGGTATGAGCGGGGGAATCGCATATGTATATGATGTAAAAGGAAAATTTGCCGGCAATTGCAATACCGAAATGGTAGATCTTGATCCGGTGGGAGAAGGGGATATACAAGAATTGCATGAAATGATTTCGAGACATTATGCTTTTACAGGTAGCACAGTGGCAAAATTTGTTTTGGATGATTTCGAAAATCAGTTAAAGAATTTTATGAAGGTATTTCCGAAAGATTATAAGAAAGCGTTGATGCATAAATCCGAAAGCGTAAAGCAAAAGGTATAAAAACGCCATGTTGAAGAATTAATGATGAAGTGTGGTCAACGTATTTTCAAACTACAAACAATACATTGTTAAGATGGGTAAGCCGACCGGTTTTTTAGAATTTAGCAGGGAATTGCCAGGCAAAAAGCCTGTACAGGAACGGTTGCAGCATTATAATGAATTTATCGACCGGTATTCTGATGAGAAGCTCAATCAGCAGGCTTCCCGTTGTATGAACTGCGGGGTTCCTTTTTGTCATAGTGGATGCCCGCTGGGAAATATAATTCCTGAGTTTAATGATGCGGTATTTAAAAAGGATTGGAAGGAAGCATACGAAATTCTTATTTCAACAAATAATTTTCCGGAGTTTACCGGCCGCATTTGCCCCGCTCCCTGCGAAAGTGCTTGTGTCCTTGCTATCAATCAGCCGGCGGTAGCAATTGAAGAAATTGAAAAACATATTATTGAAATAGCATTTGATAAGGGTTTTGTTCAACCCCGTAAACCAAACAGGAGGTCCGGGAAAAAAGTAGCCGTGATTGGTTCGGGCCCCGCGGGACTGGCAGCTGCCGCACAATTAAATTATGCCGGTCATACTGTAACCGTATTTGAAAGAGATGATTTGCCTGGTGGTTTACTCCGGTATGGAATACCCGACTTTAAATTAGAAAAATGGATAGTGGAAAGAAGGGTGAAGTTGATGGAAGAAGAGGGCGTACTTTTCAAATGCAATGCTAATGTAGGAGTAAACATTAGTATCAATGATCTGCTCCGCGAGTATCATGCTATTATTTTAGCAGGCGGTTCCACGGTTCCGCGTGATTTGAAAATTCCCGGGCGTCAACTAAATGGGGTCCATTTTGCGATGGAATTTCTAAAACAACAAAACAAACGGAATGCGGGTAAGGATCCGCTTGTAAATGGGATTATTGAAAGCAATATTTATAAGGAAGATATTTTGGCAGGCAATAAGAATGTGGTAGTAATTGGAGGAGGCGATACGGGTAGCGACTGTGTGGGAACCTCCAACCGGCAACGGGCAAAATCTGTCACTCAATTTGAATTATTGCCAAAGCCTTCCGATAGCCGAACCTCTTTTATGCCCTGGCCCACTTACCCAATGACCCTGAAAACTTCTACCTCACATGAAGAGGGAGCCAATCGTCAATGGGCAATTGCAACCAAAGAATTCATAGGAGATGAAAAGGGCAATTTAGTGGGGATTAGGATTGTGGACCTGGAGTGGAAATCAGGGGTAGACGGGCGGCCATCCGAATTTGTTGAAAGATCCGGAAGCGAAAGGGAAATTCCTTGTGAACTGGCTTTATTGGCTATGGGTTTTATCCATCCCCAACAGGATGGATTGATAAATGAATTGGGGGTTGAACTTGACGAACGGGGAAATGTAAAAGCAACAGAGAAAAACTATCAAACTACTATTAATAAAGTCTTTGCAGCGGGCGACGTGCGAAGAGGGCAAAGCCTGGTAGTTTGGGCTATAAGCGAAGGAAGAGAATGTGCCCGGAAGGCTGATGAATTTTTGATGGGATCTTCATTATTGGAGAGTAAGGACAATATGTTGCTGGCTACTATATAGATATTTTCGAATAAGATCGTGAACCATCCCACCCGGGATGGTTTATTTTTAGCCTATTATAAATATATTAATAATTGTAATATGAATTAATTATTTGATATTTTTCTAATTATTATTACAATAATAAGAAAATAGATATCAAAACTAACAAGTGTTTTGGTAATATAAACAATTAATTTTTAAGGTTCATATGTATTATATATAATTAAATTTAATATTAAACAATTGTAAAACATGAGTAAAGCGACAGCAAAACAAATGCTGCCATTCTTGATTCTGGTAGGGTTGCAATTGCTGCAATGTTCATCAAGCCTGCAGCTGATTATGTACCTGGCCCGAACGACCCTCAATATAGTTCATCTGATATTGCCTGGGTTTTGGTTTCCACTGCCCTGGTTTTTTTAATGACGCCGGGTCTTGCTTTTTTCTATGGCGGAATGGTACACCGTAAGAATGTAATTTCTACCATGATAAAGAGCGTAGTTGCCGCAGGAGTGGTTGGCATCTTATGGGTAGTCGTTGGATTCAGCCTGAGTTTTGGAGATTCAATCGGTGGTTTTATTGGTAACCCTTCCACCTATCTGTTTTACCAGGGAGTAAAATCAGGAGCTGCCTGGCCACTGGCAAATACTATTCCGCTCACCTTGTTTTCATTATTCCAGCTGATGTTTGCGATTATTACCCCGGGACTGGTAGTAGGGGCCGTTGCTGAAAGGATTCGGTTTACTTCATATATTCTTTTTATAGTCTTATTCAGTTTATTAGTCTATGCACCGGTGGCACACTGGTCATGGCATCCGGAAGGATTTCTTGCTAAGATGGGAGCCTGGGATTTTGCAGGAGGTACTGTTGTACATATAACAGCCGGTTGCGCAGCATTGGCCGGAGCTCTTGTGTTGAAAAGAAGAAGGGTCCATATTGAAAATAAAGAAATACCCCCGGCAAACGTTCCATATGTTCTTATTGGTACAGGCTTGCTGTGGTTTGGTTGGTTTGGTTTCAATGCCGGATCCGCCGTAGGAGCTACTCCCCTGGCTGTGAATGCTTTCGGTACTACAACTACCGCTGCATCTGCTGCCGGGTTGGCCTGGATGTTCTTTGATGTGATTAAAGGCAAAAAGCCTTCCGTTCTTGGATTCTGTATCGGGGCGGTGGTTGGATTGGTAGCTATAACGCCGGCCGCGGGCTATGTTGGCATTCCTCAAAGTATTATAATTGGTGTGGTAGGGTCTATCATCTCCAATATTGCCGTTAGTATAAAACAAAAATCAAGATTGGATGATACGTTAGATGTATTCCCTTGTCATGGACTCGGTGGTATGGTAGGTATGCTGTTAACAGGAGTATTTGCTAATCAACTGGTTCATGGTATTAAAGACGGTCCCCAAGGATGTTCTATGGGAATTATTCCTTTTTCTTTACTCAGCTAAAAGCAATGGCTATTGTAGCAACATATAGTTTCAGTGTGTCCTGGTTGATTTTCAAGTTCATCCATTTAGTATTACCCATGCGGGTAACGGAAGAAGAAGAAGCATTGGGATTGGATGCAACCCAGCACAACGAAAAATACCTGCAGGGAACATTGCTCGTTCCTACTAATGGCAAATTGCACGAAACAATGATTGAAGCAGAAAACTTTTAAATAACAAAAGAGTACGGCACCTGATAAAGTTGCGCTAACAACTCATCGCCGTACTCTTCTTTAACACTTAAAATCTTTACAATGTTACGAAAATTATTTTTGGCAGTTTCTGCCCTGGCTATCTCTGTTTTTTCTTTTTCCCAGCAGGTATCAGTAAGTCCGGATACAAGTACAGTAACTACGGAAGCTGCTGAAGAAAAAAAGCCTACGTTCACTATTTCTGGCTCCGCCGACGTTTATTACCGCTATGATTTCGCTAAAACAAGGGCTAATAATTTCACCAGTTTTACCAATTCCCAAAACAATTTTGCATTGGGCATGGCGAGTGTAAAATTCGAACATAAGTCGGAGAAAGTTGGAGTGGTGGCAGATCTGGGCTTCGGAACAAGAGCCAAAGAATTTTCCTATAACGACGAAGGCATATTATCAGCCGTTAAGCAATTATATATTAGTTATTCGCCTACCGAATGGCTGAAACTCACCGCCGGTTCCTGGGCTACCCATGTAGGATATGAATTGGTAGATCCACAATTAAACAGGAACTATAGTATGTCATACATGTTTACCAACGGCCCGTTTACCCATACAGGACTTAAAGCCGAAGTCACCAAAGGAAAGCATGGTTTTATGCTGGGTATTTCCAATGCTACCGATTACCGTATTCCTCCGGAAGGACAGATTAATAATAAATTTCTTTTGGCTCAGTACAGTGTAGCATTGACAGAGGATATAAAATTATACCTGAATTACGTAGGAGGAAAGAGTCCTGATAGTTCTAAAACCAGCCAGTTTGATGCGGTGCTAACGGCCAAGATCAATGATAAATTCAGCCTGGGATACAACGGTACCGTTAATTCCATTAAAACATGGGATGGCGTTAAAAACCTGGATGGAAAAAGTTGGTGGGGATCTGCCCTATACATAAATATCGATCCGGCGCCCTGGTTTGGATTAACGGCTCGCGGCGAATTATTTAATGATAAAAATCAATTGAAGGTATTCGCAGCGGCCCCCGAAGGAGGAAGCATTTTTGCCACCACCCTTTCTGCTAACTTCAAAACCGGAGGGTTCATTTTTATTCCCGAATTGAGGTTTGAAAATGCCAGCAAAAATATTTTCGTTGACAAAGATGGAGCTGGTAAAAAATCAGCCGCCAGCTTTGTATTAGCTGCTATCTATTCCTTCTGAGGATTCAATGATTGAATTGGGTTAGTATACATTTTTTTATATGGCAAGCAATCGTTTATGTCTCCCTGTTTCTACAGGGAGATTTTTTTTTGACGCCAATGAACGCGAATAGGAAGCGCGAATGAACACGAATAGGAAGTGCGAATGAACGCGAATAGGAAACGCGAATGAACACGAATAGGAAACGCGAATGAACACGAATAGGAGAACGCGAATGAACACGAATTGGAAACGCGAATGAACACTAATCGGAGACGCGAATGAACACGAATTGGAAACGCGAATGAACACGAATAGGAGACGCGAATGAACACGAATTGGAAACGCGAATGAACACTAATCGGAAACGCGAATGAACGCGAATTGGAAGCGGGAAAGAATGAGAACAAGAAAGGCGATTAATGCGAATGCATGTAAATTGTTCTTCAATTAATTAAAAAGACTATTATAAACTCACAAAATGTTTAACATAATGTTCATATACTTATTCTAATCCCGGGGGTTACTTTATATAGCTTTGCGGTATTAATAATTAGTAGCACATTGTTGCAATAGGTAGAATACTTCTGCCGTTATAAATACTCTAACAAGATTTCACCCCTCTTTCGATCTTGCCTGTTTTATCAATTGCCTGTCCATAGTGAAATGGCATTGCTGCCATCAATTTTTCACTAAAAACTACGTATATGAAATCACAAGTTAATTTCAAGGCTATTGGTATGTCCATCGCCACCTCTTTTTTATTATTTACTGCCGGTTCTTTGCAAACAATAAATGCACAGTCCGTTACAGTAAATGCGGTTACTGAAAGCAAGACCGATTTGCAGGTTAAGTTCCTGGGATCTGCCGGTGATTATTTGTTTTTTGAACTAACCATGCAACAACCGGATGACCTCCGCTCGAACCTCCGGATTCGTAATGAGAACGGAAATGAACTCTATTCAGAATCTATTTTTCTGAAATCGATCGTACGCAAAATTAAAATTGCCAAAGACGAAGCGGAAAAACTGGAATTTGTTTACAACACGCGGAGCGGTGATGTAAAAAAAGTCGTGGAGATCAAAGTTAAATTTCTGGAGACCATCCAGGTAATTGATATTGCCAGGCTGTAACCATTAATCTCTATAAATTTTTTAGAGGGCTTATAAACAATGATTACGTCCTCCATGTCTATGGAGGACTTTTTTATTTTAATCGTGCTAAGATTATGTTCGTATAATTTCATTGGAGAACATGGCCAGGCACTATTGAAAATATTAAGATGGACATCTCAAGAGTCCATGACAATTCGTGCGATGCAGTGAAATAAGTTGAGTGGCAATAAGAGTTGTTTATGACAGCGTGTAACTATCGTTTAATATCAGGACTTTTCCAACCCTTGTATTATATCAGCGAGTATATCATCAAAATGTTCAAGCCCAACGGAAATGCGAATTAATCCGGGCGTAATACCCACTTCCTGTCTTTCCGCCTCACTCAATTTTGAATGAGTAGTGGAAGCGGGGTGAGAGGCAATCGAACGACTATCGCCCAGGTTATTGGTCATCGAAAGCATTTGCAATGCGTTTAGGAAATGGCGGCCGCTTTCAATGCCACCTTTCAATTCAAAAGTGATGATGCCACCGCCATTACTCATTTGTTTTTTGGCAATATTATATTGTGGGTGATTGGGGAGGAAAGGATATTTTACCCAATTTAATTTTGGATGATTTTGTAAAGCAGTGGCAAGCCGCAATGGCATTATCTGCATGTTTTTCCATCCGGATGAATAGCGTTTCCAGGCTCTTGGTCAGTACCCAGGCATTAAAGGGACTCATGGATGGTCCGGTATTGCGAACAAAAAGATATAATTGGTAAATAAGTTCCTTTCTTCCCACCACCACTCCTCCCAGTACTCTTCCTTGTCCGTCGATAAACTTAGTGGCCGAATGCAATACCAGATCGGCACCCAACGAAATGGGTTGTTGTACGGCTGGTGTAGCAAAGCAATTATCAACTACCAATAAAATTTTATGTTGTTTGCACAAGGCGGCCATTGATTCAATATCTACAATATCCAGGCCGGGGTTAGAGGGAGTCTCTACAAAAAGCATCTTGGTCGTTGGCCGGATAAGGGACGTAATAGCTTCAGGCGTATTCATATTGAAAGTATGAATGGTCAATGCCCCACTTCGGTAAGTATTTAGTAAGAATTGTATGCGTAGAACCAAATATGGCAGAGGCGGAAATAATATGATCACCCTTACTCAGAAACGTCATAAACGTGGCAAATACCGCAGCCATACCCGTTCCGGTAGCGATACCATCTTCTGCTCCTTCCAGGGCCGCCATTTTATTGATAAATTCATCTACGGTTGGATTAGAAAAGCGGGAATAGATATTTACTTCCAGGGTATCATCGGCAAAAGCAGCGGCCATTTCTTCTGCGGAATGATAGGTAAAACTGCTCGTAAGAAAGAGAGGCGTTGCATGTTCTTGTTGACCTGTCTGTGGCGTTTGAATCCGGATGGCTTTCGTTTCAGGATGATGTGACATTATGCGTTACTTGTCTTTAAGGGTGAAAAGTTAGTTAACCGGATTTCCATTTACAATTACAGTAAAAGTAATGGCCGCGCCTGCTCTTCGAAGGGTTTCAGCAACTGAACAATATTTATTGATAGATAATTCAGCAGCTCTAAAGGCTTTGGCAGGATCGATGTCTCCCGTCATTTCAAATATAACCTTCAGCGATTGCCATAATGAAGGTTCCTTTCCCTGCTCGCGTTCACCATCCACCAATATCTTTAATGACTGCAATTCCTGTCGTTGTTTCTTGAGAATACTTACCACATCGGCACTACTACACCCGCATAAAGCCGCCAATATTGTTTGCATGGGGCGCAAACCTTGGCCGGTGCCTCCCTGCTCATGTGGAATATCAATCATCATAGTATTGCCTTTCTGGTCCGTAATAGTCATACCATAATCGCCATGAGTTCTTTCAGCATGCATCAGTGCCATTTTGATTATTTTTTAGCCTGCTAAGATACAATGATGATTAATATAAGACTTCTGAATTTGGGAATTCAGGCCGGGAAGTCTTTAAAATAAAAGAGGATGGCGCGTAAATTCATTCTGTACTGATCTGTTTAATCTTAAAATGCTTTAACCAGTATTCGAATACTCCATATTACAACGATAGTGCCCAATAGAATGAAAGATGCTTTTCGAGGTAATTTTCCCTGTAACCTGGCAGCAAACGGGGCAGCCGCAACACCCCCTATTATCAATCCAAGGATTACCTGCCAGTGCTGAACACCAATAAGAGTAAAAAAGGTAAAAGCACTGGCTAACGTCACAAAAAATTCAGTGAGACTTACCGAGCCTACCACGAATCGAGGTGTTCTTCCTTTAGTAATCAACGTGGCGGTAACAATGGGACCCCAACCACCACCACCAAATGAATCCAGGAAACCTCCCACGCCAGCCAGCAAACTATATCCCTTGAATTTCTTTTTTATGGTGAGATTTTTAAAAGCACTAATAAATATCTTTATTCCCAGAAACAAGGTATAGGCTGCCATGATGGGCCGTATATACCTGATATGTGTTTCACCAAACTTCACCAACAGTACAGCGCCGAGTACCGCACCTACAATCCCCGGAATCAACAACGCCTTAAACAGTTTCTTATTTACATTACCGAATTTGTAATGGCTATACCCGGAAGCACCACTGGCAAACATTTCTGCGGTATGGATACTGCCACTAATAGCTGCCGGACTCACATTGGCCGACATCAATACGATGGCACTGGTAACCCCATATCCCATACTGGTAGCTCCATCAACCATTTGAGCCAGGAATCCTGCCAATACCATCCAGGGAAAATTATTACCCAGTTTTTTATACCACTCAATAGTATTATCTGCCATTTCGCTCATAGGGAGATAAGAAAAGAAAAAATGCCCCACGAGCATCATCGCAAATGCGAATAAGGAGAGAGTAGCAATCTTTCGCCATCTTTTTTCAGTACCATTATTTTCTTTCTCAACCAGAACCTTAGTAAGCGAGTTCAGCTTCTTTACTTTATGTTCGAAATCACCATTCAGTTTATTTCGAATCTCCTGCATATTATTCAGCACCTGGTCCAATTCATCGGGTAAAGCCTCGCTGAATGTTTCTTTTAACCGCTTGGCTATAGTAGGCGATTTGCCATTGGTAGAAATGGCTATTTTGAGGTTTCCTTTTTTTACTACCGAACTCAGGTAGAAATCACAGAGTCCAGGTTTATCGGCCACATTGACTAAGAGATTTTTTTCCTTCGCTTCAAAACTTATTTGCTCGGCAAGGGGTATATCATTTACCGCCACAATCACCAGGTCAGCTTCCAGCAAATCACTTCGATCGTATCGTTTTTCAATTACCGTTATGTTTGCATGATCTTTTGCCAGTTTCCAGATGGCCTCTTGTACTTCGGTTGCCACGAGGGTTATTCGGGTAGCCGGGGAGTTATATAATACCGCATGTAATTTCTCTAACCCTATTTTCCCGCCACCAATAATAAGCAACCGCATATGTTCCAGTTTCAGAAAAATTGGAAATAGCTGGTTGCCGGTGATTTCTTTTTCCGTTGCTATTATGGTTGGTTGGTTCACGTGGTATTTTGTAATAGTGGGTAAAAGTAATCAAAATCCTACTAAATTAGTAGAGTATTCAGATTATTTTACAAGAAATTAGTAAACCCTTTTATTTTCCCGGCAACACTTATGGTAATTTAATTGATCCGGGCTTTTGTTCCTTCATTAGCTAAATAACGTGTGTTAGTATATTTTTTTGAAAATTATTCAGCGATTTATTCAAAAAGTATGAGTTAGATTTTTTTAAGACCATAATTACGCGAGAATAAAAACAGGCTCTTTTCTTTTCCGTACATTAACCTCATCATGTACATTAATCGTACCTGTACCCGTGTGCAATAAATTCTGGCCAAAATAAATCTTGTTATTAGCCTGCCGGTAGGTCGATAGCGTTTGTAGGGGTTCTTTATGTTTAATGGCCTTGTTTTGGTCAATCGTTGTCATTACACATCGTCCACACAATTTCACTCCCATGAAATTAATGGCCCCAATAGTGAATTGTTCAAATTCATCTTCTTCAAAAGCGCTGCTCCCGGTAAAAACCATATTGGGGCGGAAACGATTGATGGGTACCGGATCCTTGAGCCGGCTGTTTAACTCATCGAGTGATGCCTGTCCAATGAGCAATATGGGGTATCCATCTGAAAGGGAAGTAATCTCTTCGTTGGCGGCATAGTTGCCATCGACCTTTCTCAATGAATCATCCGGCATATAAACCAGCTTGCATGTCTTTTTTAATATATCAGAAAACCATTCGTTAAAGAAATCTCCTGGTTCAATAGCATCGCAGGTATCATCCCATATACGTACAGTGATTCTTTTTCGGTTTGTGATAGTAAGTGGAATTAGAATATTTTCCGATACATTACTTCTAAATGTTACCTGTAAAGAATCTTTGTTGAAAGATGTTTTTAGCAATGCCATTTCATGTGTATCCCGTTGAGTCATGAATTGATTATTTTCATCAACCAGCATCCAGCGTCGGTCGTTTTTAAATCCCCTATCTCCAACTTCTACCGAAGTAAGTTCTATGCCGCCCAGTGATTTTATGGGATAGATAAATAATTGACTTACGGTTATCATAATGCAAAGATGAAGGATAAACTGAATGCAAGTCTACAGAAAGTACTTGTTTTTCCTTGATGCTTATTTTTATTTCAATATCGACCGCTGCATAAAATCCCCAAATGCTTCAGAATTTTCTTTATCCTTTGCGAATCTTTCAAAAAGACTCTCCAGCTCACTAAGAATGGTTTCCTCTTCGAGGTTCTCTCTATATTGAGTATTTAATCTTTCTCCAAACCGGTCTCCTCCAATGTGCAGGTTGTATTTTCCATAGGCGGTTCCTACTAAGCCTATTTCTGCTAAAGGGGAGCGGCCACATCCATTAGGGCATCCCGTCATTCGTAAAATAATCTCTTCTTTTTCCAGGTTATGTTTTAATAATAAGGGTTCAATTTTATCAATCAGGGAAGGCAGATATCGCTGGGCCTCTGCTAATGCCAGGGGGCAGGTATTAAAAGCCACGCAAGCCATTGCATTTTTTCGGATGGCACTGGCGTTATCAGTATGAGTAAGTATGCCGAATTTTTTTAAAATGAAATCAATTTCCTTTTTATCATCTTCCTGTACATCGCTGATTATTACGTTCTGGTTACAGGTAAACCTGAAATTGGCTTTCCGGGTTTTTGCTATTTCCAAAAAGGAAGTCTTGAGTGCTACTGTTTCGTTATCCAGTATCCTTCCATTTTCAACAAATACTGTATAATACCATTTGCCTTCATGATTTTGTTCCCAACCGTAATAATCCTTACGTTCTGTAAACGTGTAAGGTCTTGCTTCGTCTAGCTTAAAGCCACAACGATTTTCCAGTTCTTTTTTAAAATTATCCAAACCCATTCTATCGATGGTATATTTCAACCGCGCCAGTTTTCGATCGCCCCGGTTACCATTATCACGTTGAATAGTGATGATTTCGTAAACGAGTTTCATTATTTTTTCTTCCGTATCCGCGAAACCGAGAATCGTTGCCAGTCGTGCATACGTATTAGGATTACCATGGGTGGTACTCAATCCGCCTCCCGCCGCAATATTGAAACCTTTTAGTTGATTGTTTTCAATAATAGCAATCAGCCCGATATCATTAGCCAGCACATCTACGTCATTATTGGGGGGTATTGCAATAGCAATTTTGAATTTACGGGGCAGGTAACGATCCTGGTACAATGGGTCTTGCTCCATTTTTCTGTCTGCCAGAGGTTCTTCATCCAGCCATATTTCGTAATACGACTTTGTTTTAGGAAGTGCGAGGGTACTGATTTTGTCTGCGTAGCGGAATATTTCTTCGTGAATGGCGGATTGTTTAGGATGAGAACTGCATAAGACATTTCGGTTAACATCTCCGCAGGCAGCAATAGAATCTAATTCCAAGGTGTTAAAGGATTGTATCGTTGGTTTAATATGTGATTTGAGGATTCCATGTAGTTGCAGAGTTTGACGCGTCGTAATTTTTATTATCCCGGTAGAATGATCCCCGGCTATAAGATGAAGCCCTTCCCATTGCTGAGGTGTTAGAAAGCCACCGGGTAACCGCAACCGGATCATATAAGAATATAACCATTCCAGTTTCTTTGCACTTCGTTCTTCCCTTCGGTCGCGGTCATCCTGTTGGTATAATCCATGAAATTTGATCAGCGACTGATCGTCTTCATGCAAGGCCCCGGTAACAGGATCTATAAGACTTTCTTTCAGCGTTCCCCGTAATCCATCACTGGCGGTTTTTATTCGCTCAACCGGAGATAGTTTTTTTTCTTCGCTCATTGGTTTAAAAAATTAATTGAGAAGACCGGTCTGCCAACAAGCTTCCAGACTTCCATACTTTCGTACTTCCACTTCACTTCCGGACTTCCGGACTATTTAATATACATCTTTCTCATACCTATTCTCCTCTTTCATCTTCTCCAGGTATTTCGCCGCTTCTTCTCTCGATTTATTTCCCTGCCCTTCGATAATCTGTAATAATGCATTCTCAACATCTTTACTCATCGGGTCCCTGGTTCCACTGATATAGATATAAGCTCCGTTATCAATCCAATGATACAGTTCCTTTGCTTTTTGCGTCATACGATGTTGTACATAGATTTTTTCCGCCTGATTGCGGGAAAAAGCAAGATCGAATTTGGTTAATACTCCTGTTGCCATAAAATTTTGCATTTCGGTCTGATACAGGAAATCAGTGGTAAAATATTGTTCCCCGAAGAAGAACCAGTTCTTGCCGGTAGCCCCTGTAGCATCTCTCTCGGCCAGGAAGGAACGAAAAGGGGCCACTCCAGTACCCGGTCCTATCATAATAATGTCTTTATCTGCAGTTGGTAATTTGAAAGCCCGGTTCTTATGGATATAGAAAGAAATGGAAGTATTAATCGGCAGCTCACCTAAAAATTCGCTGCATAGTCCTATTCTTTCTTCATTGCTTGCTTCGAAACAATGCCTGCCCACTGTAAGATGAATTTCCCCCTCATGCGCATGAGGTGATGAGGAAATGGAATACAGCCGGGGAGCAATAGGAGAAAGGATCTTTATTATTTCAACAAATTGCCCGGCATTCTTTACAGGGTATATTCGCAACAGGTCCAGCAGATCCATCCTGGTATCCGGAATTTCCTGCGCTGTAATAAGCGCATATTTTTTTATTACCGAAGAAAGCAGGTAACAGATATTAAGATGTTTGGTGAGCAGCTCATCGGCTGAACCTGTTTTCTTGGCCGTTTCAATAAGTTCATTTTTATTGATACCCGTTAATGCTATTATTTTTTCGACGACCCATTTTTTATTTTCCGGAACAATGGCCAGGGCATCTCCCGGTTCGTATGCTACTATTTCGTCAGGAATTATTTCAATATGAAAAGTTTTTTTATTCGAACCACGGTCGTTTAGGTTAACATTAGTCACCACCGTTCCGGTATAATACTTTTTTCCAATTTTCTTTTCAGCAACAGTTACCGGCTTTTCAGCAGGAGTTGTTGGTGATTGGAGTGAAAGTACGCTTAGCACTCTTTCAAACCATTGCTCAGCATCGCTTTCAAAATCTACGTCGCAGCGCTGCAGATCTACCACCCGTTGCCCACCAAAAAGAGCCAGCTGAGTGTCTACGTCTTCACCCGTTTTACAAAACAAAGGATATGAGCTATCCCCTAACGCAAGAACACTATATTTAAGATTTGGTAGCGTTAGCTCATGCTGGTGAATATATTCGTAAAATTTTCTTGCAGGGGCCGGAGGTTCCCCTTCTCCCTGGGTGCTGATTACCACGAATAAATATTCTTCTTTTGAGAGGTCAGTGATTTTGTATTGATCAAGGCCGGTTAGCTTAGCGTTTATGCCATTCTTTTTCGCCACTGCAGCAAGGGTAGTGGCTATTTTTTTTGCATTGCCTGTTTCGGTACCAAACACAAGACTTATTTTATTAACTCCACTGACGGCCTTGTGGCCATTGCCATTGGTAAAGGCTGTTATATGACCATTTCCATTCGAATGGTCGTTGGCAACCAACCCGGATAAATAGCCATTAATCCAGACCAGCTCTTCTTTGGTGGAAGTAGCTACAATTTCCTGAACCATTTTTAATTTATGCCCTGGTAACATGTTTTGTGATATTTGTATTTTTAGCCATATGGTGGTTCAGGGACGCAACCGGTTTAAAATAATATTCTTTACTGTCACTATTAATTATCCAGCTGAATTGTTCGTGCAGCGTTACCACTTTACCTATAATGACTAATGAAGGTGAAATAAATGCCTGGCCTTTTAATCGCTCATTAAATTGGTAAATATTGCTGCAATAAATATTCTGATTGGGGGTGGTAGCTTGTTCGATCACTGCTACCCCGCAATCGCTGCTGATTTTATATTGAATGAGCTTGGCGATAACCGTGTCCAAAGTTTCTGATGACATATAGAACACGAGTGTATCCGAAGTATGGGCCAGTTCGTTCCAGTACGTATCCGATAATACGTCCGATTTATAGTAAGTGAGAAACCGGACAGCCATTGAATAGCCACGGGCTGTTAAAGGAATGCCTGCATATGCGGCTGCTCCCAAGGCTGCAGTCACCCCCGGAATAATTTCGTAAGAAATATTATGAGCCACTAATGTTTCCAACTCGTCGAGAATGTTAGAAAAGATGGATACATCCCCTCCTTTTAACCGCACTACTAAATTTCCAACAGCGGCATATTTCACCATTAACTCATTAATAGTTTCCTGGGGAGTAGAGTGACCCCGTCGGCATTGCTTGCCCACATAAATAACTTGGGCAGCGGGATTAACCAATTCTTTTAAAATCTCATCACTTACCAGGCGGTCCGTTAGTACAACATCAGCGCATTGAAGGTAGCGGGCCGCTTTTCGGGTGATCAATTCCGGATCACCAGGGCCTGCCCCCGCCAGGATCACTTTTCCTTTTTGCCCTGCTGCTTTTTTCATTTTATACAATAGCGTTGTTTTGATTTTTATTGAAAAAGCACCGCCGCAACTGTACTATTACTGGTTTCATCGATTAATACAGCACTTCCGTTAACACTGATTTTATCGAACGGGTCATATACCAATGGGGAAGCGGTTTTAATAATGGCTTTTACTACCTCGTTTAGTTTTACAGTTCCTTCCACAGGCTGCTGCTGCAATGAATTTACATCGAGCTTGTAATCAATGGAGCGAACTACTGCTCTAACCAACCGGCTGTTATGCTGCAAATAATATTTATTACCTGCCTTAAGTGGTTTTTCGTCAAGCCAGCAAAGCAAAACTTCCAGTTCGTTACCAGTTTTTGGCAGATCCGATGTTTTTACTATACTATCGCCCCGGCTGATATCTATATTATCTGTTAGTTGGATGACTACGGGCTGTGGAGCAAAGGCTTCTTCGACTTCTTTGCCCCCCACTTCCAGTTTTGAAATGGTTGTTTCTATACCAGCTGGTAATATGGTTACGGCTTCTCCTTTTTTATAAATACCACTGATTACTTTACCGGCATATCCCCGGTAATCGTGCAATGCTTCCGTTTGCGGGCGAATGACAAATTGTACCTGGAAACGCGCGTCCGTGTGGTTAATGTCATTGTCAATTTTTATTTCTTCCAGGAATTCCAGTAATGGCTTTCCCTCAAACCAGGGAGTTTGTGCAGAGCGATCCACAATATTATCACCCTGCAAGGCACTGATCGGTATATAGGTAATATCCGTCAATCCCAATTGCTTTGCCACGGCGGAATAATCAATGACAATATTGTTGAATACATCCTGGGAAAAATTTACCAGGTCCATTTTATTAATGGCCACCACTATATGTGGGATTTTCAATAAGGAAGCTATAATGGAATGACGGCGGGTTTGTTCTATCACTCCCAACCTCGCATCAATGAGAATAATTATAAGGCTGGCATTGGAAGCACCCGTAATCATATTCCGGGTGTATTGTACATGCCCTGGCGCATCAGCAATGATGAATTTTCTTTTGGGGGTAGTAAAATAACGATAGGCTACATCAATAGTAATACCCTGTTCGCGTTCGGCACGCAGCCCATCAGTAAGCAAGGCCAGGTCAATGGTTCCCGATTCTTTGTTTTTGGTTTGCTTTTCCAGCGCTTCCAACTGGTCGATCAGTATATTTTTACTATCATATAATAACCGGCCTATTAACGTGCTCTTGCCATCGTCTACGCTGCCGGCGGTAATAAATCTTAGAATGTCCATAGTAATTGATTGTTGTTATATTCTTTTATATAAGGTTTGTAGTTTGTGGTTTATAGTTTGTGGTTCTTTTGGTTTAACATTCCCGATTAAAAACAAGTTGCATTTAATCGTGCTTTTCGAATTGAACAACTATAAACTACTAACCATAAACCGCAAACTTTCTTCTTAAAAATATCCATTCTTCTTCCTATCCTCCATCGCCGCCTCTGTTACCTTATCATCAATCCGGGTTTCGCCACGTTCGCTGATCCTGGTAGCAATGATTTCCTTAATAACTTCATCGAGGGTAACGGCATTCGATTCTACAGCGGCCGTGCAGGTCATATCGCCCACGGTGCGGTACCGAACCTGTTTTATTCAATATGATATCTGATTCATCAATCTGTACAAATTCCGAAACCGCTACAAGTTGACCTTCATGTTCTATTACCTGGCGGTCGTGCGCGAAATAAATAGAAGGAAGGTCTATTTCTTCTTTGCGGATATAATTCCAAATATCGAGTTCGGTCCAGTTACTGATTGGGAACACGCGCACATTTTCTCCTTTATGAATTCGGCCATTGTAAATATTCCATAGTTCCGGGCGCTGGAGTTTAGGATTCCATTGACCGAATTCATCCCGCACGGAAAATATTCTTTCTTTTGCTCTCGCTTTTTCTTCATCCCGGCGGGCCCCTCCAATACAGGCATCGAAATGGTATTCTTCAATAGTGTCTAATAAAGTGTATGTCTGAAGCCAGTTACGGCTGGCAAATTTTCCTTTTTGCTCAGTAAGATTTTTCTGTTTTATGGTATCCTCAACTTTGCGCACTATTAACTTAGCATCCACTTCATTCGCAAGCCAGTCGCGGAAGGCCAGTGCCTCCGGAAAGTTATGGCCGGTATCAATATGTACTAAAGGGAAGGGAATTTTTCCCGGCGCAAAGGCTTTTTTAGCGAGGTGCACCAGGGTAATAGAATCTTTACCACCACTGAACAACAGGGCCGGCCGTTCAAACTGCGCGGCAATCTCGCGGAAGATATGAATGCTCTCCGCTTCCAGTTGTTCGAGGTAGTCCAGGTGATATTGATTCATATATGTTAATTTAAAAGTCTACTAATTTAGTGGGTTAATGAATAAAAAAATTAGGTGTTCATTGTTTCGTTTCCAACGTGAACATGCAGCCCGCATTCTTTCTTGCTGCTATCTTCCCACCACCAACGGCCAGCCCGAAAATCTTCGCCCGGTTTGATCGCCCGGGTACACGGTGCGCATCCAATACTAACAAATCCTTTGTCGTGAAGAGGATTGAATGGAACTTCATTATTTTCTATAAATTTTTTTACTGATGCGGTTGTCCAGTTTAACAGCGGGTGATATTTTATGATGTTGTTTATTTCATCCCATTCAACGGAGGCCATATCTTTCCGGTTAGGGGAATGTTCAGCCCTGATGCCTGTTATCCATATTTTATTTCCTTGCAATGCGCGCTGGAGGGGCTCCACTTTGCGAATATGGCAGCATCGTTTGCGGTTGTCAACGGATTCATAAAAACTATTTGGTCCTTTTGCTCCTACGAATTCCTGCAAGGCTACTTCATCGGGATAATAAGCTGTGATCCGTTGCTTATACTTTTCCAGTGTACGGGTCCAGGTAGAATAGGTTTCCGGGAAAAGTCGCCCAGTATCCAAAGTGAAAATTTCAATGTCGAGACTATTGGAAAATATCAGGTGGCTGATGACCTGGTCTTCCAAACTGAAGCTGGTGGAAAAAATTACCTGGCCGGGATATTCATCGCTAAGTGTCCGCAGCTGTTCACCTATATCGCCGGAAGAAGTAAGGGTGAGTATTTTTTGTATGTCGTTTTGATGTATCAACGGTCGAATGAGTTTTTAGTAAAAGGTATCATAAAATCTTCTAGTCTCCCGGCGTGCCCAACTTATACGACATTAATATTTATTAAGTGATACCATTTTAATGAAATTTACTACTCTACTTAATTAGTGGACAAATATACTCAATTCCGGCAATAACATGGTATTGTTCAAAAAAATTAAAAGGGTCATTCGTAAGCCTAAATGCCATTCATTAGTTATCATATATATATTGAGCGACGAAGAAATAGCGACAAAGAATGATAACTAACAATTGTTATATTTTTAGTTGGTGATACTAAAAATATTTTTTGAATTCTTCGTTTGCCGGTTATATCTTCGTTCCAGTTCTTTGTATTCACTTATCAAGAAAGGCTGAGGGAATGGCCCGATGAAGCCTTGACAACCTGCTGATGTATTGCAATTTTGCATACCCGGCAAGGTGCCAATTCCAAACCCGGTATTACTTCGGGGGAAGATAAGTCAGACGATCAGCTTTTCTACTATACCTTATATATATCTACAAAGCTCTTCCGATGACTAATCGGAGGGGCTTTTTTTTGGTGCCGGCTATCGTTCCGGCAACCGGCCTTTCGTTTTCCTTGGATTTGGATACCTGCAGCGAAACCAACCTTTAAGTGTTTCTTATAAGTGAGATAAAGAATAATAGATCTATCTATTTGTCATTTTCCTGTCATTATACAGGAGGCAAAACTCTTTAACATGCATATATCAACCAGGAAACCCGAAGTATTTAGCGGCTAGTAGGAAGTATTTCCACCACTGGTCGCGAATTTTACCAATTGTATTTGGCGGTTTCTAAGATTCTCAATTACCTTTATAAGGTACTTAAATAAAAAATGGGCAACACTCCGAACCATACACTTTCTATCTGTATCCGATCTATACTCTTCCGTAGGGGCTGTTGCTGTATGCCGTGAGGCATACCTTTTATTTATACCGTCTCTTTGAGCTGACAAAAGCTATGTAAGATCCATGCATCATTAACCGATAGTAAACTTCATCCTTCATCAATTAAATCAGGCATTATGAGCAATTACCGTTTCGAAACACTGCAGCTACATGCAGGTCAGGAAATTGATCCTACTACCAAATCAAGGGCTGTTCCGATTTATCAAACCACTTCTTATGCATTTAAAAATTCAGAACATGCTGCCAATCTTTTTGGCTTAAAGGAATTTGGAAATATCTATACGCGGATCATGAACCCAACTACCGATGTGTTTGAAAAACGCATCGCGGCACTGGAAGGTGGTGTTGCCGCCCTGGCAGTGGGTTCCGGGCAGGCTGCGCAGTTCATTGCATTGAATAATATACTGCAGACAGGGGACAATTTTGTTTCATACTTCTTATTTTATGGAGGAACATATAACCAGTTCAAAGTGGCATTTAAGCGCTTAGGAATAGATGTCCGCTTTGCCGATGGTGATAAAGTGGAGAGTTTTGATCCGCATATTGATAAAAATACAAAAGCGATTTACCTGGAGACAATCGGCAACCCGCGCTTTAATATTCCCGATTTTGAAGAATTTGTGGCGCTGGCTAAAGAATATGATCTTCCGCTGATCGTTGATAATACTTTTGGAGCGGCGGTTATCTGTTCAGACCATTGGAACAGGGTGCAAACGTGGTAGTGAATCAGCTACAAAATGGATTGGCGGACACGGAACTTCCATAGGAGGGGTTATTGTTGATGGCGGAAATTACAATTGGGGAAATGGAAAGTTTCCGCAGTTTACTGAACCCAGGAAGGTTACCATGGATTAAAATTCTGGGATGTGTTTGGTGAAATAATCCATTGGGATTCCCCAATATTGCTTTTATTATCCGGGCTAGGGTGGAAGGATTGCGCGATTTTGGTTCAGTCGATCAGTCCTTTCAATTCATTTCTTTAATCCAGGGACTGGAGACGCTAAGTCTGCGCGTAGAGCGCCAGTTCAGAATGCGTTGGCATTGGCGCAATGGCTGGAATACCATCCGCAAGTGGAATTTGTATGGTATCCCGGATTAAAAACCAGCCCTTATCATGAACTTGCAAAAAAATATTTAACCAATGGTTTTGGCGGCGTATTGCAGTTTGGTATTAAGGGAGGAATTGAAAATGGAAAAAAATTCATCGATTCCCTGAAACTAATCAGTCATGTGGCCAATGTGGGGGATGTAAAAACCTTGGCTATTCATCCGGCTTCCACTACGCATGAGCAGTTAGGCGAGAAAGAAAGGGAAGCCGCGGGAGTTTTATCCAATTTGATTCGGATCAGTGCGGGTATTGAACATATTGACGATATCAAAGCTGATTTTGAACAGGCATTCGCAACAGTGTTTTCGAAAGAATTGGTTAGTTAACATAAAAGTCGGGAAGTCAGAAAGTCGGGGGTCCGGCAGAATTTCTCTGATTGGTCGTGATTCTTTCGGACTTCCTCTCTTCCCGTCTTTCTGACTGTTATTATAAGCTACAATGTCTACTCAAAATTTTATCTATAGCAAACCATTTACCTTGGAAAGCGGTATTACGCTTCCTCAGTTTCACCTTGCATATACCACGCATGGCAAACTGAATGCAAGAAAGGATAATGTTGTTTGGATATTTCATGCCTTAACCGCCAATAGTAACCCGGTAGAATGGTGGCCGGGGCTCGTAGGGGAAGGAAGATATTTTGACCCCGCCCGGTATTTTATTATTTGTGTTAATAAACCGGGCAGTCCTTACGGAAGTATTTCTCCCGTTAGTGTGAATGCGGCTACCAACGAACCCTATTACCACGATTTTCCGGTATTCAGTATGCTGGATATTATTCGTACCTATCAACACCTGAAAGATTATCTTGGTTTGAATAAGATATTTATTGCGCTTGGTGGCAGTACGGGGGGTATGCAGTTATTGGAATGGGCAATTGAAGAACCGGATCTTTTTGATTACATAGTTCCGATTGCTACGAGCGCTGTATTATCACCCTGGGGCATTGCATTCAACGCTTCGCAACGGATGGCTATTGAGGCGGACAGTACCTGGTTGAACCGGAATGCTGAAGCCGGGCAAAAAGGATTGGCAACGGCCCGTTCCATTGCCTTATTATCTTACCGGCATTACAATGGGTATGCCATTACCCAACCACGTGATAAATCGTTTGTTCCTTTGGGTACCGACGTAAATTATGCGGCTGATAATTATCAGCGCTACCAGGGATTGAAACTGGTCAACCGCTTTAACGCCGCATGTTATTATCGCCTTACGCAAAGCATGGACAGCCAGGATGTGGGCCGCAACAGAGAAAGTGTGGAGAAGGCATTAAACCGGATTACTGCCAAAGCCCTGGTGATTGGTATTGAGTCTGATGTACTTTACCCGATTGGCGAGCAGGAATTTTTACAAAAGCATATCCCGCAAGCAGAATTGCTGAGCATCGCCAGTGATTTTGGACATGATGGTTTTTTGCTGGAATACGATAAAATCGAAACGGCGTTAAAAGAATTTATTGAGGATAAATCATCTCATCATCTTAAAATAGTGAACGAATAATATGGAAACACATAAACAACTGACTATTGGCTTATTTGGATTTGGAGTGGTGGGAGAGGGCCTCTACAAGATATTGCAGCAAACACCCTCATTAAAAGCCGGTATTAAAAAAGTTTGTATTAAAAATCCCGGGAAAATAAGAAATGCACCTGATGAATTATTTACTACAGATAAGAATATACTGCTGAATGATCCGGAGATCAATGTAATTGTGGAAGTAATTAATGAAAGCGAACCGGCCTTTGATATTGTGTCTACGGCATTAAGAAATGGAAAACAGGTCGTAAGCGCCAGTAAGAAAATGCTGGCGGAGCATTTACCGCAGTTACTGAAACTGCAGAAAGAAACCGGGTTGTCTGTATTGTATGAAGCGGCGGCCTGTGCTTCCATCCCCGTTATTCGAAATCTCGAAGAATATTATGATAACGATTTGCTGCATTCTATCCGGGCGATTGTGAATGGTTCTACCAACTTCATTCTTACAAAGATGTTTGAAGAAAAGCTCGATTTTAAAGCAGCATTATTATTGGCTCAGCAACTGGGATTTGCCGAAGCCGATCCTACCCTGGATATTGAAGGATACGATGCGGTTAATAAATGGACCCTGCTGTTGAATCATGCATATGGTATTGTTACGCATCCCCAGGATATATTGTTTACCGGCATTCAGAGTATACAGGGTACCGATGCGGCAGTGGCCAGGGAAAAAAATTATGATATCAAATTAGTGGCACAGGCAAAAAAGCTTCGGAACGGGAAGGTAGCGGCTTTTGTGCTTCCGCAATTTGTAAAATTGAATGAACCCTTATCCTTCGTGAAGAATGAATATAATGGAGTGGTTATTGAAAGCGGTTTTGCCGATAAACAATTTTTTTACGGCAAAGGAGCGGGTAGTTTTCCTACTGCTTCCGCTGTATTGAGTGATATCTCTGCCTTGCGATATGATTATCATTACGAATACAAAAAATTGTATCACCACAAACCGCATGAATTAACGAGCGACTACTATGTTAAAGCATATGTTAGTTTCGATGATCTAAAATATGTACCAAAAGAGAGTTTTGAATGGATTGAAGAATGGCATGCAGATAATGACCGGAAATACCTTATTGGGGTCATTCATTTCGCGGAGTTGAAAAAAGATAATTGGTGGAGAGAGAATAATACTACATTAATTCTTACTCCCGACCCCATCATTGAAGATGTGGAAGTCAGAAAATTGAAAAAGAAAAGCCTGGAATTGGCGGGATTAGTGTAGCCTGCTTTTATTACATGTAAAACTTAGTATTTGATCTGACAGTTTAGGAGTAATATTCACTACTTGATCTGACCGTTAAGGATTTTTAGTTTTATAGGGTTAGGATATAATTAGGCTGCTGTTTGAGATTCATTCAGCAGCTTATGATTTGCTACAGATAAAGGGTAAAATCTATAAAATTATTCTTGAGCAACGTAACCTTAGCTTAGCGCTCACCTCCCAGTGGGACCCTCCCTCCCCCGCCACCGCCGCGCTTTTTTTTGAAAACCTTCAATAGGGCAGTTGTCCCTAATTTCTCAGAAACACCGTCTATTTTCCCTTCCAACAACATCGGGCTGTCTGGCTAAAAAAAACGGCAGTAGTTACTAGCAATCTTCCTGCCTTACAACTCATTTACATAAATCGATACAAATATATTTTACAAAGTAGCCGAAACAATGTGAAAAAGACGATCCCCCAAAAGAAAAAACAGAATTTTCCGGGTTAAAAAACTGCCAGCATAAAATCTTCCCATTCTCCAAATTCAACAATTCAATTGCCCGGTACATTCAATCTCTCATTTTCTTTTTGTAAGATTAACTTTTAGCTATTACATATTACAGAACTTCAAAGCTATCCGATTTTACCGGATGGCTTTGTTATCATATTTTATAGGCCGGTAGAATTTATTTCCCCATGGGTGGCGGGAGAATATTGATCTTCGTTCTTCTTCTTTTTGCCTGCGATAAATTTCCAAACAGCCCCTCCGATGCCCATTAAACCAATAAAGATGATTTTAATAAACTTAGCTAAAAAGGCCCATAGGCCCACTTTAGCGAGTACTTTACCAGCCACCAATCCTCCGATGGTCCATGCGGCTATTTCATCTGTACTGGAGATTAAAATCCTTGTATTTATTTCCTTCAGTGAACTCAGCCATTTTAATTATCTGGTCAATATTGCTCTTGACATCTGGTAAATAACTCATGTCCGCTACCGCATCCAACGATAATACTCCTCTTCTTCCAAGGATACGAATATCATAGTTAAGCGTGTGGCTTTCTGAATTTTCAGATTTATATTCCTTTGCCCAATGCAAAACCTTGTTTTTATTGTCATAAAATGGTTTTTGCGCCCAGCCAATTAGTTCCAAAGTGCTCATTCCCTGCTTTACCCTTTCTTCATTTGCTTTTTTCGAATCTTCTTTTAATTCTTTTAGCAGATCATCATAATTGATATCATCTGCATCACTGTCTTTTACATATCCCATTTTTTCAAAGGTTACCACATAGGCCCACACGGTATCGCCTAATGGATTCAGGTTTTCAGGGAAAATCATACCCTTCACACTTTTGTCTTCCAGGTTTCCCCATAGGTCTTCCAGTACATATTGGCTTTGGGCAGCATTCAAAAATTTGAATCCCTGGGGTACATTTAATTTTACCCCATCCTCTCCAATGCTTATTGTGCCATGTTCCCATTTCATAGCCTGGTGAACAGAATCAATAAAAAGAGCGATTCTTTTATTTACCAATTTTATTGAATCTTCATCATTGCCATAAATAAGGGTTGGGCAGACAAAAACAAAAATGAATATATAAAGCTTTTTCATTTATGGGTGTTTTATCATACAAAAACGGGCGAATTCCCCAGAAATCAAAATTTCTATTTAAGATTTATCAGGGTTAAATTATTGTTTAAAATCAATAAAGTTTTTGAAGATAATTCATAAAACTCTCGAAAGAAACAGGCAACGGCGTACTTCTCTTTTCCCTTAATAACAATGGTTTTAGGCTTTCAGGAACGGGTACCTGCTGTTTGGTTGCCTGTACGATAGCATCCGGAAACTTCACCGGGTGGGCCGTTTCCAGGAAAATGCCTTTAGCTCCCGGATGTGTATTTAAATACCGCTGCAAGGCCAGGTAAGCCACCGCCCCATGCGGATCAGTGAGATAGTTTTCGTTTTCAAAAACATCTCTGATAGTATCTACTGTTTCTTCATCACTTATACTACAACTGCTGAGTTTGTTTTTTAGATCGCTGAACTGCTGGTGAAATAACTCGAGGATGCGTACAAAATTACTGGGGTCGGCCACATCCATCGCATTCGATAAAGTGGCAATAGCCGGGTTTGGTTGAAAAGTTGCGGTTTTAAGATAACGTGGCACGGTATCATTGGCATTGCAGGCCGCTATAAAATGGCTGACAGGTAATCCGGATATATTAGCGAGAATGCCGGCGCAAATGTTTCCGAAATTACCACTCGGTACGCTTATAACCGGGGGATGATCTTTTTCTTTCCATTGCTTATAGGCAAAAAAATAATAAAACTGCTGTGGTAACCAGCGGGCAACATTTATTGAATTGGCAGAGGTCAGGAATAATCTTTTATTTAATTCCTTATCAGCAAAAGCTTGTTTAACTATTTTCTGACAATCATCAAAGCTTCCCGAAACTTCGAGGGCGTGAATATTTTTTCCCAGCGTGGTCAGTTGTTTTTCCTGTACACTGCTTACTTTACCGGAAGGATAAAGAATAACAACTTCCACGCCTGCTACGTCATAAAATCCATTGGCTACAGCTCCACCGGTGTCCCCTGAAGTAGCTACCAGCACCGTTACTTTTTTATCCTGCTGCTGGACAAATTGCCCGAGACAGCGGCTCATAAAACGGGCACCTACGTCCTTAAATGCCAGGGTGGGTCCGTGAAAGAGTTCTAATGAAGATATACGCTCGGTTACCGGCACCAATGGAATAGGGAAATTCACCGTTTCTTTTACAATTTTATATAGAGTACCTTCCTCAATGGTGTTACCTACAAAGGGGCGAATGACCCGGAAAGCAATTTCTTCGTTTGAAAAATTTTCAATATTGTGAATGAGTTCTTTGTCGACAGTGGGAATTTGTTCCGGAAAATACAATCCCTTATCGGGGGCCAATCCCTTAATGGTTGCTTCTTTAAAGTTGACTGCCGGTGATTTTCTATTGAGACTATAATAGTTCATAAGCTACATTCGGTATTCTCTATTTCATATTCTGTATTCTTCATTCTGTATTCTGTATTCTTAATTCTGTATCTTCTATTCTCTATTAATCACCTTCACACCTTCCCTATTCACCGTAGTTACGTAGGTCCTGAATTCAATTCCTACTTGCGTAAAAACCTCCTGCATAATTTTTTCTGTTTGCCGGGCAATGCCCTCTTCCTTATTAAGCATGAAGATGGAGGGGCCACTTCCGGAGATACCCCCTCCGAGAGCGCCGGCTTCCTTACAGCGTTTTTTTACCTCCTGGAAGCCGGGTATAAGCATGCTTCGAACCGGTTCAATAATCACATCTTCCAGCGATCGGCCAATAAGATCATAATCATTTTTCATAAATCCAGCTACCAATCCGGCAATATTGCCCCATTGTTTAATAGCGTCTTTTAATTGTACCTCTTTGCGAAGGATCTGGCGGGCGTCGGAGGTTTTTACTTCTATCTGTGGGTGTACCACCGTTACAAAAAGCGGGGGAGCATTTAATGCCACTACATCCAACGGATGTATGGAACGGATAAGTGTTATTCCTCCGTATATACAGGGAGCTACATTATCAGCATGCTTTACTCCACTCGCTACTTTTTCACCGAACATCGCGAAGCGTAATAAATCTTCTTTGGAAAAACGATTATTCAATAAAGCGTTGGCGGCTACCACGGCGCCGGCAGCACTCGCGGCACTGGAACCTAATCCACTCCCCGGTTTAATATGTTTGTGAATTAACAATTCAAAACCCATATTACCTTCTATCTCTTTCAGCATTTCAATCAGTGGAGCGCCTGCTGTATTTAGCATCGGGTCTTCCGGCAGGGGATAGCCATCAGCACTTTTTATCTTAATAACATTTTCTTCCAGCAAAATAACATCCATGGTATCAGCGGGATCATTCAAACACATACCCAAAACATCGAATCCGCATACGAGGTTCGCGATAGTTGCCGGACAGGTTACTGTTACTTTTTTCATCTAAACATTTTAATTCAATAGCCAGCAGTGAATACTGAAGAATACCCTGATTTGAAACATATAGTTAAAATACCAAGACTTTTTGCTAGATATTCACTTAATTGACTATTCACTATTGACTATTCACTCTATGAGTTCGCTGTTCTCATTATATCCGCAAATACACCACTCGCTGTTACTTCCGCTCCCGCTCCGGCGCCTTTTACAACCAGGGGCTGTTCCGGATAGCGATCCGTATAAAACAGTACCACATTATCTTTTCCATATAAATGATACAAGTTATGCTGCGGATCGATATGTTGCAATCCTACCGAAGCTTTTCCTCCTTTCCCTGAATCATTCCGCTGGTACGAGGCAACAAATTTCAATTTTTTTCCTTCTGCAGAAGCTTTTTGATATATAGATTTGAAATGCGACTCTTCCTTTACCATAGCCTGGTAAAAATCTTCCACACTTCCTTTCACGCATGATTCGGGAAGGAATGAATTATTACTTATTTCTTCCATCTCTAATTTTTCACCGGTCTCTCTCGCAAGAATCATAATTTTCCGCATTACATCGGTTCCGCTCAGGTCGAGCCTTGGATCAGGTTCAGTATACCCTTCATTCTGTGCCTGTTTTACCACCTCGGAAAAACTACGTTCTCCATTGTAATTATTGAAAACAAAATTGAGGGTACCACTTAAGACGGCTTCTATACGGTTCACTTTATCTCCCGTACGCAATAAATCATTAAGCGTACCAATAACCGGTAAGCCGGCCCCTACATTGGTTTCAAAAAGGAACAGGCAATTGAATTCGTGGGCCAGATCTTTCAGTTTTTTATAATTTGCATAAGAAGAAGAAGCCGCTATTTTATTGCAGGCTACCACCGATATGCTTTTCATCAGAAGTTGCTCATACATATTTGCTACTTCATTATTGGCGGTAACATCTACAAAAACAGAATTACGCAGGTTTTTATTTATTACCCCATCTACAAACTTCTGCAGATCCATGGGAGATCCTTTCTCCAGTTGTTCCTTCCAGCTAGCCAGTTTAATGCCTTCATCAATGAATAGCATTTTTTTGCTATTAGCGATACCCACTACATTCAATTGTAATTTCAGATGCTGTTGGAGGTATTGCTTCTGTTGCTGTAATTGCGCCAATAATTTACTGCCAACATTTCCCACTCCTGTGATGAACAGGTTTACCTGTTTATAGGAAGTTTCAAAAAAGGCCTCATGCAGCACGTTAATTGCTTTTTGAACGTCATGGGTGGCGATGACTGCGGAAATATTTCGTTCGGAGGAGCCCTGGGCAATGGCCCGGATATTCACTCCGTTTTTCCCGAGTACGTTAAACATTTTACCGGCAATACCCGGATGGCTTTTCATATTATCTCCCACCAGGGCCAATATCGATTGTTCAGATTCAATACTGAGCGGATCTACTTTACCGGTTTCAATTTCGTAGGCAAAGGCCTTGTCTACGGCCTGTTTCGCAGTGGGTGCATTCGCTTCATCTACCGCCACACAAATAGAATGTTCTGAAGAACTCTGTGTAATAAGAATAACATTTATGCTTTCGTTTGCCAGGGCTTCAAATAATCGTTTGGAAAAACCGGGGATACCCACCATACCGCTTCCTTCCAGGCTAAGCAGTGCTATTTTGTTCATACTCGATATGCCTCGCACGCTGCCTCCGTTTGTTTTGGCGTCTTTTTCAATAAGTGTTCCGTAATCCAGTGGAGCAAAAGTATTCTTGATCCATACCGGAATACTTTTTTTCATTACGGGTTGAATGGTTGGCGGGTAAATTACTTTGGCGCCAAAGTGGCTCAGCTCCATGGCTTCCTGGTAAGAGATATCCGGGATTATTTTTGCGTTGGCCACCAGGCGCGGATCGGCCGTCATCATACCGCTAACGTCGGTCCAGATTTCAACTGCGCTTGCATCAATGGCTGCACCCACGATAGCAGCCGTATAATCAGAACCTCCCCGCCCCAGCGTGGTAGTTACATTTTTTGTATTGGACGAAACAAAGCCCGGCAATATATAAAGTTGTTTACGCGGTTGATGCAATATATTGTTGGATATTTTGATTAGTAGCTGCAAAATCAACAGCCGCATTGCCAAAGTTAGAATCAGTGCGTATCAATTCGCGGGAATCTTTCCATTCCGCATCGGTTCCCAGTATTTTAAAACGATGCGTTATTATTTGACTGGAAAGTAATTCTCCGTAACTCATGATACGATCCCTGGTTTGAGCCGATAATTCGCGAAGCAGGAAAATCCCATTGCAGATATCTTCAATTTCGTTACAGTGTTTTTTTACCATACTGAGTACACTGCTTTGCTGCGTTACCGGCATCAATGCTTTTACGGCATCCAGGTGCCGTTGTTCTATAACCAGTAATTTGTCTTTATATGATTCATCTCCTGCGGCTGCCAATTCGGCCGCCGCCAGTAAGGTATCTGTAATTCCACCCAATGCTGATACTATTACCAGTGTGCGGTCTTTTTGCAATGCTTGTTGTACAATAGCGACTACTTTATTTATATTTTCTGCATTGGCCACCGACGTGCCTCCGAATTTCAAGACCTGCATGATACTATTATATTAGAATGATAAAATGATAATTGAATTATTAACCGGATTCCGGTTTGGTAGCGATTGCCCAATGGTAATATGAAATTATACAACCCTTAACGGGTTGTTGTGGTAATAATAGTAGTAATAATAGCAGGGGAGACGGCTACCGGGTGATCGAAGAATTGGTATGTGTTATTATTGATCATTAATAGTGAGTCGCTAAGGTAAAATGCCCAGTTCATATAACAAGTGTTAGTGTCTTAAAAAATCAAGTTTCACGGTTAAAACAGGATTCCAATTGGCGAATGGAGTCAACCGGCGCTGCCTTGCAGTGGTTCTTTCATTTTTTCATCGTAATTTCAATCCCTTTTACTGCTTGCCATAGAGAGAGATTAACAGCTAATAATTTAATTTATCATGGATCATCAGTCAACACGCGGGGTGCAGCAGTTCCGGAACTTTGTAGCCATTAAATTCCAGCTATACAACAGCCTGTTTACTTCCCTCCCTTTTCACCGTATTGAAAAAACGGGTATCCTGTTATCGATGTTATTGAATAATTGTGAAGA
This sequence comes from uncultured Chitinophagaceae bacterium, assembly GCA_963775145.1. Classification (GTDB taxonomy): domain Bacteria; phylum Bacteroidota; class Bacteroidia; order Chitinophagales; family Chitinophagaceae; genus Endoryza. Next base: position 223,899 of record CAVZHZ010000004.1, read on the forward strand.
AGGATATAAACGCAAATTAAGCCCGGTTCAGATCCTCGAGGAGTTTTTTGAAAAACATACTTCTTATACAAAAGACCAGGATAAACTGGACCTGCTTTTTCGTTTTGTTCAATATGTGGAGCGACAGGTGGTATTGTTTGATGCATTGGAAGATGCTGCTTTCCGGGAAGTAAATGATATGGGAGGTATCGGAACTCTAAAACACCTGGAATCCGAGATCATTCAATCCGGTACGCAACATGAATTATCTGAAAAGCTTAAAGATTTTTCGGTTCGCATGGTGTTAACGGCGCATCCAACCCAATTTTATCCCGGACCGGTATTAGGTATTATAAATGATCTTTCCAGGGCCTTATCTGATAATAATACAAGCCAGATTAATGTTTACCTGCAGCAACTCGGAAAAACTCCTTTTCTCAATAAGAAAAAACCCACCCCCTATGATGAAGCGGTAAGTTTGATCTGGTACCTGGAAAATGTATTTTACGCGGCGGCAGGTCGCATAATTTCATTTTTTAAATACCAGTTTCCCGATGTGTTAAACCCTAATAACCCGATTGTGAATATGGGATTTTGGCCGGGTGGCGATCGGGATGGAAATCCTTTTGTAACGGCGGATACTACCCTGCAGGTAGCCGATGGATTGCGGGGTAGTATTATTAAGTGCTATTATCTCGATGTGCGCCGTTTAAAACGCCGGCTTACGTTTAAAGGAGTGGATACTATACTGGCTTCCCTCGAAAAACAATTGTATAATAACATTTTTATACCGGGCCATAGGACCGAAATTAGTACGCAGGAAATATTAAAGGCGCTAAATAATATCCGCGATATATTAATATACCAGCATAATGGGTTATTTCTTCACCTGGTAGATAGCCTTATTAATAAGGTAGAAATTTTCGGATTGCATTTTGCTTCTCTTGATATTCGGCAGGAAAGTTCTGTACATAATGTGGTACTGGAAGCAATAGCCGAAAAAACGGGAGTCATTCCGGCGGATTATGCTACGATGGCCGTGAGTGAAAAAATGCAAATGCTTTGCTCTGTAAAAAGTGATGTCGGGAGTCATGTTTTTGAAGATGGCCTGGTAAAAGATACTTTGCAAACCATTAAAGCCATAAAAGAAATACAGCGGTACAACGGAGTAGCGGGCTGCAAGAGATATATCATCAGCCAATGTAACAATGGGTTGAATGTACTGGAAGTATTTGGCCTTTTTATGCTGAGTGGATGGCAGCGGGAAGAATTGAATATTGATATCGTTCCTTTATTTGAAACTATTGACGATCTGAAAAGGGCGGGTGCCATTATGCAGGAATTGTACGAAAATGATGTGTACCGTCAGCATCTCAGAAAATTAGGCAATAGGCAAACTATCATGCTGGGTTTTTCTGACGGAACCAAGGATGGCGGGTATCTAATGGCCAATTGGAGTATTTATAAAGCGAAGGAGGAACTCACATCCATATCTTCCCAATTTGGAGTGGATGTAGTATTCTTTGATGGAAGGGGCGGTCCCCCGGCCAGGGGTGGTGGTAAGACGCATAAGTTTTACGCCTCCATGGGAAAGAATATTGCTAATAAGGAAATTCAATTGACAGTTCAGGGGCAAACGGTGAGTTCAAATTTTGGAACCATTGATTCGGCACAATACAACATCGAACAACTGTTAAATGCAGGTATAAGTAATGAACTGTTTTCTGAACAGGAAAGAACTCTGGGTAGCGATGAAGAATCCTTATTAAAGGAATTGGCTACTGAGAGCTTTATGGCCTACCAATCGCTGAAAGGCGATGAAGCATTTTTAGACTATTTGTCACAGGTAAGTCCGCTGAGGTTTTATAGCGAAACCAATATTGGAAGCCGGCCCGCAAAACGCGGCGGTGCCGCCCGACTGTCCCTAAAAGACCTCCGGGCTATACCATTTGTAGGTGCCTGGAGCCAGATCAAACAAAACGTTACGGGTTATTATGGGGTAGGGACCGCGTTAAGACAATTAGATCAAAAAGGAAAGCTACCGGCGATAAAGAAATTATATATGCAATCGCCGTTCTTTAAAACCCTCATGGATAATTGTGAGATGGCGATGAAGAAATGTTTTTTTCCTCTTACGGCTTACCTGGCTGATGATCCCAGGTATGGCCAGATTTGGAACCGCATTTACCAGGAGTACGAATTAACCCAGCGATACATTTTTCAATTATCCGGCAAAAATGAATTGATGGCCGGCTACCCGGTAGAACAGTTATCGATTCAAATGCGCGAACGAATTGTACTTCCTTTAACCACCATACAACAATATTCCATGAGCCGCATCCGCCAATTGGAAGGGCAGATGGCACCGGCTGCGGAAAAGGAGATTTTTGAAAAACTCATTATCAGATCGTCATTTGGAATCATAAATGCCGGAAGAAATTCTGCCTGATCATTTATTAATAAAGATTTTCGCAGAAAGAAATCCACAGAACCAAAGCGTAGCGGCTTTGTTCTTACATTTGGAGTTCCCCCAGTTGGTATGATAAAAAGCAAACAAACATTGACCGATAATAATGAAACTGATTTACTCGAACAATCAGAAAACCTCCAGCATGATTCCATTGAAGTGTTTGGTGCCCGCGTGCACAACCTGAAGAATATCGATATCAGTATTCCCAAGAATAAGTTGGTGGTCATAACCGGAATTAGCGGTAGCGGGAAATCTTCCCTGGCTTTTGATACTATATATGCCGAAGGACAGCGCCGGTATATGGAAAGCTTTAGTGCCTATGCGAGGCAGTTTATTGGTGATATGGAACGACCCGATGTAGATAAGATCACCGGACTCTCACCGGTGATTTCAATTGAACAAAAAACTACCAATAAAAATCCCCGGTCAACGGTAGGAACTATTACGGAGATATATGACTTCATGCGATTACTATTTGCCCGGATAGGAGAAGCGTATAGTTATAATACGGGGAAGAAAATGGTGAAATGGAGCGAGGAAGAAATTGTCGGAAATATTTTCAAACGGTTTGAAGATAAAAAAGTATCGCTGTTGGCACCCCTGGTTCGCGGGAGAAAAGGACATTACCGCGAATTATTTGAAGAAATCAGGAAGAAGGGGTATCTAAAAGTGCGGGTGGATGGAGAAATAAAAGACATTGTTGCTAAAATGCAAGTGGACCGCTATAAGATTCACGATATAGAAGTGGTGATTGACCGGTTAACGGTAAGTGACGATTTCAAATTGCGGATCAGCCAGAGTGTGCAGCAGGCGTTAAAGACCGGAAAGGACCTGATGTTTGTGAGTGTTGAAAAGGAACCTTCGCGGAACGGTAGGAAAGTTTCTAACCCCATAGAAGATTCTGCAGGTTCGGAGGCTTCGTATTCCAAACATTTAATGTGTGAAGATACCGGCATTAGTTATGAAGAGCCTTCACCCAATGCCTTTTCATTTAACTCACCCTATGGCGCCTGTCCGACCTGCAAGGGATTGGGAACGATGTTCCAGATTAGTATGGAGTCTGTAATTCCCGATCCTTCCATAAGTATCAGCGAGGGAGGAATAGCCCCATTAGGCGAAGAAAGGGAAGCGTATGTTTATAAGCAGGTACAGGAATTGGCGAAGAAGAATAAAATTTCATTGACGGTACCGGTTAAAGATATTCCGGCCAAATCGCTGAACATAATATTATATGGAAATGAAGAAGGAACGGAGTTAGAAGAGGATTTTGAGAATATGAAGTTTGATCCGCAGGGACCCTATGAAGGTATAATCAATATGCTCAAGCGTTGGTTTTATAATGGGTATAGTGAAGGATTGCGCGACTGGGCAGAAGGGTTTATGCAATTGAAACCCTGCGATAGTTGCGGAGGAGCCCGGTTGAAAAAGGAAAGTTTATGGTTTAAAGTAAATGAAAGGAATATTGCGGAACTCAGCACTATGAATTTGGATAATCTCGCTGCCTGGATGGATGGTATTGAATTACGCATCAGCAATAAACAAAAAACAATTGCCAAGGATGTATTGAAAGAGATACGTGACCGGTTACAGTTTTTATTGGACGTGGGATTAACTTATCTTACCATCAACCGGCCGTCAAAGTCATTGAGTGGGGGCGAAAGTCAGCGTATTCGGTTAGCCACTCAAATTGGATCTCAACTACAGGGCATCACGTATATATTGGATGAACCAAGTGTGGGATTACATCAGCGGGATAACCATCGGTTGATTGATGCGCTTAAGAATTTGCGCGATATTGGTAATAGCGTGCTGGTGGTTGAACACGATAAGGATATTATGATGGCGGCCGATTACCTGATTGATATTGGCCCCAAAGCCGGATACCACGGAGGGAAAATTGTAGCGCAGGGCGAGCCCATGCAATTATTGAAATTAGACACGCTTACTTCCGGGTATTTAAATGGTCGTCATGCTATTGCTGTGCCTTCCGAAAGAAGAAAAGGAAACGGCAAATGGCTGGAATTGAAGGGAGCAAAAGGAAATAACCTCCGAAATGCGGATGCCAGGTTTCCGTTAGGAAAATTTATTGTGGTAACCGGTGTTAGCGGAAGCGGTAAATCAACTTTGATCAATGAAACCTTGTATCCCATTCTCTCCAAACATGCTTTTGGCTCGCGAATGACTCCATTGGAATATAAAAGCATAAAGGGGTTGGAGTATATTGATAAGGTAATAGAAATTGACCAGTCTCCCATTGGCCGAACCCCCCGCAGCAACCCGGCCACCTATTGTGGTTTCTTTACCGACATACGGACTTTGTTTGCTTCCGTACCGGAAGCGAAGATCCGAGGATATAATGCGGGTCGTTTTTCCTTTAATGTAAAAAGCGGGCGCTGCGATGTGTGTGAAGGCGGTGGTATGCGGGTGATAGAAATGAATTTTCTGCCTGATGTATTTGTACACTGTGAAAAATGCCAGGGGAAAAGATATAATCGCGAAACCCTGGAGATACGATATAAAGGAAAATCAATCAGCGATGTATTGGATATGACGGTAGAAGAAGCAGTAGAATTTTTTCAAAACGTACCTTATATATATCGAAAAATAAAAGTATTGGAAGAAGTGGGGCTGGGGTATATAACGCTGGGACAAAATGCGGTAACATTGAGTGGGGGAGAAGCCCAGCGGGTAAAGCTGGCCACCGAACTATCAAAAAGAGATACGGGAAAAACATTTTATATACTGGATGAACCCACTACCGGTTTGCATTTTGAGGATATTCAGCATTTGCTCGACGTATTAAATAAGTTAACCGATCGGGGAAATACTGTATTGGTCATTGAGCATAATATGGATGTAATTAAAGTGGCCGATCATGTTATTGACCTCGGACCCGAAGGGGGTGATGGAGGAGGGAAAATATTATTTGAAGGAACACCCGAAGAACTGGTAAAAATAAAAGAGAGTCACACTGCCCGGTTTCTGAAACAAGAGTTGAAATTGTAAGCAGCAAATAGGTTTTCACGATGGATTTCTTATTTATATATGAGTATTTACCAGTGCAGTGCATACAGAACTCACCCATCCCGATTATTAACTACAACCGCGCCACCTGAGGATAAGGTGGATAATGAAACATAACTATTCACTTTTGACTACACATTATGGAACGAATTATTGTAGATATGGACGAAGTGATGGCGGACCCTATGGGCGCCATGATCGATTGGTATACGAATAAATATAATCAGCCTGTTAACTATGAAAAAATGCTGGGAACCGGCTGGATAAAAGGATTTCCGGAGGAACACCAGGAAGAATGCTGGAATCGGTTGTTATCCCCTGGTTTTTTCCGGCATCTGCCGGTGATAAAAAATAGCCAGGAAGTATTGGAAGAAATAAATAAGAGCTATGAGTTATTCATTGTGTCTGCGGCAATTGAATTTCCCAATTCACTAAAGGATAAGGTTGAATGGTTGCAGGAGAATTTCCCTTTTTTAACCTGGAAGCAGATTGTTTTGTGCGGGGATAAAAAACTGGTGAAGGGCGATCATATGATCGATGATCATGCCAGAAACCTGGTTCATTTTGAGGGGAACAAGTACTTATTTACTTCGGCTCATAATATAAATGAAACGGCTTATCGACGGTTGAATAATTGGAAAGAAGCAGCGGAGTTATTTCTTAAATAGAGAAATTGAGAATAATACGGGCCTGGCATAATTAGAGAATAGTTCAGGAAAATGGATAGAGGGCTATCGTGACATCGATTATAAAATGATTGCTTCAATATTATGGACCATTTTGTATCCTGCTTTAAGAAAATTTTCCACCCCTTCTTTATTCACCCGCATTCGTTATAATTAGTGCGAATTCGTGTCCCAAAAACAAATAGCCAACAATTATTCATCGTTGGCTATTGAGGATACTGGAATGACCAGAAAAACGTGTACTCCAATAAGCAAGCGCAGGGAGTGATCAATAAAATCTTTTTTGGGTACTTTGAAATAATAGGGAACGGATCAGGTCTTTGACTCAACCGGATATCAGATTCTACTAATTTCCCTGCTGCTTATTGGCTATCATTTAAGAATGCAAAGAACTTTATAATGCAACAGTTACTTCACAATTACCTGCCCGTTTTCAATCCGCTCATCATCACTGAATACTTCGAACAGGTAGCTTCCTTTTTCAATTCGGTTCAGTACTGTTGTTTGTTTGTTACGGATGTTTACCTGCTTTACCAGTTTACCATCTATATCAAATAGAAATAGCTGAAATACTTTACCTGCTTCCCCCGAGGCACTGAAGAAAAGTACCTGGTGATTAGCATTGGGATACAGTTTTATTTTAATTTTTTTGCTGATTTGGTTCTTTTGAACCAGGATGGTATCTCTGAATGCAGGGGCATTACCGGAAGGAAATCCGCTGGTTGAAGCTGAGCAGGTTAATACCGCCAGCAGCAGGCTTACCGTTGCCAATGCAGGCATAGTAAGGCCAGGATGTTTTCTTTCGGGTACCATTGTTTTCATAGCGATGCCATTGGGTTATCGGTCTGTTAGTTTCAAAGGGTACGGATTAAAAAATATCTTTCAGCGCTTCCGTAATCATCAGAAACGAACAGGGCAACGGGTACTGTTTCTCCACCGCTTTTCGTTGGTCAACTTGAAACCTAATTTAAATCCAACGGAAAAATATGCATCGTTATTTGTAGGCGTTCCTCTTTGCTGACCAGGTCCAAAACCTCCGCTGGCAGTATTTCCCGGAATGCTTTTATTTGCCACTCGTTCTGCCACCTGGGCCTGGGCCAATGGCAGGTTATTGTAGAACAGAGTTGGATCAATATAATTAGTGCTTACATCATCAATATAATCGGTGAATGTTTTCCGGTGAATTATTTCAAGGCTCAGGCTTACTGTTTCACTGGCAAAATATTTTACTCCAACACCCATGGGGATATTAACCTGAGTAAGTTTATATTCTTTCCTGTCGGGGTATTCCGGAAAACCTTGTCCTTCGGTATGCAGCGCTTTTAAACCAACCCAGTTACCATTCGCCGGGTCGGTGCCTAACGGATTAAAATGAAACGCGCCTACTCCTAATACTCCATAAGGACGGATCTTATGAAAAATATCGCTGGGTTCATATTCAAAAAATACAGTGGGATATATTTCAGCTACCAGGAAAACTTCCTGGATCTTTGATTTGAAGTTGGAGTTTCTTCTTCTTCTCGACTCTTCCCATCCACCTTTCCCTTTTATAATGGCATCATCTCCTTCAATACTTCCAATATTTCCAGCCAGGCGAAATCCGAGCCATTCACTTGGATGATAAGACAGGTATGCACCAAACATAAATTTGGTCATCTGTATATTGTTGTCTTTGAGGAAAGTTGTGCCTTTTCCATAATTACCTCCCAGGTCACCGAGGAAGTTTGATGGACCCGCAGTAATGCCTGCTTCAAAAAAAGAAGTACTTTCTGAGTACTGGCTGTACGAAGGCAATTGAGCGGATAGGATAAGAAGTGTTGCTAACAAGCACTTCCACACAAAAGAGTGTAGCTTTTGTTTCATGAGATATTAGATTTAGTTTTCAGATGGTCAATGGATTCCGTGTCTAAAATAATAAACAGCGGAGATACTTACAAGAAACGCTAAAAAGATTCTTTTTGTGTGCGGTGGGGATAATTTTTTTGAAATGTATTGACGCTAAAGGGTATATACTTATTATTCTTTTAGGATCATCTCTATGTGCTCAATACCATCTTCGAGATAAATATCACTGGTTTGCTGAAAACCAAGGGATTCGTAAAAAGTCCTAAGATAAAGCTGTGCGCTGACCCGAACTGGTTGCCTTCCCCATATATTATATATTGTATCAACCGATTTCCTCATCAATTCTTTCCCGAGTCCCGTTCCCCTTACATTGGATGAAGTAACGACCCTTCCGATAGAAACATACGGATGACTATTATCTTTAGGTAAAAGGCGGGTATACGCCACTAATTGTTCCCCGCTCCATCCCATTAAATGCAAAGCATAAAGATCTTTATTATCCACATCCTGATACACACAATTCTGTTCTACTACGAATACTTCGTTTCTCAATCGCAGAATATCGTATAATTCGGAAGGCTTTAATTCATCAAATGGTTTGCATTTCCAGGACACGGGCATGGTTGATTGGTTGATTGGTTGATTGGCTGATTGGTTGATTGGTTGATATTAAACCACTTTACAAAGATAAAGAGCTTAATGTTTTACCTATTCAACAATTCAATTTTTCAATAATTCAACTAATACTCATACTTGTCTCCCCATAAATTTTTTAAAAATTTCCGTAATTCTTCTTCTCTCGCATTTTTACCAGGGTGGTAAAACTTTTTACCACTGATTTCAGCTGGAAGATATTCCTGGCTGGAGAAATTACCCTCGTAGTTATGAGAATATTGGTATCCTTTTCCGTAGTCAAGATTTTTCATAAGGGTACTGGGGGCATTGCGAATAGGTAATGGAACAGGCAAGTCGCCATATTCACGAACAGCACCCTGCGCCAGATCAATGGCAGCTACGGAAGCATTGCTTTTGGCAGAGGCGGCCAGGTATATTGCGCATTGGGAAAGAATGATTCTTGCCTCCGGGTAACCAATTTTATTAACGGCATCAAAACAGGTATTTGCCATTACCAGCGCCGTTGGATTGGCATTGCCAATATCTTCACTGGCCGCTATTACCATGCGACGGGCAATGAACTTAATATCTTCCCCTCCTTCAATCATACGAGCCAGCCAGTATACAGTCGCGTTGGGATCACTTCCCCGTATCGATTTAATAAACGCGGAAATTATGTCGTAATGCTGCTCTCCTTTTTTATCATACAGGGCAATCTTTTTTTGGGCAATATCCATTACCAGGTTATCGGTTATAACAATAGCCTCCCCCAAATTGTCTGCTACTATTTCCAATAAGTTGAGTAATTTCCTGGCATCGCCCCCCGATAGGGATATCAGCGCGGTAGTTTCTTGTAGCGTTATTTTTTTTCTCGAAAGCAATTCATCCTTTTCTATTGCGTGTTGTAATAAGCGAACCAGATGTTTTTCTTCCAGCGGCTTTAACACATATACCTGGCAGCGGCTGAGTAAGGCGCTATTCACTTCAAACGAAGGATTTTCTGTGGTAGCGCCAATAAGGGTTACAATGCCTTTTTCTACGGCACCCAGTAACGCATCCTGCTGGCCTTTATTGAATCGATGAATCTCATCAATAAAAAGGATAGCTTTTTGTTTGGATTTTGCTTCTTCAATCACTTCCCGCACCTCCTTTACTCCGCTGCTTATGGCACTGAGAGTATAAAACGGAACCTGTATCGTATGGGCGATAATGTTTGCAATGGTGGTTTTACCTGTACCGGGTGGTCCCCATAAAATCATCGAAGGGACCTTCCCTTTTTCTATCGCAGTGCGCAATATGCTTCCGGTTCCGGTTAAATGCTCCTGTCCCGCCAGTTCATCAATACGGGCGGGCCTTAATCGTTCGGCTAAAGGAGCCAATTGCAGCGCCATTACTTTATTTTTACAGGCAATACTACAATAAGTTTGTGTTTTCAACATTTAAAACCTATGCAGAATATATTTCAAAGGAAAAGAAAGGGATTTTTTTGGTTCATGCTGGTTTCTGCCTTTGGTACAACGCCCGCAGCAGCGCAATCTGTCGGAGGGGTTCAGCAATACGCTTGTAACCGGGCCGCGGTGGTTATGATTCGGACGGAGGTACTGGCTGAAGTGAATGTTCAGAAGATAAATGTAAACGAAAGGACGTTTAGCCGCCTGCTCGATTCCATTCACAGGCTTGAGGCAGATAGCATTTTCTTAACTCCTGCCGAGAAATTAGATATTGTGTTAAACGAATTTGAGCGAAGACCATCCTATTATTTTGTCAGCGAATTCAACTATTTCAGGCATCGCGAAAAAGTTACGGCCCGTGGATCGGGCTTTATTATTTCTGGAAGTGGCTACGTACTTACTAATTGTCATGTGGTGGATGAAGGAGATGCATATATCAACCGGAGGTTCATTTTATCAGCTTTCAATTATGTATCGGAAACAAATATTGCTTCTATTGAACAGGAGTGGGAAGTTAAATTCACTGAGCAACAGCGGGGTTTATTGTACCGCACCTTTGCCAATGTGTATTCTAAAATTGTACCTATTGAATTAGAGAAGATCGAAAAAAAGATATTTGTAATTCTCAACATTGACGATAGCCTGGGTAATAGATTTTCGCGTGAAATTCCGGCCATTATTAAAATCAAAGGGCGATCGATGCCGGGTAAAGATGTAGCAATTTTAAAAATAGAATTACCGGTTGAATTACCCTCTATTCCTTTATCTGCTTCCAATGATATTATGGTCGGAGAAGATATTTTTGTGTATGGCTATCCAAACCCGGTAAGTAATAATGAATATTTGTCCTTAGAAACGGCCCTGGAACCCACACTCACTAAAGGCATCCTCAGTGGATTGAAAAAAACAATAAACGGTTGGCCAGTATTACAAATGGATGCCGGTATTAACCATGGTAATAGCGGAGGGCCTGTGTGTAATAGGCAGGGAGAGGTAATTGGTATCAGTACATTTGGCAGCCTGGATGATAACGCCCGCGCCCTGGCCCCGGGGTTGAATTTTGCCATACCTCTTGAAGTGATCAGAGAATTTTTTTCCGATTCAATAATGCCCGCCAAAAGCAGCGTGAGTGTGAACTATTGTAAAGGACTTCAATTCTTTTTACGGGATTATTATAAAGAGGCGTTACATCATTTCTTAAAGGTGAAAGCTGGAAATTCGTCCTATCCCGATTTAGAAAGGCATATTCAAATTTGCCAGGCGAATATATTGAAGGGCTATGATAAATCAGGCAATCCGACTTTGTACATGCTGATGATTGCCGCGTTCATCGGGCTTTTCGGCGGTTTATTTTGGTTTAAAAACAGAGAATAAAATAATCTGCTATTTTACCTGCTGTTTTAAAAATGCCTCAATCCGGTTAAAGGTATCTGCTAAATTGGGGCCTGTCCATCCATGACCTTCTGATGGATAAAAGACATATTCATGGACCACTCCCATTGCTTGTAATTCATTATTAAGCATTACTGATTGAGAAGCGGGTACCAGGGGATCATTACCGCCGTGCAATAACAGGGTTGGACAAGAGGAGCTGGTTACAAAATTATACGGACTTGATTGCTGGTAAATAGAAAGGTTGGTAGCGGGAGTGCCGCCTGTAACCGTTTTTAATAGTAATGATATAGATGAGTTGGAAGAATTATTATATAAAGAAACTAATTCCGTTGGACCGAATAATGAGATTACTGCTTTTACAGGAATAGATGCGGTATGCTTGTATGCCTGCAACAAGGATAAATGCCCACCCGCACTGGCACCCAATAAGGAAATCTTCCTGCTGATGTTATATTCTGCCGATTTACCTGCTATGAATTCTATAGCCGCATTCACATCATTTTCCTGGGCAGGGAAAAGATTTTGATTGTTGCTGACCAACCGGTAATTGATGTTGGCAATAGCATAGTCGGGTAATCTTTTCTGCATTTCTATAATAAATGGGTTGAAATCCACTTTATCCCCTTCCGTCCATCCACCCCCATGTATTAATACCAGGATTTTGGTATCCGTACTATTTCTTTGAGCGGGCAAGTAGAGATCAAATTTTTGTCTCGTATCCGTGCCGTAAGATATATCGGTCATCATTCGGGCAGTAAGGACGTCCTGTGTATCTTTTTTTGCACAAGAGAATAGTAAGAAAAAGGCAGCTAAGAAAATGATTGTCTTCAAAGTCGATAAAATTGAAATATTAGAACGAAAAATGCGGGCTGCAAGTGTGTAAAGAAAATGCAAAAGTTGAGCCAGGAAGGCTTCCGGATGCAAGCTATTTTTTTTCACTATCACTAAATTGCTCCTGCCAGCTTTCTATGGTATTTTGATAAATCACTCTCCTTAATAAATACATTCCGATTAAAAACAAAATATGAAAAGCAAAAATAGCCCCAGCCTGCAAAAGCGAAAAACTGAACAACAGCCAATCAAGCCACCCCCCATGTATCATTTTAAGAAAGGGAACTGTTAATTTCCACTGGCTTATTAACTGACCGAATAAGAAAGCGATCGCCAGGAAATTAAGCAAGTAAAGCCAGTTGAAAACCTTCTTTTGTTTTGGCCCGAGGGGTGTTTCAGGGTAATTATAATTTATCAGCAGCACCCCCTGGTAAACGAATGAGAAAATAATTAGATAAATGATGACAGAAACGGATAAAAAAAGAATATGCTGTCGGTTGAATAGTCCTCCGGCCGATAAAATAAGTTGCAGTCCAACTGCAATCAACTGCAGAATACAAAGAAGCCTGAATAGTTTCCAACCTGTCGTTAATTCTTTCATAGCAGTATGCTTGGTGGCGTAGAATGGGCAATAAAAGACCTGCTTTGTTTGGAGGTTTTAAAGATAGAATTTTTATTTTTTACCCGGTAGTAGTCTTTATCTGTAATTCTTTAAGTTGTTTTTCATCGATAGTAGAAGGAGCATCGAGCATAACATCCCTTCCGTTGTTATTCTTCGGAAAAGCAATAAAATCGCGGATGCTTTCGCTTCCTCCTAAAATGGCGCAAAGACGGTCGAAACCAAAGGCAATGCCACCATGCGGAGGAGCGCCATATTCAAATGCACCTAACAGGAAACTGAATTTGTGAAGTGATTCTTCTTTACTCATTCCGAGTGCTGCAAACATTTTTTCCTGGAGATCACGTTGAAAAATACGGATAGACCCGCCACCAATTTCGTTTCCGTTAAGGACCATATCATAGGCATTAGCTTTAATATTGGCATAGGGATGTTCCAGGTATTTGGAAGCCTCTTTGATAGATGGATCATTGTTGATCATTACCTGAATCTGGTCGGGCTTGGGGGAAGTAAAGGGATGGTGCCTGGCTACCCATCGGTTCTCTTCCGAATCATATTCAAATAAGGGGAAATCCAGCACCCATAATAACTTGAATTCATTTTCTTTTCGCAGCCCAAGCCGCTTACCCATTTCAAGCCTCATTTCGCTCATCGCTTTCCGGGTGCGTTCTTCGGCGCCTGCCAGAATTAAAATCAAATCCCCTGCTTTCGCTTCACAAGCGGCTGCAATGAATTTTAATTTTTCTTCGGAATAAAACTTATCAATACTGCTTTTGAGAGTTCCGTCTTTATTGCATTTAATAAATACTAACCCCTCCATTCCAATCTGGGGGCGTTTTACCCATTCGGTCAGTTCGTCGGTTTGTTTCCGGCTATATTCGCTGCAGCCAGGACAGAAATAGCAACCACTGTTTCCGCATTATTGAAAACGGGGAAGGAAACCCCCAGCTCCTTCTTTTAATGGTGTAGAATCGAGAGCGGATTGGTTATTCAGGAATGTATGCGGTGGAAATTTCAGATTAGTCAGTTTCATCCCAAACCGAATATCCGGCTTATCATTTCCAAACGTCCACATGGCGTTTTCCCAACTCATTCGTTCAATGGTGTCCGAATAATCAATTCCTTTTACATCTTTAAAAATGCGCTTTACCAGTCCCTCAAACATCATTAAGATGTCTTCCTGGTTCACAAAACACATCTCACAATCAATTTGAGTAAACTCTGGTTGCCGATCCGCCCGCAAATCTTCGTCGCGAAAGCATTTCACTATCTGGTAATACCGGTCGTAACCACTTACCATTAGTAGTTGTTTAAACGTTTGCGGACTTTGTGGCAATGCGTAAAACTGACCGGGGTTCATCCTGGATGGGACAACAAAATCCCGCGCTCCTTCCGGAGTAGATTTAATCAGGAAGGGTGTTTCTATGTCCATGAAATTATTTTCATGCAGGTAATTGCGGGCGCTCCGGTTAACGGCATAGCGTAATTCCAGGTTTCTCTTTACGGCATTACGACGCAGGTCAAGAAAACGGTATTTCATCCGGATATCATCACCTCCATCCGTATCATCTTGTATGGTAAATGGAGGGGTTATCGATTTATTAAGGATAGTAAACGAGGCAATTTTTACTTCTATTTCCCCGGTAGGGATATTGTTGTTTTTGTTACTTCTTTCTTCTACGATACCGGTCGCCTGCAATACATATTCCCGTCCAAGAGGATTTGCATCCAGTTCCTGGTTTAATTCTTCTCCAAATAATAATTGGGTAATTCCGTAGCGATCGCGTAGGTCCACAAAAGTAATACTTCCAAATTTTCGAACTGTTTGTACCCAGCCGGCAAGCGTTACCGAGTTACCGGCGTGGGAGATTCTTAATTCTCCACAGGTATGCGTTCTATACATTTCTTAAGTTGTTAGGTTGATATGTTGATAGGTTGATATGTTGATAGGTTGAATAGTTGATAGGATTTGAAAAAACACTGATAATATTATTGGGTAAATAATGGATTTCTTTATTCGCCCTACTATCATTTTCAGCCAGCCATCTTTTCAGAGCGGCAAAGGTAGCAGAAATGAGAATTTTATCCCAAGCCTCGGCGTTATTATCGGAAATCATTATTTTCATTGGAATATGCCCCAGGATTCAGCGTATATCGTCATCGGTCCAGGTGATTCGGTTTATTCTCTTGCCGATACATTATTAGGAACGCTGCCTCCTGAAATGGCCTCTCAAATTGCCCATACGGAAGAGCCTAATCCCGCTTTACCTCCGCTTTTTGTGTTGCTGGTGATAATTTTCGCTTTCCTGTTATCCCGGTGGATTGCCTACTTGAATGGGTCGGGATATTAATAGAAAATTATTGAAGGAATATACAGGCAAACAGGTCCTATACGACAAATGGTTGCAATTGTTTAATCCTTATTACCGTTCTCTTGCGCCCACCTTGCAACTCCGGTTCAGGAAGCGCTTGCTGTTGTTTATGTCCGCCAGGAGATTTCACTTTGTGGAACTGAATGAAGAAGAAAGAATAAAAGTATTGGTAAGCGCGGCCGCTGTTCAGATAACTTTTGGCCTAAAAAATTACCTCCTTGCCTATTTTACAGATGTCTATATTATTCAGCGCAATTATCATTATGGTTTAAATACTATGCCATTTGAAGGGCATGTAAGCAGCAACGGGATTTATTTATCATGGGAAAATTTTGATAAGGAATTTCGCGATTATTCCGACGGAAGTAATGTAGGGTTGCATGAAATGGCCCATGCCCTGGCCTATGTGAATTTCAGTGCTGAATTCGGGCGCGATGAGGCGTTCCGGAAACGATTTAGGGAGTTTTCAACGGTAGGTAGGGCTATTTTTTCCCGCATGCAACAGGGAACAACGAATATACTAGGTAGTTATGCTGCTACCAGCTATGATGAATTCTGGGCGGGTTGCGTAGAAAATTTCTTTGAGCGTCCGCAAGCGTTAAAAACCGAATTGCCGGAGCTTTATGATGAACTGGCTTTTTTGTTAAACCAGGACCCCCTTTCTCAAACTATTTTGAATAATTTAGGTTAAAGATTTTGTAATCAGGCTGTTAGTAAATAAAAAGAAAGCGGGTAGGTGGGCTTTTATTTATGAACTATTCTTTTTACTTTGTATTTGATTGTACCCACTCTGACTCCCAACCATCCCCCGAACGAAACCGTTTCCATTTTCCTGAAGGCCCTCCTTCAATCCTATTTCTTTGTAAAACCATAAGTGCTGATCTCGTACCTCCCATTCACAAAAGAAAAATGGAGCCTTATGGAAATTTTACTCATTCTATCCATCGTAATCGGGATCATACTCCTGCATCAACCCATTATGGAATGGATCAGCCGCCTGCAGGTAAAGAACCAGTATCAAAAATTTCTTGCCCAGGAAACATGGTATCATTCGGTAATAGCCCCGCACCTGCGATACTATAATCGCCTGAGCATAGAAGATCAACGGAAATTCTTATTTCGAACTTATCTTTTTCGCAAAGCCAAACGATTCCATTATATAGAGGTAACAGAAAGTGCTGAAATGCCTATCTTAATAAGTGCCGTGGCAGTAGAACTTACTTTTGGGTTGGATAAATTTTTACTGAATTATTTCAAGGATATTTTTGTGCTGAAAGACGATTACCATTATGGATTCTATTCCCGGCCATTCCAGGGTCACGTGGATCACAGCGGAATCTATTTAAGCTGGGATAATTTTGTAAAAGGCATTCATGGTCTTACCCCAAATTGTAATGTGGGATTACATGAGATGGGACATGCATTAACTTATGTAAACTTCATAACACAAACGGAAGAGGACAAACACTTCAAAAAGGAATTCAAGAATTTCTCCAAAGTGGCCCGCCCTATTTTTGAAGATATGCAAAGCGGGGGAAAAAATATTCTCGGCGATTATGCCGGTACTAATTATCACGAGTTTTGGGCCGTAAGTGTTGAGCTATTTTTTGAGAACCCGATCCGGCTTCGCCACGAATTACCTGCTTTATACAATGCCATGAGCCGGTTATTGAGACAGGACCCGATCGTTATCGTAAACAATCAACGGATAGCAGCCTGAAAAAAAACTTATACCTAACAACTTTATTAATAAAGAACAGGATGAGACGGCCATTGCCTTTTTATCCTGTTTCTTTTTTATATCCCGGTTCAAAATGGTCCTCGTAAGTTTGCCGATACCTTTCTTTACCTGGCTTTGGCTAATTGAAGAGCCGTTTCAGATACCTCCACAGTAATACTCACTAACTTTTCATTTTTCTTTTCGCGTGGCAGGATTATGAAATAGTATACCCCGATAAACAAGATTCCGATCGAAAAAGGAATGGCCGCATAATAACGTAGGGTTTCTATGGCTGGCCAGAAAAATTCAACAATCATCCAGTAGCCATTGGCCGAAATCCAGAATAGAATGGCCATGTTATGATACCATTCAGATTTTAGTTTACGGGTTTGCCAGGTAATCAGCATCGCTACGGATATAGTGGGAATAAACATTAGAAGGCCAATGGGTTTCCAAAGCATGGCCCAGCTGATATCTTTAATCAACCAGAATACGATATGCATATTTTCAATTCTCCGAAAACGATCGGGGATGGAATACATTTTTACATTGCTCATGTTAAATAATGTGGGATTGATGAAAATTAATATTGATTGCGGGGCAGATCACACCAATAATACCAAGGGAAGGTAATATTTTATTTAACTACATTAAATTCTATGCTTCAACTTCGGTTTAATAACCGGCTGAACCGCCTAATATCTGCCTCCGGATGAACAGGACTTTGGTGAAGCATGCATTGAACCAGTTGCTGCGCGAAATAAGGCGCCAGCGAACAACCCTTGGTTCCCATTCCATTTAATATGCCGATATTTTGATACAAGGGATGGAAACCTACAAAGGGCCTGCGTTCCAGCGTGGCGGGCCTGACCGATGCTTTGTGATCAATTACCTTAAACGGAGATCTCAGCCAGCTTTTTAAAAAGGAGGATGTCCGTTCCCGAAATGTAATAGTTGGCTCCTCATTCTCAAATTCCCATTCATAGGAAGAGCCTACCCAAAAAATATCCTTGCTCCAGGGAACGAGGTTAAGTCCTTTTTTGAAAATATGGGAATGGGGTAACCCCGGCGCTTCAATCCATAATACTTCTCCTTTATTTGGAGCGAATGGAAGATTCCTGAAATAAGGATTTTGGAAGGAAGCAATCCCATCGCAAAAAATTACCTGGTTACTGGAAATGCTTTTATAATTAATAGCCGTTGCTGTAATGATCAGTTCGGTTTGCTCAAATTTTTCCTCCAGTATTTTATTATGCTGGATTAGTCTGTTTCGGTAAGCCGGTAATATGCCTTGAAGATTTATAAGATAACAGGGTTGTATTTCTCCATAACCAAAATCGTAATTGAAATTTGGCCGAAAAGAATTTTCGTTTTGCGGATTTTTTAAATAGGCCTGATCTTTTTCAAAGCGTTCGGTAAATGCCAACTTCATTTGTGGAGTAGGGAAAAAATCAATAATATTCTTTTGTTCAATGGCCTCCATCGCCAGCTCAGCTCCTAATTGAGAATAAGAATCCGAAATAAAAGGAAGGATGTCATCAATCATCCATGTCTTTACGATCCGGCGGCCGGTAACCGGATTGATAATCCCCGCGGCTGCTTTGGAAGCGCTATTATCTTTTGCTTCATCAATGACAAGAAAAGAATAACCTGCTTTTTCTAAAAAATAACTGAGCCAGGTACCACAGATTCCCTGGCCGATGATTAAACAATCCACTTGCATAATACAAAAATAAGGGAGAAGGAGGGTATGGGATTCCGGGGTGTGGGATACGAGATGCGGGAAACGGGATCTGATATTACCCCACCACGTCGAAGCCTTTTAATTCCACGTTCCATAACTCGCATCCCGTATCTCCTTACAATTACTATTTTTATTCCACTGTTATCTTAATCCCTTCGCTATGACTCGTAAATTCAGGTGCATACATACATTGTATAGTGGTTATTCCATTACTGAAAGTTCCGGTATGTGTTACGAATAAAGGGTATTCAAATACCCAGGTTCCGCGCGGGAGATAACCAAAAAAGAAATTAGTACTCGCATCTTTGGTGCTTTCATAATAGCCCAATCCACCTTGCCATTTGTACTGACTGATTACATTCACCGGCTCCAGGCTGGAAGCTCGCATGTCTTTCATGTGCACATATTCCAGGCTGCGGTCTACCCGTAATTCAATCCTCACTTTTACCTTATCACCCACATGAAGAGCTTCACCTTCCTTTAAAGGCTGCAATACTGGTCCGCGGTCGGTATTTTTTTCAACAAATAATTTTTTAACCAGCTTCAATGGAGTAGCAGAAGGAGTTATTTTATCTAACTCTTCAAAGTATTGCCAGTAAACAGCCCCCCAGGAAGGAGATCTCACCGGTTGATTGGTTGGCTGGCCGGTTTGCGAAATGGTCACCGAAATATTTCCCATGCTGGCATTTACTTTAGTACCATCAATTACTTTTTTGAAATAGCCTTCGCCCGCGGTCCCTCTCCCCGGCGTGTTGAGTGGCATTGATCCCAAACTGATTTCTACCTTGGGCTCCTGGACCAACCAATTACTACCCTCCAACAATAATACATAACAGGCGTCAGCCGTTGCTTTGGTGGTGCGCCAGTTATGGGTTTGTTTTTGTTTCAGGAGCCAGGTCTTAAGATCATCCGTAATTTGGCTATTCTTATTAATTTCAGAAAATGCTTCTGTTAAAAGGGCATGAGATTCAATCGGCGACTGATACCAGTAATATCCCCCGGTATTAAATTCTTTCCAGTACATACCCAACTCTTCCTTGGTCAGCGCGTTTTGCAGAAGCGATTTAATGATGTCTTTAGCTGTTTGTATATCGCCGGTGCGGTGTAAACCCAGCGCTATCATTCCCTGCATATACCGGCTCTCTTTCACCCAATACTGCTGGGCCTGTTTCCTATAGTAATTATATGCTTTAAAGCTTTCACCCGGAACATTCATTTCCGTAAAAAAACTTCTCATATATAAGTACTGAATTTCGGAAGTACCTAATTGCTGTGTATTCAGATTGGCCTTGTTTTTTACCAGCCGATCGTAATCTTCCTTTATTTTATTATCTAGATAGGCCATTGCTTTCTTAATAATCGTATTTATCTTCTCATTGTTTTTTGGCAATGCATTTAATTTTCTCAAGTGACCAATACCGGTTAGTATGTATTGAGTAATATAACGATCATCGGGTCCGCCCGTGAACCATACAAATCCTCCATTGCTGCTTTGCATTTCAAACAGTCTGCCTAAGGATACTTCCATTTCCCGACTCATTCGAACCATGTCAAAAAGCAGGGCAATGTTTTTCTTCTGCTGCGTTTCATTATTAGCCTGCAATACCCAAGGCGTTTCCTGGAGCAGAACCGATTTGAGTTCCTGGTTTTTTTGGAGGTTGGACCATAATGCGGAGCTATCTGCCTCACCCCCTTTCCCCTTCCCGGAGGAGAGTGGGGCCAGCCACTTCTCAAAAACCTCTTTTATGCGTGGGGATGAATTGGATAGGTGGGTAGCCAGGGTATTTGCATAAAACTGGTTAAAGGTTTGTTCTGAACATTCATATGGATATTCCATTAAATAAGGCAAGGCCTGTACCGCATACCAGGCAGGATTACTGGTGAACTCAACAGTAAGCGCCTGGTGATTCAACGTTTCACTGGCTCCGCTTTTTCCTTCTCCTGAATTAATCAGTTTAACGAACTTGAATTCCTTTGTTCCGCTGCCCCGCATATTTAATGGCAACGATTCGGTTACCAGCATACGGTTGCTTAATACCGGTAGCATCATTTCTTCCCCATCACTGACTTCTCCTGCGCGCGCAATCAAACGGTATAGCACCGGTTTATTATATTGAAAGGGAATTCCGATAGAGAAACTGGCTGGCACACTTTGCCCGGCCGGTACGGTGAAATATTGATTTGGAAAGAAATTATTGAACCAACCATCTACGGATTGATTGGTCGATGGATCTATAAGCTGCAGTTGTACCTGCCCGGTTAATTCTTTGCCGGTAAGGTTTACAATTTTAGTGGTGAAATCCATCCGGTCACCCTCGCGGACAAATCGCGGTGCATTGGGTTGAACCATCAATTCCTTTTGGGTGACAATGGTTTTTTCCGAATAACCGAATGCTAAATTTTTAGTGTGCGCGAGGGTCATCCACTTCCATTGGGTTAGTGCTTCTGGCATGGTGAAGGAGAATTCGATATTACCAGTACTATCCGTTTTTAAATCGGGAATAAAGAAAGCGGTTTCATTAAAGTTGCGACGAATTTGAATAGAGGCGTTTTCCTGTTTCTTGTTCTGGGATTCTTCTCCTTCCTTATTCCAATCACCGTTTATTTTGCTTTTGTCGGCCACCGTGCTGTCTAACGCTGCCGGAGCTGCCTGGTTCATAAACCCTCTTTCTTCTGCAACCTGCATTGCCCCAGGTACTCCTTTGTTTCTGCTATACATTGCCCGCTCAGCATATACCAGCATTCCCATGGTTGCCATCATTTCATCATACACTTTATTTACATATACATCGGGTTCTTCAAAGTCTTTGTTTTGCGAATGCATGCTGGTAAATCCTCTATCTCCATTGAACAATTTTGGAAAGGCACTCTTATTCCAGATCGAAGGCAGGGTCCAGCTATGCGGTTGAAACTGGTCGAGCGATGCGTCGTACATCGCCGTAAGCATTTCGGCGGCTACCTTGTCAGTTTTATACCCACTGATTTTTACTTTCCATTTTTCTTCACCGCCGGGTAATGTTTTATCCCGGAAAGTTTCATAACTGATTTTTAATTGTTTATTGGTATAGGGTACACTCAAGGTAGTATTATCAGTAAATACCCGGTTATGTTTTACAAAGGACATATCCAATGCCACTCCACCCCGGTCGGCTTCTGTAATGGGTATATCGAACGACTTTGCTCCCCCCGCCAGTGTAAATAAGTTTTGTTCTGCATCTTTATCAACGCGTGTCAGATGGTGAATCACCCAAATACTATCCAGATTAGTTTCTAAGGTATAAGTCGCTTTTTCACCCGGTTCATATTCCGATTTAGTTGATCGAACCGATCCGAACATGGTCGGATTCGTAGTTTGTTTTCCGGTGAGATGAATATTCTTAACAGCCTTTACCGTTTCTCCATTCTTGTCTTTGGTGATTACTTCCAGCTGGTACCAGCCGGGAGAGAAGTTGGTGGTTGGTAGTTTGTAGTTAGCGGTTTCACTGGTAGTGTCTGTACTTTCTGCTATTTTCTCTTGCTTGGGCCAATTAGCCACTAAGTTCTCATCCTTATAAATATCATAAGGAAATAGTGTATGGTACTCTTCTTCGCTCATCAAAAACTGGTCGGGTTGTTCCCAGTAGCGATTTCTGAAAGTCCGGTTAGGTTGTTTCAGTTTGTGAATGGTAACGGTAACCGTTGCCTTTTCAAAAATTCCATTTAGGTTTGCCGAGCGGATCAGCAGGTTCTTAAATTCACTGGCCGGCAATTCATCCGGCGTATTGATGCTTAATTGTAACGCCTGGTAGGCTACAGCTACAGAGGTATTACCGCTTCTTGTTTCGCCGTTTATATCGGTCACATCAGCACTTACTTCATAATAAAATGTTGGCTGGTCTTTTTTATCTATGGAGCCATCTGGAATGGCCTTGAAATTGATAATGAATTCTCCTTTCGCATCGGTTTTCAATTCGCCATGCGCTATTTCAAATTCTTCGTTCCTCCGCGGCGGCCATATCTTTCCCCGCCTGTAATAATCAAACCAGATGGGCCAGCGTGTTTGTCTCACCACGCGGTATTTAACCATGGCTCCATCAATCGAATTGCCCGCATAGGCTTTGGCTGTTCCAGTAGTTTTTATATTATCATTTAATTTATAAGTGCCGGATGGTTTGGCAATTTCTACGGAAAATTTCGGCCGTTTGTATTCTTCTACTAAAAAGCTCAGGTTACTGTGGTTGCTATTATCTTCAATCCGGAAGCTGCCATTCAATTGATTTTGGGGAAGGGTAAACTTTCCGGAATAGGATCCATATTCATTGCTCTGTACCTGCAGCGAATCAGCTTTCTGGCCGTTCGCGTCATACAGTATGATGGTTGCCTGGTGGCCCGGTACTATATTACTTTCCGAACTTTTATTGTTACGGTTAATCACAATCCCTTTGAAATATACTATTTGCCCTGGCCGGTAAATCGAGCGATCGGTAAAAAGAAAAGAAGTAACAACGTCTTTTTCTAACCCGCTGGTTGCATAATTAAAGCTGTTGTAATTTTCATCTTCCATAAAAAGATGATCATCGCCATTAGTGAGTTCCAGCCGGTAATTATTATTGCTGTTTGTTTTGGGAGGTTCTATTTTAAAGAACCCGTTCTTATCCGTAAAAAGGTTCTCGCCTTTTCGATCTACGTTTTTCTGGGTAGCATAATCATAATAGCGGTACCAAACCTGCACATTCGTACGGGCTAATGGGATACCCATTTCGCGGTGAACGACAAAAAAATTATTTCCATTATTTAGATAAGCGATAGCCGAAGCATAAAAGAATTGGGCAGCTATCGCATTTTCTTTCATACTAAATCCCGGGTCGGTACTGGCGAGCAGAATATATTCCCCAACCGGTAGCCCCTCCATACTCACTTCCACCTGGTGCTGGCGGTAGTCTTTAACAGCAGGTAACGGTTGGGTAAAAGCTTTGGCAACTGGTAATTGCAGTAACTGCGGCCAGTATTCCTCCTGCCAGTTATTTACTTTCTTTAATTTATCTTTCAGTTGTTTCGTAAGAGTAACCAGGCGAAAATAGGATTGATTGATATTCCTGTAAGTAATCAACATACGGAAAGGCTGATTGGGGAGGTTAACTTTTTCCGTTTGCAGGTTCAGCTGTTTCTTCAGGATAGAATTTAATAAGTTCTGCGCATTAATCTTTCCTTCGCTGGAATCTTTCTGAGCAATTATTTTGTCGCATATTTCTTTGGCTTTACTGTATCCATCATAGGTTATTTCTTCACCGGCTTTTTCGGAATGCCACTGAGCCAGCAGATACCAAGCCTGGGCCGCCGCGGGATGGTTTTCGTACTGTTGACCGATATGTGTAAGCGCATTCTTATATAATTCTTCTTTATTATCCATTACAGCATATTGATGGACAAACGCCAACCGATCAATATCCGCGTCGATGAGCGCATCGGGTTTCTTATCATTGAGGTGAAAGGCTATTAATCGTTGATATAGTAATAATGCCTCGTGATGAAGGGATAGGGAATCCTTGGTAGGAAACTTTCGGTTGATAAAATCGGCCGCCGCATCGAAGGTACTGGCCTGGTCCAGTTCGAAAGCATAAGATGGTTTATTCAGATCCTGTTCATCGTTACGAAAATAGTCCAGGGCACGGTGAGCCAGTAAATCAAACAGGGTAGGGCGGAGGTGCCGGACATTTCCTTTTATAATAATAGCGTCGAAAGGTTCCAGTTTGGTTTGCTGTAATAGCTTTTCATTTTTTAGAGATTCAAGATAAAGCTGGCCGATCTTTCTGTGAAAATCATCAATGGCCCAGGTGGAGATATCTTTTTTCCTGAAGTCAATAGTTTTAGTTCGGTTATATAATTGCCAGCGATGCTGCTGGAAATAGTTCCAGTATCGCTCGGCAGTAATACTATTAAGGATAGATCGAACGGGTTCCCCGGCAGTGGACGATTCTTGTTCCAATTGCTGAATACTCTTCAGCAAGGCATCTTCTTCCTTCATTTCCTGTAGCCCCATTTTGTATAAAAGCGCTTTTACCTGCTGGGCCTGTTGGTTTTCTTTTGTGGCCAAAGTATACAGTTTATTCACCTCGGTAAGGGCCGATTGGGTAAGTCCTTTTTTATTAATAAGGGAATCAATTTTTTTCCAGGCTTTATCGTATTTATTCATGGGAGTTTGAGCGGTAGCATTAATAATGAATAAGGTTGCACCAAGCAATGCTAATATTTTTCTAAAGAACATGCGTCGAAATTTTGTACAAGTTATCGAATTGAGTTTGCTTTAAAGATGCGGCAGGCTGTTAAATTTCATATCCCTGTTGAGATTTGATGGAGGCAATTACCAATAAGTATATAACGCAACCTGCTTATGCTGGGGATTGAGTTTTTCTTCAGGTAAAATTGCTTTTTATAGTTGAGGTGTTGAAGTATATACTATCCAAAGCATGGAAATTTTCTTTAACTAATCCTTATCTATCATCAATTAATCCCTGGCACTTATTTGGATTCTCAATAGGCAGGAGGATTTAAAATATGAAAAAGATCTTTGCACTCTTAACAGCAGCTTTGGTTACATTAACCAGCTTCGCTGATCACAATGATGGAAGAATTACCATTACCGATTTTAGCAACAAACAATTGTGGATCGAGGTAGATGGACAACCGTACCGGGATCGCGATCACGAGATAGTGATTGATAATCTCCGGCCGGGTTATCATGAAGTGCGGATGTACTCACAGGACCGGCGCTCCGACTGGGGCGGTATATTCGACCGAAAAGGTCGTAAACAAGTCTTGTACAATTCAACGGTATTGGTAAAGCCCCGGCAGAACATCTGCATTACCATTAATCGTTTTGGACAGGTGCAGGTGGAGGAACGAAAATTCAACGACCGTCGTGGCAGGGACCGTGATGAGGATTGGAACCGGAAACGCGACCGGGATTATGATCGGGATAATGATCGCGTCAAAGACTATGGACGTAACAATGATTACGACCGTAATAAAGACAATGACCGGGATAATCGTTACGACAATACCCGGGGTGCTATGGATGCGCGTTCTTTTGAAATGCTGAAAAGCGCTTTGCACCGCGAAAGTTTTGAAAAATCTCGGCTGGAAACGGCCAAACAAACTATCGACCGGAATAATTTCAGCAGCATGCAGGTACGGGAAATGGCCTTGCTCTTTGCTTTTGAAACTAATAAACTGGAAGTGGCCAAGTACGCTTACCGCAATACAGTGGATAAAAATAATTACGCCCAGGTGTATGATGTATTTGCTTTCTTGAACAGCAAAGAAGAGTTAATGGAGTATATAAAAAGATTCAGGTAGGAATTGGAATGGTTAAACGAGCCCTGCCAAAAGGCAGGGTTTTTCTTTGTCTATCTCCGGAAATATTAAATACTGAATGTAAAATCTAAAATGTAAAAGGGTCCTTACCATAAGAACCCGTTTACATTTTACATTCGAAATTTTATATTTTAGATTTGAAGAATTATTTCTTCAGAATCTTAGCCATAGTAGCACCAATATCCGCGGGACTTGAAACTACATGAATACCGCATTCTGTCATTATTTTCATTTTTGCTGCGGCCGTATCATCGGCTCCGCCTACAATAGCACCGGCATGGCCCATACGACGACCGGGTGGTGCAGTTTGTCCGGCAATAAAACCAACCACCGGTTTTTTATTATTTGCTTTGTACCAATTGGCTGCTTCCGCTTCCATACCTCCACCAATTTCACCAATCATAACAACTGCATCGGTATCCTTATCATTCATAAAAAGTTCCAGTGCTTCGCGGGTAGTAGTACCTATAATCGGATCGCCGCCAATTCCTATCGCAGTAGAAACTCCCAATCCCGCTTTGGCAACCTGGTCGGACGCCTCATAGGTTAGGGTACCTGATTTTGAAATGATACCGATCTTTCCTTTCTTAAATACAAACCCCGGCATTATACCCACTTTACATTCTTCGGCAGTAATGATGCCGGGACAGTTAGGTCCTATCAACCGGGTATTCTTTCCCAATAAATAATTCTTGGCACGAATCATATCCTGGATCGGGATCCCTTCTGTAATACAAACAACCAGCCCTATTCCCGCATCGGCTGCTTCCATAATTGCATCAGAAGCAAAAGCAGGTGGAACAAATATGATCGAAACATTGGCACCGGTATTTAGCACAGCTTCAGCAACGGTATTAAAAACGGGCCTGTCCAGGTGCAGGGTGCCCCCTTTACCAGGTGTAACACCACCTGCCACATTGGTACCATAGTCTATCATTTGGGTAGCGTGAAAAGTACCTTCTGTTCCGGTAAATCCTTGAACGAGAATTTTGGATTGTTTATTAACTAGGATGCTCATAAGCTATATTAAAAGTTGGGCAAAAATAGGGGAAAAGGGGCAAAGCGATAAGCTTTGAGTATTGAAGTTTTGGAGCCAGGCACCTCAGCTACTATGGGGCCCGGTTGCGTCGCACTCTTGTACGTTAGTAACCCTGTTCGGCAATTAAATGTGGCTTCCCGTCAATCCGGGCTTTTTGATATCACGCTTTTTAATGGAAAAGGTATCTGCGGGAATAAAAATTATTTTAAATAATTTCATTTTTATAATAACCAGTTTACCGGCAAATACGCACTTGAATGTAAACGTACCAATCCTATCAGCAGAGCAACTTGCAGACTCCCGGCTCCGGACTCCCGACTCCCGACTTACTCCTCATATCCCCAGGTACAACTTCCCCAATAGCTTTGCCATTGCACTTTGGGGTCATTGGTTATCCTTTCCATTTTAACAGTACTGATCATCCACCGGCCTGTAGGAATAACCGGGAAACTGATTTGACCCAATTCATTACTCCGGTATGCTTCTTTAATAGTCCGTCCCTCCAGGCGATGCCAAACAATGATCTGTTGATTTGCCAATGGTTTTTTTTGAAAAAGGATTTTTGCCGTTATCATGTTTACCGATACATCCTCTTTTTTCAAGTTGTAGGGATTTTGCAGCGGAATAATATCTAGGGGCAGA
The DNA here is from genome assembly GCA_963775145.1 of uncultured Chitinophagaceae bacterium. Taxonomy (GTDB): domain Bacteria; phylum Bacteroidota; class Bacteroidia; order Chitinophagales; family Chitinophagaceae; genus Endoryza. Next base: position 251,684 of record CAVZHZ010000004.1, read on the forward strand.
TTGGTTTGTTTCTTAAAGAGGTTTGTTTTTTTATCTCCAACCTGGAAAATCGTTTTTACGCTTCGCTGGTAGTATTCCCGCCCGGAAGAATCGTTTTCATTATGTGAGGCGCGGTAGTCTATAGCGTTATTGAGTCCATCCTCCATTAAATATTCATGGAATTTTCTTGGTTCCAGCTCAATGAATTTATTGGTCGAATTATAAGTGAGGAGGAAAGTGCCTTCTTCGTAAATGGAAAATTGAAGTGAGTCGCCGGGAGCCGCTCCTATGCGATCGGCCAGGTCGTCACTGGCGTTTGGGAAATGCAGTTGCAGGGCCTTTATACTTTGGTTATTTCCGCTCCAATTCTCGCCTTCAAAATTTTCACCTACCAGAAATTTGATTTTAATGGGTTCACCGGTTTCGAAAATGAATTTATCAGGATGGAGCCAGAATTCGTGCCCGAGCAGAAGCAACGAGGAAGAAAAGAATAAAATAATAATGAGGAAAAACTTTTTCATGGTTATAATTCAGTAAGTAGATTTTTTTGTGAAAGCTTAACGCGAGGATTTGTAAGCGTAAAAAATCATGTTTTTGCGTAGTCTTAAAATCAAAAATCATTGAATCAATATAATCAGCACATTCGCAAATTTGCACATTCGCACCTTCTCCTATCAGCCTACTTTTTTAACAAGTCATCCATATTCCTGTCGTTATCAATTTTTCCGGCTTGCTCCAGCATTCGCATATCCTTAGCATCTTTCAAAAACTCAGATGCAAAAATAAACTCGTTCAATCGTTCATTCTTACTAAAGATTATTTCTTTATTACTGCCCTGCCATTCCTTCAATCCCTGGTACAGGTAAACAATCCGGTCACCGATTTCCATTACACTGTTCATGTCGTGAGTATTTACCACCGTAGTGATATTGTATTCGAGCGTGATCTCTTTGATCAGCTTATCAATTACCAGGGCTGTTTGGGGATCGAGGCCCGAATTGGGTTCATCGCAGAAAAGGTATTTTGGATTCAATACAATGGCCCGGGCAATACCAACTCTTTTTTTCATTCCCCCACTCAGTTCCGCAGGAAATTTTTTGTTGGCATCTTTCAGGTTAACGCGTTCTAACGCTTCATTAACCCGGTTTAGTTTTTGCTTTAAAGTATCTTTGGTAAACATGTTCAGCGGGAACATGATATTCTTTTCTACTGTAAGGCTGTCGAACAGGGCGGCTCCCTGGAACAGCATCCCTATTTTTTTACGAATGTCTTTTCGCTCTTCTTCATTGATCTGGTTAAAGTCGTAGCCATCATACAGTATCTGGCCACTATCGGGTACAATCAATCCGACCATACATTTCATCAATACTGTTTTTCCACTTCCGCTGGATCCGATGATAAGATTACATTTTCCCGCTTCCATGGTAGCGCTTATATCATCAATCACCGTTTTTTCGCCAAATTTTTTCTGTATATTTTTTACTTCGATCATTCCGAACTGGTTAGGTAAATTAATTATCCAGCAATAAAGCCGCCAATATATAATCGGCAAACAATATCGCAATACAACTTACTACGACCGCTTTTGTGCTGGCTCTTCCAATTTCCAGGGCGCCGCCTTCAACGTAATAACCGTAATAAGCCGGTATACTGGAGATGATATAGGCAAATGTGTAGCCTTTTACCAGGGCAAAGAAAACGTTGTAGGGGATAAAAGATTCGAGAAGGCCCTTATCAAATTCAGTGTCCGACATCACTTGCGAAGCGATAACCGCCAGTCTTCCACCCCAGATGCCCAACCCCATGGAAATAACAACCAGCAATGGAATCATCACCATGGCGGCAATTATTTTGGGGAGTATGAGGTAGGCCTTGGTGTTAATACCCATAATCTCTAGCGCATCGATTTGTTCGCTCACGCGCATATTACCTAGTTCACTCGCAATCTTGCTTCCCACTACTCCGGCCAATACTATACAAATTAGAGTAGGGGCAAACTCAAGGATAACAGTATCACGAACAATTTGGGCAATTGCGGAAAGAGGAATGAGGGGACTTACTAATTGATAGGCCGTTTGCAGGGCCGATACGGCTCCCATGAAAACAGAAATAATTACGACAATTCCTAAGGAGCCAATACCAATTTCAGAACATTGATGCATCAATTCCTTCCAGTACATTTTGTAGTTTTCCGGCTTGGAAAACATCCCTTTTATCATCAATAGGTAACGGCCGAATTCGGTAAATAAAGTCATGCGCTGAATAAATTACTACACAATAAGCAGTGAATCGTAAATGAAAATACAATTTTAAGTCGGAAAGTTGGAAAAGACCGGAAGTCGGAAAGACCTGAAGTCTGAAAGACGGGAAGTCCGTAAGTAAGGAACTCCGGAAGACATGCTCTAAATTATACAAACTACTTTCTAACTTTCGGTCTTTCGGTCTTTCGGACTTTCCGACTTCCCGACTTCCCAACTATATTCACATTTCTCTCGTCTCTTTCTTAAGCCGTTTCCACCAGGGCGATTTACTAATCACCTCTTCGGTTGGAATTTTTGATTTAAGCTGTGCATCTACCACGGCTACCAGTGCCATATTAATAATACTTCGAACGGAACTTCCTAATTGTAAAATGTGAACCGGTTTTTTCAATCCAAGCAAAATAGGACCGATAGCATCCGCATCACCTACTTCCTTCAACAAATTATACGCCACATTACCCGCAGCGAGGTTAGGAAATATCAGTGTATTTACATCTTTATCCGCCAGCTCAGTAAAAGGGTAATTCTCCTTAAGCAAGTCTTTATTAAATGCCATACTCACCTGCATTTCTCCATCCACCGTAAGAGAGGGGTTTCGCTGCTTTACCAATTCAGTGGCTTTGGCTACCAACCTGGCTTCGGGAGAATCACTGCTGCCGAAATTTGAATAGCTGAGCATGGCAATGCGGGGGGTAATATTAAAATTCCGGACTTCACGGGCAACCATCAGGGTAATATCGGCCAATTCTTCCGCAGTAGGATTAAAGTTAACGGTAGTATCCGCCATAAACAACGGGCCGCGCTTGGTAAGTAACAAATACATACCGGCAATTTTTTGCACGCCCTCTTCACAACCGATTATTTGAATCGCGGGCCGAATCGTATCCGCATAATTCTTAGTAAGCCCTGAAATCATGGCGTCGGCTTCCCCGGCATCCACCATCATGCAACCGAAATGGTTGCGGTCGCGCATGGCTTTTTGTGATTCATATTGATTAACACCGCGGCGATGCCTCTTCTTGAAGAATAAGTCTCCGTATGCTTTTCGCTTTTCCTCCTGTTCATCACTTTGCGGATCAATGATCGGCAATTCATCAATATCAATACTGTTTTCTTCCGCAATTGCCCGTATCTTTTTTTCTTTTCCCAATAAGATCGGGAACCCAATGCCTTCATCGAAGATTATCTGGGCCGCCTTCAGAATTTTTATATTGTCCGCTTCCGCAAATACAATACGCTTTGGATCGCGCCGGGCTTTATTACCAAGTATCCGCATAATCTGGTTATCGAGCCCCAGGCGCTTGTTTAATTCTATTACATATTGTTCCCAATTGCTAATGCTGAATTTTGCCACGCCACTTTCCATGGCTGCTTTTGCAACAGCGGGAGCGACGGTGGAAAGCAAGCGGGGATCCAGCGGTTTGGGAATAATATAGTTGGGACCAAATGTAATATTTCGTTCGTTATAGGCAGTTGTAACAATATCCGGTACGGGGGTCTTAGCCAGCTCCGCCAGTGCTTTAACCGCTGCCAGTTTCATAGCCTCGTTTATTTGCGTGGCTCTTACATCGAGCGCTCCCCGGAAAATAAAAGGGAACCCCAATACATTATTCACCTGGTTGGGATAATCGCTGCGGCCGGTTGCCATTATAATATCTTTGCGTGCATTGGTCGCTTCTTCCCAACTTATTTCCGGATCGGGATTAGCCATAGCAAATACAATCGGGTTCTTCGCCATACTTTTGATCATATCGCTGTTCAGTACATTTCCTTTGCTTAATCCAATAAAAACATCAGCGTCTTTTAATCCTTCAGCCAGTGATACAATTTTCCCATGCGACATTAAACCCTTTTTCAGTTCGTCGAGGTCCGTACGACTTTCATGTATCAGCCCTTTACTATCAAATACCAGGAAATTTTCCCGGTGGGCACCCAGGGCAACATATAGATTCATACAGGCAACGGCAGCGGCCCCCGCGCCATTTACCACAAATTTTGCTTTTTCTAATTTCTTCTTTTGAATTTCACAGGCATTCAGTAACGCGGCCGAACTAATAATGGCGGTACCATGCTGGTCGTCGTGCATGACCGGAATTTTCATCAGTTCTTTCAACTTCTTCTCTATATAAAAACATTCCGGGGCTTTTATATCTTCCAGGTTAATTCCTCCAAATGTTGGCTCCAGGGCTTTAACGATCTGCACAAATTTTTCAGGGTCCTTTTCATTAATCTCAATATCAAATACATCAATGTCAGCAAAGATCTTAAATAATACACCCTTTCCTTCCATGACGGGTTTACCCGCTTCGGGTCCAATATCTCCCAATCCTAATACCGCCGTGCCGTTGCTGATCACGGCCACCAGGTTTCCCTTGGCGGTATATTTATAAACGTTTTCAATATCGGCCGCTATTTCTTTGCAGGGTTCTGCTACGCCCGGAGAATAAGCCAGCGACAGATCGCGCTGGGTTTTGGCTTCTTTGGTTGGGATAACTTCAATTTTTCCGGGTCTTCCTTTTGAATGATATTCGAGCGCTTGTTCTTTTCTTAGTTCATTTTTCATATTCCATTTTTAGTCGGGATTGAATGAGAAGATCATGGTAACCTTCTTCCTATCGTCGTCGTCTTAGCAAGCAGGCGTGCAAGTTACGGAAAACAACAGTATACGAATGCTCGTTATTTTCCGGTAGATGCCCATCAAATCGTTAATAAGCGTTATTTTCATATTCAATTAAAAATTTTTCTATGAAGCAAATAATTTTTTTGGTTATTGTAATGGTAGCCGGTTATTCTGTTGCCTTGTCTCAATGCGAAAAAAAATATAAATTAAAAACGGAAAGGATATTTCAAGTACAGGAAGATGGATCGGAAGGGGAGGAAATACCCTTTACGGCTGATTTAACCATTAGCAAAGACAGCATATCTATTTCATTAGTATTACCTGATGGCACTACCGCTGAAATTTCGGGGAAACATACGGAAAAGAATTGTAAAATGAATGCCGACTATAGTGAAGGGACCATCGAGTGTAAAACGGAGGTTGAAATTAACGGGGGAGGCCAATCCAAACAAGCTAAAATGAGCTTTACTATTGAAAGCAAGGCAGGTAAGATGAAAATTTTTGGAGTACCGGATGATCAGCCCGGAGAAAAAATATGTTTCCAGATAAAAGAAAAGGAAGAAGTAAAATAATACGCTGTATTCAGACGCAACAACAGTCGTTTATTATCCGGCATCTCGCCTGGGGAAAGATACAGCATTCAATACACCAATCCAGCATTCTTTTAATATTACCCATCATCCGCCTTCCATTATCGACAATTCAATATAGGAAGGAAATGAAAAGCTGCGGTAAATGCGGTGGGTTGCTTTAATGAAGTCAGATTCTTTTGCTTCAAAGATATTCGGAACATATTTCTGGGGATTGCGGTCAATGATCGGGAACCAGCTGCTTTGTACCTGCAACATTATTTTATGTCCCTTTTTGAATACATGATTAATGCAATGCAAATCGATGCTAAAGGTTTCGACTTTATGAGGGGTAATGGGTTCCGGAATTTCAAAACTGTTTCGGAATCGGCCACGCAAAACATCATTGGCTACCATAAGCTGGTAACCTCCCATGCGGATATCTTTCGGAACTTCGGATGGATACACATCAATTAGTTTTACGATCCAGTCAGCATCGCTGCCACTGGTAGAAGCAAACAACCTGGCCATGATATTTCCGGTTACTACTATATCTTCTTTTAGTACGTCCGTTTCCCAACTTAATACATCGGGCCGGTTATGAACAAACCGTTGATCTTCGGTGAGCCAGGTATACCATCTTGAGCCCGGACCATAGGTTTGTTCAATAGGGCGGGGCCGATAAGGTACCGGTTTGGCAGGATCAGACACATAACTATCAAATGCGTTTTCAGTGGCCACTGGCTTACTGAATGATAACTTTCCTTTGGGTTGAAAATATAAATTCTTTTTAGTTGCTTCCACCGGGGGCCAGTTGTTATAACTTTTCCATTTATTACTACCGGTTTGAAAAGTGAGGGCTTCAGAAAATTTTCCTTCCCCTTTCCCTTTTAGGTGATAAGCAAACCAGGGTGCCTGGATGTTTTTCCTGAATGTTTCGGCGGTGGAGGAATCAAATTTTATATTTCCCAACCGATCCCCTTTGCCACCGGCCCATCCGCCATGATTCCAGGGGCCGGCCACGAAATAATTTTTATTTGAGCGATCATATTTCTCTAATAATTTATAGGTGGTGATAGGTCCGTAAAAATCTTCCTGGTCCCACCATCCCGCAACATTCATTATATATACCCGGGGAGAATCAAGCCTCGAAGCCGATCCCTGTTTTTGCCAGAATTGATCGTAATTAGGATGCTGCACATAATTATTCCAGGTAGGAATAGTGCCGTGAAAATATTTTTTATTGACATTCGATAGCGGGCCCAGTTGAAGATACCAGTCATACAAATCAAACATTTTAAACGGAAACAACGAATCCGTTTTGGCCGCTTCTTCCATAAAAGCGTATTCCATTCCATAACTTAACCGAAATGCACCATTGTGATGAAAGTCATCACCTAAAAACATATCGGCGGGTGTTGCCTGCTCGGAAACGGCTATTAATGCGGGATGCGGATCCATGGCACCCATTACGGTAGTCCAGCCATCGTAACTGATGCCATACATACCCACCTTCCCGTTATTGCCGGAGATATTTTTTAGCAGCCAATCAATAGTGTCCCAGGTGTCGGTACTTTCATCGATTGCCTTAGGATCTTTTTTGTCGCGGGAAAAACGCTGCATTTCAAAAGCGCCTTCACTTTTGTAACGGCCCCGGATATCCTGGAATACAAAAATATAGCCATCAGAAGCCATGTCTTTTATATAACTGTTCTTATCGGGCGGGGTGGACCCGCTGACTCCATAGGGAGTGCGCGAAAAAAGAAAAGGGACATTTTCCGTCGCGTTCTTAGGAGTGAAGATGACCGTATTCAGTTTAACGCCATCCCGCATAGTGATCAGGAGTTCTTGTTTTTCGTAGCTGATCTGGGAATATCCAATAATACCAACCAGCAGGAAAAACTGGATAAGTAAAATGGGCTGGATGATTTTTTTCATAGTATTTACATTTACGTTTTAATAATATCAGCAACTCTCAGTGGATACTTAACCCTCCTATTTCAAACTACTACCCAACCAGGCCATCATCCCCATTCCTGTTTCAATGGCATTTTCATCAATATTAAAAGTAGGGGTATGTACACCGGAAATAATACCCTGCGCCATATTACCTGAGCCCAGGCGAAAAAAGCAACCGGGTATCCGCTGAGTATAAAAACCAAAATCTTCAGCTCCCATCCGCATTTCGGTTGTTTCCACATTGGCTACTCCAGCAAAATCTTCGGCCAATGCCCTGGCTTTTTCCGTCAGTTTTTCATCATTGATAACTGAAGGATAACCCACATCAATATGCAGGTCCAGTTCGGCTCCCATGCCAGTGACGAGCGCGGTAGCTTGTTTTCGAATGAGTTCATGCGCTTTAGACCTCCACGATTCATCCAATGCGCGAAAGGTTCCCATCAACTTTACTTCGCTCGGTATAACATTAGTAGTAAACCCTCCCTGGAAAGAGGTGATAGAAAGTACAGAAGGAGAAAGCGGGTTATTATTCCGGCTGATAATTTGTTGTAATGTCACCACCAGTTGCGAAGCAATTAAAATCGTATCCGCTGTTAAATGCGGGGCAGCCGCATGGCCCCCTTTCCCTTTTATGGTAATATATATTTCATCGGCACTTGCCATTACTTGTCCGCCCCGGAAACTAAACTTTCCGGTTTCTAGTTGAGGATGCACATGCAGCGCAATAATTGCCTGGGGTTTGGGATTTTCTAACACACCTTCTTTTATCAAGAGGCTTGCCCCTCCGGGATTTTTCTCTTCCCCCGGCTGAAAAATCAGTTTGATAGTACCTTCCCATTCATTCTTTAATTCATTCAATATTTTGGCGGCCCCCAGTAAACAGGTAGTATGAACATCATGACCGCAGGCATGCATAATACCTTCATTGATGGATTTATAAGAAACCGTGTTGGCTTCGGTAATAGGCAAGGCATCCATATCAGCCCGAAGGGCTATTACTCTTTTACCCGGATTCTTTCCTTTCAACAAACCAATTACCCCGGTGCCGGCTTTTATCTCGAACGGAATACCGGATTTTTGCAGGTGCTGCTGAATATACTTTGATGTTTCAAATTCCTTATAGCTTAACTCGGGATGAGAATGTAAATGATGTCTGACTGCTATGAATTCCGGGTGATACTGTTTAGCGAGCTGTTGTATCCGTTCTTTGAGTTCCTTCATGAGGCAAAAATAGTGAATAGTGGATAGTCAATAGTGGATAGTCAATAGTGAATAGTCAATAGTGAATATTTTCCCGGAACATAGGAATGGCCTTTATAATCGTACTTCAGGAAGAGCAGGTACGATATCCATATTCATTATTAACCATTCTATTTTTTCTTTTCGCGGTTCACTACCTATTTAGGTCGCCCGACTTATCGGGGTTCACCTCAATCATGTCGCGGATAATATATACGCTGGAGGGAAAATAGATTTGAACTTTTTTCAGGTAAGCATCCGCTTCCCGCTGATCTCTAAAATTGCCCACTTTCAGTTTGAAATATGGAGATTGATAGAGCAAATAAGTCTTTAATTCAGGAAAGTTTTTATATACTTTTAATTTGGCTTCATCAGCCTTATTTCGATCGTTAGTGCTAATTATAAGCAGTCGGAAACCCGGAACAAAGCGTCGGGCGTCGCGGGTGGTAAATTCGTTTACTTCTATCTGTTTTTTTACGAGCTGATCAATGCGGGGATCCTTATGAACAATAACCGTGGGTCTATCCTGGGCCCGGAGGGGAAGGCTGCAAACGGCGAACATAAAAAAGAAGATCCACTTCATACAAACGTATTTTGATGACTAAGACTCAAAAACCTTTCCAATGGATGCATGGAGTTTATTTGATAGCTATTGTTAAATTTCTCTTTTTTAATTAATTCCCAGAATACCTTAGAAATAACAGCTTGCTGCTGGTTTTTCCTCATATTAATAATCTGGTACGAAGAAACTTAGGATTAGTACTTACTTCCACCGCCCCCGATATTTTCAATAGGGTGCCAGGTTGTTTTAATTTCCTGGGTATCCATTATGAAATAAGGGGATTCTCCTGCCGGACTGAGCCAGTTTACCGAATCATAGATCAGTATCCTTTTTACATTGGCGGCTCCTTTTTCCTGGATATCTTTATTTATAGTTTTGTCACTCAGCGTGCTGATTACGGCATTTACATCCATGTGGGCGGCAAATTGCGGGGCTAATTCAACCGGTTTACCAGTTAGAATATTTACTACCCCACCCGGAACATCGGATGAATTAATTACTTCGGCAAACGTAATTGAACAAAGCGGCTTGCTTTCCGATGCCAATACAACGCACACATTTCCTCCCGCAATAACTGGTGCAATAAGAGAAACCAACCCAAGTAGGGAGTCATTCTGAGAGGCAATGGCCGCTACTACACCTGTGGGCTCGGGCACAGAAAAATTAAAGTGAGAAGAAGCAACCGGGTTTACACTGCTAAATAATTGCTGGTACTTATCGCACCAACCGGCATAATACACGAGACGGTCGATAGACGTATTAACCTCTTTTACCGCCTGAGATTTAGTAGCATCCTGCTGCACCAGTTCATCAATAAACTGTGCTTTTCTGCCTTCCATCATTTCGGCGATACGATATAGTATTTGACCGCGGTTAAATGCCGCGCGGCCCGCCCAGGATTTGAATGCCCCCCGCGATGCAACCACGGCATCCCTGAAATCCTTCCGGGAACTCAAACACACATTAGCGAGCGGCTGACCTTTCTCATTACGGGCAATATAATAACGACCCGATTCCGTACGCGGAAACTGCCCGCCAATATATATTTTATACGTTTTCAGTACTTCCAGTCTTCTTGAAGAAGTCGGTTTTTGAGGCGCCCCATTGGTACTGAACGAACCTTTTTGTTTGGATACAAGTTTTTCCATAAATGGTATTTAATGTGCAATTGCAATGTGCGAATTCTATGCACTCTAAATGGGTATTAACTCCTTAACATTTTAAGCGCCAGGTTTCTTCATTAAACCTGGTGTTTCCAAATTTGAAGCATTCGCACATTCGCATATTTGCACATAGTAAATCTGAGAATCTTCAATTTATTTATGAAATTAAAATTTAAGATACGCCCCCAACCCATGCACTCCACCTTCCCTGCCATAACCACTTTCTTTATAACCACCGAATGGAGAAGTTGGATCGAATTTATTGAATGTATTCGCCCAAACTACTCCTGCTCTGAGCTTAGTGGTAAGATTAAATATTTTGGAACCTTTATCGGTCCATACACCCGCGCTTAATCCATAGGGTGTATTATTTGCTTTTTCTATAACTTCTTCATCGGTGCGAAAAGTTTGAATAGTCAATACCGGACCGAATATTTCTTCCTGTGCAATCCGATGACTTTGGGAAACATTGGTAAATATAGTAGGCCGGCAGAAAAATCCTTTCTTTGGCAGCGGGCAACTGCTCTGGTATAATTCAGCGCCTTCTTTCTTTCCAATACCAATATATTTATTAATTGTCTCCAATTGTACCCTGGAATTGATGGCCCCGATATCTGTATTCTTATCCAGGGGATCTCCCACTATTAATGTCTCAATGCGGTCCTTTAATTTCCGCAATACCATATTAAATACTGATTCCTGTACATATAATCTCGATCCGGCGCAGCATACATGGCCCTGGTTAAAATAAATTCCATTGATAATTCCTTCAACGGCCTGATCGAGTGGGGCGTCATCAAAAATGATATTAGCCGCTTTTCCTCCTAATTCCAATGTTACTTTTTTGTTTGTACCAGCTACCGCGCGTTGAATGATCTTTCCAACTTCCGTACTGCCGGTAAAAGCGATTTTATCAATGTCGTTATGATTAACAATGTCTGCCCCTGTATTTCCAAAGCCGGTAATAATATTTACTACTCCATCGGGCAAACCACTTTCCTGGATGATCTCCGCCAACTTTAAAGCAGTAAGGGGCGTTGTTTCGGCCGGTTTTAAAACCACTGTGTTTCCCGTTGCCAGGGCCGGTGCAATTTTCCATGCGGCCATTAAAAGAGGAAAATTCCAGGGAATGATCTGACCTGCTACTCCTAAGGACTGTGGTTTCCGGTTTGGAAAAGCATAATCTAATTTGTCGGCCCACCCTGCATAATAAAAGAAATGATTCGCTGCGAGGGGAATGTCAATATCCCTTGATTCGCGTATCGGCTTACCGCCATCCATTGATTCAATGACCGCCAATTCTCTGGCCCGTTCCTGGATCAGTCGGCTTATCCGGAAAATATATTTAGCCCGTTCTTTTGCCGGTATTTTCTTCCAAACTTTTTCGTAAGCCTGCCGGCCCGCCTTTACCGCTTTATCTACATCGGCTGTATTGGCTTCCGCTACTTCCGCTATTTTTTCTTCCGTGGCAGGATTGATCGTATCAAAATAATTCCCGGAAGAAGGTTTCACAAACTTTCCTCCTATAAATAAATCGTACCGGTCTTTTAGTTTAATATGACTCTTACTTTCAGGAGCAGGCGCATATTCCCAACCGCTGTTAAACGTTAGCTTGGGTGAACCGTTCGTTGATTTCAAGGGCGCTTTTTTCTTTTTTGTCGTGGTTGACATACGAGTTGTATTTAAGTCGGAAAACCAGGAAGGCCGAAAGTCTGGAAGATAAATTAAATGGCAAAGAACTTCTTTCCGATTGCCAGGTTATTCGTCTTCTGAACTAAGTTAGTCTATCGAAAAATAATCTGCACTCTGGTATACTCCTGTTTCTTCTTTCACCAGTTGCATTAATACATCATTGGCTAAACTACTGGCGCCAAAGCGGAACCATTGGTTAGAAAGCCAGGCCGCCCCCAGTACTTCATTCAGCATAACCAAATAATGCAGCGCGGCCTTCGATTTAGAAATGCCTCCTGCAGGCTTCATCCCAATCATCTTGCCGGTGTTATAATAAAAATCACGGATTGCTTCAAGCATCACTAATGTTACCGGCATGGTAGCTGCAGGTTGAATTTTACCGGTTGATGTTTTAATAAAATCAGCTCCGGCATGCATGGCAATATCACTGGCACGACGTACTTTATCATAGGTTACCAATTCACCTGTTTCCAATATCACTTTTAACCGGGCCTGCCCACAGGCTTCTTTTACCGATGCAATTTCATCAAATACGAAGTTGTATTCCCCGGATAAAAATTTACCCCGGCTAATCACCATATCCACTTCATCGGCACCTTCATTCACTGCATATTTCGTATCTCTTATTTTAACTTCCCGGGGCGCCTGCCCGCTGGGAAAGGCCGTAGCTACCGAAGCTACCTTCACTGCCGAACCATCCAGTGCTTTTTTAGCAATCTTAACCATTGATGGATATACACAAATAGCCGCTACTGAAGGAAGATCGGGCATAATTTCATGCGGATGAATAGCCTTATAACACAGTTGCTTTACTTTTCCGGGGGTATCTTTCCCTTCTAAGGTAGTGAGATCTATCATGTTCAATACCAGCTTCAGGCCCGCTACTTTCGTTTCTTTTTTTATGCTGCGTTTGGTGAACCGGGCGGCGCGTTCTTCCGTTCCCACCTGGTCAACAGGAAGCGCATGACGGAAATCGGGGATCATCACATAATCTTTTTGGCGGGTGGGCATAAACAATCGATATATAATTTCAAAGTTAACCTTTTACGGCAATCAGACGACCAATCTACCTTATCCACCACTTATCCAATTTTTTTAATTCTCCACAGCATTTTCTTTAACATCGTTTCCCTAACTTTCCAATTAAAGCTAACAATCAATGAGAAAATTTTTATGTATTGCCAGCATGGCATGGCTGCTGCATTCTTCAGCAGTAGTGCAGGCCCAAACTACTTTCCCGGTTAACGGGGTAGCCGACAATCGGGAAGGCGCTTATGCCTTTACCAACGCCACCATTGTAAAGGATGGACAAACAACTCTTACCAATGCTACATTAATTATCCGGGATGGAAAGATTGTAGCTGTCGGTAATAATATTTCGATTCCAAAGGATGTTGTAATAATTGATTGCAGGGATAAGTTTATCTATCCTTCTTTTATCGATATCTACAGCGACTATGGAATTGCCGTTCCTCAACGTCCACCGGGTGGAGGTGGATTTTTTGGTGCCTCCCAATTGTCATCTAATCAAAAAGGATCTTTTGGATGGAACCAGGCCTTGCGGACTGATATAGATGCTTCCCGGATCTTTGTTACTGATGAAGCTAAAGCCAAGTCATTGAGAGACCTGGGTTTCGGTACTGTACTTACTCATCAGAAAGATGGCATCGCCCGGGGAACCGGCGCCGTGGTTACCCTCGCAAAGGCAAAAGAAAACCTGGTGATGGTAAAGGAAAAAGCCTCCGCTCATTATTCATTCAGTAAAGGAGTATCGACGCAGGCTTATCCCAGTTCGATGATAGGATCAGTTGCCCTATTACGTCAGACATATATTGATGGACAATGGTACAAAAATAATCCCACGGCTGAAGGCGTGAACCTGACATTGAAATATTGGAATGAACAACAGAGTTTGCCCCAGTTATTTGAGGCGAATGATAAATGGAGCGATATAAGGGCTGACCGAATCGGTGATGAATTCGGCGTGCAGTATATAATTAAAGGAGGTGGTAACGAATACCAGCGCATAAATGAAATTGCGGCTACTAAGGCCAGTTACATTATATCACTCAATTTCCCGCAGGCCATGGATGTAGAAGATCCTAATGACGCACGCTTTGTTAGCCTGCAGGATATGAAGCATTGGGAATTGGCACCCGGCAATGCCGCAGCCTTTGAAAAGGCGGGAATTCCGTTTTGCATAACCACTGCAGATTTGCGGGATATTAAGCAATTCAGTGCAAACCTTCGAAAGGCACTGGACTATGGCTTGAGTGAAAACAAGGCAATGGAAGCGCTTACTAAAACCCCGGCCACTCTATTGGGTATTTATGACCGTGTTGGAAGCCTGGAAACCGGAAAGCTTGCCAACTTTATAATTACCTCCGGTTCTGTTTTCAATGAAAAAACGTCCATTCTTCAAAACTGGGTGCAGGGAGAAAAGTATGGAGTGAAGGAAGAAATGTGGACCCCCGTAGCTGGTTTATATACATTACAGATTACTTCTCCTAAAGGCAATATGAATTATAGCGTGGAGGTAAAAAGCAGCAGTGCTGCCAATGTAATCGGAAAGGATACCGTAGCGGGGAAATTCAGTTACGACGGCAAAATGGTAAAACTGAGTTTTACAGAAACAAAAAAATCAAAGAATACCATACGCCTCAGTGGCGTAAGTAATGGGCAAAGCTGGCAGGGAACCGGGGAAGACAGTGCCGGTACAAAATTATTTTGGTCCGCTCAATTTGACAAAGTTTCCATTGCCAAAACAGATAGCGCCAAAAAGAAAGAAACTCCCCCAAAGGGTAAACTTACTTATCCCCTGAATGCCTATGGTTGGGAAGAAATGCCGAAGCAGGAGAACATTCTTATAAGAAACGTTACCGTATGGACCAGTGAGAAGGAAGGCAAGTTAGAGAATACGGATGTGCTGGTAAAGAATGGGAAAATTATCCAGGTGGGTAAAAGTCTTTCCGATCCCTCTGCTAAAGTTATCGATGGAACGGGTAAGCATTTAACGGCCGGCATTATTGATGAACATTCTCATATTGCTGCATTTTCCATAAACGAAGGCGGGCAATCAGTAACATCTGAAGTTCGAATGGGAGATAATCTTAATCCGGATGACATAAATATCTATCGCCAGCTTAGTGGTGGGGTAACTTCTTCCCATATTCTTCATGGATCTGCCAATACTATTGGCGGACAAACGCAACTAATCAAATTGCGATGGGGCGTTAATGACGAATCGTTGAAATTTTTGGGGTGGCCGGGCTTTATAAAGTTTGCGCTTGGCGAAAATGTTAAGCGTTCTTCTTCTACCCAGGGTAATACCCGTTTTCCCGATACACGGATGGGAGTGGAGCAAGTATTGACAGACGCTTTCCAGCGCGCCGGCGATTATCAAAAAATGCTGAGAGGCCCGAACGCCAAATTAGTTAGAAGAGACCTTGAGCTGGATGCATTGGTAGAAATTATGAATAAGCAACGCTTCATTACCTGTCACTCTTATGTGCAAACAGAAATAACTTATATGATGCGGGTGGCAGAAAAGTATGGATTTACCTTAAATACATTCACTCATATATTAGAAGGATATAAAGTAGCCGATAAGATGAAAGCGCATGGGGCAGCCGCCTCTTCCTTTTCCGACTGGTGGGCATATAAAATGGAAGTGTTTGATGCTATTCCGCAAGGACCTTCCATCATGCAAAAAGTAGGGGTGAATGTGGCGATCAATTCTGATGATGCAGAAATGGCCCGGCGTCTGAACCAGGAAGCGGCAAAAAGTATCAAGTACGGGGGAATGGGAGAAGAGGATGCCCTGAAGATGGTTACCATTAACCCGGCTACCATGCTGCACGTGCAGGATAAAGTAGGAAGTATTAAAGCAGGGAAGGATGCCGACCTGGTACTATGGAGTGATCACCCGCTGAGTATTTATGCCAAAGCAGAGAAGACAATGGTTGATGGTATTATATACTTTGACCGGGAACGCGATTTACAATTACGTAAACGAACTACCGAAGAACGAAATCGGTTGGTTCAAAAAATGTTAGGAGAAAAAAAGGCCGGCTTTCCTACCCAGGCTGCACAACCCAGTATGGAGATCATGCATAGTTGCAGTGAACACCTGCATAAGCATGGCTTATTGGTAATAGACGCTGAACAAATTAATGACAACGATTAAAATTTGGTAAGATGAAAAAATTACAGACATATATAATTCTATTATTACTGAGTGCATCCGCTTTTTCGCAGGATGATATTTACCCGGCAGCAACCAATGATGGACTAATATTAATAAAAAATGCAACGATTCATATAGGAAACGGCCAGGTCATTCAAAACGGAACGATTAAGATAAATAAGGGAAAGATTGAGCAGGTTTCCCAAGAAATCCCTGTACCTGCCGGTGAGGTAAAAGTGTTTGATGTAAAAGGAAAGCATGTATATCCGGGCCTCATTCTATCAAACTCTCAATTGGGGCTGGTGGAAGTTCCGACGGTGCGGGCCACTTCGGATGGTACGGAAATTGGTGATCTCAATCCCAATATTCGTTCCATTGTAGCGTATAATACCGATTCAAAACTGATCAACACGCTTAAATCAAACGGTATATTGCTCGCTAACATTACTCCTAATGGGCCTATTCTCAGCGGTTCTTCCAGCGTAGTGCAGTTAGATGCCTGGAACTGGGAAGATGCAGCGTATAAAATGGAAAACGGAATTCATTTAAATATGCCTGCTTTAATAAACCGGCCAAACCCATTTGCAGAATTTCTTGGTCTGCCAGCACCCACAGGCGATCCGGTAAAAAAAGCTCTGGACCAAATTGAGCAGGTAAAAATATTTTTCCGCGAGGCAAAAGCCTATGCTGCCCAGGACAAACATGAACAGACCAACCTGAAAATGGAGGCGGTTCAGGGATTGTTTGATAAGAAACAAAAATTGTTTGTGCATTGCGACATCGTTAAAGAAATACTGGTGGCAGCGGACTTTGTAAAAGAATTTGGTTTTGATGTGGTATTGGTAGGGGCCAGTGAAAGCTGGCAGATTGCTGATCTCATTAAACAAAATAATATGAGTGTAATTTTGGGCCAGGCGCATAGCTTACCAACGATGGCCGATGATGATGTAGATCAGCCATATAAAACGGCAGCCGCCTTACAGAAGGCGGGTGTACTGTATTCGATTAATGATGATGACGGAAGTGCCCGCGGCCGTAACCTTCCTTATAATGCCGGCACTTATGCCGCTTATGGTATCAGCAAAGAAGAAGCATTAACCGCCATTACATTAAGTGCAGCAAAAATTCTCGGTATCGCTGATCGCACTGGTTCTTTGGAACCAGGTAAGGATGCCAATATCATAGTGAGCGAGGGAGATGTTTTAGATATGAAAAGTAGTATTATTACACATGCTTTTATCCAGGGTCGGCTGGTAAATTTAAATGATAAACACAAACAACTGTACGAAAGATACAAACACAAATACGGAATTAAATAAATTAAGTTTACTGGTTTGCTCAATCCTTCCTGCCTGAAACAGGAAGGATTTTTTTTAGGAGTAGGGGAACATCGGCAGAGCACGTTATTTCTTAAAACCCATTTACCGTTCAACACATGGCATTTGTTTGGCCCTTTTCCAATGGGCAAAATAACAAGACCAACTTTGGGTATGTGCCGACCAACCGTAAAGATCATTAACCTTAATTAACCATTGTATCCTGTAATCACTATTGGCTTGTGTCGCTTATATACGGATAGTATTTTTGATCTGTCAAATAACAATAAACAAACAAAATTTTTTACAATGAAAAAGATACTACTCTCGGCGCTGTTGATTCTTTCAGTAAGTCTTGGCAGCATGGCACAAACCAATGAACCGGTGGACCAACAAACATTCGCTGCTTTCCATTCTGATTTTACAGGGGCTACCCATGCGGTATGGCAGCAGGGTGCAGACTTTTCAAAAGTTACTTTTACAATAAACGGTTCGGTATTGTTTGCCTATTACAAGCCAGGGGGAGAATTAATTGCGGGCAGCCGGAATATCAGTTCTTCGCAATTACCCTTGCGTTTACTTATTGAACTGAAAAAAGATTATAATACCTATTGGATAACTGATTTGTTTGAATTAAGTGTGAACAATACTACAGAATATTTTGTGACGCTGGAGAATTCCATTGAAAAGAAAATATTGCGCGCAGATGGCAGCAATTGGGAAATTTATGAAAGAGATAATAAGCCCGGATAATTTTGGTGAACCGAAATAGATTAAACCTCCTGGCGCCGCCAGGATTTTTTTTGTTTATTGTAATCCTGCGGTGAGGATGGATAAATTCTTTTGAGTATGCTGGTTTACAGAACAATTAATAAAGAAAAGCGACGGACTGTTTTTACCAGCTTCCTATTGATTGCGAAACGGAATGGCTTAATAAGTTGCGGAAAAAAATTAGTGGATCACAGGTCCGCCTAAAATTAATGTAACTTTAAAGAAAGTTCTTTCACATTTAAACCTCATTCTATGGGTATCGTTCATCGCATGAACAGTATAGCCCATGCTAATCAGTCTATACTGTTGCTAATCATCCGGGTAGTGTTGGGCATATTATTGATTTTTAAAGGGATTACTTTTCTCAGTAATGCAAAAGAATTGGAATCGCTCATACAGGGCAGCCGGTTTAAGGCGGGGACCACTTTCCTGGTTACGTATATTACATTCGCGCATTTGTTTGGGGGAACATTTATCGTAATCGGACTGCTTACCCGTTGGGTAGTGTTATTACAGATACCTGTTTTGGTGGGCGCTGTATTGTTCTTTAGCCATAGTTCAGATATATTCTCCATAGGGTCTGAATTTTGGTTGTCTTTATTTGTATTACTGCTACTCATCTTTTTTGCCTTTGAAGGAGGCGGCCAAATTTCCATGGATAGATTCCTGAAGAAAAACCTATTATGAGCATTTCAAAGGGAATGATTTATCCAATAGCCGGGAGATACCAAGCCAATTCAAGAAGTGAGGGGTTGCCTGTTCTTTCTATTCTTATTAATGAGTGACCCGTTTGGTATTATTTAAGGTTTTTTTGGCGCAGACCACTATCCTTTTTTCGTAAATTACAATTGGTGCTTTTGTCGGGGAGTCAAAGCCCGGCTTAGCAGCGAATATGAAAAAAAAGATTCTTTTATTAATGATATCGTCCCTTTCCCTGGTGGTTACCATGCAGGCACAGGGAGGATATAACAATCGATATCTTCAACAACTGGATGAGCAATACGCTTCCGGGCTTTTCAGGGGCAGTAATGCTTATATGCTGGTGCCGAAAGATGATCCTTCTTCCGTGGCTTCACTCACGATATTTCAGTACATACAGGGAAGAGTGCCTGGCTTAATCATTAACAATAGAAATTTATTTGCTCCATCAGCGAGTTGGCGCATGGGATCAACCGCTTTTTTCCTCAATGAGATACGGGTTGATGCGTCATTGCTCGCCAGTATACCGGTCAATGATATTGGATTGGTTAAAATATTCAGGCCTCCATTTGCCGGAGCCATTGGAAACGGAAGTGGTGGTGCCATTGCTCTGTATTTGCTACGCGGGGAGGAAGATGAATAATCTGGTTAGTAGTGCTTATGAGAGTCTTCCTTATTTCCCGAAATGTTGGCTGGTGAGTAATTCTTTGGCTTGTTCAAAATGCCTTTGCTCATGAGTAACTATTATATCGAAGGCCGTCCCGAGTTTATAAACAATAAATCGGTTGGCTGGAGAAGAGATAATAGTACCAGCCTCCACAAGGTCCATCGATTGGGTGATAAATATTTTTAATTCTTCCTGGTGTTTTTCGAATTGTTCAAGAATTGAAGTATCGGCTTCTGTGGGCAATGGTTCCCATATAGTAAATGTTTTCATCTTTTTGCGGCGGCTGGGGTCAACGGCTTTCAATATCATCTTCCCGATCATTTGAACCATAAAACCCAACTTCGCAATAAAAGGTAGCTTATACGTTTTGTCACGAACCTGTTTAATCACCGGGTAATAGGTTTCATTGATAACAATAAGGTGCTGGACATTCTGGGCGATACTCCATGTCTGAGTATCGGGCTTCCAGTTTAGTTGCGCAGCCGACAATCCTCCAAATTCCTTCCGGAACGCATTCGATATCTCCTCGATCCTTTTTGTCCACCGTTCGCTGGTCATGCTTTATTATTTAATGAATGACAAATGGTAATGCTAAGATACTATTTCCAAAAAATCGGCTGTCTTTACTAATTTTATAAATATGAATTACCGCCGGCTGGGAAACACTGACTTGTTCATTAGTGAAATTGGCTTTGGGTGCATGTCTCTGGGAACAGAAGATGCTATTAATGACAAATTAATTCACCAGGCCATTGAAGGAGGCATTAATTTTTTTGATACGGCTGATTTATACCAGAAGGGATATAATGAAACTACCCTGGGACGGGCAATCCGGGAGAAAAGAAGCCAGGTAATAGTTGCTACTAAGGTGGGAAATCAATGGAAGGAAGATGGAAGTGGGTGGGATTGGAATCCCCGCAAAGAGTATATTCTCTCCGCGGTTGAGAAAAGCCTGCATCGCCTGAAAACCGATTATATAGATCTCTATCAATTGCATGGAGGTACAATAGATGATCCCATAGATGAAGTCATTGAAGCGTTTGGTCAATTGAAGGGGCAAGGGAAAATCAGGCAGTACGGGTTATCTTCTATTCGCCCGAATGTTATCCGTGAATATATAAAGCGATCCAATATAATAAGCGTAATGATGCAATACAGTTTGCTCGACCGGAGGCCCGAAGAATCCTGTTTGGATTTGCTTCATAAGAATAATATATCCGTCTTAGCCCGCGGTACTTTAGCCAAAGGCTTATTAATCGACAAGCGGGCCGAGGATTATTTATCTCATTCAGCCAAACAGGTACAGGAAGCAGCTCGTTCGGTAGCTATGATAGCCGGAAATGAATTTAGTAAAACAACAGTTGCGTTAGGTTATATACTGAATCATCCTTCTATAGCATCAGCCGTTACCGGAATTAGAACCATAGAGCAATTGGATGATGTATTGAAAGCATCTGCACATCTCCCGCTTCCTAAAAAGTCGGTCGAACTACTTGCTAAATCAGTGGCCGCGAATTTTTACGACGAACATCGGTAGCATTAAAAAAGAAAAGCATTCACTTGCGTGAATGCTGCTTGTATATTTTTACATTAGTATTATTTATCCCTCTCAGGCATCTTTACCGTGGCATTGCTTGTATTTCTTTCCGCTTCCGCAAGGACAGGGATCGTTTCGGCCAATTTTCGGTCCCACCTTAACCGGTTCCTGTTTTACCTGGGTTCCACCGGGATCGTAATAATCGTTTTCATTAGCCGAATAATCTTCTCCCCGCCGGATAATATCTTCTTTATTGGCGCGCATCTTACTCATATCTGTTTTTTCTTCCCGTCCTTCCCGGATCTGCTGCGCTTTGCCGTCTTGTTGTTCTATGGGTATGCCCGCATGACAAAGGAAGCTGACAATATCTTTATTTACGTCGCCATCCATTTGCTTAAACAGGTCAAAGGCAGTAATCTTATAAATTACTAAGGGATCTTTTTGCTCCAGATAGGCCGTTTGTACACTTTGTTTCAGGTCATCCATTGCTCTCAGGTGCTCTTTCCATGTATCATCAATTATAGCTAATGTGATCTGGCGTTCCTGCGCATTGGTAAGTTCCCGGCCATTGGTTTCAATTGTTTTGTTCAGGTTAACCAATACCTGCATGGCTTTTTTGCCATCGGTAAAAGGCACGGCCACATTTTCAATATGATTACCCTGGGTTGTCCTGATATTCTTAAATACCGGCACGGCCTGGTGCTGAATTTCAGCCAGCTTTTGCTGGTAGCGGGTAATGGCTTCGTTGTAAAGTTTTTCTGTCAGATCATTTACATTGCCTCTTTCCAGTTCATCTTTGGTTATAGAGGTATCAATGGCGAAGTTTACTATAACTGCTAATTTTAATCCTTCATAGTCGTTTTGCTCCTGGAAGGAAGTGATCAATCCTTCTGCAACAGTGTAGAAAGCATTATCCAGGTCCAATGCCAGTCTTTCCCCAAACAATGCGTGATTACGTTTTTTGTATACCACGTTACGCTGCTTGTTCATAACATCATCGTACTCGAGTAAACGCTTTCTGATGCCGAAGTTGTTTTCTTCCACTTTCCTTTGCGCCCGTTCAATACTTTTTGTAACCATACTGTGCTGAATCACTTCTCCTTCTTTATACCCAAAACGATCCATCACTTTGGCTATTCGCTCACTGCCAAACAAACGCATGAGTTCGTCTTCGAGTGAAACATAGAATTGGGTAGTACCAGGATCTCCCTGGCGCCCGGCCCGACCACGTAATTGCCTGTCAACCCGCCGGCTTTCGTGGCGCTCGGTACCAATAATCGCTAATCCCCCCGCTTCTTTTACACCAGGTCCTAATTTAATATCGGTACCCCGACCTGCCATATTGGTGGCAATGGTAATGGCGCCGGGTAACCCTGCTTCCGCTACTACCTGTGCTTCCCGGGCGTGTTGTTTTGCATTCAGTACATTGTGCGGAATTTTTTTACCATTCAGCATCTTGCTCAGCAATTCACTCACTTCAACGGAAGTAGTACCTACCAGCACCGGCCGTCCCGCGTTACGCAGCTTTTCAATTTCGTCAATAACCGACTTGTATTTTTCTCTTTTGGTTTTGTATACCAGGTCTTCTTCGTCTTTCCGGATCATCGTTACATTGGTGGGAACTGTAACTACATCTAATTTGTAAATATCCCAGAACTCGCCCGCTTCCGTTACCGCGGTACCCGTCATACCCGCCAGTTTGTGATACATCCGGAAATAATTCTGGAGCGTAATCGTAGCGTAGGTTTGGGTAGCCGCTTCAATCTTCACATTTTCTTTTGCTTCAATGGCCTGGTGCAATCCATCGCTGTACCGGCGGCCATCCAGAATACGACCGGTTTGTTCATCAACAATCTTCACCTGGTCTTCCATTACTACATATTCAATGTCTTTATCAAACAGGGTATATGCCTTTAATAATTGTTGTACCGTATGAATGCGATCTGCCTTCACCGTGTATTCAGTAAGCAATGCTTCCTTTCTCTGCAGTTTCTCTTCAGCCCCTATCGATTCATTCTTCTCAATTTCGGCCAGTTGTACTCCGATATCGGGTAATACAAAAAAATCAGGATCCTCGCCGGATTTAGTAATGGCCTGGATACCTTTATCCGTTAATTCTACCTGGTTGTTTTTTTCATCAATATGAAAAAACAGATCTTCATCCACCTTCGGCATTTCTTTCTGCTGGTCGGCCAGGTAATAATTCTCCGCTTTCTGCAGTTTAACGCGCACACCGGGCTCGCTTAAGAATTTGATGAGGGCACTGTTTTTGGGTAAGCCACGGAACGCTTTCATTAATGATAAGCCCCCACTTTTCGGATCGTCGTCCCCTTCGCTGAATTTTTTTCTTGCATCTACCAGGCTTTTGTTGGTAACCTGCTTTTGCATTTCAACCAATTTATAAACCCGGTCCTTCAATAGGTGATAAGACTGCTCATCTCCTTTGGGTACCGGGCCCGAAATAATCAATGGCGTACGCGCATCATCAATTAATACACTATCCACTTCATCCACCATGGCATAATGATGTTTACGCTGAACCATTTCTTCCGGACTGTGCACCATATTATCGCGCAAATAATCAAAGCCGAATTCATTATTTGTTCCATAGGTAATATCGGCCTGGTAAGCAGCGCGGCGGTTAAAGCTATTAGGCTGATGCTTGTCAATACAATCAACAGTAAGACCCAGCCATTCGAAAATAGTACCATTCCATTCGCTGTCACGTTTAGCGAGGTAATCATTTACTGTTACAATATGTACTCCTTCACCGGCCAGCGCGTTCAGGTAGGCAGGTAATGTAGACACCAGCGTTTTACCTTCCCCTGTCGCCATCTCAGCTATTTTCCCCTGGTGTAAAACAGTACCGCCGATCAACTGCACATCGTAATGCACCATATTCCAGGTAATATTATTGCCACCAGCGGGCCAGGTGTTCTTGTAAATGGCTTTATCTCCTTCAATGCGAACATATTCTTTACGAACACTCAGGCTGCGATCGAGCTCGGTGGCAGTGGAAATAATTTCCGCGTTTTCTTTAAAACGGCGGGCTGTTTCCTTTACTACGGCAAAAGCTTCAGGTAATAATTCTTTTAAAACTTCTTCAATTTTTTTATCGCGGTCTTTTTTCAACGCATCTACCTGCTGGTAAAAACTATCCTTGCCGTTAATATCGCTGAAAGGCAATTCTTCTGCCTGTTTATTCAGGGAGGCAATTTGATCATCGATCTGTTGCAAATGGTCTTTAATACGTTGTTTGAATTCCTGTGTTTTCCCCCGCAACTGTTCGTTACTTAAGGATTGATAAGAATTAAAATGTTTCTTGATTTGTTGAACAATCGGATCTATCATCTTTACGTCCTTCTCCGACTTACTACCCCCGATTATTTTAGAAAGGAATCCTAACATGAGCTATAAATTGAATAAAAAATAGTTGAATGAATAACTGGTCAAAAAGGGTGCTATAGTTAAATAACAGGCCAATTTGACAGGGAGGCAAAGGTAGGAAAAGGAAGGCAGAGTTGAGGAGTTTGTAGTTTGTGGTTTGTCGTTGAAAGGCCAGCCTGATCATAGGTAGAATAGTTTGATTTTGAAAGCACTGTGGCTACGTGTATGGGCTCAGGAAATAGGATTATATAAAAAGAATCCCTCGTCAGTCAGCTGTTGGTAGTTTCGTAATTTAAATAGTTGTTTTGTAGCAAGAATGAAATTGAAACATTTTAACAAAACCTGACTTAACTATATAATAAAAATCCCGCTTTTACAAAGCGGGATCAAATAATATGGCGAGGTCGTAACAACAAACTATAAACCACAAACCACAAACTTTATTATACCAACATCCTCAACGGCTCTTCCAGCAATCCTTGTAAGGTTTGTAAGAATGCAGAGCCCGATGCTCCATCTACCACGCGGTGATCGCAACTTAGAGTCACTTTCATAATATTTCCCACCACTATTTGTCCTTCTTTAACAATAGGCACCTGGTTAATGGCCCCTATAGCCAGTATGCACGCATCGGGGGGATTGATAATAGCGGTGAACTCGTCTATACCAAACATGCCAAGGTTAGAGATGGTAAATGTATTGCCTTCCCATTCGGAGGGTTGTAATTTTTTATCTTTTGCTTTTTTTGCCAATGTTTTTACTTCGTCGGCAATTTGTGAAAACGATTTGGTATCAGCAAAACGAACAACGGGTACCAGTAATCCTTCTTCCACAGCAACAGCTACCCCAATACTTACATGATGATTATACCGTATCTTATCACCCAGCCAACTGCTGTTTACTTTGGGATGTTGCTTCAAAGCAAGGGCGCAGGCTTTCAACACCATATCATTGAAAGAAATCTTTACCGGGCTTATCTCATTGATTTTTGTACGGCTCTCCACGGCTTTATCCATATTGATGGCCATAGTGAGATAGAAATGCGGCGCACTGAATTTACTTTCAGCCAGGCGCTTGGCTATTACTTTCCGCATTTGCGAAACGGGTACTTCTTCAAAACTAACCTGTCCTATCGGTGCGGCGGCTACCATGGGTGCCATTGGTTGTGAAGTTCCGCCTCCGGCAGTAGCTGCAGCAGGTTTATAATTATCTATATCTGATTTAATAATCCGACCTCCATCACCACTTCCATGAATAGCATGCAGGTCAATTCCTTTTTCCGCTGCTAATTTTTTAGCAAGAGGTGATGCTTTTATGCGACCATTTTCAACATTTGCACTTCCATCGGCCTGGGAACTTGCTATCACCTGGGTTGGGGCTGAAGCATCTTGTTTTGCGGGAGTTGCAGATTCCGAACTCCGGGTTCCCGACTCCTGGCTCTTAACCGGGCCGGATTTAGCCGCAGCTACTATTGCATTTACATCTACTTTTCCTTCTTCTCCTATTATACAGAGCAAACTGTTTACAGGTACTTTATCTCCTTTTTGTGCGCCAATGAAAAGGAGTTTACCATCTTTGTAGCTTTCCAGTTCCATCGTAGCCTTATCGGTTTCCACGTCCGCCAGCAAGTCGCCTTTTTTTACCATATCGCCTACTTTCTTATGCCAGGCAGCGATCACCCCTTCGGTCATGGTGTCGCTTAATCGGGGCATTAATATTACTTCCTGAATGGTGGATATATCTAATGCAGGTGCCTGGCTGGTGGTTGTTGCGGTGGCGGTGGCTTTTGACGGCTGGCTCGAGCTGGGCGCCTCTTGACGCTTGCCTCCCGTCTCTTGACTTTTTGCTCCCGCCTCTTTTCCCTTGCCTTTGCCCTTCAGCATTCCACTAATATCTTCTCCGGCTGTACCGATTATGGCCAGCAGATCATTGACCTGGAGTTTTCCTCCTTTGTCGGTACCGATATGCAGGAGTACTCCGTCTTTATAACTTTCCAATTCCATCGTAGCTTTATCCGTTTCCACTTCAGCCAGGAGGTCTCCCTTTTTTACAGAATCACCTACTTTCTTATGCCAGGCGGCGATAACCCCTTCAGTCATGGTATCACTCAAACGCGGCATTAATATCTCTTCAGCCATATAGCTATTCAATATTTAAGATGAATGATTACTTCTTATTAAGAGGCCGAAATTAAGGCAAAATGGTGAATAGTCAATGATGAAAAGGCCGCAGGAATAACGTACAAATTGTGTCGGATGACGTCCGAAACAAAGTCTTGTCACTTTCCCGGAAATTAATAAATTCTAATACGGACTATTCACCATTCACTAGTTCTATCAATAATCCAGCTCCAGTCGTAACCGGTCTTTTAATTCCTTTACCAGCGGGTACTGCTCGGCTATTTTCAGAAACTGATCTTTTGTACTCAAACTTTTTTCTGCGGGTTCCGGCGCGGTGGATGTTTCATCAATGACAATACTGTATAATAACATTTTATTGTTGAAAGACTGCTGGAGGTAGTCGTTTAATTTACCGCGTTCCTGGTCAATAAATTTCTGTTCAAGATTATTTTGGCAAATCACTTCAAAAGTAGATTCGCTGGTAACGCGCAGGCGGGCGATATCAAAACTTTGAACCGCCGGATTTTTTTTATCACGCAATTGTTGGGTAAACTTATTCCAGTGTTCCCGTAATTTATCTTCTGTTAGTGAAATGCTGTCTTCCACCACGCCATTTTGCTTGCTGGCGAATTGTTGCCGGATATTCTGCAGCATCGAAATTTTTGGAGTGGCTGTGCTGGCAGGAGGTTGATTCTTTATTGGCTCCGGTTGAATCATTGTCTTGATGGCCTGGGAAGGCAATACTTCGTAATCTGATTCAATTATTAGTTTAGCCGTTGTTTTTTTTGTTCCCGCTTTAGTACCCAAGCCAGTCGCTTCTTTTGGTGAAATGGCAAGGGGGGCAATTTTTCTAAAGGCTACCGGCTTAGCTTCCGCTGCTATTTTTTTTTTATTGAGACCTTCCCCATCAAAAGAAAGTTCTATTGCCTGCTGCAGGTAGGTTAGTTTTATAAGTGCCAGTTCTACATGCAGCCGTTTATTGCGGGCCGCTTTATAATTTATTTCTGTTTCGTTAAGAATATTCAAAGCGCTGATTAGCCAGGCCGTGTTTGTTTGCCGGGCCGTGCTGATATATTTCTCGCGGAAACTTTCCACGGCTTCCAGCAACACAGCTACTTTTTCATCTTTACATACCAACAGGTTGCGGATAAATTCTGCAAAACCATTCAATACCATGTCTCCTTCAAATCCTTTGCGGTTTATATCGTCGTATAATAACATGGCATCGGCTAAATCCTGCCGTTGCATACTATCGAGCATCTTAAAATAATAATCTGCATCCAGCAAATTAAGATGCTCCATGGTATTGGAATAGTTTACTTCACCATTAGTGAAGCTTACAATCTTATCCAGGATGCTGAGCGCGTCGCGCATACAGCCTTCGCTCTTTTGGGCTATTACCTGCAAGGCGGCTTTTTCGGCTTGGATGTGTTCCTTTTTGCAAATGTCTTCCAGGTGTTCTACCGTATCATTGGTGGTGATGCGTTTAAAGTCGAATATCTGGCAGCGACTGAGGATGGTTGGAATAATCTTATGCTTCTCGGTGGTGGCTAAAATAAAAATAGCATAAGAAGGAGGCTCTTCCAGGGTTTTTAAAAAAGCATTAAAAGCGGAAGAACTAAGCATGTGAACCTCATCAATTATATAAACTTTGTATTTACCTGCCTGTGGGGCAAAGCGAACCTGGTCCACCAGGGTTCGTATATCATCCACTGAATTATTACTGGCCGCGTCCAGCTCATGAATATTAAGAGAAGTTCCTTCGTTGAACGAAACACAGGAATTACATTTATTACATGCCTCCCCTTCTTTGGTTTGTTTTTCGCAATTGATAGTTTTTGCCAGGATACGGGCACAGGTTGTTTTGCCCACGCCCCTCGGGCCACAAAACAAAAAAGCATGCGCCAGTTGTTGATGTTTAATCGCGTTTTTTAAAGTGGTTGTAATATGCGACTGGCCCACCACAGTGTCAAATAACTGGGGCCGGTACTTGCGGGCAGAAACAATGAATTTATCCATACGTGGCAAAGGTATGTTCTTCGTAATATTTTCTAAGGTAGGTTATTGACATTATTACATTTCGCTTTGTGAAAAAAATCCTGTCCAATTTTGAATGGGAAAGAGTATAAATTCAACACCGACGAAAGAAATCCTCCGCCCGGACCATTTTCGGTTGGCTTACAATAGCGGGTGCCGCTTAAATTCTCTTGTTCTGTCGAAAAGAAACCGGTAAGTGGTTAAGATTCTGCTGCAAAATGTTTCCCCGGCACCCTTAACAACATTGATCATTTTTGGATTGAACTCACCAATCCACTGCATTTCAAATTCAGTATAAGGCGTATGTAGTTGGATGGTCTTAGCAGATTCAACGATCATAAACGCATCGATTCCCTTTCCCTGGAACTCGGGCACTACACCAAAAGCAATCCCGGTAAATTTTTTATTGGGCCGGGTTTTTTGCAACCAAAGGAATTTGAGTTTATGTAATAACCCAAACTGGCCGTTGAGTAATTTGAAATGCTGATTCAAATCAGGCAAGTTCACAAACATAGCGATCGGTTCATTTTTACAATAACTGAACCAGATCAAATTTTCATCCATAACCGGCTCCATTTTTTTAAACAGCCTAAGTACCCTGTCCTTTTCAAGTTCCTTTAACCCTCCATGACCCGCCCATGCTTTGTTATATACAGTTGTGAAATCATCGGCGAAATTTTCCAGCTGATTTTTCTTAATATTGATGGTTTTGAAATCAGGATTATTTGCATACAGGGCGTGAGCATCGTATAACTTCTGAGATAGTTTTTTCCTGGGATCAAGACCAAAACAAAGCTGGTTGTAATAGTTTTTGAAACCATAGGATTCAAAAAGCATCCGGTAATAAGCAGGATTATAATTCATACAATACAATGGCTCCTGGAATCCTTCTACCACCAGGCCCCACCAACGATCCCGTTCTCCAAAGTTGATGGGACCATCCATGGCTTCCATGCCTCGCTGTAGGAGCCAGTGTTTTGCCACATCAAAGAGCATATCTGCCGCATGCTGATCATTAATACAATCAAAGAATCCGATGCCTCCTATCGGGAATTCATCCCCCTTGTTCTTATATTTCTTATTGACAAAAGCCGCGATCCGCCCAATGAGGAAGCCTTCATTATTTTGGAGTATCCAGCGGGTGGCCTCACCGGAAGCGTACGCTTTATTCTTTGCCGGATCAAATACTTCATTGATGTCTTTATCCAGCGGACGGATATACTGCGGGTTATTCTTGTTTAATTCAACATTCACCTCAATAAAGGCCCTGGCCAATTCCGTATTAGCTACTTCCACCAATTGCATACCGCAAAAATAGGAAAGATGTACAGGCATTTAACCGGGAAAAGCTAGTTACATAGCGCAATTTTTTCCCGAAGCAATTGTTGTTCGGAGTGTGAAGAAGTGCGTTGAAGTGCCTGCTCAAAATAGGTTCTGGCTTCCGACCAACGTTGCAGTTCAAAGCAAATTTCCCCGAGTGACGCATAATAGAGATGGTGATTTTCCAATCCCTTTACCTGCTTTAATTCATCCATTGCATTTTGTTTACTGATAGCATAGGCCGATGCAATAGCTTTATTCAACGCAATAACCGGGTTTGGTTGAAACTGGTACAACAATTCATATAAATGATAAATACTTTTCCAGTCGGTAAGTTCCATAGAAGGAGCGGCGGCGTGCAGGGAAGCGATGGCTGCTTCAAAATGATAGGTACTGGTTTCAAACGGTTCCGATGCCAGTTCAAGCAATTCAAATCCTTTTTGAATCAGCGCATGGTTCCAGCTGGAGCGATCCTGGTATTTTAATAAAATAATATGGCCCTTATTATCTATTCTCGAATTCAACCTCGAAGCCTGGAAATGCATAAGGGCCAATAATGCATACGTACGGGGTAAACGCGTAAGGTTATTTTGGGTAAGCAGAAAGCAAAGGCGGATGGCTTCTTCACAAAGATCCTTACGGATCAGGTTATCAGGATGCGAGGAATTATATCCTTCATTAAACAATAAGTATAATGATTTTAAAACCGCATCCAGCCGAACCGGTAATTCCGGGCTTTCCGGTACCTCCAGGGTAATTTGTTCAATTCTTATTTTTTCCCTGGCGCGGTAAATCCTTTTACTGATTGTTTCATCTGTACTGATAAATGCCCTGGCTATTTCAGTGGTACTTAATCCGCATAATGTTTTAAGTACAATAGCTACCTGCGACTCTTCCGCTATCGATGAGTGGCAACAGGCGAACATCATCCGCAACTGGCTATCTTCTATTTCATTTTCAGCAAACAAATTGGTAACGGTTGATGAAAGGCTATATTCTGACTGAAGCAAGTAGGCGTATTGAGGAGCGATTTGCCTGAATTTTTTTTCCCTTCGCAGGTAATCGATGGCTTTATTTTTAGCTACCCGGTGTAACCAGGCCGCTGGATTGTCGGGAATGGATCCATATCGCCAGCGGTTCATTGCCTGAAGTAGGGAATCCTGTACGATGTCCTGCGCAGTTTCCAGGTTATCGAATCCCAGCAGCCTGCATAACACGGCAACCATCTTTCCCGATTCATGCCGGAAAAGATGGTCGACCAGTTGATGGACGTTCTTAGAAGTTATAGGTTCATTCAGCGACATGCAAACATTCCCGCGGTTTCTCAGGGGCTACCTGAATCAGGAATTCAAAATCTTAAATTCAATCGGATCATTGATAATTTAATGGTTAGTTCATGAATTGAAATGGATCAGGCAGATAATAAACAATGCCTGGTAGCCCGCACATGATCTTTTTAACCCGAAAAAAAATTCATTCACCCGGGAAAATTTTCTCCATCCGAATCATTCCAGGACTTTGCAAAATTTTACGGTTGCTATTGATTACATCTTCATTACCTGCCGTACCTGAATTTTTCCCCCCATGTCGTAATCCGGGTAATCATCGCAAAGTGCCACGGCTTCATCATAATCCTTTGCATTTACAATAAAAAAACCGCCTACTATTTCTTTTCCTTCGGTAAACGGACCATCCGTAACTGATTTGCGGCCATTGATTAATTTGCCTCCCGGGTGCAAAGGTTCTCCGCTAACATAGCGGTTATCCTTGTTCAGTTTATCAATCCAGGCCATCCATTTACCCATATTCGCCTGCATTTGTTCGGGGCTCGCATTACTGGCAACCCCGCCGTGAAAGATGAGCATAAATTTTTCCATACTAACCTGTTTTTATGGTTGAAAGAAATTGTTTTATACCAGACGAACGGAGTTTCATTTATCGGACAGATGAAAAAAAAAAGAACAAAGTATAATGAATGAAGAGGGGGGTAAAAGAACCCGATGCCCGTTAAAGATCAGTTCACATCATGATTCTTTATTTTTCATTCTTAATTTACCTTCTCCTTTTTCTCTCCTTTCAGATGTTTGTCCAGAAACTGCAAAATCTGTCCATACCCTTTTATCTCATTCTCTTTCTTTATAAAACCATGTCCTTCATCCGGGAAAACAGTGTATTCAACAGGCACCCCGTTCTTCTTAACGGCTTCAACCACATCATCGCTTTCCTTTTTTAACACCCGTGGATCGTTTCCTCCCTGTAATACCATCAGTGGTTTGGTAATATTGGAAGCATGGAGGAGCGGGGAGTACTGCTTCAGGCGAACGGTGTCGGAGGTATTGGGGTCACCAATTTCTTCATACAAGGCATTCCGGAAAGATTCCCAATATGGTGGAATTTCCCTTAATGTTCTTAACCAGTTGGCTACTCCAAAAAGATCTACTCCCACCTTAAACTCGTCCGGGTGGAAAGATAATGCTGCAAGCGTCATATAACCGCCATAGGAGCCACCAATAATTCCAATTTTGGAAGAGTCGATATATGGTAAGGCAGCGAGGTATTTCTTACCCCATATACAATCTTTCAGGTCTTTATCCCCATGATTGCGGTTATCCATTTTAAAAAATGTTTTTCCGTAGCCGCTGCTGCCGCGGTTATTAACGGCAAGGATCGCATATCCATGATTAACGAGGTATTGAATGAGCGAAAAATACCCGGTTCTTGACTGACCACCCGGTCCTCCATGCACCCACACCAACGCGGGAACCTTGTTGGAAACACCAGCCTGGCGTGGCTTGTAATAGATGGCCGGAATATCCAATCCATCGAAAGATTTAAACCGAACGATCTCCGCCGACACGAGATCGTTTCCATCCATTTCGGGATTAAGGGTATTGGTTAGTTTTTTCAGATTTTTTGTCGGGAAATCATACACGTAAATATTATTGGGAGATTTGCTATCCCCGATGCTGAGCCGCATTTTATTTTCGCTGCGCGAGATATTCACTGCCTGTACGTCACCGTCTTCAATCTTGGGAAAATTGACTTCCTGTCCCGTTTTATGATCAAAAATGTAGAGTTTGTTTTTACCATCTTCATTCACGCCAATCACCCGGTATTTTTCATTATATGATAGGGACATATACATCACATCCCAGTTAGTACTAAATAGTTTTTCTTTGGCTCCGCTGGCCACATCGTATTTAACGATATGCTGGAATTCGTCCCCTTCATCCGTGGTGTAATAAAAAATACTATTATCCATTGAAAATTGCAGCGGATTATTGCTGGCTTCCACGCTATCTGAGTTTATTTTTTTTGTCTGTTTTGTTTGTTGATCTACCAGGAAAAGATTTGTGGAGGAGGTGGTTACCGGTTGTATTAATACCAGGTACCGCTCATTGTCTGAAATGGCCCCCACATCGAAGCCTTTATCATTTTTGTAAATCATGCCAGACTTCCAGCTGCCGGTATCCATTTTATAAAGGTCAAAAAAGCGAGGGTCTCTTTTATTACTGCTGTAGTAGAATGATTTATTATTCCGGCTCCACCCATAAAAATTAGCTTTCTCTTTTTCGCCGGGTGTGAGGTCCTTTACTGATCCGTCGGTTTTCAGCAAATAAAGATGATCGTTTTCGTTGCCTCCTTTATCAGCACCGTAAATTATGTTGAAGGTGCCGGGTACATAATCATTGGCGAAAATGGATTCTTTGGTGGAATTGGTCAACGGTTTTTTTTGTCCGCTGGCAATATCAATTTCATAAGCATTATATATACCGCTTTCATTACTGCTGATCAGCAGCTTGTTTTCATCTGATGAAAAAGACCCCCCTCCGGCATTGCTGCTTTTGTAAAACTGTTCGATGCTGTACTGTTTAACCTCTTGAGCTGCTGGTTCTTTTTTGGTATCGGCGTTATTGCAATTGGCCAGCATAATTCCGAACAAAATAATCAGTAAGTTTCTTTTCATACCGGTGTTTTTATTTTTTGAGTTGAATGGGGGGGTATCCAGGATTGGAGAAGGGCTCACCAGAAAGATAGGAAATATAGCGGGTGGTAAACAGAAATTTTAATGAGCGGTAGCTAAATGGAAAAAGAAAGGACCGCTTTCGCGGCCCTTTCAGGATATAAACGGTAAGCACTATATTGAATTACGGAGAAAGTAGTGGGTCGGTTTGCCGGGCTTAAAAAAAAGTGGGGTAGTCCTAAATTTGGAGTGCCCGGAATGGCCACTTCTTTGCTCACCTATCATTTAACTTCAAACTCTCCAATCAAAACAGTGCCCCCTCCTTTTTCCATTTGCAGGGTAATCACCTGTCGTTGTTGGTTAGCTGTTCCGTAATGGATGATAATTTCAGCTAGTACTGTAGTGGGACCCACCAGTTTTACCTGGCGCTCGCCATAAAAATGGACTTGTACTTTGTACCTGCCGCGCACCGCTTTTTTTAATAAGAATTGCTCGGGGCCATAGCCACGGGTAAAATCATTACTGAGGCGTCCGCCTAACTGGGTATTCTTATGACCATAATAGCATTTTTCTCCAATGGGGTCGGTAACCCAAAGATCGAGGTCGGTATCATTCATGTTCCAGTTAACTACCACCCGCAGGTCAACGGGCATGGGTTTGATTAAGCTTTCCGGTATGGCTGAGCGGTCCAATTTCTTATATAGCGATAAAAGTTGATTGATTTCCGTAACGATCATTTCTTCAATACCTGGATACATACCTGCTACTTCCGATGCATAATTTCGGGTAAGGGCGAGGTGCAAAGTATCCAGCGCGTTCTGAAAATAACCCGCATCCTGCAAAGCCAGGGCATAATCACGATAGCTTTGCGGTTCCATCGGCCTCCATTCAAGTACTTTCCTGAATGCCTGTACTGACATATTGTATTCGCCCAATTCTTTAAATTTATAGCCCATCATTTTATACAGTTCATGGTCCTGCAGATCCAATTCGGTTAAATTCTGAAGTATCGTGAGCCCGGTTTCGTAATCATCACTTTCCAAAAACCAGGTAGCGGTGTTGAAATAGAAAGCTGGAGAATTAATATATGCTTCTCTAATCTCCAGGTATTTTTGATATCGTTTTTCCTGTGGTGTTTTTGCCAGCGTTGATATGTAGGGCGCAACAAGCGTACCATCACCCGCTTTAAAAAGAGCCCGTGAAGTATCAGAAATGAAACGAATCTTTTTCCAGTTAATAAGTGGAAGCCTGGGATCTTTTCGATTAAAATAAATGCGGCCGGGAGAGGTTCCGGAAGGAATATAATATCCTCCTTTAATGACTTCAATGCTTTCTATGTCATTTATATTGAGCAATTGTATCTCTTCCGGGGATGCTACGCGTCCATCAATAATAAACTGTGGGTTATTCCCTGTAAAGCTTCCCACGCCCCGGATAGTAATATACGATTGGTTATTTATTTGAAATCCATTGTGTGGATTAATGGATAGTCCTGCCACTCTTCCTGCCAGGACACTGTTTATAGAATTTCCGTTCGCAAGTTGATTATTTCTAATGCTGGTAATAGAGGCTGTTAAAGCTCTTCTGCTGGAAACTCCATAACCTACCACTACTACTTCCGATAGCTGTTGATTGCCCTGGTCAAACCGTTCGGTTAAATCGGAATGAGCTAGGTTGTTTGTGGTTGTTCTGTTGGCAACAGTATTTCCACTACCGGGGTTGCCGGATGCTCTTGGTATTGGTTGGTTAATTTTCGTTTTATCTTCTTCTTCAATTTCGATACCATACCAGTCTTTAAGCCGGTTAAAATATAATTCTGCATTGTTATTAATTACGCGTTGCTGTTGGGTAAAGAGGCGATTGCGTTCTTTGAGGAGACGGTCATATTCTTCGCGCAGTTCTGCTGGTGGTTCAATTTCGTATTGTACATAGTCGTTTACAAGTTCCAAAACGATCAGCGAAGTATTACGGGTAACGATGCCATATTTTTTTCCTAATTGTTCAATGGTATTTTTGTTCTTATCATATTGGATATCGAGTTCGGCGATCTTTTTTTGCGCCCAGATGCGTTCAATGTTAATGTTGGTGACAGTATGCCGGGAGGCATTTAGTACTATTCTCTTCTCACTTTGTACTGATGAACCATAGCCCAATACGATAGTGATATCAGCAAAAGCGTCGCGGGTAAAACCTGCCAGGCTGCAATTGTTTATTATAGGGAAAGGAACAGAAGGGTAAACTTCTTCCGTTGCATTACTTTTCCTAATATTAATTATTTGAAGGGGCTGTTCAATAAGTAGCTTTACCGCTTCTTCCGTTTTTAATGCGTTCAGGTTTATAAACCTCCCGCTTGTCTTTTGAGAAATATATTGTAATTGGGAAAAATCTGAACGGGGGGAAGAAGTAATAGTATATACTGGTTTATCTGGCAATGGAAAATTGGTATTATTGAAAGAGCTGATACCATCAGTAAAGAGCAGGTATTCTTCACTGGCGGGATATATTATGTTTTCGAAGCTGGTGCCGCCATCATAGGTAAATCGTTCAATATCCTTTTTTAATTCATTCCAGTTACCGTTTTGAATAAAGTATTCTCTCAGTTTTCGGGCCTGATTGTTAAAGGCAACCAGGCTCACCAGTATTTTCTTTGTTTTTTTGAGATAGGCTCCTAACAACTCAAGTTCAAGTGGAATATTTCGATGTAAGCCACTGAGAGAAACATCCCAAATTACGGTGATTTCATCCGGTAATCTTTTAGATTTTGAATCTTTGTTTGGAAATAGATTTACCAGGAAATAGTAGCCTTCTTCTTTTTGCTGAACCATTATTTCGTTGTAATCGGACGTTTTGGGTATCGAAAAAGAAAGGGCCGGCCCAGGCACGAAATTATTTTTATGTATACTGGCAAAATAATTATTGTTCCATTCCTCAAAAACCAAACCGGCGGGATTTTCTTCAATACGGGGCTTCATTTGCGTTTGTAAAATGGTTACATCCATGGAAAACGCCGGGATAACTTTTTTATAATCAAGTGGAATATGATAACGGAGCGCATGATTATTGCTGATGGTTAGTTCCTGGTCGTAACCGATGATGATGGTCCGTTGACCATGGGGAGGAATGGGGTAAATGCGAGTCCGGAAATTATTACCTTCCGTTTTTTCAAGGAGGCCGGGGTCCACGCCTCTTCTTTCAATGGCTTCAAATACCTGTGTGCCTTTGGCCTTATCTACCGGAACTGCATAGCGCATTTTACCATTGATGTCTAACGCATATCTGGATATCGAAGCGCCTTCGGGTATAGGAATACTGAGTTCCCCTTCCAGGATACGTCCGTTTGTATTATAAAAAGTCATTTCAAGTGTAGTAGTGGCAATAGTGCCCACCACTTTGATAGTCACTGATAAGGTTTTCAGATAAACTCCATGCTCTTCTTTGTTATCAACTCTTAAGATCGGAGTTTGAAGGAAAGCAGAATTGGGAATCAGGATGCCCGCAACCATTATTCCGGCAAGAGAGGCAAAATGCTTTCTCATATGGTTAGTTTCTTAGCGGATGCATCAGGCCGGGAAATTGCATAACACGTTTCTTAATTAGTCTGTCAAAAGAAATCGGTAACCGGGAGAGAGCATTAATTTCAGTATCACGGAGGCTGATTTGGGGGTAATTTGGTTTGAAATCTATTTGATACCTGCCTCCTTTGAAAAACAGGCATAACCTTTTCCGGAGAATGGTTCCTCTTATTCCGATTATAATGGTCAGGCTTTTAATCAACCACTTTTTTCATTCGGGGTAGAAGAACATTCTTTCAATAGGTTATTGTTGATGTTCGAGGTGAGAGAAATAAAAAGGTTTGAAAGAGAATCATATCAGGCAATCTGTTGCATTTGCGTAAGTTTCTTGTAAACACCTTCCTCAATTTCAATAAGTTCATTGTGATGTCCCCGCTCTATAATCTTCCCATTGAATAACACAATGATTTCGTCTGCTTCCCGGATCGTACTGAGGCGGTGGGCAATAACAAGGGTTGTTCTTCCTTTCATCAGTTTGCTGAGTGCGTCCTGAACGATTTTTTCGGACTCAGTATCCAGAGCAGAAGTAGCTTCATCTAAAATAAGAATAGAAGGATTTTTTAATACGGCCCTGGCTATACAAAGTCGTTGGCGTTGACCTCCTGATAAACGGATTCCCCTATCGCCTGTTATAGTTTGGTAGCCATTCTCCGTTTGCATAATAAAGTCGTGGGCATTAGCAATTTTA
Organism: uncultured Chitinophagaceae bacterium; assembly: GCA_963775145.1. Taxonomy (GTDB): domain Bacteria; phylum Bacteroidota; class Bacteroidia; order Chitinophagales; family Chitinophagaceae; genus Endoryza. The sequence goes on from CAVZHZ010000004.1 coordinate 289,992, forward strand.
GCGGCATTGATCACTTCTTGTTTGGAGGCGTCGGGGCGGCTTAGGGCAATATTATTGAAGATAGTATCATTAAACAGGAAAATTTCTTGCGTAACAAAACTCATTGCACTCCGGAGAGATTCCATTTTATAATCTTTCACATTTATACCATCAATCAACACAGCCCCCCTGGTTGCTTCATAAAATCGGGGAATCAGGTCGGCAATGGTTGATTTGCCCACGCCCGATGATCCGATCAGTGCAATGGTCTTTCCCTTCGGAATGGTAAAGCTTACATTTTTCAATACCGGCCTGGTGGAGTAAGTAAAATCAACATTCCTGAATTCAATTTCATTGGAGAACCTGGCCAGTTCTATAGCATCTTCTTTATCTATTATTTCAACTGGTTTGTCTATAATTTCCAGTATCCTTTCACCGGCCCCCCGGCCCCGTTGGATATTGGCTCCTGCCACCACCATGGCTTTGGCCGGGCGCAATACCTGGGAGAAGATCGCAATGAAAGCAATAAATTCACTGGCTTGAATACCCGCAGCACCCTGACCGTTCTTTAAAATAAGGTTGCCGCCATATAATAAAATACCGGCAACAACGATTATACCGGCTGCTTCGGAAAAAGCGGGAGCCATTTCTCTTCTCTTAAAACCCTGCAGGCTGGCGTTGCGGTAAAAATCATTTTCCCGGCTGAATTTTTTTAAGATAAAACCTGTTGCATTGAATGCTCGTATAATCCGCATCCCAGTAAGGGTTTCATCCATGATGGTTAATAGCCTGCCTATTGAGGCCTGAGTGTCTTTTGCTTCTCTTCTTAATTTTTTTTGAACGGTTGCTATACCCAGGGCTGAAAGCGGAATTATGATTAATGTAAATAAAGTGAGCTGTGTTGAAATTGCAAATAAGGCAATAAAGTAGCCGATAACCATTGAGGGTTCTTTGATCAAAACTTCTAATGAACTTGCAGCTACTCCTTCGATTTCGAATACATCGGAATTCATCCTCGAGATCAGGTCGCCTTTATGTTCTTTGGTAAAAAAGCCCATTTGCAGGCAATTGATTTTTTCAAATAAAGCTTCCCGAATTCTTTTTACCAGTAGGGTTCTTGCTTTAATCAGCGTACGTTGAGCCAGGTAGCGAAAAAGATTGTTGAGCAATACTGCACAGATTATTATGATCGTGATAAAGTAAAGAGTATAAGCTGGATTCAGCGCTCTCAACCGGTAAAACTGGTAATAGAAAATATCTTTGACAAAGCCGGTAGAAAAAGAAAAGGCCGGCGCTGCTATAACCTCCTGGTCTGAATGATGATCGAAAAGCACATTCAATAAAGGAATAATAAGTGCAAATTGGAAAACACTGAATATAACGGCCAACAGCGTAAAAATTGAAAATGGAATTACAAACCACCGGAAAGGCCGGGCGTATGCCAAAAGACGTCTGTAGACCTTCATTTTAAATAAATCAAAAAAGTTGTATTAATAAAGCGACCGGTAAATTTCCAGGTATTCATTGGCTGATTTATTCCAGCAAAAGGTATGCCCTCTTTCCTTTATCTTTTCACACATCCCGTTACCGTTGGTATTATATTTCTTCATTCCATTATTAAAGACTTGCTTGATATGATCGGGGGTAAAATCACGGAAATAAAATGAAACATCCCCGCCGACTTCAGGCAGCGCTGTCTTGTCTGACAAAAAAAGCGGTTTGCCACAACTCATTGCTTCTACTACTGGTAGTCCAAAGCCTTCCGAAATGGAGGGATACGCAAATGCGCTGCAATTATTAAAATACCAGGATTTTTCTTTTTCAGAAATACAGCCCAGCATATGAACATTTTTTTCAACTCCTAGCTCCCTTGATCTTTGTCCTATAAATGAAAGATAATCCTCATCATCGTATTTGCCCGCAATAAGCAACTCCAGGGTATTGCTTTGCAGTAAAGGTAATAGTACATGGTAATTCTTTTTTCTGTTGATTACACCGATTGAAAAAAGAAATGGTTTATGGGGTTTATAAGATATCGAAGAAAGACCAGGTGTTACAAGCAGGTTAGTTCCATTGTGCACTACATACAACGGCTTATTATCTACCTTGCAATGACTGAGTACATCATTTTTACTAAAATCCGATATGCAAATAATTGCGTCTGCCCTATGGATAAGATTTTGCAGGTAACGTAAGTATTTTTGTTTTTTGGCCGCAGATTTTTGTTCATCATACAAAAAATTAAGATCATGTATGGAAAGCACCACTTTGATCTTTCTATTCTGCATTGGCATGTATTGTGTATTCTGATAGGTAGCATGCCAGATATCAAATGAGTGTAAAGATGGCAAAACAAATTTATGCAATGGGTTTTGTGTAATATGATTAGCGGAGCAATAAGACCATTCCTGTTGTCCGGGAGGCGTATAAAAAAACAATTGCTCGTCTTGAAGGTTGAAATTTTTTTCCAGCTGTTTGCCTAAGTTCAGGCAATAATGAAAAAGTCCGGTATCCTGGTATTTCATCCTTTCACAATCAAAAATGATTTTTTTCATATTCTCAGGATTTGGAATGTTTATTGAAGTCTTCAAAAACTATACCCTTTCTGATGGTTGAAGCTTTGATTTGTGCAAAAGATGTACTATTAGGAGGGATCATGTCATTGGTAAATACTGAATAGCAAAATGTAACCTTAATTCCAGGTTAAAAGAATAAGATAGTTGGGCTTGCTAAAATAATGACACCAGGATTAGATTATTTATACAAATAACTAAACCTTCGGTTACATTCATGATTTTATCTTACACTAAGCATTTATAGATCTGTGGGGATTCAGGCATCTGTTGTATTACAAATAATTCTGTTCGATGAAAAAGATTATTCTTGACTGCGACCTGATGAAACACCCGAACTCGGGTTTATATCATTATTGCCTTAATCTCGGCAACTATGTTCAAGAATTGCTGAAGGAAGATGGATCGGCGAGCATGGCGTTTTATGTGCCACCTTCAGCATCAAAATCATTTGGCTCTTCTGCAAATCATATTGTTGAGCAAAAGAGCATATGGAATTTTTTTCATCCTTTTTTGCGTAACTGTGACATATGGCATGCTCCTTTTCAGTCGGGAAGAGTTATTCCAGATAAAAAAAAGTATCCCCACATTAAAATAGTATTGACTATTCATGACCTCAATCCATTACACGAGGGTAAATCTATTGACGAACAGCTAAAGAGCCTGGCACATACACAATCGTTAATTGACAAAGCAGATGCAATTGTTTGTATATCTGATTTTTGCAAGAAGGATGTGCTTCAGCATTGTGAGGTGAAAGAAAAGCCTGTACTGGTTGTGCATAATGGTACCCATAAAGTACATCCCCCTAAACTAAACGCTTATTCTTACAAGCCATCAAGACCTTTCCTGTTTGGAATGGGATATGTCAATGCCAAAAAGAACTACCATGTACTGGTACCTTTATTGCATAATGAAGATATTGAGTTACTCATTGCCGGTCGTCTCGATGATCCTGATTATATTGAAAGAATGAAAAAAGATGCCATTGATGCAGGAGTTGAGGACAGGCTTCACGTACTGGGGCCCGTGTCGGAAGGGGAAAAGGGCTGGTATCTTGAAAATTGCCTTGCTTATGTACATCCCTCGTTGGCTGAAGGTTTTGGAGCACCGGTGGTAGAAGCAATGCAGTTTGGTAAGCCGCTTTTTCTTTCTGCACTAACCTCGCTTCCGGAAATTGGAGGGGATGTTTCTTTTTATTTTTCTTCCTTTGATGGTCAACACATGCAACGGGTTTTTAAGGAAGGAATGATCCAATATGAAAGAGAAAAGATGGCAGTGGCTATTATAAAAAGAGGAATGCAATTTGATTGGAATGAAAAGGCAAAAGAGTATCTGAAAGTATATCAATTACTTTAATTAAAAAATGGTCCTGATGCTGGAACGAAAATGGAATACCTCCCTGGTTTATGACTCGGGCAAACGAAAGTCTGAATTATGCAAGGCTAAGGACATGCAGTCGGATTGGTATAAGCGTTGGTGCAATGAGCTGAACGAAGAACCAAAATTTCACCGCAAACAATGGGAGTTTGTGTATGTGATGCAGGCTTTGTGGGAGAGGGGTTGTATTAAGAAAGGAATGAAAGGTTTGGTATTCGCAGTGGGAACCGAACCCGGTCCCTCTATTTTTGCCAAATACGGTTGTAATGTTGTTGCCACGGACATTTTACCCGAAAAAGGAGTGGAATTAGGGTGGACGAATGCCAACCAACTTTGCTTTGGCATTGAATCATTAAATATAAGAGGGTTATGTGACGACACAACATTGAAGCAACATGTCTCTTATCGGCCAGTCGATATGAATAATATCCCCACTGACCTTAAAGAGTTCGACTTTAACTGGTCAAGTTGCTCATTTGAGCATTTAGGTACTATTAAAAAAGGTATGCACTTTCTGAAAAATCAATTGAATACACTTAAACCGGGTGGTTGGGCTGTACATACTACTGAGTTTAATATCTCCTCAGATGAAAAGACGATCGACGATGCGGATACTGTCGTTTTCAGAAAAAGAGATATTGATTCTATGGTGAATGAACTCAGGCAATCAGGCCATTTCGTGGAAGAACTGGATTATTCTCTGGGCGGTTTGCCGGAAGATTTCATGGTAGATGTTTTTCCTCATCTTCAAGAGGTGCACCTAAAGCTTCAGTTGAATGAATTTGTAGTAACTTCTATTGGTCTCATTATTCAGAAAAAGAAAAGCGGTATTTTGCAGGGGTTGTTTAAATAAATCAGAATGGGGTCGATAAGCAGGTTTGCCTTAAACAAAATATCAAAGGACTATAACGCAATTTATTTTGTAGAAACAGGTACCTGGAAAGGGGATGGGGTTGCCGTTGCTCTGCAAAATCCGTTTCAAAAAATTATTTCAATCGAGATTATTCCTCAAATTGCTGCCTTAGCAAAAAAAAGGTTTCAGTTATCCGAAAATGTAAAAATAATTGCAGGCGCCAGCACGCCCGTTCTTTTGCGGGAATTGCCAACGCTAAAAGGCAATTGTATCTTTTGGCTGGATGCTCATTTCCCTGGGGCAGAAGAGGGAATCATGGAATATAATGCTGAAAAAGATGAAAGCCTTAGATTACCGCTAGAGAATGAAATTGAAGTCATCAGCATGGCAAGGACATGTTATAAGGACGTTTTAATTATAGATGATTTCAGGATTTATGAAGATGGTCCTTTTGAAAATGGGAATGCTCCGGAAGATGTATTGCCAAAAGGAAACAGGGGTATTGGTTTTATTTATGACCATTTCGGATCTACCCATAAAATCCTGAAGTCTTATCGGGACGAAGGATATCTTTTTATTCTCCCATTGGACTTTGATGAGTATAATCCTCCTGGTTTTCCTGATCAATATTTTTCAGCCTAACTAGCACCTAGTGGTGGATTTAAAAAAAAGAAAATACTCTTTGAGATGGAGAATTATTAGGCATTAAGTTCCGGTATCCAGAACGTATCGGCCCTTTTCATTTTACAATTTTCATCTGTCATCCTACTGCCTTTCCGCCTAACTATCTCGCAGACGGGGCACACGGGTATTAAATGTTTCATGCTACATTTTCCATTTCCTTCCTTACATGGCCTAAATCTGGCCGGACCGTCATTTTCAGGGATGATCAGCATTTCTAATTCTACATTTTTCATTTTATATTTTTCATTCTACATTTTTCATTTTCCCCCTCCTCCCTTACCTTTGCGGCCAAATTATTACTCTGCCGGCGCTGAAGCAAAGGTGGAATTCCTTCTCTTAAACATACTTTATGGCTAATGTTGGAAAGATCAAACAGATCATTGGTGCAGTAGTAGACGTGCAGTTTGAAGGAAAGCTGCCTGAAATTTATAATGCATTGGAATTGAGGCGCCCGAATGGTGATTTGCTGATCCTTGAAACGCAACAGCATCTGGGGGAAGACAGCGTTCGGACCATTGCCATGGATGGAACGGAAGGCCTGGTTCGGGGTCTTGAAGTGATTGATACCGGCAAAGGGATCGCGATGCCCACCGGCGATGCTATTAAGGGCCGTCTTTTTAATGTAACTGGCGATCCTATTGACGGATTACCTCCTGTATCAAAAGAAAACAGCCGCGCCATTCATGCTAAGCCCCCAGCTTTTGAACACCTCAGTACCGCATCTGAAATATTGTTTACCGGTATTAAAGTAATTGACCTCATCGAACCGTATGCTAAGGGAGGAAAAATTGGCTTGTTTGGTGGAGCAGGAGTGGGTAAAACAGTATTGATCCAGGAGCTAATTAATAATATCGCAAAAGCATATTCCGGGGTATCTGTATTTGCCGGAGTGGGAGAAAGAACACGTGAAGGAAACGATCTTATGCGTGAGATGATCGAGGCCGGCATTATGAAATATGGAGATGCATTCAAACATAGTATGGAGAATGGTGGATGGGACCTTAGCAAAGTGGATATGAAAGAACTTTCCGAATCAAAGGCTACTTTCGTATTCGGACAAATGAATGAACCTCCCGGCGCCCGAGCTCGGGTTGCATTAAGTGGTCTTACGATTGCTGAATACTATCGGGATGGGGACGGACAGGGAAAAGGAAAAGATATCTTATTCTTTGTAGACAATATATTCCGTTTTACCCAGGCCGGATCGGAAGTGTCCGCTCTTTTGGGCCGGATGCCTTCCGCAGTGGGATATCAACCAACTCTTGCAACAGAAATGGGAGTCATGCAGGAACGCATTACTTCCACCAAGAATGGTTCCATTACATCAGTGCAGGCGGTGTATGTTCCGGCGGATGACTTAACTGATCCGGCGCCCGCAACTACATTCGCGCATTTGGATGCTACTACGGTATTGAGCCGGAAAATCGCCGACTTAGGTATTTACCCCGCGGTGGATCCATTAGATTCAACCTCGCGCATTCTTACCACGCAGGTGGTTGGGGAAGCTCACTACACCTGCGCGAACCGGGTGAAACTAATTTTACAGAGGTATAAGGAGCTGCAGGATATCATTGCCATTCTTGGATTGGATGAGTTGAGTGATGATGATAAAATGACCGTTCAGCGGGCCCGGAAAGTACAAAGATTTTTATCGCAACCTTTCCACGTAGCGGAAGCATTTACCGGTTTGAAAGGAATTCTGGTTCCGATTGAAGAAACAATCCGTGGTTTTAATATGATTATGGACGGAGAAGTGGATGAATACCCCGAGGCAGCATTCAACCTCGTAGGTACTATAGATGATGCGATAGAAAAAGGGAAGAAGTTGATGGCGCAGGCCCAGGGATAATACAGTTTATGGTTTGTGGTTTATCCTGGCAAGTCAGAAACCATAAACAATAAACCGAAAACAATCAGGAATGAATTTAGAAATATTAACACCTGAAAGAAAGTTATTCAGCGATGATGTTTACGGCGTGCAACTGCCGGGTATCTCCGGTTTGTTTGAAGTGCTGGAAAAACATGCACCGCTGGTAAGTGCATTAAAAGCAGGCCGGGTGAAAGTGCTGAAGGATAAGACCAACCACCTGGCCTTCTTCGATATTCAAAGTGGGTTTGTAGAAGTTCTCAATAACAAAGTAATTGTATTAGTGGAAGGAGCCACCGCAATTGAAAAATAATTTATTCTTATAGAGAGGCCGGTAAAAGAAGTACCTGTGAAGAATATTGTTGGAGGGTTCAAATTCTTCCCTGAGCGGGGGTAATAATATTTCCCCAATAACAGTCAGGAGTGGTCCATCATCCGCGAAAATTTATGCTAGTTTAAGAGCCCTGGTACTATTCCAGGGTTTTTTTTTGACACGAATGAACGCAAATAAGTAACACGAATAAGCAAGAATAGTGAACACAAATCAGTACGAATAAAGTATGGGAATGAGAGCGAACAGACAGCACGAGTGCACACGAATAGTGAAGATAAAAAAGAGCCGCATGTGAAAGAAAATCTAGTGTGCAAAGCATATATTTCAAAATACGGCGTATGTTTTCAAATACTTTTTTTTAAATATGAAAATTGCAGGATCAAGTTATAATGGCATCTGGTAACCCATAGCTAATTGTCAGCCCTTTTTATCTCAAAGTTTTAAGCAGGTTTATTAATTATCTTTAGCCTAATTATCCGCATGCGTTTTACACAACCCCTGGTACACCGGATCGCCATCTCCGTTTTCTTTTTTTGCTGCGGTTGCACTTTTGCTACCTGGGCCGCTCGCATACCTTCCATAAAAGAAAAATTTCATTTTAACGAGGCGGAATTAGGAGCAATTTTATTTATGCTGCCGCTGGGATCTTTTATTGCCCTGCCTTTTGCAGGATGGGCTGTATCGCACTTTGGAAGCCGGATAATGACCTTCATTTCCGCTATTTTATATGTAGTGTTATTGGCGGGCATTGGGTTTAGTCATTCTGTGATTGTACTATCGGTCGTTTTGTTTTTTTTTGGGTTCTGGGGCGACGTATTGAACATCGCCATGAATACCCAGGCTGTATTAGTACAACAGGAAATGTATAGCAGGCCATTGATGTCTTCATTTCATGGTATGTGGAGTATTGGTGCTATGACTGGTGCTCTTTTGGGTGGAATATCGATGAAAGCAAGAATGAGTATCAGCCAGCATTTTGTTTGGGTTGGGGTAATTATTTCATTGCTGGCTGTATCCTTCCTTCTTAAACTGATAAAAAAAGATTCTACCCGAACGGTCGAACAAAAATTATTTGCCTGGCCTGATAAAGCGCTTTGGTTGCTGGGTGCCATTTGCTTTTGCTGTGCATTGTGCGAAGGAGCGATGGCGGACTGGAGTTCGTTGTACTTTCAGCAGGTATTAAATGATACCCAAAGGGTAAGCACAACCGGCTATACCGCTTTTGCTTTTATGATGGCCTTTGGCCGGTTGATTGGTGATTGGTTAACCGCTAAAATGGGTTACCGGGGGATTCTAATGATGGATAGCTTACTGCTGTCGGCCGGGTTGGGGTTAGCTATCGGTATTCAGCAACCGTTTTTAGTTATTCTGGGTTTTGGTCTCGTGGGTTTTGGCGTATCCACCATTATACCCATTGTTTATTCTCTTGCCGGTCGAACTGAAACGATGGCAACGAGCGCGGCATTAGCAGCGGTGAGCACGGTTGGCTTTACCGGATTCTTAATTGGGCCGCCCCTTATTGGATTGGTAGCGCATGAAGTTGGATTACGGTGGGCATTGAGTATTGTAATAGTACTGGGGTTGGTAATATTTGGATTGGGAAGAAGAATTGCAGCGTAAGTTGTTATATTGGATTCAAACTTCTAACTGAAACTCCTCATCAATAAACTAGTTCAATTGCGGATCTATGGGGTAATTAACTAATTGCTCATAATCTCCTCCTAATAATTTCAGAGACTCTTTCCATATCTCATCCGCCTCTTTATGAAAAACAATATTTCGATTGGCTTCTACAGTAAGCCAGGATTTATCTTTTAATTCATTGGTGAGTTGGCCATCGCTCCATCCGCTGTAACCAATAAAAAAGCGGATTTTTGATTTATCGATACCACCATTTTGCAGGAGCGTAATGGCCGTTTCAAAATCCCCTCCCCAATAAATCCCTTTTTGCACTTCCTGGCTGCCCGGAATTTTATCCGGGTATTGATGTAAGAAATGAATGGTATCCATTTGTACCGGTCCACCGTAAAAAACCGGAAGCGGTAATTCATCTAGATCATTCATCAATTCATTAAGCGTATGTTCGTAATGCCGGTTGATTACAAAACCAAAACTGCCATCTGTCTGGTGATCACAAAGCAGCACAACGGTTCGCATAAAGTTAGGATCCTTCAGGAAAGGTTCCGCAATAAGCAATATGCCGGCAGCAGGTTCAATCATATTTCTAAATTAAGGGATTAATCAATAACCAAAAAACCAGTTTCGGGCCTATCCCCCTGCAGACCTGCCGATGAACCGGGAGGCTGTATTGGCCCTCATTCTTTCGGTAAAACTTAGTTAAAGTGAAACACTGTAAATTAGCATAATATGAGTTTAGGAACTCAATCGCTATTTTTGCCCGTTAACAAATAACTGCCTTTGGGGGGTACCTGCCCAAATCATGGGATTAGTAAAAACGGCAAGTTATTATGGAACGCATCAAATTATAATTACCGTTGAAAAAGCTTTTTCCGATAATAATTGCCCTCATAACCCTGTCGCTGATAGGTACTATTTATATTCAATACAACTGGTTACGCATTATGTTAGCCGACCGCCAGGAGGAATTTTCCTGGAAGGTCGTAAATGGGGTGATTGAAGTAAGCCAGCAATTGTCACAGCAAAAAGGAACACTTCCTTCCTTAAAATCCTACCGCGCCAAACCCGGTTTCAGTTTTCCTTCCGAACAGTTGCAGTCAGAACTAATGAAACCCAGCGGGGTGGCCCAGAAATTTACCGAGTTTGAAGTGTCCGAAAAAATACGCCAGGCCTTTAATGCACAGGGATTGCCCAAACTGAATTACGAGTTTGCGATCATAAATACCAACTTGTTACGCTATGAAATGAAGACCCGCAATTATGAAAAGATGCTGGAAGAAAGTAAACTCGATTCTACCCGTAATCTCGAAACATATTACCCGTTACAGCCGGCCGGGGGCAGCGATTGGGAAAACCTGGTGCCGGATGAAGAGATCAGCGTTATTGTACCCAATATCAAACAGGTAGTGTTAACCCAAATGCGTTGGATGATCATTGGAGCCATATTTTTTACGCTCATGATTATTGCTGCATTTTATGTTACCGTCTATGCGTTACTTCGGCAAAAAAAATTGAGTGAAATCAAAAATGATTTCATCAATAATATGACCCACGAATTTAAGACGCCGCTGGCAACGATTTCCCTGGCCGTAGACGCATTGAAGAATGAAAAAGTGGTGAGAGATCAGGGTAAAATGGATTATTTCAGGGACATCATCAAAGAAGAGAATAAAAGGATGAACAAGCACGTAGAAACTATCCTGCAGGCAGCCGTTTCCGACCGCCAGGACGTTCAATTAACCAAACGTCCGATGCACGTTCACGAATTGATGGAGGACATAATTGAAAACCACCAGTTACAAATTGAAGAAAAGCAAGGGCGCACCGAATTGGAATTGAACGCCAAAGAAGATAGGGTGGAAGCGGATCCCGTTCATTTCCGGAACATGCTCTCTAATTTGGTAGATAATGCGATAAAGTATTCCAATAATAACATGCTGCTGAAAGTTTCTACCCAGAGTACAAATAAGAATTTACAGATCCGGGTAGAGGATAATGGAATTGGAATGAATAAAGAAACAGTTAAACGCATATTTGAAAAATTTTACCGGGCACATACCGGCAACCTGCACAATGTGAAAGGCTTCGGACTCGGCCTGAGCTATGTAAAGGCCATGGTGGATGCACACGGGGGAAAAATAAAAGTTGACAGTACGCCTGGTAAAGGCTCCGTTTTTATTATTGAAGTGCCTTTATTAAAAGATAAACTTAATGGCGCTGCAACAGGCACCCATCCCCATAACTGAGAAATCGAAAATTATTCTCCAGCGCGTACTGATAGATCTTCTTCCAATCTTCTCCGATAAAGGCAGCCACCAGTAACAGCAAGGTGGATTGCGGCTGATGTAAATTCGTAATTAAGGCGTTTATTATTTTAAATGAATAGCCCGGAGCTATCAGTATTTGGGTAGTGGTTATCAATCGTGGCAATTTATTTTCTTTTAACCAACTGATCAGAGTCTGTAATGCATAGGATGGTGTAATATCCTTCCGGGGTAATTCATAGGGGTCCCATTGGTTTAGATAAAGGTCTGTTACGGATATGGTTGGTTGCAGGATAATTTTTACTCCCAGCCAGTATAAGCTTTCCACGGTGCGTAAAGAAGTAGTGCCAACAGCCGTTATACCATTTTCTATATTTTCCAGCATAACTTCTATAGTCTTTATGGAAACATCCATGAATTCTGCATGCATATCGTGCATTTCCAAGGTGGTTGCTTTTACCGGCTTAAATGTACCCGCGCCCACATGAAGCGTTACATATTCTTTTTTTACTTTTTTTTCTTCGAGGGCTTTCATGACAGCAGAAGTAAAATGAAGCCCCGCTGTGGGGGCCGCCACGGAACCGCGGCATGCAGCATAAATTGTTTGGTATCTTTCTGCATCGGCATCAGTAGCCGGTCTTTTTATATAGGGGGGGAGCGGAGTAGCTCCAAAAACATGTAATACATCTGCAAAACAAAGGTGGACCGGCAGCCAGCTTAATTCAATCGCAAATGCTTCATTAATCTTTTCAACGTATGTTGCATTTAAAGTTATTTCGGAACCTTGATAAAGAGTTTTCTTTTCCAGAACCCGCCCTGCTTTCCATTTGGAGGCGCCCCCGATGAGGCAGTTGCAAATAATACTTCCTGTTTGCTGCATAGCCAGGTTGACGTCTTTATGGTGGGTTCGTGGTTCAAGGCAAAAGATTTCTATGACTCCCCCGGAATCTTTTTGAAATAATAATCGGGCCTCCACTACTTTGGTATTATTGAATATCAACAATGATTCAGTCGAAATATATTGCGCAAGTTGCCGGTAAATATTCTCCGAAATAGTACCCTTCTGGTATATCAGTAATTTAGACTCATCTCTTTCAGGAAGGGGGTAATAGGCTATTTTAGCAGGGGGGAGGGTATAGGTAAAGTCATTAATGGATAATTGTTTTGGATGCATGAGATCATACGACAAACAGTCGCATTATTTTGATTAAGATTTTTTTCTTTTCGCTACCGGTACTACTAATTTTATTCCACTCCACCAATCGCTAACGGCGCATACTTTTATATCTACTAAATTATTGTTCAAGGCGTAATTGCGTATAGTGTCTTCTGTTATATCAGTTACCATCCTGGCAGCCTTCTTATACCAGCTAACCCAAATAATGATGTCGGGTTTCTGGGCGATCAGCGGGATCAATCCTCTCATTTCTTTTTCAAAAATACGGTTCGTTGTTACAAAGAGATGGACCAAATCCGGGACTTCCTTTCCTTTGCATAGCTGACCCGTAAGAGTAGTTCCCAATAATTCGAAATAATTATCCGGTGCATTCAGTAACAACACTTTTTTATCATTCTTAATGCCGAGTTTTTTTATCAGGGGCGTTCCGGAGCAACCAGCTAAGGCCATTGGGCATAGGTATTAAGTAATTTAAAATCATCTCCACAAGTAATCCACCGCAATTCACTGGTAATACACATAAGTTCAGCCCAAAGTAACCAAAGACAGCGCTCAAATCCCTGCGGGCATTAACTATCGGGCAAATAAAGAGTTGTGGAAAAAATAAACTTTCCTGAATTTGGTTATTCAGTGGGAAAATGTGTTATTTTGTGTGAATTCGTGATTAAATTGATACAAATTCCTGCAAATGATTGGTTTTCTCGGCGAATACGAGGCTACTCTGGATGCCAAGGGCCGCTTTCTTCTGCCGGTTGGTTTTAAAAAACAACTGTCGGATGAAGCTGGAAGCCAGTTTGTGATCAGCAGGGGTTTTGAAAAGTGCCTTACCCTATACCCGATCAAAAACTGGGAGCCGATATTTTCAGCGCTCAGCAAACTGAATGATTTTGATCCGAAGGTACGCGAATTCAGGAGATACTTTTTGAACGGAGCCACCACGGTGGAGTTAGATAGTGCAAGCCGTTTATTGGTTCCTCCGAATTTGAAAGAGCATGCTGGCCTGGAAAAAGATATCGTACTGGTGGCGGCCATGAACAAAATTGAAATATGGGATAAAAATAAGTACCAGCAGTTCTTTGAATCTTTTTCACCGGAGTCGTTTAGCCAATTGGCCCAGCAGGTAATGACCGGGGGTAATTCTACTCAATCATAAATAATATGAGCGAGCCAGTATACCATGTACCGGTTTTGCTGCAGGAAGTTATGGATGGTTTGAATATCCGTCCGCAGGGAGTGTATGTGGATTGCACTTTTGGAGGCGGAGGTCATTCAAAAGAAATATTGAAACGATTAAATGGCCAGGGTAGATTGATTGTGTTTGACCAGGATGCGGATGCAAAAGAAAATGTGCCGGATGATGATCGGGTAACATTTGTTCCGCACAATTTCCGCCACCTCCAGCGCTTCCTGCGTTTACATAAAGCAACGGCTGTTGATGGAATTATTGCCGACCTGGGTGTAAGCAGTCACCAGTTTGATGAGGCGGAAAGAGGATTTTCTATTCGTTTCGACGGAGAGCTGGATATGCGAATGGACAAGCGACAAACGCAAACCGCTCATACTGTGATAACAACCTATAGCGAACAACAGTTGCATAAACTATTTGAACAGTATGGAGAAGTAACGAATGCGAAAACATTGGCGCGTACCATTGTGCAGCTAAGAAACACCAGGTCAATGAAAACTATCGCCAATTTTAAAGAAGCGTTACACTCCGTCGTGAAAGGGAATCCCAACAGGTACTTTGCCCAGGTCTTCCAGGCACTACGCATCGAAGTAAACGATGAACTGGGAGCATTGAAAGAGTTGTTGCAACAGATTCCTTCCGTATTAAAGCCCGGAGGTCGCGTTGCTGTAATCACTTTTCACTCGCTGGAAGACAGGCTGGTTAAAAATTTTTTTAAGAAAGGGAATTTTGAAGAAGAAGAACAGCATGACCCATTCGGGCAAATATCCTTTACACCCCCCCTTACTGTAATTACTAAGAAACCGGTAATTCCTGCAGAAGCAGAACGACAAAGTAACCCCCGCAGTCGCAGTGCCAAATTGCGGATTGCGGAAAAACTATAAAAAAAATTAAAATAACAGATGCAAAACCTGGCTGACAGCAGAAAGGCTAAATATGAAAGAGTGGCTCGGAAAGAAGAGGATAATAAAAAACATTAGATGCATTTTTTTCATTTTTCATAATTCTTTATTATCAAAATAACCGGTGGTTGTATAATGAGTAAGTGTACAGCTGCCATTAAGAAATGGAATCGGAAAAAGAAATAAAAGAATTTAAAGGATCCAAAATGGATTGGCGGCGATGGTTGAACTATCGTTGGATTGTCCGTAACGTCCCTTTCTTTCTTTTTCTTTCCTTATTAGCAGTAATCTATATCTATAACGGGCATAACGCGGATAAAACCGTACGCAATATCAATAAAGTAAGTAAGCAATTAAAGGAATTACAGTACGAATATAAAACATTGAAGAGCGAAGTATTATTTCGCAGCAAACAAAGCGAATTGGCAAAAACAGTGGAGCCTTTTGGATTGAAAGAATTAATGAGGCCACCGGTTGTATTGCAGGATTCTAATAATACCGTAACGAGTAAGAACTGATGCACAGTGATGAATGAAATGGGGAGAGGGAACAAAAGCTTAATTCAAAACCTCCTAAAAGAAAAGAGGAAAATTGGAAGTTAAGAAAGACATATTGTGGAGAGTATACTTATCCTTCCTCGCCATCGTAGGATTTGGCCTGGTTATTCTGGGGCGCGCCGCCTATATACAACAGGTAGAAGGGCCACAATGGAAAAAAATGGCGATGGAGCAGCAGGAGCACATTGAAGATATAGATGCTGAACGTGGGACCATTTATAGCGAAGGGGGGGAAATGCTCAGTACCTCCATCCCTTCTTTTGATATCTATGTTGATTTTGCCGCCGATGGATTACGCGCAAAAAGCGGAAAATTATTCCGGGAAAATATCGACTCTCTTTCCCTGAAGCTGGCCGCTTTTTATAAAGACCAGGGCAGTAAAGAGTATAAGAGGCTGCTACAGCAGGCGTATAATAAAAAGAACCGCTATTTTCTTTTGAAGAAGAACCTTTCCTTTAAAGAGTATAAAGTATTGCGCACATTTCCCCTTTTGAAGTTGGATCCGAATAAAGGGGGTTTTATTGTGGAAGTTAAAAATAAACGACTTACTCCTTATGGATTATTGGCCAACAGAACAATTGGTCTGTCAAGAGAATATTTAGACCGGAATGGAAAGTGGCAAACCATGAATGTTGGATTAGAATATACCTACGACAGCATTTTGAAAGGAGAAAAGGGGAAAAGACTGGTTCGGAAAATTTCTCCCGGTGTGAATGTACCCGTAGAAGGATCGGAAATTGAACCGGAGAGCGGAAAAGATATTGTTACTACCATAGATGTAAACATCCAGGATATCGCTGAAAATGCTTTGCTTAAAATGTTGATGGAAAATGAATGTGAATATGGTACCTGTATTGTTATGGAAGTGAAGACAGGTAAAATAAAAGCAATGGCCAACTTAGGCAAGGGAAGAGATGGTAGTTACGAAGAAGATCTCAACTACGCGATTCGGCTCTCTGAACCCGGATCTACTTTTAAATTAGCCACCTTGCTGGCCCTCCTCGAGGATAAATATGTTTCTCTAAACAGCCAGGTCAACCTGGACGGAGGTAAGTGGCTGGTGAGTGGAAGAACGGTGTATGATAGTGAACCGCATGGATTGCAGGAAGTAAGTATTAAAAAAGCATTTGAGCATAGTTCCAACGTTGGCATGGCAAAAATGGCAACCGCTTATTATGCAAAAAACCCAATGCAGTTTGTTGAACACCTGCGAAGGCTCCGCCTGAATAAAAATAGTGGTATTGATTTGAAAGGGGAGGCGGAACCGGTTATAAAGACCCCTAAATCAAAATCATGGAGTGCTACTTCATTACCCTGGATGAGTTTTGGCTATGAAGTATTGATAAGTCCTTTACAAACGCTGATGGTATATAATGCAGTGGCTAATGGTGGAAGAATGATGCGTCCCTATCTCGTGAACCAGGTTCAGAAGAATGGGCGCGAAATAAATTCCTTTCCACCGTCGGTATTGGAAGAGAGAATTGCGGGGGAAGAAACTATACGCTTACTGCAGGATTGTTTGAATGGTGTTTGCCAGGAGGAAGGGGGAACAGGATACGCTCTTTTTAAAGGAACTCCTTACAAAGTGTCCGGCAAAACGGGAACTGCTTTAATGGCAAATGGGAACAGGGGATATTCAGATCATATTTATCAGTCATCTTTTGCCGGGTATTTCCCGTCAAATAACCCCATGTATAGCTGCATTGTAGTAATTCGTAATAAGCCATTTGCCAAAAAATTTTATGGTGCTTCGGTAGCGGGTCCCGTATTTAAAGAGATAGCTGATAAATTATACGCCCTTCATTTCAACCAGGCGGATGTTGCCTCCAATGAGATTGTAAAAAGGGATAGCAGTACCTACCTCTTTGCAGGGGCCATGAAAGATATGAAAGAGGTACTTTCTACAGTTCAATGGACATTTCTGGATTCAACCGCCAGGCAGGATTGGGGTCGAATGTATAGCATCAACGGACATCCGGTATTGCGGGGTCAAATAGTATCACAAAAAAGAATGCCCGATGTAAGAGGAATGGGATTGAAAGACGCATTGTACTTACTCGAAAATTTGCAGGTTAAAGTAATAGCGCGGGGACGGGGAAAAGTTAATCAGCAAAGCATTGAACCGGGAAAAATGCTGGAGCGGAACCGGGAAGTGGTGATCGATCTGAATTAAAAATTGGACAGGCAGGAATGGCATTATTGCAGGACATATTATATAAGGCAGGCATCCGCTCTGTAACCGGCAGAACGGATACGGAGGTGAAAGATGTTCAAACCGATTCAAGAAAAGTTAGCCAGGGTTCTTTATTTGTGGCTATAAAGGGAGTTAAGACAGATGGTCACCAGTTTATTGAAAAAGCAGTAAGCAATGGAGCTGTAACTATTGTAGCGGAAGAATTACCCGGTGTGCTGAAGGAAGGTGTAACCTATGTGCAGGTAGAGAACAGCAGTTTGGCAGCTGGTTATATCGCTCATAATTATTATGGACAGCCTTCAGAAAAATTAAAAGTGGTTGGAGTAACCGGTACCAATGGTAAGACTACTATAGCCACTTTATTATATAAGCTTTTTACCGCATTAGGTTATCAAAGTGGTTTGCTGAGTACCGTGCAGAATCAAATTGGAAGCCGGGTGGTGGAAGCCACTCATACTACACCCGACCAGGTTAGTATTAATGCGCTGTTGAAAGAAATGGTGGAAGCAGGATGCACGCACGTATTCATGGAATGCAGCTCGCATGCCATTCATCAGCATCGGATCGCGGGGCTGAAATTTGCCGGGGGAATTTTCAGCAACATCACCCATGATCACCTAGACTATCATCACTCGTTCGACGAGTATATCAGGGTGAAAAAAATGTTCTTTGATTCATTGAGTGTATCGGCCTTTGCCATTTCCAATGCAGACGATAAGCGGGGAATCATCATGTTACAGAATGCTGTGGCTCACCGGTACCTCTATAGCTTACGAACGGTGGCCGAGTTTAAAGGAAAGATCCTGGAGAACAGCTTAACCGGATTAGTAATGACTGTAAATGACCAGGAAGTTCACTTTCGATTAATTGGCGAATTCAATGCCTACAATCTACTGGCTGTGTACGGGGCGGCTATCTGTTTGGGGGAAGATAAGCAGGAAGTATTGCGGTGCTTAAGTGTACTCACCGGAGCTGAAGGAAGATTTGATTATGTTGTTTCGCCCAGAGAGCGGGTAATTGGCATTGTTGATTATGCCCATACGCCCGATGCATTATTAAATGTATTAGCAACAATTAAAAACCTGCGGAAAGGACATGAGCAGATCATTACCGTAGCGGGATGCGGAGGGGACAGAGATAAAACAAAACGATCATTAATGGCTGAAGTGGCTGCTGAACACAGTGATCGGGTTATTCTTACTTCCGATAACCCAAGGAGCGAAAATCCAGAACAGATTTTGCGTGATATGGAAGCAGGACTCAATACATCGGCAAAAAGAAAAACTATTTCCATTGTCGATAGAAAAGAAGCCATTAAGACGGCCGTGAGTTTGAGTAAGAACGAAGATATCATATTGATCGCGGGGAAGGGACATGAGAAATACCAGGAAATAAAGGGAGTAAAATATCCATTTGATGATAAGAGTGTTTTGAAAGAAATGCTGGAGTTATTAAATAAATAAGAGAGGACCTGGAAAAGCATTGGGGTTGAAAAGGATTAAACTTCCCGGTCGGCCGGAGAAAATTTATAAAACACGGACGGTTCAATACAAACTAAGAGTCA
The DNA here is from genome assembly GCA_963775145.1 of uncultured Chitinophagaceae bacterium. GTDB lineage: Bacteria > Bacteroidota > Bacteroidia > Chitinophagales > Chitinophagaceae > Endoryza. Next base: position 309,144 of record CAVZHZ010000004.1, read on the forward strand.
AAAAAGAGGAAAAGAGATTGGAAGAAAAGAATGAAGTGCACCACAAAAAGAAACGGAATTCTCTTTTTCTCTTTTACTCTTAGCGATCAAACAAAACCAACATGCTGTATCACCTCACAGAATGGTTGAAAGAAATGGGAATGAAATTTCCCGGAAGCGCTTTATTCGGATTCATTACATCCAGGGTGTTGCTGGCTGTTATAATATCGCTGGTTATTTCAGCGGTATTTGGAAAAAAACTGATCAACTACCTGGGGAAGAAGCAAGTTGGGGAGGCCGTGCGCGACCTGGGGTTAGCAGGCGAACAGCAAAAGAAAGGAACGCCTACCATGGGAGGGTTTATTATCATCCTGGCTATTTTGGTTCCCACCCTGCTGCTGGCCGATTTGAACAAAGCCTATATCCGCCTGATGATTTTTGCAACCGTTTGGTTGGGATTAATAGGATTTATTGATGACTATCTGAAGTTACGTGCTAAGAAAATGGCACAACAGCAGGGAGTAGCATATAAGAAAGGAGATAAAGATGGATTGGCTGGCTGGTTTAAAATTTTAGGACAGGTGGTTCTTGGAGTAGTGGTAGCCTCCGTTCTTTTATTTAATGGAAATACAAAAGTATTACGGGAGTATACCGGTACTGTGAGGCCCGGCGACAGCACGATCATTGAGAAGAAATTCGACGGTAAAACAAAATATTTTGTTGTAGCGAATGTGCCGATCACTTCGATCCCTTTTGTAAAAACGCACGAATTCAATTACTCCAAATTATTACCGGCCGCACTTCGTCCTTTTACCTGGTTGCTTTATATGCTCATCGTAATCTTTATTATTACAGCCGTTTCTAATGGGGCCAATATTACAGATGGACTGGATGGTTTGGCAACGGGAACCAGTGCCATTATTGGTGCTTGTTTAGGCGTGTTTGCTTATGCCAGCGGCAACCTGCGTTTTGCCGAATACCTGAATATAATGTATATCCCGAACCTCGGAGAACTTTCGGTTTTTATCGGGGCGCTGATTGGGGCCTGCATTGGATTTCTTTGGTATAATGCTTTCCCGGCCCAGGTATTTATGGGCGACACCGGGAGTTTAATGCTGGGAGGAGTAATAGCTGCCCTGGCAATAATAATTCGAAAAGAATTATTGATTCCTATTTTTTGCGGAGTGTTCCTGGTTGAAGTGTTAAGTGTAACTATTCAGGTTAGCTATTTCAAATATACCCGAAAGAAATATGGGGAAGGCAGGCGAATTTTTTTAATGAGCCCGCTGCATCACCATTATCAAAAATTAGGGTATCACGAATCAAAAATTGTGACCAGGTTTTGGATAGTAACTATTCTTTGTGTGGCTTTTGCAATTGTTACATTAAAGGTAAGGTAGTTGAAAAGGAAAGGTAAAAAGTTGATTAGAGCAAATGGAAGAGTTAATGAGAATAGAGGAATTAGGAATCCTGTTCACTATTCACCATTGACTATTCATTAAATAAGTACTGAAAAACCACTGGTCTGATTTTTTTAGAGAGTAAGGAACGAAAGCGCAAAAAGAGATTGTGGTGCAGTAAAAAGTTTCAAACTATTGAAGAACCCCCTTAATCCGGACCGATGATCAAACCCAAAAATTGGATTGCATTTCATCATGGCAAAGAGGTTAGTAATACTGGGTGCGGGCGAAAGCGGTGTAGGCGCTGCTCTTTTGGGGCAGCAAAAGGGATATGAAGTATTTGTATCTGATGGAGCTGTGATCACCGGAAAATTCAAAGAACAACTCGAAAAGCATGGCATTGAGTACGAGTCCGGCTTTCATTCGGAAGAAAAAATTTTGAACGCCAATGAGGTTATGAAAAGCCCGGGCATTCCGGAAAAAAATGAACTGGTTAAGAGAATACGCAACCAGGGTATCAGCATCATCAGTGAAATTGAATTCGCCTATCGCTATAAAGGAGATAGTAAGATCATTGGCATTACCGGAAGCAATGGAAAGACGACCACTACAGCCCTTATATATCATATTGCCAAAGCAGGAGGGTTGGAGGTGGCGCTGGTGGGGAACATCGGCTATTCGTTTGCCAAACAGGTAGCGGAAGATCCCAAACCCTGGTATGTAGCGGAGATCAGCAGTTTTCAGTTAGATGATATAAAAACGTTCAGACCGGATGTGGCTATTCTTACCAATATCACGGAAGACCATTTAGATCGTTATGAATACCGGTTCGAAAATTACATCCGCAGTAAATTTCGAATCACCGAAAACCAGACAGAAAATGATTTTTTTATTTATTGCCAGGACGACCCAGTTATTATGCAATCTATCCGCAATTATACCATACACGCTAACCCCCTACCATTTACCATGAACAACGAACTAAACCGAGGCGCTTTTATCAAAAACGGGCTGATGACTATATCCACCGGCGATGAAAAAATGCAGATGAGTATTTATGATTTTGCCCTGAAAGGAAAACACAATCAATATAACACCATGGCAGCGGGGATCGCTACGGCAACAATTGGAATTAGGAAGGAAAAAATACGGGAAGCCATTCAAAGCTTTGAGAGTCTTTCGCACCGTATGGAGCCGGTGGCTACCATCCGGGGAGTTGAATTTATTAATGATAGTAAGGCAACAAATGTAAACAGTACCTGGTATGCCCTCGAAAGTATGACAAAGCCTACCATACTGATACTGGGTGGAATCGATAAAGGAAACGATTATTCATTACTTAGTGAAATGGTAAAAGAAAAGGTAAAGGCGATTATATGTATGGGTACAGATAACCGGAAAATTCATGAAGCATTTCAGCATGATGCACCGGTAATTGTAAATACTGCCAATGCACAGGATGCGGTACTTGCTTCCTTCCGGTTGGCCAGTAAAGGTGATGTTGTTTTGCTAAGCCCCGCTTGTGCCAGTTTTGATTTGTTTAAGAACTATGAAGATCGGGGAGACCAGTTTAAGCAGGCGGTAAGAAACCTGTAATAATTTCCAATCCCGTATCCAACATCAAATTTAGAATGAACGAATCAGCAAACATAAATCAAAACCCATTTACCGGTATCGGGTCCAGGACCCGGGGCGACAAAGTCATTTGGGCTTTGGTAGTGGTTCTTGCACTCGCCTCTTTATTGGTGGTTTATAGTTCTACCGGTTTGCTGGCGTACAAATACAATAAGGGAAATACCGAAGTATATCTTTTTAAACAAATCGCTTTTATCGCGGTGGGGATGGCAGTAATTTATTTCTCGCATCGCGTAAATTATACCTTGTATTCCAGGGCGGCGCGTATACTCTTCCTCTTATCCATACCATTATTAATCTATACCTTATTTTTTGGAGTAAGGCTCAATGAAGGCAGCCGGTGGATCCGGTTACCCATTATTAATCTCACTTTTCAAACCTCCGATCTCGCTAAACTGGCCCTGTTCATGTATCTCAGCCGGTTACTTAGTAAAAAGCAGGATGTAATAAAAGACTTTAAAAAAGGATTTTTACCCATTATTATTCCTGTAGGTATTATATGTGTGTTAATTGCTCCGGCAAACTTATCTACCGCATTATTAATTGGTGCAACCAGCTTGTTACTGCTTTTTATTGGTCGGGTTAGCGCCAAACATCTGCTCTCCACAATTGGTATTGCCATTATACCGGTTATTTTATTGCTATTAATGGCCGTTGCTTATTACGATAAAGAAGAAGGAAAGTCCAAAGATCTTCCTGCTGTATTGGATGCAGGGCGAATCCCTACCTGGATTAAGCGGGTACAGAATTTTATATATGATACCAATCAATTTGATAAGGATGAAAACTACCAGATCAACCAGGCGAAAATCGCGATCACCAAAGGGGGCATTTTGGGATTGGGACCTGGTAACAGCGAACAGCGCAATTTCCTGCCGCATCCATATTCCGATTTCATTTTTGCTATTATCATCGAAGAGTATGGATTGATAGGCGGGGCAGGCATCATTTTCATATACCTGTTATTTCTTTTCCGGAGTATTCGCATATTCAAAAAATGTCCGTATGCCTTTGGGGCATTCCTGGCACTCGGGACTCAGTTTTACACTGGTAATTCAGGCATTGATTAATATGGCTGTGGCTGTGAATTTATTTCCGGTAACCGGGGTAACCTTACCGCTGATAAGCATGGGTGGAAGTTCTTTTTTGTTTACCTGTTTATCAATTGGTATCATCCTGAGTGTAGCTAGAAATGCAGAGCAACTGGAAGCCCCGTCGTCCCATTCTAAATCCGCCGGGGAAGAAGGGCTGTCAAAAGCATGAGCAGATGTTCAGGAATAAGAATGGAAGAATATAAAGGGGAAAGTAGCGAAGATGGAAATAGCTTACCAAGACTGTGAATGAAAGTAGAGACGAAGCTATGAATAATGAAGTATCAGAAAATAATCAATCATCTGGCCAATACCCCTTCGCAGAGGTTAGCGGGGAGCCTGTCCGGATTATCATGGCGGGTGGTGGAACAGGCGGTCATATTTTTCCGGCCATTGCTATTGCGAATGCAATAAAAAAAATAGCACCTGGCACCGAGATATTGTTCGTAGGGGCGAAAGGAAAGATGGAAATGGAGAAAGTGCCCCAGGCAGGATATAAAATTGTAGGGATTGATATTGCGGGGTTCGATCGAAGTTCTTTGATTAAAAATATTGGATTACCCTTTAAGCTGATTAAAAGTTTTTGGCAGGTACGAAAAATAATAAATGCTTTTAAACCCGTTGCTGTTATTGGAGTGGGTGGCTATTCCAGTTTCCCTGTTTTGCGGTATGCCCAGGCTAAAGATATTTCCACTTTTATTCATGAATCGAATTCCTTTGCCGGAAAAAGCAATATTCTGTTGGGAAAGAAAGCCACGGCTATTTTCACTGCTACTGCCGGGATGGAAGTTTTTTTTCCGGCGGCTAAAATCACTGTTACCGGTAATCCGGTTCGAAGCATTATTGCACAGAGTAGAGTTAGCCGGGAGGAAGCCAATCGGTTTTTTAACCTGGATGATGCAAAAAAAACGGTGCTGGTTACGGGGGGAAGTTTAGGAGCAAAAGGGATTAATGAAGCGGTTGGGGAACACCTCCACCAGTTTGAAAAGAACAATGTGCAATTGATCTGGCAAACCGGTAAACCATATGCGGCTAAAGCGAAGGAAAAATGTGTGGACAATAAGAATATCTGGACGGGTGAATTTATATCACAAATGGATTATGCGTTTGCTGCGGCAGATATCGTGGTCTCCCGGTCTGGTGCTATCGCGATTGCGGAATTATGTGTAGCGAAAAAACCAACGGTGCTGGTTCCTTTTCCTTTTGCAGCAGAAGATCATCAAACAGTAAATGCGAAAAACCTGGTCGATAAAAATGCAGCGATAATGATAAAGGACTCCGAAGCAAAAGAAAAACTGGTATCAACGGTAATTGAACTGGCCAAAAATGAAAGCAGGCAGCAGGAGTTAATAAATAATATCGCAAAACTGGCTGTAGTGAACGCGGATGAATTGGTAGCAAAAAAAATATTGAAAGCCATTGGGTAATAATAAAAATAATAAAATTTTTGCCGGCTCTCCTTTAAAACCAGGGAGCAGTATTTATTTTATTGGCATTGGAGGAATTGGAATGAGCGCCCTGGCCCGCTACTTTAATTTTCACGGTACGAAAGTAAGTGGGTATGATAAAACAGAAACATCGTTAACCAGGCAATTGGTAGCAGAAGGGATTACCGTGCACTTTGAGGAAAACCCGGACCAGGCAGATAAGCAGGCTGAAATAGTAGTGTATACGCCGGCGATTCCAAAGGAGCATAAAGAGTTACAGTTTTTCCAGCAGCATAATTACCAGCTCCTGAAAAGAAGCGATGTACTGGGACTCATTACGCAAAGTTCTTTTAATATCTGTGTGGCCGGAACGCACGGCAAAACAACCATTACCACTATGATCGCTCACGTGTTGCGGCACAGTGGATATGGTTGCAATGCTTTCCTGGGAGGAATTGCTGTAAACTATAACAGTAATTTCTGGAGCCATGAACGAAATGTTTGCGTTATTGAAGCAGACGAGTACGACCGTAGTTTTTTGAAATTAAGTCCGGATATAGCAGTGATAACGGCGATGGATGCCGATCACCTGGATATCTATGGAACTGCCGATGCGCTGGAAAATGCATTCATCGAATTTTCTGCCAGGATAAAATCCGGCGGCTTGTTAGTTCGCAAATTTGGATTACCCCGCGGGAATGAATTAAAAGGCAGTCGCCAGCTGAGTTACCGGTTGAAGGACAAGAGCGCTGATGCTTTTGCGACTAATATACAGATGAAACATGGAAGTTATGAATTTGATGTACAAACGAAAGACTGGAAGCTGGAGAAGATATTATTAAATATGGGAGGGATGCATAATGTGGAAAATGTAACCGCCGCGATTGCCGTAGCGCATGAATTGGGAATAGAAAATGAAAAGATAAGGGCAGCGGTAGCTGCATTTCTGGGAGTAAAGCGGAGGTTTGAATATATAATAAAAAGGGATAAGCTGGTTTTTGTAGACGATTACGCGCATCACCCGGAAGAATTGAGGGCATTGATAACAGGCGCAAAAAGTTTATTCAGTAACCTGAAGTGTCTGCTGATTTTCCAGCCCCATCTCTTTTCCCGAACGAGAGATTTCGCTGATGGATTCGCTGAAAGTCTTGACCTGGCCGATCAAGTGATCTTGTTACCCGTTTACCCGGCAAGAGAATTACCAATAGAGGGGGTAACCAGTAATATGTTATTAAAGAGGATGAAAAATCCTAATAAGCAATTGATGAGTAAAGAAGAATTGATGAAATGGATAGGTGAGTGGATGGGAAAGGAAATGGGGAAGAGGAGGGTGGTTGGTGAAGACAGCAAAGTGGTTGGTGAAGACAGCAACCACGGGGACAGCAAAGTGGTTGGTGAAGACACCAACCACGGAACATTGATCATTACAGCGGGTGCAGGAGATATTGATGCGCTGGTGCTGCCAATTAAGAAAATGATAGAATCAATATATAGTTAATCGAGCGGGATATATTTCTCGCATGTAGGGTTGGCCGATGGGTTGATAAGGTTGAAAGAGGTATAAAAAGATAAAAGTAAATGAGTATATCGGGCAATATCAGGAAGATTTTGTTTATCAGTATATGGTGCCTTGTTGGTGCCGGGTTATTGGTATTGCTTATTGCGGCGATTAGGGTAAAGCAGGATAAGAATTGTGCTGGTTATAATATTGATATCCGTAGTGCGGGAGAGCTTTTCTTTATCGATAAAAAAGATATTGAAGATCAATTGACCAGCCGGGGTTCTTTTGTAATAAAGGGCCGTTCGCTGAAGTCTTTCGATCTCAAAAATATGGAAGGGAAATTAGTGAAGAACAGTTGGATCAGCCAGGCCGAATTATATTTTGATAACAGGCAGGTACTACAGGTAAAAATAAAGGAGCGTCAGCCTATCGCTCGTGTGTTTACCAGCGCCGGTAATAGTTTTTATATTGATAGTAATCTGATGAGACTGCCATTATCGGAAAAACTATCGGCCCGTTTACCCGTCTTTACAGGCTTTCCATCGGAAAAAGAAAAGTGGACAAAAGAAGACAGGCAGCTATTGAATAATATTAAAACCATTAGTAATTACATTTTGCCTGATAGGTTTTGGATGGCGCAGGTGGCCCAGGTTGATATTACGGCAAACCGAAATTTTGAAATAATACCAACGGTAGGAAATCATATAATTGAATTTGGAGACGGATCGGATTGTGATAAAAAATTCAGGCGCCTCTTGCTGTTTTACCAGCAAGTGATCAGTAAGATTGGCTTTAGCGCCTACGAACGAATCAAAGTGCAATATGCGGGACAGGTAGTGGGCGTGCGTCACGCGGCTGCTATAAGTAAATATGATTCGCTGCAGGCGATCAAGGCAGTAGAGCGCCTCGTTGCGCTGGCACAAACTGAACAAGAGCGGTTGATTCATATGGATTCAATAGATGTGCGCCGGGTAGAACATCGGACCGATAATGAAGGATTACCGGCCCGGTTTTATGATACTACTGGTAAGAACCTATTCAACGAATCAGAAGATAACCAATCGAAACTGGAAAGTTCAACTTTGAAAAACCCTCCTCCCTATGAGTCCGTTAAGAAATCCAACCCAATGAAAAATAAACCGAAAGCGGTAATGAAGAAGAATTGATATGCGAACCTGCTTGCCGGCAGGCAGGTGTGCGAATGGAATTAGGGGAAATAAGGTAGGAAATTATTTTTAAATAACAGGCAGTTTGAAACTAAACCGTAAAAACAACAACTAAAAACAGATACTGTATGAACAACGAACAACAACCCATTATCGTAGGGCTCGACATCGGCACTACCAAAATTGCCGCGATTGCCGGAAGAAAAAATGAATTTGGCAAACTCGAGATCATTGGCTTTGGCCGCGCCAATAGTAATGGTGTTAAGCACGGACAGGTGCTTAACATCGATGAAACTATCAAGGCGATCCAAATGGCACTTGACAATTGCTATGCTTCCAATCCCGACCTCGAGATCGGGGAAGTGTATGTTGGTATTGCCGGTCACCATATCAAAAGTTTGCAAACCCGGGGCGATATCGTTCGCCAGGATAGCAATGAGGAAATTATTCAGCGGGAGATTGATCAGCTGATAAACGATCAGTATAAAACATATATACCTGCCGGTGACCAGATCATAGATGTAATTCCACAGGAATTTACCGTCGACAATTTTCAAAATATTCCGAACCCCATTGGCTATGGTGGCGTAAAAATCGGGGCTAACTTTCATATCATAACCGGGGATAAAAATGCGATCCGCAATATCAATCGCGCAGTTGAAAAAAGCGGACTGCGAACCAAGGATCTCGTGTTGCAGCCCCTTGCCTCCGCGTCGGCTGTTATGGGACAGGAAGATCTCGAGGCTGGAGTGGCCATCGTCGATATTGGTGGAGGTACCACCGACCTCGCTGTTTTCTATGAGGGAATATTAAAACATACTGCCGTCATTCCGTTTGGGGGTGAAAATATTACGAACGATATAAAAACGGGGCTGGGTGTTTTGAAAACACAGGCCGAACAAATGAAAGTGCAGTTCGGAAGTGCACTGGCTAACGAAGCAAAAGCAAATGCATTTATTACTATTCCCGGTTTGCGCGGCATGCCGGCAAAAGAAATCAGTGTAAAAAACCTGGCAAACATTATTCAGGCTCGCATGAGTGAGATTATGGATTTTGTTACCTACCATTTAAAACAGGTTGGGTTAGATAACAAAATGCTCAATGGTGGGGTGGTACTTACGGGTGGTGGATCGCAGTTAAAACATTTAATCCAGTTAACAGAATACGTGACTGGCCTGAATGCGCGCATCGGCTATCCTACGGAACACCTGGCAGCCGGACATATCGATGAACTGGCCAAGCCGATGTATTCCACCTGCCTGGGATTGATTCTAAAAGGATATGACGATTACGAACACAACCGAAAGCAATTTGAAAGGGAATACAAAAAAGTATTGGTGCCCGACAGTTTAAAACAATCAGAACCCGTAGATGAAAAAATAGATGAATCTATGATTGGCGCAGACAAAATGAAGAACCGGAAGGGACTAAAAGATTTTTGGGGCAAATTCAAAACAAGCCTCATTGATCTTTTCAAAGAAGAAGAGGACCACGCCCTTTGATATCTTGTTAAATGTTACATATTGTAAATTACTTAAGTTCTTTTAAATCTAATTATTATTCATGGTCTCCAAAAGTCCCCTCTTTCAGATGAGATTTAGCAGAGGCCAAAAATTCTTACTATGATTCATTTTGATTTGCCCAAAGAAAAATCCTCTATCATCAAGGTAATTGGGGTAGGCGGCGGCGGTAGTAATGCGGTAAATTACATGTACAGCCAGAACATTGAAGGAGTAAATTTTATTATTTGCAATACCGATGCGCAGGCTATTGCCCAAAGTAATGTTCCCAACAAGATTCAGTTGGGTCCGCATCTTACGCAAGGTCTGGGAGCCGGCGCTAACCCGGAAATTGGCAGGCAGGCAACCGAAGAAAGCCTGGAAGAGATCCGCCGGATCCTGGAAGTGAATACCAAAATGGCATTCATTACCGCAGGAATGGGTGGCGGAACGGGAACCGGGGGTGCCCCGATAATATCCAAAATTTGTAAGGACCTGGGTATTCTTACCGTAGGCATTGTTACCACTCCTTTCTCATATGAAGGGAAGAAAAGGATGATGCAATCCGAAGAAGGTATTCGTACCCTAAAGCAGTATGTGGATACGTTATTAGTGATCAGCAACGATAAGCTTCGTCATCAATTCGGCAACCTGAAAATGAAGGAAGCGTTTTCACGGGCCGATAATGTATTAGCCACAGCGGCTAAATGTATCACGGATGTAATCAACAGCACCGGTCAGATTAACGTAGACTTTGCGGATGTATGCACGGTGATGCGCAATGGAGGAGTAGCTATTTTAGGAAGTGCCTCGGCTAATGGGGAGAACCGGGCACAGAAAGCCATTGAAGAAGCGCTTAATTCACCATTGCTCAATGATAATGATATCCGCGGTGCCAAGTGGATACTCATTAATATAAATTCCTGTGAAGGTGATCATGAATTTACTATGGATGAGGTTGAAGTTATCCAGAATTATTTATTGGATCGGGCAGGCGAAGGAACCGATGTAATTCTTGGTTTGGGATATGATAATAACCTGGGCGATAAAATTGGTATAACACTTATCGCTACCGGCTTCGAATACCAGGATCCTTTTACGGTTAAAGAAGAAAAAAAATCTAAACCAGGGAAAGAGGAGAAGATCGTGTTGACTCTTGAAATGAAAAAGGAAGAGCCGCTCATGACAATCCCATTAGTTAAAGGCGCAGAAGAAAAAAAGGTTGCTCCTGTTATTAATATGGCCACCGAAGAAGAAGAAGCCATTGCTCAAATAACAGAATACCCGGTATTAACTATAGTGAAAGAAACTACCGCTGAATTAAAAGACGAAATGCAGCCAAAATTAATAGAGCCGATGGTTTCGGAAAATACGAATCCGGTGGTATTTTTTACGGGAAGCAATATTGGTAAAACTACTGTTGATAAGCCGGTGGAGAAAAATCAGGAGAGCGAAAAGATTGAATGGGTACTTTCGCAGCCATCCGCACCGATAGAAACAAAAGAGCCCATAAACCAATCATCCCCTTCAAAGTCTTTACAGCAAAATAATTCTTCCACGCCTGCAGCGTCGGGAGGATTCTTGGCCAAGCCGTCTAATATCTATGCCGAACCTGCACAAGATCAATCCATCCCAGAACACTCACCAGTGAAGGAACCAATCTTGAGTACAGTTGCAAAAAAAATCCAGGAAGAAGAACCTTCCGACCATGATCTGCAATTAGTATTTAAAGACGACATTCCAGCGGCGGATGAGCCTCGGGCCCATCAAACTCCTACAACCGTTATGGCAACTACTTCTGCAGAGGAGCCTGCATTGCAGGACGAAGTGGAAGAACAAAAACGTCGGGCGGCTGACCGGATACAGAAATTACGTAACCTGTCATTCAATGTCAACGGCACCGACCCTAACAACGAGTTTGAAACCGTGCCGGCTTATATCCGCCGCAATTTAGAGCTTTACAATACCATCTCCAGTGTAGAGAATTTTTATAGCAGCTATGAAGTAAAAAAAGAAGAAGATGATAGTACCCGGATTTCCACCATCAATACTTTTTTAGATGGCCAGAAGCCGGATTAAAATTATACCGTACCAGTTAGTGCCAATCTGAAGTACTAAACGATTGTTGTTTTTAGTTGTTACCCTCCCGCGAAACCGGGAGGGTTTTTATTTTTAATGGTCTGACGGTCTCCGTCTGACCATTAAAACAGTTTGCGAAATGTTCTTTTATTGTTTTAAGATCCCCAGCCTGAAGGCTGGGGCAAATCAGTGACTAGCTTACAAAATTGTAATGTCAACTCTTTTCAAGGACTTTTGAAAATCCTGCGTAGGCTGCACTATTCAGTAGCTACCTGATGAATTGCTAAGTGTTCTATTTTCTGTTTGAAATGATTTGTTCCGGAAGGCAAGAGCAATTCAGAGACTCTTTGATAAAATGTTATATTTATTAATTCCGGAATCACATGATTTCTCCTGTAAGGGAAGAGTAAATTATTCTGGTAAAAAAGAATTGTATTGTAAATTTTAGTCGGAAACTTATGAATTGCCCGGGTTTTAACTTGCTCCGGGTTTTAACTTGCCCCGGGTTTTAACCCGGGGAAAATTGAAATACAAATTGCCTTTAGCCTATTTGTTGGTTAGAAGAAATATCAACCAATTTCTGGTTTCCTCAGTTTTAGAGGACAGCTTTCCGGAGCTTCACTAACTGTTGTAACAACCTTTCCAGCAAATCTAATTTCAGCATATTCGCTCCATCGCTCAACGCCTTGGCCGGATTGGGATGGGTTTCTATAAACAATCCATTAGCGCCGGTTGCAATGGCTGCTTTGGCGATAGTGCCGATCAGTTGGGGATTTCCTCCTGTTATACCCGAAGTTTGATTCGGTTGCTGCAGGGAATGGGTAACATCCATTACCACAGGTGTTTTATGCTCCTGCATCCAGGGAATATTTCGGAAATCAACTACCAAATCCTGGTATCCGAATGTGGTGCCTCTTTCCGTAAGAATGATCTTGCTATTACCCGCCTTTTGAATTTTCTCTACGGCAAATTTCATCGCAGGCCCACTGAGGAATTGTCCTTTTTTTACGTTTACAATTTTGCCGGTCTCCGCTGCTGCTGTTAATAGATCCGTTTGCCGGCAAAGGAATGCAGGGATTTGTAATATGTCGATATACCTGGCTGCCATCGCAGCTTCTTCATGCGCATGAATGTCGCTCGTAACGGGTAAATTATATTTATCTCTCACTTTTCGTAAAATACTTAATCCGGTATCATCCCCTAAACCAGTAAAAGAAGAGGCGCTGGTGCGATTGGCTTTCCGGTAGGATGCTTTGAATACATAGGGAATTCCCAGGTTCCTGCACATGACTGAAACCTTTTCGGCTACTTCCATCACCAGTTCTTCGCTTTCTACTACACATGGCCCGGCAATGAGAAAGAAACTATCTGGATCATACGATTGATTGGCGAACAGGTCTTCTAAAAATTTTTCCATCGCGCAAAGATAGGGTAGTTTGTTGTTTGAAGAATTCGTAGGTGATAATGTGCGAATGGCGAATTTGCGAATGCTTTAGTGAAATATTCCCAACTATCGGAAATTTGCTTTTACTCAGGAATGAAAGAACTACAGAATTCGCCATTCGTAAATTCGCACATCCGCACATTTGCACATTTGCACATTAATGCCCGATCGTCTTCAGAAATTCATCTTTTTTACGCCGCGCCACGGTAACAAAATTTCCATTCTGCATTTCTATTTGTCCGCCATCCCCTTTAATATACCGTTTAATATAATTGAGGTTAATGATATGCGAATGATGGGGCCGGAAGAATGTTTCCGGAGGCAGGAGATCTTCAAAATCTTTTAAGGTGCGACTGGCAACCAGTTTGGGATGATCAGTAAAATATATTTCTGTGTAATTGCTTTGCGCTTCGAGATGTATAATATGACTGATATCAAAAAAAAGAAACCCTTCCAGGGTTGGAATGGCCAACTTTTTGGGAGTTTGCCTGGAAAGCAGGTTGGCCTCCAGCGTTTCTAATTTTCTTTGGGTGAAATGGGTGGACGTTTGCTGGTTAATTCTTTCCACGGCTGATTTTAATTCTTCAATATCTATCGGTTTCAGGAGGTAATCAAAAGCCGCATATTTGATGGCCTGTATAGCATACTGATCATAGGCCGTAGTAAAAACTATATGGAAATCACGGTTATTGATTCGTCTCAGCATTTCAAAACCATCCATGCGGGGCATCTCGATATCAAGAAAGATAATCTGCGGTTTATATTTTTCAATGAGTAGAATACCTTCTGCTCCATCTGAGGCTTCCCCCATAACCTGCACCATCGGGCAGTAATCTTGCAATTTTTGGCGCAGCGCCAATCGCCCCTTTTGTTCATCGTCTATAATAATAGCGGAAAGCATCATTTTATTTTTATGAATACTCTTACCCTGGTTCCGGTAGGGGTTCCATTGCTGGAAAGATCGGTAATTTCTACCGAAGCAGTATCTTCCTTATTGAATAGTTTTACCCGGTCATTGGTAATCTGCAATCCATAAGACTGTTTTTCTCTTTTGAATGAATTACTTTGAACCGAACGGCCTACTCCATTATCTTCTATAATATACTCCAGGTGACCATTCTGCCGACTGATGGATACCGTTAGTTTGCCTGCATTATCCGGGCGATTGCGCAATCCGTGCAGGATGGCATTTTCTACATAAGGCTGAATAATAAGCGGGGGTACGCGGTAATCGTTTTGCAGTAACTGCTCATCGGCTTTTATTTCAGAAGTAAACTTATTCTCGTTGCGCAATTGCTCCAATTCTATATACAGCCTGAGCGTGTCTACATCTTTTGCCAGCGGGATGGCATTTTGTTTTGAACTATCCAGGATATTGCGAATCAGTTTGGCAAATTTGTTGAGGTACATGGTAGCCTGGTATTTGTCATTACTTTGTATCAGGGCATCAATACTATTAATGCAATTAAAAATAAAATGAGGATTCATCTGGGCTCGCAGGGCCATCATCTCCGTTTCGGCAATCTTATGTCTCATATCCGCTTCGTGCCTAATGTTAGCAATGCGCCTGCGTACAGCATACGTGATGATGGAGGCAATAACGAGCAAAGCTCCTGCACGGAACCACCAGGTCTGCCACCAGGGAGGATGAATAGTTATGGCGAGCTCGGTAATGCCCGCACACCATTTCCCGTCACTGTTTGCGGAACGAAGTTGAAAAGTATATTCACCCGGTGGTAAACTGGTATAGCTGGCAAAATTACGATTGCCGCAATAAGTCCAGTTATCATTCAATGCTTTGAGGCGGTAAGCAAACTGGTTCTTATTTTGATTAGAAAAGTTATTAGCTGCAAAAAAAATGGTTAAAAAATTTTGACGATAGTTGAATGATAAGCTGGATGTGTGTAAGAGAGCACTATCTGAATGCCAGATTTCATCATTGACATTAATGGAAGTAATAAGCGGAAGTGGACTGAAGGTATTCTCTTTTAGCAGCAACGGGTTGAATTGGGTAATACCTCCCACCCCTCCGAATAATAGTGTACCATCGCTTTCTTTCACCACACAAGCAGTATTGTATTCAAGAAAAGATAAGCCATTACCCAGGTCGTAGTTTTGGATTGTATAATTATCAGGATTTATCCGGTAAAGCCCTGTATTAGTGCTGGCCCAGAAAAACCCTTTTTTATCAGTTTGAATGGCATAACATACGTTGGATCCATTGGCAGCATTTAATAATATGTGTTTAATTACTTTTTGCTTCTTGTAATCATATACCACAATTCCATTATCGGTAGCTAACCAAAACTGATTTCCATTAGGAAGCAAGTGCCTGGTATAAATAGAATATTCTTTGACAGGCTCAACGATGTCAAACAATTGCTTGCGGTAGTCGTATCGGACTAGTCCTGCTCCAACAGTACATATCCATAAAATCTCATTCTCATCTTCATAGATATATCGTCCTATAAAAGCATTGGTTTGCATTGGGTTTTCGGGGCAGGGTTTCCATTGTCGGTCCCGGAGAGAAAAGAATACCGGTCCGTTTTCACCGGTAATAAATAGACTGTCCGAATGGTTGAGTGAATGAATGCTATATAATTTTTTAGCGGTAAGCAGATTCTTTTCTATGTTAAAGTAGAAGCTTTTTGTTTTTCGGTCCAGTTGCATCAACCCGCCCCAGCTCGCCACCCATAAATTATTGTGCTTATCTTCGGTAATGTCATAAATGGTATTAATTATTGAACCGAATTTAGAGGACTCTGAATAAGTTTGAAACTGATTGGTGGCGGGGTTCCATTCTGCCAGTCCTTTGTTTTGCGTTCCCACATAATGGATCCCGTCCCGGCATTTATATATATCAAATACCATATTATCAGGTAGCGAATGTTCGTTGGCGGGTTCATTGCTGATGGTCTGAAACTGGTATTTCAGCGGATCATATTTGGCAACTCCTCCTCCGCTAAGTCCGCACCAGATCAAACCCTGCCTGTCCCGGAATAACGACAATACAAAATTCTTGGCAGGGGATCGGTTATCATACCGGCTATTGGAAGCAACTTCCGTGGTTTGTGTAAATGGGTTGTATTGTACGATTCCTCCTCCGCGGGTACCAATCCATAAATTATCGTTGGTATCTGTCACGAAACAACCAATTCCACCCGATACTTTATTAAATGATTTTACCGGGCTGTTTTCATCAACCGGGTTTTGAATTAAAAGACAACCTTCCGAAATGGTCCCTATCCAAAGATTATCATGGTAAGAAAAAACTTCCTTGATTTCCGGGAACGAAAAGCCGGATAACAGGGGTTGTATTTTATACAGGTTGCTTTGAGTTTGCGGCAGTAAATAAAATAAATGCTGCAGGCATGCCACTACCAGTTTACTATCATGTAATACTATACTGGTAACTTTTGACCGATTGGCGTCATCGTCGAAATAGGAGGTAAGCGTTTGGGAGGCCGTATTCAGCAAAAATAACCCCCGGTTAAAAGTGATGATCCAATACTCATTTTCCTGAAATCGGGTAATTTTTTTTATCGGAACTTTTTCCAGCAGGGAAGCAAAAGGAAACAATTCGGTTATTTTCAGCATCGAATCGCGCCGGGTATCATATATGCAGGCTCCTCCGATGGTGCCTACCCATAACCACTTAGTATATGAATCAAAATAAAGAGATGATATATAGTTGGAAGGTAATTTCTTCCCATTATCCATTTGGGGAAGAAACGTTTTGAATTGCTTGCCATCATACCGGTTCAGTCCATCCTGTGTGCCAAACCACATGAAGCCGTCTGCATCTTGTGAAATGGTATAACAACTGTTTTGCGATAACCCTTGCTCGGAAGAATAATTTTCGAATAGCAATGCCTGCCCTTTGGCAAAAAAGGAAAGTAAGGCTATTATCAAAATGATGCCCCAACGCATGATTTAAAGCTACTCCAATTTTAGTTTTATTCCATGTTTCAGCAAAGCTTCCTATTGTACTTTTTATCTTATACCTCCACATCCGTTTATTATAATTTTTAACCTGGATCCGCCATTGGCCCGGAATCCCGGCGATAAAGTTACTTTTACACCAGCGTCTAACGTAGTATAACTTCCGGAAGGAATAAGTCCATTGGCGAAAATGGTATTTGATACCTCAAAGTGATTTACGCCGGTAGGAAGGTTTCCAATACTCACCGTGAATAGACAGGAGGGGCAATTCGCAATGCAGGCTGCTCCGTCTACAAAATTTCTTACTGCATTCCCTGGTAAGGTTCCAAAACCATTATTGAAATTAGTAACCTCGCCAGGCCCCACGCAATAACTCATAATGGTACCACCACTAGGAGGCGGGGCGGGGCCCGGAGAGCAGGTTCCTTCTACCGGCGCGCAATTATCCAATGCACCAAATACGTTGGGATTGGTACTGATCAACCACCCGCACCATTGGGTATGAGAAGAACCCAGTAAATGCCCCATCTCATGCATGACCAGGTACACCTGTTGCTGGGTAACATTGGTACCAGTGGGAAAATTCTGGACGTTGACATTATAATCAAGATCATTATAACAAAAGGGGTGATTCGCTACGGTATACACAGGGCAACTAAAAGGTTCTTCCCCTTTTACTCTTCCGATAGCACCGGCCAACCCACTTCTTCCAGGAGTTTGATTTATACTATAGTCTAGACCCACACAAATATTACCCCAAAAATTATCTGTATAATTGGCAGCCAGGTCGGCTAAAGCATTTTCTCTTGTATCTCCGCGATAGGGATCCGAGGTGGTCCATACATTAATGGTTGAAATTTTAATATTGATCTGCTCGTTCAGGTACCCGGTGGCTACATTGTTATAAAGGGCGTATACATAGTCAATGGTCTCCTGGATACTCTTATTTCTCCATTGATACAAACTGTCAAAGCATTCTACAAAAACATACACGCATTTATCCTGGGGCGCCATTGGACTGATCGATGCATTATACATAGCTGCTTTTGCCTGGGCAGAAGGTTCTTTATTGGTTCCGCATTCTAAAGGAAATACGGGGAATTCCAGGATCTTACTATTATATAATCGAAAGGTCGATTTTTCCAGGTCATCTATTTGCGAAAGCTGAATAACCTTGTCATCAAAGTTGGCAGTAAAAGCAAAATAACCTTGGTTAATCGTGAGCAATACATTGTTTTTTTGTTTCTCCCCTGCTACAATACCCCGGTAACATACTGGTGGTATTACATTCGTAACAGCTTGGTTCCCGTCTTTAGTAAACAGGGCATTTCCTAGATCAGTTTTAATCAGCTCGCAAACAATGGATTCCCGGTTGCTGACCGGTATGGAAAATTGAAGCGCTTCAGGTCTTTCCCTGTTAACAGTCTGTAAAGCGTTAAGGTCTGCATTCAGTTCCTGGTAAATCCCTCTTCCAGTCAACAACTGATCTTTACTGAATGAAAAAGCAGATACGGGTACAAACGCAAGCTGCAGGGCTTTTTTCTCCAGTACTTTGGTTTTTAGCGGCCAGTCCTGCGCGGTGCAAACCGCGGTGGTAAATAAAACGAATAGTATGATGAGATAATTTTTCATAATTGTTTGTTATTGATTTTTCTTTTTCAGTGTTTCTACCTCTTTCTTCAAGTCAATCACATATAAGGTCAATTCCTCAATCTTCTCCATCATTCTTTTTTGCACATCTCCAAGATGTAGTCCATTCTCTTCGACTTCTTTCGCGGAAGGTATATTCGGAAGATGATTGTTTCTTTTTATGAATTGTTCAAGTTCCTCGAGTGTCTTTAAGGGATAGTTATGATCGAATACATAATCGGCCCAGCCGGTTTCCACCACTACTTCTTTGCTGCGGATATTACCATTTACCGCCAGCTGGTAGGCACCTATATTGGTTGTTCCCAGCCCCACCTGGCCTGTTCCGGTTAAAAAAGTAATTTTTTCATTAAATGCATTAACATTTCCCCATCCAAAGGCAATTTTATCAGTACCGGCAGTATAAATCTGCATCACACCAGTATTAATACCAATACCATAATCATTGTTGGGACCTGCTCTCCAGAAACTGATTTTGTTGCCAAGTACATTCGGGTAAGAAAGCAAACCGGAGCCCGTAAAAATGCTCAGGGTTTCATTGAACGCATTGGTATTACCCCAGCCGAATGCGATCTTATCAGTGCCGGCGGTATATAACTGCATCACCCCTGTATTGATGCCGATTCCAAAATCATGGGTAGCGTCCCCTCTCCAGAAACTGATTTTATTTCCGAGTACATTGGGGTAACTCAACGGAGCGCCGGGGGTATTAGATGCCGATACCCAGGAACCCGTTGGTGGCAAGAGTTATCTGTGCCGAACTATTATTCGTGAAGAAACTTAACGGATGATTGCTCTGGGTGCCGAGCCATCCACCTCCGGTACTACCGCCAATGAAAGTGGACAGTTTGATAGTACCATCGGTATGGGTGATTCCATAACTGGTGGGTGCTGTTTGCACCGTTAGTTTATCGAATGGAGAATTGGTTCCGATACCGACATTCTGGGCCATGATGGAAAGGCCTGACGTTCCAGTGTACAGCAGAACAAAAAGTATTTTCTTATTCATGGTAAAGTTTTTATCGATTTGTATTGATTTATATTAAACCAAAATGGCCCCGTTATTTGTTATTTTTTTTCTTTAAGGATTCCATTTCGATTTGCAATTGACGGATCTGGCTATTGGCTTCCAGTAAGTATAATGTCAGCTCTTCAATTTTTTCCATCATTCGTTTTTGTACATCTCCCACATTTAATCCTTTTTCTTCTATTTCTTTGGCAGAAGGAATATTCGGAAGGTGTTTATGCTGATCAATAAATTGCTTTAATTCTTCCAGCGGTAATAACCGGTATTCTTTACCGAAAACATAATCGGCCCAGCCAGTTTCCACTACTACTTCCTTGCTCCTGATATTCCCATTAACTGAGAGTTTATACGTAGGAACTGTAGTACCTATTCCAATATTCCCATTAGCTAAGATGGTCATATTCGGCCCGTTGGTTCCCACGTATAAATGAAAAGGGGCATTTACTTTTGACCCTGCGAATACACCTGAAGGATCAATAAAAGTGGCAAAAGCCTGTCCACCTGCACTATGTGAAAAACCATATCCAAAATTCGTAGAAAGATTTAGAGGTTCCGTTGGATTGGTATTTCCAATACCCACAAATTTATTAGCGAGGATGGTGAGGGTTGGGCCTGATGATCCAACAAATAAATGAAAAGGGGCCGTATTTTTTGAACCAACCATAACACCCACTGCATCTATATATGTTGAAAATGATTGCGCCCCGACAGTATGTGAAATACCAAATCCAATACCAGTAGTTACATTGAATTTATCAACAGGACTGTTGTTCCCTATCCCCACATTGCCACTTTCTGTAAGGGTCATGATGGCTGAACCGTTATTGGTGAAAAAACTAAAAGGGTGATTGCTTTGCGTACCGATCCAACCACCACCGGTGCTTCCTCCTACAAAAGTGGATAACTTAATAGTGCCATCCGTATGAGTGATTCCATAACTGTTAGGAATTGATTGAACAGTAAGCTTATCAAGGGGAGTGGTAGTTCCTATCCCTACATTCTGTGCATGGGATGGTATTGTAATCAGCAAAATGAAAAATGATAATAAGCAGCGCATAGGTTAAATTTCAGGCAAAGTTGTATGCATAAGAACGCTGATGGAAACCAGATTGAGCTATTAACAGAGATGAATGATTAGTTGGAGAGGGATATAATGAAGATGGCAAACTTTTCTTCTTGCCAGGTATGATCTATTGGAGGGGTTAAATAGAATTAATTTTCCTGTCTGTCTCCGCCGGAGAATGCCTCTGGCGCCTGAATGCAGTCTTTATCGCCCACCTGCCTGCCGGTCTCCGGCGGCCAGGGGCTTTGTCGACGGCACGCAGGCAGGTTCGCTTATTTGCACATCTGCTCATTTGCCCATTGCATTACAACTCCATCGCTCTCATAAACTCTTCTTTTTTTCTTCTTGCTACATCCAGTAGTTTCTCATTACTCATCAACACCTGGCCTCCATCGCCTTTCAGGTACTTGCGGATATGATTTTTATTGATGATATATGAATGGTGTATACGGATGAAATGCTGAGCCGGCAATAATTCTTCAAAATCCTTTAGTGTTTTAGACACCGTTAGTTTGACTCCTGTTTGCAGGTAAATAAATGTATAATTACTTTCCGCTTCCAGGTATATTATATCTCCAACTTCAATAAATTGTAACCCTTCCAGCGAAGGAATGGCTATTCGCTTATGTACATTTTGTTCATCTATTAAATTATAGAGAAGTGTTTCAACGCGCTGGTTTGTTGAACCGGTTTGTTTTTTCTCTTTGGCCTTTTCTACGGCCTCTGTCAGGAGTTTTATCTCAATGGGTTTTACCAGGTAGTCCAGGGCGCTGAAACGAATGGCCCGGATAGCATAATGGTCATAGGCCGTAGTAAAAATCAACTCAAAGTTCCGGTCGTGGAGTTGTTGCAGCATGACAAAACCATTCATCCGGGGCATTTCCACATCGAGGAAAACAATATCCGGGTTCAATTTTTGAATGGCTTTTATTCCTTCTTCCCCGCTTTCACATTCGGCCAACACGGTAATCCCCGGGCAATGATTGTTCAATTTATGGCGCAGCGAATTCCGGCTGCTGCTTTCATCATCAATCAGTATGGCAGTTAAAGATTTCATGTGTTAAGGGGTTGAGTGGTTAACCATACTTCTACTTTAGTACCGGCAGCCGCATGTTCCGAATTAAACAAGTCGCTGATTCTTGCATCGATTTGGTAACCCTGGTTAAATAGATTGATTCTGTCTTTGGTTATCTGCATTCCAAAGGAAGCCTGGGAGGGTCGATTGAGTTTTTTATATTCGCCCGCTTTTTGCCGCCCCACTCCATTATCTGTGATGGTATATTTAATATTATTTTCTTCCAGGTGTACATCAATATCTAAATTCTTATCTCCGCTGACTTTATTGAGTAACCCGTGATGAATGGCGTTTTCAATAAAAGGCTGAACTATCATGGGGGGTACTTTGTAATCTCCCAACTGAATCTCGCTGGCGATTGTAAGGGTACAGGCTATCTTGTTATCCCAGCGAAGTTTTTCCATTTCCAGGTACAGTTCCAATGTTTCCAGGTCCTTCCAGCAGGGAACAGTATTGTTCTTAGAATTTTCGAGAATAGCCCGTATCAGACGGGCAAATTTGGCCAGGTAGTCGGTGGCCTTTTCTTTCTGGTCAGTTTGAATCAGATTGTCAATTGAGTTCAGGCAATTGAAAATAAAATGCGGGTTCATCTGGCTTCGTAATGCTTCTACCTTGGCTTGTGAAAGCTGATCTTTCATACTGTACATTTCAATATGGGCCCGGTGCGCGGATTGCTCTGCTTCAATGGATTTTATTTTATTGGCCATCAATGTTGAAATGGTACTCAATATTTGCAGGTGCTGTTGAGTAAAAAAGTTTTTTTCAGGATGCTCGCTGTCTATGACCCCAATCAGCTCGTTATTATAAATTATAGGAACAGTAATTTCACTTGGCCGGGTCATTTCATCGGGACGGTACCGGGGGTCCTGGGAAGTATCAGGTATTAATACAGGATTTTTTGTAGTCATTACATACCCCACCACTCCCTGGCCAGGTAACACATCAAATGGTTGTTGCTTAATTTCTTCCAGTGATCCTTTAGGGCCAAATCCTGCCTTCTGTATCATTTTGGTTTTATCCTCGTTCCACAAATACATCATACAATCCACAAAGCCAAGCCGGCCAATCAGGTTTTTAGCGACGTCCCACAATACATCCTCTACGGTATTCTTATCAATTAATGAAGAGGAGAAATAATTGATGATCTGCTCCATCTCCAGTTTCCTTTTATACTGCTCGGCATTCAATTGCTGCACTTTCAATTTTTCTGCTGCTATAGTTTTAAAACTTTTTTCACGCCCTTTTATGAACAGTAAACTGAGTAAGAGGATACAAAAAACAACAAGAGAAATAAACCATCCTGTTTTCCAGAAAGGTGGACTAATGGTAAACCTAAGCCCTGCAGGGATTCCCCATTTCCCGTTCCATCCCAACATTCTCACTTCAAAGAGATAGTTCCCCGGCTGAAGGCTTGCATAAGAAACAACGTGCTGGTTATTGGGAACCGTCCATTCCGTGGCGGAATTTCCTGACAAACGATAACTGTATAATAGTTGCTTTTCGTTTATAAAACTGGGTGCCGAAAATTCAAATTGCATCTGGTTTTGCCTATAATCTAATTGAATCTTATTTGCATTTATAGAATAAACTGAATCGCGCGAAAATACCCTGGTAATATAAACAGGCAGGGGAGATTGATTTTCCAATTCGCCATCTGTTATTTTTGTGATGCCCTCTCCGGTGGCGAGCCATAACGACTTATCCGCATCGGTCTCTATTCCTATAACACTGGCAAAATAACTATTGACCCGGCTGAAATTATAAACCCGAAAGCCGGTATCCGTTGGAATTATTTTATCCAGGCCCTGGTAAAACGCGATCCAGAAATTTCCCTTTGCATCTTCTCTTATTCCTTTAATAAAATTGGAGGTTAGCCCTTTTCTCTGATCAAGATTAGAAATGGTAAGACGATTGTTTCCTGCATTGATTAAACGGTAGACTCCCTGGTACCGGGTGCCGGCCCAAATAGTTCCTTTTGAATCTTCATATAATGACCGGATATTTTCAGAGGATAAGAAATGGTCGGTACGCACAATTTTGAATTGTCCGTTTATAAAACTATAGGAAATGCGAAAAATTCCATCCTGCCAGGTCCCTGCCCACAAAATTCCCTGCTTACCTATGAGCAGGGAAGATATTCGGTAATCAAGAATTTTGTGAAGTACTTTTCCGGAATTGAAATACAATCTGTTTATATCACTGATGAAAAAATTACCGGCTTGGTCACCTATCATCCTTGAAATATTGGTCACTGGAAGCTCCAAAAACTTATTGTATTGCTGTCGGACGGTATCAAATTGAGCCATCCGGTGAATGCCAATAAGTAGCGGTTGATGGCTGCCTGTCAGCAAACCATTGAATTTTTCAGTAGTTCCTTTACTGACCGGAGAAAAATGGCCGGTTAATGTATTAAATACCTGGGGTCCTTTGAATGTGCTGACCAGCAGGAATTTCTTATTGTATGGATATAAAATAAAAGAGTTGTCAGACGACCATACTCCATTTTCCATCGCGAAAAATTCGATGCCCGATTGGGTAACCAATTTAGAAAGACCCACCGCTGTGCCAAACCAAATATTTTTTTCTTTATCCTGGAATATGCAGGTAACAATATTAGAAGCCAGGCCGTCTCGTACGGTGATTAATTGCTGTGAACCATCCCGACTTATTTTTAAGAGACCCCCGGTGGTAGCGAACCACATAGTACCGTTCGCATCCTCAAAAATATCATTGATTTTTTTTTGCTGAAGCGCGGGAATGTTAAAAGGGGCAGGAAGGGAAATATATTCAATCGGTTTATTCTTTTGAGGAATACCGGCCATCAATTTGAGTCCGACGGCCGAACCCGACCAGATTCGTTTTTTTTTGTCCTGGTATATTTTTATATCTAAATATCTATCGGCCCTTGCCATCGATTGGGAAATCAATTCATATTTTCTGTTGAAAATACTCACGGTTAAGCCTGTGGTGATAAGAGCCGTGTCATTGATTACCACCATGTCTGAATAATCGGAAAAAGGAAAATCTTGTTTTGGTTTGATTAAGATGCCATTGGCAAATTCCTGTAGCCCGTTTCTATCTGTGGTGGCTATTACCTGCTGCCAGGGAGTTTGTATAAATCGATTTACTACTATCGGGGAGGGTTCAGATTTTTCAATGGATTTATTTTCTTTAATAATATCTATAGCTCCATTATTGAGTGCCACATATAGCGTTCCATCTTTTGCTTCATAAATATCATTTACCAAATTATGCGAAAGTCCATTGGCTACATTGTAATTGGTAAATCTATGACCATCATATTTACTGAGGCCCTCAAAAGTAGCGATCCATAAAAATCCCTTGGAATCCTGAAAGATCCTGCGAATGGTGTTTGAAACAAGGCCATCATTAACGCTGTAGTTTCTAAACAGTGGCTGCTGGGAAACTACTGGTTTTGTAAAGCCGGTAAATAGGCAAACAAGGACTGTAACAAAACCATAGCGCATACCTTAAAGTTAATATAGATTTTAGTAAGGGCTGGTTCTTTATTCTATTCTTAAAGGGGGCCCAACAACTTTCATTTCATTATCAGCAAATAGCTTACTCAATTCTTCCTTGCCCGGTTCGCGCTCCAAGGCGGAAAGCGTTACAAAAAATTGTTCCATTTTCCCAGCGGGCTGAAAGAGCACAGTCATCTTTCCTTTTTCACTTACCTGTGTCCAGGCATGGGGAATATTCTTAGGTAAGAAAATACTATCCCCTGCGCCGAGATGATATTTCTCTTCTCCAACCTGGAAATAATACGCACCTTCCATAACATAAAATACTTCATCCTGAAAATAATGCAGATGCAGGGGAGTTCCTCTGCCTGGAGATAAGGAAGTTTGTTCAAATAAGGCAAATCCGCCATCGGTATCCGTACCGGATATCTTTACGTCCAGTATATTTTCATTGACACCCTTTAATTTTATATGACCATGAATACGTCCCTCCCCGGCATTCACTTTAAATCCCTTGTCTTTCCTTTCCTTCTTATTTTGAGAAATGGCAACAATGGGGGTAGTAGCCAGGGCCATAGCGGTGAGAATAAATTTATTTCTTTTCACTGATTAAAAATTTAGGTTAATGAGGCTGTTGGAATTTAGATTTCGGGGCAGCAATAAATGGTTTTCGAAAAGCAGTATTTGCTACGCGGACAAAAAAAACTATCAGGGTAACGAAGAGCCTGGAATTTAAAAGAATATTTTCCTATTGATTTTTTGATTTCATTATAAGTGCAGGATTTGTTTTTTTGATCTTAGCAATACTATAATTGGTGAATATCCATTAAGCAGGCATTCATTATGATTATTTAATAGGCGGCATACCGGCAATCACTCACGTACGCCCTAAAGCGACTTCCGTTCTGTGCCCGGAATCCTGGATTCATAATAACTTTGGCGGATCCAAATTGTACGAGACTGGCGGGAGTTACTGTCAAAGTACAATTAGGCGACAAAGAATAAATATTTGGATTGGTAACAGCAAATACTAGTCCCCCGTAAGTGCCGCAATAGGTGGTAGTTTGATTTATCAAGGGGGGTGGTAATCCTACTGCGTCCCATGCTTTGCCTGTTTCAATAGCCTGCAGCGAGCATTCTCCGTATAAATCAACGGCTGCATGAACCCAGGCTGTGCGCGCTTGTGCATAATCGGACGTAGAAAAAAGATAACCCACGGTAAGGGCCCGGTAAGCAATTTCCCTGGCTGCCGCAATGCCTATACCAATTAATGAGAATGGAGTTCCGTTATTATTGGTGCCTGATCCGCCACTCGTCAATAAGTAATACATATAATTTTGAACACCACTGTTTGTATGTACACCCCAGTTATCTCCTCCTACATCGGTTGGTGTTGTGGTACTTACCCACAATGGGTCGCTAAGGTAAGTATCGGGAGATGGAGTACGAGCAACTGGATCGTTGGGATTGGACATGTTCCGCGAATAAAGACTTTGAGCCGTGTTAATCGGATTCTTTCTATCAAATCCAACCTTCCAGGTATTATTGCTTAAGCCAAAAACGGAGGCATGGCAGGTAACTCCGAAAATATCCGAGAACGATTCATTGAGGGCGCCTGATTCTTTACTATAAATAAGGTTTGCAAATGAAGACGATGTTACTCCATGAGTAAATTCATGCGCAACAATATCAAGGGAATTATAGTCATCAATAGTAAATGCATTATCTGCATTACCTACAAGCATGGTTCCTCCACCAAAAGAAGCATTTTGTCCATTGGGACATGGGCCAGGAGGTGGCGGAGTGCCACAGGCAAATAGTGCATCCTGCAAAATAAATACTCCCCCATTGGCATTATTCCATCCATTGCGACCGTGAATACCTTGAAAATAATAATAGGCCCTCTCGATCCCCCAATGACTCGTTGCTTCAGACTGCAAAGCCGTCCAGTTGTTAGAAGCACTGGAAACATAATCTGTATAAGTACCATTCGAGGCCCATTTTTGCGTGCGGATAAATGCTGGTTGACAATCATTCCATAAATTCCACCTGGCGGGAGAGGATCCCGGTATCAATCGAGTTGAAAATACTTGTGAACCATAAAAATTAGTGGCCGTTGAAGTCGCATCGCAATTCGATCTTAGCGGGAATGATTGAATAACCCTCCCTTTGGAGGCGCTTATGAATATCCTCTTCCCATCTAATGAAGCCGGGTAAATATCAAACATATAAGCCAATTCATAATTTGCTATATTTTTCAGATCACCTCTTTCATCTGTTGAAACCCATACCAATTCTGGCACCGGTTTATACGATGCATTTACATCATGCAGAATTTCTTTATACATACTTTCCAATTGTGGAATTTCCCATGCGTATTGAACCGCCGGAAGGAATCTCAGGGCGTTTTGTAATGCCACTTCTTTGGTAAGCTTGATAACCGGGCTTTTATTCAACCCTTTTATCATTTTTCCGTTCGCAGTAATGAGTTTGCTACCTATCGAATGCAGCATGAATTCTCCGAAATTTATTTTGTATCCTTTAAAGTATTGCAGGTATCGGTAATGAGTCATCCCAATTTTGTCTGTTTCTGTTTTGTCCAGGCGCATCTCATCGTTTGGTCCCTGGTTCAGTGCTTTCTTCTGGGATATAAAAAATGTAAGGGGGTCAAGTAGAATTTCAGGTTTTATATTAATCCAGTCAGCATTGCTGGTGGGTGTGGCAATTTTAATCATTTCACTATTCCAGAACAGGCTATCTGATTGTGAGTGTACGCTACCTATACCCAACAGCAACATGCTTACTAAGAGATATATTTTATTTTTCATCAGTTAGAAACTTTAAGAATGAATAAAAAAACAGTTACTTTTTTTCTTTAACCAGTTGCTCCAGTTTTTCTATTCTTTTGTTTGCATCAATCAGGTATAATGTCAGTTCTTCGATCTTCTCCATCATCATTTTTTGTGTGTCACCGAAGCTTAAGCCATTTGTACAATTTCCCTCGCGGAAGGAATATCCGGGAAGATGTTTATTTTGTTCGATGAATTTTTCTACTTACTTAACAGGGGCAGTTGATATTTTTTATCAAACACATAATCGGCCCAGCCCGTTTCCACCACTACTTCGGTACTTCTTATATTTCCCAGCACGGATAGTTTATAGGTAGGGTTATCGGTACCAATGCCTACGTTGCCGGTAGCCGCGGCAATAAAAATTCTGGAAGAGCTGTTACAAAAAATGCGCATGTTCGTATTAGAAAATGTTCCGATTCCGGCAGAGGTTCCTCCTATATTGGTAGCTATTATATTTCCCCCTGTACTTATATGGGATATTCCATAACTATTGTTGGGAGTTTCCACTGTAAACTTTCCAAACGAACCCGTAGCATTACTTCCTACAACCACCTCACCGCCCGGATAAATAGAGAGTTTTCCTGTACCGTTAGTAGTG
Organism: uncultured Chitinophagaceae bacterium; assembly: GCA_963775145.1. Taxonomy (GTDB): domain Bacteria; phylum Bacteroidota; class Bacteroidia; order Chitinophagales; family Chitinophagaceae; genus Endoryza. The sequence goes on from CAVZHZ010000004.1 coordinate 338,051, forward strand.
AAACGAAGCGCATGATTGCTGGTGGTTCCAATGGCTGCAGAAACTCCGCCCACCCCTTCACCCACAATAATTGGATCCCCTACGGCCGGTTGCCCGATATGGGTCCATCCGGTAGTATTGATATCCGTAACGATAGTGAGTTTTGTAGCTGGAGTGCTCGTTCCTATTCCAACATTTCCTCCTGTATTATTGAAAATGTTGGATCCGTTAAGATCCCAATAACCTGGTCCTCCCGGTCCTCCTCCCTTACTGCTGCTTTTTACAATCCATTTGGATTCGGTGCCGTCGTATTGCAACGTAATCACTCCTTTATTACTAATAATAAGATCGGCATTGGTGCCGGTTACAATCTGCTCTGTGAGCGTGGCGCCGCCATCTTCATTATTCAATTGCATGGAAAAACCACTCCGGTTAAAAAGCGTAATGGTTCTTCCATCAATACCTGCCAGAATGCTGGCGATAGTGAAATCCGCAACGGGTCCTTCTACCCGGTAATAACTGGATTTGGTATTGTTGATATCAAGGGAAAGCGTGATACCATCACCCACTACCATACTGGCTGTCCGGAAAATTACATCTCCGTATATATCCAGTGCCGCTTCGGGGTTGGTGGTGTTAATACCAACATTTTGGCTTAAGAGGGAGGAAGTAAAAAATAAGAAGGCGGTTAGAATCGCAATTAACTTTTTCATGATAAGTAATTAAGAATATAATCTAAAAGCTGTTTGATTTATGGATCTGCTGATTGTTGTATGAAAGTATACTTATAGAAAGTCACCTTTTCGCCTGTATGAGCAAGTGGTGAACTCGTTTGAGCAGGTGGGGAGAATGCCAGGTATGGCGGAAGGAGTGTAAGGTAAATAACGGGAGATTTACCAGTGAACGAATTGGGTCAGGTAGGAATCTCCTGAATATTTTGCTATATGGTAACCTGGGTTGTCTGCAGCCATTCAGTAAATTCTTTTATCAATAATTCATAACCGGGTATTCCCAAATTGCATGAATACCTGGTCGATTTAAGAACCAGGGTGGTTGTAGTGAGCTAGTATTATTTAATGCTAATGCATTCTAGAATATCCAAAAGCGGTTCTCTCTTTTGCCCCCGGGTGGTTCAATACTTCATCTGCCAATCTTACTTCGGTGGGTGAGGTATGATTTCATTGTTGGGTCCTGGTAGTACCGACTTTAAATCGGGTAAAAAATATTTTACTAACGATCGTTTTTTTTGCAGGAGATTAAACAAATTATTTTCTTAAGAAATATTCGTTGTAAATTAATGTATTGTTAAAAAAGGGTCTTAGATTTATCGCGTGTAATAAGAGAAAAGAATTTGAAGAATAGATAATATACACTCCTGGTTGTTTAGTAGAATGTGGTATTGTACCGTAACTCCACGAAACCCTACCGAGAAACTGTTACGCCTATTGATCTGAGATTTCCTTTAAATGTGAAACTAACTTTTGCAGTTCGAATAGAAAATCAAAACCAAACAGTTCATTTATTTCCTTAAAAACACCTGCTTATGTTTAATTCGATGCTTCCATTGAAATGCGCCGGAAACCCCAAAGGGGGCCTGACTAAGAGGGGCGCTTACCGGTTCTTTGCTGTCTTTATCTTTAGCGCCATCCTGAGTGTGCAACTGTATGCACAAACTGGGAACGTTACGGTGAAGGGAAAAATTTCCGACGATACAGGAGCCCCCGTTGTGGGCGCATCCGTTACGGAAAAAGGGACAAAGAACGGAGCGATAACTGACCTTTCCGGGCAGTTCTCCATTACAGTTAAAAATGCATCCTCTACGCTGGTTATCTCTTTTGTTGGCTTTGCCACAAAGGAAGTTGTGGTGGGTAACCAATCAGACATTTCCGTTTCCTTGGCTAAAAGTGAAACCAGCCTGGAAGATGTGGTAGTAGTAGCTTATGGTACCCAAAAGAAGGTTACCGTAACCGGCGCCGTTAGTGCCCTAAGGGGAGAAAAGCTTATTAAATCTCCCGCGGTTGACTTATCCAACTCATTATCCGGCCGTATACCCGGGTTGGTGGTCATTCAACAAAGTGGTGAACCGGGTTATGATGGAGCTGTTATTAATATCCGTGGATTGAATACGTTGGGAAACAGTAGCCCATTGGTAATTATTGATGGAATTCCGGATAGAGATGGTGGCCTTGGCCGATTGAACCCCCGGGATATTGATAATATTTCTGTTTTGAAAGATGCATCCGCCGCCATTTACGGTGCCCGGGCAGCAAATGGGGCCATCCTGATCACTACCAAAAGAGGATCTACCGGAAAACCAAAAATCACGTACGATTTTAACCAGGGCTTTAGCCAACCGGCCAGAATACCCAGTATGTCCAATGCCTTTGAGTATGCTAATATAATGAATGAACTGCCTATTTATAAGTCCATACCGGTAGGTGAATGGGGAGCTGCCTGGTCAGCTATAAAACAAACAGGAACATATGACTCTCCTACACCCGGAGTAACCACGCTGAATGCGAATTATAGTCCTGCCGCTATAGCAAAACATGCCGATGGGAGTGATCCATGGGGATATCCAGATACCGACTGGTTCGCGGATGCTTTCAAAAATTGGTCGGCACAATCCAGGCATAATCTTCAATTAAGCGGAGGAACCGACAACTTCAAATATTTTGCCTCTATGGGATATGTAACCCAGGATGCTTATTACAAAAATTCAGCTACTAAATACAATCAATATAATTTCCGGACTAACCTAACAGCGAAAGTGAATGAATACATCACTACCTCTTTAGGTATATTGGCCCGGCGCGAGCAAAGAAGATTCCCTACCGAAAGTGCAGGGTCTATCTTTCGAATGTTGATGAGGGGTCGTCCTACTGAACCTGAAGTATGGCCCAATGGAAAACCCGGTCCGGATATTGAAAATGGTCAGAACCCCTATGTGATCACCACGAACGCTACCGGGTACGTAGATAACCCAACCGACTATGTTCAGGCAAACGGTACAGTGGAAATTACCAATCCATGGGTAAAAGGTCTTAAACTTACTTTAACCGGCGCGATAGATAAAAACAGTCAGACCGAAAAAAGATGGCAGACTCCCTGGACACTTTATTACTGGGATAGAACTTACTTTTGAAGCAGATGGCGTAACCCCCAAATTAGAAGGAGCCGTCAGATCTAATTTCACTGACCCCCGCCTTACACAAGGATATGGAACGGTATTAAATACCAACCTCACTGCCATTCTTAATTACGACCGTAAAATTGGTGCTGATCACACGATCGGAATTATGGCGGGTGTTACCAAGGAGAAATTCACTGGAGAAAACTTCTTTGCATTCCGCCGGAATTATATCTCGGCTGCTGTTGACCAGCTTTTTGCCGGCGGATCATTGCAGCAAAATACCGGGGGTAGTGCCTATGAGAGAGCCCGCTTAGGTTATTATGGACGGGTACAATATGACTACAAGGAAAAATACCTGGCCGAGTTCATCTGGCGATATGATGGTTCATATATTTTCCCCGAAAATCAACGCTTTGGATTTTTCCCAGGGCTGTTGTTAGGATGGAACATATCTAATGAAGACTTCTTTAAAGTGGAGGGCATTGATTATTTGAAACTCAGGGCTTCTTATGGACAAATGGGAAATGACCAGGTTTATTATAGTGGTGGTTTGCAGGAGTATGCGTACTTGTCAACTTATGGTTTTGGCAATTATCCAATTAATAGGGCAGGTAGTAACTACTCTTTATGAAACTGTTTTAGCCAATCCAAATTTTACCTGGGAAAAAGCCAATAACTATAATATCGGTTTGGATGCCACGGTATTGAATAATAAGATTGATCTGACCATTGAATATTTCATAATAAGCGCGACCAGATCCTTATTCAAAAAGCTGGATCCACTCCATCATCATCAGGAATAACTCCTTTACTTCCGCCGGAAAATGCAGGAAAAGTAAATAATAAGGGTTTTGAACTTACTGTATCGTACAATATAAAATCGACCAAAGATTTTACCATCAGGGCGGGCATCAATGGTGGATATGCTAAGAATAAAGTGGAGTTCCTGGATGAAGTTCCCGGAATACCCACATTACCAAAAATTGGAGGGTAAGTCAATCGGGGGATACCTCGTATACAAATCTGCCGGGGCATTCTAGACCAGGATGAGATTACTAAAAATACCATCGATTATAGTGGCGTAACCGGTCAGCTTATTCCCGGAGATATGAAGTTTGAAGACGTAAACGGGGATGGCAAAATAGATGGTGATGATAGGGTTCGGCTGGATAAAAGTATTACCCCCACTTTGAACTATGGGGCCACTATAGATGTTAGGTATAAGGGTTTTGACCTGGCTATACTTTTCCAGGGGGCCTCAGGAGCAGCGATTCGGGTACAAACAGAATCTGGAGACATAGGCAACTTTTTGAAGTATTCTTACGATAACAGATGGACGATAGACAATCCAAGTAGTATTCACCCCAGGTTGGCAAGTCGTGGCGATACTTATTTTACAGGGGGTAATTTTGGTAATAATACCTATTACTTGTTCAGCAAAAACTACCTTCGTTTAAAGAATATAGAGATAGGATATAACCTGCCGGTTGGTATATTAAATAAATACAAAGTCAGTAACCTGAGATTGTTTGTGAACGGGTTAAATGTTTTCACTATCGACAGAAATAAAGTGTTTGACCCGGAAGCAACAGTTGAAAGCGGAGTGTACTATCCACAGCCAAGAATTATTAACGGAGGATTGAGTTTAACTTTCTAAACTAAATGATATATGAAAAAATTAAAGCCCATATTTTTCTTTCTGCCAGCGATACTGCTTCTCGTGGTTTCCTGTAAAAGGGATTTTCTGAATACGCAACCCAAGGATAAGATTTCCAGCGAAGCAACCTGGGCCGACGGCCCGCTGTCCGAAGCGTTTATATTCAATGTATATTCATTTCTTGGATATGGAGGATTTGAAGAACAGGCACTGGCTGGTTATACCGATGAGGCTATGTTTACCCACGCCGGTCGGAACATTAATACCTTTACAGAAGCTTCCGAAACTCCTTCCAACCTGGCATGGATGAGCGACACCTATCGGTGGGATCGGATGTATCTCGCTATTCGGCAGGCAAATGTTGCTATTGACAGACTTCCTGGTGCTACATTTAGTGATACCGCTCTCCGCAATAAACTGCTGGGAGAAGCCTATTTCTTAAGAGCCTATTATTATAACCAGTTGGTCCGCATTTATGGAGGGGTTCCTATTATTGATAAGCCATATGGTCTTAATGAAGATTATACAATTGCCCGGAATACGTATGCGCAGTGCACCGATTTTATTGTAGGAGATCTGAATAAATCCATTCAGCTCCTGGAAGGAAAAAGTTCAGTTCCAGGTCGCACTTCCAAACTGGCTGCCATGGCGCTGAAAGCCCGGGTACTCTTATATGCAGCCAGCGATTTACATGATGGCCCTGCTGCAAAAGCCAAGTCAGCAACACTTTCAGGCTATGCAAACCTGGACCTGCTTGCCTATCCTTCCGGCGACAGAACGGCCAGATGGACCGCTGCCCGTGTTGCTGCTAAAGCGGTACTGGATGCAAGCCAGGGTTATAAATTGAATCTGGCTGCGCCTGTATCCCGCTGCAGAAGGAAGAGACAATTATATGTCTATTGCATTGGGCGGAGAAAGTGGAGTAGGAGACAAGTCCGCTGCAGTGGAACTTATTTTCCTTCGTTCTCATACAGCGTTGTATACACAGGAAGATAACTGGCCATTGGGAGGTATCCATTATGGAATTAATAACGGTCCCAACGGTTATCATAACTGGGCCGGAAACACCCCCATTCAAAATTTAGTAGATGATTATGAGATGATGGATGGAAGTAAGTTTGACTGGACTAATAATGTTCACAAAGCCGATCCATACGCAAACCGCGACCCTCGCTTCTATGCATCGATACTTTATGATGGAGCCACCTGGAAACCCAGGCCATCTGATGTAGCCGCGGTAGATCCGGCCAACCAGATTCAAACCGGGTATTACACTAATGGTGCGGCGGGAACACTCAATGGTATTGATACCCGTGAATCGCCCATTGAAAACTGGAACGGCAGTCGCACACATTATTATACAAGAAAATTCATTGATCCAAATCCTGCCCTGGCAGATAACCAGTCAAGCGCCCAGGTTATTCCCTGGCCCTTTATAAGGTATACGGAAATGGTGTTAAATTATGTGGAAGCCTGCATTGCCCTGGGTGATGAAGCAGAAGCCCGCAATTGGTTAAATAAAATCCGCTATCGCGCCGGTATGCCTGCTATACTGGATGCAGGCCTTGTATTACTGGATCGGTATCGCAATGAACGTCGCATTGAATTGTCTTATGAAGAGCACCGCTACTTCGATGCACGTCGCTGGATGATTCCGCAAACAACAGTGGGAAGGGGAATCAAGGCAATCAATATCACAGCTACTCTTAAAGCCGGTCAAACCGCCTTGGTTCCATACAGGCATAATAAAACGGTTTATAATTATACCTATACACCGGTTGATAATACCGAAAATGAAACCCGTAAGTGGAATGATAAAATGTATTATCGTCCCATCGATAAAGATGAAGTAAACCGAAATAATAAACTGGTTCAGAATCCAGGGTATAATTAAAATTACTAATTGACTATAAGTAAAAAATCTATCCCTATATTGGGATAGATTTTTTGCTTTTATGCCAATGAAATGATTCTAAAAAAAATAGTTCAAACCGGCTTGCTTGCAACCCTGTACTTTTTGTACAGTTGTAATGGACCCTCTGATAAGACTAAAGAAGATAATGGGCCCACCTTGTTCACCCTTCTTAACCCCGAACAAACCAATATCAATTTTCAAAACACCCTTACCGAAGGATTGAATACAAACATACTGATGTATGAATATTTTTATAATGGGGGTGGAGTAGCAGCCGCCGACTTTAATAAAGATGGTTTAGTAGATATTTATTTCACCTCCAATATGGATGAAAATAAATTATACCTCAATAAAGGTAATATGCAATTCGAGGATATTACGTTGCTGTCAGGGGCCGGTGGACGATCCGGGCCGTGGAAAACAGGCGTAAACGCAGTGGACATAAATGCAGATGGCAAACTGGATATTTATTTATGCTATTCGGGTGCCTTACCTCCGGAAAAAAGAGCCAACCAACTATTTATTAATACGGGTAACGACAACCTGGGAAGGCCCCGGTTTGAAGAAAGGGCCGAAGCATATGGATTAGCCAGTACCGGGTTCAGTAATCAGTCTTATTTCCTGGATTATGATAAAGATGGTGACCTGGATATGTTGTTGCTCAATCATAACCCAAAGAACCTTCCGCTCTTGAATGAAACCGGTACTGCGGAACTTTTTAAACAGGATAGTCCTGAAAAAGGATTACGGCTTTTCAATCAAACAAACGGAAAATTTGCGGATGTTACCACCACTTCAGGTATTAATGGCTCGGAATTAAGTTACGGGTTAGGCCTCGGAATTTCTGATTTCAATGAAGATGGCTGGCCGGATTTCTATGTATCCAATGATTATTCCGTTCCTGATTATTTGTACATAAATAATAAGAACGGAAAATTTACCAATAAACTGGAAAGCAGTATCGGTCATACCAGCCAGTTTTCTATGGGAAATGATGTGGCCGATATAAATAATGACGGATTGCCGGATATTTATTCGCTTGATATGTTGCCGGAAGATAATCACCGGCAAAAGCTCTTACTGGCTCCTGATAACTACGCAAAATTTGACCTCAATGTGCGCAGCGGATTCTATTACCAGTACATGCGAAACATGTTGCAGTTAAATAATGGAAACGGTACATTCAGTGAAATCGGGCAGATGGCCGGCATTTCCAATACTGACTGGAGCTGGTCGGCGCTTTTTGCCGATTATGATAATGATGGCTGGAAAGACCTTTCGGTGACGAACGGCTATTTAAGAGATTATACTAATCTTGATTTTATCAACTATATGAACGACTATGTGCAACAGAAGGGAAGATTGCAGCGGGATGATGTAATGGAAATTATTAAGAAGATGCCTTCGTCCAATGTGGTCAATTATATTTTTCAAAATAACAGGGACGGGTCATTTAATAATAAAACCGCTGAGTGGGGACTTCATTACCCCTCGAACAGTAATGGGGCAGTATATGCGGATCTGGACAATGATGGCGATCTCGATTTCGTGGTAAATAATATTAATCAACCCGCCTTCGTTTTCCGAAATGAATCCCGCAAACTAAATGGTAATCATTTTCTTCAGATAGAACTTACCGGGGTTAGAGGGAATACACAAGGATTGGGTGCGCGGGTTACCATTTTTCAACAGGGAATGATGCAGTCATCAGAGCAAAACCCGGCCAGGGGATATCTCTCCAGCGTGTCGTACCCTCTTCACTTTGGTGTAGGAAATGCTGAAAAGATCGACTCTCTTATGGTCACCTGGATCAGTGGGAACACACAAAAACTGTACAATCTGCAATCAAACCAGGTACTGAAACTGAATGAAAAAGACGCTACAGAGAAAAATTCAAAACAAAATCCGGTGGCCAATTGGTTCACCGAGATACCATCAACCATTAAATATGAAAACCTCCAAGCCCGAACCAATGATTTCGACAGGCAATTGCTGCTACCGGGTGCATTAAGCTATAATAGTCCTTGTATGACCCCATACGATTTGAATAGTGACGGGCTCGAGGATATAATTATTGGGGGAGCAGCCGGCCAGGCAACCAGCGTTTTTATTCAACAGAAAAATAAAGGATTTGTTTTACAAAATATCCCTGCCTTTGAAAAGGACAAGGCCTGTGAAGATGCCGGCATCGCGGTACTGGATGCCAATGGAGATGGAAAACCGGATATTTATATTGCCAGCGGGGGGTACCATAGCTTTTCACCAAACGATTCTTTATTACAGGACAGGCTTTACCTCAATGATGGAAAGAACAACTTTATAAGAAGTAATGGATTGCCAACATTAGAAGGAAGTAAATCCTGTGTTCGCGTACAGGATATTAATGCAGATGGATCACCGGATCTATTTGTTGGTGGCCGGGTTATTCCCGGCCGATATCCCGAACCTGCTAAAAGTTATATTTTGATAAATGATGGTAAAGGAAATTTTTCTGATCAAACGGGAAATATTTGCCCCGATTTAAATAGGCCCGGCATGATTACCGATGCCGCTTGGATTGATCTGGATCTTGATAAGCAAAATGAATTGGTGATAGTAGGAGAATGGATGCCCGTAACAGTTTTTAAGATTGAAAAAGGGAAACTTATCAATGTAAGCAATCAATATTTCGACAAAAATTATTCCGGCTGGTGGAACAAAATTTCGGTGGGCGATTTCAACGGAGATCAGAAGCCCGACCTGGTTATTGGAAATATGGGCCTGAATACGCAATTCAAATCTTCCGAAAAAGAACCGCTGGAAATGTATTATAAAGATTTTGACAACAATGGTTCTGTCGATCCTATTTTCAGTTGTTATATTCAACATACCAGGTATCCCTATATTACCCGCGACGAATTAGTAAGTCAACTTGCCTCGTACCGTAAACGGTTCGCAGATTTTAAAAGTTACGCGGATATAACCCTGGATGATCTGTTTCAAAAAAACGAATTAAAAGAAGCCGGTCACCTGGTAGCTGATCATATGGAAACAACCTGTTTCCTGAGTTCAGCAACAGGAAAGTTTAAAAAGGCAGAATTACCAAAGGAAGTACAGTACTCACCGGTATATACTATTACGCTGCTGGACTTTAATAAAGACGGAAAAACAGATATTCTCCTCTGCGGAAATAACAGTCATGCAAAAATAAGGTTTGGTAAATTTGATGCTAATTATGGAACATTACTGGCGGGTGATGGTGCCGGAAATTTTTCCTACATCTACCAGAACGAATCAGGTTTCAAAATCCGGGGAGATGTGAGAAGTTGTGTTCAGGTAAACGAAACAATTTACTTTGGCATCAATAGCGGCCCATTAATTAGCTACCAATTGACCGGTCAGAAAAAATGAAACAACAATTAGTTTTGATAAAGAGATTTTGCCTGCTGTTACTTTTGGGTAGTGCGTTTAATTCCTGTAAACAGGAATACAAAAAACTACCGCAGGATTTTGAGATAGCAACGGCCTGGGCCGATATGAGCAACTATATAACAAGAACAACGCCTTCCAATTCACCCACTTTTGCTTCCCGTTGTTTTGGATATATCGGACTTACCATGTATGAGTCAGTGGTTAATGGTTATCCTGATTACCAGTCAGTGGCCCCCGAACTGAATGGATTGGGTAACCTGCCGAAACCTGAACAAGGAGTTGACTATAACTGGCAGCTTTCTTTTAACGCTGGCCAGGCAGAAATAATCCGCCAAATTTATATTCAAACTTCGGACGAGAATAAAAGAAAAATTGATTCGCTGGAGCAGTATTTTGAAGGATTATTTAAACAACATAATGTAAATGAATTATCATTCAATAAATCTATTTCCTATGGGAAGAAAATTGCGCAATCAATATTTGAATGGTCGAAAACAGATGGGGGACACCGAGCCTATCTAAAAAATTTTGATAAAACACTTGTTTTTGAAGATAAACCTGGTTGCTGGAGACCGCCGCTGTATGCGCAATCATTCAGCCATTTTCCTTTACATCCACATTGGGGAAAGAACCGAACTTTTTTGGTAAGCGATTCTGCTATTGCTGACCCCTTATTCATTAAGTATGATACTACGCCCGGTTCAGCTTACTATAATCAGTATAAACAAGTGTATGATAAAGAAAAGAGTTTAACACAGAAAGAAAGGGAAACGGCTATCTGGTGGAGCGATGATCCTGATGAAACGTTTACTCCTCCGGGACATTCTTTTTATTTGGCAACCCTGGCTATCCGGAAAGTAAAACCGGATCTGATAAAATGCGCCGAAACATATGCCCGCGTTGGTATGGCAGTTGCGGATGCTTTTAGAAATTGCTGGAAATGGAAATTCCAATTTTTTACGGAGCGTCCGAATACTTTTATACCCCGGTATATCGACCGGGAGTGGCATTCCTTCTGGCCCGACCCGCCGTTTCCTGCTTTTCCATCGGGACATGCTATACAGGCATCTGCTGCCGCAACCGTTCTAACTGATTTGTATGGCGAACCGTTTGAGTTTACTGATAGTGCCCACGCCGGCAGAAAAAGAGACGAGTTGAGAAACGCTGATTTTGTTGTTCGTCATTTTAATTCATTCTGGGAAGTGGCGGAAGAAACCGCCAATTCAAGATTTTATGGAGGGATACACACACCGCAGGATAATACAGCCGGTTTGGAAAAAGGTAAAGAAATTGGAAAGAATGTGAATAGCCTGAATTGGAAAAAGGCAAAATGAAAAACTATTAATGACTCTAAAAAGTACATGGGTCCTGTAAACTCAATATAGCTGGGTCCCTTGACCCCCTCTCCTGAAGGAGAGGGGTAGGGGTGAGGTGTAATATGCTTCCGCGGGATTTCAGTAGATTAATTAGAAAATATTACTAACTAACCCTTTTTATTTAAGTAAATGCGCTATTATTTTTTTGCCGTTTTATTTAGTACAAATCTTTTTATTCCCGAAGGATTTGGTCAAACCCGGTTTACCGATGTAACCGCGCCATCCGGAATCAAACAGGTATTCAAAGTATATGAAGGAATGTTTGGCGGCGGGGCCTGCGTGTTCGATTACAATAATGATGGATACGAAGATCTTTATATTACCGGCGGCATGAATGACGACGTATTATACAAAAATAACGGGAACGGTACCTTCACTAATATATTTGAACAATCAGGATTGGTACTTACTAAAAAATATGTAACGCAGGGAGTAGCGGGCGCAGATGTTAACAGAGACGGATACGTCGATTTGTTCATCACTACCATTACCAGCCGGGAAAAGAAAGAAGTAATACCCAGGGAAATAAATCTCCTATTCCTCAATAACGGAAACGGAACATTCAGAGATGTTACCAAAGAATATGGATTGGATCAATTGTATTCATTCAGTACGGGTGCCAGTTTCGGAGACATCAATGCTGATGGATGGCCTGATATTTACGTGGGAAATTATTTCAATGAATATACCGGAAAACTCAGTGTCATTAATGACAACACGGTGGTGGGCGCTAACCAGATTGCCAAAGGATACCTGCTGTTGAATGGAAAGGGCAAACACTTTCGGGATGTATATGCAGCATATGGACTTGATTTTCGCGGCTTTGGATTTGGAGGCGTGTTTACTGATTACGATAATGATGGAGACCAGGATTTGTTTATAAACCACGATTTTGGTTATAAACGGACACCTGATATGTTATTGCAAAACAGTTATCCTAAAAAGTCATTTGTAGATGTCGCTAAAAAAGAAGGGATGGATCTTAAGATCAATTCAATGAGTACGGCAGTAGGCGATTACAACAACGACGGCCTGATGGACTATTATGTAACCAATATTGGCTTTAATTATTTTATGGTGAACCAGGGTATGGGTAAAGGATTTGTAAATAATGCGAAGAAATTGGGAATGGATTTCTTTGCCATAAGTTGGGGGACCAATTTTGCCGATTTTGATCACGATGGAGATGTGGATTTGTTTGTTGCTAACGGAGACCTGAATCCTAACTGTGTACCGATGGCTGATTTCTATTTTGAAAACGGGGGGAATAAGTTCCAGGATAATGCCAGGGCCGCAGGACTGGCTGATTATGGAATAGGAAGAGGTTCGGTGGTGTTTGATTATGACAATGATGGCGACCTGGATTTATTGGTCGTAAACCAGCAGCCGGTATTAACCTACCCCGTACCTTCTGTTACCCATTTATATCGAAATGATTCGACCCGGGGTAACTGGATCAAAATTGCGTTGAAAGGAGTAGATGCCGAAAGTCATGGGATAGGCTCTAAGATAGAAGTGGAAGCCGGAGGAAAAAAAATGATCCGGGAAATTGATGGCGGCAGTTCCAGTCACCTGTCTCAAAATTCGGTGATTGCGCATTTTGGATTGGGAGACGCGTTGAAGGTTGATAAGATTACAGTGTACTGGACGGGAGGAAATAAACAAATAATAGAGGGGATCAACTGTAATCAGCAAATCACGATAACCGAAATTGTTCAGAAAAAATCAAATCGGTTATTTCTGTATTCTATAATTGGAATATCGGTACTGTTATTAGTTTTTATCCTAAGAAAACCTGGAATAATCAGGCCCCGAAAGTAAGAGGAACTGAAAAAAAATGGGAGCGAAGTTACCGGCTATTGAATCTTACATACTCATTCCCGCATTGTTAGATTTAGATAACAAATATATCGGAGGAGAAAATGTTTGATGATCATTTATAAGCTTAATAAGACAGTCTTTTTGATATTTGGATTACTCCTGTTTCGATAGCTGTATTTGCATTAGTGCCAAACTATTGCGGATTGCCCCCCATTATTCCAGAGGTCTGATTGGGCTGCGGCTGAAAGGAATAGGTTTCACCCATGATCACTGATGTTTTGTGTTCCAGCATCCAGGGGATGTTACGAATGTCCACCACCGTTTGCATATTTCATTTTTGTTGGATATCATTCATTCGTGAATCCATAGCTTCCGTTCGTGAAGTGGCTTTTACCAAGTAGATATTAAATGGTAACTTCCCTTAAAATGCCTATTGTCAAAAATTAATCTATTCTATAGGGTGATATTGCTCTTCCATTTACTCCATTGTGGTTTATGGGGAATGGCTCAATATTTTCCAGATTTACAGTTCAGGCATCATTCTACGATCAACGGAATGCCAACTGACAATGTTCTTTTTACATACCAGGACAAACAACAATTACTTTGGATTGCAACCGCAAAAGGCCTGGTACGTTTTGATGGGCTTCATTATAAGCTTTATAATAACCGGACGAACATAAAGGCAGGATTCAAAGGCAAGGCCATCGGTAAGATTCTTGAAGACTCCCTGAGTAATTTATGGGTAGGCACAGAAACGGGGTTACATTATTACAGACGTAAAGATGACCAGTTTGACCAGGTTTTTTACAAAAAAGATCGCGCTGGGTTAGAATTGATTATGCCCCAATATATCGATCAGCAAAACCAGCTTTGGGTATATAGTTCTGTTGCGGAGAAACTGGTATGTTATGATCTTGAAAGAAAAACTTTTCAAGAACAGCCAATTGAATGCAGCGAGCGCTTGGTTTTTTTTCCTACCCAGCTTTACAAGCCAGTATCAATGATTGCGTCTTTTAATCTGATCAATGGTATTCGGATAATATTCCTGGAAAATAATAAGGTTAAAAAAATAAGTGATTTTTTTACTGGGGATATAAAAAACCAACCTCCGGTTACCATAACCCATCGTATCTTTTTTGAAGATAGTACACATTGTTGGCTTCCGGCTTCAACGGGATTGATATGTTTAAACCCGGTAACCGGGACTTTCGAACAGTACAGGCAATTTGAAGAGCAAATAATTTCACCTGTAGTAAGTGTGGCGGCTTTAAATGCACGATACTTATTGATAGGCACCCAAACCAATGGCTTGCTGATTTTCGACAAACAATTACAACGATTCATAAAAGCCTTCCGGCATTTGCTGGGTGATCCCGGAACTATATTTTCCGGACCGGTCGATGATATTTTTTGCCAGGATGAACGGTCCATCTTTGTTTCCCGTTACGGATCCGGGGTTGATATAGTGAATATATCTTGGGATGGCCCCATGCAAGCAGTATCTTTTCAAGCCACTACTGCTTTGAATACGGGAAACCAAATCCGTTATAGCGAGGAACAGCAACCCGGTAAATTTTGGTTGGTAAATGAGACAAATAAAATACTTGAATGGGATATGCTGGAAAACCGCCTATCCGAAACAACCTCATTGGCCGCATTTAATCGCCAAAATAAAGGGCAAACCATAAATGCAATTTATTATGATCTTTCGGGTCGTTCCTGGATCTTAACCGATAAAGAAATTACCATCCTGGAGCGGGGGAAGCCAGCCACCAGTCTTAGCGGCCTTACGAGGGCAGCCCGGGTAATTGAATATGGCAATCAGTTATATTTTATTTCCACATTCGATAACCTGTATTACCTGGATGGCCTAACTCATTCCTGGAAAGTCATTCCGGTTCCAGGTTTTAAGGAAAGGGGACTTCGCTCGAATTTAACATTACATGTTAATGAACATGATAGTACACTGTACGTTCTTTGCGAATGGGGGCAGGTAATTTGTAAAGTAACAATAACCAATCGGCTTCCTTTTGTCGATCGAATATCGGAGTGGAGTAATCGATTATGTTTAGAAAGCATCATGATGCCTGACTGCACTGCCATTATTTTACCCGGAAATAATGGACCGCTTCGGTTTGATACCAGGAAATTTTCATACTCAGGTCTATTAAGTGACACCCTGGAAGATATTGAACTGAAATCCCTGGTGAAAGGAAACGATAGTACCTATTTTGCCATTTCCGGAAATTCACTTATTAAATTTTCGCTGCCTGGCTGGAAATATTCCAATGTAGATATACCGGTTCTTTCGGTCGTCGCAGGCCCCATTAAACTTCATTCAATAGAAGTAAGCCAGGCTGGAAACTTGGTATTATCTACAAGTAATGGATTGGTATTGGTAGACCCTGCTAGACTAAATACTTCCTCGAGTTATCCGGTTATCTTCACCCATTCCATTTCAATTGATGGCAAAGAGGTTCCGATAAGCAATTCGGATTCATCCCAGGTGGAGATTCAGCTTCCTCCGGGTTACAGAAACCTAGATATCACCTTGTCAAATGTTTCTTTTCTTCAAGAAAATAGCCTTTACTCAATACGCTACCATATCGAAGGTCAGGATACTGTTTTGGAAAGGCCCAACACATCGGGGCACATTTATTTAAATGCCTTACCCCAAGGAACCTATCTATTAAAGATTACGGACCCAAGCGGGAAGAAGTTATTGAAAACATATTTACTCATCGCGAATCCATATTGGTATGAAACCTGGTTATTCAGGGTAGCTGCATTATTTTTCATTTCACTCATGGCATATATGTTCTTCCGCTGGCGAATGAACCAGGTTAGAAGAGCGACGCGGTTGAAGGCAGAATATGAAAGCCAAATGATACGCTTAGAAATGCGGAATCTGCGGAGCCAAATGAATCCCCATTTTATTTTCAATTCCCTCAATAGTATAAATAGTTTTATCGTAGAAAACAAAACACACCTGGCCAGTGATTACCTTACTAAATTTTCAAAGCTGATCAGGCTAATACTCGACAACTCGCGTAATGAAGTAATCAGCCTCGACAGGGAGCTGGAAACCTTACAATTGTACCTGTTAATGGAAACGCTGCGTTTCGATCAGAAGTTTGGGTTTGAGGTAACGGTTGATGAGAAACTGGATCGGGAGGCTGTTCGTATTCCACCAATGATTATCCAACCTTATGTGGAAAATGCCATATGGCATGGATTAATGCAAAAGAATGGTAAGGGCCAAGTAAGGATCGCGCTACGGAAATCAGCGGATAACCAATTTCTCCTGATAACAATTTGCGATAATGGAGTTGGCAGGGAAAGGGCCGCTCAGCTGAGTAGTAAAACAGGTTCAACAAATAAATCATTCGGGATGGAAATAACCCGTAACCGGATTGCAAAACTCGATCTGGCAAACTCAGTTGAAATTTCAGATTTGAAAGATGAGCATGGTAATGGCTGCGGAACCAAGGTTGAACTGACATTGTCGTTAAATCATTCCGCCGGGGAATCTTAAAATAAAGTCAATAATATGAAAGCGATTATCATTGATGACGAACAACACTGCATTACCACGCTTACGTGGGCGCTTACTCAATATTGCAAAGATGTGCAGGTGGTGGCCGCGGTAAACAGTGCAGAGGAAGGTATCCAGGTAATTATGCAGCATAAACCGGACGTTGTCTTTCTTGATGTAGAGATGCCAGCTATGAATGGCATTCAGATGCTGCAACGATTTGATGAAATATCTTTTGATGTGATTTTTACCACGGCCTACGATCAATACGCGATAAAGGCTATCAAGCTAAATGCGTTGGATTATCTCTTAAAGCCGGTGGACAAAGATGAACTAATAATGGCAGTGGATAAAGTAAGGGCCAGGAAAACGCATATTAGTCGCCGGCAGATAGATGGAATGCAGGAACTGCATAAAACCAGGATTCCCAACAAAATTGCATTATCTACCCTAACGGGACTTCATTTTATTAATCTCGACGAATTGATTCGGGTAGAGGGAGAAGGGAACTACAGCAACTTCATGCTGAAAGGTAACCGGAAAATTCTTTTGTCAAAGAAACTGGGAGACGCCGAAGAAATGCTGAAAGGAAATGACCAGTTTTTCCGGGTGCATAAATCACATATCATTAACCTGCGCTTTGTTGAACGTTATATCCGGGGAGAAGGAGGGGAGATCATTATGGAAGACGGGACATCCATTTCCCTTTCCAAAAATAAAAAAGAAGAATTCCTCAAACTATTTGACAAGGTCTAAGTCTGGGTTCTGCTTGATCATTGATTATTTTTATTCCAGCTGCCGGTAACCGCAAGCCTATAATCCACTTTTGTACATTCAATGATGGCAATGGTTAAATGAGACATTTACCTGCCATAAGCTGTATTATTTTTGGCCTTTACTATTATAAATCTTATTTATGTGTAATAGGTCATTATTTCTGTTTGCAGTGTTATTCTATTTTTGCGGATGTTCCAAAAAAGGAATCACTGATAGCCCTGTAACTACCTCCATAAAATATACCCCCAACCTCATTACGTTGTCCTATCAGCCCGGGATCACTGTGGATGTACTTACTTATCACATTTATGATTTAAATCATGACAATAATAGGGATAAGCGATTCTTTCGCGTAAAATTTGTTACGGGAGACAGCGCGAAAATAGTAAGTGAACCAAAATCTATTGACAGCCTGGCGCCCGGATGGCCAGCGGATATAAAGAAACTGCAATGGGGAAGCGGCGCACAGTATATCGTCAATGATCAGTTTTATATACAAGGGGGTAATTCATTCAATAAAGTAAACTACAATCAGGGTGCGCCCCAGCATGCTTGGCTTAGCCAGTGGAAGCAAACGGTTGGTGGGGGAGCTGCTTTGCCCAATGGAGAAGTGCAATTAGGCAGTGGCGATCATCGGTTATTCTATTTTTCAACAGGTTCGATATCCTATTATACGGGAGGTGCCGGAGGACAATATGCGATCGCGGATATTGGCTCGCTAGCTGGATTGGGCGCACCGTTTAATATTTACAACTGGAAGGATGTCTCGAACATGATATACATTCCCTCCCCCAGTAACCCCCGCTTCCATTTTTTTGACTATAAAAACTGGCAATACTGGTCGGTTAGCTGGGAGTATATCCCACAGTTCCAGTCATACAACTGGTATGCATGGCCGGTAAAAAGTTTAAACAGTTTTGTAAAATGGCCACCCGAATGGGGTAAAAAATAACATTCGATTTATTCATTCAAAAATTATAGCAATGAAATATGTATTTGTCTGCCTGCTACTTTCCAGTATGGTTTCGTCGGGGATTGCGCAAAATGTGGGAATAAAAACAACTTCGCCCCAGGCAGCCCTGGATGTGAATGGCGATGTCATACTCCGCGCCGGAAGCTTAACCCTGGTAAACGGTCAGAATAATGATATAAACACGGCTTCTGCTAAATTTTCATTTTATAATATCAGCGGCCCCACCACCGTGTTTTCTATCAGTGGACTCAATGGTGGGGTAGATGGCCGCGTGATTACACTGTACAACAGCACTTCTTTTTTGATGGTATTGCAGCATCAGCAATTATCGGTGGGAGCGAATCAAATACATACGGGTACCGGCGTAGATTTTTCGCTCAGCAGTTACAGCTCGGTAACCTTGCGATATATGAGTTTGGATAATTTCTGGCATATCCAGTCATCCCACAACGATTGGAACCCGGCTGCCAGTGGATTATGGACAGCGGATGGAAACAATATCTATAACAGTAATCCTTCGAACGTTGGAATAGGCATCAATAATCCCAATGCAAAATTATCTGTAGCCCGAGGGACGGGCATGGATGGAACTGCTGCTTTTTTTGGCGCCAACAACGTTTCGCATTTTAATTATGGACTTAACCAGAATACATATATAAGAGGTGGACGGAGTGATATTTTCGATGATCCCAAAGGATCCGATGTTTATATTAATGATATTCCCGGGTACAATCAAAGGGATAATGTCCCTCAGCCTGGCGGAAACGTGTTATTGGCAAATGGAGGGGGCAATGTTGGAATCAATCTAGATTATCCAACATGGGCGAAGCTCGAGATTAAAGGTAGAGTGGGTGCTACTGTTGCCATGTTTGGGTCAGACGCGTATGGCCTGTCTTTGTCGGCGAATAATCCCGAAATCGGGTTCAATTATTTTTTTAATGGTTCGCCCTTGACAATTAAACAGGGTTTTGCTGCTAATCTTGGAATGGATCCATCAACGGGTGATTTGTATATTGGAAATTTCAACCAGGTTCAATCCACCTCTGATTTCGGCAACATTAGTGGCTATCAATATCGAATGGTTGTTAAGCAAAACGGAAACGTAGGTATCGGTACACAAAATCCAACTTATAAATTGGCTGTCAATGGAAATATCAGGAGTAAGGAAGTTGTAATTGAGTCTGCCTGGGCCGACTATGTGTTTGATAAGGGGTATCGTCTCCGTTCACTGGAAGAAGTGAGTAATTATATTTCAGCCAACGGTCATCTGCCGGGTATTCCCTCTGCAAAGGAAATTATATCGAATGGACTACATGTAGGGAATGTACAGGCAAAAATGATGGAGAAGATAGAGGAGTTGACGCTATATATCATTGACTTGAAAAAGGAAATCGAATTGATAAAAACGACCACTTCAAAAAATTAGAAAAATGAGAACTAAAGTATACCTGGTATGCGGGTTAATGATTTTGCTAGCAGTTGGGAGTGGAATGAAGAGTATCGCCCAACAAAAATTAGCAGCAAATAAATACATCATTCAACCAAAAGCAATGGTGGTGATGAGAGACCTGCCTCCACCCGTGCTTAAGACGGGAAAAGACGATTTTCAGGTTCCCGATAATGATGAAGGAGATGAAAAGCGAGCGCCAAGAAAAAATAAACCTGCGCAACTTGCACCTAGTTTTCCGGTAGTACAGGTGAATGTTCAACCCGCCAATGCCGAAGGGTTATTGATCAATGAAACACCTTGTGTAAATTATTCTGGCATTCGTCAATTTAATGATGTTATTAGCAGAGCGAATACAACTATTCCACCCGATGTTTCAGCGGCAGTGGGGTTTGATCATCTGTTCATGGCATTGAATAACCGGTTCAGGATTCAAACAAAGGATGGGGATATTCTTAGAGACGAAGATCAGCAGCTTTCTAATGGATTTTGGTCTGCAGTCGATACTGGTGCATTGTTTGATCCGAAAATCATTTATGATCCATACAATAACCGATGGGTGTATATCATTGATTCCCGTCCAAACTCACCATTGTCCGCTTTATATGTAGCAGTTTCGCATTCGGCCGATCCAATGGGTGGATGGTCCATTTACAGCATTGATGCGGATCCGGAAAATGATCAATGGGCTGATTTTCCCAGCGTGGGGTTTAATAAGAATTGGATTGTGATCAATGTGAATATGGGGAGAAACCCTGGATCTACTGCAAGTAGTGTGAGCAGGACCTTTGTTCTTAATAAACAGCAGTTATATAGTTTGGGAACTGTGGACATGTCCGTTTTTGATGCGCCAAATACTTTATACCGGTACTGGACGATATGCCCAGCGATGGTATACGATCCAAATTATAATGATGTGTGGTGTGTTACTAATGATGATGCAGATGATAATGATCTTAGATTCTTTAAAGTTACCGGGGGGCCGTCAAATCCCGCTATGTCTGAGGAAGGATTTATAAGTATTGGTACAGCCTGGCCGCAGAACGCAGGCAATTTGGGACCACAATCAGGATCTGCTGCCCGTATTGATCTTGGATTCGACTGGGTTCAATCGGCTGTGTGGCGGAACGGGCTCTTGTATTTTTCTCAATCATTTGCCTTACCCAGCGGTTCCACTCCAAATACCGCCACCATCCAAATTGCATCGTGTAACCCGGTAACCAATACCGTAGTGGAAGCATTCCGATATAATACCGATCAGAATACCATGTATTCATATGCCAATCTTACGGTAAACGAAAGCGGAGACTGGATTATTTCTTCTGCCAAACTTACTACCACCTCATTTCCTTCTGCCGCTGTATCTGTTCGGAGAAATGGTACGAATACGTTTACAGAAACAATTTTCAAAGCGGGGGAAGATTGGTATAATTTACCAGCATCCGATGGACGAAATCGCTGGGGCGATTACACTACTGCCGCTATCGATCCGTCAGATGATAATAGTGTCTGGGTGGCGGCACCGTATTCAAGATTAAGGAGTAATCCTAATAATACGAATGGCGAATGGGGAACCTGGTGGGCAAAAATATGTAGTGGGAATTGCCCGTTAACCACTGTAGTCAATACAATACAGCAACCCGGAACGATGAAAAAGTTTGAAGCCTCCTTTTCCGTTATCGGCGTAAATGAAATTAGGCCGGGTGCGGATATCAAGTTCGATGCAGGGACCCGCATTGTCCTGCAAAACGGGTTCAAAGCAGTTGCCGGCAGTCGCGTGCGGATGTTTATTGAAGGTTGTGGTGGAATTGAATAGGAATTTGAAGGCGGAAAAAGGATAGAACTAATTTTTATGGTAAAGTGCGGGTTAGTTATTCTAATGCCCAATTACCTGAATTTGAAGGAAGGATTAATACCCCGGGCTTCGATAATGTCCGTTTGATGTGGCCGCTCGGAACCGTGCCGGAAGAATTTACCGAGGTTATAGAAAACTACCAGCAGGGAGTTTATCATCTTAATCTTAAATCAGCCTCTATTCCGAAAGGGTTCTATTATGTTGGATTATGTTATAACGAAGAGTTGGTGCATTTCCAGGAAATTCATCAGTAAGCTGTTCTCCATTGAACAGTCAACCTACCCTTCTTTCTATAAAAAGGTTGAATAAGTTGCAATAGTGATTCCGGAAATCATACAGACATTTTTCTATATCAGATTTGCCCGTTAGATTTGGTGATTATTTGCTTGCAATGATTAAAGAGAAAATCTTGTAATCGGCGCCTCGGGCCAGATTGGAGTAGAACTTACACTGGCTCTTCGTAAAATATATGGCAACGCAAATGTGGTAGCTTCCGACCTCCGCGAACAGAATCCGCTACTGGAAGGAACCGGCCCCTATGTAAGTCTCGATGTAATGAACAAAGAGATGCTGCACGTGCAGGTTATCCGGCAAAACTTTACGCAGATTTATCTGCTGGCCGCTATTCTTTCCGCCACCGGTGAAAAAAATCCAAACCTCGCCTGGAACCTCAATATGAGCGGACTGCTGAATGTATTGGATATTGCCCGCGAAGAAAAAATCCGGAAAGTGTACTGGCCCTCTTCAATAGCGGTATTTGGCCCAACTTCCCCCAAACAAAATTGCCCGCAACAAACCATTATTGAACCTACCACGGTATATGGTATCAGCAAATATGCCGGAGAGTTCTGGTGCAATTACTATTTTCAGCGGTTTGGAGTAGATGTGCGCAGCATCCGTTACCCGGGTTTAATCAGCTATAAATCGGCACCCGGCGGAGGGACTACAGATTATGCCATTGAAATTTTCCAGGAAGCCATCGAAGAAAGAAAATATGAATGCTTTTTGAAAGAAGATACATACCTGCCAATGATGTATATGCCTGATGCCATTCGGGGCACTATTGAGTTGATGGAAGCACCGGCTGATAAGATATCGGTTCGCACCTCCTACAATTTATCGGGGATGAGTTTTTCACCTAAAGAAATTGCCGCTGAAATTAAAAAACATATCCCTGATTTTGCTATTAGCTACAAACCCGATTCCCGGCAGAATATTGCCAATAGCTGGCCGCAAAGTATCGACGATAGTGTAGCCCGGAGAGATTGGGGATGGAAACAGGAATACAATCTGCAAAAAATGACGGCCGATATGCTCGCTAATCTAAAATAGTTTATTATGAGAATTATTTTACCTATGGTGGTCATTTTACTGATAACAGCTTGTAGTGGAGCGGGATCGGAAAAAGAAGTGTCGGTTACTGATACCTTGGTACCCATAACAACCCCGGAGGTTATCGGTATTACAAAAGTTGGCGAAAAAGATACTATATCGAAAAGCATAGAGGCTTATAAAACCAAACAGATCAACGATGTTCGGTTTACCATTTATTATCATTCTCCCGCGGTAAGAAACCGGGTAATTTGGGGTGGCCTGGTAGCTTTCGATAATGTTTGGGTTACCGGTGCCCACAGTGCCACGAGTATTGAATTTGATAAGCGTATCACCATCGACAAAAAAAAAATACCCGCGGGCAAATATGCGCTATTCACGATTCCTTCTCAAAAAGAATGGACTGTAATACTGAATAGAAACTGGAAACAACACTTAGCGGATGACTATGATGCAAAAGATGATGTGATCAGGTTATCAGTTAAACCCGATACTCTTGACTACATCCAGGAGCGGCTTATGTATGATATCGATCAAACTGGAGAAAACAAGGGGAACATTGAGATCCGATGGGAAAAACTCAAACTATCCCTTCCATTTCGACTGTATTAACAACTGCTGGCAATGCTTTATTATGAACTTTCAATTTTCTGTACTACATTAGTAATAATATAATCAGCGTGCGAAGGATAGTTTCTTCCATATTAGTCCTTTTTGTTTTTTGTACACTTCAGTATGGAAAAATAGCTACTTATCTATTTTGTAAATGGCAGGCCGAAGTAGTGCTGCAATTAAAAGATTGCGGTTGCGAAACTCATCTCAGTAGCCTGTTTGGCCACGAAAGCGGAGATGGCATTTCAACTATAGCCATTAAAGAAATTGCCGTTGATTATATCAACGGGTTGCCGGTTAATACTCTTCCGACAGCCTCATCTCCTTGTTCAATCAGTTCCTTTGCTGAATACGATTCATCGCTTCTTCAATCCTGTATTTCCCCGGTATTCAGGCCCCCTGTAATTTAATTTCTCTCCTTTTTTTCTTTTAGTTGTTGCTATTACTGGCAACCACCATCCCTGTTTTCTATAACAGGAAATTTTTAATCATTTAATATATTCTGTATGAAAAAGCATATCATTTATATAATGACAATTTTATTTTTAATGGTTTCTGAATTGTCCACAGCACAAGGCGATTCATTATATTTTCAAAGAAGTAGAGATGCTTCCGGTAATGAACAACTGTTGGGAGCCTGTTCCCGGCGGGCACTGCAGCAAAAACCTTTTTCCGATTGGTTTCAATCCAATTACGAGAGCTATGTAGTTGATTCTGCCACCTGCCGCTTTGTTGAACCCCTGTTAAAAGATAAAACGATCACTATTTTTTTAGGTACCTGGTGCGGCGACAGCCGTAGGGAAGTGCCCCGTGTGTTGAAAATGCTCGACTGCTGTAATTTTCCGGCTGGGCAGTTGCGGTTGATAATGGTAAGCAACCTGGATAGTTTGTATAAACAAAGCCCCCATCATGAAGAGTCGGGTCGGAATATTGTACGGGTGCCAACAGTGATAATTGAGAAGGCAGGCAAAGAAATAGGAAGAATAGTGGAATACCCGGTGGTAAGTATGGAAAAAGATATGCTGCTAATATTACGGAACGAAAAATATATTCCGAACTATCATGACCTGGGGGTGAGTACGCGGTAATTGATCGTATTCAGCAAACTGCTGATTGAATTATTTTCGAGTTTGATTATAATCCAGGCTTTTTTCATGTGTTGATGCAAAGTCGCAATACCGGGATAATAACAACCTAAGATCTTTGCGTTGTCGCGCCGTGTCGGGAAACTCTTTTATACTTTCTGCCGGCCAAATTCTATTTTGATTTTATTAACCTGGCGACGCTTAAATTTGTTGCATGAAGCAATGGTTCATAATATCACTTGCCCTTGTTCAATTGAATATGGTAGCAAAGGGCCAAAAAGAATTATTCCAAGGACAATGGAAGGCGCACTTGCACCGGCAAGACAGTCAATTAGTAGTATTTAATTTTGAAACCAGGAAAATAAATAACCGGTGGCAACTGGTTATTCGTAATGCCGCGGAACGCATTGTGGTGAAAAATGTAACAGTGAGCGGGGATTCAGTCAACTTCAAAATGCCTGTTTTTGAATCGGAGTTCCGTACAAAATTACAACCCGATGGCTCTTTGAAGGGAATTTGGTATAAAGGTACCGCCCTGCAAACACAACAATGGGTTTTTACTGCCCATCCAAATACTACGGTACGTTTTGAAGCTATTGAAGGAAATCATAAGCATATCATCACCGGACGGTGGGTGGTGAGTATAATCCGACCAAACGGAACGGCTCGTCCGGCGGTAGCGGAGTTTGTGCAAAAAGGTAACGAGTTAACCGGTACTTTCTTAACTCCTTCGGGCGATTATAGATACCTCGAAGGAATTGTTACCGGAAATCAGATGCGGATGTCGGTATTTGACGGGGCCCATGCCTATTTGTTTACCGCTACCATCGATCATGCGGCCCAAATTAGTAATGGTACTTTTTATTCGGGATATAATGGAAGGGAAACCTGGACAGCTATAAAAGATGCCACCGCCGAATTACCGGATGTGGGCAGCACACCTCAACTAAAGGAAGGAGAAGAGCGTATCCGCTTTGCTTTTAAAGACCTTAACCGAAAAATCATTTCCTCCTCAGACGAACGATTCAGGAATAAAGTGGTGGTGGTACAGTTGATGGGAAGCTGGTGTCCCAATTGCATGGATGAAACTAAATTCCTGAACGAATTCTATATTAAAAATAAACAGCGGGGAGTGGAAGTGGTTTCATTAGCCTATGAATACAGCACTGATTTCGAACGCAGCCGTATCAGTTTACTGAAATTTCAGCAACGATTTAATGTGCAGTACCCAATGCTGATTACGGGCGCCTGGATAAATGATAGTTTACGCACGGAAAAAACACTTCCGCAAATAACACCCATCAAAGTTTTTCCAACCACTATCTATATTGGTAAAGATGGAAGGGTTAAAAAAATGCAGGCTGGTTTTTATGGCCCCGGCTCCGGCGAACACTTCGAATTATTTAAAAAAGAATTCTATCAAACTATTGAAACGTTGCTGGAAGAGAAATGAAATAACTCTTTTGAATTACTTGCTTTTTTTCTTGTCTTTTTCAGTCATCTGCTCCCGGAATGCTTGATTGAAAACGAGTTCGTTTGGTTTTCCTAAGGCTTCATACACTTCTTTATAGCATTGTTTTTTTAATATCCCGGGATCTTTTTCGTTGCTTGCTTCCAGTATCACCTTAATTATATTCGCTATTTCATTGGCAGCATCCAGGGTGGGTTCGAATTCAATAAGAGAACTGCTGCTATTATTTTCTTTGGAATAAAACCCCAAAACATATTTTGCATTTTCGGGATCGGGTTGATTATTTTTTTTGAAATCTTCCTGTCTCAGCAATAACGTGTCTTTATTTGTTTTTAATGCACGGGTTTCTGGTTGCTGGCCCGGGTAGGTCACCTGCAAGAAAAAACGACTGCCATCGCCGGTAGAATAATCGGCTAACCGGAAGAGATATTTGTTTTCCTTTGAAATTATTAATTTAGTATTTACAGTATTATCTGTTTCCATTGATTCAGGAAGATATTCAACTTCTTCAGCACGACCGCTCAGGTATCCTTCTTTGGATTGCAGGTGAAAGGTAGATTTCAGCATTTCTATTACTATATTCCCTTGCCTGGTGGCTTTTGGACTGGGGCTGATCACAAACACTCCTTTACCCGCGACAATCACGCGAATCAGGTCGCTGGCTGTAGAAAAGGAAAGCAGGTCCGTTTCTTTTAATTTGCTTCCGGTCTTTAATAATTCACCGGAAGATTTATTGGTAACCGTTCCTTTGACTTTTGTTACGGTGTATTGCGCCATAGTATTTTCAACACAATACATCAGTAAGAAGAAGCAGATAATTTTTATCATAGAAAAACTATTTCGATCTTATAAAATAAAATTGTCCTCCTTCATTTCCTTCGCGCCCAAACAGGTTCAGTTCAGGTTCCAGGTTAGTTTGGTTTCTTACGCCACTGAAAATAAGGTTGTACAGCATTTTGGCTGAAATAAACTTCTCTTCATTTTCCTCCAGGCTCTTGAGCATCATTTTTATGAATACACTTTCTTCGGGTACCTTTGCCAGGCCGCCACTGGTAAGGATCTGGCGGCTTTTATATTTGTATTCTGCATTTTTGGGTAACTGGGGGATTTCTTCTTTATCTTCTTTGGCCCCCCGCATGGCGGCACTGTAACAGGCATCAGAAATTAACAGGATATGACGGGCCTTACAGTCAAACACCAATTCATCCAATTTCCGGTTGGAAATATAATCGATTTCAGGCCGGCTGGCATTAAGCGGAACCCAATAACCGATTAGTTCATTTCCAATCTTTCGGTAGGTGCCATGCCCGGCAAAGAGTATGATCAGGTTGTCATTATCAGTCAATGATTGCAGCTTGGAGCTTAATCCGGCAAGAATATCAGCCGTGCCCTTATCATATATTTCCAGGATATTGCTTTCCTTAAAACCATATTGAGAAGTAAGTACTTTTTTGTACTGCTGTGCTTCCCCGATTGTGCTGGGTAGTTTAGACCATTTGTCCCCGCTGTAGTCGCTGCAGGCAATCAGCACAGCATGGAAAGTTGGTTTTACTGTGGGAGGAATGGGCGGTATATTTTCGCTGGTATTATTTTCTCCCGGGCCCATAGCAGTATATTGATACCGGACCCGGGATAATTTTCCCGCTTTGTTTTGAGTTTGGATGGTAAGGCTGCCGGTGTGTTCAGCAACGTTGAAAGCAAAATATCCATCGTCATTTAGCGTGGTGGCATCTTTTCCATTAATTTTTACCCATTTGATACCCGAAATATCTTTTATAATCCCACTCACAAAAAGAGTTCCTTTGGAGGAGATGGATCCGGATACAGTGCTATCTTTTATGATTTCCGGAGTAAGCAACTGTATAACCGGAAAGGCATTCTCAGAAAGTTTCTTTTCATTAATTTCCTGGTTAAGCCGGGATACTTTATCAGTCAGTTCGGTGAACTGTGGTTTAATGATAGCGGCTTTACGGAAATACACCAATGCTTTTTCACTTTCCCCTGCCTGTTCCAATGCCCAGCCGGTTCTTAATAACACATTACCATATTCAAGGGAAAGTAGCGAATTGCTTCCCTGGCCGGGATTGACCAGTTTGTATTCTTCCAGGGAAGACTGTAATAGGGGAATGGCATTTTTATAATCCTTAATATTCAGATACTCGGTGGCGGCAATAATATAATTTTTCAAAAAGCCAAAATTGCCGAATTCATCCATGTAAGAAGATATCTTTTTCTCTTTGTATTGTTTATATAATGCACTGGCTTTATCAAATTGGTCAGACGCTATATAGGCAAGCACCAGGTTAATCATTAACCGGCCATTGGCAGGTTGAATATCCAATGCTTTCTGGTAATCTAAGATGGCTTCTTTGTACCGGTTCGTGTTATAGAGCAATAATCCACGGTTATTCAGTACATCAATATTTTTGGGCTCCAGCAATAATGCCCAGTTATATGCATTGAGGGCCGAATCAAGCATCCCCTTCTGAGTGCATATCATGCCCAGGATATTCAGCGCTGTCGAAGAACGGGGATTGACCTGCAGCGAAAGTGTTATATCTTTTTCTGCCGCACTAATATTTCCCAAATAATAAAATGCAAGCGCGCGGGTATTAAGAGCGGGCGGATATTTATTATTATAACGTAACGCGTCATTGCTGTAGCGGATCGCGGAATCAAATTGATTGATCTGGATGAACCCATTCGCGAGATTAAACCATCCTCCCAGCTTTTTCGGGTCAATCGTGATGGCCGTGCGATAGTCTGTTACTGCTTCCCCTCTCTTTCCCATTGCCAGTAATGTATTGCCCCGGTTAATCAGGGCATTTGTGTTCGCAGGATTCAACTTCAGCACATAATTAAAGTTGGCCATGGCGGAATCGTTTAATCCCCTTGAATAAAAAACATTTCCGCGACTGTCCCATGCCTCTGTATTAGCAGGATCATAGCGTAGTATCACATTAAAGTCTTTCAATGCCAGTTCGTATTTCCCCTGCTGCAGATAAAGATTTCCCCGGTTATTCAACGCCATAAGAAACCGGGGATTGATACGTAAGGCCTCCATGAAGTCTTTTAATGCGGGATCATACTTCTTTTGTTCCATATATATCAAGCCACGGTTATTTAGGGCATTGGTATCCGCCGGATTGAGGTGAAGCGCTTCTTCATAATCAGATAGGGCCGCTTCGTAATTATATAACTTGGAATGCAGGTCGGCGCGGGCTAACCATATTTCGCCGGCAGAAGGCTGCAGGGAAATAGCTTTTGTATAATCAGCCATGGCTTCCACATTTTTATCGAGAAAGCTGTGTGCATTTCCCCGGTTATAATATGCCGGGTAGTAAGAAGAATCTAACAGGATAACCATGCTATAATCGCTGATGGCCAACTCATATTGCTTTGTATAATGAAAGGCATTGCCGCGATTGTTTCGGGGATCAAACGCTTTGGGGTCCACTTTGAGTGCCTCCGTAAAATCGGCAATGGCCAGATCGTACTTCCCTTGATCCATATAAAAGGAACCACGGCTGGTAAGCGCATACGTTGAATTGGCCTTCATTTTTACGGCTTCATTGAAATCTTTCAGCGCCAGGTCGCTCTTTCCCATTTTTGCATAACAAACCGCCCGGCTTGCCATCGCAATGGCGTATCCTGGTTTTATTTTTAATGCGGCGTTATAATCTTTAATAGCTTCGTTGAATTTACGGACAGCCGTATAAGCATCTCCCCGGAAAATAAATGTCTCTACGTCTTGCGGAAGCTGATTGAGTACTTTGGAGAAATCAATGATCGCTTCATCGAATTTCTTAAGATCATTATATAATAAACCCCGGTTATATAGGGCATCGAGTTGGTTTGAGTCATTCATCAGGGCCTGGGTATAGTCGGCGATAGCGGATTCTTTTTTCCCCGTTCGCTTATACAAATTTCCCCGATTGACAAAGGCCCCGGTATAGGTTGGATTATTCCGTAATGCATCATTGAAATCATTGAGAGCAAGGTCATATTTCTTTAATTGCAGGTAGCACATACCCCTCGAGTTGAAGAAATCGGAATTAGTCGGTTCTATTTCCAGGCCGGCAGTGAAGTCTTTAATCGCGAGCTCCTGCTTACTGGTATAATAGTAACACATACCCCGGTTGTAAAGCGCCCTGATTAATTTTGGATCATATAAAAGAGCAATGGATAAATCGGTGATGGCCGAATCATATTTTTCGGCCCAATAATACGCTTCCCCCCGGTTGCGCCAGGCTTTCGCATAAGTCGCGTCCAGTGCAATTGCTTCGCTGTAATCGTGAATAGCCTGAGGAAGTTTATTTTGAATATAATTGACCAAGCCCCTCCAATACCAGACCAATGTATCTTTTGGAACCCTGTTTAAAATGTAATTAAAATCTTCGCGGGCAGAATCCAGTTTTTGTTTACCCAGGTAAGCAAAGCCGCGTTGCCTCAACGCTAAGGTATTTCCCGGGCTCAGCCTGAGTGCGGTCCGGCAGTCTGACAACGCCGATTCAAATTGGTCTTTATCATTGTAGGCCTTGCTCCGGTTAATGTAGCCTTCAGCGCTGTCGGGATGATTCCGGATTTGTATAGTAGCACGGGCAATCCGGACATCAGCACTTTCTTCCTGGGCCATTGCAGGAAGAAAACTAACAACGATAGTACAAAACAGGATCAAAAGTCTCATAACATAGCTTTCTGGTAAGGTTCATTATTTGAAATCAATAAATAGGATATTCACTTGGGAGGATCTATGGTTTTTTCCGGCAGGTATTTTTTTTGCCTGATATATTCAACGCCGGAAAGGATAAGGGAAGGTAAGAATAGCGCCACCTGGTTATTAAACAGGAAAATACAGATTAAGGATAAAAAAAACATGGATCCAAAATAGGATACATAGCTTTTAATAAACTTCTGGAGGTAGGAAGAAAATATAAACTTGACAGGAATTTTTATAAGCGGGATTTTGCTAAACCAGGCTGTATAACTCAGTGCACTAAACGCTAACAATAAGGTTATAAGAAAACCATAATTGATGATATGCTGGTTATTGAGCAGGGAAAGATAAATATTGGCTAGTAATACCGGCCCCGCCATTTTTCCGGCGGGAGTAGAATGGCTGTCCATTTCAAAATTGCCGATCATAATAATTTTATTTTCAAAAAGGCCGGCAAAGGAGACCGCATCTCCTTCTGCCAAAAGAAGCAGTTCACCCAGGTTGTAAAATTGATTACTGCTTTTTTTTGAAGGATCTCTCACTGCTGATTCTTTCAGGTAATATTCCGGCCAGATGGCCGATAGGCATAAATTACCATTGCAGGTGGCATAGAACCAATAATCTTTATACACAGCCTGGTTTAATTTTTCATGAAGGACAATGGGTATAGATGAAATAGGACTGTGATTCAATATCCTGAATTTATTAAAACTGGAGCCGAAAGTCTGGTAATCGGAATATGCATAGATCGATGGGAAAAGAGGTTTTTTATAATTACCATCAGCATCTTTTACTAAAGGAAGTATCAGGCGCTCATTTCCGGCGATTTCCTGCTGCAATAACGAGTCTATTTTCAGATCAGGAGTATAAGGATAATAAAACTGGATATCCAAAACCGTAAAAGCAGGCTTCCGGGTACTATTATTTATGAGGCGCAATAATTGGTATATCTTAAACCGGTCGGATACTTCCACCTGGCCATATTCCGTCGTGTCATCTACCAGGGCGGGATCTTTTCCGGTATTAATAAAAATGATTGAGGCGTTCTTTGCGGGAAATGGTTTGATCAGCTTACTTTTTAACTGTATCACTTTCTTAAAAAAGCCATCTTCTACCGAAAGAGAGAAATCATAATTTTGATAGATCCAGGTGATAACCAGAATGGCCAGTCCACTCAAAAATGAAACGATTATTTTTTTGGCCATAATGCAATTAGTTAAATACCTGGTTGGGGTTGACTTCTTAGAAATTGCTTTTCTTTAAAACATCTTTGGCTTTACCGCCCAACGCATCCAGCAACTGGCTGCTGTTATCGACCAACACCTTAGTAATAAATTTATCCTTAGAGCTTTCCTTCACTTTGGCAATAATTGAATAAGCGCCCTGGCTGAATGACCGGGCGGCTGAACCGTTGGCGGCGATGTAATAACCAAAGGAGCGGGGTACAATAAAACTCTTTCCATCTATCAATTTTCCTTTTAAACTATTGTAATATTCAGCATAGCCTGCGCTTTTTTTATCCAATGGGGCATTGCGGATCAGGAGATAGAATTTTCCGAGTTCCACCTTATCGAAAAGCTGGCCTTGTCCATTTACATAAGAGGTTATAAAGGTGATTTCGATGTCTATATTGATCGCATTTTTCTGCCCGCTGGTTATTTTTGCTTTACTATAATTGAGTTCCAGGTCTTTTAACTTTAACCGGAAAATGGAATTGTTGATGATCTCACTGGTTTTAGTAGTGTCGAGGTAAAAAGTTGCTTTAAAAGCAGTGTCGCGGCCTCCTGATTTGTTTTCAAAGGTGCGACTGAGGGTAAAACCACTGAATTGCATACCAATCGGGTCAAAAGGGCTTTCAATAGCAAGCTGATCGTAAAAGTATAAATCCGTTAGGGCGCAGGAATAATCGGCTACATATTTTTTCCGGTCGTTAGCGATCATTTGTTTAACCGCATTTGTAAAGAGTGAGATGGCTCCACCCAATAGCGGGCTGATGAGAGCGCTTTCAGACATGCCGCTCGACCTGTCAGCCAGACTGGGCACCACCTGTTTCTTTAACGACGCGTAATTCAGCGTATTGGGTTTTTCTTCTACCCAGATTCTTGATCGTTCTGCTTTTACGGCGTAACCATATTCTGTGCTTTTGCAGGATATGGCGGTTACGCATATGAATATCCAAAATACTATTTTGTATTCCTGTCTAATTTTATTCATTTTACGGCTGGTTAATTAATTATTCTTAATCATGATTATTTACCTGTGTTGCTCTTCGGTTTGTATTCTTGGACTATTGTCTGCGAGTTTGGTGACAGGCTCCACTTTAACGGCCGTCAGCGGTTCAGTAGCACTTGTATCGGTTTGCTTGTCGAAGTATAGGTTGAGCAAATTTGGAGCGAGGTAACTTCTCCACTCCTCCTTCCATTTGGAAAGGTCAGGGTAAAAAGGTGTTTTATAACTCAGCGCGGAAACCAGGTTTTTGGGAGTATATTTTTTAGCCAGTTTTTCCCGCTCAATACAACTGTAGTGTATCTTTTCATTTCGAATCACATTGTACTCAGTTACGATACCAGAATCATCCTCCTCGCTGATGCCTACAACAGGTTTATTAATTTCCCGGATCCTTTTAGACAATAGAGAAAAAATGCCTGATATAGAATTACGTAATTCTCCATTGGGATTTGGTTTGATATTTTCTTTCAGGTATTTTTCCTTAAATGCCAGGTTAGTGGCCTGTGCTTTTTCTATCATCCAGTCGAGTGCGATATCACTTAACCCGCTATCCGCATATCCTCCTCCTACATTACTGTGAGTTCCGGGGAACCAAACCTGTTCCACTTCCTGTTTAATCTTTTGTCTCCTTGCCGAATGACTCAACTCCCACAGCGTAGGTTGAAATATTGATCTTTTTTCATCCAGTGCCACGGCATGGTAGGCATAGTCCACATCGCTGCTCAGTTTAACATCATGAAACTGGTATTCCTGGTTGAACCACATGAACAATTTTACCGGAATTCCCAGGGAGCCAACCGTATCCCATACGCCAATGAATTTTATGCGGGTTGTTTGACTGTATTGCTTTTTAAAAGCTATCATCAGATCACTGTCGGGGTGGGTGATCGCATTCCGGTCCCTGTATAAAGCATAGGCCTCATCCACCAGGTGCAGATATTCTGACTTCATAATTCCGCAATTCCTGATCAACCCAATCAGACTTCTGGCGGTATAGGCCCCACGGCTGAATCCAAAAAGATAGATTTCATCGCCGGGTTCAAAATTCCACATGAGAAATTTATACGCGTCCCGGATATTCCGGTCGATGCCGCTGCCGGTAATTCCTCCCATGAAAACATCTGACAGGGAATATTTAGTACCGATGCCTTGGCCATAATATTTCACCTGTTCAATCCCATCTTCTCCGGAGGGCGCCAGCGCTTCATACAACTTCAATACATTGGTTTTAACCGGTATACCTCTATCGGTATTACCTGGTTTATTCCACGTACCATCGCAGCAAATGATTATCCGTTTCATGACAATAAATTGCAGTTAATAAATTCTCAGTTGTCAAGGAAGATGGATTGGAAGGAAATAGTTTCGGCTTTTAAATTTATCGTTTCTTTTCAAGTTAAACAAAAAAGAGACAAAATAGGGCATATCACGAAATACGAGTAGGAGCAGCAAGCTAAATTCCTGTAAAAGAGGGGGTAAAGCTCCTCGCGTTGAGCAGCAGGCGTGAGAAATGTGCTTTTCCTGTTCAACAAAACCTGTTCTTCCGTTGTTGTTCCTTGAACAAGCGTTTTTTACCAGAAGAGATAGGGTAATTTTCATATTTTTAGAATCAAATTATATCATTCTAAAAAGGGTTATTATGCATTCGACTCTGAAAATATTAAGTGCCTGCTTGATTTGCCTGGCCATTATCACTGGTTGTAAGAAAAGCAGCGGCACCGACAATTCTACCAACGGAATAACGATAGCCAATGTTTCGCAACCACGCTCTGTTTCTGCCACCATGTTTCGCTTCTTAGTATCGCTTGATAAAGCGGCCAGCCAGAATGTTACGGTTGGTTATACTACCCAGGCGGGTACAGCCCTGGCCAATACCGATTTTAAACCGGTTACCGGCACGCTTACAATACCTGCCAACCAAAAGGACGGTTACGTAGAGGTAGAAGTAACGGGAGATAGTACCCGAAAAGAAGATCAATTATTTTTTGTTCAATTAAGTAATCCACTAAATGCAGTACTTTCTACGTCAAAAGGAACAGGTACTATAGTAAATGCAAATGGCCTGTATTACCCGGTAGATAATGCCGGCTACACCACGCCAACCAGCTATCCTGGTTATACACTTGCCTGGAGCGACGAGTTCAATGTAAATACTATTAATAATTCCTGGTGGACTTTTGAAACCGGGAAAACGGGCTGGGGAAATAATGAATTGCAGAATTATACCAGCAGCACGGAAAATGCATTTGTTTCCGCCGGTAACCTTATTATTGAAGCAAGAAGGGAATCTTCGGGTAGTAATAACTACACTTCAGCCCGTATGATTACCAAGGGACAAAAAGTGTTTAAGTTTGGCCGTATTGATATCCGGGCAAAGGCGCCGAAAGGAAAAGGTATTTGGCCTGCATTGTGGATGTTGGGTAATAACATTGATGCGGTAAACTGGCCTGCCTGCGGGGAGATAGACATACTGGAATTATTAGGCCACGAACCCAATAAAATTTATGGAACTTTACATTGGAGATCTTCTTCAGGCAGTCCTTCTTCCAAAGGAACCAGCTATGTGCTTAGCAGCGGATCATTCGATCAACAGTTTCACGTATACAGTATCATATGGACACTGGACGCCATTAAGATCCTGATCGATGATCAGCAGTATTTTCAGTTTGCCAAATCAGATGTCGGATCTTCAAACTATCCGTTTAATTCCGATTTTTTCTTCATTTTTAATATCGCGGTGGGAGGTAACTGGCCAGGCTCTCCGGATAGTACTACTCCTTTTCCCCAGCGACTGGTAGTGGATTATGTGCGGGTGTTTCAATAATGAATTACAACGGACGTATCCAGATATTTCTGAAGCTGGTAGGGTTACCGTGATCCTGCAATTCAATAGGCTCTTTTTCGCCATGCATTTCAT
This sequence comes from uncultured Chitinophagaceae bacterium, assembly GCA_963775145.1. GTDB lineage: Bacteria > Bacteroidota > Bacteroidia > Chitinophagales > Chitinophagaceae > Endoryza. The sequence goes on from CAVZHZ010000004.1 coordinate 374,296, forward strand.
AATTGGCTACGCCGATGTATTGTGTACCCCCCAACAAAACTGCATCCCGCTGAACAAGTACCCCATTATGCAGTACGGTTATACGGGCCTGTGAGCGAACAGTGCCATTCTCATAGAAACGAGGAGCGGTAAAGATTATATCGTAGGTCTGCCATTCACCCGGAGGGCGGCAGGCGTTTACCAGGGGCGGCAATTGTTTATAGATACTGGCGGCCTGGCCGTTTACATAAGTTTTATTGTTATAGTTATCGAGAATCTGTAATTCGTACCGGCCCATCAGGAAGATACCACTGTTACCGCGGCCCTGGCCGTCGCCTTTTACTTCTGCCGGGGTGCGCCATTCAATATGTAACTGGCAATCCCCAAATCCTTCTTTGGTGCGAATATTTCCGGTGCCGGAAGCAACCGTCATCGCCACTTTATCGAGTGTCCATTTCACATCACCACCCTTCACCATTTGCCATTTATTGAAATTACTGCCGTCGAATAATATAATGGCATCAGATGGCGCATCCGCGGCTGTTTTTCCTGGAGAAACTATTTTGGGTTCCGGGGCCCAATATTCCGTTAGCTTAGGATCGCCTCCGGCGCGGTTAACTCCCTGGGCAAGGCTGCATAAACTGATGGCGGCAGCCAACAGGAATAAGAAATATTTTTTCATATAAATTTTTTTAGGTTCTTGAAGCAACAAGTTAAGCCAAAGTGGATTTTGAATAAACATTTTTTTGGATGCCTTTCTTTACTCAGATATATATCCGGGTGATCGGCATGGGAAACTTTGAAGTCACCGGGAAATTATAAAGTCAACAAAGTGTTGCGGAGATAATTCGGTGGTTTCAAGATGAGTAACGATTGCCCGGGGTGGCCCTTTCCTGCACCAGGCTATCAATTCTAACAACTGTTCATAATATCCGCTGGCAATAATTTCCACCTGCTCACCGGGTAAGTTTCTAACCCAACCAGTTATACCAAGTTGTAACGCTTTTTCGCAGGTACTCTGCCGAAAAAACACGCCCTGGACCTTTCCGTAAACCAGAATTCGTATGGTGGTGAAGGGATTACCCCTTGAATTTCTCACAATATATTAATTGAAATTAACTTGGTATGGGATAGTTGCTTAATAAAAAAAATCGAGTATCTTGCCAACCCATATATAACCTAAATCCGTATTTAGTTTGTTGACGATTTCCCACGCATTCTAAGGTTATTACTTATTCAAAAGTTATGAAAAAATTTCTGTTACCAGTCGCAGTAGGCCTCGTATTATTTTCTATTCATTCCTGTACAAAAGACACCGGGGAAGAAGCCCAAAAGAAAAAGGCGGAAGAGTTCCGGAACACGGTAAAAAATAAACGCTATCGGTTAGTTGATTTTTACAGCGATCTTCCTATTGATTACATAGAAAATGATACGATCGTTCGATCTGAAACGGATCTCAGAGGCTACATTAAGCCCTACTTGCCTGATGATGAAAACCTGTTCGACAGCACGGGTCTCCTGTTGATTAACCAGGGAGCCAACAGAATACCGGGCAATGATTCGCTTATTCTTAACCGCCGGTACCTTCTAAAATGGAATGCAACGGATGCCAGTATTGATTTTGTAGATTATTTTTATATTCCTGCGAATTATAAAATATTCGATTACACTCCCGATCATTTTACAATATACCTGAACTGGCCTAAGGGAGGCGCGAAACTTTATTCCCGTTTTGCCATTATTCCATAAATTGTTGTTGGCCCGTTTCTTTCGGGCTTACCGGACTTCCAGCAGGTAAAATGAGTAAGAGGGAATAATCAGGTATTCATGATCTGCTCCCACTTGCAATACCTGGTTTCTCCAATGATCATACATTTCTACGGGTGCGGAACCATGCTCTTTAAACGCAAACCAGGTCAGAAATGCTTCTTTGCTTCCGAAATTAAAAAGGCAATATAATTTCTGGTCTTCCCAGGTTCGCAGGTAACCTGCTACATGAATGTTATGCGGAGTGAGCCAGGTAAGATTCTTGTGATCCGCCACCGCCGGTATTTTCTTTCGGATAGAGAGCAGCTGCTGGGTAGCGGAAAAAATGGTATGTTCAATTGTATTGACTGCCTCTATCTTCTCATTTTTCTTCCAATCTATCACCGGGCGATGCATCCATCGGTTATCGTAAATTTTGCCAGGATCATTTAAATAACTATAATCATTGGTATAGCCTAATTCATCTCCATAAAAAAGCATTGGCAACCCCCCAAGGAAAAAGCTGTGCGCCTGCATCAGCAAAATTTTCCGGATGGAAAATTCAATTTCTTCTTTGTTCTTGCTTTGGATGGCTTTTTCGAGTCCGCACAAGGAGGCTAATGATCCACTGATGCGGGCATCGTTCGTTTTAGGATTTACAGAAAACAACGCCCCTGCGGCCGGTGAGTTTTTGTCTGCCCCCGAATAATAATCTTTTAAAAACCTCCGGTGCTCAAAGGGATCGTACCCGGCTTGAGAAATCATATAATCGTCATACCCCAACCCAATATCATCGTGGCACCGGCTATAAGTTATCCAGGATGTGCCATATGGTTTTTGCAGGATTTCATGTTGGGCTGCCAGCATCACTTTGGTGTCGCCCGTAGCCAATGCATCCCATTGCAAAGCCATATGGGTGGCATTATATGCGAAATCACATTCGCGGGCAGTATACAAACCGGTTCCAAAATATTTCAGTATTTCTTTGGGAGCTACAATTGCTTCTCCCAGCAAGGCCATTCCAGGCGCTGCCACCTGCACACATTGTTTTATTAGGCGAAGAATAGTATGAGCCTGCGGTAAATTTTGACAGACCGTTCCCAATTGTTTCCAAATAAAAGCGGGTGCATCAATGCGCAATATATCTACCCCCATATTTGCATAAAAAAAGATAGTATCCAGCATAGCTACCAGGACAGCCGGGTTGGTATAATTAAGATCCCATTGGTAATTATGAAAAACAGTCATCACCCATTTCCCGGTTTCAGGAACAAAACTGAAGTTGCCGGGTGCGGATTCCGGAAAAATTTCAGGCATATACTGATCGTACTTATCGGGCATTGTACGATCGGGATACATATAAAAATAATTCTGGTATTCCAGGTTGCCCTCTTTTGCTTTTTGCGCCCATTCGTGCCGGTGAGAAGTATGATTGAGCACAATATCCAGCATGAGGTACATATTGGCGCTGCTCATCTGTTGCTGGAGCGTCCGTAAGTCATCCAGGGACCCAAAGCGTTTATCCACCTTTCGAAAATCTGAAACCGCATAACCCCCATCGCTTTCCCCGGAAGGGCTTTCGAATACCGGCATCAGGTGTAATAAGTTGATCCCCAATTTTTCGAAGTAGGGAAGTTTACCGGAAAGATTTCGCAGGTTGCTGCAAAAACGATCTACGTATAAACTCATTCCGGCGATTTCATTACTGAGAAACCAATTTCCCTGCTCTTCTTTTTTCGAATCACGTTCACTCAGCAAAAGGGGCCTTTGAGCATAAGCCCGGGCAATCGTTTGAAGCAGTTTTTCAAAATAACTTTCTCCCAACGGGTGCTGGCCATATAATTCGCGATAGAGCGCGTTGATGGAAGAAGCATTGGCAATAAAGCGCGCATAAAAAAAATTCGCGGAATGGTCTACGTCCATTTTTTGTTGCTGCAAAATCGCATTGATCTGTTGATGAAGGGCGTAATGGTACAAGGGAATTAATTTTAACGGAATATGTCGTTACTTAAATGTTTGAATGCTTCCATGGCGCCGAGGTATTCACAGGTGCGGGCCCCTGCTTTGTTTCCATTAGCGATGATTGAAGTCCATTCTTCGATTGTTAATGATTGAATGGCAGTAAAGGAAAAATTACTTAACTGGTAAAGAACCGCTCCTACAAATGCGTCTCCGGCTCCGGTAGTGTCTACGGGTTTTACCGGTATGCTGGGAATGAGAAAGGTATTGTTGTGAATTCCCAGCAGGGTTCCTTCTTTACCCAGTGTAATAGCAAATACGGCCGTGGTTCTTTTTAATAAGTAGTTGGCAGCATCGGTTACCGTAGATCTTCCGGTAAGCAACATCGCTTCTTCATCGCTGAGTTTAAAGAAATGGCAGTGCTGTAAAAAATTCCACGATTGATCAATAAAGGTTTGCGTATTATTTCTAAACAAAAGGTGCCGGTAGTTCGGATCGAAGCTGATAAAAATATCTTTAGTTAACGCTTTTTGCAAAAGTAATTGGTATGCAGCCTGTAAAGGACCGGGTAAAAAACCAGTGGCCGATCCAAAATGAATGATCGCATACCCGTTCAGATCGAGGCTGTCCACTTCTTCCCGGGTTAATTGCCCATCGGCTCCGCGGTTGAAATAAAAATCGCGCTCCCCATTTTCCATTAGTGATACAAAAGCGAATGTGGTGAAGTAAGCCGGATCCTGTAATATCCATTTGGTATCTACATTAAATGCCTGCATTACCTCGATCAGGTGTTTCCCAAATGGATCTACCCCCACTTTGGCAATCAGTTCGGCTTGCCCGCCCAGCGCCGCGATAGCCGCCGCCACATTTGTGGGAGCGCCGCCTGCCTTTTTCAAAAAATGATCTCCTTCCGATAATGTCTTGCCTTTATCAGTACAAATCATATCTATTAATGCTTCTCCTATACAAAGTATTTTCATAATGCTAATATTAATGTTAACCCCCACCAACTGGTAGCACTACATCACCAGATGGCTTGGCCGATTTAATTAAAGAAGTTGCTACTGCGGCAATAATTAAAAAGATACCTGCAAAAGTAATAGCCTTTCCCGAATCGTTGTTCAGGAAATGCTTAAGTATGTATCCAAAAGTAAGGTTCTGCAAAATCATAGGGATTACAATCATCATATTTATGATTCCCATGTATACTCCATATCTTTCTTTCGGAATATTTCCTACTACCATTAAATATGGAACACCCATCATACTGGCCCAGGCAATACCAAAACCGGTCATGGGAGCAAACAGCAGGTATTTATTTTCTACATGCGGGAAAATAAGCAGTCCAACACCCGCCACCAGCAGGCAGGTTAAGTGAACCATTTTAGGACTGTACTTTTTTGCCAGGCCTACTAAGGCAAAGGCCGATAAGAACGTAGCTACATTATACCATCCATTTACTAGTCCCGTCCATCCCACCGCTTTTTCGTACAACTGTGGATTGGCGCCAGGTGAAGTTTTCCATACAGATTGTGCGATGCTTTTGGAAGCATTCTGCCAGTAACAAAATAATGCGTACCACTGAAAGAGATATACCAAAGCCAGTTGCCACATTACCCGGGGCATATCTTTAATAGCGTGCGCAATTTCAACAAATGGATCAAACACACTTTTTTTGCTTGCTCTTAAGGCTGCTAATTCATCGGGGGTGGGAGGAATTTCTGGTGTTTTATGCATCGACCACCATACGGAGCCGATAGAACAAACCGAACCTAAAAAGAAAGATCCAAATACCCAATAAGGAATAGAGCCATATTTGCCCGGAATGAATTCCTGGAAAACAAATAACGAAACATTTGCCAGGGTAATACCAAGGCCAGTAAAAAAACTTTGGGATAAAAAACCCGTGGCTAACTGGTTTGATGGAAGTTTATCGGCAATAAATGCACGGTAGGGCTCCATAGCCGTATTGTTACCTGCGTCAAGCACCCATAATAATCCGGCGGCCATCCATAAACTATGGCTAAACGGATAAAGAAATAAGGCAATACTGCATAGCATGGCACCGATAAAGAAGTAAGGCTTTCTTCTTCCAAAACGGGGATGCCAGGTTTTATCGCTCAGCGCTCCAATGATAGGTTGAACAAGTAGGCCCGTCACGGGTCCGGCCAAATTCAATAAAGGGATTTCGTCCGGGCTGGCACCGAGAAAATCATATATTGGGTTTACGGCACTTTGTTGCAATCCAAAGCTATATTGAATTCCAAAAAACCCCACATTCATATTTATAATCTGCTGAAAACTGAGGGCCGGTTTATTCAATGAAATAGACATGGCAGTTGTTTTGGTATGATGACTGTGACAGATCCGAACAGGAAATTTACAATGCAAATTCTTAGCGGATGCAACTATCTGTGTTTTTTAGTTGCAAACGTTTGCGGGCTAAGGGAAGTTTGTAGTTTGTGGTTTATGGTTTGCAGTTCTTCTTATGCAACCCTTCCCAAAAATTTCAAAATCCTGTTTTTGTAATTATGGTTCCCGCTATTTATAAGTACTATTCAAACGGTAGTAACCATAATCCACAAACTACAAACCTGCCAGCGGTAGGCAGGCTACAAACTATCTACTATATCAACTTATGCCCATACGCATACTTTATAAGCCCGATTACGCCATTCGTTTGAGTTTTCCGAAAAATATTTTTGCGGTGAGTTTCCACCGTTCTTTCGCTGATAAAAAGTGTTTCGGCAATTTGTTTGTTACTGTATTCTTTCTCTATTAGTTTAATAATTTCTATTTCCCGGTCGGTAAGATGAACCTCCTCGTTTTCTTTTTTACGCTGGCCAGCCCGGGTCATTTCCAGCAATACTTCTTCACTGAAATAAACTCCTCCACCAGCTATCTTTTCGATTGCCTTCAGTAATTCCTGCTTTCCGATATTCTTCAGCACATACCCGGCGATATCCGCATCATCAATCATAGAGTTTACAATATCGCCCTGGCCGCTCATGGATAAAGCCAGTATTTTAACTTCCGGGAATTCCTGTTTTACCTTTTTTGCCAGCTCGGCCCCATTCATTTCCGGCATCATGACGTCGGTTAATAAAATATCCACCGAATTGCCTTTTATTAATCCTGTGACCATGGTGGGATTGGTAGTAGTGCATACTACTTCAAAATCTGGATGGCCGTTTAGCAGGGATAATAATCCGTCGATAACAATCTGGTGATCGTCTACAATAGCCAGGTTAATTTTCTTCATTGATGGCGGTAATTATTAAAACAGACGGATACATGTCTTTTTCCGCAGGAAAGGTAACTGTTAAAGTAACGAAAATATTATTATACCGGTGCCGGAACATGAATAGCAACCAATGTGCCCTTACCGGGTTTGGAATTGTACTCTACGGTTCCTTTCAGGTATTCTATTCGGGTGCGTATGTTTTTTAGTCCCAGCCCATTGAACAGGTTGCGGTCGTTGATATCAAATCCTTTTCCATTATCTTCCACCGTTGCACTAATTCCATCCTTATCCTTTATGAGGGAAATATCCAGGTGATTGGCTTTGGCATGCTTTATTACATTATTCACGCATTCCTGGATCACCCGGTACAGTACCGTTTCAAAGTTGGTATCCATCCGTTCATGGAGGCCTTCACTGTGTAAGGTAATTTTTAGAACACTGGGGTCGATCTTATCGGTGAACTCGCGGATCGCTGCGGCAAGACCTGATTTCAGCAACGCATTCGGCATCATGTTGTGCGATACCGCCCGTACTTCTTTGCAGGATTCATCCACCAGGGTAATAATCCTTTCAAATTTGAGTCTTTGTTCGGGATTATTAAAATGCCATTCGTTTTCAAACGCAGACAGATTCATTTTGGCCGCGCTCATAGTTTGACCTACCCCGTCGTGCAGGTCTTTCGCTATACGCTGCCGCTCTCTTTCTTCCGCTTCCAATACCGCGCGGGTAGCTATTTCCTGCTGGCGCATAATTTCGGCCTGCATCGCTGCTTTTTGCTTCAGCTGGTAACGATGATAATACGAATAAGAAAGTAAGGAAGCCAGTATCACCAGCAGCGCAATACCAGCCATCGCGAGGTTCTTTCGGTTTAGTTCCGATTGCTGTAATAATATCTGTTGTTCTTTTTTTTCTGTTTCATACCGGGTATTCAGTTCCGTAATCTGTTTTGTTTTTTCAACGCTGAATAAAGAATCCCGGATGGCCGTATATTTTTTATAATAATCCAGTGCAGCCTGGTAATTCCCGCTATTGGTGGCTACCGTTGATAATTCGCGATAGTTGCTTGATTGCAATTCGGGATATTTCAACTCTTCCGCAACTTTATTACTGAGCGTCAAATTTTGAATGGCATTCCCGTAGTCCCCTTTAGCGGAATACAGCACTCCCAAATCGGTATGGGTAAGTGCAATAGTGAAGGTGTCTTTTAATGATTCCCTTATAGACAAAACTTCTTTCAGGTATTTTTCAGCGGCCGTATAATTTTTCTGAATGGTATATACTCCTGCAATAAAGCTGAGCGCATAGGCTATACCCACTTTATCATTAAGCGCGCGCGCAATTTGCAGAGATGCCTCGTAATGCCGGATTGCTTCAGCAAAATCTTCTTTGTATTCATACACCACCCCCGATTCATTCAGGATCATCTGTATGCCGGAAGAATCTCTCAGGTCGGTAAATAATTGCCTGGCTCGGTCGTAATATAAAAGTGCCTTGTCAAGGTCACGGGTTTTGCGGTATAACTTGGCCAAATCGTTTAATGCTAATGCCAATTGTTTTTTTTCTCCGAGCTTTTCCAACACCGTAATAGCTTCATAATAAAGGGAGGCAGCCTTTTCGTATTGCCCTTTAAAATAATAAGCCACACCGGTAATTCTTGCCAGCCGGGCATAGGCTACCGAATCTTCTGTTTGTTTTACCAAATCCTTCCCTATTTCATAAATAGCAATGGTTTTGTCAAAATCTTTAATACTGAAATATTCTGCCAGTCCCACATATGCAGCTAGCTTTTGGGAGGCGCTGCTTTTTTTATTGTCAATAATTTTTTGTAAGCTATCAGATTGACTCAAGCCTGTGAATGGAAGGCCCCATAAAAAAAATAATAGGATGCTGTTTAGATACTTCATGTTTCAGAAATGGATTATAATCCCAGTACTTCTTTCATACTGTAAATCCCTTTTTTGCCTGCCAGGAATTCGGCTGCCACAACGGCCCCGGCAGCAAATCCTTTTCGGTTATGAGCCGTATGTTTTATTTCAATATCGTCGATATCACTATAGTAAAGGATCGAATGCGTCCCGGCAGCGGGATCTATCCGTTTGCTGATAATATATAGTTCTTTGGGGTCTTTCGAAAGATGATTTACCCAATGCGTTTTGCGATTGATTCTTTCCAAAATCTGTTCAGCCAGGGTGATCGCCGTTCCGCTGGGGGCGTCTTTTTTCTGCGTATGATGTATTTCTTCCGTTATGATTTCATAACCAGGATGACGATTCATTAATTCAGCCAGCAGCTTATTGATTTCAAAAAAAATATTTACGCCCACACTGAAATTGCTGGCTACCAATAAGGCGGCCTGGTTTTCCCGGCAGGCCATTTGCGCTTCATCCAGGTGCTGCAGCCATCCGGTAGAACCACATACTAACGGAACACCTGCCTCCATACATGTAAGTACATTATGGAAAGCGCTCTCCGGTCCGGTAAATTCAATGGCAACATCCGCCTTTTTTAAATTTGCCTTGGTCAGGTCGGATTGATTGCTGATATCAATGATGACCGGTATTTCATGACCCCGCAGGCGTGCAATTTCTTCGATTGCTTTTCCCATTTTTCCGTATCCGATCAGTGCGAGTTTCATTCGTTTAATAATCGTTTTTGTTTAATGGTCGGGTATTTCAGGTATTCTTCAATCAGGCCTAATCATTTTCTTTTTGAAACAAACCAGAACGATATACCTTTCGCTATCGTGAAGTTATGGTTTTTGGAGAGTTGCGGCCAATGGTAAATACAAAACTAATTCCTGCCGTAGTATTTCCGGATAGTATAGTAGGCCTGATTTGCATGCTAAGATTGTCGCTCACATCAAATTCTTTTAAGTGCCCGTCCACTGTGGCATCAATTACATTTAAGCCCCAGGTAAGTAAGACAAACAATATAGAATAATCCATATTTCGGCGGAACTCATTCCGGTAATTTAACAGGGAGGGTAATGAACCAGTGGGGTCCGTAAAAAAAATATACAACTTTTCATTTACGCGTTGCCGGTAATTGGCGGTATCAATAGGGTCGGCACTGATCATCCGGGCCGCGTCGCGGGTGCGATTATACCATCTCTTATTATACAGGAAAGTTCCTACGGGAATCCCTATGGCCGCATACACAATGGGGATCTTCCAGTATTTTTTATTGTAAGCCTGGCCCCACCCGGGGATAATAGCAGAACGTATAGTGGCTTTACGCGGACTGTGTTTTTCTTTCAGCAAAGTATCCGGTAGTGCGGGGCGGTTTTTTTTTATGACAGTACCGGTATCCATGACAAGGGTATCCTTTGTTTGGGCGCCCGCAACAAAGACCATCAATTGCAAAATCAAGGTGCAAAGGAGAACTCTTATCATGCCTGCAAATCTTAATTAGCTGTAACCCCTACGAGGTCCAGTATTTTATTCAGATCGGTAATGGAATAATACTCAATAGTAATGGTGCCATTGCCTTTCTTGTTATGATTGAGTTTTACTTTGGTAGAAAAATGCGAGGCTAAATTATCTTCAATTTTTTTGTAGGCAGGTGGTAACTGACCTTTTACCGAATTTTTAACAGGGTTGGCAACTTTATAAAGTTTTCGGACCAATTCTTCCGTTTGCCGCACTGATAATTTTCTTTCTACGGTTTCATGAAAGATAAATAATTGTTTATCGATGGTATCTACATTGATGAGCGCACGGGCATGCCCCATACTGATCTGGTTGCGGCGTACGGCCACCTGGATATCGGGCGGGAGTTTAAGTAAACGGATATAATTGGCAACAGTGCTTCGCTCCTTGCCCATGCGTTCGGCCACTTCTTCCTGAGTATGATTCAGTTCATCCATCATACGTTTATAACTCAGAGCAATTTCCATTGCATTAAGATCTTCCCGTTGCAGATTTTCCAAGAGGGCCAATTCCAGTAATTGCTGATCATTGGCATGTCTTATATATGCCGGAATATCGTGCAAGCCTGCCAGTTTCGCTGCACGCCAGCGCCTTTCTCCCGATATAAGACGGAACTTACCCGTGGGTAGCTGAGAAACAGTAACCGGCTGAACGATATCGTGAATCTTGATGGAAGCGGCCAGTTCGTTCAGCGATTGCTCGTCGAAATCCCGGCGCGGTTGTTTTGGGTTGGTTTCTATTTCACTTACCGGAATTCGCTGCATGGAGGTTGCTGCCTCTACCACCGAAGTTTTTAAAGTACCTGTATTGGTTTTCAGATCCGAATCAATACTTTGCAGCAAGGAGCGAATTCCTTTGCCCAGGGCCTCTTTATTCGTATGTTTTGGGTTGGTCATGGTGAGAATTTTGGAAAACTATCGGGAGAATTTCGAAAGCGATTTTTGTTTGTTCGTTTTCGTTATGAATGATCATCTTCAGGCAGTTCGAGTACTCTTTCTTCCTGCCGGATCCGCGTCTTATTGTTCTTCTGCAGAATTTCTTTTGCGAGGTTGAGGTAATTCATTGATCCCTTACTTTGCGCGTCGTATAAGATGACGGGTTTCCCTACACTGGGTGCTTCACTGATCCGGGTATTACGATGGATAATAGTACTGAATACCATTTCATCAAAATGTTTTCTTACTTCACTAACCACCTGGTTGCATAAGCGCAGGCGGCCATCATACATCGTCATTAAAATACCTTCGATCTGTAATTCGGTATTCAGCCGGGTTTGAACAATCTTAATTGTATTTAATAATTTGCCTAATCCTTCGAGCGCAAAAAATTCCGTTTGTACGGGTACGATGACCGCATCGGCAGCTACGAGCGCGTTAACCGTTATTAAACCTAAAGAAGGGGAACAATCGATAATTATAAATTCGTACTCATCTTTTATAGGCGCCAGAATATTTTTCAATACTGTTTCGCGGTTAGGATAATTGATCATTTCAATTTCGGCCCCTACCAAGTCAATATGGGAAGGAATCACATCCAGGAATGGGATTTCTGATTTCAGCACCACATCCTTGGCGGCTATACCGTTTACCATGCAATCATACAGGCTTTGCTGGATATTGTGCAGGTCGAACCCTACCCCCGTGGTACTATTGGCCTGCGGATCGGCATCCACCAAAAGCGTACGAAACTCCAATACCGCCAGGCTGGCTGCCAGGTTAATAGCGGTGGTGGTTTTTCCTACCCCTCCTTTCTGATTTGCTACTCCAATTACTCTTCCCATACCATTAATTCCGCTTATAGCGAACTCTTTTAAATTAGTTAATATAAAAATGAACCTCGTTAAAGGGAAACGGTATCACCAATCGCCATCAAATGCAGGGTTTTGCCGCCTTCCTCAAATATCTTTTTTGCTTCCTGATGATCAATTTTAATGAATCCAAATGTGTCGTAATGCACCCCCACAATCGAATTGCAGTCAATCATCCGGGCACAATCCATCGCATCGGCAGCGTTCATGGTAAAGTTGTCGCCTATCGGTAAAACGGCAAAATTTAGTTTTGCCCACCGGGGAATTAATTGCATATCCAGGCTGAGGGCGGTATCTCCGCTATAATAAAAACTTCCTTGCTTACTGGTGATAATGAATCCCATAGGATTACCCCCATACGATCCATCTGGTAATCCCGAAGAATGCTGGGCTGCTGTACACTTTACACTAAAACCCCCGAAATTCCATTTCCCTCCCGTATTCATCGGGTGGGTATTGGTTATTCCCTGTTTGTTGAGCCATTCATGTATTTCCCAATTGCAAACTACCTTGGCGCCCGTGCGTTTTGCAATCGCTTTGCAATCTGCAATATGATCTATATGTCCATGCGAAAGCAGGATGAAATCTGCCGGAATGGAATCGGCATGCACCAAACCGGCAGCCAGTTCATTATAAGTAATGAAGGGGTCAAACAAAATTACCTGGCCTTCTATTTTTACTGAAAAACAGGAATGTCCGTAATACGTTAATTGCATTGGTGTCTTTGTATTTCGAATGGCAATTATATTAAACAGTCTTATTAAGTCCGCACTAAAACGGTAACTGCGTTGCGATCAAGCTGGCAAAAATACAGCTTCGGGATAGAATGAGGCAACTAAATGCTTTGACCGTTGTTAAGAATTCAGGATGACAGATCAATACATACTTATTTCGGGAACAAACCGCCAAAATAGCAACAGTAGCAAAGTGGCCTCCCAATACAGGCATTTACTGTTTGAAAAAGGCATTAACGCCACCTACTTTTCCCTGGAGGGTTGGAAATGGCTGGAGAAATCGCCTGCATTCGACCAGTAACAAAAGGAATTACTGGTTCCGGCCCAACGCATGATCTTTATTTTGCCGGAGTACAATGGAAGTATTCCGGGGGTGTTAAAACTAATGATTGACCTGTCTGACCATCGTTCCGTTTGGCAAGGGAAAAAAGCGCTGCTTACAGGTATATCCACGGGTCGCGCCGGAAATTTGAGAGGCATGGAGCACCTGACCGGAATTCTTAATTATCTTAAAGTAATAGTTCATCCAAATAAATTACCTATATCTTCAGTGGATAAGTTGCTGAATGGGGAAGGAGAAATTACCGATAAGGATACTGTAGAGGCCATCAATACTCAATTAAAAGAATTTATCGAATTTTAATGTTTTAAGCAGCTTATTATTTGACAATTTTCTTTTCAATTCTAATTATATGCGCAATTCTGGATTTTTATGGATCATTATCGGAATAATGGTTGTCCTGGATGTTTACGTTTTCCAGGCAATAAAAGTGGTGGCTCCTGCCTCCCCCAAATTAAGAATCGGGATGTTTATTTGCTATTGGATATTGGCGGCGGCTTCGGTAATTATCCTGATACTTCTTCCGAATATTAATTATGAAAACTGGCCCAAAGCTGCCCGCACTTACATTTTTGCCATAATTGTAGGTTTGTTCTTTTCAAAGCTGGTGGCATCGATTTTCCTGGCGCTCGATGATATTCGCCGGGGTAGTATGTGGGTTATTGAAAAACTCTTTAGTGATCCTTCTATTAAAATCAGCCAGGCCTCTTCCGGTATCACGCGATCAACATTTATGAGCTGGCTGGGATTGGCGATAGGAGGCGGTTTATTCGGAACCTTGATGTATGGTTTTAATAATAAGTACCGGTACCGGCTCCATCGAATCAGCCTGGCATTTGAAAATTTACCGCGCGGATTTAAAGGGCTTAAAATTATTCATATCTCCGATATTCACTCGGGAAGTTTTATGGATAAGCAGGCAGTACAGCGGGGGGTTGATAAGATATTGAATGAAAAAGCTGATCTTATTTTATTTACCGGCGACCTCGTGAACGACCGATATACAGAAATGAACGATTACACGGATGTGTTCAGCAAACTCAGCGCGCCGCTCGGTGTTTTTTCAACGCTCGGCAATCACGATTATGGCGATTATGTACGATGGGAGAATCCGGATGCCAAACGCGCTAACCTTGATAACTTAAAAAAAGTACACGGCGAATTGGGTTGGCGCCTGCTGATGAATGAGCATGTAGTACTGGAAAAAGACGGAGATTCCATTGCGTTATTAGGAATAGAAAACTGGAGCGCTAAAGGAAGCTTTCCCAAATACGGCAAGATGAGCGAAGCCCACCCGGGAACGGAAAAATATCCCTTTAAAATTTTGATGAGCCATGACCCAAGCCATTGGGAATCGGAGGTATTGATGAAATATAAGGATGTTGACCTGATGCTCTCCGGGCATACTCATGGAATGCAATTTGGAGTAGAGATCCCGGGCTTCAAATGGAGCCCCGTGCAGTATGTTTATAAACAGTGGGCGGGGCTGTATGAGTCAAATGCCCAAAAACTATACGTAAACCGGGGTTTTGGGTTTATAGGTTACCCCGGGAGAGTAGGGATTTTGCCGGAGATTACGGTAATTGAGCTGGCATGAAAAGTTGGTAGTTGGTAGTTTGTAGTTCAGCAGTTCTTGCAATCCTGTCAGGCTTATCGATTAAGAACAACCCCGGGAAACAAACATAAAACGGCAAACTCAATTAAACCTTATGCAATTTTGGCCTTCCAATAGTCGTTTTCAAGGGCATTCTTACCCCTGATCCAGACGAAACTACCTACATGAAGAAGAAGGTTATTATTAATTTACTGGCTTGCCTCTTTGTTTTGCATGGCTGGAACCCGGTTAGGGCCCAGCAAACAAAACTGGATTCCTTATTCATGAATGCAGACACTACGGCTGTTTTAGATTCCCTGTTAGAAGATTTTGACGATTATCTTGATTCAATAAGTAAGCGGAAAAGTTTATTTTTTGTGGGGGTGGGAATCGGAACGGGGTTTTTTAGTTTTGAAGATAAAAACACCGTATTCATCAACACGGAAAAAAAGCTGATCTTTTCTCCGTCGGTAGGATACTATCATAAAAGTGGATTTGGTATTTCGGCCATGGGTTATGCGTTAAGCGACAATAATAAATTTACTTTTTACCAGTTTGGCGTGAGCCCGTCCTATGATTTGATCGGTAAAAAAATATCCACCGGTATCTCCTATTCACATTATTTCAATAAGGATTCGCTTGATTTTTATACCACGCCCATCCGCAATGAATTGTTCACGTATTTCTCTTATAAGAAATGGTGGGTTCGTCCAACTATCAGCATGAGTTATGGATGGGGATCAAAAACCGAATATGAAAAACAAAAGTACCGGATTTGGTCGCGGCAATTACAACAGCTGCAGGATTATTATATCACGATAAAGAATGTAGAATCCGTGCGGGATTTATCGGTTACCCTTTCTGTACGAAAAGATTTTGACTGGTATGATGTTTTTGGGAAAGAAGATAATATTACGCTTACGCCGGTGATTATGGCCAATGCCGGCACCCAGCAATTTGGTTTCAATACCTCCTATGGATATACCTTTAACCCCGTTCGTGTTAACTCGCTGCCGAGTAATAACAGTGTAACTGATCAAACAGACTTTGCTATGCAATCGGCCAGTGCTATCCTGCGGGTAAGTTATATGAAAGGAAAGTTCTTACTGCAACCCCAGTTATTGTTTGATTATTACCTGCAGCCAACCGAAAGTAACCCGTTTAATGTGGTATATTCGGTAAACATCAGCCTGGCATTTTGATTTCATTATTTAAGTCTTTCTTCACGCAGCTGTTAAGGCAAATTAACAGCGGACAAAGCGGGTTGGCATAGAAGTTGAAATTTTATTGTAAACAAATCAATCAGCATGAAAAAGAAATTCCTCGCCCTGCTCGTAATTGGATTAGCGTTTATCACTACTGCCTCCGCCCAGGGTTTTCATTTGGGTATAAAAGCAGGTACCAACATGTTAAAGATCGACGATAAGTCTTTTAAGGATGAATTTAAATTTGGTTACAACCTCGGTGGATTCGCGGAAATTAACTTCACTAAAAAAATCGGCGTGCAACCGGAAGTGTTATGGAGCCAGAGTTCATACAGAACTGCAACCAATATTGAGGAGGTTATTCCCGGAACAAAAGCAGATGTGGCAGTAAAACTTAATTACCTGCAGATACCGTTGCTTTTGAATTACCGGCCTGTTAAGTTTCTCTCCTTGCAGGTAGGACCCCAATTCGGTATTCTCATAGATCAAAACAATAGCATGTTGCAAAACGGTAAAGACGCATTTAAGAAAGGAGATTTCTCCATGCTGGGCGGCGCGCAACTGAATCTGGGTCCGTTAAAAGCAGGTGCCCGGTACGTAGTGGGACTAACCGATATTAATGATATTTCCACCCAAAGTAAATGGAAGAACCAGGGATTTCAATTGTATGCAGGCTTACGCATTTTCTAAATATCATATCAAAAAATAAAAAAGAGAACCTGGCAATGCCGGGTTTTTTTTGTTAATTATTGTTTGCCTTTCACCTCCCCTGTTCCTTTACTGTCCGGCACTTTTTGCATATTGGAAAACCACAACTGGTTTTCCCTGGCCATAATTGTTTCAGCTCTCTGAACAAACACGGTATTAATATCGTCCCCCTGGTAAGGCGGCACCTGATTTTCAAAAAGTAGTTTTTCCCGGATGAGGGCCTCGCAGGTGATCCGGTATTGAATCCAGTTGTCATGAAATTTATAAAGCTGTTGCAGTCCGCCCAGTACAACAATTAATATACCGAGTGCTCCTGCGATAACGGATAATACCGGTACCCGATCGGCATATCCTACCAGCAAAGGAATGGAGGCGGCGGAAATTATTTCTATTACTTTTAATCGTTTATAGTATTGCTGGTTCCACTTGCTTTTCTTATTGAGCCAGTTAATCTGGTCGTTAACCCGGTTGTTCAAATAATCGGTACTCATAAGACTATTTTTTATTTATTTTGCTGATTGGCGGTAAAGGTTTTGTCCAAATACGTCAACATAAAATACCGGGGCTCCCATATTTTTTTGCTGGCTTTGATTGGGAATATTTGTCCTGTTATTTGCCTGGTTATCATTTTCCTGTTTTACTTCGGTAGTAATGCGCCTGGCAAAGTCGCTAAAACCATATTTCTTTTCCAATATCGCCAGGAAATTCTGTAACCTCACGGTGGCGGTCTTAGAATCCTCATTCAAGTTATAATAGGCAACCAGTTTAATCCGTTCAAGAGGATTCTGTTTCATTTCAATACTCAATGATTTAAGAAAATCTGAATAGGTATTATCCGCATCATTATTATTATTCAAAGTAATTCTCCTTAATAATTCCCATTTTTCAGGAGCAGCAGTTTGCTGTTGGGGGTAAAAAAGAATCTGTGCTTTCGGAAATAAGCGATTCAATGCCAGGCTGTCTTTCGCCGCTAATAAATTGTTACGGACATCAATGTATTGTAACTGCTTAAAATCGGCTAGTCGGGCTGGAAGTGATTCCAGTTTTTGATTGGAGAGATCAAGGCGGCAAACCATTTCGGGTTGCTTAATCGCTTCGGCTACCGATTTATATGTTATGCTACATGGGTCTTTGGAGAAGTCCGTTCCAGTCACCGTAATAGTCATATAATTTCTTTTAAACGGATATGTGCCTGGCATGGCAATGAAATCGCTATTCTTTGGAGTATAATTGATTTTGTAATTATTCAGGTATTTGCCAACGGTATTAATGCCTGAAGCGGTAACATAGTTCCTGTTTTCGGTAACAGTAAGTGAAATGCTGGCCGCATTATTACCGGGAGATTGGGTTACCCGGTTGTTCGCATTATTGCCTTGCTTGCCGGAAACTTTAAGGGCTACCTCTCTCAGCTTCGTTGCTTCCCGGGAAATCAAACTGCCTCCATTTACGGGTAGGTAGATTAAGTTATTATTTACCTCATAGTATGGTATCATTCTATTATATACGTCGCAGGTGTTTTCCGCAAGGCTGGCAATCTCTTCTTTGGAGGCAATCAAGTTCGGGCAAACAGATAATTCAAGTGATTGCGATTGTGTATTTCGAAAGAAGAATACTTTATATCCTTTATCAGTTTGTGTAGTTAACTTAAAGGCACCGGTACCCGTTCGGCAGGCATCGGTTATGAAATAAGTACCATAACTGGCGTTATCGCCCGTTGAATACCAGATCGTTTTTTTGGCCAGGTTAATATTCATCATCCTGTTATTTCCCGGTGCTCTCCAAATTTCATTTATAGATTGAGGAAGATCGGTTAAGACGATTGCATTGCAGCTGGGCCCCGCCACGTTCAGGAATAGAATAGGAACAGCCGGTGGGGTGCGGGTTTCTTCAATAAACTCAGTTCTTATATTAATGCCGAATCCTTTTTTAATTTTTTCGGAAAGTGCCGTGTATGCTGCTGCCTGGTTCCTGGCATAATAAACAATTCGGGATGAATCGGAAAATTCGGCGACATCTGCCGTAATTATATAGGTGGAGGAAAGACTTTTTATAATTTGCTCTAGAAGGTTGTTCGCACTTTTATTGTTATATCGTATATAAAGAGGCGATTTAATAAAAGTTGTTTTGCATAGGCCGCTCAATTGCAGTGCAGTTGTATCGCTAATAATGGCGAGATTATTCAACGTTATTTGGCTACTATCGCTCCATTGAAGGGTGAGGCTATTAGTGTTCTGAGACAACCGGGTGATTGAAAAGGGTACGGTTCCTATTCCATTGGAAGAAAAAGTAAAGGGCTGGTTGTTATTGCCGGATGTGAATGTGCCTTTTACGCGGGATGCAAAGGAGTCGGCATTGTTAATGCAGGAATCAGGATACAATCTGAAATAAATTGATTTGTTTACTGCGCTATCGGCAATACTAAGTTTTATAGACTGTGCGAAGGAGGAGTTTAATATTTTACTACTGTTAAAAAAGATACCAAACAGCAAGAGCAATATGCCGCAACTGATGTAAAAAGCATTGTATTTGCTGTTTACCCCCGATAGGACCTTCTTATCTCCTGCCTGGAAATAATCAGATAGTCCGGGATTTTTCCCATCTTCCGTTATGGGAGTGTGCCAACCATCGCCTCCCGGTTTATCGAGGTATACTTTCAAAGGGCCATCGAATACCTTATTTTGTTGCCAGCGTCTTTTGAATTGCTGTTCCGCTACATGGTATTCGGGATATTTGTTTTTGTCGTTGGCAAATAGCACAAACTGGTTAGTGAGTTGTTGTAATTTTTTTTCTTCGCTGAAAAAATAATTTTCCCGGAAATAGAGATCTGAATATTTCAGCATTTCCAGTAGCTGGACCCTCGCCGCCAGTTCATTTTCAACCGTTAATTGTTTTAGTAATTCCAGCCTGGTTTTTTCAGGAAAACTTCCGTCCTGCATCCAGGGAATACGTACCAGCCTTAACAGGTTGATATAATTTAATTTTTCCGACTGATGGTATTTGCTGCAAATCAATTTCCCCATTTCGATTACTATTTCCCATCGAAGCCGGGGATATACGCAAACGGCGCAGAGCCATTGAAATAATACTTCATCACCCAGGTATTCTTTAATGTCGGCTACGGTTAATAAGTTATACTCCGACGTTTCATAAAAATGAGAAAACGATGCGAGGTATTTATCGTGCTGCAATTGTTTTTCTTTAATCGCTTCCATCAGGCGCACTTGTCCTTCCGGGTCGGCAGGCAGCAGGATAAAACTTTTTTTAATGAGGTTTTCTTTAAGTCCCCAATCTTTAAAGGCAACAGGCGTGAGAATGGCTTTATATTCCCATTCCTGCAATAATTCCGCAATCTGTTTATCCAGTACCGGGTAGGCCGGATAAACCAGCTGCCAGGCATTTCCGAAAATAATCAGCGTATTTGATTTGTATAATTCGGAAAGACGCTTTAATGAAATGCCATGCGGGTAATTTTCATTCCTGAATAGTTCAAAAGAGCTGTAATAAAACCGTTCGATATTTACGCTTTCATCAGCCAGCACCTTGCAGAGATATTCAAAAAGTTTTAGCTGCTGGCTTTTTGGATTTGATTGATCAATCAGCAGCAGGTATTCCTGGCTTTTTAATGTATTGGAAAAGACCAGGGAAGGAATTCCGCCTGAACGAATTACCGATTGAATGCTTTTTGGTACGTTCAATGCCTGGTTTTCATCTTCCGTTTTGTTACGTAGCGATCGAAAAAATGGATTCATTTCACTATTCCTCGCTACCCATAAAAAGTCTTTATTTTCGAGGGGCACTTCATAGGGGGGAGTAAATACCGAATCAGCACGCTGATCAGGAACAATTGGAATGGAGGTGGTTGCTTTTTTACGGGCCCTTTGGTGTTTCAGAAATGCAATCAGCAAGCTTGTCATAAAAATAAGGATAGCGGAAGCTATCCACCACCCATTAAATTTATATGGGTTTACCGGGGAACTGTTGCCGGCAGGTAAAGCAGTAAGCTGAACGCTGTTTACCGTATCACTGATTTCAAAACTCGTTTCTATCGGCTGATTACATTCTTCTAAAGACCTGGATGGCCCGGGGATAAATCGAAAACTATAATTACCCGGTGAGGAAAATTGATAACGAAAAGTAGTGGCCGATGGTTCCACCATATTTCCATTTAAGCTCCAGGTTCCTTTTTTCAGCGTTGTATCTCCCCGGAACCGGGGCACTAAGGTGACTGTTTTTCCCAAGGCGGGTTCTTCCTCATCCGTCGAAACAATTGCTCCTGCTGTGCTTGTACATACCTGCAGGAATTGAGTGTCTGTTTTTATTATACTCTTATTTGGGCCTGATGCGGTTTCCAGTATTATTCGAAGGCGGTCTTCTTTATTACAGGGCACTGCTACTTTTAATTTATTGGGTTGTTCCCATCCGTTTCCCAGGTTCCATCTCCAGTTGATCTTTTCATTATCCGGAATGCGTTTACCAAAAGTAGGGCTGGCATCCAGGAAGGCTGTATCCCCTATCACAGCATTTAGGTACGAATTGCCATCCGCGCCCTGTACGGTGATAATAAATGAGGGATTTATTACAGGAGGCTTTCCTGTCAGATAAAGTAATGCACCTAAGGGAACCAGTAATAGAATAAACCAGGGTATATAATTCTTCCAGCGGGGAACAGGCGGGGGAGGCAGCTCAGGTAACGCGGGCGGATTTATCGACAAGCGAACATACTCGTCAAATACTTTATAAAATTTTAATTGTTCGTCTTCGTTAGTGGCGATAAGCGGACAGAGTTTTGATCTTAGGTCTGCGGGATTACCTGTGCTGAATTTCTCTACTACTTTTAATAATTCAATATAATCATCGGGTTTTACAAAAAAACCCTCCTTCCTAAGCATCACTACAAACTGCTCGAGGGGCAGGTGAATGGTGGGCTGAATAGCAGAAGTTACCGCGTTACTGTCGGAGGACTGGATCAAAGCTTACAGGCTTTTATTTATTATGGTGTCAATATCTTCTTTGCTTTTGAATAAAACATTCAGGCTTGATTGATATTTGCGGGTTTCCCCCGGCGAACTATAATTTCCCAGCGCCCCATTATTGAGCAGGCCAAACTCTTTTAATATATTCATCCAGTCTAAAAATTCAGAAGTGGCCGGTTTTTTATTAACCGACTGCTGCCGGTATTCATTGAATTTATCAATAGCCTGAATAATGATCCGGTCGTACGAAGCATCGCCAATGGCCATTCGCTTGCGGGTAATATTCATTAATTTTTCCTTATCAGGGAAGGGTATATGGTAAAAAACACATCTCCGCAAAAAAGCATTCGGTAAATTCTTTTCGGAATTACTGGTCATAATGATAATGATGCGGGCATCTGAATCAGGTTTTCGAATGGTCTGGTTGAGTTCTTTAATATCAAATTCATAATTCTCAATTTCATTGAGCAGGTCATTGGGAAAATCGCGCGGCGCTTTATCAATTTCATCAATAAGTACTACGCTGCTTTGGGGCTTGGTATTTAAGATTTCGTATTGCCTGAGTGAGGAAAGGCAATCAAGTTGTTTGCTTTCCCGACCATGTGCCATTCCCATGGCAAGACCCAGCGCTCTCAATTCAATGAACTGAGATGCAGGTTTGTCTTCTTTATTCCGGAAATGCCCCACCGCATCATAATTGTAAAAAAGGTCGCTGGCTACAGACCCTGATTTTGTATTATATACCATCGCCTTTTCCGAAAAAGGGAGGGCATCGTTTTTTGTTTGCTTGTATAACTGGCTGGCTACATAATGGGCCAATTGGGTTTTACCTGTGCCCGGCTCGCCGCTTACCACCAGTGGTTTGCCAAGAGCAATGGCAATTTCTACTGCCTGCACCAGGGCTTCATCGGCTACATAATTGATCGGATCAGCATTTAGTTTAATGGAGGAAAGTTGGATAGTACTCATATGTTAACTGTTGATGATGTCAGAAATCTCTTTGTCTTTTTCATTGATTCGCTTGATCAGCTTACGAATACTTCGTTCGGCAATATTCATCCGGAAGGCTGCGGGAAGATCCTTGAAATGAATATCCAATAACTCATCGCAGCAGCCTTCATCTTTAGTTACATAGTTCTGGATCCAGGTTTTTATATGGGTGGGTTTTATTTTTTCATATCGCGGCAATACTACCAGGTGATCATCCCCGCTCCTGTTAGCATCTTTGAATACCTGCAGTTTGCTAATCCCGGGGGTACTATTCTCTTCCAGTCCATCCTCAAAATTGATAAACAGGTACAGATGTTTGGTAAAACCAATGGAAGCAATGGCTCCTTTTATTTCGCGGAACAGTTGTACCAGAAAACTTGTTTTTTCATTGCTCAGACACTCTTCATCGCATCCCATCTTTACTACAAAATTTCCGGTGGCCTTATTAGTAATATCCTTTAATAATTGCGGAAGTGATTGAAAGGGGGCGTCGGTGTTCAAAAATATTTTATTATGGAGGTGCAGCAGAAAAGCATCCCGGTTCTTTTCATACGCATCATAATGGTAAAATTCATCAAAGGCAACGGTTAATATATCAGCTTCCCGGAGACCGAGTGAAAAAATACTGCAGCGGTTTACCAGGTTACCTCCCCAATCATCGTGGTTACCATTGGTAATAAAAGTGGCAAAAGGAGGAGCTTTTTTTTCTTTGGTAATTTCAAATTCGGTAAACTGTTGATTGCGGTTGCAGCAATACCGGAAATTTTCATCCAGTTGTTGTTTGGTTGCCAATATCCCGCTGTTGAGGGTAAGTATTATGGAGGCGGAAACAACATTTACCAGTTCTTGTGGAGTAGCAAATCCTTTGGGTGGATAGGTTCGTTGTTCGCCTACTTTTCGCCGGAAGTTAGTGAGCCCGCTTTTTTTGGCTTCAAAGTCCGTCTCAGTAGGGTTATCGAGTGGAAATTGACGATCTCCTTCATTAGCCATAAATACGAGTACTTGCTTTTTACCTGCCATGGCCGTATCAAATTCCAGTTCTGTTATTGATTTTTTTTGAGGATTGAGATTATCGTTATTGGGTATAAAACCGTAGCGGTTTGCGATCAGGAGTATATAAATGTCGCAACTGGCCACATCCGCCATGCATTTTTCCAGGGGCGACATATTTACCCCGGTATAGCTTTCCATGCAGGTAAGCGGAAAATCCGAATTAATGTAAGTGAACAGTTCAATGACCGCATTGCGATATGATTCAAGATCGCGAAATGTGGAGGATAAGTAGACTTTTTTCATTTGGCGTCCGCTAAGGTTTATCTACTGAAAATTACTGCAATTAGGCGGGATATCAATACCGCAAACCGGGTAGAGGGGAATTGTAAAGCTGCCTATTTAGCATAAATGAAATCATAATCGGGAAATACGGCAATTCCGGGGTACTAAAAACGGTTGGCACTAATCTTGACTTACATACCCACCGGCTGGAAATCAAAGTTTTTTCAGTAGTTATGTGTTATTTTGTCACGGAATTAAAGAAAGTATATTAAAGTGAAGAATATGTTTTTACAATCTGAAGAGGAAATTGATTTTATTCCCATTATCCCGCTTAATGAACATGAGGAGGATAACGGGGCCGATATTGTGATCCCCGGCGAATTACCCTTGCTTCCCCTTCGCAACACGGTTTTATTCCCGGGTGTAGTATTGCCTATTACTGTAGGAAGAGATAAAAGTATCAAGGCCATTACCGATGCATATAAAGCAGACAAGTTGGTAGGCGTAATTGCCCAGAAGGACAGCAACGTGGAAGACCCTACAATAAACGACCTGGAAGAAATTGGAACCGTCGCCCGAATTATTAAGTTGATAAAGATGCCCGATGGAGGTACAACAGTTATTATCCAGGGTAGAAAACGTTTTCAAATGGGAGCCATTACTTCCGAAGATCCTTATTTTAAAGCACAGATCATTTTACTGGAAGATGAAGAAGCCCCTAAAGCCGACGATTTTGAGGCGTATGTTTCCAATATTAAAGAACTCGCCGGCCAAATCGTTCAATTGTCACCCAATATTCCTACTGAAGCTTCTATTATCTTAAAAAATATCGAAAACCCGTCGTTTCTTATTCACTTTGTTTCCAGTAACCTGAATACGGACCTCGCTGAAAAACAGCAATTGCTTAGATTGAACAACCTGCAGGCCCGGGCAGATTTATTAATGAAATTATTACAGCGCGAACTGCAATTCGCCGAATTAAAGAATAAGGTTACTAACAAAACAAAAACAGAAATAGACAAGCAGCAACGTGAATACTTTTTACAACAGCAAATGAAAAGTATCAAAGAAGAACTGGGAGGCGATACCAATGAACGAGAAGTAAAGGAGATGCTGAAAAAGGCTGAAACAAAAAAATGGACCGTAGCGGCCAAAGAGTTGTTCAAAAAAGGAGCCCAGAAACTGGAGCGCATGCATCCCAGCACGCCAGATTATTCCGTAGTGTACAATCACCTCGACCTGATGCTGGATCTTCCCTGGCAGGATTATACGGAGGATCAGTATGATCTTAAAAAAGCAAAGAAAATATTGGATAAGGATCATTATGGAATGCAAAAAGTAAAAGAGAGGATTTTAGAATACCTGGCCGTATTGAAATTGAAAGGCGATATGAAAAGCCCCATTCTTTGTTTTGTAGGGCCTCCGGGTATCGGAAAAACCTCGCTGGGAAGAAGCATCGCGTCAGCCATTGGCCGAAAATACGTGAGGTTAAGTTTGGGTGGATTGCATGACGAAAGTGAGATCCGGGGTCATCGAAAAACCTATATAGGAGCCATGCCGGGCCGGGTGCTGCAATCTATTCGCAAAATAAAATCTTCCAACCCGGTAATGATATTGGATGAAATTGATAAGGTGGGAAGTGATTTCAGGGGTGATCCTTCTTCGGCGATGCTGGAAGTTCTGGACCCGGAGCAAAATTATACCTTTTATGATAATTACCTGGAACTGGAATACGATCTGAGCAAAGTGTTGTTTATCGCTACTGCCAATAATGTTCAGAACATTCAACCGGCTTTACGCGATCGCCTTGAAATTATTGACCTGAGCGGCTATGCAGTAGAGGAAAAAATGGAGATTGCCAAGCGCCACCTGGTGCCTAAGCAGAAGGAAGCCCATGGGTTAAACAATATGAATTTTAAAATTGGCGATAAAATACTGGAGAAAATTATCCAGGATTATACCCGGGAAAGTGGGGTACGTGAACTGGACAGGCAACTGGCTTCCGTTATGCGGTATGAGGCCAAGGAATATGCAATGAAAGGTAAGATCAAGTCGGTTCTTAGTAGCAATGATTTGGAAAAGGTATTGGGCAAGCCGAAGTATAGTAATGATATGTACAAAGTGGCCAACATGGCTGGTGTGGCCGTTGGCTTGGCCTGGACTTATGTAGGGGGCGATATATTATTTATCGAAACCTTACTCAGCGAAGGGAAAGGCGAATTAAAGCTAACGGGTAACCTGGGCAATGTAATGAAGGAAAGCGCGGTTACCGCACTTACCTATTTACAGTCGAATGCAAAAAAACTTGACATTGATCCTGATCTTTTCACCAAACGAATAATTCATGTGCATGTACCTGAAGGAGCTGTTCCCAAAGATGGTCCCAGTGCAGGTATAACAATGATGACATCCATTGCGTCAGCCATAACTGGTAAAAAGGTAAAACCCTTCCTTGCTATGACCGGGGAAATTACCCTGCGTGGCCAGGTGTTACCGGTGGGAGGAATTAAGGAAAAAGTTCTGGCAGCTAAAAGAGCGGGCTTAAAGGAAATTATATTATGCTGGCAAAATGAAAAGGATATCCAGGAAATTGATTCCAGCTTTATAAAAGGACTTAAATTCCATTATGTACGTACCATGCAGCAAGTGCTCGATATTGCCCTGACATAAAAGCCTTTTTGAATAAATAATTAAGAATCTGGTAAACCTTCCGAACAATTCTTGCGTAACCCTGTTATATAAATGGTTTGAATTTTCATGTTGGTTGTTTTAAGGGTTAAAGAAATGCCTCTATATCAATGGAGGCATTTCTGTTTGGTTGAATTAAGCTCCCGGTTATTTGAATTAAACAATTCCGGGGCTTTTCCTGGTGACCTTCGGAAAAAACAATTTGAATAGTTAATTTCGATTGTGCAAAAAGACTATCTCCTGGCTTTTTTTACCATTTTTGTAGTAGGTACCCATGCTCAAACGCTGGGTGGAAATAGCGTCTTTAATTTTTTAAAAGCTTCAAACAGTCCCCAGTTAACCGCGCTGGGAGGTTTAAATATCAGTCAGCAGACACAGGATATAGGCCTTTCATTTCACAACCCGGCCTTGCTCCGTTCTTCCATGCATACGCAAACCCAGGTAGTGTTTAATGTGTACCCCGGAGCGGTAAGAAACTACCATTTAATTACAGGTTACGAGGCAAAGCAGTGGCAAACTAATTTTGCACTGGGCATAAATTATTTCAATTATGGTTCTACTGCTCAAACCGATGCGGCTGGAAATATTTTAGGAGAATTCCATCCGGCCGATTATGTTGTTCAGGTAATGGCAAGCCGCCGGTATTTACAAAAGTGGTTTTATGGAACAACGCTGAAATTTATCTATTCATCTTACGGTGCTTATCGGTCTTCCGGGGTAGCCATGGATGCCGGTGCTAATTATTATGATACAGCGCAGTTTTTGCAGGTCGGATTAGTAATAAAGAATATGGGGTTGCAGTTACGTTCTTATGATGGAACAACCAGGGACGATCTGCCTTTTGATCTGCAGGCAGGTATTTCTAAAAAACTGGAGAAGGCTCCGTTGCAGTTTTCGCTCAATTTGCACCACCTTCATCAATTCGATATCCGGTTCAACGATGTCGTTTTCGACAGCACCAACGGGTTTTCACCAGCGGCCGGTAAAAATTTTTTCTTTGACAAATTGTTCAGGCACATGGTATTTTCCACCCAGTTGTTTATTTCAGATAAAGTTGAAATAAGTGCCGGATATAATTATCTTCGCCGGAAGGAATTAAACACAGGTAATGCGGGCAACGGCTTGAATGGATTTTCTTTAGGTCTGGGTATTTTAATAAAGAAGCTGCAGCTACGATACGCCAGAACGTATTATCAAAACAATCAGACTAATAACCAGCTTGGCATTAGTTTTTCATTCAATAGCTTTTCCTCCACCTTCAAAAAGTTAAATTAAAAATCCAATTATCTCCACAAAAATTTGGCGATATTTGAGAATAATTGATTTTGGTAAGTCGAAATTTAAGCGGGTTTCGTCTTCCAATGATTTTGAATATTGAGCGCGTAAATTACTTTGCGATGGTAAGATTGGTAATTGTTGATGACCACCGGCTGGTACGGGAGGCCTGGAAACTGGTATTAGGCAGGGATTCCCGTATTTCGGTGATGGCTGTTTGCGAAAGCGGGGAGCAGGCCATTGAAGCTGCGCGCAATTTACAACCCGATGTAATGATGATGGATATTACCATGGACCCCATCAATGGGATAGACGCTACCCGGCTCATCAGGGAATTTAATGATACCATTAAGATAATTGGAGTTTCTGTTCACTCCGATCTTACTCATGTAAATGCCATCATGAATGCAGGCGCCAATGGGTATGTAACAAAAAATTCGGGTGGTGATGAAATGATACTCGCAATTACCGAGGTAATGGATAATAAAACCTATATCTGCCGGGAAGTGGCAGGATTCAATCGTCCCAGGCAAACCCACTAGCCAACCAATTCTTTTTCATTCTTAAATGCTTCCCTTGGTTGAATCCCCAGCAGGCTAAACATAGCCATATCTTCATCAAAGGTAGGATTGGGTGTGGTCAGTAATTTATCTCCGGCAAATATAGAGTTCGCTCCGGCCATAAAACATAGAGTTTGCTCCGCTATACTCATTTCTGTTCTTCCAGCGCTCAGGCGCACCATAGTAGCGGGCATCAGGATGCGGGCTGTTGCAATCATTCTAATCATATCCCAGACTTCTACTTTCGGATTTCTTTCAAGGGGTGTTCCTTTAATTCGTACCAGTGCATTTACCGGAACGCTTTCTGGCTGCTGTGGTAAAGTGGCCAGCGTGTGAAGCATTTGGATTCTGTCTTCATGCGTTTCTCCGAGGCCAATGATTCCTCCGCAACAAACACTCACGCCTGCTTTTCGAACATGTTCAAGGGTTTGAAGCCGATCGTTATAGGTTCGGGTAGTTATAATTTCTTCGTAGTATTCGGAGGAGGTATCTAAATTATGGTTGTAAGCGTACAATCCTGCTTCAGCTAACTTCCTGGCCTGTTCCGAAGTCAGCATGCCAAGTGTGCAGCATACTTCCATTCCCAATTCATTAACTCCCTTTACCATTTCCAGCACCCGGTCAAAATCCCGGTTATCCCGCACTTCCCGCCAGGCCGCACCCATACAAAAACGTGTAGATCCGGCCGCTTTTGCTTTTTGTGCATAGGCAATAACCTCTTCTTTTTTCATTAATGGTTGAACGGTTACATCGGTATGATAGCGGGATGCCTGCGGACAGTAAGCACAATCTTCGCTGCAGCCACCTGTTTTAATTGACAACAATGTACATACCTGAACTTCCCCGGTATTATTGTACTGCCGGTGAACAGTGGCTGCCCGAAAAATTAATTCCAGCAAAGGCATATGATACAGTTCGCTTACTTCTTCCACCGTCCATTTATTTCTTATTTCTTGTTTCATCAGGAAATGATTTCAGCAAAAATATTGGTTCATCGTCATATTCAGAAACAATCCTTATTGGGTTTTTATTTTAAGGAGATTGATCGTAGAATCATCCAGGAGAGGCAGGTGCTGATTAAAGTAGGCATTGAGTACCATGCGAAAAGTATTGACCGAAGTTTTTGGAATTACAAATTCTTGATATTTTTTTCCCGGGAAGAAAACGGCATTCAGGTTTTCAAATTCGAGTTGAATTTGTTGCGGCGGGTAATTACGGTAGCCATGATCTCCCTGTATGATGATAACGGGTGGACGCGTTGAATTTTGAAGAATGCTGTCAATTAAAGGAGCTATTATAAATTTATTGGTATAAACTACCTGGTTTACATAATCTTTTTTGTTTAATTGAGTGCGCAAAGTATATAACTCGGGTAAACGATTGCCCGTACTGTCAAAATAAAAAGTTTCGTGCGGCAATACAAAATGAGCATATATAAATCGCGGCGGGGAATTCCGCTGTTTTGATTCATTTATCAATCCGTTGAATGTTTCCTTGATACGATGCAGGTTCGTGCCGATGTATTTTCTTTCCACCGGCCTTATATCCTTGGGGGGAAATAAATATGGGGTAAGTTGCCACCCGATGTCCCTGTTCAGTTTATTGAAAAATGTTTGCCCGGGTACGGATCGATAACTCAGTTCGGTGAGGTAAGGAGTAATGAATGAAGGACTATTTTGAATGGAAAAAATAGAATAGTTTCTTATACTATACCCTTCTTTTTGTAAGATCATACACCATTCGTTTCGATTGATGGTATAATATGATTGGAGGAATTCTTTGGTAAAGAAACTTTTACTATTGTCCAGGTGATGCAGGTAATCCAGGTTCAACAGGGAGGCGATTGACATGTGCGTGAAATTGTAATTACTACGCGAATCCTTAATTACCTGAAATCCTTTTTGCCCGAGGTAATTTTCTATCGAACTGTTATCATATCCAAACTCCGACTGCAATGTTTTTGAGTTGGTATAACCGTCCAGCAATATAAAGTAGATGTCAGGTTTTATGCACTGGCTGCAGGGTTGGTAACCGGCTGCCAGCTTTTTTTCCGGATCGGCCTGGTCGTTCAACCGTTCCGCATGGGAAACCATCTTGAACCCATACAACAACAAACCGGCCGCAACCATCAACAATAATATGCTGTTGAAAACATAGAATATGTTTTGAAAAGAGCGGCCTGATCTTCTGATGTAAAAAAATGCCAGTAACAGGAGGATAACGAGTATGGGCAGGATATAACTATACCGGCTGATAGGTGCAGGCGCAGAGAATTTTAACCATTGGTGAAAAGCCGAAAAAAAATAAAAAATTATCAGCAGCAACCCGGTATAAATACCGCCCTTTTCTCTTGAGCGAAATAACTTCGAAATCAAAAAGTAAACAGGAACGGATACCAATCGATACAGGAGCATGGGGAAAATAATCAGGGACCAGTTCAGTAATTTATAATAATGATTGGCGGCATTGATCAAAAAAACAAGCGGTATAGTGAGTAGAAACAAAGGAGCCTGCTGAATATTTTTTTTCATACGTTACTACTTGCTATGATAATCGTCCGTTCGTACCTATTGCGAATATACCTGATATTTCAAACTGCGGATATTCTGCCGGGATTACTTTACCTGATTACTTCTTATCAACCAGGAAAATGGTTGAATCTTTCAGTAAAGGCAATGAACCGTGAAATAATTTATTTATAACAACCCGGAACTGGTTTACACTGGTAATACTGTCGTACAGGCCGGAATAATCTTTATCAGCATAATAAACGGCATTCAGATTCTGGAAAAAATGATCATACCGGGTAGAGCCTTTTTCCCGGAAGCCATGATCGCTTAGTAATATGATTACGGCTTCGGGGTTATTTTTTTGTATTATAGTAATCAATTCCCGGATCTTACTGTTTGTGTAGGTTACGTATTCGAGGTAAGCGGCGGGAGGGCTCACATTGTACTCACGGAAAATTACTGATTCGGATTTGAGCATCCCGTTTTTATCAAAGAAATACGGGGCATGGGGCATATAGAAATGCGTGTAAATAAACCGCGGCTTTGATTTCTTTTCTTCAGACGACTTGAATTACCCGCTCCTGAAAACCTTCGTTATTTTGTTTATGCTTGAGAAAATGATTGCTGCGAAATAGATTAAATGGAAAACGGGTAATGAGCAACCAACCAATATCCTTATTCATATGAGCAAAAAGAGTGCGGTCCGAAATCAGTTTTGTTTTGAGGGGTAAAAATGATTGATCTACCATCGATGGATTTCCGGCCAGGTCGAATACAGAAAAATTAATGATTTCATACCCATGCGCATCGAGGATCTTTATTACCTCGTTATCCCGAACGAGCAAGGTACAATTGGCATAGTCATCCGCTGTTATGGACCGGGTATTTTTTATCCCTTTTATATATGACATATTTAATATCGAGGACATAGAAAAAGGGGTGAAATTATAATTCGAACGGCTTCGTGATTGTATGCTGAAGTTTCTGTTTAGTAAAAAACTATCCAGGTTATTATCGTAATTATATAACTCTTTCAGGGAACGGGAACTGCTGTACTCATCATAGAGGAAGAAA
Organism: uncultured Chitinophagaceae bacterium; assembly: GCA_963775145.1. Lineage (GTDB taxonomy): Bacteria > Bacteroidota > Bacteroidia > Chitinophagales > Chitinophagaceae > Endoryza. The sequence continues at coordinate 406,385 of CAVZHZ010000004.1, forward strand.
TAAATGTCCGGCTTCTGGCAGGTGTCACAAACCTTGATGTTATCTTGATTGGCAAATCCATAAACCGACAAACCCTGTTTGTTTTTAAACGTGGATTTCCACAAGACAATGCCTGTATCAATACCGATATATATGATAAAAAGTGCGTTCAGGTAAATGCTGAATCGTTGAAAGGGTTTCGAGGACCGCTTGAAGAAAATGAAAAGAAAAAACAAGGTAGACAGGGCCGCGGTAAGAAGAAAACTATATCGGGAGAAAAATTCAATAGGAGAATGTTCTTTTAGAAATTCATGGAGAGCTCCAAAAAAAAAGAAGAAAGCCATCCAGAAAGTGGTGATCAGTGCAGCGCGGTTCCAGTTACGGAAGAAGAACCAGGAGAAAGTAGCGATACTTATCGCCAGGAACAGGTAGGATAGTAACAATAAGCCCGCTTCCTTCAGGTCAATAAATCCAAAATTCTCTACAAACCCGTGCAGTACAAAAAAAATGGGCAACAGGACAAGATACAGCGGGTATTTTTGAATGATCCTGATCATGGTTTCATTTTCTTACCAGGCAATATAATATCCGGGATGTTCCCGTTATAATTTCCTTTGACTGGATGGTGAAGTGCTGTAAAAAATATCGTTCAAAAGCCGTTTCATGATAATCGGTAAAGATATCTTCCCGGGTACTCAATAACTGCTTCACTTTCTCATCTTCCTTTGGTACAAATTCAATGATCAGTTGAGGAGCAAAGGAAGCGAAATAGGGGGCCAGCAAGATCAATGGAATATTTTTTCCAATGACCAGGTGATGTACCAGGGCCAGTACCAATACCAGGTCTGGTTTCAGCCTTGCCTGCAAACTGCTTCGTTCAGCATTATTAAAACCTACTGCCGGGGAAGGGTTGGACAGATCGGCTATCAACGCAATAATATTGGTTAGGGAATGTTGTTTGGTATCATGGTACAAAGTATTAATACAACGGCTGTCGATATCAGCTGCAATCACCTGCTTATCTTTTTCTGCCAGTAAACGGGCGAAATGCCCATCATTAGCGCCCATATCCACAATCGTACGATAGGATAGGGAGGAGCAGAATTTTTTTACGAGTGCCTCTTTATGGATCAGATATTCCTTTCCCAAAATAGTTTCTTCATAGTAATTACTCCAGGTAGTAACCGCCGGATACCCGGGCTTGAGCGATTTGAAAATGCTTTCCAGATGGCTCACCACCGTTAACAATTTTTGCCTGCTGAATACTGCTTTTGACTGGTTGGAAGATTTGTTGTTTTTTATATTATTCTGAAGCAGGACGTGCAGCCGCACACCCAGGCTCCATTTACTTTTGGCAGGAAGCATTTTGGCGGTTACTTCTACCGGAATACCCGTGAGATAGGTACTCAATAATTTTATGCAATCTATTTTAAGATAATGTTCCAGGTACAACGGGAAAAGAAAAGTTTCGCAAAACTGGCGGTAGGCCACCCAGGGTTTAGATGGATCGTACATATCAAAAGAAAGGGTGTCAATAAAAACCGGCCGGCCTTTATGAAACTGGATATTAAATGGAGTGGCATCTTTAAGGATCATTCCATATTCAATGGAAGTTCGGAGCACTGACAGGGTAAGTAGTGCGGCATCCTTTAATTCATCAAAACTCCATTCATAGGGATACGAAATAAAAGATAATTGTTCTGGTAAGAGGGTCGTATACCAGTCCTCGTCACCAGTTATATTTTCTGTTAATTCCGAATGAGGTAATAATTTTTTTTCCGCGGTCAACCGGTCGTACAGTCCCGATTGCATGAGTTGCTGATATTGGCCGACATACACTTTATTTACCTGCCTGAGTACGGAGCCCCCGGCTTCAAATACATAACCGGCAGGGTCCTTAAAAGAGGCGGGATGACGTGACACATTACTCATCAGGAGTATTGTTCTTGGGCGGTTCTTCTTTTTTAGAACGGGTAAAGAATGATTTGATCTGCCACCACAGGTTTTTGATATAGAACAGGGCACCCAGTACAGCTGCAATAATCACCTGTATCAGGTAACTGCCACTTCCCGGATCAACATATAACAAAATGGAATTGATAATCACAGGTAATTGAGATTTGTTTTAGGGGTTAAAGTTAACAAAGTTTCATACATCAACCGGATGGTATTATCAATATCGCTGCGGTGAAGCATTTCTACTGTAGTATGCATATAACGTAAGGGGATGGAGATAAGAACCGAAGGACAACCTTCATTGGAGTATGCGAACGAGTCAGTATCTGTTCCGGTACTGCGGCTTAGCGCTCTCCATTGTACGGGGATTTTTTTTCCAGTGGCTACTTTTTCTACCAACCCCAGCAATTTGTTATGTACGGCTGGTGCATAAGAAAGGGAAGGACCTTTACCGCATTGTACATCCCCCTCTATATTTTTATTAATCATGGGAGTAGTAGTATCATGGGTAACATCGGTCACTATGGCAATGTCGGGCTTAATACGCCGCGAAATCATTTCGGCACCACGCAAACCAATTTCTTCCTGTACCGCATTTACAATATATAATCCAAAAGGAAGTTTCTTTTTGTTTTCTTTCAGTAATCGGGCTACCTCAGCGATCATAAAACCACCGATTCGGTTATCAAAAGCACGCCCTACGTAATTACCGTTTGCTAATTCATCAAAGCCATCCTGGTAAGTAACCACTGCTCCGATATGTATGCCCAGCGCTTCTACTTCTTTCCGGTTGCGGGCGCCGCAATCGAGCCACAGGTTATCAGTTCTCGGTTGTGCTTCTTTCTGATCAGGCGTTCCAATACGGGTATGAATAGCCGGCCATCCGAATACTGCTTTTACTACTCCTTTCTTTCCATGAATTAAAACCCGGGAGGAGGGTGCTGTCTGGTGATCTACCCCGCCATTTCTTTTTAAATAGATCAACCCCTCGGCATTTACATAGTTTACAAACCAGCTTATCTCATCGGCATGGGCTTCAATCACTACCTTAAATTTATGGTCGGCATTAATGATACCCACTGCCGTACCATATGGATCTACATAGTGGGAGTCGATATAAGGTTTGAGATATTCTAACCAGAGTTTTTGGCCCCAGGTTTCAAAACCTACCGGGGAGGCATTGTTAATGTAACTACGCAGGAATTCGAGAGATTTGTCGGTCATTACTGTTTTCGCCGGGGCTTTTGAACGAACCTTTTTTGCCATAGTTTTTTATTATTGCTTCAAAAATAATCAAAATGACATGAATAGTGTCAGCAATGATGAAAACATCATTAAACCATCCAATATAAAATAAAATAAATAGTCGGAATCGTTTCTTTTTGCCTCCCGAAAAAGCAAAGCGGTCAGCAGTCCGGGAACCAGCAGAGTGATAATTACCGGGATTGATATATTATACAATAGTAACAGGGTGGTGGATACCACAAACAGCAGGTAGGAACTTACGAAAAGCCGATTGATCCCCTGTTCGCTAAAATAAGTTATCAGGCTCCGGATGCCCTCCTTCTTATCCTGTTCCCGGTCGCGGTAATCAAATAAAATACATATGGCATAAATAAAAAAGAAACGACTGATACAAAATAATACATCCCTTCCGTTCCAACCCTTACCGGAAAAAAGCAGGGGCAGCGCGGCGGTTACATACATCCAAACGGCCGAAAGATAAATGGTTTTTCCAATTGCCACTTTCTTCAAATGGCTGAATACAGTAAAAGGTAATTTGGGGGCGGTATATAAAAAGGTGAGCAGGATGGCGGGTATTATCCATATCCATTCTTTTCCAAACGAAAAAAAGAACCAGGCTGAACCTGCAGCCCCGGCAATTGCCAGTATCAAATGAATATATCGATGCTTTTGTGTCCAATAAGAACGGATTTTTTCGGAAAAAGATACCGGCGTAAAATACCAGTGTATATTGTAGCTGCATAACGTTGAAAAGAAAACAAAATACAGGAGCGGTGTAAAATCATAGCGCAGTTGCAGTAACTGGTTGGTTTGATGAACCATTAATACCGCTCCAAGCGCAATAAAAAGGCTGCTGAATAAAAAGAAGTTAAAAAGATTTCGGATCATGCCGGATAAAGGTAACGGCAGCAGATTAATTTCTGCTAACAATGATAGTGCCGGCCGATACGGTGTCACTTACATTGCCAGCCAGGTCACGCAAGGCGAAACGAATGGTGAGCGTATCATCTTCTACCCGCGGGGGGTTGCCGCCCACACTGGGCGGATTGATTGCCGACAACAAATGGTTCTGGTAGGTCATCACTACCTCTATATTTCCCCGTGAATTTTTCGTAAACTCAGGCACCGGTAAAGAAAAAGTATCCCGGATAGTGGGAACTACCCTGATATTGGTTCGGATCTTCTGTACAAATAATGAATTACTGATATCCCCCTCTTTATCGGCAAACTCCATCGAAACCGACAAATTACCACCATTTGGAATAAAGTTGGAACTGACCGAATTTATTTTTATAGAGGGTTTAGTCTCCAGCTTATCTTTGTTACAAGCCATCATAAAAATCAGTAATAAAGCAAGAAAGATAACCTGGCGCATAAAGAGAATTATTGTGTACAAAATTAACGGCTTCAAGGGTAAGTTACGTATATGATTTGTGAATTTGAGCATAAAATATTTTCAGCGGATAAGAACGGCTTTAATGCGATGGCCCTCGAAACCTTTCATTTCCAGTATCGCCATAACGAGGTTTACCGCCAATATGCGGATACGGTACATACGGACATCCACGCCATACAGTTGGTAGAACAGATTCCTTTTTTGCCAATCTCTTTTTTTAAAACACATGCTATTTGCACCGGAACATTTAATCCGGAGGCTGTTTTTGAAAGCAGCGGTACTACCCAAACCACTCATAGCAGTCACCTGGTTAAAAAGCTGGCTTTATATCAACAGAGTTTTAATACCGCGTTTGGACTATTCTACGGTCCCCTACAGGATTATTGCATCCTCGCATTGTTGCCTTCTTATTTAGAACGTAAACATTCCTCGCTGGTGATGATGGCCGATGAACTGATAGCAAAAAGCGGCCATCATCAAAGTGGTTTTTATTTGTATAATTTTTCCGAACTGGCGGAAGTATTGCAACAACTGGAAAAGGCAAAACAGAAAACATTATTGATTGGTGTAACATTCGCCTTGCTCGATTTTGCCGAACGGTTTCCGCTGCCATTGAAGAGTACGATAATAATGGAAACAGGGGGAATGAAGGGCCGGCGAGAAGAATTAATCAGGGAAGAAGTACACGCGGCGCTCGGGAACGCATTTCAAACAAATAAAATTCATTCCGAATATGGTATGACTGAATTGTTATCGCAGGCTTATTCCAGTGGTGAGGGAATTTTTAATTGCCCGCCGTGGATGAAAGTATTGATGCGGGAAGATGACGACCCTTTTGCCGTGCAAAGTAATGAGGGCAAAGGGATAATCAATATCATTGACCTCGCCAATATTTATTCCTGCAGTTTTATTGCGACGGAAGATGCAGGGCGCTTATATAAAGATGGAAGTTTTGAAGTGCTGGGGCGAATGGATAATACGGATATCCGCGGTTGCAGTTTGCTGGCAGTGTGAGGTAATGAGCTAAGTTTACCGAAGTATTTACTAAGCGGGATGTCGATTGAATAATTAGATAGTCAAGTCCGCTAACTATTATTTGCAAAATTTCTTTCCTCCTTAATATTCAGTATTTATCAATCCTTCACAGGCAATGGTTCTTTGCTGGCGATGACTTTCCATCGCCAGTTCTATAAGGCGTACTACGTTGAAGCCATGTTCTGGCTTTTCTTTTAAGGGAGCTCCGTTCAATATTGTTTCAGCGAGATGCTTATAATAAATTCCAAAGTCACCTTTTTCTGACGGTACTCTTTTTTTTATTATCTCGCCATTTATTTCGGTATGTAATAATCCATATGATTCCGGGAGGTTCCTGTCCCCAGGTTGGGTCAGTGGGCATTTTCCCGGCCCGGGCATCGGCATCCTGCGGATCATCCCCATATTTAATAAATGAACCATTAGTGCCATGAATCATATAGCGGGGTCCTTGCTCTCTCACGAGCATACCGGCTTTCATAATAACTTTTTTAAATCCATAATCCATGCGTACATCAAAATAATCATCCGCTTCCGTACCGGTTCGTTGCCTGCGTATATCGGCCGTTATTGATTTTGGCAATCCAAATAAACAAAGAGCCTGGTCTATTAAGTGGGCTCCCAGGTCATACAGAATACCACTGCCTCCCACGGCTTCCTCTTTCCAGCTATTTTTTAATTCGGGCCGATAGCGGTTGAACTGCGATTCAAATTCAAAGACAGTTCCCAATAATTTTTGCGAAAGAATTTTTTTGATCGTTAACGCATCGCTGGCATAGCGCCTGTTTTGATAAACACTCAATATCTTTTTTGTTTGCCTCGCCAGTTCAATTAACTCCATGGCTTCCGCACTGGTTACCGTCATCGGTTTATCTACCACTACATGCTTTCCTGCGTTCAATGCCTGTTTGGCAAATGGGAAATGGGTATTATTAGGAGTAGTGACTACAATCAATTCTATCGAATTGTCTGCCAACAACTCCTCCACGCTTCGAATAACTTTAACGTAGGGATATCGATCCTGCGATTCATTATTCCTTCTCTCTACTACGCAGGTTAATTCGTATTGGGGCAGTGTGGCAATAAAAGGGGCATGGAAGCATTTTCCGCCCAGGCCATATCCTATTAAACCGGTTTTAATGGGCAATTTCATATCAACAGTGTTGTAGATTCATTTTATTATTTCAGAAGAATTAAAAATACACATAAATTAGGATGACTGAATACCAGCCGTTCTCTTTTCATGAAAAGTAATATTCTCGTATTGTACAGTGTTTTCTTTCGTTTGGCTGCTTTGCACGGAAAGATTCGGCCGGGTATTCCAATTCTTTTGACAGAACTGAAATCTATTATGAACAATGAGGCCGGGGAACAGCCATTGTACGGGAGCTTGGGTTTATCGTTAATAGAGAATCACGGAAGCGGACGGTTTTTTACAATGGACTTTTAAATGCAGCCCATCATGCACAAGATTGTTCCCGGCGATCATGGGTCAACACTTCGCTCGGGAGATTTTTCAAAAGTTGGGATAGACTTTAGCAGTAAATAGAAATGACATAAAACATATATTATGCAAGAATTGCGCAGCCGCGGTTGGTTTGGTAAAAAAGGGAAAGACGGATTCATTTACCGGGCGTGGATGAAGAACCAGGGCATACCCGATTTTGAATTCCAGGGAAGGCCCGTCATTGGTATTTGCAATACCTGGAGTGAACTCACTCCCTGCAACGCTCATTTTCGGGAACTGGCCGAGAGTGTAAAAAGAGGAATATTACAGGCGGGTGGTTTTCCGGTTGAGTTCCCGGTAATGTCGTTAGGAGAAACGCTGATAAAACCTACGGCTATGCTTTACCGAAACCTGGTAAGCATGGATGTTGAAGAATCTATCCGGGCAAACCCCGTGGATGGAGTGGTCTTATTATGCGGATGTGATAAAACAACGCCGGCATTGGTAATGGGAGCCTGCAGTGTAGATATTCCAGCGATCGTGGTTTCGGGTGGACCAATGTTAACGGGCCATTATAAAGGAAAGGAGATCGGGACCAGTGATGTATGGCGATTTAATGATGCTATTCGTTCAGGCCAAATGAGCGAGGATCAATTGGCCGAAGCGGAATCCAGCATGTGCAGAAGCCGTGGGCACTGCGCGGTAATGGGTACTGCCTCCTCCATGGCGTGTATGGTGGAAGCGTTGGGATTAACCTTACCCGGTAATGCAGCCATTCCGGCAGCGGATTCGCGCAGAAAAGTATTAGCTCAATTTTCGGGAATGCGAATAGTAGAGATGGTTAAGGAAAATTTACGTCCTTCCGATATATTAACCAGGGCGGCTTTTGAAAATTCCATTATGGTGAACGCGGCCATTGGAGGATCCACCAATTTTGTAATACACCTGCTGGCTATTGCGGGTAGGATAGGCGTGGAACTGAACCTCCAGGATTTTGATATTCATTCAAACCATATTCCTTTACTGGCAAACATTCAACCTTCCGGCAAATACTTTATGGAAGATCTTTACTACGCAGGTGGGTTACCGGCGGTGATGAAGGAATTATTATTGCATCTGAACAAGGAAGCGATTACAGTTACCGGGAAATCCATTGCAGTAAACGTATCGGATGCTGAGTGCTATAACCGGGAAATGATTGCGACCACGGGTCAGCCGATCAATCCTACATCTGGTATTATTGTGTTGAAAGGAAATTTATGTGAGGCAGGAGCTGTAGTAAAACCTTCTGCAGCCAGCCCGCACCTGATGAAGCACTCGGGGAAAGCGGTGGTGTTTGAGGATATTGAAGATTACAAAGCGAGGATTGATGATCCCCAACTCGAGGTAGATGAAAACAGCATCCTGATTTTAAAGAATGTGGGCCCCATGGGTTATCCCGGAATGCCGGAGGTGGGTAATATGGCATTACCAAAAAAATTATTGACAAATGGAATTACTGATATGGTTCGAATTTCTGATGGCCGGATGAGCGGAACCGGTTTTGGTACTGTAATTCTTCATGCGTCCCCGGAGGCCGCCGCCGGAGGAAATTTTGCAGTGGTTCAAAGCGGCGATGTAATATCATTGGATGTTATGAACCGGAGTTTACAATTGAACGTATCAGAAGAGGAATTGACAAATAGAAAAAAAGGATGGAAATCGAAAGCGGCTGACCCGGGACGTGGGTACGTAAGTTTATATGTACGGCATGTAGAACAATCTCATTTGGGCGCTGATATGGATTTTCTGAAAGGAAAATCCGGAAGTATTGTGACCAGGGATTCCCATTAATAGTTTAAGCGAAAGGAAATAATAGGTGAAGAGTAAAGGAAATGCGGAGGAGATTATTTTTATTAATTATTCTTTCTTGTTAAGATCGCTCATGCTTCATCTAAAATAGGGCTGACATATGATACATAAAGAATTTGATAAGAAAGTGGCCATTGTAACCGGCGCCGGATCGGGTATCGGTTTTGAAATCTGCCGCCAATTAGCCGCCCAAGGTGCATCAGTAGTTTTAAATGATGTAGATGAAATGCTGGCGAGTGTAGCGGCGGTTAAGATAAATGAAGAAGGCGGTCATTGCGTGGCAGTTGCAGGCGATGCAGGAAATCCTTCCTTTTTAATTGAATTGGTGGCGTTTTCGGTGCAGCAATTCGGCCGACTGGATATTGCTATCGCGAATGCAGGCATAACATTATTCAGTGATTTTTTTGAATATACGCCCGAATCATTTGACAAGGTAATGCGCGTCAACATGGGAGGAACTTTTTTCTTAACCCAGGCAGCTGCCAGCCAGATGAAAAAGCAATCGGGAGGAGGTAGTATTCTTTACACCTCATCTGTTGTGGGTCACCAGGCACATAAGCGGCTATCTGCTTATGCCATGTCCAAAGCCGGTATTGAAATGCTGGCGAGGAACCTCGTTATTGAATTGGCTCAATTCAATATAAATGTAAATGCAATTGCCCCGGGTGCCACCCTAACCGAGAGAACGCTCGAAGATGCAACATACGAATCAAGTTGGTCTCGATTTATACCTACCGGCCGCCCCTGTACTACCAATGATATTGCCGCCGCCGCTTTGTTTTTAGTGAGCAGTAAAGCCCGGCAAATAAACGGGCAAACATTGGTTATTGATGGCGGTTGGACAGCTATCAGCCCTTCTCCATTTTAGATTCTGTTGGCTAAGTGAATAAACGGAAATCAGGTACAAATGGTTTCTAGTAATTGGCAAAGAGGTGAAAAAAGTAAAGGAGAAAATTAATTGTTTCACTCATTTCTCTCTTTTTCTCTTTTGATCTCTTAGCCTATTTTATCCAGGTAATTTTATCTTCTATAGGTCCAGGTGTTCGGTGCGGGGTGAGAATTTTAATATACCCTAAATAAAAAAATCCGATAAATATATCTTTCTCTCCTAACCCTACCAGTTCTTTTGCTGCTTCCATATAGGTGATCCCTCCGGTGCTGAGGTAACCTCCAATTCCATAAGGAGCCAGGCTCAGGTAAATATTCTCAATCGCGCAGGAAACCGCGGCAATTTCTTCCATTTCAGGAACCATATCATTTCTCTTCAGGCCAATGGCGATTACATGGGAGCATTGTTGTGGAGTGATGAGTAATTTCTCATATTTATTTTGTTTGAAAGAGGAACCCGCATTTTCTTTATAAATAGCTGCTTGTTTTTTAGCCAATACTTGCAATCCTGCTCCGCAATAAATGGTAAAGCGCCAGGGCTCCGTGAGTTTGTGGGTAGGGGCTGCATTCGCATTTTCTAAAATTTCAAGGATAATTTCGTCGGGTATTGCTTTATTTTTTTCAAATTGGTCAACAAAGACGCTGCGCCTGGAACGGATCAGCAGATTAACCATTTTTGGTGTAAGTGACATTATAATAGATTATGATTTGAAGGATAAGAGTGAAATCTTATAACTGTTAAATCAGGGGTCGGGAAATTGAGGGATGCAGGCATATGAAAAAAATAGTTCCAATTTTTGACGGTTCAATCAACTCCAAACCTGACGTAAGAACCGTAACCAGTTACCATGCATGATATTTATTATATCTGCTTCGGAATATCCTCTTTTTTTCAATAATTGAGGAAAGTGCTGCAAATCCGCGATCGTATCAATATCATAGGGTGATTGTTCCCGGCCATATCCTCCATCCAAATCAGAACCAATACCGCTATGTAAACTGTTTCCTGCTAACTGACAAATATGATCAATATGGTCGATCAATCGTTCCAGGTTGCATTCCATTTGCTTGGGATCTGACTGTCTTCGTATCCAATGAGGAACAATCATCCAGGCATCCATCGCCGCTCCTATTACGGCATCGCGTTCTATCAGAACTTTTAATTGTTCATCACTAAACTGCCGGTTGTGATTAACAATACTCCGGCAATTATTATGACTCGCCCATACAGGTCCGTTATAATGATTCATGGCCTGCCAGAAAGCATCATCACATAAGTGAGTGGCATCTAAAATAATATTCAATCGTTCCATTTCTTTTAATAAGGCCAATCCGTTCGCATTCATTTGACCACTTGAATCTGTTCCGTTCGCATAGCGCCCGGGTCCGTAATGTGCGGGGCCCAGCGCCCTCAATCCATATTGATGGGCTCTTTCCAAATGCTGTAACGTGGTAAGGGAATCAGCTCCTTCCAGGCTAAGTATATATCCAACCGGTTTGTGTTCATTCGGTGTTCCATCGCACCAAATAGCCAGGTGTAATTCCAGTGAACGGCGATCTTTGATTATGATCATTTCTCCTTCCTCTTCCATTGCCTTATACCAGGCAAGCTGGGCCTGGGATTGCGCCCATGCCTGCTGGGGTGAATGCCAGCCGGGTAATGGATTATCAGCAGCAACATACCTGGCAATTTGAGTAGCCACTACTAATCCAATATTACCTTCCCGTAGCGCTGGCAGGGAAACCGTTCCTTTTTCCCGATCGGGTTTGTCATTCATTCCATTTTCTCTGGCCCTTATACTAGCAACCGGTTCACGAAGATCGCGGTTCCATTCTATAGCGTTCATGGCAAGATCAAGATGGGCGTCGATGGTAAACATGGGGAAAGTTTGTAGTTTATGGTTTGTAGTTGCTCAAGTCCGAAAAGTCCTTCTGCTATAAAACCCGGTTGAATATTATGGTGAGGTAATTTTGGTTTAGCGGATAATTTTAAGTGCACCTTACATTTTGTAAACAATAATGTGCAGCAAGAACCACAAACCTGCCTGCGGCATGCGGGCCACAACAAAACATAAACTGCCTGCTCAGGCCACAACTGCTATTTACAAACTAATCTTCCTGTCTCTTGCTGCATTCTTCCACTCGCCTGATAACTTTCCTTTTTCTATTGTAAATACTCTTTCATATAAGGCAACCGTGGGACAAATATGGTACGGTAATCCATAGAGTACATCACCCACTTTATATGAATGGCCACCGGGCGCTTCCAGGACGAGGTGCTCTTCGCTTTGTCCGATCGCTTTCACCCCTTCCGCATTCAGAAAAAAGATACGACGGCCGATTTCATTTTCCGGGGCAACGGATTTATGACCAAGATCAGTAGTGATTCTATCAGGAGCAGGCAATGATATAATCCGGGTAACCAAAACGGCAGCGGGTAAAAAAGCCTGCTCGGGGCAAAGATCCATATAGCCTTTATCCCAATAAATAAAAGTTCCCGGACTGCACTGTACATTTTTCCTTTTGGCGTGAATAGGAAAGGCCGGGGAACCACCAGCAATGATTGTGGGAACAGTAAATCCTTTTTGTCTTAATGTGTCCGCCAATTCTTCCACTGCTTTAAAAGCTTCATTACATTCCTTTGTTCGTTCGATGATATCCGAATTGCGCAGGTGCCCGTCATACGCATGGAGGCCGGCGGCTTTCAGACCTCTTGCCGTAGAAATAAACTGGTATAGTTCAACAGCGGCAGATCCCGGTGAAATACCTGTTCTGTTCATACCAATATTAAGATCTATATAAACAGGAACGGTTAATCCCGCCTCTTCAAACGCATTTGACTGTTCTGAGGCAATAAGTAGATTATCGGTAAGGCAGCTATAAAGCGTTCCAGGATATTTCAGTATTACCTCAATAAAGCGATTCAGTTTTGGTCCTTGCGGCTGATAGGCAAGCAGCACATCAGGGGCCTTACATATTCCGAGTAATTCTGCTTCTGCGATGGTGGCGCATTTAAATTGGGTTATTCCTGCATCCAGCATCAATCGAATAGCTTCCGCCGATTTGTTTGTTTTTACATGTGGTCGTAATCGCCTGGTATCTCCTACCATATTGATAGCTGTCTGAATATTGTGCTTTACTCTATCCGGGTAAACAACCAGCGCGGGAGTATCGAGGTTTTTTATGTCTGCTATTTCGTACCAGTTATTCATGGGCCTAAACGTTTGTAATTATTCAGCTGCCAATCACAATCCCTGCATGAAGTAATCCTGCTTTTGTATTCAGTATTTTATATTTTCCATTTTGCATTCGTGAGTTATTTCTCTTTTCTTATGTTCTTTATTGTTTCCAATAACCAACTCACCCTTTCTTGCAACAGGAGCATATTTCCTTCCTCCATAATCTCCTTACTGAACAATTGGGAGCCGATAGCCACACACTCAACCCCGCTCTTGAACCATTCTCTTAAATTGTTTTCGTCTTGTGTTACCCCGCCCGAAGGCATAACCTTGGTCCATGGACAAGGTCCTTTCAAAGCTCTTACAAAAGCAGGTCCCAGAATTTCTGCGGGGAAGATTTTAACCAGGGATGCACCCCACTCATGACCTTGTACTATTTCGGTAGCGGTACCCGCACCGGGGCACCAGAACAAATCGTGTTTGGAACAATACGCCCCCACTTCAAGATTCAGGGTAGGCGCAACAACAAATTGGGCACCGGCTTTGTGAAATTGTTTGGCCTGCTTTGCATTCATTATGGTTCCTACGCCAATTACCAGGTCGGGTAATTTTTTATCTGCATATTTAATTAAGGAAGTAAAAACGTCTAAGGCATTCGGAGATCGGTTGGTAAATTCTATAATGCGTAATCCGCCCGCATAGATAGCATTTAAAACCTGCTGGGCTGTTTTTAGATTAGTATGATTAAATGGCGGTAGCAATCCCTGCGCAACAGCCAGTTTCATTATAACTTCTTTTTTCATTGGTTACCTGTTTATCTTATGATTCTATTAACCGGCCCGCTTTGGATGAACTGGTTAATTTCCCCGATCGAAATTATAGAGAAATCTCCCTCCATGCTATGTTTTAAAACACCGCAGGCGGCGGCGGTATATATTATTTGTTTTGCATTTTGTTCCTGTAAAAACCCGAATAACAACCCGCCCATAAAAGCATCTCCGCTTCCAATCCGGTCGGTAGTTTGAGGAATGGTATAAACAGGAGTAAGGATTATCTCCTGATTCATACAAATGGCACATTGGTAAGTTGGCTGTTGTACTTCATTGGCGCCGCGAAAACTCATTCCGATAATTTTAAGGGCGGGTAGTTTTTTTAACAAGGCCTCACAACAAAAACGGAATTTATTTTCAATAGAAAGATCCGCAGGGGTTTTGATTCCAAAATAAGTATCTGCGGTATCAATATCGCCGGTAATTATATCACAATAACCCAGTAGTTCAGGCATGATTTCGGACGGGTGCCGGCCATAGTTCCATAAGGTGCTTCGGTAATTCATATCTGCAGAAATCGTCAATCCTTTTTGTTTGGCTATCTGCAGCGCTTCCCTGCAAACATCCGCTGCATTTTGGGTAAGGGCGGCAGAAATACCGGTCCAATGAAAATGACTGGCTCCATCAAATACCTTATTCCAGTCAATGGTTCCCGGGGTAAGTATTGAAAAGGAAGAGTGCGCCCGATCGTATATTACTTTCGATGGACGGATGCTGTTTCCGTTTTCAGTAAAATATATTCCAATCCGCTCCCCGCTCCGGTGAATGAACCGGGTATCTGTTCCAAAACTCTTTAGTGAATCGATCGCCGCCTGCGCAATCGGGTTATCAGGCAATGCAGTAACATACCGAACCGGTACACCTAATTGCGAAAGCAGGACACTCACGTTAGCTTCGGCACCTCCGAAAAAAGTGCGAAGAGATTCCGTGCGTTGAAGACGCTGCCCCGGCGGGCAATCGAGACGGAGCATTAGTTCTCCGAAACTGACTATTATTTTAGAAGATTGATTCATCAAGTATTGTGATTAAGCTTTTGCATGTAGATTACAGTTTGTATTTTGTGGCCTGC
>CAVZHZ010000005.1:0-86677 GCA_963775145.1 uncultured Chitinophagaceae bacterium
ATGAAAAGATTCGTTAATGCCGTGGATGCAGAAGCCGGGTTGCCAATAGTAAACGTGGCTGGTCCGCTGATCCTGGTCCAGCTATATGTACTGATCGTACCATCCGGATCGGATGATGCCGAACCGTTCAGGGTGGTATTATTTGTTGGCAGTGTTATAGTAATATCTGTTCCTGCATTCGCATTCGGTGCCTGGTTAGGGGGAGGCGGAGCCGCATTCACCGTAACAAGGACTGTATCACTATCCGTAGCGCCATTATTATCTGTCACTACTAACCGGAACCCGTATGTTCCCTGTATAAGATTCGTTAATGCTGTGGATGCGGAAGCCGGGTTGCCAATTGTAAACGTGGCCGGTCCGCTGATCCTGGTCCAGCTATATGTACTGATCGTACCATCCGGATCGGATGATGCTGAACCGTTCAGGGTGGTATTATTTGTTGGCAGTGTTATAATAATATCTGTTCCTGCATTCGCATTCGGTGCCTGGTTAGGAGGAGGCGGAGCCGCATTCACCGTAACAAGTACTGTATCACTATCCGTAGCGCCATTATTATCTGTCACTACTAACCGGAACCCGTATGTTCCCTGGACAAGATTCGTTAATGCCGTGGATGCGGAAGCCGGGTTGCCAATAGTAAACGTGGCTGGTCCGCTGATCCTGGTCCAGCTATATGTACTGATCGTACCATCCGGATCGGATGATGCCGAACCGTTCAGGGTGGTATTATTTGTTGGCAGTGTTATAGTAATATCTGTTCCTGCATTCGCATTCGGTGCCTGGTTAGGGGGAGGCGGAGCCGCATTCACCGTAACAAGGACTGTATCACTATCCGTAGCGCCATTATTATCTGTCACTAATAACCGGAACCCGTATGTTCCCTGGATAAGGTTAGTTAATGCCGTGGATGCGGAAGCCGGGTTGCCAATTGTAAACGTGGCCGGTCCGCTGATCCTGGTCCAGCTATATGTACTAATGGTTCCATCGGGATCGGATGATGCCGAACCGTTCAGGGTGGTATTATTTGTTGGCAATGTTATAGTAATATCTGTTCCTGCATTTGCGACAGGAGGTTGATTGGATGATGGCGCTCCAACCGAAACGCTACTTAGCAGGTAACTTCCATCTGCTGCTCTTCCATTGATGGCCAATGGTAGCGGTTGGCGATACCCAACAGGATCCCTGATTATCATAACCATGTTATAAGTCCCGGAAGGTATGCCGCCAGGCAACGTGAAATTGTCTGTTATTACTGTCGCCGTGGCGGAAGGAAGAAAATTTCTCGGATTAAATGATGAGGTTCCATTCCATACTGCCACGTTACTGGCATTTCTCAATTCGTACCTGACGTTCCAGTTTTCATAGGTTGGTGAGATTCCTATATTCTTCCAATTAACAGAAATAGAAAATGGAGCGCCGCTATTGAGTGTAGAAGTAATGTTTCCTCCTTCCAATATCAACCGGTAGCCAGCTATTTTCGAGGCGCTGCGAACACTGTCGCGCATGGCCGCCGACCCTACACAACCTCCGCAGAAATTACCATTACCAAAGGAAGTCGCATGGTATTTCCTGATCTGATTGGGAAGGTCTCCATAAGCTACCCCACCAAAAGTTACATAAGCTGCGGCTGTTGATGGTTCGCCCGTCCACGGGGCTGTCTTCCATATTTCATTTAAGAGTGATTGCACCGACACGCCACTAAAAACAAGGGAGTTGCTTTGAAGTATTGCATCAAAGGTTTGTTGTCCCCAGTTATCACGCCTCAGCCCGAATCTACCAACGTTGTTTGTTTGAGTACAAACATAATGAGCGACTTCAGCAGAAACTTGCGTTGAGCCTCCCGGGTCGATCGCATTCATGATCATCACCAGCTGGTTATTTGGAAATGCGTTCTTATGAATATCAATAATTGTCTTTAGAGTGGCGGTAGTAGCAATTCTCCCTGCCGGTTGCTGATTATACCAGGGGGCGCAATGCCATTCTCCGAAATTTCCATAGCCTCTAATATCTATAATACCTATCGCTTTTGAATAGGATACAGATTGCCCAGCCCAGGGTCCCGTTGAGGGGGTATAGCTGGTAGTGGCAATATGATTCGCGATCGCCTGGTTTAAAGCTGTAAGTGCGGTAAGGTAGCTAGGGCTATTCCAGTTTGGCACCCAACCTCCGATAGAAGGTGCAATCCAGTCCGGGGCGGCTTCCAATTGCATCTGATTATGCAAATATGTTGGATAACTTAATTCGCCCCCTCCCGGTGTACCAAAAGGAGCATACCCTTCAGCCATACATAAGATTCCGAAATGGAATTTCCAACCATTATTAATGGCTGTATTTACGTAAAAATCGAAAGTGGACCAATTATATCGTGGATTGGCGGGCGTTGTACCACTACCGGCATTTTCAATTTGTGCCCAATTTAACCGGATATAATAATCAAGTCCTTTCGTATTACCATTGGGGGTCTGAACCATGGTTCCATTGTCCCATGGCGCCGTACTGAACCAGTGTTCGGTACCTCTGCCCGGAGCAAGGATATCGTTATTGCCATAAGGTATTTGCGTAAATGAAAGGGGAGTTGTTTGGGAATAACCGGAAACAAAAACCATCCATAATAGAAATACTAAAAAGGATGATTTTGAAAGAATTGTTTCGGAAATTTTTTGAACATTTTTGAGGGGACCCGGCTGATCCCATAATTCGTAGAATTTGGATTTCATAGATTTGGATATAGGATTATAAATTACTGGATTTTCTAACAATCGCGTTATGCATTAAACTCTAACTTTCAATTTTCAACCGGTAAAATGAAACAAATTTGTTGCCAAAAACAGAAGGGAAAAATCAGGAGAGCAGGAAATAATCTGTTTTCACCTGTAAAGTGCTGAATAACAAAGTCCAGTAATGTATTCACAAAAGTGGATAAGTAAACTTACTATAAAAAAAGGGGGTAATTACTCTGAGAATGGTTTGAATTCAAACCATTCTAACCAATATTAGTTACTGAATTAAAAAAAAGACGAACAGACTATTGCATTTATCAATTTAATTCTTATCCCGTTTATAAACAACTTGGTTTTATTCTTTAATTCCCCGGCTCCCCACGAATGAACCAGTAAATTGGAACAGGGAGTAGTTATTATAGTTGAGATCAAAATTTTCCCTTGCCAAACCCATTTTGTTTTTTAAATGACTTTGGCAAGGAAAAATATAGTGAGATCTTATTTGCCTTTTGGTTTGTATTTATATAAGATTCGATAATTACCTGAACAATTCAAATTCTTTAGACTTGTCAATTCTTCCTGCATTCTTCGAATCGAATTGCCCGGGATTAATTCTTTATTATCTTACTTGTTTCAATAAATTTATCATCCAATGTAATTTTTAGCATATACACGCCCTGGTTTATTGCGCGCATATCCACACGTACGTTTATTGAATTATCATCCTTCATCATTTGCTGCATTTTTACCAATTTACCATCAAGTGTATATAATGCGATCCCGACGCGACCCTTTTCGGGGTTGTTGATCGTTACCGTTGCAAAATCCTTTACCGGGTTTGGAAAAATCAGGATGGATTTGCCACCTGCATCAATGTTTACAACAGCAATATTTGAGTAGGAGATATTGCCATCTTTACTTACCTGACGAAGACGGTAAAACGACTGACCCGATCCCGGTTGCTTATCGACAAACTGATACACTTGTTCTTTTTCCGAAGTTCCTACTCCCTGCACTATTCCAATCTGGTGAAAATTATTCCCATCGGTGCTTTTTTCCACTTCAAATCTATCATTCAGGTATTCACCGCTGGTTGCCCAAGTCAATTTATTAATTCCTGCGCTTCCTGTGGCTTTAAAATAGAGCCATTTCACCGGAAGAATTGTAGCCAGCGAACTAATCAATACTGTGTCTTTGGATTTCGCTCCTAAATTATCTGTCGTTTCCAGTTGAAAATAATAATCTCCCAGTATTAACCCGGTAAGAGAAGGTCTTGCAACAGTAGCACTTGAAAGCGTGTAAATGGCTGGCCCCGAAATCTTCGTCCAATTATGCGCGGTTATAGTACCATCCGGATCATAAGAACCGGTGCCATCCAGATTAGTTACAGAGGATGCTATTGTGGTATCAGATCCTGCGTTCGTTACTGGAAGCATGTTAACTGCTGCCGTTACCAGTATGCTTCTCAGCAAATAACTTCCATCGGTCGCCCTTCCGGTAATTGCCAGCGGAAGAGGCTTTCGGTAGCCTCTTGGATCACGAATTATCATTACCATATTATACGTGCCTGCTGGCACTGAAAGAGGCAAAACGAAATTATCTGCTATCGGAGTAGCTGTTCCCGATGGTAAAAAAAGTTTGGGATTGAAAGCAGAGGTTCCACTCCAAAGTACTGTATTGCCAGCACCCCTTAATTCAAACACTACGTTCCAATCCTCATAAGTAGGCGTAAGCCCCAGGTTCCGCCAATTCAATGTTATTGAAAAAGGCATACCCCTGGTAAGAGAGGTACTCATATTCCCCCCCTCCGGCAATAAACGATAACCACAATATTTGGAAGCGAGGATTATAGAATCCTTAGTGGCCTGCGCTCCTATCCCTCCTCCAAAGTTTCCATTACCAAAGCTGGTTGCATGATACAATTTCACTTGCCTAACGATATCGCCATATACTACCGGATGGGGAGCTCCCGCATTCGGGTCTGTTGATGGTTCGCCCGTAACTCTTGCTACTTTCCAGCGGTTCATAATAGCCGTGTCTGCTCTCCATCCATTATAAGTGGTCGAATTGTATGCTAATATATCATCGAAGATGGATTGACCCCAGTTATCCCGGCGCCATCCGTAGTATCCCCAATTATTCTTTTGAGTCAATGCATAATTGATAACATCAGCTGGAATATTACTGCTGTTTGCATCGTCAAAAGCGTTCATGATTAACTGCAGTGGATAGTTGGGAAAGTATCTTTTATGGCTGTCGATAATCCGCTTTAAAGTGGCAGAAGTAGCCCGGCGACCAGCCGGAGTCTGATTTTCATACGGTGCATTATGCCATTCACCGAAATGACCGAAACCGCGAATGTCAATGGTGCTGACGACATTGCGATAGAAGATTCCATTATGAGAACCAGTAGCAATGTGGTCAGCAATTGCCTTATTGAGAGAGTCAAGTGCATTAAGATAATTGGGGCTGTTCCAGTTCGGTACCCACATCGTTCCGTTTTCAATCCAGTCCTGGCTTCCTGCGGCCTCCGCCTGCATCTGGTTGTGCAGGTAAGTAGGATAACTTAAATCAGCACCACCCGGACTACCATATGGTGCATACCCTTCACTAATTGTAAGAATTCCAAAATGTAAACTCCAACCCCGATCGATAGCCAGGTTGATATAGGTATCGAAGGTGCTCCAATTATACCGTGTAGTTGCTGGTGTAGTACCGCTACCGGCATTTTCAATTTGAGCCCAGTTCAACCGGATGTAATAATCAAGGCCACGGGGGTTGCCGGCCGGCACCTGAACCATGGTATTATTGTCCCAGTCATTGGGACTGAACCAATGCTCCACCCCTCTTCCAGGAGCAATTAAATCAGGATTACTAAACGGAATCTGCGTAAATGAAAGAGGTGTCGTTTGAGCATTTCCGGTAGTTGGTGAAGAGAAAAATAATAACAGGAAATAGGCTACCGCCCGAATAGAATTTATTATATAATCACGGGCATTAACCAAACGGGCAAACATAGAGGGCCCTGATAAAAGGTTTCTGTTTTCCATGGGAACGATTGAATTATTTTAAATGCTACTAATCGAAAAGCTTTAAACAAACAATCGGCCAAACAGGGTTAAAGTCTGCAAATGTGTATAACTTATGCTTTGCTGTAGAATTAAACCGGTATCACTATAGCAAATCTACTACAGGAAATGTATAACCAAAAAAGCAGTAAACTATGATTTATGATTGACGAAGATCAAGATTCTTCTTTGGCACCTTCACTTTTTTGGAGAGTTTTATTACCATTTAAAAGGATCAGGAGAACTACCATATATAGCAGGTAAATATTTGTATTATAATTTCGATGGAAATAACCGGCTGCCAATAGAGCTACCTGGTACAAGATGATAATAATGCTTATCAGCAATAATTTATTCTTTTGGATTAGCCCTGGTAATTTCCTGATATTCTTCACGATTACCACCCAGAATGTGAGGTGCAGTAATATACCCCAGATTGCAGTGAATAGGGAAATCAGCAAAGCAGGTGAGGCCTTTTGCCATAATAATACAGCCAGGCTATTGAATTGCATTCTCCGCATTTTTTCCCGGATCGCCGACAAATCTTCCTCTGATAAAGATTTTTTGAAACCATCTCCTTCAGCAAAAGGTTGTACAAAAACAGAAAGAAAGCTGTATACACATTTCTTAATGTATTCTCCCGGATCGGTGGTTATCCTATTGACCCATTCTTTTTTAAGGAGGCTGTCAGCCTGGTAAGTAGTAGTAGAATAAACGGCCGGATGCAAATTGGTTTCTATAACATGCCGCATAGAACTGTCGTCATCATATGGCCTGATTTTCCATTTATTGTCGGGCAATTGCCCCAATCCAATATAAAGAACATGGCCGGCATTCGTTGAATTCACCAGGTAATGATTCGTAACCTTTTGGGTATAAAATGCCCATGGCAATAAAATAATAAGGATAATTAGCATCCATAAATTGATGGCCAGCACCTGCTGCAAATAATTCCTTTTCCTTTGGTAGAGAACAATAATCATTAATACAAGGAAAATAAAAATAATGCAAAGCAGGTAGTCGGACCGGAAGTTCAAAGATATTCCCAGGCATACTCCCGATAGGATTAGTTTGAGTATTACACTTCTTCCCACGGCATCAACCTGGTCCAGGTATTTTATTAAAAAAAATAAGCCAAGCAAAAGAAAGGAGGAACTGAATGAATATGGCCAGAGAATAGCATGAAAGAAGAATAGGGGAAAGGAAAAAAGCAACAAGAGCCGGTAAGCCTGGTGGGTCTTACCAGGTCCATAATTCTTTAACAAGTAGGAATCAAATGAATAAATAACCAGCAGGTTCATCAGTTGCTGAACTACCAGGATGATTACCTTATTATGTGTAAGGGCGAAAACAAAGCCGTATCCCCACATAGGAAAAGACCCAGCCGTTTTATATAATTCGGAACGATAAATTCCTGCTTTTATAAGTTTGGCGAATTCTTCGTAATAAGAAAGTATAAACACCTGGGTAGTACTACTATAATTCAATAAAGTTCCGCAGGCCATAATGATTGCAAGAACGGAATAAAAGAGTCCCTTGTTTTTCAAAAAGCTTTCACCTCTACTTCCCAATCCACGCCAAGCAGCCATTAAAAATGATTTTAATCCCATTTCAGCTTATTATATTTTACTAATACAATTCCAACAGTTTTGATACTATTCTTTCAGCGGCTTTTCCATCCCACCGGAAAGGAATACTTCCTTTTTTCCATTTATTGGCAGCTAACCTTCCCAGATATGGCAAAAGATTACCCGGATCGGTGCCTACCAGTTCATTAGTGCCCATCGTTACAGTTTCAGGACGTTCCGTTGAATTCCGCAATGTCATACAAGGAACGCCCAGCACCGTGGCTTCCTCTGTAATTCCTCCAGAATCGGTAATGATTGCACGGGCATTTTTAACCAGGTATATGAATTCCAGGTACCCCATAGGCTCGGTCTGAATCAAATGCCGATGCGAAAATGAAATTGCATCAAGTATTTTTTTTGTTCTTGGATGAACAGGAAAAACAACAGGATGATCACCGGTATTTTCGAGTATAGCGTTTAGTAACGCAGACAGATTTGACGGATCATCTACATTGGCTGGCCGATGCAGTGTTATTAGAAAAAATTTCTTTTCGCTGAGATTATAATCTTTCCACACCTGGGGTATTCGTAATCTTTCCAAATTCTGATATAGCGTATCGATCATGGTGTTTCCCACAAAATGGATTTTGGATTCGGGTACTCCGTTTCTACGCAATTGCTCATTAGCTACTTCACTGGTAGTGAAAAAATGGTCGCTTATGGAATCAGTTACTATCCGGTTAATTTCCTCCGGCATCGTCATATCACCAGACCGTATCCCCGCTTCTACATGCACGGTGTCAACACACAGTTTCTTGGCAGTAATACTGCAGGCCAGGGTGGACGTAACATCGCCTACTACCAGGACAACATCCGGCCTGTTTTCCATCAGCTCTTTTTCAAACCTGACCATAATAGCCGCTGTTTGTTCTGCCTGGCTCCCCCCACCAGCGCCCAGGTTAGCGTGGGGTTCAGGAATACATAATTGCTGAAAAAAATCTTCACTCATTTTTGCATCATAATGCTGGCCGGTATGAACCAGGCGGTATTCAATATTACCACCGTCCACACGCGCTTTTTCGATGGCCCGGATGATGGGTGCAATTTTCATGAAATTCGGCCTTGCCCCTGCAACCAATGTTATTTTCATATGTTCGTATTAATGCTTATGGTATTAGAATAACTGCTTAATTTTTTCCCGGAAAACCAGGTAAATGAATTTTGAATTGCCAAACAAATAACGCTTCCACATCCGCCCGGGTTCCTGGATAACACGGTAGAACCATTCCAGCCCGGACCGTTGCATCCATGCCGGCGCTCTCTTCACAAAACCAGCCACTACATCAAAACTTCCCCCGACGCCCATTATAAAAGGAACCCTAATCTCATTCTTATACGTATTCAGGAAAATCTCTTTTTTGGGCGATCCCATCGCTACGAATAGTATATCAGCACCGGATGACGCAATGCCACGGGCAATCGCAGGCTCTTCTTCTTTACTGAAATAACCATTCCGGTAACCAGCGATAATTTCTGGACCGTATTGCGCAACATACTTGTTTACTACCTCCCCCACTATTTCTTCCTTCGCTCCGAAAAAGAAAATTTTATATTTTTTTTGGTGGGCCAGCTTTACCAGGGCTTCCATCAAATCAATTCCGGCTACTCTTTCCGGCAAGGCCTTTCCCAGAAACCGCGATGCCCAAACAATAGCCTGCCCGTCCGCATTAATAATATCGCAGTCAACAATGGATGCTTTAAGTGCCTCGTCCTTCTGCGCATTCACCACCTTAGCCGCATTGATTACCACATGATGAATTGGCTCTTTACGGCCAATAGCCGTGTCTATCCTATCAATTGTTTCCTGCATGGTAAGCACGTCCACAGGTATGTGGCAGATTTCTATCCTTTGCATGTTGATTCCTGTTTTAAATACATAGAAAATGCATAGAACATCCAGGCCTGTGCCCAACGCATATATGGTATTTTTGAAGAAAAATACCTGTTTACCTGATAATAAAAATATCCTTTGCCTGATTGCATATTATTTATTGTCCAAAGCATTACCTTATTTAATAAGTCTTTGTGCTCCGCTACTTTATTAAGTTTAACCAGGGTAACTACTAATTGGGCGGTGGTATGTATATCAATCGGGAAAACAGTGTTGTTATAATATTTGGGTATGCCTTCCCCGGTAAAAAAATTATTTATGTAGTAATCAAATCCAATAGCCACCTCTTTTTTATACCCGTAATTCCCGGTATACTTCATGAAATCTGAAATACATTCCAGATTGTACCCGGTATGAAAATTATCCACCCACTGGTGAAAAGTTGCCAAACCATATGGCCAGGATCCATCCGCTTTTTGATGGCGGCAACAATATCTGACAGACCTTTCTGCTTCTTCTTTTAGTGTTTCCTCCCCGGTAATGCTGGCTACCCTGGCCAATAAGCGGCTACCCAATAAGGAGGCGTTGAATACAACGCTCTTATCAAGGGGTGAATAAGAGAAAGCAAAATCTCCTTGTTCGTTTTTTCCCCTGTTCAAATCGTTTAAGATAAAATCACAGGTACTTCTTGCCGCTTCCAGGCATTTGGTATCTGCGGTAATTTCATAAGCATCCAGTAAAGCATTAGCCACATATGTTGACGCAACTACTGTTGGAGTATACTTAGGTTGAAAAAATGCCCTGGCTTGCCAGTCGAAATTATATCCCCAGCAGGCGCCGCTCCATCCATTACTTTTTAATTCCATTATTTTATCCACCAGGAATTTCATTTTAACTATATATTCCGGGCTTGCATCAACCTGGTAGAGATTACAGTATCCGGACAGAAATAATCCCAGGGCCTTTGGATTATACCCCTTTCTTACTCCCACCAATGGACGTAAATTAACCGGCGACCTTTTGAAAAACTGTATCCAGGCCAATCGCATAATCCGGTTCGAGCGAATACCTGGGATTGATTGGAATAAGGGACTCGTCAATCCATCAAACGGATCATACCCCCGGTAATTTTCCCGCTCGCAATATTCCTTTAGCCGATCGAATGAACTATTTAATTCCTTAAGCATCCAAATAAATTTCTTGCGGGTTACCGGTATATAAACTATCCTGAATTTTAAAAGTAGTCAGGGTAGTAAGGCAAATGGATCTGAAAGGGATCGGATCTTTTTGCCCCTGCTGAATAGAATTAATGAACGCCTTTATTTCTTCCTCATGCCCCTTCCCCGAAGATTTAAGCTTGATAACTTTTCCTTTCTTATGAATGAATCCATCCTTGAAATCGTTGATAACACCAATTTTTCCCGCCTGGAAAACTTCTATACTTTCCTTAGGCATTGATTTGTCGCCATTCGCTACATAGATCAGATTGCCTACGGATCCATCTTCAAAGGTTATAACGACTGCGATATTATCGGCGGGAGTAATCTTATTATTTCCGGAGTGAATGGATTCCGCGTATACTTTCACCGGCTCTGCTTCAGTAAAAAACTGCATCAGGTCAATAAAATGGCACATCTCCCCCACAATCCTTCCCCCTCCGATATGGGGCTGTTGGGTCCAATGATTCTTTTCAATATGGCCGGCATTCACCCGGATAGTAATAACCATTGGTTCCGAACGGTCTTTAAATTCCTTTTTTAAAGATTCACTGATTTCTGAAAAACGCCTGTTAAACCCTACCAGCAGCGGCTGATTGAATTTTTTCTTTGCTTCCATCACCTGTTCAAGCTGATCCGCATTGATGGCCAGCGGCTTTTCAACAAATACTTTCTTATTGGCTTCCAGGCATCTTACCACAAAGTCGGCATGAGAGGAATGCGGCGTGGCAATAAAAACCGCATTAATCTTTTCATTATTTATTATATCGTTTGCCTCCGAAGAACAAAAATTAAATTTAAATTTTTCGGCTACATTCTTCGCGGTGATTCCTTTTGAGGTAACTACACCATCGAGGGTAACGCCAAAATGTTTCACATGAGGTATCAAATAACTTTGGGCGAAACTACCTGCTCCTATAAAGCCTGCATTTATTTGAGCTACCGGGTTTTGCCGGATCTGTACTAATGATTGTAATTTTTTTTCGTTTTCAGAATACTTAAGGAGGATTCCGATATGTGGTTCAGGACTCTTCCCGGTGATAATATCAAATGCTTTTTCCGCCTCCGAAACATCAAACACATGAGTTACCAGGGGTTGCATATTGATTTGCTTCCTCGACAAGAGATCCAGGAACGCTTCCATATTTCTTTGTTCGGTCCAGCGTACAAACGCAAATGGGTAGTCGTTTCCATTTTCTTCGTATTCCGTATCGTATCTTCCGGGACCATAAGAACAGGACATCCTCAAATCAAGTTCTTTTTTGAAAAAATGAGGTTCCCTGGGAATATCCATTTTTACGGCGCCCACCACAATAATCTTTCCTTTTTTCCTGGACAATTCAGCTGCCAGTTCAATAGGATCATTGGAAGGAGCAGCGGCTGTAATAATCACTGCATCGAATCCACGCCCCTGGGTAAAATTTTCACAGGATTTCAAGAGACTCCCATCGTTCCTGTTAAGTGCCGCATCGGAAGCTGTTTCGCGAGCTAGCTTTACTAATGAATCATTAAGATCTATTCCAAATACTGCGCAGCCATTGGCACGCAACAGCTGGCAAGTTATCTGCCCAAGCAGCCCCAATCCTATGACCGCTATTTTTTCGCCCAATTGAGGACTTGCCTGGCGTACGCCCTGCATGGCAATAGCACCCAAGGTGGTGAAAGCAGCCTCGCTGGCTGACACATTATCGGGTACTTTCGCCACGAGATTCTGAGGAACCGAAACAATCTCTGCATGCGAGGCATAATCCTGTCCTGCACAGGCAACCAGGTCTCCCGCTTTAAACAAACTATTCTGATCCATAGAAACAAGTACCCGGCCACAAGAGCTGTACCCTAAGGCCTTCAAAGAATCCAACTTGGTTTTTACTTTATTAAATGTAGCAATCAACCCTTCCTTTTTAATATTCTGTAATACCTGTGCAACGAGGTCGGGCCGTTGCTTTGCTTTTCCTAATAAACTGGATTGACCCACTTTCACTGTGCTACGTTCCGTACCTGCACTAATAAGGGAAAATTCATTTTCCACGAGCACCATCCCGGGCGAAACGGAAGGCATTGGTACATCGTCAACATACAATTTGCCGGTCTTAAAATTCTGTATAAGCTGTTTCACAATCGAGTATTTTTTTTATCCTATAAATTATTTGTCCAGGTATTCTCTGCACCAAAGCTCCAGGGTAAGTAACTGGTAGATCTGGTATGCGTTATCATTTTGTCCGTTTCGGTCATCGTTAATGATTTTCATTACATAATCATAATTAAGAAAGCCCCTCTTGTTTACACTTTTTTCGGAAAGCAATTCATCAACCATGGGCCTTAAATCATTAGAGATCCACGACCTGATGGGGGCACCAAAAGAAGCCTTCGGCCGGTAAATGATTTTCTTTGGCAGGTATTTTTCGGCGGCTTTTTTTAAAATATATTTTGATTCTCCTTTCCTGATCTTTAGAAATCCGGGTATCTGCATCGCCTTTGATATTACCAACTTATCGATGAACGGAACACGCACTTCTACGGAGGCTGCCATGGAAGCCCGATCTGAATACGTTAAATTCAAACCGAGCATAAACATATGTATATCGGTATGGCAAATCTGGTTAACGATGTCCTTTTTAAATTTGGAATTGAAAATTGCTTTATGTTCCTCATTGATTTGCTGAATGGCCGGCCAAAAACCTGGTTGCAATAATTCTTTGAGCTGATCGGAATCGTAATAAGAATAGCTTCGCATATATGCTTCATCGATAGGTTTGCCGGCAAAACTAATAAACCGCTTGGCCCATCTGCCCAGCTTAAACCCTTTCCCATTCATTCTGACAGGTAACTTATTAACCACAATAGAAATGGCTGATTTGACGAATACCGGCAGCTTGTTATATCTCCTTGCCATTAAAGTGGCTTTTTGCCTCCTGTATCCAAAAAATATTTCATCTGCTCCCATACCCGATAACAGAACCTTGACGCCTTTTTCCCTGGCGGCTTTGCAGATCAAAAAAGTATTGATGGCGGCAGGGTCTCCAATGGGTTCATCAAGAGTACGTACCATCTTTGGAAAATCCTTCAGAATATCCGGTTTAATTTCAATAACATGATGATCGAGCTGGTAATTATCCGCGACCCATTGGGCATATTTGAGATCATCGGGCATCATTTCAATCTTTCGGTCTTCCGCACCGGTTGAAATGGTGTAAGTTGACAGCGATTGATTTGATTTTTTAGCCAGCACGGCTATCAGGGAAGAATCAAGTCCGCCACTTAAAAAACTGCTTACCGGCACATCGGCCACCATATGCCTTTTTACTGATAGTTCCAGGACTTTCGCCAATTCTTCTTTAACAGCTTCTTCATTATTAGTGATGCTATTCAATTTTGGCTCTTCCAATTCCCAATACCTGGCCATATGCATATCACCCTCTTTACTATAAGTTAGATAATGTGCTGCGGGAAGCTTATTGCAGCCTTTGAACATTGTCTCGTTACCAGATACCCATAAATAGTTGAGACTACTAACCAGGGATTTTGCATTAATAGTTTTATCAAAGCCCGGTATCTGTGCCAGGGTTTTCAGTTCGGAACTGAAGGCCAATCCGCCGGCTAATTGCACATAAAAAACAGGCTTGATACCAAAATGATCACGAGCCAGGAATAGTGAGTTGGTAACCTTATTGTAAATAGCGAAGGCGAACATTCCTATCAGGTCCTGAAGACATGCCACTCCATAGTTACTGTACATCTCCAGCACCACCTCTGTATCGGAAGAAGTAATAAATTTCACGCCTTTTTCAGCCTGCATCTTTTCCTGCAATTCTTTGTAATTATAAATCTCGCCGTTGAATATTATCAGCAAGTCTCCTTTATGAAAAGGCTGATTTGCCGCCTCGCTCAAATCAATAATAGAGAGCCGCTGATGAGCGAATGCTACGTGCTCATCACTCCACACGGATTGGTTATCAGGACCTCTGTGTTGCTGAAGCCTGTTGGCCATTTCAGCCAGTTCTCTATTATTTGAAAATCCAATAAACCCCGCGATTCCGCACATACAATTTAAATTTTATTATTCCACCTTCTTTGGAAAATGCTATCAATTCAAAACACGATCAATCATTTCACCGTAGTACGATTTATACTTTTCCATTTCTTTTTCATGGATGGTGGACTTACCTTCCAATGGTTCCTTTAAAACCAACTGCAATTTTTCTTCAAAATCATCAATATCCCGGTTCTTAAATAAAATAGTACCAGCAGGTCTTTCAACGACATCCGACGCCACGGTTTTTCTGCCCAGGAACAGAGACTCCCTGATGCTGAGTGAATCTCCATCTGTATTTGTTGGCCTTACGAAAACATCCGATTGTTCCATCAACCGCACAAATGAAAGCTGTTCATTAATTAAGAGGAAATGATTATCCAGGTTCATCCCGTTGATCTTTTCCTGGTATTGCTTATAGGATGCGGCGTATTTATCAATGGTAGCAATATTGAAAATAAATTTTACGAGGTATCCTTTTTTCAAAAGCCGGGCGGTTACTTCAATGCACAAATCCAGTCCATATAAATCCTGGTTGTTAAACACGTCCAACCGCCATGCATTTGAGCAAATCACTTTATGATTGTTATCGGCCGCTGTTTTGATCCATTGAACGATATGATCCGGCAAGCAGGATTCTTCCTCCATGATCGGGGGGATAAAGGCATTCTGTATGCTGCATTTTTTTTTGGGGAGAGATATCCTTTCTTTGAAAAGGGGGTTGACCAGGATAATCTCATTTGCCAGACTGAACAATATCCTATCTAATATCCGGGGTAACCACTTCTTTTTAAAAGGATAGGCATGTAGTGTGATCATAACCCGGCTACCGGTAATTTTCCCGGCAACAATATGAAAATACTGAAGAGCGGGTGTGCCGCTATGAATATAAACCAGATCAGATTTTATGAGTTTTTTCAAATAACGAATCAGGTGCAGGCTGCGGAAATTAAAATATTCCGGTTTTACTGTTTTAGACTCATCTATATAGTCAAATACATATTTACCGGAAAGCATTTTAGCCAACCGGTGAATATGAATGCTCACCCCGCCGTTAGGAGGTGGTAATGGTCCAATAAGTAAAATTTGCCTTTTGCCCATATAGCCAAATAATAGTTATTTTATTTAAAGACCTTCAGGGTCTGATTTGCTTTACGTTATTTAAGTTTTGTCTTATACCATTCAATGAATCGTTCAATCCCGGTAGCCAGATCTGTTTTCGGTTGATACCCGATTTCCTTGCCGGCCCGTGAAATATCTGCAAATGTTTTGTCTACGTCTCCCTGCTGCGCAGGCATTTTTTGCAGGCACGCTTTTTTCCCGATCTTTTCCTCTAATACCTTAATCAGTTCATCCAGCCGTATTACTTTTGACTCCCCCAGATTATATAGGTGGTATCCGCCCAGGTGGAGAACTGCACAATCAATTCCTTGTACGATGTCATCGATATAAGTGTAATCACGGGATGTGGATCCATCTCCATAAAAAGGAACCGGCTGGTCCTGGATTATCAATTTGGTAAATTTATGTATTGCCAGGTCGGGTCTTTGACGCGGACCATAGACCGTAAAGAATCGCAGGCAGGTTATATCAAACCCATATAAATAAGAATAAACATGGCACAGCAGTTCGCCACTTTTTTTGGTAGAGGCATAAGGTGAAATCGGGTTATCAACCGGGTCCAGCTCGGAAAATGGTACTTTAGAATTATTACCATATACAGAGGAGGAGGAGGCAAAGATCATTTTCCTGACATTATTCTTCTTCATAGATTCCAATAATATCACCGTACCGTTAACATTTACATCATAATATTGAGTGATGGATTCGATAGAGGGCCTGACACCAGCTTTTGCCGCCAGGTGCACTACTAAATCAATATTGTTTTCCTTGAAAATAAGATCTAATAGTTTGTTGTCGCGTATATCTCCTTCATGAAACAAGAAATTTGGATTGTTTTGCAGGTTTTCGAGATTAATAAGTTTGAATTTCTTCTCAACAAAGGCATCAAAATTATCAATACCTATAATGGTATGGCCTTTATTTATAAAATACTCGCCCACATGTGATCCAATAAAGCCTGCGACTCCTGTAATGAGAATATTCATGATTTTTTCTTTTCGATTAATAAACTTTTATACACCTGGATATACTGATTGGTCATTTTAGCCAAATTAAACTGCTCGCCAATAAGTTGACGCCCTCTCCTCCCTAATCCTGCTCTCAATTCACCGCTTTCCATTAATAACATGATCTTATTTACCAGCTGATCATCCCTTCCGTTATCAATCAGGTAACCGGTTTCGTTATCGAGGATGGCTTCGTCGGTACCCCCTCCTCTCGTTGCAATGACTGGCTTACCCAGTGCCATATACTCCAGAATAGAATTAGAAATACCCTCCCCGTGAATAGTCGAATTGGTGAGGAGGATTCCTACGTCAAAAATATTAATGATCGCTTCTACATCCGACCGCTTCCCCGCAAATACAATTCTATGCTGCAGATCAATCGGCACGGCCGCTTTGATCCTGTTAAAATCAGCCCCATTCCCGACCAGTAAAAAATTTATACTTCGGTTCTGCTTAACAAGGGTTAAAGCGGCCCTGACCAACGTATCATAATCTTTTCTTTCTTCAAACGCCGCCACCATACCGGCAATGAACATCTCTTTACTGGCATCAGGAAAAAAAATGGCCTTCATTGTCTGAACCGGGGGCAAATTGCTAAACCGGTTTATATCTATCCCATTATAAATACATGTTGTTTTATAATCGGGCGACTTGTATGCCTTGATACCAGCCTTAGAATTCGAAATTATTCTGTCTGCAAAGGCATTGGATATTTTCGTCCTGAAATACAACCCATCGAATAATCCCATGTTTTTTGGAGCATCCGCGATTATGCCATTCAGGAAAATTTTCTTTGTCAGCCATACGGCCGGCAAAAGAAAAATGCTTGCCATACTGCCCCATGAATGAATAATATCAGGATTAAACTCTTTAATTATTCTGTATAATTTAAGTACCACCCGAGGGTCTTTGCGCGATCGTCTTTTTATTACTTCAAATTCGATGGGTAGTTTATATACAATATCATACTCTATAATATCAGTTAATGAAACCAGCATAATCTGGTATTCGCTATCGTACACAAGGCCCTTAATGAGCTCCAGCATCCGCCGCTCTTTTCCTCCTTTTCCCAAAGCATCTATGACCATAAATACTTTCATAACGTTTACATTTCTCCTTTCGCATTTAAATGGTGCCGATTTCAGAAAATTAATCAACCAATTTACAATACAACCAACCTAAGCAGATCGGTTGGCCCATAATTTACAATCGGTTTTCCTATCCACATTGGTCCGTCAATTGGCCCCGATCGACTGACTGGTAAGCAATACTTCACACCCATTAATAACCGCCTGGTGGTTGGAAAAATAACCAAGCAATTCCCTGCTGACCGGTTCTTCTTCCGATTCAGCATTGAAAGAAAAGAAAAGGTTTCCTCCCTTGTTCAGGTTTTTTTCTGCAATACTCTTTAGAAAGAAATCCCATTCCTTAATATGCCATACCTGGGGTGTTTTATGGTTATTAAAACAAATCATGAATCCTGTTATCAGATCATAGCGTTCTATTATATCCAGATCTTTGAATGCCCGGATATATTGCTGATAGCGATTAATACCCAGGGCCCGAATGGTATTATTGTACATTTCATTATCTGGAACATCCAACGCTTCTGCCCGGTGCCCATAATAGTTGCAAACGAAAGGAAAATATCCTGCACCGGTTCCAAGATCGAGTATTTTCTTTCCGGCAGACTCCTTATGGAGCCCCAGCCGATAAAAGCGCCGCATGCATTCCAATACCCAGTAGTCAAGGTCCAGGTATTTTTGATAAGCGATCCCCGGATTTTTTAATCTGTATTCCTCCATGATTCCGGAAAGCCTGCTCCTGATTTCAGTCCTGATTTTTCGGTAATTCGATAAAAACTTCAGGGCATGGCCAGGCCCCTCGCTGAAAAAAATCTGCAGAAATACTTTTGGTAAAAAATACATTCTTGCCTTTAAATTCATAGTCATGTTATTTAATCAAAGTAAACAAGTCTTTCGTCACCCCTTATTCCATTAATTACCCGAAACCGATTGAAAAATATCTTCATATCCGGCAATCATCTTTTCGTAGGAGTATTTTTCATCAAAATCTCTTTTCGCCTGTACGGCCAGGTTATCGGCCAGTTTGTCATCGTTCAAAAGTAATTGGATACATTTTGCCAAAGCTACTGGATCGTGAGCTGGATATAGTAACGCATTACGGTCCGTTTGCAACATCCTGTTAATACCGGGCGAATCGGCTGCAATAATGGGTATTTTATTATACATCGCTTCTAACAATGAAACGGATGTTCCCTCATAGTCAGAACCAATGATATAATAATCAGCAATAGCATAATAATCCTGGATCAATTCCCGTGGTACCATACCGTGGAAAAAAACACAATCCTCTAATAACTTTTCCTTGCAATATTGCTTTAATGCCTCCTGCATATCCCCTCCGCCGACAAAAATCAGTTGTAGGCTGGCGGCAACATCCTGGTTGCGCCTGGATAACCGGAAGCCCTTTATTATTTTGTCCGGATTTTTCATCCCTTTGAGCGTTCCTACAAACAGAAGTATTTTACGGTCAGGATCTATT
The DNA here is from genome assembly GCA_963775145.1 of uncultured Chitinophagaceae bacterium. Classification (GTDB taxonomy): domain Bacteria; phylum Bacteroidota; class Bacteroidia; order Chitinophagales; family Chitinophagaceae; genus Endoryza. Next base: position 19,189 of record CAVZHZ010000005.1, read on the forward strand.
TGTAATTCCGATTTGATTTTTTCAATTGGTTTATCGGACCATTTAAACGGAATCACAGGGGGCAAATAGATTACTTTTTTACCGCCCAGTCGTTCAGAATATTCCTCACAGATTGCTTCCGAAACACCGACCAGTGCAAATGCATGATTAAAATAATATTTATAAGCGAATGCCGGTTTCCATACAGGTTTTCCGCCGCTATGAATCGTAACAATATATGGTTTTCGGAAAATGCGGAAAATAAGTGCACTGAAAAAAGGAATAATCCAGGTTTGCCGGGCATAACCGGTATATACAAAATTGACCGAAGATTTATGTTTTAGTAAAACCACAAAAAGATGTAGTGGATAAAATAACCGGACAGGTTTAAAGGACCATATCTTTGCGTGGTTATTTTCTTGGTTTTTCAAACAGTTAGTTGAAAAATATAAAATATTCCTCTTCAACACCCCAAGCTGGTATTGAAGGAAATAATAATTAAATATTTCCATGCCCCCGGTTACTGCGGGGTACAGCGTACCAAGTACAAAGAGACTTTTTTTACGGTTTACGTGAGAAACATTTTCCATTTTGGGGTCTGCATGATTTAACTAACTAACTTATGGTTTTCCAAATGGAAATAGATTTAAACGGGTGTTTTATAAGATGTGTACAAAACTTGTCCTTGTGCCAGGAGGTATTCCATAAAACTGCAGGTCGACTTACCAGGCTACATTCTATACCACCCCCATTTTCATTTTCTTTACTTTTTTCATTCCAACCACTTGTTTTCTTTTTTCTGCGAGGATATATTGATTTTCGGCGATCATAGTGAATACAAATAAAAAGGTGGTAACAGATGTCAATTCGTTGTTTTGCCCGATACCGAAAATGATGATAAATAATAGCACCGCCAGTGATGGGGAAACACTGCCCAGCCGGATTGACTGGATAATGACTCCAAGGATGATCACCAGGTAAATTAAAAAACCCACTAAACCAACCTCAATCAGTATTAGTAATATACCATTATGGGGATTCAATCCGTGCCCCATGTTTCGCGCTATAAATCCATTATTGCCGATTCCAAATATTTGTTCAATTACCGGCAGATTCATGTATGCATCATATGCCTGGGCAGCCGCTTCCTCCCGCCAATCCATAGATCCAAGGTTTTGAATATTGTAATTTTGTCCCATGGCTCTCTGTAGAATAGCAATCGGCTCATCCACTAACCGGAAAAGAACCTCATCAACAAATTTGCTGTCCAGGTTAAAATACATACTTATTGTTGAAAATAACAGTATCCCAATAGTGGCGGCAGCTACGCTAAAGGATACGATTTTCAGAATTTTTTTTCTTCCTTCCCGGTAATTAATACTTTTCATTACTACAAAAAGAACAACCACAATGATGGCCATTAAGGCGCTCCTGGAGGTTGACATTAGCACTCCAATGAACATGAGGGGCAATAGTATAATAAGGTATTTACCCGCCTGGCGATTTTTGACAATGTCTGTAAATACAAAAACAAAGGCCATTCCGCATACTTGTCCAAAGAAATTATGATTGATATCGGAAACAAATATATTGTTGGGATCAAAATCTTCGACAGGCCCCGAGGATACCAGCTCGTAAATCCTCCTCACCGGAAAGGAACCAATAAATGCATAGGTATAGGCAAGATCAGTAAAACAAATGATCCCGGAAATTATCAATCCAATCTTAATGCACTTATCGTTATACTCTTTAAAAAAATAATGGTAAACGCAAAACGCTGCCAATACGGTAGAAATAGTCACCTTCAGCAGTTCAATGGTGAAGAGATTGTGTGAAAAAGAAATAAATAGAAAATAGAGAAAGTAAAAAATAAATGCTTTAACAGTACCAACCCCCAAAAAATCGGTGTATTTCAACTTCGTCTGCTTATCGAACAGAATCCTGCCAAAAAGAGTAATGGTAATAATAGCCCGGGAATTTAACGGCAACCCTTTAAGGTCAATATTTATGTTTGCGATCATTAAGGCAAACAAAATAATCGCTACAATCTCCGGTTTGTAGAACAGTGCATATCCATAAAAAGCTCCACAGATCAATAAGATCAATAATGTACTCACGGGATTAAGGTATTAACTTTCAATATTGCGAACAGGGTCAAAAAAATATTAATAAGGGCCGTGCTGCCAACCGCCATACTACCACTTTCTCCATTTACCGGCATGCTGCAATTCGATAAATCTTCGAATAATTATATTCTTTTTCTGAACCTATGACATTCTCATCCGGGTTCCTGATAACTGGAAATAAACTTGGTGGATTTTGTGAATTGGTTCTTCAGATTTCTCGAGGGAAGGATTTTCATGTCAACCAATCGGCTGGTAAAATATAAAAAAGTACCGAAGATTAAAATACCCTACCGCAAAGTTGTTTAAAAAATCCTAACCTATTTAAATTAATAAATATATCAAACGAGGTTTCCTTTTGCCGCGTTTGTTCCTTTTTGCGCTGAATTAGAGCCGCTTCGGGGGGCGATAGAATTAGCTTGAATTTAGTCGGAAGAGTTCTAAGGCGAATTAAATAGGAGCCAATTACTGCTGATACGATGTATATATAATTATATAGCACTTAATTCAACTAATTTGAGCGATCACCTCTAAATAGCCAAAGTTTTGTATGGCCTTCAGTAACTTAACAAATCCATAGCGTAACTTTTCGTGTCACCATTTGGAGCTTTCATAAATTTTAGTACTTTTACACCTAATTGCACCAATTTATATATTATTCCATATCTTACTGATTTACTGATATTTACCTTCCACCTTCTTCCTCAGAAAGACTTACCTCTATCCAGTTGGATTCCAGGCTTAGATTATTTGAACAGTATAATAATTATTATACAATTAGAACTTTGGAAACAATTGACCCCCTACCATGAATAAAGATATCCGCGTCGGTTTTATAATCGCTACGATTATAGTTTTTGCTTCTTCTTGTGCCAGCACCAAGAGGGTTATTTATTTCGATAATATCAAGGATACCAATTTGAAATCTGAATATGCCAATATTGAACCGGTTATTCAGATCAACGATATATTAAGTATCATTATTAGTAGTCAGAGCGCAGAAGCTTCTGCTCCTTTCAACGCACCAAATGAATCTACGTTTATCACCAGCTCTGCCTCCTCCTCCACAAACAGGTTAACGATCGGGTACCTGGTGAATCTGAAGGGAGAGATACAATTTCCAATCCTTGGCACTATAACGGCAGCCGGCATGACCAAATCTCAACTGACCACCTACATAACTCAGCAATTGAGGGACCGGCAATTACTGGTGGATCCAATTACTACCATACGGCATCTCAATTACCGGGTAAGTGTGCTGGGTGAAGTTGCCAAACCGGGAGTATTTTCAGTACCAAATGAAAAACTCAGCTTATTGGAGGCCCTTAGTTTTGCCGGCGATATTACCATTTATGGAAAGAGAGAAAACGTACTTTTGATACGGGAAAACGGCAAAGGTGAGAAAACCATCAAGAGGCTGGATCTGACCAATCCTGAAATTCTTAGTTCGCCCTATTATTACCTCGAATCTAATGATATTATCTATGTAGAACCGATACAAAACCGATTGTCAAGAGAAAAAAGCACTCAGTTGATTCCAATTATTTTAAGTGCCCTTTCGTTGGTTATTGTAGGCGTTACGAGTTTCAAATAGGCAATTGAAGATTATGTTGCTCTAAAACCTTACCGAATCATGGAAAAAACAAACCACCCTGTAGAGAAAGAAAATAATAGCATTCAACAACTCATTTTGAAATTTGTGCCTTTCTGGCCCTTGTTTCTTGTTACTACCATGTTGAGTATTACTTATTTTTATTTTAAGCTAAAATATGCGGTCCGTATTTACGAAACTACCGCCAGTGTCCTGATCAAAGACGAGAAAAAGGGCCAGGAAGATTCTAAAATGGAGGAAGTATTAAATGTGTTCGGCACCAAAAAGATTGTTGAGAACGAACTGGAGATCCTTCGATCAAATTCCATAATTTCTGAGGTGGCCAAATCATTAAAGCTTTATGCAGCCATTTATGAAGAAAGCGGATGGAGAAACATTCAAACAAGATCGGCCTACCTCAGCAGCCCGATCAATATTGAAGTATCCAATGCTGATTCCATAAAGCCTACTAACAAAATTTATTTTTCATATTTAAAAGAGGGAAATGCTGTTGAAATCGATGGAACAAAATATGCTTTAAACCAATGGGCCAATTCGCCCTGGGGTACCTTGAAGTTTACCAGCAATCCTTATTATTCTCTTCCAAACCAAGCAAAGAATACGGAAAAAGTAAAATACTACTTTGTCTTGACGGATATTCGGTCGATTACCGGTGGTATTATCGGCAGTTTGGGGGTAACCCCGGCCAGCAAACAATCTTCCGTAATTAATTTGACCTATAAAGACCCCATTCCCCAACGGGCAGAGAATATTATTGCAGAGGTAGTTACCGCGTATAATCGGGCAGCCGTAGAACGCAAGAACCAGGTAGCATTAAAAACCCTGAAATTTATTGAGGACCGGTTAGACCATGTAAGCCAGGAACTGGATTCCCTGGAGAACGGTATTCAAAAATACCGGGATCGTGCGGGTGCCGTGGACCTGAGCGAACAAGGAAAACTCTACCTGGAAAACATGGGAACGAATGATCGCCAACTCAACACGATGAACATCCAACTTTCCGCGCTGGAGGAAGTAGAAAAATATGTAGTAGAAAAAAGCGGGGTGGGAACTATTGTACCTTCCACTTTTAACATTCAGGATCCTACGCTTACCAACCTTATTGAGAAACTGAACGCCACAGAAACCCAGTATGAGAAGCTAAGAAGAACCAATGGCGAAAACAATCCGACCGTGGTTTCCCTTCGCGAAGAAATCAACAAGACCAAACCCAGCATACTTGAAAATATCCGGAGCCAGCGCAAAAGCATTGAAGCAGGTAAATCAACCGTTGAACAGGCCAGCGGTAAGTATTATTCTATGCTTAATTCAATTCCCAAGAAAGAAAAAGATTTGATAGAAGTGAGCCGGCAGCATAATACCAAGAAAGGCATCTATGCTTTCCTGCTGCAGAAAAGAGAAGAAACCTCCTATTCAATTAGTTCCATTATTCCCGACTGTTATATTGTTAGCAATCCCACCACCTCGCCCGGCCCGGTGAGTCCGAAAAAATCTTTTTTAGCCATGCTGGCTCTTATTTTACCCATTACCTTGAGTGCAGGGGTAGTAATATTAAAAGATTTCTTCAATAATAAGATTCTTTACAGAACTGATATTGAAAAACTCACCAGTTTCCCGATCATTGGCGAATTAGTACAGGAAAAATTAAAGTATAAAATTGTTACGGAGGGTTCAGAAAGAAGTTTTATCGTTGAACAGTTCCGCCAGATCAGGGCAGCTCTAAAATACCAGGGAAATCCTCCTGGCAATACCAAAAGAATCCTGGTGACTTCTTCTATTAAAGGAGAAGGAAAAAGTTTTGTATCTACCAACCTGGCAATGATCCTGGCCCGCAGCGGAAAAAAAGTGGCCCTGCTGGAATTGGACCTGCACCAGCCTAAAATAAGTGAGACCTTTGATGTGCCGGAATGCAAAGGAATTAGTGATTATCTACTGGGCAAGGCAAGCGCGGAAGAAATTGTTATACCCACCAGCAAGCACGAGAATCTGTCTCTGGTTCCTTGCGGGTACCCGACTGATGAGCCTTCCGAATTATTAGTTAACGGAAAATTAGAAATCTTACTGAATTTCCTGGATAAACAATTTGATGTGCTGATTATTGACACGGCCCCTTTCAAAGCAATGACGGATGCCTTTATCATTGCCAGCCATTGTAACCTGGTATTAACCGTTATTCGTCATAATCACACTCCGACCAAACTTATTGAACGTCTCGAGGAAGATTTCGAAGCACAACATATTACCAATGTAGCAATCATATTCAACGGGGTCAAAAACCGGGGAGTGGGCAAATACAGTTATGGTTATGGATATGGTTATGGCTACGATCAGAAGTCTTCCTACAACGAATATTACAAGAAGAAGATAAAAAAAGTTTCCTGATTAACTGGTGCTTTCCCGGTGCTGAATCGCTTGGAACACCAGCTAAATTCCTATAGTTCTTTCTCTGCTTATCCTGTAAAAGACCGACCGTGTTAGCTCAATTATTCTTTTCATTTTCTGAACGGAAGAATTCGTTTAGTAGCAATTAGTTCTTTGAAACACTTGATTGGTCTTTATTGAAGTGTTTTTAAAAATGTAGCAAAAAAGAAATGGATCTGTATGAACGCATCTGAAACCACAATACAGAATAATCATTTTTTAGCTTTCTGCTTACGCCTTAACCCCGTGAGCTGAACCTGTAGAAACAAAAGCCCTGTGAAATCAAATTTCAGCCAGAAATTTTCCCTTTGCCGTGGAGATTAGATTTAATGAACCCCCGAATCCGCTAGAACGAAATTCGTTCTATAGCCGCTTCATTGAATTCGGTTTTCCTTCTCCCATGAGGTCAACATTTCAACGTTGGCATCCCGGTAATCACTCCTGGTTTTTGAAAAATGATTTTTTCCTTATTTCTGTAATATGAAGCAGGGTGGAATTGTCATGTTCTGGAGGCAGCTATCGCAGTTATCCAATTTATTGTATTTCGGCGCCTCGATTTTTTGCCCATGCTTCTTAAGACCATTTAAGCGTTCCATTGAACAATTAACTATTAATATTTCGAAGCAATTTTAAAACCAGCATATTAACTTCCTTTACAAAAAAGTTAATGTGACTGAGGTGGCGAAGCCATGCAATGGCATTCCGATAAAAAAACCCTAATGGCTAACTATTTTCAGAATAGTATATTTAAAATGAGCAACTTCCCTCTCTTGCTGGCGAAAGCGAAACATATTTTGAAATCCGACCTTGTCAGGGTTTCATTATTAAATTCGATTGCCACGATAATCCGGATGATCACAGGGCTGGTGAGCGTAAAAGTGATAGCGGCCATTATAGGGCCCGCGGGAATCGCGCTATTGGGGCAGTTGAATAATTTTTCCACTATTCTGCTTAGCATATCTAACGGCGGGATCAACGCCGGAATAACCAAATATGTATCCGAAAATTCCGACAATGAAGAAGCTTATACCCCTTATCTCAGTACAGGGTTCTGGATCACCGTGGTGCTAACCGGTATGCTAAGTCTGGTACTAGTGTTTGGTGCCGGGTACTTTGCGGAACATATTCTCCTCGACATAAAATACAAAACCATTTTCTATATTTTCGGTGCTACCCTTTTCTTTTATTCTTTCAGCACGCTGCTCGTCTCCATTCTAAATGGATTCAAAGAGTACAAGAAATATGTAATAATAAACATCGCGGGCAGCATAGTGGGTCTGATCTTTTCAATCATCCTCTCCATTAAATTCGGTATTTACGGTGCGCTGTTATCAGCCGTTACTTTCCAATCAGTCCTGTTCTTGCTGATACTGGGCATCATTGCCAAATCACCCTGGTTTAAATGGAAACAGATTGTTTCCCATTTCAACAAAAGCGTAAGTATAAAACTGGGGCACTATACTATGATGGCCCTGGCCAGTGCCATTACTATACCCGCGGGCCAGTTAATTGTGCGGAAATTTATTACAACTAATTCCAGTATAGCAGACGCCGGGCTTTGGGAAGGAGTGAATCGCATTTCAAACATGTATTTGATGGTCATCACTGTTTCCCTGGGCGTGTACTACCTTCCCCGGCTGGCCGAATTGAAAAATAAAGTGGAATTAAGAAATGAGATCCTGAAAGTCTATAAGCTGATCATTCCATTCCTGGTGATAACCACCATTGGTATATTCTTTTCCCGGTTCCTGATTATTAAAATTCTCTTTACCAGGGAATTTTCGGGAATGAAAGATCTTTTTGCCTTTCAATTAGTGGGAGATTTCCTTAAGATAGCCGGATGGGTGCTGGGATACCTGCTTATAGCGAAAGCCATGACAAAAACATACATCATCATGGAGCTGGTGAATTTTGTTTTGCTGATTGTACTCTGTTATTTCCTGGTAAATCAATTTGGTGCCGTGGGGGCCACTATTGGGTATGCGATCGTATACCTGGTATACCTGGTTGTTTTGCTGGTAGTATTCCGAAAACTTTTATTTCCAGATAAATCTGAACATGACCATCCCTGAAACTAAAAATTATACTAAGTATTCCGTTATGACCGAACAACCTTTGGTAACTATTGCGATGCCGGTTTATAATGCTGAGCATTATATAAAAAAGGCCATTGATAGTATACTACAACAAACCTATACAAACTGGGAATTGGTTATGGTAAATGATGGATCTATTGATCAATCAGAAAAAATAATACTTTCCTACAGCGATCCCAGGCTTCGTTATTTCAAAAACGATGTAAACAGCGGAATTGTAAAAACACGAAACCGTTGCCTGGAATTAGCCCGCGGGAAATATATTGCCGTACTGGATAATGACGATATTGCATTGCCCAAAAGGCTGGAAATGCAGGTTAGTTTCCTGGAAGCGAACCAGGATTATGGAGTGGTTGGCAGTTATTGGGAAATAATAGATAATAATGACAGAGTGCAGGCTACTGTAGAAATTCCTTCCACGGACCCGGAAATCAAAACTTACCAGTTATTTAATAATTGCTTTTGTGCCTCCACCGTGATGATGCGGGCGGAACTGGTAAAAGAAGCGAAGTACCAGGAGGGGTCTGATATGTTGGAAGATTTCAACCTGTATCACCGCCTCTACCCTTTTACCAAATTTGCCAGCTTGCCATTTTCTCTTACACAATACAGGGTACACGGTAAAAATGAAAGCTTTCAAAAATATGATGCGTTAATGGCCCTGAGAAAAAAAATGGACGCCAGTATTCTCAGCCGGATGAACATTCCCTTCACGGAGGAAGAACTTTCGCTGCATACACATTTTGTAAATGGGCGCTTCACTTATTTTAAGAAAAAAGGAACCTTGCCATTGCTGGAAATATGGCTTTTAAAAATTAAGCAATTACTGGAGCAAAGGCCCGGAATGGAAGGGGATATAATACTCCAAATCTATATTAAACGGTGGCTGCAACTTTTTCACAGTACCCGGTGGTTCTCAATAAGGGTTATAAACAATTCTTTATTCCGGAACCATAAGATGAAATTCATAAAATATGTATGGGAGTTCGTAAATGAAAAAATCTCTAAAAAAATTCAATTGGCCTGATTGTAAATAGCTGACAATATAAATTTTTGGTACACCCCCGCACGATATTATCCCGAACCCCCTTTCTAACCTCTGTTGCTAACTGGCTTCAGCAGATGAACACGAATCTTTTCTTCCTGTTTATCTTCCTGTACCATGTGCTGGTTATTTTCCAGGGATTGGATTTTAATGATGAAGGATTTCACCTCGCCTTTTATCAGCAGATATTTAATGACCCCGAATCAGTACAATTTGGATTCTGGATGTGGCTCACGGGAATCATCAGTGGTATTTACTTGAAAATCTTCCCCTTCCTGGGAATGTGGGGGATACGCTTGCTGGGAGCAATATTTTCTACATTTACGATCCTGATAGCCTATAATTTATTGAAGCGATATCTTCATACCGGTTATTTACGGATGAGTATGATCCTGCTTTCTTTATTTATTAACGAAGACGCCAAAAACCTTTACTATAATAACTTCTCCGCTTTTTTTTATTTTTTGAATGCCTATCTGTTGTTTGCAGGAATTAAGGATAACCGGAAATGGCCGATTTTCTGGGGAGGGTTCTTTGTATGCCTGAATATTTTTACCCGCATCCCTAATGTGCTGGGCCTGGGACTTGGACTTGGATTCCTCTATTATGCATGGTTGAAAAAATCTGACTTAAAAGTACTGTTCACCCAAATAGGCATTTTTGTTGTTGGATTTATTCTTTCGGGAGTGATCGTTTTTACTGCAATGAAATTACTGGGCCATCTCCCTTATTTTGTAGAATCAGTAAAGTTATTATTTTCTTCCAGCCAAAGCTCTGCCAAGAATGACGGTATAGGCGGAGCTTATGGCATCTACCGGTTATTATCCCGGAATTTAATAGACTATGCCCTCTCTTTAAGAGCGGCGGTTCTCGCGGGTGGTTTTCTTTTTGTGGTGGCCCTTTTTAATAGTTCCGCCGAAGCAGCTTCGCAATTTATCCGAAGAGCCGTTTCGATTTTTAATTATTTATTGTTAGCAGGAATGCTGGTTTTAGTATTTAATGGATGGTTCGACAGTTACCGGCTCCGGGTTTTATTTACAGGTATCAGTCTCTTTTCATTATTGATACTCATCAACAAAAACAAATCACCCGACTATAAACTCCTGGCACTTTTCGGTGGACTGATATTTTTGATTCATCCGTTTGGAAGCTCGGAAGGTATTTCCACGGTAGTGGTTTATTCCTTATGGATATCCTTTCCAATTGCTATTGATTCTATTGCTAAAATCAGGTGGGTGAATTTGGATATGAAAATAGGAGCGGTCTCTAAAGAGTCCGGACTTAAATTTTCTATTTCCGAAACCCAGCTACGCCCTCTCCGGTTAGGGAGTATCGCCGTGATTATGATTGCCAGTTTATATAATGTGATAAAATATCCCTATCTCTGCGACCGGCACAGCAGGTTCGAAATGTTTTATTCAGTCAATAATAAATATACAAAAGGTGTTTTTACGTCGAAGGGCCGCGCCGCTTCGTTAAATCAGCTACTGGAAGCCAGTTCAAAATATGTTAAGCCAAACGATTATGTGCTTGCCTATGACTGCATGCCGTTGTATCATTTCATAACGGAAACCAAATCCTATGTCAGGAATCCCTGCATTTGGTTTTATTCCAATGATCTTTTTCTGTCCGAATTAAACCGCGCGGCGAATAATCATAAGAAATTACCGGTGGTCGTTAAACAAAATATCCTCACTACGGGGGAAGGAAGTGCCTGGCCGGAAATTGCACCCAGGGAAGATTATTCGTTGTTAAAAAGAAACCAGGAAAAGAACGGGTACTTGATTGATTTCCTGAAAAAAAATAATTACCGGGAAGCATGGACAAACAATCATTTTACCATTTTTATTCCCCCGGGATCCAATTGATCTTCCGGGAAAATGAGACGAAGGCGAATGGCGATTTTTTTTATTATAGTAAACTTATGTGATGAATTTTTTATCAGGAAAAACAGGATCTATAAATTTAATAGTATAACATTATAAATTATTGTTCCCTATGAGCATTATCAAAGTTGGCATAATAGGATATGGATACTGGGGCACCAACCTGGTCAGGAATTTTTTTGGTACAGATTACTGCACCCTGGCAATCGTAGCTGATGGCAGACCCGAACGCCTGGCAGTCTTATCAAAAAATTTTCCCTCTATAAACAGGGTAACTACAGCAGAAGAGATTATCAACGACCGTACCACGGATGCAGTTGTGATAGCTACACCTGTTTCTACCCATTATCAACTGGCAAAGAAAGCCTTGTTAAACGGCAAGCATGTACTGATAGAAAAACCCATGACATCCTCCCCCGAAGAAGCAGATGAATTGATTAACCTGGCTGAACAAAAAGGGCTCACTTTAATGGTCGATCATACTTTCCTTTACACGGGTGCCGTTCAAAAAATGAAAGAGTTAATCCAAAGTCAAACGATCGGTACCCTCCAGTATTTTGATTCCAGCCGGATTAACCTGGGCCTTTTCCAGTCCGATGTGAATGTGCTCTGGGATCTGGCTCCGCACGATATATCGATTCTTACCTACCTCATTAATGAATTGCCGGTGAGCATCAATGCCACAGGAATATCTCATACCAGGAACCATATTGAGAATATTGCTTATATGACCGTTAATTACGATTGGGATTTTATTGCTCACTTCAATGTATCCTGGCTTTCGCCGGTAAAAGTGAGACAAACCCTGATAGGTGGAGATAAAAAAATGATTGTTTATAACGACCTCGAACCTTCTGAAAAAGTCAGGGTGTATGATACGGGATATACACATAAAACGGATGAAGATAAAAAAATGATAATGGTAGATTACCGGACGGGCGATGTTTATATTCCTAAATTGTCCAGCAAAGAAGCCCTTGCCGGGATGGCTGCCGATTTCATTCAATCTATTATTCAGCAAAAAGAACCAGTAGCCAATGCCCGCCTGGGCAAACAGGTAGTTAGTATCCTGGAAGCATCCCAGGAGTCAATTAAACATAATGGGAAAGAAGTTAAAATAAAATAATGTATGCAAACAGTTACCATTTCCAACGATAAACAAAGCCTCAACAATGTACAGTTAGGAGAGAATGTCCGCATTTTTAATTTTGTAAATGCGTATGGTTGTTCGATCGACTCCCATTCCAAAGTGGGAGCTTTCGTGGAAATTCAAAAAGGCGCTACCATCGGTAAGAACTGCAAAATATCCAGTCATACTTTTATTTGCGAAGGGGTGCACATTGAAGACAATGTATTTATTGGTCATGGCGTTATGTTTACCAACGATTTATTTCCCCGTGCCACAAACGCGGATGGAAGTCCTCAAAGCGAAGCGGATTGGAAACTGATCGAAACGACTGTAAAAAAGGGCGCTTCCATTGGTTCTAACGCAACCATTTTATGCGGTATTACTATTGGGGAAAATGCCCTGGTAGGCGCGGGGTCCGTAGTAACCAAAGATGTTCCTGCCCAATACTATTGTAGCAGGTGTTCCTGCCAGGATTATAAAAAAAATTTAAAGAACAATAATATAATAATGGAAAAGAAAATTGCCTGCCTCGACCTAAAGGGGCAACACCAGCAAATTAAAAAAGAAGTTTTCGACGCTTTTGAAAAAGTATATGAACAGACTGCCTTTTCCGGTGGTCCTTTTGTAGAAGAATTTGAAAAAGCATATGCTCCGCATTTTGTGAAGCTCAAATATGCCGTAGGGGTTAATAATGGAACCACCGCACTTGCATCTTAGCCATGCTTGCACTGGGTATTGGCCATGGTGATGAAGTAATAATTCCGGCTAATACATTTATTGCTACTGCCTGGGGAGTTTCTTATACAGGGGCTATCCCGGTTTTTGTGGACTGTGACCCGGACACCTGGGAGATTGATGCCACCAAGATCGAAGCAAAAATTACTCCCCGAACAAAAGCAGTCATAGGAGTACACCTGTATGGTCAGCCTTTTGATATTGAACGGTGCAGGCTATTTGCAAGAAACATTCCTTATTCTTATTGAAGATGCCGCCCAGGCGCAGGGTGCCCGATATAATGGAAAACGGGTTGGCGGTTTTGGCGAAATGGCTTGCTTTAGTTTTTATCCTGGTAAAAATTTTGGTGCCTGCGGGGAAGCAGGGGGCATTACTACTAATAAGGAAAGCTATTATAAACATCTGCAAAGCCTGCGCAACCATGGATCAGTGGTGCGTTACTACCACGATGAAATTGGTTTTAATATGAGGATGGGTGGACTCGAAGGAGCCTCCTTAAGTATAAAACTGAAGTACCTGGAAGGATGGAATAATCGCCGAAAAGTGATTGCTAAAAAATACCAGGATTCCTTTAAGAACCCGAAAATAAAATTCCAGGTTCAGCCGGAAGGCCATGAATCGGTATTTCATCTTTTTGTGATCACTACAGAAGACAGGGATCATCTGGCAAAATATCTCAATGAAAATAATATTTTCCCTGGATTACATTACCCGGTACCCTGTCATTTGCAAAAAGCCTATGCTTCGCTTGGACATAAACAAGGGGACTTCCCAAATTCGGAGTATTTAGCCAGCCATTGTCTTTCTTTGCCAATGTATGCGGAATTAACAGATGAAGAGGTTGATTATGTGATTCAGAAAATCAATCAATACTAATTCAGGTGAAGGCGATTAAAAAATTATTCATTTTTCCCTTTAACGGCAACGGTATTGAAGCCCTGGATGGAATCAATGACCAGGAATTTGAATTCATGGGATTCATAGATGACAGTCCCGAAAAACGAGCCGTGGAAAATAAATGGTCCGTTTTCCCCAGAGAGGCATTAACTAAGGAACCGGATAGCTATGTGTTGGCGGTGCCCGGCAGCCCGGCATCCTATACCAAGCGGGCGGAATTCATAAACTCCTTGGGCATTTCTGCTGATCGCTATATTTCTATAGTTCATCCCCGGGCTTCAATTGGAAAAAATGTAACTATTGGAATGAATTGTTTGATCATGGCGGGCGTAGTAATAACCAGCAATGCCCGCATTGGCAATCATGTTTGTATCCTTCCCAATACTGTTATACATCATGATGCGATCGTTAAAGATTATACACTGATCGGTTCTAATGTAGCCATCGCAGGCGGAACGGTGATTGGACAAAATTGTTATATTGGCAGTGGCACAAATATTATTAACGGGATAACGATTGGTGATTATTCACTGATCGGGCTAGGATCAAATGTTTTGAAGAGTATTCCCCATTATTCTACCGTTGCGGGAAATCCGGCCAGACAGCTAAATAAAAAATAATGATGCCCCACACTGAAATACCCGACATAACCATCATCATTCCTTTCCTGAATGAAGAGGATAATGTACCTAATTTGGGAGCAGGCCTCATTAATTTTATTGAAAGCAATAAAGACATCCTGTTTGAAATAGTCCTGGTTAATGATGGTTCCACTGATCATTCAGTAGAAGCAATCCGGCAGACTCGTTTTCCCGCAGCCACCAAACTTATTTCGTTTTCTCAGAATTTCGGGTCTCACGCAGCCTTACGTGCCGGTATATTACATGCCCGCGGAGCTTATATTACCTTTTTGTATGCGGACCTCCAGGACCCTGTTGAAAATATCGTCAATATGTTCCGGAAGGCGAAGGATGGAAACGATATAGTTTGGGCGAACCGCGCCGATACAAAAAACTCTTTTTTTGAACGGCAGTTTTCCAAGTTATATTCCAGGCTGATGCGCAATTATGTAAACCGGAAATATCCCAGCAAAGGATTTGATGTGGTAATGTTCAACAACAAAGTAAAGGAAGCCGTTAATAAGAATATTGAAAACAATTCCAGCGTATTCCTGCAAATCCTGAATATGGGTTTTAAACAGGATTTTATTGAATACCAAAAACTACCCCGCCAGGCAGGTAAATCAAAATGGACTATTGCCAAGAAGATAAAGTTACTGATCGATTCATTCGTTGCGTTCTCATATGCTCCCATTCGGCTTGTTTCCATGATTGGTATTTTGTTTTTTATCGGTGGTATTTTATGGACCAGTTATATTGTTTTCCGAAAACTCGTATTTAACGACCTGGCGGCCGGCTGGCCCGCGCTGATATCGATCCTGATGATTGGATTTGGAATTACCAACATTTCCCTCGGCATTATTGCCGAATATTTATGGCGAACACTGGATGCTAGCAGAAAGAGGCCGGTATTTATAATTGATGAAATAATTGAATTGAACTGATTATGATAAAAGCGATATTTTTTTGTTTTATTTACGCCGTACTGAATGTGTCCGGTGCTGCTATGATAAAATGGAAATTAAAAGGCCGGATGCTAAATGAATTCAACGACTGGGTTAGATTTTTACTGGATATCCAGGTACTAAGCGCTTTCGTGCTGATATTCTTTTCTGCGCTTGTGCTTTTTAAAGCTTTGTCAACGGGTAACTTTACTTTTATTATCCCCGTATCAGCCGGAATCAATTTTGTTCTTACAGTAATTGCCGGTTATTACATATTCAGGGATAATCTCAACTGGGTTTCCTTCGCCGGCTTCGCCCTTATTATTTCAGGTATAATTATTTTAAGTATTAATACCAGTCAATATGCAAAATAACGTTCAAGGCAGTGTCATCCTGGTAACCGGTGGTGCAGGATTTATCGGATCGTATGTGGTGGAAGAATTACTTCTTCTGCAACCAAAAAAAATCCGCATCATCGATAATTTTATCAGGGGCAGCAAGGCCAACATGAAAAATTTCATTAATAATCCATTAGTGGAATTAATTGAAGGAGATATACGAGATACCCCGACGCTGGAAAAGTGTATTACCGGGGCCGATTTTGTTTTTCACATGGCTGCCTTACGAATCAATGCCTGTGCCGCTGATCCAAAAGAAGGATTCGAGGTAATGCTTCGTGCTACTTTTGACGTAGCGATGTTATGCATGAAGCATAAGGTCAAGAAAGTGATTTATAGTTCAAGTGCTTCGGTATACGGATTGGCCCAACACTTCCCTACCCCTGAAACAGATAACCCATATAATAACCAGACTTTTTATGGAGCCGCTAAAATGTGGGGCGAACAATTATTCAGGAGTTTTAAGTTTATGTATGGCCTCGATTATGTGGCTCTTCGCTATTTCAATGCATACGGCCCCCGGATGGATACCGACGGCAAATACACCGAAGTAATGATAAAATGGCTCGATTGTATCCGGGATAGCCGCAATCCGGTAATTTATGGCGATGGTTCTACTACCATGGATTTTGTTTATGTAAAAGATATCGCACGGGCAAATATTGCGGCCTTGCAGTCAGCAGTAACTGATGAAGCCTTCAATATTGGAAATTGCGAGGAAACCAGTTTATCGGGCTTACTGGAAGTAATGCTGAAAGTGAATGGTTCTTCCTTGAACACCGAATATCGGGAGGAAAATTCTATTAACCCTGTTTCACGGCGATTGGCTGATATATCCAAGGCGAAAGACCTGCTTGACTTTACCCCTACCATAAGCCTGGAGCAGGGGATGAAAGAACTGAGCGAATGGTATTTTGAAAAATTAAAAGTAACTACCCACTGATGATACCCATAGCTAAACCTTATTTAACCGAAAAAGAAGCCCAAGCGGCCTATGATACCATTCTAACAGGCTGGATCACCCAGGGCCCGCGCGTCGCAGAGTTTGAAGAACGTTTTGCTGCCTACACGGGCGCCCGTTATGCGGTGGCTGTATCCAACTGTACCACCGCCTTGCATCTTTCGATGATCATGGCCGGAGTAGGAGCAGGTGATGAAGTGATCTGCCCTTCGATGAGTTATATTGCTACGGCCAATTGTATTAAATATGTAGGAGCAAAACCGGTATTTGCCGAGGTTAACCCTGAAACGTACAACCTTGATATTACAGACGCCGAACAAAAGATTACTTCAAAAACAAAAGCAATCCTCCTGGTTCACCAGATAGGAATGCCGGCTGATATTGACGCCTTTCAACTGTTGGCTGCCAAATACAACCTGAAGTTAATTGAAGATGCTGCCTGTGCGGCCGGTTCTTCCTACAAAGGAAAGAAGATTGGAAGTCATTCAGAACTCGTGTGTTTTTCTTTACATCCCCGGAAAGTGATCTCTACCGGTGACGGGGGTTTTGTAACAACCAACCGGGAGGATTATTACCAGCGCTTAAAGCTATTAAGACAGCATGGAATGTCGGTAAATGACCGGGTAAGACATGAATCTTCCAAAATCATTTTTGAAGATCATGTGGAATTGGGATATAATTACCGGTTAACAGATATCCAGGCTGCTGTGGGAATCAAGCAATTGGAAATACTCGACTGGATCATTTCGGAAAGAAGAATTATTGCAAATAAATATCATGAAGCATTTAAAGACATAAATTGTATACGTTTGCCTTTGGAAAAAGAAGGTTATTTTTCGAATTACCAGTCATATAGCATATATCTGCTGGATAATTGCCCAATAACCCGAAATGAACTAATGCAGAAGATGCTTGATGCCGGAATATCCACCCGGCGAGGTATCATGACATCCCACCGGGAAACCGCATATAAGAAAGAGTACCACAGTCTGTCACTTCCTATATCTGAAAAAGCCTGCGATCAAAGTATAATTTTACCTCTCTTCATTCCCATGAAACCCGAAGACATCCAAAAAGTTATTGATACTTTCCGCTCAATTGTAAAACCATAAACCAAATAGTTACCTGAAAACCCCAAGGGTTACTTTATGATCAAGCACTCCTTCACCTTATTCCGAAACCTGCTATGGCTCTGGGATATTATTTGCCTGAACCTGGTCTTGTTTATTTTCAGCTTCATAATCGACCGGGCAGATGCCCTTGACCGGCAGGAGTACCATGTTCTTTTCGCGGCATTCAATTTATCCTGGATGTCTTCTGTATACTTAACCGCCTTATACCTGAGTAAGAAATGGCTTGATTTTAAAACCTTCTTCAAGCAAACGATCTATTGCTATATGTCGACTGTTTTGATGGTTTTATTTTTTATTTTCATTTATAATTTCCCGTATTCCAGGTTATTTATCATTACCTGCTTTGCCGGATTGGCTACGATACTGGTGCTCAACCGGCTTTTGTTTAATTTACTGGTATTAACCTTACGTGATAAATTCAGGCTAGAAAAAAATGTAGTGTTCTTGGGCTATAATGATCAGTCCAAACGCCTTATTAACTATTTTCAACGGGATTCAAAACTCGTAAAAGTGGCTGCCTGTTTTGATGACAATGCTCCAGCCGATAATTCAATGTCCATTCCTGTGGTACGGAAACTCAAAGACTGCATGCCTTTTGTAATGGAGCACCAGGTCAAAGAAATCTATTCCACTCTGGCTCCCGAAAGTGACCCCTATCTTTATGAACTGGCCAAGGATGCTGAAAAGAATTTTGTGCACTTTAAGTTTGTGCCAAATTATGATGCATTTATTAACCGGCGGGTGTTCGTGGATTTTGTAGATGATATGCCAATCCTTTCTTTGCGGAGAGAACCCCTGGAAGATACCGGTAACCGTATAAAGAAAATGGCAGTGGATATAATTATCAGTTCCTTCGTAACCATTTTTATCCTGTCCTGGTTAATACCGATCTTAGCTATTCTCATTAAGCTCGACTCTAAAGGCCCGGTCTTTTTCCTTCAATTAAGATCCGGCAAAGATAACCGGCCATTCCGGTGCATCAAACTCAGGAGTTTACGGGTTAACGATGAAGCACATTCCAAACAAGTAACCAATGGCGATAAGCGTATTACAAGAATCGGGCGTTTCCTGAGGAAGAATAATCTGGATGAATTACCCCAGTTTTTTAATGTGTTAATGGGTGAAATGTCGGTGGTGGGGCCGAGACCACACATGCTTAAACATACAGAGGATTATTCCGTTCTGGATAAAGAATATATGGTCCGCCATTTTGTAAAACCCGGACTTACCGGATGGGCCCAGGTAAATAATCTGCGGGGCGAGATCAAAGAAGAATCTCTATTGCACAAAAGAATAGAGCATGATGTTTGGTACCTGGAGAATTGGTCCCTCTGGCTGGATTTCAAGATCATTCTCCTGACTATCTGGGTTTCCATTAAAGGAGATAAGAATGCCTATTAGTTCTCTGGCCTGGCAAATAACCAACCGGTCAATTGGGTACCCAATTCAGCTTCTCTTAAACGAATCCTTATCACTGGTTTGCTTTATACGATTACCCGGGTTTTTAATTTCTAAGCCAGGATACAGTCGTTATTTTTTTAATTTTTTTTGGAAGAAAGTCCTTTGCTTAAAAGACTTTCTGAATCCTTAGGCCTTCATCCAGTAGGTATAAAATATTTCACATGATAAAGACTCAATCATTCTGATTGGGTCTTTTTATTTTAATGGTATTAAGAACAGAACTGTTGCTTACTCTTTCATAAAAAAAAATTGAAATGCCAGTATAAGCAAAACCACTGAAATTGGGATGAAGGAAGAAATTTTATTTATTAGCTCTCCCGATACCAGCCGAATTAAAGACCCATAACAACATGGGTTTTTTGCGACTGTCAATTACGGGTTGAATTTCTTGCAGAAACTGGGGTGATACCGCCGGACATCCTTCACTTTGACAAGTGGGAACATTCGATTCTTCATTACTGATGCATCCCATGGCATGTAAAACAACAAAACGTTTATAGGCGTTGTTATTGGAATTATCGAGTCCGTACAATCTATAGGCTAACCCAAATTGCCCGGTATAGGGTTTTCCGATCTTATAACGACCTAATGAAGTGCAATTGCTACCGGGTGCATTGGAAAAATCCTTATCAAAGGTGAAGCGCTCTTCTCCCCTTCCATGGGCTACCAACGCGCTATTAACGATTGTCATTGTCTCCAGGTTAACCACATAGAAACGTTTTTTCCCGGACTTCACTCTCATATTAATAAGAAAAGCATAGCTGGTTTCGTAATCATTTTCCAGGGCGTACTGCTTCAACAATTTTGCTTGTTGCAATACTTCAGCCTCTGAATAAAGTTCAATTCCAATCTCAGGTTTTTTAGTTGCCCATTTTGGAGCCACAAAAGTTGTTTTTCCGCCTTTCTCTATATTGCTTCCTGTCAACTTTTTTGCAATAGCTAATGGCTCATCCGGAAATGGACTCGGGGGACCAATAAAATTAGAGGCTTTTTGAGATGAGGTAGATTTAATTAATCTTACTCCTTCAATACTGGCGGTAAACGGAACAGCGCCTGACTTCGCGGTGTGGCAACTACTCAGGAGTAAGATAAATAATACGCAGCCTGTTATGCTGGCGCAAAAGGATAAGTGTTTCAAAATAAGGTACGGTCCTTCGGGCTAAGGATAAAATCAACAAATTGCCGGTCTTTTGGTAGGATATAGGTATGCTATTAATTGGATGATCGCTCATTCAATGAGCATTCTGAATAACTCAGTTAACAAAAATTGCAATTATTTCTGGGGTTTGCAATGCCCGAAGGGGCATTTGTGGCCATAGTATTATAAAATACTATAAATCAGGCTTCTGTAACAAATATTAAATAATCACCTGGCCAATTTTGACAATTATCAACCCCCATTTTAGCTATAACATTAACAAGATAAAACCAGCTGGTTGTGGAAATTTGCATTGAGTATCTTTCGATCTAAAAAAAAAAATTACGGCTCCAGGTTACATCTTTACATTTTAAACGTACTAACTATACAGACCGGCATTATGATAAGAAAAAGCACCATACTCTTTTTGAGTTTTCTTTCCTTCATTGGATTAATTAGTTGCAATAAAAACAATAATCAGGCTCCCGTTGCCTATAAGTTAAGTTATGGCGACTCTATTTTTTATTTACGGAATCAGCCCGGTGATTATATTATTTATCCAACCGAATCACGCACGGGAGGCAGGTATATCGGCTTCCCCGAAGGAATTGAAATAAATGAAATTACCGGAGCCATCACAATTTCTAAGAGTGAAACAGGTTTACGTTATAAAATTTCTTTTGTCGATGGCGCTACCGGTGATACCAGTTCAGCCATCATCCTTATCTCCGGCATAAATTATTTTGATAAAATTTACAATCTATCCGCGAATGATACCCTGGCTCTACCTGTGTATAATGCCACCAGTTCTCATCTCATTCCGGCCAGCAGTGTATTTGATGAGGGAAACGGATGTAATGGGGTGGGTGTTTCGGTTGATCAAAACAAGGCAGTTATAAACCTTGCTCAGACCATCCGGAATGGAGTATTTGGTAATACCCCTTCCAACGGGGCAAAAATTGAAGTTGAATTAAAATACCGCGTAAATGATGGAAGTAATAAAACGCTGAACGCGCTAAAAGTAAAATTATATTATTTTAATACTGCTAATGATCTCACCCCCGACCTCATCCAATTAATTAAGGACCGGGAGGGAACAGTATTTGGAAGTAGCCCGGTTATTCAACCACAGGATGGCCAGGTAACTGTTTTCGGAGCGGACAGTCCTGCAACCGTGAAGGGAGTTGCCAAACCCCGTCCCCCCTGTATTTTCATTGTAGGTCGCTAACAAAACACTCTTCTGCGTTTTTCCATCGGTTTTCGTATTTATATTTGATGATTACGAATACACGATGCATTCATCCCGGTTCTTATTTCTGACGATTATAATTGCACTAACTGGCCTTTTATTATGGGCACAAAAAGATCGAACCGATTACCGGTCCCTTTATGTCTATGCAGAAAAGCTTTATAACGATAAGAATCCTACCAATCAAAAAGACAGTGCTGCCCTGGCCGCGTACAAGAAAATAATCAGCCTTTTGAGCCGGTCCCGGATTAATGATAGTGTTCTATGGGATTCTTATTTTAAGGCGGCCATATTTGAACAAACATATAATCATTACGAGCAGGCAATTCCCCTTCTGCGGGAATGTGTGAATCTCCAAAGATCGCAGTTAAACATTCCTCGACCATCCGGTTTTTTACCGAACCTATACCTCGGCAATTCCTATTATATAATAAACCGCTTCGATTCCGCGAGGTATTATTATAAAGAAGCAGAAATCATTGCTACGCAATATCCAACCATCGAAGGGATTGAACGCCTGTACAACACGTTTGGTATCCTCAATTTCGAAACAGGCAATTACCGGCAGAGCAAAAATAATTTTGAAAAAGCAATTGTTATTTCGGAATCAAAAAAAACGCCGGATGTAAACCTGGTTGTCAATTATAAAAATAACCTGGCCTCGAGTTTGCGTAAGCTTTATGAGTTTGATGCCGCGATGGCAATTTATAAAAGTTTGCTGCCCTACCAGGTCAACATTGATGGTATTAATCAAAATATAGCTTCAGTATATCTCAGCATAGGGGCCAGTCCCCAGGCAATTTATTACCTGCACCGGGTTAAGGAAAATAATCTATCCAAATTAAATGACCTGGGAAGGGCCCACTATAACCAGCAGCGGTATGACAGCGCAGAACTGTATTTTAAACGTGGCCTTCAGCAGAATGAAATTGAAAACGGAAAGCGAAAAAATATTTATGCCGGTTTAACCTACCGGTATAACGGCGATTTGCTGGCCGCCCGGGGCAATAATGAAATGGCCTTGCAACAGTACCAGGCAGCCATCCAGCAGATGATCTTTTCGTTCAACGATACCAGTGTTTTCGCAAGCCCATCAGACTATTCCGGCACATTTGCGGTTATTGAATTATATGAAACACTGCTGGCAAAAGCTGCAGCCTTCCAGGCATTATACCAGGAAAAAAATAAGATTGATTACCTGGAAGCTGCATTGCAAACCTTTAATTCTTTATACCAGCTTACAGATTATGTTGAAAAAACATATGAATCGGACGAGGCACGCATTTTCTTAAATCAAAAAAGGCATATTTCACATCAGCAACCCATTGAAATCTGTATCCGTCTGTTTCAATTGACCGGGAAGAATTTATA
The DNA here is from genome assembly GCA_963775145.1 of uncultured Chitinophagaceae bacterium. Classification (GTDB taxonomy): domain Bacteria; phylum Bacteroidota; class Bacteroidia; order Chitinophagales; family Chitinophagaceae; genus Endoryza. The sequence goes on from CAVZHZ010000005.1 coordinate 42,387, forward strand.
CCTGGAACAGGCATTTTTCTTTGATGAAAGAAATAAAGCATCTGTATTATCGCTGGGATTATCGGATGCCGCATTGAAAAAAGCGGGCAATTTACCCGCGCCGCTGGTAGCAGAAGAAATCAACTGCAAGGAATTGATAAACCAGCTTTCCTTAAAAGCCTCCGGCACGAACGACAGCATTTCGCTTGCCAGCCTGCTGGCTCAAATACGGGAGCAGGAAATAAAGCTTGAATCCATTAATAAACAGTTTGACAATTATCCTGCTTATCATGAATTGAAATTTGCCAATAACACGATTGCCGTAGCAGATTTACAGAAAGAAGTAATTCCCGATAACAGCGCGATTCTTTCTTTCCATGTAGGAGATACCAATCTGCTTTGCTGGGTAATTTCCAAGAATAAATTAGATTATGTCAAGATACCTTATTCCGACTCCCTGGTAACCCATATAATGGAATTAAATAGGGAACTTCAGTCAAATGATGCCTTTAATACTACCAGCACCCGCACACACGCCCGGATCTTATACAGGCATTTAATTCAACCACTGGAAGAAAAACTAATTCCATTTGACCAGCTTATGATCATTCCGGATGATGAATTAAGCTATATCCCATTTGAATTTTTAATAGACTCTTCCGATCAATATCTTATTAAGAAATTTGCCATTAGTTTTAACTATTCTTGCAGCCTGCTAAAAAAGCCTCCCGCGCAAAAACAAAAAAGGAATTACTCAATTCTTGCCTATGCTCCCTACAGCGGGGACGTTCCCCCGGGCTCCTTGCCTGTACTTCCTGCTTCTAAAAAAGAAGTGGAAGGATTGAAGGGTATGTTATTAATCGGTAACCGGGCAACTAAAGAGTCTTTTATTCAATCTGCTCCTGGCTTCAATATTCTCCATCTAGCCACTCATGCAAAAGCGAATGATAAGGAGCCTTTGCAATCGTACATCGCATTTTATCCTGTTCATCCTGATTCGCCTGCTAAGGATCGACTATATATTCCTGACATATATTCTCTTTCCTTACCTAGCACCACCCTTGTTATTCTTAGTGCTTGTGAAACAGGAGCGGGGCAATTGGTAAAAGGAGAAGGCCTTATAAGTTTATCCCGGGCTTTTTCCTATGCCGGATGTGCCAATATAATTACTTCACAATGGAAAGCGGATGATGAGGCTACTGCGTACATTGCGCGCCGCCTGCATCGGTATCTTGAAAATGGAATGGCTATTGCATCATCCCTCCAGAAGGCCAAGCTTGATTACCTCGATGATGGCGCGATTGATGGACGTTTAAAATCGCCGGCATATTGGGCTCACTTACGATTAACCGGTCAATTCGAAACAAAAACCAATCGCTCCTATTATTGGTTATTGCTTTTATTACTACCGGTGATCCTGGCTTATTACATAAAAAAAATCCGGCCCAATAAGAGCCGGAATAGTATTTCATAGATTTAATAGACTATTGGTGTAAAACTATTGTTCCTACTTTTGTGTCTTCATTAGTACGTACGGTCACATTGTTAATGGTAGAGTCTTTATAATTATTCGCAGTGGCATCAACAAACAATTGGTAGACCCCCGCCTTTAATCCAACAAATTTAAACTCGCCTTCCCGCTCGGGCTTTGCCGTTAACGTGTCCATGCCGCTGATGGCCATAACAATTGCCTGGGCGGCCCCGGGTAAAACTCTGCCCTCGATTCTTCCCGATTTTTTCTTACTGAATATTCGAATATGGCTTCTTAATTCAAAACCATTATTATTTCCGGATCCGCTGTTATCGGCTTTAATGGATCTTCCGGCATCAAAATCGATCCAAAACAGGAACTGATCCGGGCTACTTAATTCTACATTGGTTTCATCTAATTGTGCTATTACTTCATTGTCTTTATCTTTTACCTTTAGAGTTTTTGTTTGTCCGTTCATTACAACTGAATTTTTATTCCCCAGTGTCAGCCGGATTTTTTGGAGTTTCCTGTTAGCAGGAATGGTTCCGGTACCAAATAAAGTATCCAGGCCATTACGAAATTGTAATATATCGTACACCCCGGGTGTAATTTGCAGAACAAACCAACCTCCTAAGCTGTCAACGCCGTCATCTTCCAGCTTAATCTCCAACTTCTGAATATCTATAAAAACTTTGTCAAATACAAGGTTCTGATCGTCGGTCAGGTATACTTTTAAGGTAGAAGGTACCGTAGTAATTAAACCATTAGAAGCAGGCGCCGACGTTTCTTTTTGGCAAGCCAGCACCACCAACGCCATACTGGTTATTGTTAACACCCATTTGGCCGAGCGGATTAAATTGATTTTCATTGTGCGTTTTTTTATTTTTATAAATATGAATAGTATTATTAATTCTTAGTGAATTCTAATATTTCGTTTCGGGCCGTATTGTCATCAGTCAGGCTTATTTTGGTGTCTGATCTTGAAGTCAAAAGCCAGTCATCGGTTAATTGCCCCAGCGGTTTATTAGTATTGTCTTTTACACCTAGATTAATAATGAGTTTACCGGACGAGTTATCTTCGGTCCAGCTGCCTTGTTTCACCGTAGCTCCTCCTTTTTGAACTATCAATTTCCCATCGCTTTGAAATGTAAAAGAGTAACCGGAAAAATCAGAAGTTTCATTCACTCCTCTCTCGGAAAATAGAGAAACCTGCCAGGTTCCATTGGTAACAATAGGGGTTACGTTGTTCACCAATGACGAGTCACCTGATTTTGAACAGGAGGAATTTAATAAAAGCACCACAAGAATCGTACTTAGGAGGTTAATTGTATGTTTCATACTATTTATGTTTTATATATATTGGTACATACCGGGCGACCTTTTGTAACCATTTTTCAAAAAAAAATCCCCGTGAACCAGGGATGGCAGGATATAAAGGGTAAGCGCTTCAGCAGCAAGCTATTGTTTCCAGCCGGCTACTTTCACTTTCTTAATAAACCAATTGCTTACTTTATCATGATAGAGATGCAATGGCTGGTTATGAATTTTATCGAATAGGGGTAAGGCTTTTTTAATCTCTTTATTTTTCAGATAAGTAATGGCGAGATAATATTCTGCATCCTCCAGGTAAGCAGTAGTTTGAAAAGCCTGGTTCGTCGCTAGGCAATTATTAAAGTGCAAAATAGCATTTGAAAGGTCCCCTATTTCCAGGTACGCGTTACCGGCCAGGAAATAATCCCTTGGATCCGGATTGGGGATAGTATTAAATAATGCAATAGTGGTTTTAAAGTCTTTTTGGTGAAAAGCCTTTTCTAAAGGAGATAATTCATCGGCAGCACGTGAACTACCAATTGTATAGGTGCTGTAATTTTCATTAAATAATCTTTCCGGGGTTATTACAAAATACTGGTAAGAAGCACCGGCTATGATCAATACTATTATTCCAGCGGCAATCCGCATGGATAATCGAGCGATGGAACGCACTTTACCATAGGGCTTTGAAACTTCTTTCATTTCCTGCATCATTTCTCCATGCACCTGTGCCACTTGTTCCCTTAAACCCAGCCCACTTATGCTCAGTCGGGTATTCTTCAGGTTTTCCAGCTCTGCCTGCAAATTTTTATCTGTTGCCAGGTTTTCTTCCATAGAAGCCAGTTCTTCCGGGGAGAGCTCCTGATCCATATAACGAATCAATAAAGTAGTATTTGTAAAGTTATTATTCATAATTGACAGCGGTTTTTAAGGTATTTGTCATATTGGGATTTTCCACCAGCATTTGTTCCAGTTGTTTCAAACATTTATATTTTTTATTTCTCACCACCTGCTCGGATTCATACTCTGTTTGGGCAAGAATTTCTTTCATTGACAAGTTTTCGTAATAAAAAGCCAACAGGATCTTTTTACATCCTTCCCCCAGCCGGGCAACGATTTCCATCACCTGCCTGCGTGATTCTCTCCCTGCAATAACGATAGCGGTATCCGGTGCCTGATCTTCTTTCCCCTTTTCATATTTCAGCTCCCGGGCCTGTGCACGACCTTTTCGTTTTAATTCATTAAGCCATATATTCCGGTTCAATGAAAAAAGAAAGGTTTTAATAGAACTATCTCCCCTGAATTTATCCAACTTCACTAGTTCAATGAAACTCACCAGTACTTCCTGGAAAATATCTTCCGCGTCCTGGTGGCTTCCGCTATTTTGTTCAATATAGATACGCAACCCGTCAAAATACTGGCGATATAAATACCTCAGCACCGGGTTTATATCCGTGCCTGACTTTATAGCTGCCAGCAGCTCCTTGTCCGTGTAATTTTTAACAACTTCCATCCTGATATCTTTTATTAGTAATCAACCGACCGGCTTTTGTAACCAAAAGAGGTTTCTTTTTTCCATTTCGCCAAGAAATAGGGTACTCCCCTGCGGGGGCCCCGAAAACATTGAAGTAAAAGAAAAGGATAAAGCTAACCACAAAAATTTCATATCCACAAAAGCCTTTCTTTCGGGTAAAAAAGAAAATCCGGGGCAATCGATTGACTGATAAAACCGCCGAAAGTGATATGAATAATCTTTGCCGTATAAATTTTCAAGAGCCTGGTACCCGTTGGGAGAATTAAACCGGAGCTTGAGCCGTAATTATTTTCTTCAAGATTATCTCTTTAAAAAAATCATTCAGGTCAAGATTTAATGATTGAACAATATTCATCAGCACGGGCAGAGAAGGAACAGTGCGATTATTTTCTATCTGTGATATTAATCTATTACTTACTCCCGCTTTGTTGGTAAATTCCGGATAGTAATATTTTTTTGTTTTCGGATCTCTTTAATCTTAATGCTGATTTGGATGAGTATATCCTCCTGCATGGTGAAGAAGTATTATTAATTAAACGTACTCCATAAAAAGAGGCAAACCTGAAAGTTCGATTTACTTTTTGTGGTTTCTCTCCTTTTTTCTTATGTGTCTTTATTGAGATTGAGAATTAGCTTTTCTGCCCCTCCCTGGCCGCGATATTCCAGGTCCTCGAATAAACCCGCGTCGGTGAGATCAAGCGGGTGAGAATTTTCCCAATCGAAATGAGCAATTTTTTTAAGCCGCTCTACTATGTCTGTATCGTGTACTTCAATGGCCAATTCGCGGCGATCATCGAAACTTCCCGGCGCCAGGTTAATTGATCCTACAATCGCCCGGCACCCATCAGCCAATAACATTTTCCCATGAAGTTTCAAATGCCTCAGCTTATGAATTTTGATACCTACATCATCCATAATCCGCAATCCTCCTACTCCTTCAATCAACTTAGCTTTTTTCAAGGTATGCGGCGGACGAACCATTACATGCACTTTTACACCGCGGCTGGCCGCCCTCACTATTCGTTCAATAATAACCAGGTCCTGGAAACGTTCATTCTGTACAAATAGAGTATGTTTTGCTTCATCAATAAATCGCGCGATTCTCGCCCGCCCGTTGCCACTGCACCAGATAAGCCTGGCTGATTCGCCCGGATCAAAATCTTTCCGATCCCAGTCTGCCTCGAAGCACATAATAATTTCTTCCACTTCATGTGGATGAGATGTTATGATGGCATAATCGCGGGTCTCGGTAAGATTTTTTGTTTCCCAATTAAGTGACTTTACGAAGGCCAACCGATCATCAACCACCATTGATTTTTCATGGGTGAGACCAAAATTCGGATTGCTGTTCTTTACGTCAATCCCGGCTTCTTCCAGCATTTTGCGAGACAGCTCATTTTGCTCTTCTCCATCGCGTCGGGCCGGATTCAGCATCACCTTAACCGTTACACCCCTTTTTTTAGCCTCAATAACAGCATTCAAAAGGTCGGGATCGGAGAATATAAACATTTTAATACGTAGTGAAACGGTAGCTGTTTCAATAGCATTAATAATGGACCGCACGGTATCGTCTGGAAGAACAATTATCGAACGATTATACATATTGCTAGTTTTTGATTATAGGTTTGATTTATTTTACCAGGCCCGGTGTCTGCGATTGGTGATTAGTCGTGTCTTCCCTGGCCTGAACATGGTAAAGTTCTGCATAAAGTTGTTTTTTAGCAATTAGTTCTTCATGGGTTCCCTCTTCTTCCACTGCCCCATCTTTAATTACTACAATTTTATCGGCATCCCGGATGGTACTTAACCGGTGCGCAATGGTAATAACCGTTCGGCCTTTCATTAAATTTTCCAATGCATCCATTACAACTTTTTCGGATTCCGTATCAAGAGCCGCCGTGGGTTCGTCCAGAATCAAAATGGGTGAATTGCGAACGACGGCCCGGGCAATTCCAATTCGCTGCCGTTGCCCGCCCGAAAGCGTGAGACCCCGTTCTCCCACCAGCGTATCATATCCGTGAGGCATTTTTGCAATGAATTCATCGGCATTAGCCAGCCGAGCCGCTTCAATAATTTCTTTTTCGGTGGCATCGGGTCTGCCATAGGCAATATTTTCCCTGACAGAACCATAAAAGAGCACTGTGTCCTGCAACACAAAACCAATCTGGCTTCTTAATCCATCCAGCCGGTAATTAGTAATATCGATTCCATCAATCAATATCCGACCTGCTGTTGGATCATAAAAGCGGGGAACTAAACTGGCAATAGTTGATTTGCCCCCTCCGGTAGGACCACAAATACCAATGCGCTGTCCTGCCTTGATGGTTAAATTCAGATCATGGAAAACAGGTGTATCCGCATTATAGTAAAAAGCAACATGATCAAATATAATTTCTCCTTTAAATTTTGGGGGAATAATGGCATCCGGTTTTTGAGGAATAATAGTATCTGTATCCAGGATCGTTTGTATCCGCTCAAGTGCCACCGTAGCCTGGGCTATTGAATTCGTCAATTTTGCCAGGTCCTGTACCGGGTGAAAAAATTTACTCAGGTAAGAAAGAAAAACCGTGAGCGAACCAACGGTCATTAATCCGGCTATTGCCAGGTTCGCGCCCCGCCACAATACCAATGCAGTACAAAGTGCAACCGTTATGGATACCACCGGAACAAGTAATGATTTTAACCGGCGCGCCTTAAGTGCCGCATTAACCGTTTCAAGACTTACTTTTTTCAAGCGGTCCTCTTCCATATCCTGCCGTCCAAATGCATTGATTGCTCTCATGGATTCTAATCCTTGCTGTAAAACCACTACCATGTGGCTCTGATCTTTACGCACTTCCCTTGTTGCTTTTTTAACTGCTTTTTTAAACCGGGCTATAAATAATAACAGAAAAGGGGTTACGCCAACAGCCACCAGGGCAAAATCCCAATTCAGGTAGAACATTAAACTTAACATCCCAATAATGGTAAGCGCGTCTACCAAAATATTAAGCAGCGCAGCAGAGGCAAAGTCCTGGATAGTGGAAACATCAGCCGTAATTGTACTTAACAACTTTCCAACCTGGTGTGAATCATAATAGGAAAGAGAAAGCCGCTGAAGATGATGATACATCCGGCGGCGCAGGTCGTTTGCAACATATTGCGCAACACTTTCAGTGAAATAACTATTAATATAATTAGCTACTGAACCAATGACCGCTATAATAACTACCGCTATGGCCGCCACGGCCGCCAATGCCAAACCATTTTCACCAAACGTGGTATTCTTCATCCAGCCGAGCCAATCAGGCAGTTTATGATTTCCGATTACATTGTCAATTATGATTTTTAAGGGCCAGGGGTTTGCAAGACTCATAGTTGTTTCAACCAGCATAGCAAGGAAAATAAAAATCAACCATGCCTTGTACGGTCTTACAAGCCCAAGTACTAACGATGCCAGGCTCCTGGATGGCTTATGGAATTCCCGGCTGGATTCCGCATCGTCGTAATCTTTTGGAAAATTGGTTGGCATTAATGTCAGGATTTTACATCGAATAAAAGAAGCGTTGGCGGAAATAATGCAAAGAAATAGCTTCTATCATCAAAGTATTATTTTTACCGGCTAGTTTTTGAAAATAGCTTTTTTACACAATGAATTTCAGTTGGTGAAGCCGTATTAAAGATAAGAACTTATAAACAATACTATGGTGTTCGCAGGCTTTGGGTAGAATCCAATTGATCATCCCGTTCATCGTGGCCGATGGTGCAATTAATGTCAGGAATTTATTGATTCTCCCTGCCCCACCATTGCAAAATCATAAGGCATGCATTTACCCACCCGATGATCCTTATCCGAATTAAAAAGGTTTCCAAATATATACCTGGGTATAAGTTCTCAAAATGAGGACTTTCTTAAATGAAGTCTGCTAACGCAATTTAGCGTACCTTTCATTTTCAATTATAATAAAAAGAAACCAGGATACAGAACACTTACATTTCTATTTTTGGAATCGAAATGGCTGGTTCCTCAAAAATAAACAGGTTATCATTTTGTACCGGCGAAACAGGCAAGGCGCGCACTTTGCCAACTGACTATACCCATTTTCAAGAAAATTCGTAAGAATACATTCTATAAGAAAAAAGATACTATCCGCGTATTGGCATTTTATTTGAAAGGTTTATTTCCAGAATCCAGGAATATCTTTCGTGCAACGCACCATCCTTTTGAATAGCCTTTGGAAAAGGTGCTGATCAGGTTCAAAAACTTTTACATGTAGTTAACCCCGGAACACAAGCAGGATTGAAAACCTGTTTAGTTAATAAGCCGGCTGCATACTCAAAAACCATTAAAGTGAAAATTAATCCAATACAAGATATCTTATCCTCCATTGGCATTTCCTTTCCGGGAAATGACCTGATGCAAAAATACTCCAACGAAAAACCTCCCTTACGATCGGAACTTTTTAGTGCCGACCAGATGGAACAATATGGAAAGACGCTGGCCTTCAAGCATAAACTAATTAAAGGACGTGCACCAAACATACTCCTGAAGCGGCTGGCAGAAAATGAAGACTTATTATTAGAAGTACATCACCTTTTAACAGAAGCTGTAAAAACTAACCGGCGTATTATTCCTGCGGGGGAATGGTTGCTCGATAACTTTTATCTAATCCAGGAACAAATTCGTACCGGCAAAAAACATTTACCCAAAGGATATAGCGAAGATTTACCCCGGTTATTAAATGGGTCTTCAGCCGGTTTGCCGCGTGTATATGATATTGCCATTGAAATCATTTCCCATAGTGATGGTCGCGTAGACCTGAAGAACCTGAGTAGTTTCATTACTGCTTACCAGGCTATCACCCCGTTGAAATTAGGTGAACTATGGGCTATTCCCATTATGCTCCGGCTTGCATTAATCGAGAATCTCCGTCGTCTTTCGGCTCAAATTGCATTCGACAGGATCAACCAGAACCTGGCTAATTATTGGGTGGAACAGATGAATTCGGTGGTGGAAAAAGATCCCAAGAGTCTTATTCTAATAATTGCGGATATGGCCAGGTCCAATCCACCTATGGTGAGTTCTTTTGTAGCAGAACTTTCCAGGCAGTTGCAGGGAAAAGGCCCCGCGCTGGCATTACCGCTCAACTGGATTGAACAACGACTTTCTGAAACCGGGCAAACCGGAAATGAGCTTATCAATACAGAAATTCAAAAACAAGCGGCCGACCAGGTTTCCATGAGCAACAGTATCGGTAGTTTGCGTTTCCTCGGAACTATGGACTGGCGCGATTTCGTTGAATCAATAAGCATCGTTGAACAAATTCTCAAAAATGATATCAGCGGAATTTATGGACGAATGGACTTTTCAACCCGCGACCATTACAGGCATGTGGTGGAAAAAATGAGTAAGCAAAGCGAAGTTTCGGAGCAGGAAATAGCCCAAAAAGCGATTCATCTGGCAGAGGCTGCCGCAACTATAACAAGTTCCGACTATCGCAGTTCGCATGTAGGTTATTACCTGGTAGGAAAAGGGGTTGAACAGGTTGAAAAAGAAATAAAAATAAAAATTCCGTTTAGAGAAAAAGTTCAAAAAACCGTCCGCCGATTTCCCTTATTAGTATATGCAGGAGCAATATTTATTATAACGCTGATCATTGGAGGAAGTTTATCATTAAGGGCTTATGATGATGGAATAAACTACCAGCTGCTTATTTTCATTAGTATCTTTTCTTTATTATCAGCCAGCCACTTTGCGGTAACTTTTACCAACTGGCTCACGACGCTTCTCATTCAGCCGAAATTACTGCCCCGAATGGATTTCACCCACGGAATAGATCCGGAATTCCGATCGATTGTGATAATCCCGGCTATGCTTACCAATGACAAAGAAATAGACGAATTGGCTGAAAACCTGGAAGTATATTTCCTGGCGAACAGGGATAAACACCTGCATTTCGGATTATTAACTGATTTTACCGATGCCGCTGCAGAAACAGTTCCGGAAGATGATGCTCTGTTACAATTGGCGAAACAGAAAATTGAAGACTTAAATAATAAATACGAAAGCCCGGACAATACGCTTTTCTATTTGTTCCACCGGCCCCGGAAATGTAATGCTCATGATCGTATGTGGATGGGGTATGAACGGAAGCGGGGTAAACTAACTGAATTAAATGCATTATTACGGGGAGAGGGCAATCAATATTTTTCAATGGTGGTGGGAAAACAGGAAGTATTCCCTGATATAAAATATGTAATTACCATTGATGCCGATACACAATTACCCCGCGATTCCGGGCGCCGGATTATCGCTACCATGGCCCATCCATTGAACCGGGCTTTTTATAATGAAAAGAAACAGCGTGTGACGGAAGGATATGGCATCCTGCAACCACGGGTTGCCTTAAGTTTACCAGGATCTAATAATTCTTTATATGCCCGAATGCATGGAAATGATCTGGGTATTGATCCTTATACACGTACCAGTTCAGATGTTTACCAGGATTTATTCGGAGAAGGATCATTCATTGGTAAAGGAATATATGAGATTGATATCTTCAGGAAAGGACTTGATAATCGTTTTCCGGAAAACAGAATTCTCAGTCATGACTTACTCGAAGGATGCTACCTGCGTTCGGGTCTTCTGAGTGATGTGCAATTGTATGAGGAATATCCTGCCCGGTACAGCGCTGATGTAAAAAGAAGACATCGCTGGATACGGGGGGATTGGCAGATTGCTTCCTGGTTTCTTCCCTTCGTACCGGCACCCGGGAAAGGTCTTCATAAAAATCCACTTTCCAGTTTATCACGATGGAAAATATTCGATAATGTGCGCAGGAGCCTGGTACCAACGGGCTTATTGCTATTATTACTATTCGGTTGGACGATCATGCGGGATGCCTGGTTCTGGACATTGGCCATTACCTCTATACTTCTTTTACCTTCCTTAATAGGCGCTGCCTACGATATACTGCATAAGCCGAAGGAAATTTTATTGAAGCAACACTTTAAAGATTCCATCAATGCCATCATTAATAACCTGCTTCAAACAGTATATACCATTACCTGCCTTCCCTTTGAAGCTTTTTATTCCCTTGATGCCATCATTCGAACCAATTGGCGAATGATATTCAGCCACAAACATCTTTTGGAATGGAACCCCTATGTAAGCCAAAAAAACCAACGCGAAGAGGATTTACTTTCTTCCTTCCGATCTATGTGGACAGCACCATTTGCTGGATTCGCCGGTTTACTTTTTCTTAGCTTTTATGCTCCATTGGGTCATATAGTAGCAGATCCTATTCTTATTCTTTGGATGCTATCACCAGCCATTGCCTGGTTCATTAGCCGACCGTTGGTAAAACCCCTTTCTAATTTAACAGAGCAGCAAACCATTTTTTTACGTAAAATAGCCCGTAAAACATGGGCCTATTTTGAAAAATTTGTAACTGCCGATGATAACTGGTTGCCTCCCGACAACTTCCAGGAGCATCCGGTGGAAAGAATTGCCCATCGAACCTCTCCTACAAACATCGGGCTTTCTCTCTTGTCAAATCTCGCGGCTGTTGATTTCGGTTATATTACTTATAACCAATTCCTGGATCGAACTTCCAACAGCTTTGCCACCTTGCAAAATATGGAAACGTACCGCGGACATTTTTATAATTGGTATGATACGCTTACCACTGATCCCTTGCCTCCCCGATATATTTCAACAGTAGATAGCGGAAACCTTGCTGGCATGCTGCTAACCCTGCGCCAGGGTATAATCGCCATCCCTGATCAGCCAATAATCGGATCACAATTATTTGATGGATTGTATGACACCCTTCTAATACTAAAGGACGAACAAAAGAAGACAGAGGATATTCAATCGTTTCAAAAAAATTTAGATGCCATACGAAATCTCCATCCAATTACACTTTCTGCATTAAAACCGTTAGTGGAAAAACTGGTAGAAACGGCGGAAAGAATAGCAGCAGATAGTACGGAAATTAACCTGGCGAACCGGGATATATGGGCAAATTCGCTTTTATCTCAATGCAAAAATGTGGTTCGGGAAATATCTATTCTTATGCCCTGGGCCCTGTTACCTCCTGTCCCACCAAGATTTGCCGCTATACCCGGTTTGGACACTATTCCTACGCTGGCGGAATTATCCATGCTCGAAGGAAAATTATCGACTCAGCTAAATGATCTCGTTGAAGGCGAACTAACGGTTGCAGAGAAACAATGGGTAGATATATTTTCAGATCAAATTGAAGAGAGCGGTAAACTGGCGAAGTCGAGAATAGCTTCTATTGATAATTTGGGAATGATTTGCCAGGATTTATCGAATATGGAATATGATTTTCTGTATGACAGGTCACAACATTTATTAACGTATTGGCTACAATGCAGATGAACACCGGAGGGATCCACAGCTATTATGATCTGCTTGCGTCCGAAGCAAGGTTTTCTACGTTTATTGGAATATCACAGGGAAAACTTCCGCAGGAAAGCTGGTTTTCTTTAGGCAGACAATTAACGAATGCAGGCGGAGAATCTGTACTGCTTTCCTGGACGGGCTCCATGTTTGAATACCTGATGCCCCTTCTGGTGATGCCCACTTATGAAAATACATTACTCGATTCGAGATTATCGCGCGATGGTGAAAAGGCAGATTGAATATGGAAATCAATTGGGCGTACCCTGGGGAATTTCCGAATCCGGATATAACCTGGTAGATGCCAGCCTTAATTACCAATACCGTGCATTTGGAGTTCCGGAACTGGGCTTGAAACGAGGACTGAGTGAAGACCTGGTAATTGCACCTTATGCTTCCGCCCTGGCATTGATGGTGGATCCGGAAGAAGCCTGCCAGCAACCTTCAACAGATCGCCGACCGGAGAATTTGAAGGACTTATGGTTTTTATGAAGCGATTGATTATACACCGATCCGGCTTCCCACGTGGGCAAACCAGTGTGACCATCCGTTCTTTATGGCGCATCACCAGGGCATGAGTTTGTCTTTCGCTGGATTACCTGTTACTTGAACAGCCCATGCAAAAAAGATTTGCCAGTGAACCACAATTCCAGGCAACGTTATTATTATTGCAGGAACGTATTCCAAAAGCTACTAAATTCTTTTCACCGCCACCTGATGTGGCTGATATCAGTATTGTATCAGATGATCCGCAAATGCGTGTTATTAAGAGTCCTGATACCGCTCATACCGGAAGTGCAATTATTATCCAATGGCAATTACCATGTAATGGTTACTAATGCCGGAGGAGGATACAGCCGATGGAAGAATATTGCGGTTACCCGTTGGCGTGAAGATACCACCTGCGATAACTGGGGTAATTTTTGTTTTATCCGTGATCTGGAAAATGGAAACTTCTGGTCAACGGCCCATCAGCCTACAGTAAAAGAAGCCAAAAAATTATGAAGCTGTTTTTTCCCAGGGCCGGGCAGAATTTCGCCGGCGGGATAATGATATAGAAACTCATACCGAAATGGTGGTTTCGCCGGAAGATGATGTGGAAATCAGAAGAGTTCATCTCGCCAACCGATCCAGGAAAAGAAGATACATTGAGTTGACCAGTTATGCGGAAGTGGTATTGACTTCAGCCATCGCAGATGCATTGCATCCGGCATTCAGCAATCTTATTTGTTCAAACGGAAATACTACCACAGAAGCAGGCGATATTGTGTACCCGGCGGCCGCGGTCCGTGGAAGAACATGCCCCCTGGATGTTTCATGTAATGAAAGTCAACTACAAAGGAAATTCAGAAGGTATCTTATGAAACGGACCGGATGCAATTCATAGGTCGGGGGCAATACGATCGCTAATCCCAGGGTAATGAACCAGGATGCACCTTTAGTCGGTACAGAAGGCGCGGTACTGGATCCTATGGTAAGTATCCAGTACCGAATAACAATTGAATCCCCAGGAATCAGTAACAGTGGATATGGTTTTTGGTATCAGTGAAACAAGGGAAATAACGTGAAGGGTTGATTGAAAAATACCAGGATCCATCGTTTATGGACCGTGCGTTCGAATTAGCCTGGACACATAGCCAGGTAATATTGAGACAGATCAATGCAACGGAAGCCGATGCACAATTATATGCCAGGCTGGCCAGCTCGGTAATCTATGCTAACCCTGCCCTGCGTGCCGATCCCGGCGGTTCTGATCAAGAAATCAACCGCGGCCAATCAGGCTTATGGAGTTATTCCATATCAGGTGACTTGCCCATTGTATTATTGCAGATTTCGGATCAATGCCAATATAGTTTTGGTAAAACAGATGGTGCAGGCGCATGCGTATTGGCGACTGAAGGGTTTGATCGTTGACCTGGTGATCTGGAACGAAGACTATGGTGGCTACCGGCAATTATTGCAAAACCAATTATTGGGATTGATCAGTGCAGGAATTGATAAAGAAGGTACCGAAAGACCGGGTGGTATTTTTGTAAGGGTGGCTGAACAGATCGCGATAGAAGATCGCATCTTGATCCAATCTGTGGCACGGGATGGTACTATCAGACAGCAAAGGCAGCCTGCGTGAACCAGGTGAATAAGCGCCCCGTGATAAAAGCGCCCATTCCGCAACTAGTACCAAAACCATACTCGGCCCTGCGGTAAAAAATCTGATACCCATGCAGGAACTGGTATCATTTAATGGATTGGGAGGATTTTCCAGGGATGGTAAAGAATATATTATTACATACTGACCAGAAGAATATCACTCCCATGCCATGGGTAAACGTGATGGCGAATGCAGATTTTGGAACGGTAATATCAGAAAGCGGGCAATCATATACCTGGGTGGAAAATGCCCATGAATTCAGGCTGACGCCGTGGAATAATGATCCGGTAAGCGATTCTGCCGGAGAAGTATTTTAATCGCGTGATGAAGAGAGCGGCCAGTACTGGTCACCTACTTCCTTACCCTGCCGTGGCAAATCAGATTATGTTACGCGCCATGGATTCGGATACAGTGTTTTTGAACATAGCGAAGAGGGTATTTATTCTCAAATGCAGGTTTATGTAGATACTTGAAGAATCGGTAAAATTCACGGCAATGCGTATACGCAATTTATCAAACCGAACCCGCAAATCTCCGTAACAGGCTATGTGGAATGGGTTTTGGGTGACCTCCGATCCAAAACAGCCATGCATATTATTACTGAAATAGATCCAAAAACAGGGGCATTACTTTGCTAGAAATTCTTACAATAAAGAATTTAATGACCGGATTTGTTTTTTCGATGTAAATGATCTGGCAAGGACAGTTACGGCTGACCGAACGAATTTATTGGTCGGAATGGTTCTTTGGAAAATCCTGATGCAATGAGAAGATTCGTCTTCCGGAAAAACCGGATGCCGGCATTGGATCCTTGTGGTGCGCTACAGGTAATATTTGAACTGGCAGAAGATCAGGAGCATGAAATTATATTTTTATTGGGAACTGCAAATAATCATGGGATGGTGCAACAAACCTTATTCAGAAATTCAGAGCGCCGGGCGCTGCTGCCACAGCATTGGAAAAAGTGCAGAACTATTGGAAAAAAACATTAGGAACCGTTCAGTTTGAAACGCCGGATACAGCTCTCAATTTATTAGGCAATGGATGGTTAATGTATCAGACACTGGCTTGTCGGTTCTGCGCCAGAAGTGGTTTTTATCAATCCGGAGGCGCATTTGGTTTCCGCGATCAGTTACAGGATGCCATTGCCATTATTCATACAGACACCGCAACTAGTACGCGACCATATTTTACTCTGTGCTTCCCGGCAATTCATAGAAGGAGATGTGCAACATTGGTGGCATCCCCCAACAGGAAGAGGGGTACGAACCAGATGCTCAGATGATTTTCTCTGGCTTCCCTTTGTCACCTGTAGGTATGTGTTTTTACCGGGGATAAATCAATATTGGGCGAGCAGGTTCATTTTATTGAAGGCCGTCTGTTAAATGCAGAGAAGAATCCTATTACGATCTGGCCAATCCGTTCCCATACTACTTCGAGTTTATATGATCATTGTGTTCATGCCATTAAGCATGGCATTGCGTTTCGGTAACATGGACTTCCGCTGATGGGTTCCGGCGATTGGAATGATGGAATGGATAAAGTAGGAGAACATGGAAAAGGCGAAAGTGTATGGCTGGGATTTTTCCTTTATGAAATACTTAATCAAATTCAGTGAACTGGCCCGAACAAATGATGATCTTCCATTTGCGGAGCAATGCCAGGCAGAAGCAGCCCGGCTGGCGGCTAATATTGAAAAAACTGCCTGGGATGGAGAATGGTACCGCCGTGCTTATTTCGATGATGGTACGCCGTTAGGCATGAGTCGAATGAGGAATGCCGCATCGATTCTATTTCACAAAGCTGGTCGGTATTATCAGGAGCCGGGGATACAAAACCGATCACGTATGGCCATGGAATCAGCTTATAAATACCTTGTACGAAAAGACAAATCACTTATTCAGTTCCTCGATCCGCCCTTTGATAAAGTCGGAACTGAATCCGGGTTATATTAAAGGATATGTGCCTGGTGTTCGGGAAAATGGCGGACAATATACCCATGCGGCTATTTGGCTGGTGATGGCGTTTGCGGCCATGAAAAATAACCAGCGCTCCTGGGAGCTTTTTTCCATGATCAACCCGGTTAACCATCGGAAGTACTCCGGAAAAAATTGCTGTATATAAAGCGGAACCATATGTGGTAGCGGCAGATGTATATTCCATCTCCTTGCATAGTGGACGGGGAGGATGGACCTGGTATACCGGCTCGGCAGGATGGATGTACCGGTTGATCTTGGAGTCATTATTTGGAATCAACAGGGAAGCAAATACCCTGCGATTGAACCCTTGTTTTCCTAAGGAATGGGAATCGTTCTCGGTAAATTATAAATACTCCGAAACTTATTATCGCATCAAATTCTTACAAACTACCGGATCAAAGGACTCAATAAAAGTAAAACTTGACGGGGTGGAGCTAACCGGCAATGTGGCAACCCTTATTGACGATCATCTTGAACATTACCTGGAAGTTAGTATTACCAATGCGGAAAAGGAAGTTACGATTGAACGCGACCGTGTTAGAACGTGATGCCCCTCGTTACAATGTATGAGCATGCTTTACATTCATCAACCAATAAGCAATTATCTTTGCGAGATGGATTATTTCAGGAAACTGCTTGAACTATTAAAAACAGAACAGCAAGCAGACCGCCAGTCTTACGAACAGTTAACCGCATCTTCTTCTGTTTATGAGCGACGGGCAATGGGTGTTACCTGGTATCCTATCGCTATAAAAGATACGGAGATGAGCCGGGGGGATTACCTGACGGTGGAAGTAGAACGCACCACCAACCAGGAAATCGTTCATCAATTTCGATTTGGATCATCCGCCGCAATTTTCTCTAATCATAATTCCGCCCGTGATAAGGTGGAAGGCGTCGTATCCTATCAAAGTGGAAACCGTCTTAAAATTACCTTGCGTACCGATGAGTTGCCGGATTGGAGTCGCGATGGAAAACTGGGCCTCGATCTGCTTTTTGATAATAATAGTTATGAGGAAATGCAGCATGCGCTTAAGCAAGCCTCTTCATTATCGGAAAAAAAAGAAGAAGGGCGGCTGATAAAAATTCTTACCGGAGAAAAAAAACCATCATTTCAACCCGCTTCAGCTATTTTATCCAATTCACTCCTGAATGCTTCCCAGCATCGTGCTGTAGAAAAAATCTTATCCGCAAATGAACTGGCGATTGTACACGGGCCACCGGGTACCGGAAAAACCACCACGCTGGTTCAAGCGATCAAAGCGATGATTGAAATGGATCACCGGCAAGTTCTCGTGGTGGCTCCCAGTAATACAGCCGTTGACTTAATAAGTGAAAAGTTGTCGGATGAAGGACTGAATGTTCTTCGGGTAGGCAACCCTGCAAGGGTTTCTGATCGGTTGATGTCATTAACCCTGGATAGTAAAATAGCGGAACACAGCAGCATGAAGGAAATGAAAAGGCTGAAAAAACAAGCGGCTGCTTTCAGGGATATGGCTCACAAATACAAGCGAACCTTTGGCAAGGCAGAACGCGACCAGCGTAAAGCACTTTTTGAGGAAGCCCGCAACATTATGAAAGAAGTGAACAAAACAGAACAATATATTATAGATGACCTGCTAGCCCGGGCCCAGGTAATTACAGCCACGCTGGTGGGATCCAATCATTATACCGTTCGGCATCTTCTCTTTAATACAGTAGTGATCGACGAAGCGGGCCAGGCATTGGAACCAGCCTGCTGGATTCCTATTTTGAAAGCCCGGAAAGTTGTGTTAGCGGGTGATCATTGCCAGTTATCTCCCACGATCAAATCCAATGAGGCTGCCATGAATGGGTTAGGAATTACACTACTTGAAAAATGTGTAGCCCTTCACCCCGAAGCAGTCGAATTGCTGAATGAACAATACCGCATGCACGAACAAATCATGGGCTATTCGTCGCATATTTTTTACAATAACCAATTAAAAGCACATGCCACTGTAGCCAATCATCTATTATATACATCCGACAGCCCCCTGGCATTTATCGATACGGCTGGCTGTGGTTTTGATGAAAAAACAGAAGGCACCAGCACCAGTAACCCGGAAGAAGCTTCTTTCCTGTTCAAGCATTTAACCCAATTGATTGCCGGGTTAAGAACCCATTATCAACCCGAAACCTTTCCGACCATAGCGATTATTTCACCTTATAAAAGGCAGGTTGATTTATTAAAAGAACAAATGCTTCTCGCACCTGATTTGCAATTATACGGAGATAAAATTTCCGTTAATACTATTGATAGTTTCCAGGGACAGGAGCGGGACATAGTATATATCAGTATGACCCGAAGTAATACAGATAACAAAATCGGATTTCTTTCAGAAATTCGGCGGATGAATGTAGCGATGACAAGAGCAAGAAAGAAATTGATCGTTATTGGTGACAGCGCTACCCTTTCACAACTTCCTTTTTATGCGGGCCTTATTACGTATACAGAATCCCACCACGCTTACCAAAGCGCCTGGGAGTTTGTAGACAATTGAAACGAACGAATAAGACTTCTCCTTTGTGACGACCATTTATTTTAATGACTTATTCATCAGAAAAAATAAGAATGATGAGAATATATAAAACAATCCAGGGCATTGTGCTTGAAAAAGAAAATAAATTCTACCGGATAGAAGAAAATAATTGGGACCATTTTATTAATGACGACAACCTATATCAAAAGATTGCTGGTTTAGTGCAATCATCACCCCCATCGGGAAGAGAATTAATAAATGATATACTGGCCCCGATTGGCAGCCAGGAGCTGTGGGCATGCGGGGTTACTTATTTACGCAGTAAAGTAGGCCGGCAGGAAGAATCAAAGGTAGCCGGGGGAAGCGATTTTTATGCCAGGGTTTACGAAGCCGAACGGCCCGAAGTATTTTTTAAATCAACTGCTCATCGGGTGGTTGGCACCGGGGCAAAAGTAAATATCCGGAAAGATTCTACCTGGGATGTACCCGAACCCGAGTTAACGCTTATGGTTACTGCTTCAGGAAAAATTGTAGGATATACTATTGGGAATGATATGAGCAGCCGTAGTATTGAAGGAGAAAATCCTTTGTACCTGCCCCAGGCAAAAACCTATGATGGCTGTGCATCATTAGGTCCATGCATATATGTAGCAGATCACCCTATCCATCCGGATACCAACATATACATTGGTATTAATCGAAATTCAAGAAAGATATTTGAAGGAACCGTCAGCATTAACCAGATGAAACGCAGCTTAACCGAATTAGTAACCTTTGTTTACCGCGAATGTTCCTTTCCGCATGGATGCCTGGTGATGACAGGAACAGGCATTGTGCCCGGTAGCGATTTCACCTTACACTCTGGTGATGAAATCCGTATTTCAATTGATTCAATCGGAACCCTGGTGAATTCAGTAAGATAAAATCCGGGAGTAATCATATTCTATCAATTAAGTTATAGAACTATCCTTTTCTAATACCTGCCCGTTTGCTGCCTTACTAATAATTTCCTGTATAAGGAATCTTGTTGCAAAAAAAACCCACAACCGATTGCATAGTATTTATCTTCCTTCGTAACCGATAAATGCATTAACTTTCTTCGCCTTTGCATACGATCAGTTTTAATTAAGAATTATATTTCCTGGTTATGAAGATTTCCTGTTCGGTCATATTTTTTTTCTTTATAACGTCTACCCTTTCAGCCCAACAAATAAAATATTCGGTGCCCGAAAAAAATTGGGATGCGGATTCACTCGGCAATCACCGGGCCATAGTACAATTTAATGGTACAGGACCCATTGCCCGGGTGGTTATCCCCTGGCGGAGACGGGATTCAAACCCAGATAAAAAACGCGTAGTGGTTGAGGACGGGCAAACCAATCAAAAAATTTTAAATGTCAAGATTGTTTCTATAACCCGTGAAAGCGGGGAACTTTATTTTGAACCCACCTCGGGCATTGGTGTTTATTACATCTATTATATGCCTTATAAAAATGAAGGCAGAAGTAATTACCCGCGTGGTGTATACCTGGCCCCGGAACTCACGGCATCCACCGAGTGGTTATCGAAGATCAATGATAAGGTTCCTGAAGCAACCGTGGTAGAATTACAATCCATTGATACTTTTAATAGTTTTTACCCGATGGAAGTGATTGCCACCAAATCAGAGACGGATTCACTCATTCAAAAAAATGGCAACACTTCTTTTCTTATTTTTCCGGAAGACCGTCTTCATTCAATAAGAATGAAAAAAGATTTACCGCAACGGTGGATAGAAACCGGTAACCAAAACTCTTTTTCCGGTTTAGCGGATAAGGGAGAATACTTCGCGTTTCAATTGGGCATCTTCGCCCTTCAAGACCTGGAGGAGCTAACAATTCGTTTCAGCGATCTGCAATCGGATAAAAACAAAATTATCTCTTCCAATAATATTTCCTGTATCAATACAGATGGAATGACCTATGATGGAAAACCATTGCGGCAAAAAGTTGCTGTTTCGTCCCAAACCATTCAATCCATGTGGTGTGCGGTGCAGGTACCTCTTACTGCCGCCGCAGGAATCTATACGGGAACCGCTACGGTAAGCGCAAAGGGTTCCGGATCAAAAATTATTTCATTGCAACTTACCGTCACCGGTAAAACCGCGTTAAATGGCGGCATGGAAGAACCATGGAAAATGACCCGGTTGAAATGGTTAAATTCTACCCTCGGCCAGGATAATACCGTAATCGCTCCCTATACCGCCTTAAAAGAATCTAACAGAAGTATAACGATATTGGGAAGAAAATTAATACTGGATAATCACGGACTACCAAGTAACATTCAAACATTTTTTA
Organism: uncultured Chitinophagaceae bacterium; assembly: GCA_963775145.1. GTDB lineage: Bacteria > Bacteroidota > Bacteroidia > Chitinophagales > Chitinophagaceae > Endoryza. The sequence continues at coordinate 64,054 of CAVZHZ010000005.1, forward strand.
CTCCCGAAATGACTGAATTAAGTTCTGTTCCTAATAATATATTGGCTGCTCCCATAAAATTTGTAATAGAAACAGAAACCGGAACAGAGGAGTTAAAACCAATTTCATTCTCTTATATAAGCAAAACAGCCGGCACAATAAGATGGACGGCGGTTTCTGCTTCCCAAGGCATAAAACTGGAAGTAACTGGTTCATTGGAATTTGATGGGTTTGTGTCGTACCAGGTAAAGCTATCCGCTACCGAAAATATAAAAGTAAAAGATATCAGCATGATCCTTCCGTTTAATAAGGAGGCAGGCGTTTATATGATGGGCCTGGGACAAAAGGGTGGGTATCGGCCTTCTTCCTTCTATTGGAAATGGGATGTTGCCAATAAAAACCAGGATGGAGCATGGATCGGGAATGTAAACGCGGGCCTGCAGTTTTCTTTGAGGGATGAAAAATATATACGGCCGTTAAATACCAATTTTTATTTGCAAAAACCATTACTGCTTCCTTCTTCCTGGGGTAATGATGGCAAAGGCGGTATTAGTATCATGGACACAGGCAAATATATTTCCGTTATGAATTACAGTGGAAACCGCGAACTCAAAAAAGGAGATGTCTTATTTTATAATTTCAATTTGCTGATTACTCCATTCCACACGCTTAACACCGATTTTCAATGGGCCAACCGGTTTTATCATAGCTATAAGGACCCTGATACCATAAAAGCGACTGGCGCCACCGTAGTAAACATACATCATGCCAATGCGATCAATCCCTGGATTAACTATCCCTTTATTGAATTCAACAAGATGCGGGATTATATTGATGAGGCTCATAGTAAAGGGTTAAAAGTAAAAATATATAATACGGTTCGCGAGTTATCTAATAAGGCGTATGAATTACCCGCCTTGAGGAGCCTGGGTCACGAAATCTATTCGCCCGGCAAAGGCGGCGGGTTTAGTTGGTTACAGGAACATGTAGGAGATGATTATATAGCGGCCTGGTTTGTTCCCGAAATAAAAGATGCAGCCATCATTAACAGCGGTATGAACCGCTGGCACAATTATTATGTGGAAGGAATGAACTGGCTCGTGCAAAACGTAGGCATTGATGGTATTTATCTTGATGATGTGGCATTCGACCGAATAACTATGAAAAGAATAAAGAGAATGCTGACAAAAGATAGTCATCCGGGTATTCTGGATTTGCATTCAGCCAACCAGTTTAATAAAAATGATGGCTTTAATAATAGTGCCAATTTATACCTTGAACATTTTCCCTACCTGAACCGGTTATGGTTTGGCGAATATTTTGATTATGAAAAAAATGACCCCGATTTCTTTCTCACGGAAGTGAGTGGGATCCCCTTTGGATTGATGGGTGAAATGCTGCAGGATGGAGGCAATGCCTGGCGGGGAATGATATATGGAATGACCAGCCGCATGCCCTGGTCCAGGGAAGCTGACCCCCGCGCTATTTGGAATGTATGGGATAATTTTGGAATGAAGGGAACCTCAATGATTGGATATTGGAGTAAAAACTGCCCGGTAACCACTTCCAACCATAAGGTACTTGCCACTGTATATCAAAAAAAAGGAAAAGCGATGGTATCTCTTGCGAGCTGGAATCATTCCGATACAGATGTTACCTTAACTGTCAACTGGAAAAAATTAGGAATCGACCCTGCTACAGCAACTATTACGGCGCCTCCCATTAATAATTTCCAGGATGCACGGGTGTTCAAAGTATCCGATAAGATTCCCGTTTCAAAAAATAAAGGTTGGTTATTAATTATTCAATAAAGCAATTATCATGAATAAATTAGTATGTCTTTTTTTATTGTTGGCAGGTTCAGGTTCTTATGCCCAACAACCATCGCAGATTAAAATATACAATAAGGTTTTTACGACCTACCCCTTCAGCGATCCGGATCCCATTCCGGATCCCGGTTCCAGAATTTACCCCTACAATCATTTTGATGGATATACCAATACAGCCATTCAAAAAGAATGGAAGGTGGTGGAACTGGAAAACGATTATATCAAAGTAATGATACTGCCGGAGATTGGTGGTAAGATTTGGGCCGCGACGGAAAAAAAATCAGGTAAAGAATTCATATATTATAACCACGTGGTAAAATTCAGGGATGTAGCGATGCGCGGCGCCTGGACCAGCGGAGGGATCGAATCTAATTACGGCACTATCGGGCACACCCCCAATTGCTCTACACCGGTTGACTACACCACCGATTAAAAATAACGACGGAAGTGTAAGTTGTATCGTAGGCGCGCTGGACCTGCTCACCCGTACTCCCTGGAGAATAGAAATAAATCTGCCGGCTGATAAAGCCTATTTCACGACCCGTTCATTTTGGTTCAATGCTTCCGGGTTAGAACAACCGTATTATCATTGGATGAATGCGGGCATCAAAGCATCAGGTAACCTGGAATTTATTTACCCGGGCACCGGCTTCCTGGGCCACGAAGGAGAAACAGGCGATTGGCCAATCAACAACAAGAACGGGAAAAAAATTTCCTGGTATAACAATAACAATTTTGGGAGTTATAAATCGTACCATGTATTTGGCAAGTACACTAATTTTTTTGGCGGGTATTGGCACGATGATAATTATGGCGTGGTGCGTTATTCCTCCCATGATGATAAGCCAGGTAAAAAATTATGGATCTGGGGTCTTTCACAACAGGGAATGATCTGGGAAAAACTACTGACAGATAACGATGGACAATATGTAGAAATTCAAAGTGGCCGGTTATTTAACCAATCGGCCGAAGGAAGTGCGCTTACCCCTTTTAAGCATCGGGGTTTTGCCCCTTATGCCTCCGATACCTGGACCGAATACTGGTATCCCGTGATGAACACAAAAGGATATGTTTTTGCCAATCAATTCTCCGCTTTAAATGTAAAGCAGGAAAATGGCTGGTTGAAAATTTACTTATCGCCGGTACAGTCGATGCAGGAAACCCTTTCTATCCAGCAAAATGGTAAGAGCATTTACAACAAACCCATCACACTATCACCGTTAATAGTTTTTGCCGATTCCATCCGGATTACTGATCCGTCATCATTAATACAGGTAGAATTGGGTGCTGATAAATTAACCTGGAATTCAAAAGAAACAGAAAATAATTTAGCCCGCCCCACAACAATTCCAACCAAATTTGATCACCAATCCATGTATGGATTATACCTCCAGGGTAAAAACTATATCTACTTCAGGCAATACGCTATTGCGGAAGAAAAACTCCGCGCCTGCTTAGAAAAGGAAAACGGGTTTACTCCGGCTCTTACCGATTTGAGCATGCTGCTCTACCGAAAAATGAACTATAATGAAGCATTATCGTTTGCTAAAAAAGCCCTTAGCATAAATACCTATGACCCGGCAGCTAATTATTATTACGGTCTCATTAATAAACAACTCGGTAAAAAAACTGATGCTATTGATGGGTTTGATATAGCTACCCAATCGGAAGAATACCGCACACCGGCATTTACTGAATTGGCCAAAATGTATTTTTCTTCCGAAGATATCGCCAATGAAAAGGCTAAATACTATGCCGAAAAAGCATTGTTATATAACCAGCAAAATATAGATGCCCTGCAGGTATTAGCCGTCATTTACCGGTTGCAGAAAGATAAACCAAAGGCAACCGGAATTTTAAATCGTATCCGGCAGGCAGATCCGATCAACAACTTTGTACAATTGGAAAATTACCTGTGGGAAAAAACAGACGAATCAAGAAAAGCATTGGCAGGTTCTATCCAAAACGAAATGCCTGATCAATCCTTCCTGGAGATGGCACTCTGGTATTATTCTATTGGGTGCCTTGCTGATTGCCAGCAGGCATTACAACTATCCCCACCTTCAGCAGAAATCAATTACTGGCTTGCTTATCTCAATAAAAGTACTCCCGCTGAAAAAATGTATTATGACAAAGCAAAAGAATCTGGTATTGTCAGTGCATTTCCATTTAGAACAGAATCGGCGATCCCGCTAAGATGGTTTGTTCAACATTCACATGATTGGCAACCCACTTTTGTTTTGGGTTTAATTGAAGGAGCAGCGGGTAACCTGGGCACCGCTAAAGATTTGATGCTCGGCTGTGCCCAGCAACCAAATAATGCAGTATTTTATTCTACGAGGGCCAAATTAAATGCAGGCTCACCGGCTGCGGTGGAATCAGATTTAATAAAGGCAATTGAACTCGATGGACAGCAATGGCGCTATTATAAACAACTCACCGAACTATACAATAAAGAAGGAAGATATTCCGATGCCGCTATGATAGCGCAAACCTACTACCAGAAAAATCCGTCTCATTATATCATGGGCATGTTACTGGCCAAGACATTTCTGCACAATAAACAATTCAATGAAGCGGCCCGGATACTGGATAAAATAGTGGTGATCCCTTATGAAGGGGCTACCGATGGCCGGGGTCTCTATAAAGAAACGCACCTGATGCTGGCGGTAGAAGCAATGAAAAAAAATAACTATAAAAAAGGAATCAGCGAAATAGCCCTCGCCAGGCAATGGCCCGAAAGACTGGGTGTTGGAAAACCCTATTCCGAAGACATTGATGAACGATTGGAGAATTTCCTGTTATATCAGTGTTATACAAAAATGGGAGATAAAACAAAATCTGAATCTGCCCTTCAACAAATCAAAACCAATAAAGCCAACGCATATAAAATAAATACTGTATTGTCTGAGTGGGCCAATGATAATAAGGCGGCCCTTGATAAAATACCTGCCGGGTTGAATGGAGATGAAAATGAACGAGTACTGGCGGAATGGTTAAGAAAATAATAATGGCGTCTTTTAACAAAGAGATCGTTAAACTTCATACAAACCAGCGAAGAGCACAATTAATACAATGAAGCTATACTTTGCTGATTAATATTTTTTTTACCGCCGAGGAATGGAATTTTTGGAGATTCCACTTAGAATGACTGCGCAAACTCTGCGCCTTTCTCTTCTCTGTGGTAAACCTTTTTCCTTTCTGCAGGATCTCACACTAAGCCCGTAACGGATACAACGAAACAAAAGACTATAAATTGATATTTTTTCTTTTGTATTTTTTTGCAAAGATGAAACCCAATTTTGTTACCGGAATTGAATTGTCCGGAACACTTGGTATTCATGAAAACTTACTTTCACGGGCGACCAGGACCATTTAATCATTTTACCCGGATCATAGTCCAGCCGGCAGAAATTGGCGTTCCAATAGGTTCCCGAAACCGGGGGAACTTGCTGCAGCGGTTGCAGTAATTCATAAGGAAAGAAACATTCCGCTGTCCACCCCTCCATACCTTTTACTCCCTTTTGCACATGAACCTTTTTTATTATCTTTCTTTTCCCTTCATAGTGCCAGGGTCTCCAGCCAGCGATTTTCCCATCAATATTGGGTATGAGCAGTACCAGTTCTTTTCCTTTGGCGCTGATTTCATATTCAAAATATAAAGGCAAAGCAGGATTGGGATGAAAAAAGACTTCAAAAACATCGGCATCATATAAATCATCAAAGTCGTTCCGGTAAGGACTTGTTATTTTTTTATCTTTCCCGGAAAACAATACATAAATGCCTTTGGGTGAATACATGATTTTAAATCGGGAATCATACCCTGTAATACCGGAGTCAATTTGATTAAGGGATGTCCAGGCAGTTGTTGCCCACTGGGGGTTACTTCCTTTACCATCAATGGTAAAATCAGCAACTGGTTCCACGATAAGCGTATCGCTGCCGGAATTGTAAGCGAAAAGGGAGGTTGGAGAAGAAATCAAAATCCATATAAAATAAAAAATTAATTGTTTCATTGATTTACGTATAAATAAATTAGAAATAGAAAACGGTTACAGCGATTGTTGGGGTTATTTAGGTTCCTTCTTTACAGCTAATTTTTTTTCAACGACGTCAGCGGGATATTTCAGGGCCAGTTGCCTTATTTCATAACTAAATTCTGTAAAGGTTTCTTCCCAAAGCTTTGCTTCTTCCGGAGTGTATTGATAAAACCCTTTTGCATTAGCAACCCCTTTTCCCCCTTCCCGAACTATTTTATCAATTAACTCCGGTACTTCTTTACTATTATTTAGTGTAGGAAAAAGATCTTTCAATACCGTATGATAGGCCGGAACGCCGGTAAGGTCCATCCACCTGAATACCCCCACGAGTGTCATCCAATACCCGGTATTATTGCGGCAGGCTCTATCCACATCTTCAATAGTTGCATATCCATTCTCCACCAGGAAAAAGGCTTCGCGGTACATCGCATACATCAACCTGTTCGCGATAAATCCCCGGATATCCTTCCGAACCAATGTCGGTTCTTTCCCCCAGTGATGAGATAGCTCGTATAAAAATTCGGCTTTTACCGGATCGCTTAATTCACCACAAATAATTTCAAGGAAACGCGTAGTGTGGGAGGGCTCTGCCCAATGCAATCCAAAGAACCGGTGCGGGTGAAGCGTTTGTTTTTGCAGCAGGCTGATAGGTATGGCGGAAGTATTGCTGGCTAAAATTGCTTCATTACTAATAACAGCTTCTATTTTTTCGTATACCAATTTTTTAATTTCAATATCTTCAAGAGTACATTCAATTATTACCTGGCAATCTTTTAGCTGGTTGTAATCTTCCGTAATATTCAATTGCTTAAAATAAAAATCAGCGGGTTGGTTTATCAACCCATGTTCTTTGGAATGGATGAGGTGACCCTGTATTCTTTTTTCTGCTTGAAGCAGATCAATAGGTAACGGTGCTACAGCAATAACCGGGTGTCCGGCAATCACCAGGCAGGTTGAAATACTGCAGCCCATTAATCCCAGACCCACTACGCCCACTGGTATAGTTGACACATCGGTTATCTTATCCATTATGAGGAGATTTAATTATTATGCTGGTCCTTCGTTTAATAAGTGGCGCGTCCACCCGAAAGGTCGAAAACAAATCCGGTAGTAAAACTATTTTGAGGTGAAACGATATACAAAGCAATGTTCACAACTTCTTCCAGGGTACCACAGCGTTTCATTGGAATTTTATCTGTCATATATTTTACCTGTTCCTCCGGCATGGCTTCTACTAAAGCTGTTTTAATTACCGCCGGTGCTAATGCATTAATGGTTATCCCTGTTTCTGCATATTCTTTTCCCTGCACTTTGGTCATTCCAATTACGGCGGCTTTCGAAGAGGAATAAGCCAACATACCGGCATTCCCTTCTTTTCCTGCGATAGAAGCAAAATGAAGGATCCGTCCATATTTATTTTTTAGCATCCAGGGCAGAGCATATTTTGAAGTGTACCAGGAACCCATAAAATTTACTTCAAAAACCCGGCGCAGATTTTCCGTATCCACCTCATGACTCTTAATATTAGTAAATCCTGTGATACCCGCGCAATTCACGAGTATATCAATTCGCCCAAACCGAATGCCCATGTTATTTACCATTTCTTTGATGGCTGATTCATCAGTAATATCTATAGCGAAGAAATCATACTTACCCGATACGTGCTGCGTGATTGTTTCCTGTCCATCCGGGTTTTGGTCGATCAATACCAATTGAACACCCTCCTCTGCCATTTTTTTTGCAAGGGCTAAACCAAGGCCAGAGGCCGCCCCGGTAATTATAGCAACATGATCTTTAATGCTACTTTTCATTTGGAGGAAATTAAAACTGCATTATTATCATTAATGCCCGCAATAATTTTTGGCGAGTTTCCGGCACGAATAAGCCGAAGGCTTTTTACATTCCCTATTAATTGTAAACCACTTTTTGTCTGCGGAACATAGGTGAATCCTCCCTTTCCATCTCCCAGCATCAAAACGCCATGATTCGCCGCATAGCGCCCGAATTTTATTCTCGTCCAGGTATTGTTGCCTGCCAACAACATATCCTTTTTACCATCCTGGTTAAAATCTTCTAATACTATTCCATATACCGGGGCGTATTGGGCAGGTAGCGGTAATGTATGAAGAACAAACCCTTTAGGGCCCTGGTTTTCCAGGTAAACCGTTTCCATTGTTTCCGCTTTCAATAAACCAGCGTCCTTCAATTCGTCAGGGGTAAATATATCATTGATGGTGGCCGTAGCATATTCTTTATACTCCAGGAATTTTTTCTTTAAGAGAGGCAATTGTTCTACCAGGTCATCCCTTGAAGAAGCCGGATAAGAAACCCCTCCGATATAGTAACACAGCACAGGATCAATAGAACCATTATTATCAAAATCTTTAAAATAGATGCTCATGGGTTCCTTTTCATTTACCTTAAACTGTGTATTGGTTCCGCAGTTTCCCAATACGAGGTCCATATCTCCATCCCCATCCATATCGGCCGCCGCGATCCGGTTCCACCAACCAGTACTGGCAAAATGAATATATGAAGCAGATGCATCCGAAAGTATTCCTTTGGAATTAATAAAAACTTTTACGGGCATCCACTCCCCAGCCAGCACAAGGTCGGGCTGTTTATCATTATTCAGATCAATCCAAACAGCATCGGTAACCATCCCCGGCTGCATTAAAGCCGCACAGGTATTTTGAGTGGCATCCGTAAAATTGCCTTTGCCATCATTGAGTAACACATAACTTCGGGGAGCCGTTGGGTATTTTCCTGGCACCACTCTTCCACCCACAAACAAATCGAGATCGCCGTCGCTATCTATATCCGCTGCTTTAACACATCCTTTGCTGGCAAGTAGTGCAGGTATTGCATTTTCTTTTTTACTGAAATTACCGTTGCCATCATTAATATATAGCCGATCCTGGTAGGCCGCATCGTTTTCATTGAATTCAAATCCACCGCTGGCTGCATACAGGTCCGGATCACCGTCATTATCCGCATCAAAAAAAGTGGCCGCAGCATCTTCACTGGCGGCGTCTTTCATAAACGCGGGCGAGGGTCTTGAAGAGAATGTATTGTTTTTATTTTGCAGAAATATTTGCGCCGCTTTGTCTTTGGCGCCGCCGATAAAGAAATCTTCCAGTCCATCTTTGTTAATGTCGGCCACTTCAATACTAGGTCCCTGGCGGGTCAGGTAATTGGGCAATAAAGTTTGTACGGTAAAATCATTAAAAGAATTTTCCGGGTAGCGTACATCGGCCAGGGTTGTTTGAGTAAACAGGGAGTTACTTTTATCAACCGCTGTATCGTATGTCCATTTTTCGGTAGCATCAGTTATTTTAAGAATGAGCGATTGATTAACCGGTACAGATACCAGTTTTTGAAAATTATCATTGGGCCAGATAACAAGTACGGAATCAATAACCGTATTTTTTCCTACCCCAAAATTCAGGACCGGATCGGAGGAGGATTGAAAACCCCGAACAGGCGATTGTTCCTGGTAATATTGTTCGCCTTTACAAAACAACTTTACTTTGGTGCCGGTTCCTCTTGAATTGGCAAGTTCCTCCATTCAATTGAACGCGCAGGTAATTATTTTTAATAATCTTTTCGCAGTTGTTCTAATAAATGTCTGCGAAATTGTTGTTATTGTTTATACCAGGTCCAGGTCCCCATCGTTATCGAGATCGGCATAAGCCGCTCCGGCAGATACTCCCTTGCTGATCAAATCCCCATTCCGTAGTTTTCTTTTTAAAAGTGCCGTTTCCCTGGTTCTGAAAAATATAATTCGGGATTTCGATAGTGGGCATTTTCCCTATATATGCAGGAATCGGATCAACGGAATCTTTTCGCATGTTTCGTATAACCCTATCCACCGTATATTTTAAAAAATCCATTTCCGTATAGTCCTTCACATAGCCATTGGTTACAAATAGATCTTTATTGTCCATCATTATCATAATCGCCGAAAAGAGCGGCCCAACTCCAGTCGGTATTGGATACGCCGGCCAGTTGGCCTACTTCACTGAAAGTGCCATCCCCATTATTTTGTTGCAGCATATTGCGGCTGTACTGGTAATAAAATCCCTGGGTAAAAAGAAACTGGAACTTATCAAAGTTTTCCGCACCGCTATGCATTTTTATAGTCTTATTATCTTCCGGCAACATATCCAAGGTAACCAGGTCAACAAATCCGTCATTATTATAATCAGCAGCATCTGATCCCATCGAATACAGAGAAATATTCATCCATAGATTTTCTAAGCTGCTCAGTAAATGTTCCGTTCCGGTTATTGATGAACAGGTAATCGGGTTCATTAAAATCGTTGGATACAGAAATATCGGGCCAGCCATCATTATTAAAATCCGAAATGGCAATTCCTAATCCAAAAGTGAGCACATTAGAAATGATACCCTGCTGCATCACTTACATCGGTAAAATGACTGTTATCGTTCCGGTACAGTTTACTGGCATAGTCTGGATTATGTTCTTTTCGTAATTCCGGATTATCCTGCACCCCTGCGGTATATTTCTGGATAGAGTGATTGATAATAAAACAATCGAGGTCCCCGTCTTTATCATAATCAAAAAATGAAGCCTGTGTGGAATAGCCCGTAGTCTGCCAGCCCAAACTCATCGCCTCTTTCTGTGAAAGTCAGATCGCCATTATTGATAAACAATAGATTCTTCCGGAGATCCGGATTTACATCGGCACTGCGGCAGATATAAATATCCAGTTTACCATCTCCATTCACATCGGCCATGGTAGCGCCGGTACACCATCCCTGCTTTTCGGCTACACCGCTTGTGCGGGGTAATATCTTCAAACTTAAAATTTCCTTTATTCAGGAACAGGCGGTTTTTAACCATATTTCCGGTAAAGAAAATATCCTGCAATCCATCATTATTAATATCCCCGATCGCCACGCCGCCTCCATTATAGAAATAAATATAGTTGGCCACATTCAGCGGGCCATCTTCAAAAAGTGTATTCTGGAAATTAACCCCGGTGCTCTTTTCATCAATGCTGGTGAACAGGTGATTTATCATCATTGACAGGCAACCGGAAAAAGCAACAGCACATAAAAAGCAGTACCGGTAAATAATGCATAAATATCGTAACCATAAAATAGTATTTATTAACGGTCAAGATTAATCTCATAAAAAAAGATTCCATCGAATGTAAACTCTTCGATGGAATCTTTATGGTAAATACACAAATAAATTAATTCTTATCCCACCATAGAGGAGTAGTTACTTTATCACCGCCCGCGCCTAACAAGGATACCGCTGCTTCAACGGCTGCTTTGTTATTCTGCTTTTCTGAAAGCAGGAATGGAATTCTTCTCAATCCATTGGGTGGTTGTATTGGTAATATCCGGATTATCAGAATTGGCAACCGGATAAAGAATGAATGTACGTGCCCTGCGATAGTCGGCCCATGCTTCATATCCATCAGGGAATATAGCCACCCATTTTTGGATAGCAATTTGCAACTTCTGGGTAGCTGCATCGGCAGCAAACCTGATTGGTGCATTGGATACCGCCGGTGAATTCAGGAAATCGGCCGGGGCAACAGGGACATTAGTACTATTGATATAATTGTTGATCGCAGTAGCATCAGTGATACCCCATTGCTTCATGGAATTGGTAATACCGGCTTCATATAATTCTTTGGCAGTACCACCCATATTCCATCCTAATAAAGCACCTTCAGCACGAATGAAATAGGATTCTGCGCACTGACATGATATTTTGAGGTGTTGAAAGGTAGCCTGCGTCTCCACCAAAATCAGGGGATGACCAACGCTTACCTACTTTTGCATTAGCCGTTGGGGCATTCTTAGCGTCCGTTAATTGGGTAGAAGTAAGACCATTTCTCAATACCATCATATTGACCGGTACCATTTGGATTTGTCTTTGTAGCACCATTAGGTAACCAGTATACAGACAGGCGGGGGTCGGCATATCCCTTCAAAACAGACTCCATAGAAGCACTCATGCGGAACTCATTCCAATCAGACATAATGGAAAGTCCATTATTATCTGCACCTACCGTACTCTTCTTGATCAACGCATCATCATCCGGGCTGGTTGACATGACACCAGCGGCATACGCAGCTTCTGCTTCCGTTTTTGCGCGGGTGGGATCAACTTTTGAAATACGCAATGCTAAGCGTAAGCGAAGAGAATTGGCAAATTTGATCCACTTATTTACATTACCTGCATAAATCAGGTCAAAACTTCCATAGGGTGTTTCGCTTGTTTTTGTTTTCAAAACAGTAACCGCAGCCGTTAATCTCTTGAAGAAATCATCATAGATTTTATCCTGGGGATCATAAGGAACAGACTTGCCTGGTTCACCGGCATTAAAATAAGGGATCGGTCCCCAATAGTCTGTTACCTTATGAAATCCATTCACCCATATGATGTTGGCAATAGCATATTCTGCACTGGCCGGATTAGCTGCTTTAAATATAGACTGCAACTGGGGCACCATATCCGTATAGATCGGATTAAAGGCAGCACCCACCCAATCCATCCGGATGTTCAACCGGTCGGACGGAAAATAAGTTGCTGTACAGGCAAAATACTGTGCATACTGATCGGCAAAAAGATTTTGCGCAATCTGGTAGGTCCAGATACTAGGTACCGAACTGGCCTCTGCTTTGGCAAACAGGAAGGGTAATTCGGCAGAACCCACGGTGGCTACGGAATTTCGATCCGTATTAATCTCATCAAATTTTTTAGTACAGGACCAGAGAAGTATACTGCAACATAAAAGCGCAATATGCATCCGGTTAAAAATGGTGATTCGATTCATATTTGATAGTGTTTAAAAATTTGAATTAAAAAGTTACCTGTAAATTCAATCCTAAGCTGCGGGTGGCCGGCAATGTTCCATATTCAACTCCCTGCCAGTTACCGTTACCAAGGCTCATGTCTGGGTCAAACCACATTTTCCGGGTTCCGATTCCGGGAATATCCAGGCGAGATTTTCCCCTGTATAACCAGAATAGGTTACGGGCAACGAATGATAGCCTGGCCGATTTCACAACTTTAAGACTTTTTACTGGTATTTCATAGCCTAGTGATAACTCCCGAACCCTCAAATTGGTTGCGTTATATGCAAAAAATTCTCCAGCTCCATAACGCTTACCCGATGCAATCTGCCAGAAATCCTGTGCCGTGATAGCGGTAGTAACCGGTTGTCCGGTGGCATCCACTCCTCCCAATTTCCAACCACCTTCCCGGTTTGCTTCCGTTACTTTTGGAATTCCACTGAATGCCAGGTTCATTTCAGTTCCTGAAACGACTGTCCCGCCAAAGCGACCATCAATCAATACCCGTAAATAAAATGCCTTATACTCAAACGTGTTGGTAAAGCCTATAGTTGCCTTTGGATTAAAATTGCCTATAAAACTTTGATCTTGAGTCAGCATAGGCTTACCATCGGCGCCAACAATGCGATTACCCTTGGCATCTGTAGCCCACTTGAATGCCAGCAGGTCGCCGTATGCTTTACCTTCTTCAACAACCGGCGTAGCTGACCGGCCAAAACCTCCGCCCAGGTAAAATATCTTAACGTCATCACTTAATTCAACCACTTTATTCTTATTCATTGCCAGGTTGAATGTAATATCCCATTTGAAGTCCCTGTTTTGAAGGGGTGCTCCATTAGCAACAAATTCAAATCCGGTATTCTGGATATTTCCTGCATTAATATACTGACTGGAGAACCCGGTAGCAACGGGCAGCGCCACCTGGAGCAATTGGTTAAATGAATTGCTCTTATAATAGGTAGCTGTAAATCCGATTCTATTATTCATGAATCTTGCTTCCAGGCCAAATTCCAGGTTCTTAACAATTTCTGGTTTTAATCCTGGTAAAGGCAAGGTGGAACTGATTTGTAAGAAACCATTTCCGGCGCCCTGTCCGTAATTGTATACTGATTTCAATAAACCATAACGACCACCGTTACCCACCTCGGCATAGTTAACATTCGCTTTCAGGAATGATATGGCGGTAGGCATTGTTATCAGGTCTGATAAAATCGCAGATACCCCAATAGAAGGATAAAGGAATGAATGCGGCGAAGGTAAGCGGGAATCCCAGTCCTTGCGCAAGCTCAAATCCATAAATATCGCGTCTTTGAAAGAAATATTCGCCTGACCAAAAACCGACTGGGTCTGTATCTGGGTAAAGCCAGAGCTAACTGCAGGGCTCTTGGCGAAATTCATACTGAATTTGTTAGTGATATTCAAACCACCGGCTGAGGAGAAATTAGCATCATATTTACTATCCTGGAATATTCCACCCACGCGATAGTTGATTTTCAGATCCGAAGTAATATTATTATTTCCCTCCAGCATGGCATCAAACCATTTTTCGGTAACGGTGATGTCATTCTTGGAATATTCACCGCCAGATCTTGAATACAATATCGTTCCTTCAGAAATTTGAGTTTCTCCTCGGTCAAACGTCTTATCCAGATTGGCCTTTCCGGAAAGGGTTAACCAGTCTGTGATCTTAAATTTACCAGTTAAAAATCCAATCAACCGGTCCCTGGATTCATTAATGGCCGTGCGGTTTATTACCCAATAAGGGTTCTGATAAATCGAACTCAGCGTTGAAGGGAAAGTAGTAGGGGTTGGAATACCTACGTTATTTAATTGTTCGGACTGCTTGGCAACATCTGTAGGAATACTACGGGCCAGATTGTATATATTACTTACCGGAGAGTTCTCTTCACCCGTACGGGGCCTGTTCTTAATTTCCTGAAGTAAATAAGTTACTTTGGCATCTGTGGAGAATCGGCTTCCCAGTTGATTCGTTATGCGGAGATTAACCGTATGACGCTCCAGGTTATTTTTCTGAATGATACCCTGGACTGCATTATTAGTATATGACAAATACGTTTGCATTTTTTCATTACCGCCGGTAATTCCAATAGAATTATTGAAACTTACTCCTTTCCGGAAAAAATCTTTTACGTTATCCGGTTGTGCGGAATAGGTAGCTGGTTGTCCCAGGTGGTTGGTATAATTCTGCCCGGTCATTTTAGCTCCCCAGCTTTCGCCTGAAGTATGCTGATAATACACCTCCATTACCTTGGCCGTATGAATTTTGAAATTCCGGTAAGGCAAAAACAGATTCAACAGCCACCCCAGAATTTATGGTAACGGCTAATCCTATCTTTTTTACCTTTTTTGGTGGTTATAACAATTACTCCATTACCTGCCTGGCTTCCATAAAGAGCGGCGGCGGAAGCGCCACGCAATACGGTTACCGATTCAATATCGTCCGGGTTAATGCTCGAAGCTCCATCTGAACCATTCACGGAACCAAAGTCACTTCCTGCTGTACCATTGGTATTATTACTAATCGGAACCCCATCTACCACAATCAGGGCATTATTACTTCCCTGGATGGAGCGGTTACCTCTTAATACAATGCGGGCACCGCTACCCGGACCACCCGAACCTTGTGTGATCACCGCGTTGGCTACTTTACCAGAAAGGGAATTGATGACGTTGTTCGCATCACGAGCTTCCGTTAATTCTGAAGTCTTCACCGTTTGTGTAGCATATACAAGCGTTTTTCGCTGACGTGAAATACCAAGAGCCGTAACTACTACTCCTTCCAACTCTCCCTGGCTCTCAGAAAGTACCACATTGATTTCGGAAACATTTGCTTCCGCAACTCTCTCCACCGGGGCAAATCCAATGTTGGATATTACCAATGTTACTCTTCCAGCCGGCACGGAAATGGAAAATCTTCCATTGATATCGGTGGCAACTCCCCTGGAATTTCCTTTCACCACAACAGATGCACCAACCAGTGCCTCATTTGCAGCCGATGTTACTCTTCCGGTAATGGTTCTGTTTTGCGCTTGAACCATGCTTACCAGCAAAAGAAAAAACGATAAAAGAGTTAACTTTCTTAGTCTTGGCATAAAAAGCAGTTTTTAGTAATAAATATGAAGGTCTGGTTAATTAGTATGTGCAAAGTAATAATACTGGCAATATAGAGATAAAATGCTATTCGCTGTTTATATTTTTATGCAATCGATTTCGTAAACCAGTTGCTTAAACTATTGATTCTAAAATTATTGATCATTGATTGTTTTAATTTGCTCCGGTTCGCCAAACAAAGTTTAAACAAACCTGTTATTCCTTCACATTTAAAGGACCTACAGCGTAATAGGATAACAGAATTACAGCAAATGCTGCATCGTTCATGTAAATTTTATGCCTGGTGGATTAGTGCAACCAATCATCTGCAGACTGCCTCCCGACTCAGCGCCTTCTTATTTCTATCTAATATTACATTCGAGATTATTTTCCAATTAACCCCTGTTATCATTTACCTGTCTTCTTATGGGTTTTCCGAAAAAAGAAGGTTATTTACTTTCCCTTAACCCAATCGGTATAAATTAATAATTGCAGCTTGTGTATATTGCTGTTTTTAAACCTAATAAATATATATGAAAAAATGCTGCTCTTTTTGTTACTGACAATCTCCACCGGGGGTGAAATTCTGGGGCAGGAAAACAAAGCAGAAAACAAAATCCAGTTTATGCAAATAACAACCGTTGAATCAGTCATCGGAGGCGGGCTTGGCCGATCCAAGATGCTGATCACCAACCCCGACGGTTCCCAGAGAGAAAGTGATATGAATAACCTGTTTAGCCTGGTCGGGATTAATTTCAAAACATTAAAGAAAATGAAGATCAGGTTCTTAAAACATTAAAAAGTTTTACCGATGAAGGCTGGAAACTTGTACAGGTAACACCCTTTACCTTAAGTCCGTCCGAAAATGGCCCGGGTATTTTTATGACCCGCTATTTACTTTCCAGGGAGGAATTAAAAAAGAATTAAATGATAATTTCTGAAGATTGACTGTAAACAATATTACAACCCATGATTGCGGCAACCATAACTTTTTAGACATTAGTAAATCTTTCTTTTCTGATTTTGGCCCTTTCTGCTTTTTCTATTGTTTTTTACTTAAATTGTATGCAATAGGTTGCTTGTCCGTAAGGGACCGGTAACCTTTTTGTTTTTAAACTAACTGTTATGACAGCAGAAGAACTGTTGGCTGGATATGCCCGGCCACAAACCTGGGATGAAATGATGGCGCCGGATTCAATCCGGGCCCCATATCGCGCCCTGCTGCAATCCATCGGTCAACTGACCACCGAAAACCTGCATCAAAAGGATGTTCAGGCCGGAGAGCTCTTCATGAACCAGGGTATTACATTTACAGTGTATAGTGATGATGCCGGGATCGAACGGATATTTCCGTTCGATATTTTACCCCGCATTATCACCAGTAAAGAATGGGATCATATTGAGTCTGGCATAAAGCAACGGCTCAAAGCGCTTAATCTTTTTCTTAAAGATGTTTACCACGAACAGCAAATCATAAAAGATAAAATCATTCCGGCATGGCTGATTGCTTCCTGTCCGCATTTTACCCGGGAAGTTTTTGGGATCAATGTGCCCTTTGATATTTATGTACATATATCAGGGATAGATCTTATTCGGGGAGAAGAGGGTACTTTTTTCGTATTGGAAGATAACCTGCGAACTCCTTCCGGGGTATCCTATATGCTCGAAAACCGGGAAGTCACCAAACGACTTTTTTCCGAACAGCTTTCCGCCAATCATGTGAGAATGGTAAATAATTATCCATTATTACTCCACTCCATTTTATTATCGTTATCACCCCGGCCGATCAGTAACCCGGTGGCCGTAATATTAACCCCCGGGATTTATAACTCGGCTTATTATGAACACACATTCTTAGCACGCCAGATGGGAATTCCCCTGGTGGAAGGAAGGGACCTGGTAGTCAGTAATCATAAAGTATATATGAAAACTACGCATGGTCCGGACCAGGTAGATGTCATCTATCGCCGGGTAGATGATGAGTTTCTTGATCCTTTAACTTTTCGTCCGGATAGTGCCCTGGGAGTACCCGGATTAATGGGGGCTTACCGAAAAGAAAATGTAGCGATTGTGAATGCCGTGGGCAATGGAGTGGCAGATGACAAAGCGGTATATGCCTATGTTCCCGATATGATCAGGTATTACCTGAATGAAGAACCGATTTTGCCAAATGTGCCTACCTATCATCTTAATGAACCCGCAGCCCGTGATTATGTTTTCAATAATATCAATAATATGGTATTGAAACGGACTAATCAGTCCGGCGGTTATGGTATGCTGATGGGCAATAGTGCCAAAGAAGAAGAAATTGAAGCCTTCAAAATTAAGGTGGCCGATAACCCCCGTGAGTTTATCGCCCAGCCCATTATCAAATTATCGACGGTGCCTTGCTTTATCGATGGAAAGATACAGCCCCGTCATGTGGACCTGCGCCCCTATGCCTTATGCGGACCTGCCGGAATCGAAATAGTACCAGGTGGTTTAACAAGGGTGGCGTTGCGCGAAGGATCCTTAGTGGTAAATTCATCGCAGGGTGGAGGAAGCAAGGATACCTGGGTGGTAGATCTGTAAAATGACGAATGAAAAATGAAAAATATAAAATGTAAAATTGGGCGGGCTACTGATAAATATTATTTTTCGTTAACTGATCTGCCCTGCACTTATTCAGCATTTAGGTTAATTAATAATGAATAAAATAATATTATTGTCCGACTAAAATCATCTTAATAATTATTAAAGCCTCTTGCAGAGCGGGTTCTAGCCCCTCTCCTCAAGGAGAGGGGTTGGGGTGAGGTGATACTTGCAGTTGAAACCTTTAACATACTTAGTCGGACAACAATGATAAAATAAGAAACCATAGGAACTTTAAAATATGCTAAGTAGAATTGCCGATTCAATGTACTGGCTGAACCGGTACCTGGAAAGATCAGAAGGAATGCTGCGAATGCTTCAAACCAGTTATGTATTATCGCTTGATAAAGGACCCACCGGAAGCAGCAGCTGGAAACCTATGCTGGAGATTTTTTCCGGTCTGTCAGAAACTGATATTCATGAACTCGAAAAAAAACCGGTAGAGGCCGTTAACTTACTGCTGCTGGATGTAAAAAATCCAAACTCTCTCAAAGTAATTTTGAACAAAGCGCGGGAAAATGCGCGCGGAATGCAGGATCATATTACCAAAGAAGTGTGGGAACAGGTGAATCATATGTATCATCTGATCAATAGTTCCAAAATAGATACGCAATTGAAAAGCAGTGATAACATTTCTTCTCTTGAACATCTTCTAAAAAACTGCTTACTCTATACCGGCATTACCGATAGTACTATGCCCCGCGGCATGAGCTGGAGTTTTATGAGCCTTGGTAAATATATTGAACGATGCTTGCTGACTATCGAATTAACCGACAAACAATACAAAACAATTGGATACGACATGAACCAGGGCCGGGATATCTTATACTGGCGGGGTTTACTGTTTTCCTTGTCAGGATATGAATTTCACCTGAAAAATTACCGGAGCACCGAATACAATCACAACGTTGCCCACCAGGTAATCTTTAACGGGCAATTCCCGCATTCTATCATGTATAGTTTAACACGGGTTAAAAAATACCTGGATGATGTAGTAAAGGAAAATAACCCCGCGGAAAAATATACCCTGCTTAAACAATTCGGCCGGTTATACAGCAATGTGGAGTTTGCCGATTTTGAATGGATCCGACGCAGTGGTTTGCCCGCCTACCTGGAGGAAACAAGAGGAAATCTTCTGCAGTTCAGCCGTGCCCTCAGTCAATCTTTTTTTTCTTATACTTAAGTTTGTACCATGTCGGTCTTCAAAATACACCATATCACCAAGTACTCCTACGAAAAACCAGTAGCGGAAAGTGTAAACGAGATCCGGATCTTTCCATTTCAATGCCCGGAACAGGAAGTGTTGCAACACGATCTCCAGATTACTTCACAACCGGAATTACAAACGTATACGGATTACTGGGGCAATAAGGCCGGATTGTTCAGTCTTATTGAGCCCCACCAGGAACTGGTGGTCGAAAGTAAACTGATCGTTCGCACCATGCTGGCCTCCCAATTAGAAGTGAACTTCAACAGCAGTTTCTCGGAACTGGAACAGGAAACGGCCTCTCAACTGCACCTGATGGAATTAAGCCGGCCAGAAAGTATAGAACAACAATCCATTATTGAAGCCATTTGCAAACAAGTATATCTCCCCGGTACCCATGTGGCCCAGGTGGTAATGCAAAGCAGTGAATATATTTTCAACAATTTCACATATACCAAAGGGATCACCACTATTGAAACCACCGTGGATGAAATACTGCAGCACCAGGGTGGTGTTTGCCAGGATTTTGCCCACGTGCTTTTACAAATACTCCGGACATTAAATATTCCCTGCCGGTATGTTAGCGGCTATATATGCCCGAATAAAAACGGTATGCGCGGCGAAGGAGCCACCCATGCCTGGGTTGATGCCTGGATACCTCAATTCGGATGGGCCGGCATTGACCCCACCAATAATGTTTGGATCACCAACAACCACGTTAAACTGGCGGTAGGTCGCAATTTTAGTGATTGCACCCCGGTAAAAGGAACATTCAAAGGACCTTCCCGTCAATATTTGTTTGTCTTTGTTTCCGTGGGTTATGAAGATGGCCATGTTTTCCAGGAAACCAATCATGTGAAACTTGAAAAGCAGGAAAAACCAATTACCGAAACGGAGGTTGCGATCATATCCGAAACCTTTGCCGCTCAGCAGCAGCAGCAATAGTGGCCGGGAGGTTTTATTTATTCTTACTGATTTTTAGTTTTAAATTCGGTAATTGTCTCCACGATAAATACCAGTAATGAGCCTTTTAATTGTTGCCTGCTGTATTGCCCTACTCATACTGCTCATTGCATGGGCTAAAATAAATCCCTTTCTTGCTTTTTTATTTGTATCGCTGCTGGCCGGCTGGTGGCTGGGTATCCCGGTAGCTGATCTTACCAAATCGGTAAAAAAAGGGATTGGTGATATGCTGGGTGAACTGGTAATCATTATTTGCATTGGTGCCATGCTGGGAAAGATAGTGGCCGAAAGCGGGGCTGCACAAAAAATATCCAATGTGCTGATGAAAACCTTTGGCGAAAAATATTTTCAATGGGCCATGATGATTACCGGATTTATCGTGGGTATCCCGTTATTTTATAGTGTTGGGTTCGTTTTGTTGATCCCTCTTATTTTCTCAGTAGTATATCAAACCAAATTACCCGCCGTTTATGTGGGGCTGCCCATGTTAGCCGCACTTTCTGTAACCCATGGATTTTTACCCCCGCATCCCTCTCCTTCTGCCCTCGTTGCCCAATTCAATGCTAACCTCGGCATTACATTATTATATGGCATTGTCATTTCTATACCCGCCATTATTTTAGCAGGACCCGTGTTCGCCAAAACATTAAAGAATATTAAGTCGGTTCCACTGCAAACCTTTCAACCGAAAAATATTCCGGCTAATCAACTGCCTGGCGGCTTCAATAGTTTTTTTTCCTCCTTGTTACCGGTGGTACTTTTGATTATTACCACCGCATTGCCTTTTATCATATCTGTTGAAGGGAGCGCAAAAGAAGTGATTAGTTTTTTTGGGGATGCAGTCATTGTTATGCTACTTTCTTTAATTGTAGCCACCTGGTCGCTTGGATTGGCGAATGGCAAAAACATAAAAGAGATAATGAATTTTTATGGGGAAGCCGTTAAAGATGTTGCCTTAATTTTACTGATTGTCGCGGGAGCAGGAGCCCTCAAGCAGGTATTTATTGATAGTGGAGTAAGTAAAGAGATTGGTGATCTGTTGAAAAACATGACGATCAATCCAATCATTTTGGGCTGGCTCATCGCCGCCGTTATCCGGGTTTGCCTGGGATCTGCGACTGTAGCGGGCCTAACGGCTGCGGGTATCATGGCGCCGGTATTAGCCGGCAGTACATCCGACGCTAACCTGATGGTACTTGCTATTGGGGCCGGCAGTTTAATGTTTTCGCATGTAAACGATTCGGGGTTCTGGCTTTTCAAAGAATATTTCAACCTGTCTATAAAAGATACGATCCGATCCTGGTCAGTAATGGAAAGTATTGTTTCGGTTGTCGGGTTGATTGGGGTATTAATTTTAGATTTATTTATTTAATATGTTATGAATACAAGAAACACCGAACAAAAATTAAGTGAACTGGGACTTGCATTGCCCACCTTACCGGGTTCAAAGGGGATTTATCACTCCACCCTGGTAGTGGGCAACCTCCTGTATGTATCAGGGCATGTGTCCATTAATGAAGATGGAAGTTTTATCACCGGTAAAGTAGGTAACGAAGTAAACGATGAAGAAGCCAAACGGGCCGCGTTACAATGCGGATTAGCGATTCTCCGTTCCATAAAAAATCATTTTGGCACCCTGGAGAAAATAAAAAGGGTGATTAAAATTCTGGGAATGGTGAACGCGGTGCCTGACTATACCAAACACGCCCTGATCATTAATGGTTGCAGTGAACTGTATGTGCAATTATGGGGTAATGAAAATGGCAAAGGAGTGCGCAGCGCGGTGGGTATGGGATCCTTACCTAATAATGTTTCAGTAGAAATTGAAGCGATATTTGAAATAACGGAATAGTTTGTGGTTTGCAGGTTTGTGGTTATTCAGGTGAATCGGTTCGTCTTGGTAGCTAAAGCCATTTGGGGTAACTGCCACTATTTTATTACTACCTGAAAATTTCCTGGTGGCTCTACTGCTGAAGAGTTATTGAATTAGAGCAAACGATAAACTATAAACCCGCCTGCGGCAG
>CAVZHZ010000006.1:0-181881 GCA_963775145.1 uncultured Chitinophagaceae bacterium
TAACAGTCACCCGAAAAGACCTCTATGATCTGGTATGGTCTGAACCAATGTTATCTTTATCAAAAAGGTATAAAATTTCTGATAACGGCTTACGCAAGATATGCAAGCGTATGAACATTCCATTACCGAAAGCAGGCCATTGGATGAAGCAGCAATTCGGAAAAAAAGTCCGCATTATTCCGTTTCCTGAATCGATTGAAGGAGAAGGAACCATCACTTTATCATTACGAACGGATGACGATAAAAAAGATACTAAGTCATTATCTGTTTTAACGAAGCAAATAAAGAATGATCCTGCACTATCCCTTATTGTTCCAGATAAGCTTAGTCACCCGGATAAATTGATTATTGAAGCCAGGCAATACTTAACCAGCAAAGACACTTTCATTTACCAGGGAATGGTTTCCCGTTCAAGAGATGGTCTTGATATAAAGGTCACTCCCAAAAATATAAACCGGGCTTTGCTGTTTATGGATACTCTAATAAAAGCAATCAGGGCAAGAAAGCATGAGATCATCTTAAAAAACGGCTTCACTTATGTCAGTATTAACGAGCAGGAATTCAGGATTTGCTTTCGGGAAAAAACAAAGAGAGTTATTGTCCCGGGAAAGCACTACGATAGTTCCGAATTTCACCCGGTTAATATTTTATATTTTAAGTATGACGGCTACCCCATTAAGGAATGGAAAGATGGAAAACAACCGTTGGAAAATTATTTACCCGAGATTGTTTCCAAATTGGAAATAGCCAGCGCCGAATTGACGGCTGAACAGGAGAAGCATCGAAAATATTTCGAGGAAATAGAAAGGAAACGCCAAGCCGTGATAGATGCACAGCAACTAAAAGAAAATGAATTAAGCGAATTCAAAGATTTGATGGTAAAAGCAGAGCGGTGGCATAAGGTGAATAATCTTCGTAATTATCTTGCTGCAGTAGAAAAGACAATAGGGCAAAACGACGCCCCCGAAAGGATAAAAAGTTGGCTGGAGTGGTCTCATAGGAAAGCAGATTGGTATGACCCTATGATTGAAGGCGAAGATGATTTATTGAAAGATGTTGACAGAGGGAGTCTATCTTTTAAAAGGTAGCCATCTTTGTTTACAAGGTTACTATCTTATCTAATCTGAAATCCTGATTTTCCTCGTTTCTACCATATCCCATTTGATTAGTAAGTAAGACAGTGTTTCCAATGCTGAAATCCGGGGTATTACTGTGATGGTGTCCATAAATCCAATAATTAATATTCGAAGATTCAATTAGAGGAAATAACTCAACAACAAAGGCTTCGTTTAAAATACTTCCTTTATACTGAGAAGGGAAATTCAAAAAAGTAGGTACGTGGTGAGAAACGACTACTGTCTTACCAGCATTATTCTGGCTTAATTCCTTTTCTATAAAATTCAGACTATCTGAATGTAATTGATTAAAGTTGGAGACAGAAAAAAAATGTCCATTGAATTTGATAACCTGAAAATCGCTTAAGCTGCGCTCGATCTGCCATTCGTTTACAGGGCTGATCTTTGACCATAGTGTAGAAAAAATAAGCCTTACATCATTTTGCTGAATAGATATATTATTCACTAAAAATACATTATCCCTTATTTTTTCATTGATGAAATCTGATCGTTCGGACGCATCGGAATAATAATACTCATGATTACCAGGGAGCCAATAAGTCATTTTAAAATTGTCTGAAATGTAATTAAAGAAATCTTTGTGCTTATCCATCTCAATAAATGGGACAATATCACCAGCCAATATTAAAATTTCGGCTTTAGACTGTAGAGGATGCTGATTGAGGAATTGTTTATTTTCCCTGAATTCCAAATGCAGGTCGGAACAATATTGTAATGTCATAACGGATATTTTTAAGGAGCGGACTTTTCAAAAGCCTGAGCCATCAAATCCTGTTCACTGGCAGGAATCTTATAGGCCTTTGCAACCTTTTGCCATTTGCTTGCAGCTTGCTGTACTTTAGAAATGATTGTAGTTGCTTTATTTCCTGACACCCTGAAATATTTTGCCACTGAACTTGCCAGGTCAAAGTCCAAAGAATTATCCGTCTCAGAAATATTTAGTGTCAAACCTCTTCCGTGATAAACAGGATTAACATCAAAGGCCGGAGAAAGTATCCATCCCTGGGGAGTGAGCAAAAATCCATGGTTACGAAGATGGTCATCTGTATTTTTTACAGAAATATTAAAAACGATTCGTCGCCATAATTGTTCCAAATCGTCTTTGACGTTTGCGCCATTTTGCATGATGAATTCAGCCAGGTTAAGATAAGAAACCCCTTCGGCTCCATCAGAATAGCCAAGCAATGTCATAGCAGAGGCGAAGTGAATACGGCCGTTACCCTTGACTCTGTCAAATCTTTTTGAAAGAAAAGTGTGATGTTTACTATTAAATTTCTTTACCTGGCCATCAGCAATGTTCAGACCAGCTTCTTTAGCAAGTACATTAACAACCATTTCCCAACCACCTATATCAACCTGGTCGTTTCCACTGGGAAATTTTGCTATCCATAAATTATCTTTTGTATCAACTACACTTGCTTTTGGCCGTGCCCCGCCAAGCGATGCACCCGGGGCCATTAACATATTGAGCCATTTCAATGATTCCTCGTCTGTCAATACATCTTTTTCCAATTGCAAACTTGCAAATTCAAGTTCCCGTAATGATGTCCAGGGAGGCGATGCAAGGCTTGCGTTATCATGTAAGAATGGGCCATTTGCATCTTTTTTAAACCTGAGAGCGCCCATCCGGTGTGCATCAAATACTCCAAGAAGGTAATCTTCTTCAAAAAGTGTCTTTGCCTTTCTGGAATCCATTCTTGCACTAATGGCTTCTCTTCTTACCATTAAAACACGTCCCCATCTATCAGGTGATGAGTCGAGAAAAATTCCAAAATTCTTTTTTCCGGTTGAAAGGTATTGAGTGCCTGCGAAAAGTTGCAGATCGGGGTCTAAGTTTTGAGCTAGCCCCCTATCCAACCATGCTTTGTCATAAACGTATGAGAAAATCTCCCGTCCCTTGGTATGGGCAACCGAGAGAGTTCCCATCAAGGCAGGCCCTTCTAATTCTATCCAGTCGGCGTAAACTAAAATGTCCATGGCGATTTATTTTTTCCTGGGTCCTCTTTTTTTAATTTCCAGATCGGCATCCTGTAATCTCCGGCCGAGTTCATCATCGGTCGCCACCCGCAGCAAGTCTTTTTCAAGGCCAAGGATAAATAAGACTTGTGTATAGGCACCGATCGTGACATTGTGCATTCCTTTTTCTATTTGCCATAAAGTGGTTCGGCTAATATTAGCCCGTTCACAAACTTGTTCGGTGGTTAATTTTCTTCGTAACCGAGCCAGCTTTATATTTCCTCCTAATTCAGTTAGAATCTTCTCTAATTTAGGGGTAAGGGTAATTGTTCTGTTTTCCATAACGTTCGCTATAATAAACAAATATAGGCTTAAGTGTTCACTATAGCAAACGTTAATATCGGATGAAATTATGCTTTGAAATAGAGTCAGTTACGCAGACCCAATAATTACCCTGCCACCAGTCCGACCAAAACTTGCTCCCTTTCCTTCCAAATTTTTTCAATCTGGTAAGCCGCCTGGTCGGGTGTCACCTTGATATACCGATAAAAGTCTTTCAGGCTTCTATGGCCGCTAATTTTCATGATCAACTCAACAGGTGTACCCGCTAAAAACTCATTAGTGCAAAATGATCTCCGGCAGGAATGAAAGGTGATCCATTTGTATTTTGGTTTTATTTCCTCAATGTCTCTGTTACCTTTTTTGTAAGAAAACTTGATTGATTCATTTATTTCGGCAATCTCGCAGACTCTTTTGATCTCATCATTAAAGGCTGCATTTGATGTTCTGGGTATCTGACCTTTTAATTTAGTCATGAGTATATCATGAGCTATCGGACGCAGAGGTATCACCACCCAGTGATCCGACTTTTGTTGTTTGATATGCAATTTCCCATTCCTGATATCTTCTGATTTAATATTGCTGAAATCAGAAAATCGTAGTCCTGTCAGGCAACCCAACACTAATAGATCTCTCGCCATTTCTAGTTTCGGGTTTAGCGATAGATCAAGGTTGCGGATCATTTCTATTTCATACATGCTGAGGTAAGTAGCATCGGCGATTTCTTCCACTACTTTGTATTCCGTCAGGTCAATCGGTGGAATGATCTTGCGTCTTATCCTGTCTTTGAGGAACATTCGCAAATGCTTTACGGCTTTATCAAGCGTATTTCTTTTTAAGCCTTTTATTTTCGTTTTTGTATAGCGGTAAGAAACATAATCGAAGGTCATGAATTCAACGAACTCATGATAGAAGTCTACATCGAAGGACTTAAAAGTTATTTTTCTTCCACGAAACTTTTCAAAGGCCTGCAGGTATCTTTTTACTTCCATATAGATATTCACCGTTGCCGGTGCAATCCTTCTTCTCTTCGATTCAATATACGTATCAAATTGATCATACACATCCAGGCTTCCTGTTTTATCCTTTCGTTGTTCCAGGGTAGTGATATCGAGATCTGGTGAAAAGTTCTTTTTTAGAAAGAACATTGGATTATCTCTTGTATTCTTCAAACAGAAGCTCAGCATATCTTCCACCAGCCGCATCATTTTCTGCAAGCGTTCATTCAACTCAGCAGCGACCCCGTACTCTGGCGGAAGATACTCATAGATCTTTAATAACTTTCTGTTCCAGTAG
This sequence comes from uncultured Chitinophagaceae bacterium, assembly GCA_963775145.1. Taxonomy (GTDB): domain Bacteria; phylum Bacteroidota; class Bacteroidia; order Chitinophagales; family Chitinophagaceae; genus Endoryza. The sequence goes on from CAVZHZ010000006.1 coordinate 4,728, forward strand.
TCAGGTGGAATAGCAATTTGGGTATCAACGATGGTGCGCTGGTTGGAACCCATGCAATACTGAATGAAGACCAGGCTGGTCCCATTTTTTCTTTTCCAGTCTTTCTTGCAGACCGGTTTGAGTGCATATATCATAACTTGACGTTTTTACTCTATCGTTTACTCTATGTCAGGCCTATCAAGTCATGTGAAGATATATCGGCACCCTATTAGAATGAATCATCTAATTGGTTAAAATTCAATGCCTGTGTAAGGATTTGTAAAATGATGGAAAGATGTAAAAAGCAGGCAGTTCCGCCGTCCGGTCCGCAGTTATGATTTAAAACCCGCTCTGGTAGCGGGTTTTATTTATTTGTCGAAGTTTTATTCGAACTGTCTATACTTTTTCGAAGATTCTTTACCCTACTTTACAAAGGGCAACTTATTCAAGCGGAAATTATTAATTTGTATAACTTACTATAACTAATAGTTGTACCCTAACTAACAGTTTGGGGATTTATTGGTTTAGTAAAATCTGAATGTCGATTTTAACGCATCAAATAAAGACGCATAATTTTAACGGCACCAATGCAAAAAATAATTTTATCTATAGTCATATTAGTATGGTGTGATACAACCCTATTTGCCCAACAGCAAATGGGCCCCTATATGGCGTATGGCCCGGAGGCGAAATATTTTTCCAATCTAAATTTCACCGTTTACCAGTCTAAAGCCGGGTTTTTATGGATCGGTAACCTAAATGGTTTGGTGCGTTTTGATGGCAAGCGGTATAAAAATTATTACTCAGATTATAAAAACCCCAATTCGCCCTCCGATAATAATATACCAGAAATAGTTGAAGATAAAAATGGGGACCTATGGTTTTGTGGTTTCTTTCATGGTCTGACTAAATACAGCGAAAAAACCGGCCTGTTTAAAAAATATACCAAACCAACAGCAGATAACTTCTCCTATTATGGTATTTTTAGCGGTTTAAAAGACAAAGAAGGTAATTTATGGTTTGCTACGGCTGGCCGGGGACTAGCAAAATACAATTATGAAAAAGACAGTTTTGCGCTACATTTTCCACAACCTGATAAATGTAAGGACGGAAGCGTACGTGATGAAAATTATGTGACCGCAATATGTGAAGATAAATTCGAGGCAGATATTTTGTGGGTAACTTCTCTCAATGGGCTTTATTCATTTAATAAAAAGAATAAACAATTTATTCATTATCCATCCGGAGTTAAAAACCTGCCGGATGAAGAGTTAGTGCAAATTCTTTATTGCGAAGCAGACAGCAATGGAAATTTATGGTTGCCCAGTTGGGGTGGTGGCTTACTTTGTTTTAATACAATTACCAGAAAATATGATACACAAAAAAGAAAGCCCTTCCCTAAAATTGTAAACCATGTAAAATTAATTAACGACAGTATTTTATATGCTGCCTGCTTTGATGATGGGTTATATCAATTAAATTTAAAAACCAATTCCTTTACCGATATTACACCACCCCGTAACCCGGCTGATTTAACAGTAAAAAGCACCAGCATACAAAAAGTTTCCATAACAAAAGATGCAGGAATATTTGTTGGAGGAAATTATTATGTTTATCAGTTACATCCTTCTTTTTCCCGTTTAAAGAAGAATATTATTTATGAAGACACGGCTCCTGGCAGTAAAATTGATTTTGCCAATATTACCTGGGACTCCATCCGCCACCAATACTGGATAACAACAGCAAATGGTAATGGTTTATATACTTTACAAGAACATGAAACAACGGCAAAAAAAATTACCGTAGTAGAAATACCAACGCCACGTAATATAGGGTTTAACAGCCTTCTTAAAGATGCCAGGCAAAGAATTTGGGTGCTGAGTTGGAATAGTGGAATTTATTTATGGAACGATAAAAGAAATGTTTTTGAAAAACCGGTAACCGGAATAACTCCCCTACCCGACTCCTTACTTAATGCAATATTCCGGATGCAAACTGAAAGTACCGGGAATATCTGGATGTTAAGCTGGGATCATTTTATTTATTTTGATGTACTCAAAAATAAGTACGAAACCTATCCTATTACCTGGAGTAGTGATTACAAAGGAAATAAATCAGTATTCTCTCGTTATATTAAAATGGATACGGATCAAAACCCCTGGGTGATAACTCAAAACGGCCTTTTTATTTGTAACAGAAAAGAAAAAAAAGTACAGCACATTTACGACACAACATTTGGGGGAACAAAATTTTCTTTCAATGCTTTTTGGGACGGGGCTTTTGATAAACAGAATAACCTGTGGCTTACATCGCCTAATGGCATTCATGTGTATAGTACCAAAAAGAATGAATTAATCCAAACTTTTACTATGGCAGACGGGCTCCCTTCCTTAGTAACAACTTACATTACAGTTGACAAAGAAAATCGTATTTGGGTTAATACTGCGGCAGGTCTTGCAATGTATAACCAGGAAGAAAAAATTTGGCGTACGTTTAATCGCTTTGATGGAATGGATCGGGATTACCTGGATGGAAACATTGCCATTACCGGCAACGATAAAATAGCTATTGATCAGGAGAATGGTTTTTTAATGAAAGATGTTTCAGAAATTGTGTCCTCAGACCATATACCTGTTTTACAAATTACCTCCATTATAATAAATGATAAAGAAGCTTTCAGTTTTCTTCAATCGTTAAAAGATAAGAAGCTTGAGTTGCCTTTTGATCAAAACAATATCAGTATTGAATTTGCTGCTATGGATTGGTTGTACCCTTTTAAAACAAATTACTTAGTTAAAATAGAAGGTTTACAATCAGCTAATACCTGGACGGCCAATCCAGAAGCCCGAATAAACCTAACCGGGCTCGCACCGGGTAATTATATAGTTCATATTAAGGGTATAAACAGCAGTGGTATATGGAGCAATGAAATAAATTTATCCATAATAGTAAAACCGCCCTTTTGGCAAACCCCGTGGTTTATTGTACTCACCTTGTTGGCAATAGCAACATTGCTTTATTTGTTGTATCGTTTCCGAATTCAGCAATTACTCAAGATGCAGAATTTACGAAACGATATTTCCCGCGACCTGCACGATGAAATCGGGTCCACTGTTAGCAGTGTAAACATGCTTTCCATGGTGGCAAAAAAACAATTAGGTGAGGGACATCCGGTTACGCCGCTACTTACCCAAATAGGCCTGTCAGCGCAAAATGCCGGCGATAGTATTAATGATATTATCTGGAGTATTCATCCACAAAATGATTCCATAGAGAGAATTGTACTCCGCATGAAGGAACTGGCAGCAGAAATGCTGGAGCCTAATGATATAACTTATCAACTTGATTTTGATAAGCAGCTCACCGAACTTACTATTTCTATGCAGGACCGGCGGCATTTGTTTATGATATATAAAGAAGCACTGAATAACCTGATAAAGTATGCCCGTTGTAAAAATGCATTCTTATCAATGCAGGTTATTGATAGAAATTTAGTAATGAAAATAGCAGATGATGGTATTGGGTTTGATAGAGCCAACCATAAACCTGGCAATGGTTTAATAAATATGCAGGAACGGGCCGATGAAATGAAAGCGTCATTGCTGATCACTACTTTTCCCGGCAAGGGATGCAGCATTGAGTTGCAATATCCGTTAAAATAATTTTCCCCCAAACGGGGGATTGCAATATAATAATATAAACACACCTTTATGCCATGACAACAATAGGTATTGTTGACGATAACGACGTTTTGAGGCAAAGCATGCAATTGTTGTTAGAAAACAGTGGCCGCTTCAAGGTACTTTTTTCGCTGCATGATGTGCGTACATTGCTTGCAGAAACAGAAGCCAATATGCCCCGGCTGCTGCTGATGGATATTGATATGCCCGGCATCAATGGCATAGAAGCCGTAAAGTTGGTAAAGAAAGATTTTCCTGCAGTGGAGGTGGTAATGTTTACGGTGTTTGAAGATGATGAAAAAATATTCCGGAGTGTAATGGCCGGTGCCAGTGGCTACCTGTTAAAAAAAACGCCGCCGGTAAAATTGCTGGAAGCCCTGGATGATTTTGTACAGGGCGGTGCACCCATGACGGGCAGCATTGCCACCCGGGTATTGCAGATGTTTAGAAAACAAACCATACAATCAAACGAATCATTTAACCTTTCTCCCAGGGAACAGGATATCCTAATCGGTATAACTGATGGTAAGAGTTTCAAGATCATTGCCGCCGAACGTTTTCTATCTACCGAAACCGTAAGAAGCCATGTAAAGAATATTTACGAAAAACTGCATGTACATTCCAAAGCCGAAGCGGTAGCCAAAGCCTTTCGGGAAAAATTAGTCTGACCTTCTACTTTCTCATTTTTTACAAAACCCCATAAACGGGGGATTTTTCGAGTTTATGTATTGAATAGTTTTGGTAAGTAAAATTTTATCAAAATGAAAAGGATATTTATTGCTGGTGCATTTATTTTATTTGCAGTTATAGTAAATGCACAAAATGTGGGCATTGGAACACCTATGCCTGTTGCCAGATTGCAGATAAATTATCGCAGCAGTACAACAGTGGGGCTTCAGTTGCTTGACTCTACAGCTCTCCGTTCCGGTACAATAAGATTCAGCACTATTAATAACCCTGTTGGTATAACAATGAGAGGCGCTTATGAATCCTCCTTTAATAAGGGTCATTACCTAGATATCATATCAGATTCTACATTTATTGCAACTTTTCGGGGGGATGGAAATGTGGGCATTGGAGAATTTTTTCCAACTGCTAAACTACATGTAAATGGTGCAATGAAAATAGAAGGATTAAACACATTAGAATTTGGTGCCGGTGTAGCAGGCAAAGAAATTAATGCAGGTAAAATAGGATACAATTCTTTTGGCTTTGATGGCCTATCTATTGTAGGTTCTGGTACCACTGCAGTAAATCGCAAAGTGTATATTTTTGCAGAAGGCGGCACTACATTTAATGGCCCCATAAATGTTGGTGGAAGCACAGGTACAACGGGGCAAGTGCTTACTTCAAATGGTATTATAGCACCAACTTGGGAAAATACCTCATTTAACAACAATGTTCGATTTGAAGTAGATTTTAACGGGAGCAGTAATACGTTAATAGCACCACCGGTAACAACGACTACGACGGTATACAATTTCAACCCTGCTCTCGTATTCATTGGATCCACAAGTTTTTCAGTAAGCCGTTCGGGACTTTATCATATTGAAGGGTTTTACGATATAGAATATATAGTAACCGGGGCTCCGCCGACAGCTTTGCAGTATGCAGTAGCATTAAAAATTGGTGGTAGGAATTATCCTATTCTTAATGGCATTGAACCTTATGATAGGGATCTGTCTACCGGCACTAGCGTGCCGTTTATTTACAGAAAGTTTGTACGCTTTGTAAACGAAGTGTATCTTTCAGCACCTATTGTTATAAACTTTAGTGTTTTACCAACTATTAACCTTGGGCCAGCCTCATTCACTTCTACTACTCATTTTGGTAAAATATCGGGGTACCTAATATCGGATTAATCAGCAAGATGTTTTTCCACAGGTTAATATTTACCTCTCCGCAGAGTCGCCTACGGGAGACTCTGCGGGGAAATAAACCGTAAGAAGCCATGTAAAGAATATTTACGAAAAACTGCATGTACACTCCAAAGCCGAAGCGGTTGCCAAAGCCTTTCGGGAAAAATTAGTCTGACCCTCGCTATACATACCTTTTACAAAAACCCCATAAACGGGGGATTTTTAGGGTTTATGTATTGAATAGTTTTGGTAAGTAAAATTTATCAATATGAAAAGGATATTTATTGCAGGGCCAATTATTTTATTTGCTGTTATAGTAAATGCACAAAATGTGGGCATTGGAACAACAACTCCCTCCGAAAAACTAACCATCTCATCTGGAAATATTTCGCTTTTATCGAGTAGCAAAGGTATATTACTAAATGGATTTGACGGTCCAATGATAAACAGAGGCTTCGATCCGTTTATTTCCGGTAATTATACAGGTTTGGGCAGGTGGGGTCTTTTTATGGAACCCAATAATCTTACCCTCGGTATCCCGGCTATTGGATTAAAAGCATTTGCCGTATCATCTTTCAATAACAACAGCACAATAAATAAACAATTATTTAGGGTTTCGCTAGATGCTGCTGCAACCAATGCATTGGTAGAAGTGAATGGCGCAATGAAAATAGAAGGATCAAACACAGTAGAATTTGGTGCCGGTGTAACTAAAGAAACTAATGCAGGCAAAATCGGTTATCAGACTTTTACCGCAGGTGCTTTAGATATTGTAGGTGCAGGTACAACAGTTGCAACCAGAAAAGTAAATATTTTTGCAGAAGGCGGCACTACATTTAATGGCTCCATAAATGTAGAGGGAAATGTGGGAATTGGTATTTTATCTCCTGCTTTATCAGCAAAGTTGGATGTAAGTTCTACTACTCAGGGGTTTTTACCACCCCGTATGTCAGAAGCTCAACGCAACGCCATTGCTAATCCTGCTAATGGACTTGTTATATACTGCATTGATTGTGGTAGCGGGCAATTAAATGTTTATAATTATGGTTCGACCTCATGGACAAACATGATTGGAGGTGCTGCTGCAGCTGTTACGCCCCTTGCTATAGGTCAAAGTTATGGGGGTGGAAAAATTGCCTACATATTAGTATCCGGCGACCCCGGTTATGATGCAAATGTGCCACACGGTTTAATTGCCGCAGCCTCAGACCAAAGTACTTCTGCCCAATGGGGTTGTACATTAATAGCAATACAAGGAGCCGATGGTACAGCACTGGGAACGGGGCATCAAAACACCATAGACATTAGGGCTGGTTGCGCTACGGCAGGAATAGCCGCAAGGATATGCGGTGATTTGGCATTAAGTGGTTTTAGCGATTGGTATTTACCGTCAAGGGACGAATTGAATAAATTGTTCATAAATCGAGTAATAATAGGTGGTTTTATCAATGCTGGCTACTGGAGTTCCTCGGAGACCGGCTTCAACACTACTGCCTGGTACCAGAACTTCTTCATTGGGACCCAGAACACCGACGAAAAAAACATCACATACCGTGTTCGTGCAGTTCGGGCTTTTTAACTATGCTATCCCTTCTGGCCCCTACTGGCGCAGAAATGCAGCATGGCTTTGTGTGTATGCGTATCTTGCCTTATAATATTCATACAATCAAAGGTTCAAAATGTAAAAATAGTGCGGTCAGAAACGGCGGAGATAATTACGGCAAATTTACATTATACTAAAAAGCACTAAATTATTTTCTTTTCCCTTGCCAGCTTTAGCAATTGCTGGGTAGAACTAACATTTAATTTTTGCATTAAATTTTTGCGGTGGGTTTCTACAGTAAAATGGCTGATGAATAATTTTTCGGCTATTTGCGGACCGTTAAATCCATCATCTAATAATTGCAGTAATTCTTTTTCTCTGCGTGTTAAAGCAGGCAATCCATTTAATGCTGTGGATACAGAAGAGAATTGTTCCAGCACTTTTTCGTTGGCAGCCCTGCTTAAAAATATTTTACCATCCATTACTTTATCAATCGCTTCCAGCAATTCGCTGCGTTCCATATTTTTTAATAAATAACCATTGGCACCACGATGCAATAACTGGGTAATAATTGAGGCATCATTGGTAGAAGTTAGTCCCAGTATTTTACTTTTTTTATTTTTTATCCTTATTTTATCGCATAGTTGTAAACCATCAATATCTGGCAGGCTGATATCGAGCAATATTATTTCGGGTTCATTATTTTCTAAAAATTGAATAGCTTCTGCTCCATTTTTTGCAGCAGCCACAATAGATAAGTAATCAACGTCTTTCAGCATCATTTTTATGCCGTCTGTTACCAGCGGATGATCGTCTATGATAAGAATGTTTATCATTTTAAACAAATTGCATTTTTATTTACTTTAAAATAATGCCTTTGGCACTTTTTCACTCTCTTCTTTTATTAAAAACTCCATCACTACAGTAGTGCCCACTTTTTCCTTAGAGTCAATCGAAATAGTGCCATGTAAATAATTCACCCTGCTTTTTATAATTTCCAGGCCGCTGTGTTGTTTATCATCCATATCCTGCAGGTTAAAACCTCTTCCATTATCTTCTATTGTTACCATGAGCCTGCTATCATCCCGGTTAAACTGTACAATGGCTTCTGTTGCCTGTGCATGTTTAATGATGTTATTCAGCAACTCCTGCACAATACGGTATAGTATAATTTCGGTATTGGTATTAAGGCGTTGCTCCATACCATACGATTGTAATTTTACCTGCATCAGTTTACCGGCACTTGTGTTGCTGCACATATCCTGTATGGCTGGTATCAATCCTAATTTTGCCAGTACTTCCGGCATCATGTTGTGAGCAATGCGGCGCACTTCATCACTGGCGGTATCAATCAGTTGGTAACTTTTGTCAAATAGGGTATTCCCTATTAGTGTTTCCTGCTCATGCTGTAAGGTGCTGAAATACATTTTGATGGTGCTGAACAAACCACCCAATCCATCATGCAGGTCTTTGGCAATACGGGTACGCTCTGCTTCCTGACCGTTAACCATACTTTGCAGTGATATTACCTGCTGTTGCTCTTCTAAAACTTTGATTTGTTCCTTTTGAAGCTTTTGTTCTTTTTCTGCCAGTATTTTTTTGTTATTGCTATTGCGGTACATCAGGCCAAGCAAAAGCATAATGGCAGCGGCACTTATGCCACCCATTAATAAAAGCCGGTTACGTTTTACAGCGGATAATTCTTTTTCGGCATTGATGATCTTTAATTCTGCAATTTCATTTTCTTTTTTTTGTGATTGATATTTGCTTTCTAAAGACAGTGTTGTTTTTTGAGTGGCCTCATTAGTAGCGCTGTCGGCATAAATTTTATATTGATTTGCGTATTGTAATGCTGTCTTATACTCCCCTTTCGCTTCCGCAGTATTTTTTTAAAGTATTGAATGTGCTTGCAGCCACTTTTATATGGTTAACCGACAAAGAAATTCTATTTGCTTCAGTTGCATAAAGAGTGGCTTCGGAATAATTTTTCTGTTTATAATAAATGGCAGCAAGATTATCGGCTGCTTCGGCTTTTAAATAAGTATTGTTATTACTGTCGGCATATTGGTAGGCCATGTGATAAGCAGCGAGTGCCTTTTTATATTCTCTTGCCTGATCATAATAATTCCCCTCAGTACTGAACATAAGCAATTTGATAATACCGTTATTAAATTTTCCGGTAAGTAAAACGGCTGTATCCAGGTATGGCTTAGCAGCTGCCAGTTGTTTCAGGTTAACATAAGCATCTGCTATGGACTGATGCAGTATAATCCGGTATCGCTGTTCATCGGGATAGTTGGTAAATTGTAAAGCTTTTTTTGAATAAACAATTGCTTTTTCAAATTGATTTTCGCCTGTAAGCGCCCCACTTATATTGGAATATATTTTTGGAAGCAGTTTTATCAGTGACGAGTCAGTTGACTGTTCTGCCAATGCTGCACTTTTTAATGCGTAGGTTACTGAGCTGTTGTAATCTGCCTGGTACCGTTGCATCATCGAAAGTGTGTTATAACAATTGGCCAGTAAAAAAGTATCTTTTAATTGAAGGGCAGCATTTTCTGCGGCAGCAATATAATACCGGGCACTATCATACAAAGTAAGATTGGTACAAATAAGTCCCAATGCATACTGGGCTTTTGCTATTGCTTTTTTATCATTAAGTTTTTTTGTGAGCGCAAAATTATCCTGAGCATATTTAAAAGCAGAATCATACAAACCCTTATTAAAAAAATTACGCAGAATAGTTTGAAACGCTTTTACCGAACTGGTATCGGGGTTTGGTTTATAGGCAAGGACAAAAAGACTGTCCTGTGTTTTTTTATCCTGCCCATTTAAATCAGGCTTGTATAAAAAGCTTACCGTAAACAATATGTACCACATGGATTTTCTCAATGCAGAAATTTTTATAAAAGTAAGCTTATAATAGCCATTTTGCTCCTACCTGATTTCAGGTATTTTTCTATGTTATAAATACTGCCATTCAGGTATAGTACAGGGATGTTATCCTTTGCAAATTTGTATGAATAAAAAATAAACTATTAATGATGAAAAATAAAGCTACTATTCTATTACTGCTAACTTTTTGGGCTGTTATACAATCTATGTCGCAGAGTAATTACAGTTTCACCAACAATGCAATTACATCCGGCCTTTACACCGACATCAGCGGAACAGGCTCGGCCATTGCCATGAGTAACTCCGAATCAGGAAATTCAGTTTCTCCTGTGAATATCGGTTTTGATTTTAATTTCAACGGTACCATTTTTACACAATGTATGATACACGCCGATGGTTTATTACGTTTTGGAACTGCCGCTCCGGGAAGCCATCCTACGTTGTTTACAAACAATGCTGCTGCAAGTGGTACTGTTTTTACATCTACCAATGCGGCTTATCAAAATATTGTAATGCCCCTGTTTATGGATCTGGTGCAGGGCAGCAGTACTCCCGTATTTCATGTATTAACAGAAGGTATTGCACCAAACAGAATTACCACCATTCAATGGAAAAATTTAAAAGACAACAATAACACCGGTGTTACAACACAAAACCAGTTTGATAACCTGGAATTCCAGGTAAAATTAGCTGAAACCAGTAACGATATCCGTTTTGTATATGGAAGTTTTATTCCTTCATCTAATACCGCTGCGGCTCGTAATGCACAGGTGGGTATAAAGGCATCTTCAACATCTTTTACGGGAGGTCAAAAAACAGCAGGCACAAATCCATTAATCAACACCGAGTTTTTAGATCCGGTTGCTCATTCGATATTCAATGTAATTTTTCCTTTACAGAAAAATCTGAGTTTTCCAAATGGATTTAGTTACCTTTTTTATGGAAGGCGTACTGCCGACATCAATATTGCAGAAGCTTATGTGGATTCTGTAGTGGCATTCACTACAGCTGCATCAAGGCATAACCGGGTGCGGATAAAAAATGAAGGCAGTGCTGCATTATCTTCTATAGATGTTACAATGCAGATTACAGGTGCCAATACATTCAGTCAAACGATTAATGTTGCCTCACTAACAGCAGGAGCCGAACAGGTAATTGATTTTTCTGCTTACAGTATCTCAAATACCGGTATACAAAATGTTACTTTTTCTGTTGCTGTTACTGGTGATGAAAGACCGGAAAACAATATGGTTAATAAAATACAAACAGTTTCATCTTCATTTGTTCAGCCTTTTTCCGATGCAAAAAACAGCCAAACCGGTGTTGGTTTTAACGGAATAGCCAACAATGAATTCGCTATAAAAATGTACGGAACGGGTACAAGAAAAATTTCGCAGATCAGGATTCCCTTTGGATCGTACATCTCTAATGTATCTATTAAAATACTGGAAGATAATGGTGCAGGAAATATACCCGGTACTTTGTTGCACACTTCTCCCGCTTTTAATACTTCATTTGACAACGAACTTATTTACAACATCAGTACACCGGTATCAGTTACGGGTGATTATTATATTTCTGTAAGGCAAAACAATACCAGTAATATGACATGGATGATAGCTTTACAATACCCGATTCATCCAGACAGGTTATATTCAGGTAACGGAAGTACTTACACATTGCAAAACACAAACAGGGGCTTTCAGGGCCTTATAAAAACAGTAGAAGAAGCTGCGCTGCCCGATGTGGGTATTGCGGAGGTTACCAGCCCCTCCTGTAATTACAGTGCCGCAGAGCCGGTTATTGTATCACTTAGAAATTTCTCATCTGCCATACATGATTTTTCAATAAACCCGGTTACCATTAGTGGCGATGCTGTTAATAATAAAACCAATACTCCTGTTGCTTTTACTGTTGTGAAAAATACAGGCACATTGGCACCCGGAGCTGTTGAACCCATTACTGTAATTGCGGCTTATGATTTTAGAGAAAGGGGCATTCACTCTTTTACCGCCAAAACTGCCCTGGCGGGAGATGCAGAACCATTAAACGACAGCATCAGATTCATAATTGTAAATAGTGTACGAAATACTACAAATTTTACAGGAGCTGTTTGTCCGTTTACGCCTGTTACCATTACTGCGGTTGCCAATGTATATACCAATATACAATGGGATGTAAATGGAACCCTTTCTTCAGGCACTGCAGTTTCGCTGGCACCACAGCAAACCACCACAGTAAAAATAACAGCTAACGATTACAGGGGATGTATTATATCTGATAGTGTGATTGTACCTGTAACAACCACCGGCTTGCCGCCAACACCGGTAATTTCTTTTAATGATACATTGCTGCACTTTAGAAGTGGTTTTAAAGATACACTCAGCGTAATTGCATTGGCCAATCATTCTGTTAACTGGCTGGGCAATGGCACCGTAATAAACGGCGGTTTAAATTATGTTGTAAATGGTTTCAGGGGGCAGAACCCGGAAAATCATTTAGCTTATTATAGAAATATTGCAACAGGTTGCGGCAGCAATCCGGCTGCCATCAGTACCCGTTTTGGAGACGGTATTTTAATGAACAACAATAATGATGAAACCGTTTGCGATACCAGTTTCTATGATGCCGGCGGAGCAATGGGAATTAACCAGGGCAGCAACAATTTCACCAAAACATTTTATCCTTCAACTTCGGGCAGTAAAATAAAATTATCGGTATACAATATTATTTTAGGACAGTTTTCTGTAATGAACATATACGATGGCATCAACACATCGGCAGCAAGGCTTGATCAGTTTGATCGTTTTACCACTAATACATTGCGGGAGTATGTGGCATCAAACAATGATGGCGCCATTACAGTAACATTTGTGGCAAATGGTTCTACCGCCTCTGGCTGGCTGGCTGGCATTACCTGCCAAACTGCTTTGCAATTCAGATCGGTACAAAACGGACTTTTTACAGATGCCAATACATGGGAAAGCAAATTACCTGCTTCCGCTATATATTCTCCTGCAACCAGGAGACCTTCTAAAGGTGATGATTCCATTTTTATCCGGCATGCAATTGCTTTATCAGCCAATACCACATTGCCTTTAGATCAAACAGTAATAGAACCAGCTGGTACATTAACCATTCCTGCCACATCCAACCTGAGTTTATTTACCGATAATCCGGGTTACGAATTGGTAGTGGATGGAACACTTACGGTAAACGGGAATATTTTTGGAAGCCCAAGTTCTTCTGTCAATGGAAAGCTAGCTGTAGCAGGCACACTTAATTTGGCCGGACAAATTATTATTGATTCAGTAGTTGCCATACCTTCCGCAGCTTCTGCTGTGATCAATGCATCTGGCGCAGCCAAAATAAGTAAGCTTCAAATAAATAATCTGCTGGGTGTAAACTTAAATGGTAACCTCGATATCATTAATGCACTCGATTTACAAAATGGCTTACTGAATATTGCTGCATCCAATTATATAAGATTGGTGGCAGGGCAAAGCCCCGTTTTACAGGGAGGAAGTGCTGCAAGTTATGTTAACGGAAAATTAAGATGGCAATCATTTATCACTTCCGATCCGTTACCTTTCCCTGTGGGTAAGGCGGGTAAATTCCGTAAGATTGAAATATTACCCAATCAAAACAGTTTTGATTTTAGCGTGGAGTACGAGGCCGAATTAATTGCCGCTCCGCCACCGGCAAGAACATTACCCGGTGCATTTACCAACGTTAATCAGCAATGGTATCATACGGTAAGCATGATTGCGGGCAGCTCATTCTTTACAAATGCAACCGCAACTATTTATTACGAAGCAAATGATGGCGTTAGCAATGCAGCTGCATTACGCATTGGTAAAGATGATGGTGCCGGCAACTGGCTGGATATTGGCGGCGTTGGTAGCGGAACAGGCTCAGGCAGTATTACCAGTAACAGTTTTAATTCATTCAGCGATTTTGTGCTGGCTAATCTATCTGGCACTGTACCTGTTGCACTTTTAAACTTTAATGGTAATTATGTTAACAGTAATGTTCAGCTAAACTGGCGGGTAGAAAATGAGATAAATTTTGCACGGTATCAGGTAGAAAGAAGTACTGACGGCATAAATTTTACGGCTATTGGTACAGTTGCTGCAGGGGGCTCATCAGCTGCCGCTGCTTATAATTTTGATGATAAATTTTTACCGGCCAGCGAAATTTTATACTACCGTTTAAAGCTGGTTGATGCTAATGGAAGATTTAAATACAGCAATATAATACTGCTCAGGTTAAATAGCTTATTACAAAATAAAATAGTGGTATTTCCCAATCCTTTTATAGACAGGTTTACGCTGCAATACCAATCGCTGATGAATGAAAGAATACAATTACAACTGATAGATATTAGCGGAAGGATAATCAAACAACAATTCTACCAGGTGAGTAAAGGCATCAATCAAATATATGTTGAAGCCGGTAACCTGCCATCGGGAACTTATCTGCTAAAATTGCTGGCGAACGGTGGATTGATGAGTGAAAACATTATAAAGCAATAAACAGCTACCGTGTTACTAAACTGCAGGCAAACCAATTAAAGTTTCCTGCAGTTTTTTTATTATGTTTTCCCTTTCATTAAAAAGGAGTGCCATTAATCGGAAGTAAAAAAGTGTTGCCAAAACTAATACTGATGTTTGCTCCTACCTGAGTTCAGGTATTTTTTAGAGGATTAATTACTGCCATTCAGGTATAGTAAACAGCAAAACATTTCTTCAATTTTAACATATCAACCTTACTAAAATAATTGTTATGAAAAAGACTTTACTCTTCAATTGTTCGCTATTGCTTTCTATGTTTTTGATGGCACAAACCCCCGTAGTTTATTACCCCTTTAATGGCAATGCCAACGACGCCATAAATTATGGAATGGTGCTTCTTTTTAATTCTGAAGGAAAATTATTGCAACAACAAACGGTATCTGCACAAATAATGACGATGGATATGAGTATGAATATAAAAGGAATTTACCTGCAGCAATACCGAACAGCAGATGAAGTGATAAACCAGAAAATCATTAAACAATAAAATTGCGATCGCATGAAAATTTTATTTATTAGTTGTTTGATATTAGGATCCCTTACGGCCAGTTCCCAAACAGGCAATGTAGGAATTGGTACTACCATCCCTTTAAAGCCATTACATATTGTAAAAGGCACAGGTTCTGGTGGAGTTTCTACAACCCTGACTTCTGTTTTTGTGGATGCTAATACATCTCATTATATTAGTTTGATGGCTCCATCTGGCGAAGAATCTGGTATTTTACATGGCCGGCCGGGTAGCTTCTATTCGCAGCGGTATTGTTTTCGATTTAAACTCCGGAATAAGGTTTAGAAGCGGTGGCAATGTTACCAGGATGTTGCTTGATAGTATTGGAAATTTGGGTGTGGGAATCTTATCACCGCAAAGCAGATTGCATGTAGCTAATGGTGTTTTAGTAAATGCCCAATATCTTCCAAACGCCACCGGTATTTTTGAATCAAATAATTCCAGCATTACCGGTAATTTATTATTGATAAATCCTTCTACCCGTGATTATTCAATTGTTTCTGCAACAGAAGCATCCTCAAGCAGGAGCAGTATTACTTTTGCAGCAGACAGTTCTTTACGTGTTGAAACGGGGGGTAATATTGAAGGGCTGAAAATAAACAAAACAGGCGTGGTGCTAATGCCGGGAAAATTGGGAATCGGTACAACAGCAGATCCACAACAAAAATTGGAAGTAAACGGGAAAATAAAAATTGGAAATGACAATTTGAGCGATGTAGCAGGGACTATCCGGTATAATGCGACTACAAAAGATTTTGAAGGATTTACCGGAACGGGATGGGTAAGCTTAACTAAGGCAGGGGTACATAACCTGGGTAGTGGAAGTGCCGGGCCCATTGATAACTACCGCTCTGTTTTTCCTAACGACATTACAGATAATAAGGAGTTTGGAAATGCAGTGGCTATTGACAGCATTTATGCTGTAGTTGGTGCCCGTGGGGATGGGACTCCCAGAGGGGCAGCCTATATTTTAAAAAAGCAAGTAAATGGTAGCTGGTTACAGGAAGCAAAATTACTGCCAGATGCTTCAGATGCTATTGGCACATTTGGATGGTCTGTAGCAATTTCCGGAGACCATGTTGCTATAAGTGATTTTGTAGGTCAACAACCCCCGGGGCCACCATTTGATACTTCACAGGTTTATATTTTCAAGCGAACAGGTACTACCTGGAACAAAGAATCCAGGTTGTCTGAAACCGCCGCTGAGGTTAATTCAGGATTTGGTTCGGAGTTTGGAGGCTCAGTAGCCATATCAGGAGATTATCTTTTGATAGGGGCAAAAAAAAACAATGGTAACACCGGAAGCGCTATCGTTTATAAACGTACAGGAACCACATGGGGAAGGGATACTTCTTTGTTTCACAATATAACTAACATACCCAGTACGTCATTTTTTGGAACTTCTGTGAGTATCAATGGAGATTATTTAGCTGTAGGATCTCCGGGAGAACATGATAATTCCGGCCCACCGCTTTTTACCCAATTGAATCAATCCGGCAGAGTATATATTTATAAACTTACCGGTACACAATGGGTATTTCAAAAGAAATTATTGCCCGGAACTTATGGGGGCAATATATCTCAACCTGTAATAACCGGGTTTGGCTCCAATGTTTCTCTATACGGTGATAAAATTATTGTTGGTGCGAATCTAGACAGGGCCCTGTTTTTTTATGAAAGAACGGGAGCCGATTGGCTGGATGAAAAACGCCTATCATTTAATGATATAAAGACGGTAAGTATGTATGGCAACATGGCTGTAATAACCGGGAGTGCAATGACAGGGGAGCCAGCTAAAAATTTTGTTTTCAAATATGCCAATAAACAATTGAGCTGGAATCTCCTTGCTTATTACCTGGATCCTGATTTTGCTGTGCCTTTCGCATCCGCCATTTATAAAAATGAAATAATTATGGGCATACCAACTTTTATAAAAACGAGTGGAGTAAATTCATTTGTTGTGGGAAAAGTGACTTTCGCAGATGTTCAATAATAATGCCTAATACAACGGTTTGCTATCAGAAAGATGGGTAAAGACTGGATTGGCTGGCTGGAATTACGGAGCCTGTTTTTTTGTGAATAGATAGTAGCAACCATCCTTTGCCTGGCAATTTGAATTTAGTAGTATTTCAAAAATAAAAATCAACATGAAAAAAATATTATTACTTATCTGTATTCTTATCTGCAATTTATTTGCAAATGCACAAATTGGAAAAGTTGGTATTAACACTACAACACCAAGAGCTATGTTACATGTAAAAGACAGCAGCGTATTGTTTACTGGTGCTGCAGCATTGCCTTTAACAGCCGGCAATACACCGGTAAGCGGTGCAGGCATAAGAATGATGTGGTACCCGGATAAAGCTGCATTCAGAGCGGGTTTGGTAACTGGTGCTAACTGGGATAAGGACAGTATAGGAGATTATTCTTTTGCGGCAGGCTATAACTCCAAAGCTAAAGGAGAAAACAGCTTTGCAACCGGCAGAAATAGTTTTGCAACCGATGATGATGCTTTTGCAGTTGGTAACAATGCCAGGGCAATCAGTTCCAATACCATTGCCATAGGATCCAATACATCTGCCTCCAGTGCTTATGATATTGCCCTGGGCAATCTTGCAAAAGCTTCGGGAGGAGCATCCATATCGCTGGGGTATAATACAACTGCATCGGGACCCAACTCATTTGCAACAGGTTTTAATACCATTGCCAGTGGATACCTTTCTGCTGCCATTGGTAATGGTACACTTGCAAAGGGCTATGGCAATACTGCAGTAGGGATGTTTAACGATCCTGTACTAACAGATGACAATGAAAGTGTATTTAACATTTACCCCGAATCGCCCATGTTTATGGTTGGCAATGGAACGTCGTCGAACAGAAAAAATGCTATTGTTATTCAGCGAAACGGAAAGATGGGTATAGGTGATATTGTACCCATGGCAACCCTGCATATTAAAGGATTGGAACCAACTTTTGATGCACATATCCGCCTGGAAACTTATGGCGGAACGGACTATATGAATATGGTTTATGATGGCAGTACCAAATTCAAAAATTTTGGAACAGGCGATGAGTTTCAGTGGCGCAATGCAGCTAACAGCATATTGCTTCGTTTATTTGAAACAGGCAATATGACCCTTAGCGGAACGCTTACCCAAAACAGCGATGCCCGGTTAAAAACAAATATCAGCCCTGTTAAAAATGCGTTGTATAAACTGGATAATTTACATGGGTATCATTATAATTGGAAAGATACTTTAAGTGATACAACGCTGCAAACAGGTTTGCTTGCCCAGGAAGTAGAGCAACAGATGCCTGAACTGGTTCTAACAGATGAAGATGGGATAAAGAGCCTGAATTATATTGGCATGATCCCTTATTTGATAGAAGGGATGAAAGAGCTTAAAAAGGAGAACCAGTTATTAAAAGAAGAGATCAAAAAAATAAAAAAAGGCAGGCAGTAAACATATTTCCCGATTGTAACCCTTACTGGCGCAGATATGCAGCATGGCTTTGTGTGTATGCGTATCTGTGCCTTATTATATTCATACTATCAAATATTCTAAATGTAAAATTTCCACTAAGCCTTTACGACCATCATAATCTACTGCACTACTCTATCATCAATCTTCAGGGTTATGAACAAAGCCAACTGGCGCTGATATGCAGCGGCAGGTTATTGAGTGTAGAATAACTCCCGCAAAAAGCGGGACAAGTTGTGCCAATAAAAAATTGGTTTTCACTTCTCCTTTCTTACTTTTTACAAAAACCCCATAAACGGGGGATTTTTAAGGTTTGGGTATTGAATAGTTTTGGTAAGTAAAATTTATCTATATGAAAAGAATATTTATTGCAGGTGGGTTTATTTTATTTGCTGTTATGGTGGAGGCGCAAAATGTGGGCATTGGAACAACAACTCCATCCGAAAAACTAACCATCTCATCTGGAAATATTTCGCTTTTATCGAGTAGCAAAGGCATATTACTAAATGGATTTGACGGTCCAATAATAAACAGAGGCTTCGATCCGTTTATTTCCGGCAATTATACAGGTTTGGGCAGGTGGGGTCTTTTTATGGAACCCAATAATCTTACCCTTGGTATCCCGGCAATTGGATTAAAAGCATTTGCCGTATCATCTTACAAAGACAACAGCACAATTATTAAACAATTATTCAGGGTTTCTTTAGATGCTGCAGCTACCAATGCCTTAGTAGAAGTGAATGGCGAAATGAAAATAGAAGGATTGAATACAGTAGAATTTGGTGCCGGTGTGACTAAAGAATTTAATGCAGGAAAAATAGGTTATCAAACTTTTACCGCTGATGCTTTAGATATTGTAGGTGCAGGTACAACTGTTGCTAACAGAAAAGTAAATTTTTTTGCGGAAGGCGGCACTACATTTAATGGCCAGGTAAAAATTACAGGAGGCACACCAGCAGCAGGCAAAGTGCTTACCTCCGATGCTGCCGGTTTAGCTTCCTGGCAAAATATTGGGCAGCATTTTATTGGTGAGAATTACGGTGGTGGCATCGTGTTTTATGTTTATGAAAACGGGCAGCACGGATTAATAGCTGCTACAGCTGACCAGCAAGGCGGCGGGGCTAGTATAAGATGGTTTGGTGGTACAATGACAAATACACGTGCCCGGGCAGATGGTGTTGGTGCAGGTTTAAAAAATACAGCCATTATAATTGCAAATCAGGGACCAGTCGACGGGAATCCATTTGCGGCTACTGTGTGCAACGAATATGCCGTTACCGTTGCTGGCGTTACTTATGGTGACTGGTACTTACCTTCAAAACACGAGTTAAATTTATTGTATCTTCAAAAAACTGTTGTTGGCGGTTTTTCCAGTGATGGCTTCTATTGGAGTTCTTCTGAACACAACAATGTCAACGCCTGGATCCAGTTCTTCGGCTCTGGACTTCAGGGCAACGTCAGCAAGTTCGAGACCTACCGTGTCCGCACGGTTAGGGCTTTTTAACTATTTATCTCTTTAATTATTCTAATCTGCAGTAGCAATTTGTTTCTCACCTTCTGCATGAATTAAAGAAAATAACGTAATCACAAATACGCTTAATAATTGCTCAATATCGATAGGCTGTACAATAGTGTGACCCTGCATATATACGTAAAGCCTTCCGGGAAAAACTAGTCTTACCTTTTCCTTTCTTATTTTCTCCAAAAACCCCATAAACGGGGGATTTTTAAGATATGCCTATTGAATAGCTTTGGTAAATAATTTTTAACAATATGAAAAGGATATTTATTACTGCTGCATTTATTTTATTTGCTTCATTAGTGCAAGCACAAAATGTGGGTATTGGTACTGTTGTTCCTACGTCCAAACTATCTGTAGTAGGAACAGAAACGGCTACTCATGGAGAATCTGCCAGTATAAAAATTCAAAACCTTGCTGCTCCTTCTCTTAATGCATGGTACATTCGTGCTGGTGCAACGGGTACTACAACACCAAGTGGTGGATTTAGCATAGCAGATAATTCTGGTTACCGGTTAAATATAACCAATACCGGAAGTATTGGTATTGGAACAACAACTCCATCCGAACAACTAACTATCTTATCGGGAAATATTTCACTTTTATCGAGCAACAAGGGCATATTGCTAAATGCTGTTGATGGTCCAATGATTAACAAAGGCTACGACCCATTTACGTCCGGTAATTATATAGGTTTAGGCAGGTGGGGTCTTTTTATGGAACCCAATGTTTTAACCTTAGGTATTCCAGAAGATACTCCACTAAAAGGTTCTCCTGCATTTGCTATTTCATCCTATAATATCAATAGTACAGTTTATAAACAATTATTTAAAGTTACTTCAGCTATCACTGGTAATGCGCTGGTAGAAGTGAATGGAAAAATGGAAATAGAAGGATTAAACATGTTGGAATTTGGTGCTGGGGTAAGCGGTAAAGAAACTAATGCTGGAAAAATTGGGTACAATTCTTTTGGTACCAGTTCCCTTTGCATTGTAGGCGCTGGAACCACTGCAGCAAATCGTAGAGTATATTTTTTTGCCGAAGGCGGTACTATTATTAATGGTCCGGTAGGAATTGGTACGATTTACATTGATCCGGTATACAAATTAGCCGTAAATGGAAACATACGTTCCAAAGAAATAATTGTTGAATCTGGTTGGGCTGATTATGTTTTTAACAAAGAATACAAACTACCTTCTTTATATGAGGTCGAAAATTTTATTCTTCAATATAATCATTTGCCAAATATTCCTACTGCTGCAGAAATTGAAAAAGATGGACTAAAAGTAGGAGAACTCCAAAAAAAAATGATGGAAAAAATTGAAGAATTAACGCTTTATGTAATTGCGCAAAAAAAAGAAAATGAAGAATTGAAAAAAAGGGTTGAGCAACTAGAAAAGATCGTTAAATAATTTTCAAAAACGATTTATGAAAAAAGGATTAATATATATATTTTTTTATTGGGTTGCTGCTTTTCCGTTATATTCTCAAATTAGCGTTCCCGATGAATTGGCGGCACAATTGTTGGGCAAAACTAAATTTTATACGCAGCAGGAAACAATTTATTCTTATTATACAAAATTGTTGAAGCAAGCTAATTCAGATACGACCGCAAAGAAAATGATTAACCGGCAATTAAAGTACTGGAACCGTTATTTCTGGTTCGCAGAAAGACACTTGAATACTGAAGGTGAAGTTGAAAACGTAACTAAAAAATATGATGAGGTGATTTCATCAGGAATTCCGTCTAATTCGATTACACAAAATTCATTTTATGGAAACTGGCAACCGTATGGTCCTAATTTTGTAGATGATGGTTGCGGCCGCGTTTCTCGAATTGCTTTTCACCCTACTAATCCAAATTTATTTTATGCGGGTACCCCTGCGGGTGGTTTGTGGCGTACCACTAATAATGGTGCCAGTTGGCAGGCATTGAATCAATACAATCCTTCATTGGGTGTTTCTGGAATCGTGGTTGATTATTCAAATCCAAACCGGCTATTTATATTAAGTGGTGATGGAGATTTTTATTTTGGTGAAGGTTTTGGATATATCAGGTACAGTACTGGTATTTATCGGTCAGATGATGCTGGTAACACCTGGTATAAAACGGCACCATTACCAGGTACTTCAACAGTTGTAAACACTAGCTCGAATTATGCCGGGTATACGTTAAAGCAACACCCAACAAATCCTGATATTCTTTATGCAGCTACAACCGCAGGTTTATACAGAACTCTTGATGGAGGAATCAGTTGGTCACGTGTAAGAATATTTGACGCTGGATCTCAAATACCACCTGTCATAGTATGGGATATTGAATTCAAGCCCGGCGATCCCAATTTCATTTACATAGCGTTCGGTTATAGAAGCGGCGGGTTCGCACTCTCCGTGGATGGGGGAAGCACTTTCAACTATTCAAATTCTGGATTGGTCAGTGCAACGGGATATAATCGCATTGAGCTAACCGTATCTCCTGCTGTTCCAAACAATGTTTATTTATTGGCCGGATCTCCTGGCCCTAATCCTTTTGTCGGCCTTTTCATATCGAACAACAGTGGCGGTTCGTTTAGTTTACGAAGTAATACTCCAAATATCTTCGGTACTCAGTATTTGGATGGGCAAAACAGGAGTCAGTCAGGCTATGACATAGCTCTTGCCGTAAATCCATTAAATACAAACCAACTTTTAATGGGAGGAATTTCTATCTGGCGCTCAGGTAACGGAGGAAGTACCTGGACAGAAATTACTGACTGGACCTACGATCAATTAAGCTCGAATTATGGTGACGCTGATTATGTACATGCAGATATTCATGAGATAATTGTAAACCCATTGAATAACCGCTTTTATGCTGCTTGTGATGGAGGTATGGCCTGGACCAATGATGTTGGAAATAATTGGGTGCAAATTCACAACTTGCAAATTACACAATTTTATAAAATTGAAGGGGTCAATGAAAATGGGCATGTTTGGGGAGGGACACAGGATAATGGAATTATTGAATTTGATGATGATGAGAATAATAACTTTTATAATTATAAAATATTTGGTGGAGGAGACGGATATGATGTACTTACTGATGTAGAAAATCAGGATGACTCATATTGGTCGATGAATGAAAAAATATATACTGATGGGTTAGGAGCTATAAATATTTCTATAAGTAATGATTTTTCGTTTTTTAAATTACTTGCAATGCATCCTTCGAATGAAGATATCATCTATGCCGGAAGTGCTACTGGCTTATGGAGATCTCTAAACAGAGGTAGTAATTGGAATTTAATAAATAACAACAATTGTAACGGAGCATTAGCTGTTTGTCCGAATAATGCAAATAGAATCTATGCGGGTAATACGGTGCTTATTCGTTCAGATAATATTCTCGCAGGCGCTCCCTTAGTTACAGATATTACACCTCCTGAACTTATTTCATCAACATTCCCCGTTAGTTCATGGACAATAATAACCGGAATTGCAGTAAACCCGGTAAATTCTTCCGAATTATGGGTTTCGGTAGCTGGTTATGGACTTGGAAAGAAAGTATACAAATCACCCGATGCAGGTTTAACCTGGCAAAATGTAAGTGGCACACTCCCTAATCTACCCATTAATTGCATAAAAATGGATGGTGCCGGCAATGTATATATTGGAACCGATATAGGAGTATATGTAAGAAATAATAGTATGTCAGACTGGACCCCTTTTTATAATGGGCTACCACGTGTTCCTGTAACCGATATTGACTTCAGGAACAATCCGTCTATTGGGAACCCTGAAGTATTAATTGGAACTTTTGGGAGAGGAATTTGGAGAACTGCTCCTTTTCAATCCTGTGTACCTGATCTTCTTCTTTCAGGAACAATTGGTGGTCAACAATTTTATCAGGCGGCAAATACTATTAGCACAAGCAATGTAATAATATCCGCCCTAGGTACAAACGTTCATTACCGGGCAGGAACAAGAATTATTTTATCGGAGGGTTTTAAAGCGCAATCAGGTTCAACTGTGGATTTAAAGATTGCTGGATGTAATGGCGGGGTTCCAAGTAGCCTTATACCTACTATAACCTCACCTCCTCTAAAAAAGAACTGAATAAAAATATAAATGGATGCACCTACTGCATCGAAAACTTATTAAAGTTGAACTTAATAAGTTGGAAATTATTAAAGAATTAAATTTTTAAAAATTGAAAATCATTATTTTTTGTAACACTTTGAGCCTCAGTTCGTGTCTTCACGAACCGAAATAAGCTAAATCAAAATTGGTTTGGGAAAAAACGACCCAGGGTTAAGTAAACCATTTAAAAAATTTGAATACTTATGAGGAGTAATTACTGTATCGATTTGAAACGGCTACAAAAGCATTATAATAATTGTTTACAAGGCATTATAGGTGCATGAAGACACGCACCTCAGCGGAAATGGTACTGATACGCCAGACCACATAGCTATTCTGTATATCTGTCAATCTGGCGCTGATATGCAGCGGCAGGTTATTGAGTGTAGAGTATCTCCCGTAAAAAGGTAGGACAAGTTGTGCCAATAAAAAATTGGTCTTCACTTCACCTTTCTTCCATTTTA
Source organism: uncultured Chitinophagaceae bacterium (assembly GCA_963775145.1). GTDB lineage: Bacteria > Bacteroidota > Bacteroidia > Chitinophagales > Chitinophagaceae > Endoryza. The sequence goes on from CAVZHZ010000006.1 coordinate 29,350, forward strand.
CAAAAACCCCATAAACGGGGGATTTTTAAGGTTTATGCATTGAATATTTTTGGTAAGTAAAATTTATCAATATGAAAAAGATATTCATTGCAGGTGCATTTGTTTTATTCGCTGCGATGCTGCAGGCTCAAAATGTAGGAATTGGAGTACCAGTACCGTTGCAAAAATTAGATGTAAATGGTGCTATCCGTTTGGGGAATACTGGTACCAGCAACCCCGGCACACTTCGTTATAATATTGGGAGGTTTGAAGGGTATGATGGCCTTAACTGGAATTGGCTGAATGGATTTAAACTGCCGTTGGATACTACTGTGAATGTTGTTGGCGGATATGTTTTAAAAATTACCAATAGTAATTCATCGGTTGGATCTTCTGCAATTGCGGGAATCACTTCTTCATCTGAAGACGCAGGTGTGTATGGTGAAAATACTTATAATCTTTCCTCTTCTGGTATTCCTGGTAATGGAGTATTAGGAAAGTCAAGTGGTGAAGGCGCTGGAGTAAAAGGCATCCATATTAACGGCATTGGTGTTGAGGGCACTGGAGGTGCAGTAGGTGTATTAGGTTCATCAGCTTTTGGCATTGCAATTAAAGGCATAGCTTTGGAAAATGGTGCTATAGGTTTAGACATTAGTGCTCACAATAATTTATTCTCAACAGCCGCAATATTCCGCCATCCTATAATAAATGGTAAAGCATTAATTGTAGAAAAAGGATTTGTGGGTATTGGAGAAATTTCACCCAACGCTTTATTATCTGTAAAAGGAAGTGAGATAACTGCAAGCGGTCTTGCCGCATCTATTACTTTGGAAAATGCTGCTTCGTCAAATAAATGGTATATAAGAGCAGGCGGGCCTGGAACTATTACTCCCGATGGTGGGTTGAGTATTGCAGACAACACAGATTATCGGTTAGTAATAGGTGCTGCCGGGAATATTGGTATTACCGGGTTTACTCAATTAGGGAAAACTGCAGAAGGGGCACCTGTTATTAAAATGAAAAAGCTTAACACCACTTCAGCAGCTTTACAAACAGGGAGTGTTACGATTGCGCATGGTCTTACCCGCTCTAAGATTTTAAGTGTACAAGTCTTACTAACTTATTTGGCCAATGCAGCGGACATACCAGCCAGTTATTTAGATGTACCGGGCTATGAGTATAACTGGCAGGTAAATAACAACGATGTTTGGATTATAAATAAAAACGGAAACAGCGCTAATATATTAAGCAGGCCAGTACGTATATTAATTACTTATGAGGAGTAATTGCTGGAAACAATTTGAATTAGATAGAACAGCATTTTATAAATTGCTATATATTTTTTTGAGGAAGTATAGACCTGTTTATATTAGCTGATCGACCAACAAACCAACTGCCATGAAAACAAAATTGATCCTTGCTTTCTTTTTTATAATCATTGCTCAAAATATTTTCGCCCAATGGAATGGTATTCCTTCCAGTGTAAATAATCCCATCTCCAATTTGGCTGAAACGGAAAGAACCATTTATTCAGTTACAGATGGTTCTGGTGGAGCTATCATGGCATGGCTGGCCTACGATGTTACTTTAAATAAACAGCTGATTTATATGCAGCGAAAAACGGTCACCGGTACCATCAGTTGGACAACGGCCGCCACACCGATACTTTTATTTACTTCCCTCAGCAATGACATTGCAGAAATAAATGACCTGGTACCCGATGGAGCCGGCGGTGCTTACATAACATGGGTTGAAGAAACTACAGATACCAGTTCGAATATTTACCTGCAACGCATCAGCAGCACGGGCACCAAACTTTTTGCACTGCCAGGCATTCAATTAAACACCGATAACGGGCACTATTTTTCGGATGTTAAAATTTGCACAGATGCAACTGGTTTAATTGTTTGCTGGAGCGACCAGATGCTGCTCCCCAATGCGGCTATTCCAACCTATGCCCAGGTATTTGCCCAGCGGTACAATACTGCCGGTGCAGCACAGTGGGCTGCAGGAGGCGTGCAGGTTAGTACAGCAGCGGGCCTTAGGGCAATAAGTTCCATTGTTAGCGATGCCAGCAATGGCGCTTTTATCAGCTTTAGCGATGCCCGTAACAGCGGTATTGACTTGAACGGCGATTTCGATAACATCGATATCTATGCACAGCACCTCAGCAACACCGGTACCCGGCTTTGGGGTGCAACAGATATGGCAGTTTCAACAGAGCTTTTTAACCAGACCACATTGGGTGCTAATGAATCCAGCACGGCAATGATCAGTGACAGCGCCGGAGGTGTTATACTGGTATATTATGACTATCGCAGCAATAACAATGGCCCGGCAAACTTTTATGCCCAAAGGTTAAACGGAAGTGGTACAAGCCTGTGGCCAGCCGGAGGATTGGCAGTAAGTAATTCTTCTTCACCAAATAAAAATAAATTCAACCTGTTGTATGATGGCGCCAATGGAATGATAGCCACCTGGGATGAAAATGATTTTGTGAACAATATAGGCGGTATGTATGCACAACGCATCAGCAGTGCAGGAACCCTGCCATGGGGAGCCAGTGCGATAATTGCAAATGGCTCGTTGGCGAGCGGCTATGGCAGCAGCACCATAGCAGCCGATGGTACCGGAAACTATGTGTTGAATTGGGCAACGTTTGATATTGGTGCAGGCAGCAACATAATAAAGGGTCAAAAGCTGAATACTAGCGGGGCCGCACAATGGGCTTCTGGCGGTGTAAGTATTTGTACCAATCCTTTATCCTTTCCACAAAATCCTGTTATCATCCGCAGCACAACGGGTTCTATGATAGTAGCGTGGGAAGACGACCGAAACATAGGCACTTCCAACACTGATATCTATTCAGCTAGGATAGGGCCTGCTGGTTTCCTTATCAATTCTTCCGGAATCTTCTATACAACCATCGCCAACGGCAATTGGAACAGTCCATCTACCTGGACAGGTAATATTGTACCACCCCCCGGCGCCAATGTAATTATCCGGCATAATGTTACCGGTAATGTAAATGTCACTTGTAACAGCCTAAGGGTAGAGAGCCCATCAGTACTTACCGTAAATACTGGTATTATTATTACCGTGCTGCAGTAACTGTTATTCTCAAGGAATGAATCCTGACTTAAATAGCCTTTTGTTTCAACGGGCTTAGTATTCTTTCTATAAATTTGAAACACTTTGAAACACGATATAATAGACAAAAATAGTTGGTAAAACGAGTGGTAGTGTAGTTTGGTATTGAGTGTGGTAAAAGTTTATTGAAATTCATTTGAATAAACTTTTTTGCTTTATGGGGAAGCTAAAAAAAACGATGCTGGGCCTGCGGTAGTTTAGGTGTTATCCGTTGCGGAAAGCAGGGACGCAAACAACGTTTTAACTGTAAGGACTGTGGTATAGGGTTCGCGTCCTCCATTCCAATCTTTTGGACAAACTGTACAGTCCACTAACAGCTAATAAATTACTTGTAAATCTAAAAGTCATATTGGAGTTCTATTAATTGGGCTTATATCCCTCTTACCTCTAATTGGTGTTGTTTACGGCTTTCCCTTTACAAATAAAAAGCATAGGACCTTGGAATAATCTTTCCTCCATACAAATCTGCATACACTTTTGTAAATGTAGTACCGAAGTATAGGATGACCGAGGAATAATAAATCCAAAGGAGAAGAACAATCAGGCTTCCTGCTGCTCCATACATTGAAGCCACGTTAGAATAACTGAGATAATATCCAATGGCTGCTTTACCGAGCATAAATAATATGGAAGTAAATACAGCTCCCTTTATAGCATCTCTCCACTTCACTTTTCCGTCGGGCAGAAATTTGAATAAGAATGTAAACAACCCCGCCACAATAGCGACAACTATGATTCGGTTAATAGTGAATACCATATACACACTGGCGCTTCCAAAGAAATTAATCAGGTAATTACCAAAAACATCAATCAGCCAATTGATGATTAATGATAACACGAGCATAAAACCAATAATACTGAATATCGCATATGAGATAACTCGTTTGACAAGATATTTTTTCCAGTCACGCTTTGGCTGAGTATTGATTTTCCAGATAGTATTTATAGACTTCTGCACTTCCGCAAAAACGCCCGTAATGCCCAGCACAATGGCAATAATCCCCACAGACTTTACAACCAAAGAATCCTGGGCAGAAACAATATGCTGAATCATTTGCTGAATCTGCATGGCAACTACCTCGCCCGCCTGCGAACGTATTTCTGAAAATATTTTTCCCTCCATCGCAGGCCTGCCGAAAAAATATCCGCATAACGAAATAGTGATAATAAGCAAGGGAGCCAGTGAAAAAATAGTATAGTAAGAGAGCGAGGCGCTGTAACGAATATAATTTTCAGTAATAAACGTTTTAAGGGCTGTCCGGAATGTAATCCACCATTCTGAAAAAAAATTAGTGATCCATTTCATCAAGTAAATCTCCGAAATTGAAAAGACTTCGCCCAAACAGAAAATACGGAACAGGTAGAACAAAGTATGATTTTTGTAATAGCGACCCTATGCAGAGAAAAAAAATCTGACCGCCAACCGGTAATTAAGCTTAAAAAAGGGAATTCCCTAAAACATTAAGCCCCATTTTACCGCCGTACCGGACCAGCGCCAACATTCAGCAAATGGAGCCAATTGTTGTTCAAACACCACAAATTATTTAACCTGCAAAATAAGCGTAAGGTTATATATTATTTTAATAGACAGAACGTAATTTGATTTTTTACTATTCTCCACCCCGATCATTTCTTCCAATAAATCTCGCTCCCCGCCCGATAAACAAGTTACTAATTTCACCCGTGCCCCAGATCTCAGCCAGGTGGAAGAATTCAATTTAGAATGGTGGTGATAAACAACCATTAATTCTTCGAAGGCGGGGTGATCATTATATGCGCGCGGTGTGTTCCCGGATCCATTATCCAGGGCATACCGGGCGCATCGGGTTTTTCCGGAAGACCGGTGCTGGCAGACGTAGCCCATGGAATATAGACTACAGACCGGTAACTACCCTTTGTAACCTCCCCAGTAAGGGGATTGTATGCATCAGCCGATGCCGTAAAAATCTGTAGATTGGAAGGATGTTTCGGCATTTTTAATTTCCCTGCCTTCGCTTCTTTCTCCCGAATGGTAAAAATTTCCTCGAATGTTTTTCCCGCCGCTTTCAACGCCCGCCCCCGCGCCATGAATGGTTCCAGGTCTTTATGATAACAGGATACGCTTATATCTTTTTGCATCGGATCGTCTGCCAGGCAAATCACTTCGTTAGTTCCTTTACGGAGTACCACCAATTCACCTTTGGCATTATAGCCATACACCATCGCGCCAGCCCGCTTGGCTTCCGGAGCCGCCAGTAAAGCCGTTTTGATTTGTATTTCGGCAGGCGGAATTTGAGCAAACAGCGGTTGGCAGGCCAAAATGGTGATAATAAATAAAGAAGCATATTTCATAACTTGAAATTTTAATGCTTAAATCTACTCTTTTTTACTAATTAAGAATGGGGCCCAGAATAATAAGTTGAAAAGAATGTCCTGCATCCACGAAAAAAACAGGTGTATGCCCGAATATTCGACTTTTACTTATTCTTGAAATGCAATTACGGTATGAGCGTTTTTATTACACCCAATCGTAATTACGAAAAATTTAGAAATGGTTGATTTCTCAATTATTAATCCCCATTACGTTACTAAATTACCTCTCGTATTAATTAAAACAACTAAATTCATGATAGTATAATCAAATATACAATCCGGTTGGAGCAATGATAATAATTCGCATAATCAATTACCAAAAGCAATTTCTACAACCATATGACATCGATAACGTATTTTAATTCTTATGCAGGTATAAGATCCTTATGCTTAATTGCCCTATTATTTTTTTATAGCTATGCCTTTACTCAATCTGCCGGGGAAATCAAACTGAAGGATTATACGCCGGTATCAATATACAAAATACCGGTATCTCATATTTCCAAAGCAAAATATCCCGTAATTGATTTTCATTCGCATGATTATCCGGTCACCAGCCAGGAAGTTGATGATTGGGTTCAAACGATGGACAGCGCCGGAATTGAAAAATCCATCATTCTCACTTATTCTACCGGAAAAAAATTTGATTCCATTGTTGATAAATATGCCCGTTACAAAAGCCGGTTTGAAATCTGGTGCGGCTTTGATTATACGGGTTTTGAAAAACCGGATTGGGAACAAAAGGCTGTGGCGGAACTGGAAAGATGTTTCCGTAAAGGAGCGACCGGCGTGGGAGAGCTTGGTGATAAAGGCCTGGGAGAACTCTATTCATCACCCACTCCCGGTTATGGCATACATATCGACCATCCACGCATGAAACCTCTTTTGCAAAAATGTGCCGCCTTGCATATGCCAGTCAGTATTCATGTCGCCGAAGACCTGTGGATGTACCAGCCTGACGATCCCAGGAATGATGGTTTGATGAACGCTTCAACATGGAAAGTAGATATGTCAAAAAAGGATATACTGGATCACTCCCAACTGATCAATACATTAGAGAATGCGGTGCGCGCAAATCCCAACACCATTTTTATTGCCTGTCACCTGGCAAATACCTGTGCCGATCTCAGCGTATTGGGTACGCTGCTGGATAAGTATCCTAACTTATATGCAGACATAGCCGCCCGTTACGGAGAACTGGCCCCCATTCCCAGGCATGTAAAAACTTTTTTTGAAAGATATCGTTCGCGCCTGTTGTATGGCACCGATATGGGCTTCTCCCCGTCAATGTACGAAATCACTTTTCGCATTCTGGAGTCTGCTGATGAACATTTTTATGATAGGGAATATTTCAATTACCACTGGCCATTGCACGGACTGCATCTATCCGATAAAACACTGGAAAGCATTTACAATAAGAATGGCAGAAAGATCCTGGCCAGGTAATTTTATTTTACTCTAAACAAATTATTATTCTCCGGCCTGCCATTCTCTATAATCCATCCCCCAGGTTTGTATATATCCTTACCGGGCAGTCGAAAATGCCAGTATCTGATATTATTAATTGTCCAACTCAACAATCCGTACAGCAAACAAACGGAACTTCCACCAACGGAGAAGTTCGTAATATGCGGTAATGTCCTAATTGGTCACTGAGGGGTCTGGGTCCTTCGCTAATCAACCCGGTTGCCTCCCGTTGTTTCTTTTCTGCACCTGCTGTACTTGTATCGGGTACAGCATCTGTTTGCCATTGAGCCTGCAGTGTAGCTGATACACCTGGCGTATCCAAATTGGTAACCGCCTCATGAATGTTAGTAATAGTAGGAAGCATTTCCACACATAATATACTAAGCGGTGAATCTATTGGCAGACCATATAATGCCAGCAATTGGTTCACTTCTGTATTGCTCCAGATAACGGTACCATACTTAGTCGAATCCTTATTCACGGTAGTGAAATCGGCCAGCTGATAAGCAACATTGAATTTTGCATAGCTTATTTCATCGCTCCAGTTCTTAACGCTGATATACTTTAAGGTGTTTCTTTCCTCTAATGTATATCGGGTAAGCCGGTTCAGATTTTTACGGTGTTCCACTTTCACCCGCCAGTCCAGTTTCTTTTCATGCAATAGAACATTACGAAAATCCTTTCCATCTGCTTGTTTTACCTGGGCATATAATAATGCCCAGATTTCCGTACGAGGTGGGTTTGCCGTTACATTCTTTCCTTTATGCACTGTTACTGCATAAGGGGCTGTTGCATATAATTTTTCTTCATCCCTGTTGACCGTACAGGTTAGTGTTGGGGCGGGATGCTGAATGCCCGTTGCGCGTAATGCACGCCCAAACCGGCCCTGGGCCGTGCTCCAAATCTTCGCATGGCCCACGCGGAACTCGTAGGTGAAAAACCCAAACATCTCCGGGGATTCCTGGTGAAGACCAGGCGGTATAGGTAACAGGTAATGTTTATCCGAATCGATTGCTTTTTCCATTGGCTGCATTGCGTTAATACCTGAATCATCATCGGGTTGGTCCGGGGTAATTATCCTGATATACTCCGGATCAATAGGCAGGGTTGCTTCTTCTGGTGGTGCTAATAATTCGGGATGATTATTACTAAGCAGTTGGTCAGGAGCGTATCCTAAGACCCTGGCAAAATATAAATCATTGGGGTCCTGGATCGGTTCTTTAAACTCGACCCATAAAAAACGCCTGCGTGGTTCCGTGCTGGAATATTTTTCATTCCTATGATATGGAGATAACGCGAGTCCGACTGAAGCAATTTCAGGCAATTGCGCAGGGGTGGTAGTAACAGGCAGTTCTAATGTTAGTATAACCGGATCGTCTTTCTGTGCCGCATGGCCCGATTTGAAATGAGTAGTTATTGTATATTCCAATTCAAGCAAGTCGGGAAATTTCGGATTGTTCTTGGGTTCTACCGCGTCAATAAAAACAATAGTAGTGTCGCTTCTGTCTGGATTTTGCAGCGCATTAAGAGAAATAGTTTTCTTTACCTCTAAATCTCCAACCTCAGCAATTTCCGGTTCCGAACCGGCTCCATCATTTTTAAATGATTTCTTCCGCGTTATAACAAAACTTAAATCTTCCAAAGCATCCCAAGTCCAGTCGCGGTTTATTTGTAAGTTGATACAGCATAACCAATGGTTCGTCAAATCCCCTTTACTGGCAAATGTGAGAGAAGAATGATCAGGTGACAGGGTATGGCGGATTTTATTAGAACAACCAAACTGCAATCGTTCGCCTTTTTTTCCGACCAACGTTAACCCGGTACTTTCCAATTTCAACGCTTGTGCCAGCCGTTGAATCATATCTGGCATTTTTTCTACCTGCCTTCCCACAAATAAGCTTGTAAAATTTCCGTCAAAACCCGGAAGAGGCGGATCCGGTTGCAAATAAATTCCTTTCATCCTGTCAGCCGGAGTGGTAAGTTTAAATAAGGATTTTTCATTGGCAGATTCTTTATAGAACATTACATAGCGGGTGCTGCCAAACCGGGTGTTGAAATCCGGATCGCTTTTTTCCAACCCATAATAGCCATCTTTTTCTTTACATACTGCACGAAGGGTAAGCCGGATACTTCTTGCTGTGGGAAGAATAAGTTGAGGCAATTCATTCAATTGTGTTTGATTAATGCCCAGGTCCCCAAGATTGGAGGGATCCCCGAAATTCAACACATTGCAATCTTTATATTCTATAGGAATATCCAGTACATCATCAAATGGAACCGGAAATTTTCGGGTAGTAGTATAGAATTTTATATAAGATTCCTTGCCTGATACACTTAATAAGTTATCCATTTTTAATGCCTGCACTTCAACCGTGATTTCCACCGTTTCTACATCGGGATCGGCCAGGCCAAAAGCTTCAACTCCTTTTAGATCCTGGGATGCCTGTTTCAGCAACGCAATGGCATTTGGATATCGGTTAGTAAATACTACAGAAGGATAACCCAGTAAAGGTCTTTGCACTTTTAAGGAAGCATCCGCAAAAACTTTACCGTCTTCATTGGGTGGTACGTTCTGAATACGGACCGTGGTAGGTGCCACAAAGCGCTTAAAATGGCAGGTGCTCACAGGAGATTCACCACCGGTAACCGGATCCTTATCAGCAATAGGTCCGCCACTTGTTAAATCGCTTAACCGTACCCGGAAATCATAAATCTTTCCATATTCCAACACCGTATTAATGCCTACAGACGAATATGTTTTGGACAATCCGTTTTGGGGAGCCCCGGTAACATTGGTAAGGGTATCAGATTTTACATCCTGGTCGTTTTGATAAATGCTGATGGCTTCGCTATCAGGGAGCACCATACTCTTTCCGTTCCAATTCGCGAAGTACATGGGTAACCAGTAGCTCTTATTCTTATCCCCATCTAATTGAGAAGGATATACCTGGTATGGCAGTTCCCCGGAAAAATCCTGCAAAGTATTGCCATTTATTTTAAGCGGTATTTTATTATTTACCGAGTTGAGCGATTCCCATTTTACGGCACCTTTTTCTTTCACATCTACTTTATAACCAAAAACTCCCAGCGGAGCATCAATGCGTTGCTGTCCACCGATACTTTCTTCTTCCATCAATTGGCGCATGTACCAGATCAGGATTTGTTCATCATCCCATCCGAGGCGAATGCCCGTGTCCTTGGTGGGGTGAAAGCCATCGCTTTCTTCCAACAGGAAATTATGACTTCGTGGCTGAAAGGAGTGAACGATCTTAGAAAATCCATCATCATACTCGGCAGCCTCAATAAATAATTTATCAAAATTGCCCTCCGGTACCGGATCGGTAATGTCGGTTGGCCTTTTGTAAAGAACTGGAAATTGTAAGGCAGCAAATAAGGGCCTTTCCGTTCCGATGGTTAAGGCAGGAATCCGGGCTGCGTATTTTTTAATAAACAAACCATCTGTTTTTATTTTCAACGGATCCGCAGAGGCATTGATTATATTTTCAGTGGCAGTTTGCTGTGTTGCAAAATCGCTATTGGCAGTTATATCAACATATAACCACCCTCCTTTGGGAAAATGAGCCGCATTGATTGTCAATTCCGTTTCATAGATCATTCCCAGCTCTTTGGCCAATTGGGGTTGCCGAAGCGCAAAGGCAAATACTTTTCCCCAACTGATCTGTTCAGGCGATTTAGTAAAGCCAGGCTGTTTTTTTGCATCGCGAATAGCACATAAATAAGAATCGTCAATAACTGCATTCTTTGTTCTGGGGGAGATGAAATTATATGAGGATCGGTAGGATTGTGGCAGATATTTTCTCACTGAACGGCTCACCTCCTCTTTCTTAATGGCAGCAGGCGCAGTGTCTGCGCTAAAAAGCAGGTTGGCATTTGTATTCGATTGGGTGAGGTTGGTAATCTGGAAGCTACCGGCCAATGCAGTAAACAATGAAGTAACTTTAACTGGATTGATCGCAACAATCGGCAAAACAAATTCGTCGCTTACATTGCTGTTCATGGGAAAATCATCCAGTCCGGTAACAATTTTCGCTGTAAATGACATTTGAGCTCCGGCAAAAGCAGGTGCGTCCGGAATACTGGGCTCGCCTTCTATCGCTTTGTTGAGCGGATTCTGGTTTCGTGGTAAAAAAAGGATATTCACCTTCAGCTTATTCCCATCAAAATGTTGCGGGAAAGTGAGAATTGTAAATCGCCTGTTCTTTTCCATAGAAGGTTTATTTAAGAATGAATTGATTTTTCTAATGAGGTAATCCTAACTAACTGGTAAGTGATGATGATGTTCTTAAGAATTATTAATTATATGTCGAAATTCCATCCATCATGCAACTACTTTTTATCAGGCTATCTGCCTGCTCTCTTCCCACGACGTGCTGAAATCGATATTAATTACCAGGAAAATGCTTATTTCAATTGCAAATGTTACCTGGGCAGAACAATCTGTTCTGTCGGTGATCAGGTCTCGTTTTACCGAACCTTTCGCTTCGATAGTAATAGTAATGCTTACTATACCACCGAGAATATCCGCATGTCCCTGGAATAGCAAAGAAGCTGAAACAATGATAGTACCTGAATCCGCATAAATCTCTACCCCAACTACATATAGCACGCTTACATTGGCTACTACCGGCAGCCCTACTACGATTTGTGCCCCAAACCCAAATTTCATTTTCAGAGAGGGGCCCTTTTTGGTATCTGCTGCAATAGTTAAGTTTACCTGGCCAATGGCGTATACTGTAGCCGCCGCGAGTGATACACACATCACGGATAATCTTCCGTAAAACTCGAGGTAAGCACCAGCCGTGGGTAAAAGTTTCTTTGGATCGGTAGTGACCATTAGTGCGGCATTGAAATAAACACCCACTTTCAATCCTGCTTCTAATTTCAATGGAGTAGTGGGCGCGTTGTATACCGAATCCGGTATGGGGAATTTTACCACCGGAATTTCCTTGGATGCTTCAAATTTATATTCCCAACTATCGGCACTATTGCTCATGGCAATCTTTAATCCTTTTTTCAACGCGTCTCCGTATTTCTCTCCCTGTAAATCCTGCAATACCTGCAAAATGTCCATTACGGTTTGTAAAACCGGGCTGAATTCCAACTGAGGGGCGGGGAAAGAAGGATCAGTATCACTTCCTTTAAAGCTCGCCTCCGATCCCTTTTTAGCATCGAAATTTCCTTTAATTTTCATTAAGCGCTCAAAAGGACCCAGGTCGAGCACGATCGAAATATTATTCAGTTTGCTTTTCCATTTCTCTGCCACATTATTCGTAAATGAATCGATGTCGTATTTCAGTTTACCTGGCGCGTTTTGCGATCCATCATTCTTTTGCGTTTTATATTCAACATAAATTTTCAGGAAATCTTCGTTGATTAAAAACCATTTGTCAGGTAACGGAAAATCAACATTTTCCAGTTGCTTCAATAACTTATATCCTTCTTTTTCAATCGCACCTGCGATATCCTTTTTATTTATCTGCATAAGTTCCCATACCTGCTTGCCCGCATCCAGTATGGGGTTCTTGGCGAAATTGGTATTTAGGGCAATGGCATCTCCAAAACTTGTTACCGCGTTCCCGATATTAGGAAAGATCGCTTTTGAACTGATCATTCGACAGGTATCAGCAAATAAGGGAGGTGTCTTACTGAATAGTTTACCCACATCAGTTATGTTGTTTAATATCTTGAACGATGGAGTCAGAAACAAAATCTTTTGGGTATCCGTATTCTGCAAAAATCCATAGTTGATCGTTCCATTTGTTTCCAACCTTACTATCTCGGTAGGATTCGCTATGCGTAATAACTGGTTCGCTATATCTGGGACAGGCTTTAACTGGCCGGCTATTTTTTGCAGTTCACCAATTCGGATAAGAGGTGCCGTAATATTTTCAGGCAATGGTGTCACTTCTCCGCTATCATACGTATGCGTCACCAGGCTCCATGAACCATCTTTCGGTAAAACCACATTCCCCCTGGCCGCCGCAACAAATACAGGGGCCGCTCCTGTTTCATTCAGGGCGGAGTTTGTATCAATGCGGTTAATGCGCATTTTTTGCCCGTTCTTACCAATATCAACACTGCAATCCAATGGCCCGCCTATTGAACCTCCCTGCAAACTATGCAGAACCACCATGGCATCTTTCGATAATGGAATACCCATGGGCGCCAGCTGAACATAGCCTCTCATTTTTTTAGCAGGCACCCGCCCATCTACCACACCCTGGTCAGCATTTTCTATTTCAACATCGCAATCGAATTCTACCTGCTTAACCATTCCCTGAACGATAAATGCTGCTCCGGTAGTGACTTTCGTATTCCCATTTTCGTCGGTATAACTTTTGCCCGCTATGTTTTCAATGGTATTATTATTGGCATCCACGAAGAATTGGCCGGCTGCGACTGTCGAAGGAACCGGTATTTTATCACCCACTTCTACTATATTCCTGATATTAAATAATCCTTTGATTACACCCGGATGAACATTAAAAGCATCCTGCGTATTAATTGTAATAGTGGGAGCCGCGCTGGGATCGGTAGAAATATCTCCTACTAATTTCAGCTTATAACTATAATCGAAGCGTCCATCGCTTTCGGCTTTCCAGCCCGTATCTACCCGGTACACATACCCGCTGCCGGAACGGTACAGAATAATGGTGCGTACTACCCGGATTCCCCAGCAATGGATCATACTCCGTACCTGTATCACTTCATGGGCCGTTCTTCCAACGAAAACATCAAACTTTGATTGACTGGTTTGTGCAAACTGCGCATCCGGGTTGAACCAGTTACTGAATATGCTGGAACCATAGCCGCTAAAGTCAATGCGTGTTAATGGCACCCCACGACTTTTCAACAGGTCATTCAGTTTTGGTTTGAATTCTCCGTTAAATATAAAGGCCACACTATCTCCTAAGGTTCCGGTAAACGTTTTAGCCCCCGCAGAATTTAATATATTATTGAGTTGTAAAACACCCCCATGAAATAAGGGAAAGGTGTCTGTAGATAACATGCCGGCTGTAAATTGTAATTGAATACCACCCTGGAGATCGTTGGGGAATTTATAACTATTATTTTCTATTACTGGTGGCTTCGGATCAATATCTTTATTCAATACGGCTATAGCTTTCATTCCAAAGGGAAGCGCAAACAAGGAGGCAGTGATATTTCCTTTTTCATTGGCAAAACGATCTATAATAAAATTTGTAAGTGGGATGGGTGATAACGGAACCAACTGAACACTGTTGTTGAAAATACGGGTAGGACCCCCATCATTCGGATAGTAGTTCGGTCCAAACGGAGGTTCCAATGCCGGGTTGGTTGGATTGATCTTTACCGGATCAGTAAGATTCACCACGGGCTCCCAGGAAATTTGCGGCACCGTAAATACTTTAGCAAACAAACCCGGTGATACCACATCCATTCCTTTCACCTGTATGGGAAATTGAAGATTGGTTACTACATCATTGTTTACCGGAGCTACTGCATGTGTCCGCATCAAGGCTAATTTCTCGCGACCAAAAGAAGCAAAGCTCACCCCGAATTGATTGGCGTTGCTGCTTACATCTAATAATGCAAATGCTTCGCTGGTGAAAACAGTAAACGCATCATCCCATATCTTTTCTAAATCCTGCCTGGCGCTCCGGAAGGTGGCCGCCTTGGTTGTACTCATTGCTTCAAAAGAACCAGGATTGTTTTCTTCATTGGCGGAACGCATTGAGGAAGGAGCAAACCCCGCCCCCGCATTCGCAATATCGGTATTGAGAAACTGCTCAATACTATCTTCCTTCCGGACCATAAGCGGTTGCTCTGCGTTCATTACTCCTGATTGAATTGCAGGTTGTAAAAATGCAGATTGGGCCGTCTGTAAGGGAGCAAAATGAAAACTCACATTCACTGCATCATTATCACCAGCAGGTTTGGGTAACCAATTTACCAAACAAACAAGCCATAACCTCACAGGCCGGAGGTTTGAAGCAGCTCCTGAGGAAGAAAATGTCTTGTTAGAAAATACGTCGCGGACAAATTGGTACTTCAATAGTCCTAAGTTAGCTGCATACGGATCAGGAAGTGTAGGCAAATAAGCATACATGCCAAAAGTAAGGAAGAGAAAACCCTTTTCCACTTTTACAAAATCATTTGCGAGGTCACCGAACAATAAGCAACCATTTACGGGGGTAACAGTAAACAAAGCATTCTGCAGGGCCAACGCAATTGGTTTTGGGAAAGAAGCAGGGTTTTTTGGATTGTAATTGTCCATTAAGATATTATCGTCATACAGCGCGATTATCTGCAGCGATTTATTAACAGCCAACAGGAGCATGGAATTTTTTGAATGAATATCCAGCGCCTGCCCTGCAACCGTAACAGGTCGGTCAATCTGCGGATTTGCATTAGTCAAAACAAAGACTGTTTCTGTTCCGTTTGCGACTGTATTAAAAATAAAAGGAAATGATTGAGTATAGTTAAGTTTTATAGTGGAAACAAATGGATTTGATTCATCTTTCCATAATTTATATTCCTGCCTGCAATAGATATTGCCTGCCTGTAAATCGGTAATACCAATACGGCCAGGGTCCGCCAGCAAAAGCGGGTTTCTTAAGTTAACCAAGCCTCCTTCCAGCCCTTTCCATTCGATAAACAAACCTTTTTCGCATTGGATTACCATTCCGCCAATACCCTCAGCGGGCGTAGGTTGAGAAATGCTTATCATTCCGGCAGGAACTGCCCATCCGCTTTTTTGCATCGGCGCTTTCCCACTCATTGATGCGAAAGGAGATTGGCAATTTGTAATGGTAAACTGGTCCGGGCCAGAATTGAATGGAATGATGATGCGGTTAATCGTGGTGTTATATTTCGGGGGAGATTGCTTATCCCATCTAAATTCCCTGGTGTCGCCATATACATTCCATTGGGCATCGGTGATTTCATCCAATTGCCGGTTATTTCCGGAAAAATGAAATTGTAATTGATCCGGCAATTGCAATTCCATTTTGCGGGCGTCAATACCGTACGGACTTAATGGATCAGCATCATTAACAGGCTGCTGGTGCAGTTGAAGTCTCACGGTGACTGTTGTAGTTGGAGTAATAGTTATTTTATTAGCGAGCAATTGAGGAGGAGCACTTAATATTATTTCACCGCCCTTTATTCTTAATCCGGAATAGTAGCCAGCAGGCGCGTCCGATGCCAATAGTTCAGACTTAATCCAGATACTGCCCGGAGGCAATTGATAGCTGTGTAATAAATCGGTTACCAGGGGAAGGTTGCGATCTATAAATCGCCTGAAAATAGAAACATTGAAGAGTAATACCGGGTCCGGCTTGCCCTGTATATACAATGCGACCAGTTTCTCAATTTTATAAAAATCAAACCATAAACGGCGACCGTCTCTATTCAGGAATGGGCCAATCGTTTTATCCACTGCTGCGCCTGCCGCCCAGGAAGGTACCGAACCGTTTATTTGCGTACTGCGAACCGGCACTTCCCTTACGAATACCCGGAATTCCGGGTCTTTTATTCTTGCAGCAATACGTTCGGATAATTTATTGAGCCGACCTAACCGTTCGGGGGTTATCTTTTCTTTAAATAATAAGTCAGATTTCTCAAAAGAGAAGGAATTGCTTTTTGACAATGCTGCCTCCTGGTCCAGGACAGTATCGGAAAAAATTTCCTGAAGTCTTTCTAAATTTTTTTCATCTTCCCTGTTGGAGATTTGGAGGTGGCCGGAAAGGCCGGATAATAGCTCCAGAAGTGCATTTTGATTCATACCGGATAAGGTTTTGGTATGTATTAAATAAAATCAACAATGCCCTTCAGGTGATTCAGATAAGTAAGCGATAAGGATAAGGCCGTTAGTTTGTGATGATGAAGTTAAGAAGAATTTCAAATCTACTAATACTATTTTGTGGTAACAGCATCAATAAGAATATAGTGGGGTTTATCCTTAGTAATTTTACCGGGCCTGTTTTCCCTTTGAAAATTACTCTTCCATTAATGAAGAGTGCCGCTAAAGAACTTCCGAAATTCATTCAAATTAGCAGAATGAAAATATTTAATGCAATCCTAAAGCTTATTGAAAAGAATCCGGTTATAATTATTGCATTGCATACAAAGAAATTTATATTAAATATTTTCCGTTTTATCCGGCTTTAGCAGAACAACCATCACCTTTAATGAATCTGTCTTTTTCCGATTTTGTACCCGGAAAAAAGGGAAATTCTATTTTAACATCCCGATAGAATTAGCCAAGCCTTCCCTAAACAGTTTGATTTTTGTTCTTAATTAAGGCTTGACATCCCTTTTATACTATTTTCTATATACAACACGTCCATTAATCATTGTCATCTCAATGGAAATGTTATCGTCAAAAATTATGATATCTGCATTCTTCCCGACAACTAGTTCGCCTTTTTTATCAGAAACACTCATTATTCGAGCGGGGGTAGCCGTTATCATTTTTATTGCTTCCGGCAAAGGAACACCAGCGAAAGCAATCATGGTTCTTACCAGCCGATCCGCGGTAGCTACACTTCCGGCAAAGGAAGTACGATCAGGAAGTTTGGCTACCCCGTCTTCTACAATTACATGGATCCCATTATTTATACTCCCTAATACACTTTCTGTTACATCCGTTCCGGCGGCCCGCATGGCATCTGTTATCAGGGCAGTACGCTCCGCTCCTTTTATCTTATATACTAATTTTAATAAAGGCGCTGGCAGGTGCACGCCATCTGCTATAATTTCCACGTCCATATCATCAATGATAAACGCGCTTTCTACCACGCCCGCATAGCGAAAGGCATTTCTTCGGGTAACCCCTGACATGCCGGAGTATAAATGGGTAGCCAGGGTATACCCCTGCTCAAAAGCCTTTATTACTTCTTCATAAATTGCATCCGTATGCGCTATGGAAGCCAATACTCCCTTTGATTGAACATACTTACCAAATTCAATAGCCCCTTTTAATTCCGGGGCCGCGCTCCAGCGTTTAATAAAATGGTACTGTTGGAGTATATCCTCATATTCGCTGGGATCAGGATTCCTGATATATCGCGGGTCCTGGGCACCCCGCTGATTCATGGCGAAGTAAGGTCCCTCCAGGTGCATTCCCAGAAATTGGGCCCCATTTATATTATTAAGATGTGCTCCTTCATATACTGACAATATCTGCAGCATCTCTTCTTTAGTACTGGTCAGTGTAGTGGGCAACAGAGCGGTAGTACCATATCGCGCATGTGTTTCGGCTATTTTCAAAAATGCCGTTTCGGTTCCATCCATAAAATCATGTCCGCCCCCACCATGCACATGAATATCAATGAAACCGGGAGAGATATACTGTCCCTTTGCATCTATTATAATCGCATTATCGGTCTCTATATCTCCTTCCTGTATAGCGGCAATGGTTCCTCCGTTAACCAAAATAGTGCCTCTGTCAATAATTTTGCGGGGCGTTATTATTTTTCCATTAAATATTTTAATCTGCTGTGGCATGTTTCCCAATAAATAAATTCGATCTTCCTGAAAACAAATTTAACTCTGTCACAGAACCTTTTCATATTTCTGATCTTATTATAAATCCTTATCAAATACAAACTGCTGTATAATTAGAATAGAAACTATAAAAGAAACAAGCGGATATTATTTGGTCCATCTTCTTATTTTGTGTCCATAAAAAGCATAGAATACAAGGTACAAATAACATGGAAATAAAACCCAGTACGCATTGCGAGCACCAAACAGATCGGCCAGGTATCCATACAGAAGAGGTAATAAAGCGTTTCCGCATAAACCCATTATCATTACCGAGGCGCCTAATTTGGTGAATCTTCCTAAACCATCCAATGCCAACGGCCACATACTAGCCCATACCATTGAATTAGCGAATCCGAGCAATACCACAAACCAGATAGAAATATCGGTGGAATGACCCAACAACCGAACAGGCCCCTGGGAAAACAGGATAAGTAAGGTAAACAGTACTCCTAACAGGGTACATAATTTTAATGCGTTTAACTGGCTGATGAATTTGGGAATACAAATGATGCCGAGTACATAACCGCATATCATGGCAAAGAGCGTATAAGAGGGGAATACTTTAGCTTCAATTAAATCTAACTGCATAGAGCTGGCATAGCCGATGATCGTATCAATAGCAATAACCTGCGTTCCTACATGCAGAAAAATTCCTACGGCCCCTAAAATCAAATGAGGAAACTGGAATATGGTTTTCTTACCGGCATTAGCGGTTATCAACCCAGCGCTTTCGTGCTCGGTATTTATTTCGGGAAGCATTGAACGGCGTATCAACAATCCTAAAACAAATAACGCTATACCCACGCAGGTATAAGGAAGAATGACCCTTCGAATTAATTCATCGAGAGCCACATTTCTGTCGGCAACGTTCATTGTCCCCAATTCTTTGAATAAATCAGTATCGGTGGCTTTTAAAATAACCGCCGCGAATAACAACGGGGCGATGATACCAGCCCCTTTATTAAAAATACCCATGATGCTAAATCGCTGCGCCGCCCTTTCCTTAGGACCCAACACCGTGATATACGGATTCGCTGCCGTTTGCAGTACGGCCAACCCAGCCCCAATAGTAAAAAGACCCACCAGAAAAATCTCATAGGTTCTTGTTAAAGCAGCGGGTATAAAAATAAAAGCCCCCAGTGACATGGCCCAAAACCCAATCATCATCCCTTTTTTAAACCCGAACTTTTTCAACAGGTACGCCGAAGGAACCGACATAATAAAGTAAGAAATATAAAATGCAAAGGTTACGAGGTAGGATTGAAAATTATTTAGTTCACACGCGATCTTGAAATAAGGAATAAGAATGGCATTCACCCAGGATACAAACCCAAAAATAAAAAATAACAAGTCCGACGATGAGAATAGAGATTAAATGTTTCCCTTTTCGTTAAAGAACTAACTCCTGCCGGGTCTAATATGGTTGTTGAAGTTGTTCTCATTCAGGCATTGCTTTGGGACGAAAGAAGGGCCGCGGAAGATTGATCCAAATAAAAACGAACAGGCAGGGTGTGATTGAAAATACTGGCTGGATAAAGATTACTGACCGGCTGTTCTAACGTATTCTTTACGGCTATTGCTTTCCTGCTCTCGGGTACTGAACAAATTATATGCTTCGATTTTACTATTTGCTTTACCGACATACTGATTGCCTGCCGGGGCACTTCATCGAGCGATGCAAACCATCCTTCCCCTAATTGCTGATTTCTGCAGGCTTCGTCCAAATCAACTAAAATATATGGTTGATCCGTTTCAAAGTCTGCCGGAGGGTCATTAAATGCGAGGTGACCATTCTCTCCAATACCCTACCAAGGCCACATCCACCGGATGTTCCAGAAATTAATTCACCCAGGCGCTCGCATTCCTTTTCTGCCTCCACTTCTCCGTTAATTAAATAGTAGTGTGTTAAACCGGGTAACTTTGTTATAAATCTTTCCTGTAAGTATTTTCTAAAACTGGCGGGATGTGGTGCAGGTAACCCGATATATTCATCGAGGTGAAACATGGTTACTTTACTCCAATCAATATCCTTTTTCAGCAATTAATTTATTAATGGTTTGAAACTGGCTCGTCCCGGTTGCCATGATTATGGTGGCAGATCCCGTTTACCTCAATAGCATCCCGTATTAATTGAGCAGCAGCGGTTCCTGCCGCATTGCCCAGTTCTATTGAATCCCGAAATATTTTTATGTTCATTGAAAATATTTATCAGGGTAATTTATTCTATGCCTTTACTTTTGTATACCCCCTTTTTCCAATGAAATATCAATAGGATGATTTGTTTTCCAGGAACCTGAAGTAAAATCAGGAAGGTCGATGGAATTGGAACGATTCGCTACCGACCATTCACTCAAAGGCGCGATAGCACTCCAAAGTGCCGCATCATACACATCCATATCAACCGGCAATCCATTTCGCAAGCAATCAATGGTTCGCCAGTCCATTAAAAAATCCATACCGCCATGCCCGCCAACCTGCTTTGCCATCTCCCCTACTTTTTTTACAATAGCCGGAGTATATTGCTCTTCCAATTTCTTATACTCTTCTTCATTAAGCCAATCTTCATGACCAAAGGCAATCCTTCCCGGAAGAGGATATTTTAAACAGGAACCTTTGGTACCACTGATCTTATGAATGCGTGAATAAACATTGGGAGAGGTAACATCATGCTGCAGCATGATCGTTTGTCCTTTATTGGTGCGGATGGTGGTAGTATTCATATTACCCCGGTAATTTTTACCGGCAAAGGGCTTATAAAAATCATCTTTGGCAGCCAATTCTTTTGCCGTGGCAGCCATCTGGAAATCATTTCCCGAAACAGCTACCAGGTAATCCATTTTATCCCCGCGGTTAATATTCATAGCCTGGGCAACAGGGCCTAAGTCCATGCGTGGGATATAAATTTCCGTTTCTGAAATTCTCTTTCAGGCGCCACATGTCATAATATTTGTCTTTACTGAAATTTCCTTCCAGAAGGGTATGGATGTAAGCGCCTTCGCCATGCACGATTTCGCCAAATAATCCCTGCCGATTCATATTCAATGTAAGCAGTTCAAAAAAATCGTAGCAACAGTTTTCCAGTATGATACAATGCTTGCGGGTGCGTTCCGATGTTTGAACCAATTGCCAGCATTCTTCAATTGTTTTGGCGGCAGGAACTTCAATGCAAACATGCTTACCCTGGTTCATGGCATATACAGCCATAGGTGCATGCAGGGCCCAGGGAGTAGCAATATATACCAGGTCAATATCTTTTCGATCGCATAGTTTCTTCCATTCTTCTTCTTTCCCGGTATATATATCCGGGTGATGGCTGGTGTTTTCCAAAGATTTTCTTTACTGCATTGACCTTCTCGGGTCGTATATCGCATAATGCTTTTATATCAACTCCTTCAATATGGGTCATTCGTTTCTACAGCACCTGGTCCCCTGTTTCCCAAACCAATAAACCCGATACGCACGGTTTCTAATTTTGGCGCAGCATAACCACACATATTAAAATGCGGATAGGTTTGCCTTATTGAAATCAAAAGGAATAGGTATCTCATTACCCAACACTGCGGAACCGGCAAGACTCATTCCGGTAAGACCGGACAACTTTAAAAAATTTCTGCGATTACTTTTCATGACTTTTGATTTTAATTCGTTTTAATCAATAGGCAGTGTTAAAACTTTCAACCATTTATCAAACCAACCAAAAGCTTCTGCTTGCATACTGGCATCAAATTTATGTGGCCCGGGATAATAAGAACATTGATAATGATCTGCTGCATTTGCTTTTTTATATACTTCACGTAAGATCATTATCGGCCTGTTTCATTTCCGCCAAGGTAAACAAATCGTCTTGCTCATCATTCAATACCAAGGTGGGAAGCGGCGCACGCAATCCTAATATCTCGGGAAAATCTAATTCATTGGGCAATAATGGAACATAGGTCATCCAGGTATGAGTAAATGATTTATGAAGAACAAAATCTTTCCAGGTGGTCATGAAACCCACGCAAACCGCACATTTGATTCTCGGCATCCAGTCCGCCCATAAATACAGTGCGCATCCCTCCTCCCGATAAGCCGGCGCATCCAATTCGTTTGGCATCCACATCTTTCCGGTCACATAATATATCCAGTGCTTATGCGATCTTCAGCAAAGAATACACCCGGCCAGGTAGTGCCCGCACTAAATAATGATTTAGCCATAATATGTTCGTGGTCGGAGGCCCAATCATTATATGTTTTTATATTAATCTGGATTTTCCGGATCCGTCATCGGTTAATCCATTCCGCAAATGGTCGGGTACATCCTGCATCATTACTCTTCTGCTGGCAAAAGGAAAAGCATCAGCCACCAACACCACATAACCTCTTTTTGCCATTTCATTGGCCCAGGCAAAACCTTCATAATATTCTTTCTGGTGTTCTGCCATTAACGGATGCTGATCACCCGTGTTTGGTAATTTTTCTTGTTCCAAAATATTTATTGCCTCCATGATCATGAAAGGCAAGAATAGCGGGTAGTTTACCTTTTGCATTCAATGGTTTTAATAAGATGGCCTCCGTGGGTCTGCCATATGGTAATTGCCAGGTCAGCTCCTCTATATGCAACCCGTCATAAGAATATTGTTTTACCAAATTAACCGCAGGAACCTTCCCTATATCAGGAATCGCCATCCGTTCCATTACACGCTTCCTGGCTTTCGTCTGCCATGCTTCCAGGTTTACCCATTCTTTTCTTCTGAAAGAAAGAGAAGGTAATTTATTTTCATTCAGCGAAGTGGCCCAACTACCGTACAAACCAATTATACTAAGGCCTTTTTCATCTAAGTTAATATTCCCCATAACCGGATCATTATTTGATTGCGATAAATTATCGTTGGTAAAATTCTTATTTCTCTCAGTGGAAGCGAATCCCTTCAGGGTTCCCCCACCGGCTAAACCCAACCAGGTAAGGCCGCTTAATTTTATAAACTCTCTTCGTTTACGTTTCATATTATTTTCTTTAAAAAGTAATTCTTAAAATTACCGTACAGCAGCATTACTTCCATAGGAATCACTATTAGCTAAGTTCGTTAATTAATATTTAGCGGATACATCCAAATTTTTGGTGAACCTTTACCAATAGAATGAAAACTGCTACCGGAATAACAGTCTTTTATTTCCAATGAGATGAAAGAGGATATCCGGGCAGAAGTACTCTCGTTCTGAAATATTACCTTATGTTAACTTCTTCCCCGTATTACAGCATTGCGCAACGAATCTATACTTTAGCGGTTTCAAAACATGCTCTGAGGAAAAGGAAAAGTGTCGCAGCAAATGATAGATTTACCCTTACCGGTAAAAGGCGCTCTAAAGCTGATCATGCAAAATTTTTTATCATGTCGATTAATTAAGCAACTAATAATATTCAAAGCATATGCAATTGGCATTCTTCATTATCTTCCTGACCATTATTGCTGCTGTTATTTATATCGTTTATCGGAAAAAACCTTTTTTGCCCCTTCCGGCTATTAACCAGGTAATACAGATACTAAATGACCACGTATTATTCTATCAACAATTACCAGCACAAGAGAAGACGCGATTTGAAGAAAGACTGCAAAATTTTCTAAGGACAGTTCACATAACAGGTGTTAAAACCAGGGTGGAAGACATAGACAGGGTATTGGTGGCTGCCGCAGCCATCATTCCCATTTTTGCTTTTGAAGGTTGGGAATACCGAAATATTCACGAGGTATTATTATACCCCGCTTCTTTTAACGAACTCTACACTATAGAAGGAAAAGGGCGTGATACATTGGGGATGGTAGGAAATGGCCCTATGCAAAATGTTATGATTTTATCTCAACAGGATTTACGAAACGGCTTCCTAATTCATTCCGATAAATCTAATACGGCCATTCATGAATTCGTGCACCTGGTGGATAAAGCAGATGGCGCCACGGACGGACTACCCGATGCCTTGCTACCGTATAAATTTACCTTACCCTGGCTCACCCGCATACGCGAGGAAATACAGCAAATTAGATCAGGCGATTCAGACATCAATCCTTATGGGGCTACCAGTGAAGCAGAATTCTTGGCGGTAGCTGCCGAATATTTTTTTGAGCAGCCTTTATTATTGAAAGAAAAGCATCCAGATTTATACGCTTGCCTGCAACTAATATTTAATCCCCTCAAAAAAAATACTTCTATATAAATTGAATCAGCCTCCACCGGTTTAAAGAATCTTCCGTCGCGCGGTGAAACTAATTTAACCTTACCTACCTTAGGCTAACGCCTTCGATTTGTACATTACCCGACAATACACCTTAAAATTACTATCCCCCACCTTGCTTTTGTAATATGCAAGACAGCTCCCCCTGGTTAGCTGGCTTTACTTTGCTGTATTAAACTAAAGAAATATGAATACAAAAAAGGAGCCTGTTTACCTTGAACAGGTATTAAAAGCCAAAGCATATCAAAACCGAATAGCTAGTATTTTATTACCCACCATTTTTCTATTGTTGAATGTACTAATGTCCTTACAGGCATCAGCTCAGAAAGAAAGTGGTAAGCACTTTAATAATGTAGATGCCAAGGGGGTAATCCTGGATGGGTATGACGCGGTTGCCTTTTTTACTGATAGCAAACCGGTAAAAGGAAACGGGCAATTCCAGTATAAGTATGAAGATGCTATTTATTATTTCTCTTCGCAGGAACACCTGGACTTATTTAAAGCTAAGCCCGAAATGTACAAACCTCAATTCGGGGGCTGGTGTGCCTATGCAGTATCGCTTGGACGAATCGCCCCGATTGATGTAAATACTTTCTCGATTGTCAATGGAAGATTATTTATTCAGCATAACCAACGGGCGGTAAATGGATGGAATAAAGATGTTCCCGGGAATATCATATTAGCCGATAAATATTGGCCGGCTGTTGCTTCGAATAATGGCAAGCAAATAAAGACCGACGCGGAAAGTGCATTCTATAATAATACCAATGAAGAAGGTATTATCATGGAAGGTTATGATGCGGTTGCGTATTTTACCGATAAAATGCCGGTGAAAGGAAATACCCAATTCTCCGCCCGGTATAATGGGGCTACTTTTTTATTTACTTCCCAGGAACATGCCGATATGTTCAAAGACCATCCGGATATGTTCGCCCCGCTGTATGGTTCTTTCTGCGGATATGCCATGGCCTTTGGCAGAAGGCGCCCGGTGAACCCTGAATATTGGAATATCGTAGATGGTCATTTGATTTTACAACATTCCAAAGGAGCCTGGGATCTGTTTAATAAAGACATCCCCAAATTCAAGGCGCAGGCTGATCAGCAATGGCCTCCTATCATGAAAGAAAATGCCGGTAAAAAAGTAAAATACGACCGGCCCGTATAAACTTCCTTCAATTAATTAAATTAAATAAATTAACATGAAACTTATTATATCATTACTGATCATGGTATGCATTGGAAAGGTTATCACCGCGCAGGTAATTTCTCAAAAGAATATCACCCTGGAAGCCGCCAAGAAAATTACCGCGGAAGCGGTGGCTTATGCTAAAGCTAATAATGCACCGGGTGGCGCAATTGCCATAGTAGATAACGGGGGTAACCTCGTGTACCTGGAACGGCTGGACGGAACTTTTCCCGCAGCGGCTGAAGTAGCAACTAAGAAGGCTAATACTGCGGCCACTTTTAAAGCACCTTCTTCGAAATTAGAAAATGCCATTAATGGAGGCCGGCAAGCGCTCATTACCGTCGGCCATACCTTTTTGCAGGGAGGAATACCAATAATTTTTGAAGGGCAGGTAATTGGGGCCATTGGAGTGAGTGGAAGTGCGAGTGCTCAACAGGATGAGGATATGGCTAATGCCGGGGCCAAAGTTAAATTATAGTTATTGGCTTCAAACGCGCTTGGTACAATTGTGGATCGTTAGCAAGGCTATAACCTTGAATACCGGTGAAGATGGGTTGAAAATTATGTGATGGCACTACCAAACAAGAAATAAAAAAAGAAAGCAGGCACAAAGCGAATTAAAACGAATTGCAATGAAAAAAGGATTTTTACTTTTAATAAATACACTAACCCTGCTTGCTGCAACAGCACAGGAAACAAGGCAATTGACCGTTGATAAACCCCAGGCCATAGCTGATTTGAAAACAAATGAAGGCGCTGCCCTGGTAAACGCAAAATGGTTTGTACAACCCGCGCATATTTTAGATGCGGATTTTAAAACACCCGGTGCCAGCTTTAATGACCCTTTGAAATTGTATCCAACCGGCATATCTATAAAAACGCACACGCTGCATCCTCAAATAAACGCGGCTGATTTTGATAAAGGTTTTGTATCTATTAAACCCACTGACCTGGAAATGAGGGAAGGAATGGGATTAATCTCTGCAGCCTGGTATAAAGTGGAAATTGTATTGCCATCTGCCATTGGTAAGTTACCTGTGTCGGGTACAACTGCCGTGTTTGAAATAACCGTTGATGATTATAGTGAAATATGGGTAAATGGAAAACAAATGAGAGGCTTTGGTCAGAGCGGAAATGGAGTAATTAGTGGGTATAATACCCGGAACCGGGTTATCCTGTCCGACCATGCAAAACCCGGAGATAAATTTACGATCGCTATCCTGGGCATTAACGGCCCATTGGGTATGATACCCGATAATTATATATGGATACGAAATGCGGTGATCGATTTTTATACAGGCGGACTACCGGTTAATCAATCATGGAAAGATATCGGCAAAATTTATCCTATTGATGAAAAACTAAATTCTCTCATCACCCCCGGATCAAAAGTGGAAAAAATAGCGGATGGTTTTTCTTTTACGGAAGGTCCGGTATGGCATCCCGATGGATATTTATTGTTTAGCGACCCCAATACAAATACCATCTACCGCTATCATCCCAAAAATCACAACGTAACTGTTTATATGAGCCATAGCGGATATACCGGGGCAGATATCGGAGAATACGGACAACCCGGTTCTAATGGATTAGCCATCGATAAAGAAGGAAGATTAATAATTGATCAGCATGGCAACCGCCGTGTCATAAGAATAGAGAAAAAGGGACCGGTAACCATACTGGCTGATAATATCAACGGCAAACGTTTTAACAGCCCGAATGATGTAGTATTAAAAAGTGATGGCAGCATTTATTTTACCGATCCTCCTTACGGATTACCCGGATTTTTTGCAGATACGCGAAAGGAACTGGATTACCAGGGTGTGTTCTTAATCAAAGGAGGAAAAGTATCGGTAGTGGCCAAAGATTGCGGAGGCCCAAATGGGCTTGCTTTTTCCCCGGATGAGAAATACCTGTATGTTACTAATTGGGATATCCGGGATATTCATCATACCAAAACCATCTGGCGATACGAAGTGAATGCGGATGGTACTTTAAAGAACGGAAACATTTTCTATGATTTTAATTTTACGGAAGATGATGAAGCATTGGACGGATTAAAAATTGATAAGGAAGGAAATTTATTTGTAAGTGCTCCCGGTGGCGTCTGGATATTATCAGCCGAAGGAAAACTATTGGGAAAAATTGTTACGCCTGAACGCCCGGCGAATATGGCCTGGGGGGATGAAGACGGGAAAACTTTATACATGACAGCCCATTCCAGTTTATATAAATTGAGAGTGAATACGGGTGGTAAATTTAGCTGGGAGTAAGGAAAATTTAAATTAGTAAAATTCATTTGGCTGATCCACGTATACTTTCAAAATAATTCCATGACTAAAATAGCAATCGTAACCGGAGCCTCGGGTAACCTGGGCCAATCAATAGTACGGAAATTTATTGCAGAAGGATATATAGTAATTGGAACAGCTGGTCCCAATGATTCTGCTCCCATGGATTTTCCGGGCGACCGATTTGAAAAGCATGTGGTTGATCTAACAGACGCAGCCGTTTCACAAAAATTTACAGAAGCTATTATTTCCAAATACGGATCTATTGATGTGGTTGTATTAACCGTCGGGGGATTTGCGATGGGGACTATTGCTGAAACCAGCTCCGCGGAAATCATGAAACAGTACAAATTGAATTTTGAAACTACTTATAATATAGCCCGCCCGGCCTTTGTTCAGATGATGAAACAAAATAATGGCAGAATATTTCTTATTGGATCCAGGCCCGGGCTGAATGCAATGCATGGAAAAGGGATGGTTGCATACGGTTTAGCTAAATCATTGGTAGTACGCCTCGCTGAGCTAATGAATATAGAAGCAAAGGGGAAAAACGTAGTGACCAGTTTGGTGGTGCCCAGTACAATTGATACCCCGCAGAACAGGAAAGCCATGCCCAACGCCCATTTCAGCGACTGGATAAAACCGGAAGACATTGCCCAGATAATTTATTTTTACAGTTCACTTAAAGGGGACTCGTTGCGTGAAACAGTTATCAAAGTTTATAATAACGCCTGATAATGCCAAGAAGAGCGGTCACTATCATTATCTCTTACCTGGTAATTTATTTAATCGCCGCCTTTACTTTGGCGGTTGGATTCGACCATCCCCTTAAAGAAATCCTGATTCCCTTCTTTTACATTGGAATCGTTCTTTCATTACCGGCAATCCTCTTCCCGCAAGACAAAACCATAACAAACATTGAAAAGCCTACTGCTCCAAAAGAACCGGCACTTATCATTCTATTGATCGCCTGGATTGGTTTGTATATCACCTTTGGAAGCCAATTTATCGACCAATTGATTTCCCCTTCCCTATTACAAAATCCCCGGGCCTATTCTTTCCTAGTACTGGCCAGAAAAGTACTGGTGTTTGTACTGGTCCCCTTCCTGCTATATGCATCGCTGGGTTTTTCATTAAAAAATTTTGGAATGGGGCTGCCGGTAAAAGAAATATTTACCCGGCGGAATAGCCTGATCTTTTTATCGTTTTCTATTGCTGTTTTATTTTTTCAACTGTATTTCAGTACCGGAGGAAGAAACTTTCGAAATGAATCTTTTTCAGTAATACAATTTATTTCTGCCTCACCACTTATTTTCATTTGGCTTTTTATTGAAGCGGGTTTAGTAGAAGAATTTTTTTTCCGGGCTTTGTTGCAATCAAGACTGGCAATATTATTTAAATCACCGGCAGGTGGAATTGTGGTAAGCAGCTTGCTTTTTGGTTTGGTACATGCACCCGGACTGTATTTACGTGGTGCGGGCAGCGAAGGAATTGAGGAATCTTTACCCTTTATATTTTTTGTTGTTTATACTATCACTTATATGAGTGTGGCCGGCATTTTCCTTGGAATCCTTTACTACAAAACAAAAAACCTCTGGCTGGTTATGGCTATTCATGCAATGGCAGACTTAATTCCAAATTTTAAAGAGTTTGCTGAAACCTGGCACTTTTGATTTCCTGCTGCTAATAATGCAGTAATATTTTGTCTTTCACCCTATCGGGGGGAAATCTAATTAAGTCTCGTTTAATACCAAATCAATCCTTATGAACCGGGGAAATTCAATAGCAATTACCCGGGAATAATTATTCAGATTTTCCCTTTATTATTTTCTTTTCTGCTAAAGATATTTCACCATATCAAAATTATCCATCTCATTATTCCGGAACGTTGATATATATTGATAGTGGTGTTTCTTATAGAAGTTTACCGCCTTTTTGTTGCTTGCCTGCACTCCACCCCAAAGTACGATTGATTTGATTCTACGCTTCTTCAAATCCGATTCTATGAAATTGTTCATCAGGGTTCCCAGGCCAGCACTTTGCCAGGCATCCCCTACGGATGGAGCAAAAGTTACCGTAGATGTTGTATCAAAAGATATGTTTCTTTGAGCATATCTTTTTTCATCCCACTCAATCATTCCCTGGCATATAAGCATATAAGCTAGTATATTTCCATTCGAATTATCCAAAGCAAGGTAGCCCTCCCATCGGGGAACTTGCCTGTTGCAGATATTGGTTACTGTTTCTTTATCAAACGCATGAGGCCCAAACCGTGAGCGGCTCTCGGCGGAAAGCCCTTGCAGGTAATTAAACAGTTCTTCCGAATCAGCGGGTTGCAATTGTCTAATAGTAACCTGTTTTTTATTGTGAAGTTCAGCGATCATTTCTTACAATTCGTTACACAGGCAACCGCTTGGAGCTCCGGGAAAAATAATTCTCTTTTTGATATTTGTTTCATCTTTTCCTTTCCAGTATATAGTATGATCCAATCTCCCTGTTGCACAGCCCGCGCTTCTATTTCCACTGGTTCAGCCACCAGGTCTTTTACGGCTTCATTCATTTTTTCTCCATGCGGCCCCACCAACAAGTAATAATTAGCTTCCCCCTTTTCGTTTTGCACTCTTAATACCGGTGGAATACCCCCGCGAATACAACGGATAGCACAATCCTTATGTACCTTCCCCTCACCGGGTTTCATTACACCGAAAAAGCATTTAGGATCTACAATTTCTCCTCTAAATTTTACCGTACCTATTTCTTTTTGCACCGGGATGGATGCAATATCCGCCATTTTTCCCACGGTGATCAGTGGCTGATCATTGGCGTCGATCTGCATAAGCAGCTTACCATCGTTATACAGAAGTGTTCCCCTCAGAGTAAGTTCCTTCTGATTCAAAGAGGTCCCCTGCTCCTTTTGCAAAACATCCATCACCCCTTCTGCTCCGAATTTACCAAATCCAACCAATGGAATCGTAACGTAGGTTTTATTACCAAACCTGTCAGTTCCATGTTCCACTTTAATAGAAGGAACCGGTTTATTGAAATAAAATCCGGTTACCTGGGTAAGTGATCCAAATTCAAAATTAGCCGTAGAAAATTTTTTTTGATTTCGCGCCAGCAGCAAACCAATTACTATCATAATAGCAAACAGTAAACCTAATACACGTTTTATATGATGAGTGATTGATGCAGGCGCCTGTGCCTGCCAGCCAATATAGAAGTCAGAATTATTCATTGCTCATTGTATTACTAATTAATCATTACCCCGTTCGTTTCCGTTCCCTCGGCCAATGGAATTGGATTAATATATACTTTCCCTTCATTTACTTTTACAATATAGGTGCTTACTTTTTCTTTAAAAGGTGGCGGCGATTGCCCGTTATGGGGCAGGTATTGATATCCATGCCAGGGACAGGTAATACATCCATCAATAATCTTCCCCTCACCGAGCGGGCCGCCCTGGTGTTTACAGACATTATTAATCGCATACAATTTACCTTCGTGCAGGTAAACAGCAATTCGTTCCTTATCAATACAAAATATTTTTGCCCTGCCTTCTTCAAACGCGCTAACATCGCTAACTAATACAAAACCTTCGATGGCAGCATCGAATGGCAAATTATCCATTTTTACTTCTTTCCATCCAGATACCAGATGCAGTGTAATTAACCATACGGCCCCGAGTGAAATAAAAATTACAAACACCGGGTGTGTTTCGTATTGAATTACACCCATCATCACATGCATAACAATAAGGGCATACGCCAGGTAAACAAACATGTGCAGCGTCTTCCAGGTTTTTGGAGAAAGAGTATGAAGCCAGAAGTCGTGACTCGTAATAGCCATTAGAAAAAATATGATGAGGGCGAAAAAACCAAGTGCCTGGAAAGGAAACTGGGAAACTGACCCGAATGCTGTATTTGAAGTAAATAATGAAACAAGCGGATTAGTATTACTCAACCCGTGAAACTGGAATATACTGAAGCCCCCATGCATAGCTGCAATAAAAAACATAGTAACTCCCAGGTGGCGGCGGTTGTATAATAAGGGAAGGAATTTCTTATTTATTCTTGAGAGAGGCCCGATACTTAGTATTATATGCAACAAGAGCGCGGCCAGGGTGGCGGTTGAGCGGATCAGGGCTGTTTCAAAAGTATAGTCGGGATTAGTAAGCGCCGTTATAGAAATAAAAATCAGTAGGTACGATAGGCAAAATGCAAATATCATCCAATCGTATATTTTTTTTTGCCTGTTCCACCCTACAGCTAAATAAGAAACGCCCATTGTTTAAAACTTTATAGTATCTAACACATTATTATGAATAAAATCATATACAACCAGGTCCGGCTTCTCCCGTAAGAAACCGGGGTCAACCGGAAAATAATAGGTGCCTCGCGCTTCCAATCTTCCCAGCAAAACAGCTCCGGTTAAATCATTTGAATTAGCAGCCACTTTATAGATTGTTGCGGTGGGTACAGTTAGTACTTTCTTATTTACCCATTGAAGCTGGAGTTGGGTAGAATCCATATTACCTAGTAGGGCAATTCTGTACCGTTCATTATCAGACGATTTTATTACAACAGGTAAACCGGTACCGGCTGGGGGCTGTAACAACTGGATTGTTGCATTCTTCTTTACTGAAGTATAAGAAACCGCGATACCCCCCGGCAATAACAAGGCCCATGCAATCCAAATCTGTAAATGTCTTTTTCGTAATGGCTTGATCACGCGATGATGTTTGGTAAATCAAAAATTTGTCTAATAAAATAGCCCGAGTAAATCACCTTACTGGATGGCAGTATTGAATTATTTCTTATTTATCCATTTAGATAACAGGACCGGCCAAAACACAATAATACCCGGAATAATTATTATAAAGAATCCCTTACTGCTGCCATGTGCACCTTCGTCAATTTTCTCAATTCCTTTCAATAGAAAAGGAAATACAAACAATATCCCGATAAGGAGATATATCATAACAGCGAATAAAATAAATGATACGGCCATTTAATTATCTTGTTAGGCAAAGGAAAATAATAGCAGGCACCATCCCTGTCTTATAGTGTACAATAACACGAAGAAAGCGCGAAAATTAGAAAATAGATTTTGGAAGATGATTATCCTAAACGATCAGCAGGCTGTTCCATCCATTAAAACCATCAGGCTCCCGTAAGGGGTTCTCCACATCCTCTACCCACATTTTATCGTCGATAAAAAACTTATACTTATAGGTACCGTGGGGCAGCATGGGTATTTCAATTTTCCAGACTCCCTTTTTCCCCGGCTCCAGAAGCAGTACATCCTGTGCCCAGTGATTAAAAGTTCCGGATAATGATATCTGGTGAGCACAGTCGTGCTCAATATAAAATTCAATCATTTTTTTTCTCTTGTTCAGATAAGGTGATTCATGCGGTTTCATAAAAGCCTCCTTTTTTATGATTTGAAACAAAGCACTGCGGGGACGGATATAACCAAAGCCTTGTTTTTCTATTGCCAGGCTGGGTAAGCGTTTGGCTGTACTGAATAAAACCCGGCGAATACTGGCCGGATCAAGGGCGGGATTGGCTTCGAGCATTTGAGCAATCACGGCACACACAATCGGTGCCGCGAAAGAAGTTCCATCCACATGCATATAGTTGGCTGAAAAGAACTTTGTTTGCTGAATCCTATCTTTCAATAATTTCCTGATAAAAGTTACGTCAATTATTTGGCCATTTTCAACCGGCAGGGAAATATTTTTTTGGATGTCTGGCCAATGGGCTATCAGCGATTCGTCATTCATAGACATCGCAAAGCTTAACAGCTCCGCTTCTGCTTTCTCGCGGGTACCTGGCAACAAGGGAGCGGCAATCCAAATGGCATTTGCTACCAGCTCAGGCTTATATATTCCATCTATCGTGGCGCCAAAGGATGAATGATAGGCCTGCAGTTCCGCTTCGAGGTAATTGTTATCGTCGATTCCGCCTACGCTGATCACATTTTTTGCATTGGCCGGCGGCTTGATGCTGGCCTGTTCATCATTCCCAACTGCTGCCACAACCATTATACCTGCTTCAATAAGCTGCTCGGCCAGCAGGTCAATAGCAGAATGATGATAACTCACCGCTTCATCTCCGCCCAAACTCATATTTACAATTTTTATGTCATATTCCCGGTGATGGTCCAACACCCATTGTAAAGCATTAGAAATATTCTCGGGAGTGATTTTGCCTTCCTCATTTTGTACTTTTAATAACACCAGCTCAGCATCGGGCGCTATACCTTTATACAAGCCGTTACTTCCATAACCATCTCCCGCGCACACAACGCTCGTCATGGTGCCATGCCAGGCGGAAGGATGTGGTTGCATAAAGTATTCGGATGTTCTTGTCGGATTAGAAATGTCTATTACTTTCTTAACCCGGTTACGGGTTTTTATTAAATCATCATGCAGGTAAAAACCACTGTCGATAAAGCAAATAGTAACACCCTTTCCGGTAAATCGAATATCCGCATCCAGCCTTAATGGAGTGGGAAGAATAATAAAATCATCAGCGCTCTTTACCGGGAAGTGCGGGCCTATTTCCGGAAGGATGCGTTGCTCCATTACAATCTGTATGTGGTAATAATCCACGCACCGGCTGCAAATACCATCATTTTCCGCCCATTGGGGATACTCCTGCTTTATAAGTTCAAGTACCTGGCGTTCGCTGTCTACATGAAAACGATAGAGCAATTTTTCTACTTCATCATTACACAGCGGGCATATTATCTTTGTTGTTGTTTGCATCATTCCCCAAAGAAAGCTGGAAGGAGCGCAACCGGCTGTCGGCTAATTAACAATATAAAAAAAAAGACGCCCGGAGTATCAACAAACTCCGAACGCCAGAAATTACAGGAAGTTATCTTTTACAGATGAGCTAATATCTCTGCTACAGAAGGTCTTTTAGTATAGTTCGTATCAAAATGCCGGTAGATGATTTTACCATCCTTACCAATTATATATAAGGCCGGCACCGGCAAGTTGGCGCCATTACCGGCATTGGCCTCGTTAAAATCTATTCCATAACCCTTATACCTTTCAATGGTTTTACTATCCACGGCGAAAGCAACATCATAACTCTTCATAATCTTTAATCCTTCATCAAACACAATTGAATAAGAGGCTTTTGTTTTTTCAATTGTTTTAGAGATGCTTTCCGGTTTTTCGGGAGTGATGGCAACTACGGTAGCCCCTTTCCCTCTAATAAAGTTTAGAGAATCTTCTAATTTTTTCAAATGCTTATTACAGTGCGGGCACCATTGCCCCCGGTAAAATACCAATACTACCGGGCCATTCAACAATAGTTTGCTTAGAGATACGGATTTCCCATTTTGATCTGTGGCAGTAAAAACAGGAGCCGGATCGTTAATGTTTAACCCTTTAGGAACATCCTGCGCTATGGCAATTAAACCAGGCAACAATAATAGAACAAACGAAAGAGCTTTTCTCATACATTAAAATTTAGATAAAGGTACCCGCGTGGCCCGAATCATTATGTCCGCCTTGCGACAAAGAAATGGGCCGGTTGTTTTCTGCGAATTATTTTTCTTCCACAATAAGCATGGCATGCCCATCAGGGTCTTTTACAATAAAGGACCTGGTTGTTATTCCATTTCGTAAAACAGGCACTACTTCTTTTGAAAGAAATGAATTACCAGATAGCTTTTAATTTACTGAATAAAGAAGTTGCATCCCGGGTAAACAAAGTGGTTTGCCAAAACCAGAGATCATCAGGTCTTGTATCTTCAGGATATTTTTTTCCGGGGCCTGGAACAATATATTGAAGAAATTCTATGCCCGGGCCCGCGGCGGCGCGGTAACCCGTGATATGCAGACTGGCTCCTTCTACATTATTCAAATGCTCCTGCTCGATACCTTTATTCCAGCTATCGCCTTTGCGTTCTATACCCAATAAATCTGCATAGAATTTATGACTGGTTTCCGTATTGCTTATCCCAATGGCCGTATGATCAATACCCAGGAATATTTTATCACCCGGTTGCTGCCATTTTGGTTGCCCTTTCCCTTTTGGAAAATAGATTAACTCCAGGTTGTGATTATCCGGATCATGAAAATAAAATGCCTTTATTCCTTCCGCCCCGGGAATTGATTTGGGTAGTGCTTGAGGGGCGGTTGATACATATTCCACGTTAAATTTCTTCACCTGTTCAAATGCTTTTTCCATATCACTCACTACAATGGCAATATGCTGAAAAAATAAATCATTACTGCGTTGATCTTCCGGGATGCCTCTTCCCCCGGCAGTTAAATAATCTGTGAGTTCTATAAATTCATCTCCCAGTTGTAAGCGCGCAACGCGCATGTTCAATCCAAATAAGCCATTCAGTTTTTCGTAAGCTTCGCCTGATAATTCCCATTCGCTCACTTTATTAAATCCGAGTACCTCCGTATAAAACTTCAGCGAGCGGTCCATGTTTTTTACGGTTATACCGATGGCGCCCACTTTCACCACCTGGGTAAAAGCAATAGCATGCAGGAAGCTTGCCAATAATAATATCAGGATAAATTTCAACAGGAGTTTCATATTAAAAGATTTAATTACTGATCAGCAACTTCTTTTTTTTCTAATAGATTTAATTCTTTATTTACGCTTTTCTTCGAAAGCAAATACACTTCTGCGGCACTGAGCATACCCGCAAAGGGAGTAATGAGATAAATCCAAAAGGCGGTCCACACATTAGCCGGTAAGGCGCTGGCAAAGGATCGGGCCGGGTTCATTCCAAAACCGGATATCGGACCAGCCACAATCACCCAGGTACATACCAGGCTGCCGGCAAATATTCGGGTATATTTTTTCAGTTTGTTGTGATCAGAAGTAAACAATACCATCGACATGGTGATAAAGGCAATGGCAAACTCCATTATCAAGGCTGGACCTGTTCCATATTTTCCAGGAACCGTTACGACTGATTGAACGGGAGGATCTGTCAATAAATTCCTCATCAATAACTGCATGCCGTATACAGCTGCTGTTCCTCCCGCCACCTGAAAGAGAATAAAAAATAACGCATCCCATGGACACATTTTATTTAAGCGCAAAAAAGTAAAAGTCACAGCCGGGTTAA
The DNA here is from genome assembly GCA_963775145.1 of uncultured Chitinophagaceae bacterium. Taxonomy (GTDB): domain Bacteria; phylum Bacteroidota; class Bacteroidia; order Chitinophagales; family Chitinophagaceae; genus Endoryza. The sequence continues at coordinate 66,647 of CAVZHZ010000006.1, forward strand.
TATGAGAGCCCGAGGGGGCTGTCCAGGGAGAATAAAAAATTAATAAAGCGGTAGCCCCCATTAATACTCCCATACATATTGTTCGCACCAATTCATTAGTGATTAATAGATATATGGAGGAAGATTTAGCTTCGAGTAAAGCTCCAAAAAAGCAGGCAGAGATCATGAAGATTGCCAGGCCCAAAGCCTCCTGCAGGTAGTGCTTCCAATTTTTTTTGAAGGAAGCTTTCATTTGCATCCAGCCCCCTTTTCCGGTAATAATCCGAATCGGCATTATTCTCATGCTGCAAATTGAAATAGATTCCTGGCATTACGCTGTCGGTTGATTGACGAAATGATACTGAATTTTGCACTTACATTGTGATAAATTGGAATGGATGAAAACTGAATACCAAAAAATGCTGGTGGGGGAATTGTATGACGCCAGTGACCCATATTTGTTTGAGCTGCGCGTTAAGGCACGTAAACTGATGCATATCTATAATGAAATGGAATTCGACAAGGAGCAACGAGCGGGCCTTCTCCGGGAATTACTTGGCAAAGCCGGAAAGAATATTGATATTCAAACACCCTTTTACTGTGATTATGGTTGTCATATCGAAGTCGATGAAAATTTTTTTGCCAACTTCAATTGCGTTTTTCTTGACTGTAATTATATTAAAATAGGCAGTAATGTTTTTCTTGGGCCTGCCGTACAAATTTATGCGGCCCATCACCCGGTGATGGCAGCAGAAAGAATCAAAGGACCGGAACTCGCTTCGCCGGTTATCATTGGTAATAATGTTTGGATAGGCGGGGGAAGTATTATTTGTCCGGGTGTAACTATCGGCGACAATACCACTATTGGAGCCGGGAGTATTGTTGTGAAAAATATACCCTCTAATGTGGTAGCGGCCGGCAATCCTTGTAAAGTGATAAGGAATCTATAAGAAAGTGTTTACAATATCATTATACTGGTATACTAGCTGAACCATCATCATTTGGTATGCATATGTTTTAGTTCTCTTTCCAAAAAGTAATTTAATAAAGTACGTATTATGGCAATAGCAGCCAGCTTGCCAATATCATCCCAACTGGGTGAAACCGCGGTAGCTAATACATCCGCTCCTAATAATAATTCAAGTGATACTGCCACCGAGCTTCCAAAACGCACTCTTATCTCCTCTTTGGTAATGTTAGACCGGGAAGATTTCAGGAGGCTGAAATAATGGTAACTCGTTTTTAAAACAGCTATCCCGATTATGAGGGCGGCCAGTACTTCTACTGCATGACTTATATTTATAGTTATTTGTTTAGCTAATTCTTCCATACCAAAATCTTAAAATAGCGTCCCGGAATACCGGGACGCTCAAAATAAAAACCAACACCAAATCATGAAACCTATCAGCCCCCCAGCACTTCAAATTTTTCTTTTATTATCTTTTCTTGTTTAATAACATCATTCAACAAATGATCGCCCACCCGCAAGGCATTAGCGGCAATGGTTAGGGCCGGATTAAAAGCCCCGCAACTTGGGAAGAAACTGGCATCTACTACATACAAATTCTCCAGGTCGTGCGCCTTACAATTTAAATCTAATACCGAGGTAGCCGGGTCCGTCCCGAAACGAAGTGTACCATTTTGATGACTCATTCCCGAAATATCCAAATCATACCCCGCCCATTGAACATTTTTATACTTGCTATCCAGCTCTCCTAATTGCACGAATACCTGTTTTAGTTTTTCTTTGAGTTTTTCGTAAGCCGTATAATTCGTACGATGATAAAAGACTTTTATTTTTCCTTCTTTGGTCAAAGTAACCCGGTTATCAGGAGAAGGCAGATCTTCGGCTGTTAGCCAGAAATCGATCGTCATTTGTTTCAATTCGGCGTAGGTCTTGGCAGGATACATTTTTTCGGCCAACCATAAAATGGTATCCGGATCATTTCTTCCCATTAACTGAATTTCCCCCAATGGAAATTCGCTATCGTCGGCCCCGTGATAAAAATCTGCCAGGCCAAGAGATTTCTGAAACACGCAATCATTAATCATTTCTTTGGTAAAAGCTACCAGGCAACCATTATGATGAAGCATTAGGTTTCTGCCCACTTGTCCGCTTGAATTCGCCAATCCATCAGGATGATTATTGTTCGCGCTTCGAAGCATTAATGCCGCACTATTCACGGCTCCGCAGGCTACAATTACCAGGTCCGTATTAAATATTACCTTCTCACCCTTTATGTCGGCAATTACTTTTGTTACTTTCTTGCCACCCGCGTCGGTATATAATTGTTCAACATATGCATGAGTCATTAAGGTCACATTCTTATTCGTCAATGCAGGACGCAAGCACATTACTTGTCCATCCGCCTTGCTATCGGTTAAATCCGGAAACCCATCAAAATTCTCCAGCATAACCGGTGCTTCGGTTTCTGTATAATCTTGCGGCAATTTTACACCCATCGGCAAAGGAAATGGCTGCAACCCTATTTTATGCATATTCTTTTCCAAATCCATTATCAATGGTTCGTAGGGTAGAGGGGGTAAAGGGTAATTGCTTTTTCTCCGGGGTTCGCTGGGATCTATTCCCTGCTTCCCGTGTACACTGTACAGTTTTTCTGCTTTTTCGTAATACGGTTCATATATCTCATATCCGAAAGGCCATGCAGGCGATATGCCACCATAATGAGTCACTTCCCTGAAATCACTTTCTCTGAATCGAAACAGTGCGGCGCCGTACATTTTGCTGTTGCCTCCCACATTGTAATGGATAAATGGTTTAAAGGGTTTGTCATCCTGATCGTACCAGGTATCATGGGGGCGATACCTTCCCACAGTTACTACTTCATGAGGATCCCAATTCTCTTTTTCTTTGGGAATAAAACCCCCTCTTTCCAGGATCAATATTTTCTTTCCGCTGGGTGCTAATTTAAAAGCCATCGTACTGCCCCCGCTGCCGGTGCCGATGATGATGATGTCGTAATGATTTGTCATGATTTTGATTTCTTACGCAAAGAGAGGAATTACTGAATTTTCGCGCTGTCGTTTAGTTGACGAAAAGAGGCGATTTATTAATAGTAGAAATAGAAGGTTCTTATAACTGTATAAGTTGGCAATAACATGTTCACTTTATTGTTACCCGCTAAATTTTTATATTAAATCCCAATTGAACCGTAAAAGGTATCATGGGTTCAGATCTAAAATCCTCTGTTACTATTTTTCCCGCTTTCAGGTAAACATCCATTTTTCCCAATGAAAGACCAGTTTGTAATCCATAGTAAAAATTACCCCCGGCCGATGGTTCGTACCATCCGTCCCGCACCATGGGATAAATTTCTTTGTAACCTATCTGAATGTTTAAAATGAGTAGCAATTGCTTTATCAAACCCTCCTTCCCCGGCCACAAACCATTTTTTCTTATAATAACCCGCAATTACCGAAAGGTCACTTCCAATGTTTATCAACCGCACAAAGTCGCTCTGGTACCGCCTGAATACACTTTGAATTTTCACAGCATAATGAATATTCCCGGTTTGATAAATTCTAACCAGGGCACCCATCTTGGTCTTAAAGTCATCAAATACATTCTTTCCGGCAGGGAATGAGTATTGTAAATCCAAAACAATCGGCCTCTTTGATTTCAGTTGATAACCATAACCCGCACCGAGTATCAGTCCATACTCTATACCCATGTTAACACTAAGAATATGTTTTTGGGTTTTATTTAGATTTCTCCAATTAATACTCTGAGACAAACTATTGCTAGGGAAGCTTAACTCAATTACAATGCCTAATAAAATTATCATTCTCTTCATTTCCCAATTATTTTAAAGAATTAAAATAAGCTAATGCTATTGGGAACAAATTATTAAACCCGGTGGGGAAAGCCAGTAGGTCGTGGCCTGCACCCGCTACTTTAAACAATTGAACATTTGGAAAAGCGGCAGAAACTTTTCGGGCATACTGCAACCCATACGCTTTGTTATTTTCGCTATAAGCAAAAAGTACGTTAGTGTTAAACTCATTTAAGTTCTTGGTAAAATCAGGTTTTTCGTTAGATCCAATTTCGGCAAATGCTTCATCGACTACTTTTCCAAATCTCCAAAAAGGAGGCCTGGCTTCATTTCCCGTAGGGTTCCCTTTCGCACCATCTGCAGCAGCTGCCAACGCATATTGGTAATCTAAAATGGCGTGCTCATCTTCCTTTCCGGTTATAAACTGGTCAGGGTAGTATACGTCATTGGCTAGTTCACTGGCAGGATTTACTTTCCTCGATCGCTTGATATACGCCAAAATATCTTCATAAATCAACCCACCCGGCTCAGCCAGAATAACACCGTCGATAGATTCAGGATATTTATTTATATAGCCCGTTGCTAAAATAGCTCCCCAGGAGTGACCCAGGAGAAACACTTTTTGCATGGATGATTTCTTGTAATATTTTATAATACCAGTCAGATCATCATACATAATTTGCAAGGAATAGAATTCCTTTGAATAGCGTTTTGATAAGCCAGACCCTCGCTGGTCATAAAAAATTACGCGGTACCCTCGATTCGCGAATTCTTTACATTTCAACAACGACCGGTAATCAGCTCCTGGTCCACCATGCAATACAACGATAAGGGCACTATCCGGATCACCAAGTGCTTCCGCATGCAATTGTGTTCCATTAACCGAAACAGAAGGTAACGAGGGGTCTTGGCCCACTGTTTTAGGAACCAGATTGCCTTCGTCATAAATGAATTTCCCTTTTGTACATCCACTTGTAAAAATCAGGGCAGATAAGAGAACAGTAATAACTGACACAGGAATCTTCACAGTATTATATTATTTGTAAACAACACAAAGGAACTGATTAGCTAAAAGGAATTCTGTCTGATAACCGACGCAATAATCGTTTAACAGGAAATGCCGGTGAAGAAATGAAATAACTGTCACCTGGAAGACGATTCCAGGATGGGGATTCAAACATCTTTGTTCAGGCATTTTGAAAAAGAAGGGCTATCCAAATAAAAGCAATGAGCGCTTCCGGGACTTGATAAGCTGGCATCCTTTTTAATCAGGGGGATAAACCAATAAACCTGAAAGATTAGAATCATACATAGATACAATCATGAGCAAGCCATCAGAATTAGAATCACAAAAAGAAACAATTCGGATAGAAACCTTCAGCGATGGAGTTTTTTGTATTGCGGTTACCTTATTGTCAATTGAAATTGGAGTGGAAATCCATGGCGGACTTTCCAATGCTGGTTTAAGAGATAATTTGCTGGCTAAATGGCCCATCTGTTTAGCTTTTCTTATCAGTTTCATCAATGTATTGCTGGCCTGGATGGGACACCATGGATTATTTAAACTGTTACGTAAAACAGATAATTCAATTATGATTACCAACGGGCTGTTGCTTATGCTGGTAGCCCTGGTGCCCTTTCCCACCAAAACGCTGGGATTGTACCTGAATAGCGACGCTTTAAAAACAGCTACCATATTTTATACGGGATACTTTGTTCTAATAAGCCTGGCCTTCCGGCTACTTTGGTTTGCGGCTGCCAGGAATAAAAGCCTGCTGGCAGATGGGATAACAGACAAACAAATAAAACAAACCACACGAAATGAAAATATCGGACTTATCTGTAACACAGTTATTCTCGCTGTCGCTTTCATTAATCCATGGATAGCTTTAGCACTCAGTTTTGGTATGTGGGTGTATTGGATTGTATTTGCTTAATTTATATTTTTTATTTTTGGTTTATGATTTACCCGGATGATGAAGCTACCAATCACAAAAACATCATAATTCTTTATGGCCAGCCCATTAAAGAAAATAAGAGACTAAGACAGGTAAGCGGAAAATGCAGAATGTGAATTTTACGAACGTGGAGGAGTTTCTGCAGTTTCTCATGGAGGAAGAACTCAAGATTGTTGAACTGCTTAGAAAAATTATTTTTCACTGCCTTCCCGATTGCACAGAAAAACTTTCTTACAATGTGCCCTTTTATAAAGTTCATTCCAATGTTTGTTTTATTTGGCCGTCCTCGGTAACCTGGGGAGCTATGAAACAAAGAGGTGTACGGATGGGGTTTAGCAATGGCTACCTGATGCAGGATGAATTAAATTACCTTGATAAAGGGGATAGAAAGCATGTTTACTGGAAAGACTTTTATTCACTAAAAGATATAGATACTGACCTTATAAAGGCGTATATTTTTGAAGCAGCTTATATCGACCAGGAAATGAAGCGAAAAAAAAAGTGATTTCCCATTTATGATTTCCCACCAATAATATAAAATACCCATACTCTTTCAACATTCTGGTCGCTTCCGGAAAAACCCCGGAATCTTCTATACATTATCACTTTCCCCCTAAATCTTATTATAGAAAGAAAAGATTAATCGACTACCAGTCTTTACATTTCAGAAACTGTTGCCATTGATTTCTTTTTTGATTTTGCATCTGTTGCTTCAAACAAATTATAATCGCCAATAACCCTCAGTATTTCTCCTACTCCCCAGGCCTGTGCCATACAACCGCGCGGATGATGCGGTGCATCTGCATCAAATATTTCACTCACGGTGCCAATACCCCCTTCCTTCAGGTGATAGCTGAAGTTTTCAATTATCTTCATTGCTTTTTCCCTTCCGGAAATTCCATCCAATCCTATATAGCCAGGAACAGACATAATCGCGTCTACATAAGGCCCCAGGAGCCAGCTCCAAACAGTTCCCTCATGGTAAGCCGAATCCCGATGCCAGGTATCACCTCCATATTGATGTATATAGTGAACATCTTCCGGGGGCAGACTTCTCAATCCAACCGGCGTATATAATTTCTCTTCAATAATTTTTAAAACAGCTTCTGCTTTCCGGCCTTCCAGTAAAGGAAAGGGCAGGCTGATAGCAAATAATTGATTCGGCCGGAGAGAAGCATCGGGTTTTCCATTTTCATCCATTACGTCATATAAATATTCGCCCTCGGCGTACCAGAATAATTTGTCAAAACTTTGCCTGGTTTTTTGCGCACTTAATTCAACCAGTTCGGCATCCTGTGGCTGCTGATTCATGCGCAATAATTCGGCAAATATTTTCAACGCATTATACCACAATGCTTCGATCTCCACCGGTTTGCCCATGCGTGGGGTTACTACCCAGGTGCCAATTCGGGCATCCATCCAGGTTAATTGTTGTCCTTCTTCACCAGCATATAATAACCCATCGTCATCTACATGTATATTATAGCGGGTGCCCTTAAAGTGCCAGTCAATAATTTCCTTTAATACGGGCAGCAACTCCTGTAATACAAATTCCTTATCCCCGGTAGCATTTAAATATTTGAATATGGCAATGAAATACCAAAGGGTTCCATCCACATTATTATATTCCGGTGGTTCGTTATTATCCTGGAATCGGTTGGGAAGCATACCCATGCTTACGTCATGACTGAATTCTGCCAGAATTTTTTTAGCATCATCATAGCGGCCGGTACTCAGGCATAACCCGGGTAAAGAAATCATCGTATCCCTTCCCCAATCAGTAAACCAATGGTAGCCGGCAATAATCGTCTTCAAATTTTCTCCCCGCTTAACAATGAACTGGTCCGCTGCCAGCGTTAATAGCTGAGCAGATGAAGAGTTGAATGGTTCTGACAGCAGCTCCTCTCTTCTTACTTTTTCATCTCTCAGCAACTCTATTGCCTCTCTTCCGGTGGGATTCTCTGTGGAAAGCATGATTCCCAGTTTATCGCCTTCTTTTAATTCAATAGAAAAGTGACCCGGATTGAAAAGGTCCTCCTCAAAATCAAGTCCCCGGTATTGTTCTATGGCATAATTGAACCGCAAGAACCAGTTCGGATGATGGTGATACGTACCTCCGGGAATACTGATATAAATTGTTGGAGTACCTTCATATAATCTTGTTTTAAAAGTATCCTTCGCAAATTCAGCTTCCCGGTTTACGGCATCGTTGGCATGCATCATAGAATGATAACCACGAACAGACAGAAGGGGGACCAGTTCCATCTCAAATGGTTTGCCTGCCTTTACTACCTCGTATAACAGGATGGTGGTATTCTCGCCATGAATCATTCCGATGGTTTTCCGAATAACTATCCCATTAATTTCATATATCCACTCAGGAAAGAACTCCTTGTCAAACCGGGTTAAATATTGGTAACCGTTGGGATGAATAGTATGGTTGGGATAGAGGTTAACCCCCAACTCATAGCGCATGCCATCCAATACAATGGTCTCATCCATTTTTGACACTAATGAAGTTCTTTCGGCGGGTGGTTTGGTGGCTGCTACCAGTAACCCATGATAGCGGCGTGTATTGCACCCAGTAACAGAAGATGATGACCAACCGCCCAGTCCATTAGTTTCAATCCATTCAGCCCCCTCCAAACCTCCCCCGAAAGGGGAGGCTTTTAAAGACTCGGCATTTATAGTAAGTTTCATTTTATTTAAATAGTTGAAAGATGAAGATCTACGTTGATTAGATATTGCCTGGAGAATTAGTCAGCGCTAAAGATGAATTATCGATAACGGCCTGTTCCTCCTCCCTATTGGAGCGGGAAAGAGAGTGAGGATTTAAACTTTGTATCAGTTCTGCTACTACGCCAGTCCATCCCGTTTGATGAGACGCTCCTACTCCTCTTGCTGTATCTCCATGAAAATATTCATAGAATAAGACTAAATCTTTAAAATACTTATCATCCCGATAAACAGCATAATTATCATTGGCCGGCCGATGACCATTTTCATCCGGCACAAATACCGAAACCAGCCGCCTGGAAATTTCATCAGACACTTCTCTTAACATCATCAAATGCCCTGAGCCTGTTGGAAATTCCACCAAACAATCATCTTTGTAATAATCACAATATTGTTTCAATGCTTTTACCAGCAGGAAGTTCATGGGCATCCAAACCGGGCCGCGCCAATTACTGTTTCCACCAAACAGGGAAGAGGTACCTTCTCCGGGTTGATAATCTAATCCAAAGTTTTCTCCGTTAATATTTACTGAATAACCGTTCTGATGAACTTTGGATATTGAACGAATACCACCTTTGCTCAGGAATTCATTCTCATCCAAAAGAGGTTTCATGAGCCGTTTCAACCGATCCTTCGGCACCAGGGATAATAAAATATCGTCATGCTCTTTTAAATCTTCGATCACTAAATATTGTCCATTATCTGAACGATACCTCTGAAACCATTTCAACCGGCGGTGAAACTCCGGCACTTTTTCCAATAAATCCTTTTTCAAAACAAACACTGCGAATAAGGTGGAAAGACCAACGAGGCTTCTAACTTTTAGCGGGATATATCTTCCATCCGGCATAGCCAGTACATCATAAAAAAATCCTTCTTCTTCGTCCCAACTACCGGTCCAGTTTTCACCAATACGATTCAAACTTTCCGCTATATAAACAAAGTGTTCAAAGAATTTGGTTGTTACATCCTCGTAATTGGGATTATGCTGGGCCAGTTCCAATGCCATTTCGAGCATGTTCAGACTATACATTGCCATCCAACTGGTTCCATCTGCCTGTTCTAACACTCCACCTCCGGGAATCATATTACTCCGGTCGAATACGCCAATATTGTCTAATCCTAAAAATCCTCCTTCAAATACATTATTTCCTTTATGGTCTTTCCGGTTAACCCACCAGGTAAAATTGATCAGTAATTTTTGGAATACTCTTTCTAAGAAATCTATATCCCCCTTCCCGGTATTTTCTTTTTCCATTTTATACACCTGCAGGCAACTCCACGCATGCACCGGCGGGTTTACATCACCAAAACTCCATTCATAAGCCGGCAATTGCCCGTTGGGATGCATATACCATTCGCGTAAAAAAAGAATGAGCTGATCTTTGGCAAACTGCGGATCCACCATGGAAATCGGAATACAATGAAAAGCCAGGTCCCAAGCGGCATACCATGGGTATTCCCATTTATCGGGCATCGAAATAATATCTTCATTGTTGAGAGAAAGCCAATGATGATTTCGCCCGGTTTTCCGGGATTCAGGAGGTACAGGTTGTCCTTTATCGCCATAGAGCCAGGTTGGCATATCTATATTGAAATACTGTTTGCTCCAGAGCATACCGGCAAAAGCCTGTCGTTGAATATTTAGTTGGTCGGGATCCTTCAACAGAAGTTATTGCCTTATAAAATTCATTCGCTTCTCCGATCCGCGTTTCGAATAAATTATCAAATTTTTTTCCCAATATATTTTTAGCCGGGGGCTGCTTACTTAGTCTTAAACGGATGGTTACGGATGACTGGCCCGGAATATTGTATTCGTAATAAGGAGCAAACTTAGTCCCCTCCTTCTTTTCCTCTAACCAATCGAACCGGTTTTGCTGAATAGCGGTATGAAAGGCGTCTTTCACATAGGGAGAAGGATTGGGTTGCCCATATAATCGTTCGGTGTTAGTTTCATTTTCCGTAAAAAGGGAATAGGAAGGTTTTTCAAAGGAGAGATAATATTTTCCGAGTTCGGGATGGTTCAGCATAACCAATCCCTCTTCCATTAATTGCATATTCGGTTTATCCATTAAACCAAAACCCCACAAATTGCGAAACCAAATGGTTGGTAACACCGCAATATAAGCTGCTTCATTTCCGCGGTTGTGCACCATTACCCGAATAGCCAGGTCTTCCGCATCAGCTTTGGCATATTCCGTAAATACATCAAAATATTTCCCTTCATTTAATAAGCCGGAATCCAGCAATTCATACTCTTTTTCGAATTTGTTACGATTTCGGTTCGTGTGTACGAGATCCGCGTAAGGATATTCACTGTGCGGATATTTGTAGAGATGCTTCATGTAGGAATGAGTAGGGGTATTATCCAGGTAATAATAAAGCTCCTTTACATCTTCTCCGTGATTCCCTTCATTACCCGTGAGGCCGAACATTCTTTCCTTAAGAATAGGATCCTTTCCATTCCATAGGGCAATGCTGAAACAAATTCGTTGCTTATCATCACTAATACCAGCAATGCCATCTTCTCCCCAGCGATATACCCGACTCCGCGCATGATCATGCGGAAAATAATCCCATGCTTCACCATGCTCGCTGTAATCCTCGCGTACAGTTCCCCATTGGCGCTCGCTTAAATAAGGGCCCCATTTTTTCCACCCTGGCTCCTGCAATCGTTGTTGTTCGGCGTTCATTAGGTAGTTTTTTACTTTGTTTATTTTATAATTTAATGCCGGTATTTTTGTCTCCTTGGTTTTTGGGTAGAATACAGAATGTGAATCACCATCAACTTTCGGGCATAACGCATCCAATGCGCTAAATCCTATATCCCAAATCCTGCATGCTGCATCACATTGAGGATATCACTTTTTCAAAGCTACTGAATGCAATGGCTGAATCAAGCCTCTCGCATCCGAGCTCCTCCATCAACCATTATCCTCGAAACCCGGGTACAAAGTCATACCTCCATCCACAAACAAGGTAGTTCCATTTACATAATCCGAATCGTCGCTGGCCAGCCAAACGGCTGCTTTGCCAATATCTTCAACTTTACCTACGCGTTTCTGGGGGATTAGTTTAAGTAGCTCCTGTAAATGCGCCTGGGTATCCCACGCGTCATGATTTATTGGAGTAGCAATGGCTCCCGGCGCAATGCTGTTAATACGAATCATCTTGGGAGCAAATTCCTGCGCAATGGTTTTCATCATCAACATGACTCCTCCTTTACTGGCAGCATAGTTAGCGTGACCCGCCCAGGGAATCACTTCATGTACACTACTCATGCAAATTATTTTACCGGCACTTTTTGATTTACCATTTACTCCCCTACGCAAAAATTCCTTTATGGCTTCCCGGGCGCACAAAAATTGACCCGTTAAATTTACTCCCAACACAAAATTCCATTGATCCAGGGTCATTTCGGTAAAAGGCGCGTCTTTCTGCAGGCCCGCATTGTTAACCAGGATATCCACCGTTCCATACTGTTTTATTACATCCGTGAACATTTGAATAACTTCCTCCTCTTTACTGACATCGCACCGGTAACTCATCGCTGATCCGCCGTTGGCTGCGATTTCTGCTACCACTTTTTCCGCCATTTCCTTACCACCTGGTACAGGGTAGTTTACTACCACGGCGGCGCCCGACTTTGCCATTTCTATTGCACAGCCAGCCCCGATTCCACTACTGGCCCCGGTTACTATGGCAATTTGCCCTTCCAGTTTTTTTTCCATCTTTTGTAAGCGTTTGTTGTTTAAAATTAATTTTTAATAATTGCCTGCATATAAATTATACACCCCATCGTACCGTTGTACATTTTTGTAGGATCCTAATCCCTGGTGAATCAAGTGAAGCTCAAATTCGGTCACATTGTTTTTATATTGCTGGTAGGTTTCCTGTGGCGACATGAATTGATTACATTTAATGGGTGTTGCGCCATTCGCTGTTCCCCGCTCACTCATTAAATAAAAATGATCCGCACTCTGTAACCGACCCCAATACTCAAGCGCTTTCAAACAATTACTCTTTTGAACCATCTTCTCGATATTATACACTTTATGCAATGAATTATGCTGCATAACGTTTTCACTCCATATACAGTTTTCTGCGCTTTTATTCTGCCAGGAGATAACCTGTGGCGCATCAAAAATATCTTTCGGGTAACAGTCCTCCAGTACTTCAGACGCGGTTTTAAAGGACCAGTATTCATTCGCCAGTATTGCCCCGGGAAGATTTTTCAGAAACTCAAAAATGCCTGTTTCCTTTTTTTTATGAACACCGAATGTTTCATAGTCAAAATGAAGATTTATGTTACAGGTATTTTCATCATGAGCATGCACCCAACCAGCGAACTTTTCCGCTGTTAAAGGTTGTTCGTTCCAACTAGTATCGTCAAAGCGGAAAGCGATGTCATCACTCAACCGGGTATTGCGTAACAGCACGCCAAAATCACCATTACCCGGAGCGGCATAGGTATGATTGGAAGTTCTTCCCTTTAATATAGTATCCAATCCTTCGCATAAAATTCCCCGAAAGCCCATGCCTGCAATAAAATGGGCCAGTTCATTACAATATATTAACTCTGAATTACGAAATACTGCTGGTCGCTGGTTGAATACTTCCCCCACCTTATTTTGATGAAGCACTACCTGGCGTTTGAATTCGCTCCTGGAATGCAGCCAGCTTAACGAATTAAAATAAGTTTCCGACATAAATTCCACGCAACCCGTTTCGGCCAATCGTTGAAAGGAAAGGAGTACATCGGGGCGATGGGATTGTAATAATTCAATGGCCGTTCCGCTGATGGAAAAGACGATTTTAAATTTACCTTGTTGCGCTTCAATTAATTCCTGTAGAATTTTATTCCCGGGAAGATAACAATCCCTGGCAAGCTGATCCACCATCATTTTATCCGTTATCAGGCTGTTGCCGGAGTGGGTAGCATCTATTCCGTTATCGGGAAAGCGTTGTAAGCGATAAGGAATATGTACTCTCAGGAATAAGCAAAGTGATGGCATGATAAACGTTTTTCTGGAACTTCCTAAATAGGCAATAACTTTCAATAGGGAATTTAAACAACAGAGAAGCGATTGGGAAATATCTAACTCCATTCAATCGACCATTCAACTCATCTCTACATAGAACTGTTACTTTTTTTCAATCTTCCCCAAAATTAAGATTACGGTAAAACGAAAACTGTCGGCTGACTTACTGAAGTCGGTGATTAATTGTTAATTCCAGATTACCGGGTCATTTAATTCAATGTGCTTGCGATTATAGAATAATATACCGGAGTCTCTGAGTTCATTCAGCAAAACATTTACACTCTGCCGGCTGGTGGCAATCACATTCGCGATATCCGTATGAGTTAAATAATTATTCAAGATGATTTTATCGCCCACCCGGTTCCCGTCTGATTGTGCCCAATTCTTAATAAAGCGGATTAGCCTTGATTTTGCATCGTAAAAAACCAGATCCGCATGTTTATTTTCCATCTTCCTCAATTTCTTATTGACCAGGTTAGCATAGGCCAGAGCCACTATTGGATTTCCCTGTAATAATTTCTTTAAATCGCTGATGGTAAACATCCCTACGATGGTGTTGGCTGTGAGTGATTCGGCATATTCGTCCGATGATATATTACCCTCCATACTGAGGTCGCCAAATATATCGGGCGCCGTGAGGATATCTTTTATAAGTTCGTTGCAATCGCTATTCATTTCCGCCACTTTGATTTTACCCTGGATCAACAGGTACACTTTACTGAAATTCCCTTCTCCATAACTTAGTCCTTCTCCGCGGCACACTGTTTTCATTTTCATTTGTTCAATAGCCTCCGCGATGCATTGTTCGCCTGCATTTGTAAAAAGCGGGTGACTTTTCAGGTAGGCGTATTTCATTTGCTGTGACATAATTTTAGTTTTTAGTGTTAATATTTTTTATTATCAATTCCGGAAAAACCTAATTACCCTTTTTAGTTCTTCCCGCGCATTAGCTGGTGAATGATCCGGCTGTGGAAGAAGCGAGGGACTTTTTATCCTGTTATAGGAAAGCTCAGGCATTCGTATCAGGGTGAGTTCATAATCGCATAATTCCCGGATATCCTTCAAGCTTAGCGCTTCGAATTCTCCAAAATGTTTTTGGTAATAATTCCTGATCTCGCTTTTCATGACTTTTTATTTAATAGTTAAGATTTATTTTCTAGTTATTCCCGGCACCAATCGCATTTTCAATTTTGGAAATAAGAACGTTCTTAGATGTCAGTCCTACGGCGTGATCGATCACTTTTCCCGATCTGAAAAAAAGTATCGTAGGAATCTCCATTACCCCGTATTCGGTATCGATGCCCATTTCACTTTCCACATCAACAGTAAAAAAGTTTACCATTCCATTGTAGGATTGAGCCAGGTCCCGGTAAATGGGTTCTATAATATGGCAGGCCCCGCTCCAATCTGTTTTAAATTCTACCACTGATAACTGGCTATTTTCTATTACCTCCTTTCTAAAATTCTTTTTTGAGACTTCCTTCATCATGTTTTTTTTATTTTCGACGTAAGGAGTATTTCCAACGGCATGCCATGTTTTTTTTTGATTCTTATAATCGGCGAAAACCCTTGCCTGTACTCATTTATAGAGTTTTAAACTTCAACGAATGTTTTCGTATAAAAGGAATGAATTTCCCAATATTTTGGGAGTTTCACAATCAGTTGGGAATTTATTATGGGGAAATACCGGCGCGTGAAAATGCCAACGGTGAAATCCGCTCACGCGATTTAAAAGGGTGATAAAAGAAAGGAGGGGTTAGCCGATTGATTGTTTTGAAGAATAAGAAAGTCTAAGGCAGAACAAAATCATAGTAGTTAGGAAATCAAGTTTTCATTTTGCACAATGCTCATGCAGCTCCCATCTTTTACCGCGGAGGCGGGGAGACGCAGAGATAAAACGTTAAACACATTGATTGATATGTACTAGCTAAAAGTTAATCTTACAAAAAGAAAATGAGAGATTGGATGTACCGGGCAATTGAATTGTTGAATCAGGAGAATGGGAAGATTTTATGCTGGCAGTTTTTTAACCCGAAAAATTCTGTTTTTTCTTTTGGGGGATCGTCTTTTTCACATTGTTTCGGCTACTTGTGTAAAATATATTTGTATCGATTTATGTAAATGAGTTGTAAGGCAGGAAGATTGCTAGTAACTACTGCCGTTTTTTTTAGCCAGACAGCCCGATGTTGTTGGAAGGGAAAATAGACAGTGTTGCTGAGAAATCAGGGACAACTGCCCTATTGAAGGTTTTCAAAAAAAAGCGCGGCGGTGGCGGGGGAGGGAGGGTCCCACTGGGAGGTGAGCGCTAAGCTAAGGTGACATTGCTCAAGAATAATCTTATAGATTTTACCCTTTATCTGTAGCAAATCATAAGCTGCTGAATGAATCTCCAACAGCAGCCTCATTATATCCTAACCCTATCAAACTAAAAATCCTTAACGGTCAGATCAAGTAGTGAATATTACTCCTAAACTGTCAAATTAAATACTAAGTTTTACAATTGATATGTAAATTATTTGCTGATACAGAAATTACTTCTCCCTCACAATACCCAATTTTTTCATTCTTGCTTCCAGCGTCGTGGCATTCAAGCCAAGCATTTTGGCTGCTCCTTTTTCACCACTTATTTTCCAGTTTGTTTGCCTGAGTATGGAAAGGATATGATCTTTTTCAACCTCCTCCATCGTATTTACCTTCACTTTTCCATTACTGTGTGCTTTTTTCGTTGGAACCCAATCGCCGTATTCCAGTTCTCCATCCCTGCTCAGGATGAGCGCCCGTTCGATAATGTTTTCCAGTTCTCGGATATTACCCGGCCAGTCGTAGTCCATTAATGCATCCATTATTTTAGTCGAGATGCTGGATACTTTCTTGCCTATCTTACCTTCATGCTTCTGGCAAAAATGTTTTACCAGGAGAGGAATATCTTCTTTTCTTTCCCGTAGCGGTAAACAGGTAATAGGAAAAACATTCAGGCGATAATATAAGTCTTCCCTGAATTCCTTTTTCTCTATTGCCTGCTGCAGGTTCCGATTGGTAGCAGCAATGACTCTCACATTTACTTTCATTGTTTTGGGGTTACCCAATCTTTCAAATTCCCCTTCCTGCAACACCCGCAGTAATTTTGCCTGCAATTCTACCGGCAGCTCGCCTATTTCATCTAAAAAGACAGTTCCCCCATCAGCCAGTTCAAAGCGTCCGATCTTTCTGTCCAAAGCACCGGTGAATGCGCCTTTTTCATGGCCAAACAATTCACTCTCTATAAGATTGGCCGGCAGTGTTGCGCAGTTAACTTTGACCAGGGGCCTTTTGCTCCGGTTGCTGATATTATGCACCGCTCTTGCAATTAATTCTTTACCTGTTCCGGATTCACCCAATATTAATACGGTAGCATCGGTAGACGCAACCTGTTCAATCTGCTTTAATACTTTTTGAAATTTTATGCTCTTGCTGATTATCTCTTCAAAATTGTAGTTCAATTTTATTTCTTCCTGTAAATATTGGTTCTGTGCTTTCAACCTGGCCTGTTCCTGTTCCATCATCACGCGCTCCGTGATATCGATGAACATAGTGCGGGTAAATTGTCCGCCAACATCTGGGTTCGACCACCATTGAATCCAGATCGACTTTCCATTGTCTTTGCGACGGAGTTCCAACACTACCCCACTTGTATCCGTTCCATGCCCAATAGATTCGAATGCTTCTTTGAGACGTCGCTTTGCATCTGGTGTGTCTGGCACCAATGAGGATCCGTATGTTTCGGGGACTTCCTCAGGTTTCACTCCCAAAATTCTTAATGCCGCCCTGTTTGCCTTGATGAATTTGGAATCAAGTCCCTCATGAACATAAGCAATAGGCGCCTCTTCAAACAGATCCCGGAATCGCTGGTCACTTTCCTTAAGCAAAACCTGCAATTGACTATTAGCAATCTTTAATTTTTCTTCCGCCTTTATGCGGTCCATCTCAGCGCCGGCCCGCGCGGCAAAAATCTGGAGAATGGATGTTTGATTTTTTTCTATGGTCATGGGATGATCGTCCAGCGCGGCTATATGCCCCAATACATCACCATTGGACGGGCTATAGATAGGAACCGCCACATAAGAATCATATCCCGCTTCTTTAGGATAGGTTTTATCACAGCCCGTCGGAATAAAAATTTCCGATCCCTTTCCGGCCATAACCAATTTGCAGGGAGTTCCTTCAATATCATACTCGATATTTTCCGACAACTTACTGTCTTTTGTATACGCCAGGGTTCTAACCCTCGTTTTCAATACGTCAGTACATTCCGTAACTATACAGGTTTTTACGCCCATAGTAAGAGTAACGTGTTCGGTAATTGCTTCAAAAAAATCCTGGCCCACCAAACCAGAAGTCGCCCTTGATACATTTCGTAACAACTCTTCCTCCATTTTTCGCTGTCGTATATCCCGCACAATACTGCAGGTATATTCCTTCCCTTCAAACAGCAGGTAGTTCTGGGTAATTTCTATATCAACCAGCGATCCATTCTTGCGCCTGAGTACAGCGTCCATAACTACTTTCTTCCTTTCCTTTAACCTGTTCCATGTTATCTCCCAGTTACTCTTTTGCACACTGGTATTCACATCGAAGACCTGCAATTTTATTAATTCCTCCTTGGTATAGCCAGACAATTCCGCCGCCGCATCATTAACCTGCCAGATATCTGCTTCCTCGTTGATCCAGAACACCGCTTCTTTTAAATGATTAATGGTAAACGCATAAAATTCATTTTCCTTCATCTGGCGGTGCAGTTCTTCATTTTTATTAATCAATTCCTTTTCGGCCTTTATTCTTTCCATCTCCGCCCCAATACGTGAGGCAAATATTTTCAACACGGCGGTATGATTTTTTTCATCAGTAACCGGGTTGGGATCTGTAACTGCAATATGGCCCAGCACTTCACCGGTTGCGGGGCTTAGTATAGGCGCCCCCACATACGCTTCGATGCCTTTGGCCGCTTTGTAAAATTTTTGTGCTCCGGCAGGAAGGAAATAAGGCTCTCCGTCCATCATCTTTTGGCAGGCAGAATCGCTGGTATTATATTCAATATTGTCTAACAATTTTTTTCCGTCAGAAAATGCAATAGTTCGTAATCGTGTTTTTTCCTCATTGCTGCATTCCGCCACAAAACAGTAGCGCATTCCTAATATAGAGGGGATTTTTTGGGTGAGTTCCAGAATAAAATCATGGCCTACCATTCCGGACGTTGCTTCCGAAACTTTTAACAGCAGATCCTCTGTCATCTGCTTATGAACCGCTGCGTTTGGCATGATGAAGGAATAAGGCAATTTAAAGATAAGAAAATATAGGCGAAAGGTATCGGCCTTGTATTTCATTTATTGTCGCGGATATGACACTAAATGATCCGTAATTTTTTTTATAAATTGTTTATGATTTTGAATAAAGCTCTTTGCAATGCTGTTATTTGACTTTATCAAAATCATCAGAAAGTTTTTTCATATCCGCATTGGTAAGCAAATTGCGGGAATGAATGACTATTCTGTACCGAAAAGTTACTGATTCGTTCGGCTTCAATGAAAAATTAAGCTCTTCTGTTCCCTTACTGAATATTTTTCTTCCCAGCGGATTCACGGAAAATAAACCGTATCCTCTTGCATGCCAATAAGCAGGATAACCCACATTCGACGGATGATCGATGATGGCAATAGTGATAACTTTTTTATCCTTTCTCCCGGTCAGCATCACCCATTTGCCCTTACTGCTCCAAACTGAATCTCCCTGTAAGCCCCCGCTACTGTAATACATTCCCGAAACATCAGCAGCATTTGATGGTAATACCGTTGTTGTGTTTCCTTTGTCATCTATATAACTGCTCGCTTCTTTCGATGGAAGTTCGAGTTCTCTCGCTACCCGAATCGCCAACATACCATCTTTCACATCTTTAAATAATACGGCGACATCATCAGCGGTCAGCGCAGTGATGCGATCGATGATGAAACTGTTATTATTCACTTCAAAACGGAATTCCGTTTTTTCATTCAATATCGTTTTATTATCGGGCCGGATCCATTTGGCAGCAATGGTAAGTGAAGCGTTATTTCCATTAGCCTGGTGGCTGATTATCTTTTCGTGAATGATCGTTCCATAGCTACTCCTTTTTTCCACCGGGATTGCCGTGGAATTATTCCAGAAATCCAGTCCATTCACCGACTCATAATTCAACCAGATGCCTGTATGATGCGGATGGTCGGTACGCTCCCCGGCTTTCGGTTCAATAGGATATCCACGCGTTACTGCAATTCCATCTACTGTATTTACCGGGAAAAGAATGGGTTTTCGTATGGAATCGTAAAAGCAATAAGCCGTGAGTAATTTTTTGTTGAATAATATATCCACCTGCTTCCGGTCTTTTCTTTCAATAATATAAAACCCATTTGATTGCTGACTCATAACATCAGCAATTGTTAACACTAATACGGCAGCCAGAATTATCTTAGGCATCATGATATACTCATTAATATTTAAACACTTTTCCGCCGGCCATTACTTCCTGTGTATTCTCATCGAATGTTACTTTCAAGCCGGTATGCGCCGCCGCGGTTGTCATAATATTGGCTATTGAGTGACTGTATCCCGCTTCTACGGGAGCATTGGTTTGCTTGCGGCTACGAACACATTCCATAAAATTACGCATATGATTATTGGTCAGCCGATCTCCACCGGTATTGGCAGACGTCACTACTTTTTCAGAATCGTCTTTCAGTTTCATTTCCGGAAGGAGGTTTGGTTTCATATTCATAGCCGATGCGTGTTCCTGGTGAAGCCCGCCCCTGGGAGATATAGTATTGGTGTTTAGATTCAATTCTCCACCATTCGAATAATAAATTTCAGCCGGGTTTTCATCCCCATTATGCATACGCGAAGAAAACGTAACCTGGAAGCCGGAGGATAAATCGTCCGGTGGTCCATATTCAAAAACCGCCGTGGTGGTATCCCAATTCTTTCTTCCATCTTTCCACATATAAATTCCCCCATTGGCCACCACGCTGCGCGGATGTTTCAACCCGGTAAACCAATG
This sequence comes from uncultured Chitinophagaceae bacterium, assembly GCA_963775145.1. Lineage (GTDB taxonomy): Bacteria > Bacteroidota > Bacteroidia > Chitinophagales > Chitinophagaceae > Endoryza. The sequence continues at coordinate 87,219 of CAVZHZ010000006.1, forward strand.
CACCGTATCTATCTGGTGACTCATCCATTGTCCGGGCATGCCGGATGAATACGGCCAGAACAACCGAAACTCCAGGTATTTGCGCGGATCCCATTTTTCAAAGGGACGATTGATTAGAAATCGTTTCCAGTCGGTATCTTCTTCTTTGCATTTAGCCACCAGCGCGGGTCTTCTCCAGCGACCGGGCTGATTCACATTCCAGGTCAATTCAACCATAGTTATAGGACCAAATTTTCCTGATTGAACAAATTCTGCGGCTGATGCATAATTTCCCCCGCTCCTTCTTTGCGAACCGATTTGGATAATCCGGTTACTTGCTTTGATGGCTTTCAATGCGGCCCGGTTATCTTCCATCGTTTCCGCAAAAGGTTTTTCCACATACGCATCCTTTCCCGCATTCACCGCTTCAATAGCATGTTGGGCATGCTGAAAATCGGCTGTACTTATTATTACGGTGTCCAAGTCTTTGATCCGGTACAATTCATCATTATTCATGCAGGCCTGTACATCATGACCCATTTTTTCTTTCAGCAAACCTTGCCCTTCTTCCCGTCGCAATTTCCATAAATCACTTACGGCTACTATATCAAAATTGAGCTCTTTGTTATGAACCATAAATGATGGCAGCAAAGAATACCGAAACCGGTCGGAAAAACCAACTACCCCAACCCGCACCCGATCGTTAGCCCCGATTATATTACCATAACTTTTTGCACTAAAACCTAACGCAGCGGTATACATAGCAGCCGACGCTTTGGCTGATTGCTTTATGAAATGACGGCGAGATGAAGACATGGATTGATTTATATTTAAATGATTTTATTATTGTAAAACTTAATTGCACATTCGACATGCAATCGAAGTCTTCTCCATTTGCACATTGCATATTTGCACATTGACATTCGCCATTCGCAATTCGCCATTCGCCATTCGCCATTCGCCATTCGCCATTCGCCATTCGCACATTCACCACCTCAACTCCTTCACCTTAATACTCCTGTATGAAACTTCATTTCCATGATCCTGCAACAGGATATGACCTTTAGGTGCCTCACCGAAATTCTTCCATATAACATATTTACTAATGGCTACCAGGTCCCGGAATTGTTTCGAACCCCGTATATATTCTAATACTTTTACTCCGTTGAGGTAATGTTCCACTTTATCGTTTGGATAAACTATGATTCGCGCCTGATTCCAATTTCCTACAGGCCGAATAAATCTTTTTTGCTTTTCCGCTTTGATCAGATCATACAAAGAGGCAAGGGTTCGGTTCCCCTCGCGGCCCAGTTTTGCATCCGGGTGGGCGTCATCATCCAATACCTGGTATTCCAACCCAATGGCCGATCCTTTACTATCCTCTGCCAGGGTAACAAAATATTTAACTCCGCTATTAGCACCGGGAGTTAATTTGAATTCAAATGAAAGATCAAATGCGGAAAATTGTTCAAGAGTAACAATATCTCCGCCATTAGTAGATTCCTGGCCTCCCGCATCTACCACCGAAATGGTTCCGTTATTTATTACCCATCCTTTCTCCGGGAAAACAATACTTCTTGCACTTCGCCATCCCTTATTTGTTTTCCCATCGAATAATAACCGCCAACCATCTTTCTTTTCGTAATCGGATAAACTATTCGGAATCAGGTTGAGTACATATACATTGGCAGGAAAGGGAGCTGGCCGGAGGTCCGTTGTTTGAATGCGTATATTTTTGAAGCATACTTTTTTACCGGCATGATCCGCCGCACTGACCGCATGCACCTGTAAACCGATGAATCCCTTTGAATCGATCGTGTCAACCAGGTAGGCTGTAGCATAACCGTTCACCCAGGTTTTCATTTCATTACCAATACATTCAATTTTGAAATGATTATACACTTCATTCTTATACGCGTTTTGCGCAGGGGCGTTTAATTGCATCGGGTATAACCAATCTCTTCTTCCTTCATCATAGATACCACCTGTCCAGCGGCGAATGGTAGGATCCACTTCACATTGGCGGCCATATACTTTCCCTTTCCCATTATTAGCGGACGCATCAAAATGACTTCGGGTTTGAATGCCTGCATTACCGTCTTCATCCTCTACCCAAACATCCAGCTCCAGGATAAAATCACCATATTCTTTTTCAGTAACTAAAAATGTATTGCCTGAATTAAGGACAGTTCTGCCAACTATCACCCCATTCTCCACTGTATAATCGGCAGCTCCTGCTACCCGCTTCCAACCCGCCAGATCCTTACCATTGAATAAATTCTGCCATCCTTTCCCGGGTGATTGGCTCATCAATACATTGGATGAAAAAAAAGAGATAAGAATAGAAAGGAAGTACTTGTTCATTGGCTAAAGGTTGAAACCTCGCAGTTAAGGAATTACAATTTACTACAAAAGCTTGAAGGCTTAAAGAGGTTTTTTACCGCAGAGAAATGAGAACGCAGAGACTTCGCAACTTATTCTCAACGAAACTTCCTTTTCTCCCATTCTCTGCGGTTAATCTCTTTTTACCCATAAAGTAGTAACTTTTGCCGTTAAACCGGAAAGGATTGCCATGAATGAATTTAATTATGGAATGGATAGGTTAACCGTTCAGCTGGCCATTGCTATTGCTTCTGGTCAAACAAAAGCAGTAATTAATAATAAAGCCATTGAAAAGATCAATGCGAGCCAGCGTCAGGTTCAGGATATTGTAGCCAGTAATAAAACAGTATATGGAATTAACACCGGCTTCGGCATTTTAGCGAATACGTCGATCTCCGCGGAAGATACAGCTACCCTGCAATATAAAATTTTACAAAGTCATAGTGTGGGAGTGGGTGATCCGATTCCGGCTGAAGTAGCTAAAATTATGCTCATCACCAAAGTGCATGCGCTGGCGCAGGGATATAGCGGCATTCAATTATCAACCTTAGAAAGAATCATCTGGCATATTGAAAATGATGTAATACCGGTAGTGCCTGAGAAAGGCAGCGTGGGTGCAAGTGGTGACCTGGCACCCCTGGCCCATTTGTTTTTACCACTGATAGGATTGGGGAAATTGTACTATAAAGGTGAGATCCGCGATACGGGATACGTGATGTCCGCATTATCCATTTCCCCGATTAAATTAGGACCCAAAGAAGGGCTTGCGTTGATAAATGGAACGCAGTTTATTTTATCCTTCGCGGTGAAAGCGGTTCAGCGGATGCACAATTGCCTGGAAGCCGCGGATATCATTGGTGCTATGACGCTGGAATCACTCACCGGTACGAACGCGCCGTTTGACGAACGCTTGCATAACCTTCGTCCTTATGCCGGAAATAAATTAGTAGCACAACGATTACGATTGTTGTTAAAAGATTCAGCCATCATGCAAAGCCATGTGGATTGCGGCCGCGTGCAGGATCCATACAGTCTGCGTTGTATGCCCCAGGTGCACGGGGCGAGTCGTAATGCCTGGTTACATCTGAAAGAATTGACAGAAATAGAATTAAATGCGGTAACGGATAATCCCATCATCTTTGGAGCGGAAGATACCATCAGCGGGGGTAACTTTCACGGGCAGCCATTGGCATTACCGCTGGACTATGCCTGCTTTGCCGCTTCTGAAATTGGAAATATCAGCGATCGCCGTTGTTATTTATTACTGGAAGGAAAATGGGGACTGCCGATGCTGCTCATGAAAGATGTAGGATTGAACAGCGGGTTTATGATTCCGCAATACACTACAGCCGCCTTGGTAACAGAAAATAAAACATTGTGTTTCCCGGCCAGTGCCGATAGCATCCCTACTTCCCTCGGGCAGGAGGATCATGTAAGCATGGGAAGCATCAGTGGAAGAAAATTGAATAAGGTGCTGGATAACCTGGAATTTATTTTAGCGATTGAATTATTGAGTGCCTGCCAGGCTATTGAATTCCGAAGGCCATTAAAAAGTAGCGAACTGTTAGAATTCGCGCATGATTATGTGCGGGAATATGTTGGCTTTGCCAGCGAGGACAGAATATTTGCGGATGATATTAATAAGGTGGCGGGTATTATTAAGGATTTTAGTTTTGTGGAGAAGGTAAATGAGTATGCGGCATCGAAAAAAGTCGGATTAAATGATGGTTTTGGTCAATTCAGTTATTAACCTCATCCTGATCCCGCATGAGGCGGAACGATCAAGGCCCAGCCCTTGCTACTCTGTGATGTTGAGTAATTTCATTTTATCCAAATATGGTTAGATCTTTAGATATTAATGTTGCCAAGAAAATACTTGAAACCGAATGTACCTGGGATGTCGTAAGAATTTTCTTATTTGTAAAGCAGGAAGATTAACTGCTGTATCGTCCTTCTCTTTAAGGAGAAGGATAAGAGGATGAGGTGATGCTTTTACCAAAGACCAAATAGGTATTTTCGCGACTTTTGCCCAATAATAACCACAAACGAAAAACGATAAACCGCAATCATGAATTCTTCAACAAAAAATATCGGTTACGACGCCATCAAATACAAAACACCCACTGGGTCCAAACTTTCCTGCAAAGGCTGGATTCAGGAAGCCGCGTTGCGCATGTTATTAAACAATCTTAATCCCGAGGTGGCTGAGCGGCCCGATGATCTGATAGTTTATGGAGGCCGAGGAAAAGCCGCCCGAAACTTTGAAGCGCTTGATAATATCATTGCGGCGTTAAAAATCTTAGAGAACGATGAATCATTGCTTATTCAATCCGGTAAGCCGGTGGGTATTCTTAAGACACATAAAGATGCTCCCAGAGTATTGATAAGTAATAGCCAGCTCGTACCCAACTGGGCCAACTGGAAGCATTTTGATGAGCTGGAGAAAAAAGGATTGATGATGTACGGCCAGATGACTGCCGGTAGTTGGATCTATATCGGATCCAGGGAATAGTGCAAGGAACCTACGAAACCTACGCGGCCATTGCCAATAAGCACTTATCCGGACAGCCGGGATCTACCACTCCCGACCTGCCTGCCGGACAGGCAGGCTCCCGACTCCTGACTCCCGACTCTTTCGGATCTCTAAAAGGAACACTAAACGTAACTGCCGGACTTGGCGGAATGGGTGGTGCGCAACCGTTAGCCATCACCATGAACGAAGGAGTAGCCTTGATAGCGGAGGTAGAAGAATGGAGAATTGATAAACGAATAGAGACCAAATATCTTGATGAGAAATATACTGATATCGATAAAGCCATTGATGCAGGAATAAGGTATAAGGCAGAAGGTGTAGGGAAAAGTATTGGAGTGTTATGTAACGCGGTTCACTTGCTGGAGAGATTGCTTGAAAGAAACATTATTCCGGATACGTTAACTGATCAAACCAGTGCCCATGATCCGCTCATCGGATACTGGCCACATGAAATATCTTATGAGCAGGCAAAAATCCTGCGGGATACAAATCCACAGCAGTATATCGATTATGCCTATCGCTCCATGTACCTGCATGTGCAACTTATGTTACAATTAATGGACCGCGGTGCCATCACTTTCGATTATGGAAATAACATCCGCGCCCGAGCACAGGAATATGAAGTCAGGAGTCAGGAGGCGGGAGGCGAGAGGCGAGAGGCGGGAGGCGGGAGTAGGGAGTCGAACAACTACAAACCACAAACCATAAACTACAAACTTAACAGGTGTTTCGATTTCCCGGGCTTCGTGCCCGCCTACATCCGTCCTCTTTTCTGCGAAGGAAAAGGTCCTTTCCGTTGGGCAGCCCTGAGTGGCGATCCCAATGATATTGCTGTTACGGATGAAGTAATTATGAATATGTTCCCGCAAAACGCCGGCATGATACGCTGGATGAAGATGGCCAAAGAAAAAATTGCTTTCCAGGGATTGCCTGCACGAATCTGCTGGCTCGGACAAGGAGAACGGGAAAAAGCCGGACTCGCCTTTAATGAACTGGTAAGAACCGGAAAAGTAAAAGCGCCTATTGTTATTGGCCGCGACCATCTCGATACGGTTAGCGTGGCCTCACCCAATCGTGAAACCGAAGCAATGCTCGACGGAAGCGATGCCGTTGCTGATTGGCCCATATTAAATGCATTGGTAAATACGGCTGGGGGTGCCAGTTGGGTATCTTTGCATCATGGTGGTGGAGTAGGCATGGGATATAGTATTCATGCCGGGATGGTGATTGTGGCGGATGGAACTGAAGATGCGCGAGGAAAGATTGAGCAGGGTATTGAGGAATGATCCGGGGATGGGAGTGATCAGGCATGCGGATGCGGGGTATGATATTGCAAAGGAAACGGCGAAGGAGCATGGGTTAGATATTAATGAGAAATTGAAGTGAGAAAATGTAACAGTGGCACTTGCTAATATTGAAAATCTGTCGCGACTGCCTCGCGTAACATCCGTGAAGGATGTCCACACTCTTGTACGTTCAGTTCACTATCCAGCGTAGATGGCCACCTTATTAATTTTACAGCGTACTTTCACTATTGAATTAATCATAAACTAATATTATTTATATCCGATGGCCACAATATCTCAATTGAAACTTTTGAAAGAATCAGAAGATAAGGTTGAATTCAAATCTGCAACTCGTAATTATCCGTATAATGGAGGGTCCCATTCCGACCAGAATGAACGTAGAAAATGTTTCTTAGGTTATGTTGTTGGATTGGCAAATGAAGGAGGGGGAAAATTGATTTTAGGAATGACCGATAAGATGCCACACGATGTTGTAGGAACCGATTTTGCGATGGGTAAAATTGGAGCATTGGAAGATCAAACATATGATCATCTTGGAATACGAATACATATTGTTGAGTTATTTGAAGGAACAAATCGGGTACTTGTTGTGAATATACCTTCAAGACCACTTGGGCGTACGATGAAATATGAAGGAGTTCCCTTAATGAGAACTGGAGATAGCCTTAGAAATATGTCTGATGAAGAAACACTGGCAATTTTAATGGAAAATGAACCAGACTTCTCCGCAAAGATTTGTGAAGGATTATCTATTGCTGATTTAGATGATACCGCAATCAATATAATGAAAAATACTTATGCAGAAAAACAAAAGAACCCCGCTTTCAGAACATTGAGCACTGACCAGGTTTTGACAGACATTCATCTTTCTGTAAGCTCTAAACTAACTTATGCTGCACTTATTCTTCTTGCCAAGCGGGAAATCATAATTCAAAAATTACCACAGGCGAAAATTGTTTGGGAATACCGATATATCGAATCCCAAATTCATAATGACGCTAGGGAAGTTATTTGTGACCCTCTCTTTGTTGGTATTGATAAAATTTGGAAATTGGTGAACGACAGAAATGGTAACACACCTATCAGGTCGGATGCATATATTTTCAGTGTAAACACATTTAATGAAGATGTAATAAGAGAGGCAATTCTAAATTCAATTGCGCATAGAGATTATACAATTACAAGTGAAGTGGTAATCAAACAATATCCCAAAAAAATTATCATCAATAATCCGGGTGGTTTTCCCAGAGGTGTAACAATTGATAATATATTAACTGTGAGTAGTACGCCAAGAAGCCGGTTAATGACAGAAGTGTTGGAGAAAACGGGTCTTGTTGAACGTTCGGGACAGGGAGTTGATAAGATATATTCTATCACTCTATCTGAAGGAAAGCCTGAGCCTAACTACAGGGATTCTGATTTTTACCAAGTTACTTTAAAACTTGACGGGACACTGGAAGACAAAGCTTTTCATGTATTTATTAATCAGATTCAGGCAGAGCGAAGCGAAGAACAGAAACTAGGCGTACAACAGATAATCGGTTTGTATAACATTAAACTGGGACATTTTAATAAGGTTAAACCTGAAATATTAAGTCAGCTTGAAAAAGAAGGACTGATTGTAAGAAGTGGCGCACATGCAGGCACAGCAAGATTTACATTGGCCAATATTTATTATAAAATGGCTTCAAAAGCACAAAGGATTGGAAACAGATATGTGATGTCTGAAATTGAAGTTTTTTTACAGGTTATTCAAGGGCAATTATTGTCAATTGGGGATTTGGAAAAGGCTTTGACGGGATCCCTCAACAGGAACCAGATTAAATACCTCATACAAAAAATGTATGATGATGGGATTGTTGTTTCTAAAGGAACTGGCCGGGGAACCAAGTACAAAATTGCAGATGGTTATTCCCAGTTGAAAGGTGATGCTTTAATTAATGAAGTACAAAATATCCTTAGGGAAAAACATGATGGAGGTAGTTAGTTTAGCCCCTTTAGCGGTTTCAACACTGAGTTATTCTTCGTAATTACCGACGGTTCCGGTACGTTTTAAATACAAGCTTCCGTACCATCAGGCTTTTCGCCGGCGCCGCTATGGCGCGATTCCCCATAAACTGGGCGCCATTCTCCGTAATTGTCAATGGCGTCGGTGCATACAAGTATCTGTTTCGGTACCAACGGGTTGATCGCCGGCGCCGCTATGGCGCCATTCCCCATAAACTAGGCGCCATTCTCCGTAATTGCTGATGGCGCCGATGCATACAGGTACCTGTTTCGGTACCAATGGGTTGATCGCCGGCGCCGCTATGGCGCCATTCCCCATAAACTGGGCGCCATTCTCCGTAATTACAGATGGCGCCGGTGCATACAGGTACCTGTTCCGGTACCAACAGGTTGATCGCCGGCGCCGCTATGGCGCCGTTCCCCATAAACTGGGCGCCATTCTCCGTAATTGCTGATGGCGCCGGTGCATACAGGTACCTATATGGGAGCCATTGCGTCTATCGCCGATAACGGTATGGCCCTGCTCGCGTAAGTATGTTAGTTTGCTGCCCCCTAATTAGTGCAAGTATGCTTGATTAATTCTATAGACACACGTTTTTCAAGATCCCTTAAAAAAGCTCATCTTATTAAATTAATAAAAAGCAGGCAAATTTTCATATCGCTATTTAGAATTACACACACAAATTCATAAGAATCACTCTTATATTCATACCGGTTTCTTCCTAATGAAAGGGTAGTCCTTCTATGAAATTAAGTATACTAGTTTATTTCCCTTAGCCATAAAATTATGATATTAACATGCATAAACTTTTTTTCCTTCGAAAAATCATCATCCAGTAAATTGTATCAAATACAAAAAAAGCAAAATGGAAAAAGACAAAATTGCAGATGAAAAAATAGCATATATTAAAGCCCTTCTCGATGACGAATTATATAAATCGAAGAAGCAAGGGAAGAATCATAGCCAGATAATAACAATATTAGTCGAATTGTTTGAAATGATCTATCGCAGTTACGATGGTGGACTACAAATAACAAATAGCCTATTTTCTATGCTTGAAAAATATCATGAATTATCTGTTGCACATTTGTTTAGTATGTTCCAATCTAATATAACATTCTTAAAAAATATTGAGGTTATTCCGTATGAAGAGCCCGCGTGGAAATTCGATAGTTATGACAATAGTACATGGATGAATATACGCGAGGAGTTTGTGCTGATAAAGAAAGAAATTGCGTACAGTCGCCAATCCATGGATAGCATTTCAAATAGCCTCACGTTTCCACATATAGTACCAAATAAGAGGCACTTGCATTTTATTCTATATAGTATTGATCAATGCCTGAATACAATAGACTGCGTTCCGAACAACCTAGCAGAAATAATTCACGATTTATGCATTTTCAGAAATACACTTCAATCAACCCAGAAACAAGAACTTTATCTATTAGTTGCTAATATTACGCAAACTTTAGACCAAACTCAGCACTTTCAACTTTCACTGCGCCTATCAAGAGATGGTTTACATGCTTCTTACAAAGATGATTGCAAAGAACTTGGATATTATCTTATGGCTGGTCATTCTACTAGAGCAAATAAAACCTTGAAGTCACTATTATATTTAGACTTATGTTTATTTCACTTCAATAAAACAAAGGTAGTTTCTAATCCGATTTTACAAGCAATTTATTGGATATCATTCATATTTTGCAGGAATAATAGATACATAGAGTTTGCCAAACAAATATTCAATCAAGTCTCGTTAGAAAACGAGTCATTTTCTACCAGGAACAGGTTTTACACTCCCTATTTCAACATGCTTGCAAATACTTACGAAAAAAACCTCCCTAATTTAATTTTCGAATTTATTGAGCAGAACAAAGATGAGTTAATAAATCAACGAGTAGGTATAATTCTGCCTTGGTTTGCCTTATTATTGAGAATTAAAAGCGAAATAAAAGAATTTATAATTAATAATCCTGAAAAACTCGAAGATTACATAAAAGTATTTGAAGGTCTTTTACCCAAGAGCGTAGCAGAAAACCATTATAATATACTTTTTGGAAGCATTCAGGATATGGAGAATAACCTCGTTAAAGCTTTCCAAGGACTATCATTTTCGAAAGATAGAATTGACTTCATAAGTGAAAACAAATATGCAATAGCTCTTGCAAATGTCTTAATAAAAAAAAGCAGAAAAGAGACCGATTTGAACGGATATTGGCTAGCTATGGTTATTAAGTCTGATATAACCCTTGTTTTTAATAACAAGGAACAATATTTAAATGCAAGTTCACCAAACACACCATTCTGGAAAAAGCAATATGAATTTTTGAAATCCCTAGTCGATATTAATATACTTTGGTTAGGATCTGATGGCGTAAATATTTATCCTTTAAATTTAACCGAGAATAAAATCACATGGATTGAAAATGAATTATTTACAGTAAGTACTTTAGAGTCATTTTATGAAACTGTTGTAAAAAAGCTATCTTTTGATTACCAGTTATACTACTCATCTGATTTATATTCTAAGCAGAACAAAGATTTGTTCGCTGCCTTAAACTTCTCTTTATTCCCGGCATTCATTAATAAAGAAATTTTTATTATAAAGGATATGCTTATAAGCAGTTTCCCTCATAACTTAATTGTTGATCCGAGTGGATTTCTTATTCTTATGTATCCTATTACGAATATAATATCGATTGAATGGTTATTGGAAAAATTGAATATCAGAATAAAACATGTTTACACAATTTCAATGTGGATACCATTGGGGGCAATATTATTTGATGAATTCACTGAAATTAATAGTAAAATGGAAGAAGTGGTGACAAGGCACAAAATAGTTTTAGAAAACGGCGTATTACCTAAAATTCCGTTAGCTTCGGCAATCAACATTGTAATAGCACATGGCAATGACGCAATTACCTCATTTCCTGCTTTTCAATTTAAGGAAGGTGGTCAGCCAACTTCAACTTCTGAATTGGATGTAATCATTGGGGCAGGGAAAGTCTTAGTTTTGTTTGTTTGCTATGGAGGCTTAACTAAAATGGATTCGTATCGTGGCCAGGTTTCTTCATTAACGACTAGATACCTCAGAGAAGGTTATGATGCAGTAATAGCGCCTTTTTGGCCATTAAGCACTGCCATACCTCCAATATGGCTACCAATATTTCTAAATAAACTAAAGAACGGCTCAGAAATTTCAAAGGCGGTATGGCATGCAAATATTACAGTAAAAGAAAAATTTGATTCCCCCAACGCATACGCATGTATGCATTTATATGGAAATCCTTTTTTCAGGTAGAGCCACAAGGAAATATTTACTAGGCTTTTCGGTAATGCATAAACCAACATGGTTGTCTTTGTTAATCAATTGTAAATCCTTACCTTTTCCACAAGAGATGCCCAGCAAATTGCGGAATTCAAAATAGTTAGAAATTATTCACTAAGCTCGTGCAAAAATATGTTGAATTGCTGGTGTTTACTCTTTCGCCGCCACTCTTGACGTAAGCATAATTGAAAACCCATTTTAATTTCCCTTATATGCCGTAATTTTAATTGCACGCTCTCTCACAATAAATACTGTGGTATGAAAAAAGAAATAAACCAGGATCTGTCATCGCCGGGTATTACAAACGAAAAGACTTCCAAAACCCCGGCCAGTCAATCCCCCATCAATCGCCGGAAATTTGTTGAATTGGCTGCCACTTCAGCCATTGGTTTTACCATTCTTCCGCGGCATGTGCTGGGCGGAAAAAATTATATCGCTCCCAGTGATAAAATTACCCTTGGTTATATTGGCATCGGTACGCAAGGTATCCGGGAATTATTACCATTGCTGGCAAACGATCAATTCCAGGTGATTGCTGTTTGCGATCCCAATAAAGAAGCCATTGGGTATAAAGACTGGGGAAAAGATTGGTTGAAGAGTGAAATACGGAAGGCCATTAAAATTCCGGATTGGAATCCCGGGGGAGATAATTCTATTCCCGGTGGAAGAGAAAATGGAAAATCTATCGTAGATAGTTTCTACGCCAACAATCGCCCCGATCAAAAATATAAGGGTTGTAATGCATACGCGGATGTTCGGGAATTGTTTGAAAAGGAAAAAGACCTCAACGCCGTTAAAATATTAACGCCTGATCACCTCCATGGTATTATTTCCATGGCGGCTATTAAAAGAGGTAAACATGTGCTGGTACATAAGCCGCTTTCTAACCGGTTGATCGAAGGAAAGAAAGTAATTGAAATGGCACGAAACAGCAAAGTAATAACTCACCTCATACCATGGGATTCAAACGGCTCCATGGATACCGTGATGGCATGGATAAATGCGGGAGCCATCGGAACACTTACCGAAGTGCATAACTGGACTAACCGCCCGGTATGGCCGCAATACGCCGAGCTTCCAGCAGATACTCCACCTGTTCCCAAGGGATTGGATTGGAATCTTATGGCTGGGGCCTGAGGCCGATCGTCCTTATCATCCCAACTATACGCACATGGTGTTCCGGGGCTGGTACGATTTCGGCGGAGGTGCCATGGCGGATATGGGACATTATAGTCTATGGACAGTATTCAACGCATTGCAATTAACTTCTCCTACTATTATTGAACCTACCCGCAGTCATGTTTGCGGAATGCGTGATCCGGTTCCGTTCCGCATTCCGAATGACTTTTCATTTCCCATGGCCAGTACCGTCCGTTTTAAATATCCGGCTAATGGTTCCAGGCCGCCAGTTGATTTATGCTGGTATGATGGCGGCATGCGTCCGCCCATACCTGTTGAATTACTGAACGACAATAAAGAATTACCTGCGGAAGGCATGATGTTCGTGGGTGATAAAGGAAAAATTCTGGCGGGTTTCAATGTACAAAACCCACAGATCATTGCAGGCAAGAAAATGGACAAGCCCGCGAAAGCAAACACGGATACCCGAAGCCAGGTACAGCAAACTTCCGAGGCCTTACCCCTATTCGTGAATGCCTGCAAAACCGGGAAACAATATCCAGGCAATTTTTCAGAAGCGGAATATATAACGGAAGCCATCAATTTATACGCGGTAGCATTAAGAACAAACAAACTTTTAAGATATGATGCGGCCAACCTGAAGATTACGAACGTGCCCGATGCCAACAAATACCTGAACCGTGAATACAGATCAGGATGGGATCCTGCATCGATATAATTGCCAGGACCGTGATTTTGTGATTATAGGATAAAAAGATTGAATCAAATACCCAGTAGTAGAAATCGATTTCTCCGATCCTTCTGTCTTGCTTTGAACTTCGAGGAAGGAATTCTACGAACTAAGCAAGAGAAAATAAATAACAAAAAAAAACTCATCATGCATTCAATAAACAGGAGAACATTCCTCCACAATACAACAAAAGCTGCCGGCGCGGCCATGCTCTTATCCCAAATACCCCGGCAATTGTTTGCCATGGATCCGGTATTTAAAAAGATTCCCATCGGTTTTCAAACATGGACGGTAAAAGACAAACTGGCTACTGATTTTGCCGGCACTTTAAAAATGATGGCAGACATGGGGTACAAGCTAACAGAAATGTGTTCACCCAAAGGATATGAAAAAATAGGATTTGGGCCATTGGCAAAAATACCAACGACTGATATGCGTAAGATAATTACGGATGCGGGACTGAGTTGTCCAAGCTGCCACTTTGGGTTTGGGGAATTTGCCAACGATACGCTGGATGAACGGATTGAGTTTTCGCAACAGTTAGGCTTAACGCAAATGATATGCTCCACGTTCTGGTTGCCACCAAAAGCAACCATCAAAGATTACGAGGATGCCGCGGATAAATTAAATAAAGCAGGAGAAAAGATCAAGAAGGCCGGCATGCAGGCCGGATTTCATAATCACCATTTTGAATTCGCCACTGTGGAAGGTCAACTTATTTATGATGCATTAATGAGCCGTTTCGATCCTGATTTAATAAAAATGCAATTTCAGACGCAGGTTATTACCCTTGGGTATAAAGCTTCTACCTATTTTACCAAATACCCCGGGCGTTTTATTTCCGCGCATTTGTCCGATTGGACAGCCGATAAAAAAGAGGTGGCTGTCGGCCAGGGTATAATTAACTGGAAAGAATTTTTTGCCGCCGCTAAGACAGGCGGTGTAAAGAATTTTTTTGTAGAGATGAACCTGGATAAGTTTAAAGAAAGCGCGAAGTATATCCATAATCTCTAGGGTACCATAAATATTAAACCTGGTTTCAGATTCTTGATTTTATTCTTCATACCCGCCCGGCGGCAAGGAAATTTAAAACCGTAGCCTGTTCATCCACGTAATGTGAAAACTATTCGAGAGAAAATGGCATCCAAACCGGTTTCGAAAAATCAGAAAATATCGTACTGTGGCGAATCCCTGAAGGGAATCCCGTTCGCTGGCTCTACTGTTTTCCATTCAGATGAATGTTCAAAAACTATCTGGCCGTTTCCTTATAATATTATGGCCAACCGTCTACTCATTGGAGTTATTGTCCTCACAAGCCAGGGGCCCTCTTATCTAATTAAATTCAATTACTTAGGATTGAAAATTCATTTCATAATTTTTGAGGGTCTGTTAACTGCTAAATGCCGGGGCAGGGATCCCGGTTTTCTATTATTTTGAAAAAAATAGTCATATGCAAAAAGAATTACTGCTTGTTGTTACCATAGTTTGTTTTATATCGCCTGGTTTTTCACAAAATATCGGAATCGGAACTAGTTCGGTTACACGGGCCAAACTGGTGGTATCGGGTACTGCGGGAGGAAACTCAAGAACCGTAGGATTATTAGGAACAAATGCCGGTATTTCCCTTCAGGAAAACTGGCCAGGTATCGGATTTAATGAATACAAGCCCGATTTCTCCACAGTTGGCCATTCCATTTCCAGTGGTTATGGCATGCATATGAACTTCAATTTTACTAACGGGGATTTTTTAATGTATCGAAGTGGTTACGCTTCGGCTGGTCAAATGTTTCCGGCAAACGACCAGTTCCTGGCATTTACCCAAAGCACAAACACCCTGAAGCTTAATTCACAGATTCCAAATGGCCGGGTGGAGGTAGCCAATAAATTATTCGCAGCACAATCAGGCAATTTTAATATGGTACCATTGGGCGCAATTTATGTGTCCTTAGGCCACGATCTGATAGGAGCGCCGGGTTGGACCACTTTTGCAAGTAACCATTCCGGTTCGCTGATGTCGAGTTATGTTCAGACTTCAGTCAACAATACTTTATCGGTTCAGCTCTACCTGAATCCGGCTGTAATAAGCGGAGCAACCAATATAATAGTTGTACCCGCGCTTAGTTATATTAATACCAATGGAGGACCAATTGTTTCAATGACCCAGAGTGTTGAAACCAATGGACTCAACCAAAAGTATATCAGCTTGTCAGTACGCTATGAATTAATTTCGTTGGCGTCGATGAAAGGACACTTAATTGTTTATGGACTTTATTAGGCCTGCCGGTGATTGTATTTTTTATTGCTCCTTCCGGAGTAAGTCGTTCCCGATTCTAATAAATTTTTTATAATTGAATAATCAAATCCAGGATTCAAGGGGCTTTCAAAATTAATCTGATTACGCGTATCGATTGCCTAATTAAGATTTACCAAAACCTTTCACCCGGCATTCAGAAACCTGGCTTAAGGAATCATCCCTATTTTCAATAGAGTTGCAGATGGCCAATATCCCGGTATTTACCGAAAGTAACCTGAAGAGTCATCTTCATAAATATATTTCAGCCGCCACCGATACCGCACAAAATGTCTAATACACAATCCCACTTTCGCACTGGCCGGTCGTCATATTCCCTGGATTCCGGAACTTAATTCAATTAAATTGTATAAAATAAGTTACTGTGAAACGAATTGCTCTTTTCTTATTCTGCTACGGAATGATTTCTTCATTAAGTTCCCAGAGCATTTTAACTGCATCTGATTGGCAATCCGATCTGAAATTTCTGCAACAGACGGTTCATAAGGAATATCCCTTCCTGTTTAAAAAAGTAACGGCCGAAAAATTTGATTCAGCAGTGGAAAGGCTCTACAGGGAAATCCCTTCCTTGCAGCCGCATGAGATACTTTCGGGATATACCCGGATTGTCGCTCTATTTAAGTACGGGCATACCGATATCGGATGGAGGGAATCACCGGTAAAATACCATGTGGCTCCTATCAACTTTTATTGGTTTAGCGACGGTGTTTATGCAGAGGGTTCAATTACTAAATACGCACCATTGATAGGGGCTAAACTGATCAGCGTGGAAGGAATGCCAATAAAAAATGTACTGGAGGCAATCAAACAATTAGTGCCCGTGGAAAATGATCAATATTTCAAAGCGTACGGATTGGACTACCTGTTAATTCCGGAAGCCCTGCATTCGCAACATGTGACTAAAGAATTAAAAACTACCATAACATATGGGTTTGAGAAAAACGGGAAACTTTTTGATATGGCGGTGACTGCACTGGATACCTTCCGTTTGCCGCGTGCATACGGTTTTGTATCAAGAAGGGCTGATTGTTTAAGTGTTCGGGACAGCAGCAAAACCCCACCTTACCTGAAAAACCTGGATAAGATTTATTATTATGAATACCTGCCTGACACTAAAACAGTATATGTGCGCCACAGCCAGATACAGGATGAACCCAAGGAAGCCATTCCAGCATTCTACAAGAAAGTATTTGAGTTCATTGATAAAAATGATGTGGATCGGCTGGTATTGGATGTTCGTCTCAATGGGGGCGGAAATAACTATAAGAATAAACCGATCGTAACCGGAATAATAGAATGTAAAAAGATCAACAAACCGGGAAAATTATTTGTCATTATTGGCCGTCGAACATTTTCTGCCTGCCAGAACCTGGTCAACGAGCTTAGTAACTACACCAATGCCCTATTTGTTGGTGAACCAACTGCTGAAAACATTAATTTTTATGGTGACAACCGCAAAGTAGTATTGCCAAAAAGTAAGATTCCTGTGTTTCTTTCCTTCGCCTGGTGGCAGGATAAACCGCAGTGGGAAAATGGGGCCTGGCTAGCACCCCAATTGGCAGTTGATATGAGTTTAGAAGACTATAAGTCCAACAAGGACCCTTTACTGGATGCATGCCTTAATTTTTCAGATAAAGAAACATTTATCGATCCTATGGTTCACCTAAGGGAGCTATTTATGGCCGGTAAAAAAGAAGAAGTAGAAACGGAAGCTAAAAGAATGTCCGCAGATCCAAGATACCGGTATATTGATTTTGAAGATAAGTTAAATCAGTCGGGTTATAATTTGGTAAATGCAAAACAAATGGAATCCGCCATTTTTATATTTGAACTGAACACCAAACTTTACCCGAAATCGGCAAACGCGTGGGACAGTCTGGGTGAGGCATTCTGGAAAACAAACCAAACAGATAAAGCCATCGAATGTTATCAAAAAGCCATCGATCTTGATCCGGACGGAGAAACAGGTAAAAATGCAAAAGCTATATTGAACCAGATCAAAACCGGAAAAGGAAATTAATATATTTTTTCTACCCCCAGATCGCCTTAAAGGGAAAATAAAAAAATCATATTACATTCTTCCTCTCCGGATAAATATGTTTTATGGCTGCCGGTTAATCAGGGCAAAAATTATCCGGCCTGAATGAATATTATTACAGATACAAATAGCCATAAGCCGGAGAGCATGTGCTTGCATATGGGACTGCCCACAAAAAAAGAGCCTGCAGTACACAGGCCCTATTCATTTAATATTTTATTGAACCCTTATAAGTTTGCCTGCAAGCGCTATTTAGCTGCACTGGTAGTCATATTCATATCCCGAACGCATACATATTTCCCATCCCGCTTTTGAAAGTATGACATATAATACCCTTTATCCACTTCAGCCCCCGAAGAATTGACGGAGGTCCATGAACCTATTTCTACGGCCATATT
Source organism: uncultured Chitinophagaceae bacterium (assembly GCA_963775145.1). Classification (GTDB taxonomy): domain Bacteria; phylum Bacteroidota; class Bacteroidia; order Chitinophagales; family Chitinophagaceae; genus Endoryza. The sequence continues at coordinate 105,382 of CAVZHZ010000006.1, forward strand.
TCCTTCCGCAAAAAGATCTACTACTTTATAAACATTATGATTACCAGTTGTGTCTTTCGCCAGGCGTTGAGCAATATCTTCCTTAATCGCTGCCTTTCCAGTAACAGGTTGTTGATTGCGGCTGTAACTCGCGGCGTCTTCGCTGTAATAGACTACCACGCCGGCAGCATCCTTCGCTTTTTCCGCCGCGGCATATGCATCCTCCATGGCCTGTATATCGGACTTAGCTTTTACCAGGTCAATAGCATTCTCCTTTTCAGCCGGTGCAGAACAAGAAATAAAAACGGAAGTGCAAATAACGAAAAGAAAGACTAATGGTGATTTGCTTTTCATAATAAATAGTTTTGGTGAATTGAATAAGGAAACAAGTTAACCCTATTTTTTCCCAAGACGAAATTGGATAAATGCGTTATCAGATCGTTTTACATAAATACCAGGCAATTGATGAATAAATAAACAATGGTTATGCTTTCCGTACCTTTCCGTAAAGCGTTCAGTATGACAACTTCCAAAGGTTCGGAACCTGTTCAGGTATTTGCCGGAAACATCATTCAGGCCGGGATGGTTAAGAGCATGCTGGAAAATGCCGGCATCAACGCTTATCTCCAGGATGAACAAATGGGGACAATGAATCCCTGGACCGTAAGTCCCGGTGGAGTAGGTTCTGTAAAAGTGGTGGTGTCATCATGGGATGCTGAATCGGCTTCAGCTATCGTACAGGAATATGAGCAGTCTCAGAAGGAAGAATAAGGCGGAAGCCAATTGTTGTAGTAGGCGTAATCCTTGCCAGGGCATCAATTCCCTCGGTGAAATTGTGACCCGCCTAATTAGAAGTAGCTTTATTTATGTACTGACCAGCTCGACCCGCCATCAGGGAAGTTGTGCCTTTTGCAATTACCGAAGCGTTGGCTGGCTATAAACCTGTTTTATTTTTCTGGCATTTTAAATACTACTTTGAGAAGATATTAAAAAAATCTTATGTCAAACATTTGCTATGTCATGATGCCTTATGGCGAAAAGGTCAATATGGCCAATGTGAAAATTGATTTTGATGAAGTATATAAAACTTTTATAGAACCCGCCATCATCAAAGCCGGACTGGATGCCAGCAAAACCAACGAGGCTAACAGCGGTGAACTACTGCTAAAGAATATGTATGCCCGGATTCTTTTTTGCCAGTTCGCTATAGCAGATATCACTTTCAATAATCCCAATGTGTATTACGAACTGGGCATAAGGCATGCCGCCCGCCCCCATACCACTATTTTGATTCACGAAAGCAGCCTGGATAAAATACCATTTGACCTCAGCGTTTTTAGTGTATTGAATTATGAATATGACCTGGAAACCAAATCAATAAAAAATCTGCAAACGAAGATCGATGAATTATCGGATCTGTTGGAAAACTATATAAAAGGGATAGGACTCGGCGATGATAGCCCCATAGCACAACTGTTTGCCAAATACAATTTCCCCGAAATTGATGAAGCTATTTTAAACGAGGGTAATTTTAAGCAGCTTATCCAAAAGGAAGACGCGGAGATTAGCAAGTTTGAGAAGCTGGTCAATGACTGGAAAAGAGCAGATGCCGAATACCGGGTTTCGACCGAATCGAATGCCAAAGCGATGGCTAATTCAAAAAAAGAAGAGACGTACAAGGATATGGAACTGGTAGCGAATGAAGTGAAGGACAATCCCTTCGAACAATACCGGCTATTATTAACGGTCTTAAAAGGATATAAAGATATTGGTGATTCAAAACGGGTAACTGAATTGATTGAATCCATTCCGGAAGAAGGAAGGAAAGCACATCCTGAATTGCAAGAGAAATTAATCTTCGCTTATAAAAAAATGGACCGTCTTGATGAAGCGGAAGCAATCATCAATAAACTAAAAGCTGAAAACAAATATACCAATCGGGCTTTACTCACCAGCTTATTGGCCAGTATTAAAAAAAGAAGAGCCTCCGTAGCGGATGACCCCGATACGGCCCATTATTTAAGAGAAGAAGCCATTGCTTACTACCAGGAAAGTTTTGACCAGGATCCCAATGCTTTTCAGCCGGGTATTGCCATGCTTAATTTATTATACTTATCCGAACATAATCCGGGTTTATTCACTAAATATTTTCCGCTGGTTGAGTATTCGATAGACCGCAGAATTAAATCAACCAAAGAATATTGGGCCCTGGTTTCGAGGATCGAACTGGAAGTTATGAAAAACAGCCCCGACGCCATTAGGCATGTTGTGCCCGCCTTACTTTCTGTTCACGCCCCCTGGAAACGGGAGATAACGATAAAACATCTTGAATTGATCCGGGATTACAAAAGTTTGAAAGGCATCGAAGATCAATCAAAGATTAATACCATCATTGAGAAGTTTAAGAAAGGAATATAATGAACCGGCTCATGCTTCTTGCATAACCCAAGATGAATGAGCACCCGTTTTGAAGTAGCAATAGCTTTAGGGTAGAACACAACGTTTCACAAAAGGAATGCATCCTATTTAGCAATTTTAGTGAGTATGGCCCGGCAAGCTCTGAATGTACCCGGCGAGATGAAATATAAAAGCCACCCATTACCCGGATGGCTTTAGAATATTTCCTATCCAAACTTACTTTTTCTTCTTATCATCCATATTCATAGGTGGTTGCTGGCTACCCATCATTTTCATCACTTCGGCAGGCTCCATATACGACCAGTGCTCCGCGGCTTTGCCGTCCTTGAATCTAACCACTTCAATAGCCTTCATATCATAAGGGCCCTTGGGCATTCCCATCTGGCCATTGCTGGTACCCGTCCATCGCATCAGTGAAAATACATACTCATTATCGGCCAATTCTTTAACCACTTCCATTTTCATGTCGGGAAATTCTTTATGCATCATCGGGATCATGACTTTCAGGCTGTCCCTGTTCTTCACTCCCTGATCCGTATGGTCAATGAAATCACTGGCAACCGCCTCATCAATCTTACTGATGTCTCCTGTTGCAAAAGCATCATTGATAATATGAGAAGCCGCCAGGTTTTTCTCGGTCATTGAATTATCCTTTTTTTCAGTAGACATGTTATCTGCGGCTGTTTTTTCTGTTTTCTCATTGTTGCAGGAAAAGCAAACAAAAAGAAGGCTGATTGCCAATAAAGAAAGCATTTGTTTCATGTGTGTTGAATTTTGGTTAAGTAATAATAGCAAACCGGGCGGGACAGATTCTACTGAATTACATTTCAGAAGGAAGGAATTTATTGGTCAGCAAATCTAAGGAATAAATATAGTGTCATTGCTGCTACCACCATTTTTCCCCTTCTCATTTTTCAACAAGCACGGCAGGAGCCTGGCATTGGCAGGTTTTCTAAATACGGTGAAGTCAGAAAAAAGCGCTGCTATTATACTATTAATTTTACTGGCAGAAGCTATCTTAATTACGATTCTTTTTCAGCCATATATTTGCTTCCTGCTGCCCTATTTGGCTGGAAGAGTCGGGTCATTTTCTCAAAATAATGATATCTTTAAAGGAGGAGTCCTGTTAAATAATTATTCTTTTTACCTCTTTACATTAAACTACTCTATATGAATCGTAAAAATGGTGGTATTCTTTATTTCCTCTTAGGAATATATACCCTGATGATCAGCTGGCATTATAATCACTCGATTATTTTGCTGATTATACACTATATCTTCTGGCCCATTTACCTCGTTTATGAAATTCTCAAGGGAAATCTCTCCCATGATTTGTGGAGAACCATCCCGGAATCCTACTTTAAATAATATAAGCGAATCTCATTCAGATCCCGGATAGTTTTTATTCCCGCCTGGTTTTAACCATTGCCGAACCGACAAATTTATTAAGTGCGGGAGCCTTGCTTTTGCCTATTTTCCCCAATAACTAATATAAAAATGGAATTAATCTTTTCGAATACCTGCAGTAAGATGAATACCCTTCAAATTTTTGACTCAACATCTTTTCTTCCCAGGTAAGCTTACTGATTAATACAATAGCCAGCGAGATGCCCATTATTAAACGTACCCAGGTGAAATAACTGATTAATAAGCCCACCGCACCGAGTAAGATGGCCGAATACATAGGATGACGAATGAAGCGATATGGCCCATGGGTAACTAAAGTGGCATTAGCCGAGGGCTCAGGCATAATCCTCAATTTACTTTTTTGCATGGCAACCATGGCCCACAGTATTAAAAGGAAGGAAATAATTATAAAAATAGCAGGTAACAGAGATAAATGATTTAATGGAGTACCCGAAATCAACAACAGGATAAATAAAAACTGCAGAGTAACTAATAGTATTGATTTCATCCGATGGGGCATTTGGTACCTTTGGGTAAAAATAAAACAACGAAACCACTCCAGGCATATTTCCCATCGTGAAATAAATCTGAGAACCAAACCCAAGCAATAAGGTTGATAGCCAGGAATGCCCGATGGTAACTTGCAAATAATTTTAAGCACCTCTTTCCCGCAGAGCGTATTAACTTTGGCGATTAAACAATTATAAAATGGAAAAGACCACCGTTCAATTAAATTTATTGGTGAAGATGACTCTCACCGCCTGGGACGCTCAAAACAACTATCTTATTAAATTAATTGAATCCTTACCCGATGAGCAACTCGCGAAAGAAATTGCCCCGGGCAGAAATACCGGAACCTATTTGTTGGGTCATTTAATTGCCGTAAGTGACGCACTTTTCCCCCTGCTGGGTAATGGGGATCGTTTATTTCCTACATTAGAAAATATATTTATAACGAACCCGGATAAATCAGGAATGGACATGCCCGGCATACCCCAACTAAAAGATAATCTGAAAGCAGTCAATGCAAAACTGGCTACTCATTTCCGATCAGCCACGACAGATGAATGGTTCAGCAGGCATACGGCCATATCAACGGAAGATTTTGAAAAAGAACCGCACCGCAATAAGTTAAATGTAGTCATCAGCCGCACCAATCATATGGCAAATCATATTGGGCAAATGCTGCTGTTGAAATAGGATGAATTTTCCATTTAGCGGGTAAGACGGTATATTGATCCAATAAACAAAGGAATAGAATACCGGTGAACTAGGTTCAATACTTAAACAGCTATTCTCGCTTAATAAATTTGGAGAATTTTCGGTTATATTTGCTTGCAATGGCATTCATGCGCGTTCAATAAAAAAAAAATGCTGCCTTCAATGAAAACACTCTTTATGAATATAAGACCAATCCGGCTTACCGGTTTTTTACTTTTTTCTGTTATCATTTTAATTGTAGGTTGTCAAAAAGAGGGTTCCTTGGAAAATTCTGGACCTGGTGCCGGCCCTGGTGGTACAGCCGTTTTTTCACTGGTTCCCTCAGGAACCAATTGTTCTGATGCCGTAATATCAGGACCCTTCCAGGCCGGAACCTTGTTATCTTTGGATTCCAAGCTCACTGTAACGGTTACTGTAACACAAGCGGGCAGCTGGACTTATTCAACTTCTGCGGTCAACGGTTTTATTTTTTCCGGGGCTGGAAATTTTGCATCGACCGGATCACAGGTTATCATACTAAATGCTACCGGTACCCCAGCAGCGGCCGGAAATTTTATTTTTAAGTTAAATATTGGCGGCATTGTTTGCGCTTTTACCGTAGATGTAATAGCAACAGGTGGAGGCAATACCACCGATGAGATTTATTATAAAGCTACAATTGGAGGGGTTAATTATTTTCAAAGTATTACTGCAACCAATAACTATGAAGCAGGCTCTGGAATGGGGGGAACGGATGATGTTGTATTTGGCGGCGGAATTAATTACGCAAATCCACCCCTTCCTGCCGGACTAACTGAAATGAGTGTCGACAAAGGACTCATGCACAATTACCTAAGCGCTACCGAAAGTCAGTTCAAAGCTTTTTTTGCACCAGGCATTTATCCATATGCCCCATCAAGTTATTCTTTGGGAGATGGGATATCCATCGCTTGGACCGACCCTTTGGGAGGCGATTGGGATACCCGCGATGGAACAGTAGATCAGGCTGGCAGCAATTTCAAAATCATCAGCACGGAAGATTCGTATGATGCCATAGGCCGGTATTATATAAAGGTGAAGATGCAGTTTAATTGTAAACTTTATAATCGTACAACGGGTGCAGCAACTATGCTAACAAATGGTGAGATGGTTGTATATTTTGGGATGTTATAAATATTTCATCCTTTTGGTTGTATCCAAACAAGAAATGTTAAGTTATTTGCCGGGAACATATATGACAAAATAGTTTAGACCCGCATACTCCCCTACATAGACAAGTATCAATCCTCCTTCAAATACTGCCTTGCCTAATGCGATTTATGCGGGATCTTTGCCCGCCGGTTCCTTTAAGATTAGCTAACCAACTACCTGAAATTCCTACTTACTTAAGTATTCATATCCAGTCCCGGGCCTCTTCTTTATAGAAAAACCCTATCTTTATCCCCATTAAACAACAACAGTAATAAAATGGGAGACAAAAACCAGGGAACCGTTAAGTTTTTCAACCGTGAAAAAGGATTCGGATTCATTAAACACGACGACTCTAACAAAGAAACTTTTGTGCATTCAAGCGGCCTCATTGACCAGGTTGCGGAAGGCGACAAAGTTCAATTTGATTTGCAGGAAGGCAAAAAAGGACTGAATGCAGTAAATGTAAAAAAGATCGGCTAGAGAATTTTACCACGATACTTCCGCTTATTTAAAAGACCCGCTCAAGTCCGGGTCTTTTTTTATTTCTCGCCATCTCGTGATAATGCTAATAATTCTGTGCAAAAAGGAATATGAAATGCTGCAGATTTTTTTATGGTTAATGGATGATTTTAGCCAGACTTACTGTTATGTCTTTTAATGAGAAATAAGGGACCCCCGTTAAGAGGTCCCCCGGTAAACAAGCAAGCTCAAATATCCGTACACGTCCTAATCATTTCAATTCGATGACAAGAGGAAGGTTTGCGGTCAATTAATCTTCCTTCTTACCCCATTCTTCTTTAATCATGATCTATTTTTATAGTATTGTCTTTAATAAGATACCCAAATAGTCCATCTTCTTCATTATTAGGCCCAGCAGCAAAATAAAGCCGGTTTTGATCGATGGGTGAAGTAGTGGGTGCAAAACCAATGGCCCAGAGTTTATCAATAGAAATCACGTGGTCATGCGATTTCAATTGCCCTAAAAATTTCCCGTTCATGCTATATACATTAATTTTTCCATCCCCAAAATTGCCAACCAGTATTTTAGGTTGGGGAGTGTGATTACTATTATTATTATTATCATCATCATCCTCCTCCTCCTCCTCATCCTCCGTTTTCTGGGGGAAGAAAGAAGCGGCGGCCATGGTTACACCCCAGGGAGCATTCAATTTATCTTTATCGGCAAATCGTTTTACAAAATCACCGGAGGGGGTAAAAATATCCACGATGCCCAGCCCTTTTCCAGCCTGGCTTCTTCCATCACTTGCCACTTTAGCATACATAACAAATAACTGACCGTTTACTTCCTGTATATTAAATGGAGAATAACCCGCCGGTAAATTGGGATCAGTGAAAGACATGGCCACGGGAGCCCAGGTGCGATCCCAAACAGCAATCTTTCCCGCCCGGAAATCTGCTGCATATAAAAAATTGCTTCCGCCATTGTTGGCGATGGCGAGTCCGGTGTACGCAGAGGTAGCCACATTATTAAATTTTGCAAACGCATGATTACCCCAGGAAGGATTCCAGCCAGATACGATACCATCCACTCCTACAAAAATGAAAAGAGCCCGCGTGGCAGGAGTGGTATTACCCGAAGGAATTACAAAATCCGCCACATTCGGATTGAAAATAATCCCGGTAGGATTTCCACCTTCACTTCCGCCGGGTGAAGGAATGTTGACCGTAAGAGCCGCTTTTATTCCTTGGCCATTGTACAATTCACTTACATGTCCTCCTTGCGAATTCACCCAGGCAGTTCCTCCCGGAGACCAGGCAATACCCCATCCATTTTTTAATGAAGGGTCAATAGTCGCTGCATTATAATTAGCATTATTGGCCACCAGGTTCACCTGCATAAAATTCTTAAGCGACACATCTTTTGAATTATTATCTTCTGACTGTAACTGTTCATTATCCGCATTAAGGCCAGGTTCTTTTTTACAGCCAGAAACTATTCCTGTTAATACTAGTAAAGCCAGCAGCAGTTGAAAAAAGCTGAATTTTTTGTAAACGGATTTGTACATAAAATAGGTTTTACTGTTTAATAAAAAGATTGTCATAAGGCAGGACATCCCTTATAATATAACAAGGTTTCAGATCGAACATCTGCAATAGAATCCGGTAAGAAGAATGTTGGTAATGTAGTTAACGTAACTAAAGAGAAGACGGTTGCCTTCTATTAGTTTTTTTAAATAAATAGGAACTTTATTGTTTAAACCCGGAGCAATAAAAAGATGGGAAATAAATTTATAATTCTTAATGTGCCGTCACAATAAAGACCTGTACTTTTTGCTACTACAGGCTGTACTGCCTAGAGGTATCAATCCTCCAATCTTCGCAAAGCCAGTTTGTAAAAGTTTTTATATAATCAACCTTCCCGCTCAACAGTTATGCTGCATTCGCCTATAAGGGCGGCTAATGCACCTACAGCCGCTAAGACAGGGGCTAATACAGCCCCTACTACTCCAATAGTCAGGGGTAACGACATGATTTCTTTTCCCGTTTTATCGTGGATGGAAATTTTTCTGACATTTCCTTCCTGGATAAGGTCCTTTATCTTCTGGAGAATCTGTTCTCCGTTAAGCGTAAAGCTTTCTTTGGATGTGGTTGCCATAAAAATTGTTTATATATATTTTTCAAAGTTGAAATAGTAAAGGTAGGCAAAGAATGACAGGCATCATTTTATGGTATGAATCCAGTCATTATTTTGCACTCGGGACCCGCCGGTTCCTTCGGCAGGGGTGATTATATATCAGTTAGACTCACAAACTGGCTGGGAATTATTTGAAATTTGAAAACAGGTTTTTATTTTCGTCGCTTCGCCTGAAAAAATTATTTGTTTAACCAGTATAACTTTCCTCTGTTTATCTTTGATATAAAACAAAACGGATGTTTAATAAAACTTCTCTACTGTTTATCTTGTTCATGACTAATATCATTGTGCTTGCGGCACAAAATGATCCTACTCTGCAAAAGCCATTACGAGTGGCAATTGTTGGATTAGTTCATGACCATGCACATGGAATCCTGGGCCGCGCAAACAGGGGCGATATAGAAATAGTTGGTATTGCCGAACCAAACCGGGCGCTGGCAGAAAAATATTCGAAGCAATATGGATATAGTATGAACCTGGTTTATGCAACTATGGAAGAATTGATTGAAAAAACGAAACCGGCAGCCGTACTGGCTTTCAATAATATTTACGATCATTTAAAAGTGGTGGAATATTGTGCGCCCCGGGGCATTCATGTTATGGTAGAGAAGCCCCTGGCAGTAAGCATGGAACACGCCACTAAAATGCTCAGCCTCGCCAGGAAACATAATATTCATTTGCTTACCAATTACGAAACCACCTGGTACGGCAGTAATGCCAGGGCGTACCAAATGGTGAACGAGCAAAAGCAGGTTGGCGAAATAAGAAAGATTGTTTTTCATACGGGACATCCCGGCCCTAAAGAAATTGGTTGCAGTCAGGAATTTTTAGAATGGTTAACCGACCCGGTATTAAACGGGGCCGGTGCATTAACAGACTTTGGTTGTTATGGTGCCAATATAGCTACCTGGTTAATGAATGGAGAAAAACCATTAACCGTTACGGCCATTACCCAACAAATAAAACCACAATTGTATCCCAGGGTGGATGATGAGGCAACGATCGTTCTCACTTATAAAAAAGCCCAGGTAATTATCCAGGCATCCTGGAACTGGCCTTATAGCCGTAAAGACATGGAACTATATGGCGTTACCGGATTTGTTTTTTGCAAAGATGGAACCAACCTGCGGCTAAAGGAAAATGAAAAAAAGGAAATTCAGTCGCTCACGGCAGAACGGTTGCCAGTCGACCGCAATGATCCGTTCGTATATTTTGCCAATATAATCAGGGGAAAAATGAAAATGGGAATCTATGATCTATCCGCTCCGGCCAATAACGAAATAGTGATAAAAATACTGGACGCGGCCAGGCAGGCGGCAAAAACCGGCCAAACAGTTATTTGGAATCAGTATTATAAAAACTAAGCTGTGTTTTTTACCCCGGGTATTGTTTTTGGTGCCCGTTCCTTCATATCAATCTTTTACAGAATTTACCGAACTATTTTTTATTCTGTTACCAATGATTCCATTTGATCAGATGCCAGATTCCTGGCGGCTTCCTTTTCGTCCAGGTGGTCATAAAAAGAAAGAACGGCCCTCCGTAATTGTTCGGCCAATACAAATTTGGGATTGTCTCTACTATAAATAAAATCGGTGCGTTCATTGGGATTATATTCTTTCGCGCACAAAATATCGTACAGGTGAAAAAAGCCCCATTTTCCGATTCTCACCAGGGGTCGGCGACGAACCAATATACTGCTGAATACTTCACTCTTTCTGCGGGTCTTTATTCCGATGCAAACGCCAAAGGTCCTGGTATCATCATCATTAAGATACTTTACCAGGTGATGTTTCAGTTTTAACGCCTCCAGGCTGTTATCTTCCACCTGGAAGTTCAGTTCATTGGCCGCGTGCCGCACATTTATCTGGTATTTATCCAGCAGGTAATTCCAATCCTTCCGGTTTTTCCTTTGAATTCCCTTTATGATCATCGTTTTCCAGGGAGTGGAGCAGAGCTGGTCGATCCCGGTATCCATGCAGAGCAGGCATACTTCCTTTAAAAATTTTATGCTGAACAGTTCATCCCTCCGGTAAATACCCAGCCAGTATTTATCCGAGTAGCGATTCAATCCTTCATAATAAGGAAGATTGAATGGAGGAAGGGCCAATGGGCCGGCGGCTGGTTTTGCATTAAACAGATCAGTCTTCACTATTTCATATAATTCATCCCCGCTGGCATCTTCTTTATCATAGAATTTTTGGGGTTCCTGTAAAATAGCCTCTTCAATCCGTAACGACAGGGCAGCGAGATCAGCGGTATGAATCACGTCCTTCCACTCATATATGGTATTTGTTTTGGGAAAACGGATAAACAAATGCCAGAAGTTCGTCTCCTCCGGGGAAGCCACCCAATTGATGTTACCGGTAAGCAAGGGGGTAAAACTCTGGTTGGTATCGCTGATATTAATCTTTAAGCGGGGAGTATAAGAGAAGGAATCAAAAATCTCTTTGTAAATGTCTTCGGAAAGCCAGGTATTAATGATAAATATTTCTTCCGCGGGATAGGAACTGATAATATTAGGGAATTCTTCTTTGTTAAGCTCAAAGGGTATGTCCAGCTTGTTCAGTTCGGCGGCAATATTATCCAGCTCTTCAATTTCCACATCAAACAACAGTTGCTGACGCAACCCAAACCGTACATATAACAGGCCGGATTTACCGACGGCCAGCAGAATATTGTACAAGTCATTGGGTGAAATGATCCCGCCTTTAAAATTGATTTTGATAGTATTTATATTTTTCATGTTGATTTATCTGCTTCCTGCAGCATGGTTTTGATATTTTCCCATATTCTTTTGATCAAATATCCGGTTTTTTGTCATTAACAGTTGTTCATATATCCCAGATGGGTAAATAAATATTGATATGATTGAAAAAGCCCCTACCCCATTTTACTCCCCTGTTCCTGTCTTTGTTGGAGGCTGATTTGCAGGTATATCTGCTATTCATTAAAAAAGTATTGATCCTTTCATATTTTTTAGAATACAAAAGAAGACCATAATAAAACGATAATTCGCTCATTCCTTCGTAACCATGTATGCATACTGGGCAAATAATAACCGGTTGGTTTCCAGGAAAATCACCAAAGGTTTTTGAGGAATTGTACCTGAATTGACATTCTAAATAATAGATAAAGAGCCAGCCCCAACAAATCAATAACTACCAATTAAGAAAGCGTACCAATGCAACACCTTCCACATAACAGCAACCCTGTTTCATAATATCAAGGGCCTCCCTTCATATAGTTTAGTTATTCTCTACCATGAGAATTTCCTTTTATTTAACCGTCAAAAGCACATGGAACGCTTTTCAACACCTATTATCTTGCTTTGGTAATCATAATAGGGTTGATTGAATAATCTGAGAAGATTTTTATTAAAGATATATGAAAAAACAAATTCCTTTTACCCACAAAATTTTTCACTATGAAACAACAATTATTTTTTTCCCTTTCGCTTTTCCTTACTTTAGTAATTAGTTGCACTAAAGAAAAAATGATTCCGATTCAAAACCAAACGGCTTTGAACAAAACGATCGATTCTAAATTGGCTTCATCATCCGCTTTGGATTTGCTGTTTTCCGGTACCCTCGACCACGCACAGCGAATTACACAACTACAAGGAAATAACATAAGAGTGTTAACCCCGTTGAAAAAGACAGGCCATGGCAAATTGTACAGGTACAAGATTACAGAAATGAATAATTCAGGAGTAATAGTCAAAAAAGGATATATAGCATCTTTGACGGAAATAGCAGCACAAGATTCACTTTTTACCATTCCGATAGTAGGGGAGTCGATTTCCTATTATAGTGTCAAAAACCAATCTTCCCGGACAGACAAAGAAAAGAAAACTGCAAAAATCATTCCCAGGAGTAAGGGCAAAAGCTTCAGCTTGAATAACCAGGTGCGGGAAATAGTAAATACGCTGATACCTTGTACTCAACAAGATCAATTTTGTATCGACTGGTATTGGATATGGTTCGACCAGACAACCGGACAAGTGGTGGAAGAATTTTTTCTTTACACCATATGCTATGATCTTTGTACAGGAAATTATAATGGGACAGGCGGTACAGTTCCGGAAATTAATTGTGAAGCCCTTGCCGGAAATTTACAAGGTGGACCCGTTTCAATAACACAGGGATTTGGAAATGTTTCTGAAGGCCAATCGACCAGGACCAAACTATTCAGTTGGATATTCTACAAGCAAACTCAAAATCTCTGGTATTTTGTGAGTCATGAGACCGGCGTTCATAAAAAATCGCCAAATGGAGTGTGGAAATGGCTTTCGTTGACTCATACGTCAATCAGCAGGAATGGATTTGTAATTGGCGGAGTTATTAACTGTATTCTAAATTCCGCAATCCCGGAAGTTGGAATTTTTCATGCCGGAATGAAATTGGCTTATACCATTGACGCGTCCGCAATTTGCACTGGTTCTCCGATTTCCTTCGGATCCTCACATTTCAGCCAAAGCCCAATTTGGCATGTAGATTATAATCCCGAATAAACAATAAAATCAAATTATGAAACTTATTCCAGTTCCGCTTCTTGGTGTTATTCTTTTCACGCTTATTAAATGCACCGCAATTGGCAAAAATAACAGCAACAAAGAAGAAATAACGGCTATCAAGTTTACCTTCCAATACGAGGATATGTTTATCAAAAACGGGGAATTCGTTTCACTTAAGGATTCCTTGTTGTTCTACTATTATGATAGTATGACATTGTGCAAATTGCCATACCCATTCTATAATTATTCGTATAAAACCCGAAAAGATGGAGTAGTGTACGCGGACAGTATCATAAGCATCCGAAATGACTATAAATATCTTGTTTACAAAAATAATTCGGATTCCGGCATACTTTACGCAGAAGACTCTTCCCTGATTGCTGCCAATATTTCCGCTGATTCTGTCATTAAGAAGAAGGTCCGATTTGAAAGCCGCATGTTTAAAAGCACCAACGACAGTCTAATTGAAGTTATTACCACACCCAATCAAATAATTGAAAAATATGTCCCAAAAATTAAGTTTAACGACCTATACCCAGATACGCTCTGCCTGTATTTTACTAATGAAATTCCCCCGATACCCTTTTCCCTTTCACCTGCTTTAGATAGCGCTCATCCAATGAAATTTCAAAAAGGCCGGTTTATTTTTGATTCCGCACAGGCCAACAAGGAGCGGCCAGCGATTCCTCCCCGGGAAATCTTCTTCGAAATTGAAAATTTCAAGATGAACGAACAGGAAAATGCAGCGTATTTCTTCAAGAAATTTCAGAACGAAAAAATAAAATTAAAATAAGGGGCTCGTATCAGCGAATCCTTGCTGACTGTGGCGATTCTGAAACAAACCAATATTCAATATGTATTGAGTTGGTAAACGAAAGGGATATTCCTAACTATTACTGCTGTCAATCTCAGTATTAAACAACATCCCCTTACACTTCCAAAAAACGTAAAGGGATGTTAGTTGGAAAAAACATAAGCTTAACCATCCTAACGGAATCGTCAATAAGTAATAATACCTTCCCCGGTGAAGCTAAAATAGGCCGGTGGTGTAAAATATAAAGGGCCCTGAAAATCAAAATAACCCGTCGCGCCTTGAAATCTTCCGGTGCCTCCTGTGAAGGTCCACCTGCCTTTAATTGTTCCTTCTGGCAGACCGATTAAAAAATTATTTGCATCAAGAACATCCACGCCGGTATAATATAATAAATCACCGTTCGCTGCGGCCAGCTGGCCCGCCACTTCTGTATTGAGTAATCCGGTGGCTAGCCTGAAGTCGCACTTGGTATCCTGTCCCCGGCTATTAGAAGAAATTAACTGACCCATGTGGGTGGCAGTACCGTGCATAAAATAGCCTGGATTTTGTAAACCAAGGTCGCCCGTGCAAGGTGTAGGTGGAATGGAAGGATTTAGATCCGCTGAAGAATAAAAATTCACTTTCATAGGACGAGTAACCTTTTTTCCAGCGCCGTTTGCCGAAAGCATATCATCTGTCGAATTAACATCAGTGCTCGTCTCTTTCTTACAAGAATATAAGACCATCGTAAATGAAAGAATAGCGAACAAAGGCAATAATAATTTTCTTTTCATAGTAATTTTTTTAAACGTTAATAATAGAAAAAATACACTATCGAAAAATGGAAAATAGTTTATAGTAATCCTTTATTTCACAGGATAAATTATTCCATGTATTTAGCATCAAATGATCAGAATGCTAAATTCAAATGGCGGTTCTCAGCTGAAATCAACAGATGGTATATGAACTTTGGTAACAGGGGTGGAGCGGCGAAAAGTCGGGTATCATTAAATTTTTCCGGAGTGAATTATTATGTTTTATAAATCTACCCTAAATAAATGCAAATGAGAAAAATATTACTGTTGAACTATTTAATACAATATCGAAACAAGAGAACTATTTAGCTGCTGTATTCTATTGACAAATATCAATTTGAAAATATAAACCGGGTATATCTCCCCGAAATAGCAAGCCTCATAAAGCCATCTATGATCAGCCCTACTTTTTCTTTTCGTTTAGGTCAACTTTTTTATCTTCTTCAGGAATTGCATTCCTTACTGCATGATTACTATTTATGATTTATCAACAAAATAATAGTATAACTCATTTATGAGCATTTCCACCTGTTAGCGGGTTACGCTTGCCTTTTAAATAACAGTAGTTGAATTTCTTTGGCCATTACTCTATATTTAGGATATGGGATTTTTCGTAGACAAGCAATCCATCGTAAGAAAAATATGGGGTAAGGGGGATACCGTGCTGTTTGTTTTTGCCGGTGCGTCCGCTGAGTTTGCCTTGAACAAGGCGGTAGACTGGTTATATTTCACGGGTCGTTTACCGGCGGATCCTTTAGGAAGATTATTTTCGACGGTGATGTATGCGCGGCAGATTGTTTTTTCTGACCTGGAAGCCGCGCATAAAACCATTGATAAAATTACCGCCATTCATGCCGGGGTAGAAAAAAGCCGGGGAAGCCAGATACCCGACTGGGCCTACCGTGATGTTCTTTTCATGCTCATACATTATTCACAGGCCTCATTTGAATTATTGGAAAGAAAGATGACGGAGGCCGAAAAAGAAGAATTATTCGATGTATTCTTTCGGGTGGGATCTCGCATGGGATTAAAAGGGCTTCCTGTTAATTATAATGAGTGGACCATTATGCGCCAGGAACATCTGCAGCAGGATCTTGCAAAAAGCGAATACACAATTGACCTGTACAAACAGTACCGGAAACACCTCGGGTGGGTACGCTATGTGCTCTTAATTGAATCGCAGAAATTAGTAGTGCCTTCCCATGCCAAACGGTTGCTGAAACTCCAAAATTATTCCTGGCTCCCTCCTATTCTTGCTATCTATAAATTAAGCCGAAAAATAAAACTGGATTGGTTCCTGAAATCAATGGTACTTCCTAATGCCTACAGGAAGCAAATTAAGGAACTGGATATAGCTACCTGATTAAAAGATTCCGAACCGGCAATTCAATTCCTTTATTTAAATCGTTCAAAAAAATCATTCTTTTTCCGGGTAGAAATCTCCATAAAAGCGCCATCCTCCATCTGCACCTGGCCTCCCCGTCCTTTGATGTAATTTTTTACGTAGTTTAAATTAATGATAGTGGCATGGTGAATCCGGCAAAATAAAGAGGAAGGTAGAATTTCCTCAAACTCTTTTAAGTTCCTGGATACAAGAAGCTTCTTTTTCCCTTTAATAAAGATGTTGGTATAACTCCCCTCCGCCTGCAAGTACATGATATTGTTTATGTCTTCAAAGCTGGATCCTTCCAAGGTGGGCAAGGCTATTTTTTGAATACCTGCATTTTCAGATTTCATACTTTCAAGCAGGTTGCTAATCCTTGAATTGATATTTTTTTCTTCCAGCCTTTTTCCTGCTTTGCGTACCGCTTCCACCAGTTCATCTACATTTACCGGCTTTAATAGATAATCCAACGCCGCATATTTAATAGCCCTTATTGCATATTCATTAAAGGCCGTAATAAATACTACTTCAAAAGAAACAGGTAAAAGCTTATCAAGCAGGTCAAATGAATTGCCATAAGGCATTTCAATATCAAGAAAAACAAGATCGGGTTCAGAAAGCTTTATCAAATCATATCCTCGTAAAGGATCCGCCGCTGTTCCTTTTATTACTACCTGAGGACAATATTGCTTCAATAATTCCAGGAGCGTAATTACGCTCCCTGGTTCATCGTCAATTATTACTACCGAAATAGTCTTCATATTTAACTGGTATATTTATTTCTACCAAAGTACCGGCGGCGGAATCGTCGTCATTTTTCAAATCGATAACCGCCACAGAAATGTTACTGGCATTCATTAAGTTTAACAATTCAATTCGCTTGTCCGTTAAGCTCATTCCCTTACTCTGGTACTCTATATGTTGTTTGCTTTTGAACTCCGCCGCTTTGTCCCTGCCCGCGCCATTATCCTTTATAGTACAGTACAGACTTTCCTCTCTTAACGAAAAGGAAATCTCTACTTTTCCGGCCCCCTCTGATTTATACCTGATTCCATGCCTGATGCTATTTTCCACATAAGGTTGAAGCAGCAATGCAGGCATATGAATTTGCTCCGCGTTAACATTATCATCAATGTGAACAACATAATCAAAACTATCCCCAAATCTCATTCGTTCCATTTCCAAATACTTTCTTAAATACGATGCTTCCTCAGAAACGGGTATTGTTCTGTGAGCAGATATATCTAATGTTTGCCTGATAAGTGAGGCAAATCCGGACAAGTACCTGTTAGCTTTTCCCTTTTCATTGGTGAGTATATACTGCTGAATAGAATTGAGACAGTTGAAAATAAAATGCGGATTCATTTGGGATTGCAAAGCTTGCTGTTCCAGGGCCGCAAATTGCTTTTGTAAATTGTTTTTCTCCTCCAATCGTTGCTTCGTTTTCTTATAACGCCGATTAAATAGAAAGCCTACCACTGCCAGGCCCAATGCGGTCACCAGCATATAAAACCAAAGCGTATTCCAAAAAGGGGCGGCAATCGAGAAATTTGTAGAAAGGAGATTGCTTTTAATACCATATTTGTTTACCGCATATAATTCCAATTTATAATACCCTGCCGGCAATGATTTATAGTCGAGGGTATTGTCAGTGGTCGTCTTCCATTCTTTATCAAGGCCATCCAGTTTATAATGGTAGGTTATCTCACCTCCAGACCTGAACGAAATACCGATGAATTCGAAATTTATGTTATTATTTTTATATGATAGATTAATAACTGAATCCCGTGCCAGTTCTTTTCCCGAAACATAGATACCCAGCATTTTCAGATCGCAAAAGGAGGAATTTGAAATACTGTTTTCATTGAAATAAGTGAGTCCCGCTGGCGAGCCCACCCACACCATATTATCCTTAACCAAAATTGTATTTATTACATTGGAAGGCAGGCCATCGGATGTACTGTATTTTGAAATATTGTATTGGCCTTCACCGATGTTTAATTTATTAATGCCTTTATCTGTGCCTATCCATAACGTGGTTCCTTCTATAAAAATAGTTTTACAGTTATTGCTGCTCAACCCATTACTATCTGTAAAGGCTTTTACTAATTGACCCCTTTTAATAGCCACGATACCATTATCGCTGGTAGATACCCATAAAGTACTATCTGCACTACTTTTGATATCGGTGATGCGTCGGCCAAGAGCCGCATGAATACCGCCGAGGTAGGTATAACTTTTATCTTCCTTTACTTCGTAAAGCCCATTTAAGGTGCCGATATAATAAGACTGATCATAATAAAACACTTTTGTACATCTTTCCCGCCAGATGGTGTCGGTTATCTTCAAATCATATAACCGCAATTTAAATGCAAAGGATGATGTGCCCACAATTATGAAGTCGCTGTTTATTTTAGCTACCGACTTAATCGGATATAGATAAGTAAGGAAAGGGTTTCCATTTTCCAATTTTACCAGGAACTTATCAAAACCCAATACGGTGATTGAATTTGAAATATTTATCGCGGTGTATAACCGGTTGGTTGCTGAGGGAGCAATGGCTGCCTGCATTTCATTTATCGAATAATCCATTTCCCGGATATTAAAGTGTGTATCCACCAGTTTTGCCCGGTTCCCTTCCGTGCCAGCCAGGATTCCATCCGTACTTTCAATAACGCTATAAACTTCGTTGGCACCCGTCCTTTTATCCGGAGAAAATTGAATTGTCCTAATGGATTGGGAAGGCAGTTTAAATATGCCCTCTCCAAATGAAGTAAACCACAGGTTTTTTTCTCTATCCTGCAACGTCCAGCTTATTTTTTTTCCGGGCAAATAATGATTGCCCCGCCGTAATCCAATGGTATCAATTTCCCAGGCTCCATCGGTTGTATTGACATAATAGGGATAATTATCTTCTGCTTCGGCGGAAATACATTTTCCCGGAAAAAAAAGGGTAGTATATTGATTACTGAACCGGGTTGCTTTTACATCTCGTGCAAACGAATCCATTTTTATTCTGGTTCCCGATTTTAAACCTTTCTCAAAAACGTCGGTCCTGTTCCAGGCCCATGTTCCGGGGTTATATTCAAAACTCTCTTCATTTTCACTTCCTAGTAAAAGCTTTCCATAATGTTTGGTGATTTTTCCTCCGTACAAATGTTCTTTTGTATACAAATGATTAAGATTGTACATAATAACACTATCAGAAGGAGTGATAATTATGGCAGAAGAGTTGTCCGACATTCCCAGGTAATGGAAATTATCTTCCGCAATACTATACAAACTGGCGCTCAATTTTATTTTCTTTACTAAACTGTCGTTTTCCCGGGTATGAATTTTACCATTAAAGTAAAAGCATATTTCTTTACTGAATGTTCCTATCCAAACGCGTCCCTTGCTATCCGTAAAAACTTTCAGCACTTCGTTATCTGGCAATCCATCTTTTACGGTGAAGTTCTTAAAGTGAGTACCGTCGTAACGGCTCAGCCCGTTTTCCGTAGCAAACCACAGGAAGCCATCCTTATCCTGGCACATGTTATATACGGTGGAGCCGGCCAGCCCGTCTTTGGTATCGTAGTGCACATAACTAAACTCCTGGGCCGCAAGTACCGCAGGTATTAACAAGCAACCAAGCATAAACATTCCTTTCAAAATAATACCTGTTTAGTTAAGTGAATATAACATAAAAATCCCCGAACTTTTATATCGGGGATTGAAAATATAATCACGTTTACAACGATCAAATTATTCTTTCAGATTGTTAAGCGCCTTTACCTCTTCCTTTATTAATGCCCTGTTATATAACCTGATTTCATCAATGACACCGGAAAACCAATAAGGATAAGACGGGTAATCATATTTGCCGATGAAAATATCCTGGGCATTACCACTGGTAACGGTTGTTTTAATTTGAGAAGCTTCCAGCACCCCGTTTATATATAGCTTAGAGGTAATCCCATCATAGGTATAAACAACATTATACCATAGTCCGCTATGAATAAAATCCGTATCCGCTATAGCAGAAGCCGCCGAACCCGGACTGGTATCTCCAATAAACCCTCCAAAATACTCCTTGGTAGTATCTGCGCTACTATTGCATCCGTTAGCGTTATATATCTGCAAACCGTAAACTCCGGTCGAATTACTGACTGACCCTTTGCAAAGAATATTATTTGCACCACAGGTACCGGTATAAAAACCATTAGGCTTTACAATGGCCACTATAGAGATATACTTGGGATTTAAAGATGTGCTGTTTGGTACCCGCATGTAGCTGCTGCTTCCATTAAATAAAAAGGCATTGCTGGCCTTACCAAACCGATCGGTAGTTGCGGTGGCATTGTTAAAAGTAATGGTATTACCGTTACCACTCAAATCAGCCAGACTGCCACTATTAAAATTATAATGGGCGATAAGGCCATCTTTAAGATCATAACAACCACTGCTGTCTTTAACCACCACTGTATCTCCTTTAATGAGTACCGTATCCCGGATGATTATTTCCTCTTTTTTGCAGGAGCTGATTTGTGTCTGCGCACTTAATAAAAGCAACGCTATTAGAGCAGGTCCGGAAATCAACTTTAAAAATTTCATTCAAAAGGTTTTTAGATTAATAATTTAAATGCTGAATCTCAGGAATAATAATAATTTATTACTGTATCCTTTGAAATTCGTATCTAAAAAACTCTTTTTTTTCGTATTTGTTGCCTTACATTTTACAACTGTGTGCTATTCCTTTTTAACTGTGTAAAACAATCTTCCCCCCGGAACTTCCCTGATCACTCTTTTACAGCCAATTGGAAGAATACGCCCTTCTCTCCTTCACCTGGCTGGATTCTCATTCCGTTATTCAAAAATTGCTGGACAAAATATATAACTCCCGGTGGGCATCCCAGCTGGAAAATACTTGTTTAGCCCCTCCTCGTTTTGGTGACTTCACTGCGGTTTATCTATACATGGTTTTTGATTACTTTGGTATCTTGTACAGCCTATAGTAAAATTGTTTCGTATGCCCGATTCCTTTGTACAGGTATTGCTTTGTCTGCTGGCCGGTATCGCGGTTATCATCCTGCTCACCACCCGGTACCGGGTGCATCCATTTTTTGCCTTACTCATCGCCTGTTTCCTCGTCGGCCTCGGTATGCAGATGCCGGTAATCGATATCCTTACTGATGTTAAAAAGGGATTTGGTAATATTATGCAATCGCTCGGTTTAATTATTGTACTGGGCACTACACTCGGAGTACTGCTTGAACATAGCGGATGTACTAAGGTGATGGCTGAATTCATTCTAAAAAGAACCGGAGAAAAAAAAGCGCCATGGGCGATGAGCATTACCGGGTTTGTGGTTGGACTTCCCATATTTTGCGATTCGGGTTATATCGTTCTCAGTGGCTTGAATCAATCGCTCGCAAAATGCACCGGCATATCCATGGTCATCATGGCGGTATCATTGGCTACGGGATTATATGCAGTGCATTGCTTATTACCGCCACATCCCGGCGCGTCTGCTGCTGCCGTTACAATCGGCATTGATTTAGGAAAACTAATTGTTATTGGTATTGCGGTAGCCATTCCCGGTATGATTGCCGGTCACCTGTGGGCGGGTTATGCCGGCAAAAAAGTTCCGCATGTTGCGGCAGAAGAGGAACATATTATTCGTAAGTCCAGCTACTCCTCCGGTAGCTCGTAGCTTTTCTGCCAGTGGTCGTGCCGGTTATTCTCATTGCTGTTAATTCTTTGTTTAGCCTGGAAAAAAATAGCGGCAATCTTTTGCAGAAAATTTTTGCGGTGCTGGGTGAGCCGACTATTGCTCTTTCGGTGGGTATAGTGCTCGTTTTATTTACTACCCGCAACCGGACCAAATATGAACTCAGTAAATTTCTCCAGGAAGGGGTAGAAAAAGCGGGTGGAATACTGGTGATCATAGGAGCAGGCGGTGCATTCGGAGCGGTACTGGCATCAACCCAAATCGGTTTGCATTTCAGTGAAACGGTGAACCTTGGAAATATGGGCATCTTCTTCCCTTTCCTGCTCACTTTTATTTTAAAGACGGCACAAGGTTCATCAACAGTAGCCATCATCACAGCATCAACCATAGTTCAGCCTTTACTAACTGCCCTGGGTCTTGATTCAGAAACGGGCAAGCTGCTTTGCGTATTATCCATGGGAGCGGGCTCCATGATGATCTCCCATGCCAATGATGCTTATTTTTGGGTAATCAGTAAATTTTCCGGGCTGGAAATGAGGTCCATGCTGAAAGTGTATTCCGTGGCTACCATTTGGATGGGTTTAGTCACGCTGTTGACGGTATATCTCTTATCATTATTGTTATTATAATAACAGATGAATATACTCATTGCTCCCAATGCCTTTAAGAACAGCCTGGATGCCGCCCGGGTTGCTGAGGCCATCAGTAAAGGTTTACAGCAGAGTACGCTTTCCTGTACCATTGATTGTTTTCCGGTAGGCGATGGAGGCGATGGTACAGCCGCACTCATTATTCAACACTTCAATGGAAAAAGATTGGAGGCAACCGTACATGATCCGCTAGGAAGAAAAATAATAGCTCCCTTTGGCATTATAGACCAGAATCAAACTGCCGTCATTGAACTGGCCGATGCATCAGGTTTACGATTATTGCTTCCCGGAGAGTATGATCCCTTACATGCCAATACCTATGGCACGGGTGAATTGATAAAACAGGCGCTTGACAGAGAAGTCAAAAAAATTATTTTATGCATTGGCGGAAGTGCCACGGTGGATGCAGCCACCGGAATAATGCAGGCGCTGGGTGTGAAATTTTATGATCATAATGCGGAAGAATTGCAGAATTTACCGGCCTCCTTAATCAACCTCCACAGAATTAATTTATCGGGAATAGATAAGCGCTTGCAGGATACCGAACTGATTGTGCTTTGTGACGTTGAAAATACCTTACTGGGAAGTAATGGTGCTGCCACCACCTTTGGCCCGCAAAAAGGCGCTTCGGAAAAAGATGTACAACAATTAGAAAATGCAGTTGCTAGATTTCGCAGCGTGATATTTGATAAAACAGGGAAAGATATGGCAGCTGTAAAATATGGTGGTGCTGCGGGCGGAGTAGCAGCCGGATTGTATGCATTGATGGAAGCAAAACTGGTAAATGGTATTGATTTCTTTTTAGATCTAACCGGGTTTGATACAGCACTTCAACAAGCTGATCTGGTAATTACCGGGGAAGGCAGCATAGATACTCAAACATTGCAGGGTAAAGCTCCCTTTGGCGTGGCAAAGCGGGCAAAGCAAAAATCAATTCCGGTTATTGGGCTGGCCGGAAAAATACCGTTGTTTCCCGGTGAAGCCTTGCAACAGTACTTTGATGTATTACTTCCCATTAATAATGAAGTGACTGATATCTCCACAGCCCTTGCTAACACACAACTCAACCTGAAGCGGGCGGCAATAACGGTAGGCAATCTGTTGGCTTTACGGGGAAACAAGAAGTAACCATCGTCATTATCTCCATTAGCAAACCCTTGCTTTCGAAAGCACAATAATTGGCGTGGTGGCAGAACCCGGCTAATCCCAGAAGCTATTTTGGATGACTTGTTAATTTGTACGGAACGCCACCATTAGTGCATAGTCACAGCAGGTAATAAATGAAAAATCACCTGTTTTTTTACAGATGAGTTCTCCTTAAAAAATTTTATTGAAATAATTTTTCCTGCGGCGGTTTTGTACCCACCATCCGGATATAAATGGTAGTTTGTCCGCGGTGGTGCGATTGGTGCTCAAATGCTTTGTTCATTAACGCAAACCTGGTTTCCTCAAACGAAAATATTTTCTTTTTCTCTCCCCATTTTTTATCGTCTGTATTTTTGACGGCTCGAATGCAGTAATCGTAGCTGCTGGTTACAAAATACATAACTGAATCCTTTTTCTGAGAGGTAGTACTGTGCTCAATGTCCGATTGAATCCAGGCAGGTGGTTTCTCATCGCTCACATTTGACATTAAAAATAAATTTCCCTGGGCAATATGAAGCATTTGTTGAGCAAAGCTCCGTACACTGTCTGATGTCTTAAAGGAATATTTATCCGCCGGCATTGTATTAAGGTATTCAATGGTATACTCTTTTGCCCGCTCCCAATCCTTTACCATTTGGGCTTTTATTTCATTAGTGCTTACAGGCTGGGCAAGACAATGAGAAGAAATTAGCAGGGTCAGAAAAGTTGAACAGGCGAAAGACCCTATGGATATTTTTTTCATACAATAGGTTTTAGACATTTAAGGTAACTTAATTCTTTAAACGATCGGGCGGTTGAAAAATTTATTCCTGCTACTTAAGACTGGAATACAGGATGGACTCAAACTTGCCTTCCACATCTCCATGACTATTCGGGTTCTGCTGAGTCATAAAGAGGCAAACGAGACGCGCTTTCGGATCGGCCCAAAACGTGGTGCCATAATAACCACCCCAGGCAAAAGAGCCGGCATTGCGCGGCCCCCTGGCAGCCGATCGTTCGGAAGTAATACCAAAACCCAAACCCATATTATCATCCCCAAAAAGACCAGGGGCGAGTTGACCACTGATCATCATTTCGACGGTCCGTTTAGATAATACCTGGTAACCATTATACCTGCCGCCATTTAATAGCATTTGCATGAAAACGGCATAGTCAAAAGCAGTAGAAGATAGTCCGGCCCCGCCTGAAAAATATCGTTTTTTCATAGTAGGATAATCCGGATCTATTCTGACGAAATTCATGACTCCATTTAATAATTTGCTGTTAAGGAATCTTCAGTATAAACAGTAGCCAACCGTTCCGCCTTGGATGCGGGTACATTGAAATAAGTATCTTTCATACCCAGCGGATCAAAAATATTTTTCCGCAAAAAATCCTCGAGATTCATTCCGCTGATCACTTCTATCAAACATCCAAGCAGGTCGCTGTTTAATCCATATTGCCATTTTTTTCCCGGATCAAATGTTAGCGGTAGTTTGCCCAGCGCTTTCATTCTTTCGAGCAGGTTCTCGTCAAAATAACCTAGCCCCGAGGGGATATGATTTTTTGTATAGATAGCCTGCACTTTTGAGCTGCCGATATCGGTATAATCTAACCCCGACGTATGCGTTAGCAGGTGACGGAATGTTATCTCGCCTTTTGCCGGCACGGTGGTGTAGGTGGTATCCGCTTCATTAAATTTATCCAGCACTACCGGATTCTTAAATTCAGGTATAAAATCTGAAATCGGCTGATCCAATAATAATTTGCCTTGCTCGTACAAAATCATAATACCTACACTGGTAATCGCTTTTGTTTGCGACATGATGCGGAAGATCGCATCAGGTTTCATTGGCTTTTTGGAGGCCACATCGGCATACCCATACCCTTTGTATTGCACAACCTGGTTATCTTTTATTATGATTGATACCGCACCGGTTAACCAGTTGTTCTTAATGTATTCATTAACCAGTCCGTCAATCCGGGCCAGTCTTTCATAATCGATCGAATTGTTTTTTCCCTGGGTTTGTATTACCTGGGCCACCGAAATGACTGAAAATACCTGGATAAAAAACAGGATAACAAATTTTCGGGATTTAACTAGTTTTCTCATGACAAGTGTTGGTTTTAAAATAGAAAGGTAGTATAAATAATATCAACCAACTTATTTGTCATTCCGGTTTCTATTGTCAATCCCATTGGGTTTCTGTATGATCAATGCCTGCAGAAAATATAATTTCTACAGCGCAATACAAAAAACCGCCAGATGCCTGTGTCACCTTTCCTTATTCAAAAGGGTAAAAACAAAAGAAGCTGAAAACAAAAATCATCTCCCGTAATTTTAAAAGCCGGCTAATTAAATATCTTTAATCATCTTTGAACCGCATTGTTCACAACAATTATTTTAGTACTAAATTATCTTCCTATGCTATACATGATCATTGAAAGATACCGACCGGGTAAAGCAAAAGACCTTTATAAACGCTTTGAAGAAAAAGGAAGGATGTTACCGGATGGCGTGCTATATATTAATAGCTGGATTGATTCATATCTACGCACTTGCTACCAGGTAATGGAATCAGAAACAGAACAAAAACTGCAACATTGGATCAGTAATTGGAATGACCTGGCTGATTTCGAAGTGATACCGGTTATTAGTTCGGCGCAGGCCAGAGAAAAAGTGCTGTCGCCATAACCAAAAGCGATTTAAATAGGAAAATTTTAAAACCATGGAAAGTCACAAGTTTCCAAATAAAAAAATTACCTCCGGCAAATCAGTTGCCCAACCTGAAAGTAAAATGAAAAAAATGATTGAACAGGCTGGTGAAAATTCGGAATCCGTATTTGATGTTATTGTGCTGGGTGTGGGTTCTATGGGCTCTTCTACCTGTTATTACCTCGCTAAGCAGGGTGTAAAAGTATTGGGACTTGAGCAATTTGAAATTCCTCACGAATTTGGTTCTCATGCCGGGCAAAGCCGCATCATTCGAAAAGCCTACTATGAACATTCGTCATATGTGCCCCTACTGGAAAGAGCCTATAAAAACTGGAATGAATTAGAAGATATTTCCGGCGTGCCGGTATATTTTAAAACGGGCCTTTTTTATTTTGGCAAACCGGATCATCCAATTATAAAAGGCGTACATGAATCCGCTGATAAGTATAGAATAAGGGTAGATTTCATTCCTCATTCAACATTTATTGCAAATTATCCTCAACTAAATATCCCGGAGGATTATGAAAAATTATTTGAGCCTGATGCCGGATTCATAACTCCTGAACGAGCCATTCGTCTGTACGCTGAGCAGGCGATGCTTCACGGAGCGGTAATAAAATCGAATCAGCAGGTATTAAAATGGACCAAAAACAAAAATGAAATAAGGATAATAACAAGTTCGGGAACTTTTCATGCTAAAAAACTAATTATTACCGCAGGGCCCTGGGCCAGTAAGATGGTACCTGAATTGGCGAATACACTAACAGTAACCCGCCAGGCAATTGCCTGGGTTGCTCCCCGGAAATCAAAGCCTTTTAAGTTAGGAACATTACCCTGCTGGATGATTGCGGATGAAACAAAACCGGGTGTGTATTATGGCTTTCCCATATTACCGGTTAACAAGTTCAATGGCCCGGTTGGTTTAAAACTGGCGCATCATATTGCCGGCCCCAAAACAGATCCTGATAATATTAATCGGGTGCCTGCTAAAGAAGATGAATCCAACCTGGTTTATATATTAAGTAAGTATTTCCGGGATGGATACCGGAATACGCGAGAAATGAAAACCTGTATGTATACGAACACGCCTGATGAAAATTTTATCCTCGATTTTCTGCCAGGTTATGATAACCATGTTTTAATTGCAACAGGGTTCAGCGGGCATGGATTCAAATTTGCATCCGCGGTTGGTGAAATCATGAGTGACCTCGCTACAAAAGGATCTACCCCAATGCCTATTGATTTTTTAACCGCCCGACGGTACGTTAAATAAATTGATTTCCCAGAGCGCAGTATAGGTAGGCAATTCTTGACCCATTACAAGTCCCTATAAGCAGACTTCCCTTTTTTTGCTTTCGGAGTATTTAGCTGTAATAATATTATTTGTAACCACCTGGGAAAACTTTTCCTCCTTAATTTTTCACCACTCGGCAGATATCTTATAGCATTTTATTCCACCCTCACACACTTGTACAAAAATCCAGTGCTATATTCTATCCAGAATATATTCAAATATCAATAAACAATAATGGCGGCCAACCAGGGGAGCCTGGCCGATAAAAATCAACACTAAATGGATTATTCAACAAACCTAAAGAGCGTTTCATTACTTTTCAATATGCTCCGGCATGTCAACCGGCTTTCCGCAATGGGGGCAATTATGCATTTTCGCTGATTTTAATTTTCTGATTTCTTCGAGGAAACCCGCGGTGATGATGCCTGCCGGCAAAGTTAAGATTGCTAACCCCGCCAGAACAATGATACCCGTAAGCACTTTGCCCAGTATCGTTATCGGAACCATGTCGCCATACCCAACGGAAGTAATCGATACAACGGCCCACCAGATGGTAGCCGGTATACTGGAAAATACAGCAGGTTGTGCATTGTGTTCAGCGAAATAAAGAAGGCAGGAAGAAATGATGATCAGAAAGGATATCAGCACCATGCTGAGTTTTAATTCATTCGCCCGCGCAGCAAATACACCCTTGATCATCTTTGCTGCTTTCATATACGCGGTGAGGCGGAACAGCCGTAAAAACCTCAATAGACGCAGGATACGCAATACCCGCAAATCGAGCCCCATTCCTATATGAATATAAAAGGGAAGAATGGCCAGCAGGTCGATTAACGCCCCGGTAGATACCATGTATCGTAACCGGCCATATGTACTATGAGAGTAACGGGGATCATGCGTACTGCTCCATACCCGAAGGATATATTCAATCGTAAAGATGATGACCGAAATAAGATCAAAGAACTTAAAAAATTCTTCGTAGGTATCATGAATGGAATGTACTGTCTCCAGGGTTACAGCAATAACGTTCAGAATGATAAGCGTGATTATAAAGCTGTTGATGATCTTGTCCCATTTGCTTTCTCCTAATTCGGGATGCAGGAGTATGTGCACCTTCCTCTTGGTTGCATGATACATTAGCGAAGGGTGTTTTGGTTCATTTAAAATTAATGAATAATGCTTACTATTAACGGGCAAATTCTCTTACCCCGGATACTTTGTAAAAACCCACTTACCTATGCTCACCTGGTGTCATTACTCAAAATGCCAGATGCTAATTACAATTTCGGGGAAATCCTATTGAAAGCGATCGGCGGCAAAGCTGCCTGATTGCCTGCCCAACAGGGTAATAACTTAGGTAAACGGGGGGATTTGGTTGCCCAATCCGGGAAAACGATTCTACGAAATCAAGTTTTGTAAGCCCTTAACCTGCACCTGCACAACCCTTAACCTTATTGGCATAAAATTTACAACTATCTCCATAATCAATTACTCGCTGTTTTGAAGAAAACAAACCAGGGTGCGTTTCAGAAACCACCATTTCTTGTAAATCGATTAAGAAATTAAAATCAAATAATCGTGAAACTATATATCAAGTACATGGTAAGCAGTCGCTGCAAAATGATCGTTAGGGAACAATTAAATAAGCTCGGTCTTAACCCAACGGCCGTTAATTTAGGAGAAGCGGAAATTAAGGAAGATATCACCACTCTGAAGCGGGAGAAATTAAAAGATTCCTTACTGGAATATGGACTTGAATTAATAGAAGATAAGAAAGCAATTCTGATTGAAAAGATAAAGAATGTCATTATTGAAACGGTCCATTTTTCTGATACTTTACCCAGCGTAAAATTTTCTATTTATCTCAGCGAAAAGTTGAATTACGACTATACATATCTTTCCAACTTGTTTTCGCAATCCAGCGGTACAACCATAGAGCATTTCATTCTCCGGCATAAAATTGAACGAGTAAAAGAATTGATTACCTACAATGAACTCAATCTTACCGAAATCGCCTGGAAAATGAATTATAGCAGCGTGGCTCATCTTTCCTGCCAATTTAAAAAGATTACGGGCCTAACCGCTTCCGATTTTAAATCTAAGCACCAAAAAGATCGGCGCATGCTGGAAAGGGTGTAAGCCGGTCCCCGGTAATTATAACCCGCAGGAGCAGCAATCGATTTGCAAACGGATTCTTAAAACTTAGCAGGCAAACTGTGCATAATTTCTGGTTGATTCGTTCTGCCTTATTAAACAGTTGCAGTAGAATGACTATTATTTTTTATCCTGGCAGTAGTATGACTATTATTTTTTATCCTGATTAAACTTAATACTTCGGAAGATGTTATAATCAGGTAACAAATTTTATCGTATGAGAAAGGCAATAGCAGAAGCCAGATCAGCCACTATTGAATTCAATGTAAAAGCGTTGGAAAGTCTATTGAACCAGGGATACAAATTTGTGCAGGTAAAGGGGCTAACTATAGACAGGCATTACGACTACGTTGAACCACACTACCTGGTTCTTGTTCCCTGTAAGGAACTACCGACTGATCCTTTGAAACTGGATATCTACGAACCCATTCAAAGCGAATTATTATTTAAATGGGCCCGGGAAACAAATGAATATCCGGAGATCGTTATTGCTAATAATCGCGTTAACTAATTTTGGTTCTTGCCTGGCGGTAATTTATTAGGTTCTATCAGCACTTTCGTCTGGCAGTATTATATAAGACTTATTCCAATGTGAATTCTTTTTCTTGAAAATGTATGCATTCCCACTCCTGATTGCGCGGCAGGTTTGAAAAATATTTCTTTTGACTTTTATTTTTTTAGTCGCTGGAAAACAGAAATATATTTGGTTCCATCTTTCCCGGTTATGGTTTGCTTGGATTCATCCGGCCCATTCATTTCATTATCGATAGAAGGTAAATCCTGCAGGGTGATTGATGGATCATTGGAGGTAATAACAATTTCTTTTATTTTGTTTGTTCCCTCCATCGAAAAAGTACCAAATGCAATGGAGGTACGAGGTGTTTGGGTGGAATCTTTTTCGAAAAGACCTTCCATAAAACGACCCCCATAAAATGCCTTGAACTTATTTCTAATGCGCTCCGTGGTATCAGTACCCTTCACTATAAGATACCTCATTTCTTTCCATGCGCCATCCAGTGGATTTTTTACATCGTTACCCACCAATTCATATTCTTCCGAAAGCCGGATCTTCTGACCCTGGATAGTCATTTCAGGTATCACCTGATTATATCCCTTGGGTGTTTTTTCTATCAATATTATGAAAGATATAGGCGTTGAATAATCCGCCGAATCTGCCGCACTAAAAATAATCTTTTCCAAAATAAACCCGGTATCAGCCACATATGATCCGATACCAAATGCTGCGATCGAATTGGTTGGATTCACATTAGCATACATAATATGATCTTCTGTAAAAATCTTCAATTGCTGTAAAATATAATAGGTGGTATCGGTGTTCCCTCCTTTTATTGATTGGGATAGCATACTATACGCCCCGGCCATTTGGGGGATTTCTTTTTTAACCGGGGTCTTGCAACTGATCGCGCCTATAACCAGGAAACCAAGGATAAATGCTTTCATATTATATTTTATATGGAAGTTACTAATTATATGAACACAACAATAATCTTTACTTTAGGACGAAATGCCCGGATGGGCTCCGCTCAAGGTAGCTGCTTTACTACAAAACTCAAGAGATGAGGTTGGGCCTACCCTTAAGGCTTCGGGTACCTGTTTGCTTGCTGGCAGGTTAGAACGAATTTTTTAATTGATGGTTGAAAAAACAGATGTATAACCAGTCAAAAACCTGAATTGGAACCCTATTGCTTTCTGATAGTTAATGCAGCCCCTGTTTTTATTAATAAATTAGCGGAAGAAATCAATTTCAGGCTGCGAATATTGGTATTTACGCTTAATTCAGGGGTGAAAACGGCTGCCCCGTTAATTATTACATCTGTATTTTCATCAGGCAAAATACCACAACCCCAATTAAACGGATTTTCCCATGACTTACTTACAGAACCTATCCAGCTAACTCCGAATTTCAACGTAAACTCGGGCGAATAAACTGTACCGAAGGCAGTATTAACTATGCAACGGTATATATTCCCATAAAAAGAGGTGGGGGGAGCATTTAATTTCAGTGAATCGGCGCTGGCACCGGCATATATCAGGTTATTACTGATATTGGTATACCCAGCCCCCGTGTTTACCTGCCATTGATAAGAAGAACCGGTAACGCCCGCTCCATATGTTATACTATTTCCGGGGCATTCAGGAACAGCATAGGATTTCATAATAGCAAAAGTTGAAAACCCGGTAAATGTACCGGTGAATATGAAATGCGGAACAACTCCATAATCAACCCTGCTGTTAATAGATGAAAAAACGGGAGACGTAGTGGGAGTTGGAAGCGTAATATCACCGCTTGTCTTCACTATTTTAGCATCGGCCAATACATTACCGGTGGAAGCCAACCATCCATTTACTTCATCGGTGGTATAATAAAGCTTTAGGATATAAGAAGCAGAAGGATCGCTGTTTTGGGATGTAACCTTAAACGCCTTTTCAGATATTTTTTGATCGGCTGATACACCCCAGGCTTGTATGGACCCATTCCCGGTACGCAGCAGTTCTACCCTTGTGCAACCAAAATCAAACGCACTGGTATTTTCTATCGTAGCCATTATGTTTCTGGTAACCGGGTTATAAAAATGAGCTGTCTGGAAGGGCCCCAGGTATTCTTCATCCACGTTGGCGGCATCTGCAGTCGTTTGAATCGGAGAGGCCGAAGCTCCATTGATTACAATGCTGTCAATAATAAAAGGTGGATTTTTTACAACCGTCGAATTATTTAACCATTCGAAAGCAACTCGAAAACCGGAACTGTTATTGGCATCGGGTGGAATCGTTATACTTTCTATTATTTTTCCGCTTCTATTGAATATGTTATCCTTTAACAACACCCAGGTTGATCCATTATTTATTGAGTAAAAAACCTTCCCAAAATCTAATCCGGTTAATCCACTTCCCGGACCTGCATTTACAAATAATCCTTCGCCGAAACACTTATAGGAATAAGTGAGCTGCAAATTAGAAAAAGTATTTGCGTTGATAAGCGGCGACACCAGCCTCACTATGGTACTGTCATCTGGGACGGATCCCGAATAGGCCAGGGCCGCTCCGTTATTAGAGATATAGGCTGCTTTAGTGGGAAAGTCAGGATCCCCGCTAATACCCACCACCCACCTGTTTGGCGACAAATCTCCATAATTGACAACCTGGGTCCAATTTCCTAACCCTCCGGAAACGCCATCAAAAGATTCGAAGTACATCCGTTGGTTTGGGGTAGAATCAGGTCTGTAATCTTCGCTGCTAATATTAATAATATCGGTGGTATAGTAGTTTCTCTTTACCGCGTTACCTCCATTGGCATTAATATCAAAATTGAGGGTAAGTATTTCCAAATTTTCAATGATGGCATCATTATATACTTTGAAACTTATAGCCTGCGATAAATTTGTTCCATTGAGGGTGAAATTCATGGGCGTTATTTCGATGTCCTTATTGGTACCTATAATCAATCCATCCGATCCCGCAGGCACCAGGCTGATGGCAACCGGCTGCGAAGGTTCATAAGGAATCTTAAGCTTGGTAGTTATTATTTTATAATCTAAACAACCATTTTCTGTATCCGCACTTTCTTCTGCCACATTTTGATAAGTAGTTTCAAAATAAACGCCCGGATTGATACAGGGATTATCCCTCACCAGCGATCTTATTCTTTGGCCCGGTAAAGGTCCAAATCCATTGGCAAAATTTATTCCGTAACCGGTCAGATGGCAATAACTCATGATGGTCCCCCCGGTAACTGGGGCAGGACCTTGCGGACATCCACCCTCTGTAGTATAGCAATTATCAATAGCCCCTCCCGGCCAGGAACAGGATTGGGTATGGGGAGAGCCCAAATTATGACCGAGTTCGTGGGTAATAACCATTGCCGACCAGGAATAAGTTGGGAAAGTATTAAATGAATTACTCAAATTACCACTGACAGCCGTCTTTGAACTGTTGCCACCGCACAACACATTCAGATAGGCAATACCACCTCCTATTCCTCGCTGCGACAAAAAATGGGCTAAATCACCCGGAAAACCAGCCGCCATATTTCCGGAAAATGCACTTAATATGGAAGAAGTTGTAGACATCCCGGCATATGGATCTACTGTATTCCAAACTTTAATAGCACTTATTTTCGTATTGATACTGTCATTTTCATAAAGCGTGTTTACCACATTAAACAACGCGGTTACATAGTTAACTACCGTTGAAACGTCGGAGCTATTGTTGATATAGGTGGTATAATCCGCTTCAAAATAGATATCCACCGGTTCCGGGTTAATGGTAGCGGCAGCAATAGATAAGGGAGAATAAACTGGGATAGGATTTGTTGATGAATTAATGAAATTGTCCGTCCCGCAGGCAAACTCATTTACCAATAACAAATCAGTATCGCGGTAAATAATATGGGTACTGGCAGCCTTTGCATCAGGTAAATTAATCGCTCCAATATTTATATTCCCGGCTTCTTCGTCGGAAATAACGGCAACCAGTTTGTCTGATAAAATACTCACCGCGGCAAAAGAGTGTGATTTGCCTTTTACAGTACCCTTGTAATGTAAAGCAGGCTGACTATTGCCAATTTTATCATCGGGATGAGTCCCCGTTATTATAAAAAAACCTTTTGAAAGAAGCTCACTTTTTTCCAGAACTACCTCCCACTCTTTATTTTCAAACTGGAAGGTTAAATTGAATGCCGCTGGTTTCTTAAGTTGTAGCTCACTGGCCAGGTCCTTTTTGAATGTAGCTATCCGGCCTTTTTTGAGGAATGCAGTAATATCAGGTGATAAGTCTTTGTAATTCTCTAATAGTTCAATCTTATCATTCTGAGAAAATCCGGCAATAACAAAGAATATAAAAAGGCTAGAAAAGATGATTTTTGGAGGAACCTGGAACTTCATGCAATGTTTTTTTATAACAGATACGGTACGGAGAGTTCGGCAATTTAAATAATAACGCTAATATATCAGGCAAACACCTCACCCCTTGCAAGGATACGCTTTTTCGGGCTGATTCTTAGCTGCAAAGCACGCCTCCCAACTGCTTAATTTATTGGCCAATAAAGAATGTCCTTAGTAACAGGATATTAAACCGGGCAAGTATGGTTATTTTGTTTGAAAAATATATCCCCACCTTACCAACTAACTCTTTTTCTTAGAATCTTCTTGCCAAGACACCGGGCTGCCCTTACAGGCTCCTCATCTGCCTTAACTAGAGATTCTATGTATCTTTTCAATAAAATTTTATAGTATCGCAAGTAAAATGAAAACCTGGATGTATGGAAATATTTACACTTTTATGGGATGAAGTACTTGCTTTCTTAGGTATCCATTCGTGGATTGAAATGTTCAGGTCTGGTAACTACAACCCGCTGTTAACTTATGATGGATTTCTATCAGCCATTGGGCCGCTGATCCCCGTTCTGTTAATTATCGAAATCATTCGTGCCCTGTTGCTGAGAAAATTCAATACCAGCACGTACCGGGTTATCTTTATTATTTATGTATTCAATAGGTTTGTTTCCCGGTTCATTTCAATAGCCGCTGTAGCTTTTTGTATTGGCCTTTTTGAAAAGTATGCCATTTTTAAAACCAGCTTTACCTGGTATTGGTTGATCTATGGCTATATCGTATGGGAACTTGCCCACTTTGTTTACCATTACCTGGCGCATAAAGTGCGTTTGTTTTGGTGTTTACATTCAACCCACCACGCGCCGGAAAACATGAACCTTTCCGTTACCTATGCGCATTTCTTTCTTGAAGGTCCGTATGCGGATGTCATCCGGACTACCATTTGTATCTTACTGGGAGTAAATCCGCCACTCTTATTTTTGATAATGTTTATAGATGGTACCTGGGGTGCTTT
Organism: uncultured Chitinophagaceae bacterium; assembly: GCA_963775145.1. Classification (GTDB taxonomy): domain Bacteria; phylum Bacteroidota; class Bacteroidia; order Chitinophagales; family Chitinophagaceae; genus Endoryza. Next base: position 141,252 of record CAVZHZ010000006.1, read on the forward strand.
TATCCATGCAGGAGAGAATCTTTTGAAAGACGGACGCCTAGGGTTTCTCAATAAAATAATTCTTACTCCTTCTCATCACCGGGTGCACCATGCAAGAAATCCATTGTATATGGATACCAACTTTTGCAACCTGCTGAATATTTGGGACCGAATTTTCGGAACCCTGCAGCAGGAAAAAAATGAAATCCCGGTAGAATACGGAATTACCCGGTCCATAAACGCCAGTAGCTTTCTCGATGTTTATTTTGGTGAAATAGTAGCCCTTGGTAAAGATGTACTAAAGGCACCCGGTATAAAAAATAAGCTGTTATATATTATTATGCCGCCGGGCTGGAGTCATACCGGGATCCACAAAACTGCCAGCCTCGTAAGAAATGATTTCCTGGCAAAAACGAAAGCGGGAAATAATTTTGAAAAAGATCAATTCTGAAATGGTTCAAGATGGAACAATTGTTTACTGCTTACCGGGTGATTTAGTCTGATCTGCGAATTACAATTCATCTTTTAAAGGAGATTTGGTAAAAAATAGATTAATACAATTGGCCTGATTAAAGATGGCCGGTGATTATGGACATTTCATTAACAACTAACTTCATAAAAATACAAGGTATGATCATTCGCCCGGTACTACTCCAATTAAGTCTTTTTATTTTTTTCTGTAGCCATGCATTCACTCAAACAGAATGGCCAATTAAAGAATGGCAGGTTGCGACACCGCAGTCTATGGGATTAAACAAAGATTCTTTGCAGTCATTTGACCGGGATATTGCCATCGGCAAGTATGGAAATGTGGATGGCATGGTTATTACCCGCGATGGAAAATTAGTGTATCAGCGATATTACAAACATAATTATGATAATATTTATGGAGACAGTGCCAGGGTAACCAGCGCGCTAAATCCGTTGGATCCGGGTGGTCCGTACAACTATTACAATTCCTGGTGGCACCCTTATTACCGTCGGGGCGATCTGCATACGTTGCAGTCTGTCACCAAAACAATCACCTCCGTAATAATAGGCGTGGCCACCACCCGCCATGAATTCCCCGAACTTTCGACAAGGGTACTGAGTTTTTTTGATACCACGCGGGTGAAGAACATAGATGATCGTAAACGGAGAATGACCATTCGGGATCTATTAACCATGACGGCTGGGTTTGACTGGGACGAGGGTTTGCATTACAGCGATCCCAGGAACGATTGCTCGCGAATGGAATCCAGTTTTGATTGGGTACAATATGCCATTGACAGACCCATGGCGATTGAACCAGGCCAATCATTTAAATACAACAGCGGTGCCTCGCAGATACTCTCCTATATATTCAGAAAAGCAACAGGCATTGACATTGAAGAGTATGCTGTAAAATACCTGTTTACTCCTTTAGGTATTAATCATCATTTTTGGAAACGTACGCCTACCGGTTTGGCGGATACGGAAGGAGGATTATATTTAGCAGCCACCGACCTGGCTAAAATTTTTTACCTCTTTCTAAAAAAAGGAAACTGGAATGGAGTACAGCTCGTCTCCGCCGGATGGGTAAACGCATCCACGAGCCCATCAGTCACCGTGGGTCCAAAAGTCAACTATGGTTATAAATGGTGGCTTTTTTCTTATGGAAACGATAATACCAAATATGCCAGGGCCGGTTCTGGTTTTGGCGGGCAATGGCCAATTATGATACCGGAATATAATATAGTGGCTGTTTTTACCGGCTGGAATATTATACCAGGCAAACCATCCCTCCGGGTAGGGGATGCCATCCGGAAAATAGTAAATGCTATCTCTGATAAAAAATAAGACGATTATACCCGGTATGGTCATTGATTAGCTTCATTTATCCGGGTATAACATAAACAAAGATCAATTCAAATCATAACCGCCTGAAAAAATAATTTTCCCAATTTTAAGTAACCAATAAGACACTAACCATAAATAATAGAAGGAGGCATAGTTCCTTTTGAATTTATTCGCCCGGGAAAAATGCTGACTGATATGTCCTGCTGGTGGGCGTAGGATAAATAAGGTGTTTAGTTGTTTTGATGAACGAAGTTTCATTATTCAAAAAAAATATTACTGTTATTAACTTAACTTAGCCATAAACTGATTATGTCTATTAGCCAGCAACTACGACTCGATAATAAAGTAGCCATCATAACAGGTGCCAGTAAGGGAATTGGAAAAGCCATTGCCAGGGCATTGGGTCAGCAGGGTGCAAAAATTGTGATTGCCAGCCGGAAACAGGAAGCTGTTGATGAAACTGCGAATGAATTCCTGGAATGAAGGAATTGAAGCCATTGGCATTGCCGCGCATATGGGAGATATGGTACAGGTAAAAAACCTGGTGGAAAAAACAATCAAAACATTTTGGCGGTATTGATATCATTGTAAATAATGCAGCCACTAATCCCAGTCTTTGGTCCCATATTGCAGAATCTGAAAACGGTATTTGATAAAATAATGGAAGTGAATGTAAAAGGCCCGCTGGAATTATGCAAACTCGCTTATCCCGTCATGAAACAAAGAGGAGGTGGTTCGATCATTAATATCAGCAGTATTGAAGGAATTACACCCGGACTGGGACTTGGTTTATACAGTGTAAGCAAAGCCACCTTAATTGCACTCACAAAAGTATTGGCAAAAGAATGGGGTGCAGATAAGATCAGGGCTAATGTAATTTGCCCGGGATTAATAAAAACAAAATTCAGCGAAGCGCTAACAGGAAATGAAAAGATTTTAAAACATGGTATTAGCTAAGCAGGCACTGCCACAATTAGCCGGACCGGAAGATATTGCCGGGCTGGCTTTATTCCTGGCGTCAGATGCTTCTGCTTTTTGTACTGGTGCTGTTTATACCGCCGATGGAGGATATACAATTTAATTATTATGGTAGACATTTTTGCAAGCGAACGTTTAAAAGAAATATATCCACAGTTAAAAAATTTTGTTGAACAGGAATTATACCCGATTGAAATGGAATTACTGCGCATTCCATTTAATAAAGCAGCAAAAATCCTGGATGAAAAAAGAGAGAAAGCAAAAGACCATGGTTTGTGGGCGCCATATTTACCCAGAAGAGACGGTGGAATGGGGTTAACCATGATCGAATTTGCACAGGTAAGTGAACTGATGGCAACCACTCCATTCGGTCATTATGTTTTCAATTGCCAGGCTCCGGATATTGGCAATATAGAACTGATGCATAAACATGCATCGCCCGCATTAAAAGAAAAATACCTGCAACCATTAATGAAAGGAGAAATAAGGAGTTGCTTTTCCATGACAGAACCGGAATTTGCCGGTTCCAACCCGGTTAAATGGGAACCACGGCCATATCGGAAGGGGATGAATATGTTATAAATGGCCATAAATGGTTTACTACAGCTGCTGATGGCGCCACTTTTGCCATAGTCATGGCAAATACAAATAACGATGCCTCCCTGTATGAAAGAGCCAGCATGATCATTGTTCCAACCGATACAAAGGGATTTCATTTGGTAAGAAATATTTCCATCATGGGAGAAACGGGTGAAGGTTATCACAGTCATGGTGAAATTGAATATATCAATTGCCGGGTACCAGCCATCCAATTTAATTGGAAAAGAAGGCACAGGTTTTTTACTGGCACAGGAACGGCTTGGGCCCGGGCCGTATTCATCATTGCATGCGCTGGATTGGAATTTGTGAAAGGGCATTTCAGCTGATGTGCAAGCGGGCAGTGGAAAGGGATATGGGTGATGGCACAAAGCTTGGACAAAAACAAACCATTCAAAACTGGATAGCTGAAAGCCGGGCAGAAATAAATGCGGCCAGATATATGGTGCTGCATGCTGCCATAAAATGGATAAAGAAGGAGCAAAAGCGGCAAGCAATGAAATATCCACCATTAAATTTTTTGTTGCTGATATTTTAATGAAAGTGCTGGACAGGGCCATTCAAACACATGGTGCATTGGGAATTACGGATGACACGCCTCTTATCTTTCTGGTACCGCCATGAACGGGGCGCAAGGATTTATGATGGCCCTGATGAAGTGCATAAAGCATCATTGGCAAAATCGATTTTAAAAGAATATGGTTTAAAAATATAAGCAACAGTGACCAGATGAACAATATTCCGAATAATATTGATAAAGCAGTGGCGGCACAGAGAAGGTGAAGCTCCTGATACTGAATAAACTTCAGAATATCTATCTGCATCATTTACCCGGATTTTAAGGGGAACTGGATATCGAACAATTTCCCGGCGGTTATTCCAATCTGACTTTTTTGTTAAAATATCCGGTAAAGAATATGTTTTACGAAAACCACCCAATGGCGCCAATATTAAATCGGCGCATGATATGGGAAGAGAGTTCAAGGTACTGACTGCCTTAAAGCCAGTTTATAAACCAATACCCGCACCCTATCTTATATTGTGATGATGAAACTATCATCGGTTCCCCATTTTATATAATGGAAAGAGTAAGGGGAATCATTCTGCGAAATAAAGTCACCAAAAGGAATGGAGCTTACGCCCGCTATTATGAAATCCATTTCTGAATCAGCCATTGACAACTTAGCGGCATTGCATACCATTGATCTAGAAACAACCGGGTTTGATCAACATGGGAAAACCGGAAGGATATATTCAGCGACAGGTAGAAGGATGGATCAAAAGATATAAAAATGCGGAAACAGATACTATTGAAGAAATGAATAAAACTGCCGAATGGATGCAGGCGAATATGCCGGCATGAAGGCCAGACCTGCTTTTATTCATAACGATTATAAATATGATAACCTGGTGCTGGATCCGGAAAATCTGAACAATATCATTGCTGTATTGGATTGGGAAATGGCAACAGTAGGCAGATCCGCTGATGGACCTGGGCACCACTCTTGGCTATTGGGGAGAGGAAGCAGACAGCGAGGCGCTAAAACCATTTAACCTTACCTGGCTGCCAGGCAATCTTACCCGGGAAGAAGTGGTAGCACGATATGCCGCAGCAAAAAAAATCCCAGATTCCCGATATGTTGTTTTATTATGTATTTGGTTCTTTTAAGATTGGGGTGATCGTACAGCAGATATATGCCCGGTATAAAAAAGGATTTACCAAGGATGAGCGGTTTGCCGGCTTAATACATGTAGTAAATGCCTGTGCAGTCAATGCACAAAAGGCAATCCGGTATAACAGAATCAGTAATTTTTATTAATTTATTATTCATCATTAAAATATTTTAACTATGCAATGAAATTAACAGATATTAAAAAAGTATTGATCCTTGGCAGCGGAACATTGGGCTTGCGGATAGGATTGCAATCGGCCATTAGCGGATTTGAAACCATGATCTATGATATTAATGAAAAGGCATTTGGCCCGGCAAAAAAAATACAGGAGTCTATTCTCAAAAACCTGATGGAAAAAAAGCTGATTACACCAGAAGAAGCAGATGACTGCAATACAAAGGATAACATTTACAACAGATGCTGCCCTGGCGGCGGCCGCATGCTGATTTTGTAAGCGAATCAGTAGTGGAAGACCTGGGCATAAAGAAAAAAGTGTGGGCGCAATTCGCACAACTTTGTCCATCACATACCTTATTTACTACTAATACATCCTATCTTATGCCTTCGTCGTTTGCGGAAGAAACAGGAAGGCCCGAATTATTTTGTGCGTTTCATTTTCACGATGTATTTACAGCAAATGTGGTGGATATAATGCCGCATCCAGCGAACTGCGAAATGGGTAGTTGATTTATTAATGGAGATGGGGAGAAAATTAAATCAGACTACCTGTATTTGTGAAAAAAGAATCACCGGGATATATTTTTAATGCCATGCTGGTAGCATTGATTGGTGCGGCCGGCGCGTTGGTTACATATGATATTGCCAGCATTGAAGATGTGGACAGAAGCTGGATGGGTAATTTCAAAATGCCTGCCGGGCCTTTCGGAATTTTGGATGCAATCGGGTTGGAAACGGCCTGGCATATTACTAATTCGCTGCCTGATGCAAAAAGCCAGAAATTTGCAGCCCTATTAAAAACGTATGTGGATGCCGGAAAACTGGGAGTTAAAACCGGCGAAGGTTTTTATAAATATCCCAATCCCGAATTCGCCCAAAGCCATTTTATAAATTGTTGAAATAACCAAAGTGCAGGGCATTATAAAACAGTAAGGTTGTTTCTTCCCATTCGGAAAGATTATTATTGAAAGTAAAACGCTTGACTAGGTTTTAAAAACAGGATTAAAAATTGAACTCTTTGCTTTTGCCCTTATTTTTTCTAGCGTAAAGAATACTAGTAGAGTGCAAGGAAAACAAAACACCTCCATTTATCAAAAAGCCTTCGCGTCCTTTGCGTTCCTGTATTCTTTTATTGCTAATATTTTTTACCCTAAATGATACAAGAAAAACAATGCGCCTCTATTTTGTATAAGATATTCCCGGCCTTAGCTAATTGTCAAATGAACCAGCGAAAAATATTAAATTGGGGAACTGATATGTAAGGTAGAACAGATTGATCAAGGGATATATTCAAGTCGAAATAATTAGCCATGGAACCCCAATTACTGGAAATGAAACCCCGTCTTTTTATTGGATCCTCATCGGAAGGGTTAAAGACTGCCCAATTTATACAAAAGCAATTGGCTGTCATCACCGACTGTGAAATTTGGAATGAGGGAGTATTTGGATTAAACGAAAGCTATTTTGAGACACTTATCAAAATACCTAACTTATACGATTTTGCCCTATTGATTGCCACTAAAGATGACCGGACCAAATCAAGAAACAAACTATTTGATGTCCCACGGGATAATATTATTTTTGAATTCGGACTTTTTTTGGGAAAACTGCATCGCAAAAGAGTGTATATTCTGCAGGAGGAAGAGGTTAAACTTCCCTCCGATCTGTTGGGAATTACCGTATTAAAATTCAGGAGAAACCGCCCCGATAACCGACCCTCCGCATCGCTTAAAAAGAGTAGTGAAAAGTTACATTCCATCATTAAGGAAGAAGGAGATCGGTTCATTTATACTGCCTTGCCTTCAACAGCCTTAGCCCAGGGATATTTTAATAATTTCGTACTGCCAGTCAGTAATAACCTGGTTAATGAGAAATCAGTTTGGTTGAAAATTGACACTAATGAAATTATTCAGAACGAGGAATGGAAAAAAGAAAAAAAACTGAAAGAGTGGACAAAGTTTGAATTGATCATTATTGTACCCGATGATTTGTTCAAGGATTACCAGGACAGGATCAGAGAATTTATCACCGAACACCATCTCGCCAAAATGGAGGTTGCCAGTAATACCAGGGATTATAATTTTTACCTGAATGCGGACCAGGATTCAAAGGAAATATTAAAACTATATGATATTCCCACCACCTTATCTGGTATTGATAATGCGATAGACAGGCTAATTCCCAAAGACTATGAGGGAAAAGAAAAAAAAATTGAAGCGCTCCTGAAAAAAAGAGAGATCAACAACTTCGTTAAAACACTAAGCTTCTTAATTAATGACAAAAAAGCGACTAAAGGCAAAGTACGGGTTGAAATAGTGGATATTTAGCATGGTTATGATTTGATTATCTATTTGTATCCCAATCATATCACACGAAAACACGGCTTTCCCCTCTCCTGCTTCAACCAAATTATTCTTCGTAACATGTATAATTCTTATTTCCCGGTTACTGTTAGTTTAAATCCATTTACCCTCAGGGTTGCACCAGGCTTTACATCCACACTTCGGCATGTAACATCACTGGTGATTGCAGGAGTAAATGGTGTGCCCGTAGGTATAATTACATCAGTATTGGCACTGGGTATTACACCACAAGACCAATTGGAAGTGAGACCCCAGGCACCACTGGTAAGGCCACTCCAGGTTATACTGAATTTTAACGTACGTGTACTGCTTATCACGGTACTTGCTCCATTGGTGGCTACGCAACGGTATATATAGCCATAATAAGTAGATGGCGGATTCGTTAAAGTTAGCTTCGTGGTAGTTACACCGGAATAAGGAGCTGTGTTGGTAATGCTAGTGAAACCCGTTCCCGTATTCACTTCCCACTGATATGAATACCCTAAACCGGCAGAGGGAACAGTAAAGGAAGTACTGGTGCCCGGGCAAATTGAAACTCCCGTTACCAGGTTAACTGTTTCATTACCGAAATCGAGACTGGTACAATAAGGGTTTAAAGTCCTTACGGTGTATTGCCCTGCCTGGGCAGGAGAAGTAATAACAAATTTATAGAATATGGTATCAAAGCTTTCCTTAGATTTCCCTATCCCCTCCAGCGAATATACTTCCAACCCGTTACGAAGTATTTTATAGGTTTGGCCTATTATGGAATTATGTATTCCCAATTTAACTGTATCGCCGGAGTAAAAATTTCCACCACCTGAAAAATTTCCCGCCAGCAATGATGTTTGAGTGGCAGTAACAGAATACACCCTTCCCTGGCATCCCGCACTGGTAGTTATGAAGACGCGATACTGTCCAGGCAGGGTGGCATTATAGGTTGAGGTAGTAACACCCAGCGGGATTTCATCTCTAAACCATTGATAAGTAGTTCCACCGGTAGCGGTTAACAGGGTATTGTTACCACTGCAAACAACCGGGTTGAACGGAGTAAGCGACCCAATGGTAGCACTTCCGGAACAAGGAACAAAGCTGATAGTCTGCGTGGGTAATTCGAAACAATCAAAATACAAATCAACCGGGTTGCCATTCCATACTATTTCTTTTACCCGAACATGAATATAATAAGTAACTCCGCTGGTTAAACTATTTGCTGATGCAACAGTATCGGTAGTGGTAAGATAATTTATCAGTACGGAGTTTGGATTAGACTGTGTAGTTACGGCATACTCGTACGTTACGGCAGGCCGTGGACCAGAAGCGGCCCAACGAAAGTTCACTGCATTGGATCCCCATGAAGTAATAGAAAGATTATCAATATCACCATAAAAGGCATAAAAGCTGGTGAATGCTGTGTCTGTACAATTTTTTTTGGTTGTTATCACGCGGTACTCACCCGCGTCCGCGGCAGAATACATATTTGCTGCTACACTAACCTGTCCGCCATTACCGTCCAGGGGACCACCCTTACTTTTTACTTTGTTACTATTGGCTGCATATATTAAAAAAGAATATTGCTGATTAGACTGGGAACCCAAAATCCCAAATCCTACATTATTATTCTTACAATATATAGCCGTTTGCGAAAGTCCAAAGAGGCTAGGGGGAACCAAACTGCAGGTTTGCGCCTGTGTTATACCGCCAGGAAGCCACAGCAGGAATAATAAAAATATTCTCTCGTAACTGATGTTTGAAAAAACAACTTTATTTCTCTTTGTCATAAACAGTCGTTGTCAAAATGCAATGAAAACAAAACTCTTATTTATGATTTCAAGGAGATACTGATGGCAGGTTTTTGAGAAGTATATGGATAAGGCAGAACGATAACCAACTATGGAGAACAAACAAGGCCATGAAAATAATCGAAATATTATAAACTTTCAAAAGATATTTTCCGGACCCGCTGGCAGTGTATATTGACCTAAAATAATATTTCCATTATTTTATTAATATCCAGGCCGCCCATTTAAAAGGCTCATTCCGGTATCTGGCTTTCATCATTTTTTGTGCACCGTAAAACGCTTCACTTACAGATTGCTTGTTAAACATATTACGATAAAATGCCTGCATAAAAGCCGATGTTTCCTCATCCGGAACCTTCCACAGGCTCATTACTAAGTTTTTTACCCCTGCAATGGTAAACGCCCGCTGCAAACCATAAACTCCTTCGCTCCCCTGGATATCTCCCAGGGCAGTTTCACAGGCCGAGAGCACTACCAATTTTGTATTTGGTAGATACCTGCTGCTTGTTTCGTAAGCAGTAACAATACCGTCTTCCATTCCATCTGTGAACTGTCCCTTCCAGGTATTGTTTGCTCCCGCAAAAAGAAGCCCGGCTCTCATCAGCGGATTAGCCGATTGCCTGAAGGCTTTTCCGCTAATTTGAAATTTTTTTTGAATGCTGTCTCTTGGATCGTTAGCCGGATCGGGAAAGAAAAATCCATGAGTGGCTACATGCAAAATAGCAGGAGAAGCAGGCCCATTCAAGGCATTAAAAGATTCTTCCGTGGCATTAATGCCTGTGAGTATGCTGCCATTTATGCCTGCTTCATCCGCCTGCTTTTTTATAGCCCGTACTTCATCAGCTGTACCTGGCAGATACCGAAAAGTGTTTCCTCTTGTAAACTCCCCGGTTGCGGCTCTCCAGTCGGAATTATTTATTTTATTAGACACATTCAATTTCTTTAGCTCGGCAGTATCGGCATCGTATTCAATGCCCCCATAAAGTTGAATTCTATCAGAAAGAGATAAGAATTGCTGAGTTTGATTAACGAGCGTGGCAGTGCTATTTAACTGGATTAACCGGTACTTGTCGCTCAATACCTGCCGCGTATTTAGTGATAATGCTCCAAAAGATATTCTGAATAAATTACCCGCCGGTGCAAAATAAATGGTTTTAATACCCGACAAGTACTTTTCTATAGGCCTCCATATAAGATTAAAAAGCGCTGTTGATGCATATAACCGGTTAATGGTGGTTGCTTCATCAGCGGATTTTTCTTGAATCAGCCTATCTAGTTGTCCTTTTTCAAACAGCCGCACGAGAAAGGGTTCTGTTGCGCCTTTTTTCAGAATCAGTGCCACATACATGGTACTGTCATTCCACTGGCTACCATCAGTAACCCGGAATTCAATAAATTCAATAGCGCATTCATTGCTGGCAAGTCTTTTCTGAATGTCTTTCCAGTTTATTTGGCGTTGAAGGTCTTTAAAAACAGAAGACCTGCGTGAAATCACCTTTTCTAAACTGTCCGCTTTCGTTCCAACCGATTGAGCCGGTCCATCCTTTGCTTCCGCTCCCTGTGAATACATTTTTGCGAGCTGCACTTTTAATCCTACCCATTCATTATACATATTGGTAATCGAAGTATCTCGGCTATTGTATATATTTTGCCGGGTTTGCTGAACAGAGGACATAATTAAGTTTCGGTTCATCAGAGATAATTCATAGGCAGGGGATGCTTTATTATGAGACCAGTTTTCATAATAAAATGATTGATATTCATCCGCGGCTCCATTGATATTCTCCAGGTACAACTGCTTCTCCTTTTCGTTGGTAAACTGAAAAACACTGTTGAGCCGGTTATACTTAGACTGAGCTGCTTCAGAAAAGAGGGCGGCTGATTTAACTGGCTGATTCATGGCCCTGTAAACCCTTGCCAATTCTTCCGCATTAGAAATTAAGTAAGGATGATCTTTTGCTAACCCCTGCCTCCACACCTGGCGCGCTTTCAGGAAAAAGGAGGCAGCCTCCTTATATCTTCCCATGACATAATACAGTTCACCCAGGTTATTGAAGTTGATTGAAAGTCCGTCTGATTCTTCTTTTTCATAAATTTTCTTTGCTTCCAATAACAATGATTCGGCCTTATCGTATTTTCCGAGATTTCTGTACAACGCCCCGAGGTTATTGCAACTCTGTGCATAGGCCAGGTTCATGTTACCAAATTTTTTTTCCCGTATACCTTTTGCTTCCAGGTAAAGGGATTCTGCTTTATCATACTGTTGAAGATAGTTGTTATACAAGTCGGCGAGAATATTACAACTGTTCGCATATTCAGCATTTTCTTTATTGGTCTCGGCCCGGATATCCTTGGCTTCCAGGTAGAGTAACTCAGCTTTTTCATACTGACCCATATCCCTGTATAGATTTGCAAGCCCTACACAAGTAATTGCATAAGGACTTCTGTCAGCGGGAGGTTCGATCGTGGCTCTTATTGCTTTTGCCTCCAATAATAAGGGCTCTGCCTTATCCCATAGGCCCATATCACTGTATAAGGCCCCCAGGTTATTACAACTTTGTGCATAGGCCAGGTGATTGTTTCCAAATAATTTTTCACGTATTTCCTTTGCCCTCAGATGAATAGCCTGGGCTGAATCAAATTGGCCGGTTTTGTTAAACAGCACACCCAGCATATTGCAGGTCCAGGCGTAATCCCGATTCAGTTCGGAATAAAGAGAGGCAATAGCATAGCGAAGATTTTCATAGGCAGGAATAGCTGATTCGAAATCCTCTGATATATAAAAAGCATCTGCAATGCTCTTATTAATACTGATATACGTATCCGTTAAGATAGAATCTTGTGGAATAACCGTCTTTGCTTTTTTGAAATATTCAATAGCCTTTTCCGGGTCTTTTTGATTGATGAAGTAAGTGGCACTGTCGCTATATATTCTCCAGGCCTGGCTTGAAACAGGTTGACCCCATACTACAAAAACAATGATAAAGACAGCGGTAGTTACCTTAAAACTCATAAAAAAATAAATGACATGTTAAACATAAACCAGTACGCTCTATTATTGAAATGAACTCCACATCGTCCGGGCCTCCTCCTCAAATCCATATTTTATTAGAAAAAGCACATAACTTTTCAATAACGCCTTATTCTCCATGTTAGATTTTACTAAAAGAAAATACCGGGCCGCGGCGGCATCAATAAACGCATTCTTTTCCAGCTTTTCAATTTGCTGCAGTTGTTCTTCCAGGGTGGTTCCGGCAGAATTACCCATTAATTGTTCAGTTATTTTTTTTTCGTTGTCCGGAGTAAGCAGGTTAAAGTAAATCGGAATTTCATCTTCGCAGATACCATCTTCACTGGTAACCCGCCAAAAATATTTACCCGTTCTGCCTTTCCCTATTTCAGCAATATTGACGGAATGTAACGTATCCTTCACTTTGATGCCGGATAATTCTATACCATCCTGGTCAAATATTGCCAGCAGATAATTAGATGACCGGCTTGTTTTATGCCACCTGAAAATTATGGAAGCGGCGGAAGTTTGCAAACCATTTACGGGGTAGATCCTGTTTTCACATTCATCGCCGCGCGAAACACCTCCCCAGGCGCCCGCAATATTTTCTTTTTTGAGTTTATCAAAATCATGGTTGGGATCCAGTAATTCATGAAATAATAATTTCAGGTATTTAGCGGTGAGACCGTCCGCCGCCTTTGCAATCGCTTTCTTGACCAACCCCGATACCTTATTAACCCCTTCCGTTTTGACAACATAATAATTGGCATTTCTATCGACCAGGGTAAGCTCCGCTCCTTTTCCAACGGAAAGCATATCACTTTTAAAGACCAGTTGCTTTTGTTTCACTATTACCGGTTTCTTTCCGGAATTCGTTATCGAGGCATTTCCTTTTACCAGATACACATAGTAATCGGGAAGCTGGGCCTGACTTTGCAGGTAAAAAACAAGCAGGAGAGGTAATAATAAGTGTTTCATACAGCATGTTTATGACTAAAGACAGTAGTATAATTGAATTTTTTATGCAGCCATAGGGCGATAATCTTATACAATCCGAATAATTCAAGGCAGAGGACCAGCGCGATCATTATAGGCAACAAAGGAATCTTTATAAGGAACCAGTTAAATACCATGAGAAAAACATAAAGTATTACTACAATAAGAAGGAATTGAACCAGCAGGAATTTCCCGTGGGAAGGGTGCCGTCCCTGTTTATGTTTGGAAATAATATAATAAAGAAAAAAAGTAATAATTAATCCGGCCAGCAGGTACGAAATGAAAACCGATGCTTCTTTCGCATAGCAACCGCTGATAATCATAGAAAGAATATTAGCATGTATTACTACCCCGTACATATCCGGGAAACTTTTGCCGGCCATCTGTTCATTTAATGGGGAAAAATGCAAATCTTCCAATACAAGGGGTGGGTTCTTGACAAAATAACCCATCAATACAATCTTGCCAGAGAGTAAACTGGTTAATTGACCGGTACTATCGAAGTAATTTAACTGGGCAGCTGTCAGACTATTATAGTTCTCAATATTTCCCTGGTAGTTTATTATCTCCGCCTGCCTTTTTCGTTCCTTCAATTTTTCGAATTTACCCGGAGAAAATTTGGCAATAATGGCGGATGTAAATGAAGGGTAGAGGGAATCAGCTGTTCGTAAAAACGGCGGATAATTACGAATCACCGAAAACTGGTTCCCCAAAAAATTAATATATCCAAATGGGTATACACGTGAGCCTTTCTCAAAGAAATTACCGATAAAAACAGGTTGTTGAGTAAGGGAATCTATACTGTACCTTTTTCCAAAAACGATATTTTTATACTGGTCGATGGTTCTGACAAATTCAGCGTTTTCCAGGAGATTGCCCTCTTTGTCGAAAACTGCATCTATCCCAATTACTGAGGGACCATATTTTTCAATAAGGTTAACCTGATCCGTAATGGCTGACCTGCTCACTCCTATTTCAACCAGGATGATCGAATCATCCCTTTTGGTATTTTTTAAATGATTACCAGTATAGTATAAGTCATAAATATCAAAGCCAAGAAATTCCTGTCGAATCGCTTTGCTAAACTCATACTTTAATGGAATAAAACTGACCACATAGGTAATAATAAGAGTTAAAAGGGCTGCCAATAAGCTTTCTTTGACTATATGAAACTTCTTCATGATGGGTTAATAAAACTCAGTTGCCTGTTGAAATATTCTGCCATGAAAAATCATTGCCTACCAGAGCCAGGTTTAACAGGAGGGATTTGCAGAAGGGGTTTCCCCGGGAATAATTTCAAATTACACTATTTTATTCAGGTAATAATAGTAAATGGCTGGATCAACAGCCTGTGTTTATCTTTTTCTCTTTCATCACTGCCTCTTTATAAAATATCCATCGTAAATCTATTTGTTTTGCCCCTGGAGTTCTAATCACCTTATCGTTATCAGTTTTTTTTAGTTCAATCGTCTAAACGTTACGCAGGCAGGATTTTTTCAAATGATGGTTGTTTTAATTAAGAAGGAATTCAGGATCCGAAGAATCCCCCTAAAAAACGAAAACAATTTCCAATTACATATCAAAATACTTTACCTGGTTGGTTTTGCAGAGTATTGGAGTATTTCATAATAACAATATGTGGCTTCCTGGTAAACTCATGGCTTCAACTTCTTTCAGTTTTCTACAGAAATTTACCTTTTAGGGCCTTACAGTTGGGTCTCTATTTGACTTTCCCCGGTAAAATTGGGCCCAAACTACATATTCGAGAGGCTACAAATTGATCGAATTCACCGGTCAAACCCAGATAATTGCCGTTCATATAATGAGCCATAATTGAGGACCAATTCCTAAAATTCAATAGAATTCAATACAGACAAGGATTTCACTCATAAAAATGTACTATTATATAGCCATTACTGCAATTTAACCATGTACTTTGTTTTGCATAGTACTAAATAACCTCTTATCTTTGTTTTATCAAAGTCAGAGAGAGTAGAAAGAAAACAAAAAAGCAAAACCAATAAAATTAATAATCATGAACACACAAAACAACCACTTATTCTCAGCAATAAGTAAAACCGAAACAAAAAACATGACATCAGTAGTAAACGAAACAGTATCCTCAGGCAGCAAGCAGGGCAATTCTTTTACGGCAGCTGATTTATGGAACATTCAACGTAACCGAAGAAGTATTCAACAAAGAAAGCATTTCGCATAATTCTGAATGAATTCTGAATGATTCACCCTGGCAAATTCGCACAAAGAAAATGCCGGGGTGAAGTCGTACCACTCCCCTGCATTTATTAATCGGGGTAAAAATCGGTAAAATGTAAGTCCGTCTATCACTAAAGCCAGCCCGACCTCCGGAGAAAATAATAAAGGGCGGCGCAAACACAGAGCGTTAAAAAAATAACTGTATAATATCCATAATGCCAGTCCAATTCGGGCATGAATTTGAAATTCATTCCATAAAACCCTGCCACCATGGTGGGAACAGCGATAATGGCCGCCCAGCCTGAAAATTTTTTCGAAACATCACTCTGAGAAATTGAAATAAGGGAGAAGTTGGCTTCCATGGCGCTATTTAATAACTCCCGTGTATTATCAATCATTTCATTAATCCGCACGGCGTGATCATACACGTCTCTGAAATACGGCCTGGTTTCTTCAGAAATGCATTTAATCTCCACGCGCATCAGCCGATTGCAAATGTCCACTAATGGAGATACAGCCCTTTTTACTTCCAATAATTCTCTTTTTAAATCATAAATGTTTTCGGTTGTTTCGCGGGTTGGCTTTTCTTTAAAAATTTTCGCTTCTATCGATTCCAGTTCCTGCTCCAGCTCATGTACTACGGGAAAATAACGATCCACAATAAAATCCATGACGGCGTACAAAACAAAGCCCTGCCCTTTTTTCATCTGCTCCGGAGTGGCTTCACATCGCGTTCTTACTTCGGTATAGGGTACGTTAGATCCATGACGTACCACCACGATAAAATTATTACCCACAAAAAAATGGGTTTCCCCAAAATCAATCCGGTGATCCTGGTTCATTTGGGCAGTTCTTAACACCACGAAAATCGAATCAGCATATTGCTCTACCTTTGGTCGCTGATGGGCTCGGTGGGCATCTTCAACGGCCAGCTCGTGCAGGTTGAATTCATTCTGTACCCGGTTTAAAATCTCTTCAGATGGCTCGTGCAAACCAATCCAAACAAATTGGTTTTCCTCTTTTAATACCCCGCTCACGTCAAAGATGTCTACATCAGCAATCCTTTTGCCATCAGCATAGGCAGCACTGTTTACAATCTCTTTCATGTTGTTAGGTGTAAGTATAAATGAAACCAACCCGGTGACGCCGTAGAAATGATACCATTATAAAATTATTGATTTTGGCCGTCATTTATGCTTCCGATGGATTTATTTTAGGGAGGAGCAAAATCCTGTATACATATGACTTCCTGAAGGAAAAGTTTCTGATAGAAAGTTTAATAGGCTTTTTAATACAAGCACCGCCTGTTATTTTGAAGAACAACCGGCAGCAGTAATACTACTTGCTGGTGGATACGCAATGTACCTATAGTGCATTATCAAGAGGAATTTAGAAAAAAAAATCTCCCGCTTGATATCAAAATCATATAAAATGATAATGTGAGTTAAATACAGGATTTCCTATTCTTTCCAACTTTCCTTTATTACCCTTGCAGGAAAAGGCTAAACCCAAAATTGAATAGTTACTACCGGGATCCAATATACACAGTATAATTCTTCAGAATCCTTTAGCACGTTTTGGATTAAATACGGGTTCATCCTTAAATGGCTGATTTCGCAGTCGCATTCCGGTTGCTTTAAATATGGCATTTGCTACTGCGCCGCCTGTTGGTGGCAGGGCGGGTTCACCCAGTCCTGTTGGATCAATTCCATTATCAACAAAATATGCTTCTATTTCCGGAATTTCCTTCATCCGTATAATCCGGTATTCATCAAAATTCTTTTGCTCCGGTTCTCCATCTTTAAATGTCAGTTTGCCATACATGGCGTGGCCATAACCATCCACAATTGCCACCCATCACCTGTTGAAGGGCCCCGCTTTTGTTTACCACCTCCCCGCAATCAGAAACGGCATATATTTTTTTAACAACTGGCTTATCTGCCGTTCATTACCACTTCGCAAACCTGCGCCACATAAGAAGCATGAGAGAAGTAAACACTGAAGCCCTGAGAAACTCCTTTCTTTGTTCCCCATCCCGATTTTTCGGCTGCCTGTTTAATAACCGTTTCCATCCTGTCGATATTATAGCTGATGGTACCAACAGGATTCGTTCTTGCCTTCTGCAAAAGTTCCAACCTGAATTGAACCGGATCTTTCCCTGCTGCCAGAGCTACTTCATCTAAAAAACTCTGTTCCGCAAAAGCTAAAAAGTTGGTGACCGGGGCCCGCCATGCTCCTGTAGTAATGGGGGAAACATGTTCAACGGAATCAATCAAGAGATTATCAACAGCGCCTGCAGGGAAAATTATTTTCCCGGGTTGAATTGTTCACATTAATACCAACACCCCTGAGTTTATAACCAATCATATTCCCCTGTTCATCCAGTGCCGCTTCAAAACGGTAACGTACCGCAGGCCGGTAACTTCCACCCATCATATCATCTTCCCGTGACCAGATTACTTTAACTGGTTTTTTAATAATACTGGATAACTCAGCCGCTTCCAGCACAAAATCGAATTTAAGTCGTCTTCCAAAACCACCTCCCAGCCGGGTAATCTCAACTGTATATTTTATCTTCAGGAATATTTAAAAGTTTTGACGGTAGCGGCACGGGCACTGGCAGGTGTTTGTGTGGGGCCAATCAATTCAACACCATCCGGACGTACATCTGCAAAAAAATTCATTGGCTCCATCGGGTTATGCGGAAGAAATGGGCACTGGTATTCACTTTTAATAATTTTTGCTGCATTCTTAAAGGCAGTTTCCACATCGCCATCTTTTCTGCGCACTGTTGTCTTTCCGCTGTTTAACAGGGAAACCAATATTTGATCATGGTCTGATGTGCTTTCTATATTTCCGTCTTTCTCATATTCAATTTTTACTGCTTTTCTTGCTTTCATAACTTCCCAGGTGGATTTACCAACAACGGCTACATTATTTTTAAATGTAACTACATCAATAATACCGGGCATGGCTTTGGCAGCAGCAGCATCTACCGATTTAATTTTTGTACCAAAAGCAGGTGGCCGCTGAATCATGGCGAATACCATTCCTTCGCGGTAAAAATCCAAACCAAAAATTCCTTTGCCGGTAATGATCTTTTTATTTTCAACATTCCTGACAGAAGTGCCGATAATCTTAAAATCTTTCCGGTTCTTTAGAGGAATATCTGCCGGGCAGCGTAATTTTAGAAGCTTCTTCTGCCAACTCACCATAACCTAATTTTTTTCCTGATTTTTGCATGTATCACAAAACCATTGCTGGTAGTGCATTCTGCTGCTATCCACCTTCCAGCGATTGGCAGCAGCGGCTACCAATAAATACCTGGCTGATGCGCCTGCATTCCTTAACCTTTTCCAGGAGTGAGGGATGGCGCCACTGCCCCCGGTTAACTGCCGATCAAATTTCACCGTATCCAGCGGGGCCTGTACCACTTTCACTTTAGTCCAGTCCGCATCCAGTTCTTCCGCTACGATCATGGGAAATGAAGTCATGATGTTTTGACCCAGTTCCGGATTGGGAGAAAAAATAGTGATAGTGCCATCCGTGGCTATTGACAAATAACTATTGAAATCCAAGTTCTCCGGCAAAGTTTGCCTTGGTCATTATGACTGGTGCTTCAGCATCCACACTGAACCAACTAAACCCTAACAGCAAGCCACCGCCGGTCACTGATGTTATTTTCATAAAATCTCTTCTGCTGGTTTTATTTAGAGGTTGTCATATGTTAGATTTTAGTGCTGGCTAATTTTACTGCTTCCCGGATACGATGGTAGGCACCGCAACGGCAAAGATTGTCGTGCATGGTATCATCAATTTGCTGATCGGTTGGTTTGGGGTTTTGTTTTAATAATGCGGCAGCCGTCATGATCTGTCCGGCCTGGCAATATCCACATTGAGGAACATCCACTTCATCCCATGCCAGTTGCAATGGATGATCTCCTTTTTCCGACAAGCCTTCAATCGTAGTAATTTTAGATGACTTTATTTTTGAAACAGGGAACACACAGGACCTGACAGCATTAGCCATCAACAAGAACGGTACATGCCCCGCATTCTGCAATTCCGCAGCTGAATTTGGTGCCTACCAACCCCAGATGATCCCTGAGTACCCATAACAGCGGAGTATCGGGTGCTACATCAACCCGGAATTCCTTTCCGTTTATGTGAAGATTGAAGATTGCCATGTGATTAATTTTATTTCTTAGTCTGAAATTACGCAAAACCGACTGTCTAAAAAAAACGAATTGTCCACCTGGCGAGATTCTTTATGGCGAAGAATGATTATAAGATTTACCGGAATTCCCCTATTATTAATTATAATAATGGTCAAGACATATGGCCGGGTTATTTTTGGGGTTGTCCAATTTTATCACAATAAATGAATCTTGAATAATACTGTAAAGGGCACATTTGAAGAAAGCAGATCATAGGGCTGATAATTTATTTTAGATAACTTCAGCCTTTATAAGAAAAACTTTCCGATTTCTGCAATTATTTTATAGAACTCAAAATATTTTTTAGTGAATCATCAGAAAATGATGAAGCCTGGTCAAAGCAAATTACGGTTTCCATGCCTGAACATCAATCCATAACAGCCATCATTCTTGCCGGGGAAAAAGCTCCCGCATGAAAATTGACAAGGGGTTGGCGCTCTTTGGCAAGAAAACGCTTATTGAACAGGTTATTGATTCTGTGAAGGAAATAACAGATAATATCATCATCATAACAAATAATGAGGCTTACCGGCCATTTGGTTATTCCTGCTTTGAAGATGAAATGAAAGAGAAAGGACCCCTGGGTGGGATATATACAGGACTTGTTAATTCCTCTACGCAAAAAAACCTGGTCGTGGGTTGCGATATGCCATTTCTTTCCCTGAATATTTTCAGGAGCTTAATTGACCATTGCCATGGCCTGGATGCCCTTTTGGCCGAACATAAGGGAAAGGCTGAACCTCTTTGCGCTATATACGACCGGAACTGTATTCCTTTAATAAAGATTTTACTTGAACAGGGTCGATTGAAAATCACCGATGCCCTGGCAGGCCTGAAAACCAGCTTTATCAGTTTTGATAATAAAGATTGGTTTAAGGGATATGAATTTACAAACATGAATTCACCGGAAGATTTGTTGAATTTTGATAAATATAAAGCTTCCTGAGCCAGGTATCAACCATCACCGCCATTTTCTTTCCGGGCTATTAAACGGCCGATGAATACAGGTAAAATTCATGAGTTACCCTATTATCATTCTATACATTTAATTTCCCTTTGGCAAGGATATTAAGTAAATTTGAATCATGCGGCCCTCCTCCGTTGCAGCATTCCCGATTATTAAACTTACCTCTCCCGGCGGTGTTGATACTCCTTTTGCTTCAAAGGAAATGAATGACCTGGTTGCGGTGGAAGAACCTCTTGAAATCAGAATAGAATATGGGCCGGAAAATAACCGGCAGCAAAAAAATATCTCCGTCACCATGCGTACGCCGGGAAATGATACTGAATTGACTACCGGCTTTCTTTTTACTGAAGGTATTATCAGCGGATATGCAGATATTATGGGAAGCAAATCAGCCGGCCATTTAAATAAGAACATAACTGATAGCAATATTCTGACTGTTGAACTGCAACCCGGTTTTTCTTTCGACGCGAAAAAACTGGACCGCCATTTTTATACCTCTTCCAGTTGTGGGGTGTGCGGCAAATCTTCTATTGATTCGGTAAAAAATATAATTAACAAAAAAACCGGACAAGATACTATCCGAATCCATTCCCACTCGCTGATGATATTACCCGAATTATTACTGAAACAACAGGAGGTTTTTGAACATACCGGCGGATTACATGCTTCTGCCTTATTTGATCTGAATGGTTCATTGCTGTTTGTTCGGGAAGATGTGGGCCGGCATAACGCATTAGACAAACTAGTAGGCGCCGCTTTGATAGCAGGCAATCTTCCTTTAGATCATCACATCTTATTATTAAGCGGCCGGGCCAGTTTTGAACTAATACAGAAAGCAGCCATGGCCGGTATAAAAATTGTTTGCGCGGTGGGTGCGCCGTCCAGTCTTGCCGTTGAAATGGCAAAAGAATGCGACATGACGCTGATTGGTTTTTTAAGAGGCGGAAGGTTTAATATTTATTCAGGTGAACAACGGATAGCGAAATAATTTTTGCCACAAAGTCACGAAGTCATTAAGATTTAACCAGCTATCTTTTTCTGTTCCTTTGTGGCCTCATCAAAATTGCTTCCATGAAGATCAGGATAAACGGAAATGCCATTCGCTACCGGCTTACCAAAACAGATATATCCAATTTTGGAATAGCCGGTTTTGTTGAAGAAAAGACCGAGTTTGCAAATGGTGTTTCTTTTCATTATCGTCTTGAAAAGAAAAAGGATATTGAAAATCCAGAAGCATCCTTTTCGGGTAACGGGATCAGTATTTTTGTTCCGGAGAAATTAGTAGCAGGCTGGCCAACGAATGATATAGTAGGTTTTGAAAACAGGATGGAAATTGGTGAAGGAAAATCGCTATTGCTGCTTATTGAAAAAGATTTTGTTTGCCTGGATCCTGCATTGGAAGACCAAAGTGATAATTATCCAAACCCCAAAGCTGTCAGCTGAGTTTAATAATTAATCAGTATGTCAAAAAATCTAAGTGAACTTTCCGGTAAAAAGGGTCTGAAAGAAAATCTTTTTGAGCAACTGGGTATTGCTGCCCGGCCTTCGGGAAGTCCTTCGGTTGAAAAAATGGAAGAGCTGGCCGATGCTTTTGTAATGGGTAAAGCCAACGTGTACGGCGCGGCGGGTTTTTATGATTTTCTGAAACCAGAAAACAAAGGCAAGAAAGTATATATCTGCAATGGCAGTTCCTGCCTGACTGCCGGTACGCAACCGGCCTTAAAAGAAAAATTACTGAAACACTTTACCGATAGTGAAATAGGTGAAATGTGCTGCCTGGGTCGTTGCCATGAAAACAGTTCGTTTCATTTGAATGGAAAAAATTATTCAGGGAATGCGGTAGTTGAAATCGATGCTATTAAAAAAAATAATTCAATTGTGCAGGATAAATATACAGTTACTGCCTACGGTACGCCGGTACTTACTTCAGCATTTCCGGGAATAAAAGAGTATTATTCCCTGCTTGCGCATTCGTTGAAGAGAACTGCAGATGAATTATTAATTGAATTAGGAGCCGCTGGTCTGAGGGGACGGGGAGGTGCCGGTTTTCCGATTGCATTTAAGTTAGACGCCTGTAAAAAAGAATCG
The DNA here is from genome assembly GCA_963775145.1 of uncultured Chitinophagaceae bacterium. Lineage (GTDB taxonomy): Bacteria > Bacteroidota > Bacteroidia > Chitinophagales > Chitinophagaceae > Endoryza. The sequence continues at coordinate 164,111 of CAVZHZ010000006.1, forward strand.
TCGAAACAAAAATTTATTGTTTGCAATGCTGATGAAGGCGACCCCGGTGCATACAGTGACCGGTATTTATTAGAACAGCAACCACATAGTGTATTGTTGGGAATGATGATAGCCGGGTATATTACCGGCGCTGATACCGGCGTGCTGTACATACGTGGAGAATATCCGGAAGCCATCACCATTATACACAACGCTATTGATGAACTCCAGCAACAAAACCTGCTGGGAAAAAACATACTCAATTCCGGTTTTGATTTCTTATTCAAAGTAATAGCGGCCCAGGGCGCGTACATCTGTGGAGAAGAAACGGCGCTACTTTCTTCCATCGAAGGACAAAGACCGGAGGTGAGGGTTCGTCCTCCTTATCCAACACAACAAGGCCTCTTCAATAAGCCAACCCTGGTAAACAATGTAGAAACACTCGCCTGCATTCCCTATATTTTAAAAAACAGTGGAAAACAGTTTGCTTCCATTGGTATCGGCAAATCAACGGGAACAAAACTAATTTCCCTGGATAGTTACTTTAATAAACCAGGAATCTATGAAGTAGACATGGGCACTCCACTTTCCGTGGTGGTGAATGATTTGGGAGGGGGATTCAGATCACCTGTAAAAGCCATGCATATCGGCGGTCCGTTGGGAGGAATGGTACCGGTTGCTAAAATCAATGATCTTACCATTGACTTTGAATCTTTTTCACAAAATGGTTTTTTACTGGGACATGCTTCGGTTGTTTGTATTCCCGAAACCTTCCCCATTATAAAATACATGGAACATTTATTTCAATTCACGGCCCATGAGAGTTGTGGCAAATGTTTCCCTTGCCGGCTTGGCTCTGTGAGAGGATATGAAATGCTGAAGAAAGCACAGGAATCGGATTATCGAATTGACAAAACATTGTTTAACGACCTGGTGGAAACGTTAGAGATCGGTTCGCTTTGTGCATTGGGTGGTGGTTTGCCGCTGCCCGTGAAAAATGCATTGCAATATTTCGATAACGAATTATCGCCTTACTTTAAAAATATCCTGACAATGGGCATCGTGTACAGAAAAGAAGAAAAACATACCCAGGATGCTAATGGTAAAACGGTGACTTATGGTTCCGGGAATGGCCAGGGTAAAACAAGCGTAGCTTATATCAACAATGATCCTTATGAAATCAAAGAAGGCGAAACCATTATTTCATTCATCCGCCGGTATTTTGGAAAAGAAGCGGTCCCTACATTATGTGATGCGCCTAACCTGGAACCATTCGGTTCCTGCCGGGTGTGCAGTGTAGATGTTGCGTTAGTAGAAAATGGATCGGTTAAAACGCAAGCGGCCTGTCATACCCCGGTGATGGCGGGTTCTTATATCTATCCTGATTCAGAAAGGATACAAAAGCTCCGCAGGAATATTATTGAATTGGTACTGACAGATCATCCGCTAGATTGTTTGACCTGTGAAGTGAATAATAATTGTGAATTACAAGCCGTGGCAGCAAGAGTGGGTATCCGAGATGTCCGTTATCCGGAAGGAAAAAATCATCTTGCATAAGAAAAAAGATTTAAGTCATCCTTACATGACTTCTGATCTTTCCAAATGCATTAATTGTTTCCGTTGTGTGCGGGCGTGTGATGAAGTGCAGGGACAATTTGTATTGAGCATGACCGGTCGGGGATTCGACAGTCATATCATAAAAGGAAGTGATGTCAGTTTTAATGAAAGCGATTGCGTAAGCTGCGGCGCCTGTGCACAAGCTTGTCCGACCTCTGCCATCAGTGATGTTTTTGAATCCAAGTCCATCGTATTTGATAAAAAAGTGCGGACCGTTTGTACCTATTGCGGAGTTGGTTGTAATCTCGATGTAGCTGTGCATGCCGGAACTATCAAGTCTATTCAGGCACCTTATGATGCGGAAGCCAACAGCGGGCATACCTGCCTGAAAGGAAGATATGCTTTTTCTTTTTACAATCACCCTGACCGGTTGCGTACACCGCTGATAAAAAAGAATGGAGAATTTGTGCAGGCTACCTGGGAAGAAGCCTACGATTTCATTGCTGCCAAACTTACCGGATTAAAAAATACCTACGGCCCCGATTCAATAGCCGGTATATCTTCTGCCCGATGTACAAATGAAGAGAATTATATTATGCAGAAATTTATCCGGGCGGTGATTGGTACTAACAATATTGATAGTTGCGCCAGGGTTTGTCATTCTCCTACGGCGCTGGGGATGCAGCGGACGTTCGGAACCGGCGCTGCTACCAATTCTATTATTGACATGGAGTACACGGACTGCATGATGGTGATTGGCGCCAACCCGACGGATGCACACCCGGTAACCGGTGCCAAAATGAAACAGCACGCGATGAAGGGAAAGACCTTGATCGTAATTGATCCAAGAAAAATTGAGTTGGTCAAATATGCAACGCATCATTTGCAGTTGCGGCCCGGCACCAACGTGGCCTTGCTGAACATGATGTTGTATTATATCATCAAAGAAAATTTAGAGGATAAAAATTTCATTGCTTCCAGAACGGAAGGATATGATGATTTCAGGAATAATATTTTAAATCTGAACATTGATGAACTGGAAAAAGTAACCGGTGTTAACCGCAACCTGGTTCGTGAAGCAGCGATTGCTTATGCCACCGCTCCGAATGCCATGTCCTTTCATGGTTTGGGGGTAACCGAACATTCTTATGGTACTTATGCCGTGATGCTGATCGCTGACCTGGCGATGATAACAGGAAATATCGGAAGAAGAGGTGTTGGCGTTAATCCGTTACGCGGGCAAAACAATGTACAGGGTGCGGCAGATATGGGTTGCCAGCCTTACCAGGGTGCCGGTTATTTGGATGTAACGAATCCGGAAATACATAAAATGTATGAAGAGTTCTATCAGGCAAAACTGCCATTGCATGTGGGTTATAAGATTCCGCAGATGTATGAGGCCGCGCTGAATAATAAATTAAAAGCCATCTGGGTAATCGGTGAGGACATGGCGCAAACCGATCCGAATACGCATCATGTGGTGAAGGCATTGAATAAACTGGAATTGTTTGTTGTGCAGGAATTATTCATGACGGAAACCGCGAAGCTTGCCACGGTGATTTTACCCGGCGCTTCTTTCTTAGAGAAAAGCGGAACATTTACCAATGGGGAAAGAAGAATACAAAGAGTGAATAAAGTGGTGGAGCCCATTGAAGGAACAAAGAGCGACGGACAAATTATTGTTGATATGATGAACCGGATGGGATATGAACAGGCCGACTATGATCCGGAAACGATGCTGGAAGAAATTTCACAGGTGGTTCCCTTCTTTGCCGGTGTTAAATGGAATGAGCTGGGCGATAACGGTAAGCAATGGCCCGTGCTGAAAGACGGAACTGATACAGAGATATTACACACGTCTGCATTTACCAGGGGAAAAGGAAAATTCATATTCAACGCATTCAAAGAGACGGAAGAAATTGTGCAGCACGGAAAAGAATATCCTTATATCATCACCACCAACCGGGAACTGGAACATTACAACTGTGGCGCCATGACAAGGCGCACCCGCAATGCAGATATCCTTACAGAAGATGTATTACTGATCTGTGAAGAAGATGCCCGCAAACATATGATCACTGACGGCGACATGGTTTGTGTGGAATCGGCAAGAGGCAAAGTGGATATAAAAGCAAAGATTACCGACGAAGTAAAACCCGGAATACTCAGCAGTACGTTTCATTTCCCGGAGATCATGCTGAACAACATCACCTCCAGCATCAGCGACTCCGAAGCCATGTGCCCCGAATATAAATTGGTGGCTTGTACGATCAGGAAGAGTAAGGGGAAGTATAAGGTGAAGCCTGATAAATAAATTTTATAACAAAATAATCTTATTTGAATTTGGTAGCATTTTTGCTACCTTTGTCCATGACTGCCCGGGAACTGATACGACTATTGAAAAAAGACGGCTGGTTTGAAAAGGACCAGAAAGGCAGTCACCTTCAGTTGATACATCCAAAGAAAAAAGGAAAGGTGACGGTTCCCGTACATAGCGGAGATATACCAAAAGGAACACTGAACTCAATTCTCCGGCAGGCAGGACTGAAATAACCTTGTATGAAACTAAAAATATTTTTATGAAAAAATTATTACTGATCATTGAAAAAGACAAAGGCAAACTGTGGGGGCGGGTGAATTACAAAAATAACCTCATTACAGATTATGCCTCCAGCATCCCTTCGCTGGAAAAGAAAATGGCAAAGCTGCTCAACGATTTTCATGGCGTGGAGAAAGTATCGTTTGACCGCAGCTATGACTTGACGGTTTTTTTTGAAGAATTTAATTTTTTAAAACAATCCAAGATTGCAGAGTTGGCGGGCATCAATCCTGGTTTGCTGCGGCAGTATGCTTCCGGTGTAAAATATCCCTCTGTAGCCCAAGCTAAGAAAATTGAGGATGCCGTGCATGAACTGGCAAGAGAACTGGGTGCCGTTTCACTTGCGGTGGCTTAATAAAATCAGCATCAGCGACTCCGAGGCCATGTGCCCGGAATATAAAGTGGTGGCTTGTACGATCAGAAAGAGTAAGGGCAAGTATAAATCAAAGAAACCTGAGTAGAAAAAAGAATGTAAGGTCCCTAACCATGCCCCAATACGGAGAAACGAATGATTGATGGGCAAACCCCTGGAACGGAAATAGCCTATTCCTTTCGCGTGCTATCTAATTCAATTTTCTTTTGAATGGCTTTACCAAGCATTGTATCCAATGCACTTCTATTATATAAAGTACCCCTGACAATAACTGATTCAATATTCTTAACAGCAGCAATATTCTCAAGCGGATTGGAAGCCAGCAAAACCAGGTCGGCTCTTTTTCCGACTGATACGGACCCAACCTCGTCATATTTTTTCATAAACATCGCCCCGTTGATGGTGGCTGCCCGTAAGATATCAATTGGCCGCATACCCGCATGCTGAAAGAGCTCCAGTTCTTCAATTAATGAGGCAGCCGGATAAACATAGGTATTCAATGCAGCAGCATCGCTTCCAGCCAATATTAATACCCCAGCTTGCTGAAGAAGTGGAATTTGTTTTGCTATCAATTCATATTTATCCTTCCTGTCCTGCTTTTGTGCCGGTGTTTCATTAGCCATCCTGTCAATTCTCCACTGGTAATTGGAAACAAACCGCCTGGTCAGGTATTTCAAAAAATCATCCTGCTTATGATTGTTTTCATCCAAAAAGGCTAATTGCCTGCCACCGATCAGGGTGGGAGTAACGGCCACTTTTTTTTCAGCCAGCATTTTATATCCCTCGATTGCCTTTGCCTGGTCAAAATTTTTGAAATACAATTGATCCGCCTGGGCTTTACTGATTTTACCTGCCAGTAATTCTTTTACCATGGCGTGCTCATCGCTGCCCAGCCTCAATAAATAACTGGCGTGTTCTATACTTGAAAAACCTATATTAGCCAAATCAGCAATCGGTAAATCGATCGGAACATGGCCGGAAACGAGATAGCCTCTTTTTTTTGCTTCCATCACACTTTTCAAAAACAACGGTCCCTCCAGGGTATTCTCAGTGATCTTGACAAAATCAACCTGGTACTCATCAATCTTATCCAACATTTGTTTCAATTCGGCTTCATTGCTGATTTCTAAATCTCCCTTCCAGATAGAATTCAATCCTTCCAGCTTTTTGCCCGCTGTATATATAGTCGGACCCATTCTTTTCCCTTCGTTAATTTCCGCACGAAATGTCAAAACCTGCTCACCCAGATCACTGGCCGCGTCCCTGATAGTGGTGATACCATGAGCCAGGTAAACGGCAAAGAGGGCAATATTATCTTCCACCAGGTTTTCCCCTTCTATGTGTACATGCATATCCCAGAGCCCCGGTATCAGGTAATTACCTTTTCCATTTATAATTTCAAAACCTTGGGCTTTTAATCTGCTCAGTTTGCCTATTGCTTCAATTCTGCCATTGTTAATTTTTACCGATTTGCCAGAAACAATTTTTCCGGATTCAACGTCTACGATATGAATATTGTATAGAATAAATTTATGTGTATCCTGCGCTGACACCTTGAACGAAACACACAGGAAGAAAAGACAAAGAATATATTTCATATTTTATTACTATTGTGCAACTAAAGATATGGAATAGAGAACATAAAAGGTTGTTTCAATGAACCACTTACATTGGTAAGTTTACGTTATCACACCAGGACCCATATCAACGCAATAGCAGCAGCCAGCATGAGAAGCAGGGTAGCAAAGCCCAGTACATTAGACAATCGTTTATTGACGTACCTGCCCATAATTTTTTTATTATTACAGATATGTAAAATAACACCGATCATCACCGGTGCCGTTACGCCATATAATACGGCGGAATACAATAATGCCTTTATCGGGCTAATACCGAAGAATTGAATACACAATCCGATCAACAGGGAAATAATTATGGCAATATAAAACCCTCTGGCCTCGCTGAATTTTTTATTGAGTCCCTTCTTCCCAACCGAATACCTCGGCCATCATATAACTGGAAGCCCCCGCCAATACCGGGATGGCCAGCAACCCTGTACCAATAACACCTAATGAGAACAAGGCATAGGCCATTTCTCCGGCCAGCGGTTTCAATGCGCTGGCAGCCTGTTCTACTGTATCAATATTATGAATGCCGGCGTTAAATAAAACGGTACCCGAAGTGAGAATGATAAAAAAGAAAACAATATTGGTAAGCATCATACCTCCTTTAACATCTGTCTGCATATCGAGGATAATTCTTTTATCTACCAGCAGTTTTCGTTCCCTCACCTCTTCTACTTCCATAGAAGCCTGCCAGAAAAACAAATAGGGTGAAATAGTGGTCCCTAAAATGCCCACCAGTGCCATAAAATAATCTTTCGAATTTTCAAAGACGGGAATAAATGTTCCTTTTAATACTTTTACCCAATCAGTATGGGTAAGAAAAGGGATGAGTATATAACTGAACAATGAAAGGCACAACCATTTGAGTATATTGGCAATCTTATTATAGTTCCAGAATATAATGCTGTACATAAGCAGGCCAGTAAACAGAACAGAAAAAATAAAGGCAGGAATTTTGGGAAACAATAAATTTCCCACTGCCCCCATACCGGCAATATCAGCGCCGATGTTTAATGTAATCGAGGGGTAACTCAGGGCAATAATAAGATAGAGCAGGCGCTTTTTATAATTTCTTTTTATAACACCGGTTAGCCCGGAATTGGTAACCAGTCCGATTCTTGCACACATTTCCTGGATGGAAACCATCAACGGGTAAGAGACAATGGCCGTCCACAAAAGAGAGGTTCCGAACCGGGCACCTGCCTGGGAATACGTTGCGATACCAGAGGGATCGTCGTCGCTGGCGCCTGTTACCATCCCGGGGCCCAGCAGTCGGAAAAATTTTTTGATTTTTTTGGATACACTTTCCCCGGCGTTCATATCTGGATGATAGTAATTGAAGAATATTTCTGCCTGTGCAATTTAACTGGAATTATTTCAACAGCCCTTAGAATGTGGTAATCTTTTGTTTTTCGGGGAAGAAGGGCTCGCGCTGATAGAATTAAGTCCGCCTAAGTAAATCGCTTTAGCAAACATAATACATACAGCCAATACTAATATTTGCTGCTCCCGGCGTTTCTACCGGGGGCAACAAATATTATACAAATTGAAAAAAGTGACTCTTCTAAGAACTGTCAAATATCTACACCAAAATTACCCACTATTTTATTCCTTCGTTATTTACCTGCGTAAGACCAATCGGCGCTCGTAGATATCCGTCTTGGTTTGAAGACGGCAAATATAAACGCCCCCGGGTAAATTTTCGGAATTAAAATTCACCTGCTTACTTGCTCCTTGCTGCAAATTACCCGAAAAAAGCTGTTTCACCAGCTGGCCATTAATGTTATACAGTGCCAGTTCCACCATTCCATTCTGAGATGTTCTAAAACTTATGTTTACATTATTAGAGAAGGGATTGGGATAGGCAATAAATCCTTTCTCTTCTTTCAAAACATCCGGTTCGCTTTTATTGTTCTGCGGCTGGCTTTGAATTGATGCCTGTTGTTTATCGCAGGAACCCAACCATGCTCCTTTTCTTATGTGCTGATCAGCTGCTGACCGGTCAACACATATATCTTTCCCTTTGTAACAAAGCAATATCTTATCTTCTTTCCTGTTATCGTTTCCACACAGGAAATTTGGTAATTCTTCATATAACTTTTTAGCTATTAGGTAAGGATCACAGCCATAATAGTTGGCTAAAATGGCAATAGTCATTTTTCGATCCGGTTGATACATCATAACAGACCGGTACCCGGGTGCCCGGCCATTGTGGCCCACGAAATAATCTTTTTCACTAACCCTATTATTGGTCCAGATTCCATAACCAAGATAATCTCCTCCATCATCAGGGGTAGCAGGAATGGATTGAAGCATGGTTTGTATGGTGGAAGCACTGGTTGCTCTTCCGCCAAAAAGCGCATTGCCCCATTCAGACATATCCCTTACATTGGTTATAATACCACCACCACTAAATGCAAGGGAAGCAACGGCAGTCATTGGAAAGCGGCTGATATTGGTGTACGCATCCGGGAATGTTGGCTGACCGGTTAATTGGAAAATCGGATTGAATGGACTGAGGTTATCATGCGGGGACACTAATTCTCCATGTCCATTCGGCAACTCCCGAACAGAAAGGTACATGGAATTGAGATGCAGCGGATTAAAAAAACGTTCCCGGTAATGTTGTTCCATAGGTTTGCCCGTTACAGCTTCCACAATTGCCCCCAGCATAATATAATTAGTGCTGCTGTATCGGCGCTCAGCACCCGGTTGATTAATCTGGTGACAAAAACTGATTGTTTCAAAAGCAGTCCAAATATGGGTTGGCTGAAAAGCAACCGCTACCTGCAGCATGTACTCATCAGTATAGTTGGAATAACCGCTTTGATGGCCAAGCAACTGACGAACAGTTACGGAACTATTAAGTGACGGATTGATAAGATTAAGTGGAATATAGTTACTAACGGGGGCATCAAGATTGAGAATGCCCTCTTTGGCCAGCTCAAGAACTAGCGGCGCAGTAAATGTTTTTGTAACACTGTACATCCGGGAAAGTAAATTAGAAGTAAAAGGAGTACCCCCGGGAAGCAGGTTATTCTGCCCGTCTACATTCCGGGCCGCGTATCCGGTAGCACCCTCCCATAGAGCCAGGCCATCTACGTTGATGGCCACAGACATTCCTCCCACAAAAGGATTGGCGGGGTTGTTTTGAAAACTATCAATGACATGTTGCAATCTCGATTGCACGGCGGGGGAAAACCCGGGCAAAACCGGACATCCAAATAAACGGCAGGGCAATAAGACCCAAAAATAGATGCTTGAGCTTATTGGGTAAACAGGTATTCATAAAAAAAAGTTTAAAATGAAAAATGTGCAGGCAAAATGCCGACAGCCAAATATTCAATAACAATTAAATGATCGCAGGCATTTACTTTCATTTACATGAAGAAAAATGCCTCCAATAACTCGCAGACCTGATTGAAATAGTTTAGGCGATGAAGTTATGCCGTAGATATGACGGCTGCAATGATCATGATCATTAAGTTAAATAATAGCCATCAGGAAAAGGAAAAGGCCGGCCCAATCACTATTACCCTTACCCTGGTAATGCCCCGGGTAAATATTCGTTTAAGATTAATAAAAAGATTAAGAACCCTGGTCGTTTTTATATTGGGGTTAATCAAAGTATTTCCACAATGCATCTGTATTGAAAGAATTTAACCCAATTAATTAGTGATTGATTAGAGTTCATGGAAGAACAAAGCACTAGTAGGAAAAGCAGGATATTATATCATTATTGTCCGACTAAAATCATATTAATGATTATTAAAGCCTCTTGAAGAGCGGGTTCTGGCCCCTCTCGTCAAGGAGAAGCGTTGGGGTGAGGTGATACTTGCAAATGAAGCCTTTAACAATTTTAGTCGGACAACAATGATTTTATATACACTATTTCCCAAGTGAATTAATTTAGGCTATTGGTTAATAGCCTGTCTTATTGATGATGGTAGCAAGAGTGCCTCAATCCCTTTCTTTGGTAAAAAAAATCCCCGAACCAATCAGCAGCAGGCAGGTTCGGGGAAAATAAAATTCATTGGAGACTTTCTCTACTTTGTCATTTATATATAGTTATTCCAGTGTCATTTTTTTAGCATTTTGATTGAGCCACATTTCAAAAGACTGCAAAGAAGGATTTAATTCTCTGGCTATCTTAATATCCCGAGCATCGGAAAAAGCCTTATCAAATTCCTGGTAGTACTGAAACATATTGCCCAGGTCCTCTGCCCCAGGAAAACCAAATTTTCGGTACTGATCCGGGGTTACTTTATTATATCTTACTTCCTGGCCCAATGCCTTTGTTAATGCAGCGGCCATATCCTTACAGCTAATGTGCTCACCGGAAATACCAATAGTCTTACCAATCATCGATTCTCCTTTTTTGAAAATTCCGTAAGCACATTTGCCAATATCTTCCGCCGCGATTCCGGATAATTTTTTATCTCCCATCGGAAAGGTAATCGCTAATACTCCATCGGGGCCTTTCTTAGGACCCATACCAAAATAGAGCATATTTTCCCAATAGAAAGTCGTTAACATGAAAGGTAGTGGGTACTCCTATATCAGTAAAAAAGTGGTTAGATTCTCCTTTGCTGTCGAAGTGCGGCACTTTATATTTCCCCATCAAGTGTCGGCATGCTGTCATCATGTAAGGGAACTTTGAGCCGGGTATCTTCCAGGGTAGACCAGATCACATGTTTTACTCCGGCTGCTTTAGCTGCTTCGGCCATACTTTTCGCTTCAGCAGCTTCCTGTTCCGGTGAAAAATGTGCCCAGAAAAAAGTAACACAAAATGCTCCATAGGCTCCTTCCATAGCCTTCCGGATACTTTCCGGTTTCCCCAGGTCAGCTGTTACTATTTCAGCACCCAAATCGTGAAGAGCTTTTGCTTTTTCTGATTGTGGATCTCTCGTAACCGCACGAACCGCAAATTCGCTGTTTTTATCTTGTAAAATGGCGCGGGCAAGTCCCCCACCCTGTGCGCCGGTTGCCCCAAATATGGTAATGATTTTTTTTTGTGGCATAAGATTTATTTTATTTACAAGTTATGACATAAGAATGATGATATAGTTCAAACACTAATTTTTTATTTTTTAATAATGCCGAAAGTCTGCCAGGGATTTTGTACTGAACACCCACTTTCCTTCTATTCATTAATAACCCACGGGTTTTATTACTTCAGGAAAAATTAAAGGGAAAATGATATTCCAAGACCCACTCCATTCAACTCACTACCCGGGTGTTCCAAACCTGGTTCTTTGTCTGAATAACCCAATAAAAAACAGCATCAATTACCAATAAGTTAATTGTAGTAAATTAGCGTATAATAAATCTCCTATTATGTTTAAAAAAGTCTATATCCATACTTCTATTATTGATCACTATTTCAACGTTCGCTCAACACAAATGACCCCGAGCTGCTTTGGAAACTCGGCAGGGTTTCGGGACTGGGTATTTCAAAAGATGGCAAATATGTGGTGTACTCCGTTAGCACCCCCGATGTAGATCAAAACAAAAGCAAGCGGAAATCATTTATCATTCCGGTTACGGAGGAGAAGCAATAGAAATCAGTAAACCTGATAGTCTATTGGCTGATAAGAATATTTCTCCTGATGGAAAATATATAATCAGCAATAAGGAAGTGAAAGTAAAAAATATAATGGGGAGCGACTTCTATCCTGAGTTGAATAAATCCAATGCGTATATTTTTGATAACCTGAAGAACCGCCATTGGGATACCTGGGAGGAAGGAAAATTTGATCACGTATTTGTTGCCAGAATGGAAACGGAAAGGCCGTCGAAGAAAAAGACATCATGCCCAATGAACCATATGATTGTCCGCAAAAACCATTTGGCGGTGATGAAGATTATGTTTGGAATCCGGACGGTAAGCATATCTTATATGTTGCCAAAAAGAAATTTGGAAAAGAGTATGCGGTCAGTACGAACACCGACTTATATTCCTTCAATATAGAAACCGGAAAGACAGAAAACCTCACTCCGGGAAGAAAAGGATATGACATCAACCCTGCCTACAGCAAAAACGGAACCTGGCCTGGTTAGCATGAGAAGAGACGGTTATGAATCCGACAAACAGGATCTCGTTGCATTCACGGGATTGGGCGTAGTGAACCTTACCGGCCACCGGGATGATATTCATGTAGAAGGTTTTCGGTGGGCAGATGATGGAAAAAGAATTTTCTTCTGGGCGCCCATGAATGGCACTCTGCAACTGTTTGAGGTGGAGTATACAGGCGCCACCGCAAAACTGCCCGATATCAGACAAATTGCCAAAGGTGATTTTGATATTAATGGAATCGTCGGCCAGGTAAATAACACGCTGATCGTATCCCGAACGGATATGAATCATGCCGCTGAATTATATACCGTGGATATATCTAACGGAAACGGTCAGCAGTTGACCCATGTAAACGATGCTACCTTTAGTTCCGTTGGTATGTGCAAAACGGAAAGACGATGGGTCACTACCACCGACGGCAAACAAATGCTGGTATGGGTGATTTACCCGCCCGATTTGATCCTAATAAAAAATATCCAACCTTGCTTTATTGCCAGGGAGGTCCCCAGGTCCCCTTAACCCAATTCTATTCCTTTCGATGGAATTTTCAGTTGATGGCTTCCAACGGATACATTGTGGTGGCCCCCAACAGAAGAGGAATGCCGGGCATGGTACCAAATGGAATGAACAGATCAGTAAAGATCACGGAGGCCAGGTAATGAAAGATTATCTTTCGGCCATCGATAACCTGAGTAAAGAAAAATTTGTAGATAAAACCAGGTTGGGATGTGTGGGGGCCAGCTATGGTGGTTATTCTGCTTTCTACCTCGCCGGCAATCATAACAATCGTTTTAAAACTTTCATAGCTCACGATGGCATCTTTGATACCCGAAGCATGTATGGTACCACAGAAGAATTATGGTTCGTGAACTGGGACCTGGGAGGCCCTTATTGGGATAAAACAAACACGGCAGCTCAAAAAGCGTACAACCAGTTAACCCAATAAATTATGTAGATAAATGGAACGCCCGATCCTGATCATCCAGGGCGGTAAAGATTACCGCGTTCCCATTGAACAGGGATTACAGGCTTTCCAGGCGGCCCAGTTACGGGGAATAAAAAGCAAACTGCTTTACCTGCCCGATGAAAACCATTGGGTGTTGAGTGCACAGAATGCGTTGGTTTGGCAAAAAGAATTTTATAAATGGCTGGGAGAAACACTGCCCGAATCAGGCAAGACGAGTGGGAAAGGTAAAAAAGCTTTTTAAGTAGAATTCACAACCTGCGCTCACCAATGAGTATGGCAATTATAGGATAATTAAAATCAGTATTACTTTGTCTCTATTCCGACCTCAAGGCAAAATAAACCGATGAAAGTATTTCTAATCATTTCCTTCTTTTGCGTTTATATTTCAGTATTATCCCAGGAAAAGATTTTGTCATTGCCATCCCTACAAAAACCAGTAGAGATCATTACCGACCGCTGGGGAGTGCCGCATATATATGCACAAACAGAAAGTGATTTTTTCTTTGCACAGGGTTACCAGGCAGCCAAAGACAGGTTATATCAGTTTGAAATATTCCGCCGCAAAGCAACGGGAACCATGGCCGAAGTACTGGGTAAAAGAGAATTGAAAAGAGATATTGGCGCGCGTTTATTTTCGTGGAAATATGGAAACTGAGCTGAATCATTATCATCCGCGGGGAAAAATTATTATTCAATCATTTGTAAGGGGTAAATGAATATATTAAACAGGTACTGGTGAAATGCCCATGCCGCTGGAACTGCAGTTGCTGGCAATTAAACCAGGCTACTGGACACCGGAAGTGGTAATTTCCGGCACAATGGATGGCTCACCAATGTGCAGGATGAACTGACTACTACCGCTGCAAAAAATAGGGGAAGAAAAGCTAAGAACTATTTCAAATTTTCATCCCGGTTCACCTGATCTGCATATTGATACAGCAATTGATGTTGCAAGACTAAATGATGATGTGCTGGGATTGTACAATGCATTTCGTTCGCCACTTGTTTTTAAACAGGAAGATATTACCCGAAATACAGCACATGAAAATGTCACCTGTCGTTTGAATTTATCAGAAAAAAAAACGCTGTACAAACAGTCAGAAGGAAGTAATAACTGGGTGGAGGTAAGCACGCTTTCTACAAGGGTTTTCCTATGCTGGCCAATGATCCACACCGTGCCATCGCAACACCTTCTTTGCGTTACATTGTTCATCTTGCTGCACCTGGCTGGAATGTTGTGGGCGGCGGGGAACCAACACTGCCGGGAGTTTCCATTGGTCACAATGATGATGGGGCATGGGGGCTTACCATTTTTGAAACAGATGCAGAAGACATGTATGTTTATAAACTGAACCCCAAAAATCCATTGCAATATTTTTATAAAGGGCAATGGAAACAATTAAAAAAATCAGTGAACCATTGCTGTAAAAAATGATTTACCTGAATTTGTTTCATTATATTATTCAATTCATGGGCCGGTAACTTTTATTGACAGTGTGCATCATATTGCATACGCAGTAAAATGCGGATGGCTTGAAAAAGGCAGTGCACCTTATCTATTAAGTTTGCGGATGGACCAGGCAAAAACGTGGAGTGAATTTAAAGATGCCTGCAGATACAGTTATATACCTGCAGAGAATATGGTATGGGCAGATAAGCAGGGACATATTATGTGGCAAACAGTGGGTATTGCACCCATTCGTAATCATCATTCCGGGATGGTACCGGTGCCGGGTGATGGCCGTTTTGAGTGGACGGCTATTTGCCTGTTTTAAAAAGACCTTCAGCTTATGATCCTGCCGAAGGGTTTATCTGCAGCGCCAATGAAAACCGTACACCAGCAAATTATCCTTACATGAATACGGTTGGGTATAGCTGGTCGATCCATGTTATGATCGCATAAAGGAAGTACTGGGCAGCAAAAAGAAAATATCTATGGACGATATGCAGGCGATGCAAACAGATTATTATTCGATGCCTGCAAGACAATTAGTCCCTTTATTAAAAACACCTCTTCAACAGACAACAGCATTCAACAGGCCAAGCAATTATTAACCGGGTGGGATTATGTTTTATCCCCCACTTCCATACCGGCTACGATATATGTAGAATGGGAAACCTCGCTGGAAAAAAATCTGTTGAAGAGGCTGTCGCTGGATACCATAAAATGGGTAAGGATAGATTTCAACACGCAAAAAATGATTGAATTGCTTTGCCGGCCCGATTCCACTTTTGAAAAAACCTTTAATCAGTCGCGCGATGCAATATTGGACCAATCCTTACAGGATGCCCTGTTAAGTTTACAGAAAAAATTAGGGCCTGATTGGTCAGCCTGGCAATACGGACAAGAAAAGATGAAACATGTATTGATTAAACATCCTCTTTCATTGGTAGTGAATGAAAACTTGAAAAAGCAGCTTAACGTTGGTCCGGCGCCAAGGGGAGGCAATGCGAATACAGTAAACAGTACAGGGGGTAATTTAAATCAATCGCACGGTGCTTCATTCCGGATCATTGTGGATTGTTCAGATTGGGATTTGACATTGGCTACCAATTCACCCGGCCAGAGCGGAGATCCCGGAAGTCTTCATTACCGCGACTTATTTGAACTATGGAGCCGTAATCAGTATTTTCCTTTGTATTTTTCGAGAGAAAAAATAATATCCAGTTATGGAAAGTAAATTTACAATTAATACCGAAGTGAGACAGATAATATTAGTTAAAAACATACTATATGCTTTACGCTATTATGATTAAGTCCAATTTAATTTTAGTAGTCAGGGCCCTAAACCTTGACGATATCATGATTTTAATGTGTCATAGTTCAGGTATTCTCTATTATGAAAGCTGATATTTAATATTCAGATCGCATCAGGTATCACCTGTTCAGCATCTGGTCATCGATTCTTCAAAATAGTACACGACTTGCCAGTAAACAACCAAACCAGCCAGGTTGACGAGCTGCAGCGGACTTTTTGCCGGTATTTGTCCAGGATTGCCTTTGTTTTTGGCTTGCCCCCAACTATAGAATAACCTAATTGAGTAATTCATTACCATCCTAACCGGGGGTTTTTGAAAATATATCAATTGCTTGTGAAAAGAGTTTTTTTCACTAAACAATGTCCAATCCAGACTTCTGCTTCAATATTTCTTTGGATCAAGGATCACGGTTTTCTGGAACTGTTTTATAGTGGGGTCAAATTGCCGGAGCATGTACTTACGACTGGCAAGGGGCCAATTTACAGAGATTGAAAGCGAATCAATTTCCGCTGCCCGCTTGAGTTCCTCAATCTCTTGTTTTCTCCCGTAAAAACAATCACCGTTCCGTAATACAAATGAGCCGTGGGATAATTAGGACTGAATAGGATAACTTTATCTTCATAAAAAATATTCTATGCGATCAGTATTAAACTATTTTCTGGTTCTGATTCTTTTGATTGCCTGCAACCAGGCCGAATCAAAACAGACCAGTGGAAATTAGTCAGGCAGGATCTGAAAGATTTCCTATCCAGTACCTGCGGAACACGGAGATACGACCCTGCTGTTTGTTCACGGCTGGTGCATTAATAAAGAATACTGGGAGCCGCAGGTAAATTATTTCTGCCCGAAGTACAAAGTCGTAACCATCGATTTACCGGGGTTCGGGCAATCAGGTAAGAACCGGACCGATTGGAGTTTTGATGAGTACACGGAAGACATCAAAGCGGTTGTTGAACAACTGAAGCTAAAGAATGTGATCCTGATAGGGCATTCTATGTCGGGTGATATTATACTAAACGTTAGTAATAAATATCCGTCGCTGGTGATTGGTATAGTGGGGATTGATAACCTGCATGAACCCGGATCACCATTTACCCCCGAACAGGCAAAAGGATATAGCGATTTTTTTGATACTCTTTCCACAGGTTTCGACAGCACGGTAAATAATTATATGAAGAGTTCCCTGTTTCAACCCAGCACCGATACGGCCGTCGTCAACCGGGTTATGAATAATGTATTTACCGCGGATTCTTCGATTGCTATCCAGGTTTTGAAATCTTTATCGGTCATCTCGCAAAAAGAAAAACCTTTAATGCTCGGTCTTGCCCATAAACTATACCTGCTGAATAGTGATGTGGTTCCCAATAAAATCGGACTCCCTTAATAAATATTGCATGAAGGGATTTCATGCCGAGCTGGTTCATGGAACCGGGCATTATCCCATGATCGAAAAGCCTGCAGAATTTAATACAGCATTGCAGAAAATTATCAGCGAAATAGGCAGGAGGGAATAATTTCCTAAACTAATACAAAAATCCTTTGCCTCCGCAGCGTGAATCCTGTTTTTACGCTTTTTCCCTTTTTATTTTACCGAGGACCAGTTTATGGTCCTTTTATGAGCGGCCGCATCCCTATCTATTTAATAAAGAGTCCCAGTTTCAAAATCGTCCCGCTTTCTTTTCATATAAAACACCGGGAAAGGAAGATGTGCCGGGATAAAAGACAAACGACTGGAAAAGCAAGCATGTCAGCACTTTCTGCAAAAAGGTACAATAATTGTTATTATGGAAATGCTGCATGGCACTTCAGTAAGTGCTTAGGACAAATCGTGCTGT
>CAVZHZ010000007.1:0-295315 GCA_963775145.1 uncultured Chitinophagaceae bacterium
CCTCTTTGGTATAGGTTTTGCGGCAAAGTGCCTGCAAATCTGCGGCAGGAATGTCGTCAATGTAGAGCGACAAAATCGCAAATGCCAAGTCAGCATAGCCGTGTTGTCGTAGATATCGCGGAGTTTGCCCAAGGCAAGATCGTTGATTTGCGGATAGCTTTGAGGCAAATACAAACCGCCGTCGGGTGCTAGGCCTTCAAGCAGGACTTCGCAGAATTTTCTAGGCGTTGAATGGCCACGGGTCGAAAGTAGTTCATTACGCCAATTCCTCCTTACGGATGCGTGAGAATGGCGCTAAAACGCTGTCAGAGCCTGCATTTGCACCAACGCCGCGTTCATCTTTGGCTTCTACGCAATCGTGAGCCAAAATAATCACATCGGTTTGGGTTGAACCTTCGCCCCCACTTCGTCAGCTTCGCGCTGCAGTACAGCGTCGATGCTGATGCCAGCAGTCGCCAAAATGCCAGTCACCTTGGCCAACACGCCAGCTTCGTCCGCCACGCGCAGGCGCAGGTAGTAGCTGGTGACGATGTCGCTCATGGGCAGCACTTGCAAATCACTCATCGCATCGGGTTGGAAAGCCAAATGCGGCACGCGATGTGCGGGGTCTGCGTGTGTAGGCGGGTGATGTCGACCAAATCGGCAATCACGGCGCTGGCAGTTGGCTCTGAGCCTGCGCCTTTGCCGTAATACAGCGTTGTGCCCACGGCATCGCCCTGCACCATGACGGCGTTCATCGCGCCTTCGACGTTGGCAATCAAACGCTTGTTGGGCACCAGGCTTGGATGCACACGCAATTCAATGCCTTCTTTGCCATTGGCTTGCACGCGTTTGGTGATGCCCAAAAGCTCGATGCGGTAGCCCAGTTGTTCGGCGTATTTGATGTCTTGCGCGGCTAGTTTGGATATGCCTTCCACATAGGCTTTGTCAAACTGCACGGGAATGCCAAAAGCGATGGCTGACATCAGCGTCACTTTATGTGCTGCGTCAACGCCTTCAATATCAAAGGTTGGGTCGGCTTCAGCGTAGCCCAGTGCTTGCGCGTCTTTAAGGGCGGCAGCAAAATCCAGACCTTTGTCCGCATCTCGCTCAAGATGAAATTGGTCGTGCCGTTGATGATGCCGGCAATCCACTGGATGCGGTTGGCGGTTAAGCCTTCGCGCAGGGATTTGATGATGGGGATACCGCCCGCAACAGCAGCTTCAAACGCGACCATCACGCCCTTAGCTTGAGCGGCTGCGAAAATTTCTGTGCCATGTACTGCCAGCAAAGCTTTGTTGGCTGTAACAACGTGTTTACCAGCGGCGATGGCTTCCATCACCAGCTGCTTGGCGATGCCGTAGCCGCCAATGAGTTCGATAACGATGTCGATATCTGGGTTGGCGATGATGGCGCGGGCGTCGTTGACGACTTTCACATCAGTGCCTACAACGGCTTGTGCACGAGCCGTATCAAGGTCTGCCACCATCGTGATTTCAATGCCACGACCAGCACGACGTTGAATCTCGTTTTGGTTGCGATCGGAACGTTAAACACGCCGCTGCCGACGGTGCCGATGCCTAAGAGGCCAACTTGGATACTTTTAATAAAATGTCGAAAAACTAAATAAAAATCAAAAAGATCGATAAATTGCTAAAAATATAGGTAAATATAGCTCTAGCCGGCGTATTAATTGCCTGTACCGCTACGTTTTCTATAGCTTTCTAAGAACTTGGCAATGCGGTCAATCGCCTCGCGCAAATCGTCTTCATGCGGTAAAAAGTATAGGCAAGGTACTTTACCACTTCCTTAGGCATTTCCAGGCCGTCGTTCTTCATTTTCCTTTCTAATATTTCAATGCGTGTTTCGTAATCGGGTAATTGCAGATCTGCACTTAAGCCCCAACGAAAACGACTCAGCAGGCGTTCCTGCACGCCTTCGAGGTCCTTCGGAGACTTATCGGAAGTCAATATTAATTGCTTGCCGCTCTGGTGAAGATGATTAAATATAGCAAACAGGGCATCCTGCGATTTTTCGGCCCGATTAAAAAACTGAACATCATCCATAATAAGCACATCAATCAACTGATAGAAATGAATGAAATCATTGATGGCATTATTGCGGCTATGGTCCTGGAACTGGTTGATGAATTTTTCTGAGCTTACATATAATACTACCTTATTATTATGTATACGCTTTGTTTCATTTCCAATAGCCTGGGCGAGATGCGTTTTACCCAAACCTACACCGCCATATATTACAAGTGGATTAAATGAACTGGTACCGGGTTTTTCTGCCACGGTTTTTCCGGCGCGACGCGCTACCCGGTTACAATCTCCTTCAATAAAATGATCAAATGTATAAATGGGATTTAATTGCGGGTCAATCTGCATCTTCTTCAGACCCGGAATCACAAAGGGATTCTTAACCGGATTATTTATTATTAAAGGAAAATCCATTTCGTTGTTTGAAAAAGTTTTATATCCATATGCCGGAACATCCATCGTAACCGGTTTGTTCTGGTGATTACCGCTGTCTACCATAATCCGGTATTCCAATCTTGCTTCTTTTCCCAATACTCTGCGCAAAGTCTTAGCCAGCAAATTTACATAATGTTCTTCGAGGTATTCGTAAAAAAATTGGCTGGGAACCTGGATGATAAGAATATTAGTTTTTAACTCTACCGGTTTAATGGGTTCAAACCATGTTTTAAAATGCTGCCATTCTACAATGTCTTTGATTATTTCCAAACAATTGCTCCATACTTTATCGATAGACTTCGCCATTATTCAATAAGCAGTTTATATGCTGAGTTAAGATTGTTATCGACCTTCTCTTGCTTCTTTTTATCAACTATCCGCTGTTTCTGTATATCAAAAAAGTATCGCAGGGGAACGAATATCAAAATTTTTTATTGAAAAAAAAATTTTTTATTCACTTGTTTTGTAAAGTACCCACTCGTCCGTTTTTTTTCCTGAATTATCGCAATTGTTTTGCCAGTTATTACGTGTTTTCACCCAATATTTCTTTTCGAAAATTTGTTTTGTTCGCCAAAACAATTTACAGACTATTAATCGCCTGAATGATGATAAATATCAATGCCCATTAAATTTCTTGTTTGTTCCCTGATTCCAGATTACGCAGTGGAGTTTCAAGAGATGATTGGTTTTACACCGGTTGCGAAGAAAATGATCCGGCTGGCGGAGCAGTTCATTCTTTATCGGTGTTGCCTGGAAAAGGATGCTTCGTTTGAAGGTACAACTAATTTATATCGGCCATCCTTTATTATTTATTTTTTTTCTCCCGAAGGAAAATAAAAGTACCTAGGTAGTGAATTGTTTCTGAAAAAAGAACTAACTTATTTACCCCTACATCTAAATCAAATTCTTTCGCATTAAGAAACTGATATGGATCAATAATAAATTACTTTTCGCCTTAATTACTCCCGCAAGTGTCATTTATCCATTATCCGGAAACATAACTATATTACCACAATAAACCAACCGGTAAAAGCCAGCCCAGGCGGGTATGGCCGAATTATCTTCTACTAAAATATTTTTGCTACTTTAACGGGCAAGAATTTTCTTTGTAAAGCAAAACTACTGTTATGAGAAAATTATTCATCGCACTTCTCATTCTATCAATTAGTCAATATGTTGCTGCTCAATCACCCCGGTTTAGAGTTAGAGCCGGAGCCAATCTGTTTATCCTGCATTCAAGTAATGATAAAACACAAGACTATTCCAACGCGAGAGTGGGCTATACAGCGGGAGTAACGCTTGAGATGTTTATAAATAAACACTTTTCGATCCAGCCTGAATTGAATTATTCTCACCAGGAAGCCAGGGAAAATTACTACGGAAGTAACCTTTCCTTAGAATATACCCAGCTGCCGATTCTTTTTCGTTATCACACAGCTAATGGCAAAGCCGTTTTATATGCAGGTCCGCAATTGGGATTTTTAGGCGCGGCCAATATTAAAGAGGACAATGGAAAAGAAACCGGCGTCGCTTATAAGTTTAACAAAACCGATTTTGGAATCGCATTTGGTGTGGCGCATGTTCCTCCAAAAAACGGAATGACCTTTGATTTCGAGTATACCGGGGGCTGATGAATGTGATCAAATCTGAATTTGATGGAGGAATTACTACCCGTCCAACATTAATCTCCGTTGGTCTTGGTTATATATTTGGCAACTAGGTAAAAGTTTGATTTTATTGATAAGGAGTTCTAGAACTCCTTTTTTTATCAGCCGATTTTCAGGTAAACTACCTGACATCATGCAGAAACAACTCACCATAAAACTCCTGCCATCCGAAGCGGCCGACGAAAAGATCGTTACTAATTATATAGCTAGTCATTGCGGAATTACGGTAGATCAAGTTAACGGTTTTCATCTTATTAAACGATCGCTCGATGCTCGCAGTAAACAGGTTTGGATATTGCTCACGCTGCTGGCATTCATTGATGAACCTTTCTTTCCTTTTCGTACGGAAAAAATACAATTGCCCAATGTATCAAAGGCCCGAAAGCAGGTTATTATTATTGGAGCAGGTCCGGCGGGTTTATTCGCCGCACTTAAACTTATTGAGTCAGGTATCAAACCCATTATACTGGAAAGAGGAAAAGATGTACGATCCCGGAGAAGGGATTTGGCCCTGATCAATAAACAAGGTATAATTAATCCGGAAAGTAATTATTGTTTTGGCGAAGGCGGAGCCGGTACTTACAGCGATGGTAAATTATATACCCGTAGTTCCAAGCGCGGGGACGTGAACCGTATATTAAACATCCTGGTTCAGTTTGGCGCCGATGAAAATATATTATACGAGGCACATCCCCATATTGGCACAAACAAATTACCCCAAATCATCACCGCTATACGAGAACAGATACAGGAATGCGGAGGTGAATACCATTTCGAAAAAAAAGTTACAGACTTTTTAATCCATGGCAATACCATCAGTGGTGTAAAAACGGCAGATAACAATAGTTTTACCGGCGATGCAGTTATACTTGCCACCGGTCATTCGGCAAAAGACATTTTTTTATTACTGCACCATAAAAAAATATTGATTGAAAGTAAGCCGTTTGCCCTGGGCGTGCGCGTTGAACATCCGCAACAATTGATAGACCGTATTCAGTATCATTGTCCGGTACGGGGCGAATTTCTTCCCCCCGCCTCTTACAGTTTGGTTCAACAGGTTTCCGGTAAAGGCGTATTCAGTTTCTGCATGTGTCCCGGAGGAATTATTGCCCCGGCTGCTACTTCGCCTGGAGAAATAGTAGTTAATGGGTGGTCTCCTTCAAAAAGGAATAACCCCTATGCAAATTCCGGTATGGTAGTTTCGGTGGAAGAAAAAGATATATCTTCTTCATACAAAAATTTTGGCCCGCTGGCTGCTCTTAATTTTCAGCAATCGGTGGAACAAAAAGCATTTCAATATGGAGGCGGACAACTAGTAGCCCCTGCGCAGCGAATGGTTGACTTCGCAGAAAAGAAACTTTCTCTTTCGTTACCAGGATGTTCTTACCTGCCAGGTATTCGCAGCGCACCGCTCAATGAAGTATTACCTGGTTTTATTTACCACGCGTTAGCAAAAGCGTTAAAAGAATTCGGCAAGAAAATGCGAGGCTATTATACCAATGATGCTGTAGTGGTCGCAACAGAATCACGCACTTCATCGCCGGTTCGAATTCCCAGGGATCCTAACAGTTTGCAGCATTCAGGAATAAAAAATCTATATCCATGTGGGGAAGGCGCCGGGTATGCAGGTGGCATTGTAAGTGCCGCGATGGATGGGGAAGCGGTAGCATGGGCTATTCATAGAAAATTACATTCCCTTCAGTAATAATGAGCTTCACCCATACCAGGATCAATTTATACAGGATTGATTATTCCCAGGTTGGTCATTGATAGTCTCTAAATTGGAAATATATGAATAGACATCCCATTGTCTCATTGAAGTTCAATGGATAGCAAAATGGCATCCAATCTGTATAAAGGAATCTGGAAGGATGGTGGAAAAGTCATGAAGTAATGACTAGGATACAAGTTTACACTAATCCATATACCAGCATTTATCCATTATTAGTTTTTATAACTAGTGCCCTTAATCGTACTCTATGAAAAAGACTTATCGAATACTCTCTTGTCGTTTATTTTCTATTAGTACTTGGAAATACCCTTCACGCCCAAAACATCAACTTCCCATCAGGATCATTCATTATTAATATGGGTGTAGTGCCCCAAACCGTATCCAATGGGTTAAAGCCCTATGGGTTGGTTTATGACCTGGTTAAGAATTACGATGTTCCCGTATACTGGGCAATCAATCCCAATAAATTAAAAGATGGCATTGACTTTTCACTGAATGGCACTAATTACCGCGGTGGTACTTTTATTATTGCCGCGGAAAATAGAACGGCAGCCGTGGATAATCGCATTATCTATTGGCAGAGCCTGGGTGTGGTAGGGTCTTATTCAATCTCCACTTTTATAGCCCCGGTAGCCCAAAAAATAACAGCCGTTCCGAGATGGACACTTGACCAAAAAACCGGTCAGATTGCTGTCACCTATCTGGACAATGCAGGTATTCCCTCTACCAATTCAAACTGGACCGACCCATTAATGCTTGATAATTGCAACGATATTTTTGTACTTCCCCATGCCGATCCGAAATGGAGCACTCACGGAAATCTGCTGGCCTGGAACAGCACTTATAAAGGAGCTATCTGGGCATCGTGCCATGCGGTTAGCGTATTGGAAAATATGTTCAATCCGGCTGCCCCTGCGCAACAAACAAATTTCCTGGCCAATAATTCCGGAGGACCCGGCTCACAAGCCCTGGTACCTTTCGGTTCGCACAAAGATGGGACGTTACCGTATAATGATAACAGTTATGCTACCGATCCGGTGATGCAGTTTATGGGCAGTATTGACGGAGCTACTAATAATGGATCAGAATCTATTTATTTGCCTTCATCGGGAGGAGGATGGAGACCAAGTTCAAAAGTGGGTGTTTATGATCCCAGCCATCCAGACGTTCCGGCCCTTTCCGCCGGCAAGGCCGCCGCGCTGGTTTGGGGAAGAGGATTTGGTGATTCCAACCGGGGCTGGGTGATGTATGAAGCAGGACACAGCCAGAATAAAGGAACCGAGGCAGAAATGGTAGCAGCGCAGCGGGCATTCTTTAATTTCAGTTTTATGGCCGCGCTGGTTAAAACTATGGACATTACTGTTAGTGGAATACAAAATGTGATGGTTAGTAAAAATCTGTACAACCTTACTGCCACTATCAGCCAGGCTATTCCTTCCGGTCCTTATACCGCTCAATGGAGCTACTACTTGCGGTGGTACATTTTCAAACCCTACTGCTTTGTCAACTACATTTACTCCCGATTCAGTAGGATCTGCCTGTTGGTTGCGTAATTTCATTAAAAGTAAGTGATGCTTGCGGAAGAACACGTTTCTTTACGCAAAACATTACTATTATATACCAGGCAAGACCCCCAGTTGCCCAGGCAGATTCTTTAACTTTTACTCCAGACTGTTTAAATGTAAACTCAATAATAACTGTCAATGCCCTTGAAAACGATTCAGAACCCGATGGACAACCTTTGACAATAACTTCTATAACCGGAAATAACGGTACCTGGAGTATTAACCCCGATCAAACCATAAAATTTATTCCTCAAACAGGATTTTATGGTCCGGCCACTGCAAATTATACTGTTTGTGATAATACGACCCCTGTCGCCTTATGTACCACCAGTACTATTAAAATAAATATAGGATCCGCGGGGCAGGCACCAACTGCCGTTGATGACAATTATACAATCTATGAAGATAGTATCCAGCTCTTTGATCTATTGGCAAATGACCTGCCTGGAAGCGGAAGTTTAAATATTGTGGGTATACCGGTTCATCCAAAAAACGGGAAAGTTTCCATTAATGTAAATAATACAATCAGCTATTTACCTAACGCTGATTATTTCGGTCTTGATTCTTTTTACTATAAAATTTCATCGAGCGGAGGCTATCTGTCGACTGGAAAAGTTGTTATTTCTATCAAACATGATTGTTGTGGAACGGGTCAATATAAAAAAATCTTGGGGCCGGTAATTACTACTTCGCAATCGTTAATTGCTACAGAAGACAGTTACCTGAAACTAAAAGCCGCCAATTCTAATTTTGGAACGGATCCCTCCATTACCCTTGACAGGGAAACAACTGACAAACATGTTGGGGTTTTAAAATTCGATTTATCCAACCTGATCTGCTATGCTACATTGGTTAGAAGTGCTACTCTTAAAATGCAAAAAATTTCCGGAAATGATCAGGTGGTTTCTGTATACAGGTTATTAAATAATTGGTCAGAAAACCAGGTTACTTGGAATAACCGGTTATCGTCAACTGCCTGGACAATGCCTGGAGGAGAATATAATCCTGCCCAATTGATTGATGCCACCGGAACTCCTGTTTCAAGCATTTTCAGTTGGAATATGAATGCCATTATGCAAAATATGGTTTGCAACAGCACCCTTTATCCAAATAATGGTTTCCTTATTCGTGTGGATGAAACAGGCGGTAACCGGTTAACCGTATTCGCAAGCCGTGAAAATACCACGGCGGGGGTGCTTCTGCCAACAATGCTGGTAACCTTCGATAGTGCAGCTTTTGTCTGTGCAGCCATCCCTACCCGACCCCCATTAAGTATGCCAGATACCTCGTCCACTATTTCAAATAGTTCGATATTAATAAATGTTGCAGGAAATGATCAATTGCCCCCAGGCAATACCGGAACCATTTCCCTCCTCAGCGGTTCCGTTACCTCGGGAACAGCAAATATTATAGGGAATAATATAAATTATACTCCTGATTTAACCTTCCAGGGAAATGCATCCTTCCAATATATCATTACCGATGATGTCACAGGATTAAAAGATACAGCCAAGGTTTTTGTATACGTTGCTTATCCGCCACCTGTTGCCAATAATGATTCTTTAACCATTCTATCAGGGGAGACAGGTGCAAAAGACATAATCATCAATGACATAGATCCAACTGGCCTTGGGATAAACTATTCTATTATTTCAGGCCCAAAATTCGGAACTTATTCCGTTCTTGGAAATAACATTTCATATACTGCTCCATTTAATTTTATTGGAAGAGATACTATTACTTATAAATTAACCAACGCCATCAGTGGGCTTTGCAATGAAAATAATGCTTCCGACACTGGATATTTAATAATCATTGTCAATAACAGGCCGCCCGTTGCAACAACAGATATTGCCACTACAAATCCTTGCAATCCGATTGTTATCGATGTATTACAAAATGATACAGACCCGGAAAACGGAGTCTTAAACATAGCAACTGTAAGCAGTCCTGTCCCGGCTGGCAGTGGTTCGGCCACCACCGATGGAACCTATATTTATTTCACCCCTAACCCTGCCTATGTTGGTGTAAGCAGCAGCTTTACTTATACAATACAAGATGATGCAATACCACCCATGTTCAGCAACCCGGCAGTTGTCACCATCAACTTTAATACCCTGCCCAACCAGGTTCCGATCCCCCAAAACGATACTTTGGATTGCATAGCAGGAAACAGTATTTTTTGGAACCTGATGAGTAATGACCTTGACCCCGATAATGACAGTATTTTTATCAGCCTGGGAAATGGTCTGAAAAACCCATCACATGGCAGCGTTTCGATCGTGAATAATTTCGGACTTATTCAATATACCCCTGATCCTGGTTATAGAGGGGTAGACTCCTTCCAATACCAGCTTTGCGATGTTCATTACGATAATTCGGGAGGAAGTTGTGGAATGCATTCAGATTGCAAGGTGGCCACCGTTTATATACTTACCACCGACTTATTCGGTATTCTTAACAACAATAGCATTACCCTATCGGCCTCGAAATATAATAAACAGCACCTACTAAAGTGGAAAGTGCTGGAAGATAAAAATATATCTGCCTATTATATCGACCGAAGCTCAGATGGTATCTTTTATAATGTTATATCAACAAAAAATGTTCAAAACCCTGCCAACGGCTTTGCCCGGGAATACTCATTCATCGATGCCCTTCCGATGAATGGAATGAATTATTATCGCATACGCATTGTCCGGGGAAATCAGCCCATTCAAAACAGTAAAATCGTGTCTATTTCAGGCAGCGCGAGCGATACGTGGAGAGTTATAGGACCTGTTCCATTCAGCAATCAACTTAAAATTGAAGGGAACCTTTCCAAACAAGGCAATAGTGAAATTCAAATCTTTGATGCTAATAGTCACTTAGTGAAGTACTATAACGTTCAAGTGACTCCTGGTTACAATAGTATCAGGCTAACGGATCTTAGCACCCTGCCTGCCGGGTTTTATATCATTAACATTTCCGGGGAAGGACAAGTATTCCGGCAAAAAATCACTAAAATAGATTAAGCAAATCATAAGAGAACAGGTATACTTTTTTATAAACGACTACCAGAAAAGAATCTTCATTTCGGCATAATAAGAAGAGGCTGTCTCAAAAGACCAGGCTTGAAAAATTGCCACGGAGACACAAAAGCTTGAAATTCAACTTTACTTTGCTTTGTGAATTTGTGTCTTGGTGGCAGAAGAAATACTTTTGAGACAGCCTCTTCTTATTTAATTTTAAAAATTATTATTCGTTTGAGAAAATTACCAAAAGGTAACGTGCCCGGCTGTAATGCTATTGGGAAGCTGTATTAAATTCCTTTTTTCTTGCAATCAACCAGTTTTTTTCAATCAACTGGCCATTCCGGAATGCCCGATACTCTTTTTTACATTGCTTTTTTTCGCTCCGCGTAATCCTGTTCATAAGCAATAAATTCAATTCTGGTCTTCCCCCATCAACCCAGCAGGTATACCAGAAATCAGCTACTAATCCGGCGGACCGGTTAAGTTGAGTATTGATCGAATTACCCAGGCGCCGGCTGTATTCTTTAGCAAAGGCCGTTGTATAATATTTTACTTCGCGGCCGTTTCTGATTTGCATTCTGAATTTGGTCGAATCAGTAAATAAAGCGGAGGCCTGTTTTTCCTGTTCAAAAACGTCGTGCAATAAAACAAACCCACTCCGTACTGCCTTCCAGGTGGCTTCCGCCGGGTTGGAAAGATAGGAAGCGCGATGAGTACTGCTGAGATCAAAAGAACTCAACTCTATTTCCGGAACCACTGTTTCCCACAAAGCATGCAATCCTTTTTGATTGGTAAGTTGTCCATCATAATTTATCGACGTATGCAAGGGAACATGCGCATCGCCTATATAATGAGCGAGGTCCGCCGCATAAAATAGTATGGAATCCGCATTTTTTTTGGCAAAAGCCCTCACGAGGTTATCCTTCATTACCATAATATAATAGGGAACATAGCCATATTTTACCAGGGTGTCCCGGGTATAAATAGCTACGGCCTGATCCCATTGAAGCGGCATTTTCCAGGCAGCCGAATCGCCGAATATTTCCAGGTCTATAAAATGTTTGGTTGCTTCGGTGGCATCTTCACTGCGCCGCAGATCGGGCCGCACGGAATGTTTAACCAGGTATTCCATATTTTTATAAAAGAAAGGCTGCATACCTTTAGGCAACTCGTAAACAGCCAGCTGGGTAACTGTTCGGTGAACCAGGAAGCCCCAGCTACTGATCAAAACAACAATAAACAAAATAAGCAAGGTGCGGGCTAATGATCGCATATATAGAAAGATTTGCTGCGAAATTGAGGGAAAATAAGGAATCAGGATATTTTTAATAATACCGTCCACAAAAAAAACGCTTCTCTTGTAATAAATGCGGACAAAGGAATACTAATCAATCAGGAAAAAATAGGTCAGACAAAATTATTTTGATGCAAAAAAAGATTAAAAAATGGTTACTGAGGCTATCCGCAACCGCCCTGTTAATACTGGGTCTCTTGGTAGCCATCGTAGCAAACCCATCCTGGTTGTATTCCCACAATACAAAAGGTGCCAATTTTTCCGTTCTTCACCATTCAACGTTGGATAACGCTTTGCTAGTCCGCCTGCAGGAAGCTTCTCTCCTCTTAAAAAAAAGTGAACTCTTCGACCCGACTTTTTCTATGCAGGTTTGTCTTAATGATGGTTCAAGTTATCCGGGAATAGTCGGGACTTTGGGAGGCCCTGCCTTTGCAAGAGGTTTTTATAATAAAATAGTTTTGTTTGGCTTTAGTGATTATGGCAATAACTATACGTTATTCAATGGCCGCAAATGGAACCTCACCCAATTACTGGCCCATGAGGCCATTCATTGCCTTCAATTTAATAAATACGGTTTATGGAATTCGAAGCCACTGGCAGATATTCCCAACTGGAAATGGGAAGGATACCCCGAGTATATAGCCAGGCAAAATGAGGAAGTAGACGCCCTTAAAAAGAATTTCCGCAAGCTTACAGATGTAGAAGCAACCAATAAGGAAACCTGGATCAATTTTGAAGACGGTACGGGCACCCCTTTATTATATTTCAAAGATTGGTTGCTGGTAAGCTATTGCATGGATATAAAAAAAATGAGTTTCGGTCAGTTATTGAGTGATAACAGAAGCCGGGAGGTACTATGGGAGGAAATGATGAAATGGAATGCCGAACCGTAATCCATGAACTGGCTAACCAAAGAAATAGATATACATTGAAATTGGAGCTACAAGGCGAATTAACTTTGCTGTCGAAGAAGGCGATAGCCCTTCAAACAATAATTTACATTTGACAAATAAATAAGTAATTAATGAACGTACTGGAAGTTAATAACCTCAGGAAATACTATGCCACGCAAAAGGCGGTAGACGATGTAAGTTTTTCCCTGTCGCGGGGCAGCATTTTTGGACTGCTGGGACCAAATGGAGCCGGAAAAACGACGCTTATACGCATGATCACCGGTATTTTTTACCCTGATCAGGGTCAAATACTTTTCAACGGCAAAAAATTCGATCCGGTAAACGACGTCATTCAGATTGGATATATGCCCGAAGAAAGAGGCTTATATAAAAAAATGAAAATCGGAGAACAAGCCGTTTATCTTTCGCAACTAAAAGGACTTACTAAATCCGATGCCACGGAAAAAGTGAAGCAATGGTTTATCAAATTTGAAATGCAAAGTTGGTGGAATAAGAAAGTGGAAGACCTCAGTAAAGGGATGAGCCAGAAACTTCAATTTGTTATTACGGTATTGCATCAGCCTAAATTAATTATCCTGGATGAACCCTTCAGCGGCCTTGACCCGGTAAATGCCAACCTGATAAAAGACGAAATATATAACCTGGCCCAAAACGGATCAAGTATAATTTTCAGTACGCACCGGATGGAACAAGTGGAAGAAATTTGCGATCATATAATATTAATGAATAAGGGCCAGAAAATTTTAGACGGAACCGTAAAAGAGGTGCAACAACAATTTAAGGAAAACCTGTTCAGCATAGGATTTGAGAACCTGCCAGCTTCTATAGACCATACTAACATTTATGATGTAGTAGGACAGCGGGATAAAAGCCTGGTGGTTAAAATAAAAGATGGCTATAAACCCAATGATGTGTTGCAAGCCTTCCTGCAGCAGCAACAGAGCATTACTTCCTTCCAGGAAATGTTACCCACGCTCAATGATATTTTTATTAAGCTGGTGGAAGGAACTCCATTGGCGCGGCAATTCGAAAAAATAACGGCCTAAACAAATAGTATGAATAAGACCTGGATCATTGCACAACGTGAATTTTTTACTCGGGTAAAAAAGAAAACATTTTTACTTACAACCATATTACTGCCAGTTTTCATCTTTGGCTTTTACGCGCTTATTATCTATTTCAGCGTAAAAGCAACCGATGGATACAAAGTGGCCATAGTAGATAATGCCAATATATTTGGTGGTACCCTCCCGTCGCAAAACAGTGAGGTAGTTTTTCAATTTGTAAAGGAAGATACTACCTCACTCAATCGTAAAACAGAAGCAAAGCAAATTGATGGATACCTGATCATTCCTTCCGATTATAATTTACTGGGCAATCATTCGCTGGAGTTCCGATCTAACAAAACAGTGGGGTTAATGACGCGCGAAAACATCCAGCGAAAAATCAATAAGGTATTGGAAGAAAAACGCTTTTTACTTCAAAATATACCAAAAGAAAAACTGGACAGCCTCCGTAGTGAAACGGATATCAATTACCGGGGTCTGGATGGAAATGCCGAAACACAATCGAAAGCCGGACTTAGTTATGCAGTGGGATTCATTTCTGGTTTTTTGATTTATATCGTATTATTTATATATGGTACCATGGTTATGCGGGGAGTAATGGAAGAAAAAGTGAGCCGCATTGCTGAAGTAATTGTTAGCAGCGCCAAACCTTTCCAGTTAATGATGGGCAAAATAACAGGCATTGGAGCAGTAGGCTTATTGCAATTTATTATTTGGGTGTTGCTGGTAGTAGGATTGCAGGTTTTATTGCCCTTAATTTTTCCGGGAATGGCTGAACAAATGCAATCCCAGCCAATGCAGCCTGGAATGCAAGGAGTACAAATGGCTAATAATAACCAGGCCATGGCTGAAATAATGAAGAATATAAGCCAGATTAACTGGCCACTGATTCTCGGATCTTTTATTTTCTATTTCCTGGGAGGATATTTATTGTACTCTTCCCTGTTCGCTGCGGTGGGAAGCGCGGTAAATGAAGATCCACAGGACGCGCAAAGCCTGGTATTACCCATTACCATGCCTATTGTATTTGGAATCGTAATTATGATGAAAGCCGTTAACGATCCTAATAGCAGCCTCGCGGTATTTGGCAGTTTGTTCCCCCTTACTTCTCCTATAGTAATGATGGCCAGAATCGCCCACGGGATTCCGGAAGGTGTTCCTGTATGGCAACTATTGACAAGTGGCGCTTTACTCATTGTCGGTTTCATAGGAACAACCTGGGTAGCTGCGAAAATATACCGAACCGGTATTTTACTATATGGAAAGAAAGTTACCTGGAAAGAAATGTGGAAATGGGCGTTTCGTAAAAATTGACCAAAAAATATCAGCTTTTGAGCCTGGCAGTTGTTTGTGCAGGCAAGCAATTCTTGTCTTGTAATAAAAAGCTATTTTACCTGGCAACCGGAAGATTCATCAATAAAAAAAATTTCATTGATGGAGGATTCATGACCCGCGCGTAATAAAGCCTGATTTTCACCCAGTCAATGCGTCCTGTTAATAATAACAGCTCTTCAATTCATTATTCTTTAAAATTTCTTCTCACTACGTTTCCCCGATAAATTAACGCTCCCATCAATATAACCTCTTTAGGGTATTGCTCAAAAAGAAGGATCGTCATAACTTTATTGAAATAACCTTCTTATGAGAAACAAAGCATGGCTGCTGCTTCCCTTGCTATTCATTCTGGATAATAATAGCTTCTCACAAGACGACCCAGAATTTCCGAAGGGCTTTATCATGCATGCTAAACTACACAACGGAATGATCACCACCTTTCATTCCGGTGCCGACCTTTTTGTGGGCGGGTTTCAATTAATTCCTCAATTTACCATTGTACCTCAAAAATTGCGGGCGGGTGTTATTGCCGGTGTGTTTTATGCCAGCCAGCAATGGCAGGCGGCAGCCGGGCCTACCCTTTCATTAAAATTAAAGACGTTTAACGCGGGCGCTTTTGGAAGTGCAGCCAATATACACCTGACCCTGGATCACCTCTGGGGCACTAAGAAGCAACAACTGTTCGGAGGAGGTATTCACCTTGACTTACTTAATAAATTAACACTCGGCCCCACCGTACACCGCGATTATAAATTAAATACCTGGTGGTTCCAGTTTGCACTCGGCCTGCGCATCAGCAAAAAGGAAAAAATTACAGAACCTTTTAATAATTAAAATATTTTACCATGACAAGAGCATTGGTAGTTAGCGGTGGCGGTTCAAAAGGTGCCTTTGCAGTAGGAGCTATTAAAAAATTATCAATAGTATATCCTAACCTGGATTATGATTTTTTTGTGGGTACCAGCACAGGATCCCTGATTGTTCCATTAGTGGCGCTGAACGAACTGGCCCTCCTGGAAGAATTATATACTACTTTCAAAACATCAGATATTGTGCGGAAGTTTAACCTGGGTGATCGTCTTAATGAACATTCTGTTTTTGATACCACTCCTTTGTGGAACCTGATAAACAAATTCTATACTGACGAAAGATACCAGGCATTACAAGACTCCGGTAAAAAAGTATATTTCGCGGCAACCTGTTTAAACAGCAGCCGACTGGTGGTATTTACCAATGATTCTAATCCGGTTATCTCTAAGAATTACGACCTGCAATTTTTGACCAGTGCCGACCATTTCCGAAAAGCGGTATTGGCTTCTGCCAGTCAGCCCGTATTTATGCCCCCGGTCAAAGTAAACTTAAGGGTTCCCGGTGAAGCACACCCTAATTATCAATTCGCCGATGGGGGAGTTCTTCAATATGTAGGAATCGAAATGGCCGTGGACCAGGGAGCGACGGAAATATTCACCGTGCTCTTATCCACGGGCAATAGCGAAGTGGTAGAAACAGAATTTAAAACCATCTTCCCGATTCTTCAGCAAACCATTGATATTTTCATGCAGGATGTAGGAAAGAACGATTTGCTGATTCCTGAGCAATACAATGATGCCTTGATTTATATTGATGCAGTAAAAAAGAAAATGCGCAGAGCGGGAGTCAGTAAAGAAGATATTGATAATTATTTTCGAATTCGTGGCAGAGAAAATCCTTTTGAGGAAAAAGTGCCGTTATCAATATATATCATTCGGCCCAGGGTTCCGTTAGGGGGCGGACCTGGAGGCCTTACCTTCGATCCGGCCGAAATGAAAGAAATGGTGAAAATCGGTATGCGGAGCTCCGATGAATTCATTGCCGGCCTCGATCCGGCCGATGTTACCTGGGCTTAATAATACAGACAGGAAATTTGGCCATTCTCGCCAATAGGTATCGGGTCGGCAGGAAAAGTATTGCCCGATTGAATGCAAACGGACGCTTCGATAAATCTCCGACTGAGTTTTATATTATTAGATTTTTTCTCCTATCCTGTTTTATATAACTGTTAAATTTTCCCCAATCGGATGAACGGTGCAACATTTTACGAAGTCCGTCGTATTTTTATACGAAGACCATCGTATATTAATAAACCAAATCTTTCGCCATGTCATTCAAATCTGCCTTCCTGAAAGTAGGAATTCCGGTAACTGCCGTTGCTTTATTAATTGTATTAGCCGCCTGGGCCGGCCATCCGCAAACCCCCGCTCCGCAAAGTCCCCACACACAAGATACCATTCCGAAAAAAAGAGCTAAAGTAACCCGGGAAGAAAAGGATCGGGACCTCGATAAACAACTACGCGAACTGGACCGCGCCAAACAACAACTGGACGAATTGAAAGAAAAGGAATGGGATAACATAAAAAAGGATATAGAAGAATCGATTAAACATATCGACCTGGAAAAAATAAAGTTGGATGCCGAAAAGGCGCTGAAAGAAGTAGACTTTGCCCGTATGGAGAAAGAAATCGAAGCTTCCTTGCGTAAAATTGATTTTGAGAAGATTGAACGGGACATCGAAAAGGTGCTGAAAGAAACCAACGTTAAAGAAGAACTGAATAAGGCCAGGCTGGAACTTCAACAAGCGAAAATAGAGATAGAACAACAATTAAAAAATAAAGAGTGGCACAAAGAAATAGAGCAGGAACTAAAGAAAATAAACACGGAACAAATTAAAAAAGAACTGGAAGATGCCCGCCGGGAAATGGAAAGAGTAAAGATCGACTGGAACCTTGAAAAAGTAAATATGTCTAAAGAATTAAAAAAGGCCGGGGCGGAAATTGAACGAGCCAAAGAAGAATTGCAAGGTTACCAGGAAATGATTTATAGCATGGAAAAAGAAGGGCTTCTTTCTACCAAAGAGAATTACAAGATTGAATATGATAATAGCGTGTTGAAAATTAACGGCAATAAACAATCCCAGGAAACAGCAAACAAATACAAAAAGTATTTTAAGAAAGATAAAACTACCATAACCAAAGAAGGCGACGACTTTAACATTGATATCGATTAATAAGATAGTTTTCTCATGTCTGTTAGTAACACGGGGCTGTTCTCAGCCCTGTTTTTTTTGAAGAGGTGGCGGGGGATGAATTAGGGATGCGTGCCTGCCCACCGATGCTTTAGCGGAGTGGGGAAACGAGAATCGTGATTGGTAGGTTTTGGGGATTGCTCATCGTCTGACGGTCTCCGTCTGACGATTTTGCCCAGCCATCATAGTATAAAGCAGCTAGTAAAATTTTTGAACCACTTAAACCTGCAAATCTTCACGAATCACCTATCCTACATACAATATCGGATTTTTGATATCCTGTATATAACATAAAAAAAATCGACGGGCAATGCCCGTCGTAATTATAATAAGTAGGTAAGTATTACTTATTCTCCATCCATCATCCGCAATAACGGATGAAACACACCCGCGTCATCATCTTCTTCAATATCCAAATTTAACCGGAGGGTTACTCCTTCTTTAATAACTATGCCTTCCTTTCTATATGACTTGTATCCTTTTTTCTCAAGCAAAATAGTTACTTCACCAGGCAACAATTGGCTCGTTTTAAAATTGCCGGATGCATCCGTTATAAGTTCTTTCTTATCCTGCCCCTTTCCGGTAATGGAAACAGTAACGCCCTGTACAGGCTTCTTATTTTCCGCATCAGATACATACCCGTTTATAGAAGGATCGCCTTTTTTATCATTTCCGCCTTCATTTGCCTGAACCCATAATACGGGAACAGAAAAAAGAACCAATAGCAATATTTTTTTGGTGAATTTCATACCCGGAATATTTGATGGTTGATTAATGACAGGCCTCACCACCACGCACTTATGCTTCATAAGGACAAACAAGTAATGCCAATTGTTGCATCGAGTGGGGAAAGATACGAATTAAGTTTATTCCGTTAAAATTGCCAGGTGAACGATTAATTAAATGCATCAGGATTCCCCCAAATAGATTTCGGTATTATCCCCGATATTCAGGCTCCGGCTTTCGCCCTTTACTTCTGTATCGTTGCCTATCAATGAATGGGTTAGAACAATATCATATAAGTGGGCAAATGAACCAATAATAGAATCTTTTACTATGGAATAACTGATTGTTGTCCGTTCACCAATAGTAACATTGGGTCCAATGATGCTGTTTTTAATATCACAGCCAGGTGCAATGCTTACGGGGTGAACAATGATGGTATTATCAAATGCAGGTCCTTCCGCTATCACACCCCCGAATTTTTTCATCAGGGTGGCGTTTGATTCGAGCAAGGTTTCCTTCTTACCGCAGTCGAACCAGTTTTCCACTTTAAACGACTGGAACTGGGCCCCATTCTGTATCATACATTCAATAGCATCCGTTATGCTGAATTCACCGTACGTCATAACCTGGTTACGGATATTATTTTCTATACAATTAAATAAGGAGGCCGTTTCTTTTATCCGGTAAATACCCACCAGTGCCATATTGCTTTTGGGGATCTGGGGCTTCTCCACCACTTTGTCAATAAAACCATCTTCCCCAATTTCCGCCACTCCAAAATTGCGGGGATCATCCACCTTTTTCACTCCCAATCCGGAATAAGGCATTTCCAGTACCGCTTTTACATCATACTCGCAAATGGTATCCCCTAACACAATAAAAATTTCGTCTTCCCCTACAATTTCCCGGGTTAGTTGTATCGCATGGCCTATCCCATGCCGGTCAGTTTGCTGTACGAAATGTACCTGCAGTCCGGGATACTTCTCCTCCATGTAATCTTTGATTTTCTCACCGAGATACCCGATAATAAAAACAAATTCATTTATTCCTGCTTCGCGGAGCTGATCCACAATTATGCTCAGGATGGTTTTACCAGCCAGGGGTATCAGTGCCTTAGGTTGTGTATATGTATGCGGACGCAACTTAGTGCCTGCGCCGGCCACGGGAATTATTGCTTTCATGCCCTGTATCCGCCTGGGGCGGACGCTTTTAATGTAAACTACTTAACCCCACCGGCTAATAATAGTTCTAAAAATTGCTGCTACTTTTCAGTTCAGGTATTTGCTTTGGTTACCGGAATTAAAGCGAACGAAAATAGCACTTTTTGCAGCAAAGAAAAACTTTAGGTACAAATCGTCCATCCTGTTGGCTACAGGCTTAATTTTGCGCAATTATTGAGTGTTCCGGCGATAGTTCCCATATCAACTTATGTTGTGACTGCTAATCCGGCAGGAAGATTACTCACTGGTACCACATCAAATCTATTCAGCTATAAAATTCCCGTTAAGGGTTTAGCCTTTATGCAAAAAGACACCGTAGTTTTCGATCTTATTAGAAAAGAATTAGAGCGCCAGCGGTATGGCATTGAACTGATCGCATCGGAGAATTTTGCCTCCTTGCAGGTTATCCAGGCAATGGGCACCGTACCGACGAATAAATATGCCGAGGGCTATCCCGGTAAACGGTATTATGGTGGTTGCGAAGTAGTAGATGAAATTGAAACGCTCGCTATTGAGCGTCTCAAAAAAGTATTTAATGCCAGTTGGGCCAATGTACAACCGCATAGCGGTGCCCAGGCCAATGGCGCTGTTTTCCTGGCTGTCATGAAACCCGGCGAAAAAATATTGGGGCTTGATCTCAGTATGGGTGGGCACTTAACACATGGCAGCCCGGCTAATTTCAGCGGTAAAACTTACCATGCCTTGCATTATGGTGTTACCAAAGACGGGATTGTAGACTACGATCAATTAGAAAAAAAGGCGCTGGAAGAAAAGCCAAAGATGATCATTTGCGGGGCCTCTGCGTATAGCCGCGATTGGGATTATGCCCGTATCCGCGCGGTGGCTGATAAAATTGGTGCGGTGGTATTGGCCGATATCGCGCATCCGGCCGGTTTAATTGCCTCCGGATTATTAAACGACCCGCTCGATCATTGTCATATCATTACTTCCACTACTCATAAAACATTACGCGGTCCGCGGGGTGGAATTATTATGCTCCGGCATGATTTTGAAAATCCCTGGGGAATCAAAGATCCAAAAGGTAATACCAGAACAATGAGTCAGTTGCTGGACCTCGCCGTTTTCCCCGGCACACAGGGTGGACCGCTAGAACATGTTATTGCAGCGAAAGCCATTGCTTTTGGGGAGATACTTATCAGAAGATTTTAAATCGTACGGCAAGCAAATTATTAACAACGCACAGGCAATGGCCAAAGCATTTGTTAGTCGGGGTTATAACCTGATCAGTAATGGAACCGATAATCATTTAATGCTGATTGATCTCCGGAATAAAAATATTACCGGTAAAAAAGCGCAGGAAACATTAGACAAAGCCCATATCACCCTGAATAAAAATGCCGTTCCATTTGATGATAAATCTCCTTTCGTTACCAGTCGGCATCCGGGTAGGGGTTCCGGCGATTACCACCAGGGGCATGAAGGAGTCGCATATGGAAACCGTAGTAGCTATGATTGATAAAGTATTGATGCATGCCGACGACAATAATTTAAATGGCACGGTCAAAAAAGAAGTAGGGGAATTCATGAAACAGTTTCCGCTGTATCCGGAACTAGGATGATAAACAGTCTGCTTTGCCGGCTTGTAGATTTTGATTAATTTCAGTTTTTATGCGACTGACTCAAAAAGAAATACGGGTTATCAGGGACCATGTCCTTCTGGAAGATCCCGATGCAAAAATTTATCTTTTTGGTTCCAGAACCAACGACCAGGCAAAGGGGGGAGATATTGACCTGCTTGTTATTTCTGATAAGATCGGTTTTTCCGAAAAAATAAGAATAAGAGTGGGAATTTTTGATGAAATAGAAGAGCAGAAATTAGACCTCATAGTTAAAAAAGATTTCAACGATACCTTTATTAAAGTAATAGAACCCCAACTGCTTTGCCTGCACCCAACGCCATAAAATTACTGGAAGAAAGTCTGCGGCAAGCTAGTGAAGCTGCTGGGCATCTCTCCACATCCGTTGATCGATGCAAGGCTTTTATTTCTTCCTCACCATACACAGAAGAACAATTAATTGAGCTTGAAGCCTTAACCGGACGATTTGCAAGAGTAAGCGATCTGCTGATTCAAAAAGTTTTAAAAACTATTGAGCGATTGGATGGAGATACACCAGGAACAGTGAGAGACAGGATACTTCAGGCTGAAAAAAAAGGAATTATTACTTCGGCTGCAACCTTAATTGATATTCGTGATGTTCGTAATACGATTGCTCATGATTATGATGGTACTTCTTTCAATGAAATAGTTTTATTTGTTTTTCAAAACACTACTCTTTTGCTACAAGTAGTTCAAACAGCCATTCAGTACAGTAAAAAGTTTTATTAGGAAGCAAGTTCGCTTTTTAGTTATACCCAACCCGATTACTATTTATTATTATCCTTTCTGTTTGCTGAAGCAGATCCTATCACTTTCCATTTCCGGGAAGAAAATAAAAGAACACAGGTTAGTTTGATTGACTTTGTCTAACCATTATTTCCTCTTTGTTGTGAGCAGACAGGTAAAAAATTTTCCTGGTCCGGCCTGATCAGCGCTGCCAGGTATTACCCGATGTTTCCTTTTTGTCAACTTCCGCGACTAATGAAATAGGATCTGCTACATTATATAACATACCCTTTCCTTTCATCCATACCAGTTTCCTTATTGATTTTATATTTCTTCCAGGGCGGGTGTCATACCTGCATGGTGCATGAGTAATGGGCCCTTGATCCTCATTGAAATGAATAATTGGCATAAACGGCGTTTGCCAGGCAGGTATGTTCCGATGAATGCTCGAGAGAAAAAGTAAATTAAAAAATGCCAAGTTTATGGGATTGCCTGCCTAAGAATCTTACGCTAAGTTTGAAATTACATTGAAATGAATTCTACCCTGCCAATATACCAATGGTTCTGTTTGGCATTTATCATTAACCTTAAAAAATTGATGTATGAAAAAAAAATCAACCTGGGCAACGTCTATTCTTTTGCCAGTGCTTCTTACTTTAATTATTAGTTCTTGCCAAAAAGAAATTACCCTGCCAGAAAACCAGTCCGCTGAGGTATCGACAGTTACTGCAAGTCATAACCCGGTAACCCGTGCATACCGCGACAGTTTTGATACCTGGTACATGTTTGTACCAGATATTGCCAATGGCTGGGATCCCACTCACCCCACTCCATTTCTTGCCTGGTATCCGGGTGGTGGCGATGGTAATGCTACACATATAGGAAATGCTAAAACTTATTTCAATCAATACGTTCCTTTCAATCCCCCATTGTTTTCATCCGTGCCTGCGCCTGTTACACAATTTTTTTCTGCGCCATTAGCCGCAGCAGGGTTTACCGGAATACCATCATCGGTTAGCACC
The DNA here is from genome assembly GCA_963775145.1 of uncultured Chitinophagaceae bacterium. Taxonomy (GTDB): domain Bacteria; phylum Bacteroidota; class Bacteroidia; order Chitinophagales; family Chitinophagaceae; genus Endoryza. The sequence goes on from CAVZHZ010000007.1 coordinate 23,422, forward strand.
ATAGTTTATGATGGCAAAGGAAATTCAGTATGGTTTCATCAAACTGGTAATTCAACAATACCGGCAGGCCCCACAAGAATAAATTTCTCTGGCACTGCAGATATTATTGGCGGCACTGGAAAATTCAGCGGAGCCACTGGGGAAGTTTCACTCCAGGGATTTTTTAATCCGCAGGATCAACAGGATGCATCATTCTGGCAGAATGGATGGATAAGGTATTGATGAATCAAAATCAGCTACAAAAATTAACATCATGAAAAGTCAACTGCAAAAACTAATTAATGGAAATGTATTGACTGACGGCGATCCCGGTTATGAAGCTGCAAGGAAAGTGTGGAATGGAATGATTGACAGAAAACCGGCACTCATTGCTCAATGCACCAGCAGCAATGATATTGCAGCAGCTGTAAAGTTTGCAAGGAAAAATAATTTGATAGTATCCGTTCGCGGTGGCGGACATAATGTAGCAGGTAATGCCGTATGTGAAGCTGGGTTGATGATTGATCTTTCAAAAATGAAAGCCATTCATGTAGATGTTGTCAATAAAACGGCCACTGCCGAACCAGGCGTATTGTGGGTTGAATTTGATGACGCAACCATACCACTTGGGCTTGCCACAACAGGCGGTACTGTTTCCGATACCGGTATTGCTGGGCTTACCTTGGGTGGCGGCCTCGGCTGGTTGATGGGAAAGCATGGTACTACCTGCGATAATCTTTTGTCTGCAGAAATGATTACTGCAGATGGAGAACAAATAAAAGTTGATAAGACCAATAATGCCGATCTCTATTGGGCCATAAGAGGCGGTGGTGGCAATTTTGGGATCGTCTCAAAGTTTGAATACCAGTTACATTCATTTGGACCAAATGTCATTGCGGGAATGATACTTTATCCGATGGATAAGGCTAAGGAAGTACTTCAATTTTACCGAAGCTATATCCGGAACACTCCTGATGAAATGATGAGCTATTCCGGATTTATTGTTACCCCCGATGGTTTACCGGTTACATTCATACTTCCTGCATGGATGGGTGATATAAAGCAGGCGGAAAAACACCTTGCCCCACTGAGGGCTTTCGGTACTCCGCTGGCAGATATGATTACAGAAATCCCCTACAAACAATTGCAATCTATATTAGATGCAGCATGCCCCACCGGTATCCGTCGTTACTGGAAATCAGGATACTTTACAGAAATATCAGATGATTTATTAGACATACTTATCAGGAATGTAGCTACAAGACCCTCTCCATTATCTCCTGTATTGTTATTTCATATTCGCGGTGCTGCTGCAGGAGTCGATCCCGGCGGTACCGCATTTTCTCACCGAAAGGATCAGTGGGATAGTGATATAATCAGTCAGTGGATTGAGCCTGCTGATGATGAAAAGAATATTACCTGGACAAGAAATTTCTGGAAAGAGATAGAACCATTTACCGACGGGGTATATGTAAACCACCTGGACAACGATGATGCTGCAAGAATTAAAAATGCATATGGAGAAAATTATGATCGCCTGAAAGCCATCAAGAAAAAATATGACCCGGATAATTTTTTCAGGATGAATAATAATATTAAGCCGGGATGAAAGTTTTATGAAATACCGGTTTGTAATTGATATGGGGTCGCTGGGATAATAATCACCATAAAAACTTTAAACAATGAAAAAAATGTTTAAGTTCATTGCTCTCATCAATACTTGTTTGATACTTACTGCAAAAAGTTTTGCCCAGATTCCTCCGCTTTGTTTACCCGGTGCATGTTCGGATGGGGACCCCTGTACTTTAGACAGCTGCTATCTTACTAATCCGCTTGAACCTGTGCCCATATATGTGTGTGTTCATTATAATACTTGTCCCAGATATTGGTATAGGGATGCTGATGGGGATGGTTATTATCATGATATATTCTTTGGGATTAATCCACCGCAAGGTGTAGGCTGGTCAACCTCACAGGGGTCAGGTAGTGGTGATTGTGATGATGATCCGGAAAAATGTGGGTCTGGTTGTTATCCAGGAGCCCCGGAAATTTGTGATGAGTACGATAATGACTGTGATGGTAATATCAACGAAACATCACAGAGAACGAATAGTTCAGAAAAAATTATTCCAGTGGTTGTGCATGTTCTATGGAACAATCCTGAGCAAAATATAAGTGATGCCATCATTAAATCCCAAATTGATGTATTAAATGAAGATTTTACTAACAATAATACAAATATCATTGATACTTATGGCCCTTTTGTAGGTTTTATCGGAAACCCGGAAATAAAATTCAAATTAGCAGACAGGGATGAGTTTGGTAATCCCAGTAATGGAATCGTCAGGATTAAAACCGCTGTAAAGTCTTTTGGTATTAACAATATGGATTTTCAATATACCTTAAGAGGCGGACACGATCCATGGCCAGAAGAAAAATATATGAATATTTGGATAGGTAATTTTCTAGAAGAAATTGCGGAGAAAAACTGTGATGCCCGTGCATTGGGCATAACCTCTTATCTTCCAGGATTTGAATATTTAATTCCAAATCATGATAGAGACGGAATTGGTATTCACTATGAAAGATTTGGACGAACACAACCATTAAATGACCCGTTTAATCTTGGGAAAATCTGTACACATGAGATTGGTCATTATCTCGGTTTGCTGCATATTTTTGGAAGATCAGGTTCACCAAAATCTGGTGATTGCACCGATGATGATGGAATAGACGACACACCCGAGCAAAAAGGAGCGAACTTCGGCTGCCTGGCAAGTTTCCCAATATTAACTGGACCAGGGGCCTCCTGCAATAATACGGGTGGGGTTCCTGGTGGAGAATTTGGCGCAATGTCTCAGAATTTTATGGATTATGGACACGACAGGTGTAAAACTTTTTTTACGATTCAACAATCTGAAAGAATGAATTTTGTACTCGATGGAGAAAGAAAAAGTTTAACTATCGGCTGCGATGATCAAAATAAATGCACTGCCGAAATTTTTACCCGTGATAACCTGACGGTATGCCCTGGATGGCCAATTAATGTAAAGCTTATGGCAAATACCGGAACGGCATACGAATGGTCAAATGGGAAAAAAGAACAAACAATAACTGTAACTGAGCCCGGAACTTATTATGTAAAAGTAAAAAATGGTGAATGTGAATCTCGTTCAAGAAATATCACAGTTGGAGTACAGGAAATTTGCAGGCCTCCGAATGGACTTTGCACACAACGGCTTGGCAACAGCAATAAGGCCATATTAAAATGGACCGCTTTCCGCTGTCAAAGCTTATATGAAATTGAATATGGAAATATTGCTAATACTATTATTGTAGAGCTAGGTGGGTCTCGTGATCTATATGTATTAAATGATCTTGAAAAAACTAAAAAATATATGTGGCGTATCCGCTCTAAATGCAACGCCCCGCTAAACTATTCAGAATGGTCTGAATGGGTTGAATTCAGAATCAGCGATCTGGATATAAATAATCAGCCACAGAACAAGCAATTAGTTGATATAACTGAAAATCAAAATACAATATTTGATGTAATTGTTTTCCCGAACCCTTCAGGGTATCAATTCAATCTTTTAATAAATAACAGTATTGAAAATATCTTTCAGTTGAAAGTTTATGATGTAAATGGAAGATTAATAGAAACAAAATCAAACCTTACCCCCGGCAAAACAATCCGTTTTGGCGAAGCTCTGAAAGCAGGCACTTATATTGTTGAAGTTTTTAACAATGCAGAACGGGAAATTATAAAGATTGTAAAACTTGAGTAACAAATAAGACCCCACCTTTTTAGGTCTTGCTGTTTTGGCTGCAAGACCTTTTCTAATTATAAAACGAAATAAAAATTTACCAATCTCTTTTGGTAGATTAGAATACGAAATTGGACCGAATGAAATTTTATTTTCAAAATATGCCAAGGCTTATTCTCTTACTTATCATGTTTCTTGATCCCTATTCAAACTTCAGCCAGAACAATTTCCGTTTCGAACATTTTACCACCGAACAGGGCCTTTCAGAAAATTACATTTACACAATCATCCAGGACAGTAAAGGTTTTTTATGGATTGGCACGCATGATGGCCTTAACCGGTATGACGGATACCATTTTAAAAAATTCAAGCATAATCCGGATGACAGTAATTCTATACCCAATAACACAATCAACAGTATTTGTGAAGACAGGGACGGAAATATCTGGCTCGGTACAAATGCCGGAGTATGCAAATATGATCCAGTAAAAAATAGATTTACCCGGCTTACAATGCAAAATAATGTTTTAGGAATACAACAGGTATTAATGGCAACAGCCAATGAAATTTTGGTAAAAACCGCTGATAGTTTTATCCTGGTTAATATTCATTCCCAAAAAGAACAATCTATAAAGGTTGATAACAATAGCGCGAACAAAGATAAATTCTCGTGGCAGAATGCTCCAGTAACTAAAGACAAGAAAGGAAATATGTACGTAGCAAATAATTTATCTGGTGCAGTAAATGTATGGCAATACGACAGCCTGGGTAAAAGATTTGTTGATTTTATAAGTTTGCCGGTAGATAAACCATGGGCAACCCAATATTTATCTTTTTTTCTGGTTGACAGCCGTGGCCTCTTTCATATTGCACTTAATACCTCTGATATATTAACTTGTAATTTTCCAAGGGATAAATCAATAACTGATACGTTGAAATTTAAAAAAGGAATTAACGAAGTTCGCCATGTGTTTGAAGACAATAATGAAAATATTTGGATTGCCGCAACTGACGGTCTCCGGTTTTATGATAATAAAAAAAGAACTGAGTTTCATTATACTCCCGGCAATCCAGAAAAAACAATCAGTTCTGAAATTATTTTATCAATCATGCAGGATAATACCGGCATCATCTGGATTGCAACCGGCAACGGAATTAATAAACTGAATCCACAACAGGCCAGGTTTTCTCATCTGAATACTGATATATCAACCAACCCTACACTATTCAATAATTTTGTCTTAGGTCTTTCTGCGGAATCAAAGGATATTGTCAGGATTCATTATAATACTGTAAATTCCTTTTTTTCCAGGTATTCGCTTCAGCATAATACGATACAGCATTTTTCTGTAAAGGATTATAATTATAAAAACTGGCTTCGGGATTTTTGTTTTCTAAACCCCGAAAGGGTAACTGACTCCATTTTAAACAAAGCAATTGAGTTAACCAGGTTCAGCAATATAATAGCTAATCGCAAGCCTACCCGTGGCCTGGTAATAGGTAAAAATCATACAATATGGTACGCCACCTCCGGCAGTTTATATTTATTGAATACTTTAAAGCACTGGGATTTTAGTTTTACAATAACGGATATTAAGATTTATAATGATGAAATTTGGTTAAGTACAGCAGGCGATGGCCTGGTTTGTTTTAATATGAACACGCAAAAAATAACAAAATATACAGCCAGTAAACAAAGGGCAAACAGTATCAGTTCCAGCGATATTACCAGTTTAATTATTGAAGAAGATGGAAACATCTGGGCGGGTACCAAAGGCGGCGGTTTAAACTATTTTGACCGGCAGAAAAAAACTTTTCAGCATTTTACAGAAGATGACGGGTTATGTAACAACAGCATCTATTGCATAGTAAAAGATAACAATGGCAAAATATGGCTGGGTACTTCCCAAGGTTTATCCTGTTTTGATCCTGCTGCAAAAAAATTCAAAAATTATTTCAGAGCGGACGGATTGATCAACAATGAATACAACCGCAATTCTGCCTGCAAATTGCAGAATGGAACTATTTTTGTGGGTGGCTTGAACGGGATAGATTTTTTTCATCCCGATAGCCTGGTCCTGAATAATAGTAAGCCACAGGTTCAGATCACTGATTTTAAGGTATTCAATCAAAGTATTTACCCGGGCAAAACTGCTGAGTTTAAGCATGATCAGAATTTTATCAGTATTGAATTTGCCGCCATGGATTTCAACAACCCGGCTGCTAATAAATTTGCTTACATGCTGGAAGGTGCAGACAATGATTGGGTAATATTGGAAGACAGGAATTTCACCACTTATTCTTACCTGCTGCCGGGTCATTATCGCTTTATGGTAAAAGCCGCCAACAGTGACGGAGTATGGAATGAAGAGCCTGCCTCCTTTCACTTTACGATTTTACCTGCCTGGTATCAAACCTGGTGGTTCATAGCAATTGTCATTGCAGTGATTGCAGCAGCCATCTATGTCTTATTCCGCTATCGCTTACAGCAAAAACTCCGTGTACTGCAAATTCGCAACCGCTTACACCGCGACTTACACGATGATGTGGGTGCCACCCTCAGCAGTGTAAAAGCCTATTCAGAAATATTACAAGACAATCCAGACAACCCGGTGATTGCAGAACTAATAAAAGTCAATTCAACGGAAATGCTGGAAAGACTCGAAGTAATTGCATGGGCTACGAATCCACAGCACGATCATTTTAAAAGCCTGAAAAATCTTATGATAAAATTCGCCGCCCCCATCTGTCATGCTAAGAATATTCAATACCATATTGAAAGCAAGGGTATCAATGAAGAAATGCTGATGTCAGGAGAAATAAGACAGAATATCTTTATGGTTTTTAAAGAAGCCCTCAATAATATGATTAAGTATGCTGAGGCTACGGAGTGTACAACGAATATCTCGATCAGCAACAACCAGTTCGTTTTGCAAATAACTGATAATGGAAAAGGATTTGATGGGTCTACTAAAGGAAGTGGAAGTGGTTGGAGGAATATGCAAAAAAGAACGGAAGTTCTGAATGGTAACATAATTATTGAAAGTATTCCCGGAAAAGGGACTGCTATTACTATGAGCCTGCCTTATCCTTTTAGAATACCAAGTTCTTGGGAGAGGAATAGGAAGGATCATTAACTAACTTTAAGTCATGCTCAATATCGCCATTATAGAAGACAATCCCCAATACCGTACCGCCATATCCATTATTCTGCAACTGAATGAAAACTTTCGGCTGATTCATAAACTGGAAAATTGCGAGGAGATGATGGGTCGTTTTGAAGTGGAAAAGCCAGACGTAGTGTTAATGGATATAGATATGCCGGGTATGAACGGTATACAAGCTGTGTGGGAATTAAAAAAACAATGGCCCGAAATGAAAGTAATGATGTTAACCGTTTTTGAAGATGAAGAAAAAATATTCGGGGCTATCAAGGCAGGCGCAAACGGCTATTTACTGAAAAAAGATTCACCGCAAAAAATACTGGACGCCGTGCTCGCAGTAAACCAGGGTGAATCTCCCATGAATGGGTTGATCGCTTCCAAAGTATTAGACTACTTTAAAACGCGGCAAAAAACAAAAAATGAACTGGATCAATCCCATCTTACTGACCGGGAAAATGAAATTTTACTACTCCTTATAAAAGGAAACAGCTACAAGGAAATTGCCGGTACCATTTTTATATCCGTTGAAACACTCAACTCCCATATTAAAAATATTTACCGGAAACTGAATGTACATTCCCGCTCTGAACTGGCAGCCAAATACGGAAACTCTGTTTAATAATAAGGCAACCCCTCCAGTTTTGTAATATTGGCTTATGATTTTATTGCCGTAACTTAAGGGTATAATTTATACCAAAACCTATCTTATGGCTGTTGACAAACTGATTATTACCAGTAAAACCGCCCTCCAAAAAAAATATTCCGCCGATTACTCAAACGTAGTGGCGCTGCTGAAAAAGATGGTAGATGCCGACAAAAGCAAAGGACTGAGCAGCAAATATATATTTGTAGATGATACCGGCATGATGAAGACCTGCAAAGCCAAAGCCGTTACTAAGCCCACTAATGAAATCCAGCATAAAAATGCGGTGGATGATTTGGTTCATTTTTTTACGCCCGATTATATTTTGCTATTCGGGGCGCAGGATATTATCCCATTCCAGTCGCTGGTAAATGATAATTATATTGCTACGATGAGTAACCGCGATAGCGAAGATGATGATGATGAAAAAATGATAGACAGCGATCTCCCCTACGCATGCGAAGCCCCGTATAATAAGAACAAGCGGGTCCAGAATTATATTAATCCTTCGCGGGTGGTGGGCCGATTACCCGACATACCCGGAAAGGCAGACCTAGCCTATTTTTCCAAAGTAGTTGACACGTCGGTCAATTGGAAACCATTATCTGTCTTCCCAAAAAACCTTTTTGCCCTGAGTACGGGTACCTGGAATAAGATTACTGACAAAATCATTTTAGAGGCTCTGGGTTATAAACACACTTCCTTTGTATCTCCACCACGCAAAGAAGGTCAATGGAAAAAAGCCGATCTCTCGCCATTGGTTCATTTAATTAACTGTCATGGGGGTGAAATTGATGCGCGTTTTTGGGGACAGGATGCAAAGACAGATGAAATAGAGCCGGCATCTATTAACAGCCTGGATGTAAATAAGAAACTTAAAGTGGGTACCGTGGTAGTGGCGGAATGTTGCTTTGGAGGACAATTATATGAACCAAAACCGAAACTGGATCTGCCCATGAGTATCTGCAATAGTTACCTGTTAAATGGAGCGATTGGTTATGTGGGCAGTAGTTGCTCCGCGTTTGGCGCAGTTAACGGGGAAAAATTCTTGTACAATGCGGATCTTATTGCCAAGTATTTTTTGCGTCACTTATTAAACGGTGCATCATTAGGGCGGGCCTTTCTGGAAACAAGGCAGGAATATTTTTCAAAGTTCAATCAGCCCGATCCGGTGGATTATAAAACGCTGGCGCAGTTTAACCTGGCCGGGGATCCCTCCCTTCATTTTTACCGGGCAAAGGGTACCGGCCCCAAACAAAAAGCCACCCGGTCATCTGGCAATACTTTTTTTACTCCTAATCGGAAAGGGAGAAGGGCTGAATTAGAAATGAAGGCGGGCGAGTTAAAGAACACCGTAAGCTCCCTGAAGCAAGTAAAATCAACGAAAAGCAAAACACTCAAAAAGGAAATTGAAGGAATATTGCGAGCGAATAAAATAAAATCCACGACAGCAGCCAAAACATTCGCCATTCAGTTGCCCGACCTCGTCCGGAGGGGAAATAAGTCCGTCAGATCACCAAAGTCATCTCTCTCGATTGATTTGAAATATTCGGTATATAGTTCTGCCAAAAAAATGAAGGTAAATGGATTGACGATAAAGAAACGCCGCGTATTGATTCTTCGCGAATTGAATGGCCAGATCGTAGAACAAAAATTAGTGGTCAGTAAATAATTAATGGTTATGAAAATTGAAGGAGAAGTATTTAAGAAAGCCGTCGGCAAAAAAAGCAAAACAGAATATGATGCCATCTGTATAAAAGCAGGTAAGCAAAGCTATGTATTGCGTCAACCCGGGCAGAGTCCGTTTAAAAATTCCGAACTAGAAGATCTGGTAGGCAAAAAAATAAAAGCGGAAGGAGAATTGGTAAAGGATATATTTTTTGTGGGTGAATGGGAGGAAATTGATAAATGAACCGACGGCAAATTGAATTGGGTTAATTTTTGTCCAGACCAGTAAGAATGCTCTTGTCTACTATGTTTACAGTTCTTGGAATTTGTATTCCTTGATTTTAATATTAATCATCAGGCAAGGGAGCGTGGCCTCCTTAGGCGCCTTAGGAAATACCATATACCCAGTGCTGAAAGCCCAATTCCACCAGACAATAGCCAGATCCAGCGGAAAGAATGACTGAATTGAATCACTTCAGTGTTGCCGACAAGTATCGGGGCAGCCCAATAATAAGGTAATAATTTTTCCTTGTCCCCATTTTGAATGAAATATAGTTTAGCCTTTTGCAAGGCTACATCTGTTGGAAATCCATCAGCCAGATATTTATAAAAAAGCTCAGTGAGTTCGTAAGTGGATTTACTATCCACAGACCATAGATTGGTAATAGCGGCCGGAATACCTAAGGCAGCAAAGCCACGGTTAAAGCTGAATACCCCCTCGCCCTGGTAAATTTTTCCCCTTGCCGTTTCACAGGCTGATAATACAACAAGCCTCGTAAGCGGTTTAAACTCGCTGATAAGATCGGAGAGATACAATGCGGAATCAGCAAAATAAATAACTGGTTCATTATTGATACTGCTATCCGCCGAATGGGTATAGAGTTGGATTACTCTGCATTGTGAAAACAGTCCCATAAAATTATTCCGTGAAGCTTGAGATTCCACTTTGGTAATAGAATTATTAAAATAGTTAGCAATTTTATACAGTGAACGATCACTTCCTGGTAAAGCAGCCAGTGAAAAAGCGGAAGGATAATTAACGGGAGCTATACCCATAAAGTTCTTGCCTGAAGTTGTAGATCCGGATTTAAAATCATTCATCATGATACGGGCCGAATAAGTATAGCTCACGGCATAATCATTCAAAAACCACGTAAGCGGCTGATTGGCCCCGCTCGTTACCAGGGCTTCAAAAGGGAAATATTGCCCATCTGGGGAAATGATTATACGGCCGGAAGGTAAAGAGATATTCTGAAAAATGAGTTGATATAATTGGTTAGAAACTTTTATAAATGCATCAAAATTTCTGTTTATTAAATCAAAACTGGAAGATATAAAAGGTAAACGAGTCAGACAAATTTTTGAAACTGGCCTTGTCTATTTTATTAAAATGGATATGTTGCTTTGTGATTATGAGCGCATACACTGTGCTGTCCCCATTAAACAATTCAACCAGTGCCTGGTGATCCTTCAATATTTTCTCCCTTGCATCCTGTATTGTAATAACAGTTGAGTCCAGGAAACTCTGGTAATACAAAGGGTTCTTCAATTTTATTACCTGATTCAAACGATCGAATCTTTGTTTTTGATCGAATATTTCGTTTTGCAATTCAGAAAACCGTCCCGAAGATTTATTTGCCGTGTCAGATTCTCTTTGCAGTTGAAGTATTTTCTTTTTTATCTGCGTTTGTTGCATAATATCCTGTTCTCCCAAAAATCGTTTTTCATTGAACTGGTCATTTAACAACACGGCCCTGCTTCTTTCGAAAAAATAAAAAGCATCAGCCGTATTCTCCCTCTATGTAACAAGCTTCAATGGCATTTTCATATAAACGCCGGCTATCACTTCGCCAGAAGAGTTTGGATTCCAGATCGGTTTGTTCAGCTTTTATTCTATGCAGCAATTGGTCGGTCACTTTGTATATGTTTACCGCCTTCGTGATGGAATTCTTTTGAAATTTATCATTATACTGCTTAAGAAAAGCATCTCCTTTATTAATCAGTAGACTGGTGAGGTAATAATTTCTTTTTAATTGCAGTATTTCTTGCCGGGTACTATGTAAAATACCTTCCTCTGTAACGCCGGGCTTAATTTGGTCAAAGGCTCGCTGAAAATAAATAAAAGCGGAATCATACAACCCTTTCTGAACATATACGGTCCCAATATTATCATATATGTTTAATGATTCAAATTCGTCTTCCGTTTTACTGAATATATCTCCATTATTATATTTAAGCGCTTCTCTGTAATAAACTAGCGCTTTATCAACGTTACCAAAATGCTTAAAATAAATGTTATGGCCTATATCCTTTAATGTCTGCTTACAATTGAAATAGTCTTTATCCGCCTGATAACACTTAAGTGACTGCTGATAATAAGAAATTGCTTTATCGTAATTATTCTTATATTCTTGCACTTGTGCTAATTGGCCATATACTAATCCCAGGTAATTTATGAGGCCGGATTTTTTGTACTTATCAATTTTGTCATTTAGAAGTTCTTCAGCAGGTTTAATCTTTTCTAATTTTAGCAGAGCATTTACATGCCAGCCCAAACTGCTTAAAGCATATCTCTCACCAGCATATTTTTCTATTTTTACATCAACATTTCTATCGGCATATTCCTGACCCAACATTTCACATTTTATCGCATAATCTATACAGCGGCTATATTCTCCAATGTCAAAGTAATACTCAACCTGCTTATATAATGCAATCAGACAGGCTCTGTCTACAACTTTTAACCTGATAGCAATTGTAGAACAACTGTCAAGCGCTTTCATTTTCTCCGTAAAATTGTTCAGTGAGTCATACGCAAGAGATAGGTAATAATATCGTCCGGGCAAGGATTTTGGGTTTACAGATTTTTTACCGGCATTTACTGTTATGATCGTAATGGCCTGTTGCCGGTATTGCACCGCATTTAAGAAGTCTGCCTGTCTGAAATATATATCTCCAATTCTACCGAGCAAAAAGACATGCGTGGAGTCATTTTTGTATGGGCAGGCCTTCATTCCATCTACATATCCATGTAATTCCTTAAGTTGTTCCTGGGGAGGAGGTTTTAAAGAATCTCTAAGGGATATAATACGATTCCTCATTGTACCACTAGGGGGACATTGTCCATGGAAAGGTCCAGCGAACAAAATAGCACAACTTACCAGGAAAAGCATTTTTTTTTGCATCGGGGTAAATTGTAATGTCACTACCTAATCATTGCTACTCCTAACTATTTCTTTAGCCTTAACCTAAACAATCTATAGAACATCCCTGACAGAGTTTCTTTCAATTCAACCTGTTATTTACTACTGCCAGGGTGTCTAAAGGAATTTATGTATTAAACATGCCTTCGTAGTCTTTTGACAAAAAACCCTTATGTTCCAAAAATGATTTTCTTGCCAATATCCAATTGTAATTATCCGTTCGATTCAGGTGGTGGTGGCGGTGGCGGTGGTGGCGGATTGGGATTAAATTCAGGGGGGGTGGGATTAATATGAATTATAACCTGCGTTTTTGTTTTATTTCCTTTTCCCTTTGGAAGCCATTCGAAATAAATATAATGTTCAAAATCCTTTATAAGTAATATTATCCTTTTGTTATTGCTGCCGGATAATCTTTCAATTTAGGGTTACCATCCAATGTCTAAAGTAATTCCTTTGCCTTCAGGATATTGTTTGAATTATCTTATCATGATAATATAGAAAGCCACCAACAAATATTTCATACTTTCTTCACGCTTTCTGATTTAACACAAAGGGTTTTTGGAATCGATCATCATTCAGGATAAAGTAATAAGCCATTTTTCCACAACGTGTATTCAGTATCCGGTTTGTCCTCAATAGGATAAGAATCCATTTCAAGTTTCTTTTGTTTTAAGATCAGCATTTAGTATGTCGGACGAAATAACTTTAAAAGCAGAAATTTGGCGCTTATCCTTGTTATCAAGAATCTACCGCATCTAATTCATTGCTTTGTTTTTAGCCCATTTCATAAATAATATTTTTATTGGTTAAATAATATATATTACCCTTTAAAACTTTCTAAATGAATCGGCCATTATACCAAAATTCAGATCCATCGTCTTTATTTTAATAATTGTCTTGCATTATTAGTTCATAACTGCAAGTTTGTTATAAGTAGGGTTAGATTAAAATAAAAGTTTCCTGAGCAGGAATGGTGGTGAGTGGCTGTATTGTCGTTTAAATATTTAAAAGAAATCGCGATTGCACAGAAATCACAGAGAAAACAATTATAAAACTATCTCTTCAAAATAGTAAGTGACGAACTAATATTATGGTTTCAGGATAAGCTATTGTAAAAAGTATTTTTATCATTAAAACTTTGTCGTACTATTCCCGCGCAAAGGAAACAAACCCAACTATTTTTTTTCTCATTGAGTAATGATCAAGATTTACAACTATTCCTGAAGTGATAAGAGTAATCGTGGAGTAAGGAAATGCAGATATTCTTCTCAATACTAATATACTAAAATTTATAGCCTGCTCATTGGAATATCTTATTTTGAATTGATATATGTCAACGAATTCAACGTTATTGCTAAAAAAATTTCACCCAGAAAGCTCAAAAGATATCACTCCCATTTTTTTTCCAGCCATTTCTTCGCGGTTTTCTTTCCTTTCAGGTCTTCATCCACCACCTGCTGCAGCAATTGCCTCGCAATTTTTGAGTCGCCTGGCTGATTGCGCTTAATTAGAACAAGGGCATGATAGAATTTTCCTGGGTTCGAACTGAGTTTCCTGGGAAAGTTTTCCAGTCTTTGAAAATAACTTAACGCTTTATCGTATTGTTCCAGTCGAAGGGCGGCAATTCCGGCAATTTCCAATGCCTCGTAATTAGAACTTTCGTTTTGTACCAATGGTTCAAGGGTAATAAGTGCCTCATCCAGTTTTCCCTCGTTAAATAAATTTTTCGCCCTCGAAAGAAGATCATTATCACTACCCATCGGCACGCCCAGGTTTTGAAAATTATCCCGCATGTACTCATCTGCCAGTTTTACAGGCGATACTGCTATATTGAAAAAAACAAACCGGGCAACCAGCACAATCGTAACCGCCACCGCCGCAACATAGGGCCAAAGTTTTCTTACTGGATTCATTCTTACTACCGGAGTTTCCCTATTATTATATATAGTCCGGAATCTTTCTTTCTTTTCCGCCGCCAATTGTGCCTCCAGTGTTTCCTTGGTGCCCAGGTAAAAAGCCACTTCTTCCGCAAAAGCCGGGTCATCCGTGATTCGTTGTTCAAATTGGCCGGATTGTTCGGGGGTTAGTTCTTTCTTAAAATAATTGTCAATATACTCGAGATTGTCTGTCATTTCTTCTTTGTTATTTTTGGCTTTGATATAATTGGCGCAATTTCTCCATGCACCGCAACCGGCTGGTCTTTACCACATCGGCTGTTTTATACTCCATCAGCGCCACGATTTCTTTATCGGGATACCCTTCGGCCCAGAATAATAGCAGTTTCCTGCAGAGGTCCCCGATTTCCGATAACCGCCGGCTCAATAATTCCTTATCCGTTTTATCCATCATTTCCTGAACTACTGACCGGGCCTTATCCGGCAACGCAAATAACATATCAGAAATAGTCTGTGTGTTATGCACGCTGTACTTATTAGTCGACTTTTTGCGCAAAAGGTCAACACATTTGTTGTGGTAAATCTGGTAAATCCATGTTTTCAGGGAGGATCGGCCCTCAAATGACCGGTTGGTGATTTTTTCTATAGCGGAGATTATTGCATCGGAATACGCATCAAATGATTCGTCATTTGACAAAGAGTATTTTCGAATACCCTCTTTCATAAAATAATCATACTGCCTGAATAATTGCTCTTCCGCCCTGCTTCTTTGAGTGCCACTGCTTAACAGGCCGTAAACTATTTCCTGCTCTGGGATGTGCGGAGAAATATTGCCTGGGGCCATAAAAGGCTATATATATTATTGAATATACTCAATTTAAAAAGGTTAAAAAAAAAATTATCCTTGTTTCCTTTTGTTTTCTTCTTCCGACCAATAATATATCTCCTTTGGCGAGATGGTACAAATCAACATCGTTAACTATTAAACCTTTCAAAATGAAAAAGCTTCTTATTCTCTCAGTGGCAGTTTATTTTCTTACCGTTATTGCCAGTTATAGCGGTTTTACTCAAAGCGATATCAGGGCCGATTACTCTAAACTTGTTTTACCGGATACGGGGGGATTCTTTAAATCAAACTCCACGGTTACGGAAGATAATCTCAGCACGGTAAATACCCGGGCCATGAAGGATTTCAAAAGATCATTTAAATCTGGTTCAGATGAAAAATGGTACAGATCCATTGAAGGTGGTTTCCTCGTCAGATTTGTCCTGAACGGAATAAAGAACCGGGCCGATTACGACAAAAAGGGAAACTGGATAGCTACCACCCGTTATTACACGGAAAAGGAATTGCCTAAAGACGTTCGGGCACAGGTGAAAAGTGTTTACTATGATTTCTCTATTAGCACTGTGGAAGAAATTACCTTCCCCGAACACCTGGTGTATATCATCCATATGCAGGACGATACCAAATGGATGAACGTAAGAATCTGCGATGGAGAAATGGATATCATGCAGGAATTTTTCAAAAAGTAAACAAACTTCTCCTGCTTTTGCGCTCATAAAAAACCGCCGCTCGCTTTCCGCTGAAACTACGGTCTCACCGTGAACAGGTATTTCGATACCTGTTTTTTTATTTCCAGGTTTAATAAATATCCCTTTCGAATTTATAGTCGAAAAAAGTATTAAAGGGGAATTGTGAACTTTAAATATCTTGCGGAAGAAATCAACCCCTTAATATGATTCAACGAATACAAACCCTTTGGCTCGCCTTAGCATTCGTGGCTGGTATACTTACCCTTAAGTTCTCATTTTTTAGTGGTAATAAAACGGATAAGGCGGGGGTCATAACCTGGCAGGAATTGACGGCCGTCAATAATTTGTTCATTTTATTTCTTTCGGTGGCCGTTGCTGTTATAGCTGTGATGGCTATCTTTCTTTTCAAGAACCGGAAACTCCAGTTGCGACTTACTTTACTGTCCCTGGCGCTCAGTCTCATCAATATTGCACTTTACCACAATGAAACCAGAAAATTTACGCAGGGAAATTACGATCTAACGGCTATCGTCGCCCTGTCGATACCTATATTCCTGGTATTAGCGAGCCGAGGTATCTATAAGGATGAAAAGCTAATTAAGAGCGCCGACCGGCTCCGGTAAAAAAAAATAATAAACGCGTTATTAATACAACCAATTCACTAACTTTAACATCTCTTATCGTATTATACAAGTACCGTACCGCACCGGGATTCATTACCCTTCTAAACTTACTTTACCTTACCTGTCTATTGTAGAATTCACTTCCAGTACCATGGGACCAATCGTTATTTAATTAACTAAAAACATGTGTATGAAGAAAATTTACCTTCTCTCGTGGGTGATGACATTACTGTTATTCTCCCTAAGTGCCAATTCTCAAATAGTATGCCCCGGGCCCAATCCACCTGTTGTCAGGCATATCAGTTATTTCGTTAATGGACACGAAATATGTGCCATCTATGTAGAAAACATGCTTCCCAACGCTCCGGTAACCTTGTTCGGTCCCGGACTTACCCTCATCCCCAGCGCCAGCGGAACCGTGGTGGTTACCGATGCATCCGGATTTGCCTGTTATATTTATGATTGCAGCAAAACTCCGGTTAGAATCTCCTCTTGTGACATTCCTGGCTGCTGCAGCTCGCCGGTACCGGTTCGTACTATATTACCGGTTCGTTTGACAAAATTCAACAGCCGCTTACTAAACGACAATTCGGTAAGCCTGGACTGGACCTCGGTGACTGAACTCAATAGCAATAAATATGTAGTAGAAAGGAGCAGCGATGGCAGGAATTTTGAAGCAATCGCTACACTGAATTCTGCCGGGAATTCTGTCCGTGCCATCAATTACCAGTTTAATGATAAGCTCTCTGTTCCCGGAGCCTATTTCTACCGACTGAACCAGGTTGATATCGATGGTAAAAGCGAATACTCTAAAGTAATTTATGTAAACAGCGGTAAAAACAGTGGCCGAATTACCAGTGTATTCCCCAATCCATTCCGCCAGGATATACAAATTGTAGGAATTACAGCAGGAGAACTCAATAGTAAGAATGTACGCTTATTCAATATGGCCGGCCAGCAGGTTGGATATCGGGTAAGTGGAGCGAATGCGATCGCTATAGACGATAATAATCCCAAGGGAATTTATATTCTTAAGGTCAAGGATCAAATTTACAAGCTGATCAAGCAATAGGATTAAGCCCTGATGAACCATTTAACCGCCGGCACCACAGTGCGGCGGTTTTTTTATTTGCCCAACTCTAACTCGTAGGACCAAACCGATACCCCGCTCGGTAATTTTTGCTTTGCCTGTTTTACCATTATACTTCTATTCCCGTCTCCATAAACTGTGTCAATATATTCACCAAAATTTTCCCGCTTAATGGTTTTAAAATTATTTCTCAGCATCCATTCTAATAATTCCAGGTATTCTTTTTTCCGATATGTCCGGTAGGTTATCATCCTACTCCTCCCCTTATTCACGCTTACTTCCCGATAGGTCAATGACCGAACCCAGGTGGCCCCGAGAGGGTTTCTCTCAAGGTTTGTATAATAAATAAGGTTCACGCCCGAGTCCGATTCCTTTTGCATCAGCCGGTATTCCTTTTTTTTCATCAGGGTATCAATCTTGTCTGATGAAAGATCAAGTACACTGAATAACTCAGGTAGGGTTAAATTCTGCGCATCAGCCAGCTTCCCCATGGCTAATAAAGAACACAGCAAAAAAACCTTTTTCATACCCTTGCTTATTTGGGCAAAGAAACAATTCCGATTGCAGAGTTTATGTTAAAAAAATAAGCTGCATAGCCTGGAACCCCTATCCCGTTTCTCCTCATCCCATTCTTTATTGTTTATTCCAACGGGTAGAAAAAGTTCCGGTATTACCTACCCAGGTCAGTATATAATTTCCATCAGCCAGGTGGTCAATAATGAGACATATCTTAGATGACCGGGCCGGAAGCAGGTACCGACCGTATGTCTTACCATCAGTGCCAACCAAATAAAGCATAGAAACTTCAGGAATCTCGGGATAGTGAATAAAAATATTGCGATTGGCGGGATTGGGATAGACCCCTACTGCCGCTAATTCTTTACGATTCATCATCACTACTTTACTGAATTCAGTATGCCCATCGAAATCTATCATACGGAGACGATAATAGTTCTTGTTGATTCCCGGGTTTTTGTCACTAAAATTATATGCACTACCAACAATGCTATTTCCTGAAATGATTTCCCCGATCTTTCTATATGATATGCCGTCTGCACTTCGCTCTACTTCATACTTATTATTATTTTTTTCGCCAGCAGTTCTCCATTGCAATACGGCATATTCCCCTTGCATCCTTGCTTCAAAGTGCAGCAGTTTTACCGGAGTAATTGATTGAGTAGTACCGGTAACCGCGAGATCATTACCTGTCAGCCGGCCTATAGAAAAGGTTCCTCCGGCCGACGAGGCGTTGTATCCGTATAATCGTATGGTAATTTCGGTGGAAGAAGGTACGATTTGTAAATCGGGAATTCCGTTGAGATCAATTGGTAACTGGGCCATTCCGTTGGTAACAGTACTGGAATAAATTATTTGACTATTAATATTAAGAAAAGTATTCCCATCTATACTGTATTGCCATTGAAAATGATCGGGACCGGTGGATGACCTCCGGAAAACAGCCTCTAATAATGACAAAGAGGTAATGAAACTGCTTTTCGGTTTTACGGAAAACTGTAAGTAATCATTATTAGCGATCGCATCCGCCAAAGAATTGGTGGTGGTCCAACCGCCGGCACTGAATGAATTGGTTAGTGAAACAACGGATAACCCGGCTCCCCGGCTGATGACAGCGGATTCAAGATTTGCATTATTAGTAGTAGCGGTTACCGATAATTCATTTCCGGCATTCCCATTAAAATCCCATCCCAGCTGAATTATGTTTTGTGAATAAGTGAGTGCATGCAATAAACAGGCCGCAGCAAGCAGGTAAATTTTCCCCATTGCAATAATTTTTTGTTATTATAAATAAACCAGCGCCTGAACAATCAGTATCCCGGGAATGGAAGATGCATCTTCGTGTATTGATCAGCTATACACTGTACCATTCAAAAGTATAAAGAGGAAAGAATAGAAAGGGTATAATCAGGCTGGGATTTTTCTTATTATTTCAGGTATTTTCCGGTATAACTGCTGCGAATGTTTTTAAGTGCCGAAGGGATTCCCATAAAAACAATATTACCTCCCCCGTCGCCCGCTTCTGGGCCCAGGTCAATAACCCAGTCTGCCGACTTAATAATATCGGTATTATGTTCTATTACAATAATGGAATGGCCCTGGTCAATTAGTGCAGTAAATGAACCAAGCAGTTTTTTTATATCGTGAAAATGCAAACCCGTGGTGGGTTCATCAAATATAAAAAGTATATGACCCTGGGCTCTGCTCTTGCCAAGAAATGAGGCAAGCTTCACCCGTTGCGCTTCCCCGCCGGAAAGGGTATCAGACGATTGTCCCAGTTTTATATATCCCAACCCAACATCGCTGAGCGGTTTTATCTTAGCAACAATATCTTTTTCTGAATAAAAAAATTCCAGTGCTTCCTCCACACTCATGTCCAATATATCATAAATACTTTTCTCTTTGTAAGTAACTTCGAGAACTTCTTCCTTAAACCGTTTGCCCCCGCATATCTCGCAGGTAAGATGTACGTCCGCCAGGAACTGCATTTCCACCACCTGCTCTCCTTCGCCTTTACAGGTATCACATCGCCCGCCATCTACATTAAAAGAAAAATGCTTGGGCTGAAATCCTCTTAATTTACTGAGTGGCTGATTGGCGTACAACTCCCGTATCTCGTCATAGGCTTTAATATAGGTAACCGGGTTACTGCGCGATGATTTACCGATCGGGTTCTGATCGATCATTTCGATCTGTGTAATGAAATCTATATCTCCTGTTATTGCACGGTGCATTCCTACTTTGTCGGCAAACTCTCCTTTTACTTTTTGTAAGGCAGGATACAATATCTGTTTTACCAGGGTTGTTTTTCCGCTTCCACTCACCCCGCTAACTACACATAATAAGTTGAGTGGAAACTCTACAGTAATATTTTTCAGATTATGTTGCCGGGCCCCCTCTACCGTTATGGACCGTTTCCATTTCCGGATCGTCACCGGTGGATCGATGGATAATTCCCCGGTGAGATATTTTCCGGTCAGGCTTTTTTTATCCTTTATAATCGCATCATAATTGCCGGCCGCTACCACCTCGCCGCCCAAATGAGAGGCGAGAGGTCCCATATCAATAATATGATCTGCTTCGCGCATCATCATCTCATCATGCTCCACTACCACCACGGTATTACCAAGGTCACGTAATTCTTTTAATACCCGAATCAATTTTTCGGTATCGCGGGCATGCAGTCCAATGGAAGGCTCATCTAATATATATAATGAGTTGGTCAGGTTACTTCCCAAGGAACGCGTGAGCTGTATGCGCTGGCTTTCGCCGCCGCTTAATGAATTAGCCAGCCGGTTCAGGGTTAGGTATCCAAGTCCAACATCCAATAATGTTTTAAGGCGATGATGAATCTCGATAAGAATTCGTTTGGCCACTTGCTGATCAAATTCGCTGAGGGTAAGCCCATCGAACCACACTTGTAATTCTTTTACGGGCATTTCGCATAACTCCCCAATATGCTTTCCACCCACCTGGATATATAAGGCTTCTTTGCGTAAGCGGTAACCTTTACAATCGGGACAAAGCGTTCTTCCACGGTAGCGGGATAACAGTACCCGGTATTGAACCTTATATAAATTCTGTTCCACTTCTTTAAAGAAATCATTGATGCCCTGCGCAAATTGATTTCCTTCCCATAAGGTATTATACTGTGCGGGGGACAGATCCACCATTGGTTTATGAATAGGAAAATCAAATTTTTTGGCCGCTTTGATAAACTGTTCCTTCCACCATCCCAGCTTTTCTCCTTTCCAGCAGGCAATCGCTCCCTCGTATACACTCAACCTTTTATCAGGAATGACCAGGTCTGTATCTATTCCAAGTACCTGGCTGAATCCTTCGCAGGTTGGACAGGCTCCAAAAGGATTATTAAAAGAAAATAAATTGGGTACCGGTTCTTCAAACTGAATACCATCCAGTTCAAACCGGTTCGAGAAAGGCAATCTCTTCTTATCATTCACTTCTATCAGCAACTCGCCCTCTCCTTCGTAAAAAGCAGTACCGATGGAATCGGCGAGGCGATGCAGATCGTCTTCGTCAAATGATTTGGCAATTAACCGGTCGATTAATACAAAGGTTTCCTTGGATGGTTTCCATTTTTTGTCTTCCAGCAGATCTTCTATCCGTAACTACTTCCTTATCATAGAGCCGGGAGAATCCTTTTTGCATCAAGATATTCAATTCTTCCTGCGGCTTTCGATTTTTATGCTGCCGGAAAGGAACAAGTATGAGAATCTTATCGCCATCTTTTAAAGCGCTTATTATTTTTATCACATCCTGTACATCGTCTTTCTTTACCTCTCGTCCTGATACAGGCGAAATTGTTTTGCCGCACCGGGCAAAAAGTAAGCGGAGGTAATCATATATTTCAGTCATACTTCCTACGGTAGAACGAGGAGTACGGGTAATTACTTTTTGTTCGATGGCAATGGCCGGGCAAAGTCCTTTTATATAGTCGAGATCAGGTTTCAGCATCCGGGCCATAAACTGCCGGGCATATGCGCTAAGGCTTTCCGCATATCGCCGCTGCCCTTCTGCAAAAAGCGTATCAATAGTTAACGAAGATTTACCAGAACCGGAGACTCCGGTTACCACGATTAGCTTATTACGGGGAATTTCTACATCAATATTCTTCAGGTTGTGAACCCGGGCCCCTTTAATATATATACCATCAAACCGAGGGGGTTTGACGACCGTACTGTTTTTCAGCTTACTTTTCTCAACTACTGCCATAATAATTATAAGAATGAAATCTCTTCAAAAATATCACATTCGCTGTGTTATAGCTTATAAGGATCTACGGGTTATTGGGTAAAAAAATAAAAAGTTTTATTAAAATTTGGTTTTTTGGTAAAAGTATCTATCTTTAGACAGTAATTTGTACAATAAATAGAAAACTAAACTCACACGCCTATAGATACCCAGCACTTCTACTCAGAAAAACCAATTTTACTTAAAATCCTTTTTTATATAATATCCTATCACCTTCAAAACCCGTAGAAGTTTATGAATTCACTACGTCAAAAAACCGACAATGAACTCATCCAGAACTTTCAGGATGGAAATCTGAATGCTTTAGAGATTATTGTACTGCGTCACAAAGACAAAATGTACACTTCCATTCTTTTCCTGGTTAAAGACAAGTACCTCGCGGAGGACATTTTCCAGGACGTTCTTATCAAAATCATCGACACTATTCGTGGCGGCCGTTACACCGAGGAAGGAAAGTTTCTTCCCTGGGCTATGCGTATTGCCCACAATCTCTGTGTTGACCATTTCCGTAAAGTGAAGCGCACTCCTGCTATCAAGACCAGTGATGACCGCGACATTTTTGAAGTGATCAATTTCACCGAAGATGGTGCTGATGTAAAAATGATGAAACGCCAGAGTCACGACCGTGTTCGGCAAATGCTGGACCTGTTACCTGATGATCAGCGGGAAGTAATCATTTTGCGTCATTATGCTGATCTTAGTTTTAAAGAAATTGCATCACTGACCAATTGCAGCATCAATACTGCCCTGGGCCGTATGCGATATGGTTTAATTAACCTGCGCAAAATGATGGTGCAGAAGAAAATCGCTTTATAAGAAACCATACTTTACAAAAGTTTAACGTCGACAAAAAATTTGGAACTGAAACAACTGCTTAATTTGAATCAGAATCACAGATTGGAAAACGACATTGTCATTCTGGCCCTCCATCCGACCCTTTGTTAACTAATTCGCTGTTGTCGGAAGGCTGGAACAGAATGACGCCTAATTAAAAACTCACCCGGTACGACGGGTGAGTTTTTTTTGCCTAAGAATTAGCGACCCAGGAAAAGCAATAAGAAGGATAAAATACGTATGGTGGCAAACAACCTGAATTTAATACAGCCCATGCTGAAGCCGTTTTCTACCGGGCTGCCAGTTTCCTGGTTTGTTCAAAGGCGTCCACCCCACATTGTAACCAGGCAGCATATTCTTTTGCATTAGGAGTATACCCAACCGGTCGATTGAGAAGCTTTTCCTCCGCCGTTATTATGGCATATAATGGTTGGGAAGCATTCTTAAAATTTTCTGATTGAAAAGTGGCATACTTATCTCCAATCGTAATAATGGATTTTTTTGAACTATCCGAGGAGGTAAATAGAAACCGATCTTCTTCTTTTAATTTTTGGCGGTCGTCCACATATAGAGAAACCAGGATAAAATTCTTTTCAATCAGTTCCCTTATTTGAGGCTCAATCCACACGTTTTCTTCCATTTTCCTGCAATTCACACAGGCCCAGCCGGTAAAATCAATCAATATCGGCTTACTATTTTCTTTAGCTAATTGTAATGCCTTTTCATAATCGTTTACCACATCCGCTTCTACCCCTTTGCCTTTCGAAGAATCATGACCATATACACTATAAGATAAAGGCGGCGGGAATCCGCTTATAAAAGATCGGTTGGCATATTTTGTATTGGTTAGCCCTGGAATAAGATAGATCGTAAACAACAGGAATAACAAGGCCGATGCCCATCTCATTTTGCTCAATCGTGCCGGTGGAGGATCATGTTTAAATTTAAGAATTCCTAACAGGTATAAGGCTGTTGCCAGGCTGAGCGCAATCCATATTCCGAAAAATACTTCGCGTTTTAATAAACCCCAATGCATCACCAGGTCGGCATTAGAAAGAAATTTTATCATCAGCGCCAGTTCAATAAAGGCGAAAACAATTTTTACCGTATTCATCCAGCTACCCGAACGGGGAAGGGAAGAAAGCCATCGGGGAAACAAGGCAAATAAACCAAACGGCAATCCTAAGGCTAAACCAAACCCTGCCATAGCTACCGATAACTGAACCGCGCCTCCATCTTCATTGAGCGCTCCAACCAACAACGTTCCCAGTATCGGACCGGTACAGGAAAAGGAGACAATAGCCAGCGTTAGCGCCATAAAGAAAATACCTCCCACACTGGTCATATCCGATTTAGCATCTACCTTATTAGCGACCCCACTCGGCAATCCAATTTCAAACAAACCAAAGAAGGATAAGGCAAAAACAAAAAATACGAGGGCGAAGAAAATATTCAGCCAGGCGTTGGTGGAGATATTATTTAATATATCCGAATTACCTGATTCAAGAAAATAAAAAGGAATGCTCAGCAATACATAAATCAGGAATATAAAAAATCCATATAAAAAAGCATTCCGAATTCCTTTTTTAGGATCGGGTGATTTCTTTGTAAAAAAAGAAACCGTCATGGGAATCATGGGAAAAGTACAGGGCATCACCAACCCCACTAATCCGCCCAGTATACCCAATAAAAAAATGCGCCATAAACTTTTTGACCCTTCGGTTCCAGTGCCTCCGCAATCATTCACCGGAGCTGATAGATTGATCGATTTTCGCTTTAACGATTGGGCCGCCTGGTCCGACTCTTTTAAATCAGTTGACTTATAAACGAGGTTACCCGCTGGGTCCAACACAAAACGAAAAGGTATTTCTGCCGGGTTTGAAAACTCATCCTCTTTAAACGCCATGAATACCACCGTTCCTGAAATTCCTTTTTTAAGGTCGCTGATTTCTGTATCTACGGAAATCTCTACCTCATTTTTGAAGTATTTAACGGGTACTTCCAGCAGGTTATTTCTTTCCTCTATAAGCTTGCCCTTTTCCAATATATTTTTGATAATTACAGATGACCCACTATCCAGTACAATTCTGGTATTAGGCAAAGTATCGGGCATACTGGTAGAAAAAAGACCCCAGTCTTTTTCAATTTTCCCTTTTATTATTAGATAGTATTGGGTATTACTGATTTTCGAACTGCTGAATGACCAATGCACTTTTAATGCATGGCTGCTATCCTGGCCCATCATTTTAACAGATGCTACCGTAAGCAGGGCCAAAAATAAAATTCGTAAGCAATTTTTCATCCACATCGTTATAAGTTATTAAAAAGAAACGAGTTTCTTATTGCAAAGAAACTCGCTTCAATTGAATACGTTGGGTCACCTGCCGGACTATCCACCCAAATTAACAGTAAATTCCACTTGAGAAGGGGGTAAACACTGTTGATCATCGCATACCATAAACTCCACCTTCCCGGCCATATTAGTTTTAATATTGCCTTTAACTTTCACGACCTGTATAAAATTCACTGATTTTTCATAATAGTTTACCACGCCACCCCAAACTTCTTCTTTTTTCTTTATCACTTTACCTATTTCCTTCGGTTTACCATCAACCGACAGAAGCGGGTTTTTTGTATAAGTAAAAGTGGTAGGCACCGGACCATCGACCCCTACGTTTTGGGCATACAGGTGCCAGTTGCCATTCAGAGAGGCAGTCATATGTATTTCGTAGGTTTTCTCTGCAATCTTTTTGGAGGTAAAGCTCCATTTAACCTGCTTTGCTGATTGAGCAGATGCCAGCGTAGTTATCATCAAAACGGAGAGAAGAGTAAATAAATGCTTCATTCGGTTGTATTTTCATTATTAACGCTTAGCAAGAGCAAAAATCGCAGATATTTTCCTAATATTTCTTTAAATATTAGCCAACTCTTTGGCTGATTTTACAGGGGAGGAATTTGAGGTCATCAGCAGGCTTTGAAAGACAATGCGTCCGTCTGTATTGCCCAGGGCCTGGCTACAAGCTCTTTCGGGATGTGGCATCATTCCAAATACATTACCGGCTGCATTGCGGATACCGGCAATATGGCGGATAGCCCCGTTCGGATTGGAATCCAGGGTAATATTTCCGTGTTCGTCGCAATAACGATACAGCACCTGGTTATTTGTTTCCAGTTCGTCCAGTATTTTTTCTTCTGCAAAAAACCTGCCTTCTCCATGCGCGATAGGAATCTTTAGGGCTTTGTCTGAACCAACCCCTTTCAAAAAAACATTTTTACAGACAAATTGCTGATTGGCATTTCGAAGTAAAACGCCCGGCAGCAGATGCGACTCGCATAAAATCTGGAACCCATTACAAACCCCTAATACTTTACCGCCCTTATTGGCAAATTCAATAACACTCTGCATCATCGGACTAAAACGAGCAATTGCCCCACACCGCAGGTAATCACCATAAGAAAAACCACCGGGTAAAACAATGCAGTCGTTCGTTGTGAACATGCTCAGATCCTTATTTTTATGCCAGAGCATAATCACTTCCTGTTTCAAATCGATCTGCAGCGCCTCCTGCATATCCCGATCGCAATTAGACCCGGGGAAAACTACTACGCCAAATTTCATTTTGATAATTTATGGTTTATAGTTTGTGAGTTGTGGTTGCCGAGTTTTAGAATTTCAATCAAACTGCATGTTACCTGTTAAGTACAACGTTGCACCTGATAAACGATAAACTACAAACCAAAAACACCAAACTAACTAATCCTGCAAAGATAAAATGTAACCACCGAACAGCGGCCACTTATTGCCAGTAATTAAGATAAATAGCATAAGCAAAAATATTCCAGTGTAAAACGAGTGGAAAAATCTTATTGGGAGGATAGAAGTAGGCTGCGGCATGAAAGGCAGCAAGCGGTATAGCGCAAAGCAGCCAGTTATCATAATTGTTTCCCCCGTTTACCATAATAACCAGAGTGGAAATAATCAGGAATAAGAGAAGAAGGCTCCAGTTTTTGCGAACCTGGATAAGCATCTTGCTGAGGTTGTTTTGAACGTAAAAACCTCCGATGATAAATGCCAGTACCAATAATACCAGGCTGATAGTTATGAAAACGGAAGACGGCATAGCCGGCAGGGTAAAGGTTAACGCGGGAATCACTTTTTGCCAGTTCCATTGATTGGTTAAATAAAGGATGATGGCAAGAAAATAATAAGGAGTAGTAAGCCCCAATAAACCAATAAGCCATTCCCGTATGATGAATGGCCTCATGATATATAAAGCGAACCAGATTAGTACTACAAAAAGTACGGCCGGCTGGTAAAATAAAGTAACAATTCCCATAGCTACGCCGATGTTAAAAATAGAGGCGGATGGTTTTGAAGAGTTATACAGCAGTACCATCCGGTAATATATCCAGATGAGAATAGAATTTATGATCAGCGGTGCTGAGAAATGACTCCATTCAGGGAGCAGGGAGGTTATAAGTATATAGGACATAGCCGGCAGATAGGTAGGTTTTGCCAGCATTTTTTGAGTATTGCAGAGTCTATTAAGAAGCGAAGCCTGGGTAAATAATAAGGTGAACGCAATCAAGGAATAAAAAATCGACGGAAGATTAAGTGGTTGAAGAAGATTTAATAAACTATTGTATAAAAAGTTGTCTTCCGGCTGCCGGATGGGTGTTACCGGATGAAGAAAAAGATTAAACTTCAATGCAAGGGCATATATCAACAATATCAAAACATTGGAAGAATTTTTTTGTCGGAAGATTCCTATCACGCTGGTTATTTTAGAACTCTATTTTGGCAAAGGTGAGACTATTTCGATACATACAGGGTACTATCAACGCCCGCGCGCTAACCTGCTTTCCAAACCGGGGCATAAAATTAACTTCCCGGTCCAGGTTCTTTAAAGTGGGATGGCGCGATATCTTACCCTCTGGTGAAATACTCTGGTTATTCAGAATTAACGTCCTGCGTTCATATAAATTAAATAATAGTTGCAATTCTCCGCCCGCCACCAGCACCTGGTGCGAGATGAGTCCATCGTTATCATCATCGTACTGGGATTTGGGAATTCCATTATTCCATTCCAGGTTTCCCTCTTTATCAAAAGAGAAAATCATAATATTTTCAGAATGATACCGGGTACTTTGTGAGGTGTTACCCCATCGGTTGGAAGAATAGGACCAGGGGCTGTAATAATATGAAGAATAGGGGGACCAATAATAATTATCCAGTGGCGAGGCCCAGGGGTTGTTCCAGTACCGGTAATCCCACCGGTTAAAATTATTGCCTCTCGTACTGGTATACATTGATTCCGAGATTAAAATATATCCACCGTCTTTCCGGGTAATAATATTGGTAATATAATAATCATCAAAAGCCATTCGCAGGTTGGCATCGGGACCTTTGGCTAATTTTCGAATCTCTTCCCCAAAGGGTAATTCAGTTTTACGAATGATACTATCCTGGATATTATCCCAAACTACGGAATATAAACCTTCCACATTTCCACGGCGTTGCTTGTAATAAAGCGCCGTAAAAATATAGCGCTTGTTATTATTGTCAACTTTCAGTTTTATTTCATCCAGTACATGGTCGTTGGCCTTAATATCGCGCGCCACAAAAGATTCTTCATTACTCTTCTTGGTTACCATGTATACATCTGAAATGGATTCACTCCCGCCTTTGCGGATAAATTTTCCAAAAACCAGGTTGCCTTCATTATCCAGATAAAAATCGGTGAAATGATCATTACGTTCGTGCATGGCCATTTCCATCCGGTGTTTATTCTGGCGTTCCAGGTTGTTGTTGAAGAGAAGGGTGGTAAAAATGAAATTATCAGGATTCCTGCTGTTCACTTTAAATACCATCACTTTGCTCTTGTCATCACTAAATAGCGTAGTATAAATTTTGTTATTGGCTGCCCACCCGATGCGGGTAGTATCCAGTTCAACCGGATCGGTAATCCGCTTTCCCTTCCCGTCAATTTTTACGGCCATGCAATACACAATATTTTTTCGCTGGTACTGGTAGATCATCCAGGCAAAGTCGGGATAGGGTACGAAATCAGCATTGATCCAGCGGTCATCGAGATCGGTCTGCTTGACCCGGTCCAGCAGTTTCATATTATTATCGTACACGCTGATGTCGTTATCGTTCCGGTTATTTTTGAAGATAAGGTAATTGCCCCCTACCCGGCCAATGATTTCAAAATTGGTCCGCCGGGTATCTTCCCGCTCGGGTTCCGTATAGGTAATTTTCTGGGCACCGGTTTGAATCCATTGAGTTATTAATAAAAAACTCAATACCATTAATTTTTTTACAAAACGTTTGTTAGCTTTCATGATTAATACTGTCAGCATCTTGTATGCCAAATTAAGCATTGTGAAACGAGTGCCCAAACTTTCCACATAATTTTACATTTTGAATGGCAGGGTAGGTCAATACGTCTCAAACCCCCTCCAGTAATAACGTCCTATTATTCCGCAGGCCCCGCAATAAATCAGTTAAAATTTAGTTTTTTTAACTATACCTTTGACGCGCATCGGCCAACCGCCGATGTTATTATTTGTTATCAACCCTTTGATAACGCACAATATTAAACCGAACGTGGGAAAACATATTAACAAAGTCAGTACTGCCAGCTTACTGATCGCATTAGGAATTATATATGGAGATATCGGCACCTCTCCTCTGTATGTTTTCAACGCCATTATCAACGGAAAAGTTATTGAATCCAACCTCATACTCGGTAGTTTGTCCTGCATTATTTGGACATTGACCCTTCAGACAACTGTAAAATATGTAATACTAACCCTGAAAGCCGATAACCGTGGTGAAGGAGGGATATTTTCTTTGTATGCCCTGGTAAGACGTCAGAAAAAATGGCTGGTTATTCCAGCGATGATCGGAGGTGCCGCATTATTAGCTGACGGAATGATTACACCTCCCATTTCCGTTACTTCTGCAATTGAGGGTTTAAAACAAATCCCTGCATTTCACGATATTACTCAAACTACCATTGTATACATAGTGCTGTTTATTTTGGCTATACTCTTTTTCATGCAACAGTTTGGAACCGCTTCCATCGGAAAAATGTTTGGCCCCATGATGATGGTCTGGTTCATCATGCTGGCGGTATTGGGTATAATGCATATTTCTGACGACCTAAGTGTATTTAAAGCTTTTTCCCCTTATTACGCTGTAGATCTGCTAAGAAACTACCCTAAAGGCTTCTGGATTCTCGGAGCAGTTTTTTTGTGTACTACCGGTGCAGAAGCTTTATACAGTGATTTGGGCCACTGCGGAAGGGCCAATATCCGCTACTCATGGATATTTGTAAAAACCTGTTTGATTCTTAACTACCTGGGGCAGGGTGCCTGGTTGCTTTCCCAAAATGGAAAAATATTTGCTAACCCTGATTTATTGAGCAATAAATCATTCATGGCAAAATTTCCCGAAGCCATTGAATTAAAAAGTACTTTCTTCAGCATCATGCCACAGGGATGGTTTTTATACGTTGGCATTATAATAGCAACCATGGCAGCCATCATTGCCAGCCAGGCTTTAATTAGTGGGTCTTTTACGCTGGTAAGTGAAGCCATGCGATTGAATCTTTGGCCCAAAATGAAACTGAATTTTCCAACAGAAGAAAGAGGGCAAATTTTTATTCCGGGTATAAACGTCTTATTGTTCCTTGGCTGTGCCGGAATTACTCTTTATTTTAAATCTTCGGCAAACATGGAAGGCGCCTATGGTTTGGCAATTACCATGTGCATGATCGCCACCACTATTCTTTTTGCCAATTACCTTATTACTAAACGGGTACTTTCATTATGGATTTACTTATACCTGGTAGTTTATTTAGCTATTGAATTCTCTTTCCTTTTTGCGAACCTAGATAAATTCCCCCACGGAGGTTATGTAACGCTGATAGTGGGAGGTGGTCTGTTCGCGGTGATGTATATATGGTTCCGCAGCCGCAAAATTAAAAATCGATATGTTGAATTTGTACGGCTGGAACATTACATACCGCAAATCCAGGAACTAAGCAATGACCGTTCGGTGGTAAAACATGCTACCCACCTGGTTTACCTTACGAGTGCCAATAATCCAAAAGAAATTGAACATAAAATCATTTATTCTATCCTTAATAAAAAACCCAAGCGGGCCGACATATATTGGTTTGTTCACGTAGATACATTGGACGATCCATATACCTGTAATTATTCCGTTACTCATATTATTCCAAATGACATTATCCGGGTAGAATTCCGTCTCGGATTCAGGATAGAACCCAAGATTAACCTCATGTTCCGTAAAGTAGTGGCTGACCTGGTTTCTAATAATGAGGTAAATATTACCAGCAGGTACGAAAGCCTGGAACGAAATAATGTAGTAGGTGATTTCCAGTTTATCGTTATGGAAAAATACCTGAGCCAGGATAATGAATTGCCTTTCTTCGAAAGGATAATTATGAAGCTTTACTTCAACATAAAAGAGTGGAGCCTGAGTGAAGAAAGAGGGTTTGGGCTTGATACGGCCAACGTTACCGTAGAAAAATTTCCGTTAATCGTTTCTCCTGTTCCTGATATGAAGCTCAAAAGAATCCATAACGAAGAAGAAGAAGCGGGATTCTAGTTAGGGGATATTAAAGGCGGAATGCAACTGGATATGGGTGGGTTCTTGTCACCTTTTCTTTATTATGGTACCATTCGGGGTTTAATGTGCTTGTCTAATCAGGTAAGCCCTATATCACGCATCTTTTTTCTACCTTCAACGCCAAACTAAAACTGCTGTTTTGCCCAACTTTATTTGGTATATTCTCGGAGCAATAGTGCTTTTAACCATCGCTGTTTATTTTATACAGGAGAAATTTATTTTTAAGCCGGAAAAGCTTCGCCAGGATTTCGAATTCAAATACGATGCGCCTTTTAAAGAATTGTTTTTTGATATTGAACCGGGTGTTCGCATCAACGGGCTTCATTTCTCCCGGGAGAATGCCAAAGGGTTGATTTTATATTTTCATGGAAATACACGCAGCATTAAGGGGTGGGCCAAATACGCGCGCGATTTTTACCGCTATGATTATGACGTGGTGCTGGTAGATTACCGGGGTTTTGGAAAAAGTACCGGGAAACGAAGCGAAAAAAAAATGCTTTCGGATGTACAATTTGTTTACACGGCCCTGGCTAAAAAATATCCTGAAGATCACCTGATCGTATATGGCAGAAGTATGGGAAGTGGTTTCGCTACTAAGGTGGCTTCCGATAATAAACCCCGTTACCTGATTCTGGACGCCCCTTATTTCAGTTTCCGAAAAGTAGTAGAACGATTTATACCGATACTTCCGGTTCGCCTGGTATTGCGGTATCATTTGCGCACCGATCGATGGATAAAGGAAGTGAAATGCCATACCTACATACTGCACGGAACGAAGGATAGGCTTATACCTTTGCGCCATAGTGAACGGTTGCAGCAAATCAATCCCAGCAAGATTACCCTAATCCGTATCCATGGCGGCGGCCACAATAATCTACCTTCGTTCGATGAATACCACAATTTCATACGTGATATTTTGAAATACTAATATGAACCGAACGCTGATCTTCCGCTGGATAAAAGTGATTGTACTTGTATATTCCATTATCGGCATTGCATTTTACTACCTGCAGGATAGCATCTTTTTTCATCCCGAACCCCTGGGCAGCGAGCACAACTATAACTTCACCATCCCATACAAAGAAATAAATATTCCATACACAGCGAAATCTACTATTAATATCATAAAGTTTCAACATACCGGCACTGTAAATAACGGTGTAATCCTTTATTTTCATGGTAACCGCAATAATATCAGCTGGTATGCGAAATACGCCCCCTCATTTACCAAACAGGGATATGAAGTTTGGATGATTGATTACCCAGGCTTTGGCAAGAGCACCGGGCAATTTACCGAACAACAATTATACGACTGGGGATTGGCGCTTTACAAACTGGCTCGCACTCGCTTTTCGCCCGATAGTATTATTATTTATGGTAAATCACTGGGCACTGGTATTGCTGCTCAACTGGCTTCAGTAAGAGATTGCCGGCAGTTAATCCTGGAAACCCCTTATTACGATTTTCAATCAATTGCTAAAGATTGGCTACCGTTTTATCCACTCAACCGTATGATGCGCTTTAAAATTCCTACCTGGCAATACCTGCAAAAAGTAGACGCCCCGATCATTATTTTTCACGGAACCAATGACGGGGTAATCGGATATCGAAATGCATCCAGGCTGAAACCTCTTCTGAAAAACAAGGACCTGTTCATTACAATTGAAGGAGGAAGTCATAACGACCTTTTTCAGTATCCCCTGTTTATGCAAAAGCTGGATTCCATCCTAAGCAAGTAAAAAATGAGCTTTCTGCTTATCCCGGAAAAAATCAACTTCAAAAAGCAGAATAGCCAGTCATCAAGAAAAGTAAATTAAATTTGACTATATGTAAAGTTTATTTTACTTTTAGTAAAATTTACTTATCATGAAATCTTTATTATTATTATTACCAGCTTCTTATAAGAAGATTGGCTGGCTGATGCTGATCCCCTCCCTGTTACTGGGAATAGGTGTTCGTTTTTTTGATCTTCAATGGAAATTTTTGACCCTGGGGAAGGGTAATGGGGGCATTCTTGACAGCAAGATCAACTTCACGGATGAAATTGCGTTAACGGGAATAATTCTTGGATTACTGTTCATTGCGTTTGCCCGTGAAAAGCAGGAAGATGAATTTATTTATCATACCCGGTTGCAATCCTGGCAATGGTCAGTATTGATAAATTACGGATTGTTATTGCTGGCGACCTGGCTGGTACACGGACTCGAGTATATTGATGTGATGATGTACAACATGCTAACGGTTCTCATTATTTTCATCATCCGGTTTCACTGGGTATTGAACCGCGAAAAGAAATCTGAACAATAAATCCTCCGCTTATGAAAAATACGATCAAAGTAGAAAGAGCCATTAAAAATATAACCCAGCAGGAGTTGGCCGAAAAAATCGGAGTATCCAGGCAAACTATCAACGCCATTGAAAGCAATAAATATGTGCCCTCCACGGTGCTGGCGATGAAAATGGCAAAGTTTTTTGGAAAACCAGTTGAGCAATTTTTTCAATTGGAAGAGGATGATTAGTTTGAAGTTTGTAGTTTGTAGTTATCAGGGTACATCATTCATTTTTTTCGGCAAATCACCTGAAGTATTAATTTATCCTGGTTATTATATAAAGAAGTTTCTGTATACAAAAAAAATCCTGATGCAAGTTATAACGGGATTCTTTTTACCATGGTGGCGCAATAGGCAATCTTTTTAGTTTTTGTTACCATTAAATTATTCTTCCAGGATTACTTTGCTCTTTCCTACTTTGAGCTTGTACCCAACACCTACTTTTAACGCTACATTTTCTTTTCCATGACTCACGGGAAAACCATAACATACCGGGTAATCATAGTCGCTAACCATATCCCGGATAATTTCATACGCTGTTTTGCCAAATGGCCGTTCGGTATCCTTCGAATCGGTAAACCCTCCAACAATTAACCCCGCTAACTTATCCAGTTTTCCGCTTCGTCTTAATTGTAATAGCATCCGGTCGGTACTATAAAGGAATTCGCCAATATCTTCAATAAACAAAATTCTACCTTTTGTTTTGATATCCGATACGGTTCCGTTCAAGTGTACGAGTAAGGATAGATTTCCACCTACCAACTCACCAACCGCCTCGCCTTTCTTGTTAAACTCATGGGCCGTACAGGAATATTTTGCTTTTTTTCCTTCCAGTGCATTTTTCAGAGAGCGGATGAATTCGTCTTCTACTGTTAGGTCCCCCGCGCCATCACGCTGCACTCCATCATTAAATGCTCCGGCCATGGGTGCATGGAGTGAGGAGATTTTAAAATTAGAGTAAATATGTGCATGCAAAACAGTTATATCACTGTATCCAATAATCCATTTTGGTTTTTTCTTAAACTTTTTGAAATTGATTCGATCAATGATCCGCGAAGTTCCATATCCACCCCGCGCACACAAAATGGCTTTCACTTCATCATCATATAACAATCGCTGAAACTCGGCTAACCGCTCCTCGTCTGTTCCGGAAAAATAAGTGGCCGATTCATTACCAAGCATCTTACCTACCTTAACCTTATAGCCCCAGTGTTGCAAGGTACTGATACAGGTAGCTGCTTTTTCGAAACTCATATATCCTGCCGGGCAAATAACACCAATTGTATCACCGGGTTTGAGGTATGGAGGGGTTTTAATCATATGTTTATTTGTTCAAAAAGACAGGGAACAAATTACTGTTCTATTCTTTGAATTTGACTTATTTATAATTCTTTCAATAAACTCTTTTCCGATTTCACTTCCAATCTATGGCGAACACCGCATTTCAATGCAAAATTATTTTTCTGGTGCCCAACCGGAAAGTCGAAACAAACCGGGTACCCATATGGTTTTACTTTTTCGAGAACTATGTCATATAAACTCCTGCCAAATTCTTCACCGGGATCGTCCGGCTTTATTTTGAAACCGCCGATAATAAGCGCCCCCAGTTTATTTAATTTGCCGGTTCTTTTCAAGTTCCAGAACATACGATCGATACTGTAGAGATATTCCCCGGTATCTTCTACAAAAAGTATTTTCCCCGAGGTATTCATCTCTGATTTGGTTCCTGCCAAGGATTCAAGGGTTTTTAGATTGCCTCCTACCAGTAACCCTTCCGCAGAACCGGGCTGATTATTTTCGTTAGCGGCTATCGAATACTTCATCTTCTCCCCCATCAGGGCCTGTTGTATTGAAACAATCGTTTCTACTTGTATCGGTTCTGCCTTATTCCAATCATCAGGAAAACTATTGCACATTTTAGAATGAATGGAGGCCACTCCTAAGTTCCTGCTGAGATGAGAATGAAAAACAGTTACATCGCTAAATCCCACGATCCATTTCGGATGTAACTTAAATTTTTCCCAATTCAATTTATCGATAATCCGGACTGCCCCATACCCTCCCCGGGCGCATAATATGGCTTTTATCTTTGGATCATCCATTAATTGCTGAAAGTCTGCCGCTCTTTCTGCATCGGTTCCTCCAAAGCTGAAATCTCTTTTCCCGATAGTGGCACCAGGTTTTACTTTTAAACCCCAGCTTTCGATTTGTTGAACTGCCGGCTGAATTGCTTCGAGTGTAATAAAGCCGGCGGGCGAAGTAATACCTACCATATCTCCTTTCTTCAGGTAAGCCGGTGTTATCCTGGTTAGCTCATCTTCACCTTCATCATTAGCCGCGAGCGCAGCGGAAGAGGGTAAAACAGAAAAAGCCATCAAAGAACCTGTGGAAGCGATAAAATGTTTACGATTCATGAATAAATTTACTTCAAATCTTGCTTACCAGGAACGCCACAATTTCAACATTTACCTAACTTTTTTCATAACGGCCAAACAGCACACCCCCTATCCATTTTAAAATAGAACCAATTCTCTTATCTGATCCGCTGCCGGTTATCCTCCTTATTGAGAAATAATAGATCTGCAATGACTTTCGTAAACCAGTCTCCCTTCATTTTGATTTTAACCTTTAGTTTCTGTAATCCAGTTCTAAGGAGCAATCGACGGTTAATGTCTACATACAATCGTTCTATCTATAGTTTAGCTATTTTTGCTCCTCATTTATTCTTTACGAGTAGTTTATGACCCATCCCAAACGATATTTGATAACATCCGCCCTGCCGTATGCCAATGGATTGAAACATGTTGGTCACCTGGCCGGCGCTTATATTCCGGCAGATATTTATGTTCGATACCTGCGCGCACAAAAACGAGATGTGGTATTTGTATGTGGAAGTGATGAACACGGCACAGCTATTCCGATTCAGGCGAGAAAGGAAGGAACAACCCCCCAGGCTATAATTGATAAGTATCATGTAGCCATGAAGGAGGATTTTGAAGACTTACATATTTCCTTCGATATTTATCACCGGACCAGTGCCGCGCTGCACCACGAAACAGCGCAGGAATTTTTCACCTACCTCCATTCGAGAGGCGAATTGGAAATAAAAGAAACAGAACAGTATTTTGATGAGGAGGCCAACAGCTTCTTAGCAGACCGGTTTATTAAAGGTACCTGTCCGAATTGCGGGAGCGATCGGGCCTATGGAGATCAATGCGAAAATTGCGGCCGAACGCTAAGTCCGGATGAATTGATTAACCCCGTAAGTACACTCAGCGGTAAAGCGCCCATTAAGAAAAAAACATCCCATTGGTATTTGCCTCTGGGTAAACATGAAAAATTTTTACGGGAATGGATATTGAAAGAGCATGGCAGCGATTGGAGAACCACGGTGGTAGGACAGTGCAAAAGCTGGATAGAAGGAGGATTGCAATCAAGAGCAGTAACCAGGGATTTGAACTGGGGTATTGAAGTTCCGTTGCCCGAAGCAAAAGGTAAAGTGCTATATGTATGGTTTGATGCCCCTATTGGTTATATCAGTGCTACGAGGCAATGGGCCATAGATAATAAGAATAGCCTCCCTGGTGGCGAGGAAGCCTGGAAATCTTATTGGTATGATAAGGATACCCAGTTGGTTCATTTTGTGGGAAAGGATAATATTGTTTTCCATTGCATCATATTTCCCATCATGCTGAAATTGCATGGAAATATACTACCCTATAATGTGCCGGCTAATGAATTCTTAAACCTGGAAGGAGACAAGATGAGTACCAGCCGGAACTGGAAATTGGAGATGAGGGATTATATCAATGACTTTGTGAAAAAAGAAAATGGCGGGGGCCAGTGCGTAGATATGCTTCGGTATTACCTCACACAAATTGCACCTGAAACCAAGGATAGTGAATTTACCTGGAAAGGATTTCAGGATGCGGTTAACAGCGAGTTGGTGGCCATCTTCGGTAATTTCGTAAACCGCACGTTTGTACTGATGCACAAATTATGTACTGGTAAGGTTCCTGTTTTTCATCATGAACTAAAAGATGACCTGGATAATCAACTTATTATTGATATTGCAGCAGCAAAAGAAAAAGTAGAATTGTTACTGGAACAATTCAGATTCCGCGAAGCATTGTATGAAGTGATAGACCTTTCCCGGAAAGGCAACCAATACATGCAGAAAAAAGAACCCTGGATTGTAGCTAAAAGAATTTCTATCAACCCCGAGGCACAAAAAAGCATCGACAATACCTTGCATCTATGCTTACAATTGACCGCGAACCTGGCGGTGCTCATCAATCCCTTCTTACCTAATACAGCAAAAAAGATGCTTTATATGATGAAAGTGGTAGATAAATTGCTGGACTGGAATAATGCAGGTAAACTGAAATTATTGAGTGTAGGGTATAGTTTACGGGAGCCGCAACTGTTGTTCCGAAAAATTGAAGATGCCGAAATAAAGGAGCAGGTAGATAAGTTGAAGGAGGGGTTAATTAAAGAAGAAGGCAGGAACCCTGTGGCAGGACCAGATAGCCAGGAGCAGAAAGCCGGGAATGCTAAGCCAGATGCCGTTTTGAAAGAAGATAATACAAAAACCAACCAACCGATAAAAACGGAAATTCAATTTGACGATTTCGCAAAAATTGACCTGAAGGTGGGTACCATTTTGTCGGCAGAAAAGGTAGAGAAAGCAGATAAACTGTTGAAGCTGCAAATAGATCTTGGCTTTGAAAAAAGAACCATTGTATCTGGCATTGCCCAGCACTTTAAGCCCGAAGAAATTATCGGTAAACAAGTAGTGGTAGTGGCAAACCTGGCCGCCCGCAAAATGCGGGGGATAGAAAGTAATGGAATGATATTAATGGCGGAAGACAGTAATGGAAAGTTGCATTTTATAAATCCGGAAGGGGTTGTTCAGGCAGGGGCGGGCGTTAATTAAGGATAGGGAGGGTTGTTTTTGGTTTGTGGTTTATAGCCTGCCTGCTGCAGGCAAGGTTTTTCGTTCTTTTGGTATAGCCTTTCTTATTAAATATTGGAAGAACTTATCCAAGAATTAAATCATCGAAACAACCCTAAATTATAAACAGTAACCTCATGCTGCTTTTGCATTGGCATATTGCGCAATTTTGGCGTGCAGATCTTCGGGACGAAAGGGTTTTTGCACGTAATCGGTAAACCCTTTGTTGATCAGGTAGGCGTGCATATTTTCAAACAATGCGGCAGTAAAAGCAATTGCCGGAATTTGTGTATTTCGTTTGCGAATATTGTCGAGTAATTCAAATCCATCCATTTCAGGCATTTCGAGATCGAGCAGCAGGAGATCATAATCCTCATCATTGTATTTCTCAAGGGCATCTTTACCATTCACCGCTTCTGTCAACTTAATGCCCCATTTATTCAATACCGCTTTTGCAATCATCATGTTGATGGGATTATCCTCAGCAATAAGAATGCGAACCCCATTGAGGCTCTGCAGTTCCTTTACTTTTTCTTCGTTTACATATGCTTTTTGCTGATTCTCCACATCTAATTGTATGGTAAAGAAAAAACAACTTCCTTTTCCCGGCTTGCTATCCACTTCCAGTTTTCCGCCATAAAGCTCAACAATTTTGGAACTGATCGTTAACCCAAGCCCCGTTCCACCAAATTTACGGGTTGTTGCCGACTCTACCTGAGTAAAACTATCAAAAATATGTTCTTGTTTTTCAGGAGGGATCCCAATACCTGAATCCTGCACAAAAAATCGAATGGTGCAAACCTTGCTGCTTTGGGTAACCTGCATAATAGATAGTATCACTTTGCCGGAAGCAGTGAATTTATGTGC
The DNA here is from genome assembly GCA_963775145.1 of uncultured Chitinophagaceae bacterium. Taxonomy (GTDB): domain Bacteria; phylum Bacteroidota; class Bacteroidia; order Chitinophagales; family Chitinophagaceae; genus Endoryza. Next base: position 63,425 of record CAVZHZ010000007.1, read on the forward strand.
ATTAGATAATAAGTTGGCCAACACCTGGCTCAGCCGGGTGGGGTCGCCAATGAGTTTCTTATCTTTTAATTGCGGGTCAAAAGTTAATTCCAGGTCGAGATTCTTCTCCTCAAACTGGCTTCTGAAAATACTGAAAATATTATCGACCAGCTTTTTCAGATCAAAACTGGTATACTCCAGGTCCATTTTACCCGCTTCAATTTTACTGAAATCGAGTACCTGGTTGATGAGCCCAAGCATATGCTCGGAAGAATATTTTAATACATCGAAGTATTGCTTTTGCTCTGAATTCAAATTATCCTGCATGAGAATATTAGCCGCGCCAATAATCCCATTTAAGGGAGTTCTCAATTCATGGCTCATATTGGATACAAACCGGCTTCGGGCGAATACCGCTTGTTCTGCTTTTTCCTTAGCCATTTGCAAGGCTGCCTGGGCCTGGCGGATATCCGTAATATCAAGGATATTTATCTTCTTGAACATCATCCCATCATATACCAGTGGCACGACGCTTACATATCCGGCGAATATTTTTCCCTGGTGGGTGATGCAAGACAATTCACCTTTCCAGGAAACAGCCAAATCGTATAATGCATTATTCAACAGTTCTGAACTATTCTCCGATAGTTGGGTGAAGTAGTTTTCTATCTTTTTCCCTGTCAGTTCACTTTTAGAAGCAGCCCCAAACAATGCCAGGCTTTGTGTATTACAATCTGTAACCAACCCATTTTTTACATCTATAATAAAAACAGCATCGAGAGACGTGTTGTAAACAGAATCGAGATAACGCTGACTGCTGATCAGGGATTTTTCTTTTAGAAAATTATCTTTCATCATATGATAGGACAACATGCCGGCAATAATGAATGAAACTACTGCATTGATATAAAGATTTATCTGACGGTCCTCCAGTTTAATAACCTGCAGGGTGCTATCCTGCGGACAAACGACAAATGTAATGGCCAGCGAAACAAAAGTGAGTACATAGATCAGCCGCAATTCGAGATATTCCTCTTTATTGCTGATAAAGCTGGCTATAATTACCACGAGGAAATAAAAGAAATAAGCCCCGGAAGAAATTCCCTCTACATAACATAATAAGAAAGCGGTTATATTTAAAAAACTCGACAAGAGTATTCGGGAAATCTTAAGATATCCCTGGTCATAAGTTACCCGAAGGCCGATCGCATATAATATTCCAGCAGCCGTTAAAGCGAAACTATAAGGTAGCGCTGCCAGGTAATTGGCAGCAGTAGTAACCAGGAAAACAAAAAGCAATATCAGCTGGGCAAGCCTGAACCGGTTGATATGTCTCTGCCCTTCCTTTTGAATAACAACACAAAACCAACCGGTTATGTTTTTAATTACAAATCGCCAACGAGATATATTTAAAGTGCCTTCCATAATTTTTAGTGGAATCAATATAGAGTTGAATAGTATTGGATCAGTACAAATTGCCAATCCTATCAGTGATAAACGAATAGCTATTTGAGGTATTGCCCCGCGAATACTCTAAGGTAATTTTCGATTACGGGTCCCTTGCCTCTTTGGAAGGATTTACTTAAACGATTGGGATGTTCCGGACAATAAATTGATAGTTACTCCTTATTGAGCGTAAGTGTTAGGTATTAATTAATGAAATAACACCATTACTTATGAAATAACAAAGTCTCTCCTAAAACCAAAAAAAAACGAACAAATATCCAGGCGATCATCAGCATTTCCGATTTCAACCGGGAGAAAATCATTCAATACCCTCATTTTGCCAGTTTAAGGATAAAATTTATCCGTTTTGGATTTTATATTATCTTCGATTTTAGAATAGTTGCATAACTAACTAATTTTGAAATTGAATTACTTGCTGGTCATTGAGCAGCCGGTCTGGAAGTAAACAGGTATTTGGCTTGAAATCGGTCCAAAACAATTGGGTGATTTGTTTAAAGAGTATTTGGCATTACCTGCTCAGGAGTTTGTACTATGCAGTGTTCAAAAAAAGATCATATGAAAAGAGTAATTAAGAAGGTCGCAGTTTTAGGTTCAGGAGTAATGGGTTCCCGGATTGCCTGTCATTTTGCGGGAGTGGGTGTGCAGGTATTGTTGCTTGATATTGTTCCAAAAGAAGCGATCGAAAGCAAGAAGTCCTCCGAAAGAAATAAGATCGTGAATGATGCCTTGTCGGCCGCAATCAAGAGCAATCCTTCTCCGGTTTATACTAAAGACGTGGTGAAAAGAATCGGTACCGGAAATTTCACCGATAATATGAAAGATATTGCCTCTTGCGACTGGGTTATCGAGGTGGTTGTTGAACGCCTCGATATTAAGCAACAGGTTTTTTCGGAAGTGGAAAAATATCGAAAGCCGGGAACGTTGATCACCTCAAACACATCTGGTATTCCCATTCACCTGATGACAGAAGGCAGAAGCGAAGACTTTCAAAAGCACTTTTGCGGAACACATTTTTTCAATCCACCAAGGTATTTGCGTTTGCTTGAAATTATCCCCACCCCTCATACCGATCCGGCCATTATTGATTTTTTAATGCATTACGGTGACCTGATTCTGGGAAAAACAACAGTTCTCTGCAAAGACACCCCTGCGTTCATTGCTAACCGAATTGGCGTGTATGGGATTATGGCTTTGTTTGGATTAGTAGATAAAATGGGCCTTACGATCGATGAAGTAGATGCCTTAACAGGCCCGATAATCGGTCGCCCCAAATCGGCCACTTTCCGCACCGCCGATGTGGTTGGCATCGATACCCTGGTTAAGGTTGCTAATGGAGTTTTCGATAATTGTCCTGCCGATGAAGCCCGAAACAGTTTTGTTATTCCAGCCTGGTTGCAGAAAATGGTCGACAATAATTGGCTGGGCGATAAAACCGGGCAAGGGTTTTTCAAGAAAACAAAAGGAGGCAATGGCGAAAAAGAAATTCTGACACTAAATCTCAAGACCGCCGAGTTTGGACCGAGAGTAAAACCAAAGTTCGCCTCAGTTGAAGCAGCCAAGCCTATTGATGATCTTAAAACAAGACTGAAGGCCCTATGCACAGGTATGGATAAGGCAGGCGATTTCTATCGACAGTTTCATTATGGGCTGTTTTCCTATATCTCCTTTCGGATACCCGAAATTTCTGACGAAATCTACCGGGTAGACGATGCAATGATGGCTGGTTTCGGCTGGGAGATCGGAGCATTTGAAAGTTGGGATGTGCTGGGAGTTGAAAATACCGTTAAGAAAATGCGCGATTCGGGATATAAAGTGGCAGCATGGATTGATGATATGATTGGTTCGGGAGCAAAGACTTTTTATAAAGTGGAAAATGGTAAGCGACTCTATTATGATGTATCCTCTAAGACCTACAAACCTTTACCTGGTGGCGATGCATTCATCGTAATGAAGAATTTCGAAAATCAAACAGTGTGGAAAAACAGCGCTTGCCGGACCTATCATCTGGGTGGTGATGTTCTGGGGTTAGAATGGTACACTAAAATGGGAAGCATTGGGGGAGAAGTGCTGGAAGGAATTCAGAAATCCATTTCGCTGGCAGAAGACAAATACAAAGGCCTGGTCATCGCTAATGATGCTCAGAATTTTTCAGCAGGAGCCAACGTAGGTATGATCTTTATGCTCGCCATTGAACAGGAATACGATGAACTTGATATGGCCATCCGCATGTTCCAAAATACTATGATGCGTGCCCGCTATTCAGCCGTTCCGGTTGTAGTCGCCCCTCATGCCCTCACCTTAGGAGGTGCCTGCGAATTGAGTTTGCACAGCGATAAGGTTTGTCCGGCCGCGGAAACATATATCGGGTTGGTAGAACTGGGCGTTGGACTCATTCCTGGTGGAGGGGGTACTAAAGAATTTGTATTGAGAGCTGCCGACGAAATGCATGAAGATGAACCGGAAACCATCACCTTGAAAAACCGTTTCTTAACGATTGCAACAGCTAAAGTTGCTACGTCTGCCCATGAAGCCTTTGCCCTGGGTATCTTACGAAAAGGCCAGGATGAAGTAATTATGAACCAGGGGCGCCGGATAGGAGAAGCTAAAAAAAGTGTGATTGAATTATACGATAGCGGCTATGTAATGCCTGCCCAGCGGAAAGATATTAAAGTGCTGGGGCAATCTGCCCTTGGTGCCTTGTATGCTGGTGTAAATGGAATGAAGGTGGCTGGCTACGCGACAGAACATGATTCATTAGTGGCCAAAAAGCTGGCTTATGTAATGTGTGGCGGCGATTTAAGCGAACCCACCTTTGTTACTGAACAATATTTGCTTGACCTGGAGCGGGAGGCATTCTTAAGTTTAACCGGGGAAAAGAAATCATTGGAAAGAATACAGAGTGTATTGAAAGGAGGAAAACCGGTGAGGAATTAGGATGCGACCGGGTCTGACGGTCCCCGTCTGACCCATTCATTTTTTCAGGCTTTGAAAATTCAGGTTATTAAATAAAATAATTAGTGGAACAAGACTGTACACCAACTGTTTTCTAAAGTCAGAATGCTACTCTTTTACTAAATATTAATTTAAATCCTAACCAGTATACATTCTTGTCAAATTTTGTAAGACATAGAATCGATTAATTTTTGTTCCTGTCATATTGATCCTAATCTCAAAAACCAAGAGTAAAATCGCCTTTTATTCAAGAAAATAATGGTCAGATGGTGACCATCAGACCATTATTTTCACTTCATGGAATTTTGTCCCGGTAATATCTACTATATCTATAACGAGGGTAATAATCGGCAGCCTATCTTTCATACCGCAGAAGACTATCTAACCTTTCTCCGGATGGTAAGAAAACTAATAGTGCCATTTTCTGAATTGATTGCCTATTCGCTTATGCCAAACGATTTTCATTTCATGCTAAATACTGACCTGCGTTGTACTCCTAAAATAAGACAAGGAAGACTCCTGCTCGATCCGATCACCAATGGAATCAGGAAATTGCTGAGTGGCTATGCAAGAATATTTAATGCACGATACAACCAAACAGGATCTGTTTTTCGTCAAAAAACAAAATCAAAGAACCTGTCTGAAATCATTTTAAAATCTCAAAATAGTTCCTATAATCCTAATCCCAATTTTAATTGTTTTCATTACATTCATCAAAATCCTTTAAAAGCAAAATTGGTTACAAAATTGGAAGACTGGGAATTTTCTTCTTTTAAAGATTATGCCAGATTAAGGAATGGAACACTTTGCAACCAGGATCTGGCGGCTAACTATTGTTCTTTTCAGCCGGATTGTTTTTTAAATTATTCATATTCCATGATTCCCGAAGAAATTATAATTCAACTAAGATAAGCATGGTCAGACCGGAACGGTCAGACCATGAAAAACCTCCCTTATGGGCGAAGCCGAACTCATTAAACAATCAAGGCAGCTTATTATCCGCTCTGCCTTCCATTTTTATGGCGATGCCGCTTCTGATTCTGTTGCACAGCAAATTGCTGAAGATATTAGCCTGCATTGGAATGAACCAAACGCATTGGTTAAAATCAAAAATGACTGGTATACTGTAAAGTTTGAAATAAGCGGCATGTATCACCCCGATCTCGATCCGGAGGCAGTTTGGTATAATGATAACCCGCAACTCAATTTTTTTCGAATAGAAGAATATGTAATGGGAAATATTTCCTTTGTAGACGGGCTGAATTGTAATACCGGATATTTTAAGCTGGATAACCTGAGGCAAACATCAACCACGGCCGCTCATGAATATGGCCATACCATCGGACTTGATCATCCCGGAAATCTCGATATCCGGGGGCAGCATGATACCGGAATTATGTATCCGCGGGGTACCATTTGCGATCCCCAGTGGCAATACCAATTCGAGGCAATTCCCGGTCAGCCCGGTGGAACCTTGGACCCCAAACACCGCAAAGTCTTGCCGGCTGATATTGATGCATTGCGGCTGCATCGGCTATCGTTTTCAGAGAGTGGCTTTGCCATCATTGGAGGATTCTCCAGCATATATCACGAAAAACACAACCCTCCCCCCACTCTATAACCGGCCATTTATTTATTCATACGGTTTGGGATGATTAGAAGAAAACCGCACCTTTAGCAAATAATCTACTGCATGTCAATTTTATCCGTTCAAAATCTTTCTAAGAACTACGGTCCTATCCAGGCATTACGAAATGTGAGTTTTGATGTACCGAAAGGATCAGTATTCGGAATACTGGGACCGAACGGAAGCGGTAAGACTACCCTCCTTGGGCTTATCATGGATGTATTAAAACCATCCGGAGGAAGTTTTCAGTTATTTGATGAAGAGCCATCCGAAAAACATCGGCAGCAAATTGGTACCCTGCTGGAAACCCCTAATTTCTATCACTACCTGAGCGCAGTTAATAACCTGAAAATTGCAGCAGCTATTAAAGGCCGGGGGTTAGAAGATATAGATCATGTTTTGGAAACAGTAAACCTCTACCAGCGCAAACACTCTCGGTTCAACACCTATTCTCTCGGAATGAAACAACGGTTGGCCATTGCCTCCTGCCTGTTGGGAAACCCGGAAGTAATGGTCTTTGATGAACCAACCAATGGGCTGGACCCCGTGGGAATTGCTGAAATCAGAGAGTTGATCAGGCGATTGCACCGGGAAGGCAAAACAATAATAATGGCCAGTCACCTGCTGGATGAAGTGGAAAAAGTTTGTACCCATGTAGCGGTTTTACAAAAAGGCACATTAATTACCCATGGACATGTGGATGAAATTTTGATCAATGAAGACATTGTTGAGATCAGTGCTTCCGATATGCTGCAATTGTATTCGGCAGTTGAGCACTTTCCCATGGCATCGCAGGTAAAAAAACAAGATCAGTTTGTGGAAATTTATTTTCCTAATGGAGCCGCTTCCCTCGAAAAAGTGAACCGCTATTGTTTTGAAAAAGGCATCATCCTTAATCATATGAGACTACGGAAAAAAAGTCTCGAGGCGAAATTCTTTGAACTCACCAAAAATAATTGAGCACATGATCAACTTATTAAAAATAGAATGGCTGAAACTGAAAAACTACCGCACATTCTGGGTACTGGGAATTTTATACCTGGTAAGTGTGTTTGCAGCCGGTTATATTGGTTACAGTGTGGAGCAGCGGGCACTAGAGAAATCCAAAGAATTAAAAATGATTGCTGGCACTTCCTTCTCTTTCCCTGACGTTTGGCAGAGTGTAAGCTGGCTGTCTTCGTTACTCGTATTTATGCCCGCTCTGCTGATTGTTACTTTTGTTACCAACGAATTTGTATACAAGACCCATCGCCAGAATATTATTGACGGGTGGAGCCGTTCCCAATTTATCTTTGTTAAGATTGCTCTCGTGGTTATACTATCGGTGATTGCAACAATCATGGTAATTCTGACCGCATTAATTATTGGAATGCTGGGAGACCGGTCGTTTAGCTGGGAAGAAAGCAATTATATTTTCTACTTCTTTATCCAGGCCCTATCTTATAATAGTTTAGCATTACTTTTTTCGGTATTGCTAAAACGTACCGGTTTGGCATTGGGCTTATTTCTTGCCTACGCCTACTTTCTGGAAAATTTAATTGGCAACCTGTTAGATTGGAAAATAGAATCAAAGCCCGGGTCTTACTTGCCATTAAATTCAACAGATAATCTCATACCTTTTCCTTTTGTCAAGAATGTAACAAAACAAATTTTCAGAGAACCCAATTATACCATGCTGTTGATCTTTGCAGGGGTTTACCTGGCATTCTATTTATTTTTCTCCATCCGGAAATTCAGAACAGACGATCTCTAAATTCGGGAAGGACAAAGAACTTCCAGTGCTTTATTGATGGAAGGATATAAGAACTCAAAACCAGATGATTCTATCTTACGGGAACTTACGGTAGCGCTTTTTAATACTTCCACACTCATTTCACCCAGGATCATCTTTAGTGCGATCGCTGGTACTTTCACAGGGATGAATAAACGGCCATTCTTCTTTTTTGCCAATTGAATGGTTAGTACTTCATTGCTGACCTGTTCAGGTGCCACGGCGTTGTAAATACCGCTCAAGTCTTGTTGCTTCAGCGCATACAGAAACAAACGGCAAAGATCATCAATATGTATCCAACTGATTATTTGACGGCCGTTGCCTAAAATAGCGGCCACGCCCAAGCGTAAAGGCTTTTTAAATTCAGCCAGCGCACCCCCCTCATTACTCAATACAATACCAATCCGGAGAATTACTAATCGCTTTTGTAATTCGGTAACCGGCTTAATACTGTCCTCCCACTGAAGGCAGGCGCTTCCTAAAAATCCATTATCTGCCGGATCCGCTTCGGTAAAAGCAGCCGAGTTATTTTCCTTCACATCCGCCCCGTACCACCCAATGGCGGATGCATTAATTACCGCTTTTACTTTATTAGTTATTTCTCTTAACGCCTTAACCAGTAATTGCCCGCTTTGTACCCGGCTTTCCAGTATTTCTTTTTTCCGTGCAGGCGTCCATCTTTTTTCAGCCACTCCGGCTCCGGCTAGATTTATAATATAATCAGCCTGTTCAATCGCCAGTTTATTTATCTGTTTTTTAGCCGGGTCCCAATATGCTTTTCGAATTGCAGAACTTTCAACATTTCCCGATTGGGCATGTTCCGCCAAAGCTGGTATTGATCGACCAAGTAATACCACAGCGTATCCATTCTGTACAAGCAATTTACTGAGCGCGGTACCTACCAGTCCGGTTCCTCCCGCTATTAATACTGTTTCCATTTGTAAAATTATAAAGCAACGAGTGCCAAAGATATTTCGTAATTTAAAGAAGAAGTAGGTTTACCAGTCGTCGACAGCTAATAGTATAACAAACTTTTCATCCACATGTTCAGCAACCTGCCCAAGAAGTTGATGTATTTCCTGGTACTAACAGGCAATGGCATTCTTTCGCTGGCCCAATCAGTACAGTATTTCCCTCCTTTTGATATGACGGTAGCAGCCAACCAAACACTGCAATTAGCGGGTAAAGTTGAAAATAATTACCTTCTGTACCATACTCAGCCTGGAACTATTCCCGAACTTATGGTTTTTAATGAGCAAGGACAAATAGCAGGTGTAAGTTCGTTAGATTTTATCCGGCCTGGGTTCGCCCACCGTGTGAATATGGTCACCTTGCCAAATCGTTTGAACTTGATTGTGCAGGAAATAAGGGAGAATAAACACTACGTGTTTGTTGCCGGTTTAAACAAAGATGGAAAATTAAGAGAATCCATTCACTATATTGATTCAACCCGGATTGAATTATACGGAGCAGCCGTTTATTATAATGTAATAAGCAGTGCCGATAAAAAATATTCGTTGCTCTACCGCATTATTCAGGGTTTTTCCTCCATCCAAATATTATTTAATGGAATTTTACTCAATGAAAAGAATGAAATCCTTGGAAGCGCTTCCTTTTACATTCCTTTTAATACCGAACTGGAATCAACGGATATTCCTTTGCTAACCAACCAGGGTATTGCTTTCCTTCCGGTATTTGACAAAGCCACTAACTTTCGGTTGGGTACAAGCCTGCGAATTTTTCAAACAGCTTTCAAAAACAAGCCGCCGGTGGTTACTGAAATCTATTTGAAAGAAAATAAACCCTGCGAGTTATTGCTCGACTGGTATGCTGCCAAAAATCAATTGGTGATTGGGGGATTGTATTATAATTTTTACAGCAAAAATATTGAAGGATCATTGGCCGGATTTATTACTCCTGGTACCAGTACCGCAGATACTATTATTTATTTCCCTTTAGATAAAAGTTTTAAAAAAGGGCTGAAAAACCGCATCTACGGTATGTCCACCAATGACGCAGTAAATACACTTCAATCCCGTTATTTTAAAGTGGATGAAAAAGGAGCTGTGATACTACTCGCAGACATGTTTACCAATTCTTCCAATTACAACAATTCACCATTTCCTGGATTCCCCAATACTGAAACTACTAATCCCGGCAATTTGCCCCTGAATACCCGGCCCAATTCGATGAGGAACCAGCCGGGGACGCTTAATAACCAACAATTGGAAAGAGACATTGCTGCCGGCCGAAATACTACCACGATGCCCAGCAACCGAGCTGGTTTTTCCGATCGGGCCTCGGGAACTAACCAGGGCAGGAACAGAATATCTTTTCCTCAAAATACCCCCACCGAATATTTTGTAAATTCGCAAAATAGCCGGTTGACCAATCCATACAATTATAGTCCGGCCACGACCGGAGCAGGAGATATCCTGGCACGAAACAAATCGCTTGATTATAAATCTGTCTTTTTCTCTCTGGACGCAACCCATACCCGGAAATGGAAAAACTGGACACGCAGTCTTTTCGTACCCGGAACACTGTATTCAAATGTTATTCTTTTGCCCGTTGAAAATTCAATTGGATTGCTGAACTATGAAATAAACAATCGTAATAAACCTTATTTGGTTGGCCAGAAATTTGAAAGCGAGGAAAAAGTAATTAAGCAACTGATGGATAATACCGGTAACCCGATCTTATTTTATAAAAAAAATGCTGTTCTCCTGGGTAATAGTTCCCTGCTAACGCTTTATGCAGATGAGGAACAAAACAAAATTGGACTTGCTATTATAAAATGGTAAGGTGGAGGTAAGAACCTATTGATACTTTAACGGGTTTCGGCGAAAGGAAAGAATATACCGCTTCATGTTCATCCAGAAAGCAAGGATAAAGTAAACGATTAGCGGGGACCCCATTGTTAGAAATGATATATACACGAACCAGGTGCGGATTCGGGAAGTGGCAATACCTAATTTCTCCCCAATCGCGGTGCACACTCCAAACAACTGCCATTCGATATAATAGCGGAACCTGTTCATACTGCTAAATTAAAAAAATTAAATAAAAGAGAGCCCTTTCCTTCAATAACCTTACACTTTATTTCAATAATTTCGCCTTACTAATAAATCGTTTGCAAACTCTTTAAACGTAACTATCATGGTTTTTGATATTGAGATGATCAAGAAAGTATACGCCAGCTTCCCATCCCGCGTAGCAGCCGCGCGGAAAATAACCGGAAGACCCCTAACTCTTTCCGAAAAAATATTATATGCACATCTCTGGCAAGGAGATGCTACACAGGCATTTGAAAGGGGGAAGAGCTATGTTGACTTTGCTCCTGACCGCGTAGCAATGCAAGATGCTACGGCCCAAATGGCCTTGCTTCAGTTTATGCAGGCCGGTCGATCCAAAGTAGCTGTTCCTTCTACCGTTCATTGTGATCACCTGATCGTTGCCAAAACAGGCAGTAAAGAAGACCTCAGCAAAGCAGTTAACGAAAGCAGGGAAGTCTTTGATTTTCTGGCTTCCGTTTCAAATAAATACGGGTTAGGTTTCTGGAAACCGGGTGCGGGTATTATTCACCAGGTCGTATTGGAGAATTACGCATTCCCGGGAGGCCTGATGATTGGTACCGACAGCCATACTGTGAATGCAGGTGGTCTGGGTATGGTAGCCATCGGTGTGGGGGGAGCTGACGCCTGCGATGTAATGGCGGGCCTTCCCTGGGAGCTGAAGTTTCCAAAACTCATCGGAATTAAACTCACTGGTAAATTGAATGGTTGGACAGCCCCAAAAGATGTTATACTTAAAGTGGCCGGCATCTTAACCGTAAAGGGTGGCACCGGGGCCATAGTTGAATATTTTGGAGAAGGGGCTACGAGCATGAGCTGTACAGGAAAAGGAACTATCTGTAATATGGGCGCCGAAATTGGGGCAACTACTTCGACCTTTGGCTACGATGAAAGCATGAGTCGTTATTTGAAGGCAACCGGGCGCAGCGAAGTGGCCCAATTAGCCGACTCTATAAAAGAGCACCTGACCGCCGATCCGGAAGTATATGCCAGGCCAGACGCTTACTTTGACCAGGTAATTGAAATTGATCTGAATACGCTGGAGCCACATCTTAATGGTCCTTTTACTCCTGATCTGGCCACCCCTCTTTCCAAGATGAAAGAAGAAGCGGCTAAAAATAACTGGCCTACCAAAGTAGAGTTTGGACTGATTGGTAGCTGTACCAACTCTTCTTATGAAGATATTAGCCGGGCTGTTAGCCTTGCCAAACAGGTATCCGCTAAAGGGTTAAAAACAAAGGCTCAGTTTACCATCACTCCCGGAAGTGAGCAAGTACGATATACTATTGACCGGGATGGATTCCTGGATGCATTTAATAAAATAGGCGCGACCGTATTTGCCAATGCGTGCGGTCCTTGCATAGGAATGTGGGATCGGATGGGAGCCGAAAAACAAGAACGAAATACTATTGTCCATTCATTCAACCGCAATTTTGCCAAGCGTGCTGACGGTAACCCGAACACCTTAGCTTTTGTTGGATCTCCCGAACTGGTAACCGCTATCGCTATCGCCGGCGATCTCACCTTCAACCCGATTACCGACTCATTGATCAATGAAAAAGGAGAAAAAGTAAAGCTTGATCCTCCAACCGGATATGAATTACCTCCTAATGGATTTGCTGTGGAAGATGCCGGTTACCAGGCACCGGCTTCAGATGGAAGTGGAATAAATGTTATAGTTGATCCCGCTTCCAAGCGCCTGCAATTGCTGGATCCTTTTCCAGCCTGGGAAGGAATAGATCTGAAAGGATTAAAACTGCTTATCAAAGCAAAAGGCAAATGCACTACTGATCATATCTCAATGGCTGGCCCCTGGTTAAAGTTTCGCGGTCATCTGGATAATATCAGTAACAACATGCTGATTGGTGCTTTAAATTTCTTCAATGAGAAAACGGATAGCGTAAAAAATCAGCTAACCGGTATTTACGGAACGGTTCCCAATACACAACGGGCCTACAAAGCAGCGGGCATTGGAACAATTGTAGTGGGAGATGAAAATTATGGAGAAGGCTCCTCCAGGGAACATGCGGCCATGGAACCCCGTCACCTCGGTGTTCGGGCTGTATTAGTCAAGAGTTTTGCCCGTATTCACGAAACCAACCTTAAAAAACAGGGTATGCTGGCCCTGACTTTCGCCGATAAAAATGATTACGATAAAATCGAGGAAGACGATACCATCGATATAATCGGCCTCACCAATTTCACCCCGGGAAAAACGTTGGAATTGGTACTGCATCATGCTAATGGTTCATCAGAGTCAATTGAGGTAAACCATTCCTACAATGAACAACAAATTGAATGGTTCAAAGCTGGTGGAGCATTGAATATAATAAGGAGGCAGTTTGCCTGATCGACTCATGCAAACGTCTTATGTCAATCATAAACAAAGGGGCTGGATCAATAATTGAACCAGCCCCTATCTTTTATATTAAATGGTAATTTTTACAGCTTACCATTTATCCACCCGATAATTCCACCAACAATCCCGGTTACTACTGTACTGGCTCCAATATCTGCGATCATTGAAGTAGTGTCAAACAGATTAACCTGCGCATACATCGTACAATCAATTGACGCACTCATCAGCAAACCGATTACAGCCCCGGTGGAAATTCCTCCTGCCGCAGTATTAATACTCGCTTTGGAAAGCACATATGATAGCAGAAAACCCATCGCCAGGTTTCCCACCACCATAGCCCACCAAACCATATCTGCCTCTGTCCGAAATACACCAGATGAAGAATTACTGTGGCTTTTCATGAAATCCATCAGTAACATCCCCCACACTAACCAACCCAGAAGAAAGAAGGCTATTCCGCCTGCTATTCCTCCAATAAGAAATTTTTTAGAGTTCATAAACAGTTGTTTTGGGGTGAAAAATATAAATACTTCTCCTAAAGTACTTATTCTGCGAATAGGATAATTACCGGCGACCCGTCAATCTAGCAACCCTGCTGCATTTTAACCCATTTAAAGATATTAATAGGTCACATCAACTTACCAAAAGGTACAAAGACGCACCCGACCAGTTCATTACATTGCTTTGGCTTCTGTATTTTTACTGTATGATCTCTTACAATCCGAAAGACTGGCTGAATTTTATTTTCCGGTTTCATAAAGGCGATACACTGCGCCAGTTATTACGATTTATGATTGGCATTGCGGTTTATGCGGGGCTGATTGCTTTTTTTGAACTGCAATACTGGAAATTATCGAAAGCAAGTTATATCAGTAACCTGGTTATATTACACCAATTACTTGGGTTTGTGCTATCCTTGTTGCTCGTTTTCCGTACGAATACCGCTTATGATCGTTGGTGGGAAGGAAGAAAATTATGGGGATCCCTGGTAAATAATAGTCGTAACCTCGCTATCAAACTAAATGCTCTTTTAAAACCAGACGATGAAGGAAATCGTAAATTTTTTACCCGCATGATTCCATTATTTGCCGGTGTATTAAAAAATCATCTCGCACTGGAAACCACCCGACTCGCCCTGGACACCCTCGAACATCCCGAACTGGCAGAACTCGATAAGAATAAACACGTTCCAAACCAGGTCGCCTCCTTACTAGCGCAGCGTATTTACCGGTTGCACAAGGACAAAATAATTAATGGGGAAGAATTGATTACTCTTAATAGCGAATTACAATCGTTTACTGAAATTTGCGGAGCCTGCGAACGAATAAAAAATACTCCCATACCATTTTCCTACAGCATGTTTGTAAAAAAATTCATTTTTGTTTTCGTGATTACGCTGCCCTTTAGCCTCGTATTAAGCCTGGGTTATTGGGTTATTCCGGTAGTTACTATTGTTTTTTATGTGTTGGCCAGTCTTGAAATAATCGCAGAAGAAATCGAGGATCCATTTGGAGGCGATGAAAATGACCTGCCTACTGATAAAATTGCTTCCAGCATAAAGAGACATGTGGCAGAAATATTGCAATAAAGGGGTAATTAATAATAATCGAAACCAAACGCATACGTTAATAATGTACGTATAGCAGAATAACTTTTTGATTTTTGCAGCGAACCTATATTTTTACCGGTCAATACATTATGATTTTGAGAATTTTATTCGTTCTATTGTTCGTCATTTTTTCAGGGCTCCAGGCCCATTCCCAGGCTTGTACTACATTAGGACAAACTCCCTCTACCGCTTTCCCGGTGTGTGGGGTGGATACCTTCAGTCAAAGTATCGTTCCCAAATGCGGGGGTACCCCCATTCCAGTTCCCTGCAATGATGGGGCCGCTTATTCAGATATATTTCCTTTTTGGTATAAATTCACCTGCTTCAGCAGCGGAACCCTGGGGTTCCTCATTGCACCCATAGATCTAGCAGACGATTACGACTGGCAAATTTTTGATATTACCGGAAGGAACCCAAATGATGTATTTACCAATGCCTCTTTGTTTGTAGCGTGTAACTGGTCGGGCAATACCGGATTAACAGGAGCCTCCGCCGCCGGTACCCGGTTGATTAATTGTGCCGGCCCCAATTTCCCCACCTTCAGTTCTATGCCTTCATTGATTATCGGTCATGAATACTTATTACTGCTTAGCAATTTCAGCGAATCACAAAAAGGATATAAGCTATCTTTTGGTGGAGGTACAGCCAGCATTACCGATCCAAAAATTCCCAAATTAAATACAGCATTGGCCGGATGTGGCGGCTTGCAGGTGGGCATTAAGCTGAATAAAAAAATGAAATGCAACAGCCTTGCTGCTAACGGAAGTGATTTTTCATTGTCGCCGGCAAATGGAATTATCACCGCTGCCACCGGGGTCGGATGCAATAGTGGGTTTGATATGGATTCGGTTATACTTACCATTAATACCGCCCTTACACCCGGTAACTATACCCTGACTATGAAGAATGGGAGCGATGGAAATACTTTGCTCGATTATTGTAACCGGGATATTCCGCCAGGGGAATCTATCTCTTTTATTGTTTTCCCGATTCAACCCACCCCTATGGATAGCCTGACGGCGGTTGCCTGTGCGCCGGATATGCTCCAACTTGTTTTTAAAAGACCTATCAATTGTAATTCCATTGCTTCCAATGGAAGCGACTTTACACTTAGCGGACCTTCTGCCATAACAGTGGCCAGTGCAACCGGTAATTGCGGTACAAATACAGGAACCAGAATAATACAAGTAAAACTTTCACAACCCATTCAATTGGGTGGTACTTATCAAATCCGGCTGCAACGCGGATCGGATGGCAATACCCTTTTTGACGATTGCGGGCAGGAAACACCGGCCGGCTCGTTTATTAACTTCACGGTAAAGGACACTGTTTCTGCCGATTTCAATTACCAGGTCCTTATGGGATGCAGGATTGATACAGTAGTTCTATCGCACGATGGCCGAAATGGAGTTAATAACTGGATCTGGTCATCCAACAATTCGACAATAAGCAATCAAAGAAATCATACGATTTATTATATTGTTTTCGGGCAAAAGCAGATTAGTCTTAAAGTATCCAACGGGGTTTGCACTGATTCGTCCACTGTTACATTTAATTTAGATAACGAATTGAAGGCGATCTTTCAATTCCCCGAAGTGGTTTGCCCGGAAGACCTCGCTACCTTCGTAGACAAGAGCATTGGCAAGGTCCGGTTCTGGAACTGGGATTTTGGAAATGGCTTCACTAGTGTACTTCAAAACCCACCGCCCCAGAAATATAATGCCCCCACGGCTACCCGGGAAACTTATTATACCGCCCGGTTAATTGTTCAAAATGATAATAATTGTTTTGATACGCTCTCCCAAAAAATCAAAGCCGTAAATACATGCCGAATCGCGGTACCCAATGCATTTACTCCGAATAACGATGGAAAGAATGATTATCTATATCCCTTGAATGCTTATAAAGCAGATAACCTGGTTTTCCGCGTTTATAACCGGTTTGGCCAGCTTGTATTTGAAACAAAAGACTGGACTAAAAAGTGGGATGGCACTATTAACGGAAAACAACAACCTACCGGAACATTCGTATGGATACTTCAATACATTGACCGCGATACACAGCAAATGATAGTGAAGAAAGGTACCACCGTAATTATACGTTAGTCAACCAACTGCTTATATTTCTGGTAAATGAAAAATATAAAATGCAAAATGAAGAATGAAAAAGTGGATGGTATGAGTTTACTTGTCACTTTTTTATATTTCTACTGCATTATTTAAACTGCCTGTTCTTTAGGCAGAATATACTAAAGGAGAAGATGGGTCTCCCGGTTATAGGTCAACCGCTTTTTAATTTTGGATTCTTAATTTCCCTACTTGCTATTACTTACAAACGCAACCTGTTTACTATCCGGGCTCCAACTGGGAGTATTGATTGTGCCCTGTCCTCCGTATAAATAAGCAATAACTTTCGGAGCCCCGCCACTTACCGGCATTAGTCGTAACATTACTCTTTTATAAAAAGGATGATCGCCCGGATTTACAGTAGTTGGAAAAGACAACATCACCATCCATTTGCCATCGGGTGAAATGTGAGGGAACCAATTATTGTACTCGTCGAAAGTAAGCTGCTCATTCCCGCTTCCATCCGGTTTCATTCTCCACACCTGCATAGTACCACTGCGTGTATCGCAATAATATATCCATTTGCCATCCGGTGAATATTCCGGACCGTCAGCCAACCCTTTTGTATTAAAGGTTAGTTGCACCTCGGGACCCCCATCAATCGGCTTTTTATAAATGTTATAAACCGGAGCTTTACTGATACGCTGCGCGGTATATACCACTTCTTTCCCATTGGGGTTCCACCCATGAAGATAAGAAGGAGTGCTATCCGTTATTAATTTTGGTTCACCACCCGTTATCGGGAGGTAATAAACAGTACTTCCACCACCTGGCATTCCATCCCGGTGACTGCTAATAGCAAGCATTTTCCCGTCAAAAGAAATGACATGATCGTTATTATTCCTGATTGCGGGGCCGGTATTTAACTTCTCAGGCGTACCGCCCTCAACAGGAATAGTATAAATAAATCCATCCTGGTTGAATAATAATTTCTTACCATCGTGCATCCAGTTAGGAGCTTCAAACCTTCCTTTGTATTCATAAACGATCCTGCGTTGACCATCAAAAACATTCATGGTCTCGAGGCGACTCATCAATATTCCATCCCGGTAACCATCATATTTTTCCGGCACTGTTCTTTCAATCCGCACATTCCAGGCCTTCCCTTCTTCCAATACATTTTCATTATGACTGCACATAATTAATCCAGCCAATGCCTCATCGGGAATATCCACGGCGTCTGTACTTCCAATTTCCTGCAACGGCTCTCCTGGATTAGCTATTCGCATAATATAAGTTTTTCCGACACGCTCCAGCTGAATAATCTCCGCATGCGTTTTTCGGGAAAATAATTCATCCTGGGGATCTCTCATATGAGCCCCCCGCAACCGGCGCCATTGTAAAACAGTCATGCCATCTCCGTGAACTACCGCGCTGATGTGGGCGGCATCGTCGCTGGTTCCGGCCCTCACCATCCAACCAATTTTGCGATGTGGATCCGTGCCTTTACCTATAAGCTTTACATTAGCCGTTAATATAAAATCGCCATTTAACTTATTAAAAGCATAATGAAATTCATCCCGGCCGAACCAAATATTATAACCACCCGCTTTTATGGAATAGCTTTGATCAGCATTGTAAATAGTACTTCCCTTCACTTTGGGATTTCCAATATCCGTATGATCCTGGAAAATGCCCACCTGGTTATCCTGTGCCATTGTGAAAGTGCAGGTGAATAATGCGCAGGTAAGTAGGAGAATTTTCATATGTCAATCATTTTGAGTAGTAAAAATAAATGCGTGATATGATTCTTGTATAAGGATCGGAAAAAATCATTTTATAAGGGCTGTGACAGAAACGATAAATGGATATTAAGAGCAAAATAAGTGCTGGAATAAAGAAAGTAATTAAGCGTTTGAGTCCGTCACGTATCTTGTATCCAATTCATCCGACAATACTATTGTATCTGTTATCCCATATCCGGTACTTTGAATCCCGATTCAACTACTTAACATCTTTATCCCCTATCCCGCAGCCTCTATCTTGAATTGAATATCGCATTTTGTATGCCCCCTGTCTTTCATTCCCTATCCCGCATCTCCCATTTTTCCAAATCAATTTACAACTCCCCCTTCTTCAACTCCTCTACTGCATGATTGGCAGCCCTGGCTGTAATTGCCATATAAGTAAGAGAAGGATTTTGGGTGGAGGTGGACGTCATACAGGCGCCATCAGAAACGTACACATTCTTACAGGCATGTAATTGGTTCCATCCATTTAACAGGGAGGTTTTTGGGTCTTTGCCCATCCGAACACCTCCCATTTCATGGATATCTAACCCCGGCGCCTGTTTACTATCATTAACTTTTATATCGGTGAACCCGGCTTTCTCAAACATTTCTGTAAACTGCTCCTGGAAGTCTTTGATCATTTTTTCATCATTATCATCATAACTTATATTGAAATTTATTTGTGGTATTCCCCACTCATCTTTCTTCTCTTTATCCAATGCTACATAATTTGTTGCTTTCGGGATCGTTTCGCCCATGCATCCGCCACCAATATTCCACGGGCCGGGGCACTGGTAGTATTCATTAATTTATTCTTTAATTCTTCCCCGAACAAGCCCTCGTTACTACCGTCTCCACTACCACGATAAGCATTAAATGTACTGGCATATCCCCGCAGAAAATCTGTTTCTTGTTTTCTTACATTTCTGAACCGGGGTATATACGCACCGCTGGCGCGACTTTGTTCTGTTGTGAAATCAAGGTATCCATCGTATTTTGCCCTGATACTTGCCCGGTAGTTATGAAAAGCGAAGTATTTCCCCATTAAGCCATTATCATTCCCCAACCCATTGGGAAATCGCTTTGATATTGAATTCAGCAGGATAAGATTGGTATTAACTGCCCCTGCATTTACAAAAATAACTTTGGCAAAATATTCTGTGGCCTTTTTAGTGATTGAATCAATAACCCGAACACCAGTTGCCCTTCCTTTTGTATCATCATATATTATTGAATCAACTACTGAAAACGGACGAAGCGTTAAATTTCCTGTTCTGGCTGCCCAGGGAATAGTCGTAGAATTTGCATTAAAGTAACCGCCAAAGGGGCAACCCCGCTGGCACAAATTCCTGGCCTGGCATTGACCACGGCCCTGATCCAAATGAATTTTTTCCGGTTGGGTAAGGTGAGCACAGCGGGCGAAAATTACATGACGGTCCTTATAATTCTTGCTGACGAAATTTTTAAAATGATTCTCAACACAGGTAAGTTCCCATGCCGGTAAAAACTCTCCATCGGGTAATTCTTCTAATCCATCTTTGTTACCGGCAATCCCGGCAAATTTCTCCACATAACTATACCAGGGAGCAAGATCCTTATATCGAATGGGCCAATCCACCGCAAAACCATCACGCGCCGGACCTTCAAAATCAAAATCACTCCAGCGCTGCGTTTGCCGGGCCCACATGATGCTTTTTCCACCCACCTGGTAACCGCGTATCCAATCAAATGGTTTCTCCTGTTGATAAGGATGCTCCGTATCCTTACAAAAGAAATGCATAGCATCTTCGCGGAATGCATAACAACGGGAAATAACCGGGTTGTCTTTCGCGATTTCATACGGAATCTGACCCCGGTGAGGAAATTCCCATGGATTCAGATTAGTGGTGGGATAATCCTTGAGATGTTTTACATCCCTTCCTCTTTCCAGCATCAGTGTCTTCAATCCCTTTTCACATAATTCTTTGGCGGACCATCCACCACTCATTCCGCTACCAATTACAATTGCGTCGAAAATATTTTCTGTTGGGGGCATAGTTTATCGTTAAATACTGTGTTACTAAACCTTCTTATTGCCGGCTCCTCCTTTTATAGGGACACACCCTTTAAAACGGCTGCCTGGTACCAGGGAAAATTTTTTTATATCCGTGAGATATTGTTTGCTGGAAGTAAATCCTTGCAATGTATATTGTTTTACCATTCTGTAAAATTTGTAAATATCGTCTTGGCTATCCTGGGTCCTTTCGATTTCTTTGAGGAACTCCATTCGTTGATTATTTCCGGCGCTTACAAAAGAACTCTTAGAATTCTTTTTAAACTTCTCTTCAAAATGCCGCAGCCCACGTAAAAAAGTTTGCTGGTCTGCTGGTTTAGCGCAATCATCCACCATGGTCAGCAAAAATTCATGCAACTTCAAATCATTGGCTCCGGGAAAGTTCGCGGTACGAGGGATGATCGTTTCTGTCAACACTGATATCAACTCCTGATCAGCACTGGAAAGCGCTATTTTTTTTAAAGGAAAAAGCGCTTTTTCCGGTTGAATGCAAGAAGGAATAATGGTAGCGCCTGCTGAAACGACTACCAGGTGTTTTATAACAGCCCTTCTGTTCATAGTATAAAATTAATTGAAGTGAAACAATAGCCGCTTATTAAAATTCCCCAAACTCCCTCTTAATTTAATTATTAAAATTCGTAATTCACCCCGTGGTTGGTGCCCGTGGTTGGTGCCCGTGGTTGGTGTCTTCACCAACCACATTGGTATCCGGTGTTGGTATCCCTAATTGGTGTCTTCACCAACCACATAACTCTATAACCTTCATTATTTCACCAACCACCTTATTTCACTTCAAATTCCTTCACCAAACTTAATAATTTAATCATCCATTTATTCAATCCGGGAAAAGCGGTGATATCCGCTATATTAATTACTTTTCATACAGGGCGTGAAAGAGTTTGCTCAAGGTAGAATTAATTATAGGGGGTTCCGGATAGCGGTTCATTTCAATGCGTATATTTTTCATTCGATCTTTAAATACCGGGTGTGTACTCATAAAAGAAGCCGGTTCATTCCCCACCGTTTCCTTTTGCAGCATCTCCATCAACTGCAACATACCTTTTGTATTTACACCACTCTCCACCATTAGCCGTATGCCAAAGATATCCGCTTCTGTTTCCAAAGCGCGCGAATATTGTAATCCTTTCAACGCATCGGCATTATCCGCAAAAAAACCAACGATGCCATCATTAGAGCCGAGGATCAGAAGCAAAAATATTTTTCGGGCCATCCCGCGAAAAATAGAGCGTAGCGAATGCCTTTTGGCAATATGGGAGGCTTCATGACCCAGAAGGGCGGCTAATTCTTCAGGTGTTTTCATTCCCTCCAGAATGGCCTCGTGTACTATGATATTTCCTCCCGGAATTGCAAACGCATTTACTTCCGTTGCCTCTACTACAGTAATCATAATCGGGTAATTCACCCTATACTTAAGTTCTTTGTAAAAGTTATTAATAGTACGGGTTTTGGCGCTATCTATCTTATAATTGCTGATAGTCGAAGAATACATCGTATTCCCCAATTCTATTTCATATTCTTTTGAAAAATTCATAGCAATGCGTTCCCCCAGCCAGGGCAGGAACCAGAGGTACGCAGAAGCGAAAAGGAACAGTATCACACCCAATATCAAAAGTATCTTATTGCGTGTTTTTCCCATTGTATGATGATAAAAACCACCGATAAATTTATAAGACCGGTAAGTTTTCTTTATAGCCGATACTAATTCCCGGTCCCGGATTTGTAATTGCTGCATATTACCGGTGGAACCCGGGTAATATAATCGGGTATCTCCGGAACGCTCAACGATAGATTGCACTCTTTCCGCCAGCCAATACAAATCTTTCTCCTGCCCCAGCTCGTTTTGGAAACGAATTGTAAGGGTTACAGAAGAGAGAAAAATGGTCGCTGGAAAAGACTGACCCGCTTCATTAATATAATTCGCTTTGTAAGTATCGACCATAATGATATAATGAAAATAAAATAAAACCGCGAGTCTATAAAAAACCAGCTTAAGATTTAAATAACCATTCCTGATTCTTTCATGCTAAAGCCGGATATTTGAGCGTTTATTGAATCAAACATCCAGGATGAAATATTTTCCGGTATTCCTATTATTAAGTTTTATTACAGCCACTAGCTGCACCAGCAGCAAAAAAGCAGCCACCACCGAACCACCCGGTCGAATACTGCCGGCCCTGCCTGCTTCGCAGATTAATATTCCCATAAAAATTTACATGAAACCGCTGCTATCTGTTATGGATTCAATGACCGGAAAGGAATTCACTAATGAAAAATGGCCCGATTATACGGAAAGCTCCTGCGATTTCCGGTACAAATATCGCTTCCTTCGTTCGCCTTTTACTTTTAATTGTGTAAACAATAAGGTCTCTATCAGCTTCAAAGGCAATTACCAGATTGCCGGCAGTAAGCGTATATGTGCTTTTGAAAAACCGGTTTCTCCGTGGGTCGGGGGTAGTTGTGGATTTGGAACGGAGCCTTACCGAAGGGTAGATCTTATCATTGGTTCATCATTGGAACTTTTACCCGATCACCAGGTGCGAACCACTACCCGATTGGAAAGTTCCACCGCTACCGATAAATGTTCTGTAACCATATTACAATCGGACATCACCCTTTTGGTAATGGATAGTATAAAGGCATCGATTGACAGCTACTGTTCAGCATTCGACCATTTCATACAGGTATTAAACAATAACACCCTATTGCAGCAATGGCGAAATAGTGGTAGCCGCGTGTTGCCCGTCAGCCGGTACGGATTCTTAAATCTTAATCCAACTCAACTACGTGTAGGTCGCTTTAATATCAACAACGATACTTTATTATTTTCAATGGGCTTTAGCGGAAATCCCCGATTTTCATCAGACAGTACCCGGTTAGTAACTAATAATAAACTTCCGCCCGTAACCAATACATTGTATAATTCCGGTATAAATACCTATCTCGATGCGCAGTATGAATACAAGTTCTTTAACCAGCTTCTTAACGACAGCTTACAGAATAAGCCTTTTGAGGTGGATGGAAGAACCTTTGTGATAAAAGAAGTAACGATTGGCGGAGACAACTATGGTAAAATAAATGTGGATGTTTCCTTTACCGGTAACCGGAAAGGATTGCTTCATATCAGCGGAACTCCGGTGCTGGATACCGCTCTACAGGTATTATCGATGCCGGATATTACTTTTTCAATTGATACCAAAGACATGCTGGTAAATATTGCCAAAAATCTTTTCCGAAAGAAAATTATGAAAGAACTCAAGAACCAATCCGTATTGGATATTGCCGCCCTGATTCAAAAAAATAAGGCGTTGATTGAAGCCCGGCTCAATCAGCCAATAACCGCCTGGATGAATACAAATGGCAAACTGAATAATATAAAACTTCTTGGCTTTTTGCCGCAGAAAGGCCATTTGCAGGTTCAGGCCTTAATAAGTGCCGATATTAATCTTATTGGCAGTCCACCAGCTTCCCTATTGAAAGGTTTTTAAGCGACCTGGTTACGTATTTTCAGGCAACCTGATAGGACATAGCAGCGTAATTATAGTATTCCGTTGGAAAATTGTACTTTTTCGGGTCGATTGCCTGCGCAAAAACCAACACCCTTGCTAACAGATAACTCGAAAATAAGCTCGTTGCTGCTGGGTTGCCGTCAAAACAACCGCAACTGCCAGAAGGAGTTGTATTACCTGCTTCGAGGGTTTGCTATGAAAATATGCTACCGCTATACTGATAATTCTGATGAAGCAGAAGAACTGATGAATGAGGCTTTTATTAAGCTTTTCAAAAATATTCAGCAATTCGATGAATTCCGCCAGGAGGATACGCTGTTATCACTAAAAGGATGGTTTAAAAGAATTTTAGTTAATACTTGTATCGACCAATACCGGAAGAAGAAATCATCCGTAAATGGACACATTCTTAGCAACGAATCAGAAAAAATTGCTGATACCGGAGAAACCGGCCTGGATATATTATCCTACAAAGAAATTATAGAAGCTATCCGTTTATTATCCCCTTCGTACCGAACCGTATTCAACCTGTTTGTAATTGAAGGATTGAGTCATGATGAGATTTCCAAAAAGCTGGGTATTTCGGTAGGGGCGTCAAAATCCAATCTCTCGAAAGCAAGAGACAACCTGAGAAAACTATTATTAAACAAATCGAATTTCAACATTTATGTATCCCCTCTCTGATAAAGACCTTGACCGGTTAAGCCGCGAAGCGGCGGAACAAAGCGATGTGGACCTGCGCCCATCGGGTTGGGAGCAGGTAGAACAGCGCCTTAATAAAGAACTTCCTGTACAGAAGGAAAAAGACAGAAGGCGATTCCTGTGGTTATTCTTTATACTCCTGGTGGCCGGTGGTAGTGGATTGGTATGGATGCTGACGGGAAAAAAAGAAAACAGCATCACTTCAAAACCCAACATTCAATCCGCAGCTAACACGGATAACAAAACATTGACTCCCGTTCTAACTCCTTCAAACCCGGATCCTGAAGCTAACAATGATATCAAAACTGCAAAAGAAAAAAATAGCACAATCGCCGATAATAATACTCCAAATACGGCCTTATCCAGGAATCAAAACACTTCACCGGAAGGCACCCTTTACCCGGAAAATAAAACATCCGCGCCCGACAAAGCGGTATCAATTACCCGTTCCAAAAACAAATTGCCCGATTCAAAAATTGTGGCTGATAATAAAGAAAAAACATCAAGATCCGTTGTTATAAATAAACCAAAGAAGTCGGACAAAAAACTGCTTATTCACCCGTTCGATTCAGATCCCATCATAACCCAGCCTGCTGGTATTGATCAGGCAAACGCTACAGTAATAAAACCAGGTGAACCTGATCAATCAGCAAAACTGGATATTCAATCCGTGAGTTCTTCTGCCAGTACGAGGATTCCCTTAACAATCGTTACACCTTTCATTATTTCCAATAATTCTGAAAAGGTTTTGCCATCGAATCTAATCGCCGAACCCGGCACGGAGCAATTGACAAATGGTATTGCTTCGAAGCTTCAAAAACTGAATGCCGGTAAGTCGGGCATTCAGCATCCAATTTCGTTTGGCCTCCTTACTGGTATCGATTACAGTCGTATTCATCAAACGGGTAATAATAAACCGGGCTATGATATAGGCTTTCAGGTATCTTATAATTTTTCCCGTCGCTGGTCTGTAAATACAGGCTTTATTTTTACAAAAAAGAATTATTCCGCCGAGGCCAAAGATTTTTATCCCCCCAAGCATTACTGGACAACTTACGTGCAACTCACTTCGTTGGAAGGAGATTGCGATATGTGGGATATCCCGCTCAATGTGCGGTATAATATCATCGTCAAGCCAGGAATTAAATGGTTTGTAAATGCCGGTACTTCCTCATATATCATGCGCAACCAGGCCTATACTTATTATTTTATCGTCAACAATTACCCTGCGCAGAAAGACTGGAAAACCGGTTCTCAGCAAAACGAATGGTTTAAAATAATAAATTTCTCTGCCGGCTTTGAAAAAGCATTGAATAAATCATGGAGTTTACAAACCGAACCATTTGTGAAGTTGCCAGTGCGGGGAATGGGCTTTGGAAAAATGGATATTAGTAGTTATGGTATAATGCTTGGTGTTAAATATAGCCCGGCATTTAAATAATCCAAAAACAACCCCGTTCATAAAATTTCCGTATCAATGAAAAATCACCATATGACCAACCGATATACTACTGTTTCAAAATGTTTTTATCTGCTGTTTGTTATTAGTGCCGTTCTTTATGCCTGCAGTAAGAGCGATAGTGGGGGTACCACTCCTAATGTGTGTGCGGGAGTTACAATAACGGTAACCGGTACCATTACAGACACCGATGCGGGAGCCTCAACTGGAAGTATAGCAGCCGCTTCAAGTGGCGGAACCGGAAGCGTTACTTTCAACATCGATGGCGGAGCCTTTCAATCGTCCGGAACATTTAATGGCCTGGCAAAAGGCGTACATACTATTGTTGCAAAAGACAGTAAAGGCTGTACCGGAAGTGGTTCTTTTACCGTAAACGAAAAAAATGCCTGTGGTGGAGTAAACATTACCCTAACGGCTACTTCCACGGATTCTGACCCCTGTGCGCCCAGTGGAGTAGTAACGGCATCGGCTGCCGGCAGTACCAACTTTACTTACAGTATTGATGCAGGAGCCTTTCAGGCCTCCAATATTTTTAATAATATATCAGCGGGAAATCATACCGTAAATGTAAAGGATGGTGCCGGTTGCGGAAAAAGCACTCCTATTACAATTAATGAAAAGGCGGCCGGCACCTTGTTTTTAGCTGCCCGCTCGGTAATACAAACAAATTGCGCGGTGACTGGTTGCCATACAGGGCCCACTCCCACTGGTGGAATTAATTTTTCAGTGGATTGCAATATTGTACTGAATAAAGACCGGGTGAAGGCAAGAGCGATTGATGGCAACCCAAGTTTTATGCCTCCAACGGGTGCCTTACCCCAAACAGATCGCGATAAGATTACAGCATGGATTAACGCGGGCGGACGGTTTACGGATTGAGAAAAGGAATAGTCAATAGTCAAAAAATAGAAGCAATAGAATCTAAAATGGAACTTTTCATTTCAGGATTAGATTAAGTATTCACTATTTAATATTCACTTTCTTATTTAGCATCAAACCAAATTGGTTTCGGATCGTTCCAGTTACCATTATAATTAATAAACAATTCTTCCCCCGCCTTAATCGGGCGAACGGTGGTAATAGTAATATTACCTGCGTCAAAATCCATCTCATACTCGCAGTTGGATTGGTAGGAATGATTGTAAACCGCTACATACCCAAGGGCCATACAACATTGCTTATGATCTTCGCCCCATTCAAAAATGTAGTCGTGCAAGGCCGTTTGATCAATTAGTTTGCGTTCTTCCGCATTCATTATAATAACGGGTGATATTTCTATGGTTAGATCGGCCTCCAGGTCTTCGCTGGTAAATACTCCCCGCCCCATAGAACCCGAAAGGCCAATAAACAAACTGGGTAAAATCATACGCTAAATAAATCAATTGGATTCCTGCTATTGTGGGGAAATCCCCGATACCAATTTAGGATTTAGAATTTGTATTTTGCACTATGAGTCTGGAATTTGCACAACCTACATTACAAGAACAATTCCTGGAAATTCTGCAGAAAGAAGAAGTACTGCAAATCCGCGATTTTTTAAACGATCAAAACATCAGCGATGTAGCAGAACTCATTAATGAATTCCCCGAATATGAACACCAGATTGTGGGTAATATGAGTGTTCACCGCGCCGCTAAAGTGTTTAAGATTCTTGATCTGCCCACTCAAAAGAATATCATCCAGGAATTACCTCCTTTTAAAACAGCGGAATTATTAAATGAGTTGCCTGCCGATGACCGAACTTCTTTCCTGGAGGAACTAAACAGCGAAGTGGTTAAAGAGTTGATTAAACTGCTTGACCCGGAAGAAAGAAAGATCACCCTGTCTTTACTGGGATATCCCGAGGGAAGCGTAGGCCGGTTGATGACCCCGGATTATATTGCCGTGCAGGTAGACTGGACGGTTGAGGAAGTGATTCAACACATACGGGAAGTAGGTAAGGACAGTGAGACCATCGATGTAATTTATGTGGTAAACGATAAAGGGGAATTTGTCGATGATGTCCGGATCAGGGAAATCATCCTGGCAAATCCTGAAAAAATTGTAGAGGATATCATTGATCATCGATTTATTGCACTTAAGGTAACCGAAGACCAGGAGGTAGCCAATCAAACCTTTAAAATGAATAACCGGATGGCGCTTCCGGTGGTTGATGATAAAAATATACTATTGGGAATCGTTACCATTGACGACGTATTATGGGTAGCCAATGAAGAATTCAGCGAAGACATGCAGAAAATCGGCGGAACCGAAGCCCTCGATGAACCATACCTGGAAATGCCATTGATGAAATTATTCAAGAAAAGAGTAGTATGGCTGATCGTTCTTTTTCTGGGTGAATTGCTGACTGCTACGGCTATGAAATATTTTGAAGACGAGATAGCCAAAGCGGTGGTGCTGGTATTGTTTGTTCCTCTTATTATTTCAAGTGGTGGTAATAGCGGTTCACAGGCCTCCACATTGATAATACAGGCTATGGCCGTTGGAGAACTCTCTATTACCGACTGGTGGAGAGTACTTCGCCGCGAAATTATCCAGGGTTTGTTGCTGGGAAGTATCCTGGGTTTGATTGGGTTTGTCCGGATAGTGGTTTGGTCATCTCTGTTTCCGGAATTATATGGTCAACATTATTTAATGATTGCCCTGACTGTTGGAATTTCGCTTTTAGGCGTTGTACTTTGGGGAACGCTCAGCGGTTCGATGTTTCCCATTTTATTGAAGCGATTGGGTGCGGACCCGGCCGTCAGTTCAGCTCCTTTTGTTGCTACCATGGTCGATGTAACCGGCTTAGTCATTTATTTTTCCCTGGCATTTATCTTTCTCAAAGGCCTCTTACTGTAAACCCGGTTGTTTTAATATAAAAGGGGACAAAAAGCCTAAACCAATAATGAAGTATTTTTATATAATATTGCACAATCGATTGCGTTTATCTTATTAATAAGTAATTCTCAAAACCCGATAATAGTTATGTGTGGAATAGTTGGATATACCGGACCAAGGGAAGCCTACCCGGTGATTATAAAAGGATTAAAGAGATTGGAATACCGCGGTTACGACAGCACTGGTGTGGCCCTATTGAACAGCGGCCTGAAGGTTTATAAGAAAAAAGGAAGAGTAGCTGAACTGGAGGATGCAATAGTAGGTATGGATCTTCATGCACATACGGGCATTGGACATACCCGATGGGCCACACATGGCGAACCCAGCGACCGTAATGCCCATCCACATGCATCGGCCAGTGGTAAATTAGCCATGATTCATAATGGAATTATTGAGAATTACGCACAGCTGAAAAAGGAATTGAGCAATAAAGGATATATTTTCAAGAGCGACACGGATACCGAGGTGCTGTTGAATTTTATTGAAGAGATAAAGAATAAAAATAAATGCGGGCTGGAAGAAGCCGTTCGTATCGCTTTAAAGCGGGTAGTGGGGGCCTATGTAATTTTATTGCTGGACCAGGACGATCCCGAAACAATTATTGCCGCCCGAAAAGGGAGTCCGCTGGTGATCGGTATTGGAAAAGGGGAACATTTCTTGGGATCCGATGCCAGCCCCATGCTGGAGTATACGAAAGAAGTTGTGTATGTTAACGATTATGAACTGGCCATAGTAAAGCCGGGTGAATTAATATTGAAAAACCTGGGTAACGAAAAAATTACTCCATATGTACAGAAATTAGATATTGAATTAGCCGCCATTGAAAAGGGAGGGTATGATCATTTCATGCTGAAAGAAATTTTTGAACAGCCTCAAACTATTTTCGATTGTTTACGCGGAAGACTCGATCCCGTTGCAGGAACAATTATAATGGCGGGTGTTGAAAATTATCTTGAGCAATTAAAAAATGCCAGCCGGATACTGATTGTGGCGTGTGGAACGAGCTGGCACGCGGGGTTAATTGCCGAATATATATTTGAAGAACTCTGTCGCACACCAGTGGAAGTAGAGTATGCATCGGAATTCAGGTACCGCAACCCGGTAATTCACCCTGGCGATGTAATTATTGCCATATCACAAAGTGGGGAGACTGCTGATACCCTGGTAGCTATTGAGAAGGCAAAAGAACAAGGCGCTATTATTTTCGGCGTAGTAAACGTAGTAGGTTCCTCAATCGCCCGAATTTCCAATAGTGGGGCTTATACGCATGCGGGTCCCGAAATAGGTGTTGCCAGTACCAAAGCGTTCACGGCTCAACTGGCTGTTCTTACTATGATTGCAGTAAAGATTGCGTATGCAAAAGGCACCATTAACCGGGAGCGTTTCATACACCTGCTGCAGGAACTGCATGAAATTCCGGCAAAGACGGAAACTGTTTTAAAGCAAAACGACCAAATAAAAAGACTGGCGGAGAAATATAAAGATGCCAGAGATTTTCTTTATCTCGGCCGGGGATATAATTTCCCGGTGGCGTTAGAAGGAGCGCTTAAGTTGAAAGAGATTTCTTATATACACGCGGAAGGGTACCCCGCAGCGGAAATGAAACATGGTCCTATTGCCCTGGTAGACGAAACGCTGCCGGTTGTATTTGTGGCAACCAAAGATTCGTACCATGAAAAAATTGTAAGTAATATCCAGGAAATAAAAGCCCGCAAAGGAAAAGTGATTGCTGTGATTACTGAAGGAGATGAAACGATCCGGGATATGGCTGATGATGTAATTGAAGTGCCCGAGGCTGATGAAATAGTAGCTCCCATGTTAAGCTCCATTCCGATGCAATTACTGGCCTATTATATTGGCGTAGCAAAGGGATTGGATGTTGATAAACCGCGCAACCTCGCAAAAAGCGTAACGGTTGAATGAGTAAGGACCTGGGAGTGGTGCACCAATGCAAGTCTATGGAATTCGGAAGACATCCTTTGTATCGCAATTATGAATTGCCATGGGTTTTTGAATTACCCCTGGCTTCATAATTTTTCTTTGGCTTTATGACTCGCCCCGTGCTTTAGCCCGGGGGAAAAAGAAATTGAAAAATCCCCATATGGGGCGGGCATTTGAATATTAACCATTCACTATTCAACATATGAACCAGATTCAACGCAGTCCTATTCATACGCTGGGTTATAATTTTATATCGGCAGAATTTCTGCCAAAGGGAAAAGATGAATATTACCTACGTAATAAACAAAACACCAATGGCATCCAATACCGGAAGCTGGGGGCCTTTGAAATAGAATTGCTGGTTCGGAACCGAAACACCTCCGACGATTGGAATAAGATACTGGTAAGTGATGCGTTTAATCCTGAACTGGTACAAAATTGTAAATTCTTTGGATTGGTTCGAATTGGAAAACTCGAATCCTTTTATCTCGAATTTCATAACCTGCGCCGACCGGTTGGGTTATATAACAGTACGATCATCAGTTGTGATTTTGGAGATAATGTAGTAATTGATAATGTTAATTATTTATCACATTATATCATAGGGAGTGAAGTGATGCTGGTAAATGTGAATGAAATTGCCACCACCGAACATGCCAAATTCGGAAACGGAATTATCAAAGACGGTGAAACGGAAACGAGGCGCATCTGGCTGGAAGTATGCAATGAAAATGGTGGCCGGAGCATAATTCCTTTCGATGGAATGTTGCCCGGTGATGCCTATTTATGGTCCCGCTTCCGCGACAATGAAAAACTTCAAATCAAATTCAAAGAGTTTACCGATAAAAAATTCGATACCCGGAGGGGATTCTATGGTACCATTGGCGACCGCACCGTAATCAAAAACTGCCGCATATTAAAAGATGTAAACATTGGAACAGATGCGTACATTAAAGGGGCTAATAAGGTAAAAAATGTAACCATCAATTCTTCCGCCCTTGCCAAAACACAGATAGGAGAAGGATGTGAGCTTGTAAATGGCATTGTTGATTATGGCTGTAAAGCCTTTTACGGCGTAAAGGCTGTACGCTTTTTTATGGCCTCCCATTCGCAATTAAAGTATGGCGCCAGGCTTATCAATTCTTACCTGGGGGATAATTCAACCATATCCTGTTGCGAAGTATTGAATTCCCTGATCTTCCCGGCCCATGAACAACATCATAATAATTCATTTCTGTGTGCGGCATTAATAGCCGGGCAAAGTAATATGGCTGCCGGCGCCACTATTGGTTCCAATCACAATAGCCGCAGTCCCGATGGCGAAATAGTAGCCGGACGCGGCTTCTGGCCCGGCCTCTGCGTAAGCCTTAAGCACAATTCAAAATTTGCTTCCTTTACCATTCTTGCTAAAGGTGATTACCCTTCAGAATTAAATATTCCAATACCATTCAGCCTTGTGAGCAACGAAGTAAGCAAGGATCAATTAACCGTGATGCCCGGTTACTGGTTCCTCTATAATATGTATGCGCTTTCGCGTAACTCCTGGAAATATTCCGACCGGGATAAGCGAATTAATAAAACCCAGGAAATCGAATTCAATTTTCTGGGTCCCGACACGGTTAATGAAATACTATTCGCCCTCGAGCTTATGGAAGAACTCACCGGCAGAGCTTACCACCAACAGCAAGGTACCAGCCTAAATATAAGCCGGCAGGAAATGATTAAATCTGGAAAGAAACTATTGGAACGAAAAGACAAAACACTCGATGAACTGGAAATAACCGCTTATGGATTTGAAAATTCTTCCCGTAAAGTCAAGTTGATAAAAGTACCCCAGGCCTATCTGTTGTTTAAAGACCTGGTGTGTTTTTATGCATCCGGGCAATTACTTCAATTCATGCAGCACAATAGGATAAATTCATTGGCTGCGCTGGCCGATAAAATGCCTGCGAAATTATCACTAACCAACTGGACCAATATAGGCGGTCAACTCATAATTCAATCGGCACTCGATAAACTAATAAAACAAATAACGACGGGTAAAATGAAAAGTTGGGAAGACGTGCATAGATTTTACGAGGAGCAATCTGCCCGGTATCCTGCGGATAAATTTTATCATGCGGCCGGAGCGTTAAAAAAAGTGATGGGTATTGATATTAAAAAAATTACCTTCTCATCTTTTCATTCGGTAATTCAACAGAGTATCGCCACTAAATCATGGATGACAAAAGGAATTTTTGAATCGAGGGCTAAGGATTATGAAAACGATTTTCGCAAAATGGTATATAACAGTTCGGCTGAAATGAATAAAGTTACGGGCAGTTTAAACGAAAACGCATTTATCAATCAGGAAACAGCTGCTTTAGATCAATATAAGAAAAATGCGGAGGCATTAATCAAAAGGGTTAAACCATCTGCGGTTACTTTAAAACCGGTCACTGCCTGAAATAGTACCATGCATTTATTAAGAAGGGGAAACTTTGTAAAGCACGCACTTTGTAATAATCACGCAATGCTTGTGTCTTTCTCACCCGATATAAAGTGTGGACCGGCAATCGTCGGTTATTGCTTCAGCAAACGCAAAACGTTTGATCTTCCTTCACTACTAAGTCCGCTAATGTAATACAATCCCGGCGCCAGGGTTCTCAAATCCAGATTTATTGTATTAATGCCCTGTTCGAGGACAACTGGTATTATTTGTATTTGTTTTCCCTGTATATCTACTAAACGTAAACTCATCCTAGTCCTGTTCGAAGAAGCAATAGAAAGGGTCGTTTGCTGTTTTATTATGGAAGGAGCTGCATAAATTAATTCAACTCCTTTCCGTTCATAAAACAAAGCGACAATCTTGCTTAAGAAAGCTATTCCACTTTTCTCAATTACCCGTATTCGGTAAAAAGTTGTGCCTGCTTGCAATGCGTCATCAGTGAAGCGGTAAGTTTTCCTGTTATGTTGCGCATTAACGGTTGCCACTTTTGTAAAGTGCCTGTTATCTTTGGAGGATAACACTTCAAAACGATCTGCCTCCGTATCAGCGCTAATTTCCCAATTCAATATTCCCTGGTTTCCGGTACGGCGGGCAGTAAATGAAATGAGATTTACAGGCAATGCGGCGGAAAATGGATTAGTACTGGCACTGGTACTGGCCAGCGTTAGCGGACCATAGTTCGCCGCACCTACTTCAATAGTACCGTTAGACGGATTACCGGTAACAACCCCATTACCCAGGTTGAGCCATCCTGTCCCATCAAAATAACCCACTACCAGGCTCGAAAAATCGGTAACCCCACTGTATGGGGTGATCTTAAACCTCACCTGGCGGGGGCTGGCGGTTCCATTAATGAGCCAATATTCAACGGTACTGATATGGTCGATGAATTGAGACAATATATTGCCATACACCGATTGTGGATTTGCCGGAAAATATTCTACAGTATAAACATCACTCCCGGTGCCCCCCCCATTGGCATTTATTACCACCGGTGAATAACGACCGGATTTCCCAACGGGAAAAGTAAAGTTTTGTTCCCCGATTTTTTTCAACGGACCATCGATATAAGATATAGCGGAACCGCCGGTTAATGTACTGTTGCGATTCATTGTTAAGGAAAAGAAACTATTTGTTTTCACTAAACCTCTTTCTAGTTGCAACACACCCCCTGTTGCAATGGTAACCGGACTACTTATCGTAAGACCTGAAGGATGACTGTTATTGACTTTAAGGGTTCCGGTTATAGTAGCAGGAAATGCATTCCCGGTTGACTGAGGCAAACTGCTACTGAATTCATAATTGTTGACGCCGGAGAAATTGTAATTGCGTGCGCCAGTTACCTGGATATTACCCGCCAGGGTAGAGGTTAACAATCCCGGTGAGGCACCTATTACCAGCCATCCGCCGCTACCATTATAAAACGCATCACCTGTAGCAACACTGAACTCATCAAAACTTAGTGTTCCGTTTCCCGTTAGTTCAATGGTACCCCGGTTAGGTGGTGGACCGGATAAAGGTCCTTTAAATGCAATTACGGCCTGGTTGCTCAGTAATAATTTTCCCTTTGAATTCATCGCCCCAATTCTCATGGCTGAAGCGAGTGAACGATTAAACAAAATTGTGTCTGTGCTAAAATTAATAATCCCGGTATCCCCGGTGGAAGCACACCAACCATTGGAAAAAGAAAAGGTCCCATTCCCCTGGCATACCTGGCATGTGCCGTCTTTCATATCAATCTTGCTGCTGCTGAAGAAGAATCCACCGGAAACAGCCAGTAAACCGCCGTTCATCGTAATTGAATTAATTCCTGCATTAAGTGATCCTGCCACCACCAGTGCGCGTAATGAACCAAGAGAAATAGGGCTGCTTAATTTAATCATTGCGCCTGGCCCTACCTTGAAGCTGGCATTAAGTATGGTTGAACTATAGAAAGACTGAACGGTATTACTGTTGGCTACCAGCATTGGATCTTCTGACAGAGCAGTAATTAACCCCGTTCCTGTTACTAATAAATTTCCTTTAAAGCGTAATTCATTATTGGGTTTGAAATCGACTGTACCGAGATTTAAACTGCCGTTGTTAATAGTAATATCTCCATTTACTTGAACAAGGGAAGTGGTGCCAATTGCATTTCCATCTTTAATATATAAGGATGCCAGGTCAATTTCCAGGTTCCGTCCGATGGTTAATGAAACACTGGTATTGTTTGTTAGTCGAAAGTCCTGGCCCGTTGTACCAGTTCTTTTAATGATGAGGTTACCCTGTATGCTGGTTAATGCTCCCTGCTGGTTCCAGTTGCCTCCGATACTACCATTATAATTTATCACCAGGTTACCCCAGTTCACCGAAGCGGGTAAGGGGGTTGTGTGATTGATCCAGTTCCGGATTTCACAGGTAGAGCCCGAAGCAAATGATTCATTTCCTCCAAAAATGCTGGTTCCGGCACCTGCTGTAACTGGTCCGGTATTATCATGATAATAAACACCTCCGTTCTGCAATTCAAATGTGCCGGTTAACAAAACAGCATAGGAAGCATATAATACTCCTCCGGATTCAATTCTTATGATGGAAGTGGGCGATCCCACCGTCCATATGGCTGTTGTATATAGAGTATGAGCGTTCTGAATTACAAATTCGTCGCCGGCATTAACAAAAGAAGCCGGTGAGGTACCGCCTCCCAACCGGTTACTATTCCAATTACCGAGGCTGTTAGGGGTTACTGACCCCTGGGAATAATAAGTAGTGGCAAAAGCAGAAAAGCAAATAACTGTAAGAATAAAAAATAAAATACTATTCTTCATGCAAAACAATTTAATTACTCATTTTAATAATAATGAGCAATATCAAGGCTATTGGAAAAATTCAGAATTTGAAGAATTTCAGGGGATTTGTATGAAGGGTGGAAGATACTCCAAATACCTGAAAATATCCAGCGCCCAGGCTTTGCAAAGTCAAAGAAATCTCCTGGTTCCCCGGCTCCAGTTGCACGTTGATTTTCTTTACCAGCTGCCCGTTAATATTTACTATACAAAGAGTTAATGGCATTTTTTCAGGAGCATTTATTTCGAGAGAATAGTTCCCCGGCGAACCAGCCATTTTAATTCCCTTTAAATATACTTTCACCGGGGAAAAAGGAATAGCCAGCACCTGGCTGTAAATATTATTGCCCGCGGAGCCCATTACATGGATACGGTAATAATAAATTCCAGATGACGGGTTATTCGGAATGCAAGCATCAATGAACCCCGTTTCGTAACCTGATAACCTTTTAATTGCCTGGAAAGTGTACCCATCAGTGGACCTTTCGATTTCAATATCCAATGGTATTGTGCTCCGGTTAATCTGCCACATCAATTGAATACCGGTCGTTATTCGTGTGGCAGTTAATCTTACCCATTCAACGGGCAAAGGGTTTTGATTCGGATCACTGCTTGCCAGCGTAAAATACTTTGAGGAGGCGTCGAAATTGCTTTCTGTAGAACTGATAACCGAACCTGCTGCGCCTGCGGAACCGGTAGTACCCATATTGCCCGCGTTCAACCAACTTCCACCGGAAAGATGAGCGACACGTAATGAATTAATATCCGTAACCCCTCCGCTGTTGACATTGTCAAACGATAATTCTATATTAGCCGAAGCACCACTATTCGCTTCAATACTCCAGTATTCAATATGCGAAACATGATCTATACCACCCCCTAAAGTCACAGATAATGAATAGGCACTGTTCTTGAAAAACTCCACCGTGAAATTTCCACTGGCGTTTTTTACCTCTGCCCATCGCTGCAAGATTCCTTTTCCCACCGGAAATAAAAAAAAGGAAGAATTATTTAATCCCAATTTTTGGAGAGGCCCATTCACAAAACAATTATTCCTGGTACTATCAGCCTGAATAGTACAATTTGGTTGCAGGGTGAGCAAAAAGAAAGAAGTAGTAGTTAATTTTCCATTCAGCAGTTCCAGCTTGCATGGTAAAGAAACCGCACTCAGGAGGGTAGCTCCTGACGGATTATTCATTCTTAAAATTACGCTGTTCAGCATGTTGCCCGGAATGAATATATCCTGGTTCACCGTTCCATTTAATTCTATAATCGGAATCCCCGTTGAACTTTCAGTAATATTGCCAGCACAGTGTAAATGCTGCCGAATCTTTATGATGTTATTATTGGGAGCAGCAGCCAGGTTGAAGTTGCCATTGATGTACAAAGATCCGAGCACTATCAAATCGCCGGTGAAGTCCAGTGAATAATTTACGCCGGTCCGGATGCTGAAGTC
This sequence comes from uncultured Chitinophagaceae bacterium, assembly GCA_963775145.1. Classification (GTDB taxonomy): domain Bacteria; phylum Bacteroidota; class Bacteroidia; order Chitinophagales; family Chitinophagaceae; genus Endoryza. The sequence continues at coordinate 101,447 of CAVZHZ010000007.1, forward strand.
GCCCCTTATATTGGCAGTTGTTATTCCATTTGATAGATACGACTTGCTTCCACCTGCCGCCAACGATGACAGTTCAAGGGTTCCATATGTTCTTCCGGATAATGAAATCGTATAGCTTGCTGCTCCGGGTACATCAAATTCAAATATTCCCTTTTCTGTTCCCGGCGCCCTGGATAAGCGGCTTACATAGGAAGCGTGACTATTACTTGTTTTATGAACGAACCTTCCGCCATTGTAAATCTTAACAGAATCATTTAAAACAATTGCAGCACCCGGCGACCCGCCCGATGAATTAATAAATACTCCCCGGTCGTTAATTACCACTCCTCCTGCTCCGGTAATGCTAAAGGCCGGAATTACCGTGTTAGTTACAGGAAGAAGCAGTTTAATAGAGTCTGTAACTGCAGGGGTTATTGTCAAGGTATTTATGGTAACTGCTGAATTCGGCAGTTGTACCAAATAAGAGCCAGCCAGGAAAACATTATCCAGTAAAACATCATCCGTTGATACAGGAATTATATCATCGGTCCAATTGGCAGCCGTTGTCCATTGATTATCCCCTCCGCCCCCATCCCATTTTTTTTGTGCATCCAGGAATTTTGAATGAAGCATCATTAAACTCAGCATAAAAATAAGCCTGGTCAGTATCCGTGGTATATTAACGACAAACATGTTGTAGGCATTTGGAAAAAGAATACCTGCAAAATAAAAAACCCCATCACAGACCGTAATGGGGTTTTTCTTTAATTAATTGATTTTTTACTGACGAATAAAGCGTATTGTTCCAACCTGGCTATTATTCATAAAGGCAGTTACCTGGTATACGCCGGAATTCAGGTTATGCAAATGGAGAATGACTTGCTGGTTGCCTGTACCAATCGCGGCCAATTGCTTTTTGATTATTCTTCCATACATATCCGTAACCACAATCTGCATAGTTCCATTTTCGGATGAACTGACAGAAAGCGTAGCGGAACCGGTCACCAATGTAGGAATCATGGAAGTTAATATCACTCCTTTAACTCCATTTAATACTGCTACGGTCTGGCTAAAGCTAACCAGTCCATTCTTATCGATCATTCTTAACCGGTAATAGGAAGTGCCGGATTGCAGATTGTTATCGGTAAACGAATAATTGAATTGGCGGTCTTGCGCATTTATTAAGCCCGATGTAAAGAAGTTTCTTCCATCGGTTGATTTCAGCACTTCAAATTGCTGGGCATTACTATTGCTGCTGATACTCCAGGTAATAAATGCGCTACCCGAAGAAATTTTCCTTGCATCAAAATTAAGGAGGCGAATAGGTAAGGTGCCGGCAACCCCATATCCGAACGTATAGAATCCATTAATGGTAGCCACCGAACTTCTTGCCGAACCACTCGAAGAGTTTCCGGGTTGAATAAGTGTACCACCCGTACTGAAATTAACCCAATCTGACCCATTATATCTGACAACTACCACTGCATCGCTGGCAACTGCACCAGGAACAGAGCCTGTGAGGGTTAATATTATTGCAGCATCTACTCCACTTACGGTCGATATTTCCCAGTATTCCTGGTTAGAAACGCCATTGATAGGACTGATGCTGCTTAGATCAGAAAAAGCGGTTCCGAAATATTCGGCCTGGTATACCGAAGAAGTGGCAGCCGAAGGTCTCACCTGAACCGGATCATAAGTACTTCCTTTTCCGGTTGGTAATAGATAATCGCCTGTGCTGGCCGTGCTCCTCCGTACCGGTCCGTTTACAAAACCATTGGATGCGGGGGAATTCACCACCAGGCTATGTGTACCCGGATTATTTATCGATAGCACATTGGTCGCAGTGGTAGTCAGGATTCCTTTATTAGCCGAGTTAAAACTGATTTTTCCGACAGTAAGCGGAGCTGCAAGGGTAGCGCCTGCGGTATTATTCAGTAACAGGCTTATTTCGTTGTTAGCATTATTGATTATTCCCGTAGAGGAAATATTTTGGTTAGAATTTCCATTTAGCTCCAATACAAATAGGTCAGTGGTGGTACTTACGGAGGTACTACTGCTGCCGAAAGTACCGGCTGTATGATTTACATTCCCTTTCACTTTCAATGTAGTTGGATTATTCACCACGTTGTTGCTGATCTGTAAATCAAAACTTGTTCCGCCTACATTTAGATTTCCCAAAACCTGAAAATCTACCACTTTATTCGCGTTAGACGCATTGGCAATGGCCACCCGGGAATTACCGCTGATATCAAAGTTTCCATTTACCGTATAATTAAAATTGTTGACGGTTACACTTCCATTAGAAGACAGAATCAATGTGCGGTTATTTGTATTTAATATCTGAAAATTGCCTTTTATAACGAGGTTGTTGCTGAGGCTCCATCCGCTTATACCCGGTACAACGGCGGCACAATCAAATATCAGGTTGCCTATTTCTGGTATCGTTCCTACGTTTATTGAAGGATTAGAACTAGTAACACCCGTTACCCGGATGGTAGAGGCTGCGTTCCAGGTTGCCCGCGGACTATTTCCTCCATTACGATCGAGCCAATACGTAGACCCACTATTGAAGAAAATATAATCCTGGCCGGTCGATGGATTAGGACAAAGAGTATTATTCCTGAATTGAATAGTACCGTTTACATCAAGCCTGTTCGTTAGCCCTGTCAAACCCGGTAGAGAGAAAGTGGCGCCATTGGCACCCAGAACAGTGCTTCGCCCGGCAAAATACCAGGTACCGTCTATTAATCCTTTTGCATCTGAATTAAAGGAAATCACGAAAGGGATATTAGTATCACAACTATCTTCCAGTCTGCTTCCCGAATTAATGCGGAGGGCAGGACTGACAAGGCTTGTACTAAATAAATTGATGGTAGGTGCAGTCATACTACCTCCCACAAACATTTTAGCCGTTCTTGAACTGGTAACTGTTAATGAAAGCAGGTCAATATTTTCCAGGTTCACATTCACCAGGGCGTTTTGATCGAAGATTACATTATGAACGGAACTATTAGGAAAGGATCCCGCGGATCCTCCACCACTACTGAATGACCAGTTATTGTTGTCGTTCCAATTACCCCCTGCGCCAGAGGAAGGTCCTATCCAATAATAGGTTTGCGCAAAACTTGAAACAGTGAGAAATAAGCACACTACGAGCGGTACGTAGATTTTTTTCATACTAATGAAGTTTAAAAAGAAATAGTAAACTAAAAGGAACAATGCACAGGAGATAGGATTCCAGAGGCTTCGGGTAGGAATAAGTTTGTGGTTAGGCACGACAAATTACGATAAAAACCTCTTCTGCACAAGGATTTGATCAAAATTGACATTCAAGCACCCGGCCATGGTGTAAAGCCATTTTTCCCATGTTATTTGGAAGGAGGTTTTGAACCCTATAAGACTATACGTTCCATTCAGATTGTTTGAAGGGATTAATAGAAACCTCTTCATAAATACCTCGTAAACAGCTTATTTCTTGCGGAAAAACAATCTTACCGGAACCCCTTTAAAATTGAACTTCTCTCTTAATTGGTTTTCCAGGTAATTCTTATATGGCTGTTTTACGTCATCCGGAAAATTGCAAAAGAAGGCAAAAGAAGGAACATGGGTATGTATTTGGGTTACATACTTAATCTTTATGGGATGGCCGCGAACCACCGGTGGATGGAAAGATTCAATGGCTTTCAGCATTGTTTCATTTAGCTCGGAAGTAGAAATTTTACGCTGTTTATTTTCGTATACCTCGAGGCATACTTCGATGGCTTTATGAATCCGTGTTTTTTCTTTGGCCGATATAAAAAGAATCGGCACATCAGAAAATGGGGCAATCCGATCTTTCAACTGTTTCTCGTAGTCGCGCACCGAATTAGTCTCCTTTTCCATCAGGTCCCATTTGTTAACCAGCAATACTATCCCTTTCCCTTTTGTAGCGGCGAGACTAAAAATATTCAGGTCCTGGGCCCCAATGCCTTTGACTGCATCCAATACCAATAAACAAACATCTGCCTCATCCATTGCCTTGATAGCCCGGATGACCGAATAGAATTCAAGGTCTTCGTGTACTTTGGATTTACGGCGAATGCCGGCCGTATCAATTAGAATAAATTCTTTATTGAAAAGATTATAATGTGTATGAATAGTATCCCGGGTTGTGCCCGCGATTTCGCTTACAATGGTTCGCTCTTGCCCTATCAACGCATTAAGTAAGGACGACTTTCCTACATTAGGCTGGCCGATAATGGCAAACTTGGGTAATTCATTTTTTTCAAGTGTATCTTCCGATTGGTCTTCGGTTATGAGGAGCACAAGTGCATCCAATAATTCCCCGGTGCCGCTGCCGCTCATTGAAGAGAGAAAAAATATATTGTCAAAGCCAAGCCTGTAGAATTCGGTAGCTTCCAGCAAACGATCGTGATTATCTACTTTATTTACTACCAGGAAAACCGGCTTGTTGGCTCTCCGCAAAATATCCGCCATTGCTTCATCCAAATCAGTAATGCCTGTAGATGCATCCACCATAAACATAAGCGCGTTCGCTTCTTCTACGGCTATCATCACCTGTTTCCGGATCTCCCGCTCAAAAACATCTTCACTCTTAGGCACAAAACCTCCGGTATCAATTACGTTAAAATTCTTACCATTCCATTCTGTTACACCATACTGCCGATCACGGGTTACTCCGCTAACATCGTCTACGATCGCCTTTCGCTGTTCTAATAACCGGTTAAAGAGCGTACTCTTTCCCACATTGGGTCGTCCAATAATCGCTACCGTAAAACTCATGCTCTTATCTTAATTGTATTTTATGCCTGAAATAAATCAGGGGGCGAATTTAGGCTTTTAGTTTGGCTTTGCCGGGAGGCACTTTCGTTATAAAACCCCGGGGAAGCGGGGTTAGTGAAAGCAAACGGGTCTGCATAACTACCCTTTCTTTCTTGTATTCATGTAATCCAGGAACCGGATTACATCTTCTTCCTTTTTGAAGTTGATAGAATTTTGTTTTATCCAGGCCTCCGAGTTGCTGTCTGGATTGATCATCTCCATTACATTATCTCTGTTAAGCTTGCGAAGGCGGTTATTTTGACCAAATTTGTTATTGAGATAATATAGTACCTGGTTGGAAAAATAATATCTTTTCATTGTTCCAAACAGAGAATCGGCCGTTACAAACAAAACCTTATGGTGCTTTAATAATTGCATATCACCATTATTCATCACCTGGACGAAGGAGGGTGATTCCGCATTCGGGTTATTTTCTACTATGACCGGCAGATTATTTTCAAATACCGCAAGTACTTCTTTTTCATTATCGTCTTTATGGAAGATAATCTTTCGCGCTTTACCGGGCGTTACTACCCTTTCTTCCCCTTTGGGTGTTAAGAAATACACTTCATTGGTGTAGAGGTTTAATCTAACTGGCGCCTTCCCCATTATCTGGTTGTTGTTGTCAATAACGGTAGCCAACTGGTATTCATCTTTCCAAAAAGGACTACCACTGATCCGGTCATAAGGTATTCGCTTATTTCCGATATTATTGCTGCCGTATACAACCAGTACCCCATCCCGGGAAGTTCCTACTGGCTGAGATTCCAAAAAGGTCTGGGCATGTGATTCCATTGAAATCCCCAGGGCTATGAGGAAAATCAGAATAATATTATGTACCTGCATAGCAATGATTTTAATAATCGAAATATAATAATATGAAAAAGGACAATTTGCGCCGGCCTATTGCTGCATTAATGATATCCATACTCTTTCAGCATAAAATCATTATCTCTCCATTTAGGCTTAACTTTTACAAATAATTCAAGGAATACTTTCTGACCGAGGAATTTTTCAATTTCCATTCTCGATTCCGTTCCTAACTGCTTGATCATCTTGCCCCCTTCTCCCAGCAGAATTCCTTTTTGCGTGTCCCGCTGTACAATTATGTTCGCTACAATTTTTACCAGGGTCGATTTTTCTTTGAACTCTGTAACAAGTACTGTGGTGTGGTAAGGTATTTCCTCCTGGTACAATTGAAATATCTTCTCGCGAATCTGTTCGCCCACAAAGAACTTGGTTGGCAGATCGGTGAGTTCATCCCCTTCAAAAAAAGGTGCCCCCTCGGGAAGATAAGAAAGGATTCGCTGCAGCAGTTGATCTGTATTTGTTTGATTAAGCGCGGAAATACCCACTACTTCCCGGCAATAGGTTTTGCTCTTAAAGAATTCTGTTGCCTCTCTTATTTTTTCTTCCTTGCTCTCATCTGTTTTATTTAATACTACAATACAGGGAACCCGTAGTTTCAAGGATTGAAAAATGGCGTCTGCCTCTGTTTTGTTTTCCTTCACGTCTACCAGGAGCAAGGCAACATCTGCATCTTCCAGGGCCCCTTTTACCGCCATCATCATCTTTTCATGCAGCTTATATTTAGGCTCGATTATGCCAGGGGTATCAGAAAATATAATCTGGTACTCATCCGTATTGAGAATTCCCTTAATACGGTGCCGGGTAGTTTGCACTTTTGAGGAGACAATGGCCAATTTCTCTCCCATCAATACATTGAGCAAAGTGCTTTTGCCTGCATTGGGCCTGCCAAATATGTTTACAAACCCTACTTTCATTTAATTAATTCAGGTAAAGGTAGAAAATAAAATACCCGCCTTGAGGGGGCATTTTTGAAAAGAAGAGGAGGCGGTACGAATATTCGACCGAAGGTGCCTGGGGGCCCAATGAATCAATGCCCTTCATTATACAAAAAAAAGACCCTTTCGAGTCTTTATTTGTTGCGAAGGGGAGGATCGAACTCCCGACCTTCGGGTTATGAGCCCGACGAGCTACCGCTGCTCTACTTCGCGATTTGGAGGGCAAAGGTAACGGTATTCAGTTTTTGATCCAAATATCATTTGTTCTGTGGCAAATTGTATTTTCATTCAATGAAATATCTTTTGATTCCCATATTCTTGTTGCTTTTCTTCTCTTGTAAAAACAAAACCGCTGATCAGCAGGAAGATAAAATTTATAGCCGCCATCTTCAACGCGAAGTAAAGCTCACCATCATAAACACTCCTATTCCGGAAGATAAAGAAGCACTTAATCTATTATTCCTAAACGATGGCCAGGATCTGAAAGTAATGAGGTTGAAAGAAATAATTGACAGCCTTTATAAGGCAGGCCTTATTCAGCCCTTACTGGTTGTAGGCATTGATGCCGGCGACCGATTGCAGGAATATGGTGTAGCCGGTAAACCCGATTTTGAAAAAAAGGGGAGCCGTGCCTCCTATTACAATGCATTTATTGATAAAGAACTTTACGCGTTTGTGAAGAAGAGAGCAGGTGTGCGGAAATTTAAGTCTGTGGCAATAGCGGGATGGTCGCTGGGCGGATTATCTGCTTTCGATATTGCCTGGAATAATGCGGATAAAATTGATAAAGTGGGAATCTTTTCTGGTTCTTTCTGGTGGCGGGATAAAAGCGCCAGCGATAGCAGTTACTCCGATGAAATGAACCGAATCGTTTATGTAACAATAAAAGCCGCCCGCCGAAAACCCTCTACGAAATATTGGTTCTTTACAGGAAGTCTGGAGGAAACCAGCGACCGAGATAAAGATGGAATAATTGATGTGCAGGATGATACCGAAGATATTCGACTTTTACTGATCGAAAAAGGATTGGCCCGCAAAGAGGAAATGCCCCTGGTAATTGACCGGTTAGGTAAACACGATTTAGCCACCTGGAGCAAGCAGTTGCCGGGTTTTTTATTATGGGCCTTCGGAAAATAAGAATAGCGACGGAACAATACCATCTACTGTCCTTCGCTTTATATGTAATAGCTAAAAGTTAATCTTACAAAAAGAAAATGAGAGATTGAATGTACCGGGCAATTGAATTGTTGAATCAGGAGAATGGGAAGATTTTATGCTGGCAGTTTTTTAACCCGGAAAATTCTGTTTTTTCTTTTGGGGGATCGTCTTTTTCACATTGTTTCGGCTACTTTGTAGAATATATTTGTATCGATTTATGTAAATGAGTTGTAAGGCAGGAAGATTGCTAGTAACTACTGCCGTTTTTTTAGCCAGACAGCCCGATGTTGTTGGAAGGGAAAATAGACAGTGTTGCTGAGAAATCAGGGACAACTGCCCTATTGAAGGTTTTCAAAAAAAAGCGCGGCGGTGGCGGGGGAGGGAGGGTCCCACTGGGAGGTGAGCGCTAAGCTAAGGTGACATTGCTCAAGAATAATCTTATAGATTTTACCCTTTATCTGTAGCAAATCATAAGCTGCTGAATGAATCTCAAACAGCAGCCTCATTATATCCTAACCCTATAAAACTAAAAATCCTTAACGGTCAGATCAAGTAGTGAATATTACTCCTAAACTGTCAGATCAAATACTAAGTTTTACACTTTATATTTTAACAGATACATTTTCTCTATATAACCAGCGATCAAATCAACTTTTCCGGCTTACACTTCCTCCGCTGCTGGTATGCACATCCCGGATTAACGCGTTTCCTTTATAATGAATATATCCTCCGGAAGAAGCTTGTACTTTCAATTCTTTATTAACGGTAACCTGCACCCCAGCGCCACTGCTTGTTTCAGCATCGCAATTTTCTACCGTAAGATCATACCCGCGAAATACACTTCCGCTGCTACCATCCACTTTCAGATTGCCGGAGATATTTCCTGAAATAGTTATGACAGAACCGCTGCTTTGATCCACTTCCAGGGAAGAAGCCTCCAGTTTACCATTGATAGATGCCCCGCTGGAAGCATCCATTCTAAGACTGCCTGCCTTCAATAGTCCTTCCACCCGAACATCAGAACCTGATGTTGCCTGAATCTTATCAATTTCTTTTACTGATACATAGGCTCTTGATTTTTTATTATTGAAATTTTTCCAGAATTTCCAGTCATCCTCATCATAATAAATTTTCAAAATCCCATTCTCTACCCGCGTTATAATTTTATTGCGTACCTCCACCTCGTTGGCACTTACTGCCACCATTTCCGAATTTCCCTGGGTTAAATAAACAGTGATGCCATTTGAAACTTTGATGCCATGAAAACTGCCCACTGTTCTGACTTCTGCATTGGCATCGTCAATTTGTTTCTGGGCTATCAGGGTAGTGGTTAACAGCATGACAGCAACAAATAATACCGATTTCTTCATAAATTTTATTTTTAAAGACTCTTTGAATGGGTAAATGTTGCACCTATATTAATCCCTGCGGGTTATGCTGCTTCCTCCACCAGAGGAATTGCGCTTTATCTGGGGATTACCTTTATAATATATATCACTTCCGCCCGAAGCCTCGGCAAATAATTCCTTGCTTACGCTGAGTTGGGCATCGCTGCCGCCCCTCGCTTCTATAATCACATATTCTGACAGCAAATCATATCCTTTAAAATCACTCCCCCCGGTAGCTTCTACTTTTAAATTGATCGTTTTCCCTTTAATGTGCACATCAGAACCTCCACTCATAATAATGAAGAGTTCGGAAGTTTTCAGCTCGCCTACAAAATCACTCCCTCCTGAAAGTTCGAGACTTAGTTTGGTGGCCGAAACGCTCCCTTGGACAATAATATCCGATCCTCCGGAGGCCTTGATTTCATCAATGTTCTTTGCTGAGATATAAGCCCTCAGCCTGCGGTCCCGCCAGGTGAGGTTAAATCCACCTTCCTGCTTATAATATATTTTAAGCACCCCATTATCTACCCTTGTTACAATTTGATTCCGATATTCTTCCTTATTGGCGCTAATCGCCACGGCTTGTTCGTTTCCCTGGGTAAGGTAAAGATCAATACCATCACCAATTTGAATAGCATGAAATTCAGTGACTGAGCGAATAGTAGCATTCGCATCACTGATTACTTTTTCATTCTGAGCGCAGGCCGAACCCGCAAGAACTGCAACTAGCAGCAGCAAGCAGTATTGTTTCATAAACTGGTTTATTGGTGAGACGGGCAACCAAAAGAAAATGTTACAGGATCATAAAAAGGATTTTGGGCTTATCTTTGTGCTGTCCTTTTGATTTTATTAATAGGACATCAGATTCCCGGGGTGCTTCGCACTTCTGAGACCGAGGAGAGCAAACTTCTCCTGGCTCAGGGTAAGAGGCTGAGATAATACCCGTAGAACCGGACCAGGGTAATGCCTGCGCAGGGAAGGTGGTTAGATTTTTCCTACACTTCGCTATCGCAGCATTTCTCTCAAATCAATTTTTTAAGATTAAATCTTTAACAAGATGAAAAAATTGCTTTTGGGGATATGCTTCAGTTTGTTCGCTCAAATTGTTCTTTCCCAATCTATTTCAGGTAAGGTGGTCGATGCCAAAACCGGGACTATTCTTCCCTCAGCAACCGTTGAACTGGATAACCAACTCAGCACTTTTTCTGATGAGAAAGGGGTGTTTAATTTTTTTAAGTTAAGACCAGGTTCCTATCGGCTTCGGATCAGCAGTGTTGGCTTTCGTACGATGGAGACAATGGTATCAACTGGTTCAGATCCGCTGGTAATAAAAATGGACCGGTGGGATTTATTTATGGAACCGGTGGAAGTTAAGGCAGTGAGGGCATCCGACAAAGCACCTTTTACCAAAACGACTCTTACAAAAAAAGAAATTGAAAAGGTGAACCTGGGCCAGGATCTTCCCTTTCTTCTCAATCAAACTCCTTCGGTGGTGGTAAATTCTGATGCAGGCAACGGGGTTGGGTATACAGGAATCCGGATCCGGGGAACGGATGCTACCCGTATCAACATGACGATTAACGGAATTCCATATAATGACGCTGAATCGCAGGGTTTATTTTTTGTGGATCTGCCCGATTTCGCTTCTTCGGTAGATAATGTTCAAATCCAGCGGGGTGTGGGCACCTCATCCAACGGAGCCGGGGCCTTTGGAGCTACTATGAATTTCAGCACCAATGAAGTAATTACTTCGCCCTATGCAGAATTAAACAATAGTTTCGGATCTTTCAACACCTGGAAACACACTGCAAAAGCAGGTACCGGATTATTAAGCGATCATTTTACTGTAGATGCGCGAATTTCTAAAATAAGAAGCGATGGGTATGTTGACAGGGCCACGAGTAATCTCTCTTCTTTTTATTTATCCGCCGCCTACCTGGCAGAAAAAACATCTGCCCGATTTAATATTCTATCCGGAAAAGAAAAGACATATCAATCATGGTATGGCATTCCGCAAGCTAATTTAAATAGTACCCGGACTTTCAATTCGGCCGGAACCGAGCGACCAGGATCCCCCTACGATAATGAAACGGATAATTACCGACAGGATCATTACCAATTATTTTTTAATCACGAGCTCAATAAGAAAATAGCGATCAATACGGCCTTTTTCCTGACTAATGGTAAAGGATACTACGAGCAATACAAAGCACAGCAACATTATTCATCTTATGGATTAGGCGATTATCTATCCGGCGGTGATACGCTGCGCAAAACGGATCTAATCCGGCAATTATGGCTGGACAATAAATTTTTTGGGCAGGTATTGTCTTTACAATACAAAGGAATCAAGAACGAGTTGACAGTTGGCGGCGGATGGAACCGTTACAACGGAAATCATTTTGGAAAAATAATCTGGGCCACCGCGGGGGTGCCTGATAACTACCGATGGTATAATCTGCAGGCGAACAAAACCGACATTAATATTTTTATAAAATATCAACAAGCGCTTACCTCTCAAATCAATGTATTTGCGGACCTGCAATACCGGGATGTATTTTATAATATTAACGGGTTCCGCAACAATCCTTCCTTGCAAATCCGGGAAAAATATAAGTTTCTTAATCCAAAGATTGGTATCAGGTATACATCGAATAGTTATCAATGGTACGCCTCATATTCTTTGGGACAGAAAGAACCAAACCGCGAAGATTTTGAAGCGGGCAACAATCAACTTCCAAAGCCGGAAAAACTTCACGATATAGAATTTGGAATTGAAAAGAAAAACAGCCAGAATAGTTGGGGAGCCACCATTTATTATATGCATTACAAAGATCAGCTGGTTCTTACGGGTAAAATTAATGATGTAGGTGCTTATACCCGAACTAATATTCCTGATAGCTACCGGTTGGGCCTTGAACTGCAGGGGAAATCCACCTTAACTCATTGGTTGAACCTGACGGGTACCTTAACAGTAAGCCAAAATAGAGTTCAAAAATTTACTGAATTCTACGATGATTATGATAACGGTGGACAGAAATCAAATACGTATGGAAATACCACTATTGCCTATTCACCTTCCATAATTGGCAGTGCTTCCATTAATATAACTCCACTGAGGAATCTCGAAATGAGTTTCCCCGGCAAATACGTTAGCAGGCAATATTTGGACAATACATCCAATAAGGCTCGGCGTCTTGATGCCTTTTATGTGCAGGATATTCGCATGGCTTATATTATAAGTAAAGTATTTTTTAAGGAGATCAACCTGGTAGCCCAGGTTAATAATGCATTTAATAAAAAGTACGAACCGAATGGCTATACGTTCAGTTACCTGTATGGAGGATCAGTAATTACAGAAAATTATTATTTCCCGATGGCAGGACTCAATTTCATGCTGGCGGTGAATGTAAAGCTGTGATGGGTAAAAAGCGGTGAGTAATCTTTTTTCAAATGTTGATGGTTGGTAAAGACACTAATGATTCGTGGGGACACTGATGGTTCGTGGGGACATTGATGGTTGGTGGGGACACCAACCATGGGTATTAACTAATTATTTTTTTATAAACCGATCTTGCCAGGCCAGCATACCGCCCACCAGGTTTTTGGTGTTTTTAAATCCCAGGGAATCGAGTATCAGGCATGCCTGCCCGCTTCGGTTACCGCTACGGCAATAAACAATAACTTCTTCATTTTTTAAATCTTCCAGCTCATCTACCTGCATGGTTTGAACTTTACCCAGCGGAATCAATACCCCGCCGATATTAAATTCAGCATTTTCATGCGGTTCGCGCACATCCACGATGTTTATTTTTTCACCGGCCTCTACTCTTGCCTTTAATTCGTCCACAGTAATGTTTTGCATATATTAATTTTTATTGATCGTTGCGAAGTAAACTGGAATCTATCGCTTGCCGTACCGGTTTTTGTACACTCAGGAATAAATCGATGGTTTGTCCCTGGCGAACCCGGTTCAACCGTCGATCCGCCGTATATCGTTCCGGTCTTTGCTGGTATACAAATGCATTATTGGTATCCTGTACATCACCATCCGGAATGGTTATTCCTACCAGTAATCCGGTTGATTCAATCGCGATCCTGGCTTCCGCATAAGGCATTCCGAAAAGATCGGGCACAGCGAATTCTTCGTTACCCAACCCACTCCCCAATACGAGGTCTATCGCACTCCCCATCTTTATTTTTACGCCTGGCTTTATTCGATCGCCCTTGTAAATTTGTTCGAGCACGGAATTCTTTGCCATGTCTGACCGGTACGAAGTATCTCCTACCCTCAATCCATATTGCTTCAAGACGATTTCGGCGCTTCTAAAACTCAATCCTTCCAGTAAAGGCATTTCAATTAACGGGGGAACGGAGCGATTAATAGTTAAGTAAACGGTTCGGTTTCTCTTTACCACCTCATCTGCTTCCGGAAACTGGCGGATTACTGATAATGCCTTGGCAGTATCATTGTAAATGGAATCCTGTATTTCCACTTCAAATCCCTGGCTTTCCAAAATCTTTTTGGCATCCGCGAATGATTTTCCTGTAACGGAAGGAATAGAAAGGGTGCTGCCATGGTTAGTAATAAAATTCAGGGAAACCAGGAACAGAAATAATACTACTGTTACCAATATTATACTAAAGAGAATATTAACCCACAATGGCTTTCCGGTAATGAATTTCAACACAGTTTATTTATTTTTTTTATTTGGATTTTTTTCCTCCCGGTCAACTTTTTGAAGCCAGGGCTTGTTCGATAAGTAATGAATAGAAATCTTTCAGAGACAGCCCCATGATTTGTACCTGTTGAGGAACGATACTGGCTTCACTTTGTCCCGGTACGGTGTTTATCTCCAGTAAATACGGTTGTTTTACCTCCTCATTATAGATAAAATCAATGCGCACAACACCGCGGCAATTAAATACTTCATACACATTCCGGGCAGTTTGTTGAATCTTATTTTTCATTTCATCATCAATATTTGCCGGTGTAACTTCTTCGCTCATGCCCTGGTATTTGGCTTCATAATCAAAAAAATCTTTTTTCGTTATTATTTCTGTAATGGGCAATACCACGATTTCCTTTGTTGTGCGAAATACGCCCACAGTAAACTCCCTGCCGGATATAAACTCTTCTACCAAAACCTGGTCATCTTCGTTAAAAGCTTTTTGTAATGCAACGGCCAATTCCCCTGGTTTGTTTACTTTACTCATACCTATACTGCTGCCCCCGTTGTTGGGTTTTACAAAAACAGGCAACCGCAATTGTTTTAGTATGGTGTCAGGAGTCAACACACTGTTCTTAAAAATATGTAATGATTTTGCTGTATGAATACCAGCAAAAGCAGCAACAGCTACCGTATATCTTTTATTGAAAGTGAGTGCCGAGGTAGCCGCATCGCAGGAAGTATAGGGTAGTCCTAATAAATCAAAATAACCCTGGAGTTTGCCATCTTCCCCCGGGGTGCCATGAATGCCAATCAGCACCGCGTCAAATGTTATTTTTTTTCCTTCTATCGTTATGGAAAAATCCTTCCGGTCAACTTCCAGTTTCGCGCCCTTATTTTCGTAAAACCAACCGCCGGGGGTTATATCTATTTTATAAACGTCATACTTGTCATGGTCAACATTTTTCTCAATGGTTACAGCACTTTTATATGATATAACTGCTTCATTGGAATAGCCCCCGGTTACAAATGCAATTGCTGGTTTCATGCAGGATGACCTATTTTAAGCAAATAAACGAAAAGGAATTGGGATTGAGAAAGGTGGAAATCCCAACTTTTGGACGCTGGTATCATAAAGAAAGGTGAAGGAAGTTGCCCCTTCACCTTAATACGACGGGAAATATCACCCGCCTGCAAGTAGTAGCACAAAGGCTACAATTACTATTCTATTAACTGTAAGTTACTGTTTCCAATGGTCAATTTCCAAATAATTGGACTGCTAATTATGCACAAAAAGAAAAGGCTAAATATGCAGCTTTGCCTTTTTCGCCATTAATGAATCAACCGTTTCCTGGTACATTTCGTCGGGAACGCAACAATCTACGGGGCACACAGCAGCGCATTGGGGTTCTTCATGGAATCCCTGGCATTCGGTGCACTTGTTTGGAACGATATAATAAATATCTACACTCACCGGAGGATTTTTTTGATCCGCATCTATCACCGTTCCATCTAAAAGAGTATAAGATCCTTTTACTGTAGTTCCGTCTGCAATAGCCCACTCAACGCCTCCTTCATAAATTGCATTATTAGGACATTCTGGTTCGCAGGCTCCGCAATTGATACATTCTTCGGTAATCTTGATTGCCATAGTTATCTAAGGATTTAATTGGGATGAATACAATTATTTTTGCACCACAAATTTAGGCGAAATGAATGTACAACATCGTATTGAAATTTTAGAAAAACTGGGAAATTATATTTTATCGGATAATTCAGAATGGAAATCGATTAAAGAAAGGGCCGTCCAGGAAAATACCTGGTTCATACCCGAATTTATTGACCTGGCTGTTCAACATATCGGCAATATTTTTTTGCAATCAAACCCGTTGCATCATTTCGCTCAACAGTATTCGATTCCTTCTTTAAACTCCCGCCCCAAAAATGTGGGGATCGTTATGGCGGGAAACATTCCATTAGTAGGATTTCATGATCTGCTTTGTACTTTTCTTTCCGGGCACCGGCAAACGATAAAACCTTCGTCGAAAGACCAGGTACTTATTAAGCACCTGGTTCAAAAAATGACCGGATGGGACGGGGAAATGGCTTCCCTGATTTCTTTCGCCGAAATGCTTAAAGGTTGCGATGCTTATATTGCCACCGGAAGTAATAATTCATCCCGATATTTTGAAAAATATTTTGGTAAATATCCTCATATCATCCGGCGCAACCGAACTTCAGTAGCCATTTTGGAAGGGAATGAAACTATTAGTGAACTTGAAAAACTGGCTGATGATGTTTACCAGTACTTTGGCCTGGGATGCCGCAACGTAACCAAGATATATGTACCCGCAGGCTATGATTTTGTGCCATTACTGGAAACATTCAAAAAATTCAATTACCTGGCCGATCATCATAAATACAAGAATAATTACGACTACCAGCTGGCTATCCTGATCATCAATAAGCGGTATTATATGACAAATGGGTCCATCGTGTTGCATGAAGATCCGCAACTATTCTCCCCCATCAGCCAACTCAATTATGAGTTCTATACCCAGGGGGAGGAGCTACCAGAAGTCCTCCTGGGAAATGAAGCTATTCAATGCATTGTGGGGAAAAAATATCTTTCCTTTGGATCTGGTCAACAGCCTGGGCTTACCGATTTTGCCGATGGGGTTGATACCCTGAAATTTTTGCTGGATCTCTGAAAACCAGTCAGCAACCGCTGCAATAATTTCATATCGGTCGCCCGCCTGGATTTATCAAATATCATTATATAATAATCCGGCGATTCCAACCAGTTTCCAGTGAGGCAAATTTTCCGATTCCTGCTTTGCATTACGAACTTTATCTTCCTAAATTTGTATCCTCAACTACGAAGACCTTAGTAAATTAATTGTTAAACTAAAGCAATGGTATTACCAAGCCGGATTTTGAGTCGTTATTTTGTTGAGTAGTGGTATGTTTTTTGAAATATGTTATGGACTATAAAATTTCGAACATGAATATGAAACAAGTTGTTAGCGTTATCCTTCTTAGTGTGGCCTCTACCGCCGCTACTTTATGGGGATATAATAAGTTCGTAAAAGAGGAAGTATACGTTTACCCGAACCGCGGGGCGGGCGAGCAGGTAAAGACGCCGGCAAATTATGCTGAATTTAATGGCGTCACAGGGGGTGAAAACCCGGTAGATTTTACCCAGGCGGCCAGTGCAGCCATACCCGCCACTGTGCATATTAAGACGAAAGTAAACCGGTCGGTTACCAATAATCTCCCCCGTAAAAGCCCGTTTGGTGAATTGTTCCCCGATTTTGATATGGACGATTTTTTTGGTGACCGGGCGCGATCCATACCTCAAAGTGCTTCGGGTTCGGGAGCGATCATCAGTGAGGATGGATATATTGTAACTAACAACCATGTTGTTGACGGAGCGGATGAAATTAATGTTACACTCAACAATAAGAAAACATTCAAGGCAAAAGTAATAGGCGCTGATCCCAGTACCGACCTGGCGATCATTAAAATTGATGCGAAAGGATTACCTTTTTTATTGTATGGCAATTCTGATGAAGTGAAAGTGGGTCAATGGGTACTGGCAGTAGGCTATCCCCTTACCTTAGAAACTACAGTAACAGCGGGCATTATCAGTGCCAAAGGAAGAACCCTGGAAATTAACAGGCGCCAAAGTGCTACCCCGGTTGAATCTTTTCTTCAAACTGATGCAGCGGTGAATCCGGGTAACAGCGGGGGTCCGCTTATTACAACCGATGGTAAACTTATTGGAATTAATTCAGCCATTGCCTCTCCAACCGGAGCATTTGCAGGATATTCTTTTACTATCCCGGTTAATATAGTAAAAAAGATTATTGCCGATGTGATGAAATTCGGTACGGTGCAGCGGGCCTTCCTGGGAATTCAATATCCAAGAGATAACCTGAGCGAAGACGTGAAGAATCAAAATGG
Source organism: uncultured Chitinophagaceae bacterium (assembly GCA_963775145.1). GTDB lineage: Bacteria > Bacteroidota > Bacteroidia > Chitinophagales > Chitinophagaceae > Endoryza. Next base: position 119,234 of record CAVZHZ010000007.1, read on the forward strand.
TATTAAAGAAGGCGAAGGGGTATTTGTTTTAGAAGTGGTTAAAGACGGAGCTGCGGAAGCCGCCGGTATAAAAAAAGGAGATATTATTACCAAAGTAAATGGAATGGAAGTAACCAACGGACCAGAAATGGTTGGACAGATTGCTACCTACCGTCCGGGCGACAAAGTACCAATTACTTATAAGCGGGATGGAAAAGAATATACTATCAATGTGGTTCTTCGCAACTCAACCGGAAATACGGATGTGGTAAAAACCTCGGTGCTGGATAAGCTGGGTGCTGAATTACAGACTATCAATAAAGACGTAGCTAAGGAATTAGGAGTTAATGGCGGTGTGGAAATAAAATCTATCAGCAGCAAAGGTTTATTAAGCAGGGTTCGCGTGCAGGAAGGATATGTTATTACTAAAGCTAATGGTAAAGAAATAAAGAATGTAGATGAATTAAGAAAAGCAATAGAAACTGCCAGTGGTAGTTTAAAACTGGAGGGAATGTATCCCGGGTATGACGGAGTATACCCGATTGTTATAAACCTGAATAGTGGTAATTAACGGTAAAATAAGTTTTCAGGAGGAGCCCTGGCGAATGCCGGGGCTTTCTTTTAGTTGAGATAGTGAAGACGACTTAAGGTAAAAATGTAAAATATAGAATCAAAAAAATACAAAAGGGTTCAGCAGGCTAGGTATATTAAAATAGATGCAAAGATGGTTATTGGGAGTGATTGCTTTTTTTTATTTTACATTCTCCGTTTCAGATTCTACTTTCTCCTCCTATTTCTCCAGCACCAGGTAATCCCAGGCTTTTAATTCAAACGAGTGCTGTGGAATAATTTCCAGTTTGGAACCTGTGAAGATATTGGTGAATAGGCCTTGTACATACCCATCGGGTAGTTGAATAAAGCCGTGATTGGGCGACAAATTAAGCAGCACGAGTATTTCCTTTTTCCCATGCCTTCGTATAAAAGCAAATACATATTGATCAGCATGGGTAGGAATAATAACAGGTTGGTCACTTGTTCCACTTCTGGTAGCGGGATGATGCGCTCCTAACTTCAATAATACTTTATAAAATTCGTGTAACTCCGGTTTGCCCTTCCAATCAATTACATCTTTGTCAAAAAATTTCAGTCTTTTCATATTGGGTAATTCCTGTCCGCTATAAATCAGAGGGATTCCATTCCAGGTACAACTGAAAACGGCCAGTACTTTTGCCGCGTCTCCATATTTCTCATACTCTGTTCCATTCCAACTGTTCTCATCATGATTGCTGGTAAAAAAAAGTTGTTTAGTTTGAGAAGGAAATTCTCTTTGATAACGGAATAGTACTTCTTTCAACCTGAAAAGGTCGATTTCCCCTTGGCAATATTTTGCCGTATCATGCATCCACTGCCAGGCATAACAACAGTCAAAAACATCGAGATAGTGATAGTCTTCGGTTTCGGCCAGCCAGAATAGTGGTTTTACAGTATCTAAAGCTAACCGGGCCTGTCTCCAGAAATCGAGTGGTATCAAATGGGCCATATCACAACGAAAACCATCAATTTTACAATCCTCTACCCAAAACTTCATGGCCTCAATCATCGCTTTGCGCATCATCCCGTCATAATAATTCAGATCTATTACATCGTGCCAGTTATTGGTATCATAAAACTTTCCCTCCGCATTCTTTTTATAATAGGAAGGGTTCGTTCTTGTCCAAACATGGTCCCACCCGGTATGATTAGCCACCCAATCAATAATAACTTTAAACCCCGATGCATGGGCTTCCCGAACCAATTCGCGAAAATCTTCCAGCGTACCAAATTCCGGATTTATTGAGGTGTAATCGGAACAGGCATAATAACTGCCAAGGGTGCCCTGCCGCTGTTCTTCACTGATGGGTGTAACTGGCATAAACCATAAGGTTTCTACTCCCATTTTATGAAGGCGGGGCAGGTGTTTGGCAAAGGCCTTAAAGGTTCCTTCGGGCGTATATTGCCGAACATTTACTTCGTAGATATTGGTATGATGACTCCATGCCACAGGGTTAAACAAACGGCTCATAATTTCTTCGGTTAATTAAATACAATCCTATGGCAGGCAAAGGAATATATCCCAGCGAAGATAACTATTCAATGGATGCCTTTCAAATTTTAGGATATAGCCGATGGTAACCCTGTTGAAGAATTACGACGCGGCAATCCACATAAAAGGATTCAAGCTCAACTTTGTACCTTCGCTATTGTTGTAAAAAATATGAAAACATTCGAGGTACCTTCTATCTATCGTAGTCCCCTTATTTCGGCCATCAAAAATTACCGGAAGCAGCAGGATAAACTTAAAAAGGATTTCACGCCCACCCTGCTGGACCTAGGCTCCCTCCATATTTACCTGGCCCGACATTTTGGATTTTGTTATGGGGTAGAAAATGCCATTGAAATTGCTTTTCGCACCGTGGAAGAAAATCCAGGAAAACGAATTTTTTTATTAAGCGAAATGATTCACAATCCCCAGGTCAATGCCGGATTGCAGGAAAAAGGAGTACAATTTTTGCAAGATACACTCGGAAATCAACTGATACCATTTGAAACAATCACCCAGGATGATGTTGTTATTATCCCCGCTTTTGGTACTACGTTGAGAATGGAAGCCAAACTCAAGGGAATGGGTATTCAAACGGAGAAATATAATACCACCTGTCCCTTTGTTGAAAAAGTATGGAACCGAAGTGAACAGATTGCTGGGAAAGGGTATACGGTCGTTATTCACGGTAAACCCAGGCATGAAGAAACAAGAGCAACTTTTTCTCATGCCGCCGCTAATGCCCCTTCCGTGATCGTGAATGATATGAAGGACAGTATCGAACTCGCTAGGTATATCACTGCGCAAAAACCGGCAGAACAATTTTACACTGATTTCAAAGGATTATTCTCTGAAGGATTTGATGTCACCCGAGATCTGCAACGTATTGGGGTAGTAAATCAAACGACTCAATTAGCCAGCGATACGCAGGCCATAGCCGATTATTTAAAACAAACCATTCAGCGGCATTTTGGTTTACCAGATAACCGTATTGGGGAACGATTTGCCGATACCCGCGATACGCTTTGTTACGCGACAAACGACAACCAGACAGCTGTAACTGGTATGCTCAGTACACCAGCCGACCTCGCCATCATTATTGGGGGATATAATTCTTCCAACACTACTCACCTGGTAGAATTATGCGAAGAAAAACTTCCATCTTACTTTATTAATGGAGAAGATAAAATAATATCGGGGAATGATATACTTCACTATAATTTCCACCGTAAAGAGGAATTGATTACAACCAGTTATTTACCCGATAATAATCCGGTAAAAATATTAATTACCAGCGGTGCTTCCTGCCCCGATGCTTTAGTAGAAGCTGTTATCCGCAAGCTCGGTAGATTTTATAATGCAGAAGATCAAATAGACAATCTGATCCAGCAGTTTACCGAATAAATTTTCAAATTAGCAAACCGGGCTTCGTTTTATCTTTTATCCAGCCAAAAAAAAATCCCGCCACCGGCAGGATCTATGATAAGCAATTGGTTTGGAATTATACCATTTTGAATCCTTCGAGAAACTTGGTATTGAAATCACCGCTGATGAATTGTTCGTTCTTCATGAGCTGCTGGTGAAAAGGAATAGTTGTTTTAACGCCTTCAATTACATACTCACTCAATGCCCGGCTCATGGTATTGATCGCCTCGTTACGGGTGCGGGCCACAGAAATTATTTTCGCAATCATGGAATCATAATAAGGAGGAATATTATATCCCGCGTAGGCATGCGAATCGATCCGGATACCATGACCACCTGGCTGATGCAATACGGTTATTCTACCCGGTGAAGGACGGAAATCGTTATAGGGATCTTCGGCGTTTATGCGGCATTCAATCGCATGCATGGTAGGTTCGTAATCAGCTCCACTGATGGGTTCGCCGGCCGCAATTTTTATTTGCTCCTTGATCAAATCGAAGTTGGTTACTTCTTCCGTAACGCAATGTTCTACCTGGATCCGGGTATTCATTTCCATGAAATAGAAGTTGCGATGCTTATCAACCAGGAACTCGATCGTTCCTACGCTTTCATACCCGATAGCTCCGGCAGCTTTTTTTGCTGCCTCGCCCATACGCAACCGAAGCTCCGGTGTCATAAAAGGAGAGGGAGACTCTTCCACTAATTTCTGGTGCCGCCGTTGAATGGAACAATCGCGTTCACTTAAATGACAAACCTTACCATAGCGGTCTCCGGCAATTTGAATTTCTATATGTCGCGGTTCTTCCACAAACTTCTCCATGTAAATACCGTCGTTCTTAAATGAAGCACCTGCCTCCTGCCTGGCACTGTTAAATGCCTTCTCCAATTCACTCTCCTCCCACACTACCCGCATACCTTTTCCTCCTCCACCGGCAGTGGCTTTCAAAATAACCGGGTATCCTACTTCTTTAGCTAACCCTTTTGCCTGATCCACACTTTCCAGCAGTCCTTCACCCCCGGGAACCACTGGTACTCCTGCCTTTATCATGGTTTCTTTAGCCGTGATCTTATCTCCCATCGCACGGATCTGGTCGGGGGTAGGGCCAATAAATTTAATATTATGCTCGCCGCATATTTCCGAGAACATAGCATTTTCAGCCAGGAATCCATAACCCGGATGAATGGCATCGGCATTCGTTATTTCCGCTGCTGCCATGATATGCGGAATGTTCAGGTAAGAATCCACGCTGGCAGGCTTTCCAATACAAACCGCCTCATCTGCAAAGCGAACGTGTAAACTATCTTTATCAGCCGTGGAATAAACGGCAATTGTTTTAATACCCATCTCCCGGCAGGTGCGAATAACACGCAAGGCTATTTCTCCCCGGTTAGCTATAAGAATCTTTTTGAACATGCTTTTGATTTAATATGCCAGTGTGCAGATTAGAATAGGTGCAAATTCCTCAGGCTCGGTCTCTCAGGTAATATGCAAGCTCACGCAGGCATCGTTCCCATTTGCCCATTTGCACATCAATCAGGTTCAACCAGGAAAAGAGGTTGATCGTATTCGACAGGGCTTGCATCTTCCGCCAGAATTTTTACAATCTTTCCTTTTACTTCACTTTCTATTTCATTAAATAGTTTCATTGCCTCAATGATACAAACTACTTTACCCGGAGTTATTTCATCACCCGGTTCCACAAAGACCGGTTTACCCGGTGCAGCACTACGGTAAAAAGTACCGATCATCGGGCTTTTAATAGTGATAGTATTGCTTGGTGCTGCTTCCGCAGGTTTTGGCTTTTCCTGCGTTGGAGCCGTTGAAGCGGGCTGGCTGGGCGGAGCCTGGGCGTAGCTGGCCATAGGAGCCGTCATACCTGCCCCAGTTATTATTTGTTGTACAGCTTCTTCTTTTTGTTTGATGGTAAGTTTAAACCCTTTTTCCTCTACAGTTACCTCCCCGATGTTTGACTTATTGATCAATTTGATCAATTCCTGAATTTGTTTGAAATCCATCAGAATTTTTTTTAGGTTATCGGTTGGTTTATTATAAACAGGCGGCTAAGATAAGGGAAAATAATAAACAAGCTGGTGGTTTGTAGTTTACAGGAGGATTCTTTAAAACTTCAGGAAATCCTTGTCTAATAAACACAGAATAAATAATTTATCGCCTAAGCCCATTCTAAAAACTACAACCTATTCTTTCACTCTTTCCACATATTCTCCTGTTTTCGTGTTGATGCGGATCATTTCCCCTTCGTTTACAAAAAGAGGCACATTTATGGTGGCACCGGTTTCAATGGTGGCTTGCTTTAAGGTTCGGGTAGCTGTATCCCCCCTTACCCCGGGCTCACTGTAGGTTACTTTCATTACCACCTTATCGGGTAATTCCACACTCATCGGTAAATCGGTTTCGGTGTTCATCAATACCGAAACAGCGCAGCCATCTTTTAGAAACTGCGGTGCATCTATAAGGTTTTCCTGTACCGCAATTTGCTCGAATGTTTCTACATCCATGAAATTATATCCCGTATCGTCTTTATATAGAAACTGGTAGTCCTTTCGCTCAACACGCACCGGGTAAATGGTATCCCCGCTATTCCAGGTTTTTTCAATACTCCGGGCATTATCCACCCCCTTTAATTTTGCCCACACTTTTGCTGCCGCGCGCGCAGTTTTGTTTTCCCCAAACTCTACGACGGAATACAAGCTGCCATCCAGTTTAATAATCATACCGCGACTTATGTCTGATGTATTGGCCATGAATAAGTAGATTTAGCGGATAGTTTATAGCCACCTGCTGGTTAAAAATGAAATTTTCTTCCCCAAAAAATTAAGGTGAAGGCGGCGGCAAATCTAAGGTAAAAATGGCGGCGGGCAAAACACGATAAATTGTTTACATGCCCCACCATTGCGCAGCATGTTTCATGGAGGCAACTTTTTATAGAACAGGTTCAATAGCTCCCAATTGATTAATCGTGGGACTAATCAGAAATGGTCCCCCGCTTCTTTTTAATTTTAAAAGTCAGAAATTCCTATTTTTTATTTGCGGGCTATTATTTCTATTTAAGGATACAAAAGATGATCCTTCAATTTATTTTTACCGATTAGCCCCCATAAGAGGAGGCCATAATCGGGCTGATCAATTTTTTCATTGCATTATTATTTCCTGGTTGCGATCACGATGACACCTTCCTTCCCTTTTTCTCCATACAATTTGGTGGCACTTTCGCCTTTAAACACATTTACAGATTCAATAATCACTGCTTCGAGGTTTAGAGCGGTAAATGCTTTCTTATCGTATTCCTTTCCATCTAGAATAAACAGGCCGTTAAAATTATCCATCTTCCCCAATTGAACATTGCCATTCAGTCTGATTTTATCGGTTTCATTTATATGTTGCCCCTTTTTTTTTGTAGTAATGGATACCACACCGGATTTCCCTTTCTCCCCGTAAACAGCTTTGGCACTTTCCCCTTTTAACACATCTATTCGTTCTATATCATTTGGGTCCAGTTTATTCAACGCATTTTCTCCCGCTGGCTGCTGAAGACCATCAATAATAAACAACGGTTCAGGATCAGAAGAAATTTCATTCCATTTCCCTGAATGTTTTTTTGGTGTATTAGATTTATTCAATGGCTTTTCAAAGAAAGATCCCGGGGAAGGCGCTACAATAATTCCATTATCGATGCCAGGCGCCGGAACATCCGGGGGAACCAGATCAAAATTCTCCTTAATCATCTTCTTTTTAGCCGGATCAATCGGTGGAACAGGCTTTGGAAGAGGCGGGGGTGGAGGTATTTCTCCGTATTTCGAAGTATTCACTTCTTCGTTTGAATTCCATTCAGTCAGTGCCATGGCTTTCACGATCTTCTGGTCTTTATCTTTTACAATCACTACACACTCGCCCTGGTTATCAGCAATGGTAATAACATACCCTTTTGCGTTAAGTCTTTTTTTTATTGGTGGCGAAGGAGGTGAAGCGGGTGATGGGGGCAACCCGGGTGTCGGGGCTATTGGTGGGGTTGGAGCAGCAGGTGGTGAAGCTGGGGATGGTGTTTCTCCGTGTGCTGGAGGAGGAGGTGGTGGAAGTATTTCCCCATATTTCTTTTCGAAAGCGGCTCTCTCTGCCGGCTTGTCAAGATCATATTTTTCTGTTTGGCCGTTCTTCCGTTTCACCGTGGCCATATTATTATAAATGTCGATGGAAGAAACGCCTTCCGCCATTTTTGGTTTTGCCGGGCGGGCAGGTTGGTGTGCAGAAGGTGGAATCGTATCTTCCTGGGGCAAGGCTATTTCTTTTATTGCCGGTGAAGGTTGATCCCATTGGTTCCTGAATGCCAGCAGCAGTATGGCTACCAATGGGACTATAAAAAGAAATTTAATCAAATGCACTTTTCCACTCTTCATTTTGTTCATCATGGCTATACGTTTTTTGAGTGACGAAAAATTAAACTTTGTGGCTATACTAAAATGGGAAATACCAATAACCTTCAATAATAAGTATTGGTATTCTTTTTTATTAATTCCGTTTTGTAACACTTTATTATCGGCAATAAACTCCAGGTTCTGCCGGATGGCTTGGCGGAGAAGCCAGGCGAACGGGTTGTACCAGTTCAATATACAAAGACATTCGGCCCACAGGATATCAATCGTATGTTTTTGCTTTACATGAATAAACTCGTGCCGAATAATCTCTTTCAATTCTTCCTGGCTGTGCTGGGCCGGGTTCACAAAAATGGAATTGCCATAAGAAAAAGGAATGATGTTCTTATCCACCTCGTATACTTTTACCATTCCATCAATAAGGAGTTTGGAAGCACGACGTATCCGCCAAAAAGAAAGTTGTTGAATTGCTAACCGACCCAACATTACTGTAATTCCGGCCACAATAAATAATTGGGCCCAATCGTAGTAGGACCAGGGAATATTTGCTTCCCAATTTGATCCATCCGGCCGAGCACTTACCACCGGTATATAATTAAGTACTTCGAACTTGCTCCAATTATTTTTTTCGAGCACCGGGTATACATTAATGAAGGGGATAACAAAAGCAAGAACGGAATAAACCAATAGATACCAACGGTTCCAGTTATAGAAAGTGAGCCGCCTTAAAACAAGTTGATAAAATAAGTATACAATCGTAAGGCTGAGAGAGAGCTTGACTAGATATGGTAAGTAGATGTCATATGGTAAATGTAAAAGGCAGAATATAAATTAAGAATACAGAATCGGGATAAAGAATACGAATCAGAATAAGGTGATAAAATGCATAAAGGCTCTTTGGTCTCGGCTCCCGGCTACAGACTCCTGACTATTGACTCATGGTTCCCGGCTCCAGGCTACCGACTCCTGACTATTGGCTCATGGTTCCCGGCTCCAGGCTACCAACTCCTGACTTCCAACTTTAGACTCCCGACTTACTTCTCTTTCTCAATCATCTCCAATATCTCTTTCAGTTCTTTAGGGCTCACTTTCTTCTGCTCCACAAAAAAATTTACCAACTCCTTATAAGAGTTATCAAAATAGTTTTTTACCACGCCACTCATAAATTGTTTCTTATACTCCTCTTCCGTCATGGCAGGCTTATAAAAATAGGTATTCCCCACGGTGCGGCTCCGGAGATAGCCTTTCTTTTCCAGGTTCTTGATAGTAGAGGCAAACGTAGTATAGGGTATTGCATCCTTTAAATATTCCAGGAATGATTTTATGTTTCCTTCTCCACTGGCAAAAATGGCTACCATGGCCTGCTCTTCCTGTGTACTTAATCTTTCCAGCATAACTACGATATTTTCGTAAATCTACGGACTTTTCGTAATTAGACAAATTTATTTCATTCTTTTTTTGTTAAAACATCCAAAAACTAAAAGCCGGTTATAGTTTTGCTACTATACAAACAAAGGAATCATTATGAAATGGATCTTGTTCTTATTATGTGTGATGGCAGGCGTTGATAATTACGGTCAGCAGGGAAAACCCGCACAGCAAGAAGCGCCGTACAAACAGCGCCCTATCCTCCCTCCGTTGGAACTGGTTTTACCCGACAGTAACAGGATTACCAAAATTGAATTTAAAAAACAGCCCACGTTAATTATGTATTTCAGTCCGGATTGTGACCATTGTATAAAACAAATGGAAGAAATGAATACCAGAATAGAGGATTTGAAAAGAATCCAGATAGTAATGGTTACCCATCAACCCATGCCCGAACTGGTTCAATTTATTGAGAAGTTCAAATTAGCCAGCCAATCAAATATTACTACCGGACGTGATGTTAAATTCATGTTGCCCGGTTTTTACCGTATTAAATCCCTTCCCTACTTTGCCCTGTACGATAAAAAAGGTAACCTGATTACTACTTTCGAAAGCAACACTAAAGTAGATAAGATATTAAAGGCGTTCAGGAAAAATAAACCAGTATAAGCTGGTATGAATTTACTGATGATCCAAGGAGAAATGTTCGGATATGCGATTTTGGCAGGAAAGATGGAATGGCGACAATAATCATTTTCGAAAAATATTATTCATCCGGTTCCTCCAGTTTTCGCACTTCCGGTCTTCCTGACTTTCTTATATCTTTGCCCTCTCAAACAATTTCTATACTTCATAAATTAATAGCCGAATGAAAGTTACTGTAATAGGTGCCGGTGCCGTTGGAGCTACCTGTGCCGATAATATCGCCCGCAAAGAACTTTGCCAGGAATTGGTATTGCTTGATATCAAGGAAGGAATTGCCGAAGGGAAGGCCCAGGATATGATGCAAACAGCTACCCTACTTGGTTTCGATACCAAGATTACCGGAAGCACTAATGATTACAGTAAGACTGCCGGGAGTGATGTAGTAGTTATTACCTCCGGACTTCCCCGTAAACCAGGCATGACCCGGGAGGAACTGATTGGTGTAAACGCAGGTATTGTAAAAGGTGTTTGCGATAATATCTTAAAACATTCTCCCAACGCCATCCTCATCGTTATAAGCAACCCGATGGATACAATGACCTATCTCGCTTTACAATCAACGGGTTTACCAAAGAATAAAATAATCGGTATGGGTGGTACTTTGGACAGCGCACGTTTCAAGTATCAGTTGAGTCAGCACCTGGGCTGCAGTCCGGCCGATCTAAACGCCGTAGTAGTCGGTGGTCATGGGGATACGACAATGATCCCGTTGATTCGTTTAGCAACCTGGAACAGCGCACCGGTAACTAAATTTTTAACCCCGGATCAACAACAAAAGATCGTAAAAGATACGATGGTGGGAGGCGCTACTTTAACGGCCTTAATTGGAACCTCTGCCTGGTATGCACCTGGTGCCGCGGGAGCCGCGTTAGTAGAGAGTATTGTACGCGATGAGAAGAAATTATTTACCTGCTGCGTAAAATTAGATGGCGAATATGGACAAAAAGATATTTGCCTGGGTGTACCCGTTACCATTGGGAAAAATGGCTGGGAAAAAATTCTTGACTTTGGATTGAATGAAGCAGAACTGGCGGAATTTAACAAGAGCGCAGCGGCCGTAAGAAGTATGAATGACGTGCTGGCACAAATTAGCGCGAAATAAAAACGCCAATTAATACGAATTTTAAACGCGAATGAACACGAATGAAGAAGAATGAATACGAAGGAGATCGAATGGCGGTGAATGATCATTAATTTTTTGATAACGGGTGGGCCCTTAGCCCGCCCGTTTTAAATTAGTGGAATTCACTAACCGCCAACCTGTAAATAATTAATTTAATACTTCCCAAGGTTGCGCAATTGAAAAAAATATACTGGAAATTTCAGCAAAATTGTGCAGCAAAGCGGATAACCTGCCCCTTTGTAGCTGAACGGATCCATTACCACCAGGGACTGAGTTTTAACAAACATCCTCCGGGATATTGACATTGGTAGAAGCAAGATAAGGCAGTCAGGTTGTTGAAATAAAATGAAATAGAATACGCAATCATGATTAACCAGGATTTTTTAACAAACCACCTCTTTGCCAAAACATACTTCTTGATTCTAGGGGTTCCAGGTTTGCCATTAAACTCCAAATAATTGCAAAGGCATTCAATCTTTGATAAACTTTTTTACACGGAAATTACCTGGGTTACATTCATATATAATCCAATGCCATTAACAATAGTTATAATAATATTTTTTTGGTCTCACAGAAGTAACTTGTTTTCGTAACTTCTTACCGGGACAATTTAGAAAATGTTATTACTTGTATTTCCGGCTGCTGGTATCCGTAGAATTGTTCATCGAAGGAATCCCGTTGTTGCAGGGTCCAATAAGAATATGCAACTGATTTCCGTTCAACGACTCGAAACCAGGATTTAGTTGGACAGTATTGTTTGCTTTTAAAATTATGTCCGTACCGGCTCCTCCAAAAAGTGTAGCGGCAGACTGTATGCTGTTAGAAGCCTGGTAAAACCTTCTTCCATCCATATTCGTATTTAAGGTGAGATTGGATGCGCAATTGTTATAGATAGAACTTACCCAGATTCCTCTGCCAAAGGTGGCGGCCCTGATTTTAAATGGTCCAAATACCAATTCAGTAACGGGTACAATTGGCATGCCTGTATAAAATGGCGTCCAATCCGTATCTGATACCCCCCTATAAAAAATACCAATATCAGTACCAATATAAACATTATCTGCCGCGTCCGCTACAATGCAGTTTACGGGTACATTTGGCAAGGTTCCGCTGATATTGGTCCAGGTAGTTCCGGCATCATTCGAATAATATACTTTATTTCCATCAAGATAGCCCCCGGAACTAACCCATACTCTCCCGGAATAATTTTCACTCACGAAAATATCGGTGATCTTACTGCGAGGCCCTAAATTAGTTGAGATAGTAATCCAATTGGCGCCCTCATCATCGGAACGCTTTAGGTTGCCGTAGCCCGCGAACAGGTCATCGTTTCCCGCTGAATAAAACCTGGAAGGATTCGCGGTACTGGCTGCCAGGCACCATCCACCACCCACGCCGGGTATCTGAATCCAATCTGTTCCACCGTTTGTAGTTTTGAATGTCCCATTCCGGTAACCCGCAATCAGGGTATTAAATGCTCCGGGTTTTGAAAGAATTGCCGGAAAGAAATCAGTGGCCCCGGCAAATGGCGGGCTTATTTCATCTACCGAAGAGCCATTATTTGTTGTTTTAAATACACTCGTATTAATCACCATGTAGTGATCATTAAAATCGGCAGGGTTAATGATAACTTCAAATCCATCACCCCCCGCTTCGGTATAAACAGACCCCGAGGATTCAAAACGATGAACTCCGTTATCCTGTGCCCCACCTAATAATATCGTTTCATTAGGAGGGTAACCCGCCAAATGGTAATATTGAGAAGTTCTTAACTGTGTACTAAGCATTGTCCAATTGCCGCCGTTATCCGAACTGCGAAACACTCCTCCATCTGTTGCCGCGTACAAATAATTATTTAATGGATTGATGGCAAGATGATGAATATCCGCATGTACATATTTGCTGGGAGTGGAATTTTTCCAATGCGAAGAATTTGTAAACGACGTGCCTCCGGTAGTGGATTTCCAAATGTTTATACCGCCGGTAAATAACGTATTAATGTCTGAATAAGAAACCGCCAACGTTAGGTCATACAATGCCTGGCTTTCATTATCATCTCCATCTTCTGCTCGCCCGAGAATATTGGGAACCTCACTTGACTCCGCTACGAGGGTAAAATTAACCCCTGAATTGGTGGATCGGTAAAACCGGTAAAAACCAGTACCCGAGCCGCACAATAAATAAACAGTATTTGAATTGGCAGGTGATACCGCAATCTCAATTCTATCGGCATTGGAAGGAAAGCTGGTGGTATAGGTTGAGTTCTGCCAGTTACTTCCTCCGTCTGTAGAATAAGAAACAACATTATTATCTCCCGAGGTATAAAGAATATTAGCATTGGTGGGATGAAATTCTATATCATCACAAAAGCCCCTTTGCAAAACTTGCTCCCAGGTGGCTCCTCCATTAAGTGTTCGATATATCCCTTTACTTGTTGCGGCAAACAATGTATTTGCATTTGATGGATGCTGTATCAGTTTATAACCAACCCATATTCCATCTATTTCAAAACTACCGGTAGGCTGCCAACTGGCTCCGCCGTCGGTGGATTTGTAAACCCCCATCGAAGGTCGGTGGTATCCAAAGCCGTATACTAATCCACCAGAAATAAATGAGTCTCCATCACCTGTCAGTGCATATAACACATTGGTATTTGCATAGCTGATCACTAAGCCCGAAACGCCCAGAGAGGGAAGAAATGCGGATATAGGAAACCAGGATACTCCCCCGTTTGTTGTTTTCCAGATTCCACCAGCTGGGGTACCCGCAAAAATCGTATTCGCATCCGTTGGATGAAAAACAATTCGGTCCACCCGTCCAAGCCCGCGCTGATTAGCAATACCAAAATTAATGGCTGTGGGCCCCAACTCTGTCCAATCGCCCGACACAGATTTTACCCCGATTAGCATTTTTTCCTCTTGCAGCACAACCGCCTCAGCCGTTTTTTTACTTACATTAACAATATTATTATTCGCATCTAATCTTCCTTCCATGTACCAGAACCAGCGGTTCCAGTGTTTCAGATCCCTTCTTATTTTTTTTATGCCATTCGTATCAGCAGCCGGTAATTGATTTAATTCCGATTTATAAAAAGTTTCGACTGTTTTCCGAATATCATAAAAATTTTGTTTGTCCTGCAACTGGGTTTGTAACCGTTGCGGTACCCGTACCTGCGACAAGGCAGGCAGAAATAATATTCCAAACGAACAAATAAATAATAACTTTTTCATGTTCTATTTTTTTTGCTCTTTTAGGCTATCCATTTCTTTTTTCAGGCTGATAATATACAGTGTCAGTTCTTCGATCTTCTCCATCATCCTTCGTTGCATATCGCCTACCTGCAATCCATCCGCTTCAATCTCTTTAGCTGTTGGGATATTAGGAAGATGTTTATAGGTTTTAATAAACTCTTCTACCTCGTAAAGGTTCATTAATGGATAATTATCGGTAAAAACATAATCGGCCCAGGGGCGCAACTGTACTTTCAATTCTTCGCACATGACTTTTCCCGCGATACTAACTTTGTATCCCGTAGCAACAGAAGAAGTGCCTATGCTCAGGTTGCCCGAAGGGTTGATATAAACCGTATTCAATCCGTTTACGCGGATAATAAAATTGCCGGTATTGTTTTCCGTGTTGGTTCCAATCCGGAAATCGTTCCCGGAAAGATCAATAAATCCCTTTTTATTCTGCGCCGGTACTCCATCGGTAAACTGAATAGAAGGGGTTAACGACGTGATACGAATTGTTTCATCCGAACCACCCAAAACGTGTAAACGGGCCTGAGGATTAACCGTTCCGATTCCTACATCATTACCGGTATTAATGGTTAACCCCACTGCACTATTTCCTTCCATTCTCAATCGCATGAAGTTGGAGACATTAAATGTGTCTACATACTCTATGCGTCCCAGTGGCGAATTATCAGATCTGATGAAACTGATACCAGGAGCGAATTTGAGAATGCCTGCGCTTGCCTGGCTTGTTTCAAATTTTATCAGCCTGGCACCACCGGTAAGTTTTAATGAACCTGCCACATCCAGTTTTTCATTAGGGATACCCACCGCGCCAATTCCCACATTTCCCAAATTATTTTGCAGAATAAGGTTGGCCGAACTTCCATTATTCCTAGCCATGATTTCATTGTTGTCGATTGCCATGTTCGTTCCGCTGGTACTTCCCAGGGTAAGGTAACCAGGCTCTGTCAGTGAGACATCCTGCTCACCCAGAATTTGTAAATTTCCCGTGGAATCAATCATGATTTTGTCACTTCCATCCATTCGGAAAATTATTTTTCCCAGGTTATTGCCGCTATTCGTTCCCATTCTTAAATTATCTCCTGACAATTGCACATAGGTCTTACTGATCCCCGCATTCTGAAATTGCAGAATTCCGGTGGGGTTATTCATTGTTATCGTTCCGTTATCCTGCAGCAAATTGCCCACCAGGTGAAATTTGGATAAGGGCGCTCCAATACCAATGCCCACATTACCTGCGAGATTGCTATACTGATCAGTACCATTAATTGTCCATGTGGAAGATCCACCCGTAACTTCCTCGGCTTTGGCAATTCTTTTCCAAATACCAAAAGCACCTGCCTGTTCATAAATATAAAACCCGGGCGAAGAAGGAGGAACGGCCTCCGTGTTAGTCTGGTAAACTATTAATCCAACAGCAGGACTAGCGATCGCTGCCCGTTGTACCCCAGTCATTCTCGGAACGAGGAATCCTTTTGAATTACTGGTAAGGTCGAGCAGGGCGCTATTGTTGGGAGAAGTAGTCCCAATACCAATGCTTTGTTGTGCCGACAGTAATTGAAATTGCATTAGCGCCCATAAGCAGAGTATCGATTTTTTCATTTCCTGTATTTTGAAATTTCTTAAAAAAGAAGATTGATTTATTTGAGAAACCCGATTGGACTAGTATGATACTTAAGAACGAGATTATTATAATTTTTGTTAAAACAGATTGATCGGATCATTCACAATAAATGCAAAAGCCCCATCTACTCTTACTCCTGCCATGTTGAAAACATATACATCAAATTCACTGGGGCCAATATATATTGCTGTACAAATCAAAGGCGAAGAAGACTGCGGAGTAACAACAATAGAAGAACGGGGGGTGATCCGTGCATAACTAAAAATGAATTTATAATGTCCCGTTCCCACTTTGATGACGTTGGTACCTCCTAAAGGGCTTACCCAAATAGCACTGGTGGCATCTGCAGAAATAGTGCCGTGCGCCAGTGGCAGATAGTTCTGATCAGGACTTCCATAGCGGCTGATCTTCTTATTTATTTCCAGATTGCCCTGACTTGGGTTGGGAAAACCCGAATACAAATACATATTTCCATCGGCATCGATAGTAATTCGGTCATTGCCATCCATTCGGAAAACTATTTTGCCTGAAGTGTTTCCACTATTTGTACCCATTCGCAGGTTTTCGCCGGAAAGTTGAACGAATCCCTTATTAGTACCGCTGTTTTTTAATTGAAGAATAGCTGATGAATTATCAATGGAAAGACTGGTATTGCTATTGATATTCCCGGAAAAAGAAGCAGTAGAAGTTCCGGTTACCGCACCCTGCAGCAGGGATGTTTGACCTACATACAGCACTCCGGTAGAGCTAAGCCCTCCTCCTTCAATTATACCATCGGCATCTACCCGGCCGGTACCTTTTATATTGCCGATTATATGCAATCGTTCTGTAGGCGAAATGGTACCAATGCCAATACTATCTGAAACGTTGCTAATGCGATCTCTGCCGATAATGACCCTGCTCCAATATTTACTGTTCAGCATATTGCTCCAGCCAGTTCCAGTGTGATGATAAAACTCATTTCTATCGGTATCATATACCAGCAATCCTTCACCAGGGGAAGCAATACCATTGCGTTGGATCGATGTCATCCGGGGTATCAGTAATCCTTTGGTTGTACTGTTTATATGCAGGATTGAGCTGCTATTGGGAAAAGTGGTTCCAATACCTACCGATTGAGCAAACAACTCTTTAGAAAATAGTGCGATGAAAATCAAAAAAGAAAGTGTTCTCATAATTTTACTTTTATAGTTACCATTGCTGGAGTATACAAACAGGAATCAACTTATTGCATCCAGTTCAATCAATAATTGCAGGAGCTTACCTTTTCCGAGATCATCCCCAAAAAACTTTACGGCCTGGGGCGCTACATAATTTTTCGATATAAGGGTATGATGGTTCCCCGATTGGGGTAACATATTGGGCAGATATACAAACTGCAACCATTCCAAAAATTCCTGGCTATCCGCTTTCCTTCTCCCCTGGTAGTTACGTACCCATACTGGTGGCTCCTGCACCCATAAATCAACTTTCCTTAACTCAACAATAATCTCGTTAACTTTTTCATTTAATGTATCGATTGAATGCATATGCCTTAATTAGCCCTAAAATTATTTGCCATCGGTTCAGCGGCAGGCCATCGTTGTGCAAGCGGTGGTCGGTATTTATTAAAAGGGAAGAATTTGTTGTTACGGTTCGTTACCGGTACCATCAGTTTATTAAACGGAAAGAGCGTGCGGAAAAGGTTCTTTACTTTTGGAGATGGTGAGAACGAATGATACTGGATACCGGATGAAGGAAACTGTAAAACGGGTGGGGTCACTTGTTGAAAAGAATCTTTCTGATAATAAGCGGTATCTTCTACCTCTTTTGCTTTGGCTATCCGGTTTGCCTGTTCACAGCCAAAATAATAATTATCGCGTGGAAACTTTCGGAACCCGTAACGGATTGCTTTCTCCCAAAATCTATTCCCTGGCGCAAACAACCGATCGTCAATTGTGGATAGGGTCAGAATTGGGCGTAAGTGTCTTTGATGGGTACAGTTTCCAAAATTACCAGTACAGTTCGGGTAACGAAACTATAGGACGTATTCTATCCATTACGCAAGATAGCAGTGCCGGTGTGTGGATTGGAGGTGATAAAGGATTGTTTTTCTTCTATCACGATAGCATATCCCGTATTGAAATCCAAAACAAATCTCCGCTAGCTATTGAATCCTTATTAACCGATGCAGCAGGTAATCTCTGGATTGGCGAATTACATGCTTTGTATAAAATTTCCCGGGAACAAATTGAACACATAAAAGAAAATATTTTACTGCCGTTATCTGCGGAACCATATTGCGGACTTAAAGAACGGGCGTATGGCTTGGCAATGGACCGGCTGCATAATGTATACATGGCTTCTCATGGGGGTATTTATCTATTTCCTGAAGCCCGGAACGATTATCGGTTAATTTGGAAAAACCCGGACGTCAATAATTTTGTACGATCGGTATGTGCCATAAACCCCGACAGTGTATTCTGGAATCACGATGATGGTCATCCTACCCAGTTGATAAAAGAAAAATTGACTGTCTTCTTCGATAGAAACTCTACCGGCAGTTTTGTTTTTACACACCGTAATAAACCTTATGCTGTTACTACCCGCGATATTGCGCGACTGGAGAATGGAATTAAACCGGTTGTATCTTTTTCCAGTTTAACTAACCACGCCCGGGCAGCTCTTATCGATGCGGAAGAGAATATGTGGATCGGCACCTGGGAAGGGTTACAGAAATTCCGCAAGAATGCTTTCCAGGTTTACAGGTTTCGCCAGGAAGAACATGGTGAAATATTCTCCTTCCTGGAAAAAAATAATGGTGAAATATTATTAGGGGGGAACCGGGGTATTGTTTTCAAAAAAGAAAACAACCAAATAGTCCGTCATCCGTCCATTCCCACTCTTTTCTCCCAGGCCGAAGTTTTGTGCCTGTACGAATCAGGAGATGGAAGTCTGTGGAGCGGAAGTGGATATGAAGGCATCAGCCGTTTCCATAAAAATAAACTTGTTAATTGGAATAATACCGGGAATCTGAAAGACAACAATTGCGAATACCTTTTTCCCACTTCTAATGGCAAGATTTTCGCCTGCACGGAAAATGGAGTTACAGTAATAGATCCGGGAATGACAGATCCCTTGCGGGACCATTATGGATTTGAAAGAAAATACGGGCGCGCTCCTGAACTGTTTGGTGGTTATGCTGCTCCCGGTTCAGTTTATTGGTTTTATGGAAGCCAGGGGTTATATCGCCTGGAGGGAAATAAGCTGGTGGAAGATTCCGTTGAACGAATGCCCGTGAAGAATTTATACATCAATAGAATAATTGCTGATAAAAAAGGAAATACATGGATCGCCACGCAGGGCAAAGGGCTATTACAGTGCCGGATAAAAGACGGCAGGCTGATATTGGAAAAACAATACGACAGTCGCCAGGGAGTTCCTTCCAATAACGCACTTTCAGTTATAGCAGATAAGAATGATAATATCTGGTTCGGCGACTATATGAGTTTGTCGTTGCTTACCTATGATGGGAATAAGATGCAATTAGTGAGTTTTAACGAAAAGGATGGACTGTTATCCACGTATTATCAATCCTTCAAACTGGAACAACAAAAAGATGGAACCATCTGGGGAATTACAACATCAGGAGTATTTTCCTTTCATCCCGACAGTGTCGATCAAAATAGTTTGCCTCCCGTACTATTATTGAATAGGGTTATCCATTCCGATTCTTCTTCATACAACACGAATTTAACCTATCAAAATCCTGTTAATGAATTTTCCTATAAAAACAATTCACTTCAATTTAAGTACACTGCTATATCACTCAGCGATCCTGGCAAAATCCGCTATGCCTATCGGATGAAAGGATCCGACAGTACCTGGAACTATACCAGTGAACGGACAGTTAGCCTTAATTTCCTTTCTCCAGGCCGGTACACTTTTGAACTAATTGCCAGTAACAACAACAATGTATGGACATCCCACCCGATTGAATATTCGTTTATCATTCACCCACCCTTCTGGAAAACTACCTGGTTTGGCGGATTGGTGTTTGGAGTAATCAGTTCAATGCTCTTCTTATTTTTCAGAATAAGACTCCGGAGAGTAAAGGCCGCGGAATCCATTAAACAACAAATGGCCGAATTGGAGGGAAAGGCATTACGAGCCCAAATGAACCCACATTTTATTTTCAATAGCCTAAATGCTATTCAAAAATTAATTGTTGTCCAGGAAATGGATGCCGCCTATAATTATCTTTCCAAATTTTCTAAATTATTACGGCAGGTACTGGATAATTCAGATAAGAACTATATTTCCCTGGGCCAGGAATTGGAGATGAACAGACTCTATCTTGAACTGGAATCGCTCCGTTTCAAGAATTCTTTTGAGTATACCATAAAATTGGACCAAGCCACTGACCCCGATAATCTGCAAATCCCGTCCTTGCTCCTTCAGCCGTTTATTGAAAATGCCATCTGGCATGGTCTGATGCAAAAAGAGGGAAATAAGAAACTGGAGATCCGTTTTACAGAGAATTACCAATACCTTATTTGTACGATTGAAGATAACGGGATAGGTCGCGAAAAATCAGCAAGTATTAAGGCACAGAAACTCGGAGCCCAATATTTCAATTCAAAAGGAACCAAACTAAGTGAACAACGCATTCATTTGCTGAATACGATACAGCGCAATGCAGCCAGTGTTCATTTTGAAGATCTAAAGAATGACCTGCTGGAGGCAACCGGAACACGCGTAACTATTCAAATACCCCTGCAAAAATCAAAGTAGTATGATACGAATAATGATAGTAGATGATGAACCTGATGCAACCGAAATATTGCAGGTACTCATTACCCGGCACGTAAAAACGCCTTCCGAAATAACTATATGCAATTCACCAGAGCAAGCACTGAAGATTATTGGCTCATTCAAACCCAGCCTGCTGATGCTGGATATTGAAATGCCCAACATCAATGGCTTCGACTTTTTGAACCGGGTAGGTAGCTGGGATTTTGATGTAATTTTTACAACAGCTTATGATAAATATGCAATAAAGGCCATTCGGTTCAGCGCACTGGATTATTTATTAAAACCGATAGATATTGTGGATTTGCAAAATGCGATTAACCGGCACATTGTTAAAAAAGAAATACAACCCCAGCAACAGCAACAATTGGTGAATAATCTCATTCTGAATTTAAAGCAAAAGGACCAATCGGATTTTAAGCTTGCCATCAGCACTATCGAAGGTGTTTATTTTTCCGACCCCAAGGATATTATCCGGTTAGAAGGAGAAGGAAATTATACCCGTTTCTTTTTTTCCGATCGAAAACCATTACTCGTTTCTAAAGTGATCAAAGATTATGAGGAGATATTACAGGATTATTCTTTTATACGTATTCATAAATCATATCTCGTCAACAAACATTATATATCGCAGATCGGTAAGGATGATACCCTGATTTTAAGCGACGGCAGTCAAATTGCCATCTCCAGGCGCCGAAAAGAAGAAGTGATGCTTTTATTGAATACCAATGATAAAAATAAAAAATGATGCTTACCGGCCTAAATGAAGATTATTACTTTTTTTTGCAGCTAATGGACAAGATATTTTTTCCAGGCATTGGTTTTTCAAGTAAGTAATACTCCTCCGGTACCTGTTGGTTTTCTCGCGATTTTTTTTTGGGGGGTTATAGCAAACCATTGGATGCAGCCTGATTGTAACTGTTCGCTTACCTCTTTCGTAATTTATTTTTTGATCTTTAGTAAATCTGCCAGGTAATTTCAATCCGTTGTATTCTTTCCTGCGTTGTTACGCCGTTTAATTGCTGATAATATTGATTGCGGGTTGTATCGAATTTTAGCTTACATTTGAATTACTGAAAGTCTTCAGTAATATAACCACTATTCTCCTGCTGTAAGTTTCATCACCAATCTAAATTAAGATTTATGTCCATTTTTTACTTGCAGCGGAATCGCTTCTTTGCCCGTATTCTTTACATTTTGGTTTTTCCGGTATGTATTTTTTTCTCCGGTTATGCTCAACCTGTTATTTCATTTACCTCCTTTGTAAGCGGATTAACCGCCCCGCTTGATTTGGTAAATGCGGGCGACGGCAGTAACCGGTTGTTTATTGTTCAGCGTAATGGCACCATTCGTATTCATAACGGTACTTCTCTATTACCTGCTCCTTTTATTGATCTGAAAGACACGGTACTTGACAATGGAGAGCAGGGCTTGTTAAGTATGGCTTTCCACCCCGACTATGCAATTAATCGCTACTTTTTTGTGTACTATACCGATAAAGAAGGTGATGTCACACTGGCCAGGTATCAAACCAGCGCCGGCAATTCCAATGTAGCGGATCCCCGATCTGAAGTGGTATTGCTTGAGTTACCCAAACCTGGTACTCCTTATTTCACCAACCATAATGGAGGTAAAATAAACTTTGGAGCCGATGGTTTTTTATATGTATCAATTGGTGATGGGGGGAGCGGGGGCGACCCTTTCAATAACGCGCAGAATGGTAATTCGCTATTCGGTAAAATGCTCCGGCTGGATGTAAATAATTTTTTTGCCCCTCCTTATTATTCAATTCCCCCCGACAATCCCTATATAAGTAATCCCGGTGTGATGGATGAAATTTGGGCCATGGGATTACGGAATCCCTGGCGGTGGAGTTTTGACCGGCAAACCAATGATATGTGGATCGCAGATGTTGGCCAGGGACTTTGGGAAGAAATTGATTTTCGTGCGGCGGGAACAACTGGCGGAATAAACTATGGATGGCGGTGTTACGAAGGAAATAACACATACAACACAAGCGGCTGCCTGCCCCCTGCCAATTACGTACCTGCTATTTTTAATTATCCCCACAACAGCACTACCGGTGGTTTTTCTGTTACGGGTGGTAATGTGTACCGGGGCCCCGATTATCCATTACTCACCGGATATTATTTATGCGCTGATTATGCCTCCGGCAATCTTTGGAAAATCAGACCGGATGGGGCAGGCGGATGGAATATATTTCAGCAGAACGGTTTGCCCGGAAGCGTTGCTGGTTTTGGCGAATCAGAAAACGGGGTGTTGTACGCTGTTTCGTTAGGAGGAACCGTTTACCGGGTAGAGGCCAATTCAGCTCTTCCGGTGCGATTATTGAATTTTACCGCCCAATCAAAAAAAGACGCTGTGTTGCTGGAGTGGAAGACGAGTTTTGAGGAACAAGTTGCTTCTTTTGAAGTCGAATTCAGTTTTGACGGAATTCAATTTGAAAAAGCCGGTCTCGTATTACCTGTTAACAATAATGCCGGCAGCAGGTATAGTTTTACTCACCAGGTAACAGGCAATAAAAAAATATTTTACCGGCTTAAAACAACCGATCAAAACGGGGGAATTGAATATTCAAAAATAATAACGGTCAATAGCGGGAGTAAGGGTTGGCTCCTTATAAATCCCAGCATTTTACGCAATAGTACTCTTTTATTAAGCGCCTCAAAGCCCCTTGATTGGGTGCTTGTCTTTAATTCGGAAGGCAAAGAAGTGTTCCGTAGAAATTTAGGGGGGCGCCAGGGTATAATTTCAATGGTTTTACCCAAACTTCCGGTGGGTTCTTATATGGTAAAGAGCCTATCCTCAACCCAAAATGATATTCAAAAGATTGTAATCCAATAGCTTTATAAAAGGTCATGTAGGGAGCAGGCACCTGCTCTCTTTTCTTTTTTGAACAAGAGCCATGGAAATGCAACCCCCTGGACAGAATAATAGTCTTTTCCATTACTTGAAAAATTTGCCGAGTCCATCCCTATCTAAAAAATAATGACTATTTTACAGGCCCGCTGATCGTCCTCTCTATATGTACTAAATAAATAAAAGCTTATGAAGTCTGTTTACTCAATTATTTTTTTTGGTTTGCTCGCTGTATCGAAAAATGCAAACAGCCAGGACGTCCCCACTTCTCACAATCCGAAAGTGGAAATTTATCTCAGTCCCGCTAATAATAAAAAGATTTGCCCGGATAATAATGCATTGATTAATCCGCGGATGAATTGGAAATTAAATCCTCTCAAGAATAAGGATATTAATCCCATATCAAATCCTTCAATCAACCCCCGATTTAAGCCAGAGTTGAACCCTAGTGTAACCACTTCATTGAACCCGCTGATGAATATTGGGCTACACCCAACTGGAAAGCAATGGAGACTTTATTACCTGTTTAATAAAAAAGATGAGTTGGTGGGGTATCTTACAGAACCTTCTCAAAATATTTTACTCTGTTTCGATATGAAAGGCGAATGGACCTGTTACTATGTTCGTTCTTCGGAAGGTAGTTATAACCTTTTTGATAAAGAGGGAACCTGGACAGGAGATTATATTTGTTACGATAACAATGCCGGCTATAATCAATTCGATAAGGAAGCGAATTGGACAGGGATGCATATAAAGTAAGTGGGGAACCGGATGGCGAAACATAACAGGAGATCAGGGATGATTCCCTGGTACCATTTAATCAATTACCATTTACGCTATTGCCTTCCAAGCATTTGTTCCGTCCTGGCAATTATTTCTTCTTCATTGATGTTTTCCATACACTTAAAATGTCCCTTCGGGCATTTGTTATAACCAATCTTGGAGCAGGGCCTGCAACGTAAATTCATAACCTCAAACCTGGTATCTGTTATATTTTTATTGGTATAATAGGCGGTCATTCCAAAAGCCGGAATCGTATTTCCCCATAATGAAATCATAGGTTTATTGAATGCTGCTGCAATATGCATCAGGCCGGTATCGTGCGTGATCAGGAACTTGGACCTCCGCACCAGGTCGGCCGATTCGTTTATTGAAAACTTACCACAGGCGTTGTAAATTTTGTGCGGGTCGGAGGAAGCAATAATTGATCCATTAGCGGCATCTTCCTTTCCGCCCAACAAAATAATCGGATGATGTATTGCTGCACACAGGGATGTAAGTTTGTGTACCGGCATTTTTTTGGTATTTAGGGCTGCCCCGATTGCTACAGCAATGTAACCGGCATGATGCGCGGCCGGAATATCCTCCTCTTTTACAAGATCCCTGTCCGGAATAAAATAGTCTAACCCCGCCTGGTCGTTTTTGATTCCAAAATTTTTCAGCGTAGCCAGGTATCGATCTACAATGTGAATGGGAGGAAGTCTATTGATCTTTAATGCGGTCATCAGCCATTTCTCTATATTTAGTTTATTGAATGAATATGATTTTTTGCCCAGTGCTCTTTTTACTTTAAGCGTACGCAGGTTGTGGTGAAGGTCGATAAGATAATCAAAGTCCTCCTGCTTCAATTGTTCTATCAGGCTTTCCAGGTCGTTATCGAGGTAATGCGCTTTATCAATATATGGGTTGGGTTCAATAATCGGGCGGAAAGCATTTTTGGTGAGGTAATGTACTTCTGAGGTTAACACCTGCTTTTTTAAACAACGTACCACCGGGGTAGTAAGTACTATATCACCAATGGAGGAAAAGCGGATGATTAAAAACTTCATAACAAGGATAATAAAGAATGAAAACAAATACGACCTTTCTCTTGATCAGGGTAACATTTCTTCCCCTTCCATATAATTCAGATCTTTTTGAAATGTTTCCTCGGTAAAATAAAAAGCCACGAGAGTAATTGAAATTGCGATAATGCCGGTTACAATTCCACTTTGCACCAGGGGCCAGCCCCAGCTTTTCTGAAATACGTCAAGAAAAAGCATATTAATCAGTGGCAGGGCGCCCCTTACCATATTCGGAATGGTAGTAGCGGCCGTAGCACGCAGGTTAGTACCGAATTGTTCAGCGCCCATGGTAACAAATATGGCCCAGAAACCCGTACTGAAACCCAATGCCGCGCAAATAATGTACATGGAGAGGTCACTGCTATTATAGCTGCTGAAAAATAATATTAGGGAAATGATGGTAAGCATGTAAAAAACAAACAGCGCTTTTTTGCGGCTCTTAAAATATTGACTAACCAACCCGATGAGAATGTCCCCGATCGCGATACCGGCATACGCGAACATAATAGAACGCCCGGAGTTAATTGTTTTGGACCCAAATAACTTTTCTCCAAACTTATCGCTTTGATTAACCAGGATACCAATCACATACCAGGTAGGTAACCCGATTAATATCGCCAGTATGTATTTTTTGAAGCGCGTTCTATTATTAAAGAACATCCGGAAATCACCCAGGCTTTTATTTCCTTTTGCCTGCTGGAACATTCCGGATTCCGCCACTTTAATCCGGAGAAATAATAAAATAATACCTAATCCTCCCCCGATTTTATAACAAAGACGCCAGTCGTCGGTAAACTGGTAGGTGAAATAAGCTGCCACGGCGCCGCTTAATCCAATCCCCGCAACCAGGGATGTACCGATGCCTCTTTTATTCTTAGGTAAGATTTCGCTAACCAGGGTAATGCCGGCGCCCAGTTCACCCGCTAAACCCAGGCCGGCAACAAACCGGCATATGGCATACTGATCCACTGTTTGAATGAATCCAGTAATAAAATTGGCAATGGAATATAAAATGATAGAGCCGAACAAAACGGATAATCGACCCCGCTTATCACCCAGGATTCCCCAGATGATACCGCCGATCAATAACCCCGTCATTTGCCAGTTAATCACTTTAGTACTATCGGCCAGTATAGTCAAATCGGTTGATCCCACCCCGAGCATACTCGGTTTCTTTACAATCGTAAACAGTAACAAATCGTAGATATCAACAAAATACCCCAGGGCCGCTACTATTACAGCAATATTGAAAATGGAAGCTTGTTTGGGTTGGTTCATCCGGTCGATTGTTTTATGGAGAAGTATCCGTCGGATTCGGGGAGCGCTTTTTCGGAACGAATAATTTATACAGCACCGGTAAGGTAGTAATGACAATTATTATGATCGCGATCATTTCAATATGGTCTTTAAGACTATATCCAAACTTCTTTTCAATCCATGATTGCAGGAAATAGCCTCCCATCATCATAGAAGAAACCCAAACCACGCTTCCGAAAATGTTATACAGTAAGAAGGAACCTTTTTCCATTCTCACCACGCCCGCCACAATAGGGGCAAACGTACGTATGATCGGAAGAAATTTAGCGACGAAGATGGTTCCCTTACCGTATTTATCATAAAAATCTTTTGCCCGAAAGAGGTGTTTCTTTTTAAATATCCATGTATCCCGCCGCTCAAAAAGAATAGGCCCCGTTTTTTTTCCAAACCAATACCCGGCCATATTTCCTAAAATGGAAGCAATCATTACCATAACCATAATGATACTCCAATGCACATCAAAAAATTCTTTCGACAAGTCATTCATATAAATACCGGCTGCAAACAAGAGCGAATCGCCGGGAAAGAAGAAGCCAATCAAGAGCCCGGTTTCAGCAAATATTACCAATAGCAAAACATAGAGCCCACCATTATTGATGATCCATTCTATGAACTGCTGTACAAATCCTTTATCCATTAGACAATTGTTAAATAATTTTTTAATTTTCTACATGATATCTTCCTGCTCCTCCCCTAATGCACCCTCCCATTTGCTTACCACAGCAGTAGCGATACTATTACCTACTACATTGGTTGCGCTACGACCCATGTCGAGCAAAGGATCGATACCCAACAATAAAGCAAGACCTGCTTCCGGAATATTGAAGGTGCCTAATGTTCCGGCTATCACTACCAAAGAGGCGCGGGGTACCCCGGCAATGCCCTTACTGGTTAACATCAGCACGAGTAACATACTTATTTGCGTTCCGAAATCAAGGTGTATTCCATACGACTGGGCAATAAACAGGGAAGCAAAGGTCATATACATCATACTTCCATCCAGGTTAAAGGAATAACCAAGGGGTAATACAAAACTTACAATTTTATCCTTGCAGCCAAATTTTTCTAATTCAATCATCGTCTTTGGAAAAGCGGCTTCACTGCTGGAAGTACTAAAGGCGAGTAATACGGGGTCTTCAATCCGTTTTATCAATCTAAAAATCCTTCTTTTCAAAAAGACAGATCCGGCCAGTAACAGGATTATCCATAATATGAGTAATCCCAGGTAAAATTCGCCAATAAAAATCGAATAGGTTTTTAAGATGCCTAATCCTTGTTTCGCAATGATGGCGGTCATGGCTCCAAATACAGCCAGGGGGGCAAAGTTCATTACATACCCGGTAATTTTCAATACTACATGTGCGATCGCGTCAAAAGCCTTAATAATTTTATGACCGGCTTCCCCGATATGAGCAGTAGCCACGCCAAAAAACAAGGAGAATACCACAATCTGTAATATTTCATTTTTTGCCATTGCTTCAATTACACTGGAAGGAAAAACATGATATAAAAAATCCCGTAAGCTGAGGGCTGTTTTCACAATCCCGATATCCGTCCCCGATTCGGGCAAGGGCAATTTCATCGCAATACCCGGCTGGAAAATATTTACCAGCATCATACCAAGGGCCAGACTCACAAGGGAAGCGGTTATGAACCAAAGCAATGTTTTGCCTCCTATTCTTCCGACCGCTTTCATATCTCCCAATTTGGCAACCCCTACCACCAGGGTAAAAAATACCAAGGGGGCAACAATCATTTTAATCATGCGAAGAAAAATATCAGCCACCAAAGAAAAAGGATCCGTTTTTTTATCCCTTGCTGCCAGGGCACCGTTCTTTATTTTTACTTCCAGCGCCTTATCTTGCTTTAGTTGCTTGTATGATACTGAACCGGTATCAGTAGAATTCTTAAGGGCATCATTCAGGTTATTGATGCGCAATTCGGAAGCGGCCAATTTGGTGTTTTCCTCTTTTACATAGGTTTCGTTGAGAATAAACCCAAGGATAATTCCCAACACCAGGGCTATTATTATATACAATGTCAGGCGGTTCCCTTTTCTCATAATCGGCAGTAAATTGGAATCAGGTTAAGAATGACCGAAAATCCGAAAAATATCCGGTTGATAAAAGTTTTAGCCGTTAATTTCCCCCTTTATAAAAGAATTACAGCTCTTTTTGAATATTTCTTTATTTTACACATCCTAACTCAGTTATAAAACCAAATTACCAACTGTTATGAGTTTATTCCGAAAAAAATCACTGGACGGACTAATGTCACAGGCTTCCGATTCCGAAAAAGGGCTGAAACGCACACTTGGAGCGGGTAACCTGGTTGCATTGGGTATTGGCGCAATCATTGGAGCTGGTCTATTCGTTCGAACAGCTGCAGCGGCTGGTCAGCACGCCGGACCGGCAGTTACTGTTTCTTTTATTGTTGCGGCTATTGGTTGTGCCTTTGCGGGTTTATGCTACGCAGAGTTTGCTTCCATGATACCCATTGCGGGGAGCGCTTATACTTATGCTTATGCCACGATGGGAGAATTAATAGCATGGATTATTGGTTGGGCGCTGATATTGGAATATGCGTTAGGGGCTGCCACCGTTTCTATTGCATGGAGCGAGTTTTTAAACAAGCTGTTGGGGAACAGCATTCCGTATGAATGGTCGCACTCCCCTCTTGAAAAAGCCCTGGACGCAAATAATGTAATGCATTATGGCATAATGAATGCCCCCGCGCTTATCATATTATTGCTGCTATCCCTGCTTCTTATTAAAGGTACCCAGGAGTCTGCTACGGTAAATGCTATTATCGTTTTCGTTAAAGTTGCCATCGTGTTAGTTTTTATTGTCATAGGATGGCAGTTTATTAATCCGGCCAATCATACTCCATACCTGATTCCCGCAGACGCTAAACCGGCAATACTTCCGGATGGTTCGGAATACAATTATTCAAATTTTTTCCGGCATGGATGGGGAGGAGTATTAACCGGGGCGGGAATAGTTTTCTTTGCTTTCATTGGTTTTGATGCGGTATCAACCGCCGCCCAGGAAGCAAAAAATCCTAAGAAAGATATGCCTATTGGAATCCTGGGATCCCTTGTTGTTTGTACCATTTTATATATCCTGTTTTCCTATGTGTTAACGGGCGTTGCGCCTTATACCGATTTTGTAAGATCAGGCAAAGAAGCTTCGGTAGCATATGCAATTGATACGTACATGCATGGTTATGGATGGCTCGCAAAATTAGTAACCGTTGGTATTTTGGCCGGTTTCTCTTCGGTAATATTGGTAATGCTGATGGGCCAAAGCCGGGTTTTTTATACCATGTCAACGGATGGTTTATTACCCAAAGCCTTTTCCGCCTTGCATCCAAAGTTTCGCACTCCGTACAAATCAAATATTATACTTTTTGTTTTTGTAGGATTGTTCGCCGCTTTTGTGCCGGGCAGTGTGGCCGGCGATTTGACCAGTATCGGAACGTTGTTTGCCTTTGTGTTGGTTAGCGCCGGCGTGTGGATCATGCGGGTGAATGAACCGGGCAGGGTACGACCATTCAAAACTCCATTGGTACCATTGGTTCCAATACTTGGCATCGTTGTTTGTTCCGCAATGATTATTTCGCTTGACAACCGGACCTTGCTAACCGCCTTTTTATGGATGGTCGGTGGATTGTTTGTTTATTTCCTGTACAGCCGCAAGAACAGCAGGTTAAAAAATCCGGCCGATATTATTCCCAAAGCATCCGATTTCAACTGATAAAAATTCCGCCTTTGGGCGGATTTTTTTTGTTTTCTTTACTGTAACTTCAAAAAAACCGTCGTTTTGCTAAAAGAAATTTTTTCCACCATCGCCGCCGAAATAGAGAATTACCTGCTGGTAAAAGGGTTGGCTACCAAAGTAAAAATCGGATCACCCGCAGGAAAAGCAAGCCCCAATAATATGGTATACCTGGCTATGCAGGAATATGGCATTGATCCCTTTCTTAAAAACCATGGGCCTACCATTAATGAAGAAGGGCCCGGCATTCCAAACTATTCGCATCTTATTTCTTTTTACCTTCTGCCCGTTAGCAGCAAGTACAATACCCGCCTGCAATTAATTGAAACGATTGTAGAACTTTTTGAAACAAAGCCTTTCTTTCAATTAATGATCGGCTCGGGTGAATACGAATTATCAATTTCCATGAAGACAATAACCACCAGCACCTACGAGCAATTCTGGCTGGCCCAGCAACAACAACCACAGCCCGTGGTATTTTACCAGGCCAGGGTATCTGCTCTGTAATAATGCGGCTTGGCGAGGTGGCAGTCAACCCTTAATTTTGCCATCCGTTTAATTAAAGTCAAAAGACGGAAAGTCCGTATGTCGGAAAGTACTTACTAGTTATCCAGTTCTTTCTTTCGGACTCCCGGACTTACGGACTTTCCGACTTTTTTATCATCACGAATAAACTATAAACTTCACACATGGGTCGCATATTTGAAGTTCGTAAGTCAACCATGTTTGCCCGCTGGGACCGGATGGCGAAGCAATTTACCCGCATAGGCAAAGAAATCATTATTGCCGTAAAAGCCGCTGGACCAGATCCGAATAGTAATGCAGCCTTACGGCGTTGTTTTCAGAATGCACGCAGTGTGGGCATGCCGAAGGATCGGGTGGAAGCCGCTATCAAAAGAGCACAGGGTAAAGAACTGGTAAACTATGATGAGATTCTTTATGAAGGATATGGCCCGCATGGCGTAGCTATATTGGTTGAAACCGCAACCGATAATCATGTACGAACCGTAGCGAATGTAAAATCGCATTTCAATAAAGGCGGCGGTGTAATGGGTAATAGTGGCAGTGTGAGTTTTCAGTTCAAAAAAATGGGAGTATTTAAACTGAAACCGGAAAAATTGAATGTGGATGACCTGGAGTTGGAGTTGATCGACTTTGGGCTGGAAGAATTGGGAGAAGGAACCGGTGAAAACGGTGAACCCGTTATAGTGGTTCGCTGCGCTTTTGTGGAATTTGGGCATATGCAAAAGGCGTTAGAAGATAAAGGTATTACCCCAATCAGTGCGGAGTTGGAATGGATACCGACCACCACGGTACCCTTAACCGATCTTCAGGCAGAAGAAGTCAGTAAGCTGATTGAACGACTGGAGCAGGATGAAGATGTGCAGAAGGTGTTTCATAATATGGGGTGATAGAGATGCCAATGAAAAATATAAAATGAAAAATATAAAAGGGCTGATTAATAATTAGCCCTTTTTTTTTACCATTTCTTTTACCGCGGAGAACAGAAGGAATACAGGAGGTTTCGCAGAGTCCCCTTCGAGAGACTCTGCGAAGGGAAGGGATGAAGATGAAAAATATAAAATGAAAAATATAAAATGAAAAATATAAAATGAAAAATTAAGAATTAAAAAGGGCTGATTAATAATTAGCCCCTTTTTTTTACCATTTCTTTTACGGCGGAGAACAGAAGGAATACAGGAGGTTTCGCAGAGTCCGCTTCAAGATACTCTCCGACGGGAAGGGATGAAAATGAAAAATATAAAATGAAAAATTAAAAAGGGTTGATTAATAATTGGTCCATTTTTTTTACCATAGCTTTTTGCCGCAGAGACGTGGAGACGAAGCGTTGTATCTCTTTTTTACTCTTTTCTCTATAAAACTCGTAGCCTTGTATTTGCTGCTTTTATTTTTACCGCAGAGAAGAGGAGAAATACGGGAGGTTTCACAGAGTCCCCTTCGAGAGGTTCTGCGACGGGAAAAGGTATGGAATTATTGTAAACTGTTTATTCAATATTATTCACTAATCAAATGCCCCGTAATATAGCCGTCAAATAACGTGATTGACCCACCTCCAAGGCCAAATTGGTGAAACAGCCTTATCACACTGCCAGACTGAATATAAACATCCAGGGTATGCTTTTCACTAATGACATATGAAGTGCCATTACCACTCATTATTTTATTTGAAACGATCTCAAATGGACTTGCTAAACCATTATAAAACGATATAGAAAATACAGGAGGAAAAGCGGGGGGGGAAGCAAAAGTGTAATTAGAAGAAACGAATATATCAAAATGATATAGTCCCGATTTATTAACAGTTATTCCACCCGTAGAAATATTAATTTCTGTTGGATTTAAATTATACCTGGTGTTAGTGAACCTTACGAAATCATTTGATGAAGAAAGACTGTTATCAAAAGTAACGGCATATCTTATGTTATTACCATAGGGAGCGTTTGCCCAGGCCGGATCGCCGGTACCATTAGAAGTTAAAATTTGACCCGCCGCACCGGAGTTTCCATTTATCCGGATAGGACCTTCAATATTCAATGGACCATTCATGGTTGTACCGCCTTCCGCAAAAAAATATACGGCCCTATTGGTGGCATTGGTGCCTGCGCCAACAAAGGTCAATGCATTTTGTCCAAAGGCATTGTAGCCAATCTTACCTGCACTAATTTCCTTGCCGGCAATGCCAGCGCCAAATTCAAATAAATGCAATCCCTCAATTTGTGTTAATCCATTAAAGCGGCTTTGACCGGTTACATGAAATTTATAATTCGGCAGCATTCCGATCCCCACATTACCGTTTGGCCGTAATATTAGTGAATTGGAAGAATTGTTACCTGGCAAATCAGAAAGAGAGGAAAAAAAAAGTCCTTCTTCTTCTATATTTTTTAATGAGAAATCAGTGCCGCTGTTACTACTGTTCCTGTTACTAAGGAGCAACTCCGTTGTATCGTTGAAGCTGGTGGAACTTATCCTCAACGTACTGCGCAATGGATTTTTCACCTCCAGTTTTTCCAGTGGAGTGGTAGTTCCAATACCTACATTTTGAGAAAAAGTAAAAATGGGAAAGAAAATCAGCAGCAAGATTAACATATTTTTCATAACAAAATTGTTTGCAATAAAATTCAACAAATAAGCGATACCAGACAATTACACAATTGGGGGGGTACAAAGTATCTCCTTTCGCAGAGTCCCCTACGGGAGACTCTGCGAAGAGAGAAGTATTGCCATTCGCAGAGTTCCCTTTAGGAGACTCTGCGAAGAGAAAACCGTTTTCAAACTCGACAGGATCTATTAAAAGAATATCCGAAGGAGGGAGCCCGGGTTATTTTTGTTTCAGTAATCGAATAATTTCTTCGTTTTGTTTTTTTAACTGCTCTATTTGAGCCTGCTGCTCTTTTACCGAAGCCAATAGCACCGGAATCAATCCGCTATAATTCACACTCAGGTTTCCCTTTTCATCTTTGATGACCAATTCGGGAAATACCTGTTGTACTTCCTGGGCCAGTACTCCTAATTGCCATGTGCTATCCCTACCCTCTTCCAGCCATTGATAATGATAGGCATTGATAGTATTTAGCCGGGGCAATACATTGAGAAGGGGTTGTATATTTTTTTTCAGGCGTGCATCGCTTAATTGGGTTAGAACACCTGCCAGGGTTGCGTTACCATTGCCGAAAATGGTAAGTATGTCTCCGCCATTCGCTCCTCCGTTCGTATAGAAATTAATTCTGCGCGAAGCATTAGTTCCTAAGGGATAGGCGCGCATCAGCCATTTATCGGTAAGATTATTTACACCATTTTTATTGAAGAAAGCGAGGTGCGTAAATTCAGCCCCGTTATTTTCAATCAGGTTCAGTTGGGCATTATTGATATTAGAAAGATAATTTACGTTTACATTACCATTCAGATCGGCATTACCGTTTTTATATACCACCATAGCGTTTTTCCTGGTTAATGGCCCAGTGCCATTTCCAACTATAAATACAGGGTCTGTAAGCACCCATGCATTTTGTGATGATGAAATGATTTGATCATTGTATGTACCCAGGGAAGTTGATCCATAAGACCTGGCAATGGTGGCTTCTCCTAACGCAGTCGCATCCTGTCCGGTTGCCTGTGTAAATTCTCCCATGGCGGTACTCCAGTGCCCGGAAGCAACAGTTTGTTTACCTGATGAAAAGCTTGCCTCGCCAGATGCAATAGATGAATCTCCAGTGGCAGTTGCAAAAGTGCCATAAGCAATTACTTCATGTCCAAGAGCCATTGACGATAATCCTGAAGCAACAGAAGCGTTTCCAATAGCTATAGAAAATGAACCTAATGCTTGAGTGAAATTACCTATAGCAGTACTGTAAGCTGCTTTAGCCTTGGGGTTACGGCCCGCTGCAAAACTCCATGTTCCAATACTGTCTGTACCCCAGTTATTTGAAAATGCTGTACCAACCCTGAAGGCACTTTTTTCAGGTAACCACATCATCATAGTACCTGTACCGCTTACTGGAACTGTAAACCCAACAGGATCTGTCAGAACTAAATTTGGATTTTTTAAAACCATATTTCCATTTTTATAAACGACCATAGCATTGTTACGGTCATTGTTGTCCGAACCATTTCCGATATAAAAAAGAGGATCGGTTGAATTCCAGCTATTAGGGTTAGAAGTGCTTATACTGTCATTAAACCTACCAATAGCAAGCGAGGCATATGACCTGGATATGGTTGCTTCGCCCATGGAAACAGAAATTCCACCAAACGCATTCGTTCCAAAACCCATTGCAGTAGATCTAATTCCATTTGCAGTAGTTCCGTCTCCCATGGCAGTTGAATAAAGACCGTTTGAAGATGTTGAATTTCCCATGGCAATTGAATTTTGTCCAAGAGCGGTGGTAAAACTTCCCATTGCTGTTGAATAAGCGCCCACGGCTTTTGTAGTATTGCCCATAGCTGTTGCTGCATATCCAGCAGATGTTGCTACTCCCATAGCGGTAGAGAGGGCACCTTTTGCTTTAGTATCATAGCCTGAGGCGAAACTCCATACGCCAATACTATCAGTATCCCAATAAGAACCAAGTACGGTTCCTATCCTGAATGCACTTTTCTCCGGCAACCACATCAGTCTTGTACCAGCACCACTTACCGGAACTGAAAAGCCAACCGGGTCAGTAGTAACTTCAGTTGGATTTTTTAAAACCATATTGCCGTTTTTGTAAACCACCATGGCATTATGTGTATTGGCATAACTCGTCCCATTGCCTACATAAAAAAGGGGGTCATTATTTACCCAGGTAGTTTTAGCTGAACCGGCTACAGAATCGTTAAAGCGCCCCATCGCTACAGACGAATGTGAACCGGCATTAGTAGCAAACCCCATGGATGTGGAATATGAGGCAACAGCCTTTGTGGAGGAGCCCATTGAGATGGAGCGGTCGCCAGATGCAAGTGTATTATAACCCGTCGCAGTGGAGTAAGCACCTGAGGCTTTGTTGATACCACCTAATGCAATGGAAGCAAAACCGGAAGCAGTGTCGAGCTGGCCGATAGCTGTAGCATAAGATCCGGAAGCTAATGAATAACCTCCTATAACAGTTGAAAAACCTCCAGTGGCCTTGTTATTAAATCCCATGGCGGTCGAAAAATCATTTGACGCAGTAGTGAGAATTCCAATTGCAGTTGAACCCGTACCAGAAGCAGTGGTCAATTCACCAAAAGCTGTTGATACAAATCCTTTTGCCTTTGTATCCTTGCCTGCAGCAAAACTAAATGAACCTATACTATCGGCATCCCAGTTATTTGCCCATACTGTACCTGCTCGAAAGGCACTTTTTGGTGCTAACCACATTAGTCGTGTTCCCGGGCCATTAACAGGAGTTTGAATTACACCCGTATCACTGGAAAGTGTTGATGGTGCGGCACTCCAGAACCCACCAGAATTTGTATTTTTTATTTCAGTACCCAAAGCCCCCTGCTGTATCCAGTAATTTGCTCCGGATGATAAACTGTTCCATCCCGAGGCCAGCCCATTTCCATTATGTGTCCAAACAGTATTCGTAACTGTATCGTACAACAATAAACCCTTTGCTGTATTTGTATTTAATACCGTTCTGGTGGCAGCATCCCCTCTTGGTATCAGCATGCCTTTGTTGATGCCTGTTATATCCAGCATGGCATTGGGATGCGGGGCGTTAGTTCCAATACCCACGTTCTGAGAAAAAACAATAACCGGAAAAGAAACAAGCAGAAGAATAGCTATCTTTTTCATACCAAAATGATTTGATATAAAAATCAACAAATAAGCAATGCCAGACAATTACACAATCGGGGGGGGGGTACAAAGTATTACAAAGTATTGCCATTCGCAGAATCCCCTGCGGGAGACTCTGCGAAGAGAGAAATCTAATAAAAGAAAGTAAAATCAATCGAGCCTTACTATCTTATGCTGTAATGCTTTCGCCACCGCTTCGGTACCGCAGTTTACGTGGAGTTTGTGATAGATATTCTGAAGGTGTCTTTTTACAGTATCAATACTTACTCCGCAGTTATTGGCGATCATCTTGTAAGAATTTCCTTTCACCAGAAGTTCCAATACTTCTTTTTCCCGTTTGGTAAGATTATACTCTTCGTTTAGTTCCGTCTTCTGCCGGAAAAACTGGAACACCTTCTGTGCTACAAAAGGACTCATCGGGGCACCTCCCTTCATTACCTCTTCTAAACTCTGGGCCAATTGCATGGGTGGTGTATTTTTCAATAAATACCCATCGGCCCCATTGCATAGTGAATCAAAAATCCGGGTATCGTCATCAAAAACCGTATGCATAACTACTTTCACTTCGGGGTATACTGCTTTGATCTGCTTCACTCCTTCCACCCCGGTTATCCCCGGCATATCAATATCCATCACCGCCAGTTCGGCGCCGGTATCTTCAATCTTCTTAACAGCATCGCGGCAATCAGGATAGGAACCTACCACGCGGAATGTACGTTCATCGTTCAGGAGCAATTCAAGCGATTGCCGCAGGCGGGCATTGTCTTCAAATATGATCAGCTTATACGGCATACGTAAAAGTATTTGCTTTCCTGCTTACTTCCTATTACACAATCGGGTGAGGGAATTAAAGCGGCATTTCCAACTGCAACCGGGTACCCTGGTTGATTTTACTTGATATATCCAGTTTCCCACTCAATAATACCGCCCGCTGGCGCATATTCTGCAGTCCGTTTCCTGCGGTCACCTGTTCCGCGTTAAACCCAATGCCATCATCCTGCACAAGCAATTTTAATTGATTGTTTTCCATTGATAGCTGTATGCGGGCCAGCCGGGCTTTTGAATATTTGGCCAGGTTGTTCACGGCTTCCTTAAATAATAGATAGAGGTCCCGCCGCTTATCCATATCCAATTTTATGTCTGATACCTGTTCAGGAAATTCAATACTGTAATTGATATTCTTAGCATCCATTATATCTGCGGCATATCTTTTCATGCGAATAAATAAATGTTCCAGGTTATCGTACCGCGGATTAATGTTCCAGACGATATCGCTGATACCTTCGCTGACCTGCCTGATATCATCAGATGCTTTGGTTAAATATTCATTCACCTTTTGCGGGGTTATCCGCATTCCGACGAGTCAATTCATTCAATATATTGATATTGCTCAGCGTGGCCCCTACATCATCATGCAGATCACTGGCAATATGATTCCGCATTTCGTGCATAACTGATTGTTGTTCCAGTTTCTTTTTCAGTTTGTAGCGGCTGAAGCCGATGCCGGCCAGTAATACCAGTAATCCGGTGCCAGCTATCATTCCATTCCTCATCTGTTTCTGGTTATTTAATCGTTTTTCATTTAATTGTTTCTCTTTCTGAACGAGCTGTATTTGTTGTTCCCTATTCTTTGTTAGAAGTTGCTGTTTATCTAATGATTCCTTCTGCTGAGCCAATCTGATATCTTGTAATTGTCGCTGTTGCTGCAATAAATTGATCGCAATTCCTTTCTGTTTTGCCTCGAGCAGATTGCCGCCAATTATCGCTTTTTGCTTTTCAATCTCCAACAGTTTGATCCGCTGATCGGCATTTAACTTTTGAATCTCGATATCTTTTTTGGCCGTTTGGTATTTTGCCTCGAGCTCTTCGACGTTTCGCTGCTGCTCTGCAAGCGCCAGGCTATCTTTATAAAGGATATATTTCCTGAAATGCCTGTAGGCTTGTTCATAATTTTCCTGGGATGAATAGAAATCTGACTTATACCTGTGCAGTTGATAGAGATGGGATTTACTTTTCAATTGTTCCGCCAGCTGGATGCCTTTATCATAAAAGGATAGGATAGTGGAACTGTCCATTTTGAGTACTTCTGCATAATAGGCGATTGCCAGGTATTGATTCGCGAGCAACCATAAATCCGCCTGTGAATTTTCCAGGATGCGAACCGCCTTTAATTCAGATTCAAATGCCTGCTCTTTTTTTCCCTGGACATTTGCCACCACCGCCGCTGTTATATAAGATTCTGCCAGCCGATGCTCAATTCCAGATTGTACTGCATATGCTTCACATAAACGCTGGTACTTAACGGCCGAATCAATATTTATATAAAGGTATTGCCGGCTCAGGTTAGAACAAACTAACGAAAGCTTATTAAAATCACCTACTTTTTGGCGATACACCAGGGAACGTTTACTGTATTCAATGGCTTTTTGTTTTTGTCCCAAATTGCTGTAAATGGTGGCGATATTTCCCAGCGTCATGGCGCATCCTACCGCATCGTTTAATGATTCATATATGGTGAATCCTTTTAAACAATACTCCATCATCTTATCTTCATTATCCTTTCTGCCCCATGCATACCCCAGTTCATTGTAACAAAGTCCGGAATAAGATAGATGTGCCTGTTCCAACTTTCGGTACAAGCTTTTTTCAAAGTAGTAAATGGCTGAATCTGTTTCGTTGCGGTAAAGTCGGGCCTGGCCTTTATGAAGCCAGGATATGCCAATAATGGCTGAGTCTTTCAACTTCACGCCATTCCGGTAAATAACAAAAGCGTTATTTTCTGCCTCTGCCAACTTATCTTTTTCAAGCAAGGCATCGTTCATTTTTATCAACGACCAGGTTTCGCCGTAAAGATAATGTTGTTGCCGACTATATACATTAGCCATGCGCGCAGTAGCAAGCGCAGAATCATATTTTGTGAGGTCAAACAAATCATCTGCTTTTTGCAGTAAATGGAAAACATATTGCGAATCAGGTTTGCCCGTGTTTTTTTGAGCTGCCAAAGAACCAGCCACTAAGGTCATCGACCCGGCAATCAAAATAAATAAAATACTTTTACTCATTAGTATAATCGATGATTAAAGTGGCATTTCCAACTGTAAGCGCGTACCCTGGTTGACTTTACTCGATATATCCAGTTTCCCACTCAATAATACCGCCCGCTGGTGCATATTCTGCAGTCCGTTTCCTGCGGTCACCTGTTCCGCGTTAAACCCAATACCATCATCCTGCACAAGCAATTTTAATTGATTGTTTTCCATTGATAGCTGTATACGGGCCAGCCGGGCCTTTGAATATTTGGCCAGGTTATTAACGGCTTCTTTAAAAAGTAAATAGAGGTCCCGTCGTTTGTCCATTTCCAATTTCATATCCGATACCTGTTCGGGAAATTCAATGCTGTAATTGATATTTTTTGCATCCATAATGTCAGCGGCATATCGTTTCATACGAATAAATAAATGTTCCAGGTTATCGTATCGCGGATTGATGTTCCAGACGATATCGCTGATTCCTTCGCTGACCTGCCTGATATCTTCAGATGCTTTGGATAAATATTCATTCACTTTTGCGGGGTTATCTGCATTCCGACGCGTCAGTTCATTCAATATATTAATATTACTCAGGGAAGCTCCTACGTCATCATGCAGATCGCTGGCAATATGATTCCGCATTTCTTCCAGTACGTTTTGCTGTTCCAGTTTCTTTTTTAACTGGTATCGGCTGAAGCCAATGCCGGCCAGCAGTAACAGTAATACCGTGCCGGCCATTATCCCGTTTCGTAACTGCTTCTGGTTTTGCAGTTGCCGCTCATTCAGTAGTTTCTCCGTTTGTACCAGTTGCAATTCCTGCTCCTTATTCTTTGCAAGCAATTGTTGTTTCTGCAACTCTTCTTCCTGTTGGGCCAGTTTCAGGTTCTGTAACTGCTGTTGTTGCTGCAGGAGGTTTATTTCATTTTCCTTTTGACGGGCTTCCAGCAGGTTTCCATTAATGATCGCTTTTTGTTTTTCTATTTCCAATTGTTTGATCCGTTGATCCGTATTCAGGCGTTCTATTTCAATATCTTTTTTGGCAGTCTGGTACTTTTTTTCCAGCTCATCTATATTCTGCTGCTTTTCTTCTGAAGCAATCGAATCGCGGTAAAGAATATGTTTTTTATAATTCACATAAGCTGCCTCAAAATTCTTCTTACGGGAATAAAAATTTGACATATAAAAATAAAGATCCTTAAGATTGTTCCTGGATTTCATCTCCTGTGATAATTTTATTCCCTTCTTATAATAATCCAGTGTTACAGCGGTATCCTGTTTGAGCGCGTCGGAATAGAAAGCTGCGGCTATATAACGCCGGGCCAGCATACCCGGATCGGAATTCGATTTTTCAAGCCGGTCAATGGTGTTTAATTCGTATTCAAAAGCTTCTTTATTTTTCTTTTGGGCATTTAATACCAACGAAGAAGTAATATTTGCCTGAATAATGCGATCCTCCATACCAGATTGCTGCGCATATTTTACACATAATTGCTGGTACTTGATTGCCCCTTCAATACTTTGCCCCAGGTAAAATTGACTCAGGTTACAACAAGCCAAAGCCAGCTTATTAATATCCCCCGCTTTTTCGCGATAAGCGAGTGACTTTTTAGCGTATTCAATAGCTTTATCTTTCTGGCCAAGGCCGTAGTATACGGTAGAAATATTCCCCAGCGTCATAGCACAACCTACATTATCCTCCAGCGATTCATATATAGAAAGGCTCTTGAGGCAATGGTCAGTCATTTTTTCCAAATCCTCCTTTTTTCCCCATGTATAACCCAGGTCATTATAGGCGAGACCGGTATAATTGATCCGAAGCTTGCCGAGATAATGCGCCAGGCTTTTTTCGAAATAAAAGATGGCCGAATCATATTGGTCCTGGTATAACCTCACCTGTGCCTTATGCAGGTAAGAAATCGCTACCACCAGGGAGTCTTTCCGCTTCATCCCGGTTGAAAAGAGAACCGGAATATTTTTCTCGGCCCCGGGTAAATCATCGCTGGCGATTAATATATCATTGATTTTAATCCGGGCCCAGGTTTCGCCCGCGGCATTCGCGTGAGACTGGGCATAAACGAGCGCGTCCTGAGCGTATTGAAGCGCGGTATCTAATATTGACTTTTGAAGAAAAGTTTCTGCCTTATTCAGCAAACTGAATACAAATGAAGAGTCATGCTTTTTTGTTACCGATTGTCCGCTTACTGTAAGCACCGATACCAGGAGAACCAATACTAACAGCCATTGCCCCTGCCTTGGTATTTTTCGCATAGCCTGAATAAATATCTCAGAAATTACAACTTTATTTTCAAACTGAAAAATTGAATTGACTTCTTGTGTAAGCCAATAACCCGATGGGAAGACAAGCACAGGGCTGCATATCAAGTTTAATTACTAATCTGATAGACGGTGATGGAGTACTAGCTTAAAATTGCTATTATGATCTGGAGTGGTGAAGAATGGCTATAAAGAATAATGGGCTCTTCCCTTCCCCCAAATAAATAATTCAATACATTCAACGCTCATTGTATGTTTTGGAAGAATAGGAAATTAGATAAATTATCCTTCTTATTGAATAAGCTTTGCTACTTGCTGCAACGGTAATGTATTCGCCAACGCCAGCATTTGCGTATCGGTACAATTGGAAACTTTGAAAGTAATCAGTGCATTACTTAGGGGGATCTCCACAGAATAACCGGTTGTTCCGTCGCCGTGATCCTCCTTAGTCATCCTGCCTTTATAGCCCTGCACTTTAATAATTTTGGTATTGCCATCACTCATCATACCCCCTAACATGGGCGAGTTTAAAAATGTATTAAGGGTTGCTACCATGGGGGAATTACTGATGATGGATAAATCGCCACTACGACTAACTCCGTAATTGCGATTAATAGTGGTACCTAAAAAGCCGGAGCTCGCCGCTACCCTGTCCTCTTTTAAATTAGCATTCATGGTATCCATTTTAGCCGGCAGCAGTTTTAATATTTCCTGCCCCACTTTGATATCTATTTCCTGCATCGCCTGCATGAGGGCAAAATGCGCTTCTTCCAATTTTCCGGAAGAATAAGATTGTTTGGCGTTGGTAATATCGGTTTTAAAATCTTGTGTTCTGCCAACAATTCCGATTAACAAGAAGGATATAAATAAAATTATTGCTGATTTCATAAAATTTGTTTTACTGTTCACCCATCATTTTTTTAATTCCGTCGATATCGAACGCGGAAGCGGCTTTCATCACTTCCTCTTCGGTGGCAAAGTTTACACACTCCCAAACGATCAGGGAGGATTGGCCGAGTTGAGTCATTAAGGTATATCCTTTGCTATCATCATACTGGATAATGGCTTTATATCCTTTGACCTTTGTTTGTTTTATATTCTGTTTTTGATCATTTCCCTGCATGTACGTCGGGTTGGTGAAATATAAATAGGCCATCCCGGAATAGATGGAGTTATTACCGATACTGATCGTCATTTGCTTATCTGGTTGCTGGCTGTATACGGTTTGAATAGTGAGATTACTCCATCCCCATTGGTTGCTCGATACTACATTTTTGGTAGTGTCCTTGGCCATGCTATCCACCTTAATAGGAAGTGAGGCAAGAATTTGCCGGCCCAATTGAATTTCAATTCCAACCAGTGCCTGCTGAATGGAATAACGGGCTTCACTGTAATTACCCTGCTCGTGTGATTTTTCGGCATCCAGCATTTGCTGATTTACATCCGGCGGGGTGCTGTTAGAAAGCCCACCTCCTTTCGTATTGGATGGTTTTCCAGCGCCACCTGAAGTAGGTTGATTGGTTCCTTCCGGAGTTTTATTTCCCCCGGCATCAGGTACTTTTTTGTCAATGGTCTTATCGACTG
Source organism: uncultured Chitinophagaceae bacterium (assembly GCA_963775145.1). Taxonomy (GTDB): domain Bacteria; phylum Bacteroidota; class Bacteroidia; order Chitinophagales; family Chitinophagaceae; genus Endoryza. The sequence goes on from CAVZHZ010000007.1 coordinate 162,959, forward strand.
CCTGGTTTACTTTGTCTTTTATTTTTTTAAGAAGTTGTGCCTCCGTATACGAGGCAGTTAATAGCGGGATAATAAATAACAGGAAATATTTCATGGCCATAGTTTTTTGGGTAAAATATTTCAGAGCCAGCCGATGGTGTTACACGATATGGGATTGTTTACCTAAGTTACGGTAGAATTCAAAAATAATAAGCAGTTTAAAGAATTAAAGTTGCTCACTGAATTGTTATCCCCGGTAGTTTTTGGAAGGGAAACTTTCGATTCTCGTTGGCTGGAGTGCCAAATAGGGAAATGGGGGTAATGATTTAGAACGAATTGAGGGTCCGCAAAAAATGTCCGCAAAATCATCGGTGTCTTTTTTCCGTGAAAACCGGAAGCACCGGGGGCATAATAAATTAGTCAAAGCTTATATTTTCAGCCAAATTTGCGCTCAAGCTCTTCAGGGAACCCTTTCAGGATCCCATGAAATCCCCACCTATCTTTGTACGATGCCTGATCACAAAAAAATTGTCCTGTTCGATGGCGTCTGCAACCTCTGCAGCAGCAGCGTTCAGTTTATTTTGAAACGCGATAAAAAAAACCAGTTCCTGTTTGGTTCGCTGCAAGGTAATTATGGGCAAAGTGTATTGAAGAAGTATAATTTGTCGACCGATACTTTTCACTCTTTTATGTTACTGGAAGAAGAAACCTTGTACAGCAAATCCTCCGGCGCCTTGCTTATGCTGAAACATTTGGGGGGCGGCTGGAGTTTATTATATGCGTTCATAATTGTCCCCAAATTTATCCGCGATGGGGTCTATGATTGGATTTCGAGAAATCGTTATAAATGGTTTGGTAAAAAAGAAGCCTGCTGGTTACCGAAACCGGAATGGAAGGAAAAATTTTTAGACTAATTACTGTTCTTGCTTTCCGGCTACTTTTTTTCAAGCAATTCCAATCGCCTGAGCAGATCATTTATCTGGGTTTGCTGTTTATTTATTATCTGTTGCTGCTCCTGTACTGCTTTAACTAATGGCACTACAAACTGAGAATAAGAAAGTCCATAAGCTTCCTTGTTGTTTTTTGGAGTAACTATACCATCAAAATCATAACCTGCTTCTTTGGCTGCCACTTCCACTTCCTGTGCAATAAATCCGTTGTGCCTTATTTTTTCTGATTCAGCATAATCGATGGTAGCAGCAGCCTTTATATTATTATTTTCTTCTCCATTTATAAATCTATCATATTTTTCTGTTTGAAAATTATACAGCACCGGCCGCAGCTTCATAATAAACTCAAGACCTTTTACAGATTCGGTAACGGCAGTTTTAAATCTTCCATCTGAGGGAAAAGTGTAGGCAACCTGCCCCTCAATTACAGTTACTGCAGCAGAACCAATACGAACTTTATTACTGGCGTTTACAATGGCCCCGGAGCCAATTGCCGTAGCATTAACAAAAGACCCGGCAGATACATTTGCATTATTTCCTATAACGGTATTGTTGGTGCCGGTTGTATTGGAAGAAAGTGAACTGGCGCCAATAGCGGTATTGCCATCTCCACCTGTATTAAAAGCAAGTGACCCATAACCAACAGCTGTATTATTAACCCCGCCGATATTATTAAAAAGAGCATCGTATCCGTTGGCAGTGTTCTGTACGCCGATGCTATTAACGAACATTGCATGGGAACCGGTGGCCGTATTTAAACCCCCGCTACTATTATTTTTAAGCGCCTCAAAACCATAAGCTGTATTAAAACTTCCTACATTGTTTAATCGGAGGGCGCTCCAGCCCGAAGCCGTGTTGGCCGTACCGATACTATTAATAAACAATGCTTCAAAACCGTTGGCTGTATTATAATTTCCGGTAGTGTTAAAATATAAAGCTCCATTACCTGTTGCCGAATTTTCTGCACCTTCGGTGTTGTTGTATAAAGCATAGGTACCAATGCCGGTATTTTTGTTTCCGTTGGTATTAAAAAATAAAGAAGCGTTACCTACAGCCGTATTTTCCATTCCCGCAGTATTGGAAAGCAAAGCATACGAACCGATGCCGGTATTAGTATTACCGGTATTATTTGAATAAAGGGCTTTAGAGCCAACAGCCACATTGTTGATAGCATCCAGGCTGGAAGCAGCCCCCGTACCATTATTAAATAAAGCAGAATCACCAATGGCGACCAGGTTGCTACGGTCTGTATTTAATTTTAATGCATGAGTACCAATAGCCACATTACTATATCCTGAAGTGTTTGCTGAAAGTGCTAAAAATCCACTTGCCGTATTATTGTTACCTGTAGTATTTGATGACAATGCTGCATTTCCATTTGCTGTATTATAATTACCAGAAGTGTTTAGTTGCAATACGCCATATCCGGAGGCGGTATTGCCCTCTCCTGACACATTTGAATATAGTGCATCGCCGCCCAGGGCAATGTTGCTGGTACCGGTTGTATTCAAATATAGAGATCGGGTTCCTAATGCTGTATTAAATGCTCCGGAAGTATTTTTCCTTCCCGACCAGCCACCGACAAATGTATTATAGATTGCCGTATTGGAAAATGCGGAACTGTCTCCAATAGCAACATTAAGTGATGGAGTACCGGTGGTAAAGCTATACCCAGCCGCATGCCCGATGGCAATATTTCCATTTGAGGTGGTATTGCTAAATCCTGCTCTTTGCCCGATGAAAATATTGTCGCTTCCAAAATTGTTAAAGGCGCCAGCCAGGTAGCCAAAAAAGCAATTTCCACCACCATAATTGTTTGATAATCCACTGTAAGCACCAAAAAAAGAATTTGAAAAACCAGACCGGTGATTGAATCCACTTTTAGAACCAAAAAAAGCATTATAACCACTACTGCTGTATTGCCCGGCAGAACTTCCAAAAAAAGCATTTTCAACTCCGGTGCTATCATCTCTTCCGGCATTATCGCCAACAAAAGTGTTTCTAAAACCAGATGTATTTTTCATACCTGCGGCAGAACCAATAAATACACTTCCATCAGCCTGATTACGTCGACCTGCATCAATCCCAATGATTGTTGTCCAGGAACCTGTATTACTAATACCGGCGTTTTTTCCAATTATCACATTATGGTTAGCGGCCGTTGTATTAAAAGCGGCAGAATCCCCGATTACCGTATTATTGATACCGGAAATATTGCTTTCCCCTGCGCCGGCACCGATAAAATAATTGGCTGTCGCGGTGTTCCATCTCCCCATCCATTTATTATTCTGCCGAAAACTTAATGCTTGATTATCGGCAGTCCCAATATAATTGGTGGAAGCATTGGTACCTGAATTGCCTGCCAGGTTCCATCCGCTTTTTGCACTTTGTAATTTTATCCATGCCAATCCATTGTACCAGTAAAAGCTACTATCTGCCACATCCTCCTGGTATACCAGCAAACCATTGGCTGGTGAAGTAATGGCCTGGCGTTGTACGAATGTCATCCGGGGAATCAGTATTCCTTTGGTTGAACTGGTTATATCCAGTTGTGCCGAAGCATGGGGAGTATTGGTACCAATGCCTATGTTTTGTGAATAAGAATAATATGCAAAGGCAAATAAATAAGAAAAAAGCACGAAAACGTTTTTCATAACAATTAATTTATTTTCCCAAAAATAACCTTGCCACTGCCGACGGAAAAACTAATGACAAACCGTTTAGTTGTGCCATCAATTGCCGTTGTGTTGCCAAAGAAGGTGGCTGGATTTTCTGTATGCCGCTGTGTTACGAATTGCAATTTTGACCAGCCCAGCCCCACCCGTTGATAGATAGTTGCTGAACCTCTTGCGCCATATGGACCTGGATCACTCCAACTGGCTCCAACAAGGGCGTAGTTACCCGAAATGGAAACGTTATTCCCAAAATTGTCAAACGTTCTCCCGGTTGGATCGGTTAGCTTTTGAATCCATACCCATGTAGTGCCGTTATAAAAATAAATGCTGGCAGAACCCTGTGAGGTATTCGTTCCTATGTAATCTTCCTGGTCTCCCGCAATAAGATAATCACCGGAAATAGACACACTATTTCCAAAAAAATCAAAAGCTGCTCCAGTAGGGTCTGTTACCCTTTGTTTAAACATCCAGGTTCCTCCATTTAATTCATAAAGGTTTATATAGCCCTGGTAACTATTGCTTCCTACTTTACCACGTTCAACTCCTACAACAGCTTTGTTGCCTGAAATAGAAACACTGTTTGCCGAAAAATCACCAGGGGCGGGTGTGGGGTCGGATAGTTTTTGCAGAAAGGCCCAGTTGCTACCTGTTAACTGAAATATATTTGCCGACCCAATGGTGTTGAGGCCCAGCAGCAAAGCACCTACCAGTGCATAATTGCCTGAAATGGACACACTCCAACCGAACTGCGACTGCGCTGTACCGGTAGGATCGGTTATCTTCTGCATCAATACCCAATTAGTTCCGCTGAATTGATAAATGCTGCAGGATCCCTGGTCAATATTAGCAGCAACATCATCGAGGTAGGCCCCTACAATAGCATAGTTGCCCGAAATAAATACACTCTTACCGAACTGATCATCACTTGATCCTGTTGCATCCGTTAGTTTTTGCATAAACTCCCAGGTGGTTCCATTAAATTGGTAAATGCTGGCAGAGCCCTGGTTAACATTCGCACCAATAAGATCATACCGATCGCCTACGATCGCGTAATTACCAGACATAGATAAACTTTCTCCAAATGCTCCGGCATTCGGTTCTGCAAACACTGGGTAGTATTCGCTGATATTGGCGTTGGTAGCACAATCGCCCCAATCGCCAAAACCCACCGTTCCAGCGGCTGCAAGAGTATTTGTTTGCCAACCTGCATTGCCTGCTGCATCACTGGTTAAAATTTTTGTGGTGCCAGCATTGACGGTGAGTTTTAAAACATTTGACTTCACGGTGTCAGCTTTTATGTTGCCAGCTACATGAAGTTTTTCTGCAGGCGTGGTTGTTCCAATACCTGTATTTTGTGAAATTGAATATTGTGGTAAACCAACCTGGGCAACAAAAAATAGTATACAATAAGAAAATCGCATTTTTTTCATAGCTTAATGTTTATAGATTTTGTTCCCTCCTACTGCTAACATAATTAGCTCTCTTTAATATTTACTTTTATAGTAATTGATTCCAGGTGTCAATAATTTATTTTTCCCAATACAACTTTTCCGCTACTGTTTCCATACTGGATAGCCCCGCTTGCAAAGCGTTTTGAAGCCCCGTCGACAGCTACATCAAAACCAAACCAATCATTTGTATTGGCACCCGGATCGGTGAGGAATTGTATGCGTTGCCATGCAGTTCCTATTCTTCTGTAGATGACGGCTGCTCCCACATCTGCCTGTGTAGTGTTAGTGCCTGAGTCATAGTTATATATTCCTACTATTGCATAGTCGCCTGAGATGGCTACACTAATTCCATACTTATCGTAAGGCTTACCATCCATGTTGATCAATGTCTGCATTACTACCCAACTGTTGCCATCATACCGCAAGATTAATGCACCACCCACGTCTTCATTTCCTGCCTGGTAAACCCCAATAATAGCATAGTTCCCGTCAATAGAAACACTCACACCAAGCCAGTCACCTGAGTTACCACTGGAAAATATTTTTTGCATGAGCACCCAACTACTTCCATTGTACTTAAAAATAAGGGCAGCGCCGATATCAACATAATTCGGATTATCGCAACTAGGAGCTCCAATGATTACATAATTTCCAGAAATGGAAACACTATAACCAAACCGATCAACTGCTGCTCCTGCCGCATCAGTGATCTTTTGCATGAGTACCCATGTCGTTCCGTTGAATTGATAAATACTGGCAGAACCCTGAAAGGCATTGGCACCGACCTGATCAAAAACCGCACCCACTATAGCACGATTGCCGGAAATAGACACTCTGAATCCAAATGAATCATCCGTAGCGCCAGCAGCATCGGTTATTTTTTGCATGAGAACCCAATTTGTACCATTAAACTGGTAAATACTAACGGACCCCTGGTTGGTATTTGTACCAATCGCATCCTGCCAGGCACCCACTATAACATAGTTGCCAGAGATGGAAACGCTTATACCAAATTGATCATTGGCAGCGCCTGTAGCATCGGTTAATTTCTGCATGAATACCCAACCGGTTCCATCAAATTGGAAAATACTGGCTGAGCCCTGGTTATTGTTCGCGCCAATATCATCATAGGGCGCACCGGCAATGCTATAATTGCCCGAAACACCTATGCTGTATCCGAAATTATCGCCAAATTCAGCAGTTGGGTCCACTACAGGTGCATACTCGCTAACATTTGTATTTGCATCACAACTGCCCCATACCCCATAACCTATATTTCCACTGATAGTGCCCGGTGAGATAGTTTGCCAGTTTGCATTGCCCACCGCATCACTGGTTAAAATTTTTCCCGCACCGGCATTGGGTGTAAGTTTTATGGCATTAGGTTTTATGGTATCTGCTTTTGTATTTCCAGCTACATGTAATTTTTCTACGGGTGAATTGGTACCAATACCCACATTTTGAGAAAAGGTAAAACAATAAGATCCGGCTATAAAATAAGAAAGCAATATAATTTTTTTCATACATTCATTTTTTCCTGTTTGCTGATAGCAGTTTCATAATAAAAAAAATATTCCCTTTGGCATCCAGCCATATATAGTATAAATTTCAAACAACAGGCTGCTGCTATGAAGTGAATGCAAATAAGGAGTTTCATGGTATTCCTGCCCGCAGGCAGGTCTTTAGCGACAGGCCATTTAAAAATAGTATTTTCCACTGCCTGTGTACAGGAGAGTTATCCATTAACAGTAAAGAATGAGTGGATGGCAGCGCAGAAGTTTGGAGTAAGTAGGTAAATTATTTAGAAACAGCTTGTTTTGCCTGAAAGAACAACCTTCTAAGAACTGTAATGAACAGGGGAGCAGTTTTAAATCAATTTCCCGTTGGAGGACAAATCATCCTGGAGTTGGCCCTCTTTTATTTCCCGATTAATGAGGTGTTTTAATCGTCGTTCATTTTTTTTCCAGCTATAAATAGTAAGCGCCGTAGTTATAACAAAACTAACAATTGGAATGATCCAGGGCCGGTCGGGCATAGAAAAGGAAAACAGCATCGCAGACACAAAAGATACAATCAGGGAAGTGACTATGGTACCAGAAATAATATATAATAAGAAGTAGGATCGCTTTCCATCTTTACGCTGCTCCTCCCAATAACGCACAAATCTCTTTTCTCCGGCTGATAACATGACTTACAAATTACAGTTTTATTTCACCTTTCATATAATACACACACTGACCCGACATAAGAACCCTTTTCTCATTCAATTGTTCGCACCCTATTTCTCCCCCGCGGAAACTTAGTTGTTTTGCCTTCATTTTTTTCTTTCCAAACTTATTACTCCAGAAAGGTATCAACTGGGAATGGGCCGAACCAGTAACCGGGTCTTCATCCACCCCCGCGGCCGGTGCAAAAAAACGGGAAACAAAATCACAATCCTTTCCCGGTGCAGTAATAATTATTTTTTCTCCGGTGGCTTTCAACAGGGTAAAATCGGGAGAACATTTTTTTACCGCGGACTCATTCGCTAATTCCACCAGTAAGTCACGGTTCTTATATACAGCTACTATATCAACTCCTCCCAATGCGGCCGACAAATTGGACGGATATTCAGTAATTAACTCAGGCACCCAACTGGGGAACTCCATTTCGATACGATCTTTTTTGCGGGTAACTTTTAATAATCCACTCTGGCAGCTAAAAATGATCGACTTCTTCTTCTTCCTGAGAATAGTAAATATTACAAAAGCAGATGCCAGTGTTGCATGACCGCACAGATTAATTTCGACCGCCGGGGTGAACCAACGGATATCATAATCCACTCCATTTTTTTCAGAAGGCACGAAAAAGACGGTTTCACTCAGATTATTTTCCAGGGCCAGTTGTTGCATCAATTCGGTACTCAACCATTTTTTTAACGGAATAACTGCGGCCGGGTTTCCGCCAAAGAGTTTATTGGTGAACGCATCGATTTGGTAGAGGGTAAGTTTCATGATAAAGTAAAGAAGTTTGTGGTTTATAGTTTATAGTTTGTGGTTTGTGGTTTGTGGTTTGTGGTTGCCCAAACTTCAAACTGAAAAATTAATAGGTGCCAGTAATAATTTTTGGCTGCTAAACATAAAGAACTACAAACAACAAACCACAAACTATTATTCTCTCATCATTTCCCTGATCACATCCACAATTTGCTCCACATTGGGTTTGCTGAAGTAATCTCCATCACTGCCGTAACTTGGCCGGTGCGCTTTCCCGGTAATCGTGCGGGGTGCCACATCCAACCAACGATAACCACCCTGCTCTTCCATAACTTTATTGTACATGTAAGCGGTGGCCCCACCGGGAACATCCTCATCTATAAAAACAATGCGGTTGGTTTTTTGTAATGATGCAAGAATTGAATGATGAATATCAAATGGCAGCAAAGTCTGCACATCCATAATTTCGCAATTGATACTCGCATTCTGCAAAACTTCTGCCGCTTCCTGGATGATACGCAAGGTAGATCCATACGAAACAATGGTAACATCTGTTCCTTCCCGAATCACTTCCGGCACACCCAGCGGCACTTTGTACTCTAATAAATTGGACGGCAACTTTTCCTTCAACCGGTATCCATTCAAACATTCAACGATAATAGCCGGATCGTTTCCCGAGAGGATGGTATTGTATAACCCCACTGCCTGCACCATATTCCTGGGAACCCCAATATGAAAACCTCTCAGCGAATTTAACATCAAACCCATCGGCGAACCACTATGCCAGATACCTTCCAGGCGATGACCTCTTGTGCGAACAATCAGTGGAGCACTTTGCCTTCCCTGGCTGCGCCAATGTAACGTGGCGGCATCATCCGATAAGGGCTGCAATCCATATATAAGATAATCGATGTATTGAATTTCGGCTATGGGTCGTAAGCCTCGCATGGCAAGACCAATCCCCTGTCCCATGATTGTTAATTCGCGAATGCCACAATCAAAAATGCGGTATTCTCCATGTTTAGCCTGCAGGCCTGCAAAACCCTGGTTTACGTCACCAATCTTTCCGACATCCTCCCCAAAAGCAACTACTTTCCTATTACTGGTAAAAAGCGCATCAAAATACCGGTTCAAAATTTCATATCCATTGATGGAAGGAGCGTCGAACGCATACTGCGCTTCTGTTCCGGTAATAAGTAAGGGACTGTTTGGTGCTTCGCTATACAAATGAGATCCATAATATTTTGTTCCCTCCACTTTTAATTTTTCAAAATATTCTTTTACCGGGGCCGATTGAGCAGCATCGGTGGCTTCACAAGCATTGTGCAGCGCAACCAACACATCCTTACGCATGGGTTCGCGATGAGCCAGGAGATCATTTTTTATTTTATTTATTTCCCCGTGAACATCCGCACCATTATTTATGAGTGCATCAAATAATTGAACACTGAATGTCACTTGCTCTTTAACAGGTATCCAGAATTTTTCCCATGCCATTTGCTTCCCATTGCGCACTTTTTCTTTGGCCGCTACTTCAATATCATTCAATTCTTCCTCGCTGGCCAATTCATTCTCCAGTATCCATTCGCGCATTTTTTTATTGCCATCCCATTCCCGCTCCCAGGCCAGGCGCTCGGGGGTTTTATATCTTTCGTGACTTCCCGAAGTAGAATGACCCTGTGGTTGCGTTACTTCTTCTACATGAAATAATGCAGGGGTATGTGTATCCCGAATCTTTTGAATGCCCGCTTCAAACACTTCACACATGCCGGCATAATCCCAGGCTTTCACTTTATAAATTTCAATGCCATTGGAACCATCTTTCTTCTGCATTCCTTTCAATGCTTCCGAAATAGAACCTTTGGTTGTTTGCATTTTGGTAGGAACAGAAATGCCATATCCATCATCCCATATAAAAAACGCGATGGGTACCTGCATTACTCCGGCCGCATTGATGGTTTCCCAAAAATGACCTTCGGAAGTGGACGCATCTCCTATAGTACAGAAACAAACCTCATTGCCGTTATTGCTTAATTCAGGAAATTGACGGTATCCTTTTTCGTTGCGAAATAATTTTGAAGCAAGTGCCAGTCCGATGGAGCGGGGCATTTGGGCGGCGGTAGGAGCCATGCCCGATGCTATATTTTTGCGATTTACCAGGTCGAGCCATTCGCCCTTTTCATTTACAAACGGCGAAGCAAAATGTGCGTTCATCTGGCGTCCGGCACTGTGCGGTTCATTGGCCGGATCGGGGTCGGCATACAGTTGTGAAAAAAATTCTTCGACGGTGGCCACGTCGGTAGCAAAGGCAAGGGTTTGATCGCGGTAATAACCCGATAAAAAATCGCCCGGTTTAAAAAATTTGGCTGCTGCCACCTGTGCAACTTCTTTCCCGTCTCCAAAAATGCCAAATTTAGCTTTGCCGGTCAGTACTTCCTTGCGTCCCAGCAGACTTGCTTCACGGCTCTGACAGGCAATGTTATAATCATTTAGTACTTCACTGCGAAAGCGGTCAAAAGACAGTTTTTCGCCAGATACTATTTCATTGGTGGAGGAGAGTTCCATAAGGCAAAAATAGGGATACTAACACCCATTTGCTCAGAGTGTTAAAAAAATGTGATTAGGCGGGAAATTAGTTGGCATTTCCAGCGTTAAAAATGTACTTTTGAAATTGATTAAAGCATACCTGTTCATGAAGACTTTATTTTCTGTATTGCTGTTATTGGTTACTCTTGGCGTGCAGGCCCAAACAACCGGAGAAACAAAAAAGCCAGTCCCCGATATACTGGTTCTCAAACAGGTTAGTTATGATTTTGGGAAGATTCAACAGGGCAGACCGGTTACCCATTTATTTGAAATTTCCAATGCAGGTACTGAAGATCTGCGGATTGAAAATGTACAGGCGAGCTGCGGATGCACTACCCCGGAATGGAGTACTGATCCCGTAAAACCCGGTGGATCCAGCATATTAAAAGTTGGGTACAATGCAGCGAGTGAAGGTCCATTTCAAAAAACCGTGACAATAATATTTAATGGTAGCCAAACAAAGACAATTCAAATTTCAGGAAATGTTTTTAAGGCTGCTGCCACTTCCGCGCCGGCCAATTCGTCTATATCATTATTAAAGCAATCCAATCAATAATTATTTAAACTGATACGCATGAAAAAAATGACCTTGTTATTTATTGTAACCCTGTTTTCAGCAGCTATGTTTTCGCAGGAAGCTGCTACGGTAGCGAAGAAACCCGAAGATTATGTAAAATTCAAAGATGTTGCTTATAATTTTGGGAAGATAAAGCAGGGAACTCCTGTTACCCATGATTTTCCATTCACAAATAATAGTGATAAGGTAGTGGTGATAGAAACAGCGCAGGCATCTTGTGGTTGTACTACACCGGTATGGCCCCAGGCTCCGGTGGCCAAAGGAAAATCAGATAAGATTACAGCTGGTTTTAATGCGGCCGCTCCCGGTCCATTTAATAAAACAATTTCTGTAAAGCTGGCGGGTGTAGATGGTTATCTTACCTTAACGATCACTGGCGAAGTATTGAGCGCAGACGATTATGCCAAATACGAAAAAACAAAAGCACCCACCAGGGGATAGGAAAGAAATATAAAATCTAAAATAAGGAATATATAATGTAAAAGGGTTCTCACTTAGAGGACCCTTTTACATTTTATTTTTTACACTATACATTTTTTATTTGTTGCTACCTTCGCTCAATGTTAACTATCAGTAACCGCGGCGAATTAATGCCGTCCTCTCCCATTCGCAAACTGGTTCCTTATGCAGAAGCAGCCAAAAAAAAAGGCATCAAAGTCTATCATCTGAATATCGGTCAGCCCGATATTGAAACACCGCCTGCAATATTAGACGCTGTTCGTAAGGCCGATATTAAAGTATTGGAGTATAGCCACAGTGCCGGTAACGAAAGCTACCGGCGTAAATTAGTTCAGTACTATAAGAAAGTAGGCATTGATGTGACCTACGACCAGATATTGATTACTACCGGGGGGTCCGAAGCAATTCTCTTTGGATTTTTCTGTTGCCTGAACCCGGGAGATGAAGTGATTGTTCCCGAACCTTTTTATGCCAATTACAATGGATTTGCCTGCGCCGCCGGGGTAAATGTTGTCCCTATCACATCACATATCGAAAACGGCTTTGCTCTTCCCCCGATTGAAGATTTTAGTAAAGTCATTACTTCCAAAACAAAAGCGATCATTATTTGCAGTCCCAATAACCCCACGGGCTATTTATATAGCCGGGTTGAAATGGAAGCCTTGAAAAAAATATGTTTAAAACACGATTTATATCTTTTCAGTGATGAAGCGTACCGGGAGTTTTGTTATGATGGAGAATATGTAAGCGCTCTCCACTTACCCGGACTCGAACAAAACGTGGTATTAATGGATACTATAAGTAAACGCTACAGTGCCTGCGGTGCCAGATTAGGTGCTTTTGTTACTAAAAATAAACTGGTATATGACACGGCCATGAAATTTGCCCAGGCAAGATTGAGTCCTCCCGGCTTGGCCCAAATAATGGGCGAAGCGGCGATCGACCTGCCAGATAATTATTTTGATAAACCAAAAAGCGAATACCTGCAACGCAGGGACGTTTTGGTAAAACGACTAAATTCAATGGCCGGTGTTTTTTGCCCGAACCCCGGAGGTGCATTTTACGCCATCGCCCGCCTTCCGATTGATGATTGTGATATATTCTGTCAGTGGTTACTCGAATCGTTTTCGCATAATAAACAAACCGTCATGCTGGCACCCGCCTCTGGTTTTTACGGTACGATTGGATTGGGGAAAAACGAGGTGCGGTTAGCTTATGTCTTAAATGTAGAGTCCATTAATGCGGCCATGGACTGCCTCGAGCAAGCCCTGCTTAGCTATCCCGGCCGGACAAAATAATACTATCATATTCTAATTTGCCTTTGGAAAAAAGGAAAACAGGCCGGTAAATCAACATTGTAGGAAGGGATAGCCGAAATAGAACCATGCATTAACAATAAACCCTGGAAAGATTTAATGGCAGCCTGTTGATAAAATAACAATAAAATACCATATCAAAATATTGAAAGGGGCAATAGAAATTAGTATATTTAAATTAAAGGTTGAATAATTCCCACACAAGCCCCTTATCATGAAATATTATTGGATTGCCGTTATAGTATTACTTTCTCATACGGTACAAGCCCAGAATAATGATAGCTTATTGTTGCAAAGAGCGCAGTTTAATCTTTCCAAATCGGAAATCAGAATAAGCAAACTCCCCAATAAGCCAGTTTATTTACGTGCAAAATATATCAGTTTCCCGGCTGCCATGGTGGCTTTTGGATTTTTAAGCCTGGAGCTGGACGCATTAGAAAATGCCAATAAAGAAGTTAGAGAGGAAATACTGGAACATAACGATAAATTTCATACATCTATAGATAACTATCTTCAATTTGCGCCCGCCGCATCGGTGTACCTGCTGAACGCCTCCGGAATAAAAGGCAAACATAATTTTAAAGACAGAACCATCTTATTAGGAATGTCTACTTTATTGATGGCCGGTACAGTTTTCTCACTTAAAAAACTAACGCATCAATTAAGACCCGACGGGTCCGAATATAATTCTTTTCCTTCCGGTCATACCGCGGCTGCTTTTAGTGGAGCCGAGTTTATGGCCCAGGAATACCGTGGCCACTCTCCCTTCCTCCGGTTTTCGGGCTATGCGATGAGCACGGGAACCGGTGTTTTAAGAATGTATAATAATAAGCACTGGCTCACCGATGTAATTACCGGAGCGGGCATTGGTATACTCAGTACCAAGGCCAGCTATTGGTTGTTTGAGAAGATGAAGAAAAAAAATTCAAGAGCCGTACTGGCCTTATAACAAACCAAATTACAGAGTAATTTTAGGGTAAATTGCCCCGGCAAGGGGCTAATTGATTTTATATTTTAACCCTATTTATCTATTTTTGCCGCCCTTACGATGATGCTGCATTAAGCAAATGCCGGGGTAGCTCAGCTGGTTAGAGCATCGGATTCATAACCCGAAGGTCGGCAGTTCAAGTCTGCTCTCCGGTACTATTAAAGACCCAATAAATGGGTCTTTATTTTTTAATGACAAGGATGGCGAATCAGAATATTTTCCGCCTCCTCAAAGGGCTTTTTAAGCGTGAGCCTGGTAAAAAAATTTGGTGCCGGCGCAGGTGTTCATGCCGTTTACCTGGTGAGTGTGCTACCTGATGCCTGCAGGCATGACAACCTGTGCCAGGATTACATCAATTTATAACTGACCTTGGTATTTGAATTAGCACGGCACAGGTTGGTCAGACTATCTTCCTGATATTTAACGATACTCAAAGTAACCGTCTGACACAGTTGCGCCAGCACTTCCTGATTTATTAACCCTATCCTTGCGCGATCTGAGTGTAAATTAATTATTGATAACATAATCATGAGTATTCGTAATCGCTATAAATTCATCTGACCCCCAAAACTCTTTATCATTAAAATTATATTTCCGATTAATTGAATCCCAATTATCTTCTGAACGCCTTTTAAAACACTCAAAATATAATCGTTTTTGAATTTCCTTATAGGAACCAAAATGTTGTAACGCCCAAGGACTCCAAGTATAAACTTTAAGAACCGAATCTATATTATTTCTCTTACTAAATAGATAAATCCCATTGTAAAAATAATCCGAATCCAAATTTTGAATCAATAGTTGGCTAATAGGATGTTTAGAAATTAATAATATTACAATACCTAGACTGTCAGGGCTATACAACAAAGAATCAACTTGAAATTCAGTTTTACTTTGATATTCAGTCTTATTGTTAAATGGTTTGATATTTTTAATTATCATCTTCCTTATGGTGCTATCAATGTAACTACTATCCCTTACAAATCTGACTCTCGAAATACCGTCATCTGTCTTGTGCTCTATCAAACTATTGCACGAAAATAAACCCATGCCGCAGCCAATAATGAAAAAAAACATAGTCAGTTTTATTTTTGTTTTACCCATTTTCCATTAATTAATTTGTAAGTTACTTCTTCCAAACTAGATATTTCATTAAAAAATGATAAGATACTATAAGCACCTTTATACCCAAGCTCGTGCAAACATATACTTATGCAATGCCAAATATTATAATTAGATTATTCGGTTGCTGGCGCAGGTGTTCATGCCGTTTACCTGGTGAGTGTACTACCTGCTGCCTGCAGGCATGACAACCTGTGCCAGGGTTTCATCAATTTATATTTGACCCCGGTATTTGAATTAGCCTGGCCCAGGTTGGTCAGATTATCTTCCTGATATTTGATGATACTAAAAGTAACCGTCTGACACTGCTGCGACAGCACTTCCTGATTTATTAACCGCATCCTTGCACCAGCGTGGAGTAACGTCGGGAACACGTGCGCCAGCAACCGAATGAACTTCCTCAAAAATTATACTTCCGTAAAAAACATTCTTGCGCCAGCGGGAGAATCAAGGTCGCGGTGGTTTTACCGGAGTGTTTGAGTGAAGAATGTTAAACCATCGTAGTCCGCATTGAGACTCGCCTGAAAAAAATGCCAATAAGACGACTGTTTACCGGATAATCATTCCGGTACCTTTTTCTACAATCATTTTTTCATCCTGGAACTGGTAACTGCAAACCCATACAAAGCCATTGGTGCCCGGATCGCGGCCACACGCGCCGGTTTGGGGACTTACAATAAGACTCAATAATTTGATTAACTTGCCAATTCAATTCAGTGAATTCATGTTTAACTACAGGGTCAAAGCATTACTAATTTTCTTGTTATTTAATCCGCTGTTCTGTTTTCTGGCATTCACGCAAACGCCATCTAATGATGAATGTTCAGGTGCAATAACAGTTGCTGTCAATACCAACAACAATTGCACTAATGTATTAACTACAAGCACCAATAATGCTACTCAATCATTAAGCCCCTGTGTAGGATCTGAAGCAAAAGATATATGGTATAAATTTGTAGCCACAGCTACTACGCACAGGATAACAATAACCCCCATTTCTTATTGCAATTTAGTAATACAGAGATTTTCTGGTACTTGTGGTAGTCTAGTTGAAAATGCCTGCACCAATCCCATAGGATTTAATGAGCAGATTATTGACCTTGCAACTAATCTTACCATCGGAAATACTTATTATTTCAGAATCTATGATCGGTTTGGAAACGGCCCTTCGTTAGACTTTACTATTTGTATTAACGAAGCAACTACGCATATTGATAATGATGAATGTGCTACAGCTACTAATCTGGTGCCAAGCTCCGATATGAGCTGTAATTTTTTGACATTTTCTAATGTTGGAGCAAGCCAGTCTCCGATATCAGGATGTGTTGGAGATAATGAAGATGATATTTGGTTTTCGTTTACTGCAACAAGTTCCAGGCATCAATTATATGTTTCAACCAATCTTCATATCGACCCAGTTGTACAATTATTCGGAAATGAATGCGGAAATTTAAGTTCCGTTGGATGTTTTCATTCGGGAAATGGTGGCAGCAGTGACCAAGTGGTAGCAGATTTTCTTGGACTTACACCTGGAAACAAATACTACATCAGGGTATACGGTAAAGCAAATAACAATAGTCGTTGTAATATTGGACTATGCCTTCGTACGCCGCCTCCGCCGCCTGCTAACGACGAGTGTGTAGGTGCTATTGAGGTTCCGGTTAATAATGATGGTAACTGTGGCTTGACTTTAACAAGCAACACTGGATCAGCATCCCAATCGCAACCTGCATGCGTTGGAAATTTAGCCAGAGATGTGTGGTATAAGTTTGTTGCAACCTCAGCTACCCATCGACTAACAATCAGCCCTGTTTCCTATGCTAATTTGGTTGTACAAACTTTTATCGGGAATTGCGGCGCCTTACTACCGCTGAATTGTATTTATCCGTCTGGCTTAAATGAACCAATAATAACTGTCATGTCGAATTTGACCATCGGACAGACCTATTATTTTAGAATTTATGATCGGTTCGGTAATGGCCCCAATTTGAATTTTAATATCTGTATAAATTCTTCTACAAATTATATTGATAATGATGATTGCTCATCAGCAACTACCCTTGTGCCTTTTGTGTGGGAATCCGGTACTTTAGATTCACGACCGACAAACCTTGGAGCTACACCATCCGGCTTGCCTGCATGCTTCGGAACTGCCGAAGATGATATATGGTTTAAATTCACAGCTACGGGTACCCGCCACCAGGTATGGGCACTCACTTCACAGTCAATCTCTCCGATTTTAGAATTATACAATAATTCCTGTGGTAATCTACACCTAGTGGGTTGTTCATCCAGTGGGCCTAATGCTTCTTCGGATCAGAACTTCTTTGATTTGAATAACTTTATTCCTGGAAACACCTATTATCTACGTGTATATGGATCAGCGGCGAATAACAATCGTTGTGTAATTAACGCATTTATCAAAACCTTTGCTGTTGACGCACCATGCCCCGGTGGGGTTGTCAAGTTTACTTCCAATATAAATGGATCAAGTTATCAGTGGCAAGTAAACACGGGATTGGGCTTTAGCAATATTCCCACTAATTCAGTTTATTATACTGGGTCTACCACCAACCAGCTTCAAGTGACAGATGCTCCATCAAATATTTATGGGCATCAATATCGATGTGTGGTAAATGGAACTCAATTCAGCAATACCTATCTACTTAGATTCGCAAGTTATTGGAACGGTTCAAAAAATAGTAATTGGGAAGATCCCTTAAACTGGAGTTGTGGGGTTTTGCCTGATCAGCATACAGATGTATATATTACTACTGGCTCGGTATTGCTTAATTCAAATCGATCTTGTAGATCGTTAACAGTTTGGCCTGGGGCATCCGTTGAAGTAGCCAATGGGTTTACTTTAAATGTTTTGAAATAAACCAATAAAGTAGTTTACCGCTCGAGAAAATAATCAAATTCCCAAGGAATGGTTTCTGGCCGTTTCGATAGCCAGTTCATAACCGGCATCCGCGTGTCTAATCACTCCCATACCGGGATCCCCATTCCGGCGCGAGTGTTCAATCGGGCTGAATACATCGCGTTTGGAATTAAGTCAATGGCCCGATTGACAACTCGTGCCTTCTCATCTTATTAGTGGGTCAAGCAATATAATGTCTATGAGCCCACCTGTCCCATAATAATCTTTTGCACTACTATATAAATAATCTTCAGGCTTCCCTACAATTCCTGCTTCAACAGGGTTGTTGTGAATATAATCCAACTTTTGATGGGCTATTGTCATTGTTGTTAGTGGAACGGGATGATTATCCTGCTGCCACAATTGAAAATCTTTATTTTGTTTATTTAACTTCCCTGTTTCTTCCATTATCTTCAACATCCATTCTCTTCTGCTTTCATAAGGGCAGTTTTTTATTTCCTTTTTTAATTCGGAGGAAGTGAATTTTTTCATATCTCGCATAATATCTTCCAATCTATCTTTTTGTGAACCGATGATCATATGTATATGACTCGACATTATGCACCATCCATAAAGTTCCATTCCTTTTTTACTTTGACAATGCCGCCAACTGTTGAGCATAATATCTTTGTATACATTCCTTGTAAACAAGTCGATCCAACATACTACTGCAAAGGTTACAAAATACAGTTCATCCTGGTCGCGAAATTTGTATTTGCTGCTCATTTTTTTGATGAATATAAAAATGAGTGCTAACAGGGAAAAGTCTAAAATACCTTTTATTGAAAGAAAAAAACAGTATGGCACGAGTTGTTCGACGGGCATTACATCATTTGCAAATTTCTTTCATTTGCCCGTCGAAACACTCACGCCGGTTTGGGCACTGTCCCCAAGCTCGCGCAAGTATTTCTTTTATTCAATGCCAAATACAACATTCAGAATATTCAGATGCTGGCGTTACTTGTCCCGCTGAAAGCGGGAGGTGTTTTTTCCGATGAATTAAATTGCGTCAAAAGATCTGAGTATGAGGAAAAACAACTTGTGCCAGGTTTACATAGAGTTATAATTGATTTCTGTATCTTAATTAACATGGCACAGGTCAGTAAGAATATCTCCCTAATATTTATGCTACTGAAAGCAACCGTCTGACACTGTCGCCAGCACTTTCTAAATTAATAACCGCATCCTTGTACAA
Source organism: uncultured Chitinophagaceae bacterium (assembly GCA_963775145.1). Taxonomy (GTDB): domain Bacteria; phylum Bacteroidota; class Bacteroidia; order Chitinophagales; family Chitinophagaceae; genus Endoryza. The sequence continues at coordinate 182,152 of CAVZHZ010000007.1, forward strand.
GCATGGAGTAAGGCACAAGCGAGACGCTTGCGCCAACCTCACTATTTATATGCTTGCACTATAGTGGGTAACGTCGGGAACACGTGCGCCAGCAACCGAATGAACTTCCTCAAAAATTATACTTCCGTAAAAAACATTTTTGCGCCAGCGGGAGAATTAAGGTCGCGGTGGTTTTACCGGAGTGTTTGAGTGAAGAATGTTAAACCATCGTAGTCTGCATTGAGACTCGCCTGAAAAAAATGCCAATAAGACGAATGTTTACCGGATGATCATTACGGTACCTCTTTCTACAATCATTTTTTCATCCTGTAACTGGTAACTGCAAACCCACGCAAAGCCATTGGTGCCCGGATCGCGGCCACCATCCCAGCCTTTGCTATAGTCAGTAGTGTGAAATATAAGCTGGCCCCATCGATTGAAAATGCTCAATTCATATTTGATCAACGGACCGAAAATCAGAGGTCGGAAAAAATCGTTTTTGCCATCACGGTTTGGAGTAAAGGCATTCGGAGCGAAAAAGCCTTTAAGGCAATCTTTACTTCCAATCAGGATGGTGTCGCGGCCCGAACAATTATCCCGGTCCTTTACTTCAAGCCAATAAAGGCCCGGTTGAGATACTGTTATTTCCCGGGTTTTATTCGAAGTGTTCCAGGCATACGAAGAAAAAGAAGAGGTTGGGCCGAGTACAATTTTCGCGTAGTTACAGATTGTTGTATCTCCGTGCAAAAAAGAAGCCGGTGGAATCACTGCTTTATTTATGAGGATGCTGCCTGATCCGCGGCAACCATTATTATCTGTTACACTTACTGAGTATTCTCCGGTTTGATTAATAGAAATAGTTTTGGTGCCGGCACCTGTATTCCAAGTATAGCTACTGAAGTTACCTGCATCCAGCAGGCGACTGGCGCCGGTACATAATACAGAATCATTGCCAAGGTTTACAATGGGATTGCTGTAAATACTTAACACCTGGAAACTATCAATCGACCGGCAATTATCTGTGGTAACGCCGGTAACTATATAAAGCCCGCTTGAGCGCACTGTTATTTGTTGCGCGGTAATACCGGTATTCCAGTTATACTGTGTAAATCCAGCGCCTGCATCCAATACCAGGCTATCGCCCGAGCAGAAGCTTTGATCGGTTCCAAGGTTAATCGGCGGCGCGGCGTTTACGAAAACCCGGATCGAATCGTATACAAAACAACCGGCTGTTTTTTCCGCTCTTACATGATAGGTAGTATCCTGTTGAGGAAATACCCTGATTGATTGTGCAAAACGGTTGATGATATTATAATCGGGCGACCATTGATAATTGAAAAAGGAAGAAGGTGCAGAGATGGTTGCGGTATCCTTCTCGCAGATCCGGATATCCGGTCCAATATCGAACGGGATGGGGGGATGAGGAGCAATCTGCATGGTATCACTAAATGGATTGCCACAGGAATCCGTTGCCACTACCCAGTAATCACCAGGCTGGGTAACCGTAAATGCGGAATCGGTGGAGCCATCCTGCCAGCGATAGGATTTATAACCTTTTTTGGCGATTAACCTGATTGTATTCCCCGGACAAATCACTGAATCGGGTCCGATACTGAGTGGACCAGGAGATTGAAATACCGAGAGATTAATGGAATCTTCTATAAGAATGCAACCAAAGATGCTGCCATGTACTACTGTATTACCGGGTGTTTTAAAAATGAATTGGAATGTAGAATCGTTCAGTATTCTGAAAGATTGCACTTTTGAGCTATCATACCGGATAAAAGGCGTTGCCCCGCAAGCGGGGTTCCGGCGAAATAAGATTGTAACAGGGTTCCATACACAAAAGCTATCCTGTGAAGGCACCAGTGATAAAGTATCGCAGTGAGATACCTGCTGACAACCTGGAAGAAAATTCATCGGTATTATCGGAGTCACAAAAGTTTTATTCCGGCTGGGACTGAGATCGTTCCGTTCAATTATCATTGTACTGTAACCCAACGGCTCTACCTGGTAGGGGGTAGAGAAATTATTAGTGGAAGTGATACCCAGGCAATTCGAAGAAGTGTCACTGATATGCAGATTCAGGAATTCAATCTTATTGACTGAATTAATGCTATCGCCTAAAAGTTTTATAATCATGTCTCCGCCATCGTTCATTCTCGTCGCGGTATTTTCACCTGGCATTCCTTCTCCAAAATAGTAACGTTTGCGTTGTCTTAGAATCTGGCCTTCCCGGAATTGAATATAATATACATCCGCCGTATAGCCACTGATATATCTGAGCATACTATAGAACCCGGATCCATCCGGGAATACAGTTACGCGGGTATTATAACCATTACTTTCTACATCGCTCCGGTAAGCATCTGCTCTTACAAAATTAAAATCGGCATCCAGTTCCACTACGCCAACATGGTACACAGGTTCGGTAGATCCAGTTGGCCAGAAAAAATATCGTTGAAGTGATCCATGAATCGCGTAATGACCATTATTCAGCCTGGTAACACCTTGCGTTGTAAGAAATCCGTTTCCGAAGCCACTAGGGTCGATGATTTGAAGGTATTTGGTCGCAATGGTATCGCCTGTGGTTTTGCTCAATCGCCAGATGGCCAGCACATTTGAATTAATTTTGCTGAAAGCGATGAGCTCATTATTCCGGAAATCAAGGCCGAAGGGATGATGAAAATTGGGGTCCCAGGTCATGTTGTACAGGTTGCTCCATACAATGCTGCCATCGGTCAGACTAAAGCGGGAGATATTAGGGCCCCGCGCCCAATGCGCGGCCGTTAAATAAATATCACCACCAGATGGATCCTGTGTAATTTGTTTGATCCAGAAATAATCGGCACTTCCGTTACCGGTTGTCCAGAACCTGGATTTAAAAGCGCGGTTCCAGATAATATCGCCGGTATTATTGGTGCGTGTTAACAGCAGGTCATCGTTTTCCGTAGCAATATCATTGGTAGTACCCGCCATCAGAATGGATCCATCCAGTAACTCAATCAACTTATAATACCAGGATATATTATAAGTACTGTTCGCTGTTGTGTCGTATGTTTTCATCCATTCCACCTCGCCGGAATCTGTGCATTTGAGCAGGAAACCACCAAAATGATTCGGTTGCCGCCAATCGGCGTATTCACCCGCCACCAGCAATTTACCATCTCTCGCAAGAATGCTTATGTCCGGGTAAAAAGTAAGCGTGTCATTGTAGAGAAAAAAGCGGCCAGACGTATCGTAACATACGGTTAGATTAGGCGAAAGAACACTGTTTGCTGAAAGTGGCCGACTTATAGTAGTTGAACCGGACTTAGCCAGAGTCTGGATTTGTTGCGGATATACTGGTTTCTTGGTGGACCGCGAACCATGCTCGCGGTAACGAATGGCATGGATTGAGTCCAGTTCACGAAATTTATCGCGGGCAGCATCTATATCCTGTGCCAATGCAGGGATACAAAGCAATACAATAAAAGCAAGTAAATGCAGTTGCCGACTTACAATTGAAAACATCGTTTTAGGGCTCGCAGCCAGCCGTTGGGTTATGGTGTGCGAAGCGGTAAAACTAACAAAAAATGTGATTATTTCAAACACCCGGGTTCACATTCATTCTGATTTTTCCGGCAGAGGGTTTCTCTGTATAGTGCATTGACAATGCGGGAAAAATTGCTCTTTAGGATACCCCCTCTCGCGCAAGCATCCTTCTTTTTCGAATCTCAATTTATACATTTGTTCGTTCAAGTGCTGGCGTTACTTGTCCCGCTTAAAGCGGGAAGTGTTTATTCCGATGAATTAAATTATCTTAAAAGATCTAAGAGTAAGGAAAAACATCCAGTGCCAGGTTTACATCAAGTTATAATTGATTTCGGTATCTGAATTAACATGGCAAAGGTCGGTAAGAATATCTCTCTAATGTTTATGATACTGAAAGACACCGACTGGCACTATCGCCAGCACTTTCTAATTTATTAACCGCATCCTTGCACGAACTGAGCTTTTTATTTTTAAATAGATTATTAGTCGGGTTTCTTAATAGGTTCACCCATCAATTGTAGTGCTTCTTTTGCTAACTCTCTAACTTTATTCCACTCAACTCCGCTAAGTGAGGTAGTTTCCCAAAAATCATTATTGCTTTTATTACTCATTTCATCAAAAACTGAATTTATTGCATCAAGTATCTTAAAAAGATCTTTACTATAAGGATATTTTTTGTTTTCATTTACTATTCCTAAAAATACTTTGTAAGCTTCATCAAATTGTATTGCCAATTCATCTGTAGATGGCAATGTTCCTAACTCAATAAGAAAATTTACTTGTTTGGTTTTTGGATAAGCCAATATGGCTAGTGCGTTGACTAGGAGCATAAAAGTGTTTTTTGTTAACGAATAATTCCCCATTCCGGCGCGAGTGTTCAATCGGGCTGAATACATCCCTTTTGGAATTAAGTCAATGGCCCGATTGACAACTCGTGCCTTCTCATCTTATTAGTGGGTCAAGCAATATAATGTCTATGAGCCCACCTGTCCCATAATAATCTTTTGCACTACTATATAAATAATCTTCAGGCTTCCCTACAATTCCTGCTTCAACAGGGTTGTTGTGAATATAATCCAACTTTTGATGGGCTATTGTCATTGTTGTTAGTGGAACGGGATGATTATCCTGCTGCCACAATTGAAAATCTTTATTTTGTTTATTTAACTTTCCTGTTTCTTCCATTATCTTCAACATCCATTCTCTTCTGCTTTCACAAGGGCAGTTTTTTATTTCCTTTTTTAATTCGGAGGAAGTGAATTTTTTCATATCTCGCATAATATCTTCCAATCTATCTTTTTGTGAACCGATGATCATATGTATATGACTCGACATTATGCACCATCCATAAAGTTCCATTCCTTTTTTACTTTGACAATGCCGCCAACTGTTGAGCATAATATCTTTGTATACATTTCTTGTAAACAAGTCGATCCAACATACTACTGCAAAGGTTACAAAATACAGTTCATCCTGGTCGCGAAATTTGTATTTGCTGCTCATTTTTTTGATGAATATAAAAATGAGTGCTAACAGGGAAAAGGCAAAAATACCTTTTATTGAAAGAAAAAAACAGTATGGCACGAGTTGTTCGACGGGCATTACATCATTTGCAAATTTCTTTCATTTGCCCGTCGAAACACTCACGCCGGTTTGGGGTTTTCTAACAGGGAAAAGGCTAAAATACCTTTTATTGGAAGAAAAAAAAAGTATGGCACGAGTTGTTCGACGGGCATTACATCATTTGCAAATTTCTTTCATTTGCCCGTCGAAACACTCGCGCCGGTTTGGGGGCAAGAGAAAAACGAGTGCCAACAGGGAAAAGGCAAAATCTCATTTTACTTGGATCAATTAAAAGGATGGCACGATTTGTTCACCGGCATTACATCATTTGCAAATTGCCGTCATTTCCCGTGGAACACTCGCGCCGGTTTAAATAATAAATACTCTATAGAGAGGTTAAGACAGTTACACTCCAAACTGCTTCAGATGATGATCCAAATGCTTCCACATACTGATGACCCCATTGATCGGAAGTAAGCTGACCGAAAAATGGATGTGGGTACTTCCCTACCTGACCGGCTCCCTTTGAATAGAAACTATTGATCAATTCCAGTAATTGTTTCTTCTCTTCTTCAAAATTTCGCTCGTCTTTAATTAAAAAGTTAGGAGAAGTGGGCAGGTTTTTTCCCCATGGTTTATCGTTGTACAATTTGCTTTTCGCCATCCACCCCAGCAATCTGCCGATAAACATGCGGGGCATGGGTTTATCACTCAACGGCACTTTAAATGCTTCCTTACAATGAGCAAGCATTTGAGATACGCTCATTTTACCCCAGTTCCTTTCAGTATCCGGAGTGAGTTTATTAATCCGTTCACTGATTTCGTTGAACGCGGTTGTATCAAATAGATTCTTTACTTCCATACAAAAGAACGTAAGGTGAGTTATTATTCTACTAAATTATTTTTTGAATTCGTAGTACGGCACTTCATCATTGCTTTCCGCTTCTTTCTGCTGCCAGTAGGCCAGTGTTACTATATGTCCGTCCCGGGTGCGGAGTGTTCGGCCGAAAATGGCATTGGTTGAATTAAAAGTATAATCAGTTACTCCCACCGTAAATGTTTCGGGCACCGGAGGAGGGGCTGCAGGAGGTTCTCCTTCCTTAACGGCCGCGGCCGGAACTACTTTGGCCGGCGGAGACGGAACAACCACTACCGTAAAGCCGTTGTCTTCCAGCAACTGCTTTAAAAAGGATGTACGTTGCGGTGTCACATTCTTTTCTACAATGCCGCATTTAACGCCATTCAGTTCTTCAAATTCGTGATTCTTGTTGATTGCCATGATTGATAAAAATCGAAGTTCAAATCATAAAAAAAGAAAAAAGCAAACTATACTCCTGATTGCCGGCCTTCACTGATCAGTTTATGGATTGTATATGTTCATATATCCAGCCGATTAGTCCAATGGTAATAATCGCTACCGTGCAAACCAGTAGAGCGAATTTTGGAATTCCATTCACCATAACCGTCTCGATTGGTCTTTCATTGGTATCCATAAAAATAGCCCGCACCACCCGCAGGTAATAATATAAGGAAACTACCAGGTTGAGTACCACCACCACGATAAACCATATTTGACCCTTGGCCGCGCCCGCCATAATCAAAAATAGCTTTCCAAAAAAACCGGCCGTTGGGGGAATACCCGCCAATGAAAACAGTGCGATGGCCATTACCCAACTCAGCAGCTTATTATTTTTATATAAGCCTTTGTATTCGTCGATCGTTTCTTTTCCGGTCGCTTCCGAAATAATACTTATAACACCAAAAGCAGCCAGGTTGGAAAAAGTATAGATGAGTATAAAATAGACTACTGATATCGAACCCGCCGAAGAACCGCCCGAAATACCTACTAAAATAAATCCTACCTGCGCGATGGAAGAAAAAGCCAGGAACCGTTTCAGATTCGTCTGACGTAATGCAAAAAGATTACCAATAATCAGGGTAGCCAGGGAAAGAATAACCAATAGCTGGTAAATCACCGGACCCAGCGGCTGAAATACTTTATAAAGAACGGTGAGAAAAATAAAGGCAACTGAACTTTTGGATATTACGGAAAGAAAAGAGGTAACGGCTACAGGCGAACCTTCATATACATCCGCTGTCCATAAATGAAACGGAACAATGGATAGTTTAAAGGCGAACCCTGTGAAAAACAAAATAAAGCCGACTAACTCCAATGCATCGCCCCCGGTTAAATGACCCGCCATATCAGCAAACTGAATTGTCCCTGTGGCCCCATATAATAAGGAAATACCAAACAACAATATTCCGGAAGAGAAAGCGGAGGAAAGAATCATCTTCATGGCTGCTTCCGAAGATCTTTTTTTATCCAGGTCGAAGTTGGCCAATGCGGCAACAGGGATCGTGGATAATTCCAGCGACAGGTAAAAAATCAGCAGGTTACCACTGGAGATCATCAGGAACATGCCCAACAGGGCTGATAATAACAACACAAAAAATTCCGGCAGATGCGCGTGCTTTTTTAACCAGTCGTAGTTTAGTAATGCAATCAGCAGTACGCCCCCGCTTAATAATGCTTTCTGGAAAAATATCATGGGTGTTGCCACAAACAATCCGGCAAACAATCTTCCTTGCAGCTCTCCAAAGAAGGGTGCTATGGTACTTATTAATAAACAGGCATAAACAATATTCAGCACCGTTTGATTACTTAGCCCTTTGCCCAATTTCAGGAACAATAGCAGGAAGATGATGACGGTAATCACCAGCTCCGATCTCATTATTATCAGGAATTCATTCAGCATATCCTTGAATATCGAATAGTTTGCAAGGAATGATGAATGATGAACAAGCCGGGGCTTATTGCATGATTCGTTATTCTTTGTTTAGTATTCATTTAATAATATTTATTAGTTGTTGCTTATCTTATTCATTATGATTTCCGTGCCGGGTGACAGCAGGTCTTTGAGCCAGAACGGAGCCACTCCAATGGCCAGTATCCCGGCCACCAGCACTATTACTGCCAGTCTCTCATTCCAGGTAGCATCCTTCAACGAGTGATAGTTTTCTTTCAATGGTCCCATAGCTGTTTGACCGATCGCTCTCAAAATGTAAACGGCTGTCACTACAATCGACATACAGGATATAACGGTTGCTATGCGGTAAAATGTTCCTTCCTTTTGCCACGAACCCATGAATATGGTCATTTCGGCTACAAACCCACTTAAGCCGGGCAATCCGAGGGAACATAAACCGGCAATAAACAATACGGTCATGGTAAAAGGCATCACTTTCATCAATCCGCCCATTTCACTTATTTGCCTCGTATGCGTGCGCTCGTACATAATTCCAATAACAGCGAAGAAAAGGGCTGTCATTAATCCATGACTTACCATTTGCATAACGGCCCCGGTCATGGCCGTTTGGGTTAGCATCCCTATTCCCAGCAGCACAAAACCGCAATGACTGATCGAAGAATACGCATTCATATACTTAAGATCCTTTTGCATGAGCGTAGCAAAGGCTCCGTATAAAATAGCGATGGAGGCTAAAACAATTATTATAGTGGCATATTCCCTGGCTCCTTCCGGCATTAAATAAGTAGCTACCCGCAAACATCCATAACCACCCAGCTTCATTGAAATACCGGCGAGAAACATAGAACCGGCTGTTGGCGCGGAGGAGTGACCATCGGGCACCCAGGTATGAAAAGGAAATAAAGCGGTGAATACTCCAAACCCAACAAATAAGAGCGGAAAGAAAATCAATTGATTATCCCTGGAAAAACCATTGGTAGCTAATTCAATCAGATCGAAACTATGTGGTCCATTTCCTGAAAAATACAAGCCTAATAATCCAACCAATATGAGGGCCGATCCACCCATCAGCATAAGCGCCAGTTTATTCGCGCTGTATTCTTTCTTACCGCTGCCCCAAATACCGATCAATAAATATTTAGGAATAACGGAGACTTCCAGGAAGAAGAAGAGAACAAACAGATCCAGCGACATAAAAAAGCCATAGGCCCCTACAGCCAATAGTAAAAGCAACAGGTAAAATTCCTTTACCATCTTTTCTACTTTCCAGGAAACTAATACACCGGCCAGCACCACGAAGGCAGTCAATAAGATCATGGCGACAGATATGCCATCCACGCCCAGGTGAAAATTTATCCCGATAGAAGGAAACAATTCTTGTTTGAAAACAAAAAGCATTTGTTCCGTATTGCCTTCTGCTCTTTCTGCCTGGTAACTAAACAATAAAAATAAAGAGGCCATTAGCTGCACCACCGATCCGGCCAGTGAAATCATACGTACCTGCGAAGCACTTCGCGACAGCGCCACCAGCAAAGCCGTTATCAATGGAATTATTATCAGTATTAAAAGGTTCATTCTTCTTTTTTAAACTTTTAACCGGCCAGGCCCATTTTCTCTTATCCGTTCATTTATTATATTAATTGCACTCTTACGTATTAAAGTTTATGCGTTAGATCCGGCATGGCACACGTTTCACATTTAACAAAAATCATTTCGCTATTTCATTATATACAAGAAAAACAACAACAGTCCCACCACACCAATTAGAAAATACATGGCATATTCCTGCACTTTGCCGGATTGCACTTTTTTAATTTTCTCAGCAATCCATTGAGTTAAATAACCGGAAACATTCACGGTTCCATCCACAATGTTTTTATCAAACCATGCCGCGGGTTTAGCTACCAGGTTAAAGACCAGTTTTTTTGTTATAAATAAATACAATTCATCAATATAAAATTTCCGATAGGCTAATTGGTAAACTCCCCCCAGGCCGGCAGCAATGGCTCCCGGTTTCGGGTTCTGTTTTTTGTATAACCACCACGCGAATAATATACCTGCGAAGGCAAGAACAACCGGCGCAATGGAAAAACGCAGGTGAAAGGTTGTTTCCAAGGGCTTGCTATCGGTAGAAACATAATGTCCGAAAGGAATATACCCTGAAGCGGCGGCTCCTATGGCCAATACGATTAAGGGAAGCAATATCAGTATTCCTCCTTCCCCCGGGTGGCTTGTGGTTTGATGTGGATGATAATCTTTATTCCAGAAAATACTGAAGTATAAGCGGAACATATAAAATGCGGTGATTCCCGAAGTAATCAACGCTACCCAATAAATTGATTTATTGTTTTCATAGGCTGCCAGTAAAATTTCTTCTTTGCTAAAAAAGCCGGAAAGAAAGGGAACCCCGGAAATGGCCATACATCCAACCAGGAAAGTAAGATGCGTAACCGGCATCAATTTTCGTAGTCCACCCATATCCTTCATTTCATTACTGTGCACATAATGAATTATAGAACCAGCTCCTAAAAAGAGTAACGCTTTAAACATAGCATGCGTAAACAAATGGAACATCGAAGCGGTATAGCCTAATCCTCCTTCACCTCCATATTTTGAAACGCCCAATGCAAACATCATAAATCCGATCTGCGACATAGTGGAATAGGCCAATACTCTTTTTATATCGGTTTGGGTACAGGCAATGATGGCAGCAAACAAGGCGGAGAAAGCTCCAACATAAGCGACGAGTTGTAATGCGGGTGGCGACATATGAAAAACGGGGAATAACCTCGCCACTAAATAAACGCCGGCTACTACCATCGTAGCAGCGTGAATCAAGGCAGATACCGGAGTGGGACCTTCCATGGCATCGGGCAACCAGATATGCAATGGAAACATGGCACTCTTTCCGGCCCCGCCAATAAATACCAATACTAATCCCCAGGTTAATGCAGAAACGCCCATAAAAGATGCACCAATAGCTGTTTGAAAGAAACTACTATCGGTGGAGGTGAGCCGCTGAATAAGGGTAGTAAAATCAAGTGTTCCTGAATAGAAAGATAGAATCAGGATACCCACCAGGAAGCCCAGGTCAGCAAAACGGGTAACAATAAAAGCTTTTTTACAGGCGGCTACCGCGGAAGGTTTGTCGTAATAGAAACCAATAAGCAGGAAAGATGAAACACCCACCAGTTCCCAAAATATATAGATCTGGAAAATATTAGTAGAAAGTACGAGGCCGAGCATGGAAAAGGTAAACAAGGAAAGGTGCGCAAAATAAGTTGGAAATCGTTCTTCCCCTTTCATATAAGCAAGGCTGAAAATATGTACCATCAGCGATACTACGGTTACCACTACCAGCATCATACAGGAAATCGGATCCAGTAACAATCCCATGTCAATAGTCATACCGGGTGAGAATTCCAACCAGGTAAATCGGAGAGGCATGATGGCCTGGTAGACTCCATTTACCGGACCAACTACAAGGAAATAATGATACGCCGTATATAAGGCAATAACTGTTGTAGCAAACATCAGTACCGTTCCGGCCATACCGGCAACCTGTTTAAGATATCTTCTTCCAAATAAACCAAGCAATACAAACCCCAGGAGGGGTAGTAGTACTATCAGGGATATGGTAACTGTTTCAAACATGCAGTTGGTTTTGGTGGATGCAGATGCTAATAATGTATAGGGGATGATTCCGACTCCCGCCTCCAGACTATGAACTCCCGACTAATACTTCATCTCCTCGGCATTCTCCACATCAATCGATTTATGACTACGGTATAAATTTATAATAATGGCAATAGCCACCGCTACTTCTGCAGCGGCAATTGCAATAATGAATATGGCAAAAAACATTCCGTCCAGTTTACCGGGCCAAACATATTTATTGAATGCGATAAAATTTAGATTCACGCTATTCAAAACAAGTTCTGTGCTCATTAAAATAGTGATCAGGTTTTTTCTCGTAAGAAATCCATAAACGCCGATAAAAAACAAGGCAGTACTGATGATTAAGATATGGTAAAGTCCGGGTGTCATAATAGTGAATGGTGAATAGTGAATAGGCAAGCCCCTGAAACCTTTCCTTTATTATTATTTTTTGTTCTCATTTTATTTTCGAAAATTTTAGTGTTCCTCTAATTAATTTAAACATTAGCCTGTAAATTGCTTTGTTCCCTATTCCCTATTCCCTATTCCCTATTCCCTATTCCCTATTCCCTATTCCCTATTCCCTATTCCCTATTCCCTATTCACTATTTCCTTTTCCGGCTTCCGCATCGCAATCACGATGCAGCCCACCATCGCGGCCAATAACAAAATACTTATTACTTCAAAAGGAAGCGCCAGGCCGCTGTTATCTATATCCAACAGTTGCTCACCAATATTCCGAACGGTAACTTCTTTAGCTGCTCCCTGCGAAACGGAAAAATTATGCAGCATAATCTGTGTCAGTATCAGGGCAAACCCGCAAAAAGCGGCCACTGCTGATAATAGTTTCCGGCTGAATTGTTGTTTCGGAAGTTCTTCTCCTGATTGTTGAGTAAGAAAAATGGAAAAGATAATCAGCACCACAATGCCGCCTACATATATAACAATCTGAACGGCAGCGATAAATTCGTACTGCATCCAGAAATAAAAACCAGCAATACCCATGAGCGTAAATAATAAAAAAATAGCAGCGCGAAAAATCTGCCGCGTGGTAACCGCCAGCCAGGCACTGCCCAATGTAATAGCAGCGAGTAAATAAAATATAATCGTTGATCCAGTCATTTGGTATCTTAAACAGTTAATATTATTACGCCTCCCGCCTCCCGCCTCCCGCCTCCGAACTCCGAACTCCCGACTCCAGACTTACTCCACTCCTTCCATAATCTTTGATCCCGGATTATTCAGCACCTTTGTCAGTTTACTTCGGTCAAAAACGCTATGCTCAAATGTTTGCGCCATCACGATGGCATCCGAGGGACAAGCAATGATACACAGATTACACATCGTACAGAGTTCGAGGTGATATACCAGTTTATCAATCGCTTTCTTCTTTTTTCCATCAGGTAAAATATCAAATTTCGTAACCACTTTAATAGTCCCGTTGGGACAGGCCAGTTCGCAAGCAGTACAACCTGTACAACGGTGCTCATTGTTTTCGTTATGAGGCATCACCACTTCCCCTTTAAAACGGTCGGGCAGATGGAGAGTATCTTTATTATCCGGGTATTGCTGGGTTATGATTTCTTTGTGATGGGTAAAATAATAGCCGGTTCGTCTCAAACCGACAGCCAGCGATTTTACCGCCCTCCATACATCTTTTATATAGTTGATAAGAAACATTTAGTATTGTCTATTTTTGCTTGCTATTATTATTCGTTTCTCGTTTCTCGTTTCTCGTTTCTCGTTTCTCGTTTCTCGTTTCCGTTTCCCGTTTCTCGTTTCTCGTTTCTCGTTTCTTGCTTCCCGTTTCTTGCTTCCTGACTACAGACTACGGACTACAGACTACCGACTAAAAATGCCATCCCAATAATGCCATCACAGTAACTAATAATATATTAATCATACTGATGGGCAATAGATATTTCCATTCCAGGTTCAATAACTGATCAATACGTAATCTCGGAAAAGTCCATCGGAACCACATAATGACAAATATGAGAAAAAATGTTTTTCCGAAGAACCAGATGCTGGAAGGTATAAAATCCATTACGTGATTAAATCCCTGCCAATTACCGATATGAAAGGGCATCCAGCCACCGAGGAACAAGATAGCCCCGATAGCGCATACGATAAAAACATTCACATACTCGGCGAGGAAGAACAAGGCAAATTTCATCCCGGAATATTCGGTATGAAACCCGGCGGTCAATTCCGATTCTGCTTCCGCCAGGTCGAACGGTGCCCGGTTTGTTTCAGCTGTTACCGCAATAAGAAAAATGATAAATGAAATGAAAACCGGAAAATGCCCTTTAAATATCCACCAGCCGTTTTGTTGCGACTGAATTATTTCAGAGAGATTAAGTGTGCCGGTTAATACCACTACTGACAGGATTGATAAGCCGGCCGATAATTCATAACTCACAATCTGCGCCCCGCTGCGCATGGCACCCAGTAATGAATATTTATTATTACTCGCCCATCCAGCCATTAATATACTGATCACAGATATAGAAGAAATGGCTGATACATACAATACCCCAATGTTGAGGTTCCATAGCTGAAAGTCTTTTGCAAACGCGATAGGTGCCATCAGCAGCATGGCCACGATCATAGCAATAAAAGGTGCCAGGTTGAATAAAAATCGATCCGCTCCTCCGGGTGTCATTCCTTCTTTCACTAATAATTTCAGGGTATCGGCCAACGATTGAAGCATGCCTTTCGGGCCCACGCGGTTTGGCCCAAGGCGGATTTGTATCCAGGCAGATACTTTCCGTTCCATGATCACCAGTACTAATCCTAATAATGCAAATAACCCTATAACGCATACCCCGGCAATTACCATTTCAATAATCAATACCCAGGTTGAATTGAAATATTCATTCAACCATTGATCAATACTTTTCGATATGCCGGCAAAACTCCACATGAATACAATATAGTTTTTGGTTTGTGGTTTATGGTTTGGAATCCCTCCGAAATAATTTTTCTTCAACCTTGGTTATCTCCCAAATAACATGGTAGGCTGAAGTCCATACTTCGAATTAAAACACTACTTTGCATCTCCCTAATTCGCACATTCGCACATTCGCACATTCGCACATTCGCACATTCGCACATTCGCACATTCGCACATTCGCACATTCGCACATTCGCACATTCGCACATTCGCACATTCGCACATTCGCACATTCGCACATTCGCACATTCGCACATTCGCACATTCGCACATTCGCACATTCGCACACCTGCCTGCGTGCCGTCGCCAAAGGCTTTCGCCGCCGGTGACCGGCAGGCAGGTTCGCACATTCGCACATTCACCTATCAATATCCGGTATCACCAAATCCAACGTTCCCATCGAAGCCACGAGATCGCCCAATTTTCCTCCCCGGGAAATATGATCGAGTGCGGAAAGATTGGAAAATCCGGGCGACCTGAACTTAATACGGTAAGGGGTTGTTCCGCCTTCACTAACGATATACACACCCAACTCACCGCGGGCTGTTTCGACCCTTGAATAAAAGTCTCCCTTGGGCAATTTCAACACCGCTTTTGTTTTCGCCTGGAAATCACCCGCCGGAATATTATCAATTAATTGTTCAATGATCCGGATTGATTGATTCATTTCGCGTATCCGTACCATATAGCGCGCAAACGAATCGCCTGCTGTTTCAAGTATCTCCTCAAATTCAACTTTATCATATACTTCATACGGATATAACTTGCGGATATCACAACTAACCCCGCTACCCCGGGCAGTGGGTCCGCTGCATCCATAGGATATGGCGTCATCCTTTGAAAGATATCCCACTCCTTTCATCCGGTTTTGAAAGATGATATTGCCGGTTACCAACTCATCATATTCGCTGATCTTGGATTTATATAAAATGATGAACTCTTTCACCTTTCGCTGAAAATCGGGATGCAGATCGGCCATCACTCCCCCGGGAACCATATAGTTCATTGTCAATCGGGCACCGCAGGTTTCTTCCATGATATCGTTAATCGTTTCCCGTTCACGAAACGCGTGAAAGAATGGGGTGAATGCTCCCAGGTCCATCGCCATAGCGCCCCACCATAATTCATGCGAAGCAATCCGGGTTAATTCGTCCATCAATACCCGAATCACCTGTGCCCGCGGGGGAATCTCTACCTGTAGTCCTTTTTCTACGCATAATGCACAGGCGTGATTATTAATATGCGCGGAGAGATAATCCATCCGGCTGGTGACGTAGATGAATTGCCGGTAGGTAAGGCTTTCACACATTTTTTCTATGGAACGATGAATATAACCCAGGTGTGGCTCTACTTTTTTGATTGTTTCCCCGTTTAACGTAATCACCAGGTGTAATACACCATGGGTGGCCGGATGCTGCGGGCCTACGTTAATAATCAGATCACCTTCGGTGGTTGTGCCTACTTCTTCAAACATGCGTTCCAATCTTGAATAACATTCAAAGAAAATAATTTAATGAATAAACAAAGCTATCCTTATACAATTACAGTCTGCCTTCAACCTATTAGATTCCAATTAAAGTCTTATCATATTTACAGGATCCTCAAAATCTTTTCGCATCGGGTTTTTTCCCTCCCATCCATCGGGCAAAATCAGCAATCGCAAATCGGGATGATTCAAAAAATTCACCCCAAACATTTCATATACTTCCCGTTCATGAAACTCTGCTGTTCGCCAGATAGCCGCTACAGAATCTATAACCGGGTCCGTTCTATCCACTATAGCCTTCACTACAATATTATGCCGGTATTTCGTTGAACTAAGATGATAAACCATAGTAAGATGTGTCTTCCAGTCAATACAGGTAAGACAAAAAAGATAATCAAAATATAATGCCGGATCATTTCGCAAATCGCCGGCCAAAGTAAGCCAGTTTTTTGGGTCAATAATACAAGTCAACCATTCTCCCCCTTCTTCAAAAGCGGCGGAATTCAACAATTCACTGATCTTTATTTTCAAATCTTCCCTGGTCATTAATTAGACTAAATAAACTAATATCAAATTCTATCTATTTATTCGCTACATTCCTTATGGGTATAGTTACTTATGTCCTTTTAAGGGTAACGGCAATTGTTCGCGGGTTAGCCCGCTTTTTATTTTTTCCTGTAAGGTTATCAATGCATGCAATAGAGCTTCCGGCCTGGGAGGGCAACCGGCCACATATACATCCACCGGTATCACATGATCAGCTCCTTTTACCACCGAATAAGTATTATAAAAAAACGGACCTCCGCTGATGGCACAGGCTCCCATAGCAATCACATACTTCGGATCACCCATCTGGTCGTACAATCGCTTTAGTACCGGCGCCATTTTATTTACAATGGTACCGGCAATAATTATTACATCCGCTTGCCGGGGCGTGGCCCGGGCTACCTCAAATCCAAATCTGGAGAAGTCGTATTTGGCAGAAGCCACCGCCATCATTTCGATTCCGCAGCAACTGGTGGCAAATGTTAGCGGCCATAGAGAATTCGATCTTGCCCAGTTGATCAGGTCATCCAACTTACTTAATACTATTCCTCCCCCCGGTGTATCATGAACCTGGCCAGGAAAAGCGGGCGGTATGTTTTTTGTTTCTTCCAAATCAATACATTTTATTTCAGTATTCCCGATACATTGAATAATGCTCTTCTAATTCGAATTCACATTTTTTCAGCACACATTATTTTAATGAATATTACATCCACTTTAAGGCTCCTTTCTTATGTGCGTATAAAAATCCCATGAACAATATAAAAAAGAAAACAATGATTTCAATTAAAGCAATCCAACCCGCTGTTTTGGCCACCACGGCCCAGGGATAAAGGAACACAAGCTCAACATCGAAAATCAGAAAGATCAAGGCGAATAGGTAATAGCCAACATTCAACTGAACCCATGTTTTACCGGTAGTAGGGATGCCGCATTCATAAGGTTCCTTCTTTTGTGCGGTAGAAGTTGTGCGGGTAACCATTTTGGCGATCAATATGGCAATAGTAGAAAAAGCAACCGCGGCAAGGATCAAAACAATCATGGAAGCTGCACCCATAATGAAGTTAATTTAAGAATAAAAGCTTTTTAGTTCAAGTGTTCAATTTAAAGAAAAATAAGAACTCATATGCTTTTGCGGTGATCTATTTTTCCCCTGATTATTCTTTAATCAATCCACTTAAGACAAATTTCTTTTAACTGATCAAGAGCATGAAAATTCTTATTCTCTAAATAATTTTGTTTTACCAAAGCTTTCTGCAATAGGGGAAGTACCAACTATAAAAGTATTTACGGGCTTATATAAAAAGGATGATAATTATCAGTACTGTATCAGTTTAAAATCATAAAAGAGTTATTCGAACAATAACAGTCTTAGTTTTTCTTTTACTTTCGAAGCATTGGGAAGCATGGCCGCTTCGAGTATCATATTCATGGGCACGGCAGGTACGTTGAGGGCTCCCAGCACTTCAACCGGCGCGTCCAACATTTTAAAACACTGATTAGAAATCCTGCCTGCCAGTGCTTCGGCAAAAGAATTATTTTGCTGCTCCTCCGTTAGCACCAGGCATTTACCATGTTTTCTTACCACGTCAAAAATCAGTTCTTCATCCAGCGGAAACAACGTGCGTAAATCAACAATTGTTACCTGGCCGGGAAATTGTTTGGCGGCCTCAACGGCCCAATATACTCCCATTCCGTAAGTAATTATACAACAGGTTTCTCCATTGATTAATTTTTGCTCTTCAGCGTCCAATATAATATTACCTTTTCCCAGGGGGAGGATATAGTTCCTGTCCGGTTCGATAGTTTTAGCGTTTTCGGTACCGGGAACTTTGCTCCAATAAAGCCCCTTATGCTCGAGCATAAGTACCGGGTTGGGATCAAGGAATGCCGCTTTCATTAAACCTTTCATATCGGCCGCATTGGAAGGATAAACCACCTTAATACCTTTAACGGACAGCAGTATTGTTTCTACCGAACCGCTGTGATAGGGTCCTCCTCCTCCATAAGCACCAATTGGTACGCGAATAAGAGTTTGCACAGGAAATTTTCCGGCACTCAGGTAGCAACTTTTTGAGATTTCAGTTACCAACTGGTTTAATCCGGGATATATATAGTCTGCAAACTGTACTTCTACGATGGGTTTCATTCCTACAGCACACATTCCAACTGTTGAACCAATGATATATGCCTCCTGGATGGCGGTATTGAAGACGCGATGATCACCAAACTGAGTTGCCAGGGTGGCTGCTTCCCGAAAAACGCCGCCTAATCTTCTTCCAACATCTTGTCCATATAATATAGCTTCCGGAAAATCTTCCATGATTTCCCTTATGGCAAAAAGCGCTGCATCTACCATTAATACTTTCTCTTTACCTGCCGGTGATCTTTCTCCTTTCTCTTCCATTACCGGAGTGGGTGCAAAAACATGATCGGAAACAGAAAGTGCATCAGGTTCTGAAGCAGCCACCGCTTGCCTGAACTGGTCGGCAATTTCGGTTGCTGTCCTTTTTTCTATTTGCTCTAAGTGCTCCTGCGCTATTCCGATTTCTATCAAACGCCTTTTCAATTTGGGCCCGGGGTCGTTTTGCATGTGAGCCGACCAGTCTTCCTCACTTCGGTAAAACTCCCTTCTTACTCCACTGGTATGATGACCGAGCAGGGGCACTTTTGCCTGAACAAGGTAGGGCGTCCGGTATTCACGTACATGCTGAATAACGCCCCGCATGGATTCATAACTCTCTTCAAACTGGCTGCCATCAATCCGCAATCGCTCCATGCCCGGAAAACCCCCCGCATATTCATAAGCATCCATCGCCCTTGATTCGGCGGCCGTTACACTTATACCCCAGTTATTATCCTGCACCAGATAGATTACCGGAAGTTTTTTTAATACAGCGAACTGAAAGGCTTCACTCACTTCACCCTCTGTAATGCTGGCATCCCCCAATGAACAAAGTACAACCGGCAATTCTCCTCCCGGACCTTTAATTAATTTTTCCCATAGATGATTTTCTAAAAATTGTATACCCTGAGCAATACCGGTAGTTGGTATAACCTGCATACCGGTAGCGCTGCTTTGATGGATTATGGTAGGCTTATCATTGCCCCGGTAATTAGGATGCGAATAATATTCGCGGCCGGCTGAAAAAGGATCGTCTTTTTTTGCCAGCAACTGTAGCATTAATTCATAGGGAGTAAACCCCAGGCCAAGCAATATGCTTTCATCCCGGTAATAAGGGCTGATAAAATCGCAGGGTAATAATTGAAAAGCGGTCGCTAATTGAATAGCTTCATGCCCCCGGGAAGTGGAATGAACATATTTACACAAGGAGCGATTGGCCTCGTAAGTTTCGGCCATGCTTTTTGCTTTACACATAAACCGGTACGCTTTCAGCAAGATATCGGGACTGACCATAGCAAGCAGGAATTATGGAGGCAAAAATAAGGGAAGGGTATGTTAGAAATTAAAAATTAAGAATCATTATTGTCCGACAAAAATCATATTAATAATTAATAAAGCCTCCTGCAGAGCGGGTTCTAGCCCCTCTCCTCAAGGAGAGGGGTTGGGCCTGCCTGCCGGCAAAGGCAGGGTGAGGTAATACTTGCAAATGAAACCTTTAATATTTTTAGTCGGACAACAATGATTAAGAATTAGAAATTATGAAGCTGGTCCAATGTTTATGACCGGGATTTTTGTTCAAAAACCCTTGTTACTCTGTAGTTCTTTTTATTCATTACTTAATTCAAAAAAAGCCATCCTGCTTGCGCAAGACGGCCTTTCCTTGTAGTGATCTATAAAACTGATTTTACTTTATCTCTAACTGAAACATACTTTCCTCCTCAATAAATCCTTCCAGTTCATCTCCTACTACACATTCGCCCACACCCGCCGGAGTTCCTGTAAAGATCAGGTCTCCTATATTAACTGAAAAATAATTAGAAATGTAGGCAACTATTTTATCAAAATTATTAATCATTAAACCAGAATTTGCCTGTTGCACCAACTTCTTTATTCTTGTACAGGCAGAAATTAATATCTTTTTTATTTTTTATGTTTTGAAAAGGAATCCATTTCCCTACGACGGCAGAATTGTCCCAGGCCTTTGCTTTTTCCCACGGCAGGCCCTTTGCTTTTAATTCGTCCTGCACATCGCGGGCTGTAAAATCAATGCCAACAGATACAGCATCATAATATTTGCTGGAAAAACGTTCCTGAATGTACTTTCCATTTTTTGAAATACGAAGTACCAACTCACATTCGTAATGGAGTTCATTAGTAAATTCAGGATAATAAAACGGAGTATGTGCCTGCAACAATGCGCTCTTGGGCTTCATAAAAATGATCGGTTCGTCGGGAACTTCATTGCCCAATTCTTTAGCGTGAGCCACATAGTTACGGCCTACACAGAATATTTTCATATTCAATAAGGGTTTAATTCAACGATTTGTTTTCAAGTTTCATTGGCCTCGACAGGCCCGGGGTACGTATCACATAGGAATATTGAATATCAGAATATTACTTTCTATATAATAGCTTATGCGAAAATAAAGATTACAAGTTACAAATCATAGGCTTAGGTCTAATTTATTCCAATCAGTCATAGTTAGCGTAATACCCCGCATAATGAAGCTTTCTGCGATGGCCACGCACTTTTCAACTTTGTGCATCACTAACGGTTGTTCTTCCGGGGTCCATTTCCCCAATACAAAATCCGTTTGAAATCCCTTAGGGTAATTGTTTCCAATGCCAAATCTCAATTTGGGGTATTTATCCGTACCCAGGGTTTCCTGGATACTGGCCAAACCATTATGGCCGGCATGGCTACCCGAAGGCCTTAAACGAACTTTGTGCAGGGGCAGGGCTAAATCATCTACCATTACCAATAGGTTTTCCAATTCCACTTTTTCTTTTTCAATCCAGTATTTGACGGCTTTACCACTAAGGTTCATGTAGGTGTTGGGCTTGATAATAATCAAATTTTTACCCTTCCATTTATATTCGGCTACTTCGGCAAGGCGATCTGTCCGAAAGGTGGCCCCATGTTTTTTTACGATAGCATTGGCTATATCAAATCCAATATTATGACGGGTTCCGGCATATTCAGCGCCAATGTTACCCAGCCCAACGAGCAGGTATTTAGACATGGTAAATCTCTTTAAAATTCCTTTATTCAGCTATACCCTGTTAGTGTTATTTTTAAAGATAGGTATTTAAAAAAAACCCTGGCAGATCGCCAGGGTTCTATCCATAAAATTAAATAATCTCTTATTTCTTTCCAGCTGGAGCCTTGGCTGCCGCGGGAGCTTTCGCAGCAGCGGCGGGAGCGGCTGCCGCAGCGGCAGGAGCAGCACCGGCTGCAGGTGTAGTTGATTCTTCAATCTTAAGCAAACGGGTAGTTACTACAGATGCTATCGGGATACGGGGTGAATTCAGAATTTCAAAATTCAATTCCTTCTCCTTAATATCCTGTACCCTGATATTCCCATGTAACTCCAGGTTCGTTATATCCACCTCGATATTTTCCTTCAAGTGCTTGGGAAGTGTTTTTACCTTCAGCGATTTCATTTTAGTAACCAGCTTACCCCCTTCTTTAACACCAATGGAAACACCGGTGAATTTTAAAGGAATAGTGGCTACCACTTTTTTATTTTCTACCAGCTCCATGAAATCAACATGCGCCAGTTGATCACTTACTTTGTTAAACTGGATATCCTTCAGAATACATCTGTAGGTATTTCCACCCACTTTGATTTCTGCAAACTGGAAGTCGGGAGTATATACAAGCGTTTTGAAAGCCAGCACAGGGGCAGTAAAGTTCACTTCCTGTGCTCCGCCGTAAATTACACCAGGCACCAGTCCCTGAGAGCGAAATTCCCGGGTGGCTTTTTTCCCGGTTTCGGTCCTCAGGTGTCCTTCGATTGTAATTGTTTTCATTGTTTATGTTTGTTTTATTTTGAACGCGAATTATTACTAATTAAAACGAATAGATACGAATAATACCCTGTTCCTTCAATTTGCCGATACTTCCTCGCTATTTATTCCGCAACTGACTATGAATAAATAATTCAGTTATACTTTTATTTTCAAAAGCGTTTTGTATGGCCACTGCAAACAATTCCGCCACACTGATAACTTTTATCTTGCTGGTATTTTGTTGTTTCAATGGAATTGTATCACAAACTACCAGTTCTTCCAGCACGCTATTATCAATATTTGCATAGGCATTTCCGCTCAAAACCGGATGAGTACATAATGCTCTTACACTACGGGCTCCTTTGTCTTTTAATAACCCGGCTGCCTTCGCAAGGGTTCCGCCCGTATCGCAGATATCATCAATCAACACTACATCTCTGTCGGTAACATCTCCAATTACTACCATGCTGGCTATTTCATTGGCGCGCTTGCGGTGCTTATCGCAAATAACCATTTCCGCATTGAAATAACTGGAAATTTCCCTGATCCGGTTGGCACTTCCTACGTCGGGGGCCGCGAAGGTAAGGTTTTCGAGTTGAAGTTGCTCCACGTAGGGTATAAAAATAGCGGAGCTATCAAGATGATCAACGGGTATATCGAAATAGCCCTGAATTTGGGGAGCGTGGAGGTCCATAGTGATCACACGGTCGGCCCCGGCCGCTACTAACATATTGGCCATCAGCTTTGAGCCAATGGCAACCCGGGGTTTATCTTTCCGGTCCTGGCGGGCGTATCCGAAGTAAGGTATAACAGCCACTACTTTATAGGCTGAGGCGCGGCGGGCAGCATCAATCATGAGCAAGAGCTCAATCATATTTTCTGCCGGAGAACAGGTGCTTTGCACCAGGAAAACCATATCTCCCCGGATACTCTCCTGGAAAACAGGCTGTATTTCACCGTCGCTAAAGCGGGAGATTGTTATTTTTCCCAGCGATACTCCATATTTCTGGCAAATCTTTTCTGCCAGGTATTGGGACCCGGTGCCGGAGAAAACCTTAAATGAATTTTGCATGCCACGTTAAATGTGCGGCGAAGATAATGAGATGGAAGGGAATTAGGGATTAAAGAAGGCAATAAAAATTATCAACGGATTTTCAGATTAAATCGCTGAAATGCCCGCTCCACGCTGACTTTGAATGTTGGCGAAAAACGTTGGTTATTTATTGGCTACCGTCAGAAATACCTGCTGGCCGCTGGTAACCATTGCTGTTTTCTGACTACTGCGAATCGGCTGCCCGGCGAAATTATTTTTCTTGGGATTGACCGCATAAAATATAGCCGAACAAATAAAAATGGAAAAAAACAAGGCTACGAAATACATTCCAATGCAGAAGAGGAAGGGCTGGTAACCGCCGATTGCGGCGAAGGTGGTTTTGCGTTTCATGTGATACAGATTGTGGTTTTCAATGGTATTTTGGATTAAAACACGTTGGTGGAATAACGTTAAATGATTACCATTATTTCGTAATTCACTAACTGTTTGTAGTTCACCATAAAACTAATATCAATCCTTGAAATATGCAAGCGCAGAAATACTCTATCAAACAATGGGCAAAAGATGACAGACCACGGGAAAAGCTACTGCGTAAATCCAGCGCTGCTCTATCCGATTCCGAACTGCTGGCCATACTTATTGGCCATGGAAACCGGGAGAAGTCTGCCGTAGACCTGGCCCGTGAAGTGTTGGAACTGGGAAAGAATAACCTGAATGAATTAGGAAAGCTTTCAATTAAAGAACTCCTGAAAATCAAGGGAATTGGAGAGGTAAAGGCACTTATATTGCTGGCCGCCCTCGAATTGGGTCGTCGTCGTCATAGCAGTCTGTTAGCAGAAAAAGTCATCATCAAGCAAAGCAGCGACATTGCCGGTTACCTTCAATCTGCTCTCAAGGACCTTTCCTATGAAGTCTTCGGAGTTCTTTTTCTGAACCAGGCTAACCGGGTCAACCATTTCGAAATAATAAGCCAGGGGGGTATTACCGGTACCGTGGCCGATCCCCGGATCATACTAAGAAAAGCCCTGGAAGAAGAGGCTGTCAATATCATTCTTTGCCATAACCACCCATCCGGTAATCTCAAACCTAGTCGTGCCGATGAAGAGCTTACCCAGAAAATAAAAGAAGCAGCCCGGTTTCTCGATATAAAAGTCCTTGACCATATCATCGTAAGCGACCAGGGGTATTACAGTTTTGCTGACGAAGGGCTTTTATGAGGCGGGAGCTGTGAGGCGGGAGGCGGAAGGCGGAAGACTGGAAGCGATAGGCATAAGGCCGAAAACTTATTATTAATATTCAAAAAAGAATCAACAAATATGTCACATTATAAAGAATTACTTGCGTACAAAAAAAGTTATGAAGTAGCGATGACTATATTTAAGCTTTCGAAAAAATTTCCACCGGAAGAAAAGTATTCTCTGACTGATCAAATAAGGAGATCTTCAAGATCCGTTTGCGCTAATCTTGTGGAAGCACATAGAAGAAGGAGGTACAAGCATTATTTCATTAGCAAATTAAATGACTGTGAAACAGAGAATGGGGAAACACAAGTTTGGTTGGATTTTTCACTTGATTGCGGTTATATTAATTCTACTGAACATATGCAACTATCTCAATTAAACGATGAAGTGGGTAAACTAATCTGGTATATGATAAACAATCCTGATAAATTTACCTAATTGCATGCCCGATTCCTGCCTGCCGCCTTCAGCCTCCAGCCTCAAGCCTGAGCACTTGGTCCTCCAAAATTCATCGGCACCTGTATTTCTTCCAGGTCCTGAATTTTTCCATTGCCTGCTTCAAAACGCTGAATATTTTCGGTGAGCGCTTTCATGAAACGCTTGGCGTGTTGCGGGGTAAAAATTATCCTCGATTTTACTTTACTTTTAGGAGTGCCGGGCATCACATTCACAAAATCAATAACAAACTCGGCATGACTATGCGTGATGATCGCAAGATTTGCATAGGAGCCCTCGGCCACCTCTTCTGAAATTTCAATATTCAACTGGTTGGGCTGCTGGTTCGTATTATCCATACATAATTTTTAAGAAGTAAAAGTAAAACAGATTATCGGAATAGTTGATTCAATTTTACCAGGAGTGAATCACCGTATAGAGCTTTATCAATAATTCGGCCATCAGGGTCAATTAAAAAATTAAAAGGAAGACTATCGAATTTAAACGCCAAAACGGCCGGACCCATCCATGCTTTTTCATCGATCAACTGCGTCCAATTGTACTCATCTTGCTTAATGGCTTGCTTCCACATTTCCTTTTCCGGATCTAACGATATGCTTACTAAAAAAAAATTTTTATTGCCAAACTTCTGGAATGCCTTCTTTTTGTACATACCCTGCACCCGGCTGGGTCCATCCCAGGAAGCCCAGAAATCCACCAGTAGGTATTTTCCCTTGTAAAATGATAGAGGTAGGAGCGCTCCGGTAACATCGGGTAACATGAGATCAGGAGCGGCATCCCCAATCTCTAATTCTTCTTCAAAAATAGAAAGGTAATTCCGCGTATTGGATACCAGTTTCTGGATAGCCTGGTGATTCGGAAATCGGCCGCCCAGTTTCAAAATATATTCTTTTAAGGCTTTTCTGTCTTCTCCAAAATCAACCCCGCTATATATATAGAGAGCCGCCGCTGGACTGGTTACCGTATCAACATAATTCCGGTAATCGGCTTGTACTTCTTCGGTAATACTAGTAGCAGAAAATCTTTTTTCCTGCGTTGAAGAATCTTGTTTCCTGCTCCATTGCATTTTATCTTTTATCAACTGTAGAAAATTATGGAGAGATAAACTCGATGGAGAATTGATAAAGTCAAACTGGCTCCCATTAAAATAATCAGCCTTTATCTTCAGGGAAGGGGCGTCGTTGATAAAAACAATATCTACCCGATAGTCTGCGGAATGGAGGCGGTATAAGTTTTCTTCCTGGTCCGATATTAAGAAATCATGTTTCTCTACGCGATCTTTAATGAGAGCCGAACCAAGAAGTTTTACCGGCTCTCCGGCGGGTGGAATATTTTCCAATAAAATTTTTTGATTATATGCATTTTCGATGGTTAATTCTACCCGGCATTCACTCTTGTTCCAGGAGGGTTCTGTGCACCCTCCCAACAACAACAACATAAGACCAAAAATTAAAAGCTTTATCATCTCTTGCTCTACTAATAAAAAAGGGCGGGAAAATTACCCGACCCTTTAGGTGATTAAAAGTTTTACTGGTTTACAGATCGTATAAGATCCGCAGCTATTTGCTCATTAAACCCTCTGGCCTGTTTAAGATAAACCGCTGCTTTTATCTTATACTTTTCGAGGGCATCCATAAACGATTTTTTATTCAACTTAACTTTCGCAAAGGTATTGTCGGGGAACACTAGATAGAAATCAATTTTATTATCCAGTTTATCCGAATAATTGCCACTGAAATTAGCGAGATAATCATCTTTTTTTGCCTTTACCACCTTTATGGTGCGCAATTTCAGCAGTTGCACTTTTCCGCTGTCGCTCGTTTGCTCATCAAAAGCCAGGGATTCGTAAAAATATTTTCCCTGGCTATCCAGTAACGGGCATTTAACAAAATTGTGGGTCACATTCGCGTTGAGTAGGAAAAATCTTTTCACATAATTGGTATTGACAATAATAGTGGTGTCTTTCCATTTGGCATGTAACTCCTGCCCGAGAAAATCATAATTAAAATAATAATTACCCGAAATTGTAACATCAAAATTATTCGTTACTCCGCCAATCAGCCAATTGTTATTCATAAACCGTTCATCCCCACCCACTCCTAAGAAATCATTCAATACGCCTTGATTGAATTGCGAATGGGATTGCAGCATGAAATTGCGATAGCTATCCTCTATTCCTCCATATACATTCAGTTGAGCCTTTGCTCCAAATAGTATGGAAATGTATACAAAGGATAGTATTATTTTTTTCATAGACGCTATTTGAGAATAAAGTTAACGCAGTGTAGGAATGGTATCAAAAATACATCGTTAAAATAAGAGGGACCGCTTTAACAGCGGTCCCTCCCAATAATAATTATCTTGAATTCCCTTATTGTCTTACCCACTTTTCATACATATTCCTTGTCCAACCTGTTGGACCGGTGGAACCGCCTCCGTATCCATAATGAAGGAAGAAAGTCTTTGTAGCTGCATTATAAGTGTTGTTATAGGTCGTTTGTACCCATGGAGCAGTTCCTGGAAAAGCCGGACCGGGATATACAATGGATCCAGGGTTATCTGCTGTAAAAAATCCAGAAGAAGGGGCGGATGGCGTAGATCCAACGGCTTCGTAGTTAACTAAATTAGAACCGCTGATATCAAAACGAATACCCCATCCACCAAGGTCTCCTAAACCACCTTCCACTCTTGTTCCGTTAATCGTAGAAAAGCGTTTGGTTGAAGAGATGCTTCTTGGAGCAGAAGGATGAAAGAAATAACCAGACACGGTGTAATTGGCTTCATATTCATTCTTAATAAGGATAGGAACCAGGATCGTCTGGTAATTGGTAGATACCGTTTCCCCGCTCGCATCGGTTATCGTGAAGGCAAGCATGTTAAATTTGGTCAGGTCCACTTTGTCGGGAAATACTTTTACCGGAATATAAGCTTCCTGCTGCCCGGCCGGAATAGTCACTTTCAGCGAAGGAATAGAATAAGCAGTGGCGTTCATTTTTACCCAGTTACTGCCAAATTTTGTATTGAAGTCGGCAATAGCTGCTGCATCTTCCTTAAAAGTTACATCTACACTCTTACTAAGGGGCTTATCCCAGGATACTCTTGCATATACCCGTACTTCGTAGGGAGTAGGGCTAAAATCAAGCGCAATGGGGGAAGCGGATTGCGTGCGCGGCCAGTTACCATTCGGAACCAATATTATCGGCTTAATGGCTTTGTCGGAATAATCGGTAGTTGGCGTATCCTTTAAACATGATGTAAACATCATGGAAGCAAAACCCGCTATTATACCTATTTTAAAAAATTGTTTCATATTTCTGTTTATTTAATAATTTAACCAGGTTTAGTTCATTAAGGCATCCACCAGATTTTTGCAGAAAACTGATCATTCGCATTGCGCCCTATCTGGGGCACATTCGCGTTGTTCAGGTTGATCTCAACCTGCGGATACAGTAAACGGTAAGGAATGGTAGGTGACGTACGACCTGGGTTAACCGACAACGGAATCACCGGATAGTTTCCGTTTCTGCGGTAATCCGTCCATGTTTCCAGGTGAGTCGTTCCATTCAATGCCAGGTATTTCTGAAATGCGATCAGCTTGAGTTTGTCAGTTGCGGCCGCGTAACTTACATTCACATTGCCATTAGTTACGGCGTCGGAATACCAGGTATTAAACGAAATGTCGGCAGCTGTTTGGGAACCTCCAGCATTTAACCAGCGGAATGATTCTTTTACAGCAGCCTGGTAGGCAGCATCAGCAGATCCGGTTAACCAACCTCTTTGGGTTGCCTCGGCTTGCAGAAATAAGCTTTCTACGGAAGTCAAAATCCACATGGGTTGATTATAACCTTTAACAAGGCCTGCTGAAGCACTTGTCGCGGCTCCGGCTGTCCCTATACCTCCCATCTGTGATACATAATTCGCGGTTTGGTAAGGAAACTGAACGTTATTAATAGACAACCCATATTGGTTACCACGGTAGTTAGACGGAGGAGGTTGCGCAAAAGGCTCGGCGCCACCAGTAGGAACTGTATTTACAATTGGCTTATAGAACAGACCTAAACGAGGGTCATTATTATTCTTAAGAAAACCCATTGCAATGATATTCGCTCTCCAGAAGTCAGTAGCCTGAGTACCTACTTGAGTAAATCCAAAATTCGCATAATAGGCATTGGGCTTATCAGTCTGGAAGGTTGGGTTTACGGAAGCATCTAATCCGCTACCCAGGAAACCACTTCCTTCGGCAACAATCTTGGCTATTTCCGCCTGGATATAAGCAGCCCGATCGGAACGATTTGCCTGGTGCATCAGCAAACGAAGCTTTAGCGTATTGGCAAATTTCACCCAGTTGGTTTGATCCCCGTAAAACATAATATCCGCCGCGGAGATGTTGGTGTTTTCTGAAGGAACGGCAGCTTTGATATAAGCTATCCCGGTATCAATCTGTTTTAACAGGTCTTCATACACCGTTTTCGCATCATCATATTTCGGGCGGATATTCTTCAATCCCTGCAACGCCTCGGAATAGGGAACATTGTTATACATATCCACCAGCTGCGCAAAATTATGGCTTTTCATAATCTTCGAAATACCTTGGTAAAAAGTCTGATTTGTTTCCTTTGCTCTCGCTTCCATGAAAACATAATCGTACGCATTATCCAGGATCGCGTTGAAAGTACCCGCGCCAAAATTGGTAGTAATGTTATACGATTGCTCTTCCACGTTAGGAGCATAGTTGGCACCCGGTGCCCAGTACCCTAACCAGTTGCCAAGATAGCCAAAACTGACCCCCACGCGGTTAGCCGTGTTAAGCATGGCAAGGGGCGCTACCAGGTCGGGCGTAATATTACTCTCGACCGGGTTGTTGGGATCCCTGTTTACGTCGAACCAGCTTTTCTTACAGCTGCTGCTTCCGAACGTAACCACCAGGAGAGCCCCTATTATAATTAGTTTATTAATACGTTTCATATCCAATTCATTTAAATTTTTGCTTGTAATTAGAATGTCAGGTTTACGTTAAAACCAAATATCCTGGTGGGCGGTGTTTGACCAATGTCTGTTGTACCAATAGCATTGTTAGTTGTATTAGAAAACTCAGGATCGGTCCATTGGTTTGTATCAGGACGAAGCATCACCAAATTTCTTCCGATCAATGCCACGCTGGCTTTCTTAATTACTTTGCCATTTGCCAACCAACGCTGCGGAAGATCATAACTCAATACCACTTCTCTCAATTTCCAGAAAGCGGCACTGGTATAATAGTTGGTTTGCGTATTGCGGAAACGGCCCGCCTGCAGGAAATCGTAATGCGCATTGGTAACTACAATATTGTTATTATCTACATATTTCGATCCATCCCAATAAACCGAGTTGGGGAATACAAACCGCTGACGGCCATTGGTAGCAGAAAGGTGATCAATACCTGTAAACCCTAAGGAACTTCCTACCGCGTTGTAAATATAACTTCCGCCTCTGTATTCAGCTACTACTTTCAACCCGATACCATTCCAGCTAAGATCGGTATTCAAACCAACGATATATTTCGGTAATGTGCGGCCGAATATAGAACTGGTAGGACTTTGAGAAGGATAACCACTCACCGGGTCGATAATTACTTTTCCGGTGGCAGAATCTCTTAACCAGTCAACCAGGCGGTGTGTATATGCCGGATATCCTTTAATTACATACGCCGTATTACCAACAGACAGTTCATCAAGTCCCTCATAAACTGATTGTACCTTACTATCATTGGTAGTTAAGTTACCGCTGAAATTCCAGGTGAACTTACCGAACTTCAGTAAAGGAGTTAATCTCAGATCAAATTCAAAACCCTTATTGTAGAAACGGGCTGCATTCAACAGCGCACTGGTATAACCAGTAGCCTGGGAAATACCCACCGGAATAATCTGGTCGTTATTATTCTGATAATAATAGGTCGCATCAAATGAAATTCTGCTTTGCAGGAAGGACAACTCAAAACCTCCTTCATACGATTCTACAATTTCCGGACGAATATTTGGGTTGTTGATACTGTTGCTGGCAGTAAAACCAGGTAAGGAACCATAAGGGAAACCACCCGCTACGCCAAATGTAGACTCAAGCGAATAGATACCTGCGTTTACGTTACCGGCTTTGTTCCAGGCCGCTTTCAATTTTGCATAACTCAGAATTTTGCTGCTTCCTAATGATTCGATGGCATCAGTCAAAGAAACGGATGCGTTCACACCGGGATAGAAATAAGAGTTGGCATCGAGAGGAAGACGGGAATCCCAGTCGTTACGACCAGTGAACTCGATAAAGGCCCAATTCTTATACCCTAAGGAAACGCTACCAAATGCAGAAACCAGTCGGCTCCTGAAATAACTTTCACCAGCACCGGGTTCTCCTGTACGATTACTAACATTAAACAAAGTAGGGATAACCAGGTTGTTTCCTGAAACGAAAACGCTCTTAGCGTATGTCTGGCGAACCAGGTTACCAGCTAGTGCCTTTACATTGAAATCACCAAAATCTCTATCCGCCGAGACGATGAACTCGTTCTGAACCCTGTTGCCTACTGATGAACCATCGCCAACTGCTGCTTTTACATTGCCCCCGGCACTGATAGAACGGCCACTATGAAGGGCATAATCAGAATAAGTAATTGCTCCAACTGAACTCTTGTTTGAAGCATTTGTCAGCGTAAGACTCACCCGATTCATGATATTAACCCATTTTATCGGCTTATAATTCAGCTCTACGTTCCCGACGAGATCATCCTGTCTTCCTTTGTTACGATATCTCCTTAAATCCTCGTAAGGATTGGGATAATAATCGTTAAAATAATGGTTATGATTGGAGAAATTATCCGTTAAAAAGTTCTTGTACTTGGTTAACGGAACCTGTGATGGAGTATTGATAACATACCAGTATGTGGGGCCAGGCGAATTTGTGACATCATACGAAGCAGCTGTATAGGAAAGATTCGTGGCTACTCTTACAGTTCCATAGGTTTTCCCCGCATTGATCCGGAAGGTAGTTCTTCTTGCTTCATCATCAGGTACAACTCCTTTTGTAGTTACATCCTGTACAGACAAGAAGAAATTCGATTTTTCATCCCCCGCATTTATAGATATATCATTCTGGATTGTTACTCCTGTATTAAAGAATTTTTCTTTTTCACCTGGTAAATAAGAATAAGGAACTTTTTGTTCAACCCCATTCTCATCCGGACGACCTAAGATCGTATCGCGACCGTCGAAGCGGGCACCCCAGGTCTGGTTTTCAATGGGGTCATAAATTCCATCTCCAAAAGCATCGTAGGAAGAACCACTTCCAAACAAAGTCTGCAACTTTGGCAAAAAGGCTACTTTTTCAAACAACGTGGTGTTACCTATATTGATCTGGGGTTTGGTACGACCAGACCCTTTTTTGGTATTAACTACAATAACTCCATTAACCCCTTCCGGTCCATACAACGCAGCGGCGTTAGCTCCCTTCAGTATGTTTACACTTTCAACATCGTTCGGGTTAATTGAGTTGATAAAGTTAAGGCTGATAGGAGAACCATCCACAACCAGCAAAGGCTGGTTATTACCAGTTAAAGAACGTATACCACGCAATACGATACGGGTATTCGCAAATACCCCGTTATTTACCGTAGACACGTTTAAACCCGAAACTTTACCTACCAGACCATTCTGCAGGTTCGTTACCCTGGCTTGCGTTAACTCGGTGTTTTTTACGCGGGCTACCGAATAACCCAGTTCTTTTGGTTGTTTGGCTACCCCGAGGGCTGTCACCACCACTTCCTGGAGATTACCCGACTTGTCGAGGGCAACATTATACGAGTTGCTGCTTCCAACGGCCACTTCTCTTTCTTTGCTACCCACCGCGGAAATCAGCAGAACGTCTCCTGATTTAGCTTCAATTCTAAAATTACCATTCGCGTCGGTTGTTGTACCCTTGTTGGTACCTTTAATAGTTACAGATGCAAAAGGAATTGGATCGCCTTTGTCATCTTTCACTTGTCCGGTGATAACCCGGTTTTGGGCAAATGCGAATACTGACCACAGTACCAGCACTGCCAGCAGTGATAGAATTTTTCTCATGTGACTGTTAATTTTTAATATTTTGGAGATCAAAAAAGGAGTCCTGGATTTACCTTAACAAGTGTTCATTCGGGTGGATTTTGCCTGATTATTAGACAAAAAGAAATGTTAAAGCGCTGCAAGATTAATTATTATTCTTACCCCAACCTAAAAAAAACTGAATTTTTACCTGGGTACGACAATTGCCTTTCGTATACTCGATACCAGGCTCCCTTGCAGTGCCATTAAAATCAATCGTTTGCGCGATTTTAAACCAGCCAGTAAGGGTAAGACTATTCATCCTGGCTCTCATCTTTTTGAAGGCGATCCTGCCGTTAAAATACCAGTGAATTCCTTTATTATAGAAAGCAGGTATCGAATAACTATACAGAACATCGTTTTCAAAAGCATATACCCGACTGTTGTAGGTATCGGTTTCAAAATATTGAATTCGCCAGTTTCCTCTGAATATTCTGGCCATAGGAGCATAAAAGAAATCGGTAAAGCCTAAGAATCCACGTTCGTACTTATTATACCTTACTAATTCAACCCGGCTCCGAAGCGTCCATTTCTTATTGGGCTCATAATTTACCTGGATTCTCCAATTCTGCTTCCTTGCTGATATAATATCTGGTAACGCCCTGGTTTCCTCAGGTTCATTTACGGGTTTTGAGCCGACCCTGTATCTCGCGTACATCTCCAGGATTTTCGATGGTTTGAAGATTAGTTGAATAAGATAGTCATTGCCAAAAGCAGGCGCATCAATTCGGGCCGACAACCAGGGAAAACGATAGATATCGAAATAAGCGTCCACCTGCCATCCATAGGATGGTCTAAAGGAAATGGCTCCATACAATCCATTTTCATTGGAAGGAATACTTTTTTCAGTAAATGCGTTACTGAACATCGATTGATATCCCTTATCAATTCGACGATATAATAAGGCAATATCCATCCGTGGGTCGATGCTCGCCAAAATACCATTTATCATTGCCTTATGATTTCGATTATCAATTGCCGCTTCGCCGAATGAATGAACATTTTTAAAAGTGTAGCTATAATCGACACTGTAATTATTTAACTTGTCTCCCGAAAAAGCATAAATATTATAGGGAGCCTCCTCTCTTTTTATAGGCAATGAAAATGCATAGTTCATTGAATTAATACCGACATGGCCCGCGGTCCATTTGTGCTGCAAACTTCCTCCAAAAGCCATTATGGATAAACTGTTTCGGTCTTCTATTTCAGACTCACTCCGGTGATACCCGGAAGAAAGCAAAGACGAAACATGCATGTCACTCCGAACAGAATCAAACACCCGGTTGGCACTCAATTTCCGGAATGAAGCAAAAGCGGTCAACTCCCATTTATTCTGTTGTAAAGTTATTCCGGCTCCGCGATGAAAATTGAATTCACCGGGAGAACTGTAAGGCCGAATAGCAGGCCCTTGCCTTTTTATACTCAATACCCCACTACTTTTCTTAAACGCAAAACCCTGCCATTGAATTAACCCTTGCCCCATATTTATTGTAAAATCACCCAGGGCCAATGATTTTATTTTATAAACTTTCTGTACAAAAAAGTATACCGAATAAAAATCAAACCCACTTTTTTGCGCTTTTCTGAAAAATGGTTCGCCTGCATCCTTATCGCCGGTTACGCCCCATTGCAACAGATTTTTATACTGGTACTTATAACGTACCTGTATACTGCCCGGGTTTCCAAGAAAGGAGTTGCTCCTAACTTGTTTATTGGTTTTCGTAATTACCTGTCCGTACCGGATTATTAAACTATTATCCCCAAGCCGCAACCGATTTTTCAGCGTTTCGCTGACTGGTATTCCTTCGTGAACCGTAATAAATGGAAGCAACTTCTTTATGAGATAAATATCCCACCCGGGTACTGCCTGCAACTCATAAACATCTATCAGAGGTCCTAATAAATTTTTGTACCGCATTAATCCGGCTATTTGGCTTTCGCTTACTATATTCAGTAATTTCCATTCTTCTTCTCCGGCCGCATTAATATTCAACGGATGTTTTTTGTAATATTCCAGCAGTTGCCAGTTCGAATCATCCTCCATGTCTGTTTCCTCCCGCTCCTGTTGATTTTCTAATTGTTGCTCTGCTATGGCACTATTTTCTTCCTTTTCCTGGGAGACGAGTGCAATAGAGTGGAAAGAAAAAAGAAGTATCAGCCACATAATTCTCATGTGCTTTTTTGTTTAGATGAAAAAAGAAGTAAAAGCCCGGGTGTTATACCCAATTGGGGATGATAGGCGGAGGTAATATCGATCCTGAAATTCTTCCAGGCCCACCCGGCCCCCAACCAGGGAGAGGAGGTCGCTGTTGAAATCCCACCCCGCAGAAAAAATTTACCGGCTACTGTATATTGTAATAATGTTTGTACGGTTACAAGCTTATTTTCTTCCTTGCAGATTTCTGAACTTATATAAACCGCGTCGGAAACTTCGTATCCAACACCCATTTTAAAAACGAATGCAGGCTTTTCTTTTGTGTTGCCGGATAACCTTCCCGACAGCACATTCACCAGGTGAATACCTGTATGCAGGTTTTCCATTACATGCCAAATCATACCAGCGTGTGCCTGAACAACGCTGGTAGATCCATAACCTGCAATTCGGAAAGCGGAATAATCAAACTGAATACCTACATCAACCTGGTCTAAATTTTTTGCATACCCAAGGCCCAGTTGTGTTTCATTATAATCACTAATACCACTATACCTCGCCAATATTCCGAAACCTCCCAACGAAGAAGGAATAGCCACTGCAATCGTATAAAGATTCAGCTCTTTCAGCAGGAATTTTTTTTCGGAGTATATCCCGGCGCTGAATAAGGTGGTTTGACTCAGCACCGCCGGGTTTGCAACAAAAGAAAATCCATCTGTAAATTTTTTGCTGTAAGCCCCAGTTCCAATATAATTCGGAGTGGAAAAAGAATGAACTGTTTGCGAACTGGCAAACTGACTTAGCAATAAGCCGCAGATGAATAATTTTTTCAACCGGTGATTTGTTTTAACGGGTGTTAAAAAATTTTGCCTATAAAAAAATAGTGCAAAAATCACCGGCTCTGTTTGGGGCGCATTAGGTGTTAAGCATACCTTTGCGCCATGCAAATTTTAGATGGTAACCTGGTGTCGCAGGCCACCAAGGACGAACTGAAAATAAAGGTAGCGCAATTAGTAACGGAGGGCAAAAAAATTCCTCATTTGGCGGCGGTTCTGGTGGGTACCAATGGTGCCAGTGAAACCTATGTAGCCAGTAAGGTAAGGACCTGCGAGGAAATTGGATTTAAATCATCCCTGGTCCGGCTGGAAGAAACCATAAGTGAATATAAGCTGCTGGGTATTATTGAAGCATTAAACAACGACCCGGATGTAGACGGCATTCTGGTTCAGCTACCACTTCCTAAACATATTTCCGATGAAAAGGTCATCAATACCATTGACGTGTCAAAAGACGTAGATGGTTTTCACCCGGTAAGTGTGGGCAAAATGGTGCAGGGCCTACCCACCTTTATTCCGGCCACCCCTCATGGTGTAATGCTGATGCTGGAACATTATAAAATAGAAACAAAAGGAAAACATGCGGTGGTTATCGGACGCAGTAATATTGTGGGAAGACCAATGAGCATCCTGCTTAGTGCAAACAGCAACCCCGGAAACTGCACAGTTACTATATGCCATTCGAATACCCAAAACCTGAAAGAAATTTGCCGTAGTGCCGATATTATTGTGGCAGCTCTCGGTCGCCCGGAATTTGTAACCGCCGATATGGTTAAACAAGGAGCGGTAGTTATTGATGTTGGCATTACCCGCATAGAAGACCCCAGCAAGAAGAAAGGATATACCCTGAAAGGAGATGTTTTATTCAGCGAAGTAGCCCCGCTTTGTTCTTTTATTACCCCGGTTCCCGGCGGGGTAGGACCTATGACTATTGCCGCATTAATGAAGAATACCTATAAGGCGTGCATGGAAGCGAATTAGTAAACGCGAATGAACACGAATAGGTGACGCGAATGAACGCGAATGGTTGACGCGAATGAACGCGAATAATGAGCGCGAATGCGGAACGCGAATGAACGCGAATAGTAAACGCTAATGAACACGAATCGGGAACGCGAATGAATACGAATGAGAGACGTGAATGAAGATGAATGACGAACCTTTTTTAATGGAAGTAAATACTATTCATATCAACAAGAGTCTGCCGGTAATGGAAGATTTTTATACATTACAGGGAGAGGGATATCACCAGGGCAAGGCGGCCTATTTTATCCGCCTGGGTGGTTGTGATGTTGGTTGCGTGTGGTGCGATGTGAAAGAAAGCTGGGACGGAAGTAAGTTTGAAAAATTTGATGTAGATAGATTAATGCGGAACGTGCAACAAACCCCTGCCGAAATAGTGGTAATTACCGGCGGCGAACCCCTCATGCATAACTTAGACGCATTAACCCATACTTTGCAAAGCGCAGGCTTTAAAACGCATATCGAAACATCGGGTGCGCATCCATTAAGCGGCTCCTGGGATTGGATTTGTTTGTCGCCCAAAAAATTCAAGGCCCCTCTCCCCGAAATACTTCCGGTAGCCAATGAGCTTAAAGTGGTAGTTTTTAACAAGAGTGATTTTGCCTGGGCCGAGAAATATGCGGAAAGAGTGAATCCAACCTGTAAACTGTTTTTGCAGCCCGAATGGGATAGGCAACAGGAAGTAACGCCCCTGATCGTCAATTATATAAAGGAAAATCCGCAATGGGAACTCTCCCTTCAGCTTCATAAGTATATAAATGTACCGTAGGTCCTGCATAAAACGATAATAACATTCGTTTTACAAATCCCTGCATTCTTTTGGAGTGCAGCAGGCGTCTGTAATAGAGCCGGTTTTTATTAATTAAGTTTGATATGATGATTCGATTGTTTACCATTTTATTGCTCTTATGTGTTATTGAAACAGGATTGGCTCAATACAATCCGGACAAGGTGAACAAAAAAGCGTCGGCGCTTTACGAACAGGCTATTGAAAAAGCCAGGGATGATAACTTTCCCGAAGGCATCCGCCTCTTGAAAGAAGCTATAAAGATTGATCCGAAATTTGCTGATGCCTACCTTTCCATTGCCGGGATGTATGGTGAAAT
Source organism: uncultured Chitinophagaceae bacterium (assembly GCA_963775145.1). Lineage (GTDB taxonomy): Bacteria > Bacteroidota > Bacteroidia > Chitinophagales > Chitinophagaceae > Endoryza. The sequence goes on from CAVZHZ010000007.1 coordinate 220,534, forward strand.
CAAGAAATACGATTCCGCCATTTTATTTTATGAAAATGCCCGGGCCATTGATACTCTTTACTTCAAAGATTACAACCTGCCCTACTCTATTAATATTGCCGGCAAGGGGGAGTTTGAAAAGGCAATCACCGCTTTAAATGACTTTCTTACAATTACCAATTTAAATGAACAAAGCGTAAAGGCAGCAACCTACCGGAAAAGAAGTTACCAGTTTGCTATTGATTATGCAAAAGAAAAACCGTTAGGAGATTATCTGTTCGCTCCAAAAAATATGGGCGATAGCATTAATTCCAATGTCTCGGAATACTATCCCACTATCACCCTGGATGGAAAAGAATTTGTATACACCAGGCGGGTAAATAATTTCAATGAAGATTTTTATTCATCCTCTCTTATCAATAATACCTGGAACAAATCCAAAGGACTGCCCGGAAATATTAATACATCCTTAAACGAAGGAGCGCAGAATATTTCGCAGGATGGACAGCTGCTGATTTTCACCGGGTGCAATTTACCGGATGGTTTAGGCAGTTGCGATCTGTATATTTCTTATTTAACCAGCGAAGGATGGAGCACTCCGGAAAACCTGGGTAATACCGTAAATACGGAAGGTTGGGAATCGGCTCCTTCATTATCGCCCGATAAACGAGACCTCTACTTTGCCAGTCGACGTGCTGAGGGATACGGTGGTAGTGATATATTCGTTAGCCGCCGATTACCTAATGGCCGCTTCAGTGAGCCGGAGAACCTCGGCCCAGTGGTAAACACGGCAGGTGATGAGAGCTGCCCGTTTATGCATGCCGATAATCAAACCTTATACTTTACTTCTAATGGACATCTTGGTTATGGTGGTGACGACCTTTTTTTAGTAAAGAAAGGTCCCAAAGGAACCTGGAGCAAGCCTGTAAACCTGGGTTACCCAATCAACACGATCGAAAACGAAGGCAGTTTAATTGTAGCCGCCGATGGTAAAACAGCTTATTATGCAAGCGACCGCAGTGATAGCCATGGCGGACTCGATCTTTATACTTTTGAACTTCGCAGCGATATTCGTCCGGCAAAAACCTTGTGGGTAAAAGGAAAAGTGTTTGATAAGAAAACGACCAGGGGATTGCCTTCTGCTGTTGAGTTAACTGATCTTACCACCAAAGAAATATTGAGCAAAGTGCAAACTGATGAAACGGGCAATTACCTTATAACATTACCGGTGGGAAGAGATTATGCTTTTAATGTAAACAGGCGAGGTTATTTATTCTATTCTGAAAACTTTCCATTAAGCCAGAAAGATCCGGACTCAACCTATCATATTGATATTCCATTACAGCCGCTCGAAGTAAATGCAATGATTGTATTAAAGAATATTTTCTTCGACACAAAAATGTATGAAATAAAACCAGAATCTACCCCGGAATTGGATAACCTGGTTCAATTGCTGAAAGAAAATCCCTCACTTAAAATACAAATCAGCGGGCATACCGACAACGTAGGCAAAACCGAAGACAATCTTAAACTATCCGACAACCGTGCACAGGCCGTGGTGAAATACCTTACCAGTAAAGGTATTAATCCAAACCGGCTCAGCTATAAAGGATATGGTGCTTCCCAACCGATTGCCCCCAATACTACCGAAGAAGGCAGATCCCAGAACAGGAGGACCGAAGTGAAGGTTATTACCTCCTGATTTTTCCGAAAAACATCCTAAAACGAAAAGGTGCTTCCTTTTACCTTAGCGAAATGCAAGTAAAAGGTTATTGATGCGGGAGGCGGGATATGGGAGGCGGGAGGCAGGAGGCAAGATGTGGGATTCTCGGATTACAAATCTTTACAATTTAATTCGATGCTTTATGCAAGATAAATTGGGCAGGTTATGTGCCGGATGAAACAATAGTCAAACATATTTAATTAAACTTTTTTGGGTTTGTAAGGTGAAGCCTTTATAAATGTAGTATTCTTCTTACCATTGACTCTTTCGATTGCTTAAGTTGACCAATGATTTATTATACCAGGTGGCACTCACCCTTATTCCACAAATAGGTTGTGTACAGGCCAGAATATTAGTTGAACAATTGGGATCTGCGGAGGCCATTTTTCGTGCGAAAGTGCAGCAGCTGGAAAAAATAGAAGGAATAGGAACGGTGAGGGCAAAAAGCATTAAGACCTTTTCCGATTTCCATCGTGCCGAGAAAGAAATAATTTTTATTGAGAAATATAAAATCCACCCGCTATTTATTACCGACCCAGCCTACCCTCAGCGATTACTGAATTGTTATGATCCTCCAACCATACTGTACTATCGTGGTAATGCTGTTTTAAATTCTTCCAAAATAGTTGCAATCATTGGCACCCGCAGCAATACAGAATATGGAAGACAACTTACCGAAAACCTGGTTAATAACCTGGTACCGCATCAGGTATTGATTGTTAGCGGCCTCGCCTTTGGCATTGATGCCATTGCCCATAAGACCTCATTAAAAAATAAATTACCAACTGTTGGCGTATTAGCCCATGGACTCGATAATATATACCCCTTTCAACATTCAACGCTGGCAAAAGAAATTGTCAAACAGGATGGCGGGCTGCTAACCGAATTTGGAAGCTCTACCAAACCCGACAAGCATAATTTTCCTACGCGGAACCGGATTGTAGCCGGCATGAGCGATGCAATAATTGTAATTGAATCGGGCAACAAGGGAGGCAGCATGGTAACAGCTGAATTGGGAAATGGCTACAATAGAGATGTTTTTGCATTCCCTGGAAAAGTTAGTGATAGCAAAAGCGCCGGCTGTAATTTTCTTATCAAAAACAACAAAGCTATATTACTAACGGATGCCGATCAACTGATTCAGGCAATGGGCTGGGAGGAGAATAAAAAAACAGCTTCGAAGAAACAAAAAGAGCTGTTCATTCAATTGAGCCCCGATGAAAAGATAATTACAGATATACTCCGGGAAAAAGAACAAACCCATATTGATGAACTGAATCTGCGGAGTGGTTTAAGCAGCAGTTCGGTGGCTTCAGCCATACTTACACTCGAACTACAACTGGTTATTCAATGCCTGCCTGGTAAAATGTACCGGTTAATTTGAAAGGGGTATTCGCTGAAATCTTTGCCCATAGGACTTTACAGGGGATTAAATAAAATTCATTTGGACTATATTTACCCGCCGCCCTATCTTTGCACATGGCAACAATAATTAACGCTCCGCAAAACAAGTCCCCCAATTCAAATAAATTTTTTGGCGAAGGACTCACGTTCGATGATGTCCTTTTAGTACCTGCCTATTCCAGGTACTGCCCCGTGAAGTATAGATCACCACCCAACTTACCCGAAACATTACATTAAATGTTCCGTTGTTATCCGCCGCCATGGATACGGTAACCGAAGCCAACCTGGCTATTGCCCTGGCCCGGGAAGGAGGCATCGGCATCCTCCATAAGAATATGAGTATTGAAAAACAGGTTGAGCAGGTACGAAAAGTGAAAAGAAGTGAAAGCGGCTTGATCATCGATCCGATCACGTTGCGGAAGAAGCAACTATCGGTGATGCACTTACACCTGATGAAAGAAAACAAAATTGGCGGAATACCTATCGTAGATAATAATAACAAACTGGTCGGCATTCTTACCAACCGCGATCTTCGGTTTGAAACCAATCCCGCCAAGCGAGTCAGTGAAGTAATGACCAAAGAGAATCTAATCACGGCGCCGGAAGGAACCGATCTCAAAAAAGCAGAAAAAATTCTCAGCAAATATAAGATTGAAAAACTTCCCTGTTATTAAGAAAGATGGTACACTGGTAGGATTAATTACTTACCGGGATATCCAAAAACTTCAATCAAATCCCAATGCGGTAAAAGATAATTATGGCAGGTTGCTGGTTGGCGCTGCACTGGGAATTACAAAAGAATTATTGGACCGTGCTTCGGCACTGCAGCAAATTGGAGTAGATGTAGTAACGCTGGACAGTGCCCACGGTCATAGCAAAGGAGTAATTGAAGCACTTAAAAATCTAAAAAAGAATTTTAAGAACCTGCAGGTGATAGCCGGAAATATAGGAACGGCCGCGGGGGCAAAAGCATTGGCTGAAGCCGGTGCGGATGCGGTAAAAGTGGGTATTGGTCCCGGTTCAATTTGCACTACCAGAATAGTTGCAGGTGCAGGAGTTCCACAGATAACGGCGATTATGGAAGCCGCTTCGGTATTACATAAATTGAATATTCCATTGATTGCAGATGGTGGCATCCGGTATACCGGCGATGTGGTAAAAGCATTAGCCGCGGGAGCCAACGTGGTAATGATGGGAAGTATTTTTGCCGGTACTGAGGAAAGCCCCGGTGAAACCATTATTTACGAAGGAAGAAAATTCAAACAATACCGGGGTATGGGTTCCATTGGTGCCATGAACCAGGGAAGCGCCGACAGGTATTTCCAGGATGTGGAAGATGATATTAAAAAGTTCGTTCCCGAAGGTATTGAAGGAAGAGTGGCTTTTAAAGGAAGCCTCAGTGAAATTGTGGATCAATTTACCGGCGGATTGCGCGCTGGTATGGGTTATTGCGGAGCCAAAGATATTCCCGCTTTACAGCAGGCACAATTTGTTCGGATCACCAATGCGGGTATGAAAGAAAGCCATGCACATGATATCGAGATTACCCGGGAAGCTCCTAACTATAGCAGATAGCTTCTGAATATAAAATGAAAAATGCAAAAGGGAGGGTTTAGAATGGTGATACTTGTTTTTACCTTTTAGATTCTGGATTTTATATTTTTACCCATATCACTCACCATTCGATAAATGAGAATAATCAAATTCATAAGCATTTTATTTTTTTCTATTCCCTGTTCACTATTCACTTTTTCCCAGCCGGATTCGTGCCAACTGCGTGTTAGTTTATTAACCTGCAGCGCGGGACAAGAATTGTATTCTACCTGGGGACATACGGCCATTCGGGTAACCGACAGTACCGGCCAGATGGATATGGTTTTTAATTATGGAACCTTTGACGATTCTGATCCTGATTTTTATACAAAGTTTACCCGGGGATTAATGATCTACGCCCTTTCGGCCTATCCTTTTTCCGACTTTATGGAGGAATACCGATTACAGGGTCGCGGGGTTATTGAACAAACCCTTTCATTAAGTTGTGGAGAGAGAACCCGACTATTTAACGCACTCCGCCTGAATGCACAAAATGAAAACAGGTTTTATGAATATTATTTCAGTACAGACAACTGCACCACACGCGCAAAAGACATGATCGTAAAGAATTCCGGAGAGCCCATTATATTTAAAGCATTCCTTTCATCTCCCCCTCCTTCCTTCCGGAATCTTATTCATGTTTATTTAAATAAGAATAATCAACCATGGAGCAAACTGGGGATTGACATATTGTTAGGAAGCAATCTCGATAAAAAAGTTTCCACTGAACAATCGATGTTCTTGCCTGATTACTTAATGAAAGGTTTTGAAAACGCTGAAATAAATGGTCATTCGATAGTATCTGAAACAAAGACAATTCTGAACGTGCCTGATCAACCTAAAGAAAGCAGTACAGTCCTTACTCCTTTCATTATATTTTCACTATTCGCGCTTCTTGTCCTGGCACTTTCATTCGGTAAAAATGCGGTTATCAAAAATATGCTCAACATATTCGATATGCTGTTTTTTCTTGCCCTTGGTTTATTAGGCGTATTGTTGTTGACATTATGGATCATTCGCATTGACGATGTTTGCCGGAATAATTTTAACCTGTTATGGGCGCTTCCCACTCATCTCCCGGTGGCAGTGGTAATGTTAAAGAATAAGAAATGGATTCGTTCTTATTTCAAAATAGTGGTATTGCTTACCGCCGGAACAGCGGCCGCCTGGTGGTTAATACCGCAGCAATTAAATACGGCGATCGCACCGTTTTTGGCCATTATTCTTTTCCGGGCCTGGCAGCGAAGTAAATAGGCAAGTGCTACCTTCGTGGAATGAATAAAAAGATCCCCTTTCAAAATAAAGAAATTCATTACCGGGTTATTGGTAATGGAGCATCTGTTGTGCTGATACATGGATTTGGAGAAGATGGAACCGTCTGGGATAACCAGGTGGATGCTTTAAAAGACTATTTTAAATTGATTGTTCCCGATCTGCCCGGAAGTGGTCTTTCCCCAATACTGAATGGAGCCTGTACAATCGAAATATTGGCAGAAAGTATCTACACAATTCTAAAAGGAGAGTCCATTACCTCAACGGTGGTAATTGGGCATAGTATGGGTGGATACATTACCCTCGCCTTTGCCGAAAAATACCCCCAGATGCTCAAAGGTTTCGGGTTATTTCATTCTTCCGCATACCCCGATAATGATGAAAAAAAAGAAGCCCGCCGAAAGAGCATTGGTTTTATTCAACAACAGGGAGCAGCCAAATTTATCGAACAACTAATCCCCAAGCTTTTTTCCGAAGGTTTCAAACAGGAAAACCCGCTTATAGTTAAGGAATTGATACAGCGATACACCAACTTTTCTGCCGAAGCGCTCGTACAGTACTATGAAGCAATGATACTTCGACCGGACCGGGCCAAACAATTACGGGATTTTGCAGGGCCAATATTGATCATTATGGGCAAACAGGATTCAGTTATTCCGTTGGAGGACAACCTTTCACAGAGTCATCTTCCGCATATTGCCTACATTCAGCTTTTGGAAAAATCGGGGCATATGGGCATGCTGGAAGAGACCGCAAATGCCAATAAATTCCTGCAAAAGTTTTTAACCGAGATTGAAATTGTAAGACCCGTACCAGCGTTATAGTTGAGAACTGATGAAGAGAATCCTATCCATACTTATTCTACTGTTCGTAATTCTACCCTCCGTTATGGCGGAACATATAAAAGGGGGGGAAATCTACTATACCTATTTAGGAGAAGGCGGATCAGCGAATACCTCGCGCTACCAAATAACATTGAAACTTTATATCGATTGCAAAGCCAGTAGCCCGGGGCAACTAGAAACAACTATTCCGCTTACTTTTTTTGACAAGTCCAATAACAATGCCCAATACGGTAGTGCGGTTACCGCGCCCATGACCAGCGAACAATTTATTCAATTCGATCCGGCATCTAATCCATGTATTGGTAACCCGCCAACTGATGTTTGTTATCGGGTCCGAAAATTTTCGATAGCGGTTACGCTTCCCAATACCGCCAGCGGATATGTGGTAGCCTACCAGCGTTGCTGCCGTATTGATAATATCATTAACCTGGTTTCGCCCAGTAATGCTTCGGGGGCCACCTACATTTGTGAAATACCTGGTACGGCCGTATACTCAGATGCATTCAAAAATAACAGTCCGGTCTTTGTTACGAACGATGCAGCGGCGATTTGCGCCAACAGCAGTTTTACTTTCAGTTTCGCTGCAGAGCAAAGTGATGCAGACGATTCCGTTTCGTACCAATTATGCAGCGGTTTCAAAGGTGCTAATCAAACCACTCCTAATCCAACGAATGCCGCCCCTCCTCCCTATCCGGAATTAAGTTACCGCGCACCTTTCAATGGAAACTCTCCGTTGGGTGCTTCTTCAACAATAAATCCTGCCACAGGTTTAATTACCGGAATTGCCCCGGGTATCACCGGGCAATATGTTATCAGTGCCTGTGCATACGAATACCGCAAGGGTGTTCTCATAAACATTCATCGCAAAGACATTCACGTGGCGGTATCCAATTGCATACCCTTAAAAGCGCAACTGAAACCTGATTATTCGTATTGCGATGATTTTCTTGTAACCTTTAAAAATGAATCAATCAATCCGCCCGGTTCTCAATACATCTGGCAATACGGAGATAACAGCAAGGCAGATACCACACTGGATCCGGAAGGAAAAGTCAGCCATCAATATGCCGACACGGGTGTTTACACCGTTAAATTAAAAGTGATATTAGCTGGTCAGTGTGTAGATTCTTCTACCACCAAGGCCAAAGTATTCCCGGGCTTTTATCCCGGTTTTATTGTTCAGGGTACCTGTGTATTATTACCTCTACAATTTATCGATACCACATCCTCCCGTTATGGTTTTGCCGGGAAATGGAGATGGAATTTCGGCGATGAAACCAGCACAGCCGATACTTCCCGGTTACAAACACCCTCCTGGAAATATGCCACCATCGGATTCAAAACCGTTCAGCTCATTGTGGAAAGCACCAAAGGGTGTATAGATACGGTTTCTAAATTGGTTGAAGTAAGAGATAAGCCCCCCATAATGCTGCCATTTAAAGACACATTAATTTGTAGTATTGATACGCTTCAATTGCAGGCGACGGGAAATGGTTTGTTTTCCTGGGGGCCTAATTACAACATTCTGAATACCGGTACTTCTACCCCGCTGGTATTTCCCAAACAAACTACCTGGTATAAAGTAACGCTTAATGAAAATGGATGTGTAAATAACGATTCCATAAGAGTAAGAGTAGTTGATTTTGTTTCCCTGTTTGCAGGAAACGATACGACTATCTGTGCGACCGATACCATCCAGCTAAAACCACAGAGCGACGGGTTGAAGTATCAATGGACACCCTCCACTTATCTTAGCAGTGCATCAGTCAAAAACCCATTTACCAACCCAGCTAATACTATAACCTATAACCTAAGGGCCACTATTGGAAAATGTTATAAAGACGATATCATTACCATCCGAACGGTACCATATCCACTTTCCAATGCGGGACCCGATACAACTATCTGCTTTGAAGATACCGCTACCTTGCGCGGAACTGCTGTAGGTATCCGTTATGTCTGGAGTCCGCTTAATACCTTGAATAGCGGAAATACCTTAACACCTATCGCGTTTCCATTACGCACTACTGTTTATTCTCTCAGTGTATACGATACATTAGGTTGTCCTAAACCAGGAATTTCAATAGTGAAAGTAACCGTTCGTGATAAAGTTTTGGCATTTGCTGGTAATGATACCGCGGTTGTATTAGGTCAACCTTTACAGTTGCGGGGCACAGGAGCAGAACTTTTTCAATGGAGTCCTCCTACTTACCTGAACAATCCCAATATCCAAAATCCGGTTGCTTCACTGAGTGATAACTTTAGTTATATTCTAAAAGCATATACTCCCGAAGGTTGCTCTGCCCTGGATACAATCAACATAAAGGTGTTCAAAACAAACCCGGATATTTTTGTTCCAAATGCCTTTGCGCCCAATGGCAAGAACAGGGTACTGCGTCCTATACCCGTTGGAATAACCAGGATTGAATACTTTAGAATCTTCAACAGATGGGGTCAATTGGTATATCAGAGTACCGATGGCAGCAAAGGGTGGGATGGCACCCTGAGGGGCAAACCACAGGATAATGGCACCTATGTTTGGATGGTGAAGGGTACCGACTTCACCGGAAAGACAATCGTACGAAGAGGTACGGCAGTATTGATCAGGTAATTTTGCTATTTTTTTCCCTCTTTTTTTACTCAAATTCGTTGAATCTTGTCTTGCATGACTAATGCCAACTTATTAATTTAAGAACGCGGCAAAAGAAGACCGTTTCTTCACAACCCTTCCCGCCATTTGTTCGTATCTTACTATACTGCGTATGAAAAGGCTGTTTTTTATATTTATCCTGCTTGGTCCGGCCACTCTTTGTATATATGCAAGGCATATAAAAGGAGGTGAAATCAGTTATATTGATCTCGGACCGGGAGCTACAGCCGGTACCCAACGTTATGAAATAATGCTTCGTCTTTTCCTGGAATGCAATGCATCGGGGCAACAATTGGACCCGGAAGCAAATATTGGCATTTTCAGAAGTATTAATGAAACGACCATCCCCGGATCCCCGTTTATTTTTCCTTTGGTGGCAGATGATTTTATTAATCTTACTTCTCCCAACCCCTGTATATCGAGCCCTTCGGCTGTATGTTACCGCCTCCGCATTTATAAACGAATTGTTGATTTGCCGATTGAACCGGGAGGATATAGTTTAGTTTTTCAACGATGCTGCCGCATTAATGGATTAATTAATTTATCACCTAACGGAAATATTGGTTCTTCATATACATGCCGAATGGGTGGTTCTGATGTATTGGGAACCCAACGAAATTCAAGTCCGGCCTTTGCAATAAAAGATACGGTTCTTATTTGCCAATATCGTCCCTTTAACCTCGACTTCAGCGCGGAGGACCCGGAGGGTGATTCGCTCTCCTACGAATTTTGCGATGCTTATACCGCTTCGCAGGGAGGAGGAGGGGGTCTTATCAATCCTGTTCCTCCTTCACAGATTGGTTTTGTAACGTATGCGGCCGGGTTTTCGGGTTCTATGCCTCTAGGTTCCGGTGTTACTATTAATGGAATAACAGGAAAAATTTCTGGGGTTGCACCGGGCGGGGGTGATTATGTGATCAGTGTTTGCGTAAGGGAATGGAGAAATAGAACCATTATCAGCGAACATCGTAAGGATTTTAATATAAAAGTGGATCAGCAATGTGACCTGGCAGCAGCCGTACTAAATCCCAACTATACCAATTGCGACAATTTTTCTTTTGCCTTCCAAAATGAATTACCTCCTTCTTCGCTGGTTCACACCTATCATTGGGATTTTGGCATACCGGCAGTTAATTCAGATACATCCAATTTACCCACTCCGGTTTTCACTTATGCGGATACCGGAATTTATAAAATTAAATTGGTCATCAATCCCGGTGAGCAATGCTCTGATTCAACCGAATCGAGTGTAAGAATATTTCCTGGGTTCTTCTCTGGTTTTACGGTAACCGGATCTTGTGTGCAGGTTCCCTATACGTTTACTGATACCAGTAAAGCCAAATATGGTGCGGTTGATAACTGGAGGTGGTTTTTGGGCGACGAATTCGCCGCTGATGATACAGCCAATACCAATTCAACAACCTGGCAATACAAAACAGCGGGGCAAAAATCGGTGGCGTTAATCGTATCCACCAATAAAGGATGCATTGATACGGTTTTTAAACTGATCGACGTACGCGAAAAACCAATTGTTAACCTCGCCTTCCGCGATACATTAATTTGCAGTCTGGATACCTTGCAATTAAAAGTAAACGGCCCGGGCATTTATTCCTGGTTTCCCCAATATAATATTATAGATGCTGGAACCCCCACCCCATTGGTATATCCAAAAACAACTACTGTTTACAAAGTTGATATGAATGATAATGGATGTACTAATTCCGATTCTGTAAAAGTACGGGTGGTAGATTTTGTAAGCCTCAATGCCGGACCCGACAGTACAATTTGTCTGAGCGATACCATTATGTTGAGACCTGTTACGGATGGATTGCAATTCAGCTGGAGCCCGGCTGCTACGATCATTAATCCTGATCAGAAAAATCCATTGGTATTTCCAAAGTCAACAACTACCTACCGAATCATTTCCAGAATTGGAAAATGCAGCGCGGTGGATGATGTATTAATTAGAACAATTCCTTATCCATATTCATTCGCGGGAAATGATACTATTGTTTGTTTTGAGGATACGGCAACGCTGCAAGCCACAATCACCGGTAGCCGTTTTACCTGGTCCCCAGTTTCCTCCCTAAGCAATGGCAGATCGTTAACTACATTTGCATACCCTCCCATTACTACTATTTATACCCTTTCTGTATTTGATACATTGGGATGTCCTAAACCGGGTATTTCAACCGTTCGGGTATCGGTACGACCACAAATTTTCGGCTTTGCAGGAAATGATACTTCCATTGTAACGGGACAACCTCTTCAGTTACGCGGAACAGGGGCTGAATTATATCAATGGAGTCCGGCTACTTACCTAAACAATGCCTTTATTCAAAATCCGGTGGCTATGCTACCTGATAATTTCAGATATATACTAAGAGCCTATTCCACCGAAGGATGTTTTGCGCTTGACACGATCAACATTAAAGTGTTTAAAACGGTTCCTGATATTTTTGTACCTAATGCCTTTGCCCCCACCGGCAGAAACAGGGTATTGCGACCCATACCGGTGGGAATAGCCAGCCTGGAATATTTTAGGGTGTTCAATCGATGGGGGCAATTGCTTTTCCAAACCTCGCAAACGGGCAAAGGCTGGGACGGTATGGTAGCCGGAAAACTCCAGGACAACGGCACCTATGTTTGGCAGGCAAGAGGAAAAGATTATACGGGTAAAATAATTATCCGCCAGGGAACCGCCGTTCTTATCCGTTAATTACCGTAGAACTGCATACTTCATTCTGTCATTTGCTGTAGATTGCAACAGCAAAAAAAATACGCATGGCATCAATAGTTTTTATAACCGGGGCAACGTCGGGGTTTGGAAAAGCAATGGCTGTAAAATTCGCTTCCCATGGTTACGATCTTATTATTAACGGACGCCGCAGGGATCGATTAGAGAACCTTCAGCAGGAACTTTGCAATCACTATAATACTGCGGTGTTACCACTTTGTTTTGATATACAAAACAGGAAGGAAGTAACCGAAACCATCAATGGTTTATCCGATCAATGGAAACAGGTGAGTATCCTTATTAATAATGCCGGCCTGGCCGCGGGGCGGGATTATTTTGAAGAAGCATCGCTGGACGATTGGGATACCATGATCGATACTAATGTGAAAGGGTTATTATATGTTACCAAGGCAGTAGTTCCTTTTATGATTGAACGCGGCACAGGAGGTCACATTATTAATATCGGATCCACTGCCGGCAAGGAAGTATATGAAAAAGGCAATACCTATTGCGCTTCCAAGTTTGCCGTAAACGCGTTATCGCAAGCCATGCGAATCGATTTGTTGCGTCATAAGATAAAAGTAACCGCCATTCATCCCGGGGCCGCTGATACGGAGTTTTCCCTGGTACGCTTCAAAGGAGATAGAGCTCAGGCTTCAAAAGTGTATGAAGGTTATCAACCCCTGAGCGCTGAAGATGTGGCAGCCGTGGTATATTATTGCAGCAGTTTACCGCCTCATGTGTGTATAAACGACCTGGTTTTGACCTGCACCGCGCAGGCCAACTCTTTTTATTTGTATAAGAATCCGTAACCTGCTACATATCAATACTTACAGCACAATATTATTTGTGAGAACCCAGGTTTGCATTTTGGGATCTATTGACTATATTAGTAAGGCGAAAAGTGATCCGGAATATCCCCTAAAAACACCGTAGAGATTATGATTAAGGTCCTGTGTAAAATCCTTCTTTACAGTTTACCTGTATTATTCTCCAATCGTTTATTGGCCCAAAATGATTTAATAAGGCAGCAAAGCTGTGATGGCAATCCTTATCAGCAATCGGTAGACAGCCTTAAAAAAATATTTTCCTCCCAGGGATTTAGTGTATTAAGAGAAGCTTCCATGACGATGGAAAGTGAATACGAAATGCCCATTATCCTTCCCATGACCCAGGGCACTTTATACCAGTTTATTTTTATTGGTGACCCCGAATCAAGGTTATACGAAGTGCGTATGTTCGACTGGAGCGAAAAGCAAGTGATTTATAAAAGAAATCAATGGGGCTCGATAGATGGAAACATCATCAGTTATCCTTATATCCCCAAGTTTACCGAATACCACATGATAAAGCCTGTACAGGTTAATAAGAATAAAAAGAAATTATGCGGGTATGTGCTGCTGTTGAAAAAAACGCAGATGTAAGAAAAGGAGTTTGTGGTTTGTAGTTTGTGGTTTACCCTCCGTTTAATAATCCGAATTAATTATTGAGTTGCTACCTTTCGCAGATGAGTTAATAATTCCCTTCGAATTACTGTACCTGGAGCGTTCGTTCCTAATTTCCAAGTCATTTTTCTCTTGCACAAATTTTTCAAATTGAAACAAATAATCTACTCTTCGAGAAAAAGACTCTTTTCTTTATTAGGAAAACCTGCATTAAAAGAACCACAAACCTCCAACTACAAACTAAATTCTATTGCGCTAAAGATATTCGTATCTGCACTCCTGCTCTCGTATTGGTAATGGGAGGGGCCGTTGAAATTTTAGGTTCCACTCTTCTTTGCTCAAAATAAAGTTTAATATTAACCCGGTTGCTGATTACATAATCTATTGAAGGGTTTATGAATACCACTTTTTGCCCCGCCGTAGGAAGAGAAGTATTTTGATCAAGCCGGCTATTGGCTGTCGCATCATCTCGCACACTGAAGTCGAGCCGGAAGGCGGCATCATTGTCTAACGGTTTGCCTTTCCATTTAATGAATGAGAATACTCCGCGTTTACGCCATCCGGCCCCAATGGTAAATTCCGTTGAACGGTTTTCGCTTAGCTGAAAATCGACCAGGCTCAAAGAAAGTGTTCTCGACTTTTTATATTCAAACCTTGCCGTTAATTGGTTAGTAAACTGCATGTCCACATCAATCAGGGGAGCAAATTGTTCGGTGATGGTAATATTCGGTACCAGGAAGAACGGAATAAAATTGCCGGTCAGTGTATCTATAAAACCAGGGTATCCCACGCGCAATGGATCCTCAAAAAGCAGGGATGAATTATAGCTGTTCATGCTAAGCGTGCTGTTATACGCATGGGATACGGTAAAACTGGTAAATATTTTTTCCAACCCTTTAATTCGTGTCAGGCCATTATAGGTCAGGCGCCAGTTAGGCCTGGGCAAATATCCTTTAAACGGATTACTTCGGGTGCGGGGATTTGATTGTTCCACTAAGGCGACGGTGTTAGGGTCTTTCCCGGTATAAGCGGCAATGAAGGCCGGTAACAAAACATCCTGGGCATATTTGCCATACCCCTTATAATAACCATCGGCTCCCTGAATTCCAGAGTAAACACTTTTTGTTCCCAGTCTTTTGGAAATGATCAACCGGTTTGCTTCAAACGTTTTAAATGTTTGCGAAACCTCGTTACTCGGTATTTTTTCAAAAAGCGTTTTATAGGATATATAGCTTATGCTGAAACTACCTCCTGCATATGGGTTCAGGCGGTTAAAATTGCCACTGAATCCCAGCGTGTCTTTATATAATTCAGAATATGTTTTACCGAATGTCTTATCCAAATTAATATCAACAGTAAGATCGCGTATCGGAATCAACTGGGCATTTACCCCCAGTTTTTGGTTATAATCCTGCCGGTTAAGAAAGTTGAAATTAGGGTCTGCCGATAATAATCCCCTTTTCCCTAACCGATTTATAAAAGAAGTATCTGGCTGTTGGCCAAATACAAATCCAAGTCCGGGCGCATTGGATTTGAAGTTCATTCCTAATTGCCTGGTACTATCAGTATAACCGTAAACAGTAGTTGCCGCGTTTTCTGAATAATTGACACTGATCCGCTTCAACGCAGTGAAAATTCGACCTGCAAATTTTACTCCGGGACTTAATTCCAATGGTTGCGTTTTATCACGCTTTACCTTTTTCTTTTTGCCGGAAGTGGTATCTGTTTGATTGGTGGCAGGCGGTGGCGGAGGCGGAGGCGCATCATCTTCCAGGGCCCTCAGGAACCTCGACTTACTATACAGTTTAGTGAAATCCATTTCTCCGGTAAGATTCTTCTGTTGGGTATTACCTAATGTATTTCCTAAACTTCGTGCAATCAAAGAAGCCCCTAACCAGCTAAAGGTAGCATTGTAACTTACCCGAACCGTGGTCCAGTCCAGCAGGGGAATTTTACTCGTTGGAAAAGTATAGGAAGCAGACGCATTTTGCTGGAAAGAAATTGTTCTTCCTCCTTTCCATAGATTATCCCAAACCTTCCTTCGCTCGTTTTTACCGAGCCGGCCGGAATCTTCGTCAATCCATGCTTTATTGGTTGAAGAGTAATCTATGTTAATTGATTTAGTAAGATCCCAGCGGAGATTATACACCCGATCGAACGTAAAATATTTATCATAGGTTTCCGGCAAGCCTCCTTTCGGACCACCCACGTTCCTGGGCCGGAACGAACCAAATTGCCGCTGTACATCCGCCCGGAAACCAAGCAAGGAAGGAACCGGGTTCACATTAAAATCTTTAACAAGGGCAAACCAGGGCGATTTCGATTTGAAGATTTTCTTCATGGGCTCCCAGTATTTGGGAGAAGCGGAATAATTATATCCCAGGCCGGCCCGGTGGCGGGTCAATTCATTACTTTCAATTAAAGGATTGTGTTGTTCTTCTTTATAATACGAATAACTGACATCCACATTCTCCACGCTCCATAACTGTTGTTTCTTACCACTGATGTTGTTCTTTTTTACATTTGTGAAGTTCAGGGTCTTGATCGTTTTTACATCAATCGCGTCTTCCCGTATGGAATCCTTTTTACCCGATGCAGCTCCCCTTATTTTATCCTTGAGGCTTATGTCCAGGTCATACGGATCGTATTGAGGAGTGGAAACTGTTCGCTGGATGCTTGCATAAACGGGGATGGACAACCCGGTTTTTTTAGGCAGCAGTTTTCCCAACTCCAGGTTAGTAGCTGCATCGAACTGGGTATAGTTATCCCTGGAGCGTTCATTTACTCTTTGCTCTATAGTGCCAAACCCGGTGCTATGAGCGCTTCCGGAAATATATAAAGATCCCAGGTCAGCTAATTTAAAATCAACTCTTCCCAAAGCGGCCCAACCGGCTTTTTCATCCAGGCCACTCAGCCGTAATTCGTTTACCCAAATTTCAGTACAGATCTCTTCCCTTTTCCTGTTCTCCACTCCTAAAAAGAATACTCTCAATTCCCCCAAATTTGGATTACCCAAGATGGCGAATTCTCTGCCATCAGCATCTGTTTGCCTGAAATATTGTAACACATTTCCACTAGTGTTTCGCGTTACTTTCAATTTCGTAAGCTGATCAAGGGAAATATCTATTTCGTTTCCGGTGGGCCAGATCGCTCCGGGATCCGTTGTTCCCCAGGGCGTCATCTTTAGAGGAATACGCACCTCATAATAGTTATTTATGAGATCATTTCCTAAACGCACCACGGCATACAGTTCATTATCCTTTATGTCTGGCTGGAATTTACAGACTCCGCATGCCAATACATCTGTATGCGACTGAACTGCCGCAAATCCAGGTTCAATGTCTTAAATACTCCTCTTGACTGCCCTTCAAATAAATGGCAGACCTGCATACTCAGTGATTGCTCGTTCAACAGCACGTTTACATTGTTATTACTGAGTTGCTGCTGACGCACTACCCCGGGAGGTGTTTTATATACCACTGGTTTTCTGCTACTGTTCTCTTCAATATTTACGGCCAATTGGTTGAAGGTGGTGGCCGTGTTTGCCGGAATCAAATCATATACACCGGTAGTATCGAGCTGGTAATTGAAGCGGCGCCAGGTATTTCGCACCAATTCCAATTTGGCAAAGCGCATAATAACGGAATCTTCAAATCCATGCAAGAACATCCGCATAAAGCGGATGGATTTGAAATCGGGAATATTGCCGATCTTTTTTTCGTACTGGGCTATTGGTACCCGGAAGAGATACCACTTTCCGGAAGGCCGCCATTGGGCGTAAACTCTCTCTTATCGGTAATAAAATTATTTCCTACCTGCATCAGCGGGTCCGCTGAAGGATGCATTTCGATCCGGTACTGAAAATATTCTTCCAGTTCATTCAGGGTATTATCGCGGTTGAATTCTTCCTGGTCGGGATACAAGGTAAAGGCATTTACGAATTGCTGCCGCAGTTGCAACCGGTGAATTTCCCTGCGGATTATTAATATTCTTATATCTACCCAGAATTTTTGTCTGTGATTGATCATAGATTCCATCCCGGTAATTTTTGAAATCGTCCGCGAAGGGTCCGAGATTGCATTTTGGTAAATAGCGGAATTGGTTCCAAAATTAGTTGCGAGGGTATTCAGGTATTGCTGAAACTTACGCGTTTCTGCATCATTGATTAATCCATCAAAACCCGCATCCTGTAATTCCCGATCGGCCGGATCGTTACTAAACGCCTGGGTTACCTGTATAGGATTGGCCGGTGCCTTACCCCACTTGCCGGAAGAATCTTCGGTAGCTTTTGTGTTAAGCCCGCTTATTCCATTCTCGAAAAAGCGTTTTCCATCCCGCAGTACATCTTCGGAAATATTTCCCAAATTGAAATATAATTGACCGCCGCTACTGGCCTGGTTTTTTAAGAAAGGATCCTGCACCCAAAACTCAATGAATTCAACATTACCTGTTTCAAAATCTACCTGGTCAATACCCCGCATAATACCACCCCAGCGTGTTTTCGGATTTTGTAACTTACCATCCGCCGTTACGCTGCCGGGGCGAGCATCAAAATTATAGGGCCCGATATCCGTTGGATAAAAAGCTAAATCAAAGGTTACTAACTGCGCTTGTCCGAAATCAGGCGTTCGGTTTGGATAGATTTGGGTGACGTTTACCGGCCGGATTCTTGGATCGGAAAAATCTTCATAGTTCTTAACCGGGTTATTAGCATTCCTTTTGTCCTGTAAAACAGGTTCTATATTATACCAGGCTATTTTGGCGCGATTAAATCCATACTCGAGCGAATCGCGGTAACCAGCTTCCGGAAATAACCCGTTCCCCTGAGGAGTGCTTGATAATCCCCAGCCAACTAACGGGAACCTCAAGTCGATTGAGTTACGGCTTCCTTCAAAATCATCAATGAATATTAATCCGTTACTTCCTTTACCTATTTGGGGTGGGTGGCCGGGCTTCAATAAGGCAGCTTCCCCATAAGCGGTAATGGTACTCATTTCGTTGGTACTGTAAAAAGGAAGTTTATCTAACCAGCGCGTTAACCGCTGCGATTCGGTCCGGTAATTAAAATCAAGCCCAAACATCATATTGCGAATGGGATCTTCATTGTAATTTGTTTTGGTAAAGAATGGTCTTTCACCCAACCGAACTATCGAACCTCCGATACTCAGCGATTTCCTGGCGGTTGTTAAGGCCATATAATCGAGACGCAATCCCATAAAGTTGCGCGATTGAATACCGAAACCCGCATTGTTTTCAAACTTCACACTTACCGGAACACCCGAAGTAATTATGGCCTGGTTCAGTATACGGACCGTACCTAAATTATAATCGATGGTATAATCCACATTCTCTACCAGTACCTGGCCACCTGACAAGACCGAAACAGAACCGGGCGGTACATTAAATGCGCCCAATGAAATTTCGGAGGTGGATTGCCCCTTGGCATAGCCGCTTATTATATACCGGTCGAGATTCGCGAATGTTTTGGCTATTTCTTTAATAGTATCGTACAGGGGGTAGTAAACATATTTATCCCGGATAGCCTGTGTGCTGTTTTTAAATGCTACCGAATCCAGGTCTCTTCCGAACGGTTCCAGGTAAGGAAAAATAATGCGGGCCTGTTGCGAGATAACGGTAAAGCCTTCCAAATAATCAAACACCCCGTCTGGTAACGGGTCATTTCGCGTATTGAGCCGGTCGAGGTTTAATAATGTAATAAGCGGGGTACCTGTTTTATCTCCTTCGGGTAAATATCTTTTTTGACCGAGGCTGGGTTGTTCATACAAAACATTCAACTTGAAATCTCCGGGCTGGATGGTAGATAAGATACCTCCATCTTTTGTTTTCAATGAATACACATTCTTCATCATCAGATCCCAGATAGGAAGATTAGTCCGCTGAGAAGTAGCCTTCAATAATTTAAGGAAGAAAACTTTTTGCTGTCCGGTGATATTGGTGGAAGCGGTAGTATCCGGCGCCACATCCTGTGAAAACTCGCCTACCTGGAAAACTCTTCCGTTGTAAGTATACTGAAAAGCCACGGCTAACACTTCATCGGGCTGCAAGGGTTGATTCAGGGATATAAAACCAATCTGCTGGTTGAATGAATAGTCAACATTCATTAACAATTTACGGGCAAATGTTTTTTCAAAATCCTGTACAGGCCGTAAACCAAGAGATGATAACTTATTAGTGATTTGAGAAGAGCTGCGGCTGTTAGGATCGTTAATTATGTTCCGGTACAAATTATTGGCATCGTTAAAAGGCAGGGGCTGACCAGACTGGGAAATGACAGAAGGGTTATACGGTTTGTTTTCACCCAGGTCCATCAATCCCACTACATCTCTCGTTTCCGTTGTAGCCCCGTTACGATTAGTAACCCATACCTCAATGCGAAGGATCTGTACCTGGGAATTTACCTTTGGTAAATCCTTCATGGCATTATTATAGTTATTGCGGAAATATTGAGCTAATAAGAAGTGCCTGTTCTCCTCGTAATCATTGGCTTTAAATTCGAAATAAGTATTGGTGGCACCCCCTTGTAAGCCCAGCGTTTGCCGCTGCGATTGCTGGTTGGCCAATGCGGCGGTAACAAATAATTTACCAAACTGCAATTGTGTTTTTACCCCAAACAATTGCTGCGCACCCGGAATAAGGGTTCCTTTGGACGCAAACGAGATGTTACCGGCTTCCAATCTTTTTAAAATTTCATCCTTGGAACCGGCATAATCCAATTTCAATTGATTTTCGAAATTAAAATTAGCCAGGGTATTATAATTAATGGGCAGCTTTAATTTATCACCGATGTTTCCAATTACGCTCAGGTTGGCATTCATATCAAAATCAAAACCACCATTTCGCCGGGCCCTTTCCGGAAGAGCAGGATTCTTGATATTTTGTCCCTGGTAACCCGCAATAAGGTTAACATCTCCCTGTGGACGAATTTCCACTTTTGGAATTCCATCCGGCCCTGCACCAAAAATGCGGTTAAAGAGGTTATTGTAAACATTCATCTTTGGCCGCACCATTTTTCGGTTGAGGCTGTTGAGAATATTGGAACGTTTCTTAAAATATTCCATCTCCTGCTTACGGGCCTGTATGGCCATAAACTCATCGAAGGTGAGGTAGGTAGGTTTTCGGTAATACTTGTTCCCAACTTTTTCGATAATGAAATATTGCCGGGTAGTAGGATCATACACGATGGAATCGCGGATATTCACCGGGTTCTTCAGATCGAAAGAACTGCGGCCGGGGTTAGAAAAGTGATCGCCATACCGGTCGTGAATGGGAAATTTAAGGGTATCTTCTGTTGGAACAGTATCGCGCAGGGGTTTTTCAGCAGCCTTCGATGAAAAAAAGACAACTATACATACAGCTGTAAGCACAACTGATTTTATAACGAAAAAGTCAGCTTTGAGCGACAATCTTTTCCCAAGAATTAGTTAGGTAGAAATCCTTTACAATAGGCTTAGATGGTTTTTAGCGCTTTTTTTATGATGTCCTCTACCTGGCTCAGCGCCGGTTCTGCTTTTAATACGCGTTGTACTGCCTGTTCTCCGGTTGGTCTGGCTATGCCGAGGGCCATCAGGGCATTTAACGCATCTTGCTCCAACGTATTGTTTATCAAGGGAGAAATATTTATATTGTAAGAGGTCCTGGACATTTTGTCTTTTAGTTCCAGGATGATCCGTTCAGCCGATTTTTTCCCGATTCCTTTGATACTTTCCAGTAGCCGGGTATTACCCTGGATAATTGCTCTAACTATTTCCTCCGGCTTCAACGAAGACAGCATCATTCTGGCCGTTGCTGCACCCACGCCGGATATACTGATGAGCTGAACAAAGAGTTCTTTCTCCTGTACGTCGAAAAAGCCATAGAGGGTTTGTGCATCTTCTTTTATCTGTAAATAAGTATGCAATTGCCCCTTTTCCAATGCCTGAATACTGGAATAGGTATTCAAACTAATATGCAGCTCATACCCCACTCCGTTTACATCAACCAGTACCAATGCGGGCGATTTATGAATAAAATTACCTCGAACAAAAGCGATCATAGAGTGCGAAAGTAAGGAAAACAAATTTGTGAAATGGCGAATGGCGAATGGCGAATTCTTCCAAATCAACTAATCCTTATTCTCAAAGAAGATTATGAATAAATAAAGCCCATTCTATGCGCAAGATATGCTGGTTCTGCCTAGTTGAAGTTGATCCCAAATCCAAGGCATCCGCCATCCGTCATTCGCCATCCATACCATTACACCAACGCCCATTAGTCCACTAAACGATCATTTATTAAAAAATAATTCCTTTACTTTTACCTCCGCTAATAAATAAAGAATCAAAAGATGACATCAAAAATTACAGCCGCTATTACTGCTGTGGGTGGTTATGTTCCAAACGATAAATTAACCAACGCTGACCTGGAGAAGATGGTAGATACCAACGATGAATGGATCAGAACCCGCACCGGAATCGAAGAAAGAAGAATTTTAAAAACACCCGGACTAGCTACTTCTGATATGGTGGTTCCCGCTGTACAGGAATTATTAACCAAGAGAGGCATTAGCGCCACAGAGATTGATTGTCTTATTGTAGCCACCGTAACCCCGGATATGATGTTCCCTTCGACGGCTAATTTAGCCTGTCATAAATTAGGCGCTAAGAATGCCTGGGGTTTTGATTTATTGGCTGCCTGTTCCGGCTTTTTATTTGCTTTAACAACCGGAGCTTCTTTAATTGAAAGTGGCCGGTACAAGAAAGTAGTGGTAGCCGGGGCCGATAAAATGAGTTCCATCATCGATTACAGCGACCGGAATACCTGTGTATTATTTGGTGATGGGGCGGGCGCCGTGCTGCTGGAGCCCAATCATGATGGATATGGTGTGTTGGACAGTATTTTAAGAACCGATGGAAGCGGAGGTGAATTTTTAAATATGAAAGCGGGCGGATCATTAAAACCCGCCAGTATAGAAACAGTTACCAACAAAGAGCATTTTGCTTACCAGGAGGGTCAATCTGTATTCAAGTTTGCGGTTAAAGGAATGGCCGATGTAGCGGCAGAACTGATGGACCGAAATAATTTAACAGGGGATGATATTGCCTGGTTAGTTCCGCACCAGGCTAATAAAAGAATTATTGATGCTACTGCCAATCGGATGGGATTAAGCCAGGATAAAGTAATGTTGAATATCCAGCGCTATGGAAATACCACTGCGGCCACAATTCCTCTTTGTTTATGGGAATGGAAAAAAGAATTGAATAAGGGAGATAAGATTGTGCTGGCGGCCTTTGGTGGTGGATTCACCTGGGGTGCAACCTTAGTGAAGTGGGAGTATTAGGTATACTGTCTCCTTGAAAATAAATCGACCCGGTCCGGAACCTAACTCCGAAAAGCGGCCCTTAGCTTTGGGCCGCTTTTTATTACATTCTATCTAATCCTTATCGTGGTCGTTATGGTGATCATGGTCATGGTCGTCATCGTCTTTCTTAAAATGCACCTTATTCAGAATATTCTGTCCAATTTTCTTACCCATCTCTCTTGCTGCCTCACAGGAATAAGTGTAATGTATGCCTGCATAAACACGGGAATCTCCTATTTCTTTTGCCAGGTCACTAAATGAATTAAATGACCGGGGCGCCATTCCCAGGTAATCATATGTATGATTTGTAAAATGATAATGGGCTCCAAACAAAGCGGTAGCGGTTACTTCAAAGACTCCTGCAATAGAGGAGTGACCAGAGGGAAAATCAGGAAATGGTGGTGTACCAAATAAAGGGTTCCATAACGGATGGCCCAAAGTTTCCCGTATATATTTTATCGGACGTTCCTGGTTATATTGATATTTGGCTTTCCAGCATCCAATACCTGCATCAAATAAACCAATACCCACTTTGGCAATAGCCTGAGCAGAAAAATCCAGCTTGGGTTGTTCCTGGCCTAATACCTGTCTTAAAATAGAAATATAATGTCCTCCTCCATAACCCGGATTATCCCGGTAATATAGAGCAATGGCAATTTGTTCTGACGTGAGTGATTGGGAAATATCATATACTTCTTTAACCATCTGATAATAAGCCGAATTTGGAGCTGTAGAGTAAGCTGGCGCAAGTGGTTGTGCACTTCCATCTAAACTGCCGCCTACCATCAACCGGTTATTCCCCCAATAAGGGAGGATGGCAGGCGCAAATGCAGGCGGTGTGGGGGCCCAAAGTCCGGGGCCAACCGGAGGTATATAGGGCGCATTGGCGTTGGCCGCGCCATCTGATTTTGACCAATCGAAAATTAACTGGGTAACGGCCTTACCAAAACTTTGAGAGCGCAGAAACGCCGCATTATTCACTTCGTTACTA
This sequence comes from uncultured Chitinophagaceae bacterium, assembly GCA_963775145.1. Lineage (GTDB taxonomy): Bacteria > Bacteroidota > Bacteroidia > Chitinophagales > Chitinophagaceae > Endoryza. The sequence goes on from CAVZHZ010000007.1 coordinate 244,531, forward strand.
TAGGCGGCGTTCAATGCATTCTCCAGCGAATCGATAGATGCTTTATTAGCCGGGGAAGTATTAGGAAAAAAGTTTCGGGTCATTGCAGCAAGGGAAGCATTACCACAGGTTGGCCAATGATATGCATAGCCATGCTCTGTTTTCGGCATATCCGGCATACTGGTTAATTGCCCCGATAAGGTTCTATAAGAAGGCATGCCCGGAACTACGGATTCATACAATGCAATAGCACTGTAAGCAAAAATACGGGCGGGAGGTAATCCTCCGATGGGAGTAGCATTTGTGCGGAACAAGTGTAACTGCATATCAATCCATTTAAAAGCCACTTCTGATGAATAGGTTTTGGTTTGTTTTAAATGACCATGCTTCCCGCTTTTATTAGCGGAAGTAACATCATCTTGTGCAGGAAATTGTTTGATTTCTTTTTGACAGGCAATATTGAAAAAAGATATGAATGAGAATAATATAACTGCCCTTTGTACAATCTTACTCATAAGTTAAGGTTTGATGCCTGGTGGTTGACAGACATGGTTAACGATAAAATTACCAAACAAACCTACCCGTTGCTATTATACCGGACAAGCCCCCAAATGAGGGGTATTGAAAAATTCATTGGTGAAGTTTGGAGAAAAATAAAAAGTGTTCCTTTTGAAAAGGGCAGTATAAGAATTACACCAATCTTTCTTTCAAGGCTTTGGCTACCGCTTCAGTAGCCGATGCCACATGCAATTTGTGATAAATGCTTTTTACATATCCTCTTACCGTTTCATAACTCAGAAATATCCTTTCGGCAATACGTGGCATGGGTATGCCTTCAGTAAGTAGATGAAGAATTTCTTTTTCCCTGTCGGTGAGTTGGTAATTATTAATTGAAGCAGAGGGGGCAATAAATTGTCGAAAAAGTCTCGCTACTTTAGCGGCGACAGTCGGATTAAAAGCTACTCCCCCATTTTGTACATCCGTAATCGCCTCCAGCATTTTTACAGGCGAAGTGTTTTTTAGAATGTATCCATTAGCTCCTGCACACAGCGCTTCAAATATTTTTGAATCGTCGTCAAATACAGTTTGTACCAATATTCTGATGGAAGGGAATACCTTTTTAATAAGCTTTGTTGCTTCTATTCCATTCATTCCACTCATTTCAATATCCATCAGTACAACATCAGGATTACTTTTTTCTATATCATGCTTCCAGTTAATACAATTGGTAAAGCTGCCGGCACAGGAAAAGCCGGGAGAACCGTTTAAGATTGACCGGTAAGCATCCATCATAATCGGATTATCCTCAAAAATGGCTACTCGTATTTCCCTGTTACCGATCACAGTACAAATGTAGGTTTATATGAAGCAGTGTTACCCCCCCAAATGAGGTAAATTTACACCTCTAATTTTATAGTGGTTCCCGTTCCCACCTGGGATTTAATTTCGAATGTTGCCCCGATTTCATCTGCTCTTGCCAGCATATTTTTCAGGCCATTTCCATTCTTATTATCCATTGCATTAAACCCAATGCCATCATCTTTAATCCAAAGTATCCATTTAGAGCCTTTAACAGCAAGATTGTAATAAATATTTTGGCACTCAGAATATTTGAATATATTATTGAAGGCTTCCTTACTTACCAGGTAAATTGCCTTTCGCTGCCGGATGGTTAAATTTATTGTTTGACTTTCTTTATCCGTTTCAAAATGAATTTTCATATTCTTTGATTCTGCGATTGAAACGGCAAATGATCTAATGCGCTGTAACAATTTTTCAATACTGTCGTTTTGGGGGTTGAAGATCCATACCATATCGCCCAGCTTTTCAATTACATCCTGCGAATAATTATTAACCTTTAACAAATATTCAGCTGCTTCTTCCGGTTTATTGTTCTGTAATTTTTCAGATGCTATCTGGCTTAGCAGGTTAATCCCGCTCATTGATGCCCCAATTTCATCATGCAGGTCCTGGCTAACGCGGTTTCGAATTTCTAATAAACCTATTTTTTGCCTTAACCGGAAGTGAAATAATATATATATACCAGTCGACAAAGCGATCCCCGCTAACAGGTAAAACCACCCGGTTTGCCAGAACGGACTCTTAATCTGAAATGAAAATACCGCTGGTTCGCTCCAGCTGGTGCCAGGCAATTGCGCTTTTACTTTGAATACATATTTTCCGGCAGGTAGCTTCACAAATGAAACAAAATCATTGGCCGATGGAACACTCCACTCATTATCTAAGCCTTCAAGCTGGTAAGAATATTTTATACCATTCGTGCCAGACGAAAAAATGCCTTTAAAATATACACCAAGTGTATTATTATTATGGGAGAGTTGAGGATGGAAGGGGATTTGAAATATCCCTGATAAAGAATCAGCATAGTCGGCCCAGTAAGTTGGCTGAAGATTAAGTTCTAAGTTTTCAATGGCTATACCTGGCGCAGGTGAGTGATAAATTATTTTTTCAGGATAAAAACATATCAAATGGTTACTGGAGAAGTACCATATATTCCCGGTATTATCTTTAATTAGCCGGGTATCAACAGCACCGGACACTTGCAGATCTTGTGCACCGAAGAAACGTGCTATATGATAGCCCTGGGTAAGGGAGGATTGCTTTTTCTTTGAAAAAATAGCAACAGAAGAATTATCACATGCCCATAGGTTATTCTTGCTGTCAAAACATAAAGAACTTACATTGTCGCTCGGTAGTCCATTGGCTTTAGCAAGTTGTTCTTTGTAAATCAATGAATCATTCTGCCAGGAATACCGGCGCAACCCTCTCCCGCTATAAATTATCCAGGTATCGCCGGAAGGGTCATTACAGAATTTACTCACTGTTCCTTCGGTGTTAAATTCATTTAACTGGAGTTTACAGTTATTCAGTGTATCTATAGAGTAAACTAATCCTCTATCGGTAGCAAACAGGATTGTTCCGTTCGCGCATTGATGCAAACGCCTTACGGTCCCCCTTATATCTAAATCAGTAATTATCGCAAGAGAGCTGTAGGAAGTATCATTATACTGGGAAGGAAATTTTTGCGTTTTCACTGCTAATATTATTTTCTTTCTGTACACATCGTACAATACATCAAATACTTCATCCCCTAAATGAGCCAGCTTCTTACTTTGTTCATATACTTTATTGCCATCCTGCACTACTAAGGTAAAACCTCTTAAACAATACCAATTGCGGCCTTCATTATCAAAGGCATAATTGTCAATAACCAATTGATCATTGAGAATTGCGGAATTCCTTCGCAATTTGATATCGCTGAATACCGTATTTTCAACCGTACGCATCGTCAGGCTTCCGTTATTGATCAGTAGCGGTCCAGTAGGAGATTGTAAAACGTTATACAGAATATTTTTGCCAATAATAGCTGGAAGATCAAATACTTTAAACCCCATTGAAGATATTTTCAAAAGCCCGGTTCCGCATGACACCCAAATATTTCCCTGGTTGTCTTCTGAAATTTGCTGGACAACCATATCCACCGAGGATTTATAAATTTTCGCAAGACGGGCAGTATCCCCCGGCACCATTAATTGCAGACCCCTTTTATCGCTTGCTATCCAGAATCTTTTTTTGCTATCCCTGAAATAGGTATAAATCCCTTTCAATGTTCTCAGTACTCCTTCTAACCTGACTAACTGCTGATTAATAATTTCATACATGCCATCTAATGTCGAAAGAAACACATTCCCGCTTGAAAAGGATAATTGATTATAGAAATAGCCAGCCATTTTGAGACTTCCAATAATCTTGAATGAATGGTCTTTTTTTTTCAACACCAGCAGGTTTCCATAATTAATAAATAAACCATCCTCGGTTTCTATGATGGTCCTGCATGGATGATTTTCATACCCTGGATATAATAGTATCTTATTCCACTTATTTAAATCAAATTGATATACTCCCACATCCGTTAAAGCCCAAATCTGGCCTTTCCTTGTTTCCAGAATTTGAAAAACCCACTTGATGTGTAGCGAATCTGAAAGCGGATAGCTGATAAATCTGTTCCCTTTAAATTCAACTATCCCTCTCGCTGTGCCCGCCCAAAATCGTTGCCGGCTATCCATATATTCATAAACCGTTCTCGTATCCGGCAATCCGTCCGATAACCCGTAAGAAGTAAATTGATTGCCGTCAAATCGGCTGAGCCCATTCGGTGAGCCTATCCATAAGTACCCCAGTTTATCCTGGTATGTATTGAAGATATAGGTAGAAGGCAATCCATCCTTGGCAGTAAAGACCCTGGCTATTACCTCCTGGGACTTAGTATTTGAAGAAATAACAACAACAAGAGCTATGTTAAAAACGAATCTTTTTGAAACAAATGCTATGAAACATAACAATTTTTTCATTTTTAAGAATTTCATCAACAACCCAAATAATTCAAAACTGCATAAATCTTCCTTAAATTTAAAACAATACTACCGATTTCACTTTTCTATATTCTAAGACAGGGAAATTCAAAAACTTACTACTGATTCACATTTCAGTACTACCCGATTCTATTGACTCTTGTAATGCTGTTTGGCTTCCGGTTCGTCACTTCCTACTCCAATTTCCCGACTAATGACCAGAAACTGCCGACTTTCTCACCATCCCCGCAAAGTGGTATTGTCTTCTTAACTTTATGGAAGTAGCTTGCACAAACGATTTGGCATTCCTGCCCTTCAAAACCGTTTTCCTGCCCGTTGTCTGTTTCACACTTAATAACTATAAATTTTTCTTATGAAGATTGTTAAACATCTGCTATACGGTAACGATGGAAAGCCCGTGAATTTTGTTGCCACCCCCAATAAGGGAGGCGCATTTGGTACCGGCTTTCCCAAATACCTAGTGATGCATTACACGGCCGCCACTACTGCTCAGTCGGCTATCAGCTGGTTCGCTAATAAGCAGGCAAAAGCTTCCGCCCATTTACTTATTGGAAGAGATGGCAGCATAACCCAGTTCGCCCCGCTCAATGTTATTACCTGGCATGCCGGCGAAAGTCAGTGGAGCGGCCTGGTAGGCTTGAATAAATACTCTATAGGTATTGAACTGGTTAACGCCGGTCGATTGCAAAAAACCGGCAGTAATTGGATTTGCTCAGTAGATAAGAGAGTAGTACCGGATAACGAAGTGGTGATTGCAAAACATAAAAATGATAAAACGGAAGCATCCTGGCATGCCTATACCGAAACACAATTAGAGGTTTCTATCGAAGTCGCATCCTTATTGGTAAAAACATATTCTCTGGTAGATATCGTGGGGCATGAAGATATTGCACCGTTCCGTAAGAGTGATCCCGGCCCGGCATTTCCCATGAGTAGTTTCCGCGCCAAATCAATGGGAAGAAAAGAAAATACGCTGAATGCCTTTACAACGAGCGCCGAAGTAAATATCCGTTCCGGCCCCGGCACTCAATTTATCCCGGTTACGCGCATGTTGCCACCCGCCACAAAAGTGCAGGTGATGAAAAGAGAAGGGAACTGGAGTTTTGTAGAAGTGCTTCAAAAAGTTCATGGATTAAATGATGTGGAAGGATGGGTGTTTAGTAAGTTCCTGGTTCAATGAGAAAAGTGAATACTGAAAGAAGAATGGTCAATGTTACGTTTGAATGCTGAAGAATTAACCCGATGCGGGATATGTAGTGGGGATGTGAAATACGGCATGCGGGTAGGTTCATGCGTACGGTGTGAAGTGGGATGTTGAATATGAGCGGTGAAACGCGTTAGAGGTGCATAATAACTGAAGCCCAAATTATTTCTTAATTCTTGTCCATACGGCAAAGTCTGTCTGGGGAATTTTTTGTACCCCCAATTGCCGCAGCATATTTACTAATTGTCCGCGATGATAGGTGCCATGATTAAATACATGTACCAGCATTTGATGAATTGGCATCTTATACCCTTCACTTTTTGCATTATAATACATGAACACATGTTCGAGCGCGGCGGGGGAAGCCCCGGCGATCCAATTTTCCCATAATTTGTTTTGGTGGAGTAAGGCCGTTATTACGTCACGGGTCGTTCCCTTAAAATGTACGCTCGGGGCCACTATGCCTTCCTGCAGTTTCATACGTTGCCACCAGATACTTTCCGCATCCCACATATGTAATAAAGTTGCCTGTACTGTTTTAAAACTGCTGGGAATTTCTTTCACAGTCGTTTCTTCCGGCACCAATTGGATGCATTCGATTAATCGCTGGTTGGCCCAGGTGTTATAAGAAGCTAATTGACCCAACAATTCTTTCATGTAACATTTTGATCAAAAATAAAGGCAATTCATAAAATTAAAAAACCCTGTCCGGGTTTGAACAGGGTTTTTTAGATAATTATATTAAATATTATTTTTTGGCAGATCCGGAAGAACCTCCAAACTTGATTCCAACGGCAACAGTAATAGCGCGGTTCTTTGCATAATCATCACTGGTTGACGGGTCAGTAATTTTTGTCAACCCAAGGTTATACCGGGCGGAAACAAAAATGCCATACGGAAAATTATATTCGGCACCGAATACAGCACTGAAATCAGTAGACTTGAATTGGTCCTTTATATCTTCTTCTTCGCTGTCAACTTTAGCTTTGGCGCTGAGCAGAAGGCCTACCTGAGGACCAGCATAGATACCAAGGCCACCAACATTATATTTAGCCAGAACAGGAACAGAAAGATAGTTCATCAATAATTTTGTTTCAAACGAACTGACTGACTGCTTTCCACCCAATTGATCAAAATTTAATTCCGGCATTACTGAAAAACTTTCCGATACGGGAATCTCTACGAGTCCACCAATATGGAGTCCCACTTTAGAGTCCAGGTTTTGCGTTTCCCCTTCTGATTTTCCGGAAAGTTTGGCGATGTTAATTCCGGCTTTTCCACCGAATTTTACCTGAGCAGAGGCTGTGGTAGCCAGAACGATAAATGCGACAATAATGAAAGAAATTTTTTTCATGGTCTTTCTTTTTAGGTTTAATGAATTATAAATCACCGCAAAGTAATAATTTGTGATTCAAATTAGCAAACAGTTGGCCATATATTTTTTTGGCCTCATATCTAATATTATTATAACGTCTAAACTCACCTTAATTCCACCATATATGCCTAACAAGAATATGTCATCAGGTTTCAGTACAACAGCTATTCATGGCGGTCATATTAAAGATCCTATGTATGCCCACCTCACGCCCATTTATGCCTCCTCCACTTATGTTTTTGATGATGCAGAACAGGGTATGCGGCGTTTCAGCGGGCAGGAAAAAGGGTATATATATAGCCGTTGGGGAAATCCTTCGATGACAGAAGCGGAGGAAAAAATCGCTGCCATGGAAACGTTTGGAACAGATCAGGAGGTAAAAGGCATTTTACATGCCTCAGGTATGGCCGCGATCAGTACCTTATTAATAGCTACTTTAAGATCAGGTGATAAGGTCTTATCTCATTATTCCCTGTACGGTGGTACACAGGAGTGGATAGACCGGGTACTTCCCCCGTTAGGTATGGAAGGTATAATTGCCGACCTGCGCGACTTGAATAAAGCGGAGGAAGCTTTGAAGAAAGATCCAGGAATAAAAATGCTATACATTGAAACACCGGCTAATCCTACCATTCAATGCGTGGATATTGACGAGTTGACGAAACTTGCCAGAAAATATAATAAGATAATAGCCTGCGATAATACCTTCGCTACCCCTTACCTGCAGCAACCATTCAACTACGGAGTGGATTTTGTTGTGCATTCTACCACGAAATTCTTAAACGGACATGGTACAGCCATTGGCGGTATCCTGTTGGGAAGAGATAAAACCTTTATGAGCGGCCATGCCACCAAAGTGCATCGACTGCTTGGCGGAAATGGAAATCCCTTCGACGCTTTTTTACTGATTAATGGAATGAAAACACTGGAAGTCCGGATGGAAAGGCATTGCCATAACGCAATGGAAGTAGCGAATTTTTTGGAAGATCATCCGGCTATTGGTAAAGTAAACTACAACGGATTGGCTTCACATCCCGATCATCTTGTAGCTATGAAACAGATGCGCCATCCCGGCGCGATGATGAGTATAGAATTGAAAGGTGGTTTGCAGTCAGGTATTAATATGATGAACAAATTAAAATTATGTACCCGTACCGTTTCCCTGGGTACCTGCGATACCTTGCTTTGCCATCCGGCTTCAATGACCCATTACGGAGTACCAAAAGAACAACGGGAGCAATATGGAATTACTGATGGTTTGATCCGGATGAGTATCGGGATGGAAAATGTGCAGGATATCCTGGCAGACCTGGACCAGGCATTAAGCTAAATTGAATACTTTTTTATAATGGCATAGCCAGAGAGATTAATTATTTTCATCATAAAATTATCCGGAAAGAGAATCAATCACCATATTAATTATTTAAAACTGCTATATGAAAAAAATTTCATCCCCTCTTATTTGCCTTCTTTTCTCAATAACAATATTGCAAGCGCAGTCGCCGACGGATCCCCGGCTAAAAGGACTAGACACCTTTGTAAACAAAGTGCTGAAAGACTGGCATTCGGCGGGTGTAAGTATTGCAGTAGTAGAGAAAAATAAAGTAGTGTATACCGGGGGATTTGGCTATCGGGACTATGAAAAGAAATTGCCGGTTACGGCCACCACCTTATTTGCCATAGGTTCCTGCTCCAAGGCGTTTACCTCCTCCATGTTAGGTATGCTGGAAAAAGAAGGTAAAGTTGATTTTGATAAACCGGTTCGCAATTATTTACCTGAACTTAAATTTTATAATGAACACTTAAATAACCATGTTACGTTGCGGGATATGATGTGTCACCGAACCGGTTTACCACGTCATGATTATTCCTGGTATGGATCTAAGGCCAGTCGTAGTGAACTGCTTTCCCGCATAGAGTACCAGGAGCCAAACGCTGAACTACGGGAAAAATGGCAATACAATAATTTCATGTTCCTGGCGCAAGGAGTGGTAGTGGAAAAATTAACAGGCAAGAGCTGGGAAGAAAATATACGGGAAAGAATTTTCAAACCCCTCGGCATGAACAGTACTAATATGTCCGTCATAGATATGGAAAAATCGGCTGACCGGTCACTGGCTTATACGGTAAAGGATGATTCCATCATCAACCCAATACCGTACCTTAATATAGATGCAATTGGCCCGGCCGGTTCCATAAACAGTTGCTCGCAGGATATGGCCAACTGGCTCATTACCTGGATTAACAGTGGCAAGTTCAATGGAAAAGAAATTATCCCTGCCGGATATGTATCGCAGGCAACTTCTTCTCAAATGAGTATGGGAGGGGGTACCCCCGGTAAAGAAAACCCGGACTTGTTTTTGTCCAACTATGGATTTGGATGGATGATCACTTCGTACCGTGGTCATATGCGTATTGAACATGGCGGCGGTATCGATGGCTTCATCACTACTACCGGATTCTATCCTTCGGACAGTGTTGGCATATTTGTCGTATCCAGCCAGGGAGGAGTATCTACCAGCATCCGAAATTTTATAGCCGACCGAATGCTGAAATTGCCATATCGAAACTGGAGCAAACAGCAACTGGATGCAGCAAAAAAAGGTAATGAAGCGGCCAAATTGCTACCCAATTCAGACAGCCTGAACCGCAAACCCAATACAAAGCCTTTGCATGATGCCAACGAATATGATGGTTTATATGAGAACAAGGGATATGGCATAGTAAAAATATTCCGCGAGAATGATACTACCTGGGCGGATTACAATGAAGCCGGAAAGAGAACCCAATCTTACCTGCAACATTATCATTTTGATGTATTCCGGATACGCTCTACCGAAGAAAGGAAGGAAAACAAAGATGCCACCAAAATACTTTTCAATACTAATACCAAAGGAGAGATTACCTCACTCGAAGTAAAAATGGAACCGGCGGTAAAAGAAATTGTGTTTGAAAAATTACCACCGGCCATTAAAGTAGAGAAGAAGGACCTCGAAAAATACCTGGGCGATTATGAATTGGGAGCCGTTACAGTTAAAGTGTATATCCGGGGAGAAAACACGTTAATGGTTTTGGTACCCGGCCAACCCGATTATGAATTGGTGCCAACCAAAAAAGATGAATTCAATTTAAAGGTATTGAAAGGATATAGTGTGAAGTTTGATGTGAATGACAAAGGTGAAACATCGGGATTGAGTTTTATTCAACCCAATGGAACGTTTAAGGCAAAGAAGAAATGATATGATAATGTGCATGCGAGTGCGAATGTGCAGATGTGCAGATGTGCGAATGTGCGAATGTACGAATGTGACTGGTAGCAGATGTGCTAGTATTTTTTTGGGCATAAACAGCATTTTATTTGTTAATTTCTATATTGATTAAAATAGATTTCATGAAAAAAATAAACCTATATCTCTTTTTATGCGTGTTGCTTCTTTCTTGCTCCCAAAAACAACCATACGATACCATCATCCGCCATGGAATGATCTATGATGGAAATGGCGGTGATCCGTATAAAGGAGATATAGCTATCAATGCAGATACCATTGCTTTCATTGGAGATTTAAAAGAAGCAAATGGAAGGAACGAAACGGATGCCAACGGAATGGCCGTAGCCCCGGGTTTCATTAACATGCTTAGCTGGGCCAATGAATCGCTGATTGAAGATGGCCGTTCACAAAGTGATATCCGGCAAGGAGTAACATTAGAAGTAATGGGGGAAGGATGGAGCATGGGGCCGCTCAATAAAAAAATGAAAGACCGGGAACAACGTTCGCAGGGAGATATAAAATATAATATTGAATGGAACACCCTTGGAGAATACCTGCATTTTTTGGAAAAAAAAGGTATCAGCTGTAATGTGGCTTCATTTATAGGTGCAACCACAGTGCGCGACTACGTAATTGGAGAAGATAACCGCGCACCAACACCGGGTGAACTTGATAGCATGAAAGCCCTGGTTCGGCAGGCGATGGAAGAAGGAGCATTAGGAGTTGGTTCATCGCTCATTTATCCCCCGGCTTTTTTTGCAAAGACAGATGAACTCATTGAATTATGTAAAGAAGCTTCGAAATATGGGGGTTCGTACATCAGCCATATGCGGAGCGAGGGAAATAAATTTTATGAAGCAGTGGAAGAATTAATTACGATTGCTCAACAAGCAAATATACCCGCGGAGATTTATCACCTAAAAGCAGGCGGTAAAGACAACTGGAACAAGATGGATAGCGTGATCCGGAGAATTGAGCGGGCCAGAAAGGAAGGGTTACACATAACCGCCGACATGTACACCTATGTTGCTGGCGCCACTGGCATGACGGCAGCTTTTCCTCCTTCTTTACAGGATGGAGGATTTGGTAAACTTCGAGAGCGCCTGATGGATTCCGTCATACGGGCAAAAATGAAAATCGCTATGAATACCAACGCTGCCGATTGGGAAAATTTATATTATGGTGCCGGCGGAGCGGAGCACGTATTGTTACTTGGTTTCAAACAGGATTCATTAAAAAAATATACTGGTAAAACTCTTGCTGAAGTAGCGCGATTAAGGGGTAAATCAGCCGAAGAAACAGCCATGGATTTGATAATTCAGGATAGTACAAGAGTAGGGACTGCTTATTTCCTGATGAGCGAAGAAAATGTGAAAAAACAGGTGGCCATTCCATGGGTTAGTTTTGGAAGTGATGAAGGTTCTTATACCATTGAAGGGGTTTTCTTAAAATCAAATGCGCATCCAAGGGCCTACGGAACATTTGCAAGGGTATTGGGTAAATACAGTCGCGATGAAAAAATTATTCCGCTCCAGGAAGCCATAAGAAAACTGGCGAAACTGCCCGCTTCAAATTTAAAGATTGCGAAAAGAGGGGAATTAAAGACGGGTAATTATGCTGATATTGTAATTTTTGACCCGGCAACCATGTCTGATAAGGCAACATTTGATAAACCCCACCAATATGCAACGGGCATGTGGCATGTTTGGGTAAATGGCATGCAGGTGCTAAAAGATACCGAGCATACGAACGCTAAGCCAGGCCGATTTGTAAAGGGAGTAGGTGCAAGAAAATAAAAAATATAGAAGGTTCCTTATATCAAATTGCCGGTTGAAAACAGGGATATATTGAAATGCTAAATAAGAATTTAGAAAAAACAAATGAGTATTATCATTAGAAGAGCAAAGAAAGAAGATTGTTCAAGATTACTTGAATTGATACAGGAACTGGCGGACTACGAAAAAGCCCCCAACGAAGTAACTGTTACGTTGGATCATTTTCAGCAAAGTGGTTTTGGCGAAAATCCAGTTTGGTGGGGCTTTGTAGCTGAAGAAGCGGGCAAAATACAGGGGTTTGCTCTTTATTATATCCGTTACAGCACCTGGAAGGGCCAGCGTATGTACCTCGAAGACTTACTGGTAACCCAGGACGCCAGGGGAAAAGGCATTGGAAAATTATTGATGGACCGGTTGATTGAAGAAGCGAAAGAAAAGAAATTCAGTGGAGTAATGTGGCAGGTATTAGCCTGGAATGAACCGGCTATCAACTTTTATAAAAAATACTACAATGCCAAATTGGATGATGGATGGATTAACTGCCATATTGATTTTTGATTCGTAAGAGATATTAAGATCAATCACCCGGTAATTGGATTTTGATAAAGTTTATGTTGAATGTCTGATACGGCAGAAACTCCTTCCCGCTATTATTTATTTGAAGTAGGATCATATTTAGTCTGAAAGAAACTGATCTGGTAATTTATCCCGGGTACAGCATTTTTAATTAACCTGTTTATATGTATTGTTGAATATGAATATCCTTTTTTGTAAGTAAACCAGTTGAGAATATTTCGCCAAATAAATCTTTCTCTTTTTAGGAGTAATCATCATTCATAGGTAATAACACCAAATTAACTATAGATTTTTTAGGTTTAGCAAATAACCAGACATGTCCAATTCCCCTAAGATAATATTCTCCACAGAACAGGCGGCCATTCTTTCACCATCAACTAACGCCTTCAACCAGCATTGATTTATCTATTTTCATAACCAGCCCCTGCAATACTTTTCCGGGTCCCACTTCGGTAAAATTAGTAGCTCCATCTTTAATCATAGAATGAACGCTTTGGGTCCATTTTACAGCACTGGTCAATTGATCGATGAGATTTTGCTGAATTTCTTCCCGGTCATATACTGCTCTCGCCACCACATTCTGGTAAACATGAGCGGTTGGCTGATGAAAAGTTGTTTTTTCGATAGCTGCTTTTAATTCTTCTTTTGCCGGTGCCATTAACGGTGAGTGAAAAGCGCCCCCTACGGGCAGAACTAATGCCCGCTTTGCCCCTGCCGCTTTCATTCGTTCACAGGCTATTTCTATTCCTTTCAAGGAGCCGCTAATTACCAGCTGCCCCGGGCAATTGTAATTAGCCGGTACTACTATTTCACCCGTTTCCTTCAGAACATCTTCGCAAATCGATTCTACTTTTTCATCGGCTAATGCCAGGATTGCAGCCATAGTGGATGGATTCATAACACACGCTTTCTGCATAGCACTGGCGCGGATAGATACCAATTGTAATCCATCTTCAAAACTCAAAGTTCCGTTTGCCACCAGGGCTGAAAATTCTCCCAATGAATGACCGGCTACCATATCCGGTTTAGCCCCCTCAATACTTTTATAGGCAATTACGGAATGCAGAAAAACAGCCGGCTGCGTAACATTGGTTTGCCTCAAATCTTCCTCAGTTCCGGTAATCATGATATCAGAAATCCGGAATCCTAATATATCATTAGCCTGCTCAAATAATTTTTTGGCAAATGCACTATTCTCATAATGTTCTTTTCCCATGCCAGGGTATTGCGACCCTTGCCCCGGGAACACGTATGCATGCTTCATAATTCTACGACGGTTTAGAAAAACAAAAATGCCACAAAGACTTTAACTGACAAAATCTTTATGGCATCCGGCTATAATCGTTTCTGCAACGCTTGATTCTTAATGCAAATTGGCACCGATGAGCTTTAGAAATTCGCTTCGGGTACTGTTTTTCTGAAATTCTCCAGAGAAAGCCGAGGTGGTAGTAACCGAATTCTGCTTTTGCACCCCGCGCATCATCATGCACAGATGAGAGGCTTCAATAACCACGGCCACCCCAATAGGATTCAGAGTTTCTTTTATCGCGTCAAGTATTTGTGTGGTCATTCTTTCCTGTACCTGCAATCTCCTGGCATATACGTCCACCACCCTTGCTAATTTGCTGAGCCCGGTAATATATCCATTGGGTATATAGGCAATATGAGCTTTGCCAAAAAATGGAAGCATGTGATGCTCGCACATACTGTATAGTTCAATATCCTTTACAATAATCATTTCACTAACCTGCTCATGAAATTTTGCCGAATTCAAAATGGCCTTTGCATCCATATGGTAACCCTGGGTGAGGTATTGCATGGCTTTGGCTACCCTCTCGGGTGTTTTCAACAACCCTTCCCGGTCTGGATCTTCTCCTAACAACCCAAGCGCCTGCCGGTAATTCTCTGTTAGTCCGCTGGTAATTTTATCCTCGTACTGTTCTGTTTTTTTGTAAGCCATGATGATGTATATTATTTCTATAATTGAAAGTTCTCCTTTTCACGACCTTCCTACCCAAGCAAAAAATTATTAGGGCATCGTGTTAATTTTTCATCTCCCATTCCTTATTCTCTATTCTAAACCGGGTATTCAACAAAATTCCTCTCCGTTTCAAAGAGTCTAACCTGTATTTCAAATTTTGAATCAATCTTTTTGGATAATATCTGGTGAATAACCATACATATGTTTTCCGCCGTAGGAATTAGTTCTTTAAAAAAGGATACATCCATATTGAGGTTCTTATGGTCAAATTCATCGAGCACATTATCTTTAATTATATCACTCAATTCTTTCATATCCATAACATACCCCGTGTCTTTATTAACTACCCCGGTTACCTTTACCACGAGGTCATAATTATGGCCGTGATAATTTGGATTGGCACATTTGCCAAATACCGCATAATTAGTCTTCTCGTCCCATGCGGGATTGTATAAACGGTGCGCTGCATTAAAATGTTCCTTCCTGTAAACTGCTACCCTATTATTCATACCAATGTAATTACAAGTTAACTAGAGAAAATGTTCAACCTGGTCGGATGCCTGACAACATCCACCCGAATCTGAAATAATGCGCCAGAATTTTTCGGAACAAATCGCTATTTAGTCTTACCGGAAGTGTGCCGGTCATTCAAATAAGCCTAATGGAGCACGCGGCAATAAACAGATAGGTTCCGCAAAAGTTCAATTGCAAGTGAAATTAGTACATTTTAAACTATAGTAGTTTACCGGGTAAATAGCAGACGAATAGGGCTTCTCGGCACGAATTCAGATATTTGCATTATGGCTGTATTGATTATGGCTGCCACCAGCCGCGAAATTGCCCCTACCATTGATTACCTGAATAGTAATGGGTTTATGGTGAATGACCAAACCCTTGATTTGTTAATAAGTGGGGTCGGATTATTAGCCAGTTCTTATGCACTTACCACCCGGACTATAAATCTTTCGCCCGATCTTGTTATACAAGCAGGTATTGCCGGCAGTTTTTCCGATGTTTATCCGCCTGCCAGTACCGTTTTGATCCAGGAAGAATTTTTGGGCGACAGCGGGGTTACCGAAGATGGAATGTTTAAAGACATCTTCGATCTAAGCCTTGCAAACGCAAATAGCGAACCGTTTATCAATAAAAAATTAATTAATCCTACCTGGCAACGCTGGAAAAAGACAGGAATTCCTTTTGCTACCGGGGTTACTGTCAATGAAATTACTACGGATGAAAAAAGAATTGAGCAATTAAAAGAAAAGTATGGTGCGGATATAGAATCGATGGAAGGAGCTGCCCTGCATTACATATGCCTTCAGCAAAAAATTCCCTTTATACAAATACGTTCGGTTTCTAATTATGTGGGAGAAAGAAACAAAAGCCACTGGAAAATGGAGGAAGCCATTAATCAATTGAATAAAATCCTGATCACTTTCTTACAGCAATTACCATGAAACTCACCCTTGGATACTCCCCCTGTCCTAATGATACCTTTATTTTTGATGCCTTGGTGAATCATAAAATTGATGCGGAAGGGTTAGAATTTGAAGTACGGTTAGAGGATGTGCAAACGCTTAATGAATGGGCATTGCAGGATAAACTGGATATTTCGAAAATCAGTTACGGAGTATTTCCGCAGGTGCTGGATAATTATATAGTCTTAAACAGTGGCGGTGCACTCGGAAAGGGAGTGGGGCCATTGGTGATTTCGAGGAACGAAATCAGCAATAAAGAATTAAATATTGAAAAGGAGGCAGTAGCGATTCCCGGGGAAAATACTACTGCCCATCTACTTTTTTCTTTGGCCTATCCGAACGCCATCAATAAGAAATTCATGGTATTCTCTTCTATTGAAAAGGCCGTTTTGAACAACGAAGTGGATTTCGGAGTAATTATTCATGAAAATCGTTTTACCTACCAGGCAAAAGGCTTGAAAAAAGTGATCGACCTGGGTGAGTATTGGGAACACCGTACGGGTTTGCCTATCCCTTTAGGGGGTATTATCGCGAAGAGAACGGTCGATAAAGAAGTTCTAAAAAAAACCGACCGGCTCATCAGGCTGAGCATTGAATACGCATTTAAAACCTATCCGCACCTTTCCGAATATGTAAAAAAGAACGCGCAGGAAATGAGTGAAGAAGTAATGAGGCAACATATCCAGCTTTATGTCAATAATTATTCCCTGGATATTGGAACTGCAGGTAAAAAAGCGGTAGAAGTATTATATAATACTTATTTAAAGCTGCATCCAATGGAAAAGCAAATCCGCTCCATCCAGGAGTCTTTCCTTCCATAAAATAACCGGCTAATTACCCGGATAACTGTGGTAATTTCGGATAGAATCTCACGAACACGAGCTTAATTACTTTAAGAAACTCAATATGGGGAGAAGCGAATTTTCCTTTTCCTGGTATAATACTATTTAAAATTATTATTCAAATCCTATGGCTGTAAAGGAAAAGTATTTTATACTAAACCTTACTCATCATGTTCAAAGCCGAACACTTTTATGTTCTTTTCCTTTCCTTTATACTGGCAATGGCAGCTTCCGCCCAAAATAACTCCGGGCAAAAGGAACGACTCAAAGTATTTATAGATTGCAGCAATACCTGGTGCGATATGGATTTTATAAGAACGGAAATCAATATTGTTGATTTTCTGGCCGACAGGCTGGCTTCGGATGTACATGTATTGATTACTTCTCAAAACACCGGAAGCGGAAATAACCAATACCAAATGATTTTCTATGGTCAAAACCGATTTGCTTATTTCACCGATACGCTCTTGTTTACTACGGGATGTATCACCAAATATCAGGCGCATGTCTCCAAGCATCCGCGCATGGCCGAACTCACCGCGCGCTGCTTCGACATGGCGATGAGCGAGCGCGGCCCCACCCAGCTCAACATTCCCCGCGACAATTTCTATGGCGAGGCCGACTACGACATCCCGCATCCGAAGAACATCTGCCGCGGCCCCGGCGACGACGAAAGCCTCGACGAAGCCGCCGACCTCCTCGCCAAGGCGAAATTCCCCGTCATCGTCTCGGGCGGTGGCGTCATCATGTCGGACGGCATGGCGGCATGCGTCGACCTCGCCGAGACGCTGAAGGCCCCGGTCGTCAATTCCTATCTGCACAACGACTCGTTCCCCTCCGATCATCCGCTGTGGACGGGATCGCTCGGCTATCAGGGCTCGAAGGCAGCGATGAAGCTCATCGCCCAGGCCGACGTGGTGCTGGCGCTCGGCACCCGGCTCGGCCCCTTCGGCACCCTGCCCCAGCACGGCCTCGACTACTGGCCGAAGAACGCCAAGATCATTCAGGTCGACAGCGACCATCGCATGCTCGGCCTCGTCAAGCAGATCTCCGTCGGCATCGTCGGCGATGCGAAGGCGGCGGCGAAGTCGCTGACCTACCGGCTCGCCAACCGCAAGCTCGCCGCGACGCGCGAATGCGGACGAGCGCATGAAGGAGATCAACAAGCAGAAGGACGCTTGGGAGAAGGAACTCACCGCCTGGACGCACGAGAAGGACGACTGGTCGAAGGAAATCTCCAAGGGCTCGCCCTACATGCATCCCCGCCAGATGCTGCGCGAGCTCGAGAAGGCGCTGCCGTCGAATGCGATGGTGTCGACCGACATCGGCAATATCTGCTCGGTGTCGAACTCGCTATCTGCGCTTCAAGCAGGCGCCCTCGATGTTCGCGGCCATGAGCTTCGGCAATTGCGGCTATGCGCTGCCCGACCATCATCGGCACCAAGGTCGCCAATCCGAAGCGGCCGGCGGTCGCCTATGTCGGCGATGGCGCCTGGGGCATGAGCTTTGGCGAGATCCTCACCTGCGTGCGCGAGGACATTCCGGTGACCGCGGTCGTGTTCCACAACAAGCAGTGGGGCGCGGAAAAGAAGAACCAGGTCGATTTCTACGACACGCGTTTCCTCGGCGTGAACCTAGAGAATCCGAGCTTCGCGGAAGTGGCGCGCGCGATGGGCGCCGAGGGCGTCGTCGTCGACAAGCTCGGCGAAGTCGGCGAAGCGCTCGACAAGGCGTGCGATGCGCAGAAAAAGGGCAAGACGACGGTCATCGAGGTGATGGTGACGCAAGAACTCGGCGACCCCTTCCGCCGCGATGCGCTGAAGTATCCGCAGCGCGTGCTGGAGAAGTACCAGCATACGAATGTGGAGGGGTGAGCTCGTGGAACGCATAATTCCTTTGTGGGAATTGGCGCCGCCCTCTATTCGCGCGACTTTCGTACGGGAGCAACGCCGTGCTCAGCTGAACGTCAGGGACGACCCTGCCGGTCCCCCTCGGGGAGAGGGAGGGTGAGGGGCAGCTGCATCACGCAATGCGGCCGCTCCTCTCACCCCGCCCCCTCACGATATGCCCCGCCCTCACCCACTCATCAAACACCGCGAGCACCGCATCGCTGAACGCCGGATCGTTGGCCTTCGCGTCGAGCTCGATGTAGCGCGCCGGCGGTTTGATCGCCTCGCGAAAACCTTCGGTCATCGCCTTCAATCCAGCCGGATCGTAGAGCGGCCCGCCCTCCTGGTCCCAGGCATGCAGGCTCCGCGCCGGCATCAGGAACGCGGTCGGACCCTTGGCCTTCGCGAGCTTGGCGCCGATGTAATGCGCGAAACCGCGCTTCTCCTCCGGCGACATGATAGTCGAGGCGATGAGGCGGTTGTGGGCGTGATAGGGCCGGTCCTTGTACTTCTCCGGCGTCCCCGCCCAGGTCTGGAAGTCGATCATGTCGGACGCGCACGGCGCGACGATCTGCGGAATACCCGCCTCGCCCGCCGCCTCGAGCCGCGTCGCGCCCGCATTGACGAGCGAGCCATTGTAGCTGTTGCCGGCCTCGCAGATGCACAGATCGAGCACGGCCGCGAAGCGTTTCTGCTTGGCGAGGCTCTCGATGGCCCGACCGCCCATGCCGGTGCAGTGGAAGACGGCGACCTCGTAGCCGCGGCTCTCCAGCGCCGGCTTCAGGCGAACCATGTAGTCGATGCAGCTCTTGCCGAGCGAGCCCATGCCGATCAGCGGCCGCTCCGTCTGCGGCTTCGTCGCGGACTTGGCCGCGCCGACGACGGCACCGGCCGCCTGGCTCAGCACCGATTGGCAGATCGAGTTGAGGCCATAGAGCCCGCCCGCCCACAGGATCATCATGAGATCGGGCGCCAGCCGCTCCGGCGGAATGAGATGCGAGAAGGACACCGTCGAGACGACGAATTTCGGCACGCCCATCGGCAGCGCGGAGGCAACATCGAGCGCGAGGTCCGTGCCCATGGTGCCGCCCAACGCGATCATGCCGTCGACTTTGCCCTCCATGTAGAGCTTCAGGGTCAGCGCCGACGCGCCCTCGGCCATCTTCGCCATCGCCTCGTTCTCGTCGCCCATGCTGGGCGATCGCGCCGATGGTCGTGTTGGCGGCCGCCGCGACGTCCGTGTTGGGATATTCCGGCGGGAAGGGCGGAGCACCCAGCACACCCACATCCATGATCGGCGCGCGCGCGCCCTGGCCCTCGATGCATTGCCGCATGAACAGCAGCTCGTCCGCCTTCGTGTCGGCCGTGCCGATGATCAGGATGTTGAGGGGCTTGGACATGCTGGGCTCTTGCGCTGTGAATGCCGTTGTTGCGATTACCGTCGCCGAATTCCCCTTGTTGTCAATGCCAGCCGCGCATTGACTTTGGCTTTGATCGGCCGCTCAGTTGACGCAAAGGAGACAACCCATGCGTGATGCCATCAGCTCGAACTTCCTGCGTGAGAACAACGCCAAGCAGATCTGGCATCCCATGGCGCATCCGAACGAGATGGAGGTGCTGCCGCCCAAGATCATCGTCAAAGGCGAGGGCGTGCGGGTGACGGACCTCGACGGCCACACCGTCGTCGACGCGGTCGGCGGCCTGTGGAACGTCAATCTCGGCTACTCGTGCGAGCCCATTAAGGAGGCGATCGCCCGCCAGCTCGCCGAGCTTCCCTACTACTCCGCCTTCCGCGGCACGACGAACGCGCCGCTGATCGAGCTCGGCCACCGGCTCGTCGAGTTCCTGGCGCCCGAGGGCATGCGCCGGGCGTTTTTCACCTCCGGTGGCTCGGACTCGGTCGAGAGCGCGCTCCGCATCGCGCGGCAATATTGGAAGGTAAAGGGCCAGTCCGACCGCGTGAAGTTCCTGGCCCTCAAGAAGGGCTATCACGGCACGCATTTCGGTGGCGCCTCGGTCAACGGCAATGCCAATTTCCGCCGCGCCTACGAGCCGCTGATGCCGGGCGTGTTTCATGGACCGGCGCCGTTTGCCTATCGCAATCCCTTCAACGAGGCCGATCCCGAGCGGCTGACGGACCTTTGCCTCGCCGCGCTCGAGGAGGAGATCAAGTTCCAGGGCGCCGATACCATCGCCGCCATGATCGCCGAGCCGGTGATGGGGGCCGGCGGCGTCATCGTGCCGCCCGCCTCCTATTGGCCCAAGCTCCGTGCGTTGCTCGACAAGCACGACATCCTGTTGATCGCGGACGAGGTCGTCACCTGCTTCGGCCGCACCGGCGCCTGGACGGGATCGCGCGCCTGGGGCGTGAAGCCCGACATCATGTGCCTCGCCAAGGCGATCACGTCGGGCTATTTCCCGCTCGGCGCCTGCGTCGTCAACGACAAGGTCGAAGCGGGCTTCAAGGCCAACAAGGACGCGCTCGGCGCGATCTATCACGGCTACACCTATTCGGGGCATCCGGTCGGCTGCGCGGCGGGGCTCGCCTGCATCGAGGAGACGGTGAGGCTCGATGTCGTCAAGAACGCCCATGCGCAAGGCGAGCATTTGCTTGGCGGGCTTCAAGGCCCTCATGGCGAAGCACGCGAGCATCGGCGATGTGCGCGGCAAAGGGCTGATGCTGTCGATCGAGGTCGTCGCCGATCGGGCAACAAAGGCGCCGGCCGGTAAGAAGTATGTGGCGGCGCTCGGCGACCTCGCCTACGAGGCCGGTGCGATGATCCGCACCTCCGGTAACATCATCATCCTGTCGCCGCCGCTGATCCTGTCGCGGCGGGAGGCGGATGTGATCGTAAGCGCGGTCGATGCGGCCTTCCGCGACAATGCGGTGGCGCCAAAGGATTGAGGCATTGCGGCTTCGCGAGCCCCACAAATGAAAACGGCGCCGTGTTTCCCTGGCGCCGTCGACAGTCCGATGAAGTCGGCCTCAGTTCCCGCCGAGACCGATGGTGAGCCGCGCGCCGAGCCGAACCTCCCACAGGTCATCGGTTGCGACCTGCGATGAGTTGGCGTTGCTGGGCTGATTGTCGGCCATGGCCGCCGTACCGATGTCGGAGAAGTAATCGGCTTCGGCGAAGACATCGAGGATCGACCGCTGCGACAGCCAGAACTTCAGTCCGGCGCCCAACTGGCCGCGGAAGCCGATGCCGGATTCGCTGTCGGAGAAGTCGGAGGCGAACGGATCGACGGCGCCAGCGCCCGACGATGAGTGGAAGTCGCCATCGGCGCTGTAGCCATATAGACCGATACCAGCGCGGCCGACCAGCGATACGCCGGGGCGAAGCAGGAATTCAGGCTCCATGGCGATCACGGCACCGTAAGCCAAGGTATCGACCTCAGCCGAGCGTGTCGCCGGGCAGAGGCAGCTCACCACCGTCTCGTGGTCCTCGCCCGTCCAGCGCACGAACGGATTGAGCACCCAGGTCACCGAATGCCGCTCGACCGGCTGCTCGTCCTTGAGCGAGCCGCCCTCGGTCCGCACGCTATCGCCTTCGAAGCGCAAGCCGCCTTCGACGAAGCGCCGCTCGATCGAGGTTTGCCCGTCGTCGCCGCCGACAACCAGCGGATCACCATCGGCACTCTTGAGCGCCGTGAAGCCGCCGGCCGGCGCATCCTCGGAAACGCTTTCGTCCACTTCGCCGAACAGCGCATAGCCTTCGATACGCGTGAACGGCAGGTGTGGGAGAATTTGACGGCCGGTATCCCAGCCGATCATGGCGCCAGCGAACCAGCCTTCGGAGGGCGACACGGTGACATCGAAGATCGGCGCAGCCACCGACTGCGCCACCCCGTAGCCGATGACGTCGGCACCTTCCTGATGCAGGTAGCCGCCTTCGATGGAGAGATAGTGCTCGCCAGGGCCAGCTGGAGCACGCCCCATGTCGGCGGTTGCCGGGCTGGCTATAACAATGCCAACGGCCAGCAAGGGAATGCCGAAGCGATTGCCTGCAAAAATCATCAGACGCCCCCGAAGCGTTAGGGTTTGTTAACTTCTAGCAAAACACCCTGGGACGATTCGGGGATAGCGGACAGGACGGCAATTGCTCGATTCACAACCCAGGTGAGGCCGACATGCAACACGTGCGTAAATCAAATTGGCGACGTCAGTTGGTCGATTGCTCATCCGCAATCTAGAGTGGCATACCTCTCATCCTGAGATTGCCGGGTTGCGCAAGAAAATAGAGCAGCCCGAAGGCTGCTCCTCGTCATGTTTCAAGCACGTCGACGGCAACTTGAGCCTAGAGCACGAAGTCCGCAGCCTGAAGCGATGCGATCGAAGCGTTGCTGGTCAACCGGATGACGAAGTCGGCGGTCGTGTCGCCATTGACGTCACCGCGAACGAGCACCTGCCCGCCCGAAACCTCCCACGTGATGCTGTTCTGGACGACAGCGGAGGTCGCGCCGGCGACGAAGCCGAAAGCATCCTCTATCGTCGAGGTGAGGGCGTTGGCATCCATGGCCGATAGATCGATGACATCCTGACCGCCGGATGGGTCGCCATCGAAGTCCGTGATGAGATCGGCCAGGGCCAAAGTCGGGCTGTCGGAGGTGGCGCCGAAATAGAAGGTGTCGGTGCCGGTGCTGCCCGTGAGCGTGTCCTGATCGGCACCACCGATGAGCAGATCGCTGTTGCCCTGGCCGAGAAGCGTATCGGCGCCGGCGAGGCCAGCCAGGAAGTCGCCAGCGGTTGTCCCGGTCAGCGTTTGACCGCTGGCGGTTCCGATCTGGCTGTTGGTGGTCGGCAGGATCGAGATGTTGATCTCGCTCGTTGGCAGAGCCAAGTCGCCATCGCCATCCGTCAGCGCCACGTCGAAGTTGATGTCGATGGCGGAGCCGACATTCGCCGTCTGAACACTGAGGGCGGAGACGGAGAACTTGTTGTTGTCCACGGTTACGTTATCGATTTCCAGCCGGTTAAATCCGTTTGTCGTGAATGTCACGACGAACATGTCCTCCAGCAGATTTGCGACCGAGACACTTCCATCACCATTGAATGTGAAGAAGGTTCCGCCGGCGGTGGACCCATCCCCGGTGCCGGTCGCTTCGTCGAGTAGCGTCGTACCGTTGCTGGCGTAGATCTGAATCTTTGTGATCGGGTCTATCGGATCGCCTGCATCGCCAGAGATAATCTCGTCATCGTCCGCGTCATAGGTCGTGAGCCTTACATCGACCTCAGTGCCTGCAGTTCCGGGAACAATTTGGTCAATGCGGAACCGAGCGCCGTTGACTGTGTTGTGGCCATCGATCACGAATTGATCGGGGTTGGGGGCCGTGTTGATCGAGAAACTTCCGTAGTCGATGCGTAGCAATGGATCGCCCGGTGAAATGGATTGACCGCCGCCGACGCCGACATCATCGGAATCGCTGTTGATCGATCCGCTGGTGCCGTCAACGTTGCTGATCAGGTCGCCGGGTGTAAGTAGCAGCTCGAGTGAATCGCTCGAAGTCGATTCAACGATTTGGAAGGCCGGATTGCCGGCTTGGACGCCTGACAGATCGTTGAAAACGACGCCGGCGCCGTTGTCGATGAGGCCGTCCAAATCAACCGTGTAAGTGTCGTTGCCACCGGGGTTGTGGGTCAATATGACGGTGAAGATCTTCGTTCCCGTTGCCGACCCGATGCGGCCCTCGACAACCGTTCCGTCCGTATTGAGGAAGAGCAGGATCGGCGAAGCATTCGAAGTCAAACCACTATTCTGACCCTGGGAGATGTTGACGAACTTCAACGACCCGAAGCCATCGGCACCCGTATTGTTGTCGATGTTACCATCGAGATCGAGCAGCGCCGTCTGAACGGCGTTGCCGTTGTTGAGAAGTGCTGTCGAGTGCGGGTTGAATGAGACCGGCGTGTCGTCGTCGATGGTGAAGGTCAGTGTGCCGTTCGCCGTGTCGGTGTCGCCGTCGGTGATCGTGTAGCCGAGGTTGAAGGTCGCGTCGGTCTCGACATTGTCCGCCAGCGCATTCGTGTGATGGTCGAGCGAGGCAAGCAGGTTGACGGTGTAACCGCCCGTCGCCTGGTTGACGACGACCTCGAACACGTTCTGCTCGCCGTCGTTGGCGGTGAGCGTGCTGGCGAGGGCGTTCCAGGAGAAGGAGACGGTGATGCCGTTGATCACCTGGTTCGTCCCGTGGAGGCCCGCGAAGCTGATCGAGCCCGGTCCGTCGCTGCCATAGGCCGTACCGAGCGAGCCCGAGAGCGTCGACAGCGTCGGATCGAAGTCGCCGGGTCCGGCAGCGATACCGCCGGTCCGGCTGTCGTCGTCGAGCGTGCCGGCATTCACATTGGAGGCCGTCGGCACGCCGTCCTTGATATTGACGGTGATCGTCGAGGTGGCGCCGTCGAAATCGCCGTCGGTCAGCGCGACCGTGAAGACGAAGGGCAGCACGTCGGCCCCGGCGCCCGGATGGTCGATCGGGCCGTTCTGCTTCACCGTGTAGGCGCCCGTCACCGGGTCCATGGTGAGAGTGAGCACGGTTGCGAGCGTCGTCGCGTCCTTCACAAGTAGTGTGTTGCCCGTGACGGTGTAGGTGAAGCCCGCGGGCGGGCCCGCATTTGTCAGCGAGAACAATCCGCCATCGGCCCCCATGCTGCCGGTTACGTTGCCGGAGACGAGGATCGGCGCCGCCGTGCCGATGAGCACACCCGAGAGATCGGCGAAGTCGTCGACGACGACGGCGTTTGTATTGACGGACGTCACGCCGTTGAAAGCGATCGGATCGAGCGGGCCCTGGATAGCACCCGTGCCCATGCCGAGACTGAACGAGATGATATTATTGGCGTCGACGAAGCCCGTCCAAATCGCCTCCTCACCCGGATCGATTCCAGCAGCCGTCGGATTGGGAACGCCATCCGACAGGAAGTAGGACACATTCTGTCCGCCAGTGATCGCGCCGGCGTCCGGAAAGGCCGTCTGAGCCGCGGCGAGTGCGGCGTCGTAGTTCGTCGTGCCGCCGGCCGTCAAAAGTCCGATTGCCGCGATAGCCTGCGAGACGCTCATCCACTGTGAGCCGACCTCCGCAGCGCCGGAGCTGAACGTGACAATACGGACGACCACGTCGCCGTTGGCGTCATACGCGTTGATCAGATCTATCATAGCCTGCTGGGCCGCTTGGAGGCGCGTTAAGACGCCGATTCCCGACCCTCCGCCCATGCTCCCCGACACATCGACGATAAGCATCAGGTTCGTCAGCGTCGTCACCTCGTCGACATTGGCCACCACGGCCCCGCCGACTGGCGTGTCGTCGTCGACCGTGACGGTGAGTGAGCCGGTCGCCGGATCGCCGTCCTTGTCGGTGACCGTGAAGTTGAAGGTGAGCGGCAGGTCGTCCTCGTCCGAAGGATTGAACAAGGGATGCACCAGCGCGGCCTTCTGCTCGAAGATATAGGCTCCGTTGTTGCCGATGCCGAGCGTGAAGGCGACGTTGCCGCTCACCACGCCCGTGGCCGTCAGTGTGACGTTGCCAGAGGCATCGGTCACGCTCGAATAGCCGACGGCCTCCTGCGCCGGTGCGCCGCTGGCGAGCTTGTAGATCGCCTGGACGGCCGGACCGGTGACCGAGACCGAGTTGAACCCATCGGCCCCGGCGGAGAAGAGTGAGCCCGCGCCGCCAGTGGCGAGGTGCGGCGAGCCTGCCACGTCGGCATCGGTCGCGAGCGGAGTAACCTGGCCCTCGTTCGAAAGCAGCCGCGAACGGCACCCTTGCCCTCGTCGTCCGTAAGGTTCGGGTTGACGACGGAGATGCAACTGGCGTGTCGTCGTCGATGTTGATCGAGAGGTTGCCGGTGGCCTGATCGCCGTCGGCATCGGTGACGCGATAACCGAGCGAGAAGCCGGTGTTGTTCTCGTCGAGGTGCGCCGTATGGTCGATCGGCGCTACTTGCGTAACGGTATAGGCGCCAGTCGCGTTGTCGAGGGTGATGGTGATGACCAGGGTGGCGCCCTGGCGGACTTCCACCAGGCCAGGATTGACAAGAGTGGGGGTGAATCCGACCGGCGAGGTGAACGAGAACGCCGTCCAGGTCAGCGGCCCGTCACCGCCCGATCCCGCGAGCGTGCCGGTGACGTTGACCGCATCGGGATCGTCGTTGGTTCCATCTGGATTGCCGCCGGCGCCCGGAACCGCGTCGTCGTCGAGTAGCACGGTGAGGTTCGTGCCGGTGACCGGCGCCTTGTCCTCGAGCGTGATGGTGAGAGTGGCGGTGGCGATGTCGCCGTCCGCATCGGTCACCGTGTAGGTGAACACGTCGACCGCGTTGATTGCACCCGTGCCGGTGCGCACGTAGCTGTAGCTGCCATCGGCGTTGATGGTCAGCGTGCCGTGCTCGCCGGCGGTGCTGCCGCCGATCGTGCCTGCGCCACCGAAGCCGGTGATCGCCGTGACGATGAGGCCGCCATCGGCGCCTGCGCTGTCCGCGCCGGTGTCGCTGTCGCCGGTATCGCCTGCGTCAGCGTCGGTGATGACGTTGCCGGTCGCCGGACCCGTGGCACCCGCGAGCAGTGAGTCGGTATCGTCCACCGCGATGGGCGTGTCGTCGTCGATGTTGATGGAGAGATTGCCGAAGGCAGGATCGCCGTCGGCGTCGGTGACGCGATAACCGAGCGAGAAGTCGGTGTTGTTCTCGTCGAGGAGCGCCGCATGATCGATCGGGGCGACCTGCGTGACGGTGTAGGCGCCGGTGGCGTTGTCGAGGGTGATGGTCATGACCAGGGTGGCGCCCTGGCGGACCTCCACCAGGCCCGGATTGACAAGAGTGGGGAAGAATCCGACCGGCGAGGTGAACGAGTTCATCGTCCAGGTCAGCGGCCCGTCGCCACCGGAGCCGGAGAGGAAGCCCGTGGTGTTGACCGAATCCGGATCATCGCCGATGCCATCCGGATTGCCGCCGGCGCCCGGAACCGCGTCGTCGTCCAACAGCACGTTAGCGTTCGCACCGGTGATCGGCACGGCATCTGCGATACTGATGATGAGCGTTGCCGTCTCCGTGTCGCCGTCACCGTCGGTCGCCGTGTAGGTGAAGGTGTCGGTCACACCGCCGGGCGTGCCCGGATTGCGTGTGTAGCTGTAGCTGCCATCGGCGTTGAGGGTCAGCTGGCCGAATTGGCCGGTGGTGGTCCCGCCGACCGCGCCCGCGCCGCCGAAGCCAGTGATCGCGGTGACCGCGAGGCCGCCGTCGGCGCCTGCCGTGTCGGCCACGCCGTCGAGGGCATTGGCATCTCCGCCGGCGATGTCGATGCCGGTGAGAACATTGCCGGTGGCCGGGCCGTAGGTGCCCTGGGGGACCGTATCGGTGTCGTTCGCCAAGATCGGCCCGTCGTCGAAGAACCGGATCTTGTCGGCGATGTTGACATTCGAGCTTGCCGGGTCTCCGTCGCGGTCGGTGATCGCGACGCGGGCCAGCAGCGAGCCGTTCGCCAGCTGGAGCAGGTCGTTCGGGTCGGGGTTCGTGGGATGGTCGAGCGTGAGATACTGCTCGACGGTGATGGCGCCGGTGGTCGCGTTGATCTGGATGGCGAACGCGGCCGTGCCTGCGAACAGTCCGCTGTCGACGACGCCAGCAACGACCGTCGGGCTGACCTGGACGAGCGTGATCGCCGCGCCGTCGGTCACCGCAAGGCCCGAAGGGGCTGGGCCAACCTGCAGCTCATATTGAACGGGTCCGACCGCCGCGGGTCCATCCGCTCCGAAGGCAATCGTCGGATTGACAATGCCGCCGATATTGACGGCGCTGGCAATGGCGCCGGTGCCACCGACATCCGGGTCGTCGCCGGGCAAGATCGCGCCGAGATTGATCGCGGGTGCCGTGCTACCTGGGGAGGTCTCGTCGAGCGTGGCGAGGCCGGTGCCGGGCTGAATAAGGGTCAGTGTCGGCGTGTCGTCATCGACGGTGACAACGACCGAGCCGGTTGCGTCCGCCCAGTCGCCGTCCGCATCGACGATGCGGATGAAGGCGCCAAAGTCGATGACGATATCGTCCTCGGTGCCTGCCACGGGATGGTCGAGCGGCGCCTTCAGCGTGAAGGTCCACTGTCCGGTCGCGGCGTCGAGCTTGAAGGTGAAAACTTCGACGAGCCCGGCAAAGGCATGCAGCGTGTCGCCAGCGACGACGTAGGAGAGGGTGACGGCTCCCGACTCGAGCCCGAGCGCCTCGATCGTCGCATAGGTGGCGGCGTCTGATTTGAGCACGAAGCTCGGCGGCGTATCGTTGCCGAAGTCGAAGAGGCCCGGTTACCGAGCCGGTGGCGACCGTCGTCGTGGTGCCGGCGCCGCCGTCGATGTCGCCTGGTCCGCCCTCGATGCCGTTCGGCAGTTTGTCCTCGTCGACCTGACCGCTCGACGAGCCGCCAACTGCCGCCGGGCCGTCGTCGTTGAAGCGGAAGGCGCCGGAGATGTCGCGGGTGGCCGTATCGGTATCGAGGTCACCATCGGTAATGGTAGCCTTGAGGGACACGGTCGCGGGATCGAGGAAAACCAGTTCATTGGGATCGGGATTGTCAGGGTGCACGAGGGCTCGTGCCTGCGTCAGCGTGACGATTCCGGTCGTATCGACCGCGATCGTGAAGGCCACGAGGCCGCCGATCGCCGTTTTACCTTCGATGACGCTGCCATTCAACGACAGTACGATGTCCTCGCCGGTCAGAACGTCCTTGACGCCTGATGCCGGGTTGTTGATGAGGAGTTCGTAGACGATCGCATCGGCATCTTCGACATCGTTGTCGTCGGCATCCTTCGGCCCGTCGTTGCCAAAGGCCGAGGTGAAGGCGCCAGCGAAGTTCGCCTGGGCATCGTCAGGAATGAGGGTGTCATCGGTCGCGAGTTCCGGCAACGCCGATTGGCTTGGATCGATATTGGGCGCGGCGTCGTAAAACTGGAACAGACTCCCGGCGTCGAGATTGGCCGTGGCGGTGTCGCCATCGTTGTCGGTGATCGTCGCGACCACCTGGACGAGACCGGCAGGCAAGCTCACGAGCTCGTTTTCAGTCGCCGGATTGACATGAACCACGGCGCGTCGCTGGTCGAGCGTCACGTCGCCTGTCACGGCATTGATCGAGATGACGAAAACGATATCGGCCGGGTTCGGGCCGATCCGGCCAACGATGTCATTGCCCTCTTTGGCAACGGCGACGGCATCGCCCGACAGCGTATCGATGAGCCCGCTCGGCCCGCCCGGTGTCGCGAGCGTGTAGTCGATCGTACCCGGGCCATCGGCACCGTAATCGTGCGTGAAGGCGCCGGCGAAATTGCCGGTTGCGTCCGTGTTGAGGTCGGTCTCGTCGACCACGAGCGGGTTCGGCGGCACGCATTCGTCGACGATGACGCGTGCGATGATGTCGTCGTTGTGGTGTGCGCACACCTCGATTGTCGGCTGGTCGTCGACGATGCGGATGTCGAGGGAGGCCGTGGCCGAAGAGCCGTCGGTGTCGGTGAGTTTCACCACGAACTGTTCGAAGATGCTGTCCTCGCCGGCGCCGGGATGCGTTTCGGCGGCCAAAAGCGTGTAGGTGTAGGTGACGACACCGGTCACCGCGTTGAACGAGGTGAACTTCAGTTCGTTGCCGAACGGTGTCGTGATTGTGACCGGCGTGAACACGCCATTCGTGATGACGGCCGTGGCGCCGACGGTGAGATCATCGAGGCCGTCGGGCGCGGAAATATTGAAACTGCCGGTGGCGGTAGTGGATTCGGTCGAATCCGTCTCTCCGGGCCGGGCCGCATCGAGTACCGCGCCCGGAAGTCCATCCTCGTCGACGACCGCATCGCCACCCAACAGGGCTGGCGTCAGGTCGGTGATCTTCACCGGGTCGTCGGTGCCGAAGATCGTGATCTTGAGGACCGAGCCCTTGGTGACGAAGCCGTCGGTCGCCTTGTACTTGAAGTTCTCGCTGAGCGTTTCGCCTTCGCTCAATCCCTGCACCGTTGCGAAAGCGCCAGGCTTCTGCGCGGCGGTGTAGAGCTTGTAGGTATAGGTACCGTTCGCGTTCAGCGTCAGGATGCCGAACTTACCGAAGATGGTGCCGGTCGTGGTGACCTTGAGGACGTTGCCGTCGGCGTCGGTGTCGCGGTGGTCGGCGAAGCTGCCAAAGGGCGCGCCCGGGTGCGTGATCGCCTTGAGCACATTACCCTTGGCGGCAAGTGGCCCGTCCTCTTTGACCCAGTTGCTATCGGCGCGAAGCACGGGCGCGGTGTTGAGGCGGCAAAGCTCCTCGAACGTAAGGATAGTGGGCTTTCTCTTGAGGGACATGACGCAACTCCACGCAACAGGTACAGGACACGCACCGGAACGCCGGTGCCTCGAGGAACCTGTCCGGGCGCTGCCGCCGGAGTGATCGTGAGAATTGTTCTTCTACTTCGATGGGCCTCACGTAGGTCGGCGTGACCAGCGTGTCCGCAGCGGCACCAAACAGTTTCCAAACTGTTAATAGCCTGTGCACAATTTGGGCCTAATACAAGAGTAAAATATTCCTTAACGTTGAAAATCACCGTTCACTATTCGCAGTTCACGTTCTAACGCTTTGAATTTCCGTGATTAAAGCATTCGCCGATGGCGGCATTGCTGCACGCACATGTCCAGCGCTCGTTACGCCAACGTTATGCAGAGGCGTTTCGTTCCGGCACGAAGTGACCGAAAAATACCGCCTGCGCGGCTCATCCAATCTCGAAAAGACCCGCCATGCCTTGCCCGCCGCCGATGCACATCGTGACGACAGCGTAGCGCGCGCCGCGGCGCTTGCCTTCGATGAGCGCGTGCCCCGTCATGCGCGATCCACTCATGCCGAAGGGGTGGCCGATCGAGATCGAACCGCCGTCGACATTGAGTTTCTCCATCGGAATGCCTAATCGATCGCGGCAGTAGATCACCTGCACCGCGAAGGCCTCGTTGAGTTCCCAGAGATCGATGTCCTTGGTGGTAAGCCCATGCCGTTCGAGCAATCGCGGCACAGCGAATATCGGGCCGATACCCATTTCATCAGGCTCGCAGCCGGCCACCGCCATACCGCGATAGGTGCCGAGGATTTGCAATCCGCGCTGCTCCGCGAGCTTGCGCTCCATCAGCACGCAGGCGCTTGCGCCGTCGGAAAGCTGCGAGGCGTTGCCGGCGGTGATCGTGTAGCCCGCACCGCGAACGGGCTCGAGCTTGGCGAGACCTTCCGCGCTCGTGTCGGCCCGATTGCCCTCGTCTTTCTTCAGGGTGAAGCTTTCGAGCCGCTTCTCGCCCGTCGCCTTGTCCTCGACCTCCTTGTCGTGCGTGAGCGGCGCGATCTCGGCATCGAAGCGGCCGGCGGCCTGTCCCGCGGCGGTGCGCTGCTGACTGATCAGCGAGTACTGATCTTGTTGCTCGCGGCTGATACCATAGCGCTTCGCCACGATCTCGGCCGTGTCGATCATCTGCATGTGCAGCGTCGGCACGTGCTCCTTGAGCCAGGGTTCGTCGCGGTTCGACTGATTGGCCGATCGGGCGACGAGGCTGATCTGCTCGAGGCCGCCCGCCACCATGACCGGTACATGCCCGGCGATGATGCGCTCGGCGGCGACGCTAATCGCCTGTAGCCC
The DNA here is from genome assembly GCA_963775145.1 of uncultured Chitinophagaceae bacterium. GTDB lineage: Bacteria > Bacteroidota > Bacteroidia > Chitinophagales > Chitinophagaceae > Endoryza. The sequence goes on from CAVZHZ010000007.1 coordinate 276,904, forward strand.
AGAGGAGCAGAAGCGGTTGATCGTGGTGCCCGCCGTCGTCACTGGTAAACCAGCCCGGAGCGCCGCCTGCCTTGCGATGTTGAAACCGGTCGCGGCTTCCGGATAGCCACAACCTGCCACCACATCCTCGACCTCGGCCGGATCGATCTTGGCGCGTGCGACGGCGTGCTCGATGACGTGCCCCAGCATGGTCGCGCCATGCGTGCGATTGAAGGCGCCCTTGAACGCGCGCCCGATCGGCGTCCGGGCGGTAGAGACGATGACAGCTTCACGCATTGGAGGAGTTCCTTTTTGTCGAAGTCGGCGAACGTGCGGCCCTCTCGCACGAGGCGCTCCAGAAGCGGCGCCACCTCCCAATGGTCGCGCGACTTGGCGAAAGTCCTGATGCCATCGCGAATCTTGACGAGCCCCGTCGCATCCGCCCAATGCATCGGCCCGCCGCGCCAGGCCGGAAAAGCGTAGCCGTTAATCCACACGAGATCGATGTCGCTGGCCCTGAGCGCCATGCCATCCTCGAGCACCCGCGCGCCTTCGTTGACGAGTGGATAGAGGCAGCGCGCAACGATCTCTTCCGCGCCGATCTTGCGGCGCGCGATGCCGGCGGCCTTGGCTGCGTCGGCAATCACTTGGTCGACGACCGGGTCGGGGATGGGCGCGCGGCTGCCGGTCTCGTATCGATAGTAGCCCGAGCCGCTCTTCTGCCCGAGCCGGCCCAACTCGTTGAGGCGATCGTCGACGCTCGAGACTCGCTTCTTCGGATCGCGCAAATGCGCGAAGGCTTTCCGATTGCGATAGCCGATATCGAGACCGGCCAGGTCCTTCACGGCGAACGGCCCCATCGGCATGCCGAAATCGGTGATGGCCTTGTCGACTTCTGCGGGCGAGGCGCCTTCTTCCAGCAGGAACTCGGCCTCGCGCAGATAGCCCGACAGCATGCGATTGCCGATGAACCCGTGACAGACCCCAGCGACGATCGGAAGTTTCCGGAGCCTCTTGCCGAGCGCCAGTGCGGTGGCGAGGGTTTCCGGCGATGCCGATTTGGTGCGCACCACCTCGAGCAGCCGCATCACGTTCGCAGGCGAGAAGAAGTGCAGGCCGAGCACCTTGCCGGCCCGCCCCGGCAGCATTGCCGCGATCTCGTTGACGTCGAGATAGGAGGTATTGGAGGCCAGGATGGCGTTGGGCTTTGCGACCTTGTCGAGCGCGGCGAACACCTGCTTCTTGACGGGCATCTCCTCGAACACCGCTTCGATGATGATGTCGGCGTCCTTCAGCACGTCGTAGCTCGTCACAGGCGTGATGAGGCCCATGCGCTTCTCGACATCGGCGGCGGTGAGGCGGCCCTTCGAAGCGGTCGCCTCGTAGTTCTTCCGGATATTGCCGATGCCGCGCTCGAGCTGCGCGGCGTTGGAATCGAGAATCGAAACCGGAATGCCCGCATCCGCAAAGCACATGGTGATGCCGGAGCCCATGGTGCCCGAGCCGATCACCGCGGCGCGCGCGATTGGCATCGTCCGGATGTCCTTGGCGATGCCCGGAACCTTGGAGGCCGCGCGCTCGGCGAAGAAGACGTGGCGCAGCGCCCGGCTTTCCGCCGACATCATGCAGGCTTCGAAAATCTCGCGCTCGCGTTTGATGCCCTGATCGAAAGGCAGGTTCACCGCCGCCTCGACGCAATCGACGCATGCAATGGCTGCCTTCTGTCCGCGCGCCTTCTTGGCGATTTCGGCGCGCTTGGCATCGAACCAGGCTTTGTCCTTCGACTCGATCGCTTTGTCGCGGGCCAGCGTATGGGGACCGCCGGCTGCAATACGAGCCTTCGCAAAAGCCACCGCGCCTGATGTCAAATCTTCCGCGATCACGACATCGACGATGCCGATCTCATAGGCCTTCTTCGCCGGGACAGGATTGCCGTCGACGATCATGGCAAGTGCCGCCTCGAGGCCGGCAAGCCGCGGCAAACGCTGCGTGCCTCCCGCGCCCGGCGGAAAGCCGAGCTTCACCTCCGGCTGGCCGGCGGCGGCATCGGGCGCCGCCACCCGATAGTGGCAGCCGAGCGCGATCTCGAGTCCCCGCCCAGCGTCTGCGAGCGGAGCGCGGCGACGACCGGCTTTTTGCTCGCCTCGATGGCCGTGATGACATCGCGCAATGTCGCCTTGTCCGTGGGCCAGGGCTTACCGAACATGCGGATATCGGCGCCAGCGATGCCGCCCGCCCCACCGCCGCGCAACACGATTGCCGCGACCGCCGGATCGGCATTGGCTTGCGTTGATGCCGGCAATGATCGCGTCGGGCACGCCGGGGCTCATGGCGTTGACGGGCGGGTTGTCGATGGTGATGACGGCTATGCCGTCAGTGAGGGTGTAGTCTGCGCCGGGCACGTTGGACCTCTCTGTCTTTTCTGGCACATACTAGAAGCGGGAACCGTGCAGCGCGAGGGCAAACGCGGCGTCGTGCTGTCTCAGCTCCGCACTCTCTGCCATGCGCTTTTCGATTCATCAGGAGAAATCTCATGACCACCGCCGCCTGCATCGGAATGGGCCTCATCGGCAGCTCGTGGGCGGTGGCCTTCGCCCGGCACGCGGATGTCGTGCGCGTTTATGATCCCAAGCCCGAGGGTCGCGATGCGGGCCTCGCCTACATCGATCGTGCCATGGCCGATCTCGGCAAGGCCGGCCTCGTGCGTGATCCGGCGGCGGCGCGGCTGCGCATTCGCCTCGCGACCAGCATGGAGGATGCGGTCGCCGATGCGGACTACGTGCAGGAAAGCGCCTCCGAGAACCGCAAGCTGAAGCAGGAGCTGCTGGCTCAACTGGACAAGGCGACGCCGGCCGGCGCCGTCATCGCGAGTTCCACCTCCGAAATCCCGCCGTCGGAATTCATGACCGGCCACAAGGGCTCGGCGCGTATGCTCGTCGCCCATCCGCTCAACCCGCCGCATCTGGTGCCGGCCGTCGAGCTGTGCCCGAGCCCGGAGACCGCGCCCGAGACGATCGAGCGGGCGAAGGTTTTCATGGCCGCCTGCGGGCAAGCGCCCCTCGTCATGACGGAAGAGCGCAAGGGTTTCGTCATGAACCGGCTGCAGATGGCGGTGGTGCGCGAAGCCTGGCACCTGGTGGCGCAGGGCGTGTGCAATCCTGAGGATGTCGACATCGCCGTGCGCGACGGCCTTGCCCATCGCTGGTCGGTCATCGGCCCCTTCGAGACCTTCCAGATGACGACGCGCAAGGGCTATGCGCAGCTGCTGACGAGCTATGCCGAGACGCTGAAAAACATCTCCGACGACCTCAACAAGGATTTCAACTTCGACACGCGGTTCGGTGAGCTGCTCGACAAGGCGATGAACGGTCCGCTCTCGACCGAGGCTTATGACGCCAAGATGGCGCGGCGCGATGCCGGGTTGTTGCAGCGGCTGGTGTTGCGGAAGAAGGTTTGAGTGTGCGGAGGTCATCCCCCTCGCTGTGGAAGACGTCCCTTTCGTAGGGGCGACCGGCGGTCGCCCGCTCTTCCTCGCAACCACAACTGCCGCGCTCGAGGATGGCCGGGCGACCGCCGGTCGCCCCTACATCACAGGCCGCTAGCCACCGAGCACATCACACCCCGAACAGCCCGATCACCAGCCCCTGGATCAATAGCACGCCCAACCAATGCAATCCGTCGATGACGGTGAGCATGCGCTTCGAGCCCTGGAAGCCGTGATTGGTGACGAGCGTCGTCAGCACAAAGCCGATCCAGACGAAGAAGGCCGAGACGAGCCCGTTCCACGGCGTCACCTGTCCGGCCCCCAGATGCCCGATGAGGCCGCCGAGGACATAGGCCATGACGAGCTGGGCGACGAAGGCGATGATGAAGGGGGCGGCCGAGCCCTTGCCGTCCGGTCCCTTGATGTCAGCTTCCGTCTTGCCGAGCGCCGCCATCCACGGCTTCGACAGCGTCATGTACCAGACAGCGCCGAAGACGTAGCTCGCGACCGCCGCGACGATGATGGCGAGATAGCTGATGCCGGCGAATGCCATGCGACGCCTCCCCTTGATCCGTGAGGCGCAGACCTTAGCCCCGAAAGCTGATCGGTTCTAGCCGCCGGTGCCAGTCGTTGTGCTCGTGCCCGTTCCTGTGCCGCTCTCGGTCGCGGCAGGTGCCGTCGTAGCCGCAGGCGGGGCCGGAACATCGCTCACCGCGCCGATCACGGCGGCCATGACGAGCAACACCAGCAGCCAATGCACGCCATCGATGAGGGTCAGTGTCAGCTTCGCGCCCAAGTTCGAGTAATTGACGAGGATCGTCGTCATGACGAAACCGAGCCAGATGACAAACGCGGTTTCGAGCGCGCCGCCGATCGTCGTCTCGCCCAGGCGGCGGATGGTGATCGCCAGCATGATGGTCATGATGATCTGGGCGATGGCCGAGAAGATGTAGCGGCGCGGCGAGTTGATGCCGGTTGCCGAGGCGATCGATGCCTTCCAGACCTGGCCGGCGATGGCATACCAGACCCAGCCTGTGATGAGCCCGGCGATGAAGGCATAGAGCACCGCATCACTGTCGAAATCGGGCAGCCGCTCGATGATGCCGAGGATGCGGTTCTTGATGAATTCCATGGGGTCCCCCTGGCGGCTGCGGGCGCGACAATGGCCGCATTTCTACACGCAGTGCGGGTCCGGTGAGCGTTGCCGGAGAGCCACGCATCCCCAGGCGAATTGCCGCGAGGCGAGTGCAAAGGCTTGGACAGGTTCAGATTTTGAGCCGCCAGACGGCCGTGCGCTTGATCTCCGCGTCCTCGAGCTCGCGGGTGACGGGCACCTCGTAGTGGGCGACAGCGGTGAGTGCGTCTTTCGGCAGGTAGCTGCGGCCGGGGTCGCCGATGAGGACATCGAGGCCGGCGGCTTGGCACTGGCGGAGCCAGGCGAGCGCGCGCTCGGCCAGAGGCTTCTCGTAGAAGAGGTCGCCGACGAGGATGACATCGGCGCTCTGGCACGCCCGCGCCGAGCAGGTCGCGCTCGACGGCCTCGATACGAACACCGTTGATCTCGGCATTGAGAACGATGGCCGCGACGGCAAAGGAGTCGATCTCAGCGGCGACCACGGAAGTCGCGCCCGCCTTCATCGCCGCGATGGCAACGAGCCCGGAGCCGGCCGCGAGATCGATCACGCGTTTGCCCGCGACCACCTCCGGATGATCGAGCACGAAGCGCGCGAGCGCCTGACCGCCCGCCCAGGCAAAGGCCCAGAATGGTGGCGGCAAGCCCTCCTCGCCGAGCTGCTCCTCCGTCTTCTGCCAGATCGGCAGGCTTTCCTCGGCGAGGTGGAGTTGCACTTCGGGCACGAGAGGTGGGGAGAGGAGCGGGTGTTGGCGCGAATGAAGGTGGCGCGATCCTGGATCGCCTTGTCCGCCGTCACTTGCGCTTCGCCGGATCGAGCCCGCCCATCCGGCAGACCTCGGCCCATTCCTCCGGCTGCACCGGCTGCACGGAAAGCCGCGAATTGTTGATGAGGACCATCTTGGCGAGCTTCGGGTTCGTCTTCACGTCGTCGATCGTGACCGGCTTCGGCATGCGCTCGACGGCGCGCACGTCGACGCAGACCCAGGCGCCGGTGTCGTCGGTCGGATCGGGATGCGCGAGTTTGATCACTTCTACGATGCCGACGACGTCCTTCCCCTCGTTCGAGTGATAGAAGAAGCCTTTGTCGCCGAGCTTCATGGCCCGCATATTGTTGCGCGCCTGATAGTTGCGCACGCCGTCCCAGAAATGGCCCTTCTTCCCGAGCTTCGCGAGCGCGTCATAGGAGAACACGTCCGGCTCGATTGAGGAGCCAGAAGCCGGTGGAGATGGGGAGGGGGACGGGGGATTTGGTCATGCGGCTTCCAGAAAGATCGCGGTTGGTTCGTTAGAAAACGCTGAAATCGCAATCTCCGAAGCGCGTAGGGAAGCAGGTCTGACAGCTACGAGCGTTCGCCGCAGGCATGCAAGATATCGGTACCGCTTACCTTCGAACTGAAACTCACGGCCACCATACCTATCGCCAATCCGAGACAGACCCGCTACCGCTTCACCAGCTCTTGCGGAAGGTCTGTACAAATCATCTTCCGAGCGAAATTCATTTTATGCTCTTGATCAAGCCTTAAGTGTTTTGCGCTGTTGAGACGACTTTACGACATGATACGCTTCTCCAGCATCAGCTCTCACAATATCCTGGACTGCTTTCGCGCTCCGATCCGAGCGCGCTTCTGCTATGTAATTCATGACGTGGTACACAGAAATGCAGGCGAGATAGGCGTGGCGCCTCGATTTTCGATCGCTTTTGCACTCAAGTACGGTCGGTCGTGCAATCTCGTTGAAATACTCTTTGGGAGTCAAATTGGCTCTCCTATCTGGTTCCCGATCCAGCCCAACACCAATGCCGAAATTCTTACATTCGCACCAATTTTCTGGCTCAGCCTCAGCCCGGAACGGGCGCGCGAGCAGCCCGTCGATCGCCGCGTCGACCGACAGCGTGCCGTCGACGATCCCGGCAACGGCGCTCGCGATCGGCATGTCGATGCCGTGCTGTTCGGCGACGCGCGCGACGGCGCTGGCGGTCCACACGCCCTCGGCGATCCCTTTACCGGCAGCAGTCGCATCGGCGATCGACGCGCCGCGCCCGAGCGCCAAGCCCAAGGCCATGTTGCGCGATTGCGGGCTCGACGCCGTCAGGATCAGATCGCCGAGACCCGACAGCCGGTGAGCGTCTCCGGCCGCGCGCCGAACGCTCGTCCGAAGCGCGCGAGCTCGGCAAATCCACGCGTGACGAGCGCGGCATGCGCGCTCGCGCCGAGCCCTTTGCCCTGGATGATGCCGGCGGCGATGGCGAGCACGTTCTTCACGGAGCCGCCGATCTCGACGCCGGTGATGTCGTTCGTCCAGTACGGCCGGAACAGTTTGTGGCCGATCGCGGCAGCGAGGTTCGCGCCGATGCCGTCGGGCGCGGCGAGAGTGATGGCCGTCGGCAAACCTGCCGCGACGTCGGCGGCGAAGCTCGGACCGGAGAGCACGGCGGCGACAGCGCCGGGCAACACTTCGGCCAGTACCTCGCTCATGCGTTTGCCCGTCGCCTGTTCGAAGCCCTTGGCGGCGATGATGACGGGCGTGCTCATCGCCATATGAGGCGCGAGCAGCCTTCCAACCGAGCGCAGCGACTGCGCGGGTGTCGCCAAAAGCACGATGTCCTTGCGAGCGGCATCGGCGATGTCGGCTGTCGCGCTGATCGCGGGATCGAGGACTATGCCCGGTAACCTTGCTCATTGCGATGCGCGCGATTGATCTCGTCCGCCAGGCCGGCATCGCGCGCCCACAGCGTCGTCGTCGAGCCCAGCGCGTTGCATGGCGATCGACAACGCCGTGCCCCACGCGCCGGCGCCCACGACACCAATTGTGCGAAACCCACTCACGCTTTCGCCCCATGGCGGCCGCTGCCGAGTGCCGGCACCGCATCGGGATCGAGTGGCCAGCGGGCGCGTGGCGCGGTGTCGAAACCATCCGTCAGACCCAATGCCAACCGCTCGGCGCCGGCCCAGGCGATCATAGCGCCATTGTCGGTGCAGAGCGCGATCGGCGGCACCGAGAGGCGATAGCCGCGACCGGTCGCGAGCGCCGTCAGCGCCGCCGCCAGTTTCTTGTTCGCCGCGACGCCGCCAGCCACCACCAGGGCCTTCGGCGCGTCGTTGCCGAGCATGTCCTCATAGATCGTCATGCTCCGTCCGACGCGATCGACGACGCTTTCCATGACGGCGGCCTCGAAGCTCGCGCAGAGGTCGGCGACATCGCGATCCGACAAAGGGGCCGCCGCCTCCGCGCGCTGGCGCACCGCGGTCTTGAGACCGGCGAAGGAGAAATGCGGCTCGGGACGTCCGAGCATCGGGCGAGGCAACGGGAAGCGCGCCGGATCGCCGCCGCGTGCCATCCGCTCGACCTCCGGCCCGCCGGGAAAGCCCAGGTCCAACAGCTTCGCCGTCTTGTCGAAGGCCTCGCCGAGCGCGTCGTCGATGGTGGTGGCGATGCGGCGGTAGCGGCCGACACCCTCGACGGCGAGGAGCTGCGTATGTCCGCCCGAAACGAGCAGCAGCAGATAGGGTGGCTTTAGGCCTTCGGTCAGGCCTGGTGTCAGGGCATGGGCTTCCAGATGATTGACGGCGATGAGTGGCTTGTCAGCGCCGAGCGCGATCGATTTGCCCATCGTCAATCCAACCATCAGCCCGCCGATGAGACCGGGACCGGCTGTCGCCGCGATGGCATCCAGCCGATCGATCGTTACGCCAGCTTCGCCGAGCGCCACCTGGACAATCGCGGGCAGCAACTCCAGATGCGCGCGGGCTGCGATCTCGGGTACGACGCCGAGATAGGGCCGGTGCTGCTCGATCTGCGCGCGCACGACATTCGAGAGAATCCGGCCGGTACCATCGGCCTGGCGCTGAACCACAGCTGCTGCCGTCTCGTCGCAGCTTGTCTCCAGGCCAAGCACGAGGAGCTTGCCTCCGCCAGTCGGCTTGATCTCGTCGGTCGGCTGCCGCATGTATGGCCCGGTTTGGAAGTGGCCGCGAGCAAGCACGCAATCGGGCCGCCACGTCAAGGAGCGCCCGTTGCCCCAAGTCAAGATCAGAATTGGCACGCGCGGCAGCCCGCTGGCGCTGATCCAGGCCGAACACGTGCGCGGACGGGTCGCCGCAGCCCACGGCCTCGACAAAGGCGACATCGAGATCGTCGTCATCAAGACCTCCGGCGACAAGATCCAGGACCGCCCGCTCTCCGAAGTCGGCGGCAAGGGGCTGTTCACCAAAGAGATCGAGGAAGCTCTGTTCGACCGGAGCATCGACCTCGCCGTCCATTCCATGAAGGATGTGGCGACGGTGCTGCCGGATGGTCTCGTCATCGGCGCCATACTGGAACGGGAGGATGTGCGCGATGCGTTCATTTCGCTCGTAGCGCGCACGCTCGCCGAACTACCGAAGGCCGCTGTCGTCGGCACGGCCTCGCTCCGGCGACAAGCGCAGGTGAAGCGGCTCCGGCCCGACCTCGAGGTCGTGACCTTTCGCGGCAATGTCGGCACGCGGCTGAAGAAGCTCGAGGAGGGCCAGGCGGATGCGACTATTCTGGCGCTGGCTGGACTGAAGCGGCTCGGACAAGTGGATCGCGCCACGGCGGTGATCGAAACGGACGAGATGCTACCGGCCGTGGCGCAGGGCGCGCTCGGCCTCGAGATCAGAGCGAGTGACGCGCGCATGGCGGAGATCATCGCACCTCTCGTTCATCGCGACACGGCAATAGCCGTCACCGCCGAGCGATCAATGCTCAGGGGCCTGGATGGCTCCTGCAAGACGCCGATTGCCGGGCTTGCTTTGGTGACGGGTGGACGGCTGAGCTTGCGCGGTATGATCCTGACGCCGGATGGCCGTGAGGCGCATGAAACATCGCGCGAGGGATCGGTGGGCGATGCCGATTCACTCGGCAGTGATGCCGCCTCTGAGCTGCTGGCCCGCGCCGGACCCAACTTCCTGCGCGAGGCCTGACGCCGATGCGGCTCCTCGTGACACGGCCGGAGCCGGAGGCCGAGGTGCTGGCCGAAACACTTCGCAAGGCCGGGTACAAGGCCATCGTCGAACCGATGCTGGTCATCAGGCCAATCGGCAATGCGCGACTTGAGCTGACCGGGGTGAATGCCCTGGTCGTGACGAGCTCTAACGCGCTTCGTGCGCTCTCGAGCCATGCCGACCTGACCATCATGCGCCGTCTGCCGCTCTTTGTGGTCGGCGCGGCAACGGCAGAGGCGGCGCGGCGGCTGGGTTTTGGCGAGGTGATCGAAGGCGGCGGCTCGGCGGAAACTCTGCTGCCTGTTTTAGCCTCGGCCTTTCACAGCGGCGCGCGTCTGCTGCATCTCGCGGGCGATGTCGTGGCTGTCGATCTGGCCACACCCCTGTCGCGTTCGGGCATCGCTCTCGACACCGCAGTTGTCTATGAATCCGTAGCGTGTAGCGCGCTCAGCGGGAAACTCGTGGCCGCTTTGCGACAGAGCGAGGTGGACGGCGTCATCCTGATGTCGCCGCGCACGGCGGCGACCTTCGTTGCGCTCGTGAAGCAAGGCTCGCTCACCGGCGAAGCACGGCGTCTCGTCTACTTCTGCATCTCGGCCAACACCGCCTCGGCTCTCGGCGATTGGGCACCTGACACAATCCGCGTTGCCGATCAGCCGGACTTGATGTCTCTGCTCGCCCTTATCGATCGGGAAAAGCCGCAATTGCCCGGCCGCGCCTGAACGCCTATGAACAGCGTGAGAGCCCGGCAATAGCCCGGGCCGCATTCGCCACCCCCCGGCGAGAGGACAGTCAGATGGCAGACGACAACACCGATCCCCTCGGGCGCAAGCCCGTTGGCGACACGCCCGATCCGAAGAAGCCCAAGGCAACGCTCGATCTCAAAGCGACCATAGTCGAGACCCGCGACATGCCGAAGTCGGGCGCGGAGGCGGCGGAGAAATACGCGAGCAAGAGTTTCGAGGCGAAGTCCGAGGAACTGAAATCCGGTGCGACCGCTGGTTCGCACAATGTCTATGATGAAAAGCCCGCTGAGCAGACTTCAACCGAGTTCTGCTACGCGCACCGATGCGCCGGCTGCCATGCCGCCGCCCCGGTCCGGCGGTTTCGTCAGCCATTTGCTCGCCGGTGTCGCTGGCGCGCTGCTGACGCTTTTCGGCGCCAACGCGCTGTCCGACCGCATAGGTCTCGGCTCCGGCAACATCGACGCGCTGACGAGCCGCCTCGCCACGCTCGAGGCCGAACTCAAGGAGCAGGCCGCCGACACCAGCGAGAGCACGCTGCGCGACAAGATCGCCCGCGTCGAATCCGATCTGCGCGCCGCCGGCGGCTGGAAGGAAAAGGTTGCGGCGCTAGAAGCCGAGCAGAAAGAAGGCGGTTGCCGCCGTTGCCGAGGCGCAAGCCAAGCTCGCCGAGGTCGCCGCGCAGCCGACGGGCGACGCGGCCCTCGATGCCGCCACCGCCTCCCGGCTCGAGGCCATGGCAAGGCAGCTCGATGCCATCGCCGAGGCGAGCAAATCCGGCGAAGGCGGCAACATCGCGGGTCTCACAACGCTCACCGCACGCATCAGCGATTTCGAGTCGGAGCTGCAAAGCCGCGTCGAGGGTGTGAAGAAAGGTTTCGAGGAGCGTCTCGTGGCGGAGGTCGCGGGTCTCGACAGCCGCCTCGCCGAGGGGCTGACGGCCGGAAGCGGCGCGACCGTCCAGATCGCGACGATTAAGGAAGGCAATCTCCGCCTCGGTCGCGATATCGAGAGCCTCAAGCTGACGGCCGAGCGCCTGCAGCAGAGCATCGACGGTGTGCGCGGTACGGCCGAGGAAATTCGTACCGAGGTCGTCAAGCTCACCGATGCTGATGGCCGCACGGCCAAGTCGATCGAGAGTCTCTCCGCCGATCTCGGCGGCGCCATCGGCCAGCGCGTGACGGCGGATGATCTCGGCAAATCGCTCGAGCCGTTGGCGACGAAACTCGCCGCCGTCGAAGGCGATATTGGCACGCTCAAATTGAGCGAGGCGAGCCGCGGCGAAGCGGCCAACCGCATTCTGCTCTCGCTCGAACTGACCAATCTCCGGCGTGCCATCGAGCGCGGCGGCAACTTCGCGGCGGAGATGACGGCCGTCGCCGCCATTGCGCCTGGGGATCTCGATCTTTCGGCCCTCTCCGCGCATGCGGACAAGGGGCTCCCCTCGCTCGCCAGCCTGGAGGCCGGGTTCGCCGCCGCCGCCAACGCGGCGCTCGATGCCGAGCGCACGGGCGATCCCGAGGCCTCCGTGCTCGATCAGCTCCTGAGCGGCGCGCAGTCGATCGTGCGCGTCAGGAAAACCGGCGAGGTGGCAGGCGACACCACCGAGGCCGTCATTGCCCGGATGGAGCAGCGCCTCGCCGCGAGCGATCTCGAAGGCGTTGCGAAAGAGTCCGCCGGGCTTGCCGAGGCGCCGAAAGCCGCGATGGCTTCCTGGCTCGGCGAAGTCGACGCCCGCCTGACCGTTGACCGCTCGCTTGCGGGCATCGAGGACGGGTTGAAGAAGCTCATCGCCGGCACGCCGGCCTCCGGCACCAACTGAGGATACGCCCATGTTCCGTCTCGTCGCGTATCTCCTGGGCGTCGCCGCCGTGACGGCAGGCCTCGCCTGGCTCGCCGATCAGCCCTCCAGCCTCGTCATCGACTGGCAGGGCTACCGGATGGAGACGACGGTGTTCGTCGCCATCGTCGCGCTGGCGCTGCTCTCGGCCTTCGCCGTGCTCGCCTGGACCTTGCTCCGGACCATCCTCGACGGGCCCGGCGCCATTGGCCGGACCATGCGCGTCCGCCGCCGCCGCCAGGGTCTCGACGCGCTGTCGAACGGTCTCATCGCCATCGGTGCCGGCGACAGCCAGCAGGCCATGCGGCATGCGCATCTGGCGCGCCGCGCGCTTCCTGACGAGCCGCTGACCGAGCTGCTCCGTGCCCAGGCCGCCCAGCTCGCGGGCGATCGCGGCACGGCGCGGCGCATCTACGACAACATGCTGACCGCGCCCGAGACGGCTCAGCTTGGCCTTCGCGGCCTCTATCTCGAAGCCGCCCAGGTCGGCGAGACCGAGGCCGCGCGGCAGTTCGCCGAGAAGGCGCTGAAAATCAACGCCAAGCTCGGCTGGGCGGCCGACGGCCTGTTCCGCCAGCAATGCAGGAGCGGCGATTGGGCGGGAGCGCTCGAAACGCTGACGATCGCGCGCCGCCAAGGCCATGTCGAAAAACGCTTGGCCGAGCGCCGCCGCGCGGTGCTGCTGACGGCGCAAGCGCAGAAGCTCGAAGACAGTGATATGGACAAGGCGCTCGAGTTCGCCAAGGAAGCCCATGGCCTCGCGCCCGATCTGGTGCCCGCCGCCGAGATCGCGGGTCGCCTCTCGGCTTCCGCCGGCAAGGTCGGGCAGGCGACCACGATCCTCGAGCAGACCTGGAAGAAGTCGCCGCATCCGGATCTGGCCTTCGCCTATGCGCATGCGCGGCCCGGTGACTCGCCGAAGGACCGTTTGAAACGCGTTCGCGCGCTTGCGGCCAAGACGCCGAGCAATCGCGAGGCGCGGATCGCCGTCGCCCGCGCCGCCATCGACGCGCACGAATGGGCCGAGGCGCGCTCGGCGCTGGAGCCGCTGGTCGAGGACGATCTCTCCGAGCGCGTCTGTGTGCTGATGGCCCGCGTCGAGAAGGGCGAGAAGGGGGATACGGGCCGGGTGCGCCAGTGGCTCGCCCGCGCGGTCGCGGCGCCCCGCGATCCGACCTGGGTCGCCGACAACCAGGCTTCCAACAGCTGGTCGCCGGTGTCGCCCGTCACGGGCGAGCTCGACGCCTACGAATGGCGCGAGGCGCCGGAGCCGCCGCAGCGCGCGGCCGATGCCGGCTGGCTCGCCGAGATCGTGTCGAGCGCCGAGGTGGAGGCGGGGCCGCTGCTCGAAGCGGCGCCAATTGCCTCCGCGCCGGTGGATGAGCCGGAGACGCGTACCGAGGCAGTCACAAGGGGCCGTGCCGCTGCATGCCGAGACCGTTGAGGACGAGCCGGCCGGGCCGCGCACATTGGAGCTCAGGGCCGGCTATTCCGGCCCCGGCCGCCAGCAGGCTTCCGCCGAGGATCGGGCGGGCATGGCCGATGTTTCGGTCAGCGCCAAGCGCTCGGAGGCCGCGCAGGCCGCCGAGCCGCGCCCGGGCGAGGTCAGGCCGGCCGCCGTCCTCGTCCGCCGTGAAACTGCGGGCGAGGCCAGCACGCCCGCCACGGAGGCTCGCAAGGCCTCCCAGGCAACGTCCACCTATTGGGCGCCCGACGATCCCGGCACCGAGGACGAATTTCCTTTCGGCGAGGCGGCGACGCGGCGGACGGGGTAGTGTGCCCGGAAAAGTGCGAAGCGGTTTTCCGAGAAGAAGCCCGATAACCAAAGACCTGGGTGTTGACTAATTGAACTTAGAGCGAAGCTAGCGAAGGGTGGAGGCAGAGTTGCGCCTTGCCTTGATGGGCGGCTGCGGTTAAGCATCCTTCCGCGCGTCGAGGCTTTGCTTCGGCGCCTTGACTTTCGGGCGCGCCCGCTATCCGGCCCGCCCCGCCGCCGCAGTAGCTCAGTGGTAGAGCATCCGCTTCGTAAGCGGGTGGTCGGGGGTTCAAATCCCTCCTGCGGCACCACACAGCACTGAGTGTGTGGGTTTTGGGTACAAGAGTCGATACAACTTGTATCGCTGGGCATGGTCAGAGCTAGCGTGTGGTGATTCGCGGTGTTAGCTACCATGTCAGAGGGAGGACGGCGGAGAGACTTGCATGAGCCGATTCCCAGTGGGAAAGCCGGTTCGCCGCTGTTACATCCCCCTCGTTGCAGCGAGGTTGCCTGAGAAAGGCAGGTTGTGCGCGGTCAAGGCTTGGAGCCCCATTCTCCGTCGGACAAAATCGCTTATGCCCCCTGACTTGGGTGATTGGGTCCGGTTTTATCCGACTGGGTTACTTGGCACTTGTGTGGCACGAGTGCCACTAGGTGTCTTTTGTCTGCATCTCAATATTAACGGTTTGGCTATTTAGGCCTTGGGAGGCTTTGCCGGCAGCCAGACACAGAAGATGTTACGGTCTTGGTAGAAAGGTTCGACTGCCGCCGTGATGACCAGCTGTGCGTAGCCATCATAGTCGGGCAGGTTGTGTAGTGGTCCTGGGAGCATCGACTTCAGCTCCGAGAAATCGGACCGTTGGACCTCTTCCCACCAGTCGTCTTCGATTTCGTCTTCGGTCGAGTGGAAGCCGATTAGTATGCTCTACGTCGCTGTCAGGCCGGTGGTCACCACGGACGCGGCTGCCGAAGAGGTAGATCCACTAGGCCTCTGCGGGCTGACCAGTTGGCAAGGAGCTTGGCGAGAGCTTTCAGCTCGTCACTTTGGCTGCACTAGATCCGGGTTCTCGCAGATGTTGCCGATGACTTCCAGTTCGTCCGTCCGACCACTTCCTTCAATTGCTCGAAGTTGTGGTTGGCTTTCCGAAGCACCTCGCCGGTTTCGCAAACCATTAACTTGAAACGACCATCTTCAAAAATTACTGCGCTGAGATGATTGTCAGGCAATCTGTCCACGGCGGCCGGGTCAATGCCAACGTTGACGGCTTCTATGTACCCTACCTCGTCGGCACCGGGACGTCGCCGCGATAGTCGTAGAAGCCGCGCTTGGTCTTGCGGCCGAGCCAGCCGGCCTCGACGTACTTCACGAGCAGCGGGCAGGGGCGATACTTGGAGTCCGCCAGGCCCTCGTAGAGCACCTGCATCACCGAGAGACACGTATCCAGGCCGATGAAGTCGGCGAGCTCCAGCGGGCCCATCGGGTGGTTCGCGCCGAGCCGCATGGCCTTGTCGATGGCCTCGACGCCGCCGACGCCCTCGTAGAGCGTGTAGACCGCCTCGTTGATCATCGGCAGTAGGATGCGGTTGACGATGAAGGCGGGGAAGTCCTCCGACACGGCGATCGTCTTGCCGAGGCTCTCGACGAAGCCGCGCGAGATGTTGAAGGTCTCGTCCTCGGTGGCGATCCCGCGGATGAGCTCGACCAGCTCCATCACCGGCACCGGGTTCATGAAGTGCATGCCGATGAAGCGCTCGGGCCGGTCGGTGACGGCGGCAAGCCGCGTGATCGAGATCGAGGACGTGTTGGTCGCCAGCATCGCCTCGTGCTTCAGGTTCGGGCAGAGCGCCTAGAAAATCTTGCTTCTTGACGTCCTCGTCCTCGGTCGCCGCCTCGATCACGAGATCGGAGTCGGCGAAGTCGTCGAACTTCGGGCAAAGGTGATGCGCTTCAGGGCGGCGGCCTTGTCGGCCTCGCTGATCTTGCCGCGCGAGACCTGGCGGGCCATGTTCTTCTCGATCACGTCGAGGGCCGCGTCGAAGCGGTCCTTCGCGAGGTCGTTGATGGCGACCTTGTAGCCCGACAGGGCCACCACATGGGCGATGCCGCTGCCCATCTGGCCGGCGCCGACGATGCCGACCTTCTGGACTGCGCGCGCCGCGCGAAGCTTTCGCTTTCCGCGATTGCGCCGGTGCGGCTGCTCCGGCCGGCCGGGCTCCCTGCTTGTCCATCACGGAAACCCCTTGCATGTCGCGCGCATGTTGTTTGCGCACATTCCACGGCGAACCGGCCTCCACTTCGCCTGAACGTCGTTAGCCTTTCGCTTTGTCGAGCTCGGCCACCAGCTCGGGCAGGGCCTGGAAGAGGTCGGCCACGAGGCCGTAGTCGGCGACCTGGAAGATCGGCGCCTCCTCGTCCTTGTTGATCGCGACGATCACCTTCGAGTCCTTCATGCCGGCCAGGTGCTGGATCGCGCCGGAGATGCCGACGGCGATGTAGAGGTCGGGCGCCACCACCTTGCCGGTCTGGCCGACCTGGTAGTCGTTGGGCGCGTAGCCGGCATCGACCGCGGCGCGGCTGGCGCCCACCGCGGCGCCCAGCTTGTCGGCGAGCGGCTCGATGTACTTGCTTGAAGTTCTCGGCCGCCTGCATGCCGCGGCCGCCGGAGACGACGATCTTGGCGGAGGTCAGCTCCGGCCGGTCGGACTTCGAGAGCTCGTTGCGCTCCCGAACTTGGAGACGCCGGCGGCGCCGGGATCGACACGGCCTCGACGGCGCGGACCCGCCCTCGCCCGCCGCCGCGAAGGAGGCGGTGCGCACGGTCACGACCTTCTTGGCGTCCGTCGCCTGCACGGTCTGGATGGCGTTGCCGGCATAGATCGGCCGCTCGAAGGTGTCGGCCGAGTGGACGCCGGTGATGTCGGAGACCTGCGCCACGTCGAGCGGGGCCGCGACGCGCGGCATGACGTTCTTGGCCGAGGCGGTCGAGGCGGCGACGATGGCGTCGTAGCCGGCCATCATCGGCAGCGATCAGCGCCGCCATCTCCTCGGCGAGGCCGGTGCTCGAGCTGCGGCGCCTCCGCGAGCTTCAGGCCTTGACGCCGGCGAGCTTGGCGGCGGCGTCGGCGACGGCCGTGCAGCCCTTGCCGGCGACCAGGACGTGGACATCGCCGCCCATCGCCTTGGCGGCGGTCAGCGCCTTGGCGGTGACGCCGTTCAGCGCCTTGTTGTCGTGCTCGGCGACGAGAAGAACGGCCATGGCTCAGATCACTCCCGCTTCGTTCTTCAGCTTCTCGACCAGCTCGGCGACGCTCTTGACCTTGACGCCGGCCTTGCGCGAGGGCGGCTCGACCGTCTTCAGCACCTTGAGGCGCGGCTTGACGTCGACGCCGAGGTCGGCCGGCTTCTTGATGTCGAGCGGCTTCTTCTTCGCCTTCATGATGTTGGGCAGCGAGGCGTAGCGCGGCTCGTTGAGGCGCAGATCGGTGGTCACCACGCAGGGCATGTTGAGCGTGATGGTCTGCAGGCCGCCATCGACCTCGCGGGTGACGGTGGCCTTGCCGTCGGCCATCACGATCTTGGAGGCGAAGGTCGCCTGCGGCCAGCCGAGCAAGGCCGCCAGCATCTGGCCGGTCTGGTTGCAGTCGTCGTCGATCGCCTGTTTGCCCACGATGACGAGGCCGGGCTTCTCGGCGTCAATGACGGCTTTCAGGATCTTCGCGACGTTGATCGGCTCGACGATGTCGTCGACCTGCACCAGGATGCCGCGGTCGGCGCCCATGGCGAGCGCGGTGCGGATCGTCTCCTGCGCCTTCTCAGGGCCGATGGAGACGGCGACGATCTCGGTCGCGAGGCCTGCCTCCTTCATGCGGATCGCCTGCTCGACGGAAATCTCGTCGAACGGGTTCATGCTCATCTTGACGTTGGCGAGGTCGACGCCCGAGCCGTCCGCCTTCACGCGGATCTTGACGTTGTAGTCGACCACCCGTTTCACGGGCACGAGTATCTTCATCGGCTCCCTGCTCCGTCTGCAGACACGGCGGTGAGATGCCCGCATCGAGACCTTGTTGGATGAGGTCTAGGGCGCTGCCAGTTCCCCGAGCTGGTGCGCCGCAACCGCCCTTTCGCTGCGCGAAATCGGCAGGTCGGGACGGTAAGGCCGGGGATTGGGTAAGTCAATGGGCGCCCGCTGGCGCTGCACTGGACAAGAGTGCGACAGCGGTATAACATGGGGTCCAACATCAGGCTGATGTCCCCTGTCGAAGAGGGGCACGCCCCCCGGCGCATGACGAGGACGAGCATGACGCCGGCGATGATGCCGCCGACATGGGCCCACCAGGCGACGAGCGGATCGATGCCGAGCAGTGCCGGCACGAGCGCGAAGCTGAGGTTCATGGAGCACCCAGCACCCAGCACCCAGAGAGCCCGCGATTTCAGCAGGAAAAAGCGCATGACCAGCACCCAGACGTTCACATTCAGGTGTGCGCAGAGATGAGCACCACTACCCCGGCGATCG
>CAVZHZ010000008.1:0-445558 GCA_963775145.1 uncultured Chitinophagaceae bacterium
TATGGATTTTATAAGAACGGAAATCAATATTGTTGATTTTCTGGCCGACAGGCTGGCTTCGGATGTACATGTATTGATTACTTCTCAAAACACCGGAAGCGGAAATAACCAATACCAAATGATTTTCTATGGTCAAAACCGATTTGCTTATTTCACCGATACGCTCTTGTTTACTACGGATGCTAATGCCACCCAGGTAGCAACCCGGGACGCGCTGTTAAAACAATTAAAAATTGGCCTGATCCCGTTGATTTCAAAAACCGGTTTCACAGCAGGAATAACCATTGGTATGAAACAGGACGAGGCAATCGTTAAGAGACTTGATTCTTCCAAAGGCAAAGACAACTGGAACTACTGGGTATTCAATATAAGTGCGAATGGTAATTTAAGTGCAGACAAAATTTATAAGAGCAACCGGTATAGTGGAAATTTCACAGTAAACCGCATTACGGAAGCCTTGAAAACAAATTTCAGCGTGTTTGGCAGCGAAAACAAAACTACTTACACATTTACCAATGATACTTCCACCGAAAAATTGATTGTTAAAAACAGCGACTATGGCTTTCAGCACTACCTGGTAATAAGCATCAATAATCATTGGAGTGCCGGTTATGAAGTAATATATAATAATAATACTTTTTCCAATTACAAACGACAACTCTACCTGAGAACAGCCGTTGAATACGATATTTTCCCTTATAAGGAAGTAAACAATAAGTTCTTTACCATCAGTTACAGCGTGGTTACCCGGTTCAACCGGTATTATGATACCACTGTTTATGATAAGCTTAAAGAAACGCTCTACGGTCATTTACTGGAAGGAACCCTTAGCTTAAATAAAAAATGGGGCACCTTGAATGCCGGAGTTTCCTACAGCAATTTCTTTCATAACTGGAAGTTGAATAATCTTAGTGCAAATATGCAGGTAGACGTACGCATAACCGGCAGCCTTTCTTTTTTTATATATTCTTTCAGTGCATTAGTACATGACCAGGTATATATTCCTAAATCGGGTGCTACGGAACAGGAAGTGCTGACAAGGCTCCGGCAATTGGAGACTAGTTATACCTTTCAATCCGGGTTTGGTATAAATTACCGCTTCGGTTCTAAACTTAATAATTTTGTAAATCCAAGATTTAGAGGGAGCGGAGGCAGGAGTTATTTCTTTTGATTCCTGGTTCATTCTTTTCTGAACAGGGCAAAAAATTTTACTGTATTTAATTGAGTTATTTCTTCAGGCTTTTTCCGTATACCTCCAGGCATCTTTTCCTGGCAACATCATGGTCAACGATAGGTTTTGGGTAACTGAATTCTTCTAATTCAGGAACCCAATGACGGATATATTTCAAATCTTTGTCAAACTTCTGTGTTTGCAGGTAGGGGTTGAATATCCTGAAGTAAGGGGCCGCGTCACATCCGCAACCAGCCGCCCATTGCCAGCCCCCATTGTTAGCGGCCAGGTCAAAGTCAAGTAGCTTCGAGGCAAAATAAGCCTCTCCCCATCTCCAGTCTATAAGCAGGTGTTTTGTCAGAAAAGAAGCCACAATCATACGAACCCTGTTATGCATGTACCCGGTAGTATTCAATTCTCGCATTCCCGCGTCTACTATCGGATATCCTGTTTGGCCTATGCACCATTTTTCAAATTCATCTTCATTATTACGCCAGGCTATAAAATCATATTCCGGTTTAAACGATTTTCCCAACCCTACCCTGGGAAAATGCCAGAGGATCATATGATAGAAATCGCGCCATATCAGTTCATTCAGGTAGGTTTCATTCAAACCCATGGCCTTTTGCGCCAGTTGACGAATACTAATCGTACCAAACCGGAGATGAACACCCATCCGGGTAGTTCCTTCAATGGCCGGAAAATCTCGCTGTGCCGAATATTTCTTAACTACGTCTTCTTTAAGTTGTTTGGAAGGAAAAGGTTTGTCCACCTTCCTGAAACCCATCGATTGCAATGATGGGATAGGCTCAACGTTTTGCTGGTTTACATTCTTCAAAAATTTATTACTGGGAAACAAATGAATAAGATTGTTAATCAAAACAGTTTTCCATTTACGGCTATAAGGCGTAAATACGGTATACGGAGTTCCATCATCTTTAATTACCTCGTCCTTTTCAAATATCACCTGGTCCTTATACGTATGTAAGCTGGCTCCTTGCTGAATTAATAATTTTTCAATAGCAGCATCCCGATCCCTGGCATAAGGTTCATAGTCGTGATTGGTAAATACTTTTTCTACTTTATAATCCGAAAGTATTTTCCTCCAGGCTCGTTCGGCCGTATCATAATATACCCTGAGCGAACCGCCTTTTTTCCCCAACTGTTCCTGGATTTCCTCTAATGCGGCATGAATATATTCCACTCTCCTGTCGCTCTTATCATCCAGTTTATCAAGAATATTCCGGTCGAAAATAAATACAGGCTGAACCGGCTTGTCGCTGCAAAGGGCATGATACAAACCTGCATTATCCTCGAGTCGAAGATCACGACGAAACCAGAATATGTTGACAGGTTTACTCATATAAACGCTAAAACACGATTACCTATCCTTTGTTTAAAGAAACTCTTTATAAATTTTTTGAGTAAGTAAATTGGAATAATTGGTGTTATTAAATTGCTTTACCCACCGTATTCCGTACGCCGCATTGGTTAAAAAAACTTCCCCGGCAATTTCCAGCTTGTCGCCGGAAAGAATTTCCTCCTTCAATATATACCCTTCCTTTGGCAACTTTTCCAACAAGTTCCTGCGCATCACGCCCGCTACGCAACCTTCACTCAATGGGGTGGTGTAAATAACATCCTCCATCACCCAAAAAACATTGGCAATGGTACTATCACAAATACGATGGTGCTGGTTTAACACAAAGCAATCGTTCAGCCGGTGATGCTTTGCATAAAAGGCAGCCATCACATACGGCAGGTAATTATTTGTTTTGCAATTGGACAGTATATCGCAGCTTTTCAGGATATCCGGATAAACGCCAACCATTAATCCGTTATCGTTTAAGCGCCGGTAATTCTCGGGCAATGGCGTGGCTTCGATCAGAAAATTGGGTTTCAGGTTTTCGGGATCGAACAAACCGCCATTGCCCCGGAAGATATTTAAACGGATCCGTGCGGCTTTCTCCGCCTTGTTCCTGCGACAAAGTTTAGCCATTTCATCTTTTAATATGTCTTTCGTGAAATGAACTGGAATTTCGAAATGAAGGAGCGATAAGCCTGCAAACAACCGGTCCATATGAAAGTCGAATAATTTGATTTCCCCTTCGAGCATCTTAAGCGTTTCAAACAAACCATCTCCATAGCGAAGGGCCCTGTTTCCGGCACTTATTACCGGTGTTTTCTCTTCGAGCAGTTTGCCATTATAATTAATAAACAATGTCATCCGGTGAAGTTCCGGTAAACGGCGAACAAAAAAAAGCCCTGAGTGACCAGGGCTTAATAAATTGAAAGGGGGTAATCGATCTTATTGATGCTGATCAATGATGCCTGTTTTAACCGCATACATTACCAAACCGGCCATACTTTTGGCGCCCGTTTTTGTTTTTAATTTATCACGGATCGCTTCCACGGTACGTGGACTTATATCTACAATATCGGCAATTTCTTTGGTGGTTTTTTCTTCGCACATTAGTTTAAGCACGCGGGTTTCTTTATCGCTGAGATTTACGTCCTGGGACCCTACTACATCGTGCCGTTTGGTACGAATGCCGGTGAGGAGGGCTTTATTGGTAAGTTCATTGAAAAAGAATTCTTGTTCATAACAAGTCTTAATAGCCTGGTAGATTGTTTCAGAATCAGAATTTTTGGTGAGATAGGAATTCGCTCCTATTTCCATCAGTTTGCTGATCATGGAGTGATCGTTATGCATCGACAGGATGATTACTTTGGCATCGGGCCGCAGCTTTTTGATTTCGGGCAGAGTTTGAATCCCATCCATAATCGGCATTTGTATATCGAGCAGGATAACGTCGGGCTCAATGTGCTTCAGCAGGTTTAGCAGTTGCATACCATTATCTGCTTCGGCGATCAGCTCTACGTCTTTCTTAACCGCCAGCGCGGTTTTAACGCCGGCGCGGAAAAGCGCATGATCATCTGCTATGGCTACTCTTATAGGTCTGTCTGTTTCGGGTTTTTTCATACGGGTTGTATTTTCGTTTGTTCCAGGGTTTTTTAAATACCTCGTTAAAAATGATAAATTTTCGTGATAAATACCATAGGATAACTACGAAATTATACTATTTCGGAATATACTGTTCACCTATTTTGAAACGGGCATTTACGAAACCATGCTAGCAATTCTACCAAACCCCTGGGGTGGTAACTACGAGCGAAGGGGTAAATACTGAAGGTTTAAAAAAGGGCAATTGTGCTATAGGTAGGCCGGGAAGGTATAATTAGATTTGTGATGAAGTTGATTGACGAGGATTAGCAACCTCAACCATCCAATGTCCTTTAATTACCGTCCAGAAAGAATTCTAATATTCTATGAAACCGGCAAAGTCCAATGTCAATCAACTTTCTTTTTCTTTTCCAATATCCGCCCTCTGATGAAGCAACACAGCCAAAAATAGCCTGCACGCAGTAGCTGATCAAGTCCTGTGAAAACTACCTTTGATTTTTCCCCTAAGTGGCCTGTATTACCCGCAGAAATCGAATTATCGATCCCTTATCCTTTGAACTGTTATCCAGTCCCCTGAAAACCTTATCCCTTTAATGAAGTTCTTATTTATATGATAGTGTGCCTGCTTTTGGGTTAGGACGACAGCGAAGTAGCGAAAGCAATCCGTGAGGGTTTAGCAGTTGGTTTAGCATTTTTTTGGTGGAAGAGATGATTGCATTTCTTGGTTTACTTAGTGGGATCCGGCAACGTCAAAGGCAGGCTTTTTTATGCCCGGGAGAAAACAAAAAAGCAGCGGGAAACAGTCCTCCCGCCGCTTGCTTAACGCTTAACCTCCAAAAAAAGCGATGATGGAATAAAAGTAAAGAGTTGTTGAAAGGAAGAAATGGGAAAAACAACGGAGATCTATGTTTTTTTTCGGTAAAGAGATAAAAAGCAACTTATCAACATACTTACTTATTTACCTTGATCTATTAAAGAGAGAATAAAATCTCCCTCGTATTTGATAACTAAAATTGCCATCACTACCACTAAAATATCCCACATCCATTCTTTCCAATTAACACTTTGATTCTTTCTATTGGCTGTATTGGCGAATTTCCTGAGCCGCTCCAAAATCAAGAAAGAAGCGATAGATACCAGAAAAAGCGAGAGGTAGAATTTTGACATTACCTTTATGGAAAATTAAAGTAGAATAATTGCTATATTATCCATATGATATTTGTTTGAGAAAAGCCCATTTGCGCAATCGATATTGGGCTAATAATTAGGAGAAATAATACTAAACCAGCTTTTAGCTTTGCAATTAACGTTCACTCCTTCGTGAGTTTCTTAAGGAATGATTCTAACTCGAAATCAGCACTGGTTTCAAAAATTACTTCATAATTCTCGTTTAGTACCAGCAAAGTTGGATATGCAGCAATCTGGAAAAATTCATGACAGGAAGCATTTTGCCCCCCATCGTGTAATTGCGGCCAACTCGGTTTATCAACCTGGAGTGCTTTTTTCCATAAACCTTTATTTTCATCAGCGCTTATTCCGAGCAAAACAATATTCTTTTGCTTTATTTCATTGTACAGCTTTGGTAAATGGGAACGAATGGAAAGCCTGCAGGGGGTAGCACCAGGATGTCCAGAAGTCTATTACAATATACTTTCCTTTAAAATCCCTGATGCTTTTCCTATTTCCAGATTCATCTTCCATTAATAACCCTGGGAATACGACTCCAATCCGGTTACTTTTAACCGCCTTTAAATCTTCTTTTAATTTTTTTACGAGGGGCATCTGTTGATCCTTTATCCGATTGATAGTCTGGCTAAAAAAAGCAGAGTCATAACGCCCAAAATTCGCCATGTAGTAATTGTAAAGACCCAGCAGTATCATGGCCGGATCGTCTGAACGAATAATTTCTTTCTTAACACCGTCCTTAAAAAGTTCAATTTCCCTGATCCACTCCTCATAAATCTGGGCTTTGTACAGTTCCGCCGAATCAGGGAAAGCAGCTATTTTCTTTTGAACTTTTAATTGAATATCCCGAAAAGGCTTTTTATACTCGCGGTATTTCAGCAACTTATTATTTATTCCACCTCCCAGTATTTGAGCTGAATAAAAAAAGCTGTCTGCATCAGCAAAAAGTTGCAATGTTCCTTTAGCAGGCAAATAAACATAGAGCGTATTCTCTGTGGGCCCTTCAATTAAAGTGTTGCTCCTGCCATTCCTGGGAGGAATCTGTAGGCGGAATAAAAGCAAGTTTGCATTCTTCTGAGGGAGCTGATAAAAAAAACTACCATCCCGGTTGATCGTTACTGAATCGGTCCCTTTATGTTCGAATTCGAAATCATTTAAAGGACTTATGAAAATCTTATTTTCCCATTTAGGGTTCCATTTTATTTTTCCTTTGAGCACAGACTGACTGCTTACCAATGAAGGCAGAATACTCACTACTAAAAAGGAAATGAATCGAATCGGGATGGTGTATGACATGGGTTTAATTTATCATTCAAGAATTACTCACTCTTTTTCTTTATCCTTATTTATATATTCTATTATTAATTTTTTATCGTTTTCTGTAAGAGATTCGATATAGTCAGTATAAGATTTATAAAAATCATCGTAATAATTTTCATTAACCATAGCCACCTCCTCATTTTTTGATTTAGAATCTGGAACACTATATCTTTAATAGCATTTTAAATGATTCCTGCAATGGAGATAGGTCCGACGGAATCTGCTTTAAAAATTCAAAATATTTCTTGAAGCCTGTGGTGGAAAATCTTAATAGAATGTGGTTCTGTTTTAACTGAACTTGCT
This sequence comes from uncultured Chitinophagaceae bacterium, assembly GCA_963775145.1. Lineage (GTDB taxonomy): Bacteria > Bacteroidota > Bacteroidia > Chitinophagales > Chitinophagaceae > Endoryza. The sequence goes on from CAVZHZ010000008.1 coordinate 6,945, forward strand.
CCGATAGCTGCAGTTTTACATTTTGCAATCCCAAAATAACAACCGCAAGCCCCTTCCGATTTTTCGGGATTCCAACAAATACAACATTCACTGAACCAGCAGTCCGCAATGCAAGAAGAAAATCCAGGGGCGCAATTACAATTTGACGAACCACCTCCGTCATCAGCTTTAAAACGCCCAATATTGTTATCTCCGGGCGTTTTTTGAATTAACCCCGACTTTGGAGAATCTCCGGACTTCTTTGAGCAATAAAAAAAAGAAGTGGCAATTCCCAGAAATAATAAAAAGAAAAGAACTTTTTTCATGGCTATTCTATTTATATACTGCCTACTCTGTTCAACACCCGGTTTTCAGCATCCCCGTTTCATTTGGCCAAACGATAACCGAAAGTAAACGGGCGGGAAAACATAACCATGTGAAAAAGACTACTATCAAAGAGCTTCTTTCGTTAAAAGGGCTGTCCAAACCCCATAAAATAAAGCTACTAAAAACTTTTAAACCCGGTATTCAATGGAAATGGTGTTTTTCTTATTTTTTGTGGGATTTTTCTTAGCCTAAATCAAAATATTATCTGTAATTTTTCAATGATATAATTTTATTAAGGGGGCATGAAGGAACTATTAGAAGATAGCGCATTCTATTATTACACAAACATTTTCGCATTGGCTTTGCATTGCAAGCCTCTTTATTTGGATTTTTTTTTAGAAAGAGACACAAGGGACTTAAATTCATGTTTATCTATCCTATGGCAAGTTTTCTGCAAATGACAATTTATTATTTACTTACTTATTTATTATTCATAAAAACTTCTGAATTTATTTCAATTTAAAATTATTATTTTTCTTAATTATTGAATTATCATGCTATTTATATTTTTTTATTTATCAATTATTAACAATCCACTTCTAAAAAAAATTATTACTTCAATAGGATTAATTTATTTACTTTTTTTTTACTTTATATGATAGATAGAGGAATCTTTAATTGATATTGTCCATTCAATTCTATTTTCTCCAAGTCGCTTATTATTTTATTTTTTGCAGTATTTCATCTTATTGATCTTTTTTCAGACAAATCCAAGACTAAATCTTTTAAATGAACCATTCATTTTGGATAACAATTGGGGTATTACTTTATTTCATATGTGTAATTCCAATGTACATGGGTGGTAGAGTTCATTTTTGGAGAAAATGGTGTTGTTTATGAAATGGGTGTTTATTCTATAAATTATATTTGTTATGTATTTTTTTTCTCCTTATCACCAGAGCTTATTTATGCAAGGCACCCGTAAACAATAATATTGGCTGATTATTACGCCTCCATTATTAGTTCTGTTATTAGATTCTAATAGTGGTATTCCTTCTTTATTTTTATCAACGTAAACAAATAGTCTTTTCAAAAAGAATATTGATTCCCTTAAATCAGAGATTATGAAAAAATCTGTCTGAACACCAATTAGAAATCCAGGAGCAAACCCTGCAGCATATTTCCCGTGAGATTCATGATAATATCGGCCTCTCCCTTACCCTCGCCAAACTCAACCTCAATACATTTGATAATATCAACTTCGGGCAATGGAACAAAAAAAATTGAGGAATCAGCCGAATTGATTGGAAAAGCGATCCAGGACCTGAGCGCGATTTCCCATAGCCTGAATGCCAATGTCATCAACAGCAATGGTCTTCTCAATGCCCTCGAAGAGGAAGCGTTGCGGATCAGCAGCATCGGTACGCTAAAAGTAAACATCATAGTATTTGGCGAGTCGGTGTTCCTGGACGACCAAATAGAGTTATTATTATTCCGCATTATCCAGGAGGCCATGAATAATATTCTAAAATACGCCGGCGCGAGCACAGCCAGGATAGAACTGCATTATTCAGCGGATCAAATACGGCTAAAGATAAAAGATGACGGCGGGGGTTTTGATACCGGTCGGCGCAACGGCCAAACCGGCTCCGGGCCTCCTCAATATGCAGGCCCGTACAAAATCCCTGGACGGAACGTTCGCCATTTCCAGTAACCATTACGGAACCCTTATTGATATAATAATCCCTATTAAAAAATGAAAGAAAAAACTACCATTACTAAAATATCGCTGGCCGATGATCACCAGTTATTGCGCAACGCCCTCGCTTCGCTGATCGATAGTTTTGGCGATTGCAAGGTTATTCACCAGGTCAATAACGGGGAAGAATTGGTGGCCCAATTAAAAATTTCTCCCCCGCCTGATATTGCCATACTCGATCTCAATATGCCCAGGATGGGCGGGTATGAAACCGCCTGCTGGCTTAAGGAGCATTACCCGCAGGTGCAGGTATTGATGCTGACTATGTACAACGCGGAAGCCACCATGATCCGCCTGTTGCAGGCCGGGGTAAAAGGATTTTTAAAAAAAGACGTGCACCCCTCGGAACTTCGTTTTGCTATTCAGTCGGTGATACAACAGGGTTATTATTATTCGCATAATACTACCGGAAAGCTTGTCAATCTGTTCCGGAATAACAGTGATGCCAGCATCCAGAAAAATATGCTCAACGACCAGGAGATTGAATTCCTGAAGCTGGCCGCTACGGATCTCACCTATAAGGAAATCGCGGTGGAGATGGATTTGAACCCCCGTTCGGTGGATAATTTAAGGGATCATCTATTTGAAAAACTTGATGTAAAAAGCCGGGTGGGGTTAGCCATGTATGCCATCCGGCAGGGATTGGTCGGACTTTAATTTATGTATTCCCCGGGTTAATGAAGATATGCGGCTGATAGATTGATAGATCTACGTATCTCATCAATAGAATATTGAAATTAGTTATAGGAAAAATTATTGAAACTTTTTTTGAAGAAGATCCTTCTGCACAATGGTGGGCCAGGATGGTAAATGTATCAAAATATAAGATCAGATTCTATAGCTTGCCATCTAACACTTCGCTAATCGATTAATTTATTCCGCATTCCGTACATGATAAGGCCCGCAATGGTTTTTGCCCCAACTTTGGTTTTCATATTCTGGCGAATGGTTTCAATAGTTCGCGGGCTTAGAAACACTTCTTTGGATATTTCTTCTGTTGTTTTATCGTCGGCCAGTAATTTTAAGATACGGAGTTCTTTCTCGGAAAATTTTACCGGGTTGGGATAAAATTGCCGCACTTGCTTTTTGGTCTGGAGTTTACTTAATACGGCTTTATTGACGAGGTCGTTAAAATAAAAATCATCGTTCATACAGCCCAGTATGGCCTGGTAGATCTCCTCCGGATCGGAGGTTTTGGTGAGATAGGCATTGGCGCCCAGTTCCAGCATCTTGCTGATCATCTCCTGGTCGTCGTACATGGTTAATACAATGATCTTGATATCATCGTATTCTTTCCGCAGCATGCCAATGGCATTAACCCCATCCACTTCGGGCATACGGATATCCATCAGTAAAACATCGGGTTTCTTAAGCTGAATTTTATGCATCAGGTCCTTACCGTCTTCGGCTTCCCAGAGTATTTTGAGGTACTCTTTATTTTTCAGGGCCATCCGGATGCCGTCGCGAAAAATTTTATGGTCGTCGGCCAATGCTACTTTAATAACCAGTTCAGTACTCATAATGGGCAGGTTTGGCTTTTATATAGGTTAAACAGGTTTTTTCATAGTTCAAATTCGGTTCCAATTCGTGTATTCCCGTATTTCTGTTCTGCAATTTTACGAAGCCGGCCGGAAATACTGAATAGTCAAAATCGGGCGCTTATGCTATTGTAACGGTATTCATGATCGCCTATTTTTATTCCAGAAGTTGATTGATAAGGATTAGCAACCTCAGCATCCATCCAATATCCTGATTACCGTCCAGTAAATAATTTCCAATCATCTTATGAAATCCATTGAGAGATCCAATGTCAGTCAACTTCTTCTTTTTCCCCGTTTTTAAAATCCAATATTCATTCTTCCACCAATCATTAAGATAAGCAGCTTCTAAGAACCAATGAAAACGCAGGAGACTGGTTTTAATTGCTTTAGATAAGCAATAAACAAATTGCTCCCCTTCTTCCCTTCCCGAATTTGAGCCAACCAGTCCATTTATCCACAGTATTTATCAAAATTGTGTAAAACTTTACTTGGTTTAGAAAAAATACCAAGTAAACTTACGGCCTATGATTAGTAAAAATACTAGTTCTGATACGAAAATATACTCAATTTTTTCTCGTATCATTACCAGTAAAATCTTCGGAAATGCACGAGGGGTTTAACTTACAGGCAAATTACAGTATTTGGAGCAGCAATGACCCGTTGGCCATGTTTTTTTTTTAGAGGTCTTTTATGTTTCCAAAACTAATAACGTAAACCTCTAAAAACTTACAATTATGGCTCAAACAAAACTCATTGCCAGGAGTGTAGCATCTATTGGCGAAGAAATCGGTCTTGAGCTGGGTACCCAAATGGTTAAGGGCTATCAGCAGGCAAATCCATCTGATGTACACAGCTACCTGATTGGTCGAAATATTATCGATCAGATCCTCGCACAACCCGGATGTGTGGGAATTAAATTTTACAATGCCTACAATGAAAACGGTGACAAAACATTGGTTTATGTAGGGGTTGATCAAGATGGAAAGGCAATTATTGAATTCAAAGTAGTTAGCATTAATGGCCATTTGAATCTGAAGCTGGAATTGTTGCTGACAGAATTAAGACAGGGGATAGGTCAGGGGATAGGACTACCTCCAAACCAAGAACTGCCATTGGAAATGAAGATGAATGGTGGGAATTTGATTAATATTTGAAACTATTTCTCAATTATCTATATTTGGTAAAATTTACCAAGGTATAGATAATTTTTTTCTATATACAAGCTTATTTTTCGGCTAATTATTCCGCTATTTTCTTATTCTTTATTGTACTTAAAGAATTTAAAGAAAAGAGGATGGGGATAATAGTTTTTTATGTTTATATATTCCTTCGGCACAGATTTATTTACATAAATTATTTGGATGAAAGGGAATTATGACTACCAAGCCTTTCAAAGCACATTATTTAGTTTATTTACAATTGTAGAATTTAGTTGCTTTAGTCTTTTTTTCTATTTTACTCTTCTCAATTTCTATCATTAAGAAAAGTAATCTTAGTAATTATTGTGATTTTGTTTGCTATTTTTTGCTTTGTAAATCTTTTTCTTGAATTTAGCAAATATGATAATTTCGATACCATACCCGTTACTTTCCAGGCGATTTTTATAATGTCATTATGTGTTATCTATTTCTTTGAACAAATTCGCAACCCAAATTCTCTTATTTATTTATAGTACTTCCGAGTTTTGGATTGTAACAGGGATATTGATTTTTTTCGCCGGCACTTTTTTTATTTTTATTTATTCTTCCAATCTCACTGGCGAAGAATTCGAACAATATTGGCCAATAAACAACATTTTCAATGCGTTAAAGAATATAATATTTGGAATTGCAGTATAAATTCATGGAAAGAAACAGAAAAAAAACAAGAAAAGATTTTACTCGATTACCAATCAATCTTAGAAAACCCTTAACCAAAACTATTTACCCTAACCCCTGTTTACATGTATTTTCTCCAGGCTGCTAATAGTAATTCCGCTACCACCGTTTTGCTTTTTGGAACGGTGGGCATGCTGGTGCTTACCATCGGGCTGATTGTATTCATCGTTTTCCACCAACGCAAGGTGATCCGTTACCAGCTTCAACTTCAACGAATGGAACAGGATCAGCAAAAAATGCTGCTGAACGCTTCTATCCGGCTGCAGGAAGAGGAGCGCCAGCGCATCGCGGCCGACCTGCACGATGATGCCGGACCATTATTAGCCACCGCGCGCCTCTACCTGAACGAAAACCTGGTGAACCTCGACAAGACCAGCCAATTACAAAGTATCTATAATGCCAAACAAATTATCGACGATACGATCCAATTGATCCGTAATATCTCGCACAGCCTGATGCCGCCCACCTTAAAAAACTTTGGACTGGAGAGCGCCGTCAACGATCTCTTCCAAAAAATAAGCAGTTCCGGGAGTATGAATGCGAGTTGTCGTTTTCATGATTACCGCACCCGCATGCACCCAGAGCAGGAATTGATTATTTTCCGCGTAATCCAGGAACTCGTGAATAATATTCTCAAACACAGCAATGCCAGTTTTATTCACCTTACGCAAAACTTAAGCGGCGATAAATTGTATATCCGGATGCATCATGATGGACGGGGATTAACCCAGTCTGATTTTGAGAAACTAAACAAAAGCGCCGCCGGACTGGGATTAAAAAATATTCAAAGCCGTTTACGTTTGTTACATGGAAAAATATTTTTTGAAAAGGACCTGTCTCAAACCTATTTTAAAGTAACTATTGAAGTACCCAAAGCCGAAGAAGGAGTACCCGCAGGCTAAGGAGTCAATTGTCTTGTTTCCTCCAGTTCGGTCAATTTTATGTATTTTTAGAATCCAATATCATAAAAACAATGGGACCTATTAAAGTTGCAATTGCCGACGACCACAAAATTTTCCGGAAAGGAGTGATCCTGTCGCTTCGTCCTTATACTAATCTCAAATTTGTACTGGAAGCCGAAAACGGTCAGGAACTTATCAATTTATTGGCCAATACGTCAGACGAAGAGAAGCCCGAGGTAATATTAATGGACCTTCGTATGCCGCAGAAGGACGGCATAGAAACGACCAAATTTATTGCCAAGCAATATCCCAATATTCATATCATTGCGCTGACGATGTACGAAGACGAGCGCTTTGTAAGCCATATGATGGAGATTGGCGCCAATGGATACCTGTTAAAGAGTGCGGACCCGATCGAAATCAAGAAAGCTATCATGGAAGTAAAGGCAAAGGGGTATTACCTGAATAATTTTGTTAACCGTATACTGCTTAAGAAATCCCATTCCCGGCAAAAAGTAGTGCCCAGCCTGAACAGTGAAGTAACACTCACCGACCGCGAACGGGATGTAATCAAATACATTTGCATGGAGTTTACGGCCCAGGAAATCGCTCAAAAATTAGAAGTTAGTCCGCGAACTGTAGAAGCAATCAAAGACCGATTAATGGAGCGGTTTGGCTCTAAAAACACGGCGGGTCTCGTGTTCTATGCTGTCAAGAATAACTTAATTGATTAATAAAACCTATCTCTTATATCCCTTGCCCAAACCCCTGTGAAAGACCGGTTGAACCGAATCGATTGAATTATGGTAGAAACCGGTTTTATTGCGCCCCCCTGGCTGGTGCTCGCAGCCATTATATTACCGTTCCTTACGGCCGTATTCCTTTTTACCCTTCATTCATTTAAACAAGAGGTGCTGAATCTACTGCTGCTGGTAAGCCTGGTTATTTTTTCCAGGCAACTGCTTGGGTGGAACTTTGCTTTTAATAAGAATGGCAACTTTTTTTATTTCTCCCTGTTCGATACGGCTGAATTCATATTACTCTCGCTTCTTTTCCGGATACCTCTGCGTCATACCCCATTAAAATCATGGATCAATTACCTGTTGGTGGCATTTGTTTCTGTATTCATAACTATTGTAATGATACAGCCAAATGAAAAGAACCTGGCCGGAATACAAATAGCGGAAGCCATTTTGCTGGTACTGCTAAGTATCATCGCTTTACTGAACCAGATTAGCAACCAGCCTATTTTTCTTTTTAATTCCTACATCTTCTGGATCGGGGGAGGGACGTTGTTCTATTATGGAATGTTGCTGGCCATTGAAGTATTGATCCGGCAAGGGTGGATTACCATCAATGAAAGAAACCAAAAAGAATTAATGCTGTTTTCTTTTGGGATCTTTCGCTTACTGTTTTATCTCGTTGCCGCATTAATCAGGCCGCCAAAAAAAACAGAGGAGGGTTGGAATAATTTCAAAGACTCATTTCCGGAATCTCCCCGGTAATAATTAGTTTACCCAAGGTTTTATTTTTTATTTCTTCTACTGTTATTCCCGGTGCTCTTTCAATCAGTTTAAATCCTCCTTCGGGCAACACATCCAATACGGCCAGGTCAGATACAATGCGCCGCACACAATGTACACCTGTTAAAGGCAAACCACATCGGGGTAACAGCTTTGATTCTCCTTTTGGATTAGTGTGCATCATGGCTACAATAATATTTTTTGCACTCGCTACCAGGTCCATGGCACCTCCCATTCCTTTAACCATTTTACCAGGAATTTTCCAGTTGGCTATGTCCCCGTTTTCAGAAACCTCCATCGCCCCCAGCACGGTGAGATCAACTTTACCTGCCCTGATCATTCCAAAACTCTCAGCACTGTCGAAAAAGGCACCTCCCGGTAATATGGTTACCGTTTCCTTCCCCGCGTTAATCAGGTCAGCGTCTATCTCATCTTCGGAAGGATAAGGACCCATTCCTAACATGCCGTTCTCGGATTGCAGCATAATGGAAATTCCTTCGGGAATATAATTAGCCACCAGCGTGGGAATCCCGATTCCGAGATTTACATACATCCCGTTCAGCAACTCTTTGGCTATTCGTTTTGCGATCCCGTATTTATCTAATGCCATGATATTACTTATTTGATTTATTATTTCTTGAACTCACCCAGTCCGGAGAAAGTACCCGGCTACTTAGTTTACTAATTGTTGGGTATTCTTATTTTTTGATTTGTACGGTTCTCCTTTCAATTCTTTTTTCATAATTACTTCCCTGGAAAATTCGGTGAACATATATGCCCGCCACATGAATTTCATCGGGATCCAGTTCACCCGGCTTAACAAGTGCTTCTACTTCAGCAATAGTAATATCCCCGGCTTTCGCCATGGAAGTCGAAAAATTTCGGGTTGTTTTCCGAAACACGAGGTTTCCCATGGTATCTCCTTTCCAGGCTTTTACTATTGCAAAATCGGCATGCAGGGCATGTTCCATCAGGTATTTTTTGCCATGAAACTCGCGCACTTCTTTACCCGCGGCAATTTCGGTTCCATAACCGGCCGGTGTAAAAAAAGCCGGAATACCCATTCCTGCCATTTGAATGCGGGTGGCCAGTGTCCCCTGCGGAATAAGGTCCACTTCCAACTCGCCATGAAGCAATTGCCTCTCAAACTCCTCGTTTTCCCCAACGTATGAACTCATCATTTTTTTTATCTGCCTGGTTTTTAATAATAGTCCTAGCCCAAAATCATCCACTCCGGCGTTGTTGGAAATACAGGTAAGTTGGTTAACCCCGCTTTTAACCAGGGCCCTGATACAATTTTCGGGAATGCCGCACAAGCCAAAGCCACCCAGCATTACCGTAGCGCCGTTTGAAATATCCTGTACAGCCAGATCGGCTCCGGCAATAACCTTGTTCATAAAACGAATAGTTTAGGAATATAAAAATACGATTCGGCGGCTTAGCATGGAGAAATTATAGCAGAAGATAATTACTTCATGGATCTATACAGCGAATCACGATTGCGATTGCCGCGAACCGCCAGGGAGTCAAAAATGGATTTCGTAATATCAGGACGGTTCAGATAGTATTTATAACTTTTTATGAATTCTGCCCGGGTGGTATTATTTGCCTGGAATACCTGCTCGTACAATTTCATAGTTTCTAATTTTACATTCAGGGAAGCAGAGTCCTTCATAATATACTGGGAAGAAAAACGCTCTGCCAGAATCATATCCCATAGAACCTTTTCCATCTTTTCTTTTGGAAAAATATCGCCGGGAATTCTTTCATTGTCGGTACACCCGGCCAACAGAAGCAAACAAAAACTAATGAGTGCTATTCTCATTTCAACTCCTGTTTATACAAGTTGGAATTAGAAATATCAATTTTTGAAAGAATTTCCCGGGCCCTGTTCTTCATGTCAGGATCCGCTTTCTTAAATAATTTCACAATTTCATTTGCTTTTCCCTGGAAGAAAAATTGAACGATCATTGAGTTAGGAATATCATTATTAAGGGTATTAATGATATTTAAGGTATTCATAATAGCGGTTCTTCCTTCGTCTTCATTTTCGTACATAAGATCAAGACCTAACCGGTAATAGCTATAAAAAGCATCATGAATCAGGGTGTATTTATTATTGGTAAGATTTTCCATCAGCCAATACCGGTTGCGTAAACCATCAAATGCCCGCCACCCTTCAACATCCCGACCCTCCGGGGCGTTGTTAACTATTAATTGGGCCTTTTGGAAATATGGATCCCCGCCCCGAAGGGAAAAAGAATCAAAATCAATTCCCAAAATCATATAAACATAGTACGCCAGTGTTGCCGAGAGATTAGAAACCAGTGGATCCGACCCGCTCACTCTATTTTCATTAAACTCTATCGGCTGGTATTCCACATACTTGAAAGTGAAAGATTCGTCCTGGAAATTAATCAGGGCCGACTGATAACTTGCATTATATACCGGGCGGGCCGCCTGCACTACCAGGGTAGCTTTATAAGTATTGTCTGGCAATCCCTGGCGTATATTGATCAGAAAATTACATACTATTTTTTCGTTTGGTTGGAAGGTTTCCGTTGTCCATTTCCTGTTATTCAAAAAATTGGTCAGCGCAGTCTGCAGCGTTTGAAATACTTTCTTATCTACCTGCGAACTTACCTGGCTTGCATTCACCGATATCCTTACCAGTAGCTCTTGTGAAAAAGCCAATTGGCAAAATACCAGAAACATGATTGTAGAAAAGAAGAGTCGTTTAAGCATAAAGCATTTTTACAATTCTATCAACGATATCATGGGCCACTTGTTGTTTTGGCTTGCGCTCATAGGCCAGCTCATTTCCATTTTTTTCAAAAATGGTTACTTTATTTGTATCATGTCCGAAACCTGCTCCCGCATCATTGAGTGAGTTGAGTACGATCAGGTCAGCATTCTTATTCTTTAACTTCTGAAGCGCGTTTTCCTTTTCATTATTTGTTTCCAGGGCAAAGCCCACCAGGAGTTGACCATTGTGTTTTAGTTCTCCAAGGCTTTTAAGAATATCTTTTGTTTTCGTCAATTCAATCCGAAAACTGTCTTCCGATTTCTTAATCTTCTCCGATGCTTTGGATACAGGAGTATAATCGGCTACGGCTGCCGACATTACCGCCACGTCGGTTTTAGAGAATAGATCAATGCATTGCTGAAACATTTGTTCAGCGGTTTGCACTTTATGAACGGTTATACCTGGATTGTCAATTTTAAGTGTGGAGGGTCCTATCACTAAGTCCACCTTAGCCCCTCTCCTGGCGAACTCCTCACAAATAGCCGCTCCCATTTTACCGGAGGAATAGTTTCCAATAAAACGAACCGGATCTATCGGTTCATATGTGGGCCCCGCAGTAACTAATATATTTTTTCCCTCCAGGTCCCTGGTCAGGAAAAAATTATCACTAATAAATTGAAGGATCGTTTCGGGTTCCGCCATGCGACCATCTCCAACAAGTCCACTGGCCAGTTCTCCCTTTTCTACCGGAATAACCTTGTTTCCAAAAGAGCGGAGTCTTTCCAGGTTTTGCTGAGTAGCGGGATGCTGCCACATATCTTCATCCATCGCCGGAGCCACACAAACGGGGCAGGTGGCGGAGAGACAAGTAGCTAACAGCAGATTATCGCATTGGCCCCCGGCCATCTTGGCAAGTGTATTGCAACTCAGCGGGGCGATCAGCATCACATCCGCCCATCTGCCGAGCATTACATGGTTCGACCAGGATGCATCACTGAATAACTCAGATAACACCAGGTTTTTTGATAATGTAGAAAGGGTAAGAGAGGATACAAAGTCTTTTGAGGCCGGTGTCATTATAATTTTTACTTCAGCTCCCGCTTTTACCAGCAAACGAGTCAGCAGAATTATCTTGTAGGCAGCGATACTGCCCGTTATTCCAATTAATATTTTTTTACCGGCGAACATCAAATAAAATTAATTCTTTTAAGGGAAATAAATACCCTGCAAAATAAAAGCGACAGGGCAAGAACACTGTCGCTTAAAATACGTATTTCGAATCAAATGAGATTAGCTGAAAAGATCATCTTCGTTCTTACGGTAATATATTTTGTCTTCCAGGAACTCCTGGGTTGCCAGCAGGGAAGGGTTGGGCATTCTTTCATACGCTCTGGAAATTTCAATTTGCTCTTTGTTCTCATGAATTTCTTCCAGGCTATCCGTATGGCTGGCAAATTCTTCCAGTTTGTTATGTAATTCCTCTTTCAGTGTAATATTAATCTGGTTCGCCCTTTTGGCAATGATAGAAATAGATTCGTACACATTGCCTGTTTTGGCTTTAATAACATTCAAGTCCTTGGTTTCAGCCAGATTGGATGTATTCGAACTAATTTGTCTTCTTAACCTGCTCATTTTGGATGGCTTTAATATTGTTTAAAGATAAATTCTGGTATCGCTCAACTTCTTTAATTAATTTACTTTCCGGAAAGCGATCGGTAAAATCATTGCATTCTGTAACTACCTGTTCAAGCCTGGCTGCTTTTTTTTCATCTACACTGTTATTCGCAAACAAATAATAGGACTTAATAACCTGCAGTTTGTATTCTTCACTCTTTTCAGAATCCGGGAAATTGTTCATCAGGCTGGTAAACGCGATAGCTGATGCACGATATTGACCTAGGTTGTAATATAATTCAGCGCTTTTAAATTCTTTCAATTCCAGCTTTGCCCGGCACTTATCAATAATCTGGGTAGCTTCTGTAATGCGCGCTGAACCAGGATGGGTATTAATGAAAGTTTGCATAAACCCAATAGTTTTCTGGGTATTCACCTGGTCCAGATCCTGCTTGGGCGACTGGCGGTAATAAGTATATGCCCGCATATATTCCATTTCTTCCGCCCGCGTACTGGTGGGGAATACTTCGGTAAACTGTTTGAAAAGGTTTTCTGCCTGCAACCAATCTCTTAAATAATAGGAACAATAAGCAAACTTATAGAAAACGTCTTCAAATTGGGGTTGACCCTTTAATAAAGGAAAGAGCTCTTCATAGAGTTGTTGCGCATAATTATACTTCTTGTTCACATAATACTTATCAGCCATTCGCAATTTATAATCGTAATCGGTGCTTTTTTGCACTTTACTGAATTCCGAGCACGAAGCTAATCCGATGACTGCTATTACAACTAATATAACTAATCGCATAAAGGTTGGCAAAGTTAAGGTTTTAGCAGCAAAAATGGAAGTATTGAAAATGACACCCAAATGCCTCCCGTTAATATAAAGGTAAAACCCCTCCGGTAGGGAAGGGTTTTACTATAGAAAGGCAAAAAGTATTATCCTTTACGACGCAGGTTCGGGTGAGGAGCCGGAACGGTAGTCGGACCTTCATCTCCGGTACCATCCTGTAAATCAACCGTATTGCAATCACCACCTTCCTGGCCATATTTGAATACAAATCGATCGGCACTGATTCCTTCTTTATCAACCAGGTAATTGATGATGGCATTTACGCGATCCCAGCTTAACTGTTGCTCAGATTTGCTGGAAGAACAATAACCTACCACTGCAACCTTACAATCTGCGTTATCCCTTATTTTCTGTGCAACGCTGGCCAGTAATGCTTTGGCATCATTGCTAAGAGATACCGATTTACCTTTGAAAGTAATGCTTGGTAGAGACCCGATATCACATTTCCTCTTTGTACCATAAGTACCATCTTCCAACCCTTTCTTTATTTCGGCACAACAAGCTGGTTCTGGGCACTTACCAACGCCATCTGCATCAACTGGCTGACACTGGGTTGGGGTAATCAATTCTTTGTCTTTATAATCCGGAACACCGTCACCGTCTGTATCGCGGCTTACACCATGAGAGTCAACCGGAGCACCGGCCGGAGTATTTGGTTCATTATCGAACTGATCAGTGATGCCGTCGCTGTCCTTATCATCCAAAACAGGCTTCGGCAACAGCATATGACGGGGTTTATTGATTTCGTTATAGGCATAATCAAGCGGGTTGATCCACCAAAGAGGTTCAACCGCTTTAGCACCTACGGCAATGTTTAAACCAACCGATAAGAAATTATAAGAATCAAAATCTCTTGTTTGAGAAGGTCCAGCGGGCCATCCTTCCTGCCATTGCTGACCATCTAACAAGTCTGTTTTAACAGTGGTGAACTTATCTTCAATTGCAAAACTCAGCTTCTTATTAATCTTGAACTGCACGCCAACACCAATTACAAAGGAGGGTTTGAAAGGTTTGTCGAAAACTTCCGGCTGAAGGGGATCTCTTTCAGCGGTAGTTTCATAACTGCCATCCAGCAGATCCTTCAGTGCTTTTTTGATATCCTTTCTATTACTATATCCTCCGGTTGGAATTGAACTGAAGTTGTAAGGGGTGCTACCATCCAATGCGTCTATTTTAGTATCATAGATCATTCCTCCAATACCACCGAATGCGTATGCGTTAAAGCCTGTTTTGGCTTTATGAAAACGGATATTGTTTAAGGTAACAACACCCTGCAAGCTTAAATCGTAAATATTACTCTTATAGTTGTAATAAACGGGGGTCAGGGGAACAGCTCCTCCTGGTGCGTAAGCAGCGGCCCAGGCCGGGTTTCTTTTATACCCTGTAGAAGAACTAAAATTCAACCCTTTGGCAATTCCGAAACCGGCTTCTCCCCGGAGAGAAAATATATAGCCTAATGCTTTCCGAACGTGAATCCCAGCTCCGATACCAGGCATCCGACTTCTTACATCCGATGATAAAGCAAAAGATCCTACTTTAATGCCTATCTCCCACTGGTTCCGTGGTAATGCAGGGAATGCATAATTATGTGACATGAATTCAGAGTGCTGCGGTAACCTCTTAGCCGGAATAACAGAGGAGTCCTGGACATCATAGCTGGCGCCAATCTGGGCGTACGAGCCGGATGCCAACAGGCATAGTAATACAATAAAACTTAAATACTTTTTGCTTGCCATAACTGATTTTTATATGAAGGATTAAGAATACGAAATGTCCGAATTTGTGCAAAAATATTGATTGATTGCTAATTAACAAATTTTTTTAACCAACAGACACCTGTATTACTGAATTGTTGATCATGAGGTTAAGACAAATTTCATTACCTATAAGTTGCTCCGCCAATTAAAAATCAAAATAGTAATTTGCCGGATTGTTATTCCAATGAAGCTATCACAAGCAATATTACACGAAGAACTGGCTGTTTTCGACAAGAAGTTCAGAGAGGCTGTAAAGAGCCAGGTTCCTCTGCTCGACCGTATTATGCGGTTTATTGTAAATCGCAAAGGAAAGCAGTTACGACCCATGTTTGTGATGCTTTCTGCCAAGCTTTGTGGGCCCATAACTGAGTCTACTTACCGGGCAGCCTCGCTGGTTGAATTGCTTCATACCGCCAGCCTTGTACACGACGATGTAGTGGATGAATCCCTCGAAAGAAGGAGTTTCTTTTCAACGTATGCCTTGTGGAAAACAAAAATTTCCGTACTGGTAGGCGATTATTTGTTGGCGAAAGGGATGCTCCTCTCCCTTAACAACGACGATTTTCGTGTACTCCAAATACTTTCTGAGGCAGTTCGCCAGATGAGTGAAGGCGAACTCCTGCAAATGGAAAAATCAAGGTCGCTGAACCTGAACGAAGAGGTTTATTATACGATCATCCGTGGAAAAACGGCCTCACTATTAGCTTCTGCTTGCGCAGCGGGCGCTTTTTCAGCGTCACAAAACGAAGAACTCACGGGGAAAATGCGCTCATTTGGAGAGAAAACAGGCATGGCTTTTCAAATAAAAGATGATTTATTTGATTACGGAAATGAGGCCGTTGGGAAACCGACCGGCAATGATATAAAAGAAAAAAAGTTGACCCTTCCCTTGATATATACATTGAATAACGTAAATACTTCCGTAAAAAGAAAGATTATTTATACTATTAAAAATCATAATAAGGATAAAGAAAAAATAAAAGAGGTGATCAGTATTGTTCAGCAAACCGGGGGTATTGAATACGCGCAAAAGAAGATGATTGCCTTTCGGGATGAAGCCCTCGCCATTCTCAATGAATTTGACAATGCGGAAGTTAAGAATGCATTAGAAGAAATGGTGCGGTTTACTACCGACCGGAAATTGTAACCCCCCCGATCCCACCTTCAAACATGAATAAGAGATGGAAAATAATCCAATGCGATCCACAGGCGGCCCAGGCTTTGCAAACATCCCTTAATATACATCCCATACTTTGCCGCCTGCTTGTACAAAGAGGTTTTGATACCTACACTAAAGCCAAAAAGTTTTTTCGCCCGCAACTTTCCGACCTGCACGATCCGTGGTTAATGAAGGATATGCTGAAAGCAGTAAAGAGAATTCTATCTGCGATCAATTCCGGAGAAAAAATATTGGTTTTTGGCGATTACGATGTAGATGGAACCACTTCAGTAGCCTGCCTGTTCCAGTTTCTTCAAAAAATTTACGATCCGGAGAAAATCGACTTCTATATACCTCACCGGTATCGCGAAGGATACGGCGTTTCAAAAGCAGGCATCGACTTTGCCTATGAAAATAACTTCACCCTCATTATTTCGCTCGATTGTGGTATTAAATCAGCCGATTTGATCCAATATGCCAAGGTGCAGGGCATTGATTTCATTGTGTGCGATCACCACCTGCCGGATGCTGTTCTTCCTCCTGCCGTTGCCATACTTAATCCAAAACAAAAGGACTGTGAGTATCCCTATAAAGACTTATGCGGATGCGGGGTAGGGTTTAAACTGATCTGTGCCCTTTGCGATGAGCTTAACTTGCCCATTCAAATGGCTTACGAATATCTTGACCTCGCGGCTACTGCTATAGCCGCGGATATCGTTTCCATGACCGGTGAAAACCGGATCATTGCCTATTACGGTTTAAAAAAGGCCAATGAAAACCCAAACGTAGGAATAAAAGCGCTGAAAGACCTAAGCGGCCTGGTAAAAGAAATACATATTACCAACCTGGTATTCATGATTGCCCCGCGGGTAAACGCCGCTGGTCGAATGGATGATGCGCGCAAAGCCGTCCAGATGTTTATAGCTAAAGACGAAACCGAAGCAAAGCAGTATGCTGAAATGCTGCATGCCGATAATACCGACCGCAAAGAAGCCGATAAGAATATTACCGAGGAGGCTCTTGCAGTTATAGAAAGTAATACGGAGTGGACGGCTAGAAAATCAACAGTTGTCTATCAGTCCCACTGGCATAAAGGAGTGGTGGGTATTGTGGCATCCCGGCTAATTGATCATTATTATCGCCCTACCATTGTTCTTACCCAATCCGGAGAATTTGCCGCCGGTAGCGCCCGCAGCGTACCCGGTTTTAATTTATATGAAGCAGTGCACGCCTGCCGTGAACATCTTTTGGGATATGGGGGTCATTTCGCTGCAGCCGGTATGACGTTGGAAATTGACAAAGTTGATGCATTCCGTGATAAATTCGAAGAGGTGGTGTCGGCTACCATTGCTCCGGAGTTGCTGATTCCCGAGATTGTAATTGATGCAGAAATAAATTTTACAGATCTTTCCCAAACGTTTTATAATATCCTCATCCAGATGGAACCCTTTGGGCCAGATAATCTTCGCCCTGTTTTCATAACCCGAAATGTTAGGGACTCCGGTTACTCTAAAATTGTAAAGGAACAACATGTCAAGTTTTCCTTGAAACAGGACAATATAATATTTGGAGGTATCGGATTTGGAATGTCCGGTAAATTTCCCATGATGGAAAATAATAAAGTAATTGATATTGTTTTCACGCTGGATGAAAACGAATGGAACGGAAATAAACAGTTACAGATGAAAGTTATAGATATCAGGAGTTCCGAATAAAATGATGTAAGACCCACCTTTAAACCATAGATGCCCCAGGGAGGCACCCTTTCCTTCCTGAGAAGAAATTATAGACTCAAATGGAGTCAATCATAGGAATAACACCTGCTTATTCGTACTCAAATATAATTTTCGAGTTCATTCTTACGTTTGCCAAAATAAATATTGGCTAATGATAAACCTTAACCCTTTATTATAGTCTCAACAAAAACCTTTTAAATATGAAACCATTACGTTTATTTTCTTGCCTTATTGTTAGTATGGCCTTTGCGGCATCTTCGCTCCGGGCCCAAAATGATGCTGACAAAGATTCTACCGGCTTACCAGGCGATAATTTCAGTTTGCAAGGCGCTCTTGAGCTTTTTAAAAAAGCCGCCTCCCCCGAAGAGTTTGAGAAATTATTGAATACTGAAGACAACCATGTAAACAATCTCGACCTCAATGGAGATGGGGATATCGATTATGTGCGGGTAATCAGCAAAAAAGAAAATGATGTTCATGTTTTCATATTACAGGTACCCGTGTCTGAAAATGAAAACCAGGATATTGCGGTAATTGAACTCGAAAAAACCGGCGAAGCAAATGCTGTGGTGCAAATTGTTGGCGACGAGGAAATATTTGGTGAGCAAACTATTGTAGAACCAGGTGAAGGGGATCAGGAAAAGGATTCCGATAATGAAGAATCTCAAAAAGGTCCTTATGATGATAATACCAATTATGAAAATACCCGCGCGGTAGTAAACGTATGGTTCTGGCCTTCGGTACGATATGTATATAGTCCCGCATATGTAATTTGGGTTTCTCCCTGGAGATGGCACAATTATCCAACCTGGTGGCGCCCCTGGAGACCCTTACGCTGGCATGTTTATCATCCTTACCGCCAGCATTATTACCGCGGATTCGCCGTAGTTCGTACTCATCGGGTGATTCGTGCCCACCGGGTATATACTCCTTTCAGAGCCACTTCGGTTACTGTTATTAACCGGCACGCAGTGGCCCGCAAAAATTACCAGGTTACCCGTAGCCGGACCACCGTGGTTGGCCCAAGAGGAAATTCAGTGACGCGCAGAACCACCACCGTACAAGGAAGGAATGGTAAGGTAAAAGCAAAGAAAACAACCATCAGAAGAAGAAGGAATTAATAAATAACTTACCGGTTTCCAGTAATAGCTGTTGCACATCCAACAGCTATTTTTTTTTCAAAATCACCCGAAGGGGTAGGCATACCCCCTTTTTTTTAGTTGAAATTTGAAAAAGACTTAATGGGCTTTCAAATAAATGCGGCACAAATAATGTAAATTTTAGGAGAATAGACTTAGATATTGTGACCTATTCCACAAGAAACGAAACGCAGGTTTGAAAGAACGAATCGATTTTTGTGTTTTATTACTAAAAGAAAGCCTTAGAATTATGAAAACCCCTGTTATACTTCTTTGCTTTTTTCTCCTATGCTTCCCGACTTCTTACGCGCAAAATGCAAAAGAACCCAGCTTTATTTCTGACAAGAATATGACTGATTCTTTTTACCGGTTTGCCCAAAGAAAATTAATGCGGGGAAAAAAAGACAGCGCGTTGTTATTGGCCAGGATTGGCCTGAGTTACGCCGAAAAAACCGGCATTGATTCACTTCGTATAAAATTGCTGCTTGTAGAAGCTAATGCGGCTAACCTGGGCGGAGATAAGAAAGAAGGGATATTAATTCTAAAAAAAATACCCCCTCTCCTTTCAGTTAATACTCCGTATCCTTTGGTTGAAAAATATTATAACCTGTTAGGCAATTGCTACCGCACCAGCCTGCAATACGATTCTGCATTATACTATTTTCGGGAACTGGAAAAATTAAACACCATTAATAATCCGTACAGGAATTGGTTAGCCTATTACCAGATCGGGCTTACCTTTTCCCAGGCAAATCTCCTTGATGAAGCAGAAAAATACTTCTGGAAATCCTATGCCATTTCAAAACCTAAGGGAATCCGGGCCGATCACGGCGTTGTACTCAATGAGTTCGCATCCTTATTATCAAAAAAAAATATGCCGGAAAAGTTTTCGGCCATACTAAAAGAATACTATGATCTTATTCACAGCGGGAAAAAAGACTTTAGTAATGACCCGATCCATGGTATGTTGTTTATTGATTGGGGTGAATATACGCTTGAAGGAAAAGTAAACTTCATGAACAAAGTAAAACATACATTGCTGAAAAACGGGGATACAATAAGCGCTGCCTATGCAAACAATCACATTGCCATATTTTACGAAAGGGAAAAAAAACCGGAAGAAGCTTTAAAATATATCCGGGAAAACCTCGGACCCTTAATGCTGGATAATCACATCGAATACCAATATGTCAATTCAAATGCTGCTTATCGGCTGCTAAAAAAAACGGGAAATGATAAAGAGGCTGTATTAATGGCAGATGCCGTTATCAGATTAAAGGACAGTCTTACCTCCCAGTATCAGCGCACACTCTTACTTGGTTTGGAAACAAAATACCAGTCGGAAAAAAAAGAAAAAGAAATTGCCCTTCTAAATTCACAAAACGCTCTTAATGAATTACAACTTGAACGCGAGTTGGAAATCAAGAAACGGCTACAAATTGAGAATATATTAAAAGACACGGCGGTCTCCCATCAAAAATCGCTTAATGAGTTTTTGACCAGCGAAAACATTCTCAAAGATGCCCGCCTGAAAAAAGAACTGCAGTTAAAAGCTGCTCTTAACCGGGAAAACGAATTAATCAGCAATCAAAACCAGCTAAAAGAAACGCAGCTCTCCAAAGAAAAAAGAGTCCGCGGGTTATTAATTGGTTCCGCTATCCTCCTGTTGTTCTCAGCTATCGCCATCCTGCGGCTGTACAGGAAACAACGAATAAAAAATAATCTCATTCAAAAACAAGCCGATGAACTGGAGGTGCTGATGAAAGAAATCCATCACCGTGTAAAAAATAATATGCAGATTGTAAGCAGCCTGCTCGATCTTCAAAGTAATACCATGAAAGACGGGGAAGCGGCGGAAGCTGTCAAAGAGGGAAAAAACCGGGTGCAAAGTATGGCGCTCATTCACCAGCATTTGTACCAGGAGGGAAATATCAGGGGTATTAAAATGGACGATTACATAAACACACTTACGCAGAACCTTTTCTCCTCATATAATATAAGTCCCGATAGAATAGTATTCACAACTGATATTGAAAATTTAAACCTCGATGTAGATACGGTGATACCACTCGGTCTGATCATCAATGAACTGGTAAGCAACTCCCTGAAATATGCTTTTGATAGTTCCAATAAAGGTATCGTCTCCATTTCATTGAAAGAAAAGGATGACAGTCTTGAATTATTAGTAAGAGATGATGGGAAAGGATTTCCTACCGGGTTAGACATACATAAGAACCAAAGTTTTGGCTTGCAACTTATAACTGCTTTTGCTCAAAAATTAAAAGCGCGTCTTGATTTTTACAACGATAACGGAGCGGCCGTTCATATGCAGATAAAAAAATTCAGGTTCGCCTGATTCAAAAAAATTACCATGAGTGAAATAAGAGTATTGATTGTTGAAGACGAACCGGTAATCGCCAAAAACATTTCGATGTACCTCAACAATAATGATTTTATGGTTTCAGGTATTGCCTACGATTACGAAGAAGCGATGAGTGAACTTGAAAACAACACGCCGGACGCGGTGATCCTGGATATCAATCTTGATAGTGACCAGGATGGTATCGATATCGCTTCGCATATCAACAAAAAACATCATCTCCCCTTCCTGTTTCTCACTTCCTATTCCGATAAAGAAACGTTGCAAAGAGCTAAAAAGGTTGAACCCAGCGGTTACATTGTAAAACCCTTTAATGAGAAGACGCTACTCGCTTCGCTTGAAATTGCGCTCTCCAATTATGCCCAGCGAAGCAATAAAGACTTTCCGGAATTAACACTGGAGAAAATAAATAAACATCTTCTTTCTCCTCTCACCGAAAGGGAATTTACCGTCGTCCAGCTTATTTACCATGGCAAAACAAATAACCAGGTGGCGGAAGAATTATTTCTCTCCCTGAATACGATAAAAGTTCATATCAAAAATGCTTACCTGAAACTGGATGTGCCTTCCAGAACCATGGCCATGGTGAGGCTTCGTGAACTCATGCAGAAGTGAAATTAATGTGCAAATGTGTGGATTTGCGAATGTGCGAATGCTATTGGTGTTATATTCCTGCGCAAAATGTAAAATCCATATTTCAGGAATAATGAATACTGGCTCATTGCAAAATCGCAAATTCCCCATTCGCACATTTGCCATTTGCACATTCGCAAATCCGCACATTTATTAATTCTCTCCTACCTCTTCGTGGTATTTTTTAAAATCATCCAAATGGGTGAACGCCCCACGCATTCGTTTGTACAATTTTACATCAGTAATCATTTCATTAACTATTAAACCTTTTCAATTATGGCAAGTTGTCAAAGTCTTACCTCGCAACTCATAAAAGTGAGTGGTGATTTTTTGGATCGCTACCAGGAATTCAGGAAAGCGGCAGCAAAAACATTTGTCGACATTATTCTCCCTGGCAAGAATCCCAAGGCACTCGATGATCTTATCGAAGAAGCCATCGATCTTCAAACCGACTTCTTTAAAGCCTATGGAGTAGTGGCAGGGCAAAGTAAAGGAGCTGTCGGTCCACGGCACCAGATTATTCCAACCATAAAAACTACCGGTAATCTGGTAGCAGAACGGACTTTTATCACAGCAAAATCTCCATTCGACAAAGTGATTGTTGAGATCAAGAAAACAGATGGGAAAGCTGGTGCCGATATCTGCGTTTGCTCAAAATATTCAAATGGCTCTATTCACAATGAAAAAAGAAAATCCATCGATGATGGTGAAAAAAGCAAGGGTGATGTAGCTCGTTTCGTGCTGGCTGATATGTTTGACAAAATCGTCACCATTCATTTGGTAAAACAAGGAGGATTACTAAACACGATGGACTATGAACTTTCGCTGGAAGGAGAATTCAACGAAGAAAATATGAAGGAAACGGCAGAACAGGAGAGCATTGCTGAAAAAATGCAAAACGCAACACCGCATAAGGCAGCTACCCGTATTTCTACTGCTAAAAATGTACGATAATCCAATCTGTTAAGGTTCTGGTTATCGCATTCACAATAGTCTTCACTATAAAAATTATCATTCATGAAAAAAATATCAGGCACCCTGGTGCTGTGTGCCATAATTATAATCATTGGGATTATACATGGTTGTAGTAAGAAAACGGAAGAAGCATCTGCTGACGAATGTAAAACCTGCAAAGCCTTTGGCATAGATGGACTGGTGGGTGAAGAGGAAGTATGTACCGACGGCGAAGAAGGCGCCTTCCGAACCAAGTATGCAGGCAAAGAAATCAGTTGCCGATAATCCGCGCATTCAAAAAACAATACATTTTAATATTTCTGAATCATGAAAAGAGCATCAGACTTCCTGGTGGTGGCAATAGTTTGCTGCCATACGGCTACCAACGCGCAACAAAATGTTGGCATTGGAACCAATTCACCAAATGCCAGTTCATTACTTGAGGTAAATAGTAATTCCAAAGGAATCCTGATTCCACGGGTCAGTCTAACCAGTATAACGGATGTTACCACCATACCCACGCCTGCTAATGCGCTGCTGGTTTATAATAACAATGCTGCGCTGCCCGATGGCAGGGGATTTTATTATTACAATACGATCACTAATGAATGGACGCGACTGGCAACAAATAATAATCTTAATAATATTGATTACTGGAGTTTTAGCGGTAACAATGGAACAGATCCCTTAGTAAACTTCATCGGCACTACCGACAACAAGGCACTTGTTTTTAAAACCAATAATCTCCTTTCCGGTAAAATTGATCCGGGGCCAAACAATGTTTTTTTTGGACAAAAGGCAGGAAATGTTACAGAGGGAGTAAGCAATAGCTTCTTCGGGCATACTGCGGGAGAAGTAAATACAACAGGATATTACAATACGGCGGTAGGAAACAGTTCATTGAGTTTAAATACAACAGGATATCAGAATACCGCTATGGGATGTTTTGCGCTTGATTCCAATACTACGGGTATTAACAATGTGGCGGTTGGATTGAGCGCCATGCGTTCCAATACTACAAAACCAAATAATACGGCAATAGGAGTTCGGGCACTATTCTCACAAAGGGGTGGTTTTGTTGACGGCGACAACGTTGCCGTAGGTTATGAAGCCGGAAAAGATATTGAAAATTGTTATGGTTGCACATTTATAGGCGCCAATACAGGCTCTTCTTTTACTTCTGGCACCTTAACCGAGGCAGCGGCTATTGGAGAAGGTGCGGTGACCGATGGAAGTTTCACTATGATGTTCGGCTCAATCAATGTAAGTAAATGGGGATTTGGGAGAACCTCCGTTGCGTCATTCCGTGCCATTGAAGTGGGGGATGATGTAAACAGTGGCAATGGCGCCTATCTCTCCAGTAGCGGAACCTGGACAAATGTTTCTGATGCTTTTAAAAAAGAAGATTTTTCTCAGTTAGACGGAACTGAGCTACTCCAAAAAATTTCTGCACTCCCGGTTACCAAATGGAAATACAAGGGGGCTACTGATTATCATATTGGACCTACCGCCCAGGATTTTTACAAAGCGTTCGGGTTGGGCCTGGATGATAAAAGCATCAGCACTGTTGACCCGGCTGGTATTGCGCTGGCGGCCATACAGGAATTGATAAAGGAAAATGAAGCGCTGAAAAAAGAATTGATACAGATAAACCTGTCAATTGATGCATTAAAAACAAAGCGCTGATACTTTTTTAAAATAAAACAGTAAAAATGAAAACATTCTTATCTGTACTGGCAATAATAATACTAATGGTGTTTGCACGACCATTTAGCGGGGCCGAAAAAAGGAGCCGATTGTTACAACCAATACCGCAGCAGCTAAAAAAGGACAGACCAGGTATTGATACCTTTTATGCGGTAAAAACAATATTTCAGCAAGGGGGTAAAACGATCGCAAAAGATACTGTTGTATTTATCATGCACGAAATACCCACTTCCTATCCCAAAGCAAGAGCCGGAATAAACCTTTCTATTGAACCCATTCCATACGATGCTTTAGATACTACGAATCCTGTATTAGTCCGGTACGATACGGTTGTGTGGACTTACAAACCATATAAGCCAAAATAATGAATAAGAAGAAAGGCTAACCATACTTAATTTTTAGACCTCTTTTATGAGAAATATCATTGCAGTAACATTTTTTACAACCTGTTTTTTTTGTTTAAACACAAACGCCCAGCAAAATGTGGGCATTGGCACCACTACCCCACACAGCAGTTCTTTACTGGAGGTAAAAAGTAATAACAAAGGCATGCTTGTACCAAGAATAAATCTGGTTAACGAAACAGATGTGGTAACCATTGCAGACCCGGCCATCTCTTTACTGGTGTACAATACCAATAATGGATTAACAGACGGCGAGGGTTTTTATTTCTGGAACGGAACAAAATGGAGCAAGTTAATGAACAGGGCCAATGTTTCCAATCTTGCCTGGGGCGTTACGGGCAACAGCGGCACCAACACAAACACCGATTTTATTGGCACCATTGATAACAAACCACTGGTGTTTAAAACGAATAATATTTTATCGGGCAAAATAGACCCTGGCCCCAATAATGTTTTTTTTGGCCAATCGGCAGGTGCTGCAATTACATCGGGGGTTAATAATACTTTTATAGGGCATATAGCGGGCACCGCAAATACAACGGCTTCCAATAACCTGTTTGTTGGTCATTTTGCAGGAAACGCCAATACAATTGGGATAGAAAATGTTTTCCTCGGGCAAGATGCAGGTAGAAATAATATATCTGGAGATAGAAATACGTTTGTTGGAGAAGATGCAGGTATTGAAAATTTTACCGGCGCTGACAATGTATTTATAGGAAATGGAGCCGGGAGAAATAGTCGTGTCGGTAACCAAAATGTTGCTTTGGGGAATTCTGCATTTAGTAGTAATACAAATGGTTCCGAAAACGCTGCTTTTGGCCATAATGCGCTTTTCAGTAATACAAATGGCACCGCAAACGCTGCTTTTGGTCATAGTGCGCTTTTCAGTAATACAAGTGGTATCGGAATCGCTGCTTTTGGTCATAATGCACTTTTCAGTAATGTATCGGGATACCGTAATGCAGCCTTCGGTAGTTCTGCACTTTTCAGCAATACTACCGGAAAGTCTAATTCGGCACTGGGTTACTCAGCACTTCATGAAAACGTCAGTGGAAGTGATAATACTGCTGTTGGCCATTCCAGTCTTTTCAATAATATAACAGGAAGTTTCAATGCTGCATTTGGAGACAGTGCTTTATTTTTAAACACTAGCGGAGATGGTAATTCTGCATTTGGAGAAGAGGCTTTATCAAGAAACACAACAGGTGATGACAATACTGCAATTGGCAGATTTGCCCTCCTTTCTTCCAATACAGGAAATAGAAATACTGTAATCGGTACTCAAGCCCTATTATATAATACATCTGGGGACGACAACACGGTGATAGGTTACAATGCATTTACTAACGTTCAAACCGGAAATAGAAATACTGCTGTAGGAGCTTATACAAATGCATTTGCTACGGGTATAGATAACAGTAGTACCATCGGCTTTAATGCAACAGTTTCTACCAGCAATACGATGGTTTTTGGAAATACTGAAGTTCATCGCTGGGCATTCGGCATATATACCACCAATGCCAACCATGCGCTTGAAGTTGGAGAAATTGTAGGCGATGGCAATGGTGCCTACTTAACACAGGGCGGCACCTGGACAAACGCCTCCGACGTAAATAAAAAAGAAGATTTTTCTATATTAAATGGAACTGATCTTCTCCAAAAAATTTCCTCTCTCCCGATTACCAAATGGAGATACAAAGGTTCAGAAGAATATCATATCGGCCCTATGGCACAGGACTTTCATAAATTATTTGGTTTAGGTACTGACGATAAAGGCATCAGCACGGTTGACCCGGCAGGCATTGCCCTGGCGGCCATACAGGAGCAGCAAAAACTTATTGAAAAGCAACAGGAACTGATTCTTCAACTGCAAAAAAGAATTGAGCTGCTGGAGAAAAAATAATTTTTCAGAAAAGAAAAAACAAAAAGATGACTGCAATAATAAAAAATAAGACGGGTATTGATGAAAAACCATTCCGGGTGGGGTTATCAACAGCAGATGGAATTGTGTTTTTTCCTGCCAATACCATTATGCGCTGCAAGGCATTGAATAACTACACCCGGTTTTATTTCGCTGATAACAGGCCCATGCTGGTTTGTCATACACTTGGGTATTTTGAAGCCCGGCTTATCAAAGCAGATTTTATCCGTATCCACCGGAGCGAAATGGTGAACAAAAATTTTATTTCAAAATACAGCTATGATGGAAAACTTTGGCTTACTGATGGTTCATTTCTGGTTGTGTCACGGCGCCGGAAGAGAGGGGTTTTAAATGCGATTGCCTGTTGAAAATAAGGAGCACTCGGTTTCAAAAATTAAACCTGGAAAGATGAAAAGCTATTTACAACTTATTTTATCGTGGTTTGCCAGCGCCTTTTTTTGTTTACAAACAATAGCCCAGGCACCGGCCAATGATGATTGCAGCGGGGCGATTCCCATAACCACCACTCCTTTTGGTATTGCCTGCACTTTTTCCACAGCTGCCACCACTGTTAATGCAACAGCTTCCCTCCCTGCCCCCACCTGCATTGGTTCCTCTGCGGATGATGATATCTGGTATACGTTTACCGCTAATTCATCCTCTGCCATCGTTCGGGTTAATAACGCCGTGCAGGTTCCCTCCGGCATTGCCAATATATCAATGGAAGTGTATAGCGGTTCCTGCGGAACATTGACTTCTGTAATCTGTGTGAATAATTTTGCCGGGGGCAGCGGGCACCGGATAATTGACGGATTAACTGCAGGCAATTCGTATTTTGTAAGATTCTGGTCCGCCAGTACCATAAACGATGCAACTTTTAATTTCTGTATTCAGCAAGTGCCTGCTCCGCCGGCAAATGATGAATGTGTCAATGCGATTGCTATAACAACCCAACCATTCGGAACAACTTGCGCCTCTTCTATTGCTGCTAACACCACCGGTGCCACGCAGTCGGCCTTCAATCCATCCTGTGCTGGTCTTGACAATAACGATGATATCTGGTATTCATTTACCGCCAATTCGCAATCTATTATTCTACGATTCAGTAATGCAGTAGAAACCACCGATGGCAGCATCGGTAGTTTGGGTTATGCATTGTACAATACGGCCTGTCCTTCTGCGGCCAGTACATTTTCCTGCAATACCAATATTGGGTTTGGTAGTGGATTTAAAATTATAGATGGATTAACTATTGGTAATACTTATTATTTGAGGTTATTTAGTCAGGCAATTAGCAACTATCTTAGTTTTAATTTTTGTGTCCAGGATGTGCCGCCTCCTCCCGCTAACGACGAATGTGCAAATGCCATCGCTATTAACCCCCAACCATTCGGTATAAGTTGTTCTGCTTCGGTTGCCGCCAACACAACGGGTGCTACTCCATCACCCTTAACCCCTTCCTGTGTTTCAATAGACAACAATGACGATATCTGGTATTCTTTCACGGCAAGCTCCGCCTCTGTTATATTACGTTTCATTAACGGTGTTCAAACCACTACGGGAGGATTTGGAAGCCTGGCCTACGCCTTGTATCAATCACCTTGCCCGGGTTCAGCCGCGTCCCTTTCCTGCAGCAACAACATTGGTTTTGGAAATGGATTTAAGATTATTGATGGCTTAACTATTGGCAACACTTATTACCTGCGGTTATTCAGCCAGAACTCTAACAATTACATGAGTTTCGATTTCTGTGTACAGAATGTTCCGGCAGCTCCTGCAAACGACGAATGCGTAAATGCCATACCCATTTCTACGCAGCCATTCGGAACAACCTGCACTGCTTCGATTGCCGCTAATACTACCGGCGCTACCCAATCATCGCCCAATACGTCATGCACTTCAACAGACAATAATGATGATATCTGGTATTCCTTTACAGCCAACTCGCAATCCATTATTCTTCGATTCAGTAATGCAGTGGAAACCACCAATGGCGCTATCGGAAGTTTGGGTTACGCGCTGTACAATTCAGCCTGTCCCGCCACTTCCACCACTTTTTCCTGTAATAACAATATCGGATTTGGAAACGGGTATAGAATTATTGACGGGCTAACTATTGGCAATACTTATTACTTACGATTATTCGGGCAGAACTCCAACAATTACATGAGTTTCAGCTTCTGTGTACAAGATGTACCAGGCCCGCCGGCAAATGATGAATGTACTAATGCAATCCTAATTACCACTCAACCTTACGGCGCAACTTGCACTGCGTCGATTTCTGCCAATACCACCGGATCAACGCAATCAACATTCAATCCCTCCTGTACCGGCACAGATAACAACGATGATACCTGGTATTCCTTTACTGCCCAAACGCAATCCATCCTACTACGATACAGCAACGCAGTGCAAACGATAACCGGTAGTTTTGGAGGACTGGGATATGCCCTTTATAACGGGAATTGCCCGACAAATGCTACTACTGTTTCCTGCAGCAGCGGTGTTGGCTTCAGCAACAGCTACCAAATTATCAATGGACTTACTATCGGTAATACATATCTCCTGCGGCTGTTCAGCGATGGAATAAATAATTATGTCAGCTTTGATTTTTGTGTGCAGGATGTTCCGGCCCTACCCGTAAATGATGAATGTACCAATGCAATCCCGGTTCCCCTTACCTTACCAGGCACCTTGTGTGTTTCTACCGTAACAGCCAATACAACCGGCTCCACATTGTCTGTAAACAGTCCCGCATGCGCATCAGTTGGCAGCAACAATGATGATATTTGGTATTCCTTCATTGCGTCTGCCAATACTGCCATTTTGCGTTACAGCAATTGTTTCGAAACCACCAGCACAAGCGGCGCCAGTATCGGCTATTCATTATACAATGCTTGTCCTGCCAATAGTACTTCGTTAGCATGCACAAACTCGTTTGGTTTCGTGAACGGATTTGTCACCCTTTCCGGGCTTACACCCGGAAATTCTTACTTCCTTCGTCTCTTTGGTTCAAATGCTAATAACTATGTAACTTTCAACTTTTGCATTCAAACGCCGTTACCAAATGATGAATGTATTAATGCCCTAAATATACCGGTAACGAATGGCTTTTGTAATACGCCGGTGATTGGTTCCCTGAACGGCGCTTCTACCTCTGCCGGATTTGGAACACCAAGTTGCCGGTTAGGTGGCATATCCCGGGATGTGTGGTTTAAAACAGCCATTCCAGCAACCGGAAATTTAATAATTCAAACTTCTGCCATAAAATTATCGGGAAGCGATTTAGTTATGACAGCTTATACCGGAGTTTGCGGATCACTCACAGAAATCGCCTGTGATGATAACGGCAACCCCGAAACAACTCCATCGGCCAATCATAGCCGGATTACATTGAGCGGAAGAACCCCCGGGGAATTAATTACCTTAAGAGTAACGCCGGGTTTTGCGGGAAGTGAAGAACAATTCGCCATTTGCGCATGGGATGAAACGCCTTCTGTATTACCAGCGGTTTCAACTGGCGGAAACTGTGTAACCGGAATCGCACGGACTATCGACTCCACCCAGGGAAATATATTTATGTGGATGCCATTATTTGACAATACCGGAAATATCATAGCAGAAGTCTATAGCAATGGCATCGACCTTGGCTTGGTAACTCCAATGCTTTTTGTAAATGGCGGCCCAGTGCGGCAATTCGGCAGTCGGTTCTATCTCGACAGGAATGTCAGTATCCAATCTTCAAACACTATTACTAACCCGGTAAAACTCCGTATATACCTAAGGCAATCTGAATTAACTGCCATGCAATCAGTGGATCCAACTGTTTCCGGAATCGCTCAAATGAAAGTTACCAAAACAAATACTGGCTGTCAATCTACTTACAGCGGTACACCCGTTGTTATCAACCAGGAAATAAACGCAGGTTATGGACCCGATTATTTTCTGCAATTCAGCTCTTCGGGTTTTTCCAGTTTCTACTTCGACGGTCTTACCGGGGTATTGCCTCTTAAATTCTTACACTTTTCTGTATCCAGGAAACAAACAACTATTTCGGTCACCTGGTCTGTTGTAATAGATTCTTCGGTAAATAAGTTTGAAATAGAAAAAAGTGAAAATGCTATTCAGTTTATTACCATAGCTTCCGTACATAGAGATGAATTTATATCAAACAGAAATGGAGAGTGGACTTACAGCTACCTGGAATCGGCTGCGGGTAATTCTGTCTACTATTACAGAATTAAATTAATAAACGCAGAAGGAAGAATTGTTTATTCAAGGGTAGAAAAAACAGGACCAACAGATAATCCCAATCCCGTGCTAACCTTATATCCAAACCCGGTGCGCACGGAAATGACAATCGGAATTACCGGAACCAGTAACAACCTGGTCACTATTTCAATTATGGATATTACTGGTCAAAAATTAATGCAACTGGAGAATATTCGCCTGAATGGAAAAATTACACTGGACACAGGCGAATTAAAGAATGGCATTTATCTGTTACGGATAATTACAGGAGGCAAATCATACTTACGAAAATTTGTGAAATAATACAAACAGTGAGGTCTGTTAAGAACCGGAATAATCACCACTAAACAGACCTCACATTTGCTCTAATTAACTTTCGAGAATGATCTTATTCCTATTTCCTTCCATCAGCTCCACGCTCCGGTTAATGAAATTGGTCAGGTCGCTCCCTTTTAATAATCCCTGGGAAAGCAGCGCCAGGTCGGCGAGGTTGCGTACCGATTTTTCCTGCACTTCCTTGTTGTCTTCTTTCAGGAGCGATTGGTAAATTGGATGGTTACCATTCACGGTTAGCGTTACTTCGTCGGGCATGTTCGCGTAAAAGCTTCCCATCGGTCCGCTCATCGCAGCCATATCTTTCATCCGGCGCATGAACTCGGGACGTGTAGCCACAACCGGCGGCGCTTCCCCTGAAAGTCCTTTTACTTCTACCCCCACCTGCAAGGAGCTTGTTTTAATATCAAACAATTCTTTCAATCTCGACTCTTCCTCTTTGCTTAATACACTTTCAATATTCTCCTGCTTGTCTATCAGGTTATCCGCAATATCTGAATCAACCCTGGTGAAATGCACATCATTCCATTTTGATTCCATCTGGTTCAGGAAAGAAGCATCAATAAGGGTATTCAATTGTACAATGGTATATCCTTTTCGCTGCGCAGCTTTTATATAAGCATCCTGTTGGACGATGTCTGTGGTATAAAGAATCACCAGTTTGCCATCTTTATTTTTCTGTAACGCTTCTGTAGCAAGCCGATACTCATCCAGCGTATAAAATTTTCCGGAAGCCCCCTCCGGCTCCCCCGAAGGGGGAGTGAAAGAAGCCTCTTCAAAAATGTGAAACTTATTGGCTTTTTCGAGGAATTTATCATCGGTAAGCATTCCATATTTTACAAAAAGCCCCAGGCTTTCCCATTTTTCTTCAAATCCTTTCCTGTCTTTATTAAAGATCTCCTCTAATTTATCGGCTACTTTTTTGGTGATGTGATTATTGATCTTCTTTACATTCGGATCTCCCTGCAGGTAACTCCGGCTTACATTCAATGGAATATC
The DNA here is from genome assembly GCA_963775145.1 of uncultured Chitinophagaceae bacterium. Taxonomy (GTDB): domain Bacteria; phylum Bacteroidota; class Bacteroidia; order Chitinophagales; family Chitinophagaceae; genus Endoryza. The sequence continues at coordinate 39,439 of CAVZHZ010000008.1, forward strand.
CGGACTGTCTATAACCCCCTGCAGTAACATTAAAAACTCAGGCACTATATCTTTTACTTCATCGGTTACAAATACCTGGTTGCAATACAACTGAATTTTATCCTTTTGTATTTCGTAACTCTGTTTTATTTTGGGAAAATATAAAATACCGGTCAGGTTAAACGGGTAATCGACATTCAAATGAATCCAGAACAAGGGCGGTTCATTGAAAGGATATAATTCCTTATAGAAATTCTGATAGTCTTCGGCGCTGAGTTCGGATGGTTTTTTTGTCCAGGCCGGCTGGGTAATATTTATCTGCTTCTCTTCAAACTTAATGGGTACGGGTAAAAAGCGGCAGAACTTATTTAGTATCGTATTGATTCGATGTGTCTCAAGAAATTCTTTGCTTTCTTCATTTATATATAAAATTATATCTGTTCCTCTTTGTTCCCTGGAAGTCTCTTCGAGGAAATATTCTGGGCTGCCATCACATTCCCATCTAACCGCTGTGGATCCTTCCTTATAACTCTTAGTTACAATTTCCACTTTATCACTTACCATAAAGGCCGAATAAAAGCCCAGTCCAAACTTTCCGATAATGGCGTTTTCATTCTGTCCTTTATATTTATTAACAAACTCCTCCGCCCCGCTAAAAGCCACCTGGTTAATATATTTTTCCACTTCCTCCCCGGTCATTCCAATTCCTTTATCGGATATGGTAATTGTTTTCTTTTCCTTGTCCAGCTTTATCTCTACCTCGAGCTCGCCCAGTTCTCCTTTGGCTTCACCCAGGGACGAAAGCGTTTTTATTTTTTGGGTGGCATCCACCGCATTGCTTATCAGCTCCCGCAAGAAAATATCATGATCGCTGTACAGGAATTTCTTAATAATGGGAAAAATGTTTTCTGTTTGAACCTGGATACTTCCTTTTTGCATAATTATTTGTTTGGATTTGTTACAACTGTTTATTCGATTTAAGTTTATCATTTTTAGTTTATCGTTCTTCTGAATTACCATGTTTCTCTAAGTAAGGGCCAACCAGAATCAGAAATACTTTAAAAAGCCCATCAACGATAAACCACAGACTATAAACTAAAAATTTTCCTGTCCGCAAAGTTCAAAGAAAATGCCATTTCACCAAGAATGGATCTAAGCAGGTAAAATTGGCAGGTTTATAATTAGGATCGCTATTGTTTCGCTGATTTTTCCCGGAGTTTATTTGGTTCCAGCAAATTTGTCGGCTTCCTCCTATTTTAAGAACTAAAGGTACTTGCGCTGAATTATTTTAGCTCTGTGCCATCCATAAAATATTGTTTACAGGAATAACCCAGTAGGAGCATTGGTTGATGGTTAAGCTGCTTGCTATTTAATCGAGCTAAAATCTTATTTCCAGTTTATATAAGAGTCTGAAAAGCCTTCATACCGAGAAATTATTGAATGCCGGTTGACCAGCTGATATTGGACATAAAGATGAGGAGGTTTTGAATTTGGCCTGGCTAGTAACATTAAATGAAAGGCCCAATCAGCCCATCAATTAATCTTGGCGATGAGAATAATGGAAGGAACGGAAGCTTAATTGAAGGGGTACAGGACCAGGTACCGACACAACAGGTGCCAAATCAAGGTTTTGTGGTTTAGTAACTTATAGAAAAAAACTTCCGCCCTCATGCCTTAAAACCCATGGTCATGCCTTATCTTTGCCGCCCCGAAAGCGGACCCCGTCAATAATTATTTTAGGGGTTTACCAGAGGGCTAAACAATTTTTTAATAAAAAACTAAACAGGGATCATGAACAATTATGAATTGATGGTGATTTTTACCCCTGTGCTGTCTGAGGACGATTATAAAGCTTCTCAGAAAAAGTACACCGCTTTCGTAAAAGAAAATGGCGGAAGTATAGTGCACGAAAATCCCTGGGGACTAAAATCACTGGCGTACCCCATTGCCAAGAAGACCACCGGTCTGTACTGGGTAATGGAATATAGTGCGCCATCCAGCCTCAATGAGCAACTGAAAATCCAGTTGCTGCGCGACGAGAACATTCTTCGTCACATGTTCACTGCACTCGATAAATACGCCGTCGAGTACAATGCCAGAAAGAGAAGTGGTGTTAAATCAGGAACTGAAAAATTACAGGAGGCTTAATTATGGCAAAAGCAAATGAAATTAAGTACCTGACAGCGATTAAGACCGAAAAACCCCGCAAGAAGTATTGTCGCTTCAAGAAAATGGGCATCCGGTATATCGACTATAAGGACGGAGAATTCCTGAAGAAATTCCTGAACGAACAGGGTAAATTATTGCCGCGCCGCATCACTGGTAATTCATTGAAGTACCAGCGGAAGGTTTCCCAGGCAGTAAAGAAGGCCCGCCAAATGGCTTTGTTACCGTATGTAACAGATCTTTTAAAGTAAACCTCACCTAATCTTTCGTACAAGCGAAAGTGACAGTTCCTGAAATTAACTATTGGGGATTGGTACACCGGTGAACAAAAAAGAAACAATGGAAATTATCTTAATTAAAGACGTTGATAACCTGGGTGGCGCTAATGAGCTCGTGAAAGTGCGCAACGGGTATGCACGTAACTTCTTAATTCCTCAAAAATTTGCAATAGAAGCCAGTCCCTCGAATCTTAAACAATTGGAAGAAAAAAGTAAACAATTGAAGAAGAAAGAGGATAAAATGCTGGCTGCTATAAATGAGGTTATCGCCAAATTAAAAGAAGGAACTCTAAAACTAAGTGCTAAAACCGGTACCAGTGGCAAAATCTTTGGAAGTATCACTTCCTTGCAGATAAGCCGCGCCATCCGCGAACAAAAAGGATATGAAATTGACCGCCGAAAAATTTCTATCGCTGATGAAGTAAAAGAACTGGGTACTTACAAAGCATCTATCGATTTCGGAAATGGCCATGCCACTGAGGTCGAATTCGAAGTGGTTGCTGAGTAAAAACAAATCATTAATAGGCTCTAAAGCCCCGCAGGTATGTGGGGCTTTTTCTTTTGGAATAGTCCATTCCTCCTGGAATGAATGGGAAGAATCTTCCCAGGTACCCGATTCCGCTTTTTGATCCTTTTAATAATTTAGGGTGGAAAAGTAATAATTCATGTTATCCGGGGAAAGGCTGGTAAATTTGTATCCGTAAAATCAAGAAATGAAAAGTATTCTGACTATATTATTTGCTCTCCACTTTTTTACTCCGATTGTTACATTTTCCCAATTACCCCCTGACAGGGGAAAGCAGCCGGCCGCGGTGAAAGTTTTACCCATAAATGACGTAGAGGAAACCTCCATTGGGATATCAGGAATGTTAAAAACCAAACTTGCTTTATCGGACGTGCAGGGCCCGAAAGTGGCAGAATTACTGACTGAATTCTTAAAGTCTAAATCAGGTATTTTGTCACTCGCAAAAAGCAATCCTTCAGAATACAAGGGCAAATTCATGGGTATTCAAAACAAACTCTTTGAAAGCCTAAAGCCAATATTATCTGCTGCCCAATACACTAAGTTTCTGGATTTGAAGCCAAAAGCTTCTGATAATGCCAATTTATTGAACCACCTATTCATTTAACCAATCCATATTACAGGCTGTGCAGGGTAGGGAGAAGGCGGATTTTTTATTGTTTTGAAAATAGATTTCCCCTATCTTCACAATTGATATTGTACTTAGTTCTCGTGTTCTGAAGTGTCTTACCCTTTCCCGGTTCCTCAGTTCATGCCAGTAACTATCGTCATTATCGGTCTTATTCAGAACATAAAAATTTTTTTGACAATGAACATCTACGTAGGGAACCTCTCCTGGCAAATGACCGACGAGGATCTTAGAACCATGTTTGAGCAGTATGGCTCTGTAACTTCAGCAAAAATCGTAAAGGACAAAGTAAGCGGCCGCAGTAAAGGCTTCGGTTTCGTTGAAATGCCTGAGGACACGGAAGCACAAAATGCTTTAAGCAGCCTGTACGAAAGTGAAGTAATGGGTCGTAAGATCATCGTAAACGAAGCACAACCTAAACCACAAGGTGGTGGTGGCGGTGGATTCAAGAAGAGAAGCTTCGGTGGCGGTGGCGGCGGTGGCGGTTATCGCAAAGGCGGTAGCGGCGGCGGCGGCGGCGGTTACAATCGCGATCGCGGCGACCGTGGCGGCGGCGGCGGCGGTTATAATAGAGACTATTAATCGTTCCAGATATCGACATAATTAAAATCCTCCTGAGCAATCAGGGGGATTTTTTGTTTGTAGTTGCAGGTTTGCTCGTTTATGGTTATTCGTTTACCTCAATTCGGAAAGACTTTATTAAATTCAATCTGGATCCGATTACTTACTCTGTTTCACCTGAAGAAACGATAAACTATAAACCAGAACGAATGAAACATCTGCCCCTCTTTTTCTTTCTCGTTGCTTTGGCATGTAACACTACTTCCACTCAAACTGCCGATCGCATTTATTTTAACGCCAAAATATGGACAGGTGATAGCTCACAGCCATGGGCCAGTGCTTTGTCTGTCCGCGGAAATCAGCTTTTGTTCGTTGGTAACGAATTTGAATCTTATAAAAGCGGGTCAACTGAAATGATTGATATAGGAGGAAAAATGATTGTACCAGGATTGATCGACAACCATACTCACTTTTTGAGCGGCGGATATAACCTCGGTGGCATCAATCTCCGAAAAGCAAAATCGAAACAGGAATTTATTCAAATAGTAAGAGATTATTGCCTTCAGCATATTGATAATCGTTGGATATTGGGTGGTGATTGGGATCACGAATCATGGGGAGGTGAATTACCCGCCAGGGAATGGATTGATTCGGTCACAGGAAATCATCCTGTTTTTGTGAGCAGATACGACGGGCATATGGCATTTGCCAATTCCCAGGCATTGCAATTAGCAGAGATCCCGGATAATATAAAATCTCCCCTGGGAGGCGAAATTATCCGAAATAAAAATGGAGAATTGACAGGAGTATTTAAAGATGAAGCGATGAATTTGATTTCTGGAGTTAATCCTCCTCCCTCTGAAAAAGAACTGGACGAATACCTGCAAACGGCCGCCGCGCACGCGTTTAAAAATGGGGTAACCCAGGTGCACGATATGGGTAGTTATGGTGGATGGACGGACCTTGCCACTTACCGAAGAGCACAGCAGCATAATCAACTCGATCTTCGTTTGTATTCCTTTGTACCATTTAATACCTGGCAGCGATTAGATTCTTTTTGTAAAGTAAATGGCAAAGGAAACGATATGCTTCGATGGGGCGCTGTAAAGGGGTTCGTGGACGGATCGCTTGGATCCACCACTGCCTGGTTTTATAAACCCTACCTGGATGCACCTAATACTTCAGGCTTTACTGTGAATGATACAAATGATATAAAGAAATGGATTTGGGGTGCCGACAAGGCCGGATTGCAGGTGGCTGTTCATGCCATTGGCGATCGGGCAAATGATTTTCTACTAAGTGTATTTTCAATGGCCACAAAGGAAAATGGAGAGAGAGACCGAAGATTCCGCATAGAACACGCTCAGCACCTCACCCAAAAGGCCATTAAACGCTTTGCACCTGAAAGAATAATTCCTTCTGTGCAACCATATCATGCCATTGATGACGGTAGATGGGCATACAAACGATTAGATGAAGAAAGACTTAAAGGAACCTATGCCTTTAAGAGCTTATTGAATACAAAAGCGAATCTTACTTTCGGATCCGACTGGACGGTAGCCCCTTTATTACCATTGGCTGGAATTTATGCTGCCGTTACCCGCAGAACATTAGATGACAAAACCGATAAAGGCTGGTATCCGGAGGAACGACTTACCGTTGAAGAAGCCTTGCGTTGTTATACATACAACAATGCTTATGCTGGCTTCCAGGAAAATAAAGTAGGTATACTCAAAAAAAATATGCTTGCAGATTTTGTTGTACTAAGTGAGAACCTATTCGAAATTGCACCGGAGAAAATTAAAGAAGTAACGGTAGTACTGACAGTCATAAATGGAAAGGAAGTATATAACAAAAGGTGAGGAGGCTTCCAGGTAAACAACTCCTTCACAGATTCTTACCTTAAAAATAATACCACGAACCAATAGATTTACCCGGTTGCCTTTTAAATTATACCGAAAATTCTTTCCACAGATTCCCCATTAATCATAGTTTTTCGTGCAACAGGCACGCCTTTTGAAAAAGAATAAGGGCCATTTTTTGTATTAGCCCTATTGGCTCGTTTTTTCAAATTCTTAAGTCAAAAGGAGGTGCAATTGATCAGCGTAATTATACCCGCATTAAATGAAGAGAAAACAATAGCTGCCGTAGTGCGCTTTGCCCATCAGCATCCGCTTGTAACAGAAGTGCTCGTCGTTGATGATGCCTCAGAAGATAAAACGGCCATTAATGCAACCGAGGCGGGTGGTACTGTAATTACCAGCAAAAAGAGGGGAAAAGGGATATCCATGAAAGATGGAATCCAACATGCCCAAAATGAAATTCTCCTTTTTCTCGATGCGGACATTGATCCGTATCCTTCAGAAACAATTACTCTTTTAGCTGAACCTATATTACAAAATGAAGCCGATTTTGTGAAAGGTACTTTTGGCAGAAATGCGGGAAGAGTTACTGAATTGGTTGCTAAACCTCTCCTGAATATTTTTTTTCCGGGCATTGCTCATTTTTCCCAACCGCTAAGTGGCATGATTGCCGGAAAAAAAAGCTACTTCAACCGGATCAGTTTTTTTAATGACTATGGGGTGGATATTGGTATTTTACTAGATATGTACCTGATGCAGGCGCGAATAAAAGAAGTGAACATTGGATATATCGAAAACAAAAGTAAACCCTGGGAATCTTTGGGTAAGATGAGCAGTGAAGTTTCGAAGGCCATAATAAATAAAGCGCAAACCTTCCATCCACAGGAAGTTACAGAAAATGAAATGCTCTCGCTGGAAACCATTAACCGGGAAATGAATAAGACTTTGCGAGAAAAATTATCCGGCTTTCACAAAATGGTAATATTTGATATGGATGGCACGTTATGGAAAGATCGGTTTATTGACTGCTGTGCCCGGTTATTTAAGTTTACAGCACAGCTGGAAGACTTGCGTTATTCGGAATCAGACCCGATTATTCTAACCAAACGAATTGCATTATTATTAAAGGGAAAATCAATAGATGAATTATTACAGGTGGCGGGAACTATTGATTTTATTGCGGATGCAAAAGATGTGATCTCCGCCCTAAAGGAAAGAGGTTATATAGTTGGTATCATCAGCAACAGCTATACCCTCATAACTAATTATGTGCGGCAAAATACCGGGCCCATTTTTTCTTTAGCCAACAACCTGGAGTTCTATGAAGGCAAAGCAACGGGGGAAGTAGGTATGCCTTCCTGCTTTTTTGGTTCACCCGATAGTATTTGCGGACATGCTTATTGTAAAACCAATGCATTGCAATTTGCTTGTGATAAATATAACGTGCGGGTCGGTAATACTATTGTTGTAGGCGACAGTGCCGACGACCGGTGCATAGTAGGAAATGCAGGTGTAGGGGTAAGTTTTTGCACGAATGATGAAATACTGGAAACAATTGCCGGAAAGAAAATTAAAGAATACAGTTTTCATTCTCTATTATCTATGAGTTAATTAATTACACCTTATCCTTTACAATAAATGAATAGCTATGAGTACGTATTTACATAACATTCTGGTTCCTGTTAACTTCTGTGCGCGGGACAAATGGGCTATTGCAAAAGCTATTGAAATGGCTAACACGTTTCAATGTAATGTTCACCTGGTGCACGTGGTAGGCTCCCTGTCGATTGCTATAAAGGAAGCTACTGCTTTCAATTTTTTTATTTATGATCATACTGCACACCTGACGAATGCACGATTTCAGCTGGAGGCTTTACGGAATGAATACCGGCAGCATTTATGTGGCAAAGGGAAAATAGAAATCAGTTTATTGAAAGGAAACCGCTCCCGGCAATTAATCGATTATATACAACGATTTGAAATGGACCTGGTGGTAATGGGGCTCCCCAAGTTCAGTGTACTGCATCGCATATTATCATCGGTATCCATCAGCAGAATGGCGCGCAAAACACCGGTACCGGTTTTAGCCATTCGTTACAGCGGACTGATCAGTCACTTTAAAAAGATCGTACTACCCCTAACCCGGGAAGTGCCGGTACGCCGTATTAAGATGGCAGCCATGCTTGCCCGATCGTTCAAGTCAACGATCTATTTGGTGGGTTTACGGGGCGACGAAAACAAAGCAGAACAAATTCTGAATAATACGCTGGGTGTTTTACAAAGCATCTCCACCATTCCGGTACAATGTTTTTGGCTCGAAGGAAAGAACCTCGCCAAGAGTACCCTGGAGTTCTCCAAGAGTATAAATGCCGATCTCATATTAGCCAATCCATGGAAAGAGTTTCACCTGCCGGGGTGGTGGAGCCGGATTACCCGCAAACTACTTTCTTACGGGTCAAGTATTCCAGTAATAACCGTTGATAAGAGTGCCGAGAATACAAATTCATAAATTATACGTCATACAAAGACCCTCAAAGCAAGCATTTTAGAAAATTTTTATTTTTTCTAATACAGGAAGAAAAATTTACCAGGCAACGTTTCAATTTCAATGTAATTGGTTGAAAAATATTCTCCGTCCAAATGAGCATCCATATCCTGGTTGCTGCTGATTTGCAGATTGGCTGATTTGAAATGCCGGACAAAAGGTAATTTCAAATGTTTCCCTTTTTCAATAACGGGCAAATAGCGGAGGCGTTTTAATATACTTAATGGGCTAATAATAGTTACTTCGAGCAATCCGTCTGTAATACTGGCCTGGGGAGCAATGTGAAAACCCCCACCGGCCCGGTGACCATTCATGATACTTATTATCAGATATTTTCCCCGAAGGTTTACCTGTTCGTTAGAAATTTGGAAGGATTGTTCTCTATAGGTAATAATTTTCTTTATCACTTCCGTAAAAAAAGAGGCTTTCCCCTTCTTCTTATTTTTGCCGGTTAGACTTTTTGCAACCACCCCTTCAAATCCCACCCCGGTACCATTTAAAAAGAGCCTGCCGTTACAGCGGCCCGCATCAATTTTTCGGGGATTTGCTGTTAAGGCTATTTCAATCAACTCTTCCAGGCTTTTGTTTCCGTAAAGCATCCAATGAAAGTCATTCCCTGAACCACCAGGAAAGATGACAAGAGGTAACTGGATATCCGGATAGCGGTTGATAAAATAATGAAGGGTGCCATCTCCTCCTACAATCCATATATCAGTAAAGCCGTTAAAATGGGCCGGCCAATTATCAATAAAGAGACGAGGAGTTAATCCATGGGGCAGAAGTAATGATATAATTTTCTTTGCTAACTCTACTCCGCGACCACTCCCGGCAAGCGGGTTTACAACGATAGCTATATTTTTTTGGTCTTGGTTCAAACTCATTCGTTGTAAGTAAAAATATGAATTACTCCTGCAGCAAATAACGAAACCTGCTGCTGGAAGTATCGGCAATTGATCCATCTTCTTTCCGATATATGAAATGCGCTGCAATATATTTTCTTCTTTCTACAAAAGCCAGTCCTTCTTTGAGACCCATAACCATTAACGCATTGTCGTAAGCGTCTGCAGTGATCGCATCAGCGGCAAAAACAGTAACACTGATAAGTTCGTTTCGGGCAGGATACCCTGATCGGGCATCAATAATATGGGAGATTTTATTCCCTTTACTTTCATAGAATTTACGATAGCTTCCGGAAGTGGTAATAGCGCCTGTTTCCACCTGAATAATTTTTTGAGAAGATGAAATATTCCATTCCCCATTTCCAGGCACCTCAATGGCAATTTTCATGATAGAATTTTCCGGTTGCTTTCTTCCCCGAATTCTTATTTCACCGCCCAGTTCTACCAGGTAGTTATTAATTCCCCGCTCTTCCAGGAATCCGGCCAACACATCCACGCTATATCCCTGGGCTATGCCGTTGGGGTCTAATTTAACGCAGCTCTTTTTCTTTCCCAATTTATTACCGATCCAAAACAATTTTTTTGATCCAACGCAGGAACGCAATTTTTGAATCATTTTTGAAGAGGGCACTATATCTATTTTTTTTATTCCGAAGCCCCACGCTCCAGTAAACGGATACACTGTGATATCAAAAATACCTTTTGTATCATGATAAGTATCGATTGATCTTTTAACCACTTTTCCTAAATGTAAATCTGCTATTATCCCATCAATAGAATTATTGAATTGGTTAACCAGTGACCAGGGTTTATATAATGAAAGGGAGCTATCAATCTTTGTAAGAATGCTATCGATTTGACATTTAGTGACGGAACTATCCGCCGCGTAATAAGTAATATTATAAGTAGTCCCCTGGGCAGATCCTGCGATCATTATCTTTTTAATTTCATGTGAAGCAGGGAGTGTATTGCAAAAAATGGCAGCAGTAAGAAACAGTAAGCGCATGGAGCAAAATTAACGAATTCCGGGGAGGCATAGCTTTGGCTAAGGAAAGGCGGACTAAATTTTTACGATGCTCAAAACTCCAGCCACCAAATCTCGTTAGATAGGTTGGTCTATAAAAGAAGCAGGGCCTTAAATTTCTTCCAGCGAAAATGGCTTATTTTACCAACTGGTTCACTGGAATTACTGCCACCCGGCGAAACTCTGTGTATTCGCAAAAGGTTCATCCGATCAGGCCGTGCAACAGAGATTGGGTATCTATTTTTATCGATACACGTTTTACATCATTCCTCTTCTTAAAAGTAAATATCTATTAATACCCCATCAACAAAACAGGCTTTTTAAAATTTCAAGAGCCCTTTGATTTCCGAAAAATTTAAAGACTAAAGAAATTGCCGGGCGTTTTGAAATGCCGGGCAGTTTTACCTCGTCTGATTTTATTTCTTAAAACTCACCTTATCCAAAATATGCTTCGCCACTTTTCTCCCATCAACAAGCCTTTATCACATGATGCCTGGTATTGGATTCCACCAAAAACTCTTGAGTCCGAAATTTCCTTTGCCCTTTCATTGAAAGAATTATAATTACGGGCTGGCAATAGCGGCTTCATTTACGGCATGAGCAGAAGGAAACGCAGGACATCCTGGGGTATTAAACAATGCAATCCAGGTTGTTTATACCATTACCTCGCGGATATAACTAATGGGACGAACAAGATTATAATTGTAGTTGTTATCAAACAAATTGTAGTTGCATCAAAAGAAGCTATTCCTGCTTTAGCATAAACGAGTGCAGCGATAATAGTTCAATGTAATGTGAGGGCTGCGCCGCCATTTTTATTTATTTCAACATTATAAAACGGTGTGGCCTGACTTCCTCTGGGAACAGATGAAGTATTACCGGTCCAAAACTCAGTTCCGTTTCCGGCCGTAAACTTACCGTTGTTAATAAAATCCATATTGCTAATTGTCAACTGAGTATTGCCGGAAATGTTTAATTCTGCCCCAGGGGTAATTACTAGTTGTGCCTGTATGACACTACCGCTTAACAGCAACAAAATGGATAACCATATTTTTTTCATACTGCTTACGTTTTATGTAAGCCAATTATATAATTATTTATTTTCAAAAAATGCTTCTGCCACCTTAGCAGCATTCACATTTATTTTTTAATAGTTTAGTAAGAGTTTGATTTGCTCTTTCAGCAACTCAATTTCCTTTTTTAAATCGTTAATTTGCTGCTGTTGTTCCTGCACTGATTTTACGAGCGGCACTACAAACTCTGCATAGCGCAAGCCATATAAACCGTTTTCATTTCTAGGTTTGTCAACTCCGCTGAAAACAAATCCCGTTTCATTGGCAGATGCTTCTACTTCCTGCGCAACAAATCCTGTCCATATCATTCTTTCTTTTTCTGCAATAGCAGTTTTCATTGTTTCATGCAATTGTGCTCCCCTGCCCTCTTCCAACTTTTTGCTTAAGCTTGTTACATCCATTTGGTAAGTAACGGGCCGCAACTTCAAAATAAAATCGAGGCCTGCAACATTATCCCTGATATTTTTCTTGTAACGTCCATCGCTGATATTTGTCCAGTTGGCATAACCGCCATACGACCAGTTAGCAGAATTGCCAATCCGTACTGTACTGTTATCGGGGCATGTGGCTGTATTTCCAATAGCGATTGAATTGTATTGGCCGTCGAAACTCACATCTGCCTCAGCGCCAATGACGGTATTGTTCCAGCCAATGTTATAAGAATTAGCTGCTCGATACCCGAGAGCCGTATTGTATTGCGAACCATTGTTAAAGCGTAAAGCCTGAGCGCCAATACCCGTATTATAGCTACCGGTTTGATTAGTCTCAAGAGAAGAAAACCCAAAAGCTGCATTTGCAGAGCCGGTAGTATTGTACTGCAATGAAAGACTCCCGTAAGCTGCATTAGCAACTCCTGATGTATTATTATAAAGCGTATTGTAACCCGTTGCCGTTAGGTCTGAACCATTTGAATTAAGAAACAATGCTTTTGAACCAATGGCCGTATTGGCCGTTGCCTGCCAGGGCAATGGCGATGACTGGCCATTGTTATACAAAGCCGAATCACCAATTGCCACCAGGTTTGATTTATCAGAGCTAAACCTTAATGCCTGGGCACCTATGGCGACATTACTATAACCCGTTTTATTGTTGGTTAAACTAAGACTGCCAATTGCTGTATTATTATTTCCGGCGGTATTGCCCACAAGCGCCTGGTAACCTATGCCCGTATTTTGGCTACCCGAAATATTGGAGAATAAAGTATAATAGCCATTAGCAACATTTACGCTGCCTGAAATGTTATTTGATAAAGATTCATTTCCAATGGCAATATTTTGTGTTCCTGAAGTGTTGTTCCGCAGGGCACGAAAACCCATTGCAGTATTAGCGCCACCGCTATTAAAATTACCAGCCTGGTATCCCAAAAATGTACTGCCCGCTGAGGAAACATCTATTCTTCCTGCTTTTTGGTTAAATGCTTTTATGATGAAAGGAACACTATCAGTTGTTCCAATAAAATCGGTTTCCGGATTGCTGTTGCTGTTTCCGTTTAAATTCCATCCGCTTCTGAAAACAATGGTTTGCCAATCGGGCATGGCACTGTTGCCCATGTTAACCATCAACTGGTTTTTTATGGAGTCATAAACTAATAACCCCTTTGCCGGATTGCTTATAGAGATAACGGCTGAAGTACTCATTCTTGGAATGAGCAAGCCCTTTGCAGAATTAGTTATATCTAATTGTGCAGATGGATGCGGAGCAATGGTACCAATACCTACGTTTTGTGTAAAAGCAAAACAATAAGCAATTAAAAAAACAATGAGTATGGTTGTCGTTTTCATTATAATGTTTTTATTTTTTCTCGACGATGCTTATTAGTTTTTCAATCATCCTTTTTTGCTCTTCATTTGCCTTTTGTAATGCTTCAATCATCTGCTGCTGCTCCTGAACTGCTTTTACCAGCGGCACTACAAACTCGGCGTAGCGCAGGCCGTAAAAGTCATTGCTGTTTGAAGGTCTGTCCACACCACTAAAATCATAACCCAAAGCATTCGCTGCCTGCTCCACTTCCTGTGCCACAAAACCGGATAGCAATTGCCGTTCTTTTTCAGCCATAGCCATTTTAGATTGTGGAGTCAATTCCCGGCCACGCTTTTCATTTAGTTTTTCACTAAGTTTCGTTACATCCAGTTGATAAGTTACCGGCCGTAAACGCAGGATAAAATCCAATCCCTTCACATCTTCCTGCACATTCTTTTTGTACCGGCCATCGCTGATGTTCGTCCACCCGGTATAGCCGCCGGTGGAAACGGTAAAGCTGTTGCCAATGCGGGTTTGGCTTGAGCCGTTTATGGTCGCAATATTGCCTAAAGCAATGCTATTAAAAAAACCGCTGCCGGTTGCATCAGCTTCAGCACCTACAATAGTGTTGTTCCATCCCATATTCTTTAAAGCGGCGTTGTACCCTACTGCTGTGTTGAAATCGGAAGCAGTGGTATACGATAATGAGTTCTCACCGACCGCTGTATTTTTATTGCCGGTTTCGTTTCTAAACATGGCCCCAGAACCTAAAGCAGTATTTCGCCATCCCGAAACATTTTTATGCAGGGCGCCATCACCACCCGCCGTGTTATAGCTGCCCGTGGTGTTGAAATAAAGAGACCATATACCTAACGCCGTATTGGACAAGGCGCTTGTATTTGAAAAGAGCGCCTCGTAACCAATAGCAGTATTATAGTTGCCTCCCGTATTTTGCTGAAGTGCCGAATAGCCGACGGCGGTATTCCAATTACCGTTTCCATTGTAATACAAAGAAAGACTGCCTAGTGCAGTGTTGCCGTGGCCGCTGTTTGAAAAAAGGGCTGACTCCCCAATGGCTGTATTGTTGCTTCCAAGTATATTAAGGTACAGTGCATGGCTGCCTACTCCGGTGTTATAACTGCCGGTAGTGTTATAATAAAGAGCGTTTACGCCATGTGCTGAATTGTTAGCACCAAATGTGTTTGAAAGAAGCGCACTTGTTCCGAAAGCCGTACTGTTGCTGCCGCTAACACTGGAGTAAAGAGCTTTGTGTCCAAAAGCTGCATTGTAATTGCCCGTGATGTTTGATGCCAAAGCGCCAAAGCCACCAGCAGCATTATAACTACCTGAAGTATTTACAGTGCCTGCACCAACCCCAACAAATGTGTTTTCTGTTCCTTTTACAGACAGCACTGTACTGCCGCCAATCCGGTAAGCAGAATCGGTATTAATGCTCCCGTTTTTTACATCTAATTTAAAAGCTGGTGACGTTGTTCCAATACCAACGTTTTGAGCAGTTAAACCCTTTACTGAACAAAGTATTAAAATGAGAATGATGTTTTTTTTCATGATCAATTATTTTTATTTTCCAAAATTTCCAGGCGTTTCAATAATAGTTCATTTTGTTTTTTTAATGCTTCAATCATTACTTGCTGCTTCCCGATTTGCATCGGGATTTCGGCCCTGGCGGCCTCCACCTGCTTTTGTAACAAATCAATGATTTGTTGTTGCTCTTGCACCGCTTTTACCAGCGGCACTACAAATTCTGCATACCTTAACCCATACACTCCATGTTCATTTCTTGGCTTATCCACTCCGCTAAAATCAAAACCGCTTTGCTTTGCTGCAGCTTCAACATCCTGCGCCACAAAACCCGTCCACACCATTTGCTCTTTTTCGGAAATGGCTTTTAGCATATAAGCATTTGAACCATCTCTTTTTTGTTCATTGAATTTTTTGCTAAGAGTAGTTACATCAAAATTGTAAGTAACCGGCCGCAGTTTTAAAATGAAGGATAGGCCGGCCACATTTTCTTTGATGTTCTTTTTATAATGGCCATCGCTGATGGTGGTCCAGTTGGCAAAGGCTTCGTAACTGAAGTTGCTTGAGTTGCCAATACGCACCCTGCTATTATCCGTGGATTTCGCCAGGTTGCCGATGGCAATGGCGTTGTATTGGCCATTGAAACTGATGTCGGCTTCGGCGCCAATGGCGGTATTATTCCAGCCGGATTCAAAATTGGCGCAGGCATTAAAACCCAGGGCAGTATTAAATTGAGCATTCATTGTACTGTACAAGGCATTAGTGCCAATGCCAGTATTGTGTGGCCCTTCTACAAAAATCATTGCACTAGCACCCATGGCTGTGTTAGATGATGCCGTTTGATTCCACTTTAAAGCTTGGTCGCCCATAGCTGTATTGTACGAGCCATTACCGCCTAACGACTGAAACCCTTGAGCTGTATTTGACGAACCTGTAGTGTTTGAATAAAGGGCAAATGCACCGGCTGCAGTGTTTCTTTCTCCGGTGCTGTTGTTCACTAAAGCCTTGGAGCCAAAAGCCGAATTTAAATCGCCGATAGTGTTGGCTTGTAGTGCTTCTGAGCCGATAGCCGTATTGTACCAACGGGTGTTGTTTTGGAGGCACTGGTATCCTACTGCCGTGTTGTGGCCACCCGTTACATTTTGCGTTAAAGAGAAGGCGCCTAATGCGGTATTTTGAACCCCAGTTGTGTTTAAGCTAAGCGCCCTATAACCAATGCCGGTAGTAAAGGCCGCGGTTGTATTGAAGTTCAGGGCATCCTTACCAATGGCTATATTGTTTGAAGCCGTATTATATTCCAGAGTCCTTGAACCAATTGCGATATTGTCGTTACCGGAGGCATTGTTGTCGAGAGCATTAAAGCCAAGGCCAATGTTGTTCGAACCTGTAACTACTCCTTCCTGCGCCAGGCCGATAGCAATATTAAATGTGCCACTGGTGAGTGAAAGTCCGTCGCCGGCACCAAGCAAAACATTACCTGCACGGGCTGATAAAAATGTATAGCCGCCAATACGATAAACCGAATCGGTATTAATACTGCCGTTCTTCACATCTAATCTGAAGGCAGGAGTGGTGGTACCAATGCCCACGTGTTGCGCAAACGCAATGCAATAATCAAAACAAAATATAGTCAGTAAGGTTATTGTTTTCATTGTGATATTATTTATTTCTTTTCAGCGAAGCTGTTTAATTTTTCAATCATGGTCATTTGTTCTTCGTTTGCTTTTTGTCAGGCATCAATCATTTGCCTTTAGTCTTGCACCGCTTTTACCAACGACACTATAAATTCTGCATAGCGCAAACTTTATGCATGGTGTTCATTTCTTAATTAAAAGCCATAAAATGCAAAACCGTTTCACATCGACACCGGGCTAAAGCAACCTAGAACTTAAGGCAAGCAAAATTTTCAAAGAATTATACTATTTTTAAACGGGACATTAATGATTTCGTATTAAAATCGAACTACAATCAATCCTTCAAAAACTTTAGCTTATCCAAAATATTTGCGCCAATCTTTTCTCCCTGTTTTTGCCCTTCCACACATGAATAGGTATAATGTATGCC
The DNA here is from genome assembly GCA_963775145.1 of uncultured Chitinophagaceae bacterium. Classification (GTDB taxonomy): domain Bacteria; phylum Bacteroidota; class Bacteroidia; order Chitinophagales; family Chitinophagaceae; genus Endoryza. Next base: position 56,323 of record CAVZHZ010000008.1, read on the forward strand.
GCCATACACTCTTGATCTTCCGATATCTTCGGCCATTTCACTGAATGAGCTATAGAATCGCGGTGCCATACCGAGGTTGTCGTAAGTATGCAAGGTAATGGCGTAATTGTCGCCAAACAGGTGGGTCATTGCAGCGGCAAATGCTCCGCCTGTTTGTGAATGTCCCGATGGATAGTCCGGATGGGGAGGCATGGCAAGGAATGAAGACCATGTGGTATGCCCCAATACATTGCGAATATATTTTGTAGGACGGTCAACAAGCAAACTATACTTCTGCTGCCAGCAATTAATTTGCGATTCGGCCATGGCAATACCAACTTTTGCCTGAGCCATTGCAAACTCGTCGAGTGTAAGGTTTTCTTTTCCCATCACCTGGCTGAAAATAGATTGGTAGTGAGTGCCTGCCTGGAAGCCCGGGTTATCACGAAAATATAATGCTAATGCTTTTTGATCTTCGGTGAGTGCTTGCGAAATGTCATAAACTTCTTTCACCATACTATAATACGCCGATGTTGGGTCAGTGGAATAAGGCGGAGGCAGTGGTGCTGCTGTGTTATCAAAACTGCCGGGAACAAATTGCCGGTTCAATCCCCAATACGGTGCAAAAACAGCGGAAGGATTAGGTGCCGTGTTCGACCATTTGGTGGGGTCAGTAGTTGGTACATAAGCAGGATAATTTGTTTGCGACCCATCGGCCTGCGCCCAATTAAAAATGCGTTGCGCTACCTCCTGACCAAAAAGTTTTGACCGCTGAAAATCTTCCGGTGAAACCTGCTGTTGGTATTCGCCATTCAATGCGGCTTCAAGCGAATCCATCGCTGCTTTATTCGCTGCCGAAGCCACAGTATAAAACTTTTTTGTAAGAAAGGCCAGTGCAGCATTCGCACTTGTGGGCCAGTGGTATTCGTTCTTCCTCGCCACATCAGGCATGGCAGGCATTGCTGTTAGCTGGCCGTATAATGATTGTTGCGAAGGCATGCCTGGCAAAACAGATTCGTAAAGTGCGATGCCCATGTAAGCAAATTGCCGGTTGCCATTAAGGCTGTAAGGATTGGCCGCAGGCGTAGTTGGTGTAGCTCCTGCTAATCGGAGATTGCGTAATTGCAGGTCGAGCCATTTTTGTGCAACTTCAGCAGAGTATTTTTTTGTGTGTGTTTTATTGTTTGCTCCATCAACAACGATATCACTATCTCGTTTGCATGATACAAGGAAAAGCAAACTGCCAAAGATGAACAGTGTGCCCATGCATTTTGAACTTGTGTGTTTCATAAATAAAAATTTTTAGGTGAATCTTTTTTTAAAAGGATTGCGAGGCAATTGTTGGAACAGTGCAAGAGGCAATTGTTGAAACAGTGTAAATAGAAAGCGACAAAAGCAAAAAGCACACTAATGAATTGTTACTCTGTCTTACATCATGCATTTGTTTTTGTGTTTTCATCATCACCTTTTTTCATGCAGAAAATTTTTACCACTTGATATAAGCAACACCGTTTTTAAAATTTTACCTTGCAGTTGCTATTGTCCATGGAAAGATAGAGTGATGCAAAAAAAATCAATGCATCAATCTTTCAACAACGTAATCGAGAGAAATAAAACGTTAAAAACACATCAAGAGTGTTGGTTGCTCAAACAATGTTGTTTGTCGGAAAAGGTTGCCGTTTGTCATTTTTGCTTTCTTGCTCAAGCGGAAAGCAAATGGAAAATCTTACCTTGTGGGTAAGCTTTGCCAATGAGTATTTATCAACAAAACGCTTTTTTGTTTTCGCCTAAATACAGAGTGTGGCGGCATGCAGCTTTTTGGGCGGCGCATATTTTATTTTTATCGCTGTTGTGGCTTAGCACCACTCGCATCCACTTCTGGCAAAACTTATTGACCGTAGCAAGCTGGATACCTGTTCGCATGTTGTATTGCTATTCACTTACACATTGGGCAATTCCAAAATTTCTTCTGAAACAAAAACACCGTGAGTTTGTTTACATCATTGCATTGTGGGTTATTGCCGGATGGTTTGTGAATTATCTCGCCAGGGTGTATTATTTCATCCCGTTGCAGGATGCATTAGAATTAAAAACCATCAACCGCGACCCTTGGTCGGCAAACAGTTATTTGGCCAGTCTTATTATATCTGCCGCCGGCTGCGTCATTGTATTGTTTCGGTATTGGATGCAAAAGCAACAGGAATTTATGCAGGCCGAGAAAGAAAAAATTATCGCCGAACTTCAATTACTGAAAGCCCAGGTGCATCCGCATTTTTTGTTCAATACACTCAACAATATTTATTCGTTTTCGCTGCAGGCCTCACCCAAAACACCAGCCATGGTGCTGAAGCTTTCATCATTGCTTGGCTATATGCTATATGATTGCAAGGCGGATGAAGTGTTGCTTGAAAAAGAAATTGATGTGATGAAGGCATACATAGAATTGGAAAAAGAACGCTACGCAAATAGGATTGATATTTCGCTGAACATTGAAGGCGATATTAAAGATCAGTTCATTGCTCCGCTATTGCTATTACCATTTTTAGAAAATGCTTTTAAGCACGGTACATCGGAACAGTTAGAAAAACCCTGGCTTAGCATGGACCTTGTGGTACAAGGCCATACCCTGCGTTGCAAAATCGCCAACAGCAAAAACGAAGTGGTGCCTGTAAGTCCCGGCGGCATCGGCATAAACAATGTGAAAAAACGATTGGCATTTTTGTATGCGGGTAAACACGAATTGAAATTGGCTGATGAAGGCGCCTTTTTTGTAGTATCGCTGGTGATAGAATTAGTGAACTACAAAAGCGCTGCAGTTGTAATGCAGCAGGCTCCTGCACTTTCCATTCAAATGACGTAAGCATGAAACTACGGTGTTTATTAATTGACGATGAGCCGCCTGCGCTGAATGTGCTTGCCATGCATATTTCACAGCTCAATGGATTGGAAATTGTAGGGCAATGCAATAATGCTGTGGAAGCCCTTGACATACTTCATCAACGCCCTGTTGATGTATTGTTTCTTGATATCAAAATGCCCCGCATTCTCGGAACAGATTTTCTGAAAAATTTACCTCAACCTCCGAAAGTAATTTTTGTATCGGCCTATCGTGAGTATGCTGTTGAAGGCTATGAACTTGATGCGGTGGACTATTTGGTGAAGCCTGTTTCGTTTGAACGTTTTGTAAAGGCTATCAGCAAGCTGAAAAGGATGGGGGGACATGAAAATATTTCTCAAACAAATGAATTCGCTCCAAACCCCAGTGCATTCGTTTACCTGAAGGTTGACCGCCACATGCAAAAAGTTTTGCTGAAAGATATTGAGTACATAGAAAGCTGGAAGGACTACGTAAAGGTTTTTCTATCAACGGGCAAAAACCTGTTGGTGAAGCAGGCCATTTCTTCATTGGAAAACCTCTTATCGGAACACCGCTTTCTGAGAGTTCATCGCTCCTACTTAGTATCGGTAGAAAAGATTTCAGGTTACAATGGCATCAGTGTGCAGATATCTGCCACCGCAATTCCAATTGGCCGATTGTATAAACAGGCTGTGATGGAACGATTGAAGCAGCAGATGTGAGAAAGCGATTAGTTTTGTACAATATTGGGCAAAAAAAGCCCCGACAAAAATGTCAGGGCTCAATAAACCTGCATGTCGAAACTATCCTTTACCCCTGCAAAATTTGGGTAAAGGATAGCTGCCGGCAGGCAGGTCTGTTCGGTATGGGAAGAGGCAATTGTATGACAGCTCAGATATAAGAAAAAAATCACGATCATAATGATCGGGATAGAGCATTGGTCATAGATGTTTTATTTACTGGTGCCAATTGACGCCTATTCGTTTTCATTCACGTTCTTCATTCGTGTTCTTCATTCGTGTTCAATCGTTTTCGTTATTCGCGGTAGATCAATCGTAAGCTGTGAGCTCAAAGCTCACAGCATGTAGTTCGCAGCTTTTGCCTTAGGCATGCACAAAAAAAAGAGCCTCGATTTCTCGAGACTCTTCAATGAATATGGCAGCTACCTACTCTCCCGCATTGTTGTGCAGTACCATCGGCCATGAGGGGCTTAACTTCTCTGTTCGGTATGGGAAGAGGTGAACACCCTCGGCAAAACCACCATAAGAATATAAACTTTGAGCTGACAGCGTTGAGCAGTGAGCTTTTGACTCGCAGCTCGCAGCAGATTAGCTGAGGCATTAATAAATTACATATTGGGAAGTTGTAAATGATAATAACGTAACAATACAATTGTAAAAATATGAACAATTTAAAAAAAAATTAAAGCTTACGGGCAATTAGTACTACTCGGCTTTACTGTTACCAGTTTTACATCTGTAGCCTATCAACGTCATAGTCTCTGACGACCCTTAAAAGAAAACTCATCTTGTGGAAGGTTTCACGCTTAGATGCTTTCAGCGTTTATCCTGGCCGTACATAGCTACTCTGCATTGCACCTGGCGGCACAACAGATACACCAGCGGTACGTACGACCCGGTCCTCTCGTACTAAGGTCATGTCCTCGCAATTTCCTAACGCCCACCACAGATAGGGACCGAACTGTCTTGCGACGTTCTGAACCCAGTTCACGTGCCACTTTAATCGGCGAACAGCCGAACCCTTGGGACCTTCTCCAGCCCCAGGATGTGACGAACCGACATCGAGGTGCCAAACCTCCCCGTCGATATGAGCTCTTGGGGGAGATCAGCCTGTTATCCCCGGAGTACCTTTTATCCTTTGAGCGACGGCCCTTCCATACAGAACCGCCGGATCACTTTAGCCTGCTTTCGCCCCTGCTCGACTTGTATGTCTCACAGTCAAGCACCCTTATACTAATGCGCTCTTCGTACGATTACCAACCGTACTGAGGGTACCTTTGCAAGCCTCCGTTACTTTTTAGGAGGCGACCACCCCAGTCAAACTACCCACCATGCACTGTTTCCCGCAAGGGATTAGACTCTAAGTAAACAGAAGGTTGGTATTTCAACGACCGACTCCACAACGGCTGGCGGCACCGCTTCAAAGCGTCCCAACTATTCTACACATCGGTAACTCAAAATCAATGCAAAGTTGTAGTGAAGGTTCACGGGGTCTTTCCGTCCCGTGGCGGGTAACCGGCATCTTCACCGATACTACAATTTCACCGGGCTCGTGGAGGAGACAGCGTTCAACTCATTAGACCATTCGTGCAGGTCGGAACTTACCCGACAAGGAATTTCGCTACCTTAGGACCGTTATAGTTACGGCCGCCGTTTACTGGGGCTTCAGTCAGAAGCTTTGGCTTGCGTCCGAACATCCTTCCTTAACCTTCCAGCACCGGGCAGGTATCAGGCTCTATACGTCATCTTTCGATTTTGCAGGGCCCTGTGTTTTTGTTAAACAGTTGGTTGAACCATTTTACTGAGACCACCCATAAGGTGGTACGCTTTATCCCGAAGTTACAGCGTCAATTTGCCTAGTTCCTTCTCCACGGCTCACCCGAGCGCCTTAGAATACTCATCTCGTCTACCTGTGTCGGTTTGCGGTACGGGCCGCTATAGCCTAGCCTTAGAGGTTTTTCTCGGAGGTATGATTAGGACCACTATCCACTCAGCCGAAGCTTTGTGGTACTATCACGTTCGACATCTCATGCGGATTTACCTGCAAAAGATATAACTACACGCTTTAACGTGGAATTCCGTATCCACGCGGGTCTTTCACTACCCCGTCACCCCATCGAAACTATAGCGGGTATTGGAATATTAACCAACTTTCCATCAGCTACCCCTTTCGGGTTTGCCTAAGGACCCGACTAACCCTGATCCGATTAACGTTGATCAGGAAACCTTAGACTTACGGCGATAGTAGTTTTTCACTACTTTTATCGTTACTTATGCCTACATTTTCTTTTCTGAACGCTCCAGCATACGTCGCCATACACCTTCGCAGCAGATCGGAATGCTCCCCTACCGATATACCACCTAGTGGCAATCTTAGAACTTCGGTTCGTAGTTTGATGCCCGATTATTTTCCGTGCAGGATCTCTCGACCAGTGAGCTGTTACGCACTCTTTAAATGAATGGCTGCTTCCAAGCCAACATCCTGGCTGTTATAGAAACCCCACCTCGTTTGATCAACTTAACTACGTATTAGGGACCTTAGTTGCTAATCTGGGTTATTTCCCTCTCGGCCACGGATCTTAGCACCCGCAGCCTCACTCCCGGAGATATTTGACTAGCATTCGGAGTTTGTCAGGGTTTGGTAGGCGGTGAAGCCCCCTAGCCCAATCAGTAGCTCTACCTCTATCAAACGTCTATATCCGAGGCTGTTCCTAAAAACATTTCGGGGAGAACGAGCTATCTCTCAGTTTGATTGGCCTTTCACCCCTATCCACAGGTCATCCCATAACTTTTCAACGTTAATGAGTTCGGTCCTCCAGTGTGTGTTACCACACCTTCAACCTGCCCATGGATAGATCACAAAGTTTCGCGTCTGCCCCCACTGACTAAACGCCCTATTCGGACTCGCTTTCGCTACGGCTCCGTTACTTAAGAACTTAACCTCGCCAGTGAGGAGCAACTCGTAGGCTCATTATGCAAAAGGCACGCCGTCATCCGTACATTGCTGTAGGCTCCGACCGCTTGTAGGCGTACGGTTTCAGGTACTATTTCACTCCCCTGTTCGGGGTGCTTTTCACCTTTCCCTTACGGTACTGGTTCACTATCGGTCTCTGAGGAGTATTTAGCCTTACCGGATGGTGCCGGCAGATTCAGGCAGGATTTCTCCGGTCCCGCCTTACTCAGGATACCGCTCGTCCCCAATTCTTTACGCTTACAGGACTATCACCTGCTATGGTTCAACTTTCCAGAAGATTCAGCTTGAAAACTGGTTTCTAAATGCGGTCCTACAACCCCGACGCGGCACGCCGCCTAAGTTTGGGCTTTTCCCTTTTCGCTCGCCACTACTTAGGGAATCATTATTATTTTCTTTTCCTCCCGGTACTTAGATGTTTCAGTTCCCGGGGTTGGCTTCCTGCTTTGCGCAGGATAACACACCTTCAGTGTGCTGGGTTGTCCCATTCGGAAATCTTCGGATATAACGCTTGTGTGCAGCTCCCCGCAGCTTATCGCAGCTTACCACGTCCTTCATCGCCTCTCAGAGCCAAGGCATCCACCATACGCCCTTAATTGCTTTAAAAAAGTTAGAAATTATAGTAGTGTTACCACTACCCATTTGTTTCTCGATATTACAACTTATGTTTTCCCAATATGTCAAAGAACTTATGCTTAATGTTCACACCTGTTCACCAGGTTTCCAAAAGCTTGCAGATGTTAAGATTATGAATCTCCAGGCCTTACGTCACATCTAATATTTAAAAGAACTTAATCTTCAATTCTGATCCGCACATCGATAATCACATTTGTGGAGGATATCGGAGTCGAACCGATGACCCTCTGCGTGCAAGGCAGATGCTCTAGCCAGCTGAGCTAACCCCCCAGATTATTAGTCTGGAGTCTGAAGTTCAGAGTCTTGAGTCAGTTTGACTAATCGACTCATCGACTAACGGCTATCGACTTATTTTAGTAGACCCGACCAGATTTGAACTGGTGACCCCTACATTATCAGTGTAGTGCTCTAACCAGGCTGAGCTACGGATCTGGACTGTAGCCCCGTTTAATCGGGTTATTACATGATATTAAAAGAACTTAAAAAAATTGAAAGAAAAGAAAGCACATCAGAAAACTAAAATGAAGTCTAATCTCTAAAAAGGAGGTATTCCAGCCGCACCTTCCGATACGGCTACCTTGTTACGACTTAGCCCCAGTCACCAGTTTTACCCTAGGCGGCTCCTTGCGGTTACCGACTTTAGGTACACCCGGCTTCCATGGCTTGACGGGCGGTGTGTGCAAGGTCCGGGAACGTATTCACCGTATCATTGCTGATATACGATTACTAGCGATTCCAGCTTCATGCAGTCGAGTTGCAGACTGCAATCTGAACTGAGAGAGCTTTTTTGGGATTAGCTTCATGTCGCCATGTGGCAGCCCTTTGTAGCGCCCATTGTAGCACGTGTGTAGCCCTGGGCATAAAGGCCATGATGACTTGACATCATCCCCTCCTTCCTCACGTCTTACGACGGCAGTTTCACTAGAGTTCCCAGCATTACCTGATGGCAACTAGTGATAGGGGTTGCGCTCGTTGCGGGACTTAACCCAACACCTCACGGCACGAGCTGACGACAGCCATGCAGCACCTTACAAATTGTGTATTGCTACAAAATGAGCTTTCACCCACGGTCAAAATGCATTCTAGCCCAGGTAAGGTTCCTCGCGTATCATCGAATTAAACCACATGCTCCACCGCTTGTGCGGACCCCCGCCAATTCCTTTGAGTTTCAATCTTGCGGTCGTACTTCCCAGGTGGGATACTTAATGCTTTCGCTCAGACACCAACAGTGTATCGCTGATGTCGAGTATCCATAGTTTAGGGCGTGGACTACCAGGGTATCTAATCCTGTTTGATCCCCACGCTTTCGTGCCTCAGCGTCAATAATCGTGTAGCAAGCTGCCTTCGCAATTGGTGTTCTATGTCATATCTAAGCATTTCACCGCTACATGACATATTCCGCTTACCTCCACGATATTCAAGACAGATAGTATCAACGGCAGTTCCCAAGTTAAGCTCGGGGATTTCACCACTGACTTACCTGCCCACCTACGCACCCTTTAAACCCAGTGAATCCGGATAACGCTTGCACCCTCCGTATTACCGCGGCTGCTGGCACGGAGTTAGCCGGTGCTTATTCATCTGGTACTGTCAACCACAGTTAGAAAACCGTGGTTTTCTTCCCAGATAAAAGAAGTTTACAATCCAGAGGACCTTCATCCTCCACGCGGCATGGCTGGGTCAGACTTGCGTCCATTGCCCAATATTCCTTACTGCTGCCTCCCGTAGGAGTCGGGCCCGTGTCTCAGTGCCCGTGTGGCTGGTCATGCTCTCACACCAGCTACTGATCGTAGGCTTGGTGGGCCGTTACCCCGCCAACTACCTAATCAGCCGCACGCCCATCTTCAAACGCCGAAGCTATAATTACAAAGTGATGCCAACTCAATAATATTACGGGGTATTAATCCAAGTTTCCCTGGGCTATTCCCCAGTTAAGGAAGGTTGCGTACGTGTTCCGCACCCGTTTGCCGGTCGCCGCCCATGTATTGCTACACTGCGCTGCCCCACGACTTGCATGTATTAAGCCTGCCGCTAGCGTTCATCCTGAGCCAGGATCAAACTCTCCATTGTAAATGAGTTTTGATCTATGGCGTTAATAATTCTCTTTGGAAAATTAACGTTGTGATCGAATAAAAATAATGTCGCTAAACCTTACCGTAAATACTTGATTTACGTACTGTTGCTTCCAATCTTTCAAAGATCTTTCGGCCTTTTTCGCCGCCCCATTTTTCAACGGGGCTGCAAAGGTAAGAGCCTTTAATATCTATCCAAAATATTTCTTCAACTATTTCAAAGTTTTCTTCTTCAAAATGCCTGAATAATTTTAAGAACTTATGCTTTTTTAAAAGCGGACGGCAAAGATACGATCAGATGAGTTTACCGCCAAGTTTTTATAAGTGTATTTTATTCACAACCACTTCACCCTGAATTCCCACTGAAACACCTCACCCCGTTTTTATATTTCGGGCGGCAAAGATAGGCAGCGCACAGTTACAGCCAAATATATTTTGATTTATAATTTCATACTGGCCCAAAATACAGGCGGGTAGAGGGTTTAACCAGAAAAAATATTTTGCTTTTACTCTTCCATCTGCTTAAAGAAATCATCCGGGTAATTTACTTTTATCAAAAACAACCCGTGTGCAGGTGCAGCAAAATCTGCTTTCGAAGAATCTTTTGAAGATAATATATACTCCAGTTCACTAATAGAAATCTTGCCCCGGCCCACCTGCAGCATAGTTGCCACCAATCCGCGCACCATCCCTCGCAAAAACCGATTGGCCGTTACATTATATACAAGGCAATTCCTTTCCTGGATCCATTCGCTTTCCTTGATAGTACAATCGTACGTCTTTACCTGCGTCCTTCGTTTTGAAAAACTCTCAAAATGCGAATAGCCTTTTATAATATTCGCTGCCTTTATCAAATGCGTAAGGTCCAATGTGTAAGGATAGTAATAGGCTGTATCCTCCAAAAAGGGATCTTTCTGCTGGTAGATAAAATATTTGTATTGTCTGCTCAGCGCGTCAAAACGGCAATGCGCATCATGATGAACAGCCAGTAAATTCTTAATGACTATCGACCCCGGAAGTATGGCATTTAAGTTATATAAAGCGGAATTATTGATTTTATCTTCACTGTCGAAATGAAAGAAATTTTGTAATGCATGAACCCCCGAATCAGTACGGGACGAACCGGTTAATGAAAATCGCTTTCTGAAAATTGTATACAGCGCCTTTTCAACTTCATGTTGAATGGTTATCGCATTCTTCTGTATTTGAAAGCCGGCATACTTATTTCCCTTGTAGGCTACCTCGATAAAATAACGATTCATCCGGCGAATGTAAGCAAGACGGCTTACCTGAGAAAGATTTTACATCCTTACCATTACCTTAAACCGGTTTATATAATATTCATCTGTCAACAAATCTACCAGGCCCTTAAAGTTCTCTGCATCTGAAACAAATGGGTAAGCCGCATCGAAAAAGCTGTACCTGGTTTTGTCATTCACAAATAATTCAGTGAGCGCTTTAACCTGTTTGGTGGTAAAGCATTTGGCCCGGAACACTTTTTTAGCGAGCACGATCCGTTCGTCCAGATTACTTTCCGAAAGCATTTTTACTCTCAGCTTGTCTACATCAATATCAGAAGCAAAATTTCGACAATCAGAATTTATAAGTTGGATCTTTTTTTCCGGCGACGCCACCGCTTCTTTTTTGGCCACCACTGTATCTGGAATTTTTGTAACAGTCCTTACTGCCAGAACCGAATCCTGTTTTCTCTCGGTAACAGTAGTCCCTGGCGGGATTGATTGAAATTTCAAACTATCATTAATATTCTTCAATTTCCCTGCCATTACTGTGTTACTATCCTTTGTCCAATTTTCATAAGCCGGTGGCAATTCAATCTCAATTATTACTCTAATTGTGTCGGTCAAGGAACCATCAAGACTGTCGGTAAAAATGAGTTCCCTCGATTCTTTTGTCCACCTTTCACCCCGTGAGGTTATGAAAGATTTTTTTGGCTCTTCCAAATTTGCAGGTATGCTTTTCTTTTCGGAAAACGGGGGTAATAGGGTCGTATTTTTTTCCGTAGAATCATTAAGATTTGTTTTGGCTACCGATCTCGCCAGGCTATCGTCCTTTTTATCTTTCAAGACCCCGACGGGTGATCTGGTTAGTTCTTTGTTCAAATACTTCTCTGATTTGCCAGTGCTGGTATCCGCAATCGGTTTTGTTCTTACCAAATTCATGACTGTATCTTGCTCAATTTTTTCCGGTTTATCTAAACTCACTACTGCACTATCCTCCTTTTTCGCTTCTACAATACCAGGCCGTTTTTCATTATTTGCAATCATAGATTTATCTGGCTTATTCTCAACGTCCTTTTTTACGATAGCCGGTTTTGCTATTGAGGTAAATAACACAGCTGAATCATTTACAATGGCCGCCATCATGCGGGCAAAGGCATCCTTACTTATTGCCGCAGGTACTATTTCGTTTGAGCCGGGTTTGGTACCCTTCATTTCCGGTTTGATCAACTCAAGCGATTGCCAGTTAAACAAGTCCCAGCTTTTTTCGCCCGTCTTCTTTAACTGGTACCCTTTGTCTTTATTTTGAATTTTAATTTCAAAAACGTGCTCGGGAAAAATATTCCCTGGGAAATTTACCGTGAGGTAATATGTACTGTCAATTAAATTGGGAATAATAAGATGGCCTCGGGAAGAGGAACTATAATTTCTTGTTCCAACAACAACGGAATAGGATTGATTGTTGTCAGCGTCAATAGTAATAAAATAGACTTTTTGTGCCTGCAACTGGTCGAACACCAATAAACTAAAGAGAAATATAAATACCTGCCTCATTAACCGGTATGGATTTTTCGTAATTACACAAAACTACTTATTTGAAACGAGCCAAGCGCCACTTATGATTTTTTTCACAAATATTAAGTTGGCGGCCGCTTATCTTTACGTCCCATAATTTAAAAAAATGAAGAAACTATTAATGCTATTGCTTGCTGGATTTTTTTTTATTTCTGTGAAAGCTCAGTTTGATGAGGAACCTGCCGATACATCCTGGAAAAAAAAATACCGGGAAACCAATACTATAACCAATGACCTCGTACACACGAAACTGGATATAAGATTTGATTACCCGAAATCATATGCATATGGTAAAGTATGGCTCACCTTAAAACCCCATTTCTATTCCACTAATACCCTCCAATTGGATGCCAAAGGAATGGAAATAAATAAAATCGCTATGGTAAAAGGCGCCGCTGTCCTTCCATTGAAATATGAATACAACGGAAATGAATTGAATATATTACTGGATAAATTTTACAAAGGGGGAGAAAAGTATACTATTTATATTGATTACACCTCAAAACCAAATGAATACAATGCTAAAGGCAGCGCAGCCATAACAGATGCGAAAGGGTTGTATTTTATCAATCCTGCAGGCGATGAAATGGATAAACCCACTCAAATTTGGACGCAGGGAGAAACAGAGGGCACTTCTGTCTGGGTTCCCATTATTGATAAACCTAACCAGAAAACAACACAGGAATTTAGTATGACGGTACCGGAGAAATATGTTACCCTTTCAAATGGTAAACTCACCTCCCAAAGAAAAAATAATGATGGCACGCGCACGGATACGTGGAAAATGGAACTGCCTCATGCGCCTTACCTGTTCTTTATGGGTGTAGGAGATTACGCGGTTATTAAGGATTCGTACAAAGGCAAAGAGGTAAGCTATTTTGTGGAAAAAGAATATGGTCCCGTAGCCAGAAAAATCTTTGGCAATACACCGGAAATGATCGCTTTCTTTTCCCGTATTACCGGGGTAGACTATCCCTGGGTAAAATATGCCCAGATTGTAGGGCGTGATTATGTAAGCGGCGCTATGGAAAATACCACTGCTACGCTTCACCAGGAAAGTGCCCAGCAGGATGCCAGGCAGCTAATAGATGGAAACGGATGGGAAAGCACCATCGCCCATGAATTGTTTCATCAATGGTTTGGCGATTATGTAACCACCGAAAGCTGGAGCAACCTTACTTTAAATGAATCTTTTGCCAACTACAGTGAAGTATTATGGGATGAATATAAATATGGTAAAGATGCCGGCGACGCGCAAAATTACAACGATATGGACGGCTACCTGCAAAGCGGAAGTGATAAAAAAGACCTGGTACGTTTTTATTATGGAGATAAGGAGGACATGTTTGACGCGGTGAGCTATAACAAGGGAGGTCGTATTTTGCACATGCTCCGGAATTACGTAGGCGACAGTGCTTTTTTTAAATCACTGAATCTATATCTCACTACTAATAAATTTAAATCCGCCGAGGCGCACCAGTTGAGGTTGGCTTTTGAGGAAGTAACCGGCCGTGATCTGAACTGGTTCTGGAACCAATGGTATTTTGGAAGCGGCCATCCTAAATTGAATATCGATTATATATATGATGATAATGCAAAAAAAGTTCAGGTAATAATAAAACAAACGCAAAGTGGTGATAAAGTGTTCAAACTTCCCATTACCATTGATATATATAATGGTGCCAGCAAGAACCGAAAGCAGGTTTGGATGGAAAACAGAATAGATACATTTTCTTTCGATTATTTATCGAAACCCGACCTGGTTAATGTAGATGCGGAGAAAATTTTACTGGTGGAAAAAAAGGATAACAAATCCCTTCAAAATTTCATTCATCAATACAAATATGCCGGTGGCTATGTTGATCGGCGGGAAGCCATAGAATTCGCATTAAGAAAACAGGATGATTCCGAAGCCCGGAATTTTTTGTTGGTTGCCCTTAAAGATAAGTATTTCGGTTTGCGGAGTATCGTTTTATCGCGCATAGATCTGAGGAAAGAAGCAATAAAGAAAGAGGCGGAGGCTATTATTGCGGATATAGCTAAGAATGATCCTAAGTCAATTGTTCGTGCCGCTGCGTTAACATTACTGGGCAATTATGATAATCCCGGATACAAAGAAATTCTTACCAAAGCAGTTTATGATTCTTCCTATACGGTGGCAGGAAGTGCGTTGGAAGGGTTGGAAAAATTGGACCCCGGAAAGTCAATTTCACTGGCTAAAACTATTGCTTCTCAAAAGACAAAAGGAAAACTTAGTATCTCACTGGTGAAAGTACTTATAAAATCAGGTACCGAAAGCGACTTCGACGCTATTGCTGATGCGTATAATAGTATGCCCTTATCGCAGGAAAAGTTTGAGTTGATAAATCCTTTTTGTACCCTGCTTGGCAAAATCAGCTCTTCAGAAAAATTGAGGAAAGGAGTTGATATCGTTGTGAAGTTCCGGGATGGAATTCCGGAGCAATATGGGGTTAGCCCGGTAATCAATAATTTTCTGAAAGGGGTAATCGCTAAAAAAGAAGCTGTCAAAGGCACTTCTGAAAACAAGGCAGATTTACAGGAACAAATCGACTATATAAAAAAGAAGATTGGTGAAGAACGAAAAGGGTTTTAGTTACCAGATGTGAAAATGTGCGAATGTGCGAATTCTTTATCCGTAAGATTGCTGATTGATTATTAAGTTTCTTTGAAATAAAAAATCCTCACCTGTTTGTGAGGATTTTTTTATTTTACCGCAAAGATTAATCACTTATTTTGAGTTCGCTAAAATCGTAGCACATTCAGCACATTCGCACATTCGCACATTCGCACATTCGCACATTACCCCCCTTACCAGCCACCGCTAGCGCCACCGCCTCCACTGCTTCCTCCACCAAAACCACCGAATCCGCCACCTCCGCCGCCACTCCAGCCGCTTCCACCACCGCCTGACCATCCGCTGCCTGGCCAGAATACAGTGGGTCCGAATCCCCGATATCCTCTCCTGCTCATAAAGCCACCACCACCTCCACGATTAATATTAGAAAGTACAATAATAATAATGATGAAAATAATGATCATTCCTAAAACACTGCCTCCTCCCCGTCCTTTTCGCTCGCTATAACCTTCGGGGGCTTTGTATTCGCCACTGGCTGCTTTAATAATCGATTCCGTTGCCGCATCCAGTCCATCATAATAATTGCCACTTCGGAAATTGGGTCCAATATCATTCCGGATTATCTGGTTCGCAATAATATCCGGAATAGCCCCTTCTAACCCATATCCTACTTCAATCCGGATCTTACGATCATCTATCGCGGCAATAATAAGAATACCATTATTTGTTTTCTTATTACCAATACCCCAATCATCGAATAATTTTTGCGCATATTCCTCAATCGGATAATTGTTTAAGGTCTTGATGGTAACAACAGCAATCTGACTGGAGGTGCTATCGTCATATGCTACCAGTTTCTTTTCCAGCCGGGCTTCCTCTTCCGCCGACAAAACATCGGCCAGGTCATTTACTAATTTGGGAGGATTGGGCTTTGGAGGAAACTCCTGGCCGCTGACCCCTATTGAAAAGGCTAGCAAAAAACCAATGACTATGAACTTAATTCCTTTCATCAAAGCGCTGTAATTTCTAAACGTTATTTTCCAAATACGATATCGTCTGGCAATTCATTTTTATCCGAATCATTTTCAAAAGGAAAATGATAATGCAATGCGTGACCAACATCTTTAATTACCAGGGAGATTGCTTCTGCCATCTGGTTCTCTCTAAAATGGCGATACATCGCTTTTACTTCCTCCTTCCAAAAAACTTCTCCTACCTTTTCATAAATTCCATGATCAGCAAAAATTGCATATTGATGGTCGCGTATAGCCACGTAAACCAATACCGCATTTTTATCTTCTGTCTGATCCATCTTCAACCCCCAAAAGATTTCAGCCGCCCGGTCGAGCGGATTCACAAACCGGCATCGACTTTCCAAAAATATCCTTATTTCCCCGCTGGTCTGCAATTCAGCGGCCCGGATAGAATCAATAATCCGTTGCTTTTCTTCTTCGCTGAAGAAATTATTGCGCGTAAAAAAAGAGAATAATGCCATGAATGTTATCTGCTGTTAAAATTTGACTTCGGGAGCTTTTTCGGCACCTGGATCTGCCTTGAATCCATCTTTCACTTTGAAACCGAATATTCCAGCAAAAAGATTGTTTGGAAATTTGCGAATTATAGAATTGTATTCCTGTACAGCCGTGTTGAAATCGTTGCGGGAAACTTTTATGCGATTCTCTGTACCTTCCAATTGCACTTGGAGATCCTGAAAATTTTTGGTAGCCTTCAGGTCCGGATAATTTTCTACTACCGCCAATAATCTCCCTAAGGCACTTGTTACTCCAGCCTGAGCCTGTTGGAACTCCGCCAGTTTCTCCGGGGTAATGTTAGAAGGGTCTACTTGTACAGAAGTAGCTTTCGCCCGTGCCTCTACAACTTTGGTTAATGTTTCCTGTTCAAAATTTGCTGCACCCTTAACCGTATTTACCAGGTTAGGAATAAGGTCCGAACGGCGCTGGTAATCACTCTGCACATTGTTCCATTTCGCTTTTACATTTTCATCCAGGCTTACCATTCCATTATAACCACTGCATCCGCATCCCCCCAATATTAAAATAAAAGCTACGACTACGATAACAATAAGATTACGGGACTTCATAACTATAAGTTTTTGATTTGTAGGCCAAAAATAGTGCATTTGCCACTTGTAAAACCCAAAAATTAAGGAGCTTTACCGGTGAAATATATTAATTCACCGGTTATGGCTTGTACGGCACAATTTTGGAAGGTAAAAAAGATAATGAACCGATTAACTATGAAAAAAAATCTCCTTTACCCCGGCTTTCTTTTCGTCATTATTATTATTCTTTCCTGCAAAAAAAAGGAAGAAATACCGACCCCAGCAGATCCCGTTGAAATAGCAATTTCAGTATTGGCTGAAAACCTGAGCCAGCCCTGGGAAATTTTATGGGGACCCGATAACCTGATTTGGATGACTGAAAGAGGAGGTAAAATAAGCCGGGTAAATCCTGCCAACGGGTTAGTCACCTTGCTACATACCATTACAGACGTAGACGCCAGGGGAGAAGGCGGCTTATTAGGAATGGTATTGCACCCCCAATTTAACACCACACCCTATGTTTTTGTGGCGTATAATTATAGTTCGGCTGGTAGTTACCGCGAAAAAGTGGTCCGCTATACTTTCAGTTCCGGTAAACTGGCCAATGCGCTGGTAATCCAGGATAATATCCTGGCAGGCAACATACACAATGGCTGCCGCCTGGTGATTGTAGGAGATAAAATATTTATCACCACTGGCGACGCCGGTAATACAGCGCTTCCACAGGACAATGGATTCATCAATGGAAAAGTTTTGCGTCTAAACCTGGATGGAACCATTCCCGCCGATAACCCATTTTCTGGCAGTGCCATTTGGAGCAAAGGGCACCGCAATGCACAGGGATTAGTTTATGCCAACAATATATTATACAGTTCGGAACACGGACCTGATACTGATGACGAAATAAATATCATTGAAAAAGGAAGAAATTTCGGATGGCCAACGGTACGTGGTTTCTGCAATGAAAGTGCGGAAGCCAGTTTTTGTTCAGCTAACAATGTAAAAGAACCGATCAAAGCATGGACACCAACTATTGCCGTGAGCGGAATGGACTATTATAATAACGACCTGATTCCTCAATGGAAAAATTCCTTGCTGGTGGCCACTCTTAAGAACAGCCGTTTGATGCAGCTAAAGTTGAATGATGTCCATAATGCAGTTAAAGAAACAAATGAATTCTTTTCGAATGCGTATGGAAGAATGCGGGATGTGTGTATTGGTCCGGATGGCAAAGTATATATCTGTACCGGAAATGGAAGTAATGATAAGATTGTGGTGGTGACGAAGAAGAATTAATTGATGTGCGAATTACGAATTTGCGGATGGGCGAATTAAGACGCTCATGAATCTTGAAATACTTATTATATCATTAGACTTCATCGCGGGAATACTGAATTTGAAATATATTTTGGAAAATTTGCAGTTAAAGCATTTGCAAATCCGTCCATCAGGCTTTGACAGCCGCTATCCCCGGCAATTCTTTTCCTTCAAAATACTCCAGCATCGCTCCACCGCCGGTGGAGATATAACTTACCTTGTCTGCATATCCAAAATCATTAACTGCTGCCACACTATCGCCACCCCCCACCAAGCTAAAGGCTCCGTTTTTTGTTGCATCCGCGATGGCTGCCGCAATGGCTTTTGTTCCGTGTTGAAATTTTTGCATTTCAAAAACACCCATAGGGCCATTCCATAAAATCGTTTTCGATTTATGAATTACGTTAGTGAACTGCTCGATGGCATTCTGACCAACATCAAGTCCCATCCAGCCATCCGGAATATTATTACTCGGAGCGTTAGATACATTGGCGTCTTTATCAAATTTATCGGCAATAATAGAATCAGACGGAAGGTGAATACATACTCCTTTTGCTTCGGCTTTCTTTAATAACGCCGTGGCCATTTCCAGGCGGTCATCCTCGCACAATGAATTTCCGATCCTCCCTCCCTGAGCCTTGAAAAAAGTATAAGCCATCCCGCCGCCAATAATAATATCGGTGGCTCTTTCCAGCAGGTTTTCAATAATGAGAATTTTATCACTAACTTTCGCTCCTCCGATAATAGCGGTAAAAGGTTTCTGGGCAGAATGCATTACTCTTTCTGCACTGGCTACTTCTCCCTCCATCAATAAGCCGAACATTCTTTTACCCGGGGCGAAAAACTTTGCAATTACCGCTGTAGACGCATGCGCCCTGTGGGCCGTACCAAAAGCATCATTCACATATACATCTCCCAGCTTACTCAATTTTTCAGCAAATTTTTCATCGCCCTTTTCTTCTTCTTTATAAAACCGAAGATTTTCCAATAACAATACTTCACCGGCCCGCAACAGGTTAGCCGTCATGAAAGCTTGTTCACCGATGCAATCATTGGCGAATAAAACGTTAACTGGTTTGTTGGCCGATTCGTTAAGTAGTTTATGCAAGTGGTTTACGATATGCTTTAATGACGATTTATCTTCCGGACCGTCTTTAGGGCGACCCAAATGACTCATCAGTATTACGCTTCCCCCGTCGCTTAATATTTTTTTTATAGTAGGGACCGCGGCGCTCATCCGCGTATCATCGGTAATGGCCAGAGTTTGCTTATCCAATGGCACATTAAAATCTACACGTACTAATGCCTTCTTACCTGAAAAGTTATATTGGCTGAACGTACTCATAACAATTGTTTTTTTTGGCAAATTACAACTTGCGTTACGCTTTTTGAATTTAAAATCCGTTGATCCTTCACTGCAAACCATTGGCGCAGGTAATTTCTGAATTCGATGGCATTCCATTCTCTATAGTGGGCGGTGTTTTCCGGTGGACCGTAATCATTTTTTCCTGCCACGCTATCACGCTCGGGAGTGCTGATAATAAGTTGCTGAAAACTGATTTCGCTGATAAAATCAAGCAGGTCGTCGGGGTTAGCAATATGTTCAATTACATCCGCACAAATTACCAGGTCAGCCCGGAGGGTGGCAGGTACCACTGCATCAAAAAGCAACCATTTCTTATCCGGGTATTTTTTTTGCAGCCAGTCATAGGTGGGATCTACTTCAATACCGGTTGTATTATAGTTACCCAATTGGTTCACCAGTTTATAACCCGATCCGCAACCCACATCTAAAATAGTGTCGTAGCTATTTTCACCAGCAATATCAGCCGCTAACTGGTACACCTCTTTCTGCCATTCGTCAGTACTGGAGGTAGCGTCCAATTGTTCGGCCGAGGTGGCGTGGTGATAACCCGGCTTGATGGAAAAAAAAGTATTGGGTTGAAGGCTGGAGTTTCGCCTTCCAATTAGTTTATAAAAATTCTTAACCGCGATCCTTTGAAGGATGGCAAAGCGATGCTTCCATTTTGAATTATAGGTTGCCAATCCGCAATAAATTAAAAACAAAAATCCCACATAGACAACAAGTGCACTTAGACGCAAATCTTCATGTACATCGAATCTGTGTGGGAAATGATGGGACCTCTATTATACACTTATTTTGAAATCATTTTGGCAAAATAATGCACAGTGCGCACTAACTGGCTAACATAGCTCATTTCATTATCATACCAGCTTACTGTTCTTACAATCTGGGTGTCACCTACGGTCTGAACTTTAGTTTGGGTTGCATCAAACAAAGATCCATAAGTTATACCAATAACGTCGCTGCTCACAATTTCATCTGTAGTGTACCCAAAGCTTTCATTGCTGGCGGCTTTCATGGCGGCGTTTATTTCTTCGGTAGTTGTTTTCTTTCCAAGAATCACCGTTAGTTCGGTTAATGAACCGGTAAGAGTAGGAACACGCTGCGCGCTACCATCTAATTTTCCTTTCAGGGATGGCAGCACTAATCCAATTGCTTTGGCAGCACCGGTGCTATTGGGAACAATATTTTGTGCGGCAGCCCTAGCGCGCCTTAAGTCTCCTTTCGGATGGGGGGCGTCCTGTGTATTCTGATCGTTGGTATAAGCGTGAACGGTGGTCATCAACCCATTTACAATCCCAAATTGCTTTTCCAATACATCCGCCATGGGGGCAAGACAATTAGTAGTGCAGGAAGCGCAGCTGATTATAGTTTCGCTACCGTCGAGGATATTATGATTCACATTAAATACAATAGTTTTCAGGTCACCCGTTGCCGGTGCGGAGATTACTACTCTTTTAGCACCAGCAGTAAGATGCGCAGCAGCTTTATCTTTATCGGTAAAGAAACCGGTGCATTCCAGTACTACATCAACCCCATGGTCTTTCCAGGGAATCTGGGCCGGATCCTTTTGGGCATATATCTTAACTTCATCTCCATTCACAGAAATTGAATTTTCAGATGCTTTTACATCTGCATCAAATCGACCCTGTGCACTATCATATTTTAATAAGTGTGCTAATACTTTGGGACTTGTCAGATCGTTGATCGCCACGATATCAATGCCTTCCATTTTATAGATCTGGCGGTAAACCAGGCGACCAATTCGGCCAAAACCATTGATCGCAACTTTTACTGTGCTCATTATTAAAATCAGTTTAATTGTTTAAAATGAGGCGCTAAGGTAAGAAAAGGAGACGAGAAATATGCGAGTGATGTTATGGGATGCGGTATCAGATGTTCAATTCATATTCTTAATTAAGGGATCGGGATACGTGACACAGGATACGTTAAGTTTTAATAATTCTATTCATTACCAATGCAGAATAAAACTTGAACATGGGAAGCAAAATCAGCAGCTAACTTTAGAAAACGATTTGGTCGAAAACAGTGATGGCTGTTATCTTTGCGCTCCCTTAAAGAACATGGCCCGTTCGTCTAAGGGCTAGGACACCACCCTTTCACGGTGGTGATACGAGTTCGAATCTCGTACGGGCTACAAAAATAGTTTCAGTACAATTCGTTTCCCCGCAAATGCTTGATTTGCGGGGATTTTTTTTCACTTTCCCCCGGTTCGAAACGCTTTACGTCACTTTTTGGTTCACCAGTTTTTCACCGAAATCTGTTTTTTCACCAAAATTTTTGAAAGCATGAAAACTTCTATTGCCTTCTACCGAAAGGAGGCTAAAAAGAGTCCTAAAACCGGCAAAACCCCCATCTATCTGCTTATCTGCATGATGGGAAAAAAGTCAGAAACCCGATTGAATGCGGAATTAAGCGCTGATCAGATGCTTAAATGGGATTCAATGACCATGAGAATTGCGGGCGCATTAATTCTCATTGGCCCCATGGCTATTTTTTACAGGCAATGGCAGTTAAGAAATGAAGGGAATAGAAACTAAGTCTTCCATCTCCATCTATTCCCAGCAGAAGGCAGGGAATCCACGCGGTTCATTTCTTCTCTTAATTCAACGGCTTCGGGACTATTTAATCAGGTCGGAAATAAATGGCACCACGATAGACAATAAGGTCAGCACGATCGCTATGATCGCCATGATCCTAGTTTCATGTGCTTCCTTTCTGCTTGCTTTCATATTGTCGTATTCCAATAACTGCATGTAACATTCCGGTTTGAGGTAAAAAAACGGAATGTTGTCTGGTTATAGCATTGCATGCTTTGCATAAAACGTAAGCGGAAAATAATGATGCATGAGCGAACTGTTTTCAGACGGAATAAAATATCCTGCGAGCTGTAAGTACGTGATCAGTTCTTCAAGCCGGAAACCGTTTTCCAATTTTGTCATGCCAAAACGGAGCATCGCGAAATAAAAGTTCTCCTTCCCTTTACCTTTTCCTTTTCTCATCCTTCGTATATTTAGTTGCTAATTTTCTTTGTGAAGCTATCTTGCTTAAAGATACCGCTTTGTTTCAAAAAGGGTGGCAAGCGAAAGCGAAGTCTTGCGATCCGAACCGTGCCTAAAATCTAGCTATCCCAAAAAGCTAAGCCTTGAGTGGGGAAGCAATTTTTTTTTAATAATTTAGATTTCAGATATTCATCCCTGTAACTAAGGGTTTTCTGATTCTCATCTTCCAAAACTGTTGAAAATGTTAACCGCTGCGATTGTAATTATTATTGTAGTGATATTATTCTTTGTGTTTTTCCCGGCTAAAAAGGCAGATCTCAATCCCGCCGCGGAAATCATAACCCACAGCCTTGCCAATGCTAAAGTCAAAGCTTTACACACTGCGATAATTGGAGTAAAAGACGGCGATTCGCCAGATAGCCATGAAAGACAAGATGAATCAATTATTGACGTCTCAGGACTTGCAGAAACGATACCCCAAAATCCACTGACAATTTTTGAACCCGGCGTACCTTATTGGAAACACCAGTATGTATATCCCATTCTGAATTGAATGGCGCCACGGCTGAACAACAAGCCTTCTATAATTCTTTTAAGCAGTCATTCCTAAATGATATTTTTTATGATGTTGAGGGAAACTCTAACTATCCTTTTATTCTAATGTTTGACTTGCTTAATAACGAATTTCAAAATCACAAGGATTTTCAGAAACTTGAAAAGCAGCTTGATTTAATTGGTTATTATTATCCCAAGACAAACTCATACGCCAAGTTCCATTTAAGCCAAAAATTACGTCTTTACGGAGACGATGCTAGTGCCGATAGGATTGAAAGAGCACGATATTCATCATACAGCAATCTACCAAATACTCAGGAACAATATTATGGAGGTGGCTATTGGGGCTTGGGGACCAGATATAAAAACAAGCTAAAATTAACAGACGCACAACAAAATATCCTCAATAAAATATCTGCTCCAAACAACAATTTTTTTAATGTTGAATTTTGTGGAATTGAGGTTATAAAGCTTTTCCTAAAAATCATAGACAAATTAAATGAATCTTACACTGCGCTAGGATCAGATCTAAAAAAGGAGCTTTCCGAAATAGCACACATCGTGGCTATTAAACATTTTAAATATAAACAGGATGGGACCAACTATAATTATTCGATTGATCCAACTATAAATAGTACGTATGGCTTACTCTTTAAATCTTGTGAAAATGCAGTCCGAGAGGTATTTGGTCATAAGCGCAAACTCAACATTGAATCTTACTACAATCATCAAGAAATCATATCTCTACTTGAAACTAAAATTTTTAAGCCGTTAAACGAATTGCTCCCAGGTCTCCTTGATTCTATAAAGCCGCCTAATGAGGCAACCTGTATAGAACTTAATTCACTAAATACATCACGATGGAAACTTGCATTCGAACAGATTGAGGATAAATTTAAAACGCAACCTGATAACTTTTTCGCTGCAATATTGGAATTAGCTTCATTAAACAAAAAAAACCCTGCTATTGAGAATCTTTTCTTCGAAGCATCAAAAATAATGGCAAAAAAAGATAAGCTAATTTCTTTGAAACTATATATCTACTACCTGTATTACGATTTGAAGTCAGCCAATTTTGATAACAAACAGCTTACCAAGACCCTGCAAAAGAGTCTTTTTACCAATAACGAGCAACTGCACATCTTCGAAAGTATCATAGGAAATTTATAAAGGATCATAATTTGGAAAAGGCAATTGATGCCATAGGTGATATGTACAAGGTCAAAAGAAAAGCAATTAAACTCGATACGTCGGTTATAAAAGAGGCCGAAAAAGAACATTCAGAGACGGTTGAATTATTAAGTGAATTTTTAAAAGATGATTACGAAGACGAAGTAACTATCATAAATGCAACACAAATCAATCACGACGAGGTGAAGTTGAATATTGTTGCAAAAACTGGACTTACGAGTTCATTAATTTACATTGAGGCAATTCAATTTTCGAATGAACAGACAGAAGCATTGGAAATGTTTGTAAAAAACAATTTCATTGTCCCTCAAAAAGATTTAGAAGTATTTGCAAGGTCTAAGGGAAAATTAAAAAATCAGCTCATTGAAAGTATTAATGAGGGCTGCTTTGAAACACTTGATGACGTTTTAATTGAAGAAGAAGATGACTTATATATTATTAATCAAAGCACATATCAAAAGTTAATTAAAAAATGATTGAGAATCTAAAGCCAAAAGAAGCAACGTCCATCATAAACTCACTAATCGGAGGTGTAGTACCTAAAATCGGAGTACAACATATTGCGGTGGGAAGATCCGATGAAGTAAATGCGTTTGTTACTGCACTTAACGACGTTAAAAATGGTCATAGTATCGTGAAATTCTGGGTCGGCGATTTTGGGGCTGGAAAATCATTTATGCTTCATTTACTAAATACAGTTGCGCTCAAACAGAAATTCGTTGTTGCGAATGCTGACTTTACACCTGACAATAGGCTGTATTCAAATGATGGAAAAGCTGTTACATTATACTCCGCAATAATGGATAATGTATCAATCCAAACCAAACCTGAAGGAGGTGCTTTACCTACCTTATTAGAGAAATGGATTGACCAGGTAATAACAAAGACTGCAACCGAAAAGGGCATCTCCCTGAGTGACGTGAGAAATACGGAGCATCAAGAATTAATCCAGTCAAATATTATGAAAACGATTAATGAAATGACTGATGTGGGAGGGTTTGACTTCGGTATGGTAATCATGAAATATTATGAAGGATATATAAAGGACGATGAGCAATTAAGAAGAAATGCTTTGAAATGGCTGAAGGGAGAATATAGAACAAAAACTGAGGCTCGACAGGACCTCGGTGTTCGAGAGGTGATAAATGATACGAATTATTATGATATGCTAAAGAATTTTTCAAATTATTCGTAAGCATTGGCTATAGCGGTTTTCTTATAAACCTTGACGAGGCAATTAATCTTTATAAGATTTCAACCGCAGCTACCCGTGAAAAGAACTACGAAAAAATACTTACTATATATAATGACTGTTTCCAAGGAAAAATAACAAACCTCTTCATAAATATTGCTGGGACGAAGGAAGTGCTGGAAAATGAGCGTCGAGGGCTATTCAGTTATAACGCGCTTAAATCTAGGTTAGAGACCAATAAATTTGAAACTTCAGAAATACGAGATTTTGCGCAGCCTGTAATTCGTCTGTTACCAATCAATCATAACGAAATATTTGTCTTATTAAAACGACTTAAAGAAATCTTCGATTTTAATTATAAGACGGAGTTAAGTATTTCGGATGAAGAAATTCACAAATTTATGGAGGAGATTTACAATAAGCCTGGTGCGTCAGAGTTTCTTACTCCTCGCGAAGTAATTCGCGATTTTCTGAATATTCTCAGCATAATCCGGCAAAATCCGCAAGTTGACAAAAATAGTCTCTTTGGCGAAATTGAGATTTCAGATGAACGACCCAATGACTCCATAGTTGATAATATTGAGGAAATATAATGTCAATTGAATTATTATCTGAACCAATTCGCCGATTCATTCGTGATAAACGATGGGAAAAATTACGCCCGATTCAAGCTGCTGCAATAGAGAAACTTCTTACAACAGATTCTAACTACATCCTTGCTTCAAGGACAGCCTCTGGCAAAACAGAAGCAGCATTTCTCCCCATTCTCTCAAAAGTTGATTTTAGAGAATCTGGAGTTCAAGTGTTGTATATCTCTCCATTAATAGCTTTAATCAATGATCAATTTTATCGTGTTGAAGATTTATGTAAATATCTGGATGTCGCTGTAACAAAGTGGCATGGCGAAGCTAATAAATCAGCAAAGGATAAATTGATCAAGAATCCAATTGGAATAGTGCTGATAACTCCGGAATCGATCGAAGCAATGTTTGTAAATAAGCCGTTTAATGTCAAACATTTGTTTTCAAATCTCAAATATGTTGTGATTGATGAAATTCATTCTTTTATTGGATCTGATAGAGGCATTCAGTTAAAATCATTGCTAGCAAGGCTTTCACGACTCTGCAATAAACCTTTTATAATCGTTGGTTTGTCGGCGACTATTGGCGATTATAATGAGGCAAAAAAATTTACAGGTAACGAAAACAATACAAAAGTTCTCCTTGATCGAACATCAAAAGACATCAAAGTAAACTTTCGCTATTTCGAACAAGAAGGACAAGAGCTTTCAGTAGAATTGTTGCAGGATTTGTATCTTGAAACAAAGGACAACAAGGTATTAATTTTTCCAAATAGCCGCGGAAGAGCTGAAGAAGTTTCAGTTAAACTCAAAAGAATAGCGACAAAAGCCAAAGGCCACCTTAATTATTTCTCGCATCACTCATCTATTGATAAAGAGTTGAGAGAGTATGTAGAAACCTTCGCGAAAACACAACTAAGACAGAATTTCTGTATTTCCTGTACCTCAACGCTGGAACTTGGGATTGATATTGGGACTGTAGACGAAGTGGTTCAAATAGACGCTACTCATAGTATTTCATCCTTGATACAGCGGGTGGGACGCAGTGGAAGAAAGGACAATGAGAGTAGCAATTTATTCCTGTATGCAACAAACGAATGGAGTTTGTTGCAATCTCTCGCCTGCTGGCTTTTATATCAGGAGAAATTTGTCGAACCGCCTACACCGATTTCTAAGGCTTATGATCTTATGCTGCACCAATTATTATCGATAGTCAAAAGTCATTCTGGAATCGAAATATCGGTCCTTGTTAATCAGATGAGAATAAATTACGCATTTTCAGACATTGAGGTAGAGGAAGTTAACGAGATAATTGACCATCTGATAAGACTGGATTTATTAGAAAAAATTAGGACTGAAGTTGTAATTGGAGTAGAAGGGGAAAAAATCGTAAATAACAGAAACTTTTATACTGTTTTCAAAACTGAAGAAAATTTCAAAGTCATTCACCGAGGACACACAATTGGTGAAATCCCTTTTTCACCTCAAATAGTAGAAGATGAGAATATTTTACTCGCCGCGAAAATGTGGAAAATTACTTTTATTGACGACAAAGCCAAAAAAATAGAAGTTATCCCCGCCACAGACGGAAAAAAGCCACAGTTCTTTGGAAGTGCCGGCAACATTCATCCAAGGGTACGAGTAAAAATGCTCGAGATTCTGATGGATTCATCAGAGTTCGATTACTTAGATGTGGCCGGCATGGAAAAAATAAGGGAAATGAGAATTTTATTTTCTGCTTTTTTGATGACGAATAGTGAGTATGATCGTCCGGTAAAAGAAGAACAAAGCAATATCATAGTGTACACGTTCTCTGGGTCAAAGATTAACAGAACGATTAGCTTTTTGTTATCAATTAGTGGGTTGAAAAATTTCCCCGATGAAAGATCAAGTTCAATTGATGTCGATGGGACATACGAAGATTTCATTAAGGCTTGGCAAAACTTTCCAACTTTAATAGAAGGAATTGATTCGCGACTTTGCGATTTGCTTGAATCAAACCCGAACTTACTCGAGTTTTCAAAATGGGGTGCCTTTTTGCCTGATCGCTTTAAACTATCGTTACTAAAAGATAAATTTTTTGATTTTGACTTTTTGATGCCAGGATCAGATTTTCATTTTGTGACCAATCGCACCTAGGAAATTACATTAATAGTTTTGACAAATGGAATTATTTAGCCCAGATAAACCTATTGATACGGAAAAGGAAGATAGGTTTCAACGATACAAATTTGCTGCGAGGATCGCACATATCGTTTCCACAGGAAATTATCAGAAATCGTTAGTTGTCGGAATTTATGGAAAGTGGGGAGAAGGAAAGACCTCTGTAATGAATTTCGTAAGAAATGAATTATCGGAAAATGTTGTCGTAATAAATTTTAATCCATGGTTATTTACTGAGGAAAGGCAATTGATCAAAGCATCATTTGCCAGCATAGCAAACGTCATAGGCAGAAAGTTAAAAAACAAAGGCCAAAGGGCAGCAAAGTTATTGGCAGATTATGCCGAAGGTATCGGGCTGCTTACTAACCTAGCAATACCTTGGAGTAGCGCTTTTCTTAACATTGAAAAGAAGTATACACCCTTTTTTCTGTGAAAATTCATAGAAACTGGGTGTAACACCCAGAATGATCGCCTACACCTTTAGCCAACCTTTGCAAGAAGTTTCCCGTAATAATAATCAACAGATTATCTCCTTTTCCCCTTCAAAATATTCAAATTAGGTAAATTACTATTTCAAGGATGAGGCTATAAAAGTCAAAAAAAATAATTTAATCCAACTTTAAGTAATAAAAATTGATAGATTTGTACTTCTGCGGTTAATGTGCTCAAATAGTAATGCAATCAGTTTTTTGTATTTCCACCTAAGAAAAGAAACCTGCATCCAAATTATTCAATGAAATTCATTTTTAAAGTTTAAAAGCTTTGATGAAATGAATTTAATTTTATACGAACGCACACTCAAAAGTGCATGCAAATATTGTAGTTCTATTCCCTTTTTCTTTGAACGGAATTTACTTTTTACAATTGCCTTATTCATTCTTACTCCTTTTGCTGTACTAGCCCAGAATCCCATTCCGGCAGAGAATAGTTTAACGGGTAATCCTTCGTCCGAATGGGATATAACAGGGGCGGGTGACGTCTCCCTCCAGGGCTTTGCCACCGATATCAGTGTGAATAAAGGACAAACCGTTAATTTCAAAATCACCATTACCGGAGCCAATAAAAATTATTCGATCAAGATCTATCGCCTCGGCTATTACCAGGGGAATGGCGCCCGGCTGATCACCACTCTCGGGCCGTTTTTGGGAGTGACTCAACCAGCTCCTGTCACCAATGCCGCTTCCGGCCTCAACGATTGCGGCAACTGGTCCCCATCGACTTCCTGGGCCGTTCCAGCCACTGCGGTTTCCGGTATTTATATCGCCCGCCTGATCCGCGCCGATAATGGCGGCGCCAGCCATATCGTTTTTATTGTTCGGGACGATGCCGCTAACGCCCATATATTATTTAAAACATCGGATGCCACCTGGCAGGCCTATAATGCCTACGGCGGCAATAGCCTTTACCTCGGCGCCACCCCCGGTTTTCCCAACGGACATGCCACTAAAGTAAGTTATAACCGGCCTTTTATTACCCGCAGTGGCGGCGGCGGCGGCGGGGCGGCCGAAGACTGGCTTTTTAATGCCGAATATCCCATGATCCGCTGGCTCGAAAGAAATGGGTACTACCTCGGTTATACCACCGACGTGGATATGGATAGAAATGCCACCCCCATCACCCCGGCTAAAAATAAAGTGATCCTTTCGGTAGGACATGATGAATACTGGTCG
Source organism: uncultured Chitinophagaceae bacterium (assembly GCA_963775145.1). Classification (GTDB taxonomy): domain Bacteria; phylum Bacteroidota; class Bacteroidia; order Chitinophagales; family Chitinophagaceae; genus Endoryza. The sequence continues at coordinate 86,106 of CAVZHZ010000008.1, forward strand.
CTGGCCGAAAGAAATAAAGTGGAAGCCGCCCGAAATGCCGGTGTACACCTGGCTTTTTTCAGCGGCAATGAAGTGTACTGGAAAACCCGCTGGGAAAACAGTATCGATGGCAGTAATACCCCCTACCGCACCCTGGTCTGTTATAAAGAAGGAACCCTCGGGGAAAATGTATGTAACGCAGAATGTGATCCGACCAATATATGGACCGGCTTATGGAGAGATGGCTGCGGCGCCACCGCTCCCGACGGATGCAAACCCGAAAATGCATTGACCGGTCAGATCAGTTGGTTTGAAAACACGACTTCCATATTAGTACCCGATACCTATAAAAATTACCGCTTCTGGCGCAATACCAGTGTCGCTTTGCTCGGGGCCGGGCAAACGGCTACTTTGCCTGCCGGTACCCTCGGCTATGAGTGGGATTGGGAGCAACCCGCCTATGCAGTCAATAATCCGTCCGGACGATTTACCTTGTCCAGTACTACCGTTACCGGCAAAACGCATAAACTATCGTTGTACCGCCACTCCAGCGGGGCCCTGGTATTCGGGGCCGGAACCATTCAATGGTCCTGGGGACTGGATGGCACCCACGATCGCGGGGTCAGTACCCCCAGCGTCATTATGCAGCAGGCTACCGTAAACCTGCTGGCCGATATGGGCGTGCAGCCCGCAACCTTACAGGCAGGCCTAGTCGCTGCCACCGCTTCCACCGATCTGACACCGCCTGCCTCAGTCATTACCTTTCCGGCCAATGGCGCCACCCTCGCTCCCAATGTAGCCGTTACCATCACCGGAACCGCTTCCGATGCCAATGTAGTAGCCGGTATCGAAGTATCAGTCGATGGAGGAACAACCTGGAAGCCCGCCAACGGAACCACCAACTGGACTTTTTCCTGGACGCCCACGGCTCCTGGTACCGTCACTATCAAAGTACGCGGATTTGATGATAGTGGAAATATGGAAGTGCCAGGAACAGCACCTGCTAACAATGCGAAATCAGTAATCGTGGGAACAGCAACCCCATGTCCTTGTACTATCTGGAGTCCTTCTACAATTCCCGGAACAATAGCAGATCCGGATGTATCCGCAAATGAACTAGGCGTGAAGTTTCGCAGTTCCACTAACGGATATATTAAGGGGGTCCGTTTTTATAAGAGTTCAACTAATACAGGAACTCATATAGGAAATTTATGGACCGCCACAGGTACTAATCTCGCACAATCTACTTTTACCGGAGAAACAGCCTCTGGTTGGCAGGAAGTTACCTTTACGACGCCAGTGCCAATTACCGCAGGTACAACTTATATTGCTTCCTATCATACCAGTACCGGTCATTATTCGGTTGATGAGAATTATTTTACAACCTCCGCGGTTGTGACGCCATACCTTGAAGCCCTGAGAAACGGTACCGATGGCCCTAATGGAGTATATGCAGCTTCTGCTAACAGCACATTCCCTACCTCTACTTTTAATTCTTCTAATTATTATGTAGATGTGGTATTTATTACATCCCTTGCACCAGATAACACTCCTCCTACCATTGTAAATTCCTCTCCGGTTAATGGAGCCACCACAATTGCAATCAATACCGCTGTGTCGGCTGTTTTTAATGAAGCGATTGATCCGGCCACAATCAATGGTTCTACTTTTGAATTACGGAATGCTTCCAATGTACTGGTACCCGCTACCGTTACCTATAACACTTCTACCCGAACGGCTTTATTAACCCCCACTTCTGCCCTTAATTATTCGACCGTTTATACGGCCAAACTTTTCGGTGGAACAGGAAGTACCGTCATAAAGGATATTGCCGGCAATGCACTGGCCGCTAATTATATTTTTAGTTTTACGACATCAGCACCTCCTCCTCCTGTACCTTCAGAGGGTCCGGGCGGCCCCATCCTGGTTATCAGCGCCGCTTCCAATCCATTCAGTCGCTACCCGGTTGAGATCTTAAGAGCAGAAGGATTTAATAATTTCTTCGCTACCGATATTTCTGCCGTCACTCCCACGTTGCTCAATAATTATGATGTGGTGGTACTCGGAGAAATTCCATTATCCTCTCAAAATGTTACTGATTTAACCAACTGGACCAATGCCGGGGGAACCCTGGTTGCTTTGAAACCCGATGCCCAATTAAATTCGCTTTTGGGGTTAACGGCCGTGGCTGGTTCACTTGCTAACGGCTACCTGCTGGTTAATACGGCTTCGGGACCGGGAATCGGAATCGTCAACCAAACCATACAATTCCATGGCACTTCCAACCTCTATACGCTGAGTGGGGCTACCAGTTTAGCTACTTTATATTCCAGCGCCACGACGGCTAGTTCCAACCCGGCAGTTACCAGCAGAGCGGTGGGCTCCAACGGGGGAATGGCGGTCGCGTTCTCCTATGACCTGGCAAAATCGGTTGTCTATACCCGACAGGGCAATCCTGCCCAGGCCGGACAGAAACTAGATGGCAGTACGGGGCCGATTCGTTCAGACGATATGTTCTATCCCAGTTGGATTAATCTCAGCAAAGTAGCCATCCCACAGGCTGATGAACAACAACACCTGTTATCAAATATCATCGCTAAATACACGCTGGATCGAAAACCGCTGCCTAGGTTCTGGTTCCTTCCCAAAGGATTGAAAGCCGCCGTAGTCATGACAGGCGATGATCACGCGGTGGCAGGACCATCTACTGTCAATCGGTTCAATCAATATAAATCATTGAGTGCCGATAATTCCCCCGCCGGAGTAGCCGACTGGAACGCCATCCGCGGAACCTCTTATATTTTCCCGGGTACGGCAATCACCGATGCACAGACCAGTGCATTCCAGGCTGATGGTTTTGAAATCGGGTTACATCTTAATACCAATTGTGCTAACTGGACTGCCAGTTCCTGGCAAAGCAACTGGACCTCTCAGTATGCCACTTTATTAGGACAATTGCCCAGTATGTTACCGCAAAAAACACACAGGATCCATTGTATCGCCTGGAGTGATTTTGCAACACAACCCAAAAAAAATGTTGAAAACGGTGTGCGGCTGGATGTCAATTATTATTATTTCCCTGCAGCGTGGGTATTGGACCGCCCCGGGATGTTTACTGGATCGGGAATGCCCATGCGCTTTTCAGATGTAGACGGAACACTTATTGATTGTTACCAGGTAACTACTCAATTAACCGATGAATCGGGGCAAACACTCCCGCTTCATATCAGTGCCCTGCTCGACAGCGCCATTGGCGCGCCCGGTTACTATGGTGTTTTCTGCGCTAATATGCACACCGATAACAACTCTTCCACTTCACAAAGTGGATCCGATGCTATAGTAAGTGCCGCCCAGGCCCGTTCTATCCCGGTCATCTCTGCCAAACAAATGCTCGACTGGCTCGATGGCCGTAATGGCTCTACCTTTAATAACCTTGTCTGGAACAATAACCAGTTGAGTTTTACTATTACCGCAGCCCCGGGATCAAGAAATATGAAAGCGATGTTGCCGGTTAACAGCTCAACAGCCACATTGAATAGTATCACCTATAATGGGTCATCAATCCCTACCACTACACAAACTATTAAAGGAATCGTGTATGCCTTCTTTGATGCTACCTTAGGTAGTGGGACTTATACTGCTACTTACACAGGTGGCCCACAGCCCCCGGTAATTTCAAATGTGGTAGCTATACCGACTTCTAATGGTTCTGCTACCATTACCTGGAACACCGCGCAGATAGCTGATTCAAAGGTTGACTATGGCACTTTGGCTAACAATCTTTCCCTCACTGCTTCCAATGCTTCGCAGGTTACCAGTCATTCCATTACCCTTACCGGCTTAACGCAAGGAACGATCTATTATTTCCGGGTTACTTCAAAAGATGCTCTGCTTAATTCTACCACCTTCCCTATACAGACAGATCCCCCGCTGAATTTTACAATGCCTTCTACATCCTGTCCTGTCATTACGCTGGATGCGAGCGGATCGACGGGCACGATCAGCAGTTATGCGTGGACGAGAGTATCTGGTCCGAATGTACCGGTTATAACCAGTCCGTCGGCGGTGAGCACGACGGTGACGGGATTGATACAGGGTACGTATGTCTTCCAGTTATCCTTAAACGGGGGAGCGAGTACCTCGCAGGTGCTGGTGAATGTAAATCCGCCGGCCTCGCCGCTGGTATCCCATGCGGGCTATGACCGGACGATCACCTTACCGACGTCGGCGGTTACCCTGGATGGTAATGGTTCTTCGGGTACCATAAGCGGATACACCTGGACGCGGATAACCGGCCCCAATACGCCCGTGATTACCACTCCGACGGCCGTAACGGCTACGGCCAGTGGCCTGGTGCAGGGAGTATATACATTTGAATTAATAGTTACCGATGGCAGTACGATAGCCAAAGATACGGTGCAGGTTACGGTGAATGCGGCGGTGTCGGGCGGGGGTACGAGCCCGGTGGTATCGGCGGTGAATACGCAGTTCTCCCGAAACGGCACATCGGTCAATACGTTAACCGGGGTACCGGCCGGGGCGCTGCTGGTATTATCAGTGGCCCAGGAATATGATATTGATGATCTGGGGGCCCCGCATGCGACCATCACCAGCAGTCCCGCCTTAACCTGGACCAAACGGGCCGATGCGCAGGCAGCTACGTCGGGAAATGCCGAGATTTATACGGCCGTTTATCCGGCGGGTGGCAGTATCACGGTTACCAGCGCCTGGGTGAGCGGGGCGATGTCCTCGGTGGTGCATGTAATTACCAATTATGACCCCGCTTCTTATATAGGATCGAGTAGTGTAGTGAATTTACAGACGTCCCCGAGCCTGGCCATCACCACCACGCAGTCCAATAGTCTGATCATAGGGGTCACATCGGATTATGCGGCGATCAACGGGGCCTCGAGGATATACCGCGATGGGGCAACCGAATCGTTCTATGATTTTGGAGCGGGGGCCTATGCGGCCTATTATTACCGCAAACCGACTACGGCCATCGGAACATATACGGAAGGATTGACGGCGCCTACGGGCATGAAAGCGGGAACGGTCCTGCTGGAAATCAAAGGGCCGGCCGCCGCAGTGACGCCACTGATTGCCTATGCCGGGGGAAACCGGACTATTTTTGTATCCACGGCCCCCACGGGCAATACGTCCCAAAGTTTCTGCAATGCGGCTACGGTGGCCAACTTAACGGCGACGGGCACGGGTATTCAATGGTATGCGGCCGCTACGGGCGGAACGCCATTACCCGGAACCACGCCTCTGGTGAGCGGCAATCATTATTATGCGAGTCAGACAATAGGAGGATGTGAGAGTGTAAACCGGCTGGATGTGACCGTTACCATCACTACTACCGCGGCTCCTGCGGGCAATACGGCACAAAGCTTCTGCAATGCCGCTACGGTGGTTAACTTAACAGCCACCGGCACGGCTATTCAATGGTATGCGGCGGCTACAGGCGGAACGCCGTTACCCGGCACCACACCTCTTATCAGCGGCAATCATTATTATGCGAGTCAGACAATAGGAGGATGTGAGAGTGTAAACCGGCTGGATGTAACGGTCACCATCACTACTAATACGGTGGCTGCACCCACCGGCAATACTGCGCAGAACTTCTGCAATGCTTCCACAGTCGCCAGCCTGGTAGCTACCGGGACGGCTATTCAATGGTACGCGGCCGCCACGGGCGGAACCCCGTTACCCGGTACCACGCCTCTTATTAATGGCACTCATTATTATGCGAGCCAGACGATTAGTCCTTGCGAGAGCAGCACCCGGCTGGATGTGACCGTGACGATAACCACGAGTGCCATCAGCGCTCCGGGCGGCAATGCTTCCCAAAGCTTCTGTAATGCGGCTACGGTGGCTAACTTAACAGCTACCGGAACGAATATCAAGTGGTATAGTACGGCTACGGGCGGAACCCCGTTACCCGGTACCACGCCGCTTATCAACGGCAATCATTATTATGCCAGCCAGACAATAGGCGGGTGCGAGAGTACCACCCGGTTAGATGTGACCGTTACCATTACGACTGCCGCAGCCCCTGCGGGCAGTACCGCACAAAGTTTCTGTAATGCGGCTACGGTGGCTAACTTAACAGCCACCGGCACGGCTATTCAATGGTATGCGGCCGCCACAGGCGGAACAGCATTACTCAGTACAACACCTCTTATCAGCGGTAATCATTATTACGCGGGTCAAACGATCAGTGGATGTGAGAGTGCGAGCCGGCTGGATGTGACCGCTACGATCAATAACCCGGCCGCACCGGGTGGAAGTGCCAGTCAGAGTTTCTGTAATACGGCTACGGTGGCTAACTTAACAGCCACCGGCACGGCTATTCAATGGTATACGGCCGCCATAGGCGGAACAGCATTACTCAGTACAACACCTCTTATCAGCGGTAATCATTATTACGCGGGTCAAACGATCAGTGGGTGTGAAAGCACCACCCGGTTGGATGTGACGGTGGCTATCAATACCCCCGCGGCCCCCACGGGCAGTACCGCACAAAGCTTCTGCAGCGCCGCTACGGTGGCTAATTTAAGTGCCACCGGATCGGGGATTAAATGGTATGCGGCCGCCACCGGCGGAACGGCCTTAGTATCCACTACCTCGTTGGTCAGCGGTAATCATTATTATGCGAGTCAGACAATAGGAGGATGTGAGAGTGTAAACCGGCTGGATGTCACTGTTACCATCAATGCGTTACCACCGGTCACCCTGGATGCCAGTGGCTCCACGGGAACGATTACCAGTTATGCCTGGACCACCGTTTCGGGCCCCAGTGTACCGGTTATAACCAGTCCGGCGGCGGTGACCACTTCGGTAACCGGCTTGGTACCGGGTACCTATATATTCCAGCTATCTTTAAATAGCGGGGCCAGTACCTCCCGGGTAACGGTCAATGTAAATGCCCCGGCTTCTCCCCTTACCGCCCATGCGGGCAGCGACCGGATCATTACCCTGCCGGTTTCTTCGGTGGGCCTGGAGGGCAATGGCTCCACCGGCACTATCAGCGGTTATACCTGGACGCGGATCACCGGTCCGAACACGCCCGTCATTACCAGTCCGTCCGCGGTTACTACCACTGTCACCGGACTGATCCAGGGGATCTACACGTTTGAATTATCGGTTACAGATGGCAGTGCGGTGGTAAAGGATACCGTACAGGTGAGTGTCAATGCGGCTCCGTCGGGCGGGGCCAGCCCGGTTATTTTCTCCACGACCACCCGGCTGGGTACCAATAATACGGCCGTCAATAGTTTAACGGCTGTTCCGGCGGGTGCCCTGCTGGTGTTAACCATCGCGCAGGCCGATGATATCCGCGATGGCGCCAATGCCACAGTGACCAGTTCCCCGGCACTTACCTGGACCAAACGGGCCGATGCGGGGGCTAACGGAAGCGGTAATGCGGAAATTTATACAGCCGTATTTACCGCCGGCGGCACCATCACGGTCACCTCCACCTGGGCCTTTAACCTGATCTCGGCGGTCGTATATGCCGTCACCAATTATGATCCGGCCCTGGGCGGAGCGGCGGTTTCGGTGAGTTCACAAACACTGCCCAGCCTGGGCATTACCACCACCCGGTCGAACAGTATTATTTTCGGGGTCACCTCCGACTGGAGCGCGATCAACGGATCGGCCCGGCTATACCGGGATGCGGCTACCGAAAGTCTGTACCATTTTAGTACCGGAATATATACCGGCTATCATTACCGCAAGCAGACCACTACGGCCGGTACCTATACGGAAGGATTGACGGCGCCGACCGGTATGTCGGCCGGTACGGCCCTGCTGGAAATCAAAGGGCCGGCGGCGGCCGTGATTCCCCTGGTGGCTTTTGCCGGCAATAACCAATCGGTGGGTTGTGCGGGCGGTGCGCCACTGATGACCCGAAATAAGAACATGTGGCAGCCCACCGCCGAAAAAACCATATCAACCGCCGGCGCGACGCTGGAAATATATCCCAACCCCAGCAGCGGATTATTTAACATGGTGCTCGATAAGGTATCGATCGGAAAGGCCATGATAAAGATTACCGATGCCCGGGGAGTCATCATACAAAGGAAGGAACTGGTTATCCCGGCCAGCCGCCACCTGGCTCCCGTAGAACTGGGCTCCGCAGCCAAAGGCATTTATTTTATACAGGTCATACACCCGGGAGGGGTGCTTACCGGAAGAGTCATCAAAGAATAGACCCGACCAGGATTATAACACCCATGGCGGGATCAGGCACGGCAGCGTAATCACCTGCCGTGCCTTTTTTATTTGCGAAAAACTCAATCCGGTAAAGGGAATTGGCATGAAGAGATATGATGAAATACTGGTTAGCCCGTCATCAATAATACAAACGATCTCGTTTACACCAGGAAAGAAAAGTTGAAGCAATTAAAGAAGGCAAGCCCATCAAAAGACATGCTTGAAGAAAATGGGATAACCAACCCTATAGAAAAAAAAATCAAAACAAATATTGAACTACACTGGAAAAATTTAATCTTTTGATTTACTCAACTTGATAAAACTTCGGGAAAATCGAGCACTCAATAAAACAGTGCCCTGTTAAAGGCTACCAGAATATTGAACGAATATTATTAGACAAGGGGATCAGAGAATTCAATGTATATAGACAGAAATTAATATTTCTTTCCGGCATACTATCTTACTTTGCCTTAAACCAAGGGTAATTGGGTATAAAAGCATAAAAGAATATTTACAATTGCAGCCTATCTCTCAAGTAGGCCCCCTAAAACAATTTTTTACTTACCCACTTTATCTTACAAAATATTCACATTATAGATATTTCTATTCAGTAATCAGGGATAAACGAAAAACCTCCAAAAAAAAACATGATTAATCCTACGATGAATTGAAAAAATATTAGATTTGCTCTACTGCGGTTAATGTTCTCAATTAGTATGGAAGTTAATTTTTGCACCTCGACCTAAGAAAATAATCTTACATCCAAATTATTCAATGAAATTCATTTATAAAGTTTAAAAACTTTGTTGAAAATGAATTTATGCTTACCTGAAGTCACGCTGGAAAGTGTATGTAAATCTTATAGCCGTATAATAACCTTATTGCAAAAAAAGCACCTGCTTTTCACTGTTATATTGATTTTAGCTATTCCAATTACTATCCTTGCCCAAAGCTCCTGTCCCTGTAATATATGGAGCCCTTCCACCATCCCGGCGACCGTTACGGACCCGGATGGATCCGCCAACGAACTGGGGGTAAAGTTTCGCAGCTTTAGCAACGGATATATAACAGGTATTCGATTTTATAAAAGTGCCACTAATACGGGAACCCATATAGGAAATTTATGGACCGCCACGGGTACTAATCTCGCGCAAGCTACTTTTACCGGAGAAACAGCCACTGGTTGGCAACAAGTGACCTTTGGTACTCCTGTGGCTATCACCGCAGGAACTACTTATGTTGCTTCTTATCATACCAGTACCGGTCATTATTCTGCAGATGCTAATTATTTCGCTTCGGCAGGTGTGGTAACTACCTACCTCGAAGCGCTGAGAAATGGTACCGATGGACCAAACGGAGTATTTGCCAATTCTCCTACCACTACTTTTCCCACCTCCACGTTTAATTCTTCAAATTATTATGTAGATGTGATATTTGTTACCACGCTTCCGCCGGATAATACTCCCCCCACCGTAGTGAGTTCTTTACCCCTCAATGGATCTACCGGGATTGCGATTAATACTGCCGTATCGGCTGTTTTTAATGAAGCCATCGACCCTGCCACAATCAATGGTTCTACTTTTGAATTACGGAATGCTTCCAATGTACTGGTACCCGCTACCGTTAGCTATAATTCTTCTACCCGAACGGCTTTATTAACCCCCACTTCTGTCCTTAATTATTCGACCGTTTATACTGCCAGACTTTTCGGTGGAACCGGAAGCCCGGTCGTAAAGGATATGGCCGGCAATGCACTGGCCGCTAATTATGTATTTAGTTTTATCACCACAGGATTACCCCCGGCAGTGGGTCCGGGCGGCCCCATCCTGGTTATTAGTGCCGCTTCCAATCCATTCAGCCGCTACCCGGTTGAGATCTTAAGAGCAGAAGGATTTAATAATTTCTTCGCCACCGATATTTCTGCCGTCACTGCCACGTTGCTCAATAATTATGACGTGGTGATACTCGGAGAAATTCCATTATCATCTCAAAATGTTACTGATTTAACCAACTGGACCAATGCCGGCGGAACCCTGGTTGCTTTTAAACCTAGTGCTCAATTAAATACTCTTCTTGGGTTAACAGCCGTGGCCGGTTCTCTTTCTAACGGCTACCTGCTGGTTAATACTGCTTCGGGGCCGGGAGTCGGAATCGTCAATCAAACCATACAATTTCATGGCACTTCCAACCTCTATACACTCAACGGGGCTACCAGTTTAGCCACTTTATATTCCAGCGCCACCACCGCTACTTCCAACCCGGCTGTTACCAGCAGAGCGGTAGGCGCCAATGGCGGAATGGCGGTCGCTTTCGCCTATGACCTGGCAAAATCGGTTGTGTATACCCGACAGGGGAATCCTGCATGGGCCGGACAAAAAAGGGATGGGACAACGGGCCCGATTCGTTCAGACGATATGTTTTATCCAAATTGGATCAATCTCAGCAAAGTAGCCATCCCGCAGGCTGATGAACAACAACACCTGTTATCAAATATCATCGCTAAATACACACTGGATCGAAAACCGCTGCCCAGGTTCTGGTTCCTTCCAAAAGGATTAAAAGCCGCCGTAGTCATGACAGGCGATGATCACGGATTTGCGGGGCCAACTACGGTGAACCGGTTCAATCAATATAAATCATTAAGTGCCGATAATTCCCCCGCCGGAGTAGCTGACTGGAACGCTATCCGCGGAACCTCCTATATTTTTCCAGGGACCCCAATCACCGATGCACAGACCAGTGCATTCCAGGCTGATGGTTTTGAAATCGGGTTACATCTTAATACCAATTGTGCTAACTGGACCGCCAGTTCATGGCAAAATTTTTGGACATCTCAGTATGCCACTTTGCGGGGACAACTGCCTGGTATGTTACCACAGCAAACACACCGGACCCATTGTGTCGCCTGGAGTGATTTTGCTACTCAGGCAAAAAAGCAATGGGAAAACAGCGTTCGCCTGGATGTCAATTATTATTATTTCCCTGCACCGTGGATATTGGACCGCCCCGGAATGTTTACAGGATCGGGAATGCCTATGCGCTTTTCAGATGTAGACGGAACACTTATTGATTGTTACCAGGTAACCACTCAATTAACCGATGAATCGGGGCAAACCCTCCCGCTTCATATCAGTGCCTTGCTCGACAGTGCCATTGGTACGCCGGGTTACTATGGTGTTTTCTGCGCCAACATGCATACCGATAATGGTTTTGCGACTTCTCAAAGCGGATCCGATGCTATCGTAAGTGCCGCCCAGGCCCGTTCTATCCCGGTCATCTCTGCCAAACAAATGCTCGACTGGCTCGATGGCCGCAATGGATCTACTTTCAATAACCTAGTCTGGAACAATAACCAGCTGAGTTTTACTATTACCGCAGCCCCGGGATCAAGAAATATGAAAGCGATGTTGCCGGTTAACAGTTCGACCGGCACATTAAACAGTATCACCTACAATGGTTCCGGCATAAGTACCACCACTCAAACCATCAAAGGAATCGTCTATGCTTTCTTTGATGCTACCCTGGGCGGAGGGACTTATTTAGCCACTTATCTTCCGGCAGTTGCACCGGTAATTACAAATGTGGCGGTTATACCTAATAGTAATGGCACCGCTACCATTACCTGGCTCACCGCTCAGATAGCTGATTCAAAGGTTGACTATGGCACTTCAGCTACCAATCTTTCCCTTTCTGCTTCCAATGCTTCGCAGGTTACCAGTCATACCATTACCCTTACCGGCTTAACGCAGGGAACGATCTATTATTTCCGGGTTACTTCAAAAGATGTATTTCTTAATAATACTACCATTCCCATATTGACAGATCCGGCACTAAATTTTGTAATGCCCGCAACCCCCTGTGCCATTGATCAATCTGCGGCCCATTTCAACCTCGGTACTAAGGATGCCAACCTGATAGTGGCGTTAGAAGGCAGTGGAACCGTAATTTTGAATCCGTCATTTATTGATGAATTTTCAGGCTCCACATTAGAAACAACTAAATGGACATCTGCCATTTTCAATACCGGGGGCACAACCACCGTTAGCGGAGGCCAGGTAAGAGTGAACGGAACGCACATTTATTCCAATTCATCTTTTGGCCCGGGTACTTCGATAGAGTTTGTAGCGACATTCACTGTCGCCCCCTTCCAAAATATTGGGTTTTCAAGCGATCAACCTTTTAACAACTCTCCCTGGGTTGTGATAGGGCAAGGGGATGTTTCTGATGGAAATTTATATGCCAGATCTTCGGACAATTCATCAGTAAATCTTGGATCGAATTTATTGGGTACTTCACATCGCTATCGCATAAGCTGGAATACGCCGGCGAATACTTTTAGTTTTTATGTTGATGGTAATCTTATAACGACCACGGCCATCACAATAGCAGTCAGTACGCCCATGTTTATACAAGTGAGTGATGTTATAGCCACAGGAGGGACCTTATCGGTTGACTGGTTACGGGCTTCTCCCTACCCCGCCTCCGGAATCTTTACTTCGAGAGTATTCAATCACGGCATTTCTGCTAACTGGGGAATCGTAAACTGGATCGCTTCTACTCCAACCGGAACAAATCTGGCTATTTCAGCCAGAGCAGGCAATACGGCCACCCCTGATGGTACCTGGTCGGCATTTACTGCGCTGACCAATAATAATTCTGTAGGTCTTTCGGGAAGATATCTACAATACAGGGCAACTTTTTCCAATTCCATTAATAATGTAACACCAACCTTGCAGCAACTATCCATTGCCTGTACAGATGTTAATACATCAATAACTATCACAAAACATCCCACATCCACATCTACCTGTAACGGTAGCACGGCCGTTTTCATTTCGAAGGCGAGTTGCCCGACTCCTATTATTATTCAATGGCAAAAAAGTATCAATGGAACTACCTGGACAGATATTTTCGGAGAAAACCAGGACACTCTGGTATTAACAGCTTCCGTGATAGATAATGGTTCACTGTACAGGGCTAAATGGTCCAACGGGTCAGGAACAGTCAATTCAAACACAGCCACATTAACTGTTAACCAGGTCAACAACGTATCCATTTCAAAAACCAATGTATTGTGCTTTGGCCAATCAACGGGGTCAATAACTATAACAAACACTGGCGGAACAACACCCTATATGTTCAGTATCGATTCAGGCTCTACTTTCAGCAACAGTGGCACCTTTAGTAATCTTTCTGCAAACAGCTACCAGGTACGGGTGAAAGATGCCTTGGGATGCCTGCTTGATACAACTGTCATTATCACCCAACCCATTGCAATTTCAGCAACTATTGTCAAGCAGAATTTAGCCTGCCTGGGAGATGCAAATGGTTCAATAACTATTGCCGGAAATGGAGGAGTAGGTCCCTATTCCTATAGCAGAAATAATGGAATTACATACAACAGTACCGGAATTTTCACGGGCCTCACAGCCGGCAACTATACGATAAGAATAAAGGATGCCAATAACTGCTTAAAAGACACGATTGTTGCAATAAATATTGAAAAAGCAACCTGGACGGGAGCCATTGATTCTGACTGGCACAAAGCCGGAAACTGGAATTTGCAGAAAGTGCCGGCGTCTGCTACGCATGTCATTATTCCAACCGGAACCATTAATGAATGTATCATCAGTTTCGGAAATGCCTTTGCTTCGAGCGTACAGGTAAAGGCGGGTGGCACATTACGATTACAAAATAATTTTAAAATTATTATACAAGGCAAGTGCGCGGTACTGCCTCCTAATTGATAGAAGGAAAGTATGATTTCTCTCATATAAGTATGAATTATCCCGATTATATTGGAAGGGAATTTGAAATTGATTTTACATTCTGAAATCCAACACGATTCCATATAATTGAAGTAGTAATGGCCGAAACAACAAACCCTGGCAGGGTAATAATATGATGTCGCTAGATACCCAAACGGCATATATAATAATACTCATAAAAAATTCGGCACAATCAGACTATTTTTTGTCTTATTTTACTCCCTTCTTAATTCTTTCATCCCAAAATCCATTGGAACGACTTTAATCCTATAAAGCAATCGGATGAATTCAGATTGCTTTTCCTTTTCCGCTATCCACTTCTAATCAAACTCAGAACCCAGGGCCGCATTCTATTCATGTTTTATGAAAGCCTATATACCCGTTATATTCAGAAAAAGCTCTTCCACCTGCAACCTTTATTAAAGAACCACGTATTTATTTATTAGAAAAGCAGGAAAAGAAAGCGCATTTATAGATATAATAACCAGGCTATCCATATGATACCCTTACTTATTCGATAATAGCTAAAGTACCAGGCAGATTTGGAAAATTTAATCATTATCATAGAAGGCTGTTCCAAAAAGGAGCATAAATACCAGAAAATGGTATACCAACACTACTATGGTTTTGCGTTGAAAATTGTATTCAGGTATTTATACCGGTATGAAAAAGCCGTGGATGTGACCAATGACGGATTTGTAAAATTATTCAGGCATTTTGAAAGGTTTATACCCGGCCCTATTGAGGATGCTGAAAAAATACTCATGGGGTTCATAAAGAAAATAATGGTCAATTCGGCCATAGATGAACTGAGAAAAGGAAAGATGTTGCCAGAAATTGGCGGAATACCTGAATATGTTTGGAATATTACGAATAAGGCCCATGATGCCGACCAATTGTTATTGTACAAAGATTTAATTACTATGGTAAAGGAATTACCCCCTCAATACCGGGTTGTTTTCAATATGTATGTAATTGATGGATATAATCACCTGGAAATTGCTGATAAAATGAACATGTCTGTAGGTACTTCCAAATCCTGCTTGTCCAGAGCCCGATCCATGCTGCAAAAGAGAATTCAAAAAATAGAATATGCCCAAATATGCAATATTTAGACAACGATATGGATGAATTGTTTCGCAAAGCAGGGGAAAACTACCCGCTGAAAACGGAGCTTTCAGACTGGGATACTATTGCCCTGTCTTTAAAGACTTCTACCATTTCGAATAAAAATCATCCAGCAAAAAAGAAAAAATATCCCTGGTTCGGTTTATTGGCTCTGCTTTTTGCCGTTACCGGCATTTCACTTATTGTATTTAATAATAAGTATAGCTCGTCTTCAGAAAAAGTAATATCAGCAATTCAATACGAGAAAATAGCTACAGAAACTTCAATAAATGACAAGCCTGAGAATTCACCCGTTTCAGAAGCTGATCCAAAATTATCCCATTTCAATAGCAAGAGAAAGGTTTCAGCAAACAAAAAGGTAATTACAGAAGCAAAATCAAGAAGATTAAACTATTCAATTACCACCACTAAAAATCCGGCATCCTTTCCTGAAAATCAGCAAGCTTCAAAAAAAATATATCCTTCATCCCAAATTTATCCAGATATAATAAGCTATTTAAACAACAAGGAAGCTCAGAACACAAAGGATCATGAATTTTTAATAGTACCAGAAAATAAACCCGGTGATTTTGCAAAAGAAGTTGAAACTAAAATTGAAGTAACGCTTAATCCGCTGAAAAGTACTGACAGTGTACATGGCCGCATCATGTCCGTCTCCAATAAAATAGAAAAGAAAAATAATGAGTCCAGGTTTTATTTTGGAATAGTGGCCGGACCCCAACTGAATCAGGTAAAAGGACAAGGGTTTACCAAAACCGGATTTAGTGCGGGGTTATTGGCAGGATATAGCGTAAACAGAAAACTCTCTGTAGAATCGGGCGTAATATTTTCAAAGAAACATTACTACAGCGATGGACAATATTTCGATATGAAAAAGGCAGGCACCTCGATGCCCGCAAATATGGAAATAATAAGTCTTACAGGAACCAGCAATATTTTTGAATTACCCCTTAAATTGAAATATGATTTCGGCCAGAGAATTAGATCAAATTGGTATTTGACCACCGGCATATCGTCATACCTGCTTACTAAAGAAAACAATGAATACATTGCTTTGGTTAATGGTGCTCAGCAGAATCAAAATGGAAATTACATAAAGAAGAGGAGTTATTTCTCTGGTGCTTTCAATGTCAGTTTAGGTTATGAAGTAAGGACCTGGCAGCAAACAAGTATAAGAATAGAACCATACCTGGAAATTCCCATGAAGGGTATTGGCATCGGCAACTTGCAAGTAATGACAGCAGGACTACGTTTTGGTATAATCCATCGCCCTCCCCATTAGCTTTTTAGTCACATCGCAGTATTTAGTACCGATTTAAATTTATTGCAAAAGCAATAGCGGGAAAGCTTTGCCCAATAATCTTTTATTTGAAACTTTTTTAATCTTTTAAATGCACTAACCTGAATCTTACCATATGATGATATTAAATAGTAACACATATCCAATGACCCTCAGAAATTATAGCTATAAATACTTAATGGCCTTAAAAGATAGATGAAATACTTAGGCTGATTATTCTATAACCGGGTGCGCCTTGAATCCAAATCAAAATATCTATATCAATTATAAAACTTAAAAAAAAAGATTATGAAACAAACAAAAACACTAGCTGCTGTGGTAATAGCCATGGTCGTATTCGCTGCCTGTCAGAAAAATGATGAATTCGGACGCGATGAACGAAATGTCAACGGCCCCGGTCATTTGTATTTTATCAGTAATAATGCAAAAGGAAATACATTAATTGATTATCGCCGAGCGGCCAACGGTCTGCTTACATTTGATAAATCGTATTCCACGGGTGGAAACGGAACAGGCGGGGGCTTAGGAAACCAGGGAGCTGTTATACTGGTGGATAATGAAATAGTTCTTGCTGTCAATGCCGGCAGCAATTCTATTACTTCATTTAAAGTAACCAATCAAGGGCTCATCTTAAAATCCACCGTTAATTCAGGAGGAGAAAGACCGGTAAGTATTACAGAACACAATAACGTGGTTTTTGTTCTCAATGCTGGTGGCGATGGAAATATTTCGGGTTTTAAACTGGGTAATGATGGAACTCTTTACCCTATTCCAAATTCAACAAAACCATTGAGCGCAAGTGGGGTGGCGCCCGCCCAAATTTCATTTATTCATGATGGAAGAGTGCTTGTAATTACTGAAAAGGGAAGTAATAAAATCAGTACCTATAATCAACACGGCACTTTGCATACGCTAACATCAGCAAATACAACCCCGTTTGGTTTTGCGGTGGGCAAGAATGGTAATATTTTTGTTTCTGAAGCAGCCGGCGGAGCTCCTGGTGCCAGCACTCTTTCGTCCTACCACATCGATTATAACGGAGTAATATCGTTGATAGAAGGTCCGGTAGGTGCTAATCAAAGTGCCGCATGTTGGGTGGTCATCACTAATAATGGAAAATATGCCTATACAACCAATACAGCCAGTAACAATGTATCTACTTTCAAGGTTAATACTTCATCAGGAAGCATAAATGTATCTGATCCCATTTCAGCTACAACCGGTATGGGCCCGATAGATGCGGCTTTAAGTAATAATTCAAAATATCTTTATGTACTTAATCCGGTCAGCAATAGTATTGATGCATTTGTAGTGGGTAAAGATGGCGGGTTAACCAGTTTGCAAACTGTCACAGGCTTCACAGGACCCGGCGTGGGCATGGCAGTTAAATAAGCCTTTCATTAATCGTATTTAAAAGTATTAAAATGAAAAAGAACATTATAGTTAATGTGAAGACATAACAACCATACCAGGAAATAAACAATAATCTCTGCCTGACGTCTAATTCAGGCTATGGGGAAGCAATAAGAATTAATTCTAATTGCTTCCCCATAATTTTAGCGCAGGATTATTTTACTTTCAGCATGCTTGCGTTAATAGCAACAACAATGGTGCTGACCGTCATCAAAACCGCCCCGGCAGCAGGGCTTAACAATATGCCCCAATTATATAACACCCCTGCCGCGAGGGGCAGCGCCACTACATTGTAGCCGGTTGCCCAAATTAAATTTTGAATCATTTTTCGGTAGGTAGCCTTGCCGAATAATATCAAACTCACAATATCTTTCGGATTGCTATTTACCAGAACAATTCCTGCGGTTTCTGCCGCTAGATCACTGCCACTGCCTACGGCGATGCCAATATCAGCCATGGCTAATGCAGGCGCGTCATTTACCCCATCCCCTGTCATAGCAACAAATTCTCCTGTGCTTTGCAATTCTTTTATCTTTTCCAATTTCTGGTGGGGTAATACTTCCGCAAAAAAACTATCCATCCCTAGTGCAGTGCTTACGCTTTTGGCAACCTTACTATTATCGCCCGTAAGTAATATAGATTTTATATTATTTTCTTTCAACACTTTTATTGCACCTGAAGATTCAGGCCTTATTTCATCAGACAAAGCAATATACCCTGCCAATTCCTTACTGACTATTACAAATACGATTGTTTCCGTATCATCCGCCGTAAAGCCCTCCGGCAGTGAAATATTATTCTCAGTTAAATATCCCGGACTAACGACCAATACCTTTTTTCCATCTACTATGGCTTCCACTCCTTTACCGGTAATGGCATTAAAGTTTTCCGTACCGGGAACTGTAATCTTTAAGTCTTTTGCCTTCTGAAGAATACCGGTTGCAATAGGATGTTCTGATTTTTGCTCCAGGGCAGCTGCCAAACGAATGATCTCCTGTTCAGTAAATTCCTTTTTCAGTGAAACAATTTTCGATACTTCAAATTTCCCCACTGTCAATGTTCCGGTTTTATCAAATACTATGGTGGTAATCTTCCTGGAATTTTCAAAAGCGGTTCTGTTCTTTATCAGTAAACCATTCTTTGCAGATAAAGCGGTTGATTTTGCCACTACCAATGGTACCGCTAATCCCAAAGCATGGGGACAGCAAATTACAATTACCGTTACCATTCTTTCTATGGCAAATGCCAGGGTTTGCTCATTAAAATACCAATATAAAAAGGTAACGATACCAGATACAATAGCAATGATCGTTAACCATCTGGCTGCTTTATCAGCCAATAATTGCGTCTTTGATTTTGACTTTTGAGCCTCATCCACCAACCTGATAACCTGCGACAGATAAGAGTCTTTTGCTGCATGTAACACAGTAACTTTTATAGCCCCATTGCCATTAATTGCTCCTGCGATTACTTTATCCCCTTTTACTTTTTGTACTGGTTTGCTTTCTCCGGTCAACATACTTTCATTCAAATAACTTTCCCCGACCAGTATAATTCCGTCGGCTGCTACTTTCTCTCCGGGCTTGATTAGATATAACATCATTTTCCCGGAGTGTCTCCGTTTTTACCTCTGTGATTTGTTCACTCTTTACAAGATGGGCGTCATCCGGCATCAACTGCACCAGCCACTCCAATTCTTTTGATGCACCCGCAATAGATTTCATTTCTATCCAATGCCCTAAGAGCATAATGAGAATCAGCGTTGAAAGCTCCCAGAAAAAATCCATGCCCTGCAATCCAAATACAATGGCAACACTATAGATGTATGCAATAGTGATGGCAAATCCAATCAAAAACATCATTCCGGGATTCCTTGCTTTTACTTCGTCTACCAAGCCTTTTAAAAATGGAAAACCACCGTAAATAAATACGATGGTTGATAACGCAAATAAAATATACTTAGAACCAGTAAACTGCCAATCAACACCTATGAAGTGTTGTATCATTTCTGATAACAGCATGATGGGAATAGTGAGAAATAAGACTACATAAAAACGTTTTCTAAAATCATCAATCATCATGGCATGATGATTATGGCCCGCATGGCCGTGAGAAGAATGAACAGGGCTTCGGGAGGAGGGATTTGTATTAGCCGGCATAATGGAATGGATATGCTCTTGGGGATTCGAATGATGTTCCACAACTTTAAAGATTATTTGAAAGAATGGTAAAGTATAAAATGCTCAAAAGCTATATGGCACAAAATTCAGATTAATGCAAATGAGATTTGTTATAGAATTCCATTATTTTGTTACATGTTTCTAAAAGGGAGGCTTTAATTGTTCAGCAAAACGAAAATTATTTTGCCCTCATTTTGCCATGCACATATTGCTGAGGCTGATCCCGTGGATTCTAATTGCGGATAGTCTCCGCGTCCTAACTCCACCAGGGTTTTATCTGGTTTTATACAATATGCCTTTCCGTCATTCATGAAAGCGATATAATTACTACCCTTGTTACCTGCCATTACACATTGCTTTCCCACCGCTATCCATTGTTCCTTTTTACCCGCTTCGCAACGAAATATATTTCCCTGCCTTCGCCATATTGTTTGAATCGAATTATCGCTGTTGATCACTAATCCTCCTCCATCCATGGGGCAACCATTTAGTTTCCAACTCCCGTCGCCTAATTTCCGGGCTTCACCAAAATTTAAACCCCCATCCGCTGATTGAATAATATGCAGGTCCCGGTTTCCATTAATAAAGTTGCGAAACATAATCACCACCAACTGGTCCTTCATTTCAACAGAAGGTTTGCAGCATTCACATACGGTGCTGTCGGGCGACATATAAATAATCTTATTCTTTAACCATGTTCTTCCGCCATTTCTACTCATCGCCACTACTATTTTATTTCTTTTATCGGTACGCAAGTCGAGCCTTACCGCATATATTTCACCCCTGTTATTTGCCGCCAATGACACAAAACCTTCTTTAGCAATATCCGGCACATCATTTATCCTGCCCATCTTTTCCCGGTTGATTGCCTGTTCGTTTTTGGTAAAAGTGTAAGTATTACTATTATCATTCACAGCAGCGATCATCAATCTTCCTTTGACAGAGATAATTTGGGGTCCTCTTCCTCCTCCTACACCAAGTTTAGGTAACACAGCAACGAACATTGGGGCCGAAAACTTTTTTCCTTTATCATTCAAAAGGCAATATTGAATGCTGTCGCCGGATGCAAAGGTCATATATACATTGTCATTCTCAGCAAACAAGGATGGAGCTATACCATTAATAGAAACCTCAACTTTCTCTATTGTACTTCCTACAGGCAAATGAATAAAAGATTGGAATAGAAACAAAAGCATAATTCCAGAAAGTCTAGTAGCTGTTTTATGCATATCCCGGTTTTTATTTCTGATGGATCGCTTTACCTGCGGGTCGAATTATTTTTTCTACCCGCATACTTCAATATATAGTACTAATGCTGGTGCCCTGTCATTGGATCTACCCCTTTTTTAAAAATATATTCGCTGTGCAACAAATAAGCGCCTTTTATTACCACCACCTCTCCAGGTACTAACCCTGACTTAATTTCAATCCGATCGTCACTTTCCAACCCTGTTTGCACCATCACACTTTTGAATGTATTCCTACCTGTCTGTAACCATACGGTAGCACCTTTACCATCACGAATAACCGCATCGCCTGGCAGCGTTAGTGTTTTTCGTTGAGTACTTTTCAACAATACATAAGCCGGCATACCGGGTTTTAACAGGTTGCCAGTATTGGGAATGGAAACACGAATAAGGTTTATTCTTGTATCCGGGCTGATCTCAGGATTTACAAATTCTATCCTTCCTTTAATTTCCATTCCATCAAAATCGGGAAGCTGTACGGTGGCTGTACTGTTTTTGTCCAATGCTGCCCATTGCGATGTATATACCTGGGCTTCGGCCCAAAGTCGCGAAAGGTCCGCCAGCTTTACTATAGTGCCCCCATCCATTATATAGTCCCCTTCGCGAACTTCCAATGCCGTTATATAACCTGCTGCAGGACTATAAAAAGTAGTGGTAGGCGTAGCTTTTCCATTTTTTGCCAGACCTTGTACCTGCGCTTCGCTCATACCCCACAGCTTTAATTTATTTTTTGCTCCATTGAGTAACTGGTCAAAGTCAATGGCTGTTTCAGTTATAAATATTTTCTTCCTGTCCAGGGCCAGCAGGTATTCCTGTTTGGCATTATTTAATTCTTCACTATATAAATCATAAAGCGGGGAACCTTTTTTGATATAATCACCGAGGTTTTTATAATATAATTTCTCTACCCGGCCCATCAACCGTGAACTTACGGACGACACCTTCATTTGATCGAAGTTCAACGTAGCGGTTAACACCAACTTGTCCCCTATTGTACCATTGCGGATAGTATCCGTATGAATATTGCCTAATTGAATTTGTTGTTCGCTTAATAGAATCTCATCCTGCTTTTCTCCCACCTTTTTCTTTACCTGGGTTAATTCCATTTTGCAGATGGGGCATTTCCCCGGTTTATATTCCACTACCTGTGGGTCCATGGAACAGGTATAGTAGGTATCAGCCGGAGGAGGTGTTTCCTTCCTGCCTTGACAGGAAACAAAAAGCAACAGGAATGAAAGCATAATAGAATCGTAGCGCATAATTAATTTTTTACTTTGATGAAGCTCTCGCTATCCATTAAATATTGCGCATTTACGGCCACCGAATCTTCCTGGGTAAGGCCGCTTAACACCTGGATATGATTCTGGTGAGTGATACCCGTATTAATTCTTTGCGCTTTAAAGCCACCATCTGCTTTTTGAAATACTACTCTATCAAAACCTAAAGAAACAACTGCCTCTTTAGGTAACCAATAAGCTTCCTTAGTGTTTCCAAAAATAATAGCCCTCACCTGGCTACCGATAGGAATTTTCAAAACACTATTATTGAAGAATACCCTGGCCGTAAGCGTTTTGCTATCCTTTTGATAAAAAGGCTCTATAAAATCAATGGCAGCCCTGAAATCTTTACCGGGTGCAGTTTCCGGAATTAACCTTACCGGATTTCCTTTTTTTACTAATGCCTGGTTATCTCCGTAGATATTTAACAAGGCCCAGGCTTTGTCCGGGTTGTATACTAAAAAAAGAGTTTGCCCTTTTTTTATATACATACCTTCTTTTAACGAGAGCTCTTCTGTAATTAATGCGATATCTTTCATGCCTGCAACGGAACTTTTCATGGAAGCTCCACTTACTGCTTCGTGTATGTGTCCACTGTAATTACTATATACCGCAATAGTGAAAGAAGGTTGTTTGGTTTTTATTAACCGTTGTAATTGCTCATTACTCATTCCCAGCAACAGGAGCTTTTCTTTAGCCGCCTGGATGAAAGTAGCGTTACCCGGATCGTTAGCCAGGAGGAATAACAAATTCTGTTGGGCAGTCAGTATCTCCGGACTATAAATATCCATGATACGCTGGCCTTTAAATATTCTTTGGTAGCGGTAGCGAATATAGAGTTTCTCGATTCTTCCGGCCACTCTTGATGAAATGCTGCCTGCCTGCCTGGTGTCGTAAGCAATTTTTCCTAGTGCCTCCACTTCTATCTGTTCTTCTTTTTTTTGAATGGTGACTACCGGAATAGTGGATACTACAAATTCATTGGTTGGCTTCAATAAAGATTCCAGCGTCACGTCTTTAACTCTATCTCCCCCGGATTCTATTTTAACTAAGTCCATTCCACAAATAGGACATCTACCCGGTTTTTCCCGAATAATTTCCGGATGCATAGGACAAGTATACTTCTCCACGGACACTTCCACCGGGTGACCGGCATGCGGATCCTTGCTATTCTTGCATCCTGAAGCAAGAATGAGTAAAACAAATGGTACTATTATTATTTTAGTCTTCATTTTCTTTCGATTATTCTTTCCAGGGATACCTGCAGCTTTAACAACTGGTTCAGCAATTCGGTATATTCCAATTGAGTCATATACAGGGTTTCCCATGCATCATACAGCATAAAGAGTTCTTCCGTGTTTTGCTCGTATCCTAATTGCATCGTCTTGTAATTATTTCTTAATGCGGGTATAATATTTTCTTCATACAATTTCAACTGTTTCTCCTTTAATTCTATTTCATTACGCATACTATATGCCATGCCGCTATATTCGTTCAACATCATTTCCTTTTGAGATTGCAATGCACTGGCCTTCCATTTCAGGCTTTCTATATTGGCCTTACTCATTTTGGAAGACCATTTGGTGAGTGGCAATTTCATCATGGCCATTAAACTGTATTGCATGGGGAAGCCTCCAAATCCAAACATGTGATCATAGCGTATGCCGAATTGCGGCTTAAGACTTTCCTTTTCTGTTTCCTGTTTCAGCCTGGTAAGACTAATGTCTTCATCAATAGCTTTGAGATCACTTCGGTTACTGAAGAAAAGTGTACTGTCAAAAATTACAGAGGAGTAATCTTTTATCTGGTAAGTAGTGTCAATAGAGAATTCAGTCACTGCCTTTCTACCCATCAGGGTATTGATCCGGATACGCTTTTCTTTAATATCGCTTTCAAACATCAGTCGCATATTCTGTACGTTGCCCAGTGCCGCTTTAGCTTTATAGTAGGCGCTGATTTTATCTAACCCGTTTTTGTAGCGTATCTCTGCATTTTTAATCATGAAGGCAAGCAGGCTTTCATTTTGTCCAAGAATGGCAATTTTCTTCTCCAAAATAACCCATTCGAAATAAACTTGCTTGGCATCACTTATCAATTCATTAAGGGTAGCATTCTTTCTTTCTTTCTCCACCGAAGACATGGCTTCCATGTAGGCTGCATCTGCGTTTTGTTTTTTCCTGTTTGGCAGCATTTGCAGACCCCCGATCATGTATTGCCCCATACCGGTTTCTCCCATGTCTCCCTTCTTCCACAGGTTGGGGTTGTAGGGCACCATCCAAAACCCGGTACTAAACTCGGGAGGCATCCAGCTTTTAGCTCCCTTTGCCGCTTCATCCATTGAGCGGATTTCATTGTTGTACATTTTCACCACGGGGTGTGATGCGGTGATGCTGTCAATGATAGCATCGAGCTTCAATGTTTGCCCATTACTGCTGAAAGCAAGAGCAAGTACAAACATAACCGGGAGTAGTTTATTCGTTAACATCTATTAATTCAATTTTACCTTTTCGTTTTAATTCTCTTTCCTTTATCATTTCAAAAATCACCGGAGTGATAAGCAATACATAGATAGTTGAAGTGATGGTTCCACCAATTAATGGAATGGTAATGGGCCTCATGATATCGCTACCCACACCGGTGGCCCATAAAATAGGAATCAGGCCAAACAAACCCACTGAAACCGTCATGAGTTTTGGCCGCAATCTTTTTGCAGCGCCTTCAATCACAAATTCCCGGATAATGGCCGGGGTAATCGTTGCTTTGGAGTTACCATGCTTTGCTACCATGTTCTGCATTGCCTCATTCAGGTATATGGTCATGAGCATGGCAGTTTCAATGGCCATTCCAAATAAAGCAATGAAACCTACCGCTACCGCAACTGATAAATTTACCCCATAGAAATAAACCATGAACACTCCGCCAATCAAAGCAAACGGAACCGTTATCATGGTGATGATAGATTCTTTAAAAGAATGGTACGTAAAATAAAGAACCATAAAGATGATGAGTAAAACAACCGGCATAATAGTTTTAAGTGTTCTGTTTGCCCTAATCTGATTTTCCCATTGGCCGCTCCATTCCAGGAAATAACCTTTAGGTAATTTAGTGATCATCTGGTTCAGTCTTTGTTGCGTTTCCATAACTGTACTACCCAAATCTCTCTCCCGTACATTAAATAAAACGGTACCCCGTAACATGGCATTTTCAGAATTAATCATTGGCGGTCCGTCACTTATTTTAATATCTGCTACAGCTTCCAAGGGAATGGGGCCGAAATTCATAGTTTGTACCTGCAATCTTTTCAATGCATCAATATTATTTCGGAAATCCTGGCCATATCTTGCATTTACAGAAAAACGCTGGCGGCCTTCAATGGTGGTAGTCAGTTTCATTCCACCCAATGCACTTTCAATAACCAGTGTTTACATCATCCACACTCAAACCATATCTTCCAATTTCTTCTCTTTTTACTATGATGTCTATATATTTGCCTCCTGTGATGGGTTCCACATATAAATCTTTTACCCCATCAATCCCTTCCAATTGTTTTTTGATGGTTTGTGCAAATGCATAAATGGTGTCCAGGTTTTGCCCATACACTTTTAAACCAACATCCGTACGAATACCAGTTGAAAGCATATTGATACGATTGATAATGGGTTGCGTCCAACCATTCGTAACACCGGGTATTTGCAGTTTGGAATTTAACTCATTGATGATTCCGTCTTTAGTCATGCCTTCCCTCCATTCGTTTTTCGGTTTTAGCATAATGATAGTTTCAATCATGCTGATGGGGGAATTATCGGTAGCCGTATTTGCCCTGCCTGCTTTCCCTAAAACATGAGAAACTTCGGGAACTGTACGAATCAATTTTATCCTGCACCTGCAATAGTCTTTTTGCTTCCGAATTAGAAACATCCGGTAAGGTAACGGGCATAAACAATAAAGAGCCTTCATCGAGCGGAGGCATAAATTCAGAACCCAATACTTGTCATCATAATAATGCCAACAGTCAAAGCAATGAGATTTATGCCAATAGTTGTTTTCCGCCAGCGTAAACACCATTTCAAAATGGGAGTATAAATTCTTTCCAATGTTCTTGTTATGGGGTTGGCACTTTCAGGCTTCAATTTTCTTCCTTTCAGAAAAAATGAAATCAAGACGGGCGTGAGGGTAATAGCCAAAACGGCATCTACCAGCAGAATAAATGTTTTTGTCCATGCCAATGGGCTGAAATAGTTTTCCTTCCATCCCTGTTAACAGAAATACAGGAAGAAAAGAAGTAACAACAATGATGGTTGAATAAAATACACCCGGCCCTACCTGCTTGGAAGATTTTTCAATAATTGCCATCCTTTCTTCCGCTGTCAACGGATCTTTGCTTCGCTTGAAAAATTTGCCATTGTTATACTTTGTCAGGTGATTGGAGATTTGTTTATCTGCGCTTCGCTGATATGCCGATAGGCATTTTCGACCATCACAATGCCATCATCCACCACCACACCGATAGCCAGTGCAATACCCGTTAAGGACATGATGTTGGAAGAAATACCAAACATTTCAAGAAAAATAAAACCGGCTGCTACTGAAATCGGTAATTGAATCAGGATAATAGCCGCGCTTCGCCAGTGAAAAAGAAAGATGAGTACTACAATGGACACCGCAATCATTTCTTCAATCAATGTTCCTTTCACTGATTCAATTGCATCCTGGATTAATGTACTTCTGTCATAAGAGGCATTAAAGGTCACGCCTTCCGGTAAACCTTTTTCCACCTCCTTCATTTTTTCTTTTACCGCTTTAATTACTTTATTCGCATTTTCGTTGTATCGCATCACTACAATGCCGCCGACCACTTCTCCCTTGCCATCCATATCAAAAATGCCGAGGCGTAAATCACCCCCCATTTGTACGGAACCAATATCTTTTACCCGTACCGGAATGCCGTTATAGTTATTCAGCGCAATATTCTCTACATCTTCCTTGCTTTTAATATAGCCGAGCCCACGAATGATGTAGGACATATCTGCCATTTCAAATTTTCTTCCGCCCACATCATTATTATTCGCTTTTACTTTATTCATTACATCCATCAGGGAAATATTGTAAAACTGCAGTTTCACCGGGTCTACTACCAGCTGGTATTGTTTTTCAAATCCGCCAAAAGAAGCCACTTCCGCCACCCCGGGTACTGTTTGCAACGCAAACTTGATGTACCAATCCTGTAAAGCTCTTTGTTCCCCCAAATCCATTTTTGGTGCATCCAAGTGATACCAATAAATATGTCCTACACCCGTTCCATCGGGACCTAAGGAAGGAGTTACTCCCTGAGGCAATAAGCGTTGGGCAAAATTCAAGCGTTCCAGTACTCTTGTTCTTGCCCAATAAATATCTACGTTTTCTTCAAAAATCACATATACAAAACTCATCCCGAACATAGAAGAGCCACGGATATTTTTGATTTTGGGGATACCCTGCAGGTTACTTACTAAAGGATAGGTTACCTGGTCTTCTATTACCTGCGGACTACGCCCCATCCACTCGGTAAAGACGATCACCTGGTTCTCACTCAAATCAGGAATGGCATCAATGGGGTTCTTTTGGATTGAATAAATGCCGTACGCAAACAGGCCGGCAGAAACCAGTAATACAATAAGCCTGTTGCGCAAAGCGAGTCCAATTAATTTTCGAACCATGATGAAGTTTTAATAATTATTTTATTACTTCTTCTACTATGCCGCAGGTGAGCATTTCAGAACCAAAATATGGGTTGCTGACCCCCTTCATTTCACTAAGCCACATGGCTCCTTTGTTTTCATTGTACATGGGGCAATGATCGTGATACAAGGGTCTTCCACCACCAAAGGCTTTCACGAGGTCATACACATCCTCACTCATCATAGAAAAATGACTTCGCTGGTGCTTGATGTTGTCCCCATTCTTACCGATATGTTCTGCGTGATCTTTCAGGTCATCTTCAATTCCGTCATACACCTTCTTTTGATCAGCGGTTAACAGCGACTTATCCAGTTTACTGATTGCGGCTTCCATAGCCTTGGAGCCACTCGCTGCTTCCCTTCCATTATCATTTGCCAAAGCGTTTTTTACATGGAGATAGTGATCTACTATTTCCCTGATAGAAGCCGCCGATTTTGTATCTACATTTGTAAAAGTTATGGTTACCGTTTTCACCTCTTTACCATCCGCCGGAGCAATATGCGGAGAACTATCCTGATTCATTTTGTTCATGTCGTGCGTGGCGGGTTCATTTTTTGGGCCGCTGTTATTGCAGCTTACTATTGCCATGGCATTGATAGCCAATAAACCAAATAATATCTTTTTCATAGTTGAAAGAATTACTATTTTATTAATGTTGGTGATTTGAATGGTCCTCTTTTGCTTTTGTCAATGACATGCCGCACTTCGGGCACTTACCGGGTTTGTCGCTGGTTACGTCCTGATGCATGGGACAGCTATACTTCTTCATCACCTCCATCTTCATTTTTTCTTTTGGAGAACGGATCAAATCCTTTCCGCACTGGGGACATTGGCCGGGCTTGTCACTTAGTACATCTGCATGGATGTGGCACGTATAGCTTTTTGTTACTTCCTTTTTCATTTGTTCCTTTTTGGAAAGATCCAGTTTCATTCCGCATTTAGAGCAATGACCTTCCTTTGTACTGGTAACGTCTGAGTGCATGGGACATACATAGAGTTTTGTATGCTGTTGCTTAACTTTTTTACCAGCTTTTTCCTGCGAAAAAACAGCCGTGGTGAGAATGGAGCATGCTACCATTATAAGAATGGTGAATGTTTTCATTTTATTAATTTTAAATTGATGTGACTAGTGAAAGGAAACTTGGCCTGTATAAATGCCGATAGCCATGCAATAAGTATTGCCTGGCAAACATGATTTTTACTATTTAAATCAGGAAAGTTCTGTTGAGAATAAAAAGGGGAATGGAACTAATGGGCGGGGCATGGCTGACGGGAAATTCCAGGGATACCAGCGAAACGTTAATAGCAGGAAGTTCAAAAAATGAAACAGGTATTATAGAAACGAACTCTCGCTGAACAAGAAGAGTTGCTTCACCGGTTTTCTGGTCTGCATTATTTTTAAAAAATTTAGTTTCGTCGGTACAGCATCCATTTACTTTTTTGGACGATTTCTCCATACCACATTCGCCACAGGTTTTTGAAGTATTCTTTGCCAGGCTCCAATCGGCCAATTTACCCATACAATAATGCATATGTATGGCAGCGCCCGTAGAGGTGCTGATGTACAAAATGGCTATTATGGCTGCCAAGATATTTTTCATCCACTACAAAGCTAAAACTATTTTTTGCTACCAGGTAAATAAATTCTGACTGGGGACCAGGAATATAACTAAACCAGGTAGAAAGAATAAGCTGTTTTTTTCCAAAAGGGCATTGTCTCCTTATAGCCTTGTTTTACCACCCGCAGTCTTTACTTTTTCAATCAAGAATATAATTAGCGAAAAAAATGGCAAGATTCACAAGAACTGTCATTGACAGCAAACTTTATTTTGTTGTACAGGCGGACATTTCACCGTTCCATAACTGCAAAAAACACAACAATCACCCGGTTGGGGCCGTAACCTCGCATGGCATTCCTTACATTCATAAAAATACTGGCAGGCATCTGTTGGCATGGTTTCCTCCTGTTTGGCTCCGCAAACAGGACAAGTTATAAGGGAGATTAATTCAACATTCATTTGCAACAGTCTTTTTTCCGGATAAATATCGTTTTGATAAGCTGACGTAAGAATTTTCCTATTCCCTGAACTATTGTCATTGATCAAAGGTAGGAAGGATTGTTTCAATTAGTATTTGGCTTCAAATTGGGTGAAAACCCTATTGTTAAGACTTACACATGTTACCCGAAGTACCAAGGGTTTCATAAAAAAAAGCACCCGCTATTAAACGAATGCTTACTATTTAATGACCGTCCTTAATTTCTTATTTTGTGTTCCCCCGAAATAATAATAAAACCAGTACAAATAAAATTATAAATGCGGCTACTACCCATACCCAGGGTTCCTCGTACCATAAAAGGGGCGGTGGCACATACTGGCTTATATCAACGTTTTTTTGGGCTTCTCCCGGCTGAATAAGTAATAATAATACTGTTAAAAAAAATAACCGCGCCATACTCCTCCTTTATTTCTTTAATTCCCATTGACTGCATCGTTCAACATAACTTTTCCAAAAGATATTGGTTCCGGTAATCCCTACTTTCATTTTTCCGCAACCGCTAAATCCCGGATAAACTTATCAAACTGTCCATCGTCATCATACCCCGAATAAGCGCCATAGGCATCTATTATGTATCCCACTGCATCATCATTTGCCTGAATAAGATATAATATAGAAGAATCGGAGGGATTGCTATCACCCTCAAATCGATAAGTACGAATGATTCGCAGGTCTGAAATAGAATATAATTTTCCGTTTGAAGAGTTTATCAGGCCAAGTCCGCTATCCGCCAGCCTGTATTCACTATCCATTCCTTTTTCTCTTAATTGGTTCATTACCTGGCTCAGGGTGGTCATTTCCTTATTTACCATATTTCGTATTTTATATACACATTCAAACAATTGTGCCAGAAAGTTTATACTCTAGTTTGCTGATGTTCATCCGGGTACTGTCTTACTACTCTACTATAATGAGGAAAATAAGTCACAACCTGTGGTATTTGCTGGTCATATAGTAAAATAGTTTGCATGAGGATTACCAACAGGAACTTAATTTTTAATATCAAATTTTGCCATAGCAGTTGAGACTCATATGACTATTCGTTCGACCATGCAGGTAGAACGCTATGGCCTGGTAATTGAATAATCATCTTATCCTTCATTAAAACCATTTTTATGTCAATAAATCTCTTCGAAGAAGTTAACAAAATGATGGGCACCCCCATTTCCAAAAAGGAAAGCCCTGTTGAGAATAAAAAAAATGAATACGAAAAAACGCTCGAGGGGGCTGTTTTACCAGTAGCGCTTGCCGGTATATATCATTTGGCGACCAGCGAGGCTGGAGCGAAACAAATAATCAATCATTTACTTAATCATGCAGAAGAAATGGATAAGGCAGACAGTGATACCAGCGTAGCAATCACTTTCGGAAATAAGGCAGAAGAAGTAATAACTAAAATAACTGCCTATTCAGGTGCAAACCGGCTGGATGCCTATGGCTCACTAAATGAAGCTGCCCGCCTTGCCTATCAGGTGATGCTGCGTGAAATCGGAAAAGACACATTGGCAACTGAAGAAGTTACTCAGTTTATGGTGGCGCAGCGGCATACAATATTATCGCATTTGCCAGAAGTCCTTCAACTGGGCCATTTGTTAGGAGATGAAACGATCGATGATGTAAGTAATAAAATGAACGGTCCTATTTCAAACCTGATGCATTCATTGGGTGAATCCTTCTCCAGTTCCCCTAAATAAAATACGCAAATCAATTTCAACAAAATAACAATAAAAAAAATGAAAAAAGTATCAATTTTTAGTATGGTCTTTTTTACCGGCGCCTTCGCTTTTGTAGCCTGCAATAATACCCAATCGGCAAAAAAATCCTGGCAGTGAAAAAGTGGCTAGCGAAGCCAATGATCAAAAAATAGAGACAAATACATTCGAAAAGGATGCGGATGCATTAGTAAAACTTGCCAGCCAGGGTCATTACTTATCAGCGGCGGCAAGCTATGCAATCAATAATGCCAACCAAAAACAAGTCAAAACACTGGCAAATACTATTTCGGCTGATCACCATTCCATGGCATCGGAAATCAGCGCGCTGGCCTCGAAAAAAAACTACCAAATCCCTGACAGCATGAGTAATGAATATGTTTCGGAAGTTGCTGATATGAAAAACTGGAAAAAGGGGAAAGAGTTTGATACAAGATTTGTTAACCGGATAATAGATGAGCATGAGAAAGCTATTAAGATCCTGGAAAATTGTGCGATTGACACAAAAGATGCTGATTTGAAAACATGGTGTGAAAAGCATTTACCAGGCATGCGCAGTCACCTGGAAGAAAGCCGGAAAGTAAAAGAGGAGATTGAATCGGTGTATAAATCTTAAGATGCGGTTATTGCTCATCCTGGCCTACACGTGGGATAATCCACGCTATAATAAGAAACTGGATAGTGATTATTACTATCCAGTTTTTTATTTACCCCATTCTTCCCACGTGCGTCTTACCGCAAGGGACTTACACTAAATTGAAATAGCTAAAATTTGATCTTACAAAAAGAAAATGAGCAGATTGAATGTACCGGGACATTGAATTGTTGAATTAGTAGAATGGGAAGATTTTATGCCAGCCGTTTTTTAACCCGGAAAATTCTGTTTTTTCTTTTGGGGGATCGTCTTTTTCACATTGTTTCGGCTTCTTTCTATAATATTTTTGTATCGATTTATTTAAGTTAGTTTTAAGGCAGGAAGATTGCTAGTAACTGCTGCCGTTTTTATTAGCCAGACAGCCCGATGTTGTTGGAAAGGAAATTAGACAGTGTTTCTGAGAAATTAGGGACAACTGTCCTATTGAAGGTTTTCAAAAAAAAGCGCGGAGGTGGCGGGGGAGGGAGGGTCCCACCAGGAGGTGAGCGCTAAGCTAAGATTACGTTGCTTAAGAATAATTTTATAGATTTTACCCTTTACCTGTAGCAAATCAAAAGCTGCTGAATGAATCTCAAACAGCAGCCTAATTATATCCTAACTAAATAAAACTAAAAATCCTTAAGGGTCAGATCAAATACTAAGTTTTACAACTAAATAAAGGATCAGGCGCTTCGGAAATAATAAAAAGCTGCCCCAATAATCGGGGCAGCCTTCACAAAATGGTTAAATACGTCTTACCATCAATTGCAGAAACTATTTGTTGTACATGGTAAACATCCACAACCTTTTCTCGAGGTCGCCAGTAAACTTTGTAAGTAAATCGGTAGTCGCAATGTCTTCTGCCTTTTCGGATTCACCGGCAATCGTTCGATGGGCAGTAATAATCATTCCCAAACCGGCAATAACATGCGATACACATTCTTTGCCTTCCTTTACGTTTTTGATTTCCTTGTGCCGGGAATTCTTTAAGAAATCGGAATAAGCATGGAGGGGACTGTACCCAATGGTAACAATACGCTCTGCCAGCCCGTCGATATTTTCATACAGTTGCGTATACAATTCTTCAAACTTAATATGCAAGTCAAAAAAATCGCTGCCCGTAACATTCCAATGAAATCCCCGGACGTTCTGATAAAAAACATGATAATCAGAAAGCAGGTTATTCAATGATTCACTCAGGTTTGCCATTTCGGGTGTTTCGAGACCCAGATGATTTTTCAGGGTCGCTTTTATAACCCCATTTGTTTTTGTTGCCATAATATTATTTTTTTATGTTAATGAGTGGAATTCCTTTGGAAAGAATACAAATTCAGGTCCCTATTTGTTTTCCCTTTTATAAGGTCCGCTATAATGCGGGCTGCTATGAGGCTGAAAGTAATGCCATTTCCTCCGAAACCCAATGCAAACAGGGCATGTTGAATACCCGGGAAATACCCAATAAAGGGCAAGCCATCCTGGGTACTGCCAAATGTACCTGCCCAGGTAAATTCTGCTTTAAAGGCCAGGTGAGGAAAAATGTTATTAAAGTCTTTCTGTAATAACCGGCTTTTTCTTTTAAGAAGGGCATCACGTTTAGCGGGGTTATAAAACGGTTCATCTCGCCCTCCCACTATCAGTCGATTATCCATGGTCGACCGCATATATCAATAAGGCTTTTTTGTTTCCCAAAGAAGGCAATTACTAAACCAATGCTTATCCTCTTTGAATTGTTCGCTGGCTATAGCAAAAGTAGACTCCAGTTTAACCACTTTTTTTGGAATATACCTTACCGATTCGTATCCGGTTGCGTAAACAATTTTTTTCGCATCTATACGATACCCGGATTCTGTTTGCAGCCTGACACCTGCCTTTGAATGTTGTATGCTTACCACCCGGGTACGGTCATACACTTTCAACCCTTTGGGAATATTGTATTGAAGCAATGCATTCGTGAATCCATATGCATCTGTTTGCGCGCTATGATTGCTAAATAACGCAGCGGGGGAATAAAATCCAAATCGGTTCTTTATTAATTCTTCATCCCAATATTCAACAGAAAAACCTGCCGCTTTATGCAACTGGTACTCCCTTTTGATGAAATCCGCGTCCTTTTTA
This sequence comes from uncultured Chitinophagaceae bacterium, assembly GCA_963775145.1. Classification (GTDB taxonomy): domain Bacteria; phylum Bacteroidota; class Bacteroidia; order Chitinophagales; family Chitinophagaceae; genus Endoryza. The sequence goes on from CAVZHZ010000008.1 coordinate 120,855, forward strand.
AACGAGGCATAATATAATGTTTTCTTTCGGTCAAAATTATTGAACCGGATGGTACGGGCAATTTTTTCCAGCGATTCTACCGATGAGGCACATAATTTATAAGACCGGATCGCCGCCTGCCTTCCCACTTTATTTATCAATTCCTCCAGTGGAGTATCAATCTGGTATTGCAATAATGAGGTACTCGCACAGGTGCTCCCCAGGCCAATGGTTCTGCCGTCCACCAGCCTGCAATCAATATTATTCTTAGTGAGATAGTGCGCGATTATTGCTCCGGATATACCTCCCCCCAATATCAATACATCCGTTTTGATATCCCGATCCACTTTGGGGTATGTGTATGGCAAGCCCGATTGTACCAGCCATAACGGGTAGCCGGATTTGAGATCCATTTAAATATTGTTTAGAATGAATTACAAATTATGCTGCTTCATTTTATTGAAGAGCGTTTTGCGGTCGATGCCCAGTTTTTCAGCGGCTTTTGTACGGTTGTATTTTACTTCTTCGAGGATCTTTTTTAATACATCTGCCTCTGCCTGTGCCGCCGCGTCTTTCAACGAAGCAGGAGAAAATTCAATTTTCTTTATGTTCTCCTTTGTGCCCGAATCAGGCAATGACTCACTCTGCTCTGGTTCAACAAGCAAAAATTTCTGATGATAGATAATTTCCGGGGGAAGGGTAGACAAATTTATGATGGAATCGGCAGATAACAAAGCGGCCCGCCGAATAACATTGCGCATCTCCCTTAAATTACCCGGCCAGGAGTACTGAAGAAAGATATTCTTTACTTCTTCCGTAAATCCAATAAGGTTCTTTTCCAGTTCCACATTCGCCATTCTCAGAAAATGATTGGCAAATTCCAATATATCATTGCCCCGGTTCCGCAAGGCCGGCACCATCAGGGTGAACTCATTAAATCGATGGAACAGATCTTCCCGGAACTTTCCTTTTTGCGCGGCATCCCAAAGGTTTTCATTCGATGCCACCAAAATACGAACATCCACTTCCATGTCCTTTGTACCACCAATTCGGCGAAGCTTTCGTTCCTGCACCAACCGGAGTAATCCCACCTGGGTATCGTACGTGAGATTAGCCACCTCATCCAGAAAAATAGTTCCGCCATTAGCCAATTCAAACTGGCCGGGTTTTGAATTAACTGCACCGGTAAAAGCTCCTTTTTCATGTCCCCACAATTCACTTCCTGCCAACTCTTTTGTTAAGGCGCCGCAATCAATAGCCACAAATGGCTTGTCTTTCCTTTTACTGCAAGCGTGAATGGTGCGTGCAATATTTTCTTTACCGGCCCCGCTTTCCCCATAAATAATAACACTAAAATTGGTAGGGGCTACTAATGCGACCTGCTTATATAACTGTTTCGATTCGGCCCCGGTTCCGGTAATGTACCCTTCCTGCAGCTCAATAATTCCACCATTATTTTTAATACCCGATTTTTGGGATGTCCCCGGCGCTTGTTTTGATTGTGCACCAAAAGCATCCGATGGTCCGTCATTAAGAGCCCGGTTAATCAGGTTAATTAGTTCGTCTGGTATCAACGGCTTTATTACATAATCATAAGCTCCCTTTTTCATAACATCCACCGCGGTCTTAATATCTGAATAGCCGGTAATAATAACCACTTTCAGGCCGGGGGTGGTTTCCTGTACTTTTGTTAGTATATCACGTCCGTCCATATCTCTCAACTTGAAATCACACAAAACAAGATCAAAGGGAATGGTCGCTATCTTTTCCAATCCACCCTTCCCACTCATAGCTGTTTCTACTTCATACCCTTTCTTTGTTAAAAAGCGGTTCAGCAGATTACAGATATCAATATCATCATCTATCACCAATATTTTCGCCATACCATAAAATTAGATAAACAATCAGAAATTACCCTTTTTTAAATTGATGTACCAGTGAGGAAACCTGCCTTAAATTGAATGGTTTACTTAGAAAAGTATGGGCCCCGTTTTCAAGGGCTTTTTTACGATCCTCGGTACTGTCCAATGCACTAATCATTATGATCTTAACAGTAGGGAATTTTTTTCTTAATTCTTTAAGCTTCTGCAACCCATTTCCATCGGGCAAATTGATATCCAAAAAAAGTACCGCAGGTTCCGCTACTACTAATTCTCTAATTCCTTCCGACAAGGTATGTGCTACCCGAACTACGAATCCCTGCATCTGCAATACCCTTGAAAGCAAATTCAGGATTTCCGGTTCATCATCAATTATCAGAATAGTGCTTTCATTCATCTGGTTTGGATTGATATAATACTGCAATTCACCATTACCCAGGTATTTGTTTCGTTTTCCTGTTCCCGAATTTACTTACCAGTTTTCTGACAGCAAATATTCCTGCCGACCGGAGAAAAAATCCAGCCTTGGGAAACAAAAGCCTATCCACCAGTACGGTGGCTCCTATTCCAATACCTGTTTTTATAAATCCATTAGAAGAAGCAGCTTCGTTAAAAACATTCTTAACGGCCCCGGCAATAATTTTTCCCGGAGAAAGGCTATTAGCAATTTCCTTTACCTGTTCTTTCAATTCCTCCTCCTGGCGAATGACTAATTTTCGCTTTTCAGCAATGCGCTTCTTTAATTCTTCATAATCTTTAGTCATTGTCTATATTTTTTAATATCGTATTGATCACCGCTTTTTTTATACTTTTTCTTCCCCAGGTAAAAATAGCTATCAACAATAAAACTATCACCCCCGACATGATGAAATAACCGGCATACAATGAGCCCAGGGCCTGGTTAATCATAATGGCAAATCCAAATGAGATGAGAAGTATAATTATGATCGCTGTTCCCACCCCCAACAGGAAGCTGGTAAATATTGACATCCCCTGCGCTATCTTATCGGTACCTTTTAATATTTCCAATTCCATTTTGCTCTCCAGGTAGTCTCGTGAAGATTCCAACAGGGTGCCCAATTTTTCAGGTAATGCAGTCATGTTGTCCATAATAATAAATTAAATAGAAGGCGTAGTCAGCAGACTACGCCTTCCGGAAAAAACCAACGGGTGTTAATTGTTAATTATACCCTTTCTCCCATTCTAATACCAAAAGAAATGCTGACTTTCTTGATTGGTTGTTTTCATAATAATATATTACGAAAGGGCTTTATCTGCTAAGTGCTGGGCCTGGTTTTTTACACGGCTAGCTTTATCTGAAATAAAACCTTCCGCCTGGTCAGCCAGATCCTTGCCTAATCCTTTCATCGATTCAGAAAGTTTCTGGCGGGTAGCACTCCCTTTATCAGGTGCGAACAACAATCCTAATACCACGCCCGCGGCTACACCCGCTAATACTCCTGCAACAACTTTACTTGTTTCCATAATTGAAATTTTAGTTTTATTTTAAATGTTTACTGTTTCCCCGTACGTTTTTCCTTTTCCATATCCCGTAAAATTTCATCTTTGGTTTTGCCAACCCGCTGCTGTATCCTGCCCTATAATTCATTTTCCTTGCCTTCCACATATAGCAGGTCGTCATCCGTAAGATCAGCGTATTGCTGTTTTAGTTTTCCTTTGATTTCGTTCCATTTCCCTTTTAAAATAGTAGAGTTCATAATGGTAAATTTAGAAGTTACTAATTGTGATTTCTTTCTTTTTCCGGATGGGAGAGCAATAAAAGATCGCGATAAATTTCCTTACGTTTTCTTTCAATGCTCTGCAAAAAGCACTGCCACCGGCTAGGTTCTCTTTTACTGTTTATCTGCCTCTCGAATTTGGCGGCATCAAAAGGATTTCTGTCGCCCCCGGAACTGCTCAATCGATAATAAGCCATGCTGGCTTTTTTCATTTGCTTTTTTTTATAGAAGCTGTTATTAAATTGATTTCCGTCCACTAATGAGGCGCAACAGTACGGCAACAATCGCTATCACAAGGAGTACATGAATAATACCCGTAGCACTGTAAGCAAAAACACCAACAGCCCATCCGATGATCAGTATTACCGCGATGATGTATAGCAAGTTTCCCATAAAAATTGATTTAATTGGTTTATAAATGATGTGTTAACTATATTTGAAAATATTGTGCCTAAATAAGGGGTCAGCGGGAGGGAAACGGCTATATCTTTTAAAACCCTTTACCCTAGCGGGTTGCAAAGAAAAAAGAATATAAATGCGTTGCTTAGGCAGCTTGTATCCTGGGGAAAATATTCCCCGATCTATTGATTTCAAGTACCACTATTATAATTTTGAATATGCGGGATTATAAGCTGAAAAATACTCGAATACTTACATTCCTTACCTTTTTACTGATTTTACTGACGGGTATACTTTCCATTTACAGTGTAAGAAATTTGAATAGTAATGTACATTGGACCCTTCATACCAAAGATGTCCTTCAGCTCAGCGGTGAATTATATGGTTCCATTTTAGAAACAGAAAGTAATTTAAGAGGGTACTCTTTAACCGGCGATGCCCGGTTTATCAGTGAGTACAGCAATGACAAAAGAATCTCACTTAAAATTCTTGATAGCCTTCGCAGACTTACGAGCGAGAGCAAAATCCAGGAATTAAATTTCAAACAGCTCGGTTATGAGATATCAGAAAAATTCCTTCTGTCCGATAGTATTCTGAATATGGTGCGGGTGAATGACACACAAAAAAGCCTGGAGATATCCTTGATAGTAATTCGAGGTAAGAAAATTACACAAAAAATAAAAGATGCTATTTCTCAAATAAACGAGGAAGAAAATTCCTTCCTGGCAAAAACGAATACCGGGCTCCACCGCAACCTCAATATATTACCTGCCATTTTACTCTTCACTACCCTGATAGGCGTAGGGGCCGGTGCGCTTTCTCTCTATTCCTTATACCAATACAATAAAAATAAAGTGCAGGGAGATATTCGGATCGCCGATTATCAGCAACAGTTAAAAGACCAGATTCAACTACTGTACGAATCCAATAAAGAGCTGGAGCAATTCGCCTATGTAGCATCGCATGACCTGCAGGAACCATTACGAAAAATTACTTCGTTTAGTGATTTATTAATGGAACAATATAAATCCAACCTGGATGGTGACGAAGCATTATACCTCGAACGCATTCACCATTCTGCCAGCCGTATGCGGCTACTCATAAACGATTTATTGAATTATAGCCGCGTGAGCCGCCTGCTGCCCATTGAAAAATTAGACCTGAACGCTATCATTGTGGCTGTAAAAGAAGACCTGGAAATTCCAATAAAAGAAAAAAATGCTACCATCGAGGTTACCCCCCTGCCGGTTTTAACCGGTAACAATTCCGAATTCCGGCAACTGTTTCAAAACCTCATCAGTAACTCATTAAAATTCTCCATTCAGGGAACTCGTCCACATATTTCAATTTTAGCAGAAGATGCCAATTCAGAAGACTTAAAACACCTGCCAGGATACGATATATCGAAGCAATATCTCTCGATTAAGATAACCGATAATGGTATCGGCTTCAACCAGGAATATGCGGATAAGATATTTATTATATTCCAACGACTTCATGGAAGAGATGAATACGAAGGCACCGGCATCGGGCTGGCCATTTGTAAAAAAATTACGGAAAAATATGGAGGAACTATTTTTGCACGATCTGCTCCTGGTAAGGGAACCACGTTTGTTATACTGCTTCCGAAGATGGGTTCCTCAGCGGCAAGTGTTCATTAAAGAGAAACAAACAATGACAATAACCAAGTCATTCTTGTTAGCGGCAACCAATGAATGCACCCGTACTGCAACCTTTTCATTCTTATTTACAGGAGGGTAGTTAGTTTGATAATTCTATTTTAATGTGCTGGTTAACATCCGAAAATGCAAGTGCCCGGTCTTAAGTAATAACAACTGCTGCTTCAGCAGGTTCTTAAATTCACCCGGAATATTAGAAAGGCCATCGCCAATTTTCTGGTACCATTCCATCATGTGCATTTCCAAGCTTTTGACCGTTTCTATAATAATATTTATCCTGTTATGATAGACAGCGGCCGCGAATGTGTTACTGGCCGGTAATAATGCTGGTTGACTTAACTTTCTATGCGGGATACCGACCTCCGACAGTACCTGTTGCAATTCTTCAATATTACGCTCACTTTCGTTTGCCTTTGCTTCAAAATAATTTCTCAATCCCTCATCTTCCACCGTTTTAGCGGCCTTATCGAAAGCAGCCATCCGCTCAAAGTTTACCTGTATCAGGTTGCTGATCGACTCACAGATGTATTTATTTTCGCGCATAATTAAACATTTTTAAGACATCCTTCAATTCAAATGCATGAATAAATGGGTTATCCTTGATTTCGATTTGAGTAATTCCCGGTATTGACCTCTGATTATTATGGCTGCGTCCTCTTGCTCACTTGGAAATGACGAAAACAAAGATTGATAAAGAGCAGCGAAGCGGCTTTCAATTCTATTTATGATTATGACCGCAAAATTTGAATCTGGAAGGTCTTTGGCTGCATTAAGTTCATTCCAGGAAGCGGGAGACACCGTGAATGGCGAACACACTTTCAGGTATTGTGGGGATATGATTGCCAACTTATTGAGTGCTTCCAGGTTAGCGGTACTTTCCCTGGACAGCTTATCACATATTTCTCTTATTTTTTGATGGTAGCAAACGATACTGAAGAAATGGTATTGCTGCTCCCTGTCCTCATTTAGTTTAATTAGTTGTGCTATTAGTCCTGCAAAAGGCATATTTATTCGGTTCATACCCCATGTTTGTAGTACCTTACTTTAAGATTCGTGCCACAAATTATTAGAGTCTATCCAATGAGTAGCACTTCCGGAATGGGGAATATATTTCCCGCATGAAGCAGGAAGTTCACCAAACTCTATTTAATTTAATTTTGTGTTTATGGAATTGACAAAAAAAACAATGATACTGGTTGCTGAAGATGATCCTGATGATAGATTGCTGATTCAAAAAGCTTTTACCAAAGGTTGCGAGGGAAGAGAACTAATATATGTAGAAAACGGGGAGGAACTTATTAAGTACCTTAAACGGGATGCTCCCTATTCGGACGAAGACAAATTTCCCCGTCCCCAGGTCGTTTTATTAGACCTGAATATGCCTAAAAAAGATGGCCGGGAAGCCCTGAAAGAAATCAAGGGGGATAAACAGTTATGTAAGATTCCGGTGATTGTGCTGACTACTTCAAAACACCAGGATGATATTGATCATATGTATAAACTGGGAACTAATAGTTACATAACAAAACCTGATTCCTTTGATGGCCTGCTAGCCCTTGCACAGGAATTTCACAAGTACTGGTTCCGCACGGTTGAACTTCCGGCATAATTTTCTCTATACGCTTAGTATGTCATTAAACGTGGTTAGGATATTATATGTTGATGATGATGAGGATGATTTTTTACTCGTGCAATCCTTTTTGCGAAAAGTAAAACGCTCCACATTCATTATCAATTGGGTTGCTTCTTATGATGAAGCGTTGCAAAAAATTAATGATGAATACGATATCTTCCTGGTAGATTATCGCCTTGGCAAAGAAACCGGGCTGGAATTACTCCGGGCCATCAAGAAGCAAAAAAAATTCGCCCCGGTGATCATGTTAACGGGAATGGACAATGGTGAAGTAGATGCCGTGGCTATGATGGAAGGTGCCGCTGATTACCTGGTTAAAGGCAACTTTAATGCTGATACATTGGAGCGGACCATCCGGTATGCCATCCGCGATGCCATGCTGCTGCAAACAATGGAAATAAGTACCAACCGGTTCCGGAATATATTTGAAAGAGCCACTGACCCGATTATTTTGATAGATAAAAACGGGTTTATCACAAAATCTAATCCCGCCTTTGTAAGCCGGTTCGGGTATGATCCTGATGACACGTCAAGCCAATTGTCCTTTCTTTCCCTATTCTCCCAAAGCCAGCAATCTTCCTTGGTTGAAAAAATATTACGAACCGAAAAAGAACTAATAGATTTTGAGGCTGAACTAAAACTAACGAATAAAGAACAGATTGATAGTTTAATAAGTATTGTTAAGCATGATTCGCTGGCAAACATTTTCCAGGTTATGATAAAGGATCTTTCTGCACTCCGGATTAAAGAAGAAGAAACCCGTAGCCTCAAAAAGTTTTCTTCCACCGGGCGTATCGCCCGTATAATGGCACATGAAGTTAAAAATCCGCTCACCAATATCACTCTGTCGGCCGATCAGTTACGCATGGAACTACCGGAAACCATTTTAAAAGATACCGGAGACCTTATTGATATTATACACCGCAACTGTTCGCGCATTAACCAATTAGTATCCGAGTTGCTAAATTCAACCCGTTTTACAGAACTTCAAATTGATAAGCACTCCATTAATCAACTGATAGTAGAAGCCCTGGAACTGGCCAAAGACCGTATCAGTTTAAAAAAGATAAGCGTTGAAAAAAAATTCTCCTACGATATTTGCGATATTGAAGTAGATGCAGAAAAAGTAAAGATTGCCTTTCTAAACCTGATCGTAAATGCCGTAGAAGCCATGGAGCCTGAAAATGGAGCATTAACTATTTCCACCGCGGCAAAGGATAAAAAGTGTATTGTAGAAATAACGGATAACGGAACAGGTATACCTACTGAACACCAGGATCATTTATTTGAGCCTTTTTTTACCAGTAAAGAAAAAGGAACCGGGCTGGGACTCACCAATACACAAAATATAATCCTCAGTCATAAAGGCTCTATACGGGTAAAAAGTGAGCCTGGCAAAGGAACTACTTTCATTGTGAGCTTTGCATTAAGTTAATAGTTCACCGAATTAAATTACCTAAGCAGGTGGATTAAATTTAGGATCGTTCTCCAACATTTTTCTTTTGAATTTATTGCGCAGCCTCAGTACCGGCGAACTAAGCGGATTTAGTTTAGGCGTTTCATCTCCAAATAAGATACCCCAGTGTTTGAGGCTATCAATTTTGTCGAATATCAGTTTTAATACAGCCAGCGTGGGTATGGCAAGGAACATGCCCCCTACCCCGGCTAACGCTTCCCCGATAAACAAGGCCACCACCGTTACCAATGCATTTAATCGCACTTTGGACCCCACTACATAAGGCATGAAAATATTATTATCAATAAACTGTACTATGGCTAATACCCCAAAAACAGCCAATACATGCCATAACTGATCGGAGGTAGCTAAGGTAATAAGCGCCGCGAGTACATTAGCGATGATTGCTCCTACGTAAGGAAGCAGGTTCATAACGGCAAAAATAACCGCAATTAAAATAGCATATTTTATTCCGAGAATGAATAACAGAATACCGTTTAACACGGCTACCAAAACCATTTCAATCATTAAACCAGTGAGGTATCCTTTCAGGGTTTTTTCTGTATCATATATCACCGCTTCCATTTTTGGATGAAAATCTCGGCTGCTGCATAGAAATAAAAATCGAAGTAACAGGTTTTTGTAATAGAGAATAAGAAAAATATATAAGGGAAGTAACCCCAGCCAAACTAAGAAATGACTGAGGGAAGCGGCTGTACCTCCCGCCACACTGCCCGCCGAATCCATTAGTTTCTTCAGTTGTCCATTCAACATTTGTTCCTGCTTCAGCGTGGAGAAACCAAATTGCTGTTCAATCCATGAACTTACCGCTGCTAAATGTTTTTGCACATGTGCTTCAATAGCCGGAAAGTCAGACATTAAATTATTTAATTGGCTCAGCAAAACGACCATGAAGCCGGCAAAAAGAAGAATGGTCAGTAGCACACTCAATCCAATAGCCAATATATTTGGAAAATGCATCCGGATAAAAAAGCGATAAACAGGTAATAATAATATGCTTAATAAAAAAGCAAATCCCAGGGGCATTATGATGCTTCTGCCAAAATATACCAGCGTGCCTAACAACATGAGCCCTAATAACTGAAGTACCCGCGTAATAACAGGAGAACTATTTGTCATAAAAAACATTTTAAAAAAGCCTGCCTGGAAAGGCAGGCCGTGATTGGTTAGGCTCTGATTAGATAAAAGTTGAATTTCTTAATAGCACTTGTTGTATAATAACCCCTATAAAATAATTACTATTAATCTTATTATGTTATGTCCTGTTTCTCTTTTATTATTCAATTGGCATGCCATTCTGATTTATTCTTTCTTTTATGGCTTTTACAATTAATTCCGTCAATTGGGGGAAAAAAAGCAACAAACCGGGTAATATAATCAAAGTGCGAAAAGTATTGAATACCACAGTCCCGATACCAATACCCTTATCCCGCCCTTTTTATGCGAACATTTCATCATTGGCATTATTTTTTTAGAGAGAATAAAAAAATAACCCCCAAAAAAAATCTATGAAAAAGATCATTATTGTAGTATCGTGTTATTTAATCAGTACGGTTGTCACCGCACAAAAGAAAATGCCTTCTCTTATTATTACCGGTGGCTTAAACCTGGCCAACATCACCGAATCGGCCGGTGGAAAAGTAGATGATGCTAAAACGCTTACTTCCTTTCATGCGGGATTATTGGTTGATATTCCTTTTAATGCAGGTTTTGCTTTTCAGCCAGGTCTGTTAATAAGCGGAAAAGGTTCAAAAGTGCAGGACGGTAACCCTTCTGACAATAATTACTATAAAGCTACCGTCAATCCAATTTATATTGAAATGCCTTTAAATTTTGTAGGCAGTATTCGCCTGCCGGGCAATGCGGCTATTTTACTGGGCGCCGGCCCCTATGTAGCAATGGGTGTTGCCGGAAAAAACAAGGTGGAAGGAAAATATCTTGGCGTGGGTTTCAAAAGCGAAAACAATATTGATTTCAGCAATGATGACCCCACTACCCTTAACTATGAGGAAGATGCTGGTATTGGCAAGATGAAACGCTTTGACGTGGGAGCCAATGTACTGGGTGGAATTGAGATTGGTAAAATAATGCTGCGGGCTAACTATGGCTTTGGCTTCAATAAAATTAATTCCGGAGGAGATAACAATGCTGATAATAAAAACAAGAATCGGGTTTTAGGATTATCCCTTGGAGTGAAATTATAAGTGTAAATAGTTTATTCCTATTGAAAAGAAATAGCTGCCCTTTTGAAGGGCAGTTGTTTTTTAGGCACGTTTGGCATTCACCTGCAAACTGATTTTGTTATGCAAATCGTCGGGACGGAAAGGTTTATGAATAAAATCGGTAAACCCTTTTTGTATCAGGTCGGCATGAATATTATCATATACGGCTGCAGTAAATGCCAGGATGGGCACGTGACTATCGATCTTGCGGATTTCCTTTAATGCAGCTGCTCCGTCCATTTCCGGCATTTCCAGGTCTATCAGTAATACATCAAACACACCGGGCCTGAATTTTTCTACCGCCTCGCGTCCATTTACGGCTTCTGTAACCGTAATGCCCCATTTTTGCAGGAATCGTTTAGCAACGGCCAGGTTAACCTGGTTATCTTCGGCAAGCAATACCTGTACTCCATCTAATGAAGAAAGTTGTTTGGTACGCTCTTCATTAATGTAAACTTTCCTGTTGGCATTAATAGGCAATTCTATCGTGAAATGAAAAGTACTTCCTTTTCCTTCTTCACTTTCGAGCAATAGCTCGCTATTAAATTTGTTAATCAGCTTCTTGGTAATAGAGAGTCCCAGTCCGGTACCTCCATATTTACGGGTAGTATTTATATCTGCTTGCGTAAAGCTCTCGAATATTTCTTTGTATTTATTAGCTGGTATGCCGATACCAGTATCACGTACGATGAATTGTAAGGTGGCCCTGGTGCTGGTCGCGAAAATTTTTCGAACAGCGAGGGTGATCGTCCCGACATGCGTAAATTTTATTGCATTTGATAACAGGTTGCTTAATACCTGGGTTAAACGCGTTTCATCAGTCATCAGTTCCAGGTCGAGGCGTTCATCCACATCTGTTACAAAATTCAATCCCTTGGTGGTGATTTGACCGGCAAATTGAGTGGCCACCCGATGAACAAATTCTTTTATATTAACGGGGGTGGCTTCTAATTCCAGTTTACCCGCTTCAATCTTATTATAATCCAGGATGTCATTTATGAGCACCATCATATGCTCTGAGGAATATTTTAGAATATCGAGGGATGCCTGCTGGGAGGGCAAATGATCCTCCTGTAATAATAAATTAGAGGCACCAATAATACCATTTAGTGGAGTGCGTAACTCATGGCTCATGTTCGACAAGAACCTCGTTTTTACCTTAGCGGCTGCTTCCGCTTTCTCTTTGGATTTCATCAGTTCAAACTCCGTCATCTTTACATTCGATATATCAAGAATACTGATCTTAATATACCTGGCTTCCTTGTATCGGAACGAAGTAACGCTTACATAAGCGGGGAAGGTTTTTCCGGCCTTGGTAGTAAAGCTCAATTCGCCCTGCCAGTTCTGCTTAATTCCATTTACCGCCTGCTCAATTGAATTGAATTGCCTGATATGCTCTTCATCAAACCAGTTTTCGATATGCGTGCCTTCAATTTCGCGGTGCTCATTAACTTCAAAGAGATCCAAAGCCCGCTGGTTGCAACTGGCTACAATATTGGATTGGGCATACATAATAAAGACGCCATCGAGGGATGTATTATAAATTGTGTCTCCAAACTTTTTTTCCTGTAATATAGCTAATTCATTATCCTTATTCACCCGGAGAATAGCGTAAGAAAAAATAGTGGTTAGTACAAATGAAATAACCAGGTTGCTATTGAACAACCGGACGTACAGTGCGTCATTGATTATTTGAATATTATTTATGAAAGGACTGATAATTTGGGCAATAATGAGAGAACAGATAGTTATGGCATAAACCACCACCAGTTCTTTATAATTTCTGCGAATACTTACTACAAACGTAAGGACCAAAAAGTAGGGAAAAAACAATAAATAATCGCCGGAGCGCAATCCTTCCACATAACAAATGATGATAAGGTAAAGGTTAACATTAACAACAGAAAGGATACGCCCTACTTTCAGGTGTCCCTTAGAGTTGAAATAGAATGCTAACAGGAATATATACGCCGAAGTAATATTAATCAGGGCGCTTATGTAAAGCTTGTTGTAGAAATAAATAATAACAGAAAAGAAATTGATCAGGAGTGCCAGTACGACAAACTGGTTAAAGCGGACAATTTTTTTGCGCTGATCCTTATTAATGATGGCATCATCCAGTCCGGAATAAACAATATCCCGGTAAATAGACCACGCTAAATAAAATAATTTGCCTTTCATAGAGTTATTGGATAGAAGGATCTTTCGAAATATACCGCCTAAGGCTTTATACTAAGTTCAATAACGCAAAAACCAGCATAACTATTTTCCGTGAATAACCAGGATCAACATAAGACGTTCATTTTCAACGATAAAATAAATAAGGAATTATTATTTAGTTTATATGAATATGATTTTTCTTACATGGAAGAAATTTTTTCCATAACCCTCACGCAACTGAAACCAGATATCTCCACTCTAAGAGAGACATTTGAAAACAACGACCTGGCTGGTTTACGGAAAGCCGTCCATAAAATAAAACCATCTTTTGGCTATATTGGGTTGCCGGAGACACAGGAGCTGTGTAAACAATTTGAGGTAATCTGTGGTACTTCGTCATCCGTAAGCCAAATAGTAACGCAGTATTCGTTTTTGTGTACCCGATTGGAAGAAAGTATACATATAATTGAAGCCGAATACGAAAAATTAAAAAATTACAACCTGTCCTGATTATGAGTATGACTTGCGTTATAGTAGAAGACCTGCAGGTGGCTGCTGAATATACCCGCAAGTGCTGCGAAAAAAGCGGCTTGCTGGATGTGAAAGGCCATTTTACCAATGTGGCTGATGCATTAACCTACTTAAATGCCAATTCGGTAGACATACTTTTTCTGGATGTGGAAATGCCGGGTGCCACCGGCTTCGATCTGCTGGATCAGTTGGGTTATTCTCCAAAAGTAATTCTTACCACGTCCAAAGCAGAGTACGCTTACAATGCTTTTGAATACCATGTAATCGATTTCCTGAAAAAACCATTTACTTATCAGCGCTTTTTGGAAGCCCTGCAAAAAGCAGCGGTGAAAGAAGATAATGACAGCGCAGTAACCAGCTCCGGTAATCATATTTTCATAAAGAGTGATGGGAAACTGGTTCGCTTAAACAACGAAGACATCCTTTATATTGAAAGTATGGGCGACTATGTAAAATTTGTTACCCTGGACAAGAAGTACATTACTCACAATACTATTAAAGCGCTGGAAGAAAAAGTAAATAAAACTTACTTTATGAAAGTGCACCGCTCTTTTATTATCAATCTTACTAAGATTGATGATATACGGGAGAATGACCTGTTTATAAAAGGAATCGAAATCCCCATCAGTAAAGCGCATAAGCAGGACGTGCTCAAGAGGCTGAATATTATCTGATACCTTCATCGAGTTTTTCTATCCGTTCGCCGGAATTATCCTCCCAATCATCTAATAAACTTCCGCTCCCCTTTTTTTCCATGCATCTTTGTATTGCACAACAGCGATATCCTAAAACCGAAAAGACAAAATCTAATAGCTTATAAAATAATTATAGCGACGGTAAAAACTGGAAAAAACCAAATCATTGAGATCCGTACCCTAAAATTGAGTAGACCGTTTTAAACTCAAAATGCACCACCAGGATTTCAATAGCTTAAAGCCGGGCCCCGAGCCCGGTTTTACTTTTTAGGCAACTAGCTGTAATTGTGTTGTTTAATGATGAGCCCGGCAGCAAGGAATCCCGTTTATCGAAGATTTCAGACCAAAAATCGAAGACATTGGCCCATACGCCGAATAATTTATGACCCCCGAAAAACAAAAGCAATCTTTGTGTTGTCATCCTGATCATCCTTAGAAAACCGAATCCAGCACCTTAAAGAACCAAGATCGCTTCCCTGGCCACTGAATAAGAATCCAGGCATTCAATATCCCAGAAAAATTAGTTGATCGACCCGTTCCAAATCCTTTGAAAGCTGAACCGAATTTTCCAATCCTTTGAAACAAACCATTAAGATCTCCTCGAGAAAAGCCATTATCCATTCCCTTGAAGCCGTCCATTCAATCCAATGTTTGCTGAATCGCCATTAAATTCAAAACATTTACCTATCGAAGAAAAAACTACACATTGACGACCCACAACTGAATTTAGAGCTCCGCGTAATGGTGGAGCTTTTTTGTTTTAACTCTTCAAAAAATAAAGAGAGCAATAATCTCTTATTGCTCTCTTGTCTCAACCTGGCTCCAGGTTTTATCCCTGTTATCCGTCCTAATTTTTTGCCACATCAAATTTTCTGAATATGGACCGAATGCCATTATGAATTTCTTTATGGGTCAAATTATTGCTGTTTACCTCGTTCGTTGTCCAGCCCTGCCATACCATTTTATCCGTCTTTACATCTACCATGGTAATGGTAATAGTCCCCTCCTTGGCTAAATAGGATTCCTTATCGTATCCAAGAAACTGGGATGGATAGTAGATGGTTCCGTATCTGCGTGAATAAGGATTATAATATAACCTTGTAAATGGCTGAGAATATACGGGGTTGTTCCTTTCCTTGGATGTTTTTTCAACCAACACATCATAACCAATCAATACGTCAGGATTCTTTTTTACTTCCTGCCAGCCTTCTTTCATTAACTCTTCCTTGACCGCGCTCTTTATGTTCTGCTCCACGAGATTGTTAACATGGCCTTTCCCCTGCTCATTATCCATCCACGAATAGGTCTTATATCGACTGAAATCGGCATATTTATCCTTTTCAATATGGGTTGATGGCGAACAAGCTACCAGGAAGATAAATCCAGTAGCAATGATGACTGTTGCTACTATACTCGTCCTTTTCATAATTCACCGTTTTAAGTTTATAATAATTGTTCATCTTATAAACGGTAAAAAGGCAGCAGCGCTTACTAAAGAGATGTAAAAGTTTAGTGAATGAAATGTAAAAGAATACAATTAGGCAAAAGCTTATCCCAGGCCCGTTTCAGAATGCAATTCCGGTATGCTAATATCAACAAAGCCTTTTTTATATAAGCGTTGCTCAAATTGCTGTTGAACATCATATTCCCCATGGACAAGGAAAAGTCTTTTTACCTGCTTCACATCCTGGCAAGCAAGAAACTGGCTCAGGTCCTCATAATCTCCATGGGCACTCATGCTGCGGATGGATCCTATCTCTGCATGTACCTCATGTAATACACCGTATATTTTTACTTCTTTGTCTCCATTCATTAGCCGGCCTCCGAGGGAACGAGGTTCGCAATAACCAGTAAGTAATATCGTATTACGGCTATTCTCAATATTGTTGCTGATATGATGTTTTACTCTTCCTGCATCGGCCATACCGCTGGCGGAGATAATAACACAAGGCTCGTTACGGAAATTTAGCAATTTAGACTGATCAACTGTTTTAACATATTTTAGTCCGGGAAAGGAAAAGGGGTCGTCATCCGATTGTAGTACTTTTTGAATACTCTTATTGAAGTATTCCGGGAACCGTTTAACTACTTCAGTGGCTTCTACACTTAACGGGCTGTCTACAAAATAATCAAGCGGGGGTAATCTTCTTTCCTGTTCCAGTTGATTCAGGGCAAAGAGTAATTCCTGGGTACGACCTACACTGAATGCAGGCATTATTAATTTGCCTTTTTTTTCCAGGCAGGTTTTCACTATCCATCCCAAAACCTGGTCGGGGGTTGTCTTGTTTACTTCGTGCAAACTGTTTCCATAAGTTGATTCAAGCAAGATATAATCTGCTTGAGGAAATACCTCCGGCGATTTAAGGATAACATCCCTGTATCTTCCCACATCCCCACTAAACGTTAAACGGGTAATCTTTCCGTTCTCCTTAATTTTTAAATGTACGGCAGCACTCCCTATAATATGACCAGCGTCTGTATATAATAACTGCACGTTCTCATCTACGTTTACCCACTGCCCATAATGCACGGATTCGAAATAATCCTGGGCCGCTTTTGCATCTTCAATTGTATAAAGCGGTCTTATGTAAGGTAATCCATCGGCTGCCCGTCGCTTGTTCTCATATTTTACATCATCCTCCTGTATTTCGGCAGAGTCTTCCAGCAAGATGGAAGTAAGGTCTTTGGTGGCGGGTGTACAAAATATCTTTCCTCTAAACCCATCTTTAACCAATTTAGGAATCAGTCCGCTGTGATCGATATGCGCATGAGATAAAATCAGATGCGTTACCTCCGTTGGTTCAAATCCCCAGTGCCTGTTGAGCGTTTCTGTATCCCTCCCCATGCCTTGAAACATCCCACAATCGAGCAGGTATTTTTTACCGTTAGTCAGAGATATCAAATGTTTGGACCCGGTAACTGTTCTGGCCGCGCCGTGAAATGCTATTTTCATAAATGTATCCCTCCTGAAAAAAATTAAAACTTACATGAAGTTATGCACGCCTGGCTTTAAAGGACCAGGTGATAAAAAATTCCGCTACTTTTTCTCCTTCTTCATTTATGCCAGTCGATTTAGCAACTAAAGAACGGCTTTCCCCGCTTTCAATGGTTTCTTCTATAATTTCCCTGAATCGAAGTCCATCCTCACAGGTAAATCTTGTTCTTCCTGTTGCTTTCTTAAAATAGTTAGCTTCCAGTTTAACTACCAACATGGATACAGGTGGTTTTCTTTTGTGAAGCTGTGCCAATGCTAATACTCCCGTACTTAATTCGGCAGCCATTGCCAGGCTGGCAAAATAGGTAGATCGAAAAGGATTTTGAGTGAGCCATTTAAAAGGAACACTCGTTATACATTTGTTTTCACTTATCTCCCGAACCCGAACACCTGAAAAGAAAGCCGCCGGAAGTTTATATAATAGGAACAACCGGAACTTAAGCGGATGCCTGATCAATTTAATGTATTCATCCGTGGCGGCACTCATGGTTAATAGTTAATATACTGTTTGGGATCCAGGGCAGTCGGATTCCAGTTGTTTAAAAACTCTATTATCTTTTCCTTGCTGTAACTCTTATCCTGCTCCAGGTACGCCGAATTTTGGGTATGAATTCGCTTACCTTCTTTATCCAGTATTATAAAAACAGGAAAGCCGAAACGCTGGGGGTATCCCAATTTGGCCATTTGGTTTTTGTTTATGTTCTCTTTGCTGTAGTTAAGATTATATACGATATACCCGGATTTTAGGGCAGAGTCCAGTTGTGGATCATTTTTAACAAACTCATGAAACCGGGCACACCATACGCACCAGTTGCCGCCTATTTGTATCAAGACATGCTTACCGATTCTATTTGCTTCTTTGATCGCTTTGTTCAATGCGATTTCAGCATTTTCTTCCGGCTTGTACAGGTTGAATTTTTTCATATCCTGAGCCATAGTAGCTAAGTAGAAAACCGACAGAAAACAACTGACCAAAAATCGCATCATTATAATTGCTATTGTTTATCAATCTCAACAATACAAGCTACTACTTTTTTATCATCCCCCTCGGCCCGGAACTGCATATTGCCTTTGCTACTGCCCTGGAAACGGACATTCCGGATCAGATCGCTGCCCAAAGCTGAATTCAATCTTTGCGCATAATCCTGCTGTGGGTTTTTGCTGATTTGCTGATTAAGTGCATACCAGTCGAGTGGTTGCTTGCTGATCACTACAGCCATTACATCGCGCGTACCAATGCTATCGGGTGTCATGCTCTTGTCTTTGGGAAACAACCTATAACCCGTGATTCCGCAAAAGGGAGAATATTTCGTTTTCGTTGGATCATCAGCCTGCGGATAAGGAAAGAGGGTATAACTGGTACCATCCGTTTCTTTTCCAAAAACATATACATAACACTCGGTAGAATTTTTAACTTCCATTTTAAACCGGCTGCCCTTGGATACCGGGCTAGTCGTTTCAAACAAATTATTGCCTGCCGATCGAAGTGGAATATATCCTTTGGCTACCGTTTTCTTGCCATCAAAGGCAACCTGTACTAAGCCAATCTCCGCTTCGAAAGGTTGGTTGGCGGCGGCTCCCACTTTTTGCATTGGTTCCAGGCCGTACGCTTCACGAACAAAATAATTGAAATGCTGATACCTAACCCAGCCAAATCCATTGTTCCCCCATTCTGGTCCCCAACTATTCATTATTAAGAATGCTCCCCCATATTTTTTATCATCATATCCCACCACACACATCGCGTGACCGCCAAATCCCACCTGCTGATCATCTCCTGGTTCGGGGTTCCAAACATCCTGGCCAAGCATTCCCTGCATAAAGCTTTGTCCAACCATCATACCAATAACCACAGGTGCCCCTTGGGCAAGATTCTCTTTAATAGCGCGCATATCAATCTGGTCATTCCGATCCCCAACAGAAAGACGGTTGAATCCGCGCATTTTGAATTCATTCGCTTTACTGATAAGCGTCCGGTCGGGCTGTCGACTGCAATCCTGATCCGTGTATTCAAAATCATTATAGGGCACCGAACCTTGTTTGGTCATGAATTCCATTGCCCGAATAATATAGGAACCCTGGCAGCCATCCAGCCCGATTTGATTGTATAAGAAGGCTGGGCTGAATTTTACATTATCACCCGGCTGCCCGGTTCTGGAAGATTCAACGATGGACCGGGCACCGTAGGCACTGCTCCAGGCCACACAACTTCCCTGTTGTCCCTGGTTACCCACAGCGGGTGCAAATCGTTGCAGGTTGGCGCTTTCAGGCAAAGGATTTTTTGTATTGTCGTCTGCCAGTGATTCATAAATACTCGCCTTTTCAAATTGCTTTGGATCAAGAAAACCACCAGTAGCTAAACTGGCGACCTGGCTAAGATTACATCCACCTCTATTTAACAAAAAATATCCGCCGACAACAATTATCAGCAGGAATATTATTCTCTTCCCTTTGAAAAGCCCCAGCAGCAAGGGTAACAAACTAAAAAGTCCGCCACCACCTCCTCCTCCGGGTCCTGCCGGAAAGCGACCGCCGCCGCCTCCACCACCCTGGTCATTCGACTGGTCCTGTTGGTCCTGTGGGTCATCGGTCATTCTTATTGGCATAGAAAAGCATTTTTGGTTGTGAATAAAAGTAAAGAGATTTTCATTAGCAAAAAGATGTTAAGTAAAAACTAATCGTTGCACCCTACGATTTTTCATTTGAAACTTATCCTGCATAAAAGGTTTCCCTGGGGTAATTTTCAAACTGGCTGGAGGGTTTTGGCTAATCATGATAAATCTTCAGCAGCTTTAGGCAGGTGCCGTTTTTTTTCTTGGCGGAATTGAATCATATCGCTTCCAATTGACTTCGCAACAAGTCTTCCATCTCTTCTCTTCTTCGGATCAATTTAGGATTCCCTTCCAGTACCATTACTTCTGCGGGTCGATAACGGCTGTTATAATTGGAAGCCATCTCAAAACAATAAGCCCCCGCGTTTCGAAATACCAGCAGATCATTCTCGCGAACCTCCGGCAATAACCGATCTTCTGCAAAAGTATCCGTCTCGCAAATATTTCCTACCACCGTATATTCTTTCTGAACACCTGCTGGGTTCGAAATATTGTCAATGCGGTGATAAGCTCCATAGAACATGGGGCGTATCAGGTGATTAAGCCCACTGTTTATCCCGGCAAAGGTAACTTTGCCTGAATGCTTCAATACATTGACGGATGTAATAAAATGTCCCGCTTCACTTACTAAATACTTGCCTGGCTCAAACCAAACCTGGAAATGTCTTTTGTATCTATCTTCAAACCAGTTGAATTCCTGTTTTACTTTTTCACCCAATTGTTCGATATCCGTCCCTTCTTCTCCAGGCTGATAGGGTACTTTAAATCCACCCCCCAGATCAATAACCTCCAGCTCTGGAAACTGAAGCGCTACATCAAATAACACTTCAATGCCCTTTGCAAACACCTCCACGTCTTTTATTTCACTGCCTGTATGAATGTGCAGGGTTCTGATACATAGATTTTTTTTCTTAACCAGGGTTACCACTTCATTAATTTGCTCCAGCGGAATACCGAATTTGCTATTTACATGGCCGGTAGATATTTTCAGGTTTCCCCCCGCCATAATATTCGGACGAACACGAATACCCACCGGGTACTCATGACCATATTTTTCGCCGAATTTTTCCAGGTTGGACAGGCTATCGATATTGATGTTTACACCCAGGCCCGCCGCCGTTTCAATTTCGCTGAAGTGAATATTATTGGAAGTATAAAGAATATTACCCGATTCAAAACCAGCCTTCACCGCCAACAGTACTTCATTGATCGAACTGCAATCTATATTACAGCCGATCGACTTAATATACTTCAATACATTAATATTCGTAAGGGCTTTGGCTGCGTAAAAAAAGCGAACATCAGTACCTGTAAAGGCGCTCTGCAACCGGTTGAATTGGTCTTTTATTTTTTCGCCATGATATACATATACCGGTGTGCCGTAACGACTAGCTATTTGTTGCAGGAGGTCGTTGGAGAGTGGTTGAAGCATATGGTGCGAAGATAAGTTATGAGTCGGAAAGTGGGAAAGTGGGAAAGTCGGGAAGTCCGGAAGTCAGAAAGTCAGAAAGTCCAGAAGAATATCCCAGTTCATTGAGGCACTCTTCCGGACTTTCGGTTATTAGGAGTTCTGTTATTTCTCTTCTTTATTATTTTCTTCTTCACTTCCGTCTTCATCTTCTCCGGCCGTTGAGGATTCGTCATCAGGAAAAAATTCTTCTGCTTCAGAAATTTCCTCCACAGATATCGCTTCTACAAGAAGTTCACCGCTTTCACTAACAACCAGCGTGGAAGCGACAATTTCTTCCACATCATCTTCCCCATATATTTCTTCCTGTTCAATGGAAGTTTCCTCTGCCGCCGCTGAATAAGCCGTTTCTCCCCCCATTATTGTTGGTGAAATCATAGACTCATCAAATATTTCTTTGAGTTTGGGCAGATCTTCTGCTGAATTAATACCGAAGTAGTCCATAAAGTTTTTAGAAGTAGCATATACCAACGGATGACCGGGTAATGCTTCATTCCGACCCGTAATAATGATCAGATCTTTCTCTAATAACTTTTGAACAGCATAATCGCTGCTCACGCCGCGGATAGCCTCTATTTCGGCTTTGGTAACAGGCTGTTTATAGGCAATAATTGCCAGTGTTTCGAGGGCCGCGGAAGAAAGCCGCTTCAGGAATTTTTCTCCATTTAATTGCGCCACTGTTTTATGATATTCCTTTTTAGTCAGGAATTGCCAGCCTCCGCCGCTTTGGCGAACTTCGAACGGATAAAATTCGGATTGGTATTTTTCAAGGATGCCTTCCATAGCAGCCTCTACTTTATCCAGGCTGATCTTATCTTCCATAAAACCAAAAGCGTTATTGACCAGGTCCGTTATGTCTAATGAGGTGAGTGGCTTTTCGCTGGCAAAAATGAGCGATTCAATATGCGGAATAAGATTTGATATTTCCATTTGATAATTTGCAATTTGAAAAAGTAGGCGAACCGGCAGCACGAAATAAACATAATTCGAACACTACCTGATCAGCAAATTTGCACATTTTATCTACTATCCCTGTAACGCAGCCGCCCCGCTGACAATTTCTGTTAACTCAGTAGTAATAGCTGCCTGGCGTGCCCTGTTGTAAGATATCTTGAGAGATTTGAGTAATTCATTGGCATTTTCCGTTGCCTTATCCATAGCAGTCATGCGGGCACCATGTTCAGAGGCATTTGCATCCAAGACGGCTTTAAACAACTGGGTGTTTAATATCTTTGGCATCAATTCGTTGATCAGTTCTTCTTTTCCGGGTTCAAAAATAAAATCATTCTTTTGCGCGCCTTCTTTTGCTTTCACTTTAGGAATCGGCAAAAATTGTTCCACCACAAAACGCTGAGTAGCGGCATTCTTAAATTCGCTGTACACCAGATCCACCCTGTCAAAATCCTTATTTTCATAACCCTTTACGGCCGCCTGGGCACAGGCCTGCACATTTTCAAAGGTGAGATGTAAAAAGATATCTTTATAAGCTGCTTCCGCCTTAAACTTGTTTTTTACAAAATGCTCGTATCCTTTCTTACCAATGTTCCAAATTGTTACATTTCCTTTTCCTGCCTGCACTGAATATTTTTCCTTAATGGTAGCTTTTGCCAACTTAATAATATTGGCATTATAAGCACCACATAAACCACGATCGCTGGTGATTACAATTAACAGCACTTTTTCAATAGCTCTTTCTTCCGAAAGGCTTGAACCCGCTTCTCCATCACTGCTGCTAACGATATTACTCAATACTTCCTGCAATTTTTTTGCATAAGGCCGAACCTGAACAATTCCTTCCTGTGCTTTACGCAATTTGGCCGCGCTTACCATCTTCATTGCCTTGGTAATTTGCTGCGTGTTTTGTACCGACTTAATTCTGTTACGTACTTCTTTTAATTGTCCAGCCATATATTTTTCTAGTTTCCGGTTTGTACTTCTTGATTTACTTTACCAGTTCCCGCACCTGCTGCTTATAAAAAAGACCCTTACCATTCAGGACCTTATTAAACGATTCTTTCCGGGCGCAAAGGTAGCCGAATGGCCCCAAAATTCCACTCTGCTGTGGAAAATTCAGGCAGCTATTTTCGGCGATCCTAAAACTGTTATCTAACCTTATATCGTATAAAGTAATAAACCTGATTATGAGGGATATATTTATTACGGGAGGTACCGGTTATATAGGTACCCGGCTGATAAGGGCCTTGCAAAAGGAAGGAGGATTTCGCATAAAGGCCGTTGCCCGAAAAGGTTCGGAGCAAAAATTACCTGCCGCCTGCGAAGTAATTCCGGGAAACGCTCTTTTAGCAGATTCATTTCAACTACACATTCCGCCGGGATCCACCTTTGTTCACCTGGTTGGAGTTGCCCATCCTTCCCCCTCGAAAAAAGAACAGTTCAAAAAAATTGACCTGGTCTCTATCCAGCAAGCGGTTCGGGCCGCTAAATTGGCCGGAGTGAGTCATTTTGTTTATGTGAGTGTATCTCAATATCCAAGCAAGATTATGAAAGAATACCAGATGGTTCGGGCAGAAGGGGAACGGATCCTGGAGCAATCGGGAATTTCATGTTCTTTTGTTCGCCCCTGGTATGTGCTTGGACCCGGCCATTGGTGGCCCCTCGTCTTAATACCTTTTTACGCGATATTCTCTCTTATTCCCGCCTTTAAAGAAAAATTACAACAGCAGGGACTGGTTACCATTAAACAGATGATTGACACCCTCATTTTTGCCATTAAAAACAAACCAACCGGCCAGCCACAAATTTATCAGGTGCCTGATATAAAAAATATTTCTTACGTAAATATTGATCTGAGCCCTGTATTATGATTTGATTCGAGTTGAAAATTTAGAAAGGATAGTTATTATCCTTGTCATTGCTCCAAAGAATTAAATAGTTCCTGCAAATGGCATTACCGAATGTCAGGGCATTTTCTTTAACTCCATGTGGCATTGTGCTCATTTTTCATCACTTTTGCTTTCGTTATGGCAAAAGCACGGAATAAAAAGGACAAACCGGTTATTTTAATTACCAATGATGATGGCATATCGGCTCCCGGCATCCGAAACCTGGTGGAGGCAGTAAAGGACCTGGGAAAGATTGTAGTAGTAGCCCCCGATAAGCCGCAATCGGGTATGGGACATGCCATTACTATCGGTCAACCGCTGCGATTGACCCATTCAAATATTTTTGAAGGCATTGAAGCCTATCAATGCACCGGAACGCCGGTTGATTGTGTAAAGCTCGCGGTTGATAAGGTGTTGCATCGCAAACCCGATTTATGCCTGAGCGGTATTAATCATGGCGCCAATCATTCCATTAACGTTATTTATTCCGGCACTATGTCGGCGGCAGTAGAAGCCGCCATTGAAAGTATTCCTTCCATTGGATTTTCATTGCTGGATTATAGTATAGAAGCCGATTTTTCCGCGTCCCGCGTTTATGCGCGGATCATTGTAGAAAAAATGCTTGCCACAAAGCCTGATAAACATTCGGTACTAAACGTTAATATTCCCGCCGTGGCCGAACCGTTGATAAAAGGGATAAAGGTTTGCCGTCAGGCGTACGCTAAATACGAAGAAGATTTTATGGAACGCAAAGATCCCAATGGCCGAAAATACTTCTGGTTAACCGGTGTATTTGTAAATTTTGATAAGGGAAAAGATACCGACGTATGGGCATTGAAAAATAACTTTGTCAGTGTGGTGCCTGTGCAATTTGACCTCACGAATTACGTTTTAAAAGCCAAACTCGAAAAAACCTGGAAACGCTGATGTTTAAAAAAGACAATATTAAATTTGGTTTGCTGCTGGGCTTTTTGGCTCCGCTGATCAGCATGGTAGTTTATTATTTTATCCGCTTCAGCATGTTCTCCGTTTCGGATGTATTAGACCTAATGGTCAGAGAAAAAAACCAGGTCACGGCCGTCACGATTCCCTGCCTGGTTTTAAACATCGCCTTATTCACTTTTTATGTAAACACGCAGCGCGATAAGACAGCCAAGGGAATATTTGCCATCACACTGGTTTATGCTATCGGCGCCTTACTCGTAAAATTCCTCCTTTAATTTTTAGGTCGATTGTTGATGATCTCCGCTATCATAAAAGAATACCGGTTATAAAAAAAACGAACAATACCATTACTTTGCAGGTAGAATGACTAATATAAATTCCCCATCAGGCCCCTCTGGCAAATCAGAGTATGCCGGTAAACGTTATTATATAATTGCCGGGGAAGCTTCGGGCGATTTACACGGCAGTAATCTCATTAAAGAATTAAAGAAGCAGGATAGCACCGTAACGATCCGTTGCTGGGGTGGCGATTTAATGGAAGCCGCCGGCGCGGACCTGGTAAAACATTATCGTGATTTGGCTTTTATGGGTTTCGTAGAGGTACTGATGAATCTCCGAACGATTTTACGTAACCTCGCTTTTTGCAAGGAAGACATTCTTCATTCTAAACCGGATGTACTCATATTGATCGATTATCCGGGCTTCAATCTTCGAATGGCCGAATGGGCCAAAGAAAATGGTTTCCGGGTTATTTATTATATATCGCCCCAGGTATGGGCCTGGAAGGAAAACCGGGTAAAGAAAATGAAAAAGTGCATCGACCTGATGCTCGTTATTCTTCCCTTTGAAAAAGACTATTATAAAAACAAATGGAACTGGAATGTAGAATATGTAGGGCATCCTTTGGTGGAAGTTGTTGAAGAATTTGGGACTAAAGTAAAGTTGGGAGTCGGGAGTCGGGAGTCGGGGCTACAAACTAAAGGCTCGGGGCTTATTGCACTTTTGCCCGGGAGTAGAAAACAGGAAATTCTGAAGAAGCTTCCTGTAATGCTGGAGACCAGTAAACAATTTCCGGATTATCAATTTGTAGTAGCCAAGGCACCCGGAATGGAAGATGCTTTTTATGATAATATGCTGAAGCCTTATACTAATGTATCATCAGTAAGTAATCAAACGTATGCATTACTTAACCAGGCAGACGCTGCATTGGTTACCAGTGGTACGGCCACCCTCGAAACCGCCTTATTTGCAGTGCCGGAAGTAGTATGTTATAAAGGAAATGCCATTTCGTACCAGATTGCCAAACGGATCATTAGCATTAAGTTTATATCATTGGTAAACCTCATTATGGATCGGGAAGTAGTGAAGGAGTTAATCCAGGAAGAAATGAATACGGAAAACCTGGGAAGGGAATTATCCATATTATTAACCGACAAAAGCAGGCAAGAACAACTAAAACAGGATTATGCTTCTTTGCGTCAGCTTCTCAGCCAGGGAGGCCATGCATCCGCCAATGCGGCCCGCCATATACAGCAATTTCTGCAAGAGGCTATTTCTTGAAAACTACGAGTTTAAGGAACATAATAATAAGGGCAATAAGGAATAGGAAAATAGAAATACGGTTGATGCCGTGCATATATTTGATCCATTGTGAATGAGGCGCATTGGGATCTTTCTTTTTGATATATAGGTATTCGGCAATTTGTCTGAGGATGCCCATTTTAGTTCTTTTTCCTTGTTAGAAATTATAAAATTACATTATTCTAACAGCCAACCAGCACAAATGTTTGAGCAAATGCTCTTTTGAAAACAAAAAAGTAACTACATCAATTATTGGTGATGATTTCCTGGACCGGATCAAATGGAAATTGCCATCCACGTTTACTGCCGCGGTCCGCGGACTTATCCCCGGCAACCTGTTTACATAAAAAGACCATTTTCTTTACCTTTAATTGTTATGCGGATCATTCTTCTACTTAGTACCTTTTGCCTGAGCCTGATGCCTGGCTGCAAGAAAGCCACGCCCTTTACCATTGACTTGTCAAATATTACCAGTACCGATGCCCTGGGCAATATCCTGGGGAGTCCGGATAATACTGACTGGACAATGGATGCTGAATGGAGTGAAACGGAAATATCTTTTTTCCGAACCGACCCTGTTGATTTAACCGGCACCTCCGTTGCAGCGATAACCATGCAACCTGCTTATCCTAATCCAACACAAACAAGATCAGTAACACTCCAGTTTACTGCCTCTACTATAACCTATTTGAGAATCACCCTGGTAGATGTACAATTACGCAAACAATCTTTTTATAGTTTTCTGACTGTTGCCGGGTTGAACGCGTTTCATATTCCATTTGAAGAAGCTAAATTTCCTGCCAATAAAAATTACAGACTCTATTATTCTTTTGATGCCGCGGGCAGCCCTATGTATTTTAAAGGACATGGAGATATAACGATTCAGTAGAATGCCATTGCCATTAATCAGTCATTTCCTCAAACAATAATTTCACATTAGGGTCAATAACCAGTTTATCCGGTTTTTCCATCATCGGAATAGTAAAACGGGTTTGCCTTTCTTTGATTGGTGCCGATTTGGTAATTCGTCCATCGGCTGCTCCCCCAATAATTTGCAACTCCAACGGAAACTGAAAAAGCTGTTCCTGCTTTTGAATGATGATAATAGTAAATACTTTTTTCACCGCATCGTATTCCTGTTCAATTTTCAGTTGTGGTTGCCCCGCTGTATACAACCATTGCCTGAAAAACAGGGAAAAGTCTACTCCACTTACTTCCTCTACCACTTTTTGAAAGTCTTCGGTTGAAGCATTCTTTCCTGCATACCGGGCATAATACGTACGAATGCTTTTCCAAAATACCGAGTCGCCTACCTGGGATCGCAACATATGGAGTACCCATCCTCCTTTCTGATAACTATTGGGATTGAGTAATTCTCTAAAATCTGTAACGGAAGAATCCACCACCGGAATCCTTCTCCGCTTCGAGAAGTCAATTGTTAGCGCCCGGTTATCAATAAGCATGGTGCTGGCCATTTCTTTACCATATAAATTTTCCATATAAAGAATGGTCATATAAGTGGCAAACCCTTCACTCAGCCAAACATGGGCCCATTCTTTTTCAGTAGCCATATTACCGAACCATTGATGCGCTATTTCATGAGCCATCAGGGGTTCAGTATTTCCATTTCCGGTAACGGAATTTTCATTATAAAAAATCGCGCTTGCATTTTCCAATGCTCCAAATACAGTGGTGGATTGAACGTTGGCTAACTTTTTATAGGGATAAGGGCCAATATTATTAATATAAAAAGGAAGTATGGACGATGCCCGTGCATAGTCATTAAAACCAGCTTCCTTATTTTCCGGATATACCCAACTGGATACCGGAATACAATTCAACTCATCGGCCAACTGAACGGCAAAATCCGCTACTCCAATAACCATTACTTTAGTGGGCAAGGGAATGGTTTCCCGGTAATGCGTCAATTTTTTTCCATTCCCCAGCGAGGTTTCTTCTACCTGTACTCCGTTAGCTATTACCTGGTAATGATCGGGAGCTGTAATAATAAAATCTACGGTGGCTTTGTCGGCCGGATGATCTACGCAGGGTAACCAGTTTCGGGCTTTGTCGGGCCAGTGATCCGCAAAAAAAACACGGTGCTTGAATTTATTATTTCCGATATATAGCCCGTCTTTCGGTATTCCATGATATACCACCTCCACTTCTTTTATGGCCCCGGGAGGCAGCTTTTTGCCAAAAGTTATTTTCAGCAGATCGTTGTTGTGTGTGAATGAAATGGGTTGGTTCTCTTCCAATACACTCGTCACACTCATTCCTTTTTTGTCGGAGCCTGTTTTTACGAAGTTAATAGCAATAGAATTTGTTTCCTTTAAAGCCACAAAGCGAATTCTGGCCCGGCCTTCCACTTCGTCATTGTTATCGGAAACCGTTATCGAAAAGGAATAGTGAAGTACGTCAATAAGTGCATCGGGCTTTTGGGCATAGACTGAATTGATAAAAAAGAAACAGGCTAAAAAAATCCTTAGTTTTATCATTGGACATTAATTTACCAATGAAGTTATAAATAAATGGGGTTTGATTATACTTTCGCCAAAAAGGAGTGGCCAATGAGTAATTTTACATCTATAAGAGGAGATCCTCCCTGCACTGAAACAGCGTTTACACTATGACAAATGTGGTAACTATTACCGGCCGTGTTCGTGTTATTTACAATTTCTCCAGCATCTCCACCACTTTTTCTCTTTTTAAGATCAGGTAACCCAACCGGTCGTTACTGATTCCTTCTTTCAGATGGTAGCTGAATTCGAGCTGGTCTTCTTTTACGGCCGTTTCAAAATAGCGGAATGAAATATTTGGATACGGCTTCAACTCTTCGCCGATTTCATATAAATGGGTAGAAAGAATAAATATTGAATTATGTATCTTGATGAGTCCTTTAATTACGGTGGAAGAACATTTCATAGCATCCTGCACATTGGTACCTTTAAATAATTCATCAATAAGCACCAGCCATTTCCGCCCATCCGTTATTTTTATTATGGTATTCCGAATGCGCTGCACTTCATTAAAAAAATAGCTTTCTCCTTTTACGATATTATCCACCACATTAATATTACTCAGTAATCCATCAAAAATGGAAAGCTTCATTTCTTTAGCCGGAACACCCATTCCCAAATGAGCCAGGAATACGGCACAACCCACGGCTTTTATAAAAGTGCTTTTGCCAGCCATATTAGCCCCTGTTAAGAAAATAAAATTGCTGTCTTTGCTCATATGTACATCATAGGCCACGGGAACAGGTAATAATAGATGATATAATTGCTGGGCATCAATTAATGGATGCGGATCGCGCGTAAACTTCGGGAAACAGAGACTAAAATGCTGAGCGGCTACGGCCATCGAGTGCCAGGCATCAAACCGGCCAAAGATGTTGATGAGTTCGATACTTTCCTGGCGAAAACGATCTTTAATATAATTACCAAAATAGATCGTTTCTCTCCAGCTAAATGGGTCCGCGGTATTGCGTTTAACCAGTTCCTGCACCACCGGTTTATTCATTAAATCTGATGCCCGTTGTAAAAATGTTTTAATCATTTCGGGCGCCCCTCCCTGGTTCAGTATCCCTATCAATTGCTGCATACCCCGGAAAAAATCAGCAAAATGGGAAAGGGAGTAACGAACAAGGGAAAAATCCGGGCTATGAAAAGATTTATAAGTAAGCGCATTTAAGAAACTGGCGTGTTCGGGCATGCCATCGATATTACTATCGTAAAATTTTTCTATCACCATCAGCGTACCGTTACTGATGCTGTCTGGCCATTTTGCATGTGACTCCAATATGGTACCGATGATCTGCTGCGTTTCTTCGATCTGCCGAAGATCGCTGAAAGGATTATTAAAAAACCTCCATAACCACTCCCTGCCCTCCACCGTTTCAGTAAAATTGAGCCGGTGAAAAATAGAAAACTCCTCCTCCGCATGAAAGATGGACAGATCGTTGTAGGTAGTTTGGTCAATATTCATGGAAATGAATAACAGTAAGTGAAAAATTAACCAGTTGGTGGCACCTTGAGCGGCGAAGTTTTTTCATTCATCCTATTTTATTCCTGGTTTATAATATTTTGGGTTACCTATTAAATTGCAAACGTTTTCCTTTAGCGGATTCATCCCATACTCCTTCTCCATACACTAAATTTCCATTTACAAAAGTGTGGGTAATTGCAGCGGGGAAAGTAAATCCTTCCATGCGGGCTCCATCCACATTTATACAATATATTTTCCTTGTTAACAGCGTTGTTTGGTTTAAATCTACCAATACCAGGTCAGCAAAATATCCCTCCCGTATAAATCCCCTTTCAACAACCTGAAAGCAGCGGGCCACTGCATGACTCATCTTTTCCACTACTTTTTCTATCGAAATTTTTCCCTGCTTCACGTAATGCAACATAAGCAATACAGGATGCTGAACCAGGGGAAGTCCCGCATGCGCTTTTTCATAAGATTCCCGATCCCTCTTCCGTTATGGTAAGAGGAGTAAGCATTCCCTGTTCATTCCGGTAATAACCTTTTTCCTCCATCGTATGCGGAGCATGGTCAGTCGCAATTACATCCAGCCGGTCGTCTAACAGTGCTTTCCAGAGAGCCTCCCGGTTATTGGGCGCCTTTATAGCCGGGTTACATTTTATAAGATAGCCCTTGGAAGCATAATCCACCGCCGTAAAATGCAAATGATGTACACATACTTCAGCGGTAATTCTTTTTTGTTCCAATGGCATCATATTGGAAAAAAGCTGGAGTTCTTTTTCCGTGCTGATATGTAGAATATGCAGACGGGTATTATACTTTTTGGCAATTTGAATGGCCGTCAGCGACGATTCAAAACAACCATTCTCGTCCCGCACCCGGGGATGATCGGAAGGCTCCAATATCCCTTTTTCTCTTTTTAACCTTTCTAAATTTGATTTGATGATCCGCTCATCTTCGCAATGGGTAGCTATCAGTACCTCGCTCTCGCTAAATAGTTTTTCTAATGTGATATAATTATCAACCAATAAGCCCCCGGTAGAAGAGCCCATGAATATTTTCATGCCGCATATTTCATTCTTACGTTTATTCGTTTGCAGGGCTTCCAGGGCATTACTATTGGAAGTGCCCATATAGAACGAGTAATTGGCTAACGCCGTCCTGGAAGCGGTTTGATATTTCTCCTCCAGCAAATCTTGCGTAAATACGGGTGGCATGGTATTTGGCATTTCCATAAACGAAGTAACGCCCCCGGCTACCGCCGCTTTGGATTCCGTATAAATGGTTCCTTTGTGGATAAGGCCAGGCTCCCTGAAATGTACCTGGTCGTCGATGGCCCCCGGTAACAGATGTTTTCCTTCACCGTTTATTTCTATGAACGCACCGCGGGGCTGGATGGCATCTTCTATTTTTTCTATGCGGCCATTCGCCAACAATACATCCTGTACCCTTGAACGCCCTTCATTCACAACCGTACTATTTTTAATCAGGTATCTTTGCATAATTGATAATACTAAATTTTCTAAACAACCGGCATGCAATTTATTGTAAAAAATCTGTTGCGGATCGTTTTACTGATGATCCCCTATACGTTATCGGCTCAATCCACCTTTCTTCCGCAGGGAAATAAGCACCAGCTACTACTTGACAGGCTCGATATTAAATTACAAACCAATACGGACCTAAACGTACTTACCATCAAACCTATCAGCCGCCGCTATGCCGTGCGGATAGGAGAATTTGCTGATTCGGTACAAAAAACAGACGGAAACTTACTTTCACCGGTTGACCAATTCAATTTGCACAGTTTGCTGATGAATAACAGCGAATGGGTATCGGGAGATAAAACGGATTTCCAGAGTAAAAAAAGTGTCTGGAATACATTTTATAAGTCTAAAGCGAACCTCATCGAAGTGAATGCCCCTGATTTTTTCCTCGCCGTGAACCCTGTTTTTCAATTCACCCTTTCAAAAGAAGCGAATAATACTGAACGGGTATTTCAAAATACCAAAGGACTGACCTTTCGCGGGTTGATTGCCAGGCGGATTGGATTTTCCGCTTATTTAACCGATAACCAGGAACGGGGACCACGGTTCCTGCAGCAACGCATCGACTCTTTTGATGCCGTACCCGGGGTTGGCTACTACAAAGCATTCAAAACTACAGCCACTGATTATTTTGATGGTAGAGGATCTATACATTTCAATGCAACCAAATACCTCGATTTCCAATTTGGTTATGACAAACATTTTATTGGAAACGGATATCGCAGTTTGTTCCTGAGTGATTATGGAAACAGTTACCTGTTTTTAAAGATCAACACCCGCATCTGGAAATTAAATTACCTCAACCTCTTTATGGAGTTAAATCCAAGGTATGTGCGCGGCCTTGGAGATAACCTGCTGGATAAAAAATATGCTGCTATACATCATCTCAGTATTAATGCCGCCAAATGGCTCAACCTGGGTCTGTTTGAAGCAGTCATATTCGGCCGGAAAAATAATTTTGATTTTACTTACCTTAACCCCATTATGTTTTTACGGGTGGCCGAACAACAGAATGGCAGCGCCGACAATGCCCTGGTTGGTTTTGATTTTAAAGCTAACGTTGCCAAACGGGCGCAGTTTTACGGACAGTTGTTGTTTGATGAATTCTTTCTGAAAGAAATCAGAGCCCGTAACGGTTGGTGGGCTAATAAATATGGAGTGCAATTAGGAGCAAAGCATATAGATCTCTTTAATATCAAAAACCTCGATATTCAGGGGGAATTAAATCTTGTACGACCATTTACCTATTCACACAGTGATTCAGTTTCCAATTATTCCCATTTCAATCAGCCAATGGCACACCCGTTGGGAGCGAATTTCGCTGAATTCATCGGAATTGTTCGTTACCAGCCCCATCCCAAATGGACTACTTCCCTTCGGCTCATTTACTGGAAACAGGGAATCGATTCCACCGGCGCCAACACGAATTACGGGAGCAATATTTTTAAATTAAATACTTACCGCCCGGCGGGTGATTATGGCTATGAAATTGGCTCGGGCATCAGCACCAAAGGAGTAAATGCGCAAATACTGTTATCTTACGAATGGAAAGAGAACCTGTATATTGAAATCGGGGGTATGTTCCGAAAGCAAAGCAAACCGGCAGGCATATCTCCTTCGCCAGATGCCACGATATTCACTGCCGGCCTGCGGATGAATATGTTTAGAAGGGAATATGACTATTAGCGATGGAATGGCCATCTTCTAAAAAGCATTGTCATACTTCCGGACGGGAGAGTAACTAAAAGTCAAAACCAAATTTCTTTTATGAGAAAACTGTTAATGATAGTTTTTTGTTTGTACACGTTAGGATTACAGTCACAGCAAAGAAAAAATCCCACCCCAAAAAAAGAATTAACGCTGGATGCTATCTGGAACGGTTATTTTGATGAACGTAACCTGCGCGTTCACCTGATGAACAATGGCGATTCCATGGCATTTATATATAACGATCCTTCCGGCAGCGAACAGCTTATCCAAACAACGGGTTTTGCATTTCCTAAAATATTCGAACCGATATTTTCAAACCAGGTGCGATCTGAAAAAGATTCCCTGCCGGTAACATTTACTTTCTTTGAAGACTTTTCTTTTTCGCCTGATGATAAAAATATACTCATCCAAACACAGATAGAACCCTTTTTTTATTCATCTACCAAAGAAGCTAACTATATATGGAACCGGGTTAGTAAAACGCTCAGGCCGGTTTCTTCCGATGGCAAACAAAGCTATGTGACCTTTTCGCCCGATAGCAAACGAATTGCATTTATCCGGGAGGGAAATTTATTTGTCAAGGACCTGGCTACCGACCTGGTTACTGCCATTACGATGGATGGAAGCGTGAGCAGGACCTTATATGGAATGGCAGATGCCCTGTATGAAAACGGTTTTGGAATGCGGCAAGCGTATAGGTGGAGTCCCGATGGCGAGTCTATTGCATTTTTACGCTTTAATGAAACGGTAGTTCAGAATTATCCGATTACAACGTATGAAGGAAGAACCTACCCGGATATTTTTAACCAACGATACCCAAAAGCTGGGGAAGCGATACCGGAAGTGCAGGTATATATTTATAATATACGCGACAAAGTGCTCACCAAAGCAGATGTGGGAGTTAATCCCAATCAATATATCGTTGGGTTGAAATGGCAAAATGACGGAGGGGCGCTTTGGGTGCAGCGGCTTAACCGCATGCAAACACTCCTGGAAGTGTTAAAGATAAATGTGCGCAATGGTACTTCCCGGAAAGTATTCGAAGAAACCGCTACCGATTATGTAAAGGTATTTCCTAATAACATTTATTTTTTACAGACCCGCAGTTCCTTATTATGGCTAAGTGAAAAAGATGGCTTTGCGAATATTTACGAAGTGGCCCTGAACAATGGCAGTATGAAACAACTTTCTAAAAGCGCCAATGAAGTAGTTTCGGTGGAAGGAGTGGATGAAGACAATGGAGAAATTTACTTCATCGCCAATGAAGGAAATGGTCGTCAGCAGTATTTATATAAAATGAATATGGATGGAACCGGGCGCAGGCAATTATCCGTGGGTGAGGGCTTTCATAACCCGTTGTTATCTGCGAATTATAAATATTTTCTGGACCAATATTCTTCTTCGAATGATCTCTCCTCCCTGAATCTTTTTAATACCAACGGCAAGAATTTGCTGGACTCATCACTAATAAGAAGTAGAACCACCCGCGACCGGTTGAGCGAATACAATGTGCAGAAAGTTGAACAGTTTACAGTCAATACGGCTAATGGAAATAATCTGAACGGATGGGTGATCAGGCCTTTTCAATATGACCCCAACAAGGGCTTGCCATTATTATTATATGTATACGGTGGTCATACGCACCAGGAGGTAAAGAACCAATGGATGGATAAGATGGGTTTAACAATGCGCTACCTTGCTAACCAGGGATACCTGGTGGCCTGTATCGATCCATCGGGGACCCCCGGCCAGGGAGCAAATTTCAGGAAACAATCCTATAAGAAAATGGGGGATGTGGAAATGGCAGATATCCGAACCGTTAAAAATTATCTTACCCGAAACTACCGCATTGATACGGCTAACACCGCAGTTATGGGATGGAGCTATGGTGGTTATCTCAGCGCCCTGGCAGCTACCAAATACTATGGATTATTTAAAGCGCATATAGCTATTGCCCCGGTAACCAACTGGCGCTTCTATTCTAATATATATGCAGAACGGCAACTGACCCTTCCCGCGGAAAATGCAGATGGATATAAAAATGCTTCGCCTGTCAGTTTTGTAAATAATTATAAGGATGGTTTATTACTGATTCATGGAAGTGCTGACGATAATGTACATTTTCAGAATTCAATGGAATTCAGCCGCGAACTGATCCGGGCCAATAAACAATTTCAGCAATATTTCTTTCCCGACTACGCACATAATATCAGTGACGGGGGAGCGCAAAACGTAGCGAGAATAAATCTATTTACCAAGATCAGCATCTTCTTAAAAGAACAATTAGTGAACAGGAATGAAACCAAACCGGCATCACCACCATCGGGTAAAAGAAATAAATAGATAATGAAGGAAAATTGACATGGTCTGACCGTCCCGGTCTGACTAGGCCGCTCGGGGTCATTAAATCATATTATCCTTCAAATATCAGCGAAAAAATAATCATACGGGAATTTAGGCGATCGATCGTATTGGAGAATTTTAAATTGACATCCCGGCTATGTGTGTTAATGAGACCATTACTGATTTTGATTTCCGGCGACAAGATAAACACCGGAAAATAAAAATTGAAGCCAATACCAGCCTCCACGCCCATATCGAATGATTTTAATTTTACCAGGTTTTCGGCTCTTCGGGCACTGGAATTGGAAGCCAGGTCGTACTCGATCTTTCCACCAGCAAACATATACACCCGAAAATTATCAATTCGATCGCTCCGGAACTTAAAGTGAATGGGGAAACCAAGCAATATAGATTCCACCTGCCTGGTCATAAACGTATCTTCTTCCAGCGACTTATTCGGATACTTTAAATTATAGGTTAGATTTTTATAAGAAAATAATAATTGGGGGAAGATTGCCCGCACTTCAAACCGGGGAGAAAGGCGCAAAGTATGAATCCCGGCTAATCCAAAACCACCCGTATTGAGCGGATTTATAGAAAGAACACTATCGTTTTCTAAAAAGCGCGGATGCTGCTCTAACTGGAAACGGGAGTTATTGTACATTAACGCAATACCGAGATAATACCGCTTTTCATCATGGTTAGGTAAATTGAGTTCTACTTCCTGCGCCAGCAGGGGAGTAATTTTTACCAATACGATCAACGACAGTAAGATTGTTTTCAGCCCGTATTTTTTTTTCCGCAGTAAATTGTACATATACCTAAGCTCAGCCTTTTTAAGGTTGTGTCCGAAAAACCGGTTTGTTGTAAAATGTGTAGAAATGTTTCGCCTTCGGGAAATGCTTTTACTGAGTTATTTAAATATTGGTAAGCGTCTTTATTTTTTGATAACCACTGCCCGGCTTTGGGCGCAATAATTTTCATGTATAAATTATATACCCCATTGAACCATTGTTTCTTTGGCTTTGAAAATTCCAACACTACCAGTTTGCCTCCAGGCTTCAAAACCCGCATCATTTCACTCAATCCTTTCTCCAGGTGCTCAAAGTTGCGAACACCAAAAGCTACGGTTATGGCATCAAACGTATTATCACTGTATTTTATTGCCTCACTATCCCCGGTTTCCAACTCTATGTGCCTATTTAACAACAACTTGGCTACTTTTTTTCTTCCCAATTGCAGCATTCCTTCTGAAATATCTATGCCAATTATCTTTTCTGGCTTTAAATATTTATAAGTCATAATGGCCACATCCGCCGTTCCGGTTGCTACATCAAGTACTTTTTGCGGTTTTAACGGCATTAGTTCCTTAATAGCCCGCCTTCGCCAGTACATATCGATTCCTCCACTTAAGAAACGATTCATCAGATCGTACCGGAAGGCAATTTGGTCGAACATGCCTGCGACCTGTTCTTTTTTACTCTGATCAGAATCTTTGAACGGCACAATGGTATCATGCGAATATTTTGACATGGGGGCAAAGATAGGAGAGAGTTTTTGGTTTGAATCCGCCTGTTTAATATTGTAAATTTCCAATCCCGGGTTAAAAGAGGCTTGTCACAATTGGGATAGTTGCTCGCTAATAACAAGAAACTATAAATCTGAAACTAAACAAACTCCCCCTAACTTGCAGCTCGATGATCTTCAAAAAAGCTGAATACGTTATTAGCAGTCCCGATTACCTGCAATGCCCCAGGCCCGACCGGCCCGAATATGCATTCATTGGTAGAAGTAATGTGGGTAAGTCCTCACTTATTAATATGCTTTGTGATATTCATAACCTGGCCAAAACATCTTCCGCACCTGGCAAAACGCAACTTATTAATCATTTCGATATAGTAACCACATCAGATCAGAAAGGGGGTGCTTCGAAAAAAGAACATGGGCTGCGTTGGTACCTGGTGGATCTACCAGGCTACGGGTATGCCAAAGTATCCCAAAATAGCCGCAGGCGATGGGAACAAATGATTGAAAACTACCTGCGCAAACGGGAAAACCTGGTAAATGTTTTTGTATTGATTGATAGCCGGCACAGTCCGCAAAAAGCAGATCTTGATTTCTTATCTCAATTAGGTAAATGGGGAATACCTTTTTGTCTTGTTTTTACCAAAGCCGATAAAGAAACGCAAAAAGAAGTTAGCAAAAATGTGAAGGATTTTTTGGCAGCCATGCGCAAGACCTGGCAATTCTTACCACAGCACTTTATTACCAGCGCGGTGAAGAAATTAGGAAGAGAAAAGTTGCTGAATTTTATTGAAGAGTGTAATAACCAGGTAAAAGCCAAGACTGATTAACTCGAAAACTTAAGTTTTAACCAACATTGAATATTATCACAAGCCCTCTGGGTTCTATTAAGTCCGTAACTATTTCTGGCTAATTTATGAATCAGGCAGAAAACTGCTTGAACAGTGATTAAGTAACCACTATTAAAAACCCTGCGGGATAGGCAGGGTTTAGTTAACAACTTTGTTTGCGCAGCTGCTGCTCGCAAAGGCTTCCGGTTTGGCTTTAAAAGCGAAGCCCATTCCCAATATATATCCCATGGCCTCTTTAAGTGCATCGTTGCTTTTAAAATGCGGGTTCGTGTTAATGTCCGCATGTACTTCCATGTCTACGTCATATACGGTAAACAGGTTGCAAAGTTCATAAGCAATCTCAATGCTTTTGGCCACTTCCACCAACATGCGTTCCTTAATAGAATAGGCCTGTTTTGTTTTCTCATTGTGGATGAACATGAATCCTCCATGTCCTTCGCGTAAAAAAACTATAACGGTTGCAAATTCTGTTTCGGAACCTTTCACCTGGGAATCGGTACCAATACAAACCTTTAGTTTGTACCCCTTATCCGTTTCTCGTTTGATGGCGTGTTCAACGGCCTCAATAATGGGAATATTGATCAGGTCTCCATTAAATTTTCTCCATTTCATATGCATAGCAAAATGGGTTTTCCGAAATTACGGAAAACCCATCATAAAACATAGCGTACGGATTATTGTTTTATTAATTTAAATAGTTGGCTGTCCGAATAGTTAAAGATTCTCAAAAGCAATAAACCACCCGGAAATGTATTGGTTGCAATCCTATTGGTCCCCGAAAGCAATGCTCCTTTTCTTAATAAACTGCCTTTGTGGTCGAGTAATTGGTAATAATATTCTGTATCTGCATTTATGACCAATTCGTTCTTTATAATATTACCCTGCAGAATAACTGCTTTACTACTTGTGCCGCGAAGCGCAATAATATTCGAATAATAGACCCTGCTCCCGTTTACCGGTACCACTTTAATGCGATACCAGGCAGTTCTTACGGTAATAGGCTGCCACGTAAAAGTGTTTGCCTCTGCATTCAGTGTGGCTATCGTTCTAAAATGAATGGCATCTGCGGATGATTCCACCTCTATCCTTTCAATAATTTCATCCGATTGATAGTTCCATTGCAACTGATGATTTCCATAATTATTTTTTCCTGATAAAACCAGGTGATTGACGGCTAGCACCCCGATGCCTGCCAGCGTTCCGGTGAGCGTATAAAAACCCAAACTTCCATAATCCAGTAAATTGGCATTTCCCACTCCTTCTACTACCAGGTAATAAGTGGCGCTATTCAAATTTGTATCGATCCCTGCGTCAAGTAAATCCATTGGGTTGTAGCGGCTCAAGGTATCCCCGCTTTCATTCAATAGGGTAACCCTTATATCCATATCGGCTCCCGAATTATTATTGCCTACATTCTGCGGAATGGCACTCAGCCGAAAATTGGTGGAACTGGTAAGTGTTATCCTAAACACATCTCTGTCATCGGCAGTATTTATCAATCCACTTGCCTGGAAACTATTTGCAAGAATACCGATAGTACTGGCCTGCTGATGAGTATTACCGTGATCATCTGAACGTAAGCCAATGTTGTTCGGGGAGCCGGCAATAATAGAAATATCATCCTGAAAATACGTGCATCCAAAAGCATTGGGTCCATTATGCCAGGTAGTAATATTCTGATAGTATCCAACACCCATAATAGGAGCCCAGCCAATTTGGCCGCTTCCCTGGCCCAGGCTATACTCAGCCGTTTTCAAACAATTGCCGTCGTAATTACTTTGATGCTGTAATCCTAGTGTATGGCCCGCCTCGTGTGAAATAGCTTCGGCTATTTTTTTTACATTGTAATTGAGCAATCCACTGAAAACCCAGCCCGGTGTATCATCGCCCCAGGTAAATGATCCCACATAAGCTACCCCACCGGCCATACCGTACCATTCATACGTAGTTGTTACCACTACTCTTGTTCTCTTTGTTGGGGGCGCAGATGCATATACCGTGGAATCTGTTGTAATGTTTAGATTAAATATCCGGTAATCTTCTGCCACCCGGTTAAAGATTTCCGTAATAGCGGCAGAAGATAAACCGGAACTTTGTGCATTAATAGGACCACTCCAGTTCCAAGAAGTTCCCTGCACATATTGTCCGTCAAAATCGAGGAATATAACAGCCGGTGCAGCGCTATAACTATTTAGTTTAGGGATTTGCGCTCCGGCTGACATACATACTAATCCTCCAATGAGTACAGACAGGATTGCTTTCATAGGTCAGATTTTATATCGGGGGTTAGGGATTCTAAAAAATATTCCGGCAATTACTTTCTTATTCAGTCATAAAGAATTTTTGTGCTTTTTTCTGCAGTAAATATTGATCGTTCTCCAGGCTAAGCACCAGCACATCCCCTGCCTGCGGATGAATGATGCGACCTTTTATTACGGGTGATTGACCTGGTTGCGTATAACTGGAAAGATTAAATAGTGCGCCCGGATAATCTGATAGTTTAATATTAATACTGGTAATTCCGGGAGAGCGCTCTATTTTTTCAGTAATTACTCCCCGCAATAATTTGCCACCAGATAAATGAATAGAAATTGACGTGGAGGAATTGCTTCGGAAGAGCTCCTGTAATTCCGCAGGCGCACAAATTGATCGGTCTGGAAGTTGGGAAAAGATATAAGGTTTATCGGGGGTTTGCTGTTTAACATGAACAGGCTCCTGGGCTTTAGTAGCAACAGCGCTAATAATACAGACCCCCAGCAAACCGGATAGGTAACGGTTTTTCATCAACAGGATGATTTTTGGATTTATAAACTTGCTTTCGGGGGGTACGAACTACAAACAAAAAAAATAAAATGATGCGTTTCGATATTGAATAAGTAAACGGGCAAGTTGAATTAATATTTTGTTCGACAAATCAAAATTATGCCGGGTTGCTCTTATCGTAAAAACACTGATGAATTTCTTAGTATTGTCCCGTACTCAACAGCACTAAAGTGCAGGCTTCCATAAATGGGATATTATTTTTCTTTAATAATGTTTGAAGTTCTTCGTTTTCTGATCCGGGGTTAAAGATTACCCGTTTGGGATGAAGGGAAAGAATATAATCATAATACGATTGCTGATGCTGCGGGTTCAGATAAAGAGTTACTGTATCAACCTGATTAAAAAGTGTAGGCTCTGTTTCCACCTCTACCCCATTTACTTTTACTCTTTTTTTTCCAATTGCTACTACCGGATGCCCGTGTTGACGCAGTCGATCAATGGCCAGGTAACTATACCGTACCGGGTTATCAGAGGCCCCGAGTACCAGCGTTTTTTTTGCTTTCTCCATAATCAAAACTAACAATATCCATCCGTTTCGGATTCAAAACAAATGATAATGTTTGCGTGGTGTTCTATCTACAATTTCCCTCAGCGCTGCTTTCAAAAAAGGATATTTAAATGTAAAACCAGATTGTAAAAGTTTAGCAGGCAATACCCACCGGCTTTTCAAAATAAGCTCAGATTCAGTACCAAGTAAAGCGGTTCCTATCTCCAGCATCCATGACCAGGCAGGTAATCCAAATTTATTGCCGGTCAGTTCCCGCATGGTTTCCATAAACTCTTTATTGGAAACTGGATAAGGAGCCGAACAATTATACACGCCCTCCATAATCGGGTGATCAAAGATCCATTCGATACTCCGGGCTATATCTTCTACATGTATCCAACTAACCATTTGCTGGCCATCACCCTGGTAACCACCTAAACCAAATTTCAATAAGTTAAAATAAGGAACCATCACACCTTCTTCTCCAAGTGTAATGGCCGCACGCAGTGCTACTTTGCGCGTAAATGGTGTAGGCTGCTCAAAAAATGATTGCTCCCAGCGTTTGCATACCTGGACAGAAAAATCAAGATCAAGATTTTTCACCTCCTCCGAATCCTTCCCTTTTTTCCAACTTCGAATCCATCTCTTCCATTTAAAGCGAAGTTGGTCGATGGAGGAATAAGGCATATTATCTTTCTTTTGTTCGCTGATCATTCCGCTGTTTTCATCATTCGGTGCAGAAAGGCTATGTTGATATATAGTCGCGGAGGCGGCATTGATCCATAATTTAGGAGGTCTTGTGCATTGCCGGATCACTTCACCCAAAACAGCGGTCGGTCGTAAACGACTATCAAGTATAGATTGCTTATTTCCTTCTGAATACCGGCAGTTCACTGATTTTCCAGCCAAATTAATTACAAGGTCACTACCTTCTGCTTCATTAGCCCAATGTTTCTCGATTGATTGCCCGTCCCATCGCCAATAAGTGATATTGTATCCATCCGCGGCTTTTACTAATGAATGATTATGATTATTGTTTTGATTTTGCACCGACTGCCTGCTCAGAATAATCACCCTGTTTTCTTTTCCAAAATATTTCGCCAGGGCCTGCCCGATAAACCCAGTTCCCCCGGCGATGATGA
This sequence comes from uncultured Chitinophagaceae bacterium, assembly GCA_963775145.1. GTDB lineage: Bacteria > Bacteroidota > Bacteroidia > Chitinophagales > Chitinophagaceae > Endoryza. Next base: position 164,107 of record CAVZHZ010000008.1, read on the forward strand.
TTTTTTTATTTTTCATCTGATTTAATATTTTATAATTTCAGAATTTTGTGAAACAATATGCCTAAATAAAAACCGGCTCCCCGGTTTGTGAATAAAATAATATATACTGGTTGTTATGTGTTCATTTTTTTCAATTTTGATATTCGCATAGAATATTTATCATAGAATTGTATAGGGCCTCAGGAAATTATTATTTCCATCAATTAACTTCAATACATTATTTAAATAGTTTCATTAAGCTTCCGACAAACCAGTTTTCATCTGCTTTTACTAATACATCCAGCATTTTGTCGGCCTGCAATCCAAAACGTTTAATACTATGAATAGTATCGGTAAATTGTTTGACGTGCTTATCTTTCTTATCTCCATCCACCTCTTCCAGGTTTTCTAATAGTTTCAGCATCGGGTTCAGTTCTCTTTTCTTGCGTTCCTTCACAATTTGGGTAGCCACCTTCCAAATATCTTTTTCAGCACTGAAATATTCTTTACGTTCTCCCGGAATTATGATGCGGTCCACCAACCCCCAATCAATCAGTTCCCGGATATTCATATTAGCATTTCCCCGGCTCACATTAAGTTGTTCCATCAGGTCGTCCTGGCTAAGGGGGTCGGCACTTACTAATAACAAAGCATGAATTTGTGCCATGGTTCGATTGATACCCCAATGCGTTCCAAAAGCACCCCAGGAAGCAATAAATTGTTGTTTAGCTTCAGCCAGTTTCATAATCGTTCAGTTTTACTTTACTCAAAATTAGAATATACTTCTGAATTTTCAAAACTTATTGAAAGATAATTACAGTTGAAATACAACCGGCTGCAGTTTGTAGGATTTTACTTTCCGCCCCTTTTGTTCGGCCGGGATCCATTTAGGTGAACGGCGAATAAGCCGAAGCGCTTCTTCATCCAGGGAGAATTCAACAGATTTTGCAATGCGGGGTTCGATAACATTCCCGTTAGTGTCAACGATAAATTGCACCTGCACCATCCCTTGTATCTTGTTGTTGTACGCCCGATCCGGGTATAAAACACTTTTATTTAAGTATTTGGCCCACCCTTTTTGGCCACCGGGAAATTCGGACTCTTTTTCTATCGTCTTGGGATCTGCTGCTTTCACATTCATACCTCTTAGATTTTTTATTGAATCTTCCATTATAAGATTCCTTTCCTCTATTAGTATACCATTTGAAAATACTTTTACAATAGTAGCCCTTCCAGTATCATTCTTATAATACCATTCACCATGAGCCAGTCCATTTTTATAATTGTGAATGGAATCAATGCTTCCACTTGCATTGTAAAAGTAAACCTCTCCTTCTGCTACATTTCCATCCGGATCTTTAAACAGTTCCGTTTTTATCAAAGGGCCCAGGATATTATAAGTATCCCATTGCCAGGTTGAATCGCTGATCTTTTTAATACGCAGCAGGTATTGTGCATGCTTTACATCTGTTCCCTTCCAGTTAGCATCGAATACATATAATTTGTCTGCTGATTCTTGTGCATGAATTACCGGGGAAATGGCTATCAGAAAAATTATCAGACCCAAAATAATTTTATTGCCTCCCTGCATGATAAAAATTAATTCATTTATTAGGAATATAACGCAGAAGAATTACTTATCTGTTGTTCACCGTGGGACAATTCAGTCGTTTATCGCTTTTGTTTCCGTTACCATTCGGGGAGCGAATAATGATGGCTATATATCCTCCCCCTTTATGCAAACTTTTTGAAGAAAAGATATAAGCCAGGTTATGTAATCCAATTAACACAGGGCCGGCTTTAACAGCCCCCCCTATCCAAAATTGCTTTTGAGTATTAAATGATAACGGCATATAAAATCCCCAACGCGGCGTTTCCCACCTTGGGGTAAGAGTTATCAGGTTCATTTCTTTTACATACAACCATCTTTTTCCAAAAACGGCCGAAAGATTGATTGAAACTTCTGCATTAATATAAAAACCACCCAGTAAATAACGGTCGGCATTCAGTACCAGTCGTGTTGGATTCAATATCCGGAACTTTCCGGCAAGCGCAGTAAACTGGCCGGCCACTGTTGCCAGGCTATCATTAAACGTGGCCATTGAACGGATCGTTGAATCAAACTTCTGGTTTAAGCTAACATTGTTAATACCATTTTGCACGCCTGTAATACTGCGGCTCTGCTTTCCGTATTTAAATTGATTGGCCCCCAAATCCAATAGAGAAACCCCTAGTTTCCAATCGTAATCAAAATAATCATCCTCTCCATATCGAATAACAGCCTGTGTTTTAATAAGCAGTTCGGCACCTACATCTATGGAAGCCCCACCTTCGGTATAGGTAAGAAAATTGCGAAGATTATTTATGCGGCTATTTTCATTTTGCCAGCGATCGTAATTGGAGGAATATCCAAAGCGTGCATCGGCTCCTGTTATATTGTACCGGGCCGGATCACCGCCAGGAATGGATTCAAACTTTCCATTCTGCAATACAGCGTGGGCGCCAGATATACCCCGGCTCAGTTTGAGCGTAGCTCCCGCGTTTAACCGGAAGTACTCGTTATCCAATATAGTTTGTGCATAGCTACCATATAATTCAATCCATCCGCTATTTACAAAATCAGCACCCAGTGGCTGGTTTCGTTCGTTCTGAGATAGCAGGTCGCCCACATTTTTAAGTGTATCGTAAAAATTATATTCACTGGTTTTTATGAAAGCATAATTGCGCAGGTTTGCGCCAAAAGCAATAGACTTTTTACGTCCCAAAGCAATCCGCGTATTTAATAAATTGATATTGGCACTGGTAATGGCAAACCGGATTTTTTCACCGTTCTTAAAAACATATTGCGATTTTTTCGCTGAAGATAACAGGGAATAATTAGTCACTTCTATGATATTCGTGCTGACTTTTGCCTGGGCCCCCAGTACCGTAACATCCCATTTATTGGGAGTATTAACAATCGAAGAGGGATTATTGTGTACTCCCAAACTGCCTGCATAAGAAGACCCCTGAATACCATGGTAATTTTGCGCCTGCAGAAATAAAACCGCCGCGACCAAAACAATACTGCTGTATGTTTTTTTTAAGATCATTTTCAAAATCCGGTTAAAAAGGCTGGCCATGTGTAAGGCTGATCAACCAGCTTGTCAATTTAGGAAAAGGCTTTACTACTCTCAATAGTAAATTGGATAAAGCTGCATTTCCAAAAAAGCGTTGCAATATACGCCCCATAATCAGCCGTCGCCCAAAATGTTTTTCCCATTGCTGGGTATACTGCTGTTCCATATCAAAACGATTGATTCTTCCTTTTAAGAATTCGTTGATCTGCTCCGCTGCCAGCTTACTACCATGCAAGGCCATACTCATTCCATTTCCACACAGGGGGGTAATCATACCAGCCGCATCCCCGATCAGCAACACATGATTCTCCACCTGTGTTTTTTTATTGAAAGAAATTCTCGAAATAGTAACCGGTTCTTCATAAAGAAACTCAGCGGTAGAAAAAATCTGCTGCAGAAATGGATTTTTCATCAGGATATTCTTTTCTGCCAGGTGAATATCGTTGCGGTTGCGCCGTAAATTATGAGCCGTAGTCAAATAACAGAGGCAGTATTTATTATTTTCAACCTGGGAGATTCCGCAATACCCATTTTCGAAATTATGAAGGGCGATCAGGTCCGCCGGATGAGCCACCTTAATATGATATTTCACTCCTACAAAATGGTTTAGCTTGTTAGGTCTCTTTTGAGTAAACTGTCTTTTCCATTTTACATCCAGGTTACTTCTTTTCCCAAAAGTGCCTGCCACCACCTTCGCTTCTACTTCTCCCTTATTTGTAAAAATAATAAATTGGTTATTTCGATATACAACGTCCATTACCCGGGTATCTTCCTGAACATCTACTCCTTCCTTCCGGGCAATACCGGCGAGCGTATAATCCAATGTATACCGGCTTATCCCAAATCCCCCCAGGGGAAGCCGATGTTCCATAAATTTTCCATTAGGAGCACTGATAAGTACGCGGCTAATCTGTGGTAACTGCATATCGCTTAAAGGAACACCAAGTTCCTGTAAGAAATTCCAACTCTCGTGACTAATATATTCCCCGCATACTTTATGAAAGGGATATTTTTCGCGCTCAAACAGCACCACTTTATAACCTGCCTTCACACATTGAATAGATAATGCGAGACCTGCCAATCCGCCACCAATAATGGCTATGTCATATGAAGCATTTGCAGCCATGATCTTAATCCAAAATCAAATTTGGTGTTTTATCATTAAATTGAAAACTATAGCCATTCCCCGTTCTTACAAAAACAACTGCCATTAATCCCTTATCCAATTCTTCCTTTGCCATTAATACACACCATTAACCACCTGAATGCCCATTTCCATTGAATGGTACAATGACTCATGCCGGCTTGTGAAAGCAGCTGAACCCATTCCCTTCTAATAAACCCTCTCAATACAGATAATGGCGCATCATTCTTTACTAAATAGCTACCCGAAAAATAACGGGTCAGCCATTTAATGGAATAATAGGCCAACGAATGCCGGTGCAGATCGTTGATAAAAAATCCGGCGCTTGCGTTTTCGCGCATCCATGTTAATTGCTCCACGAGTGCATCCTCAGGGAAGTGATGACAAAAAAGCGAAGAGAAAATGATATCCGGTTTACTTCTAAAAACAACTTCCCGGTAATCACTGGCTTTCCATTCTACCTCAATGGTCCGGCAATTTTCCCGGGCATAGCTGATGCAATCCTTATTAATATCAATACCAATAAAATGTACTTTAATATCCTTTTTTATGCACCAACTGTTTATTGCTTTCAGGTTATCGCCGCCCCCGCAGCCTATTTCGCAAATAGTTATTTTTCTTGATAAGAGGGAACCAGGAGTAAATGACCCCGATAGTACGGATTTCATTCCCGAAAGCGTGATCCTGTGCCCACCCAGGTATCTATTTATTATTTCCAACTCCTGCATATTCCGCCGTATGTCTTCGAAAGGAATATCCGGGCGGTCTAGTAATTCTGACTGGTATGTACGATGCGAAAAATCAGGCATTAGTATGAAGCTACAAAAGTTTCCATTGTTAGACCGGGTCCAAATGCGGCAGCAAAAACATTCATCTCATTTTGCTCAGCGGATGATACGCTGCTATGCTGCATTATTTTTTTAAGAACAAATAACAAGGTGGGAGAAGACATATTTCCATACTCCTTTAATACCTGGTAACTGTATTGAAGTTTTTCCACCGGCAGCTGCAAGCTTTTCTGAATTACCTCTACAATTTTTTTACCTCCGGGATGGATACACCAATTATTAATAGATAGTTTTGTAAAGCCTGCTTTGGCCAGGGCCCTGTTTACCAGTGGTTCAAAATCCTCTTCAATCAGATCGGGTATGTACCCGCTCAGCGTCATTAAAAACCCGGAAGAAGAAAGCTCCCAGGACATATCTTTTTTCCCTTTGGGAATGATTTCGGAGTAGAAGCTTTTTAATTGAATTCCCCTGGCAGCCGCTCCATCTGCCACAACTAATACCGCCGCACTGCCATCTCCAAACAACAGGCTGGAGGCTATATTGTCGATAGTAGCTTCGCGCTGAAAATGCAGGGTACATAATTCGGTACAAACGATTAATACTTTAGCCCCTTTTTCCGATTGGCAAATAGCATCAGCCATTTTTAATGCATGAATAGCCGCATAGCATCCCATAAAATTTACAGAAGTGCGATATATCGTTCGGGGCAAATCCATTAATTCCATTAATTGAAGATCTAAACCCGGGGCACTCATTCCGGTACAGCTTACCGTTATTAAATGCGTAATTTCCTGTTCTTTTACTTTTCCCTCCAGGCAATGCCGTATAGCATCTAATGAAAGAGGCGCCGCGAAACGGCTGTACCACGTCATTCGCTGCTCGAGAGATGGAAAGGGTTCCATATTCTCCGAATGCGGATAGAATTTCCATTCGGGCAAAGGCCTGCTATAATCGCCAATGACTGAATAACGGTGTTCAATACTGCTTTGATGATAAAGAAAACGAAGCCTACGCCTGTCGGCATCATTAAACGCGTAAATACGTTGCATAAACTGCAGTATATCCTGTTGCTTATGCTTGTAGGCCGGAACGGCCGTGCCAATTGAAATTATCTTACTCAAATCCACCTCCCGATTAATAAAGTTAAAAAAGCCAGGTTACTGCAAACGGCCGCCAGCTGGTTCATTTGCATAGTGTGCTTAAAGTCCGCCTTCGCGGGATCTTTCCACACTTTTGCCGCCCATATAAAGAAATATACGAGAACAGGGAGCAATAGGGTGGCCAGTACAAAAAATTTATTTTCTTGTCCCTGCTCAAAGAAATAATATGCAAGCGTACCCATAGCCAAAATGTATATGAGCGCGGTGAAAATAAAAGTGCCCCGATAACCCAAAACATAACTGATTGTTCTTACGCCATCCTTTACATCCGCCATATGCTGATATATCTGCGTGAGCGGATAAAAACTGCCCATCAATAAGCTTGCTGCCAACATGCCGATAGGCGAAATCAATACCGTTTTATCCACGCTGCTTCCATGGTACACCATAAAGAAAGTTACTGCACCCTGGAATATAGTGACGGTCAGGTACCCGACAATCGGATATTTTTTAAGACGGATTCCCCGGTAACTATAGGCTCTCGAGGCAAGAATATATACCAATACACACCCAAAAAACAATGCACTTATGAAACAACATAGCAATAAAGCTAAAACATCCATGGCAATACTCGTGATAAAAAGTTGCCTTGTTGGCTGTAACGGTTTGGCAATACCCCCGATACTTTCTTCATCACGATCCATATAAGAATTATACCCGTTGCTCGATGGATATACCAGCAGATGAAGGATAAAAAATATCAGCAGCGCATGACTAACCTGTATAGCAGGCACCTGGCCCAATGCGAATAAATAAACGGGCAACAAAAAGAAAGAAAAATGAAACCGGAGTAATTGAATGGTGGACCGCAGAAGCATTCGGAAAGTTATAATTATTTATTTTAGTGGGTTTTCTACTTGTAGATTTTGAGTTAATCCGGGTGGAGGAGGAAGTTATTATTGGTTTGTGAAGAAATTGTTTCAGGATGGTGGGGACACCAACCAGGGAACAACCAAGGTAAAAAAACACGTTTCAATAGTTTTTTTCTTTACCAGAGAACGGTATTGTCTGTAAGCCGCTACCAGTAAAGGTTACAGCCGAAAAGAATGGTGGTGGTGGAAAAGTGCGACGCAACTAAAGCTGAATAGCACTCCTTATAGTTGCCTCCACATCAATTAATTTATTACATTGAATGAAGCGGATACAAAAGAAAAAAGGCAAGTAAAGAATTGCCTGCAGGATTAAGGGAACGAAGGTCTGATCGTCCCGATCTGACCTGGGTTCTTAAACAACATCATCATGCTCGTAAAAACATTTGGCAGCGCGGTCTATGGGGTGGAAGCAATAACCATTACCATTGAAGTGAATGTATTAAGCGGTAATAAATATTTTATTGTTGGCTTACCCGACAATGCAGTAAAGGAAAGTTTGCAACGGGTGGAAAGCGCCGTCAAAAGTAATGGATACCTTATGCCGCGCACTAAACTCGTTGTGAATCTGGCCCCGGCAGATATTCGAAAAAGCGGTTCGGCCTTTGATCTTCCGATAGCTATCGGCACGTTGGTGGCCAATGAACAACTGGAAAACGAGGTGCCGTTGGAAGAGTATATCATGATGGGCGAACTGAGTCTCGATGGAACGATACTTCCCATCAAAGGATCTTTACCAATGGCTATTACCGCCCGTAGGGAAGGGTATAAAGGATTGATTGTACCGAGGGCCAACTGCCGCGAGGCGGGGATGGTAAATAACCTGGAAGTATATGGAGTGACTCATATAAGGGAAGTAATTGATTTCTTCAAGAATAAGGAAGCGTTACAACCCGTAGCGGTGAATACAAGAGATGAATTTTTTCATTCACAGTATGATTTTGAATTTGACTTTTTAGACGTAAAGGGCCAGGAAAATATAAAGCGCGCATTGGAAATTGCAGCGGCCGGAGGACATAATGCAATATTGATTGGACCGCCGGGAGCCGGAAAAACCATGCTGGCAAAGCGATTGCCTACTATTCTTCCCCCTCTAACCTTACACGAAGCATTGGAAACAACCAAAATTCATAGTGTTGCTGGCAAGCTTCCGGAAAATGCAACGCTGGTTTCTAAACGGCCGTTTCGTTCTCCGCACCACACCGTAAGCGATGCTGCCTTGGTAGGAGGCGGAGGAGTTCCTCAACCCGGAGAAATTTCATTAGCACATAATGGAGTATTGTTTTTGGATGAATTACCCGAGTTTAAGCGGTCTGCCCTGGAAGTAATGCGCCAACCCATGGAAGAAAGACGCGTTACTATTTCCCGAGCCAGGATTGCTGTTGACTTTCCTGCCTCATTTATGCTAATTGCTTCCATGAATCCATGCCCCTGTGGTTTTTATAATCATCCACAAAAAGAATGTAGCTGCCCGCCCGGAGCTGTTCAGAAATATTTAAATAAAATCTCTGGCCCATTACTGGATCGAATTGATCTGCATGTAGAAGTTACTCCCGTAGCTTTTTCAGAACTATCCGCACACAAAAACGGAGAGTGCTCCGCTTCTATACGAACCCGGGTAATTAATGCCAGGGAAATACAGGATGATCGATATAAAGATCAGGAGGGCGTTTATTGCAATGCGCAGATCAGCAGTAAAATGCTGAAAGATGTTTGCGTAATTAATACAGTGGGACAAAACTTGCTGAAAACCGCTATGGATAAACTCAATTTATCTGCCAGGGCCTACGATCGTATATTAAAAGTAAGTCGCACCATTGCCGATCTCGCACAAAGCGAAAATATAAAACCCGAACATCTGGCGGAAGCGATTCAGTACAGAAGTTTAGATAGGGAGGGATGGGCGGGTTGAGGAGTCGGGAGTCTGGAGTCTGGCATTGAAATAATTTTTAGTCTGCCTGTTTCCAACCAGGTTTATGGTTGATAGTTTGTGAATTGAGATCCATAAGACAAAGTGCATAATAGATAATTATTTCTTTGTGAATTAACTCAATCAGTACTTAAAACGCATAACCGGTTGACCACTTCGGTTTGATAACGCTTTAGAAAATAATCAATGGTTTCTATTCTTAGTTTGATTGCCCCGGCCGGTTTATTTTCGTCAATGTCTTTAAAACTGAAGTAAGGTGTTCCCGAAGTTTCAATAATCTCTTCGATAACATTGTACGTAGGCGCATCATGTCCGCATTTAAAGCTGGAGAGTTCAACAGCTACCAGATTAGGATGCCGGGCCACAAATTTAGCCGCCCATAGTTTCATATTCACATTCGTGCTTAATGTGTTTTTCCATACATCCGATATATCCAGCGGATCTGAAATAATTCCTGCCTCTACTTCTTCCCCAAATAAGCGATTCAAGGTTTCTTCATCGGTGGGTAAAGTATCCTGGGTGAAGATGGGGTACCCTAACTTTTGAAACTTGGTGAAGATGCCATGATTAATGCCAGGATCATTATGATACGGCCTCCCAAGCAGTACAATTCCAATTTTGCCTTCCTTTTCAATTTGTTCTAAAACTTCTTTCGCTCTTGATTTTCTCCACTCTTTATAATTCTTCAACGCTTCAAATCCTGCTTGTGCCGCCCGGTGATTTTCTTCCCTGGATAGCCCTAATAAGTTGCTAAAATCTTTGTACATCTGGATTTCGAACAGGGCAGGTTCTTCCAGGTTAAGGAATGTGTTGATATATTTCACCCCTTCCTGCTCGAAAATATTCTCTTCTTTTGTGAAAGCCGCTTTGACTGACTCTGAAGAAGCTACAATGGCCGAACAAATCCAATTGCCCAATGTGTTTGATAATTCTGATTTGAGATCGCATACCATGGGCGCGAAAATCACATCTGGTTTTTTCCTCCTGTTTGTTGGATAAAGTAAATTGTGTACATGTGCCAAACTAACTTTTGCAGGATAGCACGGGTCAATAGCACCCCGTTTACATCCGGATCTATAAAGTTTTTCAGTGGTGAAATCTGAGAAAAGGATGTTGTCTTTCTGTATCCCCAGGCTTTCAAAATATCCACGGAAAAGAGGCGCTAATGAATACATCAACAGCACCCGGGGCATTCCTATCGTCAATTGGGAGCGGTGGTTCCTTGCTTCAACCTGGTTATGCATAGATTGTGATATAATCCATTTCTTTTTTTTCTCTGGCTGTTGCTTTAATTCGGGGGATTTGAATAATTCTTCATTGCATTCATCAATCAGGTTGGGGGTAGATTGTAATGCCGCATCCATTTTAATTTTAATCCCCTTCATATCCCGAACATCTTCTACAGCGCCTTTTTCGCAATTATTACCTACAATGAAACGCCGGCTGATTGTTCCTGCTTTTTTATTTTCACCGGTATTCAATTCTTCCTGGTCAATGATTACGTCAATAAAAGTCCGCAAACATTTATTCTTGCAGAAATGACAGCGGGTTGATTCATTTGTTGTTGATGTATATTGGATTCTTGAAGTTGCCTCCATGCCAATAAAGCTTGTACGGTAACCTTTGTTGTAGATTCGAATGGCTTCAAGTGCCGCACCTATGGCTCCGCTCTCACCACAGTGAGTATGAACCCTAATATGCGGTTTCTCAGATTTTCCAATAAACCTTGATTCAATAAAATCTACCTGGGCTTTTACGGCTGCTAAGTTGTATTGTGTACCCCCTTGCAAAATGAAATTTAATCCCAGTTTTGAGAAGTTGGGGATTTGTGCCACGTATAACCAGATATTTTTAGGCAGCACTTTAGCTAGTCCGGCCAGAATTTCCTCGCGTTTCCACCCCAGCCGCTGAAAACTCACAATATCAGATTGAAGAAATACAGCACACCCAAATCCGAATGTTGGGCACTTCTCCGCTTTAAAAGCCTCTTCTGCATACTGTTCAACGGATAACCCAAAATCGAAGGCAGTGCTTTGCAAGAAATATCCATTGCCGGCCGAACATTGGGTGTTTAGTTTAAAATCCTTCACTTTACCGTCCTTCAGGATCATGATTTTAATATCCTGCCCGCCCACATCACAAATCACATCTACATCTTTGTAAAAGTGCATCGCAGATTCTGTATGGGCAACCGTTTCCACGATCGCGTCATCGGCACTTAGCACATCCTTTATCACGTCTTTTGCATATCCTGTTGTTACGATGCCAACTACCTCAAGCGTGGCCCCTTGGTTTTTTACTTGCTGAAGAAGGTCTCCTAAGACTTGCTTTGTATCATCAATCGGATTTCCTTTTGATAGCTGGTAGGATTTAAGCAGCACTTCTTTTTCCGCATTTAGCAGGACCGCCTTGGTAGAGGTGGACCCTACATCCAAACCTATGAATCCAGCTACTCTTTCGCCCTGTTGGAAGATAGCTTTCTTAAAAGGGGTTGGATTATACTTTCGTTTAAAGGTTTCCATTTCCTCTGCTGAATTGAATAACCCCGGTTGTGCCCCAACCTGCAACTTCAATCTTCCTTCTTTAATATATTGTTCCAAAGTTTCATATCCGCAGTATTGGTTCACATACTGTTCGTCTTCACTTCCAAAAACAATAGCCCCGAGCGCAGCAAAGTAGAGTGCGTTTTCCGGCGCTTTGATCAATTCTTCCGGATCGATACCTTCTGGCAAGGGCACCGCTCTTTCTTTCCAAACCTGGACAATGTTATGTTTCCACGCTTGCTTGAGGCCCAGGATGTATGCATTAGGACCACCCAGAAGAAGCACCTCTGGTTGAATGGTATGGCCCCTGGTTAGCACCGTTAGATTTTGATTGACGATGGCTTCATACAAACTTGCCATCAGCTCGTTCTTAGGAACGCCTTGTTTTTGTAACCCATTAATATCGGTTTCTGCAAAAACACCACATTTACCTGCAACATGATGCAGGCGTAATCCGTTATACTCACTGTTACATAATTCTTCGTTTGATAAGTTTAATTTGGCTTTTATCTTATCGATTACCGCGCCGGTACCTCCGGCACACTTATCATTCATGCTGGGGCTCTTTTTTTTCCTGTTTGTCTGAGGGTCTTTTTTGAAAATAATTATTTTGGAATCCTGTCCACCCAGGTCGATAATGGTGCCCACTTCCGGATGCAGTTTTTCTGCAGCGGCACAAACGGCCGTTACTTCCTGTACAAATTTCGCCCCGATATAAGTTGCCAGGGTCATACCCCCACTCCCGGTCATAAATACACTGTAATTTTCATTGGGAATAGTTGGATAAGCCGCCTTTAACGACTCAAGATACCCCAATACCTTTTCGGCCTGGCGGGTTTCATGCCGTTGATAATCCTGCCAGACTATTTTACCAGTTTCAGGATCAATCGCAACTGCCTTTACCGTGATCGATCCAACATCAATGCCCAGGTATAATTTTTTTGGATCCATGGTGGTTTATTGAGGTGGTGGATTTTTGGTTTTATTGGTTTGGTTTTCCCGCAGCAGTTCTTCTACATGATAAATCATGTTTGGCGCCCGGCCTGCAACACCCTCCCGCTTTGGATATTTATAACCCGGAGTTTTTAATTCGGGATGATGACTTATATAGTTTCTAAGTTCCGTAAGACTATGTTTAGAGGATGACAATGCTTCATTTACCTCGAGTTTTGATTTCTCTCGTGCATCAGCTAACGCCATTAAAACCCGGTTGTGTGCATTTGTTTTTCCTTCACCGGAAGTTTCAAGGGGAAGGAAAATCATGTTTTTATGATGTTCCGTAACGGCCGCTTGCACGCCATCGGATTGTGTACTTGGCATACATCCAAACGGCTTCAAGCTTAGGACCATATGACATTTGGCTTTCTGGTGGTAATAAATGTTTTTTGCAATTTCCATATACCCTTCGCCCCCTTCAATATGCGAGTGATAATAATGGTGAGCAATCTGCTGAAGTTCTTTTTGATCAATGAGCATATAGGTATTTCCTCCTAGTGCTTGTAATAGCCTCGAATATTCCCGCCTATATAATTGATATCCCAATTTGAGTACCCATAATTTTTTCTTGTATACTATCCAATTAGTCATTCGTTGCTTAAGCTGCCACCAATGATTGATTTTATCCTGCATAATCATTTCCTTGCGATCGGTAAGACGAAGCAGGTGTTTGTCTAACATGAATTGGATGTAAGTGGCAACTGGCTCAACGAGCACAACTGCGTCTTCGCTTTCCAGAAATGAGTGCATTTTGTAGTTACCGTCCCCATCCGTGATGGCGGCCCAAAACTCTCCGGTAATTTTTACAATGGTCTTTGAACGCAAAGGGTCTATTTCAATCTCATCAAACCAGGAAGCGATTTGTTTTAGTAGCCTAACATTTTCATTACTGGTTAACTGATTGTGAAGAACATAAATAAGGAAGGCCAATTTCTTCAGTCCAAAAAGGTTGAAAAATCTATCGGCTATTGGATGTATTGATAATTTCTTTTTATTTCTGAGTAAATCTGCCATAGCCACGACAGCCCTTTCCTTTACTTCATTAATTTGACCCGGTTTAGTCTCATAAGGCCGGGTAATATTAGTAAATCCCGTTAGCACATCTGCCACGTTAATTGCATTAACTATAGCCAGGATAAATGGAAAATTTATTTCAATCCCGACGCCCCGAACCGATTGACTTATGCCACCCTCTTTCTTAAACACCAGTACCCGAAAACCATCATAGCCGGCCTCCTTTAGTGCCATCCGATATTCAATCTCAATAAAACCAAAACGGCAAGGGGAGTTACAGCCAGCTGTAAGGAAAGCATATTTTTCAATAATATCCTGCCTGCTGATTCCGGAATTTTCCAGCTTTCTCAAATAACCCAGTAAGTTGCCAACAGTGAAGTAGGTAGGATTGCAGTAACCATTGTTTCCATATTCTCGGCCAAGTTCAAAAGATGATAGAGTGGTGGGTGGCAACGGGATCACTTTAAGTCCCAGGCTGCAAAGCGAGGCAGCTACTAACCTGTCGTGAATACCAGACAAGCCACCAAGCAAGAGGGTAGTAACTGATCTTTCATCTTTATAAAAAGGACGCTCAATGGGCCGGCGAAAATGTTTCTGATAAAGCGATTGTGGAAACTGTTTAGTAGTTTGACTCTGATCCGCCAAACTGGTATTGATTGCTTCTGGTTTCATATTAAGCATCTTTATGTGGTTCATAGGCTGCAATAAAACTGAAATAATGGAAAGGCCGGACAGGGAAAGGGGTATTTGAATGGTAAAGCTGTCTTTTGACGCCTGCTTTCATTCGGTAGTATAATTAATCACAGCAAATCGATAATAGATACAGAAAAAATAGCTTGAATTTAAGAAAAGACAGCAGACCCACCTTGGATAATTTACTTAACATATCTGGCCCTTTATAATATCATCTATACAATTTTAGCACTCTGAGTAAATAAAACCTATGACCAAATAAGGCAAAGGCAATGATTATCATCACCTGGTTTAATCCTTTCATTGTAGTATGCACGTATTTAGAGATTTAAAAGGAAAAGGGTAATTCTTCCTGGTCATTCAGAATCGGGAGGATGAGTAAGCATTCGTTCCAACCGGAGGATCGGTGTACAACGACTTTTTTTTAGGAAGAAGGAAAAAAACAAAGCGCAGGGGCGAATGCAAATTCTAATAATAATAGCCAATAGCCGGTATCTTATAGTAAAGTTGGTATTAATTTCACAATAAATACACTCTAATTGTTGACTCCAAAATAAGAAATAAGGAGTCAACCAGCCGAATCTTAAAATGGCTGAGTAATTGTTCTTTTGGCTGTTCTTATATAATCAAACGTATAATGCCTTGCTGATGAAATACAAATAGATTCCAAAAGATTAAGCAACAATAAACGACCAGCCACATATCTCAAACCCTTCTCCTAACTTTTCATCATTTTTGCCGATCTTGTACGGAATTTACTTAGACTAACATTCATTTCTGAATAACTTATATATCGAATTCTTTATATGAAGATATTACTCAAATACCTCAAGCCATATAAATGGCTGGTGATATTAACAATTTTCCTGGCGGCCATCAATACCGGTTTTAGCCTTATAGATCCCATTATTTTCGGAAAAATGATCAACCTGGCCAACCGGCACCAAACGATTGATCCTCCTTTATCAAGAGACCATTTCCTTACTATTAATGAACCATACACGAATAAAGCGGGTAAGCAGGAAATGCTGTATGGCATTGTATGGCTGGTAATCGCTTCTATCACCGTTGCCATGATCAGCCGTATTGCCAAAAATTTCCAGGATTATTTTCTGAACGTCGTCATCCAAAAGTTTGGCGCCAAGGTATTTACAGACGGGTTAAAGCATGCCATGAAATTACCCTACCAGGAATTTGAGGACCAGCGAAGCGGGGAAACACTTTCCATTCTTACTAAGGTACGGGGGGATGTAGAAAAGTTTATGAACTATTGCATCAACCTGTTGTTCGGAATAGTAATCGGGATCGGTTTTGTATTTGTATATGCTGCCCTATTTATCAGCTGGTATATTCCTTTTGTATACTTGGTTGGTATTTTCTTATTAACGCTGATCACCAATCTGCTGAGTAAGAAAATAAAAATTATACAGAAGACTATCGTTGGGCAAACTACCGCCCTGGCTGGTTCCACTACCGAATCATTAAGAAATATTGAACTGGTAAAAAGCCTTGGTTTAACCAACCAGGAAGTAGGTCGCCTGAACCGGAACACATATAAAATTCTTGGATTAGAATTAACCAAAGTTAAGCGCATCCGAAGTATCAGTTTTATCCAGGGTACTTTTGTCAATACACTTAGGCAGGTGATTCTTTTTATACTGATGATGCTGATATTTGGCAAAACGATGGATGCCGGGCAACTGGTTACCATGCAAATTTTCTCCTTCTTTGTATTCGGCCCGTTGCAGGAAATCGGAAACATTTTGCTTTCCTACCGGGAAGCAGAGGCATCGCTGAATAATTTTCAAACCCTCATGAGCAAAGCACCCGAACCACAGCCCGCCCAACCCAAACACCTTGGAGATATTCAGACCCTGCAATTTCAAACAGTTAGTTTTAAACACCAGACCGCCAGCCAAAAAGCAATTGAAAATATAAGTTTTGAAGTGAGATCAGGAGAAACCATTGCCTTCGTAGGTCCTTCGGGTTCGGGTAAAACAACACTGATGAAACTACTGGTTGGATTGTACCGTCCGCAGGAAGGCAAAATCTTATACAACAATATTGATGAAAACTCAATCAACTTTGAAGATCTGAGAAACCAGATAGGTTTTGTGACGCAGGATACACAATTATTCTCCGGTACGATCAAAGAAAACCTGATGTTTGTGAATCCCGGCGCCAGTGAAGAAGATCTGGTGGATGTGTTAAACAAAGCCTCCTGCCAGCGATTACTTTCGAGAGCGGAGAAAGGATTGGATACCATGATTGGGGAAGGCGGATTAAAATTATCAGGAGGAGAAAAACAAAGATTGTCAATCGCCCGGGCCTTATTACGTAAACCGAGGCTACTTATTTTTGATGAAGCTACCTCTTCCCTGGATTCTATTACTGAGGAAGAAATTACCAATACGATCAAATCTATTTCATCCCAGCGAAACCAAATTACTATCTTAATTGCCCACCGCTTATCTACTATTATGCATGCCGACCGTATTTATGTATTGGAACAGGGGGATGTAGTGGAAACCGGAACGCACGAAAAATTAATCGAGGAAAAAGGTCTTTATTATGCCATGTGGCGCCAGCAAATCGGGGAACGCAAAAAACACGCAGCCATTATTGCATAGTGATTAATGTTACTGAAACTATCCCTTTATAAATTGTAGTTTTGCGCCCTATGAGTCACGCATCCCGTCCGAATTATTTCTGGAGTCTCCTTACTATGAAATGCCCCCGCTGCAGACGGGGGCCGATGTTCAATAATAATAATCCCTGGCGATTGAAAAAAGTATTTGATATGCCCACTCGCTGCCCGGAATGTAACCAGCCTTATGAGCTGGAAGTTGGATTCTGGTATGGAACCGGCTATGTGAGTTATGCCTTATCGGTGGCACTGTCTCTTACCACCTTTGTAGCCTGGTTTGTCATAATTGGAATGAGTACAAAAGACAATCGTTTTTTCTGGTGGCTGGGCACTAATATTTTTCTTCTGATTGCTTTACAACCCTGGCTCATGCGTATAAGCAGGGTAATTTATTTATACTTTTTTGTACGGTACAATCCGCAGTATAAACAGGAAAAAGTAACAACATTTGAATAAATAATTGCTGCTTATTTTCAGGAGCATTTACTAATAAAGCGCTATTCCTCACTCCTCTTTGGTCCGCAGTATCTCTGAAAAAAAACCAGAACGCGTCAGTTCTTCCATATCGGTAAGTTCTAATTCAAGAGCCCTCATGCTTAACGTGATTTCTGCCAGGGATAACAGCAAGGATATAATAAAGGATAGTATACTTATCGCAAAAATGATATAGCTCGCTTCGCTCCAACCTTTAAATATGCAGAACATGCAGACCACGCAAAACAAAAAGCTAAGTACCCCGAATGCCTGCATCGAACGGATGAGGCGGGTACGTGCCCGTAGGTTTTTAATCTGCTGAACGATATGCTTCTGATCCGGGTCCTTCTTATATTTATCATGCAGGGTACGGATGAGGTTTGCCAGCGAAAGAAACCGATTCGTATAAGCCAGCATCAGCAGGGAAATAGCGGGAAATAATAATGCGGGTGTATTAATAGACAATTCCATAATGTAAACTTATAACGCAAAAGTAACTGAAATAAAAAAGCCCCGGCATTTCTACCGGGACTGGCAGTCCTATAAAGATGGGTTAGTAAGACCTTTTTTTATAACGATCGATTTTCCCGTTTAGTATGTGGAGAAGAGTCGGGAAGTCGGGGAGTCCGAAAGTCGGGAAGACAGAAAGACCGAAGGAAAAACTCATCATCAAATTCTTCTTCCCAGTCTTTCGATATTTCGGTCCTTCGAACTATCGGTCTTTCAGTCTTTGATTCTTTCAGTCTTTCGAACTTTCGGTCTTTCGGTCTTTCGGTCTCCCCGACAACGGAATATTCAATTTCAAACTGAAATTTCTTCCAACATTAAACACGCCGGATCGTACCCGTAATTTCTATTTTCCGGCGCATATTTTAACCGGCTAAGATGATTCTGATAAGCTACATCGCCCACATTCAAGGCAGTTATATACAGACTGAACAATGTTTTATTCTTTTTTGAAATGATGTCTGAACCAATTCCAACATTAACAAGCGTATAAGCGGAGGTTACCGTTTCTGTATTATAAGCGGTAAATGGGTGGTTCTGGGCAAACATTCTTTCCATCTCCAACTTAACAAATGCATTGCGTAAAAATTTTCCTTTGGAAAGTAGGTCGGCCCGAAGATCGGAAAGTAATCGCGCTGCCGGAATAAACGGGATATTTTTGGTTCCTTCTATAGTTTCTTTAAACCGGCCCTTAACAAAAGAAATGGTATTTTCAAAATGCAACCAATCGAGCGGATGAGGATGAATATCGACTGTAAACTCTGCGCCGTTTATTGTCGCGTTTTGCTGATTGAATTGGAAAGCGGTAATATTTTCGCCATCTACCAATACCGTAGAATCTCCCCCACCATAGGCAGCCAGTTTACGGTAAAATATAAAATGATCAATGCTGTTATTAAATAAGCTGGCGGCAACAGAAAGGTGTTGGGTGTTCCATTCCAATCCGCCATCCAATTGCACACTGGTTTCTGATTGCAGGTCTTTTTGTCCGTACTCATAGCGATTGGTTCCCTCGTGGGTTCCGTTGGAAGCCAACTCAGGAATACTAGGCGCCCTGAAACCGCGGGCAATATTTAATTTAATGATGAACTGCCTGGTGACAAGGAAGCTTATTCCGGCACTGCCTGAAACATTTGAAAAATTTTTCTGAAAGGCATCGAATTTAAGTACCGAACCATCCATAAATAATTTTGAATGAAGCGATCGGTTATCGAACCGGATACCGCCACTAAGTGTAAACCGGTCGGCCGTTTTCTGCGTATAAACGAACCCGCCCATATCAAATAAATTATATTCTGGTATTAACACTTCGGCTCCTTTATTTTTATTACTTTGAAACATTCCGGTTACCCCAAAAGAAGAACGCCAATTCTTATTTTCCCGGATATTGTAAATGACGCTATACGTAATGGTATGTAAGTCGAAGTACAAATCTTTTTGGGAAGGATAATCAATGTGGCCAAACTCTATCCGCTGGTTATTTTGGTTTCCCACAATCAATAGCAAGCGTCCCTTACCCATATTGAAATTATTTTCACTTATCACTTTCACATGTTTAATCACCTGCCGGGGAATTTGCGGGGAAACTGCGTTAAAATCCTCCGAAGTTGGCAAAGCAGTGCCTCCACCCGCAAGAGGTTTTGTAAAATTTCCAAAATCATCCCGCTCCCCCTCAATAATTCCTGTATGCTGGTTATAAGTACTAAAGATTAAATGGCTGTATCCCCAACTCCCGTTAAACCCGGCGTATCCGCCGGCATTCACTTCATTAAATTTGGAATTGTACACGCGGCCATCGTATTTGTTAGTATAATCTCCAGAAGCCTTAAACGATCCGTAAGCATTCCAATTAAACCCCTGTTTATGATAGGCGCCCAAATTGACTCCCACGCCTCTCAGGCGATTATTAGTTTGAAAATTGGAAATGATATTTCCTTTAAATGTTCCTTCCGCGACAGGAACATTGGTAAGAATATTAATAACGCCGGCCATGGCGTCGCTGCCGTACATTAATGAAGCGGGTCCTTTTAGTATTTCAATTTTGCTTACACTGTATTCGTCTATTTCTATTCCATGTTCATCACCCCATTGCTGTCCCTCCTGGCGCACCCCATCATTCATTACGATTAAGCGGTTATAACCCAGCCCCCTGATAACCGGTTTGGAAATAGCAGGCCCCGAGCTTATTTGAGCCACGCCGGGATTTCTGCTAATAGCATCCACTAAATTGGTAGAAGATATTTTAATAAGATCCTGCCTTTTAACAACAGATACCGGTGTGGGAGTCCGGCGAATTTGCGTGGCAGTACTCACCCCGGTAATTACTACTTCATTATTTTCCATGATTGAAGCAGATAAGGCAAAATCTTTTTGAATATCCCCCGAAATTTCCAGGTATTCCGTATGCGTGGAATAACCAACAAAAGAAACCTCGATCAAATGCCTGCCTGGTGAAATATTGCTTATTAAAAAATTTCCCTCGTTATTAGTTATAGCCCCCGTTTTCAGATCAGCTATATACACAGAGGCGCCTGCCAGGGCTTCTCCTGTTCTGCCATCAGTTACTTTGCCCGTAAATACCACCTTGTTTATTTCAATGGATTCCGGGGGCGAATAGTTTTTGTAACCCTGGGCAATACCAACAACAGGAAATAGCAGCAGTATATACAAACCAACCTCAAGAAAAATGAGCTTTTTCATTCTGATCCATTTAAGAAATACTGAAATTTTGTAATTCATCCTCCTGGTAACAGAAGTAATTATTCGTTTCTAGATTTCATCCGGTGGTCCGCGCAGCTTATAAAAGAATGGAGTAAATGAAAAAACAGTTTCTGCGAAAGTTAATTTTAGGGAGCGGATTTGATGAGTAGGAGATAGTTCATACAAATTGTTACAGAAACTGAATACAGGCAGGGAGTAGAGATTATCGCATTTACAGGGGTTGCTGGTATCATTTAATTGAATTGAATTTGTTTTTCCGGCGGTTGCTTTTACACTCGTATGATGAGCAACAACATCGTGCAAATATATCCTTGGGATAATACTCAATACAAAAAGCAGGAGCATTATGCTGGCAGCCGTTTTCTTTATCAAAAATGAGTGTAGCAATTTTTGTTACATTGTTGCAAATACAAAAATAAGAAACCTTTTGTTATAATGCGGATGGATATTCTATTTCTTCAAAATAATGGTAAAAATGGACCCTTTCCCCTTTTCGCTTTCGCATAATATTTTGGCATCTATTTCGTCGGCAATCCGCTTTACTATTGAAAGACCGAGCCCGGTAATAGGTTCGCCTGCGGTAGGTTGGGAGGATATTTTAGCATATTTGGAGAATAACAAGGGAAGTTCTTCTTTATTAATCCCTAACCCTTCGTCACGAATAAGAACATGCACTTCTTTTTCTTCATCCAATAAGTTAATATATACGGATCGGTCAGCGAAGCGAATATTTAATGGCATTCGAAACCAGGTTCTCGATCATGCGTTGTACTAATTGTTTATCGCTTAATACCATTATCGGCATTCCGGATGTTTGAAAATGCAGTTTAATTTGTTTGGAGACAGCAACGGGTTTAAAACTTTCTATTATAGATTCGACAAGGAATCACCAGGTCAAATTGATCCAGTTGAAGGCTGTAATTCCCCAATTCTGATTTTTCCACATCGAGTATCCGTTTAATCAGCTGTTGCCCGTGATGACCCGCTTGAATAATACGCTGTAGTGCTTTTTGCTGTTCCTCGTTTAAATTACCCGCATCCGTTTCCAATATCTGCCCCCATACATGAATAGCGGCAAAAGGAGTACCCAGGTCATGCGATACGATACTAATGAGTGAATTCTTTTCCTGGTTTAATTCAGCCAATCGCTCATTTTGTTTATTGATTAATTTATTTTTGACCAATAAGCGACGGTTCGCCGTTCTTTTAATCATAAATGCGATAGCAATCAATACTCCAATGAGGCCAAGTGCTATGGCCACCAAATTCATATTCTGGTTCCGGTACTTTTCTTTTTCGATCCGTTCCATTAATAATTTATTCTGCGCATTTCTTTCTTTAGCATAAAACCGCTCCTGCAAACCGGCGATTGATTTTTGAGTATTTTCATTAACCATCGCCGTGTCCAGCGCATACCATTGCGTGAGATACTTATAAGCTTTAGAATAATTTCCTATCCGCTCATTCAGCCGGGCCAGCATAGAATAACTATCCGCCTCTTTGCTTTTGGATCCTAAAGCTACAGCCCATTGCAGTGCTTTGGCAGCGTGAAACGCAGCCGAATCAAATCGCCGTAATTCGGTATAGGTATCTGCGAGATTTATGTGATCCGTCCACAATGGGGCACCATTAAGAGTATCTCGCATGTGTTGCCCATAATTCCTCTTGAAATACCTCAGCGCCTCGATAAACAGCTTCTTTTTGAAGTAGGCGTTGCCGATATTATTGTAGGTACTCGAAGGATCTATTTGCCAGCCTGCTGCTTCCCCCGTAAGCAACGCATCATTTAAAAAAATAAGCGCGCTGTCATATTGCTCCAACTGGCTGTATATTACACCAAGGTTATTCAGGGAAGTGACCACCGTGGATATTTCCCGTGTTTGCGCAGCCAACTGGGCGCATTGCAAATAGAACTTCTTAGCTTCCAGTGGGCGATGAATGGCCGAATAGGCAATGGCCAGGTCACTTAATGCTGAAATTTCATACGCTATTTCCTTTATCCGGCGCGCTTCTTCCAGTGATTGCAGATAAAAATCAATTGCTTTCTCATAATCCGTTTGAAATTCCTGGCAGAGTCCTTTCAACCGGAGGGATAAAACGGCTCCCTTATAAAAAGACAATTTTAGAGATTCCTTTTCAATATATGAGGCATAGTAACATATCGAATCCTTTTTACTTTCATCAAAATCGAGGGAGCGATCGTACAAAGATTTCAGGTGACTTGTATCCACCTGCGCCAGCGTCAAAATCGGAAAAAGACAAATGGTAGATAATAAAAAATAGCGCACGGTAACCATTTTGATGAAGTAATATCAGCGGATTCTGCGAGCAATAACTGTGAATTATTCAATAAGATTATTTTTTATGGCAAACTTCACTAATCCAACTGTATTGTTTACGCCCAACTTGGCGATGAGATTTTTGCGATGTGTTTCTACAGTACTAACGCTCAGGAAAAGTTTTTTAGCGATTTCTGCATTACTGAATTCTTTACAGATAAGTTTCAAAATTTCAATTTCTCTTTTTGATAACACTTCCCCAACGAGGTTGTCGTCAATTGTTATTGTATTTCGAAAATCGCTCTCTGCATCTGTAATATTAATTTGCTTGCTGAAGTAAGTACCCCCATTGGCTACTGCCTTTAACGCCGTTTTTAATTCTTCAATCCCCGCATTTTTTAATAAATAACCCTGGATCCCATATTTCATTAGTTTATGTATATAGCGGGTACCCCGCATCATGGTGAGGTAAAGTACTTTTATGGAAGGCTTCAACTGACGAATTGATTTTAATAGTTCTGCTTCCTCGATATCAGGAAGATGGACATCCAGTAACAAAACATCTGCCTGGATGGAGGGAAGCACAGTTAATAATTCAGTTCCTGTTAAGCTACTTCCCACAACTTCAACCCCCTCCTGCCTGTTTAATAAAAGGCAAAGGCCCTCGAGATACAATTCATGGTCGTCAGTAACAAATACTTTTATCATGCACTTTCAGAAATCTCTAACAATTAACAGATACAAATTCAGACTGCTTTTCGGTCTTCCCGGTTGCAACAGCAAATTAAAGCTTATTACTCACCCAATGAAAAAAGCCCCTGTACCTGGGGCTTTCAGTATTAATAAATTTAACGAACAAGTGTTATCTTGTTTTAAGCATGGCCCGTACCTGCTGCAATGATCCATTTTGCAACCTCGCATAGTAGACTCCGAGGGGAAGACCCATACTATCGAAAGTCACTGTATAGGTGCCCTGTATATATTCTTTATCAGCAAGTGTACGAATTACCCGGCCCAGCGGGTCAATAATCTGGATCAGCGTATGCCCGCCTTTTGTGCGGAATGTAACCGTCGTACTCTCCACAAATGGGTTGGGATAATTGACGATTAGTTGCTCTCCTGAACCCCGGATAATATCATCCAGCCCTGTTGTACCACAGGCACTGTTAACCGCCAGTGGAATTTCCTGGAAATTTTTAAGCATGATTGTTTGAAGATCCGTTGGTTTCACACAAAACCATTGCGACAGGAGGGATGCATAAATACTGCGGAAGTCATATTGGTAGGCGATATTGTCATTGAACCCAACATTAGTGGGAATTATTGGATTATTACCTATGACTCCACCCCTTACATTCTTACCGAATACGAATAGCGGAGCAGCAGCACCATGATCGGTTCCAAGACTCGCGTTAGACTTTATCCTCCGCCCAAATTCAGAAAATGTCATTCCAATCACCCGGTCATCTACCCCTAACCCCTTGAGGTCATCGGTAAAGGCTTTTATGGCACTGGATACTTTCAATAAAAGGTTTGCATGATTGCCAATGGTAGAATCATTAGCATCAGCTTGATTAGAATGGGTATCAAATCCACCCGTACTTACCATATAGATTCTTGTCTTTAACCCTCCCTTTATCAGTCTGGCCACAATTTTTAATTCTCTCGCCAAATCGTTATTGGAAGGATAAGTTCCCTGAACCGTAACCCGGGCTGCTGCCGCTTTTATTACAGTAGTATATTTTTCAGTTTGTTTTCCGATCATCCGGATATATTTCAATTCCTTTCCCCAGCGGGTATCCGGAACTGGGTCCTCCACCCCGTCCAGAAAATCATAAAAATTATTTGGATTACTAATGCTTATACCCATATTGGTTCCTGGGCCCTGCAAGGCTAAAGAACTGATGGAACCAATTTGTATAGCAAGCGGATCGGGCATTTGAGTGGTCGGATATCCATCGGGAAAATTTGGATACTCTGTATTCAGGTACCTGCCTACCCAACCACTATTTATAATTTGATCGGCCTCGGAACCAGACATCCATATATCGGTTGCCCTGAAGTGTGAGAAATTTGGAGATGGATACCCTACGGACTGCACGATAGCCAATTGCCCCTCATTATACATATTTTGGAAACCAGTCATAAATGGATGTATACCGGTTTTAGTAACTCCATTTAAAGTGAGAATTTTATTTTGAGGAATAGCGATATTTGGCCTGGCGTTGAAGTAATTGCCATAAAATTCAATAGGAATAACTGTATTTAAACCATCGTTTCCACCATTTAGCTGGACAAGCACCAGCACTTTGTCGGTATCGGTAGCGGAACCAAGCAAGGCCCGAACAAGAGGATGGTTCTCAGTAAATGCCTTTACAGACAATCCACTGAAAATACTCGGCAGGGTTACTGCCGCCGGTAAGGTGTTGCGAAAAAAGTCTCTGCGTTTCATAGAATTTTTTTGAATTATGCCAGTTGGTATTCAGCAAGGTTCATTAAATAACGGTACATGTCTCTCAACCGCGTAAATACAGTTTGATAGGCAGCGTTATCATTGGGGTTTCCCAGGTAAGCGTTCCAGGCATTCGTCCAATAATAATCCTGATCTTGGTTGGATAAAAGAATTTGCTTTTTGATTGTTGCTTTTGATTGATCAGATAATGGAACCCTGTACAAAATATCTAAGGAATCATTAATTAATGCATTAGGATCCGAGGCGGCCGGTAGTGTTTTAGCAAACCCAACCGGATCCAGGATTAACGTGAATCCATTAGCTGTATAGCCGTTATAGGTAAGCATATCAAAAAAACCGGTACGCTTGGGTAATGTATCGCTATTGATCCAGATTTCATGGAATTGCGGCGCCTGGTAATAAGCAGACCAGCCGGAAACATTGGGCGGATCAAACAGGTCTTGTTGCATAACAAAAGAAAAATCTTTCAGGATGGACCACATTGCATATGACTGCGCGTTTTGCCCTGCCACGGGAAATTTAATATTAAATTCCCGGCACATTCCAACAATTACATCAATCGGATTTTTTATCAGTGCCCCATAATTCAGCACATCAAAAAAGTGTTCACTCTTTAATAAGGCGGAAAGAGCCACTTTAATTTCCCAATTATTATCCCGCAGGATTTTTGCCAGTGGTTTTATCACATTGGTTTCAGTATCAGAATCTATCGCATAATAACAAAACCAACGGTACATTTTCCGAACCAGGAATTCCGACACTTCCACATTCTTATTGAAAATCATATTCAGCAGCTCATCCAATTCTGTCATTCCCGCATTGGCATCCGTCCGGCCGCTTATGGTTGTTCCGCCATAAAAAGAAGAAAACGATTTGTTGGTTTTATCGTGCCGGTTTATATTAAATGTAACCGTTTCGTTGGTAAAATTAATTTGCCACCCCGTAAGCACCTTGGCAGCAGCCTGCACATCTATTTCTGTGTAATTGGGATTATTTTCTTTTCCTAACGTAAATAGCTCTTGTAATTCGCGGCTATAATTTTCATCTGGTGCTGTCGCCACATTAAGGTATCCGTTCAGGTAACGAAGCATCGCAGGATCCAAAGTAATCGCTTTTACCAATTGCTTGAAGTTACCCAGCGCATATTGCCGGAGTAACAGGTAATGATTATAACCAAAGGTTGCCCTGTCATATCCACTGGATTCAGTTGCAAAATGATTATGCCAGAACAAGATCATCTTTTCGTGAATGGAACGGTTTTGATTTACCATAGAGCCGATCCACCAGGATTTCAATGATTGCCTTCGGTGAAAATTCACTGTTCCATCATCACTAATAGAATTAACCCAGGTCGTCCATTGAGCAACCCCATAATCCGGATCGGTAGCTGGTATATCGCTATTATCATAATTCTTTAAAGGAGGCGGAGGTAATGTTCCTACCGTATTCAACAACTCATCCACTGCCTGGCTCATCGTAAGGCCCCGGAAATAATCAATATCCGTCTTGGCCGCGCCAAACATAGTTCGCTTTAATAAATGGGCAATTTCATTGTTGGTCCAGGGACCAGAATAAGGTGTTAGCCCCGATTGAATTCCCCTCACATTATCAGCAGAAACCGGTGTGGAATAACCGGGATTTTTCTTCAGGGTCAGGAAGTCTCTTCTATCCATAAGCATAAATTATTTTGGTGGTTTTTAAGCCACCTGTTTGGACTATATAATTCTTAAAAGGTTTAGATACAAAATCAAAAATGCTGCCACAACCATTCAGGTCCTGTTAGAACGTAATTTTTCATCTTTAAATTGGTACATCTACCAAAAAAAAAGCCCCAATCTC
The DNA here is from genome assembly GCA_963775145.1 of uncultured Chitinophagaceae bacterium. GTDB lineage: Bacteria > Bacteroidota > Bacteroidia > Chitinophagales > Chitinophagaceae > Endoryza. The sequence continues at coordinate 191,282 of CAVZHZ010000008.1, forward strand.
TTCGTTGGGGCAAAAATATATTCTTTACTATTCAGGCAATATTTTCAATGATACCCGCAATGCCCTGGCCCCCTCCTACGCAAGCGGTTACAATTCCATACTTTTTGTTTAACCTTTTGAGGTCATGGATAATCTGGATCGTAAGCTTGCAACCGGTACATCCCAAAGGATGCCCGAGTGCAATGGCTCCACCATTAATATTAACGATATCCTGATTCAATCCCAGCTTCCTGATTACAGCCAAGGCCTGTGAGGCAAATGCCTCATTCAATTCTACCAGGTCTATTTGCGACAAGCTCATGTTTACCTGCTTCAAAACTTTTGGTACCGCTTCTACTGGGCCAATTCCCATAATTCTGGGGTGCACCCCCGCGGAGGCGCATGCTACGAGACGGGCAATTGGTTTTAATCCAAGTTCATTTATCATTTTTTCACTCATCACAATTACAAAAGCGGCCCCATCTGAGGTTTGGGAAGAGTTACCTGCTGTAACAGTACCGTTTGCTGCAAAAGCGGGTTTTAATTTGGCTAACACTTCGGTGCTGGTATCTGCACGAGGTCCTTCATCCGTATCTACCACATAAGTTCTTTTTTGCTTTTTACTTTTCTCATCCAGGTAAATTTCTTCTACGGTAACCGGAAGAATGCCCGGTTTAAAGAAACCCTTGGTTATTGCATTAATTGCTTTTTGATGTGAGTTATAAGAAAATTGATCCTGATCCACGCGACTTACCTCGTATTCTTTCGCTACCGCTTCAGCGGTAAGCCCCATGTTCAAATAATAATCAGGCTCTTCCCTGGCAATAGAATATGCGGGTACCGTTTTCCATCCGGCTGTTGGAACCATGCTCATACTTTCTGCCCCACCAGCAACAATACAATCAGCCTGGCCCATCCGTATTTTCGCGGTAGCAATCGCGATAGTTTCTAACCCCGATGCACAATAGCGGTTTACAGTCATGCCCGGTGCGCCAAATCCAATGGCGCGGGCTGCAATAATTCTACCCACCTGTAAACCCTGCTCCGCCTCCGGAACAGCGTTGCCCACTATAACATCATCTACTCTTTTTGGATCCAGTTGCGGAACGGATGCCATTAACCCTTTTATTACATCAATAGCCAGATCATCGGGGCGGGTAAAGCGGAACCCCCCTCTTTTTGCCTTGCCAACAGCCGATCGATAGCCGGCCACGATATAAGCTTCCTGCATATTAATTAGTATTTATAATTAAAGGTAGGCGATTTTTTCTATTTAGTTGCATGAACAACTAATTTATTGAAGATTAAAATGTTCTATCAATTCCGGTGGCAATAACTGCTTTATTATTTCATTGCCTGCATCATACCCCAGAAAAAGCCAGTTTGATTTTGGGCTATCTTTTATAGCTATCAACACATCGGTTCCTTTAATAAAAAATTGATTGCCGGCCGCATCATAGCTAACTTTCTTCTTGGGGAGCGCGGCTTCCAACGAGGTAGTCATACTATTGACAAAACTACTATCCAATGTTTTGCTTTCGTCCTTAAACTTCATTCGCATAACCAAATAATAATCCACTTTATGGTATTGAACACCGTTTAAAGCATAGAGGTCGCTGATAGACCGTTTTTCCAGATTGTCGATGGATATCTTCATTTCATCATTATCATATACTTTTTTAAAAACCTCTATTAGTTGTTCTTTGGGTGCGAGCTTAAAAAGACTTGGATGGATATATTCCATTAATTCCTCAAATTTCAATTCCTTATTTAAGCGAATATACTCCTCCAGCCGTTTGCTGAGGGCAGTATCTGGTTGGGCAAACCCAGTAATTACAAGCAGGAAAAAGCTAATTAATGAAATGATTTTTGGCATAGCTTATTAATTAAGATAACAAGGTTAGTTGATTTGTATTTTACTTCCAAATAACAACCTTTCATCCAATAGATTTCTTTTGCCCCGATCGTATTATCTTGCGCAGCAATATGTACAAGTTCATCCGCACTGTTTTGTTTTGGTTTGATGGTGAAGCCGTTCATCATTTCTCCATGAACATTATGAAAGCCGCCTGCAGCCTGGGAGGGATAAGGAGCTTACTTAAGAAACTGTTCTCGCCCCCACAACGAGAGGTTATCAATGTCTGGAAGATTCCCTTTAAAAACCGGGTAGGGCTGGCGGCGGGCTTCGATAAAAACGCCCAATACCTTAGGGAACTTGAAACACTTGGTTTTGGCTTTATTGAAATTGGTACGGTAACTCCAATTGCCCAGGCAGGAAATGAAAAGCCACGGCTTTTCAGGTTGCCCAAAGACAGAGCGCTCATCAACCGTATGGGATTTAATAATGATGGAGTAAAGGTAGTTGCAGAAAGATTGAAAGAATGGAAAATGAGTCATGGGCCGGGAGTTCGGAGTTCGGAGCCCAGCTCGCGACTTCCGGATGCGGAATCCAGACTTATAATAGGGGGAAATATTGGCAAGAATAAATCTACGCCGAATGAGGAAGCCTGGAAAGATTATGAAATTTGCTTTAAAGAATTATTTGATTGGGTAGATTATTTTGTGGTTAATGTAAGTTCACCCAATACTCCGGGTTTACGCGAATTACAGGAAAAAGATTCCTTACGCAAAATTCTTTCGCACCTCCAGGTTATAAACAATCAGCAGGTCATTGCCAAACCATTACTGTTGAAAATAGCGCCTGACCTTACGCAATCGCAAATTGATGATGTGATAGACCTGGCCATAGAAATAAAATTAGACGGATTGGTTATTGCTAATACCACCGTAAACCGTTCGGGGCTCAATACACCTGATACCAAACTTTCCGCTATCGGTTCTGGTGGTTTGAGTGGAAAGCCGCTCGCGGAAAGATCCACTGAAATGGTTCGTTATATTCACCAGCAAACAAAAGGTCAATTACCCATCATTGCTTCGGGCGGAATTTTTACCGCCGAGGATGTAAAAGAAAAAATGGAGGCTGGTGCATCGTTAATCCAGGTGTGGACAGGTTTTATCTACGAAGGACCGGGGATCGTTAAGAAAATAATAGGATAATAAGGAGGATTTATCTTTGGTAAATATGCTTCTAAAATGGGTTATTGTTTAATTCTTATGCGGAATCACTTTCTTATCAGCGCTGCCAAAAATAATTTTAGTATAATAATTTTTCTTATATCGATTTAAAGGAAGGAAAAAGAATCCTGGTTTCTTCAATTTATCACAACCTATTAAATTGAATTTCTTGAGTATTGCAATGACCCGAATCCTCGTCTCGCATCCCCATCCGATCAAAACCTTAATCCCACAAAAGGTCCAATATAACTTACCCGGTCATATGCTTTATATAATGCAGCGCGCATTCCTATTGAAATATTGGAATTAGCAATAAGGTATTCATATTCTGTTATTACACTCACTCCGGATGATCTGCTCTTTTTATCTTGTACCGGCCAGGTGGTTTGCTTTTCAATGCCAGTAGTAGTAGTCAATGGGTAAGACCTTCGAATAGAATAAGACGAAAAAGAATAGCCTGCTCCGATTCTAATAATGTGAGCGTCGGTACATACCGGTAAAAAGAAAATATTAAAATCAATGGTAGAGGCCCTGGTATATTCCTGTACCGTATTAGTGCGGGGATATCCTTGCATACTCATTCGTTTGATACCTATCGCTCCTTCCAAACGATCACTCATGTTCACTGAAAACTCGCCCAGGATACCATATCCCCCTAACCCGGGAAAATCCTGCATATAACCTGCTCCCAGTTTTACATTGCCGAAATTATCGGTAAAATTATTGTTGAATTGTGCCTGGGAAGAGATAACAACCAGGGAAAATAAGATAGTTAATACCCTTTTCATGAATTACGGTTTTAGTTTTCAAGGTCGAACAAAAGGGTAAAGGTCTATTTCATAATAAGCGCAGCAGATTTATTTCTTATAAACTTTATTTATCTTAAAAAATTGTGCCAGAAATAAAATCAAACCCAGATTTTGGACCGGTTTGACTGCCAAACCGGGGCTTTTCCTTACGCTGAATACCCTATTTTTGCCCCTCTTAATATACCGTTTGTATGCAGGAATTATTTACCGCTGAATCAATCGTCAGCTTTTTCATTCTGGTAGTGCTTGAAATTGTTTTGGGCATCGACAATGTTATTTTCGTCAGTATTATCATGAACCGGCTGCAGGATGCTAAAAAAGAGAAAAGGGCCAGACGTTTTTGGATGATCACGGGAATTATTTCCCGAAGCTTGCTATTAATAGGGTTAGGATGGTTGTTAGCACAAAAAGGTAAATCGGTTTTTACGGTTTGGGGTAAAGGCTTTGACCTGGCCAGTATTGTAATGCTCGCCGGAGGTTTATTTCTTATCTATAAATCCGTCGTTGAAATACATAGCAAATTGGAAGGTGAAGACCCCAACGCAAATACAAACAAAGATAAACCACTGGGTTTTGGCCAGGCGATCGGTCAAATAATTTTGATTGACGCCGTCTTCTCATTCGATAGCATCATTACAGCCGGTGGAACCGCCAAACACGTAGAGATCATGATCGCCGCGGTGGTGATTGCTATGGGAGTTATGTTTTTATTCAGCCCAAAAATTTCTTCCTTTATTCACAAGCATCCAACATTAAAAATGCTGGCCCTTTCTTTTCTTGTCATGATCGGACTTAGTTTACTAATGGAAGGCTGGAATAGTGAGGCCGCTCATGAACTTCGCTTGAAGAATTATATATACTTCGGAATGGCCTTTTCTTTTACGGTGGAATTATTAAACATGACTATGCGCCGCCAGATGGATAGGAAACGCGTGGTTCGATTGAACGAGCCGGTATTAAAGGACGATAAAAATCTGTCTGACCAGGCCAAATAGCTTAAATTAGATCCAGTATTTTTCTATCCCTTATCAATTACATCTATTCGCGCTTCGGTGTAATACCGCACCCATATCGCCTCCCCCAAAATGAATTTTATAATATCATACAGATTCAATAGCAGAAGAGTTCCATTGAAATCTATATTGGTATCTGGTTCGCGTACCATAATCTTAAAATCAACCGTTGCTATACATTAAAAAACCAGAATATGCCTGGTTACCAATCTGTCCATTTAATAAAGTAATAAGAAAGATTGGAAATTTTCAAGAGAATTGGAATTGAAGTACTCTATTATAAGCAGAATACACAAAAAATATCCAGTCTATTGAAGAAGGAGGGTTGCCGCCACTACGCCGGCCGTTTCACTGCGCAGCCTGGTACGGCCAAGGGAAACCGGGAGAAATTTACACTGAAGTGCTCCTTCAATTTCCTTTCTTGTAAAATCACCTTCTGGCCCTATTAGAATATGCGAATGTGGTGATAAGCGAACGCAGGAATGAAGGGGTTGGTTATTATCTTCTTCGCAATGAGCAATGAATAAATCAGAATCTTTGAACGGTCCATTTATGTAGCTATCAAATTTCATTGGTTCCTTCAAATCGGGCAACCAGCATTGGCGGCTTTGCAACATAGCACTGATAAGCAATCCCTCCATCCTGTCTTTGCGAAAATGCTGCCGCTCGGTACGTTCGCAAAGCAAGGGGATGATGGAATTTACTCCTATCTCTGTTGCCTTTTCCAGGAACCATTCAAAACGGCTCGCATTTTTTAATAAGGAAATCGCAATGGTAACCTGCCTCTCCGGGGTTGGTACCACGCTAACCGTTTTTATAACTACTTCGCAATGTTTTTTGTGATTGTTGACAATTTCCGCGGTAACGAGATTTCCTTTGCCATTGGTAAGATGCAATTGTTCCCCTGCTCTCATCCGCAATACATTTACAACGTGCCTGGATGTTTCTTCATTGAGAGAAATCGTAGAACCGGCTTCGGCAATTTGTTCAGAGTAGAAAAAAGGAAGTTGCATTTGTAAAAATAGTCGGAAAGACTGAAAGTCCGAAAGACCGCAAGAATCACCCTGGAATCGGATCATTCAGCCTGATCATTACAATATCGGACTTTCGAAATTCCTTACTTTACATTGCGTTGAGTTTATAAGGCTGAAAAATTCAAGTAAAAATTTAGAATGGCGATTCATCACCTTCATCTATTGGCAAATCATTCATTTTACTACCGGCCTGGATATACAATTTGGCTCCGGCCCCACCCTGGCTTCCTTCATCAGCCGGAACAGGTCTCCAATTTCCTCCCCCCATTCCTAAATTATCATCTCCTTCCCACTCGGTAAATTTCTGTATATGCAGCAATGCCCTGAGTTTCACTGTTTCTAATGTACCATTCCGGTGCTTGGCTATGCGTACATGGGTTTCTCCTTTATTACTTTCGCCAAATTCGTTAGCCGTAATATCATAATACTCGGGACGGTATAAAAACATAACCATGTCAGCATCCTGTTCAATAGCGCCCGATTCCCGAAGATCGCTCAACTGCGGAATTTTATTACCGTCCTTGGCACCACGCTTTTCTACTTCCCGGCTTAATTGCGACAAGGCAATGATTGGAACCTGTAATTCTTTGGCCAATCCTTTCAGGTCGCGGGAAATTTTACTGATCTCCTGTTCACGGTTACTGTTTCGCTCGTTGGTACCACTCATCAGCTGCAGATAGTCGATGATGATCATGCCAATATTATGTTTATTCTTTAACCGCCGGCACTTGGCCCTCAGTTCAAAAATATTCAATGCGGCGGTATCATCAATAAACATAGGTGCTTTGGCTAATTTTTGAATCCCCTTCGCATAGAGTTGTTTCATTTCATGTTCTTCCAGTTTTCCCCGGGCTATCTTTTCTAACCATATTTCACTCTCGGCACTCAACAAACGCTGTACTAATTGACCGGCACTCATCTCCAGGCTAAAAAAAGCAATGGGAGTAGGCTTGGTTGTATGTAAGCAGGCATTACGGGCAAGGTTCAGTGCAAAAGCGGTTTTACCTACGGAAGGACGTGCGGCCAGGATAATCAGGTCGGTATTCTGCCATCCATAGGTAACGCGATCCAATGAGAAAAAACCGGTAGGCACCCCGGAAATATCTTCATTGCGGTGACGCATGTCTTCAATTCGCTGAACCGTTTTAACCAGTACGGTATCTATACTATCAAAATTCTTGCGCAGGTGATTATTGGTAATTTCAAATAGTTTGCTCTCTGCATCATCTAACAAATCAAATACATCTGTACTGTCTTCGTATGAATCGCTGATGATTTCACCACTAATACGTATCAATTCCCGCTGAATAAATTTTTGCAGGATAATACGGGAGTGCGCTTCTATATTAGCCGAAGAAACAACGGCATTCGTTAATTTGGTAACGTAATAAGGTCCACCCACCATCTCCAGTTCCTCGCGTGTCTTCAGTTCTTCTACCACGGTAAGTATATCAATCGGCTGGTTCTTTTGCTGCAATGACTGCATGGCGCGATAAATCCGCTGGTGACCATCCGTATAGAAGCATTCAGGTTTCAAAATTTCTACTACTGTGTCAAAGGCGCTTTTCTCCAGCATGATGGCACCCAATACTGCTTCCTCCAGGTCCTTTGCCTGCGGTGGCACTTTCCCGTACACCATAGTGCTGAGATCAAAAGAACTTTTACGTCTTGTCTTGCTTCTGTCTTTATTGAGGTTAGTCAGATCCATAATCAATCACAAAAAGAATGAAACCATTGGTTTAATACATCGGATGCTGGTTTTTCATTGAGGAGTAGTGGCAAATAACTATTACCACATTAATTGGATATTCCAACCAATGACTCGTGGGGTTAGTTCTGGTATTACATCATGAAAATAGTACTCTACTGCTTAGAGAATGCTACCCTTTTAGTCAGACGGCGAATATAACGACACCCGGATTGCAAAAAAAACAAAAGGTTCGCCTTAATTTATTGCCATTTTGTTCCGCGGGTTGTCCACCAACCAGGCCGCTTCTCCACAAGTTTTGCCAGCTTACTCACAATTTAAAAAAAATCAGCACCATTTGGAAGAAGAAATTAACAACAGCTGTGCGAAAGAATTCCTGCCAGAAAATTTGGAAATGGTCAAAAAATGCTGCGAGGCGTTGCTGGCCTCAGTTTGGGGTTTTGTTCGGTAAAGAAATGCTTATTTCACGGGCTTCTTCTCCTTGATCACCTTCGGCGTTTCACTCCCTTCAAGGGTTGTACCATTGGTGAACGAAAGAAAGCCGCGTTCACACTACATTTCACTCAGAAAGAACTATTTTTTACCGACAATCTTAATTACCGGTTTGCGGTATTGCCGGAAACCAAGTTTTTGCGAACTTTAGAAGGCTGTTGATTTCTTCACCAAAACCTTTATCATGAAATATCTATTTATCTTCTGCCTATTAGTGGCATCCTGCGCAAAAATTCCCATCCAGGCAGTTGAATTATCCGATGCACTCAAAGATGAGGGGGAGCGTATGCATTTATTAAACCTGGCCCTGATCGATAAGATCTTTCAGGAAAAGCGCCACATGGTAAACGAATTTATTACCAATGAATATACGCCGGCCTACATTGATAATTTCAAAAAACTCCTGCCCCCCGGTACCGATTTTAAGGCGGAATTCAGTGAAATAATCCAGGCGATTAATCCACGAATCAATGCTACCAAAGATTCGCTGCTGACTACGCTCAATGAACAAAAAGCAGGTGTTATCAATAAACTGAATGAAGATTTCAAAGTATATAGCAGTGCGTTTTCTGAAATGCAAAACCTGCTTCGTTCCGCTGCTAAATTGAACCAGCAGCAATCGGGTGTTTACCAACAGATAAAAACACTTTCTAACAACCGAATCAATTTGGAAGGAATAGATAAAGCCCTGAATAAATTTATCCGGGATGCCGGAAGTATAGGTGAAAAAGCCAGTTTGCTGACCAGTACTATTAATTCATTTTTAAAATAACTAATATGCCCAATAAATTTGATAAGCTGGCCGCTGAGGCCCAGGCAATGACCAATGCAGAATTCAAAACGCGTTTTTCCAGTCTCACTACCCTCAACGATTCGGATATCACCAGCATTATTAATGATACCGGCATCAGTAAAGAGAATCTGGCCGATTTATTAGTAGCTGTAAAAAGTGCCACTGACTTTAATACAAAAACGGCGCAATCGGTATCAAAAATTCAAAATGGAGTGTTGGCACTGGTCGCCATTACTAAGAAATTATTATTGTAAATTACGGCATGAAAAAAATACGTCGGCTCGTCTTAAGTACAATAATTTTTTCCTGTACGCTCCAGTTCGTGATTGCGCAGAGCAACAAAGCGAGAATCAACCACCTGGCAATTTATGTAGTTGATTTGCAAAAAAGCACCTCTTTCTACCGGGATATTATCGGGTTAGATACTATTCCGGAACCATTTCACGACGGTAAGCATACCTGGATGAAAATTGGTCCTAAAGCATCCATTCATATCATCCAGGGGGCCGAAGGAAAAAAGGAATACTATAAGGGCAATCACATTTGTTTTAGCGTTGAATCGCTTGAAAAATTTATTGAACTGCTTAAGAAAAATAATATATCCTGGGAAGATTATAATAATAATAAAATGGCGATTACTTCCCGCCCCGACGGAGTAAAACAAATATGGCTGCAGGATCCGGATGGATATTGGATCGAAATCAATAATGCAAAAGAATAGAGCAGGCTTCACTAGTCTCTCCCGGCATTCATTTATCTTTGCCGCTATTTAAACGGTCCATATTATGGCCGGTACCAAGTATTTATATCATGACAATAAGCTATAACTGGTTAAGTGAGTATCTACCCACCGGACAGGCTGGTTCCCCCCTTACTCTAGATCCTGAGCGACTGAGTAAAATATTAACATCTATTGGGCTGGAAGTGGAAAGCCTTGACCGATATGAAGAAGTCAAAGGGGGCATGCAAGGCCTTATAATAGGTGAAGTAATCGAATGTGAAAAACATCCAAATGCCGATAAATTATCGCTTACCAAAGTAAATATCGGGGAGCCGGCATTATTGCAAATTGTATGCGGAGCTCCCAATGTGGCAATAGGACAGAAAGTGGTAGTTGCCAAAGTGGGTACTACTATTTACCCATATAAAGGTGATCCGCTGACCATGAAAATTGCCAAAATACGTGGTGTAGAAAGCTTTGGTATGATTTGCGCGGAAGATGAAATTGGATTGAGTGAAAATCATGACGGAATATTAGTATTACCCGCTACAGTTAAAGTAGGGAGTCCGGCTATCGATTATTTCAAACCTTATACCGATTGGATATTTGAAATTGGACTAACTCCTAACCGGATGGATGCGATGAGTCATTTGGGAGTTGCCAGGGATGTTTGTGCCTATCTAACCCATCATAATAAGAAGGATTTCACAGTAAAATCGCCATTTAGTAATGGATTTAAACCGGCAAATAAATCGCTACCCATAGCCGTTTCTATAGAGAATACCGAGGCCTGCCAGCGATATAGCGGGGTTAGTATAACGAATGTTTCCATAAGAGAAAGCCCGCAATGGTTAAAGCAGAAATTAAAAGCAATCGGTCAACGTCCGATTAATAATATTGTTGATATAACCAATTACATTTTACACGAAACCGGTCAGCCCTTGCATGCATTCGATACCGTTGCCATAAAAGGGAAAAAAATTATAGTAAAAAACTTGCCAGAAGGGACTTCCTTTTTTACCCTCGATGAAAAAGAAAGAAAACTGAGTGGGGAAGATCTCGTCATATCTAATGGGGAAGGAGAAGCCATGTGCATCGCCGGGGTATTTGGCGGGCTGCGAAGCGGGGTTACAAAAGAAACCACATCAATTTTCCTCGAAAGTGCCTGGTTTAATCCTATAGATATCCGCAAAACTTCTTTTCGCCACGGATTACGAACCGACGCGGCAACCCGTTTCGAAAAAAATACAGATATCAGCAATACAGTGCAGGTGCTAAAAAGAGCGGCCATGCTTATTGCTGAAATTAGCGGGGGTGAAATTGCATCTGAAATTATTGATGTGTATCCGGATCCCAAACCTAAAACGCAGACAAGCATTAAGTACCATTACCTCAAAAAGCTGAGCGGGAAAAATTATCATCCGGATACCGTTAAAAAAATACTGGGCAGCCTGGGATTTGAAGTACTGCGGGAAGGGATTGACGATATTATCCTGGCGGTTCCGTACAGCAAACCGGATGTTAGCTTGCCGGCTGATCTTGTGGAAGAAATAATGCGCATAGATGGATTGGATAATGTTGAAATACCAACCTCCATTTCGATTTCACCCTCCAGGGAGGCGAATGGCTATAAACAGGTTTGGAAAGAAAAAACGGCGAACTACCTGGCTGGATTAGGCTTCAATGAAATATTTACAAATTCAATCACCAACGCAACCTATTTTACTTCAGAGGACCTAAACAAGACCGTGAAGCTGATTAATAATCTGAGTACCGATCACAATGTTATGCGTCCTTCCATGCTGGAAACAGGGTTGGAGTCTGTTGCCTATAACCTTAACCGAAAGAATAACAGCCTCCGGTTTTTTGAATTCGGAAAAACCTATAGTACGCAAGGTCCTGGCAAGTATAATGAAACAGACCACCTTTGTCTATATGTAACCGGCAATAGCAGCGAAGATTCCTGGAAAGGAAAAGGTATTATAGCCGACCTGTATTATATGAAAGGAGTCATTGCCAGGTTACTGCAATTACTGGGTTTGAAAAATTTAACCTGGGAGAATGGAAGTAATCCAAAATTGCAATCCGCACTCCGGGTCAGCTCTGGGCGAAACCTGATTTGTGAATTAGGTATGATTCATGTAAATGAATTAAGAATCTTTGATATAAAACAAGCAGTATTATACGGAGATTTTAATTGGGAACTCATCCTGAACCTGGTTCAAAAAAATGAACTGAAGGCAGCTGAATTACCCAAACAATTACCAGTTTACCGGGACCTGGCTATGATTGTACCATCCAGGCTTCCTTTTGAGGAGGTGGAAAAAACGGTGAAAACTGTTCCTCTGGATAAACTAAAAGAGATAAAATTGTTCGATATTTTTGAAAGCGAAAAGCTGGGAAAGAATAAGAAATCGCTGGCAATTAGTTTTACATTTCTCGATTCTGAAAAAACGCTTACCGATAAGGAAATTGATACTATGATGAACAACATCATGACCGTACTCGAAAAAGAGCTAAGTGCAGAAATTAGAAAATGAGAATTACACTATGGAGCAACAACTGAAAAGAATACAAGACAAACTTCAGCATCTGCTGAAGCAATATCAGTTGCTTCAAAAAGAAAATGAAAAATTATTGTCAGAAAATAAAACGTTGAAGGATAGATTAACCAGCGGGGCTTCGCATTCAGAAGGATTAGAACAACGGGTAGCCAGCCTTAAACTGGCATCGGGAATCTTATCCGAAACAGACAGAAAAGAAATGGAAAAGCGCATGAATACATACATCCGGGAAATTGACCGGTGTATTACTATGCTGGCAGAGTAGAATCAGATTCGCTTAACCAACCGCATTTTCATTTCATCATCGCCCTGGGAAAGCTCTAAAGTATACACTCCGTAGGGAAGGTCATTTAACCCTCGCCACGTTACGGTGCTTTCACCAGTAGGCATGCTGGTTTCAAGACGGCTGCATTCAAGACCCTGGTCATCACGAAGAATGGCTTTGAGGCTGGAACGGAGAGGTGCTACCAATTCTAGTGTCAATGCGTCTATGAAGACGGATGACTTAATTTTTGCAATCATTTGATCGTTAGGTTTTGGTGTTTGTCTTCAATGGGTACACTCGCTTAACCTTCCAAAACGATCCCCTAAATAATGGTCCAGATAGGAATTGTGAATTAAATGTGAATAAAAATAATGTAAGCTTTTGAATTAACCAAGTTATGGAGACTTTAATTCCAATAAATATTGTAATTGCGGACCGCACCTACCGGGTGCGGGTGGCCCCAAACGACGAAGAAGTGGTTCGGAAAACGCTCAAAATGATTAATGACAAGATCTTTGATTTTAAGAGAGAGTTTGCCGGAAAAGATATGCAGGACTATATCTCTATGGTAATTCTCTGGTATGCCACCCAGCAACAAAATGCCCAGGAATTAGATTCGGCCAAAACCCTAGGTGACTCTCTCAATAAAATTGAAACCTTACTGGATAAGACAATCGGACAATAGCCAACCTTGGGATCATCGTTGCAAAACAAACAGGTTTAATATCAACTCTTTAAACTATAGAGAGACAAACATTCCCTGGCAAATTCAGGGCCTATTCAATAACTCTCCCAGTTTCTTTTCAAGCTCTTCTCCACTTAGGTTTTTAGCGACTATTTTCCCCTGAGGATCTACCAAAAAATTTTGGGGGATTGCTTGAATTCCATATTGGACGGCTACTGCATTTTTCCAGTATTGAAGATCGGATACATGTGTCCAGGTAAGGTTATCATCATGTATTGCCTTTATCCATTTCTCCTTCGCGTTGGGTTGGTCGAGCGAAACCCCCAGTACGTGAAATCCTTTATCCTTGTATTTATTATATGCCTTTACAATTTGGGGGTTTTCTTTTCTGCACGGTCCGCACCAGCTGGCCCAAAAGTCGATAAGTACATACCTGCCTTTAAATGAAGAAAGCGTTACCGGATTGCCCAGGGTATCGTTTTGAGTAAAATCCAAAGCAAGACGTCCAATGCCCGTCTTCCAGGCAATCTCAACTTTTTCTTTCAATTCTTTTCCTGAGGGAAGTTCTTGGGCCTGTTCAGGAAGCAATGAAAATAGTGGTTCCACTTCTTCCGGTTTGATATCCCAACCTGCAAATTGGTTAAGTGCAAATAATGCTAAAGGTGATGTTGGATTATTTTCAAGGTATAACTTATAAACTTTCTTTTTATCCGCGCTCAGAGAATCAAACTGAACTTCCAGCTTTTTCATTCCTTCCTCATCTTTCTCTTTATAAAGCTGAGCATATTTTTTGCTGAGTGCATCTTCCTTAGCATTTAAATCTTTAGTCTTTTCTTCCAATTGCAAATAGGCAATATTCGATTGTGATCCACTAACTATAATATTTGAAAACGAATCGGTACTAGTTACGGTTATAGCAGACGGCTCTATGAAAACGGTGGCATAATCTCTCTTAAAAATAGCAGGTCTTTTTTTCCCGTTAGCTGAGTCAGGATACACCGCCCGGAGGCGGGCCAGTACAGGTTCTGGCAGGTATCCATTAAATAAATAATTGCCATTTTTTACTTCAACGCTGTCCGTTATCGATTCTCCTCCAACCCGGTAATAAAGAAATACCTGGTTAATAGGTTCTTTAATGCCGCTTATATCCCCATTCAGGACAAATTTTTTCTGGGTGAACCCCTGAATGCTAGTTAATAGGAAAAGACAATAAATATAGTTTTTGATAGTCATTTTGAATTCTTGTCTGCAATGTAGTATTAGTGAATTTTAAACTGTTACCATTTATAAAATAAATACAAAGCAGAATACCCTCCTTTTTGCTGGGCTAATTTTCGTATTTTCGCAAGCTAACATCCGTTATGGAGCAAAAACATAACATAGAAAGGATACCTGATAAAAGAGAATCATTAAAAACGTTGAAAGACAATGGAAGCGAACACATTAACTTATATAATTGGAGGAATTGCCCTGCTGGTCGGACTTATAGCAGGCAAAATAATTTTCGCGAAGAATACTGCCCGCAAAGTTCAGGAAGCAGAAATGCACTCTCAGAACTTAATTAAAGAAGCGGAACTACGGGCAGAGACCTTGCGAAAAGAAAAAGAACTTGAAGCCAAAGAAAAATTCGTTCAGCTCAAATCAGCTCATGACAAGGAGGTAATGGAGCGAAATAGAAAAGCCAGCGAAGCGGAAAACAGAATCAGGCAAAAAGAACAGACTATAAACCAGAAAGAGTCCGCGCTGGATAAACAAATAAAAGACAATGAATCCATTAAGGAAAACCTCAACCGTCAGATAGATGTGGTGAACCTTAAGAGGACGGAACTGGAAAAACACCAGGAAGAGCATATACGCCGACTAGAAAAGATTGCTGGTCTTACCGCAGATGAAGCCAAAGCCCAATTGGTAGAAAGTCTTAAGAACGAAGCCCATTCCCAGGCATTAGGTATTCAACAAGAGATTATTGATGACGCCAAACAAAAAGCTAATAAGGAAGCTCGGAAAATTATTATTCAAACCATTCAGCGGACGGCGGCTGAACAAGCCATTGAGAACTCAATAACCGTATTTAATCTCGAGAGTGATGAAATAAAAGGTCAGATTATCGGACGGGAAGGCCGTAATATCAGGGCCATTGAAGCTGCAACCGGGGTTGATTTGATAGTGGATGATACTCCGGAAGCCATCATACTTTCTTCTTTTGATCCCCTTCGGAGGGAGATCGCCCGGTTAAGTTTACAACGATTGGTATCTGACGGACGTATTCACCCAGCCCGAATTGAAGAAGTCGTAGAAAAAACAAAACGTCAGATAGATGAACAGGTAATGGAGATTGGCGAAAGAACCGTTATTGAGTTAGGTATTCATGGACTGCACAAAGAATTAGTGAGAATGGTTGGCCGGATGCGTTTCCGTTCTTCATATGGTCAAAATCTGCTGATGCACAGCCGTGAAACAGCAAATCTTTGCGCAACAATGGCAGCGGAATTAGGACTCAATCCTAAATTAGCTAAACGGGCTGGCCTGTTGCACGATATCGGAAAAGTTCCCGATGAGGAATCTGAATTGAGCCATGCGCTGCTAGGCGCTAAACTGGCCGAAAAATATGGAGAAAACCCTGCCGTGGTAAACGCCATTGGCGCCCACCATGATGAAATGGAAATGCAATATGTGATTTCTCCGATTATACAGGCTTGTGATGCAATCAGCGGAGCTCGGCCAGGCGCCAGGAGAGAAATCATGCAACAATACCTGCAGCGGATAAAGGACCTGGAAAATTTGGCCATGGCTTATACCGGAGTGGAAAAAGCATACGCCATTCAGGCTGGAAGGGAGTTGCGGGTTATTGTGGAAGCAGATAAGGTTACTGACGCTGATTCAGAAAGACTATCCTTTGAAATTGCTCAGAAGATTCAGAATGAAATGACTTTCCCTGGCCAGATAAAAGTTACTGTTATAAGAGAAAAAAGAACGGTGAACGTTGCCCGCTAATAGATTATAACAGAATTGAATTTGATTGTTGGGGGAGGGCAGAGCGGAGCCACTTTGCTTTTAGAAGGATCTTCCTGTTTCAAAAAAACTTTGTAAATCAAATCACATACTCTCAACTTTTTGGTTACCTTTGCCTCCCTTAAATTAATAAGCCATGAACGCAGCAGTTCAGTTTGTACACGAACAATTGACCGGTAAGAAAGAATTCCCGAAGTTTAAAGCCGGTGATAATGTGACCGTTAACTACAAGATTGTGGAAGGAGGAAAAGAGCGTATCCAAAGCTTCCGCGGAGATGTTATCAAACGCCAGGGAACCGGGCATACAGCTGGTTTTACAGTTCGTAAGATATCTGACGGTATTGGAGTTGAGAGAACCTTTCCCTTGTATTCTCCCAATATTGACTCTATAGAATTAAATAAATCAGGTCGGGTACGCCGGGCAAAATTGTATTTTCAAAGGGCCAGAAGTGGTAAGAGTGCTCGTATTAAAGAAAAAAGACAGGCAACTGAGGTGGCCAGTTAACCCAAATAAATTTTTTGCAAAAGGAGTTCAATTTCTAATTGGACTCCTTTTGTATTTTGGGGGTTCATAAGGTCATCCTTCCGGTAAACTATTTCTGATTCCCTTGTATTAGAACCAAAGTCTCCCTAATTTCGATAATCGTTTCCAAGATCTTTGTCACGAATCACAAAAAATATTGGCCGCAAGTTTCCGGAAAATGACTATTTATAATTAACATATATTGGAAATACAGAAGTGATATTATTTATTAAAAAACTTAACTTGCAATATTATAGGGGATATTTAAACCATTAATATGAAATACAATCTTTTATTGAGCATGCCCGGTGGTACTGAGTGGATTTTAATTGTTCTTGCCGTACTTATCTTATTTGGCGGAAGAAAGATTCCCGAATTTATGCGGGGTATCGGTAAGGGAATCCGGGAATTTAATGACGCAAAAAATAACGTAAAAAAAGAAATTGAAGAAGGCATGAATGAGAAGGAAAAACAAGCTTCTTCTTCTTCATCTTCCTCTACTCAATAATTCTTCATTATACTTTTGAGGAACCGCTTTTGTTTGCAAAACCGGTAAATGATTTGTTTAATTACTCTTCAATAGAACAATACCATTCTGATTTACTGAACAGCCGAACCACCTGCGTGGAAGCTGTTCAGTTTTATTTAGACGCTATCAATTCAAAGACCCATCTAAATGCTTTTATTCGGGTGTATGGAGAGGAAGCATTGCAGCGGGCGGATGAATTAGATAAACGCAGACAATCGGGTGTGCCGACCGGAAAATTGCATGGTGTAATAATTGCCATCAAGGATGTAATATGCTATAAAGATCATCCGGTAAGTGCCGCATCCAGGATCCTCGGAAATTTTGTTTCCATATATAATGCAACTTCCATTGAGAAAATACTGGCAGAGGAAGCCATAATAATAGGACATACCAACTGTGATGAATTTGCCATGGGCTCCACCAATGAAAATTCTGCCTATGGAAACGTACTGAACGCTATCGATGAGTCCAAAGTGCCGGGAGGCTCTTCCGGCGGCTCGGCCGTAGCCGTTCAGGCGGATTGCTGCATGGTTAGCCTGGGGAGTGATACGGGAGGTTCTGTAAGACAACCAGCTGATTTTTGTGGAGTAATTGGATTAAAACCAACCTATGGCCGGATCTCGCGCTATGGCCTAATTGCCTATGCTTCTTCATTTGATCAAATTGGTCTGTTTGGAAAACAGGTATCGGATATTGCGCTTCTGTTGGAAGTAATAAGCGGGCCCGATGATTTTGACGCTACCTGCTCCTCCCAAAAAATTGATGCCTATTCCAGCCAACTCAATGAAAAAAACCCTCCGCTACGGATAGCCTATTTGAAGCAGGCAATGGAAAGTAAATCCTTAGATAATGAAATTGCTGAGAAATTAAATGGACTTATAATCCAGCTTCGTAAGGATGGCCATCAGGTAGAAGGCGTTGATTTTGAATACCTCGATTATATTGTTCCGACTTATTACATTCTTACAACAGCTGAAGCCTCCTCAAATTTGTCCAGATTTGACGGAATTAGATACGGATTCAGTTTTGTGGATAAAAAAGCTGATCTAAAAGAATTTTACTGTCAAACACGGTCACAGGGCTTTGGATGGGAAGTGAAGAAGCGAATTATGCTGGGCAGCTTCGTTTTAAGTTCGGGTTATTACGATGCTTATTTTACCAAGGCCCAACAAGTAAGACAACTATTGAGAAAAAAAACAGAACTGATCTTCAGTAAATTCGACGCGATAATATTGCCTAATTCTCCAGGTACCGCATTCCCAATTGGGGAAAAATTAATAGACCCGATAGCTATGTACATGGCTGACATATTTACAGTTTATAGCAACTTAACGGGGCTCCCGGGCATATCTCTTCCGCTTTTTTGGCACAGTAATGGATTACCGTTCGGTGTCCAGGTTATGACTAATCAATTTTCCGAGTTATCTTTGCTTCAGTTGTCCAATCATTGGATGCAATCGTACAGAGAAGAACGAATTTGAGAAACCATTAATTTTCGACCCCCGTTTTATCCTGTACTAATTACTCCTCCGTTTATCCTATGTCTAAGACTGCCTTTCCGTAATCCTGTGCAGAACTCCGTTCAGTTCCGATATCCTTATTGAAAACATCATACATTTTAATCCATTCCTATTGACGGGCCGGTATTGTTGAGTAAATAAAATGATGATGAAACAAAAATTGTTATTTCTGGGGATTTTCTGTCTGGGTCTGTTTACCATAGCCTTAGCGGGTAATGGTGGTAGGAAAAAGAGTGCTTCGACCAGTACTACAACCAGGAAATCAGCCCAAAAATCAAAGGCTCTTACCAAGAATAATACTATTCAGGCTTCTGAAAAAAGCAGCGATTCGATAATTGCTCCGGCTGTGGCCATTCCTGATCTTTTTGAAACAACCACAGGAAGCTCAAACGGGGTTAAATTAAATCCGAAAGCAGTCAGCTTTGTTCAGGATTATATGGACGCAAACAGCAAAGACCTGCTTAAGATTAAAGACTGGGGACGCCCCTATTTTAATATGATGGATGCCGTGCTCTCGAAATATAACCTGCCCGTGGAGTTAAAATACCTGGCGGTTATCGAATCACAGCTTAAATCCACAGCTACTTCATGGGCCGGCGCGGTAGGTCCCTGGCAACTCATGCCTGTAACCGCCCGTCAACTTGGACTTAAGGTTAGCCATAAACTAGACGAAAGGACAAATTATCAAAAAAGCACCCACGCAGCGGCCAAATACCTGAGAGATTTGTATTCTGAATTTGGGGACTGGTTATTGGTGATTGCTGCCTATAATGGGGGCCCGGGAAATGTGAATAGTGCTATTAAGAAAAGTGGTGGTAGCCGTAATTTCTGGGCTATTCAACGATTCTTGCCCAATGAAACTCGCAATCACGTTAAGAAATTCATTGGTACCCATTACATTTTTGAAGGTCAGGGCGGAGTAACCACGCTTACTAAAGCAGAAACAGCAGAACAAATAAGCGCCGTTTCGCAATTATTATCTAACCGTAATCTAAGCGCTAAAGAATTAGCTAATACAAAAACAATAAAAGTCTCAGGAAAATATCATTCTGTTATTATTGCGAAAATAATAACTATGGATATTGAAGAGTTTAGCCGGTATAATCCAAACTTCGATAGAGTTATGGCTACTGCCGACAACAGTTATGAGCTAAAACTGCCGGAAGAAAAGATGGATTTGTTTGTAACACACAAATACCAGATTTTGAATGAATCGGTGCAGATGTTGTTAAGTGGTGCCACTGTATCTGCAATAACCACTTCAGTTTCGCGGCCCATGGCCAGGAAATAAATAGTCAAAAAAAAAGTATAGGTATTGACCTTAACCGGTCAATACCTTTTTTATTGCCTGGGCCTTCAATAAACATTCGTTGTATTCCTCTTCTGGGTTACTATAGAAGGTAATTCCTGAGCCCGTCTGGAAAGAGAGATACTTTGATTCTGCGTTATACATTAAACTCCGGATAACCACATTAAAATCAAAATCCCGCTCTGGAGAAAAATAACCAACGGCTCCGGAAAATATTCCGCGCCTGGTTCTTTCATATTTTTCAATTAACTCCATTACCCGAAGCTTGGGCGCACCTGTCATGGACCCCATCGGAAAAGTAGCGCGTATGATATCCATTTCATCTACTTCATCCCGCAAGATCCCTTTAACTGTTGAAATAAGTTGGTGTACCTGCGGGAAGCTATAAACCCCAAATAATTCCTCTACCTCCACCGTTCCTTCCCGGCATATTTTTGATAGATCATTTCGCACCAGGTCTACGATCATTACATTCTCGGATCGCTCCTTTGCATTATTCTTCAAACGCCTCTTATTCGCCGCGTCTTCCTGGTCATCTGTTAAGTCTCGCTTCCAGGTTCCTTTGATGGGTTGTGCGTAAATATTGTTTCCGATTTTTCTTAAGTATCGCTCCGGGCTGGCGCAAAGAAGAAATTTGTCGTCTACCCGGTAAAATGCAGCAAACGGATTGGGAGAGGTTTCTCCTAACGACCAGAAAACTGACAATGGATCTATGATTATATCGCTATCATAAAACTCCTGGCAAAAATTGATTTCGTAACAATCACCTGCTCTTATATGTCTTTGCAGACGATGGATAACCTGCAGGTACTCTTCCTGTGTAAACCGATTTTTAACATTCGCGGAAACTTTCTGCTCCCTGATAAAAACGGGCGAAGTAATAATCTGCTGGTAATAATAACGAGGATCTTTATTAATGGTTCCAATACTAAATTCATGCGCGGATAAACGGATAACTACTTCCGGTACATAAAAGAAAAGATCCGGAAACTGAATATTATCTTCCTTCAGGGAACTGAGGTGTTCAACTTCATTTTTCAATTCGTACCCAAAATGGCCAAATACCCAATCGCTATGTTGTATTAGGAATGTATTCAACATCGGCAATGAATGACCGGCGGACGCTTGTATTTGCCGGAGAGAGCCAGCGGCTAATAAACATTCTGCATTGGAAAAAGCATAGTTATTCTGATACTGGTTATTATCCAGGAAACAAAAAATGTTGAACTGGTTTACCCAATTCAACATTTGTATTTTTATTTGCTGAAAATCGCTTACCGGGAAGGAAACAAATTCTCTGGTCACATTATTCTATAGTGAGTGAACCTAACGCGTGACTAAAAATCATCATCTTCATCATCGAAGCCACTATCATTAAACATATCCATGTCTTTAAACTCCTCATCAACCCCCAATTCATCTTCTTCCTTTCCTTTCTTAACACCTACCCCGGGGCTTTTTTTCCCTTTTGATTTAGGTAAATCAAATTCTTCGAAGTCCGGATCCCAATTGTCTTCTTCCTCGGGTTTATCCCAATCATCAACAACCTCCACTCCATCCTCGTCATCATCATCCTCTTCTCCTTTTTTAGAAGAAGCTTTTGCTCCTTTTTTTAGGGGAGTAGTTTCCGCCTCGTCAATATCATCCTCCTCATCCTCTTCTTCTAATTGCTTTTTAGATTTCGAAGAAGCCTTCTTCGGAACTTCTTTTGATACTTTGGGTGCAGATTGACTGCTTTCGGTTTTTCCCTTAACAGATTTTGCCATTTTCCTGTAAGATTATGCTGTAAAATTTCAGCGAAGTTTTTAATTAGCCAAACTTTTTTTTACCTTTTTTTTCATATACCAAACTGGCTAAAAAATTAAATAATTTCTATTAATTGATCTCTGCCCGGCCCGTTGGATATCCAGGAGATTTTAACCCCGAGATATTGATCTATAAATGTAATATACTTTTGGGCAGCTTCCGGAAGATCTTTCGCTGATTTTATACCTGAAATATCCGTTTTCCATCCTGTAAAGCCCTGAAGCTCCGGTACAATAGCCACCCTCATCATTTGAAAAGGTATTTCTTTGGAGGATTCTCCGTTTATAGTATAGGAAGTACACACTTTCAAGTCTTCAAATGCGTCGAGAACATCTGCCTTTGTCATCACAATTTTTGTTACGCCATTTATCATACAGGCATAATTCAGCGCAACCAGGTCAATCCAGCCACATCGGCGGGGTCTACCGGTGGTAGCCCCAAACTCATTACCAATTTTTCTCAATTCTTCGCCAGTGCTGTCGTTTAATTCAGTTGGAAATGGCCCGCTGCCTACCCGCGTACAATAGGCTTTTGTAACTCCAATTACATCCCTGATTTTTTGCGGAGCAACTCCCAACCCGGTACATACCCCCGCTGAAATAGTATTGGAAGAGGTAACAAACGGAAAGGTTCCAAAATCTACATCCAGCATACTGCCCTGCGCCCCTTCCGCTAATACCTTCATCCCCTGTTTAATTTTATCATTAATAAAATATTCTCCGTTCACAATCTTAAACTGTCTCATAAATTCTATTCCTTCAAAAAATTCTTCCTCCCAGGCCGTGATATCCTCATTGAAGTTCATACTGTCCAGTAACCGCTGATGTTTTAAGCGTAATTTGATATACTTCGTGGTGAAATTTTTATCCAGCAAATCACCCACGCGCAGGCCGTTACGTCCTGTTTTATCCATATAGGCAGGGCCTATTCCTTTAAGAGTCGAACCAATCTTTTCATTTCCCTTAGCCAACTCCGAAGCCTTATCCAGGGCACGATGGGTTGGTATTATCAAGTGTGTTCTTTCGGAAATGTATAAGTTTTTTCGGTAGTCTATGCCAAATGATTTTACCGCTTCGCATTCCCGGCGCAGTGTTACGGCATCGAGTACTACCCCATTTCCTATCAGGTTGATTTTATCTTCATGAAATATTCCGGATGGTATCTGGTGCAACACAATTTTATTACCATTCACATATAACGTGTGACCTGCATTGGGGCCTCCCTGGAAACGGGCAATAATATCATAATTGGGTGCAAAATAATCAACAATTTTTCCTTTCCCCTCATCGCCCCATTGAAGGCCTAATAATACATCTACCATGTAAACAAACTATTTGAAATGTTACGCGCAAGGCAGCAAAAATAGGGGATGCCTGTAAAAGCAGAAAATAAAAACCTCCCCGCTTAGCAGGGAGGTTCTCCACATTTATTGAATAAGATTATTGCTCTGTTAATGGTAATGGGAATTTGTCCCATACATCATCCCCGGTGCGATCGATGGGCAGTTGATTTAACCGGTCGTACCGGCGCATATCAACCCACCGATGACCTTCAAAAAACAACGAATACCTTCTTTGATATAACAATTCATTTATCAAAGCGGCTTGCGTTACGGCCCCTGCATAAGGCAACTGGTTATGACCAGCTCTGATCTTGTTCAAAGCAGTGACTGCATCGGCCAATACATTGGTATTAATTTTAGCTTCTGCATAGATCAGAATTAATTCTTCATTCCTGATTAATGGTACCGGTGCAGTACTGGATGTATAAACCCAAACATCACGATTGCTGGATAAGCCGGAAGATGTTGCCGCTGCATTACGCAAGGTTGCCTTACCAATACGGTCATCTCCCGGGGCAATATCTGTGGAATAACTTGGATGAGCCAGCCGCACTTCTCCTCCTTCATTCTGCGGAAAAAAAGCGGCATTTAATTGATCTCCGGAGCCGGTTCCAAAAACGTGCTTAATTCCCTTATTAAAATCTCCGTTTATGTCCAGAAATGATTCTGTTAAGGCAGTAAGGGCACTTGCCCATTGTTGACGATAAACAGCTACCCTGGCAGCAAGAGCCCGGTTGAATTGTAAAAGACCGTTTGCAGATTTAAACCCGGTAAATCCTGATGAAAGGGGAAAAGGGATATCAGCCCCGGTTAAGTCTGTTTTGGCTTCATCCAATAAAGCAGCAATGGCAGTAAGTGACTCCGGATAGCCAAGGATCGGTCCCAGGTTTTCGGGATCTTCAACCTGAACGCGAATCCCATTAGTATAAGTAAGATTTAAATTCAGTAAAAGTTGATAGGCTTTGATTGTCTTCGCAAACCCCAAATACCCTTTCTTTTCTCCACTGGTAAGCAGGACCGAACTGTTTGCGGCACCTATTAGAATATTGCAATTCTTTATCACGCGATACCGGGAAGCCCAAGGATTGGTTAAATAAAATGTGTTGTTATCCAGTACCGCAGTGCCAGCTCCCAAAAGATCAGACAAATAACGGGGATCCGCTTGGGAAAAACGATACATTTCCCTTCCTATAAGTCCAACCACATCAAGATACATAGCATAATTATTCCTCATCCCAGATTCTGTTCCGGATACCAGGTTATTCAATTGCGCTTTGGAAGCATTGGTATAGTCCTCTATAATCGGACTGTTTAAACTGCCAATTTCTTTCCTGCAAGAGGGCAGTAAGGCCACCATTACAATGAAAGTAAAGACAGGTATAGTGAGTATTCTTTTCATAATAGTTTTTTTTGTTTTTAGAAGTCAACGGTTAAATGGAAGGTTGCCCGCTTGGATGCCGGGAAAGGCATTACATCAACATTCGTAGAAAATCCGGTACCGAAATTGGAGACTTCGGGATCGTAGTTCTTGTAATTAGTACTTGTCCAATAATTGTTCGCGGAAACACCAACGCGTAAACCTTTTATAAAACTTACCGGTATTTTAGGTACCGTATAATACAAACCAATTTCCCGCAACCGGAAATAGCCGGCGTCCTGAACAAATATTCTTGCAGAGGTTCCCAAAGAATTAATTCTATCCTGCCCATCAGCTATATTATTTCCATTTTTATCCGCGTCAAAATCAGGACTAGTTCCACCCAGGTCCGTCAACAATTCACTAAGATTAATATTATCTCCCTTATTTTTCCAGTGTAATAAAAAGCGGAGACTGAAATCTTTCAAGAATGTGAGTTCATTAAAGAAATTCATCTGGAACTTTGGTTCGGCATCTCCTAATTTAACCACGCCGTTCGCACCATCTATACCTACAATCTGGGTGGCCGATTTTCCTTCTTCTATCTTAAATGTTCCCAGGGTATTTCCGAAAGCTCCCAGCACCACCGGTGGAATAGTAAGACGGGTAATCTTCGAGCGGTTCATCCAAAAATTAGTAGTGGATGTCCACTTGATATTCTTTTCTGAAACAGGCTGTGCATTTAAACTTATTTCAACGCCTCTGTTTCGGAGATCACCGGCATTGACCCACTGTGTAGAAAAACCGGAAGAAAAAGGAACAGTGCGCAATAACAGGAAGTCCTGTATCTTCTTATTATAGAAACTGATTTCAAAATTGAGTTTGCTTTCCAGGATACTGAAGTCGATACCTGCTTCTAATTCGGATGTTCTTTCTGGCGCAATATCCGGGCTTCCTCTCTGTGTATTGATGAGTGAACCGGGTAATCCATCAATATTAAAAATGGGGAAATTGGTAAACTTGCTTCCGAATGCCGGGAAATTACCCGCCTGACCATAAGCTGCCCGAATTTTAAGATTGCTAAAGAAATCTCCTTTCCAGAATTCCATCCGGGTCAGGTTTAGCGCAATTCCTGCCTTGGGATATGCATATAATTTGTCAGGATCCCCATTATTCGTTGACCTGTCGAAGCGAACACCCCCTGTTAATGTTATGGCATCTATCAAACTCACTTCTTCTTGTATGAATACGCCATTATCCTGGAACTTGGTCCGAAACTGGGCAGCGGTCAATGCCCCGGCCTGGTCCACATTCGACTGGCCTGATATTACTTGAGTCGCTACATTTAACAGGTTATCATAATCTCCGTTTTCCTGGGTAATACCGGCCGAAGTAGTGAAGTTCACATTCTCTGATACGATAAAATTATTTACCAGCGAAAGAATGAAGTTCGTGTTGGTATTTCGTGTGAAGCCCTGAACCGAGGTCCCTTTATTAACGGTTTGGAATTGAAGAGAACTCGGAAACTGGGCATTTGTTTTTAAGCTGTAAAAATCAATACCGCCCCTGGCAATAAAACGGGTAGTGGATTGCTCTGATTTTTGGAATAGAGCGTCCAGGTTAATGCCTGTTACAAAACGGCTTACCGCTTCATTGTTAGTGATAAGGTCCCTGGTTTCAATAGGATTGGATGCCCCATATTTGTTTCGTGGATAATTGCCATTTGCATCAGGGTGCAGCTCCGTAAAACTAGGAGTGGAAGAAAGGGCCACTCCAAATGTTACACCCGCATTGTCGTTCTGCGTCAATCCGCGATCAGCGGAGGAATTAATATAATTGGTCGTTAACCCAACCTTTATATTATCAGTAATACGATGATCCACATTAAGGCGGATGCTATTACTGCGGTAACCGGTTCTATTTACGATGCCTTCTTCATCTTTTTGACCAACCGAGAAATATAAACTGGTTCGATCTGTTCCGGCTGTCATACCCAGTATGCTATTTCGGGTTAAACCAGTTTGTCCATATAATTCTTTTTCATAATCGTATACTTTGCCGGCTGCCACCGCTGCGTTATATTCAGTAACATCCCACCCCTGGTCAGTAACATTTTTTGCGGTGAGGGGGCGCGCACCTAATAGTTTCCTCACTTTTACAAATCCGATGTCTTGCGAGAAACTGATTTTTGTTTTACCCTGCTTTCCCCGTTTGGTAGTAATCAAAACCACACCGGCAGCCGCTTTTGATCCGTATATGGCTGCGGCAGAAGCTCCCTTCAAAATTTCGATGTTTTCAATATCCTCGGCACGTAAATCGGCGATCCGGCTGGAGGGGTTATCCTGGTTGGAGGCATTACCGGCTGCCGCCGCTGCGGTAACGGTATTTAATCCGCCCGGTGTGGGCGTATTATCAACAAATACACCATCAACTACAAAAAGCGGTTGTGTATTACCGAATATCGAGGTAACTCCCCTCAATTTAATAGATATTCCTCCGCCCGGTGCGCCGGAGTTAGCATTTATATAAGCGCCGGGAATTTTTCCATTTAAGGCAGCATCAAATGTTTGTGCCGGAGCCGTTCCCGACAATTGTTTACTTGAAATGGTTGCTACCGCATTGGCAAGATTTCTTCGTTTAACACTGGTGGCAAGACCTGCTACAACCACTTCATCTAACCTGCCCACATCCTCCTGCATTTTTATGACAAGATCTGAACTATTGGATGTAACAACTATAGACTGTGTCTTAAAGCCTATTGAAGATATCTCTAATGTTCCGCCTTTGCCGGGCAGGTTAATCGTAAATTTTCCGTTAGCATCGGTAGCAATGCCAATGGATGAGTTTTTAAGTTTTACAGAAGCCCCGATAACGGGATTGTTGTTAGCGTCAGTAACTGTTCCTGAAGCCGTAACCTGCGCATAGATAATTGCAGGTAATGCGGAAATCAGAAACATTATCGCTACTCGCTGCAGGATATGTCTCATGGTAGCTAAGGTTTAATTATAAAATAAGAGTCTTTCCGAATAGATTACTTTTCAGACAACAAGATACGTTAGGTTGCTGCACTTGGTCCTTATCGATTCGAGTTGATGGGGTTATTTGGAGGATTGGCGATTTAGCTCAAAGATTGTTTGACATAAAAATGACAATCCTACGCTTGCTCCGTATCATACCGGTCTACTGTTTCAATACCCGGTAATTTTTTAAGCCGTTCCACTAATTCCTCCAGTTCTTCTTTGTCGTGCACAAACACTTTTATATTTCCCTGGAACAATCCTTCTTTTGCCTCAATAGTCATTGCACTGATATTGACCTTGAGTTCTCCTGAAATTAGGTTGGTGATTTTATGAATGACGCCGACATCATCCATGCCAACAATTTTTAATCCGGTAAGAAATGAAATCTCTTTATTCTTTGCCCATTTTGTTTTTACTACCCTATGGCCATAATTGGCCATCAGTTTGGCAGCATTCGGGCAATTGGTACGATGAATAGTTAACCCTTTACCGGTAGTAACAAAACCGAAAACATCATCCCCTGGAATAGGCTTACAGCAATTGGCCAGGTTATAAACGATCCGGTCGCTGCTTTCTCCAAAAATAATTAATTCAGCCTCTTTCTTAGCTAAGGGAGAAGTACCTGCTTCGCTTTTATGCTCAATAACAGGTTTAACTGGTTTGGGTGCCTCCAGCTTGTCGCCCAATAAATGGAATTCCTTTAATTCCTTCAGATCAATATTCTTGATTGATATCTGGTAATAAAGATCAAGAGAAGAAGGTAATTTATAATAAGAAGCCAGTACATCCGCATTATGTTGGTTGAATGCCGCCCCCATGCCTTCCAGTTTACGCTGCAAAAGATATTTTCCTTCATCAGCAACTTTTCGCTTTTCTTCCTTCAGCGCATCTTTGATTTTGCTTTTGGCTTTTGCCGTTACGACTATGCCTAACCAATCGTCGTTGGGCTTCTGCTTGGAAGAAGTAATAATCTCCACCTGGTCACCACTACGCAATTTATGACTGATGGGCACCAGCTTATGATTTACTTTAGCACCTATACATTGTGAACCAACGGCGCTGTGAATAGAAAATGCGAAATCCAGTGCGGTGGAGCCTACCGGTAACATTTTTACATCCCCTTTTGGCGTATACACATAAATTTCTTCAGCAAGAAAACTGGTTTTGAAATCCTGCAGGAAATCGACGGAATCACTATCCTGTGTATTCAATACTTCCCGGATTTGTTGAAACCATTTATCAAAGCGGCTTTCGTCTCCGGCCCCTTCCTTATACTTCCAATGAGCCGCCAACCCTTTTTCCGCGATCTCGTTCATACGTTTGGTCCGAATCTGCACCTCCACCCATTTCCCCTGGGGGCCCATAACGGTGGTATGCAAAGCTTCATACCCGTTTGATTTGGGGTTACTCAACCAATCTCTTAGTCGCTCGGGGGCCGGCGTATATTCGTCAGTAATAAATGAGTACACTTTCCAGCAATCTTCTTTTTCCCTTTCTGGCGGAGAATTTAAAATTACCCGGATAGCGAACAGATCGTAGACTTCCTCAAAATCGACGGCCTTTTTTTTCATCTTATTCCAGATAGAATGAATGCTCTTGGGCCGGCCGTAAATTTCAAATTCAAAATTTCCTTTATCCAGTTTGTCTTTTATTGGTTTTATAAACTCGTTAATATAGCGAGTACGTTCCCTCTTAGTTTCGGATAGTTTGCGGGCAATCTCTTTGTAGGCATCTGGCTCCATATATTTCATCGCCAGGTCTTCCAATTCCGTTTTAATATTATATAGCCCCATGCGATGCGCCAGGGGGGCATATACATAAACCGTTTCTGATGAAATTTTTAATTGCTTCTCCCGCTTCATGCTATCCAGCGTACGCATGTTATGTAACCGGTCGGATAATTTAATGAGAATAACCCTTGGATCATCGGTCAGAGTCAGTAATATTTTTTTGAAATTTTCTGCCTGCTGCGATGCATTAACATCAATGACGTTGGATATTTTGGTGAGTCCGTCTACAATCCGGGTAATCTCATTTCCAAATTCTCTTTCTACATCTTCCAGAGTGATATCAGTATCCTCCACTGTATCGTGCAACAGCGCACAAATGGTGGAGCGTACCCCTAATCCAATTTCCTCTACACAAATACGAGCCACTGCCAACGGATGGAGGATGTAAGGTTCCCCGCTTTTCCGCCGCATAGTTTTATGCGCATCGGCTGCCATTTCGAAAGCCACCCTGACTAATTCTTTATCTCCTGGCTTTAATTTAGGTTTGAGTCCCCGCAATAGGGCACGGTACTCCCTTAGGATCAATTTCTTTTCCTGCTCCTCGTTCAAATTATATTTAGAAACTGCAATAACGGGTTCCATGAAGTATGCTGTAAAACGAATTTACACAAAAGATGCAGTTTTTTCATTACCATTAAATCTGTTACATTTGCAGCCCTTGAAAAAAGTTCTGTTAAGGAAGCGCATGTGGCGTAATTGGTAGCCGCGCCAGACTTAGGATCTGGTGGAGTGATCCGTGGGGGTTCGAGTCCCTCCATGCGCACTTTTTTCCTGTTCAAGGTTTTTATGGCCGGACTGATGTAATTATCTTTCTAATTATTCTCAGTCTTATATTTGACAATACTCAACCGCTTAGCCCACAGTTTTTATTACCTTACGGCAAATATTGTATTATGCAAACTATTCTGGTTCCCGTGGACTTTTCTCCGGCTTCCAACAACGCATTGTTGTATGCAGCCAACCTGGCTAA
Organism: uncultured Chitinophagaceae bacterium; assembly: GCA_963775145.1. Taxonomy (GTDB): domain Bacteria; phylum Bacteroidota; class Bacteroidia; order Chitinophagales; family Chitinophagaceae; genus Endoryza. Next base: position 221,598 of record CAVZHZ010000008.1, read on the forward strand.
AGTGATGGAGGCAAAGTTATTCCTCCTGCATGCTTATATGCTTCCCACCCCGGTAAGTGAAGTACCTTTTGTTATGACCTCTGCTGAATCCCTGCAACACGAAAATGAGGATTTGCTGAAAAAGAGTGCTGAAGAAATTACGGCTCAATTCCAGGTTGAAACGAACTGGGAAGTGCGTATTGGTATCGCCAGCGATGAAATAAAATCATTAACCCACGAACAAACGATTGACCTGGTTATTATGGGTATGAAAGGAGCCGGGAGTATTGAAAAAATAATTGGAAGTACCACTACCAACGTTATTCGCAAAATAAAGGTGCCTGTGCTGATTGTTCCGCATGATGCCGGTTATGCCCCGGTTTCTAATATTGTATATGCCAGTGACTTTACTTATAAAAAGAGTTTTCATCTCTTTGATCCTCTTGTTAATATCGCGAAAAAATTCAAATCGGTCATTAACGTTCTTCACATTCAATTAATCCATACTACCGAATCCGCCGCTATTTTAATGGGCAAAAAGGAACTGGAAGACCTGTTTACCGGCTACAACCATAGGTTTGTAACCATAGAAGAAAAATCGGTGACTGCCGGCATTAATTCCTATTTGCAAAAAAATACCGCTAATTTATTAGTAATGGTGGCGCACAAACATGATTTTTTTGAACGCATTTTTTCAAGAAATCATACGAAGGAAATGGCCTATGAAACACATACCCCAATGCTGGTTTTACAGGATAAGGAATAAGCCACCCCTTATAAATGGCAATATTTGACTGTTTTTTTCTCTTTTGGTTCTCCTGAAAAGGACGAATTATCCTAACTTTGCCCCCCATTCAAAAAAAATATATGGCAACGATAACCCGGGAAAATATAGGACCGCTTAACGAGAAAATAACAGTAAAGGTTTCGAAGGAGGATTATCTGGCTTCTTTTGAAAAATCACTGAAAAATTATAGCAAATCGGCGAATATCCCTGGCTTCCGGAAAGGGATGGTTCCCACGGGAATGATTAAGAAAATGCACGGCCCCGCAGTCTTTACTGATGAAGTGCTGAGAACGGTGGAAAAGGAATTGACTGGATATATGCAGACGGAAAAACTGGAAATATTTGCTCAGCCTTTACCATTGGCGGAAAATGATGCCCGCCAGATTGATATGAATAACCCGGCGGAGTACGCTTTTGCCTTTGAAGTAGGTCTTAAACCCCAATTTAGTGTAACGGACCTTTCGAAGGAAAAAGTAACCCGTTATAAGGTAACCGTATCTGATGCTATGATAGAAGAAGAATTGAACAGGCTTCAATTGCGACATGGAAAAATGACCGATCCGGAAACTACTACCTGCGATGATAATGTACTTAATGTGACGTTTATTGAAAGTGATGAGGCCGGTAATGAATTGGAGGGAGGGGTACGTAAAGACAATTCACTGCTGGTAAAATATTTCGCTGAAGACTTCCGGCCTAATTTACTGGATAAGAAAAAAGACGACTTTCTTTTACTTCAGCTAAGCAAAGCTTTTGCCGATAAGGAAAGAGAATGGGTTTTAAATGACCTGGGATTTGACAAACATGATAAATCAGCCGCCGATAAGTATTTCAAAATGCTTATTACAAAAGTTGGACTCGTTGAGAAAGCTGAACTAAATGAAGATTTTTTCAAGGCAGCATTTCCAGCTAAAGAAATAAAAACGGCCGAGGAGTTTCGCGCGGCTATTAAAGAAGATCTGCAGGCTTACTGGGATAAACAAAGCGGCAATCACCTGCAGCATGAATTGTATCACGTTCTATTGGAAAACACCTCTATTGAATTTCCGGAAACATTTCTGAAACGCTGGTTACAGAACGGGGGAGAACAACCCAAAACCCCCGAACAGGTAGCGCAGGAATTTCCCGGCTTTGTTAACCAACTGAAATGGACTTTAATAATAGATAAATTGGTTCGCGACAATAATATCGAGGTAGTTCCCGATGACCTGAAAGCTTTTGCCAAACAGCAATTATTCGGGTATATGGGTGGTATGCAACCAATGGATGAGGAGCAACCATGGATCAATGATTATATAAACAAGATGATGAAGGATCGAAAATTTGTAGAAGACGCTTACCATCGGATTCAAACAGAAAAAGTTTTTGGCTGGGCCGAAAACCAAATTGCGGCAACCGAAAAACCTGTATCGGTAGAAGACTTTACGAAAGAAATGGAAAAGCACCAGCACCATCATCATTAAATTTTATACGGGGTTTAAGGATTAGGGTAATTGGTTATGCTTTTAATTTTAATTTACCCGATCTCCTTTAAACTTTCGGACTTTAAATCATCGTTTCTTACTCTGAAGATGCATGCCCTGGTGGCAAAATGTCCGATTTTTTGTTTTGCACGGTATTTGGTTACTGACAATAACTTAAATTGCCCACTTAAATATCAGTGATTCATGATAAACTTAGGAAAAGAATTTGAACAGTACGCGGTAAAACACCGTGGCATCAGTAGTAATACCTTACATGCCTACACCAAACATTCGGTAACCAATCTTACGCCCAATATCATTGAAGAACGACCCATGAATGTGGCCGTAATGGATGTGTATAGCCGATTGATGATGGACCGCATCATCTTTTTAGGATATCCTATTAATGATGAGGTCGCTAATATCGTTACCGCCCAGATGCTTTTCCTGGAGAGCACCGATCGAACCAGGGACATTCAGATGTATATCAACTCTCCGGGGGGTAGCGTTTATTCCGGGTTGGGCGTTTATGATACCATGCAATACATAACACCGGACGTTTCTACTATTTGCATCGGTATGGCCGCTTCCATGGCCCAGGTTTTATTATGTGCCGGAACAAAAGGTAAGAGAACGGCCTTAAAACATGCCCGGGTAATGATGCATCAGCCAAGCGGCGCGATCGGTGGGCAGGCCAGTGATATTGAAATTACGGTGAACGAGATCAAAAAAGTTAAGAGAAATTTATACGACATTATTTCTTACCATACCGGCAAAACGGTGAAGCAGGTAGAAAAGGATTGTGACCGTGATTACTGGCTCACTTCAGAAGAAGCGAAAGAATATGGATTGGTTGATGAAGTGCTGCTCATCAATCCAAGAAAAGAGAAAAAAGAAGTTTAATAAGATCGAAAAAATAACATAGGCCGAACGGCATGCAAATTTGATAATTCGCAGTTCGAACACGTGAACCCCTGAAGCCAACAGTTATTAGAATTATTACTTGGTAAATTAATAATAACAACCGCAAAAATATACAGGCAATGAAGCAGAATCAATATTTATATGGTAACTGGAGAGCAGATGATGAGGAAGAAGAGAAAGAAGAACAACCGAAGAGCGACCTGATGATGTTCAGCAAGAAACTGGAAAAGTATTTCTTCGAAAAACGAAGTGTTTACTTATGGAGTGTAGTAGATGATAAAAGCGCCCGTGATGTGGTAAGTAAATTGTTGTTGCTTGACGCGGATAAACCAGGTGAAGAAATTAGATTTTTTATTAATAGCCCTGGTGGCGTAGTAACCAGTGGAATGGTGATTTATGATACCATGCAAATGATAAAAAGTCCGGTAAGTACTATTTGTATGGGCCTGGCCGCTTCCATGGGATCAATATTATTGAGCGGAGGAGTGAAAGGAAAACGAATGATTTATCCGCATGGAGAAGTAATGATTCACCAACCAAGTCTGGGAGGTCATATACAGGGGGTAAGTGCTGATCTGGAAATACAAGCCAAGCAAACCCAGCGCGTTAAACTGATTGGTGCAAGAATTTTAGCTGAAAATTGCGGAAAAACAGTGCCGCAGATTATGAAGGATTTCGATCGCGATTACTGGATGGATGCCAAAGAGGCACTGGAATATGGTATTGTTGACCAGTTAGTTGAGAAGATTTAGTTTAAATATTTAGAAGGTTATATCCCAAACCCGGTTTCCATGCGTTATGGAGGTGGATTTGGGATTTTTTATTGGGATTTAGCCCTTTAGTTGAATACCTTTGTTTACACAGTTTATATCTACATGGCAAAAACGACTTTACATTGTTCTTTTTGTGGCCGCAGCCGTGATGAAGTGAAGATTCTCATTGCCGGACAGGAAGGTCATATTTGTGAAAACTGCGTGGATCATGCGCAGGAGATAATTGAGCAGGAATTGGCTACCCGCCAGGAAGGAACAGGTGCCGGATCTTCTTCTTTTAAACTAACCGTAAGAAAACCCGTTGAAGTGAAAAGATTCCTGGATGAATATGTAATCGGACAGGATGATGCCAAGAAAGTACTGGCGGTGGCGGTATACAATCATTACAAAAGGTTACAGCAAAAACCAATAGAAAACGATATTGAAATTGAAAAGAGCAATATTGTGATGGTGGGTGAAACCGGAACGGGAAAAACCTTGCTGGCCAAAACAATTGCCCGTCTGCTGAATGTTCCCTTTGCCATAGTAGACGCTACTGTGTTTACGGAAGCCGGTTATGTAGGGGAAGATGTAGAGAGTATCCTAACCCGGTTGTTGCAGGTATGTAACTATGATGTGGCAGCCGCTGAAAAAGGAATCGTATATATTGATGAAATCGACAAGATAGCGCGGAAGGGAGATAATCCTTCTATTACCCGTGATGTTAGCGGAGAAGGAGTTCAGCAAGGTTTATTGAAATTACTGGAAGGCACCGATGTGCTGGTTCCGCCTCAGGGAGGACGAAAACATCCCGAGCAGAAGCTGATTAAAATTAATACGCAGAATATCCTCTTTATTTGTGGAGGTGCTTTTGATGGCATTGATAAAGTAATTGCACGCCGGGTAAATACCAATGCTATTGGCTTTAATGTGAATAAGGAGCTGCAGGAGCATATGAAAAAAAATCTGCTTCAATTCATAAATGCTACCGACCTGAAAAGCTTTGGTTTGATTCCTGAACTATTAGGTCGTTTGCCGGTAGTTACCCATTTGAATCCCCTTGATCAACCCACGCTCAGGCTGATACTGACGGAACCAAAAAATGCACTCATCCGCCAATATAAAAAATTGTTTGAGCTCGAAGGAATTCAACTTACTATTGATGATGATGTGTTGGATTTTATGGTAGAAAAAGCGCTTGCCTTCAAGTTGGGGGCCCGGGGGCTGCGAAGTATCTGTGAAAGTATTTTGACAGATGCGATGTTTGAATTGCCTTCTGCCAAAGAAACCAGCTTTCACCTCGATATGGAATACGCCCGCTTGAAATTCGACAAGAGTAAAATGAATTTGTTGAAAGTGGCCTGATACCAATTATCAATCCTATTAATATTTGATATTTAATAATGATATTTGAAGCCGGAAGAAATATCCGGCTTTTGTTATTAAAAAACCATCCGATTATGCAAGAACTGATAGATAAATTGAAAGCGGAAGGGCTTACCGAGCAACAAGCGATCAAATGCATTGAAATCATAAAGAATTTTGCTAAACAAAAATTTCCCATTTTTGGTGGAGCCATTGATAAAGTGTTTGATAAATATAGTCCCAAACAAGACGACGATTTTCTTGAATAACCCTGGCAAGAAGTACGGTAACCAGCGTAATAAGAAATTAGTAAGGGTTGATGAAATGGATAAAAGGACATATCGAATTAATATCGTGGTGCCTGGCATTATTATTACCCTTGTTTGTTAATCCTGCTAATACTTCCCATTTTTCCCTTTGTTTTTTTAAATACTTTGGAATGAGTAGCTGTCCCGGTTGCGGGCTTGGCCGTTCTATTGCCTACTTGTACCAGCGAGAGTTTCTTTTGTCTTTTCAAAAACATTGGCTCGGCATCGCAACCGTAGTGTTGCTTTTTCACCGGATCATTCATTTGTTACTATACCAAAACATACCCCACTTAAGCCAACCAGCATATGAACCAAAAATTAATGATACTGCTTCCGGGCATGCAGCCCGATGAATTGACATACCTGGAGAACCTGACAAGTAGCTTGAATGAGGAGCAGATGAATCTTTTCATTAGCCTTTATTCTTCGAAAAGAAAAACACCCGATACTATATTAATCTGCACCCTTCTGGGGTTTGTGGTACTAGCGGGTATTCAACGATTCATAATCGGGCAAATTGGTATGGGTATTTTATATCTCTTCACCGGCGGGCTCTGCCTGGTGGGTACCATTGTTGACCTGGTTAATCACAAAAAATTAACGTCCGAATTTAACCAGAAACAAGCGTTGGAAACGATGGCGATGATCGCGAGATGAAATAAAAGGCAACGGTGAGATTATTTGGTTAATACCGTTGACCAATAAACCGGCTATTCCCTTGATGATTCATTGATATAGGCTAAAATTGAATCAATTTCCTCGTCACTTAAATTAAATGTGGTCATGGCGGCTGAAGAATAATCTTTAACCTTAATGGCATATGGATCACCCGTAGCTACTGCTTTGTTCCAGTTATTAATCCACATATAAAGCAGTTCCTTGCTGGGCCAGCGGTCAATTACATTAACCAAAGAAGGTCCCATTATATCTTTATTGATCGCATGACAGGCTGCACAATTTGCTTTGAATAAAGGCTTGCCTTTTTGGGCCAGGTCGGAGAGTCCCGATGGGGCCACCATGGCATCTATTCCCGGTTCCTGTTGGGGATATTCTAATTGAATGGTTGATACAAATACAAAAAGGCGGATACCTATTGCCAATACTATGAATAAAAAAACACCCTGGAGAATATGAGTGATTTCATTATTCATAGCATAAAGGTAAAGCAAAAAGCCCTTCCCGGTAACAGGAAAGGCTTTGACAAGACAAGCAACCTTAATCAAAATTATGTCCTCAAAATTTCGCGGGAAATCACCAATTTTTGTATTTCCGATGTGCCTTCACCGATAGTACAAAGTTTACTATCTCGGTAATATTTTTCAACAGGAAAGTCTTTGGTATATCCATATCCCCCAAAAACCTGCACTGCTTCATTAGCCGTTTTTACAGCCACTTCGCTGGCGTAGTATTTAGCCATCGCTGCCTGTTTGGTCATCGATTCTCCCCTAATTTTCAGATCACAGGCTTGTAAGGTGAGTAATTCGGCCGCGGCAATTTCTGTAACCATATCAGCCAGTTTAAATGATATTCCCTGGAAATTAGAAATAGGCTGATCAAACTGGTACCGCTCTTTTGAATAACGAACCGCGGCTTCATACGCGCCCTTTGCAATTCCTAACGACAGCGCAGCAATTGAAATTCTTCCGCCATCCAATACTTTCAATGATTGTTTAAATCCGTTTCCCACTTCACCTAATCGATTGGCGTCCGGTATCCGGCAATTATCAAAAACCATTTCCGCCGTTTCGCTGGCACGCATTCCTAATTTATTTTCTTTCTTGCCTCCGCTAAATCCAGCGGTACCTTTTTCAACAACAAAAGCGGTAGCGTTATCTTTTGCCCGGGGTTCGCCGGTACGGGCTATCACTACGGCAATATCCCCGCTCTTTCCATGGGTGATCCAGTTTTTTGTACCATTCAAAATCCAATCATTCCCATCCCTAACAGCGGTAGTACTCATATTACCCGCATCGCTGCCCGTATTTGCTTCGGTAAGTCCCCAGGCCCCTAACCACTCAGCAGATGCCAGCTTGGGTAAATATTTTTGCTTTTGATCTTCATTTCCAAAGGCCAGAATATGGCCTGTACAGAGAGAATTATGAGCGGCGAGGCTAAGCCCTACTGATCCGCAAACTTTGGCTATCTCCTGGATTATGGCCACATATTCAAAGTAACTTAATCCTGCTCCGCCATATTTTTCAGGCACTAATACTCCCATTAATCCGAGCTTTCCCATTTGCTTAAATACTTCCAACGGAAACTCCTGGCTTTCGTCCCACTTCATTACGTATGGCTTAATATGCTTATGGGCAAAATCGTGGGCTGTTTGTGTTACTTGTTGTGTCAGTTCAGAGGTCGCAAAATTCATAATAATCGATCGTTGTTTTAACGTTTGTAGCAAACATCGGCAAATGCCTGCAAGATAAATAGAATTAATTTAAAGCTAACAATCGTTAGCTTTAAATTTTATATTTCTCTTATTGAACGCTTAAATATGGCAATAATTTTACCAATAAGCCAGGGTCTACGATAGTAATTTGTTCAAGTTGCTGAGTGGAATGATACAATCCATGTTGCTGCCGGTAGGCGACGATAGCATTGGCTATGTTCCAGCTTATGTACGGATGTTGTTTCAATTCCGTAGGCGATGCGGTATTAATATTGATTTTCCGGACCATGGACCCATCACAGGTAAAACGGAACCGGTTCTTTTGAAAAGTAGAATCGGGTAATCCGAATGTTTCGGCCAGTTGGTTAACTATATAGAAACCTCCGAGCTTTTCTCTGAAATGGATAATTCGCCGGGCCAGTTTGGTTCCAATCCCCGGTAAGGAAATAAGCATGCTGGTATCCGCTGTATTAATATCGATCGTTGCCGTGGTAATGCTCTTTTCTTTTTTGTTATTAAGGAAGAACTCTTTCGTTTTTTCGGAGACAACTGTATTTTCCGGTTTCTCTACGGATTCAATTTGAACATAAGGCAAAAGCCGACTGACCTGTTCGGGCCGAATTCCATAGATTTTCTCAATATCCCGTGGCTTCCGAAAGCGACCTCCTTTGGCTAAATACCGCTGAATAGTAAGAGTGGTTCGATCGGAAATTCCTAATTTCTTCCATTCCTTTTCAGAAATGGTATTAGGGTCAAAGGGAAAGAGCGAATAGGTTTTTCCAGCTTCGAAAGAATTATTATGAAAAGGTTTCCTGCCACTCCCTTCCTCTCCGTCCTGCAGTTCTTTCCGATCAATCATTACCTCAGCCAATTGCTGCAGTTCTTTTTCAGATTGTTCCGGAGAAAGCAGGTCAATAGGTTTTTCTTTTGGCAGCAGCTCCGGCAGAAGTGTGATAACAATAATAAGTATCATTAAAAATAGAACAGCCTTTCTTTCTTTTCGGGTAAATAGGAAATAACTGATCCATTCACTTTTTTCCATAAGAATTAATTTATTCAATGCTACCATGTATTTATAATACTATTAACCAACGGTTGGTTACAGGTAAACCCCTAATTATTTCGGGAAAGTATTTTCAACCCACAATCTTCGTTTTACTGAATGAGCATAATCTGCTTTTGATTATTCCAAATATCCTTTTAAAACCACCCGGTCATGAAGATACTCCAGGTTCATAATTCACATAGAGTGAGAGAACCCCAATTCCAAAAAGAAAAAAACGATAAGAATTCTTCCGAAATACCATGGGAATCGGGAAAATCTATCCCCCTATCAACCTTTGTCTTATTTCAACCTGGCGATTTGGGTTATCCATCTATCCCGGTAATCCCCTTTGCAAAAGTTTATTGAGAAACCGTACACTATGAATTACCATCCTTTACTAGTTAAGCAGATCAAAGAATTTTTCCCGGCCGGGCAAGAATTGCCGGCATGCTGCCAGCCTTTGTTTAACCAGATCAGTACATCCTACTCAGATTTTGAAAGCAATAAAATAGATTCGGAAAATGCGGACGAACCGTTTGAAAGAATTAAGCAGGGGGCTACTCCAAACCTGGAAGCACAGCATGCGATCCACCAACGATCCCTCGGGCGGTTAAAAGAAGCCATTACTTTTCTTGATTCGGGTTGTTTACCTCCGATTGCTCAAAAAAACGGGAGCCTTATGGGCACCGTGAATTACCTGGAAGATCAGATAAAAAGATCAAAACTATTAGAGAACGAACTGATAAAAGCAAAAGAAGTAGCAGAAAAAGCCTCTCATGCAAAAAGTGATTTTTTGTCTGTAATGAGTCATGAAATCAGAACACCGTTGAATGCAATTATTGGTATTGCTCACCTGATGATGAACGATTCGCTACCCTTATCGCAAATGGAAAACCTGCGCACGTTGAATATCTCTGCGGAAAACCTGCTTAACCTGATAAATGATATTCTTGATTTTAATAAAATAGAAGAAGGCAAGATACTCCTATCCGAAAAAAATATTGATCTGAAACAACTGGTTAATAATATCAAACTGGCCAACCGTATCCGGGCAGAGGAAAGGGGCGATATATTAAAAGTGATCATGGATAATAAATTGCCCAGGTTTGTGATGGCGGATGATATCCGGCTAAGCCAAATATTGAATAACCTGGTATCCAATGCAATAAAATTTACCCGTGATGGAGCTGTTACTATTGAAGTTTCATTGTCTAAAGCAACCCCCGAGCAGTTGGAAATACTTTTTGAAGTAACTGATACCGGTATTGGAATAGAAAAAGAAAAACAGCAACTCATCTTCGATCATTTTTCGCAGGCAGATTCTGAAATCACCCGGGAATATGGCGGGTCCGGCCTGGGGCTGGCTATTATCAAAAGACTATTAACTCTGATGAACAGTGACATACAAGTTGAAAGTCATCCCGGACGAGGCTCTCGCTTTTATTTTAGCCTCTGCCTGAAAAGAGGAAAAGAAATAGCGAGGGAAGAAAAATCAGAAAACGGGATGGTACAGAATAATCTGGGAGGAATAAAGGTATTATTGGTGGAAGATGTGGAATTTAATGTAATGGTAGCGCAGAAAATGTTATCGAACTGGAATGCCACGGTAGACGTAGCGGAAAACGGCCTGCATGCAATTGGGAAAGTAAAAGAAGGTAACTATGATATAATACTGATGGATCTGCAAATGCCTGTATTGGATGGATACAGTGCCACCCGCCATATCCGCGAGTTCAACCAGGAAATACCCATCATAGCGCTCACGGCCTCCGCTTCTTCCGATGTACACCAGAGAACAAAAGAAGTAGGAATGAACGGATATGTATCCAAACCTTTTAAACCATCCGACCTGTACGACATTATTTACCAGTTCACTCTCCTTCTCAAAGTTTCATAATTCAATTACTAATCCATCGTAGCCAAGATGGATGTTTGGTGGTAATTCTTTGCTGATCGCTTCATGCGTTCCTAATTGATGGCTCATATGGGTAAAGTAGGTTTCTCCGTTCTTAAGTTCCTGTGCCAGTTTAGTTGCTTCCCCTAACGTAAAATGTGAAATATGTTTTTCTTTGCGCAGAACATTTAGCACCAGCACCTGCTTGTTTTTTATTTTCTCTTTTTCCCCCTCTTCAATCCTGTTAGCGTCGGTTATATAAGTAAAGTTTCCAAACTGAAAGCCCAGTACCGGCATTTTAGCATGCCATACTTCGATGGGAACAATAGGAATATCGCCAATTGTAAAAGGCTCTACCGAAATAGTATTCATATCAATTTCCGGTACACCGGGATAACGTTTATCAGTGAAAGCATAAGGAAACTCACGCAAAAGAACGGCCTGCGTCATTTCATTTGCATATACCTGCATGGGTTCGCCCGAAAAGAAATTATATGCTCGTACATCATCCAATCCGGCTACATGGTCCTTGTGAGGGTGGGTAAATACTATCGCATCGAGCTGCTTTACATTAGCCCGCAGCATCTGGTATCGAAAATCGGGGCCGGAGTCAATGACCACAGTGGTTGTTTGGGATTGAACCAGTATACTGGACCGAAGGCGCTTGTCTTTTTTATCGGACGAGGTGCAAACGGGGCATTCACATCCAATCATAGGAACGCCGCTGCTGGTACCGGTGCCGAGGAAAGTGATTTTAAGTTTGGGATAACTCACGATCTAAAAGTAAGAAATGCAGAAGGAAAAATTATAAATGAAAAATAAAAAGGTAAAGAACTTAACTTTTTAATTTTTCATTCTCCATTATTAATTTTTCGTTCCTTACTTTTCCTCCTGCACCTGTCTTTCTATTACTTCATTATATATTTTGCGGGACTCGGGTGTAAGTATTTCCGGAGCAATGGTTAATTGGGGAATAATATCATACAGTGTATTGATCCTCCCTTCTGTTTGAAGGAATTTATTCAGTACTACCACTTTTTTAGATTCCAGGATACAATACCCGCTTTGGAAAGTGCCCCGCTCGTAGCGAACAATATATCCTGCTTCCTCCAGAATTTTTTCGACCTTATCCAGTGAATTTTGCGTGTATTTCATATAGTTTTTCCTGTTTAAAAAAGTAAGGGTAAAATTACAATAAAGTTTCAGCCATGTTTTTATAGTTAACCGTTTGTTATCCACATAAGTTTTGTTTATTATTATAGTTTCAAATCCTGAATTCGAAGAATCATGAAGCGCCCCCTGCTTAAACTATTTCTTTTATTATTGGTACCGGCGGTCACTGTCTCTGCACAGATGATCCTACCTGAATTCGGAAAAATCAGCCTTCCCGATATGCAGATGAAAGAATGCGCCTTCGAAAAGAGTGCCCCGGCCCTCGTTTTATTGGATGCCACATAAGTTTCCTTTGAAATGGATGTTCATTCCGTTAAGACCATCACCGAGAGAAGAGTGAGAATAAAGATATTATCCGACAAAGGGCTAGAATATGCAGAAATAAAAATTCCTTATCTCAGCCGCAAGAAAGGAATCAAAATGAAAGATATATCGGGAATCAGCTACACCCTGGATTCTTCAGGCAATATTGTATCTCAAAAAATCGACCGGAAACAAATCTTCCGGAATAAAGTGGATGAAGACCTTCGGAAATTGAGCTTTACTTTTCCCGGTATCAAAGTGGGCTCCGTAATAGAATACCGGTACACCAAGATTGAAACAAACTCAATGGAATTAAATCCCTGGATCTTCCAGGACCAGATTCCCGTTCGAATCGCGGTTCATAAAATTACCGTTCCTTCTTATATTGCTGTTGATTACCGGCTCCGGACTAGTATCACCGTGGCAAACAAAGATATTGTGGTTGGTAAGCACCATAATAATACATACGAACGCCGGGTAGAATTTTCCGCCAAAGATATTGCATCTTTTAAGGTGGAACCGTACATGAGTTCCCTCCAGGACTACATTCAACGGGTTGAATTCTCTATGGTTCCCGAGGGGTCCATTATACGGAGAATGGGAACGGACTTCAAATGGGGCATGATCAATAAAATCATGTATTACTCCTCTTTCTACGGAAACCAGTTTACTAAACCGATTATTGGAACAGGAGGGCTTATCGATTCTGCCAAAAAGATGAGCAGTAAAGACGATAAAAAAGGCTTTCTCTATCAATACTTTCACAAACATTTCAGATGGGATGGAACCCGTTCATTTTATGCTGACGACTTGCAGACCTGCTGGGATAAAAAGTCGGGCAACTGTGCAGAATTAAATTTGCTTTTATTGAATCTCCTGCAAAAATGCGGCATCAGAAGCCGGGCAATATTAGTCAGTACCCGTGAAAATGGAAAGCCTGACCAGGAATTTGTATCCCTGGGACAATTCAATGGAGTAGATATCTGGATACCTGATAGTAACTTTGTTTATATAATTGACCTTACCCAAAAGTATACTTCGCACAAAGTTCCTCCGTACAATATCCTTTTCCGTCATGCCTTTGCCCTGGATAGTTTGCAGGGAAACTGGATTTTTATTTCAGATAATCGTCCGCTTATGAAAACCATCGTTTCGGTACAAGCTCAATTTGACAGTACGGAAAATATCAGCGGACAAGCGGCCATATTTTCATACGATTTTGCCAAAGAAGATCAGTTACAATCTAAAAATAAAGAAGAAAAAGATGAAGAAGAGGAGGAAGCTAGGAGACGAAAATTAATTGATCTCACTACCTTTGATTACCAGGAGGAAAATGCGGAAGATTATATGAGTCCATTATTGGAAAAATTCAACTTTCGGTATACGGTTACGCATACGAATGAATTTTATTACTTCCAACCTATGTTTATTGCCTTATTTAGAGATAACCCGTTTGTTGCCGATGCGCGACAAACAGATATAGATATGGGATGTAACCAGCAATTTCTATTTCAAATGAGTCTTATCCTGCCTCCCGGTACCATTTACGAAAGTATCCCGGCCAGTATCTTTTTACGTAATCAAGATACCTCCATTGTGTTCAAACGACAAAGTACTATTGAAGGCAACCAGGCTTTTATTAAAATAACCATCGAATACAACTACCCGCACTTTGGAAAGGATGAGTACCCGGCCGTAAAAGATTTCTTCAAGAAATTGTATGGATTGTTAAACGAACAAATTGTTTTGAAGAAATTAAAATAACATTATTTACTGGTCATTTTTATTACTGGCACAATCATCTCTTCCATACTTACTCCTCCGTGCTGAAAAGTATTGCGGTAATAATTTACATAGTAATTGTAATTATTGGGATAGCAGAGAAACCGATCTTCCCTGGCAAAAATGAAGGATGAATTTACGGAGGGAACCGGCAGGCCGGCTTCTTTCGGATCCCGGAACGCCAGCACATCCTTTGCTTCGTAATTTAGGTTACGGCCGTGTTTATACCGCAGGTTGGTAGTCGTTTGTTTATCGCCGATTACTTTTGCCGGTGTTTTCACCCGAACACTTCCATGATCGGTAGCCAGCACGATATTTATTTTTTTATCCGCTATCTGTTTAAGCGCCTGGTGCAGGGGAGAATGCTCAAACCAACTCCTGGTTACCGAACGATAACTGATTTCATCTCCTGCCAGCTCTTTAAGTACTTCCATTTCTGTACGCGCATGGCTCAGCATGTCTACAAAATTATAGACGATGATATTGAGATCATTATTAAGCAGGTTGTGTATATTATTTACCAGGTCTTGTCCTGCCTGGTTATTAAGTATTTTCGTGTAGGAATACTTTAGTCCTTCTTTCTTTAATCTCTTTAATTGCGCCTTAAAAAATTCTTCCTCGTGAAGATTCTTTCCGCCTTCTTCTTCATCATTCTTCCAAAGCTGGGGAAATTGCTTTTCTATGTCGATGGGCAATAATCCTGCAAAAATTGCATTTCTGCAATACTGCGTGGCTGTTGGCAGGATGCTGTAAAATGTATCTTCTTCCAGTATGCGAAAGCTTTCCGCAAAAATGGGTTGAATCGCCTTCCATTGATCGAAGCGCAGGTTATCCAGCAAGATAAAAAATGTAGGTACTCCTTTCTCCACATGCGGCAACACTTTAAACTGGAAAAGATTATGACTCATTACAGGCGCCTCGCTGCTTTTGGGTTCACCCATCGGGCATAATTCTTTGAAATAAATTTAAAGAATTCGGTATTGGCCTCACTTTTTTGCGATTGTAAAACTTCCCGCATCTCGGGGCTATCACTTTTTTCCATTTCCAATTCCCAATACACCAATTTCTTATAAATATCCATCCATTCGTTATAATCAGGATTGCTGTTAAGCGCCATAAACAAGTTCCGAAATTGCTCCTGGTAAGCGGTAGTGGTGCGGGTTCGCCACCAGTCGTTTATTATCAATGATCTTTTTAAGGCTTAGCAGAACCTGGTTGGGATTTACCGGCTTAATGAGATAATCACTTATCTGCGATCCAATCGCTTCATCCATCAGGTTCTCCGTTTCGTTCTTTGTAATCAATACAATGGGGATCGACTGATTCACTTCTTTCATCTTGGCCAGTGTTTCAAGCCCCGTAATTCCCGGCATGGTTTCATCCAGCAGCACCACATCTACAATATTTTCCTTAACATAATCAACAGCATCAAAACCATTAGTCATGGCTGTTACTTCATAGCCCTTATTCTGTAAAAATAAGATCTGCGATTGAAGGCTTTCAATCTCGTCGTCTACCCAAAGTATTTTTCCTAACGCCATTGTTGATTATAGTTTAAATTTAATTAGTTATAGATATGGAAGTTCTGAATTACCGACAAATGGCCGGTTAAATAATTGCTTTAATTTCCCGGATCAATTATCCGGAATCCGGCATCCCGATCATTTATTCAACACCCATTCCCCCTCAAACTAATAAATCTTTTTAATCTCCCGGGGCTTTGTACATTTGTCCGCCAAGTTTTAACAAAACAGCAAGCAGCGCATGAACCAGCGTATACGCAAAATCATCAACGATCCGGTTCATGGTTTTATTACCATCGACCATCCATTGGTTTTTAAAGTCATTTCTCATCCCTATTACCAGCGCTTACGCCGGATTCACCAGATGGCGTTTGCTCATTTGGTATACCCGGGAGCTGTCCATAGCCGGCTTCATCATTCATTGGGCGCTTATCATCTCATGTGCCAGGCACTTACAGAACTTCAGCGCAAAGGAATAGAAATATCTGCGCAAGAAGAAGTATCAGCAAAAATAGCTATCCTGTTGCACGATGTGGGCCATGGCCCCTTTTCTCATGCGTTGGAAAATATTCTCATAAAAGACGTACAACACGAAGCTATTTCCATTTTAATAATGCGGGTGCTCAACGGGCAGTTCCAGGGTAATCTTCAAATGGCTATAGATATTTTTACAGATAATTATCACAAGCCATTTTTACACCAGTTAGTATCAGGGCAGTTAGATGTTGACCGCATGGATTACCTCAGCCGCGATAGTTTTTTTACCGGGGTTTCAGAAGGTGTAATTGGATATGACCGGATAATAAAAATGCTGACGGTTTATCATGGTGACCTGATGGTTGAAGAAAAAGCTATTTATTCAACGGAGAAATTCTTGGTGAGCCGCCGTTTAATGTACTGGCAGGTCTATCTGCATAAAACAGTGGTAAGCGCCGAAAAAATGCTGGTGCGTATCATCGAACGGGCGCAGGAACTCATCCGGGGGGGAGTATCGATTACTTCTTCTTCCGTATTACTCGATTTCTTTTTGCAGAACACCGAATCTCTTTCTATCCAGAAGCATTTGGATAAATTTTGCCAACTGGATGATTATGATGTTTTATCGGCCATTAAGAACTGGATATATCATCCCGATAAAATTTTGAGTACCCTTTGCCGGGGATTGGTAGAAAGAAATTTATTAAAAGTTAAATTACAGGCTGAACCTTTCCAGGAAGATTGGATAATGGAGCAACGGAACAGAATTTGCATGCAGCTGGGTATTACAGAAGAAGAGAGCCGCTATTTTATTTTTCAGGGCCTTGCCATCAATACCACCTATGATCCGTACGAAGAAAAAATTAATATCCTGTTTAAAGATGGGACGGTAAAAGACATATCTAGGGTAGACAATGCCCTGATTCAACAGTCGCTCGCCAGCCCGGTTAAAAAACATTACATTTGTTACTATCAATAGCTACGAGTAGAGAGCTATGAGCTGCACGCCCATGGTGGCCGCAGTTAAAGTCTCGTAGCCTGTTGCTCGTAGCTCGCCGATTAAAACTATGCAGTTCTCAGCCGCCCAAATTGCTCAATTAACTAATGGTAAAACGGAAGGAGATCCATCCGTAACTGTTTCTTCTTTTGGAAAAATTGAAGAGGCCGGTAGCGGGCAACTTGCTTTTTTGGCTAACCCTAAATACGAGGATTATTTATATACAACCGGGGCTTCCATTATTATTATAAATAATTCGCAGCAAATAAAACAATCGGTGACCGCCACCTTAATACGGGTACCGGATGCGTATTCTGCTTTTGCCACCCTGCTGGCTACTTATCAAAAAATGGCTACCCAACAATTGACGGGCACCCAGGAACCTGTTTATCTTTCTAAAACAGTTAAAATAGGTACCCAGGTTTTTTTGGGTGCTTTTGTTTATGCCGGGGAAAATGTAGTGATCGGAAATAATACCAAAATATTTCCACAGGTATTTTTAGGAGACAATGTAAGCATAGGTGATAATTCTATTCTGCATCCGGGTGTTAAGATTTACCACGATTGCAAAGTCGGCAGCAATGTGATCATTCATGCAGGTACAGTAATCGGCAGCGATGGTTTTGGATTTGCCCCGCAGGCAGATGGAAGCTTTCAGAAAGTGCCGCAAATAGGAAATGTAGTAATTGAAGATTCCGTTGAAATTGGAGCGAATGCTACAATTGATCGGGCCACCATTGGTTCAACTATTATTAAGTCTGGTGCCAAACTGGATAACCTAATACAGGTAGCGCATAATGTTGAGGTGGGATACAACACGGTGATTGCTGCACAGGCAGGGGTTAGTGGTAGTACAAAAATCGGCAATAATGTATTAATTGGCGGACAAGCCGGAATAGTAGGACATATTCAAATTGCGGATGGAAGTAAAATTAACGCGCAAAGCGGGGTAAGTAAATCAATCAAATCTCCCAATACAGCAGTTACCGGATCACCGGCATTCGATTATACTTCAGCCCTCCGCAGCCAGGCAGTTAGCCGGAATTTACCTGAAATGGAAAAGAGAATTAAAGAGTTGGAAAAATTAGTTCAGCAACTATTATCTGAAAAAATCAACTTATAATAAGGCGAGCGGAGATTTAAATTGAGAATATCCACCATTGCCTCCTCCGGCCTGTTTTTTCTTATTCATTCTTCATTTCAATAGCCTAATTGTATATTTGCCCAGCACTAATTAATCCTTGATGGACATTAATTTCAATCCCGATAAGCAGCATACTTTAGGAATGGCGGTAAGTATATCCGGTACGGGTTTGCATACCGGCATCAATGTGGATATGACCCTGAAACCCGCTAACCCGGGATTCGGTTTCCAGTTCCAGCGAATCGACCTGCCCGGTATGCCCGTTATTAAAGCGGATTGTGACCTGGTGACTGAAACCAGCCGCGGCACCACCCTGGAAGAAAATGGAGCCAAAGTTTATACGGTTGAACATGTATTGGCCGCCCTGGTAGGCATGGGTATTGATAATTGCCTGATTGAAGTAAACGGACCCGAAATGCCGATAATTGATGGCAGCAGTCAGCCTTTTGTAGAGATCATTGAAGACGCAAAAGTTATTGAGCAAGATGCTTCCAAAGCATGGTACAGCATTGATACAAACATCAGCCATTATGATGAAAAAAAGCGGGTAGAAATGACGGCTTTGCCTGCTACAGATTATAAAATCACCACCCTGATAGATTTCAATAGTCCTGTTTTGGGAACACAGCACGCCAGTCTGAAAACGATGCGCGATTTTAAGACAGAGATCTCGCCCTGCCGAACTTTTTGTTTCTTGCACGAACTGGAAATGTTGCTGGATAATAACCTTATAAAAGGAGGCGATATCAATAATGCCATTGTAGTAGTAGATAAACCGGTTACGGCTAAGGAGATGGAGCGATTAGCCAAGGCCTTTGGCCGCGATAAAATGGAAGTAAAGAGTGAAGGGTATCTCAATAACCTTGAACTCCGTTTTCCCAATGAACCGGCACGCCATAAATTACTGGATGTGGTGGGTGATCTTGCATTGATTGGATATCCGATAAAGGCCCATATAATTGCCAACCGCCCAGGCCATAGCAGTAATGTAGATTTTGCCCGAAAGATTAAACAGTATATAAAGAAAAATAAGCATACGAAAGATATTCCTCTGTATGATCCTACGCAGCCGCCTTTATATAATACCCAGCAAATTGAAAAGAAGCTTCCCCACCGCTATCCATTTTTATTAGTTGATAAAATCATCGAATTGTCGGATAAACATATTGTAGGCATTAAGAATGTAACATTTAATGAGCAATTTTTTACTGGTCATTTTCCGGGTAATCCGGTTATGCCGGGTGTATTACAGGTGGAAGCCCTGGCTCAAACAGGGGGCATTTTAGCAATAAACGCGATGCCTCCGGGCGATTACGATACCTACTTTTTAAAGATCGATAATTGCAAATTCAAAATGAAGGTGGTGCCCGGAGATACTTTATTGTTACGCATGGAATTGGCCTCCCCTATCCGCCGGGGTATCTGCGAAATGAGAGGAACGGTGTTTGTTGGTAACAAAATAGCCACAGAAGCCGACCTGGTGGCTCAATTAGTGAAAAGGGGGTGATTTTATCCAAAAAGCTAATTTTACATAATTAAGACTATTTTTGCACGTCAGATTTCAAATCTGACGTTTTTGTTTTTAAACTATGTCTTGAAACCAGAACAGCAACCAAACCGCTCTAAGTTGAAACCGGTAACAGGTTCGGAACCCGTCATCGGAGATAAACCAATACTTAAGAATCTAAATAATATGATTCATCCCCACACCTATATCCACCCTAATGCAAAACTGGCAACCAATGTTAAAATAGACCCTTTTACCGTAATACACCAGAATGTTGAAATTGGCGAAGGAACCTGGATCGGCAGTAATGTTACTATTATGGAAGGTGCCCAGATCGGAAAAAATTGCCGGATTTTCCCCGGCGCCGTAATAGCCGCCATTCCCCAGGATTTAAAGTTTGAGGGCGAAGATACCATGGTGGAGATTGGAGATAATACCACCATTCGCGAATTTGTTACTATCAACCGGGGAACCAAAGATCGCTGGAAAACAAAAGTAGGCAGGAACTGCCTGATAATGGCTTATAGCCACCTCGCGCATGATGTGATTATAGGGAACAACTGCATCATGAGCAATAACACCCAAATTGCCGGTCATGTTGAAATGGGCGACTGGGCCGTTCTGGGCGGAATGTGTGCCATTCACCAGTTTGTTAAAATTGGCCAGCATGCTTTTGTAAGTGGCGGTTCGTTGGTAGGAAAAGATGTACCTCCCTATATAAAGGCGGGCCGGCAACCGTTAAGTTATGCCGGCGTAAACTCAGTAGGGTTGAAACGAAGAGGATTTACTATTGATAAGATCAATCATATACTGGAAATTTATCGCGTTATCTACAACAAAGGAATGAATACTTCCCAGGCACTGGAATACCTGGAAGAAGAATTTTCAGCCACCGACGAACGCGATGAGATCGTTACATTCATTCGTGAAAGCGGACGTGGCATTATTAAACGCTATTCAAAAAATAGTGTGGATGAAGATATCGCTGACTAAAGCAGGCAAACGGTATAATCGCGACTGGATCTTCCGTAATTTTTCTTACGAATTTGTTTCAGGTAATTCATATGCGATTACTGGTCCTAACGGATCGGGTAAATCAACCTTATTACAGGCGATTGCCGGAGCGTTGATGTTGAGTGAAGGGGAAATTAGTTATGAGTCAGGAGTTGGGAGCCTGGAATCATCACCCATTAGTGTTAAGCAGGCCTCAGAAAATTCATCTAATAAGAACGGCAAACTACCACCTTACTTATCGGGCAAGCAGGCTACAATCAGCCCTGTTCAACCAGACAATATCTACCAGCATCTTTCCATCGCTGCTCCTTATCTCGAGTTAATCGAGGAAATGACCATTAATGAATTTTTGAAGTTTCACCGGCAGTTTAAACCGTTTTTACCTGCTGTAACAATAGATGAAATTATTTCAGTAGTTGGATTGCAGAAAGCTTCTCATAAGCAAATTCGGTATTATAGCAGCGGAATGAAACAACGGGTGAAACTCGCCCAGGCTATTTTCAGTGATGTGCCGATTATTCTCCTCGACGAACCCTCAACTAACCTCGACTCAGAAGGTATTCAATTGTATCAGCAATTGATTAATGATTATTGTATGCAACGACTAGTAATTGTAAGCAGCAATGACAAAGTAGAGTATGAGTTTTGCAAAGAACGGCTCAATATAATGGATTACAAATAACGTTGTGTTTAAAAAATAGCCATTAGGAAGAATATTATTCGATTGAGTGGTTAGAAACAATCTTTTAAAACTCCAAAAGGAATTCGTTCTATGATTTCCTTTGCCTAAATCAAGTTTTATTAGTACTTAATTGCTGGGGCCTCAGCCGAATCAACTCCTCCGGCTGGCAATTAACAAATTCAAATCAGTATACTTTAAGTCAAACCGCTGACTCAAATGGAAATTTGTCAGGGCGCCCTTAAATAAATAGATGCCGCTGCGTAAATGCACTTTGTGCCAAACCAGGTTATCAAAACCACCCTCATCCCCGGCTTCCAGAATCAGTGGCATTAATACATTACTGATAGCCTGGGAAGCGGTTCGGGCAAAACCGGAAGGAATATTAGGCACGCAATAATGAATAACCCCGTATTTCATAAAGATGGGACTTTCATGGCTGGTTATTTCGGATGTTTCAAAACACCCTCCCCGGTCAATACTAACATCAATGATAACACTTCCGGTTCGCATATTACTTACCATTTCTTCTGTAACAACCACCGGAGTACGCGCGCCCGGGGTGTACAAGGCTCCCACGGCAACCTCACATGTTTTTAATTGTTTGGCCAGGATGCGTGGTTCAATTACGGATGTCCACAACCGATGACCAATATTATTCTGCATTCTTTTCAACCGGTAGATACTGCTATCGAAAACTTTTACCGAAGCCCCTAAAGCAAGAGCAGCCCTTGCGGCATATTCCCCTACAATACCGGCTCCCAGTATTATAACTTTGGTTGGAGGAATCCCGGAGATACCTCCCAGCAAGACTCCCTTTCCGTGATTGGCTGAACTTAAATATTGAGCGGCAATGAGCATTACGGCACTACCGGCAATCTCGCTCATACCGCGCACAATGGGATAACTATCACTGTCGTCCTTTAAATTTTCAAAAGAGATGGCTGTTATCTTTTTTTCCATCATCTTTTGCAACAATTCAACCTTCAGCACGCTGAGATGAATGGGAGAAATAATTACCTGGTTTAATTGGAGGTGCGGCAGATCCTCTTCCACAACCGGGGCACTTTTTACGAGTATCGGCGCTTTGTATACTTCTGCCTTATCATACACAATCCGGGCACCTGCCTCGCTATAATCTTTGTCGCGAAAATGAGCCGCATCCCCGGCATTATGTTCAATGATGACCTGGTGACCATTACTTACCAGCACTCCCACCGCGTCTGGAGTAAGGGCAATTCGATTTTCCTGGAACGCCGTCTCTTTTGGAATACCAATCATGATCTGCGCCCCTTTAGGTTTAATATCCAGGGTTTCTTCAAGGGTTTCGTAACTAAAAGAAGGGCTGATGATGGGCTTTTGCTGAGACATGGAGAAATTTGTAATTAGTGGTGTATTGAATTTATTGATGATGCTAAACTCGCATTGCAAGAAGACGTCCATTCGGGAAGAAAAACAAAACAGGTTGTTCTTATTCCCCGCTTCCTGGCTTCTGCATTTTTGGACCTTTTCAAAAATAACTATTTATCCCCGATTCGCAGATGCCGATTATTTGTATCCACTACATCAAAGTATACGTGTACCGTACCCTTCGGAAATAAAGCAGGCGCCCGATCGGGCCATTCCACCAAACAAATAGCGTTGGCATATAAGCAATCTTCTATCCCCGCCCGTATCGCCTCTTCTTCATCCCTGATCCGGTACAGATCTATGTGATAGATTAATCCACCGGGATAGCGGTACTCATTGATTAACGAGAAAGTAGGGCTGCCCGCTGTGCTGCTCACCTTTTTTACATCGCACAGGGCATGAATAAAGGTAGTTTTGCCCACCCCCATTTGTCCGTGAAAGACAACTATTTTCTTATTCCCGATTTCCTCCCAGAATTGCTCCGCTATTTTATCAATATCCGCGAGGTGAAATTTCACATTCATGAGGCAAATATAGATCGATGAGGGAAACCCCGGTATGAGAAGTACAAATTTTGAGAAGTGAGCTATTGTTACCCCGCTTTCATTGTTCAACTTCAAGGGCCTTAGAAAATTCCCCTGCGATTTTAACTTAAAATGCAACCAAGTATAATTTATAATTCCGCAGATGGTAAATCCTCCGCCATCCGTAATCGTAATTTTGCAAAATAATCTAAACAGGAATAAATATTTAGTATGGAGAAGGTGAATTGGAAAGTTGAGGGAATGACCTGCTCAAATTGTGCGCTCACGATTGACAAATACCTCCGCCATGAGGGAATGCAAAATGTAAAGGTAAACCTGGTTAGCGGCGAAGTGATATTTGATGTGATAGAAAAAGAAAGCGAAACGAAAGTTCATAAAGGGGTTGAATCTTTAGGCTATAAGGTAATGGGCCTGGCAGAAGCAGAAAAGACAGCTTCTGCCAAAAAACCGATAAATAAATTTCTTCGCTATGTTCTGATATGCACTCCCTTTACTCTTGTACTGATGCTGCACATGATACCGGGTGTTCATGACTGGGCGCCCTGGTTAATGAATTCCTGGTTACAACTGGCTCTGTGCGTACCTGTTTATATAATAGGAATGAGTTTTTTTGGTCGCAGTGCCATCAAAAGCATTCGAAACGGGCTGCCGAATATGAATGTCTTGATTGCATTAGGTGCTACGGCAGCCTTTGTTTACAGCCTCGTTGGAACCTTAATGGGGCTGGGTCAACATTTTCTTTTCTATGAAACAGCTGCCACCATTATTACGTTTGTCTTTTTAGGCAATTATCTGGAAGACGCTTCCATACATTCTACCCAAAGAGCATTGAATACGTTAGCGAGGTCGCAGAAAGTAATGGCGCATATGATTGCGTTTGATGAGGAACACAAAGAGCAAATTTTCCCGGTAGAAAATACGCAGCTGCGCAGCGGAGATCTCATCCTTATCAAGTCCGGTGACCAGGTACCGGCCGATTGTAAAATATTATGGGGAGAGGCTACCGTAAATGAAGCGATCATCACCGGTGAAAGTTTACCTGTTACCAAAAAACAAAGAGACAAGCTGATAGGCGGAAGTATCCTTGCCGATGGTACCGTAAAAGCACAGGTAAGTGTAGCTGCCAAAGATTCTGTTCTTTCAAATATTATCAACCTGGTGAGGCAGGCACAGGGAGAAAAACCACCGGTGCAGCAAATGGCTGATAAGATCAGTGCTGTATTTGTTCCCGTGGTTTTGGTAATTACCGTAGTTACCTTCTTACTAAACTATTTTGTACTCCACAATTTTACTGAAGCGTTAATGCGGAGCATTGCGGTACTGGTAATCTCCTGCCCTTGCGCAATGGGCCTGGCTACCCCCGCAGCCATTGCGGTTGGATTGGGGCGCGGCACCAAATCAGGCATTCTCTTTCGCAATTCAAAAAGCCTGGAAACTTTTAAGAATATAAAACAGGTTGTATTTGACAAAACCGGAACGCTTACGACCGGGAAATTTATCGTTAGTGATTGGCAGTTAACCGGTAATCATTTGAAGGAAGATGAATTTAAAAAATTAGCTTACTCGCTTGAAAAATATTCAAATCATCCGATCGCCTTAAGTATTTCGGCTGCGTTTAAAGCAAAGGAAGAAATTCGCTGGTCAAAGATTGAAGAGTTTAAAGGGTTGGGAATAATTGCCACCGATAAAGAAGGAAATGAATACCGGGCCGGGTCTTACCAGTTTGCAGAAAAAACCACTTCCGATGAGAGCCATAATGTATATTTCCTGAAAAACAACGAACTGGTTGGATGGATAGATGTAAAAGATGAGCTAAGGCCGGAAGCAAAATCGGTGGTCCAGTACCTGCACAGTAAGAATATAAAGACCATCTTATTAAGCGGGGATCGACGGGCTAAATCAGATGCCATTGCGAAAGAATTGGGTATTGATGAAGTGATTGCCGAACAAAGCCCTGAACAAAAGTTGCAGCGGGTTTCAGAACTAAGCTTCTCTACCCCTACAGCCATGGTAGGCGACGGAATAAATGATGCCCCCGCGTTGGCAAAAGCAACCATTGGAATATCAATGAGCGATGCATCGCAGATTGCTATTCAAACAGCCGATGTGGTATTGATGAACCACGGGCTAAAAAAACTTCCTACTGCATTGGGTCTTGGAAAACATACTTATATTACCATCAAACAAAATCTTTTCTGGGCATTTGCCTATAATATAGTCGCCATACCCATCGCCGCGGTTGGTTTACTCGGCCATTATGGTCCAACCTACGGCGCTCTTTTAATGGGCCTCAGTGATGTAGTGTTGGCACTTAACTCTGTCAGGCTTTTTGTGAAGAAAGTAGTTTGATGAGGATTGGTATTAAAACTGCATTCCTGGTGGTGATGACCGTGGTAATTCGGAAATAACTTTATTATTTCGTAGAACCTCCACCACATACTATTGTAAAATTGGTAGATTTAGATAATCTGTCAGGACATCTTTCAAAATACTTTTTCAATAGCTGTCCTGAGGTTACAAAGATTAGAGGATGATTAATCAGCATGATTCCACTTCAAGCCTGTCCGCCGAACACGCAGACTTCCGCCAGATGGCCCTCAGCCTGCTAAAGCAATTTTGGGGTTACCCCGGCTTCCGTCCTTTGCAGGAAGAAATTATTCAATCGGTACTTTCAGGAAAAGATACTCTTGCATTATTACCAACAGGTGGCGGCAAATCGATATGCTACCAGGTACCGGCCTTGTGCAAAGAGGGATTATGCCTTGTTATTTCCCCTCTTATTGCGTTAATGAAGGACCAGGTAGAACAATTGCGGAAAAAAAATATTACGGCTTTTGCTATTTATTCCGGCATGAACCGGAAGGAAGTGATTAATACACTTAAAGTAGCCGCAGAAAGCAATTGCAAATTCCTTTATATCTCGCCGGAGCGATTGGAAACATCTCTTTTTAAAGAATATCTCCCCGGGTTAGGCGTCAACTTAATTGCAGTTGATGAAGCCCACTGCATATCGCAGTGGGGATATGATTTTCGCCCTCCCTATATGCGCATCGCATCGCTGCGTGAGGAGTTGCCCGGAATTCCGATCCTTGCGCTAACTGCGTCGGCTACCCCAGCTGTCCAGGAAGATATTATCAGCAAATTGGCTTTCAGGCAAAAGAACGTATTCAAGCAATCCTTCGAGCGGCCCAATTTATCGTACAGTGTGTTTAAAGTTGATTCAAAGATTAATAAGATTCTCACCATACTTCAGAATGTTCCCGGCAGTAGTTTAGTGTATTGCAAAACCCGAAAGCGCACCAAAGAGATCAGTGATCTGTTAGCGATGCATGGTATCAATGCGGATTATTATCATGCCGGATTAACGCATGAAGAACGTAACAGTAAGCAGGAAGCCTGGATAAGCAACGGAATCCGCACGATGGTTTGCACTAACGCGTTCGGCATGGGCATTGATAAACCAGATGTACGGATTGTAATACACGCCGATTTACCCGACTGCCTGGAGAATTATTACCAGGAAGCAGGGCGGGCAGGAAGAGATGGAAAAAAATCATATGCCGTTCTGCTTTTCCAGGAAAAAGAACCGGACGAGCTGAATCAATTACCCGAAATACGATTTCCGGATATAGAACGCATAAAGGAAGTATACCAATCAATCATTAATTACCTGCAGTTGCCGGTTGGCAGCGGTGGGGGAAATTACTTTGATTTCGACATTACTGATTTCCTGAAAAAATTTAAAACCGATGCTACCCTCGTATGGGCAGCAATCAAAACCCTGGAACAGGAAGATGTGTTAAGTTTTAACGAACAATTCTTTGTGGCTTCCACTGTACAATTTATATGTAACAAAGAAACCCTCTACCGGGTGGAAAATGAGAAACCGGAATTAGAACCCATTATTAAAGCGCTGTTGCGTACCTATGAGGGAATATTTGATTACCCTGTAAGGATCTATGAAAAAACGATTTCTTTTCTTTTGAAATCAGATGAAGAAACGGTCAAAAAACAATTGCACCGGTTGGAGGCCTTTCATATAATAGCATACGAACCGCAAAAAGATAGTCCTCAATTATTTTTTCCTTCTAACCGGGTGGCTGTTGAACAACTCCGGATTAATAATCAAAATTACCAGCAGCGAAAGCAGGAATTTATTAATCGGGTAGACGCGCTATTGAATTATGTATTAAAAGAAACTAATTGCCGAAGCAGTATTATCGCCAGCTATTTTGGTGATAACGATGTGCGTCCCTGTGGTATTTGCGATAATTGCCTTCGCCGGAATAAAAAAGAAATAACCCCGGAAGAATTTGAGAAGATAAGCTCGTCCATAATTTCCCTGTTGAATACCCGAACCCAATCCGTCAATGAATTACTTAGCCAGCTCAATAACATTAGCAAAGAAAAAGCATGGCAGGTTATTTATTTCCTGCAATCAGAAAATAAAATTGAATCTGATGAAAAGGGAATTATCAGGATAAAATAAGAGTTTGGATCACAGTTGATCAACAGATGCTCACAGCTTTACGATCCTGGTTTTTTTGTTTTTGTTATGACGGGCGGTAATAATTTTTCCCTGGATGTATCCAATGGCAAGAGCCAGCGGGTAATCACTTATCCAATGCACTTCCGTATTAATCATGGCATAGCCCGTTAGTGAAATTAGAAAATATCCCAACGGCCGAATCCATTTTTTCCCGGGATAATTATCTGCAAGAATAGTTGTATAGGCCATCATGGTGGAAAGATGGCCACTGGGAAATGCATCGTATTGAGGTGTATTCCGGTGGTATTCTCTAAAGGAAGGAAACGGTTGCCACTTTCCGCCGGGTATTGTTGCCACAAACGGGCTCTCCCGTCCTGTACTTCTTTTTATTACCTGCGCCATCAACCCTGAACTGATAAATCCTTCTACCAGGTCATTGGCAGTTTGTTTATCGCGGTTATTATTATTTATTTTACCACTGATCCATAACCCTCCCCCTATTGCTAAGCCAACCCACCCTTCACCCATTACATACAATACACTGGTTAAGTTTGTAGGAATCCTCATTCGAAAAGATCCTGCGCGGAAAAAAATCTTATACCTGGTATTGGTATCAATATTATTCCGGACTGAAAAATTTTTAACAGCGTCCGTAATAGATTGATCGTAGTGGATCATTAAAGCAGTAGAGCCCGCCAATAGCGCCAGGGTGGGAATACTTTTTTTTTGAAAGGGGCTTTTGGTAAGTTTCCAGAGATCGTCCGGAACGTTTGTTATAAAACTAAATGGTTTTGGTTGCTTATAAGATTGAGCTGAGCTAATAACAATTGGTGGTTGTACAGAATCAATTTTTCTCCCAGTGACGGTATCCGTAAAAAATGCAGTACTATCCTGTGCATATGAATTTCTCCCCTTCCCCAACAGAATAATAAAGAGAATTACTATTGCTTTCATCCTGATGCAACAATAACTGCACATATTTATTTCCCCTGAATTTAGTTGAAGATGCCCCAGATCACCCGAAACCAAGGCATTTGAATTTATTGATCGGCCTGGCCAGGCGGACTTAATTGGAATTTGAGGGGCTGATTGTTGTATTCAAAAAATCAAAACCAGCTGCTTTTTTTACTGCGCGATCTGCTTCGACCTCCTAGTCCAAGGGCACCCAGTAAACTTCGTGTTATCACATTCGCCGCGGTTCGGCCAATTTGCCGGGTAACTGAATTATCGAGCACTTTTTCTACGGTAGATTTTTCCTGCTTCTTCGTTGGTTTATCCGATTCATTTTCCTGTTCTTCTGCCGCTGTTTTTTGAGCAGCTTCTTCTAGTTTAACCGTCAATATTTCGTAAGCGCTCTGGCTGTCTTCAACCGTTGCGTATTTTTTTACCAGTTTTGACTTAGTCACCAGGCTATCGATTTCCACATCACTTAAAATATCCATTCGGCTCCGGGGCGGAACCAGCATGGTATGAACTAAGGGAGTTGGTATTCCTTTTTCATTCAGAAGAGTAATAAAAGCTTCCCCGATTCCTAATTGGGTTATTGCATCTTCGGTTTTATAATAGGTTGTTTCGGGATAGTTTTCGGCAGCCTGCTTAATTGTTTTTCTATCCGCGGCGGTAAAAGCCCTCAACGCATGCTGAACTTTTAATCCCAACTGTGCCAATACGCTGGCTGGTATATCCTGCGGGTTTTGAGTACAAAAGAAAATTCCAACTCCCTTGGAGCGAATCAATTTGATAACGGTTTCAATCTGCTGCAATAAAGCACTGGTAGCTTCCTGGAAAACCAGGTGTGCTTCATCAATAAACAATACTAGTTTGGGTTTATCTATGTCACCTTCTTCGGGAAGTGAAGCGTATAATTCGGCTAGCAGGCTTAGCATAAATGTAGAGAATAGCTTTGGTTTACTTTGCATATCCGCTACCCGGAGAACACTTATGATACCCCGGCCATCGTCGCTGATTCGCATAAGATCCTCCACATCAAAACTGGGTTCACCGAAAAATATATCAGCCCCCTGTTGCTGCAATTCAATTACTTTCCGCAAAATAGTACCGGTAGAAGAAGTTGATATTTTTCCATATTGCTTTTCAATTTCTGCTTTGCCTTCATTACTGACGAATTGAATCGTCTTGATGAAATCTTTTAAATCGAGCAGGGGCAACTTGTTATCGTCGCAATATTTAAAAATCATAGCGATTACCCCTTCCTGCGTGTCGTTTAATCCGAGTATTTTAGACAAAAGTATGGGGCCGAATTCACTAACAGTGGCGCGGAGACGTACTCCTTTTTCACTGCTCAGGGTCATTAATTCGGCAGGAAAAGCGGCCGGTTTATATTCGATCCCTGTTTTCTGGCAACGATCGGTTATTTTATCATTTACTGTTCCGGCTGTTGCAATTCCACTTAAGTCCCCTTTAATATCCATTAATAATACCGGAACACTGGCATCGCTCAATGCTTCTGCCATTAACTGAAGCGTTTTCGTCTTACCTGTACCGGTAGCGCCGGCAATAAGGCCATGACGGTTCATGGTTTTCAACGGCAGTTTCACCAAAGCCCCCGGAACAGGTTTTCCGTCCAAAACACCAATACCCATGAGGGCCGATTCGCCTTTAAAGCTGTAGCCATTTTGTATTTCCTGGAGAAATGTTTCCTGAGATGCCATATCAGAATTTTGATGGAAGGTACAGGATTAGCCGAAAAAAATAACTGCCATCCATTGACATTATTGGTTTTCAGGATATAATACCAAATTGCCTTAAATATTTATCAACACGGGCCAACTATACAGGAAAAAATGCGTCTTGAGCAGTATGTTTAGCGGTTGTGGCTTACATTTGCCATTTACAATAATGAGAATCAATTCTACTATAATAAAGTCCTTCCTGTTACCGATTCTGCTGGTATTAACGGGGTGTCAAAAAGAGCTTTGCCTGAATAACAGTGAAATTACTCCCCAGCCCATCTATACCATTCCAGGCGGCTGGCAAGGAAAATTTGGTCGTGATGCAAATCCTCCTGACCTACCCTTTGCCGCTCATTTCAAAACAGATGGAAAGGTTACAGTAGAAGCAGATACTCAGCCATTTATTTTATTGGGTACCTGGATTTTAACAGGTGATAGTGTAATAGCCAATTATACTTTTCCAGGGGGCGATAGTTTTCGGTTCGCTGCTAAATTTGCAGATACTTCCAATCGCATAAGTGGTTATTGGGGAGCGATTCCCCCTGCCGTGGGTGGAGGAACTTTTTTCCTACAAAAAAATTAGATGAGTAATTATCGAATGACCTTATCCTAAATTTTTTATAATTCTTCTTCCCTTTCCAGCATTAAAATAGCCCCTTGAGGTACAATGAAATACTTTTCCCCCTCATACAATACTTCGGTAGAACCGCTGACCAAAAAAATAGCCAGATCTCCTTCTTTCGCCTGGAGGGGAAAATATTTTACCTGCTCTTCCTCACCTTTCCAGCTTTCATCTTCAACAGGCATAGGAATAGCATAACCCGGACCGGTTTTTATTACATATCCCTGTTGCACTTTTTCCCTTTCCTGAACACCGGGAGGTAAATACAATCCGCTTTCGGTACGCTCATTGGGTTTAGCCGGGCGAATAAGTACCCGGTCTCCAATGACAATTAGTTTCTTGAATCTGTTTTCCGAAGTCAGGCGCATATTCATGAATTGGAACAGCAAAGATATGATCAGTAAATGTGCAAATTAATAAATGTGGAGATTCGGAGAATCGCTAAATCCCCGTTGCAAAGTAATTTCATCAAATTTCCTCATGACTGAGTATTTCGGAAAGTAAAATCAATCCTGTTCTGCTAAATTTGAACGTTTGAAAATGCGTACATCTGCACATTTTCCTACCTTTATTAACAAAACATTATCCGCCAATATTCAAGTTTGGCAAATGATTTACTTTTATTTACAGTAATATCTAAACTTTAAAAGTATGGAAGGAAAGAAACACAAGATTCTTCTTTGCGAAGACGATCAGAACCTCGGGATGGTTTTGAAAAATTATTTAGAGCTCAATGATTTTGATGTAACGCTGGAAAGAGATGGAAAACTGGGATTAGCCGCTTTTCAACGCGAAAAATTTGAATTATGCCTGCTCGATATAATGATGCCCAATATGGATGGCTTCACGCTGGCCGAAGAAATACGGGATGTGGATCCGGATATTCCTTTGTTCTTTCTTAGCGCAAAAACGATGAAGGAGGATATCATCCAGGGATATAAACTGGGAGCGGATGACTATATAACCAAACCCTTCGACAGTGAAGTGCTCTTGCTAAAGATCCGGGCTATTTTAAAACGTAATGAAGAAGTAAACCGGGAACAGGAAAACAAGATGTACGATTTAGGCAATTTTCATTTCAATCCTAAATTGAGAGAACTTAGCCATAATGGAAAAATGCAAACGCTTTCCCCGAAAGAAAATGAATTATTGAAAATGCTGGCCGAACATTTAAACGATCTGTTGCCAAGAGAGCAGGCATTGAAAAAGATCTGGGGCAGCGATACGTATTTCAATGGCCGCAGTATGGATGTGTATATCGCTAAATTGCGTAAGTACCTGAAAGATGATGATAAAATTGAGATTGTAAACATCCACGGGAACGGTTTCCGCCTGGTGGCGCCGGTTCCCGCTACATAAATTATTTACATCTGTAAATATTACCTTTTTCAAAACCATCCCGGAGCGGGATGGTTTTTTATTTCACTTTAATCAGGAACTCCTTTTCTTGGAGGATGGGAATCATAATTGGACCAGCCTGATTGATTGTTTGGTTTGCCAGATGGGAATATTTATCGTTATTCAAACAACAATCCCTCTCCGGGTTTTTGAGGCGGTTTTTTACCCAGATGTTCATAGGCTTTGGCTGTTACTTCCCTTCCGCGGGGAGTGCGTTGCAGAAAACCTTCCTGTATCAAAAAAGGTTCGTACACCTCTTCCAGGGTGCCCGATTCCTCTGCTACCGCCGTGGCAATCGTAGTAATACCTACCGGGCCACCCTTAAATTTATCTATAATGGTAGCCAGTATGCGATTGTCCATTTCATCGAGGCCATGTTCGTCTACGTTTAATGCTTTTAATGCATGTTGGGTGATGCCAATATCAATTTGTCCGTCGTTGAGTACCTGGGCAAAATCCCGAACCCGGCGCAACAGGCCATTGGCAATTCGGGGAGTGGCCCGGCTTCTTCCGGCAATTTCCTTTGCAGCTTCCGAGCTCACATTCACTCCCAGAATAGAAGCAGAACGAAGAATGATTTTAAATAAGGTTTCTGCATTATAATACTCCAACCTCGACTTTATAGCAAAACGGGAAAGTAAGGGAGCAGTTAATAAACCACTGCGGGTAGTAGCCCCTATCAGGGTAAATGGATTTAAGTTAATCTGAATACTGCGTGCATTCGGTCCGCTATCAATCATAATATCAATCCGGTAATCTTCCATCGCTGCATACAGGTATTCTTCCACTACATTACTTAACCGGTGAATTTCATCAATAAACAATACATCATTGGGCTCCAGGTTGGTAAGTAAACCGGCCAAATCACCGGGCTTTTC
This sequence comes from uncultured Chitinophagaceae bacterium, assembly GCA_963775145.1. Taxonomy (GTDB): domain Bacteria; phylum Bacteroidota; class Bacteroidia; order Chitinophagales; family Chitinophagaceae; genus Endoryza. The sequence goes on from CAVZHZ010000008.1 coordinate 255,138, forward strand.
AATAACGGGGCCTGATGTTTCTTTGATATTAACGCCCAGTTCATTGGCTACTATTCTTGACAGTGTTGTTTTACCGAGGCCCGGAGGTCCATGAAATAACACGTGATCCAGCGCTTCTCCCCGAATCTTTGCCGCTTTGATAAATATTTTCAGGTTCTCTATGATTTGTTGCTGGCCCGAAAAATCAGCCAGTTGTGCCGGACGGATATTATTCTCAAATTCCCTTTCGGCGGGACTCAACAATTCTTTATCACTATCTAAGTTTGGATTCGGCATTCTTTTTATTCAATTTTGTAAAACTACATAAAACAGCGGGAGGAAAAACATGCGGATCCATTTTGTACAACATGTTTCTTTTGAAACCCCCGGCTATTTGATTAACTGGGCCGAATCCCGCAAATTCCCGGTGACCTTTTCGAAACTATTTGAATCCAATTTTTTTGTACAAACAAACCTTTTTGATGTATTGGTAATTATGGGCGGACCTATGGGAGTTTATGAAGAACAAAAATACCCCTGGTTAAAAGAAGAAAAGAGCTTTATAAAAAAAGCTATCGCAGATAACAAGAAAGTGTTGGGAATATGCCTGGGAGCCCAATTAGTAGCGGAGGCCCTCGGAGCAAAAGTATATCCCCACCATCAAAAAGAAATTGGCTGGTGGCCCATACATAAAATGAATCATCCGGAAACACAATTCCTAACCAGCCATTTACCTGAACAATTTGTTACATTTCACTGGCATGGCGATACATTTGACTTACCCTATGGAAGTACGCAATTGTTTACGTCTGGGGCCTGTGACCAGCAAGGATTCATTCATGGAAAAAATACAGCCGCCATTCAATTTCACCTGGAAGCGACAGAAATATTGATAAAACAAATGATTTGTCATGAAAGGGAAGAGCTTGCATACGCCCCTTATATTCAAACCGAACAAAAAATTAATGAAGAAACAAATTCCCGCGTACAATGGCAGGAAGGCTATATGACAGGTTTTATAAATAATTTCCTGGCATATTAAACAAACTTTCTTCTTTAACTATTCTTAAAAACGATATTACTCATTAATAAAAATAAATTTATGAAAATTGGAATTATCGGCTCTGGCGTGGTAGGACAGGTGCTGGCTAAAGCATTTACTAAAGAAGGACACATCGTTACGATAGGTACGCGAAACATCACAAAAGAAGAACTGGTGAAATTCAAAAAAGAAAACAGTGATATTAGCATCAGCACGTTTGCTGATACCTCAAAATTTGGTGAATTGATAGTGCTGGCTACCAATGGGGAAGCCACTGAGGAAGCCATTAAGCTGGCGGGTATCCCGAATTTCAGGAACAAGGTAGTTATTGATACAACCAATCCAATTGCAAAGACAGCTCCCGTTAATGGCGTTCTGCAATTCTTCACTGGCCCCAATGAATCTTTGATGGAAAGGATTCAGCAATTATTACCGGAGGCAAAAGTGGTAAAGGCATTTAACTGTGTAGGCAACGCGTATATGTATAAACCTTCTTTCCCAGGCGGAACACCTACGATGTTCATTGCCGGCAACGACGAGGAGGCGAAGAAAACAGTGACCGATATTCTCACTGTTTTCGGATGGGAAACGGAAGACATGGGCAAAGCGGAAGCAGCGCGGGCGATTGAACCTTTATGCGTGCTCTGGTGCATCCCAGGTTTTATTCGCAATAAATGGAATCATGCGTTCAAATTATTGAAAGCATAAACAGAAACATTCTATTTTTATACTAAGGAGAAATCAAAAAGCCTTTTGTATTTTATAATGGATATTTCTTCATTTAAAAAAAGCCTAGGTGATGCCGGTCCGCCTCCGGGCTTGACTCCCTACTTAGAATCATTGTGGTATGATGCAGCAGAGAATTGGACTCGATCGCATGAATTGATCCAGGACCTGGAAGATAATTTAGCTGCCTGGATACATGCGTATTTACATCGCAAAGAAGGAGACTTATGGAATGCCGATTATTGGTACAGTAAAGCAGGTAAAAAAAGACCGGCCATCGGTCTTGAGCAAGAATGGGAAATACTGGTTGATTATTGCCTGAGGCAGTTACCGGGTTTAATCCAATAGACTAATTTCATTTTATTTGTATCCTGCCGGCCATTTTTCTAATTCGTTAGGGCAATATACTTAGGGAAAAAACAGGCATTCACAAAAACCGTTGCAATTGCAATACCAGATCAGGATCGGGGCAATTATAAAGGTATTTTTCTCTTTCCGAATATTTGCAAACACCCGGATAGTCACCTTCTTTCAACTCAATATCAGTAATGATCTGAAAATGCAAATGAGGTGGCCAATGGCCATTTTCAATCGGCTGACCGAAATGAGCAATGACCTCGCCCCGGTTAATATAATACCCGGGGGAAACGCTTTCAATATCCCGTAAACTTAAATGGCCGTATAATGTATAAAAGGGAATTCCATCCAACTGATGCAGGGTAATAAGTGTTGCTCCATAATCGCCATAATGATCATTAAAAGCGCAACTGTGAATCATCCCTCCCATAAACGCATAAACAGGTGTTCCGGCCTGGCCCCAAATATCAACCCCCAGATGCAGACGCCTTGGTTCCTCGACGGAATTCCCCTGATCACCAATAGTAGTATCGGTAATTTCAGGATCAAACAACTTGCTTCTGTTATAAACGGTCCGGAGTTCGTTATACCCTCCAATACCGTACAGGGCGTGATGGTCTTTTATTTTTTTGTCGATGTACCTGCAAAAAGCATCCGTATTATCAAGAACCTCGTCCTTTAATTCAGGATTGCTTTCTGTAAAATCAAGGGAAATCAATTTATCCTTAACCGGGTCAAATGGTACGACCGGATGAAAATCGTGATTATACCTGTGTAAAACCGGTATGATTGGTTGTGCTTGCATAGTAATTACATCCTACCTTTAAAGTCCCCTTTTAAATTTACGTTTATGAAAAAAATACATTTGCTGCTGCTCGTGCTTTTCGTATTGACCCTGCAAATTAATGCACAAAGTAATCCAATGTGGTTACGATACCCGGCTATTAGTCCGGATGGTAAAACTATCGCCTTCGGTTATAAAGGTGATATCTACCGGGTAGATGCGGATGGAGGGGTAGCCATTCCCCTTACTATCCACGAGGCGCACGACATGATGCCCGTATGGAGCCATGATGGAAAAAGTATTGCTTTTGCCAGCGACCGGCATGGAAATTTTGATGTATTTATCATCCCTGCAACTGGCGGCAATCCAACCCGCTTAACGTATCATAGCTCCCCGGATTATCCAGCCGATTTTTCAATCGATAACCAGCAGGTTTTATTCACCAGTTCACGCAATATTCCGGAGAAAAATATACGATTTTACAGCCCGCGGTTATTTCAAAATCTCTATAGTGTTTCTGCCAAAGGGGGAAGACCCTTCCTGATTTCTTCCGCTGGATTTGAAAATGCCCATTACAACAGCAAAGGAACACAGATTGTATTCCAGGACAGGAAGGGATATGAAGATGCCTGGCGCAAACATCATACTTCTTCGGTTACCAGGGATATTTGGTTACTGGATATTAAAGCAAACACCTACCAAAAAGTAAGTGGCTATGATGGAGAAGATCGCGAACCCGTATTCAGCAGCGATGATCAATATGTTTATTATCTAAGCGAAAAGAATGGAACTCAAAATATTTACAAAACACCAATTCTTAATAAATCATCTGAACAAACTCTTACTTCCTTTAAAACGCATCCCGTTCGGCACCTGAGTATAAGCAATGATAATACGTTATGCTTCACGTATGATGGAGAAATCTATTCCATGAAAGAAGGAACCCCAGCCACAAAAGTGGATATCCGGATATATAATGATGGGCGGGCAGGCGTTGAAAAAAATGTTACTATAAATGGAAATGTAACCCAATTCGAATTATCTCCCAATGGCAAAGAGATTGCATTTGTAACCCGGGGCGAAATATTTGTAACCAGTGCGGAAGGCGGGCAAACAAAACGGATTACAAATACACCCCAGCAGGAACGCATGGTGCAATGGAGCCCGGATGGTCGCAGCCTGGTGTATGCCGCCGAAAGAAATGATAATTGGGATATTTATAAGGCAAGTATAAGCCGGAAGGAGGAACCCTATTTTTACGCGTCAACCGTGATTACCGAGGAACCGCTGATCGAGACTCCGGCAGAAGAATACCAGCCCAAATATTCACCCGACGGAAAGGAGATTGCCTTCGTAGCGGAAAGAAATATTCTCAAAGTATATAACCTCGCTTCCAAACAAACCCGAACCCTATTACCGGAAGGAAGAAATTATTCCTATTCGGATGGTGATTGGGACTTTAACTGGAGTCCGGACAGTAAATGGATGATTACAGACGACAGCGAAGGAGCCTGGTTCAGCGGTAATGCTGCCTTGATAAAAGCAGATGGATCAGGTGAAATTCAACACCCGATAAAAAGTGGTTTTGGACAAGGCAACCCCAAGTGGGCACTGGATGGGAAGGCGATGGTATGGGCCAGTGCCAAAGAGGGCCGGAAATCGCTGGCCTTGCAGGGCAGCCGTGAGGTGGACATTTACGCCGGGTTTTTCGACCAGGCCCAGTATGACCGCTATAAATTGAGCAAAGAAGATTTCGCCTTATTGAAAGAAAAAGAAGAAAAAGAAAAACAGGAAAAAGATAAATCGGCCGATACCACTGCCGCCGGAAAGAAAAAGGAAAATGCAAAAGATAATGCAGCGGAAAAAAAATCGTGGACACCCAGCCTGCAAGACTTTGAAAATAGGGTAACCCGGTTGACCATTAACAGTTCGTCCATATCAGATTATGTAATTAATAGTGATGGCAGTAAAATATATTACCTGGCATCTTTTGAAAAAGGATTTGATGTGTGGGTAACGGAACCACGCACCCGCGAAACGAAAATACTGGCTAAATTAGGAGGCAGCCCCAGCGGTATTGAAATGAGTAAAGATGGAAAAACATTATTTGTAACCAATAATGGCGCCTTAGTGAAAGTAGATGAAACAGGGAAGGTGAGCCCGATTGCCATTAACGGGGAAATGGTTTTAAACGCTGCCCAAGAAAGAAAATATATTTATGATCACGCCTGGCGCCAGGTGCAAAAGAAATTTTATGATCCCAAACTGCATGGGCTCGACTGGAAAATGCTGAAGGAAGAATACGCCCGTTTCTTACCCCATATCAGTAATAATTATGATTTCCAGGAATTGTTAAGTGAATTATTGGGGGAACTGAATGCGTCTCACACCGGCGGAAGATATTCTCCTAATATGCAAAATCCTGATGCTACGGCTGCTCTCGGATTATTATATGATGAAACGTTTAATAGCAAAGGAATAAAAGTAACCGAAGTAATCGCTGGCGGACCTTTTGATAAATCAACCAGTAAACTGAAGGCTGGGTTCATTATTGAAAAAATTGATGGCGAAGAAATAACCAATGATGTAGACTGGAATAAGTTTTTGAACAGAAAGTCCGCAAAAAATACATTGATAAGTTTATTCGACCCGGCTACCAATAGCCGTTTTGAAGAAGTAGTAAAACCCATAAACTTTGGAGAGGAAGCCGCCCTGATGTATAAAAGATGGATCAGGAAAATGGATGATATGGTTAATAAGTTAAGTGATGGAAAAGTGGGCTATGTGCATGTGCAGGGCATGAACGATGGCAGTTACCGAAACACTTTTGATGCGGTAATGGGAAAGAACTTTGATAAAGAAGCCTTGATAGTGGATACCCGTTTCAATGGGGGTGGGTGGCTGCATGATGACCTCGCTACTTTTTTAAGCGGTAAGCGTTATTTAGACTTTGCCCCCCAGGGAAATCGCTTAAAAGATGGGGAACCAATGGGCCGCTGGAGCAAACCCAGTGTGGTTTTAATGAGTGAGAGTAATTATAGCGACGCTTTTATATTTCCGTATGTATACAAGCAAAATGGAATCGGTAAATTAATTGGCATGCCCGTTCCCGGCACCGGTACAGCTGTTTGGTGGGAAACACAAATTGACCCCAGCATGGTATTCGGAATACCGATGGTGGCTACCATAGGAAAAGAAAATCGCCCCACTGAAAACCTGCAGCTGGAACCAGATATTCGTATTCCCCTGCGTTATGAAGATTTTTTGAACGGAAAAGATTCGCAGATTGAAGCCGCGGTAAAAGAAATGCTGGCGCAGTTAAAAGAAAAAGGGCAAAAGAAGGGGTTCTGACAAAATGCTCAATTCATCCAATAAGCCATTCTAAGAATAAGAATGGCTTATTTATTTATGTCAAATACCGTTAATGTGAAAAAAAGAAAGTGGATAAGCCGTATGTGGCATAGTTTTTTATACCTAATGATTAATACAAACTATGGGTTATGTGGGTGATCGCTTTTTTTTCTATTTTGTTGGTATCCATACTTATTTATGCCTGGCTGGTAAAAAAGTACAGCCCCCGGAATGAGTCTATGGATGCAAATGATGGCTCTTTAGAAGAGAAATCTGGTCCTCATTCATTCGGCCAAAGAAAGCATTAAGAAAACGATTCTTCCAATTCTAATGACTGCACAAATAATTCGTTAGGTAATTCTACAGCAGCAAGCAATTTTTCTTCCAGCATAGCTGCCATCGCTTCAAAATAATCAATTACGTCTTCGCGAATATTGCGTTTTAACCAGCGAAACCCTCCCGTTAAATGATTTAACACTTCCCGGTCTTCCAGGTATTCAATATTATGAATATCAGAAGGGGTTAATCCTAATTGCTCCAGTTTTTTCATTAAAAAATAAAGCGGAGCATCCGTAACAGGGCAAGATTCTTCCGCAATTTCGGTCCATTCGCCAATACCCGTATGAGCGTAGGTTACTATTTCTTCTTTGGTGAAATTACTGACTACCTGGAGAAGGTTACCGCAATTACATGCTCCATGATGACCCCAGGAATAAGCAGCTCCCTGCCTCAGCCGACGGGCGGTTTCCCGTAACGCGTTGATCAATGGTAAATTTGCCTGTGCCATATACTAAAGTTCTATTATAAACAACTGATTCTGACAAATTGTTGAATAATCCGCGTCTCGTTAAAACTATTATAATGCGAAATATCCATTCCGTTATACCGTTTTTATCTAAACATACACTGTGAAAATGCTCCGTCACTTAATAGTATTAATTATACCTGTACTTTATTTTGCCCTGTCTGCCGGTGCCCAAACCATTACTGGTGCCTGGAAGGGTAAGATTAACAATACCAAAGTAGAATTGAAATTAATAAAAAGTGGGGACAGCCTCAGCGGCACCGTATACTATTATCTTTCCAAAACAAATTACAGGCGTTTTGCGGTGAAGGGTTATTTTGACGGGCAAACAAACGATGTGATTTGGTGGGATGATTGGTTAATTGAAGATCACACCCAACGGAGTTTATCGGGTTCCGCCGCACAGGAACCCCGTTTAACAATGGCTGATTTTAACTGTCCCGGTGAAGATGAAATGTTATTAGATGGAACCAGCAACCTGAAAGATGATATTGATAGTGATAAGAAAATTATTCACCTGCAAAAAACCGACGAACATATTTTTAATGATGAATGGGATTGGGTGATTGAAAATTATACGGTGGGTGCCAGTGATCCGTATATAATTGATAGTATTAGTCAGCTCCAGGGCGTAATGCCTTTTCCTGAAGAAAAAGAGCTCATTGCTTCAACTCCCACCAAACCAGAAGAGGTGGAAAGAGGAAAACCAATGGTGGTAATTAACCCGCCAGCTACTGAAAAGAATATAACCCCTTCTCCTGTTAGAAGCCCTGAAGAAAAATTTACCAGCCGAAAAAAGATAGTACAAACAGTAATCCCCCTGACAAGTAATACGATTGAACTTCGATTTTATGATAATGCCCAGGTGGACGGAGACTCCATTGCTTTGTTCTTAAACAACCGGATGATATTTAAGAATATCCGGTTAACTGAGAAAGCATATACTATCTATTTAAATGCATCCGAATTACAGGATGATAATGAACTGGTAATGGTGGCAGAGAATTTAGGATCCATCCCTCCTAATACTTCTTTTATGGTAGCTATTGTTGGAGACAAAAGGTACGAGGCCCGCTTATACGCAAACGAAAATAGCAGTGCCGTGATACGGTTGGTGAAGAAAGAAGAGACGGGAAGATAAAGAACCTGCCTATGGGTAGCAGGTTCTTCATTTATTATATTCCCCTTTTAATGAAAAATCCTCCAGGCTATAACTTTGAAAATTGGTATTCATTTCTTTTAAAGAATACCTGCTCTCCTTCAAACCGTACCATTTTTGTAATCGTTAGTGTACTGGTACTCAACTCTATTATATGATGAAAAGTCGCGGGCTTTTGATCGTTTCCGTCCTTCCCCTTTTCTTCGAGAATAATCTTCAATGATCCATCCGGCAACAAAGTCTTTTCCACCAATGGCTGATTACTGATGACTGTGCCCTCTTTATTGATCCTATACTCTTCCGAATGATCATGCCCTTTTTCTCCGGGATAATCAAAGTTCATTACCCAGGTGCGACTTTCACTTTCAGGTTTTGCACGATGACAAACAACAGTGGCAGCAATCGCAGTTTCTTTTCCGCTGTTATAATCTTTGTAGATTAGGCTCCCTTTCCAGGAGCCTTGTAAATCTTTCAATTCTTCAGGCTGAATAACAGATGGGGTTTGAGCCATGGCTGTGCTAGAAATAATAATCCCCCCAAAAATAGCAATGGCAATTTTTGATCTGATAATTTTTTCGGGCCACGAACTGTTCATCCATTTATTTTCTCCCAGCAAAGAATTGAATAAAAACTTCTTCATAAAAATTATTTTTTACCTGATTAATTTTTTTTTATAAGATCTCCGTTACCTGTTTTTTCAATCACCTGGAAGTTGGCCCTTCCCTTATTAATAACATCTCCATTACCGCTGGCAGAAACCTGCAATTGGGTCGAAACATTTATGGTAACATCGCCATTGCCACGCTTGGTAATTTTTGCCGATTGGGTCTCCAGGTTTCCGGCATCAATATCTCCATTACCCGTATTAGACATATCCAGCTCATCAATTGATCCTTTCGCTATTACGTTTCCATTACCGTCATTAACCAGGCGGAAAATACGGCCACTGATTCCACTTATTGTCAAATGGCTATTTCCTAAATGTTCCAGTAAAGAAATTTCAGGCAGGGTGACTTTAATTTTTATATGGGTATCTTCTATATACATAATGTTATTTTTGTTTCCTTTTAATGCTACCATCAGGGTTCCTCGTACCGACATAACCTGCAATAGCGGTTCGAGATTGTCATCGATATCTACTGTAACAGAAAATGGCCTGCCGGTTTCCACTTCGATTTTTCCATTAAGATCCCTAAAATTCAGTTTATCAAAATCCTTATAGTCAAAGCTGCGTGTCATTATTATGCCAGAACCTTTCAATGGACCCCGTTGTGCCCTGCTGGCCGAAAGAGAGGCAATTACAATAATAAAAGTCAGAATAAACCTTTTCATACAATTTTTTTAGGTGTAATAATTGATTTCAACAAAGGTGGGGTGGCCTGGGATGGTTATCGCCTCAGCTTATGATATGAATCCAATTCCGGTTGTCTCAAATCATAAAAGAAAGACTCGATTCAGAATAAACGTTGATATTCAAGAATAAAAAGCTATTTACCGATCAAACGGGTTCTTTACCAGCCATTCTTTTGGACTCACTCCGGTTAACTTTTTAAAGGCCCGGTTAAAGGTAGCCTTGCTATTGAACCCGCAATCGAAGGCAATACCCAGGAGGGTTTGTTTTTTTTGCTCTCCCTCTTTTAATTTACCGATTACTGCGTTTACCCGGTATTGGTTAATATAATCGTTAAAGCTAAGCCCAAAGCCCTGGTTTACCACCCGGCTCAAGAGTGAGGTATTGGTAGAGAGCTTTTTGGCCAGATCACTCAGGGTAAGCTCCGGCTCTTCATAAATTTTTTGCTGTTGAACAAATTCGTTTACTTTTTCTTTCCATTGGGCCACGAGCGTATCTTCTTCTTTTGTTTCAATAACCTCGAAAGATGCCACTTCTGTTTTAACAGGAGCAGGTAATAATCGTGGAGATTGATACTGTACTAATAATTCCGGTTCAAATAACAGGCGGCGTAGAGGTATGCTTACGGCATTATAACCGTTAATAGCAATATAATACACCACGATGGCAAAGGAAAAGAAATAGTACCAGGCCCCTTTATAATCCAGGTCTGCAAAAAATGGAAACAACTGCAGTACATCCTGCAGCAAGGGGAGCAGTGTTATAATTCCAAAAGCAATTAGAAAATTACGTAGCCAGTTAAAGCCGGCCGTTTCAACAAATGAAAATTCATAGAAAGCAAAGCGCCGATACTGCCGGTAATATTGAATGGCTAGGATCAGATAAATTAAAATACTTATTTTTTGTACCCACTCGTACCAGCCGGCAAAATCAGGATCTGTAACGCCATTCATCAGGTAATAATGACCTACCACCAACTTATCTATAAACACCACTACCAGGCACCATACAATATAAAGGCCGCCGGGAATAAAATGCAGCCAGTCTTTATGACTAAATTTGAAATGAAAATTAGTAATGCTTTTAACATACAGGTATAACAGGGGCCCGATAAACAATCCATGGACAAAGGGAGTATAAAATAAAATTTCACGGTACAAGGGATTCTGCGTGTCATACCAGCCTGCAAAACCTGTCATCCAGGGAATAACAAACAACGCTGCCACCAATAAAAAGCTTCCCAGTAATTTGTCCGCCACACTTCCCTGCAATATCCCACGCCGCCACAGCATAAATGCATACACCAGGATATGTACAAAAAAAATCAGCAACAGTGAACTGTATATGTTAAACTGAAACAGCATGTATTTGTAAAATAAAAAAATCGGTGAAAAGTTCGCCGGTTTATTCGATTATTTTATCATTCATATCACCACATTCACCATTTTCCCTTTCACAAAAATGATTTTTTTTGGCGCTTTTCCTTCCAGCCATTTTTTTATCACTTCATTGTTAAGTACGACCTGCTCCACTTCGGGTTGCTGCATATCGAGAGGCAAGTCGATCGTGGTGCGAAGTTTACCATTTACCGAAACCGGGTATTCTTTGGTGGACTCCATAATATATTTAGCTTCGAAAACTGGAAACGTTGCGTCCAAAGCACTTCCAGCCCACACCCTTTCTCCCCCGGTGTGGGAGGCGATGGCAACACCCAGCAATTGATACAATTCTTCTGCCAGGTGAGGTGCGTAAGGCGATAATAAAATCAACAATGGCTGAAGAATTTCTTTTTTATGACATTTCAGGTCGCTGAGTTCGTTTACACAAATCATAAACGCGCTTACGGCTGTATTGAAACTGAATCGTTCGGTATCTTCTTCAATTTTCTTAATGGTTTTATGCAAGACCTTTAATTCATCAGCCGTCGCTTTTTCATCGGTCCACACTTTTCCTTTTATCTCGTCATAAAATAATCGCCATAATTTTTTAAGGAATCGATGGACTCCTTCAATGCCCTTGGTATCCCAGGGTTTACTGATTTCCACCGGGCCGAGAAACATTTCATACATGCGAAAAGTGTCGGCACCGTATTTTTCTACTATTTCATCAGGATTGTCAACATTAAATTTAGATTTAGACATTTTTTCGATTTCTTCTTTCAAGATAATGTACTCGTCTTCATTAAACATTATTTCAAAGCCAAAAGTAAAACCCTTAAAGTCCTTACAATATTGTTCGAACTTTTCTTTTGTTAGCTTACCCCCACTTTCAATATATTTGTGCGCATATCTTAATCTTTCATATAAAATCGTTCCATTACCAAATCCATAATCGGAAGGCATCTTATTTTCAGATATAGCATATGTCTTATCTTCTCCTTCTGCCATGAAAATTTTGAAAAAATAGGATTTCCCAGTAATCATACCCTGATTTACTAATTTTTTATACGGTTCATCATGACCGATATATCCCAAATCAAAAAGCGCTTTGGTCCACATTCGGCTATATAATAAATGTCCCACCGCATGTTCGGTTCCCCCTATATATAAATCTACCTGACCCCAGTAATCGCTTACTTTCCGGTCGCAAAAAACTTCTTCATTATGCGGATCCATATAGCGAAGGAAATACCAGGAGGACCCGGCATACCCGGGCATAGTGTTCGTCTCTCTCATTCCGGTGGGGGTTCCCTCACCCCCCACCCCTCTCCGCTGGCGGAGAGGGGAGTCGTTCGGTGACTCCTTTAATTTCAATTTTATTTTATCCCGGACGGCGTATACATCTTTTTCTACTTCTTCATTGGTAAATCGTATTATTTCAAATCCAATTTGCTCTAATGTTTTTGTTCTTTGCGCATCATACAATTTTTGTTCATCGCTTTCATGATAACCTCCATCTACTTCCACTATTAATCTTTTCTGCAAACAAATAAAATCAACTATATATGCCTCTATAGGATGTTGCCTCCGGAATTTCTCTCCCAACATACTATTCCGTAATAATTCCCATAACATACCCTCTGCCTTTGTATGGCCTTTCCGCATTTCCTTTGCCAATTCAAATTGCATAGGTGTATGAACACTATACTTAGGTACAGCAGCTGCCCCAACGGCCCCCTTCTCCGCTTGCGGAGAAGGGCTGGGGATGAGGACCCACTCCCGTATATTCGCCAACGGTCCCTCCCCTTCGGGACCCGGAGAATAAGAATCAACTTTGGGTAATTCCAATGGTAATTCACTTTCTTGCAACGGGTAGGCTACTCCATTTTTCCATACTATCGGAAAGGGTTCACCCCAATACCGCTGGCGGCTAAATGCCGCATCTCGCATTTTATAATTAATCTTCCTTACCCCGATGCCGAGTTCTTCTATTTTAGTTATCACCACCTCCATGGCATCGCGCATTACCATACCATTTAAGAAACCACTATTTTCCAGGATAGCCTCTTTGGTAGCGTTGGATTCTACTCCATCATAATAGCGGCCAATAATATTGGTAATAGGAATATTAAAGTGTTGAGCGAATTTATGATCCCGTTCGTCGCCGCATGGAACAGCCATGATGGCCCCGGTGCCATATCCTGCCAACACGTATTCGCTGATCCAAATTGGAATCTCCCGTTGATCAAATGGATTCAACGCATAGGCCCCTGTAAGTACCCCGCTTATTTTTTTCTCCGCCATACGTTCTCTTTCACTCCGGCTTTTAACATAGGTGAGATACTGTTCAACCGCCTGCTGCTGTTCCGCCGTGGTTATCTTTTGTATCAACTCATGCTCCGGGGCAATTACCATAAAATCTGCTCCAAATATGGTATCGGGGCGTGTGGTATATACCCGTAATCGACTCCCGGTATCAGACTCCCCGCTCCGTACTTCAAATTCAATTTCGGCACCCGAAGACTTCCCAATCCAGTTCGTCTGCATTTCCTTCATGGATTCACTGAAATCTATTCGTTCCAGTCCTTCCAATAATCGGTCGGCATATTCGGTAATTCGCAAATACCATTGACGCAGTTTCTTCTTTACGACAGGGTGGCCACCCCGCTCGCTTACCCCGTTTACGACTTCATCATTTGCTAAAACAGTACCCAATGCCTCGCACCAGTTTACTTCGCCGTATCCACAATACGCCAGGCGATGATCCATTAAAATACTTTGCTGCCGGGCTTCATTGAAAGAATTCCATTCGGCTGCTGAAAATTGAATAGCCTGGGGACGGATAACGGGGGTTGAACTCCCCGATTCTTCAAATATGTTTATTAGTGAACCAATATTTTCCGCCTTGTTAGTTTGCCGGTTATAGAAACTATTAAAAAGCTGCAAAAAAATCCATTGTGTCCATTTATAATAAGAAGGATCACTGGTGCGTACCTCGCGATCCCAGTCGAAACAAAATCCGATATTATCCAATTGCTTCCGGAAGTTATTAATGTTTTGTTCGGTAGAAACGGCCGGATGTACGCCATGTTCAATGGCATATTGCTCGGCTGGTAACCCAAATGCATCGTAACCCATCGGGTGCAATACATTAAATCCTTTTAATCGTTTAAACCGACTGAAAATATCGGAAGCAATATATCCCAGCGGATGTCCTACGTGTAAGCCCGCGCCGCTTGGATAAGGAAACATATCCAATACATAATATTTAGGTTTATCCGAAACGTTCGGTACTTTATATGATTGATTTTCTTTCCACCAATCCTGCCATTTCTTTTCAATATCCCTGAACTTATATTCCATGAAAACGTATTCTTTAAAAATAAAATGTTACCAATGAGCCCGGAAGTCGGAACGGCCGAAATCTCATAAGAAATACAAACATTCAACCTATTCTTCCTGGCATCCGGACTCCAGGCATTGCGAATTCTAATGTGAATAAAGCCTTAAAAAAAAGTATCCTTCCCCCTACTTAAAATATATGCGTTTCGCAAACGTTAGATGGGCGGCAAAAATACAATTTACAGCGTTAAATCCGCTATTTTTGCAGCCGGTCCTTTATACTAACCCATCAAAAACAATATTCAATGTCGCAAACCGGAAAACAATCCGCCAAACGATCAAAGCCTTCCTATTTCATGGCCATTTTAGGGGTTACGCTGGTCCTGTTTATTGTGGGGGTTTTGGGCTGGGTAGTGTTGAATTCCCGCAAGCTGGAACAGGTACTTCGGGAAAGTGCCACCATGAACGTGTTTATCAATCAAACAACTTCCGACAAAGACAAGGACTCCTTACTTTCTTTTGTACAAACGCATAATTACGTTAAGAGCTACCGGTATATTGATAAAGAAGAAGCAAAAAAAGAATGGCTCAACCAGGGTAATGAAGATTTTAATGTGTTTATCGATAATATGATGCTTCCGCGCAGTGTGGATGTTAATTTTAAAAGCGAGTTTGCTGATTCCATGCACATGGCTGGCTTTGAGAATCAGTTAAAGCAATTCAGCTTTGTAAACCAGGTGAAATTTCCAAAAGAAGTAGTAGCAAAATTCAGTCTTCTTCGCAAAGTCTCCCTCGCCCTGGCCATATTATCCCTGGTTTTACTGGCACTTACAGTAATTCTCATCGATAATACCATTCGCCTGGCCATGTTCAGCAATCGTTTCTTAATTAAGACCATGCAAATGGTGGGGGCCACCCGATGGTTCATTGCACGTCCACTTAATCTAAGAGCCATAATAAATGGAGCCATTGCCGCCCTTATTGCTATTGGAGCAATCGTTGTTATAGTTATATCGCTGGAAAACTGGGTGCCAGAGTTAAAGGCCTTACGGGATACTAAAACCCTGGTCATACTTTGCCTGGTTATTTTTCTCATTGGCGTTTCTATTACCCTGGTAAGTACCCATCGGTCTATTATTAAATATCTGAAGATGAAGCTGGACGACTTGTACTAAGAAGACAGCAAAAGGCGAGAAAGAATGACGGGAAAAATGCTCGCCAGGAATGAATATATCTTTAAGACTTCCGGTCTTCCGGCGTTTCCAACTCTTTCCCTATATTGCACCCCTAATTTAATTGCAATGACAGAGAAAAAACCTGTAGCCTCCAATAACACCGGTCTATTTGGAAAAGAGAATTATAAATGGATGGTAATTGGAGTGGCCGTAATGGCACTCGGATTTTTTTTAATGGCCGGCGGTAAAAGCGCGGATCCAAATATTTTTAAAAGAGAGGAAGTATATAGCACTACCCGCATTACGATTGCACCTATCCTGATATTATTGGGATTGGGTATTGAAGTCTTTGCTATTTTCCGCAAACCAAAAAACAGTTGAGAATTTAATAGTTTACAAAGTTGAGGCGATGCAGCATGGCGTCGCTTTCTTTTTTTTAACGCCTTAATCCATCCGTATCCCCGGCAGCAATTGAACCCATAGGCCTTACAACTATTTAACCCATCAACCATCCACTACATCCCCATGAACCTGATTGAAGCGATAATTATTGCAATAGTAGAAGGGCTCACTGAATTCCTTCCCGTTTCCAGTACCGGGCATATGGTTATTACCAGCTCCCTCTTTGGAATTCAGCACGAACAATTCACCAAACTTTTTGAAGTATCCATACAATTAGGGGCCATTTTAGCGGTGGTAGTTTTGTATTGGAAAAAATTTTTTGAATTTACCAGGTGGCAATTCTATCTAAAGCTCCTGGTAGCCGTCATTCCTGCATTAATTTTTGGGAAGTTGTTTGATGATATTATTGATGAAAAATTAGGAAGCCCCACCTTTATAGCGTGGATGTTCCTGGCGGGTGGTGTAATACTGTTGTTTATTGATAAGCAATTTAAGAACCCGGTTATCGATGAAGAAAAAAAAATCAATTATCCCAGAGCTTTTATTATTGGATTGTTCCAGGTGCTGGCGGTAGCCCTGCCCGGCATCAGCAGAAGTGCCGCCACCATTATTGGAGGAATGACGCAAAAATTGACCCGGCGGTTAGCCGCAGAATTTTCTTTCTTCTTAGCGGTTCCTACCATGGCAGCAGCAACGGGTTATTCATTGTTCCTGAAAAACTGGAACAAGACCGGTGTTGAGCAAAAGGGATACGAGTTGATTCTTTCCTCTTCGCAAAATACAACCGCATTCATTATCGGGAATATCGTTGCCTTTATTGTAGCGATGATTGCCATCCGGTTCTTTATTGGTTTTTTGCAGAAGCACGGATTTCGTTTGTTCGGCTGGTACCGGATTATATTCGGTATCCTGCTGCTCATTCTTATCTGGAAAGGAATTATTAAAGAATGATGGCCTTAATTTATTAATTTTTCAATTCTCGTTCTTCATTCATAATTTCAACCACCTAACACTACAGCATGCAAACGGCTTCCAGGAAAGTTATAAACGGGTGGGCTATGTTCGACTGGGCTAACTCGGTTTATAATTTGGTTATAACGGCTACCATTTTCCCCGCCTATTTCGAAACGATCACCAATGAACGGAAGGATGCAACCGGACAAACCTTTGTTCATTTTGCCGGCAGAGAATTTGTAAATACTTCATTATATAACTATACCCTGGGGTTTGCCCTGTTGGTGGTGGCCTTGCTCCTGCCTTTACTTACTTCGATTGCTGATTACAAAGGAAACAAGAAGAAGTTTATGGCCTTTTTTCTTTCGATGGGCAGCATCTCCTGTGCTTTATTATTCTTCTTTAAGAACCTCGGTTTTCTTTGGTTGGGTTTATTGTGTATGATGATTGCCTGCATTGGCTTCTGGAGCAGTTATGTATTCAGTAATTCATTTCTGCCGGAAATAGCGGCCCCGGAAGACCGGGACCGCATCAGTGCGAGAGGCTTTTCTTTTGGCTATATTGGAAGTGTTATTTTGCAGGTGATCTGTTTTGTTTTTGTATTAAACAGTGAATGGTTTACCGATGCTACATTTCCGGCCCGGTTATCCTTTTTGTTGGTAGGTATCTGGTGGATGGGCTTTGGTTTCTTTTCCATTTCCCGGTTACCGAACCCACAACCCGCTGGCATTAATAAATCCAACAAGAATATATTATCGAACGGGTATAAAGAGCTTGGCAAAGTATGGAGCCAGCTTAAGCAAATGCCCGTAATTAAACGATACCTCGGCGCTTTCTTCTTTTATAATATGGGAGTGCAAACTGTTATGCTGGCTGCCACTTTATATGGCAAAACCGAATTGGAGATACCCGTAAAAAATCTGATCATTGCCATTTTATTAATACAATTGGTGGCCATACCCGGTGCTTTTCTGATCAGCCGGCTTTCTTCCCGATTAGGTAATTTCAATGCGCTAATGATCGTAATATTTTTTTGGATAATTATTTGCGTGGCGGCTTATTTTGTACCCAAACACAATATTGTACTATTTTATGGCCTGGGGGCCTGCGTTGGATTTGTAATGGGAGGAATCCAATCACTTAGCCGTAGTACCTATAGTAAGCTAATGCCTGAAACAAAAGATACCGCTTCGTTTTTCAGTTTTTATGATGTCACCGAAAAAATAGCCGTTGTTATTGGCATGTTCTCTTTTGGATATATAACGGAACTTACCGGCTCGCAGCGAAACTCCGTATTAACTCTCGGAGCCTTCTTCCTGGTTGGGTTAATTATCTTACTCTTTGCAAAAAAAGCGCAAAAAAAACAATTGGAGGTTATTTAAACAATATGAAACTCTATAGCATAAATACCGGTTTCTTTAAGCTAGACGGAGGAGCCATGTTTGGCGTGGTACCAAAAAGTATTTGGAACAAACTTAATCCCGCCGATGAAAATAACCTCTGTAGCTGGGCGCTCCGAAGCCTGTTAATTGAAGATGGAAACAGGCTGATACTCATTGACAACGGAATCGGCAATAAACAAGGTGAGAAATTTTTCAGTCACTATTATTTACATGGTACCGATTCATTAGACAATTCATTGGCGAAAAACGGTTTTCATCGCAATGATATAACCGATGTTATTCTTACGCACCTTCATTTTGATCATTGTGGCGGAAGTATTGAGCGGGAAGGCGAGCGCCTGGTACCTGCTTTTAAAAAAGCTACTTTCTGGAGCAATGAAAAACATTGGCAATGGGCCACCCAGCCCAATGAGAGGGAAAAGGCATCTTTTCTGAAGGAAAATATATTACCTATCCGGGAGAGCGGGCAACTTAAAATGATTCCAGCCGGTGAATCGGACAGTTCTAAATTATCATCTGCTTATTTTTCTGATAGCCTTTCTATCCGCTTTGTAAATGGCCATACTGAGAAAATGATGCTTCCGCAGGTAAATTATAATGGACAAACTATTGTATTTGTGGCTGACCTGCTTCCCTCCGTTGCGCATCTGCCCATTCCTTATATAATGGCTTACGATATGTTTCCGCTTACGTCCCTAAACGAAAAAAAATCTTTTTTACAGGAAGCGGCCAGTAATGATTACCTGCTATTCTTCCAGCACGATCCGGTCATTGAATGCTGCAGTCTGCAACAGACTGATAAGGGAGTGCGCAGTAAAGAGAATTTTAAATTATCGGACATCAGTTAAAAGGAGTAGGGAACGAATATCCCGTACAGGTGCATATAAAATTCGCCTTATCTCAAACTGATTAGGGAACTGAGCTGATGCCGTAAATTACGGTGCCCGATCATATCTACTTTTACCGACCCGACTGTTATAGGGCTTTCTATTCGAACGGGTATATGGTTGGGATCGTCACTAACCCAAACAGTCATTTTCTCGCCCCCTTCAAATAATGTTCCTTTAATAAGGAGTGGCTTAAACTTAATAGCCCTGAATTTTCCGTACCTGGTTTTAATAGTCTCTTTACCCAGGTAGCGGATATACATATTGTACAGTTCATTATCCAGAAAAACAGAAAAAGGTATCTTATCTCCCGGGTTGTAACTGTTAAAATCAATATTGCGGGCATAAAAAATGGCACTTAGTACGTCCTGTACACAATCAGGAATCTTAAAAACCCCGTCGTTGGTAATCGCTGCATTGGTGGTTTTATTGAAAGTTACATTTTCATATTTCTTATATCCTCCTTCATAAACATTCCGGATGAATTTATATGGCTGTAATGTACCGGTATCAATAAATGATTCATACTTATCTCTAACCTTGAAGATATTGTCGTAGAAAGGATAGGTTTTTCCCTCCCCGGTAAGATGATATACCGGTTTATTGTTAAGCATTTCAAGTGTAGTAGAAAAGGTAACTTCCCCGGCGCCAAAGTGGGCGCCAACCACCGCATACATTACTCTGAATGTGATTGCTTCTGTAGCCTGAAAGGAAGTATTCCGGATACCGCAAAAGCCCTCTCCCGCCCGCAGGGGGAAGCTAATTACCGTAAGAACAATAAAAAATACTGATCTGAATGCTCTCATTGTTTTTTAAAAAGTCTGCTTCATTGCCTGTTTACGTCTCGCTTTTTTTCTTCTTTATAATTAAATAAACGGACGCTCAAAATTAGTAAACTACCAATTAATGCCGGGATTACTAAATTAATAATCCAAATGGCCAGCGAAGTAGCCAATATGCCCACTACATTTACGCTGAATAATTGAACTACTTCTACACTTGTTTTCCATCGAACGCCCAGTTCCGTTATCAATGCTATAGTAGGTATGATGGCAAGAACCAGGAATACCACGCTTACAGACCAAAAAACCTGCCATGCATTTAGTTCAACCTTAAAAACATCAAACAAAATAAAATACTGTAGAACGAACACAAGATACCGGCCTGCGGATAATGACAAAATCCGCAATAACATTGTTAAGTTAAAATTGTCTAAAACTCTTATGTAACGAACATACCTTTCAATCCGGGGTATCTTTTCAATCCACCGGATAAGCCAGGATATCCGGAAATAAAGTAATGTTAAAAAACAGGTTGCCAATATGGTAACATAAAGTACTCCGTTAAGCCAGAAAACTACAGACCCAGGTTCTGCTGCTTTTTGAATCATCTCCGATCGGATTTGGACCAATCCGGCGATCCCCAACAAGAGCGTTATCAGTAATTGCCCCAAACTTCCCACAATAGTTAGTGAAATGGCCTGAATCCTTTTGCCCTCATCCACATACAATACACGACCCATATATTCGCCCATTCGATTTGGAGTGAAAAACGCCAATGTAGTTCCGGTAAATGTAGCTCTTAAACATTGTATCCAGGAGAGTTGTTGCAGGCGGCTGATAATCACTTGCCATTTGCGTGCTTCGAGGCCCCAGTTAACCAGCATCAAACCTAAAACTACGGCCAGTTTCCAGGCGGAAGTGCTGTCGAAAGCCTGTTGAATTTGACGCAGTGATTGCTGCCAGTTGGGCTGTCTCTGAACCTGGTGATAAATTGAATACAATAACAGGCAAAACAACAAAGGGCCTACCACATAGTTGAGAATTATTTTGATATTTTTGCCTGGCACTAACAAATTATCCTACAAATTAATTGAATTCATCTGCTCCTTGCAAAACTCTTCAAAAATAATTCTGGGTATTGATCCGGGAACCCTGGTAATGGGATACGGAATTATTGCTGTAAGCGGCTCTCAGGTTCGTTTAATTGAGACGAGTATCCTGAAGATGAATCCTAAAAAAGATAATTACGAGCGCTTACAACTTATTCATGGAAAAATTACCGAATTAATTAAACAACATAACCCTCACTGTTTTGCTATTGAAGCGCCTTTTTTTGGAAAAAATGTACAAAGTATGCTGAAATTAGGCCGGGCGCAAGGGGTAGCCATCGCGGCTGCGATGAGCGCGGGACTTACCGTTTTTGAATATTCACCCAAGAAAGTAAAACAATCGGTGACCGGTAACGGAAATGCCGGAAAAGAACAAGTTTGGCAAATGCTGCAACGGATACTTTCACTTTCCAGCTCTTCGCTTAAATACCACGATGCATCCGATGCCCTGGCGGTAGCTGTTTGTCATCATTTCCAGGATAAACCTATGTTGTCATCTGTGACTAAAAAAATGAAAGGGTGGGAAGGATTTATGGCCAATAACCCCGAAAGAATAAAACGATAGGTGAAAACCAAAATGAGCCCAGGTGCGAAAGGTTATCGATTATTCATTGATCGAAGTACAAACAATTCTTTTGGGTGATGAGATGAAATTAAACTTCGATTTGTATAAATAGTATTATCCTGGAAAATACGTTTTTGCCAATTACATGAATGCAGCATATCGTTCTCCTAAACTAAAAATTGCTTATGCAAAGATTATTGATTCTTCTTGTAGCTTTTATCAGTAGTAATAGTATCCTTGCCCAATCAGTACAGCAAAAGGTAAAGCAGTACCGGCAGGCTAATGAAATAATTATTATAAACAGGTATAAAGAATTTCTTTCTATCCCCAATGTCAGTCGTGATACTCCCAACATAAAACGAAATGCAGCATATATAGCCGCCACCATGACCAGGTTGGGTATAAAAGCAGAGTTATTAGAGGGAATTACTCCCGGGGTTACTCCCGCGGTGTATGGAAAAATTACTGTGCCGGGGGCAAAACAAACCATTGCATTTTACGCGCATTATGATGGGCAGCCCGTTAATCCTAAACAGTGGGCCAGCGGACTGCTACCCTTTCAACCCGTATTCTTATCGGATCCCGTAGAAAGAGGCGGTAAAATAGTTGAGTTGCCTGCCAACGCTATAACCATAGATCCTCATTGGCGGTTAAGCGGCCGCGGGAGCGCGGACGATAAAGCCGGAGTAATGACAATTCTGAATGCTTATGAAGCATTGCTGCTGTCTAAATTGGCGCTGAACAACAATATTATCTTCTTTTTTGAAGGAGAAGAAGAAATAGGATCTATCCATATTGCAGAAATATTTGAAAAAAATAAGCAGAAATTACAAGCGGATGTGTGGATTATTGCGGATGGACCCCGGCATGTTTCAGGAAAAAAGATGGTACAGTTTGGCGTGCGCGGTGATATAAATATGTCGCTTACTGTTTACGGACCTAAAAGGCCCCTGCACAGTGGCAATTACGGAAACTGGGCACCCAATCCAGCGAGGATGCTGGTTGAACTGCTGGCCGGGATGAAAGATAACGAAGGGAAAGTAATCATTAAAGGTTTTTACGATGATGTGGTTCCATTATCAGCGTCCGAAAAAAATGCCATTACCTCCATCCCGAACATTGAAGAAACATTAAAAAAAGAATTAGGAATCGTTGCACCCGAAGGCAACGGAAAATCCTTCCTCGAACTGTTACACCAGCCTACTTTAAATATCAACGGAATACTGAGTGCCAATGTAGGTGAATTAGCTGCCAATATTATCCCGGTAAAAGCGGAAGCCATGCTGGACCTGCGGCTGGTGCTGGGAAATGATGTAAGCAGGCAGGTACAAAAAGTAATCAATCATATTGAATCGAAAGGCTATCATGTATTGGATCATGAACCAACCGATGAAGAACGATTAAAGTATCCCAGGTTGATAAAGATTACCACCGGCAGCGGGTACAATGCACAACGTACGCCGATGGATCTTCCGATTGCACAAAATATTATTAAAGCGGTTCAATCGACCGTAGATTACCCGGTAATATCATTACCCTCTGCGGGGGGAAGTTTACCATTAATTGTATTTGAACAGAAATTAAATGCCAAAGTAATTACGGTTCCGGTAGTGAACTACGATAATAACCAGCATGCAGAAAACGAAAACGTGCTGATCGGATTTTTATGGGAAGGAATAGAAACTATGGCAGCACTAATGGTGATGAAGGAGTAGCGGAGAAGACCGGAAGTCCGAAAGTCCGAAAGTCGGCAAGAATCATACTTTTGTTGGTTCTTTCCTCCTGACCTTCGGACTTTCGGACTTCCGGTCTATTCTACAAATTAGAAATAATTTTTTCCTGTGTTTTTTTTAATTGATCTGGAGATACTTTTAGTTTACCGCGGGTAAAATTGATATCATTAATAGTGCTAAGCGGAACCAAATGCAAATGGGCATGCGGTACTTCAAGACCCACCACCGCCAGGCCACATCGATTGCACTTAAAAGAACGCTCTATGGCTTTTGCAATGGGCTTTGCAAATAATAACATACCACCAAGATATTCATCTGATAAATCAAAAAATTTATCCGTTTCAATTTTAGGAATTACCAGTACATGTCCTTCTACCAGCGGAAAAATATCAAGAAACGCGAAAAATTTTTCGTTCTCTGCAATTTTATAGGCGGGAATTTCTCCCGCTATAATTCTGGAAAAAAGTGTCATAATGGAATGAGTTATGGCGCCATTAAATAATGTGGATGCAAGACTTCTATTTTTGGAGTACTACATTATATATTATCCCGACCAGAAAGATTCAACCAGGCACTAGGCAGAAATATTATCAATCCTGAATTTAATTAATCCGGCAGGCACCTGAACTTCAGCAATATCTCCAATTATTTTACCCATCAACCCCTTCCCGATCGGGGAGGTGATAGAAATTTTCGACAATTTCAAATCAGCTTCCTTCTCCGAAACGATCTGGTAGGTTAGCTGCTTTTTGGTACTCAGGTTGGTAACGGTAACCTTGGTTAATATGGAAACCTTGCTCGTGTCTACATTGCTTTCATCCAACACGCGGGCCATCGCGAGATCGCCCTCTAATTTTTTCATTTTTGCCTCGAGTATTCCCTGGGCTTCCTTGGCCGCATCATACTCCGCGTTTTCTTTTAAATCGCCTTTTTCCCTTGCTTCGGCGATTGCCCTGGAGGCAGCAGGTCTTTCCACCGTTTTCAATTGAATCAACTCAGCCTTCATTTGCTCCAGGGTTTCTTTGGTAACATACAGTATTCCACTCATAACAACCTCCTTAATTTTAAAAGTATGTTGGTGATTAAACAGAAAAAAATAACAACGCCTCAGATCGGTTGCTGAAGCGTTGCCATTATTGATATTGCAAAAGTAGGAAAAATCTAATCCAAAAAATCGTTTGCGGCTACCCACTTTGGTCCAGTTCCCGGTCCTTGTTCCGGGTATCCGGCTCCAGCATTTCGGAGGCCATGGCCCAGCAGCGCTTGACAAAAAAGTGCTGACTGGTCCACCCACTTTCCTTTGCCTCTCAAACTCCATTGGAAACAGAATGATGAAAAGCAACACAGCCATCGGGGGGGGGAGATAAATCACTTCTTGTTCTACCTCTCCAATCCAATTTCCTATATCAGGTACCCAGTATTATCCTCCCTTACTGCTTTGCAAATACATACCGGTATCGGTAACTATAACTTTCATATTGCGCGGTAAACCGGTCGCGGTTGGTAAAATAACAATCATCAAAATACCAATCCAGTACCCGGTTGCTTTGAAAATCGACCAGGTGAATACTAAATACCTGCTGGCTTTCCGGATGATAATTTCCATCAGCATCATAATAACCACGGTCCTCCCGCCGAAGCTGCCAATTACCTTGCAATAAGTCAATGCCATCATCGTACACCGCTTCCCCATTCTCATAAAAATAGAATGTCCCTTCTTCATAGCCGGTTGTTATTGTCTTTTTTTCGAAAGGGCGCTTCTTTTCGGCGTACAATAAAATCCAGCTTCCAATTAATTTATCTTCAGCACTAGTCAAAATTTTGGAACAGCCGGTAAATAAGGAAGAGAGAACGACCAGCAGGAGTAGATTTCTTTTCATATAAAATGATTTTACTGCATCTTATAAAAAAAGCGAACCAGTTCATTATATAAAAATGTGAAAGCCTTACTTGTTTTAAGGAATTAACGATCTGTTGGGAGAGATAACCATAAAAAAATACCGAATAGATTTATGCTAGAATTATAAACCCAGTTTATCCAATAGCACTTTGGCCATCTGGTAAAACGCTTCCTGGCTATATCCTGCTATATGAGGGGTAATAATTACGTTTGGCTGATTCAATAACCAATTTAACTGCTCCTGTTCAGCCGGGGAGTAGGTTTCCAGTTTTTCGTTTTCCAACACATCGAGTGCTGCTCCGGCAATCTTGTTATGTTTTAATGCATTTACCAGGGCAGTGGTATCATGTATCTTACCGCGGCTGGTATTGATGAAATAAGGACGTGCTTCCAATGAATTAAAAAAGCCGCTATTTGCCAGGTGAAAGGTATCATCAGTCAGGGGAAGGTGCAAACTTATTACGTCTGCATATCGGGCAATTTGTTCCAAACTGGCTTCTTTGATATACCCGCTTCCAAATCCAAATTTGTATTTATCATAGGCCAGGATAGTTACATGGAAGGATGCCAGTATCCGGGCAAGCTGGCTACCGGTATTACCATACCCGAGAAGGCCAACTGTTTTTCCACTTAATTCTGTTCCCCGGTTGGCTTCCCGTAACCAGCTTCCCTCTTTTATTTCCAGGTGGCTGCTTTGGATCCTGTTCATCAGGGAAAGCAACATACCTAATGCATGCTCTGCCACGGCATTTCGGTTCCCTTCCGGACTGCTTTCACATCGTATTCCTTTGCTTTGCGCATAAGGCAAATCGATCAGCTCCATGCCGCTTCCTAAGCGTCCGATCCATTTTAACAGGGGAGCGTTATCAATAATTGCTTTATCTATTTTTAGCCGGGTTGTTACAATTAACCCTTCTGCACCGGGAATAAGTTTATTCAATTCTTCATAACTCAGTTCCGGCATATACTGCACTATAAACCCTCTTTGCTCCAGTTGGTTGATGAGGTATTCATGTGCTTTGGCGGTTATAATTACTTTTCTCATTATTTATTATTTCATCCTAAAGGTAAGGGCGGCTAATTCTTCCACTTTTAATTGCTCAGCCCGCTTATCAAATATAGGATCTGCCATCACCGAATTTTCAAATAAACTTTTAGTGGAGTTGCGCAGCGTTTTTCGGCGTTGATTAAATGCCGCCTTTACCAAAATCAAAAAACTTCTTTCACTTTTCATAGCGGGGATATCGGTCCGGCGTAGCAATCGTATGACCGCGCTCTTTACTTTAGGAGGTGGATTGAAACAATTTTCATGCACCTCAAATAGATAATCTACCGTATAAAAAGCCTGGACCAGTACGCTCAGTACTCCATACACTTTATTCCCTTCCTTTGAAGCGATCCGCTGTGCTACTTCTTTCTGAAACATTCCTACCATGCAGGGCACCGCTTCTCTCCACTCCAGTATTCTGAATAAAATTTGCGATGAAATATTATAGGGAAAATTGCCCACCACCGTAAAGCTTTCTTCAAATGGTTTGGCTATTTCCAAAATACTGCCCTCTATTATTTTTCCCTGTAAAGCCGGATAGGTTTTTAATAACCATTGCACCTTTTCTTCATCGAGCTCTACACACTTAAAATCAATCTCCCGCAGGGATAACAGATATTTAGTTAAGGCGCCTCCGCCAGGTCCTACTTCCAGCAAGCGGTTGAAAGGATGCTCCTTCAAAACCTCTACTATTTGCCTGGAAATATTTTCATCTTTCAGAAAATGCTGACCGAGCGATTTTTTTAATGTGTACATACTTTTATAATGTAAAAATACGGAGAAGAGTGTTGGGAAGGGAGGAATTCGAATTACCCAAATCGCTGCTTACCGGCTGATTTCGAAAATAACCCATTATTGATTTAATGAACTCTTCCATTATTCCGGATAATATCCTTCTTTATAAAAAACAAGCCCCTTCTTTTCAGAAAGGGCTTGCAAAAAACTATCGAATTACCTGGTTACTTCTTAATAACCAGTTTTTCATTTATGATTTCTCCCTCCACACTTATACGTACATTATAGACAGCATTTGGCAGCCGCTCAATACCATTAATTGAAAAACTATTATACCCCTTAATTAAGAGTTGATGCTGCTTAATTACCGCCCTTCCCGTACCATCTAATATTACTACATCAGCGGAAGTTTCATTCGCGGTAGTTAAGCTGATGTTTACCCTCGTATTGGCCGGATTCGGAGAAAGCACCAATGTGGAAGAATGTTTTATTATTACCTGCACGAATGAACTTCTTTTCTTGTATCCGCTGGTGGTAATAGCGGTTAGGCGGTAATAATAGCGGTTAGCATTGCCAGCCAATAATAAATTATCGGCATAACTGAATGGAGTTGCTTTACAACTGGCACCTGGTCCGGCCTTTTCAGCCACTTTCATAAAACTGATTCCATCGATACTACGCTCTATGTCAAAATGGTCAATCACTTTTTCGCAGGTAACCACCCATTTCAGGTTCACATTCTCCCCTTTTCGATTAGCCGTAAACTCAATAAACTCTGCGTCCAGGAGAAAAGTAATAATACGCCAGTCTCTTTCGGCGCCCGGTATCGTTGCCTGCACCACGGTGGTGGAACCGGGTGTGGGATCTCCTGCATAACTTCCTCCGTTACCCATATAGGCCGAAGTACCTTCAATGGATGAATTATTATTATCAAAGCGATTGTCTAATCCGTCCCCGTCCGTATCAATACCGGTTAGCATTACCAGATCATCCGGCAACCCATTCATATTAAAATCATTTCCTTCTATCAGATCGCTTTGCCCATCGTTATCGGTGTCACTGTCCCGGTAGTCGGGAGTCGTATCACCATCCTGATCGTTCGGGGTAACGCCATTGCCGCCAAACCCAAAGGTCCCATCGTAAGAATTATCTATTCCATCGCCATCCGTATCCAGTCCGGAGGGTAAGATGTAAGCTAGGGTAGGAAGACCCTCTACATTATCGGGTATTCCATCATCATCCGAATCAATATCCAGGTAATCGGGATTGTAGGTGCCATCTGTATTTCTTAAAGTGAGTATTACCAAAGCATCAATGGAATCATCCCATCCATCAGCGCCTTTCGTTCCATCGCTGAAGCCGTTACTGTTTGCATCCGCAAACCCAGCTTCCCGGCAATCGCTGATACCGTCATTATCACTATCTAGGTCATATGGATTAGCCCTCGAATCATTATCAAAATTCCTGAAAGGATAAGAATCCGTCCGGCCATCACCATTTATGTCGGCTCCTGTTCTCAGTAAGGTTATTAATGAATTCTCTGAAATTCCGTTATTTCCAACATCCCCATCAATATTATCACTATAACCATCTGCATCTGTATCTGAATAGCCGTCAATCTTACCATCGTTATTCGCATCGGTGCCGTTTGCTTCGAGTACATCGGGAATGCCATCGTTGTCGCTATCCAGATCAATATAGTTAGGAACGCCATCTGAATCAATATCAGGCAAGCCGAGTCCATTGCCTGAGCCTGCCTGGCCCGTATTATTAGCATCCACATTCTGTGATAGTCCATCATTATCCGTATCAGTAAAATTATCGATATGGCCATTGCCATCCTGGTCCACACCCCCTGCTTCTACTACATCAGGAATACCATCATTATCACTATCCAAATCTAACTGATTCGGAATGCCATCGCGGTCGGTATCGAAATTGTCATTGACACCATCCCCATTTGAATCAACAAATCCGGGATAAGAAGGATCTGTAAAATCAGGAATACCATCACTATCACTATCACCAAATGCATCTGCGCCGTTACTTTCCACATAATCCGGAATCCCATCATCATCATCATCAATATCCGGGCAGGGTTGTATCAATACTATAAAACGCACCGTATCGCTGCACCCGGCCCCGGCGTTATAGAATGCATAGTAAGTCCCGCCAGTGATAATAGGAACAGCAGGATTATAAGAATTTCCGGCTATAAATGGCAGGGCATTATAAAAAGAATATCCATTATAAACAGAAGCCGGCAATATCACCGATAAAATGGGGCATTGGTTTACAATAGAAGTATCTCGCAAGGTAGTACAGGTACCGACAATAGTATTCACGATGGGCCCTTCTACAAAACAACCAAATGCATCAAAATAACCACTGTTGTCAGTTAAAGCCTGACCAGAGTTTTTTCCTGTGTAATTAACAATGGCCCGGTTAGAGGCCAGGTTATTACACAATAATACCTGGCAACTATTTATTGCATTTACCGTAAAGGTTACGGAGTCTGCACGATTTGGTATTACTTGTCCGCCAATAACAGATGAAGCGCCAGTTCCCAATCGGAATATCACTCTTTTTGCCACGGCATCATATTCGGCTTCATCATCTCCGGACGCATCTGTTTTAAGCACCCCGTTTATCCGAAGGGTTCCCGGCTTATAGATTACAGTGGAAGGCAATGTATCAATTAGTATCGTATTGATACTCGTATCTATCCCCCGGTTGGTATTGACCAGTTTATATTGAAGGCTATCGCCCGGCAACCAACTTCCACCACTAAGATCAGTAGCCGATTTTACCAAATTGAAGGATGGGTTTGATACGGAAATTGAAGAAGAAACCACCTGCAGAAAAAAGTTTTCTCCTCCGCCGGGAGAACTGATGCGGATTCGCGCGGAGGTTTTATTGTTTCCCAAAACCAAATTGCCCGCATTGGGCAGTTGAATAATATCGGCGTCAAATCCCAATGTGTTGGCATGTGCCGGGTTTCGGGTAGTAACATTGGATCCTAAATAAGATATTGTGCTGTTCCAGGAATCATTATTTCCGTTTGTGCCTGCATTTGAAAGGTTTGTATAGGTTCCTGCCACTGCGGAGTCCTGCTTGAAAAACCAACCGTCAGCGGATACCCGGTCACCATCGTAACAAACAGCTCCCAATTCACAACTAACGGGTCCAATCAACGGGGTAAGAAAGCCTGCAATAGGAATATCTTTTTGCGTGTTTACTGATACAATCTCAAATCCATCAAATACTACGAGGTTACGCGGGATAGTAGTGGGGTCGCGATATACTATCACCAATGCCCATCCTGCAGCCTGGTTGTTTTTTCCTGTTGAAACGGGAGAACAAACGTTGGCAATTGTATAGGTACCAATCCCATTGGTTGCATTTATAAGAGAAGTTACATCGGCAAAAGATTGGTACCCGGTGTGATTATTCGCAGCCGAACTATCATGCAAATCAGTTTGTGACGATGTAACTGTAGTATAAGAAGCAGCTCCGGGTATTTTAAACAAGACACTGGTATGGCCAGTGCGCCAACTGTTATCTGAACTTCCTCCGAGTGTTGAACCCCAATATAATCCCGCCCAGAGAATTTCGCTGCAGGAATTAAGAGAAAGATCCGCTGAACTCGAATTGAAAGTGGAGTTAGCCGACAATCCTAATAACTCCAAACGGAAAGAAAGGTCGGAACTTGTTTGATTAACCTGGTGTATCTCCACCGCAATGGTGTTAATGCCATTAATAAATGCACCTGTTCCTATATTAATAGTTACGTCTTCAGTCGCCCCATCAACAGCTGCTGATGCCGGTGTTGTATAAATTACGGCCCCAGCAGGCATATTACTTCTCGCTACCTCAGTTCCATTTACGTAAACTACCGCCCCATCATCCCGATGGAGATTAATTCGAAATCCTCCATATGCCGCAACGCTGGGAATATTAACTTGCTGCCTGAAATACGTTGTCCAGTATTTCGTAGCGCAAAGCGGTAATTGAATAGCTGGCCGCGCACCGCAGCCTGCATATATGTAGGGAGTTACTTCATCACCATCGCCATACCCGATATCCCGTTGAAGAGCCGCTGGCAATCCGGCGGTCGCTGAAATCCAGCCCCCGTCCGCATAGCCTGGGTTCATCCAGGTTCCGGCCCCTGGTGCATAACCACTATCACTGAATTTCCAGGTAGAATTCCAGGGAATAATGGTGGTCGTTATATTATCAATATCGATATTAACGCCATAACTACCATTGTTAGTTGCAGAACCACCCGGAGGCGCCTCATTGGTTATCGCCCCGTTAGTAGTAATAATATTATTAGCTACAAATTTTATATTCCCCCGTACTGACGGGTTGGAATATCTGGGGGTAAACGGACGGACCTGCCCCTGCATTTGCATGAACAATAAATAAAAGCACAAGAGGAGTAAATGTCTTTTCATACGAATAGGGTTTTCGGGTGGCTACTCCAGCACGCCACCTGGTTTAGGGTTTGGTTTATCTGATTGAAAGCTCCGAAGAAAAATTTTCCTTACTATTTTCTTCGCGCCAGCGAAAATTGCATTTAAAATTTTTGTTTGTATTTATAATTTCATTTCTGCTTATTCTCAAATTCTGAAATACCGATATATTACTTTTACTGAAAAAATTTCTCTGTATATTAAATGGGAAAAACCGACTTATGATTGAACGGATGGAATGAGATTCCGGTTTATCATGGTTAAATGGGTTGACAGGGAACCGCACCGGCTTACCAGTAATGGAGAACAGCGTGAAAATGCAAGTATCAGGAATTACGGTTTTCATGGGTAGGAATTTTTCTGCAAGTTCTTTGCTTCCCATTCCTTTATTCTAACTGCTAAATTTGATATTTAATTTTATTATTGCAACCACCATTCAGGCAGTTAAGTGTTAACAACTACCGATTTTCTCTATGTAAATTCTGAATTAATAAGGGTTCGAATATATCCATCTCCGCATAGCATCAGCATAACGAACCAATTATCATCTGTTTAGCCATGGCGGTAGAAAGTACACTTCCTGTGATTGTATTACTACTTATGAGTTATCGTTATTAAACCGGAGGTTGATATCATACTGCTGAATACCATTTTTATTGATATAAGCACCAGGTACCGAATCAGGGGACGAGCTGAAAAAGGGGATTGTGGTAGATACCAAAGCATCTTAAAAATACGTTTTACCGGTAGATTTTATCATCGTCCTTATTTATGTAAACACCTATTTCATTTTCCAGATAAATCTATTTTTTTACATCATAAGAGCCCGCTATTACTAAATCCTAATCCATGAAACCAGGCTATTTCTTTTTGATAATACTCGTCATTTCGGCACAGCTTGTTTCGAAGGTTGCCTATGGCGATACGACTCTTGTAAAATTCGGCTCCTCCTGGAAATTCCTGGACAATAATACCACTCCTGCCAACTGGCAAACAACTGCCTTTAATGACGCCGCCTGGTCCTCGGGGATGGGAGAGTTCGGGTATGGAGATAACGATGAAAGAACGGTTATTAACTATGGAGGGAATCCAAACAGCAAATACATAACAACTTATCTTAGAAAATCAATCACCATAGCCAACATCTCCGTTTTTGGAACGATGCGGCTCAACATGTATTTGGATGATGGCGTCGTGATATATGTTAATGGTATCGAAGTAGCCCGAAACAATATGCCTGCGGGAGGAATCACCGGCTCTACCCTGGCTTCCGGTTCAGCCGCAGAAGATGGAAACAGTATAATCATGGTTGATATTGCCAGCTCCTTTTTTATGTCCGGTAATAATGTAATTGCAGCGGAAGTGCACCAGGATGCAATAACCAGCTCAGATATTTCATTTGATTTTGAATTAATCGGAAAACCATCAGGGGTTACAGTTTTCAATTATGGTACTACCTGGAAGTAT
Source organism: uncultured Chitinophagaceae bacterium (assembly GCA_963775145.1). Classification (GTDB taxonomy): domain Bacteria; phylum Bacteroidota; class Bacteroidia; order Chitinophagales; family Chitinophagaceae; genus Endoryza. Next base: position 288,048 of record CAVZHZ010000008.1, read on the forward strand.
CTGGATAATGGTTCGAACCAGGGAACGGCCTGGACAGGTACCGGCTTCAATGACGCTTCGTGGGCATCCGGTGCCGCCGAATTAGGATATGGTGATGCGCCCGTGACCCCGGTTAGCTATGGGCCCGATGTAAATAACAAATACGTTACTACCTATTTCAGAAAAACAATAAATATCAGCAATCCATCCTCGTACAGCATTTTCAATGCGAATATCCGGCGAGATGATGGCTGTATTGTATACGTAAACGGAACGCAGGTTTATATAAGTAATCTGTCGGGCACAGTTGCCTATAATACTTATGCCACCAATGCCGTCGATGACGGGGCTACTCCTCAGCCGTTTTCCATTCCCTCCTCTGCCTTTGTAAGTGGCAATAATGTGATCGCAGTGGAAATGCATCAATCATCAGCCTCCAGCAGCGATCTGACTTTTGATATGGAATTAACAGCCAGTGCCCCGGGAGCGGAACCTGAAATCTTACGAGGCCCCCTGCTCCAAATGGTAAGTACAAACGCTATTACCATTCGTTGGACTACCAGCGTAGCCTCGGATACGAAAGTATGGTATGGTAATTCAGAGAATACGCTCAATAGTTCAATGGTCAATAATACGCCCACTACTGATCACGAGATACGTGTCACCGGTTTATCTCCCGATACCAAATATTATTATGGTATTGGAACCACTACTTCTATGATCAGGGGTAGCTATAGAAATTATTTCATAACATCTCCACCGACTACATCTAACCGAAAAATAAGAATAGGTGTTTTTGGAGATGCCGGAACCGGAACAGCCAGTCAAAAAGGAACGCGAAACAGTTACCTGACCCTGAAGTCCGCGGGTAATAATTCAGAATTGGCTTTGATGCTGGGAGATAATGCCTATAATGATGGGTTAGAAAGCGAGCACCAAACTAAGTTTTTCGATATTTATGATAATAATGTATTTGATAACCATACCGTGTTTTCTGTTCCGGGCAACCATGAATACGCTAATAGCCCGGGAATTGGTGGATTAGCCGGCACACACGCCATTCCTTATTTTAATATTTTCACTCTTCCTACTGCAGCGGAATCCGGTGGAATAGCTTCAGGAACGGAACATTATTATTCATTTGATTATGGGAATATTCATTTTGTAATGCTTGACTCTTATGGGTACGACGGTGGTAAACTGTTATATGATTCTACCGGGCAACAGGCTCTATGGCTGAAAAGCGACCTGGCCGCAAATACCCGCAAGTGGACCATTGTCAGTTTACATCACCCGCCCTATACGAATGGAACCCATTTTTCAAACTCTGAACCTGACCTGGTTGCAATACGCCAGCAGATTACTCCGATATTAGAACGATTTGGAGTGGATGTGGTATTAGCGGGACACAGTCATGTGTACGAAAGAAGTTTCCTCATACAGGGGCATACGGGGGTCTCTTCCACATTTAGTGCAACTCCCCCACCTACCGGAAACATGGTTAATGGCTCCAGTGCCAGGTATGATGGTTCAGCCAATTCATGTCCCTACTTCACTGTGGGAGGTTTGAATACGCATGGAACCGTTTACGTGGTAGCTGGTTCAGCGGGTCAAATAGGTGGAGGAACAAACGCTCAGTTACCTGCATTTTATTACCGGAATTACAGTGGAACATCCGGCGGAGAAGTAGGCATATTATATTTAGAGGTGGAAGATAACCGGCTTGACGCAAAATTTGTGGGAACCAGCGGAACCATTCGGGACCAGTTCACTATTATGAAGGATGTAAACAGGAAAACAAATGTAAACATGGTAGTAAATACCACCCAGGTATTAAACGCCTCCTGGGTTGGCGGATATAACTGGTATACTGCTCCCGCCCCACCCATTACAGTGTTGGGTAATGCCCGTACCCATTCCATTACACCATCAGCCATTGGAAATTATACCTATTATGTGAGAGACAGTATCACTCCTTCCACTACCTGTATGGCAGATACCTTTACTATCCAGGTTACTGCTTCCCTGGCAGTTTCTCTTTTAAAATATACCGCCTTTCAGAAAAAAGAAACAGCCGTGCTTCTTTGGTCCACTGCCTTTGAACAGGATAACGATTATTTCACCATTGAAAGATCCTTAAATGGAAGAGACTTCCAATTTCAAATGCTGGTTAATGGCTCGCATAACTCGAGAACCACTTCTAATTACGAGTACATTGATAATTCACCTGCTGAAGGAATCAATTATTACCGCCTTACCCAAACTGATAAGAACGGCAGAAGCACCGTATTGGGAACCCGATCTGTCAACTTCCGAAGCTCACACAGTTTCAAGCTGCGTATTCAACCTAACCCCGTTTTGAATAACCAGGTACAATTGAATATTTCCAGCAGCAAAAAACAACAGGTAAATGTGTATGTTTTGGATATGAATGGTTCTAAAGTATTTGAGCGAACAACAAAAATCGGCACGGGGGAAAACAAAATTCGTTTTCAGTTGGCCGCGGGTTCTTACGTGGTAAGTGTTAAAAGCAGCGACGGAACAGTTGTAAATGAACGACTACTGGTTAAATAAATCAGTGCGGTTTTTTATAAAGTCTCCTTGTAATATAAAAAGGAGGCCGTTAAATGTATTAAGATTTATTTCGCCACTCATGCTGATATGCACTCATTAATAACCAGGGCTCCTGATGATAAGAAAAATTCATATCCTCCTTGTTATACTATTTCTTTCAGCCATTTCTTCTTTTTCATTACAGACCCCCGTTTCGGCCAATGAACGGGCAAGAGACTATTACACCAAATATTTCAGCCAATTGGTAGCCGGGCTAAAAATGTTACAATCGGATATTAAAAAAGATCAACCAACGACCACTCTTCAGCGTCAATTCCTGGAAGCCAGAATATCGTATAAAAAAATAGAGCTGTTTATTGAATATTATTTTGAATTGGATGTGCATAGAATAAATGGCCCGCCACTTGAAACGATCGAAGAAGAAGATCCAACAGCCATCCGGGAGCCACTCGGCTTCCAGGTTATTGAACCATTTTTGTTTCCACGGTATAATTCATCCACAAAAAAAGAGGTATTGGCATATCTGGAGAAGTTGATATCGATATCGGAGGGATTGAGTAATAATTCTTCACTCTTTAACCCGGGAAATTATATCATGGATGCATTAATGGAAGAGTTGTACCGGATAGTGGCCCTCGGGATAACCGGCTTTGATTCCCCGGTTGCCCAATACTCTATACCGGAAGCGGCGGCTGCCTTAAACAGTATCCGGGAAATATTGGTGATTTATGAACCAGAAATACCGCGGCCTGTTCAAGGTGACTATAAGAAAATCATCCGGTTAATACATCAATCTCAAACGTACCTGCACCGTCAAAAAAACTTCAATTCATTAAACCGGATGGAATTGATAAGTCTATATATAAATCCGGCCGGCCGGCTACTGGGCAATATCAAATCAATGAATGCATTTAGCAATAGTCCAATTCGGTCAGGAAGTGTGGAGAAAACAACGGGCTTGTTTGATATTGAAAACCTTCGGATCAGCCGGTTTTTGGGAGATGATATATTAACCCCTGAGAAAATCGAATTGGGTAAAGCGCTTTTCTTTGATCCTGCCCTTTCTTCCAACGGAAAAAGATCCTGTGCCAGTTGCCACCAGCCCGATAAGGCGTTCACCGACGGATTGCCCAAGGCTGCATCGCTGGATGAACATGGAAATTTAACCCGCAATACGCCAACCCTTTGGAATGCGTCGCTGCAGAAAAATCTTTTTCACGACAGCCGGAAATCTTCCCTTGATGACCTGATACGGGAAGTGTTGGGGAATGAAAAAGAAATGAACAGCGGCGCGGAAGCAGCTACCGGGAAATTAAGTACCCGGGCGGATTACAGAGAACTTTTAAAAAGAGCATACCCGGGAAGAGATTCCCTGTTAACAACTCGTTTAATGATAAACGCGATGGCTATGTATCTGCATACGTTAATCAGTTTCAACTCCCGTTTCGATCAGCATATAAGAGGGGAAAGAAAAACTTTGACCGCCCGGGAGATCAATGGATTTAACTTATTTATGGGGAAAGCGCGCTGCGCTACCTGTCATTTTGCTCCTTTATTTAATGGCTCCAAACCTACTTTATATTTATACCAGGAGTCGGAAGTAATAGGCGTGCCAGCCAGGGCTAACACAAAACAAATAACCCTGGACCCGGACCAGGGAAGGTTTACGGTTACCAATAAAGAATTTCATCGTTTCTCATTTAAAACCCCCGGTATCCGCAATATTGAGTTAACCTCTCCTTACATGCACAATGGTGTTTTTAAAAGCTTAGAAGAGGTCATGGACTTTTATAACAAAGGAGGAGGAAAGAGCCTGGGTATTGCTCCACCCAATCAATCGCTGCCTTTTCAGAAGCTGAACTTGCAAAAGGAAGAAATAAAAGATCTGATTGCTTTTATGCGCAGCCTGACTGATAAATCGGGAAGCAGTTTCAACAAGGTATTCAATTAAGAAAACCGCTTTACCATGTTTACCGCCAATGTTGTAATTTCGCCCTCTTAATTATTACGAATGATTGCACCAGCGCAAAAGCCGGTTATTGGAATTACTACCGGAGACCTGAACGGTATTGGTATCGAACTGATCATAAAAACATTTTCGGATCACCGCTTACTGGAAATGTGTACCCCGATTATTTTCGGATCCAATAAAGCAATAAACTTCTATCGCAAATCTGTTGGAGATACTAATTTCAATTACCAGAATATAAAAGAGTTCAGCCGCATAAACTATAAGCAGGTTAACATTTTCAATTGCTGGGAAGAAGAGGTGGCCATCAACCCGGGTCAACTTACCGAAACCGGGGGAAAATATGCTATCAAATCATTAATGGCCGGGGCAGAGGCTTTAAAAGAGAAAAAAATCCAGGGATTAGTTACCGCCCCTATTCATAAAAAAAACACGCAGTCGGAAGCCTTTAATTTTACCGGTCACACTCCTTATCTCAAACAGTTATTTGGAGCTACCGATGTGGTTATGCTGATGGTTGCAGAAAATATGCGGGTGGCCCTGGTGAGTGAGCACGTTCCGGTAAGCGAAGCCGCCAGGTTTGTAACAAGGGAAAATATTCTGTCGAAACTTAATATTCTCAATCAATCGCTCATCAAAGATTTTGGAATCGACAAACCGAAAATAGCCGTGCTGGGGTTGAATCCGCATGCCGGCGACGAAGGATTGATCGGGAAAGAGGAAGAGGATATTATTCGACCAGCCATTAAGGAAGCCAAGCATAGCATGCTGGTAATGGGCCCTTACAGTGCCGATGCCTTTTTCGCCCGAAGACATTACACCAGGTTTGATGCGGTGCTGGCCATGTATCACGACCAGGGATTGATACCCTTTAAATCGCTGTCAAGTGGTGAAGGAGTAAACTTCACCGCCGGTATCGCAGGAGTTCGGACTTCTCCCGATCATGGAACCGCATTTGATATAGCCGGCAAAGACAAAGCCGACGCTTCTTCCTTTTTAACCGCTATTTACGAATGCATAGATATCATTAACCGGCGCAATGGTTATGCAGAGAACCGCCGTAACCCATTAAAGAAAATGACCACAGTTCTGCTGGCCAATGTAGCGGATGAAAAAATTGAAGAAAATATAGACCCAGGTTAGAAACAAAAAAATCCCCGGTTTCCCGGGGATTTTTACTTTTTATATCATTCGATTCTATTTTTTCGCAAATTTCTGAATGGTCACTAACTCCCCCCGGTTATTAGTAATTTTTAATTGATATACCTGCGATGTCCAGGTAGAGGTATTTACTGAAATAGTTCCGGAGGACTGCATTTCGGAAAAGGTTTTATTATATACCATCCGGCCCTGCATATCCATTACTGTTACAGTTAAAGTAGCCGACCGGTTCTCATCAACTTTAATGCGCAGTACCTCGCTTACCGGGTTTGGATAGATAGTAAGCTTTACCCGGGGATTGTTAACTACATTAATTACCCGGCTATAGGTGAATTTATTGTCTTTATCCACTTGCTTCACCCGGTAATAGTTATTACCGATTGAAGGATTTTTATCAAGAAAAGAATAAGGAGGTACGCCATTTATCCTTCCTATAGCAACATAATTATTTCCATCAACCGATTTCTCTAATTCAAAATAATCATGCTGGGCATCGGTACGGGCCTCCCAGTCCACCTGTATAGTAGAAGGATTTACCAGCTTACCTTTAATATTTTCAAAAATAACCGGCAGCCGATTCTGAAGAGTTGCAGTGGTCTTAATAACTCTGAAATTATCAATATAAAATCCATCATCCAGGTCAAAGGTATAGGACGTTGCGTCAGCATCCGAAGTAAACTCAAAGCGAAAGCGTAAGGCCGCCTGCCCAAGATAGGCATTCAGGTCAACCAGTTCTTTATACCATTCCTCCCGGATACCCGTAAGAGCCGGAAGGCTATTTAGTGTGCTTCCGTCATTATTGTTTTCCTGGACAGTATTTTTTCCGCATAAGGTAACCCAGGTAGTTCCATTGGTTGATACCTGGATACGCAGTTTATCCCGAAAGTTTTCTGCCCGATGCCTTACCATAAACGTTACATAAGCAGCTGTTGCGCCAGTAAGATCCAGGTTTGATACTGTTTGCGCCCTACGGGTTGAGCTGGTTGTATAGTTTCCTGATGGAGATTCGCTTAACGATTTAGTTCCGGCAAAAGCAGAGCTGGTAGAATAACCAAATCCTCCCGTCACCGTCCATTTGGTTCCAACAACCCCGGTTTCCATATCATCCTGGAATAAATATACCGGGCTCGGATTATAAATTTTTGTGACACTATCATAGGTTGTAATTCCACCAGTAACTACTTTCCATACAAATTTTACCCGCTGGCCAACAGGCAAAGAAGGATACAAGGTGTAAGAAATACTACCATTGTATACGTCATAATAATTAGGCATGCTGTTAACCGTTACTGGAGTTCCCACCGCCATTACATTTTCTACGCGCTCCAACGAAACAGTAACAGGGGCGTTCTGCAATCCAACCCGGAGTAATTTGAAATTAAAAGAGCCGGTTAAAGAAGTAACAACAACATCGTTCATATCCTGTACATCAAAATACGAACCGGCTGTAAGTGCCAATTGCATATTTTGAAATGTCATTCCTTTACATAATGAAATTATTTGAGAAGAAGGAGCCCAGAAACCACCGCCACCGCCTTCACCGGTCATACCATAAATTTTACCTTTGGATCCTAATCCAATATCTCCCATCAATAACCAGTCTTTAATTCCACCGGCTACTTCATACCCAACAGACTGCGGACTGTTTCCGGCACGCATACCGTTATATTTTCCCATTAGTGCAGGGATATAGGTATAAAATTTTGTATCCAGTGCAGACATCGAATGCAAACTCGGACGGCCAAACGGCAACGAATAATAAGGGCCATAGCAGTGCTGATCGATAGAAGCTACAAAATTATGCGAAGTGGTAAAGTTGCGGATTGCCTGTGTTTCGGGTTCTGAGAATGCCGCAGTTCCAATATAAGTTTCCGCTGTGTTAACACTTGTGCCGCATGGATTATTTGGATCTGTAAGGAGTCCCGAACAATTACCCCAATCCACCCCATAGTTCCGGTTCAAATCAACTCCCGGGTTGGTTCCGTTATTATTTCTACGATTTTTTCGATGCATCCCCCCACCACCTGGATTGGTAGACCTGTTATATTCATAGCCATCCGGGTTAACGCAGGGAACAATGAAAAACTCCCGGTTATTTACCAGTGCCTGCACCTGGGTATTAGATGCATAATTCTCACAGAGATATTGCATCAGAAAGATCATACTTGTACCACCGATCGCTTCCCGCGCGTGCTGCAAAGCAGTATAAAGTATTTCAGGTTCATTTTCATCCACACTTACATTATCAGATATTTTCACAGCCCATATCGTTCTTCCTTCTACAGAAGTTCCAATATTTATTTTTTGCACGAGGGTTGGATATAATGTTACCAACTGATCTATTTTGGTGACCATTTCAGTAAACGTATAATACCCACCCATTCCTCCCGGAGGTAATCCGTTAGTAGAAAACAAAGTGGGGGTGGCAATAACATTAGCCAAACTCGTACAGGATTTTTCAAAACCCATGAGGTTTGGCTGAATGGATTCAGGAGGAATTCCCTGTGTTTTTGCCAAATCGAAAAACTGGCGGCTCTCTTCTTCAAATTTCTTAGCCACATCGTCGATAAGTATTTCAAACCGGTAGGAGGTTCTTCTCAGGCGGGCAATATCACTGGCGCTGATTTCTGAAATAAGGGCGCCGTCAGCATCATTCATAAAGTGATCTATCTGCAACAAACCAATCAATTCCTTTTGCTGGTTGGCATCCTGGGGAACATAGATCTTTACTTTACTATATTTTTCTTGCGCCTCTGTTGTTAGAACAGCCAGACTAAACAGAAAGAATAAGGGGAGAATAAACGTACGTTTCATAAGGGCAATTGGGATTTAGGATTTTTTGCAGAAAAAGCCAGGATTATCCTCCTTTTTCTATACAAAGCCGGCCCATTTTTTACAATGAGCCGGCTTCGTAAAATAATGTTATTGTTGTGATTTTACAAATTGGGTGATCAATAATTCAGTATCTACCTGGGCCCTAACAGTATACACGCCTTTCGGTAAGGAGGTAAGCCCGTAGAGAACTATACTGTTAACTCCCATGTTTACCCGTTGGGTTAACTGGGCAACTGGTTTACCGGAAACGTCCAATATGTCTATTTTAGCGTCTCCTGCCCTGGGCGAACTTAGTTGCAGCGTGGCAATACTTATTACCGGGTTGGGCTGTACTCTCATAGCTGCCATTTTATTATCAATTCGAACAGATCTTATTTCAGTATAGCGATGAGTATTGCTGCCCATTGCATAATTCACCTTAATGCGATAATAAGAGATCCCTTTAATCGGATCAATATCTATATAAGTGTATTTCTCTGTGTTTTTTACAGCAGCAGAAGAAGTCACGGTAGCAATTCTTTCCCACGACTGATTATCTCCGCTGCGCATAATTTCAAAACCGGTAATAGGCGATTCTGAAATAGCATTCCACTGAATCTTAACAGTCGACTTATCTGTTTTGTCGGCCGAAATGGTCAATATGTCTTTGGGAAGCGCCGTACCTAACAGTACCGGGTAATCTTCTACCTCCCCATCGGGGTACCAGCCATTCATATTGGCGGTAGTCATTAAATTAGCCGCCCTGGTTAACCGAAGGCGAAGAAAAGTTCTCACGTTTAGTGTAGGAGGAACATAAATACTATTCCAGCTTACAGCGACAGATTGAATTGCCGCATTGGTGGGTACGTTTACGGATACTCCTTCTCCTGCATCATACACATTATTAAAGTTATAATCCAACCAGCCAATCAGGGTGGCGGCTGCACCGGTATTATTATATACACTCACGTTTATCGAATAGGTTAGGGTAGCGTCATAGTTTAATGAAGGAGCGGCACCAATTCCATCTTCATCAGCGCCATCGGCGCTAGCACCGGCGGAAGATGTAAGATTCCATTCGTAATCATAAGTGGAACCCAACCGAAGATTAATATCTCTTTCATGGGTTGCGGGAGCTAAAGCAACAGGATCGTAACTGGCAGGAGCATCTCCAAAGTCGCTCTTAGGACGAAATGCTTCCGAAGCATCACCCCAGCTTCCTCTTAAAGTGATACCTGGAGGTTGAATAAGCGGAAAATTCAAGGCTCCATTCACCGTGCCATCATAATTATAGGGCTGTACATGACCCGCGTCATATAATAGAGCGCTATTACTTCCTACTTCATATACCAGGTCATTCCAGGTAACAGCACACTGACGGGGGTTAAATGTCGGTACATAGTTCGTGCGGGCTCCTGTCATCATATTAAAATGATCAATATTGCGGCTGGAAGCTGCACCATCGAAATCATATAGTATTCCATTAGAAATCACAAAATCCGACCAGTCGTGCAGTAAAGTACCCCCTCCATCTGACACTGTTGCATATACCTGGCTTGACCGGTACGGGTTACCCATCGCGTTAAAATCAACTCTCCAGATAATATGCTCACGAGCGGAGTTCCGGGAAGGGTTAGATGCCTCCACTCCGAAATACAAGCTACCATTATAAAAAGCGGCTGCCCCGGATTCAACGCCCTGGTCGAATGTAGGAATGTTCAACAGTGTTACAATATCATTAGTAATGGTGCTGAACGTTTCCGTATTGAAATCGTATTTACGTAATGTTTTATTGGTTGTGGCAGACCCGGTAAGACTGTATACAAAGTACATAATATGATTGTACGGATCATATCCCACCGAATTGATCTTACCTAAACTCGCGGCATCTGTAAATAAGAATTTACTGATTCCGTTTGTCGGATTCGTGATATAAACGCTATCATCTACAATATTCAAAAAGTAGGAAGGTTGACCACCAGCCATCCCGCCGTTAAAGGGCCTGCTGATATTATAATAACTGGTAGGAAAGCTACCGGTTACACAGGCATTAATATCCGATAACCAAAAGAAGGCGTCACGAACCCCGTAAATTATTAGTAATAGTAATTGTCTTAACCGGTCCTAGAACAGTTACGGTAGCACTTCCCTGGTTACTATTATTAGCCAGCGTTGTTGCATTGGCATTGATAGTGGTAAAAAGAGGGGGGAACCCTCCTATAGTCAATATAGTACCAGGCTGCGTACCAACGGTTACCAATTGGGGAATGAAAAGACTATTTGCTGCAGTAATGGTAAACTGGCCACCACGGTCAATATCGTACAGGGTAAAATTGGCATTCCTTACCTCTGTTTCGAAAGTGATGGTAATGGTTTGCCCGTCTGCAGAAGGGTTATATTCTACATCTTCCCCGGTATAGTTTACAAGTTCACCAGTATGATTTGCGGTCTCTCCCACTATCCCCATATTATTGGAAACGGCCAGGGTCATCCGGTTTGGTCCTAATGTAAAATATTGGGTGTTTGCCATAGCTGCAGTAACAAAGGCGGCATAAGTACCTGTGGTTCGCAGGTAATCCAGGTTATCCCAGTTAACCTGGGCTCCTGTATAACCTACAATACACTGAGCCTGGCCCGTGTAGCCAGTCAGCATACTACTGAAAGCCAATAGAGTTAAGGGAATAAGCTTTCTCAGCTTTTGAATTGTATTAACACGGGATAGGGTAAAATTTCCTGCTTTCATACGTTTGGATTAAGGGACACAGAATAAAGTTCTGGTCAAATATATATGTTAACGTAGAGGATTTATAATTATTTCCCGCCTTTTCGATAAGGGGATGTTTTTGATCGACGGCCGAAACAATTACGATTAACTACATAGTAAAATCAACAGAAATAAATAGAAACACTTACTCGTAAAATTAATACGCACCTGGTATTTTCCGAAGTTTGTTTATTGAGCAAGACGCAGAAAGGATAAGTAACCGGAATTACTATTGGAAAAAGGATTCCGCTATTCCCTTATTAATGGTATAATTGCTGTAAGAGATTTCTACCCTTCCTTTAACATTTTTGGAGGCATTGTTGTCGGTGGGTTTAATACCGGTATCATAATCAAAGGCCAATCCTTTGGGTAATTTATAATCTTTGGTACTAAAAATAAAAGTCACTTTATCTGGGAGGCCGTAGGTGGCAAACTTACCATAAATCATTTCCATTTCATACGTACCATTATCTTTAGTGGTGGTGGTAGCCTTATAAATGAGCAATTGCTTTTCGTTGATATAGAGCGTTGATACCACCACTTCACTGTTTTCTTCCAGCGGTAATAATTTAATGATCGCAACAGCCATTCCGTTTACTATACCCTGGCCTGCATAAACGGCTGTGTAATTATCTCCGGCAATTAATGAATTGAGATTGATACTTACGCCTCCTTTGGGACTAACCGTAATTCCATCCTGCTTCTTTATTCGAAATTTATCAGGCTTCCTGTAATATACTGTTACCTCCGACGGAGGTATTTTCATAAACGAAACATCCGTCTTCATAATGCCTAATGCCAGGTAATCGTTCACCGAAGCCAGTTTAGCCTGCATCTTTTTAGCAAGCACATTGGCATCCTGGGCAATTAGAAAGTTTAATGACAGAATGAAAGAGAAAAATAAAAGGAATATATGTTTCATAATTAATAAACGCCAATTTACCACAATTCGCAGTGCATAAAAGTTGTTTTAACCATGGTTTTTGGTCAGAAATGTTAATTCATAAAACAAGGGAAGACACGAAATGTTGACAATCGAAGGGTCTTTTTTATTTGATGATTTTTTTTGCTAAGAGTTCGAAAGAGAAAATGAGGAAAAGGGATATTGAGTTTGCTAAGAGCTTAAAGAGAAAATGAGGCAAAAGCAGATGGAGTTGGCTGGACCTCATTTTCACTTGCCAATAATCACAAAAAACTGTCGCTGTCTCTATATGCCTTGATTAATGCCAATTCCCCTTCTTTTCCGCGTTTTGCATTGCCATGTTCCATGCCAAGTATTCCTTTATAGCCTTTGCCATGGATATGCTTGAATATATTTTTGTAGTTCATTTCCCCGGTTGTTGGCTCGTTCCGGCCGGGATTGTCTCCAATCTGGAAATAACCGATCTCCTCCCAGCATTTATTAATATTATCTATGATATTGCCCTCATTACGCTGCATATGGTACATATCAAATAAGATCTTGCAGGAAGAACTGTTTACTGCCTTGCAGATCATATATGTCTGATGCGAATGACGAAGGAACAGATCGGGGTTATCACTGAGTGGTTCCAATACCATTACCAACCCATGAGATTGCAGTATTTCACTCCCTTTTCGCAATGCGGTGATTACATTAGCCATTTGCATATCGTAAGACAAACTTCTTTCAAAATTGCCGGGCACTACAGTGGCCCATTTTGCATTACAACGTTTGGCCACTTCCACCGCCTCCTTGCAGTCCTTCATCATTCTATCTATCCATTCCTTTTTGCCGCTTGCCAGGGATGTTTTCCAATGCCAGCTATCGGAAGTGATTACAAAAACGCCCATGGTCATTCCTAACTTAGCCAGTGTATCGCCGATTTTTTTTTGCTGTTCTACCGGCCGGGCCATCATCCCATTGTCTTCGATGGCGCGGAACCCCATATCGTAGGCATATTTTATCTGATCCACGAAATCCTTTCCTCCATTATTTTCAAACATTCCATCATGAAAAGCATAATTAAGATTAAAAGGCTTTTCAGCCCCCAGCTCTTCGTTCCTGTTTACGGAATCATTAGCCAGGGCAGTGCCCGTAAGTATCGTTCCTCCGGCCAGAATAGATTGTTGCATAAAATGACGACGTTGCATAGAAATTATTTTATGCTCCCAAGTTAATTACTATATCCCTATTTACAGGTAATTTTTGCGCAATCGTTTCGCCAATTTTATTAATAATCAAAAATCCGTGATCCGGCCATTCAATATTTGCTTAATTTCCACTTCTAAAAATAACGAGGTGAAAAGAACCGGATTTATATTGTCTTTACTTGGTTTTTTTAATTCGATGTATGCGCAGCCTGCCTCCGACTTTATAAAGTATGAGCAGGAAATACCCTCTTCCCCGGTGAAATTTAATATGGTTCCTATACCCGGAGGAAACTATAAGCTGGGAAGTGAAGACTCTGAAAAAGGAAGAAGAAGTGACGAAGGGCCGGTACACTCCATAACGATTGATTCTTTTTGGATGGCGGAGCACGAAGTAACCCACGATGAATTCCTGTTGTTTTTTAATGATGAAAATACCAGTCGCAATTCTGAAGTGGATGCTGTTACCAGGCCTACGCCTCAGTATATAGATCTCAGCTGGGGCATGGGCAAGCAGGGAGGATTTCCTGTTAACAGCATGAGCCAAAATACCGCTTTAATGTATTGCCGTTGGTTATATAAAAAAACCGGGCAATTTTACCGGCTTCCTTCCGAAGCCGAATGGGAATATGCCTGCCGGGCCGGCACCAGCACCGCCTATTATTTTGGGGATGATGAAAAACTATTAAAGCAATTTGCCTGGTTCGCCGGAAACAGCGAAGAATCATATCAAAAAGTGATGCAGAAAAAACCCAATGCCTGGGGACTATATGATATGCTGGGGAATGTAGCCGAATGGACGTTGGACCAATACAATGAAAAATATTATGAAACGGTAGTCGAAGGAACAGCTAACCCGGTGAACATACCAGTAAGTCGTTATCCGAGGTCTGTGCGCGGAGGAGGGTTTTTAGATAAAGCCGCCGGTCTACGATGCGCTGCCCGGGCCAAGTCCGAAGCTTCCTGGAATAAACGCGACCCACAGGTTCCTAAAAGCAAATGGTGGCTTACCGATGCTATGTCAGTTGGTTTTAGAATAGTGCGGCCAAAGCAACAACCAAATTCCGAAGAAATAGAAGCGTTTTATCAGAAATATTTGGGAAATTGACAAGGCAAATGGGCGAATGGGCGAATGTGTAAATCGGCGAATGATATGAGGCGAATTCATTGTTTCCAAATTGCAATATACCAATGCCTGTTTATTTGAGTAGAATTGAAAATCCTTTATCAGGAAATAATTCGGGGGAAATTGCAAATCCACTCTAAGCGTTTCAGTCTTTCAACTTATAAAACATTTATCCAACAACGAAACAACTATCAAATGGACAATAAACAACCATCCCGCAGAGATTTTGTAAAACAATCTTCGCTGCTCGCAGGCGGATTAATCGCCGCCCCCTTCATCTCAAGTGCCACCAATTATTTTTCCGGAGCGGATTCAGTTATTAAAATTGCCTTAGTCGGATGCGGCGGTCGTGGTACCGGCGCTGCGATGCAGGCCATGTTAAGTAAACAAAATGTAAAATTGGTTGCCATGGCCGATGCCTTCCGCGATCGCCTGGATAGCTGCTATAAACAACTCAATTCAGATGATATATCTGACTGGAGTGGTGTGAAAGGAAATATCAAAGATAAAATTGATGTGCCCGAGGAGAGAAAATTTACCGGGTTTGATTCCTATGCAAAAGCCATTGCATTAGCCGATGTAGTAATATTAACGACGCCTCCTGGTTTCCGCCCGATTCATTTTGAAGAAGCGGTCAAGCAAGGCAAGCACATCTTTATGGAAAAGCCGGTAGCTACCGATCCTGCCGGTATTCAAAGAGTATTGGCCGCGGCTGAAATTGCCAAGCAGAAAAAATTAAATGTGGTGGTGGGGTTGCAAAGACATTATCAAAACAGTTACCGCGAATTATTCAAGCGTAAGGACCTTATCGGTGATATTACATCAGCGCAAGCCTGGTGGAATAACGATGGGGTTTGGGTTAACAAACGCAAATACAATCAAACCGAAATGGAATACCAGATGCGCAACTGGTATTATTTTGTTTGGCTCTGCGGCGATCATATTACCGAACAGCATATACATAATATTGATGTCATTAACTGGTTTAAAGGTGGCTACCCGGTAAAAGCCCAGGGTATGGGTGGCCGGCAGGTACGTAAAGGAAAAGATCATGGCGAAATATTCGATCATCATTATGTGGAATTCCATTATGCTGATGGATCCATTCTCAACAGCCAATGCCGTCATATACCGGGTACTATGAGCAAAGTGGATGAATTGTTAATTGGAACTAAAGGGAAGATATCCGCTGGGGCGGCAAATATCGTTGATATGAAAGGCAAGGTATTATACCAGTACGATACTAAACTGGAAAACAATCCTTATCAAACGGAGCACGACGAACTATTTGCTTCTATTGCTAAAGGTGAATACAAATTTGCAGATGCCGATAATGGAGCCAAAAGTACTATGACTTCCATCCTTGGCAGAATGGCAACTTACAGCGGCCAGGTAGTTGAATGGGATAAGGCGATAAACAGTGGTATTAATCTGCAACCAAAAGTATACGACTGGAATGCAATGCCACCGGTGCTTCCAAACGATGATGGATACTATCCGATCGCCACACCCGGGGTGACGAAGCTGGGATTTTAGGAGTAAGTCATGAGTCAGAAGCCGGGAGCCGGCAGTCGGAAGTATCATTGATAAAAATTTAAGCCCTGCAGCAATGTGGGGCTTTTTTATGCTAAAGCATTTTACATGTAATCCTTAGTTTTTGAAGATTTGAATCACCTTCATCTAATGTCATTTAATGTCATCTAATGGCAGGTCAGGACAGTATATCCTTCTTCCTGAAAACTAAAACCGCAGCCCCCACGAATCCTATGATGTGCATTATTAATATACCAGCGGATTTAAGAACAGCCGCATAATTCACTGGGTCATCGAAAAATCCCTTCCATCCCAGCATATGCGAGGTAAACAAGAATGGCTTTATTGTATTAAACAGGGGAAGATCCATGGTGGTTAGTATAGTGGATACTATAATTATGCTCATAGTAGTAACAATAGGACCAATGGAGTTTTCAGCAAACAGTGACAGGAAAAAAGATAATGCGGCCACCGTTAACATTGCAATGGCAGCAAACCCAAAAGCAGCAAAATAGCGCCACATAACATCGGTGCTTTTTAATATTACAATCTGCTGACTTTTAAAAATCATCAAATCGCCGGTTCCAAATACCAGGATAGATAACAATAGTGATAAGAAAGCCATCCAAATTAAAAGCAGTAATGTATATACTGCCGTAGCGGTAAACTTACTCAATAGCAAATTTGTTCTGCTAACGGGTTTGCTGATCAATAACCGAAGCGTTCCCATATTCGCCTCCCCGGCAATCATATCGCCTCCGATTAGTGCAATGAGTAAAGGAACATGAATTAGGAGTGTTTGCAGGATTATGTAACAGATGAGATAACCATGCATTATTTTTCCTTCGATATTAAAAGTGCTTTCAATGCTTTGCAGCATAAACCTTAGGTAGGTTTCACCATCCAGGAATAGCGCCAGTTGTATCAATACAATAATAGCGGCAATGGCTACGAAAGAAATATAGGTACGGGGCCTTTTAAATATTTTAAAGAGTTCAATTTTTAAAATCGTCCACATGCTGATTGGCGGTTGTTAATGATAGAAAATATTCTTCCAGCGAGTGTTTAGGCTGAAGCGAAACAATGCCAGCTCCCATTTGCACCAGCGCTGCCGTTATCTCAGGTATTTGCTTTCGATCTAACTGAAATACTATTTTGTTGTTTCGATGGGTGTGAAGGTATTGTTTCCACGGACTGTGCTGCAATTGACCCTGCACTATTTCCGGGTTGGTTAATTCTAATTCTATCAGCATGCGGGAAGGGTCGAATAAGTCCCTGACAGATCCTTCGGCAATTTTTGCTCCTTTATCAATAATGATCATCCGGTCGGCCATCATTTCAATTTCATTCAACAGATGGGAAGAAACAAGGATGGTTTTACCATGGTGCTTGCTCAAATGAAGAATGAGATTCCGTACATCAGCAATGCCCTGGGGATCGAGACCATTGGTTGGTTCATCCAGGATGATCAGTTGCGGATCATGTATCAACGCGACGGCCAATCCAAGGCGTTGTTTCATTCCCTGCGAATAGGTTCTTACTTTACTGTGCTCCCTTCCCTTCAATCCCACCATTTCGAGTTGGGCCAATAATTCCTCATTCGTTTTACGGCAGCCACTCATACGGGCAAATAAAGAAAGGTTTTCCAGGGCGCTGAGGTATTTGTATAAATCGGGACGTTCAATAATGGCCCCTACTTGCCGCAAGATCTCTTTCCGGTGAGTCTTCAGATTCATCCCAAACATTTCAATTGTTCCGCTGCTGGGTTCAACAAGCGTAAGTAACATGCGAATTGTAGTGGATTTACCGGCCCCGTTCTGACCCAGAAACCCATATACCTCGCCGGCATTTACTGTAAAGGAAATATCATTAACAGCCATAATTTCCTGGTAATGCTTGGAGAGATGGGATACGTTAATAATTGCTGACATAATATGAATATAGGGCGAAAATACCCTGGAAAAGGGTTGAATTCTCTAAAAAACTGCTTTTTAAACAATTATAGACTGGATAAAGTTCAAAAATAAAGTGACCCGCAGGCTTGCAATTAACGAAATCGCCTATTACTTTTGATATAGTTCATCCAACCTCTGACATTCCGTTTAGCAGGTAGAATAATAATCTGTATTACCTGCTGCCAAATCCCCGAAATTCCTCACTGTATACTTTTTATCCCATAGGGAATTATCATATTCGTTCCAATAGCTATGTACGTTTCAATAGTAAGAACCATCGTTTCGCACTCCTTTAATCAATGCATCATCCTTCCTCTGAATACCGGTGGACCACTTCCCGCCCGTAATGCTTGATTTTTATTGCATCACTCTGAAACTTACAAACGATGAAACGTATTTGTGTTCTCTTTGCATTGGCATGCATTTTTGTCTCCCCGGCCGCTACGGCCCAAACAAATGAAAATTTTAATGCCCGGTCCGGAATCAACCTCTCCCAGGTAAAGGGATATTTACAGGGACATTGCTGGGCCTTTCCGGATTTTGATGTTAACCAAAATGGATGGAATCCCGGGAATAGAAGGGGATGGTTCCATGGTGTCGGGACCTGGTGCCAGTGCCACGCAAAGTACCGGCATTTATACCCCGGTTTTAGTAGTGCCTGGTTATATAAATATTTCTTTTAAATATAAGTTTGACAGCGATTTTGGTAATGGAACCCGCCGCTGGTTAAAAATTTATTTGGTTAACTATGACAATGAAATTCAAAGTGAATTAGACAATATTGAATTTACCGGGACGAGTTCGGGATCCGTTTATACCTATAACAAGTCATTCAATGCAGGTTCGGGTCTTATATAAGGTATATATCAATTACCAGGGCATTGGTGGAACAACCCGCATCTCTATTGACGGTTTGCAAATTTCGGCTTCGCAATATGTATACAGGTGGTTGTAACGATGCACCGGTAGCTGTGAATGATAATATAACAGGTAATCCTAATCGAACCGCAGCCGGTTTTATTTGTAATAACGATTACGACCCTAATGGCGACCTGTTTGATACTTATGTGATCACTAATTCTCCCCATGGAACAGTCACTATCAATCCGGATAAAAGTTTCAGCTTTGCGCCTAATGTTGGTTTCACCGGTAATTCAACCAGCTTTACGTACCAGATCTGCGACCAGGGTTTTGGCCCCCTGTGTTCAAACCCGGCTACCGTAACTATTACCTTTCCTTCCGGTGGTTTCCTGCCTGTAAGCCTGGTAGACTTTAGTGGTTTGTATAAAAATGATGGAATTGTTGAAATAAACTGGACCACTACTTTTGAACAAAACAGTGATAAGTTCGAAATCGAAAGAAGTTTGAATGGCACTCAATGGGAAACGGCCGGAATCGTAAAGGCCCAGGGTGTTTCCACGGTGAAGAAGAGTTATAGTTTTACCGATAAAGTAGGTCGCAATACCGCAAACAAGAAAGATCTCTATTATCGGTTAAAGATGGCCGACCTGGAGGGAAAAACCTCGGTGAGTCGCATCCTGGTAATACGGGTATACAACAGTCATTCAACAAAAATGATCAGCGTATCTCCCAACCCCGCGAAGAACGATATAGCCGCCACCATTCAGTTGAATGAAGCATCGGTAGTTGTATTGAAGATTATGAACAATAGCGGAGCCGAATTGATGCGGAAGACAGTGAAGCTGGCAGCCGGTTCCAATAGTTTATTAATGGAAGGAACCAGTAAATTAACACCCGGAATGTACATGATGGAAGTGATAGTAAATAGTACCGAGCGGATGTTGGTTAAGTTGATTAAAGAGTAAGGTTTTGTAAAGTTCTTGTAAGGTTTAATACAGAGGTAAGAAGAACCCCTGCTGAGTAGTCGGTGGGGGCTTCTTTTTTTGGAAATATAAGATGAAGAACCAAAAATGAATAAGTGCAGGCCCTTACAATATTAATTATAATCAATTCACATTATCATATTATCTAAAGAATTAATTTTAACTCTTAGTATCCTAAAAAGTAACAAAAATGAAATATTGGTTATTCATTCTCTTGTTTATTTTAACTCACATTTCAGCCTCCTCTCAGTCGAATTTCACAAAAGGAATTATTATCAGTAATAACGGAGATAGCATATTCGGAATGATTGATTACCGTAACTGGAAATATAATCCGGCCTCTATACATTTTGTTAGCGAAACTAATGAAAAGAAAATATTGGATGCTTCTGCAATCAAAGGGTTCATAATTCCATCGGCTGGTGAAATCTATTCAAGTTTCCCAGTTGAACTGGATATGCTCCCCGGTGATCCGGACGATGCCATAAACAATCGATTTAGCGACTCCCCTGTTCTAAAAAAAAGAATATTTCTTCTTCAACTGCTCAAACATCCGGCAGCCAGTTTATACCTTTTTGCTGATAGCCGCAAAGAACATCTCTATTATGTTAAGGGAAAGGAGGAACCTGTAGAGTTAATACATCATTATATTTATGATGAAACAACCAAACAAATACAGGAGGTTTCAACCTACAAGAAACAACTGGTTAATTTCTTTGCTACCTGCTCAGATGTTGCCAATGAAGCACAATCAGTCAAATTTGCGAAAAAAAATATCACTGACCTGCTATTGAAATACATACAATGCATCGTACCTGGAACTACCGTCGATATTAAAAGGAAAGACCCGGTTTTGCTTCGGTTCGGAGTTGTAGCTGGAGCAATATTCAATAAATACCGGTTCGAAGGCACCAATACAATTTTGGTTGACGACAACTACAGCAATACGCTATCTCCGTTGCTGGGGTTATCAATAGACATCGGGCTCTCCCGTAACCAGCATAAATGGCATATCCTAAATGAGGTGATTTATAAAATGCATAAAACCGGTAGCCGTTTTACGAGACCGTATGGAAGTGGTTATACCCGTACAAATGATGTTACCCTATCCTTTTCGTATATCCAGCTAAATTCTATTATTCGCTATGTATTCCAAACCAGAGGTTCCGTTTCTCCCTATGTTAATGCAGGAATGGGAAATGGAGTGATCGTGGCAGAAAATAAAAACACGCTTCATACGACATATTCTTTCGGTACGGGGGAAAATGCGAAAGCATTGGATGGTCCTAAAAAACATGAATTCTCTCTTTTAGGGGGCGCGGGATTAGTTTTGAATAAAATTCAGCTGGAATTGAGGTATGCGGCAAGCAGCAAAAGTTTCTCTCCCTATCGTGACCTTAATATAAACCCAACTTCATTTCAATTTCTCATTTCCTACCAGTTTTAATACTGCCCGGTAATTCCTGCTTTGAAAAAAAGGATGTAACGCTCTTTCTATTCATGATTATTAATCATTAGCGTCCGACTAATTACGTTAAATACTTCATTTGCAGGTATCACCTCACCCCAACCCCTCTCCTTAAGGAGAGGGGCCAGAACCCGCTCCGCAAGATGCTTTAATAATTATTAAGATGGTTTTAGCCGAACAACAATAATTCTTAATTCTCCATTTTAAATTCCTATTTTCCCGCCGTTAAATACGACTGCAGATTTTTTACATACAATTCAAAAGCTTTAACTCCTTCAGGAGTTATTTTACAGGTGGTTTGCGGGTAATTATCTTTGAATTGTTTAACTACATCTATATAACCGGCTTCTTTAAGTTTGTTGATTTGTACGCTTAAATTACCCGCCGTGGAATTTGTTTTTTCCCGGATAAAAGTAAATTCCGCCTCCTTCACTCCAATGAGAAGAGAAATTACAGCTAACCGAAGCTGCGAATGTAATATAGGGTCCAGGTCTTTAAACATCAGCCAATTTTCCCTGTTTCAAAAATTGAGTACGTATAATAATTCCCGGGATCAGCCAGGAAGTAGTAGCACATAGTGCCATAAGTAAAAAATCAACCTTTATGTTTGTATATACACAAATCACGCTGCATACCCAGCATAAAATACCTCCCAACAGCATCGAGCGAAATTTTCGCGTGGCGGCCGTAACAATGGTAGGAACGCCATATAAGAAAAGTAGATAAGAAGTAGCATAACTCCAAAAATGAAGATGGCCGGTTGATTTATGAGTTAAGTCTTTATATTCGCGCAAAACCGGTTCAATCTGCTGCACATAGGAAATACTAATAAAATTCATAAGGAACACCCCGATTCCAAAACACATCCACACGTAACTCAGTGTTTGATCCGTCCACCCGCGGACTTTTTGCAATTTCCTTTCCCGGATGCTGATGATAATTTGTGGAATAATCGCTATCACAGCCAGGAACCATATATCAACCGGGAGTTCAAAATCAAATTGTATTTGCGCAACCTGGACCAGGGAGCATAGGGTAATTACCGAACCCCATAAAATGGGACCTATGCCTGTATCCACAAATGAATTTTTTGCCGTATTAATCATTTGGGTTATGAGGGCGAGGCTTTCCTGTTCCGAAAGTTTTCTTTCTTGCATTTTCATTGGTATTTCTTATTGCGTAATAAATGGCCCGGTATAATATAGCTGAATAATATAGCCAGCGCCGCCATTAATATCTGGTAGTCGTAAGGAAGGTAGACGGCAATGACCGCCAGTATCCAGGAAAGAATTCCGCCGGTAACCAGGGGTTTAAATTTTATTACGGAACCAGATACAAACGTACCCAAGCCATAGAGTACTATAAAAAAAGGAAAAACATTGCTCTCCCACCCAATCCTGGTTAATATCATGGAAAGGATAAAAAAAGTAATGCCCATCCCGGTCCAGAGATGAGCCATGGTTTCTCCAATATAAGTTTTTACCGTTCGCGTCTTTGCCTCCCGGATTGAAAAATAAATGGATCCTGCCACGCCTACCACAATCACCCACCAAACGAGGTAATGCTTTTCGTAATCAAGAATATGTTTCAGGATGAACTGCCCGATACAGGCGGCAAACGTAAGCCATCCCCATAATAAAAAGTAATGACTATTCCCCGACAGGTTTTGCTTTGTTTTATCAATCATCGATTGAATTAACTGAAGACTTTCGGTGGGAGAAAAATTTTCATCAGCCATAATAAAAAGCTTTAGTATCTGCTATAAAAATCCGCAGGTGATACCCTGCGGACTAATAAACATCATTTCATCTGTGAAAGAAAATACACGACTTGTCCTTTCCCCCAGTTCGGATGGATAGAAGAATCTGGTTTAAAGGTTTCAAATTTTTTCATTGCCTCTTCAAAAAGAGTTTTTGCTTCTGTTTTACTGCCTCCATATTGCTCCGGCGTAAAGAATTTATCTTGTCCTTCCAGTATGTATATCCGTGGATTTTCAGGGTTTAATCCTTTTGCTCTTTCAAGCGCTTCGGCAGCCAGGGGCATTTGTGTCTGGTAGCGGTTCATTGGATCGGCCATCATCCGTAAGGTGGCAATCATTTTACGCACGCAAAGAATCTCCGAATTGGTTTTGCCCAATTCTTCTGCTTTGTTCAATAATTGCTCTGCCTGGTCGGCCTCCGGATCTGTTTTGTCTGCAAATCCTCCCATGGCGCCACTCGCGCTTCCAATTAAGTTTCCCACCATAACATGGCCCAGCGCAGCATAATAGTAAGGCAACCATTGTGTTTTTTCCGCATCGGCAATGCGCTGAAAGGAATTACCGAGATCTCTCCATCCATCTACGGTTCGGGTGGTATCTAAAGCGGCAATATTTTGTTCCATGGTTTTGAGGTAGCGATCACTTTGAGCTACCGAGAAGTTGATAAAGCTGCAGGCAGCAATATACAGAACGAACTTTTTCATAACAGGTGTTTTATTTTATGATTGTTTATTTTTTGTCGCGCATTAATTTTTCATATTCTTTCTCGACACTATTGGATTGAGGATAAATATACGCTCCCAGGAAATGAAAGAATAACCCGATGCCCCATCCAAAAGTTGGCCAAACGGGCCAGGGTAATCCATTGTGATCAACATGCTGATTGGTAAAAAACCAAACGCCCCATAAAAAACCATTGACAACAATATAAGTTGCCAGGTGTGTTTTAAAACTGGCCCTGCGTTGGGCAATCTCCCATACATGAGGGTCTTTGCCGGAAGGAGTTGGTTGATAGTTAGACATATTACTTATGATTTATAGTTGATAGATTTTGTATTCGCTTGGTATTTTATAAGCCACTATTAATAACCTCATCAGACCGGTCTACTCCAAAGCTCAGGAATGCTCCGATGAATATAAACATCCGCGAGGGCGGCACAATTTCCTGCTTACGCAACCCATTGTATGAATATTGATATCCGTAGGTTTGTTTTATATTGAAAATATTGCTGATCTGCAACACATACACATCATACACTTTGGCTTTCTTTTTACCAATGAAAGGAAGGTAATTAACAGAGAAACTTACATTATGATAAGAAGGTATTGTACCCTGATCGTTAAATTTATAATCGGAACCATCGTAGCCGATATTGTAATAAGGACGGCCACTGGCAAAATTGTACGAGCCATTCAGGTTCATTTTCAATTTGGAAATAAACTTCTTCACTATCAATGAAGCGGTATGCTTCGCAGCAAAATTAGGCTCCGTGGCAGAAGGGAAATTCAAGAAATCACGCTTGGTATCGAGGTACGAATAAGATATCCAATAATCAAGATCTTTTATATTTTTCTTATCTCTCCAGAAAAACTCAATGCCTTTGGCATCTCCATATCCTTTATTATTAACCGCTGTTTCACGACCATTGATAAATCCTGTTTTAACCAGGTCTTCATACTTTTTATAGAAGACCTCTGTGCGGAATGTTGTTTTGCCATCCACTTTCATGTATTGCGCAATATAGTGGGTAGCCCTGGCGAATAATAAATCGTTATTGGAAGGAAGATATTTTCTTTCAGGATTCTGGTAAAATATACCGTATGCCAGCGAAGCTTGTGCCTGGCGACTGAATTTATATGCCAGGGAGACGCGGGGGGCAAAATTTGTTTTATTTAAAAGGGCAGAATGCTCCAGTCGCCCGCCCATTTTTGCCGCAACACTATTAGTTACATATATATCCGCTTCCGCAAAGGCAGCTTTAATGTTTTCCGTAACGGAGGATGGAAATGTTTGATTGTTGTAGGCGGTATACCTTACCGTTTCATGACTGTAATTGTATTCTCCTCCAAAACGCAGGGCCGACAAGCCTTTCAGTCTTCTTTCCACTACCATCCGCGCATTGAAGAAATCACCGCTATTATCAATCATAAATTGTTTGAATTCGAGACCGTTCAGTAAAACATCCTGCTTATTTTGGGCTTGCATCCCGCTGTTGATATCATCCTGGTTTAATGAAAATGAGATGCCGGTATTCAATTTCCATTTCTTAGCCAGGCTTTCCTTCCACGAAAAATTATGATAGGTATTTGTATTCTTAAGTCCGAACTTGTCTTTATAGCCAATAGTATCCAGGCTATTATCAGTGAAGCCCAGGCGACTTTTATTGAAATAGCCATAATACTTCAGGATGCCATTTTTTGATGTTTTAATGCGAAAATTTGCATCACCGGAATGATATTCGGGCGCCTGGGAATAATCCTGCTTTTGTTTGATCACTGCAAAGGCCGGCGCGAGGTTTGTATAAGAATAACTAATACCCCAGGACGATTTTTTATTCTTTGCGAGATGCTGGTAACCTGCGTTGCCACTTAAAATCGATATTCCAATATTAGCAGAGCTTTGCTCGGGCAGATCAATCGATTCGAGTATCAAAGCCGAGGAAAGAGCCTGGCCATATAAAGCGGAATAGCCGCCTGTACTAAAAACCGTTCCCTTAAAAATAAAAGGAGAAAACCGGCTGAAAGAAGCAATATTGGGCACACTACTGAAAAAGAAGTTATTTACGAGTGTTCCATCTATAAATGTTTTTGTTTCCGCGGCGGTGCCACCGCGTACAAATAATCCCTCGCTTTCCCCAACTTGTTGCGCGCCTGGCAAAGTCTTCAGGGCTCCGGTAATATCGCCATTGGCACTGGCCGTTGTAACAATATCAATTGGATCTAATATAGCGGCGGCTCTTTTTCGATCGCTCGCCTCAAAAGTTCCCACCGAAATAACTACGGCCGTTAATTCATTGGGCTCTTCTTTCAGTATTGCATTCACGGTGATTGTTCCCCCGGTGAGATTTATTTTTTGTTCCAATAACTTATAGCCAATAGAAGTAAATAGAAGCACCTGCTCTCCCTTTTCGGAACTGCGAAACCGGAAACTACCGGTGGAGTCGGAGGTTCCCCCATCATAGCTGTCCTTCACCGCGATGCTGGCGCCGGCTACCGGCCTTCCTTTATTATCTTTTACCTTGCCGGTTACTACTGTCTGGGCATTCGCTATAATAGAAATCAAAATAAAAACAATTGGTAAAACGACCCTGTTCATTGTTTGTAAATTTGTCACAAACATAAACTGGTTTATATTATAAACCAAATAATTTTTACAAAATCTTTTAAGAGGGTAGCCTTGCCTATCAAGGTCAGGTGAAATTGAATAAAGACCCCATGCATGAGTTTACGTGCTTGCAATCAACGACTAATACAAGAAGGCCCGGCTAAGAATAGCCAGGCCGTTTGTTGATCGTACCCTTTAAAATGCTCTTTATTTCGATTTTACGAATTGCTGTGTTGCAGTTTCTGATTCGGCTGATACCCTGATTATGTAAGAACCAGCAGGCAATTGAGAGATGTCCATTACCTCGGTTTGACCAGCATTGCTGCGGCTCAACCTTTTCATATTCTGTCCACCTACTGTATAGATATCAAATTGTACTTTCTTATCCTGCCACGTGGCGGGTACTGTTATCCGTAATTCATTTATAGCCGGGTTTGGATAAGCCTGGATAGTCATTGTTTTTCCCGCCTCTTCCATCCGTATTAATCTTGTTTCGGAATACTTATATTTTCCATCCATATCCACCATGCGCAGGCGGTAATACACTATTCCCTTACTATTTGCACTTACCGCATTGTCGGCAAACTGGTAATTGCTTTCATTATTGGTAGTTCCGTTAGAGAATATTAAGGCTGCTTCATTATAATTGTTACCGTCAGAACTTCTTTCCAGCACGTAATGACTTAGATTTTCTTCTTTGGATGATATCCAGCTTAGCACCGGTTTTTTATTTTCCAGTTTAGCGGTAAACGACTTGAGGGTTACGGGCAATCCTGATTGTACAGGTAATTGATAAGAAAATGATTTGAACCAGAATGAATACATACGGCCGGAAGCACCACTCTGACCAGTACTATGACCGCCGGTTCTGAGCCGCATGCCATTTAAACTCTGATAACTCGTTGTAGTCATCACTGTAGTAGCACTTGTATCAATATCTACATAATTTTTAACGGGGCCATTAAATTTAGTACCTACCAAAGTAGAAACACTATTTACCATTTCCCAAACACTGCCATATTGCAGCTCTGAATTATTTTCGAGCGTATAGCTGATATGATTATAAAAACAAACCCACTCGTTAATCTTATCGGCATTTCCGTCTATATCCAGCCCGGTTACATCAAAACTATTCACGTTAACCGGAAGACTGGTTATAGCATTAACGAACGTAATGGTAAACTCCATCCACCAATCGCTGGTCCCCGTGGGAGTAGTACCATTGTTATAACTAACCTGGGGTTGAAATGATTTGTCAAATCCGGTGTTGGTCAGATCAATTGATTCCAGATTCACCAGGGAAGAGGATCTTCCATTAATTTTAATTAATGCATCTACGTTCGTAGTGACGGAAGGAAAACGATAGATCGCTGCATCCTGCCCGGCCACCCCGGATTGTAAAAAGGAATTCTTGAAAACCAATCCCTGCGCATTGGCTTTGGGTGAGAAAAAGAGAATAGTTAAGAGCGTTAAGCATAAGGCTACTTTAATTACATAGGCAACCGATTTGCCTGTCTGCATTGGGTAGAATTGCTGTTTCATGATAAATACGTTTTTAAATTTTCAATTGGTACAATAGATAACTAAACGTTTACCATGGACTTGGAAAGAATTGCAGAGAGAATTGAATTTTTAGCTATTTAAAAAAAGTTAAGGCGGAATGATGGATTGTGGATTCGGTCTTTGGTCACCATAGCCTTGCGGAGGTGATTGGAGGGATACTGGCTCAGTTCAAGGTTGCTTTGCGAAGCTGGAAAGCGCGATGAAAAATGATACCCTCTATTGAATGGTCACTAACCATTCATTTTTTATCACCCGCTTTTCTCAATTTCCATTCAGGGTTTCTTTAAAAACGACCGGTTAAAAATGGCCATCCCGTAGAAACGGGACGGCGTTTGTTGATCGTACCCTTTAAAATAAACTCTTCTAAATATTTTATTTTGCTTTTACTATTCGTTGAACGGCTGTTTCGTTACCATTAGATACTTTCATAATGTACAAACCAGCAGTCAGTTCATTTACATTCAGAATTTCCGTCTGGCTTGCCTTGCCCGATACCGAATGCTTTACTATTTGACCGTTTGCATTATACAAATCAAAGGTGATCGTACTATTCTGCCACGAAGCAGGAATCGTAATTCTCAATTCACTGACCACCGGGTTCGGATAGGCGGCAACACTCATATTCTCATTCATATCTCCAATTCGGATCAAACGAACCTGCGAGAGTTGATTGCGACCGTCGCCATCAAGCATTTTTAACCGGTAATAAACCACGCCATTTACTTTGGTATTGATTTCATCGGAAAAGCTATAATTCACTTTAACATCTGAATTACCGTTTGCCATAACCATTCCCACTTCATTATACTCTAAGCCGTTTACGCTGCGTTCGATTACAAAATGACTCAATTCCTTTTCTTTTCCGGTAGTCCAGTTAAGAGTTACTCCTTTGCCATTGAGAGTTGCAACAAAATTCTGTAACACGAGTGGGAGACCAAATTCACTGGGTGTCTTATAATTAAACCCTTTAAACCAGAAAGAATACATTCTGTCGGCAGCGCTGCTAACCCCTGTACTATGTCCACCGGTTCTGATCCGGAAACTATTGGTTGCCTGATAGCTATTGGTGACCATTACCCGGGTAGCACTTGTATCCACATCCACGTAGTTCTGTACAGGCCCATCGAATTTCCTTCCCACCAGGGTATTAACCCCCACTACTGTTTCCATAATATTAGAGCTGGCCAATTGGGAATTGCTTTCGAAAAGGAATGTTTTTAAGTTATAAAAAGAAACCCATTCGTTTATTTTATCATTGTTACCATCAATATCAAGAGCTGTTACTTTGAAAGAATCAACAATTGTTGGGGTATTGGAACCCGTATTTACAAAGGAGATTTTAAACTCCATCCACCAATCACTAATGCCCGCCGGGGTGGTGTTATTATTACAGGTAACCTGGGGTTGAAACGCTTTACCGTGTCCGGTGAATGTCATATCCAGGTTTACCAGGCTCACCAGGGAAGAGGAACGACCGCTAATGGTTACCAGCGCATCTACATTGTTATTTACTTTAGAGAAACGATAGATAGCCCCATCTTCCCCGGTCACTCCTGAAATAAGAACAGGGTCTTTGAATACAAGTTCCTGGGCGGAAGCAAAGAGTAAATAAAATGATAATAATATAAGAAGTAAAGACCTGCGAAGAAAAGTGGGCAGGTGTAAAGTTATTGCTATTGATGGGGGGCACAGGTACGTTTTCATGAAATACATTTTTAAGGGATAGAACTCGGTACTTTGCGGCCCATAGGAAAAAAGGAAAGAAATTCAGTTAGTTTCGAAGGAGGATTGGAATATGTTGACTTTTGCAATTGAACTTACCAGGTGAGTAGTTCAGAGGAAATTGGGATATGAAACTTTTCGATGAGTTAACCAGAGGTTTCGATGAGTGTCCGGTTATTATCGACTAACTAAACAAAGATTGCTTCTGTTTTCTGAAGATGCAATAGTAAATCTACGAATCTGAAAGATTTTTGCTCTTTTTATGAATTGTAAAACAATATGGCTGGTAAATAAACAAAGAGCCCCGGCATAAATGCCAGGGCTTTTATAAAAAAATGCAAATACTAGGTCTATTTATATTGCGGAATTATTCCTTTAGCCAAATCCGCCATCTTCTTAATTCCATCTTCGGGTAAATTTCCTTTCTTGAATTCAGCCAGAACCTCCGGAAATTTATTTTCCATCTCCAACAGAAAATGTTCTTCAAATTCTTTCACATTTTTACCAGCACATCGCGCAGTAATCCCTGTGTACCCAGGTAAATAATGGCTACTTGTTTTTCTACGGAAAACGGGGAGTATTGTGCTTGTTTCAGGATCTCCACGTTACGTGCTCCTTTATCAATTACGTTTTTGGTAGCTGCATCCAGGTCGCCACCAAATTTAGAAAAAGCTTCCAGCTCCCGGTAAAGCGCCTGGTCGAGTTTCAGGGTACCGGCTACTTTCTTCATCGATTTAATCTGCGCGTTACCACCCACACGACTAACGGAAATACCTACGTTAATAGCTGGGCGAATACCTGCGTTGAACAGGTTACCTTCCAGGAATATCTGTCCGTCTGTAATAGAAATTACGTTGGTAGGAATATAAGCAGAAACGTCACCCGCCTGTGTTTCAATAATGGGCAATGCCGTTAGTGATCCACCACCTTTTACCAGGTGCTTGATAGAATCCGGAAGATCATTCATCTTCTTGGCAACATCGTCTTTAGCTGATAACTTTAGCAGCTCTTTCCAGTAAACGGCTGTGCAGGTAGAATACATCACCGGGATATGCTTCACGGCCTGGCGGGCGGCGTAACAACAAAGAAACTTCGCGGTAAGCAACAGCCTGTTTTGAAAGATCATCATAAATAATCAATGCAGGACGACCGGTATCGCGGAAGAATTCTCCAATGGCAGCACCGGCAAATGGTGCATAGAACTGCAAGTGGTGCAGGGTCAGAGGCAGAAGCCGCAACAATGGTGGTATATGCCATAGCACCGTTTTCTTCCAATGTTTTCATAACACCCGCAATGGTAGATGCTTTCTGACCAATGGCTACATATATACAATAAACAGGCTTTACCTGCAGCGTAAAATTCTTTCTGGTTGATGATGGTATCCACGCAATAGCTGTTTTACCGGTCTGGCGGTCGCCAATTATCAACTCACGCTGTCCACGGCCAATCGGAATCATGGCATCAATGGCTTTGATACCGGTTTGCAGTGGTTCTTTAACCGGCTCGCGGAAGATAACACCCGGTGCTTTACGCTCCAGAGGCATTTCATACAATTCACCGGTCAATAGGACCTTTACCATCAATAGGATCACCCAGCGTATTGATTACACGTCCGAGCAAGACCTTCGCCCACTTTTATAGAAGCAATCTTGCCCGTTCGGCGAACTTTCGCACCTTCTTTAATACTACCGCTTTCGCCCATCAATACCACACCCACATTGTCTTCTTCCAGGTTAAGTGCAATGCGCTTTTACGCCATTTTCAAACTCCACCAGCTCACCGGAACTTACATTGTTAAGGCCATACACGCGGGCAATACCATCACCCACCTGTAATACGGTGCCTACTTCTTCCAATTCGGCGCCTGCATTAAAATTGCTCAGTTGCTGGCGCAGTATCGCAGATATTTCATCTGGTTTAATTTCTGCCATGATGTATTTATTGTTTTAATCGTTTATTGTTAGTCAGAAATCCAGGATGCTTCCTGATTTTTATAGTCTATTGGATACTTACATTTTCGGACTTTCCTCTATCTTATCTTGCACATAAATGATTCTTACTTAAACTGGCTGCTCAATCTGCTGAGATCATCAGGCAATACTGGCATCTACGAGTTTATCTTACATTTCCAGCACAAACCCGCCAATCAATTTTTCATCAACCTCTATTCTGCAGCTCTATATTCTTCATGGAGGTTTCGCTCTGCATCTTTTGCATAATGGCTTGTTTCATTTCTTCGCTGAGGCACAGCAGTCGTAAGCTTTACAGTGTATATCCCTTTTATTCGCTTGTACTGAACTCAATAAACAGCGGTAATGATTTCAGGTAAGATTACTTCCGCTGGCTTTTACTCACTAATAGTTTGTTAAAGCCTGGGGTGAGTTCACTTAAGTTTCCATTGCTGTTACCGCATCAAGTATGGCTTGTTTTTTATCCGACTTAATAATGGGGCTTTTGAGCAGGGTTACAAAATCGCGGCTGCCCTTAACAACCATTTCCAGGAAACTGCATGTCTTTATATACATTTTCCAGTTGGTTCCTTTCTACGGCTAAACCAACCAAACTCTTGGCATATCTGTCCTGCTAAACGTGGATGTGGCATATAATCAATTTGCGAATTTGTAAAGGGTGGCAAGCTGCGGGTAATAACTATTGGATCACGCGCATCCGTCCCATCTTGCATTAATTCAATTTTACTTCGTTTGATAATTCCTTAATATAGTTCTCTTGTTCTGATTTATTTCCCAGTTCGCGGCGCAATACTTTCTCTGATACTTCAATTACCAAAGTTAGCCTACCTGGTTTTTCACATCAGTAATAGCCGCCATTTTCTGCGTTTCAATGGCCGATTGTGCATCAGCACAATTTTATTTGCTTCTGTTTTTGCTTTTTCCTTGCTCTGATAATTTTATCTTTCATTTCCCTCGCTTCTTTAAGCATTGCAGCTCTTTCTTCGCGCGCTTTAACTAACAATGCCTCATTATCACTTTGCAGCTGAGTCATTTCGGCTTTTACTTTTTCAGCGGTAGCCAGTGAATCGGCAATGGATTTTTCCCTTTCCTTCAATCCTTTTACGATGGCAGGCCAGGCATATTTTTCGAGAATGAAAAACACTACCAGGAAAGCCAGTAGTGTCCAGAAAAGTAATCCCAAATCGGGAGTAAGTAATTTCATAAAATAGCGTTTTATAATTCGTTATATCGGATGCCTAAGTAGAATAACTGCATCCTCGGCCCTTTGCTTTGGATGCAGTTAAGAAATATCTGACAAGGATATTACAATACCATTGCCAGGAAACCTACGATGATTGCAAACAGCGCAGCACCTTCAATAAGAGCGGCTGTAAGAATCATGTTGGCTCTGATGTCGTTCATTGCTTCTGGCTGGCGGGCAATAGCTTCTACCGCACCTTTACCAATCTGGCCAATACCAATACCTGCTCCAATTGCAGCCAGTCCAGCACCAATAGCACCACCTGCATTTGCTACCGCTTCCATCATAATAACATTCAGATCCATAATTCTGGGTTTTATATTTAGAAAATACTTAGTTAAACAATCAATTTATCCTCGTGATGATCCACATCGTCATGACTGCCTTCAAAAGCCTGCCCGATAAATACCGCTGTCAGCATAGTAAAAATAAATGCCTGTAAAAATGCCACCAATACTTCAATAAAATAAATGAAAATGGTAAAGGCAACGGAAATTATTGAACTACCCCACCCTGCTGCGCGATGCATTTGACCGAATATAAATATCAGTGAAATCAGACAAATAATAATAATGTGACCCGCTACCATGTTCGCAAAGAGACGAATAATCAGGGCCACAGGCTTGATAAATACGCTGAGAATTTCAACCGGCACCAGGATAAACTTAATTCCCAACGGCACCCCGGGAGGATTAAAGATATGGCCCCAATAATGACTTTTAGAGCTGCCTAGTATCACCACAAAGGAAATAAGACCCAGCACTACGGTAAAAGCGATATTACCCGTTACATTCGCCGAACCGGGTATCAATCCAAAAATATTATTGATAAGAATGAAAAAGAAAACAGTAAGCAGGTATGGCAAATACTTATCTGCTTTATGACCGAGGTTTGGCCTGGCTACTTCGTCACGCACGAATGTAATAACCGGTTCCATCAAACTTTGTGATCCCCGCGGGGCCGTTTTTACCCCTCCCCCCTTTTTATAGCGGTTTCCTATCCGAATCATTAAAAAAACCAGGATAGCGAGCGCCAGCATCATTTGTACCACGTTACGCGTAAGGGAAAAGTCATAAACCTTTACGGATTCATCAGGCGTGGTTCCATCTTCTTTAACAGCATGAATCTTGCCCTCTTCCAATCTATAGCCGTTATGTGCTTTATGGCCATGCTCAAATTTTGAAGACATGAATGCACTGAATCCCTTTTGAGGAGAATAAAGAATCACCGGAAGAGGAATAGAAACCGGGTGCTTTTCTCCCTTCTCTCCCGGGAATATCAAAAATGTGAAAATCATGGTTGTCGAGGATATGGTCGAAGATGACTTCCGCGGCGTTGAATCCTTCTTTTTTAGGTTTGGCATCCGCATGACCACCCTTATGATCTTCCTGCGCATAACTGCCGGCAGAAAAAAAGAGGCAACATATACTGAAAACCGCTCCCAATAAGGATTGTAGACTTCGAACCGGCATACCCATCTATAAATTTGGCGCAAAGATAAGGAGGGAGGCAGTAAAAAATTCAAAAAGAGAAAACTATTGACGGGATTTCCGGTTCCCCAAAACCAGCTTTATGAAAGGCCCTTTTTACCGGGATTGATAATAGGGCTACCGGCTTGCTCCGCTGTTGGCAATGAACCTTTTAAAAAAAGATTAGGGAACCGAAGTTTTTAGCCGGAATTTTTTATTTTTTGGTTGAAAAGTATGGAACAAATTCCCCTGATTAAAGTCGGCTAAAGGTTTGTTCTGATTATCTTAAATACAGCTGATTTTTTTTCCTGCAATGAATATTACTCTTTATACTTTTTGCGGATGCTTTTCGAATTGCATTTTATGCAGGGTTGCATAATAGCCTCCTTTTTGCAGCAATTGGTCGTGCGAACCTGTTTCTTTGATAACCCCTTTTTCCAATACTATAATTTTATTGGCTTTTCGAATGGTAGAAAGCCGGTGAGCGATGACGATAGAGGTCCTGCCGGAAATCATTTTATCGATAGCGTGCTGAATAAGCATTTCACTTTCTGTATCTATGGAGGAAGTTGCTTCATCCAGGATTAAAATGGAAGGATTATACAATAAGGCCCTGATAAACGAAATCAGTTGCCTTTGCCCAAGGGAAAGGGTTCCTCCCCGCTCCATTACATTATAATTGTACCCGCCGGGCAATTGCATAATGAAGTCGTGCATATCAATAAGCTTGGCAGCGGCAATTACCTGGTCCACTGAAATATCGGGGTTCCGGAGGGTAATGTTATCAATAACCGAACCGGAGAACAAAAAAACGTCCTGTAATACCACACCAATATTTTTTCGCAGCGCCTCTAACCGGTAATGATCGATCGGAACATCATCAATCTTTATCGTTCCCTTTTGAATATGATACATCCGGTTAAGCAAACTGATGATCGATGTTTTACCGCTACCCGTATGACCTACCAGGGCAACCGTTTCACCAGGAAGTGCCAGAAAAGAAATATTGTTTAATACATACTGATCGCCGGTATAAGAAAAAGAAACTTTATCAAATTCAATTTTACCCTTTACTGTTTCAGGTGCATAGGTTTCTTTATCCGAGGGTTTGATATAATCTTCATTGTCCAGCACTTTAAAAACCCGTTCGCTGGCAATCATACCCATTTGCAATACATTGAATTTATCGGCAATTACCCGAAGCGGGCGGAACAATAGATTCAGGTACATCACAAAGGCAATAATTTTTCCGGCCATGGAGGCGGCTTCTTTCCCCTGCATTTGCATAGCATGCGTAGCGCCCCACCAAACCAGCAACCCGGTTGAAACAGCCAAAATAATTTCTACCAGCGGGAAAAAAACGGAATAAGCAAAAATGGCGTTGATGTTGGCGTTGCGGTGTTCTTTATTGATCCGGTTAAATTTTTTAAACTCCTTTTCCTCAGCGGCAAAGGCCTGCACCACCTGCATACCTGTCAGATGTTCCTGCACAAAAGCATTTAAACTGGCTACTGCATTCCGCACCCTGATAAAAGATTTATTGACACTTTCTTTAAAGAAATAAGTAGCTACAATTAAAAAAGGGAAAGGAGCCAGGCAAATGAAAGTGAGCTTCCAATCAGTGACAAACATTACTATTAATATAGAGATGATCGATAAAAGATCAGCGATAATTGGAATCAAACCGTCTGAAAAAATATCATTGATTGATTCAATGTCGTTAATAGATCGGGTAGTGAGTGTTCCGATGGGTGTTTTATCGAATTGGGAAAGATTAAGTCCGAGTATTTTACTATAAACCTTTTGACGAAGATCATTAACAACGTTTTGCCCCAACCAGGCGGTAATAAAAGAAAAATAAAACCGAAAACCTGATTCAATCAGGAGGAGACCTATTTGAATCACCGTAATCCAGATCACCCAATTAATACTTCCGGAAGCTATAAATTTATTAATCGTTTGTTGAATTAAAAAAGGCCGTACGGGAGCCAATACCGCAAGCAGGATGGCTAACAACAGCGATAAATAAAACCGTTTTTTATAGGGTGCTGCGTACCGAAAGACTCTTTTCAGCAGACTAAAATCGAAGATTTTTTTCCGGACTGTTGGTTCAGACATAACAGGCAGTAAATATAAGACAGGTTTGTAGTTTGTACCCGAGGGATTGTGGATGAAAGGTAGTCTGAGTCGGAAAGATTTAACCTACCGGTACCAGCCAACCACCGACTATAAACTTACTCATCACCCATTGCTTTCCGGTATGCCTTAATGAAAATGGCTCCCAGGTTCCGGTATGGCGGGATATAGTCATCAAATTTCTCTTTAGCATCCACTCCGGAAAATTTCGCGCTTAAGTCTTTCCACAGTGTTATCCAATCGATATTCTTTCCCGCCAGGAGCGAGCCATTAATAGATTGTAAAATCGGATCGTTCACATACATCGTTCCGGTTTGTTTAGAAGAAATAATATGCGCATCATTACTGATCGTGAGCACTTCATTAATGTTATTATAACCGCCGCAGGAACCCAGGATGACAATACGGGCCGAAGGCATGATACGCTTCATGGTTGATTTTACGTGATAGCTGTGTCCACGATGTACATAAATAGTAGGTTTCAGTTTACGATCAAACAAATAATTACTTAAATTATTGATAGCCGTTTCTTCCGGATCATTTTCTCCGAGCAAGGGCTTGTTGGCATATATTATTATGGGATGGCCTTTTACCGCCGAAATAGAGACCCACTCCGCATTTTCGGATATTTTCCAATCGGGTTTATTTCTAAACATGCTCATAAAACTTACGAACGACTTCTGCCCGTCCTTATCTTCATCTCCATAAAAAAATACTTGCATAACTATGCGACCGCTATCGTCTTTCAACGATTCGTTATCTACGGTATATACCGGGGGAATGCCGAGAAGAGCCGACAAATCTACTTTCTGCGTAGAATCGGCCGATTGAAACAGCACCTGCAGGATATTATAAATTATTGTTCCTTTTTTATTTACGGCTTTATTATTCTTGTTGAAGTTCCAGCTTGCTTCCTGCTGAATGAAATCTGCCAGTTTAGGATTCTTATCCATTATACTACTGTAGGAATCGGCTACATCCACCGCTTCTTCCGTGCCCCGGATTTTTTCCAGCCCAATAACAAATGCCTTCATCAGCACACTGTCGTTTCCTTTATCCATTCTCGACAGAAAATCGTTTAGCGTATTATATCCCGCACACATCTTAATAAACTTGCGGAAAAAGTCTCCGTTTATGCTCATCAACAAACTATCACTCCGCGGGTTGGTCATTCGTTGGAAAATGCGGGGATATACTCCTTTCACAAAACTGGATGTATAAATCTGGTCCTCGGTCAGCACAGCGAGGTAATATAATTCCTGGGCAGTCAATCCTTCCAACCGCTTAAACCGGATAGCTTCATTATCTACGGAATGAAGGGCGTTTATTTCGTTAATGAAATATTCTTTTGCTTTTCTGGCCATCATGGAGGTCAGGGATTTCATTTCCCGGGCCGTATCTTTTAATGGGGGCAATACCCGACCTGCATACTCAATGCGGGTTTGAACCATAAGCCGGAAGTAGCTCAAATCGTCATTCTTTACTTTGTCAATCTCCTCCATCGTTATTTTGCCGCGCATTAGATTTTCTAAAAACGGAAAATAAAGCCGGCCGCTTTTACTGCTGGCCATGGCCGCTACCAGGCGGACCAGGGAATCGGGATGACTACGGAAACGATTACTCAGGGTATTACGAGCCTGGGCATAATCATAAAGTTTGGGAATATCCCGGTAGGCAGCGATGGTGATAAGACTATCAGCAAAATATAAGTTCGGTCTGTTCCGCAGCACTGGTAAAATTTCATCGGGATGAAGTCCGCAATATTTTCGAATTAATTCAATGCGCGCAGCGGGTACCCCTTCATTTTCTGAGGGTAATAAAAAACATTCAACCAAAATTTTTCCTACACCATAATCATTTTTATCAATAACCGGCTTTATACTCTCATTTTTCAAATCTTTTTGCATACACTCCTCAAAAGCTTCTACCAGGGAGGGTGCCATAGCCGCCGAAAAATCCTTCTTATTCCAATTTTCATTGAACCCTTTAAGCATGGATTCGAGACTGCGGAGATATTTCTTCTTGGTATTGCCCGTAATAGTGGAATCTTTTTCCAGGTTATTCTGCAATTCATCCACCCGTTTAATGAGTGCCCCTGCAATATGAAGGTTGACTGCCTCATCGGAAGATAATTTTACCGCCCCCTCGTCATTGAGTAATTTCTTCTGTTGTTTGTCTACATTATCATGCCAGAGCAGCCGGTCAGTAGCGATCTTTACGGGTGCAGTATCCTGGGCAAAGGTTGCAGCATATAGAACCTGGGCAAGAATGTATGTAAGAAGTAGATGTTTTTTCATAAAAGCCGGGCTCCTTCAAGAGAGCAAAAATACTACCAATTGGTTGTATTGAAACGTAAGACAGGCCTAATGAGTATTTTGAGGCTTAACAATTTGCTAATAATTGTTCAATGTGCTCAAAATGGGGATCCTGGTATAATTATGATTCCCAAACCCGGGAATCACCATTATTAACAAATTGTGAACTCAATATGAAGATTTTACCCCTGTGTACCATTTGTGTAGGTTTGCGAAAATAACTATTCCCACATGGATCCAAAAGGCAAAAAGATATTGATAGCTGACGACGAGCCGGATATCCTGGAGATTATACAGTATAACCTGGTAAAGGAGGGATACGAGGTAATTACAGCCCGCGACGGTGATGAGGCGCTGGTGAAGGCCAGGATGCACAAACCCGATCTCATCATCCTGGATATTATGATGCCCAGGAAGAATGGAGTAGAAGTTTGCGAATTGTTGCGCATGCAGCCCGCTTTTAAAGATACCCTGATTATTTTTTTAACGGCACTGAACGATGAAAGTTCTCATATAAAAGGACTGGAATCGGGGGCTGATGATTATGTAAGCAAGCCAATAAGTCCTAAAGTGCTGATGAGCCGGGTAAATGCCTTATTCCGTCGTTTACACAAAGAACCCGTTGATTCATTGATAAAAATCGGGAATATTGAAATCGACCCGGTTAAATTTGAAGTAAAAGTGGATGGCCGGTCAGTTATTCTTGCCAAGAAAGAATTTGAATTATTACACCTGCTTGCTTCCCGGCCAGGAAGAGTTTTTTTACGAAATGAAATTTTGAGCCAGATTTGGGGTAATGAAGTTATTGTGGGCGACCGAACCATTGACGTACATA
This sequence comes from uncultured Chitinophagaceae bacterium, assembly GCA_963775145.1. Lineage (GTDB taxonomy): Bacteria > Bacteroidota > Bacteroidia > Chitinophagales > Chitinophagaceae > Endoryza. Next base: position 327,682 of record CAVZHZ010000008.1, read on the forward strand.
TCCGGAAAGTCCGCCAGAAACTGGGGCTCGATTGCATCAGAACAGTAAAAGGCGTTGGTTATAAGTTTGATTTGTAGTTTTGTACATAATGTTTTCTACCAAAAATTTATCCCCACGGCAATTGGCCGCATTTACGGCTGGGATATTATCAGTTCCGATAGCCTTTGGAATATTCATTATAACAGGCAGATGGGAAATTGGGCTCGCTTCCTTATTAATCATTTTTGCCGGTAGCTTCGGTCTCATCATTTTTACGCTCGAACGATTTATCTACCGGAAGATAAAACTCATTTATAAGCTGATTCATCAGACCAAAGCCACCCGCCGCGAGGAAGTGTACTTTAAATATATACTACCGCAGAAAAGTATTGACGAGGTACGGGAAGATGTAGAAGAATGGGGCGAACGGCAAAGAAAGGAAATTGAAGTGCTTCAGAAAAACGAAGTATACCGGAAAGAATTTTTACAAAATCTCGCCCATGAGTTTAAAACACCCATTTTCGCCATCCAGGGTTATGTAGATACCCTGCTGAATGGCGCAATAGATGATGAAGAAGTCAGCAAAAAATTTCTTGAAAAAGCGGCAAAGAATACCAACCGCCTGGTGAACCTGGTGAACGACCTTGATGAAATATCCAGGCTGGAAAGAGGGGAGCAATTATTATATAAGCAGAATTTTGTAATTCAGGAACTGGTGATGGAAGTTTTTGATGCGTTGTCAATAAAAATGCAGGACAAAAACATTCATGCCATTATAAAAAAAGGCTGTGAAGCCCCGATTACGGTGTTTGCCGATAAAGAAAAAATAAAGCAGGTTCTTGATAACCTCGTGGAAAATGCCAGCAAATACGGCAAGCAAAATGGTACGATTGTGGCCAGCATTTACCGAACAGATGATCAGCGCGTATTAATAGAAATCAGCGATGATGGCATTGGTATTGACGAGGAACATCTGCCCCGCATATTTGAGCGGTTTTACAGAACCGATGCGGCCCGCAGCCGGGATAAAGGAGGCACCGGGCTCGGGCTGGCCATCTGCAAACACCTCATTGAGGCGCATGGCGAAACTATTCATGTACGCAGTACACCAGATGTAGGGACCACTATCGGATTTACATTGAGTACCAAAAGAGATTGATCGAATTTTCACTACTCCAGGTACCCTAATTCAAAAAAGCCACTGGTTATAATGAACAACAAGTACTAAATGAAATATTGGAGATTCATGTTGTTACAGTCCTGCCACTAATTCTTCAGCCAGTCCAAAGCTCAGCGTCATGCCGGCACCGCCCAACCCATTAATAATATACACACCTGGTTCGGGCGAAAAGAAAAGGTGAGCAGATCCGTCGGTTAACTTAGCATAAACTCCATTCCATGATTCTAATAACTGGCTACTTTTAACCCGGGTAAATTGCAGCAAATAATCTAATACCAATCGATTAATAAAATCTTTATCGAAAGGTTCAGGCGTTAGCCCATATTCGTGCGAATCGCCGATCGTCAATTCTCCTCTCCCATTTTGTGATACCATTACGTGAATACCCCATTCCATATAATCACTCATCGTGGTTTCATATCGCTGCTTCAATACCGGTAAGGAGCTAGCCGCCTGGAAACTCTTATAATGAATTAACGACAGCCCTCCGCACAAAGCCGGACCAATGCGCCATTCATCAGGTTGTTTAACCAAACGCATCATCTGTAATTTGCATTTGGTTATGGGTTGCTTCATATATGCTTCCGGATATAATGTTTCAAAATCAGAACCACTGCAGATAAAAATAATATCGGCCCTGTATTCCTCATCATTACCAACATACACTGTGGTACCGGATACATGGCGTACACATTTACCCCAATAAAACTCAATTCCAAAATTATCCTTCATATAACCTGGTAAAGAGGCCATGGCTTCGCGGGGATCAATGATTAATTCATCTGCACTAAATAACCCCCCTAATAAATTTTCTTGTACTACCGCTTCGCTGCATGCCGCAACTTGTGGCGCAGTTAATAATTTTACCGGCCTTTCTGCCTTAAACAATTCGTACAATTCCTGCAATACCTTCCATTCATCAGGGTGATAGGCCAGGTGTAAACTACCGGCGTCTTCATGCCAGAAAGCACCCCGGTTACTGATTTCTTTCCAGATGCTTCGGCTGCGCAACGCGCTTTCGTACAATTTGCCCGACGGTTGCCCGATGGGCCATACCATTCCGAAATTACGGATTGAAGCTCCTAATGCCTGCTGTGTTCTTTCAAAAACCTTCACAGAAAATCCTTTACCTGAAAGGGCCCGAGCAGTAGCCAACCCTGCTATACCCGCACCGATAACGATGGCTGATCGTTTTGCCATGATGTATTTATTATTTTATATTTCCGCTTGAAATAAATAAGCGATAAAACGGTTCCGGCTACTCCCACTATTGAAAAAATAATCACAGCGGTGGAATAAAAAGAAACCCAGTTTAACTTTACGCGCAGTATTTCTTTAGTAAGTACCACACTCATACTGCCAAGATAACCATAGGCATCGGCTATATAAATCAAAAAACCAACATTACCGGCAATTCGAAAAGAGGCAATCATACGTTCAAAAAAAATACAATTGAACGGAACATATCCCATATATAAACCAAGACCGGTCAATTGCATCCAAAGGGCTCCCTCCATGTAGCCCGTTATAAATAATAGAGACGAGATCCCAGTAATTATGAATCCAACTGCTATGACACCGTGTATTACCTGGAACGCTTTAAAATTGTTTCGAATAATAACCAGCATACTCATTACTATCAATACAATTATAGAGGTAATAGTTTCTGTGCGGGTAAAGATGGCGGGCTTTTTTCCGTATCCCAGATCGTTCCACATATTACTCATAAAATTGTCCCTTATGTCGCGCATCACCGTTAAAAATAAATAAGTGACGGTAATTAGAATAATTCCTGCACCAAACTGGCGAAGTAATTTTTGCCGACCTTCCTTATTCATTGGCAAGCGAACCGTCCGCTCTCTTATATCATCTGCATCCGGTGAAGGAATTTTTTCTACCAGGTAAAGAAACAGAATTAATGGTACAGCAAACAGCAGCCCGGTGGTAAACCCCAGCCATTGTTCAGGAACCTGCCAGCTCTCCCTTAACCATACAGCCACGGACCTGGTAAAGCCTCCGGCAAAAATGAAACTTACTGCCATAGCAGATCCGATAAAATCAGTTGCTCTTCTTCCTTCTACATAACTAAATACAATGCCCCACATAAAACCAAGCATAAAACCATTTACCAGCAGGCACAACATTCCATAGGGCGGAGGAATAAGGGCAAATACCAGCAGGGAAAGCCAGGCTAAGCTTATCAAGGTGGCACTGGTGCGCCAGCGACCGAGTCTTTTTAATTCTGAAATAAATTTGATACCATAAAACTTACTGAGCATATACCCAATTCCCTGGCTGATGATCAGTAAAGTTTGATAAGGAACACCCCAAAACTGAATACCCTCAAAAGTGGCTACCGTAAATGGTTTACGATAAGCATACACCGATGCGTAGGTCAAAAAAGCAATGGTGGCTGCATACAGGGCAGTAAGCACCTGCCGGCGATTAAACCCTGATGTCGATTTGGTTAAGGTCATTTATAAAATTAGCGAAGGAAGTTCGGATAAACTATCAATAATATGATCCGGGTTATATTGCTGCAATTGTTCGCGGGTATACGCACCGGTGGTCACACTAACAACTAATCCACAATCTGCATTTCTTCCTTCCAGAATATCTACTTCCGTATCACCCACTTTAACTACCTGATGCGGATCGTTAATATTCAGTTGCCGCATTATTGTTTCAATCATGAATGGGTAAGGTCGTCCTTCGGGCACTTCGTCACTGGAAATAACGAAATCAATTTTAGTAGCTCCGTTGTTCCAATGTAGCCGTGCCAGGATTGTATCAGTGATAACTTTTGTAAACCCCGTATTCAGGGCTATTTTTATTCCATTACTTTTTAATTGACTGAAAATTTCTTCCGCAAAAGGTAAAGGCCGGATACCAGGATCTGTTTTATAAAATTCTACCATGTTTTGAATAAAAGAATCGTGTATTTTTTCAATCAATTCTTCTTCCGGCGAAAATGGCTGGGGATGAAATCTTTCCAGTAACAATTTTATAGCATCTATTTTACGCCATCCCATTACTTTTTTTACTTCCCCTTTTTCCACTTCAATATTATGCTGGTGAAATGCATCGATGAACGCGTTGGCCACATTTCCTTTATCTTCCACCGTGGTGCCTGCCATATCAAAAACGACCAGTTGAAATTTTGCCATTATACTTTAATTGTTTTGTTTAGTTAAATGACGAACGATCATATCCCGGTATTTTTCCAGGTTACCTATTGGTTGCTGTTCCACTTTTGCTTCCTCATCCCACAAACGCATTTGGATGATTAGGTGGAATAAAGGATAGTGCTCAAAAGCCAGCGCCTCAGCTTCTTCCATTTTTCCACCCTGGTATTCCAATGTTATTTTGCTGGCCTCCGACAACTGATCGTAATACCCATGGCCTCTTCCAGGTGAGATACCGCTTGGCTTCCACATGCGATTCAACGAGCCGGATGAGTTTTTTGGAAAATCCTTTTTCCGCTAAAAATTCAGCTCCTATTGCTTCATGATCCTTTATTCCAAAACCGCCCATTTCAATATTCTCCTGCGCGGAAACACAGATATGCCCTATATCATGCAAAAAAGCTGCAAGAACCACTTCCTCATCAAAACCCTGTTTACCGGCAAGGACTGCTGCCTGGTACATATGCTCTAGTTGGGTTACTTTTTCCCCGGCATATTCATTGCTGCCATGCAGCCGGAAAAGTTCAATAATTTCTTCCGCAATTTTTATAGAGGCGGCTGATTCCATTTTTATTTTTTTAAGAGGCTGTTAATTGGTTCTGCTACCGGGTGATTTGCTGTAAACTTGTATCCAAGCAATGCTCCAATGGTGGCTGCCAATTGCTTTTGATATAACTGGGCCGGTTCTTTCATTTCCCCAACAGGTTTTATATCAGGACCCATTGCAGCAAGCCATATTTCGTGAGCATCTTCAATATCCTTACCATGATGTTTCCAATTATCCTTAACCTTATCCCCCCTTCCATGATCACAAGTAATTAATAAAGTAGTACTGTTCTTATATTGTGGTATAGATTGAATAGTATTCCAGAGATCGGCCATCATAGCATCCTGCGCATGCGCACTGCCAATATACTGATCGTACATGCCAGCATGGGCAAAATCATCCGTTTCATCAAAAGCAATATACAGCACTCGTGGTCGGAAAGCCTTCAGGTACTCCCTGGCCGCCATATAAGTAATAATATCGGGGCGCACGCCAATAGGCTTTGTGGTTAGAAACTGCATATCATTCAGCAGCCTGAGGGAAGGGGTATTAAACGCAAGCGTATCAACATCGGCGTTTACGTATACGCCACTGCGGGGTTCATTTAATATATAAGGAAATACATCCCAGGTAGCAAAAGCGGCTACTTTACCTGCAATCCCTTTTTGCTTATTAAGAAACTCCAGTACATTTTCATTTTTGTTCCATATTTTATCATTGGAGTTTACGGCAGTGTCGGGGTAGCCCGTAAAAATTTCATTATAGCCAGGGTAAGAGAACCAATACGGATTGGCATTGTCCATTTTATTATCATACTTCCTGTTTCCATATAACTGTCCTTTATTTGCCACCATATCCCATAGAAAAGGAAATAATTTTTTCCTTCGCTCTTCTGATGCAGGCGCCCAGAATTTTGATTCCATTCCCTTTCGGTCGCGATTGTAGATGCTGTCATTCATCAATACTTCATCTACCCCATTGAATACTTCCTGCCAGCGCATACCATCCAGTGTAACTATAATTAAGTTCTTAGTTTTTGATTGTTGGCCATTAAGAGCCATTACAATAATTAGTTGTAAAAAGACCAGGAATAATTTTTTCATACCGGAAGTTAATTAATTCATTAAAAAAAAGGGCGAAACTTAGACAAGCTTCGCCGATTCAGATTAAAACTGCTCAAGTTGCTATTGATTTGCCTAAAAACACTCTTTATTTTACAATCCACATATCCAAATTAATATCGTCGTTTCCACTATACTGCCGCTGTAAAGCTTCCGTCAAATTGGTCGCATTGGTAGTGCGTTCGGTTCCGGGGTATTGAAAACGACGGGGGATTTTTCCACTATTGCCGGTTCCCGGACCTCCCATTGCAAAAACAGGCAGGCCGGTACGGCGGTAATTATAATAAGCTTCATATCCGGAATGCTGAAAGAAAGCAAGATATTTTTGTTTTATGATTTGCTCTAATCCACCAGCATTATTACCAGCATATTTCACCATTGCCTGGTTGTAATAATCATTGAAAATAAAATTTACGGTAAAAGGAATGTAATCCCCCCCTTCCGCTACTTTGCCACCGGCTTTCAGGTAAAAAAAGGTATTCACTCCTTCCTTAATTCCATAAAAACCGATTGATGACTGTATTCCTTTTTTATACCATTCTTCGGCATCGCCGGTGATCCATCCTCTATTAATGGCCTCGGCAATATTGAAACACATTTCCGGATAGCCAATAAGAATTCCAGGCTCTGCTGTATACGTACTATAATATCTTTTTCGTCCATAGAAAGAATAAGCGCCCGGCACAAAACCACTGCCATTATCAATACCTGCTTTAGTGGACATATCAGCAAGGTCCTCTGCCGGATTTGCTCCAACAAAAGCTGCATGATCGGAAGGTAGAAGGCCCGCTTTCAATTTGGAACCCGCGGGATCAGCTACGACAAAAGTGCGGGGATCTTTGATATTGGTTAGTAAACCAAGATACGTTGAAGACATATTGTACCGGGTGGCATCAAATCCAAAGTTGTCGGGATTAATCGGATACTTATTGGACGGATTGATATAAACAAACTGCAGGTTATCTGTCATATCATTCATAACCGGGTAGCCACTTTTATTACCGAATATTTTATTGAAGTCTTGCTTAATATTCAGCGCCGGATCCGTTTCTTTTTTACTTAGACTGATAAGTACCCGCAAGTGAAACGTATTAACCACTTTCTGCCATTTGCGGAGATCATTGTTGTAATAAAAATCTCCCAATAAAGATATTATCGGCAGCAGCAATCAATTGGATCATATCCGTATTCGCTTCTTCGAGCCATTTCAAGTACTTGTACAAAAATATCTTTCTGTGTATCGTATTTGGGCTGCAAGGTTTCCGTTCCCTTCAACGCTTCATTCATGGGAAGATCGCCTACCCGCATCGTCATTTCGTAAAATAAATAGGCCCGGAAGAATTTTCCCAGTGCTGAATAGGGGTTTACTTCTTTTCCGACCCGATTTAAGCGCTTCCTCTTCCATTTTAATTACATTCTTCAATGTTGTATAATACAAAGTAGCGCCTGACCAGTTGTATTCCTGGTTGCCATAATAATTATAATTGCAGCAGGCGAACTGGTTCCAGCGGTGCTCCAGCCCCCATGGGCGCTGGTTTATACTGTTCTCTACACCGTTCAATGCTAACGAGGCAGGTACACTTTCCGGACTGTTAGGATTTTTTTGCAGGTCGTCGAATTTTTTTTCACATCCCGCAAGAATTACCAAAGCGGTGCTGAGAAGGATCCATTTAAATTTCATATTAAAAGAGTTGAATGATTTTGGAAATATTAGAAAACGATATTGATATTTACACCATATCTTTTTATAGTGGGTGTTTGCAGGCTGCTTGAATTCTGGCTTCCGGGATACTGATCAATATCCACATCTTTGTGTTTGCTATCCGCTAAATAGAACAGGTTTCTTCCAACAAAGGATATAGTTGCCGACCGTATAAATGATTTGCCGAGTAATTCCGCAGGAACATTATATCCCAGCGTAATCTCCCGCACTTTAGCAAATGTCTTACTCATCAGGTTTCCTTCCGCGGTAGAATTGTAACGGCTGATATAATCCTGCAAGAATGTTTTTATGTCGTTGGGAGCAAAGGTGAGATCCTTATAATTCGTGATCACTCCGGTTACCGGATCATAGATAGGTGTTCCGCTTACAATCTTAACGCCTTCTCCCACCCAGGATTTGTTTCCAAGATAATCCTGGTAACGAGCCTCACCCATTGCACCTTCAGCTGTTTCAGTATGCCTTCCACCACGGAAAGTCTGGCGGCGGAGATAATTTTCCATCGTACCGCCTACCCGACCATCAATCTGCACGGTCAGATTAAAACTCTTGTATCGGAACTTGTTCGTTAATCCCCATACCCAATCAGGATTTGAATAACCAAATACCTGGTTCTTGGGATAAACAATCGGGCGTCCACCGGCATCATTGATAATCTTACCGTCTTGTGTTCTTGCATAAGCACTACCCTGGTACATATCAAGGCGATCGCCCTTCTTAACATAGATCTGTCCTACTAAAATAGAATCCGCCGGTAACTCCTGGTAGGTTTGTTTATACGTTGACCAATTCAGTAATAGATCCCATGAAAAATCGGTTGTTCGTAGAGGATTTCCATTGATACTTACTTCAAAACCCTTGGTGGCATATTTAGCAGCATTAATAAATAATGCAGTATAACCGGTAGCTTGTGAAATAGGATTTCGGAAAATCTGCGGGCCATCTAAATAAGAGAAATAAACTGCGTCCACCCCAATCCGGTTCTTCAGGAACCGGAGATCGAAACCAGCTTCATAATTAGTACGGGCTGCCGTTTGAATCTCATCATATAAATTATCGGTATAGTAGGCCGCACTTGTATTATTATAATCGAGGCGGGTACTGTATACTTTACTAACCAGGCTATAAGTTGGACCATCATAAGAAGTGTTGTACGCTGCACCATATCCTATCGGGTAAGAAGAGGGTCCGATATACGCCGAAGTACCGCCGTCGCGAACATTGGCATATGATGCTTTTAATTTGAGGAAAGAAATCGCCTGTGGAAGTTTCGCATAATCAGAAACCACCGTACTTACAGATACTGATGGGTAAGTACCCGGTTTAGCACCGGGTATTGCTGAGGATTTATCGGTACGAACCGTAGCATTTACATTGATCAAATTCTTATAGGAGAGATCCAAAGATCCATAGGCGCTTGTTACCAGCATTTCGGAAGAAAAGTTAGACGCCACGATCGGGTTGCGCGAATTAGCAAACGTATAAATGCCGGGTACGTTTAAGTAGTTGGTTGATACAAAACTGGAATTATATCGCAGGTTTCGCACATTACCGCCGGCAACCGCTGATACGCTGAGATCGCTAAAAAAATTTTTATTGAACTTTATGAGCAACTCGGTATTATTCTCAAAGAGTTTACGGGCATCTTCCCGGTAGTCACCACGAGCTTCTTCACGCCCATAGGTAGTAGCGGAGTAAGGAAATTTTTCGGTACGCAACAGGTCATAAGTTGTTACCGAAGTACGTCCCATTACTTCCAGTTCCTTACTTATTTTGTAACTGAGGGTTGTGTAACCGTAAAAATCGTTTTTATAATGACCCCTCAACCATTCTTTAACCAGGAACCATGGATTGTTGTATCGTTGATATTCAGCATAGATTTGCTGAACACCTTCTTTGCCGGGTTGCCAGTAGTTTTTCATGTCATCAATGTTCCAATCAGCCCCGCCCCAAATAATAATATTATAGATCATACTATTGGGACCATAATTCACATCGGGTACGTTGGGCGTAAACTGGCGGTTGTAATTCACATTCGCTTCAAACTTCAATTTATCAGAGAACCGATGCGTAAGAGAAGTATTGAAGTTGAAACTATTCAGTTGCGAATTGGGTACGATACCTCTTTGATAGGTATGCGTCAAAGAAAAACGCAGGTCTGATTTTTCACTGCTTGCAGAAACAGCGATATTATTGGTGGTCAATAAACCTGCTTGTATGAACCGATCCAGGTTATCCTTGCCACGGGCCACCCATGGTGTTCCGGTACGAACGCCGGTTACCGGATCCACCGGGCTATCATATTGCGGAATCAACTGGCCTTCGAACTTGGGGCCCCATATATCGTAGTCGCCATCGTTAAGACCACCACCCCGTCCATCGACAAAGGAATATCTTCCATGATCACCAGGACCATATTCATCCTGCACTTTAGGAAAGGCATTGAAGCCTTTTTCAATCATGACGCTTGAGTTGAACTCAACGGAATATCCTCTTCTATCCCTTGTACCCTTTTTAGTATTGATGATGATTGCTCCATTCACAGCCCGGTTTCCATATAAAGCGGCGGCTGTGGGCCCTTTTAATACAGTATAGCTTTCAACATCATCGGGGCTGATATTCCAGGTATCAGAATTGATAGGCACGCCATCGACTACAAAAAAATTCAAGCTGTTACCGCGCAGCAAAACTTGGGGCCTTCCCAATATTTCTGCGGAAGCGCCAATTGAAAGGCCAGCCACTTTTCCAACAAGGCCATTAATAGCATTTGGCTCCCGGGCTTTTACAAGATCAGCACCTTTTACATCCTGCACCGAATAACCAAGTCGTTTTACTTCTTTTTTAATACCCAACGCTGTAACTACCACTTCTTTCATTGCCGTCGGATTTAATTCCACATAGATGACGTAGCTGGCAGCATCTGTTATTTGCAGCTCGGTTTCTTTAATATCTACACCACTGAAAATAAGTAAATCACCCTTACCTGCAACAATTGAGAAAAAGCCTTCGGTATTGGTAGCGGTTCCCTTATTTGTTCCTTTTACTTTAACGGTAATCCCGGGAATAGGAACTTGGTCTTTAGAAGAAATTACTTTGCCTGAAACGGATTTTTGCGCGATAGAAAGAAATGGTAAGGCTACGAACACCAGCATAGTTACCACTCTCCTGGTAAGGCGATTAAATTTACTCATAAACATAAGTTTTGATTTTGGAGAGAGTTATTATGGAGCGAAACTATACCAGCCTTGTTATGGCATTGTTAATCGGCCATGAATGAATACTTAACGTATTGTTACCAGAAAATGAAGGAAACAAAGAGGCAACTACCGGTAACAATTAGTTCACACAACCCTTACAATTTCATAATGGTTTATAATTGCACCACTCAGTTGTTAGAAAGACCTTTGTAAAACCCATAAAATGGAAAAAAGATCAGTAGATGTTGTAGTTATATCAGATGTTCATTTGGGAACCTATGGGTGCCGGGCCAGGGAACTGGTGGCTTACCTGAAAAGTATCAGCCCGAATATTCTTATATTAAATGGCGACATTATTGACGGCTGGCAATTCTCCAAACGATATTTCCCGGCCACACATATGGCTGTTATAAAGGAAATACTTAACCTGATGATGTCGGGCACAAGGGTATTTTATATCACCGGCAATCATGATGAACAACTACGCCGTTATACCGATTTTCAGTTAAGCAATTTTACGCTTACCGACAAGCTGGTGTTAGAAATCAATAATAAAATGACCTGGATCTTTCATGGAGATGTATTTGATAATACCACGAGGGGAGGCGCTAAATTTCTGGCTAAACTGGGGAGTAATGGATACGCACTTCTTTTATTATTAAATCGCAGCATCAATTCAGTTCTAACATTTTTCAAAAAGGAAAAGGTCTCCTTTTCAAAAAAAATAATGGAAGGCGTGAACAAGGCTGTTGCTAAAATAAACGATTTTGAACAGATAGCGGCTGAGCTAGCCATTGAGAAAAAGTTCGATTATGTAATTTGTGGCCACATTCATCAACCCCAGCAGCGGGTGGTTGAAACCCCCAATGGAAAAGTCACTTATCTAAACAGTGGCGACTGGGTAGAACATCTCACTTCCCTCGAATACCACCACCAGGAATGGAAAATATTTTCATATGACGAGAAAGATTTCAATCACAGCAGTATTGACATACAGGCAGAACCCACGGTAATTACCGACCAAATCAATTTTTACATTAACTCATTAATATTATAAATTGTTTATGAAGATACTTTACGCAGTACAGGCAACAGGGAATGGTCATATCAGCCGGGCGATGGAACTACTGCCCTATTTAGAAAGATATGGGAGCGTAGATATTTTCTTAAGTGGCGCCAACAGCAGCCTGGAAATGGATGCACCTGTTAAGTTCCGCAGTAAAGGAATAAGTCTTTTTTATACTTGCACAGGAAGATTGAGCTACAGCAAAATGATCCGCAACATTTATCCCTGGAAGATTATCAAGGAAATAAATGATTTGCCGGTAGAGAAATACGACCTCGTGATCAACGACTTTGAATGCATTACTTCAATGGCCTGTGCCAAAAAGAAAATAGCGTCGGTAAACTTTGGGCACCAGGCGAGTTTTCTATCTGATAATACTCCGCGTCCCGAAAAAATCAGCCGGGTGGGAGAATGGGTTTTAAAGAATTATGCGAAAGGTACCCAGAACATGGGCCTCCATTTTCAGTCATATGATGACTTTATTTTTTCGCCCGTGATCAAAAAAGATATAATTCAATCCGATCCTAAAAATAAGGAACATATAACGGTATACCTTCCTTCCTATTGCGATAACGATTTGCGTAAATATCTGCAGCCGTTAAAAGATCATTGTTTTGAAATTTTCTCGCATCAGAAAAAAGAAATAATTCGGGAAGCGAATCTTACTTATATTCCGATAGATCAGAAAGCGTTCAACAAAAGTCTGATCAATTGTTATGGTATTATTACAGGAGGAGGGTTTGAAACTCCTTCGGAAGCTTTGTATTTAAAAAAGAAACTTATCGCTATACCGATCCGCGGACAATATGAACAGCAATGTAATGCCGCAGCTCTAAAAAAACTAGGTGTTCCCGTTATAAAAGCAATCGATGACGACTTTACCGATCATTTTAACCGGTGGATGTCTAGCGACAAAGTGCCCGAAATTAAGTTTGAATATTCCACCGAAGCAATAGTAGAAATGCTGATGTGCCGCTGTACCGATCTAAAGCACAAATTAGATATTCCTTATCCACATTTTTTCTTTAATTGAAATTCCCCCTTATCGTAAAAACGGTTTTAAAATAAGTCGCTTTTTTTGCGTCAGGAAAAGGGTAAAAGAGGGGAAATATACCTGTCAAAGATTTTTCTTTACGTCATTTTGGTAATGAATAAACTTTCACAATAATTAATAAACCAGGTTAAATACCTGAACAGAATCGCACGTTTCCTCATATTCTCCCACCTCTTTTCAAAATGAAAAAACCGTCCCGGTAGAAACCGGACGGCTGCAGTCACATGAGAAAAAGTTTGCCAGATAGTATGAAAACCATTTGCACCGATAAAAAGAACTACTTGCCTGCAAGTTGCGCCATTAACATTACCTGCATATGAATCACTGTTATGGTATCATTAAAAAACCGCTCTTTAAAAGAGCGGCTTGATAATTTATTAAATAAAAAAAATTAGAGCCCGGAGAATCGTGTCCATCCTTTCCACCAGGTAGCCTCGGGTCCTGCCGGGGCAATGGCCCCACGAAAGGCCACCGTACTGAAGAATGGCCCTGCCAATTTAGGATCGGTAAAGCTTGCGCCGTTCAGTATTTTCTGGTTGCCATTGCTTCCTGCAAATGGAGTGGGATCGGGTGCATTATAATTAAATGGTTGTATCAATTTTGCATCAGACGCGTTGGTGAGTATATCATTATTGAAATAGGAGTTCGTAAACCAAGCCAGGATGCTTGCATCGGATGCGCCGGTGGGAGCACTTGCACTCACCGTATACTTCACATTTACGGTATTCCCTGCCAGGGTGGTATTACGTATACGAAGCGTACTATCGTTAATATTTAGATCAGTGGGAGAGCCCGTACTGGCATCAATCAGCACGGCCTGGGGCCATCCCATTATTATTGAATTATAAATTGAAATAGTTGAGTTTCTACGTATCTGGGCACCAGCACGGAACAAGGTGTTTCCGGAATTGCCCAGCGTAGCACGAGGGCCTATAGCCGTTATATTGCTAAACACGGCGCTTGTTTTGGGAGTAACTACCGTGCCGCTGGCATTATTATCACTTTCGAATGCTTCGGAGGTAGAAATATCTGCAATCAGGGAGTCGCGGATTACTAATCCGAATTGAACTTTACCGCTATATCCATTATCCGTATCAAAATCATCGTCCTGCGTTTTATACGCAACGAGGTATTTACAATTTACCGAGCCTCCGAACCATTCAAAGGCATCATCTTTTGCATAAATAACCTGTACGTGATCAATCGTCGTACCACTTCCCACCGCGGCCATCGTTAAACTATTGATCTCTTTATCCGGTTGAAATGCGTACCCGGCATATTCAATTCGTACATAACTTAAAATTCCTGAATTGTCATTATCGATTGGCGCAGGAACCACGGCATCCCCTGATCCTGCAAGGCCATCGCCATTAGCATTATCCACTCCTCCTTCTACCTGGAATAAGCCGGCGGTTCCGTTGAAGCTTGTATTAACAGCCGCCTTACCACAAATTACAATTCCGCCCCAATCGCCTGAAGAAGGACTCGGAGCAGCCGAAGTAAATACGATGGGTTCGGTAGGGGTACCCACGGCATTTATTTTTGATCCGCGGGTAATTATCAACGCGGCCACGTCGCTTCCGCTGTATGATCCTTTAATAGTAGTCCCTGCTTCAATATTCAGGGTATGATTTCCAACTATATATACGAGACCTTTCAGTATATAAGTATTTGCCTTTCTGAATGTCGTATCAGCATTTATCCGACCCGACACGGTAATCGTCTGACCGGTAGTACCCGTACCTGGCTGGGTAATTATAACAATTTCTTTTTCTCCATCCATTTCAATCTTGCGGCAACCCCAAAAAGAAATCGCACTGAGGGCTACTAAATAGAATAATACCTGTTTCATTTTCTGTATTGTTTTTAATAGAGTTTACAATGAATAATTAAAAGTGAGACCAACGGTGGTTCCGAATTTCCTGGTGAAACGATATGCATCATTATTTTTCTGGAACGAGGTCTTCTTATCTATATTTTGATAGAAGTATTGAGTATTATTTAAAATATCGGAGATCGTCAGTCGTAATTCACCTTTTGACTTAAGTATCTTTTTTGACACCTGGAAATCGAGCAAATTACGCGGCGCTTCATAAATATCAGGAGAACCCGCCCCGGCTGTTATATCTCCCACCAGGTAAATTCGTTCGCCCACCCGATTGAATAATATAGTGGTATTAAATCCAGCCTCTGGCAAATCATATAATAACCCAATATTTATAATGTAAGGCGATTGACCCTGAAGGGGCCTGTTCACCTGGAATCCCTGGTCGGTGATCCGGCTGTAGATGTAGGCACCATTTGCCTGGAAAGTAAAATTTTTCATTTTCATAAAATCCAGCTTCATACGCAATTCCATTTCACCACCAAACGATTTTGCTTTCTCCGGATTTTGATAGCTGAACGTGCTGGAGCCCCCGCTGCCTTCATTAAAAATTTGCTCAATCGGCTTATCAAAAAATTTATAGAAGGCCCCTACAGTAAATACTTCTCCGGCACGGGGATAAACTTCATACCTGATATCCAGGTTGGAGACCTTTGTTCGCTCCAGGGAAGGGTTGCCCTGTACGGAAGCATTTAATTCGAAATCATAAATGTTGAGGTACGATAGTTCGCGTAGTTCCGGTCGGATCACCGTTTGAGAACCTGAAACCCGAAGATTAGTCTTATCATTAAGTTTTAACGTAGCATTTATACCCGGAAGAAAATCGGTTACTACTGTATGGGTGAATCGTGGGTCCCATTTTTTTAAACTACCTACCACCTGGTCAAAGTGTTCTACCCGTAATCCCCACACAACGCGAAATGCGGAGGAAAATTGGTTATCAAATTGAAAGAAACCGGCATTCAGAATAGTATTGGCCAGGTATCGGAAGTTTCTACCTTTTATAGCGTCAAAACCAAATTTATCTCCGGTTCCGTCTCCAAAATTTTCTTCTGCAAAAATCTTATCTGGGGTTAATTGACGCAAGGCAGCATTGTCCAGCGGTAAATAATTAGCGAAAAGTTTAGCATCATATAACCTATCTTTTACCTGCAGCATATATCCTGCTTTCCAGGATTGCTTCTGGCCAAAAAGATTGAAAGTATTAGTTAAGTCGCCACCAGCTGTATAGATATAATCACTCAGATCCTGGAAAATACGACTTCCGCTTTGCTGAGACAGTGTATTAGAAACGATCAGGCTATAGGGACCAGCCCCCGTTCTGGATTTGGAATACAAAATGCGACGTTGATCAGGTATGTAACCATCCAGAATATTGAATGCTCCGTACCATTTTAATTTAAGCGGTTTGGCAATAATATGTTCACCGGCAATTTGCGAGGTGAAAAAAGTGTTCTGCTTAAAAGTAATTTCGGATCCGATTATTTGCTCATCCCGGTTATAATCAATTCCATTACGATTAGATATAAAATTCGTTGAATTAACATTAATAATGGATTTAAGGGAAATTTTATTCAATGAATTAAGCTGGACTGAGAAGCTTCCCAGGGCCCCTACTGAAACATCCTGGGCAAAGCGGGTGTCAATAAGATCGTAGTTAACGCTAAACACGTTCCCAGATAATGAATTGGATCGGTTAACGAGATTAAGAATTCGGTTGGATTTATTATACACGATACCCAGTGTGCCCCCAATTGTTTTTCCAAACAATTTAGTATTGAATCCTCCATTAATATCAAATGAAGCATTCAGCGGCGCTGTAGCTCGTGTACCCATCCATGCGTTACGCATTTTTTTTCCGATGGCTGTTTTTTCGGATGGAGTCAATACATCAAACTCGGCTTTGCGTGTGTAGGAAGAGGGCAGCGACCTGGTTCCATCATCAATTCCCAACCAATCTGTTTTTCCTGCTTTATCCTTATAAAAGTCTTTACCTATAGTTTGCGTGTTAAAACCCGTACCTACCTGTATATTAAAAAAACTTTTGGAAGGAATATCTTTAGTATTCACCTGTATTAACCCGCCTGCCCATTCGCCCGGGTACTCCGGAACAAATGCTTTGTTGATAACAATATTATCAATCATGGAGGCGGGAATTAAATTGAAGGAAAATGTTTTTCGGTCCGGTTCGGTGCTGGTAAGCAAAATACCATTCAGCATGGCCTGGTTATACCGATCGGCTAATCCTCTTACTACTATAAACCGACCTTCCTGGATACTGGCGCCGGGAGTTCTTTTCAGCACTTCACCGGTGTTGCGATCGGGTGACCGGCGAATGCTTTCTGCGGAAATAACCGAAGCAACCGTATTGGTATTTTTCTGAAACGAAATAATGGAAGCGGCTGTTTCCCGACGCGCATTAGAACGGGTGCCGGTAACTGTTACGGCCGATAAATTTTTGCCTGACCCTACCAATACAATATTGAGGTCCGTAATCTTATTGGCAGATATTTCTATATCACTTACCAATTTTTTTTCATATCCAACAGCCGAAAATTCCAATTCATACTTCCGGCCTGCCGGTAAGGTAATGGCATATATTCCTTCCCCATTCGAGCTAACTCCACCGGGTGCCCCGACAATCTTTACTGAAACACCTGAAAGGGGTTCATTCTTATTATTTAATATTTTCCCGGATATCTTCCCGGTTTGCGCCAAAACGGAAAAAGATGAAATAATAATAGAGAAAATGAATAGGTACTTTTTGCTCACAAAAGACTGTTTGGTTGGGGGCAAAAGTATCAGCGCAATGTTACCGGCTCATTATTCAAATGTTACCGAATTATGATCATTACCGTTTTCCGGATAAGAAAATTCCTAAGAATGAAAGATCAGACATAAATAGAATTATAATTAATAAATTGGTAACCTCGGGGTAACTATTCGGTAATACCAAGGCAGAATATTTGCACTTCCGTAACCAATTTTCCTTTTTGGAAAAAAGATATACGGACAATTCTAAAGGCCTCAAGATAAGGCATATATTATCTTTTAATTGCAAAAAACCCTGCCATTCCTGGCGGGGTTATATTGTAAAAGTTAACAATTTGGTAATGTAGAGTACCTCTTCATGCAATAATATATTGCCACTTTTGCCCAGCAATTAAAAGATACTATTGAATGAAAGCCCTGATTTTCTGGCTGTCTTTAACTATGTTATTACAGACAACCAATCTAATGTCTCAACAAACCAGGATTGATACCACTAACGTTACTGGCAAGTCAGTCAAAAAGCCCTGGTATGAAAGCTTTTCTATCAGGGGGTATATGCAGGTTCGTTATAACCGGTTGCTGGAAACTAATTCAAAATTGAAATGCGAGCAATGCGATAGATCCTGGGGGGAAGGCGGCGGTATTCTGATCAGACGGGGGCGAATCATAATAAGCGGTAACCTTACAAACAATATTTACTTCTACATTCAGCCCGATTTTGGAAGCTCATCCGGGACCACCTTAAATATTTTTCAGCTGAGGGATGCATATATCGATATTGGATTTGATAAGAAGAATGAATTCCGTTTACGGTTAGGGCAAAGCAAGGTTCCATTCGGTTTTGAAAATATGCAATCATCACAAAACCGGCTTCCACTAGACCGAAATGATGCATTAAACAGTGCCTTATCCAATGAAAGGGATTTAGGGGCCTTTTTTTATTGGGCACCGGAAAAGATCAGAAAACTTTTCGCTTCTTTTGTCAGCGAAAATTTAAAAGGTTCGGGGGACTACGGTGTTTTTGCCTTTGGTGTATATAATGGTCAAACCGCCAACCGGGCCGAACAGAATAACAGCCTCCATGTTGTTTCGAGAATCAGTTATCCTTTTCAGATAGGTAAACAAATTATTGAACCCGGATTACAGGCTTATGCCGGGAAATATGTTTTGCCAGCCGATTTAAGAACGGTTAATGTAAAAGCTGCAAATAATTTTGAATTTGACGATAAAAGAATGGCCGCCAGCTTTATCTTGTATCCCAAACCACTGGGAATCCAGGCGGAATATAATACAGGAAAAGGACCCAAGTATAATCCCTTAAAAGACTCCATTGAAACGGCAGATCTGAAAGGTGGCTATATTACCGTTTCCTATCAGTTAAATCTTAAAAATAAAATGGTGCTGTTCCCTTTTACGAGACTACAACAATATGATGGCGGAAAAAAGCACGAATTAGACGCTCGTAGCTATAACGTAAAAGAACTGGAAACCGGGTTAGAATGGCAAATCAATAAGAATTTCGAATTTACTGCCTCTTACGTGTTTTCAGAAAGAAGATTTGAAGATTCAAAATTAAGATCCAACTTGCAGAAAGGAAGACTATTACGTTTACAGGCGCAATTAAATTTCTAATTTCATTAATAATAATTCTATGGGACTCAATTCGATCATGAAAATATTTATGCCTAAAGACAAGGTTTTCTATACCTTATTTGAAGAGGTGGCGGATAATGTTTCCAAAATGGGTAAGACCTTAAAAGAAGTGGTAACAGAACCTGACTTTGATAAGCGTGCTGCAGTTATTTCTAAGGTAGAAGACCTGGAGCACCAGAATGATGAATTGACGCATCGCATTTTCACGGAATTGGGTCGCAATTTTATTACGCCGTTCGACCGGGAAGATATTCATTACCTCGCATCCGCCCTGGACGATATTTGCGATTACACCTACGCTACGGCAAAAAAGATAAATTTTTACAGAATAAATCCTAATGATGTAGGCATCCAGAAAATGGCCGACCTTATTGAACAGGCCTGTGACAATATAAAAACGGCCGTTGGAGAATTAAGGAACATGCGCAATATGCGCATTATTACCGATGCGCTGGTAAAAGTTAACAGCATCGAGAACCAGGCTGATGATGTATTTGATATGAGCATCGATCGTTTGTTTGAAACGGAACCCGATGCCAAAGAAGTTATTAAGAAAAGAGAGATCTACCAGGTAATGGAAGTGGTAACAGATAAATGCGAGGATGCGGCTAATGTGATAGAATCTATCATTATTAAATACTCTTAATTTCAGTCTTTAATAAGGCAGCTTTGTAAACTATCAGGAGAAAGTAGTTTCAAATTTTTAAAAGTATCCTCCATTGCACCCTTGCAAAAATAACACATCAGCAAAGTAATCATATGACAACCTTCCTCATCGTCATTATAGGGCTTACCTTGATTTTCGACTATATCAATGGTTTTCACGATGCTGCCAATTCAATTGCAACTGTTGTTTCTACCAAAGTATTAACCCCATTCCAGGCAGTAGTCTGGGCTGCCTTTTTCAATTTTATTGCGCTCTTCATCTTCACTGATTTTAATGTTGCTACCACCATTTCAAAATCGGTACATAAAGAATTCATTACATTACCGGTAATATTTTCAGGAATAATTGCCGCTATAATCTGGAACCTGATTACCTGGTGGTTTGGTATTCCTTCATCATCATCTCATACTTTATTGGGTGGATTTGCAGGTGCAGCCATTGCTCATGCCGGTTTCGGTTCAGTTAGCTCCCCGATCATTCTTAAGACAGCTGCATTCATTTTTCTTGCCCCAATGATTGGAATGATAATGGCCCTTATTCTATCATTGTGGTTTTATAATTCCTTCCGAAAAAGCCACCTGCCCAAGTTGGTTTCGATTTTTGTATTGGTATTAGCGGGATACCTGCTTTATATTAATCTTGAGTTGGACCCGGAAAAATTAAAAAAAATAAACTACGAATCCTTTTTCCTGAAAGTTTTCTTTTTTCCAGGAACTTAAAATGGATCCTCTTAGCATCTATTATAGTAACAATTTCAATTCTTACTTTTTATTTGAATACCCTGAACGTGGACAAGTCCAACAAATGGTTCCGGAGGATGCAATTGATATCTTCCGGCGCATTTAGTATAGGACATGGTGGTAACGATGCGCAAAAAGCAATGGGAATTATTGCCGCTGCAATGATAGCTGCCGGGCAAATCGGTGATGCCAAGGAACTTCCTTACTGGGTCCCTTTTGCCTGTCATTTGGCCATGGGATTGGGTACCCTGACAGGGGGTTGGCGAATAGTCAAAACAATGGGAACCCGTATTACGAAAGTAACTCCATTTGAAGGGGTGGCTGCAGAAACTGCGGGTGCCATAACACTATTTGTCACTGAAGCACTAAAAATCCCCGTAAGTACAACGCATACTATTGCCGGTTCGATTATGGGTGTGGGTGCCACTAAACGCCTTTCGGCTGTTCGCTGGGGAGTTACCGTCAACCTGCTTTGGGCCTGGATTCTTACGATACCTGTCAGCGGTCTATTGGCTGCATTGGTTTACTTCATATATCATCTAATTGACCCGCTCGTTTAAGAACCCTTATCTGAATTGTTGAAAATCTTTCCCTCCTTTGGACTGCTTTTCTGTTTTATGTGCTTTCTGCTTACCTTGGCAATAATTTTTTCGTTTTCCTGTTGATTTAAAAAAAATAAACTGCGTGAAAGGTATTATACTAGCCGGAGGCTCCGGCACCCGTTTGCACCCTATTACTTATGCTATCAGCAAACAGATCATGCCCATCTATGACAAACCCATGATCTATTACCCGCTTTCTACGTTGATGATGGCGGGTATTAACGAAATCCTGATTATTTCAACCCCACATGACCTGCCTCAATTCAAGAGATTACTGGGTACCGGGGAACAATTGGGATTACAATTTTCCTATGCAGAGCAGGCCATTCCCAACGGACTGGCACAGGCGTTTGTAATTGGGGCTGATTTTATCGGTAAAGACAGTGTAGCGTTGGTGTTGGGCGATAATATTTTTTATGGTGCCGGCCTGGGAGAACAACTGGAAAAAAATATCAAACCCGACGGCGGTATTGTGTATGCCTATCATGTGAGTGATCCGGAGCGGTATGGCGTAGTAGAGTTTGATAAGAATAATCAGGTATTGTCGATCGAAGAAAAACCAGCAAAGCCAAAAAGTAATTACGCGGTACCGGGCTTGTATTTTTATGACAATGAAGTTGTTCAAATTGCCAAGGACCTTAAACCGGGCCCGCGGGGTGAATACGAGATCACCGATGTAAATAAAGAATATCTTCGTCGAAATAAACTGAAGGTTTCCATTTTAGACAGGGGTACCGCGTGGTTAGATACCGGCACCTTTGATTCGCTGATGCAGGCTTCGTTATTTGTGCAGGTAATTGAACAAAGACAGGGAATCAAGATTGCCTGTATTGAGGAAATAGCTTACCGCAAAAAATTTATTACCGCCGACCAGTTAAAAACTATGGCACAACCCTTGTTGAAAAGTGGATACGGCCAGTACCTGCTGAACCTGCTTAAAGAAAATTAAAATATAAAACCTGAAAACTACATGAGTAAAATTTTGGTAACAGGCGGTTGTGGCTATATCGGCTCCCATACCATTGTAGACCTGGTAGAAAACGGATTTGACGTAATTTCTGTTGATAACAACTCACGCTCTTCTGCCCGTATATTCGAAGGGGTTGAAAAAATTACTGGCAAGAAAATAAAGAACTACAAAGTGGATCTCTGCAATTTTGATGACACCTTCGCCATCTTCGCAGAAAATGAAGATATTGATGGCATCATTCATTTCGCGGCCTATAAGTCGGTGGGGGAATCGGTTGAACAGCCATTGATGTATTTTGAGAATAACCTGGTTTCGTTAATTAATTTGCTAAAATGTGTGCAGGAATTTAATATCCCTCATTTTGTTTTTTCTTCCTCCTGTACCGTATATGGAAATCCGGATAAAATTCCGGTAACGGAAAGCACGCCGCCAAAACCCGCAGAATCGCCCTATGGATACACCAAACAAATGGGCGAACAAATTATTAATGAATTTGCCAAGGCCAATCCTACTCACTGTATATTATTAAGATATTTTAATCCGGTAGGAGCACACCCTTCGATATTAATTGGCGAACTCCCGATTGGCAAACCAGCCAACCTGGTACCCGCCATTACTCAAACGGCGATTGGAAAAATGCCCCTGATGACCGTTTATGGCAACGATTATAATACCCGCGATGGTTCATGCCTGCGCGATTTTATCCATGTAAGCGATATCGGTCATGCGCACACCTTGTCGGTTCAATATTTACAAAAAGCAAAGAACAAAAATCGTTGCGAGGTTTTTAATCTTGGTTCCGGTAATGGCGTAACGGTACTGGAAGCCATCAATGCGTTTGAAAAAGTTAGTGGCGAAAAATTAAATTATGTTATTGGCCCGCGAAGACCCGGCGATGTAATTGCCATTTATGCAAATAACGATCATGCCCGTAATACTCTTGGGTGGGAAGTAAAATTCGGACTGGAAGACATGATGGCTACGGCCTGGAAATGGGAGCAAAAAATTAAGAATGATGAAAAATTTTATCAAAGCAAGCCCGCTGGATTGAATTGAGGCGGGAGATGGGAGGCGGGAGTGCGGAGGCGGGAGTTCGGAGTCGGGAGTCAGGAGTTAATCCTTGACTATTTATGAAGAGGGAACAATTCCAACTCCTTTACTATTCATTATTAATTATTCATCTATTGAACCTCATTAATGGTCTTGATAAAAAACATATTAGCAGTAATAATAACAGTTGCTTTTTTTGTGCCCGTTGAACTCGAAAAAAAAGTGGTCCTCGATAATAAAGTAGAAATATTGATACCAAAAGGATGGAAGCCAATGAACGAGGAGTTGATTAAGATAAAGTATCCCGGCGCACGGCCACCTAAATTAGTATACAGTGATGTATCCGGAGGAATTAGTCTTGCCTTTAATCATACGGATAGCAAAGCCGCCCCTGAAAATCTGGAAAAATACAAAGAGGTATTAAAAACAAGTTTAGAAAATGCTTATCCTGATGCCCGCTGGGAAGAAGAAGGTATCAAGGATATAAATGGGAAGAAAGTTGGATTTTTCCGGGTAGTAACCGATACAAACAATGATAAGATTTATAATTACATGGTGTTTACCGACCTGGAAGGCAGATTACTTATCTGTTCATTCAATTGCATTGAGAAAAAAATTAAGGAATGGAAGCCCATTGCCCAGGATATTATGAATTCACTGCGGTTCAAATAGTTTTTACCAAGACCCTAATGGAAAAAAACAATTCTTTCCATTTTCCTGGCTCCCACTATTTTCTCTTCTCTCTTTCAAACTCCCACTGTCAAAATAAAAAAAAGGACCGAAGTTGACCCCGGTTTTCCTTTACTTTGCAGCACCAAATTTTACCCATGTTAAAGGATATTCAATCAACCGGACAGAAAGATACACGCAGTGGTTTTGGCGATGGAATAGTGGAAGCCGCCCGCAAAAATCCGAACGTAGTGGCCCTTACCGCCGACCTGGCTGGTTCTTTGAAGCTGAATCAATTTATAAAAGAGTTTCCCGATCGGTTTATTCAATGCGGTATTTCAGAAGCCAATATGATTGGTGTGGCCGCCGGTTTAACCATCGGAGGAAAAATTCCCTTCACTACCACATTTGCCAATTTTTCAACTGGTCGTGTGTACGATCAGATACGACAATCAGTGGCCTATTCCGAAAAGAATGTAAAGATATGCGCTTCGCATGCCGGCTTAACCCTGGGAGAAGACGGAGCGACTCACCAGATACTGGAAGATATTGGCATGATGAAAATGTTGCCGGGGATGACCGTGATCGTTCCCTGCGACTATGCACAAACAAAAGCCGCTACGCTTGCTATTGCGGATTATGCGGGACCTGTATATTTGCGCTTTGGCCGCCCAGTATGGCCCATCTTTACTACTGATATGCCTTTTGAAATCGGGAAAGCGCAGCAGTTCAGTGAAGGAAAAGATGTTTCTATTTTCGCCTGCGGCCATATGGTATGGAAGTCAATTGAAGCCGGGAAAATACTGGAAGAAAAAGGTGTTAGTGTTGAAGTCATAAACATCCATACTATTAAACCCATGGATACAGAAGCCGTATTAGCATCGATCAAAAAAACCAAATGCGCGGTAACGGCAGAAGAACACAACATAATAGGTGGCTTAGGTGATGCCATTGCACAGGTAGCTGCAAAAAATTTCCCGATCCCTATTGAATACATCGGCACCAATGATACGTTTGGTGAAAGTGGCACACCCATGCAGTTATTGCAGAAATATGGATTAGATACCCCGAATATTGTGTCCGCAGTTCAAAAAGTCATGCAACGAAAGATGTAAATAGTCAAAACCGGTTGTTACAGAGAGCTGAATGATCGAAATAAGTTCGGTTCCGATAATGTTTAAGAAGCCATTCATTTGAATGGTTTTTTTTGTTTTTATACGTCAAGGGTAATCAGGCATATTGAGCAGGTAATAAAATGCGTGAAGCGTGTTGAACCGTATCATAAATAATTCCGGATTACGTTTTAAACTTGTTGCGTTTCCAAGAGTCTAATTTTCAGTTTAAACAGCTAACCTTATGGCGGTATCCACCCAAGACAGCGAACTTCTAATTCAGTTCCGTGATCCGGTTACTAAAGAAAAAGCATATACCTCTCTTATCCGGAAGTACCAGGAGCGACTTTATTGGCATATCCGCCGCATGGTGGTAGAGCATGAAGATGCCAATGACGTTCTTCAGAATGTATTCATCCGCGTTTGGAAAGGCCTTGAAAATTTCCGGGAAGATGCTCAATTATATACCTGGCTCTACCGGATTGCTACCAATGAGTGCCTCAGCTTTTTAGAACAGCAGAAGAAACGGACCTCCGTTTCGCTAAGCGATATTGAAGGCGGGCTCGAAAATAAGGTTAAAGCAGATAAACATTTTGATGCCAATAAGTTGGAGTGGAAGCTCCAGGTAGCTATCCAGCAATTACCTGAAAAACAGCGTGTTGTATTTACTCTCCGATATTATGACGAAATGCCCTATGAAGAAATGAGCCGGGTGCTGGATACCTCCGAAGGAGCTCTCAAGGCCAGCTACCACCACGCCGTAAAAAAAATTGAAGATTATATAGTGAATCATTAAACTTTGAAGTGGAATTATTATCTCATTAGATGTAAATGAACAACCGGGAAACCATATTAAATGAACTAAAGGAGTTGAGCCGGGTGCTCGCGGAAAGTAATCCACTTGCCACCTACCAGGTGCCGGTCGGTTATTTTGAGGAGTTGCCGGAAAAAATGCTGGGCCTGGTTCAGGGAAGCGAAGAGGGTTCCGTTGGGCTAAATGAAGCAAAGCATAATCCTTATAATGTACCGCAAGGGTATTTTGACCAGCTGGCTGAAACAATACTTAAGAAAGTAAAAGCCACAGAAGCCGGCTCGCCTGAAGAAGAGATGGAAACCTTGTCTCCTATCTTGAGCAAGCTGAATAAAAAAGTTCCTTATACGGTACCAGCGGGATATTTTGAAGAACTGGCGGGGAATGTAACTGATGGGGCCAAAGCCATTGAACTGGTAAATGAAGAATTGGAGAATTTATCTCCCTTAATGAATAGCCTGAAAGAACAGAATGTATATGACGTGCCGACGGGATATTTTGATGGTTTGGCTGAGACAGTGCTGGCTGCAGCTAAACAGCAACAACCTGCCAAAGTAGTTTCGATGAAATGGGGCCGTTCAGTATTGCGTTACGCAGCGGCCGCCGTGGTAACTGGTTTGATCGTAACAGCGGGTTGGTTATATACCAATAATACACCTGTTATAAAAGCCAGTGAGGATACGGTGGCAAAAGAAACTCAGAATGCAGTAAAGAAAATTAGCGATGAAGAACTGGTGAAATTTATAGAAACAGAAGATAACCTGGTAGATGAACCAGCGACCACCGTCACTACTAATGAAGAAATAGATGCAACTGACATGAAGGAAATGCTGGCGGATGTTTCGGATGAAGAGTTACAGCAATATGTAGAAGAGACAACCCCTGAAAACAATAATTCAATAACAAACTAATAATAGTGTTATGAAAAAATATTTACTCATCATCGCCTTATTCCTGGGTTTTACTGTTGCCGGTATGAGCCAGGATGACGACAGGAAAGATGGTGGCCGTATCGAAGCTCTTAAGATCGCTTACCTTACCCGAAAACTGAATCTAAGTACAGAAGAAGCGCAAAAATTCTGGCCCGTTTATAATAAGTACGCCGATGAAATTCGAAAAGTGCAGATAGAAGCACGTCAGAACAGAACTACAGAAATAGACCGCGAAGAAAAAGTACTGAACATCCGCAAACGGTTTAATGGTGAGTTTTCTAAAGCCTTGTCTGTTGAAAAAGTAAATACCTTCTTCCGTGTGGAAAAAGAGTTTAACGGATTTCTGCAGAAAGAAATGATGGAGCGAAGGCAACAACGGCTGGATAACCGCAACCGCATTCGCCAAAAATAATCAGGCTAAACTTATTTTAAAATAGGTGTTTTTCATAGGTTAGCAACGGCCGGCTCTGTTAAGAGCGGGCCTTTCTTTTTACGCGAATGAACACGAATAGGAGACGCAAATAAACGCAAATGATGAACACGAATTAACACGAATGAAGAACACGAATGTTGAACGCGAATGAACACCAATGAAAACATTAATTACCAAGAAGGCATGGTGGTAAATAATAGCTAAGTATAAAACTTCATTTTCTGAGGATTTCAACAGAGCCCGTACAGGACTAGGCTGTAACTTATCGAAATGGAGAAAGAAATGCTATTTAAAGAAGAATGTTACAGAATTATTGGATTATGCATGAAGGTTCATTCAATATTAGGTCCTGGGTTTAAGGAGATCATTTACAAAGATGCACTGGAAGTCGAACTGGAACGGGAGAAAATTGCGTATGAAAGGGAAAAATCTTTTCGGGTTTTGTATGAAGATATAATTCTAAATAGGCGATTTGACGTTGATTTTATGGTATTTAATTCAATAGTGCTTGAAATAAAAGCAGCTTCGATTATTCATTATGAAAACTTCCGGCAAACCCTTAATTATCTGAAGGCTTCAGAAATAAAATTGGGAATACTTATAAATTTCGGGGCTTCCAAACTGGAGTTTCAGCGAATTATTTGTACTTATTAATATCCATGCCAATATTGCTTTACACTATTGCACCCATTACCTAATCCTTGCAGCATGAATGCATCTTTCATATTTATTCCCGTACATCATTCGTGTTAATTAGTGCCCATTATTCGTGCTCATTGGCGTTTGGGTGTCGTGATAAAACAAAAACGTCCATCCCTCCTCGTTACCCTGCTTCCACCATTGCTGGCGAAGCTCCATGCATTTCTTTCCATCATAATCATACTTTGCCACAAAGCGGCTTTTCATCTGGTGTAATTGGGGGGCATCATCTCCTCCAAAAAATATCTTATGCCCGGCATCCACAATCCAAAAAACCTGGTGATGCGGGCTGTGCGCTCCGGTAACCTGGTACTTTATATACCCGTTCAATACGCCATCTCCTTCTAATAAATGCACCTGCGCATTATTTTGCAGGCATTCCAGTTCCTTGGTAATATAGGATGGGAACCCTTTTGCAAAAGCCAATTCCAATTCTTTCCGTTGTACATAATACTGCGCCTGGGGAAAAGCGAGCCGGGTCCCCAATCCTTCTCTTTCCAACCCGACTCCGCCCGCGTGATCTTTGTGCAAATGCGTCATTAATACTTTAGTAATCTCCGCAGGATTGATGCCATTATCCATCAGGTTCTGATGAATTTGCATTACCCCTTCTTTTTCAAATCCCAAACCGGTATCAAGCAATAAAACATCTTCTGAAGTGATCACCACAAAGGGCTGCACTTCTACCAACAAACTTCCACCGGCCCTGTCATGTAGATTATCGCTTAACTGATCAAATGGTATAAATTTTTTTGACTTATCGATAGTAAAACTTCCTTCCGACAATGGAATAACTTTCATAGTTGAGTGGTTACTTACTGCCGGCGAATATAGTCGAATTGAGGAGCAATACGAGTCAGATTATTATCCGGTTTAAACCTTATTGCGCTTATACTTCATAAACAAAAAAGATCGTATTGATTATTTCTAGTCTACCAAATATCAACTTTCCTTACCAAAGTCGATTTTGCATAACTAACACATTTTCAGAAATATGCAAAAGTCAACATCGTTTCCTTGCCTCTATGACGAGTATAAATATTCAGATATGGGCACACAATTGACCGTACATTTATCCGAGTAACCGCTTATAATAGGAATCTAAAAAAAGCTCCTCGAAATACAACAGGATTTCATAGCACAAGCCTAATAATCATTATCTTTATTACCCACAATAAACCATTAGTACAGATTCATGAAGAACTGGAAAAGCTTGTTTATTAAGACTGAAGAAAAGCCTGAAAAGAAAACTGAAACCAGTCATCCGGAGAATTTTAGTTTTCCCACTTCTGCAACCACGGGGCAGGCAGCTGTTAATAATGCCATCAGAAACCATTCAAATCCAATTGAAGACACTGTACTAAATGAAGTGGTTGCTGTATATGAAAAGGGTATCGACTCAATCAATATGCCTGGCTATGATTTCTACGAATTTTACAAGGCAATCAGTACCGTTTCAGGAGCCAGTGAGCAAGCCTATCAAATGGCTTTCCAGATGGCGCGCTCTATGGATAGCGGGCTTACTCCGCAAAAG
Organism: uncultured Chitinophagaceae bacterium; assembly: GCA_963775145.1. GTDB lineage: Bacteria > Bacteroidota > Bacteroidia > Chitinophagales > Chitinophagaceae > Endoryza. Next base: position 357,260 of record CAVZHZ010000008.1, read on the forward strand.
CTAATGTCTGACGCTGAGTTTTACATAAGCAAAATAAATGAAGTGCATAATCAATATACAACACAGGGTCAGCAAAAACTGAATACACTAGATGCGAAAAAAAATGAAGAAAAAAATAGGCTGACTGTTGAAATTGATCAGGCTGCCAGGGATATTAACTCCCTCAGGAATCAACTTCAAACGTTGGAAACTGAAATAAATCAAAAGCGACTAAAGCTATCAACTATCGATAACAATTATTTCCCACAGGAAAATTCAGTTCGAGAAAAATTACTGGCAAACGACCATGCCAAACAACTAAGTATATCAAGGTTACTGATGGTGAAAGATGGAATTCAAAAGCATATAAAATAAACTCCCAAATAAAAATGGTAAACGAAACTACCAGAGTGCTTGAGCTCCCAATTCTCAAGCATTTTGAAAAAGGTGAAATATCGCTTAATCCTCAAAATTGGCGAAAAGGAGAAAGGGGTATAGCTGCAATTGTTGGTTTGGTACTTCTCGGCACAATTGCCTGGGGTCTTTATGTTTTTATATTGCCCATTGTTTTTACGTGGATAGGAAAAATACTTGGAGCTATCTCGGTAGCCGTATTGGTGATTGGCTTTTTTATAATGCTACCAGTAATCATCAAAGGGTTAAAAAAGGTTGCGAGAGGTTTGCATAAACTTCTGATTAAGTATGATCCTTTTGGAGAATTGCAGGAGCAAAAAGAAAAGATGATCCAGAATCGGGAACAGTTTAAACAAGCCAAAGCGAAGATAAAGTCTATTAAAAGCAATATGGAAAGCGAGTCGTTGAAAGCTGAAAAAGAATCTAATGAGTACCAGGATACGGTAGTGAATATGCAGTCAAAAGCCGAGACTTTAAAAAACAAAATGACAGCACTTGAAAGTTCAAATGGACCGGCTGCCAAAGAAACGGATGAATACGTTGAGTTACAAACGGGATTAATGAAAACGCTGAGCGAAGCACAAAGAGTCAGTCATATGCTTAATCAAAGTACAGGGCTTGTTCGCAAGTATGGTAGCAGAGCGCATGTAATTGGAAAACTCGACAGAAAACTTAATATGGTTGATACGGCTATGGAAATAAAAATAGCCGACTTTAATGTTAGTATTGATATGTTGAAAAAAGAGTACGCCTTTGCACAAGCGGCCCGGGAAGCCACAGAACAGGCCAAATCGGCCATGTTGTTTACAAAAAGTTGGGAGCTGGAATATGCTTTGGATGTTGTTACAAACACTATATCAATGGATCTTGCACATACAAAGGAAAACCTGGTGGACCTTGATTCTCTTACAAGTCAGTATTCTTTGGACAGCGATGAACTTTATAGTAAACTTGACAAATTGGCCGACCAAATCAAGACAAATAATTACGCTGTACCCGAAGCGCAGAAATACACCAATCCCAATTACAAAATGACAGGACAAGATAAAATGGAGAGTGGTGGATTTGGAGATATATTTAACTCATAAATAATAAAAAATTAACTACGATGAAATGGTCTAAACTGACATTTTTTTCGAAAACCCTGATAACACTTGCCGCAGCCGGAGCCATTGGTACTGGCGTTTACTTTCTATCCCCAGGGCTAAGAACTTCCGAGTCAAAAAAACTCGAGAAACTCGATGTCAGCGATAAAGATGTGAACAATGTCACCACTACTGAAGAAGCAGCACTTCCGTCAGCTGAATTATCAACGGAAGTCAATTCCAAACCCTTGGTTCGGTTGGCTGGTTATGCCTGGAACGCTCAGTCGGGAATCATTGTAGCTAACGGTGGAGCAAAAACGACCAAGGGTTCATTAATGGAGAAAAATGGAGTAAACCTTGAGATCGTTCGGCAAGATTGGTTGACTGAACTTCGTAACCTTCACATGAAATTTGTTGAAGAATTTGATAAAGGTAATAATAATCCGAAAGAGGGCGTAGCTGGAATTATTATCATGGGTGACGGGGCACCTTTTTATATTAGTTCAGTTCAACAATCCTTAGATGACAAGTACGGTATTGGAAAATATAGTATGCAGGTTGTAGGAGGAGTAGGATTAAGTTATGGTGAAGACAAACTCATTGGACCCCCCAGTTGGAAATTGAATCCTCAGTCGATGAAGGGCGTATTGGTTTCTGCGGTAATAGGAGATGGTGACTGGGTAACTGCTGTCAACTATGCATTTGCTAACAATATTAAAGTGAATCCTGACCCTGCCACCTATGATGCGGAAGCTGTTAACTTTCTTGCTTCTGCTAACGATGATTATATAGAGTCTGCCAAGGAACTCATCAAATCCCAAAAAGAGGGCTGGACAATTCCCTTAAAGGAAGTGAAGGAGGGAAAGCTTACCGGCAAAACCATTAACAAAAAAGTGGATGGTTGCGCCACCTGGACGCCAGGGGATAAAATGGTTTTTGACGCACTTACAGGATTTACAGATATCGTTTCTACTAAAGAGTTCAATAACCAAATGGCAACTACAATAATCATGCTGAAGCAGTGGGCAGAAAGAAACAAAGAAGTAGTTAACAACTTGCTCAAATCTTCTTACATGGCAAGCAATCAATTTAAACAATATGAGCGATGGAGAAGAAAGGCTTCAGAGGTGGTGGCAAAAACCTTTGCTATGGAAGACAGCGACTACTGGTATAATATGTTTAAAGGGCAAAAAGGTGAAAAAAATGGAATCTCCTACAATATGGGTGGATCAAGAGTGTTTAATCTCGCTGATGCTAATCAATATTATGGAATAACCGACGGAACAAATCGCTATAAAGCGGTATATGACCAGGTTTCAAAATATCTGAAAGAGCTAAATCCGGCTGGTTTTAATCAAAATGTAAAAAGAATTGTCCCTTACGAAGAAGCTGTAAACCTGTCTTTCTTAAAATCGATTGAGAATATTGACGCCGGTAAAGCTGATGTGGCAGATTATTCCAAGAAGGCAACTAAACAAGTAGCTTCCGGTGAATGGCAAATAAATTTTGACGTAGGTCGTGCCAGTCTGAGACCGGAAGGTAAAGACGTTCTCGACCAGATTTACAATTTACTGATACAAGCAGAAAATTCAAAACTTGAATTGGTAGGACATACTGACAATACAGGAACTCCGGAAACCAACTATTCACTTTCCAGAGCCAGGGCAGAGTCAGTAAAAAGCTATTTTATTCAAAAGGGTATACCAGCCTCGCGATTTCAAAAGCTTGACGGAAAAGGGGCAGATGAACCAGTGGCAGATAACAGTACAAGTTCAGGAAAATCAAAGAATAGACGAGTTGCAATCAACCTTTTGAACTAATCACCACTACAATGATCATTAAAAAATGGTTCAGACCATTTGAGGAAATTTCCAAGAGTCAGAAACTAACAATTCTAGGAATTTGGATACTACTTGTGATGGGCTATTGGATTGTTTCGTCTTTTGGAACAAAGCATCTCTTTCCTACACCAGACCAGGTGTGGACCGGGTTCAAAGCATTATACAATGAAGGGCTCATTGTTCATATTTTCAGCTCGCTTGGGTTGGTATTACAAGCCGCCCTGATTAGCCTGGCAATTTCCCTGATTATAGTATATTTATCTCCTTTGCCTGCAATTAAACCAGTGGCCAAATTTTTGAGCAAGTTGAGGTACCTGCCCTTAACAGGAATCACATTTTACCTTTCTATCCTGGTAACCGGCGCCCGAACAATGCAGGTGTGGGTGCTAGTGGTATTTATGAGTTTGTATTTTATCACTTCGCTACTGGCTGTTTTGAAAGATATTCCTGAGGAAGAGATTGATCATGCGCGTTCGTTAAAATGTAGCAGATGGGAAATATTATGGGAAGTCGTGATAAAAGGTCGGCTAGATTACGTCATTGATGTTCTTAGGCAAAATCTCGCCATAATCTGGATGATGTTGGTAACAGTTGAATCAATTCTGGTAGCAGCAGGTGGTTTGGGCGTCCTTATTAAAAACAGTGATAAGTTTGCCAATCACGGTCGGATTGTGGCTCTGCAAATAATTATTTTATTGATCGGCCTTCTACTTGACTGGGGATTTCAAACCTTGAGAAAAGGCTTGTTTAGGTTTTCAACGTATTAATCATGAGTAAAGTTTATGAACAGAAAGATACCATTTTACATGTTGACGATCTTAGTATTGTTTATGGCACAAAAACGATCATATCAAACATTAGTTTTGAAGAAAAAAATGTAGTTCGTCCAAATATAGCTCAGGGCCAGACCATAGCATTTGTAGGCAGGTCTGGGAGAGGCAAATCAACTCTTTTTCGAGCGCTTACAGGACTGGAGGAACCTACTACAGGTACGATTCTTATCCCCAATTATTCTAAACCGATTGTAGACGGTAAACAACCAGCTAAAAAAGTTAGAGAAGGCGATGTTGGCTTTGTAAATCAGAAATACACTCTATTCAGGCATAAAACAATTTACCAGGCATTGCAATTTTCACTGAGAAATAGCAATGCTAGTGTGGCAGAGAAAGATGAAAAAATTATGCATTACTTGAAAGATTGGGGGCTTGAAAATTGTAGAAATCAATACCCCAATGAATTGTCAGGCGGACAAAGACAAAGAACTGCTATACTTGAACAACTTCTAAGTTCTGGATATTATATGGTTTTGGACGAACCTTTTTCAGGTCTGGATGTTGGAAATATAGAAAATGTCAAGAAATCCTTCAGCCTGATCAACGAAAGTCATGAACTCAATACTATTATTTTCAGCACTCACGATATTGAATTAGCGGTTGAATTAGCCGATTCGCTCTATGTACTGGGCTACACTAAAAATTCAGACGGCAATCTGAATACTGTAGGTACTATTCTAAAACACTATGATCTGAAAAGTAAAGGACTCGCCTGGCATAAAGGTTTAACACCAGAACATATTGACCTAGTTAATGAAATCAAGGATATAATGCTAAAGTCATAAAAGTCAGGCACTAAATTGCTGCGTCTTTAACGTAACACCATTTGCCGGTCTGCATCCAGCCGGATCATGATAAAGAGCATAATGGTGAAAGTAAGAAGGGAGGTTCCTCCATAACTGACAAAAGGGAGAGGAATACCAATTACGGGCGCAAACCCGATCGTCATACAAATATTAATAGCAATATGAAAAAACAGAACGGAAGCCACCCCATAAGCATAACAACGGCTGAAAACACTTCGTTGCCGTTCTGCAATCATCACGATCCGCATGAGCAGGAAAAAATAAATACCCAGCAAAATAAAGCTGCCGATAAAGCCAAACCCTTCTCCAATAGTGCAAAAAATAAAATCCGTTCTTTGTTCAGGAACAAAATCAAACCGGGTTTGTGTTCCTTTAAGAAACTCCACCCCGGCAAATCCGCCGCTTCCAATGGCAATCTTACTTTGTCTTACATTATAATTATCATTTCCTTTTCCTTGGCTTCTCTGCTTCCGTCACTTACCACGGTATTTTGGCCGGCATACGATTTTTCCGGCCAATAGGATCGTAACATTCTTTCTACCTGGTAGCTTTTGCAGGACTTTAGTAAACACAAAGGGAACAAAGAAAACGGAAATCACTACACATAAGCCCCAAATCGCAGGAGAGAACAATACACATTCTCCGGCGTCTTTTGACCTGCCTGCGCATAAAATAAATGCCAGCAAGGCAATTGCAGTAATCTAATGATCAGATATTGGGTTTTAATAACAGCGTAGTACTACCAATACTGCCAGGGAAAAACCAGTTACGAGGTAAGAGGCCGGCAAGCCTTCCCGAAACATTACCAGGAAAAAAGAAAAATAAACCAGGGCCAGACCGGTTTCATTCTGCGCAATACTCAACAACGCAGGAACCAGGCATATAGCGGCGGCAATCAACTGCGATCGGGGCTGAGCAAAAATTGTTTCTACCCGCGATAAATATTTCGCCAATGCCAGGTTTACAAATAATTTACAGAAGTCAGCCGGTTGCAATTTGTATACTACCCAACCTTATAATTGATTGGTTCCTTTAACCTCAGTATGAAATGGAAATACCAACAATAGCATAATAATACTGCCACATATCCGATATTAGCAGTAGCCGTAAAGAATTTACTATCGGTAAGCAGGATAAAAAGACCCAGGACCAATGAAATAATAAAAAAGTAAAATTGCCGGCTATAATCTGTTTTGAAATTGAGAAAGGTCTGAATCACCGGATCGCCTTCCCGGTAGGTAGCCATAAAAATGCTGAGAATACCGATTGTTACCAGGAGGAAGTACAACCAGATAATTGTCCAGTCCACGCCTTTTGATATGCCCGGGTTCCGTTGATTCATCAGCTTTGAATTTCCTTCTTTGGTTTAATGCCATTTTTCTCATCAGGATGTACCGCCCCTATATTTGTTTTCAATCTTCCTTTTTGTTGCCTGGAAGGAGGTACATATGGCTTTCCGCTTTTCAGATAATCAAGAATGTAACTGCTGTCTTTAGTAAGGTCGAACCATTGATAGGCTCTGATAGAATCGGTTTTGTATTGAAGCCTCGGTAAGTATCCAGGCATCAGGTCTATCCTGGCAATCTCTTCTATTTTCTTAACGCTTTCGGTGCGCATGGTATCATTCAGGTATTTCTCCAGGAGCAGGGAAGCGATGGGAGAAGCTGATGCGGATCCAAATCCTCCGTTCTGAATAACCACGGCAATAGCAATTTTTGGATTTTCGCGGGGCGCAAAACAAATAAACATGGAATTATCTTTTAACTGGATCACTTTCCCGTCGAGCACCATTTTATTTTCAGCTGTTCCTGTTTTAGCACAAATGCTGATCCCGGGGATTTGCGCCCCTTTGGCAGTACCTATGTCGACCACATCCTGCATACCGCTAATTACTGTTTCGAAATCATTATCGGAGATATGGGTTAATACTTCGTGTTTTTGACGGTATTTATTTAGCGTAGTATCATCCGTATTGGAGCCATCAATATTTTTCACAAAATGGGGTATATAATAGTATCCCTTATTGGCCACAATACAAATAGAATTGGCCATTTGCAGGGGAGTAACCGTCATTTTATCCTGGCCAATACCAAGAGTTACCATAGTACAGGAATTCCAGGAGCCCCGATATTCTTTGTCGTATTGAGTTGTGTCGGGAATATTACCTCCGTCTTCACTCGGAAGATCCACTCCAATCCGGTGACCCAAACCAAATGCAGTCAGGTATTGTTTCCATTTCGTCAATCCTTTTCGTTGACTTCGATACTCCGGATTATCAACTGTTTTTCTAAATACATCAGAAAAAAAAGAGTTACACGACCAGGCCATCGCCAGTCGCAGGTTATTAGCATGACCGCTCCATTTTTCAGTACAATTTACCGGTCGGTTACACCCGTAATACGTGCCATTGCAGCCAATGCCACTGCCCGCATTTATCAACCCTTCATCCAGGGCAATGAGGGCGCCGAGTGGTTTATAGGTGGACCCGGGCGGGTATTGTCCCTTAATGGCGCGATTGAATAAAGGGGCGGCTACGTTTAGTGACATCCGGCTGAAATTCTTTTGCTTTTCCGGACCGGTCAGGTCGTTGGGATCAAAATTAGGACCGGAGGCCATGGCAATGATTCCACCCGTTTTTGGTTCGATGGCTACAATCGCTCCTACTTTGTTCGTTAATAATTTTTCAGCCAGTTGTTGTAATTCGATGTCAATATGAGTACGCAGATTTCTTCCGGCAATGGCAGCCGTATCAAAGGCGCCGTTTTCATAACTTCCTACCAGCCGGTTTTTATTATCCTTAATCATATACTCCACACCCCGTTGCCCCATCAATACATTTTCATAATAGGATTCCAATCCACTTCTTCCCACATAATCTCCAAGCCGGTAAAATCCCTTTGATCGCTTGATAATATTTGAATCGGCTTCCCCGATATACCCCATAATATGAGCGGCTGATTTAAATGGATATACTCTGACCGGACGCTCTACTAATGCAAAACCGGGAAACTTCCATATATTTTCATCAAGACGGGCATGCAAACCGGGTGGCAGCAGATCCTCAAAAATGGAGGGCCGGTACTGTCCATTCTTCAATCTCGCTTCGAGTAATCTTTTCTTGAATTCAATGGTATCAATTTCTAATAACTGGCAGAGCCCGAATGTATCGATCTTTTTTACTTCGTTGGGGGTTACTTCCAGGTCGTACATAATAGTATTATTAAGAATAGCCCTCCCTTTGCGGTCATATATAATTCCCCTGTCGGGATATCTAACTTTCTGGAACACGGCATTGTTCATGGCCAGCTGCCGGTATTTACCGGAGATGATCTGCAGGTTGAACAATTGTAAGAGAATGATGAAAAATACCACCCCAAAGATGAGGCGAATAATAAAACTCCGCGATTGATTAAATAATGCCATATGGGGGTAAGATCACAAAAACCAGAAACTAACAACCAAATTAATAATCAAATTAAAATACCATTTTCAGCTTAGGAAAGCAAATAAGACCTTATTATTAAACCGTATTTGTTCTGAATTTTTGTTTTCGGAAAAATAACAACTCGGCCAGTACAATCAGCAATAAGCTGATACCGGTGGTGCCCAGCACTTTTCCTAAAAAGAACCAGAACGAACCAAATTGCAGCCATTCTAAGAATACCAAATAGGAATGATGCAACAACGTTAATAGAACTACATAGGTTGCATAAGGAACCAAACCCATACTGGTGACAGAAGGGGATCTATAGTTTTGATCTGCTCCTTCCTGGGATATTAGTACACTCACCAGGAATGGCCGCACATAAGCGATCAGGGTACAGGCGGCTGCGTGCAGGCCGGGCGTTTTGGTAAAATAATCGAGTGTCAGACCGAAAACAAAACCAGTAAACGTTAGAGCCAGCCTGGGCGTATTGAAGGGCAACCATAATATGTACAGGAAATAGAGGTACGGAACTATAAACTGGTGCAATGGTTTTACCTGGAACAGAACAAAGACCTGCACCAGTATAAAAACAGAAAATCGAATAATATTTTTTACCAGTTCACTCATTGATTCTTTTTAGTGGCTTCTTCCAGTTTTCGTTGTTCATCCTTTTGCATATTTTCCAGCACGTTTGCATATTCCAGTTTATAAAAATCGGTAGCCGGTTTCAGGCGGAGCGTAAAAAAATTACTTGCTTTATCGTTAACAATTTCCGAAACGGTACCAATTAATAATCCGGGTGGAAATAAATAAGAATACTGGCTGGTTACGATGCTGTCTCCCCTGGCTAACTGAACACTATTGGGAACATTGATCATGGTAAGGGATAAAGGACTTTTCCCATCCCACTGCACGGTACCTAATTCTCCTGTTTTTTGAACCTTTGCGCTTACCCGGCTTTGAGAATGGAGCAAGCTCATTATCACAGCATAGTTATCGCTGGTGTTTATTACGGTACCAATGATTCCATTGAGGCCAATCACGCCCATATCTTTCCGAACCCCCTGTTTTTCTCCCCGTTGTATGGTAATATAATTATTGGGAAGAGTTACCGTGTTACCCACCACTTTGGCCGACCTCCATATATACTGCCGGTAATTCCCAAGAGTGTCAAAAGGGACGGTATCCCGAACTATTCTTAAGCTGGTGTCCGATGATTGAAAATTTTGCCTGAGCTGATTCCGGAGTTGTTCGTTTTCCCTGGCGAGTTCTTCATTGGTTTTTTTGAGTTTGAAGTAGGAATCAACCCGATCATACTTTGTATAAAACCAACCGGTGCCTTCATTTGCCATCCGCATAAAAGCCGCTTCATGAAACTTATTGTAACGAAAAAGAAACATCAGCGCCACTACCTGTGCGAGCACAAAAAACAGGAAGTTAAAGTATCGCCTGATGAAAAGGAAGATATTTCGCACTAAGGAATGTTTATCATTCTAAACGAAGTTATCAGTATGACTCTTATTCATCACCTGAGAATTAACAAATCAGCGCATAACAAAAGGAAAGCGATCGTAGTTTTTTAAGGCGATCCCCGTTCCGCGAACAACGCTTTTCAACGGATCGTCGGCAACATGAACAGGTAACTTTATTTTTTGGCTGAGTCTTTTATCGAGCCCGCGCAATAAGGCACCTCCTCCCGTGAGATATAGACCCCGGCGATAAATATCCGCCGCCAGCTCGGGGGGGGTTTGCTCCAGCGCTTTCAGAATGGCTTCTTCAATTTTGAAAATGCTTTTGTCGAGGGCTTCGGCGATTTCCTGGTAACTCACCATAATTTGCTTAGGAATTCCCGTAACCAGGTCGCGGCCATTAACCGGAATATCGTCAGGCGGAGTTTCCAGATCTTTCATGGCGGCCCCTATATTGATCTTTATTTGTTCAGCCGTGCGTTCCCCAATTAACAAACTATGATACCGGCGGAGGGCTTCCATAATATCCGCGGTAAACTCATCCCCGGCAATTCGAATTGATTGATCGCAAACAATACCCGCCAGGGCGATTACCGTAATGCCGGTAGTTCCGCCTCCAATATCAATAATCATGTTACCCACCGGCTCTTCCACGTCTATACCAATCCCAAGGGCAGCGGCCATCGGTTCATGTATGAGATAAACTTCTTTGGCGCCTGCTTGCTCTGCACTATCACGAACGGCTCTTTTCTCCACTTCGGTAATTGACGAAGGAATACAGATCATCATCCGCCAGCTTGGCGGAAAAAGGGGTTTTTTGGGATAAATCATTTTGATCAGCTCCCTGATCATAAGCTCCGCCGCGTTGAAATCAGCTATTACACCGTCTTTCAGCGGACGTACCGTACGGATGCTCTCATGCGTTTTTTCGTGCATCATGAGGGCTTTTTTGCCTACCGCCAGCACGTTTTTCGGGTTATTTCGGTCCAAAGCCACAATGCTCGGTTCATTCACGACCACCTCGTCGTTATGTATTATGAGGGTATTGGCAGTACCCAGGTCTATCGCTATTTCCTGGGTAAAAAAGTTGAATAGTCCCATGTTTTCGCTCTCAGTTTTTAGATAGGATTATAATGCAGCAAAATTGAAGGAAATAATTCGAATAAACAAAGCCAAATGATTGCCAGTCAATCTTTTTTTAATTATTACTTCCCGAGATTAACGCAGGCCAAAAGTGGATATTGTGACAGGAGAGGAAGGAATTTGAAAATGCCCCGACGGAATTTTTGAATACCAGGATGGAAATTTTCGGTAGCCGGAACCAGGAACCTCCGCTTTTCCAGGTTTTTTCCCTGGCCTCTCTTGCCCCTCTTTTATGCGAATTCATACATTACATTATCTTCAGTTGGAATTATGCGATTCATTACCAGAACGGTTTGGATATTATCCTTTGTAAGCATGTTCGCGGATATGGCAAGCGAAATGTTGTATCCGGTAGTACCTGTATACTTAAAAGAAATTGGATTTTCTGTACTTATGATTGGGTTACTCGAAGGTATAGCCGAACTTACCGTTGGAATAAGCAAAGGTTATTTTGGCAAACGAAGTGATGAAATGGGTAGGCGATTACCTTTTGTGAAATGGGGCTATTTTCTAAGCGCTTTATCAAAACCTTTGATGGCCGTACTAACTTTTCCTGTCTGGATATTCCTGGCCAGAACAACGGATCGCCTGGGAAAAGGATTACGAACGGCGGCCCGGGATGCCCTGCTTTCCCAGGAGGCTACCATAGCTACCAAGGCCAGGGTATTTAGTTTTCATCGGGCATGGGACACCGTGGGTGCTATTGCCGGCCCCTTGCTGGCCCTGGCATTTCTCCATTTTTATCCTTCCCAATATAAAACACTTTTCTACCTTGCTTTTATTCCCGGTATTGTTTCAGTGTTCCTGATTTTTTTATTGAAGGAAAAAACGAAAGTGGTATCTACCATCGGCAGCGGGAGTTTTTTTTCCTTCTTATCTTACCGCAAAATAGCCAGTAGAAAATACAAGCAACTGGTAGCCGGGCTAATTCTATTTGCCCTGGCCAATAGTTCCGACTTATTTCTTTTGCTGAAAGCCAAAGAAATTACCGGAAGTGACAGCATTACTATTACCGCTTATATTTTATACAATCTTGTATATGCAGTCAGTTCTTTTCCTATGGGAATCTTAGCGGATAAAGCAGGTATGAAGAAAGTATTTTTATTTGGGCTATCCTTGTTCGTTATAGTTTATTCAGGTTTTGCTGTAAACAATACCGCGTGGGTAGTATATGTATTATTCGCCCTGTATGGCATATATGCCGCTTCCACGGAAGGCATTGCCAAAGCATGGATTACTAATATTGCCCATGAAAAAAATACGGCTACGGCTCTTGGCTATTACACTTCACTTCAAAGCGTGGCGGCTTTTTTATCCAGTTCCGTAGCAGGAATTATTTGGTATTCCGCCGGTAGTGAGGCTGTTTTTTTGTTTGCTGCCTCACTCGCTGTAATTGCGATTGGTTACCTGGGCTGGCAAAAAACTGTTAGTCATCCTGAAAAGAAAAGTGGCTAACTTCCCTTTTCAACTCCTTTAATATGAAACGGCCTAATGGGAAATGTGTTCTAGTCACTTTGTGTTTTCTAACCGGTATTTCCGCGCTATCGCAGGAATCCAAAATTCCTTACGGGCATAATAAACAAGCGGGGAGCTTCTATGATATCCGGGGTTTTAAAATGTATTGCGAGATTTATGGAGAAGGCGAACCCCTCCTCATTATTCATGGCAATGGAGGATCGATAGCTGACTTCACCCATCAAATTCCTTACTTTTCAAAAAAATATAAAGTTATCGTGGCTGACAACCGCGCCCAGGGGCAATCGGCCGATAAAGGAGATTCCCTTTCGTACGAAATGATGGCCGATGATTATGCCGCTCTGTTAACCCAATTGAAAATTGATTCCGCCTTTGTAATTGGATGGAGCGATGGAGGCATTAATGCGTTATTGCTGGCTATCCGGCATCCGGGAAAAGTAAAAAAACTGGCTTCTACCGGGGCCAATCTTCAACCTGATACCAGTGCCGTTTACCAGGAAGTAATTGACCTGGTGATTCCTTTTTATAGGCAGTTAAAAAATAACACTACCAAAAATGAAACACAAAAAACACAATGGAAATTAATGCGGTTATTAATCGAAGAACCGCATATACCCCTGGCTGATCTGCATAAAATACAATGCCCCAGCCTTATTATTGGGGGTGATCATGATGTAATAAGAGAAGAACATACGATGCTTATCTATAAAAATATTCCCCGGGCGTATTTGTGGATTCTTCCCAATTCAGGGCATAGTACGCCCGTAGTTTATAAAGATGATTTCAATAGAGTAGTGGGGGAATTTTTTGAGAAACCGTGGAGAAAGATTCAAGGTCAGGGACGGTTTAATTGAAATGAAGAATTAATAATGAGAAACAAAGAATGAAAAGGTGATCTCCCCTAATTAAATACTTCCATGAATTTCATGAGTACTTGTTTTTTTATTTTTCATTTCTATTTTTTAATTTCCAAATCCCAGCCTTTTCTCCATCTCAGTGCTAAGCTCAGGTAGTTTTCTTCTTTCAATCAAAAAACTGGTGAGCCGGGCAATTTCGGCGAATATTGAATGCTTATCCAGCGCCCCCTTTAAATAATCTCTGCCTGTGCTGCCACCCGTTCCAATGCGGCTGCCAATCATGCGATGCACCATACTCATATGCCGGTAGCGCCAGGTACTCAACTGCTCATCAATTTCCAACAATACATTCAATACCTGGAAGGGCAGTTGCAACATGGGGTAACCCCGATAAAGCATAATGAAAAGAGCATCGCGGGAAGCTTTTGGAGATAAGGCACGGGTTTGGTCAATTGCCGGTGGTAGCAGGGTGGTAGTGAAGTCTGCTTCCGAAAAAATTCTTTTGAATATGCTTTCGTTTGCTTTTTCTGCGTCGGCCAGGCTTTCTTTATACCGAAAATAATATTCATTCCAGAAACGATTTTCACCCGGCACAGTCCCAAAACTGGTATTATCAACCGAAGAATAACTGGTTTGAAAATTTTTCCAGTTAGCTTCTTCTTCAAAAAAAGGCATTCTTTTTAACCAGGCATTCAATAATTCCAAAATGGATATTTCTTTTTCCGCCTGCTTGATTAACTCCACCTGTTTCGGCCGCAACTGGGAAATATAATATTCCTGCCCGTATCGCTGGTCGAATTTCAGACCGAGTTTTGCCTCCAGCGTTTTAAACTGCCAGCTTTGAAAACCAGATGCCGGTCTCAGCATATCCCGAAAATCCAGGAAATCCATAGGCGTCATGGTTTCCATGATATCGATCTGCTGCACCAGTAATTTTAATATAGTAACTGATCTGGACAACCGATGTACAACAGTTTGAAGTGCGGGTGAATTATCATTCAGGGCCGGTTTGCCAAGAATATCCTTTACTGAATCCACTTCATGCAGTAATTGCTTAAACCATAATTCGTAAGCCTGGTGAATTATAATGAATAACATCTCATCATGGGCAGGAAGCCCGTGTTTGTCACTTTCGGGATGTTGCGCGTCCAGAATTTTATCTAATTGAAGATAATCGCTATAGTGAACAGGCTGGGACATAAAAATAATATTTTAACTGGAAGCCGTAGAAATGAAGTATGTCGTTTAGAGTGGAAGGTTTATCATTGCTCTATGTCAAAAATTATTTCAATTATATTCAAGCGGACAGGTCAGCATCCAACGTCCAACTGTAAACCATACAATAAAATTATTTCCCCGGTTCAAATTCATACCCAATATCCCGCCGGTAATAGATTCCCTGGAATTCTATATTATCCAATACCTCCCTGGATTTCATCACCGCCTCGTGTATTGTATTGCCGAAAGAAGTAACGCACAACACTCTTCCGCCATTTGTTACTATTTTATTCTCCTTTTCGATTGTACCTGCATGAAACAACAAACTATCAGCCGGCAATGTTTCGGCCAATCCATCAATAACAAACCCTTTTTCATAATGGCCCGGGTAGCCCCCGCTAACTGCCATTATGGTGGCAGCGGGCCGCTTATCAATACTTATTTTTATAGTATCTAATTCCTGGTTGGCTGTAGCTACCAGCAAACCCACCAGGTCATTTTCCAGTCGGGGTATTACCACTTCCGTTTCCGGGTCACCCATCCGGCAATTGTATTCAATTACAAATGGCTGCCCGTTTACTTTTATCACCCCGATAAAGACAAATCCTTTGTAATCTATATTCTCTTCGTGCAACCCTGCAATGGTTGGTTTAATAATTCTCTCTTCTACTTTATGCATGAACCCAGGTGTAGCAAATGGTACCGGGCTAACGGCACCCATCCCGCCGGTATTTAATCCACGGTCTCCTTCCCCAATGCGTTTGTAGTCTTTGGCTTCTGGTAAAATCACGTAATTTTTTCCATCTGTAAGAACAAATACGCTCAACTCAATGCCATCTAAAAATTCTTCCACTACCACTTTCTTACTTGCTTCACCAAATTTGCTTTGCTGAATCATTAATTCAAATTCAGCAACCGCTTCAATATGAGAAGTACATATAATTACTCCTTTTCCTGCCGCCAATCCATCTGCTTTTAATACCACGGGCAACGAATGCTCATTTACATATTTAACTCCCTCTTCAAAATTGGAAAGGTCAAACTCCCGGTAACCAGCCGTGGGAATATTATGCCGATTCATAAATGCTTTGGCAAAGGCCTTACTTCCTTCTAATTTAGCTCCGTGTTTTGAAGGACCGATAAAATAGACATTCTTTAATTTTTCGTTTGCCCGGAAATAATCGGATAATCCTTTCACTAATGGTTCTTCAGGTCCTACCACCACCATTTCAATTTTCTCTTTTATACAAAATGCAGCAATGGCATCAAAATCATTCAGGTCAAGCAAAACATTAGTACCACATAAGGCGGTACCCGCATTGCCCGGTGCTATATAGAGCGGATTGGTCCAAACACTTTGATTCAGTTTCCAGGCCAGAGCATGTTCTCTTCCACCCGAGCCCAAGAGCAGGATCTTCATGATGTCGGTTTTTTTTACTGCAGCAAATTTCGCATTTAAAATCATACAACCGAATTTAAGTTAAGCGCATCAGTACTATATATAATTTTATCTGTATTTTACGGAGATAATCAATTTGAACCATCGCTTGCAACACTAAAAAAACTATTATGAGTCAACCTCCTTCCCAGGCACATCCTAAAGGACTTTACATTCTTTTCGCAACCGAAATGTGGGAACGTTTCAACTACTATGGAATGAGAGCAATTCTCATTCTATTCATGACACAGGCCCTGCTCTTTGACAAAGTGTTCTCCTCGAATTTGTATGGCAGTTATATCAGTCTTATTTATTTGTCGGGATTGGTGGGAGGGTATGTGGCAGACCGCTACTGGGGGAATCAACGATCCATCATCGCTGGCGGTATTGTAATGGCTATATCGGAACTGATTCTGTTTTTTTGTGCATCATTATATACCGAAGCCCCTCAACTTTCATCACTCCTGTTTTATTGCGGGCTCGGAATGATGATTGCCGGTAATGGCTTTTTTAAACCCAATATTTCCAATATGGTGGGGCAGTTATACAAGCCCAACGATAAGCGAAAGGATGCGGCATACACTATATTTTATATGGGTATTAACCTGGGGGGGGCTATTGGTCCGTTTATTTGCGGACTGGTAGGAAATACCGGGAACCCGGCGGATTTTAAATGGGCATTCTTAGTAGCCGCCATCGGGATGGTGATCAGCGTAATCATTCAGGTTGTATTTCACCGGAAATATGTTACCGACCCGGATAATAATATTCTTGGAATGATCCCTAAAGACAGTCCCAAAAGTGCTTTATCCCCAGTGGTTACGGTTCTTGGGTTGGCTGCCATTTCTGTCATTGCCATTGCATTAATATATATAGACGCAAAAGTATTCAGCTATTTGTTTTACCTGCTGATAGCCTGCTTCGTAATTATACCTTTTATAATATATACTGATAAGTCCCTAAACAAAAATGAAAAAAGTAAAGTAGCAGTAATAATTGTGGTTTGTTTTTTTGTAATCTTTTTCTGGAGTGCCTTTGAGCAAACGGGGGCTTCCCTTACTTTTTTTGCCGATGAGCAAACGAACCGGTCGCTGGGATGGTTTAAAATTCCCGTAATCATAATATATTTTTTATCGGCCTGTTTGCTATACTATACATACACCCTTTTTAATAGTGTAAAGAAAAATTTATCCGGTGTGTTCAACAGAGAATTAAGGATATCTGCCCAGGTATTATTATCACTACTGGCACTGTCTGTAATTGCAGGCAATATCTACTTATTGGCTTCCGGTAAATCTTTTGTAAGCCAGGAGGAGATACCCACCGCGTGGTTCCAGTCATTGAATTCGGTGTTCATCGTTTTATTCGCGCCGTTCTTTGCTCTGATGTGGTTAAAAATGGGTAAAAAGGAACCATCCTCTCCTACTAAAATGGCCATTGGTTTAGTTTTGATTTCCCTTGGATATCTATGGATCGCCTATGGAGTAAATAATGTTCAGTCAGGCGCGAAGGTGAGTATGATCTGGTTAACCGTTTTATACGCAATTCATACGGCCGGGGAATTATGTTTGTCTCCTATTGGCCTGTCATTAGTAAATAAATTAGCTCCAATAAAATTTGCTTCTTTACTGATGGCCGTATGGTTTACCGCCAACGCATTTGGCAATAAACTGGCCGGGTCACTCAGTGCATTGTATCCCGAGGGAGGTAAAACAACTTACTTCCTGGGATACCAGATGAATAACCTGTTCGATTTCTTTATGCTTTTTGTAGTAATGGGAGGCGTAGCCGCCTTATTGTTGTTTTTACTTACGCGCAAGTTGCAGAAGATGATGGTAACGACTCATGCTTGAAAATAAAAACCTTTCTAAAAGGAGGTGCTCAAAAAGGCATCTCCTTTTTTATTTTCTGTATCTTTCTTTTACAAACCAAAACTCAAGCCATGTCTGAGAAAATATTTCAGCCCTTTATTGCCCCGGAAAAAAATGTAAGAGAGCTAACGGTAAAATCCATTCTCCTGGGCAGTTTATTCGGGGTAATCTTTGGAGCGGCCACGGTATACCTGGCGTTAAAAGCAGGCTTAACGGTAAGTGCCTCTATTCCTATTGCCGTCATTGCTATTACACTGGGCCGACGTTTTTTTAAAACGACAATCCTCGAAAACAACATCATTCAAACGACCGGAAGTGCCGGGGAAAGTATAGCAGCCGGTGTTGCGTTTACCTTACCCGGTTTTCTATTTCTAAGTTCCCCGGATAGTGCGCAATATTTTAATTACCTCACTATATTAATTCTTGCTATTGTTGGAGGGTTACTCGGCACCTTACTGATGATTCCTTTACGAAAGGCATTAATCGTAAATGAACATGGCAATCTTCCTTATCCCGAAGGCACCGCCTGTGGCGATGTTTTAAAAGCGGGTGAAAAAGGAGGTGATTTTGCCCGCACAGCCTTTATAGGATTAGGCGTTGCTTTCTCCTACGCGCTTCTTCAAAAAGTATTGCGTGTAATTGCCGAGCTGCCGTATTATATGACCAAACAGGTTAATAAATTTTTCCCTTCTGCAAAAGTAAGTGGTGAAATTACCCCTGAATATCTCGGGGTGGGTTATATCATCGGCCCAAAAATAGCCGGGGTACTGGTAGCCGGTGGAGTATTGAGCTGGTTAGTTCTTATTCCTTTGCTCGCATCCATTGTTCCGCCGGATACAATAGCAACACAATTGGTAAAATTGGGTTACCTGGCCGATCTTTCAAAAGATGGGGGTAAGGGAAATTGGAATGCTGCTACCCATACATTTACCGATTATTCCGCCGCTGTATATTATGCCTTTGTCCGCCAGATCGGCGCAGGGGCTGTTGCCGCCGGTGGTATCATTACATTAATTAAAACATTGCCGACTATTGCAAAATCCATAAAATCCAGTGTTGCTTCCATGAAAAGCAGCAAGGATAAGAATGCTCCTTCGGTACTCAGAACCGATAAAGATCTTAGCTTAAAGGTGGTTGGATTGGGTAGCCTCGGACTGGTGGGTCTCATCAGTGTTTTACCTCAGATACCAGGAGATGGCTTTGGACAAAAATTATTAATTGGCATACTCGTAGTATTATTTGGTGCCTTGTTTGTAACCGTTTCTTCGCGAATTGTGGGTTTAATCGGCAGCTCCAACAATCCCATCAGCGGTATGACGATTGCCACGGTAATGGGTACCAGCCTGATTTTTATAAGTGTGGGCTGGACGGGCCAGGCCTATGAACCTTTAGTGTTAGTTGTAGGAGGTATGATTTGTATTGCTGCTGCCAATGCCGGTGCCACATCGCAGGATTTGAAAAGCGGTTACATTGTTGGTGCTACCCCACGCAACCAGCAGATCGCATTATTTGTGGGTGCTATTGTATCGTCCATTGTAATTGGACTAACCATCAAGTTCCTTGATAAGCCCACTGCGGAAATGGTTAACCAGGGCGTTAACCATATGATCGGCACAGAGAAATTTCCTGCTCCGCAGGCCACGTTGATGGCCACTCTGATAAAAGGGATTCTTTCGCAAAATCTCGATTGGCAATACATTTTCGTTGGGGTATTCCTGGCTGTGGTCATGGAACTCTGCGGCATTAAATCATTGAGCTTTGCAGTAGGCGCTTACCTTCCATTATCGACTACCTTACCCATTTTTATTGGAGGAGCCATAAGAGGTATTGTGGAATGGAAGCAAAAGAAAAATAATCTGCTGAGTAGACCGGAAGAGGAGGAACTAAGTAAGGGCAGTTTGTTCGCAACCGGGTTGGTGGCAGGGGGTGCTGTAGCGGGTGTAGTAATTGCTTTTATTTCAGGCTCCGATAGCGGTAATAAATTTTTGACTGCGGTTAACCAGGAACATTCAATAACAGCTGCCATAGGAACTGCTGGATATTACCTGTTGGGGGTTTTGTTCTTTGCGCTGATGGGATGGATACTATATAAGAATGCCATGAAGGTTGCACGCGAATAAGGACGAATCCGGAACACGAATTACAAGAAGGAGGAAGAATTAACGCGAAGAAAGACGAAAAAAGGAAAGGACTTTTTATTCATCCCAAAATTTATTTCAAGATCATAAAAGATTGAGTTCAAAAAGCCATGATCTGGAAACGGTAACCCGGAGTCGCTTTACCCGGGAGTGAATCTGCATTGCTTTGATACAATTAACAATGCCTCAATCAGCATAAGAGCCGTTCGTTTCTGGCAATAAGTAAAAAAAAATGCCGCCTTTCCGGCAGCAGATATTTATTTATAAAATTCGAACTTTAATAACTACAAACTGCTCTTAATTCATCTTAAAAGGCACTATCATTTCAAAAATGGGAATATTTACTTCAAACTGTTGTTTGTTATGCAGGTTTTCCATTAAATAATTACCATACATTTTACCCATTTCGGTTCTCAGGTTACAACCGCTCACATATTGATAACGCTCGCCCGGCTGTAAAGTGGGCTGTATACCCACCACCCCTTCTCCTTCCACTTCCCGATGACTGCCACTGCCTTCTATTATATACCAATGGCGGCGATGAAGTTTTACGGGAAAGTTATTATGGTTCTCAATATTAATCCGGTAAGCAAACATAAATTCCCCCGATACCGGGTTGGAATAATCAGGCTGGTAGAAGGTTTCTACACTTATTTCAATGCCTTCGGAAATTTTGGAAACCATTTTTAGGTTGTTTACTGAATAAAGATAACTAAAAAAACAGGCGGATGCCAGCAAATGTTGCGGAATTAATGGGGATTTCTGTAGGCAGCTTGCTAAATTTGCGCATTACAGAATCCTTTACGAACATTCATAAAACACTTAAGTAATGAAAATAGCTGTAGCCAAGGGCGATGGGATCGGTCCCGAAATCATGGAAGCGGTATTGAGTATTTTTAAGGCTAGCAAAGTGGCGCTGGATTATGAATACGTTGACATGGGAAAGTGGGTTTTCGACAAAGGATTCAGTAACGGAATGACTCCTGAATCGCAGCAAACCATTGAAAATCTCGGTATTTTATTCAAAGGGCCCATGGAAACCCCGAAAGGCAAAGGCGTAAAAAGTGTGAATGTTACCGCACGTAAAACATGGAATACATATGCTAATAAAAGAGTATTTCAAACCTTGCATGGTGTGGATACGGTATTCAGTAAAGCGGGTATTCCAATTGATGTAACCGTAGTGCGCGAAAATATTGAAGATACATACGGCGGAATTGAACATATGCTTACTCACGACGTGGCACTGAGCAGAAGATTCATTACCCGTCCGGGAAGTTTGCAGGTGATCCATTATGCTTTTGAAATGGCTCAAAAGAAAAACGCCAAACGCATTACCTGCGGGCATAAGGCCAATATCATGAAAATTACAGATGGTCTTTTCCTCGATTGCTTTTATGAAGTGGCCAAAGAGTATCCATCATTAAAAGCAGACGATGTAATTGTAGATGATCTTTGTATGAAACTGGTAACACGACCCGATTTGTTTGATGTGGTAGTATTAACCAACCTGCAGGGCGATATTGTAAGTGATTTGTGTGCTGGTTTGGTGGGCGGCTTAGGATTTGCTCCCTCCGCAAACATCGGAGATCACATTTGCATTTTCGAAGCCGTACATGGAACCGCCCCCGATATTGCCGGTAAAAATATTGCCAACCCCACGGCTTTGTTATTGAGTGGTATCACTATGTTGCGCCACCTTGGTATAATGGAAAACGCGGCCATCATAGAAAACGCATTACTATACACACTGGAAAGTGGTATTCATACGGGAGATTTTGGTGATAAAAGCAAGGCGCCGGTTAATACCACCCAATTTGCCCAGGCTATTATCGACAACTTTGGAAATGTCCCCCAGGTGGTTCCCAAACCAATATTGCCCAACAAACCGGTAACCCAAACCATGTTTAAGCTTGATAAGAACGCAATGATGGTTTCTGTAGAAATGCAGGAAGAAAAAATCGTCGGGGTGGATATGTTTATTGAAAGTTCCCAGCAACCCACCGAGATTGCCAAAAAATGTGAACGCCATGCCGGGGTAAAATTTAAATTAATAAATATCAGCAACCGCGGAACCCAGGTATGGCCTACCGGTTCTATTTATACGAACCTGGTAAACCAATATAATGCCCGATTTGAAAGCCTGGATGGCGAGCCATTAAATCAACAGGATATAATCGGACTCTATGTAAGCCTCAGTGGTAATTTTAAAATATGTTCTTTTGAATTATTAAATATGTGGGGCGATAAGAAAGCCTATAGTTTGGCGCAGGGGCAGTAATCCGTTGAGGTTTTGATTCGTCTTTTTAAACCAGTAGGATTTACCTGCAAGTGAATTATCTTTTTTTCATCGCCATCCAGGTCCACAATGCACCTGCCAGGTCAATTACTCCAATACCAATAATAACCGGCGATACCCATTTCATTATTGCAAAAAATACAAAAAAAAGGAATACTGTCACTCTTGTTGGAACAGTTAAACCAAAAAAAGGTTGGAGATTTGTTGCCCCGGCCCGGTTATAATAAAATCCAATAACCAATGCCAGAACACCCACTACTCTTATCCATACCTCATTGGTTTCGGGCATTTGAAGTGTAGCCAGGAAAATATTCGGTATACATACCAATGTTAAACCAACTACAAAAAGGTATATACCGAAATAATAAATTGATTTGGCAGCAGCAGTCATGATCTGTGTTTTTAGCGTTAAGAGGAATACACAAATATTATGAATAAAATCCTCGAAAAAAAATTACCCTTTCGCGGAAAGGATTTTTAATTCATATAAAACAAGAGTCATGGTTTCCCTGAATACAGCACGGCAATTGGCTCTTTCTCTTCCTGAAGCAGAAGAGCAGAGTCATTTTCATTTGCCCGATTTCAGGGTAAAGAAAAAGATATTCGCCTCGTTGCATGAAGATAAAAACCTGATGATGGTAAAACTTAATACTATTGATCAATCCGTTTTTTGCGAAATCGATTCAACCATAATATATCCCGTGCCGGGTGGCTGGGGGAAGAAGGGGGCCACATTTATCAACCTGAAAAAGATAAAAAAGGAAATGCTGATGGATGCGTTAACTACTGCATGGAAAACCGTAGCGCCCAGCTCGCTCGTCAATAAATATTTTCCGGAAGAAGACTGATATCCTCAAAATGTACTCTTTCGCCGGAAAAGAGAGGCCTTATCCATTTGAATCTACCCTTTCTCTTAAATATTTTCTATACTTCACTATTCACAAAGAGATAATGATTCGGTCGATCGGGTACTGAATTGAATCAGGTTTACTTTTCCGGCTTTGTTATAATGCAATACCAATGTTCCGTATTGCATCTGGTAAGCATCCCAATCCTGGTCTTTTATTTTTGGATTTCCCAGTGTTTTAAAGAAGCTATTCCGTCTGGCACCCAATAAGGCAATGCTCAGTTTGCCCTTGAACTTCTCCCCGATCTGTACATAATCTCTGCCTGTGTAGAAATAAAGATCCTTGTCTTTGAACCAAACGCCACCCCCGCATTTGGAAGCGGGTTCTTCTTTTTCTATTCCGGTGAAACAGGGAAATATTTTCTTTAATTCTTCAATGCCAAAATCCGGTTTAGTTTCATTTACCTTTCCGTTCAGTATATCAACGGTAAATGGTTCGCAACGCACTGTTGCTTTTAATTGAGCCTGTACGGTAACAGTGAAAGAAAGAGCTAAGCCAATAAGTAAGAGGTTGGTTCTCATGCCATAATTTTTTAAAGAAAGCGTATCTGCATTTCCTAGGTTCTACCAGCAAATTCCTTGCTAAACTTCAATCAAGGGGGCCCTGATTCCTGGTTCCCGATTCACGTATTTTGATTGCTGTTTGCGGAAACAGGGCCACCTAGCCTTTATCCAACTTTTTTACTGGCCGTATATCCGTTCTTTAATAACCATTGCAATACTTTTTCCCGCTGATCTCCCTGCACAATAGCTTCTCCATCTTTTACCGATCCCCCGGTTCCGCAGTAATTTTTTAACTGTTTGCCGATTACCTCCAGTTCTTCCGTTTTTCCAACAAAACCATACACCACGGTAACTGCTTTGCCGGCGCGGTGCTTTGTTTCCAGCATCACCTTTAATTTTTGTTGAGCGGGCGATAGTGTGTTTGTCTTTACATTTTCGTCTTCAAATCTGAAATGCGGATCGGTACTATAAACAATACCCCTGCTGTCAGGTTTATTCTTTTTACTCATGACAATTATATTCAACGTGAAAATGATGATCCTTATCGTTCACCAAAACCAGTCAACTTTTTTTATTTCTATTCGCGCACTGCCTTTAGGCTTAGGTCCACACTTTTCGCCTGGTGAATTAATGCCCCTACACTAACAAAATCAACCCCGGTTTCGGCATAAGCAGTTATATTTTCCAGGTTGATGCCACCACTTGCTTCCGTTTCCATTTGCCCGTTAATATGAGTCATCGCCTCGCTGATTTGGTTGGGGGTAAAATTATCCAGCATAATCCGGAACACTTTACCTTTTCCCACCGCCATCACTTTTTTTACTTCCTTCATATTCCTGGTTTCAATTTCAATTTTCAATCCGGGTTTTATTTTTTGAACATACGCATGAGCCCGTTCAATAGCGGGCTCTATGCCTCCGCAAAAATCAATATGATTATCCTTAAGCATTATCATATCATACAAACCCATACGATGATTCACTCCTCCCCCAATCCGAACAGCTTCTTTTTCGAGTAGCCGGAAATTAGGAGTTGTTTTGCGGGTATCCAATACTTTTGTCCGGTACCCTTTCAGCCTGTCCACGTATTGGTTGGTCAAAGCGGCTATCCCACTCATACGCTGCATACAATTTAATACCAGTCGTTCGCATTGAAGAATACTATGTACAGAAGCCGATACCTCAAATGCGACATCCCCTGGTTTCATCAGATCCCCGTCTTTTTTATATTCTGTAAATGTAGCCCCGGGCTCCTTGAAATGAAATATGCGCCGGGCAATATCCATTCCGGCCAACAATCCATCCTGCTTTATCTTAAGCACTGCCTTTCCCTTTGCATCCGCAGGAATACAGCAGAGTGCCGAATGATCGCCGTCGCCCACATCTTCCTGTAACGCATTTTTGATAAGGATATTTAATTGTTCGTTAAATGATAGCATCTACAAATATATTATAAAAGCAAAACCCAAAGCTATTCGCTTTGGGTTGAAATTATGTTGAAGAATGCAGCTTAATCTACCCGTTGAAATCCTATTTCCTGTAATACCTGCCGATCTGCTTTTTGTTTCATGTATAGCTTGGTTCTGTAGTTTCCGTTCTTTGTCTGTAAAACACCAAAGCAGAATTGGGAACCGTTATTTTCTCCTTTATGTTTAATCTGGAAATCTCTCACGTCATTATTGCTGAAGAAGTCTTTTAATATCATCTCGCCCTGACTTTTACTGTAATTATCATTTTTACCAGGCAGGGATATATCGATTCTTTCATCAAAATATTTTGACAATTGATTCGCATTTCCGCTTTTCATGGCATTTACCACATCATCGATAGAGTAAATCGGAGTAAAGGATACGAGGAAGAGCGTACACACTGCGATGGCCCATCCATAAAAATGTTTCATGATCACCCGTTTTTCTGCTTAAAAGTTGCCAAAAACATGCCAAAGTAAGAATACGGTGAAAATTTACTAACAAGCGGGTATTCAATTACCTTTGTCTCCTATAATCAAAGCAGAACAACCTATGGCTGAAAAAAAAGCAATGCTGGTTATTATGGATGGATGGGGCTTAGGCAAAGTAAAATCCTCCGATGCCATTCAGCATGCACGCACTCCCTTTGTAAGTTCATTATATAATAAATATCCGCATACCACCCTTACTACCTGTGGGGAACAGGTAGGACTACCCGATGGCCAGATGGGGAATAGTGAAGTAGGGCATCTTAACCTGGGTGCGGGCCGGATAGTATACCAGGAATTGCAACGTATCAACGTAGCTATTCGAAATGGAGAACTTCTCCACAACGAGCCCTTATTGAAAACTATCCGTTATGCCAGGCTTAATAATAAACCACTTCACCTGATTGGATTAGTGAGTGATGGCGGCGTGCACTCGCATATTAACCACCTGAAGGCATTGGTTTCTTTGTGTAAAACAGAGAATTTAGATAATGTATTTATTCATGCTTTTACGGATGGGCGTGATACTGATCCCAAAAGTGGATTAGGATTTATGAAAGATCTGGTGCAGCATCTTTCTGTTTCCACCGGAAGAATTGCTTCGGTTAGCGGACGGTACTATGCCATGGATAGAGATAAAAGATGGGAAAGAGTAAAGCTTGCGTACGATGCATTAGTACAGGGAACTGGTGAAACGGCCACCGATGCCATCACGGCCATTGAACAGTCATATAACAAAAATACCACCGACGAATTTCTAAAACCAACGGTAATTACCGGGCCGGACAATAAACCACTAGCTACTATTAAAGATGGTGACGCCGTATTATGTTTTAATTTCCGTACTGATCGCTGCCGTGAAATAACCGAGGTACTTTCACAAACAGATATGCCGGGGTATGGCATGAAAAAATTGTCTCTTTTCTATACCACCATGACCGAGTATGATAAAACCTTTCAGAATGTGCAGGTAATTTTTGAAACAGATAACCTGGTAAATACGTTGGGTGAAATTTTGGCCCGGAATCATAAAACACAAATTCGCATTGCAGAAACCGAAAAGTACCCGCATGTATCTTTCTTTTTCAGCGGGGGAAGAGAAGTTCCTTTTGAAGGAGAAAAAAGAATTATGATCCCTTCTCCCAAGGTGGCAACCTATGATCTTCAGCCGGAAATGAGTGCCGTAGAGGTAACCGATGCCATAGTTCCCGAAATTGAAAAAGAAACGGCTGATTTCATTTGTTTGAATTATGCCAATGCTGATATGGTGGGACATACCGGAATTTGGGAAGCGGCAATCAAAGCAATCGAAACAGTAGATCGTTGTGTTGAGAGGGTGGTAACCGCTGCTCTTGATCATGGATATACCATTTTTTTAACCGCCGACCATGGTAATGCAGATTATATGATTAATGAAGATGGCACCCCCAATACCGCGCATACTCTGAATCCTGTTCCTTTATTTATTATTGATAAAGAATGGAAAGGAAGTGTACAATCCGGTAAGCTGGGAGACATTGCTCCAACCATACTCACTATAATGCAATTACCAATTCCGGAACAAATGACCGGGGATGTACTAATTTAGTGGTTCAATGAATTCAGTCAGCAAAACCATATCAGCCATTGGAATGCTTATTCTTTTAAGCTTGCCGGGTTTTCTGATTGTACATTACCAGTTGATGCAATTGCATACACAACACCAGATGGAAGAAAAACTGGAAAAAGAGCATATTCAAATTGTTCATATACCGGTAAGTGAAATTCAATGGCACAAAAAAGATAAAGAGATAATTATCAACGGGAAATTATTCGATGTAAAATCGGTAATACTGGTAAATGGCGTAGCCGAATGTAAAGGGCTCTTCGATGAAAAAGAAACAAGCATCAAAAAGATGATTACCCAACTGCAGCGGCAGCAGGAAGAAGACAATCCTCTCAACATCAGCGCGGACAAATTCTTTTCCTTAGTCCTTTTCAGCGAAGACAGTTTGCCGTATTCGTTTCCCGGTTTCTTTTTTTCTCAATCGGTTCATTATATCTGTGCAGACGATCTATTGATTTTTACCAACCTATCCACCCCAACACCTCCCCCCAAAATATAATACAGTCAAATTTTCTTTAAGGCAATTTATAGCCAGGTAAAAACATATCATCCTGGAACTGTATTATTAAACCTATTGCACAATTTTTCGTTTTATGAAAAAGAAAATTGTATTGCCATTATTATTATTGGTAACTATTGCTGCATCCGCACAAAAAGAAACGGATACTGTTAAAGTAACCACCCTGGACGAGGTAGTAGTGTCGGCCAATAAATTCGCAGAAAAGAAAAAGAATATTTCTCAAAAGATAGAGATAATAAATGCCCGCACTATTGCTACAGTAAATGCTCAAAACACCGGGGACCTGCTTATGAATACAGGATCTATTTTTGTGCAAAAAAGTCAGCAGGGAGGCAGCAGCCCGGTAATACGTGGCTTTGAAGCCAGCCGCGTATTATTGTTGATTGATGGAGTACGCATGAACAACGCCATTTATCGTTCCGGGCACCTTCAAAATGCCATTTCTGTAGATCAGAATATGCTGGAAAGAGTAGAAATTTTATTTGGGCCGGCTTCTACCTTATATGGTAGTGATGCATTGGGAGGGATCATTCATTTCAGAACAAAAATGCCCAAACTTTCCGGCGATAAGAACCTGCTGGTTACCGGAAGTGGTTTTGTTAGATACAGCTCGGCCAATGATGAAAAATCGATCCATGCGGATGTCAGCATAGGAGGCAAAAAATTTGGTTGGTTACAGGCGTATAATTTCAGCCAATTGGGGGATATGAAAATGGGGGACAATTATCTTAGTAAGTACCCCGATTTTGGTAGGAGAAGTCAGTATGTTGAACGCATCAATGGAATTGATTCGGTGGTAAATAACCCTGACGACCGCACACAGCGTTTTTCCGGCTATGAGCAGTGGGATATTACCCAGAAATTCTTATTTAAACCAACGGCTAAAGTATCTCACCAGGTTAACCTGCAACTTTCCAATACAACGGATGTTCCCAGGTACGATCGGTTACAAGACATACGTAACGGAACTCTTCGCTATGCTGAATGGTATTATGGACCGCAAAAAAGAATAATGGGTTCTTACGAATTAGGAATAAGCAAGGCCGGCTTCTTTGATGAAATCCGGGCGAATATCAATTACCAGGATATTGAGGAAAGCAGGCAAACAAGGGAATACAGGAGGTATGACCGCTTCGACAGCCGCCGGGAGCATATTAAAGTATGGGCCTTTACGGTAGATGGAAGAAAATTGTGGGGGCATAATGAGTTAACCACGGGAGTTGATGGTCAATTAAACGATTTGAAGTCAGTGGCCGACCGGACCAATACCCTCACCGGTGCCAAATCAAAACTCGATACCCGCTACCCCGATGGAAAGAATAAGATGAATTACTTTGCTGCTTATGCCCAGCACTTATATAAATTTTATGATAGTAAATTAATTCTAAATGATGGAATTCGTTTTCAACTGGTAACATTACATTCGACTATCTCAGACAATTCTTTCTTTAACCTGCCCTTTACAGATATAAAACAGGACAACTTCTCTGTAACGGGAAATATCGGGGTCTCTTTTCTTCCGCAAAAGAATACCAAAACGGCCTTATCATTAGCCTCCGGATTCCGGTCTCCTAATATTGATGATCTTACAAAAATTTTTGAATCGAGTACATCGGCCAAACAAGTGGTTTTTCCTAACCCGGATATTAAACCGGAATACACCTATAATATTGATTTTTCCTTAACCCAGAATATTGCCCAAAGAATAAATATTGAATTAACAGGATTTTATACCGTCTTTACGAATGCGATTGTAAAAGCACCATTCCGGATAAACGGCCAGGATTCCATTTTGTATGATGGAGTAAAGAGCCAGATCCTGGCGAGTCAAAACAGGAACAAAGCAAGCGTATATGGCTTTAATGCCGCCGTATCAATAGTACTCACCTCATACCTCAGCCTAACCAGCACCATTAACTTTACTAAGGGCACCTTTAAAACAGATCCTTCCAAAACATCTACCGTGTATAAAAAACAACCGGATGGAACGTATAAACTGGTTGAGGAAAATGTATCCAAAAAACCGCTGGATCATATTCCGCCCTTATTCGGAAAAACAGCCCTGGTATTAACACAAAAGAAATGGGGGGCAGAGTTGTTCGCCTTTTATAATGGCTGGAAGAAGCTTGATCAATTCAATGCAGATGGGGAAGACAATGCCCAGTATGCAACGGTCGATGGTATGCCTTCCTGGTTCACCCTCAATGTAAGGGCTCATCATTATTTTTACAAGCAACGTCTTCAGGTACAACTAGCTGTAGAAAACATACTGGACAGGAACTACCGGTATTTCGCTTCGGGATTTTCTGCTCCCGGCCGTAATATAATCCTTGCCTTCAGGGCTAATTTTTAGGAGCCTTTTAAACCTGGTTTACCCACAGCCTTCCTAACGAAATCGGGAGGGCTTTTCCCATTAAAAAATAACCTGGGAAGCAGCATGCTATTGAAAGAATTTGTCTAAATTACGGGGCAACCAAACGGTTCTTATGACCGAAGAAGCCATTTTACAGGGCTGTATACAGAACAATGCCTCAAGTCAACGGGAACTGTACACCAGGTACAGTCCTAAAATGCTTGCGGTGTGTTACCGGTTTGCCCATAACCGGGAAGATGCAGAAGATATGTTGCAGGAAGGATTTATTAAGGTTTTTTCGCAAATACATACTTTTCGGAGCCAGGGTGCATTTGAAGGATGGATAAGAAGGATAGTAGTGCACACCTGCATCAACCATCTGAAGAAGAATAAGCGGTTTAACGAAAGCGTGGATATTATACATGCGAACAGTATTCAGGTAAGGGAAGAATCGGTGCCATCGATTGTACAGGCGAAGCAGATTGTAGAATGCATCCGCTTATTGCCTTTGGGTTACCGAACTGTTTTAAACCTGTACGCAATTGAAGGATATTCCCACAAGGAAATTGCAGAAATGCTCGATATAGAAGAAAGTACCAGCCGATCACAGTATACACGGGCCAAGCAAATGCTGGAAGACATCTTGGTGAAGAAGAGAATTATTCAAAAGCCCCAGGAAAAAATCAGCTGGTTTAAGATAGCCGCTGGCCGTTAACGAAAGGAAACTGTTTATAATCCGATCTTATGAATACAACCCGTACAAACACTAACTAAAAATGGAACGCCGTTTCTACAATGATGATTTTGATTTTGAACAGCTGATAAAACAGAAGTCAGATCAATATAAAATTTACCCTTCCGATAAAGTATGGAAAGGTATTTATGGATCTCTTCATTCTTCCCGCAGATGGTATTGGTTAAGTTTGGTTTTGTTTTTGACCGGCATTAGTTATTTTGCTATTGAACAATTGTCCGCTCCTCCAAGAAAAAGTATTACCGGCACCAAAGAAAATGTTCCGGTTGGTTCAGATGAAAACAGCAATGCGCAAAAAACAATTATTCTTCCATTTACTACACCCGTTGCTAAAAATACCAGGCCGTCGGCTGGTAATAGTTATGAGCGGAAAGTTTATGGTTTGCCTCTGAACGAAATGGCAACAGTCACGGAAGAAATGGATGATCTACTTCCAGTATCAGAGGAGGCAAACGAAGTAACAGAAAATGATCACCCTAATTATTCTATCGGAGTTAAAAACGACCATAGTGAAATAATTGAAAAGACTTTAATGCCTCATACCATTCCGGAGACCTTTAAAGAGAATATGGCATTCATGTTTACTAAAAAAGAAACCATGGTTCAAGACCTGGCAAACAATAACATGGAGGCAATGAATGATAAATTGGTTGAGAGTAACAACGAGATGAGCGACCAGAAAAGGATTAATTGGCTGCAGGAAAATGCGATTTATGAACTATCGAGGCCAAAGTTGAAAAGAATCAGCTGGCAGCTTACATTATCTCCTACTATGAATTACCGTAAGCTCACCGGTAATAAGAATGCCAATATTGCATCGGATGCCAAGAACATTCCTATTTCATTTAATATTGAAGGGGATGTAAATAACCTGGTGAATCATAAACCGGCCATGGGTTTTGAAATAGGCTCGATGTTTTTATATGCAGTTAGCAAGAACCTCACCTTCAAATCGGGCGTACAATTTAATTACTCCCGGTACAAAATACAGGCGTATAGTTCTTATGCAACGGACCGGGCTACCATCGCATTAAATAATTTTTACGGAACAACTACTGATTCAATAACTACCTATACCCGGATAGGTAACTTCGGAGGCAATACGGTAAAGGATATCAAAAATGAGTATTACCAGCTGTCGGCCCCCATTGGTATTGAAGTGCTGGTGCTGGGCAGGGGAAAATTTCAATTCTCGGTTGCGGGAACTATTCAGCCAACTTATCTGATCAACCGGGATAATTACCTCATCACCACCGATTATAAAAACTATACGCACGAACCCTCGCTGGTGCGTCGCTGGAATATTAATACCGGTGCCGAAGCCTTTCTATCCTATAAAACAGGCGGATTTAAGTTTCAATTAGGTCCTCAATTGCGCTACCAACTCTTATCTTCTTATGATGAGAAATATCCGGTTAAAGAGTTTCTTACCGAATATGGAATTAAACTGGGTATCAGCAAAGCCATCAGATAAAAAGAATTATATTTCTAAAAAGCCGTTAACAATTTTTGTTACGGCTTTTGCTTTTTATCACGCCGCTTCAAACACTTAATTTTGCAGCATGAAAAATCTTTGGATTATTTTCCTAATGGCCGGCAGCATTGTGGCGTGTAAGAATTCTTCCGTCAAACCCGTACCCGAGCAGGCAAAATCCTATTTGCCCGTTACTGATTTCATCCGGGAAGACATAAAGAAGATCGACTCATTCGGCGGGGGTATTTTATTGAAAACAAGCGGCCCGGTGAAAAATGATTCTGCATTCATTCAGCCCCGGCAATTCCAGTTACTGGTATCCGAATTCTTCCTGCCCGAGCTGGATTCGGCTATTTTCTATAATCAGTTTACCGAAACGTCACTTATGGATGAAACAACACAAATGCTTAATTTTATCTACACCGCGGACAGCAACAAAACTGCCTTGCGAAAGGTAATAGTGTATGTTTCTCCCAGCCTGACTACCGATAAAGTGCATAGAATTTACATGGAAAAAGAAAACAGGATAGGTGATACAATTGTCAGCCAGAAACTTACCTGGAAAATGAGGCAATACCTGATCATTGCGGAAATAAAAGAAACTCGAAATGGATTTAATTCTACCCGTATCCGCAAAGCCATCTGGGATCCACAGCACTATGCCGATTAGAAATGACTGCCGAAGAATTTCAACATATAGCCCATACCATACCTCTTCAACCCGGAATCTATAAATACTATGATGCCCATGATGTAATAGTGTATGTAGGGAAAGCCAAGAGCCTGCGCAAGCGGGTAAGTTCTTATTTTACCAAAACCTTTACTTCCTGGAAAACCCACGAACTGGTAAAGCGCATAAAACGTATTGAATTTACCATCGTAAATTCGGAACAGGACGCCCTGTTCCTGGAAAATGCCTTAATCAAACAACATCAGCCCCGGTTTAATATCGATTTGAAAGATGATAAGTCGTTCCCCTTTATCGTTTTGAAAAATGAACCCTTTCCGCGCGTTTTCCTAACCCGCAAAAAAATTAATGACGGATCAGAATACCTGGGCCCTTTTACTTCGGTAGGTAAAGTGCGTGAGTTACTAAATTTTGTAAGAGCCAATATTCAGCTTCGAACCTGTAAACTAAATCTGAGCGAAAACAATATCAAGAAAGGGAAATTTAAAGTGTGTTTGGAATATCACCTGGGTAATTGCAAAGGACCCTGCGCGGGTTTACAGTCTGCAGAAGATTATGAATACGGACTACAGCAAATAAAGAATATTTTAAAAGGAAACCTGGCGCCGGTCATTCAGCATTTCAGGAATGAAATGAAAGCGTATGTAGCGGGAACTGCAATTTGAAAAAGCTGAGTGGATACGAAAAAAAATAGAACACCTGGAAGAATACCGTGCCAGGAGTCGTAATTGTAAACAGTCGTTTTATCAATATAGATGTATTCTCCTTACTCCGGGATGGAGAGGCTGCCTATGTAAATTACCTGATGGTTCAAAATGGCACTATTGTGCAAACACATACCATCCCCTTACAGCCGAAGCTGGATGAAACGGATACCGAGATATTATCATTGGCCGTAGTATACCTGCGAACGACCTTTAATAGTTTATCGAAAGAGATCATAGTTCCATTCGAAATTGATTATCCTGAAGAGGGAATATTAATTACTATTCCAAAAAGCGGGGACAAGAAGAAGTTGCTGGAATTATCGGAAAAAAATGTCAATTATTTTTATGAAGAGTTGAGAAAGAAAAAAATACTAAAACTGGAAGGGAAAGACGAAACGGCCGTAAAAAGGTATTGTACCAATTGCAGGAAGACCTGCAACTTTCCGAAACGCCTGCTCATATAGAATGCTTTGATAATTCGAATTTCCAGGGAAGTTACCCGGTATCGGCCATGGTATGTTTTAAGAATGCAGTACCCAGCAAAGCAGATTATCGCCATTTTAATGTAAAAACGGTGGCGGGCATTAATGATTTTGCGACCATGAAGGAAGTGGTATACAGGCGGTATAAACGGTTATTAGATGAGCAAAAGGAATTGCCGCAGCTCGTAATCATAGATGGGGGTAAAGGGCAACTAAGTGCCGCGCATGGAAAGCATAACCGAATTAGGGTTAACGGGAAGATTACCCTGGTAGGTTTGGCCAAAAATGAAGAAGAATTATTTTTTACCGGTGATACAGAATCGCTGAAACTGGATTATACAAGTGAAAGCTTAAAGCTTATCCGTCGCATTCGGGATGAAGTCCATCGCTTTGGAATTACATTTCACCGGCAAAAAAGAAGCAAGGGTACTTTTAAAAACGAACTGGAGGATATTAAAGGAATTGGGAAGAATACAGCGGATATCTTTCTGAAGGAATTTAAATCAGTAAAGCAAATACGGCAATTATCTAAAGCTGAATTGGCAAAGCAAATCGGGGAATCGAAAGCGATGATTATATGGAATCATTTTCACCAAAAAAGTTGAGGTGTATCAATAAAAAAAAGGGGCCCGGATAGAAATCCAGCCCCGTTTTTAAAATCCAATATCCTATGAAAAACCGTGGTAAAAATAGTAAATGCACTTCACAAAACAATACCCTTATTATGGGTATTTTTAAAATACTTTATTGCCCGATTTCATATAAATATTTGCAGGACTGACTTTTGTGAATAATAAATTTCTTACCGGCATAAAAAAAAGCATCGTAATATATACGATGCTTTTTTAAAAAAAGTTATGATTTAATTAATAAGACCAGAGGTCCTGTTCGTAGTTGAATATCTTTTCCTTTACATTATCACCTTCTAATAAAGGCAGGATAGGGTCTTTAATATAACATATTAATGAACTGGTCATTCGGGTTATTATCGTTGACTTAATAATCCGGCTGGCAAACATGCGGCTTTCAAACAATTCTTCCCAGCTCATACGCGCGCCAAAGTTTTTACCATTATAGACTTCGAACTTGGCCAACATGGGTCGCAGATCTGGATAATATACCCAGAACATGGGAGTAACTGCCCGGAAAGATCCATCATTATTCAAAACAGATTTTAGATGGGTGCAATACCAAGTATACGACGTACAACCTGGATGATTCTTTATCAAAAATCCAATCTTCTTTTATCCAGTATCTTTCTATGCATCGGGGTTAAATTCATTCACAATGGTAGTATCCGCATTATTCCTTTAGACCCGTCCGGGTCCAGACCAGTCGGGAACCTGAATTACAGGGCTCGTCCAACTAAACCACGCTGGCAATTTGATTGAAACTAAAAGGAGTGGTAAACCGGTCATCAATTGGCATCAAAAGCTGTAATTTCTTCTTTTTTAATTGCATTCAACAAAATAATAATAAAGCGCTGGTTGCCATGGTCGCCTTCTGCTTTATAACTGAAAGGCAGATTCATTTTTTCATGAACGTCTACTTCTCTCCAAACCCT
Organism: uncultured Chitinophagaceae bacterium; assembly: GCA_963775145.1. GTDB lineage: Bacteria > Bacteroidota > Bacteroidia > Chitinophagales > Chitinophagaceae > Endoryza. The sequence goes on from CAVZHZ010000008.1 coordinate 393,069, forward strand.
CTGTACATAGGTAGCATCATCTTCGCGGATATGCTCATAAACAAGCGGGGTTCTTTCCTTTACCAGGTTACGTTCAAAGGCATAATCGTTCCGTAAAGAGGGGCGTGGAGCCGTAATCTTTAAATCCGGCTCGGGGGCAACAGGCTTGGTAGTATCCGCTGCCGGCGGGGCAATAGCTGCAGTATTCTTGCTGTTATTGTTCCTGTTGGTGTTTGTTTTTGCTTTGGTTGTCGATCGCTTAGATTTAGGCCTGGAAGGCTTTTTATTCTGCGCGTCAGCCGTTGCCTACAAACAACAGTAACAATTGCCAGCAACAAACTCCATTTAATGATACGGTTCTTCATTGTTCCCTATTTAAGTATTATTTCAGGTTAAATACCATTGGCTGAATTTCGCGGTTACGTCCATCAGGACCTACTACACGAATATTATCAAAGAATATATTGGTACCAGGTGTAGCACGCCCAACAATGGCAGCCGCATTTCCATTCCACCGGTTTCCTTCATTTACTGCTTCAGTATAAGTAGGAATACCACCTCCAATCGCAGCTAATTTATAGCTGACCACTTTAAAAGGAGCTTCAAAATCAGAATCCTCCAGTCTGGCGATCAACGCACCAATTGCTTTAAACTCCGCAGAAGAAATGGAGCCTCCTCTTTTTGAACCGATGAAACCACCGGGATTAGGCAAGCTTTTTACCCGCATCGGGAATTCATAATTCTTACCATCCGCATTCACTACAATTTTAGACAACGCTGGGCTTCCGGTTGGCTTAGCAATATAACGGTCGCCACTAACTTTGGTTAAGGAGCCATTGGCAAAACTTACTCTTACTTTCTCACTTCCTACACTACCACCAGAAATGGTAAGCGGGTTATCAACACCAATATATAATACGTTCATTTTCTCCAGGAACACAGAGGCACCAGAAGGAACGCCTACGGTATACTTGATGTTCTTATTCACGGTAGCAATAGAGCCATCAGGCTTTACATATTCAATTTTTACCGACACACTTTTGTCGCCGGCACCACCTGCTGTAGTTTTATAGATTGCGGTTCCTTCCGAAGTCAATGGCATTAACTGGCCATTTACATAAATCTTTAGGTTTTGCAGCTGCGCTGAATGCGCCAACACCAGCTGTGATTTCAACGTCATCACCTGGCATTGCATACGTGGTATTGCTGGTAGCAATAGCCTGGAACTGATCGAAAACAACTTTAACCGCTCCAATTTGCTGATGACAATAATCCACCATTTGGGATTCAGAATTCTTTACATCATTCTGAAACTTACTGAGGATGGTTAAAGCCGCCACTGTGGGAGTCATATGAAAATAGTTGGTGGTCCAGCCTTTTGCATCATTGCTATATTCTTTTCCGCTCTGACTTTTCGGAACGGTAAGATCTACCGGAAGTGTTTTTTGTAGTTCTTCAATCTTCGCTTTTATTTGAGCCTGCAAAGTAGGGTTATCAGCAAACTCTTCAGGCTTTAAAACGGCAATCAATTGTTTTTTAAAGTCGCCCAGTTTGTTATATAATTCCTTTCCTTTTTCTTTTTTGTCCATTAAACGGGTCGAAGCATCCAGGTTATCTTCCCTGAAATCTTCTTTGCCATCCTTACCGATTTTTAAATCAGCTTCTTTTTTCAGCGACAATTTGAGGTCTTCAATATAATTGAATAGATCTCCAGACAATTTCTGCACTTGTTCCGCTTTAGGGGCCCAGATAGCCGCTTTGGCTTTTGTTTGAGGATCTTCCAGATCTTTTTTGAACGCTTCATATGTTACCTGGTTTTTGCCAGTAATAACATCGTTGGAGGTATTAATACTACGGTTTACAACTTTAAAGGCATTCAGGATCTCTGATGATACATTCAGTGCCAGCATCGCTGTTAGCACCAGGTACATCATATTGATCATCTTCTGCCTGGGTTCTTTAGGTAATGACATGGATTTAGGTTTTCCAGTTTAAACAATACTTGTTAATTGCTTGCTTGCATGGTTTCAGGACTTATTAATCGCTGAATTAACGACCCTGCATAGCGTGAGCATGTTACCATAGATGGTATTGAGGTTAGTCAAATTACCAGCCAGTTTACCAATTTGCTCATGTGCTTTCTTAGCATCTGTTACGCTGCCCTGCATTGTTTCAGAAGCGGTAACCAGGTTGCTATAGAAGTTGTTCATTGCCTTCAGGTGATTGTTCGTATCCTGTAATTCCAGTTCATAAATCGCATTAAGGGAACCTAAATTTTTTGTCAATACCTGTACCTGCTCGTGGAATTGCTTGGTACTGTCGGCCGCTTTGTTAAAGTGACCCATTGTATTCGTTGCATTCTGATAAGCTGATTTCATTGAATCCAGAGCGGCGGTTGCTTCCTGGGTTTTCTTTGAATAATCGCTGGTAGATTTAACTACATCCGATACTTCAGCTATATTACTTACAGAAGTACCTAATTTCTTAAAGCCTTCGCTCAGACGTCCCAGGTTTGCCGGAGTAATATCTGCTTCCTGCAGCATCTTATCCATTTTTTCCAAAGCCGGGTTGCCAGAGCTACCACCAGCCAGTTTAGGTAATGCTTCAGCTATTGCGTGCATTTCTGATCCGGGAGGGGGTAAAAATGCATATACTACAAATATTACTGCTTCTGTGATAAGACCTGCTGTCAGGAAGAAGTCAGCTAAGGGCTGGTGGGTAATTTTTTGCCAGGCGCCAAAGATTACAATTGCAGCACCCATACAAACGATTACATTCACCAGTCTTTCGGTAGATTTAGAAACTCCAGCCATAATTTTAAAAATTTAAAAGGTTAGGAAAACGGATTTTATTAGGGTTAAGTGAATACGATTCTATTTTGATTTTTGAATGAAATCAAGTTAATAACGGTAAAAACAGATTTAAAATTTTGCGATAGACAGAATTTTAACGTTTTTTCTGAGTTGGTGGCAGGTCAATTACACACCGGAATCCGATATAAGATTTAGCTGTATCCATGTACTCGTAATTACGGGTACTGGTTTGCAGAAAATATCCAACATCTTTCCAGCTACCACCACGGGTTACTTTCCGTTTCATGCGGGGAGGATCTGAATCCTTTGCATTGAAACGGATATCCGGGTTCATATCATGCTGGAAATTGTAGCCACCTTCGTAGTAAAGCGAAGAGGTCCACTCTGCCACATTACCCGCCATACAATACAGGCCAAAATCGTTGGGCCAGTAAGCCATCAGCACGTACTGTGTAGAATCCACCATCTTCAGGGTAGTTACCACGGCCTGGTTTAAAGTTGGCCAGTAAGCATCCTTTTCTGTTTCTCAGGTAATAGTTACCCCAGGGGAACATTGACTGTGAGCGACCACCACGTGCAGCATATTCCCACTCAGCTTCTGTAGGCAGACGGAAATCTGATTCCGGTAGCTCTTTTCTTTAGATTCCAGGAAAGAATTCAGATAGTGTGTTCTCCACTCGCAGAAGGCAGTGGCCTGTTTCCAGTTAACACCTACAACAGGGATAGTTACCAAAAGCAGGGTGAGAAAAATATCGTTTGGTCATTGGCTCATTATAAGAGTAAGAGAAATCGCGTATCCAGACCAATGTATCAGGATAAATGGGAATATCTTTTTTAACAATAAACTGAGAGCGGGGTTTGCTAGCGTTATCCCTGACGGGCAGCCTCTTTAGATCGAAGGTTTCTGAATGATAGATCAATTTGGTAGGCATCGAGATCTCTTTTTTACCAAAAACGCTGTTTTCGGGTGTAACAATCATCAGGTCGATCTTTCTCGATAGTTGATTTATCACCCCATTTAATGGTATTGGCTTTTTTCCAGTCAACAGATAATACTGGCCATCTACTTCTTTACCTAACGCATTTTTACTGCAGCGGTGGAGTCGCGAACCCAATTCACAAACTGACGATATTCGTTGTTGGTGATTTCGGTGGCATCCATCCAGAAGCCATTAATAGAAATTTGCTTGTTACGGGCAGTATATGCGTAGTTAATGTCCTCATCACTGGGACCCATGTGGAAAGTTCCAGGTGGAATATATACCATCCCAGGGGGCTTTGGAAGATTGTACTTGCTGCCTGGTGCTACTCCGTGCAGCTGGCCATCATTTGGCAACCCCTTTGAGGCTTTTTCCCTATTTTACCGCAGCCGTGACAATACAAGGTTGCCAGCAGGACTGACATAGAGCGGATAGGTTCTTCATTTTCATAATATTAAAGGGTATTGGGCAAAAATAATGTTTTACCGACTTCATCACAAGTTTAGAATTTATTTTTAATAAGTGCAATACCGGATTAACGCATTGTTTTAAACGGCGCTTGAAATCAAATTATTGTATCAAAAAAATAATTAAGTTTTACACATTCCGGATCATTCGAATCAACTCATCTGTTTCAGAAACAGGGATTTGACACTTATATTGTTTACACAGGTAGAATTGTGGACCGGTTGAGTACGGCTTTTGGTCCAGTAAAGGAAACTGCTTATCAGATAAAGTAGCGGATTGAAATACTCTAAAAGGGATGAAAATACGCATAAATTCCAAATGCGCCTTGCTGATATTTTCCCCTATTAAGGCTATCTCAGGAATACCATAACAAACAGATTGCAGCAATGTTGCCCAAACCCCAAAAGAAGTAGGATAACGGATTATTGCCTGCTGCAATGATTGTACCATTTCAACCGCTCTTTTTCTCCAACTCGATTCGTCAAAAACTATTGCCAGGTAAAAGAGATTTAACGCCATGATAGCATTTCCCGAGGGAGTTGCTCCATCATACACTTCTTTTTTACGTACAATTACATCCTTTTGGTTGGCGTGGGTGAAAAAGAAAAAACCTGTCTCCGGTTCACTATAGTGGTCAATAACAAACTGCGTAAGATTACGTGCCTTATGCAGGTATGCCGCGTCAGCAGTTATTTCCTGTAAATGAATCAGGGCCTGGATTAAATAAGCATAATCATCCAGGAAGGCCGGATGACGCGCAGCCCCATTTTTATAGGTATGATAGAATATTCCATCTTTTTGCAAATGCTGCCAGATAAAGTCCATGCAACGGACAGCCATCTTTTTGTAATTATCGTTCCCAAGTGACGCATAAATTTTACAGCAGGCTGTTACCAGCAGTGCATTCCAGCTCAGCAAGATCTTATCGTCGAGTAGTGGTTTGGTTCGGGTATCCCGTCTATTAAGCAATAGTTTCCTGGAAGCTTCCAGCCTTGTTTCCAGTTCTTCTTTAGTAATTCCCTTTTGCGAGGCAAAAGATTCTAGTGTTATTTTTACATTTAGAATGTTGTTATGCTCCCAGTTACCTTTTTCTGTTACGTCATAAAACTCACAAAAAAGAGCGGCGTTTTCTTTTAAAACAGCCTCAATCTCTTTTTTCTGCCACACATAGTATTTGCCCTCCACTCCTTCGCTGTCTGCATCCAGTGCCGAATAAAAACCCCCTTCCGGTGACAGCCATTCTCCCGAAATAAACTCCATCGTTTGCTCGATAGTCTTCTTATAATGCTTCAGGTTGGTTAGCTGGTATGCTTCTGCCAGGACAATTAACAAGAGTGCGTTGTCATACAACATCTTTTCAAAATGGGGAACGAGCCACTCATTGTCGGTAGCATACCGGGCAAAGCCCCCGCCCAATTGATCATAAATACCTCCATAGATCATCTTGTCCAGGCTGAGGCAGGCCTGATTGAGGGCTTCCTGATCCTGGGTATAATAATAATAATGCAGGGAAAACTCAATGGAAAAAGTTTGGGGAAATTTCGGGGCCCGGCCAAACCCTCCAAAAATTTTATCTCCTGATTTCATCAGGTTGGAAAATAATTCTTTCACATTTTCTTTTGAAAAGCCTTCCTGGTTGTCCTCTTGCCCCGGTTTTTTTATTCCGAAACTGTTCGCTTGTAACAAATGAGCAGTGAGGTTTTCTGCCTGCGCCTCAATTTCATGTTTCCGTTGGGTGTATGCCTGGTGCACTCCTATCAGGGTGTCTTTCCAGGACGGACGGTTAAACGCGGCCTCCGGGGGAAAATAAGTCCCGCCATAAAATGGTTTTGTTTCAGATGTTAAAAAAACATTCAATGGCCAACCACCACTGCCGGTTATAGCCTGCACGGCATCCATATAAATATGGTCCAGATCCGGCCGTTCCTCCCGGTCAATTTTAATATTTACAAAATGATTATTCATGAGTAACGCGGTAGCAGGATCTTCAAAACTCTCTTTTTCCATCACATGGCACCAATGACAAGCCGCATATCCAATACTTACGAGAATTGGTTTATTTTCCTTTTTGGCCTTCTCCAATGCTTCTTCCCCCCAGGGGTACCAATCAACCGGGTTGTGGGCATGTTGCAGCAAATAGGGGCTTGTTTCTTTGGCGAGGCGATTGGTAAATGCCGGCATGTGATGAAGTTTAAATAGATTTTGATTTGTGGTTTTTTAGTGAAGGAATTAATAAACTATTGTCTTATTATAAGTCCGCATTCATCAATTTTGTTTGAATTAATAACCTGCAAACTACAAACCACAAACTAAAAAGTACAAAGAAAAAGCACCTGTTTCCAGATGCTTCGTTATTATTTCAGAATTCTTCTATTATTATTTTCTTTTCAAAACCGAAGAGAGATAACTTTCAAGAGCCGCTACCATGGATGGCATTTGCGGAAGAGGGGCTTTAATATCCAATACCAAACCCGCACTTTCTACTGCCCGGAATGTATTACTTCCAAAAGCACCAATTTTGGTCCCGTTTTGTCTAAACTTGGGAGCATTATCAAATAAACTCTTAACTCCACTGGGAGTAAAAAAGCAAATGATATCGTACTCCTTTTCTACCAGCACATTTTTTACATCGGCGCTGATAGTCCGGTACATAAAAGGAGTAGCAAATTCACAATTATTACTCTTGAGCCAGTTTACTATTTCATTGTCCTGCTGATTTTCGGAACAAGGGTATAGAAACTTCTCATTTTCTTTATGTTTGTTTATGACATCAAACATACTTTTATTGGTACCATCGGCGCCATAAAAAACTTTCCGCTTACGATAAAGAATAAATTTCTGTAAATACAAGGCTACCGCCTCCGTTATGCAGAAGTATTTGGTATCCTGGGAAACATTTACTTTCATTTCTTCGCAGGTACGAAAAAAGTGATCAATTGCATTGCGGCTGGTGAAAATAACCCCTGTGTAATTAGTGATGTCAATCTTTTGCTTGCGGAATTCCTTGGCCGGTATGCCTTCGAGTCGAATAAACGGGTAAAAATCCAGCTCAACATTGTATCGCCGCGCCAGCTCAAAATAGGGCGATTTTTCAGTTTCCGGTCTGGGTTGAGTAATCAGGATTTTCTTTATGTTACTTCCAGTTTCTGCCACGTTTTTTACCCCGTTTTTAACCATATTCGTAACGTATCGGTTCGCAAATTTAGAAAGTTCTTTCCACAAATTTCAGTACCACTTTAAAGATCATTAATAGCGGTGCTATTTCAAAGGCGCAAAGGTAGAGAAAAAAATGGAACAGATTTAGTTTTATTTCATTGCGAATCAATCGATAGCTAACCAAAATACGGTATACTAACAAAAGGGCCAGCACAAACAAGGAAATGGATATAATTACCGGTAATAACTGGGGTTCCGGAAACGCCAATAACAAAAGGACTGGCAACAGAAATATTCCAGCCATTTTATTGACCATAAATACTACAAATAAATAAATATCTGTTGCCCGGCTGATCCGAAGCACCCAGCCCATTGTTTTCAGTACTAAAAATTTCCCCAGGTAAACAACCACCAACACCAGCATGCAATTCAACCATAACAACCACAAATCGGTTCCCGGCATCCATTTATTATACCTGAATAATAAGGAAGCATATAAGCTTCCGGTCAATACAAAAAGGATATTTAGCAGCAAAGAAGGAAGCGGGCTTTGCAGCAATTGTTCCCGAAGCTGTTGTTGCCTCAAAGTGGACCTGAAAAAAAGGGTAAAAAGATCTCCCAGGTACTTGGCAAAAATGAGCCTGATGAGCGCATAGTAAAGGAATAATACCAATAGCAGGTAGAAAAATAATTCGCTACCCTCCCGCTTTTTTTCCTGTATAACCAGCTGCACCGGGACTCCGGAAAAATTAAAGTAGGGATGCTTGTACAGCACCTGCTGAAAAAGATATAGTTTGTTTTGGCTGGGGAGTAAACCAATTATTGTATCACTTGAATTGGCACTATGAGTGAGGCTGTCTTTTTGATTTCCGGGTAATGAATCCCGGTAATTCTTACTTGAAATTATTTGAATAGACCTGGTAGGTTTGCTCCTGGCAGCCGGGCTATCCCGATTTATTGGTACGGTATCTGTTCCTGATTGTGCCAGGAGCAAAAAGGGAAACCATAAAGTACCAAAAAATACGACCAGATTTTTCTTCACCAGTTTTGTGTTGCGCCAGCAAAAATAGTTGAGCCACCTCATTGCCGGAAATGAATTTATTAATCTCAGAAGAAATTTACATAGCCGAAATGAATTTTTGATTGGCGTAAATTAAAATTGAGATCGTTTCGCTTACCGGCTGCGTATGAAATATTAAATATCCCGGCTTTGGTTTCTAATGCCATACCCAACCCTGCACCGATAAAGGTATTACTTCGATTACCGGACGACGCAGCACTGCCGGCCCATCCGAAATCAACAAAAGAAAAAAGATAGGAGTTGCGGCCTATCAGGTACCGGTATTCAGCGGTAGAAACGGCAAATTTCGATGCATAAATACTTTCTTCATCAAAGCCTCGTAATAACCTGTATCCGCCGATCTGAAATAGCTCATTCCGGAAGATATTAGGACTTTGAAACCATCCCGCTGTAATAGCCGTTCGTAGCGTTGAAACACTGCCAAAGGGAAAGTAATGTGCCAAATAACCCTTTATGCGAAATTGAAATGATTTTAACCGGATGGTATCGTACAGTGAATTAAAATTAAAGGACGGATCATTCTTATCAGTCAATTGAACAATTACATTATTTTTCTTTACATTTTTTGTACCGGCCGATAGCAATAATTGCCATTCATTTCCCTTGGTTGGATTAAATCTATAATTAGTAGTAAATCCGTCGTATTGCACTCCGAGGCTTACCGCTCGTACATCGGCCTCCTGTGGTAATTGCCGGTTTGCTTTTACAAAATTAGTATCAACTGTAATTAAATTGGATTGCTGGTTTTGTATAAATAATGACCCGGATTGACTGGAAGAAACCGAATACTGCGCACCCAGTAACATATTTATGGTGATGAAGGAACTGTCTTTTTTAAATAAATCAAAGGCAAAGTTGACGCCAAAGGGTGAACCAAAAAGATACGACTGTTGATAGGCCAGGTTCAATCGCGGCGACTTTAGTTGAATCTGCTGCCAGTTTAATCCGATCATCTCTCCATTTCCCAATGCATTTCTCAAATTAATAGTGGCTTCCCCGGTAAACTGCAATTTAGTTCTCGGCGCTTCATATATATTATTAGAGGTTGCTACGGCCGGCAACAGGCCTATTAACACATTAACCTGGCTGCTTTTGCGTGGCACGAGATTAAGATTTACAATCGATCCGGTTCCCAGCCAGGTTATGCTCCATGGTTGACGCTCCTCCACAAAAGGTAATTCACTTAGTTTGCGGCTGATAGCCAAAAGGCTATTTTTTCTATAATTGCTGCCATTCAATAAATTGAGGTACCGTTGCAGAAACCGCGTTGAAATACTGGCTGTTCCATTATTACGAATACTGTCTATTTTATATAAGGGTCCTTTTTCAACTTTGAGCAGGGCCTCTAAAACGTCGTCCCGTAAACGAATACTGTCCAGTTTTACAGCAGCAAAAGGATATCCGTTGTTTTCCAGATAGTCCAGCAAATTTCGCTGCATCGCTTGCAGTTGTTCAATCCTTACCGGTTTGTTTTCAAACTCTTTTTTGTTCCAATTGACGGCAGTAAGTATTTGTTTCTCTACCGAATCAGTATGAATAACAGCCCAACGAAAACCATCGCCGGCATATAATTGAATATAGGCTTCTGTTGAATCATACCGGGCACTGTCTACCGAAGCACTTATAAATCCTTTCGCATGCATTAAGTCAGTAAGCTTATTTACGTATTCATTGCAAAGAGTTCTATTCTTGAAATTGGTTTGAAGCTTTAAGCTGCTGCTGATAAATACTTCGTCTTTATCAAGCGACTTTATATTCAGGAGATATTGCGAAAATACTGATGAGGGAAAAACAAGGAGTAAACCAAAAAGGGCAATCCGGCTGTAATATGTATATACCTCTACCTTTGCCATATTAGTTTTTCATGAATTGCAGTGTAATATCCGAATAAAATTGAGCAAACCGATGGCCGGAATCTATATACATATCCCGTTTTGCAGAAAAGCCTGTCATTATTGCAATTTTCATTTCTCCACTTCTTTAGCGTTAAAGAACGATTTTTTAAATGCTTTATTGAACGAAGCCGGCCTCCAAACCAATTACCTGGATGGCGAAGTAATTAATACTATTTACTTCGGAGGCGGCACCCCCTCCCTGCTGGAACCTGGGGAATGCGACAGGATATTGAACAATATCCGTTCTCTTTACCCCGTGGCAACAGATGCTGAAATTACCCTGGAAGCTAACCCCGACGACCTCAGTACCGAAAAATTATTAGCCTGGAAAGATATAGGGATCAACCGCCTCAGTATTGGTGTACAATCTTTTTTTGAAGAGGATCTTACCTGGATGAACCGGGCACATACCGCAAAACAATCCATCGATCACCTGGAGATGGCCCGCCGGTTTTTCGACAATATCACTATCGATCTTATTTATGGTACACCCATTCTTACCGATAAAAAATGGAAAGAAAATGTAACAAGGGCTATCGATTTAAAAATTCCGCACCTTTCCTGTTACGGATTAACTGTTGAACCCAAAACAGCCTTATTCAAATTAATTGCTGATAAAAAGATTCCGGATATTGATTCGAACGACCAGGCACGACAATTCTTATTGCTCATGGAATGGATGGAAGCCGGGGGATACGAGCATTATGAAATATCCAATTTTGCCCTGCCTGGTAACAGGAGCCGGCACAATAGTTCGTATTGGCAGGGAGAGAACTACCTCGGCCTTGGGCCTTCTGCCCATTCATTTAACAGGAAAAGCCGCCAATGGAATATTTCAAATAACGCGTTATATATTCAGGCTCTTAAAAAAAATAAGTTGCTATTTGAAATAGAACAATTAACCTCTACTCAGCAGCTGAATGAATATATCATGACTTCTTTGAGAACCAAAGAAGGAATAGACAATAACTACATTTTAAAACAATTTGGATCAGGCGAATCAAAAAGAATTCAGCAATCGGCGCTCTTCTATCTGAACCAGGAACTATTGATTGAAAATGAAAACAAATTTACACTCACGCGCCAGGGTAAATTATTTGCCGATGGAATTGCAGCTGGTTTATTTGCAGAAACCTGATAGTGTCAGGAAGATTGTTTTTGGCGACGGTTTCGAAGGTATTTCAAAAACTCGGCTACTGATAAAATCATCACCATTGCCAATAAAAAAAATGGGCCGTATGTATAATAGGTTAAAGGCATCCGTTTAAAATTACTACTTATTAGACGAGTACTTCTTCAATTTGTTTGAACCCTTCAGAAGATTTAACATTTTCCCAAAGAATGCGGTAGATGGTTTCGGCTACGGGCATGGGGCATCCAATGTTTTTATTTATTTGAAAGATACATTTGCTGGCATTATAACCTTCTGCTACCATATTCATTTCCAGTTGAGCTGACTTTACGGAATAACCCTTGCCAATCATATTCCCAAAAGTCCGGTTTCGGCTATACAGGGAATAACAGGTTACCAGCAAATCCCCCAGGTAAACGGAAGCTGCATAATTCGGGCTCTTTTTATGAGTAACCGGGTCATCCGCCTCATGAACTCCGACCTCTATATGTTTTATTCCTACCTTTCTTAGAAACCCGGCCATTTCATCGGCACTATTAGCTATCAGAACGCTCAAAAAATTATCTCCATATTCCAAACCATGAGCTATTCCGGCTCCCAACGCATAAATATTCTTGAGTATGGCAGCGTATTGCACTCCGAAAACATCATTGTTGGTAATGGTATTGAGGTAACTGGTCTTAAAACAGGATGCGATTTCTTCGGTTTGTGCCATATCCAAACCAGAGAATGTGAGGTAAGAAAGTTTTTCCGAGGCTACTTCCTCTGCATGGCAGGGGCCCATTATGGTATGATAGTCTTCAATTGAAAGATTAAATTCATTGCGTAAAAAATCGTTCAGCAATAAATTGTCTTGCGGCAATATTCCTTTTACCGCAGAAACTACTTTCTTTCCTTCGAAGGCATTTTTGGGTAAAGGCTGAAGCGTTTCCATTACAAAGGAAGAAGGAACCGCTACCAGCAGACGGTCGGATGAGCTTACCACCTGGTTAACATCTGTATAAAGGTTAATCAAAGCTGTATCAAAATAAACCGATCGCAAATAGGTGGGGTTATGATGCCGTAGTTTTAAATGCGTTACCATCGATTCGGAACGAACCAGCCAGTTTACCGTATGATTATTGTCTGTTAGCAATTTTGCTAGGGCCGTTGCCCAACTACCACTGCCAATAATTCCCCATTGCATATTAAATACTTTATACTCAAAAATAAGAAAATAGGATAGGCTCTTTAATAAAAAGCAACTGATTCAGCTATTTGAAATAAAAAAACCAGGAAGAAGGTTTAGCAGACGGCGATGAACACCCATTCCACATTCAGTCTTTCTGGCTTAGAATATATTGATCAGACTAACAGCAGTATTCTTGGTTTAGCTTTTCTTGGTTTCAAAAAGTTTGTCTTTAGGCACCACCTGAACTTTCATTCCATCCTTCAGGGTTTTGCTGATAATATTATAAGGAGCCGAGATCACTTCATCTCCTTCCTTCAGTCCTTCGGTAATTTCGATATTATTAATATCCTGTACGTCGGTTTTTACCTTAACTCTCTTTACAATGCTTCCGGGTTGCATAATAAATACCACTTCGTCCATATCTGCTGCCAATGAAGTGCGGCTGGTTTCCTGTACTCCTTCTTCTACTTTAGTATCTTTCTTTTCATTCACTAGTTTGTCTGTTCCCTTTTCCCTGGTAGTAACGGCATTTATGGCAATAGAGAGTACATTCGCTTTAGTTTTAGTTTGTATATCAGCACTCGCATTCATTCCGGGACGAAAAGGAAAGTTTTTGGGTCGGCTGGGGTCCATCAAATCCATATACGATTCCGGCAGCAGGCGGATATGCACCTTAAAATTGGTAACATCATTAGAGGTAATAGCCGCCTGTGCCGATGTAGTGCTGCTGCTGGCGATCTTAGTAACAATTCCTTTGAACTTCCTGTTATTATAGGCATCCACTTCTACCAGTGCCGAATCCCCCAGTTTTACTTTGGGAATATCGTTCTCACCCACATCTACTCTTACTTCCATCAGGCTCATATTCGCAATCCGCATAATTTCTGTTCCGGCCATCATAGAATTACCAACTACGCGCTCGCCTTTCTTCACATTCAATAACGATACTACCCCATCCATCGGCGCTAAAACAGCGGTTCGGCTCAGGTCCTTGTTTGCCCGCTGTAAACTCGCTGCGGCACTTTGGACCCCAGCCTGTCCACTCCGGATGCCCTGTAAAGCCGCATTATAGTTTGCTTTAGCTGTTTGGAAATTATTGTCTGCAATTTCAAATTCTGCCCGGGAGATTACTTTTTCTTCCAATAATTTCTTCTGTCTATCGTAGGTGCGTTGCGCAAGCTCCATGGCCGATTTTAAACTTTCCAGCTGGGCCCGGCTGTTTTCTACAGACGCCTGTTGCTGATTTACGACGGCCGATGCCTGGTCGCGCTGAGTAGTATAAATATCAGCATATATCTTCGCCAATATCGCTCCGCGTTTTACACTATCCCCTTCCTGTACTTTTAGCTCAACAATTTCTCCCGAAATATCCGGACTGACTTTCACTTCGATTTCGGGAAATATTTTACCGCTCGCATTTACCGTTTCAATAATGGTGCGACGGGTTGCTTTTTCGGTAGCTACTTTCATTCCTTCCTGTTTCCCTATAATACCGGCAGCTTTCAAACTTACCAATACCACAATCAGCACTACCAAGATGCCGATAATCCATTTAACTCTTTTACTCATAATTCTGTTATTATACTTTATTAATGTTTTTGCTTCCAGGTTAATTACTGCAATTTTATTCCCTGGCCTTTATAAAATTCCAGCAACTTCAATCGAAAAACATAGTCTACCTGCGACAATGCCAGCTCCAGTTTTGAACGGGTAAGATTATTTTGGTTGGTAAGAAAATCAATAGTGGGAAGCAATCCTAAATCATACCTCTTTTGAGCATAATTGTAGGCTTTCTCCGCGGTCTGAACACTTTTCTTACTTGCGTTGAATTTTTGAATGGCGGTAGTTGCATCAGTGTACGACTTATAAATATCTTGCTTCAGGGTTCTTTCTGCCTGTTGTTTCTGTAACTCCATATTCTGCACGGTCAGTTTATTTCTCTGCCACCCTATTTTACCCACCCCGTTATTGAAAATGGGAACGTTTAAACTCACCCCTACGTTTTGCCGGAAATTATCACTCATTTGGGTTCCAAAAGGAGTTTTGGAAGTGGTAATAACATTATTGAATATAGGCGCCTGAACAAAATAATCGCTGCCAGCAACAGTTACTTTTGCTCCCGTATTTTGAAAGGTACCGGTAGGAGTTTGGGAAAAAGATGGTATTTTATTGTTTGCATAGTTGGTACCCATACCCCCAAACATTGATATAGTGGGATACATACGGGCCCGGGATGCCTCCGTGTACTTTTGGGCCGCCTTTATGCGGAGGTCGTTTATTTTTTGCTGGGGTAGGTTGGCTAATGCGAGACCGTAAACAATATCGGGCTGGAGGTCATTCAGATTTTCAACCGGGATCATATCCAGCGGGGGCGTTTCTACTTCAAATGATTCAGCTGCATCCAGATTCAAAATGGCCTTAAGTTGTAACGTGTTCTGCTGAACAGTTCCCAAAGCCGTTATGAGTGCTGAACTATCCCTGGCAAGCTGGGCCTCCAGTTCTGCCAGGTTTAATTCCGGCAACGATCCCGCTTCCACCCGTTTGCGGGTATTATCCAGGTTTTGTAAGGTTTGTTGCACAGCTACGTTGGAAATATTTACCTGTTCTTTTGATACCAGCACCAGTAAATAGGCCGAAGCTACGTTGAGTGAGATATCATTTCGCAATTTATCAACATCTGCACGGGAGGCTTCTAAAGAAAATTGATCTCCTGCCACGGTATTTTTCAGGTTGAACCAGTTAAATATGGTTACGCCGGTATTAAAACTGAACTGGGAAAATACCAGTTGCTGGTTGGTAAACTGGTTACTGGTAGGGTCGATACTACGACCAGAATTAATACCCGAATTGTTTGAAAAGTTTGCACTCGGATATTGGGCCAGTTTGCTTTGCTTAAGGGTAAGTTCGGCCGTTCGTGCCAAGATATCGGCCTGTTTCACCGAAATATTGTTTGCCAGAGCGTATTCTACGCATCGTCGAAGATCCCATTTTTCCTGGCCAGTAACCAGGCTACTGATAAACAGACTTATAGCCGTTAGTAATACTGAATGCTTCATATAACAAATGTAATTGTAATGGAAGGGTGGGAATTTGAATTTTGATGGACGGTCATTATATTGTCATGAACAGGCAAAGTACCGGGAAACTTGGGAATAAAAAAACTATGTCGTAATTACTTGCCAAACACTATCGGGTGGCCGTAAGTGCTTGTTCCAGGTCTGCAATCAGGTAGGATGGCTCTTCCAATCCTACATACAAGCGAACCATTTTATGTTCGCGGTTAGTTGCTTCAAATTGACTGGAAAACAACGAAGCGCATTTTGGTATTACCAGGCTTTCGTGGCCGCCCCAGCTTACTGCCATCAGGATATGTTGCAAACGCTCGCAGAAGGTCACTATTTCTTCTCTTTTTTGAACTTTTAAAACGATAGTCAGCAGACCACAGGCACCGGACATTTGTTTTTGCGCGAGCTCAAATTGAGCAAAAGAGGAATCCAGGGGAAATATTACCTCTTCAATAGCCGGATGATGTTTTAAATATTCAACTATCTGTAGGGTTGACTGGCTTATCCGTTCAAACCGGGCAGGCAATGTGCGCAATCCCCGGATCAATAACCAGGCATTGAAAGGTTGAATGCCGCTACCGATATTAAGATATTCGCTGTCAAATATTTTTTTGATCATTGAATGGCTGCCACTAAGTACTCCCCCCAGTGTATCGCTGTGGCCACTGATATATTTGGTAGCCGTTTGCATAGCCAAATCAATTCCCATTGTGATCGGCTTCTGGTATAGTGGCGAACAATAACTATTATCAATGAGTGTGATTATTTTTTTTGATTTCGCCCATTGAGCCACCGCTTCAATATCCTGCAACACAAAATCCCAGCTATTGGGGCTTTCCAGATAAAAAAAGGAAGTATTGGGTTGAGTAGCCTGGCGCCAGTTTTCAATTTTTGTTCCATCTATATAAGTAGTAGTAATACCAAAACGAGGCAGTATTACATCAAACATCCGTTGCGCCCAGGTATACGGTTTTGCCACAGATACAATATGATCCCCCGATTTTACATTAGCCAACACCCCCGCAAAGATGGCTGCGGCCCCATTATTGAAAACGAGGCAATCTTCTGCTTCGTCCAGGGCAGCCAGTTTTTTCCGGAGAATATCTACTGTTGGATTTAGTCCGCGGCTATATAAATAACCACTCATTTCATCTTCAAAGGCAGCGCGCAGATCATCCACTTTCTTAAAGGCAAAGTTGGAGGTTTGCATGATGGGAGGAGAAATAGCATGGTAATAATTTTCGCGCTCTTCCCCCAGCTCATTTAGTATATAAGAAAGATCCATATTACTTCTTTTGATTGCGGATTGATTGAGTAGCAAAATATAATAACAGAAACGCGGCAAATACCGACAAGCCGATCAACGCATATTGAGGAAAAGTAATGGCGATAACGGTTCCCACAAACAGATAGGTGATTACAAAAATAATGGGCAGCAGCGGGTAAAGTTTCATCGAATAAATTCCGGTTCCATCGAGGTGCTTTGTTCGTTTACGAAGTACAAAAATAGTGGCTGCGGAGGTGGCCATTCCGATTGAATCCAGGAAAATCGTGAAACTTAATATCTTATCAAACGTGTCGGCAAAGAATAATACAATAATGCAGGCCGCAGCGAAAACAGTAAGGCTCACCGTGAGTACATCCCGCTTCTCATCTTTTTTTCTGAATGCTTTAGGAAGAATGCCATCCTCACTCATTGCATACATGACCCGGGGATTACTTAGCAATAATACATTAACATACGCCAGCACCGCTACAAACAACAGAATAGAAGAAACATAACGCCCGGTTGGCCCAAACATTTTTTCGGCCACGAGGGAAGCAATACCCGTTGTATTTTTCAGTTCTGTAAACCCAATGACTTTGTAATAGGCAAAACTCACCGAAAGATATAATACTATAATGACCAATATGCCGATAAAAATCCCGCGGGGAATATTACGCTGTGGGTTTTTTATTTCCTCGCCGAAATTGATCGTTTGCTGGTAACCCCCGTAGGTAAAGGAAGTAGCCTTCAACGCTACTCCAAACGACAACAGGATAGCTGCCCAGCCTGCTTTACCCGAATCGGCGACCGGTAATGGATTTTGATTATAAAATTGGGGAAAGAATAAGGAGCCAATGATTACTACCAGCATACTGATCTTTACGATCATTAAAAAATTTTGCGTTTTAGAACTCATTCGAAGACCCATCAGGTTTACTGCATAGAAGAGAATAATGGCGCCCATAGCCACCAATACTTTTACAAAATCTCCTGAGCCTTCAGCAAAAAGAATCGGTGTAATATATTCACTGCCTATTAACGCCACTCCCGAAAGCGAGGCCGCATTGGATATAAGAATAATGCAATTAATAGCGAAGGCTATAGATGGATGATAGGCATAGGAAAATATTTTATAGTATCCACCGGTAACCGGGTAGCGGGATCCTATTTCTGCATAGGTGAGAGCCCCGCAGAATGCAACGATACCGCCAATGATCCAGGCCGCGAAAAAAATGGTGGGAGTTAAAGAAGCTTCGGCCGTGTCCTTCGACGTACGAAATATACCCATCCCGATTACCAACCCGATTACGATCATCGTAAGAGAAAATAAATTCAGCTTATTAGTCTTCATGAACGGAAGATAAAGAATTTTTGGGGTTACCTTTACCTTCAGTAATCATTCCATTTCTTATGAGACAACTATCAATCACTTTGTTGTTATTGTTTTCCGCTTATTTATCGCTGTGCCAGGAAGCGGGCAAAGATTCCTCCCAGCTTCTTCCTGAAGTAACCGTGGCCGCATTTGAACAACACCGCCCGATCAGTTCAAGCAGTAATTCAATAGAAATTCTTACTCAATACAATGCTGACCGCTATAATAAAAGCTCGCTGGTAAACGGGTTCAATGGAGTAGCCGGCGTTCGTATGGAGGAACGCTCACCTGGCAGTTATCGGATCAATATCAGAGGAAGTTCTCTTCGTTCCCCTTTTGGCGTGCGTAATGTAAAAGTATACTGGAATAATATCCCGGTCACTGATCCGGGTGGTAACACCTACTTTAACCAGTTTGTCTTTAATAATTTTTCTCAAATAGAAATAGTAAAAGGCCCCGCGGGCAGTATGTATGGCGCCGGTACAGGAGGATTGCTATTATTACAAAGTTTGGATAACGGCTGGAAACCCGGAGCTGCGATCGAATACATTACCGGTAGTTATAACCTGCAGAATATATTTGGATCGGTATCCTTCGGCGAAAACGAAAATAAGAACCGTATTACTTATGCCCATAATCAAAGCGATGGCTACCGGGATAATACTAACATGCGCAGAGATAATATAAGCTGGTCCACTCAACTCAAACAGACCGGTAAACAGCAGTTAGATGCGCATGTTTTATTCAGCGACATGTATTACCAGACACCGGGCGGATTAACATTGGCCGAATTCACCAGCAATCCCAAACAGGCAAGGCCTGCCGCCGGTGGTTTCCCGAGTGCCCAAACAGCCAAAGCGGGTATTTATCAAAAGAATTTTTTAGCCGGACTCAGCCACCACTATTTTTTCAATAATTATTTTAGGAATACCACCACAGTTTATGGGGCTTTTGCCCAAATCAAAAACCCCACCTTTCGAAACTACGAACGCCGGAATGAACCGCATTTTGGTGGACGAACCGTTTTTACCTATGAAAAAAAATGGGATGATCATACATTCCAAATCGTAGCGGGTGGAGAATCACAGCAAGCCTATTTCAATACGCAGGTATCGAAGAATAAGGGCGGAAATCCAGATACGCTTCAAACAAATGACGATCTACGGTTTAGGCTATACAGTGTATTTGTACAAGGCGATATCGAATTAAATAAAAGCTGGATACTGAGTGCCGGGGTAAGTCTTAATAATTCGGCTGTTGATATTACGCGGTTAAATAAATACCCGGTGGTCGCGCAAAGCCGAACCTACCGGAACGAATTCTCCCCCCGGTTTTCCGTATTAAGAAAATTTGGAAATAATTTTTCTTTATTTACCAGCTTGGCTAAAGGATTTTCACCCCCTACCGTGGCTGAATTACTTCCTTCCACCGGGGTTATCAGCACTTCGCTGGAAGCAGAGCAGGGCATTAACTATGAACTAGGCTCCAGGATAAATTTATTAAACAGGCAACTACAGGTAGAAGCGACGGCCTTTTATTTCAAACTCAGGGATGCGCTGGTAGTGCGTAAGGATAATAATAACGCGGATTATTATGTTAATGCCGGGGAGGCCATTCAAAAAGGAATTGAACTAAGTATCGACTACCTGGTAATTCCCCGGAACAATTCATTCATTGAATATTATACTATCCGTACGGCTCAAAGTATAAATGACTTTACCTATGGCAGCTTTATAAAAGACGCCACTGATTTTTCCGGCAAACATTTACCCAGCGTTCCAAATTATACATTATCTGTGCTGGCCGATCTGCAGCTCAAAAAAGGCCTATATATCAACAGTACCTTTTATCATGCTTCCCGTATTTACCTTAACGATGCGAACACGGTGGAAACAAAAGCTTATGATTTATTAGGGGCCCGCATTGGATGGAGGGTTATAATAAAAAAATCATTAAAAGTAAATTTCTATGCAGGCGTAGATAACCTATTGAATGAGCAATACAGCCTGGGTAATGATATCAACGCGGCAGCCGGCAGGTATTATAATGCCGCACCGGCTAAAAATTATTTTGCCGGATTGGCACTACAATTAAACAAAACGGCTGGCGACCAGTAGCCGGTGAGTTCCAATAACTATAATTCATTTTTACTTCATTCATAAATGCATCAGTCATTTATTTTCCATTCCATGCCGGAATATATCTTGCCATTTTCACGCTCGGGGTTAACTTCAATAACGAATTGCCGATTCTCCAACAAATAAAAGAATACATTTTTTTATTTTGCCCCGAAACCCATTGTGGTAGCGGCTTTTCCGGCTAAATGAACTCTACTTAGCCTCTTTTCAACAGGGGGTGAATAACTACTTAACTTAAAAATAATATTGCTTAGTAACATTGTACGGCAATGATGGTTGCAACCCGCCTGTCACAGGAAGGTTGTATTAAAAGGGAATCCGGTGAAAGTCTGGAACTATCCCCGTAGCTGTAAGGATTGTGAGGAGTAAGAAGTGAACCTGCCCGCCGGCAGGAAGGTTATTAGAACTCCCGAAAATAGGAGGTTACTGTTTTTGGGGACCCGCTCACAACTTATTACTTACCCCTCGCCTGCTGGATCTTCAAACCACTGTTGATGACAGGTAATAGCCACATCAACGGGAAGGTATTCAGTAATGAGCCAAGTCAGAAAACCTGCCATTATTCAAGTAAAAATTTGTCACGCCTTCGGGTCGAAAGGCAGAGCACTGAATATATCCCGGAACAGTTTTCCGAATGTAATCAGCCTCTCTACCCCACCCGGATAATGTAAACCAGGTAAAAGAAACTGTATGCTGCAAGAGAATGAAATTCTGTTGAAAGAGAACAAGGATCGGTTCGTGATCCTTCCTATTAACTATCCTAAAATTTGGGAACAATACAAAAAACATGAAGCCAGTTTCTGGACTGCCGAGGAAATCGACCTGAGTGGCGATCAAAAAGACTGGGTTAGTTTAAATGATGGGGAACGTCATTTCATTTCCCATGTTCTGGCATTTTTTGCGGCCAGCGATGGTATCGTAAACGAGAACCTGGCTGTAAACTTCATGAGTGAAGTGCAGTTGCCGGAAGCCCGGTGCTTCTATGGATTCCAGATCATGATGGAAAATATCCATTCCGAAACCTATGCACTGTTGATTGATACATATATTAAAGACCCCCAGGAAAAATACCGGCTCTTTCATGCCATTGAAACCGTACCGGCCGTAAAGAAAAAAGCGGAATGGGCACTACGCTGGATCAAGAATGGAAGTTTTGCGGAGCGATTGGTTGCCTTTGCTGCCGTAGAAGGAATATTCTTCAGTGGAAGTTTCTGCTCTATTTTTTGGATGAAAAAAAGGGGATTAATGCCCGGGCTCACTTTCAGCAATGAATTGATCAGCCGCGATGAAGGGCTGCATTGCGAATTCGCCTGCCTGCTGTACAGCATGCTGAAAAATAAATTGCCGCAGGAAGAAGTTACTGCTATAATTGGTGATGCCGTGGCTATTGAAAAAGAATTCATCAGTGAGGCCTTGCCCGTTAAGTTAATTGGGATGAATGCCGACCTGATGAAACAATACATTGAATTTGTGGCCGACCGATGGTTGTCAGAACTGGGTTGCCAGAAATTATTTAATGCAACCAATCCATTCGACTTCATGGAAATGATTTCGCTGCAGGGCAAAACCAATTTCTTTGAAAAAAGAGTCGGTGATTACCAGAAGTCGGGAGTATTAGGTAATAAAGAAGAAAAAAGTTTTTCGCTGGAAGAAGACTTTTGATTTGTGGTAGGTGATTTGTACTAAATAATTCAACAAAAAGGTTCAAGGCAAATGGCTGGCGTTCTACTGGAAAAACCAACTAACGAAAAAATGGAATCTGATGAAGTTGATCAGGAAGTAACCAGTTACAACCACTACCACCGCCGGAGATTTGCATTTATTAAGAAAATAATGGGCAACTGTTCCGGAAAAAATATGCTGGAATTTGGAGCCTGGGGCGTTAAGGCCTATTTCGAAGAAAAAGGGGCGTCGGTGGATACGATTGGAATATATGATAAAAGAGCATCGGCCGAAAAACATTATGAATTGAATTTTTCCACTCTTCCAAATGGCTTTCCGGTAATTGATAAAAAATATGATGTAGTGCTTTGCTGTGAAGTAATTGAACATCTTCCCATCAGTATGGATACGATGTTTGAATTTTTAAATTCTTTGGTAAAGATGGGCGGCAATGTATTGATACAAACACCGAATGCCGTATCGCTGAAAAACAGGATGGCGATGTTAATGGGAAAGAACCCGTTCCCGTTAATAGATAAAACAGCCATCCATTACCACAACCATATACGGGAGTATACATTACCGGAATTAATCAGAATTGCTGAAAACAACGGATTTGCTGTGGTACAAAAGTTCCGGAAAAATTATTTCGATTATAGTCATTCGGTGAAAGCAAAATTGTACGAGATAACAGGGTATTTTTTACCCGCCAGCTTAAAAGATGGGATTACGATACTGCTTAAAAAAAATAATGAAAAACCGGTACTAAACGAAATCAAATATCATAAACCATAAATCATACTCGTTCTTATGTACGTTATTAAAAGAAATGGCAAACAGGAATCTGTAAAGTTCGACAAAGTAACTGCCCGAATTGAGAAACTGTCTTACAGCTTAAACCCGCTCGTGGATATCTTTGAAGTGGCAAAGAAAACCATTGAAGGAATTTATGAAGGTGTTCCGACCACTGAGTTGGACAACCTGGCCGCGGAAACCGCCGCTTCCTTAACCATCAAGCATCCCGATTATGCTTTGCTGGCCTCGCGGATAGCCATTAGCAACCTTCACAAGAATACCCTGAAGAGTTTTTCGGAAACGATGCGTAAACTGCATCAGTATACGAACGAGGCGATCGGTAAAAAAATGCCCATGATCGCTGATGATGTAATGCAGATCATAGAAGATAATGCCGAGTTATTAGACAGTACAATTATTTACGACCGCGATTTCGGGTTTGATTATTTCGGTTTCAAGACACTTGAAAAAGCCTACCTGTTGCGTATTGATGGCAAGATCGCCGAACGTCCCCAGCATATGTTTATGCGGGTAGCTGTCGGCATTCATAAGAATGATATTGACAGCGCTATTAAAACATATCACCTGATGAGTGAACGCTGGTTCACTCATGCAACGCCCACTCTCTTTAATGCCGGTACACCCAAACCGCAGATGTCTTCCTGTTTTTTATTAACGATGAAAGAAGACAGCATAGATGGTATTTATGATACGCTCAAACAAACGGCGAAAATTTCGCAAAGCGCCGGGGGTATCGGACTTGCTATTCATAATATCAGGGCTTCCGGAAGTTATATTGGAGGAACTAACGGCACCAGCAATGGTTTGATACCGATGCTGCGGGTGTTTAACGATACGGCCCGTTATGTGGACCAGGGCGGCGGGAAGCGTAAAGGGGCTTTTGCCATATATCTCGAACCCTGGCATGCCGATGTGTTTGAATTTTTGGACCTCCGGAAAAATCATGGTAAAGAAGAAATAAGAGCAAGAGATCTTTTCTATGCTTTATGGGTGCCCGATCTTTTTATGAAGCGCGTGGAAGAAAATGGTAACTGGAGTTTATTTTGTCCTAATGAAGCTCCCGGGCTGAGTGATAGCTATGGAGAAGTCTTTGAAAAATTGTATGAAGAATACGAAGCAAAAGGAAAAGCCAGGAAAACAGTTAAGGCACAGGATTTATGGTTCGCCATTTTAGATGCGCAGATTGAAACGGGTAACCCCTATTTATTATATAAGGACGCGGCCAACCGGAAGAGCAACCAGCAAAACCTGGGAACTATCAAAAGTTCTAACCTCTGTACCGAGATCATTCAATATACTTCTCCGGATGAAGTGGCTGTATGTAACCTGGCTTCTATTGCCTTACCAAGATTTGTAATTAACGGTCAGTTTGACCAACAGA
Source organism: uncultured Chitinophagaceae bacterium (assembly GCA_963775145.1). Lineage (GTDB taxonomy): Bacteria > Bacteroidota > Bacteroidia > Chitinophagales > Chitinophagaceae > Endoryza. The sequence continues at coordinate 417,445 of CAVZHZ010000008.1, forward strand.
AATTATACGAAGTAACGTATGAGATAACCAAGAACCTGAACAAGATTATCGACAACAATTATTATCCCATCGAAGAAGCCAGGAATTCCAATCTTAAACACCGCCCGATCGGTTTGGGTGTTCAGGGACTGGCAGATGTATTTATCCTGCTTCGTCTTCCATTTGAAAGCGATCTGGCCAAGCTGCTGAATAAAAATATTTTCGAAACAATTTATTTCGCGGCTATGTCTGCCAGTAAGGACCTTGCCAAAGCGCACGGAGCTTATGATACGTTTAAAGGATCACCGCTTTCAAAGGGACTTTTTCAATTTGATTTATGGGGAGTTCAGCCCAGTAATCGCTGGGATTGGGAGACATTAAGGGCAGAAGTAATGGAACATGGTGTTCGCAATTCCCTGTTAGTTGCGCCGATGCCCACCGCCTCCACCTCGCAAATATTGGGCAACAATGAATGTTTTGAACCTTATACCAGCAATATCTACACCCGACGGGTATTGAGTGGTGAGTTTATCATTGTGAACAAACATTTGCTGAAAGACCTCATACAACTGGGCTTGTGGAATAATAATATGAAGAACCAGATCATTGCTGCAAACGGTTCTATCCAAAACATACCGGAGATACCGGCTAAAATAAAGGAGTTATATAAAACCGTTTGGGAAATCAAACAACGCAACCTGATTGATATGGCGGCAGACCGGGGGGCTTATATCTGCCAGTCGCAATCATTGAATCTTTTTGTGGATACCCCCACTAACGGCAAACTGACTTCAATGCATTTTTATGCGTGGAAGAAAGGATTGAAGACGGGCATGTATTACTTAAGAACGCAGGCCGCATCCCAGGCAGTACAATTTACTGTGGAAAAACAAGGTAGTAGTGCGATGGAACCGGTAATTCCCGGAGTAAATTCTGATGCGGTTAGCAGCGATCCGATATTGAACGGAGGCTCTTGCAGCATGGAAGAAGGTTGTGTTATTTGCAGCGCCTAAGATTCAGGAACAGGAATCAAAAAACAAGATTTAGATATAGTAGAAAACCAAAAGGGTCGCCACACAAACGGGGCCCTTTCCTTTTGATGTTTACATTCACAATAAAATGAATCAATAAATTTAAAAGGAATTTACCTTTACCCAAATTTCCGGCATGTCCATCAACTTCAATGAACTTCTCACCGTAACCTTTACCTTATTCGCCGTAATAGATGTTATAGGATCGACTCCTATCCTGATATCATTAAAGCAAAAAATGGGAGGTATTAATGAAGTAAGGGCCACCCTGATCTCCGGCGCTTTGATGATTGTATTTCTATATGTAGGGGAAAAATTCCTGAATATGCTGGGCGTGGATAAGCGTTCTTTTGCGGTGGGGGGCTCGATTGTAATTTTTATCCTGGGGTTAGAAATGGTTTTGGGCCTTGAATTTTTTAAAAGTGAAAAAGATGTGAAGTCCGGCACCATGGTACCTATCGCCTTTCCCCTGATTGCGGGGTCAGGAACGCTCACCACCATTATGTCGCTGAAGGCTAACTACGATGAAATCACCATATTGGTAGCGATATTAGTCAACCTGGTAATAGTATTTGCCGTATTGAAATCGTTAAACCTCATTCAGCGGATATTAGGCCCTGGCGGAATGATTGCTGTACGTAAATTTTTTGGCGTAATATTGCTCGCTATTGCGGTAAAAATATTTGCCAGTAATGCTCCGGGAATGATTAAGTAAGTGGGGAGTCTTTAGTCGGGAGCCAGGAGTCGTAACTCACTACTAAAGATTTCAGGTTAACGAATCGCCCGCAATTAAATGAATGAAGTTCTTTTAAAAAAAGTTTGATAGAGTCCGGTATTAAAAAGAATCGGAGACCGACTACGGACTCCCGACTCCCGACTCCCGACTCAAACAGGCCTCGTCGTACAATGGATAGTATAAGAGTTTCCGAAGCTCCAGATCCAGGTTCGATTCTGGGCGAGGCTACAATTCCCACCAGATAATTTCGGCAGAAAGAAGATAGTATAAGCTTTTCCGAAGCTCCAGATACAAGTTCCCTGCCCGAATGAATTCAGTCAGGCGGGGATTCCTGTCGAGGCTACTATCGTGATTTAGTTTGAACCATTATGTATAAAAAAAATAGTACTTTTTTATGTAAAAAGCTTCGGTTGGAAAATATTTTGAACAACAACCCGAAGTGTAAAAGCACCCGCATCAGATATAACTAATATTTGTGTGGCTGTATTTTATAAAATAAATGACTAACCACGATAGCCGTTGCATTTATTTAACTCAAAATAGTTTCGATTTTGCTTTTATTTACGGTTATCCCGACCCTCTTATGAAGCTATTACTGGGGCTTTTCTTATCCTTAATCCTTTGCTTACCATGCGCATTAATATTTTATTTCTGGTTTTTCTCTATGCATCTTTTTGCTCCTGCAAACCAAAAGAAGATACTGCTGAAATGAATAAATTACTTCAGCAGTTGTCTGATCAATCATTTACTCCTTCTAACTCATTTAATTCAGCGGCAAAGTTACTCTACTTCGATTCATTGATTATGTCATCAGCTGGTAATAGCTCCATGACTAGTTTGAAATACAAACATTCAAAAGCTTCCGTATTGCTGGAGTTGGGAAGAGAAAAGGAAGCGATCGAACTTTTCGAAACTATCCTTCCTGGGATACTGCCTAAAGACTCCTCATTTAAATATCAAGTGTTATCAGATTTGGCTCTGTCCTGGCTTCGGATCGGTGAAAGAGATAATTGCACGATAAATCATGGTGCAGAATCATGCATTTTTCCCATTAGCGGTAGCGGGGTACATAGTAACACAACAGGCTCAGATAAAGCGATAGCCATTTATAGCCAACTTTTAAAGCATAATCCCAATGACCAGGAATCGAAATGGTTATTGAACATAGCCTCAATGACTATTAACGGATATCCTTCCAAAATTCCGGCTTCATTCCTCATCCCCGATCTTAATAAGATAGACACTTTATTAATTCCCCCATTCTATGATGCAGCACCACAACTCGGCCTGGCACATACGAATATGGCTGGCGGAAGCATCATTGATGATTTTGATAACGATGGGTACCTGGATATTATTTTTTCCGGCTGGAGTTTAAAGGACTGTCTTCATTATTTCAAAAATAATGCTGATGGAAGTTATAGCGATATTATCTTTGAAAACAGGCTTAAGTAATATAAAAGGTGGACTGAACATGATACAGGCCGATTATAATAATGATGGCCACCTCGATATTTTTTTATTGCGTGGCGCATGGAAAGGAAAGTTCGGTAGCATACCCAATTCACTCTTACGAAATAATGGTGATGGGACTTTTAGTGATGTAACCATATCCAGTGGCCTGCTTTCTTTTCACCCAACACAAACGGCGGTATGGAGAGATTTTAATAATGACGGATGGATTGATTTGTTTATCGGTAATGAATCTAATATAAATAACAGTGATCTGCATCCCTGCGAATTATATATGAGTAACCGAAACGGCACCTTCACCAATATCGCGGCGAAGGCAGGTGTTCATGTTATTGATTATGTAAAGGGGGTTACTGCGGGCGATTTTAACAATGACGGTTGGTCTGATATTTTTATTTCTGCTATGAGTGGTAAACATTATCTTTTACAAAACGAGGGAAGCAAAAACGAATCCCTGCAGTTCAAAGATGTAACACAAAAAGCGGGACTTGATTCTGCCATTGGCGGAACTTTCACAACGTGGTTTTGGGATTATGATAATGATGGCTGGTTAGATATTTTTACCTGCGATTATGAATTCAGTAGGCCCCTCTCTGATTACGCTGCCAAAGAAATTCTACATTTACAAAGGCCCGGAGATAACACCGGTAAACCGTACCTTTTTCACAATAATCACGATGGAACTTTTACCAATATCGCTCCGGGAACCGGACTCTTTACCACAACTTTTTCTATGGGTGGCAATTTCGGCGACCTGAATAATGATGGCTTTCCCGATGCCTACCTCGGTACGGGAAACATAAGTTATAAATCGGTTATCCCTAATAAAATGTTTTTGAATCTCGGCGGAAAGAATTTTACTGATATTACCAGCGCTTCCCGAACAGGTAATCTTCAAAAAGGGCATAGTGTATCAATCGCTGATCTGGATAATGATGGGGATAAAGACATTTTTATAGAAGTTGGCGGAGCATTCCCTGGTGATGCCTACCAGAATGCGTTATATGTGAACAATCTTTCCGCCGAGAATAACTGGATAAGTATCTCCTTGACTGGCGTTAGCAGTAACCGCTCGGCAATAGGAACCAAATTGAAGATTACAATCTCGGAGAATGGCACTAAGCGATATATTTACCAGGAAGTTAATTCCGGAGGAAGTTTTGGTTCAAACCCTTTGAGAAAAGAAACCGGACTCGCTTCTGCCACCATTATAGACAGCCTGGAAATAAAATGGCCAAATAATTCGGTTCAGGTATTTACCCATATCAAATCCAGGCAGTTCATAAAAATCACGGAAGGGAAGAAAGGTTTTGAAAAATTAAACGTGAAGGCACTTCTATTTAAAAACAATAAGGGGAATGTGATCGATTGTGCTCCTGTTGCGGCATCCAACAGTCGCGGAAAAAATCCCAGTTAATATCTACCGTTGCCCACTAAATTGAGTTGAAACAGTGATCAACTTCATTGAAGGTTTCCCCAATCCAGGTTATCATGTTAGTACTAGTGAATAAAATAAGGTTACTTCTTGACCATTACGTAAATTGAGATGTCAAGGGAAAAATAAAAAAAATCTTCCTGCTTAGACTCATCTGGATTAACTCGTTCCGGTAGCCAGGTATTCATTAATGGCTTCAATATACGAGCAACCCTGCCGGTTATACTTCTTCATTTTTACTGCCATGCTGGTAATCACTCTCTGGATTTTTTCTTCTTCCGCTTTTGCAAACGGGAGAAAGGAATGCCTGGAAGAATAGGAGATATATAAATCAAACTGATTCAACTGTTCCAATGTCGTTTTTACCGCTTTGAGTACCGGAACATGTCGTCTCATCTGCTGCCATTCAATAAATTCAGCCATCTGTTTGGCGATAATTAACCGGGCCTTCGGTATTTCTGCTTCCCGGTGCTGTAAGGTTTCATCCTTTATCTTCGATAACTCATCCACGTTTACCAACGTAATAGAATCTATCTGCTGCACTTCCCTTTCTACATTATAAGGAATAGAAAGGTCGATAATTACTTTATGGCTTCCATCGCACACCATTGATTTCAGAATGATAGGTACCTCTGAGTTGGTGGCTACCAAAATAATATCGGCCGCGCACACCTGCTCTGCCAATTCATGTACCGGTACAAATTTTAACCCCAGTTCCCTGGCCAGTTCCGCCGCCTTTTCTTCCGATCGGTTGATCAGGGTAATATTCCTGGTGCCCAGGTAGTCCACCAAATTCTTACAGGTGTTTCGCCCGATTTTCCCGGTACCGAGCAGTACTATTTTTTTATCTGCAAAATTTTGAACTTTTTCTTTTATGTATTGAACGGCCGCAAAGGAAACAGACACGGTACCACTGCTCAGTTCCGTATTGGTCTTAATATTTTTGGATGATTGTAATACTGAATTAACGAGTCGTTCAGTAAACACATTGATGAAATCCGCTTCCTTGGCAAGCTTTACAGCTGCTTTTATCTGGCCAACAATTTCATAGTCTCCTAATATCTGTGAATCTAATCCAGCGGCTACATTAAAGAAATGTTCAACAGCCTCTACCCCCGATTTTACGTAGGCCATCCCGCAGAATTGGTCAATACTTCCTTCTGTTTGCGTACAAAGTAAACGGGAAAGGGTTAGCGCATCATCTGCCAGGCCGTAAATTTCTGTCCGGTTACAGGTTGATACCACAAAGAATTCTTTTATATGATGCTGAGGTGCCAGGGTAAAAAGCCGGGAATACTGTTCATGATTAATAGCGAAAAGACCCCTCACCGATGCATCCGCTTTACGGTAGTTGATTCCTGCCAGGAAGAATTTTGATAAGTCGGTGCGCCTTTGTGAAAACATATAATGGGATGCTTTAAAAGAGTACACAAAAGTAGCCTGCGATCATCCTGCCTCAAAATATATGCGTCACCGCAATGTCATTTTCACTACTTGATTCTTATCACAAAACTCATTGAGGAAAATCAACCGAACTTCCAAACGTTTGTGTAAAGCATATACCATTAGACAATATTACCATTTTCTGAACATTTAGATTGGCAAGTGGTTACTTTTGTAAACTATCAATGACCCATGAGTATAAAAAGAGCCATCGTATTAATGAATCTAGGTTCGCCTGATTCAACCGCTGTAAAAGATGTTCGGAAATACCTTAATGAATTCTTAATGGATGGTCGCGTCATTGATATTCCTTATTTGTTACGGCTATTATTAGTAAAAGGAATCATTGTTCCATTCCGGGCACCTAAAAGTGCTGAAGCGTATAAAACAATCTGGTGGAAGGAGGGCTCTCCTTTAATTGAATATACCAAACAATTGCGCACGGCTTTGCAGCAACAAATTGAAGAAACTGTAACGATCGCGATGCGCTATGGTTCTCCATCACCCAAGGCATCCTATGATGAATTATTGAAAAAGGTTGACGGATTGGAAGAAGTGATCCTATTCCCCCTGTACCCGCACTACGCTATGAGTAGTTACGAAACCGCTGTTGAACATATGAAAGAAACTCATGCCGCGGGAAATTATTCATTCAAATTAACTACCATTAAACCCTATTATAACCATCCGGATTATATCAATGCAATGGTTGAAAATATGCGGCCTTATCTCCAGCAGGAGTATGACCATCTGTTATTCAGTTATCATGGAGTTCCGGCCAGGCATATTAAGAAGAGTGATATTACCGGTACTCATTGCCTGCAGATGAATAATTGTTGCCAGGTGGCCTCTCCAGCTCATAATTTCTGTTACCGCCACCAATGTTTTGAAACCACCCGGCTTATCACCAGCCGGTTAAATATCCCGCAGGATAAATTCAGCATTTCCTTTCAATCGAGATTGGGTAAAGGATGGCTGGAACCCTTTACCGATATTCGCCTGGAACAAATGCCTGCCGAAAGAATAAAGAAATTGCTGATCATTTGCCCGGCATTTGTAAGCGATTGCCTGGAAACATTGGAAGAAATTGCGGAGAGAGGGAAAGAAACGTTTATACATGCCGGTGGACAAAGCTATACGATGATCCCCTGTTTAAATATTCACCCCGCCTGGGTGGCTGCCATGAGCGGCTGGATAAAAGAGTATGGCGAAGGAAATACTGAAATGATCTTATCTTAACGGAATATGTATTTATACGTAAAAGCCCTTCATATTATTTTTATCGTTACCTGGTTCAGCGGCATGTTTTACATTGTTCGTTTGTTTATTTATAATACAGAAGCAGGGGAAAAGGGAAATACAGAAAAAGAAATTCTGCGAAAACAATTTAACATCATGATCCGTCGGTTATGGCTGGGGATTACCTGGCCATCCGCCATCCTTACCATAATATTTGGGGGGTGGGTGGCTTACCTGATGAGAGCAGTACCCACCTGGCTATGGATAAAGCTTGGCCTGGTGGCGATCTTATACGCCTATCACTTCACGCTGCACAGAATTTATGCCGACGAGCGTAAAGGTATCTTTCGGTATTCCTCCCAGCAATTGCGCATCTGGAATGAAGTAGCTACCATTTTACTGGTTGCCATTGTAATGCTGGTAGTGGTAAAACAAAATATCAGTTTACTGTGGGGACTGGTAGGCCTGGCGCTGTTTATAGTCCTTATTATGAGTGCCATTAGTATTTACAAAATACTAAGAGGTTCAAAGAAGCAATCGGAGAATTTATAATGATTCTATCAGGCTTATTGAACAGTCTATTATTAAAATTATTATCAAATAGCCTTACTGAATTGAGGTTTTTCAGCCAATTCATTTCTTAATAAATGGAGATCAAATGCCCGGCAGATGTTCCGGATAAAAAACCTTCCCAGCTCGGTAACCGTTAATTCATTTTCATTCCAGGTTAGCAACTCATCTTCCTCCAGTTTTTTCAATTCCGGAAAACTATATTCTTTTAAAATAGCTAAATCATCCCGGTTAAAGGAAGTATATCCTTTACAACTGATATCAAGAATGTATTGCCGGAATGCAAGGTCTTCTCCTGTCAGAAAATATCCTTTGGTTACCGGTAGTTCCTGGTTGTTTACCGATTCATAATACTGTTGAATGGTTTTATGATTTTGGGCAAATGCAATGCCGCCATCACTGATGCTGGATACACCCAGCCCAAGCAGCATAGCTGTTTTTTGTGTAGTATACCCCATAAAATTGCGGTGCAGGTATCCTTCTTCTCTTGCCTTATACAAATCATCGGAAGGCAATGCAAAATGATCCATGCCGATGTCTATATATCCATGATCCGTAAACATGCGCTTTCCGAGCATATACAATTGCATTTTTTCTTCGGCGGAAGGAAGATCGTTGACATCAAATAATCGTTGTCCGCGACTGGTCCATGGCACATGGGCGTAACTGTAGAAGGCAATCCGGTCGGGTTGCAATTCCAGCGTTTGAAGAATAGTTCGCTCCATGCTCTCCATATCCTGTTTGGGAAGTCCATAGATCAGATCGAAATTAACGGACTTAAACCCTATCTTTCGGGCATTCTCCGTTGCCTGGCGTACATTTTCCAATGGTTGAATGCGATTTATTATTCGTTGAACTTCGGGATCATTATCCTGCACTCCATAGCTTATTCTTCTGAATCCAAGATTATACAATGTCTCCAGGTGTTCTGCTGTGGTATTATTCGGATGACCTTCGATACTAAACTCGTGTTGCGGGTGAATGATCGCATCTTTATAAATAGTGTCCAGCAGAGCGACCATATTACGTGGTGAAAAAAAGGTAGGGGTGCCACCACCTAAATGAATTTCCCTAATTATAGGTTTTTCCCTCATCGTTCCCAGGTAAATTTGCCATTCCTTCGCCAGAGCGGAAATATATTCTGATTCAACCCCGTGATTGGTAGTTATCTTTTTATTACAGCCACAGTAGGTACACAGGGATTCGCAAAATGGTAAATGAATGTACAGACTGATACCGTCAATTTTATTATTAAGGGCAAACTGCTGTTCAAATGATTTTTGCCATAAGTCCTTATCCAGTTCTTCCTTCCAATGCGGAACGGTTGGGTAACTCGTATACCTCGGAACCGGAAGGTTATACTTTGCCACCAATTTATTATCTATTGATATACCCATCCTACAAAAATCAAGGTTTGGCACTGCCTCTTTTATGATTCTTCTTTTTCGACAGGATGATCTTAATCAGGTAGATTCATTGACTGCTTTAATAACGAGCAATAAAGCGGATGATTATAAATTGCTGAATCATTTATGACAAAACGAAGACAATTTACGGGCACTATAAGGAAATCAGAAACTCGTGAGGTAAGCTGCTTTAAAAAAAGATGATAATGATAACTATTCAGTGATTTTAAAGATAATCGTAGATTTAGGCCAGCCCGGAATTTTTCGGGAAATTTCATGAAAATTAATACTTAACAGATGCCCATCAAAAAGATTTCATTGGTAGTGTATGCTCTGATCCTGTTTCTTGGTTTGCAGGTTAGTTCTCAAACAATCGCACTTCCCCGAAGCTATCCGGAAGCAGAAGGAGTCTCCTCAAAAATGATACTTAATTTTTTGACTGCTTTGGGACAAAGCAACCACGAATTTCATAGTATTATGATTCTTCGCCATGGAAAAGTAATCACGGAAGGATGGTGGAACCCTTACCGCCCTAACCTGAAACATACGATGTATTCCGTTAGCAAGAGCTTTACAGCTACCGCAGTAGGATTTGCGGTAAGTGAAAAACGCATGACGGTAAATGATAAGGTGATTTCATTTTTCCCAAGAGAATTGCCGGAAAACAGAAGTCCATACCTGGCGGAGCTCACAGTGAAAGACCTGCTTAGTATGTCTGTTGGTCAGGATCCGGACCCTACAGGAAGTGTTATTTCGAAAGATAGTAATTGGGTGAAATCTTTTCTTGCTCTTCCTATCCTCAATAAACCAGGAAGCAAATTTTTGTATAATTCATTAGCCACTTATATGCTATCGGCCATCGTGCAAAAAGTTACCGGGCAAAAAGTTATAAACTATCTCCGCCCACGATTATTTCAGCCGCTGGGCATTGTAGATATAGATTGGGAAATAGATCCAAAAGGAATAAACACCGGAGGATGGGGTTTGCGAATCAGAACTGAAGATCTCGCTAAGTTCGGCCAGCTTTTTCTACAAAAAGGAAAATGGAAAGGAAGGCAGGTTCTTCCTGCAGCGTGGATAGAAGAAGCTACCTCTCTTAAAATAGAACAAACACCCGAACTATCGCAAGCCAGTAAAGATTCAAGTGATTGGCGCCAGGGCTATTGCTACCAGATGTGGCGCAGCCGTCATAATAGTTATCGCGGAGATGGAGCATTCGGACAATATATATTAGTGTTACCTGAGCTAGACGCCGTCATAGCTATTACCTCCGAAACAGGTGATATGCAGGGAGAGTTAAACCTGGTTTGGGATTATTTGTTACACGCCTTTAAAAAGGAAAAGTTACCCATAAACAAAAAAGAATCCATTGCATTAAAGCAAAAATTGTCCTTATTGTCCCTTCCGAAAGCTGCCCCCGTTACTGACTCATTTTTAACGGTGCCATCATTGGATCTTACCTATCTATTAGCACCCAATGAAAAGAAATTAAAAAGTGTTCGTGTTACCATTAACGGAAATAATAGTGCTCTCGTTTTTACAGATGATACAGCAACATACAAATTAAATCTTGGAGCAGATACCTGGAAATTCAGCGAAACTACCCGACGCGGACCTTCCCTCGTGGGCGCTGCCAAAAATCATTTTTCCGGGTTGCCGGCCACTAAGGTAGCAGGACTTTATAGCTGGAAAGATCTAACTACCCTGGAGATCCTTCTTCGATATATAGAAAGCCCGCATACGGAAAAAATAACCTGCCGCTTTGATGGTGATAAGATTACCATGGAAACGCAGATCAGTTTTAATCCAAAGGCCAACATCCCGGTATTGAATGGAGAAATAAGTAAATAATTAATCGTCGGTTTTTTCCTTATTGCTTAAATATATCATCAACAAGCCAAAAGCTAAAAAAGAAATTCCTGTATAAATACTTATTCGATTGCCTGATTGATTAACCAGCGCATTCACAAAAAGAATGATAGATACGATAGAAAAGAATAGTCCTATGACAAAGCTGAGTTGAGTTATTTTTTTGTACATACCAATCAATTTAAAAGAAAATAATATTTAGTATTATCGTAATCACCAGGAGTAACAGGGCTAGAGGTACCACCCGCTGGTACCAGGGCCCACCGGGTGTGGGCGGCCTTTCGGTTAATGAATAAACCAATCCTTTTAACTCGGATTCCGGTTTTGGTTTTGTGAGCAAACTCACTATAATAGTGGTAATAAAATTTACTATCCACGATACGCCGGCAACAATAAATGCCTGTCCCATTCCGCTGCGTACTTCATATAAGGAGGTTATCCATCCGCCTTTGCCTTCGGCAATAGTGAGGCCGTGCGTAAGAGCCGCAGCGCCGGTTCCCGCCAATAGTCCCCAGAATGCGCCGTGCCCGGTTGTTCTCTTCCAAAACATGCCCAGCAAAAAAGTAGCGAAAAGTGGACCGTTTACAAATCCAAACACCAATTGTAAAAAATCATTGATATTATTAAATCCCTTGGCAATATAGGCAGTGGCGATAGAAATCAGTATACCTGCAACAGTGATATATTTACCTACCAGCAGGTAATGCTGATCACTTTTATTCTTTACAAAATAAGGTTGATAAATATCATAGGTAAACACCGCGTTAAAAGCGGTTACATTTCCGGCCATTCCACTCATAAAGGAAGCCATCAGGGCAGTAATGCCCACACCCAGTAATCCGCTTGGGTAATAGTGAGCAATCAGGGAAGGAAGGGTCATTGTATAATTCAATTGTCCGGATTCATCTAAAGGAATACTATATCCCTTTGCCAATACGGGCTGCATCAATACAATGGCCAGCATACCGGGAAGTACTACTATCAAAGGCATCATCATTTTTGGTATCGCAGCAATAATAGGAGTCAATTGTGCTTCCCGCATATTCTTAGCGATCATGGCCCGCTGCACCACCAGGAAATCGGTACACCAATAACCAAAAGACATTACAAAACCCAATCCAAAAATAAGCGACATGAAATGCAATCCCATGGGGTTGGATTGAGTATCGCCCATGTATTTCCAGGCATGAGTCATATTAGGGTTCAACTGCTGTTTAACAGCAGCCCAACCCCCGGCATCCTGTAAGGCAATAATAACAAGTGGTGAAAATCCCAATACAATTAAAAAAAACTGGAGTACTTCATTATAAACGGCGCTTTTCAATCCGCCCATGAAAGTATAAACCATTACTATACCGGCAGCAATCCAGATTGAAATATCGAAATTCCATTTCAAAATTATTTCGAGCATTTTTGCCAGTGCATATAAAGAGATGCCCGAGGAAAAAACAGTCATTACGGCAAACGAGATGGCATTCAAGCCTCTTGTTTTTTCATCAAATCGCATACGCAGGTATTCGGGAACACTTCGGGCCTTGCTTCCGTAATAGAACGGCATCATAAAAACACCCAGGAATACCATAGCGAAAATAGCTCCCACCCAATAAAAATGTACGGTCATGATTCCGTACTTCGCCCCGGATGCGACCATACCGATAACTTCCTGGGCTCCCAGGTTAGCGGAGATAAAGGCAAGGCTGGTGATCCAAAGGGGTATATTCCGGCTGCTGGCGAGGAAATCGTTACTGGATTTTATTTTTCTTTTAATAATGAACCCAACCCCGATCACAAAAAGAAAATACAGAATAATGATCAGGTAGTCCGCGGCTTGTAAATCCATAACAATCGTTGAACGTGGAGAAAGCAGGTTTTGGATACACTAATATATCCAAATGCCTGTTAAGAATAATAGTAAAAAAAACGACTGAACCTTCGGGATTTGAGAAAAAAAGTGGAACTTTAAAAATCGCGATCTGTTTTACAAAACTTTAATTATGTCAGCATCTGCCAACCATCCATTTTCTGAAAAAGAAATAAACCCATTGAGCCAGTTTGGATGAATGGGAAGAAGCCGTTTTGGAACGGTATCCCACTCCCGGGACGCCTGCAAAAGCGAAAGAAGATTTCCGTAATTACGAGGAGCCGGCCCGCGATACCGTAAAAGAATTTTATCGTCTTAATCATACCTATCAAACCTATTCGTTTGTAAAAGAAAAGAAGGAAAAATTTCTAAAATTTGATAAAAAACAGATGCCCGTATGGCAAGCCTTTGATTTCTTAAACCAATTGGTTGATGACTCGGATCCGGATACCAGCCTCGATCAGTTTCAACACCTGTTGCAGACTTCAGAGGCTATCCGGGCTGATGGCCACCCGGATTGGATGGTGTTGACCGGCCTGATGCATGATATGGGAAAAGTGCTTTGTCTTTTTGGAGAACCTCAATGGGCGGTGGTTGGAGATACGTTTCCGGTGGGATGTGCCTATTCCAATAAGATTGTATATCCTGAATTCTTTGTAAATAATCCGGATTATTCCGATACCCGTTTCAATTCAACATTAGGAACATATAAAGAGGGCTGTGGGTTACGTAATGTAGATATGTCCTGGGGTCATGATGAATATGTTTACCAGATGATGAAGGATTACCTGCCCGAAGAAGGATTATATATGTTGCGTTATCACTCCTTTTATGCCTGGCACCGCGAAGGAGAGTATAGCTATCTATTGGATGATCACGACCGCGAAATGCTGAAATGGGTAAAACTGTTTAATCCATATGACCTGTATTCAAAAAATCCTACCCCCCCGGACTGGAAGATACTGAAGCCTTATTATGAAGAGTTGGTGGCAAAATACTTGCCGGCAACCATCCAGTTCTAATTGACCCACTCATTATAGATAATGAAAAGCTGTTTACTTATTAAACAGCTTTTTACATTTAAGGATAGGTGGCCTTCTTCCTGAATTTATTCCGTCTTAACCGGAACTTTTTTTTAAGCTTTTTAATTTAATTAGGTAAGGCAGGTATAATGCCTTGAATGTTAATAAATACTATTTTCTGATCGGGAAAGTCTGCTATTGGTCCGAAAGTTGCCATACAAAAACCGGTTTTTATCCGTTATAAAATAATAATAAATCCTAATCCTATTGTCATGAGCGAATTGAAAATAAAAGTCAATGAGTTATTTGCCCAAGACCAGCAACTCAATGCCCTTGAAAAAGATATTAAAGTAAAGAATGCGCAGTATCATCACCTGATGCTGAAGAATACGGAAAAGATATATTCTGATGAAGAGGTAGTTGCCATTAATAAGGCACATGATGAACTTACCCGGCTCGAAAATCAGCGATCTGCCTTTCGGGATAAGGCAAATGAAATAAAAGCCTTTCTAATAAGCAAGCTGGCTCCGCTTGGCGGCGGTCATTGGGTACATGAAACAGAAGACCCAATTCATCCCCGCTGGGAATTTTGGGTAGAAGATGAAGAATTAAAATATGCACGACTCAACGGGGCTAATTATTAATTTTTGTTTTCCATGGTTGGTGTCCATGGTTGGTGTCCATGGTTGGTGTCCTGAGGCTGACCGAGAATATTTTTTTGGATTTTCGGATTTATTTTACAGCCCTGTTTTATACATTTTTTATTAAGTGCAAAAACGCAAAGCCTTTTTTAGGTGATTTTGAACTGATGTATTTTCTTTAGGTTATGTCCTATGCAGATTAGTTGCCATTCGGCTGTTGTTTTTGCAATCCCTTGCATATAAAGATGTATATAATTAAGGTTGTGTTTAATGTTTCCAAATATGGATTCAATGCGCATTCGTTTGAAGTATTTTAATTTTCCTTCTTTGCTATTTAATCTTTCCCTTATTTGTTGCCGCAGTGGTTCTCTTTCTTCTACATGTATTTGTCTGTAATTTCCCTTCGTACAAAGCGGTTGTTTTTCACATGTCTGACAGGCTTTACACTTGTATACCCTGCTTCGCTGCTTGCTTCTTTGGTGAACACTGGTGCCGTAAAATGCTAATTCTTTATTCTGCGGACAGATAAAGCAATCCTTTTCTTTATTATAAACAAAATGATTTCGATGATAAGGATTTTGCTCTTTCCCGGTTTCTGTATTCATTTGCTGGTCGGGAATAAAAATGGTTTTATTCCGGTTATGCAGTTCCTCAAAATTGTCATAAGTGGCAAACCCGCTGTCCGCCAGTATTTCTGCATACTGGTCTCCCGTATTTTGTTCTGCGGTGTTCACTGACTTCATTGTTTCTACCCGGTCGCTACAGTTGTTAGATGTATAAGCCCCCACTATAATTCCATCTTCCGTAATAGCTGCCTGGCAATTATAATTCAAATCAATACAGCCTTTATTCTTAATATATTTTGCTTCATTGTCAGTTAAATTAATCCGTTCTTTTTTACTGCTCATTTGTTCCAGCACCTGCTTAATCTTTTCTTTTAGTTTTTGCTTTGACCGAAGTTCTTTGGGTAATTCATCCCCTCTTTTGTTGCCATATTGCTTATCTTCCTGTTCATCTGTACGGGCAGCTTCATCCAGTATGTTTTTGATGTCTGCATCTATTCGCTCAACCCATTGCTCATATTGCTCTTTGTTTTTTGTTTTTCCCGCACTGGCATTAGCTTTCAGTTTCGTTCCATCTAATATTAGCATGCCGGCCCTGGCCATACCAAGTCCTTTGCACAACTGTACTACATGAATAAAAGATTGCTGGATAAATGCAGTATTGTTTTTACGAAAGTCATTTAGGGTCCTGAAATCAGGTTTATACATAGAAGACAGATACATAAATGCCGTATCCTGTTCACAGGCTGAAGCAATTTTTCTGCCTGAACGGACACCAATGCTATATCCATAAAACAGTAGTTTTAGCAACAAATGAGGCGGATAGCTTTTTTGACCAAGAAAACTGTATCTGGATTCTATTTCAGTAACATCGATCGTTTCCACTACATCATTAATTACTCTGGCCAAATGGCCCGCAGGAATAAAATCTTCAATACTTGGAGGGAGCAAAAATAATTGCTCCGTTGTTACTGGTTTGAATTTTTCCATGCTGCTATGACAAAAAAAATAATTCTTTTGTTGCTTGAACTATTAATTCTCGGTCAGCCTCTCCTCACCAACCATCCAAAATTACTGTCCTCACCAACCAGCCACTCTTCACCAACAAACATTTTTTTTAATTTCAAATAAGTACCAATATCATCATTGGCAGGAGATAATATTTTATCAAACTGTAGGAAAGTTGAGTCGGATAGTGAAGATTTTTTCGGGTCGATGAGGTTATTTCAGGATGGTGAACATTTTTTCCAGCTGGTGGAGACACCAGCCGGGGAAGAAAAGTTACTATCCTCACCAACCATTTACCGTTACTGTCCCCACCAACCATCAATAAGAATTGAATTTCTGTTTAAATTTTTTGCTTGCAGTTCATCATATCATCACCATACTAACTTTACCTGGTAAAAGTCAAGCACCCGGGTGCGCAGCAGGTATTCATACATCGCCATCACCAGGTTCGCTTTTGAACGATCCTGGTTATTTTTAACTAACAAATATTCGGCGGAATTAATTACTCCATTGTTGAATCGTATCTCGGCTGCCCGAAAGGAAATTTCAAAATTAGTTACCTGGTATTGCAATGCCTTATATCTTTCATAGGTAGCCGACATATTCAAATGCGCCTGTTCTATATTCTGACGAAGTACCATTTTTACATTGGCATTTGCCAGTTCCGCGTCTTTCAAATTAATATTCGCCAGCTTCACCAGGTTTCGGGTTTGAAAATTATTAAATACCGGTATCTGAACACTGAATCCATAGGACTTACCCAGGTTATCATTAAACTGCGTACCATAGCCGGGTTTTTTAAACGAAAAACTTTGCGACAGTTGAAGCACATCATACTGTGTATTATTAATTTTTACATAGTCGCCCGTAGCGGTTTCTGTTTTACTTCCCGGTATAGCTTGTAATGCGGCACTGGAATAACTCGAATTAATATTTGCGCCAAAACTTAATGTAGGATAATAATTTCCCTTAGCCACTTTTATTGATTTCTCCGAACTCTTGACCCGTAAATCTGCCGCTTTAACCTGGGCAAAATTCTCCAACGATTGCTGGTAAACCTGTTCGGCAGTGAATTCATAAAGCCCGGCCGGCTTCTTGAATTCTTCCCGGTCTATCTCTAAATCCTTATTAAACGGAATATTCATCAATTGGCATATATTCAATTTAGCCGTTTGCAGGGCATTAGAGTTATTAATAATGGCGATTTGATCGGAAGCTAATTGTCCTTTTAAATCAGCCAATTGGAATTCTCCGATGGCACCCTCTTTTACTAATACTTCCAGCCGTTCCACTTGTTTTCTCGTAACTGCTTCCTGGTTTTTGGAAATCTCCAGGATATCTTCATTGCTTAGAATAAGGAGGTAGGCCAGCAAAACATTCAGCGTGAGTGAATTTTTTGCCTGTTCCCATTCCATTTTTCCTGCCTGGTATGCTAAAGAGGTTTGCTTGATGGCATTTTGCAATTGAAATCCGGAAAATAAGATAACACTACTGTTAAAGCCAAGACTCGATGAAGTTAATTGCTGGTTTATATAACCATTGGTGATGGGGTCAATGGTACGACCCTGGTTCCAGCCATAATTGAAATTACCTCCTATATTGGGCAGGAGATTGGCCCTTGCCTGCTGCCAGCGTACTTCTTCCCGCTCCGTTTGCAGGCCTGATTGTTTTACCTGAATATTATTCTGAAGAGCCGTTTCAACGCATTGCTTCAAAGATAATTTTGAAGTTGTTTGGGCGGTAACGACTGTTACTAAACTCATCATGGCCCAACATATAATTCCTGATTTCTTCCTGATCATAAAATTCAAACTTTATTACTGATGCAATCGTATAAATTAATTTTGCTCGCGATCTATGCGGCCATCTAATAAATGAATCACCCTCGATCCATAGCCCGCATTTTTTTCGGAGTGTGTTACCTGAATAATAGTGACTCCGTCTTCCTGGTTTAGTTTCCTGAACAAATCCATAATTTCCTCGCCTTGCCTCGAATTAAGATTGCCGGTAGGTTCATCAGCTAATATTAACCGTGGCTTACCGATCAATGCCCTTGCCACCCCAACGAGCTGCTGCTGACCACCCGAAAGTTGCGAAGGAAAAAGATCCTTTTTTCCAACAATATTGAATCGGTCGAGCATATCAGAGACCAGGGCCTTGCGTTCGGAAGATTTTATATCCTGGTATATAAGAGGTGTTTCAATATTTTCATAAACCGTTAACTCGTCAATCAGGTGATAGGCCTGGAAAACGAAACCGATATATTGTTTATATAAGGCAGACCGTTGTTTTTCTTTGAGTTTTTGAATAGACTCGTGTAAAAAATTGTATTCCCCTTCATCAAATTCGTCCAGCATACCAATAACATTTAACAGGGTGGATTTGCCGGAACCGGAAGGTCCCATAACAGATACAAACTCCTTTTCTTTCACGGTGAGGTTCACATCCTTTAGTAAAAAAATCCGGGCGCCGCCAACATGTACCCACTTCGAGAGATGCTTTAAATCAATCATTGTTATTTTGTTTTATTCTAATAATTAGATAGATACGGGATGGAAAATTCTTGAAATAATTGCGAAAAAAATAAAATCATGGGATTAATCCCGTATCGCACCTCTTGCTTTACATTTCTCACTATATAGACTTTGTATTATTCGCTTCTCAAACTTCTCACCGGGTTCTCCATGGCTGAACGGATAGTGCGGCCACTTAAAATGATCATTGCTATAAGGATCATCCCAATTCCCGTTACGGCGAATATCCACCAGCTCAGCGATGTCCGGTATTGAAAATCCTGCAACCAATTATGCATAACCAACCAGGCTATTGGCAATACGATAACAAATGCGATCATCACCAGCGCAATAAAATCCCGGGAAAGAAGGGAAACTATCTGCATCACCGTAGCCCCTAATACTTTTCGCACACCAATTTCTTTTGTCCTTGTATTGGTAATATAAATAGCCAGCCCCATCAAACCGAGGCAGCTAATAAGAATACAAAGTCCCGAGGCCCACTTTAACAAGCGGGTGATGTCTTGCTCACTTTTGTAAAACGCGGCAATGCTGTCGTCAAAAAATTCATATTTAAAATCATCTTCGGGGTACAGTTCTTTATACGATTTCTCAACCATGGCCAGGGTGGTTTTCCAGGAATCTCCATCTGCTGTCTTTGGCTTTAGCGCCAGGTGCAGGGTATAACTTCTGTTATCTGCAGCCGAGTAGGTTAATGGTTTAATAGCTTCGTGAGTAGATTTGCTGTGGAAATCGCGGACGACCCCTACAATAAAAATTTTTCTTAAATCCACACCAATGAATTTTCCAACGGCCTCCCCGGGGTCTTGGAAACCCATCATCCGCGCATAGGTTTCATTTATGACATATTCTTTCGTTGTATCGCTGGCTTCCACATTTCTTCCGGCTAATAATTTCATTCCATAAAGGTCAAAATAACCGGTATCTGCAAATTTAACTTCCACCATTGTTTCCAGGATCGATTTTCCGTTATCAAATTTCATGGAAGTGGTGGAGGTATTTCTGGAGGCGGGCGCTGAGCCTCCCAGGCTTACTTTTTCAATTCCGGGCATCGCCTGCAATTTCTCCTTCAATACAAAACGCCGGGTATCTTTTTCTTTTGAAAAGAAATTCCAGCGGGTATTCAAGATAACAATCGCTTCTTTTTTGTAGCCAAGATCTTTATTGAGTGAATAGTTAATCTGCTTACTTACTACCAGGGTAGCGATAATGAGGAACTGGGCAATCACAAATTGAGTTACTGTTAGTGTTTTTCTTAACCAGGCTTTACGCGTTTGAGTGGTTGTGGTATATGCCTGATTTTTCAATACGGTCACCGGCTTAAACCTGGTAAGAATGATGGCAGGATAGAAACCAGCGAATAAGCTTATTAAAATAACCAACCCCAGCAGAAAGATCCATACATGCGGTTGGTTTAAGGAACTGAATGAAATGCCTGGTGGAATAAAATCTTTGAAAATATTCAAAAGCCAGGGAGTGAGTGCTACTGATAAGAGTGTCGCGAGAAAGGTAATAACCAGCGTTTCGCTCAGGAATTGAAACATCAATTGTCCTTTTCCGCTACCCATTGTTTTTCGGATACCTATTTCTTTGGCTCGTTGAGAAGCTTGAGCCGTCGTAAGATTAATAAAATTTATACAACCCAATAACAAGAGAAAAGCAGCCACTGCCAGTAATCCATATAAGGTTGGTTTGTGCCCTTGCCGCTGATCAAAAGTGTCATAATTATCATTAAAATGAATATCAGCCAGGGGTTGAAGCGTATGCCAGGTATCATCCTTCTCTGCATTTTCCCCTTCTTTATTTCGGTACTTCTCCCGAAGAGCCACTAATTGCTTCTCTACCTGTGCAGGACTAGTGCCTTTACTTAATTTTACAAACATCTGAGAAGCGGACGTTATACTCCCCCATTCTTCCCAATTCCAATGATCTTTCAGTCCAGTTGTAGCTATCGTAGCTTTTGAAATAAATTCTTTGAAAGTAAAATCAGTTATCTCATCCAGGTCCTGTACTATACCGGAGACCATTGTTTTTATTGAATCGTCGTAAATAATTTCACGGCCAATAATATCTGTTGCTTGTAAGGAACCAAAATATGATTTAGCCCTGCTTTCTGTTAACACCACCTGGAATGGGTCTTTCAAAGCTGTTTGCGGGGAACCCGCGAGCCAATGGTATTGAAACAGGGCGAAATAATATTCATCCGCATAAATGATATTTTTCTGATGACGGAATATCGCAGGAGATTGATTGGCTGGTATTGGAATGGTTACTTTTAATTCCCAGGCAGTATTAAAATGGGTTACCAGGTCCAACCCGGTCGCTTCTTCACGCACCGCTTTGGAAGTGGGTTGAGGCACGCCCGAATTCTGAATGACCACATCAGAGAATCTCATATCGCTCACTACCCGGTAAATCCGATCACCCTCTTTATGGAATTTGTCGAAACTGAATTCATATTGAACAATCAGGTAAATAACCAGGGAAGCACTGATACCAATAGCTAATCCGGAAATATTGATAACAGAAAACAGCGTGTGCTTTCGAAAATGGCGAAAAGCGATATTGAAATAATTGCTGAGCATGGCTGGTAATTTAATAATTCTTCCGAAGCCGTTTTCCGGCCCTTTCATTGATTCAACCCCTGTACCAAGATTTACAGGCTTTTGTTAAGCGGGCTTTGAGCGTTTTACCAGCATGGAGTGTACGAAATCGAACACTTTTTGTTCGATACCGTACGGTGGAGTGGTTAGAGGGTCAGGAGTCGGGAGTTCGAAGTAATGAGCGTTTGGCTCCGAACTACCGACTCCAGCCTCTATTCTGTTCGAAGCGACTTCACAGGGTTCGTCACTGCTGCTCTTACTGTGCGGGCTATTATTAATAAGAGGGTTACCAGGCAAAGTCCGCCGATTGACCATAAGAATGGTTGAGGACCGATAGCGATCCGGTAATTATAATTATCCAACCAGTTTTGCATGATCAGGTATGAGAATGGACATGCAACGGCTCCGGCAATAAGTATGATCACCATAAATTCTTTTACAAACAACATTACAATATCGGCCATCGAAGCACCGATGACTTTACGGATCCCGATTTCTTTTACCCGTTTTTGAATGCTCAGTGATACCATTCCCAATACACCCAATAATACAATGATCAATGCAAGACCCGTAGCGGTGAAGGATGCTTTTTTCAATTGTATTTCCGTAGAGTATAATTTACCCAGCGTTTGATCCATAAAATTGTATTCGAATGAACTGCCGGGCAGCATTACCGCCCATTTTTTTTGTATTGCCTCAATGGCATTTCCGATATTTCCCGGTTTTAATTTAAACGATAAGAAACGGTAACTATTAACCAATCGTGTTTGCATAAATATAATCGGCGTCATCTTTTCCTGCATCGAATTAAAATGAAAATCACTGGCCACTCCCTGCACAACAAATTCTACAGGAGAGGCCGGAATTCTCACCCGTTGTCCGATCGCTTCTGAAGGGTCCTTCCAACCCAATACACGGGTAGCAGTTTCATTCAACACTACTTTCAAAGAATCTGTTTCTCCATCCCGGAAAAATGAACCTGCCTTCATTGGAACCTTGTAAGTATCCAGATAATGAGCATCTGTTGCCAGTTGCTGCATGGCTATAGCAAGAGTTGAATCGGTCCCCGATTTATAAACCGGAGGCTGTCCGCCATTCATTCCATTGGGGATTTCGTATGATAATGTCACGTTCTGTACTTCGGGCATCCGGGCAAATTCATTACGAATCATCTGCATTTTCCGTGTTCCTTCCGGAGTCCAATCACGCGGTACCTGAGAAGCAACAATATATTCTTTATTGTACCCAAGGCCCTGTCCAAAGAAATAAGCTACCTGTTGTGAAACGATATAAGCCGCAATCATTACTATGGCCGCTACTGAAAACTGAAATCCGACCAATGATTTGCGCAACCATACTTTTTCTTTTACTGTTTTAAATTTCCCTTTTAATGAATCCACAGATTTAAGAGCCGATAAAATCACTGCGGGATATAATCCTGCCAGTAGTCCAACAATTAAAATCATTGCTGCTGGTATAAACAGGAAATAGAGTGGGAAAGAACCGAGAGCAGGTATTTCTTTTTCTACCAATTGAGCAAACAATCCCCGTGTAAATGGATACAATGCCAGCGCCAGTAAAGTAGCTATCATTACCAGTATAACAGATTCTGTAAGAAACTGAATTATTATTTGCCTGCGCAAACCGCCCAATACTTTACGGATGCCGATTTCTTTGGTGCGGGCAGATGAACTGCTGATAGAGATATTAATGAAATTAACGATCGCCATCAATAATATGAACAAGCCCACAAATGAGAGGGCGTATAACATTCGTTTAACGAGCGCATTGTTTTTTTCAAGATAATACTGAGTGAGCGCAACAGGTTTCACCGTTAGGTTTTGCTTTATACCGTCAATGGTATTATCTGCAATTAATTTTTTAATAGGAGCTTCCAGATCTTCTACAGTAACTCCTTCTTTTAATTCAATATAAGAAGGCAGATAAATATTCAGCCAACTTTCAAAATCGTTGCGCCCAAAATACGTATAGGTATTAGTAGGGATAAAAATACTATTGTGATTATTATCATTCAGTGAAGTAATCGAGTTCTCCGTAACGTTTTTCAATATGCCTGTAATAGAAAATTCCCGGCTACCTCCTGAAAAACTCTGTATGCTGATGGTTTCGCCTACCACGTTCTCTTTTCCGAAATATTTAATAGCCATCTCACGGGTAATGACTACTGAAAACGGATTGGCAAGTGCTGTTCTGGCATCGCCATGCAGCAATTCAAATCCATACATCGATAGAAGCGTACTATCACCTAACTGAATCCCTTCCCGCAAATGCTTATCTCCCTTTGATACTACCGATGTAATTCCATCCCAGCGGTAATAGTTAGCGACCAGATTGGGATAGGTTTCTTTTAATCTTTTTGCAAGGGGGCCAAGCGTCGTAATATCCGGGCCCATATTTGGATCCTTCCATTCTGATTTCAAAAAATACTGGTTACGGGCATTGCGGATTTTCCGATTTACCTGTGTTTCGTTCCATACATAGGCGCCCATCAAAAAAACAAAAAGAATGCCGACACATAAGCCGATAATATTCACAGCTGAATAAAAGCGATAGCGTAAAATGTTGCGCCAGGCGAGAAGGAAATAGTTTTTAAGCATATGCGGCCCCCTTTAGCTCCCCCGGTGGGAGGGAATTTATATCACCCGAAGTAATGGAAACAATCTTCTTATGTAAGTTATCAATAAATTTTTCAAAGAATTTTTTGACTAAGTACATAATATATTTTAATTATACGCTTACCCGCAAGTCCCATACCAGTATCGCCGTTGTCAAGCCCATGGCGACCGGTGGGGGATTCAAGGGCCTCTCATTCGCTCCTCAAACTCTTCACCGGGTTTGCCAATGCCACTTTTATCGTATGAAAACTTATCGTTATTAAAGCAATTCCTAATACTACGATCGCCGATAAAACGAATGTGCTCACTTTCAATCCTTCCTTATAAGGAAAGACGGACAGCCATTTATGCATAAAATAATACGCAACCGGAAAAGCGGTCACGCAGGAGATACCCACCAACAACACAAAATTCCGGGCGATAAGCGACACGATATTGGGCACGCTGGCACCCATGACTTTTCGGATGCTTATCTCTTTTTGCCGTTGCTGTGTGGTAAATGCAATCAATCCCAACAAACCCAAACAGGTAATAAAAATCGTAAGTGCTGAAAATGAAGTGAAGATTTTGCCTCTTTTCTGATCAGCTGTATACTGCGAAGTAAAATCTTGGTCAAGAAATGTATATTGAAAAGATAGCCCCGGGAAAATACTCTTCCAGGAATTTTGCAGTGATGCTAAGGTGGAAGGAATATTACCTGGTGCTACCTTTACCTGTACAACATTGCTATTGGGCCGGTAAAATAAAAGCAAGGGTGTTATTGGGTTGTAAAGTGATTTAACGTGGAAATCTTTCATCACTCCCACTACCTCCAGGTACCTTCCCGAAGTATCCCCTCCAAATTTTACGCGCTGCCCGATAGCTTCCTTCCAGCCAAGATCCTTTACCATACTTTCATTAACTAATATACTATGAAGAGTATCGGAAAGCCCCGAAAAATTTCTGCCTTTTTCCAATTTTATATTCAATGTCTTAAGATAATGCTCGTCGATCCCGTAACAATCAATTCCTTTATCCGCCGTTCCCAATTTACCCTGAACAGAAAACAGGTTAAAGAATATATTATTACCGCCGGGTGAATTTTGCGCGGTACTTATTGAAAGTACATTAGGATTTTTAGCGATCTCGTTACAAAACGAAGAAATTTTTCCTCTTATATCACCACTTCCATCAGCCACCAGAGAAAGAACCTGTTCTTTACTGAATCCAAGATCCTTGCTACGCATATATTGCAATTGGCCATATACTACCCAGGTGCATATAAGCATCACCATAGAGATAGTGAATTGAGTAATTACAAGTACCCGTCTCAAGTTTACATTGCTGGAACTTTTTGCCAACTTACCCTTCAATATCGTGAGCGGCTGGAACTTAGCGAGGTAGAATGCAGGATAGCTTCCTCCTAACAAACCAACAATTACGATGATCCCCAGAAGCATTATCAAAGTGAGTGGCGTGAGTATAGATTGAAAAGAAATAAATTTTCCGGCAAGATTGTTAAAAAATGGAAGCAAAAAATAAACAGCCACCATACTTATTAATAATGAAATGACAGTAATAACCATAGATTCGACCAGGAACTGCGCCACTAATTGCCCTTTGGTAGAACCCGATACTTTACGGATACCGATCTCTTTTGCCCTGCGCCCCGAACGGGCTGTTGCCATATTCATATAATTGATGCAGGCAATAATCAGCATGAACAGGGCCACAGAAGAAAAAATATAGATATAGGACATGCTTCCCAATTCTTCCGGCTCCCCCGACATGTCTGAATGCAGGTGAATAGAAGTAATGGGTTGCACCCCGTAATGAATCTTTATATTGAATTGCGCGAATATCGGGGCCATGTATTTATCATACATGGGTAATAACTTTTTTTGAAAAGCCTCTATATTAATATTCGGGCGCAGCAATACATAGGTATAGTTATTGAATTGACCCCAGCTATTGGCGTAATCAACCGGGAGGGTATTGGCTGAAATCAACGCGTTGAAGATGATATGTGAGTTTTTCGGAACATCCATTACAACCGCTGTAATTTTATAAATATCACCCCGGTTATTCTGTAATGATTGACCAACCGCGCTTTTTCCTTTTCCATAATATTTCTCTGCCAGGCTTTGGGTAAGCACCATTGAATTTGGTTCCATCAAAGCAGTTGCCGCATTTCCTTCGATAAAAGAATAAGTAAAGATTTCAAACAAATTGCTATCTGCATAAAACACTTTATCCTCATAAAATTCCTTGTCACCATTCTTATACATTACCCGATCCGCATTTACAAAGCGAGCCGATTGCTCCACTTCAGGATAATCCTTTTTCAAGGTCGGCCCCAACGGAAATTGGGTAGACGACCACTTCATTTTGTTTTCCGGCTCGTTGACATAAGAAACGATACGAGCAATACGATCCGCTTTCTCATGATAGCGGTCATAACTCAGTTCATCAATTACATAAAATAATAATAACAAACTGAAGGTAATCCCGATTGTAAGCCCAAGAATGTTTAGCAGGCTATAGCCTTTGTCCTTTCTAAAATGGCGTAGAGCAACTAGGATGAGGTTTTTGATCATGGCATGTATTTTAGAGATACTAGATACGGCATATGGGATGTGGGGCATGGGATGATCTCAATTATTAAAGAATTCATCATTTTGTTCCCTTGGGGATTCAGGATAGCAGAACTCCGGATAGTGATCAGAAGAAACGCCTGAAACATAAACAAACTAACATTATTTTAAGATCTGCGACCAACTTTTCATCCAACACCTAGAATTTCAAATCAGAGATTCAATTTTTTTAAAATTGAATCTCTTATATGGCACCTCATTACCGGAACGAATGCAAATAAATTCCTATTTCAGCGTCAAACTTATCTTACCACTACCTGCATTTACTGTTACCGGTATTCCTCCTCCATTCAGCTTTCCTTTTATTTCATCTTCCTCTATAGTACCACTAAAATTATTTAATTGCGCAGTAGTAATTTTTGACGCGGTGAGTTTCAGATCAAGCCCCTTGCCGGCAGGCAACTCTAAATCAATACGACCTGATGAGTTAGATAGGCGCACATAGTTTCCTATTTCTTTAATGGTCACAAAAATATTTCCCCCGCTGGTAGAAGCTGCTACGCTGCAATATAAATTCCGCAGATCAACATTTCCCCCGGAAGTATGTGCTTCCAGTGATCCTCGAATGTCAGATGCGATTGCATTGCCACCACTTGTAGTAGCATCAATTGCCCCGTTAAGTTTACTGAGCTTTAAACTGCCCCCTGATGAAACCAGGTGGATTTTACCTGTACAATTATCGGCTAAAATATCTCCTCCACTGGTTATCAGTTCAAGATCCTCCTTACAATCCTTAACAATAATATTCCCCCCCGAAGTAACGCCATATATGTTTCCCTTTAATTGTTCTATTTCCAGGTTTCCCCCACTCGTAACAAAATGCTGCGACCCCATCAAACCTGATAGAGTGATATTTCCTCCACTGCTGGTCAGGTTAGTCGATGTCCCTTTCCGAACATATATTTTATATGAAATAGTTAGTGCTTTCTTCCAATCCATTTTTCTGTTTTTGTTTTTTGCCACCGCTTTAATTGTATTCTCCGAAGCCTCCAATATAAAATTATACTCAGCCTCCAGTCTCTTCTGTATTTCCTCCTTCGAAAGCTTTTGATTGTCCTTATAATTGGACGGCCTTATAAACACTTCCACCCTAACTTCAGCTGCTGCTACTGCGAATACACTGATATTCCCACCGGCTGTTTCAGCAATCACTCTTTTTATAGATTCGTTGCTAAAGGATTTTGTTATGAAGGGAGCTTCATCAATTCCTTGTGACCGCGATATATACATGCTGAAAATCATTAAAACCACATAGAAAAGTTTTTTCATATTGTTATTCTTTTTTTTACAAATTACGCCTGATTCTCGAAAATTTTAAGCACTTATCAATACGTTTCGCTTCTTCACCACTAATAATAAGCAGGTATCATTCAACTTCTCCTTCGTACTCCCGGAAGGCTATTCACTTCTCAAACTCTTTACCGGATTACCT
>CAVZHZ010000009.1:0-1185374 GCA_963775145.1 uncultured Chitinophagaceae bacterium
GGAGTGGTGTGTTGCTCTTCGTGTTCTGAGTCTGCTCGTGCTCGGTGGCTCGCTGGTCATCGATGTTTGGCCGGCACGTTGGTGTCGTTTCGAGAGCACTGAGGCGCATGAGCGCTCGAAATCGAAATCGAAATCGAAATCGAAATCGAGATAAAATCCAAATCGAGCTCGAGTCTCGAACTCGACCTCGAACTCGAGCTCGAATTCGAAGTCGAGCCTACAGTGGCCGGCGACTCGCGCCGCCGGCCACCGTTTGCCTCAGCGCGGCACCAGCTTCCTCAGTGTCCGCACCACCTTCTGGAGTAAGTCGCGCGTCTCCGCGTCGAGTTCGACCATCCCCAGCGCCCCCGCGACATCGCACACGGCCACCACCTCCCACGCGCTCCCCAGTGCCGTCTGGTTCCGCATCCGCCGATGCCCGCCGCGGACTCCGGCTCCTTCACCCAAGTTCAGCGCCACCGACGCCGCCGCCCGCCTCCCTTGCCGGGCAAGACCCGCGTCCGACTCCGCGATACGCGCGAACACCGGCGCCAGCCGCCGAATCAGTTCGATCACATCGGCGTAGATCCGAAGCGCGCTTCCTTTTTCTTTCGCAAATACGGAATCTTCTCATGATGCCAGCCAAATCTTCATTACGGCTTTGGTATTCATCAATAAACCGGTTGGGTGTAATTAATGGTAACCCGGGATTTGAAATCTCAATCCTGTCGGAATATATTTCAACCATTGGCCCTGTTCCTCTTTCATCAAAATCCTGGTGAATTAATGCATTCGCAACTAATTCCCGAATTGCTATTTGGGGATACATAGAAACGGTATCTCTGAGTGCCTGTCCAATTACTTCATTGCTTGGCAGTAAACTGTTAATATATGTTATGAGTCTTTCAAAACCCACAGCATAACCATACTTGCCCAGTTGGTCTTTAAGTGTTTTTAATTTATTCTTCCCTTCATATTGTATAACCCGGGAGCTTTTCGTTTACAGCATCAAAAACCTGTATATCTTTTGCAAACAGTAATGCTCCTAAATTAGTGATAGCATAACCTTGCGCATTGGCCTTTATAAATTTTTCTTTTTCAAATTTTTCGATGACACCGGTACGGGCAGATGGGTAAGGAATTTTTAATAAATCGAAATAGCATTGGGTGTCTAAAAGTGCCACAACTTCTTCCGCAGAGTCGGCCTGGATGCAGTCTGCTTTTTCAAAAAATTGTTTTGGCCCTTTAGTCCATATTTTTTTTTTCTTTTTCAGGAAAATCTTTTAAAGCTCTTGTTATACTTCCAACTCTTATATAGTCATGATAAGAAAAACATGTTGGCTGTCCATTTGCTGCCTGAATTTGAAAAAGAGAAATGAATTTATTTTGATAATTAGTTTCAAAAATTGCGATTTCAATTCTTGGAGATAAGCGTTGTAATAACCAGTGTTCTAATTCTTCGTTTCCAACTTTATACATTTTGGGTTTAAAAGTAGTTCCAACAGGCAAATGAGTTTCATCCTGTATACCGAAAACCAAATATCCATATGGCTCATTATGTAAACAAGCTCCGTTGCTCAGAGCAGAAATATTTTTTCCTACTTCCTCTTCGGTTTTAAAATTCAGTTTGAACTCTGCCCACTCACATTCTTTAGGTAATTTCAGCAAACGTTCAATTATCTTATGTAATTGTTCTTCTGTCATATTATTTAAGCAGCCAGCACTTCATTTAATTCATTAATAATTTCATCTGTATTTTCGCCAAACAGTTGCCACAATTGTCTGAACTGTGATTTTTTTGATTTATAGGATTGCTATGATTATTTAGTTTGTTGTGGCTGCCCATCATAACAATCACAGCAATCACATAAATCACAGTTCAGACCATCCTACGCCGCCAGCACTTCATTTAATTCATTAATAATTTCATCCGTTTTATCCCCAAACAATTGCCACATTTTTCCCAGCCCGCCGTTTTTATTAAAGGGGTCCAGTTCAAAATCTTCTTTCTCCACATGAAAACTATTGGCTACATAATCTTTTATCATCCGCAGCCATTGCATTTGTTCTTCGGTAAATTTGTAGTGGTGCCGGCCTGTTTTTTAAATACCCATCCTGGAAATTTTTGTCCACCGTTTTATCATAGCCGGTAAGCTGTGCATCAATGCCACTTACTTTGCGTATCAAACTTACCAGGGCAATCAGTTCATTTTTGGCACGCCATTGGCTTGTTTCAATTGTTCATAGGCCCGCCATACATGCAGATGGAGCCAGCAGGGGTTGTTCGGTTTTTATTTTTTCGTACAGGTCTTTAATCATTTTGTAAGTGAGTTCCCTGCGGCGGTAGGGCTGGCCGTAAAAAATCTGCAGGGCGGTTATTTCATCTTTGTGTGCTTCTATCCATGCCGTAAAATTGCTGATGGTTAGCTGCCGCTGCTGTTTCCTGGTCTTTTACCCAACCGATATTGGTGACGTATCTATATTAATGGTATCAATTACCTGGTCGTATTTTTTACGAACATCCACAATGTAATTTCGTAGATCGGGATTATTGAAAACGGCTACTGCTTGTTCAATTAATTGTTGTTTCTCTTGTTCAATAGCTGCATCAATTTTTGCCGGTGCTTCATCTGGCATTTCGACTCCTGACTCTCGACTCCAGACTCTCAACTGTATCCGGGTCGTATGCATTCAACAATTCTTTCACCACATGGTTGATAGTATGGCCATTGGCCTGTTCGGCAAAATTTGCTTTTTCTTTTTCGTTGATTTGTTTATCCAGCCGTATCAGGCGGTTGGCCAGTGTGCTGAGGATTTCTTCCTCGCGTATTGCCCATGGCTACATTCTGCAACAGATCTTTCAGGCTCATGCCGGGCTTTTTCTCCAATGGCCGGCTATCGGTTTTTTGCGAACTTTGCTCCACACCAATGGCATCAATGATCACAAAATGGTCTTTGGTGAATTTGGCGGAAGGCGTACCGGTGGCTTTTAATTGTTCCAGGCTGAACAGGTGCGGGTGCCGCGGCCTTTCATTTGCTCGTAATAGCTGCGGCTTTTTACATCTCGCATAAATACCAATACTTCCAGCGGACGGATATCGGTGCCGGTGGCAATCATATCACTGTTACGGCAATGCGGGGATAATAATCGTTGCGGAACTGGCTGAGTACGGTTTTGGGGTCTTCTTCACTTTTATAGGTGATCTTTTTGCAGAATTTATTTTCTTCGGCAAATTCTTCCCGAACAATTTCAATGATGTCTTCGGCATGGGAATCTGTTTTGGCGAAGATCAAAGTCTTGGGCACTTCAAATCTTCCCATCCTTGGATCAACCGGTCTTTGGAAAAATGGCTGGCAAGTTTTCTTTGATTGCTCTGATGATGGTGCGGATGGTGCTGGGGTTTACAATATCTTTATCCAGTTGTTTGCCGCTGTATTCAATGTCTTCATCCACACTTTCCCAGAATTTTCTTCGGGTAAGCCGTTCTCTCTTATCTACTTTTTCACCCATGCAATTTTGCTGCCTTCTTTGGTAATTTTTGTTTCGATGGTAAATACATTGTAGGGAACCAGTACACCATCGATCACCGCTTTTTCATAGCCATAATCACTCACCAGGTTTTGATTGAAGTAACCAAAGGTGCGGTTATCGGGTGTGGCGGTTAAGCCAATTTGAAATACATCAAAATAATCCAGTACCTGTTTCCATAAATTATAAATGCTGCGGTGGCATTCATCAATCACAATGAAATCAAAAAACTCAATGGGCACTTTTTCGGTGTAGGTTACCGGTGCCGGTTCTTTTTGCTTGATATTCGTTTGGGTTTAGTTCTTCTGCGCTTTCATCCAGTTCTGTTCCTTTTAGAATGGAATACATCCGTTGGATGGTGGAAATATACACCTGGTTATCGGCCGGAATGAAACTGCTTTTTAACCTTGTTACGCCATACAGTTCGGTGAACTTCCTGTTATCATCATTGGGCACATAGGCCATGAATTCCTGTTCGGCCTGTTCGCCTAAGTTCTTGGTATCTACCAAAAACAAAATGCGTTTGGCTTTGGCGAATTTTAATAAGCGGTAAATAAAAGTAATGGCGGTAAAGGTTTTACCGGAGCCGGTTGCCATTTGTATCAATGCTTTTGGCTTTGCATCTTTAAAGGATTTTTCAAGATTATTGATGGCAGTATCTGGCAATCTCGTAATCCGTGTTTCGGAATGCAGGAATATCATGCAATCTTGCTCTTAAGGATTTGTCCTGTTTGCTCCATTCCGAAAAAGTTTCGGGCCGGTGAAAGGTAAAAACTGGTCCTGGCTCCTGGGTTTAGGATCTCGGAAATCAGTAAACCGTGTTAGTTCCCGGTGCTTTCATAACAAAAGGACAGCTGCTCGTTATTGAGGTATTTGAGTTTTGCAGTGGCATAACCTTCCGATTGTTCTTCATGCATGGTAAGGTGAACCCCTTCTTCTGCTCTTTTGGCTTCAATAATGCCGACTGGTTTTTTATCTACAAACAAGACATAATCGGCCGGGCCAATATCGGTTTGGTATTCCCGAACGGCAATTCCCAAACCGGCATTAAGGTTGATTTTTGATTTATTCTGAATAAGCCACCCGCAGGCAAGAAGCTGCTTGTCAATTTCATCACGGGCAAGTTGTTCAGGGTTTTGGTTCATTAGTAAGGCAAATACCTTAACAAGATACTTAAAAGTGGTTATATAACGGTTGAGGAAACTCCAGGTTAATGCATTAGTTTTTCGAAGGACAGGAGCATTAACATTCACCTTAATTTCCAGGCTTTATAGGTATTATTATTTAATGTGCGATCTTATGGCACTATCTACGGCTATATGGAACCGCTTGCTTAGCAGCAGGGTCGCTTGTGGCAGCCTCTGAGAGGAAAAAAACTACTGTCTGGGGTTATTCGTCGGTTGGAACTGAAGCCGAAAAACGATCAAAAAGCTGATCATATATTCGTCGCTTCACCATATTGCAAAACACTTGCCTGCAATGTTGCGTTATTTAATTTGCTCATCTAGATTTGGCAAGGCTGACATTGTGATTTTTTGTAAGTCCATGCTTCTACCAGACTCTACTTGGCTAATTTTAAGCATAATCAATTTGATTGCGCACTCTATCCAATCGGTTTCCGCCTTGGTATGAGGTCTAGATGCAGATAATTTACGCGCAGTTTTTGTGTCTCCAAGAATGGATGTTAGTTTGCTTAATGTTTTTAAAACTTTTGACTCAATATTATATTTGTCTTTCGGAGTGGCGGTCTCAATCCAATCCTTGATGACGGTATAGCAAAAGTAACCCATCCAAGTAAGGGATTCTTGTTTTTCTAAATATTGCTTATATCTTTCTGCGAGAATAATGGCAGTAGGAGATGCAATTAGAAGGGAATCGTGATTACTTTGCAGAACTAGTTTAATTGGTAGTGGATGTGATTCAGTTACTTTGATTGTTATAAATGATTCCATCCGCCTCTTTGTACGAATTTCGCCAGAAGATGGGTATTCAACAACTATGTCAGCATGGATGTATTCAAATTCAAACAATTTTTTATTATTCTGAACATGCCATATCGTTTCTAATCTTTGTACGTATGGAAGGGAAATTAATTTTGCTTCCTCAATTGAATCCGTATTTTTCTTGACAATTATAGTTGCAATATTCTTGACTAACGTTAAACTTACATTTTCGTCGTCAATGGTGTAGGCTGGCGCGTCTATAGGAAGTTCCACCGGATTAAGGTGTTTAAGCTCATATCGAACACATAAGACTTTTTTTATTTTGTACTTTTCCATGTGCATGTCGAGGACATGATACTAATGTTATGCGGCCGAGCTTGTAGCAATGCTAGTTAACTAAGGTGGAAAAAATCATTTTTCCCTTCTTTTCTTTAATTTTTTCATATACTTATTAGGGTGCTTTCACAACACCGTCAACTAAAAAGCTGACTTTTTTTTACATTATTTCATGTTGCTATCTATTCATATTTAATATATTGACGATATTCAAATTCTTTTGTCTTGATGTTCCATTCTAATTTATGTATATCCCATCCTCTTCCTGCGGCGGGCCTTTCCAATTTTTGTGCAACAATTACTTTTTTTCCATCGGTTCTTACGTTAATCATACCGTATACTGTTATAACCCGTTCCTTTTTTTTGGCTGTATCAATTTTCGCTACTTCTACAAATTCCTTGCCCGATCGGGCCAATTCGGTAGAAAATATCAATGACCGTTCTCCTCGGCTATGTTTACCTATCGTCCCTAACGTATCGGGACGAGGATGAGTGTGAGGTTCATTGTCACCACTTGAAATAATGGTAGCAATTGGATTTAATGCCCGCAGAAATTCACTAGTAAAATCGGCGCTGCCATGATGGCAAGACTTTGCTATGTCTACTTCCAGTACTTTTCGGGCCTTTACTATGGCCTGTTCCATTTGAGATTCAAGATTTTTTCTTTTAGTATCACTGATGGATTTGTCTTTTAATTGTTTTTTTATATCAGCTACATCAATATTTGAAAAATGATGGAGCAGGTGGTATTCTGATTCTGTATTTAGATCTCCACCCAGTAATAATCTCAGGTTTCCAATAGTCAATTTAATCACAACTGAATGGCCGTTTTTTGTTTTGCCTTTATTAGCATCAAAAACCGGAAGTGAATCTTTGCCATTGACTTTTTCTGCCACTGGTCCTATTACCTCCATTATCATGTTGTTTTTTTTATACAATGGTGCTGAGCCCAATCGCAGTGATTGTTTCGGTGCAGCAGATTTATTCATTGTGCTTAAAAAAGCTCCTGGCTTTGTCACCGACTGATTTCTCTTTTTTATATGCCGCATCAGTATCACACAAATCAGTAACATAGGTCCGGCCGTTTTTGGTAACAATGCTACCTAATGAATCAGGTCCTGCTCCGGTTACTTCCACTAAACCATTGTGATAAATTTTATTAATGCTGAATTGTTGGGTTGACCCTTTTGTTTTATCAAACACTTTGCCGAATCCTTTATAGTGATCTGAATCTGAGTGGGAAACTATTACAGTAAATGGAGGAGGTGCTATCTTAGATTTTAGTAGATTGAAGCGCCACTTAAGAAAACGATACATGTTATCAGCAGGCCCGGCATCAATGATGAAATGCTTATCGTCTGGCGTTACAATATGGCAACCATCGCCTTGACCCACATCTATAAAGTTTACTTCAAGTATTCGTTGTACCTGAATATCATCTTCTTTTAAATAACCGTCAACTCCTCGGGCCCTTACTTTTATATAATTCACTTTTTTGTTCCTTTCTGTTACCACTTTTGTTTCATAGGCATTGCCATTTAGGTATGGTTTCACATAGTCACCAAATAATAATTCCTTAATGATGCCGAATTTTTTGTTCCCAGTCTTTTTGTCCGTTTTAAAACCCTTTAGTTTTACAGATGGATAAACAGCGTAAGCTGTTTTAAGTGCCGTTGCCATATTTAT
This sequence comes from uncultured Chitinophagaceae bacterium, assembly GCA_963775145.1. Classification (GTDB taxonomy): domain Bacteria; phylum Bacteroidota; class Bacteroidia; order Chitinophagales; family Chitinophagaceae; genus Endoryza. The sequence continues at coordinate 7,474 of CAVZHZ010000009.1, forward strand.
ATGGTTTTAGGTGAAAAATATTCGAAGTATTTTATCATTTAAGACTTTTATAGCTTATCACAACTATCGCATGAAAAATTCAGGCCTTTCAAAAGAAATGACAGACCGATGAAATAGCATGCCGCACAGCGGTCATATTTCCGAAAGTCATCTTCAAAATTATTTCCGCCCGCTTTTTATTAAGTATGAAACTTTCGCCCATTCATCTTTTAGGGTTGTATGCACGCAATTACCCATTCCCTTCCTGGTATACCCTTCACCCTATATGCCTCCGTGCATAGGAGGTTGTGGGCTATTGCTTAAAGTTAGGTAATTCCCTAATTATTTAATGCACCATGGGCTTTTTGTAACCTATTTATGCCAATTTCTCCAATATCCTCACCATCGCCAAGGTATCCAATTCACAATATTTCAGCAATGCACTGCGTATTTGCCTGATATGATTTTTGTCAGTTTCTTTCAACAAACCTTCAAAGGCCGCCATGGCGCTGCCGCCTTCGGCTATTTCCAGTCCATCATAACTTAATTCGGGCACCAGGGCTGGTAAAACACTCTTAATGGAATAGGAGCCGTTCATGGAGGCGGTATAATACCATCTTTGCTGAAAGGGGTACATGAGGTCAACCACCCGGTCAATTAACCCATCAATTTGTTTCTTATATCCGGGAAAGACTTCTTTCAGTTCCCTAAGCCGGGTGGTTTCAAATGTTTTGTTGTATGCCAGCACCGTGCCTTTGCCGGTGGTGGCTTCGAGCAATTGCTTTATAAATTCCGGCCGGGGGTCTGTTTCAGGGGTTCCGAGATACTCAACGTGTTTTAGCTTTCCACCTGCTTTATCCTGTACATGTACGGAGAACTGGAACGGGATCTGCTGGTATGGCTTGCTGTTATCATACAGGGGTACCGCCGGGTTGAATGTTTCAAAATCCATAAAGTATAATGGATATGTTAACTGCCGCAGCCATTGCCGGATTTTGTTTGTTTCAATATGCACATAATCTTCCAGGTGGGCCCTTACCTGGAGCTGCTGGGCCGCAGACAATGAATAACCGTCCGGCAATTGATGATATTCGATTACCCCTTTATAGTACAGGTCAAATTTCTTATTGCCGTTCAGCCTGCTGAGGGTAAAGACCGACACCTCCGGTATATGGCTCCAGCAATAATCTATAAATTCACAATCATACGGATCGCTGCAATGCGGGCCGATATCCATTTTCGGTTCCCTGCTTTGCTGTAATAGCTTTTTGTATTGATCAATGTTCCCCGGTATTTCTTTTTGAAGCGCCAACACTTCTTTTTTTACCGAAACAATCGTAAAAAGCTGTTGGAGATCCAGTTTCCCTTTCCGGGTATACCCATTATTGATATGAATGAGGAATATATCTTCGGGCTTCATTCCGGCATGGGTCATCACATAATACTGCAGGGCCGCGTCCGTCAAATGGTAGTCTTTCACCTCTGTACTGCTCTTCACTTCATAGGCATACCATTTTCCTTTTTTATTGACCAGTATATCGAGGGCCGCCATTACCTGGTCGTACTGAAAGGCGGCTTCATAAATAATTTTTTCCCCGGATTGCAGCCATTCCTGTGTTTGCTGAACTGCCTCGGAGTAATGAAAGGAGTCAATAGGTGATGCATCTTTTCCTCCCGGGAAACAGGTCGCGGGCAAGTGTACCCACATCCGTTCCTTTTTCAAATATCATTTGCTGCGCGGCAGAAATTTCGGTTTCGGCTAAAAGATCCGGTCGTTTTTTATATAGCCATAGCCTTTTGAGACACTGATGCCCCATGAGGTAGGTCGATTTGGAAAGCAGGTGGCGGCCGGGAGCGGTAGGTTTCATTACTAAGGAAGGTTAAGAATTTCAGCCAAATCAAATTTATGCGAAATTCCCGATCCTTCGCCCCGTTTGTGCCGGAACGTTATTGGTATTGGTTTGCTTTTCCACCGAGTCTCACGAAGAGTCACTTGCAGGAGAATTTGGATGCTGGATGCCAATTGTCTGAATCATGATTTACCGGATTTTAGGATTTTCAGGATGGCACTCTGAGTAATCAAAAACTTTTTCTTACAATGAAAACTGGGTTTAATCAAAAAGTTACCTCATCCTGTTAATCCTTTAATCTTGAAAATCATGATTCAGACAATTTACAGGGTTTAATCAATAAGGCAACTCATCCTGCTAATCTATTAATCCTGCAAATCCCTGCCCTGCCTACCGGACAGGCAGGCTGCGGCAGGCAGGCTGATTCAGACATTTTTAGGATTTATAGGATGGCACTCTGAGAAGGGGAAAGTTTCTTACAGGGGCAACAGGGTTTATTCTAAAAGTTATCTCATCCTGTTAATCCTTTAATCTTGAGAATCATGATACAGACAATGCAAATGTCTGAATCAGGATTTACCGGATTTTAGGATTTACAAGATGGCACCCTGAGAAGGAAATTTATTCAAAATGAAAACAGAGTTTTTTCAAAAAAGTATCTCATCCTGCTAATTCTTTAATCTTGACAATACTGATTCAGACATTTAAGGATCTACCATATTGAAATTGGGATTATATACTTTTTTAAATTGTAAACTGCGTGCTCCAAAATTTAACAGCAAGCCCACTGGCAAATCATAAGCAACAAGATAATTTTTGGCCTGTGCAATATGTACATCTTCTAAGTTAATCAGCGCCTTTAGTTCTGCTAAAACTTTACTTTCTATTATAAAGTCGGCTCTTCTTGTTCCAACTTCAGCGCCTTCATAAAAAATGGTTTGCTCTTTTTCTCTGTCAAAACCTAATCCGGCCTTTTTGAATTCAATGGCAAGGCATCTTTGGTAAATCACTTCCTGAAAGCCCTGCCCGTCCGGTCAGGCGGGCGTTACCTAAGATATTGTGCACTTTCATGGCACAACCTATTATTTTAAATGTTGTTTCATCGTGGTTAATCATTCTGAATTTTTTTTAAACTTGAAAACCTCTGCCCTGCCCACCGGAGAGGCAGGCATTGGTCTCCGGCTGCCAAAGCCTTTGGCGACGGCATTTAAGCAGGTTGGTTCGGGCAATTTATAAAGAATATATTTCTGTCGAATGCCATAAAAAACGATGAGTAGTATGTATAAAAGCGGTTACACAGAGTTGTTTTTACGCGGGTAGAGCGATGGAAAAAAAGAAAGTGTGGGTAAATTGTCTGAATCAGCCTGCCTGTCCGGTAGGCAGGGATTTACCGGATTTTAGGATGTACAGGATGGCAGCCCGGAAAGGGAAAAGTTATTTTATAGGGAAATAGGGTTTTACTCTAATAGCTATCTCATCCTGCTCATCTATTAATCCTCAAAATCCTGATTCAGACAATTTAAAGGGTTTAATCAAAAAAGTAACTCATCCTGCTAATCTTATAATTCTGAAAATCCTGATTCAGACAATTTACAGGGTTTAATCAAGGAGTTATCTCATCCTGCTAATCTATTAATCCTGCAAATCCCTGCCCTGCCTACCGGACAGGCAGGCTGCGGCAGGCAGGCTGATTCAGACATTTTAGGATTTACAGGATGGCACCCAGGGAAGGGGAAAGTTTTTAAAATGAAAAGGGGGTTTATTCAAAAAGTTACCTCATCCTGTTAATCCTTTAATCTTGAAAATCATGATTCAGACAATTTACAAGGTTTAATCAAGAAGGTAACTCATCCTGCTAATCTATTAATCCTGAAAATCATGATTCAGACAATTTTAGTGGTTGCCATGACTGGTTCAGCCTGCCTTCATCTCACGAATCATCTTAATCTCATAAATCACCGTTCAGACAATTAGCAAATGAAAGACTACCGTAGTTTATTTCCGGACGTTTAGTATTCCTGCCATTCAAACTACGGTAGTCTGCATTCACGATTGACAGTAATCTGTATTTATCCGCAGATTCCCCATGGGACTCTGTAGTACCAACAATGGCACTGCCTGTCCCTAATTATCAATAAATAGGCAAGAGAAACGATGACCCGAGCTAGCCAAGAATGTGGTACCTCTGATTGCACAAGGATGGGGCTAAAAAATTATTAAGTGCTGGCGACAGTGTCAGACAGTTACTTTGAATATCATCAAGTATATGGAAGATAGTCTGACCAACCTTGGCCAGGCTAATTCAATTTTTATATTTGACATTGCATAAAAGAGATACTTGCGCGAGCTAGGGAAATATAGAAAAATAGTACAGCCGCAGAGTCCCTTGCAGGAGACGCTGCGGGGAGATGAATTTAATGGATTGGACAAATAGAATTGAGTGAAGCTTTATAGTCCTACGGCTCCAGAACAAGGCAGTTTACTGAGCATTTTCCAGAAAATATAGAAAAATTAGTACAGCCGCAGAGTCCCTTGCAGGAGACTCTGCGGGGGAATGAAATGGTAAAGTCCTGCGGCACTTGCACGGCCATTTTTCTGGGAGATAGAAAAAAGCGGTACAGTCGTAGAGTTCCTTGCCAGAGAATCTGTGGAGGAATGAATCAATAGTCAAATGGTCAATCCCTGAGACAACGAATAGAAAACCCGTCTCGCTTATCGTAATTGAACCTGTAGATGGTGCCTAAGTTGTAGTATAAGTAGCGGTACCAGGCGTAGGTTGTAGTGGACTCCGTAGAACTCCACCAGTAGCCGAAGTCACCAACATCTTTGAATGATCCATTGCCGTGTCGGTTGCCGCCCGCAATGCCTGCCCATCCGCTGGTATTAGAGGCTCCTATACTTCGGCTCATCAATATCCAGGTTGTTGTGTCGGTTACTACCAATTTTCCTACAGCTACCGACGTATCCCTTAAACCTGTTTCTAATGTTGTCCATTCTGCATCGCTGGGTATATGCCATCCTGTTGGTGCTAGACCTCTTGAGTCATTCACTGCATACCAATTATATAGTTTACCAAAAAATACTGCATAGGCGGAGTCATTATTATAGTAACAATATGCGCCAGTAGTTAATGCTGCCCAAGCTGTTGGGTCGGTAACATTAGGTATAGAGTCGCCATTCCTATATGTTAATACGTCTAAATTTTTTTTCATCCAGGTCTGGTTACAAATTCTAACCGTATCATATTTGAACTGAGCCTGGGTAATATGAATAAACAATAGAGATGAGATAAGGAAGAATGAAATTTTCATACCTGCAATTAATGAAACTGAAAGTTACAATATTCATTAATTGAATCTCAAACCGATTAACGTCTATCCATATTTAATAAATCTTATTCGGGAAATAATTGCAGAGAAACAGGGAGTAATGAAAAAGGAATTGATGTGATTTGCTTCTGCGAAGAGTCTCGCGAAGGAGACCCTGCAGTACTAAGACCTCCAAAACCATTCTCGAATTACCTATAAATAGAAAAGAAAAAATAGGACACCCGTATTAATTTGTTCTATAAGTAAATAATCTTAAAACTTAATTTAATGGATTGGAGAAATGGATATGAGTAAGGTTTTAAAGTCCTACCGCTTCAGAACAAGGCAGTTTACGGAGCATTTTCCGGGAAAAATTGAAAAATAAGCAAGGCCGCAGAGTCCCTGGCAGGAGACGCTGCGGGGAGATGAATGAGTTTGCATGCTTGATGCCAATTGTCTGAATCAAGATTTACTGGATTTTAGGATTTACAGGATGGCACCCTGCTAAGGGAAAAAGATTTTAAAATGAAAAAGGGGTTTAATCAGGAAGGAATCTCATCCTGCTAATCTTTGAATCCTGAAAATCATGATTCAGACAATTTAGGATTTACAGGATGGCACCCTGAGAAGGAAATTTATTCATAGTGAAAACAGGGTTTATTTAAAAAAGTATCTCATCCTGGTAATCCTTTAATCTTGAGAATCTAGATTCAGACAATTTTAGTGCTTGCCATGATTGGTTCAGCCTGCCTTCATCTCACGAATCATCTAAATCTCATAAATCACCGTTCAGACAATTAGCAAACAAAAGACTACCGTAGTTTATTTCCGGACGTTTAGTATTCCTGCCATTCAAACTACGGTAGTCGGCCTTCCGAGCTAGCGCAAGAATGTGGTACCTCAGATTGCGCAAGGAGGGGGCTGAAAAATTAGGAAGTGCTGGCGACAGTGTCAGACGGTTACTTTGAGTATCATCAAATATCTGGAAGATAGTCTGACCAACCTGGGCCAGGCTAATTCAATTACCGAAGTCAATAATAAATTGATGTACTCCTGGCACAGGTTGTCAAGCCTGCAGGCATTAGGTAGCACACTCACCCGGTAAACGGCATGAACACCTCCCGCTTTCAGCGGGACAAGTAGCGCCAGCAACCGAATAACCTAATTCTTATATTTGACATTGCATAAAAGAGATACCTGCGCGAGCTAGGGGACTCACTCAATGCTTAAGGCTGGTTTAATATCTGTATGCAATACCTGTTCGGATAGAAATGTCCTTATCAGCAACCCTTATACGGGGGTCGGCTGCGCCAGACCCCGCCGGGACACAAAGAAGTAAGGGAATTATATTGCAAATACAAACATTTCACTTTCAGCTTGTGATTTTGGGATGTTTAATTTTTCTTCTATCAAGCCTTCCAGGTGAAATTGAATAGCACCAAATATGTTTTTCTCTACAATTGCTTTTGTTTTGCCAGTAGCAATTACGCCAGGTAGATCGGGTACATAAGCCGAAAAACCAGTTTTTGTTCTTTCATATACTACTAAATACTTTCTCATTGTTTATCTATTTGTGCTTGCTTATAAATACTGTTTAATGTACCAGGTGCAATTTCATCGCTTAATTTATGGGCCGCAATGGTAACTAATCCTTTTTTTACTTTATGCTTATACTGTTTATGACTTCCCTTTTGCCTGACTAAGTACCATCCATCTTTTTCAACTAGTTTAATTATTTCCCGGGCTTTCATTTTCAAATTTACAAAAAAGAAATGGGAGAGCTTAATTCTCTGAATATTCATCTTCCATGCGCAAAACCCGCGGGTAAAAATCGATCAGGAAGTAAGCCCTAATCCTGGTCGGTTTCCTGTGCGCCCTTTGCGGTTAATTGTTTTTACCGCAAAGAATGCAGCGAAATAAAGGATTGAAGTTTTTCCTTTGTGTACTTTGCCTTCTTAGTTTCTTTGTGTGAAATTCCTGGTTTCACACGAGGCCACAAAGAATACAACGAAACCAAGAGTCGATATCATTTTTCTTTGTTTGAAATTTCTTCAAGGCAATTGTCTGAATCAGGATTTACCGGATTTTAGGATTTACAGGATGGCACTCTGAGTAATCAAAAACTTTTTCTTACAATGAAAACTGTGTTTATTCTAAAAGTTATCTCATCCTGCTAATCTTTGAATCCTGAAAATCATGATTCAGACATTTTATTTGTATCGGCTATTATCTCTCTGCTATACATGCACAGCCAGTCCCGATTCTTCGGGAGGTTGTTTTTCCTTGCTGCCCACTTTTTAAAGAAGGCTGAACTAACAGGAAAAAACACCCACGCCAGCTCCCAGCTTTATTAATACTGATTGCATGAGCGGTTATAATTTAATCATTCTCTTGTGATAAGTAGATTCGAAAGACTAAGCCCAACAGGGCTTAGTCTGAAAAAAAAATAATAATCAGAAATTCCTAACTTACACGAAATGGATAGGGAAAAGAAATTGGCTTATCACGAAACAATGACTCAGCGACTTGCTGCTCAAAAACCTGTATTCCGTTAAGGTGAAGAACTACTTTTTTAATCCTTAAAGGGCCTTTCCCTGAAAAGGACGTCGTTCCATCTGTGGCGTTCTTTCTTTCAAGGCTAAAAGAACTGATCTCACTAAGATGCATTCCCAGTCCATCGATTGTGAAAAAATTTCTTTGATTCGGTTCAAACTGCCTGGCAAGAATCTCGGGTGATTTAGTTGGATTAAATGCCATTATTTTGAAATTGTAAGGAAAATTCAATTGCCACACATGATTATTATCTAGACGTAAAAAAATATTGTCATACATCCGTTTCTCTGTATCCTCTAAGGTGTAAATGTCAACAGCTATTGAATCTATTCTCATCAAATGAGGAAATACGGAGGGTTGATTTAAAAACTGATTAAAGCCATATCGCTTTAATATTGTTGTCATTTTTTGTTGTTCATTTCCATTCAGGTTTCCAAAAAGTCCGAAGTCCCGCTGATTGGCAACATCGTGAATCCGGTCTTTGTATCTTTGTATTATTTCATCGAAGTACCGTTGTGCACCATCTCTGTTGGGGTGAAGAAATGAACCACGTCTGGCATTAATTATTCTACTCATATCTTTCTCCAGCTCCTTAATCAGTGTTTTCCGGAAATTACCATTGCCTGGACTACTATTGAAATCTCTCAAAGCTTTCATTAATGATGCTGGCCCGGCAATATTTTGTAACATCTCCTGGCTCACAGGCCTAAAGCTCACCGGAGAAACATTGGCAATCAAGCCAGCCCGCAGTTGGTGCATTTTAGTAAATTGCCTTACACTGAAAGTGCCACTCTCTCTATCCTCTTTTGCGGGGTCTTTTATATCTGAAAGTTTGTACTCGTTATGAAAAAAAGAACGAGGTTCAAACGCGGCGTTCTCGGGTTTAAATTGCGGGTGAATATATATTATACCCGGCCCTTGCAATGCATTGTTGCTGACTGCCTCGGTAATTGCTTTACTGGTCCAATATAAACTTCTTGTAAGGCCATAAAGTGCACGGTGTTGGGCTTCGAGTACCAATTGATCTGCATCTTCAATTCCAATATTCTCATTAATCCAAACTTCATATCCCTCCGAACCTCTAAGGTGATAAAGCAATTTTTTCACATCGCCATTTGATTTATCGGGATAAAAGGGCGCAAAGTATCCCGTATAAATAATTGTCGCCTGTGTAAATTTTTCCCGAACCTGTCTTACTAAAGACCTAACCCGCTTATAGCAGTATTCTTCGAGCAGATTATCGTAGTGGTTGGTAAAATTTTCTCTGTGCTTTTTCGGATGTAAAAACTCCCGAAAGTCCAAATCATTCGGTCCACCGTTGATAATAACCAGATCGACAGTGGCAGCAGTAGTTCTTGATATATCTGCAACCTGATAATCAATAGTTGGAAATGTGGAGGGAACTTCACCGTACATTTTTTGGGCGATTGACTGATTATTATCGTTGAGAAATCTTATCCGATCATTATTTGTTTTAAACAGATATGTGTTTGTTTCGTAAAATCGTTTTCGTGCATCAGCATCAGCACGCATTGGAGCACCCGAATGTGCCGAATTGATTTCCATTTTGGGAGTCTTGTTTAATATTTTTCCGATTTCTACAATAGCCCTTTCTGCGAATTTATCTTCTCGTCGAAGCCCTTGACCCCACATTACGGAATCGCCAAAGACTGCTGCTTTAAAAATTACTCCATGCTCACCCGATAATGGCAATGGCCACTTAAAATCTATTAACAATGGAGATGCGAAAATACCGCCCATAATGAACGAACTTTGTTTTACAAATGATCGTCGGGACAGCCGGAAATTTGAAGGTTTTGGATTCATGATTGTTTGGTTTAAAGTGATTAAAGAATGTCAGGCAGGACATATCTCAAAGTCACTTTGAAAAAAGCCAGGTAGAAAGCAATTCTGAAAGTGGCTTTCAAACAAAATATAAATGAAGAAATTTTTCAGCTATTGATCCGATAGGAACAGTCTTATATCAAATTTAACTAAATAATATTCAACTTCAAACTATTTTCATTTCCACAATGCATTCTAGTCGAGTCATACTAACATTGAGAAGTGTTCTCACATACAACAAATTGAGTAGTTTATATTGGTACACGAAGTGCACACTAAAGCCAACTGGGAATTGAAGGAGATCAATACAATAATTTCGAAGGCATATTGAAACTTGTTTTTTTCCCCGCAGTGTCCCCTTCGGGAGACTCTGCGGGGGAATAAGGGCCAATTTATCCAATATGTTTATCGATCATTGTTTCAAGAGAAACCGTTTTCATTTTTTTCTTAGTTTGCATACAGTTATTTTTTTTGTTCGAAATATTGCTGTTTTATTCTCTCAGCCCTTTCGATATCTGCGGTTGCTGTCTTGCTTGTCTTTTTAATTAAACCATGAGTTGCCAGGATCATTGTTTGTTTACCATCCAGTGCCTTGCAGGAGAATTTGCGGAGGAATGAGTTTGCATGCTTGATGCCACTTGTCTGAATCAGCCTGCCTGCCGGTCTCCGGCGGCCAAAGCCTTTGGCGACGGCACGCAGGCAGGGATTTACCAAATTTTAGGATTTTCAGGATGGCACCCTGGAAGGCAAAAGTTTTTAAAATGAAAAGGGGATTTAATCAGGAAGGAATCTCATCCTGCTAATCTTTGAATCCTGAAAATCATGATTCAGACAATTTAGGATTTACAGGATGGCACCCTGAGAAGGAAATTTATTCATAGTGAAAACAGGGTTTATTTAAAAAAGTATCTCATCCTGGTAATCCTTTAATCTTGAGAATCTAGATTCAGACAATTTTAGTGCTTGCCATGATTGGTTCAGCCTGCCTTCATCTCACGAATCATCTAAATCTCATAAATCACCGTTCAGACAATTAGCAAACAAAAGACTAGCGTAGTTTTTTTCCGGACGTTTAGTATTTCTGCCATTCAAACTACAGTAGTCGGCCTTCCGAGCTAGCGCAAGAATGTGGTACCTCAGATTGCGCAAGGAGGGGGCTAAAAAAATTAGGAAGTGCTGGCGACCGTGTCAGACGGTTACTTTGAGTATCATCAAATACCTGGAAGATAGTCTGACCAACCTGGGCCAGGCTAATTCAATTACCGAAGTCAATAATAAATTGATGTACTCCTGGCACAGGTTGTCATGCCTGCAGGCATTAGGTAGCACACTCACCCGGTAAACGGCATGAACACCTCCCGCTTTCAGCGGGACAAGTAGCGCCAGCAACCGAATAACCTAATTCTTATATTTGACATTGCATAAAAGAGATACTTGCGCGAGCCAGGCATTTTCTTTTAGGATAGCTTTGATTAAGCAACAGGTTTAATGGTTCACATATTTTTGTGCAAGGCAATTATCTATTCATTCTTTTCCAGTCTTCTTTAAACTCCACAACCGGATCAAAAGTAGGGTCATTGGTAAGCAAGTACGTACCATCCGCTTTTCTCCAGGCACTGTTATAACCACTAGTAAGTTCCACCTTATTGCCTGCTTCATCTGTCCAGCTGTCTACCCCCCTTAAGTACTGACTGAATTTTTGCTGGTAGTCGTCAGAATTATTCTTACCTGCTGTCCTTTCCCAATTCCGGATAATGCCATTACTGATTTCTTCCTGCGCCTTCCGGGATATTTCTATCTGTGTTCCGATTTCTATTTGTGCGCTTCTGCCAATATCCCTGAATATTTTTTGTACAGCAGTAGTCCATTGTGGATTTATCCGGGAGCTAATTAAGAAAGTACTTAATATCTTCCTGGCCATTTCTTCTTTCCCTAAAGTATACCTAATAACTATACGCATGGATACATAACACTGATAAGTGGCACTCATTCCACCCTGGGTACCGGGCATTGATATTATAGTCTGCATCAACGTACACAAAGCAATTCCTTCTTTACCATCGCTGAACTTCAATAATCCTTCTGCCGCACTTCCCCTGTGATTATAAGCATTATTTCCGGCTTGCCGGGCCATACTGGTCATTTGCTGGGCACCTTTATCCATAGCCACCTGTAATGCGTCAACAGTCGACGACTTTTTTACAGTAGCATTAAGAAATGGTGCCAATCCCTTACTGATATAATCCGCTGCATTGAGTGGTTGAGCTATACTACAGGAATGCAAATTATAGCCGCGCCGCATGGCATCAAGATACACAGGGTCATCACTCCAGTCGAATTGGGTTGCCGGTAAAAAATATAACTCAAATGATTTATCGGGTGAAATAGCTTGAACCCTTGCCTGCAGCATCTCCGGTATACATTTGTTGGTTCCATCCCATTGCACCAATGAATTTACCTGCCAGTTGGAGGGTAATAAAAAGGAACTCACTTCCACCGGTTTGTTGAAACCCTGCTTATCTTCCACCCGGAAACGCTTCAGTAATAGATAGTCTTTTCCTTTCTGAATAATTCCATTAATAGCACTTGTAGTTTTTGTTCCTGAATCATCCGGCGTTTCTTTACAGGAGACCAAAGAACAAAAACACCCCAACATAATCCAATTATAAAATTTCGGCCTTAACATAATCAGTAGTTATTTAATTATTCATAAAGATATTATTAAAACTGGTCAATTGCCTGCCAGGAATATCCGGTATTCTTTGACTCCAAGCAGAGTCCCCTTCGGGAGATTCTGCGGGGGAATAATTATCTATAACTAGGAAAGAGAAAAGATAGCGCCCGTAATAATATGTTCTATAGGCAAATCATCTTACACCAGCATTTAATTCAATGGACAAATGCATGTGAATGAAGCTTTATAGTCATACGGCTCCAGAACAATGCAGTTTACTGAGCCTTTTGTGGGAAATATATAAAAAAAAGTACAGCCGCAGAGTCCCTTGCAGGAGACTCTGCGGGGGAATAATTTGATTATCCTGTTATCAGGTTTTATTGAAGTCAATATATGATTGTCAGTCCTTGATGCAACGAACGGAGAGACCGAAGGTATTTTCAAAATTCGTACGGTCCATTAAAGGTTGGCTCCAGAACAGAAAAAATGCAGTGGAGCTGGTTGAAGACGATGGACTTGAAGTCCACCAGAACCCAACGCGGTTAAGGGCGTTATACTCCCCACTATTGTAATAACGGTTGCCACCAGGTAAGCCAGTGAAACCGCTAGAGTTAGTGGCTCCCTCGTTAGGCGCTTGCCATAAACCAGTACCGCTTTCAATAGTTCCCGTTGCTTTCATTTTACCCCCGGCAATATGTGTTCCACCTAAAGGACCGCCAGGTACATATTCTAACCATTCTCCCCCTAAACAGGAAATGGTTGGTGGTGCCCAAAGTCCAGCTAATGCTACCAATTCTGCGTTGTTGGGTACATGCCATCCTACCGGTGCAAGGCCTCTGGGATCATTAACTGCATACCAATTATATAACTTTCCATAGATAGCCCCGTTGGCCGGGTCATTGTTATAATAACACCAGGCGCTTGTTGTTAAGCCGGACCAAATTGCGGGATCAGTAACCTGTGGTATCGGCTCTCCATTCCGGTAAGTACTTACTTCCAGGTTCTTGACCATCCAGGTCTGGTCGCAAATCTTAACAGAGGCAAAACAGTTTTCATCAATCTGGCCATTACAGTTTTCGTCAATGCCATTGTCGCAGATTTCAGCGGCTCCTGGATGAACTGTCGCATTGGTATCATTGCAATCACCCATTTGCCCAAAGCTACAGGCATTATTCAGTACATAGCCATCCCCATCCTGATCGTCCACCCGAATATCACCATGCCCCTTATGCGCGGGCCAGGCGTTTATACTGATATTGATTACATGCCAGCTGCCATTACCTTCCCGGTGGCAAACATCCATTTTATTGGCTCCGCGTTTTGCTGCCAGACTGGTATTTTCTTCCGCTACCTGGTTGTTGGGGATTTGTTTTTTACAGGAGAGTAATAGTAAGATGGCCAACCAAGGCAATAGTAGCTTTTTCATATTGATTTGGTTTATCGTATTTCCAATTCATTCAATGAGCTATGCCGCACACATCACTGTATGTTTCCATTTCAAAGGTAAATTCCCGGTGGCCCGGGAAAAATGATAATGGTATGCCTTTTCAATGATCGAAAACATATTGGCCTAGCTACCCTGAAGAGTCTCCCAAAGGAAAATGCGGCAATACGCACTGCACAACCTTTGCCTAATTAATTATAAATAGAAAAGAGAAAAGATGGCGCCTGTATTAATGTGTTCTACAGGCGAATTATTTTACAACAGCATTTAATGGATTGGACAAATGGATGTGAGTGGAGCATTATAGTCCTGCGGCTCCTGAACAAGGCAGTTTACTGAGCATTTTCTGGGAAATATATAAAAATATGTACAGCCCCAGAGTCCCTTGCAGGAGACTCTGCGGGGGAATGAAGCAATATTAAAACCAGGCAATAAAGCAGAGTAAAAACTTTTAGTCTGATTCTCGGCAAATATATTCTATAGACAGATTTGTTTACATTTCATGTAATCTTATATAAACAACATAGACACAAACCCCTGCTACCAATGTATAATAAAGGAGTAATGATGTTTTGTCAGGAGGATTGGAAAAGAATTTAATCTTTTCTAGAAATTTAGGCTTAAATAAAACGTAAATAATCCTAAAAAAATGTGCTAATCCGGCAAATGATACTATGAAAATGATGAAGTAATCTGCAATTGTTTTAATCATAGTAATAAAATTATATAATTTAACTCCACCAACCAAAACATGAGCCAGCCTCATATATCATAATTGCAACAGTAATAACTCCAGCTACTCGTTTTCCTATCAAGGCTAGCGCAGCCACAGCCGTATCAACCGTTGCGGTTCCAGCTGTAATTGTTAACCACAACTCCTTTGCTTGAGTAATTCCAATTACCGTAGAAACAGCAGTTAAAAAACAATCGAAAGTACCTGAGGCTGAAGGGTCCGCTACTAAGGGAATTTCTTCCGAAAGTCCATTTTTGGTAGCTGTTCCAGATCGGGTAATTGCATCATGCTTTTCTTTAGCTGCAAAGAAAACACCCAATATTATTAAGCCTTCGGGGTCGTTTTGGAATTTACCACGTAGGTCTATTTTGTAAACTTCGTAGAAAAAGCTCGCCACCTTGTTTGCCGTTGATTTTACAAGAAACTCCGATCCAATAACATCTTTAGTGGTAATTGCTTGTAATAATGCATTTTTATTCACTGATCGAAAAACATCATTTATTGTACTGAATTCGCTTTTAGATAATGATGCATTCCAGGTTTCTGGGGCATCCCCTTTTTTGCATGATGTGACTGTAGCCCCCATTGGAAGTATAAATAACAGACAATAAAAAACGATTGTTTTCATAAAATGCTTTCTTTATTTTATCTCTTACCTTCAGATTAGGCGCTGTGTCAGAGATGTTCCGCCAAAATTCGATAGTTATTTAAGACTAGCAATTTGAGTTGATTTGCGAATTCTCGCTGGTATTTTCTTTCTTCTTTGCTGTTTAGGACCGAAATTAGAAGAACAACTACCATGGTTAACCTGGAATTACTAGATAACTAACTTATAACTTTATAGAATTGAAAGTAAATGAGCTGTTGGCTAGTGCAATGGGAAATTCACCAGGGTTTTTTAGAAAAACAACAGCGATTTTAAGGATAACCACAGAAATTGATTTGAAATAACCACTATTTGATTCGAAAGGGCCAATCCTTTGACTCTTCGCAGAGTCTCCCGCAGGGGACGCTGCGGCAATAGATATTCAATGTTGTTTTAGTAACTTTTGTCTATGACCGTTCGACGAGAAATTCCTGCATAACCGCAGAGTCCCTTGCAGGAGACTCTGCGGGGGGGGGGAATTTATATGCTTTATGGCAATTGTCTGAATCATGATATACTGGATATTAGGATTTTCAGGATGGCACTCTGAGTAATCAGAAACTTTTTCTTACAATGAAAACTGAGTATATTCTAAAAGGTATCTCATCCTGTAAATCCTTCAATCTTGAAAATCATGATTCAGACAATTTACAGGGTTTAATCAATAAGGCAACTCATCCTGCTAATCTATTTGACTCCCCGCAGAGTCTCCCGAAGGGGACTCTTCTATGTTGAAATCCAAATTTATATTCTCACACGATGGCAATGATTGATAGTATGTTCGACAGATTGGCCCTATTTTTTCCCCGCAGAGTCTCCCGCAGGGGACATTGCGGCACCAGATATCCAATGCTATTTTAGTAACTTTTGTCTATGACGGTTCGGCGGGAAATGCCTTATAAGGAAGGGATATATTTTATCACATTTACCTGTTATGAATGGATGCCATTAATTGAACTCGCAGATGCGTATGACGCCGTCTATCACCAATTCGACATACTGAAGTTGGAAGGACACTATGTGCTGGGTTTTGTAATTATGCCAAACCATGTGCATGCATTATTGGGTATGCGCGATAAGGGAGGGAGTATTAATAAACGCATTGGAACCTTGAAACGGTTTTTAGCGTACGACCTGGTACAACGATTACAAGAGTCAGAAAAAATCGATGTATTGGAAGAATTATCGAAAGGGAGTACCCGCTATGGATAAAAACCGCGGTAAATTGCACCAGGTATTTGAGCCCAGTTTTGATTGTAAGGAATGTTTTAGCGAAGAAAGGACCATGCAGAAATTAAATTATATGCATGAGAACCCGTGTAAAGGGATCTGGCAATTGGCCGAAAGTCCGGTAGATTATAAACACAGTTCGGCATTATTTTATATAACGGGAGAGCAGAGTTTATATCCGGTCACCCATTATATGGAGATGGATGATATAGATTTGACAAAAAACTAATGGAGCATAACCGCAGAGTCCCTTGCAGGAGACTCTGCAGGGGAATAAGATAGAGATTTGACAAAAAGCTAACGGAGCATAACCGCAGAGTCCCTTGCAGGAGACTCTGCGGAGGAATACGGATAACAGCGTATAGTTCCCTTGGCTGAAACTTCTTTTTGAATTTTGTAAATGAGCACGTCAACAAAAAGCAATAATAAAATAACAATTATTCCAATTTTATTTCTATTCTTCATGCTAAGCTGCTTTTTGTTCTATTACCTCTTCTCCCCTGGGTGTCCAAATCCAAAGCCCGATGGATAAGAATAAACAATACGCAATATCGGTGTACATTTTATACATCATTCCAGTCATCATTGCCTGAGGAATCATGAGTATTCCGTGAGCGAGGTTTGCCCAAAGGGTAAAATTGATAAAGGAGAGATTAGATAATGGTTTTCGGGCGGCAATGAGCATAAAAATGCCCCATACCAGATAAACGATTTCAATCATCAGTTCCACATGTTTTGACAGTATATCCCATCGTAAAAATCTTAATGCTCCACCTTCCTGCATAATCGGTGCATCAATTGAAGTAAGTAAAAATAATGTACCGAAAAGTAGTATTGATACAATACCATAAATGGTTAGAAATATTTTAAGTGCTTCAAGTTTTGATGTGTGTTTCATGTGGGAATAATTTTAGTTGAAGATATTTGTTGATGAGCCTACTGAATGAAAGAATTCTTGTTTGGGTAAAACTTCCTATCCACTTGGTTTGAATGACTCCTGAAATATTTTGAACGAGCCTAAGTTGTTTAAAATTTTCTGGTCTTCGTCTGCCTTAAAAAAAGCAGGATGGATAAATGTTTTATTGTCGGCAGATAAGCAAGCATTGTAGCTGGTACCTTGATGTTTCAGGTTGGTTAAATCGGCCATTACCTTTTTTAAGTTTTGCTGTTCTTGATCTGAGAAGTCAGCTTTAGTGGTATATGTAACTTTAATTATTTTCATTCATTGAGAAATTTGTCAGGCCGTTTCCAATAGGTTTAATTTTACAAATCCTTTTGCCCATAGCGTTTCTCCAAACTAATTTGTTGTCGGCTTCAAATTCCTTTACCGAAAGTTTGAAAAAGTTTTTTGAGTCAAGAGAAGATATTAATTGAATTTTCCCGCCTTGTGTAATTGTTCCGTCTTTTGATATTACGGTTGAGTTCAACCTTGGGTAATCAGGGCCATTATCGGGCAATGCCCCCATAATGACTTTTATCTGCCTGCATTTTAATGCGGAGAGAGGAATATCCGCTGAGCGTCTTTCTGATTGTTAGGGCTTTGTTGCCTGATGCTAAATTCGTCATAGCTATTCTTTTTTATTTCTATAGCTTTTGACGTTTGGGCTTAATAAAACGATAGGCAATTCTTCTTTGTTTTCTGGATATTTTTCTATTATTTTTCTATTGTATTCAAAAAGATGCAGCGGAAGTTCGGAACCATTAGCAGAAAAAGGGTCAATTTCTCTCATCACTTGAAGCCGTTAGTCTAACAGATACTCTTTACTTACCAGCAGAGTCGCCCGTAGGGAACTGTATGGCAAGATGAACTATTACTTCCTGGCAGAGTCTCCCACGGGAGACTCTGCCGGGGAATAATGAACAATTTCTTTTGCCAACATTGATTACACTCTTGTCCGCTTTTGACATCATGATGTCCGTTGTAACCACGAAAGCGGGGATACCTTTATGTAACAATTCATCAATCAAATAAAAAATAAAATGAAACAGATAGTAATAACAGGCTTTGTCTTGTTGAGTTCGATTGTTTCGAATGCTCAAATGGACACAACTAAAATTGAGCAATATTGCCAGGTGATTGCCACCCCGAGATTGTTAAGTAATAAAGTAACCATCGATATTGATTTTGGAGAAGAAAAAAGTATTTGGAGAGATACCAGGCTTAAGACAGATGCCGGGAACCTGAAAAAATTCAATACGATTATCGACGCAATGAATTATATGGGCATGGCCGGATGGACTTTTATTAATGCATTTCCTGTTCGAATGGGAGAAACCGAGATTTATCATTTTGCTTTTAAAAAGCAGTTCTCCCGCTATAGCCTTTTTAGCGAAGATTCGAAATAAATAAATTAAAGAACAAGATAAATACAAAACTATGACACCGGTAATTATCGGAATTTCCTTAGGGCTCATTCTCATATTACTATTTAATATTTTACAGCAGTTTGATAAAAAGGTAATCTACGGACTGATACTTTCAGGCATCGGGTTCCTGTATGTAGGTTATGCCTGGATGGATCTGCAAGCCTTAATTATAAACTCTGCACAGGCTGTTTTCTTCTTGTTCTTTGCGTATTACGGAGTCAAAAAGAGTTTATATTTCCTGGCGGCCGGTTATTTCCTGCACGGAAGCTGGGATCTGGCATACCATTTATTCGCAGATTCAAATTTGATTCCGCCACATTACGACTTTTTTTGCCTGTCTATTGATTTCACCATTGGGTTTTATATATTGGTGATCAAATACCGAAGTGTAAATAAACCGGCCTTATTAAGACCAGCTGCCCAATCCTAAATAAACTCATCTAAAAATTTAATTATGAAATTATATTGGACAATGCCTGCCGGTTTAAGAGCCCATTACCGGCAGGAACTTGAAATCTACAAAATGGAAATAGACAACGCTGATTTTTACCGTGCATGGCAGCAACTGGAAAGGGCCCATATTATCGGCCAACCCTGGTTTGTGCAGCATACCGAGGTACACTGGCTAATGCTTAAGTTTGGTATCAGGATCAAGAATAGGAAAGAGATACTTGGCCAGCTTCCAAGACTTCTGGTTGGAGGGATAAAATCTTTTGTTGGGAAAATTCCTGTAGGAAATACCGGTGGGGCAAATGTTCCGCCATTGAGGAAAATGGAAATTCCCGAAGATCTGAAAAAAATGATGATGCCTTATAGATGACTGTAGGAAAATTAATGAAACACTGTTATCCGAAAAGTCCCAAACTGGAGCAAGTCCATCCGGCTTAGCGATCATTTTAACGGACTAATGATCCTGTTTTTTCTAAAAGAATTCTTGATGGCAATTTTACCGTTTTTAAAAGTAAACAAATCACAACCTGTTACTTCAACTTTGCTTCCATCAGATTTTGTTCCCGTAAATACCCATTCCGAAAAACCTCTGCTTCCCGAAATAAAATGCTGGGCATTTCCCCAATGCGCATCAGGAAATGTTTCAAAAACATTTACAAATGCTTTCCTTACTTCTTCCTGACCGGTAAACTTTTCGCCATCCACTTTGTCTCCTGCGGAAGCCTCAAATATGCAATCTTCTGTCATAAACGACATTATCGTTTTTATGTCATGAGCATTGAATGCTTCCGCAAACAATTGAAGAAACTTTGTTGTAATTATGGTATCATTTTTCATATACGTCTTTTCATTTGAGGATTGCGCTTTACTTAAAATGGTATTTTGTAAAGTAATAGATAAGACTAAAAGCAATTTGTACATGCCTGATAATTTAAGAAGTTATGGATTACAACCGGGATTCATCGTTCATATTGTATCCGAAATGTAACAACAAAATAACCGGTGAATGTCATTTTTACAAAAGGCCATCTTCAAAATTATTCCAGTCAGCTTTTTATTAAAAACGAAACTTTCGGCCATTCATCTTGAAGGGTTGTAGGTACCCTATTACCCATTCCCCGCCCGGTACTTCCTTCAATCTATATGCATCTGTGCAGGGGAATTTGTGAGCTATGGTTTAAAGTTAAGTAATTTGCTGCTTCGCCTTAATTCCCCACAGTTTCCCGCTGGGGACTCTGTGGCAATAGATAACCAATGCTGCATGTAAAACTTTCTGACCGCCTTTTTCTAAACCGACGGTATGCAGGTATTTACTTTTTTATTAGCTTGTAGTTACCTGTTTTTTCTTCTTTTACTACAGCAAATCCGTCTTTGAGTTCCAGCGTCCAGCCGTCTCCCGCGATGTTTCTTTCTTCCACTTTGAGAGGAATAGTCACCGAAATTTTATCCCAACCAGGACTCATTAATGCACCGTTTGTTACCGTAAGAATACCCCAGTTGTCAGTTATCCTCATATTTGGATATACCGTTCCTTTATCTTCAATAGGCTTAATGTTCCCGGGATCAAAGGCAACCTGCATTTGTTCAAGAACAATTTCAAAGTGAGGTTGCTCAATAAATTTGCTTTTATACGCTGCTATTAATCTTTTGGTATTTTCTTCTCTTGATTCTTCTTCTGCAATAATAATCTTTCCATCGTATTGAGACAGAATTAATGCAGTAGTTTTCTTTAAATCGTTCGGCAAAGTTAAATTCAGTTGCCTGATGAAATAGTCTGTTAAATCCGTTGAAATGGAAATTTCTTTGTTCCAATCTCTTTTTGTTTTCGATAGTAAATACCCGTAAACCGGAATTGTTTGATAGGCAAATGAACGAACAAATGTAGGATTGTTTAATAATGACTTAATGCTTTTCACCAAATACTCTTTTGATTGTTGCTGGTTTCTGCTGCTGATTATAAAGCCTGTGTATTCTGCCATTCCTTCATTTAATTCCAATAAATTTTCGGTAGTATCTGCACCCCGGTAAAGTAAGTGCCGGTATTTTCTAAAAATCAGCGCATTGGTTAAGTGTAATTTCTTGCTGATGTCATTTGTTGATAGTATAGCTTTTTTGAGTGCTTCCAATTCCAGCCGCAGATAAGTTCTTCCGTCTTTTTGATCAAGGTGATTATTTTCAGTATTAAATAGTCGAAAACCCAAAGATGGCTGCGATACATGAAACAATTCATGGGCAAGCAGGTTTATCCTATCCTGTTTGTTGCCTGGTAAGGGAAGCATAATCATAGCCAAATTTCGGCCGCCTAAATTAACCGCCGTGTTGGCGATATTATAATCAGCAGGCAAAATACCCGTGAAGATTCTGCCAGCTTTTCTTAAGATGCCCTGGGAGTCAGCAACATTTGTATATATTTTCCTTGTATTTGGGTTGACTAATAGTATGGGACCGTATAAATCCTTATTCCAGATTGCCTGGTTTTCATTTGTTGCCGATTTTATTTCTTCAAAATAGATTGAAATACTATCTTGAATGGTAAGTTTACTTTGTCCAAACAATGATTGAATGAGTACAAAAAACATTGCTATGGTAAAAAATTTCTTTATCATATCGTTGTTTATTAAGATCACGCGTAACGGTCGGGTACTGCCGATGGGGCATTTTATAATCGTCTCATCCCGAACCTATGTACTATCCCGCATGTGAGGGACTGATTGTTTCCGTGTCCTGTCTCCCTGTTAGGTGGTTTATTTTTACTTTATCTTTTTATATTTTCGTAATAAGTCAATTACTATATTATGCGGTAGGCCATAAGCTTTGTTTCCATTAATGCCTTCCATGGTTTCCGCTGCAACCATGGCATTGAGGATTGCTTCTTCTACAGCCTGGACAGTCGCCTCAAATAAAGGATTTATTAAATCGTTGGGCAATTCGTCCACTTTGGTAAATTGTTCTCTCTGAAACGCAGTTGGGTTGGCTGTTGAAAATGCAATGAATATATCTCCCGAACCGTTTTCGCCACGTCCGCCCACTATACCAATACCCAGGGGCACCCTGGCAGCCATTCTTTTTAACTGGTGGGGCAATAAGGGTGCATCTGTTGCCACTACCACAATAATAGATCCATCGCCCGGTTGATAAGAGGGCGGTGCTTTAAATTCATAATTCAACGTGTCTTTTAATTCTTTTCCAATGGGCACTCCCGCAATGGTAAAATTATTTTTGCCTCCAAAATTGGATTGTACTAAAACACCTACAGTATAAGTTGAATCTTTTATTTTTACCACGCGGGAAGAGGTACCGGTGCCACCTTTAAAACCCAGGCACATCATTCCTGTCCCGCCTCCCACATTTCCTTCTTTTATAATACCTGGTTTGGCACTATCCAGCGCTTCATACGCATTGTTTTCTTTTACATGAAAACCATAAATATCATTGAGAAAACCATCATAGGTTTCGGCAACCACCGGGTAGGTGTACCAGAAATCTTCTTTATACCAACCCGTTTTTACATACCATTTCAATACGGCATCCCGCACCACACCCACGCTATTCGTGTTGGTTATCATGATCGGGCCTTCCAGGAATCCTGATTCCGTTATCCAGGTTGTTCCGGTCATCTCTCCGTTTCCATTCAAGCGAATACCAATTGGCAAAAACCGGATTGTTGTTTCTGCCCCTGGGCAAAATAGCAGTGACTCCTGTTCTGACAGGGCCTTTTCCTCTAATGTTTTTTCCCTGTCCTGAAATGAGGGTACTATAACCCACTTCAACACCTTTCACATCTGTTATGGCATTAAACTTACCGGAAATGCCATTAAAAGGGATTCCAATATCCCTGGCTCTTGGTTTCTGTCCTGCAAGGGACGAATGGATGAGTAAAAGCCAGCAAAAGGGTTTTAAATAATTCATCATGGTATATTGTCGGGTTAGTAGGTGATATAATGGCGAACGTTGAGGCATTTGCGATATCCTGGTAATAGTGAACTGCACCGGAACAAATGCTTTATTTAAAAAAGCGCACCCCGATTGCATATGCAGGCAGGGATCATGAAGTTATAAACAAAAAGTCAAACCTGGTACCAGGCTGTTTGAATACGGTTGAGCAGGCTATTGCTGTTTGCAGTATTATTAGCTGATGTTAGTTTGTCCAGCAATCCCGCTCATTAGCGGGGCATAAAACTCCATGCCGGCCGAAGTGATTATTAGATTACTTTTCCTTTTTTTATTCTTAAGTGTATTGCCTTTAATATATATTAATCATCAAGAGGATTGTTCTCAAATTCTAAAACACTTGCTACATATCTTTTCCTGAACTCTCCGATTTTACGATTTGGGAATATCAATTTTGGCGTTTCTTTGGTGGCAATAATTAAAATGTTTTCCTTGCTGAAAATATTATTTTGAAACCAATATAAGAGTTCAGGCAGTAAGTAATCTCTGTCAGAGCCGATTGTAAATTTAAAGCCCGTTTGAGAGAGACTTTTAATTCTTGCCTTTTGAAAGTTCAGACTTCTATTAAGACTGGCGGTGTCCAGTTCTCCCTGGTAATTGTTCTTTTCGTTTCAGACAACTGAAAATTATTCATTAAAGGATAATGGTGGAATACTAATAGGGTTAAATTGTTTAATTATTAATGTTTCCGAATTTGTAAACTGAAATTCGTCGGGAAGTTCTTTTGAGAAATTTACATTATAATGTGGCATATGCCCAAAAATCCTAATTCCGCATCGTAACCCCACTTTTAGGTCATCAAAACTTTCAATATGTGCAACGACTCTTAAATCAGACTCTTTTGCTTTTTTAGCAATGAATTTGATTGTGTTCTCGGTTAGTGTTTTTGGATCTTGATTTGCATTTTTGTTTACGTTCAGTAAATAGACTTTAACCAGGTCGGGCTTTGTACTTAAAAATGCCAGCCACTTTTTATCCACTTCCTCCATAGTGTTCATAAACCAATAGGCGTCATTTTCGCCCTTGTTACTACTTTTAATTTTAGCTGTATTGGCTGGCAGCCACCATTCTTTAATACAGGAAATGTTTCTTTCATATGCAAAAGACGGATGCTGTCCCGTGGCAGTAATACCTCCGTTTGCATAAACAACATCTAGTTGTTTTGAATGCCGCAACACTTCTCTGTTATTTTCTGCATTAGAAGAAAAATTATTGAGGACTAACGCGTAAAAGACGCCTTGTTTGACAAGAGAATCAATGTCTCGTTTAAGCTCTTCTCTCTTGTCAAGTTTATGGGTGTGTCCCTCTGCAAATGGCGGAAGTATATACTTATTGTCAAGATGTATTATCGTGTCCATTGTTTTAGTTTTTTAAAAGTGAAACTTCCATTAACTACATAAATACTGGAATAAGTTTTGAACTTTCCGTTTTGATAATAATTTCCGTTTGTTTGTTGAATTGCCTGTGATAAACCCACCATTGATATTAAAAATGGTGAAACGAATTGGAATAGTTTTGTCGTAATGTTTTCAAATTATAGTTTCTTGTAACATTTCAGCCAACTGGGTTATTTATGAAAGCCCATGTTTCAAATTATTCCAGCCCCCTGTTTATTACTGAAGAAATGTTCGCCCATTCTTATAATGATAATTGTATACATGCAATAACTCATCTCCGGCCTGCTATGTCTATCATCCTATTTGGATCCTTGTATGGAAAGTGATAGCCTATCATTTAAAGTTAGTTGATTTGCTGTTGTTATTTATTCTAACCACCAGCAGGTATTAGCAGTCCCATCATCCCTGCAAGGGTACGCAGCGGAGGAAAGAGTGGTGGACCCTGCTTCGGTACAGTCTCCATATCCTACAAGTCCTCCCGCAAAAATTAAAGGCTTCATGCCTGGGCATAGACGGTACGAATTTTGCAAACGGCCGGGCCCTGCACCTGGCTGAGATATGGGTATTTACCAGGATTTTCTTTGCATGATTAGGTTTCTTTATGATGTTTGTCATTGTTCGCGGTCAAGCCAATCACTAAATTACTGCTTGAATAGTACGGGCAAGGATATTGACGAAGTTCATGGATATTTTTTTTGTATGGTACTTTTCTTCAAACTTTTAAAAAGATAAGCTATGAAAAAATATAATAGGGCTTTTGCTTTCCTGTTGTTAATTTATCTGGCTGCCTTTTCCTGCAGTAAGAATAAGAACAATCCGCCTCCGCCGCCTGTTACTCCTCCGCCGGACACGAGCCTAATTGCATATTTTGCATGTAACGGAAATGCCATTGACTCATCAACGTATCGCCATGACGGAATGGTATCAAATGCAGTGTTGACAACCGATCGTTTTGGTGCCAGCAATAAGGCATATGCCTTCGACGGCACGAGCAGTTATATCCGGCTGCCGGGTACGTCGCAATTTGACCAAAATAGCAGCATTAGTATTTTAGCTTGGGTTAATCCGCAACTCATTTGCGGTCCGGGTATTGGCTGTTATATTGTCTGGAGGGGTGATGGGCAGGGTGCACACGATCCGTATGCGCTGTATTTCAATAACAACAGTGTTGGAATTCGAAAAGATGTTGGAAATGGAACTACAATAAACCAAGCTTTGGCGCCTGTTAACAATTCATTTCAGAATAAATGGACACATATTGCCGGCACATATGATGCCGTAACTCATAACGGAAAGGTCTATATCAACGGAATAATTGCAAAAGAAGAAATATTTACAACAAGTGCAGTTTCATATACAACAGCAGGTTTCCTGACAAATATTGGCATGGCAACAATTGGACTTTCCAATGACCCTATCGGAGGCTTCAAAGGATCCATAGACGAAGTAAGGATCTACAAAAGAGTGTTGACCCCGGATGAAATATTGAAATTATCAAGGTAGATTCCGGCAGTAAATGTTTTAACCGGGGAGCGAAATTTACCTGGGAGGCATTTGATATTGTGAAAAATTGCCGCGAATCAGTTAGGATACCTTGCAGGAGCGCATTCAGTTGGAGGAAGAGAACGTGTGTATCGTAGCACCTCTCCTGAATTTTTTGAACAAAGGGAACTTGTTACACTAAGCACCGATGCGATACTAAACAATGCTAAATCGTTGCTATTCTCATTTCATAGTATCTCTTGTGGGAGTGGCTGCGACGATGATCAATACTATTTTACCGGAACTTTCACTTTTTTTTTCGGAACTTCTCTGTCAAATACCCAAACATTATGATAGTTAGTTGGGTTGCCCGTAAATACTTCATCGGCAATAAACTCATTCTGACTATTTCCAAATTTGTAATTAACAATGTTTAAGAAATTCTTTCTCCAAAGGGTGGCGGTTAAATAATTATCATGACGCTCTAATTTACCTTTAAATATTATTTTTATTCGCCTGGTCTTACCGTCTGCCACCATCGTAAAATGTATTTTCTTTTTTTTATTGCCAAAAATGTGGTACCTGGTTAAACTAATCCTGTCACCATCCTGCTTTATTATAAACACACTGCCTGTCAATCCCGGCGACGGGGATTCTAATTGACTTTTTTCGAGGTTTAGGACCCATGTGCCTGTATAATTGGGAAGTTGAGCAGAAAGCCGGGTAGAATAAACAAACAATCCAGGCAATATCAGGAAAAGTTTTAAATTAATTTTCATACTGGCCAAAATGTTTATAAGTGATAGCGTGTTGTGGAAGCAGATGTAAGCACTGAAAAAAGATCAGGTATACCTTATAAATATACACAACACCGCTGAAAGCAATACTCTTTTCGCATTTTTAACAAAACATGCAGGTCATAAATTGCGGTAACCAACGCCGGAAATTGGTAAAGCGTTTAATAGGCGAAGTAGGGATGTCCTTAAATTTTACGGTTACTGGTTTGTGGTTGGTGGTTTTTCATCAGTATTTACGTGATCCACATCAGTTATTTCATTTGGAATATTTTCTGGGGGTGGTTCTGGTTCTGGTTTGGCCAATTCTGCAGGCCGGTTTTTATTCTCTTCCATGCTTATTTCTTTATCAGCCGGTGTATAAATCCCAGCAAGGGTTCGGAACTAATTGGTGCAATGCGGTTGTTAAGAATGCCAACATTTTTGATGGCATCCCGAACCTGACAGGTTATTGAATCATCTTATTTTATTTAGTGTTATGCACTTCCATATCTATTTCAATCAACTGCCCAACCAATGCAAGTCCTTTTACTTCCAGCCAGGTGCCGGTGGGGAATTGCTTTTTATAAATACTGTTGCGGTAGCCGGATACTTTGATGAACTCCTGCATATTGGTGGTAAAAACATTCTCCACCACCACATCATCAAAAGTGCAGCCGTAGTGCTGTAAGATTTTTTCCAGGTCAGCATAGCAATTTTTCATCTGCTGTTCTAAATTACCCGGCGCTGTTAAGTTTCCCTTATCATCCATACTTACGGCCCCGGAGATTTTGATGTCGTTGCCAATTTTAACGGCATGGCTGTACCCGTAAGATTTCTCCACTTCAGGACGCAATAAAAAATACTCCGGTGTTTCGATTGGGGTTGGTTTATTTTCAACTTCATTTTTGGGATTGTGTTGTTCTGCTGTGTTACAGGCTATAATAAGAAAAAGGCAAATACTACTTACTGCAATAAATGAACAGGTCTTTTTCATATGTTTCCATTTATGATTAATAAAATTATTTTATTTTGAATTTTCAATCCACCCGCACCAGTACCCTTCTGGTTATTTTGTTGTCACCAATTATTGCGGTATCTCCTTTTAGTTGAATCAATCTTGGCTGATCCGTATCAGTATACCAGGGTATTGTACCTCCCTTTACATGGTGAATAACCCTCCTTTTTTCAGGTTCCAAAGTGTAGGTTCCAAAGTATCCAAAAGAATTATTTGTAATAAAGTCATATAAATTAACTGAATATTTTTTACTTTCCTCTTCTGAAATTTTCAGGGGTTCGTCTTTAGAAATATTTATACTTAATACACCCCCGGCGGTATAGGTAAAATAGCCTTTCGGATTTTTTCCGTAGCGGTATATCCAAACATTGGTGGTAGAATCCAAATCGGTAAACTCCACCAATCGCCAGGTGCCCACTATTGATTTTTGCTTTGTTTTCTGCGCATAGAGGCAAGAGGACACAAAAAAGAGCAGTGCAATAGCTATGCTTTTTTTCATTGTTTTATTTTTTATGACTGTTTTTTATTTCATCATCTATACCTGTCATTTGCCAGTGAACCAACGATACCGGTATTATTCCCATACTATAAAAAGAATCGAAATAGTTATAGAGCTTAAATTCATTGCCCAGCTTTCGGCTCATATCTATCATCAGGCGTTCAATAAAATATTTACCCGTTACATAACTGGAACCATAACCGGGTTGGCGCAGATATAAGTGCTGTTCAAAACCTACCAGGCTTTCATCACCTGTCCATCCTTTGGGTGTCCATTCCACCTGGAATTTTCTAGCCTGTTCATAATTGATCATATTCGCCTGTGCATACAGAGAAGCCAGGCCACGGGCACAACGTTGCGCCAGCATTATCCAAACCAGTTCACGGGCACGGAGATTATCATCCCATAGTCCTGCATGCATAAAGGTTTCTTCCATAAAAGTGGCTAATCCTTCTGAACGATGCATCCATAGATTATAAGGTAATGCATTCTTGCGTAATACACTTGGATGTGCTTCTTCTTTTAACCGGGCAATTTCAAACCAATGAGTGGAATGAGAATACAATACGCCCGGTTCCCGAAAGCTGATATTGGAAAAAAAATTTCGTTTGTCTTCGGGAACATATTCACCGATATGTTTACGTAAAGCCGGCTCCATATAGTCCTTCACCGGCAAAATGTCTTTCTGCCGTAGAAAATTCATGAGCTTGTTTACTGAAGCATCTGTTCCTTTAGTAAACTCCGCCATAGTGGAATAGGCCTTCAATTCAGGAAGCAATCTATTTCTTTCTCTTTCTAATTGCAAAGAAGCATACGCTCTTATTAACTCCCGGTTTAATAACGTCACTTCTTCCTCCCATGAAAACGGAACCATCATTACATTACGCAACTGCCAGGTATAATTATCTTTGCCAATACCTGAGGGACCGTTCTTAGCAGGCAATTTTTTTTCCAGCCATTCAATCAATTGAACAGTGGCGCTTTTTGCATTGGCAATAGCCTCTTTTAAAGCTTTGCCATTATTTGTTGTTTTCTTTTCCAATTCTTCCAGCATCGGTTGCTGGTCTTTGATATTACCGATACCAGCACTCCACAAATCCTTTGCATTGCCGGTAAGGTTTATTTTTGCCTGCTCAAATAAGGGCGGAATAATCTTTAATTGTGCAGTTAATTTATTCTCTTCGTCTGTTGAAAGGGGAAATACATATTTCCATAATTCCACCACCGCAAAACTGCAGGGCCCTTCATGGTCGGGTGTATCACTTTCTTCATTCCACAAAATGGCATAAAAAGCGGGGTCACGAACCCATGGTTGTAAGATGCGGCAGTTATACTCGAATGCATTCATTTCGGCACGCAGTAATACATAATCTGCTTTTTGCTCTAAAGGCCAGCCAGTTGTATCCATCTTTTCATGGCGGACTTTGTATTGCTGTAATGTTTGCTGAATCTTTGCAATGGTCTGTTTTCGGTAATCAGGTACCCCATTGGGCAAACTGCTTCGCTCGAGCAATCGCAGTTCTTTGCATAATTGCAGTAATGATGAGTAGGTGTTGGTTTTTGTTTGTGCAAAACAGTTGAATACAAACAAAAAAGCAGTCAGAACAGTAATAGTGGTTTTCATTATAATCAGTTAATTGAGATGGTATTCTTTTTGTAGAAACGCAATGGTATTTTTTGCTTTTTCATTCAATGAATTCAGCCGCACTTCAACTATTAAATTGGTACCTTTAAGCTGGTGAACATAATAAGCAAGGTCGAAGTGAAGGTTTTTGTCGTATGACCTTAAAGGAGGATTATCAAGAGGTCTGTTTATGCCTTCAATGGTCACCATCTTTTCAAAAACAAACGGATTAAATATTTGAGATAACAATTGACCTGCTTCTCGTCTTTCAATACGGTCATCTTCCTGGTTATAATAAATATAATCCACTATCTTTTGGTAAGACATTATACTGTCAGCGGCCTGTTCATTTCGTATTAACCTTAATGAACCTGAGTTTTTTAATTGTGTAATAGTTCTGTCATTACTTTGAAACCTCAAACTTCTTACAAAAGTTCTTCCAAAATAATATAATTCATTTTCATGTCCTTTAATTTGCTGGCTATTTAAGAGAACAAGGAACGAATCCATAGCTTTCATCTTAATTTGCCTGAAATGTACATTTTGCCTGATGGCTGCCGTATCTGATTTTAAATCTTCTATAAACGTCTGTATAAACTTTTTCTCCCGGTCTCTTTCAATCTTATGCTCCAGCTGGTATTCTGCAAGAAATCCGCAGAACACTGCCAGGAACAACATGAGAAATTCCCAGAAATAAGTTTTCCAGTTTTTCTTTCCGTGAACAGGGTGGGCGTGGTGATGTACTTCCATTTCTTCGGTTGATGGTTCGTAGTTAGTGGTTGGTGGTTGTTCGGTTTCGGGAATTGGTTCGGTGTACACAACGCTTTCTTCCGTTGAAGGAGGGTTCAACGGGAGTAGAGATTGTGCATCCTTGGCTCCTCGTAATGGTTCTTTATTTTCTCCTTCCTGCATCAATGTATTATTATTTATCCAATTGTAATATTGTTTGCAGCAGTACATTGGCTCCATTGACCATATCCTTTGCTGTTGAAAATTCTTTGGGTGAATGACTAATGCCGCCCACGCTGGGAATAAAGATCATAGCAGACGGTGCTATCGAAGCCATGTGCTGTGAATCGTGCCCGGCACCGCTTTGCATAAACTTAGTACTAAAGCCCAATGCTTTGGCTGTGGTGTTGATGGTTTGCTGTAAGTTTTTATCTGTTAGGGCAGGTGTTGATTCATTGGGCTGACGCACAAAGCTGATGCTGGTTTGGGATTCCTTTGCAATCGCTGCTGCACGCTTTTCAATTTCTTTAAACAGCATTTCAATTTTATCAGCAGATAAATCCCGAATCTCCAAACCCAATACTACTTTACCGGGAATGACATTATAAGCACCTGGTTCTACAGCAATTTTCCCAACTGTTCCTACCTGGCTGCCCTGTACACTGTTGATGACTTCATTTACTGCAATGATAAATTTTGATGCCGCCAGCAAAGCATCCTGCCGCATATTCATTTGTGTAGCGCCTGCATGATTGGCAAAACCTTCCACCATTACTTCCCAATGCACAATACCTACAATACCTTCCACCACACCAATCTGGATGTTTTCTTTTTCTAAAATGCCGCCTTGCTCAATATGCAGTTCCACCCAGGCATGAAAGTCTCCTTTTTTACGTAAGCAGGATTGAATGTTATCAGGATTGCCACCAATGGCTTTGATACCTTCAGCCATGTGTTAAACCACTTTGACTTTTTTGCTGCAGTCCCTCTTTCGTTAATCCGTCTGTCATGGCTTTGCTGCCAATGGTGCCGCCTTCTTCATTGGCAAAAATGATCACTTCCAGCGGATGCTCTGTAACCAAATTGTTTTCATTGAGTATCTCAATTACTTCCAATGCACTGATAGAACCCAGTGTTCCATCATAGTTACCACCATCGGGCACCATATCAATATGCGAACCAAAAGCGATAGGTTTAAGTGCTTCGTTTTTTCCTTTGCGCTTGCCAATGATATTTCCTGCTGCATCAATGCTTGGGTTAAGCCCTGCTTTTTTCATCAGCTCCATAAACCAGGCGCGCCCTTCGATATCGCCTTTGGTATAGGCAACGCGGTAACCCCTGCCCTTTTCATCAACGCCAAATTTGGCCAGTTCAAAAATGCGGCTTTCAATTCGCTGGCCGTTTACGCGCAGACCGGCTCCTGTATTTTTATTGTTGGGTAGTAAGGTGACCAAACACACCTATACCCATTGCAGTAAGTGATGATTGTTTAAGAAATATTCTGCGTTGCATAGTTTATTTATTTTCAAAAAGGAATTGAAATAAATTCTTCAACTTTCATATTCCCATTTGCCTCCCGCCATGACTGCCAGGAACCGCCCGGACTAATCCGAATTTATATCGTAAAAGAACAGGCGAACTCTTTAATCAGTTAAACTGTGTTTATGTATATTTTTTGCCAATAACGGTCGTGCATTTTCGAAGGAAGTGAATTCATTGATTATCCAAACTGGTATGCCGCCTGCTGGGAGTACCCCATTGGGCCTGCCTGCTTCTGATATGTGCCGGACAGGAATATGTCGCTGAAGTTATGAACTAAAGCTGAAAATGGAGTTTCGGATCCGGGAGACTTCCTGCCGAAGCAGCCCACATCCGCGGATACATGTATCTCGGAGCGTCAGGATTACAATGGTGAGCCCCGCTTCCCGCATAGTCGGGACCGGCCTGGAAAATACTTTTGATATTGGCAGCTATTGGGGATATGAATTTATTTTCCCGAGTTGAATGATATAGTATAATGAATGAGTTGGAATGCAGCGAATGAAATGACAAAAGCTATAAACATTCTGGGGATGGTACCTATCCAGGAAAACCCGAATACTCTTCTTAACGAAACGGCCAGGTAAACCGCCAGCCAGAGCAAATTTATAACAGACAATATAAGTAGTATTATTTCATTTACTTTTAAAAGCCAGAGTACTTCCATTAAGAAAACGGAATACAGTATAAGGAAAAAACTGGTGAAGTGAACAGAATAAAGCAACGTATCATAATACAATAGTTGTTTCCGATAGAATATAATAAAGAGGATAAATGCTGTAACGGGAATCATTATCAGGAAAAGCCACTTAAAAATACCGGAAATCATCAGGGTTGCTTCAGGCACCGTCATTTGCCGGCTGATACGAAGTTTTTTATTTAACGCGTAGAAACGGGTGAGCGGGTTATTATCATAACCGTAATTGGTCAGCCATGCACCCACGTTATCCGGGGAAGTTTTTTTTAATTCTCTTAAATCGGTGTTTGTTATTTCCGGGTTTTTCATAACCCATGAAAAGGGCGGTACCAGGATGTGATCGGTTGCACTGTCGGCAGATTGGTCAAATATCTCACCGATGGTCAGATTCTTTTGAATGGCCTCTGCTGAGTAGCTACCAAAATAACCGGATTTTGCTAGGTTCTTTTCGAAGATATTTATTGCCAGTAAGGCAAAAATGGAAATGAAAATAAATAACCTGAATGGAGGAGTGTACCGGCCCCGGATATTATTGATATAGTCGTGTGTGATTTTTCCGGGTTTTAGCAAAAGCACTTTAAAGGAATAAAGAAACTTAGTGTCGAAGTGTAAGAAGCCTTCCAGCAGTTCATAACCATAGTGAATCAATGGAAATCTCGGATTATGGTTTTCCTGCCCGCAGTTGGGGCAATAATTCGTATGTTCACTGTTTGCACTGAATTCAAACCCGCAGTTTGCGCAGGAATGTTGTTTTAATTTTTTTCGGGCCATTTTTAGTTTATACAAAAGTAAAACGAGCTAAAGAATTCACGCGGTGAATGGGTAACCCATATTTAGTATTGGCTACTTATTGAGTTCTTCCCCCAATTTTTTGTGATACTCAATCAATGGGTTCCCACAGCTGAATCTTGTTTCCTTCGGCATCAAGGATATGAACGAATTTACCGTAGTCGTACGATTCAATTTTGTCTACAATCGTTACGCCATTCTTTCTTAATTCCTCAACAAGTGATACCAGGTTTTCAACCCGGTAATTTATCATGAAGTCCTTTGAGGAAGGTTCAAAGTATTTGGTCGTTTCGGGAAACGGAGTCCATTGCGTTTGTGCTTTCCTGGTGCTGTCTGCACCTTCGTA
Organism: uncultured Chitinophagaceae bacterium; assembly: GCA_963775145.1. Lineage (GTDB taxonomy): Bacteria > Bacteroidota > Bacteroidia > Chitinophagales > Chitinophagaceae > Endoryza. The sequence continues at coordinate 41,397 of CAVZHZ010000009.1, forward strand.
CCATTCAAAAGTGGCCCCATAGGGGTTGGTGTTTAAACCAAGATGTTTTTGATACCATTCTGTTATTTTTTTTGGGTCTTTGCATTTAAAAAAAACGCCCCCAATGCCGGTTACTTTTTTCATGTTGGTTATTTTTTTATTTTGATTCGAAATGATTGTCTTGAAGGCAAAACCTGAAAGAAAAGATGCTGTGATAACCAGGACTATTAATGAAGTATTTTTCATTTTATGAGAATGTTTGTAGTTTATACTGTTGTTTACCGGGCTTATAGCTAACTGCTTTATTTGCGGATGTTCATCTTCAATAATATTCCATCTTCTGATTTATTAAGAATAAAACTTTCGTTCTTTCATCTCACGAGGATTGGATTTTCGAAAATAACCTATTGCCAGGCCGGTATAAGATTCATCCTGTTTATGTCAGTGTATGATAAATGGCAAGCCTTCCCTTAAAGTTAGGTTTTTTACTTCTTCTCTTAATAGATTTGGATAAGGGCACTTTGCCAAACCCAGGCTTTTGCCCCTGTTTCAGCCAATGAGGGAAGATGAATCATCTGCAACGGCTGGAAATAGCATATCAGGCGTTATAATCTAAAACTGTGCCGCCAGCCAAAATTCAAAAGAATCATTACGAATAACTCATCGCCCCGTTTGGCTGAATATGTATCGTTGACAACGACTATTCTTCCCTGCAACAAATACCATTCCGATAGTGCAGAAAGCCGGTCCGATTTCAAATACCTGGTTGTCCATGCGTGCTGGTGATTGGTAGAAAAAAGTCGCTTGAATTTATTAAATTCATCCAGTAGTAGAGTTTATCATTTAATTTTACGATATGTACGATCTCATCGGTGATATCCACGGCCATGTGGAACCGCTTAAGCAAGTGCTCACATTAATGGACTATAAACCCGTTAAGGGCGTTTGGCAGCATCCGAATCGTAAGGTAATTTTTGCCGGTGATTTTATTGACCGCGGTCCCGCCATTCGCGAGGTGCTTCAAATTGTTCGCGCCATGGTGGATGCCGGGCAGGCGATGGCCATCATGGGTAACCATGAGTATAACGCCCTGGCCTATGCTTATGCCTTACCCGATGGAAAGTATCTCCGCTCACATAGTACTACCAATACCCGGCAGCACCAGGCGACACTTGATCAATTTAAACATCACCGGGAAGAATGGCAGGATTGGTTGCAATGGTTTTATACGCTTCCGCTTTTCCTGGACCTGGGTATATTAAGAGTGGTTCATGCCTGCTGGGATGACGAGCATATCCGCTGGCTAAAGAATAATAATCACGAGCGACTATCGGAACAATTGTTATTGTCATCTCATAACCAGGGAACCTATCCCTTTGAAGTATTGGAAGAAACGCTCAAAGGGAAAGAATTTAATATTCCCGAATCATTTGCCTGGCGCGATAAAGACGGGCATCTCCGCAATGCCAACCGCATTAAATGGTGGATCCACCCGGGTTCTGCTACTTACGGCGATTTTTTGTTTAATTGTCCTGAAAATTTACGGCATGAAAAGGTACCTACTGATCTAAAAGTGTCCATATACCCGAAAGAAGCGCCGCCGGTTTTCTTTGGGCATTATTGGATGGACGAAGAATTTCCCGTCATACAGGCAGATAATGTTATTTGTCTCGATTACAGCATCGCCAAAGGCGGAAGCCTGGTAGCGTATCGTTGGAATGGGGAAGACAAATTGGATAGGGCGCATTTTGTTTCGGTGAAAGGGGGAGAGTAGGAACCTGCGGGGAAAGAAAGAATGGTATTCTGCAAGCGGCGAGAAGGCAACGGGGAATATGAAAAGCTTACGAAGTTGGAAATGAAAAAATATTCTTTGCGCCCTTTGCGAAAAACTTAGCGTCCTTTGCGTTCCCCTTTTTTTGCAACGCAAAGAACGCGAAGAAAGAATCCGCAAAGAACGCAGGGAATTCAAGGGAAATTTGAATTATTTCACACTAAGGCAATAAGTAATACAAGGAGACAAAGAATATTTTATCGCAACGACGCCAAGACGCAACGGGGAATATGAAAAGCATTTAGAGTTTGAAATGAAAAATTATTCTTTGCGCCCTTTGCGAAAAACTTAGCGTCCTTTGCGTTCCACTTTTTTTGCAACGCAAAGAACACGAAGAAAGAATCCGCAAAGAACGCAAGGAATTCAAGGGAAATTGGATTTGTTTCACACGAAGGCAATAAGTAATACAAGGAGACAAAGAATATTTTATCGCAACGACGCCAAGACGCAACGGGGAATATGAAAAGCATTTAGAGTTTGAAATGAAAAATTATTTTTTGCGCCCTTTGCGAAAAACTTAGCGTCCTTTGCGTTCCACTTTTTTTGCAACGCAAAGAACACGAAGAAAGAATCCGCAAAGAACGCAGGGAATTCAAGGGAAATTGGAGTTATTTCACACAAAGGCAACAAGTAATACAAGGAGACAAAGAATATTTTATCGCAACGACGCCAAGACGCAACGGGGAATATGAAAAGCATTTAGAGTTTGAAATGAAAAATTATTCTTTGCGCCCTTTGCGTTCCACTTTTTTTGCAACGCAAAGAACACGAAGAAAGAATCCGCAAAGAACGCAGGGAATTCAAGGGAAATTGGAGTTATTTCACACTAAGGCAATAAGTAATACAAGGAGACAAAGAATATTTTATCGCAACGACGCCAAGACGCAACGGGGAATATGAAAAGCATTTAGAGTTTGAAATGAAAAAATATTCTTTGCGCCCTGTGCGAAAAACTTAGCGTCCTTTGCGTTCCACTTTTTTTGCAACGCAAAGAACACGAAGAAAGAATCCGCAAAGAACGCAGGGAATTCAAGGGAAATTGGAGTTATTTCACACTAAGGCAATAAGTAATACAAGGAGACAAAGAATATTTTATCGCAACGACGCCAAGACGCAACGGGGAATATGAAAAGCATTTAGAGTTTGAAATGAAAAAATATTCTTTGCGCCCTTTGCGAAAAACTTAGCGCCCTTTGCGTTCCCCTTTGAGCAGCTCTTATTGTTCTCCTCATTTGCTTTGACAGCCGCTGCACTTTATCGGGGAGGAACCAATATACTCATCCACATTTTTGGGGATGGTTGGCTTCATAACTATAATACTCTTTTCTTATTCCAGAAAATGTAAGAGATAACTCCCAGCAGCACCGGTACTAGAATAAACAATGTACCTGGTTCCAGCTTGGGCGAGGCGTATATAAGAGAATAAATCGCGCCCGCTAAATCAAAAAATAAACCGGCGTAGGCCCATTCTTTTATTTTCACTAACCCAGGAATTAAAATGGTAATGGCCCCGATCAGCTTGGCTACACTGATAAATTGAATAAAATAGACCGGGTAACCCAGAAAGTCATGCAAAAACTGAACAGACTGTTCATTAGGCTTAATACCCGGCACAGATGACCATATCATAAATCCGGAAAATAGAATGGTAAATGTCCAGTAAATAATGGTTATCGTCTTTGGTTTCATAGTTTATTTAATTGTAAGTAATAATAATGATTTATGCATTCATCAGCGTTTCAATATCAAATTTTTTCATTTTCATAAATGCCTGCATGACTCGTGGTGCTTTTTCGGGATTCGTCATCAGTTTGCCTAATACCGTGGGAACTATTTGCCAGGAAACTCCAAACTTGTCTTTTAGCCAGCCACACATACTTTCTGATCCTCCTTCAGTAAGTTTGTTCCAGTAGTGATCAATTTCCTGCTGGGTCTCGCAATTCACAACAAAAGAAACCGCTTCGTTAAAAGTGAATTTATGATCCCCCGGTCCATCCATGGCAATGATGCCATACTTATTCAAATTAAATTCGGAGTACATCAATTTGCCCGCATGGGGGTTTCCCTCGGGATAATGAACCAGCAGATCGGCAGCAGAATTATTAAAGACTGAAGTATAAAATTGAATCGCTTCCTCCGCCCGGCCAAACTGGTTACCTGCAAATAACATGGAAGGCATTATTTTTTGCGGATCACCTGCTTTGTTTACAATAGAAACCTGCCAGGTAAGCCCGAACTTATCCTGCACCCATCCGTATCGCTCGCTCCAGGGATATTTATCTATTGGCATTAAAGCCTGGCCTCCTTCTATAAGTTTATTCCATACCTCGTTGGTTTGATCTATTGACTCTAACAATACAAAAAAGGAAATGGCGGCGGTGAATGTAAAATTCGGTCCTCCGTTTAAGCCCATAAATTTTTTTCCATCCAGTTCAAAATTTACCACGAGGGGAGTGTCCACCGTTATTTTAGAATTCTTAAAAATGCTGCAGTAGTATTCGGCAGCCGCTTTGGCATTACCATTAAACCACAGGCAGGGATAGATTTGATTAGGCATGATTTTTATTATTTACCTGAACAATTGAACATCCATTGAACGCCGTATTTATCCGTACAACTTCCGAAATAGGCGCCCCAGAACATATCCTGCAGTTCCATTTCTACTTTTCCACCAGGAGACAAGGCATCAAACAGCCGTTTGGTTTCTTCCCGGGTATCCGGCTCCAGGTTTATATAAATATTATTACCAAATTTTACGTTGAACCCCATTTGTTCCGGCGCATCGGTGCCCATGAGGATATGGCCGCCTGTAATCGGCAGTTCTACGTGCATCACCAGTTTTTTCAAATCGCCACCCACGGGTGGCATGCCATCCATCGGGGGCATATCACCCATTCTTCGGATACCCGGAGCCGTAAATTCTCCCCGAAATACCGTTTTGTAGAAGTTGAATACTTCCTCTGTGTTATTCGGAAAATTTAAATAAGTACTTACCCTGGCCATGATGATATTATTTAAAGGTTTATTAATTTGTTTCCGTATGTTTTTTGAAATTATTCAAAATGCTCTGCCATCCTCCTTTTTGCAAATCCAGCGAATTCATTTCTTCGGCTTCAAAAGACTCCACTATGTTGGTTTGCTGTCCGTCGGTAGAAAAATCTATTTTCACTCTACGGCCATCCAGCAGGGTGTAAGCAATAGATTTTTTTGTTTTTACTTCATCATAGGTACCGGCAAAATCAAAACTAACACTTCCATCTTTTGCTGCCATTGTAAAAGTGAATGATCCCCCCTTTCTTAAATCGTTGCGGGCGGCCGGTGTGAACCAGTCTTCGGATGCATTATTCCATTGAGTAATATGTTCGGGGGAGGTCCAGTATTTCCATACTTTTTCCGGGGATGCCATCACGGTTGCTTCAATAGTTATGATAACGGGTTTTTCCGCCAGCTCTTTAACCACTTGAAGGGCTACCGGAAATGTTTTATTCAGGTATTCGGCAAAACTATCCGGGGTATTCATGGTAACGGTCAAAATAGTACTGCCATTATTTTCTTCCAATCTGTATTCTTCTAAAGTATTACCCCATGAATTTGTTTCTTCACTGGCTGGCTGCTCTTCAAATGATTTGATAACGCCGAGGTGTTTAAAAGACATCAATTCATTTTCCCTGCAATCATTTATTATACTAAACATACCATTCCCATCCGGTGTAAGAAAATGTACCTTACTTCCCTTTTTCCAGTCAGACACCGCATAGGAGCCTTCGTGAAAGGCGCTGGTCCATTTACGGTACATATCGTCGTTCCAGAGTACCTGCCATAGTTTTTTTGCCGGAGCGTTTACGGTGATTTTAAATTCTAAATTATTCATAACTGGGAAGTTTGTGAAGGTTGGTTTATTTGGCTACTCATTATATTTTCATAATAATTCACGCGACTGGGGGCGTGGAATTTTAGAATATTTTCTTGTTGCCACAACAGGACCCAACGAATTTTACACTGTATACACCCCGTTTAAATCTGTTGTCAGCATTTCACTCATATAATCAAAATAGGGCCGCAGATTCACGAAAGTCTGGTTAAGTTCTTTAAGAAAACCCGGCGCTATCAGCTCCTCGTCGCTGAACCTTCTTTCAAAATAAAATTGTTTATGCTTCAGTAATTCAATGGCCGGATTGTCTTTTGAAAATCCTTTTGGTGAACTGGAAACTTGTTCTCCTTTCAACCCATCAAATGTTTTGGAAATCTTTTTACCCGATAACATTTTCTTCCAATCCGGGTAATTGATATCGATATCCTGTCTAATCCGTAATAAATCGGCCGAATTCGGACTGAAGAAACCACCGGCTGCCAGCGAATGGCCCGGCTCAATATGAAAATAATATCCGCCCCTCAGTTTGTTGGTAGCTCTTTTAATACTTCCGGCCCAATAGGTTTTATAGGGAGTTTTATCTTTTGAAAACCGCGTATCCCGGTAAATACGGAATAATGAATTTTTTCCGGAGGCAGTTTCAATATTATCATGTTTCCGCATCTCCCGAAGCAAAGCATCGGTAAAGGCGATCATATTCTCATATTCCGAAAGGTAGCGGGCTTTATTTTCATTAAACCATTCCCGGTTATTATTTTTTGCCAATGATTTTAAGAAGGAAAGGGAAGAAGGGGAAATGGAACTATTTTTCATAACCAGCCATCAGTTTACGCATCGAAGGTAAAAATCAAATCAATTATTTCCGGTACCCCTCACTGCCAAATGCTTCCCCTCGTCCGGTTTGACAAAGCTGCCGCAGGCTCTCCATATATCGTCCCCAGCTGAAATTGCAGGAAGCGTAAAAATCATCGGTTTCTTTCCAGCCTGATTGTTCGAAGCGAACCCGGGTTTTATTGTCGTTGGAATCGAGATGAAAAGTAAACACATGTCCTAACCACCCGTCATTTTCTCCTACACATTCCCAGGTTACGGATTCATTGGGTTTTATTTCTTTTACTTTCATATCCGGGCCACCGAAATCACCAAAGCGGAATTGAAGGATACCGCCCAGGTTAGAATCACCACTCGTTTTGGTTGTCCACCATGCACTGAGTCCTTTTATGCTGGTGAGCGCTTCGAATACTTTTTCTTTTGAAGCATTGATATGGAAAAGATGTTTTATGGATGCCATAGGGGTATTGCGTTAATAAACTTGTGAGGATAAATGTAACCTTACTCTCTACTGACCCTTGCATCATTTGTAACTCATGGCTTCGTTAGTTAAATATTTTTTGAGGAAGGCGAGCTGGCCAATATCATAGCTTTCATGCTGCGCAAAAAAGGCTACAGTTCCCCCAAAGGAAGAATCCCCGATCGGGCTCTTAAACGGACTTTCTGCTGCCAGGTGGTTTTCGCTTACGGTGGCTAATGCTTCCTTTAAAAGGTCAGAGGCTTTCTGCCATTCCGCTTTAGCCTGCTCCAGCGAACCATAGTTTGCAGCAGGATCAAAGGGTTTGAAATTTTCAAACAAACCGTCATATGGATTTTTGCCAACGGGTTTTCCCATCATGGCACAGGTATTATACCTTGCCCACACGGTATGGGCCGCTAACCAGGAAACCGGATTATTGTGGTCGCTTATTCTTTCCTTAGCCTGCTCCTCGGTAATACCTGCCAGCGCATTCAGGAACAGGCGGGTATTCAGGTTAAAGATAAGTTCGGTCTGATGAATCGATGATGTTGTTGAAAGTGCTTGCGTTTCCATAAAAATGTTTTAGTGGTAATTAAATATTGCTTAATGACGAACAGAAGCAAAAGGGCAGGACAATTTTTCAAAAATACAATGCTTTATTCTGGACTTTGTATCTATTATGTTCCCTTTTTGTGAAATTAAATGCATTCATTCGGGACGAAATATTCAGGCGGGCACCTCCTTAAAATTTTATCACTGCTAAAACAACCAGCCACCGGATTAGCAGGTGAACGGTTACCTAATTCCTTAAAGGCTCAGAGCATCCGGTTTAAAGGGATAACAAGGTAGGATTGTTTTTTCAACTTTACATACCAAAACCTTTGCTTCCGTCTTTCACTTTCCCACAAAATCGTGGGCTGGATTCTGCAGCGGAATAGAAGTTAGGGCAGAAGCGCGCTATTGAAGAACTACTGGTTCGTAAGGACCCGGTTAACTTTTTGATCTTTTTTGGCCTGTCATAATAATTCCCGCAATTATCATCACCGTCTTAATGGTAGGTTAGGCGCGCAATAGTACTGAACATTTTTATGTCGTGTACCCAATATCTTTCCTTCCTTGAATACGAATATAGGATAGTGTTATTCATACATCATATTATATGGGATGACCGGTTAGAATAATGTTCAGATTGGATTGAAGACTGATGTTAACTTTACCCGGATCTTACCTATCAGGCAGCATTGTTTCCCGAAAATTAATTTTCACTAATACTTCCTGGGTTGGGAAGATTTATGGCTTATTACTTTTATATGGACGGCGCAACATTTTCCGGTTTAATTATCTTTCATTCACATTATTATAATAAATTAGAGGTGTAATCCTTATTGGGACTCTCCATTACGGAGGAGACTTGCCTAAGTTTATACAGTACCAATGATATAATATCTCTTATAAATTCAAAACTGCTGCAATGAAAAATTTACAAACGAAAAGAGCCAGGAAATGGAAGTTATTTCCTATTCTGCTGTTTCTGCAATTATTCACTTTCACGGCCATATCGCAAGTTCAGATCAGCGGAAGAGTAAAAGGATTCGATGGAAGTGGAATTCCATCTGTATCCGTCCTTATACGCAACACCAGCATCGGAACACAAACAGACGCCGCAGGTTATTATAGTCTCACGGCCAACCTAAAGCCAGGGAACTACCTCATTGAATTTTCAGGAGTGGGCCTTAAGAGTTCTCAAACCACCCTGGTTATTGGCACAGCATCCTCCTATATTTCGAATGTAACAATGACCGAGGATGCCATGAAATTGGACGAAGTAGTGGTAACCGGTGTTTCTGCCGGTACTACCAGGAAGCAACTGGGCAGTTATATCAGCACAGTAAATGCGGATCAGCTTAGCAAAGGCGCCACCAGTAACGTACTGGCCGCCTTACAGGGAAAAACGGCCGGCGCACAAATCATTCAAAACAATGGTGATCCTGCTGGTGGTATTTCCGTCCGGTTAAGGGGAATCAGTTCAGTAAACAGTTCCTCCGAGCCTTTATATATTGTAGATGGGGTAATAGTTAATAATGCCACCACCCGGGTTACGAATACCAGTTCAAATTATGACGGAGGAAATTTTGTGGGAACGATCGGGCAAAACAGGTTGGCTGATATAAACCCGGCGGATATAGAGAGAATAGAGGTTTTAAATGGAGCCGCCGCCGCCGCCATTTATGGTTCCCGTGCAAATGCGGGGGTTGTGCAGATTTTTACCAAACGGGGAAGCACCGGAACACCGGTAGTTTCTTTTTCCACCAGCCTAATGGTTAGCTCACTCAGAAAAAGTGTACCGGTCAATCAGTCGCCCACAAAATTCGGCGGACCAACAGATGGTCCCGGCGCGCAAACGCAGGATATATTAACCCCGGCATTAATAAATACCACCGCTGTTAACCGATATGATTATAACGATTATATTTTCCGTACCGGTATCGGTACAGATAATAATATATCAGTGTCTGGCGGTAAGGATAAAACCAAATTCTACACCTCAGCTTCATATTTTAAGAACCAGGGAATTGTAAAAAACACCGATTTCAGAAGATATAGTTTCCGGTTAAATCTTGACCAGGGAATAGGTGAGAGAATTAATTTTAATATTGGATTGAATTACATCAATAGTCTCAGTAATGAAAAACCGGATGGTAATTCATTCTTTTCACCCCTTAACTCAATTAATATTATCGGAAACTTCCATGACCTGTTTACCAGGGATGCCTTAGGAAATATTAAAGCGATTGGGGAAAGGGGAAGGGTAAACCCGGTATCCGTAATAGAGGATATTAAACAAAAGCAGGAAACAAACCGGATACTGGCTAATCTGGGTATAAAATTAAAAATAGTGAGAGGACTTACCCTGGATTATACAATGGGCATTGACCAATACAGCCAGAAAGGAGAAACATTTATTCCGCCCTTTGCCTATAATGTAAGTGATGGATTCTTCGGTGGCGGGGCAGCCCTCGACCCGACCAGAAATGGTTATGCCAGCGCCGGCAACTATAATTTCTTTCAGATTAATAATGAAGTAAATGCCACCTACCAAACCAAAATAACAGGTGATATATCATCCACGTCCCAAGTAGGTTACTCCGTTCAATATGAAAAAAGTAGTTATTCCTTGTTGCAGGGCCGCGGACTTGCTCCCTTTGTGCAAACAGTGAATGGGGCCAGTACTTTATTACAGGGAGTGGATGACCGGGGAGAAATATCCGTATCCGGTTATTATGTACAGCAGAATTTCAGTTACAAGAACCTGGTGTACGTAACAGGAGCCTTACGAGTAGATGGTTCATCTGTTTTCGGTAAGGATCAGCGAAACCAGAAATATTTAAAGGCCAGCGGCAGTTATATAATAAGTGGTCATGATTTCTGGCAAAACATGTCAATGAGTAAAGTGTGGAATTTTGCCAAGTTAAGAATTGCGTATGGGGAGAGCGGAAACCTGACGGGTATCGGGGCCTTCTCCCGGTTTAACTCGTATAGCAGTAATTCGTTTATCAGCAGAACCTCGCTGGTTTCCAGTACCACGCTGGCTAACACCAACGTTAAACCAGAACGTCAGCGGGAATTGGAGTTTGGAATAGACCTCGGATTTTTTAATGGACGACTCAACCTTCAATCGAATATTTATTCCAAAAAGGTGGATGATCTGCTGATCAATCGGTTTATTGCTCCAACCAATGGTTTCAGCAGCTTGCTGGACAATTTCGGTAGCCTCGAAAACAAAGGATTTGAAATTGTACTTTCTGGTAAACCGGTCAGGCAACAAAATTTAACCTGGACAGTAACTGCAATTTATAATCATAACAGGAACAAAGCAGTTAAGATAGGACAGGCATTAACTTTATTAAGTACTAACCAGGGAGCACCCGTTGCAATTATTGAAGGGCAACCGATTGGGGTTTTCTATGGAGCATTTTTTGCACTGGATGCGGGTGGTAACCTGGTTAAAAATACTACCGGGTATCCGCAGGGGGAAAGAGGAGTTCAAAACAGTGCTTTAACGTATACCATTCAGCGAGATCCGGCCACCGGATTGCCAATAGGAACATTTCCGCTGGTTCGAAGAGTAATCGGCGATCCAAATCCGGATTATACAGGTAGCCTGGTGAATGAGGTTACGTACAAAAAAGCAAGCTTGCGAATACAACTGGATGCCGTTCAGGGCCTGGAAGTATTTAATGCGGACTGGAGAACCAGGCAAGGTGTGGGTAATGGAAAAGAGGCAGAAAAAGAACAGACGGGTGTTTACCCAAGAGGATATATCAACAGTTTCTATGGAACGGTGGAAGAATGGCGGATTGATGACGGTTCTTTCGTTAAGTTAAGAGAAATTTCACTAAGCTATGCATTCGGTAATTTTCTAAAATTAAAAGACATTGTGTTGAGTGTGAGCGGCAGAAACCTCGTAAGCTGGGATGATTATAAAGGATACGATCCCGAAGTAAATGCCGGGGGGCAAAGTACCATATTGCGGGGCATTGATTTTGGATCAGTACCTATTCCCAAAACCTTCAGTGTTGGACTATCCGTAAAATTCTAACTCACAAAAAAAAGAAATTATGAAACACTCAATAATAAAAACACTTTCACTGATTGCCCTCGTGGTCCCAACAATTATCCCGGTGGGATGTAAGAAAGATTTTACCGATCCGAACCGGGCCACCCAGGAACAAGTATTCAGTTCGCCGAAAGGATTGACCGGAGCAGCCGTTGGATTACAACGGGTGTACACACTGGGAAGAGGAAGCACTTTGTATAACCTGGTAACTATAAACGGACTTACTACAAATGAATTGATCGTGGTTAATCCTGGTAATACCGCCGAAGTACAACTGGCCGCCGGGGGCAACTTAGTAGATGGAAATCATACGATGTTAACAACGTTCTGGAGTACCTGCAACAAAGTTATCTATGATGCGGACCTCATTATCACCAATGCAAAGAACCTGGCCGACAAAAACTATGCTAGCGGGTTAATTGCTTATGCCAGTATTTTTAAGGCATTATCAATTGGTGATATGGCCCAGTTCTGGGAAAAGGTTCCAGCCGGTATCGGCAGCAATGTTACTTTCATTGACCGTGTAGAAGGATTCAAGAAAGCAATCTCTGTTATTGATGATGCTCTGGCGGCCATTACAGCCAATGCTATCAGTCCATCTTTTTTGTCGAGCATTCCGGCAGGCATTGATATCGGCAATACGTTGAATGCACTTAAAGCAAGGTATTCGCTTTTTGCGGGGTTATATCCGCAGGCATTGGCAGCAGCCAACGCGGTTGACATTGCCAAAAAATCAACTTTTAATTTTGATGCCCTTTCCCTGAACCCGATTTTTGAAGTCTCTACTTCTACCAACAATGTGGTCCAGGTAAAAGATTCTACCTTAGGCTTATTGGTTCCTTTGCTGCCCGATCTTTCCGATAAGCGTATTCCGTTTTATACAACGATCAATGCAACGATTTTACCGCGGTTCAGGATAAATGGATTTGGTAATGCCGCCGCTACTGTATTCCCTGTTTATCTGCCGGGTGAAATTTCATTGATAAAAGCTGAATGCTATACAAGGGGGGCCGCTCCCGATCTCGTCAATGGCCTGCAGCAATTGAATAACGTAGTAACTAAACAACCTGCTGCCGATCCGTTTGGGGTAGGGGCCGGATTGCCCACCATAGTGGGGGTATTTACACAAGCACAATTGTTGGATTCTATATACAAACACCGCAGTATTGAGTTATATATGTCAGGATTGAAACTGGAAGATATGCGCCGCTTTGGTAGACCCAATACGGAAAGAAAAAGAAACCTGATGCCTTATCCGCTCAGGGAGAGAGATAATAATTTAAATACGCCCCCCGATCCTTCCTTCTGATTATTAATTTTGTTTTTTGAAAAGGGGTACATTTATGTAGCCCTTTTCTTTTTTCAGACAAAAAGTATGAATAGAGAACAACAAATCATCGAATCCTGGAAGGTAAATGCGGCTAATTGGATCGGGATCATTGACAAAAATGGTATTGAATCAAGAAGGGTTGTTACCAACCAGGCGATTATAGATGCCGTATGCAAGTACAACCCTTTATCGGCATGGGATATCGGCTGCGGGGAAGGTTGGTTGGCCAGTGTGCTGGCGGAAAAAGGAATTGAAATAACGGGTACGGATATTGTTCAGGAATTTATCGAGGCTGCCAGCCAAAAAATAAAAGGTGATTTCTTTGTGGCATCGTATGAAGATATTGCCTCGGGTACCTTTGCTTTCTCAAAAACATTTGATGCTGTAGTTATCAATTTTGCGTTGATAGGAAAAGAATCAACGGAGCAGTTGCTGGCTTCCATTGCCCGCTACCTTAATCCGGGCGGTATGCTTTTCATTCAAACACTTCACCCGTATAACCGCAAACTAATAAACGATTATCAGACTGGTTGGAAAGAAGGAAGCTGGGATGGATTAGGCGACCAGTTTATTATGCCGTATCATTGGTATTTCAGAACCCTGGAAGACTGGCTGAATTTATTAAACCAATCCGGATTCCGTAAGGTCGGTTATGCGGAGGAGGTACATCCTGTTTCAAATAATTTACTTTCGGTCATCTTTGAATGTCGGGTATAAGCAAAAAGGGCGAGGGTTCATGTAAAATGGTGCCATCTTTTTTAGTTTTTAGAATTTATCAATAAATACTGCCGGGTTTCCTAAAGGAAAACTTCAAAGAACCCGGGAGCAAATACAATTTGGGCTTCGGTAAATTTTGTTTTATTCATGGGTAATCTTCTCATCTTCGGGTTTTGAATACATTGACTTGCTCTCTTGTTTTGGAATTATTCAGTTTTTGAGTGGGGGAAATTTCATCATAACAAAATATAGTTGCGAAGGGCTGATTCGATTAATTCCTTCAGGCATAAAATTCACACATACATACGGATGATATCATGGATTATTAATCATTTTAAAACCATATTTATTATATTATTATACCATGAGCCAACTAACCTTTTTGCCAACCATTTTCCACCGGAGCTTTTTCACTTTAATGGCGATTCTAAGTCACTTCATTGCTGAAGGGCAAACAAAATTTTCCAGCGACTCTTGGGAGAATCCGCATTAAAAGTAACTCGTCAATCTTCTGATCGTTATCAATCCTTAAATGGCCAATGGAAATTTAACTGGTAGCCCACGCCTGAAACCGCTCCGGCAAATTTTGAAGCGCCTGATTTTGGGGCGGCTGACTGGAATTTGATAACGGTACCGGGCAATTGGAAACTAAAAAGATAGCGTATATTGGTTTAGATAGCGGTGCCATATTCCCAGGAAGCAGTACAAAAGGCCCGGCACACCTACGATCTATCTCCCGGGGATTTTAAAACAGTGAATATTGATTTGAAACAAATGAGAGTGGGAGGCGATGACAGTTGGACCTTTAATGGCAGGCCGCATCCGGAATTTATGCTGAAGGAAAAGAAATATGAATATTCATTAATGATAGAAGTGGCGAATTGGTATCCTGCCGCCACTTCCAAATAAAAAAATGGGCTTCGGAAATAGGGTGCCTCTTTTCGGCATCATTAAAAACGGTTAATTATCGGCGAGCCACCTTCCATGCAAGGTACCTTGTATACATCAGCGCGATGGTTTATTCCAATACCCGTCACTTTATACCAGCTAATGGCAAGTTCATCCCTTTTTCTATTGCTGATTCATGGGCGGTACCCCTAATTTTCATTGCGGGGGGATGAAACAAAATAGAAAAGATTAATGCGAGGTATTCCATCGCTGGTTTGGACTATTTTATTAACATAGGATATTTGAAGAAGGTTAAGCCAATAATACCTTTACCAGATTATAATCTATTTAAATCTTCGATAGAAAGAGTTTTGACTGTAGGCAAGCCCGGCATTACTGTACAATTAAGTTTGCCTGTATGCAAGGGAGTAAAAGAAGATTTTGATGGGGTAATTGATTATTGACAAAGTAAATGGCTTCAGTGTATGGCTTTCAATAAACGGAACCGGTCTTACGGGGGGCCGCCGATTCTGAAAAGAAGTTCCGATAAAACGGTCAATATAAGAAGTACTCATTTATTCGAACTTAATCCCAATACACTTGTTAAAAAATTAATTATAAACAAATAAAATACCAACAAATGGCAACCACTAAATGGAATATTGACCCTTCGCACAGCGAAATACAGTTTAAGGTAAAGCATATGATGATTACTAATGTTACGGGGCAATTCAACCAATACCGGGCCTCGATGGAATCTTCCAGGGAAGATTTCAATGATTCGGTAATTTCTTTTGAAGCAGACGTAAATAGTATTACCACGTACAATGAGCAAAGAGACGGTCATATAAAAAGCGACGATTTTTTTAATGCGGAAAAATTTCCACTTGTAAAATTTTCTTCTACTTCCTTTAAAAAAACGGGCGATGATAAGTATGAGCTGACCGGGAATATTACCATCAGGGATATTATTAAAGAGATTAAACTGATAGCTGAATATGGTGGCACCATGACCGATCCGTATGGACAGGTAAAAGCTGGTTTTGAATTAAGCGGAAAAATAAATAGGAAGGATTTTAACCTGAAATGGAATGCTGTTACCGAAACGGGAGGTATCGTGCTGGCAGACGAGGTTAAGCTTCACCTGGCCGTACAGATGGTAAAACAGGCCTGAGGATTTTTAACGATAAAAATTAATAGCCCTGCCTAAATGATGGGGGCGTCTTACCAATATGAGTTTCAACCCCGCAGCCGCGGGGTTTTGCTTTATGAAAAATTTAATCTTAGGTATGCCAAAAATAATTCTTGTTATGCAGTAGGTAAATTCAAGCAGGCCTGCTCTCCTTTTATTCTTTTCCATGATTATCCTGGTATCGGGATCGATAAACTCTCAGAACATTCAATCATTCAATAATGAACAACTGACAAGAATCATTTAACAGATTGAACTACGTCACCTTACCTCTTACATCCAGTTTCTACTTTGCCTAGGTTATTTAGCCTTTTCATGGGTAAGTTCTCCACTGCCCGTCAAACCTATTATCATGGCTGCCAACGATATTACTAAAGCGGTTGATCTTTCGATTCATGCAGAAGGGACCGGCCCTCAACGATTTCGCCGACCTGTATATGTTGATTTTATGCCTCCCTGCAACAGTGCTTGCCCGGCTGGAGAAAATATTCAAGCCTGGATGGCACATGCCCAATCAGGAAATTATTTTGACGCATTTCAGACCTTGGTGGCGGATAATCCATTTCCCGCTGTAATGGGCCGGGTATGCGTCAAGCCATGCGAAACAGGATGTAACCGGACACACATAGATACAACGGTAAATATTCATGCGGTAGAACGGTATATCGGCGATGAGGCAATCAAACAAAAATGGCCCATTCAATTTGTAGCATTTACCACCGGGAAGAAAGTATTGGTAGTTGGAGCGGGACCATCTGGCCTGTCAGCCGCTTATCATTTGGCCCGGATGGGGCATGCGGTTGAAATCTTTGAAGCGGGTGGACATGCCGGTGGTTTGTTATGGACCGGTGTTCCCGATTATCGGTTACCTAAGGAAATACTCGACTTCGAAGTGGAACGAATTGTGAGAGCGGGTGTAAAGATCCGGCTGAATTATAAAGTGGAAGATGTACTCGCTGAAAAGGAAGCAGGCAATTTTGATGCGGTGTATCTGGCCATAGGTGCCCAGGTGATACATAATGAGGAATTCCAGCAAGATAATTCAGTTTACATAACCGATGCGTTCTCTTTTTTTAAAGAAGTGAAATTAAATCCATCACCATTTGTCAGGAAGAAAGTAGTGATTTACGGGGGAGGTAAACTGGCTCTTTACCTGGCCCGAATGATCAAACGATTCGGCTCAGAAGCCATCGTTTATTTTCCCGGCGATAAAAAATTGATGCCAGCTTACGATTATGAAACCGAAGACGCGCTGGCAGAAGGAGTAGATGTTCAATTGTTGAGAAGTATCAGTAGCGTACAAAAGAATAAAATTACACTGGAGAAAATGAAAGTGGAAAAAGGGAAAGCAGTGGGTACCAATGAATTTGAAACAATAGAGACCGATGTAGTGGTAATTGCGAATCGCCAGGAATCGGACACTGGATTTTTACGGGCTGTATACGGCATTGTTTTAAATGAAGATGGTACCATTAATATTGATGCAGATAGAATGACAGGATCTGATGGAATATTTGCCGGTGGAGATATGCTTCCAGGTGAAACGCGAAGTTCAACGATTGCCATTGGTCATGGTAAAAAAGCTGCCCGCTATATCAATGGTTATTTATTAAAACAACCTTACATAAAATCAGAAAAACATCCCACCGCCGGTTATCGTAAACTGCATATGTGGTATAAAACCGATGCCCCGCAAAAAGAACAGGAAAAACTGGCTCCGGTGGAAGCAGTAAGAAGTTTTGAAGAAGTGATCGCTGGTTTATCAGAAACCGAGACAAGATTTGAAGCACAACGTTGTCTTAGTTGTGGAAACTGTTTTGAATGTGATGGTTGTTTCGGTGCCTGCCCGGAAGATGCCATTATAAAATTAGGGAAAGGCAACAGGTATTCATTTAACTACAATGCCTGCACCGGGTGCGCAGTATGTTTCGAACAATGCCCCTGCCATGCTATTGAAATGATTCCAGAACCTGTTAATTCATCTTCAGATGTCAAAAAATAAAAAAATAATCGCAACCATAGATGGAAACGAAGCGGCGGTATATGTTGCTTACCGGGTGAACGAAGTATGTGCCATCTATCCCATCACTCCCTCTTCTACTATGGCAGAACTGGCTGATGAATGGGCCTCCAAAGGAATTAAGAATATTTGGGGAACAGTACCGGATGTGATGGAAATGCAAAGTGAAGGCGGCGCCGCTGGTACCGTACACGGCGCATTGCAAACGGGGTCTCTAACGACTACCTTCACTGCCTCCCAGGGGTTGATGCTGATGTTGCCCAATATGTATAAAATCGCTGGTGAACTAACCCCGGCGGTATTTCATGTGGCCGCCCGTTCCCTGGCAGCACAGGGTCTTTCTATATTTGGTGATCACCAGGATGTAATGGCGGCCAGAACCACCGGCTTCGCAATGATCAGTTCTGCCAGTGTACAGGAAGCACATGATTTTGCATTAATCGCCCAGGTGGCTTCGTTGAAATCACGAATCCCTTTTCTTCATTTCTTTGATGGGTTCCGAACCTCGCATGAAGTAAATAAACTGGTGCTGCTAAGTGATGAAGAAATAAAATCGATGATCCCGGATGAACTGGTTTTTGCTCATCGCAAACGCGCATTGAACCCCGAACATCCGTTCATCAGGGGAACCGCTCAAAATCCCGATGTATATTTCCAGGGAAGAGAAACAGTCAATACTTTTTATAATAACCTGCCTGGCATAGTAGAAAAAGTAATGAAAGACTTTTCAAAAATGACCGGAAGAAATTATGAACTTTTCGAATATACAGGCGCTCCAGATGCAGAGCAAGTCATTATCATCATGGGTTCAGGAGGCGAAACCGTTGCGGAAACTGTAAAAGTATTAAATGCAGCAGGAGGAAAAACCGGCGTAATACAGGTTAGGTTATACCGGCCATTCTCGTTGGATCATTTAGTAAAAGCATTACCCGCTTCCGTAAAATCAATTGCCGTATTAGACAGAACCAAAGAATCCGGGGCCTCCGGTGAACCGATGTACCAGGATGTACTGGCTACATTGGTCGAGGCTTTGCAACAGGGCAAATTGAAGAAATTACCTAATATGGTAGGCGGCCGGTATGGACTTTCTTCCAAAGAGTTTACTCCTGCTATGGTAAAGGCAGTATTTGATGAATTAAGAAAGAAGCATCCGAAAAACAATTTCACGGTGGGCATTAACGATGACGTGAC
The DNA here is from genome assembly GCA_963775145.1 of uncultured Chitinophagaceae bacterium. Taxonomy (GTDB): domain Bacteria; phylum Bacteroidota; class Bacteroidia; order Chitinophagales; family Chitinophagaceae; genus Endoryza. Next base: position 60,325 of record CAVZHZ010000009.1, read on the forward strand.
TTTTACCAGCCTGGAATATGATCCTTCCTTCAAATTAAATGAATCAGCCTGGCGACAAGGTTTATTCTTTGGATTAGGAGCCGATGGTACCGTGGGAGCCAATAAGAATACAATTAAAATAATCGGGGAAAATACCGATCTGTATGCGCAAGGGTATTTTGTTTATGATTCAAAAAAATCCGGCGCCAGAACAGTTTCACACCTTCGGTTTGGACCCGAACCCATACGGGCACCCTATCTTATTTCAAAAGCCGATTTCATTGCCTGTCACCAGTTCAACTTTACCGAAAAAGTAGAGATGCTGGAATTTGCCAATGAAGGAGCCACATTCTTATTAAATAGTCCATACAATAAGGACGAAGTGTGGGATAAGTTACCCGGCCAGGTGCAGCGGATTATTATTGAAAAGAAAATAAAAGTATACGTCATTGATGCCACAACCGTAGCAAGGGAAACCGGTATGACGGGTCGTATCAATACGATTATGCAAACCTGTTATTTCGCGCTGTCAGGCGTATTGCCAAGAGAAGACGCGATTAAGCAAATAAAGAAAGCGATTGAGAAAACTTATTTCAAAAAAGGGCAGAAGGTAATTGACCAAAACTTTGTGGCTGTAGATGCTACGTTAGAACATCTGTATGAAGTGGATTATCCAAAGAAAATGTCTTCCGCCGAACATGATTTTCTTACTGTTTCGCTTAAGGCCCCCGACTTTGTAAAAGAAGTTACGGCCGTTATGATGGCCGGTCATGGAGATAATCTAGCAGTGAGTAAAATGCCGCAGGACGGTACCTATCCCAGCGGCACGACACAGTGGGAAAAAAGAAATATATCCGACCTGGTACCGATCTGGGAACCTGATGTATGTATTCAATGTGGTAACTGCGCCTATGTATGTCCGCATAGTGTAATCAGGGCTAAGTTCTTTCATAAAGATTATTTAAAGAAAGCACCGGACGATTTTAAAGCAGCTCCGATCAATGCAAGAGGGTTTCCGGAAACACAATATTCATTACAGGTCTATTTAGAGGATTGTACAGGTTGTAATTTATGCGTGGAAGTGTGCCCCGCTACCGACCTGGCCGACCGGTCGCGCAAGGCAATTAATATGGGTGATAAAGATCCGATCCTTACCAAAGAACAAAAGAATATAGAGTACTTCGAAAACATTCCCTGGAACAATCGTTCCAAAATTGATTTTTCCACTGTGCATGGAGCGCAATTCCTGGAACCATTATTTGAATTCTCCGGGGCCTGTGCCGGTTGCGGAGAAACTCCTTATTTGAAATTGCTGTCCCAACTATTCGGTGACCGGCTCTTGATAGCTAATGCAACCGGCTGTTCTTCTATTTATGGAGGTAACCTTCCCACTACTCCATGGTCCGTTAATAAAGAAGGAAGGGGCCCGGCCTGGTCCAATTCATTATTTGAAGACAATGCAGAATTTGGATTGGGAATGCGGATTACGGCCGATAAACAATTGAGTATCGCCAAAGAATTATTGTTGGAATTGAAAGAGGAACTGGGACCTGCTTTTGTGAAGGAAATCCTGGAGGCAAAACAAGTCCTTGAATCGGAATTGGCAGAACAGCTGCAACGGGTTCAGTTGCTGAAGGAGAAGTTAATATCTATGACTTCCTCCAAGGCCCATCATTTATTATCGGTAACCGATCAGTTGGTGCGCCGCAGCGTTTGGTTGGTTGGCGGAGACGGATGGGCTTACGATATTGGATATGGCGGATTGGACCATGCGTTGGCGAGCGGAAGAAATATTAATATCCTGGTGTTGGATACCGAGGTGTATTCAAACACCGGTGGACAAATGTCGAAATCAACACCTACCGCGGCAACGGCGAAATTTGCGGCCGGTGGTAAAACAGTTGGTAAGAAAGACCTGGCTATGCAGGCAATGACTTATGGAAATGTTTATGTGGCGAGAGTAGCCTTTGGTGCCAACGCGCAACAAACGCTATTAGCCATGCGGGAAGCGGAAGCGTATGAAGGGCCTTCCCTGATTTTAGCATATAGCCATTGCATTGCCCATGGATATGATATGAAGAACGGATTGGATCAGCAGAACAAAGCAGTGGCCAGCGGTCATTGGCCATTATTGCGGTACAACCCGGTGCTCAGGAAGAAAAACCAAAATCCGTTTGTGCTCGATTCACCCAGGCCAACCCTTTCGCTGAAGGATTATGCATATAATGAGTTACGGTATAAAGTGCTTACGATAACAAACCCGGAATCGGCGGTTCAGCTAATGAAACAAGCACAGGACCTGGTAAATCTCAAATGGAAAACCTATGAAGAATTGGCTACTAAAAAAGCCAGTGATTTTGTTCCCATTGCTCAATAAAAGTTTACAATTATGAAAATGCACACTTCTTATATGGGATTCAACCTGGATTCCCCGATTGTAGTTTCCGCCTGTACTTTATCGGAACAAACAGATAATATTGTGAAGATGGAAGATAATGGGGCAGGGGCCGTCGTCCTGTTTTCCTTATTTGAAGAACAGATAAGAAAAGAAGAAGCGATGTTTAAAGGGGTGATGTCTGAAACTACTTATGCCTTCGCGGAAGCGTTGGATTATTTTCCTGACCTGGATGAATTCAATGTGGGTACCGATGATTACCTGGAGAATATCCGGAAGGCCAAAGAACGGGTAGATATTCCTATCATTGGCAGTTTAAATGGTATTACCAATGAAGGATGGGTGGATTATTCGAAGCTGATGGAGCAGGCAGGGGCCGACGGGATAGAAGTGAATATCTTTTTTATACCAGGTGATATCACGATGTCTTCTTCCGAAGTGGAGCACCGGTACCTCAATATTATAGAATCGATAAAGAGAACGGTAAAGATACCCGTAGCGGTAAAACTGAATCCTTATTTCAGCGCCATGGGTAATATGACGATGCGAATGAAGAATGCAGGGGCCGATGCGCTGGTATTATTCAATCGTTTTTATCAACCGGATTTTGATATTAATGAACTGGTCATTAAAACAGATTTGCAGTACAGCGAATCCACCGAAATAAGGCTACCCTTATTATGGATCGCGTTATTATATGGAAAAGTAAAGCTTTCATTAGCCGCCACCACGGGCGTGCAAAGCGCTATTGAAGTAATTAAATACCTGCTCGCGGGGGCCGACGTAGTAATGACCGCCTCTTCCTTATACAAGAATGGAATTCCTTATTTGAAAACAATGAATAAGGAACTGCAGGATTGGATGTATATGATGGGATTTGACAGTATTGATTCTTTTAAAGGCAGTATGAGCCAGCAACACATTTCAGATCCTACGGCATACGAAAGAGCGAACTATATAAAAATTCTGGAAAGAGTAAGGTGATTTAACTTCCGGTTACCGGTTTCAGTTTGGCTGTAAAATGCCTGAGCATGGGTGCTTCTTCCATGATGACCAATCCCTTTATTTTATTTCTGGTATTGAATACTTCAATGATTACTTCCGCTACATAATCAATATGGCTTTGAGTATATACTCTTCTTGGAATGGCCAGTCGTACCAGTTCCATCTGCGCGGGTATTAAATTTATATTATTATCATATTTTCCAAACATAAGAGACCCAATTTCTACACTCCGGATACCCCCTTCTTCATACAATGCGCATACCAGCGCCTGCCCGGGATATTGGTCAACAGGTAGATGCGGTAAAAATTCTTTTGCATCAAGGTATACCGCATGGCCGCCGGCTGGCTGCATCACTGGTACTCCGGCTTCTATTAGTTTATTGGTGAGGTATTCAATACTGCGTATGCGGTATTGCAGGTAATGTTCTTCCATCACTTCCGTTAATCCAATGGCAATGGCTTCCAGGTCGCGGCCGGCAAGGCCTCCATAGGTTGGAAAACCTTCGGTGATGATTAGAAGATTGCGGCATTGCAGTGCCAGTTGCTCATCATGCATGGCCAGAAAACCCCCGATGTTAGCAAACGCATCTTTCTTGGCACTCATAGTACAGCCATCTGCATAAGAAAACAGTTCACGCGCAATTTCAGGAACTGTTTTTTGGCCATAACCCGCTTCCCGTAGTTTGATAAAATATGAGTTTTCAGCAAACCGGCAAGCGTCAATATATAATGGAATATTATTTTCCTTACATACTTTTTTTACATCTTTTATATTCTGCATACTCACCGGCTGTCCGCCCCCCGAATTATTGGTAATGGTGATTATTACCAGGGGAATATTTTTTGCTCCTTTATCCTTTATAACTTTTATTAAACCTTCAACATCCATATTCCCTTTGAATGGAGCTGGTACCGTGGGATGTTTTCCTTCTTCACAGAGCAAATCAATTCCTTCGGCTCCGGAAAATTCAATATTGGCTCTTGTAGTATCAAATAGGGTATTACTTATAAAATATTTTCCTTTGCCTCCCATTATACTGAAAAGGATTTTTTCTGCTGCTCTCCCCTGGTGAGTGGGAATTACCAGGGGCATACCGGTTAATTGCTTTACTACTTCTTCAAACCGGAAAAAACTGGGACTGCCGGCATACGATTCATCGCCCCGCATGATGCCGGCCCATTGTTCACTGCTCATGGCACTGGTTCCGCTGTCGGTTAGGAGGTCTATCAACACATCATCTGAATGAATAAGAAATGGATTGTAATATGCTTTTTCGAGAATGGCAATGCGTTCTTCTTTGGTATTGAAATAAATGGGTTCAACCGATTTGATTCTGAAAGGTTCAATGATTGTTTTCATATAAATAGTTTTATTTGCATCGATGCCGGAAATTAAACAGATGGGGAAGAAAGGAGAGCGAATACCAGGTAAAGTAGTGGCTCACTAGGTAGGCTTGTTGATAATATTTTTCCAGAGGTTCATACAGGAAATAATTCCCAAACTTAGTTAAACACTTTAAAGGATCAGATGACTTTGATCAGGATGCAAATTTTTTTCCAATTTGGCTATTGTAATAAAATGATGAAAGGCCGATCTCAGCTTAAGAGATCGGGCCATTTCTTTCGCTCAATACTACCCTGTGTTTTTATTTTAATACTTCGCCGGCATGCCGGGTTTGGGGGTTGATTTCCGGATAAACTCACGCAGATCCTCATTAGACTTTGCCAGATCTTCTTTTCGTAAGTACATCATATGCCCACTACGATATCCTTCCCAACTCATGCGGCTTTTCAATTTGCCCGATGGATCTATCTGCCACATATTGTATTTGGCATTGAAATAATCGCAGGCTCCATCATAATAACCCGATTGAACCAATACATGCAAATATGGATTAATAGACATGGCTTTGCCCAGGTTGAGGCCCGTATTATCATTGGTTCGATCCCAGGGACTCACCGGACCAAATACATTGTATTTAGCATCTGTTTTATAATTCAGCTTTTCGCGTAAATACATATTAATAGGTGGTGTAAAAGAGTGAAGCCAGGAGGTTAGCTCTGCATTAAAATCGGGTCGATCCCCTCCCTCTTTTCTATCTATCCCCCGATAGCGGGAATCGAGGCGGCCAACGGTAAATCCTTTATCCCGGAGAAGTTCTTTCCAGAATAGAGTAGGAGATACATCCAGGTTATTCTGAAGAATTACTTTTTCTGAAATACCAGAATAGCGGGCCATTTTTGCCGCTATTGATTTTTTTTGATCATCCGGTAACAGGCTTCCTTTATTAATAGCGGTAACCAGTTCATTCATTGTAAAATCTTCTACTTCGGGCAACATCGCAGTAAGGTCTTTCTGCTGTAAATCGGGCGGAAGCATTTTATGGTACCAGGCAGTGGCAGCAAAATATGGTAACCGAAGGGCAGCGTCTACCGGAACACCGCGTTCTAAACCTAATTCGGTTGGTGATACCAGTATCACGCCGTTTAAATACATCCATTGCTGTTCCTGCAATTCCAGCGCCAATCCCGACACCCGTGTTGTACCATAACTTTCTCCGATTAAATATTTGGGCGAGGCCCAGCGATTGTAACGAGTAATAAAAGTATTAATCCATTCGGCGAGGTATTTAATATCAGCTGTTACTCCAAAGAATTTAGTCCGGGGCGTTTCTTTATTGGTTATACGGGAGAATCCGGTATTCACCGGGTCAACATATACAATATCCGCAACATCCAATATTGAATTTGGATTATCCTTAAATCCATATGGCTGAACAGGGTAACCCTCCTCGTCGATATTTATCAAAACGGGCCCGGTATACGCGAGATGCATCCAAACGGAAGCCGACCCCGGCCCACCATTAAAAGAAATTATTATGGGCCGGGTGCTTCTGTCTTTAGTATCGGCTCTCTCGTAGTAAGTATAAAAAAGACCGGCAATCGTTTTTCCATCTTCATCCCATACAGGAATCGTTCCCGCGGTAGCCTTATACGGTACGCGCTGTCCTTTAATGGTTACTTCACTAGTGGTAGAAACGGAGGCATCCGGATTAAAGGCAATATCAGCCGGTTGTTTTTTTTCCTCTTTAACGGGGGCAGGCGGCAGAGCCGTGGGCGATGGCTTCGGTTGTGCGATCAGGCAGGTTCCATAAAAAACGAGAATCAACACAAAAAAGATATTCCTCATGGTAGTTGGTTTTGGGAGACCAAACTTAAGGAAAATTGTTTCGGTATAGCGTGGATATTATAAACACCCAATTACTCGTTTTGGTTACATATGTGCCGCTTCAATAAGCATTTTTTTTACCGCAGAAAAACTGAGGGCAGGGAGTGAACGCGGAGGCCCGTAAGTGGGTAGGCAGGTTCTCTGCGCTACCTCATATAACTCTCGTTCTCTGCGGTAAAGAAATCTATATTCTTATATCTAAAACAAATGTCGCTCCACCGCCAGTTTGATAAGCGTAGCGGTATTCTTTACTCCCAATTTCGCCAGTAAGTTTTTGCGATGGCTATCTACCGTAAAAGGACTCAGGAATATTTTTTCGGCGATTTGAGGATTAGTATATCCCTCCGATATCAGTTGAAGTATTTCCTTTTCCCGGGGCGTAAGCACCGGCAATTGAAATTTACCTGCCCGTTCGTGCTCGCGCAGCGATTCGGCTACTTCCCCATTTATAAAAATCGATCCTTCATTTACACTATGAATCGCTTTTATTAAATCTTCTTTAGACGAATTTTTTAAGATATAACCCGAAGCCCCGTTTTCCAGCATTTTTTTTATATATATACCCTGGTTAAAGGAACTCAAACCCAATATAAAAATACCGGGATATTTTTCTTTCATCACGGCACACAATTCAACGCCATCCATGCCCGGCATGCTTATGTCCATCAATACCACATCGGCCGTATTATTCACAAAAAAACCAAGACAGGATTGCGCATTCATAGCCTGCCCCACCCAGGCAATATCCTTTTCGTTTTGTAACAACGAATGGATACCTTCAATTACTACCGGGTGATCGTCTACAATAAATACCCGTATCATATTTATAAGTTGAGTTCAATATTCACCAGTGTTCCTTTGCCTTCCCCGGAGTGGATGTCTAATTGGCCCTTCAGGTAATCAACTCTTGATTGAATACTGACCAATCCCGCGCCTTTACCCTCTTTCACAATGGAAGTATCGAACCCCTTTCCATTATCTTCCACTACAATATTGAGCCGATTCTCCTGCCTGATCAATTGTACAAAAACTTCTGTAGCGGAAGCGTGTTTCATGGTATTGTTCAGCAGCTCCTGTACTATACGGTAAATAATGATTTCGATCGGGTTTGCGATGCGCGTTTCCATCCCTACCGATTGGTATTTAACGGCAAGCTGCTTCGTAGTATTAATGGCATTGCAGTATTCCTTCAATGCTTCATCCAGTCCGAATTTCGTCAGCATCTCCGGCATCATATTATGGGCTACCCGTCGAAGTTCTCTGATTGAGGTGTCAATCATGTCTAAGGACCGTTCAAAAACGACCATGTTTTCCGGTGTCATAACCAAATTGTCTTTCATATTGCGTAAGGAAAATTTTACTCCTGATAATAATCCACCCAACCCGTCGTGTAAATCTTTAGCCAGCCGGCTTCGCTCTTCCTCCTGTCCTTTCAGCATCGAATCAACAGCTACGAGTTGTTTATCTTTTTCCAGTTCCCTGATCTGTTGTTGCTGCAAGGCTTCTTTTTGTTTCACTAATTGATGACGATGCCGCAGGTTTCGATACCCCAAAAAAGCAACCAATAAAAAAGCGGCTAGCGCCCCGGCCAAAAAATAATTAAGCGTTGACTTTTGTTTGATATTCAGGGATTGTATTTTCTTATCAGCATTGAGCTGGGCTATTTCTTTAGATTTTTCGGAGGACTGGTATTTATTTTCAATTTCGGCTATTGATCTTTTGGTGTTTTCCATATTAAGACTGTCACGCAAGGCAACTACTTCTTTCAAATATTTATAAGCAGCGGCAGGGTTATTGTCTTTATCCTCCGTAGTTGCCAGATCCTGAAGGATTTCTATTTTGGATTTTAAATGACCGCCCGCAATGGCAGCCGGAAGCGCCATTAGTAAATATTTGCGGGCTGTGGCATACTCACCCAATCGGACATAGCAAACTGCGATCATGCGCTGGTTAGAAATTACCTGGAATATTGTGTTGGTAATAGTTGCTTCTGATATGCATTTTTCATAGTGGACAATAGCAGCCCGGTATTCTTTTTTCTCCATACTGATCTGAGCGAGCTTATTGTGATACTGTACGTTTATGCGGTGATTATTGAGCCGCAAAACCAGCGGCCTTGCGAGATTAAGGTAAACGTAGCAGGAATCCATTTGCTTAAGCGCAATGAAATCATCGCAGACAAATACATAAGCCCAGGCAATCACTTCATCGTTATTACTCAGGAGGCGCTGCGAAAGAGAAAGTTTATCATAGTAGAGCGCTTTGTCGAATTGCTTCATGTCGTAATAGGACGTAGCAATCTTTTCATAATAGGTTCCAATCGCTTCCGCTTTCCGGGGCTGATTCGAAGCTTTCCATAATTCCAATGCATCAAGGTAAATAGGAATTGATTCAGCACCCCGGCCCACTTTCATCAGGTTAGCGGCTTTCTCACTCAGCGAACTTGATTTTTCCAGGGCAATTAATTCCTTTTCTTCTCTAGTCTTTAGCCGTTCAATTTCTTTATTAAAATAAATTATTGCTGAATCGAAACTCAACCCTGCCTGGTCATATTGCGAAGCAAATTGTTTTAATAGTCCTCTATGATAATAGTAGAGAGCAATGGCCCTATCCCATTTAAGTTTTTTGGATAAGACATTCGCTCTTTCAATATAAACAGATGATTTCGCGGTATCATAAGCGTAGTATTCATTAGACAATACAGTAATGAAAATAATAGCCAAAGAATCATTCTTGCAGTTTTTCAACTCATTTTCCAGGCTATCGATGAGATGCGTTTGCGAAACAGTCTGAAGGCTGAGGAAACTGAAAATTGCAAACCAAACATATCGTTTTACCAATCGCATAAAAGATTTTTCGGGTGAGTTATTCTTCCTAAAGGTTCGCATTCTGCGCCACACTATCAAACAATCTCTTTAAAATCACTGTTTCGGGTGATTTTGCCGGTTTTGGTATCAATCACTGTTTCGGGTGATCGGCTTCCTGATTCCTCATTCTACTTTTGGTGATCACTGATCTTTTTGAATGTATCCATGTTTTCGGTTTCATTAAGAAGAGCAGGGTAAAATATTTTGCAAACAAAATTAATTAGCGTTATGAAAAGTTTACTGTTTATTGTTTCCGCTTTTATCTTTTTTCATCATAGTGTTGCGCAGAATGTCGGTATTGGAACCACCAGCCCACAGGCAACCTTAGATATAAAAGGCAATCAGCGATTGGGTGGGGCCTCTCATTTTATGACCTATGATTCTTTGGGTGGCAAAATTGAATGGAAGAATTCTAACTTGTATGTTCCCGTCAGTCAATACCTGATGCAGCACTCCGCAGCGGCCGATGGGTTATTTTATAATAATACGGCTCCCATCAGCGGACAACTGGAATACCGCAACCAATTCGGCAACCCTGTTTTCTTTACCAACTTCCTGAATGGTAATGGATATTTTGCCGGCAACCTGGGGATTGGTACAACGGCTCCCTTAACCAAAATGCATATATACAATGGGGCATCAGGTGCCATACCGTTTGCATTTTCACCGTTGGTCGTTGAGAACAATGGCCATTCTTATATTAATATATTAAGTCCGGCGGCCAATGAAGGAGCAATTTTATTTGGTCAGCCAGGCAGTTCTGCTAATGGAGTACTTATGTATAATAATACAAGTACTCCCAACGGGTTTCAATTCAGAAATAACGGAAATATTACCCGGATGGTCATTAACAATAGCGGCAATGTAGGTATGGGGCTTATTACTCCGAATGCCCGGCTTTCTATTTCTACCAATGGAACGGAATTAGAGGGTACCGCCACCGGAAATACATTCAGAACAAATGCCGGCACTTTAGGAAGTTCCGCAGGCAGTGAAATTAGTTTAGCCAATATTGGTTATTTAAGCAGCAATAATTCATCGCTTGGTATAAGGGCGTATCGCAGTAGTGAAGGCACCGATTGGACGAGCACCGCTTTGTTATTGGGATATGATGTGGATAATACGGTAAGAGCAGGAGGAGGATTTTTAGCCATCAGCGCTAATGGAAATATTGGCATTAGAACTGCTACCCCGAATGCGCCATTAAGTTTTCCGCCTGCATTAGGTAAAAAGATTACGCTCTATCCCGGAACTACCGGGGATGTGGGTATGGCTGTCCAGGGAAACTTATTACAGATTTATTCGGATAATCCTAATGCGGATATTGCTCTGGGTTACGACCAGGCCGGGGTATTCACTGAAAGGTTCAGGGTAAAAGCAAATGGATCTTTAGCGGTAAATGGAAATAGCGGTGGGCCCGGCCAGGTACTTCAATCCAATGGGGGAGGAGCGGCACCATCGTGGATCACGCCGGCTACCACATCCACGCAATACTATCGTACCAAGATAAACCCGGTTGTTCTGACGGATGCTTCGTCCCGGTTTGATTTAGATGTACCTGTTTCGGTATTGGTTAATTCCATTATTACTGTTTCGGTTACAGTAAACATATCTACCGGAACCGTTTTTGGATGTAACAATGGCGAATTATCTATTTCGATTGAACCTTTGTATGGCGGCGGTTTGTACGATTTAGCAGGAGTCTTTTCTACACCTTGCGGACAGAATAAATATACGATTTCCACCGGTGAACTGCCTCTATTGGCAAGTAACGCAACACCCAAAGTATTTGGTCCGGGGGCTGGAGGCGTTAGGTTAGGGTTTGTAAAAACCAGCTCAGCAGGTCCCGATCTGACTATAGGTAACATTTCTCCCGCTGTTGTGATCGTTAAAGTTGTTCCATTATAGAAGGGGTATAAAATGAAACGCAGTTCATGAATTAGGATTCCACCTTTCCCTAAAGAAACCAAGGTCTCATACGATTGATTAATAACCCTGGGGGATATTCAAATTGGTTTAGAACGGAAAAGAGCAACAGAAGCAGAACGATGAAATAAAAAGTTAGTTTAATAATTACCGAAAAAATCAGATCATTAATACTTTATCATATTAAAATGAAAAAATCAATTGTTCTTATTCTTTTATTCATCTCAGCAACTGGCTCTGCCCAGGATAATGCTGCAGAAGATACCGTCGCCAGACCGGCCATTTCAGAAATTGGTAAATCCGATGGAAAAAGAACAGAAATCAAAATAAACAAAGAAGAAGGCAGTCTAAAATCATCGGATGGGATGGTTGAATTGATAATTCCTGCCGGGGCTGTTGCCAAAAAAACAGTGATCAGCATACAACCCATTACCAATTTAATACCCAATGGCAATGGACATGCTTACCGTATGGAGCCGTCAGGCATACAATTTAAAAAACCATTGCAATTGATTTTCCATTATGATGAAGAAGAAATAAAAGACAGTATGCAATTATTGCTGGGTATTGCCATGCAGGATGATAAAGGGCAGTGGTACAGCCTGAATAAATTCACCGTAGATACGGTGGCGAAAACCATCAGCGGGAATATTAACCACTTCAGCGTTTGGGCAACTTTCTCAGAGTTGAAATTAATGCCAGACGAAAAAAGAGTAAAGGTAAATTCTCAAGTGGTCTTGTTTATTTCAGGAGTTAGTCGTTCTGAAAAGGAAGTTGAAGGGGATGAATTGTCTCCACTTAATCACTGGAAAGCTCCTGTTAAAGGAGTTTGGCGTGTAAATAACATTATAAAAGGGAATGCAAAAGTCGGGGTACTTTATTCGGGGGTGAGGGATGAAACTACATTTACCAATATCGCCATCAATCAATACACAGCTCCCGCGAAGTTGCCAGACCAAAATCCTGTAGCCGTTTCGGTGGATCTCAGTGGAGCTTCCATTATGTTCAAAATAAATAACCGCTCTGTCACTTTTAAAAAACTCAGGCTGGTTTCAAATTTTCTAATATATGATGATGCCTATGAAGTAACGATGGTAAGCGAAATACAGGACCCGGGTGTTGGAACTAATCTAGGCGCTGTAACTTATAGAGATACCGGGAGCTTTGTTGTAACGCTGAACGGGAGAGATTCAAGAATAATTGAAAAAGTAAATAGAAATATGTCCTCGTTAAATTATTCCGGGGGTTGTTGCACCAATTATAAGATATTAAAACCTGGCACAGGCAACATACATATTGGAGGAACTCCGGTAATAAAAGTAACGCCGCCGTCTTCACCGGGTAAATCAGCCATGGTTGAAATTAGTTTTAGCCGGGTTCCTTCTATATTCCCGCTGTTTCAGGTTACCTGCCAATGTCCTGGTGACCGTTCGCCTACTACCGGTACTAATGCAAAAGGCATAGCGATGATGGCGGGTATAATGCCTGCTTTTCCCCAATTCATAAAATTTGAAGCAAAAGAAGGTGAGCAAACCATTTTGGAGCACGGAAAACCCGGAAGTGAGTTGTATGCAAAATTTACTGTAAAGCAATTAAAAGAAGATTAATGAAGCAGCGCCCATCACCTTTTCGGGGGATTCTAACACATTCAATGAGAATCACTGTTTCGGGTGATCAGCGCGGGCAATCCTTGATCTAATTTCAATTTATGAAATTCATACCGCACACTAACTTTTGTTCTATTGCTCATAATCCATCAACCAGGTAAGTTTGGATGTTTAAATAAATGATCATGAAAAAAAAATTAATTTTTGTCGGGGTGCTTTTTATAATGGCCGCCTGCCTTCATGTTCCTGCACATGGGCAGAATAGGGTCGTTAAAAAAGGAACAAAATATGATACGATTATCGTAAAGCATGTTGATAAGCCAATAATAAAACCCAAACCCAAACCAGCTCCCATCCCGGTGGCCGCCCCGGTAGAAAAGAAAGAAATTATTTTGCCGGTACCCGAATATATCAATCAACCTTATTACTACGATAAGGATGAAAATAAACTTATCAGGCTGGAAAATGCCAATGCCCTGATGATAACAAAAAAGAAATCATTAGGATTAAAAGGAAGTAAACAATCCCTCGGCATGGAGGCTCCTTCCTCAAAAATCAGGTTTATCGCCAAAAAAGATATTGTTTTCATTATTAAAACAAGCGGTGACGTTATTGACCTGACCTCGTATATAAAATTATACCAGTTTGTGGCGGCGGATCAGCGGCGGGAAGTTATCATTAATGCCAAAGAAGGGTTGCTGACAGACAAGGAGGAGGCAAAGGGAAAGCTGATGAGTTTTAGTGTTAAAATGATTTCCAAAGACAATTACCTGATTCAACTTCCCGAGCAACTGGAAGCCGGCGAATATGGCTTTGTATGGGTAAAAAATATGGAGCTAAAAGAATTTACCGTTTTTGGATTTGGTATTGATTGGAAAAGCAGTGACTGATAATTCCTGATACTTCTTATTGACTATATGCATTAACCGTTTTAACCATTAAATATATAATATGAAAAAGATACTTCTCTCCCTGGTCCTGGTTTCTCCACTTTTTATGAAAGCCCAGTTCGGGATAAAAGCGGGCCTGAATTTCGCCAACGTTTCCAAGGCTTCCTCCATTAATAACAGCAGCCGGGCCGGCTTCCACGGAGGAATATTTCTCGCTCCTCCATCAAAAAGAATACTGGGATCCAGAACCGAATTGCTTTTTTCCCGGCAGGGGTATAATTATAAAACCGCTTCCAGCACGGGTAATGTTAACCTGGATTATATAATGATGCCCCAGTTTATGACTATCAATATCACGCGGTTTTTCCAGATCCAATTAGGAGGCCAAATGGCCTTTTTACTCAATGCAAAATCTGATAGCAGTAGCAGTAGCGGCAGCGGGGGCAGTAGCGGCGAAAAGAGCATATTAAATTTGTATAATCGTTTTGATTATGGTTATGGAGGAGGAATAGAGATACACCCTATTAAAGGGCTATTGATTGGCGCCCGCGTAAATATCAGTTTGGGAAACCTGTATAAGGATTTTACCAGCACCACCCCGGGCTCTACTCCCTCTTTTATACCTAAGGTAGATGTAAAGAATAACGTGTTCCAGATTTTTGCCGGCTGGACATTTGGCGGCTCAAAAGATTCGAAAAAGAAAAAGGAATAACTATAATTAGATTCCGGCTATTATAACCATTAATCAATTCATAATGAAAAAGAGTATAGTACTATTCACTGTTGTTTTGTTAAGCAGTTATTTATTAATCGCCCAAAATGCAAAAACAGCTTCCTATCCCGTACCGGAATACAGCAATGAAATTTACCTGGTGAAAAAAGATACTTCCCTATCGCTGATGCGTTTAGAAAAAGGCAGTTCTAAAATGGAAATGAAAGTAAAGATGATGGGAATGGGTGGTATGAACCAGGGATATGAATTGGAAGGAGAAAAATCCACCGTTCGCTTTCCCGGAGGGAATAACCTGGTATTCGTTTTTTATGCCGGAGGGGGAGGGGGTTCCACTACTGCTGAAGCGGATTCTGCTATGAGGGCCAATGGTATGGATGCATCCATGATGGCTAACCCGATGGCCTCGATGATGGACCCATCTCAAAATATTTCCTTGTATAATATGGTGCCGGAAAAAGGGAGGAGGAAAATAATGCTGCAATCAATGGGTATGATGGGTAAATTCAAGAAATCATCTACCAAATATACCCTGAGTATAAAAAAAGTAAAAGAGAATTATTATGAAATGATAGTAGATAAAACCTTGCCGCGGGGAAATTATGCTTTTGTAATGATGGATACGGGCAGCATGGACCAGTCTTATTCTCTATTTGCTTTTGAGGTAGCGAATTGATGGTTCGTTATTGCAAGAGTGTAATTCCTATTGTGCACACATAATCATGACCAGGAATTGAGGCGAAGGGGCAGCATTGAGCGGAGATGATTACTTTTTGATGAAGATGTGTTATTGGCGGAATGTCGGGCACCAGGATTGCTTTCGGTTGCCATCGTACTGGTCATAAAATCCATGATGCAGCAATGCAAACTCGTAAGCGCCCCTTGAATTATTAAATTGTTTCATGGATGAAAGAGTAACGTCATAGGAAAACATCAGTCGGATGCTTTTCCATTCAAAACCCACCATGGGTATAACGGCATCACCAGCCCGCATATGTATACCTCCGATCAGTTGCGTTTCACCATCGCCCGATAAATTATAATGTATATTTCCTCCCAGCACCAACTCCGAAGCGCCGGCCTGGGTACTATAATAAGCCATGGGGTTTATAATAACCATGTCGTTCATTTTGTAACTGACATTGGCAAAAACACTGTAGCGGGGTGCAAGCCGCGAATCGAAACCCGTAGGATCTGCCGTGAAAAAGGATTCTTTCGGCCGATTCAAATGCCAGGCGGATATACCTCCGTTAACATAAAGTTTGTCGGTAGGAAAATAGGCATAATTGATACCTGCCTGCATATCGAGATAATTGGTTTGCGGATTATCCAGCACAACACTGGTCGGCAGTGAATTGTCGAAGAATTTTCCGTCAAACTGATCTGGAAACTTAAGGTTGGCTGAATTAATACGTTTGTTGGCCCATCCGGCATTCATTCCAAAACTTAATAGGTGTGCTTCGCCCAGCATTTGGTGATAGGCAACGGAAGCATACACTTTAGTAGAGGTAAGGCTGCCCGAACCTGCCACGTCTCTCAATATAACACCGCCTACTCCGAGCCATCCGGTTTCAATGCGATCGCGAAATAGTTGGGCATCTCCCCAAACACTAAAGGTTTTATAGGGCATAGTCATTATAGCCGACCATTGATTGCGGTAATTCGCGCCCAGGCGATAGTCTGCATCAGGTATAAATCCGGTATTAGCAGGGTTTGTAATTAACGGGGTATTGAACCATTGTGAAAAATGAAGATCCTGCGCCAGGGAAAACTGAGCGGTGAACACCGAATAAGACAGCGTAAGCAAAAGTATTATTGTTCTTTTATGAAGCATTTTTATGTTTACCATTTTTATTATTCCCTGCTCTTTCATGCTATCTTAAAATTACATTTTCGGTTTTGTAAGCCAAAGGGCTGTTTAAGTTTTAACAATTGTTATCCATGTATTCTAGCGAATGAGGGTAATATCTCCCGTTTTTTTCGCTTTTGTTCCGTCACTGAATTCTACCTCTAAAGTATAGGCATATACATCCATGGGTTGGGGTTGTCCTTTAAACGTTCCATCCCATCCGCCCTTGCGGTCGCCTGTTTCATATACTACCTGTCCCCATCGGTTATATATTCTCCAGGTCATTTTTGCGATACCAAAACCTTCCACTTTAATAATACTATTTCTTCCAAATCGACCCGGGGTAAACGCATTGGGAACGTCTAACAAGGGGGTAATCTGGGCGGGCACCTGGGCACAAACTGTATCCGTGCATCCGAACTGGTTGAAAACAACCAGGCAGGTATTATAAACCCCGGTTGAATTATATTGATGCGATACCGTATCCGGAGTGGTCTTGATTACACTATCTCCATCGCCAAACAACCATTTGAATCGAATGCCGCCGGTAGATTGATTGGTGAAAATTGTGGGCTTATTTACTTCAGGAACAGTGGGTGCAAATGTGAAAGCAGCCGTTGGTTTCGGATGCACTGTAATAGTTTGCTCGGTAGAGTCGATTAAATTACAGGTTGCCGGATCAACGGCAATCAATTTCACCCGGTATGTACCTACGGCGGTATATAAGTGAGAAGGACTCGATAGGGTTGAACCTGTTCCATCGCCAAAATCCCAGGTAAAACTTTGCCCGGCCTCCGAGGTATTCTCGAACACAGCCGTATAAGGCACACAACCTTCGGCTGGCGTCAGAAACCGCGCGTCAACATTCGGGGCTATTCGCAAGTCTACCGTTAATGAATCCGGCGAATTACAATAACTGGTATCGGTCAATATTAACCGAACCTTGTAAGTACCCGGTGATATATAGGCATGCGTAACGGCTCCTGCGCCGGAAACTACCCTTGTACCATCTCCGAAATCCCAGGTAAAGCTGTTCGCTCCAAATGGTTTACTCGGAGGAGAGGTGGAGAAATTATCGAAGCGATATGATAGCGACTGGCAGGGAGGAAGCTTAAGCGGCGTAAAGGCGAGCCTGGCCTGGTCGTCTCTTACTTTTACATTTATATATGCGGTATCTCTGATGTTACAGGTAGTAGAATCAATCGCAATCAGCCGGACTACATAATCACCAACTGCATTGTACGTATGTCGGACTTGTGCTACCAGGGTGGTAGTATCAGGGCTGCCATCGCCAAACCGCCATTCATAACTCTTCGCGTTTAAAACGGTATCCCGGAATTCAAAAGTGAGTGGAACGCATCCGACAGAATCGCGTACTCCATTAATAAAGGCTTTTGGACCAGAGCCTACCCCGGCAAAATTGAAAGAAATTTTTACGGCAGCCAGGTTACAACCTCCTGAAGCATTCGCGCCATTAACGGGACTTACTACCCCTGGTGTCGTTGGGAATGTGGCGCCCCCGGCGCAGTTGGCACAGATGGCCTGGTAAATTGCCCCCTGCTCATCAAATCGGCTGGTACCGCCGTCAACATGTTCTCCGTCTCCACCGTCTTGACCGAAATAGCTTCCATATAAAAGACCCGATGCATTTTTTTTGATGACTATAAAATAGAAGTCTTTATTGTCCGTCACTCTTTTTATAGCATCTGTTGTAATTGGCATTCCTACCACACCCGCCAGGTCGTAAGGGTCATTGCCCGGTAAAAGCCAACCCCCCCACCCGGATATATATACGTTTTCACATCGATCTACCAGGAAGGCTACAGGTGACATATTCGGTTTTGATCCGCCGCTTCCAAAAACAGTTGAGTAAACATAAGCCGATAAATCGGGTTGTAATTTCGCAATAAATTGTTTCGAACCCGGAATACTCCAAACTCCCGCAGGTTGAACGGGCCAGTTGCCCCGGGTGGTTCCCATTACATAGGGAAATCCAAGGCGATCGAATTTTATTCCATAAATAATATCTACCGCGGGAGTACCGAGAAATGTTGACTTAATAATGCTGGCTCCGTTATTACTTATTTCTGTAACAAAACCATCAGCCGCACCACCCTGGTTGGTAGATTGAATTACGCCTGATGCGGTTACCGGGAAATTAGCGCTGGCAGTTGCCCCCGCGACATACAAATTTCCGGTAAGAGGATTTATCTCCAATACAAAAGCTCCGTCATCTCCATCGCCGCCCAGGAAGCTGCTCCAGGTGATAGCTGAGCAATTGGGATTGATCTTTAGAACCACTCCATCCTGTAAAGTTCTCTTCGTTGTCTGGAAGGTAGCTCCGATTATTGGAAAATCGGGCGACTGGGTTGGAGCCGCTACATATATATTACCCGCTCTATCCAACACTACTTCACTTCGGGATTCGTCTCCGTAATTTCTTAATAAGGAATTTATACCAGATGTACTGGTTGTAATGTTATCGACAATATTCACCCCGTCGTTGCTGGCGCCCCCGATCCTCATAGAGCCAATGAGGGCAGAACCGGCGGCATTTAATTTTGTAACGAAAATATCACAACCTCCACCTACTCCAACTAATGGAACCGTTGTTGGAAAATTTGATGAGTAGGTGCGCCCCATTACCACCAGGTTGCCCTGGGCATCGCAAAATAAACTATGCGGAAAATCATTTCCATTACCTCCCAGATAAGTAGCGTATAATCGTTGTGTTCCGGTACTATTAAATTTCATTATTCCAACATCCATCGGCCGTGTTCCTCCACCACCGGCAAATACTGTTTGAAAAGCGCCGGGTGTTGTTGGAAAACCAGCTCCAAATACTATACTGCCAGAATAAAAACTTCCGTCAGGTCCGGGTGTTGCAGTAAACCCATAATTATCTGAAGTACTACCGGTAAAGGTGGAAAATATTAATGTGGGATCTATAATCAGCGAGGCATTGCGATCGTAATTTTTTACTTTAAATTTCACCGTATTTCCGCCGGTAATTTCATACCTGCATTCAATTTCTTTTTTTCCTTTAGAAGGATCAAACTGAAAAGTGTAAGGATATAATTCTTTAACAGTACCTACCGAAGTAGCAATCAACAACTCTTTATTTTTAATACTCAATTTATCGGCCCCTTCGTATTTCATCGCCACTTTACTCACATCGCCGCCCGGATTTACAATGATGTCATACTTCAATCGGCCATATTCAGAGTAATACCGTACATCGATATTCGGATACACGTTTTTATAAATCACTGCCTGGAATATTTTCACATCCCTGGCCCATTTGGAAGAATCGTTACCGATAAAATAGTTATTATTGGCCGACTGCACCCGGTCGGGTACGATTTGGCTATTCTCATTAGCGCCCGCAAATTGCACCCGGTAGGCATGCGAGTGTAAGGTTATTGCCGGGGCGATCTCGTTATTGATAACGGGCCTTTGTATGTCGCCCAGTTTATCATTGGAAGTAGCTTTCTTGCCACCATGCTCGTGCACACTGCGAATGATCATCCTTAATTCCTTTGGGTTGTGCTGCAAAACAGTAAAGCCTTTTTGCTGCAAGAAAAATGCACCGGCCGGAATTTCTCCCTTAAATTTTATGGCGCTTTCCCACTGCCCCTTGTTTTCAATAAATTCGAAATTGGAAACACTTTGCTGGGCTGCCCCAAAAAGGGAGGCCGCCATCAGAAGTGCACAGAGTACCAAACTTTTCCTTCCCAAGATTTCTTTTTTACAAGTTAATTTATTTAGAACGTAATTTCCGGTTAAATCTTACCTCTAAATAAGAGTATTTATTAGTGTTTCAGCATTAGCAGTTGGTTGTAAATGAACAATTAGCTACGAAATTTTGCTCCAGGGCGTTTTTCCCTTTAATTCCTGCAGATAAGCCTTCAGCGCCAAATTTTCTGCCGAATTCAGGTCGGGATCTTCATCGGTTATCTTTTCAGCCAGTTTCCTGGCCAGATCGAGCCAATCTTTGTCCTGGATGATATTCGCCAGTTTGAAATTCAGCTCCCCGCTCTGCCTGGTACCTTCTATATCTCCCGGTCCCCGTAATACTAAATCTTTTTCCGCTATTTTAAAACCATCATTGGTGGCGCACATTATTTTTAACCGTTCTTTCGCTTCATTGTTGAGTTTAGTGGCCGTTAATAATATGCAAAAACTTTTTTCACTTCCCCGGCCTACCCGACCCCGTAGCTGATGCAATTGGGATAACCCAAATTTTTCAGCACTTTCAATGACCATTACAGATGCGTTTGGAACATCCACTCCCACCTCGATTACGGTGGTGGATACCATGATTTGCGTGTCTCCTTCTTTGAAACGACGCATATTCGTTTCTTTCACTTCACTGGTTTGCCGGCCATGCACCATGCTTATCCAGTATTTTGGTTCGGGAAAATAGGCCTTCACATTTTCGTATCCTTTCATCAGGTTCTCATAGTCCATTTTATCCGATTCTTCAATCAATGGAAAAATGATATAAACCTGCCGGCCGGCCTCGATTTCGGCCTTTATAAAATCCATTACCTGGTGACGCACTGTTTCATAACGATGTACGGTTAAAATAGGTTTGCGGTTGGGCGGCAATTCGTCTATTACGCTATAATCCAGGTCGCCATAAGCAGTCATAGCCAGTGTACGCGGAATCGGGGTAGCCGTCATTACCAATACATGGGGAGGAATAACAGCCTTTTTCCAAAGCAGTGCCCGTTGGGCTACCCCGAAACGATGCTGTTCGTCAATGATAGCAATTCCGAGGTTGTTGAATTGAACTGTATCTTCCAGCAACGCATGGGTGCCCACCAGCAAATGAATAGTTCCTTCTTTTACCTGATGCAGTATTTTTTTTCTGGCAGCAGATTTGGACGACCCGGTTAATAGCTGAACATTCACGGGCAGGTCCTTTATCAGTTGCGTTATACTGGCAAAATGTTGTTGTGCCAAAATTTCTGTGGGCGCCATCAGGCAACTTTGAAAACCATTGTCAGCAGCCAGCAACATAATCAGTAAGGCAACAATTGTTTTACCACTTCCCACATCGCCCTGAAGCAACCGGTTCATTTGCTTTCCACTTCCGCAATCTTTCCTGATTTCTTTGATCACTCTTTTCTGAGCACCCGTCAATTCAAAGGGTAAATTTCGCTGGTAAAAAGTATTGAAGATGTCTCCCACCTGACTGAACACTACACCTTTTGAATAGAGATGGCGTCGCGCCCGTATCAATCCCATCCGCAACTGGGCAATAAATAATTCTTCAAACTTCAGCCGGTTAACAGCTTGCTGATATGTTGTCGAATTAGGAGGGAAATGGATATCACTAAAAGCTTTATACCGGGAGATCAGCTTAAGCGATTGTACTATTTTTTCTGGTAATATTTCCGGAAGATCTTTTTCATGAAGCAGTTGAAAGAGTGCCTGGGTTAGCCTCGCTAATTGTCTCCCTCCCAACCCACGTGCTTTCAGTTTTTCCGTAGAGGGATAAACTGGTTCCAGGAAGCTTTTGCCTCCTGTTTTCTCGGCCGTGAATGGTTCAATTTCAGGATGTGTAATCTGGGGTTGGCCCTGGTAAAAGCTTACTCTTCCGAAAACGAGGTAATTATTTCCAACAGATAAAAGTTTTTCTATAAAAGATATTCCCTGGAACCATACCATTTCCAATGTACCTGATGTGTCTTTCAATTCGCATACAAGCCGCTTGCTTCTGTTCTCGCCCATTATTTCCTTGCTAACCAGTTTGCCGGCCACCTGTATAAATTCGGTTTGAGGCTGAATATCACGAATGAGGTTAAGCTGTGTTTTATCGATGTGCCGGTAGGGGTAATGTTCCAGCAGATCTTTGAATGTAAAAATACTGAGCTCTTTCTTAAGGAGGTCGGCGCGCTGTGGTCCAACACCTTTGAGGTATTCAATGGGTGAGGATAATATATGATTGGAGTGGGTGATAGGCAATGGTTTTAACTATGGAATTTAAAAAATAGGAGATGACTCAGTGCTTCAATTAGAATCTTCTTACTTTAACTAATTGGTGTGCCATTCGGAGGTTTTCTGATTAATTATTTTTAATAAGTTAAAGAATTTGTCCATTTACACATCTGTCCATTCGCCCATTCGCACATTTGCCCATCTGCACATTATTTCTTCACATACACTTCCACCCACGCTTGTGCCGAAGGATTTCTCGGGGCCGGAAAACTATCCACCTTCCGGTAATAGGCCATGAGGTTTTCACGTATTTTATAAGGATAAAAATTATTCAGGTAAGGAATATATTCATACAATACCAGGTCGTAGTGATTATTTTGAATACGTCCGGCAAACAGGGTTGTTTCCTTATCAAACATAGCTACTCCTTTATGAAACCAAAGCGGGTAATAGGATCCTCTTTCCAACTTAAACGGCATTTCAGCCGCCAATGGGGTTAGCTCGGTCATATTGAGCACCTTCAGGTTCTTGTTGTTTTTTACCAGGGGCATTCCCATCAATCTTTCTATTCCGTCAACCGTAGGGCCCGGTAATAATATTTTTTGAAAAGAGCGGAGAGCGGGAGAGCGCCATCTATTCATTGGTATCGCGGAACTGTCTAATTCAATCAGGTAGGTATTCTTATTCACCACATCTGCATATTTATACCCATTGTAGGTAGTATAGGTATAGTTTTCTTTACCAGTCTTGAAAATAAATCGTTCGATGTATTTCCAGTACACCGCACTCCACCACAAAAAAACAAAAGTCGTGGCGGTAATGACCGCTTTCCAGGTATTGAAAGGAATCGGCAGCCTGGTGGCGAGCCAGGAAAGAATGAAGGCAAAAGCAAAACTGTTGAAGTAAATATTATTATCAATGGGCACATAGCTGGTAACCTGGAAGATGGCTGCCTGCGCCAGTATTCCCAATGTTAACAGGGTGAACAGCATCTGTTCTTTATGGCTGATGAATTCTTTAAAATTTTTTATTGCAGACATTAATAGCAGTACAATAACCAGGAGATAAAACTTCAGCCATTGCGAGTCATACAGAAATTCTGACGCAATGTCAACGGCTGAAATGCGTGAGCTATGTGGTGGCTGACCATAATTGAACCAATAACCAAAACCGTAAGGGATAAGTGGAAGTATTATAGCTGCCCCGGTAACAGCAATGCTTCCTGCAAAAATGAGTAACGATATCCATTTTTGACTTATCCAGGCATGGTATATCAGCAAAGCAACGCAAAGCAGGAAGGCTAACCCACCTCCATCCTGTTTGGTAAAAAAAGAAAAGAAAACAAACATGCCGGCCAGCACAAGGTAGAGGTAACCCCATTTAGTAATCGAGGACGCCATTAGGTAACGGAATAAAAACGCGAGTGCTATCAGTTCATATACAAAAACCGTATGATTATACCAGGGCCAGTAATTGAAAAAAGAATAGGAAAGACAAAATACAATGATGGTTAAAAAACGAATGGGCGGCGCCAGGTTAAGACTCTTGAAAATGGACCGGAAGGAAAAGCCAGCCAGTATATTAATAAATGCCTGCGCCTTAATGAGCGTTATTAATTGCGCCCCGAATAGTTTGAAAAAAAAGCCTGGGATTACCCAAAACATATATCCCACCGGCATACCAAAATCTTTATACGGAATTTGCCCTTGGGAAATACGGTACGCGCCTTCCCAGCTCAAAAAAATATTAATGCGGTAGGGAAAGCTGGCAAAAACAGGGGCCAGTGCAATCACCAAAATAAATCCTGCTTCGGCCAGCGATAATATACGTTTCATTACACGAATTTGCGGATAGGAAAAACGAATCCGACATCAAATTACTGATTGATTATCAAAACCCCAACTATTGCAAGTCCGGAGTTGGAACTGTATCTTGCAGACCGGTAAAACCCCTATATGCCGGACATCATTAAACTACTTCGGATAAAAGACTGGGCCAAAAACCTTTTCCTGTTTATTCCCGCCTTCTTTGCCGGTAAATTGTTCGATTTACGGAATATCGAATTATTGGCCGGTGGATTTATGGCTTTTAGTTTCCTGGCAAGCAGTATTTATATTATAAATGATTACCGGGATGTGGAAGACGATCGGAAACATCCCACCAAGAGCAAGAGACCCCTGGCTTCCGGTAAGGTGAAAAAGTCTACCGGGTTGATTATAGCAATCCTGTTATTTATTGCGGGAACTACTCTTGCATACCTGTTAGATGATAGCGGCAAATTTCTTTTTTTACTGGGTATTTATTACCTGCTTAACCTGGGTTATTCTTTCGGATTAAAAAATATTTCGATTGTTGATATAATCATTGTATCAGCCGGATTTGTGTTGCGGGTAAAGGGAGGGGCCGTATTGGGTCATATCGATACTACGGAATGGCTGATTATTATGACCTTCCTGCTGGCGCTTTTTATGGCTATCGGTAAGCGGCGTGATGATGTTATGCTGAAGCTTTCAACCGGAAATGACATGCGTAAGGCTATCAAAGGATACACACTGGATTACCTTAATATTTTATTGGGCCTCGTTTGCGCGGTTATAATTGTTGCTTATATTAATTATACCGTTTCCGGCGCCTTATATAAAGAATTTGGACATCGGTTGTATTATACTTCTCTTTTTGTAATCGCCGGTATAATGCGGTACCTCCAGATTATTTTTGTTCTGAATAATTCCGGATCCCCTACCGATATCCTTTACAGGGATCGTTTTATTCAAATCACCCTGCTGCTTTGGATGTCTAGTTTTTTTGTGATATTATATTTTAAGGACCTTACTTTTTTTGAATAATTATGAAACATTCCATAGCTAACTGGGGTAATTATCCGGCCATCGAAAGTGAGGAACGATTTTTCACTTACGACGACCAGTTGCAGCATCTTATTAGTAAAAGCCAACAGTTTATTCCCCGCGGTAACGGCCGCTGTTATGGAGATGCATCCCTGGCCGGCGAAACAATTAATACCCTCAAGTATGACAAGATTCTATCTTTCGATTCGGACAAGGGTATATTTGAATGCCAGAGCGGACTCACTCTCGATAAGATTCTTGAAGTCATTGTACCAAAAGGATGGTTTCTGCCCGTTACACCGGGTACCAAATTTATAACGGTAGGTGGAGCGGTAGGAAGTGATGTTCATGGAAAAAATCACCATGTGGATGGATCTTTTTCCAATCATATTATTGAAATGGAATTGGTATTGTCCAGTGGCGAAATAACTACCTGTTCGCTGCAATGGCGACCCGATTTATTTGAAGCCACCTGTGGAGGGATGGGACTAACGGGAATGATTACCAGGGTAAAATTCCGGCTCAAGAAAATCGAGACTTCCTATATCAGGCAAAAACAAATAAAAGCGGGAAACCTCGAGGAAATTATCCGCTTATTTGACGAGTATAAGCAATACACGTATTCCGTCGCGTGGATCGATTGCCTGAAGAAGGGCCAGCATTTTGGAAGAAGTATTCTGATCCTGGGCGAGCATGCGACCGTGGAGGAATTACCGGAAAAGTATAAAGGCCAGCCATTGAAATTTCCTGCTCAAAAGCAGATCACTTTTCCATTTAACCTACCATCCTGGGTATTAAACCGCTTAACGGTTAAACTCTTTAATTTTTTGTATTACGGCAAAAATTTCAAAAAAGAAATAAATAATATAGTTAGCTACGAACCCTTCTTTTACCCGTTGGATGCCATCCTGCATTGGAACAGGGGATACGGAAAGAAAGGTTTTATACAATACCAGTTTGTATTGCCTTTGGAAGCCAAAGAAGGGCTCGTTGAAATATTAAAACAAATCAGCGCAAAAGGAATTGGATCGTTCCTTGCCGTATTAAAAGTTTTTGGGGAACAGGAAAGCATGATTTCATTTCCTCAAAAAGGATATACACTGGCGCTTGATATTCCGGTGCGAAAGGGATTGTTTGAATTTCTTGATGAGCTGGACGAGGTTGTATTGCAATATGGCGGTCGCTTATATATGAGTAAAGATGCCCGAATGAAACCTGAGGTGCTGAAAGCCGGGTATCCCCGGCTACAGGAATTTAAGAATATTGTTCAGCTATACAACCCGGATGGAAAATTCCGTTCTATGCAATCCGACCGATTACTTCTAACCACCGATTAAATTATATTTTTCACATGCCCACCGTATTATTGCTAGGTGCCACTTCTGATATGTCTGTTGCTATTGCCCGTACAATGGCGTCTAAAGGATATAGTTTGCAATTAGCGGCCCGAAATGAACAACGCCTCCAACCATTACGATCCGATTTGGAGGTCCGCTATCAGGCATCCTGCACAATTCACGAGTTTGATGCGTTGGATTTTAATTCTCATCTTTCCTTTTTTGAATCACTACCGGTAAAACCCGATATAACCATTTGTGTATTTGGATACCTGGGCGAAAACGAAACGGCCCGGGCCCACTGGCAGGAAGCGGAAAAGATCATTCACAGTAATTATACAGGCGCTGTTTCTATATTAAATGTGGTGAGTAATTTTTATGCTAAACAGCAGAAAGGAACCATCGTAGGGATTAGTTCTGTAGCCGGTGAACGGGGGAGACAAAGCAACTATATATATGGAAGCGCGAAAGCGGGATTTACTGCATACCTGTCGGGCTTGAGAAACCGCCTTTTCCGCGAAGGAGTACATGTGGTAAGCATTCAACCCGGATTTGTATATACTCGGATGACAGAAGGATTGTCTTTACCGCCTTTATTAACCGCCAAACCCGAACAGGTAGCCGAAGCTGTATACCGGGCCATTGAGAAAAAAATAAATGTGGTATATGTGAAATGGTTCTGGCGTTGGATCATGTTAATTATTAAATGTATCCCCGAGTTTATTTTCAAAAAAATGAAGCTGTGAAGCAAATAGCTTTTTTTGATTTTGATGGAACCGTTACCCATAAGGATACGTTGCTGGAGTTTATAAAACATCAGAAGGGCAGCCTGCACTTCTACCTGGGTTTCCTGTTGAACAGTCCTTTTTTAATCGCTTATAAATCGGGTATAATTTCCAATCAATGGGCCAAGGAAAGAATACTCACTTATTTCTTCGGGAAAAAATCAGTGGAACAATTCCAGCAAGAATGCAATGATTTTGCGGAAAGTGTTATTCCATCCCTGGTAAGGGTTAAAGCAATGAAAGAAATAAAAAAACTGCAGGAGGCGGGAGTAGAAGTGGTTATTGTTTCCGCTTCGGCAGAAAACTGGGTACGGCCCTGGTGCGAAAAGCAGAAGTTAGATTGCGTGGCAACCCGGTTGGAAATCACAAACGGTTTTATTACCGGTAAGATTAACGGGCTTAATTGTTATGGCGAGGAAAAGGTTCGCCGTGTTCAGGAAAAGTGTCTGCTCGGCGAGTATGCCGTTATATATGGATATGGAGATACAAAAGGTGACAAGCCCTTGTTAGGTCTTGCCACCTTTTCATTTTATAAACCTTTCCGTTAATTATTGTTTGATCATTTTTCGCACTTCCGGTGCGGAATTCCCGATGGATACTTTCATCAGGTAGGTGCCCCTGGTTAACTGTTGCACATCCAGGCTCGTGCTTATTGATTCTATATCTTTCATAATTTGTTTTTGCTGTACCATTCTCCCGTCTACAGAATAAAGCGAAATGGTAACCATGCCCTCTTCGGGTTTATTGATTACGACCGTTACTTGTTTTTGCGCTGGATTCGGGAAATGATCGATCGATGATAAATCGGATCCACCTGGGTTTATCATGGCAATGGTGCTGTAACTGCTTTTTCGATCCCGGCTCACCTGCCTGATGCGATAGAATATTTTCTGGCTACTCTTATAATTATCTGTGAACTGGTAGTTATGCATTTTGAATGAGTTTCCCGCACCAAGTACTTCACCAATGCGGTTGAAATGGATTCCATCGTCGCTTCTTTCTATTTCAAACAGATCATTCTGGTACTCACTTTCTGTTGACCATAACAATTTGTTTTTAGCGCCTGTTTTTTTCGCATTAAAATACAGCCATTGTACTGGCAAGGCAGAAGGTGCCGAACGAATGTATACAGTGTCTTTAGTACTCGATCCGGCATTATCGGTTGATTGTAATTCAAAAGCGTAATCTCCCAGCATAAGAAATGATAATGCAGGAGTCGCAATATTAGCATTAGAGATTGAAAAGAGAGCGGGACCGGAAATTTTCGTCCATTGGTACGAAGCAATTGAACCATCCGGATCATAAGTATTGCTTCCGTTTAAATTAGCTGTAGAAGTTACCGTCAGTATATCGGTTCCCGCTTCGGTAATGGGCGGTATGTTGGAGACTACCCCGTTTACCACGGTAACGGTTACCGTTGAACTAGCAACGCTGGCCCGGTCATCCACCACTTTTAATTCGTATACATATGTTCCGGATACGGAAAGTCCTGTAACCGAAGTTAACCCGGTTGTTGAAACCGGCGTATTTATAGTTCCCGCTGCAGGGCCCGAAACCTTGCGCCATATATATCGTACGAGCGTGCCGTCTGTATCAGTGGAATTAATTCCACTCAGGTTTACCGTAGCCGTAGCCGTAGAAATAGTAATATTTGGTCCGGCATTGGATACAGGTAATATGTTTACAGGGAGACTTTTATTTTGCCCGAGGAACCATTCATATATATTCGGATTTTGCCAGTTATAATTGTAATCGTAGGCACGGTCCCAAATACCATGACCACCACTACTGTATAAAGTCATTAAGGGTGCAATGGCGGGACTGGCAAGTTCAACGGCCGCTACCTGGCTCGTGGTACAGCCGGCGCCTACCACTCCATCATCCAGTGCGTGAAAGGCCCATAACGGAAGATTGGCGGTAGCGATATTATTATAAGTAACACCGGAACAGGTGCCGCAAACAGGTGCTACGGCGGCCAGTTGCTGAGCATTGGATAAAGAAGAGGTTGCATATCGCCAGGCTCCCCCACCTCCTAAACTAAGCCCGGTAACGATAATCCGGTTCGTGTCGATACGAAGATTTGCCTTTGCGTATTTGATCATTTCTTCGGTATAGAAATTTACCCAATCAAAATAAGTGGTACTTAGTTGAGGCGATAATACAAGGAAGGTTTCCCATTTTCCATTCCAGAAAAACCGCATAGGATGTCCCGCATTGATGTATTTAGGAATGGCATTATTGGCGACCGACCATATTTGTGAAGTGCCGTTGCCTCTTTCCCCCATTCCATGAAGAAAAATAATAAGGGGGTACTTGATAGTTAAGTCAACATTATAATCAACGGGCTTGTATTCAAGAAATCCAACCAACTGGCTATTGGCAGCGATCAGGGTTTTGGCTATCTGTTGTCCGGAAACAGCTATGGAAAGAAACAATAATCCGAAAGCGGGTATAAAGTTTTTCATAGATAGAACGGATTTTTCTGCGTTAAAGCAGTGGATTTAATTTTCGTTGCTGTTAATCTTTTCTACTGCTGCTAAAAATTAAATGAAGCCGGGCGGGGTAGAATGAATAGAAAAATATTTCAGGTTATGAAACGAAGAACCGAATTGCTGTGTTTACAGGCAATTGAAAAGGAGTTCTGCGGAATAAAAGAGTAGATAGTCTTCATAGGGATTTTTTTCTACTGGTAGAGGTACAATATCTATACCAGCCATTTGCTCCCTGCCTTAAATTTCGGAATTATGGTGAAAACGAGTAATAGTAAGTGAGGGGTATTCGTAGTTTTTCTAGGTTGTTCTTAGTAGATTCATAAATCCATTATCGTAATAAAATGAATGGCGTTTTGTGGAAAAAAAAAGAGCGATGATTTTGTCATCGCTCCTTGCATTATCGGCTTTTAATAGTTATTGCTTGATGAATTTTGTTACCAGCTTTTTCCTGTTACCGGTGCTAATTTCCACAAAATAAATTCCGGTTTTGAAATCTGAAAGCGATACCGGGATCTCATAAGTAGAAGCGCCATTATAAAACTGCACCTGTCGTACTGCTTTTCCCGTAACATCATAAATAATCATCTTCGATTGACCCGAGGTGTCGCTGCTATACCGCAGGGTTATGTTGGAAGTGGCCGGATTCGGATAGGCTGTTATTTTATCTGCATAACCTGAAACTTCCCCAACAGTTTTGGCAACAATGGGATTGGCCGAACCTCCGGTAGAAGGAACAGAAAGCCCGGTGGCGGAATTAACCGTTATTAAAACTGTATCGGCTGATGAGGCTCCTGAATTGTCTGTCACCAGCAGCCTGAAGAGGTAAGAACCCTGGACCAGGTTGCTGACAGATGTCATGCCATCAGATGGATTATAGATATTGTATTGCTGGGGGCCACTGATTTTACTCCAGCCAAAGGAAGTAATATAACCATCTGGATCATACGAATCATATCCCCGTAAGGTAGCCGTGTTGCTGGGTAGGGTAAGCGCGTTGTCGGCTCCTGCCCGGGCGATAGGCGGTGTAGTGATCGGGATAATGGGTGCAGACCCCGGGTTTACAATTACCAACAACGTGTCATCTGCCATTACCCCGGTATTGTCTGTAACCATCAACCTGAAGAGATATGAACCCTGCGCCAGGTTAGTGACGGTGGTGGAGCCTGATGATGAGTTTGAAATATTGTATTGCGCCGGCCCATTTATCTTACTCCAGTTAAACGAAGTAATATACCCATCCGGATCATATGAATTGTATCCATTTAAATTTATGCTATTCGCAGGTAGTGTTATAGAGAAATTCAGGGCCTGCCTTCGCAATAGGAGCCATGGATACGGGTATGGATGAGGGCCCTGGATTTACTGTAACCATGATAGTATCGGCTACTGTTGCCCCTGAATTATCAGTAACCAATAATCTGAAGAGGTAAGAACCCTGCGCGAGATTGGTAATAGAAGTAGAGCCTGCTGTTGTGTTGCTGATGTTGAATTGCTGCGGTCCACTGATTTTGCTCCAGCTAAACGAAACAATATACCCATCCGGATCGTACGAATCATAACCACTCACCGTGGTACTGTTGGTTGGCAGGGTAATGGTAGAGTTGGGACCGGTCCTCGCTACGGGGGCTAAAGAGGCGGGTGGATTCTGGGATGCGCCCGGATTGACAGTTACAATAACATTATCTACGCTGGTGGCTCCTGCGTTATCAGTCGCAGTAAGGCTAAAAGTATAGGTTCCCTGCACCAAACCCGTTAGAGCGGTTGAACCACCCCCCGCGTTAGCAATGGAATAGGATGCTGGTCCACTTATTTTACTCCAGGTATAAGATGAGATCGAACCATCTGTATCATACGAAGCCCAACCATTGAGCGTGGCATTATTAGTTGGTAAGGTAAGTACCATGTCGGCTCCGGCATTGGCAATGGGGGCCTGGTTTGTAGGGGGCGGAGGCGCAACGGATGAATTAACCGTGATAGCTATGGTATCGCTGCCTGTTGCTCCGTTGTTATCCGTTACTGTCAGTTTAAAATTGTAGGTGCCCTGCACGAGGTTGGTGGCCGTTGTATTTACAGCTGCCGTATTGGAAATTGTAAACTGACCAGGCCCGCTGATTTTGGTCCAGTTAACAGAAACGATGGATCCATCGGAATCGTAGGAGTCGGATCCATTTAACGTAGCACTATTAGTTGGAAGGGTAATGGAATAATCGGCTTTAGTACGGGCAACCGGGGCAATATTACCACCCGAGAAACTTGATGACACCGTAATAGAAACAATATCCGTCGCCAAACCAGCCCGGTTATCTACCACTTTTAATTCATATTGATATGTTCCGGGAGTTGTTAGCCCTGAAACGGAAGACAACCCGTTAGTAGTAATTGGGGAAAGTATATTTCCTGTAATTGGACCCGAAATCTGCTTCCAGGAATACCGAACCAGGTTGCCATCGGCATCAGTAGATCCCGAACCATTCAATGAAGCGGTGCCGACAGCACTTGAAATAGTGAAATCATTTCCCGCATTGGGAACTGGTAAAATGTTTACTGGCAAACTCTTGTTTTGTCCCAGGAACCATTCATACATATTTGGATCGTGATAATTATATTCAGTATCGTACGATCTGCCCCAGATTCCATGTCCGCCATTTGAATATATACTCATCAAAGGCTTCACTGCCGGGTTACAATTATTGATACTCTGAATAGAACTGGTGGTACAACCACTTCCCACAATTCCATCATCCTGTGCGTGAAAAGCCCAAACCGGAAGATTGGCACTGGCAATATTGCAGGCACTGTACATGGAGCAGGTGCCGCATACGGGGGCGATGGCCGCCAATTCTTTTGCATTGTTAAAGGAAGAGGAAGCGAAGCTCCAAACACCCCCACCACCCAGGCTCAGGCCGGTAAGGAAAATGCGGTCGGGATCAATTCGCATGTTTTGTTTCGCATAATTTATCATCTCCGACACATAGAAATCTGGCCAATTACCATAAGCCGTGCTAAGTTGGGGCGAAAGAACCAAAAAGGTTTCCCATTTTCCGTTCCAGAAAAATCGCATGGTATGACCCTCATTTATGTTTTTGGGAATCCCATTGGCTAAGACCAGGGGCAGGTTAGTAACACCATCTCCTCTTTCTCCAATACCATGCAGGAAAATAATAACCGGATACTTTGTAGTTGGATTGGCATTATAGTCAACTGGCTTGTATTCATAAAAGCCGATAAACACCCCGTTGGATGCAGTGAGGTTTTTTGCGACCTGCTGTGCGGGCAATAAAAGGGGGATTAAAAACAGGCTGAGGCTGAGAAACTTCTTCATAAGGTCTATCACTTTCCAGGATGTAAAAAATGGTTAAACAAATCAGGTCGATTATGAAAACCGCTGATAGTTGATTAAATAATAAATAGAGTGGAATAATTTTTGGCCGTATCAAAACATGCCCTCGCCTTCTACTTAAATGAAGAAGATCAGAACCTTTAATCTAGACCAATCACAGCTTTAATAGGGGAGGGAAAATAGATAACCCGAATTGGCAATCACTATGCCAAAGTATGGCAAATTAATTCTACTTTGAATATGCCCTTTCGCCACTTGTTTACTAAAAACGATCTTGCTTGCTGCCAGTCAGGTTCTTATCGATTTTTCCACAGGCGATTCTTTTTTTGGGAAAAGAATGATCCTTAATTCATAATTCTCATTACAGCATTATTGATGCGAATAAAGAAAGAATGAATGTTCATTATTATTAAGCAGATGAAAAATATAGGGTTAACCTAAAATGAAAAAAGGCGATGGGTACCATCGCCTGGTTCAAAGGAATATATCGATTTCCTAATTTTTAATAAATCGGGTTATCATTTTCTTTTTGCTATTGATCATTATTTCCAGGAAATAAATGCCGGATTTCAGTCTGGAAATATTTACCTGGTTCTCATATACTGCCTGTCCTTTTACAAACACGCTGGTTTGAATCAATATTCCATTTTGATCATATACGGAAATTTTCGATTGTCCGACACTATCGCTAATGCACTGTACAGTGATTAGGCTGCTTGCCGGATTAGGATAAACAGCCAAACGCTCATTATAACGGAAGTTGTTTATTACAGCAATGGAGACACTGTCTTTCCGCGAGGCGCCCAGATTATCCGTAACAGTAAGCTCAAAAATATATTCTCCCGGCCCCAGGTTGGATATCCGTGTGTAGGCATTTGTTTTATCAGTAAATGTAGCATAAGTACTACCGCTTACCTGTTTCCAATTATAGGTTGTTATAATTCCATCAGGGTCGAAGGAGAGGCTTCCGTTTAGAATGGCAGAACTGGCAGGTAATGCAATGGATGAATCTCTTCCGGCATTGGCTATTGGCATCACATTCACTGCCGCTATAACGGTTAATTTTACCTGGTCTTTGGCAGTCGCGCCTTTATCATCGGTTACCGTAAGCTCAAAAACATATTCACCCGCCTGTACCCCATCTATATTGGGTAGGGAGGTAGTAGAATTAACTATCGTAATGGCACCGGGCCCGCTTATTTTTGCCCAGCTGTATGTCGAAATAGTACCATCCGGATCATTGGATGCGGAACCATTCAGGTAAATAGTAGGACTAGGCAGGCTAACAGAAAAGTCGGTACCAGCATTAGCATTTGGTGGTTGGTTGGGCGATATGGGTGCCGCATTTACTATTACTATAATAGTATCACTATCTACCGCTCCATTATTATCTGTTATTACCAAACGAAAGTGGTAAGAACCTTGAACCAGATTGATAAGAGCCGTAGTAGAAGCAGAAGCGTTTGCTATGGCATATTGTGCGGGTCCGCTTATTTTACTCCAGCTATAAGAAACAATATTACCATCCGGATCGGAGGAGGCGGAACCATTCAGGGTACTGCTGTTATTGGGTAGTGTTATTGATATATCCGCACCTGCATTGGCAACAGGGACCTGGTTTGGTGGGGGTGGAGCGGCATTTACTGTTACTGTTATAGTATCACTGTCTATTGCTCCATTGTTATCCGTAACTACCAGTCGGAAACCGTAGGAGCCTTGTACCAGGTTAGCAAGACTTGTTGATGCCGCATTCGCATTAACAATGCTAAACTGAGCCGGCCCGCTCAATTTAACCCAATTATAAGATACAATAAAACCATCCGGGTCCGTAGAAGCAAAACCATTCAGCGTGGTAGTATTATTCGGTAATGTTATCGAAATATCTGCTCCTGCAATGGCTAGGGGCGAAACATTTGGCGGTGGCGGGGCATTACTCACAATCACCAGAACAGTATCAGAACTCGTTGCTCCATTATTATCTGTAACCAGGAGCCGGAAACTATAATTTCCCTGAACCAGGTTACTTAGCTGCGTTGATCCGCCATTGGGGTCGGTTATGGTGAATTGAGCCGGCCCGGATATATTACTCCAGGCAAATGAAACAATTGAACCGTCCGGATCATAGGAATCAAAACCATTTAGGGTAGTACTGTTAGCCGGTAGTGTTAATGAAATATTTGCACCCGCTCTGGCGATCGGTGCCAGGTTTACTGGCGGAGGGGCCGCATTAACCGTTAAAATTACCGTATCATCATCAGTAGCTCCATTGTTATCAGTAACCACTAAACGAAAACTGTAACTGCCCTGGACGAGGTTACTTACTGGAGTTGCGGAGGCAGTAGCGTTGCCAATATTATACTGAGCGGGTCCATTAATTTTACTCCAGGAATAAGATTGAATACTTCCGTCCGGGTCGTTAGAAGTCGAACCGTTTAGTGTAGTATTGTTAGCGGGCAAAGTAAGAGTGATATCCGGCCCTGCATTGGCATTCGGTATTTGATTACCTGGGGGCAAACCAGGTAAGTTAACTGTTACCTGAACAGTATCTTTTCCTACAGCGCCCATATTATCCGTAACCTTTAATTCAAACTGGTAAACACCGGATACCAGCCCGTTTATTCCACAGGAGCCATACATGTTATATGGCATGTTGTACGATAAGGGCCCCGAAATTTTGGTCCATAGATAACTTACAATACTTCCATCGGTGTCGCTGCTTCCCCAGGAATCCAGATTAGTGAAGTCGACCGTTATCGATTGATCCGTCCCCGCTACTGCCACCGGAGCGAGGTTAGTTCCGGGGGGGCCGTTATTAACCGTAACCTGGACCGTATCGAATCTGGAAGCGGCCCGGTTGTCAACAACCAATAATTCGTAAACATAAACGCCGGGTATGGATAGCCCTGAAATATTGGAAGAAACATTATTGGGTGCTTGAATAATATCCGGGCCAGGCCCCGAGATCTTCCTCCATAAATACCGTACAATATTTCCATCCAGATCAATGGAACCATTCGCGTTAATGGTGGCATTGGTGGCAGGTAATGATATGGTAATATCCGATCCGGCATTGGCAACAGGAGCAGTATTAACAGGAAGGCTCTTATTCTGTCCCAGGAACCATTCATATATATTCGGGTTTTGCCAATTATACACCGTATCATAAGACCGGTCCCAAATAAAATGACCCCCATTTGAATATATTGTCATCAATGGTTTAGCGACCGGATTACAATTATTTATAGCCTGGATAGAACTGGTTGTACAACCGGCTCCGACAATACCGTCGTCCTGGGCGTGAAAGGCCCAGACTGGGAGGTTAGCATTAGCGAGATTGCAGGCATTCGACATAGCACAGGTGCCGCAAACCGGAGCTATTGCAGCAAACTTCATTGCATTTCCCAACGAAGCGGAAGCATATTTCCAAACCCCTCCTCCGCCTAAACTAAGGCCGGTAAGAAAGATGCGGTTTGTATCGATACGAAGGTTTTGTTTGGCGTAATTGAGCATCTCATCTACATAAAAATTCTGCCAGTCGCCATAGTCGCGGCTAAGCTGGGGGGATAGAACCAGGAAAGTCTCCCATTTCCCGTTCCAAAAAAAACGCATCGGATGCCCGTTATTTATGTACTTAGGGATTCCCTGGCCAAGTACAAATGGTAATTCGGTAGTTCCGTTTCCGCGTTCGCCGATTCCATGGAGAAAAATAATAACGGGGTATTTTTCAGATGAGTTTGAAGAATAGTCAACCGGTGTATATTCATAGAACCCGATATATTGACCATTGGAGGAAGCGGTCAGTCCTTTGGGCACTTGCTGGGAAGTAGAAGATAGAGTGAGAACTAAGAAAAAAGATAAGAAGCATAAAGCCTTCCTATTCAAATAGGTAAAGTTTATCATGCAAATGGTTTTTCGAAATTTGGATGTATTGCGATTTTGAAACAGCGTTCAATTTCTTCTTTACGCAACAACCTTACCAAAAAACGTTTTAAATGCATCTTTATGTATGTTTGTTTGACTTATTATATTTATTGCCGGATAGTTCAAGGAGTACGGATAACTATCCCTAAAAAAAAGAATAGGGGAAGACGCCGGAAGGCAACAAATAAACAGCCAAAAAAAATATACAGTTACAATAGTGAAAAAAATGTGGGAAAGTAAGGCTGGAATCGCAAAATCCTAAGGAAAACGCTCGCCTAATTAACCTTATCTTTTTGGGTAAATGATTTGGGGGTATGCAGGAATTCTTTTCGGCTGACTTTCATTTTCAATAGTGCTTTGAGCATGGAAAACATCAGCACGGGCACATAAAGAATGGCTTTCCAGGTTTCCGCATTATAAAATTTCGATGGCAGGGAAATTAAGAAAGTAAGAATGTAAACTCCAAAGAGTACCAGCCACCAGCGTGCGTCGGGGGCGATTATAGAGAAATGAAACAATCCTTGAATCATTAAAAGCAGAAGAATAAAGGAAAAGGTTGCCAGAAATATGAGGCGCGGCGGGATAAGATTCAGAAATAACTTGTTCCAATAATTGGCGGTTTTGGGTAATGGTCCCTGGGCCTTATCGAAGAATAATTTCAGATGGATGATTTGAGATTCAAGCCACCTTGTCCTTTGTTTTTCATACACGGCCCGGCTGGCTACTTTTTCGTCAAGCACATATGCCTCCTCAAGAAATTCAATGGATATGCCTGCTTTCATTATTTCAAAGTCTATTTCCCGGTCGCAGGCTGGGTTTCCGAGTATGCCCGGCTTATTATAGATTTCTTTGATTTTATTGAATTCAAAGGCCATTCCAGATCCAATTAACGTAGAAGAGAGACCAAGCGAACGAAGTCCTTTGCGAAAAAAATGATTATTTATCTCCTCACTCATTGCATCGAGTACGGCCACAGGGGTGTTGGTGTTTTTAGCGATGCGGTGACACTGGACGGCTTTATACCCATTTTGAAAGGCGTCGTTTACCTGCTCCAGGCATCCGGGCAGCATCACGTTATCTGCATCCAGTATAATAGCGACATCATATTTGTCAGGAGGAATCGAATTCAGCAATTCATTAAGTGATCGGGCCTTGGATCCAATTTCAAAATGTACTTCCCGTACGTTTACCGGAACGGCCCATAATAATTCAATCGTTTCTTTTTGCAGCTGATCAGCTGCAAGAAATACATCAAAGTATTGCGACGGGTAATTATGATTTCTTGCCTCCTCGGCCGTATGCACTACAATATTATCTTCTTTATAGGATGGGATAAGGACAGCGATCCGTTTTTTTTGAGGATGGATACCATATTTTTTGCTTTTGGTAATTCTGCCGGCCACGGCAATCAGGAACAGGTACAATACATTTACCAGTATATAAAAAAATAGTATCAAAAAAATGACCTTAACCACTGTTGTTAACATGTATCATAAACGATTTAAATTTCAAACTATTATTATTTAGCCCTCATTAGTTTACACAACAGATCGGCTGGAGGAATAGAGGTTCCAGGCTACTCCTTTTAAAAAAAAACGCATTTGAGTAAATTGTTTCTTAAATAAAAATTGTGTTAGCGATTTTGGCATTGATATAAAAATAAAGAAAAACGTAAAAACAGTCATTTGAAACCAGGAAGTATTTCTGCGCATGTATAGAATTCGGTTTCGCGTGTGGTAATATACTTTCAGCGGATTGCTTTTTCCAACCGTCATTGATTCTTTATGATAAATGGTGGCGTCTGCCACATACCAGATTTTGTAGCCGGCTTTAATAATCCTGGCCGACCAATCCCATTCTTCGTAATAAAGAAAGAATTTCTCCGGGAACATGCCCGTCTTTTCTGCCACTTCCCTTTTAACCAGCATGGCGCACCCATGCGATCCGCTGGTGGGCCCGGA
This sequence comes from uncultured Chitinophagaceae bacterium, assembly GCA_963775145.1. Taxonomy (GTDB): domain Bacteria; phylum Bacteroidota; class Bacteroidia; order Chitinophagales; family Chitinophagaceae; genus Endoryza. Next base: position 99,430 of record CAVZHZ010000009.1, read on the forward strand.
AATATCATATTGCCCGATATCTTTTTCCGATTCTCCTCTAATGGTAGTTCGGCCGGTATACTTATTCATAGGGAAAAAGCCGGCGTATTGAATGGTATCCGGATGATGATAGTACATGATTTTTGGAGAGGTTACTCCGATAGAACGGTCTTCCGTAAATGGCTTCAACAAATTATCCAGCAAATACTCCGTCATTACGGTATCATTGTTTACAATAAAAAAGAAATCGCCTTTTGCCTGCCGCATGCCCCAATTATTTCCTCCGGCAAATCCCAGGTTCTTGTTGCTTAATAACAGGCGGGTGTTGGGATATTTTTCCGGGTGAATAATTTTAGTAACGTCTTCTGCGGAGGCCATGTCGCAAACCAGGATTTCAAAATTCTTATAATGTAATTTTTTAGCGGACTCCAGGAAATCGACCGTAACGGAAGCCTGGTTATAGTTGAGCGTAATAATAGATATGAGTGGTGAAACTGAATACACTTTCTTCTTTTAAGTACAAACACAATCCCGCTGGTTATAGCGGGATTGTGTTTGTGTTATTAAAGATAGTGTAAATTAGGCATTTGTTTTTTGAATCAGGGCAGAGGGAGTGTTGGCCATGATCCATAAATCATACATGAAATTATTTCTTTCCGCGTAATCTATATCAAGTGTCAGCCTTTCTTCCGTAGACATTTCATCTTGCCCTCTTTTTTTAATTTGCCACAATCCGGTAATGCCAGCCGGTGCCATAAAACGCTTAGCCCATTCGTCGGTGGTTAACGCGGCTGCTTCATAAAGGGGGAGAGGACGGTTACCTACCAGCGACATGTCGCCTAATAAGACATTAAGAAACTGGGGCAATTCATCGAGGCTGGTTTTACGGAGAAACAAACCGACTTTAGTAATTCGCGGATCATTATTGATCTTAAAGAAATACCGACTTTCCGGATGGGTCTGCGTTGTACTGGTTCATATGCATAAAATCCTTTCTCAGGAGATCTGCGCCAGTATACATGGTACGGAATTTAAAAAAGTCAAATATCTTATATCCCTTTCCGGCCCTTTTGGAGATATAAAATACAGGTCCACGCGATTCAATTTTAATAGCCAATGCTATCAGCACAAAAATAGGGCTGGCAGCAAGAAGTAGTATGGAAGATAATATGATGTCAAATGCTCTTTTCAAAATATTTCGGGAATCCGGTTGCCTGCTGCCAGATGTTTCAATAGTATTTTTAACTCTCAGTAATTGCGCTCTCTGCTTTATTTTTTTCAGAAAATTTATTTTGCCGGAGAGTTGCTCACTTTTATAATCGTTCAGAAAAAGAATCTCATCAACAAATTCCAGTTTGCTGATCGATTCAATTTCCGCCGCTGAAGCGTTAGCGGCATCAATGATAAAAGGCACTGCAGAAATGTCCGTCAGTGTATTGACGAATTGAAAGATATCCGAAATTTCTTTATTGTTTATTGAGGAATCAATAATGAATACAGCCGGAACGGAATTTTCCTGGGATACAAGCCGGTTCAAAATGAATTTTGCATTCTCTGTATTCTCTGCTGCGTACCCGGTTTCGTATGATCTGATTAGACTGTCAATGCTGCTTGTTTTGCGACCTATATAAAAGAAGTCCGCCCTTTTCTTTTCAGCAATAATAGTATTGCTCTTGGGAGAAATAGTAAAATGGCGGTAATTCTTCTTCCGTATTTTTTCTTCAGGTGTAATAGTAAGTTCCATTCAGCAAGGTTTAAGGGTTTGTGATTTTCATAACGTACGTAAATTATCAGGCTACCTCGGCTGTAATCCTCACTCCTTTTGAAGTGGAGATTTTGTTTACAGCCTCCAGTAAATCGATCGGATTAAATGGCTTGGTAAAATGTTTCTTAATACCATACTGCAGGCACTTCGCATTTGTTTCTTCTTTGTCAATGGACGACAAAACAATCATTGGAATATTCCTGTACAATCCACTTATGGAGAGTTGTTCAACCAGTTCCCAATTTTCCATATCTGGCAATTGGGCATCTGTTATAATGAGGTCTGGTAAATTCTTTTTAGATAACCAATACATAGCCGAGCATCCATCCGGTGCGGTAATAACCTGGTAGTCTTTTCCAAGTACAGTTTGAAGCAAGAAGCGTATCGCCTTACTGTCATCAATTGCGAGTATTTGCTTTTTCATGGGCAGAAAAAATTTTTAAATATGAATAATTCGCAATTTTTCAACGGGACTGAATTTGGATCGATGGTTTCAAGGGAATGGGAGGATGTTATAGATAACAATTTAATAGCTCAACTTTAAAGCGGCTTTATTACATGGTTATGTGGATTGCAATCGGGTGTTAATCAGATAGCAGTGGCTATTCGAAGGATTTGTGAGAACCAGGCAAGCTAATCAGAGTAGAAATGGTAAAGATATTCAGAGGATCTTGAATGGACATTCGGTTGGAATAGTAAAAATAACAACAATTATCAATAAACCAAATATCCTTTTATTATATTTTTGTAAAGCGAAGATAAGTGATAAGCCCTTATTTCCTATACCCTTTCAGTGGTATTTGGGTAGTTTTTGCCGGGAGGCTTTTTCCCATAGAACGGATTGATTGTTTTTGAGAAATCGCCACAAGCCAAGAAATACCGATAAGTTCATAAAAAGAAAATAAAACGGAAGGTAAAATACCTTGAGTTTAATTTCCCGGCGGGCAAGGATCCAACCGGCAATAGCCATTAAATAAAACAGGCATTGAAGTACCAGGATAAGGCCATAAAAGCCACTGCTTGAGGTGAAAACCAGGAAAAAGTTTGATACTAAAAGAAGTATAAGCGCCAGCGGGCAGATGGTCCAGCGTAAAACACGATGTGAGATAAACTGGAAAGACAAAACCGGGTATTGGAAGATATTGAAAAGCTCCTTTAGCATTATCATCGCCTGAAAGGCTCCCGCTGAAATCCTTATTTTTCGTTTCATTTCCTCTTTAATGGAAGCCGAGGGCGCTTCTGCGGCGTAAGCCTTTGGCTCGTAACGTAATACATATCCTTTGGTACAGATTTTAAGGGACTGAACAAAATCTTCCAAAATTGTTCCTTCCGGGGCTGGCTCAAATAATTCCTTTCGAACGGAGAACAATTCGCCCGCCGCCCCAATTGTACTGTATAGATCTGAATCAAGTTTTTTTAGGAAAGACTCATATTTCCAGTAGAGGCCTTCTCCTGCGGCAGCTGCCCCGTTTATTCCCTCCTGGATGATCTTCTTTTCGCCCGCCACTCCACCAACCCGGGGGTCGGAATAATGCTTTACTATTTCCATAATGCATTCCTGGTTGAGAAGAGTATTGGCATCACAAAAAACAACTATTGAAGCGTTGATATGAGATATGCTTCTATTCATTGCCGCCGACTTTCCCCTTCTTTCCGGCTGAAAGAGAAGCTTGATTAAAGGATACTGGCTGATAATTTCATTCGTTCGATCTGTTGATCCGTCTGTTATAAAAACCAACTCAAGCAGATCACTGGGGTATTGTAAGGCGAGACTGTTCTCTATTTTTTCCTTTATATAATCTTCTTCATTGTAAGCTGCCACTACCAGCGCAACAGTGGGCATAAAAATCACCTTTTCACGGGGAGGCTGGAACCGCTTAAGATTGCCTTTAATCTTTATGATTAACCATAACAATATGCCATAGCCTACATAACTGTAAAAAATCAGAATCAGGCTTAACCAGAACACCATTTTTCCGAAAGAAGCAAGAGCAAGGATCGTCATAATTATCTTTAACAATTGGTAAGGTTGAATCTTTGATCAGGTGCGAAGAAAGGGAAAAGAACGGGTACTTAAAAGGGTAGTTTCAAAGAAATACCACTATTATGGTACTATGATTTATCCAAACTTATTTCGACAATAATTTCTCTTATTGAAAATTAATTCTATTTTTGAGGTTCTTCAACTTACCTTTCCAATCATCCCTTCGGATAACCCTAGTGCAATACCTCATTATTCTTCGAGAAAACCACGCGGGTAGAACACCTCCAATATACCTTCCCTAACACTAAGATGCTTGTGTAATAACCTGGTTATGAACCTGTAGTTAGGCTATAAGGTATAATAAATGATGTCCGTAATTGAAACTTATTTATGAAGAAAGTATTACTTCTTACCTCTATTGTAATGTGTTCGTTCCTCAATGGGATGCAGGCACAAAATGTTTTTAATCCTAATGATCTGAATCGCCGGTGGGTCAATAATGGTACCAATTACAGCAACGACAGTACTTTGTTAACTGCCAATCCGAACCCTAATATTTTGGGATTGCAAAAATGGGTTTCTGTAAAAACCTCCGGCATCGACAGTGGTGCCTGGGGAAAAGATTACAAACCCTATTTCATTAATTTAAACGGGATCCAGCTTTCCTTTCGAATTAAATATCCCAAGAGTTATTCGAATCCTGACAGTGCTTCAAAAAAATACCCTGCCATGCTTTTCTTTCATGGTGCGGGAGAACCGGGTTGTCCTTCAAATGGTGGGATATATAATAATGAAAAGCAATTAGTACACGGAGGCCAAACTTTCCGAAACAGGGTGGAGAATAATCAATTCGATGGATTTTTATTGTATCCGCAGGTTGTTACAGGTTCCGGTTGCTGGAGCGATTGGGGAATTGCAGGATATGCCGTTAACTATAACGCAATAATTGCAATGTTGGATTCAATGGGTAAGTATACCCGGTTGGATATTGACCGTGTACTTGTGGATGGATTATCAAATGGAGGAGTGGCTGCCTGGTCCATGACAGCTGTATTTCCGCAACGGGTGGCCAAGTCAGCACCTTCCGCCGCCGCTTCCCAACAAACTAATTACTCCGATTTCGTTCATATCCCCATATGGTTTGCCACCGGAGGCAAAGACACCAATCCGAGCCCAGCTTATGCGCAAAGTACCTATGATGGAGTGAAAAACCTGGGAGGTAATATAACCTGGACACTTTATCCGGACCTGGGCCACTTCGTATGGACAACCCATTGGGCAGAACCCAATTTTGTTCCGTTCATGAACGATATGCATAAGGCCAACCCCCTTGTTTATTTTCAACGCTATGATTTTTGTCCTGATTCTGCCATCAATCCAAAGATTGGTATTACAGCCGGTTTTTATGCATACGAATGGCAAAAGGACGGGGTGACCATAGCAACCAGGGTAAATGGAGTGAATACCATCATTAACGGAACGTCTATTATTTCATATACCGGGAACGAAATAACCGTAAATGCATTTGGCACGTATCGCGTCCGATTTAAAAGAACCGCTACAGCCGATTGGAGTGTTTGGTCGCCCAAGCCTGCGGTAATTTACCCAAAGGCAACCACCGTTACCCCACCCATTACCGTTAGTGGATTACAAAGTAAAGTACTTCCCGCAGTTGATGGCAGTACTTCCGTTCTGTTGACTTTACCCAGCGGATACTACGGTTACCAGTGGGTTAGAGTGGGCGATAATGCAGTTGTATCCACTTCCAATACTTTTAATGCTCCTATTGGCGATTATAAGGCAAAAATTATTGAGCAATTCGGATGTGGCAGTAACTTCTCACCAACGTTTACAGTCATAGACGCGGCAGGTTCCCCGAAACCTGATGGGCCCAAAAATCTATCGGCCTATGCCAATTCCGTTTCAGGAATACAGCTCGAATGGAACGAAAATCCCAATGCCGGGCAAAATGAAACTGGTTTTGAAATATACAGGAGTACAGCCAGTGGAGGACCCTACCAGCTTATTGCTATTACTGCTCCCGATGTGGTTACTTATCTCGATCAGAGTATTGCCAGTAGTACGCAGTATTATTATGTAGTACGCGCCGTTAGTGCTTTTGGTGCCGCAGCCAGTAGTAATGAAGCCGCAGCAACTGCTCAACAGGACCTGTTACCTCCATCGGTGCCATCCGGCCTGATCGTAACCTGCGCCAGCCGCACGAACGTAACCTTAAAGTGGAATGCATCCACAGATAACCTGGCAGTTGATAAGTACGACATTTATATTAATGGAGTAAAGTCTTATTCTACCTCCCAAACAAGTTTTGCAATTAATGAACTCGCCTCTCTTCAAACATTTGCTTTTTCCGTGCGCGCGCGGGACGCGGCGGGTAATATTTCTCAACCCAGCAACCAGGTAAATGCAAATACGGCCATGCAAGGGTTGTGTTATAAATATTATTTGAATGCGGGAGGCCTCACGGAAATTCCCAATTACAATATATTGACGCCTACGGCGCAGGGTATGGCTCCCAATGTAGCTTTTACTGCAGGGGGTGTTGATAATTTCGGTTATTTGTGGGAAGGATATATAAATATTACTACTGCCGGAAATTACCGGTTCCAAACATGTTCCGATGACGGTAGTAAGTTTTATTTTAATCAACCCTATAATCATGCCGCAGCGGAAACAGTAAGCAATGATGGTTTACACGGCACTACCTGTGCAAATAGCGCAACCATTGCTCTTACTGCAGGTGTTTACCCGGTGGCAACTACTTTTTTTGAGGCCGGGGGCGGAGAGTCAATGACATTGAACTGGTCTCTAAACGGAGCCGCCTTTACCACAATTCCTAATGCCAACTTCACAGAAACGTTTGTACCTGCCGGGTCCGCTCCCGCAGTACCTTCCAATGTTTCTGCATTAGCACAAAGCTTTAATAAAATTATTATTAACTGGACAGATAATAGTTCCAATGAAACAGGATTTGAACTTGTACGTTCTACAAGCCCGGCTGGAACTTACGATGCCGTGGCAACTGTTTCAGGGACCTCTTATTCCGATTCGGGGTTAACCGCCAATACCGTCTATTATTATAAAGTACGGGCAATCGGAACATTTGGTCAATCTTCTTTTGCTTCCGCAGAAGCAATCTGGAAACTGAATAATACTTATGCGGATGATTTAGGAAGTACTACCCGCACCCTGGCCGGGGGTGGTGGTTCGGCCAATCCCACTTTTACCGGCGCGGATAAAACCGAAGGAAGCCATTCGTTGTCATTTGATGGAACAGATGATTACGTGGTAGTGAATAACAGCAGCGGGGGTGGGTTCCCGAGTGATGGAATATTTACCCAACGAAGTGTTTCGATCTGGGTTAAACCAACAATAACTACCGGTAAACGGATGTTGTTTGATTTCGGTGGACCCGACAATGGCTTAGCGCTTCGTTTTAATGGCAACAGCCTGGAAGCTGGCGTGGCCAGCGGCGGAACGCGTGTAACTATTTCCTTAGCAAATTTTGCAAACAGCTCATTCTGGGTAGCCGCCAGTTGGAATAATATTGTTTTGGTTTATAGCACCAATAACATTCGGTTGTATTTGAACGGTACACAGGTTGCATCAAATACAAGTTTATCCTTCAGTAGCATTATTGCTAATAGTACTTCCCAATCCAGGTTGGGCTATCCCAATACAGAAAACGCATTTAATGATGTACAGACTACCTATGCTTTTTATTCGGGTTTGATGGATAATGTTCATATCCGGGTAAACGAAGCGGCCTCAGCATCAGAAGCAATTGCTTTTGCTGCCAATAACCACGGCCAGTCAATGGACACTACCTTAGCCGCTCCGGCGGTTCCTAATGCTCCGTCTAATTTGGTGGCACAGGTGGTTTCAAAAGATAATATCAATCTTACCTGGAATGATAATTCTTCCGATGAAACAATTTTTGAAGTTTGGCGCTCGGTAGGTAACCAGGCGAACTACCGCGTTATCAAAACAATTCCAGGCGGTCCGGGATCAACAAAAAGTTACAGCGACAATGCACTTTTTGCCAATGTCACTTATTATTATGTAATTAAAGCGGTGAATTTAGGCGGAACTTCTGCTAATTCTAACCTGGCCGTTGCCACTACGCTCAATACAAACCCGGTAATTACAAACATCCTTGACTTCACTATGAAGTATGCTACCGTATATGCGTTACCCGTGAATGCAATTGACGAAGATGGTGACCCGATGGTATTTACTTTTGAGAATCTTCCTTATTTCGCCAGCATTGAAAATGTTAGTAATGGTAATATCAATGTGGTGTTCGCTCCTACCGTGGGAGACCAGGGAGCTTATACAATTATTGCCGTAGTAAATGATGGCCACAATGGATACGATACTACATTTTTCACAATGGTGATTAACGATAATACTGTTCCGGTAATGACGATTATTCTGGATAAAGTGGTGGATGAGGGAAAGACACTCGTAGTTCCTCTCAGTGCCAATGACGCAGAAGGGAATAACTATATGGTTTGGACTTTTGCCAATATGCCTTCCTTTGCCACTTTTGTGGATAGCGGAAATGGAAAGGGCTCCCTAACCTTTAAACCAGGGTATGCCGCCTCGGGTACTTATTCTATGACTGCGTATGCAGATGATGGCAACGGCGCATGGGCCAGCCGGACGTTTAAGATTATCGTGAATGAAGTGGACCCGAATGAAAGCATCCGGATTAATTTCAAAACCTACTCCGGTAATGTACCAACCTGGAATGATGTGGACCTGTATGCGACGGCCCCATTCAATAGGCCTTCGCTTATTACTGTAAAAGGACAAACAACTCCCATTGGGGTTACCGCCCTCAATACTCATTATGGCGGAACAGCGGCTGGAGTACAAACCGGTAATAATTCAGGAGTATATCCGGATGCAGTACTTAAAGATTATATGGAGTGGGGTACTTACAATTACGGTTCTACCGATACCATGCGTCTGCGGTTTTATGGTTTAGATACAGCCCGCCGGTACAATTTTGTTTTCTTCGGAAGCTCCACGGTAAATTGTTGCGGAGTTAATTCGAATTCAGTCACTACGTATCGAATAAATAATGAGGTGGCTACGGTCCGCTTTTACCTTAACAGTACTGAAACAGACACTATTTACCAGGTGAAGCCTAATATTTCTGGTCAGATTGATATTACGATGATCGGAGATGCCAATACGGCCCAGGGGGGAGTATTAAATACATTAGTACTAGATGCAGCATATGATGATGGTTCAACGCCATCCAAACCACTTAATCTTAAAGCTTACTTTACTGAAAATGCCGGGGTGAGGTTAACCTGGACTGATCGTTCGTACAATGAATTTAGCTATAAAGTATACAGGGCAACTGCAAAAGCAGGTCCTTATACTTTGCTTAACCCCGGTGTTCAGAATAAGGATAGCGTGGAATATACCGATATCACCACCACCCAATATACCAGCTATTTCTATTATGTAGCGGGAGCTAATAATTATGGTAACGGCGCGAGCAGCGATACCGTAAATATTATTACTGAAAACAATAAACCCATCATTGAAAACCTCGAAAACTTTAAAGTAAAAGCGGATGCTAGTTTCCAGGAAAACTTTACGGTTACCGATTATATAACTGATGTAGTAACTGTTTCAATTGACAGGAGTCCTTCCTTTATTACCCTGAGCAACCTGGGAAATGGCAACTACAGAATTACAGCGACGCCTACTATAGATAATTTGGGACAACACTTCCTTACCGTGGTTGCTAAAGATGATAAAGGGGGAGTAACAACAAAAGATTTCATTATTACGGTAGCAGACAAAAACACCAACAGTATATTTGTAAGTTTTGGTGATTACAGTAAAGTATCGCCCGCCCCATGGAATAATTTCCTTCATTATGGCTTGCCGGGTATATCTATCAATAACCTGGTTGATGAGAACAACAATCCCACTTCCATCAGTATGACGATGGTAGACGGATGGAGCAGTATGTTCCTTACCGGTCATAAAACCGGTAATAATTCAGGGGCAGTACCCGATTCAGTATTGTCGGGCGGAATTTATTATACCGGAATTAATACCCGGTCGATTTCCATTACTGGTTTAAGCCTGAGTCCAACCAAGCGATATAATATTGTAGTAGTAGGTAGCCAGAATGAAGGGTATGAGGCGGTCATGCGGATGACTACTAATGTAGGCAGCCAGAGTGATACGTTGAATGGAAAGTATAATACCAACCTTACCGGCAATCTAAACGGATTAACAGCCAGTGGTGGTGCCATTACGGTAAACTTCATTAAACTGAGTGGTAATGCAATGTATCTGAATGCCATTATCATTGAAGAATACGAATCTTCGATACCGATATTGAATCCTGTTAATTTGTACGTAGAACCGAAGAACCAGACATCGGTGGTATTGAGTTGGTCCGACAGAAGTAATAATGAAAATGCCGCTTCTGATGGATTCCAGTTACAACGTGCTACCGATTCCCTGTTCACTCAAAATATTACCAACATAAATATCTGGGGAAATAATTCAACCTATACCAATACCGGGCTTTCGGCCAATACAAAATACTGGTATAGGATTCGGGCGAAAAACGGCACCAGTGTCTTCTCCGACTGGAGCAACCGGGTGAAGACGATCACGCCGCAAAGCATGGTATATGTGAATTTTAACCAGAACGTTCAGAATGCAGGGTCGCCCTGGAACAATATGCAATCCTTCCCAAATGTTGGAGTTAGTTATGCGAACCTGAAGAATCAGTCGAATATAAATACCGGGTATGCACTTACCATTTCCAAAACATTTAATGGAGAGAATAATGCCGGTATGTCTACTGGTAATAATTCTGGAATGGGTGGCCTGGTTCCTGACCTCGTGATGCAATCCGGCTATTGGATCGATAATGTTCAGCAGGCGCAGATGAAAATTTCTGGTCTGAATCAAACCAAGCGATATCGAATTGGATATATCAGCAGTTCCAACTGGATTGGGGGTAATCTTACCGCCACTTTAACGGTAAATGGACGAACCGTCTTCATCAATTCCTGGCAAAACACTAGTAAAATTGTGTACATTGGAGATTTACAACCCAATTCAAGCGGTGAACTGGAATTAAATTTCTCCAGTATTGAATTGGCAGCCAACGCCTATAGCAGCGGATTGATTATTGAAGCCTACGATGACATAAATGGCGGAGCCGTAGTAAACAGCATTAATCCGGGCCAAAAATATAATGGAACAGTAACCGAAGAAGAGTCGGCTTCCCGGAACCTCTTATTAACAGCGGGTAAAGAAAATCAGGTTGAGGTAAATATCTATCCGAATCCTTTTAAAGATGGAGTGAATCTTGACTTTACCAACAGTTCTTCCGAAAATACTATCGGAGTTGATGTATATGATATGGCAGGGCGCATGGTAATGAAGCAAAACTTCGGCAAATTAGGTGAAGGGGTTAACACCTTAAGGTTGAGTACTCCGGAAGGGAAAATGCCAACAGGGGTTTACCTCCTGGCTCTTACCGTAAACGGGAAAACAATGTCTGTCACTAAACTGGTAAAATCTAAACAATAAAAGCGCCGGTCGCTTGGTTAACATAAAAAGAATTCTTAATCCGGGAAGCTCTTTCGTTCCCGGATTTTTTTGGTACTTTTTCATCTGAAATCACAAAACTGAACCCTCAATGGACCTCTTTTATTTATTGCGTTCGCTTCTGCGAAAGAAATGGATCATTATTCTTTGTACCATAACCGGTTTGGCGGCGGGGTATGTTTTATTCACCTTGCGGCCCCGGGAATATGTTTCCCTGGCGCAATACTCTACTGGCTTCACCATGGAGCAAAAGGTAAAAATCAATCCGGAAGAAAATTATAACCTCTATGAAATTGACATTCGCTTCAATAACGTAAATGTGGCTTTTGCCTCCGAAAAGGTTCAGGCAATGGTTTCTTATAAATTATTATTATACGACCTGGAAGATGCAACTCCGTTTCGTCAATTGACGGAAAAGAAGAAAAAGGAAAAAGCCTTTTTAAATGCGGATATTAATAAAGCGAAAAAAATACTAAGAGATAAGATCTCCAGCCTGCAACTACTCACCTCTTATAATAAAGATGAGAAGATGGTGATCGAGCTGCTTGAACTTTACGGGTACACTAATGAAGAATTGGTTAAGCATTTAAGTTTGAAAAGAGTGGAACATACCGATTTCATCAATATTTTCGCCAACTCGGAGAATCCTCATCTCTCCGCCTTTATGGCCAATACGGCCGGGAACCAGTTAATACGTTTCTTCAATGAAATTTATGGATTTCGAACTCAAACGGCTTCCGGTAAACTGGATAGCCTGGTAGCCACCAAAAAGCGGGTGGTTGATTCATTAACCAAGCGGTTTGAATTATTCAAAAACAGGGTGGGTCCAACTAGCGGAGAGGCTAAGGCCACCGCTGCCATGTCGGTTGTGCAGGAACTATATGGTAAATACCAGGAAGAAACGAGGGCGTTGAATAATCTTAATGCGGAATTAAATGCGATTGAAGAACAAATCAGGTCTTTGGGAATGGAGAATACTACCACAGTTCCGGTGGTTAATAACAACAGGGAAATAATGCGGCTGCAGCAGGAAAATAATGACCTGGAAAAAAGCAAAAGCGGAAAAACAGAAGAGGAGATAAAAAAAATAAAGGAAAGAATCGATTACAATACTAATCGGATTATTCAATTAACACCAGCCCGCACAGGTGACCGGAACAAAGATGCCGATAGAAAAAATATACGCAGGGATGATTTAATAGCCCGGAAGATAGAATTACAGCAACAAATCATTGCTTCCGAAAAAAACGTTAGGCAATTCCGGGAGGAAAAAGATAAATATGAGAAAATGACAAAGGAAGATGGCGGAGATGTGGTAGTGTTAAGTGCCATGGAGCGGGATCTTGATCTGGCTAATAAGGAATATGAAGGGCTCAGAAGCAGCTTACAATCATCTCTTGATCTGGATGTGAATCCAGAAAACAATTTCAAACAAACCCTGTTAGGATTACCCGCTGATAAACCCAATCCATCGCGCCGTTGGATTATGGCAGGTTTGGCAGGATTCCTGATGCTGTTTTTTTCGAGCTTTATTATTTTGTTGCTCGAGTTCCTGGATAATTCTTATAAAACGCCTGCTATTTTTCAACGATCAGCCAAGGTTAAATTGCTGGCTAGCCTCAATAGTATAGATTTAAAAAACAAAGATCTGCAAGGGTATTTACAGCATGATGGATCTGAAACAATAAGTGCCGGTGGTCAATTGTTCTTTGAAAACCTTCGTAAACTGCGGTATGAATTGGAAAATTCCGGTAAGAAGGTATTCCTGGTAACCAGCACGCGGCCGAAAGAAGGGAAGTCCGTGATCATTGAATCCATAGCAAACAGCTTCAGTCTTTCCAATAAAAGAGTATTGATTATTGATGCTAATTTCTCGCATAATTCACTTTCCGAAAAATTTGGTGCGAAGCCTTCGCTGGAAGCATTCAGTTCAAACGGCAGCCCAAAACCAATGGAAAAAATAGCTGGCATAACCGGTGAAACTACCATTCCTAATACTCATATCATTGGGTGCAGCGAAGGAGACTATACTCCATCTGAAATTTTGCCCAGGAATAATTTGTTTGAAAATATAGATAAACTGGCTGCTGAATATGATTTTATATTTATAGAAGCGGCCTCGTTAAATCATCACCCCGATGCGAAAGAACTGGTTAAATATGCAGATGGAATAATAGCTGTATTTTCGGCTACCTCTGCTTCGGGACAAAATGACAAGGAGTCGATTGAATATCTTAAGAGTACCGGGAATAAATTTGTGGGAGCCGTTTTCAATAATGTACAGAAGGCTAATATGGATCTTTAATTCCCCGTATCAGAAAAATGTCAAATTTCAGAAGTTTGTTGAATTCTATTTTTAACACCCGTAAAATTTTAAGCAGGAGCAGGTATCCATGGATAGACTATGCGCGGGGTATTTGTATTATATTGGTTTGTTTCCGTCATATATTCGGCGGGGTAATGACCGAAGACAAAAACCCGGCGGATTACCCGGTGCTGGAATACCTTAATATTTTCTTTTTTAGTTTCCGGATGCCATTATTTTTTATTGTATCTGGTTTATTTTTCCGGCTGAGCCTGTTGAAAAAAGGAACAGGAAATTTTATCAGGAACCGGGCTCAGACTATTCTTTACCCGCTGATCGTATGGGGTACCATACATATCACATTGCAGCTGATATTCTCTGAATATGTAAACGCAAACAGGCACCCGTCTGATTATTTCCGGTTGTTGTATCAGCCCCGAAGTATTGAGCAATTCTGGTATTTAAATGCCTTATTTTCTGTAAGCGTGTTATATGCTTTAGTTGCCACCTATGCCCGGTTTAACAGCAGCCGGCAACTGGTTTTAGGTATCCTTTTTTATGCGGTGGCTGCCTATCTGCATACAAATGATATAGAAGCTGGCTTTATTACGGATGTTCTTTTCTTTTATTTCTTTTTTGCCATAGGAGATGCGGCATCCGGATTTATGCTGGATCCCGGCAATTATAAAAAGATAGCATCCTATAAATCGCTCTTCCTGGTACTTCCGGTATTTATCCTGATACAGCACTATTTCACTTATTTAAATCTCAGCCATAAAAATGACTATTATGTACAAAATTACCAGCCCGCCCTTTTTGCCGTAGCAGCGCTGGTGGGAGGAAGCTTTGTGCTGGTGGTTTCATTTTTATTACAAAAGACTGATAAGCTTCGTTTTTTACGGGTGATCGGATACCATTCTTTATATATATACGTTACCAACCTGATGATAACCGCCTCCACGCGGGTTCTTATGGTAAGGTTTCTTCATATTGATAATGTAGGATTGATCGTATTGGTAGGAACAATTACGGGGATTATAATACCCATGGTCTTTTATAACCTAATGGTTCGAATGGGGGCCTGGTGGCTTTTTACGCTGAGGAGGCCGATAGAGGAAAGCAAATCGCCTGGTCAGTCTTCGGTTATTTCTCCGTTGGTCCCCGGCAATGCAAACAAGATGGCCGGTCCTGAAACCTCACGACCTTAAACAGTAAAAGTTATGGAGAATAATGAAAAAAGTCAGCACCCGGTATTTGAACAGATCAGTACGTTGATGATTATAATCTTTTGCCTTGCGATGTTTATTAAGTTCATGTTTCTTTAATAATTGGAAAGAAATACAAAATATAAAGCCTCTGCTGCCTTACAGGAATGGGCCCGGTATAATTTCGTAACACGCAAATTAGATACGGCTTTCGGATGGGTATTATTGGTATCGTTGGCCATTGGCATTTCTTATTTGACGGTAGTAGTAGATATTAAAGTTGCCGCCGCTGTGGTGGGCGGATTAGCCGGGTTATTATTAATGCTTCTCTGCCTGCTCTATCCAAAATTCGGGCTTTACTTTACTGTTTTTATTTCCATGTTTGTAACACTGCCCGAGAAAATTCTAAATACGGGGGTTATTCCCATGGGCCTTATTCCTGAATATTTTTCCTATATCACGCTCATAGGGGTAATCGTAAAACAGAAATACCGTAAAGAAATCAGCAACCGGTTCTGGTCACATGGCATTACGATCTGCCTGGTCCTTTTATTAATGTATTACCTGCTTGAATTCTTCAACCCGGCCATGATCGGTAAACTTGGATGGTTTAATTATGTCCGTAAGCAGGGAAGCCTGTTTGCATTCTTTTATATCAGTTACTGTATTATTAATTCGCGAAAAGCAGTTAACCAGGTGGTGAATTTCTGGATCTGGATAACTATAATCGAAGCGTTGTACGCCTGCAAACAGCAATGGTTTGGTTTGTTTGATTTTGAAACAAGATGGTTAATGAATGACCCGATGCGAATAAACCTCTTCATTAACTGGGGGTTTACCCGGAAATTCGGCCTCTTGTCAGACCCCGCTTCCTCCGGTGTTTTATATTCGGCATCCGGCACATTTTTGCTTATACTGGCATTACGGGCTACTAAAACACGGAGACGCCTTTTTTTATACAGCGCGGCCATTGTAAACTTACTCGCTTCCTCTTATTCAGGAACACGCACGGCCATTATGATGATAGTAATGGGAGTGCTGCTTTATGGTATTATGACTTTGTACGAAAAGAGGACTATCCTTTTCATGACTTTTTGTGTGTTTTTGTTTACGGCCATTATGGTGGCTCCTGTCTATGATAATGCCGTAATCAACCGTGTCCGTTCTACTTTTTCACCTTCTACAGACAACTCAGCAATAGTGCGGGATGTAAACCGCAAGGGGGTGCAACCTTATATTTGGCGGCATCCGATTGGCGGTGGCATCTATACGTCTGGAAACCTTGGTATACTTTATAACCCCGGTCACTATTTATCCTTTACACCACCCGATAGTGGCTATATGCAAATATTGATGGACCAGGGGTATCTTGGCCTCCTGCTGACGCTTATTGCCTATTTCGTAATCATGAAAACCGGGATACGGTATTTTTACCGGGTGAAGGATCCAACTTTGAAAACTTTATATGTAGCCAACCTGGTTTTTATATTTGCCTTGATGGCCGGGCAAATATCGCAGATGGCTATACCTATGTACCCGAGTGTTTTTTACCTGTATATGGCATTTGCATTACTGTTAAAGATGCACTATTTTGACAGCGCCAAAAACGAAGAAACCCCCGTACCGGCATGAACCTACAAACCATGAATAAGAAACATTTCATTATTGCCCTGTTGGTTATTAACAGCAACCTGCTATTTGCTCAGGCACCGACCGCGCGCAGGCTTGGATTAACGTATCATAATAATAATGATACGTCAGTTATTGAAGACATACGCGAAAAACTGGTTCAACTGGCATTGCAAAACCCCAATTTCGAAAT
The DNA here is from genome assembly GCA_963775145.1 of uncultured Chitinophagaceae bacterium. Classification (GTDB taxonomy): domain Bacteria; phylum Bacteroidota; class Bacteroidia; order Chitinophagales; family Chitinophagaceae; genus Endoryza. Next base: position 116,110 of record CAVZHZ010000009.1, read on the forward strand.
TGCGGATCGAAAGGTGTCTATTGCCGGCTATCAACTCAATAAAGCAAAAGGCGATTGGTTAACCGTGGTTTCTCCTAACCTTAACCTGAATGAATTCACTATAAAACCAAAAACAGGCAACCTCTTTCTGCCCCTTTGGAATGTTGGGGTTACTGTTCCGCTCAACTATTATACTCAGAATAAGAATAGTGTGAAAGTGGCCAAAGAGAATCTTTATATCGCCCAGGCTGAAAAAAATGAGCGGTATCGCGAAATAAGAGCCAAGGTTCTTACCCGCTACGAAGACTACCTGATGTATAGAGAGATGTTGGATCTGCAGAGCCGGGTTACCCAGGATGCTTATTTATTTTACCGTCAGCAAGAAAGCGATTTCGCGGATAATGTTATTGGAATAGACGATTACAATAAAGCATTTGCGGCGTACAAAGAGCAACAGGATCAAAAACTGCAGGCCCAACGCAACCTGAATGTTGCCAAAATAGACCTGGAACAATTGATCGGCATTAACATTGAAGAATTAGTTGGCAAAAGATAATTCACCCCCATTTCTGCAGTGTTTAGCAGTATTACTTTCCCGCAGAATATAATAACAGCGTTTAACGTTACTAGGGGGCCGGATTATATACAGGCAAACAGCCGCCAGCACCGGCAAAAATTTTTCCAACAAACAGCCCGTCTCCAACAGGAGTTTGTCAATTATAAGTATGAAACTGATCAGTTATTTTGAACGCAAAGCAAAAGGTAAGATTGTGGGCGAGTTGGAAGGGCTCCGCTTCCTGGCTATTGTACCGGTAGTAATACAGCACTTCGTTGAGCGTTGGTATAGAAACGTGAACCAAAATGGTTTTTCCGATTTTCAGCACCAGGTTATTAATTATTTTTTGGGGGGAAGTTCAGGAGTTTATTTGTTTTATATCATCAGCGGATTTATTCTTTCACTTCCTTTTGCCGTACGGGTAATAGAAAATAAACCGCACCCGCTGGGCAACCTGAAACAGTATTTTGCCCGAAGGCTTACCCGCCTGGAGCCACCATACATAATAGTTATGATTTTTATGGCCTATGCGGCCTGGCTATTGGGTAAAATGGAAATCGGGCAGATCCTGGCGTATTTCTTTACCGGGATCACTTACACAACAAATCTTGTTTTCCATCATTTCAATGAATTGAACCCGGTTATCTGGAGCCTCGAAGTAGAAATTCAGTTTTATTTACTCGCTCCTTTCCTGGCCTGGTCCATATTTCAAATCAAAAGTTACCGCAACCGGAATATTGCAGTGATTGTCTCAATATTGCTTGCTATCATTTTGCAGGACGTTACCGATATTTCCAACGGGGACAATTTCTTGCGATATACAATTCTTGGGCAAATTCACTATTTCTTGTTAGGCATCTTAATGGTTAATATGTATCTCAACAAAAAACTTGAACCAGGTGGAAAATACCGGCAATTCTGGAATGTAGCAGCCACGGCCGCCGTTTTCGTAATGGTTGGATATTATTGGGTAGCCGGGCTATTGAAAACCCTTTCATTTACCCTGGTATTAGCGATTCTTTTTATAGGAGCCTTTCGGTCGGGCACCTTCAACCGATTTATGAAAAGACCCTGGATAATGGCCATAGGAGGGATGTGTTATACTATTTACCTGTTGCACCTGGCCATTGCCCAGGGTGCTATGGAATTTATGATTAGCATGAGGGATAAGATTCACAACGAGTATCTTTGGTTTGCAGTATTTACCTTAGTGTTCTTTCTTTCCATGGCTATTGCAGTTCCGATATTTTATTTACTGTTCGAAAAGCCCTGTATGGATCATAGCTGGCCAATCCGGTTAAAAAGCTTTTTCCTGGCTAAATTGCGCTGGGTATTCCGGGGACCTAAAGCACGGGCCGCCCAAACAGACGGAGAGGAAACAGGTAATATAAAGGAATAAAAAATAAATTTAATCAGACTCCTTAAACAGGAGTAAAAAATAGCGGGCCGGGAAGGATAAATAAAATGATACAGGCAGATGAAAAGAATTCCTGAACAAGTATGGATTTTTACCGGGTCCTTTGTTTTTTACCTGCTTACCCTGGCAGAAAATTTTTCAGGGCCTCACGACTCTATTACATACCTCAATGGCATAGTAGATGGATATCCATTGGTCAACCAACATCATTTATTATATCATTATGCCGCTTATTGCTGGTTGCATATATGGCATCCGCTATTTCCCTCTATTAAAGATTATTTTTTTATAGAAGCATTCTCGGCGCTTTGGGGAAGCTTAAGCCTGGCGGTAGTATATTCTTTTTTTAAAAACCGTTTTCATTTCTCCGGCCCGCAGGCAGTCTCGGGCATTTTGGTTATATCATTTTCTTACGGGTTTTGGTTTTATAGCGCCAATATTGAGGTATACGCTCCGCCTCTTTTCTTTATTCTGCTGGCCCTGTATTATCTAACCAAAAAAGTACCTGGCAAAGCCGATTGGTGGAAAATTATTATTCTTCATATCCTGGCCATCTTGTTTCACCAGGTCAATATATTATTTGTCGTCATTGTATTGTTCAAACTGTGGCAACAGCGGAAACAGATTTCGTTGCTGCGCTGGTTAGCTGCGTATACAATTTCAGGAATTGCTTTAGTGGGAACCGCCTATTTCATAGTAGGCTGGATGGTTGAACAACAAAACACACTCGGCAAATGGTATTCGTGGATGAAAGGGTATGCCGGCGGAAATTTGTACTGGGAAGTGCTGAGCGCAAAAACACCCGTAAATATAACGTATGGATTTTCCCATGCCATGCTCGGGGGGCACTACGTATTTCAGATCCCGCCGGTAAAAAGATTTATTGATGCATCCTTGTCTTCTCATTCATTGAATGATGAAATATATATTGCCCGAAATATATCCCCTTCCATGGCCTCCTTTCTTTTGGTTCTGACAATTATCCTGGGAATATTATCATTATGGATGCTGATTCGTTTCATCAGGAACTTTCGGCTGATTAATGCTTCCTGTAATTCAACGATAGTGCCCCTGATATTTACCTTTTTCCTTTACAGCGCATTTTTTACATTCTGGATGCCCGAGATTCTGGAGTTTTGGATATTGCAGACTGTTTTATGGTGGCTGCTGCTTGTAGGAACCCTGCCACTCCTTTCAATACCTTTCCGGATAAAACCAATTTATATTTCTCTACTACTTGCCTTCCTGTTATTCTGTATTAATTACTTTGGTAGTATGCGCTGGATGCAGCACAAAGAAAACGACTGGTATTATGTGAAAACAGAAACTATACAAAATGCCGTTAAGCAAAACGACCTGGTTATTCTGCAAAACGGCTGGATAATTAAAGATTTTCTCCATTATTTTGCAAAACTGAATGTACAGGCTGTCCCGCTCAACGATTCATCAGAAGTAAAAATTGATAGCGCATTTAATAATACCTTGTCCCGCCACGGAAGAATTTTCATTTTACCCGAATATAAAAATGACATTCCTAACCTGGATACCCACTATGCCGATTCGGTCAGGAAACAATATGCCGGCAGGCTTAAACTATTCCGTGAAAAAGATCCGGAAATGTGGGTGATTGAATAAAAAGCAAGGCCCGCCTATAAGTATTCAGGAGAGTTCCTTTTTTTAATATGGCGCCTTTATACGATTTTTGTTCGTAGTCAATTCTAATTATTTATTGAATATCCGGTAATGGAGATTATTCCAGCAAAGAGTAAAATACAGGCAGAACATATAATACAGTTTCGCCAGATTGTGGGGGAGGCCTATGTGCTGGTTGATAGTGAATCACTGAATGATTATGGCCATGATGAAACAGAACACTTATTGTATCCTCCCGATGTAGTGCTGCGCCCGCGATCCACAGAAGAAATTAGTTCCATTTTAAAAATTTGCAACCGCGATCATATTCCGGTTACCCCCCGGGGAGCGGGTACCGGGTTAAGTGGTGGTGCGATACCCCACCTCGGTGGCGTGGTGATTTCCACCGATCGAATGAATACCATCCTCTTAATTGATGAACGTAACCTCCAGGTGATAACGGAGCCGGGTGTAATTACCGAAGTATTGCAAAACGCGGTTAAAGAAAAAGGATTGTTTTATCCACCCGATCCCAGCAGCCGGGGTTCTTGTTTTATTGGCGGTAACATTGCAGAAAATAGTGGTGGACCTAAAGCAGTAAAGTATGGGGTAGTGAGAGATTATGTGCTCAATCTCGAAATGGTCCTTCCTAATGGGGATATAATCTGGACCGGCGCCAACGTGTTAAAAAATTCAACAGGTTATAATCTCACTCAATTAATAGTAGGCAGCGAAGGCACCCTGGGTATAGTTACCAAGATAGTGCTGAAATTAATTCCGCTTCCCAAATATGATTTATTAATGCTGGCACCTTTTCAATCGCTGGAAAAAGCAAGCGAAGCCGTTAGCGCAATCTTTCGGGCTGGCTTTACTCCCAGTGCCCTGGAGTTGGTTGAAATTGACGCATTGAAGATAGTAAGCAAAATGGTTGAAAGTTCAGTGGTGCCTGTTACTGACGATATGGCCGCTCATCTTATTATTGAAGTGGATGGCAACCACCCGGATATATTAATGAATGAAATGGAAGCGATCGGTGAATTGCTCGCACAGTACGATGCCGGCGAACTCTTTTTTGCGGATGATGCACAGCAAAAGGAAGCATTATGGAAATTAAGAAGGAGAGTGGCAGAAGCAGTAAAGCTGGATGGATACACTATCGAAGAGGATACGGTTGTACCACGGGCAGAATTACCCGCATTAATTCGGGGCGTAAAAGCATTAGGCAGGCAGCATAATTTTCAGGCCGTTTGTTATGGGCATGCCGGAGACGGGAATCTGCATATACGGATTAAGAAAGAAGGTGTCGTTAATAGTTTTGGTGATGTGGAAATGACTAAATGCCTGCGTGCATTATTTGAGCTGACCAAAAGCCTGGGCGGAACGATCAGTGGGGAGCATGGGGTAGGGCTTATACAAAAGGGGTATATGGATATCGTGGCTGATAAATCTGTATTAATGCTCATGCGGGGCATTAAAAAAACATTTGACCCGAATAATATTTTAAACGCCGGGAAAATTTTCGATCCCTGATATCGTTAATACAATAAATGAATCATGAAAAACGGACTATTTTCATTACTCATATTATGTTCTGTCATCACCACGTATGCGCAATACGAGGATTCGGAAAAGAAAGGGTTTAAAAAAGAAAATCTCTTTAGCGGGGGAAGTCTTTCCCTCTCCTTTTTTAACAATACTTTTTTAATCGGCGCCAGCCCGGTTTTAGGATATAAGATAGCCAACTTTATTGATGCAGGCATAGTAGTAAATTATCAATATACTTCTATCCGCGATTATAATAATGTTTTTAATGACCGGTTACGGCAATCCATTTATGGAGGGGGTGTATTTACCCGCCTGTACCCGGTTAATTTCATATTTGCCCAGGCACAGGTGGAACATAATTTTATTTCACAGAAATATATACCTGCCAACAATTCAGGTACGAGTGCATACAAAGCAAAAACATCTGCTAATAGTTTATTGGTAGGTGGAGGATATACCTCGGGTCGTGGCAGATATGGCAATACCCCGTTTTTCTTCTTATCACTTCTTTTTGATGTTTCGGGAAACCGAAATTCACCCTATACAGATGGCGCCGGAAGATCGGTACCGGTAATACGGGCTGGGTTTAATATGCCCTTGTTCCAGGGAAGCGGAGGCAATGGCAATTGATGATCCCTAATTTATTTTATTAAAAAGCTCTATCGGAGTTTGGCAAACAACGATTCTATCTTCTAACCGGTCGTATAAAAGCCCTTCTTTTTCTAATTGCTGCAGGTGTAATATGAGGTGCTTATAGAAACCGGCCGAATTAAGCAGGTAAATCTTTTTATTATGAATTTTTAACTGGTTCCAGGTGAGCATTTCAAACATCTCATCCAGGGTTCCGAAACCACCGGGTAAAATAATAGCCGCATCGCAGAGATCGTACATCATTTTTTTGCGGCTATGCATATCGGGCACTACTACCAGTTCTGTTAAACCATCGTGCTGATGTTCCCAATCTATAAGCACTTTGGGTATTACACCAATGATAGGCCCGCCATTTTGAAGGGCCCCGTTGGCCAGCGCAGCCATTAGTCCTACATTACCACCTCCATAAATGAGTTTAAGGTTAAGGGCGGCTATTAATTTGCCCGTTTCGGCCGCATGTTGCCGGTAAATTGGATTGGAACCATTCTTAGAAGCACAGAAAACCGCTACCGATTCAATATTCATAGATAAGCTTGGTAAAGGAAGTAATTGTTTTATCGTACTTTCAAACCGAAAACCGAAAGTAATAAATAATATCAATCTATGTCACCTGCCCTGTTATTTGGTTTTGTAATTGGATACTTTGTTTTGTTGCTGGCTGTTGCCTGGTTCACTTCGCGTAATTCCAACAATGATTCTTTTTTTATTGGCAACCGCAACAGTAATTGGATGCTGGTAGCCTTTGGAATGATCGGTACTTCCCTCAGCGGGGTCACTTTTGTAAGTGTGCCCGGGGGGGTGGGCAGTGGTAATTTTTATTATTTTCAGATAGTATTAGGTTATCTGTTAGGCTATGCCGTGATCGCCTTTGTATTGATTCCACTGTATTACCGGATGAACCTCACCAGTATTTACACCTATCTTGAAAAAAGACTGGGGGTAAGTGCGCATAAGGCCGGTGCTTTCTTTTTTATTCTTTCCCGAACGGTAGGTGCCACCGCCCGTCTATACCTCGTTATAAATATCCTTCAGCTTTTTATACTGGACAAACTGGGAATTCCTTTTATTGTTACCACTTTTGTTATTCTGCTCATGATATTATTGTACACTTTTGAAGGAGGGGTTAAAACGATAATCTATACCGACACGTTGCAAACATCCGGAATGCTGATAGGGCTGGTAGTTTGCATTATCGTAATTGTAAAAGCCATGGGCACCGACTTTTCGGGCGTATTATCCACCATGACTGACAGGGGATATACTAAAATATTTAATACGGATATTAAAGCAGGTTCATTTTTTGCCAAGCATATTGTGGGAGGAATGTTTATTGCCATTGCCATGACGGGCCTCGACCAGGAAATGATGCAAAAAAACATCAGTGTAAAAACACTGAAAGATTCTCAGAAAAATATTATGACATTTTCAGCCGTGCTGGTGATAGTGAACCTTCTTTTTCTTGTGTTGGGAGGAATACTTTACCTGTATGCCGCTACCAAGGGAATTAAAGCCGAACCCGATGATCTCTTTCCAACCATTGCACTCAGTGACCCCTTCGTGGGAAGCATCGGGGTAATATTCATAATTGCCCTGATCTCCGCATTATTTCCCAGCGTAGATGGAGCAATAACTTCCCTTACTTCCTGTTTTTGTATTGATATACTGGCTCTAAATAAAAGTAATGGAACCGAAAAAGAAAAGAAGCGTACCCGCTTAAAAGTTCACTTCAGTTTTGCCCTGGTATTTTTCATAATGGTACTTATTTTTAAAGGCGTAAACGACAAACTGATTATTGATTTTATTCTGAAGTTTGCCGGCATCACCTACGGCCCGCTGCTGGGGTTATTCGCCTTTGGTATTCTGACCAAGCGCTGGTTGAACCCGCCGTTAATCTGGACGGTTTGTATAACTGCTCCCTTAATTGCTCTGGCGATTGATATGCTAAGCAGCCCGGATTGGTATGAAAAGAAACTTCATGTTCAACTCGGGCTTAGTTCCATTTCAGAAAGATTATTCAATGGATATAAGATCGGGAACGAACTTATTTTAATTAATGGTATACTTACCTTTCTGGGCCTGTTAAGTATTTCCAAAAAAGGCAAACAACAGTAAACTAAATCTCCTTTTTTCCCGTTTACAATATTGAAATGCCATCCATGGTTCGCCACATGCGACAAGGATGGCATTTATTGTCTGAACCCTTTAATTTATGGGAGTATGAATGACACGATTAAGATGAGTAAGCAGCGCCGGTGGTCCGAGTCGAAGGCGCATTCCAGCTGGCAGATCTTTAAAATAATGGCGGAATTTGTTGATGGATTTGAGGCCCTTTCTAAAATTGGCCCCTGTATTTCGATGTTTGGTTCTGCCCGCACTCAACCGGGGCATTTGTATTACGACCTGGCAACAGATATTTCAAAACGATTGACGGAAGAAGGTTTTGGTATTATTTCCGGAGGCGGACCTGGCATAATGGAAGCGGCCAATAAAGGAGCGCAACTAGGCGGCGGCAAATCAGTGGGATTGAATATTGAATTGCCATTCGAACAGGAAGCTAATCCTTTCATAGACCGGGATGCCAGTTTGCATTTTGATTACTTTTTCGTTCGCAAAACCCTCTTTACAAAATACTCCCAGGGTTTCATCATGATGCCAGGTGGTTTTGGTACCATGGATGAATTTTTTGAAGTGGCTACCCTGATTCAAACAGGTAAAATGTTACAGGTTCCTCTCATACTGGTGAGCAGTGAATACTGGGGCGGTTTAATGAGTTGGATGAAAGAAACGATGCTCCAGGGCACCAATTATATTTCCGCAGGAGATCTTGAATTGTTAAAGGTTGCCGATACAACCGAAGAGGTAGTTGATCACGTGCTTAAGTTTTATACAAAACATCCATTACAGCCAAATTTCTAGCGACCTGCAGATGCAGGTTGGTAATTCTAGGTACGAAGACAAATTGCAAATGGCTGGTATTGTCATGGGTAAATACTAAAATAAGCTTCCTTTTCATTCTTAGATTAATGTTACAGCAGGCCATGCTTCGCCAAAGCCGCTCGCAAAAGCGAAGAAGCTGTATTGTGCTTCTTCCCTCATTTATCCATTCATTAATTTTCCCGCTTCCCATGCCCCCCATTCCTCCTTTGCTAAAGCTTCGGAGGGCAAGCTCGTTCCCTGTCCTATCTTTGTCCAAACCCTGAACATTGGACCTTGTAAACCTGCTGGCACAAGCATATGCCGAAAAATACACTTCAAACCCCGACCCAGTCTTAGACGAACTGGCCAGTCAAACATATGCAACCCATAGCCAGGCTCATATGCTGAGTGGAAAGGTACAAGGTCGATTGCTGGAAATGATCAGCTGTATGGTACAACCCAGCCGGGTGCTGGAAATTGGCACTTTTACCGGTTATAGCGCCTTATGCCTGTCGAAAGGTTTGCATAAAGATGGCTTTTTGCATACAATTGAAGTCAGATCCCAGGAAGCGGAAATTGCCCGGGCGTATTTTAAGCTTTCTGTTTGGCAGGAACAGATAATTTTGCATTTAGGAAATGCGTTAGAGATCATTCCAACCCTGGAGGAAAATTGGGACCTGGTGTTTATTGACGCTGATAAAGTTCATTATATTGATTATTATCAGTTAGTATTACCGAGAGTCCGGCCAGGGGGGATAATTATTGCCGATAATGTGCTGTTTCATGGTGAAGTGTTGCAGGAGAATATTAAAAGTAAAAATGCGCTGGCAATTCAGGCTTTTAATGATTTTGTAGCCAAGGATGATTCGGTAGAAAAAGTATTGCTTACCGTGCGGGACGGAATAATGCTGATTCGTAAAAAATAAAAAAGAGAATAGAATGAGAGGTCCTTTTATTATGATAGCACTTTTTGTAACGATGGCAGGGGAGGCTCAGCGAAGTGACTTCGTTATCGGGTACATAAATTCATATAAGCAACTAGCAATAGAAGAGATGATTCGCACGGGTGTTCCTGCTTCTATTAAACTGGCACAGGGCATTCATGAAACGGAAGCGGGCAGGAGCGAGCTGGTTTTAAAATCCAATAATCACTTCGGCATTAAATGCAAAACCGGGTGGCAAGGCGAAAAAGTATTTCATGATGACGATGCGCGCGGAGAATGTTTCAGGAGTTATCATTCCGCCGTAGATTCTTATATGGATCATTCTGATTTTTTAAAAAGAAGCCAGCGGTATGCCTTTTTATTTCAACTCGATCCTACTGATTATAAAGCATGGGCCTATGGGTTAAAAAAAGCGGGGTATGCCACCAATATAAAATATTCTCAAATTCTTATAAAAATCATTGACCAATACGATTTGCAACAGTATTCTTTGATTGCCCTCGGGAAGGTGCCCGCTGAGAACGATAGTTGGGCCATCACTAAAAAGCAAGTATCAGAAGTCACTTCTCCTGCCTCTTCAGATAACTATCAGGTAACAAATGCAGAGAAACAACCAGTAAAAATAATTTCTTACCCATCAGGCGAATTCAGTATTAACAAAACCAGGGTGGTGTACGCCAGAGCGGGAACTTCTATATTGGCATTGGCAGAACAATATGATATAGCACTGAGTAAAATACTTGATTTTAATGACCTGGAGCAGGAAGAGGTTTTAGTAGAAGATCAGCTGATTTTTTTACAACGCAAACGGAAATCTGGTTCGGCTGATTTCCATATAACCCAGCCGGGCGAAAGTGTTTATATGATTAGCCAGGCAGAAGGAATTCGAATGGAAAGCCTGTTAAAATATAATTTATTAGAAAAAAATATGCAGCCGGCTTTGGGAGAAAAATTGTACTTGCAAATGGAAGCACCGGAACGGCCCAGGTTGGTAAGTATGGAGGGGGTTCAACAGAAACCATTTTTTGTACAGGAAGGCAAAAGTGGTAGTTTGCCCAAAGAAAAACCGGTACTTCATATTTTGCATGTAGTTCAACCCCGGGAAACATTGTTTGGGATTGCTAAAAACTATAATACCACCGCGGATAAGATAAAGGAATGGAATAAGCTGGAGGGAACTCATTTGAAAAATGGGCAGGAACTGATTATTTATAAAAATTAAAGTATGCAGCTGATACGTGTACACGATAAACAATTCGAACCTTATCTTACCTCAGAAGAAATTGCATTACGGATTAAAATGGTGGCCCAGCAAATTAATGCGGATTATGCCGGAAAGAAACCCCTGTTTATTGCAATTCTAAACGGATCTTTCATGTTTGCATCTGATTTGTTTAAGGAAATTACCATTGATGCGGAGATCTGTTTTATAAAACTGGCCTCTTATAAAGGTTCCAAATCTACCGGTCATGTTATTACAGCCATTGGTTTGGATATGGATATCATTGGAAGGGAAGTAATAGTAATTGAAGATATTGTTGATACCGGCAAGACCCTAAGTGAGTTTTTGCCGCAAATTCATCACCAGCAACCGGCCTCTGTGAAAATCGTAGCGCTGCTGCACAAGCCGGATGCCATGGTATACCCGGTTAAAATTGACTACCTCGGGTTTTCAATTCCTAATAAATTTGTAGTAGGGTATGGATTGGATTATGATGGGTTAGGGAGAAATATCAGGGAGATTTACCGGTTGGCGGAGTAAGAGTTGGAAATGCTTCCTATTAATTATTAAACAGCTAATAAGCGTCAGGATATCCAATTGAAAACACTGCTATCCATATTTTGTTTAACACTCTTCTTCACTACAGTAAACGCCCAGTATTACCTGCGCGGCGAAATAAGGGATGAGAAGAATATTCCTATCCCCAATGCCAAGATCCTGCTGCATTCTACCAAATACCAATATAGTTCAGGTAGTAGCGGGGCTTTTGGAATTATGACCGCCAACCCGCATGATAGTATTACCATTTCGCTGGACGGCTATCAAACTAAATCAATGTTGGTAGACGCAACTCAATATCAGCAGATAGTGCTAAAGATGCTTTTTGCCTCAGTAACCAGTAGCCGAAACAGGCTTGTTTCGGTTACTAAAAACCTGAAACTGGAGGACCGGGAAAACTGGACAGTAGGAGGAGAGACCTATAGTTCTTTGCTGGAAAATGAATTTGTTGAAGCAAAGAAATTTTCAGAGACAGGATTTGCCATTCATACCGATAAAGCTTCGTACAGCAACATACGCCGTTTTATGAATATGCGTAGCCACGGTACCTCCAGATGCGGTTCGTACCGAAGAAGTGATGAATTATTTTAACATTGCCTACCAGGCCCCTCCCAAAGACAGCAGCTTCGGTTTTCAATCGTTATTACCGATTGCCCCTGGAATATAGAAAGTAAATTATTGTTTCTTCATGTTTGCGCCCGAAAAATAGAATCCGGATAAAATACCGCCCAGCAACCTGGTTTTTTTGATTGATGTGTCCGGATCCATGGATATGCCCAACCGCCTTCCCCTGCTGAAATCTGCCTTTAAATTACTGGTAGATAACCTGCGCGAAAAAGATACTGTTTCAATTGTCGTGTATGGAAGTGCGGTAGGCGTATGGCTTCAGCCAACTTCAGGAATTGAAAAGGAAAAAATCCGGAAATCCATCGAAGAACTTTTTCCCGGCGGCTCCACCCCGGGCGAATCGGGGATACGGTCAGCCTATCGGCTGGCGAGAAGTCAATTTATAAAAGGGGGCAATAACCGCGTTATCCTGGCTACCGATGGCGATTTTAATGTAGGACAGGCCAGCGAAGAGGAATTGGAAAAACTGGTATACCCAGCATCAGCAATTGGGCATATATCTTACCTGCCTGGGGGTAGGTATGGGCAATTATAAAGATTCTAAACTGGAAGTGTTAGCCAAAAAGGGAAATGGAAATTTTGCCTACCTCGACAATGAGCTAAAGAAGCAGAAAAAGTATTGGTGAAAGAATTTACACAAACATTATATACAGTCGCCGATGATGCCTACCTAAGTATTCGGTTTAATCCGGAGCTGGTGCAGTCCTACCGGCTAATTGGTTTCGATAATAAACTGAGAGCACTAGCCGATTCCCTAAGCGAGGTGGAAGGGGGTGAAGTGGGATCGGGTCATTCATTATTAACTTTGTTTGAAATACGTACCAATGGCGATTTGAAAGAAAGCCGCTTTTACGAGGAACATGGTTTGGCAACCACATTAGTAAGTTATAAAATGCCGGGTGATCCCACTATACGATATACCGGCTATCGTTGCCCCGTTTTATTTACGGATTTTTATGAACTACCTGCCTGTTACCGGTTTGCTTCTTCTCTTGCAATGTTCACAGCTTTACTAAAAGAATCGAAGTATGCCCGTCGCATAACCTGGTCCGATGTGATGGATGTAGCCAGCCAGGCGCACAACCCGAATGATGGATTGCAAAAAGAATTTTTGCAGATCATAGAAAAATCACGAAAAATTTATGGACGTTCCAGAAAAAAAAGAAAATAAAAATGCTGTAGTAAAGTAAATCAGTGTAAAATTTAAAAAGTGCCCGTGGTCATTATGATCGCGGGTCCTTTTAATTATTGCAGAGAGAAAGTCTTTTTATGAAAACATTTCCCGCACCTTATCAAAGAAACTTTTATCGCTTTTCTCCGGCTTTGGTTGAAAATTGGAGGACCCATTCATTTTTTCGAGCATAGACTTTTTCTTCGGCAGAAACGTGTTGAGGGGTCCACACGTTTACATAAATAAGCTGGTCGCCCTTTTCATACGAGTTAACAGCAGGAAATCCTTTTCCTTTTAACCGGAAAATTTTACCGCTCTGCGTTCCGGGGGGTATTTTAATTTTCGCTCGCCCGTCGATGGTAGGTACTTCGGCTTGTATGCCAAATACCGCATCGGGAAATGTAAGATGTAATTCGAAAGCCACATTTAATCCATCACGATGAAGTTCTTTGTGTGCTTCTTCCTCAATCAGGATAATAAGATCTCCGGGGGTACCTCCCCGTTCGCCGGCATTTCCTTTTCCTCCTACGCTTAATTGCATTCCTTCCTGTACGCCGGCTGGTATATCTATTGAAACGGTTTCTTCTCCATATACTCTTCCCTCCCCTTTGCAGTTATGGCATTTGGCGGTTATCACGGAACCTTCCCCGTTACAGGTTGGGCAGGTAGTAACCGTTTGCATCTGGCCTAAGAAGGTATTAGTAACTTTTCGTACTTGCCCACTACCTCCGCAGGTACCGCAGGTCTGGCTGCTGTTCTTATCTTTAGCACCGCTGCCTCCGCAGGTATTGCACCCCACATGTTTCTTTACTTTAATTTGCTTAGTGACTCCTTTCGCAATCTCTTCGTAAGTAAGTTTTAATTTTACTCTAAGGTTACTTCCCCGAACTCCCCGGCTTCTTTGTCCACCCCGCGAACGCTGGTTTCCGCCACCAAAAAAACTCCCGAAAATATCATCCCCGAAAATATCTCCAAACTGACTGAAAATATCTTCCATATTGCTGGCGCCACCGCCCCCGCGTCCGTTGCCACTAACCCCTTTATGACCAAAACGATCGTATTGGGCACGTTTTTCCGAATCACTTAACACCTCGTAGGCTTCCGCCGCTTCTTTAAATTTTTCTTCCGCAGGCTTGTCACCTGGATTTCTATCAGGATGATATTGCATAGCCACTTTACGATAAGATTTCTTTATCTCATCAGCAGTGGCGTTTTTTGATACACCTAATATTTCGTAATAATCTCTTTTTGACATAACCTCGATGGAATAATTGCGGCCGTGTTATATGATCAGTAAACGGTCGACAGCAAACCGCTTAAGAATGAGTGATTATTTTCCCACAATAACCTTTGCGAACCGAATGATTTTATCATTAAGAAAATAGCCTTTTTCCACCTCATCAATTATTTTTCCTTTTAAAGCATCAGTGGAAGCGGGTATCTCAGTTATCGCTTCATGAATATCCGGGTTAAAATCTTTACCGGTACTTTCCATGGCTTTGAGGCCTTTAGCCTGCAGGGTATTTCTCAATTTGTGAAATACGAGCTGAACGCCTTCTTTGATGGCATTTATATCCTGCGCATTGGCAATTTCCTTTTCTGCCCGCTCACTATCATCCATCACTTCTAATAAAGAAGTAATTACTTCCTTGCCGGCCGTTTGAATTAATTCTACTCTTTCTTTGGCATTTCTCTTCCTGAAATTGTCGAATTCGGCAACCAGCCTGATGTACTTATCTTTAAGGGTACTGATTTCAGCTCTCATTTTCTCCAATTCATCTTCCTGGGCTATTGGTTCATTTAAATGGTTGGTACCGCTAATATTTTCGTCGGTATTAATATCCATGGGTTGGTCCTGGTCTTCTGACTGCCCGGCTGTCTCCATTTGTTTACTCTTCATTGCTGACATGATTTATCTTTATAGTCTGTAAAATTGACCGCAAAGGTAAGGGCGTCAATTAGTTTGCCAAGCAGATTTCAGCGGACAAATTGACTTGATTTTTGATTTATTCCTTCAAAACTTGACCATAAGTCGCCCGGCTGGCGATTTTCTACTGAATTCGGCGAATTTTTCACCGACAAGCATATGGTTTGCAGGTTCCCCGGAAAACAAACTCCTGATGAAATGAGGAAAGGGGGGTATCCTTTATTTGTTTAGAAGTCAATTCGTCGCCTGATTGGGTGTAACAAAAACTTTATTGTTTTCTGCAAAATCAATTTATAAACAATACAGGAAAAATGCCGGGGCAATAATTGCATCAATACAAAAAAACATTAGCAAAGCAGCGTTTTACCATTAAAAAAAATCTAATGGTTGTGCTTACCCTTTTTTGAACGTGTATCTATTACGCAAATACTTGTTAGTTTATTGAATTCAAAGTTTTCGATGAAATGCAGGCAGCATCCGGCATTCCTGCCATTTTTGTTTGTAATTATTTTTTAAAATAAATCTCATAGAATTTTTTTCTTTGGAAATGGAAAAAAAATTGAATCAAAGTTTAATTTATCGTTAAATTTAGGCGCCATTATTATTTTTTATACTCAACCTTAATCAAAACTCTAACATTATGCCCTCAAAGCTAACTGCTGCCAGGTCGTGGTTAATAGCCTGCCTGCTATTATTTACTACGGTCTCTTTCGCTCAACAAAAGACTGTTACGGGTAAAGTAACAGGAGACAAAGACAAACAACCCATTTTTGGAGCCACCGTTGCAGTAAAAGGAAGTAACACCGCTACCCAAACGAATGCTGATGGTGCTTTTACCATAGCGGTTCCGGGTTCCAACAGTATCCTCGTAATAACTTTTGTCGGATTTGAAACGATTGAAGTACCTGTTGGATCAAGAAGCGTGGTTGACATTACTTTAAAGGAAAGAACAACTACCCTTACTGATGTGGTAGTTACAGGATATTCTTCCCAGGCAAAGAAAGATATTACAGGTTCTGTATCTGTGGTAAAAGTGGCCGATATGGTTGCTGTTCCCAGCGGAAGCGCCGAACAGCAATTACAGGGTCGTGCTGCCGGAGTAACCGTAACAGGTTCTGGTCAGCCAGGTGAGGGTGCCAGCGTTCGTATTCGCGGATTTGGTTCTCTTGCCAATAACAACCCCTTATATGTAATTGACGGGGTTCAAACCGACAACCTGGGCGAGGTAAACTCAAATGACATTGAAAGTATCCAGGTTTTGAAAGATGCTTCAGCCGCTTCTATTTACGGATCAAGGGCATCTAATGGAGTTATTATTGTAACTACCAAGAAAGGAAAAGTGGGAGGTGGAGTAAAAGTAAACTATGATGCTTACTATGGTGTTCAGACCCGTGGTAAAGGTTTTGATATGCTGAACCCCCAGGAAATGGCCAACCTGACCTGGCTCGCCCTTAAAAATTCCGGACAGGTAGAACCCAATGGTAATCCCAAGCATCCTCAGTATGGTAATGGGGCTAACCCGGTATTACCAGATTATCTTCTCGCCGGAAGTCTTTCTGGTGTATTTGAAGGTGATCCAGCGGCAGATCCCAGCAAGTACTTTTTGAATCAGGATGATCCTAATAGTTCCTACCTGATACATAGAGCGAACAAAGCCGGAACTAACTGGTATAATGAAGTATTCAGCACCCAGCCGTTAACAAGTCATAATCTCTCCGTAACGGGTGGTGGCGCAGCCAGCCGTTTCTATCTAGGGTTTAACTATTTCGATCAGAAAGGTACCGTAATGACTACCTATTATAAAAGATATACGGTACGGGCCAACTCGGAATTTACTGTGAAAAACAAGATCCGGATAGGTCAGAACATGCAGTTATCCTATAGCAACAATATACGCATAGGAAACCAGAGTGAGGGTAACGAGATATCTCTTTCGTATCGTATTCAGCCTATCGTTCCGGTATATGATATAGCAGGAAACTTCGCGGGTCAAAAAGGAGCTGGTTTGGGTAATGCCCTTAACCCGGTAGCTTTTCGTATCCGTGCCAAGGATAATAGGAGCAATGATTACAAAATTATTGGTAACGTGTACGCGGAGGCAGATATATTCAGGCATTTCACTGTAAGGACCAGTTTTGGCGGCGAGCAATATCTGAACAATTATTACTGGTATGGCTGGAAGACCTATGAGAATGCTGAAAATAACAGTACGAACGAATATAATGAAGGATCCACCATGTTCAGAAGCTGGATATGGACAAACCAGTTGTCATATAAGCAGACTTTCGGTGAGCATTCTATAAGTGCCCTCGCGGGAACAGAGGCCATTGAAGATTGGGGTCGTTCCATCGCTGCAAAAAGATTAGGATATTTTGTGGATGATCCTAATTACCGGGCTTTAAATACCGGTTCCGGAGTTCAAACAAACTCAGGGGGCCCTTATGCACAAAGAGCCCGTTTCTCTTTATTTGGTAAGGTAGATTATAATTATGCTGATAAATACCTGGCTGGTGTAACAGTCCGTCGGGATGGATCTTCTGTTTTCGGTGAAGATTTTCGGTACGGAATTTTTCCAGCCTTTTCTGTAGGTTGGCGTATTTCGCGCGAAGATTTCATGAAAGGGGTAAGCTGGATTACCGACTTGAAAATCCGCGGTGGTTGGGGTACCATGGGTAACCAGGCAATCAGCCCAGATAATGCCTTCTCTACTTTTGCTGGTGGCCTGGGTTCTTCATTCTATGATTTGGGTGGCACCAGTAATTCTGCCTTGCAGGGTTTCCGTCAATTCAGAATTGGTAATCCAAAAGGTAAATGGGAAAAGAACGTAACTACCAACATCGGTTTTGATGCTACGCTGGATAATGGAACATGGGAGATTATTTTTGACGTATACGACAAAACAACCAATGATTTGTTATATACACTTTCCCCGGTTTCTACAACACAAGGAACAGCAGATGCCCCGGCTGTCAATATTGCCAATATGAAAAATAGAGGTATTGACCTGGGAATTACCAAGCGCGGTGCTTTCCTTAATAAGAAATTAGGTTATAATGCCACTTTCACATTCACAACATATAAAAACGAAATAACAGCGTTGGCGGAAGGGGAGAATTTCTTTACTTCGGGAGGATCGAGGATCGGTGATTTTGCACGCAATGAGGTAGGAAATCCGGTTTCTGGCTTTTATGGTTATAAAGTGATCGGAATTTTCCAGGATGCAGCAGATGTAGCTAAGTCTGCAACTCAAAAAGATGCAAAAGAAGGTCGATTCAAATACCTCGATGCAAATGGAGATGGAGAGATCACTGATGATGACCGGGTTTATTATGGTAACCCCAATCCTAAATTTACTTATGGATTAAACCTGAACCTTACTTATGAAGGATTTGATTTGAGTGCCTTCTTTTACGGAGTGCAAGGTAAGGATGTAATAAACTATACCCGTTGGTGGACTGATTTCTATTCTTCTTTCCAGGGTGGAAAGGCCAAGCGCGCTTTGTATGATGCGTGGAGCCCTACTAACAAAGGAGGATCTTTGCCAATAGTTGAAAACAGTTCAAACTTCAGTAACCAGCAGGTTCCAAACTCCTACCTGATGGAGAATGGTTCTTACCTTCGCCTGAAGTCGTTGATTGTTGGATATACTTTACCAAAGACAGTTATTAACCGGATAGGTATTGATAAGTTCCGTATTTATGCCCAGGCAACCAACCTCTTTACCATTACGAAATATACGGGATTGGATCCTGAATTTATCGGAAACGACACCGCTTTCGGTATTGATTACGGTAACTATCCTAATCAAAAACAATTCTTATTCGGAGTAAACGTAACATTCTAATTTTTAAAAAGAATAAACAATATGAAAAGGACACTCTTTTACGCCACTTTGATAGCACTCCTGGGAGTTACTATCTATTCGTGCAGTAAGAGCTTTCTGGAGAGAAAACCTCTTGGTTCGCTGGATGAAAACGTATTGGCGAATCAGAAAGGGGTAGAAGGCTTATTGATTGGCGCCTATTCCTTATTAGATGGATATGGCGCGGGTGGTAACTGGGATGCATCCGGAAGTAACTGGGTATATGGTAGCGTGGTGGGTGGTGACGCTCACAAAGGCTCCGATGCCGGTGACCAACAGGACATCAACCCCATGGAACGATATGAAGCAGGCGCAACGAATGGTTATTTTAATAACAAATGGAGAACAGTTTATGAAGGCGTTACCCGCGCTAATAATGTTCTTAAGGTGATGAAAAAAGCAACGGATATTTCCGCGGCGGATATTAAGAGAATTACCGCAGAAGCACGTTTCCTGAGAGGTCATTATCATTTCGAGGCCAAAAAAATGTGGAATATGGTTCCTTATGTTGACGAAAACAATACCATATTGAAATTGGCAAATGATAAAGACATATGGCCAAATATTGAAGCGGATTTCCAGGCAGCGTATACTGATTTACCGGAAGCACAGGATAAAATCGGTCGGGCGAATAAATGGTCGGCTGGTGCATTTCTGGCTAAAGTAAAAATGTTCCGTAAAGATTATACGGGTGCGTTACCCATTCTCAACGCAATCATTGCAGGTGGAAAAACATCGAGTGGAACCAAATATGCATTAAACACTAGATTCGATGCCAGCTTTGATGCTGATACGAAAAACAGCCCAGAAGCTGTATTCTCTGTTCAATATTCGGTGAACGATGGAGCCAATGGAGATAACGGCGGTTGGGGAGATGTATTGAACTTCCCCTATACCGGTGGTCCCGGTGGTTGCTGCGGATTTTTCCAGCCCACGCAAGACCTGGTTAACTCTTTTCAAGTTGATGCGGTAACTGGGTTACCTAATCTAGATACATATAATTCTACTGAAGTAAAGAATGATCAGGGTTTGAACTCCAGTGATCCATTTACTCCTGAAACAAGGACGTTGGATGCAAGACTCGATTGGACTGTTGGTCGCAGAGGAATTCCTTACCGCGATTGGGGTCCGCACCCAGGCCAGCAATGGATCCGCGATCAGGCATATTCTGGTCCTTATGCACCTATCAAGAACACCTACAAAAAATCCCAGGAAGGAGTTTTAACCGACAAGTCTTTCTGGACCAGTGGGGTTACTGCTAACAACTATACGCTGATTCGTTTTGCAGATGTTTTGTTATGGGCCGCAGAAGCAGAAGTAGAAGCCGGATCATTAGAGAATGCCCGTGCGTTGGTAAATCAAATCCGTGGCCGCGCGGCAAACCCGGCTGGTTTTGTAAAAACGGCTGGTGGTGCCAATGCGGCTAATTATAAAGTGGGTTTATATACAGTTCCCTGGACCGATAAAGTTGTTGCCCGCAAAGCAGTACACTTCGAAAGAAAACTGGAACTGGGAATGGAAGGTCATCGCTTCTTCGACCTGGTTCGGTGGGGTGAAGCGGCCGCTACTTTAAATGCATATCTAACTTACGAAAAGACAAAGCGCAGCTATCTAAATGGCGCTACTTTTACCGCAGTTAATGATGAATACTTTCCAATTCCACAAGCTCAGATTGATAGAAGTGTGGATGGCGGGGTTTCAACGTTAAAACAGAATCCCGGATACTAATAATATCTTTTTTATCTTTTATGAAGGCAGAGTTACACAACTCTGCCTTTTATTTTTGTGTAATTTGCAGGCCGTTTATCGAATTATTTATTTCAACCTATGTATAAAGTTTTCGTGCTGCTGATAGCCGGATTGTTTGCTGTTGCCTGTTATTCCTGTAATCAGAATAAGACCCTGTTTTCAGCATTACCTTCTGAAAAAACAGGCATTGATTTTCAGAATACTATTCTTGAAAACGATTCGGTTAATATCCTTGATTTTGAAAACGTATACAACGGAGGGGGTATTGGGGTAGGAGATTTCAATAATGATGGTTTGCAGGACTTATATTTTACAGGCAACCTCGTTTCCAATAAACTGTATTTGAATAAAGGAGATTTCAGATTTCAGGATATTACTAAAGAAGCATCAGTTGACGGAGAAGGCAAATGGAACCGGGGAGTAGCCATAGTGGATATTAATAACGACGGATGGCTGGATATGTATGTATGTGCTACATTAAAAAAAGATCCGGTTCAAAGAGAAAACATTTTGTATGTTAATCAGGGTCCGGATAAGACAGGCATTCCTCATTTCAAGAATCTCGCTAAAGACTATGGCCTAGCCGATACTTCGCAGGGCACCCAGGCGGCTTTTTTTGATTATGATAATGATGGAGACCTCGATGTTTATATTGTAAATAATGAAATTATAAAATTTGACTTTCCGAACCGGTTCCGACCGGCCATGAAGGACGGAAGCCATCCTAATACGGATAAATTATTTCGAAACGACTGGAATGATTCTTTGAAGCATCCTGTATTTACAAACGTTTCGCACCAGGCTGGCATCACAATCGATGGATATGGCCATGCCGTTACTATTACCGACATCAACCGCGATGGTTGGAAAGATATTTATGTAACCAATGATTACTTGTCCAACGACCTCCTATGGATCAATAATAAAAATGGTACTTTTTCCGAGCAGTTGAATATGTATTTTAAACATACGTCCGCCAACGCCATGGGTAATGAAGTAACGGATATTAATAACGACGGACTGGTAGATGTGGTGGTATTGGACATGAACCCGGAAGATAATTATAGAAAAAAAATGATGTTGAATCCCAATAGTTATCAAACATACCAGAACAGCGATTATTATGGGTATGGATACCAGTACGTACGAAATACCCTTCAGCTAAACCAGGGACCCCGGGTATTGCAGAATGATTCTATAGGAGCCCCCATTTTCAGTGAAATTTCTTTTTATGCCGGTATCGCAGAAACCGATTGGAGCTGGACCCCTGTGGTAGCAGATTTTGATAATGATAGTTACCGCGACATCATTATTACAAACGGTTTTCCCAAAGATGTTACCGATCATGATTTTGTAGCATTCCGCAATGAAGCGTTCTCGGTTGCCTCTAAAAAACAATTGCTGGAACAAATACCAGAAGTGAAAATTCATAATTATGCTTTTCGAAATTCAGGAAAATTACAGTTTGAAAATGTATCTACAGCCTGGGGATTTACTACTCCCAGTTTTTCGAATGGTGCAGTCTATGCAGACCTGGATAATGACGGAGACCTGGATATGGTGGTAAATAATATTAATGATAAGGCTGGAGTTTATAAAAATCAATTGCGGGAAGAGAAAACGGATTCTGGCAATTATCTCAACCTTCAGTTCAAGGGTGATCGCCTCAACATTAATGGAATTGGCGCCATAGCTGAAATATATTATGATCATGGTAAACACCAGCTCTGGGAAAATTCTCCCTATCGCGGGTATCTTTCCAGTATTCAGAATATGGCCCACTTTGGATTAGGGAAAACATCCCGGGTAGATTCTGTTATTATACACTGGCCAAATGGAATGATTTCCAAGGATAAAAATGTATTGGCCAATCAAACATTCACTGCTTCAATTGTAAATGCTAGTCCCGATTCTATAAAAAAATCCGGTGTCTTTGCCACCCAAACATTATTTAAAGAGATAACCAAAGCGGTTGGTATAAATTACGTACAGGAAGAGAGAGACTTTATTGATTTTAACATTCAAAAATTATTGCCTCACAAATTATCTGAATATGGCCCAGGCCTGGCGGTAGGAGATCTGGATGGAAACGGATTGGATGATTTGGTTGTTAGCGGCTCCTTTTCTTTTAGTGGTCAGCTTTTTCTTCAGCAGCCAAATGCCGGATTCATTCAAAAAAAATTATTAGCCGCCGATGGCAATACGAATAAACGATGGGAGGAGTTAGGATTATTGTTGATAGACCTGGATAAAGACGGCGACCTGGATATTTATGCTGCTAGTGGAGGGTACGAAAATCAAAATAATACAAATGCCTACCAGGATCGGATATATATAAATAATGGAGTGGCCGAATTTTCTATGGATACCGTTTCGCTCCCCAGGAATTTCACGAGTAAATCCTGCGCAAGAGCCTTTGATTTTGACAAAGATGGAGACCTGGATATTTTCGTAGCGGGCAGAGTAGATCCATGGAATTATCCAAAACCGGTATCAAGTTTTATTTACCGTAACGATTCTGAAAACGGAAAAATTATTCTTACCGACGTAAGCGCCTCCCTGTCAAAAGAACTGAACTCCATTGGTATGATTTGTGATGCTCTGTGTACGGATTTTGACAATGACGGATGGACCGATCTTGTATTAGCTGGTGAATGGATGGCCGTAACTTTCTTAAAAAATGATAAGGGAATATTTAGAAATGTAACGTCTGAAACGGGGATAAGTAATTTGAAAGGCTGGTGGAATACGCTGGCTCCTGGCGATTTTGATAACGATGGGGACATCGATTATATAGCAGGTAATATGGGGCAGAATTCTTTTTACCGGGCTTCTGCAGAATTCCCCGCTTATATTACAGCAAAGGATTTTGATAATAATGGGAGTTTTGATGCGTTCCCTTCTCTCTATTTACCAGATCAAAAAGGAATTAAAAAAGAGTATCCCGCCCAAACCAGGGATGATATTGTAAAGCAAATGATCAGCATGCGGACTACGTTCCAGAATTATAAAACGTATGCAAATGCCACCATGGATGAGGTATTAACCGCTGAGCAACAGAAAGGGGCGATCCGGCTCGAAGGAAATACAGCCCAATCAGTCTATTTAAGAAATGATGGCCATGGCAAATTCTCTTCTATTCCTTTGCCGACAGAAGCTCAATTCTCTACCTTGAACGGAATCGTAGTAGATGATTTTGATGGCGATGGGAATCTCGACGCGATTCTCAATGGAAATGATTATGGAACAGAAGTATCAGTAGGACGATATGATGCATTGAATGGATTGTTGATTACCGGCGATGGGAGAGGAAACTTTACTCCCCATTCTATTCTACAGAGCGGAATATTCATTCCTGGTAATGGGAAAGGGCTTGTTGCTTTAATGGGCAAAAAGGGAAAATATTGGGTTGCGGGTGGTCAGAACAGGGGACCATTAAAAGTATATGAACTGAAGAAGGAAAGAAAGAATGTAAAGATCAACCCAGATGACATATTTGCTATCCTGACCTTTAAAGACGGAAGAAAACAGAAAAGGGAATTTTATTTTGGATCTTCATTCCTTTCACAGTCTGGAAGGAACTTGTTCTTCGATAATTCTATTACCTCAATTGAAGTAATCAATTCAAAATCTGAAAAAAGAAATATTCCTTTACCGTAATAAATGAAAGATGAAAATTAAGTTTCATTGTTCGCCGGGTGTTATAGTTATTCTGCTGGCACTCGCGTCCTGTAAGGAAAAGACCAGGGTTCTAATGGATGATGCTGAACTGCTTCATAAAAACCAGGACTTGCTTACCGAAATTATCATTTACGATGCATTTACTCCTCCCGTAGCCAGCCGCATTTATGTATATTCTTCCCTGGCATCATACGAAGCAATCAAATATAGCATAGAAGGCTCTCCTACTTTAACCGCCCGCCTGCATGGTTTTAAGCCCATGCCCCAACCCGAAAAAGGGAAGTTATATAACTATACTCTCGCGGCTAGTAAAGCATTCTTCACTGTGGTCAGGAAGGTGAAAGTATTTTCGGTAGATTCTTTAACCAAACACGAAGAGTCCGTCTATAATAGTTACAAAGAAATTCTAGACAAAGAAACGTATAACCGGTCCGTTGCATTGGGCGAATCAATAGGCGAAGTAATTCTGCAGCGGGCGGCTACGGATGGATATCTTAAATCAAGAGGGAAGCCCAAACATTTGGGAAGTAATGAGCCAGGGAAATGGAGGCCTACTCCGCCAGATTATTTAGATGGTGTTGAATGGTGCTGGAATACGATGCAACCGATGGTGCTCGATTCGGCTTCTCTCTTCATCCCTCCCCGCCCCCCAGCATATAGCAAAGATTCCAACAGTTCTTTTTTCAAGTATGTTAAAGAAGTATATGATATCAGCAGAAACTTAAGTGAAGAACAGAAAACAATTGCGAAATATTGGGATGATAATCCATTTGTAATGGAACATTCCGGACATCTGATGTTTGCCAATAAAAAAATTACTCCAGGTGGACATTGGATGGGAATTGCCGCCATTGCCGCCAAGGAAACAAAAGTAAATCCTGTCAAGACCGCCCAAACCTATGCGCTAACGGCCATTGCTTTATATGATGGCTTTATTTCTTGTTGGGATGAAAAATACCGGAGCAATGTAGTTCGTCCGGTAACTGTGATTAATGAGTGGTTTGATCCGGGTTGGTCACCTTTCCTTCAAACACCTCCTTTTCCTGAATATACCAGTGGGCATAGTACCATAACCGCATCCGCTGCTACCGTGTTGGAAGCTTTATACGGAAATAATTTTGCTTTCCAGGATACCAGCGACCTGCGATATATCGGGATGCAGCGTCATTTCAGTTCTTTTCGACAGGCAGCCGATGAAGCTTCTATTAGCCGGGTGTATGGAGGCATTCATTATCGCTCAGGAATAGAGGCGGGAGCAGAGCAAGGAAAAAAAGTAGGGGAACTCGTTGTTCGGAAAACCCTCGACAATAAACAAATAATACAATAGATTCTATATCTGTTCTGGTTTATCTGTAACTGGGGATATTATTTATTAAGTCCACCTGAAATGAGGTAATGCTTACTTTCAGCATTGCCTCTTTTATTTATTAGATTTGCCGTTATGCCGAAAGTCATCCTTAATAAGAAAATAAGCAACCGGGTTTTGAATGGTCATCCCTGGATATTCGGCAATGAAATTAATTCCGTTGAAGGACCTGCCGCCGGAGGAGATATAGTGCAAGTAATAACCCACGATAAAAAGTTTGTGGGAAAAGGTTATTTCAACCCCAGATCACAAATACAGGTCCGCCTGCTCACCCGAAATAAGCAGGAAGAAATAAATGACTCTTTCTTCTTACATCAATTACAGCAAGCCTGGCAATACAGGAAGCAATTGGGCTATACTGAAAATTGCCGGTTGGTTTTTGGAGAAGCAGATGGATTGCCTCAATTGATCATTGATAAGTTTAACGACTATTTCGTAATCCAGACATTGGCATTGGGTATTGATGTATGGAAGCCTGCTATTGTAAGTGCTCTTGAAAAAATATTTCAACCGAAAGGGATATATGAAAGAAATGATGTGCCTGTCCGGGAGCTGGAAGGATTGCCCCAACAAAAAGGGTTTCTATCTGCCCCCTTCGATACGAGGATTGTTATCAGGGAAAATGGGCTTCAATTTTATGTTGATATAGAGAATGGACAAAAGACTGGATATTTCCTGGATCAACAGGATAACCGCAGGGCTATTCAGCATATTGTTAAAGGAGCAGATGTACTGGGAACTTTTACTTATACCGGAACGTTTGAAATTCATGCGGCCCACTACGGGGCGAAATCGGTATTGGGTCTGGATATTTCAGAAAGTGCCGTACACCAGGCCGTGCTCAATGCGGCATTAAACGGTTACCAGGATATATGCCGGTTTGAATGTGTGAATGCTTTTGATGTATTGAAATTGTGGGGAAAGGAAGGAAGACAGTATGATGTGGTAATGCTTGACCCTCCTTCATTCACCAAATCCAGGGAAAACATCCAAAAGGCGATTGCCGGGTATAAAGAAATAAACCTGCGGGGGATGAAGCTAATAAAACCCGGTGGTTTTCTCGTTACTTCCAGTTGTACCAATCTTATTCAGGCAGATCTTTTTTTGGATATCATCCAAATGGCCGCCAAAGATGCGCGGCGTAAATTAAGACAAGTTTGTTTTCAGTCACAATCAGCCGATCACCCGATTATTCGTGAATGGGAGAATACCCAATACCTGAAGTTCTTAATAGTTCAGGTCCAATAGCGATTGCGGGCATAAAATGCAATAAAAAAACCGGAGCCTGATTGAGGGGCCCGGTTCGTGTATGATAAATTATTTGCAATATTATTTAGAAACCTGGAACTTACCGGTATCTACCACTTTTCCATTTTGATTACGAAGCTGGAAAATATAAACACCCCTGTAAAAATCACTGAGATTAACCACCGTTTTAGGATTTACGTTATTTACTTCATATACTTTTTTGCCCAGCATATTAATAATCTGGAAGCTATATGATTTCTCATACGATTTTTGAAACTCAAAATTGATAAACGAGGAAGCGGGGTTGGGGTAAAACTTAACGATACGGGTAACCGGATCTCCGATAGAGGATCTATCCTGGCCTTTCGCAGTTAAGGATACTAATAGAATAATGGATAACGTGTAAAAAATCTTCATCAACGATGATATTTTACTATGAGTAATCAAGATATATCCTTTCAAACAAATTTACAACTACTTAGCTAAAAAAAATGCCATGGGGAATAATTGTATGAAAATCTTTCTTTTTAACTGATTGCTAATCAGTTGATAACAGAAATTGACTTATTTTAACGATTCTAAAACCTGGTAAATTGATTTGAAATCCGGTAACTCCCCCGCATTTTCAAGAACTTCTGCATACCGAATGATACCTTTCTTATCTACGATAAAGGCGGATCTTTTAGACACCCCTTTCATGCCATATCCAAAGGTTGTATAAAGGCTATCGTACTCCTCAGATACCGTTTTGTTGAAATCACTTAATAAAGGGAAATTAAGCCCTTGTTCCTCTTTATACTTATTTAGTGTGTACAAGGAATCTACACTTATTCCGAGTACCTGCGCATTTGCTTCATTATACATTGCCATATTATCCCGGACGGCACATAGTTCTTTTGTACACACTCCGGTAAATGCCAGGGGAAAAAAAAGAATCAATACATTCTTTCCGGTAAAATCTTCAAGACTCACTTTATTTTTCTGCGAATCATAGAGCGAAAAGGACGGTGCTTTTTGGCCGATTTCAATCTTCATTGTTAAGCGTTTTTATAAAATATAAATATTTAGATAAATGTAAGTAACGCCTGAAACCGGAAAATGTTAGGAAATATTTTTGGATAGTTGATCCTAATGAGAAAACAGGGATGAACTCAATAAATAAATACTTTGCTTAGCCTGGTCATTAAAACCGTGGGCACAATACTTTATCCCGACTGCTGTTATCTCTGTCCAGGAAGCCCACATACGCGAGGGATAACTCAAAACCGCCCCTTGCCTGGCTGGCGGTTCTCAACTGCGATACATTTACATCGTAACTGATTGCCAGTGATAAAGCGTTAATATCCATTTTAACAACAGGTATCAGGGCATCTTTCCAGCGCAGGAAGGCCCCGGCGTGTAACGTATAGGCGGGGTTTTCAGGATCGCCCCCTAATTTATAAGAATACAAAGCTCCTCCAATGGTTTCATTAAATGATCCTTGCGTTGAATGATCGGCCTGCAGGGTAAAATAAGTGTACTCGTCAACATTAAATTTAACGCCAGCGGAAAAGACATACTTTGCGTTTAGTTCAATTTTGGGATCGCGATAGAAAGAATTCTTGGGCCGGTTTAGATGGTGATAAGCGGCTCCGACAAATAACATATTCCGTTGTGCTTCTCCGAAACTGGTATTGAAACTCATACCAACACTGGCGTCCCAGGTGGTAAAATTAGGTACGTTCAGCAATTCACCGCTAGGAAGAGTGGGATCATAGCCCGTTCCATTATATTGATTATTGGTAGTCATTTTTGCGATATCTATATTTTTGCGGATCATTCCGCCCATAAAACCAAGCGACAGATACATAGCTTTTTCATTGCTCAGCGACTTGTGATAATTCAATGCAGGTAATAAATGGGTAGAAGTTAATCCAACCGTACCAGCTTTATCAAACAAAACTTGTATTCCTGTTGTCATGAAATCATCTCCTTTGCCAATAGGCATCTTGTATTCCGCATTCATCGACCCGGTGCGGTAGGCATTGGTAAAACTGTTCCATTGATCGCGGTAAACACCCTGTACGCGATAATCGCCCGTAAATATTCCCGCCAGGGAAGGATTCCGCAGGATAGGTGCTTCAAAGAATTGAGAAAAATGAATGTCTTGCGCATGTCCCCTCGCCAACGCAATACAAACGGTTGCCGTTAAAAAAAATCGGAGAGGCAGTTGATGTTTCATAAAACAACATTTAAAATATTCAATAAGCAGTGGCCGGTTAGCGGATCAGGGTAACGTTTCCTTTGAAAGGAATAATCACCGAGTTATCGCAAACAAATTCTACTATGTATATATAGGTATCCATTTCTCCTTTCTTGCCTTTGTAGGTTCCGTCCCATCCAAGGTTGGGGTCGTTGGCAACAAAATTCCTTCTTTCAAACACAATTTCCCCCCATCGGTTAAATATTCTCATCGATTGAATTCGCGCCACCCCGTTTCCTCTCGGATAGAACCGGTCGTTGCTGCCATCATTGTTGGGAGAGAATGTATTCGGAATAAAATAGTTATTCTCATTACACACTACTGTAACTGTTACCTCATTGCTGATCGTACATCCATAAATATCGTTCACCGTAACGGTATATTTGGTCGTTGATTTAGGATTTGCAAAAGGTGTAGGGCAATCGGTGCAACTTAAGTTTAATGCCGGTGTCCAGTTATAGGTGGCGATATTCGGTCCGTAGGTAACCGGTAATGTAACGCCGGTTCCCACCGGTATTACCGGGTTATTTAATATATTAATAATTGGAGCAGGAGGAACCAGGACAGAGCGGCTCGTATTGTTTTTACATCCCAGTTTATTAGCGGCCTCTAATGAAATAGTAAAGCGGCCTGTACTACCATAACTGGTATTTGGGTTTTGAATAGTGGAGGAAGAACCATTGCCAAAATTCCAATTCCAGGTGATAGCGGTATCGGACAATGCAAGCAAACCTTGTAAGGGCAGCAGTTCATTAATACATACAACGGTATCGCCTGAAATAGACGGGGAAGGTGTTGCATAAACTCGTATGGTGTCGGTAATTGTTTTTGTACAGCCTGCTTGCGTATTGACGGTTAATGATGGGTAATAGGTTCCCGGGACGGAATATAAATGGGATGGATCGGAAACACCGGAAGTATTTCCATCACCAAAATCCCACACGGTGCTGACTACCGGATCATTCCCTATGGTGAAGTTGGCGAAAAGTACATTGCCCGTATCACAAAAAGCCTTTTTATTTATACCGAATAATGGCTCCGCGCCCAAAACACGAATTACGTCCGGGCTTCCAATTCCTACTACACACTTGAGGCTATCCCGGAGATAAATACTGGGGTAATAAAATCCAAACGTTGAATACAAATGCTGAAATGACTTAACCTGGCTGCTGTCAACAAATCCATCGCCGGCATAAAATGTAAATTTGGTAGAAGGCGGGGTTGTTATAGAAAAATCTACGAGTAATGAATTACAGGCGGTGAGTGGCCCAAAAAGCAACGAAGAATTAGTGGAAGGGTTGTATACATTAACAGGAATGATTGCACTATCCAAGCAACCTCCATATCCGGTTAAATATAATTTGGCTGTGTAATTACCATAAGAGTTATAAAAGTGAGTTGGATTGGTGCTGGTTGAATTAGTCCCGTCTCCAAAATCCCAATAGAACGATTCGTAATCCAGTCCCCGGAAAGTAAACTTGGTTTCGAGGGGAGGGCAGATGGAAGAAGTATCTTTGACATCAAAGAATGGTTTCGGTGCCCTGGTTGTTATATAATTTAATTTTGTTAATGAATCGCTGCATCCATAATTATCCGTTATTACCAGCTTTACGCTATAGCTACTATCCCTGCCTGAATAGGCATGTGTTGGATCCTTTATGAAAGCGGTACTCCCATCCCCAAAATACCAAACATAGCTTAAGTTATTTCCAATCGAGGAATCAGTAAATTGAATGCTGGCTCCAGGGCAAATCAATGCCTTAGATGCGGAAAAATTGGTAATGGGTTGCGAAATTATTATTCGGTAAGGAAGTGTATAAGTATCTGAACATCCAAATATATCTGTCGCAGTTAACCGAACAAGATATATTCCGGTATCTGTATATAAATGGGTGAAAGGAGGGGAGGTAAAAACCTGTGTATTCCCGTCGCCGAATTCCCATGTCCAGCTGGCGATACTTGCCACCGAGGTAGACAAGTCATCAAAGGTAATCGTGGTATTGCGGCATCCCCCGTTGGGAACAGGGTTGAAATTAGCGACAGGACCAGATACAAAAATGGCCGCATTATTGGTAAAGGTATCTGTGCAACCTCTTATATCAGTAATGGCAAGGGAAATGCTATGAACTCCAGGGGTATCATAAAGGTTTGTGATAACCGGGCCAAGAAGAAGATAAGGGCCACCGTCAAACGACCACTCATATTTTGCAACATTCAATGAATCACTGTTGACGGCGGTAATAGTAAATAGTTCATTTCTGCAAACATTTGATTTGCTGACGATGAAATCAGCTATATCCGTTTTTAGATTAAGTACTTCAGAATAAACTCCAGTACAGCCACCATTGGTAACCGTAAGTCTGACGGTATAATTTCCCGGAGAAGGATAGATAAATGATGGATTCGCCAGCGAAGAGGTGTTATTACCCGGATCACCAAATTCCCAGAAATAGGTTATTGGACCATTTGCTGCATTGGTTTTTGAATCATTGGCAAAAAATACCTGCCTTTTGTTGGCACAGGTATTTGAATAGGTAAAATGAGCAACAGGCGGGGAAATATATATGTATTGGTTCCTAGTAAAGGATTGTCCGCATCCGTTATTATAGGCAATAAGGGTAACCGAAAAGAAACCCGTATCAGTATAGATGTATTGCGGATTTTGTAATGAAGAAGTGCCTCCATCACCAAAATTCCAG
Organism: uncultured Chitinophagaceae bacterium; assembly: GCA_963775145.1. Classification (GTDB taxonomy): domain Bacteria; phylum Bacteroidota; class Bacteroidia; order Chitinophagales; family Chitinophagaceae; genus Endoryza. The sequence goes on from CAVZHZ010000009.1 coordinate 148,102, forward strand.
CTCCATGCGTCCACGGGCGGTAATGACAGGTCAGCAAAATTTACCGGGGTAGATGCACACCCTGAAAGAGGGACCGCTGAAAAATTAACAACCGGTGGCGTTCCTACCCTTACCCCATCAGTAATCACTGAAGAGTCTGTACAGCCACCCAATGTTGTAACGATTAATTTAATAGTAAAGGTTCCTATGCTGGCGTAGGTATGGTTCGGAGACGGGGCAGTGCTCGTGAACCCATCTCCAAAATCCCAGAAATAAGAAGCAATCCCATCTATGGTGGTTATGGAAGCTAGCGGGTTAAAAGTAAAGGGAACACAACCACCCGCAGGAGCATTGCTAATGGCAACTGTTGGGGGTATTATTCGTACAAAATCTGGTTTACTTATAGTATTTCGACATCCTTTGCTATCGGTAATGGTTAGGGTTACCGTGAATTGCCCGGTAGTATTATATTGATGGGATGGGTTTTGCAGGCTGGAAGTTCCACCATCCCCAAAATTCCATTGCCATCCAACAGCATTGGGGGAAATATCCTGGAAATTCACCGTGAATGGAGCTTTGCAGCCAATAACCACCGGAGCCGTAAAATCAACAATAGGGTTAGGCCGGACAACAATGCTCTTCGTTATTGAATCTTTGCAGTTAGAATAAGTATTCACCAGTTTTACCACATACGTTCCTGGTGCGGTATAGGAACTCGTATCACTTATTTTTTTTGATTGCTTGCCATTTCCAAAATCCCAGGTCGATGAAACAGGAGCCGGAGAGGAAGTATTTTGAAAATTTACCGGTGATCCGATACAGGCAGTATCCGGACTTGTAAAGGATGTGGTAGTCGAAGGGATAGTTATATTTTTTTGAACAGTTCCCGAACATCCAAACTGGCTTGAAACGGTGAGCCTTACCGTATACGTTCCCGGAGCACCATAAGTAGCTGTTGGATTGACTTGAGTGGAAGTTGTGCTGTTTCCAAAATCCCATTGATAACTTAATGTACCGGGCCCGCTGGTTTGATCAGTAAAATCTATGAGAAATGGGGCGCTACAGGTAATAGGGGGCTTAAAGGTAAAATCAGCCGTTACACCAGAAACTATTCTAATAAAATTACCTTTTGAAACAGTTGCCTGGCAGCCTGAACTGCTGGTAACACGCAATGTAACAGCATAAAAACCGGTTGCATTGTACTGGTGTGAAGGATTTTGTTGCGTTGAATTACCCCCGTCACCAAAATCCCAATTCCATTGAGTTATCGACCCTGCATTCGGAACTGATAGATCCGTAAATTGAATTATTCCCGGAACACAAGATGTAGTAAGGTTTGCAGAAAAATCAGGCGATGGCGAAGGATTTACGGTGATATAATCTGTTTTGGTTATAGAGTTAATTCCGGAAGCATTCCTCACTACCAACGTTATAGTATAGGTGCCGGGAGTGGTATAAGTGGCTACCGGATTCTGAACGGTAGAAAGTTGCCCGTTTCCCAGATCCCAGTTCCAAAAAACCGGGTTGCCTGTTGATTGGTCGGTGAACTGTACGTTAAGGGGTGAGCACCCTGTAGTAGGGGTTGCTGTAAAGTTTGGAACTGGCACCTGCGCCTTCGTTAAAATGGATATGAACAGGGAAAACATCAGAATGAACCAGCGCCTCCACAAAGCCGCCTGGTGAGTTGTTACTTTTTTCCTCTGTCTATTTTCAAAAGGTCTCCGCATGTTCTTATTTTCAATAATTGTCTTCAACGTTTACCGGATCAGGGCAATATTTCCTCCGAAACTGAGCACTACCTGGTTTTCACAAATGACTTCTATTGTGTAAACGTATACTTCCTGGGGCGACTGTCTGCCTTTATGGGTACCATCCCACCCTTTAACGACATCATTTGCCTGGAAGTTGGTTCGTTCAAAAACTACTTCTCCCCATCGATTAAATACCCGGAAAGTCCGGACGGTAAAAAGCCCTCTTCCCCGCGGATAAAATACGTCATTATTACCATCTGCGTTGGGGGAAAACGTATTGGGTACGAAAAGATTACTGTTATCGCAAAAAACAAAGATCGTGAGGTCATCCTTACTTACACACCCGCCCTGGTTTGTAACCTCTAATTGATAAATAGTAGTTTGTCGGGGCGATGCTACCGGGCCAGGGCAATTATTACAACTTAATCCCGCTTTAGGCGCCCATTTAACAGAGGTAACATCTCCTGACAAAACAGGATCCAATACCACTGAGCTGCCCACCGTAATTGTTTTGTCTTCTCCTGCATTTACCTTCGGATAAGGATAAACTGTTACCGGAATGAATCCGGTATCGGAAAAGCATTGATATTGATCCATTCCGATGACCCGGTAAATAACTGAGTTTTCTGGCCTGGCTATTGGGCGATTGATTCGGTTATTATCGAGCCCTTGCGGTGGACTCCAAATGTACTGGTCGGCACCCGAAGCAATAAGTTGAATGCTTTCACCCACACATATCGTATCTGCTTTGCTTAGCTCCACTTTTAACGGCTGCTGCACGGTAATTAGTACTGAATCCCTTGCAATACAACCGTATATATTTTTTCCAACCAGGTGATATAGGGTAGTTTGCACAGGGGCGGCCTTGGGAAAAGGGCAATCTGTGCAGGATAAGGCATTGGCGGGGGACCAGCTATATTCAAGGGCTCCCGTTGCCCGGAGATCGGTAACACTGTTTAAGCATATGACCTGGTTGGGGCCCGCCTCTGTATTGGGAAGAGGATAGGCGAAATAGTTATGATAAGCCGTATCAGCGCAGCCGGATGAATTCGTTGTTATTAAACGAACCGGGTAATTTCCTGCAATAGTATAAGGTACTGCAACTGGATTTTGCAGGGAAGAATTAATTCCATTGCCAAAATTCCATTGCCAACGCAAGGTGGATGTATCATTTCGGATTAGCAATCCTTCGAAAGATACAGAAGCAGGTATGCACTCACCCGAAGCAGCCCGGATAGCAATAATGGGGCTTTCGACAATGCGAATTGGCACGGTGGAAATTGCTGTGTCGGTACATCCTAAAGTTGTTTTGGTAATAAGTTGAACGGGATAATTGCCGGTTTGCTTGTAAAAGTGAGATGGAGTTTGTAGGGTAGATGATGTACCATCTCCGAAATCCCAACGATAGCTGGTGATAAGATCATTTGATTTAGAAGAATCCCTAAAATAAACAAGACCTGAATCACAAACCATCTGCTGGCTCAACCCGAATTTTGCATCTACACCATAAACATGAATAGTGTCCGTACCGGGAATAGACACCTGGCACCCCTGGGGATCTTTTAAAATCATTTTAGGCAGATATTTTCCCCGATGAATATAAGTGTGCGTTATTAATGAATCACCTGTTTCAGTAACTGTTCCATCATCAAAATCCCAGATAAAACTTACAATATCTTTTGTCATACCGGTAAAGGCAACCGAAACCGGTTCGCAAATTCCGGAATTTCCATACCGGAAAGTTCCCTGGGGTCCCCGTACGGTAACAATTTTTGTAACTGTGTCGATGCACCCACCGATACTGGTTATAGTAAGTTTGGCCCGATAAACGCCCGGGTAAGTATAAAAGTGAACCGGATTACTGACGGAAGAACGGGTACCATCTCCAAAATCCCATTCAAATCGATTGAAGTTTTGTGATTGATTAGTAAAATTAACCACCAGCGGCGGGCAGGTGGCAACCGAATCGCTCATACTGAAAATGGCTTTTGGATTCCTGATTTTTATATAATTGTTTTTGAAAAGGCTATCCTGGCATCCGAATCGGTCCGTTACAATAAGTTTTATTCCGTAATCTCCTTCCAGGCTATAACTTGTAACGGGGTTAAATGCAGCGGAGCTGTTACCATTTCCGAAATTCCATTGATAATTCAGCGGTCCGTTGCCAGCGGTTTGATTCAGAAAGCGGATTGATTTATTAGTACAGGAAACTGTATCGGCAGAAGAGAAAGCCGGAAATGGCTTGGATATAACCAGGTAACTATTTTTTTGTTGCTGATTCCTGCAACCGATACTATCTACTACCGTAAGCGAAACCGTGAAAACACCCGGATTGATATACAGATGTTGAAAAGGCGGTCCAACAAGGGTATCCGTACTACCATCTCCATAATTCCATATCCATTGCTTAATGGGATGCGTCCCATCTGAATAAGAGGAATCGGTGAATTGAACCACTGATTGAATACAAACAGACGGGGTTAATGCTTTAAAATCCGCCGTTGGCCCGTTTACTCTTATATATTGGGTTTTATTAAGTGTATCTGAACAACCATTTACATCCGTTATGATTAATTGTACAGAATAAACACCTGTCCTGGTGTAAATGTGGCCGGTAGTAGCATTTCCACCAAATGTTCCATCTCCAAAACTCCACTGATAGTTGCGGATGTTTTGCTGATTGCTATTGAGCGCAGAAAAAGTGACGATAGTTCCTTTGCATACAACCGTGTCGCTGGAATTGAAAGCAACCGGTTCTGCAATGATTATTATTTGCCGGTTAGTGGTATGTTCACAGGTATCGTTCTTAACCGTGAGGGAAACCAAATAACTTCCGGGAGAAGCAAAAGTATGAGAAGGATTTTGTTGATCCGATGTGCTGCTGTCGCCGAAACTCCAAAACCAGGAAGTAGCCCCGATAGACTGATCGATGAACCAACGCGTAAATTTGCTATCACAAACCGAAGAATCTATAAACTTGGCAATAGGAGGTTTTATATAGATGAAGTTTGGAATGCGCAGAGAATCTTTGCATCCGTTATTCCATACAATCAGGGTAATGGCAAACCAACCGGTGTCCTGGTAAATATGGGTAGGATCTTTCGCGATCGAAGTTCCTCCATCCCCAAACTGCCAAAACCACTGATCAGCAGGTGGACCGGTACTCAGGTCTTTAAAGCGTATAGTTTGAAAGGCACAGGCAAACCGGGGAGAGGCGGAAAAATTAACCAGGGGTTTTTCTCCCACTTTTATTGCATTGACTACAATCACGGAATCGCTGCATCCCCCGGTGGTAGTATAATACAGCTTAACTGTATAGGTTCCCGGAATTGTATAGTTATTTATAGGATTTGGCAGAATGGATGTATTACCATCACCAAAATCCCACCGGTAACCTGCAATGGAATCTGTTGAAACTATAGTAACTGCCGGTTGAAAGGAAAAGGGTACACATCCTTGTTGCGGAGCATTAGCAATGGTTACCTGTGGTTTTTCAATGCGAATGAAGTTTATTTTTCTTATTGTGTCAGTGCAGCCGGCCGCGTTGGTAGTAACTAAGGTTACAGAAAAAGAACCATAAGTAGAATAGGTATGTGTGGGATTGCTTAATGACGAAGAATCCCCATCCCCAAAAAACCATTTGAATATTACGGCGCCGGAAGTGGCTTGAGAGAATGAAACAGTAAGCGGGGGTTTACAGGCATTGGTATTTGAGCTGGTAAAGTCAGTGGATGGTTTGGAAAGTACTTGAATTGGTTTGCTAACGGAATCATTGCAGGCGCCAAAACTACTAACCAATTTGATAACATAATTACCGGGACTATTAAACACCTTAACCGGGTTAATATCCGAAGAAAAACTACCATCCCCAAATGTCCAGCTTGCCCCTGTTGGATTGGGAGAAGAATTATTAATTAGAAAAATTGGCTTTCCCGCGCAAACAATTGACGGACTTGTAAAGCCTGCGGTAACCGTACCAATGGTAACTGCATTTGTTTTCACAAGCGAATCAGTACACCCTGTGTTATTTCTGACGATTAATCGTATAGTATAAGTACCCGCTGCATTATATAAATGGGTTGGATTAGGGAGCGAAGAAGTTCCCCCATCCCCAAAAAACCACTGATAGGAGAGAAAACCCGTGCCGGTGCTGTTATTACTAAAACTAACGGCGGTGGGGGGGCGACAATTAGCCGAACTATTAATTATAAAATCAGCCTTAACCCCATTATTCAGCTTAATATAATTTAAGCGGGTTATGGATTGAATACAACCCCGGCTATTGCGGACCTGTAATGAAACATTGTAATTCCCTGTATTATTGTAAGTGTGAGAAGGGTTTTGAAGTGAAGATGTATCTCCATCACCAAAATCCCATAGCCAGCTACTTACAGATCCGCCGCCCGGACTGCTTAAATCGGTGAATTGAACTCTTAAAGGAAAACAACCCCCGGTATCCGATGCAATAAAATTTACAATTGGGGAGGCGTGAACGGTGATATATTGCGTTTTTATTATAGAATCACTTTGGAGCCCATTATTCACTACGAGCTTAACACTATAGGTGCCCGGATTGAAATAAGTGGCGGCCGGATGTTGAAGAAATGATACGGTTCCGTTTCCCAGGTCCCATCGCCAGTTAGTAGGGTTGCCGGTCGACTCATCCCGAAATTGAACAACTAAGGGAGCACATCCTTCTGTTTTATTGGCGGAAAAAAGGGCCGACAATTGCGCATATGCGGGCACTACACCAATGGTGAACAAAAGCAGAATCAGGAGTCTTGCCTGGAGCGTCGATTTTCTCATAAGATACCCGCGGTAAATTACTGTGGATAAGCTGGGGAAAATTATGATTTTTAAGGGGGACAGAAAAATAAAAAGCAGCCCGGAGTGGGCTGCTGAAATTATACGAATAATGTAGATCTAAAAATCAGGGTTTCTTTCGTAAATGCAGAATATTCTTTCCGGAGGGGGTTGTCATTTCGGCCTCCACATAATCCCAGTAACTATCGGTCAGTTTCCAAACGCCATTCATTTTTGGTAAAGGGTCAACGGCAGAGGGGAAATTGGAAGTAATGGAATAATTAGTTGTATTGCCCACCCAGCTACCCGAAGTTGAGTTACCCGCTTTTGTGCCCACCACACTTCCATCGTTATTAAACTTAAAATCATAGTTTGCAAAATCGTTGGTAATATTACTGGCACCTTCCAGGTATTGTTCAACAACCCATATCCCATCTGTAATAGCGCTCATTATCAGATCTTCTTTCTTATTTTCCACCGCTTTTTTACAAGAGATAGTACCCAACAGGAGTAGTAGTAAAAGACAAAAAGTAAAACGTTTTTTCATAAAAGGATATTTGCGTGCTTAAAATTGGTAAATATTCTGGTATTTAGCAAGCAGGTAGTCTAATAAATAACGGGTATTTAGTCTTTCTCCACTGATATTCTGGCATAGTTCTTCGCTAGTATACTGACGGCCATACTGGTGTACTTCCTGCCGCAGCCAGTTCAATAACGCCCGGTTATTACCTTTCCTTATCTTTTCTTCCAAAAAATCAATTTTTTCCCCGGCTATCGAATAAAATTGGGCCGCATAAAAGCTCCCCTGGCTATAGGTGGGAAAATAGCCAAAACTACCGTGGCTCCAATGCACATCCTGCAGGCAACCTTGCTTGTCATCAGGAACCACCAATCCGAGATAATCCCTGTAATGTTCGTTCCAATACGCGGGTATTTCTTTTACATTGATAGAACCATCCAGTAATTTCTTTTCGATTTCATAGCGGATCATTACATGAAAATGATAGGTTAGTTCATCCGCTTCTGTTCTGATGAGGCTGGGCTGAACTTTATTAATACCCCGGTAAAATTCGACAGGCGTTAAATTATTCAGCTGTCGGGGAAAATATTCTTGCAGCACCGGCAGGTATCGTTCACAAAAAGCCAGGCTCCGGCCCACATGATTTTCCCATAACCTCGATTGCGACTCATGAATAGAAAAAGAAGCGGGTTCGCCCAGTGGTAAACCATATTCAGTTTCCGGTAAACCCTGTTCGTATAAGGCATGTCCTACTTCGTGAATACAACTCCAAACCATATTACTTAGATCGTTTTCATCAATTCTGGTGGTGATACGTACATCATGACTGTTGAAATTAATTGTAAAAGGATGCTCGGCAATATCCTGGCGGCCTGCTTCCAGGTCAAATCCAACATCTTTCAACACCTGCATACCAAAATTCCATTGTTCTTTTTTGGGAAAATGCTGGTGAAGAAATTGGTCGTTTACCGGATGACACGCTACTATCTTATCAAGCAATTCTTTTAACGGAACGCGGATATCAGAAAACAAAGCATCCAGTAAGATGCAATCCGATCCTTTATCATGATCATTCAGTAGTGCATCGTACGGGTGTTTGGCATAACCTAATAGATCGGCTTCCTGCTTTTTTAATTCCAACAGGTTACCGAGGTCCTTAGCGAAGAGTTCGAATTTATTCTCTTTTCGTGCGTGTATCCAGCTATGGAAACTTTTTTGAGTAGCTTCTGATAGTTTCCTTACGAAGGAAGAATTGAATTTTTTTTGCTTGATATAATCTTCCCGGGTTAGCTCCGCATTTCTTCTTGCAGAATGAGGCAGGTCATGGCGGGTTAAGAGTTCAGACAACAGGTTACCAAGCTGGTCGCTGATAAAAAACTGGTGAGCTATTTCGGATAAAGTGGCAACCTGCTGACCTCTAATTGGCGCCCCTTTTGGTGGAAGATAGGTTTCCTGGTCCCATTGCAGGACAGCTGATGCAAATCGTACATCCGCAATTTTTCGAAGCTGGTCCTTATATTGTTGAAATAATTCAGTGGTTGATTGACTATGCATGATGGATTATTCTGATTGTGCCGCTAAAGTCCGAAATTTATTTGGCTATATCTCATGGGTGCCAGATGGAGTGGGAATAAATCAGTACTGGTGGGTAGGAAGAAATGAAGCATACTCTGTATCTTGACAACGTAATAATATACTAAACCGGCCATAATGATTTACTGTTTGAGGCTTTTTTCATGTCTAATTCTTTTCTTCATTATCCAATCAGCCACTGCGCAAAAAAGTCCGGCTGCCAAAAAAGTATATGAAAAAGCACTAGCCGATTCAGCAGCAAAAAAATACACAGAGGCTGCGGATGAATTTTTCCTCGCTGGTAAGGAAGAATTAAAAATAGGCGCCCCGGATATTCTTTTTATTGCCGATTGTTTTTATCGTGCAGGACTCTATTATGAAGCAATGGAACAATACGCTAAAGCGCATGAGGTATTTTATTTGTCAATGGAACAATACCGCATTATTAAAAGCCAAACAAATGTTTCAAAGCTGATAAAAGCCATTGCCGAACTCTACCGCGAAACCCGGACAAAGGACGTGGTCTATCAATTTCCCCGGGCTAAAAATGAGGAAACTATCCTGGCCTATCTGTCTATTGAATCAATAACAAGTATTTCGGGTAATTCTTTTGAGGCATTGATTGACGGTGGTTCTAACGATGGAGTGTACCTGGGTGCCGAAGCCGAAGTATATGGTAAGTACCGCAAGAAAGGGGAAGATCGGGCCAACCGGTTACTGGGTTCGGCCAGAATTTCAGAAGTTTATCCTAATTATTCCAGGGCAATGATTCAGCTGATCAACCCCAATGATACTTTTTATAATGTTTATCCCCAGGATATGGTATCAGTTCCCATCCGGTTTCCCAAACATGCGTTCAAGGATATTTTCCTGGAAGTATCTTTAATGAATATAAGATTTGTCGATAACAGCCGCGAATCTCTCGGGCACCCCCGAACCTTAATGTATTACGCCTCCCCGCAATTAGAAAAGGAAATATACCAGCGCATGCTCGATGCCGTACAGGAAGTTTATGAAATGATTAAATATGACAGCACCTTTGACCCCAAAGAAAAGATTACCCGGGGAAGATTAAAAGGTATAACCTGGAAACAGGCATTGGGCCAGTCTTCCGCGGATGACCTGAGAGCCTTCCTGGGGTTTGTGCGAAGTTTTCCTGGTAATTATATGGGGGGTACCTGGAAAATTTCTGAAACCTATGCAACCTGGTTATTGAACAATGCCCCACCTGGCTCCAATGAAATAATGGATAGCTTGATGAGTTCCAAAACGGAGACCGAATTCAGGAATTATCTTACCCTATATGAAAAAGATATCAGGGAAAATTTCTTTACTCGCTGGCTCGTAGATGCTCAAAACCTGGCGCTGAGTGATCGTTTTATCGAGGCATATAAATGGAATAAAATAATACAGCGACTGGCCGCTGTCTATAATGATGCGGACTATATAGGCTGGAGTTTATTTAACCTGGCACGCATACAGGATGAAGAGAAAAAATATGATGAAGCGATGGAATCCTATCGAAAAGCAAAAATGTCTTTTGAAAAGGGAACGGATGAAAAAGGCCTCAGTTTCTGCATTAATAACCTCGGTTATATTTATTCCGCTAAATATATGTACCTGGAATCGCAACAGATGTATGAACAGGTATTACAGATTCGCCTGAACAGGTTAAAAACAGATACCTCCGACGATCAAAGAACGGGGGTTGGTCGTTCATACTGGGGAGTGGGAGACGCCCTGTACAACCAAAGCAAATACAATGAGGCCATTGAACAATATAAAAAAGGATTATCGTATCTGGCAAAAGTCCGTTCTCTCGAGGCGCGCAAACAAATGGCCACCATCAACGGCCTAATTGGTAAGTCTTATGAGAAAATGGGCGATTACCAGTTGGCTGCCGATCATTATGAACTGGAATTTTATTTTCAGAAGATTTTAGGCGATATAGAAGCGCAGGCTGATGCACTGGATAATCAGGCTTATTTATTGAGTAGAATAGGCAAGTTCCGGGAATCGCTGGAAAGATACGAACTGGCCTACCGGCAGCACCTCGTTTCAGGTGAGAAGAATGATGCGGGATTCTCCATGTCTAATATCGGCCAGGTATTATGGAGCCTGGGAAAATTTGACAGTGCTATCGACGCGCATAATAAATCAATTGCACTGCGTCGCGAAACGGGTAACCAAAAAGGAGAAGCCAATAGCTGGAAAAAAATTGCCGGGTTGTATAGAGAGAGCGGCGATGCGGCTAAGAGCATGGAAGCTTACCGGAAGGCAATGGAAATTTATAAGAAGATAGAGGCAAAAGAAGAATATGGAGAATTGCTGGAAGATATGGCTTCTGGTTATTCGAAAATAAAAGATTATGTGAATGCAGAAAAATATTACCAGGAGGCCCTGCAGCTTTATCGAACTATAAAAGCGAGAAATAAAGAAGCGGGCGTATTAGGTTCACTCGGTGATATGTTTTTCAGTGAGCAGAAGTATGCAAGGGCAGACGAATATTTTGTGCTGGCATCAGCCATACAAAAAGATATTAACGACCGTTCCGGTTTAATGTACACCTATATGAGCAGGGGTTCGGTGGCACAAGATTTTAAAGAGGATTATAAAGAAGCAATTAATAAAATGCGGATGGCCCTTGCGCTGGCCGAAGAAACAAAAAGTGAAGTTAACATCGCGTTTTGCCAGAACAGAATCGGCAGCCTCTTTAGTTATATCAATGAATATGACAGTGCCAAAATTTGCTATGATAAAGCAATGGCTATTTATCAAAAACTGGAGGATAAAGAAAACCTGGCAGCCGTCTATTTAAATTACGGATATTATTATAATTACCGGGGTGATTTTGAAAAAGCCCGTGACCAATTTGAAAGATCATTGGCTATCGCTAAACAGATTAATAATGCCTACAGTATCGCTTCCGCCACCTACGGACTCACCGGCTATCATTATACAAAAGGAAATTTTGCTGAAGCCCTGAAAGGAATTGAAGAGGTACTGGCTATTTACCGTCAAAAAGATAACCCCTGGGGAATCGCGTCAGTTTTTCTGAACCAGGGAAATATCCGCAACCAGCAAGGAGAGTTTGACGAGGCCCTTCAGTTCTATTATAAAACGGATAGTATTTACAAAAAACTTGGACTGGAAAAGCCACGCATTTCAGTAGCAAATAATACTGGCACTATTTATTATCACGAAAAGAATTACGAAGGCGCCATGAAGCAATTCGAACAATCCAGGTTGATGCTGGAAAAGTTTAACGACGATCCCTCTTTTATGGCCCTGGTAAAAAGTAATATTGGCGAAGTACTCGTGGATCAGAAGAAATATAAAGAAGCAGAAAAATGGTTGCTCGAATCATTACGAATGGGGACAGAACAAAAGAACAACCGGCAATTGTATCTATCGAACCTGATTTATGGACGATTGCAGAGTAATAGGCAAAACTACGCTTTGGCCGAAAAGCATTTTAGAACGGCAGATTCCCTGTTGGCACTGGGTGGTGAAAAAACCGTGACCATCCAGTTGCTGGAAGCCTGGGGGCGTATGCTGGTCAATAATCATCAGACTGATCGGGCGGAAAAGAAATTAACGGAATGTATTATTCTGTCGGACCAGATCCAATACCGAAATTATGCATGGAAAGCCTATGGTACCCTGGCTGAAATAGAACTGTCAAAGAATAATACGGCAAAAGGAATAAATTATTTGAAAACGGCGATACAGGAAGTGGAGAAAATAAAAAGTAAGATAACCGACAGTGAAGCAAAAAAAATATTCTCCAGCGATGAAAGTATTGTGGAGTTATATCAGAAAATGGTCGTGCAATTAAAAAAAGCAGGAAAAATTGAAGAGGCATTGGTATATATGGAAAAGGCCAATGCGGAAAATATCAGGATCCGGTTAAATAGTGGAAATGTAATGTATGATGATACAGCGACGAATGACGCCATAGCGAAAGAAAAGGAATTAAGAAAGCAACAGTCATTATTTGATTCTGAAATTGCCAAGGAAAAAGCGAAGCCGGAACCATTGCAGCATAAAGAACAAATAGCACAATGGGAAAAAATGCGTTCAGTTACCTCAGGGCAATACAAGGCCTATGTAAATGAATTGAAAGTTAAATATCCCAATCTACCGGAATTTAAAACCGTGGACCCGGCTGATTTTATGTCGCAACGGCGCAACATTCCCCCGGAAGTAGCAGTGATCAGCTACCTGGTAACAGAGCAGGAGATGAGCGTATTTGTAGTAATGAAGGATACCATATTTATTAAAGATATTCCGATAGACAGGTTATTGATGCAGCAAAAAATAAAAACTTTCTATTCTATGCAGGCTCGTTCTTCCAGGTCGGCGCGGGATGCGCGGGGAGGTAAAATGACAGGGGGTACTGTCAATCCGGAAGGAAAGGAAAACAAAAACCAGCTGGCATCAGAGTTGTATGACCTGTTGATTGGTCCGCTTATTAAAGATATAGGCGATAAGAAACTTGTCGCTATTGTGCCCAGCGGATTCCTGTGCTTTGTTCCTTTTGATGCGTTAATGTATAAGGATGCAGACGGATCTTCGCATTATTTCGGCGAGCAAAAGCAATTATTTTATGTAAATAAGATATCTACCATAACTAACACCATTAATGAATCGTTTAAAGAATTCAGGATTGTGGCGGTAGGAAACGCGGATAAAAGCCTGCCCAATTCCGAAGACGAAGTAAAAGCACTTAAGGCGCAATTGCCCCAAACAGTTATATATCTCAGGGAGCAGGCCACCAAGAAAAATGTATTAAGTAATAAGAGCGATTTTAATATCCTGCATCTCGCCACACACGGTGTGTTGGATTACAGCAATGCCGATAGTTCTTACCTGGTTCTTGCCTCCGACCCCACTAACCAGGACGATGGAAGATTAACGATCGCGCAAATACAAACCATGACGGATATCGACCGCTTTCGTATGGTTACTTTGTCTGCCTGCGAAACCGCTGTAATACGCGAAGTAGCGGAAGGCTGGCCTATCAGTACGGCTTCCGCGTTTATTGAAATGGGGGTTCCTACTGTTATTGCTACCCTATGGGCAGTAGATGATAAAGCTACCCGTATTCTAATTGACAAGTTTTATGCAAACCTCGCTAAAATGGATAAAGTACAGGCATTACAACAAGCACAGCTATTCCTGAAGAAACAAACTGGCTATGAAGATCCGTATTATTGGGCCCCTTTCCAGCTGGTGGGATTTTGGAAATAAAAGAATTTTATTTGACTCTGGATGGTATACGTACCCAGAACCAACCTACTCCATTCCGTTATATTTTTTTAGAAATAACAATAGTATTTTGATAGGAGAGCTTTTTTCATAGTAAATTGCTTTTCTATGAAAAAACAATTGCTTACTTTTTCATTTGTTCTGGCTGCCTTATTGCTTTGTGGGCAAAATCCACAAAAAGTATTACAGCAGTTGAATGATAGTTTCCCCCAGGAGCGTATCTATATTCATTACGACAAAGAAGTATACCTGGCCGGCGAAACGATTTGGTTCAAAGCGTACCTCTTAGCGGGTTTTGTACCAAGCGACCTGAGCGCTAATTTCTTTATTGAATTGATTAACGGAAATAATCAAATTATCCTCCAAAAAAGATTTCCGATTTTATCCGGGACAACGATCGGAAATTTGGATTTACCCGATTCAATGCCGGCCGGCAATTATTTGGTCCGGGCCTATACTCCCTGGATGCTCAATTTTGATGAAGATTTTTTATACAGGAAATCATTTTTTATTTACAAACCCGGCGAGAAAAACACGACGCCTGTAAAAAACAAACCCCAATACCAGGTCCATTTTTTTCCTGAAGGAGGGGATATCGTCAATGGATTGGTGAATGTGGTGGCTTTTAGGGCCTCCGACCATCAAGGCCTGCCGGTAAGCATTAATGGGAGATTGTTAGATGAAACGGGAAATGAATTAACAACCTTTATTACGCTGCACGATGGAATGGGCACATTTGGTTTTTTGCCGGCAACCGGATTAAAATATGAAGCGGAAGTTTCATTCGCAGACGGCACAATTAATAAGTATCCAATGCCAATGGGTAAAGAAAGCGGTTGGGCGCTGCAGGTGCGGGAAGAAAATGAAACCCGGCGCCGTATAATACTGACAAAGCCTGGAACTGAAACGGCGACCGACCTGGTTTTGGTTGGTCAAATCCAGCAGCATCTCATATTCGAACAGTCGGTACAGGTACAGGGTAACAGTGCCATAATATCTATTGATACCCGTTCCTTTCCTAGTGGGATATTGCAGTTAACCGTATTAACTAGGAACGGCACTCCAATGGCCGAACGCTTGCTTTTTATAAATAACAATGATATGTTGCTGCCGGTCAATCTTTCTGCTGATACTATCTCGCTTAAGAAAAAAGGAAAGAATGTTTTCTCTTTTTCTTTGCCGGATTCAGTACTGGGCAGCTATTCTTTGTCTGTGGTAGACGATGGAAAATTTTTAGGAGGGGAAGGAAGAGGAGATATCTTATCGCACCTGTTACTGACTTCCGATCTGAAAGGATACATTCATAATCCCTCCTTTTATTTCAACAATAATGATAAAGCTACCCGAAAAGCATTGGACCTCGTAATGATGACAAACGGCTGGCGGAGGTTTAACTGGGCCTCGGTACTGAACAATCATTTTCCCTTTATATCCAATCGCGATAAAAATCATATTCAATTGTCGGGTACCATATTTTCAGCGCGTACAAAAAAACCGGTTTCCGGGGGAGAAGCTAATTTTATTTTACGCACAAAAGATTCACTCACCGATTTTTTCCAGGTAGCCATCGGGGATAATGGAAGATTCATGCTCGATGACCTCGTGTATACCGATTCCGCCCAGTTTAGTTTTCAACTCAACAGTAAAAAGAACAGCGAAAAAGAATTATTTATACAATTGGATAAAGACACCACTACTTATTCAATGCCGGTAAAATCTCCTTTCAGCTTGTTAGGAATGAATAACCCGGCTTTTTTCCTGGTGCCGGATTCACTGAAAGCGCTATATGTTTTTTCAAAAGATACTTCCGGCAATTACCGAACACTGGAATCAATTACGGTGATCGGAAAAAAGAAACGGCCAATTGAAGAATTGAATAAGAGATATACGACCGGAATTTTCAGTTCTACTAATATGGTACGTATTCTCGACCTGGTTAATAACGAACCAGGGGCGGGGGCTCAAAATGTATTTCAATATATTCAGGGAAGGATTGGAGGTCTTCGCATTATTCCATCTGGCAATCCACCAACCTATACCATATATTCAGGGCGGGCGATGAGTTTGACCGGGGGCCCTATTCCGGTACCGCTTTTTTTAGATGAAGCACCCACCACTTCGCAGCAACTGGCAACCATTCCTATGCACCAGGTTGCCATGATTAAATATTTTCAGTCGGGTTTTATGGGAAACCCGGGAATTGGATCTACGCAGGCCCTGGTGGTTTATACCCGGAAAGCCTCCGACGTAAAATCCATCGGGCCCGGTTATTTACATGCGTTCACCTACCCGGGCTATTCTCCCACCAAAGAGTTTTATGCTCCCGACTACGAAGAAACGCCTGCAACAAAAGATTTACCGGATCGCCGAATTACCCTTCTCTGGCAACCCGATATTAAGCCAGACCCCGTGGCCGGCAAATACATCATTCGTTTCTTCAACAGCGATAATGCCAGGCGTGTTAGAATTAACCTGGAAGGAGTAACCGCAGATGGTAAACTGGTGAAAGTAGAGAAGCTGATTGAATAAAATGGATATAAAATAATTCTCTATATCATCTTTTATTTTTTTATTATTATTGTTGATTAAATTCATCTTAATAATTATTAAAGCAACTGGCAGAGCGGGTTCTAGCCCCTCTCCTCAAGGAGAGGGGTTGGGGTGAGGTAATACTTGCAAATGAAACCTTTAAGATATTTAGTCGGACAAGATTGTTTTTTTATAGCAGAATCAGATAGAGAGTGATTTGTTTGGAAAGAACAGATTTCTGGTCTTATTCTTATTAATTTACATTTTACATTTTAGATTTTTCATTTTGGATTTTTTGCCTTCTCTTCCAACCATCTTATCCCGGCTCAACCTTACGGGGTTGGTGCCGGGATTCAGGATGATTGGTATTGTCAGGTCTTGGGAAAATTAGGATCGGCCATCACTTCGGCAATCTGTTGTGTGTGCCTGTTGGTATGCGCGCTGATAAACAAAATCAACTGGTAGGCATCCACTGAGCCAAACGGGGCTTCCGTTACATGATTGCGCAAATCATCTTTCGTGGTTTTTACGTATTTAATCAGCTTTTCTCTGGATGCGTTAAAAGCACTTAATGCGTCCAGAGCAGTAGTATAATTGGACTTATCCGGCTGCATTTCCGGTGTTGTTTTTACTTTGGCACTTCGGTCGGAGATCATCTTAATAATTTGATCATCCGTTGATTTAATTTCAGTTCTTTTGCCCGGGTTGGGAGCAGCTTTAATAACACCATCACACCATTTCCAAAGACCATCTTCCGTGATGGCAATGTGTTGCAGGCATTCTTTCACCGACCATTTTTCCGGTGCCGGCTTGAAATTGAACTGGTCCTCACTCAATCCACTAACCGTTTTTTGCAAATCGTCCCTTGTTTGCTCAAGATAATTAATGGCGAATTTTTTTTCTTTTTTGCTCAACCCCGAATCTTTCATACTGAATGAAAAAAGGAGGAAGGCAGGCAGCAGGAGTAATAGCTTTTTCATTTATCGTAAGATTTTATGATTTGAAAATATGGGCCAGGGGTGCTGGCGGGTAAGCAGATTGTCCTTAAGTTACGAAAGTTCCGAACCTTAATAAAAAAGAATATTGCACCCCGATTGCCAACAGCTTAGTTATCTTTATTTCATGAAAATTGATGCCATAATCAAATATTTGGAATCCGTTGCTCCTCCTGTTTTGCAGGAGGAATATGATAATGCCGGCTTACTCACCGGTGACCCGGGCTGGGAATGTACAGGTGTATTGTGTACCCTCGATTCCACCGAATCCATTATCAAAGAAGCCATTCAAAAAAAATGCAATCTTATTATCGCGCATCATCCCATTATTTTCAGGGGGCTGAAAAAAATAAACGGAAAGAATTATGTGGAGAAAACGATAATCGCGGCTATCAGGAATGATATTGCCATTTACGCTATCCATACCAACCTGGATAATGTTATAAACGGTGTAAATAGCAGTTTGGCTTCCCGGCTCGGATTGATAAATTGTTCTGTCTTAACTTCTAAGGATTCTGCATTGATGAAGCTCTTCACCTTTGTTCCCCTGGCTTATGCCGACAAAGTACGGGAAGCAATTTTTGATGCCGGGGCCGGCCGGATTGGAAATTATAGCGAGTGCAGCTTTGGAGTAGATGGAACAGGTACTTATAAAGCGGGAGAAGGAACCGATCCTTTCGCTGGAAAAATTGGTCTCCGTCACTCCGAGTCCGAAACAAAGATCGAGGTCGTTTTTCCAGGTCATCTCGAAAAAGATATAATTCACGCTTTGAAAAGCGTACACCCTTATGAGGAGGTGGCCTACGATCTAATTAGGTTAACAAATGAACATCCGGGAATAGGAGCCGGTTTAATTGGTCATTTATCACAACCTGATGATGAAATCGCATTTATGTCAAAACTCAAAGAACAATTTGGGCTCAAGGTCATCCGGCATTCAGCTTTAAGAGGTAAACCAATTCAGCAGGTTGCTCTCTGCGGGGGAGCTGGCAGTTTTCTCATTTCCAAGGCATTAGCCTTAGGAGCTGACATCTTTATAACGGCCGATTTAAAGTATCACGAATTTTTCGATGCAAATGACCGCCTGGTTATATGCGATATTGGTCATTATGAAAGCGAACAATTCACAATCAACCTACTGGCTGAAATTTTACGACAAAAATTTCCTACTTTTGCCGTCCTTAAACCGGACACCCAAACAAACCCGGTTTATTATTATTTCTAAACTATGAGTACAGTAAAAGAATACTCCGTTGAAGAAAGACTCTCCTCGGTAGTGGCGCTGCAAAAGATAGAATCTAAGATTGATGAGATACAAATTCTGAAAGGAGAACTTCCCATGGAAGTAAGCGACCTGGAAGATGAAATTCTCGGACTGAATGCACGGCAGACACGTATTGAAGAAGAGATTAACGGAATTCAGGAGTTCATAAACCAGAAGAAAAATCTGATCAAAGAAGCCGAAGCATTGATCAAGAAGTATGAAAAACAGAGCGAGAACGTAAAGAACAGCCGTGAGTTTGAAGCCATCAATAAAGAAATTGAAATGCAGCAGCTGGAAATGAAGCTGGCCGAAAAGCATATCAAAGATGCCAATGAAGAAACAGCCGAGAAATTAGTAGTACTCGAAAAGGCAAAGAAAAATATTGCTGCGAAGGAAAGTGTGCTGAATAATAAGAAAGGCGAGTTGGAAAAAATAATCACTTCTACAGAAAAAGAAGAAAAACATTTCGCAAAATTATCTTCCGAAGCCCGGGCGAAAGTAGAAGAACGCTTACTGAATTCTTTCAACCGTATTCGTAAAAATTACCGCAATGGATTAGCGGTAGTGCCGGTTGAGCGAGATGCCTGCGGTGGTTGCTTCAATGCCATTCCACCCCAGCGCCAAAGCGAAATCAAGCAACGTAAAAAAATTATCGTATGTGAAAACTGTGGAAGAGTATTAGTAGACCGCGATTTGTTCGATACTATTGTAGTAAAATAATTTTCGAAATCATAAAGATATTGTCAAAGGTGTTCGCCAGGCGGGCACCTTTTTTTATTTTACATAATCCCATGCGGACATATGAATGAGGAACTGAGCTATATTGCAACTATTATGCGCTCGTTGCGTCGCACTCTTCAACAATTGGTAATCCTATTCAGCACGTCATCCCGGGAATCCCTGGTATTCCGATTTGCTGTTTATTCATTCAAAAGAAGGACTTATTTTACTTTCATTATCCTTTTGTTCTCAATATGCTCTTCTGCTCAAAAAACCTTCGACTTTAATACCAATTGCCGGCAGGCATACAAAGAAATTATCCAGCTTAAATTAAATAACGGGCAACGGATTCTGAATACTGAAAAAGCACAGCATCCCGATAATCTCATCCCGTACTTTTTGGAAAACTATATCGATTTTTTTACCCTTTTTCTTAATGAAGACCCGTCGGAATTCAAAAAAAGAATAAAGAACCTGAAGGAACGCGTGGATAAAATGGAGGAGGGACCAAAGAATTCGCCTTTTCAACTATTTACCCGATCCATTATTCATTTTCAATGGGCAGCCGTAAAAATAAAATTTGGTTATACCTGGGACGCAGGCTGGGAATTCCGTCGCTCTTTTTTACAGATAAGAGAAAACCAGGAGTTATTCCCTTTGTTTTATCCCAACCAGCTTTACAGGGGTACAATGCAGGTGGCCGCAGGCACGATCCCGGATGGTTATAAGTGGTTAAGTAATTTACTGGGTATTAAAGGAACGATTAAACAAGGGATGAATACCCTGCAGGTATTTTTAAACCGGACAGACGAATGGTCGGAATTGTACCAGGAGGAAGCCTCTTTCTATTATTGTTACTTGAAATACTATATAGAAAATGATAAGGAGGGAGTGTTTCGCTTTATTCAGCAAAGGCAGTTAGATCTGGTTAATAATCATCTTTTCACTTATCTCGCCGCCAACCTCAGTATTAGTTACCAGCAATCAGAAAACGCAAAAAAGATTATTGAAAGAAGAAACCCTTCCGGAGATTATTTAGTATCGCCTGTATGGGATATGGAAATGGGATTTGCAAAACTCAATCACCAGGAACCGGATGCAGCCATATATTTTGAGCGTTTCCTTGAACAATTTAAAGGAAGGTATTATGTAAAAGAAGTACTTCAGAAATTAAGCTGGCATTATTACCTGCGCGATAACCAGGCATTGGCAGACAAATACCGCGCCCAGGTATTAGTAAGTGGTTCCTTGGAAAGTGAAGCGGATAAACAGGCCCAGAAAGAGGCCAAAACCGGCATTTGGCCCAACAAATTATTATTGCAGGCACGGTTGCTGAATGATGGGGGATATTATCGCGAAGCACTTCGCTTGTTACATGGAAAGAAATTTACTGAATTTACTCTTCCCCAGGAACAAACAGAATTTGAATACCGCGTCGCCCGGTTGTACGATGATTTAGGAGCCAAAGATGAGGCTCTTGATTTTTATAAAAAGGCAATTACCCTGGGTGAAAAACGAAAAGAGTATTATGCCGCCAGGGCCGCCCTGCACATAGGAAATATATATGAGCAGCGGGGCCAGAAAATGGAAGCCATAAAATGGTACCGGTATTGTATGAATATGGAAGATCATGATTATAAGAATTCCCTCGACCAGCGGGCCAAAGCCGGCATTGCCCGCTGCAGGGGTGAGTGAAAATTCTGTGGGAATTTTTAGCCCCACCGGACAAACAGAATCCGTTAATTTGCTGATTGGTATTGTCAAACTATGCTGAAAAAATTAAGTATACAGAACTATGCTATCATTAATGAAATAGAAATTCAATTTAGTGATAAGCTTAATGTTATTACCGGTGAAACGGGTGCGGGTAAATCAATTCTGATGGGAGCCTTGTCGTTGATACTGGGTGATCGTGCCGACACCACTGTTCTCCTGAACCGGGATAAGAAATGTTTCGTAGAAGGCAGTTTTGCCGTTAACAATAAAAAGGAAGTTAAAATCTTTCTGAAAGAAAATGACCTCGATGCCGATGAAGAATTAGTGATAAGAAGAGAGATAGCGGCCAATGGAAAATCGCGTGCTTTTGTAAACGATACGCCGGTTAACCTGGAGCAACTAAGATTATTAAGTTCCTTTCTTGTTGACCTCCACCGCCAGTTTGATACGCTTGAATTAGCCGAAAGTGGTTTTCAGAGAGAGGTTATAGATGCATTGGCTGGCCACGCCGATCTGTTGCTTCAATATCAAACAATATACAGGCAATTACAGCAAACCCGCCAGGAGTTGGATGAACTCAGTCGCCAAAAAAACCAGTTTGCCAAAGAGTATGACTATAATAAATTCTTGTTTGATGAATTAAAAGAAGCCGCATTAGCACCCAACGAATTGGAAGAAGCGGATGCAGAATTGAAATTATTGAGTAATTCCGAGGGAATAAAAGCGATGCTTTCAAAAGCTGTTTTTGAATTGGGTGAAGGGGAGCATCCATTGGTTCAGCAATTAAAATCCCTGGCTAACCAGTTACAGGCATTTAGCGGCTATCACGCAGCGCTACCTGGTTTGGTTCAGCGGTTACTTTCAGCCCAGATCGAATTACAGGATATTAATGGAGAAATTGAACAGATCAATGATCATATTCAATACGATCCCCGCCGTATTGAACAACTGAACGACCGAATTGCCGTGGGATATAAGCTGCTCAAAAAACATGGGGTTCAGAAAACGGACGAATTACTAACTATAAAAAGTGCCCTGGAAGAAAAATTACAGGCTGTTCTCAACATGGACGAGGTTATTGCTGCTAAAGAAAAAGAAGCAGAGCAATTGTATAAGAAAGCAGATACGCTGGCAATTGCGCTTTCTGCCAATAGAAACAAGCAGGTAAAACCTTTGCAGGATAAAGTTAATAAACTTCTTCACCAGGTGGGTATGCCCAATGCTCGGTTACAGGTTCAGGTTCGAAGTACCAACCTAAACCAATATGGTAAAGACATGGTGGATTTTTTGTTTAACGCCAACGTACCTGCCGGACAAACCACCAAAACCACTCCATTTGAACCCATTAATAAAGTGGCCAGCGGGGGCGAATTAAGCCGGCTGATGTTATGCATTAAATCCCTGGTCGCGCAATCGCTCGATTTACCAACACTTATTTTTGATGAAATTGATTCGGGTATTAGCGGCGAAGCGGCAAAGCAGGTGGGTATTATTATGAAAGACCTGGCCCGAACCAGGCAACTGATCAGCATTACCCATCAACCCCAGATTGCCGGAAAGGCCGACCGTCATTTTTTTGTATTTAAAGAAATTAAAGGCGATGCTATTAAAACGAGCATACGCGTTTTGTCGCAGGAAGAACGGATAACCACCATTGCCCAAATGCTGAGCGGGGAAAAACCCACCGCCGCCGCTTTAGAAAATGCACGGGAAATGGTGCGGAATTAATTTTCTGTTTCTTTATTAATTCTATCGGTAGCTGATTAATATTATTCAGGCAGGTAATTCTTTTTTTTGCGAATTCTGTATTGTTAGATTACTTGCCATTGCCAATACGACCGACCCGGTAAATCTGCTTATGCATGGTATTTGGTTAATGTAAGGAAATGCACAACAAAACAAAATGGGGTTAATAAGAATGTTCATGATCCTGGAAATGACTTTCGGGCCAAATTATTGGGCTGTATTTTCTTCCCATTTACTTCTTATTTTTACCCGCATATTCACTCGGGCAGTAAAACCTGTTCCAGTATTTTAAATTATCAAATTGTTTTCTATGTCTAATAACCTGCTGAAAGGGAAAAATGGAATCATATTTGGCGCATTGGATGAAAAGTCAATAGCCTGGAGAACCGCCCTTCGGTGCCACGAAGAAGGAGCCCGCTTAGTACTTACTAATGCGCCCGTTGCATTACGTATGGGAGAAATAAATAAACTGGCAGAGACGGTGAAAGCCCCTGTTATTGGTGCGGATGTGGTGAATATGGATGATTTGAAAAACCTGTTTGAAAAATCAATGGAACATTTTGGCGGTAAGATTGATTTTATTTTACATTCTATAGGAATGAGTATTAATGTTCGAAAAGGAAAACATTATACCGAAATGAATTATGAATGGAATGCCAAAACGCTGGATATATCGGCCATGAGCCTGCACCGGGTTTTACGTACGGCCTGGGATATGGACGCACTAAACGAATGGGGCAGCGTGGTAGCACTCACCTATATCGCTGCGCAAAGAGTTTTTCCCGACTATAATGAAATGGCAGATGCAAAATCTCTCTTGGAAAGCGTAACCCGGAGCTTCGGTTACCACTATGGTGTCAAGAAAAAAGTAAGAGTGAATACTATTTCTCAGTCGCCCACTAAAACAACGGCCGGCAGTGGCGTTAAAGGTTTTGATGGTTTTGTCAGCTACGCAGAAAAAATGAGCCCGCTCGGAAATGCGTCAGCAGACCAATGCGCTGATTACGTAGTTACCCTGTTTAGTGATCTCACTAAGATGGTAACGATGCAAAATCTTTTCCATGACGGGGGATTTAGTTTCACCGGTGTTACCCAGGCAGTGATTGAACAAATGGAAAAATGAGAACGCGGATATGCACCAATTGAAGACGAATTAATGCGTATGAAATAGCGGCATGTAATTTCTATTAGCGAAGGATTTGACAGCAAAAAAATATAGAAGGTTGAGTGAACCCTGGCAGCCTGTTGTCCTTAAATAAGGATCTTATCGCATTAAACTCGACTGATGGAAATGAAGATCGAACACATCGCCCTATGGGTAAAGGATCTGGAAGGGATGAAGAAATTTTATACGGGCTATTTCGGAGCGGTATGTAATGAAAAGTACATCAATTCTCAAAAGCAATTCGAATCTTATTTTCTCTCATTTAGCCATGGACCGCGACTGGAACTGATGTATATGCCTTCGGTACCTTCCAGAGAAGAGGACCTATATAAACAATTCACGGGCTATATTCATCTGGCTATTTCGGTTGGCAGTGAAGAAAACGTAAATACGCTCACCGATCGTTTCCGGAAAGATGGATTTGAAATTATTGATGGCCCGCGGTGGACCGGCGACGGGTATTACGAAGTGGTGATATTAGACCCGGAAATGAACAGGATTGAAATTACTATATAGGATTTTTTCCATCAGGGAAAATGAAAGAATTGGTTTAATGCTATAAAATGAGTTCAAAGGGACTTAAAACACACCCGGATCAGGGAACTCAATGGCGACTTAGATTATTTGTTGGCAAAATCTGCAGCATGCCTGCTTTGGGTGTAAATTTCAATCCCGCATCGCTGGATTTGGGCTCAGTTAATTAAAACCAAACAGCCGTTAGTTTTCTATTTAATTTCGACTATTTTTGCGCCTCTAATCTTTCCTACCATGCAGTTTCAACTTTCTGAAGAACACCTGATGATACAACGGGCCGCCCGCGACTTTGCGCAGAACCAATGTTTGCCCGGAGTAATTGAGCGCGATGAACATCAGAAATTTCCAAAAGAACAGATTTTGCAACTGGCCGAACTGGGCTTTATGGGAATGATGGTGGATCCGAAATATGGCGGTGGCGGAATGGATACAATCAGTTATGTATTGGCAATGGAAGAAATAAGTAAGATAGACGCGAGTGTAAGTGTTTGCATGAGCGTAAATAACAGTTTGGTGTGCTGGGGGCTTGAAGCTTTTGGCAGCGAGGAACAAAAACAAAAATACCTTTCCCCGCTGGCACAGGGCAAAAAGGATGGCGAATTATATATAGGGGCTTTCTTATTAAGCGAACCGGAAGCTGGCAGTGATGCTACTTCTCAGCGAACAACTGCGGAAGATAAAGGGGATTATTATTTAATAAATGGTATCAAGAACTGGATCACCAATGGATCTTCGGCCTCCATTTATTTAGTGATGGCACAAACGGATGCTTCCAAAGGAAGCCGGGGCATCAATGCTTTTATTGTTGAAAAGAAATGGCCGGGGGTTACAGTTGGCGCCAAAGAAAACAAACTGGGTATCCGGGGCAGTGATACGCATAGTATCTCCTTTACCGATGTGAAAGTGCCCAAAGAAAACAGAATCGGCGCTGATGGTTTCGGTTTTACGTTCGCCATGAAAACGCTTAATGGGGGTCGAATTGGGATTGCTTCCCAGGCGTTGGGCATTGCGAGTGGAGCCTATGAGATGGCCCTTAATTATTCCAAACAGCGTAAAGCTTTTGGAAAAGAGATCATGCATCACCAGGCTATTCAATTTAAGTTAGCTGATATGGCTACCCGAATAGAAGCTGCCAGGTTATTATGTTTAAAAGCTGCCTGGGAAAAAGATCATGGCTTGGATTATACATTAAGCAGCGCTATGGCGAAAGTGTACGCGAGTGAAACGGCTATGTGGACAGCCACCGAAGCGGTGCAGGTACACGGTGGATATGGATATGTAAAAGAATTTCATGTGGAGCGCCTCATGCGGGATGCAAAAATCACCCAGATTTATGAAGGAACCAGCGAAGTACAACGGATAGTTATCAGCAGGTCCATATTAAAATAATTTACCTGGCCAATAGCCTTTAGCCGTTAGCGATGCTGGCGGCTTTTTTGTAAATACCGGAATACAAAGACAATAACCGGAAGAGGACTTAGTGCAAAGGTGAATCTAGATAACCTGTGATAAAAACCCCGAAATTTGAGCATCCTTTATGGCTATCGATAAAGAAGTATATCAACAAATAATCCGCGAACTGAAAGAACACCAGGTAACATTGGTGGCCGTTTCGAAAACAAAGCCTGTTACTGACATACTGGAGTTATACCAGCTGGGTCAGCGCGATTTCGGAGAGAATTATGTACAGGAAATGGTAGACAAAGCTTCTCAATTACCCCAAGACATCCGCTGGCATTATATCGGACACCTGCAGACCAATAAGGTAAAATACATCGCCCCATTTGTACACCTCATTCATGGAGTGGACAGTATAAAACTCCTCCAGGAAATAAACAGGCAAGCAGCGAAGAATAACCGGGTAATTGATGTATTACTTCAGATTCATATTGCTGAGGAAGAAACCAAATTTGGATTGAATGATGAAGAGTTAGATGCGATGATGAACGAAATCGCTAAAAGGCCATTAGCCAACATTCATATTTCCGGGTTAATGGGAATGGCGTCTTTTACAGACGATAAAGAAAAGGTAAGAGCGGAGTTTAAAAAATTAAAAAACATCCTCAACAATCAACGACTTCCGACACTCTCCATGGGAATGAGTAGTGATTATAAAATGGCTATTGAGGAAGGAAGCACCATGGTTCGTATCGGCAGTATATTATTTGGAACACGTAATTGATTATGCAATTAAGAAGTATTTGGCAAAAGGGAAATTTTCTTAAAAGAGGCTACCTAACTTCGTTTATGATAATAATAGGATTTTATTCCACCGCGCAGGATCGTGATACAAATTATATAGAGCCGTATACCAAAATGATCACTGGCCGCGCTTACTTGTCGCAGAAATACACCATTTTTGGAATAGATGGTTCGGGTGGTTTTCGCGAAATCCAGTATCGCCCCAATACCAAACTCAGTGTGGGCGTTGGGGCCACCTACCGGGCTCTGACGCTAAATGTTGGATATGGGTTTTCCTTTCTCAATCCCGGTAAGGAAAAAGGCAAAACAAAATACCTGGACCTGCAAACTCATTTATACGGAACTAAATGGCGGTTCGATATCTTCGGACAATTCTATAAAGGATATTTCATATTTCCACGCGGCTATGGATCACCGGATATAAATACATTTTATAAGCGCCCCGATTTGAACGTGAAAGAGATTGGGATAAGTGCTTATCATATTTACAATAGCAGGCGTTTTTCATACCGGGCGGCGGTTCTGCAAAGTGAATGGCAGAAAAAATCGGCGGGATCTTTTTTATTGGGGGGTAGCATTACCTATGGAAAAATCAGGGGAGATAGTTCCATTGTCCCGGCTGCCCTGGCCGCAAATTACCCTCAAAAAAATATTGAACAGGTACGTTATATCGAGGTTGGCCCGGGTGCAGGGTACGCATATACACTGGTATGGAAAGAAAATTGGTTTATTACCGCTTCAGCAACTCTCAGTCTGGATATGGGATTTGTAGAGGAAACAATACAAGGAATTAATAAAGCTACCCGGCAGATTTCTCCCAACTTCATGTTCCGTTCCGGCATTGGGTATAACAGCACAAACTGGAACTTCAATTTCTTCTGGGTTTCTAATCGCACCGCTATAAACGGCCAGTTTCCCCAGGGAGGTTACCATGTGAACACAGGTAACTACCGGTTAGCTGTAGCAAAACGTATTACACCAGGACCCAGGTTAAAAAAACTTTTGGGTTTGGTGGATAAGGTGCTTGATAGGAAAAAATAAAGCCTTTTTTTATCTAATTTTTTTCTAAGAGGATAAGAAAGAGAAGGTGGTTTAAGGAGATTCTAAAGTGCAATGAATGTTTTCTTTCCTCGGTTCCCCTGATTAAAACTTTCCACGAAGAATAGCTTCTGTTCTTTTTTTCATTCTTTCGGATAGTTAGGGATATTTTTCCCAAGATAGATATTGCGTTCTGATTTCAAAAACCCTTTTTCCACTTCTACCGTTTTCAATATGCCATTACCTCCCCGGCCGGGCTGCCGGTTACGTTCTTCCAGGGTAAGGAAAGGGTCATCATCAAAAAGATATTCATCTATATAATATTCATTCCTGCCCGGTTCTTTAATGGTTACATGAATATGAGCCGGCGCTTTACTGTTTGGATACGAAGCTGGTTTGAGAGTGAAGAATTTATATTCTCCTTTTTCATTAGTTTTCATCCATCCGCGAAGGTAGCCGTGTCTCTTTCCCCATCCGGTTTCCTCCCCTTTCTTGGCATAGATGCCGTTTTGATCCGTATGATAAATATAAATGATAACGCCTGCTGCAGGAGTCACTCCATCCGCTTTAAAAACGGTTCCATTTACTGCTAACTTGAAGCCTCTGTCTTTCCAGTCGGGAAGCCATGCCATAGATTCAAGTTTTTCAAACATAACAGGGCTTTCATAAATGGCTTCACAGCCTTCGCAGGGCCCACCGATATTCCCGGTTACTCTTTTGTTGATTGACGATTGATTGACCGGAGCCTGCGAACAGGATTCGCTCGCAAGCAATAGCAGGGAGGCAGTAATAAACGCAAAAGGTTTCATAGCCGTTATTTTTGTATCATAAAATTGGATGATTTAATAATAGGCATCAATAATTTTACATCAATGGCATACTTATCCTGATAAAATGCGGGCTTGCGGTTCATCAAGCCAGGCACCCCGCTTATGTAAGGTTTTTTGCGGTTAGTAAGTCGTACTTTTATTTTGGAGAAGGAAAGACATGAGTATTGTAAGAAAATACCGACTGCATCATTTATTGTTCTGGTTGCTTTTATTCGCTGCCTGGCACTTTTTCCGTTACCAGGATTATCCCAAAAACACCGCTGTGTGGATGAGTTTGATTAAAGTGGCAGACCTGGCGCTTTTGGTATACATCACCAATTATGTATTGATTCCAAAACTGATTTATAAAAAAAGATATTGGCTGTTCGGTATTATTTTTCTGCTTATGATTGTTACCAGCAGCATAATCAAAATGTATGTGTTAGGGCTATTGATGAATAACCCACGAATGTTTAGCCTGGCTGGTGGACTAAAAGGAAGAATTTATGATAATGTTATTCCGCATATTTTATTGGTGTGTACGGGAGCGGCATTTAAATTGATGCTCGACCAGGCCCGCATTCAGCGACGGCTGGCTGAGCTGGCCAAAGAAAAGGCCGATGCTGAACTCGGTTTTCTGAAATCGCAAATCAACCCGCATTTTCTTTTCAATTCACTTAATTCAGTTTATTTTTTGATTGATAAGGAGAATACGGAAGCCCGAAAAACGCTTTTGCAATTTTCAGACCTGCTACGCTACCAGTTGTACGATTGCAATGCCGACCAAATTGAAATCGAAAAGGAAGTTGCTTTCTTAAAAGATTATATTCATTTACAGGAGTTACGTAAGGATAATCAGTACAGGGTGTCGGTCATTGTAGGAGAGGAAGTAAAAGGGTTTTATATTTCCCCCTTATTGTTAATACCTTTTGTGGAGAATGCTTTCAAACATATTTCCCATTTTAATGATCAGCATAATTTTGTAGAAGTATCGTTGCACCGCAAAAACGGAAGTCTCGAATTCCTGGTTAAAAATTCAAAAGAAGAATGGCAGCACCGAACGGAGCCGGTCGGGGGATCGGGTTGAATAATGTAAGACGGAGACTGGAATTGCTTTACCCGGATAAACATGCATTAGTGGTGAAGGATATGGAAGGCACCTTCTCCATTGAATTGAATCTGAATCTGGAGAACAATCGATCAAATAGTCAGTAACCTGGAATGGATAGTTTATTCATTTATGTTTTAACCGCTTTTTATGCTGCATTGTATCATAATCGACGATGAACCGCTGGCCCGAAAGGGATTGAAAGAATATATCGCGGATGCAGATTTCCTGCACCTGGCAGGCGAATTTGATAACCCGGTAAAGGCAATGGATATTATCTTAAAAGAGAAGATAGATCTCATTTTCCTGGATATACAAATGCCGAAAATGACTGGCCTGGAGTTCTTTAAAGAGCCTTCCTCACGCGCCGATAGTAATATTTACCACTGCTTATCCTCAGTATGCCGTGGATGGTTTTGAGTTGAATGCGGTAGATTATTTATTAAAGCCATTTTCGTTTGATCGTTTTTGGAAGGCGGTATTGAAAGCAAGAGCCGTTTATGAATCAAAATCAGCGGTGCATCCGGGAGCCGAGCCGGATTATTTCTATATAAAATGTGACAATAAGCTGGTGAAAATTAATTATGGAGATGTGTTATTTGTGGAAGCGCTTCAAAATTATGTGGCTATTCATACTATCTCAAAGAAGTATATTACTTACCTGACTTTACATAGTATTGAGGAAAGCCTTCCGGCCAGTCAGTTTGTGAAAACACATAAGTCATTCATCGTTGCTATGAATAAGGTGGAAAGCATCGAAGGCAATGAAATAAAAATCGGATCGCATAGTATTTCTATCAGCCGTACGGAGAAAGAGACTGTGATGGAAAGATTAATTCAAAATAAATTGTTGAAAAGGTAATATCCCTCAATGTACCCATAATTATAAATGAAGTGGCCATATGTTCTAGGTTATCGATTTGTCCAGCAAATATTCATTTAATGCAGGAGCTATCTTTCATGGTACTCATTCCTCCTGACATATTAATTATTTTTCGAAATCCATTTTGATTGAGCAGGTAACTCGCTTGCGGACTTCGTCGGCTGTGTGAACAAAAGACTATTATTTCCTTTTTTTTCAGATTTTTTATACTCAAAAGCCTGTTTTCTAATTCTTGGATAGGAATATTAATGGCATTTTTCAGCGTACCAAAATTCGGCTCTGCTCTTCCTTCAAATTCTTCCTTTGTGCGAACATCTAAAAGAACTGTATTTGGATGTTCCCTTATATAATCACATATTTCTGTGGGTTTAATATTATTAAACTTCACCGTTGACTTCTTAACTAGTTTCATTTGACAATGAGGGCAGGTACCTGGTTTATTAAATATTTCTTTATCACAATCAGAACCGCATGGCAAACACTGGTATGCTTCTGCATTGCCAGCTATTTTTTGTTTTGCTGCTTTAGGAAAGTTGTTGCCAGTCGATAATATGAACAGGATACTAATCAGCAAAAATCTCTTGACGATTTTCATTAAAGCAAAATTAACGGAATATATTACAATAGGAATTCTAACCAGCTTAAATTTTTCCGGGAACAAGGGAAACCATATTTGATACCAGCGGACTTTTATTCTGAGAAAGGGTAACTATTCAACCCAGTCAATTGTCTTTTCCCCTTGATTTTAAGGGGTATAAATTGATTTAGGAAATATGGTAATTGGCCTTACGATAACTTAATTCGATATCAATTATGAATTCTATTTGATGAATTAGTCCAGATAAGTGAAGGTGAATGGTTACCTTTGCCGACTTGAAAATGGATCGGGAATTTGTGGGTAACTCCGCTTTAAAATTTGTTTTGAGGCTTGCTATTCCTGTTCCCAGTCTTAGTATTTTTTTGGATTTTTCATATGAAGTATACAAACGAAATTCTTAAACGCAGAACATTTGCCATCATTAGTCACCCCGATGCAGGTAAGACTACTCTTACAGAAAAATTACTATTATTCGGTGGCGCCATTCAAACAGCCGGCGCGGTAAAAAGTAATAAGATCAAAAAACACGCTACCAGCGATTTTATGGAAATCGAACGGCAACGGGGTATTTCGGTAGCCACCTCGGTAATGAGTTTTGAATACAAGAACATCCTGATTAATTTGCTGGATACACCCGGCCACAAGGATTTTGCAGAAGATACCTACCGGACACTTACGGCAGTAGATAGCGTAATACTGGTTATTGACAGTGTGAATGGGGTGGAAGCTCAAACACGCCGATTGATGGAAGTGTGCCGCATGCGCGATACGCCGGTTATTGTATTTATTAATAAAATGGACCGGGATGGAAAGAATCGTTTTGATTTACTGGAAGAAATTGAAAAAGAATTGAACCTTCAGTTGCACCCAATGACCTGGCCTATCAACAGCGGTAAAGAATTTAAAGGAGTATATAACCTCGATGGAAAAAGTTTGGTTTTGTTTACGGCCAACACCAAGGCAGCTGATGAAGATGTTGTTCAGATTAATGATTTGAGTGAACAATTACTCGAAAGTAAACTGGGTGAACGGGATGCTCACACGCTGCGGGAAGATGTAGAATTGGTGGAAGGGGTACATGGGAAATTAAATGTAGAAGAGTATCTAATGGGTAAGGTGGCCCCCGTATTTTTTGGAAGTGCTGTAAATAATTTTGGTGTGAAAGAAATGCTGGATACTTTCATCCGTATTGCGCCCACCCCCCGCAGTCGGGAAACTTCGGTACGCATGCTGGATGTAAATGAAGACAAATTCAGCGGTTTTATTTTTAAGATTCATGCCAACCTGGATCCCAAGCATCGGGACCGGATTGCTTTTCTGCGGGTTTGCAGTGGAAAGTTTGAACGAAATAAGTATTTCTACCACGTGCGGCTTGATAAAGAAGTACGCTTCAGTAATCCCTATACTTTTTTGGCCCGCGATAAGGATGTGATTGAAGAAGCATTTCCCGGTGATGTGGTGGGATTGTTCGATACGGGTAATTTCAAAATTGGTGATACTTTGACGGAAGGGGAGAAATTCTATTTTACCGGTATTCCTTCTTTCTCCCCGGAAATATTTAAGGAAGTAGTGAATAAAGATCCAATGAAGACAAAACAACTGGAGAAAGGACTACTTCAATTAACAGATGAAGGAGTGGCCCAGCTATTTACCCAGTTTGGAGGGAATAAGAAAATTATCGGCTGTGTGGGAGAACTGCAGTTTGAAGTTATCCAATACCGTTTGTTACAAGAGTATGGCGCTTCGGTAGAATTCAGGGCCCAAAACTTTTATAAGGCATGCTGGATTACCAGTTCTGACCCAAAAAAATTAGATGATTTCACCCGATTTAAATCGGGTAATATAGCTACTGATAAAGACGGGCACCTGGTTTATCTTGCACAAAGCGAATGGTTCCTTAATACGGAGCGCACCAATAACCCGGATATTGAATTCCATTTTACATCAGAAATTCATAAGGAGGCAGTGTGAACATATTCGAAACAGAACGATTACTGGTAAGGCAGTTTACTACGGAGGACCAGGAGAATTTTTACCGAATGAATAGTCATCCGCAGGTGATGGAATATATTCGGCCGGTAAAGAACCAGGATGAAACCGATCATTTTCTCCAGTTAAATATTGATCAGTATAGCGAACAACCATTATACGGAAGATGGGCTGTCATTGAAAAAGCAACGGGCAAGTCTATCGGCTCTTTTGCTATCATACCTATTGATGGAACCGGTAAGATGCAGGTAGGTTACGCCCTGATGCCGGAGTATTGGGGAAAGGGGTATGCAACCGAATTAACCTTTGCCGGCTTGCGGTACTTTTTTACTCATACCACGGTCGATTTAATTTATGCAGAAACGGAACAACCCAATTCTGCTTCACAAAATGTATTATTAAAAGCGGGATTTAAACCAAGTGGTTCCCGAATGGAAGAGGGTAAACAATTGTTAGAGTTTGTAGTTCGAAAGGAAGATTTTTTTACAATTACCGGATAGGGATCTTGTTTTCTTCTAAAACTCCGGGTTCACTCCAACATAATTATGGGGTGTAATTTTCTTTAACTCTTTTTTGATGGCAGCGGGTATTTTTAGTTTATCAATAAACTGGTGCATGATTTTTTGGTTGATTCCTTGCTTGCCCCTGGTTAATTCTTTTAATGCCTCGTAAGGCTGCGGATAATTTTCCCGGCGCAACACGGTTTGTATCGCTTCCGATACAACGGCCCAGTTATTATCCAGGTCACTGTAAATTTTTTCATCGTTCAATACCAGTTTACTTAAACCGGCTTCTATAGATTTAAAAGCAAGCAGGGTATGTGCAAAAGGAACCCCCATATTACGCAGTACGGTAGAATCAGTAAGGTCGCGCTGCAACCGGCTGATTGGTAATTTAGCAGACAGGTGTTCGAATACGGCGTTTGCCATCCCCAGATTACCTTCCGCATTTTCAAAATCTATGGGGTTTACTTTATGGGGCATGGCGGAGGATCCAATCTCTCCTTTCTTCGTTTGCTGCTTAAAATAGTCCATCGAAACATAGGTCCAAATGTCGCGGCAAAAATCAATGAGAATTGTATTGATCCGCTTCATTACATCAAAATGGGCAGCGAGGTTATCGTAATGTTCAATTTGCGTGGTGAATTGTTGCCGTTGTAACCCGAGTATATCTTCAACAAATTCATTGCCCAGCGCTATCCAGTTTTTTTTGGGGAACGCGATATGATGTGCATTGAAATTTCCGGTTGCCCCACCAAATTTCGCGCTTACCGGAGTTTGAATAAGATGTTCTACCTGTTGTTCGATCCGCTCAACAAAAACCATCATTTCTTTTCCAAGCCTCGTAGGAGAAGCTGCCTGCCCATGCGTACGCGCCAGCAACGGAACGGTTTTCCAATCGGCCGCTAATATTTCAAGCTGGCGATTCAAATTTAATAACGCGGGCAGGTATTCAAATTCGAGCGCGTGTTTCCAGGAAAGCGGAATAGCCGTATTATTAATATCCTGGGATGTAAGACCGAAATGGATCCATTCTTTTATTTCTTTCCCTTTACCGGCCGATATTTTTTCTTTCAGGAAATACTCAACGGCCTTTACATCGTGATTGGTTATGGATTCGGTTTCTTTTATTTTTTGTGCATCACTGACGGAAAAGTTTTCCAGTATATCATTCAATATTTTCTTAACGGGAGCCGGAATGGAAAAGAATTTCTTATTGGCCAGGAAACGAAAGTATTCCACTTCCACCAACACGCGGTATTTGATAAGGGCGTACTCGGAAAAATAATCATCGAGGTGCTGAACCTTTGATCGGTAGCGCCCATCGATGGGAGAGATAGCTGTAAGTGCTTGCAGTTCCATATTAGTTGTTATTCGTATTGAGCCAGGTAAGGAAGAGCAGGAAATAAACGGCAATGGAAAATAGTCAATAGTAAATAACGAATCATTAAAATCATTGTAGGAATAGCCCATTGGCAATCGAACTACAAACTATAAACCACGAACTTGCCTGCTACGGGCAGGCCACAAACCACAAACTCCCTTACCTTTGCGGACAAAAATAAATCAATTGGGTAAGATAAGGGTTGGAATTGTTAATTATCTCAATACAAAGCCGCTGTTATATGGAATTGAACGGGCTCCTGTGCACGATTTGATGGAGCTTATACCTGATTATCCTTCAAAGATTGCTGCCATGCTCCTGGAAGGTACAATAGATGTCGGATTGGTGCCGGTGGCTATCATACCTCGTTTACCCGAAGCACATATTATTACTGATTATTGTATTGGCTGTGATGGGCCTGTTGCTTCAGTTTGCTTATTGAGCCAGGTTCCCTTGCAGCGGATTGAGAAAGTACTGCTCGATTATCAAAGCCGCACTTCCGCTATCCTGGTTAAAATATTGTTTGAGAAATTCTGGAAATTCAAAGTGGAATTTGCGGATACTCAAAATGATTTCCGGAATCAAATTAATGGTACTACGGCAGGTCTTGTGATCGGCGATCGATGCCTTGAGTATCGCGCAAAGGTTGATTTCGTGTACGACCTCGGTGAAGCATGGAAAGACTTCACCGGCCTACCATTTGTTTTTGCCGCCTGGATCAGCAATAAGAAACTACCTGCTGAATTTGTCTCCGCCTTTAATGAAGCGAATCAGCGAGGGGTGGAGGCTATTGACCAGGTAGCGGCTGAAAATATAATTAATGGCATTGACAGCATTACTTATTTTCAAAAAAACATAAGTTATATAATGGATGAAGGAAAGCGAAAAGGATTGAAGAAATTTTTGGATTATATGGGACAACAAGAAAAGAGTTTTGTTTAACTGCCGGAATCCGGCTTCTTTAGAATTATTTTTTGTTGGAAGTCTCTCTGCGAACTACTGGTGCCACTTCTGTTCCGAATAATTCTATCGAACGCATCATCTTTGAATGGGGTAAAGTTCCCACACTCATTTGTGCCAGGAACCGGGTATTCCGGAAGAGTTCATGTTCAAATAAAATTTTATCAATAACCTGCTGCGGACTTCCCACCAGTAACGAACCTTTCGGTGAGCGCATCAATTCAAACTGTTGCCGGTTCATGGGCTGCCAACCCCGCTCTCTTCCGATTTTTGTCATTACATCAGCATAGGAAGGATAAAATTCATCGGCGGCTTTTTGGGAATCCTCCGCGATATATACATGGGAGTTAATGCCCAGCGGAAGTTGATTGACGTCGTGACCAGCTTTCAAGGCCGTGTCGCGGTATAACTTAATATGAGGAACAAATTGTTGCGGATTTCCACCAATGATGGCCAGGGCGAGTGGCAGGTTTAGAGTGCCGGCCCTTATAACAGAAGCAGGAGTACCGCCAATCGCAATCCAAACAGGTAATTTTTTTTGTGCGGGCCTGGGGTATACTCCCAGGTTATTAATTGCGGGTCGGTACTTTCCTTTCCAGGTAATTTTTTCTTTCTCGTTAAGTTGAAGCAGGAGATCCAGCTTTTCTGAAAATAATTCATCATAATCAGCCAGGTTATAACCAAATAACGGAAATGATTCAATAAATGATCCCCGACCGGCCATAATTTCAGCTCTACCTCCGGATAATAAATCAACCGTAGCAAAATCCTGGAACACTCTTACCGGATCATCTGAACTTAACACCGTGACCGCGCTGGATAGTTTTATTTTATTAGTGAGAACGGCCGCGGCTCCCAAAATAACAGCGGGGGAGGATACCAGGTAATCGGATCGGTGATGTTCACCCACAGCAAATACATCCAGGCCAACCTGCTCAGCAAGTGTCACTTCTTCTATAAGGTCTCGGATTCTTTGCTCCGCACTAATCATATCGCCAGTCACCGGGTCTGCGGTAAGTTCAGCGAATGTGTATATTCCCAATTCCATTATACGGTAACATTTTAGGGTAATTTATTGAAAGGAATGGAACCCTGAGTTCTTATACGAAAAAAATCCCATTCGTTGAGGCGAATGGGAACATGGAAATAGGCAATGGGTTATTATTAAGGAAATATTCCTAATTCAGCATACGAAGTGCCTACTTTATTTATAGCAACTAAATAGGCAGCTGTTCGCATATCCGGAATTGCCGGATTGCTCTTCCAGGCATCCATAATTTCCCGCGTAGCGGCAATCATTGTTTCTTCCAATCCGCTATATACCAAATCGGCTTCGTCGGGTCCGTGTATTATTGCTTCTTTTTCTATATCGTTCACTTTTTTGCCAGTAGATTCTTCAATCTTTTCAAGCATCTGGCGGTTTTGGTTTTCAGTAAAACGTTTTTCCATTCGCCCGTACCGGACGTGACTCAAATTTTTTAGCCATTCGAAATAACTAACGGTTACGCCTCCGGCATTCAAATACATATCCGGTATAACCAGGGTTCCTTTTTTCGCAAACAACTCGTCTGCCTCGGGAGTCAGGGGGCCATTAGCAGCTTCCCCGATTATTTTTGCTTTTACCCTCGGGGCATTATCTCCGTTAATCACGTTTTCCAATGCTGCGGGAATTAAGATATCACACTCTAATTCCAGGGCTTCAGCACTGGAAGCAATATTCTTTGCTCCGGGAAAATTTAATATCGATCCTGTTTTCTTCTTATGCTGAAAAACTTCTTCTTCATCCAGTCCATTGACATTATAGATCGCACCGTCGTGTTCGGCCAATGCAATAACTTTTGATCCTCCCTCGCGGAAGAATTTAGCCGCATGATAGCCTACATTGCCGAGGCCCTGAACAATAACTGTCTTTCCTTCTACTCCTACACTTAGTCCAAGTTTGGACATGATGTCGGTCATATTACACACTTCGCGAACCCCATAAAAAACGCCGAGCCCGGTGGCTTCTTTTCTTCCTCTTACTCCTCCTTGTGTTATGGGTTTTCCGGTAACACACCCTAATGCATCTATTTCACCCGGCCTCATACTCGCATAGGTATCGGCGATCCATGCCATTTCTCTTTCACCGGTTCCATAATCGGGAGCAGGAACATCAATTCCCGGACCAATAAAATTTTTCTTGATTAACTCGGCCGTATATCGCCTGGTAATTTTTTCCAGTTCGTAGGGCGTGTATTTCTTTGGATCAATAGTGATTCCTCCCTTGGCACCTGCAAACGGAACATTTACTATGGCACATTTATAAGTCATAAGGGCGGCAAGCGCCATTACCTCATCCAAATTTACGCTTAGGGCAAAACGAATTCCGCCTTTACAGGGTAATTTGTGGTGCGAATGTTGTACCCGGTACGCTTTAATTACTTCAATATGGTCTCCTATCTTAACGGGGAAATGCATTCGGTACACAGCATTACATTGCTTAATCTGCTCCAGCGTTCCTTTGTCCCATTTGGTAAAAACAGCGGCCTTGTCGAAACTTTTTTCAACGGCGCCAAAAAAACTGTACTCTGACATGACTTAGTAATTTTTATTTTTCTAATAATAACAAGCCTCACGTAAGTTATAAACGACCAGAAAGAAAACGCAGTCAGTAAATCCAGCCAGTTCTTGCATTACATTCATTCTTCTTCACCATGGAATTACAACAATAACCGGCCATTCTTCTATAAATTATATTCATTGCCCATTGAATATTACATCTTTTCGAGTTTCGAAATTTTGCGGTCAAGGCTGATCACATAAATTAAAAGCCCAGTCAATATGGTAAGGCAAACGGCCATTACTACCCATATCTTACCATCGGCGCGTAAACCGCTTACCTCCTGCACGGAATTTTTGTCTTGGGCATGACTCACTACAAATGCTAATAAACAAGTAATGCTATAAATTATTCTTTTCATAGTTTATGTGGAAATTAATTTTCTGTCTTCTAACGCTCTTACTCTTATTTTAAGCGTGCTGATCCAAACACCCAGCAATACCCAGCCGATTACGGCGGGCCAGAAAATGGCTCGCATCGAAGGGTCAAGACTATTACCACTTAGTCCCGGGTTGCCTTCTACTCCTTTACCACCCGGATGTAACGATTCTACCATACGAGGCAGGATCATGACCATCGGTATATAAATGAAGTAGGCAAAAATATTATAAACAGCAGCCACCCGGCCTCTTTTATCAATATCTGAAATAGAATTACGTAAAACAAAATAAGCGAGATAAGTAAGGAGAGCGATAGCAGCACCAATCTGTTTAGGATCATTGTTCCAGGGAGCGCCCCAGGTATAGTTAGCCCAGATAGATCCGGTAATTAAACCCAGGAAACCCATAACGGTTCCTGTTCTGGCAAACTCCACTGCGTACCAATCATTTTTGGCCAGGGGGGTGCGCAGGTATTTGATGGAATACACTAACGAAACAGTAATAATGGCCATTTGGCTGAACCACATGGGAACGTGAAAGAAGAAATTGCGCATGCTTTCATACATGTTACTTTCTTCGTAAGCCACGCGGTGGGGAAGCTTCACCAGGAAGCCGGCTATAAAGGTGTAGAGTAATAAAACAATACTCAATATTTTCCACCAGTATCGGCGCATATTTTATTAATCGGTAGTTTGTAACAATTAAATCGTAACGAGAATAAGTGTGCGGCAAAATTAGGGGAAAGCGGCATAAATGCAGCAAATTCCTTAGGCTGTCGTTAAAAAGGGAACCCGATAAAATTCGAATTTTTATAGCATAGAGTTATTAATAGAAAGGATGCTGCAAATGCTTTTCTCCATTCAAAATTATCAATTCAATCTTTCCATAAAAAAGGAAACAGAATAATTGCCAGTGCAACAACAAGCATATCGAGTCCTGCTAATAAGGCAACCATTTGCCATAACCCGCCCTGTACAACATCGGCGAAAGCAATATTAGAAATTCGCATTAATAATAATATCTGCGGGGTAATTAAGGGGAATCCGAGGATAGCCATTATGGCCGCATTTTGCTGGGCTCTTGCGGCAATGGCAGCCAAAAAAGTAAAAACAAGACTAAGGCTGCATCCGCCTAAGCACACAATACCCGTGAATTTAAGAGGGTTTTGCAGTGGATTACCCAGCAGCACCTGGAACAATACCAAGCTTACAATACTCATCAGGATCATTAACACCACATTAAACACCAGCTTAGATATAATAAAATCCTTCGCTCCCGAAACAGAATAAAAATATAACATACGGCCACGGCTCTCCTGTAAAAAACTTTTTGCCACGGCGTTAACGCATATGAACAATTGAATCATCCAGAATAACCCGTTCCAAACCTTGTCTTCTGGTTGCCCCATGGCCAGGTATAATACGAAAATGGTGGAGGCCACATACAGGACTATTCCATAGAAAGTGTACTGCTGCCTTATTTCCAGCAGCAAATCCTTTTTTATAAGGGCCACGATATGTCGGGAACTATTCAATGGTTTAATCTTGGCGCTGATAGCAAATTCGGCAACGTGGTTCATATATATCTTTCTCACCCAATACTACCTGGCCCTCATGGTCTGATTTCCGGTACGAGTAATTGGCGATATTTCCGCACCGAACACAAATAGCATGCAATTTGGTGATATAGTCAGCTTTGGCAAGCAAGTTGGGCATTTGACCAAAAGGATTTTTCTGGTAATCCATATCGAGCCCGGCTACAATAACCCGGGTACCCCGCATAGCCAATTGCTCGCAAACATCCGGTAACTGCTCATCAAAAAACTGCGCTTCATCAATGCCCACAACATCCACTTCATTGGCTAATAACAGGATTGTTTGTGAATTATCAATAGGTGTAGACAGGATGGCGTTCTCGTCGTGCGACACGATATTGGTTTCGTTGTACCGGGTATCAAATTTCGGCTT
The DNA here is from genome assembly GCA_963775145.1 of uncultured Chitinophagaceae bacterium. GTDB lineage: Bacteria > Bacteroidota > Bacteroidia > Chitinophagales > Chitinophagaceae > Endoryza. The sequence continues at coordinate 189,084 of CAVZHZ010000009.1, forward strand.
GAAAATTTCTACTCTCAGGTTGGCTATTTTGGCTCTTTTGAGCCGGCGAATCAATTCCTCGGTTTTTCCACTAAACATGGAGCCGCAAACCACTTCAATCCAACCCCTTCTTTCCCCTGATATATTTGGTTCAATAAACATGTATGCAATAAATCGGAATGAAAATTGTTTAATTTTATGACTAAACATAATCCTTCATAAAAGAATGTACCTACAATGGATCGTTTAGCCGAACTGATCAGCAAATTAAATGAACAATTTGCACAAAATGCCGGTCCAGCCCAATTAATGATGACCACCCGGTTAATTGAAGCAGAGCTGGGCAAGCTGTCAGGCCCGCCTGGCAAGGCTTTGAGCACGGCTAAAGTATCTGTGGTTATGCCCTCCCAGGCGCGAACAATAGACCGCAATTTTTCGGCTGTTAGTCCGGAAAGTGGCGATTCAATGCCTGTATTTCCGGAGAAGAATGGTAATCATTCGGCATCAAAAAAGCCGGATCAGGGGGGGTGGTTATTTGATCCTATGACTGAAATACCGACCCTTTCACACCAGGTAGACCGGAAAGAATTGAATGAAACCATGGCTTCAAGCGAATCTTCACTTAATGATAAGTTAAAAGCTGATATAGTAGAAGTAGGTCATTTGCTTAATGAATCTCCTGTTCGCGACCTCAAAAAAGCCATCGGGATTAACGATCGGTTTGTGTTCATCAGTGAATTATTCCGGGGAGACGAAACAATGTACGAGCGAAGCATAAAAACCATCAATAGTTTCCGCATATTTCCGGAAGCCGAGTATTGGATGGAACGCGAGTTAAAGGTGAAGTTAGGATGGGATGATAGTAAAGATTGTACGCGGCACTTCTATCAGCTAATCAAAAGACGGTTTACCTGAATAAAAGTTAGTATCGCTTCGGTGGCTCCTCCCTTTGCTTTCACATAATCTTCCGCTGCTTTTCCGCAATCATTCAGCCATTGCTGATTTCCCAGCAAATCATCCATCAACTGTTCCATTTCCAGCGCGCTTTCAATAGAATGGGCCGCTCCTTTTTCTATGAGTTCAACCGCTTCAATATATTTTTCATAAACAGGACCAAATAGTATCGGCTTTCCATACACAGCCGCTTCCAGTACGTTATGAACCCCATCGTACCCGAATCCACCTCCTATATAACAAATCGTGGCGTATTTATATAATCGAGAGAGCATTCCTATGTTATCAATAATCAAAACACGGGCTGGCGACAAACCGGGTGCTGCGGTAGGATCCTGGACCGGGTTTTCCTGATTTTGAAGCCCTGCAGTTCTTTCCAAATTAAATTTCGAGTATCGCAGGCAATTCTTAAAAAGCGATTCTACTTCTCTTAGCCTTTGTTCCGACACGTCATGCGGAGCGATAATAAATTTAATTTCCTGGAGGGTATTGGCATAATGATCTAATTCCTCTTCATCTTCAATCCAGGTGCTACCGGCTACAATGACCGGGTCATTTCCGCAAAATTGTTTGATATCATCAATGGGTTCAAAATGCCTCGCTATTTGCAATACCCTGTCAAAACGGGTATCACCCACAATCGTAACATTATTCCCGAAACCAATGCTTTTTAGTAATTGCGCCGAAGATTCTGTTTGAACAAAGAGGTGACGAAAACTTTCGAGCATCTGTCGGTACAGTTTTCCATACCATTTAAAAAATGGCTGGTCTATCCGGAATAAACCGGAAACAAGGAGAACAGGTATATTATTTTGCCTGAGGGTAGAAAGATAATAATACCAGTAATCATATTTTACCCAAAGAACCAATACAGGCTTTACAATTTGCAAAAAGCGACGTGCATTCGATTTTGAATCGGCCGGCAGGTAAAAGACAAAGTCGGCCCCTTCATAATTCTTCCTTATTTCATATCCTGATGGGGAAAAAAAAGTTATCAGTATTTTATGAGAGGGGTGATTTTCCTTTACCATCTCCAATAATGGTCGACCCTGCTCAAATTCACCCAGGGAGGAGCAATGCATCCAGATAAGAGGAGCCGAGTGGGAATACATCGCCTTTTCCAGGCGATTAAAAATGGAACGGCGCCCTTCCATCCACAACCGCGCTTTTGGGTTGAAGGCGGAAGCGATCCATATTCCTGTATAATACAGTCTCAGGAAGAGATTATAGAAGAAAAGGGTCAATTCTGATCAATTATTAATTAACAAATGTATAATCAAAGTTCAAGTTATAAGGAAATAGCCTATTTGGGCATTGTAAAAACCACATTTTCGAATTAGCTTTGTGCCCGTTTTGAACTCAAACACATTAGGCATGGATCCAATACAAATGGTTGATTTGAAGAAGCAATATGCGAAAATAAAAGCAGAAGTGGATGGAGCAATTCATGAGGTGTTGGATAGCACGGCCTTTATCAATGGAAAGGCGGTCTCGGATTTTGCGTTAAATCTATCTTTATACCTGGGCGTGAAACACGTTATTCCCTGTGCCAATGGTACCGATGCACTGCAAATAGCCATGATGGCATTGGATTTGAAACCAGGCGATGAAGTGATCACACCATCTTTTACTTATGTGGCAACAACCGAGGTGATAGCCCTGCTAAGATTAACACCTGTTTTTGTTGAAGTCGATCCGAAATACATTTTGTATAGACCCGGCAGCCATTGAAAATGCGATTACTCCCAAACACAAAGGCCATTGTGCCCGTACATTTATATGGACAGGCAGCCAATATGGAAGCCATAATGGCAATCGCGCGAAAACATAATTTGTATGTTATAGAAGACAATGCGCAGGCTATCGGTTCAGATTTCCGGTTTAGCGACGGATCGGTAAAAAAGGCAGGAACTATCGGAACGATCGGCACCACTTCATTCTTTCCAAGTAAGAATTTGGGATGTTATGGCGATGGAGGGGCAATATTCACCAATGATGATTCGTTAGCTAACAAGCTAAAAATGATTGCGAACCATGGTCAAAGTAAACGATATTATCATGACCTGGTAGGATGCAACAGCCGGTTGGATACTCTTCAGGCGGCCATATTGAAAATAAAATTGAAAAACCTGGATGCCTATATAGGAGCTCGACGGAGAGCTGCCGATTATTATGATAAAGCCTTCGCCAATCATCCTAAAATCAGCACTCCACACAGGGCCTCATATAGCAATCACGTTTTTCATCAATACACCTTAATCCTGGAGGGTGTTGATCGGGATGGATTGAATAAGTTCCTTGCCGATCATCAAATCCCTTCCATGATTTATTATCCCGTACCTGCCCACCGTCAAAAAATGTTTGATGCGTTCGGCGGAGGCAACTATATTTTGAAAACTACCGACTGGTTAACAGAGCGGGTAGTTTCTCTGCCTATTCACACCGAATTAGACGAGGAACAGCTTAAACTGATCACTGGTAAAGTTCTTGAATTTTGTAAATAGGTATATTTTACGACTCACAACCCTAAGAAGATTGAACCCTTAAATTAATCATACAAGATGAAAATCGCCGTTGTAGGTACAGGTTATGTTGGATTAGTTACCGGAACCTGCTTTGCAGAAACCGGTAATACTGTTACATGTATTGATATTGACAAAGAAAAAATTGAAATGCTTAACAAGGGCCAGGTCACCATCTATGAGCCTGGTCTGGAAAAAATATTTCTCCGTAACCTGCGGGAAGAGCGCCTCTTCTTCACTACGAGCCTTTCCGAAGGAATAAAAGATGCCCGAATAGTATTTCTCGCGCTGCCTACTCCCCCCGGTGAAGATGGTTCCGCCGATCTTAAATATATATTAGGGGTTGCCTCTGAACTCGGCAAATTACTGAGCGATTATAAAGTGATTGTAAATAAGAGTACCGTACCGGTGGGTACCGCGGAAAAAGTTCACGAAGCTATTGTTAAGAATTTCAAGGGGGAATTTGACGTGGTATCTAATCCGGAATTTCTACGGGAAGGAGTGGCTGTGGAAGATTTCTTAAAACCAGACCGCGTGGTAATTGGATGCTCTTCGGATAGAGCGGCTAAAGTAATGGGCGATTTATATTCTCCCTTCCTTCGTTCCGGTAACCCGATTCTATATATGGATGTCCGATCGGCCGAATTAACCAAGTATGCCGCTAACTCTTTCCTCGCCACCAAAATTACTTTCATGAATGAAATTGCCCATTTGTGCGAACGAATGGGAGCCGATGTAGATATGGTTCGTAAGGGCGTTGGCAGCGATGAACGTATTGGTAAGCGTTTTTTGTTTCCGGGCATTGGTTATGGGGGAAGCTGTTTTCCCAAAGATGTGCAGGCACTTGTAAGGTCTTCCTCCGAAGTAAATTATGACTTTAAGATATTGAACGCCGTAATGGATGTGAATGACAAGATGAAGTTGCACCTGATGCCAAAGATTCTTAAATATTTTGGCGGTAGTTTGAAAGGAAAGCGATTTGCTATGTGGGGGTTGGCGTTTAAACCGAATACCGATGATATCCGGGAAGCTCCATCATTATACATGATCGATGCATTATTAAGCGCGGGCGCTACAGTATGTGCCTTCGACCCGGAAGCCATGAGTAATGTAAAAAAATTATTAGGCGATAAAATACAGTTTGCCGAAACGCAGTACGATTGCCTCAATAAAGCGGATGCGCTGGTAATCGCTACAGAATGGAACGAGTTTCGTACACCCGATTTCCTGAAGATTGTAAAACTTATGAAGAATAAAGCGATATTCGATGGCAGAAACCTATTTGATACAGAAGGAATAAAAGAACTCGGGTTTTTTTATGAGAGTGTTGGAAGGGCAACTTCTATTCCAACAAATGGTACGAATCACAAATAATAAAGCATGGTTAAAGAAAGAGTATTAGTAACCGGCGCTGCCGGTTTTTTAGGTTCTCATTTATGCGACCGGTTTATCAAAGAAGGATTTCATGTAATAGGAATGGACAACCTGATCACCGGCGACCTGCGTAATATTGAACATCTTTTCAAATTAGAACAATTCGAATTTTATCATCATGATGTATCTAAATTTATTCATGTGCCGGGTGAGTTACGGTATATTCTTCATTTTGCGTCACCTGCCAGCCCGATCGATTATCTCAAAATACCAATTCAAACTTTAAAGGTTGGTTCGCTGGGTACACATAATTGCCTGGGATTGGCCAAAGCAAAAAATGCCCGGATATTAGTGGCATCCACTTCCGAAGTTTACGGCGATCCCCTGGTTCATCCTCAAAATGAAGATTACTGGGGTAATGTCAATCCCGATTGGACCACGCGGCGTATACGATGAGGCTAAACGGTTCCAGGAAGCGATTACCATGGCCTACCATACTTTTCATCAATTAGAAACCCGCATCATCCGAATTTTTAATACGTATGGCCCCCGGATGCGACTCAATGACGGACGCGCATTGCCTGCATTTATCGGGCAGGCATTACGGGGAGAGGATCTGACTGTTTTTGGCGATGGTAGTCAAACCCGGTCTTTTTGTTATGTCGATGACCTGGTGGAAGGAATTTACCGGCTATTACTGAGTGATCAGTTCATGCCCGTTAATATTGGTAACCCCGATGAAATTTCATTGAAGGATTTTGCAGAAGAAATTATCGCGCTAACCGGTACCAAACAAAAAATCGTATATAAGCCATTGCCGGTGGATGATCCCAAACAACGGCAGCCTGATATTACCCGTGCAAAATCGTTACTCGGATGGCAGCCCAAAGTAAACCGCAAAGATGGATTGAAGATTACCTATGATTATTTCCGTTCTTTACCACCCGAAGAATGGACCAAACTACCCAAGGAATTTGTAAGTAATAAATAATATTTTTACTGTATCCGGGTTAATAAACGAATCAATCAATCAATGCTCAAATTCTAACTGAACAATGTACAAGGAATTAGTTGATAAGAAATCCAAGCTGGCTGTTATCGGACTCGGATATGTTGGACTTCCTATTGCACTTGAATTTGCCAAGAAGATTTCGGTAATAGGCTTTGATATTAATAGTAAGCGGGTTGAAATGATGCGAAATCATATCGATCCCAGTAATGAATTGGACAAAGCCGATTTCGAAAACTGCGATATTGTCTTTACTGATTCATTGGATGTTTTAAGAGAAGCCAGCTTCTTTATTGTGGCGGTACCTACCCCGGTAGATAATCATAATGTTCCAGATCTGAGGCCCGTAACCGGCGCATCAAAAACTATCGGTAACGTTATAAAAAAGGGAGACTATGTAGTATTTGAATCTACTGTTTATCCCGGATGCACAGAGGAAGATTGTTTGCCGGTAATTGAATCATTAAGCGGACTGAAAGCTATTTCGGATTTCAAAATTGGGTATTCACCTGAACGTATTAACCCCGGTGACAAGGTTAATACACTGGCAAATATCATAAAAGTAGTATCCGGTTGTGATGCGGAATCGCTGGAGGAAATTGCCAAAACCTATGAGTTGGTAGTGAAAGTGGGGGTACATAAAGCGCCCACTATAAAAGTGGCGGAAGCATCCAAGATAATCGAAAATACCCAGCGCGACCTGAACATTGGATTGATGAATGAATTGTCGATCATGTTTGATAAAATTGGTATTAACACTTATGATGTGCTGGAAGCGGCCGGAACCAAATGGAACTTTCTGAAGTTTCAACCCGGGCTGGTGGGTGGGCATTGTATTGGTGTGGACCCCTACTATCTTACGTACAAAGCAGCAGCGTTGGGATACGATTCAAAAGTAATTTCCTCCAGCCGCTATATCAATGATGATATGGCTAAGTATGTGGCACGGAAAATTATTACCCATGTGCTCCGCAATTCTACCGAACCAAAAGTGTTGGTTAAAGGAGTTACGTTCAAGGAAAACGTTAGTGATATACGAAACTCTAAAATTATTGATACCGTAAAAGAACTACTTGCTTTTAATATCCAGGTTGATGTAGAGGATCCCTACGCGGAGGCTCATGAAGTTTTTGAGGAATATGGTTTACACCTGGCAGGAAAGGTCGCTAATGACTACGATGCCGTGGTCATCACGGTGCCACATAATACTTACCTGGATTTAGGAGACAATTATTTTGAATCTATCACCAAGCCACATGCCCTGGTGTATGATTTGAAAGGGATCTATCGAAATAAAATTACAAAAAGAAATTACGCCAGTTTATAATGTCAGCTACCAGGAAAACAATAATGATAACGGGCGGTGCCGGATTTATCGGTTCGCATGTGGTACGTTTATTTGTAAATAAGTATCCATCTTATCTTATTGTAAATGCCGACGCTTTAACTTACGCGGGTAATTTGGAGAATCTCAAAGATTTGCAAGGCGCTCCTAATTACCGGTTCGAAAAAGCAGATATTACGGATGAAAAGAGAATAAAGGAACTATTTGAAATATATCATTTTGACGCGGTAATTCACTTAGCCGCCGAAAGCCATGTGGATCGTTCCATTATGGATCCGCTCGCGTTTGTAAAAACAAATGTTTTGGGGACAGCCATCCTGCTGAATACCTGCAGGCAATATTGGAAGGACAATAAAGAAGGTAAACTTTTTTATCACGTCTCTACCGATGAAGTATATGGATCGCTTGGCAGCGAAGGTTTTTTTACAGAAAAAACACCCTACGACCCGCATTCTCCGTATTCCGCCTCCAAAGCAGCATCCGATCATTTTGTTATGGCTTATCACGATACCTATGGTCTTCCGGTGGTGATGAGCAACTGTTCTAATAATTATGGCTCCCATCATTTTCCGGAAAAATTGATTCCGCTCATGATCAATAATATTAGAAACAACAAACCCCTTCCGGTTTATGGAAAGGGAGAAAATGTGAGGGATTGGCTGTACGTGGAGGATCATGCCAGGGCGATTGATATTATTTTTCATAATGGAAGAGTCGGGCAGAGTTATAATGTTGGTGGGTTTAACGAGTGGAAGAATATTGATATCGTGCACCTGCTTTGCAGGATTATGGATAAAAAACTCGGACGAGCCGAAGGGGAATCTGCTAAATTGATCACCTACGTTAAAGACAGACCCGGGCACGACCTGCGGTACGCGATTGACGCCGGTAAACTCAATAAGGAATTAGGATGGAAACCCTCCCTGCAGTTTGAAGAAGGACTGGAAAAAACAGTAGATTGGTATCTCGCCAATGAAGATTGGATAAATCATGTAACGAGTGGTGAATACCAGAAATTCTATAAGGACCAGTATGCAGGTTCTTAAACAGGCAGGAACTATAGCGGGAATAACTGATAGAATCGGGTGTGAACCGCATTATCTTTCCATAATTAGTTATAAGGAAGCGTTTGAAAGGGGCGGGGTTGATGAATAATGGAGAAAAACGTGGATCCGCTATCCAATGTCAAACTATTATTTCCTAATAAGAAACTTTTCCCTTAATGCCATTCATCGAAACAGCCTTTCCCGGATTATTGATTTTTGACCCGGTGGTATTTTCCGATAACCGGGGATTTTTTTTTGAATCGTTTAATAGCAAAACCTTCGGGCAACAGGGCATTACTGATCATTTTGTGCAGGATAACCAGTCGCTCTCCAACTACGGGGTGATCAGGGGATTGCATTATCAATTAAATCCACATGCCCAGAGCAAATTAATAAGAGTGTTAACCGGTGAAATTCTGGATGTAGCCGTGGATATTCGACAGGGTTCTCCCACATTCGGAAAGTTGTTCAGTATTGAATTGTCTGCCGAAAATAAAAAGCAATTGTATATCCCCAAAGGATTTGCCCATGGTTTTTCCGTATTGAGCAAAACGGCGGAGGTATTGTATAAATGCGATAGCTACTATAGCAAAGAAAGCGAAGGCGGAATTGTATTTAATGATACAATCCTTCAAATTGACTGGAAAATTCCAGCCGACAAAACCATCGTATCAGAAAAAGACAGGCAACAATCTTCCTTTAATAATTGCCGGAATAATTTTGTATTTGAACCTTAATTTTCGAGATGAATAAACCCGTAATACTAATTACCGGCGCCAATGGCCAGCTGGGGAAAGAATTTCGGGCATTCGAAAATAAATTCCCTTCTTATCGTTTTATTTTCGTTGGCCGCGAAGAACTGCCCGTACAGAATAATGAGCAAGTAATCGAATTTTTTCAACGGCATCAGCCGGCTTTCTGTATTAACTGTGCCGCGTACACGGCGGTTGATAAAGCGGAGACTGAAAAGGATGAATCCTTCCTCGTGAATGCAACGGCCGTTGGTCTTCTCGCGTCTGTTTGCAGGCAGTTCAATACAAAACTGGTTCATATATCAACCGATTATGTATTTGACGGCCTATCACCCGTTCCCTATACGGAAGAAGATGCTACTTGCCCGGTGAATACCTATGGCGCCTCTAAATTAAAAGGAGAAGAACTTTGTTTGCAGAATAATCCCAACGCGATGATCATCCGTACTGCGTGGGTATACTCAACATTTGGAAATAATTTTGTGAAGACGATGATAAGGTTGATGAAAGAAAGAAGTTCTCTTTCGATTGTAAATGACCAGGTGGGCGCACCTACCTATGCGGCTGATCTTGCCGGTGCCATTATGGATATCATTGAAAGGGATTATTGGAAAGCGGGGCTATATCATTACAGTAATGGCGGAAAAATAAGCTGGTATGATTTTGCAGTAGCAATTAAAGAGCTCACTGGTAGTTCCTGTCAGATAACTCCTGTTTCCACTTCTCAATATCCCACGCCGGCGAAGCGCCCCTCTTTTTCCCTGTTGAATACCACAAAAATTAAAAATACTTTTTCCATTTCAGTCCCTGACTGGAGGGTCAGTTTGGAAAAGTGTTTAGGACAACTGAAGCCCCACTCATGAATAAATCATGCGATATTATATGTTTCTCTTTATCCCGGTGGGATTCTGCCATTTCCTCGCCGGCTTTATCCCTGGCAAAGGAATTTGCCAAGACAAACAGGGTTTTCTATATTGATCATCCATTTTCATGGAAAGATTATTTTAAGGGCCGCAAAACGGAAGCGATTCAATCACGCAAAGAAACATTGCTAACCGGGAAAAATCCATATAGCAACCCGGATTCTTTACCGGCAAATCTTACGATAGTAACTACTAAACTCACGATACCCATAAATTTTTTGCCACGTGGTATTTTATACAGTCAATTATCTGCGTTAAATGACAGAATTGTATTGAGGGCTATTCGCAACATAATTAAAGATTACCGCCTGACTGATTTTGTTTATATAAATTTCTTCGATCCCTATTTTGTGCGAAGTCTTCCCGGGGACATAAAACCCTGGCGGTCGGTGTATCAATCGATGGATGATATTTCGCAAGTGGCGTATTCCGATCGTCATGGTACGCGCCTGGAGGAGGAGATTATCCGGAATTTTGATTATACCCTTTGCACTTCCAAAGAACTGACAAGACTAAAATCTGCCTTTTCAAAAAATGTATTTTTTCATCCGAATGCGGCGGATACAGCGATATTTAAAAAAGCGGCAACTGAAATTTTACCGAGGCCCGACGAATTAAAAAATATTCATACCAGGATTATAGGCTTTACCGGTAGTATAGAATACCGCTCCGATTTTGAATTGCTCAAAGAAATTGCTTTATACCATAATGATAAGACATTGGTATTTGTTGGGCCTGTTCAAACAGAGGAACATAGGATCATTGGATTGGATAAATTACCAAACGTGCTCTTTATTGGTCCGAAACGTATTACAGAGCTGGCCAATTACCTTCAGTATTTCGATTGCGTACTGATACCTTTCAGGAAGAATACCCTTACTAAAAGTATCTACCCCCTTAAGATAAATGAATACCTCGCCGCGGGTAAGCCGGTTATCGCCACGCATTTTTCGGAGGATATCTATTCTTTTCGCGACGTGGCTTATGTGGTCGACACTAATGAAGAATTTATACAGATTATTGACAAAGCCATCGCGGAAAACAATATTGAAAAACAACAAGCCCGCATTGAAGTAGCTGAGCAAAACACCTGGACGGCCAGGGTAGAACGGTTTTGGAATATCATCGCCAATGATCCGGCTTAACCTTACTTGCTGATATTATTTCGTTTTGGCCATTGCGTTTTCCTTTAACCGGCTTCGGACTATTATCATACTTCCCTTATTATATCCTTCAGCTGTGCGGAATTATAATTGAATCCGTAATTTCAGTTCCTAAAACCAACACACATGAGAAATTGCTTCTATTCCTTACTGCCCCTTTTCATATTATTAAGTTCTATTGTTTCGGCCCAAAAAATATATTTGCAATGCGGCAAGCTGGTAGAGGTGAATAGTTTGCAAGTGAAAGAAAGGATGACGGTCGTAATAGAAGGTAATAAAATAATTGCGGTTAAAAGTGGTTATGAAAAAGGGGAGGGAGCAGATAAAATAATTGACCTCACCCGGTTTACGGTAATGCCCGGATTAATGGATATGCATGTGCATATTGAAGGAGAAACGAAAAGGGGAAATGTAGCAGATCGATTCACGCAAAACCCGGAGGAGATTGCTTTCGAAGCGCAGAAAATTGCAAATACTTCATTAATGGCCGGCTTCACCACCGTTCGCGATCTGGGTGGTTCGGGCGTAAATATTGCTTTGCGTAATGCGATAAATAAAGGGTTGGTGGTTGGTCCACGAATCTTTACATGTGGAAAAATAATCAGTACAACTGGTGGTCATGGGGATCCTACCAATGGATACCGGCGTGACCTGATTGGTGATCCGGGTCCGAAGGAAGGCGTAATCAATGGCGTGGAAGATGCACGTAAAGCAGTTCGTCAAAGATATAAAGAGGGTGCAGATCTTATAAAAATAACAGCCACCGGCGGGGTATTGAGTTTAGCAAAGAGCGGACAGAATCCACAGTTTACGGAAGAAGAAATAAGAGCGGTGGTAGAAGCGGCAAAGGACTATGGATTTATTGTCGCTGCTCATGCGCATGGAGCAGAAGGAATGAAACGGGCTATCCGGGCCGGTGTTACTTCAATTGAGCATGGAACCTTGATGGATGATGAAGCCATAGAGTTATTTAAGAAATATGGCACCTGGTATGTTCCAACCATTACCGCCGGCCGGTCTGTGGGTGATTCAGCGAAAATTCCTGGCTTTTACCCTGCCATAATTGTTCCCAAGGCCATTGAAATCGGAGGGCAAATCCAGGCTACTTTTAGTAAAGCATATAAAGCGGGCGTAAAAGTAGCGTTTGGAACCGATGCGGCCGTTTTTGCGCATGGTAAAAACTATATGGAATTTCAGTATATGGTAGAGGGCGGAATGCCGGCGCTTGAGACCATTAAGTGCGCAACCCTGAATGCCGCCGAAATGATGGGCATGAAAAAGACAATGGGAAGCATAGAAGTTGATAAACTTGCCGATATCATCGCCATTGATGGTGATCCAACGGTAGATATTAAGGCCATGAAAAATGTGGTGTTTGTAATGAAGGATGGAATAGTATATAAAACAAAATAAATACAGAACCGTTTTTAGATATATAGTTTCACTGCATGAAATCCGAATGGCCGGCTGGCTAATTAATGACCCTTCTGGTTATTAGTCTGCAACTTAATAAAAGTAACTTTTCTAAATTTTATCTCCCGGCCATTTAACACGGAAAATCAACCAGCCTGGCGAAGACCATGTATAAAATTTTTGAACAAACCTGGTGATAAGCCTGCCTACCCGGCATTATCCGGGTTTTCCTGATTAAAATCATATTCAGGGAAATTCAGGAAGTATATATTGCCTCAAATATTTCAAACCGTGTTTCGTAAAATCTCAGAAATAAGTGAAGAGTCCTTCGCGCATGCGATCGTTAAACAAAACTATCGTACTGCTGAAGTGTTTCAACGATACCAAATTGAATACTGCTGCGGGGCCCGCTGGCCATTAAAAATGGTTTGCGAAATGAAAGGCATAGATTTCAATAGCCTTCAGAATGATTTGTATAAAGCCACCCGGGTCAGCCAGGTGTCGCCCTCTTTACCCTTTGATCAATGGGATATAGATTTTCTTATTGATTACATTATCCACATTCACCATCAGCACCTGCGGCATTTATTGCCGCTTCTTGGAAATAGACTGGAGAAGTTCGTGGAAGAACATTCCAAAAAATTTTCCTGGTTACCCGATTTGATGAATCAATTTAACGAGTTGAATGCTGTTATCCTGCCCCACTTACTGCATGAAGAGGAAATAATATTTCCTTATATACGCCAGGTTTCCCACGCGTATAATAGAAACGAACCGTATGCCAGCCAGCTCGTTCGTACCTTGCGAAAGCCGGTGCAAGAAGTTATGTTGCATGAACATGAAATGCTGTTCAATGCACTTCAAAATTTCAGGACCATGACAAACAACTATATTCCTCCCGCTAACGCCTGTACAAGCCACCACCTTGTTTTTTCTTTATTGAGCGAACTGGATGACGACCTGTCCCAGCACGTTTACCTTGAAAATGATATACTTTTTCCCCGGGCGCTTGCTATGGAGAAAGAATTATTGGATCGGCCATCTTAAACAACTTTTCCCTCTTATAGATTTATCTTTATCTTGTCGGGGAAATTCATTTTCATGCCCAATTTAAACAAGAGGACAATTTTTTTACTGGTAGCCATTACTTTTTTACTCTCCCTGGCGTTTTCTTTTCTGTTCCATAGCTACGAACTGGCAGTTAGCGGATTACTGATCATTATTGTGCTCACGGCTTTTTTGCCCGGTTGGAAATCGACTTTGATGGCCGGTTTATTGGGAATGGTTATTATGACCATTCTAGTAATATATTTTAAAGAAGAACAAAGCGATATTCTCAAGGCGATGTTATCGCAGGTTTATTCCCTGCTCGTAATCATATTTACGGTGGTAATCGTTTTTTACCTGAAACGGCTACAACAGAACTTTGCCTACGAAAAAACACATATGACTTCATTGTTCGAGAATTCAACAGAAGGCATATTGCTTACCGACAAACAGGGTAGAATTATTCTGATCAATCCGGCTGCCAATAAAATGTTTGGTTATACCTCCAACGAATTACTGGGCCAGCCCATAGAATCGTTGATTCCGCAACGCTTTCATTCAAAACACAGCCATTTACGGGAAGGCTTCTATGTACAGCCATCTAACCGTACCATGGGTTCCGGTCGTGATCTGTTTGCCCGACGGAAGGATAACAGCGAATTTCCCGTGGAGGTTAGCCTTAGTCATTATAAGCAGAGAAATGAAACGTTTGTAATTGCTTTCATTGTGGATATAACTATGCGGAAGGAAATAGAAAAGAATCTACTGAGGCAGAAAGTTGAACTGGAAAAAATAAGTCACGATATCCGCAAACTAAATGCGGAACTGGAAGATAAGGTAGAAGAGCGAACCCTGATATTAAAGGAGGCCCTTCAAAGCCTGGAAGAATCCCAGTTAGAGCTTAGTGAAGCCCTGGATAAGGAAAAGCAACTCAATGAAATCAAAAGCCGGTTTGTATCAATGGCGTCTCATGAATTCAGAACACCCCTGAGTACCATCCTATCTTCCGCGACGCTCGTTTCAAAATATCCGTCGACCGAAGAGTTTGATAAAAGGGAGAAACATATCCGGCGGATCAGGGATTCGGTGAATCATCTGAATGAATTGCTGGAAGATTTTTTATCTATTGGGAAATTAGAAGAAGGAAAGATGGGAATAAGTGTTTCCGCTTTCACTGTAAAAGAATTTATGGAAGATGTAGTGGATGAAATGCGGTTCCATCTTAAGAAAGAACAGGAGATCGTACTTACCACATCGGGTGAACCGATTTTTGTAACCGATAAGCGGATGCTGAAAAATATTTTGCTTAACCTGCTATCGAACGCAATCAAGTTTTCTCCGGAGGGCAAAACGATTTATATGCGAGCAGAAAATGCAGATGGAAAACTTTCTATCACCGTCAAAGATGAAGGCCTGGGTATTCCCGAGGAGGATCAGCAGCATTTATTCAGTACTTTTTTCAGGGCAAAAAATGTAAGCAATATACAGGGAACCGGGCTCGGCCTTCCTATTGCGAAACGGTATGCAAACTTATTGGGAGGATCAATGGATTTTAAAAGCCGAATTGAAGAGGGTACTGTTTTCTTTGTATTCCTTCCTAAACTCCAAATAAACTCTGTGGGGCAATTATGACAGTAATGGTTGTCATATTATTCGTTCCGCATTAAAACCAGTTTGAATATTTTCAGGGACGGCAATCTATAGCATCCCCCACATGCGGTGGTAATATCGGGCTCAAAAAAGGAATCCCCAGGTTAAGACCGCGAAGAATAAGAATTAATCCGGTGAGTGCTATAAAAAGGGGAATCATTTTTTTGATAGACAGCCGCGTTTTATAGGTTATGATTCGTCCTGCATAGCCCACCATCATCATAGCTGGTAAAGTACCAGCCCCGAACATCGCCATAAAACTAACACTTTCTGTCACGCTGCTGAACGATAAGGTAGCAACCAAAGCAACATAAACCATTCCGCAGGGCAGCAGTCCATTAGCCATTCCCATGAAAAAAAAACCAGGCGGGTTCTTTGCCCGGCGCATCAATCGAAGAATTAATTTTTGTATAGGAGCATAGATACGCGCAGTTAGTGAGGAATGCAGGCGTCCGTTACCAACAAAATAAAATATCGCCATAGTAATGATAACGATGCCAAGCAGAATAGAAAACACTTGCTGATAACCGGAAATAAAAACACGGCTACCGGCCAGACCGATTAATAAGCCAAGAACCGAATAGGTAATCATTCTTCCAACCTGGTAAAGAAAGAGGGACGTAAATCTTTGCAATGGCGCCAGATGATTGGTAGGCAGGGCAAGGCTTAAGGGCCCGCACATACCGATGCAGTGAAGGCTGCCGGTGGCACCCAGAGTAAATCCTGCTATTATGGCGGGCCAAAACATTATTGAATGCTTAATTTTTCTTCTGTATAATAATACTGGTTATCCATTAGCCAGTTTATCTTAACGATATAATTGCCCGGGGAGAATGATTCTTTGGCGAAAAGCTGGATACCCTCTGCGTTTGTTTTAAGTGGAACTCTCTTATCCTTCCTGGCATCATAGGCACAATAAAACCAAACATCTCCCACGGATTCTTTATTTCTTAATGCAGCGGGCAATTCCAATACTACCTCTTTTTCAGTTTGTTTCAACAGTAATGAAAGGTTTAAATCTGATAGCCGCTTACTACCATCAATTACCTGCTGGTATCTAAGTTCGCTTTTATAATAGTCTTTTTCCACCAATTCAAAATTGGTATTTAATGAGCGGTATACCAGGTAAGCCATCAACCCGCCAAAGATTAAAAAAGCCACTAATAATTTATTGCCCCAATTCATAACGGTAATATTTTAATAAATGATGGTTACACCTTACGGAAAGGTCCCATAAAGTTTGTTTTTAATTCCGTAATCTTTTTGCTGCCTTCGTATAATCCTATTGTTAGTTTTGTTTTTCTTGTACTCAGATAGCTTTTTGGCAATACGATAAAGAAAGAGGCATGGCCCTGGGCTTCTTTCTTCACCAGGATATCCCGGTTCTCTGCTTCAATAATTGTTCCCGGCGCGTCTTCGAGGCGAAGAGTAATTGGAATGTCTTTCAGCGTCTTGTTTACCACCTTTATAGTGTAAAGGTTGGAGAGACTATCGGTGCCACGCTCCTGGTAAAGCATACCGGGAGCCCGTTCGATGGTTCCCCCGATATCTTTTCTGGATAATAACAAAATGGTCAGGATTCCGGTGAGAACCACCAATAATCCGCAATACAATTTCATTCGACCCGTAAAGCGCAACTTATCGTTATTGGCAATATTGTTCTCCGAAGCATAACGAACCAGTCCGCGCGGTTTACCTACAGCATCCATCATAGCGTCACAGGCATCAATGCAAGCTGTACAGCCTACACATTCCATTTGGGTGCCATTTCTGATATCAATACCGGTTGGACAAACTTTTACGCACTGGAAGCAATCAATGCAATCACCGGCTTGTGTACCCGACGCCAGTATTTTTTTATATTTTTTTCTGGGTTCCCCTCTTTTATAATCGTAGGCTACAATCATGGAGTTGCGGTCGAGCAATACACTTTGTAATCTTCCATACGGGCAAACAACCGTACAGGCCTGCTCCCTGAAATAGGCATATACTCCATAAAATATTCCGGAGAAAAGAAGGATAGCGAAAAGACCGATCACATGCTGGTTTACCGGGCCGGTAACAATCTTCAGTAATTCATCCATTCCGATGATATAGGATAGGAAGAAATTCGCAATAATAAAAGAAAGAAGATAAAAAGCAAGATGCTTCAATATTTTCTTCCGGATTTTAGTTCCCGTCCAGGGAGCTTTGTTTAAGATACGCTGATGTGCCGCACCACCTTCAATAAAATATTCGAGCTTGCGGAAGAGCATTTCCATAAAGATAGTTTGCGGGCAAACCCACCCGCAGAATAACCGTCCGAATGCGGCGGTAAATAGAACAATAAACACAATAAAGGTTACCATGGTAAGCCCAAAAATGAAAAAATCCTGCGGCCAGAATATTTTTCCGAATAAAATAAACTTCGCTTCGGGGATATTGAAAAGAAAATAGGGTCGCCCATTTACTTTTATGAAAGGCAGGGCAAAGAAGAGCGCAAAAAACCCCCTGCTCACCCAGGTTCTTATGGTATAGAATTTCCCGACCGGTTTTTGAGCAAATACCCACTCTCTTTTTCCTTTCGCATCTACTGTTGAAATTCTGTCGCGGAACGATTGTTCCGACGGATTTTCAGCGATAATTTCTTTAGGGGATGATTGTTCCATGTGCTAATTATTTGGTCAGGAACAAAAGCTTAATTTGTTTTGTTTTGACTGGTAGAATCTGTTCCTGTACCAGGCTTGTTTCCTTCTTCTTTATATAATTCTCCCTGCGGTGCTTTTGGATTTTGAGGTTTGGTTCCCTGCAATGTTTTAACGAAGCTGGTTACCTGGGCAATTTGTTTATTTGAATAGGAATTTTGCCAGGGTGGCATGGCATTTATGCCATAGCGTATTGTTTTAAATATACTTTTCAGATCATTGCCATGAAGCCAGTAATCGTCGGCGAGATTTGGACCCACATCTCCGGCACCTGTTGGTTTATGGCAGGTGGCACAGGAGGCAAGGTATATTTTCTTTCCCTCGGAAATATCAGCGGGGGAAGAAAGTAAGGTAACGGTATTTTCGTCTACCGATTCGCCTTTTTCTTTCAGGTATTCTTTTATGCTTTTTTCAGCCCTGGCAACTGAATTTTCAAATTCCTGTTGACTGGTCGGTCCACTGTGAGATACATGAAATCTCCATAAATAAATTCCGGCGAATAAGATGGAAAGATAAAAACCATATAGCCACCAGGGGGGTAGACGGTTATCGAGTTCGCGAATCCCGTCATAATCATGCCCCAGGTCAAGATTAGCTTCCTGTTCCATTGGTTTGAACTTATTAAAGCGACTCCACCAACTGATGGTGGGTTCCTTGGCCATGGCGGGATTAAATGCTTTTTCTTTTTCTATTCTAAGTAATATCCTGACATTTATGAGCAAAGCCAGAATGACAAATAATTCCAGGAAGATAACAGCCGTCATAGTATAGAATGTAGTGGACGACATTCCCCCATAGGTTTGAGTTGCTGCAGAAGTTGCATTGCTCTGTTGGGCCATAACGCTGCTGCTTACAAGCAATAATACAATAGAGCCAATAATGCCCGACGTCATATTGCTTCTCTCCTTCTTCTCTTTACTTAATTTGAAATCGGCGGTTCCCAGCAAAACATAACCCAATACTCCTATTATGATTAGCAATATGGCCATAAGAATAAGCATGAATACAGCGAGCGAATTATTCAATAAAGATTGTTGTGGTTCTCCGGCCGCCTGTACCGGCTGAAGTGACAACAACAGCAAGCCGGTTATCAAACTAGCGGCATATTTTATTTTGGTAGTCATACGTGATTACTTTTTTAGGTTGGCAGGTTTTAATTGTCAAGGGGGAGGCGGCTTATTTCCTTGATTTTTTTCTTGTCTGTCCGGAAAACCCTCGTAAGCATTACACTAAAGAACAAGACAAAAATGGAAAGGGAGATCATTCCGTAAATATCCACCCCGCTTATTTTTTCGATATAATTAATGAATTTCATATGCTTTTATTTATTGGTCGCCGTAACGTTTTGAGATGAACTTGTTTTAATATCTTTTCCAATGCGCTGCAGGTAGGCAATTACCGCAATGATTTCCATGTCGGAGGCAGTTTCTATTTTATCTTTCTTAAGATTACCGGCTATTAAATCGGCTTGTTGCATCAACTCTTTATTGGCAATCTGGTCGTAGCCTTCGGGGTAAGGTACTCCCAATGTTATCATGGCTCTTATTTTAGCCGGGGTAGAGGAAGTATCCAGCTTATTGTCGAGCAGCCAGGTATATTGAGGCATTACCGATCCGGGGGACATTGATCTTGGGTCGTACATATGGTTATAGTGCCAGCTGTCAGGATATTTACCACCCTGGCGAGCCAGGTCAGGTCCTGTTCTTTTACTTCCCCATTGAAAAGGATGGTCGTACACAAACTCACCCGCTTTTGAATATTCGCCGTAGCGCGCCACCTCATCACGGAACGGTCTTATCATTTGCGAGTGGCAGGTATAACAGCCTTCGCGTATATAAATATCTCTTCCCTGTAACTCCAGCGGGGTATATGGTTTAACACTGGAAATAGTGGGTATATTGGATTTAATCAGAAAAGTGGGAACTAATTCTATGATACCACCGATTGCTACCAGAATTAAGCTTAGTACCAACATGGTTACCGGCTTTCTTTCAATTACCCGGTGCCAGTATTCTTTGCTATGAGAAACTTCTTTGGTTAACGGCGCCGCTTCGGCCGCTTCATCCGGTATAAATTTTCCCTTAGCGATTGTTTTATATAAATTAAATACCATTATAAATGTCCCTACCAGGTATAAGCCCCCGCCTACACTGCGCGAAATGTACATAGGGATAATGCTATTCACGGTTTCCATGAAACCAAACTTTAATTGTCCTTCCGGCGTAAATGCTTTCCACATCAGGCTTTGCTCAAACCCCGCCCAATAGAGCGGAACAGCATACAGAATGATACCAATGGTTCCGAGCCAGAAGTGATTCGAGGCCAGTTTCTTTGAGTACAAGGGAGTATCCCACATTTTGGGAACCATATAATACAATATGGAAAAAGCAAGAAAGCCGTTCCATCCCAGGCCTCCAATATGAACGTGTGCAATGGTCCAGTCGCTGAAATGCGAAATGGCATTTATACTTTTCAAACTCAACAGCGGTCCTTCCAGTGTAGACATTCCATAACAGGTAATGGCTACCACCATAAATTTCAAAACAGGATCTTCCCTTACTTTGTCCCACGCCCCACGCAGGGTAAATAATCCGTTAAGCATACCTCCCCAACTGGGAGCAATCAGCATAATAGAGAAAACGACTCCTAAGGATTGGGCCCAGTCGGGAAGGGCTGTATATAACAGGTGGTGCGGACCGGCCCATATATAAAGAAAGATGAGTGCCCAGAAATGGATAATGGATAATCGATAAGAATATACTGGCCGGTTGGCGGCTTTCGGTAAGAAATAATACATTAAACCCAATACGGGGGTGGTGAGAAAAAAGGCTACGGCATTATGGCCGTACCACCACTGCACCAGGGCATCCTGTACGCCTGCATACCAGCTATAACTTTTCATGAAGCTTACCGGAATTTCAAATGAGTTCACGATATGCAGCAGGGCAACGGTAACCCAGGTGGCGATATAAAACCAAATAGCAACATATAAATGTTTTTCTCTTCTTTTAAGAATGGTGCCAAACATATTGATACCAAAAACAACCCACACGAGGGTAATGGCAATATCAATGGGCCATTCCAGTTCGGCGTATTCTTTCCCGGTGGTGTAGCCCATTAACAGCGTAATGGCGGCGGAGGCAATAATAGCCTGCCAGCCCCAGAAATGAATCCAGCTTAATTTATCACTCAGCATTCTTGCTTTACACAAACGCTGCAATGAATAATAGATTCCGGCGAAGGAAGCATTTCCTACAAAGGCAAAAATGATAGCATTGGTATGGAGCGGCCGCAATCGCCCGAAAGTGGTAGGGGCGAAGTTCAAACTGCTGGCGGGAAGGTAAATTTGGATCGCTGCCCATAATCCGGCCAGCATTCCCACAACCCCGAATAATACGGTGGCATACCCGAAAGCACGTACAATTCTGTTGTCGTAATAAAAACGTTCTACTTGCATACGGTGAATAGATTATAAGGATTAGAGTGTTTTGGTAGTAGTTTTAGTAGATGGCTTATCATCAAATAATATGCGGGAGGCAGGAGAACTATTATCTTCAAACTGGCCCGACTTAATACTCCAGAGAAAAGCAACCAGGAAAAGGGCCGCTACGGCAATACTCGCTATCAATAAAATGATGATCACACTCATTGAGTTTCAAATTTATTGGTAAAAGTATTCAGGCATTCATATTTGTCTTATAAGGAATGTCAATGTTCAAGATGATTTTTATCATTACTGAAAAGAGAACGCCTGATGATTACTTTCTTAGAGTTTTAGCCTTTTCGCAAGCAGATTGCTGCTCCCATAAGTGACCAGGAGAATACTCAATGAACTGGCAGGCATAAGAATGGCGGCAACCAGGGGGGAAAGATCGCCCTGCACAGCATAGAATAGTCCGGCCAGGTTGTAAAAAATAGATAAAACGAAACTGGCCAATACAATTTTCTTATTGGTCTTGCACAGGGTAATCAGCCGGGGAAGTTTGCCAAATTGGGTTGCTTCCAGAATAGCATCACTGGCAGGGGTAAAGTTGTTCGTGTTTTCCGAAACAGCAATACCGGTATCACTTTGCTTCAGGGCCCCGGCATCGTTCAGCCCATCCCCGATCATCATTACCCGGTCGCCTGTTGCCTGTAATTTTTTTATATACTCCAGTTTATCTTCCGGCGACTGGTTAAAGTACATACCCGCGTCATTTCCTAATAAGTTTCGCAGTGTTTTTTGTTCTGAAATATTATCGCCCGATAAAACAGAAATTTTATATTTTTTTTGCAACTTCTTCAGAAGTGCCGGTATGGTTTCGCGGTAATGATTACTAAAACGGAAACATCCCATCAATCTATTTTCCATGCTGATAAAAACAACGGTTCCCTGTGTAATTCTTTTATGCCCCGTTACATAGTGATAGGATCCTGCTTTAACCAGGGTATTTGATACGATTCCTTTTAACCCCTCCCCGGTAGTTTCCTTAAAACTCCCTACCGGCAAATAACTAACCGGGTTTAATGAATGAGTAATTGCCTTACTGAGCGGGTGCGCAGAACAGGCGGCAATTGAAGCGACCTGTTGTTTCTGCAGGTCGGTAAGCGCTGTTCCCTCATAACTTACATCCTGTAAATGACCAGCAGTTAATGTACCCGTTTTATCAAAAACTATATGAGTAGCTTCCGCTATTGACTCAATTGATTTTGCATTGCGGAGGTAAAACTTATTTCGACTTAAAATGCGCAGTATATTGCCATTGGTAAAACTGTTAGAAAGTAACAAAGCGCAGGGGCAGGCAATAATAAAGATTGTGGTAACCGCGGTTATTGTTTTTGATGGGTCATTTAACTGCCAGTAAAATGCCGTAACAAGGGCAATGACCAAAACGATATAAGAAAAATACCTGCTGAAGAGATCTACAAAGGATTTTCGGTCGGGTTTTTTTCCTGTCTTAAATTCATCCCTGTTCCATAATTTGGTGAGGTAGCCCTGGGCCACTTCTTTTATAACGAGCAGTTCGATATTTCCACCCGTTTGTTTGCCGCCGGCATAAATAAGTTCTCCTACCTCTTTAAATACGGGTAGTGATTCGCCGGTAACAAAGCTGTAATCAATATAAGCTTTACCCTTCGTAAGAATTCCATCAGTCGGAATCAATTCTTCATTATGGATCAACAGCGTATTGCCCGGCTTGATATCGGGCAACATAGTTGGTTTTTCCCTTTCATCCTGCAGCACGGAGACAGCAATAGGAAAATAGGAAGTGTAGTTTCTGTCGAAGGAGAGCTTCCGGTGTGTTTGATCCTG
Organism: uncultured Chitinophagaceae bacterium; assembly: GCA_963775145.1. Taxonomy (GTDB): domain Bacteria; phylum Bacteroidota; class Bacteroidia; order Chitinophagales; family Chitinophagaceae; genus Endoryza. Next base: position 212,238 of record CAVZHZ010000009.1, read on the forward strand.
TAACATTCTTCCGGCCAGCATAAAAAACACGATTCCTGTCATGGAATCAAAATAGCCCCCACCGGTACCCGATAATACCTCCCAGGTACTTCGAATAAAAGTAATGATGATCGCCAGGGCAATGGGAGTATCAATATTCAGATACCTATGTTTAATGCTCGTCCATGAAGAATGGTAAAAGGGAAATGCCGAATAGAAAAATACGGGGAGCGAGAGGGCCAGGTTCATCCATCTGAAAACATTTCTGAGGCCCGCTTCACTGGAGTCTATGCCAAAATACTCGGGGAAACTCATCAACATGATATTCCCAAAACAGAAGCCGGCGATCCCCAGTTGAGACAAGCTGCTTTTTTCAACCGGGTGTTTTTTTTCATTAAGGTTATTCAGGCTGATATATGGTTCATACCCTATCGCTGTAAGTGTTTCTGCAATTTTGCGGATACTTACCTGGCCGGCAAGGAAAATGATGTCAACTTCTTTTCGGGTAAAATTTATTTTGGATGAAACGATTGCAGGTTCGAGGCGGTGGAGGTTTTCGAGCAAATACAAACAAGAGCTGCAGTGCACCTGCGGAAGATAAAAAGTAACATGAATTTCCTGTTCGTTTTTAAAACGGATCAGCTGCGCTTGAATGGCAGGATCATCTAAAAAATGGAATTTATCTTTCCGGGCAGTTAACCGCTGGTTTATACCAGGATTTTGATTAAAGGTGTAATAATCACATAACTCATGCGCATTCAAAATTCCATACACCATTTTACATCCTTCACAACAAAATATTTTTTCCTGGCTGCGAATAGAATCGTTTACACAGGATTCTCCGCAGTGAAAACAACGGGTGGTTATTTTGGACGAGGGGGAAGAAGGCATAAGTTATCCGGGTAAAGGAGCTAAAGTAATTGTGGTGGCAGAAGGTCTTTATGAGTAAATTCACCGCTTGGCCTGATTTTTATCAAACAGTCGCTTTTGATTATATTGCAGAATTATCCTGAAAAATGAAAGTATGTCGCAAAGAACAATTCTTATTATTGATGATCATAACGAAATAAGGGAAAACACCGCCGAAATACTAGCACTGGGGGGCTACCGAACCCTGACTGCGGAGAATGGGAAACGAGGGGTGGAAGTAGCGTTAGCCGAAAAGCCGGACTTGATTGTTTGCGATATTATGATGCCGGAACTGGACGGTTATGGAGTGTTGCATTTGCTCCGGAAGAACCCGGAAACAGAAAATATCCCCCTGATCTTTTTAACTGCGAAGGCCGAAAGAACCGATTTGCGTAAAGGAATGGAGATGGGCGCCGACGACTATGTCACCAAACCATATGAAGAAATTGAGTTAATGAATGCGATTGAATCGCGGCTAAAGAAATACGAAGTACTTCAAAAGAAATATAATCCGTCGGGGAAAGGATTAAGTGACCTGGCCAAAGATCTCCATACCACCGGCATGCTGAAGTTCGACCTGTCCAATTACAATTCAGAAGTGGTTTCCAAAAAGCAGGTGATTTATATGGAAGGTAAGCGCCCGCGGTTTCTATATTATATTATTAAAGGGAAGGTTAAGGGTATAAAGACACATGAAGACGGGAAAGAATACATCACGGATTTATACAGTGATGGTGATTTCCTGGGATATCCATCCCTTATTGAAGAAAAAAATTACGATGATTCAGCGGTAGCCCTGGAACAAACAGAATTAGTGCAAATACCCCGTGATGATTTTCAACAGATGATAGGCAATGATATCGCCATTACCACCAAATTCATCCGTATTATAACGCAGAATGTGAAAGAAAAGGAGGAGCGACTCCTGAGCCTTGCTTATAGTTCTTTACGTAAACGGGTAGCAAAAGCGCTGGTAGATATTCATGGAAAATTCAATACCGGGGGAGATAATAAGTCTATTGAAATTTCCCGGGAAGACATAGCCCATTATGTAGGTACAGCTACCGAATCATTGATCCGGACCCTCAGCGATTTTAAAGCGGAGAAACTGGTGGAAATTAAGGATGGTAAAATTTTGATTACCGGGTTAGATAAGCTTAAGACATTATTATATTAACGGTCTGCATCCCGGTTAAGCTCATAATCGTTGGGATCATCCCTATGAGGGGTGTTTTTTTCCGTTGAAATCTCTCGTCCATGATCATTCTGTTGTTTCAAAGTCCATTTGTCTGTCATGGTTGTTTCCAGCCAGATCGTACCGGAGCGCCTGAAGACCTGAACATTTAAGAGAAAATCATCCCGGAATATTTTTTCCAGTTCACTCACGCGGGTATCTTCTGTAATCTTAATATCACCTTCCCGAAGTACTAACTGGCAATTTCCGATATACAGATTGGCTGGAAGTTTATTTGCATTGGTATACTTACCCGAACTATTATTGGATGGTTTGAAAAACTCAATTTTCAAAAAAGGAAATGCATTATTAAACTCCTGTTGAAGCTCGCTAACCTGCCTTTTAGATGAAATATGCATTTGCATGACAATGGAATTAATAAAAACAAATAGCTGTTTTGTGCCTGCCAGCATTTCGTTCACTTGATACGATCCTGCTCATTTTTCTTTTTTTTATAATAACGATCCATCTCAGGCTGCGGCCTTATCCGATTATACAGGCGGCGCTATTTCCCTCTTGTTTTACTCGTTAATTTTTGAGTGATCCGGGATATTAACTCCATCAGATAATGATTAATGGATATTATAAGTCATATTGCTTTCAAAATTAATATCCTCGTCTACTCATATAGATGATGTTAGTTTGGCGATGGGTTGATCTTAGTCAACCGATGCAGCAGTACACATAAAATATATATCTGTTGCAGGGAAGTGTAAACCGGGCATTAAATAATAGCAATGCTGCGGATAAAATCGGGTTGTTCTTTTTTGATCAGGTCGTCAACAGTAGTAGTGGATACAATTTGATACCATTGATTTTTCAACGACTCTATTTGTGCATGCAGCGGACAGGGATTTGCTGCGTTACATTTCCGCAATCGCAGGACACAGGAATCAAACTGTTCGGATTCGCCCGTAATTTCTATTATTTTAATTAACGTAGTTTGCAATGTTTCTTCCGTAATGCTGAAACCGCCATGGGGGCCTTTTATCGAATTAAGAATTCCTTCATTGGTAAGCTTATTCATAACTTTCCCCAGGAAATGCCTTGGCAGGGCCAGTTGTTCGGCAATTTCATCCAGTTGGATGTTTTCTTTCTGTTTGTTGCTAAGGGCTATATATAGGATAGCCCGCAGCGCATAGCCGAATGATTTGGAAAAGACCATAAGCAACAAAAGTAACCGGCAGTTTTTCTTCGCAAACTGATAAAAATCAGCAAAGTGTTTGATGATTGTCATAAGGCTCCTGAGCAGCCGGGAATACTTTTGAGGCTTAAAAGACAAGGATGTCTTTTTATCAACCATCAAAAATATAATCATGAAAAGTATCTTCTTCCCCTTGCTATTTTCAGGCGTATGTGCAATTGTTATTATTTCCTGTAATGAAGGCGTTCAAAAGGATGAAAAGCCAATTGACGTGACGGAACTTACCAAGGGTAAACCCGAGGTTCATGGTAATGAAGTTAAAGAGGGTGATTTTACTTTAGGGGCCTCCCTGGATAAAACAATGGCCACTACAGGAAAAGCTACCTATGAATTGAAGTGCCAGTCTTGTCACCGGCTTACTGAAGAAAGATTAGTAGGACCAGGATGGAAGGATTTGACAAAAAGAAGACAACCGGTTTGGATCATGAACATGATTACGAATGTAGACATGATGCTCGAAACCGATGCGGAAGCACAAAAACTTTTGGAAACATGTATGGTGCGGATGCCGAACCAGAATATAACCAAAGACGATGCCCGTTCAGTACTTGAGTTTATGCGCGGTAATGATGGTTTGAAATAATAATCAAAGGAACATTGAATAGATTTATTATAAACTGCTAAAAAATGTATATGAAAAAAGGTTTTTCTTTCCCCTTCACGTCCTTGCTCCTTGTATCATTGGTTGCTATAGCCTTGCAAGGTTGTAAACCCCAGGGCGCCCAATCAGCTGTTGGGGGCGACGCCGCTTCCAAAGTGTATGTGGCTCCCGGTAAGTATGACGAATTTTACAATTTTGTTTCCGGAGGATTTAGCGGCCAAATGTCCGTATATGGATTGCCTTCCGGTCGCCTGTTCCGCGTAATTCCTGTTTTTTCGGTTGATCCGGAGAAAGGCTGGGGTTACAGCGAAGAAACAAAACCGATGCTTAATACCTCGAATGGATTTGTGCCTTGGGATGATTTGCATCACATTGCCCTTTCTGTAACCGATGGTATTCACGATGGTCGCTGGGCATTCGGCAATGCCAATAATACGCCACGTATAGCGCGTATTGATCTGAAAACATTTCGCACGGCTGAAATTATCGAAATTCCCAACAGTGCCGGTAACCACTCTTCTCCTTTTATAACCGAAAATTCGGAGTATGTGGTAGCGGGTACACGCTTTAGTATTCCGATAGGGGATAAGCAGGATGTGGCTATCAATACATACAAAGACAATTTTAAAGGAACTGTGAGTTTTATTTCATTGGATAAAACATCCGGGGAAATGAGCATTGCCTTTCAAATCCTCCTGCCGGGTGTCAACTTTGATCTGGCCCGGGCTGGTAAAGGAAAATCAGCCGGCTGGTTTTTCTTTAGCTGCTATAATTCGGAAAAAGCGAATACACTTTTGGAAGTAAATGCTTCACAAAAAGACAAGGATTTTATTATGGCGGTGAACTGGAAAAAGGCGGAGGAATATGCCAAAGCGGGAAAGGGGCAAAAGAAGGCCGTACAATATGTACACAATACCTATAGTGATAAAACGCATAGCGCCACTTCCACCATGCTAAAAGAAGTGCTCGTGCTGGATCCTAAAGAATTAGCCGATATGGTATACTTTATGCCTTGCCCGAAATCACCCCATGGTTGCGATACTGATCCTACCGGCGAATTTATAGTGGGAAGTGGTAAACTGGCGGCTGTTATCCCCGTTTTCTCCTTCGATAAAATTCAAAAAGCAATTGCAGATAAAAATTATGACGGAAACTATGACGGAATACCCGTTTTAAAATACGATGCCGTTTTACATGGAGAAGTGAAGAAACCGGGTCTTGGACCCTTGCATACTGAATTTGATGATAAAGGAAATGCCTATACTTCTTTCTTTGTTTCTTCTGAAATTGTTAAATGGAATGTCAAGGAATTGAAAGTATTAGATCGGGTGAATACCTATTATTCAATCGGTCACCTTTGCGTACCGGGTGGTCCTACCAAAAAACCCTGGGGTAAATATGTAATTGCCTATAATAAGATTACAAAAGATCGCTACCTGCCAACCGGCCCGGAACTCACCCAAAGTGCCCAAATTTTCGATATCAGCGGAGACAAGATGAAGCTGTTATTAGATTTTCCGACAATTGGTGAACCACACTATGCAGAAGCTATTCCAGCCGAACTGCTCATGAAGAACAGCCAGAAGATATTCAAGATTGAAGAAAATCAAAATCCCTTTGCCGCCAAAGGAGACAATTTTGCAAGAGTTGAACGGAAAGGAAACGAAATACATGTGTATGCAACGTCTATCCGTTCGCATTTTACCCCCGATAATATTGAAGGAGTGAAAATGGGAGATGTGGTTTATTTCCATGTTACCAACCTGGAACAGGATTGGGATGTACCGCATGGATTTGCGATTAAAGGCGCTAACAATGGAGAGTTGCTCATTATGCCTGGCGAAACGCAGACGTTGAAATGGATTCCTGAAAAAGTGGGTATATTTCCATTTTATTGTACCGATTTCTGTTCGGCTCTTCACCAGGAAATGCAGGGATATATCCGCGTTAGTCCGGCAGGTGCCAATATTCCCATCAGTTTCAGCACAGGAAAAAAAGTGCCCGAGGCGGCTACCGCACCGGCCACCGAACAAAAACCAACCAAATAGTAAATTAATTTAATCAATCATGCCGCAACATGCGGCATGATTGATTTCATACTTGCAAAAAACAAAAAGCTGAGTTATGAAAAAGATAATCACCCTTTCCATAATTGCATTGTCTGTATTATTTAATTATTGTACCAATGCTCCCGAACAAACTACGGAATCAACGGCAACAGAAACTTCGCCGGGCGGGGGACAGGAAGCTGTGAAAGATGATGAATCTGCTAAAGATGTTGTGAAGGTGGCAGTAGGTTCACCCGATCATACCACCCTCGTTGCTGCACTCAAGCAAGCTGAATTAGTGACTGCCCTTTCAAATGCAGGACCTTTTACAGTATTTGCCCCTACCAATGCGGCGTTCAATAAACTGCCGGCTGGTACCGTGGAAGGATTGATGAAGCCTGAGAAGAAGGCAGATTTACAAAACATATTGCAATACCATGTAGCGGTGGCAGTATATAAAACGGAAGATATGCAGGATGGCCAGGTAATAGGTCAGGCAAACGGGGATAATATTACGCTGAGTGTTAAAGATGGAAAAGTAATGGTAAATGGCACCGCTAATATTATTGCGTCTATTAAGGCTACGAATGGTATCATTCATGTTATTGATGCCGTATTGTTACCACCGGCTAAATAATATAAAACCTAATCTTTTGGAATAATCTCTAAAGCAAGAAATGAATAATAAATTAAGTATTGCATCGCGTATTTTGGTGGCATTTGCTTCCGGCGCGCTGATAGCTGTTTTCTTTTTGCCAGCCTGGCGCATTGATCTGTTTGCTCCCCAATACCCGGAAGGACTAACGATGAATATCTGGATCAATGGACTCTCGGGTGATGTAGATATAATCAATGGATTGAACCATTACATTGGCATGAAACATATTACCGTAGGTATGTTTCCTGAGTTCAAATACCTTCCCTACGTTGTTGGATTCTTTATGTTGTTGGGACTGCTGGTGGCCGTTACGGGCAGCCGAAAATTTCTTTTGGCTTATATATGTCTTACCGCTATTGGGGGCGCATTGGCCATGTATGATTTTTATAAATGGGGATATGATTATGGTCACAACCTCGATCCTACCGCACCCATTCAAGTACCGGGCTTTTCCTATCAGCCTCCGTTATTCGGGCACAAGCGATTATTAAATTTCGATGCCTATTCTTTTCCCGATGTGGGGGGATGGGTAGTAATTGGAGCGGCCGTGCTGGCTTTCGGTGTTTGGTTTGTAGAATGGTACCGCCATCGTAAAATAAGTGGCAAATCAAACGCGGCCGCCATTCTTGCTGGCGGATTGTGCTTTGTATTGTTTTCTTCCTGTTCCTCTCAACCGGAACCGTTTAAATACGGGCAGGATATATGCTATACCTGTAAAATGGGAATAGTGGATCCGAAGTTTGGCGGAGAGATCCTTACGGTAAAGGGTAAAGTATACAAGTTTGATGATGTCCATTGCATGGCACTTTTTTTAAAATCAGGTACCATAACAAAAGAAGAAATAAAAGAAACGCTCGTTATTAATTTTGAAACAGGTAAGGAATTCCTGGACGCCAACAGAAGTTTCTTTGTACTATCTCCCCTGGTAAAAAGCCCTATGTCGGGCAATGCGGCTGCCTTTGCCAGTAAGGAAGCAGCGGAAAAGTTTAATGCAGAGGTTAAAGGCAATATTGTTACGTGGCAACATTTTTCTGAACAACTGAAATAAATAAATGCGTTCTCTGTTCATTTTGCTTACCTGTTTTTTCTTGTCTCCTGTTTGGGGAAGAACGATTATTATTGGAGCCGGGCAGCCGGTAACTTCGTTAAAGAAAGCGATTGAGCAGGCTAAAGATAATGACAGCTTACTGTTAATGGGTGGCTTATATAGAGAAGGAAGCCTGGTGCTCACTAAATCACTCACCATTGTCGGTCAAAACAACCCGGTACTCGATGGAGAAAACAAGTATGAAATATTACTGGTAAGTGGAAAAAACATTGTAATAAAAGGACTGACTTTCCGAAACTCTGGATATTCTGCGATGGACGATTTCGCTTCTATTAAATTGGTTGACTGTTCGGCGATAACACTCGAAAATAACACTATTGAGAACGCTTATTTTGCTATTCATATTTCCAATTCATCTTTTGTGGTGGTGCGGAATAACCGGATTATTGGCTCACCTTTATCGGAACAAATGACCGGCAACGGCATTCATCTTTGGAAATCCACCAATGCCCGCATTGAAAACAATTATGTGACGGGGCACCGCGACGGAATCTATTTTGAATTTGTAAGCGGCTCCCTGATCAGCAAAAATATCAGTGAGAAAAATATCCGGTATGGGCTCCATTTCATGTTTTCGAACGATGATATTTACCGCGACAATATTTTCCGAAACAACGGGGCGGGTGTAGCGGTTATGTATTCGAAGAAAGTAACGATGGAGCATAATCACTTTGACCAGAATTGGGGGCCATCAGCCTATGGCATTCTATTAAAGGATATAACAGATAGTTTCATAAATGGAAACGAGTTTGTTAAAAATACAGTAGGCATTCATATGGAAGGCAGCAGCCGCATCGAAATAAAAAATAATCTTTTTAAACAAAACGGGTGGGCCATTAAAGTGCAGGCAAGCTGCGATGATAATGTTTTTCATACCAATAATTTTTCATCCAATAGTTTCGACGTAAGCACCAATGGAACCCTGGTGCTGAATACATTTTATGGTAATTACTGGGGCAAGTACGAAGGGTATGATTTGAATAAAGATGGTATTGGAGATATCCCCTATCACCCGGTGAGTATGTATTCGATGATTGTGGAGAATAATCCCACTACCTTACTGTTATTCCGGAGTTTTACGATTTCATTGCTCGATAAAGCGGAGCGGGCAATCCCCGGGCTTACGCCGGAAAACCTGAAAGATGATAAACCAATGATGAAGTTTATAAAACTATGATTCGGATAGAACATATAAATAAGAAATTCGGAAAGTTGCAGGTACTGGAAGATATCAACGCTGGATTTCAGCGTGGGGAGGTGATTGCCCTTATTGGTCCCAATGGATCCGGAAAAACCACTCTGATAAAGTCGATACTGGGTATGGTGCGTCCTGATAGTGGTAAATTATGGGTGAATAACCAGCTTATTAATGGTGATCCGGCTTACCGGAAAGATATCGGCTATATGCCGCAGATTGGTCGATACCCCGATAATATGAAAGTGGGGCATTTGTTTAAAATGATGAAATCCATCAGGCAGGTAAAGGAAGATGCCATCGATTATGACCTCGTTACGAAATTCAATATTCCTTCGATCTATGAAAAGCCTATGCGAACGCTCAGTGGAGGTACCCGTCAGAAAGTAAGTGCCGCCCTGGCTTTTTTGTTTAATCCACCCATTTTAATACTTGATGAACCTACAGCCGGACTCGATCCGCTGTCATCGGAAATCCTGAAAGAAAAAATCCTGGCTGAAAAAAAGAATAATAAACTTATCCTGATTACCTCGCATGTGTTGAGCGACCTGGAAGAAATGACTACCCATGTCATGTACCTGCAGGAAGGGAAATTGCAGTTTATTAAACCCCTGCAAGATCTGCAGGAAGAAACCGGCGAAATAAAATTAGGAAAGGCCATAGCCAGGATAATGAAAGGAGATACTCATTCAGCCGAATGGATCGACCGGGTGTTGGATGTAAAGAAGGAAGAAAAAATTTGATAACGAATCAATCATGCTGAAATTATCACGATATATTATTTATGATATTGTTCGCAATAAGATCATTATCGCTTATGCCATTTTTCTACTAATCGGTTCCTTCAGCATGTTCCGGATGGAAGAAAACAGCGGCCGCGCTTTACTGAGCCTGCTGAATATCGTTCTGATTGTCCTTCCCCTGGTAAGCCTGATGTTTACTACCATTCATTTTTATAATTCCTATGAGTTTATCGAGTTAATGCTATCGCAGCCATTGAGCCGGAAGCGTATCTTACTCAGTGAATTCAGCAGCGTTTGTCTTTCGTTGCTCATTGCCTATTGGGTAGGCGTTGGAATTCCTTTATTACTTTATTCCCCCGATGCCACGGGGTTTGCCCTGTTATTTACGGGAACGGCGTTGACAATCGTATTTACGGCTATTGCATTTCTGGCCGCGGTTCGTTCAAAAGATAAAGCCCGCGGAATTGGTATAGCCTTATTACTCTGGTTTTATTTCTCCCTGATTTATGATGCACTTATTTTGCTCATTTTATTCGCGTTTAGCGATTACCCGATGGAGAAGTTTACACTGCTGCTTTCGGCCCTGAATCCAGTGGATCTTGCCCGCATTTTCATTATGCTGAAGCTGGATATCAGCGCCTTGATGGGATATACCGGGGCCCTGTATAAAGATTTTTTTGGAAGCGGAACGGGCCTGCTATTTACGGCAGGTATATTATTCATTTGGGCAACGGGTCCCCTTTGGCTGGCGCTAAGAAGCTTTGAAAGAAAAGATATGTAACTATTCACCCGATTAAAAAACATACCATGAATGATTTAATGCAAAAAAGCCTGGCAGAGATTGTTAAAGAGGATCACCGGGCTGCCACCGTATTTGAAAAATATCACCTTGATTTTTGCTGCAAAGGAAAACGTTCTTTGCAACAGGCTTGTGAAGAAGGGCACTTATCTGCCGGGGAGATTGCCGATGCTCTGGCAGCAGCCAATTTATCCGGCGGAGGTAAAGCTACCATTGAATTCGATAAACTCCCCCTGTCACAACTGGTAAGTTATATTGTAGCCACGCATCATGATTACGTTAAAAAAGAAATGCCACAGATTCAAGCCTGGTTGCAGCGTGTAGTTTCTAAGCACGGAGAGCGTCACCCGGAAATGCGGAAAGTGACGGCGATATTTGAAGCATTAGTGGAAGAAATGACTGCTCATATGCAAAAAGAAGAACTTATTCTTTTTCCACGGATTATAGATGCTGAAGGCAGAGCCCTGGCTGGAAAGAATAATCATCTGAACATAACTTATTTAAAGGCCCCGATTGATATGATGGAGCAGGAACACGATCATGCCGGCCATTTACTGAATGAAATCAGGGAACTGACCAATTCATATACTCCGCCCGGAGAGGCCTGCACCACCTACCGGTTGGTAATCGCCGCGCTTCATGCATTTGAAACGGATCTGCATCAGCATGTGCACCTGGAGAACAATATTCTTTTCCCCAAATCATTAAAGCTCTTTAATACACTAATCAGCCACCAATTGAATTAGCTGATTATAAATGCTTAGTGCCTTATTGTAATCTCATTCTTAAGCCTTCCATTTTTTCCATTTTTATCATTACAAGGCTGCCTGATTAGTAGTTTTCTTAAAGACAACCCGCCAGTAACAACGGGTTGTCTTTTTTGTGTAGTAATTGAATGTATTATTATTCAATCAGCTTCTGTAACACGAAAGTTTCAGTGGTTTTTATCCTAATTTTAGATTGGATATCATTGATGTGCGACTAAATTGGGTAAAGGTTTCATTTGCAAGTATCACCTCACCCCAACCCCTCTCCTTGAGGAGAGGGGCTAGAACCTGCTCGGCAGGAGGCTTTGATAATAATTAAGATTAGTTGGGTCGGACAATAATAATTGATTATATAAGAATGAAGGTAAAAAAAATCATTTCATTAATAGTTGTTGCGCTGTTGATTTTTCACAGCAAGCCTATTTTTTCACAAGGTAACTGCACCATCAAGGGAAAGGTGATTGAAAAGAACCTACCGGTAGAATTTGCCAGTGTACTGCTATTTGCGATTTCCGATACCAGCAAGCCGATTAAGAATACCATAACAGATTCGGCAGGTCACTTTATTATGGATAAATTATTGCAGGGAAGCTATGTGTTAAAAATACAGCTTATAGGATTTTTGCCTGAACGAATGGTTATTACTTTAAGCAGGGACAATGAAATTTGGGAGGCAGGGAATATTAGTCTTGCTCCCATTTCCAAACAATTAAAATCGGTAACAATAACCGCATCGAAAAATATTATTCAGAAAACAGCCCAGGGGTTTATCGTGAATGCAGGAGCTAATCTTACCCAAATAGGGGGAACTGTTACCGACTTATTACGCAATACGCCCACGGTAGTGGTAGACCCTGAGGGCGCTATTACCCTGCGGGGGAAAAGTCCGCTCATTTTGATTAATGGGAGAAATTCAAGCATTGCCAATACTGACCAGGTTCCTGCGAGCAGTGTAGAAAGCATTGAGATAATAAATAATCCATCGGCCCAATACGATGCCGACGCGGAGAGTGGAATTATTAATATCAAACTTAAGAAAAGCAAAAAGCCGGGGAACAACGGAGCCCTGGCGTTGGGATCTGGTTTAGGCGCTAAAGGCCGCATCAATAGTTCTGTTCTGTTGAATCATAAATCAGAAATGATAAATGTGGGATTGGCATACGATAACCGGTTTGCTGGTCGTACCAGAAGGATAACCGGCGACCGTATCAATTTTAATCTGGCAGACGAACATTTTCTCACCCAACGACGCTCCGACGAACGGGTGGAAAGGCTTCAAAACCTGCGCTTCAATATTGATTTATTACTCAATCCAAAAAGCGAACTGAGTTTTGAAGCCATCGGCAGTCTCGAAGAGCAGGACAATGACGAAACACTCTATAATACGCTGGAAAAACAAACCAAAGAATTCAACACGAAATCAATCCGTCACTCCCTGGAACTGGAACGATCGAAAGTGGCAGAGTTCGCTGTAAACTATAACCGAAAGTATGATGACAATCGAAAGAGTTTATCCGCTGGGGTAAGCAGTTCTTTTAATTACGACAAAGAAAATACTGATATAACTTCTCAATCACTGGCTGAAAATAATACCACCCTGGGCGATCCTTTTTTGCAAAGAACGCACAACTATGAAAACGCTTCTATTACTAATATAAAGACGGACCTTGTTCAGCCCGTTTCCGGTAAGGCAGTAATAGAAGCTGGTTATAAAGGAATAATCCGGTTCCTGGATGCCGATTTTCAATCGCTGGAAAATAAAAATGGTACGTATGTGATTGATGCGTTAACCAGTAATGTCTTTACTTTCCGGGAACAGGTTCATGCGGCATACATTCAGTTCCGATCTTTTACAGGCGATAAGGAAAAGCCCTCCTGGAAATATGATGTGGGCCTGCGGGGCGAGCAGGTGTGGAACAACGGACAGGCCGCCACTAATAATGTATCTTTTAGCAATAACTATTTTAATTTATTCCCGACTGCCAATATCAGCTATTATAAAACGCCGGATGAATTCTTGAAATTGAGCTATAGCCGTCGAATTAACCGCCCGGGCCTGGGTCAGCTGAATCCATTTATTGATATCACTGATTCCTTAAATAAACACGGCGGCAATCCATATCTGAAACCCGAGCTGGTACATTCTTTGGAATGGGGGTATAATAAAGAATGGTCAAAGCTTTCAGTATATACAACATTATTTTATCGAAATGCCACCAATACCATCCGGCAGTTCACCGTTTTATTTCCTAACGGGGTAGCGCTCACCCAGCCCGTCAATATAGGAAATGCAACAACCTACGGCCTGGAAAATATTATTATAGCAAGGCCCTTTCATAAGTATGATGTAAATCTTAGCCTTTCTTTTTTTCAGCAGCATATTAATGGAACCAATCTGGATAAAGCGGCTGTCAACGATGCTTTTAGCTGGTATGGCAAACTCATTAATAATTTTGTTTTGTGGACAGGAGCTAAATTGCAGGTAACGGGAATTTATAATTCACCCCTGGCCACTCCGCAGGGAAAACGGATTGCTATTTATAATGTTGATCTGGGTTTTCAGCAAAAACTCGGCAAGGGAAATGGGAGACTGGGTTTTATTGTTACCGATGTATTTAATACACAAAAGAACGGCTTTCAAATGAACGCTGCAGATTTTTCCTACAATCGTACTTCCAAATCGGATACGAGAGCGCTGCTTGTCACCTTTGCCTATACATTTGGTGCAAGCTTCAAAGAAAAATTAATGGAGAATAGCTTTTCCAATGATCAATAAATTAATTCGATAAACTTTAATACTATGAATCGAAAAAAATTTCTTACCGCTACCGGTGTTCTCGCGGCTACAAGCATATTGCCCACTTCCTCTGTATTGGCACAACATTACGATGAAAACGGGTTAGACAGACTAACTGACGCCGATGGTAATTTCTACCACCTGCCATTACCCTACAATAAGAATTTTTTGGAACCCCATATGGATGAGGAAACCGTTTACCTGCATCATACTTTTCATCATGGGGGAGCCGTGAAAGCAGCCAATAATGATTTAATTAAAATTAGGGCAGCGATAGATGATAAAAACCTGGAGACAGTAGATTATTGGACCCGGAAATTGTCTTACCATTTTTCCTCTCACATATTACACACCATTTTTTGGACAAACCTGACCAATAAGAAAACAGACCCGAAAGGAGAATTGTTGAAACGCATTGAAAAGGATTTTGGGAGCTACGAGAAACTGAAATTGTATTTATCTAAATCATCTAAAGATGTAGACGGAAATGGATGGGGAATTCTTGGCTATCAACCTTATTCAGGTAAACTGACTATCCTGCAGTGCGAAAACCATGAGAAACTGACTCAATGGGGAGTCGTTCCCTTATTGGTAGTGGATGTTTGGGAACATGCTTATTATCTGAAATACAAAAATAAGCGGGCAGATTTTGTAGACAGCATGCTGCAAATTATTAATTGGGATAATGTAGCTGACAGGTTAAACACAGCGTTGCGTTTAAAATAAAAGTGTTCAAGTGGCGAAAGATTCTTGCCAGAGATAGCATTCAGATATTACCTTATTGGTGAGCGGAGGTGCGGGAACCGGATTCAAATATTTCATTTAACTCGGCTTCTCCAACTCAAGATATAAAACAGATAATTTGCAGTGCATGCAATAAAGAATTAGCATGGTAATTTTATTAATTATAATGGGGAGCATTATGTCCCTCTATTGGTTATGCGCAGCATACTGATTGGGAAAATCCTGCGCTCGTTTCCCAAAACGCCATGGAACCGCATGCGCATTTCATTCCATTCCGTTCAGAAAAAGAAGCTTTAGAAGGGCGCGCCTCTCCATTCGTTAAATCTCTCGATGGCCGTTGGAAATTCAATTTGGTGAATAATCCCTCTCAAAGGCCGGTTAATTTTTTTAAAGAAACGTATGATGTAAGCAAATGGAATAGTATTAAAGTACCCGCCAATTGGCAAACGGAAGGGTTTGATAAATTTATTTTTACCGATGTGGAATATCCCATCCCCCCAAACCCTCCTTTAGTGCCGGGGGATTTTAATCCCATAGGTTCCTATAGAAGAGAATTTGAAATACCCGCGGCTTGGATAGGAAAGAATGTTTTTATTCATTTCGGCGCAGTTAATTCTTTTTTTTATTTGTGGATCAATGGCCATTATATCGGGTTCAGTAAGGATAGTAAAACACCGGCAGAGTTTAATATCACCAGGTTTTTGCGGAAAGGCCCTAACTCAGTTTCGGTCCAGGTATTTCGTTTCAGTGATGGTACCTACCTCGAAGGACAGGATATGTGGAAGCTGAGCGGTATTGAACGAAGTGTGTATTTGATTGCCCGGCCCCCCTTTTCAGTTTATGACTACCAGGTAAAAGCAGGACTGGATCCGACCTATACGAATGGAGTTTTTCGATTAAATGTATTACTGAATCATATCCCGTTTTCAACGGATCGCAGGCAGGCTATTGAAGTGAAATTGATTAATGAAGAAGACCGTATCCTTTTTCACCAGAAGCAGGTAATCGGAACCCGAACAAAAATTCAGTTCAATAATATAATGGATAGTGTTCATGCATGGAGCACGGAGCATCCGCGTCTTTATAAAATGGTCATTAATCATTTGAATGGTAGCGGAAAGATTATTGAGAGTATCATGCAAAAAATAGGATTCAGGTCTGTTGAAATAAACCATGGGTTGCTTTTAATTAATGGCGTGGCGGTAAAACTTAAAGGAGTGAACCGGCATGAACATGATATGATAACCGGCAAGGTCATCACTCCCGAGAGTATGGTAAATGATATTCGGATAATGAAACAATATAATATCAACGCGGTACGAACCAGTCATTATCCCAATGCCCCTGAATGGTACGAACTCTGCGATCGGTACGGAATATATGTAATTGATGAAGCGAATATTGAATGCGACGGTATGGCATTTCACCCAGGAAAGACCTTGTCGGATAAACCAGGTTGGAAAGCCGCTTACCTTGACAGAACCAAAAGGATGTTTGAACGGGATAAGAATTTCTGCAGTATCATCACCTGGTCACTCGGCAATGAAAGCCGGTTTGGAGACAATTTTGCAGCAACTTATAAATACCTGAAATTAAAGGATGATACAAGGCCGGTGCAATATGAAGAAGCACGCGACAATCCTTATACGGATATATTCTGCCCGATGTATAAGAACATTGAATTCATGACAGATTATGTAAAAGACTGGAAGCCGCGCCCATTAATACTTTGCGAATATGCGCATATGATGGGTAATAGCGGCGGAAACCTGAAAGATTACTGGGACCTTATTTATCAATACGATCAATTGCAGGGAGGGTTTATCTGGGATTTTTCCGACCAGACTTTTAAAAAGAAAGATGCCGGCGGAAGAGATATTTGGGCTTACGGTCGCGATATGGGGAATGTAGGCGCCACCAGTGATACCAGTTTTTGCGCCGATGGATTGTTTACTGCCGATAGAATGCCGCATCCGCAGGCCTTCGAGCTGAAGAAAGTATATCAGAATGTACGATTTGAAGCTATCAATGTGAATGCAAAAAGTTTTCGTATCACTAATCACTTCGACTTTACCAACCTGGATAAATTTTATTTTAGATGGTTTATCCAAGCAGATGGGAAAATATTATCGGAAGGAAAGACAGGCAAACTGGATATTGAGCCGCATCAATCAAAGGATATTGTATTGGAAATTGCGGATGTGGCTATTATGCCAGATACTGAGTACTTCTTATTTATGGAGTGTTTAACTAAAGAAGCATCAGATCTTTTACCCAAGGATTATGTTTTAGCGAATGAGCAATTTTTATTGCCCTGGCAAAATATTGGTAAGGCAGCATCGGGTAAACCATATCCCCCCTTACAAATCAATTCGGATAGTAATCATGTTACCATTTTCAATGGTATCTTTTCTATAACCTTTGACAGGCTTCAAGGATGGCTGAAACAATATAATTATTCAAATACTTCTTTTTTGAAGTCGCCGTTGCTTCCTCATTTCTGGAGAGCCGCCACCGATAACGATATTGGTAATAGCCAGCAAATGCGTTGTGCCATCTGGAAGGAGGTTGCTGGTAGTTGCCTGCTGGATAGTTTTAAGTTGGAAAAGCGCAGTGAGCAGCAAATAGAATTAAAAACAATTCATAATTTGTCATTGGTAGAGGCTAAATATTATGTCAGCTACTTAATAAGTTCTAATGGGGATGTCGGGGTGAATGTGAGGATGGAAACTGGTTCGGGTAAATTTCCGGAATTGCCGAGGTTTGGAATGCGGGTGTTACTGGATAATAATTTTGATAGGGTGACCTGGTTCGGGCGGGGCCCGGTAGATAATTACTGGGATCGCCATTATGCCTCGGATATTGATTTATATAGTATGCAGGCCGATTCTTTATTTCATCCCTATGCGCGTGCCCAGGAAAGTGGCTACCGTACAGATACCCGCTGGATGTCATTACAGAATAAGGCGAACCTTGGATTAATGGCTATAGGTAAGCCAATCATTAGTGTGGGGATATTACATTTTGATATGAATAGACTGGATTTTGACCGGTATGCTCCACTTAATAATCATGGTGGCTCTATGACCAATGATGACTTCATTTGGTGGAACATCGATTATAAACAAATGGGAGTTGGAGGTGACAATAGTTGGGGTGCCAAAACACACGAGGAGTATCTATTACCTTATAAGAAATATGAATATAGTTTTTTGCTCAGGCCATTTGCTTCTGAGAACCCTGTTGAAATTTCAAAGCCGCACCATTAATTGTATTAATAATAATGTATCAAACAAACAAATATGCAATTCAGAATTTTTGAAAAATCAGTTTATGAAAACAGGCGATCTGTCCTGAGAAAAAAGGTGGGAGCCGGTCTTTTGTTAATTATAGGAAATGAGGAGAGCAGTATGAACTATAAAGACAATTGGTATCCTTTCAGGCAGGATAGTAATTTTTTATATTATTTCGGAATAAACGTTGCCGGGCTCGCGGCTATAATAGATACCGAGAGCGGAGAAGAAATAATATTTGGTAATGAACTTACGCTTGATGATGTTGTTTGGACGGGACCTTTGCCTTCACTTGGGGAGATGGCGGAAGCCGTTGGAATTGGAATAACTAAACCATATAATAAAATAGAAGAAACGATCAGGACCGCATTAGCCGCCGGACGAAAAATACATTTTACTCCCCCTTACCGTCCGGAAAATAAAATCCGCCTGGCACAGTGGTTCACTGTATTACCAGTTGCATTGGAGACTATGTCTTCTCTATCATTAATAAAAGCAATTATAAGCCAGCGTTCCATCAAGGAAGACTGCGAAATAGCCGAGATGAATAAAGCCACTGAAATAAGTGCAGATATGCACCTGGCAGCAATGCATTTTGCCAGACCGGGCATGAAGGAATATGAAGTAATGTCTAAAGTAAAAGAAGTAGCTTATTCAAACAATGCGAGTCTGTCGTTTAATCCAATTGTTACCATTCATGGAGAAACATTGCATAATCTATATAGTGGTAATACGGTAAAGGAGGGTCAAATGATTTTGTGTGATGCCGGAGCAAGCAATGATATGAATTATGCCGGTGACCTAACCTGTACTTTTCCGGTTGGAAAAAAATTCACCGCTCAGCAACGGGAGGTGTATGAAATAGTATTAGGAGCACATCATGCGGCGGTCTCCATGTTAAAGCCGGGGGTATTATTTAAAGAGGTGTATTTAACAGCCTCCCAAAAAATTGTGGAGGGGATGCAATTGATTGGATTGATGAAAGGGGGCGCCGAAGAGGCGGTGGCTGCCGGTGCTCATGCCATGTTTTTTCAATGCGGATTGGGGCATATGATTGGTTTGGATGTACACGATATGGAAGACCTCGGGGAGGTTTATGTTGGATATACCGACACGTTGAAAAAGAGTACCCAGTTTGGCATGAAGTCTTTACGGCTGGGCCGGGCCCTGGAAGAAGGATTTACCTTAACGGTTGAACCCGGTGTTTATCTTATTCCCCAGTTGATTGATCAATGGAAAGCCGAGAATAAATTTGCTGCATTTATCAATTACCCCGCACTTGAAAAGTTTCGCGATTTTAGTGGAATCCGGGTAGAGGAGGATTACCTGGTGACGACAAACGGTTGCCGGCTGTTAGGCAAGAAATTACCAATGAGTGTTTCGGAAGTGGAAGCATTGCGGCAACAAAGTTTGTGATAATAGTTGAGCATTGAAAGAGAATTACGGATTGAACAATACCAGGAGAAAATGGGAGTCGCACGCTTCGATGATTTACCTCATTAATAATATTGATATTCGGATTTGATTGTCTATAAAAAGTAAATATGAATTTTTCAGTAAGCGAGATTGAAGTATTGGCCCGCGAAAAATATGGTTTGTCGGTAAAGGCAAAAGCGCTGAACGGGTATGAAGAGCTCAATTTCATATTAACGGAACCTTCCGGGAAGAGATATATTTTTAAGGTAGCCACCGATGACCATGTATTTGAGTTTTTAGATGCCCAGGTGAAGATTGTGAATCATTTGTCGGCCAGTCCGGTATCTGGTAAATTTCAACGCTATGTAAAAAATTCAGAAGGAAATGAACTAACCACTCTTATCGTTAATAATAAGAATTACTATCTCCGCGTGCTGAGTTTTTTGGAAGGAACCTTTTGGGTGGATGCTGCAAATCATAGCGATTCCCTGATGTATAACCTGGGTAGTGTGCTGGGCGAAATGGATAAGTCATTGCAAAATTTCAAACATCCCGCCATGCACCGGCATTATGATTGGGATGTGGCCAATGCGCTGGATGGGCGTATATATCTTCATCATATCAAAGATCATGAACGAAGAAGGATCGCAGGCTATTTTTTGCTGCAATTTGAAACAGAGGTAACGCCCTTGATTAATCAACTGCGAAAAGCTTATATCTATAGCGATGCCAACGATTATAATGTGCTTGTTAAGGAGAACGAAGTGACGGGCCTGATTGATTTTGGAGATATGGTGTATTCCAACCTGGTTAATAATGTGGCCATCGCCTGTACCTATGCTATGTTTCAGCAGGCAGATGTTGTGCGGGCCGCTGCTTCCGTGGTAAAAGGGTATCATGAAAAATTCCCGCTTATTGAACAGGAACTTTCCATTTTATATTATTTGATTGCCGGCCGTCTCTGTATCAGTGTTACCCGTTCAGCATTTAATGCATCCCGGAACAGCGGGAACGAACATCATTTTATAACCGAAAAACATGCGTGGGAATTACTGTATAAACTTATCCGGATTAATCCCCTTAAAGCGCAGGATAGTTTTCGAAGGTCTTGCGGATATAGTGGAGTAATCAATGAAAACGATTACCATAATTTATTGAAAGTGCGAAAGGAACATGTGGGTCGAAATTTAAGCATCAGTTACCGGGACAAGCTAAAGATTGTGAAAGGGGCTTTACAATATTTGTATGATGATAAGGGTAGAACGTTTGTGGATTGCGTTAACAATCCTTCTCATGTGGGGCATTGTCATCCCGTAGTAGTAAAGCGGATGCAACAACAAATCGCCACCCTCAATACCAATACCCGGTATTTGAATGATCATATTGTTGAATATGCCAAGAGGCTTACGGCCACTTTACCACCGTCGTTAAGTGTCTGTTATTTCACTAATAGTGGCAGCGAAGCCAATGACCTGGCCGTACGAATGAGTCGTCATTTTACCGGGCAGAAGGATATTATTGTGCTGGACCATGCGTATCATGGCACATCTACTGTAACGATGGAAATGAGTCCCTATAAATTTGATGGTAAGGGAGGGTTTGGAAAAATGTCCTGGATACATAAGGCCATAAGCCCGGATCTGTACCGGGGGGTTTATAAATATGGAGATGAAAAAGCGGGAGAAAAGTATGCTCACGATGTAAAAAGGATTATTGACGAATTGAGCGTTGAAGGAAAATCCCCCGCCGTATTTATTTGTGAAACATTACTGGGTGTGGGAGGACAGATACCATTGCCGCCAAACTATCTGAAAGAGGTTTATAGATATGTAAGAGAGGCAGGAGGTGTTTGTATTGCTGACGAAGTGCAGGTTGGCTTTGGCAGGGTAGGTGAAAAATTTTGGGGTTTTGAATTGCAGGAAGTAATACCTGATATTGTAGTAATGGGCAAGCCAATCGGCAATGGACATCCACTGGGGGCAGTAGTGGTTACTAATGAAATAGCAGATGCCTTCAATAATGGGATGGAATATTTCAATACGTTTGGGGGAAATCCTGTTTCGATGGCAACTGGTATTGCAGTACTGGATGTAATTCAAGAAGAAGAAATGCAGCAGCATGCATTGGAAGTGGGAAATTTTTTAATGGCCGGATTAAAAAAGTTGATGGATAAATATCCTATCATCAGTGATGTAAGAGGTCACGGATTGTTTATTGGTGCTGAATTGGTAAAAGACAGGATAACCCGGGAACCTGCCATTCCTGAGATTGATGAGATTGTAGAAAGAATGAAAGAAAAAGGGTTTCTGTTAAGCACGGATGGACCACTTCATAATGTACTAAAAATAAAACCACCGATGCCGTTTAATAAGCAAAATGCGGAGGAGATGGTGCAATGCCTGGAAGAAGCACTGGAAGAGCTTTACTTATTTGAGCATAATAAAAGGCCAATCATAGTAAGATGATTGGCCCTTTTTGTTGGCCTGGTCGGAAATTTTTCGAACCATTTTTTTCCTGATTTAACAAGACTTGCGAATTTTATGACAGCATAAAATTTCAGCAGACCATTCTTTTTTTGAGGACTAAAGCAATTCATTTTAATATACTTACAATGGAAAGAAATCATAGTAAGCCAGTCGCTATTTTGAAAAAGCTATTGCACTGACCAACTCACCGGTTGAGAAAAAATTGTTGCAGAAGAAAATGGATGTGGTGGTGAGGATTGGGAATCAGTAAGGGTAAAACTATTTATTGTAATTTTAGTTTTAAAGCAATGGCATGACTTCAAAAAAACCAACTACCGGCTTTCCCCCACCGGATAAAGTTTCCTTATACGAAAAATTGGTTGCCACAATCCCAGGTATTGAATGAAAAGGCGCCACCATGCCCTACACCTCTATAAAAGGAAATATGTTTTCTTTCATTGATAAGCATGGCAGTTGTGGTATAAGGCTTCCGGAAACAGAAAGAGAAGGTTTTCTGAGAAAGTATAAAACAAAAATATTTGAAACACACGGCATAGTGCTGAAAGAATATGTAACGGTGCCGGATGATTTGCTGAATAAAATGAAGGAATTAAAAAAGTGGTTTGATATAAGTTATGTGTATGTAAAAACACTGAAACCAAAAGCAACAAAAAAGAAAAAATAGTAATGGTTTTTATTTCTTCCTATATTTAAGCACTAAAATTCAACTGTATGGCAACAGTAAATGTGTATCTCACCTTCAATGGCAATTGCGAAGAAGGGTTCAATTTTTACAAATCCGTTTTTGGCGGAGAGTTTCCGTTTATAGGCCGTTTTAAGGACATGCCGCCGCAACCGGGCCAGTCTGCCATACCCGAGGAAATGGGAAACCGGATTATGCATGTGTCGCTACCAGTAAGTAAAGAAACCATGATTATGGGAAGCGATACCGGTGGTGAATGGGCGGCTGATTATAAAGTTGGAAACAACTTTTCTATTTCTATCAACGCCGAGTCAAAAAAAGAGGCCGATAAACTGTTCAATAGCCTATCCGCAGGTGGTAGGGCTACTATGCCGATGGCCGATGCTTTTTGGGGTGCTTATTTTGGTATGCTTACGGATAAATTTGGCATCAATTGGATGGTAAATTTTGATACTCAGTCTCAGCAGAAATAAAACTAATCATTTGACTGACTGCCATTTTATTTCTTGCGGTAGAGGCGGAATCATCTTTTTTTCAATTCTTAATTTGTCCAACCAATGCCCTTATAATAGGTAGCAATATCTCCACAAAGAGGAAAATGCAAGTTTTTACCACCTATTGGTGCCGTCAAACTAGAGTAGTATAGAGTTGACTACGGATCTTGTAAACTCAATCTTGTCGCATAAGTAAGCAGTAACAAAAGATTATTGCTTTAGGAATTTGGTGAAATAAACCCTGCCGTCGGTGCTTTCGGCTTTTAGATAATAAGCCCCGCGACTTAAAAAGTCAATCTTAATGCGATTTTTCCACTGTTGAGATTGATGTATATTTTTCCCGGTAGCATCGTAGATTTCAATTTTTTTCATTGTTGCGTTTGGAAGAGGAGTTAGTAGTAGGTAGTCAGAAGCGGGATTGGGTGATACGGTTAGCATCTGAACAGCTTTCTTAGTTTGTGTTACAGCGATAACTTCTGAATAATTTCTTTTCCCATCTTTATCGAACTGGACAATACGATAAAACAAATTACCTGGTTCCGGGTTGATATCGGTGAAATAATAATCATTTCTGATTTTTCCTTTCGGCTCTATTCTGCCAATTGTTTGAAACTGCAGCCCGTCTTTGCTTCGCTCTATAAGATAGTAATCACATTGTTCTTCGGTTTCAGTTATCCATTTTAAATCCACTACACCAGTATTCGTTTTATGCCCCGAAAAGGAAACCCATTTAACCGGTAAAGGGATTGCCCAGGACATATTACCAACTGAAAAACTACCTTGTCCCATAAATGTAAAAACAAGAGTACTTACATAACCCGGAATGAGTATGTTTGTCTGCGGATCTGTAAGGTTTCCTGTTCCTCCCTTAACCACTACCGTTGTAGAACCACTGCCGTATATAAAAGATCTTGTCGGGTCCACGTTTGTGGCAGTAATATTCTGTGCACCGGTGGGACCCGAAGCGGTGATCCTTACCGAGTCAATCACACTACCTGTACCGTCAATATCATATATTGGAAACGATAAAGGGGTAATGGCTGGTGAAAATGTAAAAGTTAATACTAATGATTGTGTAGCAGGATTGCTGAATGTGGGAGCTGACCGAATCGCACAAAATTGAGTACAAACGGTTCCTGTACCTGCTTGTGGCGCCGCTATCCGTTTTGCCGGATTACCGGATGGCAGACCGGCTGTATATCCTGTAATGCTTAATGAAACGGAAACCCCCGGGTTGCCAATTATACCAAAATTTGTATTCAGAGAACCTGAGGTGAATGTAACGGTATTCCAGTTAAGATCCTGGGCTTGCGAGCAAACAATGAAAAATACCGACACAATTGTGTAGAATAGTTTTATTGAATTCATAGAACATTCAGCATTTCTTAGGTAAGGGTTATCGTGTATAAACCTAAGGATAAAACTCCAGTTTTACTATTGGAAATTTACGACGGAAATCTACGCAGAATTTCTTTTTTTCCGGTTATTGAAGCTCAATATCTAGTGGTAGTTCCAGTGCGGGGAAAAGGTTGGCGACTAGAAGTTTTTAAAATGGGGCGTTCAACTTTTTCATGGAAGTCAACATGAATTTAAAGTATTGTGGTGCACATTCGGGCCGTAGTGGGGGCATCCTCGGCCTGCGGAACTCCATTCCCTTCACCTGTATCCTACTATTGTTTGAAGATACGATTGAATAAGATTAGTTCAAATGTTGATTGGCGTTATTGCAACTAAAACAGGCAGGATGCTACCATGCCGTTGAGAGACCTGGATTTAGGTGACTTTGTCTTATTTGAGTGGTAGTCCATTTCTTAATAAGAACTTCCAGGCTGTTAGAGGCATGTTTACACAAGAAATAGCATTGAAAGTAAAGTAGGAGAGAATATAATCAAACAAAAAAAGGACAAACCAGCATTATACTAATTTGTCCTCTCTGTTGGCCTACGAGGATTCGAACCTCGACAAACAGAACCAAAATCTGTCGTACTACCATTATACTATAGGCCAATCCTTTAAATGGATGGCAAAAATAAGGTTTGATTGTTTTTCCCCCAAATACTTTTTAAGCTTAAAAGCGCCCGCTATGCCTTATAAATCACCATATGATTTAATAAGTTTTGTAATCGTCAACCACTCAAAGCTTTCAGCCTATATCCATAACCTAATGATCAATGAGTAACTGCCAACCTGGGTTCCTTTTCTTCTCTTTCTTTCAACTCCCGGATCTTATCCAAAGCTCCGGCCACTACATCACACATTATTGTGTATAAGGCTCCGTTAACCGGATTGGCATATATATACTCCAGCGCTTCATTTTCATTTGCAATAACCATAGTGGGAATAGCTGGGTTTGCTTTATCTATTCCTTCTTTTAGCAGGCCAATTATTTCATCTGCCGTTCTCCCCCGAAGATTTTTGTCGCAGCGAATAATGATTTCATCAAAATAGCGGGCAGAAATTTCGCCCAGCTCCCGTATATCTTCATCTCTACGGTCGCCTGTTCCGGAAATAACCCCTATCCGGGTGGGATAATCCAGCTTACTTATAAAATCACAAAGCAATTTTAATCCATGCGGATTATGGGCAAAATCGGCCAGTATGGTAAAATGTTTAAAATGGAAAAAGTTTAACCGGCCGGGGGTTTGCGTAGAAGAAGGAACAAAAGAAGTAAGAGCCGAGCGAATATCTTCAATAGTAATATCCCGGAAAAGATAGGTGGCTAAAACAGCCGGCAAACAGTTATTGATATTATGCACCGCTTTTCCTTCATAAGTAAGTGGAATATCTTTTACGTTTGTTACCCGTATTTTCCAGTTTCCTTTTAAGATACTGACAAATCCATTTTCAAAAACAGCCGACAATCCGCCTTCGCTGCTGTGTTCTTTTATACGGGGATTGTTTTCATCCATACTGAAAAGAGCGATATTGCATTTCAGGTCATCCTTCATTGCATAGGTCAGGTCGTCATCTGCATTCAATACCGCATAGCCATGCGGAAAAACCGTTTCCGGTACAACGGCTTTCACTTTCGCCATTTGTTCTACGGTATTAATGCCTCCCAATCCAATATGATCGGCCGCTACATTCGTAACAACTGCTACTTCGCAATTTTGAAATGCCAATCCACTTTTTAAGATGCCACCGCGGGCGCATTCCAGGATAGCAAAATCAACTGTAGGATCTTTCAACACAAATTGAGACGATACGGGCCCTGTGCAATCACCCCTCATCATTAACTGGTTTTGAATATACACTCCGTCTGAAGTAGTATATCCTACTTTTTTTCCAGCGCTTTTTGCGATATGCGCGGTCAGCCGGGTGGTGGTTGTTTTTCCATTGGTACCGGTAATAGCAATGATCGGAATTCGGCCCGCACTGCCTTTAGGAAATAACATATCTACCACAGGTTCTGCCACGTTTCGGGGTAAACCTTCAGAAGGTTCAATATGCATCCGGAATCCCGGAGCGGCATTTACTTCCAGAATAGCCCCGCCATTTTCAGTTACCGGTGTTCGCAAATCAGAGGCCATGATATCAATACCGCAAATATCGAGTCCAATAATTTTTGCAATACGTTCGCACATGAAAATATTAGCCGGGTGCACTTCATCCGTTACGTCGGTAGATGTTCCGCCCGTAGAGAGATTAGCCGTTGGTTTCAATAATACAAATTCTCCTTTGGCAGGAATAGTGTCCAGCGTATATGCTTTTTCATCCAGCATTTTTTGGGTAAACTGATCGATAGTAATTTGAGTCAATACTTTTTCATGGCCATATCCCCGCCGGGGATCTTTATTGGTTTCATCAATTAACCATTGTATAGAATGTTTTCCGTCACCCGTAACGGCCGCAGGGGTGCGTAAAGCAGCACAAATAAATTTATAGTTGATCACGAGCACTCTGAAATCAAAACCCGTAATGAATTTTTCGACAATTACGTTTCGTCCATATTGTTTAGCGGCCTCCAGGGCTTTGAGGGCCTGGTCCCAGGTTGTAATATTGGTGGTGTTACCCTTTCCATGATTGCCATCAATTGGTTTTATAACCAGGGGATATCCATATTTTTCAACGGCTTCTCGTAATCCTTCTTCTGTTCGGATTACTGTTCCTCGGGGCACCGGAATTTCGGCAGCCTCCAGCAAGTTCTTTGTTTCTTCTTTGTCGCAGGCAATGTCCACCGCAATATTACTTGTAGTGCTGGCAATAGTGGCTCGTATTCTTTTTTGATTAACCCCATAGCCTAATTGAACAAGGCTTTGTTTATTCAATCGAATAAATGGAATACCTCTTTTTACTGATTCCTCTACTATACAACCGGTTGAGGGTCCCAGCCTCGTATCTTCTCTTATCTCTCTTAACCTTTGGATATCCTCTTCTAAATTATATTCTTTTGCATCCACCAGCGATTGCACAATGCGTACACTGGCCTTGGCGGCATATACCCCGGCATCTTCTTCCATATAACTGAACACTACATAATAGACGCCTTCTTCACCGGCGCCCCTGGTTCGCCCAAATCCCGTATCCATTCCACTGAGCGTTTGTAATTCCAGGGCAACATGCTCAATTACATGGCCCATCCAGGTGCCCTCGTCCACCCGGTGAAAAAAACCACCACGGTATCCTTCGCTGCAATGGTGCTCTATTAGTGAAGGAAACATTTTCTCCAGGCGTTCCCGAAATCCGGGAATTGTATTCGTAGGACGCTGTTCCATTTCTTCCAGGTCCAGCTTCATTTGAATCAGTTTCAGGCGTCGTACGCTCCAGTAGTTGGGGCCTTTAAGAACCTTTATTTCTGTTATTTTCATCAGTTATTTTTTTATTAAGACGGTGCTATTAATGCAAAATTTGGTTGGACAGTCAATTTAGGTTTTTTTGTCAACCTGGCCAACTGGTAGCCGTTTACAATTGTCTGAGAAAATAGAGATTTCAATAGGTAGATACCGCGGAATTTCAGGCTGCCAACTGGTCAAAACAATGATTGGCGAAAGGCGTTTAACTGCAGAAATATGTATCTTTCGCCAAATGGAATTTTTATGAAATTGTTTTTTACGCTTACACTTATTGGGTTTGCCGTGATAGGGCAGTCTCAGAAGGTTGGAATAGGAATTACCAGCCCGCAGGAGAAGCTGCATGTTGATTCCAATATTCGAATTGGGATAGGGGCCTGGGTATCTCCCACGCACAACAGGTACTATAAAATAGGAGATGGTAATTATGTAATGATTGGGGAGGTTGGATTGGATGACCGGCTCGAATTTTCTGCCCGCGAATTTATCTTTCGTAACTCCGGTGCTTACGGCGTCAATAATGGTAAAGTCGGAATTAATACGACCGGTTCTCCTTCCGCCTACCTGGAAGTAAATGGCAATGTGAAGATCACCGATGGTACGCAAAGCGATGGCAGGGTATTAACCTCCGCAGCAGATGGTACAGCTTCCTGGCAAAATTTGCCACTTAGTAATTCGGGTTTTCATGCAACATTGCAAAGTGCAAACCAGGTAGTAGTAAATGCCACCGATGCCGTTGTTATTTTTGAAAACGAGCAATTTGATGACGGCCTGGGATATAATGCTTCCAATGGTTTTTTCACTGTACCATCCAATGGAGTTTACCAGTTTAATGTAAAAATACAATGGACGCTGGCGGCTTCCACTCAACCCCTTTTATTTGTTTTTCTCGATGTTAATGGATCGAAAGCGGAGGAGGCAAAAGACGATATTATTACCGGGGCAGGAGCCAGTTTTAAAACTATTTCATTCAGTACCGTACTCAAACTAAATGCCGGCGATGTGCTGAAAGTTAATGTAAGGCAGGAATCTTCCGCTAACCAGGAAGTCACTACGGTAAATAGTTCTTTTTCGGGTCATCGATTGTACTAACGCAATTGCAAGGATGAACCGTCATGTTGATTATGATGTTGGAGTCATATTAATGTTTCATTAAATGCTATGGATGGTTATTAAATAAAGGACAATGTTATAGATCGCTTTCCAAATACCTGTTCGTAAAGGATTGGTTATATTCGTTAATAAAATCATCAAGCCATGGCTGCCTTTAACCGACGCTCTTTTATTAATAAGGCGGGTTCGTTCTCTGCTGCTACCTTATTCGCCTCCCTAACACAACCTGCCTGGAGTAAAAATTTGGCGCGCGCGTTAGATGAAGCAGCGGCGATTGCTCCGGACAAGCTAGCTACTGATGAAGAATTCTGGTATTACATTCAGCAATCGTATACGGTTTCCCCTTCCCTCATAAATTTAAACAACGGTGGAGTGGCTCCTTCCCCAAAATCGGTGCAGGATGCCATGAAGCGTTATCACGATCTGAGTAATGAAGCCCCGAGTTACTATATGTGGCGCATTCTTGACCAGGGTCGGGAACCCTTGCGCCAGAACCTGGCCAGGTTGGCTGGAGGTGATGCCGAAGAGATCGCTATTCAGCGTAATGCATCGGAAGCCCTGGAAACAATAATATTCGGATTAGATCTGAAAGCCGGGGATGAAGTGGTATTGACGAAACAGGATTATCCCAATATGATCAATGCATGGAAACAACGCGAAGTGCGCGATAAAATAAAATTGGTCTGGATTAACCTGGAATTACCCAGTGAAGATGAGAATTATATGGTAAATGAATATGTAAAAGCATTTACATCAAAAACAAAAGTGGTACATGTTACGCATATCATAAACTGGAATGGCCAGATAATACCCGTAAGAAAAATTGCTGATGCGGCGCATGCGCGGGGAATTGAGGTTTTGGTTGATGGGGCGCATAGCTTTGGTCATTTTGAATTTAAGGTGCCTGAACTGGGTGCCGATTACTTTGGTACCAGTCTGCACAAATGGTTAAGTGCCTGTATTGGTAGTGGTATGTTATATGTAAAGAAAGAAAAGATTAAGAATATCTATCCGTTTTTTGCCGCCGGGGATCCAAAAAGTCCGGACATCCGCAAGTTTGAAAATTTAGGTACGCGGCCTTTTTTTATTGAACAGGCCATTGGCAAAGCCATTGAGTTTTATGAGATGATTGGTGGCCGGCGGAAAGAAGAACGATTAATGTACCTGAAGAATTACTGGATGAACAAAGTAAAAGATATTCCCGGGGTAAAACTTGGTACCTCCATGAAGAAGGGGTTTGGTTGTGCGATCGGGTTAGTAAATGTGGAAGGAAAGAAACCCGCTGAGCTGGATTCTTTTTTACTGGATAAGTACAAAGTGCATGCAGTGGGAATTGAATGGGAAAATATCAAAGGCGTTCGTATTACGCCCAATGTATACACCACTACTAAAAACCTGGATGTATTGGTAGAAGGAATATCCAGGTTCGCGGGGGCTGGTTTTTAGAGAATAAAAAATCAGGAATAAAAAAGAGCGGAATGAAAAAGAGGTTCCCCTAACTGAATGGAATCTTCTTAATCGATAATTAAGTCTTTGTCTTTTTCTTCATTAATCATTCCTTTCCTCTCTATGTAAATTGAAGACGTCTCCATCAAAAGCTAAATTCTCCTTATAGTGCAATTCAATCCTGATTTTTCCGTTATTTTTGTTGCTACTAACCCAATATATTTACATGTCTATACCTGCAGGAAAACTGATAGCCATTGGTGGCGCTGAAGATAAAGGCACCGATTTAGAAACCGGGGAAATTCGACGCAGCAACCTCAACTTCTTTGAGCAAGGTATTCTCCGCCGGGTGGTACAAGAAGCAGGAGGTACCAATGCCCGAATTGAGGTTATTACTACAGCCTCCACCATACCATACGAAATCGGCGAAACCTACTTAAACGCATTTGGTAAAATTGGTTGTACCAATATTGGAGTATTGCATATTCGTACCCGGCAGGATACGATGATTAAAGAATATATGGAACGCATCCGCCAATGTGATGCGGTAATGTTTAGCGGTGGCAATCAATTGCGGCTGAGTGTAACAGATGGAGGGACCGAGTTTCTTTCTATTTTAAAAAATCGATATGAGAATGAGAAATTCGTAATAGCCGGGACCAGTGCAGGCGCCATGGCGATGAGTCAAACAATGATTTATGAAGGGAATGCAACCAGGGCACATCTGAAAGGAGAAGTAAAAATGACTACCGGGCTTGGTTTTATTCCGTCCGTAATAATCGATTCTCATTTTGAAAAACGGGGCCGGTTTGGGCGCATTAGCCCAGGCTATTGCTACCAATCCGAGTTGTATAGGCATTGGGTTAGGAGAAGATACCGGAATGCTCATTACAGAAGGAAATAAAATGGAAGCGATTGGCAGCGGGCTGGTAGTAATTGTAGATGGTCATGATATTTTACACAGCAATATTGCAGATATACCGGATGGGAACCCGATCAGCATTGAAAACATGAAAGTACATTTCTGCGAAAAAGGGAATGGCTATCTTTTAAAAGAGCGTAAGTTTTTGATGGAGGTTTCGGATGGATCCGTAGTGCCAAAACAGGTGGATGTGGAATAGAGGAGGTGGAAGGATAAAAGGTAAAAAAAGAAGAAGAATAAATACAGAATACAGAATACAGAATACAGAATGAAGAATACAGAATACAGAATACGGAATGAAGGATACAGAATACAGAACACAGAATACAGAACACAGAATACAGGAAAAAGACGATAGAAGAGAGAATCCAGAATATTGCCTAAAGTACGCTCTAAAATTTTCACGTTTTACCCTGCTGTTTTTTTTGGAGAATGAAGAAATTCTTGATTTTTGTTGCCCGGTTGAACGTTTATATATTAACCAGCTTTGGATAATATTTTCCCCTGCAAGCCGGGTTCCTGGCAACCGCAATAGAATGGAAAGGATGAGGCGCCGTATAGACTCACTAGCTATTACCTTTGTAAAATTAATCTAATAGTCGTTCGAAAATTTCCCCAATATATATTCGCATCTCCCATGGTCTAAGAACTAAATACATTTGAGCTTTTTCCGTTTGAGGCATAATATGGGGGCCATGGAACTGTCAATATCTATTTATTGAAAAAAAGTATCCATTGAATGAATAAGGCTTTCGGCTTGTTGAATAATATATTTCATCTATAGTCGCTACGCCCAAACTGGTTAACTTTATTTATAGGATGGTATGGCCTTTTCAAAATAAACCGCTGGCCAGCTATTGGTTGAAGGTCTTTGCATGGTATGCATTGACAGAAGCCTGCATTCAATTGCTGTTCCTGTATATCATTAATAATTACGGAACCCGGCCCATCAGTAACTGGGAATTTCATTTTATCATGTGGGTTTTTCAATGTTTACTGATCTGGCCAATCTGGTGGGTCGCCTGGCGCCTAAGTCGTAATTCAATATTGGTACAGATAATAACCGCTATCGGGTTTTATCTCCTTTATTCTTATATATGGTTTGGCGTCGTTCAGGACGCTATAGCATTTCTTCATTCCCAGCTTCAACAGGTTACCCGAACGGAAAAGGATCGGATTGCATCCGCAGTAGATCAATCGGGTAGTTATTCTTATGTCAATTACCAATTATTAAAACATGGCTTCCGTTTGTCGTGGTTCTTCCTGGCAAATTATTTTTATCACTACCGGTTGGAAGAAGAGAAAAGACTGGAGCTGGCGGTGTCCAATAAAGAACTTCAATTAAAGTTATTGAAGTGGCATCTCAATCCGCAATTCTATTTCAAAACGATAAATCAACTGAGTGCCATCGCGGCAGATAGTCCGGTACATTGTACCGGTCCCATTCTTCAATTGGCTAAGGTAATGGAGTATGTAATTTATGAAGCAAAAGAGAAACTCATTGATGTAAAGAAAGAGATTCATTTCCTTCGAAATTATATTGACCTGGTAAGCAAACAACCGGGTAGTAGGGCGGTATTTGAATTGACCACCCGGGGAGAGTATGATAAGCTGAAAATTGCCCCCTTATTATTAGCCGGTATTATTGATAAAATTGCAGCCGAAAGCAATTTGAACGGCTCGAAACAATACCTACTTTGCCTTGGGTTTAATGCTTCTGAAATGGAATTTAGCGTGAAAGGGGATTTCGGTAATAAACCCGGAGATCTCTTTTCCAGCCAAGATCCTTTGTTAATCCGCTTAAGGGAACTGTATCCTGATAAATTTTCATTTCACTTTTTGTCCGGGAATAGCCAATTAAACCTACGCGTAAAACTCGATGAACAAGGCTAACCTAATATTAAATAATTTGTTTTCCAAAGAGAAAAAAAACTGGACGAGAAGATTCTGGATATATTCTTTTTTGGTATATGCCGTGATAGAAGCCGCTTACACGGTAACGACTATTTCTATTACCAGGAGTATGTGCAGTACCTGTAAATCGCCCTTTTCTTTTTATGTTAGTTTATGGTTATTCAGTCTATTGTTCACTGGCTTGCTCTGGTTTTGTCTCAATTTTTTTTACCAGCGGCAACGGTGGTTGCTCATTGTGATGAATATAGTTCTTTTCGCTGCGCATTACTTTTCCTGGATTGCGATACTATACCTGCTTCGTCATTCCGGCCAGGATTGGCTATTGCAAAAATTTGCCTATCCGCCAACATTTAGAGTATTGATATATGCATCCTGGTTCGATATTGGGAAATATGTTCTCAAGCTGTCGGCGTTCTATGTCTTAAAATTCTACCAGGAATATCGTAACAGTGAACAGCAGCGAACAGAATTAGCCGTGCTTAATAAAGATCTGCAACTGAACCTGCTTAAACAGCAACTAAGTCCGCATTTCTACTTTAATACACTCAATAACCTGTATGGCCTGGCGCGCAGCAACAGTACTAAACTTCCCGTAGCGCTTCACCAATTATCAAATATTATGCAATATGTAATTGTTGATTGTAATCAGGCGAAAGTATTATTGAGCCAGGAAGTGAATTTTTTGCAAAGCTATATTGCGCTGGAAAAATTAAGATATGAACAGAATACCATCATAGAAATGGATGTAAACGGCCAGGCGAACGGACAAAGTATTCTGCCCCTGTTACTCATCCAGTTTGTAGAAAATGCTTTTAAACATGGAATGAAAGAAAAATCAGAACAGAATTGGATGCGGGTGCATATGGATATTCAAGGGGAACAATTATCGTTTTCCGTTGATAACAGTTATTATGCGTCGGGCTTTGCAGAAGGAATCGGAATTGCCAGTGTTCAGCATAGGCTTAATTTACTCTATGAAGGGAAATATGATATCCGGATGCTGCATGAAGGCAACCGTTTTACGGTAAATTTAAAATTGAATTTATCCTAAAAGGTTCATGAGTAAATACCGTTCTGCCTATGGCCATCATTAAAACGTATTCCTGGAAAGTACCTCTGATAATTATTAAGCAATAAATGATTTACAAATGAAACAGATCAGTTGTGCCGTCATCGACGATGAACCCATTGCGCGGGATATCCTGGAAGATTTTATTTGCCAGGATGAGCGGCTTATTTTCTATGGGAATTATAAGAATGCGAAGGAGGCACTGAAAGGTATCAGCACAAAACCGGTAGAGCTCGTTTTTCTCGATATCAATATGCCCGGACTTACCGGCTTTCAGTTCCTGAAATCGATGACTAATCCCCCCGCTGTTATTTTTACTACTGCCTATCGCGAGCATGCTATGGAAGGCTTTGATGCCAATGCCATTGATTATTTATTAAAACCTATTGCCATTGAGCGCTTCCTGCTTGCAGTTAATAAGGCATGGAAGTTTTTGCGGCCACAGGCATTGGAACAGGCAGAAGTATTAGCCGTTCCTCTTGCGGAAAAAGAGTCGGATGATTTCTTCTTCGTGAAAGCAGATGGGGGGCTGGTAAAAGTATTTTTTGAAGAAATCTTATTTATTGAGGCGCTAAAGGAGTATGTGAAAATCGTTACAAAAGAACGATCTGTTATTACCTACCATACGATCTCTGGCCTGGAAGAAAAATTGCCAGCCGGCAAATTTTATCGTATACATCGCTCCTATATTGTAAATATCAAAGCCATCACCAGTATCGAAGGATTTATTGTGAAGGTGAACAAGCATGAACTCCCTGTCAGTCGTAATGAGCGGGATGCCTTTATAGAACTGGTAGCTAGCGGAAAGATTATCTCAAAATAATTTTTTCCCGTTGGTAGAAAAAGAGCTACCGTTCATTTAAAATAGAAGAGACCTTTGTGGACTGATTGAATTCCCGATCTTATCTGTTGAATCCCGGCGTACGGGTATTCGATGTTGAATAGCTTCATGGCGAAATTATTTCCCTGGCAATTCAAACAACCTGTCATGAAAAAAATTTTTCCCGCGCTGCTGGGTTTCTTTTTACAATATTACCAGGTCCATGCTCAAAATGTAGGCATCGGCACTACTAACCCCATTTATACAGCAGATATTGCTGACAGTATAAGCGGTACTGTTTTACGCTTGCGGACAATCAGTAATACACTGGGTGACCGGACCCTGTTGAGGATGACGACTTCTGCCAGTAATAGCCTTAACGGTTTCAATTCATCCTATATTGGCAATCAACGCCAGGCAACAGGATCAGCGTTGGTGTTCGGTACAGCCTCTTCTCTTTCGCTGGCACCTTCTGAACGGATGCGCCTCAATGAGAGCGGATTTCTGGGTATTGGTACTGTGAACCCGCTGGCCCGGTTGCATATCGATTTAAGCGATATCAGTACCACCAGCACGGCTCTGGTAATAAATGATGATGATGATCCTATCGTTTATTTTCAACGGGATAATATTAACAGAGGATTTTTACAACAGTTGGGCGATGATTTTAAAGTAGGAACAACTATTGATAACAATTCAGGAAATTTTATTGTGCGTACCAATGGCGCAGACAGGCTTTTTGTTACCCCGGGGGGCAATATCGGAATTGGTATCAGCAGCCCTCTTGCCAAATTACACATTGCGGGAAACCTCAACATAGAAAATGCCAGCCCTTCTCTTTTTTTAAAGAGCCAGGGAACAACTACCGGCTTTTTTCAAACACTGGGAAATAATTTACTGATTGGTTCAGCGATCAACACTAATACGCCGGTACGTTTTTATACATCCGGATTGGAAAGAGCGGTGATTACTGAAAACGGAAATCTTGGCTTTGGCATTGCTGATCCGCTGGGCGCCGTTCATTTTGATTTTTCAAGTAATCCCACCTTTCAATCTGTCATTATGAACTTTGTGGGCACCCGCCAAATCCAGTTCAGGAAAAGTAATGTTGCCAATAACTATATAGAATTTTCCGGGGATAATATGGAAATCGGGTCGTATGCCGCCAACCTGGGTTATATCCGCATCAGCACGAGAGAAGTGGAACGGTTAAGAGTAAATTCTAATGGCGTTATTGGTATCAATACTACGTATGTAAATGATGATTACCGGTTGGCGGTAAACGGGCAAATCATCTGTACAGATATTACAGCATTACCCCGCGTATCCTGGCCCGATTACGTATTTAAACAAGATTACCGGCTAAATACACTGGCAGAGCTGGAACAATTTGTTAAGAAGAACCATCATTTGCCCAATATTCCATCCGCAGAGGAAATAGCCCGGGAGGGTATAAAATTGGGTGATATGCAAAAAAGAATGATGGAGAAAATAGAAGAACTCACCCTCTATGTTATCGGACTGAATAAGAAATGTGAAATGCTTCAAAAGGAAATAATCCAACTGAAAAAAAATAATAATTAAAGAGATATCTGATACAGGAATGAATCAATGACCTGAGCATTATTTATTCATTCATTATTTCAAACATTTCGGTCTTTTATTAACTAAGGTGATGAAGTAGCCAACATTGTAATTAGTTAACAAAAAAAAATTGTATGAAAGCAACGACCGTCACCTTGTTTGTTTTATTTGCACTGTACGCCTGTAAAAAAGAGCCCGGTTTGGCCAGTGGGTCTGCGTTCAGTCTTGATAAGTTTGAACAAAACATCAAAACATTGTATCCACCAGGTGTAGTAGGATATTCTTATGCAATTTCTTATCTCGACAAAGTTGACCGTTGGGGTGCGGGCGGAAGCGCGCGCATTGCTGCGGATGGGTTAAAAAACTACACTCCTGAAACCAGGCAGGAATTATTTAGTGTTACAAAATTTGTTACCGCTATTGCAGTATGTAAAGTGTTGGGAGACAAAGGAAAAACGCTGAATGAGAAAGTTGTGGATTATCTCCCTTCCAACTGGAAGATACATGCTACCTATAACGATCTCACATTCGAACAACTTCTTTCTCATAAGAGCGGTTTCAGCATGGAGAACCGCGGATATGATTCCTTGAGAAAAATGATGAGTATAGCCCAAACAGCCAATACGTATAACTATAATAATGCGAATTATGCGCTTTGCCGGATATTGTTACCGTATCTCTATCATGGTAAGGCCTTTTTTCTCAGCGCAGAAAATCAGAATATCAATGAAACGGCTACGGCATGGGCCTTCCGTACGCTGATACGTGACCTGGTTTTGAAGCCTGCCGGTTTGCAATACTGGAACCTGGCAGATTTCAAAAACTGGAATCATGAGGGATCAACAATATATAAATATACTCTCTACTATTTAAGAAGTAATCTCAACATTGCCTCCGATGCCAATTCCGATGATGTTTTGATTGCCGGTAGCCGCGGTCTCACCCTTTCAAGTTATGAGGTTGCCCAAATACAAACCGCTTTCGAAAATAAAAAAATAATCAGCGAAACGTGGATGAACGAGATGAAGAATAAGAAATGCGGGTTCGATAGTTGGGTAGATGGCGCACATGGAAAATACTATTGGAAGAATGGAGGTTGGACAACAGGCAGTGGCACAGGCGGGGAAACGATTATTATGCATTTTCCCAATGGCGTGCGCGTAAGTTTGAATTGCAACAGTAACCGCCAACTGAATGATCAGTTTGTAGGTGATCCGGCTAATATGGCGAAAGCGTATGATGATGCATGGTAATTTAGGAAGAGGTTGAATTCCTGTAGCAATTAGTATATAGAAAGCTATCCTTATTATTAAATTAAAGTATCATGAAAAAAATATCAGTATTATATATTATCGGTTTCTTCTTTTTTGCAATGGAATCGTCGTCGCAAAGTGTAGGAATTGGTACTAATACTCCTCACAGCAGTGCACAACTGGATGTAAGCAGCAGTACAAAAGGTACGCTTATTACCACCATGACTACTGCCCAACGTAAATCGATTGTTAGCCCTGCTACCGGCTTATTGGTTTTTGATATCGATAAGAAAACAATTTATATGCATGACGGGACCCGATGGCTCCCGATGTTATTCAGTACTACCGAAAAAAATCCACCTGCTTATTTTCAGCCTATCCTTGCGAGTTCTGATGCCAATTTCGGCTACAAAGTGGACATACTCGGAGATTATGCAATTATAGGAGCGAGACAGGGAGCAATAACACTGCAGGGTCCACAAACGGGTATAGCATATATATATCATCGGGTGAACGGTGTTTGGGAAGAGCAGGATATCATTTCGGCGGATGATGGAGAAACCAATGATTATTTTGGAGCGAGTGTTAGTATAAATGAAAGTTTCGCAGTGGTTGGTGCCTGGGGCGATGATATAGGAGCGAATGCGAGCCAGGGAAGCGTTTATATTTTTTCACGTGTAGGCGAAGTATGGAGCCAGCAGTCAAAAATTACCGCGACGGATGGATTGGCAAATGATTTCTTTGGATATAGCGTAGATATTTCAACCAGTAATACATTAGTTATCGGTGCCTATGGAGATAATATAAATGCTAATGCGGATCAGGGAAGTGTTTATGTTTATCAGGGCTCTGCGGGCATAGGTGGATATATCTGGACCCTCGATGCGAAACTTACTGCAAGTGATGGCGCTACCGGTGATTCTTTTGGAACAAGTGTTGGAATTTATTCGAACAATATTGTAGTGGGAGCTTATAGCGATGATATAGGAGCAAACGCAGACCAGGGAAGTGCCTACGTATATTACAGGTTTACTAACCCTGGTGGATGGACGACCGGGCAGGCTCATTTTATAAAATTATTAAGCCAGGATGGCGAGGCCTTTGACTATTTTGGAATAAGCGTCGATATCCATCAGGGAATAATTGCTGTAGGGGCGAGCGGCGATGATGTGGGTGCGAATGCTGAACAAGGAAGTGCATATCTTTTTGCAGAAGCTCTTCAAGGCGGCGTTCCTGATTTTGGACCGGGTCAACGGGTGATTTCACCCGATGGCGCTCCAAGTGATAATTTCGGAATCAGCGTAACCCTGGGCACAGGGAGCCTGGCGGTTGGCGCTTACCGCGCCGATGATGGCGGGGGAATTCTTAATAAGGGTTCAGTATATGTTTTTAAAAGTCTACAATTATTTAGCTTTATTCCAAGTGATTTTTACAGGAAGGTAGAAGATGAAACCGGACAGGCGAATGGTTATTTTGGCTACGCGGTCAGCTTATCCGGATACGAGTTGATAATTGGTGCCTATGGAAAAAATAGCACAAACGGACAGATTGCTTTTTTGAATGTTGAATAAAATTATAACTACAATTAAAAAAATTTACCGGTTTTCGATTAATGTGTTCTGCCAGCTATCAATAAAGTGATGGCATATTACATGATAGAGCTTTAAATATCGATAGAAAAATTGTTTGGTGATAGATCATATTGCTTTCACCAGATAATAATTCTTCCTGCCTTTTTGTATCAGGATGTATTTGTTATAAAGCAGGGAGGAATTATCTATAACATATTGAAGGCTGTCAATTTTTTTTCTATTGAGACTTACACCGCCTCCTTGAACCATTTTTCTCGCCTCCCCTTTACTTGTGAAAATGCCTGTTTCCGCAAGAAAACTAATAATATCAATGCCAGTGTGAATTTTATCTGAATCATAATCAAACCTAATGATCCCCTCCATTCCTTCCAGGTCCTCCGTACTGAGACTTTCCGCTGTGGCATTTTGATTTGCAAATAACTTTTGGGTTGTTTCAACGGCTTTTTGGTATTCCTCTTTCCCATGTACAAAAATGGTGATTTCTTCTGCCA
Organism: uncultured Chitinophagaceae bacterium; assembly: GCA_963775145.1. Taxonomy (GTDB): domain Bacteria; phylum Bacteroidota; class Bacteroidia; order Chitinophagales; family Chitinophagaceae; genus Endoryza. The sequence goes on from CAVZHZ010000009.1 coordinate 252,389, forward strand.
GTTTCTTTTGCAGCAGTCGCAGGCTTTCATCTTTCCGGTGGTCGGCCAGAATGGATTCTATATTTTCTTTTGGTAAGAAAGTAAATATCTTAATCCATTTCCCGGCATCCGCATCCGTAGCATTCAGCCAGAATTGATAAAATTGGAAAGGCGAAGTTCTGTTGCTGTCCAGCCAAACGTTTCCGCTCTCTGTTTTGCCAAACTTTCCTCCATCCGCTTTGGTGATAAGGGGACAGGTAAATGCAAACGCTTCTCCTCCTGCTTTCCGCCTCACCAGTTCGGTTCCCGTAGTAATATTGCCCCATTGATCACTTCCGCCCATTTGCAACTTGCAATTCTTATGGGTGTACAACCAGTAAAAATCATACCCCTGCATCAATTGGTAGGCAAATTCAGTATAACTTAATCCCACTTCTCCCTCAATTCTTTTTCTGACACTGTCCTTGGCCATCATGTAATTTATAGTGATGTGTTTGCCCGTATCACGGAGAAAATCAATGAATTTTATATTCTTGAACCAGTCGTAATTATTGGCCATTTCGGCGGCATTGGGCATGGAAGGATTGAAATCAAGAAATTTTTCTAACTGAGCTTTTACACCGGCTACATTGCGGTTAAGTGTATCCTCATCGAGCAGGTTCCTTTCTTCGCTTTTTCCACTGGGATCACCCACCATTCCGGTGGCACCTCCAACCAGGGCGATCGGTTTATGCCCGGCTCTTTGTAAGTGTACCAATAACAAAATTGGAACCAGGCTTCCGATATGAAGGCTGTCCGCCGTAGGATCGAATCCAATGTAGGCAGTAGTCATTTCTTTGTTTAACTGTTCCTCCGTTCCAGGCATAATATCCTGCAACATTCCCCGCCAACGTAATTCTTCAATCAATTTCATTTTTTTGCTTTGAGAATTAAAAGATTAAGGGATTACCATCATCCCTACCAGAAAAATGGCCAACTTTGCCAGCCAATATCTCGTATATTTAAAGATACCATTACCTGTTTAAGGGTATGGTAAATCAACGAATTGCGCAAAAGTAAGAATAACGTGTTGGTTTGCTTTAGTTATGCAATATTTTCCTTTGAATTTCGTTCGATAAAGTTGTGCATTTTGGATCGAAGTGATTCATTTTCATATGAACTTGAATAACTTTACCCGGTGATGCCAGTATCCTGATAGAAAAGTCTTGAAATTTAAATTGCTTATCCCGAAAATTGGTTCAATGAAAAGAATCCAACTCCTTGCAACCCTAATGTTGATCGTATTGTTGCAACCTTCTTTTGCTCAGTTTCGTAAATATTCAAATGAGTTTTTGAATATTGGAGCGGGTGCCCGCGGCCTTGGTATGGGCGGTGCCCAGGTAGCCACCGTAAGCGATGGAACTGCCGGTTATTGGAATCCGGCCGGTTTAGTGAATGTAAAAGATCAGCCGCAGGTAAACCTCATGCATGCGGAATATTTTGCCGGAATTGGCAAATACGACTATGCAAGTCTCATACTTCCATTAAAAGACAATAAGCGCGTTTTGGGATTATCGTTATTGCGATTTGCAGTGGATGATATCCCTAACACTATATTTTTAGTGGAGCCCGACGGTACAATCAACTTCAGTAATATTCAAACTTTTTCTTCCGCCGATTATGCCTTCCTGGTTTCGCTGGCCCAGGAAAAAAGCTTCGGAACGGGAAAGAGAATAAATGGGGGCATCAATGCAAAAGTGATATATCGGAAAGCGGGAAGTTTTGCTACCGCGTGGGGTTTCGGATTTGATGCAGGCGTTCAACTTACCGCTAATAAATGGCGAATTGGAATTGTTGCCAGGGATGTAACCACCACGTTCAATGCCTGGTCTTTTAACCTAACCGACAAAATGCGGGAAGTTTTTTATGTTACCAAGAATGATATTCCCGTAAAATCCGCGGAACTCACGGCGCCTCGGTTAATAGCCGGAGGGGCCTATAACTTCAAGTTCAATAAAAATCTGAATCTACTGGCAGAAGTCAATCTTGATTTCACCTTCGACGGACGGCGCAATACGGTTGTGGCCACTGATTTCGCCAGTATTGATCCTAAAGTCGGGTTGGAATTATCATGGAAAGATGTGCTTTTTGTGCGAGCAGGCATCAATAATTTTCAAAAAGCACTGGACGATAATGATATAACCAATACCAGCAAGGTGTGGATATATCAGCCGAGTGTCGGAACCGGTTTTAAGATCAGTAACCTGCAGATCGATTATGCATTCACGAACCTGGCGAATCAATCCAATCCTTTATATACCCATGTTTTTTCTTTGAAGGCAGATCTGAAGAAGAAAGAAAAAAAATAACCAATCCCTATGCGAAGTACGAAACTCTTTACTATGAAGAAAATTTTCACCCTGATATTTTTGCTGGCAGCCTGTACGTCCATGGCGCAGCAGTATAATAATGAGTGGATCCGTTTTAACCAGACTTATCATAAATTCAAAGTAGGTACTGCCGGCGTTTACCGAATAACCAAATCGGCATTGGATGCAGCAGGCATTGGGAATACACAGGTACAATTTTTTGAATTATGGAGAAACGGCCAGCCCGTTCCTTTTTACCCATCTGTTTCGTCGGGTACATTACCCGCCAATGGATATATTGAATTCTGGGGAAAACCCAATGATGGAAAGCCTGATGGTCCCATGTACCGCGATCCTGCTTTCCAGCATACAGATGCTTCCAGTCTGGTAACTGATTCTTCCAGTTATTTTTTGAGCGTCAACATCAATCAATCGGGCTTTATGATATTCGATGCATCTAATGATGTCTCCTCAAATACGTTGCCGGTTGAACCTTATTTTATGCATAAGGTGGGAACCTATTTTAGAGGCCGGATGAACCAGGGTTTTGCCGCGGTGGTGGGTGAATATGTATATTCGTCATCTTATGATAAAGGAGAATTTTGGAGTAGCGGAACATTTGGCCCCGCGGGACCATTGGTGAGCACATTAAATAATTTATATGTCAATAATTCCGGTCCTGCTTCTACCCTGAAATTCGGTGCCGTTGGTAATGCGCTCAACCCGCGAACCGTAAAAGTAGCTATCAACGGAACCCAGGTACTGGATACATTGATGGATTATTTTAATGATGTTCATGCTGCCATTTCTTTCCCTACAGCTTTGATAAGCTCCAATTCTGCTGCGGTTCGGTTTACTAATGGCGCGACCATAAACACGGATCGAATAGTTGTTTCCTACTACGAATTAACCTATCCCCGTTTATTTGATTTTGATGGAAAAAAGAATTTTGAATTTGTACTTCCCGCGGATAATGATGGTTATTACCTTGAGATAACCAATTTTAATAACGGAAGTACCGCACCGGTGCTGTATGACCTGGCATTTGGTTCGCGGTATGTGGGAGATATTTCTACTCCCGGCACAGTAAAATTTGTATTACCCGCTTCCACCTCAGAAGGTAGTTTCGTATTGGTAAATGCTGAGTCATCCAACTCAACCGATATTACCAGTTTAGCCACGAGAAATTTTACCCGGTTTTCAGATATTGCTAGCCAGGGGAATTATCTTATTATCACACACCCCACTTTAAATATAGGTACCGCCGGCCGGAAACCCATAGATGAATACCAGGCATACCGTTCCTCACCCAATGGAGGTTCTTATAATACTAAAGTGGTAGATATAAATGAGCTGGTGGATCAATTTGCATTTGGAATAAAGAAGCACCCTTTGTCAGTTCGGAATTTCATTCGGTATGCACGTGATAATTTTTCCCAGCCACTAAAAGATATTTTTATTATTGGAAGGGGAATGACATATAATGAATACCGCCTCAACCAGACAGATACTTTAACGGAAAAATTAAACCTGGTTCCAACTTTCGGTAACCCGGCTTCCGATAACCTGCTCAGTGCATTAGATGTTACAAGTCCGGTTCCTGTTACCCCTATTGGCCGGTTATCGGCCATTACAGGAAAGGAAGTAGAGGATTACCTGGAAAAAATAAAGGAATATGATTTGGCCCAGCAAACATCGCCGAATACATTAGCCGGAAGAGAGTGGATGAAAAATGTGGTACATGTTACGGGAGCAAGTGATCCATATCTTGGCGTTGTACTCTGTAATTATATGGGTGTGTATAAGCAAATGATAGAAGACACACTCTTTGGGGCCAAAGTGTCTACCTTTTGTAAAACCTCCGCCAACCCAATAGAACAGCTCACCACGGAGCGTATCTCTGAATTATTTTCCGAAGGGATCAGCATCCTGACTTATTTTGGACACTCTTCTTCTACAACCCTGGAATTTAATCTGGATAACCCGCAGACGTATAATAACCAGGGTAAGTACCCCGTGTTTTTTGTAAACGGATGTAATGCCGGAAACTTCTTCACCTATTATCCGCAACGCGTACTGGTAAATGAAACCTTGTCGGAGAAATTTGTGCTTGCCAAACAACGGGGAAGTATCGCTTTCGTGGCCAGTACCCACTTTGGGATTGTTAATTATTTAAATATTTATCTAAGTAGTTTATACACCAGCATAGGTAAGAAAGATTATGGCAAAACACTGGGAGAAATTTGCAAAGAGTCGCTTCAAGGTTTAGTAGATGCTACCGGTCCTTTTGATTATTACTCCAGGATGCACACCGAAGAAATCACCCTGCATGGAGATCCGGCCATTAAACTGAATGTGCAACCCCGGCCAGATTATGTAATTGAGGAACCACTGATAAAAATTAATCCTGCATTTATTTCTATTGCCGAAGATAGCTTTCAGTTAAAAGTAAAAATTGTTAACCTCGGGATGGCTATTGCTGATTCCGTGCGACTGGAAGTAAAACGTCAGTATCCCGATGGTAGCAGTAGTGTAATATATAATAGTAAATTACGCGGAATTCATTTTGCGGACTCATTAGTGTTGAATGTTCCGATTGTGGCTACACGGGATAAAGGACTTAACCGTATAACAGCCACCATTGATTCCGATTTGAAAATTGATGAGATGGCAGAGAATAATAACTCCGCCACCAAGGAGTTCTTCATTTTCGAGGATGAAGCGCGTCCCATTTATCCGTACAATTATGCTATTGTTAATTCACCCACACAAAAGTTGGTTGCGTCTACAGCTAATCCCTTTAGCCTGCAGAAGGATTATGTTATGGAAATTGATACCACGGAAAAGTTTAATTCTTCCTTGAAAGTAGCTAAAATACAATCTGCCGGCGGAGGTATTATAGAATTTGTACCCGGCATTAATTATATGGATAGTACTGTTTATTATTGGAGAGTATCCCTGGTGCCGGCAGCGGGAGGTGAATACCGATGGAATAATTCTTCTTTCATTTATATCAGCGGAACCAGCGATGGATTCAACCAATCGCATTATTACCAGCACGAAAAATCTTCACTAGTTCGTATTTCACTTGATTCTGTTAACCGTATCTGGAAATATGGTACAAGGGTTAATAATGTATTTATGCGGAACGCGGTATTTCCAACGGCAGGAACACAGGCTAATGATTTTTCAGTGACCGTAAATGGCAATACAGACATCAATAGTAGTTGCGGGGTTTCTAATATTATTTTCCATGTATTTGATCCAATCACGTTTAAACCCTGGCTCAATGCCCCTTCCGGCCCCGGCCAATTTGGAAGTGATAATGTATGCGGAAGCTCACGGAAATATAATTTTCAGTATAATATTTTAGATACCGCAAAAAGAAGAAGTATAGTTAATTTCCTCGATCTCGTTCCCGATGGTTATTATGTGGTCGTAAGGAATACATCGGGCGATAATCCATTATCCAATACCTACGCAGCCAATTGGATGGGGGACACTTCATACCTGGGAACAAATAATTCGATGTATCACCGCTTGCTTCAGCAAGGGTTTAATACAATCGATTCTTTCTACAGACCCCGTGCGTTTTTGTTTATTTATCAGAAAAACAGGCAATCCGAATTTACCCCCCGGTATACTTTTAGTGAAGGAATTAACGATCGTATAAACCTGGTGGTGGATTGTTTTACCCCCGATACATTGGGATTCATTACGTCACCCAAATTCGGACCTGCCAAGCAATGGAAAGAAGCAATCTGGAGAGGGTCGAGCCTGGAATCTCCTTCCGACGACCATCCTACGGTGGACGTGATTGGAGTGGATAATACCAATACAGAAACAGTATTATATACCCTGGATAAGAGTATGCAGAATTTTGATATATCTTCTGTAAATCCGGTCCAATTCCCTTCCCTGAAATTGAGAATGCGGAATGTAGATTCTATAAACCTGTCGCCATACCAGCTTAAATATTGGCGATTGACTTATGATCCGGTACCGGAGGGGGCTATTGCTCCTAATCTGTTGTTTACTTCCAAGGATACCCTTGAAATCGGAGAGCCATTGCAGTTTAGCCTTGCTTTCAAAAATATCAGCAAGGCGGCCTTTGATAGCATAAGAGTGAAACTGATTATTATTGACAGGAGCAATGTGCAGCACAATATTATATTACCTAAGAACAGACCCATTATCAGCGGTGATTCGATAGTGGTTCGATTTACGCTCGATACTAAAGATTACCCGGAACAGAATATCATGTATCTCGATATTAACCCGGATAATGATCAGCCTGAGCAGTATCATTTCAACAACTTCGTGTATCGTAACTTTTATGTGCGGCCCGACAAGACAAATCCATTACTGGATGTGACGTTCGACGGCGTTCATATTCTGAATAGAGATATTGTTTCAGCCAAACCGCATATAACTATTAAATTAAAGGATGAAGCGAAGTTCCTTCTGTTAAATGATACGGCATTAAGTTCCGTTCAGATCAGATACCCGGATGGTACATTGAGAACCTTCCGCTTTGATAATGATACGCTGCGGTTCGTTCCGGCGAGTAGCGGAGCTGATAATACCGCCTCCATTGAATTTTATCCCCAATTCACCAAGCAGTACAGCCCGGATGGGGATGAATATGAACTGATCGTAAAAGGAAAAGACCGAAGTGGAAATAAAGCGGGAGAAATTGAATACCGCGTCACATTCAAGGTTATTTCTAAGCCAATGATCTCAAACCTGCTGAACTATCCAAATCCTTTCAGTACTTCCACTGCCTTCGTATTCACCATTACAGGCAGCGAAATTCCTCAAAACATAAAAATTCAGATATTGACCGTAACCGGTAAAATCGTGAGAGAAATTACTAAAGACGAATTAGGCCCATTACACATCGGCCGGAATATAACTGAGTTCAAATGGGATGGAACGGATCAGTTTGGATCAAAACTCGCCAATGGTGTATATATATACCGGGTAGTTACCACCCTTAATGGCAAGCAAATGGATAAGTATAAAGCGGAAGGAGATAATACCGATAAGTATTTCAATAATGGGTATGGAAAGATGTACCTCATGAGGTAATTTCTAATCTCGAAAATTTCTGAAAGGCTGCCTTGCACGGCAGCCTTTTTATTTTGGTAGCTTTGCCGCTTATCAGCGAAAGAATAGTTTATGGCAAAAATTGGAATTAATATTTCTACCGGAAGTCTTCAGCAACAGGAAATGATTGTCGGCATAGACCTGGGAACCACCAATAGCCTGGTGGCAATAATACATCCCGATACAAAGCAACCTCTTGCATTAAAGGAACATAACAGCGCCAGCCTGGTTCCTTCGGTAATCCATTTGGGAAATGATCACACCATACTGGTAGGAGAGGCCGCCAAACCCTTTCTTGTTACTGAACCCCAGAATACTATTTTCTCAGTGAAAAGGTTAATGGGGAAGTCTTATAACGATATTCGCGACAAGTCTTCCTTTTTTACGTATAAAATTATTGACGATGATACCGACCGATTGGTTAAAGTGCAGTTAGGCGATAGATTTTATTCCCCCATTGAATTATCATCTTATATTTTAAAAGAACTCAAGACGAGAGCGGAGCACATCTTAAAAACTCCCGTAACCAAAGCCGTAATTACGGTTCCGGCTTACTTTAATGATGCGCAAAGGCAGGCCACCCGCGATGCCGGCAAACTGGCAGGATTGGATGTCCTTCGAATAATTAATGAACCAACAGCGGCAAGCCTTGCTTATGGCTTAGGATTAAATAAAGAAGAATCTAAAACGGTTGCGATTTATGATTTAGGAGGAGGAACTTTTGATATTTCCATTTTACGGATCCATGAGGGTGTTTTTGAAGTGCTCTCTACTAATGGAGATACTTTCCTGGGGGGCGACGATTTTGATCAGGCAATTGTGAACTATTGGACAGAGCAACTTAATATCAGCGCCGATGCTTTGCAAAAAAATAAGGAGCAAAATCAATTATTACGATTAGCTGCTGAGGAGGCTAAGAGAGCATTGTCTTTTGAGAATGAATTTACAGGTACTGTAAATAACCGGGTGGTTAATATTACAAAGACAGTCTTTGAATCTCGTATTAAATCATTGGTGAATAAAACCATTGATTGTTGCAGAAATGCGCTGCGGGATGCAGGATTGACAGTAAACGATATTGAAGAAATCGTAATGGTTGGTGGGTCCACACGGGTACCATTGGTAAAGAAATCGGTTGCTGATTTTTTTGGTAAAGAAGTACATGATAAAGTTAATCCGGATGAAGTGGTTGCACTGGGCGCAGCGATTCAGGCCGATATTCTGGCAGGAAATAATAAAGATTTTTTGTTGCTCGACATTACCCCTCTTTCTCTTGGAATTGAAACAATGGGAGGATTGATGGATGTACTGATTCCGCGTAACTCGAAAATACCTACCAACGCTTCCCGTCAATATACTACTCAGAAAGACGGTCAAAGCGGTATTCGGATATCCGTATACCAGGGAGAGCGTGATCTTGTAAAAGATAATAGAAAGCTGGCTGAATTCAACCTGAGTGGGATTCCGGGTATGCCGGCCGGCTTACCTAAAGTAGAGGTATCCTTTATGATTAATGCAGATGGAATTTTACTTGTAAGAGCAAAGGAATTGAGAAGCGGGGTAAAACAGGATATTGAAGTGAAGCCGCAATATGGACTAAGCGATGCGGAAGTAGAAAAGATGTTAATAGACTCTATATCCCATGCAAAAGAAGATATTGCTACCCGGGCATTATTAGAGGCGAAAACGGAGGCGGAACAATTGATCGACACCACCCTGAATTTTATCAAAAAGAATGCGGATTACCTGCAGCCTGATGAACTCGCGCGAACCAATTCCGCGATAGATCATTTGAAAGAAGCGCTGGGTACCGATCAAAAGGATAGGATACAAAAATTACTGGAAGAACTCAATGAAATATCAAGGCCCTATGCTGAACGAATTATGGATAAAGCCATCGGAATAGCCATGCGGGGAAAAAAAGTGTAAGCATTCCGGTAGCAGGATTAATATTCAGAAAATAATACCGGTAAAAAAGATATATGGTTCGAAAATTTGGTAAGTATTTTTTTTATTTGGGGTACCTGCTGTTAGTCGTACTTTTCTTATTGGAACTTATTTTCCGTATATATAATCCCTTCCATTTTTCAGTAAAGGGAAATGTAATTATTCTCGAATCAAATACGCAAAGAAAGATCATCAATGATTCTATACCCGGTATTGAAAGGGAAATTGACATTAGCAGAAATGCAATAGGATTTCGCGGGCCTCAACCTCCGGGCAACCTGGCCGACTATCTGAGTATTATTACTATCGGAGGGAGTACCACGGAATGTAAGTATATATCAGATTTCAAAACCTGGCCCGACCTGCTAGCGAAACAATTAGCTCAAACAAATAACAGGGTATGGCTGAATAATGCGGGGCTTTCTGGCCATACAACATTCGGGCACCAGGTACTTTTGAACGATCATGTATTAAAATTAAAACCAAAAATCGTTGTCTTCATGTTTGGCGCTAATGATCTGGCCCTCCAGGATACCAGCATTTGGGATAAGAACTATTTCATCAATAAAACCAATTCGTGGAAAGACTTCCTATTAAAAAAAACCGAAACGGGAAATATTATCATTAACCTATGGCGAGCCCGGAAGGCAAAAGTCAATAATCTGACTGATCGATACTATGACCTGCAAAAAGCGAAAAAGGATACTGTCAGCTATAGTAGTGAATACATCACTGAGGAGTTGCAAAAACAGGAGTATTTCCTTCCGTTTTTTGAAAGGAGGATCAATAATCTTATCGATTCTTGCGAAAAACATCAAATAATGCCTGTATTGCTTACCCAGCCAGCCATGCTGGGAAAAGGATTTGATTCGGTCTCAGGGGCCGATCTTTCGGTGCTGCCTGTCACATCCAGAATAAATGGGATGTTATATGAACAATTGCTGGAACTGTATAATGATGTTACCCGCAAGGTGGCTGCGCAGCGAGGCATATTATTGATTGATCTTTCAAAAAAATTACAAAAAGGCGGAAAATATTTCTACGATGTTCTGCACTACAACCTGGAAGGTAATAAACAAGTGGCCTCCCTCATTTTCGCCCCGTTGGATTCTTTGCTGGCTGCACGTTTCCCCCGTTTCCGCAAATGAGTCGAAAAAGAAATTGTTTAGCGCTTTAACGCTAATTGGTGTTGCATTGACCAACAAAAAAGTATAATTTAGCGGCTCCAAAATCCGGGAAAAGCAATTTTTGCTTCCGACACACAATTTTCCTCCCTGAAGGCCGTTATCTAACCTATTTATAAGCAAAGGGTTAACCTCAAAATCACAAAAGAAAACTGATGACAATTTTAGGCATTTCTGCTTTTTATCACGATTCTGCAGCAGCCATCATCCGCGATGGGGAAGTGTTAGCTGCAGCCCAGGAAGAACGGTTTACCCGTAAAAAACATGATCCCTCGTTCCCGGTAAATGCGGCGCGTTTTTGCCTTCAATATACCGGTTGCTCTATCAACGACGTCGATGCAATAGTATTCTATGATAAACCATTACTCAAATTTGAGCGGTTATTAGAGACTTATTATGCATTTGCTCCTAAAGGGCTTCGGTCATTCATGATGTCTATGCCCGTATGGCTGAAGGAAAAACTATTCCTCAAAAAATTAATATTTGAGTCGCTGGACGAGATAGAAAAAGTAGATAGAAAAAAAGCCAAACTATTATTTCCCGAACACCACCTTTCGCATGCTGCGAGTGCATTTTACCCTAGTAAGTATGAGAAAGCGGCCATTCTAACAATTGATGGAGTGGGAGAATGGGCCACAGCATCCATTTGTTTGGGAGAAGGAAATAAAATAACCATTTTAAGAGAACTCGATTTCCCCCATTCCCTGGGATTATTATATTCTGCCTTTACCTATTTCTGTGGTTTTAAAGTAAACTCAGGTGAATATAAACTGATGGGCCTGGCCCCTTATGGTAATCACGGCTCGCCTGAAGTAGCCAAGTATGTGGATATTATCAAATCAAAGCTGATCGATCTGAAAGAAGACGGGTCCGTATTTCTGAACCAGGAATATTTCAATTATGCAACCGGACTTCGCATGGTGTACGATGATAAATGGGAGGCCCTTTTTGGTTTTCCAAAGCGAGGCGGCGAATCCATGTTGGATCAAAATCATTGTGATCTTGCCTTAGCCATTCAGTTGGTTACAGAGGAGGCCGTCATAGCTATGGCGCGTGAGGCAAAAAAATTAACCGGGGCCGATTATCTCTGTATGGCGGGAGGGGTAGCGCTAAATTGTGTAGCCAATGGAAAATTGGATGATGCCAAAATTTTCAAACAAATATTTATTCAGCCAGCTGCCGGCGATGCCGGGGGAGCTTTGGGGGCTGCCTATGCGGCCAATTATATTTATTTCGGAAATGAACGTAAGATTGATACTACCAAAATGGACGCTTTAAAAGGATCCTACCTGGGTACAGAAACGTCAGAACAGGATGTGCGGGCAGTAGCTAGTAAATACAAAGGTCCTTTCGAGTATATACCGGATGAAAATTCGCTGGTAGAAAAAGTTGCCGGCTTGATTGCCGCTGGAAATATTATTGGTTGGCACCAGGGAAGAATGGAGTTTGGTCCACGAGCGTTGGGTGCCCGGAGTATAATTGCCGATGTGAGAAACCCCGAAATGCAGAAAAAACTAAATCTTAAAATTAAGTACCGGGAAGGGTTTCGGCCATTTGCACCAATTGTATTGGTAGAAGATGTATCAGATTTCTTTGAGCATAATGATATTTCTCCCTATATGCTTATTGTAAAGCCGGTCAAGAAAAGCAGGCAAATTCCTTATCCGGCCGATTTTCAGAGCAAAGAATTATTACAGAAATTGTATTTCTTGCGCAGCGATATGCCTGCTATTACCCATGTGGATTATTCAGCCCGCCTGCAAACAATTCACCGGGAAACCAATGAGCGACTGTGGAAATTGTTGCAATCATTTAAATCTAAAACGGGCTACCCGGTATTGGTAAATACCAGTTTTAACGTGCGGGGAGAACCGATCGTGAATACACCCGAAGATTCTTATCGTTGCTTTATGCGTACCGATATGGATTTCCTGGTGGTGGGAAATTTTATTTTTGATAAAACAAAACAACCGGAATGGCTGGAAAAAGATGATTGGAAAACAGAATTTACGCTCGACTAATATTATTAAATTAAATTATCAAACTATAAAATAAAACGTTATGGACTTTTTAAAAGATATGTGGCATTTTTTGAAAGCCAGGAAAAAATGGTGGCTGGCACCAGTAATCATTGTATTATTATTAATTGGCGTATTGCTGGTTTTAGGTGGCAGTTCGGCTATCGCTCCATTTATTTATACGTTATTTTAATAATCCCATATGAACAGGCAAAAGCATTTGGAAACTATACTGGTACTGGTGTTGGCATTCGGCGTTTTATATTGGTTTTCCCATATAAAAAGGCCCGAGCTGGCTAAGTACCTTTTATTAACTGCATTAATTTTAGGGTTGATTGGAGTGTTCATTCCATACCTGGCCGATAAGATACATATAGGATGGATGAAACTGGCCCATGTAATGGGTTGGGTAATGAGCAAAGTAATCCTTACGCTCGTGTTTTTTATTTTTCTTGTACCCATGGCGTTCATGGTTAAATTAATGGGTAAAACTGGAGTAAGATTAAAACCCGGTGGCAAGAGTTATTATAAGGAAAGAAACTTCCTGTATAATAAAGAAAGCCTCGAGAATGTGTGGTAATGACTAAGGAGTATTCTTGTTACTCCTCTTTTCAATAAGATCAATAATAAATGTTATGCCCGCTGTTGCCAGCAGCATTATGTATGGCAGCACGGGCATTATAAATCTGTTGAGCCAGTCATCACAAGTGAGCGTTACACTAAAGGCAAATAGACCAATACCAGAGATGAGAAAAATCGCCATATCATTTTTGTTTTTTCTCGCGAAAACTAACCCCACAAGGGCCATGGCATAAACCGGATAGAAAAATAACCTGATAGCAAGATTATGTAGAGGAGAATAGTAAGATCGGGTTAAGCCAAAAAAAGCCCCTAATTTTTGGAAAGACAATTTTAAGAAATGCAGGGAGTTGTGGCTGACATAATAAAAAAGCCCCTGGATAGAATTTCCATCTGCAGGAAGGTCCAGTGTACTGTTAGAAGCCAGCGGTACCCCGCAAATAATATGTTCTTCAATAAAGGGTTTTAGAAATTCGAACTCACCTTCGCCTTTCATAGCATAATTAAGTATTAGCGCAAAGGCGCCCAGGCTCACCAATGAAGCAGACAAAAGGGTAATCCATTTTTTTCCCCGGATCCATTTTATCCTATACCAAATAAGTACTAAGGGAATGAACAACATTCCCGTTGGCCGGGTGAAAATTAATAGCATCAAAAAAAAGCCCGTGAGAAAGTATCCGCCAGCTTTTTTATCTGGCTTCAGGAGAAAATAAGTAAAAATAATGACCAGGTTTATGAATACGCTCTCGGTGTACAGGTGAGTTGTCCATAATTGCCAGGGTAAACAAACAATGAGCAGTAAAGCGGCAATTTTCGCCGACCTTTCAGAGTTAAAGTACCGGATCGACAATTTATAAAAGAAGAAGATTGAAACCAGGTTTAGGAGTAATTGAAAAATATACACTCCCGTTGCCCCTAATCCCGCTTCTTCAAAGAAGAGCCGGATCGCGATATATACACTATAAAAGAGGTATTTTGGTTGTGAGAATTGTCCGCCATTTGCAAATAACAAGGCTTCATTAATATACTTTAGCGATTCACCTTTTTCTACAATGCCTGTCTTTAGCAAGCAAATAGCCTGAACAATAATCCACCCGGCTAGGAGGATTAATTTAAGTCTCTTTGTTTGAAGAATATTGAAGCCGTTCAAGTTGTTTGTTATTTTTTATAAACAATACTATCCGTTAATAATGGCAGGCGAAAATCGAAAATGTGATTAAATACCAGTCGGTAAGTGTTCACAAGACTGGTGCTTTTTCTGAAACCAGCATAATTTCCATTGTAAAAAAATACAGCATTCAAAACCTCGTATTCTGTTTTAGGAGGAATACCGGGCGGAAAATTTCTGAAACCATGATCACCCTGGATAATTATAATCTTCTTCCTGAGTGAATCCTGAGTAAGGAGGTTGACTATTTCTTCAATCTTTTTGTTGCAGTAGATTACCTGATCCAGGTATGCTTTCATTTCCTCTTTTTCTATCAGGGAGAATGGTTTGATGTCGCCGTCTTTGTCGAATGAATAGGGGCCATGCGGAATAGTAAAGTGGCTATATGTAAAATGGGGAACTGCAGACGGTGTTTTGGACAGATAATTTAATTGCTTGAGAATATTACCCTCAGCTTCTTGGTTATATAAAACTATATTATTAATACTTTCTTTCACCAAATAAGGAATTCTCTCTTTGCCGGAAAACATCTTTAAGAATTTATTGAATAACCAGGGATTGATATATAACCTTTCCATGGTCTGCTTTCTTAACCAATTGGATGGTTTATCGGGACCGAAAGAGCCTAACTTATTCAACTCATCGGAATTGTCCAGAATTGAAAAAGTTGAAAGTTGGTAGCCTTCTCTGCCAAGTATTGAAAAGATAGAATTGTTATGGTATAATGCATTGCCAATATAGAAATTTTTCGCATTTCTCTCTAGAAAAAGGTCTGCATTCTTAATATACTGTAGGTTGAATACGGATGCTATTGAAAATGGGGTGAAATTATAATTGCTGATGGAAGAATCCCCTATAAAAAATCCTTTTCTTTCCAGGTAATCATTTATATCATTGTTATAGTCCCAGTATTTTTTAAGAACATTTGAACTGGTATAACTATCAAAAACCAGGTGATATATATCGGGTTTATCTGGAGAAACAATTTCATTTACATAACTTCTGAATTCTGGTTCTTTATCCGGAATTGCCGGATATATATTAGCGGAAAAGGATGATGCAATAATTCTCATTAATTCATAAGCGGTGAGGCAAATAAAGGTGAGGGTAATATAATTATTGAGCCTTGATGGTTCTTTTTTCTCTCTTTTTAGCAAAAAGAAAGTAATACTCAGAATAAAAATCAGGGTTGTCAATAGAACAATGCTGTGACCCATAAAAGAAAGAAACTGGATTGAGATTAATTTATCTTGAAGGGTGCCAAAAAATAAAAAAAATGAAAAGGATAAGAAGGCAAGTAATAAAGATTGCTGAAAGGTTAAGTGCATTTTTTTATTAAATACGAGGAAAAGCAATAATGCCAGCGAATAATAACCGACAGCAATAATCAAAAAATCATAATTAAGAACAACTCTCTTATATTCCTGAATGGCGTGTGTAAGGAAAAACAAAAGGGGTAGGCTCATAAAATAGAAAGGATAATATTTGGTATGGTGCGCCTGGTTCAGCATGAGTGTTTGTTCCGGTGAAGATCTCAAAATTATTGGTTAGTGAATTCCAGGTGGCGGTTGACATATTTTCCGATCATATCAAATTCCAGGTTTACTTCGGTTCCCGCATAAATCGATTTGATATTAGTATGCTCAAATGTATATGGTATAATGGCAATGGAGAACTCGTTTTCTGATATATTAAAAACAGTGAGGCTTATTCCATCCAGGCAAATAGATCCCTTTTCGATCACCAGGCTCGCAAACGCTGAGGGAAACCTTATACGGTATTCCCAACTGCCATTAAGTGATTTGCGATTGATGCAGGTGGCGGCCGTGTCAACATGGCCCTGCACTAAGTGTCCGTCCAATCGGCCATTCCATTGAAGACATTGTTCCAGGTTAATAATTTGACCTTTTTCCCAGCTTCCTAAAGTTGTTTTCGAGAGCGTTTCCTGTACCGCGGTTACTACATGATTTCCGTTATCAGTAGATTCTACGGTAAGACACACGCCATTATGGGCGATACTTTGATCAATTTTCAACTGGGGGGCCAAAACTGATTCAATGCTTAATGTTAGGTTGGTGCCTGCCTTGGTTACACTGGTTATCAGGCCTGTAGCTTCAATTATTCCGGTAAACATGCTGTAAAAATCGGATTTTTAATTGTTCAATTTTCTTATTTCAATTTTCCCTTCTATATTTGCAGTCCTTAAAAGCACCTAAAGGAGGTATCAAAGTATGCTCATTATCGATTCAAAAGATTGCGAAAACATAGATAAAGCCCTCAAAAAGTATAAGAAAAAATTTGAGAAGGCAAAGATATTACTTCAGTTAAGAGAACGCCAGTCGTTTATCAAACCTTCGATAAAACGTAGGGGCCAGGTTCTAAAAGCTGTATATAAGCAAAATATCGCCAGCGGAAAAATAGAAGCTTAAGATAAGCTTTCCTGATAATAAAATTTAGCTGCAAAGTTTCAATAACTTTGTAGCTATTTTATTTTATGGAGCTCATGTTTCATCCATTCCTGAATCAATTTATCGATTATCTGAAGTTTGAAAAGAGATATTCCGCCCATACGGTACGCTCATATAACGACGACCTTATTCAATTTTTTGTTTTTGTTAATGAAGATTTTGGGTCTGTTGAGATCAAAGAGATTGCTTCTCCCGTTGTAAGATCCTGGCTTGCTTCTCTGAAAGAGGCAAACTTAACAGCCAGGACCATAAACCGAAAATTATCCTCCCTTAAATCTTTTTTCAAATACCAGGTTAGGATGGGGAATTTGGAAAAGACACCAATGACAAATGTAATTGCACCCAGGTCGGGTAAACGACTACCGGTATTTGTTCAGGAACAAGATATGGCCGACTTGTTGCGTTCCATGGAGTTCACAGAAGATTGGAAGGGAGTTAATGCGAAAATGTTACTTAGCCTTTTTTATTCGACGGGGATTCGTTTGTCGGAGCTGATTAATCTGAAGGAGAAGCATGTTGATACGGGTAAAAAAGTAATAAAAATTTTGGGAAAAGGGAACAAGGAACGAATGATTCCTGTATCCGAAGATTTGCTACGCAAGCTGGAGGAATATTTAAGGGAAAGCAGGAAATTGATTGGAGTGAAAGCGGATTTTCTGCTGGTTACTGAAAAGGGAAAGAAATTATATCCAAAATATGCCTATTTGCTTATAAAAAAATACTTGTCTGAAATCAAGACACTGGAGAAAAAAAGCCCCCATATTTTGCGTCATAGCTTTGCTACCCACTTGGCCAATCATGGTGCCAGCCTGAATGCAGTGAAGGAGCTGCTGGGTCATGCCAGTCTTGCTTCCACTCAGATCTATACTCATAATACAATAGATAAATTAAAGGAAGTATATAAGCTGGCCCATCCCAAGGAACAAAACAAGTAGGATGGAGAAACCATTAATGGCAAAATTTAGGACGAATTTATTTGGAAAAAAAGGCTTTGCGTGTTAACTTCATGAGGGTAATGTAAGTGATACATGAATAGAAATAAATCCCCTTATAGCTCTTTAATTTATTGTTCACAGATTAAAATGCGATTGATATGAACGTTAACATTCAAACTGTGCGATTCTCCGCTGATGGAAAGCTTACGGAATACGTAAACCGCAAATTGCAAAAGCTAAGCACCTTTCACGACCGCATTACAAAAGTTGAGGTATACCTTAAACTGGATAATGTGGCTCACGCAATCAAGGACAAAATCGTGGAAATTAAAGTTCAGGTTCCCCGGCATGAGTTTTTTGTAAAATCTTCCTCTAAATCATTTGAGGAATCTTTTGACGATGCACTGAACTCGGTTATTAATCAAATAAAAAGAAAAAAAGAAAAACAGGCAGCTTAAGAAATTAAAACCTCCTCTTGCAGGAGGTTTTCTTTTTATAAGAAGGGGTAATATAAATGACATAAATCTGCCTTTTCTGATCTCTTCCATCTATAAATAAATATCCTTACATAATTATCAGATTTTCTCCCGTTCTTTTAATTCAGCTTGTTGAGCCAAAGACTGGCGGGTTATAAGATTAATCTTTTGGGTTAGGAAACCGATTAAATTGAATATTCATCCGGATGATATCACAATGGAAGGGAACTTCAGGGTTAAGTAAAACAAGTTCTATCGCAAAAAGCGAAATGGAATAACTAAACAACTTCGGATACTATCTTTATTTTTTCCTTTAAAAAGAAGGCTCAGGTATTCGGGAAGTCACTGTTTATTCACAACACGCTGAAAACAAGGAAAAAAAATCAAGTCAAAATTTTTGTATTTCTTAAATTCCTTTACCTTTGCCTTCCCAAAAAATGGGGTAGTTCTTTATTATAATGATGGCCCTGGTTTAAACCGAAGGCAAATCTTGTCCAACGACTTATCCAGCAATGGCGCCAATTAAACCGTGCCACCTTAGCTCAGCTGGTAGAGCAACTGATTTGTAATCAGTAGGTCGCCAGTTCGATTCTGGCAGGTGGCTCTGAATGCAAAATGGATTTTACGTGGTACGGATAGGATATCCGATTTCCAGGGCAGATGGCCGAGTGGCTAAAGGCGACAGACTGTAAATCTGTTCTCTTCGGAGTACGGAGGTTCGAATCCTTCTCTGCCCACACAATGGAAGTGAAGATTTGCCCATTTGATTAAGGGCAGATTTTCTTTGATTAGTGAGTTCTTTTTATTAAACAGCAATGTAGAATTTGGCAATCCCGGTTCACATTTGCTTGTTTTCACATTTTGCCAGCGGGAGTAGCTCATTTGGTAGAGCGATAGCCTTCCAAGCTATAGGTGGCGAGTTCGAGCCTCGTCTCCCGCTCAGTTTTTTGAATAAAGTAGAGAGCTACGGGCTCCTAAAGAATCTTTTACCAGCCGTTGTAGCTCAGTGGTAGAGCACTTCCTTGGTAGGGAAGAGGTCGTGAGTTCGATTCTCACTAACGGCTCCACTGCCATTAGTTTGAAGTTAAAGCTCAGTGGTAGAAGCATCCCGACCGTTGGCCGGGAAGGTCGTGAGTTCGATTCTCACTAACGGCTCCACTGCCATTAGTTTGAAGTTAAAGCTCAGTGGTAGAAGCATCCCGACCGTTGGTCGGGAAGGTCGTGAGTTCGATTCTCA
The DNA here is from genome assembly GCA_963775145.1 of uncultured Chitinophagaceae bacterium. GTDB lineage: Bacteria > Bacteroidota > Bacteroidia > Chitinophagales > Chitinophagaceae > Endoryza. The sequence continues at coordinate 271,837 of CAVZHZ010000009.1, forward strand.
CTAACGGCTCCGCAGCCATTAGTTTGAAGTTGTAGCTCAGCGGTAGAAGCATCCCGACCGTTGGTCGGGAAGGTCGTGAGTTCGATTCTCACTAACGGCTCCCCTGCCATTAGTTTGAAGTGGTAACTCAGCGGTAGAAGCATCCCAACCTTTGGTCGGAAAGGTCGTGAGTTTGATTCTCACTAACGGCTCAAATAGGGTTTATTGAAAAAAAAAGTAGTTCTTTGCTGCTCTTTGTGATTATGGACGGGGGTGATAAGAGCTAAAATTGCTGAAGAGTGCGACGCAACGGGAGTCGATTAGAATTCCCCTAGCCGACACCATAAAGAAACAATAATTGTAAATCCACAACTAAAAACAGATAACGATGTCAAAAGAGACCTTCAAGAGGGACAAACCTCACGTTAACGTTGGTACTATTGGTCACATTGACCATGGCAAAACCACTTTGACTGCTGCAATCACTACCATTCTCGCAAGCAAGGGTATGGCTACAGCAAAAAAATATGATGAAATTGATGCGGCTCCGGAAGAAAAGGAGCGTGGTATCACTATTAACACAGCTCACGTAGAGTACCAAACCGCTAATCGTCACTATGCACACGTGGATTGTCCCGGTCACGCTGACTATGTCAAGAACATGATTACAGGTGCGGCCCAAATGGATGGTGCTATTTTAGTTGTGGCTGCTACAGATGGTCCAATGCCTCAAACAAAGGAACATATCCTGCTGGCTCGTCAGGTGGGTGTACCTCGGATGGTTGTATTTATGAACAAAGTTGACCTGGTTGATGATCCGGAGTTATTGGAACTGGTGGAAATGGAAATCAGGGAATTGCTAAGTTTCTATGGATTTGATGGAGATAACACCCCCATTATTAAGGGTTCTGCAACCGGTGCATTGGCCGGTGAAGAAAAATGGGTGAAAGCAGTAGAAGAACTTATGGAAGCAGTTGATAGCTATATTCCATTGCCTCCCCGCCCGGTTGATCAGCCTTTCCTGATGTCTGTGGAAGACGTGTTTTCAATTACTGGTCGTGGTACAGTTGCTACGGGCCGTATTGAAAGAGGCCGCGTGAAAGTAGGGGAAGGGGTTGAAATCGTTGGATTGATTCCGACTCCTCTCGCTTCAACGGTTACCGGGGTAGAGATGTTCCGGAAATTATTGGATGAAGGGGAAGCGGGTGATAATGCCGGATTGTTATTGCGTGGTATTGAAAAGACTCAGATACGTCGCGGGATGGTAATTTGCAAGCCCGGATCAATTACGCCACACACTGATTTTAAAGGAGAAGTATATGTACTTAGCAAAGAAGAAGGCGGTCGTCATACACCTTTCTTTCAAAAGTATCGCCCCCAGTTCTATTTCCGGACAACAGACGTTACGGGAGAAGTAGAGTTGCCGGCTGGAACAGAGATGGTAATGCCCGGTGATAATACCGCGCTAACCGTTAAGTTGATTCAGCCCATTGCGATGGAAAAAGGATTGAAATTCGCTATTCGGGAAGGCGGACGCACAGTGGGAGCTGGTCAGGTAACGGAGATATTGAAGTAATTTAAAATATTTATATGCTGGTTGGCAGGGTGAAAAAGTCCTTCTGCTGGTCAGTTTGCAAAAGATTTATATCTTTGCTTTATAAAGATCTAAAAGCTGTTTCGGTAATACGGAATAGCTTTTAGCTTTCTACGGGCATGGTGCAACGGTAGCATACGGGTCTCCAAAACCTTTGATCTGGGTTCGAATCCTAGTGCCCGTGCGAGGTAATTTGAAATACTGGGTTTAATAATTTCAAATGATTACTCAAAGTTTTAGTAGGAAGATCCATTTTAAAATTTGTTTTTTTCAAATTCGCAAATTGAGTTCATGAACAAAGTAACACACTATTTCAAAGAGTCTTACAAGGAGTTAATGGAGAAGGTTACCTGGCCCACCTGGAGTCAATTACAGCAATCTACGGTAATCGTTTTGGTGGCTACTATAATCATCACCGCCATTGTTTGGGGAATGGACCTTGTTGCCCAGGCCGGTCTTAAATTTATCTATTCATTATTTGCATAATGGAAAATCAAACAGTTCAACAACAGGAAACCAAGTGGTACGTGCTGCGGGTAGTTAGCGGCAAAGAGCGTAAGGTTAAAGAATACCTCGACAAAGAAGTATCACGCGGAGGTTGGGGCGAGGTAGTAAAACAGGTATTTCTTCCCGTGGAAAAGGTATATAAAGTGCAGAATGGTAAAAAAGTTATGCGGGAAAGAAATTATTATCCCGGATATGTAATGATTGAAGTAACAGAAGGAAAACTCTCAGACGATTTGCGAGAGGCTATTAAAAACACGAATAGCGTAATTCATTTCCTGGGAAAAGAAAACCCCATAGCCTTGAGAAAGGCGGAAGTAAATAAGATGCTGGGCAAAATGGACGAAATGGCCGAAGCAGGCGGAGTAAGTATGAGTGAGCCATTTATTGTCGGAGAAACTATTAAGATTATTGAAGGGCCATTCAATGATTTCAATGGTATTATAGAAGATGTAAATGACGAAAAGAAAAAATTAAAAGTAACGGTAAAAATATTCGGTCGATCAACTCCTGTTGAACTTAACTATATGCAGGTAGAGAAATTGGGCTGAAAATAATAATCGAGTAAAGAAGAGGCTGTCTCAAAAGAGATGGCCTCTTTTGTTTTTAGGTTGATGGATAAGAATGATTAGGGAGTTGTGCTGGTTTTGTTGCAGGAGGTTTTTGGGAAGCGGATATCGCAGATGATGTAAAGACGCCGGTTTTTACCCCGGTTTTAAGCGGCCACTTTCTTTAAGTTGTGCGCTAAGCAGAGCAATCCCCATTCGATCTCAGTTTTATCGATGCCTTTGAGTAAAAACCGTTTGAAATTTTTATTGGATTTGATATTACCGAACACGGGTTCTACATCCGCCGGTCGTTGTTTGCGATAGAAAATACCCTTTTCTGTTTTCAGGCGTTCATGGGCCTGTTGCTTAAGTTTGCGCCCGTTGTGGTTTACCTTCAGTAACCGGTTGCCTTTTTGTTTATGACAGGCTTCTTTTAAGGGACAGTTCCTGCAGCCGGTTGCTTTATAGAGCGAATAGGTTTTTACAAAACCTCCTTTTTCTTTACTCCGGTAGCGGCCCACATACTTCATTGCTTTACCAGCCGGACAGATATAGTTATTTTTCAGCGCATCATACTCCAGCTGATCGCTGGAAAAAGGATTGGGTTGCCAATTCTTTTTTTGTTTGCGATCAAAGTCCACCGGCTTTACATACGCTTCAATATTATGGTGATGCAGGTATTGATAATTTTCTTCTGAACCATAGCCCGCATCAGCCACCTGCACGGCAGGCATAGAACCATATAGTTTTTTATGTTGTTCCAGGTGAGGAATCAGTGTTTTGGTATCGGTGGGATTGGGATGTAAACTGTAATTAACTACAAACTGGTTGTTGGTGGATAGCTGAATATTATAGCCGGGTTTAAGCTGGCCGTTAAGCATGTGATCTTCTTTCATGCGCATAAACGTAGCTCCGGTATCGGTCTTGCTGTAACTGTTGCGGCCCTTCAGTATCTTTTCCTGCTTCGCGTATTGTTTTAGTTTAGCCGGCCAGTTCTTCCTGGCATAATTTAATTTTTGTTTTACCTCTTTGCTTACTTCAATATCCTTAAGGGCCGCGTCTATTTTATCAATAGTGGCTTTTACATTTTTACTGTCTACCTTATCAAAATCAGGCGGTGTGTCATCGCCCTTCTCACCGGCGGCTACTTTCTGCGTATACTGCCACAACTCTTTTAACTGCTGCTTTATTTTTTCCCGGTTGGTTTTAATCGCCTTGCCCCAGACAAACGTATACCGGTTGGCTGCACTCTCGATCTTGGTACCGTCCGTATAAATCTCCTGTAAACCGACATGACCGCTGTCCACCAATAGCAGTACCACCTGGGCAAATACCTCCTTTAATATATTACGCAACCGCTCACTGCGGAACCGGTTAAGAGTATGATGATCCGGTTGCTGCATCCCCGCCAGCCACATAAAATAAATGTTCTCCTTTACCGATGCTTCTATCCGGCGACTGCTGTATACATTATTGAGATACGCGTAAATCAGCACCTTCAACAGCATTCGCGGGTGATAGCTTGTCGTGCCGCCTCCTTTGTATTTTTTGATAATGATATCCATATCGATCCGGTCTATCACTTCACTGACCACTCGTACCGGATGATTGATGTCTATCATATCTTCCAGGCTCGGCGGAAACAAATACACCTGGTTCTGATAATAAGACTTAAAGATTGGGTTTGCCATACCCGATCTCCACAAAAACTATTCTACTTATCTGCTTTGAGCAACACTTTTTATCTACAAATGTGAAAAAGGCTGCCCCTTTTGAGACAGCCTCTTCTTTGTTTTAATTATAGCGTGTGACCGCCAGGCATCGAATTCTATTTCTGCCTTTTATTAGTTGTTGTTATCTGTATTTTCCTCCGTTGGGAATAGTTCAGTTACTAATGGCATCGGCTCAGGTACCGGGGTAGGAGGTGGAGGTGGTACTGGCGCAGGGGCAGAAATTATTTTTTTAACAGGCGCCGGTTTTTTAATTGTTTTTTTCACGGCTGCTTTCTTTTTCGGAGCCGCTTTTTTAATAACTTTTTTCTTTGGAGCAGATTTCTTTTTGGCTGCTTTTTTAGGAGCCACCTTCCTTTTAGGGGAGGCTTTTTTCTTGGTTGTCTTTTTAGCTGCTCCTTTCTTTTTTGGAGCCGCTTTTTTCCTTAAACTTTTTTTGGCTACTTTCTTTGAGGCCTTTTTTTTGGGAGCGGCTTTCTTTTTAGCTGCTTTTTTCTTTGCTTTAGCCATAGTATGCAATGTTTTTAGTAGTGATTACTGATAAAAAGAATGGATTGAAAAGCTACGGAGAAATATTCATATAAGTGTAAATCAAAATGAAAAGTTTATTTGAATCTGAATTGAAACAACGTGGTTTGGTCTTATAATTCGATTCCTCATTCACCAGGGGTCATTAAAGAAGATGGAAAAACTACTTTTTTATTTCAATAAAATTCCTACTTTTGCACTCCCGTAAAAGTTCTTTGTATCTGTCCGACCCCGGAATACCGGGGAAAGCAGAAGTCAGCTTCCCGGAAAGGAAGCTGGAAAAAGAGGAATTTGGGAGATTAAGTAGCCCGGCTTAGCCAGGTGAAAGATCGCTAGAACCAATAAATCATTAATAATGGCAAAAGAAATTACCGGCTACGTTAAGCTTCAGGTAAAAGGCGGCCAGGCTAATCCTGCGCCCCCAGTAGGTCCCGCATTAGGTTCCAAGGGTATCAATATCATGGAATTCTGCAAGCAATTCAATGCTCGCACGCAGGATAAGATCGGAAAAGTACTCCCTGTTTTAATTACTGTTTATTCAGACAAGTCTTTTGAATTTATCATAAAGACTCCTCCCGCATCTGTTCAATTGCTCGAAGCAACCAAATTACAGAGTGGTTCCAAAGAACCCAATCGAAGTAAGGTGGGTAAGGTTACCTGGCCACAGGTGGAAGCCATTGCAAAAGACAAAATGCCCGACCTGAACTGTTTTACTGTTGAGAGTGCTATGCGCATGGTAGCAGGAACAGCCCGCAGTATGGGAATTACAGTGGAAGGTAAAGCCCCCTGGGAAAATTAATCACCGGTCCTGCCGGTGTGCGGGACTTCTTAAAACAGAATTAAAATGGGAATCGCTAAAAAAAGAAAATCAGTTCAAAGTAAAGTCGATAAAAATAAATCCTATTCACTTAAGGATGCTTCTTCTTTAGTTAAAGAAGTGAATACAACAAAGTTTGATTCATCCGTTGACTTGCATGTTCGGTTAGGGGTGGATCCAAAAAAAGCCGACCAGGCAATTCGGGGGACAGTGACCTTGCCTCACGGTACCGGCAAAACAAAAAAGGTTTTGGTGTTGTGTACACCTGACAAAGAAGCGGACGCAAGGGCAGCGGGAGCCGATTTTGTGGGTTTGGATGAGTTTATTCAAAAGATTGAAGGTGGATGGGTTGATGTGGATGTTATTGTTGCCACCCCCTCAGTTATGCCTAAAATTGGTAAACTGGGTAAAATATTAGGACCCCGTAACCTGATGCCTAACCCCAAAACTGGTACTGTTACCAATGATGTAGCTGCAGCGGTTAATGAAGTGAAGGGTGGTAAGATTGCCTTTAAGGTTGATAAGGCTGGTATAATCCACGCCTCAATTGGCCGGGTAAGTTTCGCCCCGGATAAAATCGCCGAAAACAGCAATGAACTGTTGAATGCAATCATTAAAGCAAAGCCATCCTCTGCCAAAGGAACATACCTCAAAAGTGTATTCATGGCCAGCAGTATGAGCCCGGGAATTGAAATTGATACCAAATCATTTGCTCACTAATCAAAAAGTAAATGCGGATTCGTGTCCTCACGAATGGCAAAACAGTTAACCATAGGCCGGATATGAGGATGCCCCGGTAATAAAAAAGATGTTATGACAAAAGATCAAAAAAATGAAGTGATTGAGCTGCTTAAAGGCAAGTTTTCTCAATTTACCAACTTTTACATAGCAGATACTGAATCGCTCAGTGTTGCACAAGTTGGCAAACTTCGCCGCGCCTGTTTTGATAAGAATGTGGAAATGAAAGTGGCTAAGAATACATTGATTAGAAAAGCTTTGGAATCACTGGATACGGAAAGGTATAGTGGTGTGTATGATGCTTTGAATAATGTAACTGCACTCATGTTTTCTGAAAATCCCAAAGACCCGGCCTTAATCATTAGTACTTTCCGGAAAGAAAGCCATGGGGAAAGGCCCGTTTTGAAGGCGGCTTTCATAAATGGAGATGTATACGTGGGCGATAAGAGCTTAAAAACGCTCACCCAGATTAAAACCAAAAACGAACTTATCGGGGAGGTTATTGGTTTATTACAGTCTCCTGCAAAAAGAGTACTGGCCGCTTTATTACATCATCACGAACAAAAATCAGCAGTAGCTGATGCACCGGCAGAAGCTTAATAAATGGCCCTTTCGCAAAATAAATTCACCTGGCCGGGTGGTAAAAAAAAGGCAAAACAAATTTTTTTAAACACTCCGTCGGACTCTTTACCTCTGGTTGGTTTCAGAAGTGAGGGTATGAAGTCGGAAAAAATTTAAACACATGGCAGACGTAAAACAATTAGCAGAACAACTGGTAGCCCTTACTGTAAAAGATGTACAGGAATTGGCCGATTTTCTTAAGTCAGAGTATGGCATCGAACCAGCCGCAGCAGCGGTTGTAGTTAGTGGCGGTGGCGATGGTGGTGGTGCGGCAGCTGTAGAAGAAAAAACTTCATTTAATGTAATTTTGAAGAGTGCAGGTGCTTCGAAACTAAACGTAGTTAAAATCGTGAAGGATTTAACCGGTCTTGGACTTAAAGAAGCAAAGGATTTGGTTGATGGAGCACCAAAACCTGTTAAAGAGGGAGTTAGCAAAGCCGATGCAGAAGCACTGGTGGCTAAACTCAAAGAAGCGGGAGCTGATGTAGAAATTCAGTAAGATTAATCCTGATACAATTAAGAAGGCCCGCCTGGAAAAGGCAGGCCTTTTTATTATCGGTTGTACCTTTATAACTGTATTGTAATCAAATCTTTAGGATAAAAAGCGGATAAAATGACATTTTTCCACAGCCAGCAAAAAACCGGCCAATAATTTGTTGCTTGTTGAATTGTATTCATTACCTTTGCCGTCCGTTTTCGAAAACATACTATTAGCAGTTAAATTTCTGATGGCCAATTTTCAATGACTGTTCTGAAAAAAAATTGATGCAAGCCTCTGTGCTTTCAATAAGATTTTTTTTGTCTATAGACGATTTATTGTAGTTCGAACAACTTAAAACCGGGTTTAATCAATATGTCTTCAACAAAAATGAACACCAGGGTGAATTTCGGTAAAATTAAAACCTTAGCCGAGGCCCCTGACCTGCTCGAAGTGCAGATACAATCTTTCAAAGATTTCTTCCAGTTAGAAACAACTCCAGACAAACGTAACAATGAAGGGCTATTTAAGGTGTTTAAGGAAAATTTTCCGATCACCGATTCCCGGAATATTTTCGTACTGGAATTCCTGGATTATTTCATTGATCCTCCCCGCTATACTATTGAAGAATGTATGGAACGTGGACTCACATACGCAGTTCCGCTTAAGGCAAAATTGCGGCTGAGTTGTAACGACGAAGAGCACGTTGACTTTCAAACCATCGTACAAGACGTGTTCCTGGGAAATATTCCTTATATGACCCCGCGTGGAACGTTTGTAATAAACGGAGCGGAGCGCGTAGTGGTTTCTCAATTGCATCGTTCGCCCGGTGTGTTTTTCGGACAGTCCATTCACCCCAACGGAACAAAGATCTATTCTGCCCGTGTTATTCCTTTCAAAGGAGCATGGATGGAATTTGCGACCGATATCAATAACGTGATGTATGCGTACATCGACAGAAAAAAGAAATTCCCGGTTACCACCCTGTTGCGTTCTATTGGGTACGAAACGGACAAGGATATCCTGGAATTATTTGGAATGGCCGATGAAGTAAAAGGAGAGAAAAAAGCACTGAATAAATATTTAGGTCGCCGCCTGGCAGCCCGCGTATTAAGAAGTTGGGTTGAAGATTTTGTTGATGAAGATACCGGTGAAGTCGTAAGCATAGAGCGTAACGAAGTAGTGCTTGAGCGCGATTCAATACTGGATGAAGAAGCCATTGCAATGGTTGTGGACATGGGTGTGGAAAGTGTGTTTATTCAGAAAGAAGATGTAGGAGGTGATTATGCGATTATTTACAATACACTAAATAAGGATACTTCAAATAGTGAACTGGAAGCTGTTCAGCATATCTACCGGCAACTGCGCGGTGCCGATGCCCCGGATAATGAAACAGCCCGTGGTATTATTGATAAATTATTTTTCAGTGACAAACGATATGATCTCGGGGAAGTGGGCAGATACAAAATCAACAGAAAATTAAATATCGAAGCGCCCCTTGATCAAAAAACATTGACCAAAGAAGATATTATCGAGATAATAAAATACCTGGTTCGATTAACGAATGCAAAAGCAGAGATTGATGATATCGATCACCTGAGCAACCGTCGGGTGCGCACGGTGGGCGAGCAATTGTATGCGCAATTTGGAGTGGGATTGGCCCGTATGGCCCGTACTATTCGGGAAAGGATGAACGTGCGCGATAATGAAGTGTTTACCCCGGTAGATCTGATCAATGCGAGAACCCTGTCTTCGGTAATTAACTCGTTCTTTGGAACCTCCCAGTTATCGCAGTTTCTGGATCAAACCAATCCTCTTTCAGAAATCACGCATAAACGTCGTATTTCAGCACTGGGACCAGGTGGCTTGAGTCGTGAAAGAGCAGGTTTTGAGGTGCGTGACGTCCATTATTCTCACTATGGTCGTTTGTGTACCATTGAAACTCCCGAAGGACCAAACATCGGATTGATATCTACCTTATGCGTTCATGCAAAGATTAATGAAATGGGTTTTATTGAAACCCCTTATCATAAAGCAGTGAACGGAAAGGTTGATCTGAAGAAGCTGACTTTCCTGAGTGCGGAAGAAGAAGATACAGCGCGGATTGCCCAGGCCAGCGCACAATTGAATGACAAAGGCGAATTCGTAGAAGATAAAATTGAATCCCGCCAAACAGGCGATTTCCCGATTCTTGAAAAACATGAAGTGGAATATATGGACGTAGCGCCTAACCAAATCGTTGGTTTGAGTGCGTCATTGATTCCCTTCCTCGAACATGATGATGCCAACCGTGCATTAATGGGATCAAACATGCAACGGCAGGCGGTTCCGCTTATTCGCCCGGAAGTACCCGTAGTAGGAACCGGACTCGAAGGAAAAGCGGCCCGCGATGCGCGTGTGCAGATTTTGTCGGAAGGAGAAGGTTTTATTGAGTATGTAGATGGTAGTGAAATTCACGTAAGATATGATCGCACCGAAGCAGATCGTATGGTAAGTTTTGAAGAAGACCTCAGGATTTATAAACTAATCAAATTTATAAAAACTAACCAGGAAACCTCCATCAACCAAAAGCCTGCCGTGACGAAAGGACAGCGGGTAAAAAAAGGAGATTTTCTTACCGAAGGTTATGCTGTACAGGGGGGTGAGCTGGCACTGGGACGAAACCTGAAAGTGGCCTTTATGCCCTGGAAAGGATACAACTTTGAAGATGCGATTGTAATTAATGAAAAAGTGGTTCGTGAAGACCTGTTCACTTCTATTCATATTTCTGAATACGAATTGGAAGTTCGGGATACAAAATTGGGTGAAGAAGAGTTGACTCCTGATATTCCTAATGTTAGCGAAGAAGCTACCAAAGATCTGGATGAAAATGGGATTATCCGGTTGGGGGCTTCTATTAAGGAAGGAGATATATTGATTGGCAAGATTACTCCAAAGGGAGAGAGCGATCCTACCCCCGAGGAGAAATTATTGCGCGCCATTTTCGGTGATAAAGCCGGTGACGCAAAAGATGCTTCCTTAAAAGCACCGAATGGAGTGGAAGGAATAGTAATTGGTAAAAAACTATTTCAACGCGCCAAAAAAGATAAGAATGCAAAGATTCGGGAAAAAGCCTCGCTGGAAAAATTAGAGAAGGTGCATGAGAAGAATGAAGAAGATCTGAAAGAATTGTTATTAAGCAAACTCCAGATGCTGTTGAGAGAAAAGGCTTCCGCCGGCGTTAATAATAACTTTGGTGAAGTACAGATTGGTAAAGGAGCGAAGTTTAATGCAAAGAACCTGGCAGGAATTGATTACCTCAATGTTAATCCGTTAGGTTGGACAGGCGACGCAAAGATCGACGATCAGATTAATACGCTCTTACACAACTATAGCATAAAGTTCAACGAAGAGTTGGGTAGATACAAAAGAGAAAAATTCAATATTTCCATCGGGGATGAATTACCCGCCGGCGTACTGAAACTGGCAAAGGTATACCTGGCCGTTAAGCGTAAATTGAAAGTAGGTGATAAAATGGCCGGCCGGCACGGAAATAAAGGTATTGTTGCTAAAATTGTTCGGGCAGAAGATATGCCTTTCCTAGAAGACGGAACGCCGGTTGATATTGTTTTGAATCCTTTGGGAGTACCGAGCCGGATGAACCTGGGCCAAATCTATGAAACCGTATTGGGTTGGGCTGGTACTAAATTAGGAGTGAAGTTTGCCACACCTATTTTCGATGGTGCCACTGTGCAGGAAATTGCCGATCATATTGATAAAGCCGGCTTGCCAAGTTTTGGACATACGTTTTTGTATGATGGAGAAACAGGAGAGCGTTTTCATCAGAAGGCTACCGTGGGTGTTATTTATATGATCAAGTTACACCACATGGTGGATGATAAAATGCACGCCCGTTCAATCGGACCGTATAGTTTGATTACTCAACAGCCGCTGGGTGGTAAGGCACAGTTTGGAGGTCAGCGTTTTGGTGAGATGGAAGTATGGGCACTGGAAGCTTATGGGGCTTCCAATATCCTCCAGGAATTATTAACCCTGAAGTCGGATGATATCATTGGTCGTGCCAAGACCTATGAAGCTATTGTGAAAGGGGATAATATTCCAAGAGCCGGAATTCCTGAATCATTCAATGTATTGGTTCATGAATTAAGAGGCTTAGGATTGGATCTGAAGTTTGAGTAAGAAAGCTGCGAGTCACCAGCCAATTGCTGCGGACTCTTTAGATCGATAAAACTTTCAAAATTATAGTTACGGGCCCGCCGCCCGTAACTCACAGCTAAAAGCGAATTACAATATGGCTATTAAAAAAGACAATCGTCCCCGGGCCACCTTTTCTAAAATCACCATTGGACTTGCCTCTCCCGATTCTATTCTGGAACGCAGCTATGGCGAAGTGTTGAAACCGGAAACAATCAACTATCGTACCTACAAACCCGAAAGAGATGGTTTGTTCTGCGAAAGAATTTTTGGGCCCGTTAAAGACTATGAATGTGCATGCGGTAAGTATAAGCGTATCCGTTATAAAGGTATTGTGTGCGATCGTTGCGGAGTAGAAGTTACCGAGAAGAAAGTTCGCCGGGAGCGAATGGGACACATCAAACTGGTGGTACCTGTAGTTCATATCTGGTATTTTAAAAGCCTGCCGAATAAAATCGGATACCTTCTCGGGGTTAGCTCCAAGAAATTAGAGACCATCGTATATTATGAACGTTTTGTAGTTATTCAGGCTGGTATCAAGGATAACCTGAAAACGGGAGATTTGCTGACAGAAGAAGAATACCTGGAATTATTAGACACCCTGCCAAAGGATAACCAATACCTTCCGGATGATGACCCGCAAAAGTTCATTGCTAAAATGGGTGCAGAAGCGGTACATGATCTGCTGCAGCGGATAGACCTGGATTCTCTATCTTTTAGTTTGCGTAATACGGCCGCCACTGAAACTTCTCAGCAAAGAAAAGCAGATGCCCTGAAGCGTTTGAGTGTGGTAGAATCTTTCCGCGAAGCCAATTCGAGAATTACTAACCGTCCTGAATGGATGGTGATGCAATATATTCCTGTTATTCCACCCGAACTGCGTCCATTGGTTCCATTAGATGGCGGTCGCTTCGCATCTTCCGACCTCAATGATCTTTACCGCCGTGTTATTATCCGTAATAACCGGTTGAAAAGGTTGCTGGAGATAAAGGCTCCGGAAGTGATTTTACGTAACGAAAAAAGGATGCTGCAGGAAGCGATTGACAGCTTGTTTGATAACAGCCGTAAATCGAATGCGGTAAAGGCAGAAGGGGGCCGCGCACTTAAATCACTGAGTGATGTATTAAAAGGAAAGCAGGGTCGTTTCCGTCAAAACCTATTGGGAAAACGGGTTGATTATTCCGGCCGTTCCGTTATCGTTGTTGGTCCTGAACTGAAGCTTCACGAGTGTGGATTGCCTAAAGATATGGCGGCTGAATTATTTAAGCCATTTATTATTAGGAAACTTATTGAAAGAGGCATTGTAAAAACAGTAAAATCGGCCCGTAAACTGGTTGACCGCAAAGAAGCTGTTGTTTGGGATATTCTCGAAAATATTCTTAAAGGTCACCCGGTAATGCTTAACCGAGCACCAACATTGCACCGGTTATCCATCCAGGCCTTCCAGCCAAAACTGATTGAAGGCAAAGCGATTCAATTGCACCCATTGGTAACTACGGCGTTTAACGCCGACTTTGATGGAGACCAAATGGCGGTTCACGTACCATTGAGTAGTGCTGCTATTCTCGAAGCGCAATTGCTGATGCTTTCCTCCCACAATATTCTTAACCCTCAGAATGGAGCACCCATTACCCTTCCTTCGCAGGACATGGTACTTGGATTGTATTATATCACCAAGGGTAAGAAGTCAACCGAAACTGAAAAGATGCGGGGTGAAGGCAAAGCGTTTTACAGCCAGGATGAAGTGTTGATTGCACATAATGAAGGAAAAGTGGACTTGCACTCTTATATTAAAGTACGAGCTGATGTTCGGAACGAAAAAGGAGAATTGGTTAGAAAGTTAATTGAAACCACTGTTGGGCGGGTTATTTTCAACCAGTCTGTTCCTAAAGAGGTTGGGTTCATCAATTCATTACTAACAAAGAAGAACCTGCGTGAAATTATTGGAGATATTATTAAGATTACCAATGTTCCCAAGACGGCAAAATTTCTGGATGATATAAAGCAACTGGGTTTCCGTACCGCATTCCAGGGTGGTTTGTCGTTTAATATTAATGACCTTATCATTCCATCCATCAAAGAAGAAGTACTGGAAAATGCCAAAGGGGAAGTAGATGAAGTGTGGGACAACTACAATATGGGACTTATTACCAACAATGAGCGGTATAACCAGATTGTAGATATCTGGAGCCGGGTAGATACCCGCATTACGGAAACATTGATTCGCGAGTTAAGTACCGACAAACAGGGCTTTAACTCGGTGTACATGATGCTTGATTCGGGTGCCCGTGGTAGTAAGCAACAGATTAAACAGCTTTGCGGAATCCGCGGACTGATGGCTAAACCAAGAAAGTCCGGATCTTCGGGAAGCGAGATCATCGAAAACCCGATCCTTTCAAATTTCAAAGGCGGGCTGAATGTATTGGATTATTTCATTTCTACCCATGGTGCCCGTAAAGGTTTGGCCGATACAGCATTGAAAACGGCGGATGCTGGATATTTAACCCGTCGATTGGTAGATGTAGCGCAGGATGTGGTAATTAATGAAGAAGATTGCGGAACCCTGCGTGGTATTGGCACCAGTGCATTAAAAGATAATGAAGAAGTGGTGGAGCCGTTGTACGATCGTATTATCGGACGTACTTCTCTCCATAACGTTTATCATCCGGTTACCGACGAACTGATTGTTACGGCGGGTGATCAGATCACTGAAGATATCGGTAAAATTATCGAGGAGGCTGCTATTGAAGTTGTTGAGATTCGCTCCGTTCTTACCTGCGAAAGCAAGCGCGGTGTTTGCGTAAAATGTTACGGTAAAAACCTGGCAACGGGTAACCTCGCGCAAAAAGGGGACGCTACCGGAATTATAGCAGCGCAGTCCATTGGTGAACCGGGTACACAGCTTACCCTCCGAACTTTCCACGTAGGTGGTGTGGCTGGCTCCGCTTCCGTTGAATCTTCTTTATATGCAAAATTCGATGGTACTATCCAGTTTGATGGACTGCGTTCGGTGACTTCAACAAACGTTGAAGGCAATAAAGTACAGGTGGTAATCGGACGTACCGGTGAAGTGCGTATCATAGATGTGAAGAATGACCGGATGCTTATTACAAATAACGTTCCCTACGGTGCTACTTTATATGTAAAGGATGGTCAGCAAATCAAGAAAGGAGAAACTATTTGTACCTGGGATCCTTTCAATAACGTAATTGTTGCTGAAATAGCCGGACAAATTAAGTTTGATAGTGTAATTGAAGGCATCACCTACCGGGAAGAGGCAGACGAACAAACCGGGCACCGTGAAAAGGTGGTAATTGAAACAAAGGATAAGAATAAGATTCCGACCCTTATTGTGGAAGGAAAGGATGTAAAACAATACAACCTGCCGGTTGGATCACACATTACGGTTGATGTGGCAGAAGATGTTCGGGCAGGCCAGGTACTGGTGAAGATTCCAAGGACCCTTCGTATGCAGCGGGATATTACCGGAGGTCTTCCCAGGGTAACTGAATTATTTGAAGCCCGTAACCCGGGCAACCCAGCTATTGTTTGTGAAATTGATGGAGTAGTTGGTTTTGGCGCAATCAAACGTGGTAATCGCGAAATCGTGGTAGAAGCCAGAGACGGGGTAATTAAAAAATACCTGGTGCCGCTCTCCCGCCAGATTTTGGTGCAGGACGGAGACTTTATTAAGGCAGGAGCACCTTTATCAGACGGACAGATTTCACCAGCCGACATACTTTCTATAAAAGGGCCTTTTGCTGTACAGGAGTATGTTGTTAATGAAATTCAGGAAGTATACCGGTTACAGGGCGTAAAGATCAATGATAAACATATCGAGGTGATCGTTCGTCAGATGATGAAGAAAGTGGAAATTATGGACCCGGGTGATACCCGATTCCTGGAGGAAGATCTTGAGGACCGATTTGACTTTAATGAAGAGAATGATTGGATCTACGACAAGAAAGTTATTACCGAAGCAGGAGACAGCACCAAAATGAGACCGGGTATGATTGCCAGCCTGCGTGAGATACGGGAAGAGAACTCCTTACTCCGCAGATCAGACAAAAAGCTGGTGGAATTTCGTGATGCCAATCCCGCTACCTCTCAACCAGTATTGTTGGGAATTACCAAAGCTTCCTTAGGTACGCAAAGCTGGATTTCTGCCGCATCCTTCCAGGAAACTACCAAGGTACTTAGCAGTGCTGCTATTCAGGGTAAAACCGATGAAATGCTGGGCTTGAAGGAAAACGTAATTACAGGTCACCCGATTCCTGCTGGAACAGGTTTGCGCGACTTTGATAATATGATCGTTGGCAGCAAAGAGGAATATGAACTGCTGCAAACCTCCCGCGAGGCGATGGCCTTTGACGAAGAAGAGTAAGTTTCTTGAAATATAATAAATAGCAGGAAGTAGATCACTTCCTGCTTTTTTGTTTAATTAATTCCTTTTAGTTAATGCAATGCACCGGGTAAAGTTTTAACACTTATTTTCGGCTTTACCTTTTAACTTGCGCAAAACGCTCCTGATGAAGCAAATTTCCACTCCTTTAAGTTTAGTAGCATTGTTAGCAACCGGCGTGTTGTTTTATCTTCATTTTACCCATACCGAACAATTAAAAAAACAAATTTCTACCTCGGCTGCCAATAACAGGGATACAACCAATTTCCGGATCGCTTATTTTGATATTGACTCTCTTCAAAAAAATTATGATAGTTTTAAAGATGCGGAAGAAAAGATAAAGGCAAAGGAAACCGCGGTAAAGAATCAACTAAGCGACCTGAATAACCGGAACCAGCGTCGTTTGCGCGAATTGCAGGAGAAAGCCCCCGGAATGACCCAGGCAGAAGGCGAAGCTGCTCAGCGTGAACTAGCCCAATTACAACAAACTTTCCAGCAGAAGGAACTAGAACTTGATCAGGAATTAAAAAGACTTCAAATGGAGGAGATGGGCGATTTACAGAAAAAAGTGGAAGACTTTCTCAAAAAATATAACGAGAAAAAAGGCTATTCTTTCATTGTATCTTATCGTCCCGGCGAATTCATGTACTATAAAGACAGTGTGTACGACATTACCAAAGATATTGTGAATGGACTGAACGCTGAATACAGCAAAACCAAAAAGAAGAATTGATGCATCGAATTAAATGGTAAATAGAAGCGCGGTACTTTACTGCGCTTTTTTGTTGAGCTGATTTTCTTATCTTCCCCTATAATTATATCGCCATGGCCGAACAGACTACAGCTTTTAAGCCTTCCCTTGGACTAGTAGATGCTACGATGATCGTAGCCGGTTCCATGATTGGCTCTGGAATTTTTATTGTAAGTGCCGACATTACCCGCAATGTAGGTAGCGCCGGTTGGTTGATTGCTGTTTGGTTGATTACCGGATTTATGACACTAACAGCCGCGGTTAGTTATGGCGAATTGAGCGCGATGTTTCCCAAAGCAGGGGGCCAATATGTTTACCTCAAAGAAGCATTCAATCCACTGGCAGGATTCTTATATGGCTGGAGTTTCTTTGCTGTAATACAAACAGCTACAATCGCTGCTGTTGGAGTTGCCTTCTCTAAATTTGCCGGTTACTTCTTTCACGTGCTGGAGCTAAAGGACGAGAATATTTTGGTACAGATTAAAGACTTTAAAGTATATCCCGCCCAACTGCTTTCTATTGCATTGATTATATTTCTCACTTTTATCAACACCAAAGGAATCAAAGGAGGGAAATTAATTCAAACCACTTTTACAGTAACCAAATTATTATCATTATTTGGACTCATTGTTTTTGGATTTATTCTGGCCGGGAAAAGCGAAATATGGGATGCGAACTGGGCCACCGGGTTTAATGCGGTCCAGGATTTGGGAGTGGATAAGAAAGGGATTGTACCCACTTCCTGGTTGCCAATAGGGGGATCTGCGCTGATAGGTGCTATTGCTGCCGCGATGGTAGGTTCCATTTTTAGCAGCGATTCCTGGAATAATGTAACTTTTATTGCCGGCGAAATTAAGAATCCTCAAAAAAATATTGGTCTTAGTTTATTCCTTGGTACGCTAATCGTAACTATCATTTATGTTTCAGCGAATTTGATGTACATGAGTGTTCTTCCTCTAAATGAAATCGCCTTTGCCCAACAGGACCGCGTGGCAGTAGCCGCCTCCAATGCAATTTTCGGGAATATCGGAACTTATGTTATTGCGGTAATGATCATGATCTCCACCTTTGGCTGTAACAATGGGTTGATATTGGCCGGGGCGAGGGTCTATTATACAATGGCCCAGGATGGATTATTCTTCCGGAAGGCGGGTACATTGAACAAGAATGCGGTTCCCGAACAAGCGCTTTGGGCTCAATGTATACTCGCCAGTATATTATGTTTGAGTGGAAAATATGGCGACCTGCTGGATATGGTCGCGTTCGTCGTGGTTGTTTTTTATGTGATGACGATTATTGGTATTTTTCGTTTGCGTAAAAACCGACCTGACGCAGTAAGACCTTATAAGGCGTTTGGATACCCCGTACTTCCGGTTATTTATATAGTTATGGGAATTGCATTTTGCGTGGCATTGATAATTCAAAAACCCACCTATGCCGGTTGGGGATTGGGTATTACCCTGGCCGGAATACCGATTTACTACATTGCCATGGCCAACAAAAAAACAGGAGCCTGATGACTGCTGTAAATTTTGACCAGTTGTTTTCTTCATTATCCGCTATTAAAGTAGGGGTAATTGGTGATGTAATGCTCGATACGTATTGGTGGGGTCATGTAGACCGCATCTCCCCGGAGGCACCGGTGCCGGTCGTTACCCTGGATAAAAAAGAACAGCGCATTGGTGGTGCCGGTAATGTAGCGCTTAATATTACCGCCTTAGGGGCCAATGCTTCCGTTTTTTCTGTTATCGGGAAAGATGAAGATGGAAATATACTGGCTGATCTTTTCAAGAAAAATAATATTGATGCAGCCTATATGCTGAATAGTGCGCAACGAATCACTACCAATAAATCAAGAATCATCAGCCGCAACCAGCAAATGATGCGTCTCGATTCAGAAATTACGAATGATTTAAATGTAGCGGATGAAGAGGCGTTGCTCCAGCAGGTTAAACAGTATATCGAAAAGGAAAAACCGGCCATCATTATATTTGAAGATTATAATAAAGGGGTGTTGACTGAAAGAGTAATTAAAGAAGTTATTGCTTTCTGCAGAAAGAATAAAGTACTCACCGCCGTGGATCCCAAACGAAAGAATTTTTTCACTTATACAGGAGTTGATATTTTCAAACCCAATCTAAAAGAAGTAAAAGACGGATTGAATTTATTGGTAAATGAAATTAGCCCTGAAATACTTCAGCATATTCATCAGCAATTACAGGATATACTGCAGCATCGGATTTCATTTATAACTCTTTCTGAAAAAGGAGTTTTTTATCAGCAGGATAACGCCGCCCGCATTATTCCATCCCATATACGGAATGTGGCTGATGTTTCCGGGGCAGGAGATACTGTTATTGCGGTAGCCTCTTTGCTGTATGCTGCCACAAAAAATGTAGCCCTTATGGCAGAAGTGGCGAATATTGCAGGTGGTCTCGTTTGCGAAGAAGTAGGTACTGCTCCTGTTAATAAAGAGCGATTATTACAGGAATGTAAACTACTGTTGAGATCGGATAGCTGATTCCTCTTTCTTCACCATTATTGCAATTATTCTTTCATAGTTTACCCACACTTCGAAGAAAATTTTTACTCCCGCAAAAACGGTAATGAATATTTTGCCGGCACCAAACCCCAGGAAGAGGCTTCCGGCAATTACGGTAAACTGTTGAATAAAAATTCTACCGTATGGGGCAAACATGATGGCATTCAGAGAAGCCGTTTTGAAGGCGCCATTCAATATGAAATCTTTCAATGTTATCAAACCATAACTTACTACAAAACCCAATAGTAGCCATTGACTATAATCGCTGAGGTAACGGGGAAAATGAAAGACAAAATCAAATGCATTGGAAATACCATAGGCCGCCTGGGTTCCGGAAACGGCCAGGAAAATGCTGAGCTGAATGATAATAAAAAAGCTGTAATGAATTAGAAAGAAAAACATAAAGAACAGACCCGGCATCCAGGTCACCTTTGCGCCGGTATTATTCCAAATATCCCGTCTCTTAACCATAGATGTGATACCAAGTTTCACCAGGTTATAAAGACCAATAACAATGCTTTCCAGGAAATAAACCATAAACACTTCGCCGGCGTTCCATCCGGCCATCCAAACGCCCCACACAGGAACCAGGTTAACAGCTGCCAGCAGGCCATCACTTATGGTAAGGGTTCTTTTAAACATAGTTCAGATGGATGCTTCCATTTAGCTTACAAAATACCTAATTTCGGCAGGTAAACAACTACCCACTAACACGCATATGAACCGATTTACACTCGCTATTCACGGAGGGGCCGGAACCATTCTAAGGAAAAAGATGACTCCATCTTTGGAGGAAGCTTTTCGTAAGGGGTTGCAATCAGCGCTTGACAAAGGATTTTTGATTTTGAAGAATGGCGGAAGTTCTCTCGAGGCTGTTAAGATGGCGGTGATGGATATGGAAGATAACGAGTTGTTCAACGCCGGCCGCGGATCTGTATTTACCAATGAAGGAAGCCATGAAATGGATGCTTCTATCATGGAAGGTAAGAACCTCAATGCCGGAGCAGTAGGAGCCGTAAAAAATATTCGGAACCCGGTGGAGCTGGCCGAAAAGATAATGCTTCAAAGCGGTCATGTTTTTTTGGGCGGAGAGGGAGCCTTGGAATTTGCGCGGCAAACAGGCGTTGCAATTGAAAGTGATGATTATTTCTTTTCACAATTCAGATTCGATCAATGGCAAAAAGTAAAAGACACAGATACCTTTCAATTGGATCATACCGTGAACGACCCGCGTGATAAAAAATTCGGAACTGTAGGAGCTGTTGCCTGTGATCATTTGGGTAACCTGGCTGCGGCTACCAGTACCGGGGGTATGACAAATAAGAAATTCGGACGAATGGGGGATACTCCCGTAATCGGCAGCGGAACCTATGCAAACAACAGGACTTGCGCCATTTCCTGTACGGGGCATGGTGAAATATTTTTGCGAGCTGTGGCAGCCTATGACGTAAATGCGCTTATGGAGTATAAAGGATATTCGCTTCAAAAGGCAATGGATGAGGTGGTAAATAAGAAATTGCTTGCCATGGATGGAGAAGGAGGAATGATTGGAGTAGACGCACAAGGAAATTCCGCATTAATTTTTAACAGCGATGGGATGTATAGGGGATTCAAAAGTAGTGATGGAACAAGTGCCATTGATATTTATAGGTAATTGGATTAAAATACCGGAAAAATATAATGCTGATGGTAAGAAATTGATTAGGTGAATTACGAATCTGCCGGATTTATATCTACTTAGACCTTGTACGATAAAAGATGTATAACAGATATCAGATCGGTTTTTCACTATGCCGCTAAGTTTCGATAACGCATTGAAGATAGCAGAGAGGATGAGTTTAATTTTGCAGACATCCACCCTGGGTTGAGCGCCTCATCCGGTTCGGTCCCGACGCAGTCGGGATGCGTAAGCAAGAAGCGGATGCAGCGCGATGCCCAGGGTGACGGCCACCCGGCCATGAGGGATAAGAAAGATCGGATGTAAAGAATATTTTTTGACATTAACGGGCAAACAACTTTATTCATAAACAATAATCTTGTTCAAAAAATCATTGGTATGAATATCTCAAAGGTTACGATCATCGGGGCAGGCACTATGGGTAATGGAATCGCGCATGTGTTTGCGCAAAATGGTTACCGGGTAAACCTGGTAGATGTAAATGCCGCCCAATTGGAAAGGGCATTACAAACAATAGAAAAGAACCTGGACCGGCAGGTTTCGAAAGCCATCATTACTGAAGAACAAAAAAAAATTACCATTAGTAATATCAATGCGGTTACTGATACCGCATCGGGGGTAAAGGATGCAGACCTGGTGGTAGAAGCGGCAACAGAAAATATCGAGTTAAAACTTAAAATATTCCGGCAATTGGATGAGCTGGCACCAGCTCATACTATTCTTGCTACCAATACTTCTTCCATCTCGATTACTAAAATGGCGGCAGTCACAAAAAGACCCCAGCAGGTAATTGGGATGCATTTCATGAACCCAGTTCCGGTGATGAAATTGGTTGAAATTATTAATGGGTATGGAACAGCTAAAGAGGTTTCGGCTGCTATTGCCGGGTTAAGTATAAAACTGGGTAAAATTCCCTGCGTAGTAAACGATTATCCCGGATTCATTGCCAACCGGATTCTGATGCCCATGATTAATGAAGCCATTTACAGTTTGTATGAAGGAGTGGCTGGGGTGAACGAAATAGATACAGTAATGAAATTGGGAATGGCTCATCCTATGGGTCCATTACAGCTAGCCGATTTTATAGGATTGGATGTTTGCTATGCGATCCTGAAGGTTCTGCATGATGGATTTGGTAATCCCAAATATGCTCCCTGCCCCTTGCTTACTAATATGGTAACGGCCGGTTATCTCGGTATAAAAACCGGGGAAGGATTTTATACCTATAAAGGGGGAAATAAGGAGCTGCTGGTAAGTGATCGCTTTATACAGCATTGATTCATAACTTCTGCAATTCAACGGACCTGAGTTGTTTAAAATGATAGATGGCATCTTCATATCTTGAGCGTTGAATACCGATTACCATTCGGCAAAAGAGATTCATTTCCTTTTCAGTCACGGAGGCGTTATATTGTTTTATGATATGCATCACCTCGTTCATAACCGTATAATCGAATTGCAGGCTGTACCGTATTTCAATAGGCTTTTGCACAATCGGCGTAGTTTGTAATACAAGGGCCGCCGCGTTCTTATAAGCATTTATTAATCCGGGTACACCAAGCAAGGTGCCTCCGAAATATCTTACCACCACTATCAATATATCGGTAAGTTGTTTGCTATCTATTTGTCCGAGTATAGGTTTGCCCGCGGTTCCCGAAGGTTCCCCATTATCGTTTACCCGAAAGACATTCCCATCCAGGCCGAGCCGGTAAGCAAAACAATGATGTGTAGCTTTGGGATGTTCTTTCTTTACCGATTCAATACATTTTTTAAAATCCGGTATTGACTGAACCGGAAAGGCATAAGCAATAAATTTGCTCCCCCGGTCTTTGAATTCAGCCATGCCTGGGGACCCGATAGTATAATAAAAATCAGCTTCACTCATAATTTAACCGTATGCAATTAAGGCGATAGCTCCAAGCGAAAGAACAACCCCTGCCCAATTGCTGAGAGATAATCTTTCTTTGAAAAAAATCCAGGCTGCCAGGGTGCTGAATAATACAATTCCCATATTATTAACCGGAATAATTGCCGAGCTGTTCTCTGAGTATTTTTTTAAAACCTGAACCAAACACCAAATGGAAAAGTAATTGGGTATTCCTATTCCGATCCCCATAAATAAAGCTTTGGAAGAAAATTGTTGTTTGCCCAGGATGAACTGTGTTACTAACAGGAGGCCACCGAGAAAGCCGGCGGCCGCAAAAGCCGTTACCAGGTAATCATTTTTGTTATTATCATCCAGGTAGGATTGTTCAACATATTTAAGCATGGTATCCAGCAAACCACTTCCGAAAAAGAGTAGTACCGGAACAAATATCAACAGTGATTTTGTTTTTGTGGCGGGTGTTTTCTGTTGGTCTTTTGACGGCCAGCAAGTGAGTAAAACCGCTATAAGCGCCAAAACTATTCCGGTTATCTTAAACATAGTCGACCGTTCGTTATACAGGTAGATCGAAAAAATAAAAGGAATCACCAACGACAATTTATTGGCAACCGACGCAACAGCTACTCCCAGGTGCTGGGCGGTAAAAGCGATTATATTGAAGAGGATAATGAAGAGCGCTCCCATTACACAGGCCCACTTGAACCAGGGTTGGTGTAAGGCAGCGGAGTTTACCGGGAAGCTGCCGTTTACCAAAGAACCCGTAACTACACAGGTCATATAATTGAATACAATAACCTGGAAAGTATTCAACCCCCATCTTTCTACTAATTTGAAAGAAAGGGTGAGATAGGAAGTAAGAATGATACTGCCGATAAGAAATATCAAAACAAAAAGTATTTATTCATGGTGAATATAAAATGATATGTTATCTGAGAACAGGTTTATTTCGTCCGTTAAATAGGCTCCGGATAATTCCGGGGCCGGTAAGCCATTTGCTATTTCCCATTTCCGGTTGGTTATTATGCGGGCCTCGTTCCAAATTTTTTCGTCAATAAAAGATTGCAGCAAGGCGGCTCCTCCTTCTATCAATACACTTTGTATGTTTAATGATTGCATTGCCTTGAGTAATTGCTTAGGAACAGAACCGTTTCCCGGTAATTGGTAATAGTGAACCGTTCCCTTCTTTTCATTCCGTACATTATTGAATACAACCGTTGGGTATTGCTGAAATATATTTAAGGAAGATGGTAAACGAAGATTTCTGTCAAGCACCAGGCGAAGGGGAGAAGGGCCTGTCCAATGGCGGTTGGTTAGCATAGGGTCATCCTGCAAGGCGGTATTGGTTCCTACTAATATTGCTGCTTCTTCACTTCTCCATTTGTGCGCCAGGCGATTGCTGTATTCATTACTTATCAGCAACCGGTCGCTATTACCAGTTGCCAGTTTTCTATTAGCCGTTTGTGCCCATTTCAAAATAATATAGGGTTGCTGTTTAGTATGAAAGGTGAAGAATCGCTTGTTAAGCTGGCGGCATTCTTTTTCCAGGATCCCCACGGTAACCTCCACTCCTGCTGATATTAGTTTTTCAATTCCTTTTCCATTTACTTCATTAAAAGGATCGCGGCAGCCGATTACGACCCTGGGAATTTTATGCCGGATGATAAGGTCGGCACAGGGAGGTGTTTTACCAAAATGAGAACATGGTTCGAGAGATACATAAAGAGTGGAGGAAAGAATGAGTGCTTTGTCCTTTTCCTTTACCGAATCAATACAATTCGGTTCGGCATGTGGTCCTCCAAATTGTTGGTGGTACCCTTCTCCTATAACCACGCCTTCATAAACCAACACGGCTCCCACCAGGGGGTTAGGCGCGGTATGGCCTAAGCCGAGGTGGGCCAGTTGCAGGCAGCGGTGCATGTATAATTCATCTGGATTCAATCAGCGGGTAATTAAGTGTCGCAAATATAATTGATTCGGCGGGGATGGGTTTAAGAGGGTCTTGGTTTAAGGGGCGTTGAGATTAGTCCGATTAATCATCCAAAGACCTTTTACCCATTTAAACCAATAAACCATTCAATCATTCAACTTTTCATCCTAAGTTTGTTTTCATGACCCTTCATGATGCGCAGCAACAATTGCTTTTTCAATTATATAGTATTTACAATAACAGCGAAGCACAACAAATTGCTGACCGCGTAATGGAACATCTTACGGGCTGGAAAAGAATTGACCGGGTCATGAATAAAATGCTTCCCTTACTTCCGGAGCAGATAGACAGCTTGCAGCAACTCACCCATGAATTATTGCAACACAAACCCCTGCAATATGTATTAAAGGAAGCCTGGTTTGCGGGTATACTTTTATATGTAGATGAACGGGTATTAATACCCAGACCCGAAACCGAGGAACTGGTGGATTGGATGATAAAAGATATACAAAGCGGTCAGCATAATATAGGCAGCAGCATACTGGATATAGGAACCGGCAGCGGATGCATTGCATTGGACTTAAAGAAACATTTACCTTACAGTGAGGTGTATGCCTGTGATGTAAGCGAAGGGGCGCTAGAGGTAGCCAGGCAGAACGCAGCCAATAATCACCTGGTTGTTCAGTTTCATAGGTTGAATATTTTAATGGAAGAAGAATATCATCGACTTCCTTTTTTTGATTATATAGTCAGCAATCCACCTTATATACCATTGAGAGATAAAAGTTCCATGCAACCCAATGTATTGGATTATGAACCACATCTTGCATTGTTTGTCGATAATAATGATCCATTATTATTTTATAGGTCTATTATCAATTTTAGCGGGACGAATCTAAAAAAAGAAGGAGTTATTTACCTGGAAATCCATGAAGCGCTTGCCCAACCGGTTCAGGAACTTCTTATGCAGGAAGGTTTTTTAGAAATTGAAATACGTAAGGATATGCAGGGGAAAGAACGGATGGTTAAGGCGAGACGGTAGAATTGCACAGGGTATTTTTTAATCAGGCCATGGAATATTTCCCGCAAAGCCACGAAGACCACAAAGGAGTATTTTACTTATGGCCATTTTATGAGGGAAGTCAGTATAGTTGAAAAGAAGGAGTAGTAATTTTGTTGCCACGAAGGCACGGAATTATGATACTTCGTGTTTTAGTGGCAATAATTGTATTATAGATTTTATGAAGAAACAATCACCTATTCTGCTTTTATTTGTTACCACGAAGGGCCGGAATAGATACTTCGTGTTTTCGTGGCAATATTTGTAGTATAAAATGTATGAAGAAACATTCACCTATTCTTCATTTATTTGTTGCCACGAAGGCACGGAATAGATACTTCGTGATTTCGTGGCAATATTTGTATTATATATTTCATGAAGAAACATTCACCTATTCTGCTTTTATTTATCGCCACGAAGGCACGGAATAAATACTTCGTGTTTTCGTGGCAATATTTGAAATATAAATTTTATGAAAAAGCTATCACCTATTCTGCTTTTACTTGCTGTTTCTTTTTTCTCGCTAAACAATGCCTGCCGTAAATCATCGGAGCCTAAGTTACCAGATGCTACCCAAATCGGGGCCAATACAGCGGGTTGTTTGTTAAATGGAGAGCTTTGGATTGCCAGATTCCGATAATTGTTTTCGTTTTGGGAGTTCCTGATAGAGAAAAAGGGTTTTTTCAGTTATGATATCAGTAAAAAAAGAGTAAAGTTATTCTTTCAACGATGTACATTACGATGGAAGCCAATGGTTTTCCATTTCAATACAGAAGATTTTATTGAGTACCAGGGACCTATACATTGCAATAAGAAGAGTTATATACCAAGCCTTCCTGGATCTTTAGGTCGATAGCTACATACTTATATTAATTATCAGTATAGCAAAGAATACTAGGATCATATGATTTTGTAACATCTGAAATTAGCCAACTGGTAGCATTAAATTACAAAAATTGATACCATAAGCAGGCCCATTTTCGCTGCCGGTACATTTGAATGCAAATTAAAAAACTTATATAATATGTACGATAGCCTGACAATTACATCGGGCCGTTTTGATATCATCAATCAATAATCACCTTATACTATTCATCTTAAACTCTTAGTTATGATTAAGAAAATCATGCTCCTGGCAGTACTATGCGCCTATGTCAATCTATTGAATGGGCAAACATATACGCAGGATGTTGATGCAAAAGGGACAAACGTCAATGAATCGTTTGTAATTTACTATTGAGCTTTATTATCCACCAGCAGGGTAGTCCTTGCGCCTAGATCCCGGGCAACACGCATAACGGCTACTACATTTTCGAGAGGAACCGTTTTATCTGCATTGATAGCAATTGTAGCTTGTAAAGAATCCTTAGCTATATATGGCTGAATAAAAGCTTTCATATCCTGTAACGCTATGGATTTACCATTGATGATGTATTCGCCGTTGGTTTTGATATTAACGATTACTGATTGCTTGGCCTTGGTATCACTCTTCGCTTTGGGGGTTGATAATTTTATTACGTTAGGATTGGCTAAAGTTGATACTATTAAAAAGAAGAACAGCAGGATGAACAAGAATATCATTCAGCGCCCCGCGTGCAATTCCTGGCTGCCCTTTAACCTTTTTCGTAAGTTCATTTTTTTACTTTGAAACTTCAAAATTCAAGAATCCACCATACATTATCAATTACCTCGTTGGCTCCTGCAATACATCTATAAATTCTGCGCTGGCCACTTCCATTTTATGAATTGTTTTATCGATCTGCGCATTTAAAAAATTTGCACCCACATAAGCAAGTAATCCTATAATCAATCCCGAAGCAGAGGTAATCATCTTGGTATAGATACCTCCTGCTATTTGGGCGGGCGTAAACTCGCCCGATGAATTGATATTATAAAACAATTGCAGCATCCCGATAATGGTTCCCAAAAAACCAAACATGGGAGCAATACCATATACCAATGATAATATAGAAAGGTTACGCTCCATTTTATATATTTCCAGCTTCCCTACATTTTCCATGCTTTTCTCAATAGCATCGATTGGTTTGCCAATACGTTGAAGCCCCTTATCAATCATTTTCGCCACCGGGTTAGGAGTATTCTTAGCCAGTGATCGGGCCGAGGCAACATTACCCGTATAAACATTATCGCGGATAATATTCATGAAATTGGGGTCGATATTACTGGCTTTGCGGATTGCTATTAATCGCTCAAAAAAGAAGAAAATAGCCAATACCAGCAACAATGCGAGCGGAATCATTATTGGCCCGCCATTCACCAGCATATCCATCAGGTTCATACTGGGGGCGGTGCTATTGTTGTTATTGAGTACCTGTTTAAGAGAGTCTGCTACTGAAGTCGCAGGGTTAGTAACCTGAAGGAAAAACCAATTCATCCGGTAATTTTTTGTAATGTAAATGTACTCAAATGTGTGCCTAAAACGGTTTGCTCCCACTAATATTTCTTAAAACTTTGTTAGTAATCTGTTGATTACCCGACTCTGTGTCTCTTTTCTCCATCTCAACCGGATAAATACAAAACCCTTGCAATTGGCAAGGGCTCTTTCGTAATTATCCGGAAAATTTTTATTGCACCTGGAATGCGTTTTTCATAGCATCTTCAGAGCTTAATTTGTATGCAGTGATTTTTGTTGACAAGCCTAGGCGTTTTCCGCTGAAATCATTTTCTATCGGGAGGCTTGCAAACAGGTAGCTCGTTCCCTGGATTTCTTCAGGTACTATTATATTGATGATTGATAAATCCGTAGAAGGCACCATAGCCATTTCCCTTAGAACCTCGCCGGTTTCGGCATCTTTAATATACAATGTGGCGTTTTGAATATCATCGGCCACTACCTGGTAGGGCAAAAACATCGTTACTGTTTCACCTACGGTACAAGTAGCCTGCTCATTGCCAATAACCATTTCTCCCGGTTTGGTTATAACTGGATAAATAGCAGATTCCAATCGTGCCGGAATTTCTTCCTCCGCGAAAATATAATGGGAGTTGTTTTTGCTGCAGGAAAAAAATAACAGGGAAATAAATACCAGGTAAGAAACGGGTAGGAACTTTTTCATAAGGAATTTTTTAGGATTAGGAATAAGTTAACCAGGAAATGCCCTGAATTGAACCGGCGGACAAAATACAAAAGCCAGCCGAACTTTGCAATGCAGGATTCATGAAATTGAAAGAAAATCAGGAGGCTTTAAGATTCAAATTATTGTAAATCAGGCAAATTTTGAGTCCCTGGATCTCTGAATACCCCCTTCAAAATGGCCTCTACCAAACACCGATGCCCGGAATTCCTGTTGAAAATTTAAACTCTTAGCAGGTTGGGGTAATAAGTCAATGTTGTCAAGCCGAACAATATCCACCTCGGTTCTTTTTATTAGTTAACCTTTCTGTTCCTAACAGATTCTTGGTGAAATTTACTCCTCTCAAATAAAACAACTGGTAGAGGGTTACTAAATAAAAGGGTATTGAAAGCAGGAGGAGATCAGGAAAATAGTTTTGAAAAAATAGAAGAAAATGGTTTCAGGTTGTTTTAATTTTTTCCGAAACCCATTCCAGTGCCATAACCAATTGTTCTTTTTCGGTGATAGTTGAATTATCCAGCACCAGCGCATCTTCTGCTTTTCTCAAAGGACTTACTTGCCGATGTGAATCGATATGGTCACGCATTTCGAGATTATTTCTTACTTCTTCAATCGTTATGTTGGGATTCTTTTCGTAAAGTTCCCGGAACCTTCGCTGCACACGGATAGCGTTATCTGCCGTCATAAATATTTTTAATTCGGCGGTTGGAAATACGACGGTACCAATATCCCGGCCATCCATTACGATTCCCTTTTGCCTGCCCATTTGCTGCTGCTGGGCCACAGCAAATTCTCTTACTTCCTTAATGGCGGCAATATCACTTACTTTTTCGGCTACCAGCAAATCGCGAATCACGTATTCTACATTCTCCCCATTCAAATGCATCTCGGTCTGACCAGTCTTGTGATTGGAAACAAATTCAAGCCGAATGTCCTTTAAGGCTTTTACTACATCCGATGTATTTGTCCAGTCTATGTGGTTGCGTAAAAAGTAAAGCGTAATGGCCCGGTACATAGCCCCACTGTCGATATAAACATATCCCAATTCCTTGGAGAGCTGTTTAGCTAACGTACTCTTTCCGCAACTACTCCAGCCGTCGATGGTTATAATTATTTTCTTTTCCATGTAATACACAAAAATGCCGCAATCCATTTTACTTACAAAATGAAATTGCGGCAATTATGTAGTGGGAGACGATTTGTGACTCACTACGGCAAGTCACCCGGTTTTCATAATCATTGGATTTTCCATGTCCCTCAGCGGGGAATTACCATTGCGAAAATGGAGCGGCCTGCTTTGGGTATATTAACCTGGGGACTTAATATAAAACGCAATGGTAACAGTAAAGTTGCCCTGTTATCCTTGACCATAATCAAGAAAGGCCCGCTGAATGCGAGCCTTTGCTGGTATCAAAACAAGTTGTTTACGCTTTCGACTTTTCCTTAGAAGGGGCTTTCACACTGAATTGGAGTTTGGAATTTTCCTTATCTAGGTCTGCCACCATGATATCACCCGGCTTAATACTCATGTTCAGTATTTCCTCTGCCAGGGGATCTTCGAGGTATTTCTGAATAGCTCTATGCAGTGGGCGGGCGCCGAATTGCTGATCATATCCCTTGTCTGCAATAAAGTTCTTGGCATCTTCGGTAAGCTCCAGGGAGAACCCAAGGGTTACCAGGCGCTTCATTACTCCTTTCATCAATATATCAATAATGCGGAAGATATGATCTTTACTGAGTGAATTAAATATAACTACATCGTCAATACGATTCAGAAATTCCGGAGAAAAAGTTTTCTTTAGCGCTTTTTCAATTACGGCCTTATTATTTTCGTCCGAATGCTGCTGGCGGGAAGCTGTAGCAAAGCCGACGCCTTCTCCAAAATCTTTTAATTGACGCACACCGATATTAGACGTCATGATGATGGTAGTGTTTTTGAAATCCACTTTTCTTCCCAATCCATCAGTCAATTGTCCATCGTCCAGTACCTGCAATAAAATATTATAGATATCAGGGTGTGCTTTTTCAATTTCATCTAATAGAATTACGGAGTAAGGTTTGCGTCTTACTTTTTCAGTAAGTTGTCCGCCTTCTTCATATCCAACATAACCGGGAGGTGCCCCCACGAGGCGACTCACCGTAAATTTTTCCATATACTCACTCATATCGATACGAATCAATGCATCTTCTGAATCGAACATATAGCGTGACAAGGCACGGGCCAACTCTGTTTTACCAACCCCGGTAGGACCTAAGAATATAAAGGTACCAATTGGTTTCTTCGGATCTTTTAATCCTACTCTGTTACGCTGAATCGCTTTTACTACTTTGCTGATCGCTTCGTCCTGGCCAACTACCATTTCCCGCATATCATCAGCCATCTTCTTCAGCTTTTCCGTTTCAGCCTGAACCATCCGTTTTACCGGGATGCCGGTCATCATGCTTACTACTTCGGCGATGGCCTCTTCGTCAATGGGATATCGTTTGTGTTTGCTCTCTTCTTCCCATTTCGCTTTGGCTGCTTCCAGTTCTTCCTGTAGTCTTTTTTCAGTATCTCTCAAAGAAGCGGCTTCTTCAAATTTCTGGCTCTTGACTACTTTATTTTTTTCACCCTTCACATCTTCAATCTTCTTCTCAAGTTCGAGAATTTCTTTGGGAACATTAATGTTTTTCAGATGCACCCGCGCGCCAACTTCATCCAATACATCAATAGCTTTGTCGGGCAGCAGGCGATCGGTGATATAGCGATCACTCAGTTTCACGCAAGCTTCAATTGCCTCCACTGAATAAGATACATTGTGATAATCTTCATACTTACTCTGGATATTGGTAAGTATTTGTATGGTTTCATCAACGCTTGGTGGGTCTACCATTACTTTTTGAAAACGACGGTCGAGGGCGCCATCTTTTTCAATATACATTCTGTATTCATCCAGCGTGGAAGCGCCTATGCATTGAAGTTCTCCCCTGGCCAGGGCCGGTTTGAAAATATTAGAGGCATCCAGTGAACCACTGGCTCCACCAGCTCCAACAATAGTGTGTATTTCATCAATGAAAAGAATTACGTCGCGATTCTTTTCCAGTTCATTCATAATCGCCTTCATTCTTTCTTCAAACTGCCCGCGGTATTTGGTTCCGGCTACCAGGGCAGCCAGGTCGAGTGATACTACTCTTTTATCAAACAATACCCGCGACACTTTTCGCTGTACGATCCGGAGTGCAAGCCCCTCTACAATGGCTGTTTTACCAACACCCGGTTCTCCAATTAAAATAGGGTTGTTCTTTTTACGCCGCGAAAGTATTTGAGACACCCGCTCAATTTCTTCTTCGCGCCCTACAATCGGATCAAGGGCGCCACTTTCTGCCAGGCGGGTTATGTCCCGACCGAAATTGTCTAATACGGGGGTTTTACTTTTTGCAGTACCGGCGGAGCGAGATTTTTGCTGAGCATACTTTTTTTCCTCATCAAAATCATCTTCATTTTCGTCGGTATATTCGCTGCGAACGTCGTTGCTTTTTACAACGCCCAGTTCATTTCTGAAAAGATCGTAATCCACGTCGAATTGATTTAAAATTTGGGTAGCTACGTTTTCTTTATTCTTGAGAATCGAAAGCATCAGGTGTTCGGTTTCTACGGTGGGGCTCTTGAGCGCTTTCGCTTCCAGCACCGTAACCCGAATTACTTTTTCTGCTTGCTTGGTAAGCGGCAGACTATTGATGTTGGCAATGTTTTTACCGGTTTTGTCTTTGACCGCCAGTTCAACTTCTTTTCGCAGTTCGTACAGATCAACATTAAAGCTCTTCAGGATTCGAACAGCGGTATTTTCTCCCTCGCGGATCAGGCCCAATAGTAAATGCTCGGTGCCGATAAAATCATTTCCCAGCCTCAAAGCTTCTTCCCTGCTAAACGAGATGATCTCCTTAACCTGGGCTGAAAAATTGTTATCCATTTTTTTCTAATTAATTGTGTTTGATACAATAATAACGAATATTTTTGACTTGCCCGGCCGCTATATTATTAACGGCTGTTAACAACTTAAAGTATCTATGGAGGTCAAAATTGATACCAGAGAAATATTCCATGTCATAACCATCAAGGAACCAAAGTTGGCTGCTAATATGACAGCAGAACTGGATAATTGTTTACTTCCCTTACTCCAAGGTAACGTTAAAAACGTTGTGTTGAACCTGGAAGACATTAAAAAGATGGACGATGCTGCCGCGGAACACCTGGTAAATATTCAACAGCGCTTTTATGAGCAAAATGTTTCTTTAGTGGTTTGTTGCCTGAACAAGGAAGTGGAAACCTGGCTCGATAAGAAAGGATGTATTGGAAATGATGAATGTAACTCCCACGGAAAGTGAGGCATGGGACATCGTACAAATGGAGGAAATCGAGCGGGAGTTTATGGAAGGGGAATAGTCCAGGCATTTGTAGACTGGAATATTTGGGTGCCCGGCTACAGGATACCCATTAGGCGGCGGTTGCGTCGCACTCTTGTACTGTTTGTCGCTATTCGGCACTCGCCCGGATAGGCGACAGCCTGCTTCCCGCAGAATTTCTCCTTTTTTGATGTAACCTTTCAATTTTTGCTTTCAACTTTTTGTCACAAAAATGATCGGCAATACTTTTCTAACCCGGTTACTTCTTTCCTCCGAAAAAGGAGTGCAAACGGCCACTTGTCTCCAGGCATCAAAGAATGGTACAGGCAATCCGGTTAATTCGGCAAATCAGTTGCGTCAAATTCCGTTCATTTAATTTTCTTCATATTTGTAATTCTATTGGATCAGTGCAATGAAAAAATATGCAGTCATAGTGGCCGGAGGATCAGGAATGAGAATGGGAACCCTCGTACCCAAACAGTTCCTGGAACTACAGGGCAAACCTTTGCTTTGGCATACGCTCTCTGTTTTTTTAAACGCCTTTTCGGATATGGAAATCATTCTCGTTTTACCGGAGACTTATTTGCAAACCGGGAGGGAGATCATTGGGACTACAAAAGACCCGGGAAGGATCAGAGTAACCGCCGGGGGGGAAACCCGTTTTCAATCAGTAAAAAAGGGGCTTGATCTTATCGACCAGCATTCAATTGTATTTGTGCACGACGGAGTTCGTTGTTTGCTGAGTACTGATCTCATTACGCGATGTTATAACAGCGCTATTGAAAAAGGAAACGCTATACCAGCCGTACCGGCGGTAGATACGATCCGCATTGAAACCGTAGCCGGAAATTCTTTAATAAATCGGGAGAAAGTACGGTTAATACAAACGCCCCAGACTTTCTTCAGCGATATCATTAAATCAGCCTTTGAACAGGATTACCGGGAATCCTTTACTGATGAGGCCAGCGTGGTAGAACAACTCGGAGTAAAAATTCATTTGATCGAAGGAGAAACGACGAATATAAAAATCACCAGGCCCATTGATATTTTAATTGCTGAGAAAATTTTGGAAGAAAGGGAAGTTGAATAAGGCAGGAGGCGGGAGGCGGGAGTCGTGAGTCGGGAGTCGGGAGTTGGGAGTTGGGATTCAAAAGACAGTTTCCTGGAGTCGAAGAAAACTAAAGACTAACGTTTATTCAGCGAACGGTAAGATTCTTTTTCTATCCTTTTTATATTTTTCATTTTACATTTTTCATTTTACATTTTTAATGATCCTCACCCACCACGGCAGTCGGTTGATGTGCAGAGCGGGATAGGTTTCAACAACAGCTCCGAAGCTGCTGTAAAAAAAAGCCAGGTTACGAATATCGGATCCTTCAAAATCCAGCAATAAATCTTTCCCTGCATGTTCTGCAATGAACCGATCAATAAGAAAATGGGAAGCCCCGATTGTTTTTCCGTTCGGATGATTACCTACTAAAATATAATATGCCCGGTTATGCGAAAAGAAAAAAACACAGGAAGCCATCAACTCACCGGAGTCCATATAAACGCCACAGGCAGTGGCTTCCCCTCTTGCATGCAGGAAGTGGAATAGATTCTTAAACCGACGGTAATCTTCCGGTGAAGCGGCGGATTGTTTTCCCATTTGCTCCCGCGATAGCCTGATCACTTCGACCACCTCTAACATTATTAGAATAGCGGCAATTCAACTGTTGTGCTTTTTTGCAATTGCGCTTTATATTGTCGCGGTAACCCGCGTAGATTTTTTCATAAGGGTTATTAAGATCGAGTATATAATTTTCTCTCAGGTGGATGTCTTGATTGGGAAGGGAGAGTTTATTTCCAAAATTCATATCTATCTCTACCAGTTTATACCGCGATGGAATGGAACGGATAAATTCCATTATAAGACTGTCCGTTATTTTATTTCCAAAAATACCCAGCGAAGCAGTAAAAGGGGGTTGATACAAATAAGAAATTCCCAATTTTTTATTCCAGGTTATTGGCATTACGCATTCATAGTCTCCCCATACCAGTCCATCCCAGTGCCGGGCCATATTGTCCAGGTAAAAAGAATACGCGTAAATCAATCCATTGGGAGCATGGGAAATGCATCGATCCCACGATTCAATATTTATAACTGCTCTTGGGAGATATCGTAAGGTATCTTCCATTTCAGTTAATAAGGAAATTTATTATTGCTTAGTTTCCGCAGGTTGAAACGGTGTATGTCAATACTAAAAGAGATCTTCCGGAAGAATTTATTTTCTTCCGGTACCGTTTTCAGGTTGTCTGAAAATTCGCTGCTGTATACCAGCGGCGCGTAAATATTTACCAATCCTTTTATGAGCGATAATTGTAATCCGCCAACAAATAAAAAGCGTCGGGTTGCCGCGTCTTTTTTCCAGGCATCGGCATAGGTTCCCACATCCAGGAAAATTCGGAGTGGAATGGATTTAGGAAGAATACTGGCCGGAATAGTAGTATTCAAATTAATGGCGGCAATCCAGTTGTCACTCCTTCCCTGTAGCCCCTGGAAGAGGTCGGTGCGTAGTTTCAATCCACCATCCCGCATCATTACCTGCTGGCTGGCAAAACCATCGGTTTCATTTCTACCCATAAAATAATTACTGTAGGTATAATCTTCGTCACCGCGAACCGCGGTTAACTTGGGTTGATAAGGTATCGTTTCAAATTCTCTTCCGGTGGTTTTAGTTCCGAGGTATCCAAACTTCGCCGCAAAAAAACGGACCGAGGCTCCGCCGCTGCCGGCATAATTCAAAAAGTAATTAGAGGTGGCGGATGCTCTGTAAAACCCCTCGCCCTGTTGTATTTGAATATTGATATCATAGGGATACAAAGAACGGTAATCGGTAATGGAGTAAGTTAATTGGTTGAGGTACCTGTTTTGTGTTTTTCCTTTAGAAGGATAATAAAACGAATCGGCCGTTTTCAGCAGGTATTCAAATCCTTTTTCACCAATCAAAAATGTTTTCCATTCAATCCATTTCTCCACTGTACTGCGGGCTGAATGATTCGGGAATGTCAATCGAAGGGAGGGGACCACCTTGCTGAACCCCCCGGTAATAGTGGCTCCGTTGCTGTCAATTCCTTTTAATGTAGAAAATCGGGAATAGCCCAAACCCGCTTCTATTTTTTGAATGCCGCCCGAAGGATACCAGGTATAGGCGGCTCCCGAAAGAACGTTGAATTGCTTACTACCGGTGGCATATAAGGGAACCGCGAAGAACTGGAAATTTTCAGCCGGCATATTAAAGTTGTGGATCAAAACGCCCAGCATCGCTCCATCATATTTATTTACTCCTAATGCCGGGATAAAATTTATGTAAGAAATTTCATAGGTATTCCGGAGATCAAACAGGAAAGCGGGCTTGATTTTTTTATGCGTTGGCCCATTTGGTAATATTTGACCGCTTGCAGTTAATGCTTTTTTGAATGCTGTAAGGTCTTTACCGGAATTCTTTTCTATGGCCATAATGAAATCCTCCGGCTGGGGATGTTTGAATTTCCATTCCTGGTAATAGGATTTCATGCTTGAATCAAACAAGTCCTTGCCAATATGTTTTTCCAGTTGTTGAAAGGTATAAGCGGCTTTGGCATAGGCAATCACGCTGTAATTAGTTTCGGAAAAGTCGGCAGACGGAGTATTGATCGGTTGATCTTTCTTTATTTTAGCCAGTGAATTAATGGCTAACAGGTCCTCGCTATCGGGAAGTTTATTTGAAATAAATGAAGATTTTTTTTCCCTCGATTGATTGGTACCGTATTTCCATTCCTGGTATCTTTTATCGTAATAAGTGTTGACTCCCTCATCCAGCCATGGATACCGGCGTTCATCACTGGCAAGTATACCATAAAACCAGTTATGCCCGATTTCGTGCCCGATGGTGATATCCAAACTTTTTTCATCGGGTAGTGGCGAAATACTGGTTATCGTTGGATACTCCATTCCTCCTTCGAATCCAATAGGAGCTTCAACGGCACTTACCACGCTAAAAGGATATTCGCCAATAAGCGCGGAGCGAAAATGTACAGCATCCTTTATCATACCCATACTATTCTTCCACCATTTTTCTCCGTCACTGCTATAATAACTGTAAGCATCAACAACCCGTCCCGAGCTTAATTTTATAGTATCATATTGTACTCCAAAATATTTATCGGCAAACCAGGCAAAGTCGTGCACATTATCCTGCAGATACCGTAGCGTTTTTGAATTAGGAGAAGAGGGTATTACTGAATTTGTTTGGGGGATATCGGATTTCTTAACAGGTTTTGCCGGAAACTTTTTAATAGCGGTTCTTTTTACCAATGGACCTCCCCGCTGGCGCAACCATTTCTTTTCTTCATCATTTTGCAAATCGCCGGTAGCTGCTACTACATAATTTTCGGGTAAGGTAATCCGTACGTCATAGTTTGCAAACTCGCCGTAAAATTCTCCCTGGTCCAGGTAGGGCATCGGGTGCCACCCGTTTTTGTCATATACGGCTGGTTTGGGATACCATTGGGTAACCTGGTACGATTGATCCACATGACCACCTCTTGAAAAGTTATAGGGAAGTTTAACATGAAAAGGGGTAGTTAATTCTGTTTCTTCACCGGGGGCAAGGGGGTTGGCCAGCAATACTTTTAGTACATCAATGTATAAGGGATGATCTTCCGTTTTTAACGTGTTGTTATTGATCCTAAAATCGAGCCGGTTGATATATCCTTTTTGTTCCCGCGAAGAAAAATAAAAATCTGTTCGGCCATTATCTAATAATTGTTCGCTAAAGGCGGTGCGGTCATTTTTGTATGCGTTGGGCCATAAATGAAACCATATAAAACGGAGGGTATCGGGTGAATTATTTAAGTAGCGTAGTTTTAAAAACCCATCAAGGCTGTGCTCGTTATCGTTTAATTGCACATCAATAATATAATGCAGTTGCTGCTGCCAGTAAGCAGGTTGGCTAACAGCAGTAGTTGAAAGGGCGATAATCAACAGCAGAACAATCAGATTTTTCAACAGGTATTTTTTTCAAAAATAACAAGATTGCTTTTACCGGAAGCTGCCTTCTTTGTTTAATAACTCAAAGAGGTCGTCTAATTTCTTTCCACTGGCATTCTCTAACGTATTTTTCAGATCCTCCGGGTAAGGGTGCTTGAACTTCCAGGATTCAAAATAAGTTTTCATTCCCTTATCAAATTCTTCCTTACCCAGGGTATTTTCAGCAATAAATAGCCAAATGGCGGCCTTGATATATACAACGATGCTATAGTCCTCTTTATTGGCAAAGTTGGTAGAAGAAGTGACCACTGGTTCTTTAGCGGGTAGGTTGTTGAGGGCAACATATATTCTGGCCAGGAAATCTTCGGCCGATAAGGATTTTAGTTCTTTGGGAAGGCCTTTCCCAAAAATGCTGTTCGCCCGGTATTTGTCTGCTTCATATCGAAACTGGTAAAATGTATTCAGCCCTTCATCCATCCAGGGATTGTCTCTTTCGTTTGTGCCCAGCATTCCATAAAACCAGTTATGTCCTACTTCGTGTGTAATTACGGCATCCAGGTTTTCCTTATCTGCATCCGGACTGGTTATTAATGTTATCATGGGATATTCCATACCCCCACTGGAATTATTTTTGGGCCCTTCTACCGCCTGCACTACCGGGTATGGATATTCACCGAGCCAGCGGGAATAGCTGGTAACAGCATCTTTTACAAAATCGATACTATTTCGCCATTCTTTATTGCTGTTAGGCTGATAGAAGGTAAACGCATCGGTAATTTTCCCCGAGGGTAATTGTACAGTATCGAATTGAATAATAAAATCTTTATCGGCAAACCAGGCGAAATCATGCACATTGCCCGCCTGGTAAAATAGTTTCTTTGTTTGACCGGGTTTACCGGGTTTATAAAATCGCATGGTGCCCTTTTCCCTGTTTTGATAGTTTTGGTTTCCGATCGTTTTGTATTGTTCGAATTCGTCTGTGTTTTGTAAACTACCGGTGGCGCCTACTACGTATTCAGCCGGAAGAGTAATGGTTACATTGAATGACCCGTATTCGCTATAAAATTCTCCCTGGTCGAGATAGGGAAACGCGTGCCATCCCTTGCGATCGTATACCGCCGGTTTGGGATACCATTGGCAAACCATATACTGCTGGCCCGCATAACCGGAACGGGAAAAATAGGAGGGTAGTTTCACATAAAAGGGTGTAGTGATTGTGATACGTTCCTCCGGATATAGTGGCTTTGGAAGAAGCAGTTTCGCCATATCAATATTTTCGCTGTCATACTGGATACTGGATGGTTTGCCATCAACCTTGAAATCGAGGCTATCCAAATAACCTGGGTCAACGTTTTTTAGTTTCTTCTTCCCTTCTTTATCATTCAGTAATTGTTTGTAAAGCGCCGTATTGTTGTTGCGATAGGCGTTGGGCCAAAGATGAAACCAGATGAAGCCGAGCGTGTCGGGCGAATGATTGAAATAATCCAATGCCAGCTTCCCATTCAATGCATGTTGAACATCATTCAGAGATACGTCAATAGTATAACGAACTTCCTGCTGCCAGTAGGATGTCTGGCCTTTCACCGTAAAGATGCATACACATGTGAGAAGAAAAATTCCGGATAATCTTACCATCTGGATCAGTTTGACCAATGAAAATAATAAGTTTTGAGCTGTTGTGAAAGATCAGACAACTGCATGAAAAAATTTAACAATCTTATCTTCCTTTTCCCATAAAAATAATACGAAGGGTATGCAGCATAATTTTCAAGTCGAGCGCGAGGGAAATATTTTCTATATAAATAAGATCATATTTCATCCGTTCAATCATTTGTTCAATATTTTCGGCATAGCCATATTTAACCATTCCCCAGGAGGTTAAACCGGGTTTAACTTTAAGCAGGTAATTGTAATAATGTGTTTGTTGGCGTACCTGGTCCACATAGTAGGCACGTTCGGGCCGGGGTCCTACCAGGCTCATTTCCCCTTTCAGAATATTCCATAGTTGAGGGAGTTCATCCAGGCGCCACTTGCGCATGGTTCGTCCCCACTGGGTTATACGCACATCATTTTCCGAGGAAAGACGCGGGCCGGTTGGTTCTGCATTATTAACCATCGAACGAAATTTATAAATGGGAAAGATTCGGCCTTTATATCCCATCCGGTCCTGCGAATAAATAATAGGGCCGGGAGAAGACAGGCGTACCCGGATTGCCACATATAAGAACAAAGGCGACAAAATAATAAGCCCGGTTAATGCGATCACTATATCAATGACCTGTTTTATGTTTTGCTGCCAGTCGGGCATCAGTCCCGATTTTATATCCGACAAGACTGCTCCATACACATTGCTGGTTCTTACCGATCCGGAAAGGATATCCAGCGTATCCGCTACAATTTTTATATCTACGTCCTGGTCACTTAGCCGGTTTATTATTTTTTCAATATTTTCTATTTCTTTTTTCTCCAGGGCTATTACTATAAGACGGATATTTTTTTCTTCTACTACTTTTTCAAGCTCCGTCAGTTCCCCCAAAGAAGGGAGGTATTGCTGTATTCCGTTAGTCGCCCCGTTTACAGATACGAATCCGGTGTAATGATACCCGGCTCGTTTCAATTCGCCGGAAGTATTCTTATAAATATCGGTGGCCACACTATTGGCTCCAATCAGCAGCGTGTTGAACCGGATCATACCGGTATCAAGTTGCTTCTTAACCTTACTTAACAAGGTATAACGCCCTATCCAGGTAAAAACAAATTGGGCACACAGGAAGATTAAGAAAGCCTTGTAGTAGTAGGTATAATTATGTTGCGGGTCATTGATGACAATGAGAAAGAAAATGAGTGTACAACCGATTATACTACTGATTAGAGTGAGCGTAAACTCATTCAGCCTGGATTTTGCATATAGCGAGCGGTAGGCTCCAATGATTGTATAGAAAACAAGCCAGGCCACAGGAATCAGGGTAATGCCCCACCAGAACCGGTCGTTTAAATAAATTTTTCTTTCTATTGTTATGGCTTCTTCCAGCAAGTATCTCCGGGTAAAATAAAGAACGATCCATGCCAGAACCGCTGCCAGGTAATCGACCACTACATACCAACTGCTATGAATTCGGTTTGAATTTGCCATTTGAATAATCAGGCAATAATACTATTGTTTTTTATTTTTTGGAGTATTTGGTGCGCTACATCCATTGCGCGTAACCCGTCTACTTCGCTAACTATTACCGGTGTATTGGAGGCAATAGCATCCCGGAATTTTTCCAATTCCATTTTGATGGCATTTATTTCGGGCACCTGGGGATTGGCGACAGCAATGGTTCGTTTACCATGTGGCGTCTCCAGGTCGAACGAAAAAACATCCACATCCTGGGGTGTTTTCAATTTTATGATCTCGGTTTTCTTGGCCAGAAAATCCATCCCAATGTAGGCATCTTTCTGGAACAAACGCATTTTACGCATTTTTTTCATCGATATACGGCTTGAGGTAAGATTAGCAACACAGCCATTATTGAATTCAATTCGAACATTGGCAATGTCCGGCGTATCTGTCATCACCGCAACGCCACTGGCTGAAATTGTTTTTACTTCGCTCTTTACGATGCTTAATATAATATCTATGTCATGTATCATTAGGTCAAGGATAACGCTTACTTCCGTACCCCTCGGGTTGAATTCTGCCAGGCGATGCACTTCAATAAACATCGGATTGAGCGAGAGTTCCTGCACGGCAAGAAAGGCGGGATTGAATCTTTCCACGTGCCCGACCTGGAATTTGATATTAGATTCTTTTACCAGCTTTACCAATTCCCTGGCTTCCTCCATCGTATTGGCCAGCGGTTTTTCAACAAAAACGTGTTTGCCTTTTCGAATAGCCAGTTTACATAAATCGAAATGAAAATTGGTTGGCGCCACAATATCTACTGCGTCCACCGTATCCATTAACGTAGCGGCATCAATAAAGCGAGCGAGTTGGAATTTTTCACAAACTTCCTGGGCGGCGGAATCATTGGGATCATAAAATCCTACTAACTCAACATCTCTAATATCTTTCCAGTTATTTAGATGAAATTTTCCTAAATGACCAACTCCAAAAACACCCACCTTAAGCATAATAAAAATTAAGGGGCAAAGATAAACCCTGCCCTTTTGGTGGGGGCGCTTATTTATTACCAGAAGAAAGATGAATGTGAATAAACTACTGCAACAGTGCTGACTGATTCAGATAAGATGCCGACGGGTGATAAATAAAAAGACAAGTGCCCTCCTTAATGGTATTTATCAGTGGGCGGCTTATCCTAGGAGCAACCGCGGGACAACCCTGGCTACGGCCAATATACCCCTGGCTGTTAATATAATTGGCATTTACATAATCGGCTCCATGAACAACAATGGCACGCTGAAAAGCATTATTATTAATTCCATTTTCAACCCCCAGCAATTTCAGCGAATAGCCATTACTCCCCTGGTAAGCGGGTCCAGTAACATAAAATCCCAGACTGCTTTTCTTGGATCGCGGCTTATTAGAGAAAGAATTAGCCCATGCTTCACCGGAATTGCGGCCATGTGCTACCCAGGTATTAAACAATAATTCGTAGTGATCAAGGTCAATAACAAATAACCGCTTCTCCGTGCTGGATTTGCTGAAATCAATTATAGAAAGTATTTCACTGTTTATTAAATTGGCATTTTTTAATTTTTCCATTCCATGAAGAGCCATTTCAAAAACTTCCCTGGACAAGCCCATTGCTTCCAGTTGCAGGCTGTCATAAACAAACTTCTTACTTTCGGAAAATGATAAATTATCAGTGGTAGATAGGGGGATAGTTGAAACATCACCTGCGGGACTTTTTTCAGCCACCGACATTTCAGATAACAAATTATCTGCAAATAGGTGTGAGGGGGGCGCGAATGAATACATCGACAAGATTGCGGTAATAGTAACCGGCAAAATTGCTAATCGGTGAAGCCTTTTCCTTTTTAACTGCTGCATGGGCCAATCCATTTTTAAGTGTTCAACAGTTCTTCTGGTTCAGTTTTCTAAACGGGCAAGCTTAGGTAAAATTGCCTTACTTATTAAGTTTCGGCAGGAAGCCAGGTCGAAATCTTAAAAATAAATTCCCCTTTTTCCTGTGATCAATTTCAATATTCGCTACTAATGAAATTTGTCATCCCCCGGAAATAAAACAAACAATAAACATTCACCATTTATTATAAAAAATCCGAGGATTACAAAAATAAGGCTTAATAGCCTGAAAATCGCATCCAAAAAGTTAAGAAAATAAGTAAAATATTAACGAACATACGTTTCAGAAGCATTCAGAATGAATGTTTTAAAGTGTGATGATTTTTGCCAAACCTGGGTTTGTTCCGAAGAGGGATATTATTCATCCATAAAGCCGCCTTGCAAAGTTTAAACGATCTTATGATTGATTGCTTATCCGGGGAAGATGGGTGAAGAATCGGCCCAAATGCTGCTACCGGATCAAGCCGGGCGTTTCTGATCGCCAGAAACCGTAAGCATGATAATTGTTTTAGTTTATGAGTGGTTTAATTCTTTCAAAAAAAAGATAGTAGATTACTGGAGTTGCTTTTATCAATGACATGAATATAAGGTCCCCGGATTATCTACTTTCTTTTTATGTTCTTATCTTAATTATGCTCTACTGCAAACGAAATTTCCCGGCTGTTTAATGCTCCGGCAATTTCATTGAGTTGCTTGGCAACCGCGGGTACTTTACTAAGACCGGCAATAACCTTTAAAGCGTTTGCATAAATGGAGATACCTTCTTGCCTGGCTATCATCCAGGGAATGGGATCCGGATCTCCCCCTCCGCCGGGAATGAGTCCGGGAATGGGGGGCCAGTAGGGCGGGCAGATATCATCGCCTTCTTCCCATCCATTGATCAATCCTTTAGAAGAATACTCCACCATCGATCTGCCTGCAGACATTAACTTCTTCTGCAAACTTTTATCGGGTAGTGCCCGGGCGATGTCTCTTACTACACCAGCCATAGCATACTCTTTAGTAAACGAAGAAAAGCGAGGTCCGTGCGGAAAAACGAAGTCGTACGCTTCGGGAGGGAGAATACCGAATTTAACCAGGAAATTCATCCTGGCAGAAATGTTTCTTGCCATAAGAAAAGGTTTAATGATTAATAGAAAGAAAGATGCAAGGTCGTTGATAAGAAGAAAAGAAACAATACTCCGATAGTAGTACTTAGAGAAGCAATCCTGGTAATTTCATTTCGATTTCATTTTATAAGTATTGATATGGGTGCCTGCCCAAAATCGCTATTAAGTTAATTTTCGTTATAATCCATTTACTATAATGCTTACCGTAAAAATTATTACTTTCTTCCCGGTATAATTCTTGGAAATCTTTTAGAATAAAGGATTTTTTTTATTTATATGCTATCCTCTTAAAGAATTCTGGGTGATCATATTTT
Organism: uncultured Chitinophagaceae bacterium; assembly: GCA_963775145.1. Lineage (GTDB taxonomy): Bacteria > Bacteroidota > Bacteroidia > Chitinophagales > Chitinophagaceae > Endoryza. Next base: position 316,754 of record CAVZHZ010000009.1, read on the forward strand.
ATGGAAACTAACCAGGTTAAAGACTGATGGTTTTTCAATCGCCGCCTTATTTCAAAGTGCTCCATAATCCCCTCTCTTCCCTACCTTTGCAGCCTATGAGCGAAGACATTACTAAAGAAGAAAGAAGTCTGAATTTCCTGGAGGAAATAATAGAGAACGACCTGAAGGATGGGAAGTATAAAAGTATCATTACCCGTTTTCCGCCGGAGCCGAATGGGTACCTGCATATTGGTCATGCCAGCAGTATCTGCCTCAATTTCGGACTTACCAAAAAATATCCCGGCTATACCAACTTGCGTTTTGATGATACCAATCCGGTTACAGAAGAAACCGAATACGTCGAAAGTATTAAAGATGATGTGCGCTGGCTGGGATTTAACTGGGAAAATGAACTATATGCCAGCGATTATTTTGATAACCTGTATGAGTTTGCTATCAAATTAATTAATAAAGGACTGGCGTATGTTGATGATAGTACCAGCGAAGAAATGGCTATATTAAAAGGAACACCTACCGAGCCGGGGAAAGAGAGCGCCTACCGAAACCGTTCTATAGAAGAAAATATTCAACTGTTTAACGCAATGAAGGATGGCGCGTTTGCGGATGGCACGCGCACCTTACGGGCTAAAATAAATATGGCACATGTCAATATGCTGATGCGCGATCCGGTTCTCTACCGGATCAAACATGCCCATCACCATCGTACAGGAGATAATTGGTGTATTTATCCAATGTATGATTTCGCGCACGGACAAAGTGATTCGATTGAACACGTAACTCATTCTATTTGCACATTAGAGTTTGTGCCGCACCGCGAGTTGTATGATTGGCTGATTGAAAAGTTAGAAATCTATCCATCCCGTCAATACGAGTTTGCCCGTCGCAATATTAATTATACTGTTACCAGCAAAAGAAAGCTGCTTCAATTAGTTAATGAAAATTATGTTACCGGCTGGGATGATCCGCGAATGCCTACTATTACCGGTCTTCGACGCCGGGGATATACACCAGATAGTATCCGCGATTTTTGTGATAGAATCGGAATTGCCAAGCGGGAGAATATGATAGATGTAAGCCTGCTGGAATTCTGTATCCGCGAGCACCTGAATAAAATAGCCCAGCGAAGAATGGTAGTGTTTAATCCCGTGCGTGTAGTACTAACGAATTACCATCAGGAAGGGGAGTCGTTATCTACAGAAAATAATCCGGAAGATCCGGAAGGCGGGATCCGGGAAGTTCCATTTAGTAAAGAGATACTAATTGAACGGGATGATTTTATGGAGAATCCACCCAGGAAATATTTCCGATTATCACCAGGAAGCAAAGTGCGATTAAAGAGCGCGTACATAATTCAATGCGACGAAGCAATAAAAGATGTCAATGGAGTAATTACTGAATTGCGGTGTTCTTATTTCCCCAACAGCAAGAGTGGAGAAGATGTTTCAGGTATAAAAGTTCAGGGAACTTTGCATTGGGTAAATGCGGCGGATGCACTGGAAGTGGAAGTTCGGGAATATGATCGGTTATTCCGGGTAGAGGACCCCACGGATGAGGAAGGGGATTTTAAGGAATATATCAATCCCCATAGCCTGAAAATAGTAACGGGTTATGGGGAGCCCGCGCTGAAAAATGCAATTGCCACTGACCGATTCCAGTTCTTACGAAAAGGATATTATTGCCTGGATAAAGAAAGTAGTTCGGGTAAACTTGTCTTTAATAGAACGGTTACCCTGAAGGATGCCTGGGCGAAGGAGCAGAAGAAAAATTAATGTGCGAATGTGCGAATGTGCGAATGTGCGAATGTGCGAATGTGCGAATGTGCGAATGTGCGAATGTGCGAATGTGCGAATGTGCGAATGTGCGAATGTGCGAATGTGCGAATGTGCGAATGTGCGAATGTGCGAATGTGCGAATGTGCGAATGTGCGAATGTGCGATCAATATTAGCGAAGTAAGATAATAATATTTTGCCTTGCAAGCGGGGATTTTTAGATTTAGAAATCCCTATTGTTGATAAATTATTGACATAAAGAATTCGCACATTTGCACATTTGCATATTGATTGATAAATCAAAACGCTTTCTTCTTTGTTCCCTCCGTGGCAGTGGCAGTAGCCGGTTTTAATCTTGCATAATCAAATATAATATTGGAAAATGCTTTAACCCCTACATCCAGCTGGCTATCGTCGATATAAAAATCGGGGGTATGATGGGCAGGGGTAGTTTTAGGGTCCTGTCCTTTCTTCATACCTCCTAAAAAGAAAAAGAACGAAGGTGCTTTTTCTCCGAAGTAAGAGAAATCCTCTGCGCCTGTTGTCCAAACACTTTCTAATACATTTTCCTTACCTGCGGCTGTTTCGAGAGAGGGCACCATCATTTTCACCAATTCAGGTGTATTGTAAGTAACCAGCGTTTTGGTTTCGATTGTAACTTCTACAGTAGCCCCCGACGCTTCGGCAATTTTAGTGGCAGTAAGCCGGATTCGTTCATGTACGTCTTTCTGCATAGCGGGATCAAGTGTTCGGATGGTTCCTTCCATCATCGCTTCTTCGGGTAATATATTTGCCCGTACGCCGCTGCTGATTTTTCCCACTGTAATAACAACAGGAGCTTTAGTAAGATCTTCCTGGCGGCTAACTATAGTTTGCAGTCCGTTTATTATTTGGGAAGAAACGACGATCGGATCAATGCCACTCCAGGGCTGCGACCCATGTGATTGCCTGCCTTTTACTTTTATCGTAAACCAATCACTGCTTGCCATAGTAGCACCCGGTTTGTATTTTATCTTACCCACTTCGGTTTGCGAATTGATATGAATACCAAATATGGCATCGACTTTTGGATTGTCCATCACTCCTTCTTTTACCATCAGGGGCGCCCCGCCTTCCTCGTTACCCGGTGGGCCTTCTTCAGCAGGTTGGAAAATAAATTTCACGATACCGGGAACATCTTTTTTCATAGAAACAAGCAATTCTGCTGTTCCCATCAGCATAGCTACATGGGTGTCATGACCGCAGGCGTGCATCACCGGAACTGATTGTCCGTTATAGTCGGATATAGCCACCGACTTATACGGAAGATCCGCTCTTTCCTTTACGGGCAGCGCATCCATATCGGCCCGCAACGCAACAACCGGCCCCGGTTTACCACCCCGCAGTATAGCTACTACACCTGTTTTTGCCACTCCTGTTTGTACTTCCAGTCCTAACTTCTTACAATGCGCGGCAATATATTCCATGGTTTTAAACTCGCGGTTTCCGAGTTCAGGATTCTGATGTATATATCGTCTCCATTCAATTACTTTAGGCAACAGCGCGCTTGATTTTTGGTTAATAAGCTGCTGAATGGGTGTGGGTGATTGCGCTCCGCTATTTACATAAAGCAAAAGGAAGCAATAACTGAGCAGGATTTTTGAAAATGGCATTAATTTATGTTTTATGGGTTGAAAGTATCGAATATTCCTGAAATGGAAGCTGGTAAGGCCGATTGTTTAAAGGCAAAGGTTCTTCTGGAAGCAAGTGTTTGACACTTATCAAATAATAAGTGTTATATATTATCGTTCATGAAAAAGGCCAACCCTATTTTATGAAAGACTCCGGTACCTCCCGCATCGATATAATGAATGTGCGTATTAGTAAAGAATACGTTTTTGCCCAGATATCTTTAGCCGATCGCGGAGTATTTATGGTGTCTGTTTCCTGTGGCTCAGGAAATATATTGCACAAACGGTTTGTACAATTAGAAACCGGGGATAATTCTTTACAAATACCAGTTGGGTTTTTGCAAAGAGGGCAATACGTTTTATCCCTGCTTAAAGGAAATCAGGTGGTGAGAAGATTTTTCAATTATTAGAAACAATTCCGTATAAACTATCATTTCGTTTTTCCTAATGGCCGATTTTGACGGGAGGCCAAATAGATTGGGTTTGGATGTATTTCTGCGCTGATAAACTCGTTAATACTTTCCTCTTCTACTTCTTACTATTGAAAGCTCATTTGTTCAGGATGAAAGTTATTGAAAACATCAGGTGCTTTTTATCAGGCGGGCAGTCATTTATATTCTCCAAATACCCCTCTTAGCTCGTCGGCAATTTCGCCAAGGGTTATATTGTGCTCAACCGCTTCAATAACAGCTGGCATAATATTTTCTCCACTAACGGCCCGGTCGTTTAAAACCTGTAAGCACTGGTCAACTTTAGCATTGTCCCGGTTTCTTTTTAATGCGTTCAGTTTCTCAACCTGAAATGTGCGTATGCTGTCATCAATTGTAAAACCAGGTATAGGGGCATCATCTTCTACCTGGAACTTATTTACACCTATTATTATTTTTTCGCCGGTTTCGATTTGCCGCTGGTATTCGTATGCGCTGCGGGCAATTTCGTCTTGTATAAAACCTTCTTCAATAGCGGGCACACTGCCACCCATCGCATCAATTTTATTTATCAGCAACCAGGCCGCCTCTTCTACTTCATTGGTAAGCGTTTCAACGAAAAAACTACCTGCTAAGGGATCGGCCGTGTCAGAAATACCACTTTCAAATGCAGCAACCTGTTGAGTACGTAAGGCAATGCGAGCGGCTTCTTCTGTAGGCAAGCTCATTGCTTCATCGTATCCGTTGGTATGAAGACTTTGCGTACCTCCCAATACGGCTGCTAAAGTCTGAATAGTTACTCTTGAAATATTATTCAGCGGTTGCTGGGCCGTTAAGGTACTGCCCCCGGTTTGGGTATGAAAGCGGAGCATCATAGCTTTTGGATCAGTGGCTCCCAAATCTTTCATGATGCGGGCCCACATTCGCCGGGCTGCGCGAAACTTGGCAACTTCTTCAAATAAATTATTATGGGCATTAAAAAAGAAAGAGAGGCGTTTCCCAAAAACATTAATATCCATTCCTTTTTCAAGGGCTGCTTTTACGTAAGCCTTACCATTACTCAATGTAAAGGCAATTTCCTGAACGGCCGTGCTGCCAGCTTCCCGGATATGATAACCGGAAATGGAAATAGTGTTCCATTTAGGCAATTCCTGGGCGCACCATTCAAAAATATCAGTAATGATTCGCATAGAGGGTTTGGGGGGATAGATATATGTTCCGCGGGCAGCATATTCTTTTAAAATATCATTTTGAATGGTTCCCGTAATCTTTTTAAGATCGGCTCCCTGGCGTTTAGCGAGTGCTACATAAAACGCCAGGAGGATAAAACCGGTTGCGTTGATTGTCATAGACGTGCTCACCTCTTCCAGCTTAATTCCATTAAACAGGGTTTGCATATCCTCTATGCTATTAATGGCAACGCCTACTTTACCAACTTCTCCCTCAGCCAATGCATGGTCGCTGTCGTATCCGATCTGCGTAGGAAGATCAAAGGCCACACTCAACCCCATAACTCCCTGGCTTAATAAATAATGATATCTTTTATTACTTTCTTCGGCCGTACTGAAGCCCGCATATTGACGCATGGTCCACAGCTTACCGCGATACATATCCGACTGTACCCCCCGTGTAAAAGGAAATTCTCCCGGTAGTTCTTTCTGGTTTGTAAAATGAATGGATTGGTCAGTATAAACCGGTTTGATTTCAATGCCACTATCAGTATAAATCTTTTTTTCAGACATATAAAAAAGTTGAAAGCGGGTTGAATTTTTTGACTTGGAGTACGCAGGGGTTGACCCACAAACTATAAACTAACAACTAAGAAAACTATTTCAACAATTTTTTCGCTTCATAACTCAGTACCTCTGCCACCACACCATGCAAAGACGCTTTTGGTGAATTCATCAGCATTTCCAGAATGCTTTTATTCAGGTCTGTACCCGTTGCTTCGGCGGGCATAAAAGAAGCTACCTGGTTTACAATAAGCAGGTTTTGGTCTTTTAAATTCTGAACAGCCTGCCAGGCTTCCGCGCTTACATAAATCTGCTGGGTAATATTATGATCAAATTCCTGCCGTATACTCTGGGTAAGCAGGGATTGCATTTCTCTTACACTAATACCGGGTTGGTTAAGACGGTTTATCAGATTAGGAAGGGAAATTCTTTCAGCGAGCAATATTAATCTTTCATAAGCCTGCAGTTGCATCGGAGCAGAGGGCTGTTGTTTAGGGCTCGTAATTTCTTTATGCTGCAGCATTTCTTTTGCCTGCTTTCGTTGTTTCCAGAAAAGGTACGCAAGGGTACCACCTATCAATAAGGCAATAGCTATTTGAATGAGTAATTCAGGTACACTGAGTGACATGTAGTTGGGTTTAGCAGCAAAAGTAACAAATGCTTTGAAAGTTCATTGTTTTAAAGCCTGGTGTTTAAAGTTTTGTAATAAATTAACCCATAGTCATCCCGCTGGCTTTTATAAGCCACTAATTGTTTGTATTTTTACAACTGTTCAAAATATAATTATGGAAACAGTAATTGAATTGCCGGTTAGTTTTACGCAGCATGCGGTGGAGGAAATTAATCGCCTGATGAATATGGAGGGATTTGATAAAACCACCTACCTGCGAATAGGCGTCAAGGGAGGGGGTTGTTCAGGACTAACCTATGTTTTAGGTTTTGATAAGAAGGAAGAATCAGATGAAACGTATGAATATTCCGGATTTCAATTTGTGATGAACAAATCGCATGGTATTTATCTTATGGGCATGGAAATCGATTGGCAGGATGGATTGAATGCCCGTGGTTTTGTATTTAAGAATCCGAACGCCTCTAAAACCTGTGGATGCGGAACCTCTTTTTCAGTATAAGGGGGTTGAGTCGGGATGCGGGAAGCCGGATATTGATTAAAGGGGATAGATTCGAGGTAAAGTATTAATTACACCCTTCAAAAATTATTCTGATTATATTCAAACTCCCAAGCAATAATCAATCACCTGCAAGATTGTAAGTTTTCCTTTTCTCCTTTTTCCTGGTTTCTATTATCACCTGGTATGATAAGCTTTGGAAGTCATGTTTGTAAAAGTTCGCACCAGGTCGATCAAGATAATTTTATTTTTACCGACTGCTCCTGTTTGTTTTCCGTTCAATCACCTAAAATCAGGCTACCGGAATAAGAAAGCCCCGGCTTATTTTACTAAGCCAGGGCTTTTTATTTGTTAGGGGCTATTATACTTTTTTAGCGAGAACCGTTGGTTTCTTTTTGATATTGGTTTTATGCTCAACAAAATCGGCTTCGCCCAAGGGTTTATCTTTAGCAAAATCAACCAGGATGGGGGCTGCTACAAATATAGAAGAGTAGGTTCCGGTTACGACTCCGATCAACATGGCAAAGGCAAATCCTTTGGTTACTTCCCCTCCTACCAAAAACAATATTAAGATGGTCAGGAATACGGTGAGTGAAGTCATAATCGTTCGGCTAAGCGTATCATTGATTGCTTTATTGATAACCTCTTTTTTACTCGCACCGTGCATAGAATGGCTGTATTCCCGCACCCGGTCAAAAACAATGACTGTATCATTCATCGAGAAACCTATCACTGTTAATATGGCTGCGATAAAGTGTTGATCGATTTCCAGCGGGAAGGGAACAATGTTTTTAAGGAAGGAGAAAACAGCCAATGTGACTAATACATCGTGCAACAAAGCGATGATAGTTCCCAGCGAATACCTCCAGTCGCGGAAACGAATGAAGATATAAATGGAGATAATTAATAACGACCAAAATGTAGCCCATTTGGCACCTGTTTTCAAGTCGTCTGATATGGTAGGATCCACTCGCTTAGTTCCTTCTACAAATCTGGTGGTTCCAAACTCTTCTATCGTTGCACTTACGGGAAGAAAAGGTTTTAATCCCTGGAATAAGGTATTCCGAACGGACGAGTCTACTGATAAACCGGCTTCATTAATTTTATAGTCGGTAGTAATATCTAATTTGCTGGCAGAGCCATAGGTTTTAACAACGGGCATTTTGCCAAAAGTTTTTTCCAGAGCTATTCTTACCTCATTTTCATTAACGGGCTTATGAAAGTTTACGATGTAACTACGTCCGCCGCTAAACTCTACCCCCTCGTTAAAACCATTAAAGATTGCTGCCACGCCCAACAATAATACAATAATGGAAATTCCATAGGCTACTTTCCGGTATTCAATAAACTTAAAACTGGCATGTTTAAATATACGCTTCGAAAGCGCGGTAAAATAATTGAAGTGACGATTCTTACTGGTAAATATATCAGTAATTAGTCTTGAAACCAGGATACCGCAAAATAAAGAAAGTACAATACCCAGCATTTGCGTGGTAGCAAATCCAAGTACCGGGCCCAAACCAAAATAGGCCAGGATGGCAGCTGTCATAAAAGTAGTGACGTGTGCATCCAGCACCGGAGGAAGGGATCGGCGATAACCGAGTTTAACGGCTTCAGTATGTTTCAGCCCCCGGGCAAGTTCTTCTTTTATTCGTTCAAATATAATTACGTTGGTATCCACTGCCATACCAATAGTCAATACCAAACCGGCAATACCAGGGGCAGTTAAGGTTGCGTGTAATGAACTTAATACCCCAATGGTGAAAAGAAGGTTTAATATCAGCGCGATGTTGGCTACCATACCGGCCGTATTGTAATACACCAGCATAAGGATAAAAATAACGGCAAAGGCAATGCTGAAGGATTTGATTCCGCCGTTTACCGCCTCGGCACCCAGGGTAGGACCTACCACCTGGTCCTGAACGATCTTGGCCGGCGCATCCAGTTTTCCTGATTTTAAGATATTGGCAAGGTCGTTGGCTTCCTCCACAATGAGACCCTGTTGTTTGCCGGTACCGCGCCCCATGGTAATTTGCGAATTTCCTCCTTCAATTTTACTGGTAACATTAGGTGCTGAATAAACAATATCATCTAATACAATGGCAATTGGCTTTCCCACATTCCGGCCTGTCATATCAGCCCACTTCTTTCCACCGCTGGTGCTCATTCGCATACTCACCGTAACATTTCCCACCTGGTCATAATCCTGAACGGCGTTTTCAATAACGTTTCCTTCTATTTCTGCATTATCGCGCCCGGGTAGTGTTTTTATGATGTAGAGATCGAGAGCATTCAATGAATTGCCCTTATCATCCCGGCCTCTCTTTCCCCAAACAAATCTTGCATTGGCGGGAAAATTACTTTTTACTACGGGCAGACTGAGATATTTGTTCAGATCGGCAGTGTCTTTAAGTAATACCCTTCCTACAATGGCCGGGTAACGGGTAGCACCATTTTCATCCCGGTAAGGTTGTACTATGCTGGGATTCATTAACCGAATTAATGGAGCTTTGCGGTTAGCCGTTAACGAGGAGTCGACTGCTCTTTTTATTGAATCTGCTTTGGCAATACTTAAAGAATCTTTTTTTGCCCGGAGGCTGTCGATCTTCAACTGGGTGAGGGAGTCAATGCTGACGGTTTTATTTCCGTTCAGGTAGGCGTCCAGCGCTTTGTCTGCATTTTCAACTCCGGACACTATTGAAGGAGTTTCGTATGTATACACTTCCCAGAATTGGAGGTTCGCAGTAGATTGTAAATAATTTCTTACTCTTTCCGGATCCGTGGCACCGGCCAGTTCTACGGTAATGATTCCTTTATTCTGATCGAGATTTATATTAGGCTGAGCTACTCCAAATTTATCAATGCGTCGGCGCAAAACCTGGAAGGTCTGACTCATTGCTCCCCGGGCTTCTCCTTTAATGTAGTCTATTACCTGTCCGTCGCTTGCGTTTATACTTAACTTATTTCGGTTGCTGTTGGCAAACTGAGGGGCAAGCTTAACACCCGGATTAACCGTATTAAAAGCCGTTCCAAAAAGGTCTATGAAGTTCTGATCACTGGTAAGTTTTAACCTTTGCGCTTCTGCAATAGCCTTTAGCAGTTGTGGATCTTTGGGGTTGTTGGCAAGTCCTTTAATCAAACCATCTAGTGCTATATCCATGGTAACGTTAATACCTCCCTGTAGATCCAGGCCCAGCAACAATTCACTTTCTTTCGCCTTTTGGTAAGATTGTCCCCACCAGGTAATTGATTTATCTTTTGACGCGCTTAATAAACTATCCCTATAACTCGCTTTGAAAATATTTAGCGAATCCTGGTAGATAGACTGGGATTCTTTATTGCCTGGATATTTTTGTTCCGCGGAAGGATATGTCCGTTTGATGTATTGAACTGCTTTTGCCTCAATCTCTTTCTCATATTTGTTTACAAACCAGGTAAAAGAAAGCTGGTACAGGGAAATACCAATCAGCAGTACAGTAAAAATGGTGACCAATGCTCTCATTGCGTAGAGTTTATTTTTTTAAGGTTTGCAAAGATAGGGTTTTCGGCCTATTTCAGAAACTCAAAAATCATCTGAGCCTTAGCTGATTAAGTTGTAAGACGATCTTGAAATACAGGCGATGCGGTAAACCCAAAACAGGCTAAAAGAGGAGGTAATCGGACTCATTCAAAAAGAATGCGGGCAGTTTGGTAGAATAAGCGGTTTTGGAGGTTTTGAGATTGTTCTGAAAATCCATGAAGGCCAAAAAGGCCAGCCGCATTTCCTTTGTTTATGGCAATTTCGAGGTAACCGGCAGAGTTAAACAAAGCTAATTTCTCCCCTTCGGGAACATCAGCATATGTTTCGCTGATACGGTCAATCACTTCATCGCGCTTAAATACAATTTGGAAGGAGCGTCCTTTTCGTTGTTCTTCAAACTGATTCCGGGTTATATTAATAATGATATTTTCAAAATTATCAATAAAGATTATTTGCCCTTCTATCCAATTATCACTTAATAAAGGCCGCAAATGATTTTTTTCTACGATAGAAATATCGGGTTCTCCTATTTGTGGCAAGCTCATTCCCGATTGCAATTGCTGGATTGCTTTTCCCATTACTGACGTGAAATACAAAGTATTCTTTAACGCGTTTTTTTCCAAGGGCAATCCGATAACCATTTCGGGCTTGTCCTCCAACACCATGGTGAGTAATCCATTATCCGCGCATAATATATATTGCTCATTGTGATAAGCCAGTAAGAGCTGCTCTGGTCGCTTATCAAACAGGTTTACCAGTAAAAGATGAAAAGTGTATGGGGGAAAGTTTTTTATTGCATTACGACATACATACGCAGCCTGGGGATAGTTGAAAGGAGCGATGCTGTGCGATATATCAACAATGGTAAACTGGGGGTTAATTTGAAATAATTGTCCCTTGATGGCACCTGCCAGGTAGTCCTGGTGACCAATATCTGTGGTAAGGGTTAGTAATGGCATGCCTGAAAAGGAAGTGAAGATTTTGTATTGAAAAAGGTGAATTTATAGGTAATCTTCCATTTATTTGATCAGTTTGCCATTATGGAAAAAATATTTATGGATCAGCCGATCAGCGATCCGGGGGAAAAATCGGCTTGAAAAAACAGTTCGTTTTCCGGTAAAGGTCATAATCACATTTCTTTTATTTTTTTCAATGGCCGATAGGGAAATAGCAGCGCATTCTTCTGCTGTCATCATTGTTTCTTCATCGATAGGTGATTCGGCCCTGGATTGTCCATCTGGCCCCAATGCGGCCGAACGTATGCCAGTAGTAGTAAAACCCGGGCATATCCACATAACGTTTACATTTAAGTCTAGCATTTCGACCCGAAGCGCTTCCATCCATCCCTGCAGTGCAAATTTGGAAGCGGAATATCCGCTTCGGCCAGGCAATCCCCGGTAGCCCGCCACTGATGAAATACCTACTACGGTTCCTTTATTTTCAATAAGAGAAGGTAGAGCAAAACGGGTGCAGTAAACTGCTCCCCAGAAATTAACATCCATAATTTTTTTAAGTACTTCCATGTCCGCGTCCAGGAATAGCGAACGCATACTTATTCCGGCATTATTGATTAATATATCAATACGACCAAATGTTTTAAGGGTAGACTCAATAAACCTCTTGCAATCCTGTTCATTACTTACATCGCAGGTAATTGTATGAAGGGGTTCGGTGGAATAGTTTAATTGCAGATTGTATAATTTATCGTAATGGCGACCACAGGTGGCTACTTTGGCCCCTTTGGCAATCAGCGATTCCACCATTGCTTTGCCGATTCCATCGCTACCTCCGGTTATGGCCACCACTTTATTATTGAAGTATGACATATTTAATAATTCTAAGTACAAAAATAGCAGACTTGTTTGTTTGTATACTTCTGATATTCACATTTGTCGGGATAATTATTTTTTTAAAAATTTGGAGCGATACCTTTTTGGCTTATTTTTGCACTCCCAAAAACTTATGGGATGATTCCGTAGCTCAGTTGGTAGAGCAATACACTTTTAATGTATGGGTCCTGGGTTCGAGTCCCAGCGGGATCACAGATTAGGTTACTCAAAAAACCCCAAATCGCTCAAAAGCCCTGCAAATACTGAATTTGCGGGGTTTTTTGTTTTTTGCACCTTGTCAAAAAACGCCAAAAATCTCCCAATTCTGGTGCGTAATTCGGGCGGACAAAATTAATATCCATCTTTTCCGCCCGAATAGATCTGAAACCCTTATCCAGCAAGGGATTCAGAATTTGAACATGCCCTTTCAGCGTGGCTATTAATGGTAATTTTATCACCATTTAAAGTCATTTTTATGAATCAGCGTTTCAAAGTGCTTTTTTACCTCAAAAAAGGAAGAAGAAGCAAGGGGAATTCCTTTCCTATTACGTAAGAGTTACAATTGATGGCAAAAGGGTAGAATGGAGTGTTCAGCGAAGTTGTGAGCCTGAATTGAAATGGAATCAAACCATTGGAAGAGCTACCGGAAACCGGGAGGAAGTCAAAATTCTTAATGCCTATTTGGACGTGTAAGTCCCCCCAAAAATCCTACAGTTAAAAAGTAGACAGATTTATTTGTCATTTCGATTGTTGTACATTTAATAATTAGAAATGTCCACTAAGGGCTGACGTATTTACAGTTATCCTCTTTAGCAAATATGATAGGCCATTAATATGTACTAAATTTTTAGCCAGGTGTAATATTGCCACTTTTGAAATTATTTTACCTGATGCAAAATAATATAAGGTAGGTTTGATTTGCTAGGGAATGGCTGATGGTAAAACCAATACTATACTCAATTGGGGTACCAGGCAACAACCCGGTAAAGGTGAACCGGCAGTTTGGCACCATGATCTATTTAGAAAAGATGGAACACTTATTCGCAGAAGGAATAAGATTTTTCAAGGATGAAGATCGGTAAAAAATAAATAACGTAATATGCTAAAAAAACTTTCACTGCTATACTCTTTTGTACTTGCCATGGCTTGCGCAAACGCACAAACTAAAATTGACCCCAATACTATTAAAGAAAAAATGCAATGGTTTGCTGATGCTAAACTGGGCATCTTTATTCATGCCGGTATTTACTCAGTTAACGGTATAGATGAATCCTGGAGTTTTTATAATAAAAAAATCAGCCATGCTGATTATATGAAACAACGTAATGGGTTTACTCTTAAAAATTATAATCCGGCTCAATGGGCTGATTTGATTAAAGAAAGCGGTGCTCGTTATTCAGTGATTACAACCAAGCACCATGATGGTGTGGCGATGTATGATACTAAAATGAATACCCTGAGCAGTGTAAAAGCCACGCCTGCTAAAAAAGATATGATAAAGCCTTTTTTTGAAGAGCTGCGTAAACGAGATATTAAATGCGGCACATATTTTTCATTAATAGACTGGTCGCATAATGATTACCCGGGTTTTTTAAAGGACAGTGGCCGTTATGAAGTGAAAAATGATTATGATAGGTGGAACAGGTTCAGGAATTTTTTCCAGGGGCAGATAAAAGAAATCAGCACTCAGTATAATCCCGACTTGTGGTGGTTTGACGGGGACTGGGAACACAGCGCTGAAGAATGGGAATCAGAAAAAGTCCGCCAAATTATTCTTTCAAAAAACCCATCGGCAATTATCAATGGTCGCCTGCAGGGATATGGTGATTATGCTACACCAGAACAAAATTTTCCGATAAGCAGACCTCATCTTAATTGGTGGGAATTATGTATGACCACCAATGATAACTGGGGTTTTCATCATGATAACAATTGGAAAACTCCTCACGAAATAATTTCCATCTTTGTTGATGCCGTTTCAAACGGAGGTAATCTTTTATTGGATATGGGGCCCATGGAAGATGGAACTATCCCTGCAGAGCAAATTAATGTATTAAAAGAATTAGGCGCATGGAATAAAAGAAATGGCGAAGCAGTATTTAATACCATCGGCGGAATACCTCAAGGTCATTTTTACGGGCCAACTACATTGTCAAAAGACTCCACCACCCTGTATTTATTTGTGCATGGAAAAACAAGTGGTCAATTAATGGTAAAAGGATTGGATAGTAAAATCGAGGATATTACGGTGTTGGGTGCTAATGTAAAACTGCAACACAAAATAGTTGGCAAAATATCTTGGAGCCATGTGCCGGGACTGGTTTATATCAATCTTCCTGAAACAGCTCTGGACAAATATATTACTGTAATAAAATTAAAGTTGAACAAGCCCGTAAATCTTTACCGGGGCCAGGGTGGGTTTGATTAAATGAATTTTATTATAGAAAAGCTATGAATTGGATGAGAAATGACTTTAAAAAAAGTATAGGAGTTGATGTTGGTGGGAGCCATGTATCAGCAAGTTTAATTGATTTGCATGCGGCAAATGAGCTGTGGCTGCATATAAATCAAAAAGTACTTGATTCAAAAGGTTCTGCCAATACAATTTTACAAACCATCGGGGCATGTATTATAGAATTAATAACAGGCGCCAATGAAATTGATGCAATAGGTATTGCGTTTCCGGGTCCGTTTGATTATGAAAAAGGGGTAAGTGCCATAACCGGAGTGGGAGGAAAATTTCAGTCAACTTTCGGTATTCATGTGGGTCAGGCTTTGAAAAATATTACTGGTTGCCACAACACATTATTTTGTTTTTCAAACGATGCACACTGTTTTGCCGTTGGTGCTAACTATAAATACAAGCCACCAGGGAAGCGAAAAATCTTTCTGACTTTAGGAACGGGGTTTGGTTCTGCATTTATAGAAAACGATTCTCTTCTGGTGAGCCACCCGGACATACCCTTGTCTGGGGCATTTTACGACCAACCTTTTTTGGATGCAATTGCCGATGAATATTTTTCAACCCGTTGGCTACTGAATGAATACAAACAAAGAACCGGACAAGAAATTTCATCGGTCAAAGAATTGGCTGCTTTAAATACGGAAATTGCATTAACAATATTTGAAATTTTTGGCGCTAAACTTGGTGAATTTCTTTTGCCCTGGTTGAAAAAATTTGATGCTTCTTCATTGGTGATTGGTGGCAATATTTCCCGTGCCAATTCATTGTTTGGATTTTCATTAGATAAACAATTAGAGAAAACCGCCAGCCAAATAGATATTATTTACTGCAGCGATACAGAAGAATGTATTTTAACCGGAGCCGCTATCATTGCGGGAGTAAAAAATAAACAAGCACCTACAGATATTTCTGTTGTATCAAAAAGAAAAACTTCGCAGGCATTGTTGCCGGTTACAACAAATGATACGGGATGTAATGGTTATGATATTTATCCTTCTTTTCATTCAGGAAACAAAGTGCGCAAAGGATTTAATTCTTTAGCAGAAAAGATCGTCAATGAAAAAATAATCATAATCGATGGCTTTGGAGGAGTGCAATGGGAAAATTTCAGGGAACAATTAAACAATGCATTGTTTGAAAAAAACAAAAAGGCTTTTTGGTACGATATCAATACCTGTTTAAAAACGCCGGTAGAAATTGATGAGATGATTAAAGAAAATCTTAATGGTGATGATCCGGTATTTGGGAAAAAATACACTGGTAGCCTTGCCGATTTTTTTGATACACAAAAATTGAGTCTTCTTTATAAAGACGCATCTGTTGATCTGTGCATTGTTTATGGAACCGGAGCTTCATTAAGTAATTGGGAAGGATTGCTTGTTTACCTGGATGTTCCGAAAAATGAAATTCAATACCGCATGAGGGCCGGGTGTGCCACCAATATTGGAAGCAATAAAGAGCAGTCAAATTCACAAACATATAAGCGGCTTTATTTTGTGGACTGGCCGGTGTTGAATAAATATAAAGAACAACTGCTTCAAAAAATTGATTGTATAGTTGATGAACAACGTATCTATGAAATTACATGGATGGAAGGAGAGGCTTTTAGAAATTCATTATCACAAATACTGGAACAACCTTTCCGTGCAAGGCCATGGTTTGAAGCAGGTATTTGGGGCGGCGACTGGATGAAAAAACATTTTCCTCAACTAAACCAGGATGAAATAAATTATGCCTGGTCTTTTGAATTGATTACACCGGAAAATGGAATTGTTATTGAAGGCGAAAACAATTTGCTTGAAGTATCATTTGATTATCTTTTATTCTTCGATAATAAAAAACTGTTGGGTAATGCAGCAGTCAGGTTTGGCAAAGAATTTCCGATACGGTTTGATTTTTTAGATACGTACAACGGAGGCAATCTCTCTATTCAATGTCATCCACGTACTGATTATATCAAAGACAAATTTGGTGAAAATTTTACACAGGACGAAACTTATTATATACTCGATTGCGAACCGGATGCCAATGTTTATCTTGGTTTTCAGGAAGACGTTGATGCCGGGGAATTAAAAACTGCGTTGACAAATGCACAGGTAAACGGCATTGAAATACCAATAGAAAAATATGTGCAAAAACATAAGACACATAAGCATGATTTGTTTCTTATCCCCAATGGCACCATTCATGCTTCCGGTAAAAACAACCTGGTGCTGGAGATGAGCAGTACACCCTACATCTTTACTTTTAAAATGTACGATTGGCAGCGGCTTGACTTGAACGGGCAACCCCGGCCAATTAATATTGAACATGCTTTTGCCAATTTATATTTCAACAGAAAAGGAGCTTACGTAACTGAAAAGTTAATAGCAAAGCCTGTTATTGGGAAAGAATGGAAGGATGGCAGGAAAATAAAACTGCCCACCCACGAAGAACATTTTTATGTAGTGGACCGCTACGAATTTGAAGGTAGTATACAAATCATCACAAACAATCAATGCCATGTGTGTATGCTCGTAGAAGGAGAAACTGTTGAAGTGAGAGTTAATAATAAAAACACAAACTTTCAATACGCTGAAACATTTGTAATTCCGGCTGCTGTTGGAAATTATGAGTTGAAACAACAGGGGAATAAAAAAGCGCTTGTGGTAGTGGCGTATGTAAAAGAAGAATGTTGCTGAATAGTAAACAGATACAAAATTGAGTAATATAGTTTTTTAATTTTGTAAACAAACATTGATATGCCTTCCGGTCAATCCAAATATTTTATTTCGCTTCTTACGCTTATTGCAGCGCTGGGCGGTTTTTTATTTGGTTTTGATATGGCCGTTGTAAGCGGCATTATTGAACCGGTAAAATTGCAATATGGATTATCCTCTTCGCAGGAAGGTTTGTTTGTGTCCTGTGCTTTGTTAGGTTGTATAGCAGGCGTTGCATTTTCAGGTTATTTGAGCGATATAATCGGAAGGAGAAAAGTATTGTTTGTTGCTGCCGTTTTATTTTTAATCAGTGCAGTTGGTTTTGCATTTTCTGAAGCATACCCGGTATTGATTTTATTCCGCATAGTAGCAGGAATAGCAGTTGGTGTTGCATCCAATGTATCACCGCTATATATTTCCGAAGTGGCCCCATCTCAAAAACGTGGCCGTCTTGTTACATTTTATCAGTTGGCTATTACCATTGGAATTTTATCAGCCTATATCAGCAATTTATTTTTGCAGCGATATGCTGCCGCTTATACAGGAGATGCAGGTGGTTTATTTCATTGGTTGTTTATTGAACATGTATGGCGTGGAATGTTTATTGTAGGTGTCATTCCCGCGTCAGCATTTTGTATTTTACTCTTAGTAGTTCCCGAAAGCCCTCGTTGGTTGGTACAAAACGGGAAAAATAAAGTGGCATTAAATATCCTTACCAAAATAAATGGTGCAGAAACGGCCCTTGCCGAATTTAAGGCTATTGAAGAAATGGCAAAGCAAAAAAATGGCGACATCAATGAACTGATGCGTTTACCTTTAAGTAAATTATTGACATTGGCAATGGTGCTTACGGCCTTATCGCAATTCAGCGGTATCAACGGGGTTATCTTTTACGGTCCAACCATTATGAAATCCGCAGGCATTGTTACCAGCGATGGATTGTTGTACCAGGTGATATTAGGCTCCGCCAATATGCTTTTTACTTTCATTGCTATTTCAAAAGTTGATAGCTTGGGCAGGCGGCCATTGTATATTATCGGTTCAATTTGTGCAGCGCTGGCATTGACCTTAACAGGTTTTTGTTTCCTGCTGAATATTACGGGGTGGGTGATGCTGGCTGCCATTATGTTGTTCATCTTATTTTTTGCTTTTTCATTGGGACCATTAAAGTTTGTAATCTCCACTGAAATTTTTCCAACCCATATAAGGGGAACAGCAGTGTCTATCTGCATCATGACTATGTGGGTGTCCGATTGGATTGTGAATCTTTTATTTCCCATCATGAGAGACGGATTGGGTATTGCAACTACATTTTTTATATTCTCTTTCTTTTGTTTATTATCCTTTTTATATGCAAAAATGAAATTGTTTGAAACAAAGGGAAAAAGTTTGGAAGAAATTGAAAAGGCATTAACCTGACAAATTTTTAGAGCATGAGGCAAGTAACCTACCTGATCGTATTTTTTGTTTTGAGTACAGATTCTGTTGCTCAAGAAAATAGCTACAGACTATGGTACACACAGCCCGCTAATGTTTGGGAAGAAGCCTTGCCGGTTGGTAATGGAAGGTTGGGTGCCATGGTTTTTGGAAACCCGGTCAAAGAAGTAATTCAACTCAATGAAGAAAGTATCTGGGCAGGAAGTAAAATCAATAACAATAACCCAGAAGCATTAAATCATTTAAAAGAATTGCAGAATGCTCTTTTTAAAAGCAATTATGGGGATGCGTGGAAAATTGCTGATAAGTATTTTATGGGAACTCCCCGCGAAATACGCAGCTATCAAACACTTGGCAATTTAATAATTGATTATAATTGGAACGAGACACCTTCTGATTATCACAGGGAACTTAATTTACAAACCGGGATAGCAACTACTTCATGTAAGATTGGCCAATCAGTTTTTTTGCAAAAAGTGTATGTATCTGCACCGGATAATATTATTGTAATTGAACTCAATTCAGCAAACAACAGAGTGATAAACGCAGCGATAAGTCTGCAAAGAGAGGTGGATGCAATAACTACTGCTTATCCCAATGGCAGTATAAAATTAAAAGGACAGATAATTGACAAGGATGATCCAAAGAAAGGTCCGGGTGGAGCCCACATGAAGTTTAACGCTGAACTAAGAGTAAAAACTTTCGAAGGTATTGTCAGGGCGGAGAAAGATAAATTGATTATCAGCAATGCAAAAACTGTAACTATTATTTTAACTGCTGCTACTGATTACAATTTAGAAAAACTTGATTTTGACAGAGCAATTAATCCTGAAGAAAGATGTAAAACAATTCTTGATAAAGCAACTAAATTTTCAATTGTACAAATTGAACAAAAACATGTACAGGAGTTTCAACCCATTTTTAACAGGGTAAAACTTCAGTTAGGAGAAGATTCGTTGATAAACCTGCCAACAGATAAACGACTTGAATTAGTAAAAAAAGGCAGAGCGGATAATGGTTTAATGACTTTATATTTTCAATACGGAAGGTATTTGCTCATGTCATCATCGCGTAAGCCGGGTGTTTTGCCTGCCAACCTGCAGGGAATCTGGAACAAAGATTTTAATGCACCATGGAATTCGGACTTTCATACGAATATCAACCTGCAAATGAATTACTGGTTGGCAGAAAATTGTAATCTTTCCGAAACAAGCCTTATACTTTCTCACTTTATGCAAAGAATTGCAGAGCCGGGTAAGGTTACTGCAAAAGAAATGTATGGCACCAATGGCTGGACTATACATCATCTTACTGATCCCTTTGGCCGTACCGGTGCGGCAGATGGTGTTTGGGGCATTACACCAATGAATGGCCCCTGGATGACTTTCCCGGTGTATGAACATTTTTTGTTTACCCGTGACACTTCTTACTTAAAAAATATTGCCTACCCCTTGCTGAAAGGCTCTGCAGAATTTGTTCTTGGCTTTATTACAAAATCTCCCGAAGGATTTTTAGTTACTAATCCTTCTCATTCGCCGGAAAACGAGTTCCACGACCAGTTTGTAAATCAAAAATCATCTCTCACCTATGCTGCAACAATCGATATAGAAATAGCTAATGCACTTTTTGATTATTGTTCAGAAGCAGCAGAAATTTTAAATACTGACAAAGAATTTGTAAAAATGTTGAAAGAAAAACAAAAACAACTTCCTCCTATAACTATCAATGCTAAAGGACGGATACAGGAATGGGTAAAGGATTTTGAAGAAACCGAACCCGGTCACAGGCACATGTCGCATTTGCTGGGCTTATATCCATTAACTCAATTTACACCCGAAACACCCGAACTATTTAAAGCAGCAAATGCTTCTCTTGAAGGAAGGTTGGCAATGGGTGGAGGGCATACCGGTTGGAGCAGGGCCTGGATAATTAGTTTTTTTGCACGATTGCAAAACGGAGAAAAGGCCTATGAAAATATCTTAATGTTGCTTGCAAAATCGACTCTGCCAAATTTGTTTGATACCCATCCGCCATTTCAGATAGATGGAAATTTTGGAGGTGCCGCAGGAATTGCAGAAATGTTGTTGCAATCGCATAATAATATTATCCGGTTATTACCTGCCTTGCCAGCTGCATGGAAAGACGGTGAAGTAAAAGGATTATGTGCAAGAGGTGGTTTTGAAATCAGCATGCAATGGAAAAATCATCAATTGATTAAAGCAACTGTTTATTCTAAGCAAGGAGGTAAAAGCAAATTGATTTATAATAATATTGAAAAACAAATAAACATAAAACGGGGAGAAACACTTGCCCTTAAATTGTAGTGTAAATAATTCAGTGCCATTAATCACTTTTGTCCGGATAGTAAGTGACAAGGCCCGGTGGATGGGAGTTTTCGCATTTAGCATTTCTAAAAGTGCCTCCATTTAAGGTTAGGGTTAATGTAACACAACCCGGATTTGGCTTTAGCCCCAGAACAGGAATTGTAATTGGACAACAATGAATACACTAATATTATTATTAACAGAGTTCCTATTTATACTATTTATCTTTCGAGAATGAATAATACTAAACGCTACTCAATATTGGTTCGTAGTTTGAAATGTACAGCCACCCTGATTTTGTTTTTAACAACATCATTTAATCTTAAGGCTCAAACTACATTCACGGCAGGTGAATTAAAGCTAGTGATAAATATCAATGGCAGCATTACTGAAATAACCAATATCAGTTGCAGTAAAAATTATTTAGCAAAAGATACCATTGCCCCGTTATTGGTAGTAGTGAGTAATCAAAAGCGGTATCAGCCATCCTCAGCCAGCTACAATAAAGCTCAAAAAAAAATTACACTTCGCTACAAAGAAACAGGTGTAAATATTGATGTGAGTGTAAGATCAAAACCTACACACATCGTTTTTGAAATCACAAAAGCAGAACCGGCAAATAAAATTGAAGCTGTAATCTGGGGTCCATATCCAACTATCATCAATAAAACAGTTGGTGAAATAATTGGTGTGGTAAGAGACGGACAAACATCGGTAGGTATACAGGTATTGAACATAAAAACACTTGGTGGCGATTATCCTAATAATGAAGGCAGTACATGGTCAAGAGGTATTGCTGCCGTAAGCCGCCCATGGGGAAGTTTGATTCAGGCTTACACTATCAATCGAAATAGAAACCGGTTTGTAGATGCATGGGGAGGTCAGTTTAAAAATATGGCGGTTGCTGCTTTGAAAGGAGAGTCGGTTGTTGGAAGCAAAATTGCCCTGTTTACCTGCGAAGAATCAAAAACCCTGGACAGGCTGGAACAAATTGAATTAGCGGAAAAGTTACCTCACCCTACAATAAAAGGTGTATGGTTTAAAAAATCAAACATGTTTGGC
Source organism: uncultured Chitinophagaceae bacterium (assembly GCA_963775145.1). GTDB lineage: Bacteria > Bacteroidota > Bacteroidia > Chitinophagales > Chitinophagaceae > Endoryza. Next base: position 338,817 of record CAVZHZ010000009.1, read on the forward strand.
AGGTCATACCTCATTTCTTCCTTTTCAGAAAACAATATGGATGAAATGATTGCTTATACAAAAAAGGCAGGTTTAATATCACTTTATCATGAAGGGCCATTTCAAAGTTGGGGTCATTTTATTTTGAACAAAGAACAATTTCCAAATGGCAAAGCCGGTTTAAAAATATGTGCAGATAAAGCTCATGCCGCCGGTTTACTACTCGGCTTTCATACGCTTTCCAATTTCATTAATACCGACGACCCTTATGTTTCTCCGGTTCCGGATGACCGCCTAAGTCTTACAGGTGCTTCAATTTTAATAAAAGATATGGATGCAGATACAAAAGAAATTGAAGTGGCCGCTTCCGAATATTTTAATCAACAGGAAAACAATAATCTTCATGCTGTAAAAATTGGCAAAGAATTGATTCGCTATAAATCGGCTACCAACACTTCGCCTTTTAAATTATTAGACTGTCAGCGGGGTGCCTTTGGCACTACTGCTGCTGCTCATCATGCAGGAGATACAGTTGGTAAGTTGTTTGACCATCCGTATAATGTTTTTTTTCCTGATATCAATATGCAAAGAGAAACAGCAAAAAATATTGCATCGCTCATGAATGAAACCGGTGTGGACCATATGGATTTTGATGGTCATGAAGGTGGTTTAGCTTCCGGGCAGGGTGATTATGGAGTGGAGTTATTTGCCAAAGATGTTTATGATAATTTGAAGCATGATTTTATTTGTGGTACCAGTATCAGCAAAACTTTCTTCTGGCATATGTGCTCTTATTACAATTGGGGAGAACCCTGGTATGGAGGGTTTAATGAAAGCATGCAGCAATACAGAATAGATAACCAGGGATTGTTTGACAGAAATTATATGCCACACATGCTAGGTTGGTATTTATTGACCGGGAAAACAACGCTTCCTGAAATGGAATGGATGCTGGCAAGGGCAGCCGGGTATGATGCCGGCTTTGCCATGGTTGCCAACCCTGATGCGCTTAAAAATAATCCCGCTACCGATGTGTTGCTAGATGCAATCAGGGAATGGGAGACTGCAAGAAATGGAAAGGCGTTTAATATAGAACAAAAAGAGAGATTGAAGAATCCAAAAAATGATTTTCATTTAGAAAAAATAAATGAAGGAAAATGGAGCCTTATCCAGTTTGATTCATCACCGGTTTTAGTAAGGGAAAAATTTGTAAGGCAACCGGGCGAACCAACACACACAGTCTGGGAGTATAATCAAACCTGGAAAGAGCAACCTATGCAGTTCAGATTATATGTTAAAGGCAAAGAAGGAACAGTAGGCAATATTAATATGCAAATAGATAATTATGCAGAAATCAACCTCGCTTTGGAATTAAACGCAGGCGAAACTGTTATTTGTGATGGGGGAGAATCATTAAAATGTTATGATAAAAATGGTAAATTGAGAGACACATACAAGTTGACATCCAAACCGCTTATACTTTCTAAAGGCAGTCATACAATAAAAATTAATTGCACTTTTAGTGGTGAAGAGCCTCCTGCAATTGAAATGCAATTAAAGGGAATATTGTTAACGGAAGAATGTGCTATTTCAAAGTGATGTAAACGGAAAAAGCTAACAATTGTTTTAAAAATGATAAAAGCAACCTGGCAACTTATTTTCTTTTTGTTATTATTTTTTTCAGTAGCAGTTGCTAAAGAATTTCGTGTTTCTGTTAAAGGCAGCGATAAATATAGCGGCACTGCTGCAAAACCTTTCAGAACATTTAATCATGCTGCCCAGCTGGCACAGCCAGGAGATGTGATAACAGTTCATGCCGGTACGCATCTTGAATGGATTAATCCAAAACGTGGCGGTACTGGCGATAATAACAGGATTGTTTATCATGCAGCCGCTGGCGAAAAGGTTGAAATTAAAGGATCTGAAATTATCGCCGGATGGCTAGAGGAAAATGGCGGAGTATGGAAAGTTGTTCTTCTAAATTTATGTATTGGAACTTATAATCCGTGTGCCGACCTGGTCTTTGAAGATCGGTGCGATAATTTTGGAAAAAGCCATGCTGCAGATTTTTTTCTCAATGGGAAATCATTTTTTGAAACGGATAAAAAAGAAAATATAACCAATCCTGTTCCTTATGAGAAGTCAAGAGACAAAGACGGTTCTACCTATACCTGGTTTTATCAAGAGGGTGTTGTAAAAAGAACTATCTGGGCAAATTTTCATAACTCTAATCCAAACAAACAACTGGTAGAATTAAGTATAAGAAGAACCTGCTTTTATCCTGATAAGCCCGGAATAAATTACCTAACCATCTCTGGTTTTGATTTTAGTCAGGCGGCAACTCAATGGGGTGCTCCTATAGCCGAACAAATAGGGATGATTTCCACTCATTGGAATAAAGGATGGATCATGGAGAATAATCGCATTCACGATTCAAAAGGTTCGGGTATTACATTGGGAAAAGAACGGTGTACGGGTCATAATGTATGGTCGAACGATCCAAGCTATGATGGTTCGATCCATTATATTGAATTCGTTTTCAAAACACTTAGAAATGGATGGAACAAAGAACACATCGGTTCACATATTGTGAGGAACAATGAAATATTTAACCGCGAGCAAACTGGTATCGGTGGAAGTATGGGAGCCGCATTTAGCATAATTGAGAATAACCACATTTATAAAATTCACCAGAAAAATCAATTTACCGGTGCTGAACTTGCCGGTATAAAAATTCATGCGGCCATTGATACAAGAGTGGAAAAAAACCGTATCTATGATGTTGGCGCTTTGGGTTGTTGGTTCGATTGGATGGCCTAGGGTACCCGCATATCAAAAAACGTATTGTATAGAAATAACTGGCAGGATCTATTTCTTAAAGTAAATCACGGTCCTTTTCTTGTTGATAATAATGTTTTGTTGTCTGAACAGGGATTAGCTACTCAATCAGAAGGAGGAGCATTTATACATAATTTAATAACGGGTCAAATGGCAATTTGGTCAGATCCAAACTGGTTTACACCATACCACCGTCCTCATTCCACAGATGTAGCTGGCCTGGCTCCAGTATTGGCAGGAGACGACCAGTATTACAATAACATTTTTATCGGCGGGGGCAAAACTGTAAAATCTGAAGATAGTTTAAAATATGGGTTACGAGTTTTTATCAAAGAGCCTGATTCGACTGCCTGGGAAACCAAGAAAGTCAATACTCCTGACAAATTACCGGTTTGGATGAACAACAATGTTTATTATAACGGAGCCTTACCTTATGATAAAAAAACAAATTTTAGTAAAAACACAAATTTTAATCCCCCTGTAAAGATCATAGAAGAAGTGAATAAAGTGTACCTCTAATTTTTGGTAGACGAATCCTTTATTAATCATAAAACTCAGGTTATTACCTCATCACGTTTGGGAAAAGTGAAGATGGCAAGGGAGGCATTTGAAAACCCGGATAGCACAGCTTTGATAATAGATACAGATTTTTTTGGCAAGAAAAGATCAACAACAAATCCCTCGGCAGGGTCTTTTGAGAAACCGGGTAAGAACAGGATTGATTTAAAATTCGGGAGAGGCAAATGATGAAATGATTTTTTGAAGTATAAAAGTAAATTCTTTATGAAGAAAATTATATTGGGTACTCTCCTGTTTGTAACATACATGCATGGGCAATCGCAGGAAATTGTTCCCTATTTTGGAAAGATAAACTGGGTAAATGGTTTCGCAAAAGAAATCGGCGGAGAATCGATAACATATTTTTCTGCTTACCCGGATTATGCAATAACATCTTTATTAACCCGTACTACAAGCGGCGCAAAAGATATAGCATGGGAAACTGCTCCTGTACCCAATAATATTAAAGGTCAGTATGTGTATTTCAGTTGGGTGGCGGCACATTCATCGGGCACCAGTAGTGGTGTTCGTCATTTTGATTTATACCTCAATGATGAAAAACTAATTACATTCACAACCTATCCTGCACAACAATTTCCTAATTGGAAATTTACAGCGCCCGATAGTTCGGCATTGGTTTTTAAACAAACAAAAAGAGATGGCGCCAATGATGCGCACGGATTAGCTTATTTGCGCTTGCCGGTAAGCAAAGTAAAACCAGGTATGCCAATAAAATTAAAAGTGGTAGGGCAAGCGCAAAACAGTAACGACTGGTATATGACCTTTAAATTTTCGTTTGAAGAAAAAATGGATTTACAACCCATGCCTTTCATTCTAAAAAACGGCAGGCAACCTATTGTTCTCACCGCTTTACATTTTGGAAAAAGCCAACCGATACAAGTTAGCATCAACAAAAAGGAAAACTATTCCTTTGTTTTGCAGAATGGTGTAAACAGTTTTGATTTGCCGGCGAATGCCGTGCAAAAAGAGGACAGCTTTTTAATTCGTGTAACATCAGGTAAGCAAATCTTACAAAACCGGTATGTAAAACTTAGCCCGGTTAAGTACCGTGAACTACATTTCATTCATCATGCTCATACTGATATTGGTTATTCGCATTTGCAAACCGATGTAATAAAAATTCATAATAAAAATATTGACGATGCCCTGCACATGATAGAAAAGACAAAAGACTTTCCTGCCGAAGCAAAATTTAAATGGAATGTGGAATCATTATGGGCTGTTGAAAATTATTTACGGGAGGCATCAGCCGGGCAAAAAGAAAAGTTTATCAAAGCGGTTAAAGAAGGGAGTATTTGCTTGTCTGCTTTTTATGCCAATATCACTACAGGATTAAGTCAACCCGAAGAAATGTTTCATTTAACGGAGTATGCAGAGAAACTAAAAAATGAATTGGGTTTTTCATTTACAAGCGCCATGATGTCGGATATTCCCGGAAATACATGGACAATGGTAACTGCTTTTGCAAAAGGCGGCATAAAATATTTTTCAAGCGGGCCTAATTATCTGGGAGATGATCATCCTTATGGCGGCGACCAAGTGGGGCATTTTGTTAAAACATGGGGCGATAAACCTGTTTGGTGGACTTCTCCTTCGGGGGAAGAAAAAATTCTTTACTGGACAGCAGGCAAAGGATATTCTTCCTGGCATGGAACTGCCATTGGAGGTATAACAGATCGTGGTCCTAAAAAAATCGCTGCTTATCTGAATCAAATAGATAAAAGCAATTACCCGTATGAAATGGTACAATGGCGTTACAATATTGTTGCTGATAATGGGCCAATCGATTCTACTATTTCAGATTTTGTAAAACAATGGAATGAAAAATATGCTTCACCAAAAATCATTTTAAATACAACAGATAAACTGTTTGAAGAGTTTGAACATAAACATGGAAAAGAAATTCCGGTTGTAAAAGGTGATATAACGCCTTATTGGGAGGATGGTGCATTATCTACTGCAAAAGAACAGGGTGAAACAAGAGTAAACAGCTTACGTCTTCAGCAACTGACTACTTTGTATGCCATGCTAAAGCCAAAGGAATATAATGCAGATACATTTTATGAGGCATGGAGAAATATTCTTTTGTTTAATGAACATACCTGGGGGGCTTACAACAGTATTTCTGAGCCAGACAAACCTTTTGTAACAGACCAATGGAGGATCAAGAAACAATATTTATTGGACGGAACAGATCAGATAAATAATTTGGAAGAAGAATTGATGTTGCCGATAATAAATAAACAATCAACCAAAATTGCTGTATTCAATACTTTATCGTGGAAGCGTAGCGGGCCAGTTGTTATTGCTTCATCAGTAAATGGTAAATCAGTGAAGAATGCAGGAGGAAAGAAAATGCCTTTACAAAAATTATCCAATGGTAAATTTATTTTTCTCGCAACCGATGTGCCTGCTTTAGGTTCTGCCAACTATGAAATTTCTGAAGAAGAAATAGATGAATCAAAAAGTGATTTTGTAATTGGTGATAATTCTCTTTCAAACGGAAAGCTGTCTTTGCAATGGGATAAACAAAACGGAAGTATTACCAAATTACTCGCCAATGATAATTTTAACTACGCGGGTGAATTTAATAAACAGGGATTAAATAGTTATTGGTATGTACCGGGTTTAAATCCTGCTGATGCTGTTTCTAATGGAAATGTTTCTGTAAAGATTCTTGAAAAAGGTCCTGTACAAACTACCATTTTATTTGCCTCATCTGCCCCCGGTGCAAATAGTCTCGAGAGAAAAATTACATTATACGCGGGCTGTGATGAGCTTGAAATGGAGAACTTTCTGGATAAAAAAGCTATCCGTACAAAAGAAGCGGTGCATTATGGTTTTCCATTTAATTCATCTTTGAAGAGAACTGTGGTGGATGCAGGTTATGGCACGCAACAATTTTTAGGCGACCAATTGCCTGGTTCCAATATGGATTTTTTATACGGCCGCCGGTGGATGGATGTTTCTTCCATGGATAAAGGCGTTCAATTAATGTTGCTTGAATCACCAATGATAGAACCGGAGACCATGATTGATGAAAGATTTATGATTAATCAAAGCCATAAAGAATGGAAGAAAAATGCAAAACCAACATCAACCTGGTTTAGTTATGTAATGAATAATTACTGGCATACCAATTTTAAAATTGACCAGGATGGCATAAATAGAAGTAAATATGTATTGCGTCCACACGGTATGTTCAGTTATTGGGAAACAGAAATAAAGGGAACTGAGATTGCACAACCTTTAATGGCAATACCAGTAAATGACACCAGTGCTTTTTCCTCCGGCCTTTTTGAATTGGGCAATGATCATATTGTAGTTACCAGCATTACATCCCGGCAAGATGGGGGTTTTCTTATTCGTTTATTTAATCCTGAGCCCATGGTGCAGCAAACAAATTTTGTGTGGAAATCGTTACAGCCGGAAGTGCTTATTAAAAAAGCGACTGGAGAGAAATTAAACAAATCTGCAAACCTGGTAATGGCGGCTATGGGGGTTGATGAAATTATTATAAAATAAACATCAGTAGGTTAAGTAAATTTTGAAAATGAATGAAAATATGACCATATTATCTTGGAGAATTATAAAAATGGGAAGATTCACTTTAGCATATCTTTTCATGGTACTGTCTACTCTGGCCAGCGCTAATGCCAATTTGATAACACTGGTAAAAAAAGGGGAAAGCAAATATTCAATAGTGCTGGCTGCTGGCGCAAATGCAAATGAGCAAAGAGCCGCTTCCCTGTTGCAGGAATATATTTTTAAGATAGCTGGTTGTAAAATTCCCATAACAGATTTTAAAAATAATTATTCATTAACGATAAGATGCAATTTGCTGATAAATAACCCGGATGGATTCAGTATTAAAACAATAGGAGAAAATATTTATATTGAAGGCGGTAATAAGAAAGGCTGTGTTTATGCAGTAATTACCCTGCTTGAAAAATACCTGGGATGTAATTACTACAGCTCAACATTTAAAATTATCCCCACCACAAAAAATATTGTTTTACCAGAGATAGATCTTTCTGATGAACCAAAAAACGATTGCCGCATTGTTAACATTTCTGATCAAGTGGATGAAGAGTTTATTGACTGGAACAGGTTGAATACAATAGATGAATATTTTGCCAAAGGATATTATGTGCATACGTTTAACAGGCTTGTTCCCTGGCAGGAATTTTTTAAACCTCATCCTGAATATTTTGCATTCATGAATGGCAAAAGAATTATTGACCAGTTATGCCTTACAAATTCGGATGTGTTGAGATTAGTAATTGCAAAGCTTGAACATGATATGAAAGAGCAGCGAGATAAGGTATATTGGTCAGTAAGTCAAAATGATAATTTTTCTTATTGCCAATGCGATAATTGCAAAGAGGTTATTAAGGAGGAAAAAAGTCCATCCGGCCCAGTTATCCGTTTTGTAAATGCCGTGGCAAAACATTTTCCGGATAAAATTATTTCCACATTAGCTTATCAATTTAGCCGGCCGGCGCCGGCAATTGCAAAGCCTGAAGACAATGTTCAGATAATGCTTTGCACCATCGAATTGAATCGCAGAAAATCTATTGAAGAAGAAATTGGTAGCAGGTCATTTGTAAAAGATATTACTGACTGGGGTAAGATTTGTAAACGTATTTATTTATGGGATTACACAATTAATTTTGCAAATTCAGTTTCACCCTTTCCTAACCTTCATGTATTACAGCCCAATATGCAGTTTTTTCGGAGTAACAATGTAAAAGCACATTTTCAGCAATCTAATATTTCTACTGGACAGGAATTTTCTGAATTAAAACTCTATCTTATTTCCCGGTTGTTGTGGAATCCCGATGCAAATGCTGATGAAATTATCAATGAATTTCTCCGTGGATATTATGGTAAATCGGCAAAATGGATAAAGAAATATATAGACCAACTGCATGAAGAAGCAATTAAGAGTAATGATGGATTGGATATTTATGAGCATCCTACAGCTCATCAAAAAACATTTCTTTCAGCAGATAATATAAAGGATTATAATTTATATTTTGACAAAGCCGAAAGTAGGGTGAAATCAGATTCTGCAAAATTGATGCATGTGAGAATATCGAGGCTGCCGCTTCAATATGCCATTATGGAAATTGGCAAAAATGAAATGTTTGGTGAAAGAGGTTGGTATCGTGGAGATAACAATGGATTCATCGCCAATGAATCAATGAAGGTTTTATTGGAAAACTTCTATTCCACCTGTCAACAAGGAAATGTAAAACACTTAAATGAATCTGGACTTTCACCAAAAGATTATTATGAAAGCAGTTTGCGCTTCATTGATATACAGGTAAAGGGAAATTTTGCATTCAGAAAAAAAGTGATGGCCAATCCAATGCCATCAGCAAAATACAGCAATGGTGACTTATCTTTTTTAGGCAATGGCGTAAGAGGCGCTAATGATTATAAAGTGCATTGGTTGGGATGGGAAGGAGATGATTTTACACTGACTTTAGATTTAGAAAAATCAGTAGTTGCAAATAATATAGAAGTTAGTTCGCTCTGGGATCCCAAAAGTTGGATACTTCATCCTGCTTCTGTTAAGTGTTTTGTATCGGAAAACGGAAATGACTTTATTGATCTTGGGATATTAATAACAAAAGGCAATCAACAAAAAGAAGAAGTAACCCGTGTATATTCTTTTAAGGCACCTGCGTCTGTCATTCGTTTCGTAAGGTTTGAAATAAAGGGTACTAATAAATTATTCGACTGGCATCCGTCTGCAGGGGAAAAATCGTGGGTGTTTATAGATGAAATTGTAGTTAAATAATCAATAGCATGACAACATCATTCTTAAGTTTAACATTATTTGTCCTTTTTCCTTTTCCAATCATTTGCAGCGCTCAGGAGTTGTTGCCCTATAAAAATAAAAAACTCCCTATTGAAACCAGGGTACAGGATTTGTTGCAGCGAATGACTCCGGAAGAAAAGTTCATGCAGCTTTTTATGGTGCCTGGAGATTTGGATAATAATCCGGATAAATATAAAAATGGCATTTTCGGTTTACAGGTAAATACCATTTCTTCAAACAATAATGCTGCCGGGCAAATGATGGAGTATAATCCGGGAAGAAATGCAATGGAAACAGCTGAAAAGATAAACAGCATTCAAAAATATTTTGTAGAAAAAACAAGACTCGGCATTCCTATCATTGCATTTGATGAGGCATTGCATGGATTGGTGAGAAAAGGAGCCACCGCTTTTCCGCAATCCATTGCTCTGGCAGCAACATGGGATACTTTGCTGATGAACAAAGTGGCAAATGCGATTGCTACAGAATGCAGCAAAAGAGGGTTAAGACAAATCTTATCTCCCGTAATCAACCTGGCTACCGATGTCCGTTGGGGAAGGGTTGAAGAAACATATGGCGAGGATCCCTTTTTATCTTCTGCAATGGGGATTGCTTTTATAAAGGCATTTGAACAATTGGGTATTGTAACGACGCCAAAACATTTTGCAGTAAATCATGGCGAAGGAGGAAGAGATAGTTACCCGATTGATTATAATGAACGGCTGCTGGAAGAAACCTATCTCGTTCCTTTTAAAGCAGCCATACAACAAGGTGGAGCAAGAAGTATTATGACAGCGTATAATTCATTGAATGGAAGACCCTGTACTGCCAATGATTGGTTGTTAAATGAAAAACTTAAAAAAGAATGGGGCTTCAAAGGGTTTGTCATATCGGATGCGGGTGCAGTAGGTGGAGCCAATGTGCTTCATTTCACCGCAAGTGGTTACGAAGATGCGGGAAAACAATCTATCGAAAACGGATTGGATGTAATTTTTCAAACGGATATCCAACATGCACAACTTTTTAAGAATCCTTTTCTGCAGGGCAAAGTTAATGCTACAAATTTTGATAGTGCAGTGGCAAGAGTATTAAGAGTAAAATTTGAACTGGGACTTTTTGAGAATCCGTATACGATAATTAGTAATGCAAAGGATACAGCTTATTTGACAGAACATCGCCAATTATCTAAATATGCAGCATTGAAATCCTTTGTATTATTAAAAAATGATAAAAGAAATGTTTTGCCCCTTTCAGAAAAGACAAGAAGAATTGCCATTATTGGAACAGATGCAACAGAAGCAAGATTAGGAGGCTATAGTGGCCCCGGTAACAATAAAATAAGTTTGTTTGAAGCTATGAAGAAAGCATTGGATAAAACAACTTCAATAAGTTTTGCCGAAGGATGCGGAAGAACATACAATGCATGGAATGTTGTTAGTTCAAAATACCTTTTTACAAAAAATAATAATAACACTTCTCCGGGTTTAAAAGGTGAATATTTCAACAACACATCATTAGCAGGAAATCCCGTTGTTGTTCGAAATGATGCTGCTATAGATTTTCAATGGACCTTATTCTCACCGGAACCTTTATTGAATTATGATTTCTTTTCTTGTCGTTGGACAGGTTTTATTATGTCTCCTGCAACCGGAAAATTTAAAATAGGCATTGACGGCAATGATGGCTATAGATTATTTATCAATCAAAAATTATTAATTGACACATGGGGTAAACAATCTTTTAATTCGATACGCGCAGATTTTTACTTTGAAAAAGGCCGCGCATATAGTTTAAAAATAGAATACAAAGAACCTTCTGGTAATTCTAAATTCAGGTTGATTTGGAATACAGATGTACAAGATGAGTCGGAGAAGAAGATTAATGAAGCCGTTCAACTCGCCTTGAAAAATGATGTTACCATTATTGCTGCAGGAATAAATGAAGGAGAATTTCAAGACAGAAGCAAACTGAATTTGCCCGGTAAGCAAGAGGAAATGATATTAAAATTGGCCTCCACCGGAAAACCAATTGTGGTTTTATTATTTGGTGGCAGCGCCATAACCATGAATAATTGGATTGATAAAGTAAATGCCGTGCTTGATGTTTGGTATCCCGGCGAAGCAGGCGCCGAAGCAATGGTGGATGTGCTATACGGAAAGGCAAACCCTTCGGGGAAATTGCCGATAACTTTTCCCTTGAACGAAGGGCAATTGCCGTTGAACTACAATCACAAACCCACGGGAAGAGGAGATGATTATAATGATGGAAGTGGGCAACCGCTTTTCCCGTTTGGATATGGATTAAGCTATACTGAATTTGAATATAGAAATGCTGTATTATCAAAAAGAAGAATTGCAGTGAATGAATCAACTGCAATTAAGTTCACGATTAGGAATACTGGCAATGTAGATGGGGATGAAGTAGTGCAATTGTATCTCAAAGACGAGTTAGCATCTGTGTCCCGACCAGTGAAAGAGTTAAAAGCATTTCAACGAATTAGTTTAAAAGCAAGGGAAGAAAAAGAAGTAGTTTTTGAAATTACACCTGCTATGTTGAGTCTGCTGAATGATAGAATGGAAAGAGTTGTAGAGCCTGGAACATTCAGGATAATGATTGGCAGTTCAAGCAAGGATATTCGGGTAAGAGAAATAATCCAGGTAGAAAACTGAAAACCCGTGAAAAGTTTCCCATTTAAAAATAAGAAATAAAAAAAAATCTATAACTTACTTCTCTTACTGCATTTCGTACTCACGCATCATGGACGGAATGGAGAAAAACCGGAAGTCTTTTTTCAGAATAAGGAAATCCAAACGCCTATGGCGGATATTATGGCATTTCGGATGCAAAAGAAATAGTAGCCTATACAGCTCAACGCGGTATTATCGGATACATCATGCTAATAGTTTTTGTAGATTGATTACCTGCCATTGAGCAAAGAGATGGTTGTAAAGGCAGTTGTATCGTCTTCTTCGCTTTACAAGATGACCTCTCAATAAATTGGAAATTTAGAGTTCCGGAGAAAATGTAATCTCTTGCGGAAGATACTTACGAATCGGTACGCAAACGTTTGCCAATAGCCGATTTCCCCTTTTTAATTTTTATATTACAAAAAATAATTCATTGTGAGTCATTTTAATTACTGCACTTTGTAGAATTGCTCTAATAAAATTTAGGAGTGATATTCTTTTTGGAATGAAGGCAACCTTTTCGTATTTTAGTATTAATGAAGATTAGGAGGGTGATTTTTTAACGCAACGGTTTGCGTAAATCATTTTTATTGCTTTATTGCTTAACAAGAGCAATGATTGATATTCCGAAGAAACATTTCAGAATTCAGTCAAATTATCTGCCAGTTTGTTAATTCATTTCTCTCCTGATTGAGTTAAAAGTTCATCCCATTTTAGTGTTCCCATATATGTAATAAGAAATAGTAATGATCTAAAAAAGGAGTGACAGTATATAATAATCAGCTATTGTTTGTTTATGTAAGAGTGTATTATTATTTGCCAATTTATTCTTTCACCCTTATTTGAACATTGGATTATTCTTTCAATCATTTTATATAACCAAAATTACACTTATGAAAAATCGTAAAAGACGCATTCTTCTGATGCTCGGCTTTTTACTGGTCGGCAGCGTGTTGATGGCTCAGCAAGCGAGAAATATCTCTGGAATAGTCCGGGATGTGGCAGGACTGCCGATTTCCGGAATCACCGTTCAATTGAAAGGAAAGACTGTTCTTACCGCCACTGATGACAAGGGAGCTTTTTCGATTTTAGCACAGGATTCAGATGTGCTGGTATTTACAGGTGTTGGGTTTATTACACAGGAAATCAAGGTTGCCGAATTTAAGAATGATGATATCACTATGACAGTTTCCAGAAACACTTTGAATGAAGTAGTGGTTACAGCATTGGGTGTTACTAAGCAGAAAAGGGGGTTGGGTTATTCGGTGACAACTGTAAAAGGATCCGATCTTTCCAAAACCAATGAAGTGAATCCAATCAACGCCTTACAAGGCAGGGTGGCAGGTGTTCAGATCGATCAGGGTGCCGGTGGTTTATTCGGAAACTCCAAGATTGTGATACGGGGTAACTCCACCCTGGGTACCAATAACCAGCCCATCTTTGTTATTGATGGAGTTATTATGGATAATGACGTGTTCTCAGGTAACGGGCGCGACTTCGGTAACGACCTGAAGAACCTTAATATGGATGATTTTGAAAGTGTTTCCATCCTTAAAGGTTCTGCCGCAGCTGCCCTGTATGGTACGCGGGCGATCAATGGTGTTGTATTAATCACCACTAAAAAGGGAACTCAGCGAAAAGGAATCGGTGTAAGCGTAAACCAATCACTCACCGTTTTCCAACCTTATAAAGGACCTAAATTCCAAAACGAGTTTGGTGGTGGTACGGTTGGTGCTTTCTTCACTGATAACAGGGAACCAAACTATAAGCCAGATGAAAACTGGACGACCAAAGTATTCCCCATCGATCCGATTACAAACAAGCCCTATATAGATCGTCAGATCTACAGGGAACTGGAAAACTGGGGGCCTCGTATGTTGGGTCAGGAAGTCCAAAACTATGATGGCACCATGACCAAATACCTGCCACAACCCAATAACTTCCTGGATGCTTTCCAGACTGGTTTTGGTTCTAATACCAATGTGGCGATGGATGCGGGAACCGACCGTTCCACTTTCCGTTTCTCCTATAATCACAACGACTCAAGAGGTATCTACTTTAATAACAATCTTAACAAGAATGCATTCGACCTCCGCGTAACTCATAAGATCACTGATTTTATTGATATCGATATCAGTACGTCGTATACCAACCTGAATGGTAAGAATCCTCCCCGTTTGGGTGGACTCGATGCCTTCGGTTCATTGGATTTGGGCCATATGTACACCTGGGTGATCCCCAGGAACTATGATACCAAATACTGGATGCAAAAAGCTAACTACACCAGTATATTCGGAGGAGCACCGGACCCAAGTGCTTCTGATGAGCCTAATAAAGCTCCGGAAACACGATTTTGGTATACCCTCTATAACAACAACTATACGCAGAATGAGCAATTGCTCAGAAGCCGCGTAGCTATCAATATAAAATTGACTAGCTGGGCTAAACTGTTGCTGGAAGGAAATATCAATAATATCTACCGTAAATCTGAAGTTAAGGAACTAGGACAGCAACGTAACTATGCCGGTGGTTTATATGGACAAGGCTTCAATACCAAAGAAAGCCAATTCATGAAATGGATGGTGATGATGAATAAGGACGTTAATAAGGATATCACTGTTTCAGGATATGTTGGCGGTGAAATGCAGAAATATAAGACCACTTTTTCTACAAAGTGAAACCAACGGTGGCTTGAATTATCCCGGTAACTTCTTTATCGCTAACTCCGTAAACCCACCAACCGTGAGCGGTGGTATCCTGAACCGTAAAAAATTCAATTCGCTTTATGCCAGTGCAGATATTAGCTATAAGAACCAGCTATACCTGCAGGCAACCTTTCGTGGCGACTGGTCTTCGGCCCTTACTTATTCAAATGGAACAGGCAATAATTTCTATAATTATCCAGCGGTAAGTGTCTCTTGGATATTCTCAGAAACATTCCGGCTTCCTGAATGGGTAAGTTTCGGAAAATTCAGGGCGAATATCGCCGCATTAGGCGGAGACACCGATCCTTATACGCTTAACCCAGGTTTTTCCCTGAATGGGTTCAGCTTTGCTAATGGTGGAACCGTTCCTATTTCTACTTATTCGTCCAGTGTAGTGCTGCAACCTGGTATCAAGCCAGTACGTAAAGTATCTAAGGAGTTAGGTTTGGATATGCGCTTCCTGAATAACCGCATCGGTTTGGATATTAGCGTTTATCAGGATAACACAAAAAACCAGATCCTCGATATAACAGCACCTATTGAATCTGGTGTAAGCACTATCAAGATCAATGCTGGTAAGATCCAGAACAAGGGTATCGAAATAACGTTGGATGGAACACCGATCAAGACGAAAAATTTCTCCTGGAATTCATCTGTTAACTTCTCCAGGAACCGTAACCTGATTGTAGAACTCTATCCGGGTCGTACCGAGTATAATCTTGGTGCCGATATCGCTGAAGTGAGCACCTGGGCTGTGGTAGGAAAATCTTATGGTACATTACGAACCCTGATTCATTCAGAACCTTACCAGGCAAAAGATGCTAGTGGAAATAACGTCAGCGATCCAAAGAACGGGTTGCCGATTCTTGCCTGGAGAGGTGATGCCCGTGCAGCTTTCCCTAAGAGAAGCAACTACTGGCAGGATGTTGGCGATATCAATGCCAAGTTCCGCGCAGGATGGGATAACAATTTCCGCTACAAGAATTTTTCACTGAATGTATTGATTGATGCCAAGATCGGTGGCGATTTCGTATTGGCCAGCTATCGTTTTGCAACCCATACAGGAGTTATCCCGAATACTTTATTGGTCGTGATGCAGAACATGGTGGTATCACCTGGACCAGTAAATATGATGGTAAGACTTATGATGATGGTATCATCGTTTCAGGGGTTTTCCCCGCAGGTCAGAAAATCACACAGCCCAACGGTACGCAAGTGGATGTTGGCGGAATGACATTTAAGGAAGCCTACGACAAAGGATATGTTGAACCAACCCACCTTCCGCAATTTGGCTTATCGTTATGGTTCTTCTTCAACAGGAGTGGCCGACTATTGGGTAGTGAAGAGCAGTTGGATATCACTTCGCCAGGTTGCCCTTACTTACAATTTCAACGAATCAGTATTCCGAAAAATGAAGTTGAATGGTTTAGGATTGAGTATAGTCGGTCGCGACCTCATGTACCTTTACAATACTTTGCCATATGATTTCAACCCGGCTTCTAACAACTCGAATAATACAGCTTTCTCCGGGGAAAATGGATTCTTGCCAATGACAAGAATCATCATGTTCTCACTGCGTGCCAGCTTCTAAAATTTGACTATTTAAAAATAATTTTATGAAAATGATAATAAAATATAAAAAATACTCTAAATGGGGACTGGCGATAGGCACTCTTTTGTTAATCTCGGCTTGTACAAAAGATTTTGCTGATATCAATACCAACCCATCAACCGTTATTACTCCGGAAATAAAGTTCCTCCTTACTTATTCTGAAGAAAGAATGGCGGCCTATCAGGGGGATGAATGGGTTTGGGAAAGTACGGAACAAATGTTGCGTTTTACCCAGCATTATTCAATCGAGCCCATATGAATTCACTACCAATGTGAACTCCAGGTATAACGCATATTACTGCACAATATCCTTCCTAATCTTGTGAGATCAGGAGGCAGATTGATTTGAAGGCTAATACGGCGGATTATGCAAAAGAAGGCAGTCACTTATGTATCTGGGTATTCTTGCATGGTATAAAAGTTACAGACATGAATGGTTCTATTCCTTATACTGAAGCTATGAAAGGCCGGTATGATGGCGTCTTCAGCCCAGCTTTCGATTCTCAGCAAACCTTGTTCACAACATGGGTGACAGAATTGAATAGTGCAATCGCTACCTCATCTGCTCCTTCTACATCTTCAACGATAACATTATGGTACTTCGGATGTATTGTATAAAGGTGACTGGACAAAATGGGTCAAACTCGCCAATACTTTGAAACTGCGTATTGCATGCCAGGTATGAAAACGAGGAGCCCGACAAAAACGGCGGCAGATCGCTAAGGAAGTTGCAGCCAGTGCTGTGGGACCTATTGCAGTTTGCTGATGATGATGCAGTGTATAGTAGCCGTGATTATAATGGTAGCCGGTGGCGCATATCAACTACCGTGATATCAAATATGGTACCACAGCTATTGGTGAATTTCATGAAGAAAGTGAATGATCCAAGGACTCCATGTATATTTCAGCCCAAACGATCTGGTTGGGCATTTCAAGGATACCCTTACCAAGTACGGCGCAACATTGCCATCATTCATTGATATTAATGATCCGTTGATTCAGTTCCAGGGTGGTCCGGTTGACTGGACACTGAATGCACCGCAACAGAACTATTTCAGGAATGCTTTCGTGGTAAGTCCACTGAATAAGTATAACCTCATCTCAACCATTAACAGACGTTTCTTTGCTCCCCGATGGGATGGAGCCACTGCTGGCACGTATACCGAATTGTTGGCGGGAGCTGCGGAGTCTTGTTTTTTGATGGCAGAGTTTACAAAGAAAGGATATATCACAGCAGATGTGAATGCCTGGTACAATAAAGGCATCGAGGCTTCAATCAGTCGATGAATAATATCGCTATCACAGCCGGTTCCACTACTGCATTCTCCGGAACAGGTGCAGCCGAAATCGCCGCCTACCATGAATAATGCGGATGTGGTAAAATTGGGTGCAGCAAACGATCTGGAAAGGATCTATATCCAGGAACACTTGAATCTGGTGCGCGAACCAAATGAAGCATATGTGTTCTGTCGCAGAACAGGTTATCCAAAGACTGGTTCAACCTATTATCGGCAGGGAGCAATTCAATGAACCTATCCCACGCCGCTTCTGGATTGATGATCCGGGTGAAGTGAACCGTGCGAATTGGACTGCTGCTTATACTGATCAGGGTTTTACACCTAATGTAAAAGATGCCCTTTCGCTTTCAAAAGAAAGAGTATGGTACGATAAGAAAGCACCAGGTTTCGGTGCCGGTAACTAAGGGTATAAGTTTTATTTAGATCTTTATATCAAAGAGGCTGCCCGGAAACGGGCAGCTTTCATTTTTTTCGGTTCCGGGAAGGCGGCGAGAGTTTTTTGAACACAAATGAACTTCATCTCAAAGACGCGGGGAGAGGAGACCCAGGGAAATGTCCCCCTGCGTCTCCGCTTCTCTAAGGTGAAATGTAACGATCAAAAATTTACTCTTCCAATCGCAAAACAGAATCCACTACATTTGACTAACCGCATCTTCTTCCACATGAAACCAAATGCATTTTTATTTTTCATTTTCTGCATTTTAGTAACTCTCACCGGTATATCCCAAAACATTTATGTCTCGCCAACCGGCAACGATAAAAATCCAGGTACTCAAACCAAACCCATAGCCAGTTTCGAAAAAGCCCAGCAATTGGTCAGGAATCTTGATAATCGGAGTAAAGTGAAAGTCATCTTCTCGAAGGGCACTTATTATTTGCCAGAGACTATCCGTTTTACAGAAAAGGATAACAAGGCATCTGTTGTTTATACAGCAGAAAAGGAGGGGGGAGCTATTCTGAGCGGAGGAAGTCTTTTGAAGTTAAAGTGGACCTTATATGAAAGAGGAATTTATAAAGCGACTGTTCCTGCAAATACGGTAATGGACCAACTTTATATAAACGGGGTAAGACAACGTATGGCCCGTTTCCCTAATGCTATTGAAGGTAAGAAAGTGTTTGATACCTGGGATCTTTCTCATGAAGCCAGACCGGATTCGACTTCAGACCCTTTAAATACCAAACGAATTTCTCATTGGAAAAATCCCGAAGGTGGATATATACATGGCATGCATGCTTACCTCTGGGGAGATATGCATTGGCTGATTAAAGGCAAGAATAAAGATGGAAGTTTGATAGAAGAGGGTGGCTGGCAAAATAACCGCCCTTCTCCCAGGCATCCCGTATTTCGGATAGTAGAAAATATCTTCGAAGAACTCGATGCTCCAGGTGAATGGTTTTTCAACTCAGCAGATGAGATGCTCTATTATATGCCTGCAAAAGGAGTAGATATCAATAAAGCTAGAGTGGAAATTGTACGACTGAAACATTTGATTGAATTCACCGGTTCAAAAGAACATCCGGTATGCAATATAGAATTGAAAGGATTCGTCTTTCGCCATGCAGCCCGGACATTTATGGAGAATAAGGAACCTTTGTTGCGTTCCGATTGGACTGTATACCGGGGAGGTGCAGTATTTTTTGAGGAAGCGAAAAATTGCAGGATAACGGATTGTGAATTCGACCAGGTTGGAGGCAATGCTGTTTTCATAAATAAATATAACCGCAATATCGTCATCAAAGGATGTTATATCCATCATAGCGGTGCCAATGGTATTTCATTCGTAGGAGATCCAGCTACAGTGAGAAGCCCATTATTTCGCTATGGGAACCAGAATTTCCAGACCATGGATCGAACACCGGGTCCATTAGGAGATAATTTTCCTGAAGATTGCAGAGTGGAAGATTGCCTTATCATCATGACAGGACGTGATGAAAAGCAGACAGCCCCAATTCAGATTTCCATATCACATGCAATCACTGTTTCGCATTGTTCTATTTACGATGTGCCAAGGGCAGGTATCAATATCAGTGAAGGCAGTTTTGGAGGACATATAATACAAGACTGCGATATTTTTAATACGGTTCTTGAAACAGGTGATCATGGCGGTTTCAATTCATGGGGGCGTGACCGCTACTGGACTCCCGATACCCACGAAACGGATAAGGAGGTGGCAAAGCAAAAAGATCTTCCTTATCTGGATATGCTAGGACCTAATATTATTCGGCACAACCGTTGGCGTTGCGACCATGGATGGGATATTGATTTGGATGATGGATCGTCCTGGTATCGTATCTATGATAATCTTTTATTGAATGGTGGCTTGAAAATGAGGGAAGGGTTTGATCGGGTTGCCACCAATAATATTATCATCAACAACGGACTTCATCCTCATGTATGGTATCTGAATAGTGGAGATGTATTCAGGAATAATATTGTCTTTAAAGCCTACCAACCGGCGATTATGGATTATTCCATTCCAGCTGATGGGAAATGGGGCAAGGAACTCGATCATAACTTTTATGTGTCCGATAGTTTAGAACGATTAAAGTTTATTAAGAATTCCTGTGACTTAAATTCAATGAATGGCAATCCTCTTTTTGTGAATCCTTCCAAAGGGGATTTTAGGGTTAGTTCCAATTCTCCTGCTTTGAAAACAGGATTTGTAAATTTTGTAATGGATCAGTTTGGTGTCAGAAAGCCTTCTTTAAAAGCTATCGCCAAAAACCCCAAACTTCCACCAATAGCCGCTACAGTATATGGACTTCGTGTTTCTAATCAAAAGGCATATAGTTGGATGGGTATTCTATTGCTGGATCCAATTGGTGATCAATGGTCGGCCTATGGAGTACGTTATACTGCAGGTGGTGTAGCTTTATCAAAAGTGGATGAGGCATCCCCGGCATACAAACTGGGTTTTCGAAGTAATGATCTGATTCAGGAAATAAATGGATTGCCGGTTAAAAATTCATCCGATTTGAAGCAGGTTCTGGAAAATGAAGCCGCGTCTTCAATAGTTACAATTGTAGGAGTCAGGAAACAGCAGCCCTTTCATCTTAAGATCAATCAATCTTTGCCTAAAGTTCAGTAGGGGATATAATACACTGTTTAACTAGGATTAGTTGAATATAAATGCAGTTCTTCAGGTACTATTTGCTTTTTTGGGTGGTGGAACTAAAAGTACAACCATCGGCAGTGCATATCCATGCTAAACATTCGGCAAACGTAATTCTGACGGGCATCAGTTCTAAACTTTACGCTGCTCAATATATTCCAACTCAACAAAAGGATACTTGTTATAGAGCTTGGGCTGGACATTCGGAAATAAATTCTCTTCTTATTGATTCATTAAAAAAGAAATGAACCTATTAGAATAAATGACTATTTTTATACCAAGTTCTTTCGTACTTTTTCTCTGGTGAGTTAGTAGGTGAGTAATGAAGTATTCACCTTTATAAATATTTGATTCAAAATAATTAGCGGTAATTAGGGGAAATCCTGTCTTCCCGACAAAAGCAACTTCAATTGAAGTTGCTTTTACTTTTATTATGTCCCAACAATATAGGCTAGGAGAATTTCTTTGAGCAGTGGAAGGGGTGAGGTATTTCTTTTGCCTAATAATAGCAATTGTTTTTTCGGATGGCTGTTGTTTTGTTCAGAGTTTTCTTTATTCCCATTTCATTTCAAAATAATACAAACTAAATCAAATTTCTGGTGAGTTGAATGGTGAGTTTATTTCTATTGATTGTTTACGTTATTTTTAGAGCTGAATAAATTTTGTGAGAAAGAAAGGAAAGTGAGTATGGAAACAAAATCTAGCGCACCAATATTGTTCCCGATCGAACCAGGTACATTTTGGGACCAAATTGGAACTATAATTCGAGAAGAGATAAATTCAAATAGAAAGGCGATACTTGTAAAAAAAGGTGAGTTTGAAACTCCCGGACTAACGAATAAACCTCTTTACAAAATATAGATGTATGTTCCTTTTTCAAAGTTGCTAAGCCAATCATCAACGACTGGATAAGGCACGGCAAAAAAGGACATCGCATAAAAAGGGGAAGTCTATCTTAACGGAATTTGTTGTTTTTTGCGAAAGTAGTATGAAAGAAATGAATGAAGTCGCAGGTAAGAGCTGGGCTTACCAAGAAATACCTGTAAAAGTAAATCGTGGATTATGGCAGTGGAAGTGGTTAACCAAAGAGGACCTGCAGGAATTTCGCTTGCAGTTGATCAATGACATCCGGCAATTGATGCAGCCCGCCGAGGTAAAATTATTTAATCCTTGGCTGAAGAATGCGGAGGTTAGGAAGTTGTTGAATATTTCGGATAATACTATTCAACGGCTTCGGATTGCGGGAAAACTGCGTTCCAGCAAAGTCGGAGGTATTCATTTCTATAGGTATGAGGATATTGAAAGAATGCTGAATAGTGATGCAGTCTAAGGAGGAGGTATTATGAAACGGGTGAAGGAGTTGACCAGTTTTTATTCAGCCATCAAAGATGACCACCGGATTAGTTCAACGCATATCAGCGTGTATATGGCATTGTTCCAGTTGTATAATCTGAACTGCTTTCAAAACCCGGTCTCTATTAGCAGGGCCGGAGTGATGAAAATAGCAAAAATAAGCGGGTTGGCCACCTACCATAAGTGTATCAAAGACTTGAATGATTTTGGGTACATTCAATATTTGCCCTCTTATAATCCAGTCATGAAAAGCCAGGTTTATTTAGCGAGTATATGATTGCAGAATTTTTTAATGACCCATAGTAAGCGTCGATGATTATCTCTGGATGGAATGGCCGCCGCCTGTAACATTTAATTAGATTCTAATAAGTTGGGGCGGCATTTGATCAACATTAATTTGTTTTACTTTTCCCTTTATCTTCATGTATAAAACACCTCCATTGAACCTTTCCGAAGAACAGATACTCACGCTTGCGCCCGACGAATCTTCCAGGAAATCAGGGAAGGACCTTGCGAATACCAGTAAATGGGTAAGCAAGGGCACCAATGACCAGGCCTTATGGGGCGAATGCCAGGGAAGTGGCAGCAAGCCATACCAGGCACAGGTTGATTTAGCTAATATTGCTTTCAAATGTTCCTGCCCCAGCCGAAAATTTCCCTGTAAACATGGACTTGGATTGCTGTTATTATACGCAAGAGATAAGAACAGTTTTACGATTACCGATGCACCAGCCTGGGTTACTGAATGGCTGAACAAAAGAACCGAAAAACAGGAAAAGCAGGCAGAGAAAAAGGAAAAACCTATTGATGAAACCGCACAGGCCAAACGACAGCAGGCAAGGCAATCAAAAGTGAGAGATGGTATTGAGGAACTGACAGCCTGGTTAAAAGATATTATCCGAAATGGTATCCTGTCTATTCCTGAAAAGGGTCCTGCCTTTTTTGAAAACATGTCGCGGAGGTTGGTAGATGCACAAGCCCCCGGTTTGGCAGGAATGGTACGCGGTCTTGGTGAAACTAACTTTTATACGGAAGGATGGCCAACCCGTTTTATGGATCAGGTTCTCCGGATATACATGATAATCGAGGGATTTAAGAACAGTGCTTCATTACCGGAATCGTTGCAACAGGATATAAAGACATGGATCGGGTTTACGCAGAACCAGGACGAGCTAAAAGAAAAAAGCGGCGTTATGGATACCTGGCTTGTACTCGGCAAACAGGTATTGGAAGTGGATACTGTTACCACCGAAAAATTCTGGCTATACGGAACGCAGACCAATACCTATGCCTTGTTATTGCAGTTCATTGTCCGGGCGCAGGGTGTTCAGTTTAATCTTACACCCGGTATGTTTGTACAGGCGGAATTGATTTTCTTTCCTTCTGCATTGCCGCAACGGGCATTGATCAAACGGCAGATAGCAACAGATGCGGTTTCCCAATTCACTACATTAGAAAACTGGCAAAAGGTGGCTGAAATGGAAACAGAGTTAAACAGCATAGCGCCATTTAGAAGTGAGAGAGCATTTATTATCAGCAAGCTCAAACCGGTACAATATAATGAGCAATGGTGGCTGCAGGATGCTGATAATAACATCATGCCCGTGAAAAATGATTACAAAAATATCTGGAAATTATTATCGCTTAGTGGTGGTCAGCCGATGGATATGGCTGTTATTGGTAAGGAAGACCGGTTTGAGCCATTGGGTGTATGGCAAGCTAATAAGTATAAAATAATTTAACGCTGGTATATTTATAAATGGATTTGCATGCAATTCTGGGATACAATTATTAATACCGCCATGATGGGTACTGATAAAAAGCAGGTCAGTATCGGCGAAGTTCCTGCCGGGCTTGAAGAGGCTGCAACATTTATCAACGGGAACACGGCAAAAGATAAAGAAGAAAAATTCCTGCAATTGGCTGCCCTTACCCTCAGCTATCGCCAATGCGGGGTATTACCTCCAAAGAAAGAATTAAGAATGCTTGCTGCGCCTGTAGAAGAAAAACAATATTGTAACGAGATGGCTTCACAAGCATTGAAAGATATTATCAGCGAAGAAAGCATTCACTTATTGAAATTCTGGTTACAGCATTGTTATGAAAAACAACAGGTGGTGCAACCTGAGCTGGTTCCGGTATTATTGGCAAGAGGTGCAGAGCAAAAAAAACTGCAATTAATGATCGCGGCCTGTTGCGGCAAGAGAGGAGAATGGTTGGGTGGCTTCAATACTGTCTGGAATTTTTCTTCCACGCAAACGGGGGAGGAACTCTGGCAAACAGGTACACTTGAGCAACGAAAAGAAATATTAAAACAAACGCGGAATACAGATCCCGTCAAAGCAAGAGAATGGGTGCAACAAACCTGGGTGCAGGAAGATGCCAACACTAAAACAAGTTTTTTGGAAATACTGGCAGATAATGCGTGCGACGAGGATATACCGTTCCTGGAAAGCCTGTCTGCAGAAAAAAGTAAAAAAGTAAAAGACATGGCGATGCAGTTGCTTAAACAGATTCCTGCATCAGCCATTGTACGAATGTATGAACAAGCATTGAGTTTGGCCGTTGTTCTCAAAAAGGAAAAGGCTTTGCTGGGAATGATGAGTAAAACGACGTTGCAATGCAGCTTGCCGGAATCAATGGATGAAGCAATTTATAAAACCGGTATCGATAAGTTAAGTAATACAAAGGAATTGACAGACGATGAATATGTCATATCCCAGTTGATGCAAGCTGTGTCGCCTTCTTTCTGGGAAAAACACCTGGAGATGAACCCGGAGCAAATTATTGACCTGTTTCAGAAAGATGCATCGGGAAAGAAAATGATCCCGGCATTGGTGAACGCTATTACCCGGTTTCACGACACAAGATGGGCTCTTTATTTCATGCAGTATAGCCAGGTTTTTTATATAGATATCATACCACTCCTGCAGGCGCAGCAGCAGGAAGCATATAGCAATAAGTTCTTCGATAAATACCCTGACAATATCATTCAGTATGCAATGGCAAGGGAGACCGAGTGGAGCATAGAACTGGCAAAAAATATTTTCAGGCACGCCGCAAAGAACCCTCACCAGTATAATCGCTCATTTTATAGCCAGCATATACATCTTGTTCCTGTCCATATAGTAGCAGGACTGGAGAAATGTACGCCCCCGGAAGATAATCTGCGTACCATGTGGAGCAACACGAGTGAATATATCATCAAATTGGTCACACTAAAAATTCAAACAATAAAAGCATTCAACACATAAAACATCTACCATGTCAGGAATCTTACGTCAGCATGCCGAACAAATATTTGCGCAGGAACTGGAAGAGCTGCAGAAACAGGATGAAAACAAGTGTCCGGTAAACTGGAAGCTATCTCCTCAGTCAGTAGTGTTTTATCTACTTGGCGGGAAATTGAAAAATGGTTTTGAAATTTCGCCAAAGTATATCGGCAATAAGCGATTGATGGAAATTGCCGTAGCTACATTGACAACCGACAGGGCGCTATTGCTATATGGTTTGCCCGGTACGGCCAAGAGTTGGGTAAGTGAGCATTTGTCGGCAGCTATCAGCGGAGACTCCACGTTAATTATCCAGGGTACGGCGGGCACGGGAGAAGAAACCATACGATACGGCTGGAACTATGCGAGATTATTGGCTGAAGGCCCCTCGGAAAAAGCATTGGTGGAAACTCCTGTGATGCGGGCCATGAAAGACGGTAAGATAGTAAGGATTGAAGAATTGACACGTATCGGCGCCGATGTACAGGATACACTGATCACTATTCTTTCTGAAAAAACATTACCGGTTCCTGAATTGAATATGGAAATACAGGCAATAAAAGGTTTCAATGTGATTGCTACGGCAAACAACCGGGATAAAGGCGTTAATGAATTATCGAGTGCATTGAAACGCCGTTTTAATATGGTGATATTGCCAGTTCCTGATTCTATGGATGAAGAAATAGATATTGTAAGAAGACGAGTAGAAAGCTTTGAAAAAATAATGGACCTGCCTGCTGAAAAACCAGCGTTGCAGGAGATACGGCGCATTGTTACCATCTTTCGTGAATTGCGGAGCGGTGTAACCCTTGATGGAAAGACAAAACTTAAAGTACCATCGGGTTCATTAAGTACGGCAGAGGCGATCTCTGTTGTCAATAGTGGCCTGGCTATGGCTGCTTATTTTGGTGATGGAAAATTAAAAGCAAACGACCTGGCCGCCGGTATTATCGGTGCTGTTGTCAAAGACCCGGTGCAGGATAGAATTGCCTGGCAGGAATACCTCGAAACAGTAGTGAAGCCACGTGATGAATGGAAAGATGTGTACAGGGCGTGCAGAGATCTGGGAATGTAATAGGTTCAAAAAAAGAAAAAGGTAATTGCTTATATAATGGCGATACATATTTTAGGCATACGACATCACGGCCCCGGTTCGGCAAGGAATGTGAAAGCATTTCTTGAAGAATTGAAACCGGATATAGTGCTGGTGGAAGGTCCGCCGGAAGCCGATGATATATTGCAATGGGCATCGCATAAGGAATTGAAACCGCCGGTTGCCATTCTTTGCTATCAGCCGGAGAATCCGCAACAGTCTTCTTTTTATCCTTTTGCGGAATTTTCGCCCGAATGGCAGGCTATTTTATATGCCCGGAAAAACAATATTCATGTCCGTTTCATGGATTTGCCAATGGCCCATCATTTTG
This sequence comes from uncultured Chitinophagaceae bacterium, assembly GCA_963775145.1. Taxonomy (GTDB): domain Bacteria; phylum Bacteroidota; class Bacteroidia; order Chitinophagales; family Chitinophagaceae; genus Endoryza. Next base: position 365,507 of record CAVZHZ010000009.1, read on the forward strand.
CTGTTGAAAATGAAATAAAAAAAGAACAGCAGGAAGAGAAACCTGCCGGGGAGGATATAGTGCCGATGAATAATTATGCGATCAGCAATAATGAAGTACAGGAAAATGTAGTGGCAGCAATCAGAAAGGATCCCATGACCTGGCTCGCTGAAGCGGCAGGATATGATGATGGAGAAAAATGGTGGGAGCATACATTTGAGCACCGGCATAACAATGAAGAGGTTTTTGATGCCGTAAAAGAAGCGATGGAGGCACTGCGCGAAGCATTTCCTAAAAAAGATGACAGGATGGAGCAATTACGAGAAGCTCACATGAGGAAAGTGATCAGGCAGGCCGAGAAAGAAATGTTTCAGAACATCGCTGTGATATGTGGTGCATGGCATGCACCGGCGCTGATCAATATGCCCAAACAAAAAGAAGATAATGACCTGTTGAAAGGTTTGCCTAAAGTAAAAGTGGAATGTACCTGGATACCCTGGACTTATAACCGGTTAAGTTATTTCAGTGGATATGGAGCAGGGATCAGTTCGCCGGGATGGTACGAACACATCTGGAAAAACCCCAAAGACGATGGCACCTTATGGATGGCAAAAGTGGCAAAGCTGTTCAGGGAAAAACAAATGGATACTTCTGTTGCGCATGTGATTGAAGCGATACGATTAGCTGAATCACTGGCATCGCTACGCCACCTGCACAAGGCAGGATTGGAAGAACTGAATGAAGCAACATTGAGCGTATTGTGCAATGGCGAAAATATCATGCTTGCCCTGGTCAATCGTGAACTAATCATTAGCGATAAGATTGGGGAAGTGCCGGATGATATTCCAAAGCCTCCCTTACAATTGGATATTGAAAGAACACAAAAAAGATTGCGCCTGCCTGCTACGGCCGATTGGAAAGATTATACGCTTGATCTTCGCAAAGAGAATGATCTGGAGCGAAGTATCTTTTTACATCGCCTGCAAATACTGAATATTAAATGGGGTGAAAGAGCGGATGTTTCCGGGAAAGGTACTTTCAAAGAACAATGGCGGCTGCAATGGGATCCGGCTTTTTCCATTGATATTATCGAGAAAGGAACTTATGGCAATACTACAGAAGAAGCTGCTTCAAAATATGTGATCGAACTGGCCAATAAAGTAGAGTCATTGGCGGCTGTATGCGTATTGCTGGCAGATTGTATTCCGGCAGAATTGCCTGAAGCCATTGAAGTACTCATTCTACAGATTAACAACCTGGCTGCTGCCAGCGGTGATGTGATCCAGTTGATGGAAGTAATTCCCGGTCTGGTGAACATAACCCGATATGGCAATGTTCGCAAGACAGATGCGGAACTGGTGCTTGGCATTGTGAACAGTATGATAACCCGCATTTGTATCAGTCTTCCGGCTGCCTGTACCGGTATTGATGAAGATGCAGCCATGCATTTGTTTGATCTTTTCTTTAAAATGAATGATGCGGTTAACCTTTTACAACAAATTGAGATAACCCAACTGTGGCAGCAAACTTTATCTTCTGTAGCTGGCGGAAAAAACAGTTCACCCGTAATAGCGGGTTATGCTACCCGTTTGCTGGCGGATCATAAGCTGATCGCAGGGGATGAACTGGTTAAAACCTTTTATTATGCCATGTCTGCTGCTACTGCGCCGGGAATAGCAGCCGCCTGGCTGGAAGGATTTTTAAAAGGCAGTGGAACATTGTTGTTGCTGGATAATGATATCTGGGGCATCATCAATGAATGGGTAAAACAATTGGATGAAGAAGTATTTACCCAGTTGCTCCCTTTACTGAGAAGGACCTTCTCCAATTTTTCGCAGGCAGAACGAAGGAAGCTCGGTGAAAAAGCAAAAGCCGGAGGCATAACGATAGTTAAGAAAACAGAGGCAGGGTTTGACGAAGAAAGAGCAAAGAAAGGAATACCTGTCATGTTGCAATTGTTTGGATATAAAAATGAATTAAATGGATAACCAACAACAAGTGCGCAGGTGGCGGCTGGTATTGGGAGGTCAACAACACGATGGCACTGGATTTCCTTTGTCAGGTATGGATCTGCAAATGGACCAAGCCATGGAAGCTTTATATGACAGCGATCGTAAAGGCGGACTCGGTCCTTCCTCACCCAATGTGAGCCGGTGGTTGGGTGATATACGTACATTTTTTCCAAATACAGTAGTGCAGGTGATGCAAAAGGATGCGTTGAAAAGACTGAACCTTACGGAAATGCTTTTTGAAAAGGAAATGCTGGAAACTATAGAAGCGGATGTTCACCTTGTTGCAACGCTAATGACTTTAAGCCGTGTCATCCCTGATAAAACAAAGAATACGGCAAGACAGGTAGTAAGAAAGGTGGTGGATGAACTCATCAGAAAATTAGCGCAGCCTATGCAACAGGCAATTACCGGAAGCCTGAACCGTTCGGTGAGAAACAGGAGGCCAAGGCATAACGAGATCAACTGGCATGCTACTATTCAAAAGAACCTGAAACATTACCAGCCGGATTATAAAACTATTATCCCGGAAACAAGGATTGGTTATGGCAGAAAAAGAACATCCCTGAAAGACGTTGTACTATGTATTGACCAGAGCGGCTCTATGGGCACATCAGTTGTTTATTCAGGCATCTTTGGTTCCGTAATGGCATCTATTCCTGCAATCAAAACAAAGATGATCGTATTTGATACGGCTGTTGCGGATTTAACGGAAGAACTTACGGATCCCGTTGAATTATTATTCGGTGTACAGTTAGGCGGGGGAACTGATATTAACGCTGCGCTGACTTATTGCCAGCAAATTATAACAAGGCCACTCGATACAGTGCTCGTGCTGATCACAGATTTGTATGAAGGTGGTGACCAGGCGGGTATGCGAAAAAGAGCTACTGAACTGGCAGCGGCAGGTGTGCAGGTAATTGTATTGCTGGCATTGAATGACGATGGTGCGCCGATGTATGATCACGGTAATGCACAGTTCCTTTCTAATCTTGGTGTGCCTGTCTTTGCATGTACACCGGATAAGTTTCCCGATTTAATGGCTGCTGCATTAAGCAAACAGGAGATTGGATTGTGGGCAGCAAAGGAAGATCTCACGTTGAAAAAATGATCAATCAATAATCTATGGCATTCACAAAAGAACAGGTAGAAGAAGCCCTGAACGCCCAGACTAATAGGGAAATAGGCTTTCAGGCAGGTATCATAGAATTCAGGGAGAGTGCCATCTATGAACCTGTAATGGATTATCTAACCGGGAAAAGTTCTTCATTACCACGCATGCAATTGGATCACCACGCTTATTCAGCCGTAAAGTTGCTGAACCTTTTAAAAAATATTGAGCAATCTTCTGTGAATGATCAACTGGTGCTACAGGTGATTCACCATCCCGACCTGACCCAGATGACGAATCATTTTTATTCCAACTGGCTGCTTCATTATGCACTGGCGCATAAGGGAAAAAGTGTATTGCAGGCTGTAGTCAGCCAATTCAAGTCCATGGGAATGAATGACGATGCAATATTCGGGTTTTTTATTTTAGATATCGGATTTGGCAGCCATGGCAATATTGATATTGAACAAACAGTGGTGAAAGACTATCTCGTTGAACATATCCGTAAAGCAAAGCAACTGATTTATCCCACGGCAGGCTACCTTCAATGGAATGATGATTGGAGCATGTTTTATTTTAAGCTGCTGGAGGAAGTAAGGCCTGAGTTTGCAACCGAATATGCTTTGTATGGAGTTTATTCTGACAGGAACTGCCCGATCATTTATTTTACTGATTACCGGAAAGGCTATTATATGCCTTTTTTTCTTGAGTTTTTGCAGAACAGGCAGAACCCGAATTTGCGAACCATACAATTGAAATTTGATGCAGTCCTCCGATTGTATGAATGGGTTAAAGGAGAATATGATGGAATTGCAGTTGAATTATCTCTCCAATACCTGGAATACTTAAGCATTCATCACCCTAATGAAAAATGGGAAAGCGGCATTAACCTACAAGGAATTCACAGAAACAGATATTGGGTGTATTCCTTATAGCTCTGGTGCATTTCATGTACTATTGAGAAAAGATAGGAATAAGGGATTGGAAATATTAAAGGATGCCTTTGCTAAGAAAGTATATATTCCTTTTGAGACCCTGCAGATTGTTAAGTTCCATCTGGGAAAAGATGCCTTTCCCTATATCGAAATGGCTATACATTCCGACAAAGGCGGTATTGATCATTACCGGAAAGTGATCGGGTTACTACAAACCGAATTTGACCCCTCACAATATCTGCCGCTGATATGGAAACTGGCGGGAAATAAATCAAGGCCGATAAAAGAACTGGTAGCAAGAATTGTAGCGGAAAAAGATACAGGCGCGGAAGCAATAGCAATTGAATTATTAGAAAGTAAAAGCGCTGATTTAAGGCAGACCGCAGCCCTGGTGCTTACACAATTTTCTTCCGTTTCCGCCACTAATGCGATAACGACCGTACTGCATAAAGAGGCCAATGATAATGCAAGGGATGTTTTGCTGCAGGCAGTTGCCGGTGCGCTGCCCGTTGAAGGAGATAAAAGTTTCATAGACGGCATGGTCAATGCAGCAAGGGAACGAGGTAAGCTGAATAAACCGGTAGAACCATGGCTGGATGAAGCCTTGTTGCCGCCTTTACATGATCTTTCTGGGAAAGTAATGAGTAGTCAATATGTTCGCTTCCTGTTGTATCGTATGAGCCGTGTAAAAGATATGCGGTCAGATATCGAAGCGAAATATATCATTCAACTTGTTGACAAAGAAAAGGCAGCGTCCTTTGCGTTGGAACTGATAAAAGCCTATTCCGACAAAGGTGCAAAACCTGAACACAAATATCTCATGGCGCTTGCAGCATTACTTGGCAATGAAACTGTAGTGGATAAGATACGCACAACTATCAATAAATGGATGGATGAAAACCGGTATAAAATGGCGGAATACGGCGTGGGTGCATTGGCATTGCAGGGAAGCGATAAGGCACTTCGTTGGGTGGAATGGTATAGCCGGAAATATAAAAGCAAAAAGGCCAATGTGGGTGCTGCTGCCCTGGCAGCACTGGAAACAGCAGCGATAGAATTGAGTATTACTATCCACGAACTGGGCGACAGGGTTGTTCCTGATTTCGGATTTGACGGATTATTTAAACATTTCACTATTGGGGGTGACGAATACCGGGCTTTCATTGACAGCAATTTTAAGATCGCTTTTTTTAATGAAAACAATAAGAAGCTAAAAAGTCTTCCTGCTGCTGCAAGTGCTGAGCTCAAGGAAGAATTTAAAATCATTGGAAAAGAAGTAAGAGATATTGTTCGTTCCCAGTCTTCGAGATTGGAGTATTACCTGATCATTCAGCGCAGGTGGGAGTTTGACCAATGGCAGAAATTCTTTCTCCAAAACCCTGTGATGTTTATTTACGCAACCAAATTGTTATGGGGAACCTATGACCGGGAAGGCAAACTGCTGCAAACATTTCTTTGCAATGAGGATACCAGTCTCATAGATATCAATAGCGAGGAGATTAGTATTGAGACTGGGAATTATATTGGTATTGTTCACCCTTCCCAACTGGATGCTGAATTATTACAGCGATGGAAGAAACAATTCTTCGATCTTTCCATTGAATCCATATTTCCTCAATTAGAAAGAAGAATGCCCGATATGAAAGAAATCAATCTCTCCAGGACCATCATTACAAAATTCAGTGGCAAAGAAATGACGACGGGATCAATAAGAAACACGCTGGAACGTTATGGCTGGCACAAAGGACCAACAGGAGATGGTGGTATGCTGGAGTCTTTTAACCTGCTATATGCTGAAGGAGGAGTGGAAGCTATATTGGAAGTAGAAGGGGTAGGTGCCGGTTATGGATGGGGCGGTGATGAAAAAACCGGGCGATTATATGTCATTGACAAATCGAAGATCAGAGAACGTTGGTTCAACCCTCCGCAAAATGATAGCGATGAGAGGTTGATAAAATTAGAGAATGTTCCTGTCATCTTTCTTAAAGAAATGCTGGCTGCGGTGGAAGTGATCAAAGTGAAAGAAAAACAGTAATGATAGTCTAGCCAAGAAAATGATGTGAATAAGTTATTCTATTCTCTTAGCATTTTCATCAATTACCTGACGATATTCTTTTTTCATTTTTTCTGGAAGAAAGCATATAGATAGCCACTTATAGGCATCTGGTATTTTACCGGCAATTTTTTTATAACTATTCTCTATTGATCGTTGAGGAATATTAAGCCCCTTCGCCAGCGTATCAAAGTCGCTTTTTTTGAGTTTCCTTTTTCTACCATTTATAGTTAAGGCCATTTCCTCTTTATCTTCCGGCATTACTACTTTGGTGCTCACTAAGTCATAGGCAGGAGATAATGCAATATCATTTTCCTCATTTGTTAGCAGTGCAAAATTTTTCAGATGCATGTCTGCATTACCAGTCAGGAAACAAAACAATGCGGTTTCAAAAAAGGTAATAGCATCCAGGCCAGGCCTTGATGAAAATTTGAGAATTTGTTTTCCCACTTTTTCCATAGATCCCCGGTATTTATCCTCAGTTAATGTTTCAGTTAGCTGACACATATCTTCCATAGCTAATTTCTCACTTTTAGTCCGGTCAAACCGCTTTGTGAGATAAGCCAGTTCGCCGGATTTTAGCCGTATCAAACTATGATCGGCAGTAGTTATGCCAAACAATTGGGAAATATGCATGGACACATCTTCATTTTCCGGCAAATTTGGAAATTCTGCAGTTGGAGGTTTCAAGATAAAGCCACCCCACAAACCAACGACTGTGAATCTTGAATGCTTTGGATCGCCAGGTATTTTTTCAAGAGTTAATGAAAGTTTTGCCTGAACACCTGTGACAGCAATACTTTTGATCACAATTTCTGTTGCCAATTCCTGCATTTGCGCATTATCATAGTCCAGCACCGGCGGAGTACTGGTGCCAAAGAATTTGCGGCTACAACTTTCATGGAAATCTACAGCATTTTCAGGCAATGGCTGGTAACAATATAAACAGCGGTTACTCATTGTTCGTCCTTTTTTTCAATTGCTTCAACGCTTACGGCTCCTATACAATCCTTACAAGCTGCCAGTAATAATCCCATTCTGTCCCGTTCGTCAAGCTTCCAGTTTTTAAGAGTTATATTCAGTAACCAACCTTCGGGAATCAAGCCATCAAAAAAGGGAATCATGGTTTTTTCCTGGTATGGCTCGGATCTAAGCGGGAGTGTAAGGCTTACAGGAGTAGCAGTTTTTGATTTCAGGTAATTCTTGTCATACTCGAATCCATAACCATTCTCGTCCTGCCATACAATACCGGCCAATTCATTTTTAAATAAAACCCGGCCCGATCTATTCATAATTATCAATGTTTTTAATATTTTCGATTTCGCTGTGAGGAATTGTGATAACCAATTCAGGGTTTTTTGTTTTTTGGTATCCAATTGCCTTATTATTAGTCACAAATTTCCATCCCTTGATTTCATTGTTCTCAATTACTTGGTCAATAATAAATCCATATAATGTCTTTTTGTTTTTTAGATAGATTTCTACATTTTTATTGAAATGTTTTAAATGTATTTCATAAGGGTCTATATCTTTTGCATTTCCAGGTTCTAATTGATGGCCAAATAAGGATAGCACCTGGTTGACTTTGTCCATTCGTAAAGTGCTTTTGCCTTGCTCCAGATCACGGATAAAACGTAACCCTACACCAGCCTTTTCTGCAAGCTCTTCTTGTTTAAGACCTAACTTGTTACGGTTGTATTTTACGAAATTTGCTATATGGTTGGAATCTGCCATCTGCTGTTTTTATACCCGAAAGGGTATAAAGATATGAAATAATTGGATATTATACCCTTTCGGGTATATAAATATAAAATTCACTTAAAATATACCTGATAGGGTATAATGATACAAGAGTAACAGGAGGACTGCCTACTCTTAAGATGTTCTTCATAGTGAGCTACTTCTAATTGAGTTTGGGTTTCCGGAAAAGCTTAACAAGTGATAAGAGGGCTGCCCAATTAGTCTCTTAACAAGATATGTTTGATATCTCATACATTTTTAATTCGTTTATTTGAAATATAAAACATTGAGTGGCAAAAAGATCATTTTACTTCCCTCTCATAAGGAAAAAGAACCGCTTCTCTACCGGAAACTGTTTGAAATATTTATAAATAACCTGGGTGAGTCCAAAAAGCTAATAATTGTTGGTTATGGTTGCAAAGATGAAGAAAAGGAACACAATCACCGGTAAAAGCTGGGCTCACAAGGAAAACCTGTAACAGGAAATCGAGGATTATGGCAACAAAGGTGGTTACCAAAGAGGACCTGCAGGAATTTCGCATTCAGTTGATCAATGACATCCGGCAATTGATGCAGCCCGCCGAGGTAAAATTATTTAAGCCTTGGCTGAAGAATGCGGAGGTTAGGAAGTTGTTGAATATTTCGGATAATACTATTCAACGGCTTCGGATTGCGGGAAAACTGCGTTCCAGCAAAGTCGGAGGTATTCATTTCTATAGGTATGAGGATATTGAAATAATGCTGAATAGTGATGCAGCCTAATGAGGAGATATTATGGAGCGGGTGAAGGAGTTAACTAGTTTTTATTCGGCCATCAAAGATGACCACCGGATTAGTTCAACGCATATCAGCCTATATATGGCATTGTTCCAGGTGTACAATCTGAGCCGCTTTCAAACCCCGTTGTCTATTACCAGATCAGGTGTAATGAAAGTAGCAAAAATTAATGGGCTGGACACCTGCCATAAGTGTATCAAAGATGTGAATGATTTTGGGTACATTCATTATTTGCCGTCGTATAATCCGGCGGTAGGTAGCCAGGTTTATTTGATTGAATTATGAAAGTAAATGTGTTCTGCATCTACGATCGCTATATCGGTAGGCTCGCAATCGAGGATACCCCAAAACTAAAAACTCAAAAAAAGTGATTTGTTTTCCTTAATTGATTGTAAGGTGAAGGATAAGAATAGCGAATGATTTATAGGCTCAAAAAAAATCGGTTGGTCTTTAATAATAATGCCGGGAAAATGATAGCATGTCCGAAGGGTTACTGTTATTGGTTAGCAAAGGGCCTTATAGCAGGTACATGCCTTTACGCTACCAGTGAAAAAGTAGTGAAGGGAAATATGTTTCACTTTCTGAAATTACTATATATCCAATTCAATGCATATGGGCCGGTGATCAGAAATATGATATTTAATATACTCACTGAATGCAGCGACGGTTTTGGTATTAAAAAAATCCGCGAAGACGGTATTATCAAAGGGAAATATGCCATAGCTCAAAATGCGATTTTTAGTTCCTGGAAGAAAAGCCATCTGATCATATTGCTTACCGCTATTATTACTTGAGTATATCAATGAAGTATGAGCAGCAAGTTGCAGCTCTGCATTATTAAGGCCTTATAAAAAATATCATCTATATCTTTTTTGGCATATTAAAATCGTGCTATCCTACACTATGAATCTATATTTTCAATCTGATCAAATTTCAAATTACTCCAACCCTCCCCTTTACCTGCTTCTTTCCTTCGACCGATCCATGAACAACCAATACCATTCACAAAACGAGATAGTTGACATGACCTGGAGATCAATAGTCCGGAACTGCTTAAAATTTCCTCATTAATAAAATAAGGCGCTTTTGGCTCATTCAGTAATACTCCTACAGGACGCTTTGCACGTGGTAGCTTTGCCCGTTGCAAACGAATTTCAGCGCTGCCTTCATTAATATGTACGGGTATGAAAGGAATCCAATTTGCCGGAACAGTTGTCCCAAGTACATATCGAATCTTAGCTTCGCTGTTTGATCCCGGTAGTGTCAAATCGCCTTCAGTATCGCCATTCGTTTTTTCTAAGGCCATTTCATCACCATTTACACCCTTGCCAGCTTGGGAAGGCACAGTATTCTCAACTGCCCATACCATATTGGCCATTTCATCGCGCAGGAAATTCACCTGTTCCAGGCGCGGACCTTCCAGCAACTTGGTTGCGGCAGGAACAAGATATAATATATTGGTATTTATAGATGCTTTGTTGCTGAGATCGGTATGGTCGAACATGGTCCACCGTTGCCATTGGTTCTGGTTTCCGCTACCTGCCGAGCGAATAATAGTATATTCCCCAAATACGTCTTTTACCAAAATGCCTTTGATCTCGCAAACTGTATTAATGTTAAGCAGATATGGAAGCATGAACCAATCGTTTGAATAGGTCAACCCGAATTCAGCCAACAGCAGGTGCAATAATCCGGTTGGCGTAGTATCAATCTTTCCGAAGTCGGTCACGCTTTCTTCCATCATCCAGAATCGTGGCAATGGCATTCCGCGAAACGTCATGGGGCTTGGGATATAGGATTGTACCTGTTCTTGTATCAGTTCTGTGCTGAGGCCTCTTGTATTACCGGGAGAGGGGAGGTCGAATGAATACCAATCGAGGTGACCGCCGGGATAATGATCGGCGCTCAGTTTTTTGAATGTTGTTTGTTCCATCGAAGAACTTACTGCAAACTGGTATTCGAGTTGAGATGAATTCCATGCATTGTTCACCATATTATTCGGTTGGTTGTACTGGCGTTTGTACCAATCAGTAAATGCGGCTACTTCGGTAGCATGGTCAGTAAGAACAGAACCAGGTGCTGTACCATCGCCGATCGCTTTATGAAAAGCAAAGCCGTCGAAAATTTTTCCGGTCACCATATTCAACAACTGGTTTCCATCATCGTCATTTTTTTCAGGAGTGAAATTCAGGGGGTAGGTAGTTATTAATAGATCAAGCGTAGTGGCGAAGTTTGGTTTCTGTTTGATCAATTTGATAAAATATCTTGCCATTTGCACGGCGGTACTTAAATCAGGCGCATGAATTTCTCTTTCTACGATTGATTCAAGGGGCATGCTTCCATCGTAGGGAAGAATGTTATTGTTGGGAAAATGAATGTTATTGATGGTGGTATGCTCACCCAGTATTTTTGTGGACAAGGCTGTAGCCGCATCTTCTCCTTTAAACTCCCCGAATTGCCATTGTCTTGTCAGCATCCAAAGCGCATCTCTAACTTCTGCACGAAGACTTCTGTCGAAATTTGCTGTGCGCGGACTCGATTCAAGGCGGTTGTACACAGTTATAGAAGGAACGAAATAGGCTTCCAACTCGAAAGGTTGTAATTCACCAACAGAAACTGCCATTTTATTTTGTTTTAATTTTTTTAAAAATTAACCGATGCTCGATAACGGAAGACTATTTTCATAAAAAGCCACGTTCAACCGGTAATCAAGCGATATATCCAATCCATGTTGTGAAAACGTGGATAGAATAGCCGGTAACAGCACACCGGTATCCGCACGTTGCAACGTATCGAGCAACTGTGGTTCAACAGCGCGTAGCTTGGCACGCTGCAACGTATCGTTTAATATGCCTAATAATTTGTCCCAGCCCCAGGCACCAGTTTCTTCAGGCGTTACGGCTAACAGCAATGCCTGCGGCGGCATAGCATCTGGCTGGTTGTAGTTAAATGTCAATCCGGTCAATGCTTCTCTTCCCGGCACTACTTCGGTCCATTCATCTACCAGTATACCGCATTGAGCGAGGACTGTGGAGAATGCGGGCTCACCATGAATGACTATTGACAAGGTATCGTCGTTGATTGTAAACGTTTCAGGAAAATCTACGGCCAGCCAGCTATCATTGGAGCGGTAAGGCAGCTGAACGGGAAACAATGCTATCTGGTCATCATGATACAATTCATATATGGTGCGCACATCATCCCATCTTGCCAAAGAGGGTCTTACCGGTGAGACTTTCTGCATCCATTCGTCGGCGGGCAATTGCATCTTTACCACATCTATTGCATGTTTCAACAATTGCGTGCGATTAGCATTCGATAGCTGAATGTCGCCGGGATTGCTATAGATAAAGCGGGGAAGAATATTGAAAACATCTCCGAAGAAAATTTTTCCGGCTTTTATTAACAGGTCTACTTTCTTCTGAATGGTATCGTTTTCAGGGGCGGGCAAACTAACTAACAACTCATCCGCCTGTTCAAGAAGAGTTGTCATGCTTCGTGCTGTATTTCTTGCCTGCTCCAGTAAAATCAGTTTGCGGCTATCATTGGTAATATCTTTTACCTGCGGGAAACTATCTGACAATCCAAACCCGGAGATATTTTTTAGTAAAAATTGGATATCGAGAGCATTGCCTACACTTAGTGAAAATAATATGTCGGTAAAATTGATTGCATCGGCATCCAGGTCATCAAAAACTTCCCCAAGCGTTTTGTCTTCGCTGGTGACGCCCTCAGTAATAGTGATGGCAATATTCCTGAGATCAGTAAGATACCTGTCGAAATCTTCGCGCGCATCTTCTATTCTCGACCGAAGCTCGTCAATCATATACCCATGTGGATTGGTTTTGTCTGCTAAACTTTCCTTTGAAGTTGGCTGAAAATCCTGCGCATTGACCGGTCTTGAATCAGTAACAATCTGTTTTAGTTTCCTGGTTGCGGGTAAAATGTTTCCGAGAAATATTTTATTGCCACTGGTGACGGTACCAACGAATTGTATTTTCACTGTCACATCATCGGCCAGCCCTTGCGTGTCGCGATATGCATGTACCAATCTGGTCTCGATCTCAGAGGCGGCTGCATTATTTTTACCGGTGCCAAAATCGTTGCCGACAATATAGAGCAGGTCAATCGGTTCAAGATTACAATCGGCGATCGATATTTCCATTTGTTCCTCCACGTCGCCGGACATATGGGATAGCAGGCAAATCAAATCGGCCGGTTCTCCAATGACTATGCGTAACCATTGATTGATGCCCGGTTCCATTTTTGCCCGCTGATTGGCACCACTAAAGGAAGCGCTACTATCGAATTGTATGGTAACGCGATTGGTAAAACTCAGGTGATTGGTGGGTGGTGTATCTATCACTTCAATTTCGGGAGGTATGGTGGCGTCTTTCAAAGCAGTTGTTACCGCAGCGGCCCTGTCGAAATTACCCTGAACCATTTGAAAAACACTCTCACTCAGAAAGAGATCTTTCAAGGCATCGAGCGTATCTTCCAGCCTGTCTTTTTCTTCTTTGATGGCTTCTTCAATGGCGGCAACCTGCGGCGGCGTTAATCCCGATAAGTCAAGGGTGACATCATAAGGATATGCTTTTGTTGTTTCCGCTAGTGTCAAACCGTTTACGATGTTCTTTCTTTCAATAGTCTCAGTCGTTGCCTCTGGCACGCCTACCTGGGGCATGGCGTGTTGTTGAACGGTAAATTCATCCCTGAAATCATATATATATTCATTCAGTCTTTTCAAGTCATCGTTGGCGGAACCGCGGTCATGCAATCCTCTTTCAAATTGAAAACCTAATAAAGCCTCCAGCGTTTGACCATTACGCATACCTTCCAGTATAAATAAAGCTCTTCTTACTCTTTCAGAACTTAAATTCACCGCCATTGTATCGGGAGTGGCTGTGGTAGCATGACTGAGATAACCACTTCTCAATACCGCAGCAGCGGTGGCCTGGTTGATGGAAGGTGCATGAACAAAACCGCCATTGTCAGCATACTCAATCACCGGTTTGTTCACCGGCGGCCGCAGCTTTTCCGGCAAAGTATCGGCAGCAATTTGCTGTTTGTTGGACGGCCTTATATCTTCTACCCAGCCAAAGGCGCCGAGATAAATTCCTTTTTTGCGATCCGGTTGATCGCCGCCAGTGGCGCTGTGTCTCTGTTTTTTCAATCGCTGATCAAACAACGCAGTTTGCCAGGCATCGAGACGATAAGAACAGGTATCGACATGTTCGCAAAAACGACGCTCGAGCGCAGCGGTAGGGCGACCGGCGAGAAAGCCAAGCGATTCTTTTATCCTATTGAGATATGCCGCCTCCGATTCACCGCTGCCTGTGGTGAGAAGATGTTCAGCTATAGCCATCTCAGCCTGGGGGTGGTTGGGCAGGGCAATAGCCACCTTGCCTTTCATTGCTTCCCATTTGGTGAGATCACGTTGCGGCCGGATGTTATGAAAACTTTTTACTTCCATAACCTGGTCCAAAACAAAATCGTGCCTGTTCCACCATTTCACCGATGCATCGGCCATGGCCAGCAGCAGCGAACGACGCAGCTGCATATAGAGCAATGAAGTGGGAGGTTTAATAACTGTTGAACCGAAATTTTGTTTTTCCAGTTCCGCTACGGTAGTTGTTTCTATCAGCCAGTCGATATAATTTTTGTCTGCAACATAGGGATGCAAGCCATCTGTTTCCGAAAGCGGAAAATTTTCAATAACGTTAGCGGCATTCAGCCTTGTATGATAATGCTGATACACCAGCCGGAATAGCTGCGGTATATTCGGTTTTCCATTGACGATGGGTTCTACATAGCCAAAGTCCGCGAGGAAATTCCTTAGTACGCCCTTGCTGACATAACTTTCGACCAGAGCATCAAAATACCTGCCATTATATTCAAATTCATCCCTGTTCTTCAATGTTTCAGTACTAAAACCATTTCGCTGGAAAAATGAAACCGATCCCGACTGAAGACCCAGAATATTCATCATTACTTCAGAAGGGTCGCTATTGGGTTTGCCGGTATACTGCAATTGCGGCAGCAGGCTTTTCCAAATGGTATGGTAATGGTCCAACACCCGGTACAACATAGTTAAGAAAGGATTTCCAAACCTGCCCTCGCGTTGCTTCCATTGCCATTTGCTAAAATCGCTGGTAAGAAGAATTCCATAGGGCTGACTTCCTATTCTTATGGCGGGAAGTGGCCCTGCGCCTGACACATGGGTAATGAAAAAATTGCGAATTGTATCCTGGTTGGCATCATTAAATACGGGTTTCATCATGGTGCCGAAATAATAACCCAACGTTGAAGGATATAATGCCGTGTTCATAGCTATGGCTTCCCTGCGTTCTTTCGCATCGCTGTTCAATACAAATTTTAATGGATCATATTCAATGCCCAATGCATCGGCGAGATTTTTTCCATCGCATTCTTCATTGTCTTCAAAAAGCGGCTTTCCTGTTTCTACAAAAAAGCTAATCTCATCAAACGGATCTTTGGTACTGAAGCCTGAGGCTTCCTGTTCGGTATTGTTAGTGGGTGTTCCCTGTTTTACTATGGCAAAACCCTTGGATGAATAATGATGATTGTCGATCATCGTTTCAACTGCCTGCTTACCTTCGGTTTGATCGGCCGAGGCATATAAGCCCAACACAAGGATCTTATCAAATCCTTTTGTCGCTTCATCAACGCTGAGCGGAATTTTGAAACCCATTCCTTTTTCTATGGCTTTATCAAAATCCGAGGTCCATTCGTATTCAGTACCAAAAACCAGCATATTATCTTCGGCAGCCTCTTTAAATGCCCCTTCAGATTCCAGCGGATCGGGACCCATGTATAATTCATCCTGTATAACCGGCCCGACAATTTCTTTTACTACCGATTCTCCCTGGTAAAAAGTGATTACAAATTTGTCGGGCAGCACATTGGTGCGCGGCGCCCTGCTCCATTCAAAAGGTTTTGATTGGGCATGTTGCGGAAAATCCATTTGACCGGCGCTTTCGAGGTCAGGCAACTGATCCCAGTTAAGCGGCTTTGTTTGCATAGCCACCCATGCTGAACGTTGTGCGCTGAACAAAGAAACGATATTGGTCCATGCATCTTTTTTCAGTTGCTCTCTTTCTTCTTCAGGAGTCTTCTCTGCATCAAAAATAAATGTCCAGTATTTTTCACCTTCTACGATTTCTTCGTCGGTTAATGTTTTTTCGTGGGTATGAACGGCGATATCGTCGGGATATATTCTTAGCCAGAGTTCTCTTAAATCTCCGGTGGTCTTGAACCTGGTTTCAATTCTCACCGGTAAAAACAAAAAAGGTATGCTGTCGTCGAGGTTGCTGACTATTGAACTCGGATGTGGGTTGACGTAAATCTCTTCTACGGCCAGTTGCAAATTATTGATGGCCGCGTCCAGTGCAGCCCTTGCTCTCTTCTTCCTTTCCTCCAGGGCGTTCTTTTTTTCTTCTGCCGGGCCAGCAGGCAAAGGTTGCGGTGTGAGTTTGTCTTTTAATTCCTCCTGCAAGGCGTTGAGCGACCTTTGCAGCCGCTGGCGTTGAGCTTCCAGCTCGCGAAGTTCTGCCTCTGCCTGCTGTAGCTGGCGGCGCAATGCTTCGAGGTTTTTTCTCAATGCATTTAATTGTTCTTTTAACTCCTGCTCCAGCTTTTTTTGATCAGGGGGTAATGATTGTAATTTCTTTTCAATGAAATTGGTCTTCTCATTCACCTGTCTTACCTTTTCAGACAGGTCATCGATGGCTTTTATTTTTTTGGATAGTTCCTGGAGCTGTTTTTCAAGTTCCGCAATTTTTGTTCGCAGCGCTTCAATCGCTTTTGTATCAACCGGTGCGCTTGCCTCTTCGTTGCGAATTTTTCTCAGTGCATTTTCCGACCTCAGCAGTTCCAGTTGCACGGCATACAGTTCATCATCTGCCTGGCGGCGTTGTTCACGCAGTTTTTGAACTGCGGAAATCTGTTCACTCCATGTACTCATATAAAAGTTTTAAGATCGAATTCTGTTACAATCCGTTCAACATTTTGCGGGCGTGTACCGCAATCATGTTTGGTTTTTGAAAAAGGATATAGGCCATGCTTGCCGAATCCTGCGCCCAGGTCACCTGGTCGGTGGGATTAATAGTCGGCGGCACATTTTTTTGAATAAATTTTATTTCCTGCGTAAAATTTTCCCAACTAAGGTCATCCCAGGTCAGTCCGTCATCGCCCTGGTTAAAACTGATATCCATTCCAAATGTGGGCGCCCCCGGCGCCTGCAAGATCACGAAATACCAGCCGTGGCTATCGGTGTCTGGTCCCGGCGATATTCCCCTTGCTCGATCGGCAGTAAGGTCGAAGCCAAAAAATTTAATGTCGGGCAATACTTCGGCGCGGTATATAGGAAATTTTACTTTTTCCCTGAATTCAGATTCCGTCAGGTTCAGTTTGATTTTTGTTCCATCATCTGCATCGGGATCATTGGGCGCAGCGGTCATCGCTTTTTGTGCAAAGACCAGCGTGTTAGGATATTTTTTCAACAGATCACCGCGAATGGTCAATACCAGTTGTTCTTCGTCTTCGGTTTCTGTTTCCCTGTTATTATGCGTGCCTAATGACTCCGTTTGTTCATCCCAGGTATGAATGGGAGTGATGTCTTTGAACGCTGCTTTCTCCTGCGGCGACAATAGCCCGTCGGAATTCGAAGGGGAAATGATACCGCTTACATCCCAGAATTGCCTGAAATAACTGCCACGCTGATCGGTGGGATATTCTCTCCATAATAATTCCCGGCCCATTTCATGATTTAAACCTACCATATACGATTCAATAAATTTAGGGTTGGTGATGAGCAATGAGATCGTATTGTTTTTGATGAATTGCAGGTTAGGCAATAATGCTTCATCCGATATATCGGTTAATTTTTTGTACATCGGGTCTTCCATATCAGGGTAAGCCATGGCGGGCAAAATGGTTTTCGGGTTGTCCGGTTTTATACTGTCGATTTTTACCAATGCGGTCAGCCGCTTTGCATATGTTTTGAGCGGGTTGATGCCGTCCCTTATTTTCTCATAGGTATTCGACAGCGACAAAATGGGTATAGGTGTTTCAGGTGCTTTGACGGCCATGCGTCTTGTCATATCAATTAGGGCACGGCGATAATTGGCGCCTTCCACGCTGTCTGTATTGGTACCGGTAGTAGTGGGCGGGAGAGTGGTAGTATCCTTATCCAGCGTAAGCGTAAAATTTGGCTTGCTAGGTATATTAGGTATGGATTCAAATTCTTTCACCGGATCGGCCACTTCAGTAGCCACCTGTTTGTCGGTAGCCAGTTTGTTGAGATAAAAATAGCCTGCTATGGTGGCAATCACGAGTGGCGCAAATACGAAATAAAGTCCGGTTATGATGGCAAGCGCAATAAAGATGATGAGTAGAATAATTGTTATGACCTTCCTGTTTTCAATCAGCTTGATCAGCCATTCAGGCATTTGCGGCGAAGAGATCTTATCGGCTGCATCCTGCAAAGTGAATACGCCGCCGGGTGTTTGTTTGGGAGGCTCGGCGGTAATTCTTCCGTCATTCAGCGCAGTAACGGTAGATTGATAATCGAACTTTCTTTCACCAATATATTTTTTTGAAAACCTCCTGTTAGGCGCTGCCAGTTTGCGGAATGCTCCCGAAAAAACTGCAGCAGGCAACCGGCTATCTTTTATTTGCTGGTATAGCGTGGTTGGACTGCCCATGATGCGGCTCAATACTGGCCGGCTCATGGCTATTAACACATTCGATGAAAGTTGCGTAAAAACCTTTTGGGTAAATTTCAATGCAACATTCATATGAAATACCGTGGTCTTGATGCGCTTGTTGGCGTCGATAATCGTTTGTATCTGCAACCAGGCTTTACGCATAAAAGTCTCTTGGTTTTTTTGTATTGCCAGCGTGCCGAAGCCTGCGGCCACTCTTGTGCGTGGGTCTTTATTGAGATCATGATACCAGGTGTTTCTCGAAATGTCGAGCGGCACTTCCGTATCCAGTCTTTTTTTGGCGTGGTTGCTGCCATATAAGGGAACTGATATCACCGGGTCGCCGGTATCTTCGTCTGTGCCGATGATGCTGATGGGTAGGTTGGCAATTTTTTCCAATTCTTCCTGGAACTCGTCTCCTTCCTGCGGGTAGACTGTTGAAACAGCTTTTGGCGATTTCAACGCACCTTCCAGTTTGATTATTTCAGGCGTGGTGCCGGGCATTTCTTCATCTTCGTCTGCTGGCTCGGCTTTTATAAATCCCGGTTTGGAACAATCCATTTCCCGGAGACCAACACGCTCATCCATTTCAACGGGCACCAATTTTTTTACCAGCGACTCGAAGTCTTCATTTTGCCCAGTGCGGAAAAACCATTCATAATAAACCGGCAAATCTCCATTGACGCCGGTATCTGTCCACGAAGCTTTTTGTGCCAGCACAGGTTCGATCGTTTCTTCTGTTTCGCCAAGGCCCGATAATCTTCCTGTTTCGAAAGCAGGGACCAAGAAAGCATAATAAGCAGTATTGGCTTCCAGTTTTCTCGGGCTTATGAGGCGGCAATACAACTGGTCGGGATCGGTACTAACATTTTTATTAAGTGAGATGAGAAATTCTTCCAGCGTATCTGTTTCATCGTCGGGAATATTGGCATCGCTGTGCACGTGCGCCCATAGCCAGGTTTCATCGGCAGGTGGAAATACATTGCCGGTTTTTAAAGAGATGGAGGGGAGTGGTACTTGCTTTTTCGTTCTTTCAAACTCGTCTTCTTTCAATACAAGCAGAAAAACCCAGGGCCGCAACTTATCAGTAGGCGGATCCGTGGGCAGGTCGCCTGGCCTTTTCGGCGAAGCCGGGGTATAACGCCATAAAAAATCCTCATCATAAAATTCGATAAAGGCAAGATAGTTCGGCTCGAAATCGGTTATCCAATTCAACGGTTGTGTACGCACGATCATATCCCTGTTGATACCAATTATATCTCCTGGACCTACCAGGCTGAAATTTTTGGTAAGCGATGCCTCATTCAGTATGATGGGCAGGTTGACCTGCGCTCTTTGCGTTGCTACAGATGTTCCTGCTCCAAGGTCATCAGGTTCTACAATGGTAGATGCAATTCCTTTTCTTGCCCATGAATGAAATTGATACCTACTGATTTCTATTGCCATATAATTAGTTTATGTTTAATTCATACTCAGCCAGCACCTGCAGTTGGTCTTTGAGTTCTGGCTTTTCTATGATCAGATTGTTATAGTGTTGCAATGCTTCCGTATAACTGGCTGCTGTTATTACTTCATCGTATAACTTCATATCGCTCACATTAGCGATCACATACTGCTCTTCTTTGAGCACGATCTTCGCGGGTGCATTCACCGATACGCGGTTGTTATGGTGCGATAGCACCGCCTGCGATGCGGCCGCTGATTTGGTAGCCGATTTAAAGAACAGCCCCGGATATTTGTATTTATCCGGCTTTGGTTTCCTTGTCTTACCCAGGTAACTGAACTCATAGTCCACCGGTTTTTTAACGATATGGGGAGGCGCTTTCAGTTGGGCAGAACCGGTGATCTTAAATCCACTTTTCATCAACTCAAAAGATGGACGCGAAAGTTTCTCTGCATCTTTCATCTCGAAAAAATTGGCCGGTGCAAACTGCTCCCTGGTTTCATCGCTTTTGAGATTGGCGTCATTGACCTTTATCTCAAATTTGCTGGCATCCCTGGGTAGCTTGTTGCCAAACTTTTTTATTTCTATTTCGAGTGGCACCAGTCTTTCAGAGAAGGTGAGAATGCCAAATGGATGAACGGCCATCGAGCTTTCCGGGATAGACCTGATGCTTACCAACAATTTATTATTGGCAGGTATCTCTGCCTTCCAGTTGCGGTTATCATTGATAGCAGTTTGCAGCAGTGCCAATATATCTTCTTTAAGGGCAGCTGCTTCGTTGTTTGCATCTCCCCAGGTAACATGGAAGGGAACGGATATGGAGAAGAAGAAAAATGATACACTGGCTTCCCCTTTTGCATCCCAGGGCTTGGGTCCACTGAGCTGACCGGATACATGAATGCTCATGATCACGGAGGTATTCCTGCGCAGCGCTACCCCAGCTCCAAAGTCTGCTATAAATTTAAAGGGACTGAACTGGAAGAGTACATCATAGCTGACAAAGCCATAGATATTCCAACTTCCCTTTCTGGCGAGCAGTTCTGCTTTGGCCCCGAACTGTGCCGTATTGGACGTAATGGCAAAATAAGTTTGTATGATGATGCGTGCATTGTCGCTATCATAAAGACTGATGGTGATGCGCCGCATGCTTTTCAGATCATCGGGCACTTCTTTAAACGCAGGATGAAAACCACCCACACTCAGCAGGAACATGGGCTTATCACCAAAACCAATCCGCAGGGCCATATCGCCGCTGAGGGTAAAGGTGAGAATACTGGAATCATAAAGGCTGGCATCAAAAGAAATGAATTTGTTTTCAAAATCGATGATGCCCAGGAAGTTTACCTGCAGCTTTAATAATGGACTATTCTCTTCGGGTAATAATGCTTTGAGTACACCGAGTATTTTGAAGCCGGTGGCAGGTATTTCGATAAGTATTCCTAATTCTAAAGTAATAATCGTCGGTGTTCCCCAGCCAAGTTTACCCATAGGACAGATCAGGAAATGATCATCCTGCGGCGGGAACACCTGCTTGATATCACTGACGATACGGTTGATATTGGCAACCACATCTTCAGGGAACAAAATACTTTTCAGCGTATTGGTCTTGACGCCTTCTTTCAATACTTCAACACGAGTTGTTCTGTTTACCCCAAGCAAACCACCGACGCCATTGAGCGTAAATCCAAAACCAAGTTGTATCGGAGTGAACTCAGCCGTAATGATGATGAGAAGCGAAAAGTTCTTACTGCCATCGGGCATCCTGGTATTGATGATGCCAAATGCTTTTAAGGAGAACAGGTCTTTAAATTCTAACTCAAGCGCACCGAAATATTCTTCCTTGTCGGGATTGAAATCGAGAATGCCACCGCCTTTTATACCACCGGCATCAACTGTAATACCAATACCAGACGGTGGCTTGAAACCTATTGGAATAAAAGAAAAACTCTCTGCAGTCTTACCGGGAAAAATGATACCGATATTATTCACCAATGCTTTCAATGGACCCAGCGTAACCAATATCGAACTTGCAAAATGACAAATGATATTGTCTCCGCCACTTTTAATACCCATCTGTAGGTTCTTTATTTCCAGGGGTCCCAGCTGGAGATGAGTAGGCATGTCTATTTCCAGCGCCGAACTATTGGTAAAATAAAAACCATTGCTGTTTGAAAAACCGATACCTACTTCAAAACTACTTTCAATACCTTTTCCAAGGACTTTTGAAATAAATCCATCTGCCTCGTCGAATTTCAATACGATCAATCCTTGCAGCAGTTCGGCTTCAATGTATAGTTTCGTATTTTCTTTCTTTTCAATGCCAAATGCCAGGTTGAAACCGCCGATTTCCAGCCGGTTGGCGTCGGGGTTACCTAATTGCAAAAATTTTTCTTCATCTGCGCCAGGTGCAGTTTCTTTATTGGTGATCCGCGCCCGAAATTCAAATTGAATATTTTCAAGCGCATCCTGCGGCGAACCAAAAAGATCGGTGACAAATTTAAATTCACCGTTTTCGTTGATCTTTATGCCGAAGCCATTGGCCACCGACCCGCTCAACTCGAGGGTAAGCAGCAATTTATCGCTGATATCAAATTCTTTTATTGCAGGATCGAAGCCCAGCACCAGCACAAGACCTTTGATATTATTTTGTGCGTGGTCGATAATAGGATAAACATCAATGCCTAAACTATCAAGATCGTCCGGCAGCAGGGGGAATCTTAAAATATCGAGAGTAGAGTAGCCGCTCCATTCTTCTACCTGCGGATCATTGCAGATAAATTTCAGTACATCGGTATCCGGGGCTTTGTAATGAGGAATCAATCCCAATGAAAATCCAAAATCCTGCACCAGCTGCATTGCCTCCCTGTAAAAATATCGATCGTTGTCTTTGATCGTTTTTTTCAAAAGGTCGAGCGGGGACTTTACCAGGTCACCAATCAGCTCCCAATGAAATGCGCGCAGCAATCGTCGCGACTCGAATGGATTGGCAACTGTGCTGGTGGCTTTTTCCTCGATAACCCCGAACAAACTCAGCGTCGTAAAAGTTTTCTCATGATGCTCCTTAAGATATCTGATGGTTAAATAGTCAAATAATCTTCTCGGCAGTTTCTCCAGTATATCCGTTTGCTCCAGCAATTCCGATCCGCCCAGTTCCGATTCCAACACAGCAGCAATATCTTTAATGTCATTGCCGAGGGCAGTTACTGCCTGCACCGCATTTTTTGCCTGTATGATGATCAATTCAGGGTTGGCTTCAATTTCATCTTCGGTAATGCCAGACATTTCGTCGATCACTGCCATCACCGCATCGATATGTGCCCCGAGGCTTTCCAATACTTTGAATTGTGACGGCGGCACATACCCCAGGTCAAACAACAAGCCCCGAGCTGCAGTCATATCGGAAGCGCCTGCTATTACCGGTTGAAAATACCGCGTAAACGTATCCCTGAATATTTCAAATTCCCTGTGCATTATGGAAATTGACGATTGGTTAATAAAAAGTCTGTAAAGGCAAATGCGTTTTCATCAGACTTTAGAATCTTATATGTCACCCATGCCCCCAATACCGCGCCTCCGATACCTCCGCCAATCAGTGCATATTTTTTATTATCTTCCTCCACTTCGGCTTCTTTATTGTATATGGCTCCACCGAGAATACCAAGACCGCCACCAACTACTCCCATGGCGATAGAGCCGCCTTTCACTATCGTGCCCGAACGCGGGGGCGATTTGGTATCGTCTGGCAATACCTTTATATCGATCCTGTTGATCTTGTCCAGGTCGGGACGGCCGCTCAATGAAACCTCTGCCGTTTGCATTAGGATCGAATATTTGAACTCTTTTGTTTCGCCCGGCGTTTTTCTTTCATCAAATGCGCGTACGGCCTTTAATTCAATAGTGGATATGTCTTTACCTTCAACAGTTTTCCCTTTGGCTGTATCGTTCTCAAAAAAATCTATGGTGAAATTTTTTACTTCGGTGCGGTCTGGTTTCTTATTTAGTTGAAATCCTCTGGCAAAACGAAAACTGAAGTGCGTAAACTTTGACAGGTCCACCACATTAGGGCTTTGGTCAAGCTGTATCTGAAGCGTGAAAACGCCTGCATTTTCTCTTTGCTCAATAAATGCCTGCGTGTCCTGCTGTTCAAAGGCAAAGGATGTACTGCTAAGTTTTTTCTTAGAAAGCGCTTTTACATTGCGGTCGATGTCATTCATATTACCTGCAGTGGTAAAGGGAAAACCAAATTCCCAGGCGGTTTGCACAAAAATGGACTTGCTCAGCTTCACAGGCCATGTACGCACTTTGGTAAAGAATAAAAAATCGGATGCCTTGTTGCCAAGCGTAGCTGTAAAGCACGATCCATAAACAACTTTTAAAATCTCTAAGTGATCAGGGATATCAAGTATATGTATACTCACCGGCGGTTCGCTAAACTGCTTCGGGTCTTTCGATGTGGCCCATTCGCTGTTGAATCGCTTATGCGTGGCGCCGTTGATGGCGATCATTGCTTTGGGACAGGTTGGAAATTCATATATCCTTACCGGGTCAAGCGAAACATCTTCATCGTGTGTACCCACGCCAACAAAAAACATGGTTTGGGGGTCGTCGATAAAATAGCCATGATCGCCCGGTGAATCGTCGTTTTTGGTAGCGGTGGGCTCAAGCGAAAGGATGCATTTAATATGTTCTTGTTTAGGGCTGCCGGTTTGTACAGACAGGTTTTTAATTCTGTCATTCACTTTCTCATGCTTCGGAAAAGCAGGATCGGTAAAAGGAGTGCTTTTATGAAAATAAGCTGGTATCCTGGCTACGGCATCAGCGCCTCGCGAGTGACCCATCAACCCCAGTCTTTCAAAATTAATTTTACCTGTCACCAGAGATCTGATTGCATCTAATGTAGGGTCCGGGCTAGAACTGGTCAATTCATCTCTTAAATTAACAAAGGCTGATCCCTTACGGAATTTAAGCGGCAGCGCGGTGGGGCCTGTTGGTTCGGTTACCGTTACTCCCGAAAGAATTTTTAATAATTTGAGATGATGAAAAAACAACAATATCCTTTGGTTAAAATCAAGCGCCGATTTGGGGAAACGTGTATGTTCATTATTCTCGAGCGTATTGACTATATTTAAATTTATCGAATACGACGCAATGCCTGACAGAGCCAGCGTTTTCTGCAATTCCAGGTAGCCCGTATAAGACAATACCTGCTTACCATCCAGCACGGTAATTTCATACCTGCCTTTGTTCCCGCCATCGGGTTTATGCGTTTGATCGTCTATGCTGGCATAGCCGGTATGATTTCCATGAAGGATTATCAGGAGGGGATATGGACCAGGAAAATCAGTAGGGTGGGGCAGAACAAGTGCTCCTTCTACAGGTATCAACAGTTTCGTACCATCGGCTCTTAATACGGGCTTTGTTTCAGTAGTAAGTGGCTTTATTAATTTATCAATAACATCATAAGAATCATAATCTGTCCGAGGCTCAAGCGAAAAGTCGCTTGTGCCGGTATCGAAAATATCTGTTGGTTCCGTTAAAGTAAGGGCATGAAAATATTCCGTAAAAATGGGAACATTTTCATTGATGCCAATCTCTATGGGATCTTCCATTTTTCTCAGTTTAGTTCATAATCAGCCAGCACCTGCAGTTGGTCTTTGAGTTCTGGCTTTTCTATGATCAGGTTGTTATAGTGTTGCAATGCTTCCGTATAACTGGCTGCTGTTAGTACTTCGTCGTATAACTTCATATCGCTCACATTAGCGATCACATACTGCTCTTCTTTGAGCACGATCTTCGCGGGTGCATTCACCGATACGCGGTTGTTCTGGTGCGATAGCACCGCCTGCGATGCGGCTGCTGATTTGGTAGCCGATTTAAAGAACAGCCCCGGATATTTATATTTATCCGGCTTTGGTTTTCTTGTCTTACCCAGGTAACTGAACTCATAGTCCACCGGTTTTTTAACGATATGGGGAGGCGCTTTCAGTTGGGCAGAACCGGTGATCTTAAATCCACTTTTCATCAACTCAAAAGATGGACGCGAAAGTTTCTCTGCATCTTTCATCTCGAAAAAATTGGCCGGTGCAAACTGCTCCCTGGTTTCATCGCTTTTGAGATTGGCGTCATTGACCTTTATCTCAAATTTGCTGGCATCCCTGGGTAGCTTGTTGCCAAACTTTTTTATTTCTATTTCGAGTGGCACCAGTCTTTCAGAGAAGGTGAGAATGCCAAATGGATGAACGGCCATCGAGCTTTCCGGGATAGACCTGATGCTTACCAACAATTTATTATTGGCAGGTATCTCTGCCTTCCAGTTGCGGTTATCATTGATAGCAGTTTGCAGCAGTGCCAATATATCTTCTTTAAGGGCAGCTGCTTCGTTGTTTGCATCTCCCCAGGTAACATGGAAGGGAACGGATATAGAGAAAAAGAAAAATGATACACTGGCTTCCCCTTTTGCATCCCAGGGCTTGGGTCCACTGAGCTGACCGGATACATGAATGCTCATGATCACGGAGGTATTCCTGCGCAGCGCTACCCCAGCTCCAAAGTCTGCTATAAATTTAAAGGGACTGAACTGGAAGAGTACATCATAGCTGACAAAGCCATAGATATTCCAACTTCCCTTTCTGGCGAGCAGTTCTGCTTTGGCCCCGAACTGTGCCGTATTGGACGTAATGGCAAAATAAGTTTGTATGATGATGCGTGCATTGTCGCTATCATAAAGACTGATGGTGATGCGCCGCATGCTTTTCAGATCATCGGGCACTTCTTTAAACGCAGGATGAAAACCACCCACACTCAGCAGGAACATGGGCTTATCACCAAAACCAATCCGCAGGGCCATATCGCCGCTGAGGGTAAAGGTGAGAATACTGGAATCATAAAGGCTGGCATCAAAAGAAATGAATTTGTTTTCAAAATCGATGATGCCCAGGAAGTTTACCTGCAGCTTTAATAATGGACTATTCTCTTCGGGTAATAATGCTTTGAGTACACCGAGTATTTTGAAGCCGGTGGCAGGTATTTCGATAAGTATTCCTAATTCTAAAGTAATAATCGTCGGTGTTCCCCAGCCAAGTTTACCCATAGGACAGATCAGGAAATGATCATCCTGCGGCGGGAACACCTGCTTGATATCACTGACGATACGGTTGATATTGGCAACCACATCTTCAGGGAACAAAATACTTTTCAGCGTATTGGTCTTGACGCCTTCTTTCAATACTTCAACACGAGTTGTTCTGTTTACCCCAAGCAAACCACCGACGCCATTGAGCGTAAATCCAAAACCAAGTTGTATCGGAGTGAACTCAGCCGTAATGATGATGAGAAGCGAAAAGTTCTTACTGCCATCGGGCATCCTGGTATTGATGATGCCAAAAGCTTTTAAGGAGAACAGGTCTTTGAACTCCAGCTCCAGCGCACCGAAATATTCTTCCTTATCAGGATTGAAATCCAAAATGCCCCCACCTTTAATTCCTCCTGCATCCACCGTAAGACCTATACCGGACGGTGGTTTGAAGCGAGGATCCAAGCCAAAGAAACCAAAATTGCCTTCACCAAAACTAAGTCCAACATTTAGCCCGATGCGATTAATGATAGCAGTTATTGGTCCCAGCGTCGCCCTTACCGATGCACTTGCTTCGAGCTGAAGTTCATCGTCGCTGGTTCCAAGTTTTAAGAACAGTGTTTCAAGACGGATAGGCCCGATACTGACATAAGTAGGAATTGCTATTTCTAATCCTCCACTGCCGTCAAAATAGATTCCACCAATGCTTGTCCATCCAATTTTTATGTCGAAGGAGGATTCAATTTTCTCCTTGGATACGGTTTTGCGCATAAAGCCATCTGCCTCTGAAAGCGAAAATGTTGCACCACATCCCAAAAAACTCAGCTCCATAAAACTCTGTGCTTTTCCAGCCCTGTTTTCAACTCCTCCCATCACAGCCATTGATTTATACTGAACCTTCATTCCACCTGGAAAGGCAAGCAATGTTTTGGTTGGGCTTTCTGGTGAACCATACCTGAAGCCGATTGCAAAACGTGCGTTGATTGCTTCGGTAAAATTGGTTGCCCTGCTAATATTTAAGTCTTTGTTTGGCCTGAGTGTAATGGCGATGCTTTTGAGCAGATCTGCTTCTCCTGCAAAATCCAGGAATGTATCCTCAAATCTGAAAAGGGGAATGCTTCCCTGCACCTGGCCGCGAATGATTGGTACCATGCCCAGGCCTCCGTCGCTACCCCCAGGAGTAGTGGGCCGCGTGCCAAAAAAAGAAAGACCAATCCTGATACCTGCAATCGCTCCCCTTTCTTCAAAAAGAAATGCGCTCAGTTGAGGCATGGGAACTGTGTCGGCAACGGTGGAGTTTGTCCAGGATTCTTCCGCTCTTCGATCTAGTGGGGACAGGCGGCTCCTCATTCCCAATGCCTGGAAAAGCAATTGTATTCTTTGTAGCAATACTGTTGAATCATATTCGGGTGTGTTCCAGCCATAGGCTTCTTCTGCCAACTTTCCAGGATCACTAAACAAAGTTTTAAAATGATGATAATTGATGGTGGCCCGGATATGCTCCACCTGGAAATTGGCTGGGTCTGCATCGAAGTGCGGGTAATCAATAATATTCAGAAGGTGCAAAACAGCATAAGTGATAGGAGTGCTCCTTGCCAGGTAATTGGTCAATAGAAAATCAAACAGCCGTCTTGGGAATTCTTTATGGATATTGGTACGGTCAACATAATCTCCAAAGCCTGCAAGTTTTACCGGAAGTTCATTTGACAGGGTATTTATTGCAGCTACCAGGTTGTTTATAGCCAATGTCAATTCTATAATACGTTCAAGCATGGCAATCTCATCTTCCCAAACTTCGTTGGGAGCGGCTGTCACTGCATTTAGTTTTTGTACAAAGTCTCCGAGATCAATAGTTGCCAGGCCAATATCATCGAGACCCGGGGGCAGTTCCCATCCCATCAAGTTGATGAATGCTTTTGCTTCAGAAAGGTTATTCTGTATCGCAGCAAGATGCGAAAGCAATTCACCCGTTGAGGCCGTAGCCCTTTGAATTAGATTATCGGCCATGGAAGAACCTTTAAATTATCATCAAACTTGCACTTGTCAAACAGGAAAACATCGGCTTTGGTACGTAAGTTTTCAGTACGGATCTCCAAGGACTTGAGATACTCCTTGAACTCTGTTTCCGGTTTCCAGGGAAGTATAACAGGGGCGTCATCTGATGGCAGGCTTTGTTTGTTTTTCATGGCTTCTTTATTTTTATTCGCCTGCGCATCCCAAACATTTATCCAGTTTAATTCACCCGTTTCTGGCACATTCAATATATTATCGGGGAGGATTAGGAATCCAAGGTGTTCTTCCCAAAGTCTTTGCCTCAGCAGTTTGTTGGCCACATTTTTCGGCTGGTCCGCAATACCATTGTATACAACAATATTCATTTCCAGATTCTTCCCCGGCTGCTTTTCACGATTAGGTAAAGCATGTTGTGCCGTTCGAGTCAGAAAAATTTCATTTATTATTCCGGGTATATCAGTGATATCTTCCATTGTTTCCCTGATTAGTTCCATCGTTTCCTTAAAATCAAAAATCAATTTGTATGCAATGAATAAGATTCCGAGTATGGCTTTGAGACCAAAAACCATTTCTTTGAGTATAAAAAAGAAGACATACCAGAAGACATCCCACAGAAACTTACCTATATCGTTACCCAGCTTAAATTTTGCAATGGCCCGGTCCATTAGTGCGCCAGAAACAAGGAGATCAATCTCATGGTGATTTAAAGAAGTGCCATCGAGGTTAGCGCTGCCTACCGTTGCCCATGTATCATCAATAATTGCGATTTTGCTGTGCACATATACCGGCATGATTTGAAATTCATCGCTATCTGGTTTTTTAGATCTGCTCCACATGGTATAGGCTGCAAGCTTATGTCCGTTTGATTTTGCCACACTTTTCAGCATGTTAATATTGTCAACTTGCCGATCAGGGTATCCCGGCAGGTCCGGCCTAATAGGTATAACAATGATGATTTCCAATTTAGGTTTTGATGCGTCCTTCATTCGGAATACCAATGCATCAATAATATCATGTGAAG
The DNA here is from genome assembly GCA_963775145.1 of uncultured Chitinophagaceae bacterium. GTDB lineage: Bacteria > Bacteroidota > Bacteroidia > Chitinophagales > Chitinophagaceae > Endoryza. Next base: position 395,386 of record CAVZHZ010000009.1, read on the forward strand.
TGAAATACTGGTTTTCGATATAAATGAACCGCTCGGCATTGTGAATAGCACGCTGGTATGCTTCAAGAATTCCGGTTTCGCCATGTGGCAATTTTTCATCATCGGGGAAGGTCGGATTGTAATTGGCAGCCGGCATGGTGCGCAGCACCTGCACCGTAGCCACGCTGGTATTTTCTCCGCCTGGTTTTTCCGGTATATTGTTGGGTGTAATTGTATTGAAAGGCTCCTTGGAAGATTTCCACACAGTAGCAAATGTTTTGTTGATCTGCGCTACAGCCGGTCCCTCTATTTGAACACTCACATCATGATTTAATGAGCCTTTATGGCGTGCATCACGAATCGCATGTCTTATATCGCTATAATAGAATTGTTTTAGCGGTGAACCCATCAGGATAGCCTTAACACCATCCAGGATGATTGCCTTGGAATGCAGGATGGAAAAACCTTTTTTGAAAAAGGCAGTCTTTACAGCGGTGTTTTGAAAAAACTCTTTCACTTCGGTTACGGTATCACTGGCAGATAAAGGGATATTCGTCATAAGCACATTCACCGGCATCCCTGGTTTGTTTTTCAGTACCTCTTCCAAAGTAGCTTCCATTCCACTTTTGCAATTGGCAGACGGCGGGGTGGTATTGTTGAACTCTTCCCTGAACTTGGAAATGAAACCATTGTTTACATCAAAGAACAAGCCCATTAAGTTTACCGATTCTTTTGCATCTATTGCCGCCTGCGTAACGGCAGGAAACATGGCATCACCATCAACCAGGTGTTTTATTTCGTTCCCTTTAAAAAGAAAGACTGGGTCGCCCTTATCGGGATTGAGTGTGGCATGATTCACCAGCCAGCCTTCCATACTGTTCTTGTGAATCCTAATTTCAGGGATTTCAAGGATGTTATCAGTAACGTCTTTGACCTCTTTAGATTCAAATAGCAGACGGCCATTAGGAAGAAACAACCGTATAACGATGTCAGGATTGCGATCAATTGACCACAGTCGATAGCTGTCTTCAGGATAAACAAACTGAAAGCTGCCATCGGTACTCTCAATTATTCCTTTTTTCAGAATGTCATCCTCGTTAAAAAAAGGGTCAAAATCAACAACGGTAACCGTCAAACCGGTAATCCCTTCCCCGGTTTGGGCATCCACGATTTTTCCTTTAACACCTTGATTTGCCATATGGTTACTGTGAGCTGGTGATTGATGATACAATTATCAGTAATCAAAAGTTCCTTAGTTCCATGGGGAGTTCCATCGGGATTGGCCTACCTAAATATATATAATAAAAAAACACTTACCTATACCTCAAAGGGGGAATTCTGTCAACCGTTACTCATATGCAGTCATTATTCAAACTTTGGATGCCTTTCTAGTGCAGGCCTCCTATTGCAAGTGTTCCGAACCTTCGCAAGCCAATTTAGCCTGAAGAAAGTATCAGAACTGTTCAGCTTCTAGTGTCTCCTAAGGGGAATTACCTCACAATTTATTGAACAATCACAGTCGAATAATATCTTACTTGCGGAGAAATTAATTTTGCGGTCTTTGATATTAAGGTTATCTATTCAGTTTGGTTCCTGCCTTATATGGTTTTGATTTGTCTTTTCTAGATAAATGTCTTGGCTGTAAGTTAGGTATAAGATTTTGATCTTAAATAGGCAGGATGATTGAAAATTATTACTTAGAGTAATGAGGAATAGAGGATTTGACAGATTTAAACTTGATAGTTGAAAGAATATTTACAGTGCGTAGTTAGAGCGGGCAGGTAATTTTTGTTAGCTTAATCTATTTATTCCTAATTTATCATTAATTATTAGGATTCTCCCATCAGGATCACAAAACCATCGGCCAACATACCGATGGTTTTTTTTATGCCGGTAACATACATTTTATATTCGCAGAAGCTCAATAAATATTATGTAGGAGCCTGTACTGATATGGACAGGAAGATGTACGAACATAATATTGGTCATTCAAAATTTACCCGCCTGGGAGTTCCCTGGGAACTAAGCTACACAGAAGAATATCCAACATTAGAGGAGGCAAAACGACGGGAGAGGAGAATTAAAAGCCAGAGATCGAGAAAGAATATAGAGGAACTTATCGCGAAGGGTAGAGCATCCCGATTTTAATCGGGAGGGTCCTGGGTTCTCCCGCAGGTGGCGGAACAAAGGGATCAAAGATTAGGTTATTAAAATAACCCCGTAAATTCAATATTTGCCGGACTTTTGTGCGATTTGGGGTCTTTTTTTTGCACCTTGCCGCCAATACCCAGAGCCGACGATATATATCAATGCCCTTCCATAATTCAGGCATCATTTCTTCAAACTTCTAAACACCAAATCCTCCAAAAAAGCAACAATACTCAATTCATCTTTATCTTTCCCAAAATCGGTTAATGAAGGAAGGTTATTCATAAAAAAATTCTGGAAATGCGCTACTTCAATAATGGTGCTCGAAAGAGATTTTGGAAACTTGTATTTAGGGTTATACTCAAGGATAATGTCACTGATTCTTACGCAAAGATCTTTGTAGGGTTTAAATAACTGGTCTTTGTTATCTTCCGTTACATGCTTGGTTAAATATGCTTTGGTGCCTTCTGCAATGACAATCTGGTGCAGGATACTTTCATTTACATAACTGGTCTTTATATCGTCTTCTACCGTAGTGGCCAGTAACTGAATTACTTTCTTAAGTTTTACTACAGGGTCTTTAATATTCACGGTGTTAAAAAGAACCCGGTATTCAAGCCAGCTCCAGTACCAGGCTGCTATATATATTAAAAGGCGATGTTTGTTTTCAAAGTACCGGTATATGCCTGCTTCAGTAGTGCCAATATCTTCGGCCAGTTTTTTGAAGGTAAATGATTCAAACCCTTTTTGGTGTATCAATTGGATACCGTGAAGTATAATTTTTCTTCCCAATTCAGTTTGCTCCGGATTTCTGAGAAATAATTTTTCGTTCATTCTTATTTGCAACTGTAATTCCATGTATATCCTTTTAGGTTTTAATATAAAACATAAGAAAACCGGTTCTGTTTCATCTCACAAAAATAGTTAAAAGATTTACAATTTTAAAAGATAGTATTACTATCTTTTTTAAAAAAATATACTATCTTTGCCATGCTAAAAACCGAAACAGATGAATAGGCAATTAAAAAACATCTTTCAGGAATTAAAAAGCGACTTGCCGGCGAGTATTGTCGTTTTTTTTGTAGCCGTTCCGTTATGCCTGGGTATCGCTTTGGCATCCGGCGCTCCGCTTTTTGCCGGTATAATTGCAGGAATAGTCGGAGGTATTGTAGTGGGTATTGCCAGTGGTTCGCCGGTTGGCGTTAGTGGCCCCGCTGCCGGGTTAGCCGTAATAGTATTAACTTCTATCGCAGCGATTGGTTCCTGGCCCGCTTTTTTATTAGCCGTTGTGCTGGCAGGCTTATTTCAGCTTATTATGGGCTTTGCCAAAGCCGGTTTTATTGCCTACTTCTTTCCAAATTCAGTAATAAAAGGAATGCTCACCGGTATAGGCCTTCTCATCATATTAAAACAAATACCGCATGCGTTGGGGTATGATAAAGATGCAGAAGGAGATCTTTCTTATGTTCAAAATGATGGCGGTACAACCTTCGGCTCAATAACCAATGCATTTAATGCCATCACACCGGGGGCTGTACTGATTTCAGCCATAGCAATAGCCATATTGATATTTTGGGATAAAGTATTAATGAAAAAACACAAAATATTCCAGGTGATACAAGGCCCCATTGTCGTAGTGGTTCTGGGCATTGCAATGAATTACATGTATCAAACTGGCGCATTAAATTTCAGTTTGGCGGCAGACCAGGTGGTAAGACTTCCTGTGGCAAATAGCTTAACGGAGTTTTTCAGCTTTTTTACTTTCCCCGATTTTTCTGCCATAACAAATCTTAAAGTTTGGGAAGTAGCTGTTGTGCTGGCTATTGTTGCCAGCCTGGAAACATTGCTATGTGTAGAAGCCACTGATAAACTTGACCCCTATAAAAGAGTAACGCCAACTAACCGGGAATTAAAAGCACAGGGATTGGGAAATATGTTTTCCGGTTTAATTGGTGGCTTACCCATAACACAGGTAATTGTTCGTAGCTCTGCAAATATTTCATTTGGAGGTAAAACAAAAATGTCTGCCATACTGCATGGTGTATTCTTATTAATCAGTGCCATTACTATTGCAGGATTGCTGAATATGATTCCGCTTGCCAGTTTAGCCGCCATCTTGATAATGGTTGGTTATAAATTAGCTAAACCTGCACTCTTTAAACAAATGTACAAATTGGGTTGGGAGCAATTTATACCGTTTGTGGCTACTGTAGTGGGCATATTGGCAACTGATTTATTAAAAGGAATTACCATCGGTATCCTCTTCGGTATCTTTTACACCCTGCGCCATAGCTACCGCAACTCCCATTACATGAAAGAGGTAGTAACTACTGAAGATGGCCAGCAGGTTCACCATATAGAATTAGCCCAGGAAGTTTCTTTTTTCAACAAGGCAAGTGTAATGCGGGCATTGGAAGCTGTCCCTGCCAATTCAAAAGTGATTATTGATTTTTCCAAATCAAAATCAGTTGCCCATGATGTGATTGAAATAATACAGAATTTCAGAATCAATGCGAAGGCTAAGAATATAGCTGTTGAAACAGTAAATTTTATTGAACCGGCTTAAAAACGTAACTATTTTTCTAATCTAAAAAAAATATAAAATGAAAACATTGAATAAAGAAATGCAGGCTGCGATAACCCCTTCTATGGCGTTGAGCTTACTAAAAGAAGGCAATAAAAGGTTTATGAATAACCTTAAAATAAACCGAAACCTGTTGCAGCAGGCCAATGAAACATCCGACGGACAACATCCATTTGCCGTCATACTCAGTTGCATCGACAGCCGGACTTCTGCAGAATTAATTTTTGACCAGGGCCTGGGTGATGTGTTTAGTGTTCGTATTGCCGGAAATATCATCAACGAAGACATATTGGGCAGTATGGAATTTGGCTGCAAAGTAGCTGGTGCTAAAATTATAGTTGTAATGGGCCATACCAAATGCGGCGCAGTAAAAGGCGCCTGCGACCACGTGGAAATGGGCAACCTCACAGCCTTGTTAAGTAAAATACAGCCTGCAGTTTATGATGAAAAAACAGAGGTAGAAAACCGTAACTCAGGCAACAGCGAGTTTGTAGAAAAAGTAGCTTCAATCAATGTAAAAAGAACAGTACATGCCATTATGGAACGAAGCCCAATATTAAAAGAAATGATTGAAAGCGGCGAAATCGGCATTGTTGGCGGCACCCATGATATTACAGCCGGTGAAGTAAGGTTTTATGATGATACATTAATTATTAATACCCCAAATTAAATCATCTTCACGCAGCTCTAAAATGATGGCTGGTTATTTTGTTTTGTTTCTTAACCACATTAACAGGTATAGCAATGATCATATTAACCCTGATTGTATTCAATAAAGAACAAATAAATGAGGTAGTAAATAAGGTTCTAAAAAACAAATGGGCACTTAATGTTTTTGTGGGCCATGCCATGGATTCTTATTATATGGCTGAGGCAACCGTGCAAAGCCATTCCGGGGTCCATCTCATTCAGTTTGCGACAAAAAGCCTGTTGTTCACCGAAATAGAAACCACTCTGCAAAAAGAATTCCCGGCTATGGATTTTTTCATTTATGCCGCTCCGGCCGTTCATGTAGATACTCTTTATTATGAAAAAATAAAAAATGGAATACCTGGACTTACATTACTTGAAAAAGAATTATTAAATCCATAACAACCAATCAACATAGCCCAATTGAATATGCCGATCCCGTTAAAAATATATTACAACATTAAAAAGCCGGGGAAAGTGAGTATCCATATCTTTTTTATAATGGTATGTATATTATGTGCCAGGCCTGCTTTTTCACAAGAACCAAGGCTGGCCGACAATAACAGTATTGGATGGCTGGCCTATACCGGAACATTTAAAATTAATCCAAAAATTGCAATACATACAGAGTACCAATGGCGCAGAACCGACGGAGTAAAAAACTGGCAACAAAGTTTACTACGCGGCGGGGTGAATTATGCCCTGCGAAACGATGTAAGCATAAATGCAGGCTATGCTTTTGCCGAAACATTTGTTTATGGTGATTATCCCGTTGCAAACGCTTTTCCTGAGCACCGCTTGTATGAACAGGTAGTTATCAAAAACCCTATCGGCCATGTTGATGTATCGCACCGCTTTACACTGGAGCAGCGCTTTGTTGGCAAAATAGTAATACAGAATGGCGATGAAAATACCGACTATACTTTTTTAAACAGGATGCGGTACAGGGTAAGAATAGAAGTGCCTTTGAAAAAAAATGTTGTAAACAATAGCTGGTCCATCGTTTTGCAGGATGAAGTATTTATTGGTTGGGGAAAAAATATCGGGGCAAATGTTTTTGATCAAAACCGGTTGGCGGTATTGCTTGGGTACAAGCTAAATCAGAATATAAAAATTGAAGCAGGGTACCTGAACCAGGTTTTGCAACAAGTAAAAAGAATAAATGATAAAGCCGTTTTTCAATATAATAACGGGTTTTCCCTAAGTACGCATTTGTCATTTGACCTTATGAAATAAGATTTTATGAAAATCAAATGGGTTCTGCAATTAAATTATTTACTATCTAAATAAAATATTATGAACATCAAATCCAATCATTTCAACAAGATCATTCTTGCTGTTTTCTTTTCCGGTATTACCGTCTTACTGTCGGAACAATCAGTGCATGACAGTGAGATTAAAAGAAATGTAACGGATATAAGTACACCCCTGCAAAAGTTGGTACAACTGGAGCCAAAAGTGTTTGAATACAATACAGAAAAATACAAACACCTGAAATTTAAGAGTGGCAAAACATTTGGGTTCATGTCGGATAATATGCCGAAACGGTTATACACGGATTAAGTTTTAAAATGTTTCTCTTTTAAACCTTTAGTTCGGCATGTAATTTTCTGGCAATACTCAGATTGTATTCATCAAACAAATATTACCTGAATGGCGAAACGGTATCAATTTTCTGGTAAGCATGGAGCAAAGCAATGTCTGCTTTTTCGGTAGCCATATTAACGGCGTAGTCAATTGCCTTCTGTGCATTTTTTGAAAAATCAGTGGGGACAAGCAAATTCATTTTTTATTTTTTTGATGGCCAGTGAAGGTATTTTGATTTGATGGCTTGCTTCTTCCGTAATATTCCCTTAAACAGTTTTTAAAACCCTGATTTTTGAAAACATAGCCAACCGGTCTGCTCCTTTTTCTGAAATGCTTTCTTCCATCAAGTATTGAATGTCGTTGCCTGTTTTTACATCTACTGTTATGTTTTCATATTCTGTACGTTCCTCAATATCGTTCAACTTTGCATTTGCCATTATTTTTTCTGAAGTATCAGGTTTTGGGATAGGTACAATATGCAGGGCATCATTGAACATGCGTGTATAGGATTAAATTCTTCTTACTTCTTATAGTGTATCCTCCATATCGGTTAGATACAAAATATTGCTGTTACCGTCCCCATTCGGATTCGGTGGAACAGCAATAACCGGAGCGGGTACATGCTTTATCAGGCCGGGAGCAAAGCGTCCCATCATTACATTTTTCACCATCCTGGTTCCTTTGGTACCTGTTACTGCAAAATCAATTTTATTCTTCCGGATAAAATCATTTTTCCATTTATTAAGCAGGGGCTGGAAAAATTCATGCTCGATTTTGCCCTTATTGACTCATTGCTTGATCAATTCTCCTTTTATATTTTCCAGTTTTTTTATGCAACTCACTTTCCATCTCGTCATTGGTTAACGTCCCTCCCGATTTTAATCAGGAGAAACCTGGATTCTCCTGCCGGCGGCAGGATAGCGGGATCACAAAACGCCTCCCTGCCCGGAGAGGGATATTTTTTTTCAACAGCCTGTTAATAAAAGGAAATACAAGGCTTTGATTGTATAAATTTGCTTTTTCATAACCTATTCTCATGCAGGAACCGATTATCGACATCAAGCACGCTAATATCTATCACGGAACAAACCTCATTCTTCAGGATGTCAACCTGCAGGTCAATAAAGGCGAATTTGTATACCTGGTCGGAAAAACCGGCACCGGCAAATCCAGCTTGCTTAAGACCTTGTATGGAGATATCCCGCTGAAGGAAGGAGAAGCCTCCATAGTAGGATTTAATCTTCGCGAAATGGATTGGAAAAAGGTTCCCTACCTGCGCCGCAACCTAGGCGTGGTATTCCAGGATTTTCAATTGCTGACGGACCGCAATGTTAATGACAATCTTAAATTCGTTTTACGCGCTACTGGGTGGAGGGATGAAAAACTGATGAATGAAAAAATACTGGATGTATTGGATAAGGTGGGATTGAAATCAAAAGGATTTAAAATGCCTTTTGAAATGAGCGGGGGCGAACAGCAACGAATTGATATCGCCCGCGCCCTGCTGAATTCCCCCAAATTAATATTAGCCGACGAGCCTACCGGAAACCTCGACCCCGAAACGTCGGATGAAATCATGAACCTCCTGTTTAATATTAGCAAGGATTATGGGGCCGCCGTAGTAATGGCAACACACGATTATATGGTTATTAATAAATTTCCTGCCCGCATGGTGCGTACAGAAAGAGGAAGAGTGTTTGATAATGCTACCATATCCATGTAATTAAATGCCGGGCATTTCGGAGATTATCAAAATTGGCTTCTAACATGCTTTTGCGAAGAAGGATCTCCTCTTCGCCAAACGGCTGATGATATAATTGGATAATAATACTTTTCATAGCCGGGGCGTTGATCCCGGTAAAGCAGGCTGCCTCCAGGCCTGATCCAGCAGTAGTTGCTTCATTAACCACGCAATGGCGCCCATTATATAATACATTTAATAATTTCAGTTTGATCCCAGTCGTATTAAAGGAAGGAATAATATTTATCTGCGCTTTACTGATCATATCCTGCATTTCAGCCCAGGAAGGATTAGCGACCAGGCAGGTGTTTTTTTGTAAATGAGCTGCCTTTTCCAATCGGCCAGGTGGATTCTTTCCGGCAATTACAAAAGGAATTTTTATATCGTTGAAAACTTCTTTTAACAACCATAAAGCTGCTTTTTCATTTTCCGCTACCGATAGGTTGCCATGATATAAACAAAAGGATCCGATGCCTGTGTGAGCTTGAATTTCACTAAAGGGAAGGAATACCGGAAGATTCATTACCCGGTTCGCCCCAAACTCTTTTTGATAAACTGCTGCATCTGCATTGGATACGGTGAGTATAGTTGCTTTTCCAGCAATAGATTTTTCATACTTTTTAAGTAAATAGCTTTCGTACAGGTAATACACTTTTTTGAATGGATTCACGCTGATTTTGGCTAATTGCCGGTAATATTTGTATTCCACATTGTGTAGGCGAAGAAATATTTTCCGTTGGCTAAATTTTTCATTGAGGAGTAAATGGGAGCAATGAATGCCTTCCAGCAAGATGGGGTAATCGTCTTGTAATAACCTATCATACAACTCTCCGTTTATACGCGAAGAAACGATATAAGGAAGCTGGAGTGAGAATCCTTTGTGGCCTAATTGTCTTTTATAATAATAAATTTTTGCGCAATATTTCTCCAGCTCGGGTTGTTGGCCTCTTCCGTATTCAAAACAATGCAGATGAACCTGAATGCCGCATTGATGTAGGGCGGTAATCTTATAAAAAAGATCAAATATCCCTCCATGGTCCACGGGATAGGGCACATCCAGGCAAACGATATGTAAATGTTTTTCCAATTATTGGGGGAATTTTTTTTGATAAAAGGCCAGTAATTTTTTTTCTTCTTCTTGCCAGCAAAGCTGTTTCCTCGCTTCCAGGCAATTATTTTGAAGGGTATTGTATATAGATTCGTTATTTAATAACTCATTTAATTTGGCAGCAATTGAACCCGGACTAAGATCATCTATAAGAACAGCAATTTGGTACTGATTGTTTATTTCCCGGTAAACGGGAAAATCAACACAAACCTGGGGAATGCCTGCCTGGATATAATCAAAGAACCGATTAGCCAATGAAAAATAATTGCTCTTGCCGGCCGCGTCAAATAAGGTTATCCCCACCCATGCTTGCAAGGTTAGCTTTTTTAATTCTTCGGGCATTATTTTGCCTTTAAAAATAATTTTATTTTCTACCTGGTACTTTCGGGTAAGGTCAACGGCTTGTCGCATAAAATTTCCATCACCGCAAATCATTAATGGCTCGTTTACATATTGCATAGCAGGGATAAGGGTCTCAAAACTTCTTCCTTCATTAACCGCCCCCTGGTATATTATATACTTTGTTTCTTTGGGTGGAACCGGGACAGGTTTGTAAACAGGTACGTTGCGAATGATTTCATAACGCACTCCGTACATCTTCTCAAATTCATCGGCGATCGGCTGATTTACTGTATATCCAAATTGAAACCGGGGAACGGTTTTCCTTTCTATCCATTTCCAGCATTTATAAATGCCCGGGCGACTTACAATTTCTTTCATCTCACAAAACAATTCATGTGCATCATATACACGTTGTTTCCGTCTTAGCAGTGAAACTACATACGAGGGAAGGATGGTGTCCAGATCAACGGCCCCGATAATATCAGTCGGGTAGAATAACAGGAACAAAAACAGACGAACATTAAATTCGAAGTAAAACATTTTGCCGTGAGAGAAATAGCAGGACAATCGTTTCTGAGCAAAGGACTGTTGGGTAAGCGGCGGACTTGTTTTAATTTTTCTACCCACCAAAAGCACCTGGTAGCCGGCTGTTTGAAGCGAATGGCAGGTACGAATCATTCGCTGATCGTAACAAAGATCGTTGGTGACCGCAAAAACAATTCGTTTCATAGTTTATCCTATAATGTATGCATGGGATTTAAGAAATAAGCGGGGAAGAGCGATAGATATTTTCAATGATCTCCACTGTTTTTAATGCTTCAGCGGCTTCCACCATAGCATGATCGGGATTCTTTAATGCCCTGATAAGGTTTTCATAAACTTTTCCATGGTTGCTCATGCTGCCTTCATAAAAACCGTAATTATTAGCCGTATTAAAGCTGGATAGTTTTGGTTTTGTTTCATTTTCTACCGAAAAATATTCCAGCTCATTGAGGTATTGTCCCCCGATTTTTACGGTACCTTTCTCTCCAAACAAAGTAAAAGAACCTTCCATGTTATTTTTGTAACTATTAATCGAATAATTGATCGTGCCGGTAGCACCATTCTTCATTTCGATCATAGCCATTCCGCTATCTTCAAATTCAATAATTCCCCGGTGCATATCATTGCGCCGCCAACCAGCCACTTTTTCAACATCACCCAGGAACCAATACAGCAGGTCAATAAAGTGACTGAATTGAGTAAAAAGTGTACCGCCATCCTGCGCAAGCGACCCGCGCCAAGATGCCTGCCTGTAGTATTCTGCCGGCCGGTTCCAAAAACAATTCATCTGGAAACCAAAAAGGGTCCCCAATTTGTTTTCATCTATCAATTTCTTGATCGCTAAAACCGGAGGATTGTACCGGTTTTGCTTTACCACATATATTTTCTTGCCAGTTCTTTCGGCACATTCAATCATTTTTTTTCCGTCCGAAACTGAAATAGACATGGGTTTTTCACACAAAATATGGGAGCCGTGATTAAGAGCTTCTATTGTATGCGCTGCATGCCATCCGTTCGGACTGCACACGCTTACAATATCGGGCCGCTCATTCTGGAAAAGGTCACTAACTGAGAAATAGGGCGTTGCATTAAACTTATCGGCCAGCTCAATGGCTTTTCGGGGGATCACATCACAAACAGCCAATAAAAGCCCCTGTTGGGCAATATGTTCGGCATGCCTTTGAGCGATATGCCCACATCCAATAATAGCGAAACGGTATGGCATTCAATGAAATTAGCCGACAAAGTCCAAAAAAATCCCCAATTGGCAAGACTAAATCAAAAATAATTTGCCTAACTTCGCCGCCGATTTAAGAAGAAAAAATTTTGGATATTTTTTTAAAAAAACAGAGATGCCTTATTTAACTAAAGAAAAAGTGTCGGGTATTTTTTCAGAATTTGGTGGAAAAGCCACTAATACCGGTTCTATTGAGGGACAGGTTGCCCTGTTAACAGAGCGTATTAACAGTATTTCTGAACACCTGCAAAAAAACAAAAAAGATTTCGGTACCCACCGCGGGTTGATGAGAATGGTTGGTCAGCGTAAGCGCCTGCTTACCTACCTGAGCAAGAACAACCTGCAAGGTTACCGCTCCCTGATTGAAAAACTCGGATTAAGAAAATAATGGCAAACTAATTTATATACACTTTTCCCAACTGTTTTTCCGGTTGGGAATTGTTGTTTAAAATGATCTCTTGTTTGCGTTGAAAAATTGTTTGTAAACCTGGTTCTCATTGGTGCCTATACTTTTCCCGCCTGATTGTTTAGTGGCTCATAAGGAATCATAAATAAAAATGAATATGCTCTCACAACCTATTAGTGTAACCTTCGATATTGGAGGTGGCCGGATGGTCACCATAGAAACGGGTAAACTAGCCCGCCAGGCCGATGGCGCAGTTACGGTTCGCCAGGGCAATTGTATTTTATTGGCAACGGTAGTGGCTAATAAAGATCCAAAAGAGGGGCAAGACTTCTTCCCGCTATCCGTAGATTACCAGGAAAAATTTGCTTCCGCCGGACGAATACCCGGCTCATTCTTTAAACGAGAAGCGAGACTCAATGATTATGAGATATTAACCAGCCGTTTAATTGACCGGGCATTACGCCCATTATTTCCGGAGGATTATTTGTGCGATGTACAGGTATTAATCAGCTTAATTTCCAGTGACGCGGAGATAATGCCCGACGCATTGGCTTGTTTGGCAGCTTCAGCGGCATTAGCTGTTTCTGATATTCCCATTAAAGAAATTATCAGCGAAGTAAGAATTGCCCGGGTTGATGGAAATTTTGTTATAAATCCGACAAGATCTGAACTGGCCAAAAAAGATATGGAGTTCCTTATCGCTGCTACAGAAAAGAACCTGATGATGGTGGAGGGAGAAGCGAGCGAATGTAAAGAAGAAGACCTGGTTAAAGCATTACAGGTAGCGCATGATGCTATCCGGTTTCAGATTAAGGCGCAGGCAGAATTGCGCGCTAAAAAAGGGGTAACCGGAAAAAGAGAGTATAAAAAACCAGAACAAAACGAAGCCATACAGCAAAAGGTGATTGCATTCGCTAAGGATCGGGTTTATCAGATATCAAAAAAAGGAAGCAATAAGAACGACCGAAGTGATGCTTATAGCGCATTAAAGGATGAGTTAATTGCCAGCCTGGGCGAAGAAGCAACGGATGCGGATAAGAAGTTAGCCAAGAAATATTATGAAGATCTCAAATGGGAAGTAGTGCGCGATATGATCGTTGATGAACGTATAAGGTTAGATGGACGTTCACTCGATCAGGTTCGTCCGCTGGAAATGGAGGTAGATCCGCTTCCTGCCCCCCACGGATCCGCCTTGTTTACCAGAGGGGAAACCCAATCGCTCACTACAGTTACTCTGGGAACTCCCCTGGATGAGCTGTTAGTTGAAAGCGCAGCTAAATCCGATTATACAAAATTCATACTTCATTATAATTTTCCTCCTTTTTCTACCGGTGAAGTTAAGATGATGAGGGGAGTAGGCAGAAGGGAAGTGGGCCACGGTAATTTGGCCATGCGTTCATTAAAGCAAATGATGCCAGGTGGTGAATATCCATATACTATTAGGGTAGTAAGTGATATTCTCGAATCGAACGGTTCATCGTCTATGGCAACAGTTTGCGCGGGTTCTCTTGCATTAATGGATGCCGGCGTTCCATTTAGCAAACACGTAAGTGGAGTAGCCATGGGTCTTATTACCCGAACATCTGATCATAAATATGCTATTCTTACGGATATTCTGGGAGATGAGGACCATTTGGGGGATATGGATTTTAAAGTTACCGGAACACGGGATGGCATATGCGGAGTACAAATGGATATTAAAGTTGATGGCTTGAGTATGGATACCATGCGGGAAGCCCTCGAGCAGGCACGCAAAGGAAGACTTCATATCCTTGATGCCATGTATGAAGTGATGCCCGCTGCCCGTGCGGAAGTGAAACCTCATGCTCCGCGAATGGAAAAATTATTTATCGATAAGGAATTCATCGGAGCCGTAATCGGGCCACAGGGTAAAATAATCCAGGAAATTCAGCGCGAAACGGGCGCCACCATTAATATTGAAGAGGTGGGTAAATTTGGTGAAGTGAGTGTATTCTCTCCGGCTAAAGAAGGATTGGATAGAGCCGTTGCATGGATCAAAGGCATTACAGCCGTTCCCGAAGTAGGGTCTGTATACGAAGCAACAGTAAAGGGTATTAAAGAATTTGGTGCTTTTGTGGAATTCCTTCCTGGTAAGCAAGGGTTGCTCCATATCAGTGAAATTAGCTGGAAACGATTAGAAAGCATGGAAGGGGTATTGAAGGAAGGGGATATGGTAAAAGTAAAATTAATCGGAGTAGATGAAAAGACAGGTAAGTATAAACTTAGTCGAAAGGTTCTGATGCCTAAACCCGATGGGGCTCCCGCACCAAGGCCACGGACAGACGCTCCTCCGCAAAATTAATTTTTTTCATTTTTATAATAGGTCTGTAGCTTGCTACGGACCTTTTTTTATTTATGAATCATTTCATTAAAATAATTTTTCCAGGCATAGAGCAGGAAAAAAAAGATTTACTGATTGCTTACCTGGGTGATGCAGGATTCGAGGGATTCGAGGAAGGTCATAATTATCTGTATGCCTTTTGCGATGCGGATAAGTACAACGAAGCATTATTGAGCCGGCTATCGGCTTCGCTGTCGGTAGATTTTAAAAAAGAATTGGTTGAAAAAACAAACTGGAACGAACAATGGGAGCAAAATTTTAAGCCAGTTCAAATAGAAGACTTCTGTGTAATCCGGGCTCATTTTCATCCTCCGGTTTCCCGGGCAAAATTTAACATAGTAATTACTCCCAAAATGAGTTTTGGTACCGGGCATCATGCCACTACTTTTTTAATGATTCAGAATATGAAAATGATTGAGTGTGCCGGAAAAACAATTCTCGATTTTGGAACTGGAACGGGTGTTTTAGCTATTCTGGCCGAAAAAATAGGAGCGTCAAAAGTATGGGCAATAGATAATGACGATTGGAGTATTTCAAATGCCAATGAAAACGTTTTGCTAAACGATTGCACCCGGGTAGTGATACATAAGGCTGATTCCCTTGACTTTGCAGAAAATTTCGATATCATTCTCGCTAATATAAACAGAAACGTACTTCTATCCTGCATGAGATCATTGAAACAACATTTAGCCCGGGAAGGCGTTCTTGTTATCAGCGGGTTATTAGAGGGCGACAGAGCAATCATTGAAGAAAAGGCGAAAGAAAGTAATCTGCGAATTACAAATCAGCGCCAGAAAGAAGGGTGGATTTCTCTTCAATTAGCTCATAGCTGACATAGAAAATGTGAAAGGCCACGTGAAGCTGTTTTTCCTTAAATTTGTATTTCCACTTTAACCTTAAAAGTACGTTGAAAGAAGTTCTACTAATAATTGTTGCCTACCTTATCGGATCCGTACCTACCTCTGTTTGGGTGAGCCGGTTCTTTTATGGTATTGATATACGGGAATATGGCAGCGGGAATGCCGGAGCCACCAATTCATTCCGGGTTATGGGTCCCCGCTTAGGCACCTTAGTTATGGTGGTAGATATGCTAAAAGGATTTGCCGCTGTCAAACTTGCCTACCTGCTTCCATTTTATATTGATAATGATATTGCCCGAACAGGGTTTATGATCGGATTGGGTCTTGCTGCCGTATTGGGGCATATATTCCCTATATGGGCAGATTTTCGTGGAGGGAAGGGGGTGGCCACTCTTTTTGGTTTGGTGTTAGGCATATCACCCTGGACGGCACTTTGCTGCGTTGGAATTTTCCTGCTTGTACTTTATATCACAAGGTTTGTTTCCTTAAGTTCAATACTGGCAAGTATAGCTTTCCCTGTTTTTATTTTAGTAATTTTTAATGTAGAAAACCAGGCCTACCGCGTATTTGCCATTGCAGTAGCCTTACTCGTAATTCTTACCCATCAGAAGAACATAAGCCGGTTACTTAAAGGCAGTGAAAGCAAAGTGCCCATATTAAAATATCGTGACCGCCGAAAAGACCGTCGGCGAAGCGGCAGGTAATCTCATTTTTTACAATTATTTTAGTTAATCATTCACTAATTGGAAGGCCACCTTTCCTGCCAGTTCTACCGTCTGGGTAATTGGTATAATGATTGTTTTATTTCAAAAAAAATCTTTACATGAAGAAAATTATATTGGCTGCCGGTTTTTTGGTTCTCATGGTTGGCTGTTCACGAAATGCCATTACCGGACGAAAACAATTGGCACTATTTAATGAATCCGACATCCAGGCAATGGCAACCCAGGAGTACCGCCAATTTCTTACCAAGAATACTGTGGTTAGTACGACGGCCAGCAAAGACGCTGAAATGGTCCGACGTGTTGGTCAGCGCGTATCCACTGCCATAACCAATTTTTATACTCAAAAAGGCTTGGCGAGTGAATTGCAGGGTTTTCAATGGGAATATAATTTGGTAGATTCTAAAGACGTAAATGCCTGGTGTATGCCGGGAGGGAAAATTGTGGTTTACACCGGGTTGTTACCTGTTACTCAAAACGAGGCGGCCCTGGCGGTTGTAATGGGGCATGAAGTAGCACATGCTTTAGCCAAACATGGCAACGAGCGTATGAGCCAGGCCACTGCGCAACAATTAGGCGGGGTGGCGTTGTCAGTGGCAGTAGCTAACAAGACCCCTGAAGCTCAAAATCTTTTTTTGCAAGCATATGGATTGGGCACTACTTTAGGAGGCACGCTGCCTTTTTCACGTAAGCATGAACTGGAGGCCGATAAGTTTGGGCTCATTTATGCGGCATTGGCTGGATATAATCCACAGGAAGCTATACCGCTTTGGGAACGAATGGCAAAGATGTCTAATGGTCAAAAGCCTCCGGAATTTATGAGTACACACCCGGCCGAGGCCACGCGAATAGAAAAGCTTAAACAAATGATGCCTGAGGCTTTAAAGTATTATAAGCCCATTAACGGGGGTAAATAAGCTGGTAATATTGTTTTCGCTCAATTTTTTTCCCATTTCAGGCTCAATACAGCCCTGAAATGGGATTATTTTAGCCAGAAATTTCGAAGGCTGACCCTCTTTTTGTACATTTGCAGTCCCATTCTGTTTTTTAACCCTAAGCTTTAAAACAAAATCTCTCGCATGTCTCAAACTATTTTAGAGAAACTTGAGTTCCGTGATGAGAAGAATATTCTTGTTCAGGGGCTTCCTTCTTCCATCGAAAAGCAATTTGTGAAATTGTCGTTCTCTAAGAACGTCACACCGTTGCTTAAGATGCGTAAGATTGATTTCGCGTTGGTTTTTGCTGTAAGTGAGAACCAACTTAATGGAATTATGCGGGAAGTGCTTCCGGCAATGCATCATCATGCAAAGTTCTGGATCGCTTATCCCAAGTCTTCTTCCAAAATTGTTACTGATCTTAAGAAAAGCTGCAACTGGAAATGTATGTGCAATGCCGGTTTTGAAAGCGCCGAAGAGGTAACACTGGATCATGTATGGACCGCCATGCGATTCAGCAAAAAAGAAGAAGCAAAAATTTCTCCTGTTACGAGCCGCAAGCGGGAAGCCGCCATGGTGTAACACATTGTAAAAAAATTTGTATCCGGGTTTGTTGCTTCTGGCAACAAACCTTTTTTTATTATGGGATATATTAATATAGAAATAAAGGCAAGAACCAGCCGGGCCTTCCAAATCAGGCAGTACCTGGTTACCCATGGAGCTGCGTATATAGGCACAGACTTACAGACTGATACATATTTTAATGTGCCGCATGGCAGGCTAAAGCTTCGGGAAGGGAATATCGAAAACAACCTTATTTTTTACGATCGAAATAACCAGGCTGGTCCTAAACAATCAGTATTCAGCCTGTTTCCCGTTGATCAACCGGTTTTATTAAAAGAAATAATGAGTAATGCATTAGGGAAAAAGGTCATTGTGCAAAAAACCAGGGAAATCTATTTCATCAATAATGTAAAATTTCATCTTGATCTGGTTGACGGGCTGGGTGAGTTTGTAGAAATAGAAGCCAGTAATAAATCCGCCGACCTGCCGGTGGAAGTATTGAAGGAACAGTGTTCTTTTTATATGAAGGCATTTGAAATTCAGGAAAATGATTTAATAAATCATTCTTACAGCGATATGTTGACTGAGAGTTAATTACGCAGTATAACTGTACCCGCTAACCGGGTGAGCGTGGTTTCCATTTGCTTCAGGTGCTGATGCGTTTGCAATAACACTAATTGCTCTTCGGCCGTATGCGGCTTTTCCAGGTCCTTTTGATTTTCTTCAATCATTCTTTTTAATTTCCGTAGCTTGAGGTAATTGATGGTTGAAAAAGTTTCCTCTTTATAAAGTTCTTCCCGGGTGGCAATTTTACCTTCAAAATGTTCGCTCCAGTTCGGGCTTAATTCATAAGGAAATTCCACAATGCCCACCACTAATGCACCGAGCTCCTGGTCTTCATGATATAAAAAATTTCGGGTCGTTGGTTCAATCCCCGCCTGGTACCATGCCTTATAAGTATCAAAAATATGTACCAGGGTTTTGTTATCAAACAGCGCTGAATCATCAAACTCTTCAAAAATATATTCAGCCACTTTCTTATCTTCTTCCCACGGTTTTAATCCAAATTCGAGCAGGCAGCGGATAATAGCTCTTTCCTGTAACTCATCCTTGTTGAAAAGATTTATCCCATCTTCTTCCGTTCCGCGTTGTTGAAGCTGTTCTTCCAGATATTTATTATCCAGGGTTGCTTGCTTATTTTCCTGTTTACTTACTTTATCCCGGATAAATTTGTTAACGAGCGCATTTAGCCCGGTTTCTTCAATTTTTAATAATTCAGCGCAACGTTTGATATAATCCTGTTGCTTGGTAAAGTCCTCTACCTTATTAAGCTTGGAAATAGTTTCCGCAATTTGGTTAACAACGGCTGCTTTTTTATTGGTATCGTTGCCGGCCTCGCTCAGGGAAACTTCCAGCAAAAAGAGAATGAAATCTTTTTTATTGGTATCAATAAAATCCCTGAACCGGGCAACTCCTACTTTTTTTAAATAACTGTCGGGGTCTTCCAGGTCCGGTATCAAAACTAATTTTACGTTCAATCCTTCCTCGAGCGCCATATCCAACCCCCGTAACGCCGCTTTTACCCCCGCACTATCGCCATCATAAATAATAGTCAGGTTATTAGTATACTTTTTTATTAACCGGAGCTGATCGGTGGTCAGGGAGGTTCCCCCGGAAGCTACTACGTTTTCAATCCCCGCCTGGTGCAATGAAATAACATCTGTATAACCTTCTACCAAAAGGCACTCATCGTTTCGGTCTATAGCCTGCCGGGCAAAATAAGAACCGTATAAAATTTTGCTCTTAATATACAGTTCATTCTCCGGCGTATTTATATACTTGGGTGCTTTATCATTCTTTCCAATGATACGGGCGCCAAAACCAATTACTTTGCCGGTATTATTATGAACAGGGAATATGATGCGGCCCCGGTAATTGTCTACTAACGTTTCATCCCGCATAACCACCAGGCCGGTCTTTTGTAATATATCCGGGTTGTATTGTGCGGCCATGGCAGCTTTCGCAAAAGCATCCCGTTGCTGCAAACAGTATCCCAACTGGAATTTTTTAATGATATCTTCCTGGAATCCTCTTTCTTTCAGGTAACTTAATCCAATATCAATGCCTTCTTCATTATGGAAAAGAATTTCGCTGAAATATTTTTGAGCGTATCCATTTACAATATATAAACTCTCGGCTAGCTGCTGCAGTTGTTTTACTTCCGGGCTGCTTTCTGTTTCTTCAATTTCTACATTGTATTTATTGGCCAGCCATCGCAACGCCTCCGAGTAAGAGTATTTTTCATGTTCCATCAAAAAACTGATCGAATTTCCACTCCGGCCACAGCCAAAACACTTGTATATTTCCTTAGCAGGAGATACGGTAAACGAAGGGGTTTTTTCGTTGTGAAAAGGACACAATCCCAGGTAGTTTGCCCCTCTTTTTTTCAATTTCACAAAGCCCCCTACGATTTCTATGATATCTATACGGCTTTGAATTTGTTGTATGGTATGTTGGCTTATCACTTGATCCTGAAAGGTAAACGTTTGTATTGTTGTTGAAAATAAGGCCGTAAAGATAAACTATGGCATAGTTTTTTCAGCATATAAAAACGTTCCGTATCCATAATCCTAAACGAACACCCTATGAAGTCTGTATACCGCATCATTATTTGTGCGCTCTTAGTATTCCCACTAAGTATATTTGCGCAACAAACCAGCCCAAATAGCATTGATTGTCATGCGGCCTTTAAGGCAGATGTTACCTACACATGCAGTTCCTTTCTGGAAGTCCATTTTACCGATAAATCGGTAATTCCCCGAGGGCACAAAATTACCCGATGGACATGGTTCCTGGGCGATGGAACGATATCCAATGATTGGCAGCCCGCACATTATTATTCAATGCCTGGAAAATATTCGGTTAAGTTGATCATACAAACCGATGGAGGGTGGACAGATAGTTCGGAACGAATTGAATACATTAATGTAGAGGGGAAGACTTTTGTTGACCTGGGTAATGACACCGCGATTGAGGCCGGCTCCAGCCTGGTATTAGATGCAGGTAACCCCGGTGCCAGTTATTCCTGGAACGATGGGTCATATACGCAAAAAATTACGGTAACCCAGCCAGGTGAATATTGGGTACATGTAAAAAAGGGAGATTGTGAAAGCAGAGACCGGATTAATGTAAGTATAAAATCTTTACCAATACCCCAAACCAGCTTTAGCGCGGATATTACTTATTCCTGCAGTTCAACGCTGAAAGTAAATTTCAAAGAAGAATCTACCCTCGGAGCCGGTGAGAGTATTACCAACTGGACCTGGCTCTTCGGAGATGGTACTTCTTCCAACGATTGGCGGCCCACCCATATTTATGCAAAGCCGGGTTTATATACCGTCAAATTAACGATCAAAACCAACCTTGGATTTACCTACACATCCGAGCGGGTAGATTACATTGCTGTAAGAGGAGATGTTTATGTTAACCTGGGTAATGACACAACTATAGAAGAAGGGGCAAGTATCCTGTTAAATGCAGGCAATGCAGGGGCCTCTTATTTTTGGAGTACGGGCGATACTACCCAGGGAATAACCGTAACCACTCCGGGACAATATTGGGTGCAGGTTAAAAAAGGAAATTGTGAAAGCAGCGATCGCATCACCATCACCAATAAATCAGCTATAATCCCGCAAACAGGATTCAGTGCTGATAATACCTCAACCTGCAGTTCCTTCCTGCGGGTGAAATTTAAAGACGAAACGATTCTCGAAGAAGGGGATTTTGTAACCCGCTGGACATGGATCTTTGGCGATGGAAATACCTCTAACGACTGGAGACCGGTTTATGATTATACCAAGCCGGGATTATATACGGTTAAGCTTATTATAGAAACGAATCACGGATTTACATACACTTCGGAGCGATCCAATTATATTTCAATCGAGGGCAATGCGTATGTTAATTTAGGAAACGATACTTCTATCTGCGAAGGAAGTTCGCTTTTACTCGATGCTGGCAATCCGGGTGCCCGCTATATGTGGAGTACGGGGGCTACCACGCAAAAAATCGTTGTAACGGAGCCCGGCGAATATTGGGTTCATATTAAGAAAGGAAATTGTGAGAGCAGGGATAGAATTCAAATCAATGCCCGACCACCTGTATTTCCGAATTTCGGTTTTGTTTTAGAGGGAAGCTGTTTGCCGATACAGGCAAAATTCAGCGATAGCTCCACGGCCTGCGGAGATAATCGAATTGTGCGATATGCGTGGGATTTTGGAGATGGTTCCTCTTCCTCGCTTCAACATCCGGATCATACCTATACCAGTACGGATACTTTCATTGTGCGCTTAACCGTTTGGGATATGAATGGTTTTTCCGTAACCAGGAGTAAGCGGGTCGTGGTTAATTCGCAAGGACCCATTGTTAATCTTGGCAATGATACGGCCGTTTGCGAAGTGGAGCCACTAGTGCTGGATGCAGGTAACCCCAATGCTACCTTTACCTGGAGTACGGGAGATATTTTCCAAAGTTGTGTAATTACCAACTCCGGTCAGGTATGGGTTCGGGTAGAATTAGACGGCTGTGTTGCTTCCGATACCATAATGGTTACTGTTACGCCTACTATGAATCCTAAATTTGGATTCCAGATTCAGCAGGGTACCTGCCCTGTTACAGTAAAATTTGCTGATAGTTCAGAAACCTGCGGGGTCGAGATAACACAATGGAGCTGGGACTTCGGAGACGGATATACTTCTATTCAGCAACACCCCACACATACTTTCCAAACAGACGGGGAATTCATTGTAAGAATGACCATATTTGATAATATAGGCAATGTTATAACAAAAAGTAAACGCGTTGTTATTGCTCCTTGCGCGACTAATGTAAACCTGGGTAACGACACTACCATTTGTATGGGAGATGTTCTAATGCTGAATGCGGGCAATGCAGCGGATAGCTATATGTGGAGCACAGGAGAAACAACCCGCGAAATTGCCGTACAGGATGCGGGTGATTATTGGGTTCGGGTTGAAAAAGCAGGCCGGGCAAGTTCGGATACGGTACGCGTTGAAACAGTCTTCCCTATCAATCCGGGATTTGATTTCAATATTAAAGGGAATTGTTTGCCGATCGATGTACAATTTGAGGATAAGAGCCAACTCCGATGCGCCCAGCAGATCGTTCAGTGGCGATGGGATTTTGGAGATGGTACCACTTCAGCGGAACAACACCCGGTTCATACCTATAGCCGGTCCGATACATTTGCTGTTCGATTGACCATCATCACCAGTAATGGTATGTCCGTTTCCAAATCACGAAAGATATTTATTGAAAATATTCCACCGGTTGCCAATGCCGGGTCCGATATAACCATTTGCAAAGGCGAATCTGTTCAACTGGATGCGGGTATAGACAGCGCTTCTTACCTGTGGACACCTGAAACCAGTTTGGATAATAATTCGGTACGCAGGCCCCTGGCCAGCCCGTTACAAACGACCACTTACCTGGTGGCAGTTACAAAATGTATGACGACTGCCACCGACCAGGTTGTAGTACGTGTAAATGACCTGGTGCAGCCGGTTATCAGCTCGGATGGTAAATCGCTGATAAGCTCAAAAGCACATAGTTACCAATGGTTCAGGAATAAAGAAATTATACCGGGCGCAAACCGCCGGAATTTTGAACCAAAAGGAGCAGGCTTTTACTCAGTGAAAGCGAAAAATGCAGCCGGGTGCCAGTCCGCCTCTGAAACATTCTTCTATTCCCCCACAAGCAATAAAGGAAAGTGGACTAATGGAATAAAAGTAAAGTGTACACCCAATCCAAGTTCTGGTATTGTATATGTAATGTTATCCCAATTACCTGAAAAACCAGTGGCACTTACGGTAATTGACCGGTATGGGCAACCATTATTTACAACCACAATAAATAATTATAGCAACCTGTTAAACCTGAGCAGGCTGGCAAAAGGATATTATATGGTAGAGCTTATTCTGGGTAAAGAAAAAGTATCAATACCAGTATTAATTCAGTAACCTGTGAAAAATCAACCTTTCAAAACCATCTGCCCCCGCGCAGATGGTTTTTTGCATTTAAGCAGGGATTATTGGAAATTGATCTCTCTTTCAGGCCGGTTTGCCTGCTGTCAACACAAGGTGAATATTTATTTAAAGTATCTATAGCTTTTTTGAAAATACTTTCCTAAATTAGATTTAATCATCCGCACCCATGGGAAATCCAGTTCTTTATTTCATCACCATTTAAATTTTTCTCCCATGGTTACTACAGAAGTAGCACAGCTTTCACATGAATGCAATGCCTGGAGGGAGACATTGCGTTCGTATCGTGAAGAGTTTGGCCAGCTTAAGCAAGAACTCCAAAAACTTGCCGGCCATCAATCCCAAAAAGAAGACTTACTCCAGGTAGAGCATCTCGACAATCAGATTCACATCCAGCTCATCAACATCCACGATCTCAAGCAAGCCATTAAACTCCACGATCGAAAGATTCAACTGGAAATCAAATCAAACAATGGTAAAGTCAATGATGATACGCTGGCAGAACATGAGAACTTATTTGAGAGCTATCAGCATTTGGAACATACGCTTCAGGATATTAAGAATGAATTCGGACTCTTCACTGCACGAACGTAAAAAGTAACATTTCGGTGCCTGTCGCTTTATTTGTTAAGACTGTTCAATAACTTTTTGAATGGTATAACAACTCACATTCTCCGGGCAACGGGTTAATAACTACACTTGATCCCTTTTCAATGAAATAAATAATCATTGGTCATTTATAAATCTTTTTGTTATGGCTGAATTTGATACCTCACATGTAAAAAATATAGTCTTGCTGGGCCATTCGGGCAGCGGCAAGACCACGTTAGCGGAATGCATGCTATATGAAGCCGGCATTATTGCCCGCCGGGGTTCCGTACCGGAACGAACTACCACGGGCGACTATCATCAACTGGAGCAGGAACGGGGCAATTCTATATTCACTAAACTCTTACATAGTAAATGGAGGGGATATAAGATTAATATTATTGATACTCCGGGGTACGATGACTTTGTAGGAGAAGTGATAGCTGCTCTTCGGGTAGCCGATACCGGCATTATGTTGTTAAACGCAGCGGCAGGGGTGGAAGTAGGCACCGACGTTATCTGGGAGTATACGGAACGGTTTAAAACACCCATGATATTCGCGGTAAATAAGCTGGACGATGATTCAGCCGACTTTGATAAAACGGTTAAGGAAGCAAAAAATCATTTTGGAGGAAATGTGGTGGTGGTGCAATATCCCCGGCAGGTAGGGGCCGGGTTTCACGAAATTATCGATGTACTGAGGATGACCATGTACCGGTTTAACGATAACGGGGGCAAACCAGAAAAACTGGCTATTCCCGATGACGAAAAAACAAAAGCCGACACCCTGCACAAAGAACTTATCGAGGCCATTGCCAGTAATGATGAATCATTAATGGAAAAATATTTTGAAAAAGGAGAGCTGGATGAAGATGAAATGAAAGCGGGAATGAAGAAAGCAATGATTCACCACGATCTTTTTCCGCTGTTTTGTTTATCAGCTGAACGCAATATGGGTAGCGGCCGCCTGATGGGTTTTATAGATAATGTATGCCCCAGCGCTAATGAAATGCCTCCGCAATTAACGAAAGCCGGTACTCAACTGGAATGTTCAGAAAAAGGACCAGTTGTTATTTTTATTTACAAGACCGTTTCGGAACCGCATGTAGGCGAGCTTTCTTACTTTAAGGTTTATTCGGGAGTAGTAAAGAGCGGAATGGACCTGGTGAATGAAACAACCGGTGTTTCTGAAAAATTGAACCAGTTGTTTGTGGTGGAAGGAAATAAGCGGTCGAATGTAAACGAACTGGTGGCCGGGGATATCGGTGCTACCCTGAAACTGAAGAATACTCACGTAAATAATACATTGCACGAAAAAGGGAAAAACTTTGAATTGCTGCCTATTCAATTCCCCCAACCCAATATGAGAATGGCAGTGGAAACAACCAAGAAAGGGGAGGAGGAAAAACTTTCGCTCGCGCTGCACCAGTTAAAAGAAGAGGATCCAACAGTTATTATCGAATACTCGCCCGAACTCAAACAAACATTGATTCATTGCCAGGGAGATATGCACCTCGCCGTGGTAAAATGGAAAATTGAGCACAATTATAAAGTAGAAGTAAAATTTATCAAGCCCAAGATTCCTTATCGAGAAACCATACGCAAAATGGCCGAAGCGAATTACCGGCACAAAAAACAATCTGGCGGATCCGGACAATTTGGAGAAGTATTTATGCGGATTGAACCCTGGTATGAGGGGATGCCTGAACCAGCAGGACTTAATGTTCGGGGTAAAGAAATTATTGAACTTGAGTGGGGAGGTAAACTTGTTTATTATAACTGTATTGTGGGAGGGGCTATTGATACCCGCTTTTTACCTTCAATATTTAAAGGGGTAATGGAAAAAATGCATAATGGACCTTTAACGGGTTCTTATGTGCGGGACGTGCGGGTATGTGTATATGACGGAAAAATGCATCCGGTGGACAGCAACGATATTTCCTTTAAGATCGCCGGGTTACAAGCTTTCCGTCACGCGTTTGAACAAGCTGATCCGCAAATACTGGAGCCAATTTATCACGTTGAGGTTTTATGCCCGGAAGATATCACCGGTTCCGTTATCGGGGATTTGCAGACCAGGCGATCCATTGTAGAAGGTATGGACAGTGAGGGCCATTTTACTAAAGTCCTCGCCCGCGTTCCATTGTCAGAAATGAACGACTATTCCTCTTCGCTGCGCTCTATTACCCAGGGACGGGCTAAGTTTCGTATGTCGTTCCAGGACTATTCAGCGGTTCCTTTTGAGATTCAGAAAAATTTACAGGAGGAATATAATAAGACAGCCAGGGAAGAAGTTTCCTGAGTAATATTAAATGAACAATGAAAAATTAAAAGGGCCCTTAATTCAGAGGGCCCTTTTTCATTTTAAATTTGTAATTCTTCATTGTTGATTTCTATTAGTCCAGGCGGAACGATACTTTACAAATCACTCCAAACGTAGTGATCTTTCCGTCTTTCACATGGGCCTTAATATCTTTAACATAAACAGAATCGATATTACGGACCGTTTTGGATGCTTCGGAAACCGCAGTGCGGATCGCATCATCAATACTTTTTTCCGATGAAGCAATTACTTCAATGACTTTTACAATAGACATGGTATAATTTTTTTTGTTTAGAAAATTATTGGACGGTGCGCAGTATAATTCCTCACCGCCGCGTATACGAATATACGAATTACCGGAACGGCCCGATTACAATAATTCAATAACAATCTCTCCAATCCGGCAGCATTCTTTCGCGTTCCTGCTTACCCTTGCTTTATTTAATTGCATGAACCAGGAAGATTAAGGAAAGAACATAGGCTGATTACCTTCAGTCATTCAATTGCACTATCCAATAATCTTCTTCAAATTTTCCATACTGGTAGTTATACTGGCAAACGGATCGGCGGGCATATCATGCTCAACAAAGAAATGTTTCATTCCGGCGGTTGATGCATTTTCGAATAGGCGTTTGAAATCAATAATGCCGGTGCCTACCGGTTGAGGACCCGTC
Organism: uncultured Chitinophagaceae bacterium; assembly: GCA_963775145.1. Classification (GTDB taxonomy): domain Bacteria; phylum Bacteroidota; class Bacteroidia; order Chitinophagales; family Chitinophagaceae; genus Endoryza. The sequence continues at coordinate 422,841 of CAVZHZ010000009.1, forward strand.
ATGGCTTTGTCAATATCTTTCACATGCCATAAATGAAAACGCCCGGTATGTCTTTTAAATAGTTCCACCGGATCAATCCCGGCTTTTGTAACCCAGCAAAGATCCAATTCCATTGCCACCGACGTGTCTTCCAGCATCGTATCGTATGGAACTTTTCCATCAATTGCTTTAAATTCCGCATCATGGTTATGGTAGGCGAAGGTAATTCCTGCTTTTTTGCAGGCTTCATTCGTTTTGTTAAGGGTATCAATAGATGCCTTCAATGCTTCTTTTGTATCAAAAGGAGTAGAGGCGCATACCAGGTAAGGGATACCTGCTTCTGCAATCATATCAACCAATTCCTGTCCGTTATCCCGTAAATTCTTCATTGGCGGAATACTAAAGGGTTTCCCATCGGGACCCACCGGTGGCTTGGCTCCTGCCGGCATTTTAAACGGGGCACCCATTACATGGTGCGATTTCCAGGACAGGCCATTGTCTTTTAAAAGGCCATTGAATTCTTTTGCGGTAAGTCCGTAGAATCCTCCTTTCTTACTAAAAGCGGATTCAATTTCTTTATAACCTATTGCCGCCACTTTCTTAATATTTCCCGGAACATCGTTATCGAGAATGTTGAAAAGTGTAAAAAGCTGTAAGCCGGCCGGGGGAATAGCCTTCCCGGAAAATACACCGGCAAATGCTTTATCTTTTAACAATAAACCGCCTACCGTTAGAGCCGATGTGTTTTTTATAAATGAACGTCTGTTGGTCATGATGATGAATTTTATATTGGAAAAAAAGTATTATTTGATTTCTCTATCGAATTTCCGGTTAATATTTTAACCCAAATCCAAATTTGTATAATGGATCTTTAGAATCATAAGGAACATCTTCTTTCTGATTGCGAACGGCTTCCATGGAAGAAGGTAGTTCCAGTGGCAGCTTACCACCTGGTTTGACTTTTCCAAAAATCACATCTAATAAAGCCGCATCGCTTGCTCCGAAATTCGCCAGCAGTCCTTTTGCCCCTGCGCTGATTTCGGGTATTACTGCGGGCCGATCGATATAAATATCTACGATCGTGGGAACCGTTCGTAACAATTGCAGAATGGAATCTTTCTCATTTCCTTTAAAATCAAGATCACCATGGTGAAACATGCGGGCCATAAAGTTTTTGGTATCTATCGGCACCCACGGTGTGTTCAATCGGAGAATCGCGATATCTGCTTCTTCTGGTTTACTTACCACGGTACCATAAAGTGCCGCCACTTTTGGATCCACATTTCTAACATATATTTTTAATTTACCAGCAGCTAATGGTAATACTTTTGAATCATTCTTTAATAAAGTTATTGCACGTCGCTGCGCGTCTTCTCCCGCTTTCTTCCATTCAGGTTTTCCTACTGTTTGCACGGCCTGATCAACATTGACGTACGGATCATCAAACAAACCCAATTGAAATTTCTGGCGCAGTAACCGCCGAACCGATTCATCAATTCTTTTTTCTGTGAGTTTTCCTGCTTTTACCAATTGCACCACTAATTCGGAACATGTTTCACCCCCAAACTGATCGCAACCGGCATTGATAATTTTTAAGACCCTTTCCTCACGGCTTAAGTTCTCCACTCCCCACGCCCGGGCAGGCCAGACAAAAGTACCCATAGTTGCATCGGTAACCAGTCCCCAATCAGTGCAAACTATTCCGTCGTATTTATATTTATTACGCAGCAGACCGGTGATAATATCCTTGTTATAAGCGAAACCTACGTTCTCATTGGTTTGATCGGTTGGCACACCATAATAAGGCATAATGGCCGCGGTATTGACTTTAAAAGCGGCTTCAAAGGGGATAAGATGATAATTAAAATTCTTGCCTGGATATATTTGTCCTTTTTGAAATTCAAAATGCGGATCCAGCCCTTCTTTTTGAGGACCACCACCGGAAAAATGTTTGGTCATGCAAGCCACGCTATTTTTATCTAATTGGTTACCTTGAAATCCGAGAATATAGGCTGCAATCATTTTGGCCGATAGATTGGCATCTTCTCCAAATGTGCCGCTAATACGCGGCCAGCGGGGTTCTGTCGCCAGATCAGCCATTGGGTGAAGGGCTTCCCTGATGCCCACAGCGAGATATTCCTGTCGGGCAATATCTCCAAATTGCTGCATCAGTTTTTCATCTCCAATAGCGGCAAAACCCATTTGTTCGGGCCATTGAGAAAATGAATTAGCCGACATGGCAAAAATATTACTGCTGAAATAATGACGGGGATCCGATGCAATCGTCACCGGAATTCCCAACCTGGTATTTTCTGCGAATTTCTGTATGGCATTATAACCAATGGCCATTTCCTTTACCGCAGGAGCCTGCCAGTAATTAAAATGATTCATCTTTTTTTCGGTCATCAATTCTATTGAAGAAGGAAGCCTGGCGGCAAAACCTTCGGCACCCGGTTTTTTTTCAATCGATCCATCTTGATTGATCAATGTGCCGGTTATAAACATCAGCCCGGCTTTTTCTTCTATTGTCATTTGTTTAATGAGGTCGGCAATTCTTTTTTCTACCGGTTGTGTCTTGTCCTCATAATCATCCATTTTACCGTTCTTATTCAGATCGCGATAGGGAGCCGGGCCCATTGTTTTTTTTACAGAGAAAGATACCAGCAATGCAATGGAACATATGCCCATTAATAAAAAAAGCTTTTTCATAATATTCAATCTGTTTTGGTGAGAAAAAAAGACCGGCAGGCAATGCTGCCCCCGGCCTGTTAAAAAAGGTTTATTGTTGCATTCCATCAGTAGCGCCCTGCATATCTCCTTTCAAGTTCTTACGTTTAAAGAGAGACATATCAATCTTTCCAAACCGGTAAGCAAAGGTAAGCCGGATCATTTGAGGATCGCGCAGGCGGCTGTAATTCTGCTCAAAATATTCGCTGTATGAATACTGTTCCTGGCGGCGGGTTCTGAAGATATCATTGAAACTTAACGTAGCGGAAGCTGCATTATTCTTCAGGAAGCTCTTCTTGATGGCTAAGTCTACGCCATACGATGATTTAATATATCCTTGTGAAGCGCTTTGGGCCTGCATCATAGGAGGGCCAAATCCGCTGTTCTGGCTAACCGGCAGATTTGTTTTGGACTGATAAGTGGCCGATAACTGCGCACTGAAATTTTTAGGCAACTTGAAGTTGTTATTGAATTTTCCAAACCAGCTCCAGATAGCATCCTGTGAGGTCCCGTTCACATTATCAGTATTGATTTTTGAATTGTACAGGTTGATGTTAGTGGTCATATCCCACCATTTCGTAACGGTATTGGTAGAAGTAAGTTCGGAACCTATTGCGCGGCTTGAGTTGGCATTGATAAAAGTATTGATAAGTACTTCGCCACCTATAACCGGATCATATTGTTTATCCTGGTAACGGGTAATAAGATTAGTACTGCGTTTAAAATAAACAGAAGCCAGCAGCAGGTTATTTCCACTGAAGGATTTTGAATAGGATAATTCCATCGAATTGGTAAATTCAGGTACCAGGTTGGAATTGCCTTTAGAAATATTCAATGGATCAGTGTAATCGGTAAAAGGTATCAACTGGAAAAAATTAGGCCGGTTAATTCGCCGGGTATAGCTGAACTGTATTTCCTGTTTTTGTTTTAGTTTCTGGCTGAGGAACACGGATGGAAACAGGCTTACCGGGTAACTATTGCTGAATTTCTGATTGGTATTGGTCATTGTTCCTTCATAGGCCGAACTTTCAGCACGCAATCCCAGTTTATAGCCGAAGTCCTTAATAGCACTGGTAAATGAAACATACCCGGCATATACATTATCGGAATTCTTATAGTTACTCGTTGCACTGGGAATTAATTCGTATTCGTTGTCGCTTGTTTTGAAAATATAATTAAAATTATCATTGCTTACTTTGCGAAGTTGTACACGTGCTCCCGTTTCGAGTTTAGATTTATTTTTCATTGGTAATACATAATCCGATTGAATCGTCAGAAACTGGTTAGTTCCGTTGTTTAATACCTTTTGAAGGGTACTGCCGGTTTTGCTGCCATTGGAGTAAGCGAAGAAATCGGTATTATATAATGAGTTGCCTTCATTTTTTCCTGAAAAGAAATTCAGATCGGCTGTCAGTTCTTCGCCTTCTTTCGGGAAGAGTTGCTTCATACCCAATTGCAGTCCGTTGGCATTAAACACTCGTTTACCGGTGGAAATTCGCTCCCGGTAACTATTCATATTTCCGTTGTTGTAAAAGGTATCCGTGCTGATGCGGATGATTTCTTCCGGCCTGAATTCTCCATGCACTTTTACTGCTCCTATTGAAAGAGTCGTACGATTTGTAATAAAGTAATCCAACCCCACTTTTCCAAATATAAAAGCTCCACGGGTTGTATTGTTGTTGATTTGATTCACGAGCGTTTGTGGAGTGTCGGCATAATTTAACCGGTCGGTTGTCCCGGTCGTTTTACTCTTCATCTGGTTGCTGTTTAGCGAAACAGAAAAGTTGAATTTATCCTGGCGGATATTAAAATCTCCCCCACCATTTACCGCCCCGTATTTATCAACACCGGCGCGAATATTTCCATTATATCCCGACTTCTTATTCTTCTTTAAAATAATATTCAGTATTCCTGCATTGCCCCCGGAGGCATCGTATTTGGCAGATGGATTGGTAATCACTTCTACGCTTTCGATGGCGTCGGCAGGAATCTGGTCCAGTGTAAGAGTGGTTGGTCTTCCTTCAATATATAATTGAGGCGGGGCATTACGCAATGTTACGTTGCCATCAATATCCACCTGTACGGAGGGAACATTTTTCATAACATCCAGGGCGGTACCCCCTGCACTTACAATGTTCTTATCTACCGAAAATACTTTTTTATCAATATCCATGCGCAAGGTAGGCTTGCTGGCCGTAATGGTTACGGCTTGTAACTGCAAAACATCTATAGTCATTCTGATATTTCCCAGGTCCTTATCAAAAGCATTTACAGCACTTCCTATAGAGGCCATGGCCTGGGAAGGGTCGGAATTATTTCCTTTGGGGGCCTGGTTGTTATCCATTTTCATTTGAAAGGAGATCGCCTGTTCATAGGGTTTATAACCGGTTGCCGAGATTTTTAATTTCAGCTGACCAAACATTGGCAAATCCGCAAAGCTGAATTCTCCATTGCTTTTTGTACTGATGCCACCGAGCAATACTTCCTTTCTTTTTTTAGAAACAGTATCAAATTTATTCTGGAGTAAAAGCACCGAAACATCCCCCATGGGCTTACCGGCGCTATCAGTCACTTTACCATAAATATGTCCCATATTAGCAGGTGCCTGCTGACCTCCTTTTGCATTGGTTGATGCGGCGGGAAACTGGGCAAGCGAGGCTAATGAGTAGACCAGAACAATAGTTAGTGCAAGAATCTTTTTCATAAAATTAATTATGAAACAAATGTAGACGGGAAAAGAGGCAATGAAGGAGTGAATGCGACCAGAAACTGAAATGTTGCGACGAAAAGAGCGGATATAATCAGTATATAAGAAAAATGCCCGCAGGAGGCAGGCATTTAATATTAAATGTCATGATTGTCAGTTGGCCGGAATAAAGAGCTTATTGGCAAAAAGGGGCCTGATCGTAAACCAGGCAATTACCGGGAAAAAATGCATTGGCACGGTGAGCAGGGGGAACATTTCCGGGAATTGAACATCCAGTGGAAGTTTAGCCGAAATCGGCAGCATTACACTGGCAAATGAGCCTATTGAAAAAATAAGATTGAATATAATTTCTCCTTTTTTTCTTAATAACCGAAGGCAGGTCCAGAAACCAATGGCCGCAGCCAAACAGGCTATTAAATTTGCGCCAACCAACACAGGGATATTAATAATTTTTGCGTACGTGACTTCGTAGGCAAATTCATAAATTCTTTTATAAATAATGGAAGCAGCGGCTGATAAAATACCAGCCGTCAGCCCCCAAAAAAATATTCTCCTGAACATAGTTATGCTTTTGTAACAGGTACCACCAGGTCCACTTTAATAACCTTTGAAGCCTTTCCGTTTGAAGGGTTAAGATTGAAATCATCTCTGTTCACATCAAAGCTTCCGGAAAAAGTGTTTTCCTGGAAAGTGAATGGAATTATAACTTCTTTCTGTACCCCACGTATATCCAATGTTCCTTTTGCTTCATAGCCAGTGGCGGTTTTGCTGATTGCCGAAGAAGTAAATTTAATAGCAGGGTATTTCTCTACGTCAAACCATTGAGCTGATTTTGCATGGGTATTCTGCATGCCATTGCCGGTATTGATAGTGGCCGCATCCACTGTTACATCAAACTTAGAAGTGGCCAGGTTCTTTTCATCAAAACTCACCGTTCCTTTTAAGCCGGTAAAAATTCCGGAAGGATCGCTGCTGGTGAATTTAACAGAATAATTTTCGGCAATCTTCCAATCCTGGGCCTTGAATATGGTGAAGGCGGAAGTGGAAATAATAAGGAGAGCGGCAATAGGAAAGATCATTTTTTTCATACTAAAATTGTTTTTGATGATGGAAGTTTATTATCTGATTAATGGTTACTAAATGATATTTAAGGGCTGCCGGGTGTAACGGAAAATTATCTTTCTGTTTTACTTGGACGACAATTATTCAGCCAGTTTGCACCCAATTCAAAAAAATTATTCTTTTTTAACTTTGTTTGCCGATGATACTGGTAATAGCATCCCGGTAATTATCGCTTACCGGAATTTCCATCGTTCCGATAAATAAGCTGTTCTTACGAACGGCCGTTATGTGATCTTTGGAAACTATAAACGATTTATGAACGCGTATAAATTGCGAGGATGGCAATTCTTCTTCCATAGCTTTCATACTCATACGTGGTATCACCGGTTTATTCGGCGTACTTTTCAAATATATTTTTATATAATCTTTCAAGCCTTCTATCCATAATATATCAGACAATACAATTTTCAGCATGCTGTAATCAACATTCACGAAAATATAGCCTGTGGCAGGAAGGGCAGATGCCGGATCTTTTTGGGAGTTCTTTAACTGATACAATTCCCATGCTTTACCGCAGGCTTTTATAAAGCGATCGAGTGGTACCGGTTTTACCAGGTAGTCCACCACATCCAGGTTAAATCCCTCCAGCGCGTATTTTTCATAGGCCGTAATTAATATGAACATTGGTTTTTGCGTAAGACTTTGAATAAACTGCAGACCGGTCAGCCCGGGCATTTGTATATCCAGGAAAATCAGGTCCACACTTTTTTCCTTCAATACGTTCATAGCTTCCAACGGGTTGCTGCAGGACGCCACGAGTTCCAGGTAGGGCACTTTGCTGATATTATCTACCAGCAACTCGAGTGCCAGCGGTTCATCATCGATAGCCAGGCAGCGCAGCATCAGTGTAGATTTAATTGTAATGAAGTAGTGAACCAGCCATCATTCTTACTGATGAGCAGGGTTTGTTTATTACCATAAAGCAGGTTAAGCCTTCTTTTTACATTCGTAAGCCCAATTCCGGAGGTTTTATCCTTTACTTCTTCCGATTCAATATTGAAGCGGTTACGAACGGTAAAATAAAGAAGGCTGTTTTTTACGCGCAGTTCAATTTCAATCCGTGCGTCTTCCATAAAACCAGTACCATGTTTAAACGCATTTTCAACAAAAGGAATGAGTAGCATCGGTTCAATGTTATAGCTTCCGTCAATTTCGGTGAACGCTGTTTGAATAACCACGTTCTTGCCAAAACGCTGTTTTTGCAGGTCAATATAGCTTTGCAGGTAATCCATTTCCTTTTCGAGTGAAACTTTTTCCCCATCAGTATCATACAACATATATCTCATTAATGAAGATAGTTTGATAAGAGAAGGTTCCAGTTGATCCGACTGCTTACGGGCTAATGCCACCATATTATTCAGGACATTAAACATAAAATGCGGGCTTACCTGTGATCGCAAAAGCGATAGTTCTGTTTTCAGGTTTTCATTTTCTCTTTCTTTGGCCAGCTTATCGGCCTTCATCCGGTCGCGACTCATTTGATAGGCTATACTGCTGGCAAGAATGAAAAGAAAAATAAAAAACGTAAATAGAAAATGACTCCGCCAATTAAAAAATGGTTCGTTGGTGAGCCAGATCCGATTCACCCATCCAATCAGGAAATAAGCTAAAAAAAGGAGAATAAGCGAAATGGCAAAAGCCGTGTATTTCTTTTTATATAATAAGTGCGGAATCAGTAATAATGCATTCAGGTAAAATAATCCTACCCATAATAAATTGTTGAAAACATAGAAATAGGTAATTCCCGATTCGTTATTGGGCCGGTTAGCCGGCTGATTACCGTACGAAGGGCGTAATATGAAGGGAAGCGAAAATAACAATATCCAGGCGGCTGCGTGCAACAGCACTATTACCCATTTCCTGGAAAAGAAGGTCATTTTCATGTCGGCAAATTACCGAGTAAAACGGTAATATCACAGGTTTTGAAAATTGTTGCGACGTACCGGCTTTTTTCATCTACGAAATCCCCCTACGCTTCAATAATATATGCCGGATTATCTAAAATGTAGCACCCAGCGTCAGGCCATAAGTCCTGGGGTCACCTAAATGAATCGCTCCAAAATCGTACGCATAGCTAATATATTTTTTATTGCCTGTATTTCTGCTCCATAAAAATAGTTCGAATTGTTTGCTGGTAAATCCGATTCGTACATTGACAAGCGCGTAGGCGGACTGTTCAATTGTATTGGCAAAATCGAAATATTGTTTGCCTACGGCGAATAATTCGCCCCGTAAAATCAGGTGAAGATTTTTTTTGACGCTTACGGGCAGCGCATACTGAGCTGCTAACAATTGGGTAGAGGCCGGCGTAAATATTTGCCTTTTCCCCGAAAGATCAACTTCGGTTCCGTTTTGGGAAACCTTCAGCGATTTAAACTTTGTATCGGTGAATCCTGCATTAAAGTCTACCTGAAGGTTTTCAACCATGGCCAAAGCGAATTCTATCTCCACGCCTTTACTATTTAGCTTGCCTGTATTTTTGGTTACAGTGATGGCATCCGGTAATACCAGGGTGGGGACCTGTGCATTATTTATAGTGGAATAAAAAAGGGCGATATTAATACGGAGCGTATTTTTCCAGAGGCTGTTTTTTATTCCCGCTTCCCAACTATTACTGTATTCGGGTTGATAACCAAACAAAGGTGGCTGGGATGGATCGGTGGAAAGCTGCGTAAGTCCACCGGTGCGGTATCCTCTGTTATACATTAAATAGGCCTGTCCCTTTTCATAAACCTGGAAAGAGAGGCCGAGCCTGGGAGATACGGCATTATAGTCAACGATAGCACTGGTATCGGGTCTTGTTTGAAATGGAGGATCGGGTTCTTTTTGGTATTCTCCCTGTACCGAATACTTTTTCTTTTCGTAGTCGGTCCGAAAACCAGCGATCAATTCCAACTTATTTGCCAGGGTATAAGTAACCTGTCCGAATAAGGCAAGGCCCGTACTATTTCCCTTGGTGGTATTGGTAATAGAAAAATTCTTATCGGGTACTCCCAGCAGGGGAGCGTCCTCTCCAAAATGAGTTGTTTGCTTAGCCGGGTTATCCTGGTGAAAGAAATAGGTTCCTGCCGTCCATCTGAAAGCGGAGGTAGAAGATGCGGGCGAGGTAAACTTAAACTCTTGCGTTAAAACTTTTACTTTGTTCCAGTCTTTTCCATAATCGTTTATGATTGTAACCCCGTCGATAGGTGAAAAATCGCCATCCAGCGGGGCATTATAAAAACGTTGATTGGATTGATACGCGGTTTGTGAACTGAAATTAAATAAGGAACCAGTATGATTTACGGATAAAGAACTGTTGAATGTATTATCGATCATCCGGGCCACAGCATTTTGACTCAGTTCAAAAGGATTGGCGAAAGCTTCAGCTACCCCGAATACCAACGGGAAGGCGCCATTATTTCTGTTATTGTGATGCTTCACATTCATTACAACACTCCACCGGGGCGACGGGATATATTTTAGGTAGTAATTGCCTGTTACACTGTATTGCTTATCATAGCTGGTATTGGTAAAGGTATTTTTATAGAAGCCATCGCGTTGCTGGTATACCATAGATATGCCGGCGTATAGTTTATTTTTGAGAATGGGGGAACGAACGCCGCCGGTAAAACGTAATTGATTAAAATTACCCAGGTTTATTTCAGAGAAGCCGGTGGTTCTGTTAGTAGGTTGTTTTGTAATTATGTTGATAACACCTCCCATGGCATTACGACCATATAAACTACCCTGCGGGCCACGGAGTACTTCAATTCGCTCTACATCCACGAGGTTGGCTATATATGTATCTAATCCAAATTGATTCACTCCATCAATATAGGTGGCAACCGCCGGGTCGTATGAGGTGGTTGTAATACCTCTGAGAGAAGTAACATTACGGTCGTCGCCGGAATGGGCCGAATAAAGGTTTGGAACAATACCAGTAAGTTCGTTAGCGCGCCATACCCGGTATTCCTTTACCTGGCGGGCAGATAAAGCAGTTATACTTATTGGTATTTTTTGAAGCAGCTCTTCTTTTTTTTGCGCAGTAACCACTACTTCGTCCAGATACGCAGCCGTGGGTAGTAAAAAAATTACCACATCATTTGTCGTATTTTTAATAACCACTATTTCTTCACTCAAAGTTGCATAGCCAATAGAGGAAACAACCATGGTATATCGGCCGGCTGAAATATTGGGGAATATAAATTTACCGGCACTGTCGGAAAAAGTGGTCCTTTCAGTGTTTAAGAGGGTTATAGTCGCACCCGGTACATTTTTTTTAAAAGCAGTAGTTATCACCCCGGATAGGGAGGTGGTACCTTGTCCCACAGCACCGGCAGAGAGAAAGATGATCAGGAAAAAAGAACTAAAATGCTTGATCATACTGGAAAGGTTTTTTTGGTTCGGAAAAAACGGGTAAGAAATTCCTGATATAATTGCAAATCTATCTAAAATCAGGCAAGTTGTTTAGGCTGGATTAAGTAATTTTGCGTTGTGATAATATTTTAGATGAGTGTTCAAGCTGGTAATTAACAAATTCGTTTACGGAGAGTATATTACCAGCATTAAAGTTCAACCTGGAAAATGAAAAGAATTGTTTTGCCTGACCGGATTAATTTTCGCTTTTTGCCTGTTTTAATTTTCGTGTTGAGTAATAGCTGCGGATACCGGGAGGAGATCAAGCCCGCCAAACCAGCAGAGCCGGCCACTGAACAACAGAAAGGAAGGACATCCGAACCGGTAACCAAACCTCCGGAGCTTAATTTTACGGGTGATCCCAATATCGTTCTATCCCGCAAACAGGTGCCGATTTTATGTTATCACCAGGTAAGAGATTATCGGGCAACGGATTCAAAAACCGCGCGTGATTATATCATTCCCCCTGCCGTTTTCCGCGACCATATAAAAGTATTAGCTGATAGCGGATATCATACTGTTTTACCGGATGAACTTTATGGCTACCTGGTAAACGGAGGTCCACTGCCCGAGAAGCCGGTTATGCTTAGTTTTGACGACACCGACCTGGAACAATTTACCGTGGCCGTGCCTGCTATGAAAGAGCATGACTTTAAGGGAGTCTTTTTTATTATGACCGTATCTCTTGGGCGACCGCATTATATGAGTAAAGAACAAGTGAAACAGTTAGCTGATGAGGGGCATGCCATTGGTTCGCATACGTGGGACCATCATAATATAAAAAAATATACCGGGGAAGATTGGGTTACGCAAATTGAAAAGCCTTCGCGTTTGCTGGAAACAATAACCGGTAAGCCAATTATTTATTTTGCCTACCCGTTTGGGTTATGGAATAAGGAAGCGATACCTGAGTTGAAAAAGCGGGGAATAAGAGCGGCCTTTCAATTAGCGGATAAAAGAGATCCTTTGGAACCGTTATATACGATCCGGCGTATTATTGTCCCGGGAAGTTTGAGCGGTCAGGCCATGCTGGCTCGTATGAAAGCTAGTTTTAAGTGAGAGGAAGCTCCTGATATTTTATGATGCCAGGGGAAATTATGATTCAGTTGATTTGATGTTATAATTACGAATGGTTCGCCATAATAAGGAAGGAAAGAATCTTTTCAGGTAAACGCCCAGCGTTTCTTTTCCTCCTATTAGTACTTCATGTTTTTTCTTTTGAACAGCAAGAAGAATTTTTTTTGCACATACCGAAGGCTTCATGCCATTGGCCTGGTTCACATCCATCTTACCATACGATTTCCCATCCTCCCGAACAGCATTTACTGATATATTGGTTTGAATATATCCCGGGCAAACAATTGTTATCTGTATATTTTCTTTCCATACTTCAGCCCGCAGGGATTCAAAAAAACCATGTAACGCGTGTTTAGAGGCAGAGTAAGCGGACCGCATGGGAGTACCAAACCAGCCAACCAGGCTGCTGGTAACTACAAAATGACCCGATTTTCTTTGCAGAAAAAATGGTAACACACTTTTCGTTAACGCCACTACCCCCATAAAATTTACATTCATTACCTTTTTATCAATGTCAATAGAAGTGTCTTTTACCAAACCCCGTTGGCTAATCCCGGCATTATGGAATAAAAAATCTATTTGTCCAAATCGTTGAATAACTGCTTTTGTTTTTATTTCAAATGTTTCAGGTTCGTTCATGTCCATGGGAAGAATAAATGAATTCTCCTCAGAAAGCCCGGCCGCTTTTTGAACCCGCATCAATTCGGATTCCCGGCGAGCCGACAATACCACCCTGGCACCTGCCCTGGATAATTCCTGGACCAGTGCTTCTCCGATTCCGGAGGAGGCTCCGGTTACCCAGGCTATTTTGTTTTGGTACATGAGATCAATATAACTTTTTTATTGTTGAGAAATTTTTTGAGTAGACTGGAATAATGTACCGGCAAAGTAAGGAATATTGCGTTATTCCTGTACAATTCGAATTGGGTTGCCTATCATATTATCGGGTTCCGTGCTGGTTAAATGCCGGGGGCGTGTTTGCTTTAACCTGGATAATAAGTGCGATTTCACGAGTGTATCATATTCCTGCTGACCAATGATTACTGCGAAGCGTTTGCTTGAATCCTGATATAAAATAAAGTATTGTGGTAAATAGCGTAATAGTGGGATACCCTATTCGCCAAGAGTAATTCCATTCACCTGCTCCTTCAAATGAGGTGACCATTAGCCGTAGATGTTCATCGCTGAAGATTTCTGTTGTTTTTATTGGTCCTATAAGCTTGCAGGTGAATCATCCGTATTCCCCACTCAGGATATATTAAGATAGGATACTATTATTCTTATTAGTAGGGTTTAATAATTTATCCGTTGCCGTGGTTATTTAAGTGAATGCCGATTTCTCATGAATTGAATGTATGGAACTTCATTCGTGTGGTAACGGCGGGCAATCATTTCTCGCAGGGGAAATTTTGAAGAAGGGAATACGGGTCAAAAAAGATTGGATTATCAAATAGAGTACTTGAGTTATCAGAAGAGGAATAAAAGAGCATATGTCCCGGGCTATCCCGATCAATTTCTGAAATGTCCGGGCACCAATAAATTACGCAGCATTGGTGGAAATATACCGGACTAATGTCCTCTTGGCAATAGGTAATAAGGTTTCATCCATTGGGAAAGTAAGTTCGGTTTCTATAGAATACACTGCGGGGTTGGGTAATTCTTTGCGATGCCGAATCAATTCGATTTTCATCAATTCGTAAGAATTTACCATGTTTCGCTCATACTGTCCGATGTATTCTGTTTTAATGGAACGAAATTTTTCATCATGCTTTTCAAAAAAGCTCAGTCGGTATTGATAAATGCGTGTTTCCCGGTGGGTTCCTTCACTGAGGAAAAAATACCCTTCATTGTTTTTGATAGGCATAAGTCCAATTGGAAAAATATTCAGTTTGTCTTCTACAAATTCATAAATCTCCGTACCACTGCTTATGGCTTTTTTCATTCTTCCGGCGGCATAGTTGATAATCTCTTCCAGTTCCTGCATCAGTTCATCATCCTCAATAATTTGCTCATACAGCAACTGTAATTTTTCCAATTGAATACCGGATAATTTTTTGGGAAACTGGTCCTGCAGGAATTTCTTATTCTCCCGGAACGAAACGAGGTTATTGTAGTGAAAGATAAGGTCGGCCAGCTGGGGATACAATTTGTTCTGGTTAAAGTGTTTTCCGATTTCCTGCAGGTAGGCCAGCAGGGTGTATTTCTTGAGTTCAAAATCAATGTAACCATCAGCGAACCAGGTTTCAGATAAAGCCTTCATAGCTGAACGATTTAAATGTAGAGGTACATGAATTTACTAAAAAATCAGACGTTGATTACCTACTCCCGTTTAATTGTAATTTCGTTAAAACCTGACAAATGAAAAATTTCCTGTTTTTTGGGGTGACTGCCTTATTGTTAACGGCCTGCAGCCATACTTATTATGTAGTGCGGCATGCGGAAAAGGCTGCCCAGGGGCAAAATATGAGCAGCGATGTGCCACTATCCGAAGCTGGCCTGCAGCGGGCGGAAGTATTGAAGGCTTTTTTGACCGGCAAGAAGATTGCTCACATTTATTCAACCAATACCATACGGGCCATGTCTACTGCCAAACCAACTGCTGATTATTTTCGTATAACAATACGGCAATATGGACCCCGGCCTGATCCCTTATTTATTGATTCGCTCAGAAAATTAAAAAAAAATACGCTAATTGTTGGGCACAGTAATACGGTTGACGATATTGTAAATGGAATAACTGGGACCACGAATGTTCCCGGCGATTTGCAGGATGGTGAATATGATAATTTATTTGTTATCTATGTAAAGAAAAGAAAAGTGAAATTCGAAAAGAGGAAATATGGAATGTAGATAGTCGGGAGTCAGGAGTTTGGAGCCGGGAGTCAGGAGAGATGCTCCAATTAAAATTGGCATTATTTTTTTTGAGAGCTTTGAAGGGTTGGTAAATAATGCAGGAGTTATATCATTTAGCTAAGGAAATAACTGGATTCTAATAAAGTTTGGTAATGACCAAACCACATAGAAACTATTCTAACCAAAAGATAATCCAGTGATCAACTATATTCCTCTGTTATGGTATCCGGGAGTGGAAATTAGATTTCCCTGTTACCATCAAAATTCTCCAGCTCTTTTGCCACCGCATTCAGGAAAGTTGCTCCCAGGGCGCCATCAATTATGCGATGGTCGTAGCTCATGCTTAGAAACATCATATGCCGGATAGCAATGGAGTCTCCCTGCTGGGTTTCGATTACAACCGGCCTTTTCTTTATGGCTCCTACGGCGAGTATGGCTACCTGCGGTTGATTGATGATTGGAGTGCCCATTAAACTACCGAAGCTTCCTACATTGGTAAGGGTAAAACTACCCCCACTGGTATCATCCGGTTTCAATTTGTTATTGCGCGCGGCATTGGCCAGCATATTAACTTGCTTGGTTAGCCCAATGAGGTTTAGCTGGTCAGCATTCTTGATAACCGGCACAATCAGGTTGCCACTGGGCAGGGCCGTTGCCAAACCCATATTAATATCTTTTTTTACAATCAGTTTATCGCCATCAATACTACTGTTTAACCAGGGATATTTTTTAATACACTTCACTATGGCTTCAATAAAAAGCGGGGTAAAAGTAATCCGCTCATTTTCCCTTTTTTCAAAATCCTTCTTTATGCGGTCGCGCCATTGCACCATATTCGTTACATCGGCTTCCGTAAAACTGGTTACGTGCGCACTGGTATGTTTGCTTTCCACCATGTGCCGGGCAATCAGTTTACGCATGCGATCCATTTCGATAATTTCGACATTACCGGAATAAGTAGTGGAGGGTTGGACTCCACGGGTCTCGGGTTGGACCGGCTCATTATAAACGACGGCTTCCTGCGCCTGGCTTATGACTCTTGTCTCCCGGCTAGCACCACCCGACTTCCGGCTATTCACATATTCTAAAATATCTTTTTTAGTAACCCTTCCTTCATTGCCACTACCACCCAATTTTTCCAGTTCGGTCATACTGATTCCTTCGCTGGCCGCAATGTTTAACACGAGTGGAGAATAGAAACGATTTCCATTCGAATTAATAGCGGGTGATTGATAACTGCTATGGGCTGAAGATGTATTCGCCGTTATTTTTTCTTTGTTGTAGTCTGGCTGGTATATTGGTGCGGCCGGAGTAGAAGCGGCCGGACGGCCAGGCATGGTGGCAATTTCATCGGAACCGGTTTTTATCCGGGCAATTACTGAACCAACCGGTACCACATCATTTACATTGAACAGAATAGATTCCAGCACTCCCTCGGCAGTAGAGGGTACTTCACTATCTACTTTATCAGTTGCAATTTCTAATAAAGTTTCATCCATTTTGATCGTATCTCCCGGTTGCTTCAACCATTTAAGAATAGTTGCTTCCGTAATACTTTCGCCCATCTTTGGCATAAAAAGGTCTATTACAGCCATAGTGAATATGAATTTATATTAAGCAGATTCTTTTTTGGCATACTTCTCCGGTCAGCCCTGGTTTTTTGTCATTGCCTTGCAATGATTCGTTGAAACCTTACCAATAAAGTACTTGATTTTTCGCCGCGCCAAAGATAATGATTTGCCAACAATCGTTAGTAGAAACGTAATTCAGTTGGGGGAGTGGGGCATAATCCCGGATAAATAATGAGTCAGGTTAATTTAATGGTTATTGTTTTGGGGTGCTTTCCTTTTACGCTTCTGAAATAAATTTTCTCAGCATGTTCAATCCATTATGGGCTGTTAGTTCAATATTCCTTTGCCGGTCGAACCGGAAATGAAAAACATGCGTACGGACTTTCTCCCGGTTTCCTACGGCGATCCAAACAGTGCCAACGGGTTTTTCTGGTGTACCTCCATCAGGTCCCATAATTCCGGAGGTGGCAATGGCAAAATCCGTCTTCAGATTTTGTAAGGCACCCTTAATCATCTGTATTACGGTTTCCTCACTGACAGCTCCTGAGGTTTCCAGTGTTCGATGGGAGACATTCAGCATTTTTTCTTTTACTTCATTATCATAGCTAACAACGCTACCCTTAAAATAGTTACTCGATCCGGGAATAGACGTGATTAAGTGAGCAATATAGCCACCCGTGCAACTTTCTGCGGTGGCCATCGTTTTGTTTTGCGATTTTAATAATCGTCCTACCGCTTCCTGTAAAGAAATATCTTCGTCGATTACCATTACATCCGAGACCTGTTGTTTAAGCATATCGAAAAGCGCTTCGAGTTCCGCGATTGTTTTTGGATCATTACCCGCCGCGCTTAACCGCAATTTTACCATCCCATAGTTTGGAAGGTAAGCAAGCTTGATATTAGTTGGTAAGCTGGTTTCAAATTCGCTTATTCGTTCTGCGAGGAAAGACTCTCCAATGCCGGCGGTAAGTAAGGTTCGGTGAACAATGGGTAATAAGTGAAACCGGCGCTGCAACTTGGGCAATACATCGTGCAGCATCATTCCTTTCATTTCATGGGGTACCCCCGGCATGGAAACAAAAATCTTCCCTTCTTTCTCAAACCACATTCCGGGTGCCGTTCCTCTTTTATTTTGCACTACGGTGCATACATCCGGCACTTCCGCCTGTTTAAGGTTGCGTTCTATTAATGGTCGGTTTAGTTTTTCGAAAATAGTTTTTACGTTAGCCAATGCTCCTTCGTCCACCACCAGCTTACCTCCGAAATACTGGCAGAGCAGGGGCTTGGTAATATCATCAGCCGTAGGGCCGAGGCCGCCGGTTATTAAGATGATGTCCGATAACCTGCTTTCTTCATCCAGCGATTGGGTGATATCCTTCCATACGTCGCCAACCGCCAGGCGGCGGTGCACCCATACCCCAATCTTATTTAATTCCTGGGCCATAAAGGCGCTGTTGGTATCAATAGTTTGTCCGATCAATAATTCATCTCCAATTGTAATGATGCTGGCTAAAACATGTCCGCGTTTCATAAGTAACAATAAAAATGAAGTAATATTGAAGCAAAGTTAAGCACATTGTTATGAGAGCGATTTATTTGTTTATTGCTTTACTATTCTGGTCTGCTGATAGCTTATGCCAGGCGGTAAAGGAGAAACTTATCAAAGCCATGCGGCAATTGGAATCGGATCCACAATTACGGCACGCGATGATTGGATTTTGCGTTGTAAATCAATCGACCGGTAAACTGATTTTTGAAAAGAATGCGCAGGTTGGATTAACAGCTGCCAGTACCCAAAAAATAATAACCAGTGCGGCGGCTTTTGAACTGCTGGGTAAGGAGTACAGGTATAAAACAGTCTTCAGGTTGAAAAGAAATAGTTTTTCGGATAATAATCCTGACCTCGAAATTGAATCGGCGGGCGACCCTACATTTGGAAGCAGTCGTTTCAATTCTACTGTGGACTCGATTATTTTAAAAAATTTTCTGAATGAATTTAATAAAAAGGTTACGGGTAAGTTCTCCGGTAATTTGATAATTCACGATTTTAAATTCGGCCAGCCCTTACCCCGCGGTTATATCTGGGAAGATATAGGAAATTACTATGGGGCAGGAAGCTACCAGCTAAACTGGAAGGAAAATCAATTCGAGCTTTATTTCAATTCAACCATGACGCGGAATACTCAAGTGGCTAGAGTAGTGCCCGCGCAGCCGCACATAGAATTCAGGAATTTAGTGGAGGCAGATCCGGCTACAAAGGGAGATGAGATCTATGTATTCTGTCCACCCGAAAGCCTGATTGCATACCTGGAGGGAAAAATGCCGGTGAATAAGAAAGACTTTAAGGTGGGTGCTGCCATGGCCGATCCAGCCCGAACTTTCGGGGAACAATTAAAAAAAATAGGGGAAAGAAAACTGTTTTTTAATAATACCATTATTACAAGAAGGACCTCTCTCGCTGCCATTTCTGATACAACGCATTTTATATACGATTCCATCTATACGCATTTTTCACCTCCACTCGATTCTATAAATTATCATTTCATGCAAAAGAGCATTAATTTGTATGGAGAATCACTTGTAAAGACAATTTCATATGTGAAAAGCGGCCATGGCTCCATGGAAAAAGGAGTGCAGTTGATACAGGATTTTTTTGCTTCCAAAGGAATTGATAAGCGTGCCATAAGTATTGCTGATGGAAGTGGGCTTTCTCCCCAAAACAGGGTTACCGCTGATGCCCTGGTGAAGGTTTTGCAATATGCATATTATCGACCGTGGTTCACCTCTTTCTATAATGCCTTGCCGTTATATAATGGAATGAAAATGAAAAGCGGATCCATAGCCGGGGTTCGGTCTTTTGCAGGGTACCATCGGTCTGCTAATGGGCAAGAGTATACGTTTTCTATTATTATTAATAATTTTGACGGATCAGCCTCTGGTATAGTGCAAAAAATGTATAAGTTGCTGGATATTCTGAAATAATAGTATTTTGAGCATGTCGCCAGCGACCATTAATGGCGCATCCTGCTTCAAAAAATAAAATTGATTAAGCTCCTTTCTACCATTAAACCATTGCTTATGCCTAAACAGAACTTCAAAAATCACGCCCGGTACATTCCCCTTTGGCATTATATTACCAGTGCAGCTATACTTGCAGTAGTGGCCGGCTGTGTAGTAAACCTACTAAACTCCTCGAAACAAAATTTGTATTCCGCTTCTTTATTGCTGGTTATTTCCCTGATTCTTATCAGTATTTACTGGTATGCCCGGTGGTTTGCTTTGCGCGCCCAGGACAGGGCCATAAGAGCCGAAGAGAATCTTCGTCATTTTGCATTAACGGGCAAATTACTGGCTAAAAATTTACGTACCAGCCAGATAATTGCCCTGCGCTTTGCCCCCGATGATGAATTTGTTGAACTGGCTCAAAAGGCGTCAGAAAAGCAAATGAGAAGTGTCGAAATTAAAAAATCCATTATGAAATGGAGATCAGATCATCATCGGGTGTAGGTGGATTTGTTGAAAGGTGGAATAGTTGAAAGGTTGAGTGGTTGAAAGGTTGAGTAGTTGAAAGGTTGAGTAGTTGAAAGGTTGAGTGGTTGAAAGGTTGAGTGGATATAAGGTTGGAGGACTTTTGGAATGGATATAAGATAAACTGCCGAGAATGTTTTACGGCATTTTTCAAATTATTTTAATACAATAACAGCCCTGACCCGGAAAGCAGGTTCTTCTTCCCCCGGACTCGGTTTTTTTACCATTAAGGAATAAAATCTAACAGCAAAGAAAAAGCAGGAAGAAATTAATTAATGTGAAGTGCTGATGGATCCGGGAACTTTACATTTCCCATTTCACCAACCTTGCCCGGACAAGCCAGCATCTCGTATCTGGTATCTCACATCCCATTTCTATCCTTCATTTTCCCATTCCGCCTTCTACGCTATACTTGCCACCGCCAACTAATAACAAAGTAAAAAACCCAAGCAAGAGCGTTAACTCAAATTCGGATTTACCCAAAATTGTTCCGGTATTGACTTTGAAAATAATAACGAATAGGTGAATTGCCAATACCAAAGCGGCTGGCCTGGTAAATAATCCGAAGATCAGGAAGATGGAACATAAAACCTCAGCAAGAATGGCCAGCGAAAGAGAAATGGTACTTCCGATACCAAATAAGTTGAAAAACCTGGTTCGGTATTCTCCAAAATGAACTAATTTTTGATAACCATGTGGCAGCATAACTATTCCCAGCCCGACTCTGAGCACAAGCATGGCAAAATTGAATGCCATGTCGGAATAGTTCGTCGAAAGCAGCTTCTTCATTAAAAATTTTTTTTTCAAAAGTAAGTATTTGCGATTTGGCTTTTCGTACTGAAAATAAAATGTTAATTGACCCACTTATCCACAGGTGTTTGGAACGATGTTTGGTTGACAGTAAAATAATTGGAAACTTTAGCTCGTTAACCCTTCACTATTGATATTGGAATGAAAAAAGTAACGGTAATTATCACTCTTCTAGGTCTTTCTTTCTTTTCTCTTAATGCCCAGCAAACGCGTTTCATTGGTGACCCGCAAGCTGCCTTTAAGCAGGCCAAGGAATACTTCCAGCGGGAGCAATACAGCCTGGCCTACCCATTATTGAAAGAACTCGAATTACAGCAACGGGAAACGGACCGAAGCAATAATGCGATAAAATACCAGGAGGTAAAATATTATACTATCGTTTGCGGCTTAAAACAGAATGAGGAGGGGGCCGAACGAAAAGCGGATGATTTTATTAACCTGGAGGACAACGAGGCCCGCGTTCAAATGATGAGTTTTCATCTCGCGGAGTATTTTTTCAGAAAGGATAATTTCGCCAAGGCTATTGATTTATATGACCAGGTTTCCATAGATAATTTAAGCAACAGAGAATTGGCCGATATGAGGTTTCACCAGGGGTATTCTTATTTTACGTTACAGCGGTTCGACAAAGCCAAGTCTTCCCTAAATGCCATCCGGTTAGCAAAGGATGATCCCAACTATGAAGCGGCGAATTACTATTATGGTTTCATTTCTTTTTTTGATAAGAATTACCGGGAGGCCCTGGACGGATTTAAAGTGGTGGAAGACCACGAGGAGTATGGTAAGGTAGCCCCTTACTACATTTCTGTGATTTATTATATGCAGGAGGACAAGCAAAAAGCGCTCGAATATGCAGAAAGTAAATTGAAACGGGGCAATCTCTTTTATGAAAAGGAAATGCAGCAGTTGGTGGGGCATGGATATTTTATCCAGAAGCAATACGCCAAGGCGTTACCTTATCTTGAAAATTATGTTTCGAAAGCAGAAAAACTAACAAGGGAAGATTTGTATGAATTGTCTTATTGCTATTACAGCGCGGGTAGCTGGGTCAAAGCGATCGATGGGTTTAAACAATTAGGGGGAAAAGAGGACTCGCTCTCTCAAAATTCCATGTACTTATTGGGAGATGCTTATTTGAAGATTGGCCAGAAAGTGAATGCCCGCAACGCATTCTTATTTTGCTCAGTAAATAGCAGTAATGATGCGCAACGGCAAGTTTCGATGTATAATTATGCAAAACTTTCTTATGAATTAGGATACCAGGATGTAGCGTTGACGGAGTTGCAGAAATTTTTGCAAACCTATCCACAGTCTGAGTACATTAATGAAGCGCGTGAATTATTAGTCAATGTGCTGACCAATACCAATAACTATAAAGACGCGCTCGCGCTGGTAGAAGGGTTGAAGACTCCTTCTCCTGTAGCGCGAAAATTATACCCGCGCATTTTATACGGACGTGCCACCGAACTCATTAATGATGGAATGCTGGTTTCAGCTAATGAATTGCTGACCCGGGCAGAGATACATCCGGATAATCAATCGGTATTGCCGTTTGTTCAGTTTTGGAAAGGAGAAATTGCCTACCGGCTGGGTAAATCTGACGATGCTATCCGTTATTATTTCGATTATCTTAAATCAAATGCCTCTAACGGAGAAGTAAATGCCTATAATGCCAAATATAATTTAGGATACAGTTTTTTGAAGAAAGAGAATTATCCCCAGGCGATGGGATTTTTTGAGCAATTGGTAAAAACACCCCGGATTAATTCTCCCGCATTAGAACAGGACGCATATATCCGGATGGCGGATTGCTTTTATATGGGTCGTGAGTATAAAAAAGCCAAGGCCATGTATGATAAAGTATTGGAATTTTCCTGGCCGTCGAGTGATTATGCAACTTTTCAAAATGCTATGATTGCCGGTATCGGAAGCGGCCGGGAAAAAATAAACCTGCTGAGTGGCATTAGCCGGAAATATCCTTCCAGCAGTTTAATTCCTGATGCCAATATGGAAATCGCGGGTAGTTATTTGTCGAACGAACAATACCGCGAAGCCATTCCTTTTTTGAAGAATGTAGTAAGCGATCCCAATTCTTCGCTTAAGCCCAAGGCTTTGTTACGCCTGGGCATTGCTTATTACAACCTGGAGAATAATTCAGAAGCTTTGAAACAATATGCTTCTTTATTGCAGCAGTTTCCCAATTCGCCGGAAGCGGAAGAGGCATTGGATAATGCCAAAGTAATCTATGTGGAAGAAGGCCGAACGGCTGAGTATATTAATTTCGCTCGTAGCATGGGGAAAGAAATTTCTACCACACAGGAAGAATTACTGGCCTACCAGGAAGCCGAGGTTCAATTCAATAACGGAAATTTTCCTGCCGCGGCTAAGAAATATGAGGATTACCTGGAGCGGTTTCCGCTGGGCAAGCATTCCCTGGAAGCATTATATTATAAAAGTGAAATTTATTTCAACCAGAAGGATTGGGCAAAAGCGGCCAGCGGATATGAAGTGCTTTCTGAAAGAGTACCTAATAAGTTTGGAGAGAAATCTCTATTGATCGCGGCCCGGTTGAACTTCTTTGATCTCAAAAATTATAACAAATCTGAAAAGTATTTCGCGAAGCTAAAAGAGTTTGCCACTACGCAGGAAAATAAGCTGGAGGCGATGCGTGGATTGTTGCGCAGCCAGTTTCAATTGCAGAAATGGACCGAGGCTATGGACAATGCGCGGGAATTATTGAATCAAAAGGGAATAGGAACGGATGATAAAGTACTGGCTAACCTGGCCATTGCCCGCTCTTACCAGGCCAATAGCCAGTATAGTGAAGCAATCACCTATTACCGGAATGTGGCTGGGTTAAGCAAAGCGGCTTATGGAGCAGAGGCCCGGTACGAAATAGCCAATTGCTTTTTTATTCAGAACCGGTTGAGCGATGCAGAGAAAGCCGCATTTGAAGTGATAAACAAAGCCGGCTCATATGAAGAATGGGTCACAAAAGCATATATTTTGTTGGGAGATGTTTATTTCAAACAAAAAGATTACTTCAATGCGAAAGCTACCTTCCAGAGCGTAATAGAAAACGCGAAGGTGGAAAACCTGCGGCTCGAAGCAGAACGAAAACTGAAGCAGGTGGAAGAAGAAGAAAAGAAGAACAGTAAAGTGGATGGTGATTAAATTTATGGCTGTAGCATAGACCGTCAAAAACAAATGCGAAGCCTGCCACGTACAGGTTATAGAAAGGTGAGCGGTAAACGAGGAGATGGGTGAAAACAATAATTATAGAATGTAAAGATGAAAAAAGTTGGAAAAATATTAATTGGAATGGTTATCCTGTTTTATGCAGTCGAACAGGTTCATGCGCAGGATACCACCCGGAAAAAAAGTATTGATATTACATCAACCTTTAAGCCGGTATTACGGGAAGCGGCCAAAATAAATTTCAATGCGGCACCACCCGTTGTGGATACTTCCAGGCCTAAACTTTCCTACAGCATCCCTTCCCAAAATCTTTTTTTTAGTTATCAACCCGCCGAATTAAAGCCGGTAGCATTGCGAATCGACTCCGTTAATGCCTGGCAGTATAGTAACTATATTAAAGTAGGTTTTGGAAATGTCCATCTGCCATACATAAAAGCAGGATTTAGTTTTGGAGATGGAAAGAGCACTTATTTCAACGTGTTTGCTAATTACTATAGTTCAAAAGGAAGTTTGAAATACCAGAAAAACAGTTTTAGCAGTGTGGGTGCCGCGGCCACTTATCTTTCACCTAAACACCTGGAGTGGAATGGCAAGCTGGGGTTTAGCAGCAATGATTATTTTTTATACGGCTACCGACCCGATACCCTTTCCTATAGCAAAACACAACTCAAACAACAATTTCAGACTTTGGAAGGAAGTGTGCATTTCCGCAATACCATACCCACGACGTATGGATTGACTTATCACCCTTCGCTTAAAATAAGTGTATTCAGTGATAATAAAGCAAATAAAGGTTCTGAATCCAATTCGGTACTCGACTTGCCGTTAGAAAAAACCTTTGGAAGGTTGTTTGCATTTAACCTGGCGGCAACAGCCGATCTTACTTCATACCAGGTAAAAGGCAATGCAAAATTCAGTCGCCAGAATAATCTTTTTTATATTTCGCCAGCTGTATTATTGAAAACTCCGAATTTGTACATCCACGGAGGCCTTCGTCCATCATGGGATAATCGGGTGTTTACTATGCTGCCTAATATTATGGCAGATATTACTACCAACGATCAACGGTTCACTTTTCAATTAGGCTGGATCGGATATTACAATAAGGGAACCTACCAGCGGTTTGCCAGTATCAATCCCTGGCTCGCGCAGCCCGATTCCTTATTTAACACGCGGGTGCAGGAGCGTTATGCGGGATTCAAAGGATCAGTCGATAACCATTTTTCCTATTCGGCTAAAGTGGGTTTCCAGCAATACCGAAATATCCCGCTTTTTGTAAACGACCCAAATGACGGAAAAACTTTTTTGATTGCGTATGAACCTCGTATGGAAGCTCTTCAATTACATGGTGAAGTGGAATACACCATGGGCGAACAATTCAGTGCATCTGCTTCCCTGAACTTTAACCAGTTTACGAAATTGCAAAAAGAGAAAAAGGCCTGGGGTATGATTCCACTGGAGCTTAATGCCGGATTGCGGTGGCAACTCCTGAAGGACCTCTGGCTGCATGCTGATCTTTGGGCCTGGGATGGCGCACAATACCGGGGGAAAACCGGGGATTCTTTTAAGGGAGACGGTGGCTTTGATCTGAACACCGGTGCTGAATTCCGGATCACCAAGAATTTTAATCTGTGGATTCAACTGAACAATATCCTTAATAATAAATACGAACGCTGGCACCAGTATGAATCTTTTGGCTTTAATGTATTGGGAGGAGTTACATATTCCTTTAATCAGAAATAGTTCTCTCAATCAAATAGTGCTTCAGCGGAAAGTCCAATCGATGCTGGTTATAGTATTAATTCAGATTGATTCATACAAAAGTTAGCAGATAACTATGCCGGCAAAAAGTCTGTTTTTGCTCTTTTTCGCATTAAAAAGTTTTGTCATTCCCATTTAAATCTGTTGCTTCGCAACTAAAAGATGAGTTATGAACGGAGCGTTGTACAGTTATTTGTTGCAGCATCATAGCCTGGGGATTCCGGGCCTGGGTACCATATTTGTCGAACGGGTACCTGCTCAAAGTGATTTCGTAAACAGACAGTTGTTGCCCCCCTCTTATCATTTCCGATTCAACAGATATTTTGATACTCCCGATAAAGAATTTTTTGCCTACCTGGCAATACAGGAGAACCTGGCCGATTATGAAGCCATTCGCCGATATAATGAATGGGCTTATGAATTGAGAAGTAGGATACGTTCTGATAATCCTGTAACATTGGATAAAATAGGCGTGTTGCGTAAAGATCATTCGGGTGAAATTTTATTTGATGCTGAACGTCCCGTTTCTATTTATTACGAACCAGTGCCGGCGCACCGGGTAATCCGGCACCAGGCAAAACATACCGTGCTGGTAGGAGACCGGGAGCTTTCCAATCAACAGGCTGCGGAATACCTGCAGGAGGAAACCATTGTAGAAAAAGAATCATGGTGGATATATGCATGGATATTGGTAGCCATATCTCTTATTATTTTATTTTTTCACTTTTATAAAAACGGATTTAATTCTAATGCAATGGGTAACCGGCAATCAATCCGGGTTTCCAGGTAGCCTGCATCCTGATGTCTTCATCCTGATGCCATCGGGGGGAATGATTTTTCAAAAGTCAATATGTAATAATCCTTAGACCATTGCCTATCGATTTGTTTTTTCTTTTCTTTGCTCTCTTTTTTATTTCATGAGTAACACCATCAAGTATACCCAATGCCCCGTATGTGCCAGCGACTCTATTGGCCTTAAGCTTACTGCAAACGATCATACTGTTTCGCAACGGGCGTTTGAAATATGGGAATGCGCTAAATGTACGTGCTGTTTCACCCAGGACGCGCCCGATGAGGAATCTATCGGTAAATTTTACTGTTCTGATAATTATATTTCACATAGCAATACAAGTAAGGGCCTGGTTAACCGCCTGTATCATTCTATTCGAAAAATCACCCTTAAACAAAAACTTAGATTAATAAAAAATTCCACCCGACTATCAACCGGATCTGTATTGGATATCGGAGCAGGTACAGGATCATTTGCTTCGTTTCTTCAACGATCGGGGTGGAGGCTAACCGGTTTGGAACCGGATGAAAACGCCCGTACGATAGCCAGGGATTCCAATAATATTACACTACTGCCTGCCGGCCATTTGTTTCAATTGCCGGATGAATCCTTCGATGCCATTACGCTTTGGCATGTACTGGAGCATGTGCATACATTACATCCTTATATGGAGCAGTTGAAAAAATTGCTGAAACCAAACGGAAGACTATTTATAGCGGTTCCTAATTATTCTTCTTATGACGCTCAATGGTATAATAAATATTGGGCCGCTTACGATGTACCCCGTCATCTGTATCACTTTTCCCCCCGGGCAATGCGCGCGCTGCTTGCTCAGCATGATATGAACCTGGTAACAATAAAGCCCATGTGGTTCGATAGTATTTATGTTAGCCTGCTGAGTGAAAAATATAAAACGGGCAAAGGAAATTTCCTGAGAGCTTGTTGGACGGGCTTTGTTTCAAACACCAAAGCCCTGCTGCATACGGAAAGATGCAGTTCGCTTATTTATGTAATCAGTCGCTGATGTCTATTGCAGTTTAATTTCATACAACACGGGCCATTTTTTTCCGGAAATAAAGAAACTGCCGGTAGCGGGATTATAAGCAATCCCATTTAATCCGAAGGTGTTTGGGTAATTGGGTGAAATATCATTGTCAATTTTACTGAGATCAATCCGGCCTACCACTTTACCGGAATTCGTTTCAATTTTTAAGATATAAGGCGTGTTCCATTGGTTGGCATAAAGGAAGCCATCTACATATTCGAGTTCATTGATGTTTGATACAGGCCCGTTATTATCTATTACCCCTACAATATTCTTAACCTGGAAAGTAGTTGGGTCCAGGAAATGAATACTATTGGTGCCATCACTCATAATAAGGCTGGAACTATCATGTGTCAATCCCCACCCTTGCTTTGTTGGTAATTTAAATTCTCCCAATTTTTTAAAAGTTCTGGAATCGAATACAAAGCCAACACCACTGGTCCAGGTAAGCATATAAATCTTATTATTGAATACTGTAATTCCTTCTCCAAAATGCTTCGATTTATCGAGCGTTATCTTTATGTCCACTCGCCCTGTCGTTAAATTCGCAATTCCGGCGGCTGAAGGGTAAGGACTTTCGTCGTTATTTCCGCCGGAACTCTCCAGTAATTGCCCATTAAAGAACTCTAATCCTTCTGTAAAAAAAGTGCTGTCGTGGGGGTAGGTTTTCACAATAGAGTATCCAATTATGGGTGGAATGCCATTATCCCTGTTGACCGGTCCGGGTTCTTTTCCGGAGTTATCTGCACTGTTACAGGCTATTAGGCTCAAAATGAGGGCAAAAAGGCAAAACCTGTTCTTCATACGTTGCTTTGGGTTATACGGGCAAAAATACTATTTGCCTTCTTGCGGGACTGATAATAGTGCATAAAATTTTGCTAAGGGATTTTGAATTATAAAGAATTTTATATTGTTTTACAGGAGCTTATCGTCAGATTACCGCCAGGCTTACCCCAATATTACAAACGGCGGCTCTCTCTTTAAGTATTTCGTTGTAATTCTTACTCCAAAATTTTTGTATTTCTATCTTGTCCGCTTGTCCAATATCGGCGAAATCCTCCTTTGAATAAATACAACCCCAATTCGCAATTGACCTCTGGTTGATCAGCGAGAATGTAAAGAAAGTGCAATTCCATATGGAACCATCAGAAATCTCCTATGTAACCGCCACGAAAGAAAGCCGTTACAATGAAATCATTTCTACTTGCCTGTGCCTGTTTATTGCCGTGTGCTTATTATAGCGTTGCTCAACAAGGTTGTGTTGCGCGAGAATACCAGCAACAGGAGTTCTCGAGAGATCCCTCACTGAAGTATCAATTTGAATCAGCCGAATTATTTACCAAAAAAGTATTGAGCCGGGATGCATCCATGGTCACCTATGGAGTTAGCCCGGGCGGATTGACAATTATTAAGATTCCGGTAGTAGTGCATATACTTTATAGAACCTCAGATGAAAACATAAGCGATGAGCAGGTTCGTTCACAAATAGAAGTACTGAACAAAGAATTCCGGAAGATACATGCGGATACATCAAAAATTCCGGTATCCTTTAGAAGCCTGGCGGCTGACTGTTACCTGGAATTTGTGCTTGCTTCCGTTAATCCAAGGGGATATGCAACAACCGGGATAGTGCGTAAAAAAACAAATGCTTATTCATTTGGGATAGAAGATAACATTAAGTTCTCCCAATCGGGGGGAGACGATGCCTGGGACAGTGATAAATACCTCAATATTTGGGTTGCTAATTTATCTGCTGGTATTATAGGTTACTCCAGCGTACTCGGTGGTCCTAAAGAAAAAGATGGAATTGTGGTAGAGGTTTCGGCTTTCGGGAGTACAGGTAAAATAACCATGCCCTATACAAAAGGAAGAACAGCTGTTCACGAAATCGGACATTGGCTGGGTTTGCGCCATATATGGGGCGATCAATATTGCGGAAGCGATGGGGTAGAGGATACTCCTACCCAGGGTATCGCCACGCGGGGATGCCCGTCGGGAATAGTTACTTCCTGCAATAATGACTCTTCCGGAAATATGTATAATAATTATATGGACCTGACCAATGATGAATGCACAAATATGTTTACCATTGGACAGCGTGATAAAATGAGGGCTGCCTTTGCCGCCGAAGGACCCCGGCACGCGCTCCTGTTTTCCAATGGAGCAACGGGCATTCCATTACCGGAACCTCCGCCTACTGATTCGTTAAAGGAAAAAATGATTCGCATATTTCCTAACCCGGCAAATTTCATGGTTACGGTTGACGTAAATAGTGAAGAAGCGTTGTTAGGAAAGGTAATAACCATTCACAATCAGCTGGGTCAACTTGTAGCACAGGTACGCATTACAAAACCTGTAACTACTATCAATCTGCAATCTTTCAAAGAAGGTGTTTATTTTCTTCGGGTCGGACACCAGGCGAAACCGTTTAAACTGCTCAAAACTTCGGGTTTAATAAACCCTTAGCCAAAACTATCTGACTTATTGAAGCGGATGATCATTGATCATCCGTTTTTTTTATGATTTATTAATGGTAAGCGAGGGTTTTATCAAAGCTATAGTAAGGTGAGTGCAAAGATGAATAGAAATAGGTATGTTGAAATATTTTCTATTAAGAAGAATGGAGATAATCAGAACCGAAAGCCGATTGAAGCGCCCAGCCGAAATCCCGGCAGGAATCCTCTGTATTCGGTGTAAACTGTTTTTTTTGATTGATCGACAGAAATTTCCAACTTGTCTTTCAGAATGGGAATATCGCTTATAGCATCTTTTATTTGTCGTTCTGCTTCGGCAGATTGTATTAATGTCCAGGGAATCGAATTGGCGATATCAGTTGATTGCGAATTAAACCTTGCTATATTGGCCTCTGGTCCGATAAGAAAAAAATCCAGGCATATTCTTTTGGCAATGAGAAACTGGTATCCCAATTGTATTCCTGCGCCCCATGCTTTGTAATCAGTTTTAGTATCCATCCTGGCTACTTTGGAATCGAGGTCCCCTTCCAGGATACCCTGTGCATGATGTTCGAGATATTTGAAATAGGGTTCTGCATAAAATCCGGCAGCTGGCTTTTTCCCGATATAACGACGATATCCCGCCAGAACCGAAAAGACTTTGGATTCAATATCACTTTGTTTATTGTCGTAATCAATCGTGCGGGTAGCGGCCATTGGTATTCCGATATAGAGTTCAATGGAGTTCTTTTTTTTGAAATTGTATTCGGTACCCAACGAAAGTTTACCAAATACCAAACCGGCAGGTGCCCATTTTATGACTGGATGTGCATCATACTGGGTATGACCAGTCAAATAACTAATTATCAGGAAAAAAAGAAGGATCGGATTTTTCATAATGGGAATTATCCAACTTAAAACGCAGATGGTAATTTAAATAGTATTCCGGAGGATAAAATAAATAGGCGGTAATCTGAAAGGGAAGGATAAATGAAAAAATAAAAAAAAGGATAAGTAAGCCGATACCAATCCACTTTACTTATCCCTAATTTTTATAATATTGCCTTTACCGTTATTATATAATTGGAAGGGCAATTCTCTATAAATGATTTCTCTTATAAGTGAATGGCTTCCCCATAAGCCACTTCAATAGCATCCTTCACACTTTCACTAATAGTGGGGTGTGGGTGAATACTGTTAAGGACTTCCTGGTAGGTAGTTTCCAGTTTTCGCGCTGTCACAGTTTCGGCAATGAGTTCGGTTACGTTATATCCAATCATATGGGTGCCGAGCCATTCTCCATATTTTGCGTCGAAGATTACTTTTACAAAACCTTCCGTATGTCCGGCAGCTGATGCTTTTCCGGAAGCACTTAATGGAAATTTACCGACTTTTATTTCATACCCAGCATCTTTAGCCTGCTTCTCTGTAAAGCCAACCGAAGCAATCTCCGGGCTGCAATAGGTACATCCCGGTACGTTCCCGTAATCAAGTGGTTCTGGTTGATGATGATATTTCTTTTCGTTGTACCCGATGTTTTCGGTGCAGATAATGGCTTCCTTACTGGCTACATGCGCTAATGCCTGGCCGGGTGCACAGTCGCCAATGGAGTAAATGCCCGGCACGTTGGTTTGGTAATATTTATCAACGACCACACGGCCCTTATCTGTTTTGACGCCAGTTTCTTCCAGGCCAATTCCTTCAATATTGGCTGCTATTCCAACAGCGCTTAATAATATATCCGCTTCCAGTATTAATTCTCCGGTGGCTGTCTTAACTTTTGCCTTTACGCCGGGCCCGCTGGTATCCACTGAAGTTACTTCAGCACTGGTGAGAATTTCTATCCCGCTTTTCTTATAACTTTTTTCCAGTTCTTTAGATATGTCCTCATCTTCCACCGGAACAATACGCGGTAAAAATTCTACAATGGTTACTTTGCTACCCATGCTATTATAGAAATAAGCAAATTCAACACCGATTGCTCCGCTACCTACTACGATTATGCTTTTGGGTTGCTGGGGTAAAACCATTGCTTCGCGATATCCAATTATTTTTTTGCCATCAATAGGCATACTGGGTAACTGGCGGCTCCGCGCTCCGGTAGCAATAATTATATGTTTTCCTTCTACCAATTGTTTGGTACCATCAGCTTTTGTTACTTCTAATTGGCCCTTGGCTTTTAATTTGCCAAAGCCCATCACTACATCAATTTTATTTTTCTTCATTAAAAACTGAACGCCTTTACTCATTTTATCCGCAACGCCCCGGCTGCGCTTAATGACCGCATCAAACTGTGGTTGTCCGCTGGCTTCAATCCCAAAATCTTTTGCATGTTTTATATATTCATAAACCTGGGCACTCTTCAATAATGCTTTAGTGGGAATACAACCCCAGTTGAGGCAAACACCCCCGAGGCTTTCTTTTTCAATAATAGCGGTTTTAAAACCCAGCTGAGCGGCGCGGATCGCTGCTACGTATCCGCCGGGGCCACTGCCGAGAACAACTACATCGTAGGCCATAAGTAAGTTTAATTTAAGTTTAATTGCTGATTGATCAAGAGCTGCGAAGCTACTTCAGAACATGCAAATAGCCAAAAGGGCGTTACCCAAACCGCGGAGCATGTATTCTTATGACGGTATAAAAGATAACGATTGAGGAAGTGACAACCAATTGGTATAATCTGAAGAATTCCGGAGAAGGATAAGTTTTATTCGATTACTTGTTTTAAAAAATGTGCCTTTTGATAGGAGACTCTTTTTATTATTCGATCTTTTTAAAACTTTTGCCGGTCCATAAGTATAATTCAGGTTCGCAATAATCACAAGGTGTGTAAAATCCGTCTGCCTGAGGCGGATTTATCACAAGCAGGCGGCTGTTTATTTTATATTGGTACCCGGAAGATGCGTGAGGTCCGTCGTACACCTTTCCTGTTTTGAGATCTATGATGGTGCTGGCATAACAGCCCGTACCGCAATCAACACGGGCAAAGGCAAAATGTCCGGCAAAAACAGGACCTTTTTCTATCGCTTTTTTAGAAGCAGTTTTATATAGCTTGCCATATTTGCTGGTAGAAAAATCCAGTATAGCAACCGGTTTTCCTTTAAACCTTTCAGCCACCCAAAAATCACCAAATTTTTTCGTAGGGTTGAATTTCCTCCGAACGTCCAAAGACCCATCTGGTAATTTGAGGATGATTTCTTTATTATCTTCCCATAAGGTATCGATGGTAGCACTTGCTAATATAATAGCGGGTTTTTCATTGGCAGCTGGTTCAACGGGTAACTTAATGGAAGTTGTATCAAACCTTTTTCCCAGTAAGGTGTCC
Organism: uncultured Chitinophagaceae bacterium; assembly: GCA_963775145.1. Taxonomy (GTDB): domain Bacteria; phylum Bacteroidota; class Bacteroidia; order Chitinophagales; family Chitinophagaceae; genus Endoryza. Next base: position 456,185 of record CAVZHZ010000009.1, read on the forward strand.
GGAACATACTTTATCTGTGAATCTTTTTTAATCTCGGGGTCTGAAACGGTAGTGGGAACTTGAGCCTGGGCCATGGATTTAGAAAAAACGCGATGGCCAAACCATCCCATGGTGAATGTAGCTATGGCTGAAATGCCCAGAACAAGAAGAGGATGCTTCATACAGCTATTAACGTCAAAATAGCTGGTTAGCGTATTACCAGGACGGAACCGGCCAGCATCGGCTCTTTATTTGTTTTAAGATCAATAACATAATAGTACACGCCTACAGGCACTTGAGTGCCATTGCGGGTCCCGTCCCAGGGTTTTGGATAACCTTTGCTGGTATATATTAGTTGTCCGTACCGATTATAAACGCTGGTTACTGATTCAGTAAAAAATTCTAAAGGTTCAATAATCCAGGTATCATTTATTCCGTCCCCATTGGGCGAAAAAGCATTTGGCACCAATATCTTGTCGTACACCTTAACGAACATTTCATCCGTGTTCACCCCGCAACCTTTCTTTGATTCGGCGTGTAAGGTATAATAAGTGCTTTGGGATGGATTAACCTGGGTTCGCAAAGAGCCCGGATTGCTGACCGTGGAGGGTGGCGTCCAGTAATAATTAATATCGGTTCCTTTTATTGAACCGGTGATCGTTACCGGAAACCCCTGTCTTGTCTTTTTATCGGGACCGGCATCTGCTACCGGTTTTTTCCAAACGTTTACTTTTACTGATGCGGTGTCGAAGCAACCATATTGGTTAAATACTACTACGGTATAAATGGTACTATCTTTCGGAGTAGCTATTGGATTTTGAATACTGTCAATTGATAAACTTTGCGTGGGAGCCCAATAATATTTTATACCACCCGAAGCAGATAGAGTAGTACTGGCCCCTTCACAAATACTCACATCAGGCCCTACCGCAGCAGTGGCGGCCGGATAAACTACCAGGTTGGTTGAATCTTCATCTGTACATCCCCGGTAATCGGTCACCTTAACTTTATACCAGCCTGCATTATTGAATTGAACATCTGGTAAGAGAGGATCCTGGATATTGGAAGTAAATCCGTTCGGTCCGGTCCAGCTGTAATTCGATCCGCCGGCGGCAAAAAATCCAATAGTAGATCCATAACAACCGAACACGTAATTAGTAACCTGGGCATCAGGTTGACTTACGGTAATCAAAATAGTATTAGAAGAAAGGCGACAGGCTATTGAGTTAATATTAGGTCCATCCGCAATAAGCATCCGGTAGTAATATGAACCGATTGCACTGGCTGGTCTCAGGTATGTATTATTGGTGGCTCCGGGTATATCAATCCACGAATTACCATTATTAATACTTATTTGCCATTGAAAAAACGGATTTGCATATACACCGGGAGAATAGGTAGCCGTCAATAAGAAATCTTTGCGATCACTTTCACAGGCATAAATTTCGTTGGAATTGGACGAGGAAACAGTTGCATTAACAGAGGGTCCGCAGGGCCGAAAAGTAATATCATCAAGCGCCAGGTCGTTGCCGCATCCTCCGGGTGCATTATTGGTTAATCTAATTACTACATCACTGATACCTGCGGGTGTTTGAAAATAGGTACCATATTGTTTCCAGGTTGCTGTTTCCTGGGCATCAATATCACCAGAGTTGAAGGTGGTTAGTGCCGCACCGTTTACTGTTTCAATTCGGAAAGTTAAATTTGGCTTAATACCATTGCCATTGCAGGCAGATGGTTTTAATACGTTTTTGACCCAGGTGGCAAATTCATAATTGGTATTAGGACATAATCCGCGGATGGTATCAATATAAAAATCGCCAGGCAGAAACGAAGCATTTACCAGCATGTATCTTCCCAGTGCATCGTTCGGGGTATGGTCACCAGAAAGCGTATGCCAGGAACCCCCAAAACAGTTGAATGAAAGGTCAACCAGGGAATATTCTCCATCATTAGGGCAACTGCTGAAAACATGAGAATAGGTGGTGGTATTGGAAGGGAGCGCCGGGCCGGGTCCGCTACCCCCGCCAAAGGTGATGTTTACCACCGGATCTCCCAGGCTACCGGTACAGAGTTGTGCCTGCAGGGAATGAATCCAAAAGAATGTAAGTGCCAATAGTAAAACCGGTGATTTCATGATTAACAATCTGTGATTGAATATGCTTTTTTTCAAAATTAATCAATAACACGGTTTTTCCTAAGTAAAGCATACGAATAACGATTTCATATATTTGCCCGGGTAAATTTTTTAATAAAAAGCTGAACTATGCCTGATTTAATTCAACAATTAAAAGAAACCACCTCCTTTATCCGCAGCCAGTATACTCATACGCCCGAAGCAGGCATAGTGTTGGGGAGCGGGCTGGGTGATTTTGCCGACCAGATTCAAATTGAAAAAGAAATCGATTATAAAGATATCCCGCATTTCCCTTTATCAACGGTGGAAGGACATAAGGGCAAATTGATTTTTGGAGATATTAGTGGCAAAAAAGTAGTAGCCATGGCTGGCCGGTTTCATTATTATGAAGGATATTCAGTTCAGGCGGTTACCTACCCGGTAAGATTAATGAAATACCTGGGTATTAAATGCTTGTTCTTATCAAATGCAGCCGGCGGGGTAAATCCGGCTTATAAAGTAGGAGATCTTATGATTATTAATGATCATATCAGCTTTGGCACAAAAAATCCACTTATTGGTAAGAACTATAATGAACTGGGGCAGCGCTTTCCGGATATGTCTGAACCTTATAATAAACAATTAATCGATAAGGCAAAAAAGATTGCAGCACGCGAAAACATATTGGTTCACGAAGGAGTCTATTTTGTGGTAACAGGGCCCACTTTTGAAACAAGGGCTGAATATCGAATGATTCAAAAGCTGGGTGCCGATGCGGTAGGCATGAGTACTGTTCAGGAAAATATTGTGGCCGTTCATATGGGCCTGCCTGTTTTTGCAATCAGCGTAATAACGGACCTGGGTTTAAGTGTTCATGAACCGATAACACACGAAGAAGTTTTGAAAGCGGCTAAAGCAGCGGAGCCGAAGCTCGCAACTATCTTTACCCAATTGATAGCAGGTCTTTAAAAGAAATCAAATTAACGTTCCTGTAACCGAATGCCGTTTTTAAACAATTAATTTTAGTGCATTACAAGTAAGCAGTTTTAGTGTTGAAGAAAATATACATAACTATTTTAGTGTTTACGCTGTTGGCAGGTTTGCAGGGGCAACTCTTTGGGCAAAATCGGGGTCGGGGAATACAGAATGCAGCGGGACGTTTGAGACCGGGCGGGTCGTTCGGAGGCGGTGGTGGGAAGGGAGATACCTTACAACATCGCACCGGATTAGAAGATTCAATCACCATTCGGTTCCGATATATCGATTCCAGCCGGATGCAGCCGCTCGATTCATCGGTAAAAGATTTTACCCGAAGGTTTCCCATTCCATGGAATTATATTAGCCTCGGAAATCTCGGCAATGCAACGGAAAACCGGATTTTTGATCCTGTTATGCGCGCAGGATGGGATGCCGGATTTCATGCATATGATATTTATAATTTTACTGTAGCAGAAACGCGGTTTTATAATACTACGCGACCTTATTCAGAAATCGGCTACATGATCGGGAGTGTAGCAGAGCAAATGATTCATTTGATGCACACGCAAAATATCAAGCCTAATTGGAACGCCTCTTTCCAGTACCGGCTAATTAATTCTCCCGGAACATTTCAGAATCAGAATACCAACCATAGTAATTACCGGTTCACCTCCTGGTATCAGTCGAAAAATAAACGGTATCAGAATTTCTTTGTGTTAGTAGGCAATAAACTAATATCCGGGGAGAATGGTGGTATAAAAGAGAATGGCAATTATCTTGATAGCGGAGCCTATGCCGACAGCCGGTTTAACATTCCTACTAAATTGGGTCCTTTACAACAAGCCAGCCGGAATTTCTTCAGTACCAATATTGCCACGGGTACATTTAATACCAATGCAACGTACTTAATGCGGCAGCAATACGACCTTGGGCAAAAGGACTCGATTGTAGTTAATGACACTACCGTTATTCCTTTATTTTATCCTAGGGTGCGCTTCGAACATACCATAAGTTATAATACATATAAGTATCGTTTCAGCGATAATCACGCTGATACCGGGTATTACAAAGAAAATTATTCCATCAATTTCCTTTCGCAGCCAGATACCTTTTTCCGGCGCGATTTCTGGAAAGAGTTATTAAATGACTTTTCGGTATACCAATTTCCGGATGCAAAAAATTCGCAGCAGTTTATTAAAGTAGGAGCCTCTTTTCAGAGGTTACGGGGAGACTTTGATACGGGGCTGGTAAAAAATTCCTATACCAATCTTTGGCTTCACGGCGAATACCGCAACAAGACCCGCGACCGCAAGTGGGATATTGAGGCGTTAGGAAGTTTCTACCTGGGTGGATATAATGCTGGCGATTACCACGCTTTTATCAGTTTAAAGAGATTGATCAGTCAGCGAATTGGATACCTGCAGGTGGGTTTTGAAAATGTGAATCGAAAACCTTCATTTGTTTTTAATAACACCAGTAGCTTTTACTTCGATCAACCCAGGGATTTCAATAAAGAAAATACACTTCATTTTTTCGGGGGACTTGAAAGGCCGCAGCAACTGTTAAAGGTGACTGGGGATTATTACCTGCTTAGTAACTATTCTTATTTCAGGGATTATTTTAAGGCAGAGCAGGTATCGGCTCTTTTCAATGTATTGCGCGTAACCGTAGAAAAGGATTTTAAAATAGGTAAAAGAGGATGGCATTGGCGCACCTGGCTGGTGTTTCAGCAAAAAGCAGGGAATGCTGCTGTAAATCTACCGCTTCTATTTACCCGAAACCAGTTAGCATACGATGGTAATTTTGGATTTAAAAATTTAACCATCAGTACCGGGGTTGAATTAAGATACTTCACTCCCTACAAAGCCAACAATTATTCTCCATTGCAGGGGCAATTTTTTTACCAGGATAAAGAAAAAATCTCCATGCGCTTTCCGGAATTGTCGGCGTATGTACATTTCCGGATAAAAAGCATTACCATCTATGGCCGATTAGAAAACCTCAATTCACTGAATATTCAAAACGGTGGGTTTACCGGGAATAACATACTGGTATCCAGCTATCCTTCACCAGGTATGCAACTTCGTATAGGTATTTTCTGGAGTTTTGTAAACTAATTTCCTGAGCCGGCTGTTTTTGTTAAAGCTTTTTGTAATTTCTATAGAGGTTTTGACGTTATCAAAATTGAAACTACTTTTGCAGCATAGTGAAAAAAATTGCCGTTGCCATAATAGCCTTATTGTACATTAGTATTGCCAGTGGAGTGGTGGTAAATCTCCACTATTGTATGGGCGATCTCTCTTCAGTAGAATACGGATTTGCAGGAAATGATGATTGCGGTAAATGCGGAATGAAGGAAAAGAAAGGCTGCTGCGAAACGGAATACAAAATTATTAAGCTGCAGGATGCACACGAACTCGCTAAATTAACGGTTGAGTTCGGACAATCGGGGCTTGCAGTTACTCCTTGTATTTTTCAGTTTACTCCATTCGATAGAGAACAAACTCATTTAGCGCTTCAATATCATTCGCCGACAGATCGACGGGTCAATTCCATTTATCTTCATATTGGCGTATTTCTCATTTAATTTTCTTTACAGGTTTTTTGCTGCTGGCTTGGTGAAAATGGCCATCAGCGAAAAAATTATTTGTAAAGATTTTTTATTTATCTATCAATTAAAAATTATAATATGAAAACGCAATCGATCCTGCTATCAATAGCATTTCTCTTTGTATTCGGCCATTTTTCATTTGCTCAGGGTGAAAAAAAAGAAAGTATAAAAGTGTGGGGCAACTGCGGGATGTGCAAAAAAACGATTGAGACCGCTGCCACAAAAGCGGGTGCTAGTTCGGCAAGTTGGGATACCGAAACTAAAATGCTTTCGGTAAGCTATAATGCGAAGAAAACAAATGCCGAAAAAATTCAGCAGGCTATCACGGCCGCCGGGTATGATACCAGGGACCTTACCGCACCGGAAGAGGCGTATAATAAATTACATGCCTGTTGTCAATACGATCGTAAAGTAGTGTATACGGCTGTAGCCAAGAAATCCTGCTGCGCAAATGACAAGTGTTCAAAAGAAGGTTGTAAGGATATGGATTGCTGCAAAGGAAAAGAAGGCTGTTCCGGCAAAGACGGCGCCAATTGTTGCAAAGACAATAAGTGTGACAAGAAAATGGATTGTTGTAAGGATGCGGCCGGTAACGAAGCGTCCGCCTGTAAAGACAAAAGTTGCTGCAAGTCTTAATTTTTGAATCAATAAAAATCACAGGCGGAAGGGTAGTAGCTTCCGCCTTAAAAAAATAGTATGAAAAAGATAGTAACAATAATAATAATTGTGCTGGCAGGATCCCGGGCGATGGCGCAATTTAGCAGCGCCAACCTGCAGGCGGCTGGCCTCACCTGTGCTATGTGCACGAAGGCCATAAATAATTCACTGGAAAAACTTTCATTTGTACAATCGGTATCCGCGGATATCAAATCATCGTCCTTCCATATCGCTTTTAAGAAAGAAGTATCGGTTGATTTTGATTTGATAAAAAAAGCTGTGAATGATGCCGGGTTTTCAGTTGCCAGGTTAAACGTAACGGGTACCTTTTCAGGAGTGGCCGTTCAGAATGATACCCATGTGCAAATAGACGGCAAAACGTTTCATTTTCTCAATATCAGCAATCAAACGCTTTCGGGTGAAAAGACTTTGCTGATTACGGATAAAGATTTTATCGGTGGCAAGGAATTTAAAAAATATCATTCTGCCACTCAAATGTCCTGTGTGCAAACCGGTAGAGCAGGTTCCTGCTGTATAAAAGACGGAATCAAGGAAAGTACCCGAATTTACCATGTAACGATCTGACCACGGCGAAAAATGCTTGTTGTACTATTCAAAGAATAAAAATGAAAGAAAAAATTTTCATTATCTGTGTCCTTTTTACTTTTATTACAGGAACTCTCCGGGCGCAACCGGGTATCGGTAAGCCATCTCCGGAAATTTCGCTGGAGGACAGAAACGGTATTATTCAGCGTCTTTCTGATAATAAGGGTCGGGTGGTATTGATTGATTTTTGGGCTTCCTGGTGCGGACCGTGCAGGCGCTCCAACCGGGAACTGACTTCTTTGTATGAAAGATATAAAAACAAGGGATTCGAAATTTTTGCTATCAGTATTGATCAAAATAAAGAGGATTGGAAAAGAGCCATTCTAGCCGATAAAATTAAATGGAAGCAGGTAATAGAAAGAGGAGGATGGGATGCCCCGGTAGCACTTACCTGGGGAATCGAGCAAATTCCTTCTTCTTTTTTATTGGATAAAGAAGGGATAATCATAGCCATCAATCCAACTAAAAAAGAGATTGAACGATACCTCAAAAAATCGGTGCTATGAAAGTGGGCGGATTAAAACCAGGTACCGGGTGGCTGTTGCTCCTGCAATTAAGCGTCTCTTCTCTGGCAGCACAGGAATTGTATGTGTTTACGGAACCTGCTTCTAACATGCCGGCAAAATCAATCAGCGCCAAATACAATTTGAGATTGCAGAAAGGATACCATTCTGGTAAAACAGAACAACGACATACTCCAGAAGTTATGTTTGGATTGAATAAGAAATGGATGCTGCATTTGGCAAGTTCTTTTTCCGATATGTATTCTGCCAGGATTAGATGGGAAAGCGCCAAGGTGTATGCCAAGTATCGTTTTCTTTCGCTGGATGAAGTGCATAAACATTTTCGGGTGGCGGCTTTTGCCCAGGGAAGTATCTCCCGCAACAATCCGTTTTATGATGAATTGAGTCTTGAGGGAGACCAAAGCGGTTTTCAATATGGTATTATTGCCACCCAACTGGTTAATAAACTAGCCGTGTCTGCTACCATGAGTAATATCCAGGTGTTGCAGGAATCGAGATGGAACAAAGATTTGCCGCAGCAATACCCTTACCAGGCGATCGATTACACTTTGTCTGTCGGTTATTTGTTATTTCCCCGATCGTACACTGACTACAAACAAACTAACCTGAATTTATACATGGAGTTCCTTGGTCAGCATACTTATGATCTGTCGCATAGTTATGCTGACCTGGCACCGGCGATCCAGCTTATCTTCAATAGCAATGCTAAACTCAATATCGGGTACCGATTTCAACTCGCTAGTGATATGCACCGTATGGCCCAAAACAGCTGGCAGGTTAGTTTTGAAAGAACATTCCTCAATGCATTGAAATAAATACTGCTCTTCTGAAAGGGTTAATGTTGACCCACTCCAGGGAATTTGTTTGCTTAATTGCACCGAACCAACCGGTTAGAGCGGCGTAGCGGGGACTCAACAGTTTGAAATTCAGCAATTATTTTATTGGTGCCTTCATGCCAGGGCATATGCTGTGGAAGGGGCTTACTTTTATTTTGGCTGGCCAAATAAAGTTATTATATTTACCTAAATAAAAATTTAGACAAGTCTAAAAAATAATAAAAAATGTAAAATGAAAAAAATACTATTCTTGCTATTGGTGATAGGGGTAATTGTTGCCTGTCAGAAAATCTTGCCAGGTGCGCCTGAATTCGATGAAACACTGGATGGGCCAATAGAAGGATTGACAAAAGAACAACAGGCTCGATTTCTTTCCGGAGACATTGCTTTTAACGATGAAATTTTTACTAAAGAAAGGGGCCTGGGACCATTATTTGTGGCTAATTCCTGTGGTACTTGCCATGCAGGTGATGGCAAGGGGCATCCCTTTACCACGTTAACGCGGTTTGGACAAACAGATGCGAGAGGTAATCAGTTTCTTCAAAAGGGGGGACCTCAATTGCAGCATCGTGCAATACCTGGATTCTTACCCGAGCAGGTTCCCGCCGGTGCAACCTTCTCAAAATTTATGCCTCCCGCTAATACGGGCCTTGGACTGCTGGAAGCAATTCCGGATGCCAGAATAATAGCACTGGCAGATGAAAATGATACTGATGCGGACGGTATATCGGGGCGACCGAACTGGATAACTATTCCGCCTTATGTAAGAGTTATTCCGGATGCCATTCAGCAAAATGGTAAATACCTTGGGCGATTTGGGAAAAAAGCATCAGTGTTTAATTTGTTGCAGCAAACAGTGGGGGCTTACAACCAGGATATCGGTATTACTTCACAGTTTGAGCCTTTTGATACTTATTCTGGTAGTGAGATTGATCCAGAAGTATCTAACAAAACAGTGCTGGATGTTGTTTTTTATTTGCAAACATTAAAAGCACCAGTGCAAAGAAACAAGGATGATGTAATGGTGCAACAAGGAAAGCAGTTATTTATTAATACGGGATGTGGGAGATGTCATACTCCCCAATTGCAAACAGGAACATCAACAATATTGGCTTTGTCAGATAAAACAATATATCCATATACAGATTTGTTAGTGCATGATATGGGTACGGGCCTTGATGATGGATATACCGAGGGTTCTGCAAAAACATCAGAATGGAGAACACCGCCATTGTGGGGATTGGGGCTATCGAAGATCTCACAAGGCGGCCAGTATTTTTTATTACACGATGGAAGGGCAAAGAGTATTGAAGAAGCTATTCTTTTGCACGCAGGGGAAGGACAGCAAAGCAAAATTAAATTTCAGCAATTAGCACATGAAGATAGGAGAAGCCTGCTAACATTTCTGGAATCCCTGTAAACTATTTCAATGAACCGAAGACATTTTATTAAAAATAGTTGTGCCGCCTATATCGGGGCAACGGCAGTATCCGGGTTTTTAAGTTCCTGCGCAACCATCCGGTATGTTCCGGGTAATATTGAACAGGATGGCATTTCCATTGATGAAAAAGAATTTGCTCATAAAGAAAAAGGGAAATACCGTTCTTATATCATTATCCGCAATGATGCGTTGCTTTTTCCTATTTGTTTATATCGGTTTAATGAAAAAGAGTATTCTGCCTTGTGGATGCAATGTTCGCACCAGGGGGCGGAACTCAGTGTTTCAGGAGACTTCCTGCAATGCCCTGCACATGGCAGCGAATACAGTAATCGTGGCAAAGTAAAGAACGGTCCGGCCGATAAGGACATCCGTAGTTTTCCGGTATCAGTTAAGAACAACCAGGTATTTATTGATTTAAGAAAAGTATGAAAAAGAATATTCTCTTGTTGGCATTTTGCATAATAGTTGGAAGGGATCTGGTTGGACAAATAGATCCTTCGCTTCTACGACGCATTCCTAAAGACACGACTGGTCTGCCAATGAATATAGATGCTGTGTATGGTCGCCCGTTTATGCAGGTAGGTAAATTACCGGTAGCATTAGGTGGGTATGCGGAAGCTAATTATCAATACATACAGGAAGATGGAGTATCAGAAGGCCATCAATTCCAGATGAGGCGAGTAACCTTGTTCGTTTCTTCTTCTATTTCTAAAAGAATAAAATTTTTAAGTGAAATTGAATTTGAAGATGGTGCAAAAGAAATCAATATCGAATTTGCTTCCATTGATTTTGAATTTTCTCCATTATTAAATCTGCGGGGCGGGATTGTAATGAATCCTATTGGTTCTTTTAATCAAAATCATGATGGACCAAAATGGGAGTTTATAGACCGGCCCATTTCAGCCACCCAAATGTTACCTGCTACTTTCAGTAATGTTGGGTTTGGATTATTTGGAAAAAAGTTTAGTAAGGACTGGGTATTTGCGTATGAATTATATTTAACCAATGGCTTTGATGACCAGATTATCAGTAATACAGAAAACAAAACGTTCCTCCCGGCTACCAAACTGAATGGAGATCGTTTTGAAGAAAGCTTTAATGGGATTCCATTGTTCACCGGGAAAGTAGCTGTGCGAAACGGGAAAATCGGGGAATGGGGGTTGTCCTATATGAGTGGCATTTATAATAAGTTTAAAGACGATGGATTAGTGCTGGATAAAAAAAGACAAGTGAATGTAATCGCCGTTGATTTTAATACAAAGATTCCAGTAGTAAATACGGCAATCAATGCCGAATGGGCCTGGGTGCATGTAGATATACCGGAAACGTATACGGAGCAGTTTGGACAAAGGCAACATGGAGGATTTATTGATTTTGTTCAGCCTGTCTTAAGCAAAACCATGTTTGGTTTTGAAAAAGCAGTACTTAACGCAGCTGTACGGTTAGAGTATGTAGACTGGAACAATGGTACTTTCAAATCAACCGGCGGCAATATTTCCGATGAAGTATTTTCAATAGTGCCTGCTATCAGCTGGAGACCTACGGCACAAACAGTGATCCGTCTGAATTACCGCTTCAACTGGCAAAAAGATATTTTGGGAAACCCACCTGCAAAGCTGGCCGGGTTCCAGTTTGGGTTTGCTACCTATTTTTAATATCCGCATTGTTCTTATTTAAGATGGTTGTTATACATTGATCTAGCTTAAATAAAGACACAATAGAAACTGATTTGTTTGTCGCATTAAATTTGGTACTTATTTATTCTATCGCCAAAACTTATTTTGAATGGTATAAACTATATGCTTGCAGGAAATGAAAATAAAAATGGACATTGGCTATCCCACCTACGCTGAAGCTGCGGTGGGCAGGCCCGTATGCATTATCTAGCATCTGGTATCCAGGATCCCGCATCCTTTTACTTATGATCTTCCCGAACGGGGCTAAACACATCAATCACTTTACAATCCGTAGCCGCTATGGCAGAATGGGGTGTGTTGGAAGGAATAACATAATACATTCCGTTGGTGAGCGAGCAGGGAATTCCACCGATGACCATATCTAATTGGCCATCCAGGATGTAGGTAATTTGTTCATGAATATGATGGTGCAATGCTAACACGCTTCCGGCTTTAATTTCAATGTAACCCAAGGTAGAAGAAGCCCCATGGGCGTAATATCCCTTAAGGCCTTTGGCAATTTCTTTGGATGGAATGTCTGTTATGTGCGGCATAGCGTTTTATTATGATTCAAAAATTATAGTGGTTATTTCACTTTTTCCCGTTATACTTTCTCAGGAATTCCCTCGCTCTTAAACCAGATTCTTTCAAGTCTTCTTCCCGCCAATTGCCATTCGAGTTCGCGGTGGGTAATAATACTGAGCATGTTTCATTTTTATCACTCACCGACCAGGTCAACCAGCTTATTTTATTTTGTTCGCACCACTGAATCCATTTTTCCCATTCTTCGGTATTAATTGGACCATCGCCGGTGGCTTCCATTCCGGCCGATTCAGAAATAAAGATCGGTAATCCTTTTTTTAAAGCATAGTCGCATCGGTCTCGCAACCAATGTTTATGCGTGGCGGCATAATAGTGCACGGTATACATCAGGTTGCTAAAACCAATAATTGGGTCATCCGCTGCCAGATGAATATCCTGGTCCCAGTGAGGCGAACCCACCAGGATGATATTATCCGGATCAATAGCCCGGATCGCTTTGACAATTTCAATTGAATATTCTTTTACCGCCGGCCAGCTTTCTTTGTCGGGCTCATTAAATATTTCATAGATGATATGAGTCTCCTTTCCATACGTTTTTGCCATTTCAATAAAGAAAGTTTTGGCTTCTTCTAAATTGATATCGTGGCTGTGCCAGTCGATGATAACATAAATTCCTTCTTTGATCGCCGCATCAACGACCGACTTAATGGTTGCTTTTGACCAATCCGGTTTCTTTATATATCCTCCGTCGGGTTCTACCCCCATTGCTGCTCGAATTACAGTACAACCCCAGTCTTTATGTAGCCATTGTACTACACCTCCGGTATAAAAGCGTGGCCACCAGTTATGCCAGCCAAAGCTCATACCCCGTAACACTACCGGGTTACCCTGCTCATCTTTCAATTGGGTTCCTTCTACTTTTAATTGTCCGTATGATTTAACCGGTTGAGCATGCATTGTATTATTAATGCAGGTGAATACAAAAATGGGAAGAATGAACAATTGTATTCTCAAAGGAAGATAATTTAAGAATAAATGTACCAACTAAGAAGAACAGGAACGGCTCTTTTTTAGAATGCCGTTATGTTGTAGTAGAGTTATCAGGTGGTCTTTCACCCGGTAAATAACGACAAGAAGGGAAGGGTGGAGCAATAGATGCCTGATGAATTTGAAAAATACCGTTGATTGGGGGTAAGAAGAATGCACTTACGAAATAAGAAAAACCCTGCCGGCCGAAGCGGGCAGGGTCGTGATCTTTATATAGGATCTTGATAGGGTAACTACTTACTAATCCCGTGCCACATTTTGTTTTTCTTGTCTTCTGCCTAAATTTTTTATCAGGTATCAAAGAAATTGAGTGTTTGTTAGTCATTACACCGGGTAAAACATATAGGTCTCATTAAAATTCTGCCTTGCTATTGAAATAGAGAAAAGGAAAAAAGGCAAGGGATATGTTTTCACGCTTTCTGAAATAAGCCACCTTACTTCAGCTAAGATATTTCTGAAATTCAGCATTACGTCTGGTGTAAATGCGGAGATCACTCTTTCAATAGTAAGATACTACGGTAAAAGCTTCATTCTATTCTTTAAATTTTTCTGGCTATTCTTATTTATGAATATAGTGAGGGGCATTCTGTGGATACAGATCTACCTAATAAAAAGAGAATAGCCAATCGAATTATTCAGTGGGTTTAATTTAATTAAACCGATAGATTGGCCTCGTAAGACAGGTAGGACCGCCGCCCCCTTTTATACTGATCTCTTCTCCTTTATATAAGGTTATTGTACAGCCTGCCTTTTCCAAAGCGGCTTTTGTTTTTGGGTTACCATCCACCAGCAAACATTGGCGTGGGGCCAGTGCCAATACATTACAACCCATAGTTTCGAATTCTTCATCGGATACTTCAACCAACTGGTAACCGCGCTTCAGCAATATATTCCGGAATACTATTGGCATCAAAGGAGAATATACCACTGCGAGGTTCGTATCAACCGGGCTTAAAATCGACATGAGATGAAAAACATCTGAAGGTCCTTTGTAATGGGGAAGCGGAACTGAAATTACCTGCACCCCAAGTGGCTGCAAAAGCTCGGTTAATTGCCTGATGCCTTCTTCATTGGTTCGGTAAGTATGACCAACAGCCAGTGTTTGTTCATCCAGCCAGGCCACATCTCCGCCTTCAAGAGTACCCGGTGGCGTTATGGCACCAAGCACCGCAATCCCATTGGCTTCAAATGCTTTTTTTTCTGCGAGGGGTTCATTCATTCTTGCTTCCTTACCCATATTACAAAGTATCATTCCTTTATTCGTAGCAATGGCAGCATCGCGGCAATAAATAGAATCCATGTTTACAGATGCATCTTCGGGTAAATAGAAAATTTCTGCTCCTTGCTTTCTTAAAACCTCTTCAAACGACTCGTACTCAGATTTTGCATTGGTAAAATCAGGTTTGCCCAGATAATTTAATTTTTTCCAATACTGATCAATATGTACATCACCAATAAAGGCCTGTTGAACCTTCTTGATGAATATTGATTTTATTTTTCCAACGTCTGAATGGCAAGTGAGATTCATGGTGATTATTTGCTGGTAGTTATTCCTGATCCTATCTAAATTTTTCAAAGTCAATTAGCGCTTCAGGGTTTATTTTTCCAAAGGATAAATACATAAAAGGGTACCCCTGCCATTAGGAGAATGAAACCCCAGTAAACAGTTTCCTGGCCCGAACCGGTTATCGCCCACAAAGAAAATAAAAAGGCCAGGGATGCCAATACAATGGCCTGCACCCAGCCTTTTCCACTTTTTAAAAATCCTTTGTCAAACCTGATAATTATATATGCTGCAGACGAAAAAAGATAAGGTACCAGTATGGTTAAGGTAGAAAGTAATATTAATACTTTAAACTGTTGTACCAGCCCTTTTGTATAATTCATGGACATGAGTAAGGAGACAAGGATGCTTGAGATAATAATCCCATAGGCCGGAGCTCCCTTCTTGTTCTCTTTACCGAAAACAGGTGGAAATAATTTGTCTTTTGCAATGGCATGAGGTATTTGTCCCTGGATCAGTATCCATCCGTTTAATGCACCAAAGGCAGCCATTGCCACTCCTGCACTGATCCAGTAGCGGGCATTACTGCCCCACATTATAAATGCTGAATCTGCCATGGGAGTAACCGAATGCTGCAGTACATCGGCCGGTATCATTCCCATTACACTGGCACTGCTCATTATATAAATCAAGGTGGCAATCAGGGTGCCCAGCATGGTAGCACGAGGTATTGTTTTTTGCGGGTTAGCTACACTGCCGGATGGTATGGTGGCGCATTCCAGTCCGGTAAAAGCAAAAAAAGTTAATGTGGCCGTTGCAGTAATGGCTGTGAAATCGGATGTGTTACTGGTATTGAAAGGAATAAAGTTTTCGGGCCGGATATAAAATAAGCCACCTACGGTAACCAGCAGGAGTGGAATTATTTTTAAAATAGTAGTGATTAACTGCACTCTGCCCGATGTTACAATACCCAGCGTATTGACCCAGGTAAGTAACCAGATGGCACCTAAGCCCGTAAAAATTGCAGCGACGGTACTGGTGGCAAGCAACGGGAAAAAAGTACTTAATGCACTTACTAATGCTACGGCAATCGCGGCATTGGTGCACCAGATGGAAATCCAGTAACCCCAGGCAACCAGGAAACCGGCAAAATCCCCGAATCCTTTGCGGGAGTAAGCGTAGGGTCCTCCGTCTGCCAATGGCATTAGCTTGCTTAGGTTACTGAAAACCTTTGCCAGTAAAAAAGCGCCCACTGCGGAAAAAAGCCAGCCAAATAAACTAATACCACCATAGGAAGCCAGCGCCGCAGGCATTAAAAAAACGCCCGAACCTATCATGTTCCCGACAACCAGCGAGGTGCTTGTCCATAAACCCAGTTTATTTTTTTGCGTGGAAGCTTTGGTCATGTGGCCGGCAACTTTTTAATAGCTGGTAAGATACAATTTTAGAATTATCGCGGGCAAATTGATATTTTAAAAATGGGAAGTATGATATACTATAGTCAACCGGCTGTTCCCCGATTTTTGTTGAAAAGGCCTGCACATTATGGCAGATTTCTAATAGTCAACTTTTATAAGAAGAGTACTATCAGGAAAAATTTATTACGCAATGGTAATTTCATTATCCAGGTACACGTCCTGGATGGCATTTAGAATTTCAACTCCTTCCTTCATTGGTCGCTGAAATGCTTTGCGTCCACTGATCAATCCCATTCCTCCGGCGCGTTTATTTATAACAGCTGTAGTAACTGCTTCGGCCATATCACTGGCACCCGAGGAAGCGCCACCACTGTTAATCAATCCCGCACGTCCCATATAACAATTAGCGACCTGGTACCGGCAAAGATCTACCGGGTGATCCGAGGTTAGCTCGGAATAAATGCGGGGATCATTTTTTCCATACGCTGATTCTTTGCTGTTTAATGCCAGGTAACCGCCATTATTCTCCGGTAATTTTTGTTTGATGATATCTGCTTCAATGGTTACTCCTAAGTGATTGGCTTGTCCGGTGAGATCGGCTGAAACGTGAAAATCTTTTTCTTTTGTTTTGAAAGCGGGGTTTCTTAGATAGCACCAAAGGATAGTGGCCATTCCCAGTTCATGTGCCATTTCAAATGCTTTGCCCACCTCCTGTATCTGCCGCGTTGATTCGTCGCTGCCGAAATAAATAGTAGCGCCGACAGCCGCGGCACCGAGATTCCAGCTTGCTTTGATGGAGGCAAACATGATCTGATCAAACTTATTGGGATAAGTGAGAAACTCGTTATGATTGATTTTAATAATGAATGGAATTTTATGCGCATATTTTCTCGATAAAAATCCAAGCCCGCCAAAGGTGGTTGCCACGGCATTGCATCCGCCTTCCATGGCCAGTTTCATAATATTTTCCGGATCGAAATAAACCGGATTCTTAGCGAAAGAAGCGCCTGCACTATGTTCAATACCCTGATCAACGGGAAGAATAGATAAGTATCCCGTGTTAGCCAAACGGCCGGTATTATACATTAGTTGAAGGTTGCGGAGTACAGTTGGATTTCGGTCGCTGTTTATCCAGATACGATCTACAAAATCGGGGCCGGGCAAATGAAGTTGATCTTTCGAAATAGTTTTAGATTGATGATCCAATAGATAACCGGCTTTATCGCCCAGGAGTTCTGAAATTTTTTTTGAAGCCATAACTGTTCATTATTTAAGAAATGTGATTAAAATGAAGGGTTAGATTGGCGAGGCTGGAAGCGGGGTACCGGATGTTTAACGAGGATACAAGATTTGTGGTACGAGATAAAGTATACTTGACATGGAATACTTGGCACAATTGTTTTCAAGTTAAAAGTGAATTTACGAAAATCATAATTATCCAACACCTGGTATCAGGTATCCCGTATCCTGCATCCCGCCTATTGTATCCAGCATTCCTCAGCATCGTTCTCACCCCCTGTCATTTTTATAGTCTTCTATTTCTTTTACAAACTGAATAGCCTTCGCAACAGAGGTCCATTCAGGACTGTTGAACAGAATTTTAAACCACTTCTTATTGACATTCCTGAAATTGATATTTCGGTACAGCCAAATGGAAAAAAAGCTAAATAACAAAACGATGGGGAATGAAATGAACCAGAACTTTACATCTCCGCTCATAACCATCTGCGGGGTAAACCAAAAAGTTGTGTAAAATGGCATTTGTAAAAAAAGAATGCGTACAATTTGTAAAGTGGAAGTCTGCAGTTTCGCCGCTTTTTTCTGTACTTCCACCACGCTTTCACTGTTATCGATTTGCCGGATCCAAATTACGTGTTGTATATAAACAATGACTGCAATAAGAGTGGTTAATGCAATTATTCCCGCGGAGAGTACAAAAAATATTTTTGAAAAGGTAAAAGAATGATAAATAAGAAAGGCAAGGAATGCCACCCATAACATTCCGGCTACGATGGCCCAGGTTTTAAACCGGCCCAGGGAATTGAGTTTTGACTTTGCTTTCTGAGTTTGAATGGCTTCAAATGACTTGAAGTTAAGCGCCCATGATTGAAGATTCAATACCCTGGCTTCTTCCAGTTTCTGGTCGTATGCTTTCCATATATTTTGTAATTCCATGTCATCCATTTTTTATTGCTTGATGGTTGAAAAATGTTTTCTTAGTCTTTCTTTTACCCGGCTGATCTTGGTGGCCACATTGGTTTCGGTAATTCCAAGAATCTCCGCGATTTCGGAATAAGATTTCGATTCAAGGTAGAGGAGCATTAAGGCTTTATCCAATGCTTTTAATTCATTAATGAAATCCTGTAACTGCTTTATTCGTTCTTCCATATCCCCTGTTATTTCTGTTTTGTCTTCCACATCAGGATGAGTGTCCGTCAGAGCAATTATTGCGTCCGATTTTTTTTCTTTCCGGTAAAATGAAATGGCCGTATTCAATGCAATTCGGTACATCCAGGTAGAAAATTTATATTCCGGATCAAAACTTTTCCCCGATTTCCACAGTTGATAAATTATTTCCTGCGCCAGGTCCTCCCGGTCGTTCTTGTCTCTACAGTAGGAGTTACATATCTTATAGATAATGCCCTTATTTTCCTGTATAAGTTTTAAGAATAATTCCTGTTCTGCCGGGTAATTCATCAATCGTTAATGAAATGCTTTATACTATTATTCGCACGGGGGAAAGAAAAATCACAGGGTGTGTAAGTATTTTTTTTAAATCTTATCGAATTTCCGATAAGATAGGGCACTAAATCGTCCACTGATCGTGTATAATGGCTACGAGGTAGTATTGGTCGCCTTCCTTCTTGAATACCAGTCGCAGGCTGCGCCAGTCCATGCCCTCATATTTTTTTTCAAACCCCGAAAAATAACTTTCGGTGAAGGGAAGCCCCGGATAAACGCCTTCGAGGTTGTTGAGAGAATTTCCCGCCCCAATCATTTTGTTAGCAGCTTGTTTTTCGGGATTTATAAAATCTACATCGTACACAAATTCTTTAAAATACTCTTCAAGCGTAAAGAAAATACGATCACCACTTCCATCATAACTTCCCCAGGTAATTTTTTGTTTTTTGTTTTTTACTGCTTCGAGGAACTTATCTCTTGAAAATCGGACATCTTTGACTGAATCTATATAACTATAAGGAGAAAAGCGAAGGCCGGAAACAGGATGGATATACTCTGCAAATGAGACATAGTTCTTCTCTTTTATCAGTGTTAATACTTTTTTTGTTAGTGAAATAAGAATCGAATCATTCGGTACCGGTGGCTCCTGTTTGGGGATAGGGATACTATCCGTTGGCAGACTATCAGTTTTTACTTCTTTGTGCTTTGAATTTTCTTTGCAAGAAGCCGCCAATACGAATGTGGCCAAAACAAATAAACAGTTCCTCAAATATTTTATCATAAAATTGCGGTAAGGTGAATTATCCATTAAATTCTTTTTAGTATTATGGCTTCCTGGTAAAGTCTTTTAGAATTCAATCACGGTAACACCTGTTCCCCGGAAAGAATTCATGTTCATTAATTCGATGATTCCTTCCTTCAAAGAAACAATCTTGCCCAGTAATTTTTCTGGTTGAATCTTACCGGTTACAATCATATCCATCATAGCCGGGTATTGATGTGCCTGCATTCCGTGGCTTCCCATTAATTGCAGTTCATTCGAAATAACGGCCGACATAGGTATAGGGGGATTGGCTTCTGCTCCCGCCAGCAATCCCAATTGTATGTGTTTTCCCTGTTTGCGAAGAGAAAGAATAGAGTGGCGGCATGTTTCCCGACTGCCTAATGCATCTACCGATATATGGGCTCCTCCTTGTGTGATTTTTTTTATTGCACCAGGGATATCTTCTGTTTTCTTTGCATTGATCATTTGTACGGCTCCTATATTTGCTGCTAATCTTAATTTATCTTCATTAATATCAACAGCAATTGCTTTTGCTCCAAATGCAGTAGCAATCATGATAGCCGATAATCCCACACCACCACATCCATGTACCGCAACCCAATCTCCGGCTTTTACATTCCCTCTTGCCGTTACTCCTCTCCAGGCAGTGATGAACCGGCATCCTAAAAGGGCTGCTGTTGTAAACGATACTGAATCGGGCAACCTTACCAAATTATGATCCGCATACCGGATCTTTACCAGTTCGGCAAATGACCCCCACCCGGTGAAGCCAGGTTGAAAATAATGATCACATACCTGTTCTTGTCCATTATTGCATTGTTCGCAATTTCCACATCCCACGCAAAAAGGTACAGTAACCCGATCACCTTTTTTCCATTTATTAATATCAGAACCTGTTTCTGCAACAATACCCGCTAACTCATGTCCGGGTACATGTGGCAAATGAATATCCGAATCATGTCCCTGCCAGCCATGCCAGTCGCTGCGGCAAATACCGGTAGCCATTACTTTTATTACTACTTCATCAGGTCCGGGTACCGGATCGGGAAGTGTTTGAATTGTGATGGGTGATTTAAATTTTTCGTAACAGGCGCCGAGCATGGGAAGAATTTGTCATGAACTGGGAGTAAGTTATCGAAATTTTTTCGGTAGTACTTTGGGCCTAATCCTAATGAGATAAGTAAAGTGTTCCAAAATCGCCTGGGCGATTCGCCTTATTGTTACCGGCTTGCATTTGGCGCAGGGCCATGATCGAAACTCAATATCCGGGTCATCTTCCAAACATTATCTTTCAGTATCCACAGTTGAGTAAATTTTGCCAGGCCTTCGCGCTTCTCGGGCTTTCCTTTCTCTGTTACATAAAAATAATGTTCACCGGAAATCACTGCTCCGTAAATAGCATTTGAACTCTTCATCGGATACACGTGAACTGTTCCCGGAACCGCTTCCCGGCGCACCCGTACATTTTCATTGCTGCATAAATTATTCTTGATACTGGCTACCAAATTCTCCATACCTAGGGTAATGCCACCCTTGTCGTGGTAAAATTCAACATCATCGGATAGATATTTCCCCGACCCGGCCGTATTACAATCATTGTAACTCTTCCAGAACATACTGTCCAAGTGCAGGATGGTTTGAGTTAATTGCTCGTCGGTCGTTTGGGCCTGTAACGACAGGCAGACAAAATTGAACAAAAATCCTGTTGTCAATGCCGTAATAAATTTGATCTTTCCCATAGCGTTTTTTTTACGTTGATTAATATGGCTTCAATAAAAGGCAATTTGCCCTTTATCCTAAAGGCCTATTGGTATATAGGAGAGAAGTTGGAAGGAATGATTGCAATTTAAGCAGGAATATCGAACAAGAGTAACGCTAGTAATCAAAGAAGGCTATTTTAGGATGAGTGGTGGAGGGGGAAGGAAACATGGTCTGACGGGCACCGTCTGACCATGTTTCAGGGGGATGAAAATCTCTGTTTGTATATCCGGTAACAAAACCCGCTTTTTGACGAAATTGTTATTAGCAACATTGAAAGAAATTTCCGGTTACAGAAATTATGATTAGTTCTAGTTTGTTCTTTGGCGAAGACTATAATCTTAATTACATCGCCAGCTAATAATTTATATTAATTTGTTGGGGAATTATTTATTCGGTTTTAATTCTTATACCCCATTGATAAACCAACATCTCCGGTTACTCTCAAGGTAACAGTAGCGGTATCATCAAATTGGTTGGCAATGATCAATGCCGTGTTTTTGTCTACTTTAACCACTACAGATTGGTTGGGTTTAACGTTTTGCGAAGAATGTTTTCCCCCGTTTATGGGTGCATGGTAAACCTCCAGGTTATTATTGGAAACATTTTTTAGTTGCACTTTAAAGGATCCGTGCTGATTGTTTCCCAGGATAAAGCTGTCGTTTGGCTGGATTGAAGTAGTAGAATGCAGGGTAGAACAGGAAGTAAAAATTCCTAAAAAGACGAGGGCAATAAATAATTGTTTCATTGTTGTGGTTTTTGGCCGAGTCAAAGATTGACCCGTAGTGAATAATGAAACGAATATCGGAGGATGACAGGTGCTAATCGCTTCAATACATAAGATGAGGCATTAAATTGTAGTATCGTTTTATAATGAAAGGTCTCAATTCCTCGGGTTGCGCCTCAAAATGTGCCAGAAAAAATGAATATTCTTCATCAAAGATGAAAATGGAAGATTATTGACAAGGTTAGAGAAGCGATAATGGAAATTAAATCACAGGTAGCTATTTAATCATCCAAAGAGATCACTGCTTAAGTACCGGTCACCGCGGTCGCAGGCAATAAAAACAATAACCCCCCTGTCTAGTTCATTTGCCAGCCTGATAGCCGCAGAGGCCGCTCCTCCGCTACTCATTCCTGCGAAAATGCCTTCTGTTTTCGCTAATTGTCGCGCCATTAAAGTAGCTTCTTCTTGTGATACATCAATCACCCGGTCTACTCTTTCCGGCTCAAAGATTTTAGGTAAGTATTGTTTAGGCCAGCGTCGGATACCAGGAATGGAAGATTCTTCGGTGGGCTGGCAACCTACAATCTGTATAGAGGGGTTTATCTCCTTAAAAAACCTGGAGCATCCCATAATGGTGCCGGTAGTGCCCATGGAACTTACGAAATGGGTGATGGATTGATTGGTATCTTTCCAAATTTCCGGACCCGTGGTATTATAGTGAGCCTTATAGTTGTCAGGATTAGCGAACTGGTTTAATATAAAAGCTTCTCCTCGGGCTGCTTTTTCATCGGCGTAATCACGACAAACTTCAATCGAATCTAAAAAAGTGACATTGGCGCCAAAGGCTTCCATAGTCAATGTACGCTCGCGGGTGGAAGTGGAAGGCATTACGAGTTCAATTTCCAGATCATACAAACAGGCAATCATGGCGAGCGCAATTCCGGTGTTGCCACTGGTGGCTTCTATCAATTTATCCCCGGGTTTAATGTCGCCTCTTTCCAACGCCGATTTTATCATATTCAGCGCTGGTCGGTCTTTTACACTCCCCCCTGGATTATTCCCTTCTAATTTAGCATAGATGGTTACATTAGGATTAGGATTTAATTTTCTAAGTTCTGCCATGGGAGTATTTCCTACTAAATCGATAATGCTTGCCATTACTAAGATTTGATTTGTTCTACTACTTCAATATCGGGCCGGTGATAAACAGTGGAATACGGGGCAATACTTTTAGTTATCCAAACATTGCCTCCTATGATGCTGTGATGGCCAATGACAGTTTCTCCTCCCAGGATGGTTGCACCGGAATAAATGACTACATAATCTTCAACGGTAGGATGTCGTTTTGTATAAGCCATACTCTTGTCAACACTTAATGCACCCAGTGTTACTCCCTGGTATATTTTGACGTGATCACCGATAATGCATGATTCTCCGATTACAATACCCGTTCCATGGTCAATACAGAAATGTTCTCCTATTTCAGCGGCGGGGTGAATATCAATACCTGAAACAGAATGGGCCCATTCGGTAATAATTCTTGGCAGGTAAGCTGTTTCCAGATCAAGCAGGGCATGGGCAATACGATAAAAACAAATTGCGAAAAAACCGGGGTAGGCCCGGATTACTTCAAACCTCGTATGCGCTGCGGGATCGCCGCTGAGGATTGCTTCAATGTCGGTATTTAATACCCGGTATAATTCTGGTATGCGTTGAAAAAATAGAGTGGCTTTTTTAGCATTATCATCCTTCGCACATGCTTTGGTAGCATTCAGTAAGTCGGTGAGCTCTAATGAAAGTTTGTTAAATTTTTGCCCTACTTCCTCAGGAGAATTGTTGAAACAGGCGGCTCTTTCCGGGTACAAAAGACAGATCAGTTGAGATACCCATGCCGCTATTTTTTCGTTCGGTGGAACTGCTTCTGTCTTTTGCTGAATACTAAAGATGTTCTCGTAAAATTCCCGGTTCATAGAAGCCATATTTTTTTGTATTATGTGAAATTACCACAATTTAAAGCAGGCAAAGCCATCCAAGAGACTACCTGGAATTTTTAATGAAAATTTAGGTGAATCATCTTTACAGCCCCGGTAGTTAATCACACGGTGACTACCAAGTTAGATTATTGAATTATTATTGGAATTTCCCGCGGAAATTGAATCCTGTTTTGATGGGGTGGACGTCTGTTATCATTCCATAAGCAGGGTATAGAGAGATAATCCTTCCTGTCTTAATTTATCATGGCTATTAAATTTTGCGGAGGTATTGCCCAGTTTATGTAAGCAAACTTTTTGATCTGATTTGTTCATACGGGCCGAAATTCAGGTTCCATTAAGGCTTAGCGGAGGTAAAAACAGCATTTTCTTGTGCAAGTATTAGCTGGCAGGAGGGAAGGGGGGCGGGCGAAAAAGGCAATTTAAGAATCAATAACCGGAGGAATTGAAACATTCCACCTGGAAGAATTTTGGCAGGGAATTTGAGATTTTATGTTTCCTTTGAAATTATTCTTTTATAATCGATTTATATATGCATTTTTAGGTGAGATGATTGAAAAGAACCCCTATTTCAAATACTTATTCATTATATAATTACGTTTAATCAGTTATTGTATTTTTCTGATATAGCATTATTAACCAAAAATAACGATGGAAATCCTGCAGGAAAAGGTCAGGTCTATTGATTCCGTTGAGCGGTTGGATTTATCGTGGCAGAGAGTAAACTGGTTACTGCCTAAGATAAAATCAATCGGGATGAATGATGCCATGGAGGATTATGAGAAAAGAAAGCTGGGTATTTTCAATCTGCTTAATTTTTTTCAGTTTGTAGCGGGTATTATTATTCCCCTTATCGGTTTTATAACAACTGACAAATTTTCAATTAGCGTTTGGTTAATTGCCTGCCTGCCCGCATTCACGTCTATTCTTTCTTTATACCTGAACTATCGCCGCAAATATGAAATGGCGTTGCTGGCCTTTTTTATTTTATACCCTTTCTTAACCTGTGTTGTTTATATCAACGGTATTAACCTAGGGGTGGATCTTTGTTTTATTTTGTTTGGAATTCTTTCGGTGTTCTTCCTCCAGAACATTGGCTATATGCTTTTTGCGATCGCTTTCTCTATGCTTAATTACTTTATACTTGCTGTAATACTGAAAGATTTCCAGTACGATCTGTCCGAAGTTAACCAGCCATTTTATCTCTTTAACCAGGTGGTAGTTATTGCGTACATTCATTACGGGCTTTGGCTGGTCAAGAAAGAAAATACAGACTACCAGTTCCATATTCTCGAAAAGAGCAGGTCGCTTAACGATCAAAACATAGAAATTCAGCTCCAAAAAAAAGAAATCGACGAAAAAGCAAGAATTCTCAGTGTTCAAACCGTGCATCTCACCGATCTCAACAACGTTAAGAATAAACTTTTTTCCATTATCTCGCACGATTTGAAATTGCCATTGTATGCCTTGCGTAACCTTTTCCGCAGCGTACAGGAGCAAGGGCTGCCGGCAAAAGATATAAAAGCAATGATCCCTGATGTGGTAAATGATCTCAATTATACTATTGGACTAATGGAGAACCTGCTGCAATGGGCCAAAAGCCAGATGCAGGCAGATGTGGTAAGAACAGAATGTATGGATATTATCGAGGTTATTGATGAGGTCTTCTTGCTGCTTCGGCCCCAGGCAGAAATCAAAAAAATAAAAATGGATGTGCAATCTGAAAGTAATATCCATATTCTAGGGGACCGGGAGATGATAAGTCTTGTTATTCGCAACCTGCTTTCGAATGCTATTAAATTTACGCCAGAGCAAGGAATCATATCCGTTGGCGTTAAGGAAGGCGAATCGGATGTAGAAGTGTTTGTGAAGGATTCAGGCATGGGAATCAGCCTTGAGGCTATAAATAAAATAAACGAGAAAAACTATTACACCACGAAGGGAACTGCCAGTGAATCGGGCACTGGGCTTGGACTGATGCTTTGCAAAGAATTTTTAGCAAAGAATGGAAGCCGCCTGAATATTCAAAGTAAAGAAGGTAAGGGAAGTACTTTTTCATTTTTAATGCCAAGGGGAAATCCTCAATCCAAAGAGATAGAAGAATTGAATAAAATGTGAATGGCTTTATTATGACCAGTTTAAAAATATTTCAACATCCGCTTAATGAAAATCCCCCGGCCAACCGGGGGATTTTTTTATGATGATTGAGTTCAGACAGATTATTAAAAAGGTCAGACGGAGACCGTCAGACCTTACCAACACTCATTACGCATTCCTGTTTATACAATTCAAATCTTCAAAGGCAACTTCTAATCGCTTGCTGAAATTTTCTTCTCCCTTACGAAGCCAAACACGCGGATCATAATGCTTCTTGTTTGGCTTATCAGGGCCATCAGGATTGCCGAGTTGTCCCTGCAGGTACGCTTCTGATTTTTTATAATTATTCAATATCCCTTCCCAGAAGGCCCATTGCAAATCCGTATCGATATTCATTTTAATTGCACCGTATCCAATCGCTTCCCGGATCTGGTGTTGGGGGGAACCGCTTCCGCCATGAAATACAAAGTATACCGGTTGCGGACCGGTCTTCAATTCCTTCTCAATAAATACCTGGCTATTCTTTAAAATTTCGGGACGCAACTGCACATTACCCGGACTATACACACCATGTACATTACCAAAGGCAGCTGCTACGGTAAACATACGACCTACTTTACTCAGCTCTTTATAAGCATACGAAACATCTTCCGGCTGGGTATACAGTTTCGAATTTTCGACATCGCTGTTATCAACCCCATCTTCTTCACCGCCGGTAACGCCGAGTTCGATTTCAATACCCATGCCCAGGGGCTGCATGCGTTTGAAGAAATCAACGGAAGTATGGATATTCTCTTCAATGGGTTCTTCACTCAGGTCGAGCATATGGCTGCTGAATAAGGGTTGTCCTTTTTCTTTGTGATATTGCACGCCGGCATCGATGAGCCCGCTGATCCAGGGCAACCATTTTTTAGAGGCATGATCGGTGTGCAACACAACCGGAACCCCATAATATTTAGCTACATTATGGATATGCAACGCTCCGGAAATACCACCTGAAATATTGGCTTGTAATTTATCATTGGGCATTCCTTTACCTGCGATAAACTGGGCGCCGCCATTGGAAAACTGAACGATCACCGGGGAGTTTACTTTGGCCGCCGTTTCCAGGGTGGCGTTGATAGTATTACTGCCAATACAGTTTACGGCAGGGAGTGCAAATTGATTTTGTTTAGCGTCTTGGTAGAGTGCTTCCAGTTCATCGCCAAACAGCACTCCGGCTTTGTACTTGCTCATTAGTTAATAATCCTTTTAGTTGATACTTACATGATAATACAGGCAAGTAATAATGAATGAGTGGCGAAGATAAGTGAAAATGACAATTGATAGATTAGATCAGCACAGGCACTTTCGAACGTTCGTTAGAATTAATTTGCGAACTACTAATGTGCGAATTACTAATTTGCGAATTTGCGAATGTGCAAATGTGCAAATGACTAATTTGCTAATGTGCAGATGACGAATTCCAAAAATTTTTCAAATCCTCGTTATTGAAAGCATTCATTTTATCAGGAATAACTGAACTCAAAGAATTCGCACATTCGCAAATTAGTCATTTGCACATTAATCTCCCGACCGGCTCTTTATCTTCGGAATCAGCATCAGGTTCTTCTGCAAAGTTTGTTTCAAATGTATTTTGAGTAATTGTCCCATCGTAGTAGCTTTTTTAAATCCGGGTGGGTTTCCGTAGATGCTGCTAAGTTCGGTTCTTAATTGTTTTATTTTTTCCGGGGTGGAAATAGTATCAGCCGACATGATATCAATCAGTTCTTTGATACGGTACCGGGCCGAGGCGAGTCGAAAGGTCATGAGTGTTCGTTCTTCGGCCTGGTATTGTTCAATAGAATCTTTATTCAGGAGTTTGAGTGAGAGATCTACATACTCTTTGTTTTCTTTAAAGAATTGCGGCAGGTATAAGTTCTTCCTTCCCTCATAACTCTGCTGATCGAAATCGATGGCGCGGATGCGGTACTGGAAGTCTTCAATATCGGGGGTGATATCTACTACGAAATTATAACTGCGCATATCGCCCAACAAGCGGACAAAACAACGTTCATTGAATTTCACAAATTCTTTTACCAGTCGAATTTTATTGGTATCGGGATGGTTTAAATAATTTTTAATAAACAAATCACCCGGTACCCCGGGTATATGTTCTTCCACGAGCGTATTAAGGTGAGTAAAAAAAGTAATACGGTTAGGAGAGAGAATATGTTCGAGTTCGAGCCCGTAGATACGTGAAGCATCGGCAATTTTGATATAATAGTGATCGTAGTTATCGTTAAATTTATTCACGATGCGGATACGGAAAGGGTGGGAGTTCCCGAAAGTGCAATAATCAATGCGGGCTACATCTAAGTGTTTTGAAAAAGTCAGATCTCCTTCTGTTTTCAGGATTGCATAAATTTTTACCAATCCTTCCCGGATAAAGTTCCATTCGCGCATATCGTAGTTGACACTTTCCCATAAGGTATCTTTTCCATTCTTGTCTTTAATGGGTACCGCATAAGTATAATGCAAGAGGTCTTTGTAGTTAACCGGAAGCTTCACTTCCCGGCCATGATGTTTGAGATAATGGCGCAGCTTCTCATTTACCGGGAACATAGGTTTTTTCCGGGAAGGTTTGTCCGGATGAAGATCTTGCGCATCATTAGTTGGAATCAGGGTCATGGGCCGTTGTAATCTTATTTGTGATTCTTGGTATACCTAACATTTCTAAAGATAGGGGCTTTTTAAATTACCGGCTCCCTGGCTGGTGTCCCCCTGGCTGGTGTCCCCACCAGCCAGCTTATTTCTCCCATCAGCCACCGTATGCCTCCACCCGGCTGTACATATCATTGCACTCAATTATTAATAAGTACGAATTCGTTTAGTGAAGAAAAATACCAGCAACAAGTATTTCGATTTCGGTTGGTGAAGACAGCAACCTATGGGTTAGAATCAATGTTGACTGTTAAAATTATTCAATGAGGGATTTAAACAACAAAGCCCTTATCATTTTTTGATAAGGGCCTTTGTACCCGGGACGGGAGTTGAACCCGTACGAGAATTACTTCTCACAGGATTTTAAGTCCGGCGCGTCTACCAATTCCGCCACCCAGGTAGCCGATAAAAAAAGGCGTGAGATACTCACACCTTTATCCATCAGAGCGGAAGACCGGGCTCGAACCGGCCACCCCGACCTTGGCAAGGTCGTGCTCTACCAAATGAGCTACTTCCGCACTCTTCGTCCACCGAAGCCTCAGCGAAGGTGGATGTCCACCGAAACGCATCAACCTGTACTTTATTACAAGCTATCAAAGAGAAGGTGGATTATGTAAAGAACTTCTTTTTTTCCATCCACCTACGCCAACGCTTCGGTGGTTAAAGGGAAGCAAAAATAAGAATTGTTTAATTCCTGCAAAATTTAAACCCTCTCGATTATATTTATTTGTACTGGGGAGTGTACTGCGAACTTGGCTGAACGATAACATCGGGCTTCCCTTTGTAGCTTTTGGTATATAAACTAAAAGCACAGCCAAAAGTAAATGCGATCAAAATAAAAACCTGCAAATAAAACAGGAAAACAGAAGAGTGTACCCAACTATGAGTAAAGTCTTTGTGTTTTGGAGTGGAAACGGGTTGCTGATCCATAGTAACCAATTAATTGCGGAGCAAAAATAAGACTTCAGGTTCAAAAATCAGTTTTTGTTTTCAACAATTTCCCGAAATTTTTTCTTACCCAGCACAAAATGTTTCCAAACAACGCTCCCCTTGTAATATCCGTTCCAGTTCCTGATTTTCTTATCCGGAAATGTACTGGCTGATCGTTTAGCGATCAACCATCCTAAAAATGCCAGGTGAGCATGAATCACCGCCACAAAATATTTGCCCTGCCCCGCCAGGAGAGATTTGGTGGCTGATATTCCATCCAATACAAAACGGGCGGCGATCTTTATAATAGCCTCCGGTATTGGCAAATTCTTGGCCATCATAACCAGGTTATTCCTGAAATTCAAAAATACTTTTTGAGAATTGCCCTTCGGTAAAGTGCCGCCTCCTACATGATATACTACCGATTTCGGGCAACTATATATTAAATAACCGGCCCATTGAAGGCGCCAGCATAAATCAATTTCTTCCTGGTGCGCGAAGAAATGGGCGTCAAATCCTTTCGCCTCTTGAAAGGCGGATGACCGAATAAACATGGCGGCCCCGCTGGCCCAAAACACAGGAACCGCATCCTCAAACTGTCCCTCGTCTTTTTCACAAATATCAAATATTCTGCCCCTGGCAAAAGGATAGCCAAGATAATCCATCCACCCGCCGCAGGCTCCGGCATATTCAAACAATTCTTTGTTCTTATATTGTAATAACTTGGGCTGGCAAGCAGCAATTTGTTTGTTCGATTCCAGTAGTTGAATGCAGGGTTCTATCCAGCCTGGTTCTACTTCTACATCGGAATTGAGTAATACATAATAATCAGCCGTTACTTGTTTTAATCCTTCATTATATCCTTTGGCAAAACCATAATTAACCGGAAGATGGATAATTCTTAGAGACGGATAATTTGTTTCCACATAAGACACCGAATCATCCGTGGAGGCATTATCTAGCAAAACAATTTGTTTATTTGGGTACGTGGAAGCTAATACTGAAGGCAGAAATTGCTCCAGGTAGTCGCGGCCGTTCCAGTTGAGAATTACTATGGAAACTGATGGATTCAAGTGATGGATAAATATAGTTTAAAAAATAACGGATGCAAAGGAACGGTTTTTATAAATTAGTTGAATGATTAAACCGCTTTTTAACTGGAGAACCGGACTGGCTATCATTGCCATTGCCATTGTAAGCGGTACCATTATTTATTCTCAACTACTTGCCAGGAAAATTGCCCGGGAAGAAAGGCAAAAAGTGGAGCAATGGGTGGAAGCCGGAAAATTATTGGTGCAGGACACCAGCGGCCTCAGCGACCGGTTAGTAGCAAATATCATTGCGGCTAATAATTCAATACCCATCATTGAAACGGATGAGAAAGACGTGATCATGCAGCATGTTAACCTCGATTCGTCAAAAGTAGCCAACGATACGGGCTATGTGCAAAGGCAACTTAACCAATTTAAGTCGCAAAATGAACCCCCTATTACCTGGATCGATCCAGGCGATTCCACTCGGATCAATTATTATTATTACGGTCATACCAGCCTGCTGAACCAGGTGCGTTATTATCCATTGGTTCAATTACTCATTGTGGCGCTTTTCATTATTATCACGATTACGGCATTAACGACCAGTTTCCGATCGGTGCAAAACCAGGTCTGGGCCGGGATGGCTAAGGAAACCGCGCACCAGTTAGGAACACCCTTGTCATCCTTGCAGGGTTGGGTAGAGATGATGAAAGAAATGCCAGGTAATGAAAAGATAGTAGAAGAGATGAGTAAAGACGTGGAAAGATTGAAGCTGGTATCCGACCGTTTTGGAAAAATTGGCAGTATTCCTCAATTAGAGCCTCACGATATAATTCACCAGGTGGAAACGATGATGGAGTATATACGCAAACGGGCGACTGGTAAAGTACAGTTTGCATTAAAAAATAATGCCATTTCCCCACTGATAATTCCTGTTTCGCCGCCCTTGTTTGATTGGGTTATTGAAAATTTATTAAAAAATGCGCTCGATGCTATCTATGGAAAGGGGAATATTACTGTTACCATCAACGACACCGGAAAACAGGTTACTATTGATGTATCTGATTCCGGTAAAGGAATTGCGCGGCAGAATATTACAAATGTATTTAAACCGGGGTTCACTACTAAAAAAAGAGGATGGGGCCTTGGGTTAAGTCTGTCCAAACGGATTATTGATCAGTATCATAAAGGGCAATTATTCGTCAAGCAATCGGAGCTGGGAAAAGGAACCACATTTCGTATTGTTTTACATAAATAGTTGGTTATTTTTACCGCCCAAGCGGATGTTTCAGGTTTATCGTTTTTGATTTAGGTCTCAAACTATCGGGTATTTCAACGATAAACCAAAAACGAGAAACGAGGAACTTCAAACAAGCCCGGGTGTTGAAATTGGTAGACAAGCCACCTTGAGGTGGTGGTGCTGGAAACGGCGTGCTGGTTCGAATCCAGTCCCGGGCACTGAAATTAAGAAAGGCTTTAAGTCATTGGACTTGAAGCCTTTTTAGTTCGAATCAGTTTTGTTCTTTTTGGCTACCCAATATTCAAATTGTTGTGGAGGAATAGTTAAGATGGTTCGACTCCAGGTCGGGGGGTTGATCTGAAATCATTCCAAGAGCGGCTTCAATTATGGCTTGTAATCATTAGCCTTTTTCCATAAATCCTTATTGTGTACAAGAACTTGAATAATGACACCTTCTTTGGTTTTAGTAAACTTGAGCGGGTAATTTTTTAATTCATTAAAAAATTCCAATTCGGACTTCTGGTCAAAGGTAATTTCCGCTCCATTCCATGTTTCAATCAAAACCAAATGGTTATTTTTGGTTATTATCTTGATATACTCATCTTTTCCTGGTTCAAATTGAAACTTATAATATCCTTCATAAGCTTTAAAATCATCATTCCTTATTAAGTCCAAATCCTGAAAATCAAAACTAAAGTCAATATTTGGCGAAATGCCTTTCATTTTAATTGATTGTGCTTTGCCTTTTTCATCCAATGAAAACATCGCCAATGCATCGGCATTCATAGCCTGATATTCCCATTTTATAGCAAATGTATTGGCGTTATAAAAAGCCATCGGCCCATTTAATTTTGGAGAGCGGTAAGATTTGAACCATAAATTTTTCTCCTTTTCAAACACTTCAATTTTTCCAAACCAACGGTCTTCATATATTCCGATAAAGTCTTCGTTTTTTACTTTTACTGTTTTTGCTGATTCAACTTTTTCCCAAACCTTTTTTGTTACTACATCACTCATATTCTTTTGATATTGCATCCATCCTGCTATTTTATCCGTCCAGCCATAATCGTCCAGGCCTAAATAACTGTCGGCAATAGTACCTGAGACCGCCGAAAAAAGTGCGCCACCCTCATCTGAATTGGTTAATATGACGATTCCCAAATTTAAATCGGGATACATAGATACTTCGGATACCATTCCCGGTAAACCGCCAGTGTGCGATACTTTTAAATTTCCTTTCACATCTGTTAAGAACCAACCTAAACCATAACCGTTAAAATGAGAATTGTATCTTGGAAACCGATTGGTTTCTAAAACCGTATGTAAGCGCCACATTTCATTGTGGTTTTTCAAAGAAAATAATGATGTTTTTAGATCAGCTCCATACTTACCTCTGTTTAATTGAGCCAGCATCCATTTTGACATATCCGCCACATTCGAAAATATTCCGCCGGCAGCGCTACCCATTCCTATAACTTGAGCGTCGATTGCTTTTATGGATCCGGACACTGATGAGTGCGGTGTTGCCAGGTTGCTTTTGTCTTTCATCAAGCTGCCAACAAATGTATTTTTCATTTGTAAAGGCTCAATGATTCGTTTTTGGACAAATGCTTCATAACTCATACCGCTAGCTCTGGCAATTACTTCCCCTGCCACGATATAGAGTAAATTATCATAATCATATTTGGTTCGAAAAGCAGAAACAGGTTTAAAGTATTGAAAGCTGGTCAAAACATCCTTCATGGTAAAATTGGAACCATCAGGAAAAAACATCAAATCGCCAGCACCTAATCCGAGTCCGCTGCGATGCGTTAAGAGGTCCTGTATGTTAAAGTTCTCCGTTACATAATCATTATACATTTTGAATTCAGGCAGGT
Source organism: uncultured Chitinophagaceae bacterium (assembly GCA_963775145.1). Lineage (GTDB taxonomy): Bacteria > Bacteroidota > Bacteroidia > Chitinophagales > Chitinophagaceae > Endoryza. Next base: position 489,944 of record CAVZHZ010000009.1, read on the forward strand.
GGTCTTTTACTTTATCGGTCCATTTCAGTTTGCCTTCATCCTCTAAAATAGAAAGTGCAGCCGTTGTAAATGCTTTGGTATTTGATGCAATCTGAAAATTGGTGTATTCATTCACCGTTTCTTTTGTTGTAATAGAAGTAAGCCCATACCCTTTTTGGTGAATTACTTTACCATCTTTAACAATGGCTACAGATGCGCCAGCTACCTTAAACTTTGCCAGGGCATTTTCCACTAATGAATCAATTTTTTGAGACGTTAGCTGAGCAAAGGTTTCAGTGGATACAAGAAGTATAAGGAGCAGTGATGTTAAAAGAGTTGCAGTGTTTTTCATAAGTTTTATTTTGAAAGCTAATAGTTAGAATATTGTCTTTGGTTTACCGCTAAGGGTTCGGTCTTTTCAAATTACCGGCAATACACATTATTGCTGACCCTCTTTACTTTTAAAGTCCGTGATGGTCTTTCCATCATAACGGCTTACTCCACCTCCAGATCCAAACCAAATACTTCCATCATTAGCTCCTAAAATCCCAAAAGGCAGATTTCTAAGCCCTTCATATTTTGTCTTTATTTCGGTTACATGTGGCTTTTTATCAGACAATGACTGTTCATCATAACGGAAAATGGGTCCCCCTGATACTAGCCAGGATGTTTCCTTTTTTATCTTCGATGATAACACCGGCACCCGTCTGATTAATTTTGGTAAAGGTACTGCCGTCATAGCGCCAAAGACCATCGGCACCGAACCAAATATTGCCTTTTTTATCTTCGATTATACGACCAAACGTTCGTGAAAGTTTTGCCGTCTTTATTGGTGAGAGTGGTAAATGTTTTTCCATCATAAATGAAGATATGCCCTCTTGTGCCAAACCATAATTTCCCGGTTTTGTCTTCAATGATAGCATGAATATCATTATGCAACGCACTACCTTCTGGAAGCGGATGTTGGTAAACTGAACTATGCATAGAATCCGCAGCAGTAACGGCGGGAGCTTCTGTCATTTTAATATTTCGAAAGGATTTTCCATCGTAGCGGCTTGCTCCGTCATCAGTGCCAAGCCAAATAATGCCGGCTTTATCTTCATAGATACACAAAACTGATTATTGGCAAGCCCATCCCCGGTTGTAAAATTTTCGAAAGGATTTCCCATCATAATAAAAAACCCCGGAACCAAGAGTACCGAACCAAAAATTTCCTTTTCTATCTTCCAAAACAGAAATAAAGCGTGCCTGAAATTAGTTTACTTGTGATATTGGTAAACGATCTCCCATCGTATCGATAAACACCATCATTTGCTGCAATCCAAATGTTGCCTTTTCTATCTTGTTTTATTTCAAAAACGCCACTGTTAGGCACCTGGGAAGTGACTATGTCTTTGGTTTCGGACTTGATATTTTCTTTTGGGGAGTCTGTTTTGTTTTGTCCTCCACAGGAGGTGAGAAAAACAAGCATTACGAACAAAGTATAGACGGGAATGTATTTTATCATTTTATCTTTTTTATCTTTTAAGAATTTCAAAAACCTAAAAGTTTTTGTTGAGTTTGGAATTTCTCAACATCCACCCTTGCCGGGTATGGCGTAGATCACGTAGATCACGTTGCCTGAAATAAGTAAACTAAGACCTTATCTTTTACAGACGGAAGGAATAATTTCCATGTTTTTCCCTTGTCTGATGATCTGAAAATGCCGTTAGGATGAGCAGAAAATAAGTTTTCACCAATCTGGGTAACATAAGTCGTGAAGGCTTTCACACTGGGGCGAGTATCCCAGGTCCGCCCTATTGAATCAACAAAAACTTTGTTGTGAGGTCCGGCATCAATGGGCTGCCAGGTCTTACCGCCGTCGTAGGATGTACTTAGCCTCCTGGTACCCGACTCTGAACTAGCAGTGATAGCAGCGAATCCACCCTTGATCGTTTTTACATCGAAAGCCACACTGTCCTCACTCGGCGTCACCATCCAGTTTTCGCCATTATCGGTCGATCTTATTATTTTTCTCATGCTGATCGCCAGCAGTACGCCATTCGACTCTGCCAAATGCCCCACTAAGCCTCCGGCATGGACATGTTTCCAGGTTTTTCCATCGTTAGCAGTTTTATAATAGCCTCTGTCGGTGCCGATGAAAATTGTACCTGCGGCAGTTTCAAAAATGGTGCGTATGCGGGGCATCCTGAAATTTCGAACATCGGGGACCATACACTCGTTTCGTTTGCTTTTTTCAAATTTACACCCCAGTAATTGTGGGCAGCTATCCCAGACTTAGCGGGGGCATTGCTGCTATGTTCGTCAGGGAGAATCTCTTTAGTCCAAAAAGGAGCTGTGGCATTTGGTGTACTGTGATAGAGTCCGTTTCCAACCCTTACAAACAGCCCTTTATCATTTGCAAAGAAGCTATTTCCCCGGATACTATCTATCCGCAAATTTTCGGGCAGCCCTTTGCTGATGTCCTGCCAGGTTTGTCCGCCATCTGTAGATTTGAAAACGGTGTTTACAAGCCCTGATTTATTTCTAATTACTTTGGCCGCATCCTTTTCTTTTAGCACAAAAGAATTTAATAGAAATAATACCAGGAGGATAGCCGGGGCAAACACAAATAATCTTTTCATTTTTTTTAAATTTAGAGTAAAACATATTGATTAGTAATTGGCGGAAAGTAGCAACAGGTCTGTTTGCTTTTGCCCACAGGGAGCGCAAAAAACGAACATCAACAACAAAATATTATAAGTGTATGTATTTCATAATTTATTTACTCAGCAACCGCCTTTTCGGGGGACACGTTTAAAAATTACTTTACTATCTCGTTCTACATATTCGCACGATACTATTGGATATGAATACTTAGGCGCGTGCGATACGCTATGGCTTCTTATAATTATTTTGTCGTTAACTTTCAGGCTATGCAATTGCTCAAGTTGAGACTTTTCCGGCTCAAATTTTACAATATAATCGACACCATCAATCCTGGCCATCACACCGAAACCTAATCTTGATCCTGGCGGAAGAGAAAGAGAGGTTACAACAGCCTCCATATTGGTAAAAGCACTTATATGCTTCCTTATTTTAGCAGCACCGGTAAGCACTTTTTTACCTTCTGGAGAAGCCTCCCATTTTTTGTAGTTTATACCGTCAGGTGTAGCCTCCCATTTTTTCATTTCGGCTTTCCTTTCAGCAGCAGAAAGCGGCTTTGGGGACGGCTTGTAAGATGTTTCATTTTTGATTTCACGATTAGCAAATACTAGTCCGCTCACCACAACCAGTGGTAAGATCAGCGCATAAATTTCTTTTTTCATAATTTTTGTGGGTTTATTAAATAACATAGAGATTCTCCTGATAAATCAGATCGGATAAGACATGCTTTTATTTTTCATATCCTATCAAATTTGATCCAGCGAAATTACTTTGATATCTTTCAGCTGACAGACTCAGATTGTAAATAAAAGTGTAACCTTTGTAAATAATATCTTGACATTATGCTTGTTAGAAGAAATCTCCTGTCCGGGAAACGCAAGTACCTGTACGGATTGATATTACTCTCGTTTATCTCTGTGATCTGTGTGGCTTTCAGTATGACAGGCAGTGACGATTTTGATATCGCCAGGAGGGAAGTTTTGCTCCGCAGGATCGGACATGAAATACTACTGCAGTCGGGCGATAGTGTATCACGGGTGCTTCCAGTAAAAAAGATCGCCGAAAATGAATACCAGGTCAGTTTTGAGAACGATCTTACTTTTCAACCCGACTCCCTCGTCAATACTACTCAGCGTTTATTAGCCAAAGACCCGCTGGCACGTGATTATGTTGTTAACGTACTGAACTGTGCCAATGCCAGTGTAGCGTATGGATATGCTATATCAAAAAATAAGAAAGATGATATTGTAGCCTGTATAGGAAGAAGGCAGCCCATAGCCTGTTACATGATTAACATTAAATTTAAACCAACGGGTATAACTGCAGCAAAGAATGAATATTTTTTGGGTGGCCTGTTATTTTTAGCATTTGTTGGATTTATTTTTTTGAGATCTGTTAAGCCGCGGAAGGCCTTACCTGAGGGAAATACTGATGGTCAACAAGCATACTGGTATGTTCACTTTGGGGTCAATGTCGTTCGACGCGGAGACCCGTAAGCTCATGATAAATGGAAAGACAGTAGACTTGACCAAAACTGAAACCCGTGTACTGCGCATTTTTGCGTTGTCTCCTAACGAGGCTATAGAGCGAAGCCGGCTACAAAAAGAGATATGGGAAGATGAAGGTGTTATAGTTGGCCGCAGTCTTGATATGTTCATATCAAAACTTAGAAAAAAACTGGAATTTGATCCGAACATCAAAATTGTTGTTATACGCGGCAAAGGATATAAGCTTGAAGTTAGCTCTTAAGAAAATCTTCCCGCTCCAAACTGATGTCAGTAGAATTCAATTTGGCATTTGTAAAATTCTATAGTGAGCTACTAATGTGGTATCATTAAAAGAATTATCCTTCATTCCTCGCAAAGTGCCTCAGGAGAGATTATCTGGCGGCTATAAATGTAGCAAATCACCTAACGTAAAAAAGATTACTATAGATTGATTTTAAAAGGCTTATTTAGTTTAAGAATTGTTTTAAGCTTATAAATTAAATCTAAATCTTCAATAAATTGGTTCGATAAAATTCCAATGTGGGGCACTGAAAAAGGTTCGACATTTGTTGAGCCTTTTTTCATTTAGTACCGCACTTACTTCAAAGTCAAAAGTAAAAAGTAAAAATGAGAGGTTGAAGCGCGTGCTGGCGCAGGTGTGTCAGACGGTTATTTTCAGTTTAATTAAATATTAGTAAGATAGTCTGACCAACCTGTGCAAGGTTGATTCAGATACCGAAGTCAATTATAACTTGATGTCAGCCTGGCACAGGTTGTTTTTCCTTGCCCTCTGCTTTTTTAAGACACTTTTACTCATAGGAAAAAGTCCCAACAGGGCGTAAGTATGGATAAGCATGAGTGAGGGCTTTAGAAAATCGGAGAGCCTGGTGCAAGCGTTCCCGACGGTATGGAAGGCAAGGTAAAAATATTAGTTTGTAAGTCGGGACAGCTTCCCGTATCAACGGGACAAGTCGTGCCTGCATAGAAACAAATAAACAATAGAGCCCGATACTGACGGGCTTTTGTATTTTAATGCGCATAGGGTTTGCGGGCCTTGGCGTCGCGGATATAGGTATCAATTAAATCAAAGAGTGTTTTCTTTTTATCTTGCCCTATAGCGCATATAACTAATAAGCCTGGCGCAAGCGTCTTGCCTGTGCCTTACTCAAATAATCTTTAATTTGGTTGCATGCGCAGGAAATTTTCATAATAAAAAGGGTTTGATAGAGCTAAGCTTTGTAGTTTAGGAATAGATGGCACAAGCGAGACGCTTGCGCCAGATGGGGGGCACAAAAAAAAGGAGAAATCGAAAATTCTCTCGATTTCTCCATTTTCATTAAACCCTATCGCAGAATAAATTTATGTTATTGGGTAATTGTTATAATTATTACTCCGGTTCAAAAAGGACAGAAATGGAAGGTTTATGCCTCGTCTTTTGTTGTTCGTATCAGGCTGATACCCGAAATAAAAAACAAAAGGCCCAGAATACCATAAATAACAAGCATCTTAATACTTTGGGTCCCTCCTTTTGTATTGGCGAAGAGGACAGCTGCATAAATAAGCCCGCCAATACCAAGCGCGGTAAGTAATCCGCCAAAAAGTCTTTTAATATTCATAATTGAATTTGTATTATTTCTTTACAGCATCAGTTATTTATACTCGCATATTCGATAGGGAACTAAAGAGGCCGAATACTTTAAGTAACCATATTACTACGGCAATTACGACAACAATATTCAGAATTCTTTTGATTTTGCCATCCATGGGAATGTAGGCATTAACGAGCCAAAGAAGTACACCAATAACAATGAGTATTATTAAGACATTTAACAATGGCATAAAATTATTTTTTAGGTTATATCTACAAAGATGGGCCACTTTAAACCCAGAAGTGTTACATAAAATTGGGAAAAGGTTACATTATTCACATATTTGGTGGTTGAACCCTTTCGGGAGTGGTTATTACTAGCCCGTTTCGTTTCGGTGTAAAGACAGATGGGAAAATAGGAAATAGGAAAAGAGCGGGGAAGAATTCATAACTACACACTGTTCGTACAACCGCCCAGGCTGATATTTCATTGCACCGGTTCAAAACTCCTATTAGTTATACAATTACGTGTTGTCTCCTGTCTGAATTGCAATATGAAGTATTGAAACCTCCGGATATTAATAGATATTATTGTTGTAATCGCTGTTAAACCGCGAAATATCCGGAGCTTTTACATAACTATTATTATACCTGAAATGAAGATTTGAGTTAAGAGTTATTTTAAATCCCTTGTGTTGGTCTGATTTCCGGGGGAAATACATAAAGCGCAATTCAATGGTGCCAAATAAAAGATTCTCATTACGGGTCCTTATTCCGCCCCCCAAACCGTAATAAAACCCGGAGTTGGTTGAAATAGTATTCTCCGGGGTAATCGACGCAATATCCGCGGAGGCAAAGGGCGCGAACTTAAAACCCCACACTTTGTTTTTTAAGAAAAATATCGTTTCCGTATGCAAACTGATACGCTGTTGACCGCTTGCTGAATCAAAGGCAATGTATTGGAGGCCAAAAACATTGTTTATACTCAGGGGGTCGAGTCCTATCCGGTTGAGTTGCCGGGTGTAGCTGAATCGCAGGTATTGCCTAATTTTTAGATCCTTGTGCCCGTATACTTTACTAAAAGCGCTTGTGCCCAGCAAAAATGTAGCATCTTGCATTTTTACATTATTGATTTTAGCATTCCTGAAAAAAGTACCGGCTCTTAGAAAATATTGTATCACATTTCCTTTCTTAGTAACCACATAAAGATTACCATCCACCCCTACATAGGGCCTTTCCATTTTTACCTGTTTATACCAGCCCGCAGTTAGGGCGATATTGTATCCATAAGGAACGTCTTCCGTAATACCCAATCCAAAAACATAATTTGTCTTGTAAAAATCCTGGCGAAAAAAGGTAAACTGTGCGAGGATCGCTTCCCGGGGATTGAGCCTGAAATTATATTTATCGGCTACCTGGTATGGTACCTGGATAAACTTGTTTCGATAATATCGCATACTGATAAACTGGCGGCCGCGAATGAGTTTCTTAAAAAGAAACCGGTGTACCCCGAGGTTATATCCAAACCAGGCATCCAATACATTGTATTGGTATTTATAAAATATACTATCAGGATAACGATAAGTGTTGAATGATTGGCTGGTAGCCAGCGTCAATCCGCCGGCCACCCGAAGGTATTGGGAAACGAGGGGCCGCTCTAAAGATGCCTGCCACGTTTGTTCATTGGCGCGGCCATCGTTAAGATTCGGGTTGATGGTGAAGTATCCCAGGGTGCCATTAAGAAAAGAGCCGGCTATATTATTTTGTGTGTATAATATTTTATAACCAAAATGAGGGTCCCGGTTGTTTTCATGTAAGGCGGTAAATTCAATTTTCTGTCCCAACCCCATCAAATTGGCATCGCCTATTTTTCCTTTAAAATGTTTGGACGTAAGATTATTTATTTCAAAAGTAATACTGAGAAAGTCTTTCGTGATCACAAGAAGGTCTACCGAGTCTGGTTCATCAGCAATGGGTATTACCAGGATTCGGGCATCATTTATATAATCCAGTGAACGGAGGTAACGCTCATTATCCGCCACTACGTTTGCATTTAAGATTGTTTTTTCATGAATAAAAAGGTTGTTGCGTATCACTTTTTCCCGGGTATTTGCATGCAGGAAGTCAACAAGTCTCTTACTGAAATTCCTGGCACTTTTGGTAGTATCTGTAAATTCTTTAAGTATTTCAAATTGCTGCACCAGGATATGCCGTATAAATTTACCGTGGTAAGGAAGGAAGGCCGCCTCATTTCTGCTGATGAGTATTCCATATTGCATGGACGAATCAATGCTACCGCGTGTGATGGAATTAATAAGAAACCGGGAAACAGGATTGTTCTTTATGTTTATATCTTTCTTTGTGGAGTCGCTTTCCTGCGTATATAAATTATTGCAGGGAAACAGTCCAATGCAAATAATCACCCAATAGCGCATGTTTTTATTTATGATAAACATAATTTACGGAATCGTCATTTGGCGCCAATAACATGAATACTATCCAAAGCAGTTGGAGGTTGAATATTTGATCTGTATTCATGTGAAAAGGAGGACCTGCTTTTTCTAAATATAAGAAGAAAGCCTTAGAATAGATTTTTTTTGATTGCATCGTGGCATTGGCAATTCAATTCAAAATGCCAATACAAAAGAAATAGGCAGCACTATAATTCAGGAGATTTATCAATGCCATTTTAGATTAAAAGGAATATTAGGATAGCCGCACCAGGAAAGGGGCAATACATAACCACGATTCATGCGTTTTCATGCCCGGGCATTAATTCAATAAACTATTTATCTATTTGCCAGTAATCTCCGATCCGCGAAAAACTATACAGGGTCTGCTGGTTTTCTGCCGGAGCACTCAGGTTATAATTAAATTCATGTCCTTTTATTATTAACCTGAAATTTTTATTGTCAAACTCAATTTTTTTCACCCGGTCATCTCCGCGTGGACCCATTCCTGCAATGGAAAAAACCTCTTTCGGATCCGAAGCAAACCCGCCCTTCTTATTGAGTTTAATTTCATATACGCTGCTGTTGCGGGCACATCCGCTAAGCAGAACCTCCGTTTCGTCTATTTCAAGCGATAATAACCCGTATGCATCAAAGAAAACAACCGAATCTAACAGTTTCCCAGTAAGGGCACTCAACTGGTAAATTTTACCGACCTCATTTTTTCGGGTGCTGCTATTCACAGAAGATATATACAGGCACTTATGATTGCAATTGTAGGTTATGCCAAGTGCCCCTAAGGCATTGGAGGATTGATCATTGGCATTATTGGGCAATCGGGCAAAAACAGATAGCTTTCCTGTTTTGCTGTCAATTCTAAAAACATAATTGTTGGTGGCAATTGGATTATCTATCAAATTCACATGGGGTCCCGGCAACACGAATATGTTTCCCTCCTCGTCTGTGGTAAATTGTCCCATATATCCATGCGTAACCCATGAACTGTCCTGGTACGTTTTTCCCATATTAGCCGGATCGGCCAACAGGATTCCCTTTACCCCGGTAACTGAAGTAATAATAGCAACATTATTGGAAAAGCCACGGGCCAGGGCAAAGGCCGGTGGGCGTTTACAATTGTTGGCGCCCGTTATTTGCCCATAAAGTGTGACCGAATAAGTATTCAGCAAAATCAGAATCCAACCAAAAATTAATTTCATGAAAATGTATGGTCTTAAAAATTTGTTTTTCTACAATTATTTTTTACCTGGTACAAATAGGGGGCCGGCCATGCAGGGATAGGTTTTAGCGATAAAAACACCATTCTGTAAAACGGATTCGGCCCAGCAATATTCTTTTCCTACCCGGTCGTCATTTTTTAATTGCGGTACATACCAAATTACCAGTTCGCTATTTTCCAGCGATTCGGGCGTTGGTTCAATAAATTTTTCAGGGCCCTGCCTGAAATCGGTATTACAGCAGGGGCCAATAGTAATTAAATTATTATCTCCTTCTTCTGCTTTGTGTTTTGTTGCATAGGTGTAAGCGAAATCACCCCGGCCCTTGTCATTAAATTGCCCGCGTCCTGGTTCGATATAATAGCTATATCCCGGTGATTCAATCTTGAATAAATATCCCTCAGGTGTGTAATTGGTCGTTGGCTCTTGCAGGTTCCATTGCTCTTTATTCCATGTTTCCCAGTTATCATCCTTCCATTGTTGTATGCGGGCTTGCTGTTGAAAAGCCATGCGGAATACAGGACGGTACGTTCCATCATTTCCGCATCCGCGCCCGATGCTGGCGGCTGCTACCCGGAATCGCCCATCATTATAAAACTCATAACGCTGCACATAATTATAATTGCAGGGAGTGGGCCAACCCTGTGTGAAATAAGTTTGCTCCAGGGTAAATCCAATGATATTGTTTTTCTCGTCTTTTAGTTCAGCCACCGTGGGGGCCTTATTGGCAACTACCGCTGCCTGCGAAAACACAGGACAACCTATCGCGTCACTATATCCAAATCCATCTCTCGTAGAATAACTAACATGCCAATCAACCAGTTTGGCGCTTTTTAAAATTGGGTTGTTCTTATAGGAGAGTTGGGTTATTTCCAGGCCATCACTACTGGTAATATGATAATTCATCTCCCAGTTATTTTTGCGCAACTTGTTTTCCTGTTCACAGAAGCAAGTGGTTATCTTGTCATCCTGCAATTTTCGTTCTGTGATGATGGCGGGCCCGGTTATACCTACATTCGTCCATCGGATACCCGCTACAGTAAGATCAGTTAAATCCACAATAACCCATAACGCTTTATCACCTTGTACAAAAGTGGGAGCCACACACAAGTGACGACTACGTTCGCAGTTCGTTTTATTTAGGGAAGTTTTGGTGGAAGCCATTTGTGCATTTCCCTCCGAGGGAGTATAGCCTAATGCCGCTTTTACTTCCGGAGATTTTATAGCAATGGCAAGGGCTATTTTTTGTAAGGAAGGAGGTATGTCTGGTTGTGCCTGATCTACTTGTCGAACGGATAAAAGTTTTTTTTGTTCCAGATCGGCAAAAGCGAGGATAGCAGCATTTCGTGCAAAATTGTACACTTCAATTTTATAGATGAAGGGGGAAGCTTTGATGGTTAAATCACCTGGCTTTATTGGGTAGATGCTGAAGACTTCGCAAAGGATAGGGCGGTTGTTATATTTAAGAAACTGGGTAAACGCGGTATCTTTCATTGCAATATCCAATGCTTTTTGCGTGGTGGGCGTCATAGAATCGGGAGGAATCAAAGTGGACTTGGAGGTAAGATACCAGGCGATCTTCGCCTTCCTGCTTCTGACTTCATCAATTGAATCGGTGGCGGAGTTACTCCCAATAATAGATTGGATGGCCAGGGAATCTTCATAGAGGGCAGAAGGACCATCTTTCTTATGCGGGCCGTTCGCGCAACCCGACACCAGGAGAACTAAAATATAGGAATGAAGGACAGGGGTTAAAAAAGTTAGTTTCATAAATAGGATAACTTTACAAAAAGTAACCAGACATAAATGTAGGTATAAAATGAAAAAGCTGTTGTTGATTTTTTCTTTCGCTTCATTTATTTCTTTTTTTATTCTTCGGTGTACATCTCCTGTTAAGCAACGTAGAGAAAAGACCGCTGAAATTGGCCGGTATTTATTTTTTGATAACAGACTTTCTTATAATAATACAAAATCCTGTGCATCCTGTCACGATCCCGAACTGGCATTTACAGACGGGTATCATCGATCCATTGGGGCCAATGGCGATTTACATAAAAGAAACGCGCCTACCTTATTAAATATTTCGGGTAACCATTTTTTTACCTATGCTGATTCAACTGTACATAGCATATATCAACAAGTAAACATTCCTCTTTTCAATAACCAGTTTACCGAGTTGGGTGCAATCCGTAACAAGAAAGCCATTCTCGATCAAATTAATAATGATCCGGTCTATATAAAACTATTACAACAGGCTGGTAAAAAGAAAGCCAGTTGGGATGATATTCGCCTATATCTGGAAATATATTGCCAGTCTTTAAACTCCTACCAATCTAAATATGATAAAGTCTTAAAGGGAGAGGCGATATATACTCCCGATGAAAGGGAAGGCGCCTCTTTATTCTTCAGTAAAGAACTTGGCTGCAGCCAATGCCATGGGGGTATGAATTTCAATACCCCGGTAAATAACAGCAGCCCTTATGCGGATAATGGATTCTATGAAACGGATTCTTCCCATGTCACAAGAAAGTTTACAACCGACCAGGGGCTATTTGAACTCAGTAATAATACTTCCGATATCGGTCAGTTCAAAATACCCACTCTTCGCAATTGCATGGTTACTGCTCCGTATATGCATGATGGCCGCATTAACACGATGGATAGTGTAATTTCCTTCTATTCGAAAGGGGGAAATAAGCATGTAAATAAGCATCCCCTGATCACCGGCTTCCGCATAACCGAACGGGAAAAGAAACAATTAATTCGGTTCCTGCAAACATTAACGGACACGTCTTACCTTAAATCTGAATATTTTACTGATCCCTTTTGATGAGTTAAAAAGTAACCATCTGACATTTTTAAAACCTCCACCGAAATTCCAGGCTGTTCTAATTTCATGGGTTTATGATAGCAGATCGACCCTTTTGCTTACCGGCAATACCTAGCTTGATTGTTACGGGTTACATTCTCCAACTCTTTATCTAAATAATTGGCGGTTTCATCGAATACTTTAAACAGACATTTTTAGAAGAAAATGATTATCTGTTGGCATTAAGTCTTTTACATATTCCAATCTTATGAATCTATTCGGGAAACCACCGCTTCTTCGTAATACTACGTTGCATGCTCGCATTTCTGCCTATACTTTTATAGGGTAAACCATTAAGGAGAAACGAAGATTAACACGAATGTATATGAAACAATTTTACCTGATTGCACTCTACTTATTACTGATAACCAGCTCGCAGGGGCAGGTATCGGGAACGGTATTCCGGGATTTTAATGCGAATGGGAAGCGGGAAAGTTCCGGCTCTTTCAATGAAAATGGAGTGGCCGGTATTATAGTTTCTGCTTATAATAATTTAGATGTAATAATTGCTTCTTATAAAACCAACGCATCGGGCATTTATTCCATTCCCGCTATTGGTGTACCATATAGTAATGTACCGGGAAGTAATACCGGATTTGTACCGGCAGGAATTGCCGTGAGGATTGAATTCTCCGGATTGAAAACAGGCGATTATCCTGCTCCGGTAGGACCCGACAATAAGGGAGATGTGCAGTTTGCGATTGCCCCGGCGTCCAACATAACTTTTGCTGTAAATTATCCGCTTGATTATTCGCAGGATGCCCCGAGGCTGGCAACCAGTGTGTACAAAGAAGGGAATGCCCCGGCTACCGACCAGGTGTTGGTAACCGTTGACTACAAAGCAAGCGGGAGTTCCAAGTCTTTTCCAAATATTTCAACAGAAGCAGATCAATCACAAATCGGAGCTACCTATGGACTGGCCTATCATCGTTTATCAAATACTTTATTCGCCAGTAGTTATCAGAAGCGACATACTTCCTATGGAAGTTCCAATAGTACCGGTGCTATTTATAAAATTACTAATCCTACCGATAACAGTACCAGCGGTGTTTCACTTTTTGTTGATATTAATGCCCTGTATGGATATGATATAGCCGGAACCAATCCGCACCCGAATGGGAGTACCGATTTTAGCCGGGATGATGCCAGTTATGGGCAGGTAGGAAAAATTGCATTTGGAGATATGGATATCAGCGAAGATGGTATGAGTTTGTGGGCAATCAATTTAAACGACAGGTATCTCTACAATATTCCTTTAGGAAGTGACCCATATAACCCGGTGGCACCTACTTCTTCTGCCGCAATCAGCCGGTACCCGCTCTTTAATATTTGTGATTGTGATAATGATGGTTCAAAAGACCTTGTCACGGATGTGGATGCCCGGCCTTTTGCCCTTAAACCCTATCGCGGAAAAATTTATGTTGGGTTAATTTGCAATGCTGCATCAACTCCTACCAATTACAATAATTTACGGGCCCGGGTATTCGAATTTGACCCGGTTACCTTTACCACCACAGAAGTAGTGAATTTCCAGCTCAATTACAATCGGGGAAATGGAAATACTTCAGCTACCGCTTTCCCAAATGGAGTGCCAGTTGGTTCTGGATATACGAGTGCCAATGCAGCGAATTGGCGCCCCTGGAATGATATATATACCACTGCAGCAACATTTCAATGGAGCTGGTATGATGCCGCCTACCGGGAAGGAGGATATTCTCAACCTATTTTTGCCGGACTTGATTTTGACGACGATGGAAATATGATCATCGGACTGCGTGATCGTTTTGGAGATATGATTGGAGATGGCGTTTATGACCCGGGGGGAACTACTCTTATGGAAGGAGATGGTAATGGAGATCTGCTGCGCGCCCAAATAAATGGTAGCGGCACCGGATGGAATTTTATTATCAGCGAAGCCACTAACGGTACTGAGTTTTTCAAAGATGATAGTTTTGGGAGCATGCATGAAGAAACATCCATGGGTGGATTAGCTATATACCATGGGGCAAATCATATCATAAATACGGTGATGGACCCCATAAATAATTTGTCCGGCGGGTTCGACTGGACCAAATTTTCCGATGGAACCCTTGACAGAAGCTTTGAAATAGTGCGGCGAGTAGGTTCAGTCACTGCATCACACCTTTTTGCCAAAGCAAATGCCCTGGGAGAAATTGAATTGCTTTCCCTGGCCGCCCCAATTGAAATTGGAAACCGGGTATGGAAAGATCTGGACAATGATGGAATACAAGATGCAAATGAACCGGGTATTGCTGGCGTGATCCTGGAATTATACAACGGGGCCGGAACATCTCTATTAGCTACAACGATTACTGATTCGCAAGGAAACTGGTATTTCAATTTGGGTAATGTGCCAGGCGGATTGCTGGTGAATACGAAATATAAGATCCGGGTATTCTTCTGCCCAATATAATTTAACAGGCTTTGGAGTGTTAAACAGCCTCTATCTTACCGCAAACAATGTTATGGGAAATGGAAATGCCGACTATGCTGATAACGACGCTGTGACTGTTTCAGGGGGACTGGCCGAGATAACCATTCAAACGGGATTCTCCGGAAACAATAATCACAATTACGATTTCGGGTTTGCTATAATTCCACTACTCGCTAAAGACGATCTGAACCTGGCTGCTGTCAAGAAGACAAACAGCGTCTTATTAAAATGGAGTTATAAAGGAGATGATTCCCATGGGTTTGTTGTGGAGAGATCCGCAAATGGAATAAACTTTAATGCAATAGGAACCATTTCAGATAATACAAAGGCCCTTGAGTTTATCGACCAGAACCCGGTAAAGGGATCAAATTATTATAGAATCCGGGTGGTAAAAAATGGCTCCGTTAAATACAGTAATGTGCAGGTGGTAAATTTTGCCGGCTTACGCGAGGCAAGTATCTATCCAAACCCGGCTTCTACTCAATTAACAGTAGCATTGAAAAATGTCAATTCCAACCAGGTAACCGTTAGGTTATATAGTCAAAACGGGCATCTTGTTTTACAGAAAAATTACCAAACTCAAAATGGAAGTTCCGCTATTCAACTGGATGGATTGAAACAGTTTTCCCATGGGGTTTATTTTATCAAAATTTCTGCCGGGAATGATATGATGGTACAGCAAAAAATAATTTTGACCCATTAAGCTGCTTCCCGCGTGTGTTTATTATAGAAAGTAAACCAGGAGTATAATACCTTTATAAAAAGAGTGAAAATATCTTTCAAATTCAAAGAAATAAACTTTCATTCTTTCTTTTTTTGAAAGCCCCCAACGTTGTTTCTGACTTTCCTGACTTCTTCGGTTGTTATCTCTGTTGAGTTATTATTAAAACGCTGCCGTATATAGGTGAGCACCTGGGCAATATCTTCATCCCATAAAAAACGGTGCTTGTGGCATCAGGTTATTATAGGTTTGCCATTCACCGTTATTGGTTTATTCAGCCCATTCAAATACCACTTCGATAAGCTTTTTCTTATCACCGATCACCCATTCTGAACTATCCAATGGCGGAAAACGGTGCCATCTCCCTTGTCCATTTCTGGTGGCAGGAAACACAATAGGTATTATACACTGTGCGCCGGGCAAAGCCTTATCTTTATACAGGTTGTCGGCAATTTCATCTGGGGTGCGAATATTGGAATGTGGTCTTTCTTTTCTCCATATCGGCCAATGAATGTTCCCAAAATTTTTTTTATCCCCTTTATACATTATTCGCCAGATTTTTCCTTTTCTGGAATCGGTAATATATAACGAACCATCAGGTCCCATCGCCAATCCCATTGGCCTGTACTTGGCATCGCTGACATTTACAATCGGTATCCATGCCGGCAAATCCATCGGCAAATACTTCCCAGGATCCGGAAGGCTGTCCATTTGTAAAAGGAACAAAGCAAACAAAATATCCGGCTTGCGGGTAAGGGCCTGTTAGTGGATCCATGAAAGGCGATGAATGCGCCGTGTTTATACCTTTCGGGAAACTGGTCTCCCTCATAAAATAACAAATCATTCGGTGCCCAATGCCCGGGGAAACCCATGATGGGGAGTTTTAATTTGCCGTTTACAGAAGGAATTTGGCCGTCACCTCCATATTCCGGGGCCAATACTTTTTTTTGTTGAATTTGGTCATAATAAGTGTACGGCCATCCAAAATCATTTCCATCCTTAACTTTCAAAAATTCTTCAGCAGGTAATACCGCGCTCTGCCACGGCGAAAATTTGTCTGGCCATAATAAATGAAGGTCATCTCGCCCATGCATAACAACATACAAGTTTTTATCAGTGATATTCCAGTCCATGGCTACGACACTTCGTATCCCGGTGGCAAACCTTCGTCCGTCTTTTTGAGTAAGACCGGTTTTGTTGGCATCAAATTGCCAGATGCCTCCATGCTTTTCAAGATCAGGACAAGGATCGAGACCCGGAATACCAGGCGTTCCACCCGGTGTTCTTACCAGGTCCTGGCAAACATTGGAGGGAGCGCCAAAAGGCACATACATATGCCCCTTATCATCAAACGAAATAGGTTTGGTAATATGCCAATGCGATCCGCCATCATGATCGTCGGTTAACACCACTTCCCGCTTACTTTCCGGAATCAATTTTCCGGGGGTTAGTTTATTCCGGTAGATGACGAGTTCCGAACCATAGTACAGGTAACCGTTATGGATCCGCATACAATTGGAAAGGCTGCCGGTATTTTCATAATCACCGAACCGTTGAATAATATCCGCTTTACCATCATGGTTAGTATCCCGCAGTGCTACATTTCCTCCTTCTCCTTTTTTGGAGTACCGTAATTTCACATAGATATCTCCATAGTCATTTACTGCCAAATGCCGGGCAGGCCCAAGGCTGTCTGCCACCACCACCGCTTCAAAATCACCCGGTAGAAATAAACCTCCATTGCCCGGGTCGCCGACTGGTAATTGGTTTTCCGAATTACAACCCGTAACTACAATAAGTAGTATCAAAAAGAATATCCCGAAAGTATGTTGTAAATAATTTGTCCTGAACATGATCATAGTTATTATCTCTAATGTCTTTTCTTTTTTAGTTGAAAGAAAGAATGTATATCCATTCAAAAAATTAGAAGTCCGGATTATAAAAGACAACCATCATCTAATCCTGTTTAGTATATTGAATAATTATTGTTTCCAGGGTTTTGCTGAAATGCCATTCAGATCCCATACAATTTTACCTGCCCGGATAGTTAATTCTGCTTCCAGTTTTTGTTTGCCTTCCAGCCGGTAACCACCGGCATCCACAAAACCAAACTTACCGTATTGTACACTCAATAAAACAATATCCGCCACAGAACCAATATCCATGTTTCCTAAGTCTTCCCGCTTAATCGATTTGGCTGCATTCCAGGTGGCACAGGCAATTACCTGCTCTGCATTCATACCGATAGCCATATATTTCGACATAAGGTTCAGTATACTTTTCATACCGGCATTCATACTAAAGCGATGCAAGTCGGAGCCGAATGTATTTGGTACCAGGCCCTGTTTAAAAGCAGGTACGGCCTGGCTAAACCAGAAACCGGCACCACCATGTCCCACATCAAACAAAACTCCTCTTTCTTGAGCGGCAGTTACAAAGGGGCGCAGCTTTCCTTGTTCATCCACTATGGCCATTCGCTCATTCACCTGTTCATAAGAGTGTGTAATGATATCACCCGGCCGCATTTTCCTTAATTGATCCTTTAATGTATATTGGGGAAGGTGACACTCTACCAATAAGGGTGTGTTTGATTTTGTGGCGGCCGCTAATGCTTTTTCGAATGGAGCCCAGTCATTGCCTTCATAGTGGCCAATCTTTACCCCCACGATAATGTCTTTATATTGCTGTATTAATACAGATACTGAATCCGCATTCATCTCATTGATGTCTTCCTGCATTGGTTTGCCACTCAAACCATCGGCCGCAATATTTAAGAAGCTAAGCACCCGGGTTTGTGAATGATCAATCACCTGCGATTTGAACAAAGAAAAATTCCGCCATCCGGATGTACCCGCATCCACCATGGTGGTAACCCCGGATTTAAAACTGAAATCGTCGGGAGATACACTGTAGATGCCATCTGCAAATTTATCCGCTTTGCTTCCTGCAAATACATGGGTATGGATATCTATGAGGCCAGGGACTACGTACAATCCTGATGCGTCAATTGTTTTCCTGGATTCTTTTTGGGAGATTTTCTTACTCACTTTTGCAATCTTTCCGTTGGCAATGGCAACATCCATCCTTTCATTAATATGATTCTTCGTATCGATAACCTGCCCGTTCATTATCAAAAGATCATATTGTTGACCATATACTTCTGTAGAAATAGCCGTTAAAAGAAAACACAGGCCTGCCTGGGAGGACATAAAATAAAGGACAATACGTTTGATTAAATCCATAAATCAGGCAGAATATAAAATTATTTATTTTTTTTCAGCTCCTCTTCCCAAAGCGGCGCGCTGAGGCCATTTAAATCCCAAACAATTTTCCCGGCCCGGATAGTCAATTCAGTTTCGAGTTTTTGCGTTCCTTTTATTTTTGTTTTCCGGATATCCATAAAACCAAAATCCCCCTTTCTTATATTGAATACAGCGATATCGGCCTCGCTGCCTACACTTAAATTTCCGAGATCGGGCCTTTTAATTACTGCTGCCGGGTTCATCGTGGCGCGCACGATAACTTCCTGTATACTCATGCCGATATTGAGAAATTTGGAAAGCACATTATTCAAATCTTTCATACCACCGTTCATGCTTTCTGCGTGTAAATCGGTACTGATTACATTCGGTTTAAAACCTTGTTGCATCGATGGTATTGCCTGTCTCCAGGAGAAAGCCCCTCCGCCGTGGCCCAAATCAAAAATAATTCCTCTTTGTTGGGCCGCCAATACAAAGGGTTTTACTTTTCCTTTTTCATCTACTACTGTTTCTCTTTGCTTGGGTCCATAGGAATAGGTATGCGTAAAAATATCACCCGGCCTCAGGTGTTTCATAAATAACTCTTCGATGGATAAAGGGGGATCATGTTCGCCAAAATCAACCATAACCGGCACATTCGCCAGCTTTCCGGCTTCTACCGACTTATCAACCTGGGTAAAATCTCCCCAGTAATGCGCCGCTTTTATTCCCACAATTATTTCGGGAAAAAGTTTCTTTATCATGTGAGCTGTTTGCACCGGGTTCATGTCGGATACATCCTGTTCTTCAAAGCGGCTCGACATACCCGTACCCACAATATTCAGCAATGCCAGTACTCTTGTTTGGCATTTATCAATGGTTTGTTTCTTGAATTGACGAAAGTTTTTCCATCCGGAAGATCCGGCATCCACCACGGTGGTAACCCCTGCCCGAAAAGTAAACCCGTCGGGCGGCAGGCTGGTGTATCCATCCGCGATATACGCATCGGGCGTATTTCCATTGAATACATGGACATGCATATCAATTAAGCCGGGCGTTACATATAACCCGGTAACATCAATAACTTTTTTTGAATTTGCCGCCGGAATGTTGCCACCTACCTGTGCAATTTTACCATTCAGGATGGCAATGTCCATGTTGCCATCAATCTTATTCTGTGGATCAATTACATGACCTCCCTTTAAAAGTAAATCAAACGGTTGGGCAAAAAGTAACTGGACGGGAATGAATAAGAAGGCAATCAGCAAAAGTTTATGGGAATGATTGGGATAACACATAATTTTCATTTCAGTTAATTCAAAAAGCAGGAGCTGACCTGCATCCTTTTATTGCAACGAAGGATTTTCAGAAGAAAATAACAGCTTGCAATGAGCTTTAGTGTTTCTGTTACATCCGGCTAGGTGGCCAATGGCGGTCCACTCGGTACAAATATTCTTTGACGGGGCTCCAGTCTGTTGTTTTTCTTAGCGATGAAGGTTGCCGTCCGGTATTCGCCCATATGTATATTCCCGGTTATTGTATCATTGGTTAACACGCCAGAAAAAATGAACGTAATAAAATTGGCTACGTGCCTATCAACACTTTTAAGTATTACTTCATTTCCCTCGATGGTGCCCACTAATTCTCTAACAGAAAAATCTCCCTTGTGAATACCCTTCAGCCAATTACCATCCTGTTCAAAAAACAAGGTATGTTTACTCGTACTGCTAAAAAATTCAATCGTAGCATCCCAGCGGCCGGCGATGATCGCGGCAGGCGGTTTCATGTCTGTGGGCTTTGGATTTCTTTTCTTTGCTAATAGTTCAAAGATTCTATCAGCAACAATTTTTTCATTTCCCGGCTGCATCTGACCGGTAGTGATATTTATGGAAGTAAGTCCTTTTTCTGTGTCACTACCCAAGGCAATTCTCGGTTTCGTTCTGCCAACTAACTCGGCGATTTCTTCCCCCGTCACCAATAATTTATTAGGATCCCAGGTTATATTTAATACCGGTGATTTATTGGAAAGATCGGTAGGTTCAAAAACCGAAGTAGTAATCCCTGGAATAGTCGAAACTTTTTTAGCAATTATTTCAAGGAACCCAAGCCAGGTCTTCCATTCGGCTGCATGATCTCTTTTAATCCAGGTTTCAACAGCCGCCAGCATACCCATCATTTCTTCCCGGCCCACTTTATTATCTCGCCCGGGGCCATGATGGGGGGAACTTGCCTGCCAGGCCGACATCAATATATCCTTTCTGCCAATAACGAGTCCCGCGCATTGGGGCCCGCATATCGCTTTCCCTCCGCTGTAAACAACTATTGTTGCCCCGCGCTGAAGATGAATATTGGGAATAGTGAGTACTTCCGCAGCGGCATCAACCAGGATTGGAATATTTCTTGGTCTCGCTACCCGGGCGATATTTTCCAACGACATTGGCTGGCCAGGATCTGAAGCGCTGTAAGCCATCAGGTAAATCATGGCAGTTCTTGAACTGAGTGCATTTTCCAATTCTTCCAGCGAATCCACATCAATGATTGTAACGCCAATATTTCGGATAGCGTGATCATACATATTGCGAGACGATTTAGGAATAACGACTTCCGTTTTTTCAAAACCGCTAAGGCTGGGAATTCGAATGAGTTTCTCCGGGTTGCCCCCCGTAACACAAGCGGCCGTTACATGTTTCATTCCGGCGGCGCATCCAGCCGAAACCATACCCCATTCCGCGCCGGTGAGTTCGGCCAATCTTTTTCCTATACCATCGGCTAACTCGTCGTATTGAACAAAATTTTTTGATGCTGCTTCCATAGCCGCCCTCACTTCCGGTCGCTCAATAGAACCACCAATAATAGTAAAGGTGCCCCGGCAATTGATGATGGGCTCTACGCCGATGGATTGAAAAATATTCGGTTCAGCAGCATGCCCCGCTCCGGCGGCCGCTGCCTGGGAGCTATCCCTTAAAATACCCTCTTCGCCGCCGGGTGAAGCTAATACCGATTTTGTCTGCAACAAACTACCGGCCAGCGGCAAAAGTGTTAAGCCTTTAATGATGTTTCTTCTTTGCATATAATCGGAATTAGTACATGATTTATGAATTCAATAAATATTCTGACTATTATATGTCAAATCCGAATTGCGTATGAATAAAATTGTTGTACAGCGCATTGAAAATTTCTTACCCGCTGGCGGGGTACAAACTGCTTTGAAACAACCCCTGTTTTTTCCTGAATCCCGGATTTAGTAATCATAGGAAGGAAATCGTCCTTTCGAATTCTATACTTTATAAACCTGGTAACCGCTTTCAATCTGTATTGGCCAATTATTTTTCCGTTTCGTGCCTCCTTAATTGTTTTTCAACCGAAATTAAATATAGTTAATTTTCGGAGTCGGTTCAGGAAACAAAGACGCACCAGAAGGGCAATAAGGTAAAAAAAATAAGAATTAAAAAAGATGCAACCGATTGTGTAGATAATAAAACTGTCTTTACTCTATTTTGTTAAGGTAATGCTGTCAAATGGTAAATATCCCGGTGGGGGGGTCACCTGGCGAGCAAACTGTAAGAGTTAATAACCCATTCGCCTGGTTCACCTGCCGGGTTCGTAATTGCCTGGTTTTTGTTTTTAATAAATAAATTATCTGAATCGGGGATTGCTGCAATACCTTGGTTTAATTAATTATTATTTTAAAACAACAAAACTGATGGCCGCAAGCCGGCTTTTCGCTTTTTTCCCAATCAGTTATTTTTAACTATTCCAATTGATTTTTTTATTTTTATGTGACAGCTTCCTGATTTTTGACATTGCTATTTTAGAGACAACTGAATTGCGTAATGGCATCATCATCTCATTGTTTTCCCTTGTGGTGAGGGTATAACCCATCTTCCAGCCCTTATTTGTTGTTTCTACTTTTATGCAGCCTGTGATTGTTTAGCTTGTTTATATGAGCTAATTGATAACAGCACAAATTCAAATAAATGCCAGAAGTGCCATACAGGTTATTCTGTAGCAACAATAATCATACTCATTACAAGGAAACCAAAATTATTAATTTGTTGGAAGTACTTAATCAGCCTGTAGTAATATTCTTCACCTGCTTGAGTACAGGTACGGCCATCAGGCTCGACGCATCCCGGTAATCAACCAACTGCCTATCTCCAGGATGGTTAAAGCGATATTTTTTGCCGGTAATGCCGCCGGTAACGGATAAGCCGCTGCTGCCGGTATATTCAAAATTCACATCAGGCCATATTTTGATGTTTCTTTCTGCAATAACATTACCGCTTAAAGATTGGGTAAACTCATTTCTTTTATTTCCGCAATTACACATAGGTTTCACAATTTAATCTTCTTTATAATCAGGTTTGTCAGCCGGAGGTTTTCTTGACGAGGTAGTGAGCTGTTCTGATAAGCAAGCCGCCCCGGACAGTGCCCACCAATACAAAAGTTTTTCCCACCAGCTATTTCCAACCCACATTCCAAAAGGTAAGGCGATCCAAAGGCTCAGGCAATAAAAGCAGTCGAGCAGGTTTCCGAAGAAACCTGCTCCTGCTTTTTTTCTGAGAAGAAAGATGAAGTCCCATGGACCATCTTCCTTAGAAAATAAATGGGTCAATCGCCAAACTACCAATATGGATAAAATAAATAGTTCCATGCTTTAAATTATTCCGGACGTTCGATTCCAATCAATACTTCATTGGTGGAGTAATTTGGGTTACTGTTTTCACCATCGGTATGCCGGATATATCCATCTACTCTTATCCGGAATGCGCAGAAGTTCTGGTCTGCTTCCAGCCAATTGTTTTCCGGCCTTAAAGTGAGTTCAATATAATCGCCGGGGAAACCGGGCTCACCGGGTGTACCGTTGAAAAAGCAACTAATAAGATTACCGGTGTCCGAATAAAACCTTCCTATATGTGTTTGGCCTGCGGCAGTAGGTAAGGCTGTTGTATGCAAAACAGCTGGTGCCGGGGCGGTACGGGTCAGCGTTATATTACCGATTGCCCCTTTGGCGATACTTAATGCATATTGGCCCATAAAACCGCTCTCTTGTTTGGCTCTGAAGCGTACCGTTATAGGCGTCTTCTCGTCTGTCACTACTTTTACTCCGTCAACTTCTGTAAATGGTAAAGTGAATAAGGCACAATTTCCCAGGGTAGTACCTGCCATCTGAATATTCGGATCAATGTCAGCCTCTACACCGCGGTTGTCAAGATATAAATCGATGGTTTCATCCACAGTAACTATTTTTGTGCCGGCTGCATCGCCTTGGTAGCCTTCAATTCTGAATTGAACTGTTCCCTGTTGTGCTAAAAACAGTTTATCATTCACATAAGTAAATGTTGTAAGAAGGGCTTTCAGATTTGAAGTGGTGATCCATTGATTTGCATCTGCTGAATTTTCTACATTCTCGTAACATTCCGTGTTGATAGCTCCGTTGATTGTCCGGGTTCTGCGGATTGAAGTAGCAACCGGCAGCGGATCAATTCCGTTAAACTTGGGCAAGGTACAACCTTCGGTAACCAATTTCCATTGCGATGCCGGTTCTGAGGGAAGTTTATATTTTATAGTATAAAACTTTATAGAGTCCTCTTTCAAACAGGCAATCAGCCTTAATCTTCCCTGCCAGGCGGCACAAAGCAAATTACTGCCTACATTACTTATTTTGCCGGTGCTTCCCAGGGTATTTCCATCTCCGCCCCTTGTTCCCGTTGTGCCCTGAATAACAAGAAGGTCGCCGATGTACTGAATGATTCCTTGTCCGCTGCAAGCTTTAGGCCCACTGACACAGGGGAAGCAAATATTAATCTTTTTAAATGTGCCAACATTGGCGTATAGAGCTGATTCATGCAAAATAGAACCGGTTTCTTCCGGGTCAAGCAGTTGGATAATCAAATCAGGTTTTGCCTGTGCAAAAATATTTTCGCCGTCGGCCAAATCTACATCTACTTCCGACAGATCATCAAAATCTGTACGTTGAAAACGAAATACATAATTACCGAAATTGTCCGTGATAGCATATCCAAGAATTTGCCTGTTGCCGGTGCCGGTATAAGGCCCCCCAGCTTTTTCTGCATCAGTCCGGTCATATTCCAATACTCTTAAAATGGCAAATGGCATTGCATCCACATCACAATTCAAATGAATCTTGTCTCTCAATCCGGCAATAGCTATTTTATCAATTGTAGAAGTAATAGCGGATGCTGTGGCCGCATTTGTAAATCTGGCAGAGGAAACAGCGGTAAAAGTTTCCGTCGCTGATTCTTCTCTCGCATTTTTTTTAGGGCCCGGTTGTTCAACCTGTTGTCTTTTGAAAAGAGTGGCTTCTTTATTGGGCAGCAAGAAATCATTTTGCAGCGGCAGCATTAATGGAGTAAACGGTGGCGGATCTGGAATTGGGATTGGTAATTTTATTGGTTTTTGAAAAATTTTATCCGGGTAAACTTTTTGAATATACTCCCGGAGCCCGGGATGAAGTAACGCTTCATTCAAAGCTATTTGTGAATCGATAACGATGTATTTGGGAAAGCAGGGGTTGAATAAACGACAGAACCCCTTGTAACAGGAAACATTTCCATAAACAAAATAATCTGTTGCTCCGCTGGTGGCTACCGGCGAAACATGCAAAACAAGATCATTGAAATCAAGATCAGGCGCAGCTCCGGCATCATCTGATAAGATATTAAAACCAGAAACAGCCGATGTAGGGAACTGGATCTTTTCGGTCGAATTAAGCCAGGTACCCCCGCTTTTGCTCTGAATGGTTATGTTCCAGTCGAAACCGGACACGGTCACCACAGGCGAACCAACCACTCCGGGGAAAGGGCCATTGTTACTGCCTCCGGTAATAAAAAATCGCTGTTCACGGGCAGCCGATTTTTGTATGACCTGGATATTCCAGGTGCCTTGCATTAATATTGCCATAAAAAATAGATTAATTTTTAATGAATAAAATAAAAGAACGGGTACCGATCAAAAACTGCTAATCCGTTATAACCGGCGCTTGCGGGCAGCACCTGTACTCCTGTGATTTTTCCAATAGCTCTATTTGTTTCCTGAGGAGATCGTTTTCCAATTGCATCCTTTCTTTCAGGTGTGGTTCGCAAACATCACAATCGTCCAGGCATCCTTTTACTATAATACCAGGGGTGGGTAGGGAAAATTCTGATTCAAAATCGATTACTTGCTTTGTTTCTTTTGTAACATTACCTGCTTTATCAATCAGGTTTTTAGCCACAAGCTGTTCATCCACTTCTTTCAACGCTTGGTTACGTATATCACCTTCAAGAGGAATTCCAAAATTCTGGGCAGATATAAAAACAGGTTTTGTCAACACAGGAGATGGGGCGGCTGCAAAAGAAGCAAATTCCAGGTTAGCACTTCTTGCACTGATCCCGGCCCCCGTGGAAATATCCGTGGCTCTTTTAAGTGTTGCAGTAGCCGGGATATCCTGGGGTACTAATGCAATGGGTATCCGTTTTGTGCCGGGTTGTAATACCCCTCCGATAGGTGCATTATCATCCAGCACCCTTCTTTCAATAGATACAAGTTCGAATTTTATTTTTTGTTTTTTATTCAGCCGGTAAAACATATAGGTCACCGCATGACATTTGTTATAGTTGGAAAATTCCCGGGATGATGCTTCAAAATGATCTTCTGATTCGCCCTGAATATGGGTACGGCTGCTTACTTCACCAATAGAAACAGAGTGGGCTTTACGGGTTGCACTTACCGCCTGCGATGCGGAACTCTGTACGTGTGATTTTTGCTGATTAAGGTAATCAGAAACAGAATGATTGTTGTGATTACCGCTGGCATTGGTGCTGGCACTTGCACTCAAACTGAAGATTCCGATACTGCCTTCCGCATCACCATGAAAATCCCAGTGACCTTCTGATGAATTTTCTGCATGACCCGATTGAGCCGCACTAGCATCCGCCATATACTTTTGTACGGCCGTCATGTAATACTGTTCTTCGGAGATTTGTTCGCTTCGATAACTCAATTTTGTTTCGCTATCATAGCTAAAACGGCTGCGTCGGTCAGTAGTACTTAATCTCACTTTTTCACCTGGCAGCAAGGTAGTGCTGTATACCGGATCGCCAAGAGTTAGCCCCAGTGTGCAACGCGAAAATTTAAAACGAAGGATTACTTCTACCAACACTCTTTGTCGGCCAGCGGCTGTAGTAGTAGTTGGATAGGTAAGTACCCTGCTAAAGTTGATCACATCGCAATGATCATCTTTAATCAATTCAGGACAGCAGGGGATTTTTGTGTCGTCGAGGTTCTGTTCTTTTGCCATAAAATAATGTTTATAATTGTTAGGAATCACCTGTATCTTTTCGGGTGATGCAATAACTCTCCTGCTGGTTTCTTGCCAGTATTTTTACTTGGAGAAAATTATGTTAAATGCTTCGATAATCAGAAACGATAAACCAGATGCTACTGCTTGCAGTAAATGATGCAACGACGGTTATGGGAAGGAAGGTTGTTTACAATTTAAATTGGACTGCTAAGGTAATACAAACCGATACCTGAAACAATACCATTTTAAGGGTAGTAAAATTTCTAAACGTAGTTAGTAAAAGCTGCAACGCGAATGGGTGGGTACAATTTCATTATTTGAAAAAGCGGGGAGAACCCGCAAACTTTCCATTTAATCAGGTAATGAAATATCAGGTAGAAAGCGTCCGATAGAAACGGATAAATTAAAGAAGTAAAAGAGGTATGTCTTAATAATTAGAAGAGATGATTCTTGGTTTATAAAATGCAAATAGCCTGAATTAACGCTAAAATGGAAAATGCTACAATATTTTATCCTTGAAAGCTTTTGCTACTGCCTCGCCCTTGCTGTTTACATGCAGCTTCTCATAGATTTTCTTTATATGACTGCGAACAGTATCAATTGCAATAAACATTTCAGCAGCTATCATTTTGTAGCTGTATCCGTTCACTAAAAATTGTAACACCTGTTTTTCTCTTTCAGAAAGATTATAATCCGCATGAACAGGGTCATTAACCTCCGAAAACATCTTTAATACCTGCGATGCGATAGAAGATGTCATGGGGGCTCCGCCGGAAGCGGCTTCGCTGATGTACTCCAGCAATTTTGCCGGAGGAGTTTTTTTTAGCACATACCCATTGGCCCCGGCTTTTAAAGATTCAAATACATTCTTATTGTCATCAAAAACAGTGAGCATTAAAATTTTTACATCCGTATTTACTTTGCGAATCAATTTTAATCCTTCAATACCATTCACTCCGGGCATATCAATATCCATTAGTATCACATCAGGGTTCCAGGCTTCCACTTCAGCTTCTACATCATTACAGTTTTTATAAGCGGCCAGCACCTCAAATCCATCTGAGCCGTTGATGAGCATGGAAAGCCCTTCTCTCAGTTGCGGATTGTCTTCATATATCAGAGTTTTTATCATTTTGCTTTGTTTATATAAAAGTACAATAGTCTTAACCTCCGGACAACCACATAATCATGTTATGGGTAAATTTAGCGTTACCCTGGTTCCCTCACCGGGTTTTGATTGTACAGATACTCTTCCTTTTAACGCCTCTGCCCTTTTCTGCATATTGGAAAGGCCATTGCCATTGTCTGCCCTGTTTACATCAAAACCAATTCCATTATCATGAACATCCAATATTAGTCTGTGCTGATGTAAAGCAATATGAATAGAGCATTTAGAACAATGTGAGTATTTCGCCACATTATTTACTGCTTCTTTAAAAATGAGAAAGAAATCCCTCCTGGCCTCCATTTTCAGCTTTACATCATTTACTTTTTCATCCACTTTAAAATCGAGCTCCATATCTTTTGCTTCTAATATGCCAGTGGCAAACTCTCTCATTCTCGCCGTTATCTTCTGCATGCTGTCATTCGTAGGCTTGATGCTCCACACAATGTCATCCATGGATTCCATCATTCGCTGGCTGTTATCACTTATTTTACCCACGTATTCGCTGGCTTTTACCGGGTCATCTGCAATTTTGGTTTTTGCCATGGTGCTGAGGATATTGATGGTACTGAGAACGGAGCCCATATCATCATGTAAGTCCCTTGCCACTTTGGTTCTTATTTTTTCCACCGCTAATAATTTATTTATCCGTTGCCTGTATATTGCCCAGGTGGCAGATAAGATAAAAATCGTTAGCAGCGTAAAAAACCACCAAGTCCTGTAAAAAGGCGGTTTGACGTGAATGGAAAAAGATGTAATGTTTTTTGAAGGCACCCCATCTGCCGAAATACATGTTATTTTAAAAGTATAATCGCCACCCGGCAAATAAGTATAAATGACTTCATGGCTACCGCCGCCCTTTACCCAGTCTTTATCAAAACCTTCGAGCATGTAATAATAATCAGGCCGGTTGTTAAAAATATTTTTCAGTGAAGCATACTGAATGGTGATATAATTCTGGGCGTAAGTCAGCCAAACGGTATTGCCTTTATGAAATAAACTATCAACAGAAAGGCTGCGGTCAAAAATGCGAAACCCTGTAATCAATGCATCAGCAGGGACAGTTGTCTCATCAATGTTTCCGGGATTAAAACGTATAAAGCCGCGGGGATTACCAAAAATAATTGTATTGTTCTTTAAACGGACCACATTTGCATATTTATAATCCGCCTCTGTTTGAAAATCTTCAGTGGTAATTCCATCACGGGGGCCAAACGTTTTTATCCTTTTATCAGGGAGATGAATTTTTGACAGCCCGTCAACCGAAGTAAACCAGATGTTATCCTTATCATCTTTCATCATGCTGTAAACACCGGTAGAGGGCAGCCCATCCTGCTCAGTAATATGTGAAAATGTTTTCCTGCGCCAGTCGAATAAATCAATGCCGCTTTCTGTTGCTATTGCATAAGTTGTTGGGTTCAGTGCCACGATATCAACCACATAATAACTGCCAATACTTTGGGAATTGCTGTCCGGTAAAAATTGTTCTTTTATTCTGTCTGTCGCCAAATCAAGCCGGAGCAAACCTGCGCCGGTAGTTGCCACCCATAAATCATTTTCATAACCGGGTAAAATACGGAGCACCCATTCCGGTTTGTACTTTATATCACCGGCATAAACTATTTGTTTAAAACTGTTGACTCCTCGGGTCCATTTTACGATTATATCATTATTTGTACCTATCCAGATATTTCCATTTTTGTCTTCTGCAATACTGCGGACAGTTTGGTCTCCAAGTTCAGGAACAGGAAGAACTATTATCTTGTTTGTAGAGGGATTTAATTGAAAGAGGCGGCCGGCATCACAACCAATCCAGATTGTTCCTTTGCTGTCCTGCAAGCCACACCATGCCGATAAATAATTTTTATCCGGAAATTTTAATGGATTGTATCCGTAACGGAAATTGGTAAGGTTAAAAGAGGTATCAAAAAAGTATAATCCATCTCCTTCACGACCCAGCGCTATGATGTAGCCATCGTTAATTTCAACAAATCCGTTAATGCGGGCATCGGTTGTTTTTTTGGATGAATGGAACAATATATTGTGGGTAGTAAAAATTTGCCGGCCCGGATTACAGTTGTACAATCCCATATCCGTCATAATGAAAATATTATTTTCATCATCTTCATACATATTTTGTATTTCATTAAAATCAATGCCATACAGGCTCTCTCTTTTCTTGGGTATTTCAATAAACCGGTTTTCTTTTTTATCATATCGGGCTAAACTATTTCCGTAAGCCCAGGTAGTACCCGATGCATCTGTAAAAAAACTGCCAAACGCATTGCCCTTATTTTGTACAGTGATGAGTTCATTATTTCTTATATCAAAGCGGTTGATTACAGAACCTGCGCCATTTATTTTTTTATGTATCCATAAGATATCATTATTGTCTTTGTAAATAAAGTCAGGGCGGGAAAAAATGGCAGAACTGAAGAAGCACTGCAGGCCGCCGGGATTATTATTCTGATGATAGTATTCTCTCTTTTTTGTATCATATACTGCAAGACCGTTTTCTGTATTCAGCCAATAGTAACCATTGTATTTATCTTCGACAATACTCAAAATTTTGTTTGGAAACTCCGGCCAAACAGATGTATAAACAGTAAAACTATTTTTTACCGTATCCAGCACATAAAGATTATCACCCGGCACACTCATCCATATCAGTCCATGGCTGTCTTGAAAAAAGGAAGTAATGGGAAAAGATTCTTCTCCGGGCTTCTTAAAATTTATTTTTTTGAAATTCCTGCGATAAGGCTGGTAAACGCATAACCCCGATTCTGTGTGAAACCAAACCTGACCCTTATTATCTTCCATTATTATAAACCCCATTTCATTATTGGGTAAAGAGGTGGAATCTGCCGGGTTGTGCCGAAACTTAACTACCCTGTGGCCATCAAGCTGTTGCAAACCATTAACGGTGTTTACCCAATAAAAGCCGTTCTTATCTTTCAGGATGGCATTCACTCTGGTACTGGACAGTCCGTTTTCTTTGGTCTCATGGGTAAAAATGATATCCCCCGATTGAGCAACTATGTATACAGGTAACCAAAAGCATAGGACAGCTAAATACCATTTATTTGCTCCCGGCTTTCGTAATTCTATTTGATGTTGGTTGCGCCTTCCTGCCGAAGCTTTAGCGCAGGCAGATCGCACGATTTTATATACAATACTTCTAATGAACATAATATACTATTCACTTTCTCAAATTTAAACAACAAGTTTTGTTTAATAAACAGGCTTGCACCAAAATCACATATTTATGTGTACCCGGTTTGTAGTATTAAGTAAAAATGCTTTCCCGTAAAATCCTGCCTGTCAGTATTCGTCAAATCAAAACATATACCTCTGCTATTCTAATTTTCACATGCAGATGCGATTGCATGCAGCTTGCCTGTAAAAGATATTTGTGTCTTTACAATTAATTATTCAACCGCGTTTCAATGAATAAGAGGCATGCATATAGTTTAATACTCAGTGTAGTTTGTCTGATTAGTACACTATGGAATGGTAATGCCAATACCGGTGACAGTAATGCGGGTAATAATTTAATTTCAATTGCTAAGTACCCAACTCTTGATGGATCTACACTCGCATTATTCATTAGTAACAAGATTGCCGGAAAGGCCACACTGGGGTTTTCTCAAAAAGGCAAGCCGGTGGAAGCCTGGTATTTCCCGGGTACCAGCAATAGGAAAGCCTTAATAATTGGTGGTGTTCATGGTTCTGAATTAGCGGCGATTGAAATAGCAAGGGAACTCATAAAGCAGCTGCAAAGTGGGGCACCCAGTTTTTATTCAGTTATCATCGTACCCTGTTTATTTCCAGACAATGCCGCGAGCGCACTGCGTTTTCCTTCCCAAATTGGAGCTGATGCTAATATTGGCCGTTATACTCATGCGCTGGCCATTGATCCTAACCGCCAAATGCCCTCATTAGGTAAGTCATTTGATACCCAAACCGCTTTGGATCATTTGGGTCGAGTTATTGAGAAGGAAAATCAATTGCTGCTGGAATTAATTAGTGTATTTCGTCCTCAAAGAATCGTGAACCTGCATGCGATACGGGATAAGGCCCGTGCGGGAATTTATACCGACCCGAGAACAAATAGCAGGGGAATTGCATTGGGATATGAAACCGACAGCAGCCTCGCCGTTGATATGGCCCGTTATATTCATCAATCAGGTGGCTTCGTACCCGGTAATGAGTTAGAAAAATATCCGACTGCTTTGTACTACAAAGATCCTGGCATAGCACCTGAAGGATTTTTACAAAAAAGAAATATCACCAGCAATGTTTTGATAAAAGGGAAAGGCCATGGCGTATCACTGGGTGGATGGGCTTCCACTGCCATAGAAGATACCGCCAATCCGGAATATAACCGGCCAGCTATACGTCTGATTACGGTAGAGTTTCCCGGCTATAAAAGGCCGATAGATTACGAAACTATTGAGCAGCAGAATTATTATCAGCAACAGGTACAATTATATGCCGCATCTATCAAAACCATTTTTTTGGGAAATTATTATTCGGAAAAAGAGATGATAAATAGCGTAGAAGTAATTGCCAAAAAATAAGAGAATATTTATGGTACCGGCAAATTCAGCGTTACCTGCGTGCCTTCACCAGGTTTTGATTGCACAGATACTCTCCCTTTCATCGCCTCTGCTCTTTTTTGCATATTGGAAAGACCGTTGCCGCTGTCAGCTTTGCTCACATCAAATCCAATTCCATCATCATGAACATCTAATAGTAGTCTGTGCTGGTATAAAGAAATATGAATAGAACATTTATTGCAACGCGAATATTTAGCCACATTATTTACCGCTTCTTTGAAAACAAGAAAGAAATCTCTTCTGGCTTCCATATTGAGTTTTACGTCATTTACTTTTTCATCTACTTTAAAATCCAGTTCAATATCTTTTGCTTCTAAAATACTTGTGGCAAACTCCCTCATCCTTGCTGTTATTTTCTGCATACTGTCGTTCGCAGGTTTAATGCTCCATACAATATCATCCATCGCTTCCATCATCCGTTGGCTGTTATCGCTTATTTTACCAACATATTCGCTGGCCTTCACCGGGTCTTCATTCATCTTTGTTTTTGTCATGGCGCTAAGAATGTTGATAGTGCTGAGCACAGAGCCCATATCATCATGTAAATCCCTGGCCACTCTTGTCCTTACTTTTTCTACAGCCAGCAATTTATTTATGCGCTGCCGGTAAATAAAATAAATGGCCGAGGAAATAAATGCCACACAGAGCAGGTAAAACCACCAGGTTTTGTAAAATGGGGGTTTAATGTAAATGGTAAATGATGTTATGTTTTTAGAAGGCACTCCATCCGGTGAAATACATTTTACTTTGAAGTTATAAGTTCCAGACGGCAAATAACTATAAACGGCTTCGGGGTTTTGTGTTGCCACCCATTCTTTATTTATTCCCTCCAGCATATAATAATATACAGGGCGGTTGTATATCGCATTACCAAGTGAGGAAAACTGAATGCTGATAAAATTTTGAGAATATTTCAGCCTGATTTTATTGCTATACTGAAATAAACTGTCAACCGAAAGAATTTTATTAAAAATGCTGATGCCGCTTATCATTACATCATCCGGCACTTTGGTTTCATTAATATCTGCCGGATTAAAATACACCATGCCCGGAGTTGTTCCAAAAATAATTCTCCCGTCTTTTAATTTGATGCCTGCATTGGTCTGAAAACTACTTTCCGTTACTCCATTCTGAGCGCCATATTTATGGATCCTTTTATCAGGTAAGTGAATTTTTGCAATGCCATCCACTGTCGTAAACCAAAGATTTCTGTTATCATCAGCCTGCATGTTGATAATACCGCTACCCGGAAGTTGGTCTTTTTCTGCGATTTGACTGAACGTTTTTTTATCGATACTGTACAAATCAATTCCGCTCCCGGTTGCAATTGCCAGCGTATCCTTATTGAGTGGTATTATGGAGGTAACTAAATTGTTACTGATGCTTTGGAAATTATTTTCATCATGCTGAAACTGTTCAATAATTTTTCCCGAGACCATATCAATATGCAGTAAACCGCTGTTGGAAGTTGGTATAAAACAATCCCGATTATTTCCCTTTACGAAGGCAAGCATCATTCCGAAATCTTCTTTAAGTGCGGGTAATGAAATTATTTGTTTGAATTTATTTGTACTCCGCATCCATTTAACAACAGTACTATGATTTGTCCCAAACCAGACATTTCCTTCGCTATCTTCAGTAATACTTCGTATAGTATGTTTTTCAAACTCAGGAAGGTTAAGGGTAATGGTTTGCCTGGTAACCGGATTTATTTGAATTATGCCTCCGTACTGGCAACCAATCCAGACGATTCCTTTACTATCCTGGAATGCTGTCCAGCATTTATTCCAATCCGCCTGATTGTATTTTTTATCAGCCGGATTAAAGCCATATATTGGTCTTACCTGTTTAAATGTACTGTCATAAAATATAATTCCATCGTAGCTCCAGCCAACAGATAAAATATGGCCATCGGTTGTTTGTAAATAGCCATTCGTTTCTGCATTTGTGATTTTTTTTTGCCCGTACGACCATACCCCGTTTAAGGTGGTAAAATTTTGGAGCCTGGGATTAAAATTATATAAACCCAGGTCCGACATTACCCAGATAATTCCATCCGTATCCTCATACATATTGTAAATCCAGTTAAAAAATATCCCATACGGGTTGTTTTGTTGACGGGGCACTTCAATAAACTCTTTTAGCCGGGAATCATAACGCCACAATTGGGTACCGTATGCCCAGGTTGTACCTGTTTGGTCGGTGATAAATTTTATTGGCTCTGCATAGGAATAATATTTAACAGGGGCGAATTCATTTTTTTTAACAGAGATAAATTCTTTATTGGTAATATCATACCGGAATACTAAACCTCCTTTAACCGGATGCCCGCTCCAAGTCCATAGAATTTTATTTTTGTCTAAATAAACAAATTGGTAGTATTCAGAAAAATCTTTGCTTTTAAAGCAGGGAAGTGAATCGGGGTTATTCTTGCTATGTAAATAAATGTTTCTTCTCGTATCGTACAGTACGCTTCCTTTTTCAGTAGCCAGCCAGTAACGGCCTGCTTCCGCATCTTCCTGAAAAAAAAAGACTTTGGAGAAAAAGGATGGCCATATGGTTGTATAGGGCCGGAAAATATTTTTAACCGTATCCAGTACAAATAACCCCTGCGGGCCCGATACCATCCATATCTGGTTTTTACTGTCCTGGAAAAGTGAGTAGATATTAAATGGTTTATTGCCCGGGTATTCAACCGGAATTTTCTTAAAATTTCTTTTCAGCGGATTATAAATACAGGGATAACCTCCGCTGTTGAGCCACAATCTATTTTGATTGTCTTCCATTAATTGATATACTACATTGTCAGGGAGTGAGGTACTGTCTTTTTCATTATGGCGAAAATTGACCCACCGGTAACCATCGTAGCGTTGCAATCCATTAACACTGGAAAGCCAGTAAAAGCCCTGCCGGTCTTTAAGTAACCAATGTATCATATTTGCTGAAAGTCCATTTTCTTTGGTGAGGCGGTTAAAAACAATTTCACCGGGTTGGGCAAATGAAGAATTGAATAACATACCGGATAATGCAATACAGAATACTTGACAGGTGAAATATTTTCTTCTTTCAGGCATTGGGTATGCTTTTAATCTTCTCAAAATTAAACAAGAACCCCTGTTTATTAATCAGCCCATTTCCCAAAACCACATGTTTATGTGTGCCCGGTTGGTAGTATAGGCAGAGTAAACAACCGCTGTAAAAGTCTGCCAATCAGCCTTCTTTGCAAGAATTATGAGATTCTTTCCTTTTTACTTTTCACATACAGATGCGATTGTGCAAGCTTACCATCCAATAGATATTTGTGTCATCATTAAACCTTAAAAAAATAGTCATGAAAAAGGGAAAGTTTATCGATTATCAAATTTTACTGGCCTGCTTATCGAAGCCGCCGGTAACTGTAATGAAAGAAGTTTCTGTCGGGGCAGCAAAAAAATCAGGGGACAATAATTTCAAATCCCAAGTGGCCGAGAATTCTACTTCTTTTAACGCCAAGAAAGCTGCGTAAGCGGCTTTCTTTTTAAAAAATCAATCATTCCAAAAATATATTAAAATGAAAAAGATAGTTCTCTCCGTTATGCTGGTTTCACTATCAGCCTCTATACTTTCTGCGCAGGGCCTGTTGAACAAAATAAAAAACAAAGTGAAAAACACTGTTGAAAACAGAACGGTCAATAATATTGACAAAAAAGTAAACAAAACGCTGGATGAAATCGAAGGGAAAAATATTCCTTCCGATAAAAGTACAGGGCAAACTGCTTCAGAAGAAGAAAACAGTCTCTCCAGTTATTCAAAATATGATTTTGTTCCGGGAGATACGGTTTTATATGCCGAAGATTTTGCCACAGAAAACATCGGCGAATTACCGGTTGGCTGGAATACAAACGGTAAGGGAGAAGTGGTAACCCTGAATAATTTTGGCGGCAACTGGCTGAAGCTGGGAGAAAGAAGTGTTTTTCTTTCCGCCAACAATAAAGAATTCACTAAAAATTTCACTATTGAATGCGACCTGATATTTCAATTAGAAAATGCAGGACCCTGGTGGCCAAGGCTGTCGATAGGATTTCTTTCAAGCGGAGAGCTTACTCCCGATGATAATTCATTCTTAGTTCAATATAGTAAGTATCAGTCAAGCCGTATACATTATACAGCCAGATTAGATGGCGGCTCCTGGGACCTTTCTTCTGAGCTCAATGGAGGAGGTTATGTAAAAGGATCAACGGTAAAAACCCCTTCGTTAAAAAATAATTTCAATAAGATAGCGCATATGGCTATGCAGGTACAGGGAAAACGACTGCGTATTTGGTTGAACGGAGAAAAATTATACGATATGCCTTCGGCTGTTGCGGAACAATTTCCCAGCAACCAGTTTTTTATTGAAATGTCTCCCATTTCGGATCCCCGGTATGCTTATTATATCAGCAATATAAAAATAGCCACCGGCCTGTCCGATACAAGACATAAATTAATTGAAGAAGGAAAATTTTCCACCACCGGAATTTTATTTGATGTAAACTCCGCTACTATTAAACCGGAAAGCAATGGTGTGTTGAAAGAAATAGCCGACGTATTGACAAAGTTTCCAGATTTCAAAGTAAAAATAATTGGACATACCGACGGCGATGGGAGTGAAGCATCCAATCTTACTCTCTCTCAAAAAAGAGCCACAGCAGTAAAAGATGCGTTGACAAAAGATTTTGGTATAGATGAATCCAGAATGGTTACGGATGGAAAAGGAGAAGCAGAACCTGTTGGTGATAATAGAACCAAGGAAGGTAAAATGCAGAACAGGAGAGTAGAGTTTTTAAAACAATAATCAATTAACTATTAAAATAAATTTTATGAAACTTAAATTATTAAATCGGATAGCCGCCACCGCACTTATGCTTGTAATGAGCTGCATTGTTTTCATGAGTTACACCACAAAGAAAATTACCGATGATGTGTGGAAACTGTTGGGAACAACTGAGAAAGATGGGAAACTCAGCATAGCCCAAAGTTTCAGGCAGGGCAATTTATTTGCTTATGGTGTTAAAAATGCGAAGAACATTGCCCTTGGCAACCGGGCGACTGTTGTTACTAACTTGCTGGACTACACAAAGAAATATTTAACAACGCCGGCGTTTATAAAAGAATATGAATCGTACAGGGAAAATATGAAACCACAACCGCCTGAACCCATGAAAACAAAAGAAAGTATCAGAGAAAAATTTATAAAGGATGCAGAGCAGGGGATTAAAAATATAGAGAAGATACTCCCCAGCATTGCAGACGCCAAAAATAAAAAAACTTTAACCGACCAGATCGAGATACAAAAAAAGCAAATAGAAGATTATAAATCACCCAACAGTAAAATGATTGAAATGTCCTGGCAGGGCGAACAAAATAATTTTAAATGGAGAAATGATGAATACTTGAAATCAGTAAAACAATGGGAGGTGGATTTCCCTGAGAAAAGCTCACAATTGATAAGACTCAGGCTTACCCAGTTTTTAGAAATAACAAAAGCCATTGACTACAATGCCGCGCTTACAGAAAGAAACGGTAAGAAATTTTTCACCAACCCCAAATATGAAGCAATGAGCCTCCAATGGAAAATGGCTTTCCGTGCCGGTAAAGAAGTAACAGAAACTGCCAGAACATTTGCACAACAGTGGTTGACTGAATTGAAATAAAAAATATTTTTATGAAAAGCAGACTTTTTACAGTAATAGCTGCCGCCGCACTTATCATTTTCATGAGCAGCTTTGCATTGGTTTCTTACCGGGTAAAAAAAGCTCCGGATGAGTTTTGGAAGCAATTAGGTATAACTGAGATTGAGGCTAAAGAGCACATAAAAATGTGTTTCCTATATGAAGCTGGATTAGTCAGGACGCTCGCGGGGAGAAACAGTATAGCAACCGGCGACAAAGCGGCAATTGTTTTAGAAGCCATGAAATATGCTAAGCAATATGTAAGTACTGCCGAATTTGAAAAAGAATATCAACTGGTAAGGGAAAGCGTAAAACCGAAACCGCATACTGCCTTTGCAAAATCAAAAGAAACCATCCGGGAGGAATCCATAAAACGCAATGAAACGGTAATACAAAATTTACAGCGGTTATTGCCTACTACTACAGACCCGTTGATGAAAAAATCCTACACAGAACATATTGCTGAACTTAAAAGAGAAATTGAAGATTTTAAGAAACCTAACAGCGGGCTAATTGATAATATTTGGAGGCTGGACCAGGAAAATGCCAACAGACTGAATGAAAGATTTAAAGGATTAGCAAAACAATGGGAAATAAATTATCCGAACAAGTATTTGCCTGTGATAAAAGCAAGGCTTGTAAATTTTTTAGCGCTGACAAATGGTATAGATTATAAAGCTACAGTTGCTGAACGGAACGGAAAACAAATTTTTACGAATCCAAAATATGAAGCAAAAACTGCACAATGGAAGATGGCATTCCGTGCCGGAAAAGATGTAACGGAGACCGCCAGAACATTTGTACAACAGTGGATAAAAGAATTAAACTAAAATCACAAACTCTGCCTGCCGACCGGCATGCATTAAACTTTATTTATGATGAAAAAGATATTACCGTTTTTACTTCTTTCAATCAGCGCAATTGTACTTCAACAAAAAACGGCAGCACAACAAACCCCGGCTGATACTGCTGATTATTTCTTTTTTCATAAAGGCAAAAAAAAAGGCCCCAATGTACTAATTGCCCCACAAGGTGATACGATCATTCTTGATACCACAAAAAGAATCGTAAAAAAACTAAGCAAAGCGGAACCCAAACCAAGAAAAACGGTGTCGGGCAAAGAACTGGACGCTATGCTGGCGGAACTGAACAAAATGCCGCAGCGTAAGAATGAGATGATGAAGATCCTGGGAGGTAGTTTCCCTAAATCCGTAGTTCCATATTATGCTCAACCGCTAAAAGAATCTTACGATGATGCACAGCAGGCATACAGCAGTGCATTATCCAATGAAAAAGAAATACCGAAGGTGCCTTATCTGGAGGTACTCAATAGAACCCAATTGGGAAAAATAGAATATCGGCGGAAACTCGACGTTACAAAAGAAGAATTGCTTAAAGCATTAATGGAATATGTAAATAATTATAAGAATACTTCGGTAGAGATACCCATTCCTCCGGCAAAAGAATACGATTACCGTTCACAACGTGATGAAGGAAAAAGAAGGAAATATAGAAAAGGGGTGAAAGAGTTTTGGATAAAATTGAGAAGTGAGGAAGATGAGTTAATATCCAAAATATATTCCTATGAATTCTATTGGAATAAATTGGACGAAGCCGCTCCTCAAGAGAACACCAAACTGGATTCAGCCATTAAATTCTTGATGAAAAGACTGGGACAAAAAGCAAAGATGTTGGTGGAAAAATTTGGTAATGACCCCTTGCGTCATGAATCGGTTATTGCGGGAGCACTGAGTATAGAAAGAACAAGACAGTTAATTGGTATTGAACCGGGGTCTGACGGAGAATCATTGGAAAAGGATTTTGTTGACCCCATTATGAAAAACGTTTTTAACTGGCTTATTAATGCGATGCATGAGTACGATTATACTATTGCACTGAACCCTTCATTTATGTTGGGTACCATGAGGGAATATGCAATGTTGGGGGGCAAGGATAAAGATTATTTGCAAGGTGGAACGAAATATGAAAAAGCACTCCACTTTAACCGATTTAAATTTGACATTAAAGTATCCGGAAGAATAGAAAAAGATGGCGGGGGGCAATTGGCCGATTTGAATGGCAAAAATTATTTTGCTGCAATACCCGACCCGGAAGACACAGTTAGCCATAAGTTGAAATGGATATTGCTTGGCCCTGACCCTGAAGCAAAACACATGAAATTAAATTTGACTGATGCAAAAGCATGGGGTAAAGCAGGTGTGGTCAATTATACCGGCACAAAAATATGGGAATCGATACCGCCTAAACTTAGAATTGATTTTTACGATGAGGGAAAGGATACTGCAATGGTTTTCCAATTTGAACCGGATGGAGAAGAAATATGGATGGTAGGAACAAAACTAGCATTTCCTAAAGGAACTGGATTGATGCAGAACATTCTAATGGTTTGCTTTATAGATGAGGAGCGTATGAGGGCAGAAGCAAAAGAAAAAGTGTATACTAAAAACCTGGAAAAAATGAAGGCGGAAGCTGCTAAGTTCCAGAAGCATTATGCCTCCGGACAAATGCCTTCACAATCGGAGATAAACAAAATGATGAACATGTCAAAGGCCCTGACTAGTGGCAGCTTGATCTCAGAAATGGTATTATTTGGACATTATCTGGTTGAGCCAAAGGTGCAAAATAAAAGCAAACTTGTTTTTAAGGATATTATAGATGGGAAACAGTTATTTGCCAAAAATACAGCCATTGAACACGCTACATTTGATATTTCAATGGAGCATGACCCGGATGGCAAGTGAAAAGTAATAAGTTGATAAAGTTGTAAATTTATTTTTTAGAAACAAAGCAGCCTGCTGTTTAATAGTGCAGATGAAATTACCCGGCTTAATAAATATATAAGAATAGCTAAGAATTATTTTCATGAATAAAGAAAACAACCGGAACCTATGGATTAAAACAGGTGCCATTTGTGGCCTGTTGAGCGGAGGCCTGTATTTTACTGTTGCCTTTATACCCATGCCCGACATGTTGGTGTATATAGCGGCATTTGCCTTTGGGCCACTGCTTGCTATTGGTTGTACCGGGTTATATTATTTTTTGTCAGCCACTGATGAATCTCCCCGTTTACAAATCGCCGTTGTTAGCGCCATTGCCGGCGGGGTTACATTATTACTGATGCTTACAGTGCAACAATCTATATTTTCTGTACTGGAAAAAACACCGGCGGAAAGCAGCGCGGAAATAAAAGCAGTTG
Source organism: uncultured Chitinophagaceae bacterium (assembly GCA_963775145.1). GTDB lineage: Bacteria > Bacteroidota > Bacteroidia > Chitinophagales > Chitinophagaceae > Endoryza. The sequence continues at coordinate 531,609 of CAVZHZ010000009.1, forward strand.
GTGAAAGAATAAATAAAGGACTCAATAATGTACAATTAGGGATGGATGTTGCCTGGGATGTACTAATCTTCACTGCCACTATATTATTTGGTTACAGCATGATAAAGAGAAAGGGTTTCTGGAAAATTGTTGGTTTTATTGGGTTGGCATTGGGTCTTTTGCTTCTGGGCTTCAATCTCTTTTATTTTCCAATACCACCGGCGGATGCTGGTTCCATTGACTGGGGCCCTTTTGTAGCCATATGGTACATGGTGGTAAGTGTTATATTGCTTTCCAGCCGAGAATTGTTGCCTAAATCCGTTGAATAGTCGTTAATGATATGTTTGTTTCCGAAAGTCATTGGCGGTTATTACCCAGCTTAATTTTTCGTTTGTGCGGAAACCCGATAGCTACTATCAAATAACAAGTACTCGCTTCAAAAGATATTTTTGCGAAACCAGGTATAAATGATCTAATTCTAATCAAACATTCAAACGACTTGAAAGAGCATCGACACAAGAAGTGAATAGAAACAGGGGAGGCAATGCAAAAAAAAATAATCTACTGGGGCTAATGTTCTCTCCATAAGTTGAATCAGGAGCAAACGTTTGCGTAATAATAATTCTATCTGAACAATCTTTATTTCAGGGGTTGATCCAACCTCAATAATTAGCTGTAACTTTTAGGCATTATTAAATTACCATAAAACGATAATGCCATGCAGGAACAACGCAGGTCAATCATCAAAAAAATATTCGCTTCTGTAGTAGCATTTACCGGTCTTGGGTTAGCGGCCCATGCGAAATCGGATCGGGGAAATGAAAAAAAAGTATTCAATGTGGTAGATGACCAGGACATCCCACTCTTTTCCGGTGCAACGAAATTTGGCGGCATGGTTTTTATTGCCGGTAAAGGTGCCCATTTTGTGGGAGATATAAAATCGCACACCGATCATGTACTGAAAGAACTGGAAAAAGAATTGGTGAATGCCGGTTCATCTATGGAAAAAGTGTTGAAAGTAACCGTGTATCTGAATGATATTAATGATTACAAAGGAATGAACGAAGTGTTTAAAGGGCGCTTTGGAAAAAATCCTCCGGTGCGTTCTACCGTTGCAGTAGCTAAAGGAGGTGTGCCGGGTGATTCATTGGTAGAAATGGATTGTATTGCCTATGTATGACGATGCAAGTGGAGAGTTGAAAGTCGGTAGTCGGGAGACTGTCTGCCGAATACCAGCCAAAGGAGCTTTTTTTAATGACCTTAATTAACTGAAATATGAACCGCAGAAATTTATTAAAGAATTTGTCCATACTACCCGTTGCGGGCGTTGCCGGAAGCCTGTTACCTTCTGAGTCTGCTGCAGCGGCTCCTGCTGCCACTTCTAAACGGGATATATTTAAAGAATTAGGAGTGCGCACTTTTATCAATGCGGCCGGTACTTATACTTTTATGACCGGATCCCTGATGCATGAGGAAGTAGTGGATGCCATTCGCGCCGCATCACGTGATTTCTGCCTGCTCGACGAAGTGCAGGATAAAGTAGGCGAAAAAATCGCAGCGCTGGTAAAATCAGAAGCGGCTGTAGTAACCAGTGGCGCTTTTAGTGGAATGACATTGGGACTGGCCGGCATTCTTACCGGTATGGACCAAAAGAAAGTAGAACAATTACCTCACCTGGAGGGAACCGGAATGAAATCTGAAGTCATCTATCAAAAGGCACACGAAATTGGGTATAATCATGCTTTTTTGAATACAGGCTGTAAGATGGTGGCGGTGGAAACCGTAGAAGATGTTGAAAAAGCCATTAATGAAAAAACAGCCTTGCTTCATTTTTTGAATATCGAAGCCGACAAAGGAAAAATCATGCACGAGGATTGGGTGGCATTAGGGAAGAAATATAATATTCCCACTTCTATTGATATTGCCGCGGACGTTCCCCCGGTATCCAATCTTTGGCGGTTTAATGAAATGGGATTCAGTTTCGTTGTTATATCCGGAGGCAAAGCAATAAGAGGACCACAAAGTGCCGGTTTATTAATAGGTAAAAAAGAAATAATTGCGGCGGCCCGATTATCCATGCCCCCCCGGGGATCCACCCTTGGACGTGGTATGAAAGTAAACAAAGAAGAAGTGATCGGCATGTACGTGGCCCTCGACCATTATCTGAAATACGATCATGATAAGGAATGGAAAGATTGGGAAGGTCGTGTAGCCATCATCAAAAACGCCGTCGATAAAATTAACGGCATTACTACGGAAGTAAAAGTGCCTCCGTTGGGAAATGTAACACCCACCTTACATGTTACCTGGGATAAAAGCAAAGTGAAAATTACAACCAAAGAATTGCAGGAAAAATTACGAAATGGCAGTCCTTCTATTGAGATTGTCAATAATGGAGAAGAACATATCAGTATTACCACCTGGGTCATGAAAGCGGGAGAAGATAAATTGGTGGCGCGTAGATTAAAAGAAGAATTTGCTAACGCGGCTTATTCCTGATTTTTTAAATATATGGAACAGTAATTCGTATGATCTCTACTAATAGAATTCAAGTTGATAAAATAAATGCCATGCGATTTTTTTTGCCGGTTATGATGATTCAATTTTCTTTAAAGGGGTTACTATTTTTATCTTTTGTCTTTTTATTCACCCAATGCAGAAATACCGGATTGCCCCGGGGCGATCGGGATAATGGTGGCCTGGAATTGCCTGGAAACTTTGAAGCCGTGGTGGTGGTAGATAGTTTAGGGCCGGCAAGGCACCTGGCAGTAAATGACAACGGCGACATTTATGTAAAACTCAGAGCGTCCTATCCCGAAGGAGGTAATGTGGCATTGCGGGATGAAAACAATGATGGTAAAGCCGACATTATAAAAAGGTTCGGGGTATATACGGATACCATGGGGTATGGTACTGCGATGCGTATTCATAACGGGTATCTGTATTTCAGTTCCACTGGTGAAGTATATCGGTGTAAATTAAGGCCGGGCGAACTTCTCCCGGATACCACACTTGAAATGATTCTTACGGACGATTACCTGAATGATCCGCATGGATTTAATCATACGGCTAAGCCAATAGCCTTTGATGATAAGGGAAATATGTACGTTCCCTTTGGGTCTCCTTCGGATGTTTGCCAGGAAATGGATAGGATTCCTGAATCGCCTGGTCAAAATCCCTGTCCGCAATTAGAAGAGCACGCCGGAATCTGGCAATTTAATCCAAACCAAAAAAACCAAACGATCAAAGACGGAAAGCGGTATGCCACGGGTATCCGGAGTGCGGTAGCCATTACCTGGAACGAGGCTGATAAAAACTTATACATTGTTCAGCACGGAAGAGACGACTTGCACCGAACCTGGCCGGCATTATATAATAAATGGCAAAGTGCCCTTCTTCCCGCTGAAGAGTTTTTAAGAATAAAAGAAGGCGCAGATGCGGGCTGGCCTTATTATTATTATGACCAGATGCAGGGAAAAAAATTACTTAATCCTGAATACGGAGGAGACGGGAAGAAAGAAGGAAAGGGAAACCAGTATGTGCAACCGCTAATTGGGTTTCCGGCTCACTGGGCTCCAAACGATCTGTTGTTTTATAAGGGCGATCAGTTTCCTGACCATTATAAGCACGGCGCTTTTATTGCCTTTCATGGTTCCACTATCCGGGCGCCTTATTCCCAGTCGGGCTATTTTGTTGCCTTTGTTCCTTTTAAGGATGGAAAACCTTCGGGACCCTGGGAAGTCTTTGCGGATGGATTTGCCGGAATGGATACCATACTCAATACTACTGATGCAAAGAGCCGTCCAATGGGTCTTGCCGAGGGACCAGATGGTTCATTATACATCAGCGATTCCCGAAAAGGAAAAATATGGCGGATAATGTTTACAGGTGATAAAACAAAATTCGGAACGGAACAACTGGCAGGAATTGAAAAAAGAAAACAGAGTGCCCATATAAGAACACCCGATGAAGTGGCGGATAACCTCCAGAAAGAAGTGGTGGCCGGTGGTAAACAGATTTATCAAACCTACTGTGTAGCTTGTCATTTAATGGATGGTAAGGGAGATGGAAGCAGGTTCCCTCCATTGGATAGTTCCGAATATGTGGTTGGGGATAAAAACAGGCTCATTAATATCCTGCTTAACGGGCTGCAGCAGTCAATCACGGTAAATGGAAAACAGTATAATGGATTGATGCCCAGCCATAGCTTTTTATCGGATACGGATCTTGCCCTGGTATTAACTTATATCAGGCAAAATTTTAATAATCGCTCGAGTAGTGTTACGGCAGGGGAAGTGGCGGCGGCGAGAAAAATTCTGGTGGCGAAAAAATGATTGTTTGCTAATTAGTACAATAAATTCAAAACAACCTGGTCGGGTTTTAAATAATTAAATTAACTGCCATGCGAAAATTAGTTTGTGTGATTTGTTTCCTGGGCTGTTTTTCTCTTAACACTGCTTGGTCACAATCGTATGATATAGTCATCAAAGGCGGTCATGTTATCGATCCCAAAAATAATATGGATGCCGTTATGGATATTGCTGTATCGGATGGTAAAATTGTGCAGGTGGCTTCCAATATTGATGCGTCCAAAGCAACCCAGGTGGTGGATGCAAAAGGATTGTATGTAACACCGGGTCTTATTGATATTCATGCCCATGTTTTTTTTGGTACAGAACCGGATCATTACTTAAGCAATGGGCTGGTGGCCGTTGTTCCGGATGGATTTACTTTCCGCGTTGGAGTAACCACGGTAGTGGATGCCGGCGGTGCTGGTTGGAAATCCTTTCCCCTTTTTAAAAAGAATATCATTGATAATTCCCAGACCCGTGTTCTTTCGCTACTGAATATTGTAGGGGAAGGAATGCGGGGCGGGGCGTACGAGCAAGATACCCATGATATGGACCCGAAGATGGCTGCGTTTGTGGCAAAGCAATACAAAGAGTTTGTGGTTGGTTTTAAAGTGGCCCATTTTAGTGGTCCCGAGTGGATTCCCGTGGATCGCGCAGTGGAGGCAGGTAAGCTAGCCAACATGCCGGTGATGATCGACTTTGGGGGTAATACGCCACCCTTACCGATAGAAGAATTATTTATGAAACATCTTCGACCCGGCGATATATACACGCACACGTATACACTCCTGGATGGCAATGTAAGAGAAACAGTAGTGGATGAAGCAACCGGAAAAGTAAAGCCATTTATCTGGGACGCGCGTAAACGGGGAATTATATTTGATGTAGGCTATGGCGGGGCCAGCTTTAATTTCACACAGGCTATTCCATCAATCAAAGCAGGATTTTATCCAAACACGATAAGTACAGATCTCCACACGGGAAGTATGAATACGTCAATGAAAGACCAGTTAAGTGTAATGTCTAAATTCTTATTAATGGGAATGGATTTGAAAACTGTGATCAGGGCAAGTACCTGGACACCGGCACAGGTTATAAAACGGGAGGAACTAGGCAGTCTTTCCGCAGGGGCCATCGCAGATATCGCCGTGCTGAATCTGCGCCAGGGAAATTTTGGATTCTATGATAAGACCGGTTACAAAGTAGAGGGCAAACAAAAATTTGAATGCGAAATGACCATTAAAGGAGGAAAGATTGTGTATGATTTAAATGGAATTGTCACTCCCATTATCGTAAAGAAAAAAAATTAGGGGTATTCCTCCTTGTATATTTCAACGGTTAATCGTATGGCTAATTGTTTTGCCCGTTCGGACCTCGATTATTGTCATCACGAAACCTGGTTATATTGATTATTATAGAATGAATACATTCGGTAACCTTCAAAACAAAAAAGTCATTATGAAATCTGCATGGCCATTTTTTTTTGCTTTCCTGCTTTTTGCTTCTTACTATACTAACGCGCAAACCATGTCAAAAGAGGAATTGATTTTTTTGACATCGGAATGGAAGGGGGAGCGCTTTGCGGATGGAAGACCGAAAATCCCTGATGCGCTGGTTAATAGGGCCCGGAATATCGGTATTGAAGAAGCATGGACCATTTTAAAAAATGAGGGGTACAATAATCAATTTGAAGGGAAGTGGAAGATGGTGAATGATTCCGTAAAAGTAGTCGGTCGGGTAGTTACTGCCCAATACATGCCAAGTCGTCCGGACGTGGAAATGAAAATAAAAGAGCGCGGCAAGAAAGAAGGCCGAAAAGGCAATACCAACGCCTGGCCTATTGAAGTATTAACAAAAGGAGATGTGTATGTGGCTGATTGCTTTGGAAAAATCGCCCAGGGTACATTGATTGGAGATAACCTGGGAAATTCCATATTTGCCAAAAGCGGTAATGGCGTAATCTTCGACGGGGCGGCCCGCGATCTGGAAGGACTCGCCGAAATAAAAGGGTTCAACGCCTTTGTTCGTGATTTTGATCCCTCTTACCTGGAAGAAGTCGTGTTGATGGGAATTAATACGCCTATACGTATCGGCCGCGCGATTGTATTGCCCGGCGACCTGGTTATTTCAGAACGAGAAGGAGTACTTTTTATTCCCGCTCACCTGGCTGAAAAAGTAATCAGTACGTCTGAGTTCATTGAATTAAAAGATAAGTTTGGACACGCGATGCTCAAAGCAGGTAAATATTCTCCGGGGCAAATAGACAGCCAGTGGACCGAAGAAATCAAAATGGCCTTTCTTAAATGGTTAGACGAACACCCCGGGCTGAGTAATTTAACCAAAGCACAACTGGATGAGTTTATGTCGAAGCGAACCTGGTGAAAACACACTAATACGAAACGGTCCCGGTTCTAATTAGAATCAGCCTATAATTAAGAATTCCTACAATACCTGGATAAGTTGAAAAAAATAACCTTTCATAAAATCGCTTTAATTGTTGCCGGAGTATGTTTGATTACTGCCTTAATAATGATCCTCAATAAAAACATTTCCGAAGCGGGCCCTTTATTTATTGTATTTTTTATTGCTTTGGCAATTGGTTTCAGGGGATATGATACCTTAAAAGGGTTTGCTTATACGGTTACCATCTTTGCCGCAGTAACTACGGCCTTGTATTATCCCAGTTATTTTGTAAACTGGAACGGATATAAATTGTCGGGGCTCATCACTCCCTTGATTCAGCTAATCATGTTCGGCATGGGCACTTCTATGAGTATAAAAGATTTTGCCGGAGTGGTTAAAATGCCAAGAGGTGTACTGATTGGAGTCGTCAGCCACTTTATCATCATGCCATCATTGGGATTTACATTAGCAAGCCTTTCGAATTTCCCCCCGGAAATTGCCGCGGGAATAATCTTAATCGGATGCTCACCCAATGGAATGGCATCAAATGTAATCTCCTATCTCGCAAAAGCAAACCTGGCCCTTTCGGTTACTATTACCGCCATCTCCACCATGCTGGCACCATTTCTTACACCTGTTCTTATGAAATTTTTAGCCGGAGCTTTCGTAGAGATAAATGTGGTTGATATGATGTTTGATATTTTTAAGATGGTGATCATTCCTATTGGTGCTGGTTTAATCTTCAATCATTATTTAAGCGGAAAAGTAAAATGGCTGGACAATGCCATGCCCGTAGTGTCGATGTTTGGAATTGCCTTCATCATAGTAATCATTACAGCCGCCGGAAGGGATAGCTTACTTAGTATTGGCCCCGCGTTGATACTGGTAGTGCTGATTCATAATTTGTCAGGGTATATGCTGGGGTATTGGTCGGGCAGATTATTTAAGATGAGCGAACGGGATTGCCGGACTATTGCCATTGAAGTGGGAATGCAGAATGGCGGCCTTGCATCGGGACTCGCCAAAGCCATGGGTAAAATGGCCACTGTTGGATTGGCGCCAGCTATCTTTGGCCCGCTAATGAATGTTACCGGTTCTATTCTGGCTTCTTACTGGCACCGAAGGCCACCGGCAGAAAAAGAAAATGCTTTGGAGAAACCCCTACTTCAGAATTAAACTATTACTATGGCAAAAATTCTTTATCCCTGCTTATTGATTTTGGTTAACATAGTTGTTGTTCATGCGCAATCAAACTATGAAAAGGAAGTTACTGCTACTTGCGATAGATTCATTAAAGCACTGGTTAATGCTGATAAGACCGTGCTGGAAGAACTTACGGCATCTGAATTAAGCTATGGTCATTCCAGCGGCAAGGAAGAAAATAAAACCCAATTCATTGGGAGGATAGCCAGCGGCTCTGTTGATTTTGTGACTATCGATATTTCAGATCAGACCATTAAGCTTGCGGCTAAGAGCGCCATTGTACGGCACGTATTCATTTCGAAACTCGTTGATGACGGGAAAACGCTTGATGTAAAGATCGGGGTAATGATGGTTTGGCAGAAACAAAAAGGAAAATGGAAATTACTTGCCAGGCAGGCGTTTAAGTTGTAATAAAAAAACAGCGAGGTATAAATAAGTAGATAATATTCGGCATTAAAAATGTATAAAAATGAAACGCAGAGACATACTTAAAGGACTTTCCGTATTACCTTTTGCAGGCGGAGTGGTTGGGAGTATTATTCCTTCCGAATCAGCGGTAGCTGCCGGTACTGGTATAAAGCGTGATTTATTTAAAGAGCTGGGTCTGCGTACTTTTATAAATGCCGCGGGTAATTATACCTCCATGACGGCATCCCTGATGCCTCCTGAAGTAATGGATGCCATAAACAGTAGCGCCAAAGAATATGTAATGCTGGAAGAAGTGCAGGACAAAGTGGGAGAAAGAATTGCGGCCCTTTGCCATGCAGAAGCAGCGATGGTAACGGCAGGCTGCTGGTCGGCGCTGGTGTTGGGAACTGCGGGTGTGCTTACCGGTATGGATCCAAAGAAGGTGGCTGCCTTGCCTAAGCTGGAAGGTACCGGCATGAAATCGGAAGTGATCATTCAAAAAAGTCATATCAATGGTTACCATCACGCGTTAACCAATACAGGTGTTTCTATTATTTCCATTGAAACAATCGAAGAAGCAGAGGCCGCTATCAATGATAAAACAGCCATGTTATGGTTTTTAAACCGGGAAGCGCCGGTTGGAAAAATTCAACACGAACAATGGATTGCGCTGGCGAAGAAACATGGAATACCTACTATGAATGATATAGCGGCCGATGTTCCGCCCGTGGAGAACCTTTGGAAATATAATGATATGGGTTTTGATTTGGTATGTATTTCAGGAGGTAAAGCCATGTGCGGTCCTCAAAGCGCCGGAATATTAATGGGAAAAAAAGATTTGATAGCCGCAGCCCGTTTGAATGCTCCACCCAAAGGAGGAAATATTGGCCGTGGCATGAAAGTAAATAAAGAAGAGATGTTTGGAATGTATGTGGCGTTAGACAGCTATATCAAGAGAGATCATAAAAGAGATTGGCAGATTTGGGAAGATAGAATTGCTTTCATAAATAATGCAATAAAGAATATCAATGGTGTGAAAACCGAAGTGATGGTGCCCCCGGTGGCTAATCACAATCCTTCTTTACTTATATCCTGGGATCCGGCTAAAATAAAGTTAACCCGCGATGCGATGGGTGAAAAATTACGAATGGGCAACCCCTCCATTGAAACGATTTCCTGGGAAACGGAAAACAGCATCCGCATTACAGTATTTATGCTGAAACCGGGCCAGGAGAAAATGGTAGCAAAAAGAATCAAAGAGGAACTTACTGCTGCATCAGTTTAGAAATTGATTCTTTATAAATAAATAAATTCTGCACAAATGAAAAAGTGGCTTCTGACTTTTGGATCTGTTCTATTCTTCTTCCCGGGCATTTCAATTGCTCAACCATTTGATATTGTAATAAAGGGCGGACATCTTATCGATCCCAAAAACAATATCGATGCCATAATGGATATAGCTGTGAAAGATGGTAAAGTGGTAAAGGTGGTTTCCGGAATTGATGGTACGGGCGCACGCCAGGTAATCGATGCGAAGGGCATGTATATAACACCGGGCCTGATTGATATTCACGCGCATGTATTCTTTGGAACAGAACCGGATCATTATCTAAGCAATGGATTATCAGCCGTAGTTCCTGATGGATTCACCTTTCGGGTAGGTGTTACCACGGTGGTTGATTGCGGAGGAGCCGGTTGGAAAAATTTTCCTGTTTTCAAGAAAAATATTATTGACAATTCACAAACAAGGGTTCTTTCTTTTTTAAATATTGTAGGTGAAGGAATGCGGGGTGGTGCCTACGAACAAAATCTCGACGATATGGATCCTAAAATGGCTTCCTATGTGGCCAACCAATACAAGGATTATGTTGTTGGATTTAAAGTGGCTCATTATATCGGACCGGAATGGGTACCTGTTGATCGGGCAGTAGAAGCAGGAACTTTGTCGAATATGCCAGTAATTGTTGACTTTGGCGGAAACGATCCGCCCAAACCAATAGAAGAGTTGTTTATGAAACATCTTCGCCCCGGCGATATATTCACGCATGCATTATCCAAACTAAGGCCTGGCGAAATTGGGGGTACCTATCAAAGAGAATCCGTGGTAGATGAAACAACCAATACGGTAAAGACCTTTGTGTGGGAAGCGCAGAAAAGAGGAATTATTTTCGATATCGGGTATGGCGGCGCCAGCTTTGCTTTTTCGCAGGCTATACCAGCCATTAAAAGTGGTTTTTATCCAAATACCATCAGTACCGATCTGCATACAGGAAGTATGAATACCAGTATGAAGGATATGTTGAGTGTAATGTCGAAGTTCCTGCTGATGGGGATGAACCTGAAGAGCATAATCACCGCCAGTACCTGGAAACCCGCCCAGGTAATTAAGCGGGCAGAATTGGGTCATTTATCAGTAGGCGCTATAGCCGATATAGCCGTGCTGAATATCCGCGAAGGAAACTTCGGCTTTTATGATAAAACAGGTTTTAAAATAACCGGCAAACAGAAATTTGAATGTGAAATGACCATTAAAGGCGGCAAAATCGTGTACGATTTGAATGGTATTGCCAATCCCGTGGTCGTTAAATAATGATTGCGAAAATTCCATTTGAAGCCATTATGAAATTGCATTGGAGTTTTATCAGATATTAAAAAGGGCCGGTTCTCATTTTTTTCTTATTACATACCAGCCATAAGAAATCAGTTACTTCAATTAAAGGGATCTCAATGAAAATATCACCTATTACCATCATTTCATTACTTATGACAACAACCATTTCCTGTTCTGAACCAAACTCATCGGAAGTACTATTTCAGCCGAAAATTTTTACTCCGGTTAATAGTTTTACCTCGGGAGTCGAAGGCCCTGCCGTTGACGATGAAGGTAACTTGTATGCAGTAAACTTTCAAAAAGAAGGAACTATTGGCAAGGTAACTCCGGATGGTATGGGTAGTATTTTTATTGAACTGCCTAATGGAAGTATCGGCAATGGAATCCGGTTTAACAGCCAGGGGGACATGTTTGTTGCTGATTACACCAATCATAATATTCTTAAAGTAGTAATGAACAACCTCCAATTGACCGTGTATGCTCATGAGCCCCTAATGAACCAGCCCAATGATATAGCCATTGACAGTAAGGACCGGTTGTATGCAAGCGATCCAAGCTGGAAGGCAGGCTCCGGTAATATCTGGCGTATCGATACCAATGGCCGGGTAACCTTACTGGAAAAAGATATGGGTACTACTAACGGAATAGAAGTAAGCCCGGATGAAAAAACGCTGTATGTTAATGAATCCATCCAACGGAAAGTTTGGGCATACGATTTATCTGATGCCGGCACAATCAGCAACAAAAGATTATTAATTGAGTTTCCCGATTTTGGTATGGATGGAATGCGTTGCGATAATAATGGAAACTTATATATCACCCGGCATGGAAAGGGAACGATTGTTATAGTATCAACCAATGGAACAATCCTAAAAGAAATTGTGTTGGCAGGTAAAAAGCCCAGCAACCTGGCATTTGGTGGAGAAGATGGCCGCACCGTTTATGTTACTTTACAGGATTCCGGAAATATTGAATCGTTCCGGGTAGATACGCCGGGCAGGGAATGGAGGAGGAAGAATAATCCTTTATAGGTTTGAATTACAAACTTTGAATATGCCTAATTATCAGGCATCATATTACGATATCTCTGATCCCGCCAGATGTTTAATACCGCTCAAATAGTTATTTTGCCTTCTAAGGTACTATACATAACATAGTAGCGATAGGACTTTTAGATTTGAGTATTCCTTCATTATTAAATATGTATAGCATGAAAAAATTCATTTTAGCCGGGCTGGTTGTTTTGGCCGTCGGCATGAGCAGCTTCGCCCAGTGCGATAAAAAAGTAATCGTTACCTCAAGCAAAACAGAGTATCTCGATGCGAACGGGGAAGTTCAACGAAGTGTGGATGAAATCACCACCGTTGAGTATGATAAGAAAGATATTATTATTACCCCCGGCGATAACCCCAGTATGCAGGGAACCATTGATTCAATGACCTGTGATTGGAAAACGCCCTTCAAAGAAGGTAAAACAGTAATCAAAACCTCTATTACTAATCCGCAGGGTCAAACTTTCAGTCTTACTATTACTATTGAAGGTAAAGAAGGGAAAATCACCTTCCTGGCAGAAATGGCGGAGATGCCCGATCAGAAAATTCGTATTGTAGTGGAGAAGTTTGAGGAGAAGAAATAGGGTAATGTTAAGATATATTGATGACGAATTCAACTCATCCATTAACATACAATCCCCCGCTTACAGTTGCAGGGGATTGTTTGTTAACCGGTAATCTCAGCCAATCGTTTTATCTGCTGTAGTTGAATTTCCTGGTTTTTTTTACAGGCTATTCCTCTTTTTCCCGCGTTTAGCAGATCTGATTATTATGCTTTTGAAATACCAATGATTAAGTGCATCAGGAAGATCTGAACGCAATAGGATGGTAAGCCTTCTTGTGTGGTCCCAGGAATATACGCGCATAAATCCTAAGAACAGCGATTTCAATAAACAGGAAACTGATAGCGGTAAAAATAATCAGCAGTTCCTGGTGTTTGTGGATATGGCTGAATAGTAAATCAATTCCGATAAAGGTGGGGGTAAAGGGCACTCCTACAATTCCTAAGCAACATAACAGAAACACAAATCCAATGGCTGGTTTTTCGTACTGGTATCCATGATAACGGTTAAGCGTGATGTCGTTATCTATATCTTTTATTTTTTTCAGGCAAAAATATCCAACCAGGGCAGCAGAAATGGAACCACTGAGCAAAAGAAGGATATCCTGGTATCCGAAATTTTCATTTAGCAATACTACCGAAAGAGTAATAAACAATTGACCGGAGAAGATATGTATCCAGGTACGGTCGGCATCTGTCCGTTCCGAAAATGATCTTAAAATGAGTAATAGGCCGGCAAATGAATAGAAGAAGGGTAACCAATCTATGATTTCAACTGAAAACTTTTCACGGAATTCACTAACAATTAATCCAAAAAGGTAAACCGGGAAAAGAAAAAAAGCAATAAACCGGTTGTTTATGAAACTTAATCTTTTCCCAACCCATTTAAAAGGGCTCCACAGAAATCGGTAAAGAAAATAATCTAAGTTCCATTCCTTAATATTTAAAATGTACAGGGAGTTAATGATTTTGGTGAAGCCTCCACTTTTCCTTTTCGTATGTATGGGGTTATAATTAAAAAACATATCATGGACGAGGTAGCTTAACACTGAGGGCGATACCAGTAGCTGGTATGTTCTTAAAAAGGCATTTCCGGCAAAGTGGACTAATGCCAGGGTGTGAAATCCCAAGGCGACTTCAATAAACATAAGGCCGATCTGCGCAATGGAAGAATAAGCAATCTGGGTTTTTACAGTAGACTGTACCCTGGCAATACTGGTTGCTATAATGCTGGTTGCAAGTCCTATCAGGATTATCAACCCTTTAATTGAATCCAGGCTTTCCCAATAAGGATATGTTCTCAGTAATAAAAACAATCCAATATGAACGGAAAGGGAACCATAAAATATTGCGCTGGATGTAGTGGGCCCCTCCATGGCCCTTGGAAGCCAGGACGAAAAAGGTAGTTGAGCTGATTTAACAGCAGCAGCCAATAAAATCATACAGGCAATAAAAAATCCATACCAATTATGTTCCCGGAGATGTTCTCCACTAATTTTAAATCATTCAATTTCAAGAAAGTGATGTTTTCATGCCATAAGTGATGGCTCATCCACATGGCCAATATCAGGCACACATCGCCTAGCCGGTAAATCGAAATTGTTTTCAATGCATTTTTTACAGGTAAATACCGGTCCCGGTAAAATGCAATCAGCAAGAAGGAACAGATGCCTAAAATTTCCCAGCCAACAAAAAGTGTTTCAAAGTTTCCGGAAAAAATAATAAAGTTGTATCCCAGGAAGAACAGCAGGAGGCAATTGAAAAATCTCTTGAACCCCTCTTCACGATGCAGGTAATAGCGGCTAAATATGGAAACCAGTAATGTTAGCAGACCACCCAAGAATGCAAATACTGCCGTGATCCTGTCAAAATAGAAACCAATAAAAATTTCAAAATCCTCTTTCCTGAATAAGACAAAATACTTTACGTCAAGGGTAGGTTGATTATTCAGGAACCAAGCCAATATAAAAAGAACTATCCTGGCCAGGTAAATACCAACTGATAATAATGGCTAACCAGGAAATGATCTTTTCTTTTTGCCTTGGCACCAGCATACTGGCTAAGAATGCCAAAGTGGGAACCATAAAAACAATTGGAGGAATGTGATGCATGAGTACTCTTAATTTAATGTGTAAACAGGTAAATTTTCCCGGGTGGCATCTGCAATATAATTAGTCTCCATTTCCAGGGCTTTTTCGATAATATTATCGAGATTATCAATTATTGGTAGCTTTTGGTTAACCGGATGATATACGGTAAAGGATCCGTCCTTAAAATAATAAAATTCGTTCGTTTCCGGATGAACGGCTACAATATGCACCCATTCATTATTATACCATTCATACATTTCCGGAGCAGACTGGATTGTTTTTAAAACAATATCCGGGTAATGTTCTACTACAACTAATAATCGAACGGGGTCGTGTACTTCAATCATTTGCACCGGCAGTCCCGGACGCAAATCCCCATCGCTAGCTGTTGGCAACTCCCAATAAGTCCCATTACATTGTGGGGTAGTTTGGTGCCGGCACCTAGTTTATAATTATCCACCCTTGAAAAATAATATTCCAGATTAATACCGCCGCAAACCAATCCGATAGGCCGCATGACACCTGCCAGTAGTTTCCCATCCAGGATCGGTACTGTAATCATACGAGTTCAGAAAAGCCCTCCTGTCCAGAAATAAACCTTTGGTTAAATCTCTGCTTCCCACGATGCAAAGAGAATTGGTGCCATGACCTAATTCTGGTCTTGGTTCAAACATGGAAACAGCTCCTTTTTAATATTTCTTTCCTTACTTTTTGCAAACTGCTTTTTGTATTGATAGAAGCAAATCGGCGTGAACGTTCTTTGG
Organism: uncultured Chitinophagaceae bacterium; assembly: GCA_963775145.1. Classification (GTDB taxonomy): domain Bacteria; phylum Bacteroidota; class Bacteroidia; order Chitinophagales; family Chitinophagaceae; genus Endoryza. The sequence goes on from CAVZHZ010000009.1 coordinate 547,033, forward strand.
CATTTAAATCAAGCGCTTTTTCAAAAGCCACCAGGTTCTTATTATGGCTGCCGGCTATTTGTAACTGATAAGAATGTTCATCATAGAAATTCAATTTGATCGGCAGCGGTATCATGCATTCCTCCAACAAACTGGGTGGAGGCGGGAATATCAATTCCTCTTTCTTTTAATAATTTCCTCACCTCCGGATGATTGGCCATGTGGGCAAAAACTCTTGCATTTACAGAACCGGGTCTTCCACTGCAGGCACCACAATCATGCGCGCTATGGTGCGGATTATTGGCACTGCTGCTCCCATGCGCAATGGCATAAACAATAGGCGCAAAATCTTTTATCAGTCCGATTCCTTTCAGCAATCCTTCTACTCTGTGTTGCCATTTCTTCGATGGTAAATCCAATTTGCAATCCATTTTCATTTTCATTGCCATCTTTTATTTTCAATGGCTAAAATGGAATATTTGTGCATGTGTGCATATGCATTTGAAATAGCAGGACTCATGTTGGGACGAAAAATGTTTTGCAACAATCGTATACCGGCAAAAAAACCCAATGTCAATGAGCTGAGGGCACCCGCTATGAGTGTTTGTGTTTTATTGGTATAAAGTAATTCATGTTTTCTGCTTTCCGGTACATCCATTTCCTTTATCAGGTATTTAGGGGTAACAGGGGCAGGGCAAAGTTTTTCATAAAACTTTCCATTGTCCGGTTGAAAATAGAATTCCACTCCAAAAAAACCGGGGGATCCCAATGTTTCGCAATTCGGGTCAACCGTTTCAATATGCCGGCGGAAAGAACATTCTCTTTCATCAATACAAAATATGGCCTGGAAACTTTTGGCAGCGAGCCCATTCGTAGGTTTTGTTCTTTGTAACGCTATTCCCGATAAAACATCATCATAATAACTCCATTCAAAGGCATTTTGCCATAAAATAAATACCTCCGATAATTCGGAGCCAGGTACGTCTTCAAACAAGTTTATGGGTCTTGCGTTCACTGTTTCAGTTAAAGGTCGCCAGTTTTTACCCAAATAAAATTCCAGGGCATCCAGTTCCAGTAATAATTCAAATTGTAAAAGATCTTTTAGTGATATTTTTTTATGGTCCAACAATGTGTGAGGGGCTTCTTCTATTGCAGATACAATACCGCTCCATCCCTGATGAGTGAATTGCTGATCAAAAATATATTGTTCATAGTAGGCTTCTGTACCCACCACCATATTTAGCAGGTCTTTTAATTGATATCTTCCATCCAGCAATAAGGCTCTTGCTTTTTTTGTTTTGAAGAAACTGCTAAGGCTGTTTTTTTCCAACGCTCTTACCGAAGCAAGAAATCCATCCTGGTGAACCGGAAATTTCCACAATGAAACACCCTGGTCTAAATAGCTGCATAGGACGCGAAACAATAAGGGTTGAACCAAATTGTCAAGGTCAATGCCATACAGGTTCTTCCAGTTAGCCCGTAGTTGGCCGATCCTTGGTTCGTTATGGATTGTATATTTCTTTGACAACAGAAGTTCCTTCCAGCGGCCAACATTATCGATTCCTTTTCTTCCAACAATTACTCTTTCCAATATTTCTGCTTTGATCCGGCCGGTTTTATAGAGTCGACGGAAATCATCTAATTCCAGGGTAACCTGGTATCCGAATGTTTTACCTGCCTTAAATATAGCGTCATAAAACTTCATGTGCTGGTAGGCATGTAAAGTATTATGATGAATAAAATCCTTTATAGGTGTTTGCGAAGGCAGGTAATGCTTCAGCTCACTCAAAATATGATTTTCATCGAATGCTGTTGAATTCATCTTTAGAAATAAAATGGTTCTTAATAGGGATAATTAATTTGGCACGGGTAAATTAAACCTGTATATGTGATCAATGTCTTCCTGGTTATCATGAATTATGCTCAGGTCTTTTATACGGCCATCATGTAATCCATAAACCCAGCCATGAAGGTGTAATTCTCTGATGGTCCAGGCTTCCTGGACTATCGTAGTTTTTGCGAGATTTCTGACCTGTTCTATTACATTCAATTCGGTTAACCGGTCAGCCCTTTCCGTTTCATCAGTTATTGCATCCAATTCTTTCCTGTTTTGATAATACACATCTTTAATATTCCGCAACCAATTGTCCACAAATCCGTGGAAGGTATTGGTCATCGACGCCTTTACTCCCCCACAACCGTAGTGGCCGCATACTATAATATGCCTTACCTGCAAATACTTCACCGCAAATTCCAACACGCTCAGCAGGTTGGAATCCGTATGCACGACGAGATTAGCTATATTTCGATGAACAAATATCTCCCCGCTTTGCGTACTGGTAATTTCATTGGCCGGCACCCGGCTGTCGCTGCAGCCAATCCACAAATAATCCGGTTTTTGTCCTTTAGATAAATTGGTAAAATAATCGGGGTCCTTGAATAGCTTGGTATCTGCGTACAATTTATTTCCCTGTATTAATTTTTGATATGACTTGTTCATAGTTAAATATTTTTGTTAATGTACAGATTGCACATGTAATTCATTTTCGATTTCATATTTTTCATGAAACCCTTCCAGCTTTAAGTTTATGTTTTTAAGGGGTGCCTTAATATCTCTGAATTCTTTGATCAGTTCCAAAACATCAAAGTCGATGTATTTTGTATTAGAAGCATTAAGGACAACCCTGGAATTTTCCGGCAGATGATCAAGTGTTTCCCGAATAGCCGCCTTGTTTAAAAAGGAAACTTCCTCTGATAAACTAATCCTTATCAGATCACCATCGTGGTATGTTTCTTTATGGAAATAATAGGAGTTTTTGAGATTTCCATGCAAAATGGCAATGGAAGCGGCAAACAAGCCAGCAATTACTCCTATTAACAATCCCTCTCCCTTAAGCGGTTTATATAGCCCCAGTAAATCAATTCCGATAATTACTAATACCGTAATAAAGAAGGGGATGGATTGGTACTTCCCATTATCTACCATTTTTCTGAATACGGAGAGTTTGCAAAGTTTATAACCCGTTACCAGCAATATCGCTGCCAGAGCTGACAGCGGAATCAAATTGAGAAGACCAGGTATTGTAATTACTGAAACCAACAATAATAAACCATGAAAAATTGTGGATAGTTTAGATTTGGCTCCTGATTGTAGATTGGCGCTGCTTCTTACAATTACACTCGTGACGGGTAGTCCGCCGATTAATCCCGCAATGGTATTTCCAATTCCCTGGGCAAATAACTCCTTATTGGTATTGGTAACATTTCTTTCGGGATCCAGGTTATCAATCGCCTCAATACTTAACATGGTTTCCAGGGAAGCAATAATGGCAATCATTATTCCCGTAACAATTACTTTACTGTTTAAGAAACCATTAAAATCCGGCAACGTGAAAAAAGAGAGAAATTCTGATGCACTTGAAGCCGATTTTATCTGTACTAAATGTTCCTTTTCAATAACGAGTGGATTATTGGTTGCTTTAAAAATTTCGTTTAAGATAATGGATACTACCACCGCTACGAGTGCACCCGGGATATACTTTACTTTTCTTTTTATACTGGGTCTTTCCCATATAATTATTATTAAAATCGAAATGATGGTAATAACGGTCACGCCGATCTCGATGTGTTGTAAGGGCTTTAACAGCTCATGCCAGTCCTCATTGCCAAAAGGAACCAGTTCAGTCAGATTGCCCTTTTCGTCTTTATCATATCCAAAGGCATGGGGTATTTGTTTAGCAATGATGAGGATACCTATGCTCGTTAGCATACCTTTAATAACACTGGATGGAAAATAATTGGCAATCCCTCCCAGCCTTGCCAAACTCATCAGTATCTGGAGAATACCTGCTATCAAAACAGCACACAGGAAAAGGTCGAATGCGCCGATATTGGTAATCGCTGCTAATACTAATGCGGCTAAGCCCGCCGCTGGGCCGCTAACACTAAGCTTGGAGCTACTCAGGCTGCCAATTACAATGCCACCAATGATCCCGGAAATTAATCCACTGAAAAAGGGCGCTCCGGAAGCTAATGCAATACCTAAACAAAGCGGTAAAGCAACTAAAAAAACAACCAGGCCCGCTGGTAAATCTCTACCAGCATTAGTAAAATATTTTTTGATCATAACTTGATTATGAGTTAATTGATGTCAGGAAGTGGCCATAATATCTCTAGAATATTATTCGCAGAAAATTAAATAGTGGGTTAAATCAGGCGAGATTACTTTCCGGGGGATTAATTTCAGCATCAATTATTGCGTTAATAATTCTTGGATCAGGAAGAATAGTTTCTTTCTTGCCTGATAGAAAAGCGTCTATTGAGAAAGTATTATTAGGGGATATTTTTGTTTTATCCTGGTCGGTCTCATTCTCCGCCTTTTTTCCATCCTCTTCCGCTTCTTCCATGGTAAGCTCTAAATTTAACCGGAAAAAATCAGCAACCATCGTGGTTGCTAAACTAGCCGTAACCAGGAAAAAGCTAAACAGGACGATGTACTTTTTCATAAACGGTAAATATAGAATTTTTCTTAGTATTTGGCAAACAACCTGTTTGGCTTAGTTTATGATTTGATCAATTCCTTTTTCCCGCAACAATCTGAATAATTTAATCATTAGTGTCAGACTAAAATCGGCTTAAAAATTATTAAAGTCTATCGCAGTGCGGGTTCTAACCCCTCTCATCAAAGAAAGGGGTTGGGCCTGCCGTGCCTTACGGACAGGCAAACGGACGGCAAGGGCTGGGGAAGTAAATCCTTGCAAATGAATCCTTCACTATACTTAGTCCGACAACAAGGATATTTAATACACAAATAGTTCCATAAGCAGAAGCTTTTTTTTGTTGTTATCTGAATCAGGGTCTTGATGACCTGGATTGGATCGGGCTGTAGCGAAGTAATGGGACCTTTTTTAAGATATCATGTATTTTTTGCCTCGACCTGCTGTAAATTTAGATTTAGGTGGAAGAGAGAAACCTGGCTTCGTTTTTAATCGCTACTCCTGTTCATACCAAACTTTTGATCAATGCAGACCTGTATTTTTAAAGATTATCAGAGCCTTTCCATTAAGGTTGTGCAGGAAATAGCTCAATTGGTAATCACAAAACCAGATGCTGTGATATGTCTCCCCTCCGGCGAAACTCCCAGGCTTACCTGTACATTACTGGTGGAAAAAGCCCATGCGGAAAAAATAGATTTTAGCCGGGTAACATTTTTCGGACTGGATGAATGGATAGGGATTCCACCACAAAATGAAGGCAGTGGCAACTATTTTTTTTATTCAACCGTTTTTGCTCCGTTAAAGATAGCTCCGGCAAAGATTCACTTATTTGACGGAATGGCAGATGATCTATCTAACGAATGCAGAAAAATGGACCTGGCAATAGCAGCTGCCGGAGGGATTGACCTAATGTTGGTGGGGATAGGAATGAATGGGCATATCGGGTTTAACGAGCCGGGCACCTCACCTAATTATTATTCCCACGTAATAGACCTGGATAAAATCACGACTTCGGTCGGACAGAAATATTTTAAACAGGCTACCGTTCTGGGAAAGGGAATTACCCTCGGATTAAAGCATTTGTTGGAATCGAAACGGGTTTTGGTCATCGCCAACGGCATTAAGAAAGCCAACATAATTAAGAAAATGATGGAAGAGGAGATCAGTGAAATGTTGCCTGCAAGTATTGTAAGGAAACACTTCAATGCCGCGTTAATGATTGATGAAGAAGTGGCTTCCTTGCTGAAAAAATAAATTTATGAGTCTTCGAATTGCCGGTAAGGTTCCAGTTGGAAAACATCTTGGAGAAATTAAAAAATCTCCCAATTATAGAGAAGGTGGTTTTCAAAACCTTTCAGAAACCCCCATGATGTCGGATGATGCCTCTTATTGGAAAATGCTTAAAGATTTTCTAAAGAAGAATAATAGGAAAGTGCCTTCCTTTACACTGCCTTCCGTAACGACGGATCTGATTCATTCCAGTTTTCCTCAACCATTTATTGTTTGGTTTGGACATTCTTCTTATCTCCTTCGGATTCACAACAAGAATTTCCTGGTTGACCCGGTGTTTAGTGGTAATGCGTCACCGGTCAGTTTCCTGGTGAATGCTTTTCCGGGTACTAATATGTACGGGGTAAAAGATATGCCGGATATAGATTACCTTATAATAACACACGATCATTACGATCACCTCGACTTTAAAACAGTTGTTTCATTAAAAGAAAAAGTAAAAAAAATAGTTTGTCCCCTTGGCGTGGGAGCACATTTACAGTACTGGGGGTACGAAGCAAATCAAATTACGGAGCTCGATTGGTGGGGAGCTGTTGAGCTGAATAATAAAATCAAAATAACATCCGCACCGGCGCGTCATTTTTCCGGAAGGGGTATCAAACGAGGGCAAACCTTATGGTCCTCTTTTATCCTCCAAACTGAAACACATAATTTATACCTGGGGGGCGATTCCGGATATGATTCGCATTTTAAAGAAATCGGAAACCAATATGGACCATTTGATTTAGCCATTTTGGAATGCGGCCAATATAACAGCATGTGGCCCTTAATACATATGAAACCGGAGGAAACCGTGCAGGCTTCCGTGGATCTGAAAGCTAAAATATTCATGCCGGTGCATTGGGCAAAATTCTCTTTGGCCATGCATCCATGGAATGAATCCATCATACGCGCTACCGCAAAAGCTGCCGATTTATCCGTTGATCTTCGGATGCCCCAAATCGGGGAGCCACTGATTATAGATAAAGAGTTTACGGGTGCTCATTGGTGGGAGGTATAGTAAATAATCCGCGGTAATCTCTTCTCTTTAGGATATGAATAGATGCATTTTCGCGCATTCAAAAACAGGGGGTGGAATTATCTAATGGCCAGAATAATCTTAATAAAATTGATATTGATACTCTACTCTTGCAATCAATGTTTTTGATTTTGAGTAGCAGGCGTCCAGAATCTTTAATCCATCTTCATCATAACTGTAGTACCATTTCTGGTAATCACTTCCCTCTTCCGGAACAACGATCATGCTGCCGGTACGGTTATTTTCATCATATTCAAAAATATAATCGGGTAATAATCTTTTGGCCGCTATATTATAACGGACGATGTCGGTAAGTTTATTTTGCTCGTCGTAATAATAATATACGGTGGGCAGTGCTTTCCCTCTCAAAACGCTTTTTTCTTCCGCCGGGTTTCCTTTTTCATCCAGTACAATATCGACGAAAGTCGTATCCCTGCCATTCTTAATTTTCAGCATCTGCGCGGGCTTTCCCTGGTTGTTATATTTCCATTGGTGGGTTTCCCTGATGACAAAATCTCCTGCAGAAGTAGTGGTATTGGTAATACCGGTAAGTTGGTTGTGCTGGTTATATTCATAGGAAGTTATCGTTTTTACTCCATCACTGGTATCTAATGTCTTTACCAGTTGATCCTGGTTGTTGAACCAGGATATACTCAGGGTATTACCTGTTAACGACGTGCTGGTGTTTGTAGTTACTTCTGAATAATCTTTACTGAAAAGTTGTTCCGAACTGAATCCTTCAATCGGGTTGTTATCCGCATCAAAACTGAGGAATTTAACTGATTTCACTTTATGCTTTCTGTTGATCGAATGCTTTTGCCCCGCGGCCTGAATGGCCAGTATATCTTTGTAATAATGCTGAGCTACTGCTTCCGATGTTATGCACAGTAAAACCAGGTAGAGAATCGTTTTTTTCATTGAATTGAATTTATAACCCGCTTATTAACGCAGTTGCAGCTGATTTAATACAGGTCTGGCTGTAAAATTTTCTCTAAAATACTGTGTTTCCTTATTTTTAGACAAAATTTAGCCATTGTCTCACTCCAAAGAAAGGGCCGAAAAGATATGTTTGAATTGTAAGGCGTCCCTGGTTGGTCGTTTTTGCCATGTATGCGGACAGGAGAATGTAGAACCCCGGGAATCCGTTTGGGGATTAGTGAGCCATTTTTTTTATGATATTACCCACTTCGATGGTAAGTTTTTCAGCACGCTGAAGTGGTTGATTTGGAAGCCGGGTTTTTTGTCCAAAGAATATGTAATGGGGCGAAGGGCCAGCTATCTCAACCCGGTAAGAATGTATGTATTTACCTCGGCCATTTTTTTTATCCTTTTTTATAATTTTTTCATAAATATAAAAGAAATGATAAAGGATGAGCCTGTCATTATCAACCAGGCAGATTCCGCGACGGCCAAAAAATATGGATATGATAAATATGCCCTTCGTGCAGCCAAAACAAAAGAAGACTCAGCGGAGATAATCGCGGGACTGGAAGAAGTACATAAGTTCACTGATACACTTAAGAATATTGCGAATAATAAAGATACCGGTAATAGGAAAAAGAAAGGAGGTATTAGTTTTAGTTTTGATACTACCGAGTATACTTCTGTGGCCCAGTATGATTCATTACAGAAATTGTTTCCCGCATCAAAACGGGACAACTGGTTGCTCAGAAAGATAAAGCATAGACAAATTGAACTGGAACCTGAATTCAGGAAAGACAGCCGGGCAATGTTCCGGAAATGGGCCGATAAATTTATCCATTCTTTTACCCAGATATTGTTTATATCCTTGCCACTGATCGCCCTGGTACTGCAATTACTCTATATTCGAAGGCGAAAAGAATTCTATTATGTAAGCCATGGTATTTTTCTGATTCATATTTATATCTATTCGTTCATTATCTTGTTATTATATTTTTCATTGGATAAGCTGGGGAATTCAATGGGATGGAACTGGATGGGATGGATTAAATTAGCCTTGTTCCTGTATGCCATTTGGTATGTGTTCAGAGCAATGCGGAATTTTTACGGGCAAGGATGGTTTAAAACATTAGTCAAATTTTCCTTGCTCAACCTGGTTACCCTTATAATCATTAATTTATTGCTTGCTGTATTCATTTTGTTTTCGGCCTGGAACCTTTAATTGTTGTTTATGAATAATAATGCGGTAGCAGATGCTTTTCTGCGATTAGTGCAGATTATGGACGAACTGCGGGAGAAATGCCCCTGGGATCGAAAGCAAACCATTCAAACCTTGCGAACGCTTACTATTGAAGAAACCTATGAATTGGCAGAGGCAATCACTTCAGAAGACTGGAATGGGGTGAAGGAGGAGATCGGTGACTTATTATTGCATATTGTCTTTTACGCAAAGATCGGAACAGAGCAAAAACAGTTTACGCTATCAGAAGCCATTGATGCGATAAGTGACAAGCTGGTTTCCCGTCATCCGCACATTTATGGCGATGTTATTGTAAAGGATGAGGAAGAAGTGAAGCGCAACTGGGAGAAACTTAAACTAAAAGAAGGGAAACACTCGGTAATATCCGGTGTTCCCGTTTCGTTACCGGCTGTGGTAAAAGCCATTCGTCTCCAGGAAAAGGCAAAACAGGTGGGTTTTGAATGGGATAACCGCGAGCAGGTTTGGGAAAAAGTGGAGGAGGAAATCCTGGAGTTGAAGGAAATGGTGGCGCTAAATAATCAGGCGAAAATGGAAGAAGAGCTGGGAGATGTATTCTTCTCATTGATCAATTACGCACGATTTTTGCAAGTAGATGCGGAAAACGCGCTGGAAAAAACGAACCGGAAGTTTGTTGACCGGTTTACGCGGATGGAGAAGCTGGCTATGGAGCAGGGAAAAGATTTATCTGACATGAACCTGCTGGAAATGGATGCACTGTGGAACCAGATCAAAAAACAAAATACTGGCACTTGAAGAACTTAATAAAAATTATTTTTTCATCCCACCTATACCTGGTTCTGGCTGCTGCTGGTTTATTCTTAACCGCTATTCTGCTCAATAGGTATGTTATTGAAACAACCTCCTCCATTTACTACTCTTCACGCATCCAGAAAGATATTCAGCAAAAGGAAAAAGACTTTGCCAAGCTGGCCACTGATACGTCGTTAATAAACTCCCTGGTCTCCGAAAGCTATTCCAAGGAAACCTTACAGCAACTACTGGAAGAGGAGAAAGGGTATGGATTCTTTGTTTATGAACGAAGGCTATCCGGCGAATCACGCCTCCTTTTCTGGAATACCCAGGTGGCCCTTCCCCCGATCAATTTAATGGAAGAATCGGATGTAAGCCGCCTGGTAACACTTAAGAACGGATTCTATGTGCATACCAGCAAATCGTTGGTGTTAAATGGCCGCCGGTTTGCGCTGGAAGCATTGATCCCCGTAATGTGGAAATATTTTGTAGAAATTGAAAACCTTAAAACAGAATTTGCTTCTTTTCCGGATGCACGGCGCAGGGTAGATATTAGTTTTGAGCCCACCAGTCAGCAAGTAAAAAGTTCTTATGGCAATATTCTTTTTTATTTAAAGCAAATTACGTTAAGGCATCAGCTAAGCAGTTGGTGGACCATCGCCTTCGTGCTGGCGGGTATTTTTTTGCTGTTCTGGTTTATTCATCAATCTGCTCATTTTATAGCTGAAAAGAAAGGGTTGTGGTGGGGTACTAGTTTTCTTGTTACTGTGATCCTTTTACTTCGATTGTGTACATATTATTTTCCCGATTTAATGGATCTTAGGCAATTTGAATTGTTTGACCCGGCCATTTATGGTTCCAGTTTTGTTCTGAGTTCTTTGGGAGATCTTTTTATCAATGCATTGCTGCTATGCTGGATATCCATTTTCATCAACCGGCGGGTGGGATCGCAATGGCTGAAGCGATTTGATGCAAAATGGAAAAATTGGTTATTGGCCATTTTGTTAATTGTGGTGCTCGTAGCGCTTACCTTCTTAGTTGCCCGGGTATTACAAAGCATGGTGGCCGACGCGAGGATTTCTTTCAATGTAACTAACTTTTTCAGCCTGTCGCAGTACAGTTTTGTGGGGTTTGTTATTCTCGGTACCCTGGCCTTAAGTTATTTCTTTTTTGCGCAAGCCTTATTAAAAATGCTGCGCCATTTAACAACCAGTAAGAATTTTTTCATCTATATCGTGGCCGCGGTGGCGGGATTGGCTATTCTATCATTCATTCGCAATCCGGATATCATTGAACTCGATTTGTTTGTATTACTATGGCTGTTAGGATTTATGTGGATGATGCAGCAGGAGGTTTTCTCCGGGTTGCGCTTTCATTTGAATGTTTCGGAAGTGTTGTTTTGGTTATTTGTTTTTTCTTTTTCGATTGCCGCAGTCATAGTAGCAGAGAACCGGAAGATAGAATTAACTCAGCGAAAATTATTTGCTGAGAAATTATCGCTGCAGGCTGATCCTGCCAACGAACAGCAATTGAGCATTTCCCTTACCTACCTGGATAATGATTTTTTATATCCCAATTTTGACCGCTTCAGGGATAAAGAATCGAACACCAGGCTGAAAGACAGTATCGTTAATAAAAATTTCAATGAGTTTCTTAATAAATACGATACGCGTATTTATACATTCACCGCTGAAATGACTCCGAGGGCGTTATATAACGAGGATCCCATTTCTTTCGATACCCTAAATACTATTTTCCGTTTGCAGGGAAAAACCACCGGTATCAACGATCTCCGTTATTTTGAACGATCATTTGATAAATTCTCTTATATATTTCTGAAGGAAGTAAAAAACAGTGACAGCATTACGGTGGGTTATTTCTTTATACTGGCCGATCCTAAACGGTATAAGAACGATGCCTTAATTCCAGAGCTGTTCAAGCAATCCAAGGAAATGCTTCCGGAATACTCTCCCCTGTATTCCTATGCTATTTATAACGAACTGGAGCTGATAACCTATTACAATGAATATGCATTCCCTATTCAATTGAAAAGGGAACAGGTTCCGGTTAAAGAATTTGACCAGCGGAAAAATGGTTCATATGAAGAGCTTTGGTATCGCCATGCCGCTGACAAGGTGGTAATTATTGTCCGGAAAAATAATTCGTTTCTTGAAGCCATTACACTGTTCGCATATCTGTTTACTACCTTCTTGTTTTTGCTGGCCCTGTACTGGATCACGGCTATCGTAATAAGAAGCCGGCTTCAATGGGGCCTGCTGAAAAAAAACTGGCAGTTCAGTATCCGCATGCAAATACACAGCACCATTATACTGATCAGCCTGTTATCTTTTATTGTAATTGGAGTAGCTACCATTCTTTTCTTTATTAACCGGTACGATCGGAATAACCAGGAGCGACTCAGCCGGGCCATGCAAATCATGGTCAACCAGGTACAAACCCGGCTGAAGGATCATAATGTATTTAATGACGGTATACCGCTTTTTGAGAGTGGAGTAAATGCGGAGCTGGAGAAATTAATGAAAGATATTTCAGACATACACGGAACGGATGTTAATCTTTACGATCCGGAGGGGAACCTGAAAGTAACTTCCAAACCACTTATCTACAATAAAGGGGTATTAAGCGAAAAAATGAATCCCGATGCGTATTACAGTATGCATGTTGAAAACGCTGTTCAGTGCGTGAAAAAAGAAAAAATGGGGAAGGTGAATTACCTCAGTATCTATAACCCGATCAGGAACTCGGATGGTGATGTCTACGCTTACCTGAATGTGCCTTCCTATAGTACGCAGGGTGAATTAAAACAGGAGATATCGAATTTCCTGGTTACGCTTATTAACCTGAATGCGTTTATTTTCCTGGTAGCCGGGGCTATTTCGCTATTCATTACCAACCGCATTACCTATTCTTTTACGCTGATCGGTCATAAAATGAGAGAGATCAATCTCGGGAAGATAAACCAGGCCATTGAGTGGAATCGAAAAGATGAGATCGGGGAATTGGTGAAAGAGTATAACAAGATGGTCCATAAACTCGAAGAGAGTGCCGAGGCATTGGCAAAAAATGAACGGGAAGGGGCATGGAGACAAATGGCAAGACAGGTGGCGCATGAAATAAAGAATCCCTTAACACCCATGAAGCTGAGTATTCAATATTTGCAGAAAGCCATTGATAATAATTCTCCCAATGTAAAAGAAATGACGTCTAATGTAGCAAAGACGCTTGTAGAGCAAATTGATCATTTGTCAAAAATAGCTTCTGATTTTTCGCAGTTTGCCAATATAGGAAATCCGCGTAAGGAAGTATTCGACCTGCACGAAATGATAAATTCGCTTTCCTCCTTGTATGAAGCAACAGACAACCTTGACTTCAGCTGGGAACCATTGGCTCAAAAAGTATTACTGTTTGCCGATAAAACACAATTAAACCGGCTGTTCACGAATCTTTTCCAGAATGGAATTGAAGCCTCCTCGGGCCGGGATCGTAAGTTAATCCGGGTACAAGAGCAGGTTGATGATGAATTTGTTACGGTTAGTATAACGGATAATGGAGAAGGGATACCGGAACATACCCGCTCAAAGATTTTTACTCCTAATTTCACCACTAAAACTTCGGGTACGGGTTTAGGTCTGGCCATGAGTAAGAGCATTGTCGAAAATGCCGAGGGAGAGATATGGTTCGAAACAGAAGAAGGAAAAGGAACTACTTTTTATGTTAGAATTCCTTTGCTGCGGGCTACTGCCTGAGGTCATTCTCTTTAATAAATTTATTGCTAAAGGACAATAGAAAAAGAGGGAATTAGAAATCCCGAACTTCAACCAAACTTCTTTTCTTCGACGCACCAGTTAGGTATATAATTACCTAAAAGTCGAAAAGTGAAATGAAATAAGTCAGTAACTCCACAAATCAACAAGCCTTCATAACCTCTTTTCCCCGTTCTTATCCCTTGCTCAAATTCCTTTCAGCTTCTTTCTGTTCACTAAAAATTGCTCAAACTCCTTCAATGAAAAACTGCTTAGGTTTCTTTCTTTGGTCAGCCCTCCTTTTTGTGCGGCCAGTACGCCATAGCGGCAATCATCAAATCCTTCCACATTGATGTGCATCGGGATCAATCGATATAATGTACTCCTTTCTCTAATGCATACGATATCCATTGCCAATCAATATCAAGCCGGCGGGGATGCGCATTCAGTTCCAATACTACCTCATTGGCGGCGCAGGCATCAATTATTTTCTTATGGTCGATGGGGTATCCGCTGCGACTTAACAGCAACCGCCCGGTTGGATGGCCCAGAATGGTAGTATAAGGATTTTCAATAGCCCGTACCACCCTCATCATCGCTTTTTCTTCTGTCATCTTCAGATTACTGTGCACCGAAGCAATTACCAGGTCGAATGTGGAAAGGACATTGTTTGTATAGTCCATGCTTCCATCGCCCAGAATATCACACTCAATACTTCTGAATATTTTAAAAGGGGCTAATTGGTTATTCAACTCGTCAATATAGCGGTGTTGTTCTTTTATTTTTTCTTCGGAAAGTCCGCCTGCATACGCCGCTGCTTTGCTATGATCGCTGATGACCAGGTATTCATATCCTTTGGTTATGCAGGCTTTCGCCATTTCTTCTACTGTATTGCTACCATCACTCCAGTTACTGTGCGAATGAATAATACCTTTAATATCTGTTTCTTTAATGACATCGGGTAATGGGGCTTTTGCCGCCGTGGTAATAATTTCTTCTGATTCCCGTAAGTAAGCAGGTATGTAATGGTAGGCCGGCTTTAGAAAAAATAGCCGCTTCATCGCCGCTAAAATCAGCATCGGGAAACTTTTTGAAAAAATGATTGGTAAAGGTTGCCGAGGCGCTGGTTATAAACAATCGCCATGTAACATTCGTAGTGCCGGTATGTAATTTGAGCCTTAAACCATTCTTTAGTTTATAAAAAATGTAGTCGGCTGTTTCTTCCAGAAGTTCCGGCGGGAACGTTGTTTGAAAAGCTTGTTTTACTTTTTCGTTGGGTTGGGCCACCACAAATTCCAATTCATCAATAGTAAGTAGCTGGCGGCGGTATGCGCCGGTTACGAACACCGTTTTTTCTCCAAAGCATTTATCGAGGTATCCTTTTACGGTTGGAAAAAGTGCTTCTACTTCCGCGAATAAGAAACTGCCCTGGTTCTGAAGATAAAATTCAATGGATTCCTGTACGTTTTGTTGCGTTTTGGCACCAAAGCCTTTAAATAGCAATAACCGGTTTTCATTACAGGCATACAATAATTCACCAATGGATTCAATTCCCATTTCTTTCCAGATGGTAGAAATCTTTTTGGGTCCCAAACCTTTGATATTTAGCATTTCAATTACCCCGGCAGGTGTTTTGGATATAATTTCCTGCAGTGCCTGGAGCTTGCCGGTTTCAATTATCTCCAATATTTTGGCGGAAGTTGAATCACCAATTCCTTTTAACGAGGATATTCTTTCCGTGGGGATATTAGTTAATTGCTCGGGTAGTTTTTCAATATTAAATGCGGCCGCGCCATACGATCTTGCTTTAAAGGAATTTTCCCCGTGAATGTCCATTAATTTGGAGAGCAGGGAAAACTGGTCGGCGATAAAATAATTGTCAATTGCCATTAGTAGCGGGTTGCAGAAGAAGCAAGTTAAAATAAAAAGTCCCCCGATGATCGGGGGACTTTATATTTTCTGCTTGTAAGAAGAAGAAGAATTATCTCTTCTTTGCTGCTTTCTTAGCGGCTTTCTTCTTCGGAGCTGCTTTCTTTTTAGGAGCAGCTTTTTTAGCGGCTTTTTTCTTAGTTGCCATTTTTTGTGAATTTAATGGTTAGTAAAAAGAATTTAACGACAGTAAAAATAGAAACTTAATTCAAACCGCCAAAAAAAATTTCACTTTTTGTGAAAAAAATATTATTGTAGCAACTAAGGGGTATTTTATTGAACCGCCATTACACTTACGATTGTCTTATCGTTTTTGCTCTTTTTAAATTCTACCACACCATCCGTTAATGCAAACAATGTAAAATCTCTTCCTACTCCAACATTTTTTCCGGGATGGTAAACCGTACCACGCTGACGTATGATAATGTTTCCTGAAATGGCTGGCTGGCCACCGTAAATTTTAACGCCGAGTCGTTTGCTTTGCGAATCGCGGCCGTTCTTTACACTTCCTTCACCTTTTTTATGTGCCATGATTATTTAGTTTATACTTTTAAAAAAGATTAAGCAATACCGGTTACTTTGATCTTAGTATAATGTGTACGATGCCCGTGTTTTTTACGGAACCCTTTTCTTCTTTTTTGTTTATAGGCTATTACTTTATCGCCTTGAATATGGTCGATAATTTCGGCCTGTACTTTTGTTTTGATATTGCTGCCCACTGATAATTTCCCATCAGCATCGGTCAATAACACGTCAGCGAATTCTACTTTATCGCCGGCGTTCCCGTCTACATGGGGAACATAAAGAGTTTGATCTTTCTCTACTCTAAATTGCTGACCGGCTACTTTAATTACTGCAAACATAATTTTCCAAAAATTAGGAACGCAAAGGTAGGGATTTCAAACACATAGTGAAGCAATTAGGAGAATATTTTTTAAGGGTATTTTCCCCAACCTGCTAATTCCGGTCAAAATATTTGCCCCAGCCCCATACTGGCTTAATCCCTAGCAATCATTCCCTTGTTGTAAATATACTAACAGGGATAAGTTTGTCTGTTTACCTATTTACCGTAGGTTTGCTGGCTTAATGATGGATCGCGGTTATGAAGATCAATTCATTTTTTGCCAAACCCTTTGCCGGGTATATATATAAAGGTATCCGTAAAGCCATGCAAACGGCTATTGAAGATCAGAAAAAGATCTTCCGGGAACTGTTGAAAACCGGTAAACTTACCGAATTTGGCAAGGATCATCGGTTGCAGGAAGTCAGGCAACACGAAGATTTCATACAAGCTGTTCCCATCCGGGATTATGAGCAGTTCAAACCCTATATAGATAAGATAAAGGAAGGTAGGCATAACGTACTCTGGAAGGGCAAACCACTTTATTTTGCCAAAACGTCCGGTACCACCAGCGGGGTCAAATATATTCCTATCTCCAAAGATTCTATTTCTAACCATATCAATACTGCACGGAATGCCCTGCTTTGTTATATTGCCGAATCGGGTAATACCGGTTTACGGACGGAAAAATGATCTTTTTGTCGGGCTCGCCGGTACTTGAAAGAGTAGGGGGCATTCCTACCGGGCGCCTGAGTGGGATAGTAAATCATCATGTTCCCAATTACCTGCGGCGTAACCAATTGCCTTCCTACGAAACTAATTGTATCGATGAATGGGAAACCAAACTGGATAAAATCGTAGAGGAAACCATGAACCAGGATATGACACTTATAAGCGGCATTCCACCCTGGATGCAGATGTATTTCGACCGGCTGACAGAGCGGAGTGGTAAAAAACCCGGTGAAGCTATTTCCCGAATTTTCAGTATTGGTTCACGGCGGCGTAAATTTTGAGCCATACAAGGCAAAACTGCTGGACAGTATCGGTAAACCTGTGGACAGCCATTGAAACCTTTCCTGCTTCTGAAGGATTTATTGCTTTCCAGGATAGCCAGGAATCAGAAGGACTGCTGTTAAATACCAATAGCGGTATTTTTTTTGAATTTATTCCTGCCGCAGAAGCATTTAATCCCGAAGGCAAACAGACTGAGTTTAAAAGAGGTGAAGGTAGGCGAGAACTATGCACTGATTATAAATAATAATGCCGGTTTATGGGGTTATAATATCGGGGATACTGTTAAGTTTGTTTCCGTCAATCCGTACCGGATAGTTGTTACCGGTCGGATCAAACATTTTATATCTGCTTTCGGCGAACATGTGATTGGAGAGGAAGTGGAATATAGCCTGATGAAAGCGGCCGAAGAAGAAGGAGTGCATATTACCGAATTTACTGTGGCCCCCATGATTCAGCAGGGAAAAGGCAAATCGTTTCATGAATGGTTTGTCGAATTTGAAGAATGACCCGGATGATGTGCAGGGATTTGCTTCAAAAGTGGACCAGAATTTGCGCAAGAAAAATATTTATTACGATGACCTGATTAATGGAAATATTCTATTGCCGCTGCATATCCGGCCGGTAAAGAAAAATGGCTTTATCGATTATATGAAATCGATTGGCAAACTGGGCGGACAAAATAAAGTTCCCCGGTTGAGTAACGACCGGAAAATGGTCAGACGCATCTTGAAACCATATGCAGATTATGAAAATATGCTGCGAACCTATTTTTAATCGATGAACTTCTAAAAATTCTAATCTTTACTTGATCTTTATTCATGTCAGCAGGTCTTCATAAAAAACGTATTGCATTGTTTGGATCAACCGGTTCCATTGGCACCCAGGCACTGGAAGTGATCCGGTCAAATCCTATCTTTGTTTTCGGCCGAATACTGACTGCACAAAACAATCGATGAATTACTTAATAGAGCAGGCCCTGAATTTCAACCAAATGTGGTAGTGATTGGAGATGATAAGAAATATGGCGAAGTAAAAGAGGCCCTGAAGAATACAAACGTAAAAGTGTTTGGCGGGAGAACAATCACTGGAAGAAGCCGCTGCGATGGATATCTATGATATGATGCTGGCAGCAATTGTTGGTTTTGCCGGACTGAAGCCAACACTAAAAGCAGTGGAAATCGGGAAAGTGATTGCACTTGCCAATAAGGAAACCCTGGTAGTGGCGGGTGACATTGTGATGCAGCGGGCGGTAGAAAAGGGTTCCGGTAATTCCGGTAGATTCGGAACATTCGGCCATCTTTCAATGCCTTGTAGGTGAAACCAGAAACCGGATTGAGAAAATAATACTTACGGCCTCCGGCGGACCCTTCCTGGGAAAGAAACCAAATTACCTGGTCAATGTAAAACGAGAACATGCCCTGCAGCATCCTAACTGGAGCATGGGAGCGAAAATCACCATTGATTCAGCTACACTGATGAATAAAGGACTGGAAATGATTGAAGCGAAATGGTTGTTCAACCTAAAACCTGAGCAGATTCAGGTGGTGGTACATCCGCAGAGTATCATTCATAGTATGGTTCAGTTTGAAGATGGAAGCATCAAAGCGCAGATGGGATTGCCGGATATGAAATTGCCGATTCAATATGCCATGGCATTTCCGCAACGAATCGTAAATGATTTTCCCCGGTTCGATTTCACGAAAGCCCGGCCAGTTGACATTTGAAGCACCCGATACCAAAACTTTCCGAAACCTGGCTATTGCCACGGAAGCTTTGTATAAAGGAGGGAATCTGCCCTGCGTCTAAATGCGGCAAACGAAATTTCTGTGTATGGATTTCTTACGAAACCGGATTGGTTTTCTGGATATGACAGAAGTAATTGAACGAACCATGCAAAAGATTCCCTTTATTGCCAAACCTACGCTGGAAGAATATTTTGAAAGCGATGCGGAGGCGCGTAATTTTGCCGCTTCCCTCATAAACCTTTAAGATGCTGCCTTCCCGCCTTCACCGGTTAAACTAAAAACAGTATATTTTCGTTAATATGTTCCGGTATTGTATGAGTGGTTTGGCCGGAAGGGAGATTAGTCGACATTTGAATAACAGATTTTAAATTAGCAATAAAACAATGATTTATTAGCAATTAACTGGGAGGTAGTAGGTCTCCAGGCCGGACAATTGATTCTTGTGTCTTTCGATTCTGGTGGTACTACATGAACTGGGACATTTTATCCCCGCCAAAATTTTCAAATGCAGGGTAGAAAAATTTTATCTCTTTTTTGATCCCTGGTTTTCGCTGTTTAAAAAGAAAATAGGTGAAACAGAATATGGCATCGGCTGGTTACCACTCGGGGGCTATGTAAAAATTGCCGGAATGGTTGATGAGAGCATGGATAAGGAACAGTTGAAGCAACCGGCAGAGTCCTGGGAATTTCGGAGCAAACCCGCCTGGCAGCGATTGATCATCATGATTGGTGGGGTAACCGTAAACGTGTTACTGGGCTTCCTGATTTATGCCATGATTCTTTTTACCTGGGGCGAAGAATATTTGCCTGTTAAAAACGTAACCCAAGGTGTTTTTGTAGATAGCCTGGGAATGAAAGTAGGCTTGCAGGATGGTGATAAGATCATTGGAGTGAATGGTAAAGAGATAGATAATTTTGAGAAGATTCCGGGCGAAATTATTCTTGGCGAAGGAAAAAGCTTGCAGATTGAGCGGAATAACCAGCGTATGGAATTGGCAATTCCCGAAGGAACTATCAGATCATTGATCAGGAAGAAGGGAGAGCGGTTGGCCTATCCAAAATTTCCGGCTATAATCGATTCTGTTGATCAAAAGATAGCGAAATTCAAGGAAGGCATTCTTCAGAAAGGGGATGAAATCATTGGCTTTGATGACAAACCGGTTCGTTCATATGCTGAATTGACCTACCTTAAAAAATCGTACGTGAATAAGGAAGTGCCTGTTCGGGTGGTGAGAGGAAAAGATACCGCTACTATCCGGTTAATGGTGGATAAAGATTCCCGTCTTGGAATCATAGTAAAGCCCATGACCGATTTTCTCCAGTTCAAGAAAAGAGAATACGGATTCTTTGAATCGTTGCCCGCAGGTGTTCGCAAAGGCTGGAGTACCCTGGTAATGAATATCCAGAATTTTAAACTGCTATTTACTTCCAAAGAAGTAAAGGCCAGTGAGTCTCTCGGGAGTTTTATAAGTATTGGAGGCATGTTTGGTGCGCAATGGGATTGGGAGCGCTTTTGGAGTATGACCGCTTTATTAAGTATTGTACTGGCTTTTATGAATATCCTTCCCATTCCGGCATTAGATGGCGGGCATGTCATATTTACACTCTATGAAATGATCACCGGCCGCAAACCAGGTGAAAAATTTATGGAATATGCACAAATTGTCGGTATGGTACTGCTCCTGGGACTTATGGCATACGCTTTGGGATTAGATGTATTCAGGCTGTTTAAGGCCTAGAAAATATAGAATTAAGAATAAAGAATGAAAAATGAAAAAAGTCTTCCATTAATCAATCTGACTATAATAAGGACCCTTTTGCCTTTTTAATTTTTCATTAAATATTTTTTATTTTCCAGGGGGTGTATTGGTTTTGACAGCGTAGATCTTTGAAGGTGTAAGCATGTCGTGCGTTGGATAATTAGCACGTAAATCTGAATATTCAAAACTCAAATGGCAATACTCAGTATGCCATGGCTGCCTAATCAGTGATTAGATAGTCATTAGGGCCGCGCGAGCAGGTTGGTCTGTTACCACGCTCCGCCGCCGACTCAAAAAACAAAACAGGCTGCTGTAACCGAAGGCTGTGACGGTTGCTTAAGACTATTCAGCTAAGATGAATGTTGGTTTGTTGTTCCCCGGCGTTCTTCCGACAATCAATGAGCAAATAAACATGTAGAAAGCTTTTGAAGGATATGTTTGGACACCGGTTCGAGCCCGGTCACCTCCACCTTCGCCCGCCGTAGCTTTAGCGAAGGCGGGTTTTACTTTAATTACCAGGTTTCAATAATTTCCGGCGGGCTTCGGTGGACGAGGTCCACAAGAAGTTCCCCGTAGCTTTTTTTACCCCAATTCCATATCCAGGTGCTTTTGTCGGGCAGCCCCGTTAGCTGAAGCAATAGTTACCTCCTCGCCGGTTTAAAATTTCCTTTTTTCTTCTTTTGTAAATTCTTGATTCTTTATATCTCCTCATACATATTTATTGTTTATTAATTAAGGGTCCGCAATAATCTCCAAAGGGAAATTCTCAAAATCAGGAGTTTTTTCCCATAAAAATGAAAATATTTCTGATCTAATTTTCCCGGATGCATTATGTATATATATTATTGTGTAATGATAACTCTACTTATACTGGTTGTACACAAGACTTAAAACAGAGATTTAAAAGACATCAAGCGGGTAAGGTAATTTCCACCATGAATAAGCTGCCAGTAAAATTGATCTTTTATTGTGCATTTAGTGATAAGTATATGGCATTTAAATTTGAGTGCTACCTGAAATCCGGCTCGGGAATTGCATTTCGAAAAAGACATCTGATTTAAAATATTTCTTGTTAATAACATGCTTTTTGCCAGCTAAAGGTTTACCCGGGAAATGAATCAATCTCCCGATTGGACCTTTACAGCAAGGTTCTTCAAATCGCCTGCTGCTTTGAGCTCATTTTTGATAACCAACTTTCATTATTATCGGCCACCACCTTTCCTATCGAATCACGTAAGTTTCATATATCCTTCTTTTTGCTCTTTCCCCAGGAAGATATTGGAAAGGAATTATTATTATGCGAAGAAATCCATTTGACCTTCCATCGTGTTATCTCTTTATCAACCCACCACTTAAACAAATTAACTATATTAGATGGGAGAAGTTAGCCTCCTAACCTGGCTAAGAAAGTAATATGAAAAAAAATACTGCCTTACTTATATCAATTTTACTGGTCATCCAAACGTTTGCCCAGATTAAATCTCTCACCCTCACCAAACAGCAACTCAAAAACAAAATCATGGGCGGCTGGGCCGGACAGACCATCGGCGTAACTTTCGGGGGCCCCTATGAATTTAGATTCAACGGAACCTTTATCGGAGATTACCAGCCACTGAAATGGTATGATGGATATTTGAAGAATACCATGCTTAATATCCCGGGGTTATACGACGACTTGTATATGGACCTGACCTTTGTGGATGTTTTTGAAAAGTATGGATTGGATGCCCCGGTTGATTCTTTTGCAAATGCATTCGCCCATGCCGGTTATATGTTATGGCACGCCAACCAGGCGGCCCGGTATAACATATTGCAGGGTATAAAAGCGCCGGCAAGCGGAGATTGGAAAAACAATCCTCATGCGGATTGCATCGATTACCAGATCGAAGCTGACTTTGCCGGGTTGATGAGCCCGGGTATGCCGAATGCCGCTTCTGCCATCAGCGATAAAATAGGGCATATCATGAATTATGGCGACGGATGGTATGGGGGCGTTTTTGTAGGAGCGATGTATGCCTTATCATTTTCATCCGGTAATATAGAATACATAATTAACGAGGCATTAAAGACGATTCCTCCGCAAAGTGATTTTTATCGATGCATTAAAGAGGTGATTAATAACCATGAGAAATTTCCTTCCAACTGGAAACAAACCTGGTTGAAGGTGCAGGAAAATTGGGCCAATGATATTGGTTGCCCCGATGGCGTGTTCGCTCCGTTTAATATTGATGCAAAAGTAAATTCCGCTTACGTGGTAATTGGCCTCTTATATGGCAAAGGGGATTATACTAAAACACTTGAAATAACTACCCGCTGCGGACAGGATGCAGACTGTAACCCCTCCACCGCAGGCGGAATCCTGGGTACCATACTGGGCTACGACAACATTCCGGCCTATTGGAAAATGGGATTGAAAGAAGCAGAGGGTATTGACTTTAAATATACCAATATGAGCCTGGAAGATGTATACAATATTGGATTAAATCATGCCCTAAAGATGATCGAAAATCATGGGGGTGCTATTAATGGTGACCAGGTTACTATCAAAACACAACAACCGGTTGCCGTTCGATTCGAAAAAAGTTTCACCGGGTTATATCCGATAGAAAAGATTCCCGCGAATTGGTCGGGTACAAAAGACGCCCTTTTGTTTGAATTCGAAGGAACGGGTTTTGTATTGCGGGGAGAATCTGCCCGATGGGAAAGCCAATCTGCCCAGGTCTTGCATGCGGAACTTTACATTGATAACAAATTGGTAGAGTCAATACAACTTCCCCAGAACTTCACCACCCGCCGCCATGAATTGTGCTGGGCTTATGGACTCCCCAAAGGCAAGCACACAGTAAAGCTCATGTTTAAAAACAAACCTCCGGAGGAAAGTATATGGGCGGTAGAAGCAATTATCTATTCAGATAAACCAGTATTGGGAATACTGGCCAATCAACCAGGAACAAAAAAATAAACTTAGTAAACATGAAATATTTCTTTTTTCTTTTGGTTGCCTTCTTTTACGCAGAAAGCATATCAGCTTCAATAAGTCTTCCGGATATATTTACTGACAATATGGTAATCCAGCGCGATAAGAATATAAAAATTTGGGGCTGGGCCGATAAAGGGGAAACCATAACTATTAGCTTCAATGGGCAAAAAGTAAAAACAAAAGCGCGTGCTGACGGTTCCTGGAATATTTCATTAGCGGCTATGCCATTTGGTGGCCCTTTCGAAATGAATATCGCCGGGAAGAATAACCTCGTCTTCAAAAATATCCTGATTGGGGATGTATTTATTTGCAGTGGACAATCCAATATGGAGTGGCCGCTTAAGATAACCAATGATGCAAAAAAAGAAATTGCGGAGAGTAACTATCCTGCTATCCGATTATTTACGGTGGAAAAGGAAATGGCTTACCAGCCATTGAAGAATGTAAAGGGCAAATGGCTGGAATGTAATTCGGAAAATTCGGCTGATTTTTCAGCGGTAGCTTATTTCTTTGGAAGAAAACTACATAAGGATCTTAATATACCCATTGGGTTGATCAATACCTCCTGGGGAGGTACCAATATTGAAACATGGATAAGCTGGGACAAAATGGGAAAAAAAGATCAGTATCTAAATGCGGATATAGCGCAGATGGAAAAAGACAGGGAGGGAATGAAAGAAAAGCAAAGGCAATTTGTCGAAAGCCTGAAAAATGATAAAGGCATGGCAGAAAAATGGTACGACCCTGCCATCTCTTCTACTGACTGGAGAAAGATTCATGTACCAAAACTTTGGGAACAGACAGAGATCGGAAATGCTGATGGAATTATTTGGTTTCGTAAGGAGTTTGAATTGCCATCTACCATGGAAGGGAAACCTGTTCAGCTAAGCCTGGGACCGATTGATGATAATGACATAACCTTTGTGAACGGTCAGCGGGTTGGTGCTATCAATTCGTGGAATGAAGCCAGGAATTATTCCATAAGTCCCACTGTCCTTAAGAAAGGAAAGAATACTATTACAATTAAAGTCGAAGATACCGGGGGAGGAGGAGGTATCTATGGGGAAGCGGGGCAATTATTCGTGGAAGGGAATGGCCAACGAATTCCATTGGCGGGCGAGTGGGAATACAAAGTATCAGTTACCAATATTGGTTTAGGCTTAAGAAACACGGGTCCTAATGCATTTCCTTCCCAGTTGTATAATGCCATGATTGCTCCCATCATAAATTACGGTATAAAGGGCGCCATTTGGTACCAGGGTGAATCAAACACCGCGGAAGGGTATTATTACAGAACCTTATTTGCTGAAATGATCAACGATTGGCGGATGAAATGGGGATATGAATTTCCGTTTTTCTGGGTGCAGCTGGCAAATTATATGAAACCCGCAGAATCTCCTTCTCAAAGTAATTGGGCCGAATTACGCGAAGCACAAAGTGTAACATTATCCTTGCCCGCAACAGGGCAGGCCGTAATTATTGATATCGGTGAAGCTAATGATATACATCCCCGGAATAAGCAGGATGTTGGATACCGCCTTGCCCTCGCTGCAGAAAAAATAGCATATGAAAAGGACATAATTTATTCCGGTCCGGTATATCAATCAATGACCGTTAACGGTAATAAAATTATTCTTAGTTTTTCGAATATCGGTACCGGGTTGATGGCGAAGGATCGTTATGGCTATCTCAAAGGATTTTCAATTGCCGGCAGTGATCAGAAATTTGTTTGGGCTAAGGCGATGGTAGAAGGTGATAAGGTAATAGTTTTTAATGAAGACAGCAATAACCCTGTTGCGGTTCGGTATGCATGGGCCGATAACCCCATCGATGCAAATTTTTATAATAAAGAAGGATTGCCTGCATCGCCCTTTCGCACCGATAATTGGAAACTGAAATCGCAAAAATAATAACATATCAATTAGACCCAGCCAGCAAGGCAAAAATGTTTGTCAATAATCCAAACCAATAAATTTATTAATTGAATAGAATAATTATAATTATTGCTTCTATTATTGTTTGCAGTATTCAATTCGTGAAGGGTGCATCTCCGCTGCAACCGGCGAATCTTACCTGCGAATACACTAATAACCCGTTAGGTATTGATACGCGCGTTCCGCGGCTGTCATGGAATTTTACCTCAACGGAAAATAATCAATGGCAGACTGCCTATGAAATTATTGTTAGCGACAACCTGGTTGATCTGCAACAATCAAAAGGAAATTCATGGACCACCGGCAAAATACTTTCTTCGCAGAACCTGCATATTAATTACGGAGGGCAACCTCTTCAATCCTTTACCAAATATTACTGGCGGGTGAAAGTTTATAACGGGAAAGGAGATGCCTCCGACTGGAGTGATGCGGCCTGGTTTGAAACAGCTATGCTCGAACCGTCAGATTGGTCTGCTCAATGGATCAGCGATGGAATCAGTAAGCCGGCTAAGGACGAGGATTATTATAAAGACGACCCTATGCCTTTATTCCGGAAAACATTTTCAGTCGGCAAGAAAATTATTTCTGCCAGGTTATATATCAGTGGTCTTGGTTATTACGAAGCATACCTCAATGGACAGAAAATTGGGGATCATGTATTGGACCCCGGATTTACAACCTATGCCAGGCAAACCTTGTACGTTGTTTACGATATCACTTCCTTACTCAAAAGAGGAAATAATGTAGCAGGTATTCAGTTGGGGAATGGATGGTGGAATCCGCTACCTTTTAAATTCTTTGGTCGATGGGACTTGCGCGATTATCAGCAAAGCGGCCGGCCATGCGTAAAAGCAGAAATACAGGTACGGTACAATGATGGAAGTATAGAAAAAATTGTTACAGATGAAAGTTGGCAGGTTGCTCCCGGGCCAGTAGTAAGAAATAATATTTATATAGGTGAACATTATGATGCGAGGCTTGAACGGAATGATTGGTTATTATCCAAAACATCTGGTGCCTGGAAGAATGCTGAATCGGTGCGAGGTCCCTTTGGGCAACTGTCTGTCCAAATGCAACCGGCAATAAAAGTTACCAGGGTGTTGAAGCCAGTTTCGTTGATAGAGTTCAAGCCAGGTATATATATTGCCGACATGGGTCAGAACTTTGCCGGCGTGGCGCGCATTAGAGTGAAAGGTCCGGCTGGTACAAAAATTACTATGCGTTTTGGAGAGGCTTTATTTGATGATGGGTCGATGAATGTAATGACTTCCGTTGCCACACAAATTAAAAAAGGGGGAATAAAAGCAGGACCCGGTGCGCCCGAAACGATGTGGCAGGAAGACAGCTATATTTTGAAAGGAGGAGGAGAGGAATCGTGGGCCCCCAAATTTACCTTTCATGGTTTCCGCTATGTTGAAATCACTGGCTGGCCGGGAAAACCCACGATCAATGATATTGACGGCCTTCGCATGAATTCAGATTTGCCAGTCAAAGGAAACTTTTCCTGCTCTATTGAAATGTTCAATAAGCTTCATGAAATTAATCAATGGACTTTCTTAAGTAATGTTTTCAGCGTTCAATCCGATTGTCCTGCCCGGGAGAAAATGGGATACGGGGCCGATATGGTAGTTAGTGCCAACGCGTATATGTATAATTATGATATGGCAAACTTCTATGGCAAATCGGTAAGGGATTTTGCCAATGAACAAAGGCCTAAAGGGGGGATTACTGAAATTGCTCCATTCACGGGAATCGATGACAGGGGATATGGTGATTTGTCGGGGCCCCTGGGTTGGCAATTGGCCTTTCCCTATTTGCAGAAGCAGTTATATGAATTTTATGGGGATAAAAGAATTATAGAAAACTATTACCCGGCGTTGCAAAAACAAATATCATTCCTGCAATCACAGGCCCGGGATAATTTGTTTTATTGGGATATCAGTGATCACGAAGCGTTAGACCCTAAACCCGAAGGATTTTCAGCTTCCGCTTTTTATTACCATCATGTAAAAATAGCCGGGGAGTTTGCTGCGCTCCTGGGAAACAAAGTCGATTCGGCCCGGTACAGCAAACTGGCTGACGGAATAAAAAGTAATATCATTGATAAATACCTCGTGCCCGGAACTGGTCGATTTGATAATGGAACCCAATCTGCCCAATTATTTTCTTTATGGTATGATTTTTCTCCCGAAAAAAACAAGACACTGGAGGTTCTGTTTAAAGAATTTGAAAGACATAACTGGCATCTATCGACCGGAATTTATTCAACCAAGATGTTATTTGATGTTCTGCGAATGAACAATCGGAATGATATATCTTTTCGGATTGCCAATCAGAAAGACTTTCCCGGCTGGGGTTATATGATTCAGAAAGGGGCCACTACTTTGTGGGAAACCTGGAATCTTCCCGGAACGGTTTATTCCTGCAACCATCCTATGTTTGGATCCATTGATGAATGGTTTTATCGTTCGTTGCTGGGTATTAATGGAGCAGCGCCCGGATTTGAGAAAATTATTATAAAGCCACAACCGGCGAATGAATTAAGCTGGGCCAAAGGAAGTTACCAGTCAATTCGGGGAAAGATTAGTAGCGAATGGAAAAACGAAGCAGGAAAGTTTATGCTTACCGTTTCTATACCTCCCAACTGCAGAGCACAGATATGGATACCGGCTGACAAACAACAAGAAATAAAAGAAAATAATAGCCGGGTTGAAATCCTTCGGTATGAAAATGGATATGCCTTGTTAGAAGTTGGCTCGGGTACTTATTCGTACCTGGTTGAATAGGCGATCATTTAATGTTTACCATCATGTATTATGGCCCCTTCTTCTTCTTATATTTCGTCCAGATTGTTTGAGGGTTGGTGTAAAATTGTTTTCTCTGGCAAGTACACCAATAAAATAAACTGCATTATTCCTGCCGGATGACAACTCACAATGATGTAGATTTAATCTATGATTTTATGCCGGCAAAATCTGAAGAACATTCATACAGCAGGGCGACAGGGGATCCCCGATTCCCTGTTCAGCCTGCCTGAAAAAGTTCTTCAATTTGGTACGGGGGTGTTGCTGCGCGGATTGCCCGATTATTTTATTGATAAAGCAAACCGGCAGGGATTATTCAATGGACGGGTAATTGTGGTTAAATCGACCGACGGAGGAGATATGGCCGCATTTGAAAAACAGGAAGGATTATATACCCTTTGTATTCGGGGACTGGATAACGGGAAACCTGTTGAAGAGAATATTATTAATGCATCCATTAGCCGGGTATTATCAGCCCGGAGTCAATGGAACGCCATTCTTGAATGTGCCTCCCTTCCCGACTTAAAAATAATTATATCCAATACTACCGAAGTGGGTCTTCTATTGGTAAAGGAAAATATCAACCAGCAACCGCCTGTTTCTTACCCTGCGAAATTACTGGCGTTTTTATTCGAACGGTTCAGGTGCTTTCATGGAGTGGCGGGCACCGGGATGGTTATTATTCCTACCGAACTGATTATTGATAATGGGAAAAAAATAAAATCAATCTTGTTGGAACTAGCCAGTTTCAATGGGTTGGGGGATACTTTTATTCAATGGTTGCAACAGGAAAATTATTTCTGTAGTTCATTGGTCGATCGGATTGTGCCGGGTAAACCTGCGAAAGACAAGAAAGAAAAATGGGAAAGAGCAATGGGTTACCAGGATGAATTAATGACAGTGGCGGAAGTTTATCGGCTTTGGGCCATTGAGGGAGATGATTATGTTCGTTCGGTTTTATCTTTTGCGGAAGCTGATGAGGGTGTTGTTATTGCTCCCAATATCGATCTTTTTAGGGAATTGAAATTGCGAATGCTGAATGCTACACATACGCTTTCCTGCGGAGTTGCTTTCTTGTCGGGATTTGAAACGGTAAAGCAAGCCATGCAGAGTGATTGGATGTCTTCCTATATTAATAACACGATGATGGATGAGATAGCGCCTTCCATTCCCTACGACGTGGATATAAAAACAGCGAGGGAATATGGCGCTAAAGTACTCGACCGTTTTCGGAATGAATATATAGAACACCACTGGATCAATATCACTTTGCAGTATACATCCAAATTGAAAATGCGGGTAGTACCGGTATTGAAACGCTATTACCAACTCTTTCAAACTCCTCCTTTAAATATTGCCACAGGATTTGCCGCGTGGTTACTTTTTATGCGTTCAATAAGAAAAGAAGGGGATCATTACCTGGGCATTTGTGGGGGTAAAGAATATCCAATAAAAGACGATAGCGCGGAACTGCTATATAATTACTGGATCAAACAAGATGGTGATTTGGAAATTGCTACGATACTGCGTAATGCTGATCTTTGGGGTGGTGATCTGGATAATCTACGCGGATTTACTGCGGCCGTAAGAGAAAAATTGGATCAAATGTTGGATATGGGAGTGGATAAAACAATTCAGTTAAATCAGACAACAAATATTACTTCCTGATATGAAACAGCGAGTTCTGAAGGTTCATTCAAAAGATAATGTACTGGTTGCATTAGCTCCTTTGCAAAAAGGAGAAAAGGTAGAATACCAGGGGGAGCAATTTATTTTGCAGGATGCTATTGCTGCAAAGCACAAATTTTTTACAAAAGATTTACAGGCGGGAGATGCGGTCATCATGTACGGTGTTTTAGTGGGGAAAGCCCAGCAGCCTATTCCAAAGGGCGGATTGATGACCACGACTAATGTAAAACATGCGGCCGATCCATATAGTTACCATGCGGTAAAATATGAATGGCATGCTCCGGATGTTTCAAAGTATCGTAAGAAAACGTTTAATGGATATCACCGACCAGATGGCAGGGTAGGAACGGCGAATTACTGGTTGTTTATACCAACTGTTTTTTGTGAGAACAGGAACCTGGATGTTATCAGGGAAGCCATGCACAATGAACTGGGCTATGCTGTTACCGGAAAGTATAAACAGTACACCCATCATTTGCTGCAGGCATATCAGCAGGGAACCGATATCAATAAGGTGGATTTGGAAATATCCACTCAAGTGAATAATAATCGTCCGTTTAAAAATATTGATGGAATAAAATTTTTAAATCACCAGGGTGGATGCGGGGGAACCAGGCAGGATGCGGCGATATTAGGAAAGCTATTGGCTTCTTATGCCGACCATCCGAATGTAGGGGGAGTTACTGTACTGAGTTTGGGTTGCCAGCATTTGCAGGTAGCAGATTTTGTAAACGAGTTAAAGCAGCGCAATCCGGGTTTTGATAAAACCATGTATATTTTTGAACAGCAACAATCACAAAGTGAAGAACAGTTAATTGCGGAGGCAATCCGTAAAACATTTGCGGGATTGATTGAAATAAATAAGCAGGAAAGAAAGCCTGCATCCCTCGATAAGTTGTGTATCGGGGTAAAATGCGGAGGGAGTGATGGGTTCAGTGGTATTTCAGCAAATCCCGCGGTAGGATATTGCAGCGATTTGCTGGTAGCATTGGGAGGGAAAATATTATTAGCTGAATTTCCTGAATTATGTGGGGTGGAGCAGGAGTTGATTGACCGTTCCGTTGATGAAGCCACTGCCAATAAATTTATTCACCTGATGAGGAGCTTACGATGACATCGCTCACAGTGTGGGATCTGGATTTCATATGAATCCTTCACCGGGTAATATTAAAGATGGATTAATAACGGATGCCATTAAAAGTGCCGGTGCGGCAAAAAAAGGCGGAACTTCTCCGGTAGTAGATGTATTGGATTATACCGAACCAGCCACCCAACCCGGGTTGAGTTTGGTATGTACGCCTGGCAACGATGTGGAAGCAACCACGGGGAAGGCTGCCTCCGGAGCCACGTTGATATTATTCACCACGGGTCTCGGTACTCCAACAGGGAACCCGGTTTGTCCAACTATAAAAATATCTACCAATTCAGCACTAACGAAAAGAATGGGGGATATCATAGACATTGACACCGGCCCGGTGATTGACGGGGAAAAAACAATTGAACAGATGGGAGAAGAAATACTGGACTATTGTATACTGGCTGCCAGCGGCGAAATAATTCCCAAAGCAGTATTGCTGAACCAGGATGATTTTATTCCATGGAAAAGGGGAGTTAGTCTCTGAATTATGTAAACCAATTGGGGAGAACTAGAAATTTCCCGGTTTGGCCATGCATACTCTGCGCATCCTCTCTATCTCTTTTTCTCTGCGGTAAAGAAATCAAAAAATACCGCACTTAATTTTTTAATTGAGGATAAATAATCTTTATAGAATGTTTTTTAGCATAAATACGCGTTTTTTATATTCGCCCATTGGAGAAAATGGAAGCAGCCGGAAATTCATAGATAAAAATTTTTTGCTGGAGAGTAAAGCCGCCGAAAAATTGTATCATGAATATGCTGCCCCCATGCCCATCATTGATTATCACAATCACCTCCCGCCCGAACAAATTGCCGCCGATATTAACTTTGATAACCTGACACAAATTTGGCTGGCAGGCGATCATTATAAATGGAGGGCCATGCGGGCAAACGGTGTGGATGAAAAATATTGTACCGGCCAGGCCAGTGATGCAGATAAATTTGACCAATGGGCCGCCACCGTTCCTTATACCTTGCGCAATCCCCTGTATCATTGGACGCATCTCGAATTACAGCGCTATTTTGGAATGGAGGAAATCCTTTCTCCCCGAACCGCCCGTAGTATTTATGAGCAATGTTCTGCCAAATTACGAACAAGGGATTATTCGGTCAGAAACCTCCTGCGTAAAATGAATGTAAAAGTAATTTGTACCACCGATGATCCTGCCGACTCCCTGGAGCACCATAAAAAAATAAAAGAGGATGGATTCGAAGTAAGGGTATTACCTGCTTTCCGCCCGGATAAAGCGATGAACGTCGATGATGAAACAAATTTTAACCAGTATGTAAATAAGCTGGAATCAGTGGCCAATATTACCATAAGCAGTTATTCAGATTATTTGTCGGCCCTTAAAAAACGTCACGATTTTTTTGCCGCGATGGGTTGTTCCGTTTCCGATCATGGATTAGAGCATATATACGCCGAGGATTATACTGAAGCTGAAATCAAAAGCAGTTTTGAGAAAATACGTTCGGGCAAACAACTGGCTGCGGAAGAGAAAGCAAAACTTAAATCGGCCCTGCTGATCGTTTTTGCCCAATGGGATTGGGAAAAAAAATGGGTGCAGCAATATCACCTGGGCGCCCTGCGAAATAATAATACCCGGCAATTGAATAAACTGGGCCCTGATACAGGATGGGATAGCATAGGAGATTTTTCACAAGGGAAAGCTCTTGCTAAATTCTTGAATAAGTTAGATACCGAAGACAATTTGGCAAAAACGATCCTCTACAATCTTAACCCCTCCGATAATGAATTAATGGCCACTATGACGGGAAATTTTAATGATGGTTCGGTAGCTGGAAAAGTCCAATGGGGTTCTGCCTGGTGGTTTCTAGATCAAAAGGATGGCATGAGCAAACAGATAAATACGCTTTCCAATATGGGATTAATCAGCCGCTTTATCGGCATGTTGACAGATAGCCGTAGTTTTTTATCATTCCCGCGGCATGAATATTTCAGAAGAATACTCTGTAACCTGTTGGGCGGTGAAATGGAGAAGGGCGAATTGCCCGATGATATGGAATGGACGGGAAAAGTTGTTCAGGATATTTGCTTTAATAATGCCCGGGAATATTTCGGATGGGAATAAATAATATAGTTTGTTGTTTAGCGGCGTTGGCTGTTGGGGCCATGCATATACAGGATAGCATTTTTACCTATTCTTTGTTCGCCATTCTGTTAAAAAATGAATCGGCATAAATTATGACAAGCGCGCAATAATAGTTATCTTTCCCCCTACTCATAATTGAGACTCTGCCATTGAAAACAAATAACATTCTTCTCTTCGTAATCGGTTGCCATTTCATAAGCCCTGCGTGTAGCCGCAGTACGGGAATGGAATTAAGTACATTAGTGTACGACAGCATTCCGGTCAGCAGGCCGGTAGTGCCAATTATTAATGAAGCCTCTGGCATCGTGGATAGTAAACGAAATGCGGGAATGCTGTGGGTAGAAGAAGACAGTGGCAGCCCGTCGCAGTTGTATTTATTGGGACACGATGGAAAAGTAGTGAAGCAGGTATTTGTAAAAGGAGCAGTTAACCGGGATTGGGAAGATATGTGCCTCACGGGCGG
The DNA here is from genome assembly GCA_963775145.1 of uncultured Chitinophagaceae bacterium. Classification (GTDB taxonomy): domain Bacteria; phylum Bacteroidota; class Bacteroidia; order Chitinophagales; family Chitinophagaceae; genus Endoryza. The sequence continues at coordinate 580,923 of CAVZHZ010000009.1, forward strand.
TAAAATATATATTGGTGATATAGGAGATAATGCACAGGTATATAACGAATATATCATTTACCGTTTTGATGAACCATTGGCTTCTGTTGATTCAATCGATGGGGTGGAATCCATACGCTTTAAATATTCCGATGGCCCAAGGGATGCGGAAGCTTTCTTAGTAGATGGGGTTAGCAAAGACATTTTCATTATAACCAAAAGAGATAATCCTGCCAGAATCTATAAAATTAATTACCCATATAGTACCTCGGGGCTGAATACAGCTACCCAGGTAGGTACGCTAACCTATTCGGGAATCGTGGGAGGCGCATTATCATCAGATGGTAAGGAAATTATCCTGAAAACATATATCGGGTTGCAGTATTTCAAGCGGGGGGCCGGCCAATCAATCTCCGACGCGTTAAAAAATAAGTACAGTACACTTGCCTACAAGGCAGAGCCCCAGGGAGAAGCAGTATGTTTCGCAGCGGATGGTTCCGGTTTTTTTACCTTAAGCGAAAAAGGATTTGGGTCGGTGGTGAATCTTTATTTTTATCCGAAGAAATAAAATGGGAATATATTGAATAGTAAAATCGGAGAGAATTGTACAATCTCAATACATGACATGCTAGTCAGGCAGAGGAAGCTTTTTATATAATTGGCACCTGTTTGCCTTTTCATTTTTGAATTTAGATTATAGAGTATTCAGGCAGCCTGTTCCGCAATATCCTCCATTCGTATTCCAATATGGCTCTCCTCATAAATGCATTCCCCGTTTTTGATCAGTAATACCTGGGGCGATTCATGATATACCTTAAAATCTTCGGCAACCTTATTAGAAATAGGCCGGTAGTCGATAAGGTCAAGATAATAAAACTCGATAGATACTGGTGCCTGTTTTTTTTCAAGACGGCTTTTCGCTAATGCGCTGGTACCACATCGGGTACTGTGTTTGAAAATAAGTTGAGGAATCGATTTCGAACGTTCTTTAATCTCTTCAATCTGTTCTATCCGGGTAAGGGGGATCCAACTAATGGGCATATACTGGTAATAATTTACTTTTAAGAATCTGTAAGATAGACATCCTGCCATAAAAAAAGGTTGCGCATAGCAACCTTAAATAATATTATGGCATGGGAAATTAGCGACTTCCGTATCCAATAAAGCCCTTGGTAGCATTGCATCCCCTGCCCGACATACCCCTGGAGGAAGCGCAAGAAGTTACCGTTGAAATCACCATCATAGCAATAGCCAGAATTACAAATGTCCGTTTCATTTTGTGGTATTTAAAATTTAGAAAAAACCTGATGAATGCAAAGGGCTGTTCGATCACCAGGTGATTCAAAGGAGGCGGATAATTCTTTTTTTCTAAAGGGGGAGGAAATTTCGGGAGGATTGGAATAAATACCTTGGTAAAGTAAAGCAGAAATTCCGGAATATGCAAGTTTTGCACACAGCTCTGGCATAATTTTCTCTTAATTAGTTGGGTATAATGGGAGGGCCCCCGAAATTAGGGGTATCCACGGCACTTCATTATTTGTACATTTGCAACAACTTATTAATAAAAAATCAACAGTAACGGCACAAACTGTACATGAAATTCCGGAACTGTCCTTTGTTTTAATCAATATCGAACCAGATGCTTCAATTATCAAAACCACTTGCTTTTATCGACCTCGAAACAACCGGAATTAACCTGGGAACCGACCGAATCATTGAAATTGCTATAGTAAAAGTTACCAGCGATGGCAAACAGGCAGTAAAGCGGAAACTAATCAATCCTGAAATGCCCATCCCGGCCACCGTTACCGAAATCCATGGCATTACAGACGAAATGGTAAAGTCGGCCCCTACCTTCAAACAGGTATCCAACGAAATAAAACAGTTTATTGAAAATTGTGATTTGGCCGGCTATAATTCAAACCGCTTCGATATTCCATTGCTGGCAGAGGAATTTCTGAGGTCGGGCCTGGATTTCGATCTTAAAGGAAGAAAATTAGTAGATGTACAACGTATTTTTCATCTCATGGAACAAAGAACCCTGGGAGCTGCTTATAAGTTTTACTGCGGAAAGAGCTTAGACGGGGCGCATGGCGCAGAAATCGATGCAACCGCCACCTGGGAAATATTACAGGCTCAATTAGAAAAATATCCGCAATTGGGTAATACAGTAGAATCGCTGCTGAAAGTCACCGGCGAAGAGGACCTGGTAGATTTTGCCCGTCGGTTCGTTATGGAAAAGGGAATTGAAGTATTTAATTTTGGTAAACATAAGGGCCGCCCGGTCACGGATGTGCTAAAAACCGAACCCCAATATTACGATTGGATGATGAAGGGTGATTTTCCCCTTCATACCAAACAAAAACTCACCGAAATTCTTAATCGCACGCTGTTAAAAAAGGAATAAAAAGGATAAGTGAATATAATGTGGAAAGAGGGAAAGAGTAAAAATTGTATTTTCAATCAAATTAATTCCTGGTTTTCTATTGGAAAAAATAGTTATTATACCTACTTATAACGAACGGGAAAATATTGCTACTATCATTCAATCGATTTTTTCTCTTGGCCAGCAATTTCATATTGTGGTTATTGACGATGGTTCTCCTGATAACACGGCCGGAATAGTAAAAGAGTTACAAAACCAGTTTGCAGGCAATTTATTCCTCATTGAGCGAAAAGGAAAATCAGGATTAGGGACTGCCTATATAGATGGGTTTAAATGGTCGCTCGAAAAAGGGTATCGTTTTATTTTCGAAATGGATGCCGATTTCTCTCATAACCCGCATGACTTGCGAAGGCTGTATGAAGCGTGTATTATGGGTGCTGATATGGCGATAGGATCCAGGTATGTGAAAGGAGGGGGAACTGTTAACTGGCCCTGGGACCGCAAAGTGCTTTCACGCGGCGGCTCCTTATATACCCGGATGATTACCTGGATGCCGGTAAAAGATACGACAGCCGGTTTTGTTTGTTACCGGCGCGAAGTATTGGAAGCAATCAATCTCGATCAAATTACTTTCCTGGGATATGCCTTTCAGATAGAAATGAAATTTGCCGCCTGGAAGCTGGGATTCAAAATAAAAGAAGTGCCGATCATTTTTGAAGATCGTAAATATGGTGTTTCGAAAATGCACAAGGGAATTGTAAAAGAGGGTATTTTGGGAGTATTGAAACTACGCTGGTACAGTTTATTTAAAGACTATCGCAACCGGGTCAAAAAGGCCCCCCTCGAATTTCCTTCCGTATCAAGCGATGAAGTATTGGCAAAAACCAAATAATACTTCTTTCTTTTTCCCATCTTTGCTGCCTGCATGCGCAAAGCATTTGTTCAATTACATATCGCTGTGTTCCTGGCCGGCTTTACCGGTATACTTGGCCGGCTAATTACCTTAAATGAAGGGGTACTGGTTTGGTACCGGCTGCTCATCAGTTCCATCACCATGTGGGTTCTTTTCGCATTAATGAAAAGGTTACAGCGCATCAGCGTTAAAGACATGTTCAGGATTGCCGGTGTTGGTTGTATCGCCGCTTTGCATTGGACCAGTTTTTTTGGTTCGATTAAATATGCTAACATTTCAGTGGCATTGGTTTGCTTTTCTGCCATCGGTTTTTTTACCGCCCTATTCGAACCTTTGATTACCCATCGCAAATTTATATGGCAGGAACTATTGTTGGGATTGTTGTGCATGCTGGGCATCTATATCATTTTTCATTTTGACCCGCGATATAAGACCGGTATCATCATCGGAATCATTTCGGCTATGCTGGCAGCAATATTCCCGATCTTCAACCGGCAACTGTTACAACGTATGAATGCCGAAACACTAATGACCTATGAACTATCCGGCGGTGTCATAAGCCTCACCCTGACATTGCCATTTTACCTGCAGCTTTTTCCAGCGGAGTATTTATGGCCTTCCGCAAGCGACTGGGGCTGGTTGTTTGTGCTTGCCTGGATCTGTTCCGTTTGGGCCTTCCAGCTTTCTGCCAATGCATTAAAAAAATTTCCGCCTTCACTGTCAATCTTTCCTATAACCTGGAACCGGTATATGGCATTTTGCTCGCTTTTATTATCTATAAGGAAAATAAATACCTTGATATTAGTTTTTATGTTGGATTTTTCCTGATCCTCCTGGCCGTTTTATTACAAACAGTGAGGGTTTATCGCAGCCGGAGATAATGATTAAGGAGAAGATCAGCGGACTATCCCTGTTCACTTTCCCCGGGATCAACTCATCGTTAATATCTCCTATTGTATTCTTACCTTCAACATTTCAAATACTATTTCAATGAAAAATGTACTGGCAGTACTGTTATCAATAAGCGCTTCGTTTGCCTTACAGGCGCAAAAAAAGCCTCTCGTTCATTCGGTATATGATGGATGGAAAAGCGCGGGGGAAAGAAACATCAGTAACGATGGAAAATATGTGTTTTATACTATCAATCCGCAGGAAGGAGATGGGGTGTTGTTTGTGCAAGGATTGGATAATTCTTTCCGGAAAGAAATCCCCCGTGGTTACCTGGCAAAATTTACGGAAGATAATAGGTTCGTAATTTTCAAAATCCGCCCGTATTTCAAAGACACGAGAGACGCCAGGATAAAAAAGAAACGGCCCGATGAAATGCCCAAAGATTCGATGGGTATTATTGAATTGGGGAAAGACACCCTAATAAAAATCGGCCGCGTAAAAAGTTTTAAAGTACCGGAAAAAGGAACGGGACAATGGATGGCTTATCACAAGGAGAAGAGTTTACCCGATACACCCAAGGATAAGACATTGCCCGATTCACTCACCCAAATAAATAATCTCGCCCGCCTGGCCGATAGCCTGGTTCGAATGGCTGATAGTATTCGAAATAAGGCCAATGAGGCAAAATTAAAAGGGCTGACCGTATTACAAACATCCGGAAGAGAAAACAAGGCTCCTGCCTCGAAAACACCCGCAGAACCTGTAGAAGAAGGAACAGAACTGATCATTCGAAATATGAATAACGGGGAGGAAATAAAATTTAAATGGGTGAATGAATATTATTTCAGTCAGCAGGGCAATGTGTTACTGGCCGAAACCAGTAAGAAAAATAATGATTCACTCATCCAGGCTTCTTTATTATGGATGAATACGGGTACCGGCAAAACCGACACCATCTTCCGCAAGTTCAACGACGCGAAAAACTATGCAATGGATGAAGCGGGTACTCAACTGGCCTTTGTGGCAGAAAGAGACAGTGCTTTGAAAGCCCTGACCAAGTTCTATAAACTGTATTATTATAAACCGGGTATAGATAGTGCTCAATTGCGGGGCGACCGCAACAGCCCTGGAATTCCCACGGGATTTACGATCAGTCCCGATTATAATAACCAGTTCAGTAAAGACGGGAAAAAATTATTCCTGGGTTTTGCTCCTGTTAGAAAACCAAAAGATACCACCCTGGTTGATTTTGAAACAGCGCGACTCGATATCTGGCATTATAACGATGATTACCTGCAACCTCAGCAATTGGTAAATGCCGCGCAGGAACTTCGCCGTAGTTATCTTGCTGTGTTGAATGAAGGAGATTCAAAATTCATAACACTCGGTATGGAAGATGCGGAAAATGTACAGCTGATTGACGAAGGAAATGCAAATTATGTATTGGCTACTTCTACCAAAGGTAATCGGGTGGCAGCCCAATGGGAGGGATATGCCCGGCAAAATGCTTACCTGGTTTCTACGTTGGATGGAACGCGTAAAAAAGTATCCGATAAGATAAGAGGATTTTTCAGCGCCTCCCCCAAAGGAAACTTTGTTGTTTGGTACGACTGGAAAGCACGTCATTACTTTACATATAATGTAGCGCACCGGTGTCATTAATAATATAACCAAAAGTATTAAGCAACCGCTTTGGGATGAGGAAGATGATCATCCGGATGATCCACCACCTCATGGTATAGCCGGTTGGGCTGAAAATGATAAAGCCATTCTTATTTATGACAAGTATGATATCTGGAAGGTTGATCCGGAAGGCAAGCAGTTGCCCATAAATATTACTAAAAATACCGGGAGATTTGCCAAAACGGAAATCCGATACCAGCGTACCGACCCGGAAGAGCGATTCATCAGGGAAGGACAGACACTATTGTTGAAAGCATTTAATACGGTAAGCAAGCATGCGGGTTTCTATTCGACCATTTATGGCAATAACCAGGAACCAAATTTGATTACTTTAACACCTGATGCGTATGTGGGAATAGTAAAAGCAAAAAAAGCCAACCGTTATCTTGTGCAAAAATCTACAATTAGGGAATCCGAATTATTCTGGACCGAAAACCTGAAACAATTTGAAAAATTAACCGATATCGCGCAGCAACAAAAAGATTACAATTGGCTGTCTGTCGAATTATTCAAGTGGAAAATGTTTGATGGAAAGGAATCTGAAGGTTTATTATTCAAACCGGAGAATTTTGATCCAAAGAAAAAATATCCTGTCATCTTTTACTTTTATGAAAGAAACGCGGATGGTTTGTATAATTATCGTGCGCCTGCACCAAGCGCCTCCACCATCAACATACCCTATTTTGTAAGCAATGGTTATTTAGTGTTTGATCCCAATATTTATTATAAAAATGGTGAGCCGGGCGAAAGTGCTTACAACTCGGTTGTTTCCGCGGCCAAACAACTGGCAAGACTTCCCTTTGTTGATAGTACCAAAATGGCCATACAAGGACAAAGCTGGGGCGGATACCAGGTGGCCTATCTTGTTACGCGCACCAAAATGTTTGCGGCGGCCGGTGCCGGGGCTCCGGTTGCCAATATGACGAGTGCGTATGGGGGTATTCGTTGGGGCAGTGGATTAAACCGGCAATTTCAATACGAGCATTCCCAAAGTCGCATAGGGGCAACACTCTGGCAGCGCCGCGACTTATATATTAAGAACTCGCCATTATTCAGTGCCGACAAAATAACCACGCCGTTATTGCTGATGCATAACGACAAGGACGGGGCTGTGCCCTGGTACCAGGGGATTGAATTTTTCACCGCCTTGCGCCGGTTGAATAAGAAAGTTTGGATGTTGCAATACAACGACGAAGATCATAACCTGGTAGAAAGAAGAAATCGAAAGGATTTATCAATAAGGCTATCCCAGTTCTTCGATCACTATCTGAGAGGGGCACCCGCACCGAGGTGGATGACAGAAGGAGTGCCTGCTATTGAAAAAGGGATAGATTGGGGAACAGAAATAGGGGGGAAGAAGACGTTTTGAGATAGTCGGGATTCTGGAGTCGGGAGCCGGGAGGCAGGAGTCGGAGGCGGGAGTCGGGAGTCGGGAGTCAATACAGGTCTCTGATATTCGAAGTTTTTTATTTGCTCCAACTTCTATATTGAAAAAAATGTGTGTTATAAAATATGGAGTGCCTGACTTGCCCCGAACTTTAGTTCGGGGAAACAAGGTATTCTCAAACTTCAGTTCGGTGATAATTAGCAACAATAATGCAGCGGGCTATTATTTTCAATAATTCTTATAAAATAATAATGAAAAAAAAACAAAACTGCACGATATCAGGCGTGCAGCTTTGTTTTTATTAAGGAAGGTCTGTTTTAGAATTGAAAATAGGTATTGCTGCAATTTTAGTTCTTGTACACTACTGTTAGCTTGGGTCTTTTAGCAGAATTATCTGCCTCACTGGCGCCCAAAACTATTGACCGGTAAGTTTGTTCAGTTATCAAGCGCAAGCAAAAGCCAAAATTATTTCCAGTTGACCTCATTTGTTTGACCTGGTTTGAGACATCAATATCATTGAGATCATAGTTCCATTGTGAGGTGGAAGCAAGCGTTGCAATTTGAAATTCAGAAGTGGTAGATGGTTGGTTATTCCAGGTTATGGTTTCTTCGGACCAGTTTTGAAGGACTCTTTGGATATATAACTTATTATCTCCCGAATTACCCTGTGGGGTAAAAATGCTGGATGCAACACCATAAATGGAAAGCTTTGCAGACACAATTTCGGCGCCGGCAGGAATCGAATCCAGGGGAAATGAAATAAAGGTCCTGCTTTGTACTAATGATCCGCCACTGGTCCAGGTATAGGTATCTAGGGTCTTTTCGTTTCCCAGGTTGAGATCGTTTGAAGCGGGCGAACCTGCACTGAAAGCCACAAATGCGTCTTTGCCATTACTGGATCCAGGCTGAAGTGTGAGAGTTTTTTCAGTTGGGACTTCCGGATTCGGGCAGTCTTCTTTTTTACAGGAAGTAAAGACTAAAAAAACAAGTACCATAGAGGACAAAAAAGCGATTTTCATTCGTTAAAATTTAAACCTCAAACGCCTTTTAGAATAAAATATTGCTAGATCAAAAATAGAAATTCAGCTCCAGTGATTTCGTATGTTGCTGGTTAAGGAATGCCGGACGAAAGCATTTTTTCACCCGGAAAGGAATTATCGACAGATGCTTGGTAAATTATAACCATCTAACTTACCTCGCTGTCCTCCCTATTCTTTTAATTACCTTCAGGAAATAGATGTTTCGTATTATTTTCTACCACCTGAAATTCATAGTCCATGAGATTTTATTATTTTCTTCTTTTATCAATCCTGAATTTCTTAACGGTAACTAGCTTTTGTCAAGACAGTACCCCTCTCCATAATTCAGCAAAATTATCCGGCCAGGTCAGGCATGATTTATCACAGCCTCTATTTTCTCTTTTTCCTGTACAGGAAGATTCACGGTCAACATACAAAGAGCAACATGCATCAGTGATCATGGATGGAGTAGATACGTTTCAGCGACAGGCTTTCCATTCAATAGAACAAACCTCATTTGGTAATAAGCCGCCGGCAAAATTGATAACGAGTTTTGACGGGCTCGGTTTCGGATTTGTTGGTCCCCAGGGAACGGCCTCTTTGCGCAATCCGTCCGACAATTCGCTGGCCGTTGGTACCGACCATATAGTACAAACAGTTAATTCAGTCATGGCTATTTATAGTAAGAAGGGTAAGAAATTTAACAGCACGGGCAACGTGTTATACGGGCCGGTTGAAACACGAAATGTTTTCCGGGGTTTCGGTGGCCCCTGCGATAAGATGAACAATGGAGATGCGGTAGTGAGATATGATCAGCTCGCGGACCGGTGGCTGATTGTTATGCCCACGTTCCGTCGGGCCCCGCTGCGTAATGATGGAAATCCTGAGAAACTGGAACAACCTGGTAAGGCTGCATTACTTTATCAACCACCTTCTTCCCGTGATGAACTTAATAAAGATACCAGGTCAAATCAAAACCGGCCGAAAGATACATCGGGAAGTTTTTGTATGTGTTATGCTATCAGTACAGGCCCCGATCCATTTGGAACCTATTACCGATACGAATTCAAACGGGATTTATTTCCTGATTACCCGCGCCCGGCTGTTTGGCCCGATGGATATTATACCACGACCAGTACGGGCGACGATCTGGCCCAGCGACATGCGTATGTTGTAGATCGTGAAAAAATGCTAAAGGGAGAACCTGCTACAGAGCAGTCAATTATTATCAATGATGTCAATTTTATCATAAATGCCGATCTTGATGGAAAACAACTGCCACCACCAGGGGCCCCCAATATAATGATGGCTACGGGCGGAAATCAACTGAATAAGGTAATGGAAGACGATGGTATATATGTCTGGAAATATTATGTACACTGGAAGGATCCTTCCCAAACAAGATTAGAAGGACCAGTAAAGATATCGGTAGCACCCTACCATTATTTATGCGATGGGCAACTTACCAAATGTGTTCCGCAACCGGGAACCGATCAGCGACTGGATGCGCAGGGCGATAAAATCATGGCACGATTGATATATCGCCGGATTGGAAACCAGGAATCAATCGTCGCAGTTCATTCGGTAAATACCAGTTCAGGTGGTGGGGGAGTTCGCTGGTACGAGTTTCGTTTAAATAAGATACGACAGGTGAATTTATATCAACAAGCCACCTATGCACCAGAAGGGCAATATCGCTGGATGGCGAGTCCGGCGATGGATGCTAAAGGGAATATTGGTATCGGCTATTCGTTTGGGGGGCTTAATAATTTTCCGGGACAACGGTTTACGGGGCGATTGTACAATGATAAGCCTGGAGTATTGACATTGCGAGAAACTATTTTAATTGAGGGGGAGGCCGCTCAAACCAATACACTTCGATGGGAGGACTATACTCAAACAGCTATGGATCCCAGTGATGACTGTACTATCTGGTATGTGGGTGATTATCTTAAAAAGGATGCAAAAAGTTATTCCACCAGGATAGGAGCCTTTCGAATGCCGGGATGTAAGTGAATAATCGTGAGCCTGGAGTGGTGAGTCTGGAGTGGTGAGTCTGAAGGGAGAAGCATGTTGACTATTTAATTATAGAGTAATATAGATTAGTGAAATAAATCTGATTCTAATAAGCGGGGAAACTGTGTTAAATTTAAGGTAGGGGGAAAGAAATTACAGACCTTAGAAATAGAAAGATTGGCTTTTGGCAGGCGAATTCATCTATGAGATTGGGTTAATCTTTAAAACCAGTTGCTATGAATGATAAATTATGCTGTTTTGTTATCATCGGGTTTGGAAAAAAAACCAGTTATGCAAATGGCAAAATGAGGGTATTGGATTTGGATGAAACATTTTCACTATTAATAAAGCCCGTATTTGATGCACTGAATATTTCCTGTTACCGGGCTATTGATAAAAACCTGAGCGGGAGTATCGATAAAGTTATGTTGCAGGAAATTAAGAATGCCGATTTCGCCCTGGTGGACATTACCACTCTTAACGCCAATGTTATGTGGGAATTGGGCGTAAGGCATTCTTTAAAGCCGCGGCACACCATTATGATATGTGAAAAGGAACAGATGAATAGTATTCCGTTCGACGTAAATCATTTTGTGGTTCATCAATATGCCCATTCAGAAGAAGGAATACCTTATAAAGAAGTAGAACGGTTTAGAAAGCAACTAACAGAAGTGGTCAAAGGGTGCCTGGAACAAAAACCGGAAGTGACGGATAGCCCGGTATTTACTTTTCTGGAGGATGAACTAAAAAATAAAAAAGGAATGGAAAAAGTAGAATTAGCGGCGAATCCAAATGACAGCCAGGTTGATTCTTTTGCTTCCATGATGGATAAGGCGGAAGAAGCTAAGAATAATAAGGAGTATGAAAAGGCCAACGAAATATTATCTGCCATGAAAGGGTTTGCCACAGGGAACATGACCTTGAAGGATAATATGGCTTTCATAATATGCCGGCAGGCATTGGCAACGTATAAATCAAAAAAGCCTAATGAATTGGAAGCCCTGATAAAAGCAAAAAGTATACTTGATGAATTAAAACCGGACGAGAGCCAGGATATAGAAGTATTGGGCCTGAGCGGCGCTATTCATAAGAGGTTGTATGAATTAACAAACGACAATAATTATTTAGACAGCGCCATTCATTATTACGAGAAAGGGTTTCAGCTAAAACAAGATTACTATAATGGAATAAACGCAGCTTTTATGCTTTATAAAAAAGCGGCTTCATTAAAATCACAAAATAAGGAATGGGAAGATATAAAACTGAAGGCGGACTATATTAGAAATTCAGTATTGGAAATAGCTACTAAACTGGAGGCAGCCCCCAATTTCCCGGAATCCAAAGATGCTATTTGGGTATTGCTTACTATCGCAGAAGCCTACCATTATAAGAAGAACGGGGAGAAGGGTAAAGAGTACGAGGATAAAGCAAAAGAACTGGCTGAAAAAATAAAGGATGATTTTGCGCTCAGTTCTTACCAGGAGCAAAAAGATAAAATTCAGAAAATATTTGAAAATTTAAATTAAGTTATGCCACTATCCGCTATCATTACAGGAGCCCTTGTTGATATTGCGAAAAAGCAGTTATTTGAAGTCGGCAAGAAAGTAGCCCACGAATTTATTGACTCGGCCACCGGGAAAAAAATGGGAAAGATTATTTGTTACCGAAAGCAAACCGGCAATAATAATGTGCTGCTTTTTGTGCATGGCTTTTCAGGCAATTCTGCGGACACGTTCGGGCATACTCCGGACCTGTTAGTGGCTTCATCCCCCTTTGCCGGCTGGGATGTTTTTAGTATCGGGTATAGTTCGGACGTTTTTCCCAGTATCGGTAAAGGAATCTGGTCTGTTAACCCCGACATTTCCAAAATTGCACTTTACCTGAATACTTTAATAAAGAACCAGTTTAATGATTACAGCCGGATTGCTTTCGTTGCGCACAGCATGGGCGGGCTGGCAGTTGAACGGGCTATCCTCGACAGCGGGGAGCCGGAATTTAAGAAAATATCACACCTTATACTTTTTGGAACCCCCAGTGCCGGTTTAAAAAAAGCCTATTGGTTCAGATTCTGGAACACTCAGGTTCATGATTTGAGCAGCGAAAGCGAATTCATAAAAAAATTACGCGGCGACTGGACTGCCAGGTTTACAGCTGGTATGAGTTTCCAATTAAAAACGATTGCCGGCAGTAAAGATGAATTTGTTCCGGTAGATTCATCCTTGTTCCCGTTTGACAAAAAATTTCATGGGGTGATTGAAGGAAATCATATTAGTATGATAAAGCCTCTGAATGAAAACGATGTGCAGCACCAGAGTTTTCAAATCATTTTAAAATCACTAACCAATGAAAGTATTGAATATTTGAAAGGAAACCCCGAAGAAATAAACTTGTTGTTAGGCGAATACCAAACAGTCGTAAACAAATACCTGCCAGTGGCAAATGCTATCAGCTTGAAAGCATTGACTGAACTCGTTTTTGCCCTGGAGTGCAACAATCGCAAAGAAGAAGCACTAAAAGTTCTGCAAGAGCATCCAAAAGCAGCTTCCGATTCGGATACCCTTGGAATAATTGGGGGAAGATATAAACGCCAATATTTATTGAAAAGCCTGCAGGCCGACCTGGATAGGTCATTGGATTATTATTCAAGGGCGCTATCCATTTCGGAAAAAAATAAAGATTATAAACAAATATTTTACCATGCTATTAATCTCGCTTTTTTAAATATAGTTGCCAATAATAATGAAGCTGAAATGAAAAAATTCGCCCAGCTGGCACTGGATAATTGCATTTCCATAAATAAGGATATGTGGGAATTAGCCACTATCGCAGAGGCCAATCTTTACCTGGGAAATTTGGCTGTTGCCGAGGAATATTACAAAAAAGCGGGCCAGATGGCAGGCACTGATGTAAGAAGCAAGCAAAGTATTTTCAGTAATGCGTACTATGGATATCAGTCATTGACAGCCAGCAAGAACAAAGAGGCTGCCTTCCTGCAGATGCTGGAGGACGTTTTTTTGCAATGAGAAAAAGTTCATGAAAGAATTAGCCTGGTCATATTATCCGTAAAACTTAGTATTAGATCTGACAGTTTAGGAGTAATATTCACTACTTGATCTGATAGGTAAGGATTTTTAGTTATATAGGGTTAGGATATAATCAGGCTGCTGTTTGAGATTCATTCAGCAGCTTATGATTTGCTACAGATAAAGGGTAAAATCTATAAAATTATTATTGAGCAACGTAACCTTAGCTTAGCACTCACCTCCCCGTGGGACCCTCCCTCCCCCGCCTCCGCCGCGCTTTTTTTTGAAAACCTTCAATAGGGCAGTTGTCCCTAATTTCTTAGAAACACTGTCTATTTTCCCTTCCAACAACATCGGGCTGTCTGGCTAAAAAAAACGGCAGCAGTTACTAGCAATCTTCCTGCCTTACAACTCATTTACATAAATCGATACAAATATATTTTACAAAGTAGCCGAAACAATGTGAAAAAGACGATCCCCCAAAAGAAAAAAAAGGATTTTCCGGGTTAAAAACCTGCCGGCATAAAATCTTCCCATTCTCCTGATTCAACAATTCAATTGCCCGGTACATTCAATCTCTCATTTTCTTTTTGTAAGATTAACTTTTAGCTATTACATATTATCTGATTAAAAAAAAGACCAAAGATTTTCAGCTGCATTCCTTATTGCCTTAACAGCTCCATTAGCTCTTTAAAATACATGGGCGATTGTAATAACCGGCTTCCATACCAACTGAACATTTCTCCATCTACCAGCTTAATTTTTGTAGCAGGTAATTGTTGTTGTAACTCTTCAATATGTTTTGAAGAGAAAGGGTAGGGCTCTGAAGAGAGAAGAAGAAATTGGAGATGGCTGGTTTGAAGCTGGTCAATGCTAATAACTGGATAGCGGGATAAAAGAGAAAATGCATTTGATAATCCACAGTACTGCAGCATATCATTAATAAAAGTATCTCCCCCTGCTGTCATATAGGGGTCTTTCCATATCAGGTAAGCAGTAGAGTTGTTAGTTGCTGGTTTCGAATCGGAAGGCGTAAGGGCTGAGCCTATAAATGGTAAACCGGCATTCGGACTAAACCGTTCGATTAAATTATCCTGATTTTCTTTCCCGCCTTCTATCGGGCTCTCTTTTTTTAATTCTTTTTTGCTGATTCCGGGTTCTTTTGACCTTGCTTTGATTATTTCCAATTCATTAAATCGTTGTTCAATTTCTTTGATAATGATTGTAGCCTTTTCGTTTGTAGAAGTAATTCGGCCTAATTCGCTTATCATATGAAGGGCGTTTGCCAGCGTATTGACCTCGCTTACCCAAATGGGGTAATGCTTCGCCAATTCTTCCACTTGTGCCTGAACATTTTCTTCTTTGTTGGCTATAATAAGATCCGGTCGTAATTTATGAATCACTTCCAGCTTCACTGTTTTTGTTCCTCCAATTATTGTTTTATTACGAAGCCATTCTGCAGGATGAACGCAGAATTTAGTGATACCTGCTACTTCTTTTTCCAAACCAAGATCGAATAGCAATTCAGTTTGTGATGGAACCAGCGAGATGATGCGCTGCGGTTTACCGGAAATGGAGATGATTCGACCAAGCTGGTCGGTAGAGGAAAGCATCTAAATTTTTGTGCAAATTAAGCCACCAAAGGCAAAGGAAGAAAAGTGAGAGCCGACTGCCCCCCCTGCTAAACGGTTTAAGATTTGGCAGGAGGGTTTTGGACGATAAGCAGACGGTCACGCTCACAGGAATTTGGAAACAATGGTTTTTGCGGACGTTGGATCTTACGGATGGTTAATCAAGGATACGTTCAACGGTTTCTCACGGACATTTGGACTTTGGACATTTGGACATTGGACGGTTTACCTGGAAATTGGATTCTAAACTAATTGGATATTTTAAATGATACTGGATTAACAAAAAAAAGAAGTTGACTGATATTGGATTTTTTGGTTTTTCGGATCTGGAAATATCTTTGGTTTTCTCACTGGATTTTTGGACTGGATTGATTTGCTATCAATCAACTTCTGGTGCGAAGATATATCCACATGCTATTGTTAACAAGAGCATAAACTCTCTATTTAATTTGTTCGGTATTTACCACTCAATGGGTATTGTTACCGTGTGGTCTTTAGTATTCATCCGAAAATGTAGTTCGTAATTTTACGAAATTTAGTAGAATAATTTCTATCGTAATTAACAAAAGCCACTACTGGAGCGGCTTTTGTTAGTTTAGGCTATTCATAAAAGGAATTAATTTCGTAAAGCCTGAATTACATCATATTTCGTAACAATGTGGAAATCTCCAGCTTCATCTTTTGCCAGAACGGCTCCGTTTTCTTTATTAATTAAAGTACTCAGTCGTTCTACCGGCGTTTCATAGTCCACCACGGGGTATGCCGGTTCTATTACATCTGCTACTTTGGTATGTTTGATATCCAATCCGCCCAGCATTTTATTAAATAAGCCGCTTTCGCTGATCGATCCCTCCAATCCATTTCCATTCATCACCGGAATGTTTTCAATATTAAATTTCTTCATCAACTCCACCGCTTCCGCAATGGTATTCGATGGATCAACGGTTACTAATTTCTGTTTGCCTGCCCGGCTGCTAACTATATCGCGGAATGTTTTTACATCTAAAAATCCTCTTTCAATCATCCACTGGTCATTATATATTTTACCAACATAGCGGCTGCCATGATCATGAAAAATGCAAACAACGAGGTCGCCCTTTTTCAGTTTATTTTTTAACTGCATGAGTCCCTGTAAACAACTGCCTGCGCTATATCCGCAAAACAATCCTTCTTCTTTCGCTAGCCTTCGGGCCATTACCGCCCCGTCTTTATCCGTGACTTGTTCAAAATGATCAATTACGCTCATGTCATAATTGTTGGGTACAAAATCTTCCCCGAATCCTTCACTGATATAAGGATGTACTTCATTCATATCAATTTCACCCGTACGGAAATATTTGGTAAGTAAGGAACCGTACACATCAATGGCCCATATCTGAATGTTTGGATTTTTTTCTTTTAAATACATAGCGGCCCCGGTAATAGTGCCACCGGTTCCCGCGGTGCAAACCAAATGAGTGATCTTTCCATCCGTTTGTTCCCATATTTCGGGTCCCGTACTTTCATAATGCGCCAGTCGGTTTGCCAGGTTATCGTACTGATTACAGTGAAAAGAATTCGGAACTTCCTTCGCCAATCGTTTGGCAACACTATAATAACTTTTAGGGTCATCGGGCAACACGTTGGTGGGGCAGACAATGACTTCAGCGCCCACCGCTTTTAGTATATCTGCTTTTTCCTTGGATTGCTTATCGGTTGTTACGAAAATGCACTTATATCCTTTTACACAGGCTGCCAGGGCAAGGCCCATGCCGGTATTACCACTTGTTCCTTCAATTATAGTCCCCCCTGGTTTAAGCTTGCCTTCTTTTTCAGCTACTTCAATCATCTTTAGCGCCATGCGATCTTTTATGCTGTTGCCCGGGTTAAAATAATCTACTTTAGCTACCACTTCACAAGGAAGATCTTTGGTGATTTTATTCAGCCGGATGATTGGCGTATGCCCAATCGTCTCCAGGATGTTGTTTTTAATTTCCATACACTTTGTTGTTCGAGGCAAAGGTAAGTTTTTACTTTTGAGTGGTTAAGATCCGGTAGGATGAAGGTTGCTTTTTAATTTTTTGGTGACAATCCTGATCGCAAAAAGTCGGAAAAGCGGTAAGGCGCTTAATCAACCGATTATTCCATGGAATTATCGCCTTTTGCTCCAGTTACTCTAATTTTACCTTATGAAAGTGTATTTCATCAGCGGGCTGGCAGCCGATAAAAGGGTATTTAAGAACATTTTGGTTCCACCTCATTGTGAAATGGTTCACCTCGATTGGATTCCGCCCATTACCAAAGAAACACTAACCGCTTATTCCCTTCGCCTGGCTAAAAAAATTGATACAGAAGAACCATTTTCCCTAGTTGGATTATCTATGGGTGGTATGATAGCCGCTGAAATTGCGAGGCATTACCGGCCTGCCCAGGTCATTCTAATTTCAAGTGTTCCCTCCTCTGAACAATTGCCGGTGTATTTTAAGTGGCTTGGACAAATCAACGCGCATAAGGTAATACCAGTTAGGGTGATGAAGTCAGCCGCTATCGCTAAACGTATTTTCACAGCGGAATCAAAAGAAGATAAATTGATTTTAAAGCAAGTTATTCGCGAAAGCAATTCTCATTTTATCCGGTGGTCCGTTAACGCCATCCTGAAATGGAAAACTAAAACTATAGAACTCCCTTCCTCTTACATACATATTCATGGAACAAGGGACGAGGTATTACCGCTTCGGTTTGTACAACCCACCCATACCATTCCCAAAGGTGGTCATTTGATGGTAATGAACCGGGCAGAAGAAATCAATCGAATACTTCACGAAGTATTGTAGCAATAACAAGGCGATAATATATGGTCGATATTAATAAAACAAAAATTATTCTTTTCCGCTATGGCTTACTTTCGCTTCCGCTGTGCCCGGGGGATTGGGAAGTTTGAAGAATATAATTTGCCATTCTGGAGTGGGACCAAAAAGAAAGTTGAAAAGGGCGGAATAATCGGACACTACCAGCCTGTTTGTCGGGGGCAAAACACAAACCTGCCTGCGGCAGTCAGGCCACAAACCTGCTTGAGGAAGGCAGGCCACAAGCCACAAACAAATTTAGCTACCGGAAATGAATCTTATGGATTTGAAGTATATACAAAAGATAGCGGCATCGTTAAACCTGGGCAGTAAACAAATTAGCAGTGTGTATGATTTGAATGAGCAGGGCGCTACCATTCCATTCATGGCCCGTTACCGAAAAGAAGCGACCGGCAATCTCGATGAAGTGGTCATTGGGAAAATAGTAGAAGAAATAAAATATTTTACCGAGCTGGATAAGAGAAAGGAAACAGTTCTTAAAACCATAGAGAGCCTCGGTAAACTTACCCCGGAACTAACGCTTCGGATTGCGAATTGTTTTGACGCAACTCTTCTGGAAGATATTTACCTGCCCTTTAAACCCAAACGCAAAACAAAAGCAACACAGGCCATTGAAAAAGGATTAGAACCACTGGCAAAATTAATATTTAGCCAGGGCAATGAAAACCTGGTCACGGAAGCTTCCCGATTCATCAACGAGAATGTTAAGGATACCAAAGAAGCATTGCAGGGTGCCAGGGATATAATCGCTGAATGGATCAGTGAACACGAACAGGCAAGAAATAAAGTAAGACAGTTATTTACCCAAAAAGCTATCCTCGTTTCCAAAGTGCTTAGCAGTAAAAAAGATGATCCAGAAGCGCAGAAATATCGGGATTATTTTGAGTTCAGCGAACCACTGGCATCTTGCCCTTCCCACCGTTTGCTGGCCATTCGAAGGGGAGAGAAGGAAGGATATTTGTCAATGGATATAACGATTGACAAGGAACTGGCTGTGGAGGAATTAAATAGGATCCTGATAAAGGCTTCTAATGAAACAACTGCGGAAATAAGAAAATCGGTGGAAGATTCATTCGACCGGTTATTAAAGCCTTCCATTGAAAATGAGTTTCGCCTGCTAAGTAAAAATAGAGCGGATGAGGAAGCTATAAGCGTATTTACGGAAAATCTCCGGCAGTTATTATTGGCTTCTCCTTTGGGTTCTAAAAAAGTATTGGCACTTGATCCGGGTTTTCGGACGGGTTGTAAATTGGTTTGTTTGGATGCCCAGGGAAATTTAGAATATACTAATACCATTTATCCCCATGCTCCCCAAAACGAACAATCAAAAAGTATCGCCGAATTAAAAGTATTGGTTGACCGATACCATATTGAAGCCATTGCTATAGGAAACGGAACAGCAGGAAGAGAAACAGATCTGTTAGTGCGGAGCATTGATTTCGGTAAACCGGTAAGTGTGTTCCTGGTAAATGAAAGCGGAGCTTCTATTTATTCCGCCTCGGAAGTGGCCCGGGAAGAATTTCCCGACCGGGATATAACTGTGCGGGGCGCTGTTAGTATAGGCAGGCGTTTATTGGACCCTCTCAGCGAACTGGTGAAAATCGATGCGAAATCCATCGGGGTAGGGCAGTACCAACACGATGTTAATCAGACAAAATTAAAAGAAGCATTAGACAGGGTAGTAGAGAGTGCGGTAAACCATGTTGGGGTAGATGTAAATACCGCCTCCAAACACCTGCTATTATATGTATCGGGATTAAGCGCTACGCTCGCTAAAAATATAGTAGAGTACCGGGCCAAAAACGGTCCCTTTCAATCCAGGGATGAATTAAAGAAAGTATCGTTGATGGGACCGAAAACTTTTGAGCAGTGTGCGGGCTTTTTGCGTATTCCCGGGGCCCGTAATTTATTAGACAATTCATCCGTGCACCCGGAGAGTTATTATATAGTTGAGAAAATGGCCAATGAAGTACAGGCCTCCCTCGAAGAGCTGATTAAAAATGCTGATTTGCGAAAACAAATAAATAAGAGGAAATATATCAATGAAAAAACCGGGGAGTTTACGATAGAAGATATATTAAAGGAATTGGAAAAACCCGGGCGCGATCCCCGGGCCCCTGTCAAAGAGTTTCGGTTTGATGATACTATTAAATCGATTGAAGATGTAAAAGTAGGCATGCTCGTACCCGGCATTGTAACCAATATAACCAACTTCGGTTGTTTTGTGGACATAGGGGTGAAGCAGGATGGGTTGGTGCATATTTCTCAATTAAGCAATGGATATGTATCGGATCCGGGGACCGTGGTAAGACTTCAGCAACAGGTAAAAGTGACCGTTACCGAAGTAGATGTATCCAGAAAACGAATAGCGCTTAGTATGAAAACGGTTCCCTCCGGAAATACAGAAGACGCCGTATTTAGAAAGAAAACAGGAAAAGAATCATCCCCTGCGTCTGCGAAAACTCAGCCAGCAAGTAACTTCCAGGCTAAACTGGATGAGTTGAAAAAAAAGTTCAAAGATTGAATGAGGATTTTTACCAGATCCCAGGGTAAAGAAGAGGGTGGAACCCTGCATTTGAATTATGTTTAATCAATTGCTGTATTTTAAAGTAATATATAAACAGCCATCTATCCGAAGGGGTATGGATGGCTACCTACTTAAGCTAACAACTATTTATTAGTATACCTAAAATCCTGCGTACATCGGGAGACGTGAGGGTTACAGATAAGGAATAAAGATGGTAAGTCAGATTGAATTTTTTCTCCATGTTATCTCTTTATTGATTCATAATATCTCCTGCTATTAATTTTATTCTTAACTTACTGGCGGCGGGTAAAAGCTTAAAGCAATTTCAATTAATGATTGCGTAATTCAACTTGTAAGACAAAATGAGTCTTTTATGAAATGGAAGCTTACCTCTGACCAAATGCTGGTATCAGGCATCTCCCTGCTTCTTTTATCCATTGCTTTTATTATTATTCTTGCAGTTTCCCAATCAAGGCAAGTGAAAGAAACCAATAACCAGGTGACACATTCACAGGATATAATTTCCGGTACTGAAAAATTGTACGCACTTGTTTTTAAGAATGAATCATCCACAAAAAAATATGCGGTTACTGGAGATAAGAACCTGATAGGGGTTATCGAGAGGAACAGGAAAGAAATAGTTGATCAACTGAATCGCCTGAAATCGCTTACTTCAAAAATGCCCGTTCAAAACGCCCGGGTAGACTCATTGACTAAAATAATTAATAAGCGAATCGCTTTTTCCAACCGGGTATTATCTGTTCGGGATGCCAAGGGGACAGAGGCTGCACAGGCAATGATGAGGACCCCGGAAGGGACATCGTTTTCCGAAAAAATTCGTTTGGTGGCAAATGAAATTATTTTAGCAGAATACTATAATGTAAAACCTCTCGAGGGAAAGGATGAAAAAATGCTGGCCAGGCATATTATCCACTTTCACAGGGGTGATTGTTGGGATCCTGCTATTATTGATCTTTTTCATCCAGCGGGTACGGACGGAATTATCCAAAAAAAGAAAAACGGCGGTTGCCTTAGAGCGGCTAAACAGGGAAATGGAACAGCGGGTATCAGAACGGACGGAAGAGCTGGCCAAATCAAAAAATATATTATCGGAGACATTTGAAAGAATAACCGATGCCTTTGTGGCTCTTGATAAAAACTGGTGTTATACTTATATGAATAAAAAGGCGGGGGAAATTTTTAATCGAGTCCCAAAAGACATGATTGGAAAACATATCTGGAAAGAATTCCCCGAAAGGATTGGCCAGCCTTTTTACCAGGCTTATCATAAAGCGATGGATGAACAGCGGTATATATACCTGGAAGAATATTATCCGCCTTATGACAGGTGGTTTGATAACCATATATATCCCTCTCCCGATGGTCTTTCTATTTTTTTTCGTGATATAACTGAAAAGAAGAAGGCTGAAATCAAAATAAAAGAAAGCGAAAGTAAATATCGAATGTTAATTGAGCAGGCTTCCGACGGCATTTTTATAGCGGATGAAACTGGTAAATATATTGATGTTAATAAGAGTGGTTGCATTATGACAGGGTATAGCCCTGATGAGATTCAGGCTTTGCATATTAAGGACATGGTGGTGATGGATCACAACCCAGTACCTTTCCGCCTGGATGAACTGAGAGAAGGCAAAACGGTGATCCAGATGAGGAAAATGAAAAGAAA
Organism: uncultured Chitinophagaceae bacterium; assembly: GCA_963775145.1. Classification (GTDB taxonomy): domain Bacteria; phylum Bacteroidota; class Bacteroidia; order Chitinophagales; family Chitinophagaceae; genus Endoryza. The sequence continues at coordinate 602,911 of CAVZHZ010000009.1, forward strand.
AGATGGTTCGTCTGTACCGGTGGAAATAAGTGCGAGGCTTTTACCCGATGGAAATATGCTGGGAATGGTGAGAGACCTTACAGAACGGGTAAGCGCTGAACAAACACTTCAAAAAGAGAAGGATTTATCCGACAAAATCATTAATAGTTTACCCGGCTTATTTTACCTTTCAGATACCGCGCCTAAATTGCTGCGTTGGAATATGGCTTTTGAAAAAATTTCCGGCTATTCTGCAGAAGAGTTAGGAAACATGCGGCCCATTACATTATTTGAAACGCAAGATCAACCTATAGTGGTTAAATCATTGGAGAAAACATATCAGGAAGGATTTGCCGATGTGGAGGCCCGGTTACTCACAAAAAGCGGGCAAAAAATACCATTCTTTTTTACCGGGGTGCGAATTGAATATGAAGGGAAACCGGCCATACTGGGAACGGGTATCAATATTACCGAACGAAGAAAAGCCGAAGAAGAAATCAAGAAATCAAATGAAAGGTATGGTGGCTTATTAAATAACCTGGATGCGGGAGTAGTAGTGCACGCACCGGATACCACCATCATTAATAGTAATCCAAAGGCAGCCGAGTTATTGGGGTTAAGTGAAGACCAAATGAAAGGAAAAACGGCCATGGATCCCGATTGGAAATTTCTGGATGAGAATAATAGTCCGTTGTCCATTGGTAAATATCCGGTAAACCAAATTCTAACCAATAAGCAACCCATCAAGAATTTAATTGCGGGGGTTAATCGACCCGTTTCCCGTGATGTTGTTTGGCTAATAGTGAATGGATTTCCAGTTTTTACTAATGAGGGGGATATCGCCGAGATAGTAATTAGTTTTATTGATATAACCGGGCTAAAGAAGGCAGAAAGGGAAAAAGAAAAAACCCACAGGGAAAATGAAGCGTTGATTAATAGTACCACTGACCTGCTGTGGAGTGTAAGTGATGAGTATAAACTCATTGGCGCTAATAGAGCATTTGTACAGGGCCTGGCAGATAATGGGGGGTATTTGATAAAGGCGGGAGACAATATTTTGCCTCTGGAATTTTTTTCGGAAGAATACCTGCAATATTGGAAAGGCTTTTATTACAGGGGTCTTTCAGGGGAAACGGTACTGGCCGAGGTCTTTGCTCCCCAGGCAGCTACTTCCGACTTACTTTGGTTTGAAATAAAAATCGATCCTATAAGAATTGACAAAAGGATCACAGGTGTTGCCTGTTCTATGAGAAATATCACTGCCCGTAAAAAAGCGGAAGAAGAAATCTTAAAATCAAATGAACGATTTGAATTGATTGGACAGGCCACCCAGGATGGTTTATGGGAATGGAACCTTGAAACCGGACAGATCTGGGGTAATAAAATACATCAGCAATTATATGGATTGACATTGGCAGACCCTGTTCCTGATTATGAAAATTGGAAACAGCGTATTCATCCGGAAGACCGGGAACAAACCATTAGATCATTTGAAGAAGCGCTGGCCTCGACCCGCGATAGCTACTTTTCAGAATACCGGTTCAATAAAGAAAATACAGGATGGATTAACGTGTATGGCCGAACTTATATCGAACGTAATAAAGAGGGTAAAGCTGTTCGGTTAATTGGAAGTATGATTGATAACACGGAGAGTAAGAAAGCGGAAGAGGCCATAAGATCAAGTGAAGAAAAATACCGTACGTTGGTGGAACAGGCTTCTGATGCCATATTCATTGCGGATAATGAAGGCCGGTTTATTACCGTAAATTCCAGTGCCTGCAGATTATCGCAGCATGCTGAAGCAGAACTCCTGGAAATGTCGATCTACGACTTCGCTATTATTGAGGACCTTCAAAAAAATCCTTTTCATTTTGAAATGCTTAAGCAGGGCAAATCAGTGGTTACGGAAAGGATAATGAAGCGGAAAGACGGCAGCACCTTGTTTATTGAAGTGAGCGCAAAGCTATTAACCGATGGCCGGTTGCTGGCCTTTGTGCGGGATATCAGTGATAGGAAAAAAGCGGATATAGCTTTAAAGGAAAGTGAAAATCATTTGAGAACGATATTACAAACCGAACCAGAGTGTATAAAACTTTTGAGAAAAAATGGAGAACTGGAAGATATGAACCCTGCTGGACTTGCCATGATAGAAGCAGACGATTTTGAACAGGTAAAGGGGAAATCCATTTTGAACATTATCAATAAGCCGTACCGGAAGGCATTCCAATCCCTTACTGAAAACGTATTTAAAGGAAAGTCGGGAACACTGGAATTCGAAATTACCGGTTTAAAGGGTACCATGCGGTGGCTGTCGACTAATGCGGTTCCTTTGAAAGACGCCGAAGGAAAAATAGTATCGCTGCTGGGGGTTACCCGCGATATAACCGATCGGAAAAAAGCGGAAGAAGAAATCAAGAAGACAGCAGAGGAATTGCGCCAGTTAACCGCCCACCTGCAAAAGATACGGGAAGAAGAAAGAAAACGAATCGGCCGGGAGATTCATGATGAATTGGGGCAACAACTTACAGCTATAAAAATGGATGTCGCGTGGATAGATAAGAAAACTCCCCCCGAAACAACGGTGCTTAAAAATAAACTGAAGAATATAATAACCTTGCTGGATGGTAGTAATAAATCAATTAGGAGGATACTAAGCGAGTTGAGGCCGGGTATTTTGGATGACTATGGTTTGCTCGAAGCATTAGAATGGATAAACAAGCAATTTACCAGCAATACGGGCATACCGGTAGAATTCAACACAGCAGAAACAGATATAAAACTGCCGGATGATATGTCTACCGGTATATTCAGAATATACCAGGAAGCATTTACCAATATTACCAGGTATGCCGGGGCAAAAAAAGTTGTCGCTTCGTTACATATAAATTATAATACAATTGAGGTAAAGATTAAGGACGATGGAATAGGGTTTGATCCCTCTTTAATTCAACAGAGGAAATCGTTTGGCATTTTGGGAATGAAAGAAAGAATTCTTTCACTGGAAGGAAATTTTGATTTGGAAACTTCACCGGGAAAAGGAACAAAAATAACTATCCGGGTGCCGTATCCAGAATCAATAAAAAGTTAATACGCATCAATAAAAATGAAAAAAATTCTACTGGCCGATGATCACAGTTTTATTCGCCTTGGTTTGATTCAGATACTGAAAGATGAATATCCTTCTGTCGAAATTACTGAGGTCAGCGATGGTGAGTCCCTTATTAATGAAGTGATCAAACAAGATTGGGATGTAGTGATCTCTGATATCGATATGCCGGGCCGAAGCGGACTGGAAGCCCTGGAGCAGATAAAAGTATTAAAGCCCGATTTACCGGTCCTGATCCTGAGTATCTATACCGAAGATCTATATGCGGTAAGAGTCTTGAAAGCTGGCGCATCGGGCTACTTAAATAAAAATGCGGCGCCTGATGAACTAATAAATGCGATTCAGCGGATTTTGTTAGGAAGAAAATACATCACCCCGGAGATTGCCGAGCGATTATTGAAAACCCTGGGCGATGATAGAAAACCCCATGAATTGCTCAGCAACAGGGAACTGGAAATATTCAAGCTACTGGCCCTGGGCCGAACCGTATCGCAAATCGCCGACTCGCTGTCTTTAGCGGTAACAACAGTCAGTACTAACCGCGCCCGCATCCTTCAAAAACTAAATTTGTCAAATAACTCTGAACTCACCCGTTATGCGATTGTGCATCATTTCATCTCAGATATAGAGGGTTGAAAAACTTATTGCCAAATCATCTTCAGTTTGTAGTATAATTACTACTGTCAGATTCTGCATTCACCTACCTAAGCGAAGTTACTTATGCTATATTTATTTATTGTTATATAAAGTTCTTTTGCTCAAATTTCCCTACATGCAGGTATTGATTGTTGAAAGATCAGTTGAGGTAATAAACAGATTGGAGGAAATACTCTCCGAAGCCGGCCGTGGATGGATCATACGCAAAGCGTCCTCGTTCGAGGAGGCTACCCTTATTATCAGGAAGAATATCCCTGATGCTATTTTGCTGGATATTAGTTTACCGGGCAATGGGTCCTTTTCATTAATGGAGGATATTAAGAAAGCGGGCTTACAAACTACCACTATTATTCTCTCCATTCATGACGACCAATTTTTGATTAATCAATTCAAAGCATTGGGAGCTGAATTTTATTTTGACAAATACAGCGACTTTGAAAGAATACCCGAAACGCTGAGCCTGATTGCTTCCGAAAAGATAGTTAACGTTCAATAACCAGCCTCTCCGGAAAAATATTGTACCCAATGCTCGATGAAATTAAAATCCCTGCTCTGATAAACCTTCGCACGCGATCATTGCTGTGGATCCTTGCTTTTTCTATGTCCCTCATGGGAGCTATTGGATATTGGTTGATCAGACAACATGCCATGCTTCCATATGAAGTTTATTTTGGGCTGGCCATCTTTCTGCTAATACTGCTCTTCGCTGTTTTTATAATGCATTGGCAAATCAAACATATTAAGGCTATTTACGGAGCTTCTAAGGTGCTCAATGAAAATTATGAACTAATGCTTAATAACCTAAGCCAGGGAGTGATAACAGCCGATAGACGAGGACGGGTACATTACATGAATGCCGCAGCAGAACGGCTTACCGGATGGACCTTTCTAGAAGCAAAGAAAATGCCCTTGCATAAAGTTTATGAGGTGGTAAATGAAGAAACTGGAAGACCTTTTGAGCATATTGTTAGCCGTATTCTAAAACATGGAATGGTGGTGGAGGTTGAAAACAATACCCTACTCAATAGAAAGGACGCACAGCAGTTGATCATAAACAATAATGGGATCCCCATCCGTGATGCCCACGGCCATGTGTTGGGTGCCACAGTGATGTTCAATGATATCACTAATTGTAAAAAAATTAGGGATGAATTAGACAGCAGCGAGAAAAAATTCTGGGGCCTTATTGAAAATCTGCCGGTGGCCATTTACACCTGTGATACTGAGGGAAACACTATTCTACATAATAAGGCAGCTGTTGATCTGTGGGGCAACGAGCCTACAGCGAAAGAAAATTCCTGGAGCAGTTCCTGGAAATTATCACCAACCGGGCAATTCGATTTACCATTTCCGGAGCAGAAAAGCAATTCCGTGGCGAAAAATTCCGATCCAATCCCTGGATCAGAGATCATCATTCATCAACCCAATGGCACTAAAAAGCAAGTGATAGCATTCCATGCTCCTCTATTTAAAGAATGCGGGAAATTATCCGGGGCGGTGAATTTATTGGTGGATATTACCTCCCATAAGGAAAAGGAACAACGTATAAGGGCCAGTGAAGAAAAATACCGTAGCCTATTTGAACAGGCCGGGGAAGCCATCCTGATTTATTCTTTTGACGGAACAATATCCGAGTTCAATAATACGGCCTGCCAACTCCTGGGATATAACCGGCATGAGTTTAATAATCTGAAACTGGCCGATATACTCGTAGGGGATATTGTCATTAACCCTTCAAATTATGCATTGATAATGGCCGGAGAATCGGTTACTCTTTACCGGCAATTAAAGCGGAAGGATGGAGTATTGCTGGACGCAGAATTAAAAGTGCGGAAGCAGGCGGATGGAAGAATATTGGCTTTTGGCCACGACATTACTGATCGGAAGAAGGCAGAAGATAGAATGAAGAAGGCAATAGATCGATATGATTTTCTGGCCCGTGCCACCAGTGATACTATTTGGGATTGGGATATGATTAATGATAAAATTTCTTTTAATGAAGGGGTAAAGACAATGTTTGGTTATGAAATGAAGGAGTTAAAAAAAGAGGTGGATTGGTGGAAATCAAATATTCATCCGGAAGATTGGCGGGTGGTTTCCGGATTACTTAATGATGCCGTTGCACAAAAGAAACAATCAGTTCAGATGGAATATCGATTTCGGTGTGCCGACGGGTCGTTTAAGTACATCGATCATCGTTCCCTGATTAAATACGGTCCCGATCAACTTCCTTCCCGGATGATTGGAGCGATGCAGGACATCTCCTATAAGAAGGAAAATGAAATCAGGCTGGGTAAAGCGATACTCGATGCGCAGGAGAAGGAGCGACAGCAGATTGGAATGGAACTGCACGATAATGTGAACCAGATATTATCTGCTGCCGTTCTGTACCTGGGAATGGCAAAGAATGCAGAAAAGGAGAAGGATGAATTTTCCGAATCTGTCGCAACCGGTATGCATTATATTAATGATGCCATTGCAGAGATCCGGAGGCTTTCCCATCAACTGGCACCTGTTTCTTACGCGGAGGTATCACTGAAGGATGTATTTGAATCATTTACGGCCAGCATGAACAGCGCGCAAACTTTTTCGGTCACCTTGCACTTTGACGAATTGGCAAAAGAACAAATCAGCCATGATATTCAGATAAATTTATACCGGATACTACAGGAGCAATTGAACAATATTATTAAACACTCCCAGGCAAGCGAGGTTGAAATCTGGGTAAAGCTAGCTGGTCCAATGGTACAGCTCCGGATAGCCGATAACGGCAAAGGCTGTGATCCGCAAAAGCTGAAGAATGGAATAGGATTGCACAATATTAAGAAGAGGGCTGAAGTATTTTCGGGTGAATTTTCGTTTACTACTTCACCGGGTAACGGGTTTGAGCTGTTAGTTGAAATACCGTTTAAGAAGACAGCCCTCCAGATTTAAGAGCGAAAAACCTGCACTAAATAGTACTAACCGGGAAGTAAAGCCGGATACGATGCCTCTCAATAGTAGAATCATATAAAGCCCCCGCAAAAAATTGCAGGGGCATACCGAACCTGGCGATGTGAGGTCACCAAGTATCTTTGCCTATTATATCTTTTGCGAAAATAATTACAGGAGGTATCGTCTATGCCTGTTTTTCTTTTACCTGCTTTTTCTTTTTATCGAGATACATGTCCAGCATCATTAAACCGAGTATGATGTTAACCATCAGGAATACGTTAGTATAAGTATTGTTGAAAAACCGGGCCCATTCTATTTTGGGAATTTCATAAGGCAGTAATGACCCCGAACCAGTGGCAGGTGTCCAATTCACCTGGCCAAATCCATAAATGAGAAATCCCGCAATCATAGTAAAAAAGAAAATAGTAATGCCCCAGATTATCTTCTTGTTAATATAACTTTTGGCAGCCGGGGCAATCTGGTATTTACCAATTTCTTCCATTACGTTACGGGTAAAACGAAGCGATGGTTCCTCCAGTTCCAGGCTACCGGAAACCAACTGATGAACGTCCAGCAATTCCTTGTACTTATGTTTCCATTCCAGGTTAGCCGCTATAAGTTGTTCCACTAATGATCTTTCTTCAACAGAACTGGTGCCGTCAATATAATCCCATAGGCGAACCTCCATGTTGTCACTTCCTGTATTTCCCTCTCCCAATGGAGAATAATTGAATGTTATCATAACCGGGTATTTATTACTAATTAATCAAAAAATCATTTCATTAAAAAAAGAATCAATAAATGTATAAGAACCAAACAGGAACATCACCCCTCTATTAAATCATTCCGTTCCAGGTTCCAATGATTGTAAAGAACTACCCAATCTGTTTTCCAATCACCCCTGTACCGCCCCGCACTAGTTCAACCTATCACGTCTTTTACTTCTTCCGCAAAATGCTTTTCCATCTTCTCTTTCAACCTGGTTCTCGCGCGGTGCAGTTTTACTTTCACCGTATTCGGATCGATACCTAATATTTTACCGATTTCATCCAGGCTTTGTTCCCCTTTATAAAAAAGCGTAATTAGTTTGGCATCGTCGACATTTAACAGTTGAATGGCTTTATTCACCATTTGTATTTTCGATTTCTGCTCCACCAGGTTAGCTCTTAATCCCGAATCCACCCTGTCGGCCACTTCAAAAACTTTTTCATTATCGAGTGAGTGCACTTCCAGTTTCTTCTTGCGTAAAAAAGTAATGCAGGTAGTATTTACGATGGTGTACAACCAGGTACTGAATTTTGAATCACCCCTGAAATCGGCCAGGCTCCGGTACGCTTTCACAAATACATCCTGTGCTATTTCTTCCGCATCTTCCCGTTGTTTGGCATAACGGAGGGTAATGGTAAACACGAAATTCTGGTATCGGTTAACCAATTCAGCATAGAGTTGCGACTCACCCCGCAGCACCCTGCTAATGATCTCACTATCATTCAGTCCGGTATTCATTACTACAATAGGACTACAGTCTGGCAATAAAGGTTACAGTTTAAAGGTCGGAAATTCCCCAGAGTTGCCGGAACCAAGTCCTCCGATCCCAGGGTAATATATACTAGTATTCTTTCTATTCATCTTAAATTAGGAGGTAACCTATTCCCCACACCCCGAATCCCCGATCTCGCATCCAACATATCGCATCCCCGGCCCTCCGCCTCTGCCTCCCTCTCTGCCTCCCATCTCCTGCCTCCCACCTCCCGCCTCACGCCTCCCGCCTCCTTCCTCCTCCTTTAATTATTTTACGTTTTCCTGTAACCTGCGTTCTCAGGCTGTAGTCATAGTTTCTGTAAGCCGGTTAATATAGGGCTGGCTTCAAAAAAGTTCTTGAAAGACTGTAACCTGCAATCCGGAGCGGTAGTCTGATAGAATAGAAAAAACAAACATTCAGAAAACAATAAAAAATTAAAGTTATGGGTCCCGAAACACTAGGCATTTTTATTCCGATTTTATTAGGATTAGGCGCTTTTGCGATGGTTTTTGGATTGCGTTACCTGCGCAATAAAGAAAATATGGTCGATGATTGAAAAAGGGATGGATCCTAAATTAAATATTGCCCGTCCAGCCCCTTACAGAAACCTCAAATGGGGGTTGCTGTTTGTAGGTGCTGGAATAGGGATTATTTATTGCTTATATCTTACTTGACAATTTTTTGAATATCCAAGCTGAAGAATCTGTCGTATTTGTATATTTTTCCTTATTAGCTATTGGTGGTGGCATTGGCCTAATCAGTTCCTATCGCATTGAGAAAAAGGAAACACTGGATAGAAATAATTAAGCAGATTTTTTGCCGGCAATAGCCCTCCTTCCTTATCCTCAAAGCAACAACTTCAACCAGGTTGTTGCTTTATTATTTTAGATACTAATCAATTTATACAGGAAATAAATATTAGCCAGTGAATCTGGACTTTCATGTTCTTTGAATGACCACATTTCCTCTTATCGTGGGGTGATATCGGATTTTATTTATTTGAATACCCGAAGTCCATTTCCTTATCCCTTATCCTTGATTAATTATCTCGCCTTCTCTAAAGCTACGATGAGCAAAGCCATTCACCTTCGCTAAAGCTATGGTGAGCAAAGCCCGCCAATTCTTCTTATTACCTTCCGATCACTTCCAACCCTTTTTGCACTAAAGGATCGTCCATATTATTGACTTCATAAAAACCCTCCATCCGCCAAACCTGCATGGCCAGGTAACTTTTGAAGCGTTTGGCTATTTCTTCTTTGTCACGGCCAGTGAAGGGTGGTAGGTTCAGTGAATCTCTCCTGGTATAATTTCTCAACTGCTGTAAACTTTCATCAGACGGGGTAAAAGCCCTGGCAAAATCGGTAGCCGATCTAAATCTCTTGTAATAATCAGGGTTCTGGAGGTAGAAACTATAGATGAATTTATTGAATGTTTGTTTGTAAAAAAGAGAGGAAAGACTTTTTGAAATACCAATGCTATCAAACGGAATAAAAAAATCAGGCATAATTCCACCGCCCCCATAAACAGTTCTTTTCTTCTTCAGGGTCAGGAAGGGAGGTCCTGAATGGCGGGCCGTATCTTCTTTTGTTGATTCACCATTATGGAACCGCCCATACACTTCTTCGCTATATTCCCGGCGATTGCCTGCAAAAGGCTTTTGGATATTTCGTCCGGCCGGAGTATAATATTTTGAAACAGTAAGTCGAATTTGAGAGCCGTCACTTAAATCAAATGGTTCCTGCACCAGCCCTTTTCCAAATGTGCGGCGGCCGATTATGGTAGCCCGGTCCCAATCCTGTAAGGCGCCCGCCAGTACTTCGCTGGCCGAAGCGCTAAATTCATCCACCAGCACTACCAGGTCACCGGTTTCAAACAACCCGGGTCTCTTACAATTATATTCCCGGCGGCTGGTATGTAATCCTTTGGTAAAAAGCACTAACCGGGTGCTGTCAAGAAACTCATCCGCAATATCTACTGCTTCTTCTAAGATGCCGCCCCCGTTGCCTCTTAAATCGAAAATGAGTTTTTTCATTCCCTGCTTTTGTAGTTTTTCCAACGCCTGCATAAATTCCTCGTAAGCCGTGCGGGAAAATTTATTGAGGTGAATAAAACCGGTTTGCGCGTCCATCATATACGCTGCATCCACGGCATATTTAGGAATAGTACCCCGGGTTATGGAGGCGGTAAGCAGTTTGTTTCCGCGAAGCAGACTTACTGTTACGCTGCTGCCACTTTCCCCTCTTAATAATTTTCTGATGCGCTCATTGGTAATTTTTGTACCTGCCACCACCGAGTCACCCACTTTTATAAATTTATCACCGATTTGGATACCTGCTTTTTCACTCGGTCCGCCTTCCCATACACTTACCGCATGTACCGTATCATCTATAATATAATATTCTACCCCTATCCCATCAAAATTTCCCTTTAAATCTTCATTGGCTTCAGTAGTGTATACAGCCGGGATATATATGGTATGGGGATCGAGTTTGCCAATCATTGCCTGGATCGCATCTTCCGTAACTGCATCGGTATTTACCGAATCCACATATTTTGTTCGCAACAAATTCATGACTTCCTGTATAGATGAAGGCTTGTTTCGGCTGAAAAATTCCTGGGATTCCGGTATATTCTTACGTAATTCGAAACCAATCCACATACCGGCTATGAGCGTAATCGCGAATAACAGGGGCCACCACACTTGCAATTTTTTCATCGTAGAATTATTGTTTTATAAGGCCAGCCAAAAAGATGCTTTTTTAAATGGTATATTTCAGCTGGTAAAAAATCAGGAGCGAAGTTCATAATTAATTCTCAATAACGAACTTTACCTTCGTTAAGTGTTTCTAGTGTACAAGTATAAAGACTATATATGGCTATATTGATTGCGGATAGCGGCGCTACCAAATGTGAATGGTGCCTGGTAGGATCGAATAAAAAGTCCCGGATATATTTCACCCAGGGAATCAGTCCCTATTTTCTTAATGCCCCCCAAATTGAATCCCTTATCCGAACTGAGCTAATGCCCCAACTTAAAAAGCAACCGGTTACTGCCATATTTTATTATGGAACAGGATGTGTTAGCGTGGCCAATGCCCGAATGGTAAAAAAAGCAATTGCAAAGGTGTTTAAAGAAGTACCTATTTCTGTTACGCACGATTTGATGGCTGCCGCTCGCGCTCTTTGCGGAACCAACAAGGGAATTGCCTGCATTTTGGGAACGGGCAGTAACAGTTGTTATTTCGATGGAAATAAGATGCTGAAGAACAGCCCCGGTCTCGGCTATATATTGGGAGATGAAGGCAGCGGGGCGTATTTGGGAAAAAAAGTATTGCAATATTATCTCTATGATACCTTTGATGAGGACCTGCGGTACAAGTTTGAATTGAAATACAAAACATCCATGGTGGAGATTCTCGAAAACGTTTATAAGAAGCCCCTTCCCAACCGATACCTCGCCACTTTTACGTTGTTTCTTGCAGAGAACAGGGGCCACTATATGGTAGAAAATATTATTGAAGACGGGCTAAACGATTTTTTCTTCACTCACCTTTGCAAATATGGCGAAAGCTGGAAATACCCAATCAGTTTTGTAGGGGGTGTTGCGTGGGGCTTTCGGGATATAGTGGAAAATTTATGCGCGAGTTATGAATTTGAATTGGGGCAAATTCTGAAAAACCCTATGGAAGGGCTCATAGAATATCATTTAAATAACTAACCATCAATTTATACAATCAATTTAAAGCAAGCTTATTCATGAGGAATTTTAAGAAAGTAACCGAAGAGCCGAGCCATTTCCGGCACCTGGAGAAAATGAGCATACTGGAGGCTCTTCAGAATATGAATAGTGAGGATAAGAAAGTTCCCTTAGCGGTAGAAAAAGCCATTCCGCAAATTGAAAAATTAATTGCGGTCATATCCGATCATATGCTGGCCGGGGGCCGCTTATTCTATATGGGAGCAGGCACCAGTGGTCGGCTCGGGGTATTGGATGCCAGTGAAATTCCTCCTACTTATGGTATGCCGCACGGGCTAATTATAGGACTAATCGCAGGGGGAGAGGAGGCTATCAGAAATTCGGTGGAAAGTGCTGAGGACAGCATGGAGGATGGCTGGTCAGACCTTCTTAAGTATAATGTTACCGAAAAAGATATAGTGGTAGGTATTGCTGCCAGTGGAACGACCCCTTATGTTATTGGCGCTTTGCAGGAATGCAAAAAGAGGAACATCCTCACGGGTTGTATATCCTGTAATGAAGGAAGCCCCATGGCTGAAGTGGCTGATTATCCCATTGAAGTAGTGGTGGGTCCCGAATTTGTGACTGGCAGTACGCGCATGAAAAGCGGTACGGCTCAGAAATTGGTACTCAATATGATTTCCACCATTGTGATGATCCAACTGGGACGGGTGGAAGATAACCGTATGGTTAATATGCAGCTAAACAACAGTAAATTATTAGACAGGGGAACCAAAATGCTTATGGAAAAAGCCGCGATCGATGACTACGAACAGGCGCAAAAATTATTATTGAAGTTTGGAAGCGTAAAAAAAGCCACGAGTGCTCTTTCAAAATAATTTCCGCTTAAAAAAATTTAACCTCCTTCCAAATTTATTTTATTGTTTCAAGCCAGTTTTTGTACTAACTTATAGTATTAAATCACCAGGCTGCCACCCGGCAGCTCTAAACTGAGTCTTATGAGGTACAAAATTTTACTCCCGCTTGTCACCTTATTGTTAACGACCAATTTATTCGCACAGAAAAAACGGGCGACCGCTTATGCGATTACGAGCTCTGCACAAGGACAATTTGTTTGGACAGAAGTAAAACTGATTGACCTGAATACGGGTGAAGTATTGCAGCAAGTATTCGAAAACAACAAATCTGATTACCGGGTTTTTGATGCCCGCGAGGGTAAATCCATTCAGGTGAAGTCGGGCAATGGTGCCATAATGGATAACAGCCGTCTTCCTTTTTCTACTTTTTCAGCGGCTTGTGCATTTGATCAAAAACATAACCGTCTTTATTATACCCCCATGTATATAAATGAGCTCCGGTACATAGATTTGAATGCAGGCTCACCGAAACTCTACTATTTTGCGGGAGAAGCACTCAGTAAGGCAAGCAATCTTCATGAGGAGGCCAATCATATTACCCGGATGGTAATGGGGGCCGATGGAAACGGATATGCCTTGAGTAATGATGGTAATCATTTAATAAAATTTACTACGGGCAGAAAACCAGTGATCAGCGACCTGGGCCCCATACAGGATGATGCTTCCAATGGAAAAATTTCAGTGCATAATCGGTGTACCAGCTGGGGTGGCGACCTGGTTGCGGCAGCGGATGGAAGTTTATACCTGGTATCAGCTTATCACTCTATATTCAATATTGATGTAAATAATCGCTCAGCAAAATATATTGGCGGGATTAGCGGGTTGCCGGCCGGATTCACCAGTAACGGGGCCGTAGTGGATGATAATGGAAATTTGGTTGTCAGTAGTGCTAATTCAACGGAAGGCTATTATTCGGTTGATATGAAAGACTGGAAGGCGGTGAAAATTCCTGCCCGGGGGCCCGTATTTAATACATCCGATTTGGCGAATGGAAATATCGCTTTTCAGAACCGGAAGCAGGCGGAAACAATGCCATTAGTTACCAGGAAACTGATGGGCAATAACAATATTTCCCTTTATCCAAACCCGGTTACTGAAGGAATGTTCAGGGTAAGTTTTGATAGTGAAGTATTAGGTCGATATGAAATTCAATTGGTGGACCTGGCGGGTCGAATCTTATTGCAAAAGCGGGTTTCGGTTGGTAACAAAGGACAGGTAATCGAAATTGAATTGAATAAACCTGTGGCAAAAGGAACTTACCTGGTAAAAGTATTAAGTCAAAATAAAAAATCGGTTCATACCGATAAAATTGTTATCGATTGATACAATAAAAAATATTTGGAATCCCGCGTACAGAGGCTGTAAATTGCTACAGCCTTTTTTATTTAGCAGGCGATTGAAACAATGCATGATATTGAACCATTTTATAACTGGCGGCACATTTATGTAAGTGAGCAGGATGAGCGTTCACCTTTCTTTGGAAGAGTATATTCAGAATTTGAATTCTCCCAGACCGTATATAATTATTATATCCATCCGCAATGGGATGAGTTTGGCAGCAAAACTTTATTTATGAAAGTGCTGCTGGCCGACTACGAAGAAAAGTATGTAATCATTGAATTAATAGGGGAATGGAACGATGCCATTGAGAATGATATCATGGAATTGAAAAGGGAAGTAGCTGATGTTTTCATGCTGGAGGGTATTAACAAATTTATCCTGGTTGCGGAAAATGTATTAAACTTCCATAGTAGTGATAAAGAATATTATGAAGAATGGTTTGAGGAGATGGCCGATGCCAACGGATGGGTAGTGATTTTGAATATGCCCGAACAAACACAATACGATTTCCGCCGTGCCAAACTAAATCGGTACCTGGAATTGATGGAACTGGAGAACTGGCGCACCTATAAACCCTTTCATCTTTTTAAGAAGATAGATGAAATTGAAATGAAACGACTCGAATAACAAACGTTAGCTTTTCCGCGCCCCGTGCGGGTTTCAGGAGTATTGACTCAATTAATTTTTTGGACGAATAAGGTTATCTGCTTACTTTTGAAATATGACAACAGCAAAAGGATATTTCGGTTACTATTTTTATTACTTCTTTACCAGGAAGCCGGGATTACTTTTGTTGAAAAAAAACTAATAATAAAAAGATCAACATAAAAAATCCCGGCGAATGGCCGGGATTTTTGTTTTGCCCCCGTCCCCTAAAGGGGGGCTTTTTAACTCTCTAAGTAATTTTGATCTCCTTAGAGGGGCAAGTTTAATTACCATTTTGCACAGCCCCCCTTTAGGGGATGGGGGCAAAAAACAATCATGAATAAACGAGTTTCCATACAAGGGTACGAAGGCAGCTTTCACCAGGTAGCGGCGCGTCAATTTTTTGGCAAAGAGGTGGAAGTGATTCCTTGCGCTACCTTTCGGGAGGTAGTGAAGATAGCTTCATCGAAAAAGGAAAGTGATGGGGGTGTAATGGCTATTGAAAACTCTATTGCGGGCAGCATACTGCCTAATTATAACCTTCTTAAGAAATCAAGTCTTAAGATTGCCGGTGAAGTGTACCTCCAGATAAAACAAAATTTATTGGTTAATCCCGGTGTAACACTCGAAGATATCCGCGAAGTCCATTCGCATCCGATGGCCATACAGCAATGCCTGGAATTTTTGGATAATTATAATTGGAAACTGATCGAAACGGAGGACACGGCACTGAGTGCAAAACATGGTGCACCAGCACAAAAGCAAACATATTGCAGCTATCGCCAGTAAACTGGCCGCGGAATTATTTTCCTTAAAAAATATTGCTCCGAATATCCATACCATGAAGAATAATTATACGCGGTTTTTGATTCTTCAGCGGGACGAACAGGGTGCTGCGATCGAAGGAGCCGATAAGGCTTCTGTTAATTTTCATACCGATCATTCAAGGGGCAGCCTGGCCAAAGTACTCACCAAAATAGCAGAAGGAGGCATTAACCTGAGTAAACTGCAAAGTTTCCCCATACCCGGCAGCGACTTTAAATATAGTTTTCACGCGGATATGGAATTCGGGAGTTTAGAGCAATTCAATAGGGTGATAGAACAGATAATACCTATGACGGCAGAATTAAGAATCTATGGTGTGTATAAAAGTGGCACAATGAAATAATGATAAATGGAAGGAATCCGGATTGGCCATTCGGGATGTTGTATCCACTATCCAGCAATCGGATTCAAAAAAGCGGTTAAAATATTATGAATATATCTACAGCAAAAAGATTCGAAGGCATCGGAGAATATTATTTCTCTCAAAAGTTGCGGGAGATTGATGAGCTCAACAAACAGGGCAAGGCAATTATTAACCTGGGTATCGGCAGTCCAGATCTACCTCCGCATCCTGATGTAATCAAAGTGTTGCAGGAAGAGAGTGCCAAATCTAATGTACATGCGTACCAGTCGTACAAGGGTTCCCCCGTATTGAGAAATGCGGTTAAGCAATGGTACCAAAAATGGTATGGTGTAGACCTGCAGGCGGATACTGAAATATTGCCCCTGATCGGAAGTAAGGAAGGGATCATGCATATCTGTATGACTTACCTGAACGAAGGCGACGAAGTATTGGTGCCCAACCCGGGTTATCCAACCTATCGGAGCGCGGTGAAACTGGCGGGGGGTGTTTGTGTAGATTATACGTTGGAAGAAAAGAATAATTATGAACCTGATCTAAGCCAGCTCAGTAACAGGGAAGGGAAGACTAAGTTGATGTTTGTAAATTATCCGCATATGCCCACCGGGCAATTGCCCTCACTAAAAATGTATGAACAATTGGTAAAATGGGCCAAAGCGAATAATGTATTAATTGTCCATGATAACCCATATAGTTTTATTCTGAATGAAAACCCTGCCAGTTTGTTAAGTGTGCCGGACGCAAAAGAAGTGGTGATTGAATTGAATTCACTGAGCAAGAGCCAGAATATGGCGGGCTGGAGGGTGGGCGTTTTGTGTGGCGCAAAAGAAAGAATCGAGGAAGTGCTGCGTTTTAAAAGTAATATGGATAGTGGGATGTTTTTGCCGGTGCAACTGGCCGCAGCCAAAGCATTAGGATTAGAGAAAGATTGGTACGATGGGGTGAATAATGTATATAGAACGAGAAGAGAAATTGTATTTGAATTACTGGATCTGCTTCAGTGTACTTATTCCCGGAAGCAGGTGGGAATGTTCGTATGGGCAAAAATTCCGGCACATTATAAAACAGGATATGAATTGAGCGATGAAGTGCTTTACCGGGCCAATGTGTTTATTACACCGGGAGGAATTTTCGGAAACGCGGGCGATGGTTATATCCGGGTCAGTTTGTGCAGCCCGGTAGAAAAACTGGAAGAAGCTATAAATCGGGTGGGTGAATTAGTGTACAATAGATCCGGGGAAATAAAGGAGAATAGATAGCTATGAGTATAAAAGAGTAAAAGAAGCAGCTAAGAGTAAACGTATTGAATAAGATGTATGCTTTCGTCTTCGGCTAACTCTTTATTCTATTATGCTCATTTGGTTGTCCTGGGTAAAAAAATAAGTATGTTCAACACAATAACAATAGTAGGAGTGGGTCTTATCAGCGGATCTTTTTCATTGGCATTAAAGGATCGAGGACTGGTGAAAAAAGTGATTGGGGTAAGTCGTACGGAAGCCAGCGCCAAAAAGGCGCTCGAGCTCGGTATCATTGATGAAATATTGCCGTTAGCAGAAGCCGTAAAACAAAGCGATCTCATCTATGTGGCCATACCGGTGGATGTTACCGTTCCAGTAATGGGTTCGATTATGGACATCGTTACAGATAAACAAATTGTGGCCGATGCCGGTTCCACCAAGCATTTTTTATGCAGTGCGTTAGCAAATCACCCGATGCGGAAGCGATTTGTAGCTACGCATCCTATGTGGGGAACCGAATACAGTGGGCCCGAATCCGCCACCCGTGATTCTTTTGCCGGGAGGTCCTGCGTAATCTGTGAAAAAGAAAAAAGCGATGCGGGGGCTGTTAAAATAATAGAAGACCTCTATAAGCATTTGGGTATGCATATTGCCTATATGGAACCTGATGCGCATGATATGCATGCCGCGTATGTTAGCCATATTGCGCATATTACTTCGTTTGCATTGGCCAATACGGTGTTGGAAAAAGAGAAAGAAGAAGATGCCATCTTTGAATTGGCCGGTGGAGGTTTTGAAAGTACCGTACGGCTGGCTAAAAGTAACCCGGCGATGTGGGCCCCGATATTCATGCAGAACAGGGAAAATGTTTTGGATGTATTAAATGAACATATCAGTCAGTTGAGAAAGTTCAAAGCTTGTTTGGAAAAAGAGAATTATGAATACTTATGGGAACTGATGGTGAATGCGAATAGGATTAAGAAGATTATTAAGTAAGAAGTCGGGAAGTCGGGAAGTCGGGAAGTCCGAAAGTCCGGAAGTGGGAAGATGGGAAGATGGAATGACAGATGAACAAATTATTCGTCTTTATTTTTCGTTGGGCTTACTGATTTTCGGACATAGCTCAATAGAATTGTTGGCGTACAAGGGAGTGACACAACTGGCGTTGAGCATTGATAAAAAGCCGGCTAAAATCTTACGGAATTGAAGTTCTTTGAACAATGTTTAATTAGGCGGGGCGGGCCTTTTACAGTACCTTTGCGCAAAATTTTTAAAATTTATGATGACTTTTGAAGCGTTGGGTTTGGATGCAAAATTGGTAAAGGCTACCGATGAACTTGGATTCAAAAACCCGACACCCATTCAGGAAAAAGCAATTCCTGTTTTATTGAGTGGTACCAAAGACCTGGTAGGTCTGGCACAAACCGGTACGGGAAAAACAGCGGCGTTTGGATTGCCTTTACTTCAATTAATAGACTCAACGAAGAAACATCCGCAGGCATTGGTGGTTTGTCCTACCCGTGAACTGTGTATGCAGATCGTAAATGAACTGGAGTTATTTAAAAAGTTTATGCCGGGTATGTATGCGATTGCCGTTTACGGCGGCACTTCTATTGGCCAGCAAATCCGCGAGCTGAAAAGAGGGATACAGATTGTAGTAGCTACCCCGGGAAGATTAATTGATTTAATTGAACGCAAGGCAATCAATCTCGAGAATATTGAATATGTAGTGCTGGATGAGGCCGATGAAATGCTGAATATGGGATTCCAGGATGATATTGAATTCATTTTGCAGAATACGCCTAAACGCAATGCCACCTGGTTATTCAGTGCAACGATGCCACCGGAAATTAAGAGAGTGAGCAAGAAGTACATGAACCAGCCCTTTGAAGTAACCGTGGGGGTGTTAAATACGGCAAATAAGAATATCGATCACCAGTACTTTGTTGCTAATGCGCAGCATCGTTACCAGGTTTTGAAAAGACTGATTGATTTTAACCCGGGTATTTACGGACTTATTTTTACCCGTACTAAAATAGATGCACAGGAAATTGCTGAAAAGCTGACGCGGGAAGGATATGATATTGACGCGTTGCATGGTGATCTTACGCAGCAGCAGCGGGATAAAGTAATGGGTGAGTTCCGCGACAAAACATTACAGTTGTTGATTGCGACGGATGTAGCGGCCCGGGGAATAGATGTATCGGGTATTACCCATGTGATCAATTACGAGTTGCCTGATGATATGGAAGTATATACTCATAGAAGCGGACGTACAGGCCGGGCAGGCCTAACGGGCATCTGTATGAGTATTGTTCATAGCCGGGAAGTGGGAAAAATTAAGGCAATTGAACGAATGGTTCAATCTCCTTTTCATAAGCTGGAGATTCCGGCAGGAAAAGATGTTTGCCGCAAGCAGTTCTTTTTCTTTATGGATAAATTACTTCAACTCGATATCAGTCATGGTGATTATGAAACCTATATTCCCATGATCGCGGACAAGTTTGCCGATGTATCCAAGGAAGAAATCCTGAAAAGAGTGGCAGCGCTGGAATTTGACCGCTTTTTGAAAAATTATGAGAATGCGGAGGATTTAAATGTGCGGGAAAGAGAGCGTAAAGAATATCGTGAAAGAACCAATGGCGAAAGCCGGGGGCCTTTGCCACCGGATCGCCGGCGTGATACAAGGGGCCGTGAATTTGGAGGAGGAGCCAGTGGTGATTTCCAGCGGTTATTTGTAAACCTGGGAACGAAAGACGGATTTTATAAAGCGAGTTTCCTGCAATTTGTGCTTGACATGAGTGATCTGCGGAAAGAATCGCTGGGGCGAATCGATATGAAGGAAATGAATAGCTGGATTGAGGTGGATCGCCGGGCTGCCAAACAGATGATTGAAGCGATTGACGGGAAAAAATACAAGGGGAGAAGGATCAGGATGAATGATGCGAATAGTAGATAATGTGCGAATGTGCGAATGTGCGAATGTGCGAATGTGCGAATGTGCGAATGTGCCGAATGTGCGAATGTGCGAATGTGCGAATGTGCGAATTAATGGGAGATGTAAATTAGGTATTAAAAGTAATAAAATCAAAGAGACGGACTCGAAGGGTTAGAGAATATACGTGACAAAAAAAATGTTTCGAAAAGCTGATGAATGGTTGTAATAGATGAATTCGAAATTCGCTATTTTATCATTGAGCAGGTAGTCTGCAAATTTGTAAACTATTTTATGCAAGCAACACTAACAATGAAAGAAGTAACCCAACAGGCTTGGAGCAAGCGGCCGTTGATCATTTCCGGTCCTTGCAGTGCCGAAACCGAAGAGCAGGTAGTTGAAACAGCTACGCGCTTAGCCAAAACCGGTAAAGTAGATGTATTAAGAGCGGGTATATGGAAACCACGCACCCGACCCGGTATGTTTGAAGGCATCGGGGCAAAAGGATTGCCCTGGATTCAGCGGGCAAAAAAATTAACCGGGCTGCCCACAACCGTGGAAGTGGCTACCGGCAAACAAGTGGAAGACGCGTTGACATTTGATGTAGATATATTATGGATAGGTGCACGGACCACGGTAAATCCATTTAGTGTACAGGAAGTGGCGGATGCATTGCGCGGAGTTGATGTTCCTGTTTTGATAAAAAATCCGATTAATCCTGATTTGGAATTGTGGACAGGCGCCGTTGAACGTGTAAGCAAAGCCGGTATTAAACAAATAGGATTAATACATAGAGGATTTTCTTCTTATGGAAATACGGAATACCGCAATGCCCCGATGTGGCACCTGGCCATCGAAATGAAACGGCGCAATCCGCATATGATGCTTATCAATGATCCTTCCCATATCTGCGGCCGGCGCGATATATTGCAGGATGTAGCCCAAAAAGCAATCGACCTTGATTTCGACGGACTGATGATTGAAAGCCACATTGATCCGGATACTGCCTGGAGCGACGCCAAACAACAAGTGACTCCGGAAGCATTAGGAGAAATGATGAATAGTATTATCTGGCGCAAGGAAGATATCAACTCCGAAGAATATCACGCCGCGCTCGAAAAACTACGCCAGCAGATTAACCACCTGGATGATGAGCTGATGCAGATACTGAGCCAGCGGATGAAAATTGCAGAAAAGATCGGTGAGTATAAAAAGAATAATAATATCACTATTCTGCAAACCAACCGCTGGAACGAAATACTGGAAAGAGCTTTTAACCGGGGAGATCAGATCGGCTTGAGCAAAGAATTTATTACCCGTTATTTTGACGCAGTGCATATGGAGAGTATTAATCACCAGAATAAGATTATGAACTCGTAGAACACCAATCGGTGATGCGTTACCTGATTATAATTTTTGGATTGCGTTGCATTAGCCCGGCCCGTTATACCGGAGAATAAACGGTAACACCCGGATTTATAGTTAAATGATTCAGGAGATGGCTTAATTTTTAATCGATTCATCCGTGATGCACCTCCCGCGGGTTCTCCTCCTGGCGATAAATATATTATGAAGAAGATTTCTTATAAATTTTCCCATTCATCGGTGGATTATTACCTGGCTTATGGCATTTCTCATCTTAGAGAAATGACTGACCAGCGGAATACCATCATTATAACCGATGAAAATATCTTCCATGCGCATAGTAAGCGGTTTAAGAACTGGAGTACAATTGTATTAAAACCCGGGGAAGAGTTTAAAGTACAGGAAACGGCCGATTCTGTTATATCCCAGTTGCTGGAAATGGGAGCCGATCGTAAAACTACCCTGGTAGGGGTGGGCGGCGGCGTAATAACGGATATGACCGGATACATTGCTTCCATCTATATGCGGGGTATTCGTTTTGGTTTTGTGCCCACTACCTTACTGGCGATGGTGGATGCCTCCATCGGCGGAAAAAATGGTATTGATGTGGGCTTATATAAGAATATGGTTGGAGTTATCCGGCAACCGGCGTTTATTCTGCACGATATGATTTTCCTGAATACCCTTCCGCAGAGCGAGTGGGAGAATGGGTTTGCTGAAATCATAAAACATGCCTGCATTAAAGATGCCGCGATGTTTAAGGAACTGGAGACAAACAATTTCATAAACTATCAAGAACGGAAGAAAATAATTTGTGAACTGGTTCAACGAAATGCCATACTCAAAACAAAAGTGGTTCAACAGGATGAGTTTGAAACAGGCGATCGAAAGTTGCTGAATTTTGGACATACATTAGGGCATGCGCTGGAGAATCAATATGAATTGTCGCACGGACAAGCTATATCCATTGGTATGACGTATGCCTGTCATCTTTCCCAACAACGGTCGGGCTTTGCAGAAACCGAAAGGGTAGTACGGTTATTGGAAAAATATAATCTTCCGACCTATGCATCTTTCAACAGGAAAAAAGCTTTTGAGGTATTGCAAAAAGATAAGAAGAAGGTGAGGGATGAAATAAGTTTTGTCTTGTTGCGGAAAATCGGAAAGGGTTTAATAAAAAATATTCCAATGGCAGAATTGAAGAATAGTTTAGAACAATTTTAACCTATTGAATCGGCACGCAGCTAAACAATGAATAATACTATTACAAATACAGTTACGATCACTCCGTTAGGGGATAAATCGTTGGCGGGTACTATACAGGCGGCTGCTTCCAAGAGCTCTATGCAACGGGCCTGTGCAGCCGCATTTGTTGCCGGGGCAATATCGTTCATAAGAAACCCGGGCCATAGTAATGATGATAAAGCCGCATTGGATATTATCCGCCGGTTGGGGGCAAACGTAGAGTTGACCGATAATTTGGTGACGGTCCAAAGTTCAGCCATTTCAATCGCTGCCTCTCCGGCTGAAAGAAGGGAACCGGATTCAACCGAGCTCAATTCTGAGCCCATTGAAATTAATTGTGGCGAAAGCGGCTTAAGTATAAGGATGTTTACCCCTTTAGCAGCATTGAGCAACGAGGAAATAATTATTAATGGATCAGGGAGCCTGTTAACCAGGCCGATGGATTTTTTTGATAAGGTACTTCCCCAATTAGGTGTTACTGTACATAGCAATAATGGGAAATTACCGTTGAAAATAAAAGGCCCCCTTCGGCCCAAAACAATTGAAATAGACGGATCATTAAGTTCGCAATTCCTAACCGGGTTATTATTGGCTTTTGCGGCAGTCGATGCGAGCAATGTTAGTATTAAAGTGAAGAACCTGCAAAGCAAACCTTATATCGATCTCACACTCGATGTAATGAAACAGTTTGGACTGAAGCTTCCCGAAAATAAAAATTACGAAGAATTCTATTTCACTGCATCAGCAGCGGACTCCCGCCTCCCGCCTCCCGCCTCCCAACTCTTCTCACCCGACTATACCGTAGAGGGCGATTGGAGCGGAGGAGCATTTTTCCTGGTAGCAGGGGCTATAGCCGGTCCAATTGTAGTGAAAGGGTTGGACATAAATTCCACCCAGGCAGATAAGGCCATCGTGCAGGCGTTAATAGATTGCGGAGTCGGAATTTTTATAGAATCAAACCAGGTAGAACTTCGCCCAAAAAAAATGAATGGGTTTCATTTTAATGCCAGTGATTGTCCGGACCTTTTTCCTCCATTAGTTGCCTTAGCGGCCTATTGCCAGGGAAAAACTATTATTGAAGGGGTGCACCGGTTAGCGCATAAAGAAAGTAACCGGGGTATCACCTTGCAGGAAGAGTTTGGGAAAATGGGTATCCAAATTGATTTGCAGGATAACCTGATGATTGTTCATGGAGGAACAGGTGTACAAGGAGCAAAAGTGCATTCACATCACGATCACCGCATCGCTATGGCTTGCGCGGTAGCTGCCCTGAAAGCAACAGGCGAAACAAAAATCGAAGAAGCGAACGCGATTAATAAATCGTACCCGGAATTTTATGAACATTTAAAATCATTGGGAGCCTCAGTATCTTTGACGGATCAACTTATTAACAAAACAACCAATCTACATTGAATTCTTTTGGCAGACTTTTTAGTGTTTCCATCTTTGGTGAATCGCATGGCGAATGCGTTGGTATTACCATTGATGGTTGTCCGGCGGGATTGGTCTTAGCACCAGAAGACTTGCTACCCGATTTGGAAAGAAGAAAAGGCGGCAAACAAAAAGGCACTACACCCAGGCAGGAAACTGACTTCCCTATTTTCAAGAGTGGTTTGTTTAATGGAAAAACAACAGGTTTCCCCATTACCATACTATTTGAGAATAATAATATCCGCAGTGAAGATTATCAGAAGCAGCGGAGTTTTCCCCGCCCCGGTCATGCCGATATGGTAGCTCATCAGAAGTTTGGAGGAAATGAAGACTATCGGGGTGGTGGTCATTTTAGTGCCCGGTTGACTGCCGGATTGGTGGCAGCGGGGGGCATTGCAAAGAAATTAATGCCGGCTGTTACTATTAATGCGGCTGTTACCGAGATAGGAGGAGAGGCCGACCTGGAAAAAGGAATCCAGCGCGCCATTGATGCAAAAGATTCTGTTGGAGGCCTGGTGGAGTGTCGAGTTAATGGATTGCCGGCCGGATTGGGTGAACCTTATTTTGATTCGTTAGAATCACAATTGGCACATATAATGTTTGCTATTCCCGCCGTTAAAGGAATTGAGTTTGGTGCCGGGTTTGCGGCGGCTAAAATGTTTGGCTCGCAACATAATGATGCGATCGAGGATATCAGCGGCAAAACGAAAACAAATAACGCGGGGGGAATTGTGGGGGGTATCAGCAATGGAAACGAGCTCGTTTTCAGGATTGCTATTAAGCCAACCGCATCCACTCCCAAACCACAGAATAGTTTGAATTGGGACACGGGTAAAATGGAGGATTTTTCGGTGAAGGGCCGACATGATCTTTGTGTGGCCCTGCGCGCCCCGGTAATTGTGGAAGCTGCCACGGCACTCGTTTTGGTGGATTTACTCTTAATGGAGCAGCATATAAAAAGAGTTCAGTAATATTTCAATATCTTCAATAAAATCAACATTTCTTAAATGCCAACGATTTATCATGTAACCACTGCTGCTGAATGGAAAGCAGCCCAGGAAAAGGGATCTTATGAATCCGCTTCTTTAAAAGAAGAAGGATATATCCACTGTAGCCTGGAAGACCAGATAGCTGGTGTGCTGGAGCGCTATTTTTCTGGTAAAACGGATTTAGTAAAACTGGTAATTGATACCGATAAACTGACCAGTCCTTATATATATGATTGGTCAACCACCAATGAGGACACTTTCCCGCATGTATATGGGCCCATTAATACCGATGCCATTATTCAGGTTAAGGCAGTATGAATTGGAAAATGATAATTTGAGAATCATTAAGGTCCGACTAATTACGTTAAATACTTCATTTGCAGGAATCACCTCACCCTGCCTTTGCCGGCAGGCAGGCCCAACCCCTCTCCTTAAGGAGAGGGGCCAGAACCCGCTCCGCAAGATGCTTTAATAATTATTAAGATGGTTTTAGTCTGACAACAATATTTTAGAATTAAGAATAAAATAGGGAAATACTGATGTTGATCAGTACAAAGGAGAACCCCTGGTTTCCACTTTGCAATTAGACATTCTTCATTTTTCATCGATTGCCTTTTTTAATTTCCTGAAGGGAATGTCCATAATCTCATACTCTTTGTCGTTGGGCCAGGAATAATGCCACCATTCGGTTTCAAATAGTTGAAAGCCGTACTTTGTCATGATTTCTTTAAATAGCCTCCTGTTTTGTTGTATCATTTCCGGTAAAGAAGTAAAACTATGATGGGCAGAATCAGAAAAACTATCAAAGCCTGTTCCCATATCTAATTCATGGCCCGTGGTAAGATCAATAATTGTAAGGTCCACAGCCAGTCCACGATTGTGTCCGCTTCCCTTAGAAGGATTGGCTACATAGCGCTCGTCTTTAATGAGCTCCCAAAAGGTTACGGTAACTGAATAAGGACGGTAGGCATCATAAATTTTCAATCCTAAATTTTGGCTTTTTAATTCCGCCTGCACTTTTGCCAATGCCTCTGCGGCTGGTGCCCGAAGAAAGGTTTGATACGTCTTTAATGGATACATACGGCGGCCAATGAAGTTATTTGAGCCGGCATATCGCAGGTCATATACAATTCCCGGTATCATTTTCTTCAGCTCCCGCATTTTTTTAGCAGGCTCTTTTACAACGCTTTCCTGATAAGCAGTAATACTTTTCATTACCGGGATGCCGTATTTACTGACAGGAAGATTTTGAGAAAGCCCGTCTGAAAACGGGAAAAAAAGAGCCGTTATCAATCCCCATCTATAGGACTGATGACGTAATTTGTATATCATTGCAGCCAGGTTTTTTTGAGATTCATTTTTGGAGTTTTCAATATACAACCTTTCCACCTAAGACTTTATTATGACCAGGATCAACAGCCCTATTTCCCCGCTGCTTTTTATCACGGCATTAGTACTCCTGTATGCCTGCGAGGAACAAGCAGCCCCTGATCCGAAAGAAAAAGATATTGTGGAGAAGGTTGAAGTTATAGACATACGCAAGGCAAAAAATATAGAACAATCCCTGCAATTCGCAATACAAAATAATGGGCGGATAAATGATACCGTGTTATTGAAACTGGACAGTTTATTAAACGGTATATACCAGAAAAACAATTACCAGCCTTTCTGGAGCAAGGAGGAATTGCTGCACCCTATGGGGGATTCATTAATTGATTTTATTGAATCCTGTAAAGAGGACGGATTATTTCCAACTGATTACCATAATAAGGCCTTGCACAATGCCCGGCAAACCCTGGCCCACGATTCATTGGCCATGAAAAATGCAGCGCTGTGGTCACGTACCGACCTGCTATTAACCGATGCATTTTTACTTATCAGCAGGCACCTTAAGCAGGGAAGGTTAAAATTTGATAGTGTAACGCTCCGAACAGATACCCTGCTATCGGATAGTTTCTATAACAAATTGATGGTAGATTTGCAATCCAGCCGCAGCATCCGGGATCTTTTTCGAAGCCTGGAGCCAAAACATCGGGGATATGACTCCTTAAAAGTCGGGTTGAAATTTTTTCTAGATTCAATTAAAGAATTTAAACGGTTTACCTATATAATTTATCCGAATAAAGATTCAGTGGCGCTGTACAAACAATTGCAGCGGCGTTTTTTTGAAGAGGATCTCCTTCTTTCTCCCGCTGAATATGTAGATTCAGCCCTTTGGAGGTCCACCATTAGCGCCTACCAAAAATCAAAAGCATTGAAAGTTACCGGCCGGATTAATGAAAACACCGTCAATAAATTGAACTATACCGATTGGGAAAAATTTAAACGAATTGCTCTTAACCTGGACCGCTATAAACTATTACCGGATACTATGCCGGAAAGATATATTTGGGTAAATATCCCATCCTATTACTTGAAATTGATTGATAATGATACCCTGGTTCTCAGGTCGAGGATAGTGGTTGGAAAGCCGGAAACCCGGACCCCCCTCCTGACCAGCCGCATTACTGATATGATTACCTATCCGCAATGGACAATTCCTACCAGTATTATTGTGAAAGAAGTTTTGCCGGGGGTAAAAAAGAATCCCGATTATTTTTACAAACATGGTTATTCCCTGGTTGACGAAGAGGGAGAGGAAGTAGATCCCTATTCAGTTGACTGGGATAGATACACCAAAGGAATTCCTTATAAAGTGGTACAGGGAAGCGGGGATGCTAATGCATTAGGCGTTTTAAAATTCAATTTCAACAATAAGTATAGCGTTTACCTTCATGATACAAACCAGCGATACCTTTTTAGTAATGCCTCCCGATCGCTGAGTCATGGCTGTGTACGCGTGCAGGAGTGGCAAAAACTGGCTCATTATATCATTGGTATTGATAGCATTAGCAGAAAGCCCCCGCTAACATCCAATTTTATTGGTTCGGATTCGTTAAGAGTATGGCTCAAGCGCAAGGAAAAGCATTACTTGCCCGTTCGGAGTAGGCTACCTCTCTTTATCCGTTACTTTTCCTGTGAAGGAGTAAACGGTAAAGTGAAATTCTTTGATGATATTTATGGTGAGGATAAAATGCTTCGCCAGAGATATTTTGCCGATAAGTCGATCCAATAAATTATTTCTATGCAAAAACTTTGGATACTGCCAGTCATATTACTGGTATTTACTCCCCGGTGCCTGCAAGCCCAAAAGGCGGGCAGTCGTTATGTTTCATCCAGGCAAATCAATACTGCCACAGCCATCCAATACGGAATCGCCAGCTTTTATGATAACAAATTTGAAGGCCGGCAAACATCCAATGGCGAAATTTTCACGCAGAAAAAGCTTACCGCTGCCAGTAATACCCTTCCACTAAATAGTTGGGCCAGGGTTACCAACTTAAGTAATAAGCGGTCAGTAATTGTACGGATAACAGACAGGATGCATCCTAAAAATAAGCGACTTATAGACCTCAGCCGGTCTGCGGCCAGCAAACTCGCCTATATCGGAAAAGGGCTAACCCGGGTGAGAGTGGAATACCTCGGCAAGAAAAAACCTTCAATCAGCGAATCTCAATAAAGTGAATAAATAATTTTACGGTTCAGTTTGTACCAGTTATTTTTGTTAACAATCAACAAAACTAGCTCGTATATGAAGAAACTAACAGGCCTTCTGTTTGCATTGGTATTGCTCAATACCATTGTAATAGGCCAAGACGATGATGTCATACAAAAGCCCACTTTTGGAATTCAATTCTTTTTCAACGACTTTAAGAGTGCCGCTAATGTAAGAGCCAATTCACTGGGTACCGTTATAAAGAATAAGGAGTTTGGAAAGATCAAGGATATGACTCCCGGGCTGGCCCTTACCTATATTAATGGTCTTTCAAAGATGTACGATTTTACCACCAGCCTGGCTGCTTCGTTTATTGATTACCCCATTCAAAAAAAGGATCTTCTTGGCCGCGATCTATTGTTGCTGGAAGCAGATATTTCCGTGCGCGGCAAATTGTTATCGAATAAATCAATGCTTAATCCCTATTTGCAGGTGGGAATGGGTGCCTCAAAATATAAAGGATACTATGGTGCTTTTTTACCGGTGGGCATGGGTTTGCAAATGAACCTTTTTAATGAGGCCTATTTATTGGTAAACGCGCAATACCGGGTTCCGATCACAGAAACAACCAACCATCATTTTTGGTTTGGTTTTGGGCTGGCGGGAAATATTGGAAAGAAGGGAGGCAATTAATATCTAATATTCACTCTGCTTATATTATAGCACAGGCCTGGAAGCCTGTGCTTTTTGATTTAAGACAGGATGACGTCGATTTATTATTTTATCCATTTCATTTTTTTCATCCATTCGTTCACCAGGTCCATCCATTTTATTTCACTGGTCGGATTGTTCATTCCATAGCCATGCCCCCCTTTTTCGTACAGGTATATTTCATAAGGAACTTTGTTTTTCCGGAGTGCTTCTGCGAAGACCAGGCTGTTCTCCACTTTTATCGGGTCGTTTTTAGCGTGTACTAAAAAAACTGGAGGTGTTCGTCGGGTAACCTGCCACTCGTTGCTGTATTCTCTTACTTTTTCGGCAGACGGGTTTTTTCCAATAAGATTTTGCTTTGATCCCGAGTGTCCAATACTATCAGTAAAGCTAATTACGGGATACACCAATATCATGAAGTCGGGCCGAAGGCTGATCTTTCTGTTATTCGTGATATAAGATTTTTGAAAGTGCGTTCCCGCGGTTGATGCTAAATGGCCCCCTGCAGAAAAACCCATTATGCCAATCTTATTTTTTTGGATTCCCCAGGTTCGGGCATTGGTTCGCAGCATTTGTATGGCGCGTTGTGCATCCTGTAGCGGCCCGATCTCCTTATTAATCATGATCGCGTCGCTTGGGATGCGGTATTTTAATACAAAGGCGGCAATACCCATTTCGTTGAATCGCCTGGCTACATCATACCCCTCGTGGCCGGCGGCCGCAATCCAATATCCACCCCCCGGGCAAATTATCACCGCGGCTCCGGTTGCCTTCGCTGCCGGGGGTAAGAAAATAGTTAAAGTAGGTCTGCTTATTTTATGAATGATGAGAATTCCTTCCTTGGTAGTATCAGCAAATTCTTCGTTGGGGGCCGGCCTCGAATTAGGAATACTGTCGGAATACAGATCGATTACCTGCTGGCTTTTTAATTCGCTGCTGAAACCCGAAATTATTATTAGCCATGTCCATCTGGATTGTCTGCTGAATATCCATTTTATTTTATCCAATATTGAATACCCTCCTCCAGGGCGACGCATAGAGGCCAATATTTTTTTCATAGTATGAATGATTGATTTTGGTATTTATAAATCTAACTCTTCCAAACGAAAAACCCCGGCCAATTTTTAACCAGCCGGGGTTTATTAGTAAGAGATTAAATTGTTGAGCAGATCATACCACCAGCATGGCATCGCCATAGCTGAAGAAACGATACTTATCCTTAATTGCTTTCCGGTAAGCTTCCATGGCAAGGTCGTATCCGGCAAAAGCACAGGTCATAATCAATAAACTTGTTTTCGGAAGATGGAAGTTGGTGATCAGTGAATCGGCAATATTAAAATTGTATGGCGGATGAATGAATGTATTGGTCCATCCTTCCGATGGTTTCAATAACTTTTCAGCAGTGTAAGATGTTTCAATGGCCCGCATAGTGGTAGTTCCTACTGAACAAATCCGATGTCCCCCTTTGATGGCTTTGTTTACAATGGAACAGGCGGTTTCATCGATCCGGTAATATTCGGCATCCATTTTATGTTTACTCAGGTCCTCTACTTCTATGGGCCGGAAAGTACCCAACCCGGTATGCAAGGTAGCTTCCGCAAACCGAATACCTTTTATTTCGAGCCTTTTGATCAGTTCTATACTGAAGTGCAAGCCGGCGGTAGGAGCGGCCACCGCCCCTTCATGCTTGGCATAAACAGTCTGGTATCTTTCTTTGTCTTCCGGTTCCGGTTTGCGTTTAATGTATTTGGGTAATGGAGTTTCTCCCAGGGTTTCGAGCATCTGGCGAAATTCTTCATCGGTTCCATCCCATAAAAAACGGATGGTACGCCCCCGGCTGGTAGTATTATCAATTACTTCAGCCACCAATTCATCGGTTTCTCCGAAGTACAATTTATTGCCTACGCGTATTTTACGTGCCGGATCAACGATAACATCCCACAGCCGGTTGGGCCTGTTTAATTCACGAAGCAAAAACACTTCAATTTTTGCCCCTGTTTTTTCTTTGCGGCCATACATGCGGGCAGGGAACACTTTGGTATTATTTACAACGAATACATCCTTATCTTCAAAATAATCCAAAATATCACGGAAATGCTTGTTTTCGATCTGGCCGGTATGACGGTGCACGACCATCATGCGGGAATCTTCGCGCTTTTTAGTGGGTTGCTGGGCAATAAGATTAAGGGGCAAATCGAAGCGGAACTGGGATAACTTCATGTAGCTAATATTTTTTTGAGGGCTGCATGATAACCAAACAGTGCGGGACCAGGTTACATCGGTTAAGGATTCCGATACAAACGTGGTCTTACGGCACCAGGTTTGACATCATGTAATGCGTTTTTTCAAGCGGGCAAAGGTAATGCAGGATGGGGTAAAATGGAAATTTCATTTTGCTTTGTGCATTAGTGCCCTTTGACTGTGGATTAGTACCCAAACGACACCGGTAATGGCTAGTTTTTCAGGCTCTGCCAGGAATGGAGGCCAGTAATTGTTGGGTATACGGTTGTTTTGGATGATGATATACCTGTTCGGCCGACCCTAATTCCTCTATCTTCCCATTATTCATAACCATGATGCGGTGACTGATATACCGAACCACGGACAGGTCGTGAGAGATGAAAATAATCGTAAACCCAAACTCCCTTTTAAGGTCATTGAGCAGGTTGAGCACCTGGGCCTGAACACTTACATCTAACGCCGATACTGATTCGTCACACACAATAAACGATGGATTCAATGCCAATGCACGGGCAATTACAATCCGCTGTCTTTGGCCCCCGCTGAATTCATGCGGGTAACGTGACAGGTGCTCGGCTTTCATATTTACCTTTTCCAAAAGCTCCACTACTTTGTCGCGGCGCTGTTTGTAATTTTTTAGGATATCATGAACCTTCATGGGTTCGGCCAGGGCCTCGCCAATAGTAAGACGTGGGTTGAGAGACGAATACGGATCCTGGAAGACGATTTGTATTTCTTTCCGCAACTGCTTTAGTTCGGTAGATTTCTTTGCAGTCAGATCGATTCCTTTATAGAGAATTCTTCCGGAGGTAGAATCAATCAACCGAAGGAGCACCCTGCCCAGGGTGGTTTTCCCACAACCGGATTCGCCAACGAGGCCAAGCGTTTCTCCTTCATAAACATCGAAGCTCACTGCATCTACCGCTTTTAAATATTCTAACGGTTTACCAAGGATATTTTTTTTGATAGGGAACCATACCGACAGGTCCCTTGCACTCAGGAGAATTTTGTTATCGGCCTGTGGGTTGTATATATGCTGGGTGGGGGGAAGAATTATTTTATTTTCTCGTATAGCTAAATTGGGTATGTGCGATTGAACTTCATCTTCCTCCTTCATAAAATCGCTGACGACCGGTAATCTTTTTCCGGGCGGGTGCAATACCGGGCGACAGGCCAGTAAGCTCCTGGTATATGGATGCTGCGGTTGCTGAAAAATAGATTGGATATCGCCCGCTTCTACGATAGCACCCTTATACATTACAATAACCCGATCGGCTAATTCTGCTACTACGCCGAGGTCATGTGTTATAAAAATGATACCCATCCGGGTAGTTTGCTGCAAATCTTTTAAGAGTTGCAGAATTTTTTTTTGAACCGTAACATCCAGCGCGGTAGTAGGCTCATCACATATAAGCAAAGAAGGCTCGCAGCTCATGGCCATAGCAATCATCACACGTTGTTTTTGTCCACCGCTTAACTGGTGCGGGTACCTCCGGAATAATTGCTCCGGGTCAGGAAGTTTTACTTTTTCAAACAGGGCAATTGATTTTCGTCTGGCTTCGGATGGGTTGACATGCTGATGCAGTTGTATCGCTTCCATTACCTGGCTACCACAGGTGAAAACAGGGTTTAGGGAGGTCATTGGTTCCTGAAAAATCATGGCTGCTTCGTTACCGCGAATAGAACGGAGCGCATTTTCGTTGCAGCATAAAATATCAGTAACGGAAATGCTATCGGTTGAAAAAAGAATTTCACCTGTTGGGTACCGAACGGTTTTATGGGGCAACAGTTGCATGATGGATAAGGCGGTTACCGATTTTCCTGATCCTGATTCTCCCACTATAGCAACAATTTCTCCGCGGTTGACTTCAAAAGAAATACCATTTACCGCGTTACTGGTGCCGAGTTCCGTTTCAAAATCGACCTGGAGGTTTTTTATTTGGAGGAGCGGGTTGATTTGTGTGAGTTTTTAGTTTGTGGCCTGCTTACCGCAGGCAGGTTTGTAGTTTATGGCCTGCTTGCCGCAGGCAGGCTTATGGTTTTCGCACCTCATCCATTCTTTATAAAAATCAACAGGCCCTATTTAATAAATCGGTTAACCAAACTTCATAATTTGCATTCCCCATTCTTTATTCTTCATAATTGTTGTCCGCCTAAATATGTTAAAAGTTTCATTTGCAGGTATTACCTCACCCCAACCCCTCTCCTTGAGGAGAGGGGCCAGAGCCCGCCCGGCAAGAGGCTTTAATAATTATTAAGATGGTTTTAGTCGGAGAATAATAATTCTTTATTCTTTATGCTTTATGCTGTATTCTATATTCTTCATTCTGTATTCTGTCTTCTCCATTCTCCATTCTCCCTCCCTTAAAACCTCAAATGTCTAACCGTCATTCCATCATTGATCAATTGCTTTAGTGAATCGATGCCAATTCTTACATGTCTCTCTACAAACTCGCCGGTAACTTTCTTATCACTTTCTTCTGTTTTAACTCCTTCGGGAATCATGGGCTGGTCGCTAACCAATAGCAAGGCCCCGGTGGGAATCTTATTATAAAAGCCTACTGAAAAAACAGTCGCTGTTTCCATATCAATAGCATAGGCCCTTATTTTTTGGAGGTAATCTTTAAAGTGTTCATCATGCTCCCAAACGCGGCGATTGGTGGTATACACGGTACCGGTCCAGTAGTCGACCCCATGATCGCGGATGGTGGTAGATACCGCTTTTTGTAATGCGAAGGCAGGTAATGCAGGAACCTCTTCGGGGAAATAGTCGTTTGAAGTTCCTTCGCCCCGAATAGCGGCAATAGGTAATATGAGATCCCCGATATTATTTCTCTTTTTTAGTCCGCCACATTTACCCAGGAACAATACGGCTTTGGGTGCAATGGCGGTAAGCAGGTCCATTACCGTGGCGGCGGTAGGACTACCCATACCAAAGTTGATGATGGTAATATCCCCGGAAGTAGCGCATTGCATGGGACGGTCGAGACCCACTACTTTTACTTCGTGCCATTGGGCAAAAAGATTAACGTAATTGCTGAAATTGGTTAGCAGGATATATTTACCAAAATTCTCCAGTTTTTCGCCGGTATATCGCGGGAGCCAGTTTTCAACGATTTCTTCCTTGGTCTTCATATATTCTCTGATTAGTAAACCATAAATTTAGTTATTTCGCTTCTAATGATACGAATCGATTACCCGCCTCATGATTTCCGTATACGAAAGGAACCCGAAGCGGATTTCATTTTTGATGAGCTCCGTAGGCGATGGGTGCGGTTGACGCCGGAAGAATGGGTTCGGCAAAATTTTCTGCAATACCTTTCCCGGGTAAAGAAATACCCGTTATCCTTAATCGCGGTGGAAAAGGAAATAATGCTGGGCGAGTTAAAGAAGCGGTTTGATATACTGGTGTATGATCAGCAGCATCGGCCGTGGATGATGATTGAGTGCAAAGCGATGGAGGTGGAACTGAGTGAAGAAGTATTGCAACAGGTGCTGCGGTATTCAATTACGGTTCCGGCTCCTTATTTGATTATTACTAACGGAAGTTTTTGTGCCGGTTGGCAGAAAGTAAACGGACAGCTTGCCGAGCAATCGGCCTTACCGGATTGGGGGCTTTGAAATGGTCAGTCTTTTTTCAATATTCTTCGTTGTTGTATTTCGGTACGGACAATCTTAAAGCCGGCTTTTGTATAAACGGGTAACGCGTTGGGGTGATCGAGCGTGCAGGTATTGAGTTGAATCCATCGGGGGTGATATGCCCAGGCCTGCTGAATGACCCAATGCAGGAAATAATTCCCCAGGCCTTTGCCGACAAAGGCGGGCAATAGGCCGAAATACTGGATCTCGGTAAAATCGGTTTCTTTTACAAATTCCGCGAAGCCGGCCGGTTCGGCATTTACAAGGAAGATATAAATCTCTGTATTGTCCGCATTAATTTTCTGTTCCAGTTCTTCATCGGGAATTACCATCCGATCGAGCCAGTTCCATTCGGCTCCCACGCCGTAATAATAGTGGCGGTAATCGGAAGCGGACACGGGTTTGGGTAATAACTGGAATGAAATATTGGGCCGCCATGCCAATTTCTCCCTCGGCGGCTGATGCATTTCGAGGAACGTGGTGGCGATGGGGGTTAATTGAATCTCTGATAAACTGAATGAATAAGCTGCTTTCATTGGTTAATCGGGGAAAATAAAATATTTGTTAGCAGGCAATTTGTTCTCACTTTGGAATACGGACTTCGCTGGAAAAAATATTAGTGCCACCTTGATTATAATATTGTACGTATTTCAGAGAACCCTCTTTAAGCGTAATGATTTCCCAATATATTGTAGCGGGAGGAGTAAATTGAACATTCCAGGTGAGCTTTGTTTTTTCCGGGTTAGTAAAACTCCATGTAAAAGAACTGGCCCCCTGGTTATTATCGGTATAGATACCAGTTCCATCTCCTTTGAACATTATACTTTCATTTTCTAAATTGATGGTGTTTCCACTTGAACCTCTTTTATAATAGACGGGATTGTTAGCAATTTGACCGCGAACTTCAGAGGCCTTCCAGGCATTGGCAATTAGGAGTTCCTCGGCACTTTTTGAAGTTGATTCTTTTTTACAAGAACTACTAAATAAAACTATTAGTAAAAAAAGATAAATGCTTGTCGCCTTAGATTTATTCATGCGGGAGAAGTTATATTATCCATAAATGTACGAATTAAAAGCATACTAATGGTTCGATCAGTTTGACTAGCGATGATCTTCCAAAACCTTTCCGGTCTTACCTAATGAGCATTACAATGCCTGTCTTTTTTACTTCTCCACAAAACGAACTTGCTTTAATTACATAAGTATATCCTCCAACATCTTGTTTCTGTCCTTTGAAGGTGCCGTCCCAACAGGCAGATGGATTTTTAGTTGTAAATATTCGTTGCCCCCAACGGTTAAAAATTGAAAATTCTTTGATGGTTACATTGCCCCAACGCCGGATACCAAAACATTCATTTAATCCATCGCCGTTTGGGGTAAACGCATTCGGTAAAACAAAAACAGGTTTGCCTCCATTGGTTACTTTAACAGTAACAGAACTGGTATCAGTGCAGCCAAACTGATCAGTGCCGGTTACAATAAATGTTGTCGTATTGGAAACAGAGGCTATGGGATTGGCTTTTGTAGGATTGTCCAATCCCGCCGACGGAGTCCAAACATAGCTAACTCCGCCGCTTGCCTGTAATTGGGAAGTGGGCAAACTACAATCTATATCGTTGGCTGATTGTGCTACAACAATTGGAGAAGGGTTAACATTAACGTTTACCAAAAAGGTACTATCGTAATTGCAAACCGGTTCTGAAATCCTCAACGTGTATTGTATAGAGGCTAATGGCATACTGATGGGACTAGGAGAGGTGGGATTATCTAGATAGGTGGCCGGGCTCCATTGATAATTAAATGTCGTATTGTTATTACCCTTTAGTTGGACCGATTTCGTTTCGCAAACTGATAATGGGGAAGAAGGCGCATTGAAATTACTCTTGCGAATTTCAATATCTGCGGTTGATGGGTTAAATCCATTAGTGCGTTCGCATCCCAATGCATCTTTAATAGATAATAAAGTATATGTTTTATTATTAAAAAGGACCCCAGTAGCAATCTTTCCATTATTGGTCATATTGTTTGCAATCAAAGTACCTGTTCCGTCTGAATAGGAAATAGTAAATGGGCTATTAAGGGAAGATGACGTAAAGGTTATGTTACCACTTTGGCCCGGGCATATAGAATCGCCGCTGATGCCTCCTGTTGGAAGTATCCTAATAGTAAGTATTATCTTATTGGAACTTATTCTGCAATTAGCAGAATTTATATTATTGCCGTCTCCAGCGACCATCCGGTAATGAATCGTCCTGGATATTCCGGTGATAGCCGGTGTAACAGGTAATTGAAGGACATTGGAGGATGCAATATCCGTCCAGCTTGTTCCATTATCAGTACTTGACTGCCATCGGTAGTTCGGTGTATTAAATCCAATCGATAGGTTTCCGAATAAAGTAGCCGATGATCCTTCACATATTGTCAATGAATCAACCTGGGCGCTGTTACTAAAGGAGACAATGGTTGAAGGTCCGCATGGGCGGAAGGTAATATCGTCGATTGCCAGGTCATTACCGGGGAGAGCGGTACCTCCAACGCTGTTGTTAATCATTTTAAGTATAACGGTAGTTTCATTGGCGGGCATGGTGAAAAAGAAACCGAATTGTTTCCACGTTAAATTATTGGTTTCGGGTATTGCCCCGGTATTATACGAACCAAGCACCGTGCCGTCAGGGTGTTCAATACGGAAGGTGATATCCGGGTCCACGCCATCCATCATGGCTGGGTTTAGACAATTGGCGATCCAGGCAGCAAATTCATAGGTTGTAGATCCACATAAATTGGTAATAGTTTGGCTGTAAAATTCAAGGCCGGGTGTTTCCTGGGAATTGTAAAAAGCCATATAGCCATCGGTATCATTAGGAGTATGATCGGCTATACCTGAATGCCACGCAAAGTTGAAAGGTACATTATTGGTAATAGTGTACTGCCCATCTATAGGGGTAGGGCTGGCTGGATTACCATTTACTGCCACATAAGTGAGTGTTGTGGAGGCTCCCGGAACAATCGCAGGCAAGGGCCTTCCCGGGTTATTACCAGCACCAAAGGTAATATTAACAACAGGGTCGCCAAGGGAGCCGGTACAAATGGCTGGGGAGTGTATAGGATTCAAATAATTTTAGTCTTTCATCTACTGTATTTTTAATCGCATTATTATAGTGAATATTGAAAAATCTATTGAAATTCAAATTGGTTAAGAGGTTTAATAGTCGCGGATAGGATGGATTGTCATAATTCGCTCGCATACCTTTGTGTATTCCTATATGGTTATAAATGCTAGTATGTTTACACGGCTTTTTTATTGATAATGATGGTTGTGAATTTTTAGATCATTGTCTTTCTCGTCCGAAATATTTGAATTCCTATCTAATGAATAAAAGGTTGCCAGGCTTTTGTGTAGCTTATTACGGAGAAAATGCTATCAGCCAGGAGTAAAATTGTTAAGTACAGGATTGGGGGTACTCATTGCGGTTATAATTGCATCTCAATATAGGGTATAATTTTGTATTATTAATTCTGATGTTTTCTTTATAATTATTTAAACACAACATTGAATTTGCAAGGTTGCATTTGATTAGAGGGTGTTATGACTCCACCCAAGAACCTTAACGCACGAAAAATTAGACGCATTTGATGTGGTTCAGGATTATTCTATTTTTAAACATCTAAAAAGTTTTAATTCTTTTTAAGCATTTGTTTTTTGGGGCGAGTAAATCACATTATGGGTATATTTATCCATACCTAATCTTAATAATGATAAGGAATTTTGACTTATTTATAATATTCTCAATTGTTTTTATTATCTTGCTTATATGTATAATTTTTATTTTTATTTATTTAATAGTATTATATGGTAGCTTGTTTAGATTTTTGACTTTTGGTCTCGTTTTTATGTTTTTATCTTGCAAAAAGGATTGTCCAAAAGAGGAATGTGCAGGAATAGATTTACGCAAAGGCTTGATAGCTTACTATCCGTTTAATGGAAATGCGAATGACGAAAGTGGGAATGGAAATAATGGGATAGCGGTAAATGGAGCCCATTTCGCTACAGATATGATTGGGAAACCAGGGAAAGCGGCAGAATTTGATGGAGTTGATGATTATTTCGTAGTAATGGATAATGGAAAGTTAAATTCTGCCAGTTTAACCGTCTCTATGATGGTTCTTGTAAAGAATACCAACAGGCGCCATTCATTTATAAGTAGGGCAAAATTTGAAAATACTACCGGGGGAGTATGGGGATTGGGTCAAAGTCTCGATGCAACAAACGTTTTTGATTTTATAGTAAAAGATAAGGCGGAGGATTGTACCGTTCCGCATGTTTACGATCCAGCACTCTTAGTATCAGCACCTGAACAAATGATTGCCTGGCGTTGGTATAATATAATTATGACCTTTGGAGAAGGTAAACAAAACCTTTTTATAGATGGTCAACTAAGAGGTTCAAAGCAACGGAGTTTTACAGAGTTGAAGCAATGCAGTAGTGCTGACTTGGTTATTGGAGGATGGTGGAAGAATGATATTATTTCTGTTGATGGAAAAGTAGATGAGATTCGAATTTATAACCGGGTAATTGATAATTGTGAAATAAATAAACTTTCTGAGGTTTTCAGATAAAAAGTTATCATTTTATCCAAAGGCCGTTTCATAACCTGAAACGGCCTTTTTTATGATAACAGCAATGAAATAGATAATGCTGACTGCAATAAATTACTCCAAGTTTTTGAAACCGTGATTGTGTTTTTTATGGATCAGGGGAAAAATTACTATGCAGATCATGCTTTTTTGGTTAGTTTTGCATTCAATTTTTTGGCATGCATAATTTAAGTGGTAA
Source organism: uncultured Chitinophagaceae bacterium (assembly GCA_963775145.1). Taxonomy (GTDB): domain Bacteria; phylum Bacteroidota; class Bacteroidia; order Chitinophagales; family Chitinophagaceae; genus Endoryza. Next base: position 643,058 of record CAVZHZ010000009.1, read on the forward strand.
AAAAATATTGGTTACAGGCGGTGCTGGTTTTGTAGGATCCAATATCAGTAATTATTTGGTCAAAAATGGTGCTAAAGTGACTATTTTGGATGACTTTTTCACGGGTAAGAGAGAATTTATAAAGGATTTTCCTTGTACTATTATTGAAGGCACTGTTGCAGATGCGGAAACTGTTCGAAAAGCGGTTAGTGGTAATGATATAGTTTTTCACCTGGCGGCGCGTAATATCATTGTGTCCAATTCCAAACCGAGGGAAGACCTGGAAGTAAATGTAATTGGTACCTTTAATGTATTGGAGGCATGCAAAAATTCCCAAACGTCAAGGCTCGTTTATACATCCACGGCTTCAGTATATGGCAATCCAAAAACCCTCCCAATCTCAGAGGATGCGGAGAAGTTATTTTTGAGTTTTTATTCTGCTAGTAAATTTTCCGGGGAAGTATATGCAAATGCATTTTATGAAGTATTCGGTGTGCCTATTACGATAGTTCGATATTCAAACGTTTACGGATATAATCAATCTCCGGGTAATCCCTATTGTGGGGTAATAGGTAAGTTCATGAATGCCGCCATTCGGAACGAACCGATCCAGATTCATGGCGATGGTGAGCAAACGAGAGATTTTACTTTTATTGACGATGCAGTATGGGCTACTGTGGAAGCTGCACTTGTGCCTAAAGCTATTGGAGAAACCTATAATATTGGTACTGGTGTTGACGTATCTGTTAATAAACTGGCTGAGGCTATTATTCAAATTACTGGAAGCAAATCAACTATTCAAAACATTGACCGGCGTGACATAGATAATATACGCAGAAGAGTGATTAATATTGAGAAAATCCGTCATGAATTAAAATTCAGCCCTCAAGCTAACTTAACCAGTGGCCTGGAAAAAACATTTGCTTGGATGAAGGATCATTCCGAATTATTCAGATAAAATGAGTGTTGTATTAACGGCTGTAATTATCAATTATAACCAGGGGGAATATTTTGCCCAGTGTTTCCAGTCTGTAGCGAACCAATCCTTCAAAGATTTTGAGTTGCTGGTTATTGATGATTGTTCTTCAGACAATTCAGCGGAACTCATACAAAAGGTCATAGGCATTCAGCCATTTTCCTGCGAATTTATAATTAACGAAGAAAATAAGGGTATATGCTTTAATCTCAACCTTGCTTTATCAAAGGCAAGGGGTAAGTATTTTACTTTTATTGCTGCCGATGACTGGGGTAGCGAGGACCGCTTTGAGCATATGATTGATCTGTTGGAGAAAAGCGATAAATCTGTTGCTTTGTGCTATAGTGATGCCATCCTGGTAGATAGAAAAGGAAAATTAATCGCTGGCTCTTATTTAAAAGTTTATCGACCTGATCTTGCTACACCACCAGAGGGAGACGTTTTTAATGCCTTGCTAAATGATAATTTTATTCCTGCTATGGCCACAATAATTAGGACTAGTTTATTACGCGAAGTGGGGGGCTTTGATAATTCCTTAAAAGTGGAGGATTATGATATGTGGCTAAGGCTTTCTTCTAAATATAAATTTATATACGACAATAAGTCTATCTGTTATTACAGAATATTGGACAATTCTCTAATCCGCCGGATTGGCTCCTCTAAATACGAAGATTGGATAAAGATTTATTTGAAACATTTAAACTCAAATCCAAAGTATGATATGATAATAAAAAGGAAAATCGCCACTTGTTGTGAATTTCTTTATTATACCGGGTCCAGGGAGTTTGGTACGTTTTACAAAGCATGTAAGCCCATAATTGGGAAAAATTTCAAACTTGCTTTTTTACATTTAATGTACCTTATGGGTGTTAAAGGCACTTTTTTCAAGTCAGTTAGTAATAAACTGCAGAGGAGAAAGCAATCCTTGTTAAATGGGTAATTATGTCTTCCCCCCTCATCTCCATCTGTATTCCCGCCTACAAAAGAAGGCATTTTTTGCAGCGACTGCTTGAGTCCATCAAGGAACAATCCTTCACCGATTATGAAGTAATCATTACCGACGATAGCCCCGATGAGAGTGTTCAATCGCTTTGCCGCAATACAAAGACTTGCTTCCTTTGAAGTATTTTAAAAATGAACTGGCCCTCGGTACGCCCGAAAACTGGAATGAAGCGGTTCGCCAGGCAAGCGGACAATGGATCAAAATCATGCACGACGACGATTGGTTCTCCGATTCGGAAAGCCTGGCCGCCTTTGTTGAAGCAACGAGAAAAACGGACAAGTCTTTTATTTTTTCCGGATATTTCAACGTGCCGGAAATTACCGGTAAAAAGGAACAGGTTCAAATCAGTTCTTTGCGTTGGCATGCACTAAAAAACAATCCGGTCAGCCTGCTCTCAAAAAATGTAATCGGCCCTCCCAGTGTTACACTGTACCGTTCTCAAGCAAGGTATTCAGTACGACAAACAAATGAAATGGCTGGTGGATATGGATTTTTATATTCGGTCTTTAAAAATCACCGAACCCTATTATATTAATCAACCGCTTGTTTCCATCGGCATTCATTCAAGCCAGGTAACCGCCGGCAGTAAATTAATACCGGAAGTGGAAATACCAGAGCATTTGCTGCTATTAGAAAAAACGGGCGAACATGCTTTTCGGAATATTTATTTCTATGACGCTTACTGGCGATTGTTTCGTAACCTGGGGATTAGAAAAACGGATGATCTGCAACGCTTCGCGGGTAACAGCCCTTTGTCCCGGGTAATTTTTTCGATGATCAGGTTTCAAAGCCGGATTGCCCCCTTTCTTCTGAAGACAGGCCTATTCTCCAAACTTTTTATGAGCATAAGTTTCTTAAGAAATTATTTCAAATCCTGAATTATTAATTTATTTACCAAGGGAAGAATTGGTGGGCGCTTAATTGAAAGAAATTATTGAACACCTTCATTACAATTCTTCCTTAAAAACTCTTTTTTCTTAAATCGTGAATTTGTTTAATTCCGGGGCGAATGGGTCGTTAACAATAAAGCCCGGCATTTTTCAAAAAAAGCTTGCTTCGTGAAATGGTCTCTAGCATATTCGTATGCCGCTACTGACAGGCGCTTGAGTTCATCGGGATAATTTACTAAACGATGAATATTGGTTATCGCTTCTTCTGCTACTCTGTCTTCCTCCTCAATCGATTCAATAAGTAAGGCATTACTGTTATGAATAAGATGCATCTTGTTTCCTTCCAGGGCTGTTACCACCGGCACGCATCCGCAAGCCATCGCTTCTTTGATTACCATCGGGAATCCTTCATACGCCGAGGTTAGGATAAGCACATGCGACTCTTCGTAAATAGCATACATCTCTTTCTGTGAGCTTATTCCTCCATAAACCGTAGCCTGTTGTTTGGTAAAATCGGAAAGATCTTCGGTCATGGTTCCGGCAAAATAGAATTTAACGGGAACGTTTTCATCAGTAAGTTTTTCAATTACCTGGTTTAATATCCATACTCTTTTTTGCGGGCCACCTCTTCCGGCGTATAGCACCTTTAGTGGCAGACTGAAATCTTTGTTTATCGAGCCTGGGATAAATACTCCCGGTTCAATGAAGCGGATATTATTTAAGTAAGCGGGATCAACCCCATACTCCTTATATTGCCGGGTGATATTGCTTAATGTATAATTATCATAGATTACCCGGTTAGTCAGATACCGGTGATTGGCCAGGCCAAAAAATTCCAATCCATTTTTATTGTGCGCGAAATTGTGGAAGAGCTCGGTTGTTTGCACCTTCCTGTGGAGAAATGGGAGCATATCAAAAAAGAACGTGCTGTTGGAGCTGAAAACATGAGCAATGCCATGACGGTTTATATAAAAAGCATAATAATGAACGGTAAAAAGGCGGAATAATAAATTATCGCACCAGCGGTGAATATCCTTTACCGTTGCCCTGGGAATTGAATAGAATTCGTTTTTCAATTTCTCGTTGGGCGAAAATCGGGTGAAGTAAATCTGCTTGGGAATATGCTCCACACTTTGCAAAACATCGAGATAAATCCGTTGCGCTCCCCCGATAGCGTACCGGTCAAAAAAGAAAAAGAGGGGAGAACTGTTTTTTTTTCTAAGCAGCACAAAAGGGTATACAAATATCCAGGAAAGCAGGTAACTGATTCGCAGCAACAGTCGGTATATTTTTATCTTAGTAAGGTTATGCATTCACGGGCAAAATAAGGCAATTTAGCAGGATAGCGGCAGGGGAAGAATGTATTATTTTATGCCCCTCCCAAATGAGATTCGTCGTGGAGGGAAGATTTGAAATCCGGGCACCCGATCTCCGATATTTTGATAGGCCGGTTTTTTTTGATTTTTTTCCTGTCGAAAAACAAGTTACCATTTCTAACACTCCGCTTCACTGATCAGGTGATGCTTTAACGCATAGATCACTACGCCTGCGGTATTCTTAACATCCATTTTCTCCAGGATCTTTGTCCGGTATCCCTCCACCGTTCTTTTACTTAAAAATAATTTGTCTGCCATTTGCTGTGCTGTATGTTGCTGGCAGATATATTTTATTATCTCCTTCTCCCGTTCGCTGAATGCGGCTGGTTTATTTTTATTATGCGGGTTGAATTTACTCTTAACGATCATGCTGGCGAGTCGGGCGGTAGTTCGCTGGCAGTAATAATTTCCGTTTTCAAAAACCGTCCGGATGGCTTCGAGGATTTCCTGTTTATCAGCATTCTTCAGTAAATATCCGCGGGCGCCTGATTCCAGCATATCGACTACCAGGTTTTCTTCATCAAACATGGATAAAGCGATAATTTTCTCCCCCGCATTTTTTTCAAGAAGTATCCGGGTGGCTTCCACGCCATCCATCAAAGGCATTTTAATATCGGTAAGAATGAGGTCGGGTTTCAATGCTTCCACCAATTCCACTAACTCTCTTCCATTCCCGGCCTGGCCAACCAGTTCTATATTTTTTTGTTTGGATAACATCAGGGCCAGCCCATCCCTGAAAATTTCATGATCGTCGGCAATAACCAATTTAATTTTATCGAACATGCGGTTGGCTGTTTACAATGGTATTTTTATAAAGTAGCTGGTACCAATGCCGGGTCCGGATTGAATGTCAAGATATCCTTTTAAAATATCCACGCGGCTTTCGATACTCTTCATCCCAAACCCCTCCGTACTCTTTTTCACCTTCTCTACTTCAAATCCCTTGCCATCATCCTTGGTCAAAATTAATAACTCCCCTTTTTCTATACCAAAACCTACCTGCATAGTTTTAGCGCCCGCGTGTTTAAGTGTGTTATGAATAATTTCCTGGATAATACGGAATACATGTATTTCTTTTTCGGGGGGCAACGAAATTTCATTTTTAAGATACAGGTTAAAGTTAGTAATATGGCGGCTGTTGACATTGGCTATAAATTCCCGTATGGCTTCGGTGAGTCCTTTTCGCTGAAGGGTATTGGGCAGGAGGTTATAAGAAATTTCGCGCATCGATCCGATGATCTCATCCAGGTACTTCCCGGCATTTACAATCACCTGCTGATCGGCCTCATCCGCTACGTCTATGCTGTTGATCTGAAGTTTTACCGATGACAACAGCGGGCCAATACTATCATGCAGATCGGTGGCTATTCGTTTTCGTTCATTTTCCTGGATGAGAATTTCCGCGTGTATACGTTCTTTTTGAAGCTGAACATACCGTCGATGATAGCGCAAAATGGTAATAATAAAATAACCTAATGCAATGCCGATAAGAATGGCAAGTATAAGGATAGCATCGAAAAAATTCTTTTCTGTTGCTCCCATAATCAGAGGTTATAAAAAAATTTCATTAGTCATCAATTACTTAACTATTCGGGTCCGGCTCATTGAAAAAATCATTTCCCGGCATTTTTCCGGGGATCAAACAAACGGCCAGTCCGAATAGCAGGTTGGTCAGCGCGTTTATGTACACTTTTATTTCAAATACCTGCAGCTTAAACTCTTTGCCCATTCCATTTATTCCTTTCGCCATAAGGGTAAAAACAAATATATTATAGATAAAGTAAACGACCAGCGCTACGCATATGATGAACATCGCGTTCCGGGTAAGCGGAGATTGATTCTGGTTTACAATTATATGATTTATGTTCTGGATACTGAGTAATACAATGATGAAGGAACAACCGATAAGATAGACGGGGTTAAAGGCTTGTATAGTCGAAAAGATAAAGTTTTCAATTATCCATCCCCCGGTAAGCATTAAGAGTAAAATAAGAAAAAGAGTTTTATACCGCTCAAACAATTTCCAGTAATAGAATTGTATTAGCAATATCGTTCCTTCAAACAGGTTAAATAACTGCCAGTTTACGGTTCTCGTTTCCTTACTATAATGATTGAGTACCAATCCCACCAATAGTTCGTTGATCAGTGAAACAAAAATATAAAACAGGAATGGGTAATAATTACTATTAATTTTCCGAAACCGGATCAGCCCCGCAATGGCCGGAAATGCCACGGTTAAGCTGATCAGAAATTTCCACAGCTTTTCGTCGGTCATGTTGTAGGGTTTAATTATTTTCCAATTTCACAAGGGGGGCATACCTGGCCATTTTCTACCACCTTTCCACCTGTTTGAGCTTGTGCAGAGGAAATACCTGGTATATGAAGGGCCGTGTTACTCAACAGGCCGGTTATTATATCCTTCCCATTTTTATCTACCGGAACTAATACCAATTTTACTTGCCCTTTTTCGTCGCTGCCAAAATATATTTTTATGCCATCCGCTCCACTTTGGTTCAGCAGTAACCCAATCGCGTCACGGTTAAAAGATTCTGCATTGGCCAGGTTAAATTTCCTTGCCAGGAATGTGGAGTCTTTTAATAATCCGGCCAATTCGGTTCTGGCAGAGATAAATCGATTTTGATAGGCAATACCCTGTTCTACCGGAATTACCTGTTCGGCCGCTCTTTTTTCATCAATTGGAATTTTCCCTGCCTCTTTGTTATTGCAACCTGCAACCGCCAGCACGAGCAGGCAGGCGATTACCAGGATAAACAGGTGGTTTGATTGAATTTGTTGTTTACGATTAAGGACCAATGGAGTAAATTCTTTCATAATAGTTGAGTTTATTTTTTTAATTATAAATGTAAGTATACTTCATAAGGTATAGCTCAGTATACTTGCGCAAAATGTACAGGTATATATACGTAAGACCAGCCCATAGTTTCTATATTCAAATAGATTAACATGAAATAGAAAGGGAAAAGCAAACCCTGTTAGCAAAAGAAATATTCTTTCTCCGAAATCAGGACAGCTTTCTGCTTCAATAAATAGGTGGGGTTGTTTATTGTCATTTATCCCACGCCAAAGCGCTGGCCCCTAAAATAGCGGCATCAGATTCTTTGAGGTGACTCACCAGTATCTTGACTTTATTCTGGAAAACCTGAATCAGGTTTTCTTCCATATAATGGCGGGTCGGTTTAAGTATAAGGTCCCCGGCTTTAGTCAATCCGCCAAATAAAACAATGGCTTCCGGGCTGCTGAACATAACGGCATTGGCTAAGGCCAGCCCGAGAATTTTACCGGTGTATTCAAATATTTCCATTGCAAGTTTATCTCCCTGTATAGCTGCTTCAAAAACCGCTTTCGAATCCATGGCATCTTTGGGAACTTTACGCAGTAAACTGGGCTCCTTACTTTTTTCTAATGTTTCTATCGCGGTTAATTTTACTCCGGTAGCCGAGGCATAACTTTCCAACGAACCGCGTTTACCGGTTCCTTCATGCAGCCGACCGTCAGGAATTACAATGGTATGCCCCAATTCACCGGCAAAACCATCGTGCCCGTAAATCAACTGCCCATTGGCAACAATACCACTTCCTACACCTGTTCCTAAGGTAATCATTATAAAATCCTTCATTCCCTGGGCGGCTCCGTACATATTTTCACCAATAGCAGCTGCATTGGCATCGTTAGTTAGGGTAACAGGGAGTTTGAATTTGTCTTCGATCATTTTCGCCAATGGAATAATACCTTTCCATGGCAGGTTAGGAGCATATTCTATAGTGCCCGTATAAAAATTACCATTCGGGGCACCCACCCCAATTCCTTTTATCCGTCCGATTCCTCCGGCCTTTTTGATCAGCGGCTCCAGGCTTTCGTGTAATTCATCGATGAATGTTTCAACTGTTTTGTGTTTCCTGGTTGAAATTTCACTGGAGAATAACACATTTCCGTTGCGGTCAACAATACCAAATTTAGTACCCGTACCACCGATATCAATACCAATTGCCAGTGGATCGAGCGAAGGCGCTGAAGTTGCCATAATAATTAGTTTTTAAAATTCAGCCACGCCTGGTGTAAGCGTGGCTGACAAAATTCAAATAGATAATTTCATTAATGTCCGCCACCAATCTGTTCATCAAAGTTCAATCCTTGTGCCTTCAATACATTCTTTAATTTGAACGCCAGCCAGGCCAGAAACAAGAAGCAGGCAGCGGCAATAAGATAAGAGTTATGCATATCGTTATTGACATCTCCCACAGCACCCTGGAGCGGAGGAATAATGGCCCCGCCAAGGATCATCATGATCAGCAATGCAGATCCCTGGCTGGTATATTTCCCTAATCCGCCTACACCCAGGGAAAAAATACAGGGCCACATCACCGCGCAGCAAAGACCGCCAGCCATAAATGCATAAACAGAAAGAAGCCCGCTGGTGAAAACCCCGATCAGCATAGCTATAGCGGCCAGAATGGAAACCGCCATCAACGTTTTGACTGGTTTTTCCTGTCCATAGAAAAATGTTGCGATAGCGATCAGCGATACAGATTGAATAAGCCAGCAGGTCATTAATATCATTTCCATATAAATGATTAACAAAAAGAATAACGCCAAAAGCAATAAACGGTACAATTACCATGTGCTATCTTCTTGGCCATACCTTTCAGGTTAAACACACTGACCGCTCCCATCCAGCGACCAATCATCAAACTACCCCAGTAAATGAAATGTACTTGGATATTTTACTTTCATCCAATCCCGCTTCTGTTAAATAACCCGGGGTTTTCAGCAATGCGCCAAAATTATTGTCAATGGTAACTTCCACCCCCACATAAACAAATATGCCGATCATGCCATAAATCAATTGCTGGTATTTCATGGCCCCCCATCCTTCGTTATTGCGCGTGGCGCTGTAGTTGGAATAAAAAAGAACACCCACTACACCGGCCATAGTGATGAGTAACAACGGTATTTTTGAAATTTCCGTTAATTGCCCCACTATAATAACGGCAATAATGATACCTGTCATAACCAGTAATGACAGCGATGCTTTATTTTCTTTTTCCACCTTTGATTCATTGGTACCTGCGGGGAGGTTTGAAAAAGTAAAGAACAAGGCTACCGCGGCAAAAACACCGGCTACTATCAAATACAAAGTGTATTATATTGGTAACCGTTACTTCCTGCATGACTACTGCCCACCGAACCAAACAAGAAAAAGCTCACGATGATCGGACCCAGGGTAGTACCAAGAGAGTTCACACTTCCCCCGAGGTTTAAACGATGCGATCCGGTCGAAGGGTCGCCCAGGGCAATGGCAAAAGGTTGAGCCGAGGTTTGCTGCAATGAAAATCCCAGGGCTACAATAAAAAATGAAATCAGAATGGCCGGAAATGAATTGGCATTAGCAGAGGGGATAATCAGCAATGCCCCGACCACGGAAATCCACAACCCATAAATAATTCCTTTTTTGTAACCGATCTTATTGATGATATCGTATCCAAGAACATTCGAAACAGAAACAAAATCAAGGACCCCAGGAAATACGCGCCATAAAAGGCGGATCCTATTAACTGCGATTGAAACTGGTTAAGGTTAAAATGTGTTTTGCAAAACGGAATGAAGATACTGTTGGAGGCGGCGATAAAGCCCCAGAAAAAAAATACCATCACTAATGTCGCTAAGTGCACCTGTATTGGTTGGTTGCTTGGGCTGATTCATAAGCAATCGAGTTGGTTTTAATGAATACTGAAAGTAATAAGATTTTGCCAGTAAGAAAATTTTTTCATGCTTTGACGTTTCATAAACGATTACTCGCTAAATTGACGGACTTTATTAGAACAATCATTTCGGATGGAAATAATTCATGTATAGCGCAGAATGTTATCCTGTTGCAAAAGCGGGCGGTTTGGGCGATGTAGTTGGGGCGTTGCCAAAATACCTCAATAACCTGGGGCATATCGCCAAAGTGGTGATGCCCATGTACCGGACCAAGTACCTCTATAATCAAAAATGGGAAGTGGTTCACAAGGGCGGTACCAATATGGCCAACTGGTGGTTTGATTATACCATTATTAAAGAAGCCACCAACGACCTGGGATTTGATCTGTACCTGGTGGATATAAATGGTTTACTGGATCGCGAAAAAATATATGGATATGAAGATGATTCGGAACGATTTCACTGCCTTCCAGATTCGTGTGCTGGATTGGGTAAATCAATGGAAACATCATCCCGACGTAATTCATGTGCACGATCACCATACCGGCCTCATTCCTTTCATGCTCAAGCATTGTTTGCGTTTCCGGGGTATAAAAGATATTCCTACTGTTCTTACCATTCACAATGCGCAATACCAGGGTTGGATGGGATGGGAAAAAAGCCGCCTCATTCCGGAATGGGATACCTGGAAATGGGGGATGCTCGACTGGCAAAATAATATCAATCCGCTTAGCCAGTGGTATCAAATGCGCCGACAAAGTAACAACGGTTAGCCAGAGTTATTTGGAAGAACTTAAGTATATGAGCAATGGGCTGGAAGCCCTGTTTGAATATGAAAAGGGAAAATGTGTGGGTATTTTAAATGGAATTGATGCCGATGTGTGGGATCCTCAAACTGATACCTACTTATTGCATAATTTCTCTATAGAAAATGAAGAGGCGGGCAAAGGCCAAAAGCAAAATGGATCTCTGTGAAATATTTGACCTGGATTTTGAAAAGCCATTGATTGTTTTTATTGGCCGGCTGGTAGGAGAAAAAGGAGCGGACCTTTTACCCCAGGTAATCGGGGATTCTTATTATTATGTGGGCCGCCGGATGAATTTCCTGATTTTAGGAAGTGGATGACCCGGAGGTAGAGAATGCACTTTCTGCAATGAAAGCTTTATCGCAGCACGACTATAATGTTTATATCGGGTATAATGAAGCTTTGAGTCACCAGATGTATGCGGGAGCCGATTTTCTTTTGATGCCTTCCCGGGTGGAACCCTGCGGACTTAACCAAATGTATTCTATGCGCTATGGTACAGTACCCATGGTGAGGCGCATGGCGGTTTGAAGGATACTGTTATTGATTACGGAGAAAAGAATGGTTATGGTATCTGCTATAATCATACAGCGGTGGGCGATATCAGTCATGCCATCTGGAGGGCCGTTGAATTATATCACGATAAAAATAAAATGAAATCGATCCGACAGCATATGATGGGGCTTGATTTCAGCTGGGAAACCAGTGTAAAGCGTTATATTGAGGTATACAATTCATTGAGATAGTTTAGACAATATCAAAAATAAAATTGTTTGTTATGGCAAAAGAAATATTAGCCGTTATCCTGGGAGGAGGAGCTGGTACCCGTTTATATCCGCTTACTGCCAGTCGTTCGAAACCAGCCGTACCCATTGCGGGTAAATATCGCCTGGTAGATATTCCGATTTCCAACTGTTTAAATTCAAACATTTCGCAAATGTTTGTACTAACACAGTTTAATTCAGCATCATTGAACAGGCATATCAAGAATACCTATCATTTCAGCGCATTCAGTTCGGCCTTTGTAGATATACTGGCAGCGGAACAAACACCTGATAATCCAACCTGGTTCCAGGGTACCGCCGATGCGGTGCGTCAAAGCCTGCGCCATATAGGGCCCTTTCAGAGCGAATATGTTTTGATTCTATCCGGGGATCAGTTGTACCAGATGGACTTTACCGAAATGATCAAAAATCATAAAGAGAAGAAAGCGGATATTTCTATTGCTACTATCCCGGTGGGCGACCGGGAAGCTCCGGAATTTGGTATTTTGAAAAGTTCTGAAGATGGATACATAAAATCTTTTGTTGAAAAACCAAAGAAAGACATATTGCAAGATTGGGTGAGTGATACCGGACCCGAAATGCAGCGCATGGGCCGGACCTACCTGGCCTCCATGGGGATTTATATTTTTAACCGAAAACTTTTGTTTGACCTGCTCCAGGAAGAATTTAAAGACGCGACCGATTTTGGAAAAGAAATTATTCCGCAATCTATCGATAAGTATAAAGTAGCCAGTTACCAGTATGATGGATACTGGACCGATATTGGAAATATTTATTCCTTTTTTGAAGCCAACCTCGGACTCACGGCCGATATTCCCGATTTTAATTTATTTGACAACGATAATGCCATTTATACGCGGGCACGTATGTTGCCGCCGGCGAAAATCAGCGGATCTACGTTGGAAAAAACTATCATCGCGGAAGGATGCATCATTAATGCTTCACGCATTGAGAACAGTGTCATCGGCATCCGAACCCGAATAGGAGTGGGCACCACCATTGTAAGCAGTTATGTAATGGGCGGCGATTTTTTTGAAACGCTGGATGAAATGAAACATAATGCCGAACGTGGAATTCCTAAACTGGGTATTGGCGATCGATGCTATATCCGAAACGCCATCTTAGATAAGAATTGCCGGATCGGAGATGATGTTCGAATCAATGGAGGGCATCACCTGGAAAATACCGATCATTCTTTATATACCGTAAAAGACGGCATCGTGGTAGTAAAGAAAGGAGCCATCATGCCTAATGGATTTGTGATTTAATAACAGTTCAACTTCCTGGCATTTTTAAACACACCGGCTTTTCAAAAGGCCGGTGTGTTTATTTTACACGATAACTCATTATCTTTCCTTTTCAATTTGCATTTTTCAACTTTTAACGATTGTTATGCCATCTGTAAGCGCCCCCCCTTTTCCTGCTGGATTGAAGGCTAAACCAAGAATGTCTTTTGCCCAGATATTTAATATGAGCTTTGGCTTCCTGGGTATCCAATTTGGGTTTGCCCTTCAAAATTCCAATGCAAGTGGTATCTTAAGAAATTATGGGGCTGATGTAGAACACCTGTCATGGTTTTGGCTGGCCGCACCGGTTGTAGGTTTGATAGTTCAACCTATCGTGGGTCATTATAGCGATCGTACCTGGAATCGATTAGGAAGAAGAAGACCATTTTTTCTGGCGGGCGCTCTTCTTTCAGCCAGCGCCCTCACGCTGATGCCCAATGCAAATATCCTGGGTACCATTGCACCATTGGTAATAATCGGGGCAGGGTTTCTCATGATTATGGATGCCTGTTTCAACCTGGCCATGGAGCCCTTTCGTGCCTTGGTGGCCGATAATCTGCCCGATTCGCAACGGACAACCGGCTTTTCGGTACAAACATTTCTGATAGGTATAGGGGCCGTGATTGGATCCTGGCTGCCAGCCATCCTCGGTACCATGGGTATATCAGAAAGCGCCCCAAGTGGTGTGGTTGCTGATAATGTCAAGTTTTCATTTTATATAGGATCCGCGGTATTTGTCAGCACTATTCTATGGACCGTCTTTAAGACCAAAGAGTTTCCCCCGGCGGAATATGAAAAATACCATGGTAAGAATGAAGATCATATGGCAGGACTTAGTTCCATTTTCACTGACATGGTGAAAATGCCCCGAACCATGAGGCAACTGGGCCTTGTGCAATTCTTTTCCTGGTTTGCTTTGTTTGGTATGTGGGTATTTACCACCGATGCTATTGCCACCCATATTTTTGGCCTGCCCATTGAAGACAGGAGTTCGGATATGTACCGGAAAGCGCAAAGCTGGACCGGTGTGATTTTCGGAGTTTACAACGGAGTATCCGCCTTGTATGCTTTATCCTTACCCTTTATTGCAAAAAAAATTGGCCGTAAAAAAACGCACGCCCTTTCATTAATTATAGGAGGGATTGGACTTATCTCTTTTTTCTTTGCCCCCAATAAGGAGTTCCTGATTTTTTCAATGGCTTGTGTGGGAATTGCCTGGGCCAGTATTCTGGCTATGCCCTATGTAATCCTGTCTGGTTCCATCCCTGCGGGAAAGATGGGAGTTTATATGGGCATTTTCAACTTCTTTATTACCATCCCCCAGATATTGAACGGAATCGTTGGGGGCCCGATGGTAAAAAATATCTACAATAATCAACCGGTTTATGCTTTGGTAATGGCGGGCGTATTTTTCTTGTGTGCTGCGGTAAGCGTTATCTATGTCTATGATCCGGCTTCAATCACAATTAAAAATGAGCAAAAAAATTAAAATGAAAAGATGTGCTGCCATATTGATTTTGCTTTTGATGAATTATGGAGTTTCGTCGCAAGCTAATATTACCGTGTATCCTACTAATTGGTGGGTGGGCATGAAAGAATCAAGTTTGCAATTATTGGTACGCAGCGATAAGAATATAGCTGAAGATAAAGCACTATTCCGTTCATCAAGCCCGGATGTAAAGGTGGTGAAAGTGCAAACTACCGAAAACAAGCATTACCTGTTTGTAGACATTAACATTGCCAGAAATGCGAAGCCTCAGAAAGTAAAATTCACATTCGGTAATAATTCAATTACATACGAATTAAAAGCCAGGAGTAAAGAAAACGGTAAGACCCGGGTACAGGGTATCACGTCAAAAGATGTTACTTACTTATTGATGCCCGATCGCTTTGCCAATGGTGATCCGTCTAACGACGCTTTGCCTGAGATTTATCGCGATAAAACAGCCGACCGTAACAATAAATTTGCCCGCCACGGAGGAGATTTAAAAGGCGTAGAAGATCATCTGGATTATTTTAATGAATTGGGTATAACAACCATTTGGTTTACACCCGTAACAGAAAATGACATGCCCAAAATGCGTGAAGGCAATTTTGATATGGCAGGTTACCATGGTTACTGGTTTACCGATCACTATAATGTTGATAAACGTTTTGGGGGAAACGATGGATATAAATCCTTAATTAATGCGGCCCATAAAAAAGGATTGAAAATTATCCAGGATGCCATCTATAATCACATCGGGTTGGAGCACTGGATCCATAAGGATCCACCGGCAAAGGATTGGATCAATCAATGGCCTGAATTTACCGGGCCCAATCACCGCGAAGAAACCATGTTTGATCCTTATGGTTCTAAATATGATAAAACCAATATGGTGAATGGATGGTTTGTTGCCCATCTGCCCGATCTCAATCTCAGTAACCCGAACCTGGCGAAGTTCCTTATTCAACATGCTGTTTGGAGTGTAGAGGAATTTGGTTTTGATGGATTTCGTATCGATACGTACAAATATTGCGACGAACAGTTTCTCAATAAAATGAACGCAGCCCTGCTCAGAGAGTTTCCGGCCATTACCACTTTTGTGGAAGCCTGGTCCAACACTATAGTAGCGAATGCCTATTTTTCGCAAAATAATTTGAATATACCTTTTAAGCATAATGCTCCGGGTGCAATAGATTTTTCGTTGTGCTTTGCTATGCTCGCGGGCATGAATCAGCCTTATGGCTGGACGGAAGGAGTGAACAGGGTTTATATGACGCTGGCACAGGATATCGTGTATAAGAATCCGCTCAATAACTGCATCTTCCTCGATAATCATGACATGAACAGAGTGTATTCTGAGGTTAAGGAAGATTGGACAAAAATGAAATGGGGACTGAATTGGTTATTAACCATGCGGGGTATTCCTCAATTGTATTATGGAACCGAAGTACTGATGAAGAATTACAAAAATCCGACAGATGCCGAAGTAAGATTAGATTTTCCCGGAGGGTGGCCCGGCGATCCGGTAAATAAATTTATGGCTTCCGGAAGAACAGATAAAGAAAACGAAGCGTTTAACTACGTTAGTAAGCTGGCTAAATTCCGCAAGAACTCTTCGGCCTTAACCACAGGCAATACCATGCAATTCATTGTTCGCGATGGTGTATATATTTATTTTCGCTACGATGCGAAACAGACTATTATGGTCATAACCAACACCAGTAACCAGTCATTCAAGCCAGACTGGACTATATATGCCGAGCGGGTAGCAGGATTCACCCAAGCCAGGAATGTACTAACCGGAGCAATGCAGGCATTGAATGGGTTTGAAATAAAGCCACAGGAGAGTTTGGTGCTGGAGCTGATTAAGTAATGTGCGAATTAGCAAATGTGCAAATGTGCGAATGAGAGAATGTGCGAATACGGTTTTTGTGAATCTCGAAATCCATCAGTACCAAATTAAGCGCTGGAAGTTTGAATTATTGCGCTTAGGGTTTGCAAATGTATTTGGGGGCAACTTTTTCATTTTTCATTCATGATTCATAATTTTTAATTTCTAGAGCATTATCTGCCAAATATTCCTTTGCGCCCATTTTCCCCAATCTTTCAAACTGCCTTGCAACGATTTCTCCAGGTCGTTAATGTTTGTTTTTCTTCCTTTGGTGGGAGCTACCAGGTCCTTCGGAGAAATTTCCGCTAGTTCCACCTTAGTGGCAAACCAGGTGGTATGCATTCGTGGAATAGCAACTCCTAATATCATTCCTGGTAATCCATTAAACCCTTCCGGGCCACCGGTAACGATGATTTCATCAGTAAAAAAAGCGAAGACAAAAACCGAATCCATAATAATACCGGTTGCTTTTCTGCAATTGAACCCGGCAATTTTGCGGGTATCGCTGGTATATTTCCAATTTATTTTCCTCAAGCTATCCTGCACCAGGTACATCGTTTCAAACACCTGTTTTTGACCGATGAAGCTTTGATCCTGGTAATTATTTAATATAATATTTTCCCTCGCCGGTCCCTGGCCCCAATCCATTTCACGACTTTTATCGGGGTTTTCCCGTCCTGGCTTATATATTGATTTCTCCCCGTCGAAAAAGAAATTGAAGTAGGTAATATTGTATTGAGGAATGGTTTTTTTTAATTCCTGTATCCATTCTCCTTCGCCTTCAAACTGTTTATGTACGTTAATCTTTCTTTCAAATTCAATTTTGCCTTTGGTAATAAATTGCTGGGCATTTACCAGGAAAGGAAATAATAAAATGAGTATTATCAATATCTTTTTCATATATAACATTTGAACAGGTTTAATCCCATGGATTAGTTGGGGCCTTACCGTTTTTAGAAAAATTCCAGGTGAATGATATCAGCCAGAAACGGCGGATCGTTTCATAGGTTCGCTCCTGGATAAAACCCTCACTGATATCACGGCTGAACCCGAGATTCTGATTCAGCATATCTTTCATTTCAAAAGTGAGCAGACCCGTTTCACCCTTAAATATCTTCTTGGAGAAGGATGCATTCCACAAATAAACATTCCTGTTCTGAGTGAAGAGCGGTGTTTTTTGCCGGATGTTTAAATCCGCATTGGTCCTGATTTGTGTTTTCCAGGGAAGAAACACGGTGATATCTCCGTTAATGGAAGTGGACCAGTAATTATTGTTGATGGTATTGCTTTTGGAAGTATTATAACCCCCATCGATCCCCAACCGGAATTCAATTTTTTTATCTTTGTTGTAATTGCCGCCAACACCTAATTGGTAATTTCCGGATTTATTTCGGATGGTCAGGTTATTGATAATACTGTTATGCTGACTTCCTGAAAAGTTAGCATTGAACTGAATATTGAAATCACTCTTTTTTAATTTAAATCCGTATCCCAGGTAACTGCCGTAACTATAGTTGCCGGAAACATTGTACGGTTGCGAAATTCTTTTACCACTGGCTACAATCTGGTCGTTGGTGCTGATGGCATTTGTAGTGGTGGTAAAATCGAGATACCCGTAAATGCTTCGGTTGCCCAATACTTTGAAGTCGCTGAAGTTTAGGCCAATATTATGATTGAATTCCTGCTTCAGGTCAGGGTTTCCTTTTCGTTCAAAGAAAGGATCACTATTATCATTTAATGGCTGCAATTGTTCGATGGTGGGTTGCCGCGTACTTCCATTATACCGTATGCTTAACCGGGTTTGAGGCTTAATGGTCCAGTTGAAATTGGCCCGTGGAAACAGGTTGAGATAAACATAAGAAAGTGAAGTGTCTTGCCGGAGATCTTTTTGCAGGAACGCGGCGTGAGATATCGTTCCTCCCATGGAAAAGTTAATGGACTTCCTGTTCACCCGGATATTAGCTCCCCCGGAATTAGTCAATATATTTACTCCATAGTGACTGGATAAGGAGTCGATATATGTTTCATATTTGCCGTTTATTCCGTCATTGGTAATTCGTTCCGATTCACTGTTGCTGTTGCTGAGGCCGTAATTAACTTCCAGCGTAACGGATTTACTCAATGGCTCAGTATAAGACACTTTTCCGCTAAAAGATAAACGATTGCTGTTATTTATCTTTTGCTGGTCAATCGTGTCTTTTATATTCCCATTACCAAATATTTGATTAAAGGAGGATAGAAAACCATTTGCTTCGCTATTTGAATACCGCTCGTCAAAATTCAACGAAACAGTACGTCCTTTTTTGGCAAACTTCTTTCTCCAAAGCAACGTGGTATTTAATGCCTGGCTTTCACCGCGGCTATTGTTATTTCGGCTGCTGGTATTTACGGGTACCTTAAAACCGCTTAGTGTTTCATTGAACGTATAATTATTGCTGATGGTTTTATTCAGTGTTCCGGTGGCGGTAAACTTCAGGGAAGAAGAAGAGTCTAGTTGAATCTCGTATGTTCCGCTAACATTATTGCGAAGTCGCTGGCTGAATTTGTTTCCTCTTTCATTGCGGAAGTAAGAGGAATCGGTAAGCAGGTATTGAGTAGTAGTGGCGCCTGCCCCGATGGTATTCAATTTTCTGAATTGATAATTTAAATTCAGGTTATACTTTCCTGAGTCGAATTTATTGGAATAATGGGTGCCGGCACTCCAACTCGTAGGCAAACCTTCTCCATAATATGACCCGCCTCCGCCGTCAAAATCATCTCCATTATTAAAGATCATGATCCCCCCGCTTCCTTCGTCAAATTCAATATTGGTATTTCCGCCGCCATAATTGTTCTGATCGCCCCAACCCAGTCCTGTACGGCCGGTATTGGACATAATACCGTAAGCAGCAAATTTTCTTTTTTTCTTAAACGCATTGATCATGGCCTGGTTGTTGAATTTATCTGAAAGGCCACCTCCCAAAATGATCTTTCCAAAATAGCCGTTCTTTTTATCCTCTTTTAATTGAAGGTTAATGGTTTTCGTTCGTTGTCCGTCGTCAATGCCGGTAAAAGTGGCCTGGTCACTCTTTCTATCATATACCTGTACTTTTTCCACGGCATCGGCCCGGATATTCTGAGTGGCCATAGTAGGATCGTCTCCAAAAAACTCTTCTCCATCCACCAATACTTTTTGTACATCCTCTCCCTGGGCCTTAATCTTTCCATCCTTATCAACCTGTATACCGGGCAATCGCTTCAGGAGGTCCTCCACATTGGCATTGGCGGCTACTTTAAAACTATCCGCGATATATTCAGTAGTATCCTTTTTCAACCGGATGGCTCCCAGTTTTTGTACCACAATTACCTGTTCCAGTAGCTGGCTGCGAAGAATCATAGGTATGACCGACATATCCACAATCGATGTATCTTTAAGAGTAGTGGATACAAAGAAATCGGCATAGGTAGGATGGGTTACCAATAACAGGTAATTACCGGCGGAATTGCTGGAAAGTATAAAGGAGCCGTCTACCTTACTTCGGGTAAATTTAAGAAGGGTAGAATCTTTTGCCCGTAACAGGGCCACTACTGAATTAGAGAGCGGCTTTTTTTCGGCGGTATCGGTAATAAATCCTTTGATGATTGCCTGCTGACTATAGACCGCTATAGAACTTATTACGATCAATAGAAAAGTTGTCGTTAGTTTGATCATGGCTTTACCGGGATAAATAACATTATTCCCTAATCAGGAACAAATGAAATGTACAAGAATCGAATTTCCTTTAAAAAGAAGTAGCGGCTGGGAACGAACCCTTAATTTTACGTTAAAGAGTTGGTGTTCTATTCTCGCACCTCTATAAAAGAATTCGTATGACACAAGACAAAAATGAATCCACAAAAACTGCTGCAAATAACGGTCATGAAGATGGGAAGACTGTTGAAAATGTGACAAAGGGTAAAGGATCTCCTGTATTGGGAGAGAAATATGAGGAAATTCATTTTGTTGACAGCACCCGGCCAGTGTGGAATTATTCACTCTTTACCGATGAGGATATCAGTAATTTTCAAAATGGTACACATTATAGTCTATATAATATTTTCGGTTCGCATGCCATAGAAGTATTAAACACTGCGGGTTATTATTTTGCGGTGTGGGCTCCAAATGCCACCTATATTTCTGTAACCGGAAATTTCAACGATTGGAACAAAGAATCGCATCCCCTTTTTGTTCGCCTGGATAATTCGGGTATTTGGGAGGGCTTCATCCCTCATATGCGTAAAGGGGAAGTATATAAGTATCATATTCATGGATATAAAGGAATAAAGCTCGATAAGGGAGATCCGTATGCAAACTTCTGGGAAGCGCGGCCTAAAACCGCTTCTATCACCTGGAACCTGGATTATGAATGGCACGATGTGGAGTGGATGGAGACCCGCAAAACCCATAATTCGCTGGAAGCACCCTGGAGCGTATATGAAGTGCACTTAACCAGTTGGATGCGGCCCGATAAGAATAATGAAGAATTATATAATACCTACGACCAGATCAAAGAGCGACTGGTTCCATATGTAAAAGAGATGGGCTTTACGCATATTCAGTTCATGCCTGTTATGGAACATCCTTTTGATGGAAGCTGGGGTTACCAGGGTTGTGGTTATTTCGCACCGACCTCCCGTTTTGGAGATCCGCAGCAGTTTATGTCGATGGTGGAAGCCTTTCACCGGGAAGGAATCGGGGTAATACTGGATTGGGTGCCTTCGCATTTCCCCTATGATGCGCATGGGTTGTATATGTTTGATGGAACACATACGTATGAATATGCAGATATGCGCAAAGGGTTTCATCCCGACTGGAACAGCTATATCTTCAATTATAGGCGGGGCGAAGTAAAATCATTTCTCATCAGTGGTGCCCGGTTCTGGTTCGATCGCTTTCATGCGGATGGAATTCGGGTGGATGCGGTAAGTTCCATGCTGAAGCTAAACTATTCCCGCACTCACGGGCAGTGGGAACCGAATGAACATGGCGGCGATGGCAACCTGGAAGCCATCGCGTTCATAAAAGATCTAAATGAAACGATCTTCCGTGACTTCCCCGACGTACAAACCATTGCAGAAGAAGCAACGGATTGGCCGGGCGTTTCCAAACCAACTTTTTCCGGCGGATTAGGTTTTGGAATGAAATGGATGATGGGCTGGATGCATGATACGCTCGATTATTTTAAAATGGATCCTATTCACCGGCAGTTTCATCAGAATAAGTTTTCCTTTAGTATGATGTACTACTATGACGAAAATTTTATGCTGCCGCTTAGCCACGATGAAGTAGTTCATGGTAAAAGCCCCATGATCTATAAAATGCCGGGGGATGAATGGCAGAAGTTTGCTAACCTGCGGGCACTGTACAGCTATATGTTCACTCATCCCGGTGGTAAATTGCTTTTCATGGGCAACGAAATTGCCGCCACCAACGAATGGAACTATAAAAGTGAATTACAATGGGAGTTACTTCAGTTCGATCCGCATCGGGGTATGAAAGAGTGTGTGAGTGATCTTAATAAGCTATTAAGGAATGAACCCGCTTTATACGAAAATCAATTTACTATATATGGATTTGAGTGGATTGATCTCAATCATAGGGCCGAGAGTGTAATTGTTTATCGTCGCAAAGGAAAGGATGTGGAGAATGATTTACTGGTGATATTAAATCTTACCCCGGAGGTTCGCCGTGACTGGAAGCTGTTTGCATCCGGGAAAAGTGAATGGAAAGAGATATTTAACAGTGATGCTAAAAAATATTGGGGCACGGGGGATGTGTATAATCCCGAAATTTTAACGACCCTGGTGGATAAAAAAGAAAAAATGTATGAAATAAATCTTCATTTGCCACCGTTGGGGGTTATAGTGCTGAAATAACCAGAAATCCTTTGTATATTAGTTAATTGTTTACCTCAATTCCGTACCCAATTCATTGTGCATGAAGAACCTATTCGTTTTATTAACCACAGGAATGATGGTGTCCGCCTCATTTGCTCAGTCTTCGGACAGTTCTACTTATTATTATAACCGGGGTTTGGACGAAAAAAATGCCCGCCGCTACCGCGAAGCCGAAAAAAATTTCAATAAATCATTTCAATTAGATCCGAAAAACCTGGATAACCTCCTTCAATTAGCCAGTACCCTGATGGAGCAGCACAGGTATGCTGAAGCCAAGGAAAAATATCATAAAGCAGAAGTTATTGATCCCAACAATAAACTGGTCGTGGAAAACCTCGCCACGCTTTCATTTAATATGCGCAAATGGGAAGATGTTATTCGGTACGTTCAAAAGATGCAGCAATTAAAAATTGGAAAAGGCGCCGACTTCTTAATGGCCCGGAGCTATTACGAACTCGAAAATTACGGAGAGGCAATTAAATATTGTGAGCTGGCCGTAAAAGAAGATGCTAAGAACGCGCAGATTTATTATATAGCCGGCCGGAGTTTTATGGATATGCATAATTACAAACGTGCGGCGGGTTGTTTCGACCAAGCCCTGGCGCTGGATTCTTCCAACTGCACCTGGATGTATGAAGCGGGGTTGGTTTGGTATGCGGTTCCCAATGATAAAAAGGCATTGTATTGGATTGAAAAGGCCGGAGAGAAAGGATATAAGAAATCGAATGATTATATGGAGAATTTAGCCAGCGCTTATCTTAATGCAGGTAAATTCGACAAGGGTATTTCTGTTTTGCAGGAAATATTAAAGAAAAAACCACAGGACCAGGAATTACTCTATAGTATCGGAGAGGCTTATTATAAGACAAAAAAGTACCCGGAGGCTATTGAATACTGGGACCAGGTGCTTATACTGGATAATAAAAATGCAAACGCTTTGTATATGATGGGGATGGCGTTCCAGAAAAAAGGAGATACTCAAAGAGGAGTTATGCTCTGCGATAAAGCGATTGAAATGGATCCTTCACTCAAAAAATTAAGAGAAGAACGGAAGATGCCCGGAGGGCTTTGAGGTTGATGGGTTGATTGGTTGAAAAGTTAATTGGTTGAAAAGTTGATTGGTTGAAAAGTTGATAGGTTGAAAAGTGGTTATCCCGCATCCTTCATTTCTCATCCCACTTCCATCCAGGTATGATCAGCTAATAATTTCACTGCCCCTATAAATCGTTTAAATGGCCCCGTACTGCTACCCCATTCTTTCGGACTAACCAGGGATAGGATATGCGACTCATCCTTCTTTTCGTATAAATAATATACCTGTCCGATTACCGGGGCAAAATTTAGTTTTGCTCCATAGATAATCATCGAAAGATCTTTTCTCTTTTGTATTTCCTGGGCCTGCAGGGCCAGCAACTCAATTTGCTTTCGTATCTGGTCCAGCTGCATATTGGTTTGTTCTTCCATAGCCGTTAAGGCTTTGTGCCGGATAACCCCTTCTTCGGTTGGTTTGATTACGGCGCCTGATACTGAAGCTGAATAAGGAAGCACACTGAGTTGCTTATGATATATCTCCGTATTGGTATAGGAGCTATGGTCGTTTCGAAAACCCTGTTGAATAATCTTTAAGTAACCATTCGGCATTATTTCATGAATAATGTGCAATGAAACCTGGCCGCTGCGGTAAAAATGAATTTCAAAACTAATGCTATCCGGAAACAGTACCTGGGCATTATCGGCGAATACCTTATCCTCAAATGGATTCAATTCTCCATCAGCTGTTATACGGTAAGCTGCATCGAAGGCATGATTCTCGAGGCTTACCCAATTATGCTGAATGAATAATTCCTTCTTGTCTTTAGTGGCCTCAATTTTATATATACCACTCTTGGGCCTTTCTCCATACTCGTAAACACCTTTTTCCGGAAACAATTGCCAACTGGCTAAGAAATTATAGGCTTGTATCATGCGTCGCAATATTACAAAAAACCAGCGCTTTTGTTGCGAGAATGTGAAAAAGAGGAACCAGGAGTTAGGAATTTGGGATTAGGAGCTGCATCCGGTTATTGATGTTCATTTATATTCCAAATTCTTATTGGACGTTTAAAAGGTAATTGGGAATTTGGAATTAGGAGCTGCATCCGGTTATTGATGTTCATGCATGTCCAAATTCTGCATCCGATTATAATTGATCTTTTATTCTCCCCATTCTATTAGAAAACATTTATGATGATTAAGGATTCTCTTTTTAGACTTTATGAAATTCTTCCGAATACTCGCGGTACTAATTCCAAATTCCCAATCCCCAATCCCCAATTACCCATTGCCAATTACCAAATGCCAATTCCAAATTCCTGACTTCACCCTTTGCCATTCCCCCATACCAATCAACTTTTCAACTTCTCATCCATTCACCTTATCTTCGCAGCTATGACACTGGAAAAATTACAGGATATGAGGGACCGTGTGCTGGTCCTGAGGAGGTTTCTTTGACGTCGATAACCGACAATATAAGATAACTGAAAACAAGCAATTGTCCTTAAGTCCCGGATTCTGGGACGACAATAAGCGCGCTACCGAGATTCTCAAAAACATAAAGCTGAATGAATTTTGGGTGAAGCTGTATGATGATACATCTTCAGCGGTAGAAGATTTTGCTGTACTCTTCGAATTCTGGAAAAGTGGGGATGCAACGGAAGAAGAAACGAAGGAGGCATACCAGAAGGCACTGGGTAAAATTGAAGAAGCGGAATTTAAGAGTACACTCAACGAGCCGGAAGACGAGTTGCCTGCGGTATTACAAATTAACAGCGGAGCTGGTGGAACGGAAAGCCAGGATTGGGCAGAAATATTGGCCCGCATGTATCGTATGTATGGCGAAAAGCAAGGCTGGAAAGTTACTGAAATGGATTGGCAGGAGGGAGACGGGGCCGGTATTAAGAGCTGTACTTTTCAGTTTGAAGGCGATTTTGCCTATGGATTTTTGAAATCAGAAAGCGGCGTGCATCGGCTCGTTCGAATTTCGCCGTTCGATAGTAATGCCCGTCGGCATACTTCTTTTGCCTCGGTATATGTTTATCCATTGGTAGATGATACTATCACAATCGATATTAACCCGGCGGATGTAAAAATGGAAACTTCCCGAAGCGGAGGCGCGGGCGGACAGAATGTAAACAAAGTAGAAACCAAAGTACAACTAACCCATTTACCCACGGGGATCGTGGTAGTATGTCAGCAGGATAGAAGTCAGCTGGGTAACCGGGAACTGGCTATGCAAATGCTTAAGAGTCGCCTCTATGAAATGGAACTGCAAAAGCGAAACGCACTGAAAGATGCCAGCAACAGTAAAAAGAAAAAAATTGAATGGGGCAGCCAGATCAGGAGTTATGTTTTCCATCCTTATAAAATGATTAAAGATCATCGCACCGATTACGAAGTGGGAAATGTGGGCCCGGTTATGGACGGAGAACTCGACGGTTTTGTTAAAGCATACCTGATGATGGAAAAAGAGGGAGCAAGTACCTGATTATATTATGATGATTCGCAAGCTGGCAATCATTCAGTAATTTTTGAGATAAATGCTGGTCAACGGGTAATTGCTTAAAGAAATATTCAATATCAAATTTCCTTCTCCCATTCCGGCATACACTTCCCTTTTGATTAATTACGCGTACCACAGTACCTTCGTTCAAATAAACAATACTTTATGAGCCTTGGCTATTTTGATTATCCCATGCCGGTTAATGAGCCCGTATTAAATTACGCACCCGGTTCACCGGAAAAGAAAAGATTGAAAGAAGTGTTGGCCGAATTGAAGAAGACTACTGTCGACGTGCCCATGTATATTGGTGGAAAAGAAGTAAGAACAAATAAAAAAGTGGCGATGCATCCGCCTCATGAAACTTCGCATACCCTCGGTCATTTTTCTGCCGGGGAAGAAAAACATATAGTTCAGGCCATTGAAGCCGCGCTGGCTGCCAAAGAAAGCTGGGCTGCCATGAGTTGGGAGAACAGGGCGAACATCTTCCTGAAAGCAGCAGATCTTATTGCTACGAAATACCGCCCCTATTTGAATGCAGCTACTATGCTCGGGCAAAGCAAAAATGTATACCAGGCGGAGATTGATGCCGTTTGCGAACTCATCGACTTCCTTCGGTTTAATGTTCATTTCCTGAGTAAGATTTATAAAGAACAACCTATCAGTTCCACCGGCATACATAACAGGATGGAATATCGTCCGCTGGAAGGATTTGTGTTAGCCATTACCCCTTTCAACTTTACGGCCATTGGCGGCAACCTTCCCACTTCAGCAGCTATGTGCGGAAATGTAGTAGTTTGGAAGCCGGCTAATACACAGGTATACTCAGCGCAGATGTTTATGCGCATTATGATAGAAGCGGGTTTGCCCGCGGGGGTGATTAACCTGGTTTACGTAGATGGACCTACGCTGGGTAAAGTGTGCTTCAATCATAAAGATTTTGCCGGGGTGCATTTCACCGGATCCACGGGTGTTTTTAATAATATGTGGGAGACAATTGGTAAGAATATGGGGATGTATAAATCATACCCCCGCATTGTAGGTGAAACAGGGGGAAAGATTTCGTGATCGCACACAAAAGTGCTGATCCGGATGTAGTGGCTACCGCCCTCCTGAGAGGGGCTTTTGAATTCCAGGGCCAAAAATGTTCCGCCGCTTCCAGGGCCTATATTCCCTCTAATATCGCGGAAGAAGTAAAGAAAAAACTGATTGCCGGTGTAAGGAGTTTCAAGATGGGAACAGTAGAAGACTTCTCTAATTTTATAAATGCGGTCATAGACGAAAAGAGTTTTGATAAGATCAAATCCTATATAGATAATGCCAAAAAAGATGAAAAAGTAACCATTTGGGCCGGGGGCCGATGCGATAAAAAAGAAGGTTATTTTATTCAACCAACCATTATTGAAGCAAAGAACCCGAAATATATTACTATGTGCGAGGAAATATTCGGACCAGTGCTTACCGTTTATGTTTATCCTGCCAATAGCTTTGAGAAAACACTGGACCTGGTAGATGGCACTTCACCGTATGCATTGACGGGTTCGATTATAGCGCAGGACCGATCGGCTGTAGAACTCGCCACCAATAAACTCAGGAATGCCGCGGGTAACTTTTATATTAATGATAAACCCACAGGTGCTGTAGTAGGTCAGCAACCTTTCGGCGGAGCCCGGGCAAGCGGGACCAACGATAAAGCCGGGTCAATTTTAAATTTATACCGCTGGCTGAGCGCAAGAACTATTAAGGAAACGTTTAATCCATCCACCGACTACCGCTATCCATTTTTGCAGGAAAAATAAATTGAAGGTTTCAAACCATTTGCAAAAAGGGGAATAATAGAAATTGAATTTTCAATCCTGTAGGATTTGGATAGAGATTCATGCATACTCTTTCTTAATCTCTTTCATATCATATGGCACGGCCGAATCTGTCCGCAGCATCATGTTTCCAAACTTTTTGATGGCAATTTTGAGCAGGCCGCCAGATTGCAGTATTTTTAACTTTAAATCTCCAGGATTGAAAACGGTTTTAAACGAACAGCAATTAGCGATTACTATAAAGCGACTGGCCCACCAGGTTTTGGAAAATCATTTGACCCTTTCAGATACCGTATTGATTGGGTTACAACCGAGAGGCATTTTTGTATCGGACCAGGTGGTGGATGAAATAAAGCAAATGCTGCCACTGGAAAATATTCAGTATGGTAAGCTGGATATTACTTTTTATCGGGATGATGTACGAAAGGAATTGCACCTGGCCAATCACACCGATATTCCTTTCAGCATAGAAAACAAAAATGTGATATTGATAGATGATGTCTTATATACGGGGCGTACTATTCGGGCGGCCCTGGATGCTTTATTGGATTTTGGCCGGCCGGCTAAAGTGGAGCTTTGTGTGTTGATCGATCGGCGGTTCAGCAGGCAATTACCTATTCAGCCTGATTATGTAGGCAAATCTATAGACTCACTCATTTCTCAACGAGTAAAAGTGTTCTGGAAAATAAGAGATGGGAAGCAGGAAGTAGCTTTGTTGGAAAGGTAAATTCTCAAAGTGAACAGGCCCGCCAGTTTACATCAATAATTTAAGATTAATGAAAAGGCTCTTATTACTATTGTTATTGATGGCTGTAGTGTCCGGTACTGTTCTTTTTGCCGCAGATACCAGTTATGTTTTATTGCGGGTCAGAGGCACCGAACAAGTTCCTGCCACCCTGGATAAAGGCCATTATTTTCAGCAGCAGTTGATCACAGCCCTGCAGCGTGAATGGCGGAAGAAGCCGATGGTAATCGTTTCTTCCGACGATTCAGAACAGGTGGCCAAAAGACAATTTGCTTTGGTGATTGAAATAAATTTTCTTGAAGTACATATAAATGACCCCATCATTAATCAACAAAACAAAAGTTTATCCAGGGATGTACATGCCAATACTTATAAAGATGAAGCTGAAGACCTGCGAAAACAGGATGCCAATGTATCTGCGGAAATGATTATTACGGAAAAGGCGGTAACCGCCTTAATGCGGGTAAGTGCTTCTACTGTAAAACTTCCCGATGCGGTAGTGAATTGGAGCGAAATAATAGCCGAGACCTATATGTGGGAAAATAAATCGGCTACCTATACGGGAAGTTTCCAGGCATTGGGCATAAAGGATGTTGAATTGGTAAGATCCAAACCAAGGCCCGTTCCCAAACAGGAAGAAGTTTATAAAGCAGTTGTGAAGCAATGTATCAATACTATTTCGGGGAAAATACCCAATCCGCTGCAGTGAGAAGCACGAGAACTAAATTCATTTGGCACGATAACGCGGAATCGTTTATCTTCGACCCCTAAGATGAAGCTTTCCACCAAACATCTTTTAGGTATTCGCGATCTTACCAGGGAAGACATCGCCATTATTTTAACTACAGCTTCCCAGTTCAAAGAAGTTTTACAGCGGCCCGTTAAAAAAGTTCCGTCCTTACGAGATGTTACTATCGTCAATCTTTTTTTTGAAAATTCTACCCGTACCCGCATATCTTTTGAATTGGCAGAAAAGAGACTCAGTGCCGACACCATCAGTTTTACCGCAGGAAGTTCTTCTGTAAAAAAAGGCGAAACCCTGCTCGATACAGTGAACAATATCCTGTCCATGAAGGTGGATATGGTCGTAATGAGGCATAGTGCCAGCGGAGCTCCTCACTTCCTGGCCAAACATATTCCGGCCGCCATTATAAATGCTGGTGATGGTATCAATGAACATCCCACGCAGGGATTATTGGATGCATTTTCGATGAGGGAAAAATTAGGTAAACTGGAAGGACTTAAAGTGGCCATTGTAGGCGACATTATGCATAGCCGGGTTGCTATGAGTAATATATACCTGCTTAAAAAGATGGGAGCGGAGGTTACTGTAGTCGGTCCACCAACGCTTATTCCCCCATTCATGCAGGAAGCATTTGATGTGCGGGTTGAATATAATCTGAAGAAAGCATTGGAATGGTGCGATGTGGCCAATGTACTGCGCATTCAATTGGAGCGGCAGAACCAGGTTTTGTTTTCTTCGCTTCGGGAATATAGCCTTGCCTATGGAATAAACAGGAGATTATTGGATAGCTTGCATAAAGAGATTGTGATTATGCACCCGGGCCCTATTAACAGGGGGGTTGAATTGGATAGTGATGTAGCGGATAGTGGCCAATCCATCATTCTTCAGCAGGTAGAGAACGGTGTGGCAGTGCGAATGGCGGCCCTGTATTTATTGAGCCCCCAATCTGCTTAAAGAATGATTGTATCCCGCCTCTCACCATCGCAAAAGCTACAGTGAGTAATGGCCGTATCTCTCGTCCCACAACCCGCATCCCGTTATTATTCCGAATCCATTTCTATCATAAACAAGATTCTTTAAACATGGAACGTATTTGTTTATTTCCAGGAACATTTGATCCGGTTACACTGGGCCATACTGATATTATTAACCGGGCGCTCCCTTTATTTGATAAGATAATTGTTGGCATTGGACTGAACTCTGCAAAAGAACCCATGTTTTCGGCGGATCAGCGATTACAGTGGATCGAGGAGATATATAAGAACGAGCCCAAAGTAACGGGTGGAGTGTATGAGGGATTGACCGTTGATTATTGCCGGAAAATAGGGGCGCGGTTTATTTTAAGAGGGATTCGTTATGTGAGCGACTTTGAATATGAAAAAACGATTGCTGATGCCAATCGCACCCTTGATAAAAATTTAGAAACAGTGTTCCTGACCGGGGAACCGAAATATACTTCCGTGGCATCTACAATTGTGCGGGACATTATCCGGAATGGGGGCGATGCATCTTATTTTCTTCCTGACCTCGTATATCAATCATTGAAAAAATGATCTGGTTTAAAAAAGATTTGGCAATACAGGACCTGGCCGGAATGGGTAAGGGAACCATGGGAGATTATATTGGCATTGAATTAACCGAAGTGGGAACTGATTACCTGAAAGCCCGTATGCCCGTTGATCACCGAACCAAACAACCGTATGGATTATTGCACGGGGGTGCTTCCTGCGTATTGGCTGAAACAATTGGAAGCATTGCCTCTTCACTGGTTATTGATCAGGAAAAATTTATTTGCGTAGGGTTAGAGATAAATGCCAATCATGTGCGAAGTGCCCGTGAAGGATTTGTAACAGGAATCGCAACGCCTTTACATTTAGGTTCTACCACACACGTTTGGGATATAAAAATTAAGGATGAAAAAGATAAACTCGTATGCATTAGCCGGCATACAGTAGCCATATTAAAGCGATAATCTATTTTACAATTTGTAGCCCGCAGCGGTTAGCACATCCAATACGGAAGGATAAGTATGCTGCGTATACTTTCTTAAAGAAGCCGGATGGGCCCATTCAAGTTTTTCAATTTGTTCGGTGGCCTGGGGAATTAATTCCTGTTTGCCATTGGCCGACATTAAATACCAGTAGGTTTCCTTCAGAATATGCTTTCCATTTTCATCATAAGTATGATAGGTGGAAATAAGAGGCGCCTTTAATTTCACATTTTTTAACCCGGTCTCTTCTTCCGTTTCCCGGACAGCGCATTCCTCACGGCTTTCCCCTTTATCGAGTTTTCCTTTCGGCAGATCCCATTTCCCTCTTCGAAACATAAAGAGAATGTCGTCTTTTTCATTAAGCACTATTCCACCAGCTGCCTGTATTACGGTGAATTTTTTCCAGATTGCTTTTTTAAGCTCGTCCAGATTGCTGTGGTAGTAAATACCGGCATGCACTTTTTCCTGTCGCATTTCATGAATAATAGAATTGATACCGGGCGTAGAGAACTCATCTATAAAAACGGAATCGTCGTGATGTACAAATGGCTCGATTTCGCTATCGATAGTATCCGTAAGAAAGAGGGGCTTTTCGTTGAAGTACATTTTTATGTGCATACTCAAAACGTTGAGAGGTTAATGTAAGGTTGCTTCGGTATCAATAGTTATCAACACCAGTTCAACGGGGCGAATTGAGAATTAATTAGCTTACGGCTTTTCTTTACTTTCGCGCTGTATGACCAACGAAAAAGCAATCGCTGAAAAACTCTTACAAATTAATGCTATAAAATTAAATCCCCAGCAGCCCTTTACCTGGGCCAGTGGATGGAAGAGTCCTGTATATTGCGATAACCGGAAAGTGCTCTCTTTCCCTTTTATCCGCGACTTCATTAAATCCGAAATGTGCAATGTGGTTTTTGAGCAATTTCCTGAAGCGGAAATGCTTGCCGGGGTAGCCACTGCTGGTATTGCCTGGGGAGCCATGGTGGCCGATCAGTTGAAATTGCCTTTTATTTATGTACGCCCTAAGCCCAAAGAGCATGGGTTGGGCAACCAGATTGAAGGATATTATGAAACGGGGAAGAAAGTGGTGGTTATTGAGGATCTCGTTTCCACAGGGAAAAGTAGTTTACAGGTGGTGGATGTATTAAGGCAGGCCGGACTGGAAGTAGCAGGTATGGTATCTATATTTACCTATGGGTTTCCCGTTGCCGAAGAGGCTTTTAAAGAATACCACATGCCCTTTCGTTCTCTTACTAATTTCCCCCTCCTGGTGGAACTGGCCATAGAAAAAGGGATGGTTTCACCGGAACATATGGAGGTGATTCTTCAATGGAGAAAGGACCCTGCTAACTGGAAGGGAATTGTGGCTTAATAGACCCGCTGTTTCTTGCTTAAACCTTAAATATCCGCTAATAACCTTTGCCCGGCTTTGAAAATCCGGCCTGGCGGTTAATTTTGAATAAAATATCGAGTATGAAAAAGCTTACCCTATTTATGATAGCGTTCCTGGCAATAAGCTTTACCAGTTGGGGCCAGGTTAAGAAAGCGGCGCAAACGGTCACTATTCAAACACCTACCGTTCAGTGTGAAAAATGTAAAAAAAGAATCGAGGACGATCTGAAACGCGTAGACGGCGTTCAAAAAATTGTGGTTGATTATAAACGAAAAACGACCAGGGTCACCTTTCTAAACGACCGCACGAATATTGAGTATATTAAAACTGCCATCGCGAATATTGGCTATGATGCCGATGATATTAAGGCTAATCCGGAAGCCTATGATAAGCTTCCCAAAACCTGCAAAAAGCCTGGCGGGAAATAAACTAGAATAGATATAAATCCGGGATTCAAAAATGGGGAACTCTTTTTCAAATAAACGGGAAAGGCGTTATTTGGTTCATACCCCATTAATCCATTTCCGATTTCTCAGCGAGTTTTTCCAAACGAATAAAAATTCTCAAAACTTCAATATTTTCATTTCTTCATAGTGAATCGGGTAGGTTAAGAAGATACCCCCTTTCTTTAACCTTGCCTTACCCTCCAGTTTTATTAGCAGGGTAGTACTATCGGGATTGCTGTTTATGAGTTGCAACAGGCTATTCATGGCACCTCCCATTTTCACGTCCATTTTCACCGGAATCAAAAACGTGTCTTTTCGGGGAACAGTCAGCATGGAATCCAACAACGCTTTTCCAAGAAATTCTTTATTTATAAAAACGTCACTTTCCAACCGGGAGAGTTGAAGCCCAAAATTGTTGGGGTTATAGCAGGTAACATCCAGGCTAATGGTGGAATTAGGAAACCCCAATTTTTCCACCCTCAGGTGATCGAAACTAATATATTCCAAATCCTTGGTCTTACAGGAAAAAAGTAAAAGGCAGGTGAGGGCAGAACCGATCCAGTTTTTCATCAGGTTATTTTAATGCAAAATAGCCGATTAATAACTGTGGCCAAAATTGGCCTTTTTTGGGAATAATTTGTTTGCCATTATTTTTAGTTTCTTGCGAATAAGGCGAATCTAAAATGGTTAAATTGCAAAGCTAATATTATTAGGAAGATAATATTTGCTAATCATCCAATTGTCAATTACTTAAAATTTTATTTGGTTATTTTATTATAGAAATTAGTTTCAATTATTTCACTCAAATCATCCCATTTTTGAATTTGTATGTACTACAATGAAAAAATGTCATAATAAAATTATAAATAATTGATTTTAATATATATATAATTATAATCAAATATTAAAATGAATATCATAAATTATATAAATTATAATTATTATATAAAAATGAATGAAAATTGCTTGGCAGCGCCCCTTCTCCCGCTTTTTTGTAGTCCTTACATGTGATTTATTTTTTTCTCAAATTCTCATGTATCAGGGCTTCGTCCATTTGAGGGTATTGAACAGTTTCAGGACAGGCCAACCATTTGGTAATTGGTTTTCGTATTGTTATCGTTGGTATTTGGGCAAATTCTGAAGATTCTTTTTTAATTGCCGGGCAGGCTGGATTTTTTGAGATTTCAAATGCCCCCAGTCTATTGAATTAGTATTCAGCAATTGGTAAATTGATAGGTTGAATTGGAGATTTTCTGAACAGAAATCTTCCAGAATAGCGGACCTGGCTTTCATTATTAAGCAGTTTTTCATAACTTGCCTGACTGCATCGTACCTCCACCTTTTCACCTATAGCTTGATGAGAAAACTTGTATCGCTTGCTTTTTTGTTGGGGTCTTTTTTATCTTCCTGGTCTCAGGACTTTACCAATAAGGGTAAGGATTTCTGGATTGGGTACGGTAATCATGTACGTATGTTTACCGGCAATCCTGCCGAGCAAATGCAGATTTATATCACTTCAGATGTTAATACAACCGGAGTTGTCGATATTCCGAGCATTGGATTTAACCAGGGGTACACTATTACTGCCAATCAAATTACCACCATCAATATTCCCCGCGGGGCGGCCCTCGTGAATGAAGGGTTGTATAACCATGGTATCCATGTAACCGCTCAAAAACCGGTGGTGGTCTATAGCTTCATTTATGTAAATGCTGTATCTGGCGCCACACTTTGTCTGCCTACAGCTACACTGGGTAAGGAATATTTTTCTATCAATTATAGCCAAATCAGCAATGAGCCCGGAGCCTCCTATTCCTACTTTTTTGCCATTGCCACCGATACAGGTACCACCACCGTTCAAATTACACCGGCACAAAATACATTGGGAGGGCGCCCCGCGGGTGTACCCTTTACCGTGAATCTTACCCAGGGCCAGATTTACCAGGTTCTTTCGCCGGTCGATCTCAGCGGTTCCGAAATACAATCCATCAACAATGGGTCTGGTTGTAAGAAGATTGCCGTTTTTAATGGAAGTGGTAAAATTTCGATTGGTTGTGTAAATGCTGGTTCATCTGATAATTTATACCAGCAAATGTATCCCACCAGTACCTGGGGGAAAGTGTATGTAACTGCCCCCAGCATCAATACCGCCAATACAACAGGTCAATATAATTTTTACCGGGTATTTAAGTCCGACCCGGCCGCCGTCGTTAAGTTAAATGGGGCGATCATTCCAAATGCCGTATTTGTAAACAATCAATATGCTTCATTACCGGCCAGCAATGAACCCAGTATTATTGAAGGGGATATGCCCATTATGGTTGCCCAATACTTTACCACGCAGTCTTGCAGTGGTAATGGAGGGTTAGGAGATCCGGAAATGATTTATCTAAACCCCGTAGAGCAAACCATCAGCAAGGTTACTTTAAATTCAATGCAGCCGGTTAGCGGTACCAATATCAACCAACATTTTATTAATGTAATTCTAAAAACGTCGGCCGCCGCTATCAACAGTTTTAATATCGATGGAGTGGGCTATGCCGCCAATTTTTCCGCCCATCCCTATGCCACCGGATATTCCTATGCACGTATCCAGGTTGGCCAGGGCACGCATACCCTGAGTTGTGATACTCCTTTTAATGCGATTGCGTACGGTTTTGGTGCCAATGAATCGTATGGCTATTCGGCCGGAACCAACCTCAAAGATCTTTACCAATTTGTGAGCATTCAAAATGATTATGGAACGGTGAACTTTCCCGCTGGCTGTAAAGGATCTCCTTTTAAGTTTTCCATGACCTTCCCGTATCAACCTACCAGCATCTCCTGGCAATTTAACGGGTTGTTTGCTGATACCACCATTACCAACCCCGTTCCCGATTCCTCCTGGGTGGTAAGTGGAAGAACCCTTTACCGGTACAAACTAATCAAGACTTACCAGATTAATGCCATCGGTACTTATCCGATCTCCGTTATTGCGAATAATCCAACAGGCGGGGGGTGCAGTGGTTTACAGGAAATAGAATATGACCTGCAGATATTTGAAAGGCCCATTGCTGATTTCACCTTTACTCATAACGGATGTGTTTCGGATAGCGTGGCGTTTATAGATAATACAAATGGGCAGGGCAGACCGGTGATTAAATGGAATTGGGATTTCGGGGATGCTACCTCAAGTGCGCTGCCCAGTCCGAAACATAAGTATAATACCGCAGGAAATAAAACCGTTCGGTATTCTTCATTGACAGACGTTGGTTGTTTATCTGATACCGTGTCTAAAGTAATTCCGTTGTCAGATCCGCCTGTTGCGAAGTTTGGAATATCCGCTCCCTTCTGCGAAAAATCGGTCATTACTTTTACCGATTCTTCCACCATCGTAACCGGCACTATAGTTCGCTGGACCTGGAACCTGGGGGATGGAACTATTATTAATGCCAGCAATGCGAATCCAATTCAACATACTTATAATACGCCGGGTACTTATATAATAACCCTGGAGGTAGAAACAGCCAGTGGTTGCCGGAGCTTAGTTAGTTCTCAAAACCTGGTAATTCATAATAAACCTGTGGCTGACTTCGGAATGCCTTCCGTTTGTTTGCCAGCCGGAACGGCTCCATTCACCGATCTTTCTTCGATCGCTGACGGATCGCAAAATCTGTTCACTTATCTATGGAATTTCGGAGATGGAAATACTTCTACCCAGAAAAACCCGGTGCATCAATACACGGCTGCCGGCCCGTATAATGTTCGGTTAACCGTAACCTCTAACAATGGTTGTGTGGATGATTCTATAAAAGTGATGAATACCATCTATCCGCAACCTAAACTTTCCGTTTCGGCGCCGGTAGAAAAATGTTTCGGTGATTCAGTTAGGGTAGCCATCAAAATTAATACTCCGGCCGGATTAAAAATTACTGATTACACCTGCAACTGGAGCAATGATGCCCCAACGACAGGCACCATGGCAGCCGGAGCAGATTCAATAATAGTATATCATGTTTTTAGCAATGCAGGAAATCAAAGTGTAACAGTATTTGTACGTTCCGGTACACCGGGAACTTGTTTTTCCGATACAGTAACCGTACCGGTTTATATAAACAGGCTTCCCGTTCCCAATTATACGATTGCTCCTGTTTCCTGTGCAGGAGAAGTGGTTGCTTTTAGTGATCTTTCCTCTTCAGCAGATGGTGCCATTAACAAATGGAAATGGATATTTGGAAACACCCTGGTTTCATCACTTCAAAATCCTTCCACCACATATGCGTCACCCGGCACCTATACGTCGTCGTTACAGGTAGAGAGTAATAAAGGATGTATTAGTACCGTCCTTTCAAAGCCGGTGGTTGTGAATTATCTTCCTCAACCTAATTTTGGCACGCCGGAGGTTTGTTTAACTGATCCATTCGCCCAGTTTACCGATAGTAGCAGGATAGGCGATAACAGTGAATCTCAATTTGTTTATCTCTGGAATTTTGCCGATCCCAATGCTACAGCCGGCAATCCTAATACTTCCACCCAAAAGAACCCGCAACACCGGTATACCGCAGTCGGACAATATACAGTCTCTTTAACGGTAACTTCCAAGGATGGTTGCAAGAGCAGTATTTCAAAGCCATTTACTGTTAATGGTTCAATACCCTTAGCCGGATTCAATGTTAATAATTCGGCAGGTCTTTGCGCTAACCAGGATGTTACGATAAACGATGCCTCTACCGTTGATTTCGGAAATATCGTAAAAGTAGAAGTGTATTGGGATTATGGAAATGATCCTACTATTAAAACGGTAGATGAAGAGCCTGCTCCCGGCCGGCTTTATACGCACAAGTATCCCGATTTTGGTACGCCCGGTACCCGTACGTTCCAGGTTCGCTATGTTGCTTATTCGGGAATCAATTGCATTAATGAAATTACAAGGAGCGTAACCGTAAATGCAAGTCCTTCGATACAATTCGATCCCATGAATGCGGTTTGCGAAGAAGTTATTCCTTTCCAGCTTTCCGCCGCGAGGGAAGTTTTTGGATTTACCGGTACAGGCATCTACAGTGGAAATGGTATTATTTCTCCAGGCGGGTTGTTTAGTCCGGCCCAGGCGAAACCCGGTATTCATACAATTCGGTATAGTTTTACCGCCGCCAATGGCTGCCGTACGTTTGCCGAACAAACGATAACGGTGAACCCAACACCATTGGTAGATGCTGGCCCCGACAGAACGGTTTTAGAAGGTGGTTTTATAACTCTCCAGGCTAAAGCCACCGGCAGTAGTTTAAGCTATTCATGGACACCCAACATTTCAATTGATAATATCGCTATCAGTACGCCGAAAGTATCTCCCAAAGAAGATATTACATATACCCTGACTGTTACATCAGTGGATGGATGTATTAACGACGATGATGTTTTTGTGAAAGTGCTGAAAACACCGAAGATCCCGAATGTATTTTCACCGAATGGGGATGGAATAAATGATAAGTGGGTGATCGAGTATTTAGAGTCTTATCCCGGTGCCACGGTAGAAGTGTATAATCGTTACGGGCAATTGGTATATCGTTCCGTAGGCTATAGTAATCCATGGGATGGAACCTATAAGGGAAATCCCATGCCGGTTGCAACTTATTATTGGATCATAAATCCTAAGAATGGACGCCAACAGATGAATGGATCAGTAACAATTATCCGGTAAAACAGGTAATGGCCAATGGCCTTTTAACAAACCGGCGCCGCAGCCAATTTGCCCTGCTATTTGTCATTATTTGTTGTTTTGTTATGGTGCCTGTCAAAAGAAAAGTCGTATGAAGAAGTTATTATTGTGTATGTTGATTATTAGCGTTGTCCTGCAGGGGGCAGCGCAACAGAAGCCACATTATACCCAGTATATTCTCAACCAGTATATCATTAATCCGGCCATAACGGGTATTGAAAATTATGTAGACGTCAAAGCCAGTCATCGGCATCAATGGGTAGGTTTGCAGGATGCCCCCATAACAACATATATATCCATACATGGTCCGATGGGTAAAAAAGATTACCGTACCTCTGCCACCTCTTATCGGGTACCCGGAGAAAACCCGCGCGGGAAAAGTTATTGGGAAGATTATACAGCGGCGGAACCACATCATGGCATCGGGTTACAGATTATCAATGACCGCACGGGGCCATTAAGTCGGTTTGCTGCTTACGGAACTTATGCCTATCATATTGGTTTATCAGCCAAAACAAGTCTGGCAGCTGGTTTTGGAGCGGGCATTACCAACTTAAGTTTAAATACGAGTAAGCTCGATTTTATTTACGTTCCGGTTGATCCGGCCGTATATAATAGTGGTATAATAAATACGATAAAACCCGACTTTAATGCCGGCTTGTATTTATATTCGGCCGATTTTTTTGTAGGTCTTTCAGCCCAGCAGATTATCCCGCTTAAAGTTGCTTTTTCCGATTATGCAGTGAAAACAACGGAGGGCAAATTTGTCCCACACCTGTTTGCAACAGCCGGGTATCGTTTGCTGGTGGGCGAGGATTTTAATCTTACTCCCTCTGTAATGGTTAAATACATTAGGCCACTACCTGTCCAGGTCGATATCAATACCAAATTACAATACCAGGACCTTGCCTGGATAGGAGCGAGTTACAGAACCGGGGAAGGTTTTGCAGGAATGCTGGGAGTGAATATTTCCAATACCTTAAACATTGGATATTCCTACGATTACACAACCTCGAGGTTGAATACCGTTAGTAAAGGCACTCATGAAATCCTTATTGGATTTATGCTGGGAAATAAATATGCTGACTGGTGTCCGAAGAATGTTTGGTGAAATACTTTTGCTTAAGCGGTCTGGGTTTCTGTGGACCGTAACATAAATTTCCCTGACCGTTTTGCGGGGCCATCAAATTACCACCACTTTTTTTACTTTCTTCTCTGCTGATTTTTTGCGGTCTTCTTCACATTTTTGAAGTTCCTTATTTTGCATTACGCGCTCCATCAGTATCAATTGTCTTTTTTGATCGTTGATTTGTTTTTGCTCTGCCTGTGCCTTTTGAAATTTCTGCAATTGCGATAAATATACCTGTTTTAATTTGAGTTCTTCCCCTGCCTGTTTCAATCCGGTACCCAGTTCTTCCTGCATTTTTTTCCAGTCAATGGCCGCTAGTGCTTTCTTTAGTTCTTCCTGTAACAGCGAAATATCTATTTGCTTGTTGTTGCCGGATATTCCTTTCTTTAAATTATTCCAATTAATTTCTTCCAGTGCTTTGATGGCTATTTCCAGGTTTTCTTTCGCTTTCAATTCACTAATAGCAGGAACATACCTTTTAGGTAAGGTTGTATCTTCCATATATTGGTAAGAAAAACTATTGGCAGGTATATAAGGCTGTGGTTCGCTAATGTCTTCCGGATCAATAGCGATAGCCTCATTTTCCTGTAGCGAAAATTCCTGATGCTGCTGGTCGGCAACGAAATCGGTCAGGTGGTTGTTTTCACCTGCAAGAGAATAGTTATGGCTGTTGGTTTCTTCATACATAGCCACCTTTAGTAGTTTATTTAATTCTTCTTCTTTTTTTGATGTTAACCATTGGGCAGGTTCTATTTTCTTCAACGGGGCAGAGGCCGCTTGCTGCTGAAAGCCTGATTGTACACTAAAAAAGGGTTTATTGATATTTGACGGAGTGGAAAGTAATGGAATTATTTCGGATGGATTATTCATTAGCAGGTTTGAGGATAGTGCGGGACTTTGCTGGATAATAATTTTATCCGGGTTGAAAAGGCCCGCAGATCCAATGATCAAAGCAATAAAA
Source organism: uncultured Chitinophagaceae bacterium (assembly GCA_963775145.1). GTDB lineage: Bacteria > Bacteroidota > Bacteroidia > Chitinophagales > Chitinophagaceae > Endoryza. Next base: position 683,632 of record CAVZHZ010000009.1, read on the forward strand.
ACAAACGCGATACACTTATAATTTATGGGAGAATGTTTGGCGGTTCCGTGAAGGATGCGTTGTACCCGGTTCAATAATAATTTTTTATTACTGCCCGTAGCGGAAATGGCCAGCACCGGCACTTCGAGGAGGCGATGTTGTTCCAGTATCATTAATGCTTCTGCATAATCAGCCGGGGAGTACCGAAACTGCAATACCATATCATCACAACTATTTTCCCTTTCCCTGATAATATTACCGGTTAAGAGCCGTGAAAAAGGATTGAAGAAAAGTAAAATATCGAGGCAGGTAACAAAGAGGTTAATTAGGTAATCGTTTTGTTTGATATGATTCAATTCGTGCAAAATGATAGCTTCCGTTTGTTGCAGGCTTAGTTGATTTACCGCAGCGATCGGTAACAGTATAACCGGCTTCCAGAAACCAACGGTGAGTGGTGTGCTAACCAGGTCAGACAAGCCGATTCGTATTTTCTTCTTAATGGAAAACCGCTGTGCCAGCTCCGCAAGAAACATGCGTAATTCGGGGCTTATTTTTTTAAGCCCGGATGTGATAAGGGTATGTGAAAAGAAGTATTGCCGGTACAGGCGAACCGATAATAAGCTTACCGCAAATAGATAGGCGATTGCCAGGAGGGGTAAAGCGGATTCAAGAAAAGGAACTATTTGTAGAAAAAGAGTAGAGAACGAGCTGACGGGATTATTAATTTCCGAAGATTGCTGGTAAATTATGATGGGCTCTGTACCCTGGTAACATTGGTAAATTAAAGTGAACAGGAAGGCAATGGATCCGGCAACAACAAATAGAAAGGACAAGTTATATCGCTGCCTCGACTGAAATCTTTTTCCATTTGATGTAAGTATAATATACAATAACCATAAAACACCCATTTGCCAAAGGCTGTGCAGCAAAGACCATCCCAAGGCTTTCAGGAAAGCAGATTGCGCCAATAGATTCATATACTATTGTTTTTTCAGGTTGTCAATCATTTTACGGATCTCCTCCAGTTCTTCATAAGATGCTTTGTGATTGCCGAGAGCCTGCATTACCAGTTTAGTGGGCGATCCACCGAATAAGGTATCGATCATTTTACCCAGCAAATGCTTTTGCGTTTTTTCCCGGCTGGTTGCTGCCTGGTAAAAATGCGTTTTGAGCGTAGCGTCTCTTTTCACCAATCCTTTTTCAAACATTATCTGCATTAGTTTGAGGGTAGTGGTGTAGCCGGCATCTTTGGTCTTGGATAACTCTTCATGTACGTCCCGCACACTCGCTGTTCTTTTCTCCCATAACACCCGGAGTATTTCCAACTCACTTTCGGTGGGCTTAATATACTTTGTTGCCATGCAAAATTAATTTGCTTTAAAAATACGACAAATTTCGTAATGAAAAGTTAAAGGAAGTTAATAAACGTTAGGCGTCCGACAAAAGTGAATAAACGGGTGGAAAACCGGGGGGATAAAAGGCTTTGGGAAATGAAGAATGAAAAATAAAAAATTGAAAATGAAGAAATAAAGCCTTCGCAAGCTTTCCTTTTTTGCAAATAGACAGGGTTGCTTTTTTAATCCTGGTTCTTATTTATTTATAAGTTATTAATCTTCTCCACCTGCAATCTGTGTATGCGAAACAATAATGCTTGCCTTTTTTACTTTACTAATAGATCGGGAAGGGGGGTGGGGCATATCACTGCAAAAATCGTTTACGCAATATAATTGTCCAGTTTCCCCGAGCAAATAAAATCTAAACTATTAACCAGTGGCTCTTTATTAAATTATGCTTTCAATCGGTGGATGCTACATTTAAAAGAAAAAGCCCCGATGTGGAGACATCCGGGCTTTTGGTATATGGTATGATATAGTGCCTTGTGTTGAGTTGCTAAGGTAATATTTTTTAATTCAATTCCAAATCAATTTTCACTGACTTTAATATTTACCCTATCCATCTCTAAAAGCGGCTGATATTTAGCCAGCACCTCTTTTTCCTGTGACTTCCCGTTTATTTTCAATTCACCGCTATTTAATTCAATAGAATAATTTTTTCCGTCAATTAAGCCATCCGCCTGCAGGGCACCAATCAATGGCTTAAGAACCTCCTCTTCATTTTTAGCCGCTTCACCAATAGTAACCTGCATTTCCATTTTATGTTCTTTTTTTGAACCAGTTTGAGCTTCCGCTTTTGAATCGCTGATCTGCGCCAGGGTAGGTGCGATAACCAACGATACAATACTCATCAGTTTAATAAGAATATTCATGGAGGGTCCTGACGTATCTTTAAATGGGTCTCCTACAGTATCTCCTGTTACAGACGCTTTGTGCGGTTCCGATTTCTTATAATACATCTGGCCATTTATTTCAACTCCTTTTTCGAAACTCTTTTTGGCATTGTCCCACGCGCCGCCCGCGTTATTCTGAAACATTCCCATCAGTACACCACTTACTGTAGCCCCAGCTAAAAAACCACCTAATGCTTCCGCACCCAGTCCTGGCATAAATCCTATGATAAGAGGAGATACAATGGCAATAGCGCCCGGCAACATCATTTTTTTGAGCGAAGCCTGTGTAGAGATTGCCACACATTTATCATACTCGGGCTTACCGGTTCCTTCCATAATGCCGGGTATGGTACGAAACTGCCGACGAACCTCTTCCACCATGGCCATAGCTGCTTCCCCCACCGCGCGAATCGCCAGCGAAGAAAAAATGAATGGAATCATCGCTCCCACAAACAAACAAGCTAATACATTGGCTTTATAAATATCAATTCCGGAAATTCCGGCCACGCCTACAAAAGCGGCAAATAATGCAAGGGCTGTTAATGCGGCGGATGCAATAGCGAATCCTTTACCACTCGCTGCGGTAGTATTGCCTACTGCATCTAATACATCCGTTTTTTCCCTTACCTCGGGCGGCAATTCACTCATTTCTGCGATACCCCCTGCGTTATCTGCAATAGGACCAAAGGCATCTATAGCTAATTGCATAGCGGTAGTAGCCATCATACCTGCCGCGGCAATAGCCACGCCGTATAACCCGGCACATTCATAAGATCCCCAAATACCACCAGCTAATACAAGAATAGGTAGGAAAGTCGACTCCATTCCTACCGCCAATCCGCCAATCACGTTGGTAGCATGACCCGTGGAGGATTGCCTTATGATACTTAACACGGGACGCTTGCCCATAGCCGTGTAATACTCCGTAATCATGCTCATTAAAGCACCCACTACTAAGCCAACGCCAATAGCGCCTAATACACCTATATTGGTAAATTCAACGCCGCGTAAAATCATTTTTTCGGGAAGTAACCAGAAAACAAGACCAGCGGCTGCAAAGGCTGTCAGCACCATGGAACCCCAATTACCCATGTTAAGCGCTTTTTGAACCGTATTGGTATTTATTCCCGCTGTTTCGCTGATGCGAACAAACAAAGTACCTACTATAGAAAAGAGGATTCCTACTCCTGCGATCATCATCGGCAGCACAATGGGAGAGAAGCCTCCTAAAGCATCGGTGCCGATAACTTGCGTTTGCTGGCCCAAAACAATCGTAGCTAATACAGTTGCCACATAAGAACCGAATAAGTCGGCACCCATTCCGGCAACATCACCCACATTATCTCCCACGTTATCGGCAATCGTTGCCGGATTACGCGGATCATCTTCGGGAATACCAGCTTCTACTTTTCCAACAAGATCAGCCCCTACGTCGGCTGCCTTAGTATAAATTCCTCCACCAACTCTGGCAAAAAGCGCGATCGACTCTGCACCTAATGAAAAGCCCGTCAGTACCTCTACGGTTCTGATCATTTCATCGGAATTTACCTGCGCTTCTGGAGCAAAAAAGTGTTTTAATATAATGTACAATCCACCCAAACCAAGCACTGCTAAACCGGCTACCCCAACACCCATCACAGAACCGCCTGTAAAGGAAACATTGAGCGCTTTACTTAGACTTGTCCGCGCTGCCTGGGCAGTACGAACATTCGCCTTGGTGGCTGCCTTCATTCCAATATATCCGGCGGTGGCGCTGAGAACGGCTCCCAGGACAAAAGCGAGGGCAATGGACCAATGCGAGTGCGGATTGGCCTGTGCCATTATCGCCAGGAGTATGGCTACAATTACAACGAAATAACCCAATACTTTCCACTCCGCTTTTAAAAAGGCCATCGCTCCTTCCGCGATATACGCGCTTATTTCTTTCATCCGGTCGTTACCAGCGTCTTGCCTTGTAACCCAATTGAATTTTACCAGCGTATACAACAGACCGATAATTCCGCAAACTGGCACGAGATAGATCAAATTGTTCATAAGCATTTAATTCTTATTCTAAAGTTGATTTTTTGAGGGTGGGCAAAAATAGGGCAAAATGCCTATACATCATACTCTTGGGAGATATTTTTAAAGTGGGGTTGAAGGGGTGGAGGCGGGGGCCGGATAAAGGGAAAGAGAACCGGTTTGTGGGATCCAGGGTGTCAGAATAGGATCCGGGTTTAGACTACTGCAGGATTCTTAATATGTTTCTGGTTCCTTAATAATTAATGGGCGAGCCATAATCTAATATATGCAGGCTGGTGGCTTAAAGCCATTGGCAATCGAATATTTGAGACTAAATATTGATTGCTTCATCCCCCTTTCTTTACTGTATCTTTTGATTTCTTCTTAAAAAGATCTTTAATCAAGCCTTTCCCCGTTTCTTCCAGTTTCTTTCTTGTATTTATGGTATCAGGCGATGAATTGACGGCCGAATCTTTTCCCCCAAATATTTTCTTTCTAAGTTCATCTTCCGCCGCTTTGGTTACCTGCTTTTTAGCCGATTCAATACTGTCTTTAACCACTTTCGTAACGGCTGATTTGGTGCTGTCCATTTTTGCTTTTGCAAAATCGATTACCTGCGTTTTCAGATCTTCCGCCAGGTCAGCAGACGTCTGTTTCAAATCCGCTTTCAGAATAGGATTATTTATGAATCCGCCTAATTTTACCTGTATGGGTACCATTTCACCAACTTTAATTGGTATGCCTTTGTTGCTAACCTGGGATACCAGGTCGTTGATGAATGTATTTCCCTTTTCCCCCATCAGCGAACGGGGTACTTTAAGGTTGATGGTATAATCAAGCGACTGGTTAAATCCATGAAAGCCTCCGATCTCCATTTCAATTTCTTTCACTCTAAATTTAAAAGGCTTTACCATTACTCTTCCGTTGGTAAATTCAATATAATTCTTCACTTCTTTTAGTGAAAGCTGGTACAACTCTTTTACATTAATTGTTTGGGCCAGTTCTTCCAGTGGTTTGAATTTACTAAGAAAGCCTTTGATTAAAAGAAGACTGCCATTGCCGGTCAGGGAAGTAAGATCGGGCATCATATTCTCTCCCAATTTTCCCTTCATGGTAAGTTGAGAATTTAATCTACCTGCAATGAACTTACCGATGGGCATCAGTTTTTGGACGGTATTAAATGCATAGAATGTTTTTTCTACATCTAAGTCTTTTACATCGTAGGTGAGAGAGATGTCTGGTTTCTTCTTGCTTTCTGCCGTTGAATAGGAGCCACTGATATCCATCGTTCCATCGAGCGCATTTCCTTTTATATTCTTTAGTTGAATGGTTTCATCCGCAATTTGTATGCTTCCGGAAACAGTACGGATATCCAAATTATCATAATGTAATTCATCTGCTTTGGTATTTACCAGAAAACGAATATTGTCCGGTACCACAAAAGGTTGAGCGGCCGCTGTACCCCGGGTGCTGGTATCGGCGGATACTCCCATCCATTCGTTTAAGTTGACCTTGTCGGCCGTTACATTCAGTAACGCTTCCAGTGGTTTATTATTTAGTAAATAAGCAAGCAGGTTGTTGATTTGTCCATTGGCAGAGAAATTAGTTTTGAGATACTTCCCGCTTACATTACGTAGCATTACATTACGTGGGGTAAAAGTGGATTGAAGATTATCCAGATTTACTCCATCGGGGTAATTATCCGATGCATAATAGAAATTATTCAAATCAATCGTGCCTCCTGCGGTAAACTGATCGTAAAGCTGATTCTGAATGGCATTCACTTTTCCTTTCACATTAACATCTGCATTCAACAAGCCTGATAACTTTGTTCCCCCTTCTAATTTCACCAGTTGGCCAATTTTTGAAAGATCGAGCTGGCCCTTTGCAGCTGCGTCTATGAATAGATCACTTACCGGATTTTTTACCAGTAGTCGAAAGTCAAACGGATCGTTGTCCAATTCAATATGCCCATCAGGAATATCTATAACAGTATGATCCGTGATGCCATCAGGGTTATTGATGGAAAGAGCGAAGTTGATATTTTTTACCGGCTTGGGAAGATCAGGATACTGGAAGAACCCGTTCTTCACCGCCAGATTAACCTGGTAGGCCGGAATCTGTGATCCATCGTAAATTCCTTTAACCAAACCATCGAAAACCGTTTCTCCACTGGTTTTGACATTCTTAAAATCTTTTTGGTATACTACCGGTATCAGGGATAATATGTTTTTGAAATTGGTAGATGGGGCGCTGAAGGAAATATCCATTTTGTAGGTGCTGTCATTTACTAACTGAAAAAAACCTCCTGCATTCAGCACCAACTCATTCAGGTTGATTCTGTCCGTTTTAAAAGTATAGGTATTCGTTTTATTATCTACCTGAATATCCGCGTCGATGCCCGTTTGTGTATTTACCAGATAGGGGATAGCTCCATACGTAAAATTCAGGGCCTCTGCTTTTGTTTTGGTATAAAGAGTAAATAACTCAGCAGTAAAATCACCTCGTCCTTCGTGATCGAGGTTTATGATCTCCCCGTGTATATCGCTGCTTTCATCGTCATATTTTAAATAACCATCCCTGATCGCGTATTGATTAAGCTCCAGTTGAAATGATTTTTCATTTGCACCAGCGCGCTTATCGGCGCTATCCGGTTTTACAATATCCCAATTGGCTTTTCCTTCTTTCGTTACGATGGCATGTATTCTTGGTTCATTCAGGGTCACCGAATAAACAGTCATATTATTCCCTTTGATTACACTCAGGAAATTAACGGCTGCATCAATACTCCTGGCAGAAAGTAAGGTGTCTTCAATAAATTCGTTGAGGCCAGTTACCTCCAGTTGATTGATGGTTACTGCCACCTTGGGAAAATGCCGGAAAAATGAGATGTTTACGTCAGCAAAATCAACTTTCGCATTAACCTTATTATTGATTTGTTTTTTTACAAGAGAAATGATCTGTGGTCTAAATATATAGGGAGCTGCAAATAAGAGGCCTGTAACCAAAACCAATATAATAATGAGTATTTTAAATATTTTCATAATCTGCTTAATGATAGACGGTTGAATGACTTTTAGAATATAGGATATTTGTTTTTATTACTTTCGTTCATCTATTTTACAAATATGACGCCAGAAAGAAGGGAAAAACTGACAGGTGTTTTGAATAAACGGCAGAATGATATCACGGTTGTGCTGGAGAATGTGTTTGACCCCCATAATATTTCCGCGGTGATGCGCACTTGCGATGCGGTGGGTGTTCAGGAAATTTTTGTACTTAATACGAAAATACCTCCTCATAGAAAATGGGGTGCCAAAAGTTCTTCCAGCGCGGCCAAGTGGCTTACCGTTCGCCAATTTGGAGATGCCAAGGAATGTTTTGCCGAACTCCGGCAAAACTATGCCCATATTTTTACCACGCACTTAAGCAGTGATGCAATAGGACTCTATTCGATTGATATGACTCAGCCGGTTGCTCTTGTCTTTGGCAACGAACATTCAGGGGTTAGCGAAGAAATCAGGGCCATGGCCGACGGTAATTTCATAATTCCCCAGGTAGGTATTATCAGGTCATTAAATATTTCAGTTGCATGTGCCGTTACGCTGTATGAAGCGTACAGGCAGAAAGAAGCCGCGGGCCATTACCAGGCAGGTAAATTGAAAGATCCTCAATTAAGTAACCTATTGCAACAATGGGGATTTGAAGAAGAAGGGGCATCCTGATCATAGCAATAACCCGGATTTTTTTACTGCTGGCTATTCTTATTATCCCGATTATCTTTGAATTATGATAAAGGTCTTTTCTATTTTATTCTTGTTTTTTCTTTGTTCTAATGTTGATGGACAGAACGTGAAAAAAGTAAAGATTGATGCATTGGAATCTTATATTAATTCAAGCGATCATCCGCTGGTAATTAGCTTCTGGGCCACCTGGTGCGCTCCCTGTTTACATGAAATTCCCTGGTTACAGGATGCCGTGGAAAAACAACGGGAAAAGAAAGTGGAATATTTACTGGTAAGTCTCGATTTTACCGAAGCATATCCAAAAAAAATCGTTCATTTTATTAAACAGCGGAATTTTAATGCTACGTTTTTCTGGTTGGATGAAACCAACGCTGATCATTTTTGCCCAAAGATTGATGAGAAGTGGAGTGGGGGCATCCCTGCCAATTTGTTTGTAAATAATAAAACCAATTACCGGAAATTTATTGGCCGCCAGTTAACCGAACGGCAAGCAATAGCAGAAACAGAATTATTGGTGAAGGAGTAAAAAAATAATCCGGGAGGCAAAAATCAGAAACCATCCAGTCAATTAACTATTTCCGTTTAGGATAGCCACTACTTTTTTGGCGATATTTCCCCAGTAATAATATTGATAAAAACTTTCCGGAGTAGTGCCTGCCTGTTTAAGGGATTGCAATACCTCGCTGGCAAATTCTTCCCAGGCATTATCATCAACTACTTTAAGCTGGTTACCACATAAATTTTGTTCTAATCCCAATGCGCCGATCCGGGTTGAAACCACCGGGCAATTATATGCAATGGCTTCAATGGCCTTTGTTTTTACGCCCCCGCCACTGATTATCGGGTTTAAGAAAAGATCAGCGGCCTTGAAGTAAACAGATATATCCTCCACGAAACCCGCATAAATAATATTCCTGCCTGTATACTCTATGAGCTCGTTGAAGAAATCCGGAAGGCCCTTCCCGCAAACGATAATTTTATAAGAAAGTTCCGGTTGCTTTAACAAAATCGGATTAACAATATCCAGGATTACCTGCAAAGCATTGTAGTTGGTATGATGATACAGAGCTCCATTAAACAACAGGATTTTTTCCCCTGGATGTACGGCGTGTTTTTTTAGTACTTTTTGTTTGCATTCATTGAGGTCAGTGGGAATGCCTGGTATTTCCACCCCATAAGTAATGGCGAATGATTTAGATTCACTGACTCTTAGTTTTTCTATTGCATAGCGGCGGTCATCTTCGGAGATGAAGAAATTAATATCAGCTCTTTTATATACCCATTGTTCGTACCATTTTAAAGCCTTCCACCACCAGCGGCCAATTGATCGCGATCTTTCAAATTCAATATTATGAGAATGGACTACCCAGGTTATGGCCATTGTTTTTTTTAACAGCCAGGCCAGCCAGCCATAATAGGGATGTTCGATGAGCAAATGTGTAGCCCGTTCCTGTTTTATTAATGACCGAATGGTAAAGTATAAGAATATATTAATATAGCGGAGCCGGCTATTGGAAAGAATGTTCAGTATTACATAATTCTTTGCTTCGGCAATCTCATTGTTCCGCGTACCGATGGCAGTGATAGGAATCAGGGTACCAATGTATTCGTTAAATAGGGCAATTCCCTTTTCGCCCCCTAACCGGGCGGGTAGAATTTTATAAGGAATAATGCTGACAATGCGGATCCCACTCATATCGGTTTGTTCAGTGGTTTTTTTGCCAGCACGAAGATAGCGGTTGCCAGGAAAGGGAGAGCAGTGGTATCGGTTTTAAAAACGAACCGGGTAAGAAAATTTTTTAAACGGCCCTCTTTTAATACGTCCATGGGGGCAGTGATGTAACAGCATTCGACAATTTCAAATCCATGCTTTATTAATAATTTTTGAATACGGTTTTTTGTATAGATGCGTGCATTTGCCCAGCGCTCGTGGAGCGGTCGGGGTAACCAAGAAAAAAAGGGAACGCGGTTCCAGGGAAGCAGGGGAAGTCGCGCGCCATGCGTTTCGAATATCCACCATTTATTCGGTACACTAATGGCAGCCAGTCCGCCCGGTTCCAGCAATTGAAAATATTTTGACACTAAATTCTCATCCCGGAAATGTTCGATTACTTCAAAACTGATTATACGATGGAATTGCTGGTTCATAGTAACCTGCTCCAGGTTAACCAGTTTGAATTCGGAATTTACGGCGTTCCATTTTTCCTTTTGTTTCGCAAAGGCTGGTTCATAATCATACGCGTCAATTCCGGTGCAATGATGAAATTCGGAAGCTACCCGGTTGATAGTAGCCCCGTTGCCGCATCCAATTTCAATACAAGTCATTTCTTTATTAAAAAAACCAGTTTGATTGTGTAATAAATTTATTCGGCGCATAATAATTCGGTCATCCTCATCGGCCGGTTTACCGAGATAATGCGATTCTTCGAACAATGTTTTATCCACTCTTTCTGTATTGGTCATATCGCAGACTATATCAATTATTCTGATTTAATTTTTCAAATCTTTCATTTTATTACTTTCCGCAATCACATAAATAAACGGGGCGATCATAAAGGCAATAGATTGATTTATGGCAATCAGCTTATTCAGCATCTTTCCTAAACCATTCTTCCATTCTTTGCTGTAATGTGTATCCCAAAATCCCGGTCCAAATCGTACAGTATAGTTATGGGTCCCAATCAACTTTTCATATTCTTCAAATTTCAAGAGGTGCTCGGCCCATACGCCATTTGAAGGATCGCAGGTATTGCTTCTCACCGGAATCGGGATCGGAAAATTTTTCGTGGTAAGATAATGCAGTACACTTTCTTCAATATCCTTACCTGCTTTTCCTTTTGTCAGGGCCGTCAGGTTGCTTACTGCCGCTTCACTCAACCCAGGTGCTATTTCGGTTATCATTTTCTTTCTTTGCTCCTTGTACTGTTTTTCCCATTTTTGATGCCAGAACCAGTGTTTGATCCGGCTGCCGGGATTTTTATAGTTGGCCGTGGTGGAAGAATAAACCAGGGCCGCGGGTTGGTGCGTAGCAATTGCAGAATAGAAATGATCCAACTTATAAATATGCTCCACTACATTCCGGGAAGTGATAATTGTGCATTGAATATTTTTATCCTTTAATCCGGCAAGGGTTTCATCAATATCACCTACTATATATTCATCCACCTGCACGCCAATGGCCTCCGCAATTAATTGAGCGCTTTGCTTCCAGTCTTCCAGGTGGTCATTATAAATAACCTGGCGGCAGCCGATCATTTTTGCCAGCGTATATAAGGTGCCCACGCCCGCTCCATAGTCCATAATAACCATTTCCTGTATTGGTTTTTTGGTGGCGCTAATGGATCGGTATAATAAATGGGCGCTGGTTTCAATAGAAAAAAATAAACGCTTATAATGGCTGCCCTTATAGTATTCGGCGCAATAATAAGGCATACCCAGTTCTTCCACCCGTAATGTGCTGAGCTTTTCAAATAGTAAACTGGCTTTTTCCTGAATGGTAAGGCCTAAATAATCCTCATAGGGCAAAAATTTATCCATTGGATTTTACGATTTCGATGCAGGCTTTGTGCTGGCCGGTACTGAATTACTCTTCTTCCACTCCCAAAACAGCCCCCCTGCCACCAGTAATATTGAAAGTAAACCAATAATAAGGGAAATCAGATCCCCGGTAGCTTTTGAGGCGGGTTCAAATCGAAATTCAATTGTATGATTTCCGGCCGGTATCGATAATCCTCGCAACGCATAGTTCACGCGGGCGATTGGAAATTCTTTTCCATCGATCAACGCTTTCCATCCATGGGGATAATAAATCTCGCTGAATACGGCAAACTGATTGCTGGTCGATTTGCTTTCATAAAGTATTTGATCGTTCAGGTTTTGAATCAGTTTAATAGAGGCGGTAGAATCTAATTGCGTAGGCAGGGTAATCCTGGATTGTTCTCTCTTGTCGGCAATGGCAGTATCTTTTGGAGAGAAATTGTCCATCGCTTTCATTTCTTCATCAGCATTGTTTACCATTTTCACCGCTTTTACAAACCATACGGGTCCCAGGGCTTCCGGATTTGGAATGGCCACTGGCTGCTGGTTTTGCGGATTGGCGACAATGAAATACTTTGTATTGAGCATATTCAATACCTGCATATTATTTTTGGCAATCTGATTTTGTATTAAATCATTATACAAAGCCAGTTTGGCGGGGTGGTACCCTCCAACGGAATTATGGAAATACGCGGAACGGGATTCGTTCGTAAAACTTTCCGTTTGGTCAAACACCCGGTAATACCCGGTATCTTTTTTTATTTGCAGGTCGGCCTGGTTGGGTGTAAAGGCAGTCTCCAGTAATTCCGTATTATCAATATATTCCTTGCTGCTCAGGTAACGCAAACTCACTCCTATAAGATCTATGAATGAAATAGTCACAAATGCAATGGCCAGGTATAGCGGGCTGAATTTTTTTCGTGCCGATAATACAATTAGAACTGCTCCAATTGCCAGGAATATCAACGATCGCAACAGGTCGCTTCCGTATAAATTTTTTCGGTCAGTTACCAGTCCGGACATTATAGAAGTGGCGACGGTATTTGCCTGTTGGATAGCCTGCTCTGTTGGTTGTTTACCCTGGCTCATGGCCCTCTCCATACTTTGAGAAATCATAGATCGGGTCTCACTATCCCTGCCTGCCTTAAAGTCCGACGAAAGATAACCCCAGATCATGATTATTGCCAGAACTCCGGTTACTATAGCGGCGGGTTTTAATTTGGCCCATAACAGCTTGCCTTGCCAATCGCCATACAATAAATATTGGAGAGTCATCGCGGATAATAATGCAAAGGTTAATTGCGGAATAACTAAAGCCATCGAGGGCGCCCGAAACTTATTATATGCCGGCAAATGATCGAACAGAAAATAATTGATCGAGCTAATATTACTGCCCCAGGCTAGAACAATTCCAATTAAACTCGCCGCTATTAACCATCCAAGATGCCAGGTTCTTACCAGGAATACCCCGGCAATTACCAGCAAAATTACAATTACCCCAAAGTATACCGGGCCCGAGGTATTAGGTTGCGCGCCCCAATAGGAAGAGAGATATTGATAAAAATAATTAATGGCATCTGTGGGCAATTGCGCTTCCTGCATCGCCTCTACGGCTTTTGAATTTTCTCCCAGTTCCTTCCCGCCGCTGCTACCTCCTTTAGCAGCGGGTAAAACAAATGTCATCGATTCACCGATACCGTAACTCCAGTTAAATGCATATTCTTTGTCAAGCCCCCCGCTTGTTTTGTCATCTTTGGAAATGCTGGAAGTAAGCTCCGATCGGCCACCCCGCATAGTTTCTTTTGCATATTCATTTAATGGTAATAACATCACCGCGTATGAAGCCACCCCTATGCCACCGGCAAGCAAGGCAAGGGCCGCCGTATTAACCAGGTGCCTGAAATTCTTTTCGCGGATAGCATGTATAGCAAATGCCACGCCGCAGCACAATAAGATCAGCAAAGTATAATAAACGATCTGCACGTGATTTTGGTAAAACAACAGGGTGGAAAATAAGACGGTTGTAATAAATCCCCAGACATATTTACTCTGGGTTAATAAGATAAAACCAGCCAACACAGCCGGAGCATAACCCATGGAGGAGAATTTTGTAGTATGCCCCACGGCAACCAAAATAGCATTATAAGATGCAAAAGAATACGCTAACGCGCCGAAAATAGAAACCCAGGTGCGCATACGTAATACCTGGCAAAGAATATAAAAGCAAATGCAACTCAGGAAAAACAGGCTGGCGGGGCTGGGTAAAAAGAAACGAAAGATATAATCTAACCAGGCTACGGTAACATTATATTTTGATTCCATTAAAACCTGGTAACCGGGCATACCACTGAAAAGGCTATTGGTCCATAGCGGGTAATGACCATGTTTTTCTTTAAACTCTATTGATTGCTGCGCCATTCCTTTCCATCCAATAACATCGTGCTGGTTTACTACCAGTCCCTTCATAGCAGGCAGGCAATAGATTACAGAAACCAGGAAAAAAATTCCCACAGCCAGTGCATGCGGTTTCATCCGTTGCCAGATCGATTGATTCATAAATTCAAATAATTAAAATGGATGGGCAAAATAACGCAATTTTACAGGATACCGGCTTATGCGTAATGTATTATTTTTAATGCGGGTAAGTTTTATCTGTAATGTTTGCCTCCTCGTAAGTTGGCTTAGCAAGTATTTTCCCCTTTTACCTGCGGGGGTAATTAGCTCAACGGTTATTGTACTGGGAATTTTTCTTTCCTTTATTCTAAATATATCCATAAACATTGTACTATTAATTCTGTTATTTCAACATAAACCGGTAATATCCTTGTTCCCGCGCTGGTTAATTATTATTAACTTTCTTTTTTTAATTGTCCAACTTATACTGCTTTTAAGATGATTCATTATATTATAAAAGATCGTCCCACCCGCCTTTTTATTATCCTGGGTGGTTTTTTTATTGCCAATGCCCTGATTGCGGAAATAATCGGAGTGAAACTCTTTTCCCTGGAAAAAACATTTGGTATGGACCCGGCCAACTTTACTTTGCTGGGTGAAAGTGGATTGGGTTTTACCTTGTCGGTAGGCGTGTTGCCCTGGCCGATTGTATTTGTCATGACAGATATCATTAATGAATACTATGGTGTAAAAGGAGTACGTTTTCTTTCCCTTCTTACAGCCGGATTGATTGCCTTTGCCTTCGTCGTATTTTATGGAGCAATTCATACCGCCCCCGATGATTTCTGGAAAGGTTCCCAATCAAAGAATCAAGTACCGGATATGCAGGCGGCCTATACACAAATACTCGGGCAGGGCATGAATATTATTTTTGCTTCTCTCACGGCATTTCTTGTTGGACAAATTGCCGATGCAACGGTATTCAAACGCATTAAGGTGCTGACCGGCGAAAAGCATATCTGGATGCGGGCCACACTATCAACGCTCGTTTCGCAGCTTATAGACACCCTGGTTGTTTCCTATATCTATTTGTATTTTTCCCTGCATTTTTCATTTGCCCGCGTTACAGCGATTGCAACAACCGGTTATCTCTACAAATTTACTATCGCCATTTTATGCACTCCGCTGGTATACCTGGTACATGCCTGGATCGAAAAATATCTCGGAAAAGAAAAGGCCGCTGAGATGAAAAAAGCGGCAATGGTTAAGGGTTGATTTTTAGCGTAAGAAGGCAGCAGTAAAACGAGTATGGGGAATAATGATATGGCATTTCAGTACTATTTACACTTACTTTAATGGTACCGGTTGCATGGCTTTTACTTTCGGCAGATTTATTTGCTTTGATTCGGAACTGGAAAGAATGGCAGAAGAAGATTTACTTCTTTTATAACGTATTGCGGTATACTCTTCCTTCACGACTCCAATTTCTTTTCCATCACATAATCGTTCATTAAGAAATTATGGCCTATATTAATATCCTCCTCGTCGATAATTACGAAACCCATCTTTTCATAAAAAGCAAGCGCTTTGTTATTGCGGTTTACATTCAGATGAAGGTATATTCCTCCTTCCGCCATCGCCGATTCTTCTACCTGCGATAGTAAGGCTTTGCCAAGCCCTTTTCCCTGGATGTCTGTGCGCACATATAACTTGTGGAGTTTATAAGTGCCGGCAGAATCAAGTTTTGAAAAGGAGGCAAACCCCACCGCTTCTTCATCCAGTTCAGCAATCAAAAAACGATGGTGATCCTCGACCATCTGCTTTCGGAGGGACGAAGGGCTATAAAACAATTTAAGCATGTATTGCAGTTGCTCAAGCGTAAGAATATCTTTATAGGATAGGGGCCAGATCTGGTAAGCAAGGTATCCGATAGTATTGATGTCCTCTATTTCAGCATTTCGTATAACCAATTCCATGCTCATACATTATTGTTTCGGCGGATAAAATCCTGTTTTGATAAATTCTGGTGCAGTCGGAGTGAGCGGCGCGCCATACGAATCACTATCCAATAGGAGATAATCGCTCCGCCAAAAAGTAAGCCAGCGGAAACATATTTAGTGACTTCCGCGTTTTCCTGCAAAAACAAGAAGAAATCGTATGCTCCGTGAAAAAAAGCAGCCAACACAAGACCTTTCCATAAATGCGCGGCAGATTTGGCCGGGTCGAATTTTGCCAACCCGGCATGATATCCCATCACCACGCCAAAAGCTGCATGCGCCGGTACCGAAAGAAACATACGCAGGATGGCAGTGGTATATCCACCTTGCAGAACGTAACCGATATTTTCTAACGTGGCAAAACCCATGCTAACCATAACGGAATAAATTATGCCATCAAGCGGTTCATTAAATGCTTTTCTACGATACGAATAGAAGCGGAGCATAATAAATTTCGAAAACTCTTCCCCGAGCCCCACCACCACAAAAGCAAAAAGGGCATAATAGGCAATCGATTTTGTTGGAAAGAAACTGAGCAGTTGCGCTTGCGAGATTGTTTGGATAATAATGGCGGGTATGGTACTCACCATTCCGAGCAGGAAAGAGATAACCAGGTTTTTCAAAGGTTCCCGGTCGTAGGTGTCTTTTGAATAAAAGAAAAACATGATAGCCAGGCCAGGGGCAAGGGCTAAGGCGAGTAAATACATGAATCAAAAATAATGGAATTGCATCAAAAGGAAAACCTTACAGGCAGCGGAAATTATGGCTTCGTTCCAAAAATTTCTCCGTATTACAATCCCATTTTCTTTTTGAGATTTTCATCTATAGCATCCAGGAACTCCTGCGTATACAGGAAGTGGGCACCGTGATCTACTTTATTACCATGTATGCAAACAGCTAGGTCTTTGGTCATTTTTCCACTCTCCACCGTTTCAATGCAAACTGCTTCCAGGGCATTACAGAAATCAATCAACGGCTGGTTATTATCCAGTTTACCCCGGAAGGCCAGGCCCCTGGTCCAGGCAAAAATAGAAGCAATTGGATTGGTAGAAGTTGGTTTTCCTTTCTGGTGATCGCGATAGTGACGGGTAACTGTCCCGTGGGCCGCTTCTGCTTCCATTGTTTTTCCATCAGGTGTTACCAATACAGAAGTCATTAACCCCAGCGATCCGAATCCTTGTGCTACTGTATCGCTTTGCACATCGCCATCGTAATTCTTACAAGCCCATACAAATTTTCCATTCCATTTGAGTGCGCTGGCTACCATATCATCAATCAGACGGTGTTCATATGTAATATTGGCCGCCGCGAAAGCAGCTTTAAATTCTTTATCAAATATCTCCTGGAAAATATCCTTAAACCGGCCATCATATTTTTTTAAGATAGTATTCTTGGTGCTCAGGTATAAGGGCCATCCTTTTTGCAGCGCCATATTGAAACAACTACGGGCAAATCCACTAATACTTTCTTCTGTATTATACATACTCAGCGCTACTCCTGGTCCTTTGAACTGAAATACTTCATGTTCAATTATTTTTCCATCTTCTCCTTCAAATTTTATGGTGAGTTTTCCTTTGCCGGGTACAACAAAATCGGTGGCGCGGTATTGATCCCCAAAAGCATGGCGACCCACAATGATAGGGCTGTCCCAGGTAGTAACCAGTCTTGGAATATTCTTAATCACAATGGGTTCGCGAAAAACAGTACCGTCGAGAATATTGCGGATCGTACCATTCGGGCTCTTCCACATTTGTTTTAGGTTAAACTCTTTTACTCTTTCTTCATCCGGCGTAATGGTGGCGCACTTAATTCCAACACCATATTGTTTAATAGCGTTAGCCGCATCAATGGTAACCTGGTCGTTGGTTTGATCGCGATACTCAATACCCAGGTCGAAATATTTTATATCAGCGTCTATGTAAGGAAGAATCAGTTTGTCTTTTATGAACTTCCAGATGATACGGGTCATTTCATCCCCATCCAATTCTACTACCGGTTTAGTAACCTTAATTTTTTGTGCCATAAATTAAATCGTTAATCGGTTAATGCTTGCAAACCTATGAAAATGCATCAATTCTACAAAAGCATTCCGTTTTCCTTAAATAGTTCTTAAGCCAGGAAGGAAATATATGTTTTGATTTTATTGGGGTGCTGCGTGCTTTCTAAAAATAGGAAGTTCCAAAAGTCATCAAAAGAATTAACTTGCATTCATGGTAAGAGGATTTCTGGAATACCTGGGTCAGTATGCTCCCTTGAGCGAGGAGGATAAAATTTTGTTGTCGGAAATAATGGAAGTGCGCACGTTCGACAGGAAAGTTAGAATTACAGATATTGGGGAAGTAGAGCTGTATCTGAATTTTGTAGTAAAGGGATTGATACGTAAATATTTTCTTTTGGGAAAAGAGCAGGTTATCAAACACATCGCTTCCGAAGGAAATATGCTGGCATCTTCTGTTTCTTTTTTTTCCGGGCAACCTTCTCAATACATCGTGGAAACTATTGAACCGTCTACCGTGGTTTCGATCAGTCATACAAACATCGAAAAGTTATTTGAATCGGACAACAAGTGGGAGCGAATAGGCCGTTTGATGATGACAGATTTCTTAGTCGAAAAAGAGTATTGGCTACTCGACATGATTCGTTATTCTCCCCGGGAACGCCTGTTGCGCTTTGTTAAAGAACATCCCAACCTTATGCTACGGGTACCACAAAAATATCTCGCGTCTTACCTCGATATCAAGCCTGAAACGTTTAGCCGGTTAAAACACCTGGCCCTGGCCAGGAAAGCCAACATTGCCTGATACTGATTTATCATCAAAAATTTCATCCCAAAAGATGAATGCTGTTACTACCAAGATTGATCCTGTATTTATTAATTATACGCTGATAGCGCTCCAGCGTTATTTTCCTGTTTCATTGGAACAGGCCGAAATATTAATGGGATTTTGCGAAATGCGTTATTTCGATAAGCGGACTATTGTACTGAATGAAGGGGAAAGAGAAGAATACCTGAATATGGTGATTAACGGATTAGCCAGGAAATATGTTCGCCGGGGTAAAAGCGATGTGACCCTGCAACTCGCTACAGAAGGCCATATTATTCACTCTGAAATTTCTTTCCTTAAAAGAACTCCTTCGCCCGTTGTGGTAGAAACTATTGAGCCCAGCACACTCATCTCCCTTTCCTATCAGAATATGGAACGGGCTCTTGAGAACATGCCTGGAGCGGATCGAATGGGACGCTTGCTATTGGTGGCGATGTATGTGAAGAAAGATGAACGGCATTATAACCAGTTACATCAAACTACCCGTGAGCGTTTTCTTAACTACTTAAAGAACCATCCGCACATGCTGCAGCGCGTACCGCAGAAATATCTTGCTTCGTATTTAAACATAAAACCGGAAACTTTCAGCCGGCTCAAGCACCTGGTTAAACTGAACTAAACGAAACGGATCAACATACAGGATCCTTTTCTTACATTCCAATCATTTTTACAAATTGACAATCAGTACTGGTATTTTTAATTCATGTCGTACTGATTCAATGGTTTCCCCATAAATCCAATCTTTAATACCACTGTGCCCGTGTGCCCCAATAATGAGCATATCGGCATTCTCTTCTCTCACCAGTCGCGCGATTTCTTTGGCCCGGTCCCGGAAACCCAACTTTCCCTCGGCGGAAAACCCGCTTTTTTCCAATTGGAGAATATACTGTTGAAGTCTTTCTTCATCAGTTCTTGTTTCTAAATCATCACTGTCTTTCCCAAGAAACCGGGCGGAGGCACTTTCAACCACATGAATCAATAAGTAACGGGTATTAGCTTTTCCCTGGCTAATGGCATGCGCCAGCAGTTTTTGATCATTAAGGCTGAAATCAAGGGCAATCGCGATCTTATTATACGATGGTATTTGAAGGGGAGCGAGCACCTTGCTTTCCGGGTGCAATGGTGCCGGAACCGTAATTTTTTTCTTACGGAAAAAAGGGAAAAGTGTTATATAAATAATTAAGGCAGTAAAAGCTAAAGCACCAAGAACTATAATTATTTTCCAAGCAACATTACCGGTGGATGAAAAAAAGCCCAGTACCTCATTCGCAATCATGCGAACATTCAGGTATACCAGTATTATGGCAATCAGCCAGGACAGTGCTTTAATATATGGTTTGATAACAAAAGTGCCCATTGTTTTCTTATCACTCACAAAATGAATTAAGGGGATAATGGCAAAACCAAGTTGTAAGCTAAGAATAACCTGGCTCAGGATAAGCAGGCTGTCAACCTTATTTTCTCCGAATACCAGAATTACAATTACAGCCGGGATAATAGCCAGCAACCTTGTTAATAAACGGCGCATCCAGGGGTTTATCCGTAAATGAAGGTATCCCTCCATAACAATTTGTCCGGCGAGCGTTCCGGTAACAGTTGAACTTTGCCCCGCGGCTATTAAAGCCACCGCAAACAAAATAGGCGCCAGTTTAGTTCCCAGCAGACCGGCCAGTAATCCATGAGCTTCTTTCAATTCGGCGACATTAGTTCTGCCGGTAGAGAAAAATACCTTGGCGGCGAGTATCAGTATCGCGGCATTTACAAAGAATGCTATATTAAGGGCGATGGTGGAATCGATCAGGTTCCATTTTAGCGCCTGCTTTATTCCTTCCCTTGTCTTTTGGATTTTCCTTGTTTGTACCAGGGCGGAATGTAAATATAGATTATGGGGCATAACGGTAGCCCCAATAATTCCAATCGCAATATAGAGGGCGCGGTTACTCGGAATAGAAGGAATCAATCCGCCGGCAATAGCGGATATGGGCGGAGCAGCTAATAGTATCTGAAATAAAAAGGATAGGGCAACTATGGCAACAAGTCCTATAATAAAAGCTTCCATTTTTCTGATTCCCAGCTGCTGCAGGAATAGGAGCAGGAAAGTGTCCAGAATGGTAATGCTAACACCCCATATCAAAGGCAAACCAGTAAGTAATTGAATACCGATGGCCATCCCCAATACTTCTGCCAGGTCGCAGGCGGCAATTGCAATTTCTGCCAGCACGTACAAGGCGAAATTTATATACCGGGGATATGCCTCCCGGTTGGCTTGAGCCAGGTCGCGGCCCCGAACAATACCTAACCGCGTTGATAAACTTTGCAGCAATAATGCCATTAAATTACTCATCAATAAAACCCAGATCAATGAATAACCAAACTGGCTGCCGCCGGCAAGGTCCGTAGCCCAGTTACCCGGATCCATGTAACCTACACTTACTAAATAGGCCGGACCAAAAAATGCAAATGCCTTTCGCCAGCCGATTTTCTTTGTGCCGATATCAACCGATTCATGAACTTCACTCAGGGAGTTATCCTGTATTTTATTATTCATCGTACTTAACAAAAATGTTTTTGGCCACGTGTTCACTAATGGTGATGGATGGTTGGTTTTTTATTTTTAATTCAATGGAATTGTCGAACGCGAACTTTTTCTTTATTTCCAATTTACTTCCGAGATGAATATTCTTATGGGTAAGCAGTTCGAGCATTTCGGCTGATTGATCGCCAATACTGCTTACCTCCGCCGGTTTATTAAATGGCAGGTTCAACAGATCTACTTGTTTGGCAATGGTAAGGCGTCCATGGCTATCGGGAATTGGATCACCGTGCGGATCATTTTTGGGGTATTCCAGGAACACATCTAACCGGTCTATCAGTTTTTTGCTGCTGATATGTTCCAGTTCTTCGGCGATTTCATGAACTTCATCCCAGCCAAAATTCAATTTGTTAACCAGGAAGAATTCCCACAAACGGTGCTTACGAATAATCTGCAGCGCTACTTTGCGTCCTTCTACCGTCAGTTTGAACCCTCGGTATTTTTCATACAGTAATAATTTTTGTGTTTTTAACTTTTTCAGCATATCAGTTACCGAGGCAGGCCGCGTTTGAAGGGCACCTGCCAGCTGGTTAGTAGTTACAATACCGTCCTCTTCCTGGAGGTGGAAGATGGCCTTAATGTAATTTTCTTTGCTGGAGGAATATTTCATTTGACCTAAAATAAAATTTAGACAAATCTAAAATCTATTTTCGGTATAAGCAATAAACTTTTTCCGGAGTGAAGGTGAATCGCTACTTTTAACCGCTAACAGTGGTAATTGCATGAAAAAGATTCTGATTGTTTTGTTAATTCCCGCGTTGCTTCTTAGCTGTAAGAGTAAGAAGAAGTCTTTGCAGGGAGAAGAGGCTGTGGAGGTTTCTGATTTTATTGATTTTTTTCCGGAGACTTCATTGCCCGCCAGGATAGGAGACACTACCCTTACCCGCCGCGAAACAGATTCTGTCCTGATTAGCTATAAAATATTTACCCAGTTTGTACCTGATTCTGTATTAATTAAGGATTTTGGTAAGGGGGTAAGGCCAAAAATCTACCCGGTTTACCGCACCCGCGAAAAAGGGAAAGAAATCTATTTGATTGTAAAAGCGGTACATGGCAACAAAAGGGTTGGGTACCTGGCTTGTTTCAGCAATGAAGAAAAGTATTTAAATGCTATGCCCCTGATCCGGTTGGGTTTTGACTCCCGCACGAATGCCTATGGAATGCTTGATAATAAGTTTCAGATAACTACTTATCGCGAAAAGAAGAACGGGGCAGAGATTCAATTTAAGCGGAATGTTTACATTTTTAATAGTGCCACCAATACCTTTACGCTTATTATGACCGAGCCCAATGAAGAAATAATAGAACAAATCATAAATCCGATTGATACCCTTCAGCAGAAAAATAAACTCTCAGGCGATTATGTTAAGGATAAGCGCAACTTCGTTTCAATAAGGGATGCAAAAAAAACCGGCGAGCTTCTATTCTTTATTCATTTCGAAAAAGATAATGGGGAGTGCACCGGTGAAATAAAAGGCATGCTTCACCTGGATGCAAAAAATATTGCCCATTACAAAGAGCCTGGAAATCCCTGTGCATTAGAATTTACGTTTGGCACGTCCTCGCTGGCCATAAAAGAAACTGGCGGATGCGGCAGCTTTCGAAATATTAAATGTTTTTTTGAGGGGAGTTATCCTAAAAAGCCTGTTCCCAAATCAAAACCTCCATCCAAAAAGAAATAGATAATAGGAACCTTCCGCTGCAATAGGAATTTTGTACGGGTAACAAAAGGGACTGGGATACATTAGCCACTAAAGTCGTTGCTGTTGAACAATAGTAAGCAGTCTGATTTGGCTGCCCTGTTTAATTATTACACGGATACACTGCTTTTCCACATACCAGTTAATTACTCCCTTTTAAGTTTTCAGTTTTAACCGCTATATTGCGGCCTCAATTGTGTAATTTTTACACGGGGAAATATTCCTTATTAACTGTTTGCTGCTATTTTTTAATAATTGTTTTAAGCTTATGAGTTTCACGCATTACAAAGTACCTTATGCTACAGACGAGCGTTATGCTAAAAGAGTAGCCTATTTCTCCATGGAGTTTGCTGTTCATCAACCATTGAAAATTTACAGTGGCGGATTGGGATACTTATCCGGTTCTCACCTGCGCAGCGCCTATGAATTAAAACAAAACAAAATAGCCGTTGGTATCTTATGGAAATATGGCTATTATGACCAGGCCCGCAACCAGGATCAAACCTTGCAGGTTACCTGGATGGAAAAACACTACAGTTTCCTGGAAGATACTGGTATAAAGTTCCAGATAACCATTCACGATCACCCGGTTTGGGTAAAAGTATGGTACCTCAACCCGGAAACATTTAAATCAGCTCCTCTTTTTTTATTAAGTACTGACTTACCAGAAAATGATTACGTTTCTCAAACTATAACCCATCGGTTATATGATGCCAATGTGGCGACTAAAGTGGCCCAGTTTATTTTATTGGGAGTAGGGGGTGCCAAGTTAATGGATGAAATCGGATTTAATCCCGAAGTATACCATCTTAACGAAGCTCACGGAGTGTCGTCAGTTTTTTACCTCTATAAAAAATATGGCAGTGTGGAAGAAGTGCGGAAGCGACTGGTATTTACCACGCATACACCCGAAGAGGCAGGTAATGAAAAACACGATATTCATCTCTGCCATAAAATGAGTTATTTCTGCGGGTTAAGTATTGACGAAGTAAAAACTCTTACCGGGCAAAAGGACGATCAATTCAATCATTCGCTGGTTGCCTTACGCTTTGCCCGGCTTGCCAATGGAGTATCTCAATTGCATGGAGAAGTATCGCGCCAAATGTGGTCGAAGTATGATAATATTTGCCCGATTATTTCAATTACCAATTCACAAAACTGGACTTACTGGGCCGATAAGCAATTATATCGCGCCAGTGAGGAAGGGAATGATACCTGGTGGGACGACCGGAAAAAATATCTGAAGCGCCGTGCATTTGAGCTGGTCGCCGATCAAACCGGCAAACTGTATAAGCCGGATATATTCACTATTGTGTGGGCCCGGCGCTTTGCCGGGTATAAAAGATCAGAATTGATAACCCGGGATAGGGAACGATTCGAACGGATGCTCTTCAATAAAAAATATCCTGTTCAGATTATTTGGGCGGGTAAGCCTTACCCGATGGATTACCCCGCCATCAATGAATTTAACAACCTGGTACACCTTAGCCGTAATTATAAAAATGTGGCGGTCCTGTCCGGATATGAACTCACACTCTCCAAGCGTTTGAAGCAAGCCGCAGACGTTTGGCTAAACAATCCGCGCGTTCCCCGGGAAGCATCCGGAACCAGTGGTATGACTGCTGCTATGAATGGAGCAGTTAATCTATCTACCGACGATGGATGGATACCGGAATTTATAGATCACGGAAACAATGGTTTTGTGGTACCGCAGCCTGATTACGCATCTATGAGTACTCAGGAACTGGATGATTACGATTTTGAACAGTTATACGATATACTCGAAAAAGAAATACTTCCGATGTATTACGACAATTATGATACCTGGCGGCAGATCTGTAAAAACGGGATGCGCGATGTGCGCCTTCAGTTCGATTCCGGTCGCATGGTGAATGAATATTACGAGTTGCTATATAAATAATACTGAGCTAACCTGTTAATTATAAGACCTGCTTCTCAGCGGGTCTTTTTGTTTATGTAATAGGGACACCAACTGCATCAAGAAGTTGGACTCTAAAACAAATAACATGAAAAGACTGGTTTTCTTCCTCTCCGTTGGTTTTATTTCACACCTAACAAAGGCGAACGATGATAAAATAATTGTTCCTTCATTACTAAAACAGGCTACCATATACCGGGTAGGTGCCGAACTGGTACATACGGCGAAGGCCAACCTCCCGCAGGGGAGCGCCGAACTGGTAATTGATGGGATAAGTAATCAAGTGGATGTAAACAGTATTCAGATTGGTACTGAAGGTAAAGTTACTATTCTGTCTGTGGAGTTTTCAACGCAATACCTGAGACCTGTTGTTAAGTCGGCTATGGTGAAGCGACTGGAAGATTCGCTCGATCAGGTGAACAGGGAACTTTCCAGGATACAAGTGCAGTTAAAAACAAGCAGGGAACTTTTAGAATTACTGAAAGCAAACAAACAAATCGGGGGAACACAAACCGGCCTGAGCGTAGCTGAACTTATTAGGATGATGGATTATTACAAAATAAAAACGCTGGAACTGGAAAACGAACTAAGTAATTTTCGTGAAAAAGAAAACAAACTGCAGGAAACTATAGGAAGGATCAAAATGCAGATAAACGAAGAGGAACAGAAAAACAATCAGTCCTCCGGCAAAATAGTATTGCAGGTGATGAGCCCCCTGGCGGGATTCTATAATTTTACTGTTTCGTATATCACGCCCGCTGCCTTTTGGAACCCCAGTTATGATATACGCGTGGAAAGTATCAGCAAACCCCTGAACGTTATGTACAAGGCAAAACTGGTGCAAACCACCGGTATCGATTGGAAGAATGTAAAACTTACGCTCGCTACATCAACACCCGGCCAGCAGGGAACCGCACCGGTGTTTCAAAGCTGGTTTCTTAACTATATCAACCCGGTGGCCAATATGGAACGAAATATGCTCATGAATACGATACCATCAGCAGGAGCTAACAAAGCACAGGCGATGGAAGAAGTGGTGGTAACAGGTTATGGTGTTAAAATAAGGGGCAATAACAATTTGAAAACAGCCAACCAACCCTTGTATATATTAAACGGAGAAGAAATTTCCGCACATGATTTTAAATTGGTTGATCCGAAATCAATAAAAAAGATAGATGTTTTAAAAGACGCTAATGCAACGGCGGTATATGGAGCAAGAGCAGCCAATGGAGTTATCGTGGTTACATTGAAGGACGGGTTGGATGACTACGTTACCGTAAACGATAACGCCCTTAATGTAACGTTTGATATTGACCTCAATTATGATGTGCCTTCAAATGGAAAGGAGCAGCAGGTGGCTTTGAAAGAATTTACGGTTCCCGCCCATTATAAGTATTATGCGGCTCCTAAACTAGATAAGGAATCGTATTTACTCGGAGAAGTAGCCGATTGGGAAGGATTGAATTTATTACCCGGGGAAGCCAGCATCATGTTTGAAGGAACCTATATTGGTAAAACATATATTGATCCGAATTCAACTCAGGATACTTTAAACCTCACATTGGGTCGCGATAAAAGGGTAGTAGTAAAGCGGGAAAAATTGAAGGATTTCAGCAGTGTTAAGTTTTTGGGAACAAACAAAAAGCAGGTGTTTACGTACGAGATCACTGTCAAGAATAATAAGAAAGAAAAAATGGCAATGATTCTGAAGGATCAATTCCCAATCTCAACAAACAAAGATATTGAGGTGGAGCTCCTGGAAAGTAATGACGCCACGGTAAACAACGAACTGGGAGTATTAACCTGGAAACTTGAATTGAATGCCGGTGAAATCAAGAAATACCGAATCAGCTATAGTGTAAAGTACCCTAAAGACAAGCTGGTGAATGTGTATTGATTTTGCTGGTGAAATTTTTTATGCCCGGAAATTTTCCGGGCATTTTTTTTGACCTGGAATATAAAAATGATTTACCCTATAATCCTTAATTTTATCAAAATACGCTGCTTTTGAAAAATGCCGTCTGGCGGTTGCTTCAGCCATTTATATTAATTATTACCATTGTTATCATTGGCATTGGTGGGTATATGGTTGTTGAGGATTTCAATCTTATAGAAGCTATTTATATGACGGTCATTTCAGTTACCACTGCCGGATTTACTGAAGTAAGGCCGTTAACGGATGCGGGCAGGATGTTCACGGTATTCCTGCTCATTACCAGTTGGGCCGGGGTTGCCTTTGCATTAACCCGAATAACGCAATATGTAGTAAGCGGTGAAATCAATAAATATTTTAAAACCCGTCGTATTATGAGAGCCATCGACAAAATAAGTGATCATGTGATTATTTGTGGCTATGGCCGCAATGGTGAGCAGGCCGCCCAAACATTGGGTTATCATGGACAGGAATATGTAGTTATTGAAAGCAGGCTGGATAAAATTGAAGAAGCGGTTGCAGAAAATCCTGACCTGCTTATTATCCATGGGGATGGAACGGATGACGATGTATTAAAAAAAGCCGGCATTATAAGAGCTAAGGCCCTTATCACGGCATTGCCGGTCGACGCGCATAACGTATTTATTGTTTTATCGGCCCGTTCACTCAATCCAAGCATTCAAATAATCAGCCGCGCATCCGACCGCAATACTTATCCCAAACTGAGAAAAGCGGGGGCCAATAATGTGATTATGCCTGATAAAATCGGGGGTACACATATGGCCACCCTGGTATCAAAGCCGGATGTAATCGAATTCATTGATTATTTATCGGGGGAAGAAGGGGAGTCGATACATATTGAATCGGTCTCGTATGATCAGTTACCTGTTAAAATCCGGAATAAAACCTTAAGCGAAATTATGTCCTGGAAGAAAACGGGGGTGAACTGTATTGGAGTAAAGGATGCGGAGGGAAGATTTGTAATCAATCCTCCGGAAGAATTACAGGTGAAGGAAGGTATGAAAGTGTTGGTATTGGGAACCAAACACCAGATACAACAGATGAAGATGAATATTGGCGATGATTAATCCGGGTACGGAGTGAAGACCCTGTTTCTTAATCTATACTATAAATAATTAGTAAAGGAAAAAGGAAATCAATCATTGATTTCCTTTTTCCTTTAATTGGAATGCGATTTACCTATTATACTTAACCCCAATCCATTACTCAGGACAATACCGCTGGTTACTTAACGATTTCAATCAATTCCACTTCAAATACCAGGGTGGATCCGCCTTTAATCGCTGGTCCCGAATCGTTATCACCATATGCCAGGTAAGATGGGATATACAAACGCCATTTACTTCCTGCAGACATCATCTGCAATGCCTCTATCCAGCCAACTATAAATTCATTTACACGCATAACAATGGGCTCTCCCCGTTGTACCGAACTTTCAAATACGGTTCCATCGATTAATGTTCCGTGATAATGTAATTTCACCTTATCCGTGGCAGTGGGCTTGGGCCCTGTTCCTTCCCGTAAAACAGAATATTGTAATCCGCTTGCAGTGGTTATTACTCCAGCTTTCATTTTATTCTCAGCCAAAAATGCCTCACCGGCTTTGCGGGTAACGGCTGATTTCTCACTCCGTTTCTGCTGCATGTAGGCCATGATGATATTATTAACCTGTCCGTCATCCAATGCCGCTTTTCCTAATTTGCAATCATTCAGTGCTTTTGTAACTAAATTACTGCTGATATTGCTGATTCCCTGTTCCCGGTAAAAGTTTGCTATGCTTACGCCAATAGCATAGCTGAATGAATCCGCCTGGTTTTTCATCTGCACGGGGGCGGGCTTAACCGGCTTTTTTGTTGCTATAGCTTTCTTTACGGTACCCTGGGAATAGGCACCTCCACATACTAACACGAACAAAACAATGAATAGTTTTTGCATAATTGAATATAATTAAGGGATAAAAATACACATAAAAATAAGGTCTGCCATAAATAGAACCCAATCGATGCTAACGCCACTTATTTTGTTTTATTTTGAACCTAAATAGGAATAAATGAATATTTATCTAAAGGGAATAGAAGTTCGCTGGGCCGACCTGGATCCAAATTTTCATGTACGGCATTCGGCCTACTACGACTGGGGTGCTTATTGCCGCATGTGTTTTCTGACAGAGCATGGTCTAACGATTGAGTCATTGCAGGAACAGCATTTGGGACTGATCATTTTCCGGGAGGAATGCCGGTTCCGTAAAGAGATTCATTTCGGCGAGCTGATAACAATTGATATCCAATTATTAAATGCCCGCCCTGATTTTACCCGTTGGAGTATTCGTCACCAGATATATAAAAATGGCGATAAAATTGCCGCCACCCTGACCCTGGAGGGCACCTGGATTGATACGAAAATTCGAAAATTGGCTCTCCCTCCCGAAATGGCCACCAGGGTATTCAATGTAATTCCGCGCCACCAGGACTTTGAGTGGATAAATAAGTGATCTCTTAACAAATTTTTCTGTCGATCCGGCGTTATTTTAGCTACAATAGAAGCAATATGCAAAAAATAATACTTGGGTTTCTTATTCTATTTTCCATTAATGCTTTGGCTCAACAACAAACCTCTGCTAAAGAAGGAGGCTTCCTGAAAAAAGCAGGTGGAATTCTCAACAAGGTAAAAGGCGGTAATACTTCGTTGTCAAATGATGAAATAATTGCCGGGCTAAAAGAAGCATTATCCGTAGGAGCCAATAAAAGTTCTCAGAAGTTATCAGCACTTGATGGTTTTTTTGCAAATGCCGCTATTAAAGTATTAATGCCTGAAGAAGCAAAAAAGGTAGAATCTACTTTGCGTAGTGCGGGTCTCGGAAGTATGGTGGATAAAGCTATCTTATCAATGAACCGGGCGGCTGAAGAAGCATCCAAATCCGCTGCACCTATTTTTATTGATGCTATAAAACAGATGAGCTTCCAGGATGCGCTGGGGATATTAAAAGGAAGCGATTCGGCAGCTACCAGCTATCTCAAGGGAAAAACATCCGGCGCATTAACCGTAGCGTTCAAGCCGGTGATCGACGAAGCACTTAAGAAAACAGAGGCTACCAAATACTGGAAAGATGTTTTCGAAACATACAATAAACTTCCTACCACATTCAAAAAAGTAAATACGGACCTGTCTGGTTATGTTACCGACAAAGCGCTGGGCGGATTATTTTACCAGGTTGCGTTGGAGGAGCAAAAAATCCGAAAAGATCCCGCGGCACGTGTTACGGATGTTTTAAAGAAAGTGTTTGGTAATTGATGCCGTTTCGTTGGAATGATTATTAGGAATTCGGAATTGGTAATTAGGAATTGTAGGAATTGGTTGAACGCTGTGACAATCGGAAAAATCCAGGCTTTCAACTTTCTGCATTTGGTATATATCTTATTCACTAACCAATTTCCGCCTCCGCCTCCAGACTCCTGCCTCCCGTATCCCGCCTCCCGCATCACTCATTCCCGCTTACTTTGTTGTATTTTAGATTCAATGATTTCCGAAAAGCATATTATGTTCAGAAACCGGTTGCACAAAGTTTACCGGCATCTGAGTAAACAGGCAAAGAGGCAGAACATAACCTGTTACCGGTTGTATGACCGCGATCTGCCTGAATTTCCATTGACGATTGACGTATACGAGAATAATATTTACCTGGCCGAATACAGAAGTAAGCATTCGCTGACAGAAGAAGAATATGAACAATGGCTGGAACAATGTTTACCGGTAATAAGTGAAGTGGTGGGCCAACCGGTTGAAAATATCTTTATTAAAGAGCGCAGAAGGAAGTCGCACCGCCACGATCAATACCAGCGGGTGGCTACCGAAGAAGAATTTTTTGTGGTGAGAGAAGGAGGGTTGTTTTTTAAAGTAAATCTTTCCGATTACCTCGACACCGGTTTATTTCTTGATCATCGCATTACCCGCCAGATGGTAAAAGAAAAGTCAGCAGGCAAGCGCGTATTAAATCTATTCTGTTATACCGCGTCCTTTTCTGTTTATGCGGCAGCAGGTGGGGCGGAGGAGATTGTATCGGTAGATTTATCCAATACCTACCTGGATTGGGCGAAGGAAAATTTCCGGCTTAACCAATTTAATGATGTGAAAAAATTTCAATTCGTCAAAGCGGATGTTAAGCAGTACCTCGATACTTTGCCAGCAGACTATTTTGATCTGGTGATAATGGATCCGCCTACATTCAGTAATAGTAAAATGATGAAAGATTTTCTCGATATCCAGCGGGATCATGCTGATCTTCTTAATAAAGTAATACGCGCCACTAAGCCGGGGGGCCAAATTTATTTCAGTACCAACTCGCGCCGGTTTGAATTACAGCAGGAACAAATCCAGGCAGAATCAATAAAAGATATTACTAAGGCAACTACCCCTTTTGATTTCCAGGGTAAATTGCAAAGATATTGTTATCTCGTTGTTGCCTGATTCGTATCCGTATGCGGTATTTATTCTCCCTTTTTTTTATTTCTTGCTCATCTTATCTGTCCTCTCACTAATCCTGATCCACGTAGTTTTGAATGAGCATTTACATATATAGGATCGTTTTTTATCATGTTATACAATGAGTCGGGGAGCGCAGTTGTTTTGAGAATTCCAAAATCAGCAATAGAACTCGCCAGGAATATACGAACCGGGCCGTTGGTGCCCGATGCCCCCCGGTGAATATGCGATACCCTGATTGTATCATTTGTTTCAATATTGGTTACGGTAACTTTTGAGTATAAGATTTTGTCTTCTGTCATTCGTAATACACATAAGCCCGATGCGGTGGTGGTTACAGCAGGCACTTCATTGTTCCCGGAGAGTACAATGTCTAAAGCAAAATCAACTTTTTGATCCAATTGTCCTCTTACTATTCCAGCCGGCACTTGGGTGGAATGTATATTAAAATAAACAGGTTGGCTTAATAGCGTATCAATTTGTCCTTGTCGTAATCCTTTAACTGTACCACTTCCTCCGCTTCCGGAAATGGATGGTTTAAGATCAATAATCACGGGACCGGATTCACCTGCATTACTTAAATGAATATGAGCGGCCGTAAGCGCATCGCCGGGTGTCAGATTATGAACATGAAAATCAAATTTGAGCGAATTGTCGGATAGTAGTTCCAGGTTGAGCTCTCCTTCTTCCGTTCTGCCCGACGGAGCGGGTACTTCGTTTACAGATCTTAATTCGATAGCGGCCCACTTTTTGACAGATGTAGGAATCACGCCCTCATCATGATTGCAACTTTCAATAGGGATCATCAAAATAAAAAGCAAGGCAAATAGATATCCCGTACCTGGAATAGATTTCATGGTAAGCATTTTATTTTTTTTAAATAAGTGGAGTTACATTCTATACGACGATCTAGAGTGCGGGGTTGCCATATTAAAAAAGGAAGGAGGAATTCCCTTCAATCTTAAAGTATTTGCAGAGAAATATTATCTGAATCGGGTATCCAGCGGGATATCTCTTTTCATCATTTCATTTCGATTAGCCATTTCCCAGGCAGTATAAAAAACCAGTTGAGCTCTTTTCGCCATTTGCTTATAATCAATCTTATCGGGGGTATCAGTAGGCCGATGATAATCGGCATGCGTGCCGTTAAAATAAAATATGATTGGAACTCCCCGTCGCGCGAAGTTGAAATGATCACTACGATAATATATTCGTTCCATATCATTAGGGTCATTGTATTTATGATCCAGCTCCAGGTTGGTATATTTTTTATTCATAGCCTCACTGATCGGTTTCAGGTCAGAGCTTAGTTTATCATCACCCACTACATATACATAATTGGAAGAATCTCCGTTCTTCCGCTTGGGATCTATTCGTCCGATCATGTCAATATTCAGATTGGCAGTTGTTTTTTCCAGCGGGTAGGAGGGATGATCAACATAATAATCCGAACCCCATAATCCTTTTTCTTCCCCGCTTACCATCATGAATATGATACTGCGGCGGGGTCCTTTGCCGGCGGCTTTTGCTTTGGCAAAGGCTTCAGCGATTTCCAGCACGCTGACCGTACCTGAACCATCATCATCGGCACCATAATAAATAATATTATTGGCCCTTGTACCCAGGTGATCGTAATGCGCTGTAATAACCAGGTATTCATCTTTCAGGTCAGAACCTTCCAGGAACCCAATAACATTACTGCTTTCCAGCCTGCCTGTTACTTTGCCAAAATCTAACTGCACATTAGCTGCATACGCTTTCGCCACCGGGGTTCCATTTTTCATAGCTTCTTTGGCAGAAGAATAATCTGTTCCCATAATAAATTCTGCCACGGCTTCCGAGATGGTAAATGTATTTGGGTAAATTGTTTTTTTGAATCCATTGATATGCTGATTGCCCCGTGTACCTGCGCCTCGGCGTGGCAAATTTGACTGAACTAATAAAATAGCCGCGGCACCATTCTTGGCGGCTGCTTCCTGGATCCTGAAGGGGTTGAATATTCGCCGGCGGTTATCATCAGATGATGCGGTGGTGGGAGGAGACCCTTCCAATATCAGAATTATCTTACCTCTTGTATTGATACCGGAATAATCATCCCGGGTTGAATCACTGATACCATATCCCACAAACACTATTTCACCGCTCATCAAGGTAGCGCTGTAGGCATTGCCCATATTTACCGAAAAATCTTTATTCAGTTCAAACTTCTTACCATTCACTTCCAGGGAGGCATTTATCATCGAATCCTGGAACACGGGATACTGCATTTGATAATTTTCTTTATTTCCTGGCGCAAGGCCTATCACCCTGAATTGATTTTCGATGTACGCCGCCGCTTTTCGTTGTCCATTAGTAGCGGTTTCTCTTCCTTCCATATCGGCACCCGCTATAATGTACAGATGTCTTTTAAGATCATCGGTGGTGATGGTATTGCCAAAAGGAACAGGGTTGTTTCCTTTGGGTTTTTTGTGGCTTTGTGTTTTGGCTACAACGCATGACAGTATCAAAAACAACAGGAAGAAAATTCTCATTTCGTTTACTTTGAATCAAGATATAAAAAAGGAATGGTAGAATTAGCATCTTGCCCAGGTTCGTGATGAACGGTTAAATTCTGCTTTATATTAATATGAGCTCTAGGGGTAAACACTAATTATGAAAACAATGGATCAAAAGTTTTTTCCCACGGTTGGCGGATGATAACAATTAATAAAAGTATTTATATTTTTCAATCAGCATAAGAAAATCGTTTATCGGTCGCCTTGCGTTAACAAAAAGAATAATGGAGAAATATATGCTTGGAGAGAATGTTGCTGAATAAAAGGGAAGACTTGATTAAGATGATTCCAGTTCATTTAATTCCAGCCAGCGCAATTCCTTCTCGTCTAACTCTTGAGTTACTTCTAAAATCTTTTTTGAATATTGCTGCAACTCGACATACGGTACCTGGCCCCCGTTGAGTTTTTGAGTAAGCTGTTCTTTTTCTTTGGTGAGCCTGGCTAATTCTTTTTCCAGCAATTCAAATTCTCTTTTTTCTTTAAAAGATAATCGGCGTTTTGGTTCATTAATTCTAGCGGAAGGCAATTGGGCAGTTGGAACTTCAATAGCTGTCTTTTTATTTTCTGAATTCAATGCCAATTGCTGCTCCTGCCATAACCGGTATTGGGTATAATTGCCCGGAAAATCGCGGATCACTCCATCGCCTTCAAATACAAATAGATGGTCTACCAGCCGATCCATAAAATACCGGTCATGCGATACAATGAGTAAACAGCCCGGGAATTCACTCAGGAAATTTTCCAGCACACCCAATGTTGGCAGGTCGAGGTCATTGGTGGGCTCATCAAGTATCAGAAAATTGGGGTTGCGGAATAGAATGGATAGCAAATGCAACCTTCTTTTTTCTCCTCCGCTGAGTTTACTGATATAAGTATATTGTTTGTCCGGATCGAATAGAAACAATTGCAGAAACTGGGCGGCGCTAAGGAACCGCCGTTGGCCAATGGGAAACTTTCTGCAATATTTTTTACAAATTCAATCACCCGCATATCATCCTTTCCACTGTAATCCCTGTTGGGAATAATTTCCAAAATCAACAGTATCCCCAACATTTATTTTCCCGCTATCCGCCTGTTCTATTCCCTGCATGATATTGATAAAAGTGGATTTACCAACCCCGTTTTTTCCAACCATGCCAACCCGTTCGCCTTTTTTAAAAGTATAATCAAATCCTTTCAGAATGACTTTATCGCCATAACTTTTATATACTTTTTTTAATTCAATAATTTTTCCACCCAGCCGGTTCATCTTCATCTCAAGTAATGCAATTACTGGTCTTCCAGCTGTTGTTTGGCTTTTTTTTCTACTTCATAAAAATTATCCTGCCGGCTTTTGCTTTTGGTGGTGCGGGCCTTTGGTTGCTTTCGCATCCATTCCAGTTCTTTGCGATAGGTATTCTTTGCTTTGTCGATACTGGCTACTTCGCTTTCGATTCGGGCGGCTTTTTTTTCCAGGTAATTTTCATAATTACCTTTATATACAAATAAATTACTGCCATCCAGTTCCCAGATCTCTTTACAAACGGTATCCAAAAAATAGCGGTCATGGGTAACCAGCAATAACGTAATTTTTTCCTTGTTGAGATAATGCTCCAGCCATTCCACCATCTCCACATCAAGGTGGTTGGTGGGCTCATCCATGATCAGCAGCACATGTTTGTGTTCAAAGCCAATATCAATGAGCGTTTTGGCCAGGGCAATCCGTTTGCGTTGCCCACCGCTAAGGTACTCACTTGTTGGTGCAGGTGATGAATATTCAGTTTACCCAGTATCTGCTTGACCTTTGGCCTCAAAATCCCAGGCGCCCAGTTCATCCATTAAAACAATAGCCTCTTGAAGCGTCTCAGGATCGGTCATCGTCACAGGCTTGCTTCATATTCCCTGATCGCATTAATGAACGGATGATCATGAAAAAAGATATTATCGAGGATGGAACATTTTTCTATGAAATACAGGTTCCTGGTCAAAAAGAGCCACCGTTACACATCTTTGTTAATCCATAACTTCCCTTCATCAGCGGTTTCTTTCCCCGCCAGAATTTTCATAAGGGTAGATTTTCCAGACCCATTCCGGGCTACCAGTGCAATCTTATCACCTTCTTCAATATGAAAGGAAATGTCGGAAAAAAGAGGTTTGATACCATAATGACTTGGTCAGTCCTTCAACAGAAACATAATGCATGATGCAAAGGTATTCAAATAAGGCCATGCCCCGGGTTCTTTGGGTTTGTTACCTATATTTTTTTTGCAACCGTTCTTATTCGGTGTAACTTTTAAAAAATTACTTCATGGCCACTTACCAGCTTACTGTAAACAATAAGACCTATACAATAGAAGCAGAGCCCGATATGCCATTGTTGTGGATACTGCGCGATATGCTTGACCTTACAGGGACCAAGTATGGTTGCGGTGTTAATGCATGCGGGGCATGTACGGTACTCATGAACAACCGATCCGTTCGATCCTGCCAGGTTACCGCGAGGGCCTGCAGTGGGCAATCAATTACCACGATAGAAGGTCTTTCGGAAGATGGCACCCATCCGGTTCAAAAAGCGTGGGAAGAGGCAGCGGTGCCACAGTGCGGATATTGCCAGAGCGGGCAGATGATGACTTTCATTGGTCTCCTGAATCAAAATAAAAAGCCCTCCGAGGATCAGATAAATGCCGTCATGAGCCAGAATCTTTGCCGATGCGGAACCTATCACCGGATCAAACAGGCTATTGGAATAGCCATCGGAGAAATAAATAAATAATTCATTTCATTATAGTATTATGAATAAGATATCAATTGACCGGCGCAGGTTTTTAAAGATAAGTTCCCTTTCCGGGGGAGGATTGATGCTTGGCTTTTTATTGCCAGGTGCTGATACCTTTGCGAATAAGGGAGCTGATTGCGATTTTTTTCAACCCAACGCCTTTTTACGGATTGATAAAAACGGCAATATTGTAATTTTTGTAGGCCGCCAGGAAATGGGACAGGGAGTGAATACTTCGCTCCCCATGATTATTGCGGATGAAATGGAGGCTGATTGGAAAAAAGTGAAAACGGAGATTGCTCCTTTTGGATCATTACCCGATGGTGCTCATGATACAGGAGGCAGTCAGAGTGTGCTTACTGATTATAACGAATTAAGAAAAGCGGGCGCTGTGGCTAAAGCGATGCTAATGGCTGCCGCAGCCAGGCATTGGAATATTTCTCCTGATAAATGCGCGGCCGAAAAGGGAACGGTGGTTAATACCATCAATATGCAAAGTATTCCCTTCGGAGAATTAGTATGCGAAGCAGCCGCCCTGCCCATACCCAAAGAAGTAACATTAAAAAGTACGAAAGACTTTAACCTGATTGGAAAGGAACAACAGAAATCAAACCTGAAAGATATACTTACCGGTAAAGCAAAATATGGTATTGATTTGAAAATACCGGGAATGGTATATGCCTCCATTGAACGGTGCCCGGTGCTGGGAGGAAGGCTGGTAAGCGTGGATGATACAGAGGCAAAAAGGATTGCCGGGTTCATTAAAGTGGTTTCGTATACTGGTACAGGAAAGCCCATGCATGTAAGACCGGGCGTTGCTATATTAGCAACTAATATTTGGGCGGCCATGCAGGCAAGAAAATTGTTGAAGGTAAAATGGGAGGAGGGGGCAGGCAATAAAGAATCAACCGCTGAATTGTTTAAGAAGATGTCGATCCGGGCAAAGAGCAAACCAACCATTGAAAAGTACCGGAAAGGAGATATAACAACGTTACAATTGCCGGCCGCAAATATGCATACTGCTGAATATGCCCAGCCTTTCTTAGCTCATGCTACCATGGAGCCGATTAATTTTATTGCTTCGGTCAGTGGAGAAAATTGCGAATTATGGGGCGGATTGCAACTGCCCGATTGGACAGTTAAGCAGGTGGCAGCTGATTGCGGATTTAAAAAAGAGAATATAAAAGTAAACCTGGCCCTGATTGGCGGCGGATTTGGTCGCAGGCTTCAGTTTGAATTTGCCATCGAAGCGGTGAAGATTGCCCGCCAAGTGGATAAACCGGTCAAAGTTATTTGGGATCGCACGGATGATATCCGGTTTGAAGGCTACCGCCCAGCCAATTACCATCGCCTGCAGGCAAGTTGGGATGAAAAAGGGGCTTTGAAAAGCTGGTATCATCATGTTTTATGTACTTCAATAGGGGTAATGATTGATGGTCCGGAAACAAAGGACCCCTCGGAGAATCTTGGCGGGGCTACCAACGATTTTTATTATGACGTTCCCAATGTACAAACCGGGTTTACTCATGTAGATTTTAATATTCAGCGGGGATGGTTAAGGTCAGTCGAAATTTGTATGAACAGTTTCCCCATTGAATCATTTATAGATGAAATAGCGCGCAAGTTGAAAAAAGATCCGGTGCTGTTCCGGCTTTCTTTGCTGGAAGGAAGGGCCATGTTCACAACGGGTGATGGCCCCGGTGCGATGAAACAATATCCGCAACGGATTGCAGATGTACTAAAATTGGCGGCGGAGAAGATTGGATACAACGAGCCCCGGAAGAAAAATCATTTTATCGGAGTGGCCACTCACTCTTTTATTTTTGCGAAATCGTATGCGGCTCATGCTATTGAAATTGAGTTGCTCGGTCCTAAGAAATTCCGTATTGTAAAAATTGTTGCTGCTATTGATTGCGGCATAGTGATCAATCCGGATGGGATGCGTAACCAGATGGAAGGAGGAGTTGCTTTTGCTTTGCAGCAGGCATTAAAAGGAGAAATCACGATTTCAAATAGCCGCGTGGTACAAGGGGGTTTTCATAATTATGAATTACTCCGGTATAATGAGATGCCACCGGTGGAAATCTATACAGTCTTGGGCGAACAAGAACCCGGTGGAGTAGGAGAGGTGGGTTTGCCAACGGTGGCGCCCGCTTTATGCAATGCACTCGCGGCGGCTGGTTATCGCGTCAGAAAGCTACCGCTAAAAAATGAAGGGTTTGAGTGGGTGTGATGATTTATTATCAAAATTAAACAGGTTGAACTTTCCGGGCTAACGAGGTATCCGAATAATAAATGCAGTTTATAACTTACTTATTTTATCAATTAAACCGGTTGTTGAAAACCCTTCCAGGATTGGGTTGATGATTACTTTGCCCCCTTGGGCAATAACTTCTTTCGCACCGGCTATTTGTTCTACCGTATAATCTCCTCCTTTTACCAATACATCCGGCATTATTTTTTTTATTAATTCTAACGGGGTGTCTTCATCAAATATAATTACGGCGTCTACCATTACCAGGGCGGAAAGCAGTTGAGCCCTGGCCGACTGGTCGTTAACGGGACGGTCATTTCCTTTCAGCTGCCTGGTGGATGCATCGCTGTTCAATCCAATAATGAGATAATCAGCCTCGCGCGCAGCTTCCGATAGAGAAAAAATATGACCCTTGTGCAGGATATCAAAACATCCATTGGTAAAAGCTACCGTTTTACCCAATAAACGCCATTGTGCTATTTTCTTTACTGCCTCTTCCGCTGTAATTAATTTAGCATCAATATGGCCGGGATTCCTCATCAACTTTCTTTTTTTTATTTAAGAAGGGAAATAAGAGCAAAGCTACAAAACCACTCAGCAGCATCTGAAAAAATTGTGCGCCCCACATCAATGCGCCAAAGGCAAAGCCAATCGTATCTTTCAATCCATACAGCTCCATTGTTTTTTGAACAAATACCGGATAAAATCCCAGTCCACCCGGGCTTGGCATAATCATCGCCAGGCTACCCGATGACAAAACTGATAAGGCGGGTTTCCAGGCAAATATGGAAGTTTCCTGCATGGCCAGGAATCCCAATCGAACACTCAACAAATACATGGCCCAGATAAAGATCGTATGAAAAATAAAAGCTCCTTTTTTCTTAACGTCCTTAACGCTCGTGATACCTTGCCAGATTCCGCCTATAACAGACTTTAATTTTTGGATAAAGGAAATATGCGCGAATCTCCTGAGCAGAAAGAAAAATATTGAAAATATAATGACCAGTATCAATAATGTAACAAGCAATCGTTGTAAAGAAATCCCACCGGTTTTGGAACCGAATGCGTCTTTAATTATTGTAGAAAAATATTCGCCTATTATATCAGTTTGGGTAAAAATTGCTGCGGCTATTGCAATCAGCAGGCAAACTACGTCGAAAGCCCGTTCGGCTACAATGGTGCCCACCAGTTTATCAGCCGGTACCTTTTCATACCGGGCAAGAATAGTACATTTTAGTATTTCACCTAACCGCGGCACGGCCAGGTTTGCCATATATCCAATAAGTACGGCCAGGTAGGTATTGGAAGTTCGGGGATTGTATCCCAAAGGTTCCATTAATATTTTCCATCGTAAGGCCCGGCTATAATGACTGGCCAATAAAGCAATCACAATGGGAATAATAATTAAATAACGCGCGTTTAGAAACGAGTTTTTAATATCGGCCCACCCCTGGTCATCTACTTTACGCAGTGACCACCACAATAAAAAAATCCCAAGTGCCAGGAAGAACAGATATTGCAAGGCACTCAAAATTTTTTTCTTCATCTACCAAAATTTAAAAACATAATTAGGTGCAGCACATTGCACGACGATTAAAGTCTATTGCCTTCCTTTGGAAAAACAACCCAGGGTTTAAAGGTTTTGGCTTTTTCAAAGTTTAAGGTAGCGTAAGAAATTATTATTACGACATCTCCCACGGCTCCCTGCCGGGCAGCGGGGCCATTCAGGCAACAAACCCCCGATCCTCTCTTCCCTTTTATGAGATAGGTTTCTATCCGGGTACCATTGTTAACGTTTACAATTTGTACTTTTTCATATTCAATAACATTGGCCGCTTCCATCAGGTCTTCATCCAATGTAAGGCTACCAACATAATTCAGGTTGGCCTCTGTAATAACCGCCCGGTGAATCTTTGATTTCAATACTTCAATTTCCATAGATATAACTTTCTGGTGGTATGGTGGTTAATTTATATTGGGTGCAAACTAAAAAAGTTTAGCGACATTAAATCCTTATGGCAGAATCAACATATTGTCGATAAGCCGTACCTCATCCTGGTAGGCGGCTACCAGAGCCACTAATTTTTGCTTTCCATCCCATTCTTCAACTATTTCCAATGATACAGCATCGGCTATTTCAACATAATCAATGTTGAATTCGTATTGTTCCAATAATGCCATGGCCTTTCTTTTTAATGATTTAAGGCTTCCCGGAAGAATATTCCCCTGTATATGCATTAAGGCATAATAAATACCAACTGCCTTTTGCCGCTGACTTATGTTTAATCTTTTGTTGCGACTGCTCATAGCCAATCCATCTTTTTCGCGGACGGTTGGACAGGTAACGAGATCAATCGGGAGTTGTGAAATTTGTAAAAGTCGTTTTACCACCATGCATTGCTGATAATCCTTTTGTCCCATATACAATAAATTGGGCTGAACGGTTTTCAATAACCTGTTCATTACCTGGCACACGCCCTGGAAATGGCCGGGCCGATAAGCTCCCTCCAGCACGGTATCGAGGTACCCAAGATCATACTGTTCCAGGTTAACCGTTCCGTTCGGGTAAAGGTCATCCACCGAAGGTAAAATTAGCAGCCCTGTGCCTGCCTGCATTAATTGAAGCATATCCTGCTCCAGCGTTATGGGATATTTTTGAAAATCTTTGGGGTTGTTAAACTGGGTTGGATTTACAAATATGCTGCATACCACAAGACCGCATTTCGATTTTGCCTCTTCAACTAAAGCTATATGCCCAGCATGAAGGGCCCCCATAGTAGGTACAAAGCCAATTCGTTCACCTGCTTTTTTAGCCCGGGTTATATAATTAGTGACAGAGCCAGAATTCTTGAGGATAATCATAAATAATCGAGTTTAAAAGGTCAAAGCGTTGACCATTGCCATTTCCGGTAAAAAACCCTTAACTTTGCCCGCCTTATAGGGTAACCACCACCCCTATCAGCTGCTAAAAGATCGCGGGTTTTAACTAATCTGAATCATAATGTTGACAAAGAAAAGAATTTTATTTATTGCTAACGAAATGTCACCCTATTTAGAGCTGACAGAATTTTCTGAAATAGTAAACAAGCTGGCAATTAAATCGAATGACACCGGATTTGAAGTACGCTGTATAATGCCCCGCTTTGGTGTGATTAATGAAAGAAGGCATCGTTTACATGAGGTAGTTCGCCTTTCAGGAATCAATGTATCGGTGGATAATGATGATTTCCCGCTTCAG
Organism: uncultured Chitinophagaceae bacterium; assembly: GCA_963775145.1. Taxonomy (GTDB): domain Bacteria; phylum Bacteroidota; class Bacteroidia; order Chitinophagales; family Chitinophagaceae; genus Endoryza. The sequence goes on from CAVZHZ010000009.1 coordinate 725,865, forward strand.
ATTAAAGTGGCATCCTTACCCAATGCAAGATTACAGGTTTATTTTCTGGATAACGAAGACCTGTTTAAGCGTAAGTATATTTTTCATGATGAGCAGGAAAAATGGTTTGATGATAATGCACTTCGTACTGTTTTCTTCTGTAAAGGCGCATTGGAAACGGTAAAAAAATTCGGCTGGCCGCCGGATATCATTCATTGCAGTGGCTGGATGACCGGCCTCGTTCCCCTGTTCCTTAAAACTGCCTATAAAAAAGAACCGGTATTTGCTCATAGCAAAGTGGTATTTACTGTCGGTAGCAATAGTTTTAAAGAGAAATTAGGCACTAACCTGCTGAAGCTAGCGAAAATAAATCCTATCATAAAAGATAAAGACCTCGAACCATATAAAGAGGTCAATAATATAGGTATGTTACGAGGAGGGGCTACTTATGCGGACGCCATTACATTTGGAGCAGACAAAGTGGATAAGAAGTTAATGGAAGAATTTGGCAAGGTAAAAGGCAAAAAAGTTTTGACTTACAACGCTGAAAGTGATTTAACAGACTATTTACAATTGTATACCGACCTTGCCAAGTAGGCAAAAAATATTGAAACTCATCATAACCAATCGATTTGTGAAGCTTAATTTATCTGTAGTTTATAGTACTATTCTTACCGTTCTCTTAATTTCCTCTTGTAAAAAAATTGATACCACCGAAATCGGAGGAGATCTTATTCCGGCGGTAGATAATATCACCACATTTGATACCATATTAGATGTAGTATCTGATAATTTCTTGCTGCAGGACTCTGCCCGCCTCCTGCGCACCGAAGCACATGCCCTGGGTATAATTGCCAATGATGCTGAATTTGGCAAAACAAAAGGAGAAATTTATTTTTCCCTGACCCCCGCAGGATATGGTACACACCCTTTCTCAAAAAAAGATAGTACACTTATCATTGATTCAGTGGTGCTGGCACTGAGTTATAATACTATATATGGCGATACCCAATCTCTTCAAAAAGTAAACGTTCATGAGATTGATTTCGACGCCAATTTTGGAAATAATTTTGCCGGATACCGGATCGATACTGCTCAGATTCCATACGATCTTTCTGTGTTGGGGTCTAAAGTAGTAGATTTTACTACGTTAAACGACAGTGTGTATGACGTTCGCAAAAGGGATACGCTGAGGCTGAAGAATCAATTGAGAATTCAATTAAATAAGACATTGGCCAACCGATTTATTTCTTACGACACCGCCAATGCATACAAAAACGATTCCCTGTTCCGGGCTAATTTCAGAGGGTTTGCATTGAAGATTGATGAAGGTGCTTCTCCGGTTAAAAAAGCGCTCGCTTATTTTAATTTGAGTTCTGCCGATACCAAATTGGTTTTTTATTACCGGGTTAAATCAGGCTCCGCAATTACAGATACTATTACTACCGAATTTGGTTTCTACACTTTTAATGCGGCGAACGCCAACCTGATCACCAGGACTCCGGCCAATAACTTCTTAACTTACCTGAATAACGGAAATACCAACGACGATAAGATATACCTGCAAAATTCACCTGGTTCCTATGCAACGATCCGCATACCCGGACTTAGCAGTTTATCAAACAGAGTTATTCACCGGGCTGAACTCCTTATTGAAATCTTGCCTTCTTTAGAAGAATCTACTTATACCATACCCCAGGCGCTATTCCTGGATGTAGAGGATACTGCCAACAAAAGAATCGCAACGGTTCCGTACGATTTTAATTATGCCAATGATTTTCTGACTTTGTTTGGGGGAACTGTAAAGAAAAATATCTACAATTTTAATCTCTCCAGGTATGTGCAAAGTATCGTCACCCGAAAAGAGAAAGATTATACGATGCGTTTGTACGCGCCCTTTCTTACAAGACCATCCGATTTTGCCACAGGACTCATACCTACCGGGGTATTAGTCAATCAGCCCATTGCCGCCGGACGAGTCGTAGTGGCCGGAGGTAGCTATGCAAATCCAGCAAAAAAACTACGGCTCAGGATAATTTTTTCTAAAATTTAGGATTTGAGCATACGTCTATTATCTTTGCGACCTGATTAAATCAGGATTGCAAAATCCCCATCAAAATTTTATTATGCCTTATTTATTTACATCTGAAAGTGTTTCCGAAGGTCATCCGGATAAAGTGGCCGACCAGATATCTGATGCCTTAATTGATAACTTCCTCGCGTACGATTCACAATCTAAAGTAGCTTGTGAAACCCTGGTAACCACGGGCCAGGTAGTTTTAGCCGGAGAAGTAAAATCGAAAACCTATCTCGATGTACAGGATATTGCCCGCGAAGTGATTCGCCAGATAGGCTATACAAAGGCAGAATATATGTTTGAAGCCAACTCCTGTGGTATTTTTTCTGCTATCCATGAGCAAAGTGCCGATATCAATCGCGGAGTGGATCGTACAGTAAAGAAAATGGATTTTGAAGCCAAGGCAAACGCCCAAGGAGCGGGCGACCAGGGGATGATGTTCGGGTATGCCACGAAAGAAACAGATAACTATATGCCCTTGGCATTGGACCTGGCCCATAAAATTTTACAGGAACTATCCAAAACCCGCCGGGCCGGCAAGGATCTCAAATACCTGCGCCCCGATGCAAAGAGCCAGGTTACTATTGAATATAACGACAATAATGAACCTATCCGGATTGATACCATAGTAGTTTCAACCCAGCACGATGATTTTGATAGCGATAAGAAAATGCTCGACCAGATACGGAAAGATATCATCAACGTAATTATCCCCCGGGTTAAAAAGCAACTGAAACCTTCTATTCAGAAATTATTCAACGATAAGATTACTTATCACATTAACCCCACCGGAAAATTTGTAATTGGCGGACCGCATGGTGATACCGGTTTGACAGGTAGAAAAATTATTGTAGATACCTACGGAGGTAAAGGTGCGCACGGTGGCGGAGCATTTAGTGGTAAAGATCCTTCCAAAGTAGATCGTTCTGCAGCATATGCTACCCGTCATATCGCAAAAAACCTGGTGGCTGCCGGATTGTGCGATGAGGTGCTGGTCCAGGTATCTTATGCCATTGGTGTGGCAAAGCCCTGCGGATTATTTCTTGATACCTATGGTACTTCCAAAATTAGCCTGAGTGATGGCGAAATTGCCCGCGTGGTGGAGAAGATTTTTGATATGCGACCTTATGCCATTGAACAACGACTCAAATTACGCAATCCCATTTATTCCGAAACAGCCGCGTATGGTCATATGGGTCGCGAACCAAAAGTGGTGACCAAGATATTCAACAAAGGGAAAGACAATGAGAAAAAAGTAGAAGTGGAATTGTTTACCTGGGAAAAACTGGATTACGTGAGTAAAGTGAAGAAAGCATTTGGCTTAAAATAATAGTGATTCCCTTTCTGCAAAAAATAACTATCCCGCCTTTGGCGGGATTTTTTACTTTCGATACATGAACGAATTAACAAATAATCCCTGGCAGGTAACCAGTCAGAAAGAAATTTATACTAATCCATGGATAGAGGTCACAGAATATAACGTGATTAATCCTTCCGGCGGTAACGGGATATATGGTAAGGTTCATTTCAAAAACTATGCGATCGGGATAGTGCCCTTAGATGAGGAAGGAAACACCTGGCTCGTGGGGCAATATCGTTTTGTATTAAATCAATATAGTTGGGAAATTCCGGAAGGGGGTGGTCCCCTCGATATCGATCCGCTCGAATCGGCCAAACGGGAATTGTTAGAAGAGACGGGCTTAGTGGCCCGTGAATGGGTTCCCCTGATGAAAATGCATTTATCCAATTCAGTATGCGACGAAAAGGCGATCATTTACCTGGCGCGAAAATTAGAACAACATACTTCCTCACCAGAAGAAACCGAACAACTGATTATAAAAAAAGTACATTTTAATGAAGTGTACAAAATGGTAGAAGAAGGAATCATTACCGATTCCTTGTCGGTTGCGGCGATCTTAAAAATTAAACACTTAATGATTAATGGACAAATATCCTCATAAGCCTCTCCCTAAAAAAAGCGGACTCATCATTGGTCGTCAGCCATTGATTGAAGCCATCGAATCGGGCCGCGCCATCGACAAGATATTATTTCAGCAGAATGTAAACGGCGAATCTATTGGAGAGATTCGGAAACTGGCCAAGCAATACAATGTTCCCATTCAACAGGTACCGGGTGAAAAATTGAATGCGTTAACCCGATCCAATCACCAGGGCGTTATTGCCTTTGCGGCCTTGGTAGAATACATGGACCTGCAGCAGGTAATTGATCAAACAGTCGGTAAAGGCGAATCCCCTTTATTTATAATGCTGGATGGAGTGACGGATATCCGCAATATTGGGGGTATTGCCAGAACAGCGCTATGCTGCGGTGCCCAGGCAATAATTATTCCAGACAAGGGAGTGGGGGCGTTAAACGAAGAGGCAATAAAATCTTCGGCGGGCGCCCTGGAAAAAATAAATGTTTGTCGGGTTAACAGTTTAATGAAAGCAGTTGATCAGCTACACCTGAATGGCATAAAAGTGTATGCTGCGGAAATGACCGCCGCTACGAATATTTATGATATAGATTTTACAGAACCCTGCGCAATTATCATGGGAAGTGAAGATAAAGGAGTGTTTGCTCCCTTATTGAAGATCTGCGATGCGAATATAAAAATCCCGATGGCCGGCAATTTTGAATCCTTAAATGTGTCAGTAGCCACCGGGATGATATTGTATGAGGCGATGAAGCAGCGGATGACGTGAAGTAAGTTGTTAGTCGGAAGTTGGTAGTCAGAAGTCGCAAACAGCCTGTTGTAATCAAAGGCATGCATTTTGCAGGATGGTCTCCGTTATACAGCAATTCAACTAATTCCAAATTACAAATTCCCAATTCCCTAGTGAGGATTAACCCAAACCCTTCACGCCTTCCTCATCACAAACCGGCTATATACCAGCACCCCGCTTTTGAGATCAGAGTGTATCTTGGATCCTACGACCCCGGCGAATTCACTGAAGGCTTTGCGGAACCATTTGGGTATATGCTCTTCAATCCGTTTTTGTTTTGATTCTTCCTCCTGTTCTATCGCCCTCACCACATTTTGGCTGATATCCTCATCCTGGAGCATCTCCATCCCCGAGTTCTTTAACTGGTCCCTTAGTTTTGTCATCCCTTCCGGGCTTCGGATGTCGGTGCATAAAAAATAACCGCCGGGCTTTAATACTCTTTTTGCTTCTTCCAGGAATTTGGGTACGGAGCCGTAGGCATGACAGGATTCTACATTGATAACCACGTCGAACATTTCTTTTTCGAACGGAAGATTTTCCGCATTTCCCTGCACATAAGTCAGCCCTTCCCGGCCGAGCGTTTTATTAGCAAATTCCACTGCGTTAGAAGCAATGTCTAACCCGGTCATATTGGCCGGGGCCAAATATTTTTTTATCGCGCTGGAGCCCCCGCCGCGCCCACTACCTACCTCGAGCATTTGTAAATCTTTTACGTTCACTTTAGCAGCGAGATAATAATATAATTGCAATGGATACCGGTTGACTTCGTCCTTCTCCTCCAGTGTTATAGCTGGTTCATGGGCGAAAGAGGAGTATCCATAATTCATGAAATACCAGTCTTTGATAGTAAGTCTTTTCGCTAATTGCTCATAAATCGGTTTCCATACCAGCCGGCGGAAAAAAGGGTAATCAGTAAGCTCCATGAATAGGTAAGCAATCATAATTTATAATTAAATTTAAGCGGGAAGATAGTTAAATTTTTGCTGCAGAAGGGAAGTGCAGAAGTATTTCACAGGGGAACGATTTTATTGAAATCCCATCGAAAACTACCTTTTAACAATAGTCTATATTCATTCCCTACCGTCAGGACGAGGATACTCTTTAAAATGAGAATGCAGAGATGAAGCGGACTTCAAAGACCAATATCAAATAGCAAAAAATACTCCAACCCGGGAAATGTGGTTCAAGGATATAATTGAATGGTTAAAGAACGAAAAATTCCCTGGCCACTTAGCGTAAACGAATTCTATATGCCAGCATCAGTTTCACATAAAAGTTGTCATTTGCTTTCCACCTGTATGGCACTTGCTGCTGATAGCTTCCGCTGGTTAGCCTTCTCAGTATACTGTGGCCCGCCTCTGCATTCAATACGATATTTTTGGTTAGATAGGAATCAAGGTATACACCTGCCTGGTTTTCATTTATTCGCCAGTAAATAGTTTTCACATCGGCATATGAATTGGTAATGGTCCTTATAACAAATCCGGAATAGAAATTTTTATTCATCAGGTATTCAAAATTGAGATTGCCTGGTAATAAGCCAAATAAATTCGCCCGGTTATTTATTTTCCAATCAATACCCATCCGCGGAAGCATAAATAACCCGAAAAGTTCACCATTTACATATAAGCCAAACTGGTAAGTAAGGTTTTCACTTGCTTTATAAGTAAGCAGGATTTGGCCACCTGTTTGTAATACGCTTTTTCGGTTGAAAGATTCGGTATTTACCCGGAGAATAAGAGTTGACTGTATACTCCACTTATTATTCTTTAGTGTTTTTATAAATGATAGGGGTAATCCCAATCCATAATATGACTGGCTGCTGTCGTTTTGGGCGGGGCTCTTAACCATCCATTTTTCTACATAGGGGCTTATTATGACCGCATCTTTCCCTTTGCCCAGCTTAATAGGGATACTAGTGTTAATGGCCATGTAATTCAGAACAACTGGCTTTTTATTATGGTTGAGTATACCTGCATCGGGACTAACAGAGGCCCGAATGTTTAGAAGGTCAATATAAGGTTGTGCTTGCGCCGTTGTGAATAAGCAGAGGCTTAACATGAAATATAAAATTATTCCTATTAGATTTGATAACAATTCTTTCATGGCTACTTTTTTTCTGTGTCAATTCCTTTCTTGGGTCTATTGATATTTTGTGGCAAGTTGAAACTTTTTCTCCAAGATCATTTGGTTATTCGCATATTTAGTTTAAATAAGGGTACGGATAATTTTAACACCTTATAGAACATTAAAGGCAAAGCTTACATAATAAGTTGCGCCCGCCTCGGGATTGCCAAATGCATTCAGGTAATATTTATTAGACACATTAGTGCCACCAATTTTAATCATTGATTTTGTGGAAGGGAATTTATAACTCACCTGCATGTCCAGAGTGCCGAACGAAGGCACGGTTCCCTGAGCAAAATCACTTTCATACAGGAAATCATTTTGCCAGCGGTATTGAAGGTTGAAACCTACCCGCTTGTTTTTTCCCATACCCCAATTGGCGAATCCAATATTGTACCTGATTTCCGGGGCATTAAAAGATGCTGAAAATCCTGATGGAATGTCGCTGATCTTATCTGAAAATACATTGGCACTGATAGAAAAATTATTAGGTAATCTATAGTCAATGCTGGCCCCAAAGCCATAGGTTTTTACTTCACTACTGCTATTGGTAACGATGGAGTATATATTTTTGGTAGTGGCACTTGTTGGTTGAACCAGTGTTGTCCTGCCCAGGAAATTGGTATAGGTGCCCCAGTAACCATACACATCTATCAGTACTTTTTCTTTAATTAATCCTTTATAGCCTACTTCAAAAGATTTAACAGATTCTGGCTTCAGGTCGCTGTATTTCCAGCTATTAGGTTCCGGTAAACCATTCTTTAATACATAACAGGGAATGGTATTGGAACGCATGTAATCAACAATCCAGGGTAATCCACCCAATAGCCTAACACCTCCTCCAATATTCAGCTTTATATATTGTTGTTGGGTGGTAGGAAAACGATAAGCAGTTTGAAAAGATAATCGGACATTATGGTCCTTAGCCAATTTTACAAGCGCCGTAAACCTGGGTGTTAACCTGCCTTCGAAATTGGAATTTTTATCATACCGGCCCGATGCGGAAAGGGTCAGCCGATCATTAAGTATTTTTTTAGTGATTTGTGCATAGGCTCCCACTTCACTTATTTTAATTTTTCCGGCCGTATCAATGAAAATGGTTCCGTTTGAATTCAGAACATATTGTTTCCAGTTAGCACCAACCAGGATATCCAGCAAATTGCGCCAGTTCTGAAAAGTTATATTGTCCTTCCGCCATCCATAAATCCGATTTGTCGGTGAATAATCCGCCAGCAGGAATAGGAATGCTCCGGGCTTTATTAAACAGTTGTTTAAACTGATCTGAGCCAGCTATTGGTCTCCCCTGGTCAGCGAAGGCTCTTGCGGTGTTGTGTGCGGCACTTAACGAAGCAGCGCCACTAATGGCAGTAAGGAATGCTCCGGTATATTGTGGATACCAACTACCATTCACATTGGCGGGATTATAACTGGGCTTCCAGCTTTCATAAAAAATCTGGGTGGTAACGGTAGCGCTATACGATTCTCCGGCGTCCTCCTGGGTGTTATAACTCCGCAGGAACCAATTTTTATGTTTCAGCTCCAGTTTATATTGCCCTACCTTAATTTCTTTTAATGCATAGCGATTACTTCCAGTGTACACCGTGGTCCCTGTTCCCCAATATCCCGATAAAGAGGCTTCTATATTATCAGTAAGCTTATAGTGCATAGCTGATAATTTAACATTGGTAGTATTAGGGTTGACAACATCTTTTTCACTATACCCTGTCCGGGAAACAGGCAGGGGGTTTTGTAATAAAGGATGGTTCGCAGGTAAAACGGCCCGCATAAAATTTCTTAAATCTACACTGGTTTCATCACCATATACATTCACACCATCATAATTAGGATCGGAAGAACGGTCGCCGGTTTTAATTCTATTATTGGGCCGGTCATAATTATCAGGATTACTGGCCAGCCAGTCTTTAGCCTGCATAAATTGTGCGCCCACCTTAAAAGCGAATCGATTTCCAATTTTCTTTGCCCATCGAAAGGACCAATCGGTAAACAAACTGGTATTATCCCGCTGCTTTTGATCTACATTCATAATCCCCTGTTTAACCTGGAAACTTAACCCCTCGTATTTAAAGGGATTTTTACTGTTTAAGAGGATAGTACCATTCATGCCACCCGGACCAAATAGTGCGGAAACCGGCACCAGGTAATAATTCAATACTTTCCACATCAAGCTCAGTTAAACCAATAAATCCGCCGACCGGGAAATTTAGCCCGGGTGCCTGGTTATCCATTCCATCCATAAACTGGTTTACCCTTGCACTGCCACTTCCATTAAATCCCCGGGTACTCATGGTTTTGAATGTGAGGCTGGAAGTAGTTACATCCACGCCTTTGAGGTTTCCGATCATATCATAAATGGAAGCGGTGGCCGCAGCCCGTATTTGATTCAATCCAATCTTTTCAATAGAAACGGGTGACTCCAATTGGCGGGTAGGTACACGACTGGCCGATACAACAATTACATCTCCCATGTCTGATTTTTGCACCATTTCAATAGTGATGTTTTGGTCTGCTTTACTTACTATTATTTCTATTTCTTCAAATCCAATTGAAGAAATCACCAGTGTTACTGGCAATGAAGAAACGGTTAACTGAAACTTACCATCGGCGGAAGTGCTGGTGCCGTTTCTTGTTCCTTTAACTAAAACCGAAACATTGCCAATAGAATCTCTGGGTGAATTACTTTTTACCGTTCCCTTGATAACGATGTTTTGCGCCTGTGCAGGTACGTATATGTAAAACGCAACCATCAACAGAAATAGTGAAAAAATTGTCTTTTTCATAAAAGCTGTTTTAAATGTAGCCTACTCTTTCCCGGGTTTTCGGCTTCCCCCGCGTTTACATGATGGCACTGCTGAATTAAAAAGATGTTTTCATTTTTACAATCCGCAATATTCTGACCGATAACAACCCGCTATCGCGTACCCCGTTAATTTACCGGTAATCAATTCCGGGGCACTTGATACGATCAATTGCTCAAACCAATATTGTACAGATTGAAGTAAGGATAAACAACCCTGCACCGAAGGAGGACGAATTAATTGATCAGTGCGGGGAATCATTTTTTGGTTATGCTGCGTAAAATCTCCCGTAAATCGGTTGTTTCATATTCAAAAATTGGGTTCTATGGCTTCTGAAAAACATAACTTGTACCATTGGATAGTCACTCCTCCTGCTCCTTTTTTTGCCGGATCAGGTGTGATTAATGGCGATTGTTGATTCAATTCTCTCAGGTCGATTAATGCAAATTGTTTATGAGAATCATTGGTAATACCTGGTACAAAATTCTGCCCCGTAAAGGTGGAAACGTTTACTATTATACTGATATTAATGAAAGGGTACTTTGATAGCCAGTTTCCGTTTAATGGAATGGTAATAGAAACATCCAGGGTTCCGTCGTAATCACCAAATTCATGGTATTTATCTGCCTGGAACTTCGATAAGAATAATTTTGATGTTGATACCCAGGATTGGTTGTTATTATAAGAGATTTCCATAAAGACATTCCCATGTACTCCGACCAGGTCACGAAGTCTGGATCCGCTTTCCCCTGGAACCAGCCTGAAAACAGACTCTTCCGGCTGATCAGATATTTTTAACCGGGCTTTTAAAAACAATGAAGATCCAACATTTGTAATTCCTGGTGGAATCGTTATGATATCTCTGAAGGTGCCAAAGGTTTCGTTATAGGTAACACCAAATATTAGTTTGTTTTCATTGGGATATAAAACGTCTAGGTATTGTCCTGACATGCAGGCCATGTTAATTTCCTTTCTCTTTTGGCAGCAGGAGGAATACGTCTTTTTATACTGAGATTCCCAACCATTGATAGAATGGGCATAATTATTGCCATGCGAAAAGCTGTCAACGTCATAAACTGAAATGGTTATTGGGTCTTTATAAAAACAAATCATATTGTTTTTTTTGTAAGCTGAACCTTTCGAAAACTGAAATGAATGGTTTATGGAATTTTCTGAATGCGTCAGAAATCCAGTTTCCTGTTCGTCGGTAATTTCTATTTGCAATTTCTCTTGGATATCCAATAGCAATTCTTTCAAGCTTGCTTTTTTTAGTAAGATCAAATCCCGTTGTCTTTCAGCTGATCTATGAACGTCGAATGATGTAATGTTCATTTTATTATACTTTAATAAGTTGCCGATATTTTTTCAGTTTTTCCGAAATCTTAAAAAGGGGGACAAGATCATAAAATGCAGATATATTTACAAGCGGCTGTTTCATACTGTTATGACCTGATGGACTCCAGACCTTTCTTGTCCTTATGTTTTTGAGTAGATGGTACGAAAAATTGTAAATAAATTATATTGCTATAGCGATGTCGTTCAGGCATACAACTAAAAGGAAAAAACGGATTTTCATTTTGCTGTTTATTTTCTTTCTGTATTTTAAGATGCATTACTGTTTCTTGGGGGAAGTTTTCTGTGTATACTACAAATAAGTAGAAGGAGAAAAAATCAATTGAACAGGTTTGCATATAAACATGGTTTTATAGGTTATATCTCTTATTCAAACCTACAGCGGCTTACAGCCCACTCCCTAATTGATATTTACTATGACTATAATGAAAAAACGCTAAAAAATACCACAAACAGGTAGTTCTTCGGAGGCGCATTTATTGGTTTTTGCAAAAAATGCATTAATTTATATTCTGTGAGCCAGGATATTCCCAAAACATGCCGACGGCACAATTGCAATTTTCACCAAACTAACCAGCATGGAACCCTCTACCACCCAGGCGCTTTTTTTTCAGCATATTAAAGAATTTATTACCTACTCCATGTTTCAATGGTGGATGCCATTGCAGACCTGTTAGAATATCAGTAACGATAGCTGCTTACCGGCGAATAAGAGGAGAGAAGGGCGTGAGCCTCGAAGAAATGCAGAAACTGGCGAGCCACTTTAAAATATCTATCGACCAATTCCTCCATATTGAAACAGATTCTTTTCTCTTTAGCGGTAAGTTAACTGATTCAAATAACCATTCTTTTGAAGAATGGATGCAGAGCGTTCTCAAGCAGGTAATGTTTATGAATAGCTTCCAGAATAAACATATGTATTACCTCGCCAAAGATCTTGCCGTTGATGCAACAATTCTGTAATGCCCGAATTATTATTATTTAAATCATTTTTCTGGCGTAAATCCATATTGCACTGTAGAAGATATGCGGGGAGTAAAATTTTCGCTGAATAACAATAGATTCGATGAATATGGAATTGGGGAAATAAAATCGTTCGAAGCATATAACCAGATCACCTACTACAGAAATATGGAACGTAGAAAGTATCAATAGCACCATACGGCAAATCGAATTCTACAGGGAGTCTGAATATTTTTAAAAATGCTAGGCTGATGTAGTAGAACTTTATAGCGGTCTGTTTTATAAGATTGATTGACCACATCGAAAAGCAGGCGGAACTAGGATTGAAATTTACTAATGGGGGGAAACCCTGCGTCAATAATGCGGCATGCCTATACCTTATTTAATAACGAATTGATTCTTGGTGACAATACTATTCTTGGCCGTAGCTGGATAACATGATCATTACCTTATATCAACCATAGTGTAATAAATTTTGTTGGCTCACCCGTGATAAGCGATTCAATAATTACATGTATGAAAATCTACAGAACCTGATCCGTAAATCCACGCAACTAAGTATCGCTAGGCGAAAAGGAAAGAGTCCAGGTTCTTTAATAGGATCCGCGATAAAATGAAACTCGCTGCCCGTCTTTGATAATTTGGTGGAGTATCGGTTTCTTTCAATTAAACACCGCTTGCACACGAAGTGTTGATTATCTACTCAACGAATTCTTAATCGGTACGATATCGTAGCGGATATATACAAATTATCGTTCACCTTTTGTTGGTAGTAATAAGGAGCCTTGCTATCTTTTTCTCCGAACCGGAGTCTTCTATATACCGAATGCCCGAATTCGGTAGTAAATACCACGTTCTTCGAAAGGTACGCATCGGCAAAAATGGCAAGCTGGTTTTCATCTACCCGTATATATTTTGAAATGGCGGTATTGCCGTGATATCCCGCCTGGTAACTATTGGTAACAGCTCTGAGAAGGCCTCCCCAATAAAAACGCTTGCTTACCTGGTGCTCGTAGGTGAGATTTCCAGGTAATATTCCAAAAAGAGCGTTTCTTTTGTTAATCTGCCAATCAATACCAGCTAGCGGCATGAAGAATGCCCCGGAGAACTCGCTGTTGTAATAAATACCGAATTTGTATTCTAGATGATCATTCTTCTTAACAGAAGCCAGCACTAATCCGCCTAATTGAAAGGAATTGCTTTTGAAAGTTTGGGAACCATAACCATTCCAGCGAGGAATTACGCCTACGGTTAATCCCCAGCGTTTGGATAATGGTTTTACAAAATTAAACGGCAATGCCATTGACTGCACTTTGTCTGGCAAATCGGTAACGGTTGCGATCCTAATTTTATAATATTCATAAAACGGGGTAAAGACCAGCATGCTGCTGTCTTTTTTAAAAATATAGGGTAGGGTAGCATTCGCCTGGAAATACTGGTAGTTATTCTTTATGTTTTTATCCGAGTGAAGACCCGCGTCCGGGCTGCTGGTATATCTTACCTGTACAATATCTATATAGGGTTGTGCGGATAAATAGCCTGAGAGAAATAACAAGCTAGATAGAAAGTATAAATGTTTTTTGTTTCTAACGGGGCATTTCATGATTTGAATTGGATTTATGATTGATAATAAACGAATGATGCAGTCTATTAAATTTCATATTTGACCTATATTAAGGGGTAATGCTTAGGCCATTCGCCCTTTTCTATGGAGTTAAAGTGAAGAAACGGACACCCGATCCTGGTGTTTTTGGAGTCAAGAAAACCTCACAAGCTTTGTATTTCGAAACTAAACCCGTCGAGGAACGGTAAAAAGAGATCAATACCTTTGCAGGCAATGGCAGATACCTTAATAAAATTGATTGAATGCCCCCGCGATGCTATGCAGGGCTGGAAGACTTTTATTCCCACCGCATCAAAAATCGAATATCTTAATACACTACTGGGCGTGGGATTTGATACCATTGATGCAGGCAGCTTTGTTTCCGCCAAAGGCTATTCCCCAAATGGCCGATACCAAAGAAGTATTAAAAGGACTGAGGATTGCAGGCAGCCGTTCAAAGTTGCTGGCCATTGTTGCCAACACCCGCGGTGCCGAAGAGGCTGCGGCCTTTGAACAGCTCCATTACCTGGGTTTCCCTTTTTCCGTTTCTGAAACATTTCAACAGCGCAATACGAATAGTTCAATTGCCCAGTCATTGCAGCGGGTGGAGGAAATTCAAACGATATGTATAAAAAGTAATAAGCAATTAGTAATTTATTTATCGATGGGTTTCGGAAATCCTTATGGAGATCCTTATTCAGAAGAAATTGTATTTGAATGGGCCGATAAGATGGCGGCGTTAGGTATAAATATCCTTTCACTGGCCGATACAGTTGGGCTGGCAACAGCCCCGCAGATTTTTTCAGTAACCGAATATTTAATAAAGCACCTGCCAACGCATGAAATTGGCGTGCATCTTCATTCCACCCAAATAAACTGGAAAGAAAAGCTGGATGCGGCGGTGCGGGCTGGTTGTAAACGATTTGATGGGGCACTGAAAGGAATCGGGGGGTGCCCGATGGCGGAAGATGAATTAGTCGGAAATATGGATACTGAACTAATGATTGGTTACTTTGAGGAAAGAAAAATGATAAAGTCATTAAACGAAGAAGCACTCGTTCGTTCTTTGAAACTGGCTTCTCAAATTTTTGTCTAATGGAATTGAGAATTACCCGAAGGGAAGAGAAGCTGCATACTATAGTCTTTAAAAGATCAGATAACACAGAAACCTGGCAGGCATCGGATGATTTCTTTGTCAGGCACGACCTGAGTCATTTTGCCGTTGAAAAAATACTTGGTTATAATACCGCCTTTATGGGAATGATTAACCAGGGGATGGGGGCCAAAGATTTTGAAGATCGGGAAAAAAGAAAAAAATTACAGATTACCGCCGAAGGATGGTATGCCGAAAATATGGCTAACCTGTTTCTAATAGAAATTGCACAGGGAGAGTGGGAGGATTTTAATGCCGTATCACCGGCAGCTTTTGGAAAAATGGAATTACCCCTTACCCCGCCGTTATTAACCAGCCAGGAAATAATTAATATCAGAACTTATCTCCGGCAACTTTTGAATCAATGGGACCTTTTACCAATAAATGAAACAATGTTTTTGAATATAGACGTTTAATTAAATGGACTTTCAAATACCCATACAGATACCTGCGTTGGCAAAGGGAATAGATTACCGTGATAAAACATTATTAACGGGTTCCTGTTTTACTGAACACATTGGCGATAAATTAGAAGAATTGAAGTTTGATGTTTTGCAGAACCCGAATGGAATATTGTTCGATCCCCACAGTGTGGCCAGCAGCCTGGTTTCTTATATACACAATAAGCAATACAAAGAGTCTGATCTTACTTTTTTTAATGAACTTTGGCAGAGCTGGCATCATCATAGCCGGTTTTCTCATATCAATGTTGATCAATGCCTGCGTATTATTAATGAGTCGCAACAAATAGCTCATAAGTTCCTGAAAGAATCTAATTGGCTAATCATTACCCTGGGTTCTTCCTATTCTTACCGCTTAAAAGAAAGCAGCGGCCCCGTTGCTAACTGTCACCGTGCGCCGGCTCAATGGTTCGATAAACACCTGATGACCATTGAAGAAACAAACGCTGTGCTCGATAATTGCATTCACCAATTATTTCAATTTAACCCCCGGTTGAAAATAATTTTTACCATCAGCCCCGTTAGGCATATCCGGGACGGAGTGATGGAGAATAACCGCAGCAAGGCAAGACTGATTGAAGTGGTGCATCACCTGGTAAATAAGTTTGATAAGCTCTATTATTTTCCTGCTTATGAACTGGTGATTGACGTATTACGCGATTATCGCTTCTATGATATTGACCTGGTGCATCCCAACTATGCGGCTACCCGTTTCGTAATGGAACAGTTTATGAAGTATTTTGTAAATGAGCAATCACAGTTGCTATCCGGGGAAATTCAACAGATTGTTACGGCCCGTAATCACAAACCATTTCAGCCCAACACCCTGGCACATAAAAAATTCCTGAAAATTCACGAAGAAAAAACAATGGAATTGCAGGCCCGGTATCCTTTTATATCATTTAGTGGCGAGCTAGATTATTTTTCCGGTAAAGAATCATGAGCATTAAACTGGTAATGATCTTCTAAGAAATCCTCGAGCTTTTGTAACAAAGTTAATTGGTTGACCGCCCGGTCGAAGTTTTGGGTTGGGTACTGAATACGATAATAAATATCTCCGTTCAGGTAATCAGTAATAAAACGCAGGGCCTGCATATAAATCATAAGAATTCCGGCATAATGAATATGGGCCTTTTCTTCTTTGGTTAAGTGCTGCTGCATAACTTCTGTATAGCCGCTTACGATAGCGTCATAAAATTCCGGTCGAATTTCAATGCGATCGGGTTCTGTACAATTTTCATCTTCACTACAGGCCATTGACCGGATCATATCCCCGAGGTCAGAAAAATAGTACCCGGGCATTACCGTATCAAAATCTACGGTACAAATGACCTTGTTTGTTTCCTTACTAAACAAAACGTTAGCAATTTTTGCATCGTGATGCATCACCCGTACGGGAAATTTCTCCGGCGAATGGGTTATATGATCATAAAAATCCTTGTAGCGTTTCCTGGCCTTCAGCGCATTTACTACTTCCTTTGCAATATCCAGCCGGCCGGCTTTATTTTGTTGCAACGCTTCTTCGAATTGTTTATATCGGTGGGAGAGGTTATGAAATTCCGGAATCACTACTTTTAAAGCCGCCAGGTCGAATTGGGCAAAGCGAAGCAGTAAAGGAAGCAAATGTTTTGGCGGTCGTTTTAGCCTGCTCCGAATTTTGAGCAATAATTTTACTGGTAGAATCCTCAATAAATTCAAATGCGCGCCAGTAATTTCCTTTCTTATCCTCGTAGAGTGTTTGAGAATTGCGATAATAGAGGGGTGCCGGTAAACGGAGTGTGTGGGAGTGCTTTTTGGCATATTCCCAGATATTAATATAATTCTGCTGAACATCTGTTGGGCTTTGGAAAACGGTGTTATTTATCTGCTGTAATAAGAAAGGAGCCGTGTGACTATTCGAAACTTTCCAGGAATTATTAATTAATCCGCCAGCCATGGGTGTTGCCGAAAGTTCATTTGCGGTAACAACCGGTAAATCCTGGCGGTAATTTGCAAAAGCAACAGCAGCATCGAGGTAATTATTTTCCTTCATTGGCGATTAGTAAAAATAATGCTTAACCGCTTTTAAAAAAATAACAACCGTTTGCGTGATTTTACCGATCATTTTCTTAATCTGATTAGCCGGGTGGAGAGTTCCCGGTTCCGCTATGGTAAAAAGAATTTAAAAAGGCTTACCTTCTGTTTCTTATCCATTAATGGATCCGGTCGCCTCTAATTTCCATTTCCTGCATGATTTGTGCTTCGTACGCCAGCCATTCCTTCCAACGCCTTCTTACTTTTTCTTTTTCAATATAGGTTTCTGCCAACTCTATAAAAAGAGTGTAATGGCCGGCTTCGCTTTCCATAAAGCGGCGATAAAAATGGCAGAGGTATTCATCTTTCAATCCTTCGCTTAATCGTTTAAATCGCTCGCAACTGCGGGCTTCTATTAATGCCATGGTTAGTAGCTGATCAAGCAGGCGTTCTTCCACGCTGCCTCCCCGTTGCTGGAAATCCAACAGTTTATTTACATATGCATCTTTTCGTTGTTTACCCAGTTTCCAGCCTCTCTTCTGCAGTTCGTTCAGTACCATTCGAAAATGCCCCCATTCTTCTGTAACAATCGGGGCCAGTTCTTTTACCAACTTTTCTCTTTCCGAGTACCGTTGAATTAATGAAATGCAACTGGTAGCCGCTTTCTGTTCGCAATAAGCATGATCCGTTAAGATATCCTCGAGGCTGATACCGGCAATATCTGCCCAACGTGGATCAGTAGGTAAATGAAGTCCTAAAATATTTTTTACGTCGTTGCTTTGTTCCATAAATAATATAGAAATGAGCGCAAAGGTATACTGAAATGTTCCGTTCTTTGTGCCATATGGCAGAAGATTTTTTAACAAATAAACTGGAGGAGCGCCGGGCATTGAATGCATTTCGTTCACTCAGAACAGTTCCGGATGCCATTGATTTTTGTTCTAATGATTATTTAGGACTTGCTTCGAAATTGAAACCAAATGCAGTGCGTGCGTCTGAGATCAGGCACGGGTCCACCGGGTCCCGTTTGCTGTCGGGTAATTATCCATTGATAGAAGAAGCAGAACGAATCATCGCTGCCTTTCACGATGCCCAGGCGGGTCTTCTATTCAATTCGGGATACGATGCCAACATAGGATTACTTAGTTGTGTGCCTCGTAGAGGGGATACAATTCTGTATGATTACTTGTCGCATGCTTCTATTCGCGATGGTATTCGCTTAAGTTTCGCGGAGACATTTTCTTTTAAACATAATGATCTCAATGACCTGGAGGAAAAACTAAAAAAAAGCCAGGGCAATAAATTTGTAGTTACCGAATCGGTATTCTCTATGGATGGCGACCAGGCTCCTTTGCAGGATATCAGCATGCTGTGTCACCAATATGGGGCTAACCTGGTTGTAGATGAAGCGCATGCAACGGGTGTATTAGGGGCAAGAGGCGAAGGGCTTGTACAATCGTTGCATTTAGAATCTCATTGCTTTGCCCGGATTCACACGTTTGGAAAAGCGTTGGGTTGTCATGGTGCTATTATTCTTGGAAGCCAAGCCTTACGAAATTATCTTATTAATTTTTCCCGTCCCTTTATTTATTCCACTGCCTTGCCAGAAAGCTGTATTGAAATCCTCCTTATTTCTTATTCACTTTTTCCGGGAATGGTTAATGAACGGCAGCAGCTCAGGCAACTGATAAGCCAGTTTCAGCAAGCGGAATTAGCCCATACAAAATTAGCAAGTAATACCGCGGTACAGGGAATTATTGTTCCGGGAAATAACCAGGTACGTTCATTGGCTTCGCAGTTACAGTCTAATAACCTGGATGTGCGCCCCATATTGTATCCTACTGTACCAAAAGAAAGCGAACGATTAAGAATCGTATTGCATGCATTCAATACAGCGGACGAAGTAAATAAACTCATCGGCCTGCTCCAATAAAGCAAGGCATTTCATTTTTTGTCTTTGGAAATATAATAAGAGTTAATGGGTACGAGGACTTCTGTTTGCACGGGGAAGAATTTTTTAAACTAAAAACGAATAAAGGGTTAGCTTTTTAATAGTAAAATATTTTGGTAAATAAATTAGAAAGTATGCCGGGATATTGGATGCTGGAAAAGTTTCAGGAAAAGAATTATACCGGATACGGAAACCAGTCGGTCATTAAAACGCGGGAGATTCGCTTGCTTTCCACTTCTTAACCAATATTAAGTTGCCAAAATCTACCGGTCACAGCAATTATTTAATTGAAACAGATGTGCGATTTAACAAAGAGGCAAATAATTTTGGTATTTTTATAAAGAGGTTTCAATTAAATTTATTCACGGTAAGAAAAACAATCAGCGAATCGGGCATGCAGTGAATAACCTTTTGAATTCCTCTCTTTTCCGGTATGCTCACCAGGATTGCTGGAAAAAAATTACTTTTAAAAGTTGAAACCCGACCCCTTATAATTCCGGTTATATGAGAAGAATCCCGTTTGCAGTTACGTCGATCGTTACGTTTAGCCTGGTATGGGCGCTTAATAATTCCTGGGGAAAGATACCCGCCCTGGGGCGATTTATGAGCCCTCAGCATGGCTTTTGGCAGAATGCTGAAGAAGCGGAGATGGTCAAAGACCTTTCCTTCAATTTTCCTGAATTAAAAGACAGGGTAGATGTATATTTTGATAACCGACTCGTACCGCATGTATTTGCCCAAAACGAATCGGACGTCTTTTTTGTACAGGGCTATCTTCATGCGAAATTCCGATTGTGGCAAATGGAATTTCAAACGCATGCCGCGGCCGGTCGGCTCAGCGAAATATTGGGCGGTGGCGAGAATAATATTATACTTACTCTCGACCGGCAGATGCGTCGCCTCGGTATGGTAACAGGAGCAAAAAGGGCGGTACTGGAAGTAGAAAAAGAGCCGGCCACGAAAGTAGCCTGCGATTCATATACCGCCGGCGTGAATGCGCTGATTGAAGAATTGACTGAAGCGACCCTGCCGCTGGAGTACAAATTATTGGGATATAAACCTGAGCGATGGTCCAATCTTAAGACTGCTTTGTTTTTGAAATATATGAGCTACGACCTGGCAGGAGCTGAGAAGGATTTCGAATTAACCAATGCGAAATCGGTGCTTAGTAAGGAAGATTTTGACAAGATATATCCAATATCACAGGATTCCCTCGATCCAATAGCAAGTCGGGGCACTGTCTTCGATACTCCGGCCGTCAAGCTCAAAATACCTGCAGCGGTGGATTCCCTTTATTTTCTCTGGAAAGAAACCGCTTCTATTTTCCAGCATAAACCCAACCGGGATAATGGTAGTAACAACTGGGCGGTGGCCGGTTCTAAAACCCAAAGCGGAAGACCCATCCTTTGCAATGATCCGCACCTGAGCCTGAATATGCCTTCGCTCTGGTATGAAATGCAATTAAGTACTCCCCAGTTTAATGCATATGGCGCCAGCTTTCCCGGAGCCCCCTGCATTATTATTGGGTTTAATGATAGTGCTGCATTTGGATTTACCAATGCTATGCGCGATGTACGGGACTATTATTCGATACAATTTAAAGATAATAGCCGCCGGCAATATTTGTTTAATGGGGAGTGGAAGTCTTCAGAATTAATAATCGATACTTTTCGCGTTAAAGGGCAACCGGAGTTTTATGATACGGTAGCCCAAACAGTATTTGGACCGGTGATGTACGATGCTTCGTTTACCGGATTGGGAGAAAATCGAAGCAAGGGAAAAAATTTCGCGGTTCGCTGGAAAGCGCAAGATCCCTCTAACGAGCAGATGATATTCTATCTGCTCGACCATGCAAAGAACTATGACGATTATTACAAGGCTCTTCAATACCTCACCTGCCCGGGACAAAATTGTTTATTTGCAGCTAAGAGTGGAGATATAGCAATCTGGCAACAAGCGGAGTTTCCGGCCAAATGGAAGCGGCAGGGAGATTTTGTAATGCCTGGAATTGATAGCAGCTTTATGTGGCAGGGATATATACCCCGTTCGGAGAATCCACACCAGGTTAATCCCGCCCGTGGATTTGTGAGCAGTGCAAATCAATTACCTACCGATTCAACCTATCCCTATTACCAGGGCGGACATTATGATCTGTACCGGGGACGAATCATTAACCGCTATCTTTCGCAGATGAATAACATTACTCCAAAGGATATGGAAAAACTGCAAACAGAAAATTATAACCTGTTTGCGGAAACCGCCTTGCCAGTACTTTTAAAAAACATTGACGTGCAGGGGTTGAATTCCACCGAGCAAGAATACCTCGAAATGGTTAGAAATTGGAACAGGCGGAATGATGCCAATGAAAAAGCAGTGGCTGTTTTTACAACCTGGTACGACAGCCTGGAAGCAGGCATTTGGAAAGACGAATTTTCGACCATACCAAAACCATGGGATTGGCCGGATGAATACACATTGATTGAGGGATTATTAAAAGATACAGCGTATAAATTCATTGATAACATCAGTACACCAGAAAAGGAAACCTTACAACAGGTAGTAACCGCAGCATTCAAAAAAGCCGTTCCGGTGCTGGCGGCCGCGGATAAACAAGGGAAATTAAGCTGGAGCAAATTTAAAGACAGCGGAATTCAACACCTGCTGCGGTTAGCCCCTTTGAGCCGATTCCATTTAGCAACCGGGGGAGGAACGAATGTAATAAATGCGACGGAAAAATTTCATGGACCGAGTTGGCGTATGATTGTACAACTAACAGACACAACAGAAGCCTATGGAATTTACCCGGGAGGTCAAAGCGGAAACCCCGGCAGTAAGTATTACGATACTTTTGTGGATAATTGGGCTGCCGGTCAGTATTATCCATTATGGGTAATGAAGAAGGAAGAGGCCAGGGACAAAAGAGTAATTATGAAAATGAGTTTTGGGAAGTAGGAAGCGAATGTGCGAACCCGCCTGCCGGCAGGCAGATGTGCGAATGAATGAGGACTTGTAAATTAGCAAATGCTTTTTATTCCCGGAGAAAATCTATACCGTATATTGAAGCTTTGAGTTAATTAACATAGCAAGAGGACAGCCTAATAATTTAAAAGAGAGCAAATGAAATTTTTTAGCGCCATGATATTAACGGCACTCATTTCCTTTGTAGCCTGTTTGTTTTTTCCCTGGTGGTCTATAGCGGTAGCTGCATTTTTAGTAGCGGCGCTCATTCACCAGCCACCCCGCAAAGCTTGGCTGGCTGGTTTCTTAGGGTTATTTATTTTATGGACCGTGTTGGCTATCTGGAAAGATAATAGCAATGAAGGAATTTTGTCAAAACGCATAGCAGAACTTTTTCCGTTGGGAGGATCTTCTTTTATGCTGATTATTGTGACCGGATTGATAGGAGCGTTGGTAGCGGGAATGGCAGCCTTAAGCGCAAGTTATTTCAGAAATAATAGATTGTAAATGGGTAATCTGCGTTCGATAGTATCGGTTAATTCTTCCAACTTTATTATATGTCGTTCAATTCAAATTTGAAATAAGGGATGTTAAATAACCTCCAAATAGCTCAACGCTGATATGAGGGAAGGTATTTGCCTGCTACTTTCGTTCTAATTTAATATGAAGCAATTGTTACTTTTCTCCCTCTCCATTTTTTTTATGCCGGCTGCAAATGCTGGGCGCATAATCGGTACCATAACAGATGATAAAGGCCAACCTCTTCCTTTCGCTTCGGTAATGATAAAGGGCACTACCAAGGGAACCACGGCTAATAACGAGGGGAAGTATTTTATAGACGTAGAGCCGGGTACTTATTTGATAATTGCTCAATACGTTGGCTATAATCGGGCAGAAAAAAAAGTAACAGTAGAGGAGAAAGCGGTTATCGTCAATTTCGAACTGTCACTTTTACAACTCGCATTAAAGGAGGTGGTAGTTCGGCCCGGGGGAGAAGATCCAGCCTATGAGATTATCCGGAACGCTATTAAAAAACGACCAGCTTATGAAAACCCGCTGGACTCATTTACCTGTGAAGCCTATATTAAAACATTGATTAAAACACGCAGACTTCCCAATAAGATTTTAGGCCAACGAATTGAAGAAAAGGATAAGAAACAAATGGGCGTGGATTCAGTAGGGAAAGGAATCATTTTCCTGTCAGAATCCCTCACCAAAGTGGCGTATAAGAAGCCGGATAAAACTAAACTGGAAGTTTTGTCGGGGCGGGAAAGCGGATCCAGCGGATACGGGTTTAATTTTCCCACTTTCATTAACTTCTATTCCAATAATGTAAATGTTTTTGCTTCCCAACTAAACCCGCGTGGCTTTGTTTCGCCTATTGCAGATGGAGCACTTAATTATTACCGCTACACATACCTCGGATCTTTTTGGGAAGAGGGCAAAGAAATTAACCAGATCAAAGTGATGGCCCGTCGAAAGTTTGAACCCGCTTTCTCCGGTATCATTAATATTACTGAGGGCGACTGGCGCATTCACAGTCTTGATTTGATGGTTACCAAAGAATCGCAATTGGAGCTATTGGATACCTTAACTATTAAACAGATTCATGTGCCTGTTACGCCAGCCGTGTGGCGCACGAAAGACCAGGTGATCACGTTCACTTTCAAAATGTTTGGTATTGATGCATTAGGTAGCTTCTTAAATGTGTACAATAAATACGATATCAACCCCGGCTTCCGGAAAAAATATTTTAATAATGTAGTGGTGCAATATGATACGGCCGTTAATAAAAAATCAAAGCAATACTGGGATTCTATCAGGCCGGTTCAACTGGAACCCGAAGAAGCAAAAGATTATAAAATAAAAGACAGTGTTTTTGAAGGGCGCCGCGATTCGGCTTTTTCTAAACGAAGTATTGATTCCTTGCGAAAAAAACAGGGACCTGTAAAAATAAAGCAGGTATTCTGGTCGGGGTTTAATCGCTCGGATTTTCATCCCACACATCCCTCCAATATTTCCTGGGAACCATTATTGAGAAGTATTCAATACAACACCGTGGAAGGCTTGGTGGCCAGGGTTAATTTCTCTGTTCGAAGAACACTTCCTGCCTGGAAAGAGCAAATAACGCTCATGCCACTTCTCCGCTATGGTTTCAGCAACGGACATCTGAATACTTCAGTTCAAATTTCATTCAGTAAAAGGGCCTTTACCTGGGATAACGACGGGGGCAACAGTCATCGTAGAACCTGGACTTTTACGGGAGGGAAAAGAGTGAGCCAGTTTAACAGAGACAATCCCATCACACCGCTCATGAACAGTATTTATACATTGGCCGCCCGGAAAAATTATATGAAGATCTATGAAAGCTGGTTTGGTGAAGCAAGTTATTCAAGGAGGATGGATAATGGCCTGCAGTTTATTATCCGGGGAGTATATGAAGATCGACGGCCTCTTTCGAATACCAGCGATTTTTCATTCTTTGGCAGCAAACAAACCAAAATCTTTACTCCCAATTATCCTTTTGAAAAATTAACTGCGCAATTCTCCCGGCACCAGGCGGTCGTTGGTTCGGTAAGTGTTGAATTTAAACCAGGCCAGCGATATATACAATTTCCGCGGGGAAAGAGGCCTATTGGCTCAAAGTATCCTACCCTGGCTGTTTCTTATGAGAAGGGGATAGAAACAATTTTCGGGAGTGATGTGAATTTTGATAAATGGAAATTTTCGGTGTGGGATGATATCAACTTAAAATTATTTGGCCGAATGCGTTACCGGTTAGGAGTGGGTGGATTTATAAATGACCGATCGGTTTTTATCCAGGATTATCAGCACTTCAATGGCAACCAGTTATTATTTGCCAGCGAATACCTCAATAGTTTCCAGTTGGCACCGTATTATGCCAACAGCACTACGGCTCAGTTTTATGCTATCGGACATTTGGAGCACCATTTCAATGGACTGCTCACTAATAAAATTCCTTTCTTCCGGCGCCTTAATTGGCACCTCGTTGCCGGAGCCAACGCTTTCTTTGTAAATGGAAATAATAATTATGCGGAAATTTTTGGGGGCATTGAAAATATTTTCAAAGTATTGCGGATAGATGTAGTGGCTTCCTACCTGGATGGTAAAAATGGAACCGTAGGAGTTAGGGTGGGGCTTGGGGGTTTGTTGGGAAATAGCATTCGGCTGGGGCGGTAGAATAAAGAATGAAAAATTAAAAATGAATAATGAAAAAGCAAGTAAGTATACGAAGGAATTATCTTTTGATACGTTAACTGCTCAATAGCGACCTGGTTTTAGATTTTCCATTTTAGATTTTACATTTTCTTACCTTTGCCCTGCTTTACAAATTTTGCCCAACCTGCAATTGGGTCCCGCTTAGCGGGATAAAATTTATTAAACATGGCGCCCTTACACAACCGCATTTCCCGGAAGGAGTTGAAAGAACTCATCCTGCTTGATACCACTCCCCGCATCACACTTTCTTTCTATTGTTACATTCCTATCCTGGAACCTCACGATTTTCGAAATGATCTGTACAGAAATCTTAAAGAGCTCGACGTAATGGGTCGTATCTACCTGGCTCATGAAGGTATCAATGCCCAGGTTAGTTTACCCGCCGCCAATCTTGAACTATTTCGACACTACCTATACAGCCACGATCCGTTGAACGGGATGCGGTTGAATATTGCAGTGGATGATGACGGAAAAAGTTTTTATGTGCTCGACATAAAAGTGCGCTCAAAAATCGTGGCCGATGGGATATCGGATCCTCGTTTTGATATGTCTGCCAAAGGACGTTACGTGAATGCAGAACAATTTAATGCATTAACCGGGGATCCCAATACCGTGGTAATCGATATGCGTAACCATTATGAATATGAGGTCGGTCACTTTGAAGATGCCATAGAAATACCCAGTGATACTTTTCGGGAGCAGTTACCGATGGCTGTTGAGATGATGAAAGAGGACAAGGGAAAAAACATAATTATGTATTGCACGGGAGGAATCCGGTGCGAAAAGGCAAGTGCTTATATGTTACATAATGGCTTTAGCAATGTATTCCACCTGGAAGGAGGTATTATCAATTATGTGCAGCAGGTAAAGGAAAGAGGGTTACCGAATAAATTTCATGGAAAGAATTTTGTATTTGATCAGCGCCTGGGGGAACGCATTACTGAAGAGGTAATAGCTCATTGTCATCAATGCGGCAAGCCGGCTGATACGCATGTGAATTGCATAAATGATACCTGCCATTTACTGTTTGTTCAATGCGATTCCTGTAAAAGGGAAATGGAAGGGTGTTGCAGTGATGGTTGCCGGGAGTTCATTCATTTACCGGAAGAAAAGCAAAAGGAGTTGCGTAAGGGAATTGATAAGGGGAGGAATGTGTTTAATAAGTCGAAGGCAAGACTTGAATCGAAAATGGGGGGAAATAGTAAATGAATAATTAAGAATGAAAAATGATAAGGTAAACCCCGGCAGCTGTCCTCACAAACTGGAATACCCAATCCCCGGCTGCTGTCTGCATCAGCCGGAACACCTAAAACTAACTCATAAATGGTATTTTGAAAAAAGCCTGCACCAGCGTTACCACACAAAATAGCGTATAGAGGGAGGAAAATAAGAAAATCTGCCAGTTCTTCGTACAGAGGTAATAACCAACCAGGGGTAATAATTGCAATGAGTGCATACCAAAAAAATGCGCTACCCGTAAATCGCCATATTCTTTACTCCAATTGAGCAGGGGTAGTCCCGGGCTACCATCCACATTACCCACCGTGTGAGCGAGTCGTGCTGCCATAATCCCCCCTTCAAAAGAAAAAATAACAAATAAAATAATACCCAGTCGGATGCCCCATAAATAACTTCTTGAAATATTGAATTTTTTTTGTTTGAAAAATAAGAAGGCCATATAGCCCGTCCATAATGACAGGATAGTGATTGCAATACCCATGGCACTAAACAGGGCCCCGTATAAAGGTGTTGAAATATTAAAGTGGGATAAGCGGCCATTGGCAGCCTGCCAGGTAATGACGGCCAGTTCAAATAACAGCACCAGCACCACCATTAGGGAAAAAACGCTCACTTTACGTTGTGCTTCCAGGTGATAGAGCAGCCAGGCCATTGTCCAGCTGAAAACTGCGATAGATAAGAAAAATTTTAATGGTTTTATCCAGGCGTTAATTCCTGCCACAAAGGTAGCGTCTCGTTGAAATTGAATCATACAAAAAATAACTCCTGCCAGGCAAAACCACCCGAAACGGAACAGCAGCTTATTTCTTTTCCTAAGTTCTGATAAAAATGCGAGCATATAAGTTTATTAATAGTTCTCGGCAAAATAACGCTTTGCCTTAATGGTGCGAATAAGTAGGTATAACAGCAGACCAACAGGCCCTAGCATAAAGGTTAAGAACAGGCACGGGATAAGCAGCCAGTGACTGATATTATACTTTATTGAATTCTTTTTGATCCAGGTTCCGGTGAGGAGATCAAAGGCCAGGTAATGCACCCATCCTGCGGTAACGGCAGTTCGGTTGGTGAACAATTCCATTACCCCGTTTAGCGATCCGAACTTTTCAAAATCTCCGGTGGTAAAACTTTGGGCAATAAGCCAGGCATACACAATGGCAAAAAGCGTGATAATTATTCCTATAACAAATTTGTCGAACGACATCCAGAATGGCGAAGCAATCAATAAAACAATCCACCCGGCCATTGCAATAGTGCTGCAGGCCTGAAATATTGAATCGGGAGTCATAATTTTTCTTTTATTCCTCCCAAACTAAGTATTAAAAATTTTCTTTAGGAAATTTTTTTTAAGGATTGCAGAATAGCCTGCTCCGTTTCTTCATCGGTAAGCCGGGAAGGCTGGAACGGCTTGCCAATGACCTTCTCATACAATTCAATATACCGTTTCGAAATGGTTTGAACCCATTCATCGCTCATAGCAGGAACTGTTTGTCCTTTTTTTCCCATAAAATTATTTGCGATGAGCCATTCCCGCACAAATTCTTTACTTAATTGTTTTTGTTTTTCACCGCTTGCCTGCCTACTTTCAAATCCATCAGCATAAAAATAACGGGAGCTATCGGGGGTATGAATTTCATCCATTAAAAAAATTTCCTCTCCTAATTTTCCAAACTCGTACTTGGTATCGGCTAAAATCAATCCCTGGCTGCTGGCAATTTCTTTTCCTTTGGAAAACAATTGTAAAGCATATCGGCTGATAATTTCCCATTCTTTCTTTGAGCAAAGTTCGTTATCAATAATTTCAATGGGTGAGATATCTTCATCGTGCCCGGCTTCCGCCTTGGTTGAAGGAGTAATAATCGGGGTGGGGAAGAAATCATTTTCTTTCATTCCTTCGGGCATGATGGCGCCACATAACTCCCTTTTACCGGAAGAATAAGTACGGGCGGCATGACCCACGAGGTTTCCTCTTACCACCATTTCAATTTTAAAGGGGATACATTTTTTTCCGATAGAAACATTGGGTGCCGGAACTTCAATCAACCAGTTTGGGCAGATATCCCTCGTGGCGTTCAGCATATGGGCGGCAATTTGATTAAGTACCTGACCTTTATATGGAATAGGCCGGGGAAGAATGACGTCAAAAGCCGATATTCTGTCGCTCGCAACCATTACCAGCCACTTATCAGCAATTGTATATACATCTCTTACTTTTCCCCTGTAAAATTGCGTTTGATCCGCCAGCTGCATTGTTTTCATGAACCGAAATTAGCAGGCGCCCGGTGAACGCCGAAAAAATTATCAAGCGAAATATCAACAAACAGCACCCATTTGTTTAAAAATTAAATTTTTATTGAAAGTATACAATCCGTATTTTGCCTGAATAAACGATCACTAAAACTACTATTATGAGAAGAAGCTTCCGTTCTTTGGCGGCTTTGCTGTTTGTAAGTATTTTTTCCCTCGCTGCCGTTGCCCAATCTACCACTATCACCGGTAATGTCAAGAAATGGTACCAGTAAAGATGTGGTTCCGGCAGTTTCTGTTTCAATAAAAGGCTCATCCGCGGGAACTTTTACCGATGAGCGGGGAAATTTTAAGCTTATAACAACCCAAAAGCCACCCTTTACGCTTGTTTTTACTTCCGTAGGATTCGAGCCGAAAGAAGTTACTGTAAGCAGCGCCAGCGAATTTGTGCAAGTAGATTTTACTCCTGCTTCCATTTTAGGAGTGGAGGTAGTAGTTTCAGCCAGCCGCGTTCCTGAGCGAATCCTGGAATCACCCGTTTCTATTGAACGGGTTAACCTGGCCAGTATCCGCAATACACCGGCCACCAGCTATTACGATATTTTTCGAAATACCAAAGGGGTTGACTTAACTACATCCAGCCTAACTTTCAATACGGTGAGTACCCGCGGCTTCAATGGAAGCGGCAGTGCAAGGGTGAACCAACTGATAGATGGAATGGATAACCAGGCACCCGGTCTAAACTTTTCTGTTGGTAATGTCATTGGATTAACTGAATTGGATGTGGAAAGCATGGAGCTGTTGCCCGGCGCATCTTCGGTATTATACGGCCCGGGTGGAATGAACGGAACCGTATTGCTGAATAGTAAGAATCCATTTAAATACCAGGGTCTCAGTTACCAGGTCAAAATGGGAATGATGCACACGGATAAAAGACAGTTAACAAAAGTTTCTCCTTATTATGACTGGACCGTTCGCTGGGCACAAAAAGTTTCCGAGAGGGCTGCATTCAAGATGGGTATTCAATTTATTCATGCCAAAGATTGGATCGCAACGGATACTTCCAATTACCGAATCGGTGATGTAACGGTAAACGATTATGGTAAAGTTATCCCGGGTACACGACTTACAGACCCCAATTACGACGGAGTAAATGTTTATGGCGATGAAACGTTTACTAATATAAAACCCATTGTTCCCCTGGTGGCGGCTGCCTTGCGTCCTCAATTACCCGCTGCACTTCAGCCGTTGCTGGATCAACAGGTTGGGTTGATAAATGCAACTCCGGGGACTATAAATGTTTCCCGTACCGGTTACCCGGAAAAAGAAGTGGTAAACAACAACACCATCAACGTAAAATTGAACGGGGCCTTCCATTACAAACTTTCTCCAAACCTCGAAGCTTCTTTAACGGCTTACTGGGGAACAGGAAATACGGTTTATACCGGCAGCGATCGTTATTCTTTTAAAGCATTAAGAGTAGGACAATATAAACTGGAATTCAAACATAAGGATTGGTTTGTACGCGCCTATACAACCCAGGAAAATTCAGGAGAAGCGTATAACGCAACAATTACTACAAGAATATTTAATGAGAACTGGAAACCAAGTCC
Organism: uncultured Chitinophagaceae bacterium; assembly: GCA_963775145.1. GTDB lineage: Bacteria > Bacteroidota > Bacteroidia > Chitinophagales > Chitinophagaceae > Endoryza. Next base: position 756,382 of record CAVZHZ010000009.1, read on the forward strand.
AACCTGGTACCAGCAATATGTGCTTGCATTCTTACAGGCTAAATTGGGCTTATTGCCAGGATCTGGTCCTCCGGGCAATCCGGCTGATAATTTTAATTCTCATTTGATCGCAAGAGGAGTAGCCGATGTGGGACGACCGGTTGCCGGTTCATCCGGATTTACTACTTTGTTTGATAAAGTACGTTCCATTCCAATTAAGAAGGGAGGAGGATTGCTGGTAGATGCATCGAATCTTTACCACACAGAAGGGCAATATAATTTTAGCCATCTTACCGGTAAATTATTCGATCTTATCGCAGGGGCTTCCTTTAAGCGGTATAGACTAAATTCTGAGGGAACGATCTTCGCTGATTCTGCCGGTCGCATAAATATTGATGAAATTGGTACTTATGCCCAGATTTCAAAGTCCATACTAAAGGATAGAATCAAATTTACCGCTGCCGGTCGCTTTGATAAGAATACTAATTTCGAAGGGCGATTTACTCCTAGATTTACCGCGGTTATTAAATTAGTAGAGAATCATAATCTGCGGGCTTCTTATCAAACAGCCTATCGTTTCCCCACCACGCAAAACCAATGGATTAATCTGCAGGTAGGCGGTGGTTCCATTTTACTTGGTGGATTACCTGATCTCAGGCAATTCTATAATTTCCGTTCTGTAAAGACATTGAATGATAATCCGAATGGGTTCCCGGCTTATACACTGGAAAGTGTTCGTGCAGGGGGAGTTCTTTTGCAGGGTGGAAATGTACCGGGTGCACTGGCTACATTAAAAGAAGCGGAATTTGGAACTTATAAGCCGGAAACGCTGCGTTCTTTTGAAGTAGGGTATAAAGGATTGTTCCATAAAAGAGTGTTGGTTGATTTGTACGGATATTGGGGTAAGTATGAGAACTTCCTGGGTCGCCAGATCGTAATTCAGTCGTTAAGTACGACAAACCCCCTTGCTCCATTCCTGGGGCCAAACCGGATACTATCCATTGCCGTTAACAGCAAAACCAATGTAAGTACATATGGATTTGGTGGAAGTATCGACTGGATGCTGCCGGGTAACTTTGTAGCTTCCACGAATATGACATTTGACCGGCTGAAAGAACTTCCTCCGGGATTTATTTCATTCTTTAATGTACCAACTTACCGGTTAAATATGGGACTTAGCAATACCGGGTTTGGATACCAGAAGCGTATGGGTTTTGCGGTGATGATGAGAACCCAGGATGGCTTCTTCTACGAAAGCGATTTCCGCCAGGGACCTGTAGAAGATTATACCATTTTCGACGCACAGATCAGCTATAAATTCCCGGCACGCCGGTCTATTGTAAAAATTGGAGGAACTAATATCCTGAACCAATACTACAAGACCGCGTTTGGTAATCCGGAAGTGGGTGGAATATATTATGTAAGCTTTGGGTACAACGTATTCTAGAATGATAATACTATGATGGATTAATAAGTGGCCTCGCCTGTTGGCGGGGCTTTTTTTTGAAACGCGAATGAAGTAGACGCGAATGAACGCGAATGATGTAGACGCTAATGAATGCGAATGAGGTAGACGCGAATGAACGCGAATGATGTAGACACTAATGGACGCGAATGATGTAGACACGAATGAACGCGAATGAGGTAGACGCGAATGAACGCGAATGAGGTAGACGCGAATGAACGCGAATGATGTAGACGCTAATGAATGCGAATGGTGTAAACACGAATGAACGCGAATGGGGGAAACGCGAAGAAGCGCGAATGAGGTAGACACTAATGAACGCGAATGAGGGAAACGCGAGGGAATAAGAATGAGGTAAACCCGAAAGAACACGTTGGCCTCATTCGTACGAATTAGCTTGCATTCGCATTCATTCGCGATTAAACATTAAACCGGAAATGCATTACATCACCGTCTTTTACTACGTATTCCCTTCCCTCGATGCGCAATTTACCGGCTTCCCGGCAAGCGGCTTCGGAACCATATTGAATAAAATCGTCGTAACCGATCACCTCCGCTTTAATAAATCCTTTCTCAAAATCAGTATGAATTACGCTGGCTGCCTGGGGGGCTTTCCATCCGTCATGAATAGTCCATGCTCTTACTTCCTGCACGCCGGCCGTGAAATAAGTGCGCAGTTCTAAAAGTTGATAGGTAGACCTTATCAGGCGGTTCAGCGCTGGCTCCTTCATTTTATATTCTTCCATGAATAACTGCTTATCGGCGGGATCATCCATTTCGGATATCTGGGCTTCAATGGAATTATTCATTACGATTACCTGGGCCCGCTCGTTCTTAACAGACTCTTTTAATACATCCGAATATTTATTGCCGGTATGCATGGAGGGTTCGTCTACATTCGCAACATAGAGCACCGGTTTTTCAGTGAGTAAAAATAAATCTTCGATAGCGTGGTGTTCAACTACATTTAGTTCCAGCTCTCTTATATTTTTTCCCTGTTCCAGGTGGGCATGACAGCGTTTCAATACTTCCAGTTCCGCCCGGACCTTTGCATCTCCTGTTCTGGCCAGCTTATCTGTACGGGATAATTTTCTATCTACGCTATCAAGATCTTTTAATTGTAATTCAGTATCGATAATTTCCTTATCACTTACCGGGTTGATGGGGCCTTCTTCCCGCAAAACATTTTCATCCTCGAAACAACGAATAACGTGTATTATAGCATCCACCTCCCGTATATTGGCCAGGAATTTATTTCCCAAACCCTCTCCTTTACTGGCACCTCTAACCAGTCCGGCAATATCTACAATTTCAATTTGGGTAGGCACGGTACGATTGGGCAAAACAATCTCGGTCAGCTTATCCAACCGGTAATCCGGAACGTCAACTAAACCCACATTGGGTTCAATGGTGCAAAAACGATAATTACTGGCCTGTGCTTTGGCGCTATTACTTACCGCATTAAATAAAGTTGATTTGCCTACATTCGGTAATCCTACAATTCCGGCTTTTAAACCCATAAGTAAAATTTGAGGCGCAAAGTTAATGGTTTAGGTTTTACCTCCATTAATATTTGCTGGATTAGTAAAAATGATGAAACTTCATTTGCCGATATTAACCCATTCAATACAAAGAGATTTATGGTACTCAATTATTTGTGGATCTTGTTTTTCCTGGTTTCGTTTGTTATAGCTCTTATCCGACTGCTGATGGGAGATACCGAAATTTTCAAGACCATTATGGATGGTGTATTCGATTCGGCCAATACCAGCGTTCAAATATCTATCGGGTTGATTGGTATAATGAGTTTGTTCCTGGGTTTTATGAATATAGGGGAGAAGGCAGGCGCGGTAAATTTCTTATCAAGATTGGTTGGTCCTTTCTTCAGTAAGTTATTTCCTGATTTACCCAAAAGGCACCCGGCCATGGGCCATATGATGATGAATTTTTCTGCTAACCTGTTGGGCTTAGATAATGCAGCTACTCCTTTTGGATTAAAAGCCATGGAAAGCCTGCAGGAATTAAATCCAAAAAAAGATACGGCCAGTGATGCGCAGATCATGTTCATGGTACTGCATGCCTCAGGATTAACGTTAATTCCTGTAAGCATCATTGCTATGCGGATTATTTCAGGTTCAAAAAATCCTACTGAAATATTTATTCCCTGCCTCATTGCCACCTTTGTAGCAACGATGGTGGCAATGAGTGTAACGGCTATCTGGCAAAAATTCAGCCGCCGCCAATGGAGTGCCATTATCATTGTAGGGGTAATCGGATCCCTGGTACTGGTGAGTGTCGGTTATTTTTTGCGTGTTCATCTTACCGGCCCAGCCGCCTCTACCTTTTCAAAAGTGGTAAGTAATGGGTTAATACTGTTGTTGTTTATTGTTTTTATACTGGGTGGACTATGGAAAAAAATAAATGTTTACGATGTATTTATAGACGGGGCCAAGCAGGGTTTTGAAATAGCGGTAAAAATAATTCCATACCTCGTAGCCATGCTGGTAGCTATAAGTGTACTTCGATCCTGTGGTGCTTTTGATTACATCATCCAGGGATTAAGTTGGGTTTGTGCCTCACTCGGTCTGGATACACAATTTGTTCCCGCGATGCCTACCGCATTAATGAAACCATTTAGTGGGAGCGGATCCAGAGCCATGATGATTACTGCTATGAATCAATATGGAGCAGATTCTTTTGTAGGAAGATTGGCCTGCGTATTCCAGGGTTCGGCAGATACTACTTTTTATATAGTAGCGCTTTATTTTGGTTCGGTTGGAATTAAGAAAACAAGATACGCCGTGCCCGCAGCATTACTGGCCGATTTGGCCGGAATCATCACAGCGATATTTCTCGCTTATAACTGGCCATGGAGTTGATGGGGGATTGGGATTAGTAATTAGGAGTTTGGAATTGGTGGATTTCCCTTTGGATACAAACCTTCATGAATACAGGATATCTTATCTAAACTTTACCTTCCAGCTGGAAGTATTGATTGTATCACCAATCTCATTTCGCAAATTTAGAGCGTTAATGGCTATATTTCCTATCGAATATCAGGTATAGAGCATCCTGTATCCTTAATGGTGTATTCCGAATCCCGCATTCAACGTTCGTCTTATTTATTTAAAAGCAAATCTTGCCGACAAAGCAAAAGCGTCCGGCACAAAACGAATGCTGGGCACAATATCCAACTCCGGTTTCCAGTCTAATGATAAGTTTAACGGGATAGAAGGAAATTTATAATCAAGGCCTATAATACCGGTAGGGCCCACGTATGTATTGTTATCTCCAAATCCAACATAGGCACCCCCTCCATAAAACCAGCTAAACCCTTGCGGTTGGAATTTCTTATGGATTTCAAGTAAACCGCCGATCCCAAAACGACTGCCAAAAGAAATCAATCCTTCAATGGCACTTTGTTCGGTAATGAAGTATTTTCCAGTAACCGAATTGTTTAATGTAGGAGTGGAATTGCTGAGTCGTACACCCACGGCAAACCGGTAATCCTGTGCCGCGGAGGATACAGCTATTATTAATGCTATTCCAAGAAGAAGGGTTATTCTTTTCATGTTGTCCAGTTTATCCAGTTAAAACGAAAATAATGCCAGTCGTATTGAACCAGTTGTTGTTAAAGTTGTTATAGACTTTTTTTAACAAGAATGTATTGTTTTGATCAGTTTCCAAACAATTCAAATTTCGTTTTGGGTCTTTTATCTTCATGCCAGTTAAAATTGCGAAGCAGCTTTTCACCTTCGGGAAACTGGGCAACCGGGTACATGACCCCTTTTACATCATTGATGAATACTACCCGGTTCAGTTCCTTTTCTTTGAAACGCATGTCGATAATATCTCCATTTGCTTTGTTAACGCCGATCAATAATTTATCATCATCCTCGATATAATATACACTTTCCGCGTTGCCCCTGGCACGCATATTATCAATTACCCCGTCTATGAAGTAACCGTTCAACCGGTTACCCCTGATCTGGTTAAACATGTTCTCCCGGGCTTTGCTGATAAGCAATCCGTTTTCAAAAACATCCATACGCTCCGCTTTCTTATTGCGGGTATATAAGTAAATGGTATCGCCGGTGACCTGGTTATTGTTCGACCAAAGTATGGGTTGCTGAAATAATTGAAAGATGGAATCCTTTCCAGAATAAAATAAACTGTCGGATACCGCCTGGAGCGAATCTGAAAAAATACGCACATGCCGGTATGCCTGGAAGAAACGATCGGTACTGTCGTTGCCCTTTTCTTTTACATCTACTATCGTTGTTCCTTTAATCGTGTCTTTTAATGAAAGCGAATCCCTGGATGTATACAAATTGCTTAACCTTCCGGAGAAAAGCGTGTCGGCTGTAATGTAAATAGAGTCCTGGTCCTGTTTAAGAATCATAAGCGGGTGCTGGGTGGCCCGAAAGGTTCCTTCATTCCGATTAGCTTCTATCAGGTTAGCCAGTACCGAAATGCCCTGGGCCGTATCGGTATATACGGCGTTTCCCGTTAATTTATTTATACCGGTATTATCGTCTCGTTCAATTTGATTGGCAATAATCTTCACGGCCCCGTCTTCAATTACGGTACGGCTGGAGAAGAATGCTTTCTTATTCTTAAGATCATAAAATCCTTCTTTCGTTTTTATTTTTCTTTGTGCACTGTCTACTATAATGGTATTTGCGATGAACGTAGCAATTTCTGAAGTGGTGTTGTAGAGCAGAGAATCCGTCAGTAATTTGTATTTCGGATCAGTCAGCACCACGTCTTTTTTAAAATAAACATCTTTCAAATCGGCATAATAAATAGCTTCCCGGCTGGTCAGTTTTGAGCTGCTGTTTTCCACGCGGCCGCCGGTATGGTATTCCCCTATTTTCTGGTTAATATCATATTGTATTTCTTCCGAGAATAAGCTCGACTTGCCATCCGTGAGCCGTACTTTCTTTTTCAAGTTGGCAATCTTGGTATCAACATGGTACAGTAAGTATTGGGAATAAGTATGAACGCTATCGTTATCGTTAATATGTACATTGCCAAAAGCCTCAATTATTCTTAGTTTCTTATTGTAAACGGCACTGTCGCAGTAGAGAAGCGTATTTTCCTGTTTTAATTGTACGTGCCCCACCAGGAATTGCATTTCGGTAACCGAATCAATTTTTTTATAACCCTGGCGATCGGCATTTATTATCTCCAAAATCTTAATGGTGGAATCGGCCGCCGGTGGCGGGGGAGGAGGAGTTACCTGTGCAATACCTGCAAAATGTGATAGAATGCAAATAAAAAAAACGAAAAGAACCCTGATCATCTTATTGCTTGTCTTTGTTGGAGGTACTGTCATAAATTGGTTTTGACAGCGGGGTTGATTTGTCTTTTTTGCCAAACACGGAAACATTTACATATCGTTTGGGATGAGTTTTAAAATCATCCAGTAAAGTAGTTAAACTGCGGTTGGTTTCCCTGATCTCGTCGTATAATTTGCGATCATTTAACAGCGCTCCCAGGGTGCCTTTTTCACTATTCATCCGGGCGATGGTATTTTCCAGTTGACTAAGGGTCTTCTTCATCGCATCGATGGTTTCCCCGATTTTTACCTCTGCCAAATTAGAACTGGCTCGTTGAACATTGGAAAGAGTACTATCAATTTTACCATTGTTCTTCGCCAGGTTTCCGGTAATGCTTTCCACGTGGTTAAGCGATTTCGCCAATGCCCCGTTCTGATTATTTAATAAGTTTACCAATGATTGAGAGGATGCATTCAGGTTGGCGATCATCGATTGGAGATTATGTTTTACCGAGGGATCTATTATTGAATTTAGTTTTTGAATAACCGCATCCAGGGAAATCAGGGTCTTGTTGATATTATCTACCGCGGGGTTAAGCGTGCTTTTAAAATCGGCAATCAGGTCCGGGGTTACTTTCACCAATAAGGTGTCTCCATCGCTTATATATTTGCTGCTATTGCCGAGCGTTACTTTTATGCTGGTACTTCCCAATAAGGTTTTTTCTATGCTTGCATAGGAATTATCGGGTATGTTTATGCTGTTCTTCAGGTTGATAGTAACGATGATTCCGCTGAGGTTTTTATCTTTTGCTTCAAGATCGGAGACCCGGCCTACCTGGAACCCATTTATGAAAACAGCACTGGAGGAAACCAGGCCCTCTACGCTGGGGAAAACGGCATAAATGGTATTACTGCGCTCAGTGATATTTTTCCCTTTCAGGTAATTAAATCCAAGAATAAGCACCGTAATTGCCACGGCTGTTAAGGCGCCTACTTTTGTTTCGTTGGATATCTTCATATTGAAGAAATTTGGTGAGGCCGTAAAACAGCCATTTTAAAATTTGATAAACAGGCCCCCGCCTGTTCAATAATGATCAAAAATATAAAAATTGCCCGGGTGTTGCCAGTGTAATTTAAGACCTGCGATTAGAAGATAAGAATTACTTTTTCCTGGCCAAAATGCCAGTGGGTTTTGCCGAATTATCAACCGGTACAGTTTTTTGTGAAGTATTCTGGTTTTGTTTAGCCTCAATCGTAGCTTTATATCGCTTTACAGCATTGAATACATTTTCTGCGATCTGGTCCTGGCCCTCCTCGCTGTTCAAATAGTCTTCTTCCTGCCTGTTTGTAATAAACCCGGTTTCCACCAATATACTAGGCATGGCCGTTGCCTGTAACACCCATATTCCTTCCCAGGTACGCTGCTTCACGCCGGTGCTCTGACGACCCGCGTTGGCAAATTCTTCTTCTACCATGGAAGCAAGAATGAGACTTCTGTCAAAATATTTTTTCGTCCACAGCAATGATTTGGCTTTGAATTCAGGGTCGTTGATATCCGGTACAAATTCAGTAGAGTCCTGTACCTGTTCCCCTACAAACTCCCCTTTTTCATCAGATCGATCCGCGGCCCATATAAAGGTTTCCGTTCCGTAACGGGTATCGTTTTTTGTATAGTAAATATTGTACCGGGGAACGCGGCGTGAACGTTTTCTTCTCTTTTTTCCCTTCCCCGTATAATAAGTTTCTGTTCTATATCCTATGAATTTGGTGTGCTTGATCGGGGGCATAGCATTGGCATGGATAGAAAGAAAAAGGTCTCCATTATTTTTATTGGCAAAATCTGCCCGCCAAGGATTCGGTGTGGTTATATCTGAAGTGCGCGTATACAGCACTTTCAATTCAGGGAATGCTGCCTCCAATTTTTTCCCCAGCTTTAAGGCAATATCCAGGCATATGTCTTTTTCATACGAGTAATCACCTTTGGCTCCCGATGCTTTTCCTCCATGCCCGGCATCAATAACAATAGTTCTTAACCCCCCTTTCTGTAGAGGCTTTTTAATCGGATCATTGCTGAACGATCCTAATATTGGGGCCAATAAAACAAAAAAAATGCAGAGGGAAAGAGGTTTATTCATAACTACGCCGATCAATTTTATAGGTTGTTAATCTTCACATATTCTTAATGCATTAATAACTATTTTTGTCCGTAACTGCATTATGATTAACGGACGCAAAAATAGTTTAAAATATAGTATCCCGGCTATAATATTAATGGCTTCATTGGTTATAACGTCCGATGCCTTCGCTCATTATACCAATTATAAAAAATTTGACAATTCATTAACTGCTTTCCAGGATTCTGGTAGCCGGTCACGCCTCATTAATGATACGATTCCGCCAGCAAAAGATTCGCTGGTAATCAAAACAGATACCTTCGGTTTAAAACTCTCCAAAGATTCATTAGATGCCCCGGTTAAGTATGAAGCGGCCGACTCCATGGCTTTTGACATTCCCAATAAACGAATCATATTATACAGCAAAGGAAGAGTGGTTTACAAAGATATCGACCTGAAAGCCGATAGTATAGCGATGGATCAGAATAAAAATACCATCGTCGCTACTTATCGCAAGGATTCTACCGGCGCTATTGTTGGAAGACCTGTGATGGTACAAGGAGAAACCACCATGCAATCGGATGTGATTACGTATGATTTTAAATCCCAAAAAGGAGTAACCCGCAACACCTTCACCAACCAGGGGGAACTGTTTGTGAATATGCAGAAGTCGAAAAAATTTTCCGAAAATGAATACTTCGGATTGTTTGGTCGAATGACCACCTGTAATCTTGACACCCCACACTTTGCTTTTGTTACCCGGCGGTTAAAACTGGTGAATAAGAAGCTGGCGGTTACCGGGCCTATACACCCGGAGTTTGAAGGAGTGCCCGTTCCTATCTATTTACCATTTGGTTTTTTCCCACTTTCTACAGGACGGCATTCGGGCCTACTGCCCCCGCAGTTCACCGCTAGTGAACAATTCGGACTGGGCCTCGAAGGGTTGGGTTATTACAAAGTGCTGAACGAGTATTTTGACGTTACCCTTCGAACCAATATTTATTCTTATGGTGGATACAATATTTACCTCACGCCTACATACCGAAAACGATACCGATACAACGGAAGTTTGAATATTGCCTACCAAAGCACGCGGATATTAAGCACGAGTGCCAAATCCGAATTCGAGACATCCAGAACATTTAATATTGGATGGTCGCATACTATGGACAACCGGGCCCGGCCCGGAACAAATTTTGGAGCAAGCGTAAACGCAGGATCTACTAAGTTCAACCAGTTTATTGTCAGTAATGCTGCACGTAATTTTTCTAACCAGTTGAATTCTTCCATTACCTATTCAAAAACATTTGGCACATTAGGTAATCTTTCTCTCAGTGCTAATCATAACCAGAATAATAATACCAGGCTTATCAACCTAAGCCTCCCTAATGCGGCCTTCACACTAAATACCTTTTATCCATTCCAGAAAAAAGAATTTGTAGGATCGCCTAAATGGTATGAAAAATTAGGTATCGGGCTTAATTCAAATATTGCCAACCAGATCAGCTTTTTTGATTCCGCTTTCAGCTTAAGACGAATTATTGATACCATTCAATGGGGAGCACAGCATAATATCCCTATTCAAATGTCGCTGCCGCCTCTTGGACCCATACAAATTGCTCCCGGCATTACTTACCAGGAGAAATGGTATTCCCGCCAGTTGGTTCGAAGCTGGAATAATGTCGCGAATAAAGTGGACACGGTTTTTAATAAAGGATTTTATTCCTCCCGGGATATATCATTCAGTTTAGGAATCAATACGGCGATATTCGGGCTGTTCGATAAATTTGGTAAGAACAGTGCTATCCGGGCAATCCGCCATGTTATCCGCCCAACCTTTTCCTTCAACTACAAACCCGATCTCGCCCGTAAAGATTACTATGTTACCCAGATTGATACTTCGGGCCGGCAATTTCGATTTTCTTATTACGAAGGAAGTGTATTTGGTCCCTTCGGGGAAGGAACGTTTGGAGGGATAGGATTTGGTATCGACAATAATATTGAAGCGAAGATCCGATCCAAAACGGATACCAGCGCCGAAGGAATAAAAAAGGTCAGGTTAATAGATGGATTCGGGTTTAACGGCAATTATAATTTTATGGCTGATTCTTTTCAGTTATCGCCGATCAGTTTTTATGCACGCAGTACGTTATTTGATAAGATAAATATTACCGCAGGAGCCACTATGGATCCTTACCAATACGATACGGTAGGATTCAGAAAAAAGGAATATGCCTGGCAGGCAGATAAGTTTTCTCTTGGACAAATTGTAAGCGGCAATATTGCGATATCCGCCAGCTTCCAGAGCAAGCAGAAAGATAAAAGCAAGGCCAAACAGGATGCCGCGGTGACCGATCCCAACCTTCCCCTGCAAACCATGGACGAACAAATGATGCAACTGGAATATGTACGTCAAAATCCGTCGGAGTTTGTAGATTTTGAGGTGCCCTGGACCTTAAGCTTATCTTATTCTCTGAATTTCTCGCGGCAATTCAGGAGGGATTACAGCGGGTTTAAAACTGAAATATCCAGCAGTATAAACTGGAACGGGGATTTTAGTTTAACCCCAAAATGGAAAGTAGGAATGAATGGATATTACGATTTCAGGACATCCAAAATTCAAAGTCTTACTACTTATATCACCCGCGAAATGCATTGCTGGCAATTAGCGATAAATGTTACACCGATCGGATTGTACCGCTCCTTTAATATTACCGTTAATCCCAAATCGGGTTTACTCCGCGACTTGAAATTAAATCGCACCCGCTATTTCTACGGAAATTAACTGTTCATAATTGAGCCGTTATATACGCTTTCATAATAGCGTGTGTTTTTTCTTTCAATTGATCGGCGTTACCATTTTCACTTGCGGGGATAGGGGGAAGAAAATGAATTTCGAGTTTATGGGGCAGCAGGTAAAAAGTTTTGTCATTGGGCATTGCCTTGCTGGTATTAAAAATTATTCCCGGCAGAATGGCGTTTTTGGTATCTACCGCCAGTCGGAAAGCGCCACTATGAAAGGGGCCGATAACCTCCTTTGTTTTATTGCGGGTTCCTTCGGGATAGATACACATATGCATCCCGGTAGCCAAAACTTGTTTCATCTTTCGGTAACTTTCTTTCCTACTCAGTTCACTTTTACGGTCCACTAATACAGATCCTTTTCTGTAATAGAATCCGAATAATGGAATTTTGGCAAAAGAGGTTTTGGCGATTGTTTTATTAGGGCCGGGAATGTAAGGAGAAGAAAGCGGAACGTCCATTAATGAATTATGATTACAGGTAACAATATAGGTTGTGTTGGAAGCAAAGTTCTCTTTGCCCTTCACGGTAACGGGACAACCTATGAGAGTGAGCCATATGTTCATCCATAGCCGGGCGATGCGGATAAATAGATCGGAACTGCGCGGGTCTGGCAGCAGGTTGGTGAGCATGGAGGGAATAAAAAAAATCAGGAAGGTGGTTATAAAAGTTATAATCCCCCAGAGGGCCCAGATGCGGGCAGCTATTTCCTTAAAGATTTTCATATAAATTACAATGACCAGTCTACCGGGTCAATTCCATTTTTTGCCAGGTATTCATTTGTTTTTGAAAAATGCCGGCACCCAAAAAAACCGTTGTTAGCCGAAAAGGGAGAAGGATGCGCGGCCTTCAGTACGAGATGTTTGGTTTCATCGATCAGTATTTGTTTTTCCTGGGCAAATTTCCCCCACAAGATAAATACTACATGTTTTCGCTGATCAGATATTTTTTTAATTACGGTATCGGTGAATTCGGCCCAACCAATCTTTGCATGGCTCATCGGTTCATTTGCGCGGACAGTCAGCGAGGCATTTAATAATAGAACCCCTTGTTCAGCCCATTTAGTAAGATTACCATGATTAGGAACCGGCATTCCAATATCGCTGTTTAACTCTTTAAAGATATTGATGAGAGAGGGCGGGGGAGCAATACCTGTTTGAACAGAAAAACAAAGTCCGTGCGCCTGGCCCGGACCATGATAGGGATCTTGCCCCAGCAATACCACCTTCACCTGATCGAATGGGGTAGTATTAAAAGCATTGAACATAAGCTGACCGGGAGGATAGATGGTTTTACCGGCCAGTTTTTCCATACGCAGGAAATTCACGATCTGTAAAAAGTAAGGTTTATTGAATTCGCTTTTTAATACCTCTTTCCAGCTATCGTTGATTTTGACTTCCATGCAGAAATTTTGGTAAAAATAGAAAAGGGAAAGCATTGATAAGAAATCAATCTATCCTAATTCACGAACTTTATCTCCAGAAGGAGGAAAATATTTTGAGCCCCCACCGTGCAATATGCAAAACAAGATGTTAGCTGGATAGTCATAATCACCGGCAAATGGTAAATAGCGGTTTCAGAATTGAACAATATTTTTATAGATAAAGGCCGATTTGGTTTAATTCATGAAGACAATCCATGTCCTTTCGGATACGGGGTTTCTTTTTGTATTTCATTCCATGAAATAATTTCTAAGGTGATTTTGGAGTGGGGAGCAACAAGACTTATTGCCGACCTGGTAATTACAGATACCAAAAAGATCCCCGCTAATATCAGATTGAATATTTTGGTTTTATCAGGAAGGGCAAAGCGTTCATACTTAAAAAATCGTGCTGATTTATCGATATGACGGATTTAAAATTAAAAGCGAAATCTCCCGACTTCGCTTTTATTGGTGATCCGGATTGGATTCAAACCAATGACCCCAAACTTAGAAGGTTTGTGCTCTATTCAGCTGAGCTACCGGACCCTGTAAACGGAGGCGAAAATAGTGAAAAAGCCGGAGGCTTCAAACTGAAATTTACCCCGCCAGGCACATACCTACCGATAAAAAATTATATTGCATCGCTTATGAGAACATTTGAAGATACATACCGGCATAAGGGGCTGCGCAAACAATTAATTGATTCCATCCGGGAAAAAGGTATTTCCGATGAGCGCCTGCTGGAAGCCATGAACGCAATTCCCCGGCATTATTTTTTAGATTCCGCTTTTGATAAAGTAGCCTACGAAGACAAAGCCTTTCCGATTGCCGAAGGACAAACTATTTCGCAACCATATACAGTGGCTTATCAAACACAACTGCTCGATGTAAAACCTTTTGAAAAAATATTAGAAATTGGTACCGGCAGTGGATACCAGGCAATGGTGCTGGCTGGCATGGGAGCGCAGGTGTATACTATTGAGCGGCAAAAAAAGCTCTTTGATGAGCATCGGTCTTTTATCCTTCGCTCCAAATATCCATCAATAAAATATTTTTATGGCGACGGGTTTGAAGGATTACCGACGTTTGCCCCGTTTGATAAAATATTGATAACAGCCGCTGCCCCGTTTATTCCACCCAAATTGATCAGCCAGTTAAGAACAGGTGGAAAAATGGTGATACCTGTTGGAGAAGGAGCCGTGCAGCGGATGTTGCGTGTTACCAAGCAACCCGACGGATCTCATAGGGAAGAAGTATTTGATAATTTTTCATTTGTTCCTATGCTCGAAGGACGAAACAACTAGATTCAACATTGATAATAATGAAATAATGAAGAAGTATATACTCGATGCGGCCACTACCGCCAAAAAATTAGAACGGATGGCATATGAAATAGTGGAAGATAATATAGACGAAAAAGAAATTATTTTGGCGGGTATCCGGGTGAGCGGAAGTATAGTGGCAAAGAATATTCAGCGATTACTGGCTGGCATCTGTTCCATTAAAACGGAACTTATTACTATTGACCTGGATAAAAAAAATCCCAAAGAAGTACGGTTAAGTAAGGAAATTGATTTCACGGGTAGGGTAATTGTGGTGATTGATGATGTAGCCAATAGCGGCAAGACTATGTTATATTCCATGAAACCATTTCTGCAATTTCATCCAAAAAAGATTCAAACGCTGGCTTTGGTAGAACGCACCCATAAAACATTCCCCGTGAGTACCGATTTTTCTGGCTTATCGGTTGCCACCACCGTGCAGGAACATATTTATGTAGAGGTAGAAGGAGATGTGGTGAAGGGAGCGTATATGGAGTAGAATTTTAGTCGGGAGTCGTTAGTCGGAAGTCTGGAATTTGGATTAAGATGCGGGAGGATGGCTGCGAAAAGGGGGATACCGACATTATTGCTCACCGAAGGTAAGCGAAGGTGAGATGTGGGAATGGTTTTTCAAAAATAGAATGGATGTGCCCGAAATCTTCCTTTCGAATTTATCATCAGGGCTGGTGCCGGGATTTTAAACGTATTTAACATCAGGAACACCGTGCGAACCCACCTCTTATTGCTTTTAATTTTTGTAAGGTCAATATCGGGCGATATATAAAACTGCCTGACCCGGGGAATATTTCTGCGATCGAAGGTTATGTTGCCAGATCCGTCTCTGCCCAAATTTTCAAATCCTCCATACATTCCATCGGCTCCGTAACCAATGGCAATATTGAACCACGGGGGCAACTTGCTATCTTTAAAAAATGATTTCAGGTTCGTGCTGAACCAATAGGTCTGTCCGTTATAATCTTTCAGCATCCGTTCATACCAGCTTTTGCCAAATAGTTGGTCGGTGCGATCGTTGAGTTGGGCATCATCATAATTTTTTCTGTGAAAAGAAAATTTGAATTGGATCCTTTGCTCATTCCAGGCCAGTTGCTGGGAAAGATATAAACCGGTCCCAACCGTATTAGCGGCAATATCACTCCAGCTCCATCCCCATCGGGTAGAACGCGCGTCTAAAAATTCTATTACGGTCAGAAAGACAAATCCGCTACTGCTGCCTATAATATCTGATTGCCTTTCGGAGAACCCGGCCCATTTCCATGCTTTAGACGAACCACGGCTTAGATTATATGCCGACCACCCATGCCCGATTTTATCCATTTGCAGCCATTCTTTACTATCATCAAAACTGGTAAACCCTCTCTTCGGGTAGTTTTTATACCAAGCCTCGTTCAATACGACCAGGGTGCCAACATAAGCACCGGTATGCACTCCGGATACCAGCCAGAAACGGGATTTGTTTATTCCCGGTTCCATTAAATAATTTTTTTCCGATATTATCCTGGTGGTTCCGGTTGAATCAGCTTTAATTATTCTATTGGGAATATCCTGTGCAAACCCGCAGAAGGTTGACGAAATGGAGGCAATTAATATGATCAGATTTTTTTTCAACCAGGCAGACCTTTTTTTCTTAGGGTTGTTTTTGAGGATTTTTTTTCCGGATAAACTATTCACTGATTTATTCCTTTACAGCATTTTGAAAAAGTTCGGTCCGGTAGCGGGAAGGGTGCTGTTTATCTGTTTGGAATTAATCCAAACACAGAGGCTGATAGTGAGAATAGGATTCTCATGCGGGTATGAGTTTATGATTGAATTGTCTTGCACCATCGAAGGAATTTATTTTTAAAAATACAAATATTCCGCTGCTTTAAAGAGTTCATTTGTTAATATTGTTATTCTTACCGAAATTCGGCTTAATTCAACAACTCCTTATTATGGACACACCTATTTTAGAAAAAGTAAATACCTGGCTCAACGGCAGCTTTGACGAGGCAACAAAAAACGAGATTAAAAAACTGCAGGCAGAAAACGAAAAGGACCTGGCCGATGCATTTTATCGTAACCTTGAATTTGGAACAGGTGGGTTGCGGGGCATTATGGGTGTAGGTACCAATCGTATGAATAAATATACAGTAGGGATGGCTACTCAGGGATATGCTAACTATCTTAAGAAAACTTACCCGGGCGGAGTAGTCCGGGTTGCCATTGCACACGACAGTCGCAACAATAGCCGCTTTTTTGCCGAAACGGTGGCCGGCGTATTTGCTGCAAACGGAATAAAAGTTTTTTTGTTTGAAGCATTACGTCCAACACCCGAATTGAGTTTCACCATTCGCCAGTTAGGTTGCCAGGGTGGTGTGGTTTGCACGGCCTCACATAACCCAAAAGAATACAACGGGTATAAAGCCTATTGGAATGATGGTGGACAGTTGGTGCCCCCGCATGATAAAAATGTTATTACGGAAGTTGAGAAAATTGCTTCGGTGGATGAAGTGAAGTGGAAGGGAGGGGAAGAGAATATAACCATGATTGGAAGGGATATTGATGAAGCTTACATAGCCATGGTGAAAAGTTTGAGTGTGTACCCCGAGGTAATCACCCGGCAGAAGGATCTGAAAATCGTATATACGCCTATTCATGGAACCGGGATTACTTTAATGCCTGAAGTACTGAAAGAGTTTGGATTTACCAACGTGACCATTGTTCAGGAGCAGGCGGAACCCGATGGAAATTTCCCGACGGTGCATTATCCCAACCCGGAAGAAAGTGAAGCCATGAGTATCGGGTTGAAAAAAGCAAAAGAAATTAATGCCGATATATTGCTGGGAACCGACCCGGATAGCGACCGGGTAGGTATCGGGGTTAAAGACCTTAAGGGAAATTGGGTGCTGATGAATGGCAACCAAACCGCCGTGCTTGCCTTTAACTATATGATTGAAGCCAGGAAGGCAAAAGGAATTGCACAACCCAATGATATGGTAGTAAAAACAATTGTTACTACGGATATGATTGACGGGATCGCCAAACAGAATGGTATCAGTTGCTACAATGTACTAACCGGATTTAAATGGATTGCCGAACTGATCAAAGAAAAAGAGGACAAAGAAAATTATGTTATTGGCGGCGAAGAAAGCTACGGAATGATGATTGGCTCAAAAATCCGGGATAAGGATGCTATTTCAGCGGTGGCGATTTTATGTGAAATGGCCGCCTATGAAAAAGATAAGGGCAAGTCACTTTTTCAAAAAATGGTTGAATTGTATGTGCAGTTTGGTTTTTACAAAGAGCACCTGATCTCTATTACTAAGAAAGGAATGGACGGCCAGGAACAGATTGCGGCCATGATGGAAAGTTACCGCAGCCATCCACCCAAAACTATCAACGGCGCTCCGGTGGCCCAGTTACTCGATTATGAATTGCGAAAAGGCAAGAATCTGATAACAGGAGAGGAGTGGGAAATTAAATTACCCAAATCGAATGTATTGCAGTTTTTATTGGCCGACGGCACCAAGATATCCGCGCGGCCCTCAGGCACGGAGCCGAAAATAAAGTTCTATTTTAGCGTAAACACCCGGTTGTTCAATGCTGCCGATTTTGATAAGGTAAGTGCTGAACTGGATACTCGTATCAAAAATATTATTTCGGATATGAAATTATAACAATGAAGAAGCTCCCTTTAATTCAATTCCGAATCCTCCCGTGGTTCGGAATTCTTTTTTTTACCGGATTGTTCTTTGGTTCCTGTGGCGCTTCGCTCGACGATGAAAGGGCTATTGAACTCATCCGGCTAAATTATAAACAACAAAATTCAATGGAGGGAGCAGGAACCTGGTTTGTCGATTCGGTAGTAGTAGACAAAATAACAAGTATAAAAAAAGATTCACTAATTGTTTTCCGGGTAATTGCGCACACCACCGGTTTATACAAACTTCCGGTTATCGAAGATGCGCCCTCGGGTTATACGGAGCGTTTCAGGGATACACTTCAGTTTATTGCCCGTAAATATGGTAAAGTGTGGATGGCCGATGATTGGACAATTACAGGATCGCGGCATGAATAACCTTGGGTGTGTTAGGTTTGTCTGTTTAATTTAAACGACTTATCGTTTCATTTCAATATCGGCTGTTCTTTTATAAATTAGTTGCTAACATCAATCAAAACTATTGTTCCAGCCTTGCGCTTTAATTTTCTCTACTTTCTTCAAAACATCTTCCTCCAGTGTCTTTTTGTAAGCGGCAACTTTATCGCCGGTAGTTTTATCAAAGGCCCCGATCATGGAAGCAGCCAGTATGCCCGCGTTTTTCGCTGCATTTAAGGCAACAGTAGCCACTGGAACGCCATTGGGCATTTGTAATATGGAAAGAATGGAATCCCATCCATCAATGGAATTGGATGATTTGATCGGAACACCAATAACCGGTAACGAAGTAATGGATGCAATCATTCCGGGCAAATGAGCAGCTCCGCCGGCTCCGGCTATAATAATTTTTATGCCCCGGTCCTTTGCCTTTTGGGCATACGCAACCATACGCAAAGGAGTACGATGGGCAGAAACTATGGTCAATTCAAATTCAATTCCAAATTCTTTTAATACATCAGCCGCGGCTTGCATAACGGGGAGGTCGCTGTCGCTGCCCATAATTATCCCAACAATTGAAGTTTGTAGTTGGTGGTTTTTAGTTTGTGGTTCACTCATTTCCAGCTCTGTTTTTGAATTTTTGTCCTTTTGTATATGTATTATTCAGGTAACGAATAAATGAAGTTAACATTTTTGTCAACTGGTCAGCTAAACTGTAAATTTCAGTAAATAATTCAGAAGGCATGTATTGATTATCAAGACACCTATAAAGTTGAGATTTTAATTCTCCTGTTTCGCCTTTTGCAATACTTAGTGAATGAATAAACTCTAGCCGGCTGGCTCTTTCAAATCCTTCCGCTATGTTATCCATTATTGAGCCAATACTCCCGCGCATTTGATCTTTTATTCTGAAATCACTTTTTATCGGCTCCTTAAAAGTTAAAGGGTATACTCTTTGACAAAGTTCCCTGGATTTCTTCCATATTTCCAGATCTTCGAATCGCTGGATAGTCGCCATTTCTAAACGGTTTGCGCTAAAATAACTACAAACCACAAACTACAAACAGTCTTTACCTCACCAAATCTCCTTTTAATCTCAGCAATTCTGTTTCGGCCAGTTTGGTGTTATAGCGCGCGGCAATCAGCCGGTCCAAAGCCTGCTCCAGGCTGATCTGCGCGTCGCGTAATTCAAGGTAAGTAGATACACCCTGGCGGAACCGTTCTAATGCGATACTCACGTTTTCGCGGGCCAGGGAAATATTTTCTTCTTCCAGCGCCAGTGATTTTTTTTCCAGTTCATAATTCTTAAACGCATTACTTAACGCTAAATCTACCAGGCTTAACTGGTTCTTCAGGAATATTTCCTGGTACTGAACATCTAACTCTGCTTGCTGAATAAGCCGTTTGGTATTGAAGTTGTTTAGAATGGGAACGCTTAGTCCAAACCCATAGTTGAATCCTCTATTTTGATTAAACAAAGGGGTAAACTGGTTTATAACAGCTTTGTTTTCGGTACGGGTAAAATTATAGGCTGAATTAAAAGTCAGGATCGGGTAGCGGTCGGCTTTTCTTTCTCTGACTATCAATTTAGAAATCTCGATATTCTTACGGGCAATCAATAAGGAAGGATTGGTATTGGTAATATTATTTTGCAGATCGCCATATTGTAATTTGGTATTGATAGGTATACTATCGATCACATCGTAGGTGGTTGAAAGAACCACGGCCATTACCTGGTTAAGTCGTTCTTTTAGCTGATCAATCAGCGTAAGTTGTCTAAGCCTTGCCGCTTTTCGGGCGTTCAGATCAACTTTGGCCTGGAGTAGTTCAGGTTTGGCACCCAATCCAACACTGAATTTCCGATCCGCCAGTTTCACCCGCTCCTCGTTAATGGAAATCTGTTCGTCGATGGCTTTCAGTTGAAGCTTGGACCGAACGATATTGTAATAATTATTTACTACATCAGCAACGGTGGTAACAACCTGGTTCTTTACTGTCAATCCACCCAACCGGTCTAACTCTACCAGTCTATCACGCGTGATAAACATTTTCAATCCATCAAAGAGGGTCCAGTTAAGGTTAAGCGAAGCCTGCAGGTTATTTGATTTAATACCTGAAGTATCCCTTTTGGTTCCATTGGGCAATTCCTGTTTCTGAGCATTATTGTTCCAGACCTTTTGTGCCGATCCATTAAGCCTGGGAATGAAAGCAGCGTAGGTAAATGATCTGTCCAGTGCAAAAACCGAGGAATCGTTTTTTACCAGCAAAATATTATAGTTACTCTGCAAGGCAGATGCAATAGCCTCTTCAAGCGTCAATACTGTTTGCTGCGCAGAAACAAAAACAGGCAGCAAAAACAAAACGAACAGTTTATAACTCCTCATTAGTCTGGGCTTTCTTTTTAGATGATAAGAATGAATACAATGCCGGCACTACAAACAGAGTGAGTACGAGGGCGAACAACATGCCTCCCACAATTACAATACCGAGTGGAATTCGGCTTTTACCAGCCGACCCCAAAGACATGGCAATTGGCAATGCTCCTAAAGTAGTGGCCAATGTAGTCATTAATATGGGTCGCAAACGGGCCACGGACGCATTTACCACGGCGGGTATTTTCGATTCTCCCTTCCTCCGCATCTGGTTGGCAAATTCTACAATCAATATTCCATTCTTAGTGACTAATCCAATCAGCATGATGATTCCGATTTGGGAAAAAATATTTAATGTTTGTCCAAACAGGTATAAACTCAACACTGCACCGGCTAATGCCAGCGGAACAGTAATCATAATAATAAATGGATCCACAAAGCTTTCGAACTGGGCCGATAGTACCAGGTAGATAAGTACCAATGCCAGCACGAAGGCAAAAAGGGTATTGGAAGAACTTTCTGCAAAATCGCGGGAGGATCCGCTAAGGGATTTCGTAAATGTTTCATCAAGCACTATTCCGGAGATCCGCTCCATTTCCTTGATTCCATCACCCAATGCCTGGCCGGGGGCCAGGCCGGCGGATACCGTGGCGCTTTTAAATCGGTTAAAGTGATATATGGTCGGCGGGTTGGCTGTTTCTGTAATGGTAACTACATTATCCAGTTGTATAAGATCGCCGGAACGGTTACGTACGTAAAATGCTTTCAGGTCCAGGGGTTCGTCGCGATTTTCCCGGGCAACCTGGCCGATAACCTGGTATTGCTTCCCGTTCATAATAAAATAGCCGAAACGTCTTCCGCTCAGGGCCAACTGGATGGTATTGGTGATATCGAGAATAGATACACCCAGTTCGCTTGCTTTCAGGCGATCAATGGTAACCGCCAGTTCAGGTTTATTGAATTTAAGGTTCAAATCAAAACCCTGGAACACTTTACTCTTTGAAACTTCTTCCATAAACCGGGGCAGGCGTTCTTTCAGCTTATCGAAATCGAGATGTTGAATTACGAATTGAACCGGTAAGGAACCCCGGGACCCAAGGCCCACTGAAATAGTTTGTTCCTGCAGTGTTAGTATTCTTACGTTCGTATAGCGGTTGAGCATCCGGCTCATACTCTTGGCAACATCATCCTGCGATCGTTTTCGACTGGCCGGATCGTACAATCCCATACTGACAAATGCATTGTTGGAACCACCTGAACCGCTGAAACCCGGAGCAAAGGAAAGAATGATTCTTCTTTCAGGAATGGAATCTATCAGTTTCTGGGTAATGTCCTTTACCACATTATCCATGTAATCAAAATCGGTTCCTTCGGGAGCCAGTATACTGGCCCTTAACCGGCTTCGATCTTCCATTGGGGCTAATTCGGAAGGTAACATTTTGCCAATAAAATAAATGATACCCACGCAGGCGGCAACAATAAAAAAGGCGAACCAACGCAGGCGCATAAACGCTTTTAAGGAGAGTCGGTAAAAATTTTCCATACCCGCGAAAAAGGGTTCAGTAATTCGGTAGAACCAGGAATGCTTTCGGGTAGAAGAGGTCAAATAAATGTTGAGTACCGGGGTAAGCGTCAGGGATACGAAGGCTGAAATTAGTACGGCTCCGGCTACCACAATACCAAATTCCCGGAAGAGCCGGCCCACAAAGCCTTGTAAGAATATGATCGGCAGAAATACCACTGCCAGGGTAATGGAAGTTGCTATAACGGCAAAGTATATTTCTTTGGAACCTTCGCGGGCAGCTTTGTACTTATCCATGCCCTGTTCCATTTTCTTAAATATATTTTCAGTCACCACAATTCCGTCATCCACCACCAGGCCCGTAGCGAGTACCAGGGATAGCAGGGTTAGTACATTAATAGAAAACCCCGCGATGTACATGATAAAAAAAGCACCGATCAGCGAAACCGGAATATCAATAAGGGGCCGGAAGGCCATGGACCATTCACGGAAGAATAGAAAAATTATAATTACCACGAGGCCGATAGCGATGAATAGTGTTTCTTTTACTTCTTTTACCGCATTACGAACAAAGGTTGACCGGTCGTATCCTACTTCAACGGTGATATCACTGGGCATATCTTTCCTGATTTCCTCCAGGCGTTTGTATACTTCGTCTGCAATCTCTATTTGATTAGAACCAGGTTGTGCAATAATACCCAGGTTAACCGATGGATTATTGTTTTTGCGGGAAATACTTTCTTCGTTTTCCGGGCCCAATTCCGCGTTACCTAAATCGCGGAATCGAATGATTTTACTGGCATCTTCTTTAATTATCAAATTATTGAAATCATCCTCCGTAGTGAGTTTTCCGTATGCCTTAACGGTCAATTCGGTGGCGTTCCCTCTTACTTTTCCTCCCGGTAATTCAATATTCTCACGGTCAAGAGCTGCCCGAATATCCGGTATTGTTAGTTTATACGCGGCCAGTTTAGCCGGATCGATCCATAAGCGCATGGCGTACCGACGTCCAAAAATGAATATACTACTGACACCATCAATCGTCTGTAACCTCTCCTGTAATACATTCTCGGCAAAATTGGTGAGGTCGAGTAAGCCCCTTTTCTGGCTTTGCACCTGGGCAAAAATAATGGGATCCGAATCCGCATCCGCTTTGCTGACAATCGGGGGAGCATCAATATCCTGTGGCAATGCATTAAGTGCCTGCGATATCTTTTCCCTTACATCATTGGCGGCCCTTTCCAAATCAACCTCCAGGTCGAACTCGACAGTGATATTGCTGCTGCCTTGCGCACTGGAGGAAGTAATATTTCGAACACCCTGTACTCCATTTACCGCTTTTTCCAATGGCTCGGTAATCTGTTGTTCTATGATTTCGGCATTGGCACCGGTATACGAAGTGCGGACATTAATGACCGCCGGATCAATAGCCGGGTATTCCCGAACGCCCAGGTAGGTAAATCCAATTCCACCGAATATCAAGATAACGATAGACAACACAACGGCAAGAACCGGTCTTTTTATGCTTAGCTCTGATAAATTCATTTATAGCAGATTAGTGGTATTTGTTGTCATTGTACTTTGGATAGAATAACATCGGCGCCTGGCCGAAGAAATAATAACCCGGTGGTAATAAGCGTGTCGTTATTGTTTATTCCCGTTAATACCTGGATTTTGGCGGAGTCGCGGATACCGGTCGTAATATCACTGAACATCGCCTTTCCTCCTTTATAAAGTATTACTTGTTTTTTTCTTCCTTGCGGAATTACTGACTCGGTAGGAATCATCAGGGCATTATCCTGTCTTCCCATTATCATCTGAACCTTTGCAAAAGCTCCCGGCACTAAGAATTTATCGACTGCGCTTACAACTGAACGTACAGACATGCTTCGGGTATTTTCCTCTATCGCCGATTCAATGGCAATAACCGACGCCTTATAGGTTTTGGTGGATCCATCCAGTAAAAACTCTACCTCCTGCCCGCGCTGGACCACAGAGCCATATTTTTCAGGAACCGTAAACTGAAGTTTTAATTTATTAACCTGGCTGATTGTCGTTAATACATTAGCAGGCGAAATGTAAGCCCCCATACTGATGTTTTTCAGGCCGATTCTTCCGTTAAATGGAGCCCTTATTTCTGTTTTACGGATATTGACTTTTACGAGTTCAATATCTGCCTTCAGGTTATTGATCTGCAATTCACTTAAATCATATTCCTGTTGGCTTATACCCCCGATCTCCAATAATTGTTTTTGACGCTCGGCCGTTTTTTCTGCAATCTTTAACTGCACTTCCAGTTTGCGTAATTGGGCCTGCAGGTCTCCATCGAATAATTTGGCTAATAAAACCCCTTTTGATACGGGTAAACCTTCCTTTAAATTAAGTTGAACAATTCGGCCGGATATTTCGGAGCGAATTTCTGTTTCTTCAAAAGGAAGTAAACTACCAGGTACTTCTATGGAAGAGGCCAGGGGTGAATATTTAACGATAACCGCCTCCACAGAAAGAGGAGGGGCTGGTTGGCTGGCTGCCGTTACCGGGGCATCCTTTTTGTCAGTTTTACAACCCGGAAGAAACAGCAATACAAATAATGCCAATGGCCCGACCAGCGAAACGATTTCTTTCCTCATATATAGTGTTAAGTCAATTTAAATGTACTTGATCAGCTTGGTTAAGGTACTAATAAATAGGATAAACGATTTCCGGCATTATTCAGCAACCACTTTTATCAATTGCCCTATTTGACGTGCTTTGTGAATCAATTCTTGCTTTTCCATACTCAAAATAGTTATATGCCCCATCTTTCGACCGGGCCTGGTTTCTTTTTTCCCATAAATATGAACAAATACATTGTCCATTTCCAATACTTCCAGTAACCCTTCATATTTGGCTTTTCCACTATGACCCTCGGCTCCTAATAAATTTACAATGGCCGCAGGTAAAATAGCGTCCGGATTTCCGAGGGGATAACCCAGCATAATGCGCCAAAGCATATCGAATTGAGAACTGTAATTGGCTTCTATGCTGTGATGTCCACTGTTATGAACCCTGGGAGCTGTTTCATTTACATATACTTCTCCTAACCTGGTAACGAATAATTCTACGGCAAAAATTCCGGCACTTTTTAATCCTTTAACCAGGGTGATAGCAATGGCTTCTATTTTCCATAATACTTTTTCAGGCAAATCGGCCGGGCTAATCTGGTAATTCAGCAGGTTTAAATTGGGGTCAAAAACCATATCTACCGGGGGATAAAGAACCGTTTCACCCTTATCATTTATAGCAACGATTTGAGCAATTTCTTTGTCGATGGTGACCATTTTTTCCAGGATTCCCGGGGCATTAAATCCTTTGGAAATATCTTCTTTTGATTTTATGATCTGAACACCGCGTCCATCGTATCCTCCCATTCCTATTTTATGAACGGCAGGTAGAAATTGAATATGCTGCGATAGTTCCGCTAATGTCTGGGTAATAATAAAATCAGCCGTGGGAATTTGCAATTCTTTGTAGAACTGCTTTTGTAAAATCTTATTCTTGATGATCCGGAGAGCGGATGGTTTGGGAAATATTTTTACTCCTTCATTTTCCAGCTTTTCCAAGGCATCTGCATTAACCGATTCAATTTCGATTGTTACAGCATCCAGGTTTTTTCCGAAATTATATACTGCGTCATAGTCTTTAATATCACCCAGTGTAAAATGATGGCATAAATGCGCAGCCGGGCAATGGGGGTCGTTCTCCATTAAAAATGTTTCCACCGGGTAATTGGCAGCCGCCTGCAATAACATCCGGCCCAATTGGCCTCCCCCTAAAATACCGATCTTCATTGTGTGCTAATTGATGGGCAAAGATAGGTGTAGCCCTCTAGATGCTCTCATGAAGAGGCCGTTTTTGCTGAGCATTTTTTTCTATCTTTGTTTTATGCGTCCCGATTTTCCTCAAAAGACATTTTCCGATAAGCGCAGCGATTTTAATTTCTTGATGGAAGCGCTGGCAATGGATGATTGTTAGAAAAGACCGGAAGTCCGGAAGTCCGAAAGCCGGAAAGTAAGCAAGTCTGTAGAAAGATCGCCTGCTGCAGGTTGGATCGAAAGAAAAAAATTGCCAATGCGGGCTGCCATGTTACCCAACTTCTCGTCAATCTGATTTTCAAACGCATTTTCAAAAATTCAAAATCTTTAAAATGGCCATTATTACCGAACCAGATAAAACGAAATCGACCGTTACCGATTTTCTGCCATTGCAGGGTACAGACTATGTAGAATTCTATGTGGGTAATGCAAAGCAGGCAGCGCATTTTTATAAAACGGCTTTTGGCTTTCAAAGCCTGGCCTATGCAGGACCAGAAACCGGAATAAAAGATCGGGCCAGTTACGCAGTCAGGCAAAATAAACTGACGTTCGTATTTACTACCCCATTAAGGAGCCATAATGAAATAGCCGATCATATTTATAAACATGGTGACGGGGTAAAAGTGCTTGCATTGAAGGTTGATGATGCTACCCGTTCCTGGGAAGAAACTACCAGGCGGGGAGCGATAAGTTACCTGGACCCTGCTACATTGAAAGACAGCCACGGATCGGTAGTATTGAGTGGTATTCATACTTATGGAGACACGGTGCATATTTTCGTTGAGCGAAGAAATTATACAGGAGCCTTTTTGCCTGGTTACAGGGAATGGAAATCGAATTATAACCCGCCGGACACGGGGCTTTTGTATGTTGACCATTGCGTAGGAAATGTGGGTTGGAACCGGATGAACCCCTGGGTTAAGTTTTACGAAGAAGTAATGGGGTTTCGTAATATCCTGACCTTTGATGATAATGACATTTCTACCGAGTATTCTGCCCTTATGAGCAAAGTAATGAGTACCGGTAACGGGTTTGTAAAGTTTCCAATCAACGAACCTGCCGAAGGAAAAAAGAAAAGCCAGGTGGAAGAATACCTGGAATTTTATAATGGAGAAGGCTGCCAGCATGTGGCTATGGCAACAAATAATATAGTAAAAACCGTAACTGATTTACGCAACAGGGGCGTGGAATTTTTACAGGTACCTACTACGTATTATGATGATCTTCTCAGCAGGGTAGGAGCCATTGATGAAGATATAGAACCATTAAAAGAGTTGGGTGTTTTAGTCGATAGAGACGAGGAGGGCTACCTTCTGCAGATATTTACTAAGCCCGTAGAGGATCGTCCCACCCTGTTTTTCGAAATCATTCAGCGAAAAGGCGCGCAAAGTTTTGGCAAAGGAAATTTCAAAGCGCTTTTTGAAGCAATTGAACGGGAGCAGGAATTGCGCGGAAACTTATAAACGAGAAGAATTCAACCCATTTCCCCGCACCCCACCAGCAGGGCTTATCCACATTGTTAACAATGCGGACTGATTTTTGATTCCTTCTTTGTTTTAATTTTAACGCTTGTTATCTTTAAAAGGTAAAATATATAGTTCAATCAATCGTTTTTAATAAGTGTTCCTTCGTATGAAATATGTTGGTTTTTCAGTAATTCTGATTTTGGGCGTTCTTTCGGCTATTAGCCAGGGACCCTCCAGTAATTCATTTATTTCATACCAAAAGTCATTCCCCCGGATATCTGACGTGTTAAACCGAAAGGAAGATTCCCTCAAAAAACAATTTGAAGAAAAAAAGTTACCCTGGCCTGCCAAATATATTTACCTCCGGTCTTTTAAATATGACAGCCAGTTAGAAGTGTGGGTGAAATATGATCAGGCGGAAAAATTCAAATTATTTAAAACCTACAAAGTTTGTGCATTGTCGGGCAGTCTCGGTCCGAAAAGAATGCAGGGAGATTACCAGGTGCCGGAAGGATTCTATTACATAAACGAGTTTAATCCCAAGAGTGTCTATCATCTGTCGCTTGGATTGAATTATCCCAATCCATCTGATAAATTATTGGGCGATTCGTTGCAGCCCGGCGGTGACATTTATATCCATGGGAGTTGCGTAACTACCGGTTGTATTCCTATTACCAACCAGCAAATCGAGGAGTTATATATTCTTGCCAGTCATGCAAAGAGTGAGGGCCAGGATTTTATTCCGGTTCATATTTTTCCCGTTCAGTTCAAGAATGCTAAGAGTGTAGGATACCTCAATAAGTTTTTAAAAGACTTTCCAGAGTATACAGGATTGACCGATGAGATGAAGAAGGCATACCAGTATTTTGATAAAACAAAGCAATTGCCGCTTGTCTTAATTAATAAGAAGGGCGGGTATGTGGTAGAGGCCGAACTGCCGCAGGATGGAAATAAAAATGGAGTGGGGGGCAGGAAAAAAGAACCGCGGGCAATGAAGAATTTTAATGAGGATGAAATTGCGAAGGTGGTTGATAAGCTTCCGGAGTATCCCGGGGGGAATGAAGGATTCCAGGTCTTCCTGGATGAGGTAAGTAAGGAAATGACTAATTACCTGGGAGAAGACCAGCCAAAGGCTTATGTAATGGTAGAATTTATTATCGATAAAGAGGGAAGACCGGCTAATGCAAAAGTTATTAAAGGCGGGAATGAAGATCTGAACGAAAAGTTGGAGGAGAAGTTTGAAAAAATGCCTGTTTGGTCTCCGGCCGTACGAATGGATAAAAATGTGGCGGTTCGATTGAAGCAATCGATTTTCATAGAAAGAACCTCCAAGCCCTGAAAATTTAATTCACTTCTGTATAAAATGAAAAAACCAATCGAATCCGATTGGTTTTTTTGTATGAGTTGTATTTGAATTAAATAATGTCAAGCGCCTTCACAAAAGAAGTACAAAAGAAAGGCAGAATAAGAGTCAGGTATTCCCAATGACTGATAACTGCAAAACCCAAGGCGGCAGAAGAAGCGAGGAATACTAACCACCAGATACCTGTATTTTTCTTTGTTTTCTCCATGACAAAAAATTTTGACAAAAATAAGGGATGAAACCCAGATATCTGCTATAAAATTTTATTGAAAAAACAGGAGGATTATCCTATTCCAACCAAGAATTAAATACGTCTGGCCACGCCCACACTTTGTTAGAATTTGAAAATAATCCAACTTTGTGTAATTTGTACGCTTTATTTAATTTCGTCCGCTTTAGCCAAAACATTCACTGATGAAGGTTCATTTTTATTTACGGTTTCATACTCAATTGGGGCAGTTTCTATTCGTTTCCGGCAATATTGGTTCCCTGGGAAATAATGTTATGGAGCAAGCCGCTCCCCTGGAATATCTTAACAACGATTTTTGGCAGGGTGCATTTGAAATGGATACTAAAGATATCGCCCGGCTTTCCTACAAGTATATTCTTCGT
This sequence comes from uncultured Chitinophagaceae bacterium, assembly GCA_963775145.1. GTDB lineage: Bacteria > Bacteroidota > Bacteroidia > Chitinophagales > Chitinophagaceae > Endoryza. The sequence goes on from CAVZHZ010000009.1 coordinate 786,050, forward strand.
AACGCGGATGGTTATTCTATTCTTGAATGGGGCGACGACCGCTCTATTGATCTTACCAAAGGGGGGGTAGAAGAGATCCAGGTTATTGATCAATGGAATCATGCAGGCGAATATGAAAATGTGTTTTATAGCGATCCCTTTCAAAAAGTCTTATTAAAAGAAAATGAACCGAGGCCCAAGCGTAAATCGCCGAAGGCATTCAGCCATATTTTTAAAGTAAAGGCACCGCTCCTAAAGAAAAATGAAGTAGTATGTATTTGCGGATCCGGTAATGGACTGGGAGATTGGGATACCGTGTCACCTGTCTTACTAGGTCGCGAAAATGAATGGTGGAGTGTAAAGCTTAATTTACCCAGGGAAGAATTTCCGCTTTCCTATAAATACGGGGTATTTAATATAAAGAATAAAGAATTCATTGGATATGAAGAAGGAAATAATCGCCAGCTGTTTGGTGATTCCGGCAGCAATTATACCATTTTGCATGATGGTTTTGTGCGGTTGCCCAATAATACCTGGAAAGGGGCGGGTATTTCGATCCCGGTATTCAGCCTGCGAAGTAAGAATTCATTTGGTATCGGTGAGTTTACCGATTTGAAATTATTAGTGGATTGGGCCGGAAAAACGGGTAATAAACTCATTCAGATTTTACCGGTAAATGATACAACCGCCACAGGCACCTGGGCCGATTCTTATCCTTATGCTGCTATTTCAGCCTTTGCCCTGCACCCAATTTATTTACATATTCCTGGAATAGCCGGAAAGAAATACGCGGAATTAATTAAGCCCCTGAAGAAGACGCAAAAGCAGCTGAACGAATTGGCTAACGTGGAATTTGAACAGGTACTGAAATTAAAAATGGCGGCGCTAAAAGAATTGTTTATCCTGATGAAGGAAGATTTTTTGAAGGATGCTGATTATCTTGATTTTTTTGAAAAGAACCGGCATTGGCTGGTTCCTTATGCGGCGTTCTGTTATTTGCGCGATCGAAATGGTGGGTCCGATTTTAATCAGTGGAAAGTATATGGAACATATAATAAATCTTCTATTGATAAATATGTCTCACCGAAAGCGAAGCATTATAATGAAATTGCCTTTGTTTATTTTCTGCAATATCATTTACATCTCCAGTTAAAGGAAGCAGCAGACTATGCCCACGAAAATGGAGTTATCTTAAAAGGAGATATTCCTATTGGGATATACCGGTATGGGTGTGACGCGTGGGTGGAACCGACTTTATATAATATGGATATGCAAGCCGGCGCCCCGCCTGACGATTTTGCCGTTCACGGGCAGAACTGGGCTTTCCCTACCTACAATTGGGAACAGATGGCAAAGGATAGTTTTGAATGGTGGCACCGCCGATTTGTACAGATGAGTGCCTACTTCGATGCCTTCCGGATCGACCATATCCTGGGCTTCTTTCGCATCTGGAGCATCCCGGTATATTCGGTAGAAGGTATAATGGGGCGTTTTGTTCCCGCTCTACCTGTTCATGTGAATGAGTTCAACGAACGCGGAATTTTTTTTGATCATTACCGTTATTGCGCACCGTTTATAAATGAAGGGATCCTATGGGATTCTTTCGGGCCCAATCATTATAAATTTAAACCATTCCTGAAAGACCTGGGAGATGGTTATTACGAATTGAAAGAAGAATTCTCTACTCAGCAAAAAGTGGACACGTATTTTGCAGCCCTTGAGCAAACCGAAGATACGATCAATATCCGCCAGGGGTTATTTGACTTACTGGCGAATGTACTGTTGTTTGAAGAGCCGGGTTCCGACAGGCAGCGATTCCATTTCCGGTTTAATATGGAAAGTACTTCTTCATTCAAATACCTCGATGGACATACGCAAAATCTCTTAAAGGACCTTTATGTAGATTACTTTTTCCGCCGGCAGGATGTATTTTGGATGAAAGAGGCCATGAAAAAATTGCCAGCGCTGAAAAGAGCGACCAATATGCTTATTTGCGGGGAAGACCTGGGAATGGTACCGCATTGTGTTCCGGAGGTAATGAAGCAATTAGGAATACTTAGCCTGGAAATACAGCGAATGCCCAAAGCAACCGGAAAAGAATTTTTTCACCCGGCCGATGCTCCTTATCTATCAGTTGTTACTCCTTCCACCCATGATATGAGTACGATTCGGGGTTGGTGGGAAGAAGATCCTGCTAAAACGCAGCGATTCTATAATATGGAGCTGGGGCAATGGGGGGATGCACCCGCTTCCTGTGAGGCCTGGATTAACAAGACAATTGTATTGCAGCATTTACATTCTCCCGCCATATGGTCTGTGTTTCAATTACAGGACCTGCTCGGAATGGATGAAGTGATCCGCCGGGAAAATCCACAGGAAGAACGCATCAATATTCCCTCCAATCCAAAACACTTCTGGAAGTATCGTATGCATATCACCCTGGAACAATTATTAAAGGAAAAAGAATTCAATACCCAGCTAGAAGATTTTATTGAGGCTTCCGGCAGGGCATAAAAAAAGTGCAGGAATAACCCGCACTTATAAACTGTAATTAAACCTGAAACTATCTTACTTTCTGAAAAGCCTGTGTATAGCTGATCATCGAATTATTATTTTGGATGTGCAGGTAATAGATACCCTCATTTAATGAATTCACTTCTATTGATTGCTGGTTTGCACCGGCAGACACCGATTTATTTATACTGAGCCTTACTTTTCCGGTTACATCGTATACTGTAACCCGTATGGCACCTGCTTCCGGGGAGGAAAACTGGAAGTTAATATTTGAATTGGTTACCGCCGGAAAAACCTTAACTCCTGAATTAGCCTGCTGGTTTTTAACAGTCACCACTTTCGAATAAGAGAAAGAACCATCAACATCTACCTGGCGCAGGCGATAGAAATTTGTGCCGGCATTTGTTTTCATATCAGTAAAAGTATAAGTCTTGGTGCTATTATTGGTAACGGCGGCCTTCACTAATCCAATAGAATCAAACCGGGTTCCATTAGCCGATCTTTCCACGATAAAATATTTATTATTTAATTCACTGGCCGTTTTCCAGTTCAGGGTTGATTGGCCATTACTGAGTTCACCGGTAAAGCTGATCAGTTGAACCGGCAATGAACTAGCTACCGTTAAAGTAACATCATCCACAATTACACCCAGCGTAGTTGAATTGTTATAACCGGTAAATTGAACTACAAGTATATTGTCAGTTGAATTGGAGGGTACTGTAAAACTCATTATCTCATCCGTAAATCCAAAGGTAGTATTGGTATATATTTTATTATTGCTCAAATAAGAAGTACCGGTTACATCCCCAATTACATCAATTGTAATACCCGGGTTTGCCGGAGTTCCCCCGCTTCTTCTCCTGCTCGCTTTGAAAGTAAGCTGGTATACTTTTCCAACAGCAATGCCAACTTTTTGACGCAACCCGGCCGTTCTATCAATTTCGGCTGTTCGATTTGTATTGGAAACACCTCCATAAGTCCTTTCTGTATTAATTTCTACCGACATACCGTTCACATTCCATGGAGTAGCTCCTGAATTAAAATCTGAGTTGAGAACGAGGTTTTGTCCCCGTGAAAAAATGGGTAAAAGCATCAATAATGCCATCCCTGCTACGAGGAAGTTTTTCTTAGTTTGTAAAATTGTTTTCATACGTTTCGGATTTAATTACATATAGGTGGTTGCTATCCCTGTGCCAGAACCGGAAGCGTTGATCCTGAGTAACTAATGAAAGTGCCTGCATCTTATTTTTCCCTTGGTGGGAATGGGCTTCCCAAAAAGAAATCCTATTTTTAGGCCTGACACTACATGCCCGTTATGAAATGTTCCTACCGTTCGTTTGCCCTGCCTTTTATTCACCCTTTCACTATATCCAAAGGAACCAAAACGCACCAGCCCTCCCTGGTGGTGGAATTGGAACATATGGAGGTTAAAGGGTATGGAGAATCACCGGCCATTAGTTATTACAATATTACCGTTGAAAAAATGGTGGAGGACCTGGAACGGAAGAAGACATTTGTAGAGAAATTCGCTTTTACTGATCCGGAGCGGTATTGGCATTACCTGCATCACTTAATACCGGCAAATCCGTTCCTCGTTTGCGCATTAGATATAGCCGCCTGGGATTTGTTTGGGAAACTGCGCAGGCTCTCCTTATCATCTCTTTGGGGGTATGAGATGGGTAATATTCCTTTAACCGATTATACGATAGGCATTGATACTATTGATAAGATGATAGACAAGATGAAAGAAAAACCCTGGCCCATTTATAAAATAAAAGTGGGCGTGCCTGGAGATTTGGAAATGATATCGGCTCTTCGCGAACATTCAGATGCGGTATTTCGGGTGGATGCGAATGCCGGGTGGACATTAGAAGAAGCGATGGAGAAAATTCCGGTATTAAAGGGATTGGGGGTGGAGTTAGTGGAGCAACCTTTGGCGAAAGATAATTGGAATGGAATGAAAGTATTGTATGAGCAATCTTCTTTGCCGCTTATTGCCGACGAATCCTGTGTTTTTGAACAGGATGTAGAAAAATGCAAGAATCATTTTCATGGAATCAATATCAAGCTTACCAAATGCAGCGGTATCACCCCGGCGCTTCGGATGATCAAACGGGCCAGGGAACTGGAGCTGAAAATAATGATTGGATGCATGAATGAAAGTACCATCGGATCAGCGGCTATTGCCCATCTTGCACCCATGGCTGATTATATTGATATGGATGGCCCTCTGCTGTTAGCAGAAGATATTGCTTCGGGGCTGACTTATGATTATGGAAAAGTATTTGTTTCCGGCAAGCCCGGGTTGGGTATTGATTTTATTGGGAAAGAGTAAATCTTTAATTTTATATGAAAATAATACGGGATGTAGCGCAGCCCGGTAGCGCACTACGTTCGGGACGTAGGGGTCGCAAGTTCGAATCTTGTCATCCCGACCAAAGCCTTGTGCGAGCAGGGCTTTCATTTTATGCGTCAATTTGTTTACATATTACAAAGTTTAAGGGATGGGGGCTATTACATTGGCGAAACCAGCGATGTTGAGTCCCGAATATTATTTCATAATTCCGGTGAGCAACGCTCCACTAAAAACCGAATTCCATTTAGATTAGTATTGACGGAAGAATATCCATCCCGTGAACAGGCCCGGCAAAGGGAACGACAAATAAAGTCATGGAAAGGAGGAGAAGCATTTAAGAATTTGATTTTAGGGAGGTAGCCCCGCCATCGGCGGGGCACTGCGTTCGGGACGTAGGGGACGCAAGTTCGAATCTTGTCATCCCGACCTGTCCGCCTAAGCTTATGCGAAGGCGGGCTTTTTGTTTTAAGTCATCTTTCTAATAATAACGCTTGGGCTTTGCGTCAGGCGGGGCATTAGAATTCGTTCCGCCCGGTACAAAAGCCAATTAAAAATACTGAATACAAATTAAAACTAAATGTTGAGTTGTGAACGTCCCGCCCCAACTGAATTTGAATAGCGATATATAGATGAGTTTTTTTCCCGTCGCCCCGATTGCGCAAAACCCTTTGTTAGCGGTGGTTTTAGTCGTGAAGTCTGTTTTTTAAATCCATCCGGGCGTGAAGTATTCTTACCACCTCAATTTTGTCGCCTTTAATGTGTCTGTAAAATATTATATGTTGGCCAATTTTGTAACCTCTGATTTCATTGTGTATCTCCGGATACTGTTTACCAACCACTTTTTTGTTTCCAAGCTCCTCGCATGAGCTGAGTATCATGTAATAATATTTGTCGGCCTGAGTTTCTGACCAAACCTCAAATGTATAGTCCCAAATCCTGGATAAGTCATCAAGTGCTTTGTTAGTCAGAATGAACTTAAGCATTCTTGTGTTTTGCCGCTTTTAACTTAGAAAGATGTTTTTTGGGGTCGAACTTTTTAACGATGCCACTGTCAATACCTTCAACAATAGCGGTCTTTAGCGCAGCAATTTTATTCTCTTCCTCTTCCAATAGACGAAGCCCGGCACGGATAACCTCACTTGCATTTTTGTAGCGACCAGTGGAAACCCTTTTGTCAACAAAATTTTCAAAATGGTCTCCCAATGAAATTGATGTGTTTCGTCCCATATGTCAAAAATAGCAAATTTATTGAAGTTACCAAAAATTGGTAATTTATTTTCTGTTGGGTCGCCCAAGAAAATCACCGCTAACAACGATGTTCAGGCATGTATAAATACAATAGGCAGGACCCAAGGTTCGGAACCCAGCATATGATAAGCAAGTTCCTTGCCCTGCGGTCAGGCAGGGAATCTTGTTCATAGAAATTAAAATGCAGCATGAAATATCAAATTTCTACAAATCAAGGATTTGCGGATTTTCTTTACTTATTCCATATCAAAGAATATCAATTTTTGGGGAGTTAAACGTTGAGTTCAAAATGCAGACCCGAGTTTATTGATTCTAATTTATTATGGGGTATTTGGTAAGTTAAACTACAAGTCTTTTACTCATTGTTTATTTTGCAGCTAGAATGAGTCTGAAATAACTTCAACAGGTAATACTATGTTGGCACTATAATTTAGGTTGAGAATTTACAGTCTTTGCTATTAATGCAAGCCAGTTGAAAACTAAATAAACTTATGATTAAATGTAGCATTGGAATTGCAATACTGGTTGGCCTGTTTAGCTGCAAGGCAATTAATAAACCAAAACCTGTTTCCCATCCTGAACCGGACAGGCTGATTAATAAAGTCCGGTTAAAAAACCTGTCGGGCCAGCCCATAAATCTGGAGCAATATACAGGGAAAGCGATATTTCTTAATTTTTGGGCGACCTGGTGTAAACCCTGCATGCAGGAAATGCCTTCTATTGAAAAGGCGAAAAATACCCTTCAGAATGAAAATGTGATATTCTTAATGGCTTCCGGTGAGAGTACAGAAGAAATTGAAGCATTTCGGAAAACCAGGAAGTACGATTTTAATTATGTCCTTATAGAAAATAGCGAAGAATTAGGCATCCAGGTATTGCCGACAACATATATTTTTAATCCGCAAGGCGAATTAGTATTTTCAGAATCCGGTTACCGTAATTGGAATGAAAAAGATAATATTGACATGATACGTAAAATGGCAAGCAAACATGAATAACATACTAATTGTTTTATTACTTCTAGTTGTGACTCTTTCCTGCAAAAATTCTTCAAGAGAAAATGGGAGCAAAGCTATTGTTTTGCCAGACCATGAAAACGGTAATCTAAAACATCTTGTTTCACCCGCTGATTCGGTCAGTGCAGAGCCATATTTGTTTACAGATAAGAACGAAGTGGTGTATTTGTGCTGGATTGAAAAGACAAAGCAAAAAAGCTCTTTAAAATTTTCCATATTAAACAATGGGCAATGGTCGCGGCCCTTGGTCATTAGCTCAGGCGATAATTGGTTTGTCAACTGGGCGGACTACTCGCTGGTAGCGGCTGATGGTGCAAATAATATGATGGCACATTTTTTAGAAAAAAGTGAAAAAGGAACCTATACCTACGATATTAAAATACTCACATCCGCCGACACGGGAAGAACATGGAGTTATCCGAAAATCCTTCACGAGGATAGGAAAAAAGCCGAACATGGATTTGTTTCCATGATACCCTATGGAGAAAACTATTTTATTTCATGGCTTGATGGAAGGAATTCAGTCATGGAGGCGGGGAAGGGGCATGATGAAGGCCATCATGGACGAAATGACTATCCGGGGTGCTATTATAGATAAACAAGGAAATAAATCGGGGGAATGGGAATTGGACAATCGTGTATGCGATTGCTGTCAGACAAGTACTGCGATTACTGCGAATGGCCCTATTGTAGTGTATAGAGACAGGTCAGACGAAGAAATAAGAGATATATCAATTGTGCGCTTAATAAATGAGCAGTTGGACATCACCCAAACCTATTTTTTCAGACAACTGGAAAATTAAAGGATGCCCGGTCAATGGCCCCAGGGCTGCTGCACTGGGCAATAATCTTGCGGTAGCTTGGTTTTCTTCACCTGATAAACAGGCGCAGGTAAATGTAGTTTTTTCCTCGGATGGAGGCGCCACTTTTGGTTCGCCCGTCCGGATTGACGAAGGCAAGGGTATTGGTCGGGTGGATGTAGTGATGCTTGACGAAAAATCAGTAATAGTCAGTTGGATGGAGGGCTCAATGATAAAAGCTGCCAAAGTTTATAAAGATGGTAAAAAAGAACCTTCGATGATTATCGCTTCCTCATCAGAATCAAGATCAAGCGGATTCCCGCAGTTAACTAAATCGGGAGATAATCTGATTTTTGCCTGGACGGACGATACCGAGAAAAAAATTAAAATCGCTTTGATTAATTATAAATGAAGGTTCCCGGGTAATTTTTAAGCACATCATTATGGAACTTATAAAAAGTGACATTGCATGCCTGGGCAGATTAAACCTGGTTAGCTCACTTCAAATAATATCAACAAGGGCAGACCAAATTACTCCCTTAATTCCTTATCCGGAATCAGGTCGATAGGTCGCTCTTCCTGTTTTTTCTCAATGCCAATAACAACATGTATTCTCTTTTCTTTTTACCTGTTGAATAAAAGGAATACAGTGTCTAACCTGCCAGGCGAGTTTAATTCCCTGTAACTATTCTAATTTTTTGCTCTTCCAATGACCCCCATTTCAAAGCTGATGAAGATAGGTAAGTGATCCGTTACAGTGGGTCAATTCCCTTTTTTTTGCCTTTCATCTCCGTTTATTGAGAGTTAAACATTGTACAGGTCTTGTTCCTATAATGAAGCGCTTTCGCATAATTCCGGCGATTAACTCCGGACAAAACCGAGGCGTCCTGCTTCGTTCCCTTATTGTATGCAACTTTTACATACCATTCCTGGCCTATTATTCGTTTTATAACAGAGTATGGGGCACAATAAGGGATTAGGCATTAAGACCTTATATACCTTAACAATATTTTGCCGGGCGGCTGCTTTTAAATCAGGGATTATTGTTGGATTTTGTATCAGCTCTTTTTACAATAGTTTCTGGTTGGACCAAATTAGTACTCATTAAAAAAATAACCTTATGTCAAAATTTTTACTTAGAAATATTTGGTTTGTTATCCTCTTAAGTTCCTGTGCCCACTCGTCGCGCAATGCGGTGAGCAGTAATAACCATAGCAATTCTGTAAATGGCAGAACAAAAGCAAATTCGGATTTAGCGGTTAATGATACAACCATTAATCAGCTAGACTCTTTACTGGCCGAAAAGAAGCCGCAGTCATTGATGGAACTACCCAAGTCGCAAGACGGAGGTTTTGTTTTATCTCCCGGTTATTATGAAGCCGAATTTAAGAGCTATTGCCTGCAACCCGGAACGCCAGATCCTTCTGCCCGGGATGCTTATTTGCAGGCACCGTTAACAGGTTACCGGAAAGATATCGTCGCGAGTATTTTACGCAACTCGCAGGAGAAGGCCTATCTCGATCAGAAAAATATCCAATTATTATTATGGTCTGTAGTGAGCGGTTCTAATTTTAATAAACTTTCCCCCTCGGTAAAGTCCACAGCCAACCAGTTATTATCACCCAAACAGGTTTTTGAATTACAGGGAGGGGTGATGGGGGTAGTCAAAACAATGTCTGCCGCATTTCCTTCGGGGAATAATAATCTGACGAAATTGTTTGAGATGGGTGCCGGATCGTACGAAGCATTTGAGCGGGTAGCGGTGTTGCGTCAGCCGTCGGTGATTCGCCGGCCGGATTTAAAGAGAGACCAATGGTATAAACAGGAGGAAGGTTATTATGTAAGATATTTACCTGCCAGTTATCAGCGGGTGAGCATACAGGTTTATGTGCCGGACGGTATTGCAGATACCACAGCGGGAAAGTATATTTTATTCGATCCGGTTAGCATGCTGGCCATTCCAGCCAATTCCAATGCGCAACGGCTGGGAATCGGAGCCCCTGTAATTGAAATTGTGCGGGCGATCATTAAGGTACAGAAAGGACCAGGGGATATAAAGAAGTTACCTCCTCCTAATAGAACGGGGAAAGCGGGTACTATGAGGTAGAAAGATCAAGTCATGATTTTATTTAAATTCACTGATGAGTTTTTACCCTAAACTTGCACACAGTGAGTATAAGGATTCTTTCAGGCTGAAATATTGTTTTCATTACCCGTTGATTATTTATCCTCCTTCAACCCCGACAAAAAACTTACCAAATCCCTGATCTCTTTTTTGGAAAGCACCAGTTTCATGTCTGGCATACTCGATGGGGCGTTCACTCTTTTCAACACCTGGTCCTTCGGGATCACCTCGTCTGGCTTGTCACCACCTTTTAGTATATACTGCAGGTTGTTTTCTTCTTTTAAAATGCCCGCTGTAGTTTTTCCATCTTTAAGTGTAAGCGTAACAACTCCGTAGCCGGTGGCTATGCGTGTGCTCGGAGAAATAATGGATTCCAGAATTTGTTGCCGCCTAAGACGCCTGGCAACTCCATTCAGGCGAGGACCCGCATTGCCTCCGTAATCCCCATAAGAATGACACTTGATACATTGCGCGTTTTGATTTTGGTAGAATATGCTTCTTCCCCGATCGGCATCTCCTCCTAATAAAGTTCCGGCATAGGAAGCAGATAATTCATCTGTTGATAATTTAGAATTAATCTCTTTGTAACGGGAGATTAATTCTGCTGATCGAGTACTGTCAATAGCTTCTCCCAATTCCAGGTAGATTTCCGGCTCTAGCTTTCCGGTCGCCATCCTATTCAATAATTCATCAAATAATTTTTCCGAATTTTTCAGTGGTAATTTCCCGAGAGTCAACAAGGCTGACTGCTTTTCTTCCATTGTTCTTGAATGGATAACATCAGCAAGCAATTTTATCATCAGTTCTTTGGAAATACTCATTTTCCCCAACAGATCAAGTCCTGTGGCGCGTACCATTTTTTCCTTATCGGAAAGTGCCTGTTGTATCGCCTCTGCCATAGCTGGATCGTTCATTGAAACAAGAGCTCTCAACGATTCAGCTCGTATAGCGGCCTCCTTATCATTTTTTAATGCTGAAAATAATTGTCCTGAAGCCTGGTTGATTCCAAGTTTATTTATTGCTTTAACAGCGCTTAATCTTACTGCCAGATCTTTATTCTTTATTAGTCGAATAAGCGCATCTGAAGTTTTGTTTTTTAGAAGAGTTGGATCTCTTTCGATTACTCCCCTGTATCGCCCGTCAACCCTGTCAAGCACCGATGGTTTTGCCCAAACACTTAATGCATCAATGGCTTCCGCTCTCATCTTAGCCGGAACGTCTTCTTTTTGAGAAAAACTAATCAGGGTTTGCATTTCTTTATCTGTTCCCACTCTCAGGTTTGCATTGATCATACGCCTTACCAGGGCTTCATTGGTAAAGCTGGTTGTATTAAGCAGATTAGCCAGGGCGGGCAATGCATCCTTAATCGACAGATCGTCATTAATAGCCCGGGCTGCTTCGGTAACCACAAATTCATCTGTGTCATTGAGAAAATTAATTATACCGGGATGACTCATTCTTCTTAGTGCTACAACTGCTGCAATTCTCAATGCCCGCGAGTTGCTTTTCGACAAAGCGATCACGGGGTCTGCTTTTCCAATTCTTGCCAATGCCAGGCTTCCTGCATGGCGCTGGTAAGCGTCCGTATCGTTATTCTCTTTTAGAAAATCTATAAGAGGATTGATAGCCGATTCATATTTAATTCTTCCTAACGCTTCAGCGGCAAAGAACCGGGCCCGGCTATTGATATCTTTTAATAATGGTAGGAGCGAAGCACCCGATTCAAGGTACTTAATGTCACCCAACCATTTTGCCGCCTGCGCCCTGATTTCGGAATCATTATCTCTTAATAAGGGAACTAAGGTTTCCGCATATTTTTTTTGCTGACGGGCTAATTGACTAAGGCCCCAGATAGCGTGCACTCTTGCTAATTGAGGACCGGATTGCCTGAGTGTATTTTTGAATACCTCTGCCCCTTTTGCTTCTCTTTTTACTAATTCGAATTGGGCCTTTAATCTTACCCGCATATCAGCATTCTTCAGTAATTCTCCCAGATCATTCTCATTGCGTTCAGCAAATCGGGCAGCTAATAGATCTTTGGTTTCTTTTCGCTCCGTTACGGCAGCGCCATCTTTGGTATCCAGTTTCCAGATGCGTCCGAAATTGTGTGTATCCCATCCATCAATCCAATCCGCTATATACAGGGCACCATCCGGACCGAAATCCAAACCCGTGGCTAACACGCCACCCAATATTTTTCTATGCTCACCCAATTCAAAACTTGCTCCGTTGGGGTTTAATTTAAAACTATGGATCCCTGAACTGGAGGGATTGCCATTAAATTCCGCAATAAAGAAATTGTTTTTGTATTCGGCCCCTAATGCGGTTCCGGGGTTATACACCATTCCAGCCGGACCGCTCACAAAATTGCTTATACAAGGAGTGATATAGGCAGGTTGTCCTTCAAACCGGGGCAAATACATTTTTTCATCCATCCATACTTTATATCCATTATTGTTTGGATCACTGTATTTGCCATATTGCCAATTACTGCGCCAGCCAATATCCGCGCCATTTACAATATATACCAGTCGTTCTTTTTCACCGGCATGATCCCCATCGTTATCCTCGCTAATGATATTCCCGTATTCATCAAAAACAAACTCATGCGTATTGCGATTACCGGATGCGAATATTTCAAAGTCACTGCCATCCGGGTTAGATCGGGCAATTACCCCGCTATTGGGATACTCCCATCTTTGTCCATCGGGGCCTGTGCCACTAAAACCAATATCGCCGATTTGCCAATAGATTCTTCCATCGGGGCCCATTTCAACGCCCGACATCCCATGACCTCCAAAGCCAATATGAATTCCATACCCGTGGGATATAGAAGTTTTTTCATCGGCTATTCCATCCCCGTTTTTATCCTTCATTCTCCATAAGTCAGGGCCCACGGCCACGAATAGGTCGTTACCTTCACTCAGCACGCCTCCGGCAACATCTGTTACTTCATCATGAAAATCATCCACCACCAGTTGAGATTGGTCAGCCACCCCATCTCCGTTTACATCCGTCAGGCGAAAAATATTTTCTTTCTCAACCGTCATGTCTTTCCAGTCGTGGGAGCTATCCCCGTTCAGGTCTTTCAGCCATTCATTTTGCTTACTGTTCTCAGGTGAAAGTATCTTATGCAGAAAGGCTCGCTTATCTTCTATTGATTGAAGTGATATAGATTCGATTTCCCAATCCCGGTGGCCCCTTATATCAAACTCCGAATTTTTTTGCCGGTTGGTGGTGGTATAATACAAATTTCCCAGGTCATCCAAATCGATGGCAATGGGTGAAATGACCATTGAATCAATGCCCCAAACCCGGAGAGTAAGCCCTTCGGCCAATTCGGGTTTAATTGTTGAATCTATTGAATGAGCCAGCCGGGCTGTTTGGGAGAAATCCATTTGCCTAATTCTTTTATCTGTTGTTTCCTGCTGGTTACAACCTGCACAGCATATGGCAAGAAGCAATAATGGCAATAGCCCAAAGTGGTAATTTCTTTCAGATCCGGCATTTGTTTGAGTCATATTCCTGCGATTTATTGTTGGGGTAATAATTTATTTACAGAAACAAAATAGCTTATTCGTGCAATGCGTCTAAAGATACAGACGGAGGGTTGTTTGGCAATTTTTTGGTTTAACTAATTTTTCGAATACCTGCAGAAGCAAAACCGTGAACCAACAGGGAGAAAATTATTTACGTTCGGATTTAAGGATAAAGACTGATTATAAGAATGCTTTGGTTTAATATAAATAACCAAGAGGGCACAAAAACCCAAGGTTTTAGTTATTCAAACGAAGTAAAGATCCCGGAATTCACATTTTATTTTCGTTAAAGAAAATAACCACAAGGTTACAAGGGCACAAAATAACCGCCATTCAAATTAGCGGTTGGTAATCGAAGCTATTGCACGCTTTGCGTTTGATTTCTTCGCGGCCATTGCATTAGGTAGTATAGCTAAAAAAGCATAAGGAGGCTTTGGTTTAAATTGAGTAATCAATTCGGAAAATCTATTTGTATAATTTCTATGTATTCATGTTAAAAGGAAATCTCCGCCAGTGAGATCAAACATGTCATTGCACTGAAGTGCCAGCTTATTCAAGTGAGGCAGTTAGAAAAACAAACTGGTTTGCCACGTCATCATTTCTTAGCCCCCTATTCCTTTGGAGTATTAACGTACATTCGATGATGCGCCATCAGGAAGAGGATGGATTCTTTGAGTGAACATAAAAAGTGAATTATTACAAATACAAACATTCATTATTATTGGGTAATCTTCTCTGCGGCCGATTTCCACCGAATCAGGGTTATTTTTACTTTGTATTCTTAGAACCGAGCAGGCATTGTCAATGGTGGAGAATTCTATATTCGTCCGCCCGGAATCGCTGCCTGGCTTTTGATAAAGTTGAATATTAAGAACCTGCCTGGCGGCTGGCCGGCTAAAGCTGGGCTTTACCTTCCTTCCGGTCTCCGGCGGCCAGAGCCTTTGGCGACGGCACGCAGGCAGGTTCGTCAAGCCCTGAACCAAAGTACTGCAGAATTACCGCTGTTGATTGATCCAATGTCAAGCCCCACTATTGGCAATACCAATTTTATATGCCGTTTTGTGTCCTGAACATCATTGTCTAACCCGCAATGGTGATGCTGATTTCAAGATGATAGGTCTTTGAAGTTTCTGTAATGACTATGCAGCACTTTGGAGTGAACTATCGGCAGGGATTGTATCAGGCAAACCTGTCAAACGGTTAAGAGGTGCAAACCTTTCAAGGGAATGTGCTGAACGTCTTAACGCAGTAGGGTGATAGAAGCTGAATGAAAATGAACCGTCCGATCAAGTGTCGAAACCAACGCTCCGCTCTACAGGGAGTACCGATCTAATCAAAAGTGCAGGGTGGCGCCTCTGCACGATAATCACAGCGATGTGCATCTGATAGCTGGCTGTGGGGTTGGCGGCATTAAGGCGGCAGGATCTGTCACCTGGCTTGAAATGGGAACAGGAGAACCTGTCAGTAGGAGTAAAGTTCTTTATCAAACTGTAACGAGTGGAATGGACGAGCGAACCGTCGAATCCCTTTACGGAAAGAGCATTTTACTGGCAGGGGCGGATGCTTCCGTAGTAGAGTTGATATCCTTCGAAAGGTGGAAGTAGCGAAGGGGAGCACAGCATCAAGGGAGTTTTTTCCAACCGGAGCAATCCGGGAGGAGCTTATGACAACCTGATAACCGTATGGGTTACGTGATGCTGAAGAGCCGTATGAGTCGAGAGGTTCACGTACGGTTCTGCGAGAGGGTAAGGGCTGCTAATCTTGGTAGCACTTGATCTGCTTGACTACTGTCTGTCCAGGATGCAAAGTTTGTCTGCCGATGGTTTTGCTGTAATTGTCGAGCTACTTTTGTGTCGCCCGCGTGATAGTCATTAAAAAAAATTGAAGGAAAGAAAAATTTAAAAATAATTTTTCATTGGCTGAATAGGCGGATGCTCTTATGCAGTTTTTAGACTGTGCGTTGGGCTTCTGTTTATTCTGTGTAGTCGAGCTTTTGTGCCGTTGTTATATTTGCAGTTTATTTTATTTTTTTAAATGAATTGGCAGTTGTCAGCGATTGGGTTAGTGATATGATGGTTTGATGACATGAAGAATATGAATTGCTACAGAGAGGGAAGCCCTTTTTACAGAGGAAGAAATGAAGACAACGAACAATACATGAAAAATTAAAACTGGTATCAGAAAAAACCAACACATTTTTGCAGACAAATTATCTGGATTATTTTGTGCTGCCTTTGGTATTTGGGAAATGGAAAGTAGAACTTATTTGAATTTAAGTTAATCCCATCTTCCCCCAGGTCTCCCTTTATTATTTTCTGATGCAATTATTTTATTAAATTCATTTTTACTCAGAATAACAGGTTCATAATTTACCCCTTGCATTTTCAGACGGCGAACAAAAGCCCTCAGGTGGTTTTCTGATGCCATTTTTAAATAGTTGTATGAAGTAATAATAACCTGCTTTTGAGTTTGTTTGATTCTTTCCTCCAAATCCGCAATATCCAATTCTTCTATTTTGGCACCAGCTTTTAACGCTTCTGTCAGCGATTGGCTGCCAGTAGCAACAAGCTCTTTGTAAAGTTTCTGAAATATGGTACTCGAAAATAAACCAGGCTTGTCCTTATTGTTTGCCACCGGGTCTGTCAGCTTGTAAGATGTAATCAATACCTTCATTCTGTCCATGTGGGTTTGTTCACTTTGTCGGATATTGCCAAACGGATTGACTTCCCATTTTGCATACATGGAATCATACACATCTCTTGCCAGCTTCTCCTCTTCCCTTATGTAAAGTATTGCATCTTTTTCCTGTTGATTCAAAGAAGGAGTTTGCTGTGTAAAACCAGTTATTGATAGTACAATAGCTGATAAAGAAAGAATGAACTTTTTCATAACTGATAATTTAAAATGAATTAAAATCCTGTTTCCATCGGACTGTTGATGATGGCATCAAACTCTGCCTGGGTAATATACAGAGGAGTGTATGTGCCGCCAACATTCAAAATGTTTTTATAGAATGACCTCATGTGGTTGCGGCTTCCTTTTGTGAGGTTGTCATACACCAATCTAATATCCAGATTGTCAATTGCATTTAATGGATTCTTTAAATCGAAAATATCTAGGTCTTCTATAGTTGCTCCAACTTTGTAGGCTTCAAGTACACTTGTATTGCCTTGTGCTACTAGCTGAGTATAAAAATTCTGCAATGTGGAATTGGTAAACACACCAACTGCATTTGAACCAGCAGGGTCTGTTATACTATACTTATTGAGCAACAGCAATATTGCATCCATATGTTTTTGTTCACTGTTGGAAATATTGGTAAATATTTTTACACCCCATTTATTAAACAAAGTGATGTACACATCTCTTGCTAATTTTTCTTCTTCCCTCATAAAAGCAAGGCTGGCTAGTTCAGCAGGGTTTAAGGGTTCTTTTGGCAAACTATTTATTTGTGCCTGCAGATTAGCAATATTAATATTGCCATTGTTGTTGCTGTTATAAGCCGGAGAATCATCTTTGCTGCAGGAAGAAACTGTAAATATCAGTGCAGATAGAATTAAAACTAATCCTGAGTTTTTAAATGGATTCTTCATGTTGAAATGATTTATCGTGATAATTCTTTTAACCCTATAAAATTACTTCAACAAGTACCCTTTTTCAGTAACAAGTGTTACATTGGTAGGTGATAAGTGTTAACGTAAATAGAATTTAAATCATATTTTTCGCTAACAAATCGCCCAAGCCATAAGCAGCGGTAGCAGCAATAGTACCCAGCAAAACAGTTTCTGCAATACTTCGAAACCAGCCTGCACGTGTAACTATGTTTTTGGTAGCTCCAATTAAAGAAAATGCTAAAAGTGTAAATGATGAGGAAACATAAAATGGATTATAGCCCGTATTATTCACCAGTGTAATTATGTAAGCCACTAATGGAACAGAACCGGCAAACAAAAATGAGCTAAAAGTAAACAGACCTGCTCTTGCCGGTGATTTGGTTTCTTTCATCAAACCCAGTTCATCGGTCATCATCGTATCTAACCAAACCTGCCTGTTTGATGTAATACGGGTTACCGCCATTTCTAGTTCTTTTCCCCAAAAACCTTTTGAACGGTAAATATCTTCTACTTCTTTCCGTTCCACTTCAGGGAGATAGTCAATTTCCCAGTTTTCAATTCTCAAATGTTTATTGTAATTGTCTATCTCAGACTTTTTTGAAAGAAAACTGCCGATAGACATGGAAAGGCCATCGGCCACTAAGTTGGCAATTCCCAATATCAGCACCACTTGTATGCTCAGCCCGGCGCCTGCCGCTCCTGCTACTACGGCAAAAGTGGTTACAATACCGTCAATTGAGCCATAAACCATTTCGGGAAGATATTGTTCAATGCGTTTAACCCACTGGCTGCGATTGTGCAACGTGTCTTCCGATTTTAACAAAGAAATATTTTTATTTTTCATTGTATTTATTCTGCTGACACAAGTTGAGATTTATTTTTATTTTTCCACTTGAGTCTTAATTTTATTGTATCTACTACATAGTAAAGCATCGGCACTAAGTAAACAGTGAGTATCAGTGATGATAACAGCCCGCCAATGATAACCCAGGCCAAGCCATTTTTCCATTCACTGGCAGTGCCTTTTGCCAGAGCAATAGGCAGCATGCCAAACACCATTGCCAATGTGGTCATTAATATTGGCCGCATACGTTCCGTACCAGCCTTAATCAAGGCGCTTTTATAATTCATTCCCTGTGCCTTTAACTGGTTGGTAAAATCAACAATTAAAATGGCATTCTTTACCACTAACCCCATCAGCATAATCAACCCAAGCAGGGCAAATAAACTTAAATTGCTTAATGCTAAATTCAATGCAAGAAAAGCACCAATAGTTGCTACTAAAATGGAAAACAAAGCAACAAATGGATAAATAAAATTGTCGTACAAAGCCACCATAATTAAATAAATCAGCAAAAAGGAAATCATTAAAACAGAACCCAATGCGCCAAAACTATCGTTCTGTCTTTTTATATCGCTTCCCCATGTCATGTCAATTCCATCTGCCAAAGGATTTTTTTTCAGGTAAGCAACCACCTCATCTGCCACGGTTCCTGATGGACGGCCCAAAGCATCGGCAGTGAGTGTAATCGCCGGTTGACGGTCTTTTCTTTCTAAAAGTGAAGGCGAATTATCTCTCTCTACATTTGCAAACTGCGAAACCTCTATAGGCAAACCCATTGGATTAACAATAGATAAACGTTTTACATCATCATAATTTTTTCGCTCAAAATCATCTAACCAAATCCTTACAGGATACTCTGTTCCGTTTTCGGTGAGCGTTGCATCATCATTGCCAGTAAAGGCTGTTCTTAAATTTGTTCCTACATAAGCAGTTGTTAATCCCAATCGCTGCATTTTATCTTTGTCAGGAATTATTTTGTACTCAGGGCTTCCAGCTTCTACAGATAACCGGACATTATCAGCGCCGGGTATTTTTTCTACAATTGATTTTAATTTATTGCCCGATTTCATTACCAAATCCAGGTTACTGCCACTCAAAGTAATTTCGATGGGTGCAGAACGTGGAATTAATCCCAAGGCCGCCATCGAATAATTTATGGCTGGGTACTTTAATTTTAAACCTTCCCGAAGTGTTTTCATAAACTCTTCGGTACCTAAATTATTGAGCTCTTTTTTAGATTTTAGTTGAATAGTAAATTCAGTTTTGTTTGCCGAGCCCACACCCAGGCTTCCAATACCAGTACTTGGTCCGCCGATATTACTGAATACTGTTGCCACTTCTTTTTGTTGCAGAATATAGGTTTCTACCTGCTGCGCTATCAAATTATTTTGCTGGATAGATATTGACTTATCAAATTCTAAAGCCATCCTGAATTTTCCCTGGTCGCCGGTAGAAATCAATTCTTTCCCAATGATTCCCTGCTTCATTATTCCCAGCGTCATTGCAAAAAGCAGTACTACTATTCCTGTAAATATCAGTTTATGGCTTAACACCCATTCTAATTGTTTACCATACCAATTGATAAATTTATCTAACTGATGTTCAAACCAAAGCAGGAAACGATTGAAATAATTGGTTGGTTTTAAATCTTCTTTCATACCAATTCGTGAAGCTAGCCAGGGAGTTAGTGTAAAGCCAACCAGCAAACTGGTAAGTGTAGAAGTTACCACCACTACTGAAAATTGTTTAAGCATATCGGCTACAAAAACCTGTAAAAACAAAATGGGTAAAAATACCACCACATCTACCAAAGTGATAGACAGAGCGGCAAACCCTATTTCCATACGGCCATCCATCGCAGCAATCCGTTTTTCTTTTCCCTTATCTAAATGCTTTTGAATATTTTCCAATACCACAACGGCATCATCTACCAGGATACCGATGATTAATGACATGGCAAGCAAGGTCATTAGATTAAGTGTATAACCCAACAACCACATCACAGCAAAAGCAGTAACTAAAGATGTTGGAATGGCAACAATTACAATTAATGAGTTTCTAAAACTCCGCAGGAATAAAAGAATTACCAACGAAACCAATATCACCGCCAAAATCAAATCAAATACTACTGAGTTAACTGCTGCAATAGTATTGTCAGTACTGTCATTTGCAATAATAAATTTTACTCCTTCATTGGTATTTTGTTCTTCAATTGTCTTGAATTTATTACGAACCAGTTTTGAAACATCCACGGCATTGGCATCTCCCTGTTTTTTCAACATAAGCCCAATGCCGTCTTTACCATTATACCGGCTGATGGAAGTTGTTTCTTTAATTCCATCGGTTACAATAGCTACATCTTTCAAATACACCGGGCTACCGGGAACAGGCATTGCCACCTGCACATTTTTAATATCTTCAATCGTTGCAAATTTTCCTGTTAGTCTCACCGAACTGTTTTCTTTGTCAGTTTGCACTTTACCGGCTGGTAAATCAAGTCCTGAGCGGTTAACAGCATCTACCATCTGCGAGAGTGATAGTTTAAAAAGCTTCAATTTATCCTGGTTTACTTTTACCTGCACTTCTCTTTCTTCGCCACCTAAAATGGTAATCTCTGCCACACCTTTCAACTGTTGTATTTGCGGCAGGTATTCATCTTTCATTTTTTGATAAAATGCTGTTGCAGACAAATTGCTTGTGGCACTGATAGACATTATAGGTAAATCATTCGGCGATACTTTACTCATTACCGGGCTTAAAATATCTGCCGGTAAATCTTTGCGGATATTATCAATGTAACGCTGGGCATCCTGCATCGCTTTATCCAGGTTCGTCCCGTATTTAAGGTTAGCAATAATGATAGAGGCGTTGGGCAAAGATTTTGTAACCAAATAATCTACGCCTTCCATATTGGATAATGCATCTTCAATTTTTCTTGATACAGAAGTTTCCACTTCACCGGGTTCGGCTCCGGGGTATGCTGTTTTAATAACTACAACCGGTTGATTAAAATCAGGCATCAGCTCATAACTGAGATTTTTATACCCAATAATACCCAATAAAGCAAGCACACTGAAAAGAACGATTATCAGCGATGGACGTTTGATGGATATATCTGTAATATTCATGTCTTTCAATTGAGAATTAAAAATTATGAATTACTCTTTTTTGAAAATAAACATGCAAGAGCTATTTCAAATTTTATACTGTTCTTATATTTCTTCATTTGTTATTTTTCTTATTCGTAAATGTGATATGCCACATTCCCCTTAAATCACCGGTCTTAAAATCGTATGCCCTGTCCAAAGGATAAAGCGTACTGACGGCTTTCCACACGGGTGGTTGTATATCGGTACTTTTACTGCCATGGCATGATGCACACATTTGCTGCAACATGATTGGTTTGTAAAAATGAACCTGACCATTTTTACTTTCTTCTGTTATTGGTTTTATGGAATCATTTATTATTCCCTGTTCTTTTAGTGAAGCAAAGATTTTTAATATCCGCTCTTCCGATGTATCTGGTTTATTCGCCGGGTTTCTGTACTTCAAGGCTGTTCTTCTTATTGTTACCAAATCGGAAGCATAAATATTTGTAAGTGAATATGCCGCTGTTTGGCAGTAAGGCACGGCGCCTTCAAAACCAGATTGGCTGATTGCGGTTTGCAGGGAACTTCGCAGGGTATCAAAGGTTTTCTTTACTATACTATTTCCCATTTTTGTATAATTTGATTTTATGTTATCATTACTTTTATCGCTGTTATTGCAAGAAGTAAATAATGCAATTATCAGAATGCTGATATAAAAAATAGCATGTTTCATAATTCGTAATTTTAAATTCCTAATTCTTAATTGTTACATTGGCCCCATCAAAAAGATTAATAAATCCATTTGTTACAATTACATCTCCTTCTTTTAATCCAGCAGAAACAGCTACTTTATTTTCAAACTTTTTAGATATAGTAATATTTTGCAAAACAGCTTTTCCGTTTGTTACCACATAAATCTGTGGTTGATTTTCTGAGCCAACAATAACCGAGGCAGGTATTACAATGCCTTTTTCAGGTGTATCATTTCTTAGATTCACTTTTCCAAACATGCCCGATTTAATGGTCAGGTTTGAAGCATTATTCACTGTAAACTGAACAGGAAATGAATTGCCAACATTGGCTTTACTTCCTATCAAAGAAGGTTTGCCCTTCAACTTGGTTTCGGGGGCTGCATCTGCAATAATTTCGTAACTTTTTTTGGAATCAAATAATTTTAAATCGTTTTCAGTAACAGTAATCGTAAATCTTAATTGGCTTATGTCTGTAACCTGCAGCAATGGAATGCCAGGCGATGCAAAAGCGCCAACTTCACTTAGCTTGGCAGTTACCACACCATTGAAAGGTGCGTAAACAGTGGTTTTATTTAGTTGGGCTATGATGCTTGCCCGCAAGGCTTGCGCATTTTTAAGCGATGATTTTTGTATAATAGTGCTGCGTTGATTTTTTGCTGTTTGCAATTGCAATTCGGCTTTTTCTAATTGAATTCCCTGGATGGCATCTGCCGCAACAAGAATTTTGTACCTCCTTACATCATCTTCCAACCCATTTATTTGTATTTGATTTGCCTGTAATTGAATATCAACTTCCGCAGTGATATTTTGTATCTGTACATTTACTGAGTTCAATTGCTGGTTCAGTAACGCATCATCAAGTTTAATAAGTGCTTGTCCTTTTCTTACATTGCTGCCGGCATCTGCATAAATTGCATTTATTTTCCCCTGTACTTCAGCACTGAGTTTGGTTTCTTTATTTGGTTCAAATGTACCTGTATAAAAATATATGGCATCAATCCTTTCTAATTTAATTGTTTGGGCCTGCACATTAATGGCCTGCTCTTTATTATACTGATAAACTTTTTGTTGAGCTTTATTCTTATTTGTTTTGAGACGAATAGCAATAATTGCTACCAACAACAGAGGGATTAAAATATATAAAACCTTTTTCCAATTGATTGACTTTTGTTTCATATCGTGATAATTAATTCTTAATTGGTAATTGATTACTTAGTTTCATGATTTCCAAATCAGCCTTCAAATAATCCACCACTGCCGCCAGGTAATTTTGCTGGGCTTCCCGTAACCCGGTATCTGCCAGCAAAACATCTGTTAAAGAAGCCGTTCCCTGCTTATGTTGTAATACAGTTTGTTCATAAATCGTTTGGGCCAGCCTGATTTGAGAATTGGTAATTTCAATAGATTTTTGTGCAACCGTCATTTGCCGTTTTGCATTATTGGTTTGCATAGCATTTTGTTCGGTAACCAATTGCACCTGCAATTCACTATTCTTTATTTCCAATTTTTTCTGGCTTATTTTTCGTTGGGTTACAGTACCATTAAATAATGGATAGCTTATTTGAATACCTGCAAAACCAATGGGGTAGAATTTCAAGAAATCATTTGGCTGTTCGTCGTAACCAAAACCAGTTTTCCCATAGGTGCAAAAAAATGAGACCGAAGGAAGCTTACTCTTGTTTAATGTATTTAACTCACTCAGTAACAATTTGGATTGTGTATTCGCCAGGCGAATATCTAATGCCGGTGTATTTGCATACGCATTATTCTTTTTGTATAGAATTTCCTGCTCAATTTTCATGTTTTGGTCAAGGGGAATCCCCATTGCAAATTTCAACGCATTCATAACCTGCTCATATTTGCTGCTCACTGATTCTTTTTGTGTTTCCAGTTGTTCTTTTTGCAATTGAACCTTGCTCACATCTGTTCCCTTTGCTATCAGTTGTTCTTTGAGCAACTGCATATTTTTTAGAAGTCTGGATGTATTAACTATGTTGCTGTCAATAAATGATAGTTGCCTGAATAACAATTGCCCGTTGTAATAGAAAGTAGAAATATCAAAATAAATTTGTTCTTCTGTTTTTTGTAATAGCAAATAGTTTAACTCTGTTGCAATTTTAGCCGTTTGTATAGCGCCAATCATCTGTGGACTATATAATGGCATTGTTAATTGTAAATTGGCATTCATATTATGCGGCACACCAAATTGTGTTTCCTTAAAAGTGCCTGCAGGCCCACCAAAAATTGATGCAGGCATTAACTGCGTTGGTAAATCGGTAAAATATTTATAATCTGCATTGGCTGAAATTTTAGGAATCAGATTAGCTTTTGCTTCCATTTTTCTTTGCTGGCCAATGGCAACATTATTCCTGCTTATTTTCAGGGCTTTGTTGTAAACCTGGGCCGTATCAATGCACTGTTGCAATGTCCAAACCTGTGCCTGCGCTGTGGTAAACCCTATTATAAAAAGCAATAGGATTAAAACCTGTTTGCTGATGTTCTTTAACTTCATTGAATAATTTTTATTTAATACATTAATCGTCTTTATCTTCTTTAGAATTAATGCTATTGGTATTTACAGGAGGCTGAGTGGTTCTAATTTCGGTATGTCTGATCTCACCACCAGTTGTTCCTACTTGTTTTGCAACAACTATTGTAACAATTGCCATTATAGCTGTAAGCAAATAAAGCAATTTTGAATATTTAGTTTTAAAATATTCTAATACAAATGTGAGCAAAGAAAGAACGCCAAGCGTTGCAATAATCCATATAAATATTTCTGCAATTTCTTCATGAGCTTCTATATAAGTTTCGGAAACACCTGGAAGTTTTTCTATAACTTCTTCAGCTCCTCCACCTGATAAAAAAGCCGGGATAGCAAAAATTGAAGAAAAAATAAAAACGCCAAGTGCCGTCCGCTTGACCGTATTATTTTTAAGAATAAATCCCGCAATAAGAATAAGAATTCCAATAACAACACCAATAATCGGGATGTGATTTACTAAAAGATGAAAATGTGCCTGATTCATGATATTTACTTTATTTGATGAGCAATAACTGGCTATCCTGTATTCCTTTTACCGAATGTTTTACCATTGGTTCAATATTTACATAATCGCCGGGCAATAAAATTTCTTTTGTTCCTTTTTCGTTTTTAAAAACTACTTCTCCTGTTACACAAACTAAAAGGGCAGGTATTTTTGTTGTATGTTCTTTTAACAACTGGTTATTCAAAATTTGAATGGCCGTTACATTTCCTTCTTCTGCTTTAAAATGAGGAATAGCAGAAACAGGTTTTAGTTTTGTATGCAAATCTTTTATGTTCATTCAAAATAGTTTTTAAAGGTTAAAAGGTATTCCTGCATTTCTTTCAGAATTTCAGCATCCTTGTTTCCAGCTTTTAGTTTCTCCAGTTGGCCTTTTATCGGAATCAAAAAATTATGCAACTGATTATGAGATTCACCTTTCATGGTACACTTGTCAAAAATTGTTTTAAATTCTATCTGTAATGAATCAACAAGTATTGCAGCATCCATTTTTCCATCAATACCGTTTTGTACAAGAGATGACATATTGTTGATACCGGTAATGGTTTCGGCATTAGCCTTCCATTTTTTCCCATTATCTAACTGTACTTTGCCGGCAGTTTCTTCATGCTCCTCTTTGTTGTCCTTTTGCCCATCCTTCATTTCTGTCTTTTGATGATTTTCATGGTTAACTTCTTTTTCTTCGTTCTGGCTATTACAGGCAACAAATCCAAGAAGAGCGACGGGTAATAAAAATTTAAATCTTTTCATTTTTAGATAATTGCTTGTTTTGTAATAAAAAATATGATGCAACTGCTAACAGTATAGTTAAGCCAATACGAAATATCATTGCGTTTACGGTTTTAGCTTCATACAATCCCCCATTGTTAATATGTATCTTTAATCCTGTGAAGGCTGCAACAAGAATAAATACTGTGACCACTAATAACCAAAATGACCACTTTTTCATTTTAAATAAACCATACGCTGCTACCAAATATAAAATACTACTAATGAAATTTGCCCACACAACAAGTGGCACATAGTTGCCTTCCTTTTCCCTGATGTCAAACAGGTCAAAAATTACAGAGCCACTTAGAAAAAGTGTAAGCAAAGCAAACAGAAGTAATGCGCTTGCAGTTATTTTCAGGATTATATGTTTCATATAGTTATACTTTTATTAATGTCAAAATACTTTCCATCAGTTTGTTACCTTTTTTCTTAACATCAAAAGAGAAGTCTGTTATTCGCCATTGCAGCATGTGAAGCCGGAAACTCCCCATTATAATGTGCATGATATCTTCAGCCGTTGCAGAAGTTTCAATAATTCCTTCCAGTTGTCCTTGCTTAATAATTGGTAACAGATGTTTTCTTTTGGCTGTCATAAGCTGCATAATAGCCGCATTTATTTTTTTACTTTCTTCCAGCAGACCTTCTGAGAATACCGCAACCAAAAAATGAGGATGTTTTCCAAAATAATCAAACTGGTCGTTGAATACAGCTTTCAGTTTTTCCACTGGGTCATCTATCTCTGCAACACAGGCAGTAAGCCGCTTGTCCATATCGGCAGCAAGGTATTGAAGCATGGTTACGATGATTTCTTCTTTGCCCTTAAAATGGCGGTACAAGGCACTCTCCCCAAAACCCATTTTTACAGCAAGATTTTTTATAGTAAGCCCGGCAAGGCCGGATTCTGTTAAGATTTCTCCGGCGGCTTCAATAATTTCTAATTGTCGTTCTTTAATTTCCATAACACTGTATTACTTGTAAATATTATTTTCCAATCAGTCTTATTTGAAAAGGCTATTTATCATTCAGGAAAGCTGAATACATCCAAACTAATTTTTCCTGCATCCTGATATAGTCACTCATTAATGCATTGGTTCCTTCATCACCAGCCTCTGCTGATAAAGAAAGTATTTCCCGTTGCAGCAGAATTACTGTTTGAAAAGAGTTTAAAATTTCTTTAACCGCCGTGATGCCATCCGATACCTTAGTGCTTTCTGTGATTTTTGAAATTTTTTTGTAATCAGAATAATTGTGATTGGGTGAATGACCCAGGGTTAAAATCCTTTCGGCTACCTCATCAACTTTCAACAATAAATCGTTATACAGTTCTTCAAATTTTAAATGGAGTTCAAAAAACTTTTCTCCTTTAATATTCCAGTGGTAGCCTCTTGTATTTTGATAAAAAAGAGAATAGTTAGCCAGCAACTCATTCAGCTTTTCAGCTAATTGTGTCGCTTTGGTGCTATCAAGTCCAATTGCATTTAAATGTTTCATGTTGCGATTTTTTAAGTTTTACTTTTGATTGTTACTATCTTATTTATTACATCACACTAAACTGCGCTGCTAAGTCTCATTTTATAAAAAGAAATACCGAGCCATATTACAGAAGCTGTCATGGCAATAGCGCCTATTAATACCAATGCAGGAGGTAATCCAAAATATACTTCTGATAAAATACCAATCGGCATCAATAACCCCGTTAAGGCAAGCCAGGAAATAGCTTTTACGCTTCTGAGCTTATCCCTAAAATAAAGCAGTAAATAGCCGATAAGAATATTCAGAAAGGCAAACAGGTTACCGTGTACATGAGCAAGTCTGCTTTCAAAGTGTTTTCAGGTACTATAAGAGTTTATCCACTCTGCTTTGCCAGGTGCAAAATCCCTTAAATAAATTAAGAGGAATCCGTAGGCCATAAAAACTCCCATTATAAGGAACCCGATGGCAATGTTGTTTTTCCCGTTCATGGTTTTTAGTTTTAATTATAGTAAGTGAAGGTTCACTCACAAATATAATCGCACTTTTTACCCGAGTAAGTAACCTTTGTTACATTGAAACATGATTTTGGTCACATGTACATTTTTCTCAGAAATTTCATTATGACGAACGTCATCTTGTGTGGTGGAAAATTTTTAAACCCTTGCGTTGGTTGGAGTGTCGGAAAACTGGTCTGGTCGGTGTCGAGTTGCTGCGAAATTGTCAACTGCGCATTTGTCACCCGAAAGTTAGTTTGGAACTCAAGAGTCTGGTCGTTTTGTTGTCCGCTTGGTGGTTGCACGGTAGTCTGTTAGGCTTGCTTATAACCGATTGATTGAATATTTCCTGATTTTTCCCTTAATTTTACGGCATTGAAAAAGGGGACCGCCATATTATTATTTGCTATCTACCTGTTGACAACTACAGAGGCCCATCAATTATTGAAATTACCGGTCATTTTTGCCCATTTTAAGGAACATCGTCAGGAAGACAAGAATATCAGTTTCCTGGAATTTCTGGATGTTCATTATATGCATGGCAGTCCAAAAGATCAGGACTATGACAGGGATATGCAGTTGCCTTTTAAGTCATCCGCCGATTGCCTGGCCTCGGTCGTTCCGGTAGTGATGCCAGATTTTGGAAATACCTTTGAACCTCCGCAGGAATTTTTTATTCAAAACGATTTTGTTAATAAAAACGATTTGTTTATTTCAGCTGAATTTTTCTGTTCTGTTTTTCAGCCTCCGCGTATATAATTATTCTCCCGCATTATTTGTTTTTCGGACCGGTATAGTATTTACTAACAATGGTGTTGCTGATATTTAACGGATACTTCTCATGCAATCCAGCGAAGATGATAGCCTCTGCGCATTCATTCTTTTAGTAACCCATTTAGTTAAAATACAAGGTCGTTTACTTTCAAACACAGGTCAGCCAGCGATGAAGTATATACAGCCGGCTGTTCTAACAAGTAGTTGAATTATGCTGCAACATATTATAAATTTTAGTGTACGTAACAAACTATTGGTAGGGTTATTCACCATTGCCCTGATAGGATATGGCAGTTACCAGTTCACCAAACTTCCTATTGATGCGGTTCCGGATATTACCGATAACCAGGTACAGGTAATAACCATGGCACCTTCATTTGGGGCAACAGATATTGAACGTCTTGTTACATTTCCCATTGAACAGGCCAATAATAATATTTCCGGATTAAAAGAAATCAGGAGTTTTTCCAGGTTTGGGTTATCCCTGGTTACCATTGTTTTTGATGATGCTACAGATGTGTATTGGGCAAGGCAACAGGTGGCGGAACGGCTGCAGAAAGTACAAGGCAGAAATACCTCAGGGTATTGGTATGCCGGAATTGGGTCCGGTAAGCACAGGACTTGGAGAAATATACCAATATGTAGTGAGGCCAAAAGATGGGTATGAAAACAAGTACAACGAAACAGATTTGAGAACTATACAGGATTGGATCGTACGTCGGCAATTGCTGGGTGTAAAAGGGGTGGCTGAGGTAAGCAGTTTTGGCGGGAAGCTAAAACAGTATTCAATAGAAGTCGATCCCAATAAATTACTTTCTTACAATATCACCATCACTGATGTTTTTAAGGCACTGGAAAATAATAATCAAAATACAGGAGGTGCATATATTGAAAAAGGACCAACGGTTTTATACTATCCGGAGCGAAGGATTGGTGGGAAGTGATAGAAGATATAAAAAACATTGTCAGTCAAAAATACCAGCCAGGGAACACCACTTTTTATACGGGATGTAGCAGAGATAAAAATTGGGAATGCCACCAGGTATGGGGCCATGTGTTACAATGATAAAGGCGAAGTGGCCGGTGCGGTGGTAATGATGCTGAAAGGTGCCAACAGCAGCGAAGTAATTAAAAATGTAAAAGAACGAATAGCACAGATACAGAAAACCTTGCCAGAAGGAGTGATGATTGAGCCGTTTCTTGACCGTACCAAAATGGTGAACAATGCAATCGGCACGGTTGAGAAAAATTTACTGGAAGGTGCATTGATTGTCGTATTTGTGTTGGTGTTATTTCTGGGAAATTTCAGGGCAGGATTGCTGGTAGCATCTGTAATTCCACTGGCCATGTTATTTGCCGTTATTATGATGAACCTATTTGGTGTAAGTGGAAACCTGATGAGCTTGGGCGCACTGGATTTTGGATTGATTGTAGATGGTGCCGTAATTATTGTGGAAGCGGTAATGCACCAGCTTACCCACAGTAAAAATTTACGGGCATTGATAATTTAGTCGCAGGCTGAAATGGATGAAGAAGTAAAGCAATCTGCCAGTAAAATGATGAATAGTGCTGTATTCGGTCAGATCATCATCCTGGTTGTTTACTTGCCCATTTTCACCTTGCAGGGTATAGAAGGAAAGATGTTTAAGCCAATGGCGCAAACAGTTGCCTTTGCATTATTGGGTGCTTTCATTCTTTCCCTCACTTATATTCCGATGATGAGTGCGCTTTTTCTAAGTAAGAAAATAAAGCATAACCATAATCACTTTCTGATAAGATAATGGAAAGAATAGAAAGGGTTTACCAGGCATGCATTGAATAAGGTTGTTGGGTTTCCCCAAAACGGTGTTATTATCTGTTATCGGCATTATTCATAGTGGCTGTTTTTATATTATCTACCCTGGGTGGAGAATTTATTCCTGCATTGGAAGAAGGCGATTTTGCTGTAGATACAAGGGTATTAACCGGCAGCAATTTGAAATACAACCATAGCCAATACTCAACAGGCGGCACATATTTTAAAAACACAATTTCCGGAAGTGGAAAAAGTGGTTACGAAAATCGGAAGTGGTGAAGTACCTACTGACCCAATGCCAATGGAAGCAAGTGATATGATGGTGATATTAAAACCAAAAGAGGAATGGACTTCTGCAAAAACATTTAATGAACTGAGTGAAAAAATGGGCAAAGCACTGGAGGCTGTTCCCGGCGTTACAGCAGGTTTTCAGTTTCCGGTGCAAATGCGTTTTAATGAATTGATGACCGGTGCAAGGCAGGATGTGGTATGTAAAATATTTGGTGAAAATCTGGATACACTTGCAGCTTATGCCGATAAATTGGGCAGAATAGTAAATACAGTGGATGGCGCAAAAAATTTATATGTGAAGCCGTTTCGGGAATGCCTCAGATCATAATTAATTATAACCGGAATAGCTATTGCGCAATACAATCTGAATATTGCTGATATTAATAAAGTAGTGAATACAGCTTTTGCCGGACAAAGCACCGGAATGTTATTTGAAGGAGAAAAACGTTTTGATGTAGTGGTGCGGATTAAGAGGAGATCAAAAGAAAGATGTAAAAGATGTACAGCAATTTGTTGATACCAACTCCGCAGGGCACTCAAATTCCACTTGTACCAGCTGGCAGATGTAGCAAATAAAAGATGGCCCCAACCAGATACAACGGGAAGATGCCAAAAGAAGAATTGTAGTAGGCTTTAATGTCAGTGGCAGGGATGTGCAAAGCATCGTAAATGAATTGCAGGAAAAAGTGGAAAAACAACTAAAATTCCCGGCCGGTTATTATGTAACCTATGGCGGTGCTTTTGAAAACTTGAATGCTGCAAAGAAACGATTAATGATTGCCGTTCCCGTTTCTCTATTACTGATTTTTTTATTACTTTATTTTGCCTTTAATTCAGTCAAACAGGGCTTACTTATTTATTCCGCCATTCCTTTATCTGCTATAGGAGGAATTTTATTCCTGGCATTACGTGGTATGCCATTCAGCATTAGCGCGGGTGTGGGTTTTATTGCATTGTTTGGTGTGGCGGTATTAAATGGTATTGTATTAATTGCAGAATTTAACCGTGTTAAAAATGGAAGGATTAACAGATTTAAAACGAATTGTACTGATGGGCACAAAAGTAAGGCTGAGGCCGGTATTGATGACAGCTTTTGTTGCTTCACTGGGTTTCTTGCCCATGGCAGTAAGCAATGGTGCCGGTGCAGAAGTGCAAAGGCCGTTAGCCACGGTGGTAATTGGCGGTTTGCTGATTGCTACTTTCTTAACCTTATTTGTATTGCCGTGTTGTATATGATGTTTGAAAAGGGGACTCTGCCCAAAAAGAAACGTAATAAAGACGGTTCGGTAGCTACCATCTTCATAATTATTCTTTTCGCAGGTCTTGGTGCCCCAGCCCAAACACCTATTACCCTCCAGGCGGCTATCGATACCGCCCTAAAAAATAATTTAGTTATTAAGAATGAACAATTGAAAGCACGATACCAGCAATTGCTCATAAAAACATCGGCGGTTATTCCGCAGGCAAACTTTAGTGGGAGAAGCCGGGCAAATCAACAGCATTTCACCGACACAAAATTTAGCCTTGCCCAATCCTTCAATTTTCCAAAAGTATATACAAGCCAGAAAGAATTGTTCGAAGAAGAATGGAAAAGTAGTTTGCTGAACGTAAACGTTAAAGAAGGGGTGCTAAAAAAACAGGTAGCCCAGGTATACTACGATCCTCTATACCGAAGAAAAGAAGAAGTTGCTGCAATATACCGACAGTCTTTATACTGCTTTTCTATAAAAAAGCTGAACTCCGTTTAGCAAAAGGCGAAAGTAACATACTGGAAAAAGCAAGTGCAGAGGCCCAGCTGGGACAGATTAGTATTCAGTTAAACCAACTAAAGCAAGACTCGGTAATTCTGCAGCTTCAATTTCAACTGCTATTGAATACAACTTTTTTGTTGTCCCGGGTAAAGACAGTTACCATATGGATCTGATCAGCCTTCCTGATACAGCCCGGTTAAAAGAACATCCGTTGATAAAGAGCATCCGGCATCAGCAACAAATCGCGGAGGCCTCCCTTCAAATGGAGAAAAGCAGGTTATTGCCTGATTTAAATGTTTGCTTATAACAATACCAGTATTAGCGGTACCGGAGCGGATGATAAAGTATATGGCAGTTCAAAACGATTTAACTCAGTACAGGTAGGGTTTGGTATACCTATTTTTTCTCAAGCGCAAAGAAAAAAAATTAACAATGCGAAATTTACAAAGCAGGTGGCCGAAAGTAATTTATCTGTCGGGTTACAAACACTGCAGTCAGAATACCAGGTTGCCCTTGCTCAATACAATAAGTATGCTCAGACTGTTCTGTATTTTGAGCGGACTGCTTTAAAGAATGCTATCCTTATTACTGAAACGGCTAATCAGCAATTAGCCAATGGAAATATCAATTATCTTGAATGGGTGCAGTTAATTAACCAGGCGACCATTGTTAAAACTGAATATACCGAAGCGGTGAAAAACCTGAACGAATCGATTATTCACCTCAACTATCTTACCAACCAATAATTTTTCGATAAATGAAACATATCACCTTCCAGTTTACAATTATCTTCCTGCTTGCAGCTTGCGGGAATAATCAGCAGACAAAGGAACCTGCCGAAATAATAAGTGCTGAAAACACAGTAACACTTTCCGCCGACCAACTAAAGAATGCAGGAATTGAAACCGGCAAAATGGACCAAAGAAAAATCTCTTCTATTTTAAAAGTAAATGGCAAAGTAGACGTGCCTCCCCAAAATATGGTAAGTATCAGTGTTCCCCTGGGCGGATATTTAAAGTATACCAAATTGCTCCCTGGTATGCATGTAAGAAAGGGGGAGGTGTTAGCAGTACTGGAAGATATGCAATTCATTCAACTGCAACAGGATTACCTCATGGGAAAGGAGAAACTTACTTATTTGCAATCTGAATATCAGCGGCAGAAAGATTTAAATATCGAACAAGCAGCCAGTGACAAGGTTTTTCAGCAAACACAAAGTGATTATCAAAGTCAAAAGATTTTATTACGGGGGCTGAAAGAGAAACTAAACCTGATTGGTATTAACGTTGAAAAATTAAATGATAATAATATCAACCGATCCGTGAAGTTGTTTTCACCTATTGACGGGTATGTTTCGATGGTATATGTTAATGTGGGAAAATATGTGAGCCCTACGGACGTGCTGTTCGATATAGTTGATCCAAAGGATATTCACCTTAATCTCACGGTTTTTGAGAAGGATATAAGCCGCCTGTCAGTTGGCCAGCAAGTCTTGGCGTATACTAACGACAACCCCGAAAAGAAATTTCGGGCGGATATCTTACTTATTGGTAAGAATATCAATGGCCAAAGAGCGGTGGAAGTGCATTGTCATTTCGAGCGGTATGACAAAACGCTTTTGCCGGGTATGTATATGAATGCTGAAATAGGTATTACCACTCTTAATGCCTAGGTTGTTCCTGAGGAGGCAATGGTTCAGTGGCAAAATGAGCAATTCATTTTTACGGTGGATAAGAGAAGTCAGTTCACGATGACCAAAGTTCAAACGGGCGTTTCGGAAAACGGAATGATAGAAATTCTTTCGGCGGGTGATTTATCACAGAAAGAAATTGTTTTAAGGAAAGCATACAGTCTACTTATGAAAATGAAAAATACAAAGGAGGATTAGTCTTAGCCATAATAATACAATAGCGATAAAGGTCGTCCCGTAATGATAAATTTACTGCTAATCAAGAAGGAGGGTAGTTGTAAGAAATCTATACTTTTAGAAAGAACAGCCACAAGAGTGCAGGGACGTAAGACAATGCCTATTCGAAAGGTGAAATCCAATCACAGCTTAATTTGCGACAAAAGAAATGACCACAAGGGCACAAATGCTCAAGGCAGTTGTTAATTTAATGAATTTTGGGTAAAGAAATTTGGCGTTCTTGGCGCGGGATTTCTTGGTGGTCTTTGCGTTTAAAAAATCACTCACACAAGCACTAGGGATAATTTTATTATAAGAAGAATGACCAAAATTTGTATTATTCTTCCCGTTTTTCATTTCAGAAAAACGAATCGCTCAGGCTGTTCCTTTCAGTATTTTGTTCCAGTACATCCAGGGTAAAATATATTTCTTCAATATCCACATGGTCCATCTTGGTTTACTCTGGTCAAAGGGAAAGGTTTCCATTGGATTATTATCATAGTCAAATTCTGCCAATATTAATTTGCCATATCCAACAACAATGGGGCAACTGCTATAGCCATTATATTTTGCTGTCAATTCCTTTCCTTCTATCAAAGCGAGCAGATTCTTTACTAACACAGGAGCTTGCTTTCTTACGGCGGCCCCGGTTTTGCCATTGGGCGTACTGGCAGCATCTCCAATTCCAAAAATATTTTTGTAGCGGCTATGCTGCAAAGTGTACTTGTCAACCTCTACCCATCCTTTTTCATTTGCCAACGGACTTTGTGATATGAAATCAGGAGCACTTTGCGGAGGTGTTACATGCAGCATGTCAAAATGCTTGGTAATTTCGGCAGATATCCCGTTTTCATCAGTTACTTTAAACGTAGCGGTTTTATTAATTCCATCAACGGCAATCAAATCGTGCCGGTAATTCATATTAACCTGGTATTTATCTACAATTTTTTGCAATTCCACGGCATATTTTTTAATGCCAAAAACCACTTTGCCCGCAGTAGAAAAATCAACCTTCACTTTTCCCAACAAACCATGTTTCTTGAAATAATCACCCGCCAGGTAGGTGATTTTTTGCGGGGCGCCACCGCATTTCAAAGCTGTGGACGGACTGGTGAACATGGCAACCATGCCCGGCTTCATAGCCTTAATACATTCGAAAGTATACGGAGCCAGATCAAAAGAATAATTGCTGGTGACAAAATTCTTACCCAGGGTTTCGGGTAACCCTTTTATCCAACTCCAGTTTAACTGAATACCTGGTGCAACTACCAGGTAGTTATATGAATAAGTATTTCCTTCTCTTGTAATAACTGTATTTGTTTCTGGTTGAAAACTTGCCACTGCTTCCTTTATCCATTTGGTTCCAGCGGGGATTACTGAAGACTCTGCTCTTTTCGTCTTATTAATATCAAAAGTTCCACCGCCCACTAAAGTCCAGGCCGGCTGGTAATAGTGCTTTTCCGACGGTTCGATGATAGCAATATTCAGATTGGAATTTTTTCTTAATAGCTGTGCCGCAACCGAAATACCGGCATTGCCGCCTCCAACAATAATTATTTGATAGTGTGCCATAACTTTTTTTGTTACAGCAAAGCTATTACGCCAGGGTAGTATTAAGGGTGATATATATCACCCAATTGCCTAACTTTTAACTGGGATGATATAAGTTTTCGTTCTTTCCGGAATGAAAAAAGTCGAGTGGAATCGTTGTAATTGCATTTCATGCGAAAATAGATGATGGCCGCAGATAAGGTAGTAAGTGCACCAATTACCAAAATGGATGGATTAATTCCGAACCTATCGGCTATGATGCCTGTTAAAGCGGCTCCAATGGCATACCCGAGATCTCTCCAAAATCGGAATACACCTAAACTTTGTGCCCGGTCGGCCGGATTCGTGTTTTCGGCAACAGTTGCGAGGAAAGTAGGATACACCATGGCTGTTCCCCAGCCTAATAAGGCGGCTAATGAAATATATTGCCAGTATTGTGAAGCATAGGGAAGCAAAAACAAAACAATCCCTTGTAATAACATGCCGCTATATAACATGTCTTTCTTGCAATACTTATCAGCCATTTTTCCGGTTATTAACTGACCAATGCCCCACACAGCCGGATATACGGCCGTTACCATACCAATTTGGGTCAAGTTGAAATTTTTGGTAGCCAGCAATACTGGTAATAAACCCCAGGCCATGCCATCATTCAAATTATTGATCAACCCGGCCTGCGTTACGGAACCAAGATTTTTATCCTTCCAGCTTGTACTCCAGAAAATATTTTTTAAGCGAATTACCGAACTGGTAGTAGTTTCAACAGCTACATGTTTTCGTGTGTCTTTGATAAATAGCCAGCTTAGTAATAATCCAGCAACAGATAAACCGATTCCTATATAAAATGGATAGGGGCGTAGTCCATATCGGGATGCAACAAAGCCGGTGAAATAGGCAACAATTGCCACCGCAATATACCCGGCAAATTCGTTCAATCCCATAGCAAAGCCCCGTTGTTTTTCTCCTACCAAATCAATTTTCATCACCACGGTGCTGCTCCAGGATAGTCCCTGGTGAATCCCCAATAGAATATTACCGGCAATTATCCATTCCCATCTGTTTGCCCACATTAATATGAAAGGTAGCGGCAGGGCTAGTAACCAACCTGCAACCAGCAATTTTTTTCTTCCAAATTTATTCGCCAGCTGTCCGGTAAAATAATTGGTGAAGGCTTTTGCAATTCCAAAAACAATAATGAAAGACAATACCGCTGAAGTAGCCGCAACATGGAATTCTTCATCTGCAATCTTAGGAAGAATAGAACGCTCTAATCCCACCATACCCCCGACAAACGCATTTACAATCACCAGGAGGATAAACTGCGACAAGTTTTCCCTTAATCCTAATTGTATAAGGTTATTTTTTTTCAAGTCAATGACCCGCTTTAATGTAAGACCATCCCTTCATTTGTTTTTCAGATAATTCGAGTATGGCAACCGGTACTATTTCCGCTATCGGCATCAGATCGTTCTTGTCAATATTTAATCGCTTCATAGAATTGGCACAGACTTTATAAGTAACTTTTCCTTTTCCTCTTATTTCGTTCATTCTTTCTTCAAAATATCCTTTGTTCTTAACGAGCATATAAGCGGCTTGACCATGACAAACTATTTCCAGTTGCGTACCAGGAGCTGCTTTTAATACATTATTGAATTGCCTTAATACGGTACTTTGCTCCGCCGTATCGCTACTCGAAAGATCATAAACAATCTTATGCTGTTTGTTTTGTGCATTAACAACTGCGACAGCGGAAAGAAGAAAGAGAGCGAGCAATAAGTTACGCATAATTACTTTTTTTTATCGGTTTGTGAAAGTGGGCAAATTAGTAAGATTACCAGCTATCCGGAGTTTGTAATGAATGGTTTTAGTAAAATTATTGTTTGATTAGTAAGTAATAGGGAATTTACCTGAATTCATAGTCATACCCTTCTAATTGTGATAATAAAGTGGAAGGTGCATCGGTAGCCGTAGCGCGATTTTCAATTACCGGTGCAACCAGCGGATGAGCCGCCAGGTATTCCCTCATTATGTTATGCAGCGTGGCTCCCGGTTTGCGTGGATTTTTCACGTGTTCCAGCCGACACAAAGTATCGTCGGGGTCACCTTCCCGTTCGCAGGCAACCACGGTATACAGTTTTTCCATATTCATGGGTTCGTCTTTGATTTTAACCCAATTCAACCGTTTGCCCAGTTCGTTTTGCATCGTAAAATTAATTTTCATTCCCTGGAAACGTACAACCCATCCACCAAACCTTTCGCCCGGGTTTTTCGAAAAGACATTGTGCAATTCTTTTTCCAACCAATCCCATAGCTGTTTCCCGCTTGCTTCCCCCATTTTTAATTCGCTTTCAACAGGCAGCATACTCCAAAGATAATCATTGGTAATTTCCGCGTATCCTTTACTGGCATCTGGTACCAGAGGAGGGCAGAAACGAAATCCATTACTTACCACAACATCAACCTTCTTGTCTTTGAATTTCCACATTAACGCATCCGTGATCAAGTTGTCCATCGGATTTTCTATAACATAATACCGTACAAGGGGAGTCTTACTTTTTCCAATTACTTTATTTAATTCTTTTTTATACGGAGCTCTTACTTTTTCTACCAGTGCACTCATCGTAGGGTCTGGTTTGTATTTTTCAGGATCTACATCAAGCAGCTGATAATTTTGGTCCTTAATTACTCCGTTTTCTACAACTACATCCAGCCTGGCTACAAAAGACCCAAAGGCTCCCGGCTCAGTAACTTTTGTATATCTTCCCTGAATTGGTTTTCTGACGCGTTCATGGGTGTCGGCACCTAATATATAATCCACTCCCTGTACCTCCATTTTATTCGCCAGGTCAACCTGCTGCGCCAGCCCCATATGGGTTACTAAAAAAATCATCGCGCACTGTTCATATTCTTTTAAGAGCTTAATATATTTAGCTACATTCTCCTCGGGTTTCGTAAACCGGATCCCCTCGCTGTAGGCGGGTGATTGGCGTTTTGGCGTAAGGGGATCATTATATCCAATGAACCCAATTTTTACCCCGGCTACCATTTTTATCCAATACGGCGGGAAGATCATTTCTGTATTAAGTTCATCCCTGGTATCATGAAACATGTTGGCGCAGATTTTTGGAGAATGGTATTCCCCTAAATCGTGACGCATCATTTCCTTTCCATAAACTACTTCCCAATTGCCGGGTAATATTAAATCATAGCCTATTGAATTGATCAGGGGAACGATTCCTTTTCCCTGGGTTAAGGCAGCTACTCCGCCCCCCTGGAAACAATCACCTCCGTCTACCAAAATAGTATTGGCCGGATTTTCTGCCCTCAATTTACTGAGCATTGTTTTTAATACAGCGAAGCCACCCCGCTTCTTATAAACGGGTTTGTTATTCTCCAGGAAAAATTCATCATGGGTGTACAATTGCGCATGTATATCAGAAGTGTGCAGGATGGTAAAGCGTTGTGCCTTGCCTTGCAGAATGGCTTTGTTCTTTTCTATTTCTTTTTGATGATAAAAATCACCACTTACGCTGTTAGCTAAAGCAGGAGGCGTTACCAGGGCCAAACTTAATGCCCCGGCCGTTTTAAAGAAGTCTCTTCTGCCTTCGTATACCGGTAACGAATCAGAGGTTCTTTCCTCTTCAGCACTGCACCCGCATGAGCAATTTGGGAGATGAACCAGGTTTTCTTTCATGAAATATTTTTATGTTTTGTTACTTCCGGTTTTTTACTCATTTAATAGACCAATTCATTGGGTATGTCCCAACTTTGTCAAATTGAACACAACGAATAGCATGAAAATGCCACGGGTGCTTTACGGCACCTGGAATTGGTTTTTATAATTTCCAGGTAGTCAAATAAATTCGTCCACGATTACCGAAACTACATTTTACAATAATGATACCGGGGAAAATAAGGAGCATGCATCAAAATACAAAGGGAAATCTGACCCCGGAATTAAGATCATTATCTCTTAATGTGGTAATCTTTCCCGA
Source organism: uncultured Chitinophagaceae bacterium (assembly GCA_963775145.1). Classification (GTDB taxonomy): domain Bacteria; phylum Bacteroidota; class Bacteroidia; order Chitinophagales; family Chitinophagaceae; genus Endoryza. The sequence continues at coordinate 825,774 of CAVZHZ010000009.1, forward strand.
ATTTTTCCATAAACCCAGGTGCCTGCAATCGCACTTAGTAATGTAACGATAATAACAGTGGCCCCGGTTCCAATCTGTGCAAAAAGAGGACCCGGACAGGCTCCGGTAATGGCCCATCCTAATCCAAAAATCAGCCCTCCGTAAATCTGTCCCTGGCTGAATTTCTTTTTAGGAATTTCGATGGGTTCGCCATAGATCGTCTTTACATTGAATTTTTTTATTATCCAAATGCTCAGCGCGCCTACTGCCACGGCAGAACCTATTACCCCATACATGTGAAAACTCTGCAGGCGAAACATTTCCTGAATCCGGAACCAGGAAATAACCTCTGCTTTAACTAATATAATTCCAAAGAGAGCACCCGCGCCCAGGTATTTTAGATTATACCACCAGGGGTGCTTCAATTCACTTTCATTTACACACATGGTATCAAGGGAACGAACTTCAAAATCTGTATTCTCTGTTAAGAACTCATGGTGCTTCTGTTCCAGTACGATTTCTTTTGTATCCATTGTATTAAGAGATTAAGATAATTTAAGAATGTAAGGCAAAATAAGATTAGCCATAATAAATCCACCTGCCATGAAACTAATAGTGGCCACTAAAGAGGGCCATTGCAAACTGCTAAGTCCCATAATGGCATGCCCGCTGGTACAACCGCCGGCATAACGGGTACCGAATCCCACCAAAAACCCGCCAGCTACCATCATCAAAATTCCTCTTACAGACAGCAGGCTTTGCCAATTAAATAAATCGGCTGGTACCAGGCCCTGGTAATTACTGATACCATAAGTACCCAACTCCGCTAACAGCTTAGAATTTATTTGAACTGGTTCGGGATTAGAGAAAAATTGGGCCACTAAGAAGGAACCGACCAGGATGCCTGCTACAAAAAATAAATTCCAGGCTTCCTTTTTCCAGTCATACTTAAAAAAAGGAATATTTGCAGGCAGGCAGGCAGCACATATATGCCGTAAAGAGGAGGAGATGCCAAATGTTTTGTTCCCGATTATCAGCAGCAACGGAACCGTTAACCCTATCAACGGACCTGCCACATACCATGGCCACGAAGCAGTAAAAATATTTAACAGCATAATAGAATTTTTAATAAATACAAAAATGGTTTATTGTTGAAATACACCGCGTGACAAATATCACTCAGCGAGAAAATTATAACAAGCTTTTCGTTAAAAAGTATAATTAATTACCAGGTTGCTATTCAGCATATTTACCCGGTTAATTCTATTTGTTGCCGATATTGATTCCTTTTCGATGTTACCTTTCCATACCAGTAATAATTGAATCTCCATATTCTTCAGAAACCCTTTGAAATAATAGTCAGCTGATGCGTTTACTTGCTGATAGGAGGGCAGGCCATATTTATTTAATCGATAATTCCGGGGATGCGGTACATGATATCGCCCGTAACTAAGCCCCCATTTCCACTGTTTATTTTTAGTTGTAAATTCATTGTTGACGGTCCAGGCATCTACACCACCGAGTCCCTCATTACGCTCGCGTGACAAAAAAGTATAAAAAGGTTCGCGGCCCCATTCCCTGGGCATAAGGAACCGGGAGCTTTTGCTGATATGCAGGTAATTGAAATGAGTTTTCCAGCCATTTGCCTCATAGCCAACACTCGACCCTAATACCCAGGTATGACTTCCTTTTTCATAATATCTTTTCGAATCATCCGGATGTCCTCCATTTCCCATCCCATGCTGGTAAATATATTGAAGACCCGCTATCATTTTATTTTTTTTATTAGCCGGAAAAAGAATATCGGGCTGAACTAAAACAGTATTCATAATATTATCAACGTAGGTATTCCACGCCTGTAACTGCAGCCAATTATTTTTAAAACGTACTCCGGTAATGGCTACCCCTTTGCTTTTTGTATTTCCGGGATAATCCGATTTTGTTCCATCAGTGTTAACGCCAGGTGAATAAACCCCTATGGATTCAGCTATACTGAACCAACTTACCGTAGTGCGGGGCGACATCCTGCTGAGCCATCCGGCTTCCATTGCCCAATGATCATTTATTTTTGATTTCAAATAAATTCCTTCCACAATGGTCGGCCGCATACGGCCATCCTGTTTGTTTATAAATGGGGTAGTGATAAATTGTCGCCCGATATTTAATTCCGTCTTTTTATACCGATACTTCAGATATAATTCTTCCATACGGTCTAAATCGTATTTATTGGAGGGGTTGGTAATATCAAACAAACCTATTTCGTAACGGTTCTTTTGCTGGCTGACTGCGTCCGTTTTCAATAAACCGGCAGAAGCAACATTAAAAATAAAAAATCCGCTCATGCCAACACTTAATCCCTTCCATTCTGCAGACTGATAGGCAATACCCGCCCCGGTTGCCACCGCATAGTAATCGCTAATACTGCCTTCGTTGATGGTGCTCATAAAAAAAGTACGGGCACTGCCTTGAAATTTCCCTTTGCGCAGGAACGAAAGCAAAGAAGAAGAAGAAGAATCTTTTTTTTCCTGTGCAAATGTTGCTCCCGATAAAACCAGAAAGCCGGTAATAATAAATGCCATTCTCATTTCATCCAATTATAACAAAGCCTGCCAACAAAAATCAGCAGGCTTTGGTTTCAATAAAATAGGGAATCTGTTTATGCCATCTTTCTTTGTAAATCATTCCATGCGCCCCCGTTATAAGCTTTTATGCCGGCCGCCAGGAGGATGTTCAATGCCATGCCGCTTCTGTTTCCACTTCGGCAAACAGTAATTACCGGTTTGTTTTTACTCTTTAAAGATTGTATTGATGCATTTATTTTATCAAGTTCAATATTTAACGAACCGGCAATATGGCCGGTCTTGTATTCCGATGCTGTTCTTACATCTACTATCACTGCACCTTGCTTTACCAGTTCTTTGAAATCAATTCCTGGTTTGGACGCGAACAGGTTATTAAGAAATCCCATATATATACTCTTTTAATGGTTTGAAATTGGTAATTATATTTTTCTCTTTCTGCTTCTCATCATAAGAGGTTAGGAAGCTAGCGTGGTTGGACAAACATAATCCGTTGTTTTAATCTTCCCGCTTTCTTTTATTTCCTTGAATCCTCCATTTATATCTATCAGCTTATCATAGCCTCTTGCTTTTAAAACCGATGCAAAGATCATAGAGCGATATCCCCCGGCACAGTGTACATAATATGTTTTGTCTTTATCTACTTTAAGCATGCTGTCATTGATAAAATCAAGCGGGGCATTCTCGGCATTTGCCACGTGTTCACTTTGGTATTCACCGGGCTTTCTGACATCCAGAATCTTTATATCCTTGTCTTTCTTCATGATTTCAGCCAGCTGATCAGCGTTGATTGACTTAATTTCATCAATCTCTTTACCGGCTTTCTTCCAGGCTTCAATACCCCCTTTCAAATAACCAATCGTATAATCATATCCCACGCGGGCCAGTCTTGTAATTACTTCTTCTTCGCGGCCAGGTTCGTCAACTATTAGAATCTGTTGTTTAATATCTGGTATCATAGCACCTACCCAGGGTGCAAAGCTTCCGTCAATTCCGATATTAATGGAATTAGGAATAAAACCCTTGGCAAATGTCTGCGCATCCCTGGTATCCAGGATTAATGCGCCGGTTTCATTGGCAGCTGTTTCAAAAGCTTCGGGGCTTAGTGCAATATTTCCCCGTTTCATTACTTCATCAATGCTTTCGTACCCCTGCTTGTTCAGCATTACATTTAAAGGGAAATATGCCGGCGGAGGAAGTAACCCGGTTGTTACCTCTTTTACAAATTCCTCCTTAGTCATATTGGCGCGTAGCGCATAATTGGTCGCCTTCTGATGGCCCAGGGTATCACTTGTTTCTTTACTCATATTTTTGCCACAGGCACTGCCCGCTCCATGCGCTGGATATACAATAATATCATTGTCGAGCGGCATTATCTTGTTCCGCAACGAATCAAATAGAGTAGCGGCCAATTCTTCCTGGGTCATATGAGCTGCTTTCTGAGCTAAATCCGGCCGGCCAACATCCCCAATAAATAAAGTATCACCGGAAAACAATGCCACTTCTTTTCCATTTTCGTCTTTTAATAGGTAGCAGCTACTTTCCATCGTATGCCCCGGAGTATGCAATACTTTAAAAGTTACTTTGCCTACTTTAAATTCTTCCCCATCCTTTGCAATGTGCGCTTTAAAGTCGGGCTTTGCGGTCGGTCCGTATACGATAGGCGCCCCGGTTTTTTGGCTGAGGTCAACATGTCCCGACACAAAATCGGCATGAAAGTGGGTTTCAAAAACGTACTTAATTTTTGCTTTGTTACGTTCTGCCTTCTGAATATAAGGATCTACTTCACGCAGCGGATCAATTACTACTGCTTCTCCGTTGCTTTCAATGTAATAAGCACCCTGTGCCAGGCAGCCGGTATAAATTTGTTCTATATTCATGGTTTTATATTTATCAGTGTTTTTTAATCAAAAATTTAATACTGCATTTTCTCTTTGTAATAGTTTTCGCTTTTCATTTGAACTTCAAAAATCTGATTCTTTTCCAGTACAGACAATGACTTTTGTCACATAGGATCTGTTAATTGTAATTGAATAAAATAAAATCGCTTCCGAAATCATTTCCCTGCTGGTGGCAAAGAATTTTTAATGGCCACCGCCGCCGGGGAAAAACAACTCCTTTACAATAATGTAAATGCCCATTATCAACACAAACCAGCCAAACGCTTTTTTCAGTTTTTCTCCCGGTACTTTATGGCTAAGCCAGTTGCCAAGAAATATTCCCCCGACCGCCAGCGCGGTAACTATGCCTAAAAACTTCCAGTCCATTTGGTAATGCGACAGGTCGCCCAAAAAGCCTATGAGGGATTTTGCTGCTATTATCAGGAGGGAAGTTCCCACGGCCTGTTTCATGGGCAGCTTACTAAATAATACCAATGCCGGAATAATAAGGAATCCACCACCCGCTCCGACTAACCCGGTTAAAACCCCAACCACTGCTCCTTCCAGTAATATCATCGGGTAGTTGAACTTCTGCGGACCGTTTCCATTTCCATTGCCATTTGCAGGTAACTCCTTTTTATCCCGAATCATCGAAATGGATGCAAATACCATGAGTACTGCAAACAGGATCATCATGAGTATCGACTTGGTAGCTACAAAACTGCCAATAGTAAATACCTCTTTTGGAATAAGTGGTACCAGGAAAGCTCTCGTGCTGTAAACTGCCGCAATAGCCGGAACGCCAAATATGAGAGCTGTCTTAAGATTAACCAGGCCATGCCTGTATTTAGGAAGAGCCCCTACTAAACTGGTGGAACCAACAATAAACAAGGAATAAGAAGTCGCTAACACCGGGTTAACGCCAAACAGGTAAACCAATACCGGTACTGTTAAGATAGAACCTCCGCCTCCGATGAGTCCAAGCGATATACCTATAAAAACAGAAGCCACATAACCAAGTATTTCCATGCTGATAAATTAACTGCAAAAATGTACCCTGGAGTTGGAATTCACCGTGATTTTTATCACACTTACTATTTAATCCATTCAATACTGCTCCGGTGTAACAGGAGCCGGTTATTCTTTTCCATATTTTTCAACAGGCGGGAAATGACTTCGCGGGAAGAATTTAAGTCGGCTGCAATTTGCTGGTGAGTAAGCGGCAAATTATTTCCTAATTTTTGCACCTGGCGCTTGAGATAAAATTCCAATCGCTCATCCATATTTCGAAACGCAACATGATCCAGGGTTATCAGTAACTCCTCAAATCGCTGCCGATAGGTAGAGAGTACAAAATTATTCCAGCTCTTATATTTCGTCATCCATTCATCAATAATATTAAATGGTATGGTCAGTACTTCCGTTTCTTTCAGGGCGACCGCCATAATTTCGCTGGTTTCCTGCCGGGAAGCGCATACCATACTTAATGCACAAGCCTGGCCCGGTTCTAAATAATAAATAAAGAATTCATTCCCTTCATCATCCTCGCGGTAAATCTTCAATACTCCTTCCAATACAATTAATGCTGATTTGAAATACTGACCCTTCTTAACCAGTATATCTCCTGCCTTATAATTGAGAATAGATGAATTTTCATCTAATTCTTCTATAAGAGCCGTTTCCAGCGAAGGGAAGATGTTCTTTAGAGGCAAGGTTGTCTTTGACATTTGGCTATTATTAATAGGGGTAAAAATACTTCTTTTTAGCATCTTGATTCAATATTGGTCTGACCAAAATCACCTGATCTGCCACTCCCGGTCATTTTCGTGGGTTTCAGTTGCCTTTACTTTTACAATGTATTTAGTTTTCTTTCATTGTATCAAAAAGCATTATATGAAAAAGATAATCCTTGCATTTGATGGGGTGCATTTTTCTGAAGGAGCTTTTGAATTTGCCCGGCGCCTTAATGAACAAGAGCCCATTCTGCTCACAGGAATATTTTTGCCACAGGCTGAGTTAGCTAATCTCTGGAGTTATGCCGATGGGGTTGCCGGTCCGTTTATTCCGCTCATTGAAAGCAGCGAATCAGAAATTGTGCAGCAAAATATCGACCGTTTCGAAAAATTATGCCAGCGTCATGGTATCGACTATCGTACCCACAAGGATTTTTATGACTTTGTTATACCTGAACTGAGAAAAGAAAGCCTTTATGCGGACCTGCTTATTTTAGGCAGTGAAGTATTTTATGAAAACATGGGAACTGTTGTTCTTAATGATTATTTGAGAGAAGCGCTGCATGATGTTAAATGCCCGGTATTATTAGTGCCAGAAAAGTTTGATTTCCCGGAAAGCATTATCCTGGCGTACGACGGTAGTGATGAATCGGTAATGGCGATTAAACAATTTTCCTACCTCTTCCCGGCATTAGCCAGCAAAAAAACCCTGCTCGTTTATGCTAATGATGATGCTTCAGAGGACTTCCCGGATAAGATCCAGATTGAGGAACTGGCTGCCCGGCACTATAGTGATCTTACCCTGTTCAAATTAAATATTAATCCAAGGAAATATTTTGGCGATTGGGTTTCGGAAAAGAAATCAGCCATATTGGTAAGCGGTTCTTTTGGCCGTTCCGGATTATCTCAGCTTTTCAGGAAAAGTTTTGTAAAGGATGTTATAGCCGATCATCGCTTACCGGTTTTCATAGCGCATAAATAGTATTCCGGACGAGCAACGGTGGTTTTGGTTAAATGGGCTGGTGCAAATCAGCCCATTTCATTTGAACTTAATTAATAATTAGTCTTTGACAATAATCACAACCTTCGCTAATGACTATCATATAAAACTGCGAATAGCTGCTATAGTTTTGGTAAAAATCATCATATGGAAAAGATTCTGTTAGCCATTGATGCTATCAACATTGATAATACCTCATTGCAATTTGCCTGTTACCTGGCCCGGCTAACTAATTCAAAAATTACAGGCGTTTTCCTGGAAAACCTGGTTGCGGAAGAAAGGCCCATAGTTAATAAGATGCAGGAAATGACCTATGGTGATTGGGAAGTGGATGAACGCTCGGCCGAACGTACGTTTAAGATGGAGTTGATTGAAAGAAACATTAAAATCTTTAAGGAAGAATGTATCAACCGGGGTGTAAGCTTTGGGCTTCATCGCGACCGGGGTGTACCGGCCCGTGAATTGATTGAAGAAAGCAGGTTCGCGGATGTGCTGGTGATTGATGCGGAGACTTCCTTCAATCGCCGGTATGAAGGAACGCCCACGGAATTCGTAAGAGATATTCTTAAAAAAGCGGAATGTCCTGTGGTGATCGCTCCGGAAAGCTTCGAATCGATATATGAAATTATTTTCACCTATAATGAATCACCTTCCTCGGTGTTTGCCATTAAACAATTCACGTACCTCTTTCCTCAATTCAGCAGTAAAATGGTAAGCATTATACAAGTCAATGAAACGGGTGAATGGAAGGATCCGGATAAATATAAATTTAAAGAATGGCTGAAAGAACATTATACCAATTTGAATTTTGAAGTGGTAAAAGGAAATATCGATAATAAATTATTCGACCACCTGTTTAAAAGAAAAAATATTTTCCTGGTAATGGGCGCTTACGGGCGAACGGAAGTTTCCCAATTTTTCAGGCGAAGCCATGCGGATTTATTAATTAAAACCGCCACGCAGCCGATTTTTATTGCGCACCTGTAACTAATACCATTCATTTAATCAGATATCTTTGTAGCTATAATCAAATGAATATGAAAAAAATTGTCGCGGCATTCGATGGTCTTAAATACTCAGAAAGTACCCGGGATTTCGCTATTTATATAGCTAAACAAACAAACACTCATCTCGTAGGAGTATTTATGGACGATCCCACCTACACCAGTTATAAGATCTATGAGCTGATCGCCAAGGAGGGAGTCCCGGAAGACAAGCTTAAGAAACTCGAGGCAAAAGACAAATTAGTGAGGGATGCAGCCGCGGAGGATTTTAATAAAGCCTGCAGGCAAGCGGAATTGGAATTCACCATTCACCGCGATCGGGATATTGCCATCCAGGAATTGAAGCATGAAAGTATTTATGCAGACTTATTGATAATAGATTCTAAAGAAACCCTGACGCATTATACAGAGAAACTGCCCACCCGTTTTATCCGGGAACTATTGACTGATACGCAATGCCCGGTGCTGATTGTACCGCTAAAATATAAACCAATCCAGAAAATAATTTTATTGTACGATGGAGAGCCATCCTCGGTGCACGCGATCAAAATGTTCAGCTATTTACTACCTCAGTTGAAATACCTGGAAACTGAAGTGCTATCCGTTAATCCGATCACTACCTCTTTACATTTGCCGGATAACAAACTGATGAAAGAGTTTATGAAAAGACATTTTCCTAAAGCGAAATATACCGTAATGAAAGGCTGGGCCGAAGATGAAATAATCAAGAACCTTAAAAAGCAGGACGAAAATGCCCTGGTTGTCCTGGGAGCTTATCGAAGAGGAACGGTTAGCCGTTTATTCAGGGAGAGCATGGCTGATGTGTTGATGAGAGATGTGAAACTCCCGTTGTTTATTGCTCATAACAAATAACCCGGGGAGGTTTCTATCCCGGAAACCTAGAGGTTTTTTAACTATTGCCCCGTTAAAGAACGGCTTGATTATGTTGGATGTCCTGTTCCAGATTATTGTTGAATCAAGTACTCTCTGGGAAGTACATTCGATTCAATATTTTTGTTTTTAAGCAGATGATAATATCAATTGATAATCGAAAGTCATTTCCAGTCGGAGAAAAGCTATAATTTTAGTTTAATGGGAAGTTGGATTGGAAAGCCGGAATATAATTCCATCAGGATGGATTATTCGCAGGCAAGTGAATTTTCCGGAATGAGCCAAACGATAAATCATACATCATAATAAATAATTTATAACTGTGGATTCACTTACCCATCTTGCGCTGGGAGCCTGCATGGGCGAGGCATTTGCCGGGAAAATATTAGGGAGAAAAGCCATGATTTGGGGTGCAATGGCCCAAAGCGTTCCAGACATTGATTTCTTGGCCTCCTTTTGGATGGATACGTCTTCCAATTTATTAGCTCACCGCGGCTTCACTCATTCTTTTTTATTCTGGGCCCTGCATTACTCCCGCATTCGCGTTGATGGCTGAACGTTGGCACCGGCCCCATAATATCCGGTTGCAACGATGGATGCTTTTTTTCGGAGGGGTTATTTTCATTCATATTTTTATCGACGCGTTTAATAATTACGGGGTAGGATGGTTTGAACCTTTCAGCCAAAAACGAATTTCATTTAATGCCATTTATGTGGCCGATCCTTTTTTCTCCGTGTGGCCGGGTATCGCTTGTGTGGCGCTGGCTGTGTTGAAAAGAAAAATACCCCTACGGAAAAAATGGTGGAAGATGGGTTTGGGGTTGAGTGCACTCTATTTAATGTATTGCCTGTTGAATAAAGCCAAAATAAATTCGGATGTACAAGATATCCTGCAAAAGCAACATATCAGTTATACCCGTTATTTTACAACTCCAGCGCCGCTCCAGAATTGGCTATGGTATGTAGTTGCCGGCGACGACCAGGGATATCATGTTGGATTTCGTTCTATGCTGGACAATAAGAAGGAAATCGTTTTTCAATATTTTCCCCGTAACGATTCGCTGCTAAAACCAATAAGCGACCATGAGGATCTTCAAAAACTTATTCGCTTTTCACAACAGTTTTATACCGTGGAGAAATGGAACGATAGCCTGGTATTTAATGATCTGCGTTTTGGCCAAATCATAGGGTGGCAAAACCCTAGAGCCAAATTTGTATTTCATTATTATTTGCAACATCCCGATGATAACTCAATGGTTGTACAGCGCGGAAGATTTGAAGGCTGGAACTGGCAAACGGGCCGTTTTTTATTAAGAAGGATATGGGGAAATTAATGGGTGCTTACCGCTTCCCCTTGATCTTTCATCATTGCGTTTTCAATTTCACCTTTATCCAGTCTTTTTTCCGGGGGGATGAACTTCATATGCAGGAAGCGATACATTTCTTCCTCGGTGGCCCCTGCTAATTGCTTGCCGTTGACGATATCAAACAGGCCGTACTCATTGATTTTATATCCCCGGTTTCGTGCAATCGATCGCAGCTTAATATTGTGTTCTTTGGATCCGGTGAAGTATAACAGAGCGGCTCCATATTCATACTCATGCACCAACCGGATATCCACCTGTATATTTGCTTGTTTAAGTATCACACTGGCTTTGGTAGTTCCTTTAGCGAGTACTTTTTCCACTATGGGTAAGGCAATGAATTTTCCGATGATCTTCTTCCTGTTTTTTGAGTCCGCCTGGACAATAATATCAATATCCCCGACTGTTTCTTTTTTTCGCCGAAGGCTGCCCGCCAGTTCTGCCTTTTCAACAGCAGGAATCTTTCTTAATTCCGAGAGAATTTCATTCCCCATTTTTTCGGCAGCACTGAGCAACATACGTTGGGGCTCCTTAAACAATTTAAGCGAGCGTTTCATGTTCTCAATCTTCTTTTCTCCAAACCCTTTTATTCCTTCCAGTTTTCCTTTCTCCAGCACATCTATCAAATCTTCCCGGTTGCTGATGCCCAGCGTTTCATGGAGTGTTTTTAAGGTAGCTGGACCAAAACCCGTAATGTCCATCAATTCCAGTAATTCGTAGGGCACTTGTTTCTTAAGACGTTCAAATGTTTTTATTTTACCGGTACGCAGGTACTCTATAATTTTTTCGGCAATACTTTCCCCGATACCGCCGATGGCATCCAGGGTTTTAACATCGGCAGCATAATCAGCAATGTCCTCTTTCATATTATGCAGAATTTTTGCCACGTTTTCATAGGCGATCGCCCTGAATCGTTCTTCATTCCCCAAATAGCGGTAACAATCGGCCATAAGATGAAATATCGAAGCAAGAGCCATATTTTTTTTCTGCTTATTCATTCTGGGAAAAGAGTTTTTGCCAGTAACGTACCTGCATTAAGAAAAAATAAATTAATAAATCCAGCCTGATGACAATTCTTAACTGTAATCAGTCGACCCGAATACAACACAAATAACCAGCAATTTCTACTTCTGTTTAATGAGGATAATCAAAGTTAGCGGTGATGGCTGTCAGTGTTTTGCCAGTAGACATACGGTAGCTTCGGGTTCTAAACTGTTTGCCATGAACAAAATTGTAACACCGGAAATTCAAGAAGTAATGGATGCGGTTCATTACCGGCCTGCTGTTTCGATCATTCTTCCTTTTGAGCCGAAAATGAATTTAAAAACAGAGCTGACACATTCGCTTAAGACAGCGGCGGATAAGGTAGAGCTGGAACTTCGCAAAGAATATCCCGAGGAAATGTCTACCCTGGTAATGAAGAAATTGAGGACGCTCATCCGGGGGTTGAATTTCAATACCCATAAAAAAAGCATTGCCATTTTCGTTTCGCCCGTGTTTGAAAAAGTATTATATCTCGACGTTCAGGTGGAAGAAAAAATAATTATCGATGAATCGTTTGAGATCAGGGACCTGGTATACAGTAAAAAACAACTGCATAAATACCTGGTATTATTGTTAAGTGGCAAAGAATCTCGTATCTACCTCGGAAATACCGACACCTTTGTTCGCATCGTTTCCAATACGGCCGAAACGTTAGTAGCCTACGATAATGACAGACCGGAAAGAGTAGCCAATTTTTCCGATATATCTGAGCGAAAAGAAATAATGATGGATAAGTTCTTGCATCATATTGACAAGTCACTCGATTTGATCCTGAACGCTTATCATTTGCCCCTTTTTGTATTAGGAACTGACAGGATACTGGGACATTTCAAAAAACTTACCAGCCATAATGCAGCTATTGTGGAGTACGTGGCAGGCAATTATGAAGAAGCCAGCCTCCATCAACTAAAGGGTATCCTGGAACCGTATATCGGCGACTGGAAAAAAGTAAAACAGAAAGATTTACTCAACCAGTTGGAAGAAGCTGCGGGCAAAAAAAAACTGGCCTGGGGAATGAAAGATGTGTGGCGGGAAGCGATGGGTCGCAAAGGACGGTTGCTGGTAGTGGAAAAAAACTATATGTATCCGGCTCAGCACGGAAGCAGGGAAGAAGTAATCTATCAATCGCCGGAACCATACAATCAATTTTCCTATATTAAAGACGCGGTAGACGACGTAATTGAAAAAGTACTGGAAAATGGTGGAGATGTAGAATTTGTTGATGAAAGCCTGTTAAAGGAATATAACCGTATTGCGCTTATTCAATACTATTAGTCAATCTAAAAAATCATTTTATGAAAACAATAGTTGTTCCCACTGATTTTTCGACTATCTCATTAAACGCTGTTAATTATGCGGCGGATCTGGCTTGCGTGATCGGTACCAATTTATCCCTGATTCATGTTTGCATTGTACCCATCACCCTCAGTGAGGTGCCAGCCCCAACCATCAATATGGAGGAACTAGTGACCGATGGGGAAGAAAAGATAAAGGAACTAAAGGAAAAAATTAATTTGCGGCTGGGAGAAAGAGTAACGGTTTACACGATGGTCAAGCAGGGGGATGTTGTATCTGAAATTGATGAATATTGCCATTTGGTAAATCCGTATGCGGTAGTTATGGGGGCCGAAAGTGGTGGAGCCTTCGAACGGTTCCTCATTGGTGGAGGAAAAACAATTACTTCGATGAGGAAACTTTCCTGGCCATTGATAGTGGTGCCGCCGGATGTAAAATTTGTAAGTATAAAGAAGATCGGCCTGGCTTGCGACTTGCGTGATGTAGTGGATACTATTCCCGGGAAAGAAATAAAGAGCCTGGTTAATGAGTTCAAAGCCGAATTGCATGTATTGCATGTAAACCAGGAAGGAGGAGAGTCCCTCGGGCCCGAGCCGGTTGAAGAATCTGCCTGGTTACAGGAAATTCTGGTTGGACTGAATCCTAAATATCATTTTATCCGTGGTACAGATATAGAAAAAACGATCAGTGATTTTGCAGAACAAAACGAACTGGACCTATTGATTGTTATACCTAAAAAGCACAACCTGATCAGTAAAATGTTTCAACACAGCCATTCAAAACGGCTGGTACTGCAAACCCATGTCCCCGTTATGGCTATTCATGAATAATGCGAAGGAGGATAAATGATGGACAAGTATATTAGAAAGTTCAATGAAATCACCATTGCTGATATGGCCTCCGTGGGAGGAAAAAATGCGTCCCTGGGTGAAATGTTTTCTAAACTTTCCCAAAAGGGAATAGCAGTGCCGGACGGCTTTGCTACCACTGCTTTTGCCTTTGAAGAATTTCTCACATACAATTCTTTACATGTACCACTCCTTGAATTAATGAAGCAAATTGACCGGAAGCATTTTTCAAATCTCAAAGAATGCGGAGCGAAAGCACGAAAACTGATACTGGAGTCCGAAATTCCTAAAGATATTGCCCTGTCTATTATTAATGCCTATGAAATTTTATGCCGCAATAATTATTTTGAAGTAGCCGTGCGGAGCAGTGCTACCGCCGAAGACTTACCCCAGGCCAGCTTTGCAGGGCAACATGAAAGCTATCTTAATATTAAAGGGGAGGAAGCGTTGATTGATGCAATAAAAAAATGTTTTGCTTCACTATATACCGACCGGGCAATAAAGTACCGTGAAGACAATGGCTTTGCACACGAGAAAGTAGCCCTATCGGTCGGTGTGCAAAGAATGGTCCGTTCAGATAAAGCTTCATCAGGAGTTGCATTTACCCTGGAGCCAGAATCTGGTTTCCGGGATATTATTCATATAAGCGGCGTATGGGGCTTGGGGGAGAATATTGTTCAGGGAACGGTAACTCCGGATGAGTTCTACGTTTTTAAACCCACTTTGTTACAAGGCAAGAATGCCCTTATTCAAAAAAAGCTGGGAGAAAAAGAGAAGACAATGATCTACGGGGATGACGAAAAAAATCCGCTCGTTAATATAATTACCCCCGTGGAAAGGCAGGAGCAATTTGTATTGAGCGATGAGGAGGTTACCAGGATTGCCCATTGGTCGTTGATTATTGAAAACCATTATCAAAAACCAATGGATATTGAATGGGCGAAGGATGGTATCACCGGGGACATATTTATCATCCAGGCGAGGCCAGAAACAGTACACTCTCTTAAAAACCCGTTGCTGGTCAGGGAATATAAATTATTAGCCAGGGGCGAAGTGTTAACCCAAGGGGAAGCCATCGGCTCTAAAATAACAACGGGCGTTGCCAGGATATTGACATCTCCCGCGGAATCCGACAAGTTACAACCGGGCGAAATAGTAGTAACTTATTTAACTAGTCCCGATTGGGATCCAATACTGAAAAAAGCAGCGGCTATAATTACTGATAAAGGAGGAAGGACCAGTCATGCATCCATTGTAGCGCGGGAATTAGGAGTGCCGGCCATTGTTGGTTGTGGCAATGCAACGGAAATGATTAAGGATGGGGAGATGATAACGGTTTCCTGTTGCGAAGGGAAAACGGGTTTTGCGTACCGGGGCAAATTGCTTTTTACCGAAACGGATATTGATTTTTCCAATATCAAGAAACCGGAAATCACGGAAGTAATGCTAATTGCCGCGGATCCTGAAAAGGCATTTAAGCTGTCCTTTTATCCTACTGATGGGGTGGGATTGTTGCGGATTGAGTTTATCATTACACATTCGATACAAATTCACCCTATGGCCCTCGTAAAATTTGCGGAATTGAAAGACAGTACCGTAAGGCAAAAAATTGAAGCGTTAAGCCATCATTATCCCGATAAAGAAAAGTATTTTGTAGATAAACTTGCACAGGGCGTAGCTACTATTGCAGCCGCTTTTTATCCAAAAGATGTTATTGTACGAATGAGTGATTTCAAAACTAATGAATATGCCAACCTTATTGGCGGTAAAGATTTTGAGCCCATCGAAGAAAATCCAATGATAGGATTCCGGGGTGCCTCCCGTTATTATAACGACCTCTATAAAGAAGGTTTCCGGCTGGAATGTGAAGCCATCCGGAAAGTCAGGGATGAAATGGGGTTAGTTAATGTAAAAGTTATGATTCCTTTCTGTAGAACCTTAGAAGAAGGAAATAAGGTAATCGCTGTGATGAAGAGATATGGCCTCGAACAGGGAGTTAATGGCCTGGAGGTCTATGTAATGGCAGAAATACCGAGCAATGTAGTACTCGCCGGTAAGTTCGCAGAAATTTTCGATGGTTTCTCCATTGGGTCCAATGATTTGACTCAACTGACGCTCGGCATTGACCGGGATTCTGCCATTATCAGTAATTTATTTAATGAGCAAAATGAAGCAGCGAAAGAAATGATTGCAACCATGATTGGGAAAGCAAAAAAGGCGGGGGTGAAAATTGGTTTGTGCGGCCAGGCTCCCAGCGATTTTCCAGAGTTTGCTCAATTCCTGGTGGAACAGGGTATTGATAGTATATCTTTTAACCCGGATGCATTACTGAAGGGAATTGAAAATATCAATAAAGCCGAAACAAAATTAAGGATACCTGCATAAGAGTATATTTTATGATGAAGAATAAACCTTCCAGAAAAAGCTGGAGAGAGAAATTAGAAAAAGAAATGACGGAAAAATTGGTGGAAGTACCGGATAACTGGGCGCGGCAAATAGGCCATGGCAAAATGCTGGTACCAACTCCTTTGCTGGTGGATAAGGTCATCAGAAAGATTCCCAGGGGGAAACTGGCCACAGTAAACACTATCCGGGATTACCTTGCTGATAATTACCGGGCTGATATGACCTGCCCGTTGACCACCGGAATTTTCTTAAACATAGCGGCCCATGCAGCTGAAGAAGATAAATTAAAAAGGAAATCAAGAATTACTCCGTATTGGAGAGTGCTAAAGGAGGGAGGAAGACTGAATCCTAAATTTCCGGGTGGGGTAAAACAACAGGCAACCTATTTGAAACAGGAAGGCTTTGATATTATAGCTGGGCAAAACCATGAAAAGTTATTTGTAAAGGACTTTGAAAAAAAATTAGCCATACTTAATTAGAACAAATTAAAGATCTCAATTTGTATGATCGGAAAATTAACCGGTGAGCAAATAGATGATATATTAAAAAGAAATGTGCTTGGACGCATTGGGTGCCATGATGGCAAGAAGACCTATGTCGTTCCTGTAAATTATATATACGATGGTCACTTCATCCTGGCTCATTCCCTGGAAGGAATGAAAATAGAAATGATGCGAAAACAACCCCAGGTATGTTTTGAGGTGGACGAAATGCAAAGTCTCACTAACTGGCGAAGCGTAATTGTTTGGGGCGAATACCAGGAACTTACAGAAGAACGGGAAAGATATTACGCCATGAAATTATTTGTAGATAAAGGGCTGCATTTGAAAATAAGTGACGCAGTTATTCCTTCTGAAATAAACAAGCTACCTATATTACCTCCTTTACCGGGCAATAACAGGCCTGTTATATACCGCATAGTGATAACGGAAAGAACCGGAAAGTTTGAACGCGACTAGAGTAGTACCGAAATCTGGCGTGCAGGGCAAGGGACCCTTTGTATTAACCGGTAATAAAGGCAAAGTCTAATTCAAGAACCGCCTTTAATAATAGTGAGGACAATCATTAATCAGCCTGACATTGTTCAATCAATTGAGGAGAAGAAATAGTAAATTTGGTTACTGTTTCAATTATGACACTCGCTCCCAACCTGAAATTATTTCTAAACGAAGCCGGGGAACTAGCTGAGTTTACCGCACGTTTTTTTAGGCAATTTTTAAGGCCCCGGTATGAAACAGGTGAATTGCTGAGGCAGTGTTACATCATCGGTTATAAATCACTTCCCCTTGTTGGGTTAACCGCTTTTATTATGGGGTTAGTACTTACCATGCAATTGCGACCCTCAATGGTGGATTATGGGGTAGAGTCGCAACTACCCGCCATTGTAGGAATTGCCATTGTTCGGGAGATAGGCCCCGTTATTACAGCCTTGATTTTTGCAGGAAAGATCGGGAGCAGTATCGGCGCCGAACTGGGTTCAATGAAGGTAACCGAACAAATCGACGCCATGGAAGTAAGTGGAACCAATCCTTTTAAATACCTTGTTGTTACGAGGGTACTGGCGGCCATGCTTATGCTGCCTGTTTTGGTGTTGTTGGGTGATGCAATTTCGTTGTATGGTTCTTACCTGGGGGTAAACATCCGGGCCACTACCAGTTTTAATTTATTCTTTACACAGGTATTCGATAATCTCTCATTCAGTGATGTGTTGCCTGCTTTTTTTAAAAGTTACTTTTTTGGTTTTGCCGTGGGCATCATAGGTTGTTTTAAAGGATACAACAGCCGAAAAGGTACTGAGGGAGTGGGTCGTTCAGCCAATTCCGCGGTGGTGGTATCCTCGGTCGTTATTTTTATAATGGATTTGCTGGCGGTTCAGTTCACCGATGCAATTGGCATAAATTGAAATCAATGATTTCAGCTATAAAAGAAGTAGAAAATAAAGAGAAGCAATTACCCGTGGAGCAGGTGTTGGTGATTAAGCACCTGTATAAATCTTTTGGCGATAACCATGTACTGGTAGATTTTAATCTCGAAATAAATAAAGGAGAAAGTGTAGTGGTGTTGGGGAAATCCGGTTCAGGCAAATCGGTTTTGATAAAATGCATAATCGGCTTGTTGAAACCGGATAGCGGCAGCATACAAATGTTTGGAGCTAATATTCCCGATATTGATGAAGATGAATTGGATAAAATTCGGGCTAAAGTGGGTTTTTTATTTCAAAGTAACGCCTTATATGATTCCATGACAGTAAGACAAAATCTTGAGTTTCCGCTCCGCCGCCACTGGATGCAGGTTTCACAGGAGGAAGTAAATAAAATGGTAATGGAAGCATTGGAGGATGTTGGTCTCGCTCACACGGTAGATATGATGCCGGTAGAATTGTCCGGGGGAATGAGAAAAAGAATCGCGCTGGCCCGTACGCTAATATTAAAGCCGGAAATTATTTTGTATGATGAACCAACAACCGGGCTTGATCCGATCACCGGCAAAGAAATTATCGACCTTATGAGGGAGATACAACAGAAATATAATACTACCTCGCTGATCATTTCCCACGATATGAACTGTGTTCGGATGGCCAGTAACCGGGTAGTAATTTTGGTAGATGGAAAGTGTTATGCGAATGCCCCCTATGAACAACTCCAACAGAACAAGGATTCAAAAGTGAAGCAATTTTTTGAATAATAATGCATATGGCAAAACGGGTTATAGATAATGTAAAATTGGGCACCTTTGTTTTGGGAGGATTATTGTTCCTCGTACTTTTATTGTATATGATCGGGAAGAACAGGAATCTTTTCGGATCTTCCTACCTGTTGAATGCGCAGTTCGAAAATGTGCAGGGACTCGTTCCCGGTAACAATGTCCGATATTCGGGTATTGAAGTCGGCACGGTGAAAAGTATAAATATCCTGAATGATACGGTTATCCAGGTAGCCATGGTTATTGATACGAAGATGCAGAACATTATCCGCAAAAATTCAATTGCTTCCATTGGTACCGAAGGGCTGGTGGGTAACAAAGTAGTGAATATAGTTCCGTCGCATGAGCCCGGACCGCTGGCAGAGGAAGAGGATATTCTTAGCTCCAGGAAAAATGTAAGTACCGATGAAATGCTTCAAACGCTTAGTAAAACCAATAACGATGTAGCCATTATTGCCGCTGAATTAAAAACCACCGTGCAGCGAATTAATAACAGCAGCGCGCTATGGGCATTGCTGAACGATCAGTCAATACCCCTGAATCTAAGAACTTCAGTTGTTAATATACGGGCAGCGACGGCCAAAGCCGGTGCGATGGTGGATAATCTGAATAGTATTATAACGGATGTGAAAAATGGGAAAGGATCGGTGGGGGCACTCTTAACCGATACTGCTTTTGCCCAGAACCTGAATGAAGCTGTTTTGAAAATAAAATCGGTAGGGGAGGAAGCTGATTCACTGGCCAATGAAATAAATAAAGCGGTTACGGATATCCGGCAGGATTTGAATTCCGGGAATGGTCCGGCCCACGCCATACTAAAAGACACTGTTATCGTTACGAAATTAAATGCCAGTCTCGACAATATCCAAAAAGGTACCGATGGGTTTAACCAGATAATGGAAGCATTAAAGCATAACTTCCTTTTTCGAAATTATTTCAGAAGGCAGGAAAAGAATAAGAAGAAATAGGAGGTAATCGCTTAATTCTACTCCTTTTGTTTAATTCCTCGTATTCTATTCATAAGAAAATAAAACAAAGGGAAGAAGATTCCAACCTTATTATTTTCCCTGTATTTAAAATTCCATTCCCCACAGCCCATTTTTACGCCAAAAGGCCACCCGGTTGGTTTTCTATGGTTGATTAAGCTTAACTTTATTGGAAGCCTTGTTCATATGAAATACAAAATACTCCTGGTAGAGGATAACGAACCAATCCGGGAAAACACCATTGAATTTCTTGAACTGTATAACTACACCGTGCTGTCCGCCAATAATGGAGAGGAGGGTTTGAGCTTGGCCCTTGAACAAAACCCTGACTTAATTTTGTGCGATATCCGAATGCCGGTAATGGATGGGTTTCATTTGTTAGAACATGTCCGCAAATCTCCTGCTCTTAATAGTGCCCGTTTTGTGTTTTTTACTGCCTCCTGCGAGAAGAAAGATATTGAAAAAGGGCTCCAAATGGGAGCCGACGATTACCTGGTTAAACCTTTTACAGGAGAAGACCTCCTGGAAAAAATGAAAAGGAATCTCAGGTAACGGTAAAGCCTTTCCAATATCTGTCATTTACGCTGCTGATTGTTATCATGGAACCCGGATTACTTTACTTCTATATTTGAAAAGATATTAATACGGAAGAAAGATGAAGTACCTTATTCTTACCAGCATTATTATTTTTTCTCACCCGGTACAGTCACAAAATGCACGTGAAATTGTACAGAAAGCGGATGAGAAAATGAGGGGTTCTTCTATGCAGGTAGAACTAACGATAAAAACCATCCGACCAACATGGACCCGGGCGATGGACGTAAAAGCATGGATGAAAGGAACGGATTATTCCATGATCCTCATTCAATCGCCCGCTAAAGACAAAGGCATTGCGTTTCTGAAACGTAAAAAGGAAGTATGGAACTGGATGCCTGCTTTAGAGCGAACCATCAAGCTTCCACCATCTATGATGAGCCAAAGCTGGATGGGGACAGATTTCTCCAATGATGACCTGGTGAAAGAGTCCTCCGTTGTAAATGATTATGAACACCGGATCATCGGAGATACGGTAATCGATGCCAGGCCCTGCTATATTATTCAGATGATCCCCAAACCAACCGCCGCGGTCGTTTGGGGTAAACTGATTGTCTGTATTGATAAAAAGGATTTACTGGAGTTGCATACCCGGTTTTATGACGAGGGGGGAAAGCTTATTAATGTTATGAACGGTTCCGATATTAAGCTCATGGACGGGAGATTAATACCCACCAGGTTTGAAATGATACCTGTGGACAAAAAAGATCAGAAAACAGAGATGATTTATAAAACCATTAAATACAACCGGCCAATAGAAGATGGATTTTTCAATACGGAAAAGTTGAAATCGGTGAGTTAGTCAATGAGGCACTTATGTGGAAAGGGTATCCATCGGTTAAATTCCAGTGAACGGGTACGAATTTAGAAATGCTTTATGTTTTTATTCAAACTTGCCTGGAAGAACATGTGGCGTAACCGCAATCGCACTATTATCACGATGGCGGCCATCTTCTTTGCAGTGGTTTTATCCGTTATCGCCAGTTCCCTGAAAAATGGCATTTTTGACAACCTCGTAAAAAATGTAGTTAGCTTTTATACAGGATATGTGCAGGTGCACAAACAGGGTTACCAGGAAGAGCAAATTCTTGATAATAGTTTTGAAGCTTCCCTGTTTACTGAGCAAAAGATACTGAAGAGTGAAAATGTTTCAGGTGTTACACCCAGGCTCGAATCCTTTGCACTGGCTTCTTCCGGCGAAATCACCAAAGGCTGTATGGTGGTGGGCATTGACCCGGAAAAAGAAAATCAGATAACGTTTCTTAAAGACAAACTTATTCAGGGCGAATATTTATCGTTTGACGATAGGGGGGTATTGCTGGCAGCGGGGATAGCTGAACGGTTGAATTTGCGTCCCCGTGATACCATTGTATTAATTGGCCAGGGGTATCATGGCAGTACGGCCGCCGGCAAATTCCCTGTCAGGGGATTATTGAAATTTGGTTCACCGGAGTTGAATGAAAAAGCAATGTTCATGTCTATCGCTACCGCGCAGGATTTTTATAGCGCGTACGGTTTGATCACTTCTTATATTCTCTCCTTAAATGATACCAAAAACCTGGAACCAACCGCTGCGACCGTGAGAGCAACACTCGGGAAAAGCTATGAAGTGATGACCTGGGGCGAAATGATTCCAGATATCAAACAGCATATTGAAGCAGATACCAATAACATGAAGTATGTACAGGGGATTTTATATTTGCTGATTTGTTTTGGCATTTTCGGCACATTACTCATGATGATGGTAGAGCGGAAGTTTGAAATGGGAATGCTGGTAGCGATCGGGATGAAGAAAATAAAACTCATGTGGTTGTTGTTAGTGGAACTCGTACTTACCGTAATAACCGGCTGCCTGTTGGGTATCCTCCTGAGTATTCCGCTGGTTTATTATTTTAACCGGCATCCCCTGCGAATGAGTGGAGAAACGGCCAGGGCGTATGAGCGGTTCGGGTTTGAGCCCATATTTCCTACCTCAACAGAGGCTGTCAATTTCATTGACCAGGGATTAACAGTATTGATTATTGGATTGATTTTATCCCTGTATCCGATGTATAAAGCGCTTCGATTGAATCCGGTTACCGCAATGAAAAAATAACCGAAAGGGTTTTGGAGACCTTGTTTCTATTCAGTGAACTGTAATTTATCCCTGCGTAAACTCATTCTCTCCCTTTCTCTCCGGTAAAAAAAGAATAGGATGGATAAGCAATAGAGTGATTTTTGTTTGGTTCAATGAAAAAAAATCAATAAAACGTACAACGAACCTGAATGGTAACAAAAGCAGGTAAAATTGTAAAATTCATCAATAGCAAGAACAATGATTTTTCTAATGGCCTGGCGAAATGTATGGCGCAATAAAATGCGGAGCGTGGTAATTATGCTTTCCATTGCCGTCGGGCTCTTTGCGGGCATCGCAGTGCTTTCCTTATATAAAGGAATGATTAAAAACCGGGTGAGAACCGTTATTGATGCGGAAGCGGGCCACCTGCAGTTGCATGACAGCAATTTCAAAAAAGATTATGAACCCCGGTATGTGGTGATCAATGGAGAGGCAATTATCCAAAAGATACTTTCATTACCACAAGTAAAAAGCGTGGCTAAACGCAGCGTCACCAATGGTATGCTGGCTACGGCTACCGGTAGCGCGGGCGTGCAAATATTGGGGGTAATACCGGCAACGGAGTATGAGATATCACAGTTAAAGAAAAAAATTGTAGAGGGATATGAATTTGATACGGCCAGGAAAAACGAAATAATGGTGGGCAAAAAGCTGGCACAAAAGATGAAATTAAAAAAGGATTCAAAGTTGGTATTGACGTTTACAGATGCCGGCGGCTCTATTGTTTCCGGTGCTTTCCGGGTGGCCGCTGTTTTTCAAAGTAATAATGCTCCTTTAGACGAACGAACCGTTTATGTTACAATAAGTGATTTAAATAGCCTGCT
Organism: uncultured Chitinophagaceae bacterium; assembly: GCA_963775145.1. Classification (GTDB taxonomy): domain Bacteria; phylum Bacteroidota; class Bacteroidia; order Chitinophagales; family Chitinophagaceae; genus Endoryza. The sequence continues at coordinate 849,021 of CAVZHZ010000009.1, forward strand.
TACAATCGGCAATAATTTTCATGAAACAGTCGTATTGCTTAAGAATGATGATGACCTGCCGATGGTACAAACACAATTACAGCGGTTGTTTCCGGCTTATCATATTGAATCCTGGAAAGAAATCTCTCCTGAAACCGAACTCATGGTCAAAACCACCAACCAGTATTCCTATATAATTATGGTCATCATTATGTTTGCCCTCGCCTTTGGTATTATCAATACCATGCTGATGGCCATATTAGAACGAACAAGAGAAATAGGAATGATGGTGGCGTTGGGTACCAGCAAGCCCAGAATATTTTCATTGGTATTGCTGGAAACCTTATTTCTTACCCTCGCCGGAACGCCAATTGGTATTTTGATAGGATGGCTGGTGACAGGATATTTCGGCAAACATGGATTGGATCTTTCGGGAATGGGCCAGGAGATGATGAGCAGCTTTGGATTCGGTACGGTGATTTATACCGAGTTTCCAATGGAGAAAATAACAGGTGTAATGTTAATTGTATTTGTAACGGCCATTGTCTCTTGCTTATTTCCGGCAATAAAAGCATTAAAACTACAGCCCGTGGAAGCACTGAGAAGATAATGCCCGTTCTTTTGCCTGTATCTCCGAATGAGCCGGCCGGCCACTTGATTAGGATGGAAGTTCAGTAATTACTGATTAGAAATATTTCGAACAAATGCTTAATTAAAGAAAGATGAAAAATGAAAGGATACCGGAAGGATCGGATGGGAGTCGTACAAAGACGTACCCGGTAGATTCCACTGTTATCGACGCCCATAATATAAGCAAAGTGTATAACAGGGAAACGATCCCGGTATATGCAGTAAATCATGTTCATCTCCATCTCGAGAGAGGAGAATTTACTGCATTAGTAGGTCCATCGGGTTCGGGTAAGACCACTTTACTGAACATGATCGGGGGACTGGACAAACCTGATGAGGGGAATATATTCATAAATGGAGTGGATATCACAAAACTTTCCGCGAATGAATTAATTGATTTTCGGTTACGTAAGATCGGGTTTGTATTTCAATCGTTCAACCTGATCCCTGTTTTAACGGCCAGGGAAAATGCAGAATTCATTATGCAATTACAGGGAATGAAAAAAGCAGAACGGGAAGAAAGAATAAATCTGCTCTTCAGAGAAATAGGAATGGAAGATAAATTGAATACCCGGCCATCCCAATTATCAGGGGGCCAGCAACAACGGGTAGCCGTAGCCAGGGCGCTGGCCAGTAAACCTCAGTTTGTCCTGGCTGATGAACCCACCGCCAACCTGGATTCCAAATCAGCTTCTAATTTGTTAGATATTATGGCCATGCTGAATAAAGAAGAGAATATTACCTTTCTTTTTTCCACGCATGACCAGCGGGTAATTGAAAGAGCCCGGCGGGTAATTACTCTCGTTGATGGAGCCATCGCTTCGGATACAGCGGCTGTGGATACATCAAAGGCTCATTCCTATATTGGGGAAATCAAATGAATCGGGGTCTTTGATTTTTTATTAGGTTCTCTCCTGGACGTTTTATTTTTTAGTTCCGGCAGGTATTTTTTCAATTAATAATATCATGCGCCTGAAATGGATTTTCATAATATCAATTCTTTCCACAGCATTATTTGGCAGCGGCCAGGATAGCGCGGAAACTAAAAAAAAATGGGAATGGAGTGGGTATATCAAGAACCTGGAGTCGCTTTCTTTTGATAAAATGTTTGACAATCTTATTTCAGGTAACCTCATTCACAACCGCATGAACTTTAAATGGAAGCCAACCGGTAGTATAACTGCCGCGGCCGAATTCAGGAATCGTCTGTTCTGGGGAGAAGAGGTCAGAACTACACCACAATTTGCCCGGCTCTTAAGAAATGAAAATGAAAAATTAAACCTGCAAAAGGCGTGGATAGCGAAGGAGGCGTTTGTTTTGCATACCAACGTGGAAAGATTAAATCTCGATTACCGTGGGGCAAAGATAAATGCACGGGTTGGCCGGCAACGAATCAACTGGGGCATTGCTACCACCTGGAACCCGAATGATATCTATAATGCATATAACTTTCTCGACTTTGATTACGAGGAGCGACCCGGGATCGACGGGGCCAAGGTGCAATATAATTTCAGCAATTCATTTAATACCGAGTTAGCCTACGCTCACACAGGTAAAAAGAATGGAAATATAGCCGCGATTAAGTATTCCTACAATAAATGGAATTATGATATGCAGCTTATTACCGGATGGTATAAAGACCATCCAACCCTGGGGGCCGGTTGGGCCGGGTATATCAAAGACGCAGGCTTTAAAGGTGAAGTTCAGTATTTCTTTCGAACCCGGGATTCAACGGATCACTTAAACCTGGTCATGGAAAGCGATTATATGTTTAATAAAGGTTGGTACGTGAGTGCCGGCTTTCTATTTAATAACCTGGGGTTAACGAACCCGGTGGCTGACTGGGATTCAATAAACCTGAAACTGTCGCCGGAAAATTTAATGCCAACAAAATGGAACCTTATTGTCTCCTCATCCAGGGAATTTACTCCATTAATTTCCGCCCAAATCAGCGTATTGTACGCCCCGGGCACCAACCTGGTTATTCTCCTGCCTTCCTTCCAATACAATATGGCGACTAACCTGGACATAAACCTCGTTTGGCAGTCGTTTTTCACGGAAACAATAAATCGGTTTGAAGCGGTGAATCATCGCTGCTTTTTAAGAATGAAATGGAGTTTTTAGGGCGGGAATCCAAGACAAGCTGGAATGATTCAATGAATTCAAATCCTATCATTGTTAATAAAAGCAAGTTACCTGGCATTCATTCTATTTGGTGCCATTCCTTCTATGGCCTTCAAATAGCGGATATACAAAGCAGGATTTTAAGATCGGTAAACAACAAAGGGCCAGGATAGAAATCCAGCCCTTTATCAAAATCCAATATCCTATGAAAAACCGATGTAAAGGTATTAGTTGAACCCACGCTTCCAGCTATTCATTATCAGCCGAAAAGATGATTAAGGGCAGTGCCATAACGGAGGGAAGTTAAATTGAATCCGATATATCTGATATCTGTCATTCAAATCAATGAGGGCTGTCATTTTAGGAAAAACCTGCAGATTTTAACTTGCATTCATTAGAAACTTCAAAACATTTTATATGAAAACCAGCGGTAAAATATTAGCGGCGGTAGCGGCAGGCATTGCAGCCGGTGCCATATTGGGAATTTTATTTGCCCCTGATAAAGGGACTGAAACCAGGCGAAAGATTAATGACGAGGGTAGAAAATTAGCGGAAGGAGCGAAGGAAAAATTCAGGAAAGGCAGGGAGAAATTCAACGATTTAAAAGAAGATTTTGAACAGCGGGTTAAAGAAACAGTTGATGAATTTGCATAGATAATAAGGGTATGTTAACCGGTAAGCCAAAAAAAATACCAATTAAATGGAAAAAGCATTTACCAAAGTAGAAGAACTGGCCGGTACTATTAAAGAGTATGTTGATGTCAGGATGGAAGCGGTGAAATTAAATGCTGCAGAAAAGAGTTCATCGGTGATCGCCAATGTAATGGCTGGCATTGTAGTAGCGATAGTTTTTCTTTTTTTCCTGGGGTTAGCCAGCATGTCGTTAGCATATGGAATAGGGGATTGGATAGGAAGAACCTGGGCCGGCTTCCTGGTGGTTGCTGGGTTGTATTTGCTGATTGGGATAATTGTATGGTCTGCCAGGAGTAGGTTAATTCAACTGCCTGTGATGAATGCAATGATTCAACAATTATTTAAGAACGATGAAGAAGATTAAAAGCATAAAACAATTAAAAGCTGAAAAAAGAAGCATTATGCTGCGGAAGCAGGATTTGGAAAATAAGATGCGGAAGGATTGGAAAGAGTTAAAAGATAGTCTGAAGCCTGCGAACGTTGCCAGGGAAGCATTCAATAATGTTTTCCGTTCGAAAACTCAGGCTCAAATGAACGGGCAAAGTATACTGAAGAATGCTCTTGTCTTTGGGGTTTCCTTACTGGCGAGCCGGCTGGCCGTAAAAGCCGGCGTTAAGGTGGGTAAAATGCTTAGTAGAAAAAGGTCATTAATGCTTTCCAGCCAGTAAGGTGGTTTATTATTAATTAATCCATGCCTGGCAATTTATTTTCGCTTTAATTAGTCTTTAAACAGGTCATCATGGCACTCGATTTTGAAAAATACGAGAGTAAAGGAAATGAATTTGTAAAGCTCGTAGCGGAAGACTTGAAAGTTCCGCGCGAAAAGGCCGGACGGATAATTCGCGCCGTACTGCATTCATTACGCAATAGAATATCTCATGAAGAATCGTTTCAATTGATGGCTCAATTGCCCATGGCTTTGAAAGGAGTTTATGTGGACGGCTGGAAGTTTGAAAAGGATTTCAACCGTATTAGCCATATGGATGATTTCCTGGACGAGGTGAGGAGTGAAGACAGAGGTTTGGCCGGGTATGATTTTGGCAATAATGAAAAAGCAAAGATTGCAGTGGCTACGGTTTTTAAGGCTATGCATTATTTTGTATCGGAAGGAGAGTTGAATGACATTATATCTGTAATGCCGGCTGAGATAAAAACATTTATCCGCAAGAGTATTGCCGGTAACGAAACGGTATTATAAGAATTGGAGATGGGGCCTTACTGGTAACCATTAAAAAGAAGATTCAAGCACGGTATATTTAAAGGACGGGCACAATAACTGTTGACTGAAAAGGTACAGTTGTTGTGCCTTTTTATATTGACAGCTTTCATTGATCAATTTTTTTCCTGATCGCGATCACGCAGCAGCTTTATCCGGCCTGCTAAATTTGTTCTGGAAATGGTTTTATGCCTATAGTCAGTTACATAAATGACCATAATCATCCCTTTCCATATTAAGATTGTTCAATTTAGTATGAGGTAAATTATGAACCCGTATTAAGTTGTTATGTCCATTACCGCTAAAAATAAGACGGCCCGGAGTAATCATTTTGAAGCTTTTTTCAAGTACGCCACCATTGGCATACTCGTTACCAATAAAAAAGGCGAAATTGAAGCAATCAATCCATATGCGTTAAAGGAATTTGGATACAGTGAAGAGGAGCTCGTTGGCAAAAAAGTTGAATTATTAATTCCTTCCCGGTTTCGTCAGGATCATGTTCAATATCGGGAAAAGTACTATCAGCTACCCCAGAACCGTCCCGCCGGAGTAGGGTTATGCCTGTTTGCCCTGAAAAAGGATGGTACCGAAATTCCGGTTGAAATCAGTCTGGGAAATTATCAAACCAACGGGGATCAATTTATCATAGCGTTTATCAATAATATATCAGATCGAAAAAAAGCGGAGGAGGAAATTCTGCAGCTGAATAATGACCTGGAATTAACAGTGAAAAAAAGAACCTTGGATTTGAATAAGACCCTGATGCAACTGGAATTTTCCAACGATATGCTGGAAGAAGCCATTTCATTTCAAAAAGCGATACTGGATAATGCCGGGGCGATGATAATCGCTACGGATAAACAGGGCATCATTAAATACTTCAACCCCGAAGCATCTGTAAATATCGGTTATGCAGAATCGGAAGTTATAAATAGACGCAGCCCGCTTATATTTCATGACCGGGGCGAAATAGCCAGGAAGCGGAAAGAATTAATAAAGGAATATAGAATTACGCTACAAGATGACTTTGATGTTATGGTGGAAAAAGCAAAAAGAAATATCCATGATGAAGAACAGTACACCTATATCCGGAAAAATGGAAGTTCTTTTCCTGTATTACTAACTATTACGGCAATCAGGAATAACGAAGGGGAAATCACTGGATATATGGGGGTAGCGATTGATATTTCTGCCCGAAAGAAAGCAGAAGAAGATTTGCGGGAGGCATTGAACAAAGAAAAGGAATTGAGTGAACTAAAATCCAGGTTTGTTTCGATGGCTTCACACGAATTTCGTACACCACTGAGCACCGTCCTTTCATCTGCCTACCTGATAGAGAAATACACAAGTGTGGAGGACCAGACAAAGCGGGAGAAACACCTGCAGCGAATCGTATCCTCTGTGAATACACTTACCGATATTCTGAATGATTTCCTGAGCCTCGGTAAAATTGAAGAAGGCAAGATACAAGTCAGACTGGCCCGGTTTGATATCTGCGAATTAATTAACGCCCAAATGGCTGAGATGAAGGGTGTATTAAAAGAACAACAAAAAATACACTATAAACATAAAGGTAATAGAGACGTTGTTTTGGATCCGTCTCTCTTAAAACATATAATTATGAATTTAGTATCAAATGCCAGTAAATTTTCTCCTCCGGGCAGGCCCATAGAAATCAGGACGATAGTAGAGGGGAACCGGGTGGTTCTTTCCATAAAAGACCAGGGCATTGGAATTTCGAAAGAGGATCAGAAACACCTGATGGAGCGATTCTTCCGGGGTGTTAATGCCGGTAACATTCAGGGAACGGGGCTGGGATTACACCTGGTGTCGAAATATGCGGAACTGATGAATGGAATCGTGGAGTTTACCAGTGAACTCGAAAAAGGCACTGAATTTATTATAACATTCAATAATAATTAGTAACTAAACAAGTGGAATGAAGGAGGAATTGCGCCTCTGAATACTTTATGAAAAACTAATTTTGATCAACCTTATCTCAAATCTTTCTTAACCATGTTCTGATGAAAAAGATCTTATTAATTGAGGATAGTATAGATGTTCGTAATAACACCGCGGAAATCCTGGAACTGTCCAATTACAAAGTTATCCAGGCGGAAAATGGTAAAATAGGCATAGAAAAGGCTATTGAGCACAAGCCGGACCTGATCATCTGCGATATCATGATGCCGGTGCTGGATGGATACGGGGTGATACATGCTGTTCATAAAAACGAAGAAATAAAAAATACTCCCTTCATATTTCTTACCGCTAAAACGGAACGGGGCGATTTCCGGAAGGGAATGGAATTGGGTGCGGATGACTATATTACCAAACCATTTACAGGAACTGAGTTGTTAAATGCGGTGGACAGTCGCATGAAGAAACTTGATTTACTAAAACATGATTTGTCTCCCGGCCTGGAGGGGCTTGACCAGTTAATGAAGAATTCCCTGGATGCGAATGCCCTGCAGGCGCTTACTGAAGGACGGAATATCAATAAGTATAAAAAGAAACAGACAATTTATTCGGAAGGCAATCATCCCAACCGGCTTTATTATATCCTGAAAGGGAAAGTAAAAGCCTATAAAACAAATGAAGATGGTAAAGAACTGGTGACCGATCTTTTTTCTTCCGGCGATTTTCTCGGTCATGTGGCTTTGCTCGAAGGGTCAGCTTATAGAGATACTGCCGAAGCGTTGGAAGAAACGGAAGTTGCCATCATACCCAGTGAGGATTTTGATGAGCTGATCAATAAGAACGCTGAAGTAGCCAGAAAATTTATTCAATTACTGGCTAAAAATATTTCTGAAAAGGAAGACCACTTATTGGGGCTTGCCTATAATTCGCTGCGAAAAAAAGTAGCAGATGCGCTATTGCTATTACAAAAGAAATACCAGCAGGAAAAGGAAGATAAGTTTGTGATAGATATCAGCCGTGAAAGTTTGGCCACCATTGCCGGTACGGCCACCGAATCCCTTATCCGGACACTCAGCGATTTTCGCAATGAAAAATTGATTGAAATAAAAAATGGAACGATAAGCATCCTCAATCAGAAAAAACTGGAGCGGTTGCTTAACTAAATATTGTATCGGCATTAAAAGCTTTTAGAAGGTGCCGTGGTCTTCCGTTGCAAAACATTCTCCTTCACCATATTTTTCACAATCAGTTCCCCATATTCATGTGCCAGGCTTTCAGAGTTTGCGGGATCGAACGATTGTGTTTGAACGGAGTAAACTAATTTACGGGTGCTCATATCGTAGAAATTACTTTCCCAGAAATATTTGGTATCTGTTACATAATAACCCGGTTCATAAATACGGCGGTTTAATGTTCCATAATAACCCCAAAAGCGATTATAGTAATAGCCGTACGGGGAATAGTACATATTACCGGGTATATATTTTCTTTCCTTTTGTTTATCCAGCAGTACAATGGTGATTACCGCGTCTACTCCGCTGGATTTTAATTTGTCAATGGCAGCCTCTTCATCCAATTTATCGAATGCTTTTGGACCATATTCTTTCAAAGAAGAAACTACATTATAACCCAGGTTACTTAAATCGCTTACAAAGTGATTCTCCATATTTTCCTGGAGTGTTCTGTCCGACTCGCGGATAAGTCCGAGTACGAATATCTTATTATAATTTTGAAAAACGGTGTTTTCCGCTTTCCAGGTACTCGTAATTTTTGAAGTGGTACATCCGGTTACCAGCAGAAAGAGGATCGACGAAATCCCTATTAACTTTTTCATAGTTTGTTATTTTGTAGATTACCTGTAATGTACCTCTATTTCGGAGTGGGGAAAATGATAACCATCAGTTCAACAGGAAATCGTAATCACGCTGCAATTAACACCCGGTCGGGGTATTAGTAATTAGAAGTTTGATGAGAAATGTCAATCCCATTTATTTCTTTCTGCGAAGGAGCCCGGCATCAGCCAATGGGAATAATAGGATTATTGTATTCTATTTGGCTTTCTTCCAGCCAAACTTTTCATAAACGTCTTTAAAAAACAATACGCGTCCGGTAGAATCAATACCGGCGGGGTTATACCAAACTATCACCGGCATATGTACATCGGCATGTACGGTAATGGGAGCCTGGTTATTTAAACATCCTTTTTGCGTGAGGGTATCAATAGCCATTTTATTATCTTTTAAAAGAAGATGTCCCAATTCCATTGGTTTTTCCATCCGCATGCAACCATGACTGAAGGTCCGGCTATCCCGCGTAAACAGGTTTTTGGAAGGAGTATCATGCAGGTAAACCCCAAATGGGTTATAAAAATTCAATTTTAGCAAGCCCAGCGAATTATCACATCCGGTGCTCTGGCGAATTAAAAATGGAAAATAATCTTGGCTGTATGCATTCCAGTTAACAGCATAGGGATCCATAATTTTTCCAGACATGTTCAGCACCTGGTAATTGCCCGCATCCAGGAAAGAAGGGTCTCGCTTTATCTGTGGCAATAGCTCTTTTGTAGCAATTTTTTTTGGTACGTGCCAATAGGGATACAGAATCACCTCTGTTACCGTACTGGCCAATGTGGGAGTGCGGGTAGATTTCTTGCCTACCACCATTCGCATTTCGAGAATCGTAGTATTTGTTTGGTATACTTTTAAATAGGCGGCCGGAATATTAACTACGATCACCGGTTGGTTTTGTATCAGGCAATTCAACCACCGGTAATAATTAATGGAGAGGCTCAACTGTTGTATTCTTACTGCCAGCGGGGTATTCAATTCTTTTATAGTTCCTGTGCCCAGTACTCCATCTGCGTTCAGGTTAAACTGGCGCTGTGATTCCTTTACTTTTTGTTTCAGCAGGCTGTCAGATTTGATCGCATTAACAGAATCGATACATCCCAGAAGGTAGAGTTTTGTTAATAAGGGTTTGTTAACGACACTTACATTTTTAGATATAATACTCATCTCCCTGTAATTATTATTATCACTCCTGGCATGAAACAATCGTAGCCTGTATTCCATGATATTGATTTCCGGTAATAAGGGGGAAAGTTGTGCTATTGACAACGACAGCGTGTTTTTGGATATATGATCAGCCAGAAAAGCAGGGATATTCCGGCAGTCGTTTGTATACTTAAGCCCATTATAACCTAGTGCAGGTTTTGAATTTCCATAAGCAATATCATGGTAAAAGTGAAGGGCTGCATCCGTAATTCGAAGTTCTGCTTCCAGGGAATCGTTTACGCCCTGCAACCGGGTCAGCTTATTACTCAAATCACTCATTAATCCAACCTGGTAATCATTTACCTCCAAACCCTTAAGGGAGGATAGTTTTAATAGATCTGTGAGGTAATTCAGGTTCGCTGTCTTTTCCATGGTGAGCCAGGTAACCTGGTAATTGATGCGGGCATAAAATTCTTTTACATCAGACGGATAGAGTAGTTCAGCTTTGCTAAAAAGCCTCTTATCTGAAATGAATTGCTGCACGCTTTCAGGGGTTATTTGAGCCACGGCTGTAAAATTCCAAAAGCAGGTAACAAGCAACACCAATATCCTTTTCCATTTATTCTTCATCAATCAGACAAAATATTCTCTGTCAGGAAGCTGTTAAATTCCAATTTCAATTTGCCAAACTGCTCTTCCGTATTAGTTATATTGTGGCGGAGTTTTTTTAGTCTTCTGTCAATGTCCTTAATAATTCTTCCGTCATCAAATACCTCCCTCACGAGGAGTCTATCCAATTCGGCTATTTCATTTCTTAACAGGCTAATCCGTTCATCCTCCTTCACTAACTGGTTGTGAAAAGTTTCCATTTCTTCCAGCCAGTTCCCGCCAAATCCGTTTTTCAACACTTCCGAGAGCCTGTTTTTTAAATGGATGTTTTCGTCAATGATAAAACCCAGCAATCTTTTCCAGCTATCGCTTTCAAATTGTAATTGTCCCAATTTCAACTCTGGCATATGATCCAGTTTTAAGGTACTCATAAAACATCATATAGGGTGAACAGAAAATGTATTGGATATAAAAATTCTTAGTAAAGGTATCATTCGGTACCAGCCAGGAATAGAATATTGGTCAGCAGGAATTGTGACCTTCGTCAATAGTAAGTAGAGGGAATTCAGGAAGATTTGAAATGAATATGCATTTTACTGAGATACCCAAAGAAAGAACTTTCCTTCTTCAGTTCAGTAAGATCATAAAATATAGAGTCGAGCGCGGCCCACAATAAAAACCATCCGGCTGGCTCCAGTAATACTTTGAGGCTAATGACCAGGAATGATTCCCTGAATTGATAACTGATCCAGGAATTAAGCAAAATAATGGCCATTCCGCTTCCCAACAGCAGGAAACCTTTGTTCCGTTTTGCCCGGCATTTACCGGCATAAAAAAAAGCCTGGCGACTGAAAAAGTCAGTCAGGCTCCTGGCGATAATTTCTTCTGCATGTTCCTCCCGGCGTTCTTTTGGTAGCAGCAATACCATTTCTGCCGCAGGCTGTTCTTTGTATTTCATTTCGGTACGGAGTTCGAGCAAAAAATCCTCCGATATCCTCCGCTTCAGGTAATGACGGCTGTCAAAGTCGGAATAAATATCATCATATGAATCTAGCCAAAGGTCCATTTCGGGCAAAGTAATGTTTTTAAGCAAAATACCCGCCACGGGGGGTGGCGGGCACTAAGCCATTTTGTAATTGACTCATTTAACTGCAATGTGTTTAGCTATGTTTTTTTTAGCTTCTTCTCTACGGGGCAACGAAATTTTAAGAACACCCTCTTCATATTTAGCCTCAATTTTTTCCTTATTGACTTCATCGGGTAGGGTAAAACTGCGGCTGAAGGAGGAATAGTTGTATTCTTTCCGGGTGAATTTTTTGTCTTTTTCTTCTTTGTTTTCTTCTTTTTCACTGCTGATGGTAAGCATATTACCATCTACGTCAATTTTAAAATCATCTTTTTTCATGCCCGGTACAGCTAGCGCAACTTTATATTCATCCTTGTTTTCGGTAATGTTTACGGCAGGGATGTTCATCACGCGGCCCCATAATCCACCATTGTCAAACCATTCATTCCAGGGTTTGAAAAAATCATCAAATACAGTTGGCATTCTTTCTGTTGTTTTTGTTAATGCTTGCGTTCCCATATAACCTCCTTGTTTTTTATAGTTTGTAATTTATTTTTCACCACAAATGTATTTGGAAAGAAAGGACGAATCAAAGACGATGGTCAGCAAAAATAATGAGATTGGTCAGCCCATCGAAAGTGTTCTTTATTTCAGAAACCAGTAATGCCAATCAATGAATTCAATGACGGCCATCATATATTGAATGCGTTTGTGAAAATAATTTCACACCCAGAAGAATGGAAGATGATGGAGTAAAATTAATTATTCAATAGTAAAAGGAAATTTATGAAAAAAGGAATTATACTGTTGTTCTTTATTACAACGGTCTTAAGCAGGTATGCCGGCGCGCAAACCTGGAACGGATCTATAAGTAGCGATTGGAATACGGCTGGTAACTGGACACCTGCCGTGGTGCCAACCTCCGGCAGTAATGTTGTTATTCCCGGATCGGTAGCCAGTGCAAACTGGCCGGCCTTTGCAGGCGACGCTACTATCAATAGCGTTAATATGCAGGAGGGCAGCCAGCTGAATGTTAATGGCTTTGCTCTTACGCTTACTAGCGTGGGGGCCTATAATTACTTCACAGGAGCCATACTCAATAATTCTAACGGAGCAACCGATATTGTAATAAATGTAAGTACGGGCGGTGGCGGCTATGTCACTTATTTCAGAAGTAATACAGTGAATGATGCTATTGTGTTTAACATCACCGGCAGCAACTCGTTTATTGAGGGAAATGCCGGGCTATCTAACCAGTATAACGGCAATGCGAGTTTTATTATCAATGATGCTTTGCCGGTATACATATCTAATTCTAGTCCATCGCAATTTAATGGCAACCTTACGGTCACCCGTACAGTGGCGGGTGCTACCAGTATGTTCAATGCGGGGGGAACTATTACCGGGAATTATGCCTATACTAACAATTTCGGCGGTGGAACCGGAATTGGAATTGCAGGAATTACGACAAATATCGGAGGCTCAGTTTCCATTACGGTCAATAATCCGGCCCCTGCGGTGTTTGAAATGTACCGACTGGTAAATCAAACAACAGGCGGAACTATTAGTGTCCAGAATTCAATTGGGTTTGTTGTGCGATACGACACCCTATTGGTTACTTCGATGAGTATTACAGGTTATGTGGGTGGTCAATATGGCTATTTGTTTAATAATAGCATTGCTGGTAATGTAACCATAGCTGATGATGCCGGTTATGGAGGCGGCTATTCAACGGTTATCCGGAATAACATTATTACCGGCAACAGCAGCTTTTCCATCAATGGCTTCAACACCTTTCAGGAAGGGGATGCAGCAGCTGCCGCTAATATATACAATGGTAATGTTACATTTAATGGAAATAGTGCAGCTTCTTTGTATATTTCTCATATTGATGCCTTACAATGCAGCGGTAACCTTACTATTACCCGGAGCGCGGCAGGCTTTACCCAGGCTTTTAATGCAGGGGCCGCTATTAATGGTAATTTTTCTTATACCAACAACACAACGGGTGGTACCTTTTTCGGAAATCCTGCCAATAAAACCTCTATCGGTGGCACCCTTACCATTTCAGCCAATTACACATCCCCCAATGAATTTGTATTATACCATATGGTAAATCAGACTGCCGGGGGCCTTATTGATGTACAAAATTCAATGGGATTTGAAGTAAGAAATGATACCCTGAAACTTAGCTCCATTAGTATTACCGGTTACCGGGGTGGTGCCTACGGCAGGTTATGGGATAATGATATTACCGGCAATGTAACCATAGCTGATGATGCAAGTTATACAGGCGGTTTTAACACGAGCGTCCGGAATAACACTATTATCGGAAACAGCAGCTTTTCAAATAATGGTTTCAATAGTTTTCTGGAAGGTGATGTGACCGGAGCGGGTAATACATATACAGGCAATGTTAGTTTTAATGCAGCAGGTGGACCTATGTATATTTCTCATATTGATGCCTTACAATGCAGCGGTAACCTTACCATTAATCGCACCGCGGCGGGCTTTACCCAGGCTTTTAATGCCGGGGCCACTATTAATGGTAATTTTTCTTATACCAACAACACAACGGGTGGTACCTTTTTCGGAAATGTTGTCAATAAAACCTCTATCGGCGGCACGGTTACGATATTAGCCAATTACACAACCCCCAATGAATTTGAATTGTACCATATGGTAAATCAGACTGCCGGGGGCCTTATTGATGTACAAAATTCAATGGGATTTGATGTAAGAATTGATACCCTGAAACTTAGTTCCTTTAGTATTACCGGTTACCGGGGTGGTGCCTTCGGCAGGTTATGGAATAATGATATTACCGGAGAGGTAACTATTGCTGATGACGCCAGTTACGGAGGAGCATTCAATACATCTATCCGGAATAATATAATTACCGGCAACAGCATCTTTTCCAACAACGGCTTTAATACTTTTCTAGAAGCAGATGTTGCCGGAACAGGAAACGTATTTAATGGCAATGCTAGTTTTAATGCAGCAGGTGGACCCGTGTATATTTCTCACCTGGATGCGTCGCAATGCAGCGGTAACCTCATCATTACGCGAACGGTAGCTGGCCTTACCCAGGCTTTTAATGCAGGAGGAACGGTTACCGGTAATTTTGCATTTATCAACAATGCTGGCGGCGCAACCGCTTTGGGAAGCACCGGAATAACAACCAGTATTGGTGGTACCGTTACCATTTCAGCCAATTACATTACACCCGATGTTTTCACCCTTTTCAGGTTGGTTAACCAAATAACAGGTGGAACCATTGCTGTTCAAAATTCAATGGGATTTGATTTACGAAACGACACCCTGAAAGTGGATTCTCTCAAAATTACTGGCTACCGGACTGGTGCTTACGGCAGGTTATGGAATAGTGATATTACAGGCAATATTGTCATCGCAGATGATGCCAGTTATGCGGGCGGTTTTAACACTTCTATCTGGAGCAATTCAATTACCGGAAATTCGAGCTTCACAAACAATGGGTTTAATATATTCTACGATGCCAACGTGGCTGCCACGGGAAATAAATATACGGGTGATGTCTCTTACACCAGAACCGGGGGAACCATAACAGTGGCCGCGGGCGATATTAATGAAATCACTCAAAACCTCACGCTCAATTCTACGATTGGAATAGACTTGGGGAGGATAAAATTCACCGGGGCTACCAATGGCGTAATTGAACAGGAAGGAATACAGCCCATAGATATTGCGCAACTATCTTTAGAAAAGTCCGGATCCGCAACCGTTACTTTGAATGACTCAGTTTCCGTATCCACCACCGCTATTTTTACAAGCGGTTACCTATTCTCTAGTTCAACCAATAAACTAAAATTCTTGAATAACGCAACGAATAGCGGCGCATCTGATGCCAGCTTTGTTGTGGGCCCTGTTACCAAAATAGGCAATGACGCTTTTACTTTCCCTATTGGGAAAAACAATACTTATGCCCCTATAAGTATTACGGCCCCTGCCGTTAGTACTGATGCTTTCAGGGCACAATATTTCAATACCAATGCCCATGATGCCGGGTATGATTCTTCCCAATATGATCCTTCATTGAATCATATCAGCCGGAAAGAATACTGGTTATTGGATAGAACAAATGGAACGGCCACGCCCAAAGTAACGCTGGCCTGGAAGACAATACGGAGTGGAATAGTGAATGTGTTGCCGGACTTACGGGTGTCCAGGTGGGATGGCAGCAGATGGAAAGATGAAGGCAATGGTGGAACTACCGGAACCAACGATGAAGGAACCATCCAGTCATTAAACAATATCAGTAGTTTCAGTCCATTTACGTTAGCCTCTATTTCAATCAACAACTCATTGCCGGTAAACTTTATAACATTTAATGCGACGCTCAGGGCTGACCGTACTGTTTCACTTCAATGGAAAACAGGATTGGAAATAAACAACGCCCGGTTTGAAGTTCAACGGAGTGCCGACGGAAGGAACTGGTTACCTATTGGATCGGTAATGCCACGCCTTTCCCGGGAATATGAATTCATTGACTATTCCATGGCAGCGGGCATGAATTACTACCGGATCATGCAGGTAGATCGGGACGGTCATCATTCATTCAGTGTAGTAAAGGCAATAAGAGTTTCCGGGTTAACCAGGTTGGTTATATGGCCGAATCCCGTGAAGGATAATCTGTACGTTCAAACACCGTTTGCAAAAGGCACTGTGGAAATATCAGATATGAATGGAAGATTGGTAGGGATGGCCCTCATCAACAATACAATAACTATTATTCCAGTTCAGCAATTGGCCAAGGGGCTATATGTGATCAGGGTTAAAAAAGAGGGAGAAGTGTATACAGAAAAATTTATGAAAGAATAGATGAAACAAATGCTAAATCCTCTTTCAAAGACAAAGCAAGGTAAAAGGAATCGCAAATTGTTCTATTAAGAGAGAAGCCGGTGGTATAGTTATATAGCACCGGCTTTCTTATACCAGGTTTTAGTGGAAGGGAAAGAATGAACCTATCTATTTCTTTCTTCTTTTAAAATAAAAAGTAAGCATGTAGAAAACCACGCGAATGAACTGGTAGGAGAACCAGCGGGTAAATTGTATAAAGATATTCCTGGCCTTTATATGTTTTTCTTTAGTGATTTCCACACTTTCATTTTGTACTATGTGTTCGAGTTCTTGTTCAGTCGACGCAGCCAGTTTTGAATCGAGAATATCAAGATTCAGCTCAATGCTTGCATAGGCACTTATGTTGTTTACGTTGTAGGAACCAATGGTAAGCCACAGGCTGTCGCACACAGCCACTTTTGCATGCAAAACAGCTGGTTGATATTCGTACAATTCAATCTTATTACGGAGTAGCCAATCATACATCCAGCGTTCTGCATGCTTGGCCAGCATAATATCGGAGGGTCCGGCAATGATTACTTTTATTTTAACGCCCCGTTTAACGGCATTACTCAATAAGCGCCGGATTATTTTTCCCGGCAGGAAGTAACTGCATAATATAGTAACATGCGACTTTGCATTCCGTAGCATTTCAATATAGGTAGCTGAAATTTCATTTTTACGTCGCACCCAATCATTGCGCCTCATTCTGACCTGGGATAATTCATCCTCATTTAAATTAAATGATAATTGTTTTTCTTCGCAGGGGGTAATTCCCATTTTGGCGGGAAATCCATTCCATGTTTTCCAGCAAAGCACACAAAGATCTTTGGCGATATTCCCTTCTGCAAAGAGGGCAAAGTCGAGCCAGGCTCGTTTACCCGACAAATCATTGTAGCGGTCCGCAATATTTATTCCGCCAACGAGGGCATACCGCGCATCGGCTACAAAAACTTTATGGTGCATTCTCCTGCCAAAATAGAAGTTTTTACTTCGGAAGAATGGTTCAAAAAAACGAAAATGTACCCCGGCTTCCTGTAATTCGTTAATGAGTTTTTTCGACATTACCTGGGAGGCATAGCCATCTGTTAATAAGTACACTTCCAGGTTTCGCCTGGCAGCATCTTTTAACGCATCAGCTACTCCGATACCGGTTTCGTCATCATCATAAATATAGGTTTGCAGGTGAATGCTTTCCGTGGCGCGATTGATCAAATCCACCAGCAGATCAAAATACTCCCTGCCACCGCGAACAAGTCTTACTTTGTTCTGTGCCGAATATCCAGAATTATATTTTTTATTAGCCGCACTCATGATTCACGCGGTTTGGCATTTGCGGGCTCCGGATATTTTGTTGAATGCAAGTATTTGAATAATACCCGGTAAATTACGGTCATAGTTCCAAATAACCAGCATATCCCAAATCATAAATTAGGATGACAGTAATCATGAATTGGTGATTCTGTGCATTTGTTTATCACCCCCATTATTTTACTAAGATGATCTTTCGATATCTCCAGCCAGCCCCCCGGGATGCTGCCTTAAATGGATCATCCCTTTTCTCCTCCATCAACAACCCAACAGATAGATAGGTCCGTCATCATTATCTTGAATGATAGAAGTCATTCTTCAATCTGCCGTGTTAAGATACTTTTATCTTGAAATTCATTTATTGTTGTAAAAGTACCGGCGCCATATGGAGAAAGGCGGGGTAAATGAATTTTTACTTCCCGATGAAGCCGGGCTTAATAAAATTTACGATATGAAAAAGATATTAGTTCCTACGGATTTTTCAGCCTGTGCCGGAAAGGCACTTGAATTTGCCGTTCAATGTTCAAAAATATTGCCGGCGGAAGTCATCCTTATTCATGCATTTGAAATAAAGGGGGATATATATACCGATTATATGGGCGTTAACCGGGAATTCAATCAATCCTTACTGGAGGATGCGCATCGCAAACTGGAATCACTCAGAGAGAATATTGAAGCAAGGGAAGGAGTAGTGATTGCCACAAAGCTTTACCAGTTTTCACTGGAAGAGAGTATCCTGCAGGCAACCAGGGATCAGGGTATTGACTTCATAGTCATGGGTACATCCGGAGCCAGTGGACTGAAAGAAAAACTGTTTGGCAGCCGTACAGCCTCTGTTATTGGAAAAAGCCTGGTTCCTGTACTGGCAATACCCCATGAATATAATTGGAAAAAACCGGAAAAAATTCTGTTGGCAACCAATCATTTTGAAGAGGAGCCCGTATTACTTAATTTTCTTTTTGAAATCGGAGATCTATTGTTGGCCCAGGTACAGGCCGTTGTTTTTACAGATGAAGATGATGATAAGGCGGTCACTTTCCTCGAACATACAAGAAAAATTCCGCAATATGAACAAGCACTGAAAGAAAGGTACAAAGAAGAAGGACTTAGCGTGGTACATCTGTATGGCATCGAGTTTGAAGAGAAGTTACAGGAATATATCAGGAAAAACGAAATTGATGTATTAGCTATGATTACCTATCACAAAAAATTCAGCGAAAGATTATTTCATCCCAGCCTGACAAAAAAAATGAGTTATCATACAACCATTCCGTTACTGGCTATTCCGGCAAAAATGAAAGGAACCGCCTGATTGGTTTTGAGCGATATTTCTCTGCCAGATTTATTGCCGGCATTAACTATGAGAATGGAAATGCATGTAGCCCTTTGGCCGGCAATTGGGAAAATTTGTAGTGGCTTAAACCATAATTCTTCTTAGTAGGAACATTTATTCAGGCAGGTATAATTGTTCATAATATTCCTTTGCCATCCGGTTGCTGTCGAACTGCGGAATAATATCCTTCATCCCTTTCTTTACAATTTCGATCCATCGGTGGGTATAATCGTAATACATGGGCAGCACTTCGTTTTCTAATAGCTGGTATAAACTGGCAGCATCTGCCTCATCCTGCTGATGATCGGGCAGACTGATATCACAAGGAGGAACAATAAAGGAGTTGATTTTGTCCTGGGCGAATTCCGGGAACCATCCATCCGGCAAGCCGACATTTACCGAGCCATTCATGGCTGCAGCCATGCCACTCGTGCCGGAAGCTTCGTGCGTGAGCCGGGGCACATTTAACCAAACATCTGATCCCTGCTTTAATAATTTGGAAAGTTTCAACTCGTAGCCTACCAGGATAGCACAGTTGCTGTAGTTCTTGCAAACATTTACAACACTGTCAAACACCCCGATCCCTACATAATCCATTGGATAGGGCTTACCGGCCCAGATAATCTGAACGGGTCTTTCTTTATTAGTCACCAGCTTATCAAACCGGTCCATATCGTGAAATAGCAAATCAGCTCTTTTGTATCCCGCAAAGCGTTTTGCAAAAACAATGGTGCAAATCTTTTCATCATAAATTTCTCCGCATTGATCGGCCACCACTTCAAACAAATTTCTTTTGCCCCGGTACTTTATTTCCTGCAGCTTTTCATCATCGTTATCGTTTAATGCAACATATGAATCCGCCTGGTGCCAATAGGAATAATTCTGGGCATTGGTAATAGAAAACATTTGACAAACCCCTTCGTAGTTGATCCAATTCTCACAGATTGTATTGAGATGCATTTTTGATACGGCATTAGCTTTCCCGGCTAACCGTAAGGCAGTGAGGGTATGATCAAGATCATCTTCAGCTGTTTTGGTTAGCGCCCTGACTTCTGTAAGCGGGATATCGCAGAAAAAGCCCATTTTTTCCAGCAAGCTCATATTTATTTTCAGATTTCCGGAAGCTTCAGGGGTATGATTGGTAAAAACCAATTGTTTCTTTAATTGATTGGGGTCTTTATGTTTCTTGTATAAATAAAAAGCAAGGGGTAAGGCGTGGGATTCATTCAAGTGATACGTGTCCGGGATCCAATTCAATGCTTCCAGCAATTTAGCTCCCCCTGCTCCCAATAAAATGGCCGCTGCAATTTTTGCCTCCGGATTTGAGTCATATAACTTGTGAGAAATCGTTTTTGCCAGGTAATCATTTTCCGGCAAATCGGTTGTTAGTAAAAACAAAGGAGCCGTATCGAAAACCTCCGGGGGCAAATAATAAGCGGTTACCCAAACATCGTGTTTCGATATTCTAATGGTAAATTTTATATCTGTTTTTTTTAGAAAACCATAATTCTTTTCTTCAAACAGCACATCCATGGTCTGGTCCTGCTTTCTTATCTGCTCGTAGTAACCGTATTTCCACAAAATTCCTATACCCACGAGATTTTGTTTCAACTCAAAGGCACTGCGCATATGGGAACCCGCTAAAAAGCCTAATCCGCCCGCATAAATTTTCAATGGTTGGTGAATACCAAACTCCATACAGAAATAAGCCACTTTTTTTTGAAAATCGGGATTGATACTATAGGGGTGACTGAAGGAAAAACTCATGAAGTGGTTTCATTAGTAAACTACAATATGGTTTGAATGGGTATGAGATGGTTCCAGCGTTTTTGGTAAATATAGCATAAGCATTCCCTGCCTGTATTCCGCACTTACAAATTCCGTTTCTGTATTGTCGGGCAAAAGTAAATGACGCTCCAGGTAATCCTTATCGAATTCGTGAATCTGCAATTTCTTTTTAAGCTCCTCCGAATTCCGGTGAAACACGAGTACCGTTAAGAGATTTTCCTGCATATGAATAAAAATATCCTCCCTTCTTACTCCGGGCAATGCTACTTCAATTTTGAAGTACTCCTCGTATTCATCCATATTAATCAATGGCTTTGAAGCCAAATCATTCCCGCTTTCCATTAATTCTAACCACAAAGCTTCAATTTCGGGGAGTGGAATGTATTCACCGGGATAAACCAGGCATTCTTTCTGATATGGCATGTTGTCTCTCATGTGGAATGGAATTATATTTTAATCAAGGTAAAATTATGGATAAACACTACTCCTGACGGTGGTAGGGATTGGGTATGATTATTATCAGTGATTTCTTTTCCTGGTGTGTAAGACTAATCCTTTTCTCTTTGCAAAATTATAAAACTGCAGGGAAAAACCATGCAGGAGATTATTTGAAGGATGAATGGTCATTGCAAGAGTCATTTATCAATCCCGAGATATTTCCTCCGGCTCTTCAAACCTTAATAATTCTTTAATCATTTCATGGGGTAGGGGTAGCTGTATTTGACGCGGCCATATTTATTTTCTTTGGAATCAATCCATCGGGTCTTTTCCCCAAAATACTTTCCAGGTCTTCTTTGAATATGACTTCTTTCTGCAGTAGCAGTTCCGCTACTTTTGACAGGGACTCTTTATTGTCCTGGAGAATACCTTTAGCTCGCTGGTAAACTTCGCTTATTAATTTTCGTACTTCTTCATCGATCAGTTTACCGGTTTCCTCGCTGAATGGTTTTTGAATACCGGCATCCCGTTGACCGGTAGAATCATAATAACTTATATTGCCAAGCTTTTTATTGAAGCCATAATACACCACCATCATGTAAGCTTCTTTCGTTACTTTTTCCAGGTCATCCAGGGCACCGGACGAGACTTCTCCAAAAATTACCTCTTCGGCGGCCCTTCCACCTAATGTTGCGCACAGGTGTTCCGTAAAGGCAGACTCACTGCGCAATTGTTTTTCTTCCGGTAAATACCAGGCTGATCCTAATGATTTCCCCCTTGGAATGATAGAAACTTTGACCAGGGGGTCTACCTGTTTGAGCAGCCAGCTTACAACGGCGTGGCCCGCTTCGTGAAAGGCAATCGTTCTTTTCTCTTCCGGCGAAATGATTTTACTTTTCTTCTCCAGCCCGGCTATAACCCTATCAATCGCATCCAAAAAATCCTGGCTTCCCACTTTATCTTTTTTCTTTCGGGCAGCAATTAAGGCCGCTTCATTACAAATATTGGCAATATCGGCGCCTGAAAAGCCCGGTGTTTGAGAAGCCAGGAAGTGAATATCGATGGTTCCATCTTTTACCAATGGCCGCAGGTGCACTTTGAAAATTTCTTCCCGTTCCTTTTGGTTCGGCAATTCCAGGTAAATGTGGCGATCAAATCTTCCGGGCCGAAGCAAGGCCGGGTCCAGCATATCAGCCCGGTTGGTAGCGGCCAGCACAATGACACCACTATTAGTTCCAAAACCATCCATCTCCGTTAACAGTTGGTTTAATGTACTTTCTCTTTCGTCATTACCGCCGCTTAAGAATGCTCCTTTTCCTCTTGATCTTCCAATGGCATCTATTTCATCAATGAAAATAATGCATGGTGATTTTTCCTTCGCTTTCCTGAATAAATCCCGCACCCTGGAGGCGCCTACTCCTACGAACATTTCCACAAATTCGGAACCAGAGATAGTAAAGAAAGGAACCTGGGCTTCCCCGGCAACGGCTTTTGCCAGTAAGGTTTTTCCAGTACCGGGAGGGCCCACTAATATGACGCCTTTCGGAATTTTTGCTCCTAATTTGGTGAAGCTTTCTGGATTCTTCAAAAAGTCAACCACTTCTCTTACCTCCATTTCAGCTTCTTCCAGCCCCGCTACATCATCAAACGTAACCGTGCTTTTTTCTTTTTCTATGAGGGTGGCTGTTGACTTTCCGAAATTAAAAATAGAAGAGCCACCGGTCCCTGTTCCCATACCACCAGATCTCCTGAGCAGGTAATTCCAAAAGGCGAATATCAAAATGAGAGGGAATATCCAACCCATAATATTCCAGAACCAGTTTGTTCTGTTTGTATAGGTTACCGGAATTTTTTGTCCGATTGATACATTCTTTTGTGCTTCCTCCAGTTTTCGTTCAAATGATTCTACCGAACCAATATTAAATGTATAATGAGGACCCGGATTAACATTTTTACCAATAACGGGTTTAAAAACATCTTTAAACAGGGTATCATTCGCAAACTCCTTCTTAATATATACTTCCGCTTTTTCATTATTGACTATTACTAACCGGTCCACCGCATTGCGTGACAGTATATCTTTTTCAAATTGTTGCCACGTAATTTCATGACTCGTAGAAAAAGCAGAAAATAGAGACGGAACCAGAATGGCCCCCAGTAGCAACAAATATATCCACCACCCTTTAAAGCGTTTACCCGGAGTTTCTGGTTCGGGTAGTTCTTTTCTGCCCGGATCATTTACACTATTATTCATTGTTTAAAGTTTATGATCATTATTGAGTAATTGAATGATGAGTGTCAGTGGGTTCAATGATTTGTTTCATTGTTTATTCTGTAGTTGTACAACTAATTTTGCAGATAAGGTGAAAAGGATTTGTTGGATCATTGGGATGTAGGAAGATGCACCCCGTGGGGCAGCAATTCCGAATAACTACACAAAAGGGAACCGGAAGCGCACGGTTCCTTTTTAGTTACATTATTATTGCACGCTTACGTTAATTTCTATGACCCGGATATCAGATAATGCATTAATGGTTTTGCAGCGACGTTATCTCCAGCATGACGGAACAGGCGTAATAACCGAAACTCCTGATGAGCTTTTTCACCGGGTCGCTAAATCGGTAGCATCTGCTGAATTATCCTGGGGCCATCGGCCAAATGCAGCTATGTGGGAGGATAAATTTTACACATTGATGCGCGATTTGTTATTTCTTCCAAACTCACCGACATTAATGAACGCCGGGACCGTGGGCGGCCAACTCAGCGCCTGTTTTGTTTTACCGGTGGAAGATAATATGAACTCTATTTTCACGGCATTAAAACAGGCGGCGCTCATTCAACAAAGTGGTGGAGGAACAGGATTTAATTTTTCTCATTTAAGACCAAAAGATGATTTAGTATCTGCTACTGGTGGTACGGCCTCCGGTCCTGTTTCTTTCATGAAAATTTTTGATGCCGCCACCGAACATATTAAGCAGGGAGGGAAGCGACGGGGTGCCAATATGGGTATCCTGAACGTTAATCACCCGGATATCGAAGAATTTATTTGTGCTAAAAGGGAGAAAGGAATACTCAATAATTTCAATATTTCTGTTGGTATTACGGACGATTTCATGGAGGCCCTGGAATACAACGCAGAATGGGATTTGATACATCCTAATTCCAACATAATTGTGAAAAAAGTATATGCCGGTAAATTATGGAATGAGATAATCGAATCTGCCTGGCAAACAGGAGATCCGGGATTGATTTTTATTGATGCTATTAATAAAAAGAACCCCACCCCCGCATTAGGGAAAATTGAATCTACCAACCCATGCGGAGAAGTGCCGTTGCTTTCCTATGAGTCCTGCAACCTGGGTTCTCTTAACCTGTCGAAATTTATTATAGAAGAAAAAGGTCGCCCGGTTCTTGATTGGCGGCGACTGGAGGAAATAATTGGCATTGCCATTCGTTTCCTGGATAATATAATTGAAGTAAACAATTACCTTTTTCCTGAAATTAAAGCAATGGCTTTGGGCAACCGGAAAATTGGATTAGGGGTAATGGGCTGGGCTGAAATGTTAATACTTCTTGAAATTCCCTATGAATCCGATAAGGCTATTCAATTAGCAGAAGAAATAATGAAATTCATTCAGCAAAAATCATTAAATGCTTCTATTGCATTAGCTGAAGAGAGAGGCGTTTTTACTAATTGGGAGAAAAGTATATTTTACCCGCATACCCGCATCCGCAATGCCACCCGAACGAGCATCGCGCCTACCGGGACGATTTCAATAATTGCGGGTACTTCTTCCTCGATTGAACCATTGTTTGCGCTCGCCTTTCATCAGCGGCATGTATTGAATGAGGAGGTCTTATATTCTGTCAACCCGCTTTTTATTAATTACCTTAAGACCCATAATCTTTATTCCGAAAAAGTATTGGATACGCTGGTAAGAGATGGGGTGGCCGAAAATATCCCCGATCTGCCAAGTGATGTTAAGAATTTATTTAGGACCGCGTTGGAAATTACTCCTAGTTGGCATTTGAAACACCAACTCACTTTCCAGCAACATACAGATAACGCCGTCTCCAAAACAATCAACCTGCCGGAAACAGCTACTCAAAATGAAGTGGCCGAAATTTATAAAACAGCCTGGCGCCACAAGGCAAAAGGTATTACCATTTTTCGTTACAACTCCAAAGGCAAACAGGTATTGCAGCGGGGCATTTCATTAAATGTGAAGGGCTGTAAAGTCTGTTTGGAATAATTGACGCTTCCGTCACTATTAAATATGATAACCAAAAGAGCAGATTTGACAACCATCATGGATTATACTAATAAGCATCATAGATGAATGGTAAGTGAATTGATAACTTTATAATGTCCAAAGCAACGAATATTGCCATGATCAGTACACTTCCTTTTGATGAACATGTGACAGAATACGACGAATGGTATGAAAAATACCCTTTTGTTTTTCAGAGTGAGGTGGAAGCCATTCGGGCGTTCCTGCCGGGAGGAAAGGACATAAAAGGAATTGAAGTGGCCTTGGGTACCGGACGGTTTTCCAAAGCTTTGGGCATTAAAGAAGGGATAGAGCCTTCAGCCAATATGCGGGCCCTGGCAGAAAAGAGAGGAATTGATGTATTGGCGGGAGTAGCAGAACACCTGCCTTATGAAGATAACCAATATGATTTTGTACTAATGGCTTTTTGCATCAGCTATTTTGAAAATTTGTCTGCTGCATTCCTCGAAGCCAGGAGGGTTCTGAAAAATGGCGGAGCACTAATAGTAGGGTTTATAGATAAAGACAGTATCATCGGGCAATCATATGAGAAACGAAAGCCATTCAGTGTATTTTATAAAGAAGCCACTTTTTATCGTACCAAAAGTATCATAGCTGAACTAAGGAAGCTTAACTTAATAGATCTTCAATTCTCGCAAACGCTCTTTCATCCACTGGAAGAAATCAGGGTCCTGGAACCAGCTAAACCGGGATATGGAGAAGGTTCATTTGTACTTATTAGGGCTTGTAAATAAGGATATATGGAAGCAGCAATGCTAAAAGACGCGCTTACGGTTATGCAGGAAAGAAAAAGTGTACGCACCTATACTGGTGAACCGGTTAGCAAGGAGGAAATTGATAAGATCCTACATGCGGCCATGGCAGCGCCGGCTGCTATCCATATGCTGCCATGGAAGTTTATTGTTGTTACTGACAGAGATATATTGAAATCATTGGCGAATGGGTTGCCTTTTGCCAAAATGCTTACCCAGGCCGGCACAGGAATTGTAGTTTGTGCGGCACCGAATGAAGCGGCGATGGGGAGCGATGAGTTTGCTATTATAGACTGCACCTGCGCAAGTGAAAATATTCTGTTGGCTGCCGAGGCTTTGGGATTGGGAGCCGTATGGACTGCCGTTTATCCAAACGAAAAATTAATGGATTTTGTGAGAAGTGAGCTGAATATCCCACACACAATAATCCCGTTGAATATAATACCGGTTGGTCATCCTGCCGGTGTGGAAAAGCCACAGGACAAATTCGATGCGGCAAATATTCATTGGGAAAAATGGTAAATAATTATGAATCACCTATAAACAGAAAGATCATGTACATGGAAATAAACGACCAAACCACCCTTCATCATATCCGGAAGCATTTTTCAGATTATTATCCTTACCTGCAAATGGAGTTTTATAATAAACCTCACAAAGAATATGAGAAATCAGATACTTCGGATTTGGTATATCCGGGTAAGTCTATAATTGAAATTAGAAAAACGCATTTGTCTGGATTACTGGAAATTCAGCCCTGGTATAAAGTATCAGATGTAGAAAGAGAATTCCAGCAGCGCTTTGGTTTAAGCGTACAGGTGTTCTGGAAAAATAAAGATAATTGGGAACAATCAAGAGGGCTGGATGATTTCACGCTGAAAGAATTAAATGAAATGGCCAGGAATTCTTCGGATGAATTTATTCTTTCAGAACCCGATTCGGAATATAGAGATTTTGAATAGAATAGCTTTTATCAAACTTTAAAAATAATCATATGCCCCATGCAATAGCGGAATATTATTTGGAAGAATTGGTCGACTGGAACCGGCTGGTAGCGTTTTACGATAACGAACTGGCTGAGTTGGGAAATAAGCTGGCGGAAGTAATTCAGCGAAACACAATACCAAACATCGCCGCCAGGGTAGAAAAGGAGCAGGATAAGCTAAATGCAGTGGCGCTGAAATTTCATCAATTGGGGACGCAAATTCGCACGCAATTGACTACTCTTAAAACTGACAGCACAGTAATTGATGATAACCTCATAAAAAAGGAAACGGAAAAACAGCAAAACGAATTGCGCCGAAATATGCAGCTGGTAGAAAAGGAATATGTTGATACCAAATACGATTGCTATAATTTCTTATCAGGAACATTGCGCAAATAGAATTCAACATGCAAAAAACCGGAAGTACCATATTATCTCAATCAGTACAGCCAAATCTCGGGGATTATGAAAATCTTGTACAATCTTTTGGATGGAGGCAGGAGAAGAATATGCTTAGCGGATTACCCGGAGACCGGGGCTTGAACATGGCATATGAAGCTGTAGAACGACATGCCTCTGGTAATCTGAAAGATACACCAGCCCTTATATGGATTCGGAAAGATCAAACCGCAGCCACGTACACTTACCAGGATTTGGACAAACTCAGTTCACGTTTTGCGAATGTATTGACTTCGCTTGGCGTTAAGAAAGGCGATCGGGTTTTTGCCCTCGCCGGCAGAGTGCCCGAATTATATATTACGGCGTTGGGTACGTTAAAAACTACTGCGGTGTTTTGTCCGCTTTACTCTGTATTCGGTCCTGAACCAGTATACCAACGGTTAAGCAAGGGCGAAGCCAAAGTGCTGGTGACCACTAAAGCATTATTTGAAAGGAAGGTAAAACAACTGCTCGACAGATTACCTGCTCTTCAATTCATTCTGTTAATCGACCAGGAGTATTCTGAAGATGACAGAATTCTTTCCCTGCACCGCCTGATGAACGAAGCGCATGATAATTATCTTATTCCGCCTACCGATCCGGAAGATCCTGCTCTATTGCATTTCACCAGCGGAACGACCGGTATGCCTAAAGGAGCATTACATGTACATGGTGCCGTATTAATGCATTATACGACCGGCAAATATGTTCTCGATCTTCATGAAGGAGATATTTTCTGGTGTACCGCTGATCCGGGTTGGGTTACCGGTACTTCCTATGGAATCATCGCCCCTCTCGTAAATGGAGTTACCAATATTGTAGATGAAGAAGAGTTTGATGCAGTCCGGTGGTATTCTATATTGGAAAAACAACGGGTAAGTGTTTGGTATACGGCACCCACCGCTATCAGGAGATTGATGCGAATGGATATCCTGCCAAAAGTATTGTATAATCTTGAACAACTGCGGTTGATTTGTAGTGTAGGTGAACCCTTGCATGCGGAATCAGTAGTTTGGGGGCAAAAAACATTCGGCATGCCTATCTTGGATAACTGGTGGCAAACCGAAACAGGGGGCATCATGATTGCGAATTATCGTTCTATGAAAGTTAAACCTGGCAGTATGGGTAAACCATTGCCCGGTATAGAAGCAGCAATAGCGGAAATAACGGATAGTGCAATCAATATAATTACGGAGTCAAACAAACAGGGGCATTTGGTTTTAAAGAAAGGATGGCCCTCTATGTTCCGGGCATACCTGCATGAAGAAGAACGATACAAAAAATGTTTTAGAGGAGATTGGTATGTAACAGGTGATTTGGCTAAAAGAGACGAAGACGGGTATTTCTGGTTTGTGGGAAGGGCGGATGATATTATCAAAACCTCGGGTCATATGGTGGGGCCATTTGAAGTGGAAAGCGCCTTAATGGAACACGAAGCGGTTTCGGAGGCAGCAGTGATAGGCAAACCGGATCCAATGATCGGAGAATTGGTTAAAGCATTTATCGTATTGAAAAAAGGGTTCATTCCTGGCGAAAAGGTGCAAATGGATATCATGGGATACGCCAGGAAAAAATTAGGACCGGCTGTAGCGCCCAAAGAAATATCCTTTGTAGACGGATTGCCAAAAACAAAAAGCGGGAAGACATTGAGACGATTATTAAAAGCAAGAGAATTGGGATTGCCGGAAGGGGATATATCAACATTGGAACAATCG
This sequence comes from uncultured Chitinophagaceae bacterium, assembly GCA_963775145.1. Lineage (GTDB taxonomy): Bacteria > Bacteroidota > Bacteroidia > Chitinophagales > Chitinophagaceae > Endoryza. The sequence goes on from CAVZHZ010000009.1 coordinate 878,181, forward strand.
TAGTAATTGGTTTATGGAACAAGAAATTAATATAAAACCCGTTCAAGCAACAACGAATGATATTGGCAGAGACCTGCTGTATCAAATGGTATTGATAAGGAGATTTGAAGAAAAATCCGCGGAGCTATACGCCAAAGAAAAAATCCGTGGCTTCCTGCATTTGTATGTGGGAGAAGAAGCGGTGGCAGTAGGAGTGATGCAAGCGTTAACGCCCGAAGACAATATACTCAGCACTTACCGCGAACATGGGCATGCTTTAGCAAGAGGAATAGACGCCGGATCTATAATGGCTGAAATGTATGGGAAGTATGAAGGTTGCAGTAAAGGTCGGGGCGGGTCTATGCATTTATTTGATGCAAAGAAAAGGTTTTATGGCGGTAATGCTATTGTAGGCGGTCACCTGGCTATGGCGGTGGGGATGGCGCTTGCTGATAAGAAACAACATAAAAATAATGTTACTTGTTGTTTTTTTGGGGAAGGGGCCGCGGCTGAGGGAGAATTTCATGAAGCCATGAATCTAGCGGTACTATGGGATGTGCCGGTACTTTTCGTTTGTGAAAATAATCTGTATGCCATGGGTACAGCCGTCCGTTTTTCTCATTCAATTGTTGAAATCGAAAAGAAAGGCCCAGCCTACGGAATCGAGACCTCCGTAGCAGATGGAATGGATGTTTTGGCTGTTGAACAGGCTGCGAAAGAGGCCATTCAAAAAATCAGGAAGAGTGGAAAACCATTTCTACTGGTCTGCAATACCTATCGTTTCCGGGCACACAGCATGTTTGATGCGGAATTGTATAGAGAAAAAAGCGAAGTGGAAGAATGGAAAAAGCGTGATCCCATCCCTAAACTACAACAGCTGTTATTCAGCCAGGATGTAATAAAACAAAAAGATATCGATGAAATGAATTCAAGAGTGGAAGTCGAAATACAAAAAGCGGTTGACTTTGCAGAGGCCGGTGCCTGGGAGCCTGTTGAGAACCTTTCCAAATTTGTGTATAGTGAAAACAAAAAATGAAATAATAAAATTATGGACCTGTCCGAAATGCGGTCGTCAATTTGAGCGGCAGGGCCAATCTCATTCCTGCAAATCATTTCCCCTCGCAAAACATTTTGCGAATAAACCCCGCGGTGCTTCTTTGTACGAAACGTTTTTGCGGTCTGTTAAGATGCAAGTGGGATCCTTTAAGATAGAATCCCTGGAATGTTGTATTCATTTGGTGAGCACATTTACATTCGCGGCGGTTAAAATATTCAAGGATAAAATACGGGTTGATTTCAGTTTGAGCCGTAAGCTTAAAAATAAAAGGATTACTGATACTGTTCAGATGTCGGCACATCGTTACCTGTACGTGGTCGATATTATGAATGAAGATGAAATAGAAGAGGAGTTGATGACGTGGATTAGGGAAGCGCATGATAAGAAGAATAAGAAGGCAGAAACCGCTTGACGGTTATATATTAATCATTAAAACTTTAATTATGGAAAATCAAACATTTTGCCAGAGTTGCAGCATGCCTTTGGACAAACCCGAATTATTCGGGACTGAAAAAGATGGTTCCAAAAGTAAAGAGTACTGTACATATTGTTATCAGAATGGTGCTTTTATGAATCCAAATATGACGTTGGATGAAATGAAAACACTGGTGAAAACCCAAATGGAGAAAATGAAAATAGATACCAGCATTATTAACCTGGCTATTGGAAGTTTACCGAGTTTGAAAAGGTGGCAGGCTAAAATGGCTTCATTGTGATGAATATGGTTCGGTGAATGTTGGTCTCTATTCACCGCAGAGAACAGGAGTTTTTGAGTTTTGCGCAGAGGGATAATAACTACTCAGCAAAACCTCTGCCTCTCTTGTTCTCAGCGGTAAAGAAAGGGATCATATATAAAAAAACCGCAGCAGGAGTCAGGCAGTTGGTTTTTGAATAATCATGGGAACAAATAATACTATAACACTTACTTATCGAGAGGCCATCAAGCAAGCCATTCGAGAGGCATTGCAGAAAGATGAAAGAGTTTTTCTGATGGGAGAAGATGTGGGACGTTATGGAGGAGCGTTTGCCGTTAGCAAGGGACTCTTGCAGGAGTTTGGCCCTGAACGTATCATGGATGTACCATTATCGGAATCTGGTTTTGTAGGTGCCGGCATAGGCGCCGCCCTCAATGGAATGCGCCCGATTGTGGAAGTGATGACGGTGAACTTTAGTTTGCTTGCGATGGACCAGATAGCCAATAATGCGGCCACCCTGTTACATATGTCCGGCGGACAATTGAATGTACCGGTGGTTATTCGGATGGGCTGTGGTATTGGTCGGCAATTAGCCGCCCAACACTCACACAGTTGGGAACCATTGTATGCGCATATTGCCGGATTAAAAGTATTGTCAGCAGGTACCCATGAAGACGCAAGGGGGATGTTATTAACTGCCTTGCAGGATCCAGACCCGGTAATTATTTTTGAATACACCTATTTATTAAATAAAGAGGAAACGATTCCTGCTAATGCCGGAGCAGTGGATATTACCAAGGCTAAAGTGCTGCGCGAAGGAAAAGACATCTCTATTATCACCTATGGCGCCGCGGTATACAAAGTATTGGATGCTGCAAAAGAATTAGCCACTATGGGAATTGACACGGAAGTAATCAATTTACGCGTATTGCGTCCACTCGATCTTACAACGATTTTCAATTCTGTGAAGAAAACGCACAGGGCCTTGCTGGTAGAAGAAGCATGGGGGTCAGTAAATGTATCTTCCGAAGTAAGTGCCAGGATTATGGAAAATGTTTTTTATGATTTGGATGCCCCGGTACAGCGGTTGGGTGGGGTAGAAGTACCCATCCCTTATCCCAAACATTTAGAAGATGCATCCATCCCCCAGGTGCCCGATATTGTTCAAAAAGTAAAGACAATACTTCAGCATGATAGAGTTTAAGATGCCCAGTTTAGGTGCCGACATGGAAGCCGGAACCCTGGTCGAATGGTTGGTGAAACCCGGCGACCATGTGAAGCGGGGAGATATTATTGCCGAAGTAGATACTCAAAAAGGGCTGATTGACATTGAAGTTTTTGAAGAAGGAACCATCAGCGAATTGCTGGTAAATCCAAACGAAAAAGTTCCGGTTGGAACGAAGTTGGCCCTTATTGACCAGGGTAAAGAAACCATTCCCGCTATAGAAGAAAGTGTACCAGTAATAATTAGTGAAGAAAAAAAGGCTTCCACTGAAAAGCAAATAGAGAAGATTCCGGTTACCGAAATTCAACAGGGTATTAAGGCATCCCCGTTGGCAAAAAGAATAGCGGCCGAAAAGGGAATTGATTTAAAGAATATAAAAGGAACCGGAGAAGGTGGCGCAATAACCAAAGAAGATGTGGAGAAGGCTATTATAGAAAAGATGTCACCTAAGGAAGAATTGAAAGCTACTCCGGCTGAAAACATCCGGATGGCAGTGGCGGCCGCAATGAGTAAATCCAACCGGGATATTCCTCATTATTTTTTGGAAACTAAGGTGGATATGAGTAAGGCATTAGCCTGGCTTACGGAGGCTAATAAACAACGAACCATAAAACAACGGTTATTACCGGTAGTATTGTTATTGAAAGCGGTTGCCAAAGCTCTTATGGATGTACCTGAACTGAATGGTTATTGGGAGAATGGCCCGCAGGTAAAAAAGGATATCAATATTGGGTTTGTAGTTTCTCTTCGAGGGGGTGGAGTAATGATACCGGCCATTCATAACGCGGATAAAAAATCAATAGATGAACTGATGGAATCACTAAACGATATTATTCCAAGGGCAAGGGCTATGAAATTGAGGAGTTCTGAACTGAGCGAATCTACCATTACCGTAACCAACCTGGGAGAAGGAAACGTCGAAACCGTGTATGGAGTGATTTATCCACCGCAGGTGGCTATTGTGGGTTTTGGGAGTATTGCTGAACAACCTTGGGCGGATCAAGGTATGCTGGACGTTCGACCTGTGGTCACTGTTACCTTATCTGCTGACCACCGTGCTACCGACGGGGCAACTGGCAGTCGTTTTTTAATGGCAATAAAAACTTATTTGAATAAACCAGAGATCCTTTGATTGCAGTAAATAGACAGGCATATTTTAAAAAGTAAACCATGTTGCTGAAATTAAATTTCCCCAAAAATAATGAGGTAAGCCGCCAGGGCAGGATTGTACTGGCTGGCGACATAGGGGCTACCAAATCCAACCTGGCTCTGTTCAGGGTGGAGAATGGAAATTTTACTTCTTTGCGGGAGGCGCAATTCAAATCTAATGATTACAGGAATATCATTGAACTGACCGATTCCTTTATGAAAGGCGGTTCAGCTCCGGATACTATCTGCTTTGGCGTAGCGGGCCCTGTGATAAATGGCCATGCAAAGCTTTCGAATATTAAGTGGGATATAGACAGCCAGGAACTGTCAGTTCATTTCAATGTAAAAAGTGTACTTCTCATCAACGACCTCGAAGCAACCGCCTTTGGATTAGCAATGTTGGACGAGAAGGAACTAAAAGTACTTCACAAGGGAAGTGAGGTTCCGGTTGGTAATGCAGCGGTAATTGCACCGGGTACCGGACTTGGGGAGGCTGGGATATTTTGGGATGGAAATTATTATCATCCATTTGCCACCGAAGGGGGCCATAGCGATTTCGCTCCCCGCAACCTGTTTGATTTTGAGTTATATTCTTTCCTTCAGAAGAAATTTGGCCATGTAAGCTGGGAGCGATTGGTGTGCGGACCGGGTATCGTAAACATTTACCACTTTCTGCGGGATGAAAAAAAACGGGAAGAACCTGCCTGGTTAAAGGCAAAAATGGAAAATAAAGATGCGGCATCTGTCATAAGCAAGCACGCTGATCAAAATGAACTTTGTAAGGAAACAATGCAGTTATTTGTCCGCTACCTGGCCCATGAGTCGGCAAACCTGGTGCTGAAATTAAAAGCAACGGGTGGATTATTTATTGGAGGGGGTATTGCCCCGCACCTAATCTCTTTGCTGGAGGATGCGGGATTTTATACTTCCTATTGTGATAGCGGACGATTAAATTATTTGCTGGAAATGGTTCCGGTTTCCGTTATTTTAAATACCAGAACCGCTTTGTTGGGAGCTGCTAACTACGGCGCCTCACAATTAATGGAAAAAGAACAATTGGCATGAACGAAACAGAAATAAAAACAATTATTTTCCAGGTGTTGAAGCAAATTGCACCGGATACTGAGCCGGATCAGCTGCAGCCGGATGACAATATTCGGGGGAAGTTGGATATTGACTCCTTCGATGCATTGCGTTTTATAGTAGCGCTGGATGAAGAACTGGGGGTAGAAACCCCGGAACAGGATTATGGCAAGATCGCTACATTAAGGGGTTTGATGAATTATATTCTGGACAAAAAGAAATAAACATTCATTATGAATATACCTTCTTATTATGTGTTGATGGTATTACTAACCCTGGCGGTTATCGCCTTTTTTGTATTTTGGATTAAACCGGAAGGCAAACGACAAAAGCTTTCCGTACTCGCTTCATTATCGTTTGTATTAATATTGGCGGGCATTTTTTTCGGAGCAGTGCCCTGGTTGGGATACGGTTTAATAGGAACTGGAGTAATACTCGCGGTAGCGGATATAATAATGAAGCATAAGGCAAGAAGTTAACCAGGTACTTTCTCGGGGGTTATTGACATACTGCAGCACATTTTTCAAAATTAAAATTGCACTTGCCGTGGTTTGCCTCAAAGTTTTTCCGGCAGCAAGGGTATTATATCATTTCGTTGGAATATCTTCATATCCTGAAATTGGAATTCTCAATAATTAAAACAGTTTTTTGAGTTAGAATATGGCCTCAGGGTTGGTAGGCGCCATTAACAAAGAGTCGTTTGGGTATTATCCCGGCTGCTTCTGCCAGGTATATAGTTCGGAAGGTAATTTTTGTGGATTCCAATACAAGGAGGAATCAGGATAAATTAGTTTGAAGGGATCTATATGTTTGATAAAAATGAATACAAAGTAAATATCCGCGTGGCTCCCCCGGCCAATATCGCAAATAATTGTCTTGTACCGGAGACCTGCCGGCAACACTCACCACCAGGTTTGGAACGAGAGGGCCAATGGAAAGATAGCTGCATGATTGATCAGATTAACTTCTCTTGGCCAGTTAGAAAAACTTCAAAGAGGAAAAAAAGAATGGTACTGGTGAAGACGTTCGGCTTCATCTTTTCTCTTATTTTTATTACTGGTAATTCTCTCAATGCTCAAAAACCTGATGTAACCGGAAGTGCGTTTTTTACAGACGACCGGTTGATTGAAATTACCCTTGTTTCTGACTTCAAAAAATTGATACGGGAAAAACTCAAAAAGGAATTTTCCGGTAATTATCAACCTGCCACCATTACAATGGTTTTTCCTGACAGTGTAAAATTGACGGAGTATATTGAAATCCGCTCCCGGGGAAAATTCCGCAGAGAGAAATGTAATATGCCTCCTGTCATGTTAAATTTCAAATCACCCAATACCACTACGCTTAATAAGCTGGGGACAATAAAATTAGTGTGGCCATGTGGTACGGCGCCTTATGATGAACAATTGGTACTTAAAGAATACCTCATTTATAAAATATACAACCTGGTTACGGAAAAAAGTTTCCGGGTACGGTTGGTGAAAATAGGATACCGGGATATCAATGATAAAATGAAACCATATACTTCTTACGCTTACCTCCTGGAGGACGTGGATGGGCTGGCCAAAAGAAACAATTGTGTGGAAATTCAACCCGAAAGAATCCGCAGCGAACAAACCAACCGCGATCAAACAACATTAATGACCCTTTTTGAATATATGATCGGGAATTCAGATTGGGTAATTCCCATTTCGCGGAACGTAAAGCTCATTCGAAGCAGAGCGGATAGTTCATCGGCTCCTTTTGTGGTGCCTTATGATTTTGATTATTCGGGATTGGTAAATGCCCGTTATGCTATTCCTCCTCCTGAACTGCCCATTTCCTCCGTTCGGGAGCGATATTACCTTGGTTTTGCCAGAGCACCGGAGGAATTGCAGGCCGCTCTCCATCTTCTGAGAAAGCAAAAAGAAGCCATAGATTCGCTGATTTTAAACTTCGCTCCCCTGGATGCTTTTCATAAAAAAGATATGATCAAATATATAAGCGATTTTTTCGAAATGACGGAAAAGGAAAAAGATATAAAAGAACGATTTATTAATAATGCAAGGAGAGAATGATTGTGTTGAATAGATAATTCCTGGTTCCTTGTAAAACAAATCCTATGCTGAAGGAGGAATATTTACAACATTTATTAAATGCCGTTTACGGCCAGGGCCCGCTAAATGTGTATGACTATGCAGCCACCGCGTATACGGAACAGAGTGAAGAATTCGGTATTACGAAATTATGGGCCGACCAATTGGTGAGAGATAAGTTGGCCACTTATTCAGACCAGGAACATACGATATTGCAGATTACAAATTTTGGAAAATACTGGATACTGAAAGGGGGTTATGAATCTTTTTTGAAAGACGGTCAGCGTACAAAGAAAGAATCAAAAGAATCAGATAAAACCATCGACGATCATAAAATAAACCTGATTCGTAAAGAAAAAGAAGAATTAATAGAGGCCAGACTTAAGCTCACTCATTACAGGCTTATCGGTTTTTGGTTAACCATTGTGTTGTCTGCGATGGGTTTTTTACTTTCATTATACAATCTGTATTTGATCCTGAGCGGGAGGAAATGAGTTTTTAGCAGTGATATGGGTAGAATTAATACTCCTTTCCAATAATGTGATTTCGTTATGCAAAAAAAAAGTGCCGGTATTCTTCTTTATCGGGAACATAACCAGGTTTCCCAACTTTTACTGGTGCATCCCGGCGGACCCTGGTGGGCAACGAAAGATTTGGGCGTATGGTCTATTCCGAAAGGAGAGTTTGCACACGGGGAAAACCCATTGGACGCGGCGAAAAGAGAAGTAGAGGAGGAAACCGGTATTAAAGTGGAAGGACCTTTTATTGAATTAACCCCGGTAAAACTACCAGGCGGTAAGTTGGTTTATGCATGGGCGGCAAAGGGTGAGGTTGACCCCGCTAACATATCGTGTAATGAATTCGAAATCGAATGGCCACCTAAATCGGGTAAAAAGCAATCATTCCCGGAGATTGACAAAGCAGCCTGGTTTTCTGCCCGGGAAGCAAAAAATAAAATTAATGGCGGGCAGGTTCCATTGATTGAAGAGTGGGAGCAAAAAATAGCTATCCGGCAATAATGCAACATTGACAACCGGCTTGCTGAAGATTTTTACCAGCTATCTTGAATCGTTTTAAGTGAAGCGGATGTGGTACCAATTCCTCAATATTTTCTTTTTTGTATTTCACACCGCATTTACTCTTTTTAATGCGGTAGGCTGGATGTTCCGAATAACGAGGAAAATTCACCTGGTTACGCTTTCGCTCACCGCCTTTTCCTGGTTTGTACTGGGTATCTGGTATGGCTGGGGATATTGTTTTTGTACCGACTGGCATTGGGAGGTACGCGAAAAACTAGGGTATAATGACCATTCCCGTTCTTATATTCATTTTCTGATCCTCCAACTTACTGGAGTCAATTTCGATCCTTCTACAGTGGAAAACCTTACCCTGGTTATTTTCCTATTAATCTTTGTGCTAAGCCTATGGTTCAATGTAAGAGACAGGAGAAGGGCAAAGCAATCCTCCAATAAATAGCAGGCCATCCAACATCATCGTTCCCGCTGATGCAGATCATTATTAATAGTATCGAATCATTTTATTTTTAACATATTAAAAATGGCTCAAATTCAAAGTATATGACAATTGAATTTTTCACTACAGCAGGAAAAGTACCGGAAAAGCTGGTAAGCGATACACGAAACGAAGTGCTTCAGCTTTCACATATTAATAAGGATATTTCCCGGGCAGAAGTAATTCTGAAAGAGGACGAAACCATTGAACCGGAAAATAAAGTGTGTGAAATAAGGCTTACCATTTATGATGATAACCTCATGTCTTATTCCCGGACAAACAAGTTGGAAAAATCTATAAAGGAAGCAATAAAAGAATTAAAAAAAATGGTCAGGCGGCAAATGAAAGAAAAGAAAATGCCCCCGGATGAAATGACCACTACAGTAAAAGTTTGAATTGGTCTTTATTCAGTCATCATAATAACATTTTATGGAAGAGATATTCGATGGTAAGGTGGCTATTGTTACCGGGGGCAATTTTGGAATTGGCCGGGCAATTGCTATCGCGTTTGCAAAAAGAGGGGCTCATGTTGTGGTAGTTGACAAGGTGGAAGATAAAGAAAATACCACGCTAAAGCTGATCAGTAATGCCGGGGAGTATGCTTTTTTTATTAAGTGTGATGTTTCAAGTTCGGAGGAAGTAATAAGCATGATTGAAAAAACCGTGGCTAAATACGGAAGAGTTGATTTTGCCATTAACAATGCCGGCATAGAGGGTCAAATGGCCAATACCCATGAATGCACGGAAGAAAATTTTGATCGAATAATGGCCGTTAACCTGAAAGGGATATGGTTATGCATGAAATATGAAATACCGGAAATGCTGAAGCATCAAGGGGGGGTTATCGTCAATTGTGCTTCGGTAGCGGGTTTAAATGGTTTTGCCGGCTTCCCTGCATATACCGCCTCAAAGCACGGTGTAGTTGGATTAACTAAATCCGCGGCACTGGAATATGCAAAACAGGGAATACGGATAAACGCGGTATGTCCCGGTGTTATTCATACCGACATGATTGATCCATTTACCGGGAAAGACCCGGAAGTAGAAAGGCAATATATTGCTATGGAACCCATAGGAAGAATGGGTGACCCGGAAGAAGTGGCGGAAGCGGTTGTTTGGTTATGTTCCGATGCTGCTTCCTTTGTAACAGGGGTCGCTATGCCGATAGATGGCGGGATAATGGCAGGATAGCAAAAATCAAAAATTAGCCTAAGTAATACGGACAGTAAATTGGGATTTTTTTTCCGGGTGAATGAATTAAACCCCAACCGGTTCAGAAATAAATAAACCTCACAAAGAAAAACATCCCCTCTTTGAAAGATCAATCACACAATTATAAGATGTAAGAGCAAAAAGGAAAACTTACAAAAAGAAAATGAGAGATTGAATGTACCGGGCAATTGAATTGTTGAATTAGGAGAATGGGAAGATTTTATGCTAGCAGTTTTTTAACCCGGAAAATTCTGTTTTTTCTTTTGGGGGATCGTCTTTTTCACATTGTTTCGGCTACTTTGTAAAATATATTTGTATCGATTTATGTAAATGAGTTGTAAGGCAGGAAGATTGCTAGTAACTGCTGCCGTTTTTTTTAGCCAGACAGCCCGATGTTGTTGGAAGGGAAAATAGACAGTGTTTCTAAGAAATTAGGGACAACTGCCCTATTGAAGGTTTTCAAAAAAAAGCGCGGCGGAGGCGGGGGAGGGAGGGTCCCTCTGGGAGGTGAGTGCTAAGCTAAGGTTACGTTGCTCAAGAATAATTTTATAGATTTTACCCTTTATCTGTAGCAAAACAAAAGCTGCTGATTGAATCTCAAACAGCAGCCTAATTATATACTAACCCTATAAAACTAAAAATCCTTACCGGTCAGATCAAGTAGTGAATATTATTCCTAAACTGTCAGATCAAATACTAAGTTTTACATTTAAGATAATAGTATTTATAATTTCATTTTCCTGTTCGGTCTATCCTGTCTTTCTTAATTCCCTTAATTTGTCAAGGTAGAACATGACTTCTTCATCACTTACTTGTTCAAAGTCTTCATAGAATGCGCCTACCCCATAAAACTCTTCCGGAATGAATACGGCAACTACTTCGTCCACTTCTCTTGACAGTTTTCGAACGGCGCTTTCCGAAGCGACCGGAACACCAATGATAATTTTTCCCGGATTACTTTTCTTTAATACCTGGATGGTACCTAATAGCGTGTTGCCCGTTGCAATGCCATCATCAATCACGATCACCGTTTTCCCCTCCAGGTTTTCGGGATCTTTATCACCCATAAACCTCAAATACATTTCTTTCAAACGTGTGCGTATCCGTACCAGTTCCTGTTCGATATATTTTTGTGTAACATTTTCGTGGGGTATCACAAAGTAGTCTGTAAGACTTGCTGCCCCGATCGCATACTCTTTATTGCCAGGATGGCCAATTTTTTTGGTGAGAATTACTTCTATCGGAAATCCCAGTTCTTTAGCTACCTCATAAGCTACGGGCACTCCCCCCCGGGGCACGGCTAATACAATGCCGGGCACATTCTTATATTTTTTCAGTTTCTGTGCCAGCAGCAATCCTGCTTCTGATCTGTCCCGGAACATAAAATTGATTTTATTGTTTTTCAAACCGGCCCGTGATTTTTTTTATTTTGATTTTGTACATCACCTGTTTCACCCGGGTACTGTCATCTATCTTGCCAGTTTCAAAATGGCCATATGGATGTACGGTACTGCTGGTCATCAATGGTAATACGCGGTTATAAAGAATGTCCCTTGCTTTTTCTGATTCCTTATTCTTTAATTCAATAAACTTCCCGTACACCAGCACACTTTGCCAGTGCCGCATATCGGTCATCATATCCACTTCAAAACAAACACTGGGGTTTTTCCGAAGCATTTTCAGCTTCAGCCCTTCATTGGTTTGGCCGTAAATGAATTTCCCGTCGTAAGTATAAGTAACCGGCACTATATAAGGCCGTTTTCCGTCGGTACAGGCTAATCGTCCCAATACCTGGCTGGAAAGTACATTGTTGATTTGTGTATCGTTTAATTCGCCCAGCATAAAATTATTTTACCGAGGCCACAGGTTGCAGGTGTTTTTGAAACCAGGCGGCGGCCTTTTCACATACTAATTCCATGGCGCCCCGTTCTTCGAACAAATGTGTAGCTCCTTCAATTACTTCCAGTTTTTTTTCACATTCCAGTTGTATGTATGCCTCTTTATTTAATTGAAGAACATCATGATCCAGGCTGCCGACAATTAATAGGGTAGGTGCCTCCACATATGATAAGTCGTCCATTACTAAATCTGGCCTTCCTCCTCTTGATACTACAGCACCTATTGTTGGCAATAGAGCGGCGGCTTTTAACGCGGAGGCGGCTCCGGTGCTAGCGCCAAAATAGCCGATGCGGCATTCACTTGCGGCGGGGACTCTTACCAGCCACTCAGTCGCACCGGCCAATCTTTTGGTGAGCAAATCAATATTAAACCGGTTTTGGTAGTTCAGGTCTTCTTCTTCTGTAAGTAGATCAAACAAGAGCGTTCCGAATTCTTTATCATGCAGATACTTTGCCACTTGCTGGTTACGCTTACTATGCCTGCTGCTACCACTGCCATGTGAAAAAATAATGATTGCTTTTGCTTTTGGGGGTACACTCAAATCACCCTTTAGGGTTATTTTACCAATAGGTATGCTAACTTCTTCCTGGAATCCTGTTTTCATTTCCTTCGATTTTAACCTGGTAACACAATGGGGGCTTTCGCTTTCATATTTATTTCATGTTCGGCTAGTTGAGAAAGCCTATCGTCAATCTGTTTTTCATTTACTTCTGCTTCATGAAAAATCACCGCTTGTTTTTCCATACCCAGTGCATTGGCAAATGCGGCGGCCGTTCCATACGTGCTGATTTTGAAATGGCAGATTGCCTGAACCGCGGCAAGAAGGCATGCATCCTTTACTTCCGCGTCAGTACAGTTGTTCAGCTTTTCTTCTGCCTCTTCAATAAAGGAATGCATCACCCGGTTGGTAATACTGAGCGAATCAATCTTTTCCTGCTCATAAAAACCTGCCAGCATTTCTACATGCTGCTGTACAAAATCGATGTATTTCTGAAACACGGTTTTCAGCTTCAACGACTGCGCTTTGTTAATCCATTCGGGCAATATCCCTCTCAACTGAATTTCGCCGCTGGTAAATTTTCCTGCATCATAATCGAGCAGGTCATGTAACGTGGTTATGGTTTTAATATCTGTTTTCATAATATGAAGCTTTTAAGAATACAAATCTAAAGGAATGAATAACCTGTATAAATGATGGCTATCACGAAGAATATTGACAGTCCTCATTGAGCAGGATTCTCAACTGAACTTGCTTTGCTATGGAAATAACGGGCTGATTGGTCTGCCCGATATTCTGGAATTGAATTAAGACTTCCCGTTTCTCCGGAAATGTTTTTTTTAATACATAATCAGGTTATATGAGAGCCATTCAACAATATTTGCCCAACCCCCGCCATACGGAAATCAACCGGATTTTTGTTAAGGCATTGCCTGCCGTGGCCTGGGAAGTTGTAAGACATTTTGATGCGTCTGAAATTCCATGGATTCGTTTACTGTTTGATATCCGTACCATTCCCGAAAGAATAGCAGGTAAGGGAAAAATAAAAGAAGACCGGCGAATTGGAGTGGATCAGATTGCCGAGAACGGTAAGGGCTTCCAGGTTATTCATGAAATTCCGGGGAGGGAAGTAGTAATAGGTTCCGTAGGGCAATTCTGGCATTTGAAGATACCGTTTGCGGAAGTGAAACCGGAAGACTTTAAAACCTTTGATCAACCAGGTTGGGGTAAATTGGCCTGGTCCATTGTGGTGGAACCTTTCCTGGATGGAAGTACAATAAGCCTGGAATTGCGAACTACTGCCACGGACGAATATAGCTGGAAGAAATTAAATAATTATTACCGGATTATCGGTTTGGGCTCGCGCCCGATCAGGAGTTCGTTGATGAAGCATTATGAAGCGCTATTGGGTAAGATGAAATGGCCCCATGATGAGGAAAGGGCTTTTCCGGGGGATGACATAATTAAAGAGGCAAAATACTCGTATACGCAAGCCAGAATTATTGAAGCTCCGCCGAATATAGTATGGAGTTACCTGATGCAATTAGGTTGTGATCGGGCTGGATGGTATAGCATTGATTTACTTGATCACGGGGGTGAACCAAGTATTAACCACCTGGTAGAAGGCTGGGAATCCAGGAAGCCCGGTGATAGGGTATCAGCCACCCCGGCAAAAGATAGCTTTTTTGAGGTGTATAAAGTGGAACCTGAAAAATTTTTTATTATGGGTGGACACGGCCATAGGCTGGGAGGAGATTTCTCCATGAGTTGGGCATTTGTTCTGGACTGTATCGGAGAGGATGCCACCTATTTATCTGCCAGAGTAAGAATGAAAGCGGCCCCTTTATGGAGCGAATGGCTGCAGGGAAATTTGCTCGCGCCAGCTATGCATGGATTGATGCAACAGGTGCAGCTAAAAACTATCAAACAGCTTGCCGAGAGGGATGCTGAGTTGCGGCCAGTCAGCATGGGAGTAAGAAAGGACCCAACTGTTTACTCCTAAAAATCTATACCCAAATCTGGTTCTAAGAGGTATAGTTAATAGAGTAATTGATTTTAAAGTGGGTAAATGCTAAAAAAATAAGTTATGAGAAATAAAATCAAAATATACCTGTTGTTGTGTATTGTTCTTATATCACCGGTATTAATAACAAACGCCCAGGAATCTATTTCAAGAATTATCATGAAACCCCTGAAGATGATTTATATTGTTGATACCACGTCATCAGCAGATAGTTTTTCTTACAAGATGGGGAAAGGGTATGGTATATTATTTACCGTGGTTGGACAGCAGCAGCTAAAACCAGGAAAGGCGATGGCCATTTATCATACGATGACTCCTCCCTGGGTTTTTGATATAGCCGTGGAAGTGGATAAAGCGCCCGGACAGTTAACTGGTAGTGTACAATTCAAGTCCATTGAAGGAGGTGATGCTATTGTGGTGCATTACAAAGGGCCTTACGAGCAAATTGAAAAAGCATATCGTCAAATAGAAGAATGGCTGAAGGTTAATAATAAACAAAAAGCGGGACCGCCTATGGAAGCCTATTTGAACGACCCCGCCATGGTAAAGGATAAAAACGAATTACTGACAGACGTATATCAATTAATAAAATAGGCGTTTGTAATTATAATGAAAGTATTGTTGAAGATAGTTGCTTCTATTGGCAGCATTATTTCGATAAGCTTTGGAATATGGCATTTTTTTGTGCCAGCGATGTGGGATTGGTATTCTTACATTGATAAAACGGCCACTGAACTAATCATTGCTGTAAGAGCAATCAATATTTTTTTTTCTCTATCGCTTGTTTTGTTGGGAATTGCCAACCTGTTTGCGGTATTTAAAACGCCCCGGGAGAGATTCTCCCTGGTAGTCCTGCTCTCGGTATCGGTTATATTATGGGCAACCCGTTTTGTTTTACAAATAATCTATCCCCAGGGTTCTCAAAATCCGGTCCTTCAATATTGTATGCTTTTGATCTTTCTATTGGTATCAGCCTGTTTTATAATTTCCCTGTCGCTGGTATTATTTAGAAAGTAGTGTTTTTTTATAATAAACAGGCGATACCCGGGGTGACAGCAATCACACCCGGCACTACCCGGTATCATTCGATGGCAGCTGTTTCGATTTTAGCTTTGCTTATCATCTTCCAATAAAATTTATCAATCATGAAAGAGGAAAAAGATGCCGAATTATGGCAACAGGCAAAAGCAAGGGCCGAATTTAAGACACACCTTGTTACATACGTAATCATTAATGGCATGTTGTGGCTAATCTGGCTGTTTACCAGCGGGGTTAATTCATATCCTTGGCCCATATGGCCAACAGCAGGATGGGGTGTAGGTGTAATTTTTAATTATCTCGCTGTTTACAAATTTGGTAGCTCAGCAGAAAAAGAATATGAGAAATTGAAAAAAATGGAGCACTGATGACTCTCCGCACCCGATGAAAATGTTAAGAATATATGCTCATTGCATTCTTACTAAAAACTAAAGCAATGAAAGTCCTGACTATTTATGCCCATCCCAATCCAAATTCTTTTTGTCATGCTGTATTGGAACAATTTACAAAAGGGTTGAAAGAAGCCGGGCATACTAATGAATTGGTGGATTTGTATGCAATTAGATTTAATCCTGTTCTTAAGATGAGGGACTATACAAACTGGCTTCCTGACGAAAACGCGCCCGATGTGGTGGACAGGGTAGTAAAGGAACAGATATAAACAAAGAAAACCAGCTTGTGGAATAGAATGGTGGCCTGGTTTATGTTTTGTAATAAAAGCCCCATCGAAATCATAAACATCATCAATAAAAAAGGGCCCAAAGATGTAAGGGAACAACAAAGAAAAGTGGACAATGCAGAAGCATTGGTATTTATTTCCCCGGTGTGGTTTGTTGGATTTCCAGCCATTCTCAAAGGCTGGATCGAACGGGTGTTTACACTTGGATTTGCCTTCTCGTTAACCTCTCCGGGATGGCATGGCGATATCCGCGGTCGCATACCTCGGCTTACGCATGAAAAAGAGTTGATTATTAATACCACCATATTTAATGAACAAGCATACAATGACGGTTTAAAAAATGCGATGACAAAATTAATTGACGAGTTCGCCTTTCATTACCCCGGTATTAAAACGGTGGAACATAAATATTTCCATGCCGTGAATATGGCTGATGAAAAACCTTTAAAAGGTTATTTGGAAAGAGCTTATCAGATGGGAAAAGAGTTTACGAATAAAAAATTTGAAGTAAGAATGCCATCAATAAAGAAAACAATTGCAGCTACAGTTTAAGACTCAAAAATTGGTTTATAAGTAAATTTTATTGCTATGTCAGTTTCATCATCGTATATACATCCAACCGGAATACAAACACAAACGAATTTTAAATCAAGAAAACTGATGCTCATCTGTGGCCTTCTTTCATCATTACTTTATGTGGCTATGCTCATATTTGTGCCCATGCAGTATGAAGGTTACAATTCTGCTTCTCAAACCATTAGTGAGTTGTCCGCCATTGGCGCTCCATCAAGGCCCTTATGGGTTCCGCTGGGCATAGTGTACACTTTGCTTATTGCTGTTTTCGGATGGGGCATTCGTCAATCAGCTTTTCAAAACCGGAAACTGCGAATAGCAGGGGACCTGTTATTCATATATGGAATTATTGGCATCGGCTGGGTATTTGCACCTATGCACCAGCGTGAAGTACTTGCAGGCGGCGGAGGAACAATCAGCGATACCATGCACCTCGTAATGGGAGCGGTCTCTAATCTCTTTATGATGTCAGCAATGGGATTTGCCGCTGCAGCATTCGGAAAGCGGTTCCGGCTGTACACAATTATTACCATTGTCTCTCTTCTAACGTTTGGTATTTTAACCGGAATGAGTGCTCCGGACGTAAATGCAAACCGGCCAACACCGTGGGTAGGTATTTACGAAATCATCATGCTGGGTGTTTTCTTGTTATGGGTGGTGGTGCTGGCCATTATTCTTTTAAAGAAAGAAAAAACCACTGTGCCGGTGAATATTAAAAAAACATAAAATTCATAATGAAATTATTTCTGTTTAGTATTTAACCCTGATTGAAAGGATAAAAGATTAACCGTGAAAATTCCAGAGAGAACAGCACATATAAACCCTGAAAAATTAGTACCGGTTACCCCTGTCCTGAGTAACAAGGCTAAAGGAAAGTATCGCCGTTGCGGCCTGTCCAATTTGTTGAAGATGGGTCATTGTGCACCGGCTGTTATGCAGACTATTTTGGAAATTAAGAATACAAAAAAGGAATGGTTAGGCAAGATGACTGCCGGACTGCCGGGTGGAATCGGCAATACAGGTTTTGAATGTGGAGGGATCACAGCTCCTCTGATTCAGTTAGGGCTTGAACATGGTCTGAGTGCAAAGCAAAACGGACTACCCACCATCATCTTTGCAGGACACGAATATGTCCAACGATTTCGAAAGTGTAACAATGCACTCTTTTGCAAGGAAATCCTCGGCAACAGGCGAGTTCCTTTACCTTGCATAAAGGTCGTCCGTCATGCTCCGGAACTTTACATGCAAACCATTTGCAAAGACAACACCGGAGCTATTTCAGGCGAAACCGAAGAAGCCTTTCAGCTTTTGTATGCTCATCTCTCCGCCAATGGTTTTCACTGTGCTCATGCCGTACTGAAACATATGGGTGATACTATTCCCGTAACCCAGGAGCTACTGGATGCAACCAGTGGTTTTATTGATGGAACGGTTTTCAAAGGACTTACCTGCAGTGCATTTACTGCTGGCCTGATGGCAGTCGGATTAAAACTTGACGAGATTGAGGGAAGTCACCTTCGGGTCATCCGAATGTTAGCGACTATGATTGCCGGCGGTAATGCCCTGTCCGAAGACATAAACAAGTTCAACAGGCTAATAAACATAGGCAATAAAATGGCGAAGTGGTTCAGGAAAGAATTCGGAAGCAACTTATGCCGTGAAATCACTCAGTGTGACTTTTCTTCATTAAAAAATGTAAAACAGTATATTGAGAATGGTTCTGTAAGCAGCTGTAAGATTATTGCAGAAAAAGTAGCCAAACAGGCTGAAAATATTATTACACAAAAAGAAATCTCATGGACACAATAAAATTAATCATTCTAATCCTTATCATTTTTCTGGCATCGGTTAACCTGCTGTTGGTAAGGTTTGCAATAATCAGGCTACGCCAGCCAACATCACTTTTATTTTGGGCAATAAAAGTTTTTGTTTCGTCCATTTCACCTATTCTTTTCCTGGCAGGAATGCTTTTTGTCATTTCCGGTTTGTTTTTAAACTCAATACCTGCAATAATTATAGGTGGTTTAAGCGCCTTACTTTATTTATTCCACATCATTAAAATAACCCGTGCACCAGATTCTTTTACAGGGTTTGAAAGTCAATTTGGTTTGGATTGGTTAAATAAAATTCCGAAAGAAAGAAAAGATTATTTTCTAAAAAAACGCTATGTATTACGATTGCCAAAACCTCCAGAACCCATTTTACATCAAAATATTTTTTTCTATACCATTCCGGGTACACACCGCCAACTGCTCTGCGATATTTGGCAGCCGCCTCAAAACATAAAACAATCAGGGATTGCATTCATTTACCTGCATGGCAGTGCATGGGTGGTGCTGGATAAAGATTATGGCACCAGAACATTTTTCAAACACCTGGCACAACAAGGGCATGTTATCATGGATGTGGCACACCGGCTTTTTCCCGAAACGGATATGATGGGCATGGTGCATGATGCCAAACATGCCATTGTATGGATGAAAGCAAATGCTGCTGTTTATAATGTAAACCCTGATTGTATTATAATAGGTGGTGGTTCATCCGGTGGACATATTTCTTTACTTACTGCCTATACAAATGCGAATAAGCAATTCATGCCGCCAGATTTAGAAGGAGTTGACAGTAGTGTAAAGGCTGTGATATCATTGTACGGCCCGGCAGATTTGGTACATACTTATTATCATACATGCCAGCATCTGACAACCAAATCTGCATTGTCAACAAATAAAAAAGGTAAATCTTCCGGTATGCCGGCATGGGTTCAAAAAAGTATGAGTAAAGATTTTCATCGTCTTGGTTTTGATAAGGAAGAAGAACCCGGTATGTTAGCGCCAATTCTCGGAGGAAATCCTGATGAAAAACCTGAAGCTTATGCAATGTTTTCTCCTGTAACTCATGTGCATAAAGATTGCCTGGCAACATTACTTATTCATGATGAACAGGATATACTTGCGCCGGTGAAAGCCACCCGTCATTTATATGCCAAATTAAAAGAAGTTGGAGTGCCTGTTGTATTGCATGTGTTACCACAGACTGACCATGCATTTGATTTGATACTTCCGAAAATTTCGCCTTCGGCGCATAATGCATATTATGATGTGGAGAGGTTTTTGGCATTAGAGGCCATTGAGGAGAAAAATCCGATAACGCAAATGACTAAACAAAAAGCAGTTATTGAAAAAGTGGAGATGGAATGATTGTAATATCTCTAAAATGACAGCCTTTGCCGCTCTTATCTTTTTTAACTATATCTGTTAACCTACTTTTATCCGTCACCAAGCCTTGCATTACAATCCGGAAAACGATGCTGCTATTTCTACTTCCTTAATGTCAACACCTCAATCGCTAAGGTGGGCCATTGAAATGTGTGTGTGGGGGGGGGGTATGGAATTTTTTTGGGTGTTGCAGCCTGGCTGATAGCGCCTTATTACAAACATGGGAATAAAGTGATTCGGATACGCCTGATTGCAAACGGCATGGTCAGTATTGCTGCTGTTGGCCTTATGATTTTTGAGAGTAACTGGGTACTTACTTCCGCAGGCCTTAGCGCGTATATATTTTGGAATGTGCTGATGATTGTTTTGATGATACTGATTTATTACCACGTTACAGATAGCAAAAAGTCAGTTCAGTTATAGTATTAAGTATTTTTTCTGATACATGTCATATGGCACTCTAACCCTTCTCATGTTTTCTGCGCGCAATCGAAAATATATTTGCAAACGAAAGTTATTTTTCACATCATTAAACCTAATGTTATGAGACGAGTAAGAAGTTTGAGTGTATGGGCCACTGTTATTTTTTTGATAAGTAGCTATACCGCTACAGCACAAAAGAAATGGAGCTTTGAGTTTCGGCCGGGTGTAAACTTTGCTACCAAAAAGCTTGGTGATGCAAATCTTAAAACAGGGTTTGGTATTGAAGGAACATTTGCTTACCGCTTTATGCCACATCTTGCAGGTTATGCCGGATGGAGTTGGAATAAATTTTCCGCCAGCCAATCCTTCGCAGGAAGCAATTTGGATTTTGATGAAACAGGTTATTGCTTTGGTTTGCAGTTTATTCATCCCATTGAAAAGTCAAACATAAGTTATATGATAAAGGGAGGTGCAACATATAATCATATCGAAACTGAAAACAGTACTGGAAAAATAATTAATGACACCGGTCATGGCTTTGGTTGGCAAGCGGGTGGCGGCATAACCATTCCAATGGGGAATAGATGGCTGTTAATTCCTGAAGTACGTTATCGTTCATTGACAAGAGATATTACAGTTGGTGAGGTAAAAACACCGGTTAATCTGAATTATATATCTGCCGGTGTGGGACTGTCGTTTTCATTCTGATAAAGAATTAGTATGAATAGAGCTTTTTCACTTAGGCTTTATCTTCTTATTGTGATACTTCCTTCATGGCCGTTTCAGTTTTGGTATGTGTTCAAAGCTGAAACGGCTTTTGATAAATACCTGTACAGTTCCCTTTCAATGTTAATGGTAACTGTGGCAACATTTATTGCAGGTCGATTTGTATTTAAAGATGGTTTTAAAAACGCCGGATGGAGTTGGGGTAAACCCGTTTATTATTTATATGTATTGTTATTTGCCCTATTCATTTGGTTTGTTCCTTCAATGGTCGAATTAATTTTTGGTATACATAAACCTGCCGGTAAAGTTGTGGCGACAAATGTGTTGCTGCTTTTCGGTTTACGTTTTTCCGCCACATTGGTTCCTGCGTTCGGTGAAGAGTTCGGCTGGCGTGGCTATATGCTGCCACGTCTTATAGAAAAAGGTGGTGCAAGAAAAGGCTTACTTATCCATGCTTTTAGCTGGTGGTTCTGGCATTTGCCGGTTGTAATTGGTATGGGATTAAATAATACTGATGTAAGTAATAACCAATTTATAAATGTTACTGCAATCACTTCACTTAGTATCATTCCTTCAATGCTTCATGCAGTAATATTTGCCTTTATATGGAGCAAAACAGAAAGCTTGGCAATAGTTACAGTGTACCATGCAGCCTTTGATGAAGTGAGGGATGCATTGGAAAACAGTATTGGTTTTGGCCCACTGGTCAACAATTGGCAAATGATAATGATAATATTAACAGGAGGATTATTGTTGTGGAGAGTTGATTGGGATAAACTTCTTTTAGGGTATAAAGATGCAACGGGATATCAACCTATTCCGATTAATAAGGTTTAAATTATGATTTTATGCCTGGCAAATCATTATCACCGTTAGCAGTTACATTCGCAATAAGCGGTGTGTGGGATTTTATTGCAGGCATATTGTTTATGTTTTTTGTTGGCACGGGCAGAATAATTGATAACCCGCCTATGGACCCTTTTTTTTCCATCTTTCTCGGTTCGTTCTTTTTATGTTTTGGCTATATACAGTTTTTATCGGCGTTCAATATCCGGCGGTATGCTTTTAATGTGGGATGCCTTATCCTGGGAAGGATTTTTTATGTGGTGCAGTTATTTACGTTTATGGGTTTTGTGAAAGGATTTCCGTCAACCTTTTGGTTCACGGGAATTAGTGATAGTGTTTTTATAATACTCTATATCGTTTTTGCTCTGAGGGGAGGATTGAGTGCAAGGGATTTGTTTTTACCTAAAAAAGATAGAGTCTGATATAATGATAATGAAAATAACATAAATGTAATGAAGAAGTTTCTTAAATCAATAAAAAGAATATTCATGATACTATTTACAACTTTACTGGGGCTCTTATTAATCTTATCCTGTATTTTATTAGCATATAGTCCCGGTAAAATGAAGCAGTTCACAGATAAGAATGGTAAACCAATTCCCGGAAGCATTTCCGAAAAAATCTATGTCCATATAAATGGTACAGATCAGGGTATGATTATCAAGAGCAAGGATTCAACGCTTCCGGTAATGCTTTACCTTCATGGTGGTCTTCCCGATTATTTCCTGTCCCGGAAATACCCTACGGGCCTGGATGACTATTTCACCGTGGTTTGGTGGGAACGACGGGGCTCAGGACTTTCTTACAATGCTGACATTGCGATTGAAACGATTACGCTGGAGCAATTGTTATCAGATACAAAGGAGGTAACGAATTACCTGCGCAAGCGCTTTGGGCAGGAAAAGATTTATCTCATGGGACGTTCGGGCGGAACTTTCATTGGCATACAAGCGGCTGCACGAACGCCTGAATTATACCATGCATACATTGGTGTAGCCCAGATGACGAATCAACTTGAATCTGAAAGACTGGCGCACGAATACATACTTGAGCAGTTTAAAGAAAAGGGAAACAAAAAAATAGTTCGAAAACTTGAGTCAGCACCAGTCACTGTCGCAAATGGCACACCCGATGCATATCTTGCATTGCGTGACAAAGCCATGCACAGCCTTGGCATTGGCACTACGCATAAAATGAATTCCATAATCACCGGTATGTTTTTGCCATCGCTTACCTGTCGTGAGTATACATTAAGAGAAAAGGTCAATTTGTGGCGAGCCAAAGCCCGTTCCGGCGTCAGTATACTATGGGATACAATATTAGCGACGGATATAATCAAACAAGTGCCCGAAATTGATATTCCGGTTTATTTTTTTCATGGCATATTTGATTACACAGTGTCTTATCCTTTGGCAAAGGAATATTATGAGCAGATGAAGGCACCCATTAAAGGGTTTTACACGTTCAATAATTCAGCTCATAGTCCCTTATTTGAAGAGCCGGAATTAGTAAGAAGAATAATTGAAAAAGATGTTTTGAATGGTGCGAATAGGTTAGCAGATAAAATGATTGGTGTTAAGGCCAGCATTCAACCATCAACTAAAAGTATATTCTTTAATGAATAATGAAGGCATTTGGTGCCTGGATATCAGGCAGTGGAAACCACATGGAACAAAAAAAGGGAAATGGCAATGAGCAGCCATATAGGTAAACAACAAACAGCGAAAATTAATGAGGGCCGGTTTTATTCAGCAAGCGACGGGTGTAAATTATTTGTTTTTACTTCCAAACCTGTTGAAACGTATCATGCTGCAATATTCATAGTTTCCGGGATTACAGGCATCAACCATCAGAGTGAGAAGGATGTTATCGAGCTATTATCCAATAATGAAAACAGGGTTGTAATAATTCATCCCCGTGGTACCGGATATTCGGAAGGTAAGCGGGGAGATATTGAAGCGATGGATGTTTTTATCAATGACTTTGTTGAAATCATTTCAAACGATAAGGACTACAATTCACAGCAGCATAAAATAATTTTTATGGCCACAGCATGTCAACCGCAGTATTATTGCCTGTTGCGGAAAAATTAAAAAATATAAGTGGAGCTATTCTTGTTAATCCGCCGCTCAAACAAAAAAAAGCAAAAGGTATGTCGCCGGGCATTGAACAGTATATAAAATATGCTTTCTATTATCTTTTTACAAAACACAAACCCATCGTCAATATGGCCGGTGACCCATCCAAAATAGAAAATGAAGATGACCGGAGGGATTCGGAAAATAATTCAACTGATACATTGTTGGTTAAATACTTCAGCATACAGTATATGATTAAAGTAAAGAAATTAATTAACTCAATGCCCCTTTTATGCCGAAAAGCTGATTACCCGTTACTATTAATTTATGGAATGAAGGATAATATTGTTGATAAGAAGGGATGTGATTTAATTTTTGAAAGCTGGAAACATCCCGATAAAGAATATGTCTAGATAGAGAACGGTTCGCATGGAAAATCAACGGTAAAACGTGCAAAAGAATTCATTAATAAATGGATAAAAAATGAAAGCAATAGTTTATACCGAATACGGCGGTCCTGATGTTCTTCATTTGAAGGAAGTTGAAAAACCTTTTCCAAAAGATAATGAAGTGTTGATCAAGGTTCATGCTGTTTCAGTAAATTATGGAGATATAATTGCCCGGAATTTCAAAAACATTTCTCCCCGGAGAATTTAATATGCCATTCCTTTTTTGGATAATGGCCCGGTTTAGCTTTTGGTTTCAGTAAACCAAAAAGAATAGTCTTAGGGAATAGTTTTGCCGGTGAAGTGGCGATGATTGGAAAGGATGTAAAACAGTTTAAAAAGAATGATGCCGGTATTGGGTTATACCGGTGAAAAAATGGGGGCCTATGCCGAATATGTTTGCATTCGTGAAAATGGTTATCCTTTCTGCAAAGCCTTCCAATATGACTTTCGAAGAAGCTTCGGCTGTTCCTTATGGTGCTCTTATGGCGTTGTGTTTATTAAGAAAGATAAATATCCGGAAGGGACAAAGTGTACTTGTTATTGGAGCTTCCGGCGGTATTGGTTCTGCAGCCATTCAACTTGCCAGGCATTACTATGGCGCAGAAGTTACTGCCCTATGTAGTACGGATGGGATAGAATATGTTAAAAACCTGGGAGCAGGCAAAGTGATTGATTATAAAAAAGAAGACTTTACAAATAGCGGCGAAACGTATGACCTTATTTTTGATGTTCTGGGCAAGGGTTCTTTTTCAAAGGTCAAGGAATCACTAAAACCAAAAGGTATTTATTTGTCAGTAAGTTTTAAAACTAAAAAACTACTTCAAATGCTGTTGACTTCAATGTGGGGGAAAAAGAAGATTATATGTGCGTTAGCAATCCCAAAACCTGAAGATTTGATTTTCATAAAAGACCTTATTGAAGAGGGAAAAATAAAATCTATAATTGATAAATATTTCCAATTGGAAAAGTTAAAAGAAGCGCACAGTTATATTGAGAGTGGAAACAAAAAGGGAAATGTAGTGATTAAAGTGAGAGAAAAATAGTAAACGAACAAAGTGATTAAAATGAGCATTAAGTTATGAAAATTGAAACAATTAAAAAGAAAGGTTTTGCCATTTCACTTATTGTATTTCCTATAATACTGCTTGCAGGGTTTTTAATGCACACTAATCTCTTAAAATTCGAGGCGCTTCAAACCGTTGAACAATTGGTTGGAAGGTTTCACCATCAGCCGATGTACCACATCGGGCATTTAATTGTAATGTTTGCCGTTCCGGTTATATTGGTATTCCTGATTAGTTCCATGAATGTATTGCAGGGGGCAGGCAAACAATTAGGTTTTTGGGGTGGTATAATTGGATCATTTGGAGCATTCATTTTGGCTGTCGATAAAGGAGCTTTATGCCTGGTGCTGTCAGCATTCGACACTTTGCCGGAAAAACAATTTCAGGAATTTGTTCCTTTTCTCAGTGTGATTGTAAACAAAGAAGGCTTGCTCTGGGTGGTATGGTTGTTGCCATTATTACCAATTGGCGCAGCCATACAGGCGATGGGATTAATGAAAGAGAAACTCATTAATAAATGGCAAGGCGTATGCATCATTATTGGCCTCCTGCTGCTAAATAATCCGGATATAGAATTTATTAGCGCTACCGGAGCTCTGCTAATGTGTGCCGGGTATATTCCGTTGGGCGTAAAAATTCTTCGGGGCAAAATGAAAATTATTGAAATCGCTTATCCGGTAAGCGTTACATAAACGATTAAGACGCTAAATGCAGATAGTTATTGGAATCGTACCACTGTACAATTTTTATAATATATTAGAAACAATAGGAAGCTAAAACTTTTCATTATATACTCGTTTCGCAGGTAAGCTTAACACCGGCGCCCATCAATAAGCTTATAAAGGTTTAGGAAAGGGGGAACAGTATATTTATGTACTGCCTGATAAAAGAATTATAATTGTTCGATTGGCGAAGGACGGAGGCGGCAAACGGTATAAGAAGTATTGGATAAAACCGTTCCGTTATATCGCCAGCCGTCTATAAATGAACTCTGTTGTTTTCAATTAAGTCAAGCTCAAACTGGTTTTGGTAAACTTCCACTCACGCTTTGCATCCAGCGCATAAGCCGGTGCCCTATGCCAGCATTTTGAATGTACATCATCGGACAAGCACCTGGGAGTACATTGATATTATTTTCATGACAAAAGATTACGGCTTCTTCCGAAACGCTGGCAGTCTTTGAATCTATCCCTTTGTGCATCCATACATTCTTAATTCCAAGGTCCGCACAATCCTTCACAATCTGATTGGTTACTTCTGGTTTGGTTACAATTACCACTCCGTCTGGTTTTTCAGGTATGGCTTTCAGATGGGGGTAGCAAACATCTCCTTCAACTGTCGTTGCATGGGGATTAATGGCAAACCCCTTGTAACCTTCATCGCGCAACTTGCGATATATGAAATTGGCCGCTTGGGTTTGCGTTCGGGAAACTCCGACGACTGCGATGCACCTGAGTGCCAGAAAATCCCTTGCCGCTTCTCGTATGGTTGACATAACATTCCCTTTATTATTTTTTGCAAGGATACCCAATTGTGCTCTGTTAGCCAATGATGACCATCAAGAGTAACCCTGATTTATTCCTGGAGGAAACGGTGAATAATTTAAATGATTTATAAACTGATTTCAATCACAACCTGAGTTGATGACGAGCATTCTTAAGAGGCAAGAAATGCGCTTGCTTTGTTGATAATTGTAATAGTCAAGACAGACAGATCGTTGCCCAATGGAATTATGCTGTCACCAATTAAGAGTGCAGAGCATGATTTTATTTTGAGTAGAAGCGAATCACCTTGTGTTGATCTTTCAGATAAAATTAAATATTATGCGACGCTATTTTACAAAAGAAGCATCCCTGGATGAAAATGAAGTCGTGAGCGCTATTAAACAATGGAGCTACCCGCTACAAAGCAAGGCTAACTTACAGCCATTGTTCGACCGTATCGGGGATGCACGGATAGTAATGCTGGGGGAAGCCAGTCATGGAACCCACGAATACTATACCTGGCGAACACATATTACAAAACGGTTGATCGAAGAAAAGGGTTTCAATTTTATTGCGGTGGAAGGCGACTGGCCCGATTGTTACCGGCTAAACCGTTTCATAAAAGGGTATGACCTGGATAACAAAAGTGCCTTTAAGGTATTGCACGAATTCAACCGCTGGCCCACCTGGATGTGGGCCAACTGGGAAATTGTGGCGCTGGCTGACTGGCTGCAAAAACACAATACCGGTTTGTCGGCCAATAAAAAGGTCGGATTTTATGGACTGGATGTTTATAGCCTTTGGGAAAGCATGGAAAGTATCATGCAGTACCTGGGTAAAACCGATCCTGGCGCATTGAAAATTGCACAGGAAGCATTTAGTTGTTTTGAACCTTATAAAAAAGACGAAGGACAATCGTATGCAAGGGCTTCTCAATTTGTACCGGAGTTATGTGAGAGTGAAGTGGTACAATTGCTGAGAGAAATTCAAAAAAAATTGCCTTCCTATAATACCGATTATGAGAATGTATTTAGCGCCGAGCAAAATGCATTGATAACAGTAAACGCGGAAAAGTATTACCGTACTATGATTCATGGCGGACCCCATAGTTGGAATGTCCGCGACCGGCATATGGGTGATACTCTAGAACGCTTACTTACATTTCATGGAGAAGATTCCAAGGTGATTGTTTGGGAACATAATACGCATGTGGGTGATGCGAGGGCGACGGACATGGTGGATGAGGGGATGTTCAATATAGGCGAACTGGCCCGGATGGAACATCATGATAAAGGCGTAGTGCTCGTAGGTTTTGGTTCATACAAGGGATCAGTGATGGCTGGTAAAAGCTGGGGGGCTCCTATGCAGTCCATAAAAATGCCCGAAGCGAGGGAAGGAAGTTGGGAATATTTATTACACAAGGCAGGAAAAGAAAATAAATTGGTATTGATGGATGACTTTATGGGTAACGATATGTTTATGGAGAATCATATCGGCCACCGGGCAATCGGGGTAGTGTATAACCCGCAGTATGAACAATACGGAAATTATGTACCTACTATTTTACCTCTGAGATATGATGCCTTTATTTATTTGGAGGAAACAAGTGCATTACATCCGCTGCATATAACTCCTGACGGACACCAGGTACCGGAAACATATCCGTTTGGGGTGTGATAGTGAAGAGGCAATAGTGAATAGGCAATAGTGAATAGGCAATAGTGAATAGGCAATAGTGAATTGGCAATAGTGAATGGTCTATAGTGAAAAGTATATAAAGAGTTGTCACTATTGAATTGTCAGTGGTGGTTCCTGCTGATCGATTTGTATTGAAAATTTAATTCTGCCTGTGTACTTTAGAAAACATCAACATAAAATAATTTGATATGGCAAAGAAAACCCATCCAGGTAAACCTTCCGAAAAGCCTGTACCATCAAAACATCCGGAAATAAGTCCGCCGGTGGATCCCGAAGATCCACTGATCCCCCAGGAGGATCCTGAAATATTACCCGATGAAGATCCGTTTGAAAACCCTCCTCCATTTGAAATACCTCCGCCTGCCGAAGGACCATAAATAATAAATGATATGGGTAATTCAACAAGAATACCAGAAGCTACCAGGGCCGTTGACTTTAAACAATTAAAAGTAAAGAGCACGGCCTTCCAGGAAAATGAAATGATACCGGGCAAGTACACTTGTGAAGGAGTCAATATTAGTCCGCCATTGGATATTGACCATATACCCGAAGAGGCCAAGTGCCTGGCTTTGGTGGTAGATGATCCCGATGCACCAAATGGTGACTGGGTGCATTGGATTGTTTGGAATATACCAGTAACGCATCACATTAAAGAGAACAATGTTCATGGTATAGAGGGCATGAATGATTTCCGTCAACAAAAATATGGCGGACCCTGTCCGCCCTCAGGTACTCACCGTTATTTTTTTAAGGTATATGCGCTGGATGCCTTGTTAGATTTGCCTGCTCATTCAAATAAAATGCAACTGGAGAAAGCAATGAGTGAGCATATCCTGGCTTTTGGCGAATTGATAGGATTATATAAAAAAACAAAATAGTGATTATGAAAACACTATTGTTTATCCTTCTTTCCTTCATCGGCATTACCGCAACTCTATCGGGGTTGCTTATGCTGAGTAACCCCGACGGGGAAATAATGAAATTATCAGTAAGCCTGTTAAAAGAAACGCCTTTTAACGATTTCCGGGTTCCGGGAATTTTATTGACGGTTTTAGTGGGAGGAACAAATTTACTCGCCATATTTTATAATATGCAACGGCATCCTAATCGCTATAACTGGGCTATAGCCGGTGGTACCGTTATCATTGGATGGATAATTGCCCAGATGATTTTAATCCGTACCCTTCATTGGCTTCATTTTTTATACCTCGTATTGGGGCTGCTGATTATATTGATTGCCTACCAGCTGAAAGGGAAATGGGCGGTATAAACACCGTATTATTTAACTACCAAACAATTTGTATGAAAAAGCTGTTTTTCCTGGTTGCCTTTGCCGGCAGCTTTGTGTCTGCTATGGCATTTCGTATTGAATATGGCAATAATGTTGTCATTCGGGAACCTGTCTATGAGGATCTGTATGTTGCCGGAGGCACTATCACTATCGATGCTCCTGTGCATGGTGATTTGATTATTGCCGGCGGCACTATTACTATTAATGATACGGTAACGAATGATATACTGCTGGCGGGTGGCAATGTAAATTTCAATGGATATGTAGGAGATGATATCCGTTGCGCCGGGGGTAATATCAGGATAAGCAGGGATGTTGCCGGTGACGTGGTGATAACCGGAGGAGGAGTCATTATTGATAAAGGGGTAACGATCGGTGGATTAATAGCCAGTGGAGGAGATGTAACGGTTGATGGAAATGTAAGTGGCGGGATAAAAGGGGCATTCGGAAATATTTTTCTGAATGGTACAATGGCAAAAGACGTGGATTGCCGGGGAGGCAGAATTACCATTAATGGTATTATCGACGGTAAGGCTACGCTGGCCGCCAGGAATATTGTAATTGAAAACAACGCAAAATTTAACAATGATGTTCGATACTGGAATAAAAAGGGATCGCTTGATTTTAAGCAATCTCTAAAAAATGGTAAGGCCAGCTACGACCCTGCTCTTCGGATACGGAACGGGGAATGGTATTTCCTGGGGAGTACCAGTATACTGGGTTTGCTGTGGTATCTTGGAATGGCTTTCTTAATGATCCTGATTATACAATATCTATTTGCCCTGACTATGAAAAGAGCTGCAGAAACGGTATTCAGTAATGTATTAAGGTCTCTTGGATATGGATTCCTGTTTTTTATTGCAGTGCCGGCGGCAGCCATTATTTCATTTGTTACTATTATAGGGGTACCTGTTGGGTTGCTATTGCTCTTCAGTTATATTGCGCTGATCCTGCTGGCAACGGTTATTACCTCCCTGGTAGCTGCGCACTGGCTGAATAACCGCAATAATTACCAATGGAATTTCTGGCGCCTGGTGTTTACTGCTTTCGGAATTTTTATTATATTAAAACTGGCATCTCTAACACCTATTGTTGGTGGGCTGATCATGATTCTGTTGGCTTGCACGGCTTTTGGTGGTATAGTGTTAAACGTAAACTGGAAAAGAAGGCAACAGGAAGTAGCAGGAGCATTTAATAAATAAGGGTAAGGCCTCTTGCGGAGCAGGTCCTGTCCCCTCTCTTCGAGGAGAGGGGTTGGGGTGAGGTCATACATGCAAATGAAACCTTCAACATATTTAGGCGGACAACAATGATATAAAATCAAGCATTAAAATGATAAAATACTTTTTTTCTTTTCTTATTCTGTTGCATGGCCTCATTCATCTTATGGGCTTTGCCAAAGCGTTTAGCTATGGAAATATTACTCAACTCACCAAATACATCTCCAAACCGATGGGCCTGCTATGGTTGCTTACTTCTTTATTATTTATTACTGCAATCATTTTGTTTCTCTTTAATAAAGTAAGCTGGCCAATGGTAGCGATTATCGCCGTTGTACTTTCTCAAATACTGATCATCGGTTCTTGGAGGGATGCAAAGTTTGGAAGTATTGCCAATCTAATAGTTTTATTGGTCGCCATAGCCGCATGGGCCATCCAGCATTTTGAATCGCAGTTCAGGAATGACGTGAGATCGCATCTCCAAATAACAAAGGCAACACCAGGCGATTTATTAACCGAGGCAGATATTCAATCCTTGCCCCAACCGGTTCAAAAATATTTGAAGTATTCAGGAGTAATTAACAGGCCCCGCGTGAAGAACATAAGAATTGTATTCGATGGAGAAATGCGCTCAAAAGGAAAAGACTGGTTTCCTTTTCAATCGGTGCAGTATAATTTCTTTGATGATCCCACGAGATTATTTTTCATGAAAGCCAGG
Source organism: uncultured Chitinophagaceae bacterium (assembly GCA_963775145.1). Classification (GTDB taxonomy): domain Bacteria; phylum Bacteroidota; class Bacteroidia; order Chitinophagales; family Chitinophagaceae; genus Endoryza. The sequence continues at coordinate 910,091 of CAVZHZ010000009.1, forward strand.
ATGTTTGGCATGGTTGTGCCCGGTTACCACGACTATCAGGACAAAACAGCCAGGATGAATATAAAACTGTTTGGGCTGTTTCCGGTAATGCACGCAAAAGGTCCTGAAATGAACAAAGCGGAAACCGTCACTGTTTTTAACGATATGTGCCTGATGGCTCCGGCCACTCTTATTGACAAAAGAATTCAATGGGAGCCTATTGACAATACTTCATCCAAAGCCCATTTCACCAACGGAATGAATAAGATTTCGGCTATTCTATATTTTAATGAAAAAGGAGAACTGGTTAATTTTATTTCAGATGACCGTTATGTCATCGATGAAATGAAACAATACCGCTTCTCCACACCGGTGAAAGAATACAAAGTAATAAACGGAATGAATGTTATGGCTTATGGGGAAGCTGTTTGGCATTACCTTGATGGGGAGTTTGTATATGGAAAGTTTACCCTGAAAAGTATCGACTACAACCTGGATGATTATAAATAACAAATAATGAAGCTGAATAAAGAATGGCATAGCACTCATCCCATGCCAAAGAATCCCACGATGGAACAACGTATAATTTGGCACCTGGAGCATAAAAAGAATGGTGGCTGCCGGGACATCCCGGAAAAGGTGAAGGAGGCGATTAAGCGAAAGGGCATTAAGGTTTAGTATCCCGCAATAAGTAGTATTTGACTAAAACTAATATATGAAGCCAACCTTCAATAAACTAATTTCGCTGGGTTCCATAGTTGCTCTTACCGGGTATGTTACATCCGGCCCATTGGGTTTCTTATTGGTAAAGTCAGTCAGGCCTCAGCCTGATTGGGTATCAGCATCCGTTTTTGCCGCCAATTACCATGTGGTGCAGGACATACCATATTACTTTGGTATTCTTCTGATCAGTGGCATGTTAATGCTGGGTGCGGGACACTATCTAAATTATGGTGATGGAAACAGCAAAACAAAATTTAATTTATTGGTTTCTTTGCTATGCACCGGTATTTTTGCCTCCCTTATTTTTTTCAATTATATCTGTCAGACCACTTTTGTTCGTCATGTGGCATTGAGTTTTAAGGCAGAGAATGAGGCTATCATCGCAACGTTTTCTATGGCCAATCCGAGGTCACTAAGCTGGTCCATTGAAATGTGGGGTTATGGCATTTTGGGGGTAGCTACCTGGCTGATGTCCGGGTATTATAAATCCAAAAGCAATTTCATTCGATGGTTGCTTATTTTAAATGGAGTAGTGAGTGTAGCGACCGTCTTATTTACTATAATTTCTCTGGATTGGGTGCTGACACGCACGGGGCTTATGGCTTACATGTTTTGGAATGTTCTGATGATTGTACTTATGATAATGATTTACATTGATTCAAGAAAGTATGAATAATAAGATTGGATATGTTCTGTCTGGTGGCGGTGCCCGGGGCTTTGCTCATTTGGGGGTAATAAAATTCCTGGAAGAAATAGGATTAAAACCATTTGCCATTGCAGGTACCAGTGCCGGGGCCGTAGCAGGGGCCTTGTACGCCGCCGGCAAAGGACCCGAAGAAATTCATTCGTTAATGAAAAATAATAGATACTTCGGATGGAGCAGCATTGCGTGGATGAAAGAAGGCATCTTTTCCATGGATGCGCTGAACAAAGTATTAAAAGCGGCTATTGGCAAAAATGATTTTGGTGCATTGAAAGTAAAATTGTTTGTAGCCGCGACGGATATTAACCGGGGAGAATCTGTTATATTTTCCAGGGGCAAATTATTTGAAGCAGTCATTGCCTCCGCGTCTGTACCTGTTGTGTTTGAACCGGTAAAAATGGGCGATAAACTCCTCGTAGATGGCGGAGTGCTGAATAATTTTCCCGTGGAGCCTCTTATCAAAATCTGCGATAAGATTATTGGTTCCTATGTAAACAAAATGGATGATGGAATCGGAAATAGTTCGGTCATACGAACCGTAAATATTATTGACCGCTGTTTTCACCTGGCTATTTCCCATTCTGTATATTCCAAAATAAACAAATGTGATGTGTTCATAGAATCTCCCCTGCATTCATTTGATATGTACGACGTAAAACAAGCGGACCAGATATTTGAGATCGGGTACAAGACCGCCCGGAACATAAGGAAAAGCTGGTGGACCTGGCCAGATACGAACCGGGAAAAAATTAAATTCAGAAAACTTTGACGAAAGTCAACGGACGTCTAATGATAGTCATTATTCTCAAATGATCCCAGGATTTAATTTTAATAGGACATGGGTTTCAGTAAAATAGTGACATTATATTTTTCAGATAGGTTTCCTCATAGGGGTTATTATCGCCCGTTTGTTTGCCAATAGAGGGGTATGTAGGCCTTATAATGTGATATCTATTTTAGATAGAGGTATAGTATTAGTTGAAAAAGCAAAACCGAATGATTTACTCAGTATTAATAATCAACAATCGCATGAGAGAGATTGGATGGCGATTTATAAAATTAATTTTGGGGATATCCATAGTATGGACATTGCTTACCCTTTGGGCCGAAAAAAAGGGCCAAAATAGATTATCTCAATTCGGTGATGCCGGGGAAAAAAATACTGCATTGATTGTGTACGACCCGGACCCTTTCTATAACCTCGATCAGCAAATTTGTGAATCATTTGGGCGTGTACTGGCAGACAGTGGCTTTGCAGTAACCATTGCAACGGTATCAGCCGCCAAAGAATTACCGGATTCTTCAACCAATCTATATGTATTCTGTGCCAACACATACAATTGGTATCCGGACCGGGCCATCTCCCGTTTTGTAAAAAATCACTCGCACTTAGCAGGGAAAAACGTGGTGGCTATAACCCTGGGTGCCGGATCAACAGGGCATTCTCAGCAAGCATTTGAAGACATTATTAAGGAAAAGAAAGCCCACCTGGTCGGGTCCAGAACTTATTGGCTTTGGAGACCAAACGACAAAACCAGGATAAAAGAATCCAATGTAAAAGTGGCCGTAGAAATGGTTAGAAAGTGGGCGAAGGAAATGACAGTAGAAGTTAAGAAGGGATAATTGATTCTTATGGCTAGATTTTTTACATGTTATCTATTTTAAAACTGATTTAACTATGGGTGATTGGTCAGCGAATTTAATGACGGCGATCATTCTCCCGGGCAACCTGCTTGTGTAGATTTGTATCGTAAAATCAAATCGATGGCAGGTAAGACCGATAAACAATTCTTTTTTGAGATACAACTCAACTGGCTCATTGGAACAAGAGGTATCCTTTCCGCGAATGATGCAAAAGGAACTATTCATGTAGCTACTCCGCCAGCCTTTGGAGGAGAAGGAAAACCATGGACTCCCGAGCATCTTTTCTTAAGTTCCATCAGCAGTTCTTTTATGATAACCTACCTGGCTTTTGCCCGGAAGAATCAGTTGGAAATTTCGCATTTCGAGTGCAATATTATCGGGCAAATTGAATTGGTAGAAGGAAGATATAAGTTTACTAATATTAATTTATATCCGAAGGTTTATATAGCCACCGAAGAGTTGCGGGAAAAGGCAATCCTGGTAATGGAGAAAACACATAAGTATTGCCTTGTTTCCAGCTCCGTTAGCGCGGATATTTTTTATCACAGTGAAGTGCTGCTGGATACCCATCCCCGGCAAATGCCTATTGGCGAATCAACCACAAAAATTACTTATTCCATGGAGGAAGCAAGGGAAATAGGGGATCGCCTGGGTATTGATTTTACCAGATATGATCTCGCTGAATTCAGAAGAGGATTGGAAGTAGAGATGGAACACGGTAAAAAAATTCCTGAAAGTAATATCACTAATGATAATGAATACCTCACGGGTAAGATTGCCTGGGCACATCTCCGTGAAATACCGGATTATTACACACGGCTGGATAAAATGGAAGCAGAAATAGCATAATAACTTTCAACTTATTTTATGCTGACTCATCGAAAATCTCAATCAGAAATACTCCCTTACGTTTTTGCCGTATTGGTAGTATTCTTTCTTTTTGGTAGACCCGGCAGGCAGGCCATAGAATGGCTGTTGATGAAATTATATGAGTTGTTCATCCAGGGAAATCCACTGAAGATTTAACGGTGAACCGGTTATTTATTTTCGGCTTAATAATAGATTGAGCGGTTTCCAGTCTTCAATATTATCAGTAACTATTTTAAGAATCGCTACAAAGGGGATAAACAACACCATACCCGCCACTCCCCATATAATGCCACCGGCAATAATTGCAATCAGCATGGCCATGGTACTTACATGAAGTTGTTTACCCACTACTTTAGGAAATATTACATTGGCTTCGAGGTATTGAACAAAACTAAAAACCGCTACTACTCCCAATGGGTACCAAATGTTGCCCGTTTGCAGCCAAATCAGGGAAACAGGCAGGGAGGCGCTGATAAATATACCTACGTAGGGAACAATGGTCATAATAGCACATAGCATTCCAAACAATACAGCATGATCAACCCCCAGGGCAAAAAGACCAATAGTATTCAAAATACCCACAATGATATAAACCAGGATCATTCCCTTTATATAATTAAAGTAAGTGTCGATGGTTTGTTTCACGATCAGGTCCATCTCGTGTTGATATTTTTCAGGGGTAATCAGTTTTAAATACTGAACAAAAACCTTCCGGTGGTACATAAATAAGGCTGTATAAACCGGGGTTAGAAAAAGGATGAATAGGGTATTGGCAGTAGTTTGAACCGTGGCGGTCACGATGCTTCCGATACTCTCTGTAAATTTTTTAAACCAGTTATTCTGAATGTCAGTGGTAATACCCACGGTTCCAATCAACCATTGCTGAAATCGCTGTAAAGCATTTTCCAGCTTAACGAGAATATCCGGTGCATCTTCTCTGAATACGTTTATCTGCCAAACCAATAATCCCAGCAGGGCAGCAAAGAGGATGGTTACTATGAGCAGGCATACTGTAATAGCGAGTGACTTACCCAAACCACGAATTTCTAGCCATTTGGATATGGGGTACATGACGATCGCAATCAGCAAGCCGAAAAACACAGGGATAAACAGCGGTTTTCCAAAATACAAGAGAATCGCTGAAAAAAACACGATCTGCAGGTATTTTAATATCGGGGGAAAAGATTGTGTAGTGTTATCCATAATGGTTTGAAATATGAAATTAAGAAAGATACCGTATTGATCCATGATTAATATAAGCAGCTTTACTGATGGTAATCACCTTTTTAAATGGAATAAGCTATAACCTTTATTGTAGCAATGTTTACTTCCTTTGATATCTGGAAAATGCTGGCCGGGGTTGCCTTTTTCCTGCTGGCCATGAATTTTATGGAAAATTCTTTGCGTCTCCTGGCAGGCCGGAGATTCAAAATTTATTTAAAAAGGCAAACCGCCAATAAAGCAAAAGCGGTCACTGCCGGAGTAATCGTAACCGCCTTGTTGCAGAGTAGTTCCATCGTGAACCTGCTGGTATTAAGTATGGTGGGAGCCAGCGTGGTAAAAATGGAAAATGCATTAGCCATTATGCTGGGCTCCAACCTGGGTACCACGCTAAACAGCTGGATATTGGCCACCCTGGGTTTTAATTATAATGTAGAGAGCGTGGCCCTGCCACTGGCAGGGATAGCCGGTATTTGCATGGCTTTTATCAGGATTGAGAGCCGGTGGTACTTGTGGTTCAAATTCCTTTTCAGCCTCGCTTTTCTTTTTATATCAATGGGGTATATTAAAACGGGCATGGAAGGATTTGTAAAGCAAACCGATTTATCTTTTTTTGAACATTACCCAATGATCATTTTCCTGTTGCTGGGTATAATATTAACGGCCATAGTGCAGTCCAGCTCAGTAATCATAGCCCTGGTATTAAGCGCCCTTTACTCTCATGCAATAACTTTATATGTTGGAACCGCTATTGTTCTTGGCTCTGAAATAGGAACTTCTCTGAAACTTTTTTTACCAGCTGCCGGCGGACAGCCAGGTAAGAAAAGAGTGGCGCTGGGGAATTTCTTGTTCAACCTGGTAACGGTAATAGTTATGTATTTTCTTCTATGGCCGGTTAATCAGTTTATAACTGAAGTACTGCAGGTAAAGAATAATCTTATTGCGCTGGTGCTTTTTCAAACATTGGTAAACATATGCTGTATCCTCTTGTTTCTTCCATTCCTGAAATTATTAGGAAAATTTCTTTTGAGCCGGTACACGGGCAAGGGCGATGAATTTTTCAATTTCCGGAAAGAGTCCGTGGTGGAAACCGACATTGCACTCGAAGAATTAGAAAATGGTACCCGGCATTTTATCGGTTTAGTGATGGAATACAGTCTTCATTCGTTTGACCAAAAAGAACCCGGTATTCCCGACGTAAAGCTGTCAGCTGGTTTTCACCGAAAAACAATTACCGAGCAATATGATTATATAAAACAATTGCACGGGGAGATGTACAGTTTTTGTCTGAAGCTGCAAAAAGTAACCACTGTACGAAAAGAGACTGAGCGGGTGGAGCAACTGATTGCTGCCATCAGAAATGCTATGTACGCTGCCAAGAACATCCGGGATACCCAGCATGATATCGAACAAATGCGCAATTCATCGAACGATACTAAATACAAATATTATACGCAGTCACGGGAAAAGCTGCAGAAGTTTTATCAACGCGTTTGGCCATTGCTCAACAAGAAGGAGGGGACGAATAACTTTGAAGAACTGACTGCCATCCATCAAGCCATCACTACGGGATATGCGGAATCAGTGAAGCTGCTTTACCAGGAAAGTCCTGCCCATCGTATTAATGAACTGGAAATTTCCACCTTAATAAATTTTAACCGCGAATTATATACTTCATTTAAATCTGTTTTATTTGGGCTAAAGGATTTATTGCTTACTGCCCGGGAAGCGGAGTATTTTGATGCATTGCCAGGGTTTATCCGGTGAGATTTTTGATACCCACCATTGCTGCCATCTGTCTGGTGATTACGGTGGAAGTTGTTATGCCAGTTTATTTTCGGATTATTTTTTCCTTCGTTTTAAGATTTCCCCAACCTTTTAACTAATAATTGGCGTAATACTTGCGTTCTTAGGCCAGCCCACAAACCTATACTTACCGTAGATCGATTTAGTATCCATTATCCGGAAACCATCCCTTTATTTATTTACTTCAAAATCGTACAAATGAAAAATCTTATTTGGGCTGTTCTATTTATTCCGGTATGTTCCATTGCGCAACCCCTTCATATTACCGCTTGGGGAGGCTTTTCAGGGTACCAGGGAGACCTGGAAAGCAAGCGTAATAACCTGGCTCAATCCAATTTTGCCTTTGGATTTGGGTTGAAATATGATCTTACCACGCATCTGGCAGTGCGGGCCGGATTTAATTCCGGGAAGATAGGAGCCGATGATAAAAAGAACGAACCAAGCCTGCGGGCACGCAACCTTAGTTTTCAATCGAGGATCACAGAAGGAAATTTGTTACTGGACTATTCGCTTTTCGATCTTTCCCGAAAAAGATTAACTCCTTATGTATTTGCCGGAGTAGCGCTTTACCATTTCAACCCCTATGCGTTCGATACACTTGGCAACAAGATTTACTTAAAGCCACTAAGCACGGAAGGGCAGGGGCTGGCTCAATACCCCGACCGTAAAGAATATAAAATAACACAATTTGCTCTTCCCTTTGGAGCAGGCCTGCGATATAAAGTGGCAGAAAATATTACCCTCGGATATGAATTGGGATTGAGGAAATTATTTACTGATTACCTCGACGATGTAAGTACCACCTACGTTGATCCGGTTGTACTGGCACAGGCAAAAGGTCCCAAAGCGGTTGAAATGGCTTTCCGCGGCGGAGAACTTAAGAACAGCACCGCGGTTTATCCTCCCGAAGGATCTATCCGGGGCGGTGCTAAGTATAAGGATTGGTATTATTTCCACGGCATAACACTTACTGTGGGGTTAAATACCGCACGCACAAAGGGTGGAAAGCGCGGAAGTATAGACTGCCCGAAAATAGATTAATCAGCCCAACAGCATTGATATCGTTGAATGGAGCGTCGCAAGGGACGCTCCTTTTTTTGTTGCAGCCGGGCCAATAATTAAAAAAAGTAAAACAAGTTGACACTTCTTTGTGTTTTACTTTTGCAGCATTAACAATACAATATGGCTTATCGAAATCAGCAGCACTTTATTGACACATTGGAAAGGGAAGGAGAATTGGTTCGTATTAAAACCTATGTAAACCCTAAATTAGAAATAGCGGAGATCACCGATCGTATCAGCAAAACCACCGGAGGAGGGAAAGCCTTGTTGTTTGAAAATACCGGGTTCGAATTCCCCGTGCTGATGAATGCATATGGCAGCGAGCGCCGTATGTGTCTTGCATTAGGGGTGAAACACCTGGACGATATCGCGCGGGAAATTGAGAGCCTGTTTAAAATGCTTTCAGCGCCAAAGGAAAATATCATTGACAAACTAAGACTATTGCCCATGCTTGGGCAATTTGCCAGTTGGATGCCCAAAGTAATAAGTGGACGCGGTGCCTGCCAGGAAATGGTAATAACCGAACAGCCAGATATCACCCGATTGCCGGTTATTACCTGCTGGCCCAAAGATGGGGGCCCTTTTGTTACGCTTCCGGTTATTCATACTAAAGATCCAATAACCAATAGCCGGAATGTTGGTATGTACCGCATGCAGGTCTTTGGCCCCGATTTAACCGGGATGCATTGGCATAAACATAAAGTGAGCGCTAAACATTTTTCAGAATATAAAAAGCTTGGGAAGCGCATGCCGGTAGCCGTTGCATTAGGCGGAGACCCGGTGTATGCTTATTCTGCCACGGCTCCCTTACCGGAGAATGTGGATGAATATATGCTGGCTGGTTTTTTAAGAAAGAAAAAAGTTGAATTAGTGAAATGTATTACTCAACCGGAAATAGAGGTTCCTGTCGATGCTGATTTTGTTATTGAAGGATTTGTGGATCCAAACGATGAGTTGATCTGGGAGGGTCCTTTTGGAGATCATACCGGGTATTATTCATTGCCCGATTTTTATCCGCGCTTTCATATCACGGCCATAACCCATAAAAAAAATGCCGTGTATCCAGCTACTATTGTGGGTATTCCTCCGCAGGAAGATGCCTGGCTCGGAAAAGCGACCGAAAGAATATTCCTGGCTCCCATAAAAATGACCATGGTTCCCGAAATTACCGATATGGATATGCCGGTGGAAGGAGTATTTCATAACCTGGTAATTACCCAGATCAATAAAGAATACGCCGGGCAGGGACAAAAAGTGATGAATGCTATGTGGGGCGCCGGGCAAATGATGTTTAATAAAATTTTGGTACTGGCCGATAAATCCGTGCGCATTCAGGATTATAAAGCCCTCGCCCAACATGTTTTCAGAAACCTGAATCCGGCCACTGATATAAATTTTTCGCAGGGTCCTATGGATGTGCTGGATCACAGCTGCAGCAAAATGGGTTTCGGCGGAAAAATGTGCATTGACGGAACCTTGAAATTTGAGGAAGAACGCGATGATAATTATTATTCGGCCGATCAGAAGATATCAATAGAAGGGGAAACTATCATCCATCGGTTTTCTGAGATCAATGCCGTAAATACTTCTTTACTTGAATGGGATATACCCTGTTTAATTATTTCCGTGCAAAAAAACCGGAAGGGGCATATCAAAGCATTACATGAGCAATTAACCGCCATGAAGGAACTTGAAGGGGTAAAGATTATATTGTATGTTGAACATACCGTAGATGCCAATGATCTTCCCGTTTCGTTATGGAGGTTCTGCAATAACCTGGATCCCAAGCGCGACAGTATACTTTCTCAAAGACCTTCCTATAACAATCCGGCCAAAAGCTATAGCTGTATGGGTTTTGATGGAACTATCAAAACAAAAGAGTTGGATGATTTTTACCGCGACTGGCCCAATATTATTGTAGCAGCCGACCAAACCATTGCTGCAGTAGATGCCAAATGGAACGAATTGGGGCTTGGTGTATTTATTCCTTCCCCCTCATTAAAGTTTAAAGGGCAGATGTACGGGGAAGAAGCGGTGGCCGGGTGATTGGAAATGCATTCGTTTAAAAACATTTATTAATATGAAGCGAACTCCATCAGTTCCTCATTCGACTGCAGCACCTGTACATTTGGCGGAGGATCGTTTATAGCCTGGCAGGAATAACCCGAACAATAGATTTTCTTGCCGATAAAAGTATTGGCCAACTGTTGAACATAGGTATTAACGTCGCTGTGGGTAAGATTGGTAATGAGGTGAAAATAAAACTCCGTAATGGGATGATGGTAACAATAACTAGCCAGCACATCATTAGATAAGGCCCTGCCCATATAAGTATGTGGTACTCCATTTTTTTTCAACAGGTATTTCATAAATAATAAGGGTATTTCGTGGTATTCACCTACCGGGGTAAATAACAAAACCCTTCTTTTTTTAGAGGCAGGTGAAACAAGCGGCAATTGATCAATGGCCACGCAAATTTTTTGGGTAATGATGGCGCTGGCGAAATGCTCCTGGGCCGGAATCACATTCCCTGTTAGCCAGAACATGCCTAACTTTTTTAAAAAAGGAAACCCAATTTGAATCATGGTATTTTCAAATCCAAAAGCGGAAATGGCCTCATTAAAATCTTCTTCAAATGCCCGGGTATCCAGGTCAATGGAAGATTCCAATAACCGGTTCAGGTAGATATCGTAACTGCCGGCTGACTCGGTGAGTCCGAGGGCTTTGTTCTTTATTTCTTCAGGGGAGAGGTAGGCGATGTGTGAAATTTTGTAACCATGATGGTAGAGCCAGGATATCCGTAGAATTTGCTTCAGATCTTCGCCATCGTAGTAACGATGCATGCTGTCTTTTCGTTTTCCGCCGCATAACCCATAACGCTGCTCCCAGATACGCAAGGTATGAGCCTTTATATGCGTTAAGTTTTCAATATCGCTGATACTAAAAAAGTTCATTTTGTTTGTAATAAATGCAGCAATTACACAACAAATATAACTTACCCGGAGGTTTTACTCCTGTTTGCCTTTTCTAAAGCAGGTATATTTTATCAAATACTTGACAACAGGCAGGCGGGGATGCCAATTATTATGGTATTTTTGCCGCAATTTTTTAAAAGAAGTAAATGACACAGAACGAACTTTTAACGGTTATAATTATTTCTCTGCTACTGGTTGTATTACCGGCCCCGGGTTTATACGGTATGTTTCGGAAAGCGGGGGTGCCCGGTTGGAAGGCCCTGGTGCCTTTTTATAATACCTGGGTTATGCTTGATATTGCCGGCCGGCCAAAGCATTGGTTCTTCTGGCAATTAATACCGGTAGTGGGATGGTTCATCACCCTGGGTATTTTTATTGAATTTGTAAAGCCTTATGGTAAATTCAAATTTTATGAGCACATGCTGGCTTCGCTCGTGTCATTTGCCTATATGCCTTATGTTGGTTTTAACAAGAAAGATAAATTCCTGGGGCTGGAAGCAGTAAAGAAGTACAAAAAGACATCCACCCGTGAATGGATCGATGCGGGCATTTTTGCCATTGTAGCGGCCACACTAATCCGCACGTTTGTATTTGAAGCCTATACCATTCCTACCGGCTCCATGGAAAAAACATTACTGGTGAACGATTTCCTGTTTGTCAGTAAGTTCAGCTATGGACCGCGGATTCCCAATACCCCGTTGGCGGTTCCTTTTGTTCATCACACAGTACCCGTGTTCAATACTCAATCGTATACGGAGATTATTCACATTCCTTATACCCGCTGGTTTGCTACGCCGGTAAAGAGAAATGATGTAGTGGTATTTAATTTCCCGGCGGGTGATACCCTTACGAAAGAAGAGGATTCGAAGGATCCGTATTATGATATTTTGCAAAGAGAAGAAAATTCACAATACCAGAAGTTGAAAGGTCAATATAAAACGGAAGCTGAATTGCTGGCGGTTAGTAAAGCAAGGGCCCGGGATATTGTATGGAGCAGCTACACAATTAAAACAAGACCCGTTGACAAGCGGGAGAACTATATCAAGCGATGTGTCGGGTTACCCGGTGATACGCTGGAAGTGCGCCAGGGAGTATTGTATATAAATAATAAACCCGCTTTTGTTCCGCCCGCCTCGGCCATCGACTACCGCGTTCTTACCAATAATAATAAGATATTAAGTATTGATGAATTAAAAGAAGAAGGAGTGAGCCTGAAAGAAGGAGAGGATTTTTTTCCGAGTGCGGGTCAGTATATTATTAATCTCACCCCGGGGGAAGCTGAAATGGTGAGAAAAATACCCGGGGTAACGGATGTCAGCATATTTATCGATCCATCTCCCGATTCCCGTATCTTCCCAAGAGATAGTTCGGTGGCAAACTGGACCGTTGATAATTTCGGACCTCTATGGATTCCTGCCAAAGGGGTGACCATTCCATTGGATAAGCGCACTATTGCTTTTTATAAACGCGCGATTCATGTATATGAAAATAATACTTGGGAAGAAAAAGAAGGCAAGATTTTTATCAATGGAAAAGAAGCCAGCACGTATACCTTTAAAATGAATTATTACTGGATGATGGGAGATAACCGGCACCGGTCGCAGGATAGTCGCTTCTGGGGTTTTGTACCAGAAGATCATGTGGTAGGAGAGGCCGGTATGATCTGGATGAGTTGGGAGGGTGGTTTGCGCTGGAAGAGGTTATTCAACATCATACACTAACACGTATTCAATTATAATAATTGTAACTTTAAGTCCTTTCATCTATTCATGAAAGGATTTTTTTTAAGACCTGTTTATACATGAATAAAAAAGAATATCATTTTTCGTTTGATGAATATGCTTCCATTGACGAATTGAACAGCCGGGATGCCGATTTGTTGAAAGCAGCCAGGGCAATGACCAATAATGCCTATGCACCCTATTCTAAATTTTTTGTAGGAGCAGTGGCTCAATTATCAAATGGAAAACAAATTGCGGGCACAAACCAGGAAAATGCTTCGTACCCGGTAGGTCTTTGTGCGGAAAGAGCTTTATTGGCTGCCGCTGCCACGCAATACCCGGGTATACCAATTGAATCAATGGCCATCAGCTACCGAAACACTAAGAAGGTGGGACATTATCCGCTATCGCCTTGTGGAATGTGCCGCCAGGCATTACAGGAGTTTGAAGAACGAACGCAGCAACCGGTGCGATTGATACTCGCCGGACTGGAAGGCAATGTGTTTATTATTGAAAAGGCCAGCCAGTTATTGCCATTGGCGTTTACCGGTAAGGAATTAACGAAATAGATGACCTGCTTCCACGTTAAATTTAAATTAATCTAAGATTTGTATTCTGGTACCGGGTAGTTTAAGGCTACATTTATGTTTTAAGATGCCTATGCTTAATTCTACTATCCGATCGCTTCTTATTGTATTACTACCACTGGTTTCCTTACATACAATTGCCCAGCGCATTGATTTTTACGCCCCACTCGATTCAGGGCATAATTTCTATAACTATCAATTGGCCGGAAAAGCAGGAGATAATATCTTATTGGTGAATACAAGGACCGATAATTATCCGGAAATTCTTATTTGTGATAGTTTGGGTAAGTTAATTCGGCGGAATGACCTGCTCGTTCCACAACTCTCACCGCTTGCAAATGTCAATTATTCAATTGAGGGTGATCGTTGTACCGTCATCATTCAACATCTGCAAAATAATGTTTTATACCTGGGTTTAATCCGGTTAGATAAAATGGGGGAGTTGTTTCAGCCATATACTTTGCTCGACTCAATCAAAACAGAAAGGCCAGATGCCAAAGCCTATTTTCAATACATGGCTAACCCGGTAAGTAAAGAGTTTCTGTTATATAGAATAGGAGTGCCTGCGGCGAATAATAAATTAAATATCGATTACTTCATTATTAGCCCCTCAGCGGAAAAAACAAAAAAAGAAACGAGGCTACTGTCTTTCTATCCCCTTAAGGAGGATCATACTCCCGTCCATTTTAGTAAATCAGGTGAAGTATTAATCGGAATTTATGATAAGGGGTTCACTTCCGGAAAAGGATGGAATCTCACTCTTTACCAGTTTCCCCGGTCAAGCCGGGAAATAGTAACCAGGATAATTAATTATAAAGATAAAATACCGGTGAGGCCTTTTTTTATTCAGGGTGGCTCTGAAAAAGAAGTGCAGATTGCCTCTTTATATAAAAATGAAGGAGCAAACAGGTACGAGGGATTCACCATCACCTCTGTTGATATGGTTTCAAGGAATGCTGAACCGGTCACGAATACCATTCCATTTTCAGCAAAGACAATAAGTCAATTTTATTCTGGTAAAAAGGGGGCGCGTGGTACCAAAAAATGGAGGGATAATGAACTGTTAGTGCAGGATGGATTTTGGTCAGAAAAAGATAAAAGCCTGCTGTTGTTTATTGAAAACAATAAGTACCGGTTGGCACCTGTAAGACAAGCATCCGTAAGCGGTCCTGCTATCAGAGGGGGGAGTGATGATATTGTCAGGGTTAATAATAATACGCCCTCGATGCAGTTCGATGCTATTCGTTACGAAGAGATGCTGAAAACAAGTTTAACGCCCAGTCAATATTTTAACTATAGTGTATCAGCTAACCTGCAGAATGATTCTTACAAACCTCCGGTCTCTTCCGGAATGGAATCATCCGGCCCGGATGAATTAACCGGCGACCGCATTATAATACAAGAACAGTTTTTAGTCTGGCAAGAAGGTAGTGAGACAGATGTTAAAGCAAAGATTGGGGTTAAGTTCCTGGCGAATCAATTGCCATTAAAGAAGATCGTATTTAATAATTTGAATGAACCTGTTCAATTAGGCTATAGTTATTGGCTCAAAGGCTTATTTCTTTTTCAATCGATAGGTGGTATGAAGACCACGAATATGATGGTTAATTACCCCGAGGAAAATTGGCCTTTTTACAAAGATTATATATATGAAGCCGGCGAAAGAAAATTACTCACCTTCTATGTTAGCGGAAAAGGTAATTGCATTGGCCTGGCTGCTATTACCTGGTGATTGGCAAACCGTGATTTCTTTCGGCTTATGATTATTGTGCTGCGCGCCTTCCTAATATCAAAGCAATATTTTCACCCGCTGATAGGTTCAGGGTCGCGTCATCGGTGAATGAATAAGCGGTTATTTTCTGCAGGTTCGAAAGAAAAACATTTTCGCCATCACCCGGGCAGGCCATTTTGGTCATTGTCATTGGTTCCGCAAAACTTAATTTAAATCCCTCGGTAATAAATTCGCCGGAAAAGGAATTACAACTGGTATGACCACTAACCTGTCGTGTGGCCAGGTCAAAACGAATCACGGGAATTTTGCGGGTATATAATTTTTCAAAGGCTATTGAAATTCCCGCTACGGATTTCAGTTGCCAGGTTCCGTTCAATGATAAGGTATCTTTCATAACAACGAGAGGGGTGGCGTTTTTAGTTTGGGCACTTTTGCAGGCCAGAATGATACAGGCTGAAAATAAAGCCACGCTTAATATTTTTTTCATGAGAAATTAATTGTTTAAACAGGGGAAGAAAATATAAATAGTTTAATGGTAAGTTATATCCATTATTTTAAAAAAAACAATCAACACTTCCCCACGCGAAATCTGTTTCCCCGCAAAGAAACTAAGGATACAATGAGTGATACTTTGTGGTCTTTGTTCCTTTGTGGGAAATACATCTGTTTATTTTAATCATTACTTAATTCCTCAATATTTTTTCAATCGCGCTTAATTCCTCAGAGGATAATGAAAGGGTGTTCAGCGTGTCAATATTATCATCTAATTGCTTCACCGAACTGGCGCCTATGAGTACCGTGGTAATGCGTTTGTCTTTCAATAACCAGGCAATGGCCATTTGGGCCAGGGATTGACCCCTTTGTTCCGCCAGTGTATTTAACTTTTTTACCTGTTCGATTTTCTCGGGGGTAACTTCATTGGCTTGCAGGTGACCGTGGGCTTTAGCCGCTCTCGAATCTTCCGGTATTCCTTTCAGGTATTTATTGGTAAGCAATCCCTGCGCAAGCGGGGAGAAGGGGATACAGCCGACGCCATTCTTTCCCAATACATCCAGCAATCCATCTTCTACCCAGCGATCAAACATAGAATACCTGGGTTGATGAATAAGGCAGGGTGTTCCCAATTGTTTTAATATATCAATCGCTTTTTGCGATTCTGCCGGCGGGTAACTCGAAATACCTGCATACAATGCTTTTCCGCTTCTTACCGCGTAATCAAGCGCCATCATGGTTTCTTCCAACGGGGTGTTCGGGTCCGGACGATGCGAATAGAAAATATCCACATATTCAAGTCCCATTCTTCGGAGGCTTTGGTTCAGGCTGGCGATTAAATATTTCCTGGAACCCCATTCTCCGTAAGGACCAGGCCACATTAAGTAACCAGCCTTAGTGGAAATAACCAGCTCATCTCTTAAGTTACCGGGAAAATCTTTCTCTAAAATTTTGCCGAAATTTTCTTCCGCTGATCCGGGCTCCGGTCCGTAGTTATTGGCCAGATCAAAATGGGTGATGCCCCGGTCGAAAGCGCGACGTACAATAGCCCTTCCGTTTTCAAAAACATCTACCGAGCCAAAGTTATGCCAAAGGCCCAGCGAGATGGCGGGTAATTTCAATCCACTGTTACCGCAGCGGTTAAAGGGCATTAAATCATATCGTTTATCATTTGCTGTGTACATATAAAAAATTTCGTTTTTGAAAAGTAAGACTCTTTAGGGATTTTTAATGCTAACCGCAGAGAAAGGAGGGCGTGGAGCAGGCGCGGAGGAGGCAATTAATATTTCTCAGCGAGTATCTCAGCCTCTCTTGTTCTCTGCGGTAAAAAATATGCTCCTTACAAGTTGAGATTAACAACAATCCTTCCCATGCTATTTCCGCGCAATATACTGTCGATATAAGTAGTATGAATATCCTCCAGCGAAACTTCCTTTCCGATAGCATTTAGTTTGTCTTTAATATTCCACTCATTGGATAGCTTATCCCAAATAATTCTTTTGGTTTCTATAGGCATTTCAGCCGAACCCACCCCAATCAAACTTACTCCATTTAATATAAAAGGGAATACCGTGGTTTCCAATTTAGGAGAATCTACCAGGCCGGTACTGGCTACACATCCCTCCAGTTTGCAGCCCTTCAATAAAGTTACTAATGTATTTCCTCCAACAGTATCAATGGCACCGGCCCACTGAGGTTTAAGCAGGGGTTTACCAGAAGTATCATTCACCCATTCCCTATTTTCCATGCGACTGGCACCGAGGTGCTGCAGATATTCCCATGCATGTTGTTTACCGCTTACGGCAATTACTTCATAACCGGCAGTGGAAAGGAGAGAGACGGCCAGGCTCCCCACACCACCGGTAGAACCCGTAACTACGATGGGTCCTTTTGCAGGAGTTAGTCCAAGTAATTCCATTTTGTGTAAAGCTGTTGCTGCGGTAAGCCCTGCGGTACCAATTATCATTAATTCTTTTAACGAGTATGCTGTTGGTTTCTTTATGATCCAGGCTGCTGGCACCCGGATGAACTGACCAAATCCACCAGCCGTGTTCATACCCAGATCGTAACCGGTTACCAATACTTCTTCCCCGGTTCCAAAGTCCGCGTGCCGGCTCAATTCAACTGTTCCAGCCGCATCAATACCTGGTGTGTGGGGGTATTTTTTGGTAACTCCTTTATTGCCGGTAGCCGATAAGGCATCTTTATAATTAAGGGCTGAGTATTGAACACGGATCAGTACTTCGCCCGCTGGCAGGTCGTCAATATTTCTTTCAACGATATTCCGTTCAATTTTACCGTCCGCGGTTTCTGTTATCCAAAGTGCTTTAAAGCTCATATTAATAATTATCTAATGTCAATATTAAAAAAAATCATTAGTGTCCGACTAATTACGTTAAATACTTCATTTGCTGGTATTACCTCACCCTCCCTTTGCCGGCAGGCAGGCCCAACCCCTCTCCTTAAGGAGAGGGGCCAGAACCCGCTCCGCAAGATGCTTTAATAATTATTAAGATGGTTTTAGTCGGACAACAATAAAAAAAAGGAAAACCTTTCTAACCTTACTGATCACTATTTTGAATTGAGTGAACTTCTTATTCAATATTCTGTTTTCTTATTCTCTATTCTCCATTCTGTATTCTGCCTCCTGTATTCTTTCTTTTTATTCTACCTTCTGTATTCTACATTCTGTATTCTTCATTTTGTATTCTTCCTTCTTCAATCTGTATTCTCTCTTCAGTATTCTCTCTTCTTCCATCAAAACAAGGTCTGCACCCCATTCGCCATTTTATTTTCATGCTCCAGCAGCCATTTCTTGCGCCACAATCCGCCGGCATATCCAACCAAATCATTTTTAGAACCAATTACACGGTGACAGGGTACTACAATGGCGATATTATTTTTTCCATTAGCGGAGGCCGCGGCCCGAATAGCTTTCGTATCACCCAATCGTTTGGATAATTCAAGATAGCTGATGGTTCTGCCAAAAGGAATATTTAACAATTCGTGCCATACTTTCTGCTGAAATTCGGTGCCTGGCTGGTGGATAGCAAACTCGAATACTCTTCGTTCTCCCTGGAAATACTGAATCAATTCTTCAATGGCCCGAATGGCCAGGGGTGGTATTTTTTTTTTATGCTGTTGGGCAGGAGGCATTTGGTGAGTATCAATAAAACTCATTTCGCAAATAAACTGATCCGTTCCAGAAATCTTTATCAGGCCAATGGGAGATTGATAATATGTGTGAAATAAGTCGCTCATTATTCATAAAAGTGGGCAAGGCTGAAAGTCCGGATGTCCGGAAGTCCGTTAGAACAATAGATTTCAAACTTCATGGAGAATCTTCCGGACTTCCCGACTTCCCGTCTTTCGGACTGTTTCATCACCCGATTCTCCAACCATTTTCCACGACTTTATCCGGTTTCAATAAAACTACATCATTTTTATCAGTGTAAACGCCCAGCACCAGGCACTCGCTGAAAAAGTTGGCGATCTGTTTTGGAGGAAAATTTACAATAGCCACTACCTGTTTCCCCAGCAATTCTTCCTTATTATACAAGGCGGTTATTTGCGCACTCGATTGTTTTAAGCCCAATTCCCCAAAATCAATGATTAATTGATAGGAGGGCTTTTTTGCTTTTGGAAATTCCCTAACTTCCGTTATCGTTCCTGCACGGATGTCGATTTTTTCAAAATCATCCCAGGTAATTGTCATTGAATTTAAATTTTCATTAAATATAAAAATTATACCAACAAATGAAACGCACAGCAACGGCAATCTGGACCGGATCAGGTAAGGAAGGAAAAGGAAACCTGACCACACAAAGTAAAGTGCTTAATAACACATCCTATGATTATGTTTCACGATTTGCGGATGGAACGCTCACCAATCCGGAAGAATTGGTGGCCGCCGCACATGGAGGTTGTTTTGCGATGAAATTGAGTTTTGTTTTGGGAGCAGCGGGATTTACCCCCGAATCATTGGAAGCTAAGGTTACCGTCACTTTGGGAGATGGTGTTATTACCAATTCTCATATTGAATTAAAAGCAAAGGTACCGGGTATTGATGCGGCTAAATTTAAAGAATGCGCGGAAGAGGCCAAGGCCAATTGCCCCATCAGTAAATCGCTAAATGCGGCCATTACCCTGGATGCTACCCTGCTCTAAGAAAGGAATTGGATTTGTATACCTGCGACGTAACAAAAGTATGATGCGGGATACGGGATGTGGAATCTGAGATGCGGTGTACATGATGTGGGCTTGCACACGGAAGTTATAGTAAAGGAGGAATGAAGGAACTGAGTATGGAAATTAATATTAATCTATATAACATAATAGAGGCATATCAATTTTATGAAGGGAATCTCCGAATCTTTAGAACTACAAACTTGCCTGGGCAGGCAGGCTATTAACCACAAACCATTAACTTTCTTTCACATTGTATCACCACCAAACATTCCAATCCTCTTTTAAATGAAAGCAAACGATATGCCGCCTGAAAAAAAGAATACCATTGCCCGCCGGAATTTCATCCGCGATACCTCGCTGGCGGCCGCTGGATTTTTTATCGTACCCCGTCATGTATTGGGAAGAGGATTTACTGCACCGAGCGATAAATTAAATATTGCTGGTATCGGTGTTGGAGGTAAAGCAGAAGTTAACCTGCCCTATGCCTGGAACAAAGGAGCTGAAAACATCGTGGCCCTTTGTGATGTGGATGATCGCATGGCAGTTAAGGCCCGCAAGCAATGGCCCAATGCACCTTATTATCGCGACTACCGGGAAATGTTAGACAAGGAAAACAAAAATATTGATGCGGTTATTATTACTACACCCGATCACATGCATGCCGTACAGGCATTAGCAGCAATGCAAATGGGGAAACATGTATATGTGGAAAAGCCCCTTACGCATGATATATATGAGGCACGCATTCTTACCCAGGCGGCTCATAAATATAAAGTGGTAACTCAAATGGGCAACCAGGGAAGTAGTGGAGATGATACTCGCAAAGTAGAAACATGGATACAAGACGGGGTGATTGGTGATGTACATACTGTGCATGTTTGGACCAACCGCCCGACCTGGCCCCAGGGAATACCAACTCCCACCGGTAAGTTCGATATACCCAAAGAAGTTGATTGGGATCTTTGGTTAGGAACAGCACCCTTTCGCGATTTCAATCCAACGTATATTCCTGCCATCTGGCGGGGATGGGTAGATTTTGGAACGGGTTCCCTCGGAGATATGGGTTGCCATTTTATCGATGTTCCCTTTCGGGCGTTAAAACTGGGTTATCCAACAGCCGTGGAATGCAGTGTTACCAGAACGTATACCGGCTTTTTCCAGGAAGTATTTTATACTGATAGCTATCCACTCTCTTCCAAAATTCATATTCAATTTCCGCAGCGCGGTAAAATGGTCCCGGTGGAAATGGTATGGTATGATGGAGGAATTACACCTAAACGTCCAAAGGAATTATTGCCTGAGGAACAATTAGGGGAATGGGATGGAGGAATTTTATTTGAAGGAACAAAAGGCAAACTGATGGCGGGCCTGTTTGGACGAAAGCCAACACTCCTTCCAACAAAAAGGATGAAGGAAATTAAATTGCCGTCCCCAAAACAACCATTGGTACCCGGAGGTACTGAAGGACACCAGAACCAATGGACAGCCGCCTGCAAGAAAGGATATGGAGCGTATACCAGTTCTAATTTTGACATCGCCGGACCGCTTACCGAAACGGTATTGATGGGGAATTTGGCGGTAAGAAGTTTCTTTCATAAACAAGGAAATAATTTCCCCGGCCGAAAACAATTGTTATGGGATGGAATAAATATGAAGATCACGAATTTTGAACCGGCGAATCAATTTGTGAAGAGAACGTATAGAAATGGGTGGGGGGAATTGAATTTGTAAATTTTTTTGGTTTGTAGTTTGTGGTTGATAGTTTGGGGCCTACCTGCCGCAGGCAAGTTTGTAGTTGTTCCTTTCAGTAATACCTTTCATTCTTTTAATCAAGACATGAATACTGTCTGGAAAGAATCATGGAAATTGCACGGTAGAAAAAACCATAAACCATAAACCATAAACCATAAACCATTAAACAGTCATCTAAAAATAAACGACAAACGAAATGAAAAAAAACAAACACAGTAACCGATCCAGGAGAGATTTTATCCGTAATAGTTCATTAGCGGCGGCTGGTTTTTTTATTGTTCCGCGTCATGTATTAGGACGGGGATATGTGGCTCCCAGTGATAAATTGAATCTCGCTGCTATTGGATCCGGAGGTATGGGCGAATCCGGCTTGAACGAATTTTCTAAAAGCCCTAAGGTAAATGTTACGGCGCTATGTGATGTGAGTGATAAAGCCGCGGCTAATTCCCGGAAGAAGTTTTCGAAGGCTGCCTATTACAAGGATTTCCGCGAAATGCTTTCCAAAGAAAAAAATAATATTGATGCCTGCTATATCGCTACGCCGGATAATACCCATGCGGTAGCTACTATTGCTGCTATGCAATTAGGCAAGCATGTGTATACTCAAAAACCATTGACGCATGATATTTATGAAGCGAGGATATTAACAGAGGCAGCGAAAAAATATAAGGTAGTTACACAAATGGGTAACCAGGGCGGAAGCGGAGAAGGCGTTCGCCGTACCCAGGAACTTATCAATGCGGGGTTGATCGGCGATGTATTTAAAGTTGACTGCTGGACTAACCGACCCGTATGGCCGCAGGGCATTGCGACCCCAACCGGTAAGTTTGAAATTCCCGGTGAACTTAATTGGGATCTGTGGATTGGTCCGGCTAAAATGATTGATTATAATCCTGCTTATTTACCATTTAACTGGCGCGGCTGGTGGGCATTTGGAACCGGGGCATTAGGGGATATGGCCTGCCATATTATGGACCCGGTGTTCCGCTGCTTGCCGATTGATTATCCCACCGATGTAGAAGCGAGCGTGGCTACCTTCTGGAAAGAAATGTGGAACGATACGCAGAACCCGGACAGTTGCCCGGCTTCTTCCATCATTCATCTTTCCTATCCTAGAAAAGATAATAAGGGAACAGTGAAAGTGTCCTGGTATGATGGTGGTTTATTTCCCCAGCAACCGGATGAACTATTACCGGAAGAACCATTCGGTAATTGGGATGGCGGCGTTTTATTCACCGGCAGCAAAGGAAAATTACTGGCTGATTGTTATGGAGCCAATCCCCGTTTATTGCCTTCTACCCGGATGAAAGAAACATTACCGGCCCCCACCTTACCACGCGTTCCGGAGGGCCATTATATACAATGGATTAATGCCTGTATTGATGGATATGGCAAAGGAATCACCAGTTCTCCGTTTGAATTTGCCGGTCCGTTTACTGAAAGCATATTAATCGGAAACCTCGCTATCCGGAGTTTCTTAATGAAGAATCCCAAGCTGAAAGGATGGGAAGATAAATACCTTGGACGCAAGCGATTGTTATGGGATGCCAAGAATATGAAGATTACGAATTTTGACGAAGCCAACCAGTTTGTAAAGCGCGAATACCGCGATGGCTGGAGCCTGACCTTATAATTTATGTGGAGGATGAAACCTTAATAAAGTGGAGCAAATGCTTCACTTTTTTTTGTGCTAAGAAATATAATTCTATAAGAAGCCGGCATTCAACTTACGTATTCAATGATTTTAGCTTATACAAGGCAAGTAGACAACGCGCTAATATTATTAGGTGGAATAAAGACTTCCAAAACGTACTGGATAGGATTAGGCTTTCTACCAAGTAATACTTTGTATCATGAAGAATCAACGCAAGCCATTGACAAACTAATACCAAAAGCACCATTAATTCAAGAAAGCTTGATTCTCCTAATTACCCGATTTTATGAACTTTTCTTTTCTAATCAGATCCAGAAGGTATTAACCTTAATAAATGAAATCAGTAACAATACTCTTAAAGCACAAGTTCTGGAACACCTAGTTCCAGCTTTTTACGATATTCAGAATAATGTAAGAGAATAATCTTTTTCTTGATGAATTTTTTTGATGCAGTAAGGCGACACAACATAAAAAGCGGTTTTTTACAGATGTGGCAGGATATTGCAGCATCAGCAATTTAAAAACCCAAGCTACGACTCTGGCTCAATGGAATTCTGTTCGGCATTATTTGTTACCTTCAAATTAGGTTTTTCAATTTGGCTTCAGTTATGAGCAAACGGATTACTTCTTTCATTCCGACACAAAGTGCGGTTAGTGGCAATTATTCCGGCATGCTTCGTTGTATAGAACAAGGTTAAACGATGATCTTTAAAATTTTGAGAACATTTCTCAACTCTAGTAAAAACTAATAACATGGCAACTTGTATCAGATGTGGCGCTTCATATAATATTTTATCTGCGTCAATGCAAATGGTTACAGGTCTTTGCAAAAAATGCTTTGCTCAAAATCCCAAGCTTTCTCAGGTGGAAGAAGAAGGATTAAGAGTAAGAGACACCCAGAGGAGAGCCTCGAACGAACAAAGGCTAGGCGTAATGGCCATCCCTTTGTGGTTTGTAACTGTAGCAGTAGCCTGTGCTATTTGTGGAGTGATAGCTGTACTAATACTGCACTTTTGGACAAGTGAAGCATATAATGACTTCAGTGCCGGGTCCAACAAGGGCAATAACGTTGGACCTTTTTTGTTGTTCTTTATCTCAATGGCTATTCCGGGAGCTATTCTTATTTGGACACCTTTGCTTTGGATAAGACTATTTGCCAGAGAATTCATGCCTAGCATAAAGCTAAGTGAGCCACATGATGAATGGTTTATAGAAGCATGGAGAATGATGAAAAAACCGTTATCCCTAATCGGCCTTTTGATTGGTTATGGAACCATAATAACTGTTGTAGTTGTTATGTTTAATGTAGGTTTCAAATCAGATGAAAAACGCTATGTCGATAAAAATGGGAAATTTTCACTTATAATTCCTAATGGCTATCAGGTAGAAGTAAAAGAAGAACCGGTTCACGCTGTTGGTTTCAACAAATTAGATACTTGGATATGGGTAATCACAGCGGATCGTTCCGAAAGTGAACCCCTTAGCCAGGAAGAACGCAATCGAACTATTAAAGCTGCTAAAGAACAACTATTATCTAAATTTGGAATTACAACTATTGAACCCTGGCAGAAAAAGTATGTGATTGATGGTGTGGAAGGTTGGGGATATGGTTATGAAGTTCCTTCAAAGGGAACTGGATTCAAAAGTGTCGCTTTTGAAAAAAACAATACAATATATTTAATGTCTTTAACTACCAATATTTCAACAGTAGATTCATTATGGGATATTGTAATAAAGGACTTTAAGTGCATTAAATAAGTTTTGAAAAATAATTGCCACCAACATAGCCTTTGAAAAATTAGGGCAGGAAGTAGAGGCAAGGAGATTTTTATCGTTCATTATTATTTGTCCACGCTTGATAAGCATCTTTATACTTTTCTTCAATTCAGCTTTTGGGAAGTTTACTGCACTTACCCATACCTGCGCAAGTATGGAGCAAAAACTATACGTTTGCTTCAGTTGGGGAGCCGTTTACTGAAAGCATACTTGCTGGTAATTTAGGTATCCCCTGTTTCTTAATGAAAGATCCTGCAGGGAAAGGTGGGGAGGATAAATAAAAGTTCAAAGAGATTGCTACCCGGGCAGGACTAGAAAAGCCTCCCATTCCATTTCCTTTTTTTGTAACTTTTGATTCCAAAATTTCCCGGTTATGAAACCAACATTTATTTTGCTGACTGGTTTAGCTTTCCTTTCAGCTTTTTTTGCCTTTAGTTTCAACAGGATTCATAGCCTGCCAAAAAGTAATACTATTGCTGCTTTCGTTAAGAAGAAAAATATCATTCGGTGTAGTCCCGATTGGGAACTGATGAATGACTGGATAGATGAGGTGGATATACCCCTCATTGCGGGGGCAGGCAGGTATACATGGAAGATCAGTTCAACGAATGATAGTGCCCAATTATACTATAACCAGGGCATTAATATGTACTATAGCTTTCATATTATTGAAGCGATGGCTTCCTTTAAGAAAGCGGCCCGCTTTGATCCGGGTTGTGCCATGCTTCCATGGGCCCAGGCATTAACCTACGGGCCGAACATAAATGATTTTGGTTATGCGGCTTCTCCGGATGCACTAGCGGCCTCCTCCAGAGCAGTGGAGCTTTCTGGGAACAGTTCTCAAAAAGAAAAAATGCTGATAGAAGCGCAATCTGTTCGGTATTCGGTGGATTCCACACAAACCAGGTTGAGATTAAACCAGCTATATGCCGATAAGATGAAAGAAATTTATGAAAAGTACCCGGATGATGCAGATGTAGCTGCCTTATATGCCGATGCATTGATGCTGCAGCATCCGTGGGATCTATGGAGAAACGATGGTATTCCCCAGCCATGGACTCCCCGCATCCGGGTAGTATTGGAAAAGTTATTGGCGAAAACTCCCAATCATCCAGGCGCGAATCATTATTACATACATGTCATGGAGCCTTCTCCATTTGCTGATAAGGCATTGCCAAGCGCTGATCGGTTAGGGAAACTCACGCCGGGGCTTGCGCATACTGTTCATATGCCTTCTCATATTTATTTGCGCGCTGGATATTATGGAAAAGGAATTTCAGTAAATGTGGATGCAGTGAATAGTTATAAAAAGATTCTTCCTCTTTATGCGCCAGTTTCCGGTGCTGATTTTCTTTACCTGATCCATGCGCTTCATATGCAAACGAATAATGCCATGCTGGAAGGAAGATCAGCATACTCTGTGAAATCTGCTGCTGAATTAGTCAATAGCATTCCGAAAGATTACCTGGCATTCCCCGGAGCTATGGGTAATTATGTCCAGTATATTTATATGACTCCGGTACTCGTAGATATCCGGTTTGGGAGATGGAAAGAATTAATGAATCGTCCGGAACCGGGAGATGATAGGGCGTATGCTAAAGTGTTATATCATTTTGGTCGCGGGATGGCATTAGCCTCGCAATCCAACCTTGCCGGTGCCCGTCATGAAAGAGACCAGATGTTGCGAGGTATGAAAGATAGCAGTCTGAATATACCCTTTACTCCTTTTTCTGCGGCGATAGAAGGGGCGAAGGTGGCGGAAAATTTGTTGTCAGGCACGATCGCATTTCAGGAAAATGATCATGCTTCAGCCATTACTTATTTTGAAGAGGCATCTAAAATAGAAGAGACTATGGTTTATAACGAGCCGCGGGACTGGATCCTGAATCCCCGTCATTACCTGGGTAACGCTTTGCTAAAGGCTGGTAAATGGAAAGAAGCGGAGAAAACTTTCTTAAAAGATTTAAATAATAATAATGAAAATGGCTGGGCTTTATGGGGATTATATCAAAGCCTGTCGACCCAACAAAAGAAGGCGGAAGCTGCCAAGGTATTGGCAAGATTTAGAAAAGCATTCGGCAAAGCGGATCTGAAGCTAAATGTGCCTGTTTTCTAATTGAAAATTTATTCTCTTTGATTAGAGGCTAAGTTTGTTTTAGCCATCAAAATAGAGGTTGTATAGTTTAATAGTAGTGCGCAATAGAATAATTTATTGTGTGCCTGCACTCGCTCAATTCCTCAGAAAAGAATCACACACTCGCCCGGCTGGATTACCCTATTAAATGCATGAGGTTGTCTCAAAAGTATTTCTTTTGCCACCAAAACACAAATTCACAAAGCAAAGTAAAGTTGAATTTCAAGCTTTAGTGTCTCCGTGGTAATTTTTCAAACCTGGTCTTTTGAGACAGCCTCATTTCCTGTCATTGAATAATTCAACTCAACGCTTCAATAAAATGACTTGTTAAGCCGGGATTCCTGGCGGTACATTCGGTACAGCGCAATCAAGGCTGACCTAAACTATAAGGTCCATAAAATAATTGCATAATATTTTGAATAGAATATTGATAAAAACAAAATGATGAAATATAAAAATACCCGGCTCATTATTCTGATCAGTACCTATTTTGCTATTGGTCTGGTAAGCTGTACTAAGAACAACAGTCAGAATCCACCTCCTGCATTCGGGTGCAAAGTGGCCTCGATTACCAATACCGGTTACCAGCCGACTTATATCACCTATCGGGCCGATGGAAAAATTGATAAGATGACGTATGATGATGAGCTGAGAACATTCAGCTATAATGGCAACAGCCTCACAGTTCTTACCACGAAAGGAGGAGCATTTGATGATCGGAAAACCATTACCCTCAATGCAAATGGGATGCCTGTTAATGTGAGGGGTGATTATAATGAAACCGGTACGGAATGGTACAATGATGCATTTGAATACAATGGCAGGGAAGTATCCAAACAGGTTCTGTCAGACTCCTACTCATCAAATAGCGATATCATTACGTATACCTGGGCCAATGGCAACCTGGTAAAGCAGCAATCCCCGGCTTATGGCACCACTGTTTATGAATATTTTTTGAATAAGAATTATTCAGAAGGAGATTTTTTTTACATCGATCAATTTCTTTCAGATTCATATCAATTTGTGTTTAACAAGAATATCCTCAAAAGTTCAAAAACGGGTAATTACCCAATCGATCTTTTTTATTATACATATGATGCTGATGGGAATATTAACTCTTTTAAGGAAGATAATAGCAATCCAACCACACTTGCCTATAAATGCAATTAACTACGCAATCTGTTAAACGTAATCTATAAAATTATTTATTTTATGAAGAAGAATCCTTTCCTGCTGTTCTTATTACTTTTTGGCATAAATGAAATTGCTTTAACCCAAAACGTAAAATTACTGTTCAATGATTATGGCGGTCCCGAATCCAAACCGATGATCAAGAAAATACCCGGCCTGGGTAAAGTAAGTACCCCCGGCAAAATTACTGCTGTAAAAATCAGCAGAATCAACCTGGACGATCGAGCCGATAAACTCGTGCAGAACCATCAGCACAATAATAAAATGGATGATTTTGCAGAGGTATTAAATAGCCCCTCCAAATCACCTGCGGCTTCCCTGGTGGTGGAACCTTCTATCAGTAATACCATTGATCCGCATATAGCAGCAGGAAGATATTACCTGGTTATTATGGATTATGATGATATTGGTTTCTTTGATAAATCCGGTTCTCTGCTGGCTCCCAAAGCAAACGGGCTGCCTACTCGGATAAATGCCGATATTTTCTTCCAGTCTTTCTTCGACCCGATCAATGAGTTACTGGGGCTTGATAAAAAAGAGGCTGTTTACCAGGTAAACGAATTTTATGATCTGCGGGTAATTTACGATGATAACAGCCGCCGCTTTTATATTATCGCCGCTGCAAGAAACCAGTTATGGATTGCTGACGAAAACACCCCTGACGATATGGAGAAGTTCTCTAGAAGACTGGTGGCTTTCGCTGTTTCGAAAACAGAAGATCCCCGTGACGGGTTTTATCAGTACATGACAACAGAGAACAATTACCGCGACTGGCCTCGGATCGCTATAAACGGAAATCATTTGCTAATAGCAAATAATGCTGCAGATGGTATGGGAAATGGGCCGGCTGCCTATGTTTTTTCTGTACCAGATGTTAAACAGGGTAAACCAAATCCTGCAGGTATAAAGCTTCTTCCTCCGGATTTATCCGGCCTTACTAAAGTAAACGTAGTAACGGTGTTAGATAATGGCATGGGATATTCCTGTTTTTTGAGTTGTATGGAGGATCTTTTAACGGTATTATATTTTGACAAGAATGCCAGTCTTCAATCTAAACCCGTTATAAAATCAGTGACTGTAAAGCTTGCTGATAAAATAGGGTTTTTACGGCAAGGTGCTTATGTCCGGAATAATCATCTTTATTTCACCTACGATTACACCGTAAAGTCGAGAGTTGCAAATAGTAAACAGGCCATGCTAAAAATCCGCTATGTAAGATTACCGCTAGTCGCAAGCTCTTCACAATTAATGATAACTTCTTCGGGTGCGGGAGTACTGCAGGTTGGATTTGGTAAAAGATCGGTGGATGATGATCCTGCCGACCTGGTAAGTTATGAAGAACCAGCGATGGCCGTTAACAATAAAGGAGACTTTTTAATAGGATATGGCAGAACAGGATATGAGACAAAAAATACCTTGTTCCCAGAAGTACGATATACCATTTTCTATAATAATGAGTCCGAGCACAGACGGAGCAATCTATTGCGTAAAGGAGAATTCCTGCCCATGAGTATACACAAAAATGAAACGGTGAGTACTACTCATACCCATAGCGATGAACTTCATTACTCTTCGGCGGCAGCAGACCCTATGGATGATTCGTTCTGGATTATCCATGTATTTGCAGCAAAAAGTGGTGGCTACAAAACGGTGGTCGGAAATATCAAACGGTAAATTTTCGCCGGATGTGCAGATGAAAAATAGTTGATAAAATGAATTGTATATAATGAAATATTTTATTGTCCTGCTATTATTGCAGATAGCAAATTATAATGAATTGCAATCGCAAAATGTTGGAATCGGCACCAACAGCCCCAATGCCAGCGCTGCCTTGGACATTACCAGTTCTTCCAAAGGATTGCTGCCGCCAAGAATGAGAGAGTCTGAAAAAAGCGCAATTATAAACCCCGCTACAGGTTTGGTTGTATTTGATACCGATAGAAATGCATTTTATTATTATAACGGAACTGACTGGAAACGCCTAGTGGAGTTTGATAATTTAAGCTGGATAAAATCAGGGGCAAATATTTACAACAATAATGGAACGGGCAATGTGGGTATCGGTATTGGTGTACCTCAAAGCCGCCTGCATATTGGGGATTTAGTCGGCGCCAACGAACTTATAATAGGCAGGGACAAGAATGCCGGAGGTTATACTGCCCTTTATCTCGGTACTTCTGCATTAAGCAATGGTTATGGATATATACAATCAGTGAGAAGCGCAGGGAGTCAATACGGAAATCTGTTATTAAACCCAAATAACGGAACGGTCGGTATTGGCACTTTTTCTCCAGGTGCAAGTGCAGCAGTAGATATTACCTCTACCAATAAAGGTGTTTTATTTCCCCGGATGACAACGGCACAACGAAATACAATTTCAAACCCCGCTGATGGTCTGCTTATTTATAATAAAGACAGCAGTTCACTGCAGTCTTATGATTCAGCTTTTAAAGTTTGGGATACCTATTGTAATAGCTGCGACGTATTTAATGACACAATAACAACTAATAAAATAGATTATGCCGTTCCCGGCGGCCATCATAAATACAGAATTGTTATAAACTCTAATGTAACCATTACAGCGAGTACTGGAATAGATGGTGCTATCTCCCTGGCGAACGTACCCAATGGAGGATCTGTAATTGTTGAAAATCATGGCAGCATATATGGCAAAGGAGGGAGTGGCGGAAGTGGTGGTGGCAACGCAAGTAGTAGTCTAGATATCACATGCACTGGAGTGGGAGGAGCTGGTGGAGGAAATGGTGGTACTGCTATATTTCTTGGTATAGCGGGTAAAATTATTCAGCTTACAATTCATAATTATGGACTAATAGCCGGTGGAGGCGGTGGTGGCGGTGGTGGAAATTATGGATCTTCTATCACCAGTGCAGGTGGTGGTGGTGGTGGTGGACAAGGTGCGCCTTCAGCCGGTGGTTCTAAGGGTCTTGCGAGGCATCCCATATTTATCCTTATTAACCCTCCATTTGGTGGTTATTGGGCATGCGGTGAAATTAATCCTCCACCTGCCAATTCTACTGATGGTGGTTTTGGGACAATTGCTGCACCAGGCATTTTTGGCACCGGTAGCACAGGTCCGGGCGGCGGTTTCAATGGAGGAACAGGCGGAGGTTTAGCCCTACCGGGTCAGGCTGGTGCAGGCGGCGGTGGCGCAAGTGGATCACCAGGCAAAGCTATAAGTGGCAATCCTGGCAGAAATACAGTAATAAATATTGGCGCAGGTGTGGTGTATGGTGCGGTTGATTAAAAAATTCTTATCATGAAAAGAATAATTCTTCTTTTTAATGGCCTGTTGCTTATGATTAGCGCCGCTCTTACCCAAAACGTAGGTATTGGCATCACCACTCCGCAAAGCCAGTTACATATTGGCGCCATCAGTAATAATGAATTAATAATAGGCCGGGATAAAAATGCCGGAGGTTACACTGCCATGTTCATGGGTACCTCTTCAATAAGCAACGGGTACGGATATATCCAGGCTGTAAGAACTGCTGGCAGTAGCTGGGGCAATTTAATATTAAACCCTTTTAGCGGCAATGTGGGTATTGGTATGAACAACCCTTTGGTTAAACTGGATGTAAAAGGAAGCATCAATACAGATTCGGTTTACCGGATTGGTAATTCTATTGTTCTTGCAATACCCGGCAATAGCAATCTATTTGCTGGTGAAGATGCCGGCAAGGTCAATACAACCGGTAACAATAACACCGGGATTGGTTACCAGGCACTATACTCAAATTCAACAGGATTTGGAAATACCGCAAACGGTCAAGCTGCCCTTTTCTCAAATTCAACCGGAAATAGAAATACTGCCAATGGACAACAGGCATTATTTTTAAATACGGGTAATAGTAATACAGCTATTGGATACCAGGCATTATGGTCAAATTCGTCAGGAAATAATAATGCTGCTCTTGGTGACCAGGCATTATACTCAAATACATTTGGATTTGAAAATACAGCCATTGGTTATGAGGCTCTATTATTAAATTCAGTAGGAAGTAGTAATACAGCTAACGGGTACAGAGCGCTGCGTGCTAACACAACCGGAGATAATAATACTGCTATGGGCATTGACGCTATTCTCGTAAATACAACGGGAATTAATAATACAGCCATAGGGTATAGAGCATTACACATTAATACAACAGGATCTCAAAATACTGCCATTGGCAATAATGCAAATACTTCTTCAGAGGCATTAATCAATGCAACAGCAATAGGATCTAACACTACCGTAAATGCCAGCAATAAAATTCGTTTGGGCAACAGTTCAGTTACGGTTATTGAGGGAAATGTTGCTTATACTTTTCCTTCAGACGGAAGGTTTAAAACGAATGTAACGGAAACAGTAAAGGGGCTCGATTTTATAATGAAACTACACCCGGTGGTGTACAATTTCCAGGCAAAAAAAATGGATGAGTTTATATCGGGCAAACCTGCAACTGATGCAAGATTTGCCAGCCTTAACTACACTGATGCCGAGAACATGCGGCAAAGCGGGTTCATCGCACAGGAAGTGGAGCAGGCCGCTAAAACAGTTGGTTATGATTTTAATGGTGTGCATGTACCGAAAAATGAAAAAGAAATTTACAGCCTGGCTTACTCACAATTTGTTGTGCCGCTGGTTAAAGCGGTGCAGGAACAGCAGCAAATAATAGAAGCCCTGAAAAAGCGCATTGAAATTTTAGAAAAAAAGAAGCAATAAATTTCTCAATATGAAAAGAATTTTCTTCTTCCTTAATTATTTGCTGCTGATGGTTAATGCAGCACTCACTCAAAATGTAGGCATTGGCATTACTACTCCCCAAAGCCAGTTGCATATAGGAAACACCGGAACTAATGAACTAATTCTCGGCCGAAATAAATCAGCCGGGGGATTTACCGCATTGTATATCGGCACTTCTGCATTAAGTAATGGATACAGTTATCTGCAATCTGTCCAAAGCGCAGGCAGTCTTTATGGAAGCCTGTTATTAAACCCCAACAGCGGCAATGTGGGGATTGGAACATTTTCACCTAAACCCAGTGCGGTACTTGACATGTCATCAGCCAGCAAGGGTATTCTATTCCCCAATATGAATATGGCTGCAAGAAGCAGCATTGTAAACCCTGCACACGGACTACATGTTTTTAATACGGATATTGGTTCTCTGGAATATTATGATACGACATTTAAAGTATGGACAGCTTATTGCAACAACTGTGGATTGTTTATTGATACGATTACTGCTAATACTACAGCCTACCTTGTTCCTCCAGGATATAATAAAGTAAGAATAGTAATAAACAGTGGTGTAATAGTTAGCGGGACTACTGTTGCCCCGGCCATTTCATTGGTAAATGTTTCCAACGGAGGTTCTGTTATTATTGAAAATCACGGAGGCATTTATGGAAAAGGGGGTGATGGTGGTGCTGGTGGTGGTAATAGTACGGGTATTACAAATAACTGCTTCCCTGTTCCGCCGCAGGCAGGAAATAATGGCACGGATGCTGTTCATTCCAAATCAAACAGCCAGCTTACAATATATAATTATGGAATCATAGCAGGCGCCGGTGGCGGTGGCGGCGGTGGAAATTATGGTACATCACTTACCAGTGCCGGTGGTGGCGGTGGCGGTGGGCAAGGTTCTCCATCATCCGGAGGAATAAAAGGCACTTATAGTGTCTATTTAATCATTCCTTTGAGTCCTGATTATTGTGGTCCCGCATTATCCAACCCGGCAAACTCTACTGATGGCGGCCCGGGTACTATTACAACTCCAGGCAATTTTGGTTTAGGCAGCACCGGCACAGGTGGCGGAAGCCGTGGTGGTTTTGGCGGAACTTTGGGTTTAGCTGGTCAAGCTGGTTTTGGAAGTGGTGGGGCCGGTGGTGCAGCAGGCAAAGCAGTGCGTTTTAATAACGGAAACAATACTATTACTAATATCGGTGCAGGTGTGGTGTATGGTGTGATAGATTAATTAATAATTCTTGCCATGAAAAAAATATTCTCCCTTACTTACTTGCTACTTATTGGTAATGCTGCAATTTCTCAAAGCGTAGCCATTAACAATGATGGTTTGCAGCCCGATGCCAAAGCCATGCTGGATATTAAAAGCAGTAATAAAGGATTGCTGCTGCCCCGCACTTCCACCAGTACAAGAAGAGGTATCATTTCACCTGCACAGGGTCTGCTCATATTTGATACCACTGCTAATTCATTGTTTCACTACACCGGCAGCAATTGGGTGCAGCATATCGACAGTAATAATTACTTATGGAAACAAAACGGGCCTGCAATTTATTATGTACCTAACGGTTCAAGAGTGGGAGTAAATACCATTCCGGCTAATACCCTGCACCTGCATGATGCCGGCGCTTCGCAAATACGTTTTCAGAATGCATTTACCGGCGGCAGTTCTGCTGATGGAGCAGTAATTGGCATCAGCAGCGGCGGTAATATGGAATTCAGGACAGACGAAGCAAACAGGAATATTAACCTATCAGGCAATGGGCTAAGCACTCACTTACTTATTAACAGTACGGGCGTGGGTATTGGAGGCAGCATTGCAACACCCTCGGCGCTTACCATCAGCAATATCAGCAGCGGTCAAAAAATAATTCTTAAAAATAATAATCCTTTTGAGGGTTTTGGCATAGGTGTTCAAAATAATGCCCTGCAAATACATGCAGCCGATGCCACATCAAAAATAGAAATTGGTTATGGCCGGGCTCCGGGCAATTTCACCCCGGTAATGGAACTGCAGGGCAATGGTGTGGTAGATATAAAAGGAACAGTAACCCGGCCAGTTATTTCTGGTAATGCGGACCTGATACCGGCTGCCTTTGGCAGGGTAAGAAGTAATGGGTTAAAAGTGGGGGCAGCGGGCAATTGGACAGTTACAAAAATTGATGATGGTCTTTTCAAATTAGAATTTCCCGCAGGTGATATCAGTATGCTTAATTCAATAATTATGGTTACTGCCATATCCGACGACCCCGGAGATTATGATTTGGGCCTTAATGTGCTGACTCAATGGATAGGTTTTGATTTTCATATTAATATAGGCAACGACCATATAAATATAGGGGCAATAACCTGCGGTACATGTGTAATCTATGACATTTTTAACAGAGAAAGGCAGATAGGCAGGAATGCAGGATTTGGCTTTGTCGTATTTAAAGTACAATAAATTTTCAAACCTCACATATGAAAAAATATTTGTTATCCATAGTCATTTTTGCATTTGCAGAAAAACAGTTTTCGCAAACGGTTATTGGTGGCGGCATTGCGCAAAGCAGCGCCGTACTTACTATAAACGGAAATGATAAAGGCGTTTTGCTGCCACGGCTTTCTACGGCACAACGCACCGGTATTGTAAGTCCGCCAGATGGCCTGATGGTATATGATATTACCACCAATGGTACCTGGTATTATGCAGGCAACCGTTGGTTGCAGCAGTACGACAGTTTAAATACACTTTGGCGGCTTCAGCTAAACGCCGGGTTTACGGCCTCTGTATTTAACACGGCAGGTCTGCGCTGGGGTATTAATACCAGTGCGGCGGCGAGTACGATGCAGATAAATAATACACTGATAACCGGAATGAAGTTTACCAATATATTTTCCGGGCAAACCAGTACTGATGGTGCATCATTTGCAATGGGTAATGCGGCAGATTTGAATATCAGCAATACAGAAACCGGCGGCATTTCATTTGAAAATGCAGCAGGCACCAGCCTGCATATCAGTAATACCGGGCAAGTGGGAATTGGTACTAAAACAACGGTTGCTCCTTTAACTTTTGCCAATACCAATGGTGAAAAAGTAAATTTCTACAATTCGTTTACTAATGCCAGTTATGGTATGGGGGTAAATAATAATTCCTTACAGATACATGCCGACCTGGCCGCATCCAAAGTGCAGTTTGGATATGGAAGAACCAGTACGGGTATTGTAAACCGGTTTACTGTAAATGGAAATGGCCAGGTGCAATTAGAAAATAAATTGTTGCGAAATAATTTCGGCACTGCCGACCTGTTGCCATTCGCTTACGGAAAAATAAACAATGATGGAACTAACCAGGTAAAAACCAGTAATGTAAACATTGTCAAAATTGCTAATGGCCATTACCAGGTATCTGTTACTGGGGCGAACTTTGGTGTTGGTAACAGTTATCTTATCATGGCTTCTCCTTTTGATGCGGGATTCGTTAGTGGTTCTGGTTTATTTGATCAGGCTCATACTGCAGAAGTATCAACCAACCCCGCAGAAACATTTTTTACGGTTAAAATAATGAGCACTAAAGTACAGAACAATAATATAGCTGATTGCGGTTGCACTTCCGTCTGGTTTTATGAACAGAAATTGCAGGATTCGGGTATTTCGTTTATGGTATATAAAAATTAGTCAATAACTATTTTTTTTTAAATATCTCTTTATGAATAAAAGTTGTTTTCTCTTTATATTGATGTGGCTGTTTTATTCATCCGTTAATGGGCAGGTAGCGATAAGCAATGCGGGAGGTATTTCTCATTCCAGTGCACAATTAGATGTGTTATCCATAAATAAAGGGGTACTCATTCCCCGAATGAACTCATCGGCCCGCAACAATATTTCTGTACCGGCCAATGGATTATTAGTGTATGATACTGATACAAAAAGTCAGTGGTTTTACTCCGCACAGTTTACCCGCTGGCTGCAGATAATCGACAGCACAAAAGATATGTGGGCATTGAATACTGATGTTATCTATAACCGCACGACCGCATCAGTAGGTATTGGCACCAATACACCGGCCAGTACGGTTAATATTCATAACCAATTCACCCCATCCGTCCGGTTCACCAATACGGCTACAGGCAACGGCAGTACCAACGGGACCGAAATGCTCCTGACGGTTGATGAATTTATTGTTAAGAATAACGAAATCACCAGTACAAATTTTATTACAGACGGGTCGAACAGGATGATTATAAACAATACAACCGGCAATATTGCAATTGGAAATATTGTTCCTTCTTCCCCTTTGTCTTTTCCGAATATTACCGGTGAAAAAATAAATTTAGCAATGTAAGCGCCACGGCGGCTTATGGAATTGGCGTGGCTCCTGCCACCCTACAAATACATGGCGCCACCAGTGCGGATGAAATTCAGTTTGGTATTGGTAAAAGTGGTGCGGGGTTTACTAAATTACTTTCCGTGGATGTGCCTTTTTCTAATTTGCATCTTACCAATAAAATGACCCGTACATCCAGGACTGCCGGTTTTAATCTGCTGCCGGTTGCTTATGGCCGGGTAAATGCCAATGGAACACTGGCAAACAGCGGGACGGTCAATTATACAATAATAAAAAATGTCGGCGGCGTTTATCAGCTGCGTTTAAATGACCCCGATTTTGTGAGCCAGCCTTTTTTATTTACAATTATTATCAGCCCGTATAATTATGTTCCGGCCAATACCAATGGCGCTACCTGCTGCTCCGAATCTACTGTATATCATAATATCGATTATTCTGGGACAGATATTTATATCCGGCTCTATGAATACCTGGTACTGACGGCTCCGGTATTTTGTTCAAATTGTATAGGTTCACTCGAAAGTACTTTCTTTAATAATTATGTGCCAACAGACAGCGGTTTTAGTTTTTGGGTGTACAAGGCATCCTAGGAAGGATACATCTTATTTTGTAATTTCAATTTATCCAATTTAATGCTTGAGACAAAAAACTGCTATAACATTTTTCAGCGCCTTGTTCTTTATCGTTTTTGAGGGGCAATCCCAGCAAATACCCTATTTTGAAAACATCACAGAGAAAGAAGGTCTTAGCGACAACCATATCACTTGTTTCCTGAAAGATCGGGCTGGATATTTGTGGATTGGTACTGAAAATGGTCTAAACCGGTATGATGGTAATACTTTTAAAGTATACACTCCAAGCCTGGCGAAAAAAAATTACTTATCCAATGCTTTTATTACCTCAGTTAAACAGGATTTGGCTGGTGATATTTGGGTATCAACCCGAAAAGGGATAAATCGTATCGATGCCCAAACGGATACTACGGAAGTCTTCTTCGCCTATTCAATTAAAGACCATATTGATTTTTCAGAATCGGTTTTTTGGGATGTTTTCCCAGATAACGATACAACAGTTTGGCTGGCCATTGATTCCAAATCTTTCGTGCGATTTAATCCCAAAACTAATCATGCTACATACTTTGACTTCCGATCTTTTCTATCAGAAAAGAATATCGAATATACCTCATTCTATCATTCAGTTTTCAAAATACTGGAAAAATCAAAGGAAGAACTATGGTTAGCGACAACAGAAGGGATTTTCAGTTTTAATAAGGTACTTGGAAGTTTTGCATTGGAAGCCGGGGTGGCAATTGATGGGATTACATTTTTTTATTATGATACCATTTCCAAATATCTGTATTGCGCCGACGAACGAAGAGTATTATTTATTTATGAATCAGGGAAAAAGCAACTTGCTCGTGTAAATATAGATGCCCGGGCATACAAGGATAAATCTCTTACATTGTCTTCATTAAGCAATAATGAGTTATTTATTCCTTCTCCGGAAGGGGTAGCCCTGGTCAATCAGAAAAGGGAAGTCGTTGCCTTTCTGCAAGGAAATACTACTATGGAACAAATGCTACTTCCCGGAAAAGTAACCACTGCCTATAAAGACAGGGATAAAATTGTATGGCTTGGTACTACCAAAGGGGTTAGCAAATTTGTACCCCGGCTCAATGCTAATCTGCATGTTGCCTTTCCGGAAAACCTGGAGTTTGATCCCATCTTTGCCCTTAAGAATTTTATTTACCGGCCTGAAAAAGGGGAATGGTGGGTGGCTTCTTTTAATGATAATAAAATTTGGGCTGTTAATAATAAAACCGGGAAGATTTCTGCTTTCAATAAGCCGCCAATTTACGCGGGTGATACCTGTTATGCTTTTTACAGCCGGCATCCGGATACTTTGTTTTTTCTATGCGAAGAATCATTGCTTACCTTTTTTCCAAAAAAGAATAAATGGAACAAATTAACTATCCCGGCCCCCTGGAAAACAGGATCCCTTACGTGTATGGCAATTGACCTCGAAGGCAACTACTGGTTGGGTACCCGTCGTAAAGGGTTGTTTATCTATTCGCCAAATTCTAAAACCATTTGGGCTCCTTCAGAAAAAGAATTCAAAACCAGGATCATTCATTCACTGGAATTTGATTCCTTATCCGGTTGTGTGTGGATAGCCACCGCGGGCAAAGGTCTCGTTAAATATACCTTGCGGGAGAAAAAGTTTGAGGTAATTCAAAGAGATGATAAAAATCCAATGGCTCTTCACTCTTCATTAATAAATGATATTTCTATCGACCTAAAGGGGAATGTTTGGGTTGCTACTAAAGAAGGGGGGCTAGCGAGATTAAGTCCAAATGCTGATCCGCAAAAGGAGGTAAATAACTATGATATGAAGAGTGGAATGCCGGATGATAATGTGTGTAGCGTGCAAACAGATGGAAAGGGAAATACGTGGTTTACCACGATAAAAGGTATTGGGATGGTTGATTCAGCAGGGAATATTAAAGCACTGTACAATAATGTGAATGGCCTTCCATATTCAAAATTCAGGCAAAGCATTGTTGCCCTTCCTGGTGGAGAAATTGCCACTACAATTAATAATAAATTAATCTGTTTTACACCCAATTCCTTGTTACAGGTAGGAAATGCTCCGGTACTTATTAATGAAGTTTATATAAACGATTCCATATTGGTTTCCGGCCCCCGTCCAATAATAACCTATCAACATAATTCCATTCAATTTAATTTTTCTGCGCTTGACTTTGTATCTCCTGGCGCCATCGAATATTTTTTTAAGCTTGATGGATTCGAGCCTGCCTGGATTTCAAACGGGAAATCGCATACTATTCGTTATTCTGCCTTACCACCAGGTAATTATGTATTTAATGTAAAAGCAAGAAAAATAAATGGTGAATTTTATGATAAGATTGCCCGGTTTTCATTCCGTATTCAACCGGCTTTTTGGCAAACTTTTTGGTTCCGCCTTGTCATCTTAGCTTTCATTGCCTGGTTTGTATATCTGTTATTTAAGAGAAGAGTCGGTGCCATACGGGCAAAAGCGACTATCGCCCAGCAAATGATTGAATTGGAAGTAAAAGCCCTGCGCGCACAAATGAATCCTCATTTCATATTCAATGCTATGAATAGTATTCAGCAATTCACGCTGAAAAATGATACCGATAATGCAAATGTTTATATCTCTAAATTCGCTACCCTGCTTAGAAAAGTCTTGCATTCCTCCCAACAATTAACCATCAATCTTGCAGAGGAAATTGAACAGATATCGCTTTACCTCGATATTGAAAAGCTTCGAATGGGACCGGAATTCAGCTATACGCTGGTTGTTGATGAAGAAATAGAAACGGATGCATTACGGTTGCCAGGAATGTTGATTCAGCCCTTTGTTGAAAATTCCCTTAAACATGGGTTACCATTAAAGGAGGGTGAAAAGAATATAATCATTGAATTTCTATTACCGGAAGAATATTGCCTCCGGATCACCATAACCGACAATGGTATTGGCCGAAAAAAAGCGGCAACTATTAAAGAACAGCAACAAAAAATGTTGCCTTACGAACCGAAGGGTATTCTGATGGTGGAAGAGCGAATACGATTCCTTCCGAAATCTCCAACAATAAGAAATTTTGTTTCAATCGAAGACCTGTTTTCGAAAGAAGGATTATCCTCCGGAACAAAAGTAATCATAAACATTCCCTTGAACGGGTTATAACTTACGGTAGTTTAATTTAAATAGCTTTTTATTACCTTCATGCGGTGATAAAAGCATTAATAATTGACGATGAAATGGCAGCCGCTAATGTATTGCAGCTAATGATTGAACGGTATGTGCCTGAAATAACCGATTTAAGGATAGCAACGAAAGCTTCAGAAGCTACCGCTTTGTTTAATAAGTTCCATCCGGAATTGATTTTCCAGGATATTGTAATGCCCGAAAAGAACGGATTCGAGTTGCTTAGTGAGTTAGCGAATACAGATTTTGAAGTAATCTTTACCACAGCGTATAATGAATACGCTATTCAGGCAATACGATTCAGTGCATTGGATTATTTATTGAAACCCATAAATGCAGACGAATTAGGGAAAGCAGTGGCCCGGTTCCTGGAGAAACGCAGTCAAAAAAACGAAACA
Source organism: uncultured Chitinophagaceae bacterium (assembly GCA_963775145.1). Taxonomy (GTDB): domain Bacteria; phylum Bacteroidota; class Bacteroidia; order Chitinophagales; family Chitinophagaceae; genus Endoryza. The sequence goes on from CAVZHZ010000009.1 coordinate 951,529, forward strand.
GAGTCATTACTAAAAAACTTATTGCACAACCTTGCCCAAAAAGAAGAAACTAATTTCAGGCTGGCCGTGCCCACTTCGGCCGGTGCTGTTTTTTTTTCCCCAATTGAAATAATCCGTTGTGAAGGAGAAGGCAATTATACCTGGTTCTTTCTTACCAACAACAGAAAACATCTGAGCGCGAAAACCATGAAGGAATACGAAGAAATATTAATACAGCATAATTTCTTACGGATTCATAAATCTCACCTCGTTAACAGAGCCTTCGTCAATAACTATCTCAATGAGGGCGCTGTAATATTAACCGACAAAACCAAATTGCCAGTGTCCCGTCAACGCAAAGAAGAAGTCAGGCTGTCTATAGGAAACAAAAAATGATGCATCAATGGGGGATTCAGCAATTTACTCCGTTTTGCGATCCTATTATTCAATCAGCTCTGCCAACAGTTTTAATTCTTGTTGTTTATACCGGGTCTTAACCGTATCGAAGCATTTGCTGAATTCTTCAAGCAGTTGCTGAATGATTTTTTTATTGCTGAGTGGTTTGAAATAAGCGTCGGCAGGAGGAACATTTATTCTTTTTAGATAATTATCTACATCCTTATGAGTAAACACATGACCGCTCATTGGATCCACGAAAAATTCTGCTTTGTATAATGGATCTTCTGCGTGTTTTTCAAAATCATATTCCGCTTTAAAATAACCAAGTACAAATTGCCTCGGGATATTGATGGCCCGAACAGGTACATCCAGCAGCTCACTCAGAATTAAATAAAGAATGCCATTGGCAATGCCATTTCCTCTTTTTGTTTCGAGTTGTTTATTGATCAGGAACTCATCCGTCAGTTGGTAATTTACTTCTCCTCCCTTAAGGTTAAAATAATTATACAATATACTGGTAAGTACATTTATTTGTTCGAGCGGAGTGAGGTAACTGTTCAGTTCGAGCCAGATATTTCTCCGGAGTTTTTCTACCTCCTGGAAAACCGGGGCCGAGGTAAGCTCCGGATACTGAAAACGGGCCACCAGCAAAGCCCCGGTTAGCAGATCCTGGTGCGGGTGCCGGTTCCAATCCACAAATTCTTCGGTGAGATCACGATAATGCAGCCGGTGAATCAGCAACTCGATCCGTTCCTGTATTCCTTCGCTGATAGTATTCTCCCAGAGGTTTTCCAGGTTGGGGATGATCCCCTTTCCATAATCAACGATCCTGTTTGAAACCACGCCAAATACTTCTTCATCCGGATCATCAATCAGGTGAAACAGTGCAGATATTTCTTTGTTTTCTTCCATGGATTACGAATTTGAACCTGTATATAAACGATTGGTTATTGATCGTCAATATCGGGCATGCTAAAATCCTGTACTAAATTTATTTTCCACATATCCACAACACCGGAAAAAACCAGCATCTAAAATGAAGAATCTTAATCAGCAAGAAGCGATCCCGGAGAATAAGGTTCCGTATTTTATATTTTAGATTTTACATTTTGAATTTTACATTTAACAGATCCGTGCTTAGCGGCAAATGGGTCTCAAGTAGCCGTTGCAGTTCCTTTTTATCTCCTGCCTCTTTTAATGTTCGCTTAGGAATAACGATGGCGTGATAGGAATTCGTATATAAATAATGGCAGTTGAGTGTTTCTCCTTTCTTTACGATAGCATCCCAGCTATACCGGCTTTCCGTAGCCTTATCTTTATCCACAATACCGGTATCTTGTAAAATAACCTCGCATTCATCCAGTATATGCCTATTTTCTGCTTGCTCGAGCATATATTTGGCCCTGCGCTTCACCGATCTCTTGATCAGAAAAGGGATAAGCAAAAGATATAATAGCGCGATGATACTAAATACCGAAATATCTGTTACCCGCTGGTGCTCCGGGTTGGAAAAAACATACAGGGTGGCAACCGCTCCATACAATAACAGAACTCGTAAGTAATAACTAATGCGGTATTTCTTCCGGTCGGGGGCCGCCCAGGCGGTATAATAATTGTACTCGAAGTATTCCTCTTCGGATAAATGAAACTTAAGGTGGAGCATGATAATAGATTACTCCTTTTTTTTCTTCGCGGTTTTTTTCGCCGTTTTCTGGGCGGTTTTCTTGACGGCTCTTTTCTTCGCGGTTTTTTTGGTGAAGGCACCGGGCACCTGCGTTTCAATAATTTTTTTTACTTCGTCTAAAGAAATAACAGCCAGTTCTTCCGGTGTAAATTTGTTGTCATCTGATTTGCGCCCCAGCTTCAGCATCTTCTTATTGAATTTGATGAAGGGACCCCAGCGTCCGTTTTCAATAGAAATCTTTTCTTCGGGCCAGTGTTGAATGTAGCGGTTGGCTTCCTTTTTTATTTTGGCTTCAATTAATTCGTTTATATCTGCCGTACTCAGCTCATCAAAATTGTATCGCTTGGGTACATTAATAAATAAATTGTTCCATTTGATATAGGGGCCAAATCGTCCCTTACCTTTTGTTACTCCTTTACCATCAAAATGCGCAATAGGGGCATCGGCCAGTTGTTTTTCCTTGATGAGTTCAATAGCCCGGTCCATATCAATATCCAGCGGATCTTCTCCTTTGGGTACTGATATAAACTGCTCGCCAAATTTTACATAGGGTCCAAAACGCCCGGTATTCACATATACTTCTTCTCCTTCATATTCTCCCAGGGTAAGTGGGAGTTTAAACAGGTCCAATGCTTCTTCCAGGGTAATCGTTTCAATACTCTGATCTCTTTTCAACGCGGCAAAATGCGGTTTATCTGCTTCATTCGATTCGCCAATTTGTAACATAGGACCGTATCTACCCATGCGTGCCACAATCTTTTTACCACTGATCGGGTCAATACCCAATTCTCTTTCACCTTTGGCCCGCTCGGCTGTTTCGATTGTTTTTTCTACATCCTTCTTAAATGGATGATAGAAATCTTCAATCATTTTATTCCACTTCATCTTGCCTTCCGCCACTTCATCAAACTCCTCTTCAATGCGGGCCGTGAAACTGTAATCCATTATATCATCAAAATACTGCTTCAGGAAATCGGTCACTACCAGCCCGAGATCGGTCGGAAAAAGTTTCGATTTTTCTGCGCCGGTATTTTCACTTTCCGTTATTTTATTTACGTTGTCCTTCTTCAGAATTAATACGCGGAATTCCCTCTTTACCCCATCCTTATCGCGCTTTTCAACATATCCTCTTTTTAATATAGTAGAAATAGTAGGAGCATACGTAGAGGGCCTGCCAATGCCAAGTTCTTCCAGTTTCTTAACAAGCGATGCTTCCGTATAGCGGGGAGCCGCCCGGCTGAATCGTTCTACGGCTTTCATTTCAGTGAGAGGTAATTGTTGACCTACCGACAAAGGGGGCAACATCCCTTCCTGTTCTTCTTCAGCGAGGTCGTCATCATCCCGGTCTTCGCGATATACTTTTAAGAAGCCGTCAAACTTCAGCACTTCCCCCTGGGCTGTTAATTCCTCGTTATTGGTGGATACTTTTATCTTGGCGATTGTTCTTTCTAATTCCGCATCTGCCATCTGGCAGGCCATGGTGCGCTTCCAGATTAATTCATATAATTTCTTTTGGTCTGCATCATCCACCGTAACGTTTTCCATATAGGTGGGGCGAATGGCTTCGTGTGCCTCCTGCGCGCTCTCATTCTTATTTTTGAATTTGCGGAACTGGTGGTATTGGGCCCCGTACATGCTTTTAATAGTATTGGTCAAATCGCCCAGTGCCGTATTACTAAGATTCACGCTATCGGTACGCATGTAAGTGATCTTTCCGCTTTCATACAGTTTTTGCGCGATCTGCATCGTTCGGCTAACGCCGTATCCTAATTTACGGGAGGCCTCCTGTTGTAAAGTGGAAGTAGTAAAAGGAGGAGCGGGGGATTTTTTACCTGGCTTTACCTGAACATCATTGACTTTATAATTGGCCCCGATACAGCTTTTCAAAAAGGCTTCCGCATCTTCGGCCGTATTTTGTTTTTTGCCTTCGGCCAAAAAGGTAACTGTTTTATCTGAGAGATCTTTGGCTGTGAAAAAAGCTTCCAGCTTAAACGTACTGGTTGAATTAAAGGCGTTGATTTCTCTTTCCCTTTCCGCAATCAAACGAACCGCAACGCTTTGTACGCGGCCAGCGCTGAGATTATTGCGCATACTTATTTTCCGCCACAATACCGGGCTGAGTTCAAACCCAACAATTCTATCTAATATCCGGCGGGCCTGTTGCGCCATCACCAGGTTCATATCAACCGTTCGGGGATTTCCGACCGCCGCTAAGATGGCCGGTTTGGTGATTTCATGAAAAACGATCCGCTTTGTCTTCTTCGGATCCAGTCCCAATACTTCGCATAAATGCCAGCTGATTGCTTCCCCTTCCCGGTCCTCATCCGTCGCTAACCACACCTCACCTGATTTTTTAGCTAGGCTTCTTAATTCGCTCACTACCTTTTCTTTGCCTTCGGAAACAATATAGGTTGGTTCAAAGTTCTTTTCCAAATTAATACCCATTCCGGCCTTTTCCAGGTCGCGGATATGCCCGAAACAACTTTTTACCTGGAAATCGCTTCCCAGAATTTTTTCGATGGTTTTGGCTTTCGCAGGGGACTCCACAATCAATAAATTCTTCGCCATACGCTAAATATCAACGGTTTTTTACAGGCCTGTTGGCGTGCAAGTTTAGTGTATAACGGCGAAAACAACAAATTGGTACTATCCGCCAGTTGGGGAAAAACCTCTCTTTATTAATGTTTTCTAACCCAAAATTCACCGAAAATAAGTTTCATCAGGTACATTCTGGTCTTTGGGACCGCCTTATAAAAACAAACAACAAGTGCTTTAAATAAACGTTGATTAAAGCGACGGCAAGTCGACTTTTCATAAAATCAGGTTCCTCCCGCCCTCAGAAGGGTTGGTTATATAGTTCGCGGCGGAGGAAAACGTGATTCGATAAGATGCGTATGTTTGCGTACGTATGCTGGCAGGTTTTATTCAAGGGTCTGCCGCCGTGAAGTTTCGATTCTGCCATTGTTCAATGCGTTGAAAATTAATAATAGCCTGAAATCCGGCAAATCTATTTTGATGGCCTGCAAATAATCCGGGTGCTTCCATTAAAAACTGATTTTTTTAGTAACAGTCTTTACTTATTTTAACCTTTGTGATAATCCCGTTTTATTAAGCCGTATGCAAATATTCAGCCTGGGAGATACTGCTATCACGATTGATCTGGGAAATGTGATCAGCGCCGATTTGAATGAAAAAGTATTGGCGATGGAAAAATGGTTGCAGCAGCATTCATTTGAGGGGATGAAAGAATTGGTTGTAGCCTATAGCTCCCTTACAGTTTATTACGATCCTTTTATTATCAGGAAAAAATACCAGCCTGCCACGATAATTAGTCATTGGGTGAATGAAAAGTTGCAGGAGGCTTTCCGGCAATCTTCCATTCAGGAATCAAACAGTGCAAAAATCCATCACATTCCGGTATGTTATGAGGAAGAGTTTGGTATAGATTTAGTTCAAATGACAACCCGGAAAAAAATAAGTATAGAAAAGATTATTGAATGGCATACTTCCAAATTATACCGGGTTTATATGCTGGGTTTTATGCCAGGCTTCCCTTATATGGGTGAAGTGGATGAACAACTCGCCACCCCGCGAAAACAAAAACCAGTAATAGTAGAAGCGGGTAGTGTGGGAATTGCCGGTACGCAAACAGGAATTTATCCATTTAAAAGTCCGGGCGGATGGAATATTATTGGCAGAACCCCGGTTTCTTTGTTTAACAGAAACGACCATCCATGCGTTTGGCTGCAACCAGGTGATCAGGTACAGTTTTATTCCATTAGCAGAGCAGAGTTTGAAATGTAAAATGTAAAATCTAAAATGAGGAATGTGAAAGATAAATACAGAATGAAGAATAGGAAATGAAGAATACAGAATACAGAATACAGAATGAAGAATGAAGAATGAAGAATGAAGGATAGAGGCAGAAAATTGGTTGCTATTTTATATCGACCATTCACTATTGATTAATCCCTAATGACCATTCACTATGTCGATTCTTGTTCTAAAAGCGGGTTTGTTAGACTCATTGCAAGACATGGGTCGTTATGGATACAGCAACCTGGGAATAAACCCCGGCGGAGCGATGGATCGGTATGCAGCGCAGGTAGCGAATAGCCTGGTAGGAAATGAAACAAACCATCCGGTTATTGAAATGCATTTTCCCGGGCCACAACTTTTATTTGAACAATCCGCTTTGATAAGTATTTGCGGCGGCGACTTTACTCCAATGATCGATAATGAACCCATTCCTCTTTGGCAACCCATTATTGTTCGACGGAATACAGCCTTGCATTTCGACAGGTTGAATAATGGAGGGTCCTGTTACCTGGCCATCCATGGGGGTATTGAAATAGAGAAGTGGCTGGATAGTTACAGTACCCATCTCAGAGCAGGAGCGGGTGGATACGCAGGAAGAAAATTAGAAAAGCTGGATCGGCTATTCCTGGGAGAAAGTTCCTTGTATTTCTCAGCCTGGTTAGAAGAGGAAAAGGAAAAAACCATACTGCCCTGGCGAGCTGCCTCCAATAAAATATATGATTTGCCTCATGAAATTTTTATTACGACGGGATATGAATGGGACCAACTGGATGATGATTCAAAACAGGAGTTGCTTACCCGCAACTTTATTATTCATCCCTCTTCCGATAGAATGGGTTACCAACTGAAGGGAGAATCCTTGCAATTATTATCGTTGATTGAATTAATTTCTTCAGGCGTAAACTTTGGAACCATACAGCTATTACCTAATGGACAATTGGTGATTTTGATGGCTGATCATCAGACCACCGGGGGGTATCCCCGCATAGCTCATGTGATTGCCGCTCATTTTCCGAAACTGGCTCAACTCAGGCCCAGCGACGCCATTAAATTTACGATGACATCTATGGAGCATGCGGAAGAATTATATTGCGCACAACAAAACGAATTGCAAATATTACAGAGAGCCTGTGCTGATCACCTGAAACAATTGGTATGTTGACGATTGATCTGAATTGCGATATGGGTGAGGGAATGCCACACGACGCAGAATTAATGCCATTGATCAGTTCCGCTAATATTGCCTGTGGCGGACATGCGGGTGATGCTGACACCATGCGCCGCACCATTGAACTGTCATTGAAATTTAACGTAGCCATCGGGGGCCATCCTTCTTATCCCGACCGGAAAAATTTCGGAAGAAAGGACCTGGTTGGCTCTTCTCTTCAGGCAGATGCCATACCGTCGATTATCACCGAACAAATACTTCAGCTAAAAAAAATCTGCCACGAGTTCGGCACTCGATTGCACCACATAAAACCCCACGGGGCCTTATACAACCGCGCTGCTGCAGACAGCGAAACCAGCGCGCTTATTTGCGAAGCTGTAAAACAAATTGATCCATGGCTGATGCTATATGGTTTAAGTGGCAGCAAGATGAAGAGTGAAGCGGCTAAATGCGGATTGAAATTTGTAAGCGAAGTTTTTGCCGACCGAACTTACCAGCAAGGGGGCAGCCTAACTCCCCGTTCACAACCCCACGCACTTATTGAAAGCGAAGAGTTGGCTATTAAACAGGTGTTAACCCTTGTAAAGAACGGGTTCGCCGCCAGTATAGAAGGGTTCCTAATTCCCGTGGAAGCGGAAACAATCTGCCTGCATAGCGATGGTGGCAAGGCGGTCGAATTTGCCCGCTTGATTAATGAAATATTTAAAGCAGAAAATATCAAAATCAGTGCTCCGGAATGGTCAAAATAACCCGTCCTTTGCAGCAATCTTATCGTGTTAAAACCGTTTACTGTTTTTTAAATTAATTTGCCCCAATTCGGGACTGATATGCAGAAGATTTATAAGCTATTGAACCTCGGTTATTATTTATTGCGTTTCGGAAGCTTCCGCATGGCCTGGTTCTTATCCAAACATGGTTTCCCTATAGAAAGGATTCGCGAAGTAGGTATTAAGAATGGTCAATTACTGGTTCGTAAAACCGGTCAGCTTTTTAGTATGGCACAACTGATGCACTGTAAGGAAAGCCTGAGTCTTTTTTTGAGTATTGCTACCCATCCCAATATAAAACTCGATAATTCCAGGCCTTCAGCAATTACCATTCTTTGCGGCGACGCGCGTATCAACGGTGACACATTTGATAATTTTTATGTTGTACAGGAATTGTTTGCGGAGGGAGTATATAGCATACACTTAAATACCGAAAAAATAGTGGTTTGTGATGTTGGAATGAATGTGGGAATTGCTTCCTTATATTTTGCGGGACTCAAAAATGTAACAAAAGTATATAGTTATGAGCCGTTTCCGGAAACCTACCAGCGGGCTCTTGCAAATTTTTCCCTGAATCCTTCTTTGAAAGATAAAATTCTTCCGCGTAATGAAGGAGTGGGAGGCTCTGATGCGTTGCTGGAGATACCCATGATAAAAGGCGAAAGTGCCGTGATGAGCACTTCTGATTTCTTCATTGATCAGATGGAAACGGATAAATCGCACATGGTGAAAGTAGGAATCACTGATATTAAAAAAATAATTCCGGAAATACTTCTTCAGCACCCGGGCGAAGCGCTTCTGCTTAAATTAGACTGCGAAGGTGCCGAATACGATATCATTTACCAATTGAATAAAATAGGTTTGCTTCCCAAAATCAGTGTGATTGTAATAGAATGGCATATGAAAGGATTTAAATCTCTTAATGATACGCTGGTTGAAAATAATTTTTGTACTACCGTTTTCCCCCGTCCTAACCAGGTTATGCAGGATACAGGGATGATATATGCCATAAACACCAGGTTCAGGACGGCATAAACAGATCTAAAAAATCTAAAATGAAAAATTACGAATGAAGAATGAACGCTCAGTGTTCGCAGAGAAATCAAGGGAGACTGCCCCCGGCCTTGAGTTGGAGTAATCGAGTTGAGAAACTATCTATTGCTTTATTGAGTAAATAATAAAGAAATAACTCTCCTGAAGTTAAATTAACATGATATACCATCTCCCCAATTCTTTCTTCTTAATTTTTGATTCTCCCTCGTCCACCCCGGGGTTTCCGTGGTTGCTGGCTTCCTGATTTTATTAACTACCACTTAAAACGTAAATTGACTGTTTATTCATTGACCATTTGACCAAAGCCAACACAACTTCTGTTATTTTAGGCGCCGCTTTCTTAATGGCCACTTCTGCCATTGGCCCCGGATTTATTACTCAAACCACGGTATTTACTCAACAGTTATTAGCCAGTTTCGGATTTGTAATACTGCTTTCAATTCTATTGGATATCGCTGCTCAGTTAAATACCTGGCGCATTATTGCTATCGCGGAAAAAAGGGCGCAGGATATTGCCAACGACCTATTGCCCGGAATGGGTTATTTCCTGTCGGCATTAATTGTTCTGGGCGGTCTTGCTTTTAATATTGGAAATGTGGCAGGAGCCGGGCTCGGCATTAATATTTTATTTCCGGTGGATGATACGTTTGATTACCCGGTATATGGTGCTATCATCAGTGCTTCTATTTCCCTGGTAATTTTTTGGGTGAAAGAGATTGGTGTAGCCATGGATAGATTTTCGAAAATTTTAGGTATGGTAATGATTGGATTAACGCTTTGGGTGGCTCTTCAATCGCATCCGCCTTTAGCACAAGCCATCCATCATTCATTTTTTCCCGAAAAAATTAGTCTTATTGCCATTGTCACGCTCGTTGGGGGTACTGTTGGTGGGTATATCAGTTTTGCGGGCGCACATCGGTTGCTTGATGCCGGTATAAAAGGTCCTCAGCAAATAAGACAGGTTACCAAAGGCAGTGTCAGCGCCATTCTATTGGCATCTGTAATGCGTATACTGCTTTTCATAGCCGCGTTAGGTGTAATAACAGGTGGTGGAATATTGGATGCTAAAAATCCTGCGGCTTCTGTTTTTCAGATCGCTGCGGGTAATGTAGGTTATAAAATATTTGGAGTGGTGTTATGGAGTGCTGCTATTACCTCTGTGGTGGGATCCGCCTATACTTCCGTTTCCTTTCTGCAAACTTTTCATCCCTGGTTTGAAAAGAACAAACGATGGATCATTACTGGGTTTATTGTTTTCTCCACATTTATTTTTGCCCTGGTGGGAAAACCGGTGAAGGTATTAGTATTGGTGGGGGCGTTAAACGGACTGATATTACCTGTATCCCTGGGGTTGATGTTATTGGCGGTAACAAAAACAAGAATCGCAGGAAACTATAAACACCCGGTCTGGATGAGTGTGATAGGCTGGGCGGTTGTTATAATAATGTGCTGGATGGGCATTAGCACGCTTATTAATGAATTGTCAGCGGTTTGGTTCTAGATTCTTTTTGTAATAATGGTAATTGAGAAGATTCATAATCTAACCATTCACCTGCCGATCATTGGGTTTTCAATTGCCCGGGCCGGTCATCGAGGGGTTTCTGAAAGGCAACTATTTATTCCAGTTCCTCTGCTTTATTGAAATCATCAGCGGTCACTCCTTTGCTGGTATCCGCATCCACCAGTATTTTCCATACTCCATTTTCTTTTCTTAATACCACATTAAATTTTCCATAACTGGTTCTGGTGGTTCCATCGGGTGAAATAGAAGAGCTCTTATAGTAACCTGCTTCAAAGGCCTTATCCACTGAGGCAATTCGCTGAATAAACCGAAGTTCAATTGATTTCTTATATCTGGCACTGGTGTCTGTAGGGCCTGTATACTGGTCGGGGAAATACTGGTCATAGTTCCAAATGGTATTATCATCCTGTATTACCCGGATCACATCCCTGCTGTGAACAGCTCTGAATACTTCCCTGTTGTTATTACTGAACCCGTTTATAAAAGGTTTCCATACCTGCTGATTAATTTCAATTTGCAGACTCTTTTGAGCCTGAGCAGCTGATTTACCAGTCAGGAAGAAAAATAAAATACCAGCGAGGATGATATTTCTTCTCATATAAAATATATTTACTGAAGTGGTCAAAATTACAGAATTTGATTTTAGCAGAATGTGGAAGCAGCGTTTGTCATCACGCATGGCATTGTAGAATAGTTCACTCGCCTGCATTACTAAACAAGGAGGAGTCCTTTCATTTTTCAATATTCATCGTCGCCTCCCGGTTATCTGTTCTGAGAAAATTTGCCGGGTATTCTTCCTGGCAAAGCAAATTTGGTATTGACTGCTTTCTTAATCCAAAGCGTAGGGCAACCGCGACTTTCTCTTCCCGGGACATAAAAGATTAGTTTTTGGGGGAATAGATAAGAAATATTTCCTCAACCAATTGAGGATAAACCCCTAATGATAAGGGGTTCATTATACTGTACCAGATAATATACAATTTTCTCTTTCTTTCCTCGTTTTAAGAATACCGTAGTCACTTGAAAGCTAAAATTAATCCCTATGAAACCCCGTTTAACTTACCTAAGTAACGACCAGGATTTTATCGCAGAAAAATTCCGCATTTCCGACAATCATTTAAACAGCGCCAGCAAGATTGCCATGCTTAAAATTCAAAGTTGGAAGTTCGCTATTAAAACACCGGAGATCGGGTTAACCTATTTGCAGTCGGTAGAAGAAATTATCCGCAATTCCTTTTTTACATTTATCCCTGCTTCTCATGTGTTAAGTGAAGAGGCCTATTATTTTTCTCGGCTCGAAAACTAATCAAAAAGAATCAGTTGAATATGCTCCAATGCGAATGCGGTGGATCATCTCATTTATTAATGAATCTGGCAAAGATTTTTTTCCCAAATCTTAGTGGTGATTTCTCAACGCAAAATTCTGTATTCTCCATTCTATATTCTGTATTCTTCTTCCTTCTTTCTACCAACTAACTTCCGATTTTAAATTTCCTATCCTCAACCCAAATATCTTTCCCTGCTTCCGTTTATTGAAATAACTTGTACTTTTAGAGAGAAAAAATTCAAATGAAGTATTATTTATTTCTCTTCCTGTTCGTCATTTCTCAATGCGGGTATAGTCAGCAAATAGACTACAACAGTTACCCGGTTTATGAGGGTAATGATCTTGGCTTAACCTATTCAACCAGCCATTCAATATTCCGGATATGGTCGCCCCCAGCCTCTGAGGTTCAACTTATTTTTTATACGACAGGTATAGGAGGGAAGCCGGTATCAACTCTTTCCATGAAGAAGGGAGCTCAAGGAACATGGAGTGCCACTGTAACCGGGGACCAGAAGGGAAAGTTTTATGTCTTCCGGGCAAAGATTGAAGGGATTTGGATGGAAGAAGTGACCGATCCTTATTCAAAAATAGTAGGAGTAAATGGTAAAAGAGGAATGGTGGGAAGCCTGGCTGCTACCAATCCACCGGGATGGAATGCTGATAAAAGCCCCGCTTTCAAAAATAAAACTGATGCAATAATTTATGAACTCCACGTTCGTGATGCGAGTATACATTCCAGTTCAGGTATTATGAATAAAGGAAAATTTTTGGGGTTAACAGAGAAAAGAACTCATAATGCAGCAGGGTTGTCAACAGGCCTCGATCATTTAAAAGAATTGGGCATTTCGCACGTGCACCTGCTGCCGTCTTATGATTTTTTTACTCTCGACGAAACCAGGCTCGATAAACCCCAATATAATTGGGGGTACGATCCACTTAATTATAATACACCCGAAGGATCTTATTCTACCAATCCATATGAAGGCAGCAACCGGATAAAAGAATTCAAACGACTTATACAAGGGTTTCATCAAAATGGATTAAGGGTGGTGATGGACGTGGTTTATAATCATACTATGTTCTCTTCAAATTCCAATTTTAATCAATTGGTGCCCGGCTATTATTACCGGCAAAAAGCGGATGGCAGTTTTTCAGATGCCACGGCTTGCGGAAATGAAACCGCCAGTGAGCGGGCCATGATGCGAAAGTTCATACTTGAATCGGTGATATATTGGGTAAAGGAGTACCATGTGGATGGTTTTCGCTTCGACCTGATGGGGGTGCATGATATTGAAACCATGAATTTAATTTCAAAGGCGCTGCATAAAATTAAGCCGGATATATTATTATACGGGGAAGGGTGGACAGCGGGTTCCTGTCCGTTGCCTGATTCGGTAAGGGCCCTCAAAAAAAACGCTTACCGGTTAAATAAAATAGCTGTTTTCAGTGATGACCTGCGCGATGGAATTAAAGGAAGTGTATTTGATCATAATGACCGCGGCTTTGCCAGTGGAAAGGAAGGGATGGAAGAAAGCATAAAGTTTGGGGTAGTGGCTGCCGTTCAGCATCCTCAAATCAATTATGAAAAAGTAAATTATTCAAAAGCACCGTATGCGGCTTCGCCCTTTAATACGATCAGTTATTGCGAGTGTCATGATAATCATGTCTTGTGGGACAAACTGGCTATTTCTGCTAAGGACAATACGGTAGAGGAAAGAAAGGAAATGCATAAATTGTCTCTTTCTATTGTACTTACTTCCCAGGGTATTTCATTTTTGCATGCGGGCACCGAATTCCTGCGCAGTAAGAATGGAACAGAGAATTCGTTCAATTCGGGCGATAGCATTAATGCGATTGACTGGAATCTAAAAACAGTAAATAAAGAAGTATTCGGGTACGTGAAAGGGCTTATAAGAATGAGGAAGGCGCATCCTGCATTCCGTCAAACTACCGCGGAACTGGTAGCTAAAAATATATCCTTTCTTGACCAACTTCCGCCGGGTGTGGTAGCTTATACTATCAATGGAGCGGCCGTTAAGGACGACTGGAAAAATATTTTAGTGATATATAATGGAAAAGAAACAATACAAACTATTGCCCTGCCCCCCCAGCCATGGAGAACATATGTTGTTGATAACTCTATCGTTTCAACCGGTAAAACGATATTCGGTGAGGTAAAGCTGAAACCTTTTTCCTGTTCAATTCTTTATACACGGTAATGGTTGCCGTAAATTAACATCTGTAGCTGCTTAACTAGTTGTACCTTTTATTAAAATGGGATATATGAAAGTGCTGGCCACTGTGATCATGATACTCAGTTTAGGATCGGCATCTGCTCAAACTACTGAAAACACGGGAGCATCCAACGATCCGCCGATTTATAACGATGTTTCGGGCTCTCCTTACATAGTTAGAGATTGGAGCGAGGGAGTCATCCGGTTTAGCAGTGGCCGCTTGACCGACCAATTCAAGATCAAATTTGATTGTATAACCAACCGGTTGATGCTGCTGTTTAAGGGAAGTAGTTTTGCGTCGGAAAGCAAGGTGAGGGAGTTTATTCTTTATAACAAATCAGCAGCAGGAAAAGACTCTATGGTATTTAGAAAAGGGTATCCCGCAACTAAGAAAGCCAACGAGGAAACTTTTTACCAGGTATTAGCGGAAGGAAAAACAACGTTGCTTTGTTTACACATTAAGCAGATTACCGAGGAACAGCAAATTGCCTCCAAGGTAATATATCGCCGGATACGGGATGAGCAAGAATACTACCTGGTTAAAAATGGAGCGATGGCTCTTTTGCCTTCTGATAAATCATCAATAATTGAACTGCTGAATGATCAATCGGAAAAAATTCAGCAATTCATCAGTGAGCAACAAATAAAATTTCGGAATACGGAAGACTTCAGAAAATTAATTGTTTATTATAATTCGCTTTTATAACCCGGTTCTGCTACAACCAAAAAAGTCTCTGGCGCAAAGGCCAAAGACGTAAATGACGGACCAAAAACCGGGTTACAGAGATAAAAAGGGCGGGTACATCTAAAAGTATACATATTGACGGGTTCCGGTAAGTATGGGTTGCAACGGCAGAAAGAAATATTCAATATTAGGCAAAGAATGTGCCTTCTTAAGTATATATCTGGCAGAAAATTATTTCAACTCTTTAATCCGGAATTTTTTCCAGCGGACTTTTATACCCCCGCCATCGTGTATTTGCAAAGCGATAAACCCGGTTCCTTGTCCTATTTTTTCATCTTTAATAAAAACCATCTGGTGATCATTCAGCCAGGTTGTTACTTCATCTCCCTTTACTTGTATTCTTAAATCATTCCATTCATCTGGTTTCAGGAATTTTTCATCATCCGCAGCAGGTTGTATCAGCCATCCTCTTCCATATGATTCATATATACCTCCTGTATGGTTATTGAGCGGAGCTACTTCTACCTGCCAGCCGCTGATTTTTACCCCTTCAATAGAAGACCGGAAAAAAACACCACTATTGCCATTAGCCTCTTGTTTGAATTTCAGGGTAAGAATAAAATTCTTGTAAGGTTTGTTGGTTGACAGATAACCATATTGTTTATCCGGTCCGCTCTCGCATACCAATTCTCCTTTTTCGACGTACCATTTTTCTGTGCCATGTATGGTCCATCCGCTTAAATCCTTTCCGTTAAACAATTTCTTTTGGGCAAATAAACCGGTTGAGAAAAGAGAAAAAATTAAAATAGTCAGATAGTATTTCATGGCAGTTTTTTTAAAAATACGTAATTCTTTTTTGACCGGGTACTCCCTTTGTATTCATGTTCTGTCTTGTTGCTGATATTATCTATTTTATTTTTTCCTGGTATCATTGATCGAGGATTTACAGCAGCAGTGAGTTGTTGTTCCCGCTTCTTTGGTTAATAAGAACTACTAGGCAGTAACAAATAAGTTGGACCCAGCGATCCGGGTAAAAGAAGAATTATTCTTTGGTTTGGAAATAATTAGGGAGCGTTATCTTTAACGGAAATTGAAATGGTCTTCCATAGTATAACAAAAAAATTACCGAGAACGGCACTGCAATTCATTTACTATTGTTCAATCCGGATGCTGCGGTTCCGGGTTCCCCAATACCAGGCCTTCAGCGAATCTTTTTTCCAGGCCGAATCGGAAGGAGTGGAGGGCAAAACAACATAGATCGTATAACGCACAGAATCTTTTGTTTCCAATCTGAATTGATTGCTCACTTGCTGCAACGCCTGGAATCTCTTAACTGCACGCTGCCTGTTTTCTGTTTCTTCACAGATAAATTTATAGGAACCCACCGGCGGAATACTCTCCGTTATTTTTTTGCTGGCTGTTGTATCAGGATTAGTGGATTGTATCAACGAATCCGGCGTGATTGGTGCTATATTACTGCTGTCGATTATGGGTATATTAACCGATTCATTGCTCTCGGTTTCACTGTTTGTCTTTTTAGAATATAACAAGTAACCTCCCCAAACAATTACTCCAAGGCCCACGACAATTCCTCCAAAAATCAGCACTTTTCTGAGTATGTTACTCTGTCCGCTCTGACTCGTGTATTCATTATTATAGAGAAACCTTCTTTCCCCTTGCTTTTCGGCGGTCTTTTCAGGAGGAAGTCCTTCCATTCGTTCGCTCATTGCCTGCCCGTGCATGAAATCAAAACCCCCATCTTTATTCTTTTGCAGGGTACCTATTCCTTCGAGATAAACGGGTTTGCCAATATTGAGTAAGAATTTGCAATCCGCAAAATAGGATTCCAGATCAGATTCGGCCAGCGGCTTGATTTTTCCGGTTTTCTCGCGGATATATTCAACCAGCTCCGGATCGGGGCCTGCCAATGGTTTAGGGGTAAACTGGATGTATTGTAGAAATTCCTGGTAGTTTTTATCCGCCTGCTCCGGAATAGTTACCGCCTTATCGATAGTAAACCGGCCAATACTGGGGAAGTTTAAGTTCTTATGCTGGTATAAATATTGAGTTAGTAGACCTGATACTTTCAAGATAATATGAGTTTTGGCACAATTTACTGATTAATTACTAACGTAGGACTTAGCACATTATTTTTGCCGGGCGGATTGGATGCTCTTAAAACATTTAAAAATGCTTACAGAAAATGAAAAGCGGTTTATGGATTTTTGGGAGACCCATCGGGATCGGGAAAAAAGGTTTTTTCGGCAGTTACTTATTGGTATACCAATAGGGTTATTGTTCTCCATACCCATCCTGATCTTGCTCTTTTCGGGTAAACTCTGGTATAAAAGGGCTGACGCAGTTGCCAATACACAAACGAGCCCGGTAGTATTGGTTGTTGCGGTAATTATTATTACCGCCTTTATTGCGGTTTTCTACAAACGGCAACAGTGGGAAATGAAAGAACAGCAATACCAGGAACTAAAAAATAAAGAGGCCAAACAATCAAAATTAATAGAAGAAAAGCAGCAATAAGTAGAAATACCCTGTCTTATTACCGATTAATTATATTTACAATAATTATGGTGAAACTATTGACCGGATGCTTGTTGTTGGCGTTGCTATTTTGCGGCTGTTTAAAGAAAGATGTTGGTTGTCCTTATAAAGTAGAGAATAAGATTGCACCGGTTTCGGAAGAACAGGCCATATTGAATTACTTATCGAGCAATAGCCTTACCGCTACCAAACATGGCAGCAATATGTATTATGAGGTAGTACAGGTTGGTACCGGCATTACGCCCGGTTTGTGCTCCAACGTTATCGTTCAATATACCGGCAAGCTCGCTAATGGAAATGTTTTTGATTCAAAGAATGCGGCTGCATTTACGTTGGGTTCTCTTATTGAAGGATGGAAAATTGGGTTACCTCTCATTAAAAAGGGGGGAACCATCCAGTTGTACATTCCTCCTACATTAGGATATGGATCGGTGGATGTAAAAGATGGTAGCGGCGCCATCGTGGTTCCCGCCAATTCAATCCTCATTTTTGATATTACCCTCTCTGATGTTCAATAACCCATGGGTGTTTTTACATATCAATATCACAGAAGTATTTATTTCTTTTCTGTTACATTTGTTTTTTAAACTTTTTCTTTGGCACACGAAGCAATTTCCGTATTTGACATATTTAAAATAGGGGTGGGCCCTTCCAGTTCGCACACTCTCGGGCCCTGGCGCGCCGCTCAGCGTTTTTCGGAATCCCTTTATACTAAAGGCAATTTGCTCACTGTTCAATCGTTGCGCGTTTTGTTATATGGATCATTGGCTAAAACCGGCAAGGGTCATGGAACAGATATCGCCGTCCAGCTCGGGTTATGCGGGGAGGATCCCGTAACCATTGCGGTGAATAGTATCCATGCAAGAATCGCTGACATACAAAGTATGAAGAAATTATTACTGCACGGCTTACACGAAATAGACTTTGATCCGCAGGAGGATATTGAATTTCTTATTTCAGAATCCTTGCCTTTTCATCCCAATGCATTAACATTCCTCGCTACTTTTTCAAATGGCTCCCCCATCGCGGAAACTTATTATTCTATTGGCGGGGGATTTGTAAAGAAGGAAGGGGAAGTATTGGTAGCGTCAAACGATATTCAGTTGCCATTTCCGATTGATAAAGCGGAAGACATTTTGCATTGGTGCCGCACCACCGGAATGAGCATTAGTGAAGTGGTAATGGAAAACGAACAGTGCTGGCGTACGGAGCAACAAGCCCGGCAGGATATGCTGAATATCTGGCGCGTCATGAAAGAATGTACCTACCGGGGATGCCATACTGGGGGGATATTACCCGGTGGTTTGAATGTAACTCGCCGGGCAGCGGAATTGAACGCTAAATTATTAAAGGGCAAATCCTATACAGATGCGGAAAGCTGGATTAACTGTATTCGGTCAGGAGGAAATGATTTCAACTATATCCTGGATTGGGTTAGTTGTTTTGCCTTGGCGGTAAACGAAGAAAATGCCTCTTTTGGAAGGGTGGTCACAGCTCCTACAAACGGAGCGGCGGGCGTTATACCGGCTGTACTTCATTATTTCGTCACTTTCTGTAATGGCAATAACGATGATAAAATAGTTCAGTTCATGCTTACAGCGGCAGAAGTTGGAAGTATTTTTAAAAAAGGTGCTACCATTTCCGCAGCCATGGGCGGATGCCAGGCCGAAATTGGAGTATCTTCGGCGATGGCCGCGGCCGGACTGACGGAAGTTATGGGCGGCTCCCAAAGGCAGGCCCTGATGGCTGCCGAAATAGCCATGGAGCATCATCTTGGATTAACCTGTGATCCTATTGGCGGGTTGGTTCAGATTCCCTGCATTGAAAGAAACACCATGGGAGCAATTAAGGCAATTACCGCCGCTCAGTTAGCGATGCAAAGCACTCCCGATTTTGCTCGTGTATCGCTTGATACGGTAATAAAAACTATGTGGGATACGGCAAAAGATATGAGCTTTAAGTATAAAGAAACCTCCGAGGGAGGACTCGCCGTCCACATCCCTATAAGCCTAAGCGAATGTTAAGAATTCTGCAACATTTATTTTCAATATTTTTTACAACTTTGCCCAACTTTTTTTGATTGTTTATGTTTATCATTTCTTAGAGGCTTAAATCCTAAACAGAGAAAGCGTTGTTTTTGGATTTGATAAAACTCTCTTTGAATTAACCTGCAATTTTTAACTGGCATGAAAACAAACGCTGTTGAGCGGATATTGGACATATTACGTTTTGAAAAAAAGGAAATATCCGCAATTTATTTCTATGCTGTTTTGAGTGGGTTGGTTCAGCTTTCTCTTCCCTTAGGCATTCAGTCAATAATCAGTTTTGTATTGGGAGGCTCCTTATCTACCTCCCTGGTACTGCTTATCATTTTGGTAGTAATCGGCGTATTTGTCAGTGGCTTGTTACAGGTAAACCAGATGAAGATTATTGAAAAAATTCAGCAAAAGCTATTTGTACGCTATTCTTTTTTGTACGCGTATAATATTCCAGGAATCAACCTGAAGGCGGTAGACGGGTATCATCTGCCGGAACTGACCAACCGGTTTTTCGATACCGTTTCCCTTCAGAAAGGGCTGGCAAAATTATTGCTGGAGGTACCTGCTGCCACCCTGCAGATTTTTTTCGGACTCATCCTGCTTTCTTTTTATCACCCGGTATTTATATTTTTCGGAATAAGCCTGGTAAGCCTGTTATATCTTATTCTCCGGTATACCGGAAACCGCGGTTTGCAAACCAGCATAGAGGAAAGTAATTATAAATATAAAGTTGCAGGCTGGCTCCAGGAAATTGCCCGGGTTGCCTCTTCCTTTAAATTCGCTTTAGGTTCACAACTGCACCTGAATAAAACAGATAAAGAGGTGAACGGATACCTGGGAGCACGTACGAATCATTTCAAGATTTTACTTTTTCAATACTGGAGCCTCATTATTTTTAAAGTTATTATTACCGCTGCTATGTTGATTGTGGGCAGCTTCCTGCTGATAAATCAGCAATTGAATATCGGGCAGTTCATTGCCGCAGAAATAGTAATTCTTATAGTGATGGCATCTGTTGAGAAATTAATCGGGAATCTTGACAGCGTTTACGACGCGCTCACATCCGTGGAAAAACTGGCTAAGCTAACGGATAAGCCGCTGGAAATAAATGGGGACTATAAAGCTATTCAAAATTCCAAAACAGGAATGTCTGTTGCGGTTAAAGGATTGACTTTTGGTTATGACCAGGAAAAAATGATTTTGCAGGATATTTCTTTTAGTTCGAAACCGGGGGAGAAAATTTGCATATGCGGCGAAAATGGTTCGGGTAAATCTACCTTGTTGAGAGTATTAACCGGAGCCTTTCAACCTTACCAGGGAACGATAACGTTCGATAATATTCCACTCAATAATTATGACCTTAATTCTCTTCGTTCTCAAACCGGGGTTCTTTTTGGAGTGCAGGACATTTTTGAAGGAACTCTGATGGAGAATATTACTATGGGCGACCTGGAGATTCCATTGGATAGAATAATGGAATTGGCTGAGAAAATCGGGTTATCCGAGTTTTTCGAATCCGAGAAAGAAGGATTGAATTTACGCCTGCACCCTATGGGTAAAAAACTATCGAGGAAAATAACACATCGTATCCTTTTGCTTCGTGCCCTGGTACACCAGCCTCGTCTCTTATTGCTGGAAGACCCCTGGCTCGGATTAGAACACGCCGAAGCAGAAAAAATAAAACATTTTCTCCTCCATGAGATGAAGCAGGCCACCATGCTAATTAGTACCAGTGATGAAAGTTTTGCCCGTGCCTGCGATCAGCAAATACGATTAAGTAATGGAAAGCGACAATTAATTTAAAAATTAGTATCACTGATTATGGATGCCGTAAAGCAATTGGTGGAATCAAATGTAAAGAATCCTGGAAGTCTTCAGTCCTTTAACAGCGTATACCGCGTACATCACCAGAGCCGTGTTCGCTATTGGTTCTGGGGTATTTTTATTGCGTTGGGAATCATCTTGCTTTTGCCATGGACCCAGAATATCCGCGCCAGGGGATCTATAACTACCCTAAGACAGGAACAGCGACCGCAGGAGTTGAATACGATCATATCCGGCCGGATCATAAAATGGCATGTAAAAGAAGGAGATTTTGTTCGGAAAGGAGATACGATCGCACAACTGGCGGAAGTAAAGGATGAATACCTGGATCCCCAGTTGCTTACCCGAACCAGGGAGCAGCTGGATTCAAAGAAAACGGCAGTGGAGAATTATAAGAACAAGATTGGAACGGTAAACCAGCAGATTGAAGCGTTACAGGAAGCCCAGCGGTTGAAGTTGCTGGAACTGGAGAATAAAATTAACCAGCAAAAAATGAAAATCCGCAGCGATAGTATGGATGTTGTGGCTGCCCTCAATGATTATTCAATTAAATCACTCCAATTATCGAGACAACAGGCTATGTATGATTCCGGCCTGGTATCGCTGGTTCAATTAGAACAACGAAACCAGGCAAAGCAGGATGCACTGGCTAAACAAACCACTGCCGAAATAAAATTAAATAATTCCAAACAGGAAATGATTCGTTTGCAGTTGGAGTTAAATGGGGAACAGCAGCAATATTTCGAAAAAATTTCCAAGGCAGGGTCCGACCGGTACCAGTCGCTGTCCCAAATTGCCACCGGGGAAGGCGAAATATCTAAGTTGCAGAACCAGTATATGAATTATAATATCCGCAACGGTCAGTACTATATTAAAGCACCGCAAAATGGCCAGGTTGTAAAAGCGCGCCGGCAGGGTATTAATGAAATTATTAAGGAGGGGGAGATGCTTGTTGAAATCGTTCCCGATGACCAACAATACGCGGTGGAGTTATTTGTGCGCCCGGTAGATTTGCCCCTGGTTTCAACAGGACAGCAGGTTCGCTTTATTTTTGATGGTTTTCCTGCAATTGTTTTCAGCGGTTGGCCGGAAGCATCGTACGGAATGTTCTCAGGCAAAGTAGTGGTAGTTGAAAATAATTTAAATGAAAACGGTTTGTTTCGTATCCTCGTAGCAGAAGAGGAAAAAGAGAAACCGTGGCCCCGGCAATTGCGAATAGGTACTGGGGCTTCTGGTATCGCGCTCCTGAAAAATGTACCGATATGGTATGAGATATGGAGAAATATCAATGGATTTCCACCTGATTATTATAAGCCATCCATTGTAAATTCATCATCAGGTAGTAAAAAGTAAAGCTTCCAATGAGATCATTATTTCAGTTTTTATTTACAAGGTTGGGGATTTCTCTGATATTAGTTTTTCTCGCTGTTGGAACGCTACATGCTGAAAAGAAAAATGATACGGCTATAAAGCAATTATTGAGTGAGCAGGATTTTCTGAATATTATTCGTGCTTATCACCCGGTAGTAAAGCAGGCTGGATACAGGGTGCAAAGGGCTACCGCCGCGATTACCCAGGCACAAGGTGATTTTGATCCATTCCTTTCAGTAGATTTTGATCGCAAGCGGTTTGATGGAACGTTATATTATAGTTATTACCAGCCGCAGCTCACAATTCCTACCTGGTATGGAATAGAATTGTATGCAGGGGCGGAAGAAATAATAGGAAGCAGAATAAACAACGAAAGTACAATTGGTCAAACCAGTTATATAGGGGTTAGCGTGCCTGTTTTAAAAGACCTGTTGCTTGATAAGAGAAGAGCGGTACTTAAGCAGGCCAAAATTTTCAGCCGCCAGGTAACGGCCGAGCGTACACTTATTCTGAATGATCTTTTTTTCGATGGTATATCCGCCTACTGGAACTGGGTGCGGGAATATGAGGTGCTTCAGGTAATAAAGAACCTGGTGAAAGTAAACGAATCCCGTTTCCGGTTTGTAGTAATTGAATACCAGCAGGGCAGCCGGCCAGCTATTGATACCTCCGAAGCCCTCGTACAATTGCAGAGCTTTCTACTGATGGAAAAGGAGGCCCAGCTTCGGTTTCAGAATGCTGCCCTGGAACTGTCCAATTATCTTTGGCTGGAAAATGAAACACCTTATGTATTGCCGGAATCAGTTGCTCCCGATTCCTTGTGGAAAATAAAGATGGGGAGCCTGCCGGTTCCTGTATTAGATTCCGTTTTACTCGATGCGCGACTTCAGCATCCTAAACTACAGGCTTATAATTTCAAGATAGACTGGCTGCGAATTGAACAGCAACTCAAATTTCAAAGTATACTTCCAAAACTGGATGTGAAGGCAAACCTTCTGAATAAGGGATATAATGTATTGTCAAAAGTTAATACTTCCTTCCTGGAAAATAATTATAAATATGGAATCAGTTTTAGCCTGCCGCTGCGGTTATCGGAAGGAAGGGGTGCGTACCGCCAAGCCAAATTGAAAATCGCTGAAACAACCCTGGATCAAAAAATGGAACAATGGCAGATTGAAAATAAAGTGAAGTCTTATTTTAATGAAGTATTGTCACTACGGCAACAGGTTCAACTCAGCGAGAAAATGGTAAAGAACAATGAACGTTTATTAAGAGGAGAGGAGACCCGGTTTGGGATAGGCGAAAGCACTTTGTTTATTTTAAATACCCGGGAAAATAAAGCCCTGGAATCACTACAGAAACTGATGGAGCTTAAAACAAAATTTTACAGGAATCTTGCCGGACTTCAATGGGCGGCGGGGGCGCTTAGATAATAATTCCTGTTAATTCATTAAAGGATTAAGCTCCATTTCTTTTGGATCAATATCAGAATAATCTTTGATCACATTGTATAAGGTTCCTCTTTCCACTGGTTTTCTGCCAGCTTGTTTTATAAGCGTAACTAATTGCGCAGTTGTCATAGAGGGGTTCTGTTCTTCCGCGCCGGCCATCGAATATATTTTGGTGGAATCATCAATAGTGCCATCAATATCATTTACACCGAAGGAAAGCGTGAGCTGGGCATTCTGCCTGCCAAGCATCGGCCAATATGCCTTCAAATGCGGAAAGTTGTCCATATACAACCTGGCGATAGCATATACTTTAAGATCGTCAATCAGGCTGCATTCAGCGATATGACTCATTTCATTATCCTGGTTGCGGAATTTGAGCGGAATAAAGGTGTTGAAACCTTTTGTTTTATCCTGCAGTAATCGAAGCCTTTCCATGTGGTCGATACGGTGCTCGAATTTTTCAATATGTCCGTAAAGCATGGTGGCATTGCTGTGCATCCCCAGTTTGTGCGCGGTTTCGTGAATGGTTAACCAACCGGCCGAATCCACTTTATCTGCACATATCTGTTGCCGGATAGATTCGTCAAATATTTCAGCGCCCCCGCCCGGTAAAGAATCTAAACCGGCCTTTTGCAGGTATTGCATCCCTTCCTCCACCGTCATCTTTGCTTTGCGAAACATATAATCCAATTCTACCGCAGTAAACCCTTTTATATGTAAATCGGGACGGTGAGCTTTTATTTTTTGTAAGAGGTCTCCGAAATATGCCAGGTTCATTTTGGGATGAACGCCTCCTACAATATGAACTTCTGTAACCGGTTTGCCATCATATTTTTTTACAATATCCAGCATCTGTTCGGTACTTAATTCCCATCCTTCCTCTTTATGCGCATACAAACGGGAATATGAGCAAAACTTACAGGCGAACACACAAACATTGGTAGGTTCTATGTGAAAGTTTCGGTTGAAATAGGTAGTGTGCCCATGCAGGCGCTCCCGTACATAATTGGCGAGCGAGCCCAAATATGAAAGACTGGCTTTTTCGAAAAGCAGCAATCCTTCCTCTTTATTAATGCGTTCTTTATTTATAATTTTTTCCGCTATAATTTTCAGCTGCTCGTTTGATTCGCTGGCTATAATGGTTTGAACCGGGACAATGGTCTTCACTTGGTAATACTTTCTGCAAATTTACGGCAGGAACCAGTTACAGCAATGCACCCGCTATGCATCCGCACATTAAACAGGCAATGGTACCTCCCAGTAATGCTTTTAAACCCAATTCGGTGAGATTGCGCCGTTGGTTGGGTGCCAGTTGGCTTATCCCTCCTATCTGAATACCGATCGAAGCGAAATTTGCAAAACCACATAGGGCATAGGTAGCAATAATGATCGATTTGGGGTCGGTAATTTTTCCGGTGTTTTTCATTTCTCCAAAGGAGATATAGGCGACGAATTCATTCAGGATGGTTTTTTCGCCCAGCAATTGTCCAACCTGTACCATTTCGTTTGCATTAACACCAATCATCCAGGCAATAGGGGAGAATATATATCCCAGAATCATTTGCAGGGAGAGAGAAGTATACCTTCCATCGGTTGCTGCTTCAATGCGGGTATTTAATCCCAGGTGGTATCCCACTGAGCCTAATATCCAATTCCCTAAATACATCAAAGCGGTAAATACAATCAGCATGGCCCCTACGTTTACCGCCAGTTTTAATCCATCGGTGGTACCAAGGGAAATTGCATCGAGGAAATTATCGCCGATTTTTTCTTTGGGTACTTCTAATTTCTCCATTGTATGTTCTGTTTGTGGGAACAAAATTTTAGAAACTACTATAGCGGCCGGTGCACTCATAATAGATTGACTCAACATATGCAGGGCAAAAAACTTTTGCTGCACAATATCGCTTCCTCCTAAAAATCCAACATAGGCGGCTAACACACTGCCCGCGGTATTAGCCATTCCTCCCACCATAATACACAACATCTCAGACCGGGTCATTTTATCCAGGAAGGGTCGTATCATCAAGGGCGCTTCTGTTTGTCCTAGGAAGATGTTCGCGGCCGTGGATACACTTTCCGGTCCTGATACACCAATCTTCTTTAATAACCAGGCAAAAACATAAACTACTTTTTGCAGAATGCCCAGGTAATAAAGCATTGCGGATAAAGCGGCAAAAAATATGATATTGGGTAATACCTGTACACCGAAGATATAAGCCCAGCTTCCTTTATCATTGGCCAGGTTTCCAAAAATAAATTCAATGCCTTTGTGACCGATATTTATCAATTCCACAAACTTTTCACTTACCCAGCCAAAGATTACTTTAATGAAATTGACTTTTAACACGCCGAGCGCAAAACTGATCTGAGCCACTACTCCAATTAATACCAGTTTCCAGTTAATGCCTCTTCGGTTGTTGCTGAAAATCCAGCAAATGAAGATCAGGAAAAACATGCCTAATGCACCCCGGAGCAGATTTTCAAATGAAGCACTCATGCAAGATGGTTTTGGTTGTATAAAGACAAGGCAATATAAAGGAAAATAGGGAGAAGGGGATACGCGACATGGGATGATGGATGAGGACGGAATTATCCATTGAAGCTTTAGATAAAATTGAATACGTGATACGGTATTGGATGATCGTAGGGCATTACCCGCCCTATCAATTGGTAAGATGGATCATATGCTGTTGAAGATCGGAGGCGGAGTTTAACTAGTAAATATGTCTGGTCGCACTGAATGGTTATTTTGATTAATAAAATAAAAAAGCCCCACCGGGAGGATGGGGCCTTCTATCAAATCAAATAATTACTTAAATATGCTGCTCGATCTTCTTTACAAAGTTGGTTTTAGGCTGCGCGCCAATTAACTTATCAACTACTTTGCCTCCTTTGATGAAAAGAATAGCCGGAATGGAAGTAACACCATAATTAATAGAAAGTTGCGGGTTATGATCAACATTCACTTTTCCAACATTTATTTTCCCGTCATATTCCTTTGATAATTCTTCAATAACTGGCCCGATTGCACGGCAGGGTCCGCACCATTCCGCCCAAAAATCCACTACGGTTAATTTATCGGAGCTGATTACCTTCTCCTGGAAATTTGAATCAGTAAGTTCTAACGCCATAATAATTAAGTTTAATAATGTTTATCGGTGTTTTATTCTTGTTTATTGGAAGCTGCAAATTTACTACCATCTGCGTAAACAAGCAATGCTGGCACAAAGTTGTGTAAAACTTGTCATTTGTTTTAGTCGGCCCGCTTACATTCCTGTTAAAAAGGCGTGCCTGATGGGCAGATTGGTTGATAGGGTGATAGGTTGAAGGGTTGATAGGTTGAAGGGTTGATAAGTTGAAGGGTTGATTGGTTGAAGGGTTGATAGGTTGAAGGGTTGATAAGTTGAAGGGTTGAATGAATCGTCTTCATTTTCGCAAATTCCTTTTTTTACCATCTGCTTAACAATTGCATGAAGCAATTAACCTCAATCTGTCAATTACTTACTACCTGCACCTCCAGTTCCGGGCTATTGGTTAGAAACGTAGCCATTTCATCATTCATTTCAAACCCGTTGTCCATGCTGAATAAACTCACTTTGTGCTGCAGCTTCAGATCCTTTATGGTAAACTTGATACTGCTGCGACCGCGGTGATACTTTAAATTCTTCTCCAGGAAATTTACCATATTGGAGGTAAGGTGCCGGGCTTCTACGCTAATGATCAATTGCTTTGTTAACTGTTGTTTGATGCTTTCTAATAACATAATCGAGGCCACTTTGAATTCAAACTCATTTTCTTTTCCCCATCGCGTCTTAAAGTAACCGGTAATGAATAAGTTTTTACCTTTTTCCAGGTAGTTGGAAAATTTTACATAGTCATCACTCCATAATAAAAATTCGCTCTTGCCGCTGAAATCTTCCAGCACAAATGAACCGAAATTTCTTCCTGTTTTGGTTACGCGGTGTTGCGCGTCAATCACCAAACCTGCCAGGCGTAATATTTTGTTGGGATTGGCCAGCAGGGTTACTGCTTCTTTAATCTCATTGAAATCCTGGATACCGGTTATGCCGTAATGATGAATTTCAAATTTGAAATGATCGAGCGGGTGACCGCTCATAAACATACCCGTTACCTCTTTTTCATGATCGAGTAATTCGGTAAGTGTCCAATGTTCGCAAGGCTGAAATTTGGGAGGTGGTACTTCCATCACGGAGGGCAAATCTCCAAAAAGTGTATTGGTGCTTCCGGCTGTTAAACTCTGCTGCGCCTGGCCCCAATTAATGAGCCGTTCAATTCCGGTACGCATTTCTCCCGGAGCGAGGTAAAAGTATTGTGCCCGGTGCAATTCTTTAAAGCAATCAAATGCGCCTGCATAGGTTAGACTTTCCAGCGTTTTCTTATTTACCGTTCGCTGGTTGATCCGCTTAATCATGTCAAAAATGGAAATGAAATGGCCTTTCTTTTCCCTCTCTTCAATAATACTTTCCACCGCGGCTTCTCCCACGCCTTTTAATCCACCCAACCCAAAGCGAATATCGCCAGTCTTATTGACGGCAAATCCTTTTTTCGATTCATTAATATCGGGACCCAGCACATTTAATCCCATTCGCTTACATTCTTCCATAAAGAAGGTGATCTTTTCAATGCTGCCTGCGTTATTCAAAACAGCCGCCATGTATTCACTTGGGTAATGCGCTTTCAGGTAGGCTGTTTGGTAAGCCACCATGGCGTAACAGGTAGAATGCGATTTGTTAAACGCATATTCCGCAAAGGCTTCCCAGTCGGTCCAGATTTTTTCTAGTGTTCCTGCCTCATAACCCTTCTGGGTGGCACCTGTAATAAACTGGCTCTTCATTTTATCAAGTACTGACTTCTGCTTTTTTCCCATGGCTTTTCGCAATACATCTGCATCTCCCTTACTGAAACCACCCAGGCTTTGCGCCAATAACATCACCTGCTCCTGGTATACGGTAATACCATAGGTTTCTTTAAGATATTCAGCCATGATGGGCAGATCGTAACTAATTTTCTCCCGACCATGTTTGCGATCAATAAAATTTGGAATATAGGCCATAGGGCCTGGCCGGTAAAGCGCGTTCATAGCAATTAAATCATCAAATTTATCCGGCTTCAGGTCACGCAGGTATTTTTGCATACCCGGACTTTCAAATTGAAATGTTCCGATCGTATCTCCCCGCTGGTATAAATGAAATGTTTTCTCATCGGTAAGAGTGATATTTTCTATGTCTATTTCTACCCCATGGTTTTCTTTGATAAGACCCAGGGCATTCTTTAAAATGGTCAGCGTTTTCAAACCTAAGAAAGTCCATCTTAATTACCCCGGCATCCTCAATAATCTTTCCTTCGATTTGGGTTACCCATAGAGGGGAGTCTTTAGCGATACAAACCGGAATCAATTCGGTTAAATCTTTGGGGGCAATGATAATTCCCGCCGCATGAATACCGGTATTGCGTACGGATCCTTCGAGTCGTTCCGCTTCATGAAGCACCTGCCCTTCAAGCGTGTTTTCCTTTTTATATACTTCGCGAAGACGTTTTACTCCTTCCAGTTCATCAGGTCCGACATTATCTTTTTCTTCCAGCGATTTTTCTCCTTCCTTGGCATTTAAAGGGGCATGCAATACTCTGCGCAATTCAATCCCGGGTCTGTCGGGCACCAGCTTGGCCAGGGCATTCGATTCGGCCAAAGGAAGGTCCATTACCCTCGCAACATCCTTAATACTCATCCTTGCAGCCATCGTTCCATAGGTAACAATTTGAGCTACCTGGTTCTGCCCATATTTTTGCACAACATAATCAATCACTTTTTGCCTGCCTTCATCATCAAAATCTGTATCTATATCTGGCATTGATTTCCGGTCCGGGTTGAGAAACCGCTCGAATAGTAAATTATACTTTATAGGATCGATATTGGTAATGCCGATACAATAAGCCACCACACTACCCGCTGCGGAACCCCGGCCCGGCCCCACAAAAACACCTAATTTTTTTCCTGCTTTAATAAAATCACTAACTATCAGAAAGTATCCGGCAAAGCCCATCGTTTTAATGGTAAACAATTCAAATTCGAGACGTTCCTCAATTTCCGGGGTAATATCATTATATCGTAGACTGGGAACCCTCGTAAGTAATATGTCTCAAATATTCCCATTGATTCAAATTGCTATCTGCATGAACCTGGAATGCCTCCGGAATGGGAAATGCCGGCAGCAGGATATCTTTTTTAAGATTCAATACCTCTACCTTATCGGCAATACGATTGGTGTTGTCGATAGATTCCGGAATATCCCGGAATAGGGTCTTCATTTCCTCCGTCGTCTTAAAATAAAACTGATCGTTTGGAAATTTGAAACGACGGTCCTTCAAATGAACGTCATCGTTTACAAAATCGTCGTAACCCGGGGTCGCTTTCTTTTCACCGGTATTGATGCAAAGCAGGATGTCATGTGCGTTATAATCGTCCTTATCTGTATAATGGGTATCGTTGGTAGCAATAACCGGCACCTTATACTTTTTGGCAAATTTTAATAGGGTTTGATTGATAAGTTCCTGATCTTTGATATTGTGCCGCTGCAGCTCTATAAAATAATCTTCACCAAAAAGATTAAGCCACCACTGAAATTCTTTTTCCGCCTTTTCTTCCCCTCCATGTAAGATGGTTTGTGGAACATAAGCACCGATACAACAGGTGGTGGCGATTAAGCCTTCATGATATTTTTCAATCAATTCTTTATCCACCCGGGGATATTTGCTATACAGTCCTTCAATATATCCGAGCGAAGAAAGCTTGATCAGATTCTGATAACCCACTTTGTTTTTGGCCAGTAATACCTGGTGAAAACGCTCGTCTTTCAGTTCTTTGGTAAAAGTCTTTATCCGCCGATCCTTGACAACATAGAATTCGCAACCTACTATTGGTTTTACTTTCAGTGTGCCGTCTTCGTTTTTATGTTTATAGGCTTCGGCAACAAATTCAAATGCGCCAAACATATTGCCATGGTCTGTTATGGCCATAGCAGGCATATTATCATTTACCGCTTTCTTATATAAACTTTGAATAGAGGCGGCTCCATCCAGCAGGGAAAATTGGGTATGGCAATGAAGATGGGAAAACTTTGACATTTTTTTTACCTTGTTATTTAAATAGAAGTTTGTGGTTCAGGGTTGGAGATATTACATTCCCGGAGTCAATTCAGTTTATAAATTCGTCTTAGGTCTGGTTCTTTGTATGGATACTTTTTACACGTACAATATCCACAAACCATAAAAAACAAACCGTGAACGACATGTACAAACTTACTTCCCAAATTTCCTCCAATAAATGCGAAACTGAACACAATCTTTCCACAATCATTTTTGGCTTTGTATTTGCGGCAACAGAACCATCTATTTTATGATAAAATTTAAGCAGATACCTGTTTTATTCTTCCTAACCATTTCATTGGTAGGGTGTAGTGTGTTTAAGAATGGCCCTGCTAAAAAATCAGCGCCCGTCAACGAAGTAAACGTTAAGAATTCCTCTCCCGTTTTTATTGAAAATATATCGATCCGCAGCAGCCAGGCCACCCCTACCCCTAATAACTTAAAAAAGCCTGGGGCCGCCCCGTTGGCCCGGAATATTGCGACGGAAACCGGTGATGGCGCGGAGAAACTAGATAACCTGCAATTCAAATACGCAATTTTGTTGGATGCCCCTGTAGAAGAAATGCAGGATCACAGACTGATTAGTTTCCTGGAGAATTGGTATGGTACCCGCTACCGGATGGGAGGGGCTGATAAATCAGGGATTGATTGTTCTGCCTTCGTTCAAACGTTTATGATGTTTATGTATAACGTTTCTATGCCGCGGACTTCCCGGGAGCAATACCTGCAATGTGACCGGATATTGAAGAATGATTTGCAGGAAGGGGACCTGTTATTTTTTCGTACCCACCGTAAGAAAGGAATAACTCATGTTGGCGTTTATCTTCGAAATAACAAATTCGTCCATGCCTCAACCTCTTCGGGGGTAATGATCAGTGATATGAATGAGGCTTATTTTACCCAGCGATTTGCCTCCGCCGGCAGAATAAGTGAGAAGATGGAACAGGGTACCAGTAACTGATTAGCCACTCAATCTTCACGGATAGAATACCAGTTTATGAAGGGGTACAAGAGCCTCGGGTTTTGCCACTATTTTCATTTGGTTCAACCAGGATATTGCCATAGATTTGCGCCTCATTTATTAATTATCAATCATACGGCAAAATCCGTGTGACCTTTAAATCAAAGAGTTATGAAAAAAGGCATCCATCCCGAAAATTATCGGTTTGTAGTTTTTAAAGACATGAGCAATGGCGTTGCTTTTCTTAGTCGTTCAGCCGCTCAAACAAAAGAAAAAATTTCCTGGGAAGATGGAAAGGAGTATCCATTAATCAAGCTGGAGATATCCAATACTTCGCATCCCTTCTTTACCGGCCAAAAAGTACTGGTAGATACGGCGGGTCGTATCGATAAATTCAATAAACGTTACGAAAAGAAAAAATAAAAAAGTTGTATTTTCAATAGAATATTTTTTGTTTTTCATGGCTATACTATCCCTTTCTTGTTCTCAGGAAGGGGATTTTTATTGTAGTTTTAAAGAATGATGCTAATCATATCAGACGATCCCAGGATCAAGAATCAGTTATACCCCTTTGCGCAGATTCGCCCAGTAGCGGAGATTCGCATCGGTATATTAACGATTAAAGAAAAATGGGAGAAAGTACTTGGCTCGGATGTCCACTTCCAGCTAACAATGTCGGGTGAAGTACCATTAAATAGTTTTCCCTGTAACTTAATTCCAACCAAGAGTTTTGCCAATGATTATTTGAGAGGAATAATCAGTCCGGATAATTATCAAGAGCATTCCGCTTTCCGCATATTAGAATTTCCCTGGCAAATTGCTGAATATAATGACTGGGCCCTCCGGGAAGATTTTAAATTAATTACGGAGGGAAGGCATTCGCAACCGATACCTGAATCTGTTCAGGCTATCAAGTCGACCCAGATATTTGTTGAGGAAGGTGCCCGCCTGGAGTATTGTATTCTCAATGCAACAACAGGTCCTATCTATATCGGGAAACAGGCAGAGATAATGGAAGGGGCTGTTATTCGCGGACCATTTGCTTTAGGTGAGGGATCCGTGGTAAAGATGGGATCAAAAATTTACGGGGCTACCACGGTAGGGCCCCATAGTGTAGTTGGCGGAGAAGTCAAGAACTCCGTAATCTTTGGTTATTCCAACAAAGCGCATGACGGGTACCTCGGGGATTCTGTAATTGGGGAATGGTGCAATATCGGCGCCGGAACATCAAATTCAAATATAAAAAATACGGCGAGTGAAGTAAAACTGTGGCACCAACCCGCCAAAGAATTTTTGAACGCCGGATTAAAATGCGGCGTAATGATGGGCGACTATTCCCGTTGCGCTATTAATACTTCTTTTAATACCGGTACAGTAACCGGAATCGCTTCGCATGTGTTTGGAGAAGGGTTAACAGCTAAATATATTCCTGATTTTTCATGGGGAAGTGAAGGGAAGCTGCGATACCGTTTTGAAAAAGCATTGCAGGATATCGGCAACTGGAAAAAATTGAAGAATAAAACTCTCACTGATCAGGATATTCAGATATTGAAAGGTATTTTTGACCACACTTAATGAAAAATTATGAGAAAACAAATAGCAGCGGCCAACTGGAAAATGAATTGCACCTATCAGCAGGGAGAGAAATTGTTATCGGATATTTTAAAAAACAAGATTCTGCCTTCTCTTCATCAGCAGGTACTTTTCGCCGTGCCCTTCCCGTATCTTGTAATGGCAAAAAGTGAAGTAGAGGAGGAGCGGGGCTATGAGGTAGCTGCACAAAATTGTTATCACAAGAAATCAGGTGCGTATACCGGGGAAGTATCCGCTGAAATGCTGCACTCCATCGGAATTAACTATTGCCTGGTGGGACATAGCGAGCGTAGGGAATATTTTAATGAGAGTAATGCGATGCTGGCAGAAAAAATAAATTTATGCCTCGAAAATCATATTACCCCCCTGTTTTGTTGTGGCGAACCCCTGAACATCCGGGAAGCGGGCACCCAAAACAATTATGTGGAAGTACAATTGGAAGAATCCTTTTTCATTTATCTGCAGAAGATATTCAGAGAATTATTATCGCCTACGAACCTATATGGGCGATTGGTACGGGTAAAACAGCCAGTTCGGCTCAGGCACAGGAAATGCATGCCCATCTCAGGAAGATCCTTGCAAAAAAATATGGGGAAGCGGTTGCCGGAAGTATTTCTATTTTATATGGTGGAAGTGTAAAGGGTAGTAATGCCCGGGAAATATTCTCCCAACCAGATGTGGATGGAGGGTTGGTAGGTGGTGCCTCCCTGAATGCGGATGAATTTGCCCTTATCATCCGAAGTTTAAAATAATGAAAAGGCATGTGCAGCTTCAACCATTGTCGAGGCAACATCATAACGGCTTGCTGATGGCTATGCTGTTAACAAAGGGATTGAAGAAAAATGCATCGCCTGAAGTCATGCGGAATTTTATTTCCAGCGGTTGGCGAGATGAATTAAAGGAGCATTTTGAAATGGAAGAGTCTGTTCTTATTCCGGCATTGGAAAAGAAATTTTTCGATCCTGCACTTACCAGTCAATTATTAGATGAGCATCGTCAATTGCGCCATATCGTTCAAAAGGCGATTGATCATTTGGCAACGCCGGATGATATCGCAGCTTTTGCGGCGCTCCTGGAAAAGCACATCCGGTTTGAAGAAAAAGTATTTTTTCCCCGCGCGGAAGAAGCGCTCAATGAAACCGAATTAATTAAGGTGGGTAGTTTATTACGGGAAGACCGTTCAAAAAATTGCATGAACTATCCGGATAAATTTTGGGAATAGTTTACTGGCTGCTACTTTCTGCTACGAATACTCCGGAAGCAAAACTGATATCAACCGGTTGAGTGGCATTTAATTTATCGAGCTCCAGGATAGTAGACTTGCCATTGGGCGCCCGATGGTACATTGGAATGAACTTTGCTCCAAAAATGAATTCGCTTCCTATGTATGAAGTACGGGCCACTACGGTATTGGAAAATGTTTCGTCGAATGCTTTTACAAAAACCATTATCTCCGTATTGTTTTTAATGATATCATCTTTTGATAAATTGTACAACGGGCTTTTTTCACCAATTGGATGCACCAGGGTCCAGCTAAGGGTAAGCGCATTAATTCGGGAAAGTTCGAGATCAAGCGTATAAAATTTGTTTACCTGTTTTCCATTTTCTTCCACCGAAGCAGCCATGGTTACCTTCACTTCAGCATCAGTTAAATGAGTATTTTTAAAGGGGGCCATCCGAAGCATCAGCGCTACACCGTCTTTATAAGGAGCTATCAATGCATGGTCACTGAATTTCAGGAAGGCTTCCGGTCTGGAAAAGCGGGCATAAAACAAACCCGTTGCCAGGGCAAAAAAAAGTAAACCGGTGAAGGCTTCAAACGCGGCCAGGAAACTGGTGAGATAACCGGTAGGATTGATACGGCCATATCCAACCGTAGTAAAAGTTTGGGCACTGAAGAAATAGGCTTCAATGAATTTTTCTCCGGTAGTTGTGGCATTCATTCCCCCGAGGTGTTCCACCCCAATTAAGAAATACACCATAGCAAATAAGAAATTTACCAATAGGAAAGTAATAAAAATGAATGCCAGGAACTTGATGAGGGGAATTTCTATAAGAGTGTGGTACCAGCTATACCGGCTAAAAACATTCAGCCCCGTTTTTTGGATATTAGCCCGCCCGTTTCGATTAACTAATCGTCCCCCATACATAGAACTATTAGTGCCAAACCCGGTATTTTCATCGGCCGTTGCCTTACTATTTATGCGCCGTAATAAAGCCATATTCCAGTCTTAAAGTTATATTTTTGGCGAATTCAATTGTTTTCAAAAATACAGAACAAATTTCAGAAGGATATTATCGATAAACAGACAAAGAATGGGGTTAGCAAAAAAGATAGGGGAGAATGTTTTTTGGAGGGGACTATACCTGGCTTCTTTATTCCTTATTAACCTGCTGATGGCAAGAATACTGGGGGCGGGAGAAAGCGGGCAGTTCTTTTTACTCATCAACAACCTGGCATTAATAATCCTGGTCATCAGTTTTTGCCTCGAGGCCGCCATTGTTTTCTATGGGGCTTCCGGTAGAATTGCTTTCAATAAATTAGCCGGAATTGCCCTGTTGTGGTCATTGCCTGCGCCCATCATTATAGCTGTTTTTTTTTGGTTCGGTTGGCCCCCCCAAACGAATTCCCCGGAAATACTATTCATAATGGTATATGTATTCTCTTTTCTTTTGATTAATAATTTTTCCGGATTATTTCATGCTCATCAAAATTTTTCTACGGGTAACCAGGTTTTAACGCTGGTTAATATTTTTTATATTACTTATATATTAGTGACCTCAAATTTCTCTTTTGATAAAAACGTGGATCAGATAGGTAATTCACTGGCGGTTCAGGAAAGAATTAAATGGGGTTACTTTATTACTGTTTTTATTCAGGGCATCATACTGGTAATTGTATCGCGAACCAGGCTATCACTCAAAAAATGGGAATTACCATCCGTTGCCGAGATGCAATTATTACTTCGATATGCGGGTCAGTCGCTTATCGCCAATATTGTATTCTTTCTGGTAAACCGGTCGGGTTATTGGTTTGTCGATTATTATTGTAATGATCAGTTATTAGGAAATTATATCCAGGTATCCAGGCTGGGGCAGATATTTATATTACCCGCAGTTCTAATTGCAGGGTCTTTGTTTCCTCAAACGGCCGGTAAAAAAATAAATTTTCAATCGAATTCATTTTCTTTTCTGTGGAGATCACTCATCATAATATATGTTTCAGCCATGTTATTATCTGTATTGATTGGTAAACCTGTAATAACTTTTCTGTGGGGAGAAGGATATGATGAAATGTATGGCACCTGGTTATTTTATGTTCCCGGAGTTCTTTTCCTGGCGATTTCATACCTGTTTTCTCCTCTCTTTGCCGGTAAAGGGCAGGTAATGTATAATATTCTGATTGGGGTTTTTGCATTGATAATAGTAGCTCTCGCCAGCTTTATCTTTGTTCCGTTATGGGGTATTCGCGGGGCGGCCATAGGTTCCTCCGTTGGGTTTATGAGTATGATGATCTTTTATATTATCATTGCCAAAAGAAAATTTGGATTCCGGTTTATTTCAAAACCGATAGGGTAAGTGAACTATGGATACTTCCGGCGAAAATATATATACTAACGGATCTTACCAGCACAAAAACCCCGCCTGGTTTGCGGAAGATAGTGCCTGGAAGGCGAGGGTTATTTATGAACTGATAAAAAGAAACCGATTAACCCCTGCAAGTATAACGGAAGTGGGCTGCGGAGTGGGTGAAATTTTATGGCAGTTATCCGGATTAGTAAAAGAGACAGAATTCTTTACCGGCTATGATATAGCGCCTTTCGCCATTGAAGCGGCCCGGAAAAAGGAAACAGAGAGAGTTCGCTTCTACCTGGCCGATTTTGATGTGGCTATGAAAATACCCACCGATCTGTTGTTGGTAATTGATGTTATTGAACATATTCCGGACTATTA
Source organism: uncultured Chitinophagaceae bacterium (assembly GCA_963775145.1). Lineage (GTDB taxonomy): Bacteria > Bacteroidota > Bacteroidia > Chitinophagales > Chitinophagaceae > Endoryza. The sequence continues at coordinate 989,082 of CAVZHZ010000009.1, forward strand.
TGGCTTTTTGCAAAAACTTCGGAATAAATCCTCGCAATTCATATTTCATGTACCGCTGGATCTATCCTGCCGAACCTTATTAAAACCACAGGTGATCCGGCAGCAAAGAAAAGACGTTGGGCACCTGCATTATTTTTCCAAAGAACATATACTATGGGCACTGGAAGATAATGGCTTTACAGTAGTGGATGTTGAATATACATTTTCAGAGACGGACCGAAACGCCCCGCGCTCGTTCCGGGCATATATAAAAAAACAAGCAAGACGGTTCTCCTATTTTTTTGCCAGGGAACTGAGTGTGAAATTATGGGGTGGTTATTCTATTATGATATTTTGTACCAGGAATGAATAGGTATGTATTATGGTTGACAAGTTGGTACCCCAGCCGGGTGCAACCCAGTAATGGCGATTTTGTAGAACGTCATGCCCGGGCGATTGCTCCATATATACCAATTATCATATTATTAGTGGAAAAGGATGAGTCGTTAAAATATGCAGAATCAATCGTAGAAAAAAAAGAAGAAGGGGGGCTTATTGTTTTTAAAGCATATTATGGAAGAAGCAGCCGCTTTGGACTATTGGAAAAATTACTTTCGTTTAATAAGTACCGGCAATTTCAAAAGAAAGTTTTCCGGACAATTGTCCAGGAATATGGAGAACCCCGGCTGGTGCATGTACACGTAGCCATGAAGGCTGGGTTGCTTGCCTGGCGGTTATTTAAGAAAAATAAAACTCCTTATTTACTTTCTGAGCATTGGACAGGTTATTACAAAACTAGTACACCTAATTATTATACATCCGGTCTGTTGATGAAACACTGGATAAAAAAAATAATCAATAACGCTTCCTTGCTGGTTACGGTCAGCGATCAACTGGGCCGAATTATTCAACAAAATATTGCCCCGGTAAAATACGAGGTAATACCAAATGCGGTCGATACTGCTCATTTCAATTACAACGCTTTTTCTTCCCCGGTATTCCGCTTCATTCATCCTTCTTACCTTAATTACCAGAAGAACCCGGAGGGGATGATTGAAGCAGCGGCTCTTCTTTCCGGTAAAGGATATGTTTTTGAATTGCACTTATTAGGCAACCAGGATGAAAAACTAGAAGCGCTCGCGAAAAGCAGAGGGATATTAAATAAAACTGTCTTTATTAAACCAGCTGTTAGTTATGCGGAAGTAGCTATTCAAATGAGGCAATCATCCGCATTGCTGATGTTCAGCAGGTTTGAAAACCTGCCCTGTGTTATATTGGAAGCCTTATGTTGTGGGTTACCGGTTATCAGCAGCCGGGTGGGGGGTATTGATGAAGTGATAAAGGAAGAAAATGGATTATTGGTAGAAAATGAAAATGTGAAGGAATTGGCCGCAGCCATGATAAAAATGATGGATACTTATTCTAATTACAACCGGGAAGCCATTTCGGCCGAGGCAGTTAAGAAATATAATTACCAGGAAATAGGAAATCAATATTTTAGTTGGTATAAAAATATCACCCCAGGGATATAGTTTTTAACGGGGCAATTCTTTCACATCATACAGCAGATAACACCCTTCAATGACGGCTGTGGGGGAATAATTATCCCGAAGCCAGGCGAATTTCTCCGTTTCAATAATTCCGGTAAGCTTGTTTATGTCTACCACAACTTTCCCGGTTACAGGGGTAGTAGGTTCAAATTGGTAAGCGGGATTTTGTTGAAGAATTTGTTGAATCTTTTTTTGCCGCTGTCCCCAATTGAGGTTGCTGTCGGATAAATATTGGTAAGCATTTTTCCTGGGCCACAGCCATTCACTGGTATAAGATATATAATTCGGAAAACTTAGCAGGGCGGCCGTACCCAATCCAAGGCAGATCAAAATACCTGTATATCGGGGTAAGCGGCTTATAGTTTTCTGAACAAAAATTCCTCCTGCTACCAGGGAAAGACATAAAAAGGGTAATAAATACCGATAACCACTCTGTACGGAAGAACTGCTGAGCAATAATATTAATATGACAGAGGGGATAATAAGAAAATAAAATGCCTGCCTCCGGTATTGTTTAATAAGTAAGGAGGCTGAAGCTGAAGCGATCACCAGCGCTCCTGTAAGCAAAGGTGTTTTTACTATCCAGCAATAAAAATAGTAATTCCAGAATCCCTGTTGATTACGCAATTCACCCATAAGATAATTTTGCGCGGTTCCGGTAAAGCTTTCCCTTTCATATTGCGTAAGATCAAAGGTATCTATAAACGATTGTGGTAAGGGAACCGGAATGACGCTAAACCATTGATGCTGCCATCCGCGAAAGAAATTACTGCTGAATGTATAATCATTGAGTGGCATCCCGGTATGATAAAACAGAAATGCAGCGTTGATTATGAATAATTGAATTAAAACAAATGAAAATAAAGGAAGCCAGATTTTTTTAAGTGAAATACGAGGGCCGTTGTGCAATTGATAACCCAGTATGGCCAGCAGGCTAATAGGATAGAGCAGGATGTTGTTTATTTTACAGCATTGCGAAATGGCCAGGGCGATGCCCCAATAATAGAAATGATTATTTTCTTTTTTATGCAGCCATTGATGCAAATGAAAAAGGGTAGCGACCCAGGCAAGTGTGGCATACAAATCAGTTGTTACCAGCCGGCTATGTGCCAGGATATTGGGATCAATAGCGCCCAGCAACATGGCCCAACAGCCAGCCAGGTGACCGGCAATTGATTTCCCAAAACAATATAGATAAGCCAGTAATAAAAGCGTGGCCAGTATGGTGACATATCTTCCCTGCCGGGTATCAGATTCGCCGCCGTCTTTTTTTTCAAGAGTTGGATTTACCCATTGCTCCGCAGCTCTTGGCAACGCGTTCAGCATACTTACGGGCATGGTTGTATTAAAATCCGCGCCAGGTTGTTGACGGCTGCTATTTCCTTTAAGAAGCCGGATACCATAATTCAGGTGATCCTGCTCATCGTAAGTAATATCATCAAATTGCATACTGCTGATCGCTAATAGCAGGTATAAAATCCCTATAAAGAAAGGAAGAAAGCGATGAGTGGTATGATGCAGATTATTCAGGCGGGCAACTTTTATTTGATCTGCTCAAGATAGGCATTGACCTGTAATCGGCGATAATCAGTTTTTCAGTTTGTTAATCAGGTCCACATATTCCTGCATGGCCGTTTCTTTGGTCTTACCTTTCAAACCGGCCCATGCGTCGTATTTAGCGCGGCTAACAAAATCAAATGGGTTTGAAGGAGGATCAACATTTACATCTCCTTCGGTAGATTGTTTGTAAAGGGAATAGAGTTGTAAAAGCGTGTCGTTACTGGGTCTTTCACGAAGGTCCTTGCTATCTGCCGCTGCTTCCTCAAACAATTGTTTCAGATCCATAAAGGGGAGTAATTTTTTTGCGAATGTAAGGATAAGTTAGCAGTTATCGGAAACCTATGTTAAATCAATCCGATCAGCAGGTGTAATCATTTGGCTAGCGTATTGCTTTTTCCAATACAATAAACTCCAGGGGCTGCCGGGGGATACCGAATGACGGGTCGCCGGTTGGAAATGGTTTCTTTTGACCGGTCCGCAGGTAGCCGTGGCGTTCATACCATGAAATTAATTCTTCCCTGATGGAAATCACCGTCATAGCAATTGCGGAAAAATTATTCTTTACTGCATAGGTTTCTGCGGCCGATAATAACTTTTTACCGATGCCTCCGCCTTGCAGGGTAGGGGAAACGGTTAACATTCCGAGATAAAGCCTTTCATTTTGGCTTTGAAGATTTACACAACCAATAAGCTGGTTGTTTTCATCAGTATACTTAAGAATTACCGATCCGGGTTTTCGGATTAATAGCTCCAGGGCTTTTTGATCCGTGCGCAATCCATCCAGCAGATCGGCCTCGGTAGTCCACCCCTTTTTGGATGATTCACCCCGGTAGGCGCTGTTTACCAGGGTTACGAGGGCTGGAACATCTTCTTCCTCTGCCTGTGAAATATTATAATTGCCCGGCATATAACAAAATTGTCAATTTCATTTTCTGCGAAACATCTATAGAAATTTCAAAAGAGTTTCAAATTTCTCTTGGTATTGTTTATTGCCTGTTAACAATGGCCAAGCAACCAATAAAAAAATATGAATAATATTATTGTACCGAGACATCCTCCTCCCCATTTGTACGCTCCCCAGCCGGCTAATAATGTGCGAAGCCAATTTTGCATAGTAATTTGATTTATTATTAATAATTCGGTTTTTAGGATTGAAAATAGGGATTAATTTATTGACTTCGGCTTAGCGTTTCATGTGCACTTGATTTTTTATATATCTGAATATCTAATAAACAAAACCATAGCAGGAAAATAAAGAAACTGATTTTTTGAACAACCGCCAAAGCATTAAGAAAGTTACCGGTGAAATAAATGTAAGTATTGATTACGCAGAGTACCAGGCAAAACAGGCCTAGGAAAAATAATTTGTATAAGCGCTCCCGGAACAGGGTTAATAAAGCACCGGTTATAGCGATAAGGCCTAAGGTGGAAGAAAGATTGATTACCAGGTCGTGTGGTCCAATGGAAAGAAAGATCATTAATAAGGCAGAAAGTATTCCGCTATACCGGATGACTAACCGTCCAGTTGAATTATAAATAACGGTAAAATAATACCAGAAACAAACCAGGCTGCTGCTCAATACCATTAAAGCCAATATGGCAACGGGCCGCGCCGTATTAGGTGATCCGTTCCTGGCCCGGATATCCAGCAAATCGCACCAGTAATTGTGTATCCAGCTAAATTCCCTGGCTGATTCAAATCGATGAGACCCTCCCGGGTACAAAAGAGAAGCAAGCAGGTAAAAGAAAACAAAAAGGCAAATGCCGGCTAAAGGAATCAGGAGTTGTACTGTATTGCCTGGTCTGATTCTCAAAGTTTAAATAATCGTTGAAGAATGATGATGCACAGCATAAGGAGTGGGCCTCCGCTATTGACAATACTGAAGCATATGACTAAAACATTCGTTTACCCGCCGGGAGGATTGGTTATTGCCATTAACGGTGAAGAACGATGCGTAATCATTGATATGCTTTCGATAGATTTCCGTAAGGGCCATTGACCTTTTTTCATACAATGCATAAAATGCATAAACACGCACAACCGGGCTAACGTGATCGGTTAAAGAGATCAGTTCCTCTTCCTCAGCATTGTTCTTTAACCATTCGAACCGCTCATATTGGCGGCTCCTGGTTCCTGCAATACCCGTAATAGCCCCATCCACCCGGTTTTCAATAGCCATTTCAGCAATCAATTGTCGGGCAAATGGAGTTGATAATTTCTGCGTCTCGTTCTCCGAATGGTTTCCTGGAAAAGTAGTTTTAGCAGATTGCCCATTGCTGTGCAATCTGTATCGTCTCGATTTGCTTGATGTGAAAACAGTTAAACTAAAAGGAATCATCAGGAATATATTAATATATCGAGTGCTAAGGTAGGGTTTTACCGTCAAACCTGCGGGAGTGGCTAGACGGAAAAAACCATTTAATCATGTCTCAGCATTCACAAATTTTCCGAATAAGGATATCTTTCAGCAAAAGAATAATATTGGCAGATTCTGTTGGCAGGAAGGCTCCGTTTTCATGGAAATTGACTTAATTATATTCAATTAGTTCCGGCATACTTACTTCTCATCGTACACCAGAAACCACCTAAAAAGCCTACCTTCGCCCCTCGAAAATTTTAAAAAAAGTAGTCCTCCTTTTGGGGACAGGGGATCATGAAGAACATCCGTAATTTTTGCATAATAGCACATATTGACCATGGTAAATCAACCCTGGCCGACCGTCTTTTACAGGTTACTGATACTATTAGTGAACGGGATATGATGGACCAGGTGCTGGATGATATGGACCTGGAAAGAGAAAAGGGAATCACTATTAAGAGTCATGCCATTCAGATTAATTATAAGCATAAGAACGGCGAGGAATACATTCTTAACCTCATCGATACGCCGGGCCACGTAGATTTCAGTTATGAAGTGAGCCGGGCACTGGCAGCCTGTGAAGGCGCCCTTCTGCTGGTTGATGCTACCCAGGGCATCCAGGCGCAAACAATTTCTAATTTATACCTGGCCATTGATAACGATCTGGAGATTATTCCGGTTATCAACAAGATTGATATGGATGGGGCAATGATTGAAGAAGTAGAAGATCAGATTGTGGACCTGATTGGTTGTAAGAGGGAAGATATTCTGCATGCCAGTGGAAGGACCGGGGTTGGGAGTGGAAGCGATTCTCGAAGCTATTGTCTCCCGGATTCCGGCTCCCAAAGGAGATCCAAACGGACCTTTACAGGCTTTAATTTTCGATAGTGTATATAATTCATTTCGTGGAATTATTGTTTATTACCGGATATTAAATGGCAGTATAAGAAAAGGAGAGAAGGTTAAGTTTGTTTCCACCGACCAGGAATATGAGGCTGATGAAATAGGTATTCTTAAATTGAAGATGACGGAAAAAAGTGTAGTGAGTTGTGGAGATGTGGGGTATATTATCACCGGTATAAAAAATGCGAAAGAAGTTAAGGTGGGGGACACCATCACCTTAGCAGCCAACCCAACCAAAGAAATGATCCATGGATTCCAGGAAGTAAAGCCCATGGTATTTGCCGGTATTTTCCCCGTTGCTACTGAGGATTTTGAAGAGTTGCGCGATTGTATGGATAAGTTGCAATTAAACGACGCCTCGCTGACCTTTGAATTAGAAACTTCTCAGGCGCTGGGATTTGGATTTAGATGCGGATTCCTGGGATTGCTGCACATGGAAATTATCCAGGAGCGGTTAGAACGTGAATTCAATCAAACCGTAATTACAACGGTGCCCAACGTTAGTTTCATTGCCTATAGTGTAAAGGGAGAAAAGATCATCGTGAATAATCCTACCGAAATGCCGGAGCCCACCTATATGGACCGCATTGAAGAGCCTTTTATAAAAGCGCAAATCATTACGAAGCCGGATTATATTGGTAATATCATGACTCTTTGTCTGGGCAAGCGTGGTATCCTTATCAATCAAAGCTATCTTACCCCCACCCGGGTAGAGCTCATATTTGAAATGCCCTTAACAGAAATCGTTTTCGACTTCTACGATAAATTGAAAAGCCAAACGCGCGGGTATGCGTCATTCGATTACCATCCTATTGGATACCGGGAGGCAGATATTATTAAGATGGATATTCTGCTGAACGGCGATAAGGTGGATGCATTAAGTGCCCTGATTCACCGGAGCCGGGCCCAGGAATTCGGACGTAAACTCTGTGAAAAGTTAAAGGAACTGGTGCCCCGTCAGCAATTTCAGATTGCCATACAAGCAGCGATCGGCGCTAAGGTAGTAGCCAGGGAAACCATATCTGCCATGCGAAAAGACGTGACGGCAAAATGTTATGGTGGGGATATCAGCCGGAAGCGTAAACTGCTGGAAAAACAAAAAGAAGGCAAGAAACGTATGCGCCAGATTGGAAACGTGGATATTCCACAGGAAGCCTTTTTGGCTGTGCTCAAGCTTGATGAATAAGCTGATTCAAATTAAAAGAAAGGTTCAAATAAATTCTAATTAACAACCGGCCCTTTGAAATATTCGTTCATTGAGTTATTGGGTTTTATTCCACCGGAAAAATAACAGGCAAGCATCATATTCTTTATTTGAATTGTCTATGATTTAGTCCGCACCCCCAGACCACTCCATCCATCACCAAAAACTTACCTGTTTTACGCTTTCGGGCCATAACCTTACCTATTCTACTGTCAAAACAGTTCAACGGGTAACCATTTACCCAGAACTACTTGCTTATCTCTGAAATGCCGGTGTTAAAGCCGGCATTTCTATTATCAGAATATACTCGGCTAAAATTGTTTCCCCCGGTTTTGAATTTTATATTTGGTGCTTCATAGCCTAAACCCATTTTCATGGCAGAAAAAAAAACGGTTTCTTTTGGTAAGCGATTGCTTTATATGGGAGCGATGCTTTTATTTCTGTTCCTGGTAGTGGAAATATTGCTGAGTGTTTATTTTTATCATCAATATGGGAACAGCAAACTGGCCTCCGTCGAATTCCTCCGGAATGTCCGGAACCGGTTTCGACCCAAAATGACTCCATATAACCCGGAACATCAGAAAAAAGTCAGACCCGATTCTTCGGATACCTTTAACGACCTCGTAACCCGGGAAACTGCTTTAAGTAATCAATACGAATATCAACCCTGGGTAGAATTCAAGAACATAGACTTTAAGGGTTCCTATATGAACATATCTGGTAATATCCGTAAATCCATTCCGGATACTTATATCAATTCTTCCTCTTCGGATACCTTACTTGTTTACTTTTTTGGAGGCTCTACTCTTTTTGGATTTAACGTGGCCGATTTTGAAACCATTCCTTCTTATTTTGTCCAGGCGTACAAGGAAAAATATCCCAATGCCAAATCAATAAAAGTAGTAAACTGGGGTTGTCCAAATTATTATAGCTACCAGGAGCTGATTCTCTATACAAAACTTTTAGTAGATGGTCACCACCCGGATATCGCCATTTTCTTTGATGGCCTCAACGATTTCTGGTTTGGAAAAATGAATTACTCCAGCGAATCCTTCTATTCGTTCTATTTCCGCAAGTCGTACTTTGCGGCCCGGCCTCCATCTACCAGTGATAAATGGTTCATTGATTCGCTGCAGAATTTATTCAGAACTCCTGCGGGGATGCCGGAAGAACAATTCAGCGACAAATTAATCAGTAATTATTTTAGAAATATAGAGAGTGTAAAACGAATGTCGACAGTTACGGGTACCAAATCCTATTTCTTTTGCCAGCCTACTCCTTTTTACAAGTATCCCAACCAAATGAAGGATCCGATGGTGTTTAAAGATACCAATACCCGCTTCAATTATATTTATCCGATAATCGAAAAGCGGGCCGACAGCATAGCAAATTTTTCATTCCTTGGAGGGATGCTGGAAAAAGAAAGCGGTTACCCATTTGTGGATGGATTTCACTACGCACCCCGTATTCACCGAAGAATTGCGGAAGAAATACTGAATAAAATAGAAAAGGATTTTGATAAGTAGGAAAGATGCAGATGCCAGATAGGTAAAGTTAGAATTTACCTTCCAGATAGAAGTATATTCCGGGATGTTGAATGCTATATTCTGGATTCGCGATGCAGGTATTGTGCACTATTAGATCAATGAGCGAAGGGGCAGGGTTCATCAGGCCTAATCAGTTTCCTCCTGTTTTTTTCTTCGGTGGGTCAACTTTTTTTACCGGTGTCTTTGGCGGGTTCTTTTTATCGATATTTTTTTGGGAAGCTTCTTCCAGTTTCTTTTCATCAACATTTCCTTCATCGTCCATCAACAACGCTTCTCTCGGGAAATCACCATCCTTTAATTTTTCATTAAACAGTTTGTCAATGTGCACCCATTGGCCATCTTTCCATTTAAATGCTTCATAATCGCCATCCGGCACATAAGTAAATTTCTTCCCGGGCTCGTCGGTTTCGGAAATAAGATGATCCACGATAATAAGATCCAGTTCAGGATCGTAATTGAAAAAGGTCTTGGCCTCTTTTTTATACTGAATGGAAAACCGGGCCTGGACGGGTCTTTTGGCCGTATCTTCTTTAAATGAAATAAACGGGCCTCCAAAAACCGGCTCTCCCGCTTCATCAAAATGCAATACTTCCATCCACTTCTTATTGCTGTTTACACTAAAATCGTCAAATCCAATCAATGTATAATAGCGCTTTCCATTATATTCCTTCATGATCATTTTGTAATAGATGGCCCCAATCCAGTTATTTCGTCCACGCGCCGAGTCAAGGGGTTTGGATGTATACATTGAATAATCAAACAAAGGGAACAGCTTCAATGATCCGTCAGCCGTGTTCATTTGAATAGCCCCTTTCTGTATTATAACGTACTCGTCTTTCTTCATTTGCCAGGTAAAAATGCGGAAGCTGCTGTCCGGCGCATAAACTTTGGAAATATTTATCGAATCGAATGGAAAATAAAAAGAATGGGGAGTTTTAAGCGCGCGGATAAATGCCCGTACAAACAGGCTGTCGCTCCGGAACCTCTCCGCCGCATTTTCACTGAAAGTCATTTTTCGGGAAAACTGTTTTAGCGTATCTTCTTTTCGATTCAACTCTTCCCTGGCAGAAACCGAGATTTTCTGTGCCTGTAAGGAATTGATACCCCCTGCCAGAAAAAATACGCTTATCAAAAAGATTATAAGTCGACCTTGGTTCATCATTAAAATTGGGTGTTTGTTCTGCCTGCGAAGATACATCGCCCTGCGCTCTGCATCGATAAACGTTGCTGTCCGGATAAAATTTTAACGGACTTGTAAAGCTTTTGCAAAATCGCTTAAGGAATCATATGCCCGGTCAATCAGGGGATGAGGCAGCACCTGTTCCGGGTGGGTGGTTTTAACAAAAACGGTGTGAATACCGGCATTTCGGCCAAATTCCATATCACTGAGGTTATTGCCAATTATCAGCGATTTTTTAAGCTGGATGTCTGGGAACTCTGTTTGGGCCTGCCAAATCATTCCCGGGTTTGGCTTCCTGTTTGGATTATCATTATTTACAGAGGTGCAATAATAGATTTTATCGATGCGCCCACCTGCCGCGGCGATATCCATTACCATTTTCTTATGAATAGTTTTTAGCGCCTCTTCTGTCATTAATCCCTTTCCCACTCCCCGCTGGTTGGTAGTAACTATGATATGCCCGACCAGGGAAGAAAGGATTTTTATTGCTTCCGGGACTTCTTCATAAAAAATAAATTCATCGTAACTGTACACATAGTCCATATACTTCTCATGGTTAATAACCCCGTCCCGGTCGAGGAAAACGGTCCAGCTTTTATTTATTGATTGCAGATCGAGCATAGTCAATAGTTAATGAGAATGGGAAATGATTTTTTTATTTCACGGATCTTAAAGTTCTTTCAATGTTTTGAAGGGTACCTTTCAGCTTTTCTCCGGCTAATGCCTGGCAGCCAGTTCTTCCTGTGCCCTGGCGAAATCTTCCGGAATTCCGATATCAATAAAATAACTGTCCTGAATAATTCCGATCAATTTTCCGCCCGCGTAATAGCGTTCGAGGTAATCTTTTTCAAATGAAAATTTGGGCGGGAATTTTTTATCCAGGAATGCCGGTACGTTCAGCGCATAAACCCCGCCGTTGATCGTTCCCTTTTCGTAGAATTTTTTTTCCAGGAATTTCTGAACAACAAGATTCTCGTTGATTTCTACCACACCATACCGATCAAAATTCAACATGGGCTTAAGGCACAGGGTACATTCCGCTTTCTTTTCGTAATGAATGGCGCTCACCTCACCGAGATTGATTTTAAAAATAGTATCCCCATTCAGCACCAATACATTTTTTTCTTTGGAATTTGAACAGGCGAGTTGAACAGCACCTCCGGTACCCAACGGCTCTTCCTCAATAACATATTCCATATTAAGGGTGTAGTAGTTGTCGTTGAGATAATTTTCAACCTGCTCGTGTTTGAATCCCAGTGAAAAAACAAATTTTTCGATACCCTGCATTAAATAATAATCGATCACATAAGAAATAAAGGGTTTACCCGCCACGGGGGCCATACATTTGGGCAAATCGGGAACGGCAGAACGCAACCTTGTACCTAAGCCTCCTGCCAGAATAATGGCTTCAGTTATTGGGGCATCTCGTTCCGGAATGCCTGAAGTAGCAAGTGGCGATCCGGGAAAATGATTGTTGTCAGATTTATTATTCATGCATCGGCTGGCTGCCTTATTATTTTGGAGAGGTAGCGTAAAAGTATTGTTCTTCTACCAACTGGCATATGATATGTCCCAGCATGATATGACTTTCCTGGATACGCGGGGTATCCTTCGACGGAACATTGATCAGGAAATCACAAAGGTCTTTCAATTGACCACCGGTTTCGCCGGTGAAGCCTACGGTATGTATGCCTTTGCTTCTCGCCACTTCAAAGGCTTTGATGATATTAACGGAATTACCGGAGGTGGATAATCCAACCAAAAAATCCCCCTTTGCTCCAATTCCTTTTACCAGGCGGGCATACACTACATCAAAACTATAGTCATTCGCTACGGCCGTTAAGTAAGATGTATTGCAATGTAATGCCTCGGCAGGAAGCGCATCGCGGTCAGTATAAAAACGGCCACTGAATTCCGCGGCTAAATGCTGTGCATCGGCCGCGCTGCCGCCATTACCACAGAAATAAATGCGGTTTCCATTCTTCAGGGCTGCTACCATTTTTTCAGCAATCGTCGCAGTCGTTTTAAGCAAGGTATCGTTCTGCAATAGCTGCTGCTTTACGGCAATAGAATCGCTGATTATTTTCTTAATCTTTTCCATGGAGCAAATATACGTCAATCGTAAGTGCGTCGGATCCTGCTGTAATCTGAATTTGTACTTATTCTGTGGCAAGATATATGGTGCGGGTAGCCTACTCCATAAAATTAAAATTCGTTATTTCTAAAATGGCGGAATCCGTATTGTGTATTGTAGGAAGGGAGTAATGAGTGCGGTATGAAAGAGTAGAATAATTCATTCTATACCCAGCTTCTGGTATATTCAAGGTATGTTCCTGCAGCTATGATTGGCTCCCGGCTCCGAACTTTCGACTACCGGCTAAATCGTCCAGCTTGTCATTCCGTGATCAACAAATTGGTAATTTTTTACATAACCCCCGAATTTAGACAAGGTTTCAATAACCGCATATTTTGTATTATCCGGGCAATAGAAAATCATAAAACCACCGCCCCCCGCACCCGAAATTTTTCCGCCGGAGGCGCCCGATTTTTTTGCAGACATATATATTTCGTCAATCAAATCATTACTGATCCCTTCTGCCATTTGCCTTTTCTGCTGAAACCCAAAATCAAGTATTTCGCCAATTTCGTTCACTCTTCCTTTCAGTAAGGCTTCTTTCATTAATTGTGCCTGGTGCTTCAACTGGTGCATGGCTTCAATGGACTTTTCCTTTTTTTGTAATACATTCTCGCTTTGCTTTTCTATGATCCGGGCCGATTCGCGGCTCGTGGCTGTATAATACAAAACCAGGTTATTCTCCAGTTCAAATAAATATTGCTGCTTAATGCGTAGCGGGTTAACTATTACTTTATCGCCCGCAAAGAATTCCATAAAGTTTACCCCTCCAAAAGTTGCGGCATACTGATCCTGCCTGCCACCTGCCATATTTAGATCTTTCCGTTCAATTTCATAAGCCAGATGGGCAATGTCATATTCGCCTAAGGGTAAACGAAGCATTTCGGCAAATGCGCCCACAATAGCAACAACAAGGGTAGAAGAAGTTCCCAGTCCGGAACCTGCCGGGGCATCCACGAATGTAGAAAGCCGGAATCCGGTTAATGGTAGTCCGTACTCTTTCTGAACACGGTTATATACTCCTTTCAGCAGATCAAGTTTTCCATCAATAGGTAATTGATGCGTCCATTCATAACGCAATTCCTCTTTTCGATCCATCGTATGCAAAATGATGGCGTTCTCAGCAATGGGTTCAATATTGGCGTAGGCATACAAAGAAACGGTGGCATTCAGAATCGCTCCGCCATATAAATCGCAGTACGGACTCACATCCGTACCACCTCCGGCTAAACCGATACGCAAGGGTGCTTTACTTCGGTAGATCATTTTTATTCGGTTCTTCAAATCAGGGAGGCGGGAAGCCTGCGCGTTGCCAGGCAGGTTGGGAAGTATAATTACTAATTGGTATTTTTCAAACCGACTTCCGGGCCTTCCAACTTCCGATCTTTTTATTTATGATTATTAATTCCAGCCATTTCAATTATTGAATCCACCAGCTTATGCCAGCTATATTTTTCTTTTTCGATACGAAGATGGGGTAAAAAATAATCTTCGCCTAATTGAAAGTAGCGATCAATAGCGGCTGCTATAGCAGCGGGTTCCGGCTCGCAAACAAGACCTGCTTTTTCATGTGGCACCAGGTCGGGTAAACTTCCCACATTAGTTACGATCATTGGTTTTTCAAAATGATAGGCGAGGGGAGTAACACCACTTTGGGTGGCGCTCCGGTACGGTTGAATCACCGCATCCGCGGCACATAGGTAATATTTCACTTCGCTATCAGGAATAAAATCGGTTCGTAGCAGGAGGTCGTCTTTTATTCCCAATTCTTCGATCAGTTGGGTATACTGTTTTTGGTCTTCATAGAATTCACCGGCAATGAGGAGTTTGTAGTTTATGGTTTGTAGTTTGTTGTTTTCATCCATGAGTAATTTCATGGCGCGTAGCAGAATATCGAGTCCTTTATACTTTCGAATGAATCCAAAAAATAATATAACGCGCAGCCCAGGTTCAATTCCCAATCTTTTTCTTGCCTCTAATTTGGAAACAGGGCTGCCGAAGTTGTCATAAAGGGGATGCAATACCTGTTTAGCCGGTTTATCCTGAACAAATTTCCTAAGGTCCATCATTACTTTTTCACTCATCGTAATAAACGCATCACAACTGCTGAGAAAGTAACGGGTAAAGGGAATATCTCCCATTCGCTTTTCATGCGGAATAATGTTGTCGGTAATGGCGACTATTCGGGTGTGTTTATTTTTTCTTACACATCTTAATATCGTACCCAATGCAGGTCCCATCAGCGGCAACCAAAAACGTACAACTACCAGGTCGGGTCGCAGATTTTTTATCTGGTTGCCGTTATGTATCCAGTTAAGCGGATGAATGGAATTGATAACCGAATAAATTTTTAAATCTGGCGGGGCTGGCTCCGAAGAGTATTGAGTTGTTCCCGGAAACAGGAAAGAGGGATATTGCAGTGAGAAGGAGAAGATGGAACAATCATACCCTTCATCTAAAAATTGTTTGCAAAGTCGCTGATCGAATGTAGCAAGCCCTCCTCTTAATGGATGCGCGGGACCTATGATGATTACTTTTTTGGGCATTGGGGTTTATTCTAAAGTCCGTATGTCCGCAAGTCCGTTAGTCGGTAGTCCAGAAGAATCTCTCGAAATATGGGTAATTCTTTCCGACTTCCCGACTTTCGGACTATTCTTTCACTCCGATCCTTTTCTCCACGAGATAATGATTTCTGCCTGGCGCATTGCGGGCCACCAGTTCAGAGATAAAGCCGGTCATGAAAAGTTGGGTACCGATGATCATAATTGTTATAGCCACAAAAAAAAGCGGGCGTTGTGTTAAACCGGTTTGATCAAAAAAGAACTTTGAAATAGTGAGATAAGTAAAAATGAAAAAACCTATTAAAAATGAAAGCGTACCCCATAATCCAAAGAACTGCATGGGCCTTTTGCCAAACTTACCCAGGAACATGATGGTAGCAAGATCGAGAAATCCATTGATATACCGTTCAAACCCAAATTTGGATTTACCGAATTTACGGGCGCGGTGTTCCACTACTTTTTCAGTTACTTTTCTGAAACCCGCCCATTTGGCAATAAGCGGAATATACCGGTGCATTTCGCCATACACCTCGATACTCTTTACCACCTTGTTTTTATACGCTTTTAATCCGCAATTAAAATCGTGCAAGGGAATTTTGGAAATTTTTGCAGTAATCCAATTGAAAAACCGGGAGGGTAATTTTTTTTCTAACGGATCGTGCCGTTTCTTTTTCCAGCCACTTACAATATCCCAACCGCCTTCCATAATCATTTTGTGCAGGGCAGGAATTTCATCCGGACTATCCTGCAAGTCAGCATCCATAGTAATAACTACATCACCTTCGCATACGTGAAAACCTTCGTTCAAAGCGGCAGACTTACCGTAGTTTCGCTGGAACTTTATTCCTTTTATACAGGAATTAAGAGAGCGAAGCTGCTCCACAACGGCCCAAGAATTATCCGCACTGCCATCATCGACCAATATGATTTCGTATGAAAGACGGTGTTCATCCGCCACCCGTTTAATCCAGGCGCAGAGTTCCGGTAAAGACTCTTCTTCGTTGAACAGCGGCACTACTACAGAAACATCCATTATTGCGTAAATGAATTATTATCAAATTCTGGTTTCTTCTTCTTGATGATCGCGGCAATAATCAGGCTGATGATAAACCAGAAAATAGTTCCGCCCGCAAAACCAAGAAACTGTCTACTCAATGAATAACTATTCCCGTTGAGAATATCTGCCGTCGCTTTGTCTATCTGGTCTTGCGACATTCCAAATTTCTCCATCATTTTTTCCGATGCCTGGGCTGTTTCCTGCGACAAAGCCTGGCGAAAGGGAACGTCAATAACGTTCAGCAATAAATACATGAATGCGGTGCTTAGAAAGGAACCGATTACAAAAATGGTAAAAACTGTTTTTAATGCCTGAGAAAATTCGAGATACCCCCCGTTTGCTTTTTTGTGTGCAATGCCACCCAATACAGCAAATACAATGGGTATGGCGAACCCCAGGTAAGCAATAGGATTTACGAACATCTTTGCGCCGCCCAGGTACAAAACCAGGGTTAGCAGAATAGCGGCGCCCCCGCTCATTAATCCATATGATAAACCCGCATTTGTTTTTCCTGAAGCCATAATGGTAGTTTTAGTTGGTTAAAAATACTTTCTCTCCGTTAATTATCCCAAGAACTTTGCCGGTAAGTTGCTTACCTATAAAAGCAGAGTTACGGGATCTTGATCGAAAGAAAGAAGAATTCACTTCTATTAGTTCAGAAGGTTGGTAAATTGTTACAGTTGCCGGAAAATCTTTTTGAATTACCCGGGTTTCCAATCCAAAAATTTTACGGGCATTAAGGCTTAATAAGGAAACCCATTTGCTTTCGGGAAGATCCGGCATAGCGGTTTTTAACGCGGCAAAACAAGTTTCTAATCCAATCATTCCATAAGCCGCATTTTCAAACTCCACCACTTTGCTATCGGTTTCGTGCGGCAGGTGATGCGTGGCAATGCAATCAATAGTTCCATCACTAACGGCATTTCGCAGGGCCATCACTTCTTTTTCTGTTCGCAATGGGGGGTACACTTTAAAGTTCGTGTCGTATTGTTTGATATCACTGTCGGTAAAAAAAAGATGATAGGGTGTTACCGAACAGGTTACTGCAATACCCGCTTCTTTCGCCCTTCGGATATATTCCAGCGATTTGACAGAAGTAACTCCGGTGAAATGAATTCTGGATCCCGCGTACCTCGCCAGTTTAATGTCTCTGGCTACCAGCAATTCTTCTGCCATCATGGGTTTGCCGCTGAGCCCCATTTGAGTGGAAACGATTCCTTCATTCATTAATCCATTCGAGCCAATACTCTTATCGTCCGGGATCTGGATTATGATTCCATCAAAAGTTCTTACATATTGAAGCGCTTTTACCAATACACCGGAAGACTGCACCGGGTGAAGTCCATCGCTGAAAGCAATTGCGCCACTTTCCCGCATATCATACATTTCAGCCAGGTCCTTTCCTTCAGTATTTTTAGATATCGCACCAATTGGATAAATATTTACCGGGAGTGTTACTGATTTATGAAGGATATACTCCACCTGGGCTTTGCTATCGATTACCGGGTAGGTATTTGGGATAACAAAGACATCTGTAAATCCACCCGCTGCCGCAGCCTGGGAGCCGGTGAGCAAGGTTTCTTTATATTCCTGGCCGGGATCGGCAAAATTGGCAAATACATCTACCCAGCCGGGAGATATGTGAATATCATTACCGCTGATAATTTTATCGGCAGCCTCGGAAATGGTGGATTTCACTTCGGTAATAAAACCTGATTCAATTAGAATATCTGATCTGCTTCCGTTGTGTGGAGAACCGGGGTCATTTATCTGGGCCTGTTGAATGAGAACCTTCATTGAAGAAAAGTTGAGCGAAGATAAGGGATGTGTTAGAAAACAGAAAATAAGAAGTGAATGGGTTTTTTGTCAACCAGCAATAAAATAAGCTCTATCATTAAGCATGGAAATCAATTACTCGAAATAAAGAGTCGAATGAAAAATTTGAACAAGCTGCAATCATCCATTTTTTTTTGGGGGTAATGGTATGATTGCCGAAAAAGCAAATAAAATGCAATAAATAATTTCTTCTTTCACCGCGCGAGTGTATTAAAAATGCAGTTATCAAATGCTCTTTGATAAATCATTCATATTCAATAAAAGAGTTTTTAAAAAGAAAAAATATCCAGCTAGACGCTTGCATTTTCAAGAATCATTTGCAATTTTTACTTCATAATCTAATCCCACATGAAAGACCTGTGTTGAGCAGGTTTTTTTATTTCCTGCCAACCTAGAATCCGGTACCTAATCAAGTTCTGATAGTCCTAGAAACCGTAACCCTATTTATTACTTGATTAATTATCGTACCATGAAACCCTTAAACCGATTAAGCCTTTTATTGGCATTTCTTCTTCCTGTTAGTACTCTCTTTGCCGATCCGGGCAGCAACAGCCGTCCTTATTTTGTTCGTTCTGCGAACTTCTTTAAATTGATTCATAGTAACTACAATGAAGAGCCGGTTACCAACAATTTGCCTGCCGCTACTCCAGCCACTGGCGCTAAAGTTTGTGCCTGTCAAATTTTGAATGTTGCTTCTAATAACGAGAAACTGGAATATGTGGCAGTATTGGCTGAGAAAACGAATTATGGTGAATTAAACAATTCATTTACCGTAGCGATCAGCGTGCTGGAAAAAGAAAAAAAGCAGATGAAGAACCAGTTTTACCCTAAAATGAAAGTGGTAGAAAAAATTTCAGTTTACAGCAGTTGTAAAACATTGGCTGGTCAGCTGAGATCGGAGAATGGGAACCTGAAAGTCTATGAAATCCTGGATGCGGATATCCTGGGAAGTGTTTACCTGACATCAGGAAAATAATACTTCAGACTCTTGAAAAGTTTGAATATAAATGACCAGTTCATCTGAAAAAACAGGAATAAAAAACGGTTCCTCATCACAGCGTAAGCTTAATATTGCTCTTGCTCATTGGGAAAATCATTATTCTTTACATCCTTTATGTAATGCTGAACTGCCTGGGTAACTTGTTCATGCAGGTTTAAGTATTGCCGCAGAAATCGGGGTTTAAATTCCGTGTTAATGCCAAGCATATCATGCATAACGAGCACCTGCCCGTCGCAATAACGACCCGCTCCGATACCAATGGTTGGTATTAGTATAGTTTGAGAAACTTCTTTGGCCAGCGTGGCTGGAATTTTTTCCAATACAATCCCGAAACAACCAGCCTGTTCCAGTTTTTTGGCATCGCTCCTCAGTTTATTCGCCTCGGCTTCTTCTTTCGCCCGAACGGTATAAGTCCCGAATTTGTAAATAGACTGCGGCGTCAATCCTAAGTGACCCATAACCGGAATCCCGGCTGCCACAATCCGGTTAATACATTCAACCACTTCTTCTCCACCTTCTAATTTTATGGCATGCGCCCCTGTTTCCTTCATGATGCGGATAGCGGAGTTTAATGCCTCTTTTGGATTGGATTGATAGGAGCCAAAAGGAAGGTCTACTACTACGAGGCAATGACTAACCCCCCGAATTACGGAAGAAGCATGGTAGATGATCTGGTCAAGTGTTATGGGTAAGGTTGTTTCGTGGCCTGCCATTACATTCGAGGCAGAATCACCAACGAGTATAACATCAATGCCTGCTCCATCCATAATTTTCGCAAAAGAATAATCGTAGGCAGTTATCATGGATATTTTCTCCCCGGCTTGTTTCATCTTCTGCAGGGTATGAGTGGTTATTTTCTTTACTTCTTTGTGAGTCGACATAATTCTATTTTATATTTTAAATGAAGGAGGGGCACCCGGTGCAAGATACCTAGTGTTTTTGAAAATGTGACCGGTGAGGAGGGATACCCTGTTTTGCCAGGGAAGTTGTAATATCCGGATCGTTCTGAATAGTAAGAACCGTTTTTGATTGGGCGCTGAGGGAGAAATTTAATTCTAACCTGTAAGGATGGAAGTCATATTACTTATGATATACCGTGGATAATAATAGAGGCTGTAATAAGAAAACATTCTCAATAAAACAGTAAGTCTTTCAATTCCCATTAACCCATTGCTTCTGCTTTAACCAATTCCTGAAACAAATGTTGTATAAGTCCGTCCGCTAAACCGATTCTTGGAACATAAATCTCTTCTATATTGGCCCAGCGCATTACGTTAATATAAATCTGCAATGCCGGCACAATTACGTCGGCACGGTCCTCGCGAATATGATAGATCCGTATCCGCTCCTGCACCGAAAAATTATTGAATTCTTTGTAATAATCTTTTAGTAACTCCAATTGCAGCGGTTTGCCTTCTTTTCGTTTCGAAATAGAAAAAATTTTATTGATATTTCCCCCCGAACCAATGGCAATAATATCATTATCATGCCCACGCGTTTCTTTTTTTATAAAGTCTTTCATTTCGTCCCATAACGCGTCGCTTACCTGGTCCTTTAATATCCGGATGGTGCCAATATTAAAAGATCGTTTGAAAACCAGCTTACCGTCCGCGAAAAAGGTAAGCTCGGTGCTACCTCCTCCCACATCAACATAGAGATAGGCGTGATTCTTATCCATATTTTCTGCCACATGATTTTCATAAATGAGGTTGGCTTCTGCATCCCCGCTGATTATTTCAATGTCAATCCCCGTTTTTTCTTTCACCCGGGTAATTATACCGGCGGCATTAACTGCGTCGCGCATGGCGGATGTAGCGGCCGCTTTCAGATGTTTCAACGGTACTCCATACGCGTCCAGTAAATGACGATAGGCTCTCATCGTATTCATGATCATGGTTTCTCTTTCCGCGGAAATTTCTTTTCGCTCAAACACATCAAACCCCAGCCGCAAGGGAACGCGGATCAGGTTGATCTTTTGAAATTGAATCGAACCGTTTTCGTTATTGATAACGTCGGAAATCAGAAGTCGCGCGGCATTACTGCCAATATCAATTGCTGCCAGTCTCATATGGGTTAGTTAGTTTTTTTACCAACCTCAGACGGTTATACTTTCGGCCAGTTCGGGAGAAGTGATCATTGCTTTATCAATTGTTTTCTGATGCAAGTAATTATATATCTCCACCTGCGAACGTATTTTTTTCCGGTTCCGGTCTTTCACATACCGGTTACTGAGGTCATTGTTCAAAATTCTGGCTTTTACGTTGTCACTGAGTTGAATCTCCAGAATAGTTTTCAACACTTTCTTAATACTGTCATCTAAAATAGGGCAGGTGGCTTCTACGCGGTGATCCAAATTACGTACCATCCAGTCAGCCGATGATATAAATACTTTTTCTTTTCCATCGTTGTGAAATATAAATACGCGGGCATGTTCCAGGTATTCATCCACGATGCTGATAGCTTTTACCGGTATGGGAAACTTCTTATTTTCCGAAAGCATACAGAAGATTCCCCGAACGATCAGTTTTACTTCAACGCCCGCTTTGGCAGCATCTGTAAGCCGCGCAATCAGTTCTTCATCTGAAAGAGAATTCATTTTTAGCAGAATGGATGCGGGCTTTCCGGCTTTACAATTCTTAATTTCCCTGCTGATCAGTTTGTTTAATTCCTTTCGCAGCCCCCCCGGACAAAGAATAAGGGTTTTGCAGGCTTTCAAAAATTTTTGTCCGTCTTTCCAGTTTTCCAGGTAATTGAAAATCCGGTTTACGTCCGCCATTATAAATCTGTCAGAGGTAATAAGGCAATGATCACCATATAAAGAGGCCGTTTTTTCATTGAGATTACCGGTACTAACAAAACCATAGTGGATCGTTCGGTTATTTACTCTTTTCTTGATAAGGCATATTTTGGCATGCACTTTCATGTCTGGAATACTGATTAGTACTTTCACGCCTTCTTCCTCGAGTCGTTCTTTCCATTCAAGATTTGCTTCTTCTTCAAAGCGTGCCTGCAGTTCCAGCATTACGGTAACATCCTTACCATTCCGAACAGCGTTGATAAGAGCATTTATAATTTTAGAATTAGCAGCCAGCCGGTAGGCGGTAATTTTAATGGCTTTTACATCCGGGTCAATCGCGGCTTCCCTCAATAAGTCAATAACAGAATTAAAGGAATGATAAGGGAAGTTGAGCAAGATATCCTGCTCCAGCATCACATCAGTAACCCGGAGCGTATTCTTAAGCAACGGATGCGGGAAGGGTTTTTTTCGTTGGCCCTTTTTCTGAAACACATCCGGAAAATCCATAAAGTGCCGGAAATTATGAATACGCGCCCCCGGAATTACATTATCCTTTGATGAAAGGTTAAGTCTTTTTAATAAATACCTGAGCAGTTCAGGATTCATTTCCTGGTCGTATAAAAACCGCACCGGTTTTCCTTTCCGCCGGTTCTTCAACCCTTTTTCAATTTTTTGGATGATTGACGTTGAAATATCTGTGTCAATATCAAATTCGGCGTCCCGGGTTACTTTAAATAACCAGGATTCGAAACGATCGTAACCAAAATAGGAGAATATATTGGGGAGATTAAAACGGATTACATCTTCCAGCAAAATAATAGAGTGGGTGCCGGGGGCTGAGGGCAGAATAATGAAGCGGCCTAAAACCCGGGAGGGCACTTCAATGATGGCCAGTTTCCTTTTCTGGCTACCATCCTTTTTTGATAAGATAACCCCCAGGAAAATAGATTTTTCCCGTAAATAAGGAAATACCGGGATACTTTCCACCATCAGGGGTATAATATTGGAGCGAACCTCTTCCTCAAAAAATGACTGAACAAATTTTTGCTGGTCCTTATTTAGCTGCTTCTCATTTACCAGCTTTATATTTTCATTTTCCATTTCCTCGCGGATGCTTCGCCAAACCCGGCCAAATTCTTCCTGTTGCTCCAGTACCAATTCCTGGATTTGCTCCAGTATCTTGCCGGGGGCATGCTCGAGGTGAATATTCTTAAGTTTTTTGCCGAATTCCACCATTCGGCCCAGGGTTGCCACCCGCACCCGGAAGAATTCATCCAGGTTATTGGAGAATATCCCCAGGAATTTAATTCGCTCCTTTAATGGCACGGTGGGGTCCGCGGCTTCCTGCAAAACCCGGCTGTTAAATGATAACCAACTTATGTCCCTTGCAATCGTTTTACGTTTCATCCCAGCTATTTACGATGTTATAGCGCCTAAATTAGGGCTATTAAAAAGGAGTTCAAATTAAGGAATTATTAATTTGAACGACCAAATGGTTGCTCTTAACAACATGATTTGGAGATTTATTGGAAGTATATTCAGCCTTTTGCATTCACTCTGGCCAAAAACAGATCAAGCCCAGCCACTTGCAATCCACAGTTGTTAAGAATTTTGCTAAAAAATCTTCTATTTTACTTTGTCGTTAAGGCATATTTCCCGACCTTCGCCGTCCAAAATTTTTTTAATCATGGCAAGAGTATGTCAGGTGACAGGTAAGGTTCCCGTGTCGGGCAACAAGGTGTCGCATTCGAATATTAAGACAAAACGCCGTTTTTTACCTAACCTGCAGAGCAAGCGCTTTTTCCTGGCGGAGGAAGATAAGTGGATAACCTTGAAATTATCTACTGAAGGGATCCGTACTATTAATAAAAGAGGGCTTTATATTGTAGTGAAGGAATTGCGCAAGAGCGGAGAAAAAATCTAACAATAAGTTTTAAAAGCTATAACAATGGCAAAAAAAGGAAATAGAGTTCAGGTGATTTTGGAATGTACCGAGCATAAGAACAGCGGTAAACCCGGTACCAGCCGATATATAACTTCCAAAAACAAAAAAAATAATCCTGAGCGACTGGAGTTGAAGAAATTCAATCCCATTTTGAAAAAGGTAACGGTTCACAAAGAGATCAAGTAATTGGTTGAAAGGTTGAATAGCTGACTTGTTCAGTTTCTTCAGCTAATAACCCGAGCAGTTCATCATCATATCAACATTCTATTATGGCAAAAGCAGCAAAAACGGCGATCAAAACAAAGGATCAGAAAGCAGCCGCTGAAGCAAAAAACTGGACTAAAGTAATAAAGGCCGTGCGCAGTCCTAAAACAGGGGCATACACTTTCAAAGAAGCCATCGTGCACAAAGAAAAAATTAAAGAGTTCCTGGCTCAGAAATAATTTTAGGACCAATACTATACTTGCCGGAAAGCTGTTCCTAATAAGGGAACAGCTTTTTGTATTTTAGATTTTCAATCCTTACGGTATGAGTTTTTTAGGAAAATTATTCGGAAAGAAGGAAAAAGAAACACTGGACCAGGGCCTGCAAAAGACCTCGGAAAGTTTTTTATCCAAAATAACCAAGGCTATTGCCGGTAAGAGCACGGTAGACGAAGAAGTGCTGGATAACCTGGAAGAAGCATTGGTTAGTGCTGATGTCGGGATTGAAACAACCGTGGAGATTATCAATAGAATTGAAGCACGGGTTGCAAAGAATAAATACATAAATACAGCCGAGCTCAATGCTATTCTTCAAAGCGAGATAGAAAATATGCTGGTGGACCCTCCTGAATCGAAGGCATACACATTCGGTTCTTCCCTTCCCTCGAAACCTTTTGTGATATTGGTAGTGGGTGTTAACGGCGTGGGAAAAACAACCACCATCGGTAAACTTGCCCATAACTTTAAAAAAGCAGGAAAATCCGTTTTGCTTGGTGCGGCGGATACTTTTAGAGCGGCTGCCGTTGATCAGCTTACTATCTGGAGCGAGCGGGTGGGTGTTCCAATTGTGAAACAAGGTATGGGGGCCGATCCCGCATCCGTAGCATTTGATACCGTACAAAGCGGGGTGGCCCGGGACGTGGATGTCGTCATTATTGATACCGCGGGCCGGCTGCATAACAAGGCACACCTGATGGAAGAACTAAATAAAATTAAAAGAGTAATTCAAAAACATATACCCCAGGCGCCTCATGAAGTAATGCTGGTGCTGGATGGATCAACTGGCCAGAATGCGCTGGAACAGGCTAAACATTTTACCGCTACAACCGAAGTGTCTGCTATTACAGTTACTAAATTAGATGGAACAGCCAAAGGAGGCGTGGTGCTGGCGATCGCCAATCAATTTAAGATTCCGGTAAAATTTATAGGAATGGGAGAGAAGATGGAAGATTTACTTGTATTTGATAAACACGAATTCGTAGACAGCCTGTTTAATTTGAATAAAACCTGATCATGAAGAGACCGGCCCTAATGAATCGAATAGTAAACAGTTATTATTACCCGGCTTTCTTTGCAGGATTTTTTGCTATAAGCATTTCTTTTATTACCCGGCTATTATTACTTCTTAAATCCTCGTCCGGCGTGGATTGGAATGTTGGCAATATTATCGGATTATTTGGTATCGGACTTTTATTCGATTTAATCATTGCTTCTTATTTCATGATTCCATTGGTACTTCATTTATGGTGGATGAATGACAGGATGTATGCTAAGAAAGCGCGGATATGGATGATATTGGTATTCTTGATTATTGTTTTGGTACTGGTATTTTCTGATCTTATCCCCAAGGATTTTAATGAAGATTTGCGGACCGGCGTAATTGCCTATTTTGTTATCCGCTTACTAATTTACCTGGGGCTTACATTCGCCGGAAGCAAATTCCGCGATAAGTGGAGAAAGGTCATTTTGTTTTTCGACCTTTTCCTTATCATGTATATATTGGTGTTCAATGCCGTTAGTGAATGGTTTTTTTGGGATGAATTTTCTGCCCGATATAATTTTATCGCGGTTGATTATCTTGTTTATACCACGGAAGTTATCGGGAATATCCGTGAATCCTACCCGATCGGTTGGCTGCTGGTTGGTATATTTCTGGTTGTATTGATCCTGCTTTGGCTGGTGAGAAAGCCTATCCTCGAGCCAATAAAACAGCGCCCGGTTTTTGTCAGGCGTTCCTTTTACGCGCTCCTTATTTTGATGATTCCCCTGGCCGGTTTCTTCTGGGGTAATAGTAAGTATCGTGCGTTCAGCAAGAACGAATATGTGAATGAATTAGCTGGTAACGGCATTTTCGAATTTGGTACCGCCTTTTGGCATAATGAACTTGATTTCTTTAAGTACTACCAGACACTGCCCGACCGGGAAGCATTCACTATCCTTCGGAAAGAACTTAGCCAGCCCGGCAGCGAATTTACCGACAGTAATATATTCAATATTGAACGAAGGATTCGGTATAAAGAACCCGAAAAGCGCATGAACGTGGTCATGATTAGTGTTGAAAGTTTAAGTGCTGACTTTATGCAGGCGTTCGGCAGCGACAAAGGAATTACTCCGCAACTTGATTCATTGTCTAAAGAAGGTTTATTCTTTACAAATCTCTATTCTTCCGGAACCAGGACCGTTCGGGGTTTGGAAGCCCTGGCATTATCCATTCCGCCTACTCCGGGGCAAAGCATTGTAAAGCGACCCGAAAATGAGAATCTTTTTTCATTGGGTTCTGTGTTGAAGTCAAAAGGGTATATCACTCAATATATTTATGGAGGATATGGGTATTTTGATAACATGAATTACTTTTTCAGTAACAATGGGTATACCGTTATTGACAGAACTGCCTTGTTACCCGGTCAAATTCATTATGCGAATATCTGGGGGGTGGCAGATGAAGATCTTTTTTCATTGGCATTACAAACAATGGATAAAAACTATAAAGAAGGGAAACCTTTTTTTTCCCAGGTAATGACGGTATCCAATCACCGGCCGTTTACTTATCCTGATGGCCGGATTGATATTCCTTCCTCCCGCCAGGTTCGTGAAGGGGCCGTGAAATACACCGATTATGCTATCGGTAAATTCTTACGGGATGCCAAGCTGAAATCCTGGTTCAGCAATACCATTTTCGTGGTGGTGGCCGATCATTGCGCCGGCAGCGCAGGCAGTGTTAAGCTACCGGTTACCGGATATCATATTCCCATGCTTATCTATTCTCCCGGAACTATCATCCCCCAAAATATTGACCGGCTTACGGCCCAGATCGATATTGCGCCCACTATATTGGGCTTACTTAAATTAGACTATACCAGTAAATTCATTGGGCAGGATATATTTACTTTACCGGCGGGCGGGGAGAGAGCGTTCATCAGTACTTACCAGGGATTGGGATATTTAAAAGCCGGCCGGCTTGTCATTCAATCGCCGGTAAAAATGGTCGAAGAGTTTATTCCTGATTTTATCAATGGAAAAGCTATAAAAACAGCGATAACGGATAGCCTGGAAAAACAGGCTATTGCCTATTATCAATGCACAAGCTGGTTAATAAAAAATAAAAAATTTACCCGGTAGCCAGCATTTGATTTCCTGCTATGACGGTTGACTTTTTATAAACCTTTTTGCTTCTTTTAATATTTAATAAGTGAAAATTTATTCTTTGCGTTGTTTGTTCATCCATTGCAGCCAGCTTTGGAAAGCAGGCCTTTCTTTTCCCGCTTCACTCACCAGCCCGGTATCTTCCCACAATCCAAACAGGTCTTGGTAAAGAGCCTGTGAACGAAGATAATTGCTTCCTGCATCGTAATCTTTTTGGCAGAACCAAATGAGCAGGACCGCGTTATTTTTATTGCAGAGCTGGCAAATTTTTTCCAGGTAATCTTTTTGCCAGTATTCGTTGCCTTGTTTATTGAGATTAAAAGAGGGGATCACAAGGTCTTCCGCGATATACCCTGTTTCAGCAATAGCAAAAGGTTTGGATGGGGCAAGATTGATGAATTTTTCAAAATAATTAATCGGGAATAGTTTGGGATCCGTATTACCGTTTGCGGAGGAACTGACCGTAATATAAGGGTAAGCACTCAACCCAATGAAATCGGTATAAGGCAATAATTGAGCCGCGTTGGTAAATCCATCATTCGATTCATCAACAATAAAACTTATGAAGAATGGGATTGCGGGATACTTTGCTTTTAATTGCGGATATACTTTACCCAGGAAATCTTTGTATAAAATAAAGGAGGTTGCATTCCATAACGAAACATTACTTTCTACCCCATAGTTTACATAAACCGGCTTAAACTGATCGATGAGCCAGCTTACATAGTTTACATAAGCCGTAATTATTTTTGGATCATTTACCGGTAACAGACTCCAGAAATTCTTTATGCTGTCGGTTACCGTTGTTTCCCGGTAATAATCCGCTTTTTCCTTACGGGTAAGATTCAATGCGGATATACTCAGGAATATCTTTTTTCCTATGGCGGTTTTTGATTTTCTTGTCTGTACTTCATGTTGAAAGGCAAGGGGCATAGCTTGCTGTTGAAATGCCTCTTCGTAAGGTATTCCATCGTCAAAATGATGCGAAACAATATCGCAATGATTATTTATGAATTCGTAGGAATTATTTACTTCATCTATGGTGAAATCGGCTGGCCATGGAGTAACCCCCATGTAAAAGGATCGCGTTTCCCGAACATTTTCATTCTTATTGCAGGAAAGGAGAGCGGCGAAGAATGATAATAGAAATAAGCAATATCGCATAGATCGTAAATTGAGCATTCACCCTAAAACCCTTATCAGACGGCCAAATTGCCACCCGGGTTACAGCCAGGAAAGGGTTCATCTTTTAACAGCCCGGGTATAAGAAAACCACCCTGCATTACGTTTCTAAGAGGCATTTTTTATTTTTATTGATAAAACCATACCTTATGAATCGCAACTCTCTGAAGCTCATTAGTAATTTTATTCTACTCACCTTTGTCTTAGGGACAGCCTCCTGCAAGAAAAGTACGGAGGAAAAAAAGGGCAATACCACCGAAGCTGCCGAAAACAATGCCTTTGCTGAAGCCAATTATAACGACGTAACCACCATGGTTGATCAGGCCGGCATTAATAGCAACGTAACATTTGCGGCACCCGGAACCCGTCCAGTAGACGGGCAGATAAGAACCATGGGAATCGGCGGATCGTCCTGCGCTACGGTAACTATTGATACCGTAGCTAACCCGCGTTCAATCACTATTGATTTTGGTTCTACTAATTGCATGTGTTTGGATGAGAGAAATCGCCGGGGAAAAATCATTGCTACGTATACGGGTCGTTACCGCGAGACCGGAACAGTTATTAATATCAGTTTTAATAACTATTACGTGAATGATAATAAAATCAGCGGAACAAAAAAAGTTACTAACCAGGGGAATAACCAGGCCGGTAACCTCGTATATAAAGTGGAAGTGAATGGCCAGATTGTAAAAGCTAATAATGGGGGCACGGTTACCTGGACCAGTACCCGCTATCGCGAATGGAAAGCCGGAGCCGGAACGCCATTGAATATACTCGATGATGTATATGGTATTACCGGCGATGCCAGTGGTACTAATGCCGATGGCAGCAGCTATACCATTTTGGCCACTAAAGAACTGGTGCGTAAAATGAATTGCCGTTGGTTCGAAAGCGGGACCTTAGAACTCACGCAAACAGGATTGCCAAAGGTTACTCTTGACTATGGAAGTACGGGTTGCGATGCCAACGCTACTATTTCTGTATTGGGAGTAAGCTACCCGGTAGTGTTACAATAATTTTATTGATTGTTTTTTTATCTATCGATAATAGGGGAAGTAAATAGCTTGCCGCGAAGACACAAAAGGAGGAAATTCAATTTTTCTATTCTTCTTGTCTTTGCGGCATTTTTTTTAATAAATCTTTTTTAGCCTGGGTTCTATCTTTTCAGGTTCATTTAGTTAACCTATTTATAGCTTCCCTTAAATTGTCCATTGGTAATGTTTTTAATGGCGCTATTAGTGTCCAGTACCGTTCCGGTAAAGGTGCCCTGAATCGTTTTAGTAGCCGCATCATGCAGAGTCACTTTAAATATCAAATTCACATTGCCGAGCGTGTTGTCCGCTGCATAAGTCTCGATTGCCCCTACAAAAACGAAACCAGCCGAATTATTATTAATCGCATTTGTATTATAGATTTCGTTGGCTTGTATACCACCAGCTAAATCAGTAAGTATTAAAAGTATATTATCAGTGGCATTCGAACCGGAATAGCTAAATACATTAATACTGGCTATTGCATCTAATTTTGCAGTATCAGTAATGCCCTTATACGTAGTGGTAGCTCCTTGAGTGAAGGTCCAGTCGGTTGTAATTACGCCACTCACTGTTATAGGAAATGAGCAGCTTGATCCACCAAAACTAATTCCAACAGTAAAGTTGCCGGCTGCTGTTGGCGTACCACTGCCGGTTAAGGTTATCGTTTGAGCGCCGGCAGCTAATGTACCTGATCCGGAAAAAATTATACCATTTACGGAAGCTGTACTAATTGAATAGGATCCGGGCGAAATAACGTTTACACCAATACTAACTGTGTTACCGGAATTTAAAGCCGTTCCCGCTGCCAACGTGCCGGATATTATCGCACTGGTACAATCAATGGTGAGCGATGCAGGAGATGAAATGGGAACTACAAAGCTGCAGGTTCCGCCCCCGGCTGTTACGCTAACCGATGTCGAAGAATTAGTGGCTGGAGTACCAGTGCCCGTTAATGTTATGGTTTTCGCTCCTGTAGATGAAAATACACCTGATCCGGAAAAAGTAATTCCATTGGAGGCAACAGTTGTTATACTATAGGTTCCGGTTTTTGTTACATTAGCAGTAAGGGTAACAGTATTGGAAGCATTGAGCGGAGTGGAAACTACATACACCCCGTTAATGATTGCATTGGTGCAGGCACCCCCGGCGCCCTGCAATGTGTAGGTGGCAGGGCCGCCTGAGCCATTAGGTAATACTTCCACTTGCACCATGCAAACGGTACCATCGAAGCTAATAGAAAAATCATTAGTACCCGCGGCAATTGGTTTTCCGGTTGCGATTAAATTAATAGTTTGTATTCCCGTAGTATTAAAAGTACCGCTGCTTCTAAACGAATAGCCATTGACAACATCAGACACAATTGAATAAGTGCCCGCCGTGGATACATTCACATCTATAGAAATAAAATTCGATGAGGTTAATGAAGTTCCAGCTTCATATACGCCGGTAATTGTTTTAGGAAGGCAATCTTCATTCCCATCACTCTGAAGGGATCCTTTGGCTGTATTAACATTTCCGTTTTCAAGGCTTTCTTCCTTAAAGCAGGAGGGGATAAGGGTAACTATTCCGATAAACAGCAAAAAGCAGACTGTTTGCTTCATAAAGTATTTTTCATTCATAAAAATAAGTGATATAGCGCGGACCATTTTTGTGCCAGGCGAAAAAGGGCCTGATAAAGATCAGCTTATTCAACAGTTATTGGAGTAAGATAATAAAAAGGCATAGCGTAATTTATGAAGGTATTGTCCCAAATGCATTCTAAAATCTTTGCTCAGGTTTCTTCTCTCCATTTATCCCTTTCATCAGGCGCGAATTTCCACGGGGCAAAGTTGTTTTCAACATTACTGAACATGCTGTTCCATTCCGGAGGGGCGCTGCTTTCTTCCATAATAAGGGAACGGCGTAACTCTAAAATAATTTCCAGCGGTGAAATAGAAACGGGACACTCTTCCACGCAGGCATTGCAGGTAGTACAGGCCCTCAGTTCTTCAACAGATATATAATTATGCAATAGCGTTTTTCCGTCGTCGATAAACGTTTTATTGCGATTTATGTTTTTTCCCACTTCTTCAAGACGGTCACGGGTATCCATCATTATTTTACGGGGCGATAGTAATTTGCCCGTTTGATTAGCCGGGCAGGCCGTGGTGCATCGGCCGCATTCGGTGCAACTATAGGCATCCAACAGATTTCGCCAGCTAAGATCCATTACATCTTTCGCGCCAAATTTTCCGGGTACCTGTGCCTCGGCCGGTGCCTGTTCAGGTTGCATGGCATACAACACTTCCTTCTGAATAGCCGGCATATTAATCATTTTACCGGCAGGTTGCAGTCGCGCATAATAGGCATTGGGAAAAGCCAACAGGATATGCAGATGCTTGGACCAGGGTAAGTAATTCAGGAAGGCAAATATGCCAACAATATGCAACCACCAGGCGAATCGTTCAATAATAACCAGGTTGGTAACCGGTAAATTACTTAATGCGGGAGCGAATAAACCTGAAATAATAAAACGGCCGGTTTCATGGTAGCCTGGTGCCTGGTTTAATTGAAGAGCCCGGTCGGTGCTGTTCATAAGCAGGAACAAACTCATTAATACAATTTCGGTAATAAGAATATTATTAGCGTCACTGCGTGGCCAACCATCCAGATCCTTACTTATAAAACGCTTAAGCCTGATGATATTCCGTCTTGCTAAAAAAATCACGCAAACAATCAATACTAACAGCGCCAGTATCTCAAAAGAATTTATCAGGAAACTATACAAATTACCCAGCGGGGATAAAAACAACCGATGGGTACCCAGTATGCCATCAAGAAAAATCTCCAGCACTTCCAGGTTAATAATTATAAAACCCGCGTATAATAACAAGATGCATTAACGCTACCAGGGGGTTCTTGAACATTTTCTTTTGCCCGAGGGCCAGCAAGAATAGATTGCGCCACCGGGCGGCGGGATTATCAGTAAAGTCTTCCTCTTTTCCCAGTAAAATATTCCGGCGAATTTCTTTTACTTTTTTGGAGAAGAACCAGATGGCAAAACCGGAAACCAAAATAAATAAAGCCTGCTGAATGTATTGCATAGATGGAAAATAATAAATACGAAGTTAGGTGAAAGTCTGAAAGGTCGAAAGCCGGACAAAGGGAAGCCCGGTTATCTGAAACCGTGAATTGAGGAAAATCAAATAATTCCTGGATTCAGCCGTTCATCCAACCTTTTGTACTTCCGACCATTCTGTATTATTTTTAAAAAATTATTATTATCAGATTAAAACCATCTTATTAATTATTAAAGCTTCTGGAAGAGCGGGTGCTAGCCCCTCTCCTCAAGGAGAGGGGTTGGGCCTGCCTGCCGGCAAAGGCAGGGTGAGGTGATACTTGCAATTGAAAGCTTTAACCTATTTAGCCGGACAACTATCATAAAAAATCAATGATCCGCTTTGCTACTTTGTTATCGCGGTAAATCTTTCGATGGCCCAGCCCTTTGGTAATTTCAAATTCAATATTCGGATGATTTTCTTCTTTAATATTTAATGCATCGGATAATGGAGTTATTTCGTCGTTTTCATCATGAATCCATAAAATTTGTGCCTGCACATTCCTGATAGCCCGCCGGATGGAATAATAGGAGGGGTGAACCCCACTCTTATCAAAAATATATTGATCAAAAGCTATTCGTATTTCTCTACCCAGGTCGAGGAACTTAAAAAAGGAATCAATGGCAGTAGTTGTTTCCGTTGCCGGGGCAATTAACACCGCTTTGGTTGAATTTGTGTGAGGAAGATTTTCTAGCAAATGCGCCAACGCCAATCCCCCGAATGAATGGCTCATGAAGCGGTTGATGGGTCCGTACCGTTCGCAGATTTGCTGCAGCATTTTTATGTATGTGGGCAGAATAATGCGCTTACCATCTGATCTGCCATGAGCCGGAGCATCAAAAGCAATTACTTCATATCCTTTTTTCACCAGTGGATTGATATACCGTTCAAAATTTTTTATGGAGGATTCAAACCCGTGAATGATAAGTACTTTATTTTCCCGGGGATGATTGAAGCGGAAGCCTTTGATTGAAAGGCCCTCCATTTCGAAAGCGATTTTCTCCCCCTTTTCAAAAATAGAAGGGTATTTTTTTTTCGACTTATAATAGGGGGTACTGAATATATCAAACGCTTTTTTGGCGGCCCGTTGGGTGGAAACAACCGCCATGATATTAAGCCGGGCCCTCAGGTAATTTACTGCTATCTTTTGTCCTAATTTCATACTACCCAAAAATAAGACATGAAAGTCGTAATAATTGGAACAGGCAATACTGCTACCGTGCTCGGACGATTGATAAAGCAATCGGGCCATTCCATTATACAGGTTTGCGGCCGGAGAGCGGATGCAACCCGGCTATTGGCCGAATCGCTGGATGCGGCTTATGTTACTTCCATCAACGACATTGATCCTGATGGAGATTTATATTTACTGGCGGTGTCCGATAATGCGTTGGCAACAATGGCGGGGCAATTCTCTTTTCCCTCTAAATTGTTAGTGCATACCGCAGGATCTGTTTCGATAGATATTTTGAAAAAGGCCAGTAAGAACTATGGTGTATTATATCCTTTACAAAGTTTGCGTAAAGAAGTGGAGAGCTTGCCGGTTATTCCATTCCTGGTTGACGGAAATACCAGCGATGATTTGACCTTATTGTATGATTTCGCAAAAACACTTTCTCCCCTGGTTCAGAAAGCAGACGATGGAGACAGGAAAAAGTATCACCTGGCGGCGGTTTTAGTAAATAATTTCAGCAATCATCTGTATACGTTAGCAAATGATTTTTGCATGGGTACTCAAGCGGATTTTAAATTATTGCTGCCATTAATCCAGCAATTACCACTACGCTTGAATGAATATCCTCCGAAGGAATTACAAACCGGACCAGCTATTCGAAACGACCAGGTTTCTATAACCACTCAGCTAGAAATGCTAAATGATTACCCGGAAATAAAAAACCTGTATGCCTTATTTACAAAAAGCATACAGGAATATTATAATAGAAAGTAGGCTATTTCTTTTTTTTCTTTTTTTCTTTTGCCGGTTTGGCCAGGTATCGTTCCTCGATTATATCCAGGTGATGTTCCAGATGGCCCGCACAAATAAAACCCAGGCCGGCTGTACTTAATACTTTATTACTGGCGGTGCCGCTCCTGGTCAATTGCTCATCACTCAGCGAGGCAAAGAAAAGCATATTGGCCGCGCGAAGGGCCAGGAATTCTTCAACTAAATTTTTCCATTTACGGTCGGCAACGGCTGCATTGGCGGCCCATATATTTTCATCAAAAGAGGGTTGGGGCGAAGGGTCGCGGCGCGCAAACCAAAGAGCTCTTAGTACAAATACTCTTTCTGCATCTATGATATGTTGAAGCAATTCTTTTATTGTCCACTTATCTGTTGCATAAGCATAATCTACTTTTTTCTTAGATATGGTTCTTATCAGCTTCCAAAACCGTTTGGTGCTGCTGTTTAATGATTTTAATAAATCATCGCTGGCCGCTTTGTTTACATAATTCTGATATGGTTCCGGAACAGTTACTTCTTTACGTGAAATCATGGTGAACTCTTTTGGCTAATATAAAGCAAAAGCCGTCCTGATCGGCAGAACGGCTAAAAATTAATATTAGGAACGGGTTATCCTTTTTTATTCTTCAACGTTGGCTTGGTAGATTTCTTCTTGATTTCGGGTACTACTCCAGGCTGCAGGGAGGCGGCCATCTTTGCCGCTTCATAGGTATTAAGAATACCTCCTGTTTTTGAAATTTCAGAAAGATCAACCAATTGATCCGTCCCAGGTTTGTAGACCTTAATTCCGGGGGATTTAGCAGTTTTTTCAATACATAACTTAACCTGTTCCGGGGTTAAATAGGGAAAATAAGAAAATAACAATGCCGCGGAGCCTGCAACCACCGGGGCGGCCATGCTGGTACCATCCAGACTACGGTAAACATTACCTCCGGGGAACGTGGCGTATATGCTTGCGCCGGGAGCAAAAACATCCACCTGTTCTTTGCCATAGTTAGAGAAATAGGCGGTTACGCCATCGGTTCCGGAACTGGCCCCAACGGTAATCCAGTTGGGTGCCCATTTATGACTGGCAAGCATAATGTTATTGGGAAAATTATCGGTGCTGTCAATGTTTTTATGATCGTTGCCGGCAGCATGAACCAATAATACTCCTTTGCTGTTGGCATATTCAACAGCCTCATCGATCCATTCTTTGTGGGGAGAAAAACTTTTCCCAAAACTCATATTAATCACCTTAGCCCCATTATCTACTGCATAACGGATAGCAAGTGCAATATCTTTATCGTGCTCATCTCCATCAGGCACGGCTCTTACCATCATAATTTTAACATTGTCAGCAATGCCATCCATTCCTTTTCCATTTTTACGGACAGCGGCAATAATACCCGACACATGGGTACCATGCTCCGCCGCATCATTGCTTACCATTACATTGTTATTGCCGTAATATTTATCATTGATATCATTCTCATTGTCCCCAACAATATTTGCCCGGTAAGGCACAGGAGCTTTCTCCCGCTGCTCCGCTTTTTTTTCTTCGTTCTTCGCAAATTCTTCAAACCCTTCCACAAAATCTTTGTTGGAAATATCCATCATGTTGTTTGTCTTCATAAGAGACAGAAGATAGTTCTTTGCCACCCGTTCGCTTTGATTGGATGGTTCATATTTATCCAATTCAATTCCCGTAAATATTTCCTTCTTCATTCCTATACGCAGAATGCTATCTTGTTTCTTGGCAATACGGATAGCCTGCCTTAATTCTAATAAATCAATATACTCCGATTCATCACCCATGATACCGGCTTTAGCCTTCTTCCACATTTCGTATTCCTGTTTTTCAGCAGCCGTCAGTTGAGCGGTATCTATTTTCTTGTCTTTATACTTGTCTTTTAATCCATGGTATACACGGGCCCCTTCATAGCTGTCGTTTACCACATTACGTCCGTCTTTATTACCCAGGAAGTTCCAGCCATAAATGTCATCCACATATCCGTTCTTGTCGTCATCAATTCCATTTCCGGGTATTTCACCGGGATTGCGCCAGATAATTTCTTTCAGGTCCTCGTGCAGGGTATCAATACCCGAGTCGATTATGGCTACGATTACCGGTTTCCCTTTCAATTTTTTGGCTTGAATAAATTCGTATGCTTTATTGAGGCTTATACCGTAATAACCGTCTTTTTCCTTATCCAATGTATGCCATCCTTTAGGAACTTCTCTATTGCGAATCCTGTTAGCGGTTTGGGCATGGGCCGATTGAAGAACAGGTACGGCTGTTAGCAGGCAAAATAAAATCCTGGTAAATTTGATCATAATTGCTGGTGATTATTCTTTATTAGATGCTTAACAATGTTTAATACGTTGCAGCGAGTAGTTGGTTTTGCGTATTTAGTTCTTCATTAACAACAATGCCATTCATGATCGGAGCCAAGCGGCAAATATATAACAAGAGGGCCACGTGTGTTTCTTTAATACACAGGCGACCCGAAAATGTTTATTAGTTGTTACTAATCCTGGGCTAATTTTAACTCCACCCTTCGATTCTGGGCTTTTCCCGCCGCTGTTTTGTTGTCAGCTATAGGCCTTTCTTGTCCAAAACCTATTGCACTCATCCGGCTGATATCTATGCCTTGCTTTACCAGGTAATCTTTTACCGCCTCGGCCCTTTTTTGAGATAGCGCAAGGTTATAAGAAGGATTACCAATGTTATCAGAATGCCCTTCCACAAATAAACGCAGGGCCGGGTTATTTCTCAGAATAAGAGCCACTTCGTTAAGTGAAGAGAAGGATTTTACTAATATTTTATCGCTGTTCAAATCAAAAAAGATATTTCTGGCCGCAAAGTTTACCTTTTCTACAATCTCCTTCTTAATTTCCGGGCATCCATTATTTTCCCGGGTTCCGGCTTCGGTAGGGCATTTATCTTCTTTATCGTTCAAGCCATCCCCATCGCTGTCGGGAACCGGACAGCCGTTAAAATCAGCCGTTCCTGCTTTGTCGGGGCAACTATCCGATTCATCATTTATTCCATCGCCATCTGTATCGGGAATAGGACATCCCTGGTATTTTTTGGTTCCTGTAACCTCCGGACATTTGTCTTCCTCATCATTAATCCCATCTTTGTCGGTATCAGGAATCGGGCAGCCCTTATATTTAGCCAATCCGTCTAAGTCAGGGCATTTATCTGCATTATCCGCCACTCCATCATGGTCCTTATCAGGGCATCCGTTGGTAGCTGCCGTTCCGGCAATTGCAGGACAGGCATCCTGATCATCGGGCACTCCATCTTTATCTTTGTCTTTGGGCTTTCGGATCGCCGGTTTATTAAGCATAAAACCGACTGATGCTCCGATTACCCGGTGTTTAAAACTTCCATCATAAGAGGCCGTGTAAAAATCAGTAAGACCCTGGCTGATGAAACCGGTAATGAGAACCGACCCCAGCTCAAATCCAGCGCGGGCATTAACCCCAAAATCAAAGGTCTTGGCTTTGTTAGGGCCCTTACCCACTTCGAGTGTCGTTTCTTCTTTCTTAAATTTATTGGTAGAAAAGGCCCTTGTTTCATCCGTTATTTTTCCTTTAAAGAAAAACCCCAGGTATGGGCCTGCACTAAGTAAGAAACTGCTCTTTTTCCCTAGCGGGATTTTATAGGAAAAGTTTAGAGGAAGGTCGATGTAGTTTGTAACCAGGCTGCTATTGTAAATCAACGTATCATTAAGTGTGGCGGTTGCTTCATCATTTACCTGGGCAAATTTGCGGCCCTTGCTCATAAACATAAAACCGGGTTGAAAGAACCAGCGTCCGGATTCCCCCAACGGAACTTCCCCGATAAACCCAATATTAATACCTGTACGGCTCTTATAATTTGGTTGGGTAGCAGAATCCCATCCGGGAATGCTATTCGTTTCTTTTACCGAGGCCCAATGGGGCCCTCCGACCAGGGCCACGCGCAACTGGGAAAAGGATAAAACACTAAGCAATAGGGCAGTAGCTAACAGGTATAATTTCTTCATATAATCTGGCTTTTCACCAAACACTAACGCTTTGGCAGCCAATAATATTTTAGAAAAGGAGGGTGGAAATAGGAATTAGGGGAAAAACTATTAGCGGGGATAATTTATAAAATCCCGGATCGGGGAAATTTCGTGTTTATTAGGGCTAATACTTTTTGAATTTTAAATATAAAAGGGGATGGCCTCATTTTACCTTTATTATTTTATATTTTAGATATTAGTTCTTCTTCGAAATTCAAGTCTACCAAACCAATAACCCCCTTCTTTTGAAAAATACGGTTGCATTATCCATTTTCATTACTTTTTCGAGTTTTCTTTTTGCCCAAAAAAGGAATGCTTCCTATCAATTGCATATTCATAAAGCCAATAGCCAGATTCGGGTGGATGGGATAATGGAAGAGGACTGCTGGAAAGACGCAGAAGTAGCGGGAAATTTTAAAATGGTGTTGCCCATGGATACCAGTATGGCGACCGTCCGCACCGAAGTGCGGATGACTTACGATAATGAAAATCTTTACCTCATAGCCGTTTGTTTTCATAAGCCGAATCAAAAGTATATGGTGGAATCGCTGAAGCGTGATTTTAATTTCGGCAAGAATGATAATTTCCTCCTGTTCATGGATCCGTTTGATGACCTCACCAATGGTTTTTCCTTTGGCGGAAGCGCGGCCGGCGCCCAATGGGATGGAACCATGTATGAAGGAGGTAAAGTGGACCTGAGCTGGGATAATAAATGGATTTCCGTGGTAAAGAATTACTCTGACCGGTGGATATTTGAAGCGGCTATTCCTTTTAAGTCGATCCGCTATAAAAAAGGAATTACGCAATGGGGTATCAATTTCAGCCGGCTGGATATAACCGTTGCTGAAAAGTCAAGCTGGACACCTATCCCGCGGCAATTCCCAACTGCTTCTCTCGCTCATACCGGTACCCTTGTCTGGGATGAACCGCCTCCTGAAGCCGGTTCTAATATTTCTGTTATACCTTATGTGTTAGGGGGTGTCTCAAAAAATTATGAATCCAATAAACGGGCCGACTACCGGAAAGATATAGGCGTAGACGCCAAGATTGCCGTGAGCTCTTCCCTGAATCTTGATCTTACCGTGAATCCTGATTTTTCACAGGTGGAAGTGGACCGGCAGGTTACTAATCTTGATCGGTTTGAATTATTTTTTCCCGAACGTCGCCAGTTCTTTTTAGAAAATGGCGATCACTTTTCGAACTTTGGGTATACCAATATCCGGCCTTTTTTTTCCCGGCGCATCGGGTTAAATGCCCCCATTCTTTTTGGAGCGAGGTTGAGTGGTAAACTCAATAAAGATTGGCGATTAGGCCTTATGAATATGCAAACCGGCAAAGTCGATTCGTCAGGGTTGCCGGCTCAAAACTTTTCAGTGATTGGAATACAACGAAGAGTGTTCTCCCGGTCAAATATTGGGTTTCTATTTATCAATAAACAATCGGTTAATTATAACGGACCTGATTCTGGGAAGCAGGCATTCAGCCTGTACAACCGTAATTTCGGAATAGAATATAATCTTGCTTCCTCGAATAATCAATGGACAGGCAAGATGCTTTTATTAAAATCATTTAGTCCGGGCGAACCCGGTAGTAGCTGGATTCATGCCGGGAACCTGCAATATTCCAGCCGCCGTTGGACCATTTCCTGGCAACATGAATATGTGGGAAAGAATTTTATCGCTGAGTCAGGCTATATTCCGCGCAAAAATTATATCAAGACAAACCTTCTTGCCAGTCGCTTGTTTTTCCCCGGCAAAGGCAAGGTTGTTAGTCACGGACCGCGTTTCATTTCTACTTATTACTTTACACCGGCCCTGAAAGAAACGGATCATGAGAACCTGTTGCTCTATTTGGTCAACTTTCGAAATCAAAGTGTATTTGATGTGTGGGCAGGGGAAGTTTTTATAGAATTGCAACAGCCATTTGATCCTACCAATTCAGGAAAAGATACCCTGGCCCGCGGAAGCAGGCATAGCTGGAAAGCAGTGGGAGTGGAGTTCTTTTCTAAGCCACAGAGTCGTTTCACTTATAGTTTTTCAACCCGCTTCGGCGGTTATTATGCCGATGGCGGCCGGTCGAATATCAATGTAGACTTAGGATATCGATTTCAGCCGTTTGTAAACATTGCAGTAAGTACCAATTATAATTATATCGATTTACCAAAACCCTGGAAGCATACGAGTTTCTGGTTAGTGGGCCCGCGCGTAGACATCACCATGACCAATAAAATATTCTTCACTACTTTTTTGCAGTATAATAACCAGCAAAAGAATATGAATGTAAATACACGCTTTCAATGGCGCTACCGGCCAGCCTCTGATTTATTTATCGTGTATACCGACAATTATTATCCTTCTCCCTTTGCCGTTCGCAACCGGGCCATAGTGATTGAAGTTTACTTATTGGTGGAATTTGTAAGGAGAATGAAACGAGTTATTCAACAGCTCCTTTTAGGAATCCAGAGTTGTTATTATTCATCCACTACAATATTAAGCACCTTCATCTCTCTGCCCTTTAGAATCTTCATTGAATAGCTTCCGCATTCGGGGCAGGAGGTGCCAAAAGAACTAATGGGAAATATTGTTCCGCATGGAGAACATTCCGCTTCTCCTTTTATTATTTGGATGGACAGATCCGCTTTATCCAACCGCGTATCTTCCCGGATTACGGAAAATGCAAATTTCAGCGATTCGATTTCAATACCACTTAACTCCCCGATTTGAAGACCAATCCTGGTAACAGGGGCACTGCAATTTGGGGGCACTGCATTCTCTGCAATTTGAATAATGGATTGCGCTATGGATAATTCATGCATGTTATGATAGGCTTGCTAGCGGGAGAATTACTTAAAACATTTTTATTTTTTTTCTTCGTCCTTCTTAGCGGCAGCCGCTTTTTCAGCAGTCAGTCTTTTCTTTTCTGCTGCATAAGCGGCCCGGCTTTTTAATGCTTCATCGTATAATGAATTCCATCCGTTATTAATATTTTCTTCTTTCAGGGCACATTTGGCTGGTTCGGCCGTTTGATAGATGGCTCCTTCTTTT
Source organism: uncultured Chitinophagaceae bacterium (assembly GCA_963775145.1). Lineage (GTDB taxonomy): Bacteria > Bacteroidota > Bacteroidia > Chitinophagales > Chitinophagaceae > Endoryza. The sequence goes on from CAVZHZ010000009.1 coordinate 1,030,682, forward strand.
GGACACGCACGAACACATTCCGTACAATAAATACAAACGGCCCGGTTGAAATGATAGGTTTGCTTTCCGTCCAGGTCCTGTGAGAAAACAATAGCGCCGGGCGGGCAAACCATTTCACAGCGGCGGCACCAGATACACAGGTTTTCATCAAAGCCGATCATTCCCCGGTAATCATCCGGGATATATGTTTTTTGATAGGGGTACGGGGTGGTTATAGGCTTCCTGAATAAATTACCCAGTGCTTTTAAGAATGTTTTCATGCGTTAACTTTTTAATTCTTCATTTATCCAACAACTTACCCTTTTATATCATCTTGCTGTGCAGGAAAGACAAGGATCGTACGATGCAATAATAGCCGGTGCACTTCCATATTCATTTCCTTTAAAAGCTTCCACCATGGCCGATACATTTGAAAAGGTGGGGGCCTTTATCTTCAATCGCTCCAGGATCTGTGTTTTATTTCCTTTTGCATAATAAAACAATTCTCCGCGCGGAGCTTCGAGTCTAACCACTGCTTCTCCATCAGGAAACGCTTTTGTATCGGTAATTAGATCGGATGCTGGTAACCCGTCGATAATATTTTTGATTATTTGCATGGACACATATAATTCTTTAAGGCGAACTATATTGCGGGCATGCACATCGCCGGCTGTTTCTGTTACTATTTCAAAGCCCACTTCCTTCCAGGGTAACAGATCTTCGGTTTCATTTCGTACATCAATAGCTAATCCGGCTGCCCTGGCAAATGGTCCCACCACATTTAGCCGAATGGCGTCCTCTTTGGTAATTGCCCCGGCGCCTTTATTCTTTAACGATAAGGTCCAGTTGTTTTGATAGATATCAACCAATTCATCCAATTGCGATCTGAATTTCTTCAAACGTTCCAGGATCATTTGACCGACTACTGGTTTCAGGTCACGGGCAACACCTCCTACGATGGCAAAATCATATTGAATCCGGTTGCCGCATACAGCCTCCAGCAGCTCCATCGAGAATTCGCGGTATTGCATGGTTTTCATAAACAATGCTTCGAACCCGGAGTTTTCAGCCACATGACTCAGGCATAATAAATGCGAGTGAATTCTGTCCAATTCAATAACCAGCATTCGGAGATACCTGGCCCGTCGGGGGATCTCAATTTTTACCAATTTTTCGGCTACTTGTGAATAGGCGGTTGAATGGGAGATGGAGCATAACCCGCATACTCGTCCCACCACAAAGCTTACCTGCCTGAATTTAAATTTTGAACAACAGGCTTGCTCGATGCCGCGATGCACATAAAATACATTCGCGGTGGTATCAACAATTTTTTCATTTTCTGTGGTGAATTTAAAATGGAGTGGCTCCAGCAGGGAAATGTGCTGGGCACCCATTGGTATTTCGTATTGCTTTCCCATAATTATTTTTTCTTTCTTAATGGTCCACTTTCAAAATCTGGTTCCAGCACAAATCCTTTTTCTGTTTTTTCAATTTTTATATCCATCAGATCTACCAGTTCGGCTTCTGCTACCCAGGCAGATGAAACAATATCACGGATTGAAGGAATCTCCACGTTCGGTTGAATTTGCGCGCAATAAGCTGTGATCTCGTATGGAGGAGCATAATCACAGAAAAACCACTGCACTTCAATGTTGCCACCCAGGTCTACCGCGTTAATTACTATAAAATGATTAAGACTTGGATTATAAAAATTTCGAATATCCGTTTTAACCATTTCAATGGTTGTTTCAATTCTTTTCATCGGCTGATAAATTTGATGATTTCGCCGGCAATATTCCGCCTGTTAACCTGGGCTCCTTCTTGAATAGCTTCCTTTTTCAGACGAACAGATTTTTCTAATTCCTTTGTTTTTTTCTCCAGTATTTCAACGGCCTGTATTACTCCATCAATTATTTGCTCAGGCCTTGTTCCACAGCCACACACATACACATCCACGGGTATATATTGGTCAATGCCGCCTTCACAATTATACATACCCCTGAATACTCCCCCGGTGCAGGCGCAGGCGCCGCAACTAACCACTACTTTTGGTTCCGGCATTTGGGCATATATTTCTACCAACCGCTCCCGGGAACGTTTGGTAACAGGCCCCGTTACCAGCAGGATATCGGATTGTTTGGGATTGCCGGTATTGATCATTCCAAATCGTTCAATATCGTATTTAGGAGCGAGGCAGGCGAGAATTTCTATATCACATCCGTTGCAGCCTCCGGCATTGTAATGCAGGATCCACGGCGATTTTTTTCTGAAAGAATTTAATTTCATTATAGAATTTGTAAAATGGTTAATAATAGATTTACGAAAGCAATGGGTAAGGCAACGCCTAATGAAAACCGCAGCATTTGTTTGTAATTTACCCGTGCCGAGGAATTGTCCAGGGCATTCAGGTACAGGAATACGAATAGCACCAAACTCATCCCAACTAGCGGATTGTTGGCACCGAAAAGATATACCAGGGTATAACAAAAAACATAGTCTAACCACTTAGCTGTATAAACGGCTTCATAAAAGATTCCGGAAAATTCCAGCTCTACGCCACCTGTAATTTCCTGGTGTGCTTCTGCTACATCAAAAGGAGATTTCTTGAGTTTGATGGGCAGTATCAGCAACAAAGCGATAAACGCCAGGGGCATTTTCAGTATGAGGGGTTCATCAAATTTGAAAATGGACCCTGCTTCAAAGCTGCCGGTAAGCATGAAAACGGAAACAGCGATCAGTATCAAAACAGGTTCATAACAAAGAATACTAATAGCCGTTCTGTTTGCTCCCAGGTGACTAAATATAGAGCGGGTACTATACCCGGCCAGGATTAATAATGAAGTAGATAACAAATGCAGGAAAATAACTAATATCAAATCGCCTCCCAATAATAACACCGCCAGCGCGAACCATAATGACACAAAATGAATAATGCCCAGGAAAGCATGGGTTGAGTGTACAATCATTTTCCTTTTATCAGCCAGTTTTAAGAAATCGTAAAACGGTTGCCAAAGCGGAGGACCCAGTCTTCTTTGCATGCGCGCTTTTATGATTCTTTCGAAACCATAAACCAACCCCCCGATCAGCGGGGCCAACAGGATCATTACCAGCGGAACTATTAAATCATTCATAGACTTTCTTTTCAAAATTCCCTATATCTATTTATTCTTCTCCTTCTATGGCAACAGGGCCACTACAATAATGGCTACAAAAAACAAAACCCCAATTACCGAAAAATATGAAGTGGCTTTATCGGTTGAAAAATAAAAAGATGAAAAGGAATAATCAATCTTTTCCCCGCAGGTATATTCCTTTGCCCTGTCCACCTTTCTAAACCGAACAAACATGGCCAGTAAAATGGTAACCGGCAATAATAAAAATGCGATCAATAATGGAACAATCGGCAATGTCATGGAGCCAATGTGCATATTCCAACCCTCCATAGAAACGGCCAATGGCAAATTCAATGTTTGAGAAGCTACCGGGACAAAATATTCTTTTACTAAAAAAGGGTAAGATAATACGCCTATAATAATCAAGCCCAGCAGAATAAAAATGGTGCTGGTATACAATGGATTTATTTTTTCAAATATTATTTTATCCCTTTCGCCGGTTCGGGCAATTAATAGTCCAAGTACCTTAAAATAGAGAAGCGACAAAATAGCCCCGCCACCAGCGACGGCTACGATGATCAATGCTCCCAGGAGTTTTTGATTTAGCGCCAGGGTTCCCAGTGTTTCAATGCTGAACCATTTACCAATAAAGGCACCAAAAGGAGGGAGAAGCAGCGACATAAAACCAATGGTAATTATAAAAGAAGTAAATGGTCCCGTTTCTCCCAATCTATCCATGTCTGATGTTTCTTTGAAATGAAATACTCTTTCGAGTATACCCGCATTCAGGAATAGCATACATTTTGAAATGCCATGAAAAAAAATGAGCGTTAATGAAGCTACCAGTGTTACGGGAGTACCTACGGCACCCATCATAATCATTAAGGCCAGTAGGGAAATGGTGGAATGTGCCAGTATTCTCTTGAAATTATCCTGCGACAGCGCTCCAATAGCAGAAGCAACAAATACAAACCCGGTTAGTCCGATGATCACGGTAGCAACAGGAGTATTTTTTAAAGCAGGAGAGAGTCTAAGAAAAATAAAAGGAGCAATTTTTACCATGGTAGAGGAATGCAACAACGCGCTAACAGGTGTGGGCGCCACCATAGCTCCCAATAACCACTTGCTAAATGGCATCTGGGCCCCTTTAATCAATGCTGCGACACTTAACAAAGCCAAAGGCAGCAGTATGCCTTGGGCTGATGAATGTTCCAGCAAATTGCTGAAGGTAATTGCCCCGTATCCATTATTAATAATAAAGAAAATAGCAATTAAGATTGCCAGTCCACCCATTTGATTCATCCATAGTGCGGTGAGTGCATTCTTAATAGAAGTATTGTCTTTTCGGAACCCTATGAATAAGAAGGAAGCTAAAGTAGTTAACTCAAAAAATAGGAAGAAGTATTCCAGGTTATTTGAAGAAATAAGCAGGTTCATGACTGCGATGAACCAGAATAATATGGATAGAAAATATTTCTTGCGTAAAGCACTGCAGGTTTCTTCGTCAATATATTGCAATGAATAGATAGAAATCACGCCGCTGATTACATTTATAAGAAGGAACATAAAGACACTTAGCTTATCAACCATAAATTGCATGCTTTCTTCCCGCGGTATTACAGTTAGTAAATAGGCCAGGGCTCCCATTTGCAGAATGGTCATCACTCCAACCAGCCAGCTCTTTTGGCGAATGGCTACCCATCCAAAGTATAATAGCAGTAATATATCTGCACCGGCCACTAGTTTATTAATAAACTGAGGAACACCAAATTGGTATGGCTCATTAATGATAATAAATAGATAGATAGCAATAGCTGAGACAATCAAAGAGGCGGAAATAACAACCAGCCTTGCTATTGATTTGGGCGCAATTAATAGTAGTCCGCTGACGAATGCTGGGATAATAAACAAACTAATAACGAGCGAATACATGAAATTCAGTTTTGCTATATCAAAATATACGCTATGTTAGAAGCAAATAATTTTCCGAAGGATGATGTAAATCAACCGGGCACGTGATGTAGCTTATAATATCAATTGATATTCATCTTAATGATGAAATACGATGTCCAATTGATAAATGTCAAGGGTTTTATTGATCATAGTCATTCTTTACCGGGGTGTATTCTATAAATTTGAATTTATAAAATCAGGAATATGAAAAAATACTCTTTCATGAGCCTTGTGGCTGCCTTGTTACCTTTTTCGATGATAGCCCATCCGGGGCATGGCGAAACAGAAGGATTTACAATTATTCATTACCTAATTGAGCCGATCCATGCTACGGCTATTGTGGGAGGTGTACTGCTGGCCGTTATTTATTTGCGGTGGAAAAGAAAGAAAAGCACCGCATCCTCCTGATTTAGCCAGGTTTATTATTTGGGTTATTAAATAAAACAAAATATATGTGTGCTACTTGTGGATGTGATTCAAACGGGCAGGCCATCATTCATGAACTCGAGCATGACCATACACATAGTCATAATCATTTTCACCATGGCCATACCAAAACAGTTGTAGAGGTTGAAAAAGATATTTTATATCAAAACAATCTACTGGCGGAAAGAAATCGCGGATACTTTGAAGCGAAGAACATACTGGCATTAAACCTGGTAAGCTCACCGGGTTCAGGGAAAACAACTTTATTGGAAAAGACGCTTACTGATATGAAAGGTCAACTGGACTTTGCGGTAATTGAAGGAGACCAGCAAACGACCAATGATGCAGATCGGATTCATGCCACCGGAACGAAAGTGGTTCAGATAAATACCGGCAAAGGATGCCACCTGGACGCTCATATGGTGCTTCATGCCATACAGGGAATGAAACTTACGGGTAATTCTGTTTTATTTATTGAGAACGTTGGTAACCTGGTATGTCCCGCCATGTTTGATCTCGGGGAAAAAGAAAGAGTAGTGATCATGAGTGTAACAGAAGGAGAAGATAAACCTTTGAAATATCCGGATATGTTTCATTCGTCCACTGTTTGCATTATCAATAAAATTGATTTGTTGCCCTATGTTCCCTTTAACCTGCAGAAAGCAAAAGAAAATGCATTAAGAATAAATCATAACCTGGAGATTATTGAATTGAGCTGTACCTCCGGAGAAGGACTTCCGGCTTGGTATCATTGGCTACAATCAAAAGTATTAGTGCCCGAAACTGTTTAATGAATTTCGTTAAGTCATTGTTGCGAATAATTTATGCAAACCCGTCATATCCATATCAGCGGTTTGGTGCAGGGGGTTGGCTTCAGGCCCTTTGTATGCCGCGTTGCCCGGGAAATGGGAATTGCGGGATGGGTATGCAACAATAATGATGGTATTCATATCGAGTTTAACGCAAATGAAACCATTGCCTTAAAGTTGTATAATTACCTGCTGGGCCATCTGCCCGACAATGCCATCATAACCTCTCATTCTATCGGGGTAACGGATCAAAAAGAATTTGATTCTTTTACGATTAAAAAAAGTATTAACCTTTCCTCTCCCGATTTAATAGTTACTCCTGATATTGCTATTTGTCCGGAATGCAGGCAAGAAGTGTTGAACCAGGATAACCGCAGGTATCATTATCCATTTACTACCTGCTTAAAATGTGGTCCCCGGTATTCCATACTGAAACAGTTGCCCTACGACCGGGAAAACACCACGATGGCTGGTTTGTCTATGTGTAATCATTGCCTGGAAGAATACCAGGATATGGAGAGTAAGCGGCACTTTAGTCAGACCAATACCTGCCCTCAATGTGCCATACCTATGCATTTATTTGATGGGCATGGACAAATGATAACCAGTGACGATACTGAAGTTGTAGACCTGGTAATAATAGCATTGAAAAAAGGAAAGATAGTGGCTGTAAAAGGAGTAGGAGGTTACCTGTTACTTTGCGATGCGGCCAACACAGAAACAATAGAACTACTTCGAAAAAGGAAACATCGTCCGGCAAAGCCATTTGCCCTGTTGTATAAGGATATTGACATGGCACTTCAGGATGTGATCCTTTCTGCGGAAGAACAAAATGCACTGGAAGAAAATTCGGCTCCCATTGTATTATGCAAGGTTGATAGCAATATTAATGGATTGTCGCTTCATGAAATCGCTCCAGGCCTTAGCCGGATTGGAATCATGCTGCCTTACTCGGGTTTATTATTATTGATAACAGAAAGATTCGGCAAACCACTAATCGCCACCAGCGGAAATATCAGTGGTTCTCCGATTATTTTCAGAGATGCCGAAGCGCTAAAATGGTTGTGCGGGGTGGCGGATATGATCCTCACCTTCGATAGGGAAATTGTTACTCCGCAGGATGACAGTGTAATTCAATATACTGAAAACGGAAAGAAAATTATACTACGAAGAAGCCGTGGCCTTGCCCCCTCGTATTTTCCAGATCCGTTCAAAGAAAAGGATGAATGCATATTGGCAATGGGAGGTGAATTGAAAAGTTCTTTTGCTTTGTATAACCGGGGAAACTTATTAGTAAGCCAATATTTGGGAGACCAGTCTTCATTGGAATCGCAACAAAGTTTTACGGTCACCAGGAATCATTTGCAACAACTTTTTCAATGCACGCCTCAGAAAATAATAGTAGATAAGCATCCCGGATACTTTGTATCCGGGCAGGGTAGGACAGAAGCTGGCAGAGAGGGAATTGAAATATTTGAAGTGCAACATCATAAAGCCCATTTCGCTGCGGTGCTGGCAGAAAATGAATTATTCAATATAATGGATCCGGTATTAGGTGTTATCTGGGACGGGGCGGGATATGGGGAGGATAAACAAATTTGGGGCAGTGAGCTATTCCTTTTCCATGAATTTGAAATGAAGCGATTAGGGCACCTGGGTTATTTTCCACAATTACTGGGGGATAAGATGAGTAAAGAACCGAGGTTATCAGCCCTTAGTCTGCTTATGAAATGGCCCGAGCATCAGTCAATCATCCGCTCTTATTTTTCCGGTAAGGAGTGGGATTATTACCAGCAGTTAATTGATCAGCCAATCCCATTATTCACCAGCAGCATGGGAAGGTTCCTCGATGGCATTGCTGCCATGCTTCAGATAATCGGAATAAATACGTTTGAAGGTGAAGGAGCCATGAAATTAGAAGCCCTGGCTCAAACATGTACATTTTATCCGAACCATATTTATTCGCTGCCATTTGAAAATGGTATTTTAAACTGGCACCCATTTTTGCTGGAAATGCTGGATGATTATGCAAGGAAAGAAGAGATTAGCAGGATAGCCTGGAATGTTTTTAATTCTTTATCACGGGCCATTATCGATTTGAGCGGGGAGCTTGGTATCCAAAAAATTGCCTGTAGCGGAGGCGTATTTCAGAATGCATCACTAACCGGTATGCTGGCAGATCAAATACTGCCTGGGCAAAAGGTTTATTTTCACCGGCAATTGAGTCCTAATGATGAATGTATTGGATTTGGACAGTTGGCATATTATTTTTTGAAGAAAGATCAACGGCTTACCCATAAATACCACTCTGGCCAGGTAGCGGTAACTTTATAAAAATATCCATTATGTGTTTAGCTATTCCGGGAAAAATTATATCTATTGACTCTCACCAGGAGGAGGTTTTCCGTAACGGAAAAGTCTCATTCGGAGGAATTATAAAACAGGTTAACCTGAGTATGGTACCCGAAGCAAAGAAGGGTGAATATGTATTGGTGCATGTGGGCGTGGCTATCAGTAAAGTGGATGAAGAGGAAGCCATGCAAACCCTCGAATACCTCAAACTAATGGGAGAAATGAATGAGCTTGATGATCCGGAAATAATTGAAAAAAATAAAGAGGTAAATTAATCAAACAGTACAAATGAAATTTTTGAGTGAGTATAGGGATCCGGAATTGGTGCGGGAATACCTGGAAGAAATCCATCGTCTTACTACCAGGCCATGGACATTAATGGAAATTTGCGGCGGGCAAACACATAGCCTCGTGAAGAATGGTATTCTTGAAATGCTGCCAGAAAAAATCACGATGGTACACGGACCGGGTTGCCCGGTCTGCGTTACCAGTATCAGTGTGGTTGATGAAGCGGTCTACCTGGCCGGTCTACCCAATGTTATATTATGTTCTTTTGGGGATATGCTGCGAGTCCCGGGTTCTGAGAAAAACCTGCTGGAAGTTAAAGCATCAGGCGCTGACATTCGGATTTTATATTCACCATTAGAAGCTGTTGAACTGGCAAAATTAAATCCGGATAAAGAAGTTGTGTTTTTCGCGGTTGGTTTTGAAACTACCGCTCCGGCTAATGCGTTAAGCGTAGTGCAAGCCGCTCAATCTGCAGTTACCAATTACAGTATCCTCGCGTCTCATGTGTTGGTTCCTCCTGCTATGGAAGCCATATTAAGCGATGAGGAGAATGTGATTGATGCTTTTTTAGCTGCGGGCCATGTTTGTACCATCATGGGTATGGAAGAATATTATCCGGTGGCTGAAAAGTATAAAATTCCTATTGTTATTACCGGATTTGAACCTGTCGATCTTTTGCAGGGAATACTGATGGCGGTGCGACAGCTCGAAAAAGGAGAATATAAAGTAGAGAATCAGTATACCCGCTATGTACAGCGAGAAGGCAACAAAGCGGCCAGGAAAACTATTTTTGAAGTATTTGATACAGGAGACCGGATCTGGCGCGGTATCGGTTCAATCCCAAACAGTGGGTATGAGGTCAACGATCAATACAAGCGGTTTAATGCCAGATTGAAATTTAAATTGAATTTGCCTGTTGCAAAAGAAAATGGGGAATGTATCAGTGGAGACATTATGAAAGGGTTAAAGAAGCCCAGGCAATGTGCCAATTTTGGTACGAAGTGCAAACCCGAGCATCCCCTGGGGGCGCCCATGGTAAGCAGCGAAGGAGCATGTGCCGCCTATTATCATTATTCAGCAGCAACAGCAGTGGGGACTACTTCATGAGAACGCAACTACAATGTCCCATGCCGAAATTTGATTTTGATGTCATTACGTTAGGTCATGGTAGCGGCGGATTATTATCTCATCAATTATTAAAGAGCGGGGTATTTGATTTATTCAAAAACGAAATGCTGAATCAGCAGCATGATGGTGCTTCCTTTGAATTAAATGGAAGAGTGGCTTTCAGTACCGATAGTTATGTCATTACTCCCATCTTTTTCCCCGGAGGAAATATTGGTGAACTGGCCGTAAATGGAACAGTAAACGATTTGTCTATGTGTGGTGCTATGCCCCAGTATCTGTCTCTGGGTTTTATAATTGAAGAAGGGTTTCCTGTGATTGATTTTTGGAAAGTATTAACGGGAATAAAGCGAGCCGCAGAAATGGCCGGGGTAAAAATTGTTACAGGGGATACCAAAGTAGTGGAGAAAGGAAAAGGCGACCAGATTTTCATCAACACATCCGGTTTAGGGCTCATTCATCCGAATGCAAAAATTCATCATAAGCGGATAGTACCCGGGGACCAGATTATCCTGAGCGGGAACCTGGCAAATCATGGTATTGCTATTATGAGTAAGAGACAAGGGTTGGAGTTTGAAACAACCCTGGAAAGTGATACCACTGCGTTGAATTATACTATTCATAATTTACTGGATACCTTTGGAGAAGAAATCCATTTTTTGCGTGATCCTACCAGGGGTGGATTGGCTTCTGTCCTAAATGAAGTAGCTGAACTTACTCAATTAGGTTATCATATTGATCAGAAATTAATTCCGCTTGATGAACAGGTAGAAGGTGCTTGTGAAATGCTGGGACTCGATCCGCTTTATGTTGCTAATGAAGGTTTATTTGTAGCCATAGTTTCTGAAAACATTGCTGCTGATTTTATAAATCAGTTACGAAACGATAAGAATGGTACAAATGCTGCCATTATCGGAGAGGTTAATACGGACCATCCCGGTAAACTCGTAATGAAAAGCAATATTGGGGGTCACCGGGTGGTTAACTACCTAACGGGAGAACAATTGCCCCGTATCTGTTGATCAATCCAAATCAGGCGGTCAACATATTCTTATTATCCCGGTCGTAGTATTTTAAAGAGGTTAACCATTCATTCATAAAAAAAGCAAAAGCCGATTCCAGGTTTTTATCTGCTTTCACACTTATTGAGTTTTTCAGATCCCAATGATATCCCGATATGGCAATAGTGTAAGCTTTTGGGAATTTATTATACAGATCAGATGCCAGGTACAGGATGGTTTCCGGGCTTTGCATATGAGAAGAATAATAATAATGACTGGTGGCTGTACAGGGCAAGATTTCAAATCCATTTTTTAACCTGCTGTGGGAGGCATCGGCGAAAAAAACCAAATCATACTCACCAATCAGCGTGGCGTCTTCTATTTGCAATTGGTACCGGTATTCGCAGTCAATCAAGTGATGACCGGCACTTTCAACAAGACTGGTGAATTTCCATCCCAGCCCATCATCACCGCGACCGCTGTTTCCAATCCCGATGATCAGTATCTTGGTTGAATCAGTTTTTAAATCTTTCATCGATCAATTCTCCAAAATAGTTATATAATTCCACCTTCAGTGGCATTTTACCCATTGCCTGGGTAGCACAACTCAGGCAGGGATCATATGCCCTAATGGCTATTTCCACCTGGTTGAGCATACTATCGGTGATGGTTCCCTTTCGGCTGATCACATGATTGGCAACCCATCGCACGGCTGTATTCATCGCTTCATTATTGTGGGTAGTAGATACAATAAGGTTGCAGCGGGTTATCATTCCTTTTTCATCTACTTCATAGTGATGGGTAAGGGTGCCCCGGGGAGCCTCGATAATTCCGATTCCCTTTAACCGGGGAATGCCTTTTCGTATAAGATCATCACCCAACAGGGCAGGGTCATGCAGCAGGACTTTCATTTCTTCTGCGCAATGCAATACTTCAATGAGCCGGGCCCAATGGGAGTATAACGTACTGTTATTAATTTTCTGGCCGGTGAATGAGATAAAATCCTGCCGCGCTTTTTCAGCCAATGGAGTTGGAATAAAATTGCACAAATTTATTCTGGCCAGGGGGCCAACCCGGTTCCACCCTTTGTCTCTTCCTATTTTTTTCAAATAGGGAAATTTCATGTATGACCACTGCGCTACCGCTTCGGAAAAATATTCTTCGTAGGAATCGGTAGACACATCATTCAATGTAATGTTTCCTTCGCTATCGATAGCTCTTAATTTCCCATCGTACAATTCCAAACCGCCATCGTCATTCACCATACCCAGGTGGCCCGAAGGAAATTGCGCGAACTCATCAAGAAACTTCCGGTTTTTCTCATGATACTCTTTCATGAAATTTACCATGGCCTGCGACCATTCAATCATCGTATCGATATTCTCTATATTTTTTCCATCCAGGAAATATTCCTTTTCTTCCTTGGAAAAGGTTTTATGTACACCGCCCGGTACCGCCAGTATACCGTGAATTTTTTTTCCTGCCACTGCTTTTATTATTTCCTGGCCAAACTTTCTCATCGTAATTCCTTTTATGGCTAATTCCCTGTTTTCAATAGCAACAGCCACGATATTTCTTTTTTCTACCGGCGCGTCAACTCCAAACAATAAATCGGGAGAAGCGAGATAAAAAAAATGAAGGGCATGCGATTGAAAGACCTGTCCGAAATGCATTAGGCGGCGAAGTTTGGACGCAGTGGGCGAAAGATCTTTAGGATCTATCCCGACAATCTGATCGATTGCTTTTGCGGCAGCCAGGTGATGACTTACCGGGCAAATCCCGCAAAGTCGTTGTACCAGTACGGGGGCTTCCCAATAAGGGTGTCCTTGAATAAATCGCTCAAAACCTCTGAACTCTACAATATGAAAAAAGGATTCTTTCACCTGTCCGTATTCATCCAGATGAATGGTAACGCGCCCATGGCCTTCTACTCTTGTTACCGGATCAATAGTGATTTTTCTGTTCATCGTAATGGGTTCAATTAATCGTACTTAAACTCAGAGTAAAGAATAGAATACTCCTCACCCCAAAGCAGATTCTTTATGGCTTTCCAAATGTGATTAGCATCCGGTGGACATCCGGGAATATAATAGTCAATTTTTACAATTTCATTACAGGCATACACCCGGTCAAGAATTTTAGGAAGATCTTCATGATAGGGGATGATATTGTTTCCGGGTTCATTGGTCACTGAATTGAGATATGCTTCTTCCAGGCATTCACTTAAGGGAATTGAATTTCTCATAGCAGGAAGGCCGCCCCAAACGGCGCATTCGCCAAGGGAAACAAGAATATCGCAATGCTCCCTGAACTTCCGGAGTGTTTCCACATTTTCCGAATTGCAGCAACTGCCTTCGATTATTCCAAGATGACAACGGGTAGTAAAAGTTTTTAAAATCGGTTAGTGGCGATTTATCAAAAGAAACCAGTTCAATCAAATCAAGCAGTTCGGTATCTATGTCGAGCATGGACATATGACATCCAAAACATCCGGCTAAAGAAACCGTGGCGATGATTTTCTTTTCCATCGCTGGCGGCCGATGAAATGTTGATTTTTTTGGATTGTAGTTTTTCTGCACCGATTGCATATCAAACTTTCGTTCCCCAAATGGCTCAGCCATGTTTGATCCGCGAACAATGATAGCACCGGTCGGACAAATGTTCATTGCATTAATGGCCTGCTCTTCTGTTAATTTTGCTTCCTGCTCGTAATCGACTCCCACATAAGTTTCATTCCCTCTATTCATATAATTAAAAACTCTTTTTCCATCCGTTGTTACCACCTCTACCACGCAGCGAAGGCATTTGATACAACGGTTATGCTCCATTACCATCCGGCTTGGTTTGTAATCGATGATGCGGTCTTTGAATAGGTGAGGGTATCGCGTAGAAGAAACGCCTAATTCATAGCCCATATGTTGCAAATCACAGTGGCCGCTTTTTTCGCAAGAGGGGCAAATATGGTTTCCTTCTGCAAACATCATTTCCACCAAGGCTTTGCGGGTATCAATCAACTCTGGATTATTTACTTCAACCGTTAGCCCTTCGGTCACTTTTTCTGTGCACGCCGGACCGAATTTTCCATTGATTTTACAGGTACATACCCGGCAGCTTCCCAAAGGAGGTTCAATATGCTCATAATAACAAAGAGAAGGAATGAAGATGCCATTTTCTTTAGCTACCAGCATCAGGTTTTTGCCTTCCGGCGCCTGTATATTTTTTCCATCTATCGTTATATTTACCAGGTCTGCCATTCTTACTTATATTTTATATTTTTCATAGTCTTCCGTAGCTGCTTCCATGTCAAACTTCAGGTTGAGTCCATTAAAGTCCTTGTCCAGCTTAGCGGCAAAATAATCGTGAAATTTATCCATCGCTATGATTAAACTATTAGTAGCCGTTTTGCCCAGGCCGCATCGGCTGGTATTTTTCATGATAGTGCCCCATGCTTTTATTTCCTGCAGGTCGATTTCATTGGCCAGTCCATTTTCCAGGCGTTCCAGTTTTCTTTGAATAATAAAATTACCTGCCCGGCAGGGGGTGCAGATTCCGCAGGATTCATGCTTGAAGAATTCAGAGAAATTCATCAGCACTTTCACCAGGTCCCGTTGTTTGTTGAAGATCATAAACGAACCACCGCAACGAATATCTTTGCGGGCCATCAGATCAAGCATGGAAATGCGACGGAATTTTTCTTTGATTGATATGCATTCGCCGGAAGGGCCGCTCACCTGGATATAATATGGATCATCCGCTTCACATAATTCCAGTAATTCCGCCACGGTCATTCCCCATTCAATTTCATAAATGCCCGGCAACCTGCAGTCGCCGGAAACACTGATGAGTTTTGTACCGGGTGAACCGGGAATACCAAGCTGTGAATATTCGTCAGCTCCCATTTCAATAATTCGTGCGGCCGCGCAAAAAGTTTCTACATTATTAATAATAGTTGGCAATTGTAAATATCCTTTTTCAACAGGGAAAAACCATTTGGTGCGGGGTTCTCCGCGTTTTCCTTCCAGTGATTCAAGTAAAGCGGTTTCTTCTCCACAAACATAAGAACCGGCACCCATCTGAATCCTGATATCGAAATTAAAACCTTTGATATGGGCACAATCCTTTCCCAACAGCCCAGCGTGATGGTATTCTTTAATAGCCTCTTCCAATTTAGTTCAAAAGCCAGCGGTATTCTCCACGCAAATAAATTATTCCATATTCAGCCCCTATGGTATAGCCGCAGATAATCATACCCTCAATAAGTGATTGCGCTTGCGTATTCATTAATACCCGGTCCTTAAAAGTACCCGGCTCTCCTTCATCCGCATTGCACACAACAAATTTTGGCTGGGCAGGCTGCAACCGGGAAGCGTTCCATTTTTTCCAGGTAGGGTAGTAGGCTCCCCCACGACCGGCCAGTTCAGATTTTTTTATTTCTTCAATGACGCCCGCCGCTGTCATTTTTTCCAATTTGGCAATCGCAACTCCCGGAAGAAATTCTTTAAAAAAAACGCTTCTGTTGCCCGGTGGAGTATAGCGAATATGATCAGCAGGCGCATCGCAGATTGATTCGGCTGTTGCTCCATTCCTGAGTTTGGAAATTATGTCTTTTACTTTAACCACATTCAGATTAGTAAAAGGGTAAAAATTAATTAATGCGGAGGGCTCCTGGTCGCTCAGGCCAATGCAGGGGGTGAGAAAAAGACCAAAATCACCGGTGCGATCAACCGTGCCGAAGGTGGTGCCTGTTTCCCTTTCGAATGTTTCTTTGATCCGGCTAAATCCTTTTATATCGGCGATGATACTATTGTTGAGATATATCGTGTGTTTCCCTGTTGGTTTCCGATGAAAAAAATGATAGAAAGAAACCACTCCTTCTACTTCTACGTCTGAAAGATTAAATAAAGAAGCCAGCCGCTTTATATCTTCATCATGAATATACCCTTTGCCAAGTTGCAATTCCCACAGTTTATTCATCATTTGAGTTTGCTCCGGCTCAATAAAATTGCCCGCTGTAATGATGGCCATAAAGAAGTTTTTATCCATCTTCCCGATGAATCACAATGGTCCGCTTAATATGGCTTCAATAAAATGACTTTAGTTAGAAAGGAGGTTGATTTTGAACATCCGGAAGAAATTCTGCAAAAAAAAATTCGGCCCTGAATAATTGGGATAGGATTTTACAAAATTATTTGGACCTGCTGATGAAGATTCTGATTTTTTGTTTCTATTCAGTTTCTTTTCAAATCAAGACCTGCCTCCGCAGGCGCTACCTTTTGACGGGCAGATTCCATATAAGAAACGGGTTGCTTCCTGTTATTCTATAGAACCGCATCTAAAGATTAATGAGGGATCTTTTTTCTGAATAGTCCATATAAAAATGTACCGGT
Source organism: uncultured Chitinophagaceae bacterium (assembly GCA_963775145.1). Taxonomy (GTDB): domain Bacteria; phylum Bacteroidota; class Bacteroidia; order Chitinophagales; family Chitinophagaceae; genus Endoryza. The sequence goes on from CAVZHZ010000009.1 coordinate 1,047,115, forward strand.
CATGGCAGCTACCAGGTACACAATAAATACCGTATTTCCTGCTCCAAGTAAAATAAACATCGGGGCGGGACAGGCACCGGCCAGCGCCCATCCAATGCCAAATATAAATCCACCCACCAGGTAACGGGGATAGGTCTTTGCTTTTTCTTTTATAACAATTTCTTTTCCTTCAACTGTTTTCAGGCGCTTTCTCTTTATCAATTGCACAATAATAATTCCTGCAGCTATAGCGGAACCTATTATTCCATACATATGAAAACTCTGAAACCTGAACATTTCATAAATCCTGAACCAGGATACGGCTTCACTTTTGTATAAAATAAATCCGAGCAGAATGCCAATAAAAATATATTTAGATAATCTCATAGTTGAAATGCATTTTAATTTTTTTTGTGTCAGAAAAGATACGGTATAACAAAATAGGTAATGAATAACCCTCCCATAAAAAATCCGATCACGGCAATCAAGGAGGGCAATTGAAGGGCGGATAGTCCGCTGATGGCATGCCCCGAGGTACAGCCACCGGCATAGCGGGCACCAAAGCCAACCATAAAGCCACCCCCAACAATCATTAAAAATCCTTGCCAGGTTAACAATCCTTTCCAGCTTATAAAATCAGGAACCAATGGAACTGCACCGGCTGTAACATTAATACCAATCTTATTTAATGATTCTACAGTTGTGTTACTGATATGGGCAATATCACCAGCCGGTCCCAGGAAATAATGAGAGGCCAGGTATCCTCCAAAAACGGCCCCCAGTGCCACCAGCAGGTTCCATTCTCCCGCGCGCCAGTCAATTTTAAAAAATTCATTCATACTGTCTGCCCCATCTGCCGCGCACATGAGCCTGAAATTTTCAGATATACCGAATTCATGGCCGAAATAAAGCAATATGAACATGACAAAAGCCAGTAAGGGACCCGCTACAAACCATGGCCAGGGTTGAGCAATAAAATCCCTGAATTGCACAAAAAAAGTTTCAATCATTTTTAAATATTAAAGGACTTTCAGAGATAAAGTAAAGGAGCAAAGTTAGCGAAGTGATGAGAAGATTTCCGTGATCTCTGGTGGAATTTGAGTTTATTTTTTCCTTATTCTGGTTACTTGCATAGAAATTTTTTTGCCCGAACTTGTTTCATGGAAGTAAGAAAGCATTGCCTGTAGAAATTATGCAGTGGAAAGAAATTAATTGGAAAAACTGTATTTCAAACAGAACGTAATAAGCTTGTTTAGAAAAGTGGGAGAAAAATGATAAAATTTTTGATTGGCCGCTTATTATGCGGGCAGGGGAAATTGAACCGTATTGTCATTTACCGGGAGTTATGGGAACAGGAAATGGACCTTGAGTTTTCGATGCTGGTTTAAGAAGGAGCTGAATGGCAAGCGATGAAATTTTATATCAGCATTAATCCAGGATATTACTTTTCAAATCGGAAACATTGTTCCTGTTGAAATAAAGTCCAAAGCCCAGCCGCAGGATAAACCCGCTGCTACCATCTGCATCTTTAAACTTGGAATAGCTATATCCCGAAACTCCTTCAATAGCAATATTCCGGTTCACAAAAGCGGCGAACCCAAGTCCAAACAGGAAGTTGATCCCATTGGTTTTATTTTCTATACCTGAACTGGTGTTTTTTGTTTTGAGTGTTTCAAAGTTGAACTCTGACACCGCGAAAGGTTTAACGTTGCCATGGCCAATATAATACCTGGCAATGGGCCCGATGCCAAACCCGGTCGATTTAATAGTTCCCTGCTTAACGTAATCGAAATTTAAGTTTCCTCCCAGTAAAAAATTATTGGCAACGAAGAGGCCGGCCGTTGGATTAAAGGAAAATTCACTGTTGCTATTTCCGGTTCTTAGCGATAAACCGCCCCCGACCAACCACGAACTCTTTTCCGTTTGCGCAACAGACAAACTGCTGATGAAGATAGTAGCCAGGAAGAATAATCTTTTCATTTTATAAATTTCAATGATGAGGATTTTTTTAATTCTGAATCCAACTGGTAGATTTATATATGACCTGCCTTTGTTGAAAAACGATTACTTCTTAGTACTAATTTAAGTGATAAAAAGCAAATGGCGGTTTCAATATAAGTTCGTTGATTCCGTTGAGAGCATTCTTATCTCAAACAAATCAGCTATTCCAGAAATTAATTATCAAATATCAAACTTTATTCCCTGGGCCAATGGTAAATTAGTGGAATAGTTTATTGTATTTGTTTGCCGGCGCATATAATTCTTCCAGGCATCGCTGCCGCTTTCGCGTCCACCCCCGGTTTCTTTTTCACCGCCAAATGCCCCACCAATCTCTGCGCCTGAAGTTCCGATATTTACATTGGCAATACCGCAATCACTGCCAGATGCCGAAAGAAATTGTTCTGCTTCGCGCAGGTTCAGTGTCATAATAGAAGAGGAGAGACCCTGCGGTACTTCGTTCTGTATGGCAATTGCCTCGTCGATTGTTTTATATTTCAGTAAATAGAGAATAGGTGCAAAGGTTTCGTGTTGTACAATAGCAAAGCCTGGTTTGGCTTCGGCAATGCAGGGCTTTACGTAGCATCCGCTTTCGTATCCGTCACCACTCAATACACCTCCTTCGACAACAAAATGGCCACCTTCTTTTTTACACGCCTCTATAGATGATAAATAAAGTGTTACTGCCTCTTTGTCGATCAAAGGACCTACATGATTTTTTTCATCGAGCGGGTTTCCTATTCGCAATTGTTTATAAGCATTGGTCAATTTTTCCTTAACCGTATCATATATACTTTCCTGAACGATCAGTCGACGGGTGGAAGTGCAGCGTTGACCCGCTGTACCTACTGCACCAAATACCGCCCCGGTAATCGCGATATTGAGATCGGCATCTTTAGAAATTATAATTGCATTGTTGCCCCCTAATTCCAGCAACGCTCTTCCCAGCCGCGCGCCTACGGTGGCCCCCACGGCCTTGCCCATGCGGGTTGAACCGGTTGCCGAAATCAATGGTACGCGTGAATCGGAACTCATCCATTCCCCTACTTCGCGACCACCAATAATTACATTGCTTACGCCTTCCGGCACATTGTTCTTGGCAAAAACTTCTTCTATGATATGCTGGCAGGCGATTCCACATAAAGGGGCTTTTTCAGAAGGCTTCCAGATGCATACATCGCCACATACCCAGGCCAGCATCGCGTTCCAGCTCCATACCGCTACCGGGAAATTAAACGCGGAAATAATGCCCACAATACCGAGCGGGTGCCATTGTTCGTACATCCGGTGAGCAGGTCGTTCACTATGCATGGTTAATCCGTGTAGCTGACGGGAAAGCCCTACGGCAAAATCGCAGATATCAATCATTTCCTGTACTTCGCCGAACCCTTCCTGTAAGCTTTTGCCCATTTCGTAGGAAACTAATTTGCCTAATGGCTCTTTCTGTTTACGTAATGCCTCGCCGATTTGACGAACCACCTCGCCCCGTTTAGGAGCGGGCCAATTCCTCCATTCACCGAAAGCCGCCATGGCTTTTTTTATGGTGGTTTCATAACTTTCTTTATCTGCAGCGCTTACCGATCCGATTAATTTACCATCCACCGGTGAATGGGATTCAATTATTTCCCCTTTGCTTTCCATCCATTGCTGACCGGTGGATACCCCCTTATTCTTAACCTCAATACGAAGTGCATTTAAGAAATCTATACTCATAGAATCAATTTGAGGGCGCAAGATACAAAAAGGGACAGCAGCGGAAAAAATAGAAGTAATCCGGGACAACCCATTAACCAGGAAGAAAAACGCTCTTTTAGTGGCAGCATGAAATTCAACGGCAAGCCATTCTAAAATTCAATTATCAGCCCAATCGTAGGAGTTACAAAAGGATCATCATTTTTTACACGCGTAGGAATAGCGTTACTGCCATCCGCCTTAATGGCTTGTCCATCGGTGGTTACAAAAGCCGTGTTAGTATTATTTCGTTTAAAAGTATATTCAGGCACCGCGGGGTTTCTACTGGCATACCAGTTGGTTACATCAAGAAATAAATCGATGGTAGTTTTTTTGAAATTCCATTTCTTGTCAATGCGTACATCACTGCTGTTAAATCCACCCAGTCGTTGTGCATTCAGCCGGGCATAATCTAATGTTCCAATACCCTGGGATAAATAGTTGAGCCGGGAAAGCGTTTCATCAAATGGGGTATAGGGTGCTCCGCCCTGGTAACGGAACTTCAAACCCAATTCCCAATTATTACGGAATTTATAGCCCCAGGTGATACTTAGTAAATGTTGATTATCCCAACTGCTTGAATTGAACTTTTCATCGGCTCCGGAATAAAGACTCCGGTAAAATGTGTAGGACAGGATGCCAAAAAATCTATTAGTAAGTTTCTGTTGGGCAAAAAATTCAATGCCGTACGTTTTTCCTTTCCCGTTTGTATTAACGGCTTCATTCCCTAACAATGTAAAATCCGTTCCCAGGTTGGCGAGAGAAATACCATTGCGGACCGATACAGGTACGTTGCTGTATTGCTTATAAAATCCTTCAATAGTAAATCGCAAATGATCATTCGGTAAGAATTCAAAGCCGGAAGTATAATGGATACTCCGTTGGTATTTTGCATTTTTATTTACCAGTATATTGTTATTATCAGCAAAACCCAAAATGGTGTAAGGAGGAATTTTATAATAAATACCTACTGAAGAGTTCCATGTCCATTGATCAGCCAAAACATAACTCACAGATATTCGGGGAGACAATGTTTGCCATCCGTTCATTCCTTCCGTGGTAAAGGTATTCATATCGGTGCGGATCCCTGCACTGACGCCAAGGCGGTTATCTGCCAGTCGCTTGCCTATTTGTATAAATGCACCCAGCCGGGCAAACGGATCAAGCGGACTCCTGAAATTGGCTCTTATGGCGGGTTGCACAATATTGCCTCCGTCATCGCGCAATTCTTTTTTTATTACGGAGAAAGTTGTATTGGAATAATCCGCTAATTGTACCGATGCACCATAGGATAGTTTCCATCCGTTCCTGTTGGTGTTTATATCCAGCCGGAGTTTCGTTTCTTTTTCGGCACTCACTACATCCAGCGACTGGTTGGCAGGGGAGGGGTTTTCATTATCTTCATATTTCTCGATATCATTATTAAATGATGTATGGCTAATTGCCAGGTTCAGGAAGCCGTTGTTAATTGTTCTTTTTAGTGATGCCCCAACAGTGTAGTTCCATTGATTTACTAAAACATTAGAGTTAATGGTGTATAGTTTTTCCGGGGTAGATTCTTTAGGCGCTTCAAACCGGAATTCATCAATGGCGCCAATAGCTATGAATGTAAGGGTGGTTTTCTTATCGATTTGATGGTTGATTTTTGTTTGAAAATCCCAATAGTTGGGACGAATAGGTAAGTCCAGCGCTTTAAAAAGAAGTTGTAAATAAGAACGGCGCGCCGAAGCAAGAAATGTTGTCTTTTTGTTTTTGGATAAAGGGCCTTCCACCGTTAATGCTGCTTCAGTGGCACTTAACCGAAAGTTACCCTGGAATTTATTGGGGTTACCATTTTTTTGTTTGAACTGAAATACCGAACTCAATGCATTATCGTAGCGGGCATCAAACGCGGAGGAACTCAGTTTTACTTCCTCAATAAAGCTGACATTCAGGATACCCTGTGGTCCGCCGCTACTGCCCTGCGTTTGAAAATGATTGATAACCGGCAGTTCAATTCCATCGAGGTAAAACACATTTTCATTGGGAGCCCCTCCCCGGATGATGATATCATTCCTGAAAGTACCACCCTGTGCACCACCTCCAACACCCGGCAAGGTTTGGATCGCTTTACTTATATCAAAATTTCCACCCGGGTTACTTTTTATTTCTTCCGTGGTTAATCGCTGAACACTGAGCGGAGTTTCTAAGGTTGCGGCTCTTGCTGTACGTTTATTGCCTCTCACAATTACTTCCGTTAACGAAGTGGCTTCCGGCTCTAATTCTATGTTATATGTATTCTCATTGCCCGAATTAATGATGGCGTTGAAGATAATATAGGGTTTATACCCTATCCTGGACACTACAATATTGTATGTCTTAACCGGAATATTGACAATTCTGAATTTCCCGGACGAGTCTGTTACCGTACCTAATTGGTTGCCCTGGATTTGAATGGATGTGTTGGAAAGGGGGAGTTGAGAAGATTTATCAAGGACTATTCCTGTAACGCTGCCGGTTTGCTGGGCAAAAGAAGTAACACCCGGAAGAAAAAGGGCGATAAATACTAAAAAACGAATATTCATAAAAATTTTTTGGTCAGTAAGCCGGCTAGTCTTAGACAACAAAGTCTGGCCTCATTTGTTCGCTTCACAAGATTTGTTTTTATTGATTGCCAACAGCCAATTGTTTGTTCATTTCTTTCTATTCTGGGGAGAAATAACACCCTCTCAACAACAATAAATAATTTTTTGAGTCGGGTGGACTGGATTCTCTGCCTGACTGCGTTTCGCAGGCAGGGAACCAGCGACCTTTCTGACAACCGACTTGAGATGCGATAGCAGTAATCAAGACAAATCAATTATCCAAGTATTGAAGAAGACCAAAACAAAAAAGAGGCAATCTCCGAAGACCAGGCATAAAGATTTGCCACGAAGACTCGAAGACGCAGGAGTTTGAAATTCAACTTTTCTTTGTTTCGTGACTTTGTGCTTCGTGGCAAAATAACTTTTGAAACAGTTTTTCTTTTTTCAGGTGGACTTGATTCCCTGCCTGACTGCATCACGCAGGAAGGGCTACCTGGCTTTTTGATAATGATAAATATTAAGAACCTGCCTGCCTGCAGGCTAAAACCGGGCTTTGTTCGTCCAGCACCGAACCACAGTACAGCAAAATTACCGCTGCTGATTGTTTCAATGTCAAGCCCCACTATTACCAATACCAATGTTAGCTGTTCGCCCTTGTTAGTATCATGATTCATGCCATTTCAAATTCTCCGCAGTCAATTCTTATGTCCTGTGTTAATAATTTCAAGTCAAGCAGATTACAAAAGTGGGTTTTATTTTTGATGGAATAATGTTTACAGTTAAAACAAGCCCTCTGTACACTTATTACTTCCAGTTTATTTAGTTGTATGATGAGATTTGAAATATTTTCCCATAAAATCTTTTTGTCAGAGTTATTTGCTTTAGAAATAATTTCTGTCAAGGGGTTGGCAAAGTTTTCCGTTTCTAAAACAATTTTCTTGCCTGTTGCAGTTAAATTTATAGTGTAACTTCTGGTGTCAGTTTGGTCAGTAATTTTTTGAATTAAGTTTTTTTGTTCCAAAATTTTTATTGCGTCACTAATTGTCGGCTTGGTTAAATTAAATTCTTGTGCAAGGTAGCTTACAGTAGTTTTATCTGCCGAATGATGCCGAATGAAAATTAGTAGCTGTATTTGGATTGGGCTTAAACTATGTTCTTTGGCTTTCTCCCAAAGTAAAATCCTGAACACTTGTGATAAGCGTTCCAGTCCTGCAACTATTTTGTTATCAAGACTTGTATTTTGATTATCTAAATTAAATACTGACAAATTTATTTACAGTTTTGCATTTCAATAATATAATATCCCTTTTGCTGAATGCTTAACGCCATCTCATCTGTTGCTTTCTCAATATGACAAAAACTGCATTCTTTTGCTGTCAACAGTTGATTTTCTTGATTTTTTGAAAGTAAGTATTCCTTACCAAATGCATGAATAGTTTTTTTATCTCTTATATGGTCTGGCACAATAATGTCAAAATGCATAACTGCTCCATCTTTTTTTGTAACGTAAGTGTCCCAAACTGCTACTTGCATAATCTTAAAGTTATTTGTGTGAAAAAAATAACAGCCAGTTTGTTCTGCTAAACTGGCTGTCAAAACGTTTTTAACCTTTTACGTCTGCCATTGATGCGCCAAAATTAATGTGAAGTACATTTCCGTTTGGAGTTACTAAAGCAGGAACAGATTTTACTCCTGCTTTTTCTGCTTCTCCAATTCTTGATTTGTCGTTACCGAAGTGAACTACGTCCACATTGTCGTTACCTAGAAGGTTAATGATGTCATGTTCTGCACTTAAACATACAGGGCAGCCTGCATGGTAGAAAGTTGACTTACTCATTTGGTTAACTTTTTATTTATTAATGACATTATTGTCTCAATAAAGATAGTAAGGAATCCTAATTAAAATCATGAAACTGCGATTTTTTTTGTGTCCTACTGGGGATAAGTAAAAACAACTTTGATTATTAAATTTCCAGAAAAGTTGAATTATAATTGAAGTTGCTGCTATTGTCGGGTGGACTGGATTCCCTGCCTGACTGCGTCACGCAGGCAGGGAACCAGCGACCGTGTTGAAGATGAAATAAAAAAGCAACTTCAATTGGAGTTGCTGTTATTGTCGGGTGGACTGGATTCGAACCAGCGACCCCTTGCACCCCATGCAAGTGCGCTACCGGGCTGCGCCACCACCCGTAACATTTAGGGCAGCAAATGTAATCAAAATTATGCTTTACGGCACTTGTTCATTAAAAAAAGGGTTCTTTTTGGAGAACCCTTTTTTACTTATTTCTTATAAAGAATATTATTGCTTCACGACCTGTTGCCTGAAATTGACCGTTTCTCCACGCAATTCAATAGTGTAATTGCCCGCGGATAAGTTATTCAGATCACCTAGGTTAAAAGTATTAATTCCCTTCGAAGCATTAGCCGTTTGCTGTTTCACCAGTTGACCCGTTTGATTATACAACCGGATACTCACCACTTCTTCTTTTGCTACCTGGAAAGAAATATTTACTGCATTCCGGAACGGATTCGGACTTACTTTGGCTGCAATCTTGTCGAGGTCACCACGGATCAGTAAAACTTTGCTATAACTAATGCTGCCATTCTTATCTACCTGCTTGAGGCGATAAAAATTCACGACGTTTGGTTTGCTGTCGGTGAAGCTATAGGAATTAGTTACTCCACCCAGGGCGGCTATTGTTCCTAACTTGTCAAAGCTTCTGCCATCATTGCTTCGCTCCACCTCAAAGTGTTTGTTACTGATCTCCTGGGTGGTGGTCCAAAGGAGTGTAACAACCCCTTTATCAACGGACCCGTTAAATTGAATCAGTCTAACCGGTAGTGTTGAAATAAAAGCAGGGCCGAACTCTGAAGTACTGTTAACCGTTGAAGTTGATTTTATTGAAAGGGCCAATATTATTGTTCCGGTAGTAACAGGAGCAGGTAATCCGGCCACGGGAACACTAAAGCCAAATTTCTCATCGGTTCCTGTTCCATAGGTTACGTCGCTGTAGGATGCGGTACCGGTACTATCATCAGTTATACCCAGGTAGGTATTATTTACCTGCGCGGTGAATAAATAGGTTTTTCCTTCGGTGCCGCCTGCATCGGCGATATAAAATTCAATAACTGCATCTCCCGGAGCAATGCCGGAAATAACAAGATTTCCTCCCTGCACATTCGAACGGGTAATAAACGGGAAATTATATAGCTCGTTAGGGCCTGTATCTGCATCTCCGTTATCATTAGCCGTTACCCCGTCATTATTGAAATCTATACCCAGCTGGGCATTATCATAAATTGAGTTACGGGAAATTCTATTACCTACGTGTGTAGAGGCTCCTGCCGGCGTGGCAATAACGATTCCTTTAGTATTGTTGGCAATGAGGTTTCCTTCGAGGTCGTCTCCATTACCGTCTCCATTGCTTCCGATTACATTGTCGTCTGCGTTCAGATCGTTATTACTTAAAATAACGACCCCGTAGGCAGTATTGCCCTGTACCAGGGTTCCGGCGCCATTGGTACCAATGGCGTTGCCGGATATTGTATTTCCATCAGAATTTGAAGTGCCAAAAAAATCACCGCCAACAATCCGAATCCCATCACCGGTATTCGCGCAGATGGTATTTCTTTCCAACGCATCGGAAGTACCATCGGCATTTGTACCAATGAGATTGCCGGAACCGGGGTTGATCTCCACCCCATGTGTGCCATTTCCTGCGGGTCCATTACTGATATCTAAACCAACTACATTTCCCGCAATAATATTTGAATTGGATACCGAGGCGATGAAAATTCCCCGACCCCCATTGTTGCCGATTTTGTTTCCTTCTACGTTATCAGCAATTCCATCTCCATTGGTTCCAATCGTATTTGAATTTGAGGAGGTGGTTACGAGAATCCCGTTCCTGGCGTTGCCAAATCCGGTGCCTGTTCCATTTTTGTTAAAGCCAATTATATTGCCGGCGATTGTAGAACTCTCGGTACGCCATAATATGACAGCATCCTCTCCATTGCAGGAGATCAGGTTTCCTTCATTGGCATCATTGGTGCCATCCCCCTTTACACCCACTACAATTCCTGAACTGGGCGTAGTATTGTTGAAAGTATTGCAGGTTATCCCTTCGTAGGAATTACCCAAACCGGTGGATAAGCCCGTGCTGTCTGTACCGATATAATTACCCCAGATAAATACATCATTTATTGCCAGGTCAATCCGAATCCCTGAACTGAAATTGGGGGCGCGGTAAATGGCGAGTCCGGCTATCTGAACATTATTCGAGCTGACAATAAAAATGTCGTTGGTTATAGGTAAGCCTACTCCATCAATATTTACGCGGATGGTTCTGCCTGCAATGGTACCCAGGGCTGCTCCCGGCTGAGAATAACCGTTAATAAACAGCGTGTCAGTAATGGCTGGGAATGGGATAGTGGGTGCTATCGTCATAGAACCCCCTTCTGGTAAAGAGAATGTAACGGTGTCTGGTCCCGGGTTGGCATTTGCCTGGTTAATGGCATCAGTCAAAGAACCGGCTCCATTGTTATTGGTATTGGTTACCGGGAACTGCGCACCAAAAGAGAAAAACGAAATGGTAATTAGCAGGCCTGCGGCAGCAAGCCTGATGAAAGGTTTGTAATTTTTCTTCATACACTTTTTTTGTTGTTCAGAGATAAATAGGGATGCGGATCGAAATTAGTTTCTTAGGGAAGGGATAAAATGCGCGCTAAAATAGAACTGTTTATTGAAAAAAGACGTATTAATTTTTTCTATTAAACATGGAACCATTAATATAATTTTTTCTTTATGGCTACTCCGATGAACTCTATCACATCAGAAGGCATCAATGCTTCCATCGCCATACCTGCTATTGCCAGATCGGCCGCGTAACCATGCAGGTAAACACTTATGCAGGCCGCCTGGTGTGGTTTATATCCCAGGGCAAGAAACGCTAATATCATTCCGGTAAGCACATCTCCTTGTCCGCCTTTCGCCATGCCCGGGTTACCAGTTGTATTGAAATAGCAATTACTTCCTGGTGTTGCTACAAGTGAATATCTCCCTTTTAATACGATGACAATCCGGAAAGCGTTTGCTTTTTGAATCGCCATTTGCATTCTTTCAAAATCATTGGTTGCCTTTCCAAATAGTCGATCAAATTCTTTTACATGAGGGGTTATAATTGTATTGGCCGGGATTTTTTCAAGGAGGGTGGGATCTTCGCTAATACTGTTCAATGCATCAGCATCCAGCACCATGGGCCCAAGATTGGCAAGAAAGCAATGGGAGAGGAGAGAACTGTTTGAGGCACGGAGACCCAATCCGGGCCCGATGCCGACCGCATCATATTTTTCAGGAGAAGTAAATGAGCTGATAAATTCTTCATTGCCTTCAACAACACACATAGCTTCTGGTATGGAGGTTTGCATGATATTATATCCGCAAGCTGGGATATGGCAGGTAAGTTTGCCAACTCCACTGCGCAGGCAAGATTTGGCAGCCAGGACAGCGGCACCCATCATTCCATAACTTCCGGCTAGGAGGGCGGCATGACCATAGAGACCTTTATGAGCAAACAATTTTCGCTTTCTAAAAAAAGTCGCGGATCAAAGATTCATCAATAAGTTGCCCTTGCGGAATAATTGTTTGAAGATAACCAGTGTGTAATCCTATATCCAGGATATGGAGCTGCCCAACATATGATTCATTTTCCGCCATCAGGAAGGCCAGCTTATAACACTGAAAACTCAGCGTATGAGTTGCCTGCACAATTGTATTGCCCAGTGAGGTCTTATCGGCAAACAATCCGCTGGGTATATCTAAACTAATTATTTCCTTGCCGGATGCATTGATGTGATCTGCAAGGGATTTAGTTAATCCTTCGAGGGGTTTATTTAATCCCGATCCGAATAGCGCATCAATAAGTATGGTATCGGCAGGAATAAGGGGTAAAGATGTTTCTTCAGAAATATAATGGATGGAGGAGGGGGCAGTTTGTAAACTAATCAGGTTTGATTGGAAATCTTCCGAGCCGATCTCTTTTCGCTCTAAAATAAATACGGCTACCAAGTGGCCTTTTTCAGAAAGAAGCCGGGCGAGGGACAATCCATCGCCACCGTTGTTTCCCTTTCCACAAAAAATGGTAAACTGTTTTCCCTTGTAGCCGTTATTCATCAACCATTGAAAACAGGCTGATGCGGCTCGTTCCATCAATTGCAGCGAACTAACAGGTTCGTGAATGATAGTAAACTTATCCCAGGCTCTTATTTGTTCGATATCCAGCACTTGCATACTGGAAATTAACTAGTTTTTCGATGCAATGGGCCGGCTGTGTTTTATTTTTGAATGAAGCTTTGCGGTTGAAGTCTTTTTATGTCTTGACCTGGCTAAACGATTATTCACCATCATTTTATCAAGGTCTTCTTCTTTGTCGCCATTTTGCATGTAATCTCCAAATAGGTCAGCCAGTTTCTTTACTGAGTAAATTCTTTTAGAATCATTATTACACAAAGCGATAATGGTAATTTTTTCATCAGGTAACCAGTAGAGGGCTGTGCGACTACCATGCCACCAGCCATTATGATAAATCAGCTTTTTTCCGTTTTTCAGTAAGAGCATTCTCCAGCCTAATCCATAATTGTGTGTTCCGGGTTTTTCAAAACTATAGGGAGTAAGTGCGGCTTCTGATAAATTTGCATTGAGGAAAGTACCGGATGATAAGGCAACTGTAAACTTCAAAAGATCCTGCGCCGTGCTGTAAATATTTTTATCGCCATATACAAGATCCAGGAAGTCGAATGCATATTGTTTACCGCTATAAAAATAAGAGGGCATGGACCGGGCACTATCGGCTAATGAAAATACATAGGTATCTTTCATACCAAGGGGATCAAAAATCGTCTGCTTTAAATACGCGCCATAAGGAATACCGGCCACTTTTTCTATAATAAGTGCCAGCAACGCGTAATTGGTATTGGAATAACTAAAACCGCGGTCGGCGGGAGCAATATTAATATCATTGTATCTTTCAATAATGAAGTCTAATACATCCTGGTTGGTAATCCTCCTCTTTTTGTCCCATCCCAGCCGCTCCATATAATGTACATAGTTGGGCAATCCACTTCGATGATTCAATAATAGCTTAACGGTTATGGCTGGTTTAGGAAAACCCGGCAAGAAAGTGGAAACCGGATCTTCTAATTTTATTTTTCCTTCCTGCACTAATCTCAATACAGCAGTGGCTGTTATGGTTTTAGAAACAGATGCCAGGTGAAAAGGAGTAGTAACCGTTATACTATCTTTCTGCGCTCGGTAATGGGAATAGCCTTCGTATTGTTCAAATAATACCTGGCCATCTTTCGCTACCAGGAAACTGCCGTTAAGAGTTCCGTTTTTAAAAGTCGAGTCAGCGAAAGCACGTATGGCCAGTTTGTATTTTTTTTGATCTGTGGAAAGCGGGGTTTTTGAAGAAGAGTCGCCGGTAATGGCAACAGCCGAATACGCCTGGGCTTGTTTTTTATCTACCCAGCTACATGCGGAAATTAACAGCAGGGTGATGAATAGGAGAAATATGGTTTTCAAAAGGATTGTTTTTGAAGGTTTTCAGGTACGCAAATATAAATTAAAATATTGCTATCAATTGTTAGTCATTCCGTTCATTCGTTTTTTCATATCAACTTTTACAATCATCTTTGCACTTCTTTTATGAATAACGCTATTCCTGACAATACATTATGAGCGACAAAAAAATTACCAGCTATCCCAAGGAAAAAATTAACATTCTTTTTCTGGAAAATATCAGCGATGCGGCAGTAAAACAGTTCAAAGATGCCGGCTACATATCGGTCCGCAAACTAAGCGGGGCCTTATCTGAAGAAGAATTAATACGGGAGGTAAAAGATGTACATTTATTGGGAATCCGGTCGAAAACCCAAATTACTGCACCGATACTGGAGGCTGCCAATAAACTTCAGGCAATTGGATGTTTTTGTATAGGGGTTAACCAGGTAGATTTAAAGGCAGCGACCCGGCATGGAGTTACTGTATTTAATGCACCTTATTCGAATACCCGCTCTGTGGCCGAACTGGTAATTGGTCTATCCATCATGCTTATCCGTCGCATACCCGATAAAAATAAGGCCGCCCATGAGGGTATCTGGATGAAGGAAGCCAAAGGCAGTTATGAATTACGGGCAAAAACGCTTGGTATTATTGGTTACGGGAATATCGGATCGCAGGTAAGCGTGCTGGCAGAAGCAGTGGGGATGAAGGTTATTTTTTATGATGTCATCACCAAGCTGCCATTGGGAAATGCGGTAGCGAAGAAAACCATGAAGGAGGTACTTGCCAAAGCAGATATCATAACACTTCATGTGCCCGAAACCAATGGAACAAAAAATCTCATTAATAAAACCACCTTAAAGTATTTTAGAAAAGGATCCATACTGATTAATTATGCCAGGGGAGAGGTAGTAGATCTTGATGCCTTGAGAAAAGCCCTGCTGGAAGGAAAATTATCCGGTGCTGCCATTGATGTATTTCCCTGGGAGCCGGAGAAGAACGGGGATCATTTTCAAACTCCATTACAGGGTTTGCCCAATGTCATTCTTACACCACATATTGGGGGATCTACGGAGGAAGCCCAGCAAAATATAGGAGAGGATGTAAGTAATAAACTATTCCAGTTCCTTGAAATGGGCGGCACCTTAGGCTCGCATACCATCCCGTCCATCAGTTTGCCTCCCCAGGAAGGCACACACCGGATACTCCATATTCACCGGAACGTGCCTGGCGTACTTTCCGAGATTAACACCACCCTTTCGAAAAATCATATCAACATCCTCGCTCAATACTTAAAAACTAATGATGAAATCGGGTATGTTGTGCTCGATGTTGATAAGAAGATTTCCAGTCATGCCTTTCAACTGCTGAAAGAAGTAAAAGAAACTATCAAAGTACGACTGTTGTATTAAGGTCCTCTTTCTTACGGGTGAAAATAAATTAATCAAAACTTTCAATATTTATTGAAAGTTTTATATTTTTGCTCTATAAATACTTTTTCATGAAACTGATTATAGTAGGAGGAGGATTTGGCGGGCTGCGGTTGGCCAGGAATTTGAATAACATTACCGGGTTTGATATCGTGTTGCTCGACCGCTACAATTACCACCAGTTTCAGCCTCTTTTTTACCAGGTGGCTACCGCCGGGCTGGATGCAAGCAACATTTCCTTTCCTCTCCGAAAGGTATTTCATAAAAGTAAAAACGTACGTATTCGTATTGGCGAATTGAAGGAAATCCTTCCTTCTCAAAATAAAATAATTACCTCACTCGGTGATATGGACTATGATGTTTTGGTGCTGGCAACCGGAGCGGATACAAATTTCTTTGGCAATAGCGTTCTGAAAGAAAATGCATTCCCTATGAAATCAACGGTAGAGGCTTTGCAACTGCGTCACCGGTTGATTCAGAATTTTGAAGATGCCCTGGTAGCCAGCAATGAGGAAGAACTGGAAAAATTACTTACCCTCGTAATAGTAGGAGGAGGACCCACGGGAGTTGAGTTAAGCGGCGCCGTAGCCGAAATGAAACATTATGTACTTCCCAACGATTATCCTGAACTGGATTTCAGCAAAATGAAAATTTACCTGCTCGAAGGGACGAATAGAACCCTCGCGGGTATGAGTGAAAAATCATCGGCACAATCGCTGCGTTACCTGGAAAAGTTAGGTGTAACGGTACTCACCAACACCATAGTAAAAGATTATGACGGCGATAAAGTTACACTCGACAATGGAAACATTATTCGTACGGGCATTGTTATATGGGCGGCGGGAATTAAAGGAAATGTTCCCGCAGGTATTGAGGAGAGTTTAATTGCCCGGGGAAACAGAATAAAAGTAAGCAATACTAACATGGTTCCTGGCATTCAAAATATTTATGTCCTGGGAGACCTGGCCTATATGGAAACCGACTTATTTCCAAGCGGTCATCCTCAGGTAGCTCCGGTGGCCATGCAACAGGCCGATTTACTGGCGAAAAATTTAAGATTGCCACACGGTGAGCCCTGGAAATCTTTTGTTTATATGGATAAAGGGTCGATGGCAACGGTGGGAAGAAACCTTGCTGTGGTGGATATCCCGAAACCGAAATGGCACTTTGGAGGATTTTTAGCCTGGTTGATCTGGATGGGACTTCACCTGATGTTGATCCTCGGAGTAAAAAACAGGCTCTTTGTTTTTTTAAACTGGTTGTATAATTATGTCACTTTTGATCAATCGTTACGCCTGATCTTTAAAGAATTTTATCGCCCAAAACAAAAGACATAAAAGATGAGAAGAACTTTTCTTACTGCTGAGTGGAAGAAACTGATTTTGGCTAATTACCGCGTAGATAAGGAGGCGTTACAACCTTTTATTCCACCCCATACTGAATTGGATTACTGGAATGGGGACTTCTATGTAAGCCTGGTAGGATTTATGTTTTTAAATACCCGGGTACTTGGCATTAAGATTCCCCTGCATGTAAATTTTCCAGAAGTAAATCTCCGCTTTTATGTTCGCTATAATCAAAATGGGAATTGGAAAAGGGGCGTGGTGTTTATTAAGGAAATAGTACCCAAACCGGCCATATCGTTTGTGGCAAACAGTTTTTTCAATGAACATTATGCCACTATGCCGGTCAAGAATTATGAGGTATTGGAAAAGGATCAGTTAGTAGTAGGCTATCAATGGAAGTATAAAAATAATTGGAATAAACTGGAAGTATCCGCAAAGCCAACTCCGCAACTAATTGTTCCCGGTAGTAAGGAAGAATTTATCACCCAGCATTTCTGGGGCTATTCCCCCGCGGGAAATAATAAAACTACTGAATATGAAGTGGCTCATCCGCTCTGGGAAAGCTATGTTATTTCCCAATATTCTATTGATTGTGATTTTGCCGGGCTTTACGGAGAATCCTTTTCTTTTCTTTCCAGGGTAGCCCCTGATTCAGTCATGCTGGCGGAAGGATCCGCGATATCCGTTTTTAATAAACGAACGGTTTATGAAAGCAGTCAACTGAAAACTACTTTGTAAGGAGTAGAATTTTTTTCGCCCTCGAACGGAAACCGGCCGTTTCCATATCCCATCGGGTTTCAATAACAACGCGCAGCTCAGGTAAAATTTCGGGATAGTCTTTTGCCAGGTTTCCCAATACCGTCAATGAAAATATTTTAATCGCGATGGCTTCTTTTGGATTTTCAATAAACTGAAAACAACTATTCATTATCTCTCCCTGCCATTTTTTTGGAATTTCCACTTTTTGCAACAACCGCAGAATGTTTCGGGCCACGGCCGGGTGAACATCTTTTCGGTTTAAAAACAAGATGAGTTTCTTATAATATGGAATAATAAGGCTGGGGTTGGCTTCCACGCAATAACTCATGGGCCAGGCGGCCCGTTGGGTAACCCGGTATTCTCCGGAAAAGAAAAGCTTCATCAGTATCCCGAATTTTTTTTTATCGTGTCCGATATAACGGACAATCCTGCTACACTGTCTTTTGGAATGTTCTTTTAATAATGCGGCCTGGATATCCATAATACAATAGATTGTCAAGGGGCAGTTGGTTTGGGATTTTTATTAAGCCATTTGAAGGCATTTCCGTACACATTCAACAGGTAGGTATAAATATTTCTGACGTCGAGATGAATGTACTTCTTTAGTATCGCAATCATAATGGCCATTCCGATAACGGCATTAATCATAGTGGCGTACGCCGCGCCGATACCGCCAAATTGAAAGAGGCAAAAATAGTTAATACCCAGGCTGATGAGCATGTACAAAAGCGAAACGAAAAAATTTACCCGGGGCTTGCCAATCGAATCAAGTGTTGAACCAAACAGGTACCCCAGGGGCCTTGTAGCACTAAAGAGGATAGTCATTTGAAGAATAGGAATCGCACCATAATATTGGGTGCCGGTCAGTAGATACACCACGAATTTGGGAAAAATAAATACAAATAAAGAAGCGGGAATAATCAGGGCCAGGATATTGGCAATCATCCGTTCAAAATAATATTTCACTTTTCCCAAACCGCCTTCGGATCCAAAAGTTTCCACGTTCTTGGGAAAAAGAACGTCCGCCACCGCCAGAGAAGGTACATCCATCATGGTATTGATACGGGCGACCACGTTGTAATTGGCAACGAAAATTTTCCCTTGTACCGGATCAAGCACATTGGCGGTTATGAAATGGTCGAAAGAGCGCGCCAGATTGGAGAAGAGATTAGTTCCAAAAATATATTTGCCAAAATGAACCATTTCTACCAGGATTATTTTATTAAAATAAATTCCTAATTCCAGCAATGCCTTTGCATTGATGAACATGGCAATGGTACCCAGGAATAAAGAGATAATCTGCAGCAGCATCATGTTTATCAAGGTAAAATATTCCCGGAAAAAAAAATATAGCACTACGATTCCGATGAAAAAGAACCCCTGTCGAATAAAATAAGCCCAAAATATGGAGGAGAATTTATAATGGGCCTGCAGTATGATTTCACAATGACTGAAAGGAATTAGAAATAGTATTAAAATAGTACTCCACCAAAGAAGGGGAACTAATTCAGGCGATTTCAGCATGCCCGCTATTTGGTAACCAAAAAGAATAAGTATGATGATCGCAAGAAGGGAGAATATAATGTTGATCAGCAAAGCTGAATACTGCACCTCCTTTTTTTTGTTCTTGTATTCCGGCATGCCTAAAAATTTGATAGTCGGATTTCGGAGGAATCCTTGCTTTACTGTTTCAAAGATCATTAATATCATAAGGTAAAGCGACCAAATGCCATTGTCTTCTTTCAATAAGGCCCGCACCAATACCATATACGATACCGCCCCAAAAAAGAACAAAGAAAACCGTTGCAGAAAGGTGTAAAAAATAGAATGGAGCCAGAACGATGATCTCAGAAGTTTCAAAACGCTTTCTTTAAGGGTAAAAGTAAACTAAATATTCATAGCCATCGCTTAACGAATAAGAAGGTTGTTTAGTGTTTGGTTGTTTCCTCTAAATGGGTTATCCATTTCTTCACGATCCACCCCTACACATGCCTTATTGAACCACCCAAGCAATCGCCATTCGTATCCGAAACAATAGTTTTTCCCCGGTCATTATCATTCAATAATTTTATTGAAAGTAAGACGCAAAAACATGATTCAAAAAGCAATGTATTTTTTGTTTATTATAGCCTTGATATTACCCGGCTGTGAATCAAAAAAAGCGGCCGTCGTATTTCAGACTGATTTTGGACTTAAAGACGGGGCCGTTAGTGCCATGAAAGGAGTCGCTATGGGAGTAAGCGATGAGTTGAATTTGTTCGACCTCACCCACGAAATACCGGCCTATAATATTTGGGAAGCGGCTTTTCGACTGCAGCAAACTGCCCCTTTTTGGCCCGCAGGAACGGTATTTGTTTCCGTGGTTGATCCGGGTGTTGGAACTAACAGAAGGTCCATCGTTCTGAAATCAAAGAGCGGTCAATACTTTGTAAGTCCGGATAACGGAACGCTCACTTTGATAGCTGAATCAACTGGTATAGAGAGTATCAGGGAGATTGATGAAAATTTAAACAGAAGAGTGGGTTCAGCCGATTCTTATACATTTCATGGCAGAGATGTGTATGCATACACCGGGGCACGATTAGCTGCTGGTATTATAAAGTATGAGCAGGTGGGACGTTTATTAAACAACGATTCGCTCGTAAAAATTTCCTTTCCAAAACCGGTTATTCAAAAGGATAGTATTCTGGGAAATATCCCGATATTGGATATTCAGTATGGCAATGTGTGGACGAATATTCCTGATAGTATATTGAAATTACAGGGCATAAAGGCGGGCGATTCTCTTCGGATAACTATTTACAACCAGGTGGAGCTTGTACACTCGGCCGGCTATCGTTTTGTTCATACGTTTGGCGAAGTCGGCCGTGGTCAATCTATGGCTTACCTGAATAGCTTACTCAACTTATCCATTGCAATTAATGAAGGAAATTTGTCTGACTCGCTTGGGGTGAAAAGTGGGCCGGGTTGGAAGGTGGTGGTAAGAAAGGCTTCCCGAAACTAGCCTGGAACCGTGAGTTGAATTGTCAAATCCTGGTTTTCGGCTCTTTCATAAAGACTGTTTTTCGGAATCCGGAATGGCTTTAGAGATTGAATATCCGGGCTTTTGATTTCTCACCATACCGATTTGCGAATTTCTTCTGCAAAAGAATTAACCTTTTCCGGTTTTTCTATTGATTTCAGACTCCCGCTTACAGACTAATTTGCGTTTATATTCCCGATCGGTGAAAGTTCCTTCTCCGGTTTACCGTCTTATTTATTATGAAAAAATCAATCCTCTTGTATGGTTGTCTTTTTCTTCTAATAGCTGATTCTATTAGCCAGGAGATCAGTGAAAGGTCCAAAAAGCAGGAGGTAAGTCGTTTATATGGAAAAGTGGTGGATGCCAAATCCAAAAAAGGGGTAGAGGCCGCTTCGATTCAGTTGTTTGTCTATTACCGGGATGCCAACACAACGAGGGACAGCCTTTCCGGGGGCATGCTTTCGCGTCCTAATGGAGATTTTAGTATTGAGAATCTCCCCGAATGCGACAGTATGCGGTTAGAAATATCCGCTATCGGCTACCGGGATTACCGGCAGGTGCTCATTCCGGGGAAAGAAAGAATTCGCGAAAAAGATCTTGGTAATATCGTACTGGAAATTGATCCAAAATATTTAAGTTCTGTGACAGTAGTTGGACAAAAGCCAGCACTGGAAATGGGTGTTGACCGCAAAACATTTAATGTAGATAAGAGCATAACATCTACCGGTGGAACGGCCATTGATGTAATGAAGAATATTCCGTCCGTATCAGTTGATGTGGATGGTAATGTTACCCTGCGCAGAAATACTCCGCTGATTTTTGTGGATGGATTGCCCACCATCTTAACACTCGACCAGATACCCGCCGATAATATTGAGCGCGTCGAATTATTTACTAATCCCTCCGCTAAATTCGATGCATCGAGTCGCGGAGGGATCATTAATATTATTCTTAAAAAGAACCGGAAATCAGGATTGAACGGGATTGCATCGGCAGGTGCCGGTCACCCCGATATTCTGAGCAATAATCTTACCCTCAACCTGCGACAGGGCAAATTCAATTTCTTTGTAAGCGGCAGTTATAATCAATCAGGAGGCAGGACAAAAGGCAGTACCAAACGCATCAACAAATCCGCGGACACGATACAGAATTATTTCAATCAAAACGCCTGGACCGAACGATTGCGCCGATTCGGATCGCTTCGATTTGGATTTGACCTGTTTGCCGATAACCGCAATACTCTTACGGTTTCCCAGAATTTTTTTAAAGGGAAATTTACTGGTGATGAAGAGCAGGAACAAGAATATTTCAACAACAATATGATTTTGGAACGAACCGGGACGCGGACCAATTTGGGTAGTTCATTGAATGATCGGAGTAATACACAGGTTTCTTACAAATATAAATTTGTAAAACCAGGTAAGGAATTCACCGCCGACATTAATTACAATACCGGTAAGGCCGATGATGGCTCCGATATTGATAATATATTTCAGCAGCCAGACGGAACCCTGTTCCGCAACCCGGTACGGGTCCGCAATAAAGGAAACAGCCGCAATAAACAATTTACCCTGCAGGCCGATTTTATCAATCCACAAGGAGAAAATTCGAAGATAGAAACCGGCATCCGGACCTATATCAATGATTTCAGAAGTTCCTTTAATTCCTTTGCCGAGGTTAATAGCGGGGGCGAGACCAAACTTCCTTTAAGCAATAATTACGCTACTCTCGAATTAGTGAATGCCGCTTATTTTACTTATAGCAATAAAATAAAAAGTTTTGCCTACCAGTTGGGGGTTCGTTTTGAACATTCGGATTTTACCGGGGAACAGGTTGATAGTGCCAGCAAATTCGGGTACCAATACCCTAATAGCATCAAAAATATTTTCGACGCGCTTTTCCCAAGTATCTTTTTAACTAAAGAAATAACAGAGGGAACGGAGATTCAATTGAATTATACCAGGCGTGTGCGACGTCCTGATTTCCGGCAATTGAATCCGTATGTCAATATTAACGACCCGGTTAATCTTGAGCGGGGAAATCCACAATTACGCCCTGAATATACCAACTCCCTTGAGTTCAACTTTAATCGTAACTATAGTACGGGCAATTTCCTCGGGGTACTTTATTTTCAGAATAACCAGCGCGATATAACACGGTACAGCGATACCATCACTGCCGTACTGTACCAGCAACTGAACAACGCGGCCATTGATCCTAACGCTATTCTTAATACGTTTATCAATGCCCGCGCCACCAATCGCTGGGGAATGGAATTAACCTACCAGCAGAACATCGGAAAATACTTCGATATAACGCCTACGGTGGACCTGCAATACCGCAAAGTAATCGTTGATGAATTTGACCTCAGCAATGAAGGATTCAATTGGGAAGGACAGGTCATCGCGAATTATCGAATCGAAACGAAAAAAAAATCATTGTTCAGCAAACTCAGTTTCCAGCTGATGGTCGAATACGAATCCCAGGAAGTAACACCCCAGGGTAAGAACCGCGAACAATACGGTGTTGATTTTGCACTGCGAAAAGATTTTCTCAAAGGATACAAAGCTTCCTTTACGTTTAATATCAATGATGTCTTCAACAGCAAACGATTCGGAAATATTTATGATACCGACAATTTCTACCAGGAATCATTCCGCCGGCGTAATGTGCGCGGGTTCCGCGTAACATTTACCTACCGCTTCGGCAAATCCGATTTCAATCTTTTTAAACAGAATGAAAGAAGGACAGAGGGGGATGAAGGGGTTGAAAATGGTGGATGAGGGATGTTACGGAATATGGGATACCGGATTGGTCATACAGGAGGCTGTCATTTTTCCGGGTCCACCGGAAGCGCAAATCCTGCAGCGTGCAGCGATGGTATAATAAACGTTTAAAACATTAGAGATCCGGTAATTTCCACGGCTCCCTGTATTTCGGCATTATCAGCGCGTTCGCGGCTGCGTTAGTACCAAAATTCCTGGCGGTATCGTTCCATTGTAATTGCGATTGGGTTCTTACTGCTATATTTCCCAGGTGTGTATAGAGCGCGACGAGTCTTCCGTTTTCTACAGGGCAGGCGGGGTCTTTCCTGGAGCGGATACATTCAATCCAGTTTTGAACATGCTGCTGATGATGTTCACCGCCAGGTTGTTTCGTTTTTTCAGCAATCTTATTCTTTCCATTTTCTTTTTCCGGAATCACTTCCCATCCATCGCGGTTGGCCAGTAGGGTGGCATCATTTCCTATAAAGGCCAATCCATAACTCCTGTTCCAGGGACCGTTTTGTGTGCCAGCCACATGTTCCCAGTTGATGACATAATCTTTCAACTGGTAACTTACACTCATGGTATCAAAGGTTTCATGTGCCCGGTCTTTATAGGAATAATTAGCGCCGGAAGCCGCCACGGAAATGGGAGTATAATCGACGTCTTTGGCCCATAGCGCCATATCCATCAGGTGAACGCCCCAATCCGTTAGAAGTCCGCCACCATAATCCCAAAACATGCGCCACGACCCGTGAAATCTTGCTTTATTAAAACTGCGTTGGGGAGCGGGCCCCAGCCACATGTTAAAATCAATACCAGCAGGAACTGGCTCGTCCCCAACAACAGGTTGACCCACACCATAATTAAAATTGGCCCATACCTGTACTTTTCGCAATTGACCCATTTTGCCCGACTTCATAAACTCCATCGCATGTTGCCAATGGGCACCAGACCGTTGTTGCTGACCCACCTGTACCACACGATTATATTTACGGCAGGCTTTTATCATCAGATCACATTCGGCGATACTGTTCGCCATCGGTTTTTCAACATATACATCTTTGCCGGCCTGGCATGCGGCGATCATAATATAACAATGCCAATGATCAGGTGTGCCGATGATGACTGCATCGATATCCTTATTGTTGAGCAATTTTCTGAAATCTTTATACTGCAAGGGAGCCTTGCCTTGTTTTTTTTTGACATCCGCCGTACGCTGCGCCAGCACTGCATCATCAATATCGCAAAGAGCCACGCATTCAACATTTGGTTGTTTGAGCGATTGCTCGAGGATTCCGAAGCCCATATTGCGGCATCCAATGAGGGCCAGGTTAATTTTATCACTGGCAGAACGAATAGGAGCGGCCGAAGCGAATGAATTTGGAATCATTCCGGCAACAGCGCCAGATGCAATTAATGAAGTTGATTGCTGCAGAAATGAACGACGCGTAGCCATAATGGATGGATTGAATGGTAATTCAATTTAAGTTAATCAGGTTAAACGGGCATGTCCCAATATACAGGTCACCTAATGCAAAATTCAATTCTGTCTTATAATATATATTATGTTAAATGCTGCTGCGGGATTGTTGTAAAAGATGGCTTGGCCTCCTCTTTGGCTGAGGCATGAAGTTTAGATGGTTGGTGAAGAGAGGCTGACCGAGAATATTTTTTTGAATTTTTGGATTTATTTTACTGCCCTGTTTTATACATTTTTTATTAAGTGCAAAAAACGCAAAGCCTTCTCTTTAGGTGATTTTGAACTGATGTATTTTCTTTAGGTTATGTCCTATGCAGATTAGTTGCCATTCGGCTGTTGTTTTTGCAATCCCTTGCATATAAAGATGTATATAATTAAGGTTGTGTTTAATGTTTCCAAATATGGATTCAATGCGCATTCGTTTGAAGTATTTTAATTTTCCTTCTTTGCTATTTAATCTTTCCCTTATTTGTTGCCGCAGTGGTTCTCTTTCTTCTACATGTATTTGTCTGTAATTTCCCTTCGTACAAAGCGGTTGTTTTTCACATGTCTGACAGGCTTTACACTTGTATACCCTGCTTCGCTGCTTGCTTCTTTGGTGAACACTGGTGCCGTAAAATGCTAATTCTTTATTCTGCGGACAGATAAAGCAATCCTTTTCTTTATTATAAACAAAATGATTTCGATGATAAGGATTTTGCTCTTTCCCGGTTTCTGTATTCATTTGCTGGTCGGGAATAAAAATGGTTTTATTCCGGTTATGCAGTTCCTCAAAATTGTCATAAGTGGCAAACCCGCTGTCCGCCAGTATTTCTGCATACTGGTCTCCCGTATTTTGTTCTGCGGTGTTCACTGACTTCATTGTTTCTACCCGGTCGCTACAGTTGTTAGATGTATAAGCCCCCACTATAATTCCATCTTCAGTAATAGCTGCCTGGCAATTATAATTCAAATCAATACAGCCTTTATTCTTAATATATTTTGCTTCATTGTCAGTTAAATTAATCCGTTCTTTTTTACTGCTCATTTGTTCCAGCACCTGCTTAATCTTTTCTTTTAGTTTTTGCTTTGACCGAAGTTCTTTGGGTAATTCATCCCCTCTTTTGTTGCCATATTGCTTATCTTCCTGTTCATCTGTACGGGCAGCTTCATCCAGTATGTTTTTGATGTCTGCATCTATTCGCTCAACCCATTGCTCATATTGCTCTTTGTTTTTTGTTTTTCCCGCACTGGCATTAGCTTTCAGTTTCGTTCCATCTAATATTAGCATGCCGGCCCTGGCCATACCAAGTCCTTTGCACAACTGTACTACATGAATAAAAGATTGCTGGATAAATGCAGTATTGTTTTTACGAAAGTCATTTAGGGTCCTGAAATCAGGTTTATACATAGAAGACAGATACATAAATGCCGTATCCTGTTCACAGGCTGAAGCAATTTTTCTGCCTGAACGGACACCAATGCTATATCCATAAAACAGTAGTTTTAGCAACAAATGAGGCGGATAGCTTTTTTGACCAAGAAAACTGTATCTGGATTCTATTTCAGTAACATCGATCGTTTCCACTACATCATTAATTACTCTGGCCAAATGGCCCGCAGGAATAAAATCTTCAATACTTGGGGGGAGCAGAAATAATTGCTCCGTTGTTACTGGTTTGAATTTTTCCATGCTGCTATGACAAAAAAAATAATTCTTTTGTTGCTTGAACTATTAATTCTCGGTCAGCCTCAGGACACCAACCATGGACACCAACCATGGATAAAAAACAAAAGAGGATCATTGCTGATCCCCTTTCTTATTATCTTCAAAAATGGTGGCTGGCGCAATTTGTACATGGCCACTCACCGCTTTTAACAACTAGTGCTTCTTATCTACCTCGTTATACTTAGTGGTATATTCATCCGCTTTTTCTTTGTTACCCTTATTTTCATTAATCATTATGATCAGGTCGTAGGCCTCCTTTAAAATGGTTTTTTCTTCCATTTTTAATTTGCCCTTGGGTCCCAATAGTTGCTCAATTTTTTCAAAATTAGGTAAGGCTTCTTCAAACTTGGCTTTAACCTGGTTGCGCAATTCTTCTTTCTTTTTCAATTCCTCCGGCTTTAATTTTCCTCCTGCGGGTGGGCGAATTGTTTTGTTCACATTGGTTATATCAACTCCTTCATTATATATTAACTGCCCCAATACCATATACGCATTTGGATAATCTGGTTTCAATTCTATTACTTTCTTCAGATAGGAAGCGGATTTTGCGATCAGTTCTTTTGAATTGGGCGGACGCTTGGTAATCTCCTGGTCGTACCCCACCTGGTATAATTCCACCGCATAGTTAAAAGCGAATAAATGATTGCCGGGATTGGCAGCTATAACCTCTTCGTATTTTTTAAACAACTCGTCTTTGGTTCCTTTTTCACGAATCATATCGAGGTCAAATGCATCCCAAAAAGTATCGCCCGGATATGCCTGCCTGCCATTCGCAATATATTTTCCGGCCGTTGCTAAATCGCCTTTTTTACTATAATGATCGGCCAGCCATTTATAAATTTCAATAAATCCTTCGCTATTGATTTTGCGATCAGCAATTTTTCCATAAAATTTAGCTGCTTCATCCGGCTTGTTCGCTTTTTCAGCCGAAATACCTGCATATAAAACGGTAGTGGTATCGAATTGGAAAACGATCATTTTTTTCTGAGACATAAAATCAAACACTTCCAGGCACTGCGCAAAATTGGTTAATGCATCATTGAAGTTATTGGCATTGTAATAGGTGGCCCCGTCGGCGGAATAACCTTTATACAAATCTACCAGTGGGACATTGTTCTCCAGGGTCAATTGCAGGTATCTTTTGGTGCTGTCCTTTATAGTACTTTCCAGTTCGTAATACTTCTTAACAGCATCAAACGCTTCTCCTCTTGGATCTGTTACGGTTGCCTTTAATGCCGGATCTGCCGCTATAGCTAAGTAAACCTTTGCTTTGGTGTACCAGCCATCCGAATTTGTTTTATTTTTTTCAATGGCAAGAAAGTTATCTATCTCTGTTTTTGCCTCGGCTGTCTTTTTCTTGTTTAGCAGGTCTTTGGCCTTATCAACTTTTTGAGCCTGCATAGTAATAGCCATAAAGGCAATTGTTACAAACAGAAGTGCTTTTTTCATTTGCTGATTTTTATTGTTTCAATTAATGCTAGAACCCTTTAAGTTTCAGTAGTTCATTTAATATAAAAAGGAAGAACTGATCTTATTCCTTTACTCCATCATCACCAGATGGTTCCGTGGATTCGCCGGTTGCTTCCTGTCCATTATTTAACAAATCAATTGCCGGTGCAGAATGGCCATTTCCATTCTCCACACCTTCATCCATTTGGGTTATGGCGGCAATTTCATCTCCTTCGTCCAGTCGAATCAATTTAACACCTTGTGTAGCCCGTCCCTGTTCGCTGATTCCATTTACCGGCATGCGAATCGTTACCCCGCTCTTGCAGGTAATCATAAGATCTTCTTTTTCGGTTACTCCTAATATACCTACCAGCGGCCCAGTTTTATCCGTAACATTTATCGTCTTCACTCCCTTTCCTCCCCGATTAGTGATCCGGTACTCTTCAATTTGCGTGCGTTTACCAAACCCCTTTCCACTTACAACCAAAACAGTTTTGGATGATTTCTCTTCCTTGTTTACACAAATCATGCCTATCACTTCATCCCCTCCTTCATCTACTTCAATACCGGCTACCCCGATGGCTCCCCGACCGGTTGGACGAACTTTTTCTTCCGGAAAACGAATCGCTCTTCCACTTTTTACCGCCATCATAATTTCACAGGTTCCGTCTGTCATCTTAGCTTCCAGCAATTCATCGCCTTCATTAATGGTAATAGCATTTACACCGGTTTGTCGGGGGCGGCTGAAATCTTCCAGTTCCGTTTTTTTAATAATTCCTTTCTTGGTACACAGTACAATATTATGCGAACGTACAAATTCTTCGTCTTTCAAATCCTTCACATCTAAAATGGCACGTACTTTATCATCAGGGGGTAACTGAATCAGGTTCTGAATGGCTCTTCCCTTACTTGTTTTATCGCCTTCGGGAATTTCATACACATTCATCCAGTAACAACGCCCTTTCTCGGTAAAGAATAACATGGTATGGTGGGTGGAAGCTACAAACAGGTGATCGATCCAGTCTTCTTCGCGGGTTCTTCCTCCAATGGCTCCCCTGCCGCCCCGGCGTTGCTGGCGATATTCGGTGGCGGATGTACGCTTTATATATCCCAGGTGCGAAATAGTAATAACCACATCTTCTTCTTTAATCAGGTCCTTGATGCGAACTTCATCATCCAGATACGTGATCTCCGTTTTTCTTTCATCCCCGAATTTATCTTTTACTTCCAGCAATTCGGCTTTGATAACATCATAGCGCTTACCCTCATCGTTGAGCAATTCCTTCAGGTAGGCAATTACCTTCATCAGTTCGTCGTACTCCTCTTTTATCTTATTCCGCTCCATCCCCGTTAAGCGCTGCAGGCGTAATTCGAGAATAGCTTTAGCCTGTATTTCATCTAACCCCCAACCTGCATTGATCAGATTTTCTTTGGCCGTTTCGGGCGTACTGGAAGAACGAATCAGGGAAATTACTTCATCGAGATGATCCAGGGCTATCAGGTAGCCGGCTAAAATATGCGCTTTCTTTTCCGCTTCTCTTAATTCGAATTGAGTGCGCCGAATAACCACTTCATGACGAAACTCCACAAACTCACTGATCATATCTTTCAGATTCAGTGTGCGGGGGCGTCCTTTTACCAGCGCCACATTATTAATACCATAAGAAGTTTGTAATTCAGTATGCTTGTAAAGCTGGTTGATCACCACATTCGCAATAGCATCGCGCTTAAGATCTACCACGATCCGTGTTCCTTCTTTATTATTTGATTCATTATTAATATGCGCAATGCCTTCCACCACTTTATCATTTACTAATTGGCCGATACGGTCGCAAAGCATATCCCTGTTTACCTGGTATGGCACCTCGGTAATAATAATCTGTTCGCGGCCGCTTGCCTTCGTTTCCACATATAATTTTCCCCGCAGCACTACCCTGCCCCGGCCAAAATGCATGGCTGCCTTTACTCCTTCCATACCGTAAATAGTACCTCCTGTTGGGAAATCGGGCGCCTGAACAAACTGCATCAGCTCTTCAATCGTGATATCGCGCTTGTCAATATAAGCTATACATCCATTGATGACTTCAGTAAGATTGTGAGGCATTATATTGGTGGCCATCCCTACCGCAATACCGCTGGAACCATTAACCAGTAATTGCGGGATGCGGGAAGGAAGAACACTGGGTTCTTTTAATGTATCATCAAAGTTCAACTGAAAGTCGACGGTGTCTTTTTCTATATCTTCCAGCATCATTTCCGCGAGACGATGCAATCTTACTTCTGTATAACGCATGGCCGCCGGTCCGTCGCCATCCTGGCTTCCGAAATTACCCTGTCCATCTACCAACAGGTAACGCATGCTCCAATCCTGGGCCATTCGCACCATGGTATCGTAAACTGATTTATCGCCGTGCGGATGATATTTACCTAACACCTCTCCTACTATACGGGCCGATTTTTTATGAGGACGGTTGAAATTATTACTCAACTCATTCATTGCGAACAATACCCGCCGGTGAACCGGTTTAAAACCATCGCGTACGTCGGGAAGGGCCCGGCCCACGATAACCGACATCGAATAGTCGATGTAAGCGGTCTTCATCTGCTCGTCAATATTTACAGAAATTATTCGGTTTTGATCGTTCGTTTCCAACGGTGTCAAATTCTCTTCCATACTTGATTTCAGGTACTTTTTTCGAATGTTTTCCTGCCCTTATGGGAAGGATGGCAAATCTATTGTTTTCAAGCGGTAAAACCACTAACAAAGAATGTTTTTTAGGGTCGTTTTTTCCACTCCTGTTAATAGAGTTCAAGGTTTGGGTTTTTGTACCGTCTGGTTAACTTTAACGCCATTTTTATAACAAATTCTCTATGTTTTTTGGCACGGAACTGGCGATATGATTACCTTAGCAGTACCCACTGAAATAAACCTTCATCCCAATATCCCGTTTGCTAACACCAGGTTGATCCAATTTGCCTTTTTTGGTAATTCTGACGATGTATTTCTGAACTATTTGTACCGCAAAAAAGAATATATGAACGGGTATTTGTTATTGAGAGATAATAAACAAACGGGTCCCTACTCCAAGGATGAAATTATTGAAAAGGGGTTTAAACCCTACGACCTTATTTGGGCAGAAGGAAAAAGTGCGGGTTGGCGATATCCGGGTGAGTTGCCTGAGTTTGCTGCGTTTGCCCCAATGGTAGAAGAACAACCTTTTGATAGATTTTTTAAGAAACCTTCCGCTTCTTCCGCTAAAACGGTTAATCCACCTGTTGAAACTATCAATGAGAAAAGAACGGATGTGCGGGAATTGGTAGTTACTGAACAATCGCCTGCAAAAATTATCAATATTCAATCCAGGAAAATATTTGTAACACTTCCCGGAACCTCCACCGTTCCAAAGCCTTTACCTGCCGCCAGCAAACCGGCACCAGTGGAAGATCCTGTTCCGGCGTATGTCTCTATTTCTGAGAATAAGTTTATCCCAGTAGAAAAAGAAAAGGTAATTGCAGAAAAAGAAAAGGAAATTATTGAAAAGAATACCTTCCCTGTAAATCCAGCGCCATCCTACGCTTCTTTTCAACAAACCAGCCAGTTTATCACAGATCGGTTGCGACCTGATAGCCAGGACGAAAAATTATTTATTCCAGCCATTGGGAAAAAGAATTCTACCCGTGCGATATTCACTGGTGCAGTAGCCGCCTGCCTGCTCTTTGGAGGTATAATAATCGGGTTATTGATCAGCAATGGAAAGCAATCGCAGGAACAGCTACAATTAAACGAACGGCTTAGCCAGATAAAACAGCGAAACACAGATAAAAAACAAATGACCGATCAGCCCGTTACTATTCCTCAACCAATAGTCAATGATCCATCGAAGGAATCGGAGCCGGTGAACAACGAAGAACATAAAAGTAGCCAGGTAGCAATTAATTCTGTATCTAATAAAGAGGCCGAAGCATCCACAAAAAACAACCCCTCTTCTGTAATCACTGTTGTGCAAAAAGAAAAAGGGCTGAATAAAACAGCCAGTGAACCGGAGATTACTAATTCGGAAAGAAAAAAAGAAGTTGACCCGGAAGCAGTGAGATCAAATCTTTATTCATTGGTATCGGTAGAATCCAGCCCGTATAAAACGGGCGTATTAGGTGGTATTTCTAATCTTCAAATTACCATTTCTAATAACAGTTTATACGCCGTTGACGAGGTTGAAGTGCTGATTAATTACCATAACATAGAAAAAAGAATTGTAAAAAAGCAAACGGTGGTTATCTCGGATGTGGCCGCCGGAGAGCAGAAAACAATCCAGGTTCCAAAAAGTAACCGGGGGGTTTCTATTTCCTGTTCTATCATCAAGATCAGCTCACGGGCCATAGGCGTTGCTCATTCCGGGTTATAATTTCCCCATTCATAACCTGGCAATCTACGCATTCCTTTCATTTCAGTATAATTCACCGATGGCACAGTAGTTGACATTCCTGCATACAAGCTATTTAAGAATAAACTCCCCTCCTTTTTCCCATTTGAATTATTCAGGCGAGAGTTAATTCAATAGTACAAAAAAGCCATAATTATGAAGAAGACGATGGTAACATTAGTGGTGATTTGCGCTACTATTGTTACGTTACACGCGTTCAGAACACTGCAGGATTCCGGTATAAAAGGAGCCATCCGTCCGGCCGATGCCGCTGTTTCTTCTATATGGGCAATCAGTGGGGTGGATACCGTACGAACTCAACCAGTGAAAGGAAATTTCATAATGCTGGTTAAACCCGGTACCTGGAAAATTGTAGTAAATGCTGCAGGCCCTTATAAGGAAGCGGTGATAGAAGGGGTGATAGTAAGCAACGGGCAATTTACGGACGTGGGAGAAATTAAGCTGCCTCATTAAATATTTTTTTGCGGACGGTTTCGGGATATGTAAGCAGTACCGGCCAATGGCCGGGCTGCTTTTTTTATCATATTAATCAGGGAAAACACTGCGCGAATTACGAAGTCTATTCTTCACTGATTTGTTATCTTGCACTTCATTACCATAATTTCTATGAAATCAATTTTAATTTTTGGAGCAGGTAAATCATCCACTTGTTTAATTGAATACCTGGCTAAGGAAACTTCGCTGAATAACTGGCGGTTAATGGTAGCGGATGGAAACCTCGCCCTGGCCCAATCTAAATTAGGAAATACCCCCAATGGCAGCGCCATATTAGCGGATGTAGAAAAACCGGAAGAAAGGCAGGCACTTATTAAAATGGCGGATATTGTAATATCATTGCTTCCCCCCAACCTGCATATACTGGTGGCTAAAGACTGCGTAACATTTGAGAAAAATTTGCTCACCGCCTCTTATGCCGACGAAGCGATTAAAGAATTACAAGCCGATATTGAAAACAAAAAACTATTATTTCTTTGCGAGATGGGACTCGACCCGGGCATAGACCATATGAGCGCGATGCAGCTTATCAACCGTATTAAGAAAGAAGGCGGAGTGATAACCTCTTTTAAATCTCATTGCGGAGGGTTAGTGGCTCCGGAGAGCGATGATAATCCCTGGCATTATAAGATAAGCTGGAATCCCAGAAATATCGTTCAGGCCGGCATGGCCGGGGCTTCTTTTATTGAGAACGGAATTACCCGCAGCATGAAATACGAAGAATTGTTTGATGCTAACCGGGTAGTGGATATTCCGGAGATTGGCTATCTCGCCTGGTACCCCAATCGCGACTCGCTGAGTTATATGCCCCTTTATCATTTGGAAAATGCTTATACTTTTATACGAACTACCCTTCGATACCCGGAATTCTGTTTTGGATGGAAAAATATTATTGACCTTAAGCTTACTGACGACACCGTTCAATACGATACAGATGGTATGTCCTTGCAGCAATTTTTTCAATTGCATTTCAGCCGCTATGGTTTCTCCGACTGGTTAGACAAACAATTAACCGATCGTTTTTCCAAAACAAAACAGTTACTGGAAAAATTACAGCAATTGCTGGAGGTAGAAAACGGAGCAGGTGCCGAGGAGAAAAAAGCCTTGCAGGATTTTATGATGGTGGATGATAATGGCGAATTGATGGATATTAACCTCACCGCCGTAAAAACAAAAGCGGCCGCTACTGTGGCCGGACAAATGCATGAAGCTAATCTATCCATGAAGCAATTATTTTTTCTCGGTATGGACGATACGGAAACCATAATAAATAAAGGCCGCTGCAGCGCCCTGGATGTGCTTCAGTTTGCCATCGAGAAAAAACTGGCACTGCAACCGGGCGATAAGGATATGATAGTGATGCTGCATGAAATTAGTTATGAACTTAACAAGAGTACTCATGCGGTAAAAAGCAGCCTCGTGGTGACAGGAAAAGATAATCTCCGGACAGCGATGGCACAAACTGTCGGCCTTCCGTTGGGTATTGCCGCTAAATTAATTTTGCAGGGAAGGATATCGCTGACGGGTTTACATATTCCGGTGTTGCCGCAGATCTATGAACCCGTTCTCCGGGAACTGGAAGAACAGGGGATTGCCTTCACCGAAAACATTCAATAATGGGTATGCCTTTTAAAGTTAGCCTGGAAGAAGCCATTGCACAACTGCATTTGGAAGAAATCAGTCGCTTTACCCGCGTGATGCGGCATGGCAGTATGTCTGTTGAATACTACGCTCCCAAAATAAAAGATCTTCAAAAGCCCCACACGCAGGATGAACTGTATATTATTGCTTCAGGAAAGTCTTTATTTATCCGGGAGAATAAACAAGTAAATTGTATCGCGGGGGATGTTTTATTTGTACCCGCCGGCGTTCATCATAAATTTGAAAACTTCTCCGATGACTTTGCCACCTGGGTGATATTTTACGGGCCGGAAGGCGGCGAAGGGAAATGAAGAAACTAGCTACCGGCAGGCAGGTGAAAATTTATATCTAAAAATATAAAATAGAATTCGCTCAGGGTATCTTCTAATGATTATCGGGAGTTAATTCTACCTACTGTATTCTTTCATGTTAATACTAATATCCGCGCCGGGTAATTTTGTTTTTAAATTCTGACAATTTCACCCAATAAAGTATCCAGCATACAAATCCGGCGAGGGAGGCGAAAAATCCAAGAAAAGGAATAATGCTGCAACAAAATAAAATACAATAGGCAAGTCCAATATCGTAAGTGGGCCGCCCGTTGGTAAGATTCAAAGATTCAGTATCGCCAAGAATTGAATTGTCATTCGCCCATGAATTGAATTCATTTTTCAATGAATCTGAAATTCTCGAAACAACTATAAATTGCCAGACTATTCCAAATAAAGGAATTAATTGCAGCCACACCATTCCAGGCTCCATAAGCCTGTTGCCAGGTTGAATGGATTTCAGCGTTTTCTGTTGGGTTATTAAGAAAAATATAGTTGGTATCAAGAAAAGACAAGCTATTGAAATCACCACGCCCAAATAATATCCATATTCGTATCCTGTCATATTTTTTTTCTGCAAAGAACGATTTTCTTTTTATTCTTTCAAGTTTAAATGCGAGCGTAATTCTTTCATTCCTTCTGTTGCCGGCTTTTCAATAGTTGTCAGATTGTAAACAGAGGAAGTATATGGAATACGTTTATCAATAATGTATTTCGGAATTTCCCATGGCGCATAGTTTACCAGTCCTGCTGCGGGGTAAACCAATAACGAAGTGCCTACCACCACAAAAATATCTGCCGTGCGTACAATGGATAGGGCCTGTTCAATCATGGGAACTGGTTCCTCAAACCAAACGATATGCGGGCGGAGCTGCGCGTTATCTTCCGCTCTGTCGCCGATGTTTATGTCCCCGTGTATATCATATATCAGTTTCGGATTACGCTCGCTGCGCATTTTAAAAATTTCTCCATGGAGATGTAATACCCGTGTGCTGCCGGCCCGTTCGTGCAGATCGTCGATATTTTGGGTAATGATATGTACATGATAATATTTTTCCAGTTCGGCTAAAGCATAATGAGCACTGTTCGGCTCGGCTTCCCGTACATTTTTCCGGCGATAGTTATAAAAATCCAACACCCGCTTTGGATCCTTCTTCCACGCACCCGGCGTGGCTACCTCTTCAATATTATACCCTTCCCATAATCCATCACTGTCGCGAAAGGTTTTTAATCCGCTTTCCGCGCTGATGCCGGCCCCGGTTAGAATCACCAGTTTTTTCATGGCTCAAAATTAAGAAATCCGGGGTTGCAGCGTGTTTACAATATATCCATCGTGCTATTAAGGCACTTGACACAACTTATAATATATGCAATTCCTATACCCGCTTCGTGTAATCCCGTACCGTTTCCTCAATAGATGCTGCCGCACCATAAGAATTATTCGTGGCGATTATTTATCGGTCTAACTATGTGGAGAAATCATAAAATTATTAAACCTCATAATTTCTTTGTATGAAAAAATCGTTTTTGCCCGGTTGGGTACTACTGGCATTCATTACCCTTACTTCCGGCATGTGCAGTAAAAAAACAGAAGACCAGGTTTTACTGGAAAAATATCCGCAATACTGGATACTCACTGTAGATGAATCTTCAGATAAATATACTATTCTGAGGACCAACGGGGCAAACATGTTCCGCAGAAGCATATTGAAATCGTACAGTCTTAATCAATTGGCCATTGACGAGGATTGCAAATTTGAAGTATCACAATCCAGAACAGAATTCGACAATAAGATTTGCTTCAGCCTGCGACTTGAAAAAAATAAAAAAATATGGTGCGGCGTAACCAACTCCCCCAATAAGCAGGAAGTACACCTGACGGCATTAAATGGCACGGCTACTGATCCGGGTGACGGATATAAATTTTTTATACACCGCATGCCCGATGTAAACGGCGTTAAAACAGTAGTGTTGGAGAGTGTGGAAAAACGAGGTTATTATATCTCTTCCTCCCCTCCCGGTTTTAATTATGCTGCCAACCAGGCAACGCTTCAACAGGCATCCAGTCCTGATAAAGCGACTCATTGGCAATGCAGATAATTATATTCACCCAAACGACCTATGCGCAAAGAATGCTTATTTTTCTTTTCATTGCTAAAATCTCAGAGGTTGCAGGACAAAGCGTTGGTATCGGCGCCACCATGCCCAACAACAGTTCAGTGCTGGATGTACAAAGATCCAATAAAGCTGTTTTGCTTCCACGCATAAAATCTTCTTAGCGAATAGCCGTATAGTTGATAAAAAAAGAATTAAATAAAATCAATTCAAATCTTAAACCCATCAAGGACGATTATGAAAAGGTTTATAGGCATTTATATGATTGTAATTGGATTTTTTGCCAACGCGCAGGTGAAGATTCCCGAGGAGGTAGCTAAACGCTTAATGAATGATAAAAACTTTTACCGCTATGCGAGGGAAATGACGAAGCATATAAAAACAAAACAATCGCAATATGCCGCCGGTTCTAAGCAAAGAACCTATTTTGATAAGCAGGAAAAATTCCTTGCCCGCCAGCTCTGGTTGCTCGAAGGAAGGCAGGACGCCAACGGAAATATCACCAATTACTCGCAGCGAACCTTTAATGCAATAAAGCAATATGAATGGCAAAGCCCACCCATTGCACCGAATGCGTCTACTAATGGAGATTGGAGTTTGGTCGGGCCCGCATTTACCAATAACGGTTACACCATATCTACCACCGGAATCGGACGGGCCGATCGAATCGCTTTTCATCCTACAGATGCAAATATTTTTTTTATAGGAACGCCCTCTTCGGGAATTTTCAAGACGGTGAATGGTGGCGACAATTGGTTTAATCTGAATTCCTATATCCCTTCATTGGGAGTTTCCGGATTGGTCATAAGCTGGTCCGACGCGAATGTTATTTACGCGTTAACGGGCGACGGAGACAGTAATCTTGGCGACAATGGATTTGTAGAGGGCTTTGATTATATCCGTCCTTCTATAGGGGTGTTAAAGTCGACTGATGGAGGAGTGAGTTGGGCGCTTACGGCACCACTGGGAAACGAAAATGATTTTTTTGTTGGATACAAATTGATTCAAAGTCCTATCAGCCCGAATACACTTATCGCAGCAACCTCAAAAGGAATATATAAAACAAGCAATGGTGGCGCCAGTTGGTTACTTGTAACGGCTGCTGATCGGTTTTATGATTTGGAATGGAAGCCCGGAAGTGTTTCGCGCGTGTATGCAGCAACGGCGAACAGCTTTTATATTTCCAATGATGCCGGCGGAAGTTTTCAAAACCGAAACAGCAATCTCGATATTCCAATCGATTCCGGCAGCCGCATTGCATTGGCCGTTACACAGGCTAATCCCAATTACGTCTATCTCTTCGCCGCGTTTTCGGATTATCAGAACAATATTATCAATAAAGGGGTTTACAAAAGCACCAATAGCGGCGATAATATGATACAGGTATCTGCATTATCTAGTCTTGCTACTTCCGTTCCGGAGTATATGCTCACCTTGGCGGTCTCCCCTAACAATGCCGATGTGGTAATCGCAGGCAATATTAACATCTATCGAAGCATAAATAACGCTGCTTTTACCAGTTCCAGTTATGATGGAGATGCAGACGCTTCCAACTATGTACATGCTGACGTTCACGATTTGGCCTACAATCCTTTGAATAATATCTTATACGTGGCCTCTGATGGTGGTGTATATTCAAGTCCCAACAATGGAGCTACCTACACAGCCAAATACACCGGCTTCTCAGCTACCCAGTTTTTTCATTTTGATGTATCCACCCTCAATACAGATATGATGATTGGTGGCGCGCAGGACAACGGGGGTCTTTTCCGGGAAGGAAATTTTGCAACATTTACCAAAATGGCCGGAGGAGACGGATACGATGTTCAGTTTTATAACGGCTCCAACACACAGGCATATATTTCTGTTAATACTACTCTTTACAGTTTCAATTCTACCACTACGCCCCACCGTGTAAACCTAAGTTCTGTAGGTGGAGACGGATGGTTCAAAACAATTGCCATGTCGTATTCCAACAGCAATATTGTTTTCGTAAGTGGTGAAGATATTTATCGTACTCTTAATGGCACCAATTGGGCACTTTCGAGTACCGGACGTAACGGCCGTTGGGCAATGATTACCTGTCCGAGCAATGGAAACCGCGTATATGCCGCCGGGGGGGCCAATTTTAATGATACACCAAATGATTCAGACTCGGCTAAAACGCTGATGCGAAGCGATAACCAGGGCGGATCATGGTTCGAACTGCAATCAAAGCCCGGCTTTCCGAATACAATTACCAAGATTACCGGTATCGCAGTATCTCCTTCCAATTCTAACCAGGTATGGATTACGATGGGAGGTTTCCGAAATGGAGAAAAAGTATATTATAGTAATGATGCGGGTGAAAGCTGGGCGAATCTATCAGGCACCTTACCCAATTTCCCTATTAACTGTATTACGATTGACGATAACCTGGATGCTTATATCGGAACAGACGCCGGTGTTTTTTTCAAATCTGCTTTAATGCCCGACTGGCAACCCTTTTATAATGGCATGCCCCAGATACCCGTTACAGATTTACATATCCGCAATGGAATTCTTTATGCATCCACTTTTGGGCGCGGTATCTGGAAATCGGAAACACATGGACCTTGTCCGCGTTCCCTTTCTTTTACAGGAATGATCAATGGAGTTAAATTTTATGAAGCGGTGTTTATTGACGCCGCCAATACATTGAAAGGTGGTACCGGAACGGAATTCTATTTGAGGGCGCAAACCAGTGTTACACTCACCGTCGGATTTCGAGCCGATGGAAGTACAGGAGAAAAATTCAGGGCCTGGATCGGTGATTGTGGCAGTGGTGGTATTCAACCCTTGAGGGCGGGTGAAGCCGGTGAGTGGTTGGCCAGTCAATCAAATAATGAGCTGAGCATTTCAGAAGACAGCAGTAAAACGATTATGAATATCAAAATGCCTTTCGATGGCAAAGCCAGCATATTGTTGCTCGATAAAGAGGAAAAACTGAAAGAGGTTTTATTAAACAATCAACTACTAAAAGACGGTGCCTCATCTGTTACGATTGGCGAAAAGATTGATTGGCCAAAACGGATACTTGTATTGATGATTGATGGAAGGATTGCCGGTATTATTAAAAAATAAAACAGCCGATTAAACCCAGACCTGATTTTATATAAAAAAAAATCTACAAAAATTTAAACTGAAAATATGAAAAAGATAAGCTCCTTTCTATTGACGAATTGCATCTGGATCGCTAGTATCGCACAGGCAGTAGGCATTGGTACCAGTTCCCCGCATCCCAGCGCGCAACTCGATGTTACCAGTACCAATAAGGGCCTGCTTGTTCCGCGACTAACATTGGCGCAGAGAGGTGCCATTAGTTCGCCGGTGGCAGGATTACTTATTTATCAGACAGACGGAGTGCCCGGATATTATTCTTACAACGGTTTGTTCTGGAGTATAACAAATACGCAATGGAATAACGTCAATTACCCCGATATATTTTTTACAGCCGGAAATGTATCGATTGGAAACAATACCTCCATCGCGAAATTGAATGTCATCGGCGACCAAATGATATACGGGTCACTTCCCCTCCTGTTCTTTCGGCCACAGAGTGGCGCAACTACATCCCAGATCCGCTTTCAATTGACGGATGGCAGCAACGAATTTGGCATTACGCATTTCGGCAATCGGCTCACATTAGGTCGTATGGTTGGAATAACAGTCGCCAATGATCTGATACTTGCTAATGACGGCAATATTGGCATAGGAACGACCGCTCCCAATGCTAAACTGCATGTTAGTAGTAATGTAATGATCGGCACGGGTAACCCCACCGCCGGTTATGCTCTATCCGTAAATGGAAAAATAATTTCAGAAGAAGTGCGGGTAGAAGCGGATGTAAGCTGGCCGGATTATGTATTTGAAAACAAGTATCCGCTTATTGCGCTGACTGAGTTGGAGAGTTATATAAACAACAACAAACATCTTCCCAATATTCCTTCTGCAGATGAAGTAAAAAAAGAAGGAATTGCGCTTGGAGATATGAATAAGCGGTTATTGGAAAAGATTGAGGAACTCACGCTGTATATTATTCAGCAGGAAAAAAGACTTAATACCCTGCAGCAGCAGGTAGATTCTATTCAACCAAAAACAAAAAAGTAGTCAATTTTTAAAGCGCTCAAAAATTACTATATGAAAAGCAAATTTTCATTGGTGAGAAGTATATTTTGTCTTGTTAACCTGCTATTGATTTCTTTTTTGTTACAGGCACAAAACATACCCGCTTACAATCCCGCAAAAGGATTCTTTGATTATCAACGCCGGATGAATGCTTATTACGACCAGGTAGGAAAAGCCAAAGCAGGTTATAAACAATGGAAAAGATTGGAATGGTACTTCTCAACGCGCAGCGGGCTAAATGGTGAGTTGCTGAACTTGCAGGAATTAAAGCAGGAGGCTCTTCTGAAAACCATTTCCAACAAATACCCTTCTGGCAATGATTCAATCCAGCCACAAGTGTTGTCCGGTGCCTGGTCGCAGGTCGGTCCGCTTAATATAAACACGCGTGACGAAGGAATCGGCCGGGTAAACCGCCTCGCTTTTCATCCAACCAGTGAGAACACTTTGTATGCAGCAACGGCCGGTGGTGGTTTATGGAAAACCATAAATGGCGGCACCAGCTGGCAACCTTTAACCGATGGATTGCCTAATCTGAATGTTTCTGATGTTGCGGTCAATCCCCAGAATCCGAATATAATTTATATAATAACAGGTGATGCAGACGGAGGTGGAGAAGGTAACTATAGTTACGGAAAAAATTCAACCGGTGTTTTAAAATCGGTGGATGGTGGTATTACATGGACCATCACCGGATTGAAATGGAAAGAAACAGACGGAATGATTGGCTATAAATTGCTGATGCATCCGTCCGACTTTGATATCCTGCTGGTAGCGGCAAAAGATGGTATATATTATACAGACGATGCCGCAAAAACCTGGTCAAAAGTATTGTCCACCAATTATGTGTACGATATTGAATTTATGCCCAATAATCCGCTGGTGGCGTATGCGGGCGCATCGGGTGGTTTATTCTATAAGTCCACAAACAGTGGGGTAAGCTGGACACTTAAGTATGACAACCCTAACCCGCTGGCAGACCGTGTAGGAATTGCGGTTACACCGGATAATTCATCGGAAGTTTTTATGATGATTGGGAATATGAATGATGTAAATCAGGTAGACTCCTCGTATACATTCAACGGGATTTATTATTCCGACAGTACGGGTGAGACAGGGAGTTGGGTAAGGCGCGCCTCAGGGCTTCCAAATGTATTTATTGGTGATGGCAGCAAATTAATCGGCCGGCAGCAACGATATGACCACTCACTGGCTGTTAGTCCACTCGACAGCAAAAAATTGGTTGCGGGGGGAATTAGTATATGGAGAAGCGATGATAGCGGCAGCAATCTTATCTATATCAATCCTGATGTTCAAAATTATCATGTGGATATTCATGAACTGGTATATGCTCCCAGCGGAAACATATTGTATGCTGCTACAGACGGAGGTGTTTATAAAAGCCTGAATAATGGCAACACCTGGGTGTCGCTCAACAATAATTTTCCCATTACGCAATACTATCGTATCAGTGTTTCTAACTCCTCGTCAATCGAAATTTTGGGTGGCTCACAAGATAATGGTACTCATTTTAGGAATAGCAGTTCATCAACCTTTGAGTTAGCGTTTGGTGCTGACGGAACGGATAACGCCATCAGTAAAAGCCATCCCGCATTTATGTATGTAAGCAGGGACGACGGAACATTCTTGCGGTCAACAACCGGCGGTTTTCCTTTTCAAACTTTTTGTAGCGAATCAATTTTGGAAAGTCAGGGGATACTCGTCAAAGGTCCATTTGTTACTCCGATCGATGTATCAGCAAATAATCCCAACTTGATTTATCTCGGCTATAACTCGCTTATTAAAGGCGTCTTCAGCGGATTAAGCTGGACATTCTTTAATGTAGGGTTGAATTGGAGCGACACCGTTTCCGGCGAAGACCTGGTTAAGATAGCACCCTCCAACAGTAATTGTGTTTATGCTGGTGATAGTTACTATGGAACATCGCACTCAAAAATTATTTGGCGCACTATCAATGGCGGCAACAACTGGAACCCCATCACCATTCCCTATGACCTTGAACGATTCAGCAATCTCTGCATCAATCCGAATGATCAGGATGAAATATGGCTTACCTATGGCGGATTCAGTGATGGATACAAGGTGTTTTATTCTGCTGATGGAGGAGCAAGCTGGGATAATGTCTCCGGCTCTCTTCCGAACGTTCCTGTGAATTGTGTCATTTATGCTAATGATGATTCCAGAACCGGTGATGCGTTGTACATTGGTACAGACATCGGTGTTTTTTACAGGGACAATACCTTAGGTGATTGGATACCCTATAGCACGGGATTGCCGGTTGCGGAAGTGACAGATCTGGAAATTAGTGAGGCAAGTGGCTTACTCAGGGCCGGCACCTATGGAAGGGGAATCTGGCAAACATCCCTGTATTCAGCTTCATGTCCTTCAAACGCGAATTTTATCACCAACAGCCATCCTCCCAGCACGCCTGCTTTTGTATCAGTGACTAACAGCATCACTTCAATAGCTATTATTGAAGGAGCGGGTGCTCATATTCAATACAAGGCGGGAGTTGGAGTAACATTGAACCCTGGCTTTCGGATTGATGGAAGTAATGGAGCGAAGTTTGTTGCGTATACTGGTCCCTGCCCTGGTGGTGGAATTCCGCCCGCATATTATACTGCCCCAACAATGAATGGTTTAAGCGGCTATCTTTTAGAAAATAAATAGGTATCAATAGACCCGATCATCTTAATTTAGTAAACAAAAGAAATGGATTGAATTCCAAATTGAAACGATACGTTTTGCTGCTGATGCTTTTTTTATCCATTCAATGGAGTATTCCTGCGCAGGCACCCCTCACCTATTCCTATGAATTTTTCAACAGTTCA
This sequence comes from uncultured Chitinophagaceae bacterium, assembly GCA_963775145.1. Taxonomy (GTDB): domain Bacteria; phylum Bacteroidota; class Bacteroidia; order Chitinophagales; family Chitinophagaceae; genus Endoryza. The sequence goes on from CAVZHZ010000009.1 coordinate 1,090,924, forward strand.
CATGGTTTGCCCTCTTCTGAAATCATTTGCCTTGCAAAAGATAAAAAAGGTTTTTTGTGGATAGGCACTTCCGCCGGATTGAGTCGTTATGATGGATATGAGTTTCATAATTATCCACACACCAGGGAGAATGATCTGATAGGTTTTGTGAATGTGATTGTACCGGATGAGAAGGATAGGCTGTGGATAGGTTCGGATGCAGGCTTGTTTTGTTATGCAAATAATGAAATAATTAAAATCAGTGAGACCTCTTCCTCTCCGCAGGGTGTTAATGATATTTTATTTGACCATGACGGAGGTGTATGGCTTGCAACAGAAAACGGACCCGCCAGGGTTAAGATTGATGATCTGACTTTAACAGGTTCAAAGAAGCTGCAACTTTCAGATTATGTGTTGGCTCAATGGCCTTTTAAACACGAAGTGATAGATACAAGAAGGGTGATTCAGATAAGAAAAGCCACCGATGGTACGGTTTATATCGCTCAGTTTTTGAACCTTTACCGTTTTAGTGACAATACCCTCGATCTGATCCATCAGATCGCAGATCCGCGTGATAAGATCCTTTCCGTATTCCCGATCAGCAAAACAAAGGTCTTTTATAACTCAGTAGAAACGGAAATTCATAAAATTGAAAATGGATTGCATACGAATATTGAGCATAAAACTCTTTACCAACCGGGAGTTACTGATAACCGTAAAGGCATCTGGCACCTGGGTACTTTTGGACTCTATTATTTTCATCCTGAAAAAGAAGTCGCATCACAATTTATAAACACCATTGATCTGGGGGTAATATGGCCCACCAATATGCTGAAAGAAGACAATTTTTTTTGGGTAGGCTCGTACAATGGGTTGGTTAAGATTAAACCTTCTATATTTACGGTTTATGATGTTACTAAAATACTTTCCCGGCACCAGGATTATTACTCATTTATTGAATTGAAGAATGGACGATTTTTACTTGGCTCCAATCGCGGGAATATAATCCAGAAGACCGATACCGGGTTCAGTGAATTGTATAAAGCCGTTGTCCCTACTGCCGAAATCAAATCGATTCATGAAGATGAAAGAGGTTGGCTTTGGATTGCAACCGGTTACCAGGGCTTGGCCCTTTTAAAAAAGGATAAACCAATCGTATTTACTACTCAAAATGGATTACACGATAATTCGCTGAGCCAGTTTCTCAACACCGGGGATGGCCGATTCTATGTTATCGGCGACCAGGGTTTAAGTGAAATAATCGTAAGCGGATCCGGAAATGTTTCCTTCAAAACATACTATTACCAACCCAATATCAGCAAGCATGCTAAATTCTTTTCGGGTATCAAAGGTCCGGATGGTAGCATTTGGATTAGCGGGGAAGAAGGAATACTCCACCTGGTCAATGATTCATTACAACATTTCATTATATCCGGATTAAAAATATCCGCAAATGATATTTCCCTTGATAAAGGGGGAAATATATGGATCGCAACCGATGGCGAAGGAATATTAAAATGTGAGTTTAATAAGAAAAATGAATTGGAACTTTTAAATCAGTTCACGGAGAAAGACGGACTCGCTTCACGGCATTATTTAAGCATCCTGGCCGACCGGGAAAATAATATCTGGGCAGGCAGTTCCATGGGGCTGACTTTTATAGGTCAACAGGAAAAATACAAGAATCATATTGTGAACTTTGATGAGTCGGATGGCTTTATAAAATCCGGTTACTATTCATTCAAACTTCACCAGGATAAGAGCGGTACCATTTGGGTCGGTACCTCATTTGGAATTGCTTCCTTTAAACCCGATGAGCTCTTTCTATCCACTGTGCCACCTACCATGCATATCAGTTCTGTCCGTCAAATAAAAACCAATGAGGAAGTACAGGATTTGTTAACCAATAACAGTTTTTCGCATAAAGACAATTCGCTCAATTTTAGCTTTGTTGCGCTTGACTACGCGAATCAGAAAGGCATGCGCTATTTCTATAAACTGGAGGGGCTGGATTCGAATTGGATCAGCGCGGGTAATTTGCGAAGTGTAAACTATGGCAATCTCCCTCCTCAAAAATATACGTTCCGGGTAAAAGCATTGAACAATAAAGGAAGATCAAGCGAACAGGATGCCGTATTCTCTTTTGTAATTACCGCGCCATTCTGGAAGACCTGGTGGTTTATGATAATGGCCCTGGCAGTTATTGGATTGATGCTATTTTGGGTTATCCGGCGCCGCATAGCGATTATCAAAACAAAGGCCAATATAAAACAGCAATTAAATAGCCTCGAAATAAGAGCCCTTCGTTCCCAAATGAACCCACATTTCATTTTTAATAGCCTGAATTCCATTTCGCAATTGGTAGCAAGCAAACGCAATGATGAAGGCTTGCAATATCTTAGCAAGTTTTCTAAACTGCTTCGACTGGTACTCGATGAAAGTGAAAAAAGCTTTATATCGCTAAAAGATGAAATGAGAATATTAGATCTTTACCTGCAGTTAGAAACGCTCCGCTTTGGCAGTTCATTTTACTATACTATTCAGGCCGATGAAGAATTGGATGAAGAAGAAACGCTTCTCCCCACTTTTTTGATCCATCCCATTATTGAAAATGCAATATGGCATGGCTTATTACATAAAGAAGGAGAACGAAGATTAATCATAAATTTTCAAAGAAAAGATAAGGACAAACTGATTTGTATTGTTAAAGACAACGGCATCGGTATTGAAGCAGCCACATTTAAAAAGCAGCAGCATTTGAACGGAGAGAAACAACAATCCAAAGGATTGAAAATGGTAAAGGAACGATTGGCTTTGCTGGCAGAACAGCAACATGTTGGCACGGATTTCAGAATGGAGGATATGAAAGACGTTAATGGCTATATCAGCGGAACAAAATGTACGCTTGAATTACCTGTAATGTATGAATAAACCAGCCATCAAAGCACTTATCATCGACGACGAAGCATTATCAGCCGATATGCTCGCCTATCTTATTGAAAAAAATGTACCGGCTATTACCCAGTTAAAGCGCACCACCAGTGCATTCGAAGGCTTACAGCTGATTGAGTCATTCAAGCCCGAGTTGCTCTTTCTCGATATTCAAATGCCATTCCTTTCAGGATTTGAATTACTCACCAAACTTCCGCAGCATCCGTTTAGTATAATATTTACCACCGCCTACAACAAATATGCTATTAATGCGATTCGCTTTAGCGCCCTGGATTACCTGTTGAAACCTATTGACGCTGATGAATTAAAACAATCCATAGACCGCTACTTATTGCAGCGATCCGAAAAGATACAGTTACAGGAATTATATAGGAACTTCATGGATAACCTGAATAGACCGGGGAACAATCAATATCGCCTGGCACTGCATACGCACCAGGGATTAAAACTGGTTGCTCCCCAGGATATCATTCGCTGCGAAGCCAATAACAATTATACCGTTTTCTTTCTTGCCGACCGTAGTAGCATAACCACGTCCAAAACAATCAAAGAATACGAAGAGATATTGTCCGAATACAATTTCGTGCGCGTGCACAAATCCCACCTGGTGAATCTTTCCTTTGTGGAAATTCTTACGCCTAAAAATCAACTAATCCTTCACGATAAGACACATATTGAAGTTTCCCGTCGCCGAAAACCCGAACTGGTGGAGATACTTAAAAGCAAATCGCCGATTTGAAAATCCGGCCTGCACCGAGAGTCAGGCTGTTTTCTTTTTGCAAAGCCATCGGATTTGGCAGCGTTAAACGGATTTATTTTTTATAAATCGGTTCCGGCGATAAAATAAAAAGGCAATCATTAACCCGGTAACCAGGGGCCAGAAGCTCATCAAAAGCAGCAGCAATTCACCTACCCACTTCGCGCCATCATACATAGATTGCCCCATCCGTGAGCTAAAAGAAGGATTATCTTTTTTACCGGCGTCTGGATTGATCACCTGGAAATAGGTGAGTTCAATAGTGCTGAGGGCCGCCGCATGAATTAGGTAGTTTACCCGCCCCGTGGCGGATTCAATCTCTTCCTGAATATCATTAATTTCACTTTGAACCTGCATAATCTCACTCATATTTTTTGCCTGTTTAAGCAAATCGAGATAACGTTGTCTTACCTGCTTTTTCGCTTGCATACGTGAGCGCGTATCGACTACTTCCCCGGTTACATCTTCAGAACTTATTTTCCGTTCCAATACTTTTTCCCCGGAATCCGCCAGTAAATTCATCGCCTCCTCAAATCGATCTACCGGCACCTTAATGACAATAACATTTTCGAGTTTATATTCCGATTGACGCTGATCTTCCCGGGCAATATATCCCCCTGCTCTCCTGGTAATATCTCTTATGCTACTACTGAATTTCTTATAGTCCTTCACCTCCATTTTTAATGAAGCCGTTTTAATTATCTTTTTATCCCAATCGGTTTTTGCAGGAGGAGCATACTGTCTCTCACCATTTGCTTCGGAAGATTGCTCACTGGTATCGGCTGTATAACCTACTTCTTCTGGCTTTCCTGATTCAATGGAATGTGGCTGCTCAGAATGCTGCTTGACATCACGCTTGTCGTTCTGGTAATTACAGCCAAGGCTCATCAACAGGCATAGCAATATTGCTACCGGTAAAGGTTTAATGAAGTGCATAAACCAAAAATTGAAGTAATTAAATATGAGATGCAGGGATAAGGGATTTTCACCACCTATTCAGGAAAAAATAAGTTGGATTTTAATTGTAGTTTTCAGCGGCTGCTTTTCAGGCGATATAATCATAAATATCGCTTGAGTACAAAAAGTAACCTTCCTTAATTGTTAAAGAAAAAAAGAAAGAGGGAAACGATGCAATAGCAGGTTTAAGGGCAACTGCACGCTTTCCGATCAAAACATTGAAATAGGATCATCCTTTTTTAAGCAACCAGGAGATTGCATCCCCGACTTTTTGTGGAAAACTGCTGCTTCCCCCATAATAATCAGAACTCAAGTTGTGCATGCTGTAATCACATTGGCATGCTGCATGTGATTTTTTTGCTGTGAAGCCAATTATGTAGAAAATGGCCCCTCATTAAACCTACTATTAATACTAGCATCGCAGACTACCGCCTCCCGACTACAGCCTCCCGCCTCCCGCCTCCCAACTACTTCTCCCCTGCCAGTTCCATGATCAGCTTCCATTCTTCGTCTGTAACCGGTTGAACGCTGAGTCGTCCTATCCTCACCAGTGCCATATTAGCCAGCCGGGATTCGTTTTTAATTTGTGTCAATGCTACCGGTGTATTTAATTTTTTGAAGGCTTGCAAATCCACGGCCACCCAGGCATTATCCGGCGTTGATGGATCCTGGTAGGCTTCTTTAGCCACTTTGGCAATTCCAACAATTTCGAGCCCTTCATTGCTATGATAAAACAATACCTCCTCTCCTTTCTTCATGGCGCGCAAATGTAAACGGGCAGCATAGTTCCTGATCCCCTCCCACACGGTTTGCTTATCTTTTTCAAACTGATCCCAGGAATATACAAATGGTTCTGATTTTACCAGCCAGTATGCCATATCTGATATTATTTAATTTTTGTAGTGGCATAAAGATATTGAATCTGTTTTATTGAAGTAGCCTGTCTCGACGTTGGAAAAATAGTTTTACCCGGATAAATCTAAAACCTCTCAGTTGCCGTACGTATATCCGCCGGTACATGTAAGCCAATCACAATTATTAAATAATAAAATCAAAAAATTACCAGTATTATGAAACGAATTATTGCAGTGGTCTTTGTCATCGGTGCTTTCTTTATATCGGCCACCAGTATTGCCCAGGGAATGAATAAGGAAAACACTTCGGTGACTGTGGGAGGGGCTCCAATGTATCCGGCCAGGAACATAGTTGAAAATGCCATGCAGTCAAAGGATCATACCACGCTTGTTGCGGCCGTTAAAGCGGCAGGCCTGGTGGAAATCTTGCAGAGTGCTGGACCCTTTACTGTATTTGCACCCACCAACGAAGCATTTGACAGGTTGCCGAAAGGAACAGTGGAATCCTTGGTGAAATCTGAAAATAAAAACAAGTTGACCAGCATATTAACGTACCATGTTATTGCAGGGAAATTGGACTCAAAAGCACTTGCCGCGAAAATCAAAGAAGGAAATGGTTCCGCAGAACTGGAAACAGTAGCAGGAGGTAAATTATGGGTCATGATGAAAGGAAACAACATCGTGCTCAAAGATGAAGCGGGAGGAATATCAACTATCACTATCAAAAACGTATATCAAAGTAATGGCGTGATCCACGTCGTAGATCATGTGGTGTTACCCAAGAGCTAATGCTCTTACGAAGGCCCTGGTCGCGGGGCTTTCTTTTTTAATTATTTAAATAGTGAGTCCCGCTTGTACGGGACTTTTTTTATAGCCTTTTGTTTGATTTCAAAAAAAAGTATGATCTAAAAAACCATATCTGGTTTTATATCGTATAAGGAACATTTTTTCTTGTTCGCGTACAAAAAATATTTTTTTACAATTTAAATCCAACAGGAGCATATCCCCCGTAACTCTTCAAACAAATCACATTAACAGTAAATCAAAAAAAATGACAACAAAAAAAATTCTCGCCGCAACACTGGCCATCGCCGGTATCGTTGCTACAGGATGGATCTTTGCAGCAGATCATATAGATGCTCCTGCAGTAACTAACCAGACTTCCGACATTACAGACGTTTATGTATTCCGTGGTCAAAACACCAGCAATTTGGTATTTGTTGGTAATACCCAGGGATTACTTTCCCCTACGTCTACCGGGGCCGCTAAATTCGATGACAATACACTCATTGAATTTAATATTGATAATAACAATGATAACGTAGAAGACCTGGTGATTCAATGTATTTCCAAAAACGGTAAAATGAAAGTGTATGGTCCTTATAAGCCTTTTGTTACCGGGGCCCGTAGTTACATTGAGCCCAATGCTTTTTCCGCACAGGTTGATATCACCGGTTATGGTGAAACAGCTAAAACGGCCGAACAAAAAGGAATAAAAGTTTTTGCAGGCCCAAGAGATGATCCGTTCTTTTTCGACCTCAATCAATTTAAGAAAATCCTGGCTGGCACGGCTACTGGCTTTAATAACCCCGGTTCTGATGCTTTTGCCGGAACGAATGTATTGAGTACCGTGGTGGAGGTTCCAAAATCACTATTAGGTGGCACTGGAAAAATCAATGTATGGCTGGAAACTAAAAAGAAAACAACTATTCAAAAAGATTAAAAATTATAAATAATGAAAACAGTAAAATTAAATACTATCGGAATATTAGCAGTAGCGGCTGTATTATCCTTCGCTGCCTGCAAAAAGGATCAGGGACCTAAAACTATAGACGTATATGACCTGTCTGACCAAATGGCCCGTCCGGCAATCAATACGGTTTTTGTAACTGCTCCAGATAAGGATGCTTTCAATACAACTATTGTTCCTTCACAAAACGGATTATTTGCCAGCAAATTTAAATCGCGGTTGCTGGCGCTGAACCCGGGGTATACTACCAACCTGTTGGGTCTGGATGCAACTACTTTTACCAGCGTGCTGGCTATAGATGTATTGAATGCATCCACTACCGGTGTAACTACTTTCTATGATGGTACCAACGTGCTTACGGGCAGGAACCTATCAGACGATGTAATTGACGTTGAATTAATCCTCATTTTCGGTGGCCCTTCCGGTGCATCGAATCCGGGGTTAACCAGTGATCATGTGAATGCAAATGATAAGCCATTCCTGGGTAGCTTTCCTTATTTAGCTACTCCTCATTAATCTGAACGAATAATGGCGGGGGCGCATACTCCCCGCCATTTATTATTACCTATACCATCAGCTTTTAACTTAATAAAAATGAAAAGGCTTTTTCTTGGGGCAACACTCATCACACTATTTTTTTCTTCCTGCTCTTTATTTCATCGCAATGAAAAGATAACGGATAGTAAAGATTACCGGCAGTATTTAGTGCCACGCAGCGAAAAGACGCAACTTAAAAAAATTGATACGGAAATTTCTTTTTGGAAGCAGCGATTTAATGCAACACCAGACGACCTGGTTTCGCGCAATAAGATCGCTTCCCTGTTGACCCAACGGTTCAGTTATTCGGGAAATGTTCAGGAGGTACACCAGGCGGATAGTCTTTACCAGTTGGTAAATCAATTGAACCGAAAAAACTCTTCTGGTACTTTTAGATCTTTAGCGGCTAACTGCATCACCCAACACAAATTTCAGCAAGCCCAATTATACATTGATTCTGCCCTGCAGCTGGGAGACGATAAATATTTAACGGTATTAATGGAATTTGATGTGGCCATGGAACTGGGAAATAAATACAGGGCCCGTAAAGCACTCAATTCATTGGTTGATAAAAATGCCTTTGAATACATTATTCGGGAAGCAAAATATAAAGATCATGCAGAAGGCGACCTGGACGCGGCGATTGAATTAATGGAAGAGGCATTGGAAAAAGTAAAAGAGTTGAATAACCAGGCAGTGAGTTTGTGGACCCTTTCCAACCTGGGAGATATGTATGGTCATGCAAACCGGTATAAAGAATCCTATCGTTGTTATCTCGATGTACTCGCTGAAGATCCGGAGTATTATCATGCCCTGAAGGGTATTGCCTGGCTGGCTTTTTCAAAAGACGGGAATACTGCTGATGCCAGGCGCATCATTGAATACCTGCAACAGCAGCATCCGGTGCCGGATTATGATCTGATGTTATTCAATATAGCATCTTTCGAAAATAATAAACGGGAATCGACCCAACATATCAACGACTTCATCACAAAAGTTTCCACCAACGCGTATGGAGATATGTATAACAAATATCTTTTCGGTTTGCAGGCCGATGAATTAAATAATAACGCGGTGGCTTTGTCTATTGCGGAAAAAGAGGTATTGCACCGGCCAACGGGGGAAGCATTCAGCTGGCTTGCCTGGGCTTATTACAAAAATGGCCAAAAAGAAAAAGCGTTGCAAACCGTACGTTATTATGTTCAGAATAGTTGTTATGAACCGGATGCCTTGTATTATGTGGGAAAGATTTATCTCGCGAACGGGGATACCAAAAATGCCCGAAAGTATTTAACGCAGGCGGCAGAAAGCAGGTATGAATTAGGTCCTGGTATTAGTAATGACATTAATAAAGCATTAAAGGAACTCTGATGAAAAGGGTAACAGTTTGCTTTATTTTATTGATGCAAGCTATTCCGGTATGGGCACAACACTGGTTAAAAGGAAAGATTATTGACAAAGCTTCCCGTGAGCCCTTAGAACTCGCCAATGTTCAGGTGACCGGCACAAATAATAGTGTTTTCACAGATGCCCGGGGTAATTTTCTTATCAGCAATAATGAAAATGCATTAGTCAATGAGCCGGTACAGCTATTAGTTTCTTTTATTGGATATGAAAAGAAAGATATATTAGTTTCTCCCGGAACAGACATGGTATTGGTGGAACTGGAAAAAGCGGCGGTCAGCTTAAAAGAAGTAATCATCACGCCACATTCTGGTACTTATACTTTCAATAGTATAAGTAAAATTGATTTGAATCTTCGACCTGCAAAATCTTCCCAGGAATTGCTGCGCCTTATACCCGGTTTGTTTATTAGTCAGCATGCCGGTGGCGGAAAAGCCGAACAAATATTTTTACGTGGTTTTGATATAGACCATGGAACCGATATTCAGATTAGTGTAGATGGATTGCCTGTAAATATGGTGAGTCATGCCCATGGACAAGGTTATGCCGATATGCATTTCATAATTCCCGAGTTGGTAAAGAATGTTGATTATGGACTCGGCCCCTATCATACTCCTCATGGTAATTTAGCGGTGGCTGGATATGTGGACCTGAAAACTATTAATAGTTTACAAAATAGCACGATAAAAGCGGAACTGGGACAATTTAATACCTGGCGAGGGCTTGCAATTATTGATTTGTTGGGTAAGAAAGCAAAAGAGAAAAATAGCAACTGGTATGTAGCGGGTGAATATCTTTATTCCGACGGCCCTTTTGATTCGCCACAGAAATTTCATCGCTATAATATTTTCAGTAAATACAGCAGTAACATTGGACTGAAAAGCTTTCTTTCTATCCAGGCGTCCACGTTTAGCAGCCAATGGAACGCTTCGGGACAAGTACCGGAAAGAGCGGTGCTGAGTGGATTAATAAACCGCTTTGGATCAATCGACGACAAAGAAGGAGGCCAAACGGCACGAACGAATTTGAATGTTCAGTTATCAACCAGGCTGAACAGCCAGCTTACCTGGAGCAATCAAGCCTATTATTCCAGGTATGATTTCAACCTGTTCTCCAACTTTACTTTTTTCCTGGAAGATCCGGTAAATGGAGATCAAATCAATCAGCGGGAAAGGCGAAACCTGTTTGGATATACCAGCCGGTTGGATCGGGGCACAATGCTGGGAAATTGGAATAGTAAAACGACTCTTGGCCTGGACATAAGAAATGATCAAACCAAAGACAGCGAACTGTCTCACACGAAAGACCGCAGCACAGTATTAAATAAAATTCAATCGGGGGATATTTCAGAATCAAATTTCTCTGCTTTTGCGGAGCAAACTTTCAGTGATCGTAAGTGGTCTCTTAATATTGGAACCCGCTTCGATTATTTCCAATTTCAATATGCCGATCATTTGCAAAATGAAGCGGGAACAAAAAACAACAAGACCATCATTAGCCCTAAAATAAATATTCATTATACGATAAATCCCCGCGCCCAGGTATTTTTAAAATTAGGAAAGGGATTTCATTCGAATGATACGCGCCTGGCCATTGCCGGAAATTCAAAGGAAATTATACCTGCCGCCTATGGTGCAGACCTGGGAGTGTTAGTTAAGCCTGTCAAAAATTTAATCGTGAATGCAGCTGTTTGGTATTTGTACCTGCAACAGGAGTTTGTATATGTGGGGGATGCAGGCGTGGTTGAACCCAGTGGCAAGACAAGAAGAATGGGCATTGATTTATCGGGGCGGTACCAGCTTACGCCCTGGTTATTTGCTGATGCAAATCTAAACTGGACAAAACCGCGGGCAATTGGAGAACCGAAAGGTTCCGATTATATTCCATTAGCTCCCACTTTTTCTGGTATTGGAGGATTAAATGTAAAAGCGAAGAATGGTGTAAACGGAAGTATACGATATCGCTTTATCAAGAATCGGCCAGCCAACGAAAATAATTCAGTAGTGGCAAAAGGGTATACTGTTGCAGACGCCTCAATTAATTATACCAAAAAGAAATACGAGATCGGGCTATTGGCTGAAAATATATTTAATACTAAATGGAACGAAGCGCAGTTTGATACAGAGTCGAGATTAAAAAATGAAGCAAATCCTGTTTCTGAATTGCATTTTACGCCAGGTAACCCCTTTAATATGCGGTTGAAATTAGCGCTCTTCTTTTGATTAAAGCAAAAAGAGTGTAGTGGTGTACACACTTTTCGGGAGAAGCTAATCCTGGTAGAGAGGAAAGTTTTCTTATCCTAATTAATAAAAACTATATCTTCTCTCCCGAGATCCGACTTAATGACAAGTTCAAATGGATAAGATAATGCGGTAATTAGTACTTCAAAAAGCGCGAAATACAAAAAGATAAAGCGTCCGGTTAGTACAAATAAAAAAGTAGCGGCTGAGGCGGAGAAAAGATTCCACCAGAGCCTTGATAAATAGATTCGTTTATAATAAGACAGCTTTCCGCTAAACGTCCGGGTAGAAACTAATTTCTTTTTCTGATTTCTTTTCCACCAGCTGGCAACCAGGGCCAATACTATCAATACAATAATGAAAATATTTCTTAATTCCGTTGTGTCTTCGGGGGATTCTAAAATGGTATACCCGTTAAGTACGAGTAAATAGCCGCCAATCACGACCAGGCAAACAAGTAAAAAGAGGAGAATAAATTTTTTTCTGAAAGCAGAAAGGTTTATGGTTAATTTGTCCATACAAGGAAAATGATTGCAGTTGTTATTATAGGTATTCTACCAGCCACTTGCCAGTACATCGGCGAGGTGCATCGTCTGTAATTTATGGCCTTTGTGGCGGATTAGTCCATCAATATGCATCAGGCAGGAAAGATCCGTGGAAATAATACACTCGGCACCGGTGGCCAGGGCGTTGATTATTTTCTGATCAGCCATTCCTATGGAGATAGATTCAAACTTAACCGCAAAACTTCCCCCAAATCCACAGCAGGTTTCTACGTCCGCCATTTCGATTAACTCCAGTCCTTTTACGTGAGAAAGTAATTTGCGGGGTTCCGTTTTTATTTTGCATTCCCGTAAGGCGGCACAACTGTCGTGATAGGTGGCTTTGGAATTAAAGCTGGCACCTATATCTTCCACCCCCAATACATTCACTATAAATTCGCTGAATTCAAATATTTTTTTTTGCAGATCCTTTACTTCATTGTGATACGAAGAGTTGTCGAACAGTTTAGGATAATAGTTACGTACAAAGCCCACGCAGGAAGCACTGGGCCCTACAATATATTCAGCCTCTTTAAAATCATTGATAAATTTGGTACATACTTCTTTCGAATCATTCCAGAACCCGGCATTAAAAGCCGGTTGCCCGCAGCAGGTTTGGTTGGTATTGTAATGTACCCGGCAACCCAGCTTTTCCAGCACTTTTACCATATTAAAAGCTGTTTGCGGATATAATTGATCCACGAAACAAGGAATAAAAATGGCCACCTCCTTACCTTGCGTTGAAGAATTGTTCGCCTTCTTTTTGTTAGTATCCGTTGACGGCATGAATGAATATTTAATTAATCAGGAATGGCTTTTCCCTTTCTTTTTGTTTTGAAAAGATGAAATAGCGATCATCTTCATTGCTGATATGGCGGCCTCTTCTCCTTTATGGCCATGTTTACCACCTATTCGATCATTGGCTTGTTGCTGGTTATCTACCGTGAGTACTCCAAAAATGGAAGGAACGGGTAATATCATATTTAACTGAACGATTCCATCCGTGACGGCTTTGCATACATAATCAAAATGTGGGGTATCGCCCCGCAACACGCAGGCCAGTGCAATAAAGGCAGCGGGTCTTTCTTTTTTCTTCGATTGCTCCCAGTAATTCTTTATGGCAAAAGGAATTTCAAACGCACCGGGCACATTCACAATTTTAATATTCAATAATCCTTTTTCTGTTAACTGCCGCACACAACCTGCTTCCAGTTCGTCTACTATAGCTGCGTTCCATTCGGTACGGACAATTACAACACAGGCATTCTTTTTCAGAATGCCTGTTTCAATTTGAAATAATTTACTATTGCTTACTTCCGCCATAGAAAATAATAATTTTGTACGGGAGTATCTCCTGTATTATCCTTAATTCGGTGCGCCCAGCTTAGCCAAATATTTATCTGCTTCCTGCGAATGCATCGTGGCCGGAAATTTCTCCTTTAATGATTGGAAGGCGCTGATGGCTTCACTACTTTTTCCCATTTTATCGTATAGTTGCCCGAGACGGTACAAATACTCCGAAGAGTTCACTTCATCTTTCTCAAAAACGGTAGATGCTTTCTTATACTGTTCGGCCGCCTTGTCATTCTTTCCCAATTCAGCATAGGCATCTCCGAGTGAGCCAGCCGCACGCAGCTTTACTTCCGGTTGGTTTGTAGAAAAATCTTCGAGATGTTTAACCGTATTATTGAAATCTCCTAATTGCAGGTAACAAATGCCGGCGTAAAAGTGCGCCAGCTTACCGGCTTTGGTTCCTCCGTACTTGCTGATGATCTTAAGAAAACCCGGGTTGGCTTTGGTTCCATCTCCGTTTAACGCATTGCGAAACGAATCGATTTTAAAGTTTGCCTGGGCTGTCCAGATTGCTTCATTGGCTTCCGCTTCTGCCGGGGCTTTAAAGTAATTCTGGTAGATTACCAGTCCGCCAATCAATAAAGCAACAGCCACTACGCCGCCTACAATTAATTTGCTGTTTTTACTCCAGAACTGCTGGGTGGTTTCCACCAGCCTTTCTTCGCTGGTTTTGGTAACGATCACTTCAGGTTGCTTTACTTCAGTTGCCATAATTCTATTTTAAGATCAATATTTGATTTTTTGCTGCCGCGAAACAAAACAGGGAGAACCCATTTTTATTTCAATTCTTTAGTCGGTAATGAACGGGTAGTTGGGTTCCATTACAATATCCTTCAATACCTCATCGTCATTTGGCCAGGGGCTTTCTTCAGCAAACTTTACCGAATGCATTACGGCATCATTCACGCGCTTGTTTATTTCATCGATCTGTTCCTGGCTTGCGAATTTATTGGCAAGAATGGTAGCCAGCACCTGTTGAATCGGATCGCGCCCTTTGTATTCTTCTACTTCTTCTTTTGTACGGTATTTCTGCGGATCTGATATGGAGTGACCCTTGTACCGGTAGGTTTTTAATTCCAATAAGGTAGGACCATCCCCCTCCCGGGCGCGTTTAACAGCGCGGGCCACGGCATCGTGAACTGCTTCGGCACTCATGCCATCTACTGAATCGGCAGGCATTTCGTATGCATCGGCTAATTTGTAAATATCCACTACGTTACTGGTTCTTCCAACCGAAGTTCCCATGGCGTAGTTATTATTCTCGCAAATAAATATTACGGGAATTTTCCAGGTCATGGCCATGTTAAATACCTCATGCAACATTCCCTGGCGGGCGGCTCCATCACCAAAAAAAGTGAGGCATACATTATCGGTTCCTTTATATTTTTCTGCGAATGCCAATCCGGCTCCGGTACCAATCTGCGCCCCTACAATTCCATGACCTCCGAAAAAAGCCACATTCTTTCCAAAAAAATGCATGCTTCCCCCCTTTCCTTTTGCCGCTCCGGTGGCTTTACCATATAATTCGGCCATGCAGGCGTCGGCGCTTACTCCTTTTGCAAGGGCCAGGCCGTGATCGCGATAGGCGGTAACATATGGATCTTCTGCCCGGGTGGCTGTCATACATCCGGCGGCAATAGCTTCCTGCCCGATATAGGCATGAAAGAATCCCCTGATCTTTCCTTCCATTTTATACTTCTCTTCTGCCATTAATTCAAATTGGCGAATCAGGTACATTAATTCGTACCAGTACAGGTATGTTTCTTTGGAAAAACGTGTAGCCACTGGGTTAAAATTTGAGTTGGCAAAGATAAGGGGTAAAACCCAATTATGAAACTGGATTTCCACACCATGAATTTTTGATTTTTAAAGGGTTAGGCGTTAATGGATAGAAGATACCGAACGGGTAATACCAGGTGAGGCAAGTTAAACGATGCAAAAGGAAGGTTCAATGAATGAAGTTCCGGAAAGGTACCCGCAGGCTAATTCGGGTATAATTAAATTTATAGGTTGGTTTCCGTCTTAATAATTTTTCCTGCCCGAAGAAAAACGGGGAACTTAAAAGGAATTACTTGTTGCTCGGGCCAATACTCCTTCAACCTGGGAAGAAAGGCATCTACAGGGTTATGGCCCATTGCTTTTAGATAGTGTTGAACACTGCTCCAGCTATTTAAATACCCAGACAGGTGTTCAATATTCCATTGAACTTCCATGATAAAATGCCGGGCCGGTATTTCCTGAAAATCAAATGCCACAGATCTATATTCTTCTTCAACATATCTTCTTTCTTTATCCCAAAAACTACCCACCACATCTTTATAAAAAAAGTGTATCTGCTCATTCAATTCTTCCTTCCCAGTCAACGGGGTATTGTATCCCCAGATGGCTATTATCGCCCCTGGCTTAGCTACCCTCTTCACTTCTTTGGTAAAGGCCCGGGCATTTAACCAATGATACGCCTGAGCCACTGTTACCAGGTCAAAAGTATTATCTGGAAAGGCGGTTAGTTCCGCCTTGCTAACCGAATATTCAATATTGGCGAGTAATACCGCATGGGCAATTTGCTTTTCGCTGGAGTCGGTAGCAAATACTTTTTCGAAATAATTTGCTAATGCCATAGCAGCCTGTCCATTTCCAGTGGCACAATCCCACACAAAATTTCTTTCATTCACCCATCGAAGGATATATTCAAATAATTCGGGCGGATACTGCGGCCGGTATTTGGCGTAGGTGGATGCGTGGCTGGAAAAGAGGTCTTTGCTCACAAAAAAAAGTATTAGTGCAAATAACTGTAACCAGTGTTCAAGGTAAACATAAAAGAGAAGAGATAATCTGGCAGCCTTTCAGGTTTTCCCGGTTTTCATCCTGTTAACTTCAATTATATTGCAACATCATGTTCCAGTTGAACAATATATCCATTTTGCAGTTCAAGAATTATGTGCAGCAAACATTCCACTTTACTCATCGTATGGTTGGAATTTGTGGTAAGAATGGCGTAGGCAAAACAAACCTGCTCGATGCCATTTATTATCTCTGCTTCACAAAAAGCTATTTCAATAAAACAGATTCACTGAATGTATTGCAGGGGGCGATGGGATTCCGCTTGGAGGGAAATTTCCTGTTGAATGGGGAACCGGGAAAGCTGGTATGTATTTTACGGGAAACCGGGAAAAAAGAATTCCTCGTTAATGAAGAACCTTATACCAAATTAGCCCGCCATATCGGAAGATTCCCGGCTGTCATCATTACTCCCGATGATGTACAAATTATTACCGATGGCAGTGAAGAAAGGAGACGTTTTATCGATGCGCTCTTTTCCCAGCTTGATGCCGCCTACCTGCAGCATTTAATAGATTATAATAAACTTCTTCAGCAGCGCAATGGTTACCTTAAACTGTTGGCAGATAACAGAAGCACCGACATGCAATTATTGGATGTGTACGATAAGCAGCTGGTGGTGCATGGGAATTATATATTCAATCTCCGGAGGCAGTATTTACTGAAGCTCCTACCCCTGGTTACGAATGCCTATAAACAAATTGCCGGCACTGATGAACCGTTGGAAATAAGTTATGAAAGTCAATTGCAGCAGTTCCCTTTTGATCAGTTGCTGAAGCAATACCGCGATAAGGACCGCATAACACTCCGCACCAACGCCGGGATTCATAAAGACGATATGGATATTAAGTTTAAAGGACAATCATTTAAAAATATCGCTTCCCAGGGTCAGCGAAAAAGCCTGCTGTTTGCACTGAAGTTATCCGAATTTGAGTTATTGAAAGCAGCCAAGGGATTCACTCCCTTGTTATTGCTGGATGATGTATTTGAAAAACTGGATGAGCAACGCATGCATAATTTACTGCACCAGGTTTGCGTACAAAACAGCGGACAGGTTTTTATTACTGATACTCATGGGGAACGCATCAAAGAACATTTTGACAAGCTGGGAATCGGATTCCAGTTGATTGAATTATAGGTTGTATACGCTCAAATTGGCTTGGCTATATATTAAGATGCTTCATAAAAAATATTTGATTCAAATTACTATTTACGCCAGAATCACAAGACCCGCAATAATTTACTCCTTTACCCAAATGATCATTTTCTGATTACCTTTACTCCATGGGAGAGTATTCATTAGGCGATGCCCTTAAACAATTCTTAAATAAAAGCCGTATTAAAGGTTCTGTACAGGCCATGCAGATAGAAGAGGCCTGGGAACAAATTATGGGGAAAACAATTGCCCGCTATACTGAAAAAATACAGATACACGGAAATACCCTATACATTACTACGCACATGGCTCCGCTCAAGCAGGAATTATTATTTCAAAAAGAAAATATTATTAAACGCGTTAACGAATCCCTGGGCGAACGAACCATCAAGGAAGTTGTTATTATCTGACACCTGTTTTTCTATTGATGTTGCTTAAAGGCAGCATTACTGTTCACTGTAAAGTTTCCTCCCGTTTCTATTGTTATCTTTTTACATTCCACTAAACCCATTGCCTGGCTAACGGTTACGGTATGGCTATTCTTTACAATTACCTCATCGAGTACTGTAGGGATACAATTGCAGTTCCAGGTAGCCGGATTATTCCAGGCTCCGCTCGAAACGGATTGAATCACTCCTGTGGAAATAATAACAGCAAAGTCTTCTACCTGGCCGGCTCCTTCCCCTGCAGTTCCATTTAATAAGCAGGCTGTTGGATAGGTTGGGTAACCAGGTGCCGGATTATCTGCAACAATACGAAGGCGCAATGGTATACCCGTTGGTACGCCACTGGCCGGAATAGTAACATTTGCTTTACCTGAATCCCTGTAATCTGACAGCAACAGTTCTCCAGCATCATCAAAATCACCATCGTTATTGTAATCGAGAAATGCTTTGATAGTGTGATAATTCAGATAGGTTCCGATTACCAGTAATGGATATGTTTGTCCTTTCGCTACAACCGTTCGCTGGTTGCAGCTTCGATCTATATATATGGCTCTGTCGCCCTCGCTGGCATTCGAGTAAACGTCCAGCGTATTAAATACCACCCGCTCTATTCCATAGAAAGGAGATAAACCAAAACTGGCGGATGGTATGCAGGCAACTGCGGGACTTACTCCCGGTGGGCCCGTCAAACCGCCCGAAGAAATTAAACCGGGGCGAAAGGCCATTAACGCCGCACGGACCCTGGCTTTTTGCCCGGTAGTAAACATCCAAGGACAGTTAGTGTAATTCATGTAATTATTTAGTACCGTATAATTGTATACGGGGTCGGAAATGATATAGGCAACATTGGTACAACTATTGGTGGTATTGTTGCAGGAGAATTCAACTTTCCCTCCCTCGGTATCACAAACCCGGTCGCCATAAAATCCACAGGAATCAACACGGGGGCAATTTGTTTCTACTGCATCATCGAAAAAGGTATGATACAATTCAAATACATGACCCATTTCGTGTGAAATAATCCTGTTTGTTCCATTTACATACAAGGCATTCATAACAATTCCATCTAATCCCGCATCATTGTATTGGGCGAAATAGGCGTACCCACCTATATTAACATCGGAACCGTTAATTTTATTGACGATCCAAATATTGATATAATCCGTATTCGGCCAGCGGCTGAGATTTTTTACTTCCGCCTCGGTGGCGCTTCCGGGGTATCCGTTAATTCCAATACCACCGGTTACATAATTTGCAACCCCGCTCCCATTTACACGATTAATGCCTGTGGTGGTTCCGCAGCCGGGTGAACGAATGGCGAGTTGAAATTGCATTTTCATATCTGCCCCGCCAAAAGGTACGCCAGCTTTTCGCCAACTATTGTTAAGTGCCAGGATCATGTCGTTTATCTGGGCATCAGATGGATTATCCGGAGAGCCAATGGCGCCACCGGTATGTATCACATGCACTGCAATTGGAATGGTATATAAGGTACCTGTATCTTCAACCTGGTTCCTGCTTATGAAATATTGTAATTTTTTTTCTGCCGATATTCTCTTTAAAAATGACTCTGTATCACCGGGAGGTGCAGGCCATCCACAAATGGGCAATTTATTTTGAGAATAGGAATAAAGATGAAGAAGAATCAGGGTGTTTACTATCAATAATCTTATAAAAAACATTTTCATATCACCAGCTGTTAAATTTGAGGAGGATGTACCCGACCAACAGTAGGTTTCAGGAAAAAAGATAACATAGGTACAAGTAAGTATTATTTACCCGGAACATCCGTTCGGAATTTTTCCATACCCCTTCGGTCCTGAAGGGTAACAAAGCAGGTACGGTAGTCTTTTCCCCCGAATGTAATATTGCTTACATCTTTGCCTTTGAGTGTTATTTCCTGTATCAGTTTTCCCTGGGGGCTTATGATTACCACAGTTCCTTTGCCATAGCGCGTAACATATAGATTTCCCCGCAGGTCGCATTTCATTCCATCAAATCCAAAGTCGTTAAACACTGCAAATATCCGTTGGTTACTTATGTCACCTTTTTCATCAACATCAAATGCCCAGATACGGCGTTGAACGCTTTCATTGACATATAAAATTTTTCCATCCGGACTCAGGCATATACCATTCGTAGTACCCATATCCGCCTTTAATAATACCGCTTTACGATCAGAACCAATTCGCCATATCTGACCGGTTTGTTTTTGCCAGTTCGGATCAGACGCAAAAACGATTCCCTTTTTATTTATGCAGATGTCATTCGGTTGATTGAATAATTCTTCGTGGCAGTAGACGGTCACTTCTTTGGTGGCGGTATTTACTTCTAAAATATTATGTGCGGCAAAATCAGCCACCAGCATATTGCCGGCGCTATTAAACTGGATACTGTTGCCTATACTTTTTCCGGGTAATGTTACAAATAATTCCACTTTACCATCTGGATGAACCAAGCCAATGGTTCCGTCTTTCTGATAATTTACTACAAACAAGCGGCCGGTATTATCCACGGCAGGGCCTTCAATATTGCGCGAAAACAGATTCTCCGCGGTGTGATCATACGCTTTGAATAGTGAACGGTTAAATTCTTTTTCCGGATTTAGCTTGCGTGAACAACCGGATATAGCCAGTACGACTAAAAGGGAAAGGGTGTATGTTTTCATATATGCAAAATAGCGATTGATTTTCGAAACTGATGAGCATCGCAATCCCCGAACTGAAGTTCGGGGCAAGTCAAGCTGGTATTCAAAACCCAAGAATGAACCTAAGGCTCCCTGCTTGTAGTTTCCGGTTCTTGAATCTATCCCCATGCTGAAGTTCGGGGCAAGTCAAGCTGGTATTCAAAACCCAAGAATGAACCTAAGGCTCCCTGCTTGTAGTTTCCGGTTCTTGAATCTATCCCCATGCTGAAGTTCGGGGCAAGTCAGGCTGGTATTCAAAACCCAAGAATGAACCTAAGGCTCCCTGCTTGTAGTTTCCGGTTCTTGAATCTATCCCCATGCTGAAGTTCGGGGCAAGTCAGGCTGGTATTCAAAACCCAAGAATGAACCTAAGGCTCCCTGCTTTTAGTTTCCGGTTCTTGAATCTATCCCCATGCTGAAGTTCGGGGCAAGTCAAGCTGGTATTCAAAACCCAAGAATGAACCTAAGGCTCCCTGCTTTTAGTTTCCGGTTCTTGAATCTATCCCCATGCTGAAGTTCGGGGCAAGTCAGGCTGGTATTCAAAACCCAAGAATGAACCTAAGGCTCCCTGCTTGTAGTTTCCGGTTCTTGAATCTATCCCCATGCTGAAGTTCGGGGCAAGTCAGGCTGGTATTCAAAACCCAAGAATGAACCTAAGGCTCCCTGCTTGTAGTTTCCGGTTCTTGAATCTATCCCCATGCTGAAGTTCGGGGCAAGTCAGGCTGGTATTCAAAACCCAAGAATGAACCTAAGGCTCCCTGCTTGTAGTTTCCGGTTCTTGAATCTATCCCCATGCTGAAGTTCGGGGCAAGTCGGCTGGTATTCAAAACCCAAGAATGAACCTAAGGCTCCCTGCTTGTAGTTTCCGGTTCTTGAATCTATCCCCATGCTGAAGTCGGGGCAAGTCAGGCTGGTATTCAAAACCCAAGAATGAACCTAAGGCTCCCTGCTTGAAGTTTCCGGTTTTTGAATCTATCCCCCTACTGAAGTTCAGGATAAACTAGATTCACAATAAAAAACCAAGAATCGACTCCCGACTCCCGACTTCCGCCTACCGCCTCACACCTCCCGCCTCCCGACTCCCAACTCTACTCTACCCTCACTCTTGGATCCGCTAATCCATACAACACATCCGCTAACATATTAACTACAATAAAGAAAAGGGAAGATACCAGCACCGAACCCATAACGACCGGGAAATCTAACTTTTCTAACGCGTCTACCGTAACTTTTCCAATACCCTTCCATCCAAAAATATATTCTACAAAAAAAGCCCCTGCCAGCAGTTCGGCAAACCAACCCGTAACGGCGGTTATTAACGGGTTGAGCGCGTTTCGTAAGGCGTGCTTCCATATTACGGCGGATCTGCTTAGGCCTTTGGCATACGCGGTCCGGATATAATCCTGGTTCAGTACATCCAGCATCGCACTGCGTGTTAGCTGAGTGATGATAGCCATAGGTCGTATTCCCAGGGTGAAGGCGGGTAAAATAAGGTTTTGTAATTGAAGTTGTCTTCCCTCAAACGGGTCGGTATCGTACAGGCTACCGGTCATCCGTAGCCCCGTATAATCATTTAGTATATAGCCAAACACGTAGGCGATAATAATTCCTATAAAAAAAGAAGGAGCTGAAATACCCAGTATACTGCTAAATACCGCGGAGGTATCCATCCAGGTATCTTTTTTAACGGCGGCTACCACACCTAATGGTATGCCCAGCAGGCAAGCAATAATAATAGCGGCTAATGCCAGCAATAATGTTCCGGGCAGGGCATCCATCAACACAACGCTTACCTGCTTTTTTGTTTGATAAGATCTTCGCAGGTAGGGAAATTTGATAGCCAGTTTGACAGAGCCGCCAATAAATAATCCTGTTAATTGTTTTTGCTGAATTTCCTCTTTTGAATGAATGGCTACCGGGGAAACATCGTTGAGGTATAAAAAGAATTGCTTCCAGCGGGGTTGATCAAGATATAATTCCTTCCGGATATTTTCCTGGGTAGCGGCATCCGCCCGTTGGCCCATCACCAGGCGGGCCGGATCGCCAAACCCCTGGAATAAGAAAAATACTACAACTACCACGCCTGCTAATACCAGCAAACCGTACAAAAAACGTTTGGCAAGGTATTTTAGCATGGGCCGATATTTATTGATTGAGTGTGCGCATATATTTCAGGGCCATATCAAAATCCGCGGCGGCCCATTTCTTTACGATGGTATCCCGGTTAAGTAAATAAAGCGTTGGGTTAGCGCGGGCCGCGGTTTTGATGGCGGTAGCATCGCAGGTAACCGGGTTCATGCGATAGAATAACGGCGGTGGTTCTTTGTAAAGCTCTTCGAGCGAAATACTGGTGACTAATATGGACGGAATCGCTTTTCGGGAGCATTCCTGAACCATGACATCAGCTCTCGTAATCCAATCTCCTTTGGGATAATCGTTTCGTAAAAACAATAATAACTTGTAGCCTTCGGCCATTAAGATAGTTTCCGTTACCGGTTTCCCGCGTGAATCACTCAGAAAAAAATCTTTAATGGCAGGTAGTGCATTGCCTTCGCGAATCACTTTATCGTAGCGCCTCACGAACTTATAGGCAGAGTCATTATAATCCGCCGGAAAATTATCCGCGGTAAATTCAACTTCCTTACCCGCTTTTTCGTATACAAAAGTTATGACCGTGCTGTCTTTTTGCTGCCCTTCCTTTATTTTCATTTCCCCCATAATATTTTTACCCACTTTATAAGGCAGGCAATCTACTACCGGTAAATGAAGCAGGGTGAACCACATAAATGAGAAAGAAAATACCGCGCTAAAAAAAAGTGCCAGTATGTTGTTGAAGGTTTTAAACAAGGGCTGAATGCGTTTTCGGAAAACGAAAAGGAAAAGAATCAGGGCCAGCAATACCAGGTCTTTTTCAAACGACTGCAATGCCGTGAGTGGAATACAATCTCCAAAACAGCCGCATTCTTTCGGTTTGCCAGTAATCACTGCGTACCCGGTAAGAAAAGTGAAGAAGATAATCAGGAGTAACAGTAACCAGTTAAATAGATTCATTTTCCATCCTACCAATACAGCAACGCCCGCGATGATCTCAAAAGCAATCATAGCCACCGAAAAAGAAAGCGTGTACGCATTGAGTGCATGGAGCCCCCAGAGTTCAAAAAACTCCTGCATTTTATAACTGAGCCCTAAGGGGTCGTTGGCTTTAACCAAACCGGAAAAAATAAACAGAACGCCTACGATAATACGAGCCAGGTTAATTAATATTTTCATTAGTAGAATTTAGATTTGGAAGGATGCGGCCGAATGTTGCTGCTGTTCACCAGGGCTTGCCAAAGTTGATACTTTAGAATCCGAACAATAGATGCATATTGAGCTATAATTATTATTTGATATTTGAAGCTTTCTAATCATCGTAAATCTTTTCATGATTATCGAGTTGTATCCTGAGAATTAATTTTATCCCGATCTCAAAACAAGGGAAAGTCCTGTTTAAATTATTAATCTTGCCGACCGTAGCCTCCAGCCTCCCGCCTCCCGACTTCCGACTCCAGCCTTTTCGCATCACCCCCTATGCCTCCCCTCTCCTATCAGTATCAGGGCAAACACAGAATAATTTATGATATCAGTAAAGTTGGCATCAATTCCTTCACTCACCTGCGTTTTTCCATCATTTGACAAAATCTGCTTTATTCGAAGTAGTTTCATCAGGATAAGATCTACAAAACTCTCCTGGCTCATCTCCCGCCAGGCCTCTCCATAATCATGGTTTTTATCAAGCATTAACTCCCGGGCATGACTGATTTTCTTATCAAAAAGTTGGCGCACTTTATCCGCAGGAAGGTCCTCCACAGTTTCCGATTGAAAATCCAGTTGAATTAATCCGATCACCCCGTAATTGACGATACCCTTAAACTCGCTGGTAACATCATCCCCAATTTTCTGTTTTCCCATTTGCTGAATGGTTCGTATTCGTTGCGCCTTTATGAATATCTGATCAACAATTGAAATGGTACGCAATACTCTCCAGGAAGTACCGTAATCGCTGGCCTTCTTTACAAAAATCTCCCTGCAGGCTAGCACCGCCTGGTCGTATTGATAGCTGGTTTGGTTCATAGCGGTCGGGGATGTCGGTTCAGTCATGATTATTAATAAAGAAATGATTTGGCCGGGGGTGAAAATATTTCCTCAATTTTATCCGTCAAAAATAAAGATAAGCGGCCAATGTTTACATTGAATTGCAAAGGGAGATTACTGGTTGTGGATAAACCAATAG
This sequence comes from uncultured Chitinophagaceae bacterium, assembly GCA_963775145.1. Classification (GTDB taxonomy): domain Bacteria; phylum Bacteroidota; class Bacteroidia; order Chitinophagales; family Chitinophagaceae; genus Endoryza. The sequence continues at coordinate 1,115,648 of CAVZHZ010000009.1, forward strand.
TGATGGGTATTATTAATATAACCCCCGATTCATTCTTTGAAGGCAGTCGCGTTGGGGAGGAGAAAGAAATACTTAGCCTGGCCGAGAAGATGTTGCAGGAAGGGGCCACCCTATTGGATATCGGGGCCCAGAGCACCCGCCCGCAAAGTCAAAGGATCAGTCCGGAAGAAGAGCTCAAAAGGGCCATCCCCGGTATCCGGGCGATACGGAATCATTTCCCGGCGGCGATTCTTTCTATAGATACTTATTATTCCCGGGTTGCCCTGGAGGCAGTGCAGGCAGGCGCTTCTATGATTAATGATATCGGCGCCGGGCAACTGGATAATCGAATGCTGGAAACAGTTGCTCGTCTCAACGTGCCTTATATATGCATGCATATGAAGGGTACCCCCGATACCATGCAGCAGGAGACGCAGTACGAACATGTAACGAAGGAGGTGTTAGATTTCTTTATCCGCCGCGTGGAAGATTGTCGCCTGGCAGGGATAAGTGATATAATCATTGATCCGGGCTTTGGTTTTGGCAAAACGATCGCGCATAATTTTGAATTGCTGAAAAACCTGGCTGTTTTTGATCTGTTGCAGAAACCAGTGCTGGTAGGACTTTCAAGAAAATCTACCATTTATAAAACATTAGGAATTTCAGCAGCTGAAGCGCTTAATGGAACAACGGTGCTGAATAGTATTGCTTTGATGAATGGCGCTTCTATTTTGCGTGTGCATGATGTAAAAGAAGCCGTAGAGGCAATAAAACTTTTCGAAGCATACCAATCTTCCTGAACATCCGAACCGTTCAATACAGATTTACTGAAACAACTCCATGCAAATGCATTGAAGTCTTAAAGGCTTCTTCCGGAAAATGCGACGGCCGATTTACAGCGAGGATTCTAAAAAATGAATACTTCGACAATAATTGAAGAGAAACAGAAAAAAAAACCGGTAACCCTGAAATGAGGAAAGCACGGAACTTAATTCCTACCTTCTTTCCACATCACCTGGTTACCGGTATAAATATATTGTTAGTTCGAATCCAAACCGACTAACAAATCTAGCTTACTTCTTATTAGCACTTGAATCGTTCATGGCAGGCCGGGGTACTGGTGCCGGCATAGTATCGTTCACGTCCATGATTTCTATATCAAAAACCAGGTTTTCATTCGGCTTAATATCTGGCCCCGATCCTTGTTTTCCATACCCCAATGAGGAAGGGATATACAGTCTGCCAATTCCTCCTTTCTTGAATAACCTGATCCCGTCGTTCCAGCCTTCAATTGCTCCCTGGGGGCCGCCGCGAACCGCAAGATGAAATGTATAATGCTGACCCGGATGTCCGAATGCAGGGTCAACGCTTGAGTCAAATGCTTTTCCGGCCAGGGTTTTACCCGTATATTTTACCGTAACAAACTTACCCGAATCACAAGCGGCACCTGTTCCGGGGTTGATAATTTCAACAAAGGTTCCTCTGGGAGCAGATTGCGCAGTAATGCCTTTTGATTTCAGGTAATCTCCTAAAATCTTAATGTCTATTTTCTTTTGGTTCTCCGCCAGCGCTTCCTGCTTTTTAATAAAGCTATGCATCGCTATTTCGCGATCCTTGCTTGCTTCTTCCTGGTTTGCAAAAACATCGGATACCCTGAATGTCAGGTATATTTTATCTTTTGCTTTCAGAAACGGGGGCAGGCCACCTTGTTTTTTACGCAGGGTATCTGCTTCAAAAATCACCACGGCACTATCGCCTTTGCGTAATAATCCAAATATCTCATTGGGGTTGTAATCAGGAGCAACTGCACTATCAACCGGAACATATACCGGGCCGTTCTCTTCCGAAGAACCTAACAGGGAATCACGCACCTTCTGCGTGAAATCAAATTTGAGAATCTGCCCCTTGGTAGCTACGGGATTTTTTTTGTCGGAAATGATTTTATACATCAGGCCGCTTTTGGTACGCTTAAAGCTGGAGCCACTATTGCAGCCAACCATTGCAATCAAAATCAGCAAACTCAAAATACCAATTGTTGTTTTTTTCATTGTTTGTTATTGTAATTGTGAGGTATATTCTTTAATAACCTTTTTAAAATGTTGTACCGTGTTCTCCAGGGTATCACTACTGCGGCCACCGGATGCATTATAATGCCCACCTCCCTCAAAATGTTTACGGGCGAACGTATTTACATCAAAATCTCCCTTGCTGCGGAAACTCCATTTGCGTTCTTCATCCCGGTCAATTACCAAGGCAGCTAATTTAATTCCCTGGATACTCAATGGATAGTTAACCAGCCCCTCCGTATCCCCGGTTCTTATCTGGTAGCGCTGGAGGTCTTTTTTTGAAATAGCAATCAGGGCTGTATTGAATTCGTACGAGATATCCATCCGGTTCATCAATACAAAACCAATAAAACGCATCCTGTTTTCGAGGAAATTATCGTATACGTTTTCATGAACGCGGGTGTGGACAAGTCCCTTGTCTTTAAGAGCCGCTACCATATGATGGACCCCGGCGGAAGCAGAAGGGAATCTGAAAGAACCCGTATCAGCCATAGCGCCGGCATAAAGACACTCGGCAATTTTCAAGTCGATCTTATCATTATTCCCGGACTGCTCTATTAAATCATATATCATTTCGCAGGTAGAACTCTTACGGGTATCACTGATCCCGAAGTCGAAATTTTCAGAATCCGGCTCCTGGTGATGATCTATCAGAATTTTTGTGCAGGTGGCATTGGCCAGCAAGGGTGCTAAATTCTTTGCTCGATGGAATATGTTGAAATCTAGACAGAAAAGCCAGTCCGTTTCTTTTAATATAGCAGCTACTTTTTCACGATTAAGTTCAAAATCTATTACCTGGTCAACCCCGGGCATCCAGTTCAGCCATCCGGCCCAGTTGGTCGGTGAAACCACGGTAACCTGGTGCCCTATTTCAGCGAGAAAATGAAATAATGCCAGCGACGAACCCATGGCATCAACATCCGGTTTCTGGTGCGTGGTAATGACCACCCGGCGGGGTGTATTAAGCAAGGGATATAATTCGTGAATAGCTTTCATTAAAATGTGGGCAAAGTTGCGGAAATAAAGGTCAAGTGCCAAGTTTCTTTATGTCCCAATATCCTGATATGGCTTATTGCGGATTGAGAAGGCAGAATACGGAATCCAGGATCCCCTGCCAGGAAATCAGCATAAAAATGGGGACTTTTCCAGGTTGAAGGAGGCGGTGGTGGCATCCAACTTTCCTTTACCTTTGCGGCCAAAATTGATTATAAGTTATGAGTAACCGCACGTTTACTATGATTAAGCCGGATGCGATGAAGAATGGGCATGCCGGGGCTATTCTAGACAAGATTATTAAAGAGGGTTTCCAGGTTGTTTCTTTAAAAATGACCAAACTAAGCACCGAAAAAGCAGGAGAGTTTTATGCTGTGCATAAAGAGCGCCCTTTCTATGGGGAATTGGTAGAATTTATGAGCAGCGGTCCCATTATTGCCGCCATCCTGGAGAAGGAAAATGCAGTGGCCTCCTTTCGAAAGCTGATTGGCGCCACTAATCCGGCCCAGGCAGAGGAGGGTACCATACGCAAATTATTCGCGACTTCAGTAGGTGAAAATGCCGTGCATGGCAGTGACAGTGATGAAAATGCTCAAATCGAAGGAAGTTTCTTTTTCAGCGGGCTGGAAAAATTTTAACGTATTCACTGTTTTATAGGAAAGGATTGCTGGATGACAGCGATCCTTTTTCCTTACTATTCTATAAAGTACCACTGGATTTTAATCCAGGTATTCATTGGTCAATTTTTAATCGGCTTTAATACATAACCTTCCTTGCGTAATAGGCTAATAACTCCTTGGTCTCCTGCCAGGTGACCGGCTCCTACGGCAAACAAAATGGTTCCTTCTCTCATGGCAGTGGGCATTTGCCGAACCCATCTCCGGTTGCGGCCATATAATAACAGATCCATGTACTGATTCATTCCCGGATCACTTTTTCTAACCAGGGAATCCAGTTGATCGAGATTTTGTTTACGATAAACCTCCACCATTTCCCTGGTTGATTGTTCATAAGAATCAATGCTGTCGATATAATTGATAAGTTCTTTCGCCTGTTTTTCGTAGGGGATACTGTCGAATAAACTTGCCTGGAACTGTACCGTTTCCAGCCCGAATATCTGCTTATCGCGCAGGCTGGCTTCTTTCATGATCAATTCTTCCATGCCATTTTTTTGTTTACATTTCATTGACTGCTCACTGATCAATCCGGAGACCAGGAAAGGTTTAAAGCGGTTTATCATACCGATTGGTATAGGCGTTTTACTTTTTTTGAAGTATTCTTCCAGCCGGGTATATTCTTCTTTGCTGAGGAGATCGGAAATTTTTATGCCATCATTCATGCGCAGGTATTTCATGGCTCCCAACATTTCATTCATATCATCCATATCTATTTCAAAATATACTTTCCTGGATTTTTGAATAATGCTTTTGAGCGGGGCACTCAATCGGGCATCTTCGGCGCAAAGAATATGCATGGTTCCAAAGAGGTAAGAAGGCTCCCGTAAACCATGTCCGCTGACCTCCCACAATAAAGTATTTACCATTTTAGTTTTAGTAATGGGGACCTGTTTACGCACTGGTTTTGAGGAGGATTTCCTAACCACCTGGGATTGAAGCGGCAATACCGAGCATACCACCAGGACTCCTAAAAAGAAATTTTTAATTAGCATAAATAAGTGCTTTTTCTACTTTGAATTTATTATAGATTTATTATCATTGTTCTACATTAATTACCCCTAACATGAAACCCCAAATCTTAGCCATGGCCCTGCTATTGCTGCCCTGTTCCTTATTCGCCCAAAAAGACAAAGATATCCCCGGATGGGGTAAAATAGACAAAGCGGACCTGGAGATGAAGGAATGCGAGTTTGATAAAAGTGCGGAGGCAATGATTTTGGTTGAAAAGGGGGAGGTAGATTATCAACGTGGTACAAAGTATCCTTTTGCCTTAAAAAAAGAAATACGGACACGTATCAAAATTTTTAAGGAAAAAGGGTTTTCGTTTGCCGATGTCAAGATACCTTATTACAGTGATAATAGCTACGAGAAGCTGATTGATGTAGATGCAGTAACCTATAACCTGGATGCTTCGGGTAAAATAGTGGAGACTAAAGTAGATAAAAAGTCATTTTTCCGGCAAAAAATGGACGCAAACAGATCGGCCGTTTCATTTACTTTCCCCGAAGTTAAAATTGGAAGCATAATTGAATACAAATATATAATTATTCGTGAAGCATTTTCTCAGATAGATCCATGGACCTTTCAAGATAACATTCCTACCAGAGTAAGCGCTTTTAATATTTCTTTTCCCGAATACTTCAAGTTTGTTACCAATTCCCGTACGAGTTTACCCTTGGAAAGAAAGAGTGATGAAAGCCAACGAACGCTGGCACTTTCCGGTGAAAACATCAGGTATCGAAGCGAGGATTTCTATTATAAAATGAAGAATGTTCCAGCGCTAAAGGCAGAACCCTACATGGGTTCTTTCCTTGATTACGTCCAGCGAGTAGAGTTTCAGCTTTCTCAGTTGGATTTTCCAAATCAACCCCCCATAGATTTCCGGAATACCTGGCCTCGGCTGGTAACATCTCTTTTGGAAAGTGAAATTTTTGGTGTGCAGATTAAAAAGAATTTATCACCTGGCCCTGAACTGGAGGCGCAACTAAGGGCAGCCAAGAGCCCCTACGAGAAGCTAATATCCATTTACCGTTTTGTACAAAAGACAATGGAATGGAACGGGGTTGAAGACTATTATTGTGAAAGCGCTAAAGAATGCTGGAGTAAAAAAAATGGAAGCACCGGAGACATAAATATGATTTTGCTCAATCTTTTGAAGGATGCCGGGCTAGACGCTTATCCTTTGCTGGCCAGTACTCGTGATCATGGCAGAGTATATAGTGCCTACCCATTATTGAGCCAGTTTAATACACTGCTAGTATATGTCGAGGTAGAGGATAAAGTATTTATATTGGATGCTGCAGACAAATACAATCCGGCCCACCTAATTCCTTATGAAGTATTAGGTACGGATGCCTTTTTGGTCGATAAGGAAAAAAGTGGCTTTATTACACTCTGGGAAGGCCGTTTTTTGCACAAGAATATGATTTCTATTTCCGGTGTTATAGGGGAAGACGATATGTTACGAGGAGATGTCAACGTCAACAGCTATGATTATGCAAGAAATCCAAGGGTAAAAGAATTCAAAGTTGGAAGAGATAAATTTATAACTAAATATATTACTGGTGAAGTAAGTAATATGAAAGTGGAAAGCCTGGAAGTAAATAATGCAGACAAAGATTCAGTGGCACTGGAACAGAAATTCAAATTTAGTCTGCCGGTCACTGGTTCTGGCGATTATAAATATTTTACTGTAAACCTGTTTTCGGAATTGGATAAAAATCCATTTATATCTGATAATCGGCAAACAAATATTGATTTTGGATACAACCAATATTATATGATGGTGGGGAGTATCGCTATTCCTGATGGTTACCAATTTGAGGAACACCCGAAAAATATGATGATGATTATGCCGGACACCAGTATTGTGCTTCGCCGGATTATGGAAACAGTCAACGATCGCATTAACTACCGGATTACCCTCGAATTCAGAAGGCCCTTTTATGAAGTGGCAGAATATGAAGAGTTCAAAGAATTTTACAAAAAACTATATGCGACTTTAAATGAGCAAATTGTTTTTAAAAAGAAAGCAACCCAAAACCCTGATTCATATAATTTATTGACACAGCTTATCCAATATGAAACATTTATTTGTTAGCATTATTGATGTTGCCTACTCGAGTTATACATTATTTCTCAGGAGAGACCACAGTATGCAGTATCTCTTATTCCCGACAGCCTGCGAAAGAATGTAAATGCTGTAATACGAGAAGAATCTCGATAACCTCCTTAATAAGGCACCAGGAAAGGTAAACAGGATTAAAGCGAAGTAATAACAGTTTTAAACGAAAAAGGGGATGCAGGCCTTGTATTTATTGAATATCCTGACAAATTCAAAAAATAGATGATGTAGAAATAAACATATATGATGAAGCTGGCAAATACAGCGAAGGTATAAGCGGAAAGCGATTTAGAGAAAAGTGGCTGATGACGATGGATTTCTTTGGTCAGCGATGATAAAAATTATATGCCGGTTATCAGGGCACGGATAAGTATCCAGTTACAGTTGAATACAATTACACTAGTCAATTATGAGTGGGTTCCTGGAGTATAGAGACTTTTATTCCCCAGATTCCCCAACCTATCTATTCAGCAATGCAGTTTATACCATAACCATTGATCTGCTAGCAATAGATATACGATACAAAAATTATCGATGTACGGAAAAGCCTGTCATCAACTAAGATCGGGTACAATATTAATTATGTCATGGTGAGATAAAAATATTAAATGGGTATGCACGGGAAGCTGGCTCTGCACACAGAGAAATTACCCCGTGTTATGATCTCACCAATTCCCATTTTGAGATGGACGATTATGATGGCGATATGAGTACCTGGGAAAGTTATGGGAAATGGCAGATTAGTTTAAATAACCAAATTAATCAATTGCCTGAATAAAGCGCTAATTTTTACCGCAACCTAGTTAAGGATGCAGAGACCGACAGAGAAAAAGATAGAGATATTGTACAAACATCTCCAGGAGAATTATCGTTATGTAAGTATACAATTAGGGTATTGGGGGATGGAAACCATTTACTGCAGAATTTGTAGAAAAGAAAAAATACGGCGATTGTAAAGCCCTGAGCAATTTTATGTATGCGATGCTTAAAGCGGTAAATATCCGAAGCCATTTTGCTATTATTAATGCTGGTTATGATGAATTGCCGGTAGAACGACAAAGAATTTCCCCAGAATGGCATTCAACCATGTTATCCTTTGCGTGCCCCAGGCTTCGGATACAATTTGGCTTGAGTGCACCAGTCAGAAAAAAGCCTTTTGGAAAACTAGGTAATTTTACTGAAAACAGAAATGCATTCCTGATTACAGAAAATGGCGGAATCGTGGTTCCAACGCCAGGTTCAAAGCCAGAAGACAACGTAATGAAAACAGTTTCTTTTATTCAATTTGCTGGAAGATGGTTCGGGGAATGCCTCTGTTGACATTATCACACGGGAGAGTTTACGGATATAAATGATTATGTATGCGGAAGCGGACGATCAGCATAAGAAAAGTTATATAATTAACGAGTCGGGATTCAAACAACCTGACGATTTCAAAGATCCAAAAAAAACCTATAATGGAAGAAACAATTCATTGCATCTTGAAATGCAATTTGAAAAAATACCGGATTTCACTGCTGGTTCCAAACTATTTCTGAGCGGCCGACTTATACAAATTCTGGAACAATGCTTTGCCAAAAAGTGAAAATAGGCAGAACGATTATTATTTGGAGTTTCCATTGATTCAGTCCGACAGCACAATTTACCAATTGCCAGATGGATTTATAGCGGAAACTATTCCCAAACCGGCTACAATTAAATATGCTTTAGGCAGTTTCCAGACCAATTATTTTTTTGATGCAGCAAAGCAGCAGTTAATAACTACCTGTACAATAAAGATTGGATAAGCATATTATTCCGGCGTCCCGATACCAGGAAGCGGCAAATTTTTTAGTGATGTTATTAAAGAACAACAACAAAAGATTGTGGTTCGGAAAGAATAAATTGTATCTATCCCCTACTTAAATTATTTCATGCATAGATTGTTCATTACGCTTGGCCTGTTCTTTTCTCTGCAGGCTTTGTCTCAATCGGCTATACCCGAATATGGCACCATCGTTCCGGAGGAAATAAAAATAAAAGAATGCGCCTTTGATAAAGATGCTGATGCCGTCGTACTGCTTGATAAGGGCATATCTACTTATAATGAAGAAAAGCACCTGATCACCAGGCGGAGAATAAAGTTCAAGATTCTCAAAGAAAGCGGTATTCCACGGGGGGACTTGCGGATTCTATATTATAGCGCCGATGATTTTGAAGGGATCAATGAACTGGAGGCCTATGTATTGAATACGGATGCCACTGGTGGTATATTCAAAACTTTAGTTGATAAAAAGTCCATTTTTAGAAGTAAAGTAAATGAGCTCTATTCGGAAATTAAGATCGCGTTGCCGGAAATTAAAGTAGGCAGCATCGTCGAATACCGGTATACCAGCGACAAGCGGAGTTTTTCCGGTATTCGTGACTGGTATTTTCAGTCAGATATGCCCACTATGATCAGCCAGTATGATCTCACTATTCTGCCAGGCTTTTCCTTCGCCTATAAAATTGTGAAGAGCCGAAGCCTGAATATCGATGTAAAGAATTTTAACGATGAAGGCCGGATAATATTTGAGATGAAAAATGTTGCCGGCTTACGCGATGAACCGTATATGGATGCCTCCTCCGACTACCTGCAGCGGATCGTATTTCAATTGGCCGAATACCGAACCTATTACGGTACAAAGCAAAAATTTGCGAATACCTGGCCCGATCTCGCCCGTGAACTGCTCAAGGATGAAGATTTTGGAAAAGTAATTGAAAAAAATATTAAAGGGGCCGATGAACTTCTTGTTTCAGTAAATGCATTACCATCGGACTATGCAAAAATGACTACTATTTTTTCCTATGTACGGAAAGGGTTTGGATGGAACGGCATTTACTCGCATTACGCTTTGGAAGGGTTAAAGAAGGTGTGGGATAAAAAGGGTGGTAACGCAGCCGAAATAAACCTGTTATTGATCAATCTGCTGAAAGAAGCGAAATTGGAAGTATATCCTTTGTTGGTTAGTGAACGGGATCATGGCCGGGTAGATGGCTCCTATCCTTTTCTAGGGCAATTTAATAAGGTGGCGGTCCAGGTAATGATAAACGGAAAACGATACGTCTTAGATGCTACCGATAAATTAACTCCTCCCGACCTTATATCCTTTGACCTGCTTAATACGAATGCGTTCCTGGTGGAAAAGAAATCGACCGGGGTGATTGCCCTCACCGATGACAGCCGCATGATGAAAAATTTTACTGGTATTCAGTCGGAGATCGATGAAAATGGAAAAGTAAAAGGTATGGTGAGCGTGCTAAGTTATGATTATGCACGGGTCGACCGGGTAAATGACTACCTCAAGGGAAGTAAGGAAAAGTTGATTGCGAAATACTTTCAAAAAGAAAGTTCCAATATGGAAATTGACAGTATTGAAATCAGGAATGAATCAATTGATTCCCTGGGGCTGGAACAGAAGTTTCATTTTACTACCGCTATGCCATCCTCCGGCGAATACCGGTTGGTAAACCTTAATTTATTCGGAGGGATGGAGAAATCACCTTTTGTAACGGATATCCGGTTTACCAATATCAATTTTGGAAGCCAGCTTTATAATAGCACAAACCAGGTTATCAAGATACCTGGTTCCATGAAACCGGATGTACTTCCCAAGAACATAAACCTGGTAATGCCGGATAACAGTATTACCCTTACCCGGATTATGGCATACGATGTTGGCAGTAACACGGTTACTATGCGGGTGAAATGGCAAATTACCAGAACTGTTTTTACTCCGGAAGAATACCCTTCGGTGAAAGACTTTTTTAAAAAAATGGTTGATATGCTGAATGAACCGCTGGTATTAAAAATGAAATGAAAAGCTGATGTAAATATGGCATTTCCTCTGCTGTAAAAAAAAAATTGCCACGAAGGCACGAAGGGAAAAAAACTAAATAAATCTACTTATTATATAAGTTGTTTGAAAAGCATTATTCTTATTTTCTTTGCAGCACATAACATCTCCTATCTTCGGCTGTGGGAGTTTTCTCCGACGAATTAAAATCTCTTTGAAGTAAATAAGGTGACGTCTCTGCGACCCAGTGCCTCGGCTGCACAAAAAAAATTGCCACGGAGGCACGAAAAAAGAATTAAATAAATCTACCTATTATAAGAGTTATTAAATAAGCATGACTCCCATTTTCTTTGCAGGACATAACTTCTCTCTCCTTATGCTTAAGTTGTTTTCTCCGATGAATTGACGATTTACACTAATACGAAACAAAGTGCTTTTGCTGCAATTGATAACATACCCCTGCGGCTGAGCGGTTCAAAAAAAATTATCACGATGGCAGAGAGTAGTAATGGGATTGAAAGAATATAAGTTCTATAGAGGTTGATAGTAAGGCATGATGTTATTTTTTGGGAAGCACATAGCTGCCTACATCTTCCGCCGTAATTGTTTTGCCAGATAAGATGATCAATCGCTCCACCACGTTCCGCAGCTCGCGGATATTACCTGTCCAGTTATGTTTTTTAAGCGATTCGATCGCTTCACCGTCAATGATTTTTTTGGCTATGCCATAATCGGTACAGATATCGGTGATAAATTTATCAACTAATAAAGGGACATCATCTCTCCGGTCATTCAGGGAAGGAACGTGAATAATAATTACACTGAGGCGATGGTATAAGTCGAGCCGGAAATTCTTCTCCTCTACTTCCCGCAATAAATCTTTATTTGTAGCGGCAATAACCCGTACATCCACATTGATATCTTTGTCGCCTCCGACCCGGGTTATTTTTCCCTCCTGCAACGCCCGCAACACTTTGGCCTGGGCACTTAAGCTCATATCCCCAATTTCATCAAGGAATAGTGTACCGCCATGTGCCTGTTCAAATTTTCCGATGCGTTGCTTAACAGCGGATGTAAAGGATCCTTTTTCGTGTCCGAATAATTCGCTTTCTATTAATTCGCTTGGAATAGCTGCGCAGTTTACTTCTACCAGCGGTCCTGTCGCGCGGTTACTCTTTTCGTGAACCCATCTTGCTACCAGTTCCTTCCCTACCCCATTTTCCCCGGTAATTAAAATACGGGCATCAGTAGGGGCTACTTTTTCAATGGTTTCTTTAATACGAACAATAGGACCCGATTCGCCGATCATCTCCTCCACCTTACTTACTTTCCGTTTTAATACTTTGGTTTCCGCTACCAGGTTGGTTTTGTCCATGGCGTTGCGAATAGTGATCAGCAGCCGATTGAGGTCAGGAGGTTTTGAAATATAATCGTACGCGCCTTTCTTCACCGCTTCTACAGCCGTTTCAATGGTACCATGACCGGATATCATGATTACCGGTACATCCGGATTCGCGTCCCGGCTTTTGTCGAGAAATTCCATTCCATCCAATTTGGGCATTTTAATATCACAGAGCACCACATCATAATTTTTCTCGCGGAACTTTTTTAAGCCTTCTTCCCCATCGCCGGCTTCATCAATCTTATATCCTTCATACGAAAGGATTTCGCTCAGTGTCTTGCGGATCGCCTTTTCATCATCTATAATTAAAATATTGCTCATAATTTTTTTAACATCCTTTAACTGTGGAATAATGCCAGCGCGGCGTTTCAATGAATCAACGCAAAAATAATACTATGCAACCGAACCTGCTTATCGTATTTACCTGGTTAATATTTTTCCCTGCTGCCCTGCAACAGCCAATGGTATCCTATTCTTCCGATTCTTTTTCTTCCCGGACACACAACAACCCTTATCGCACCATCGCCGAAATCCCCATGCCGGCCGGCTATTCTCGTGTGGCCCTGGAACCGGGCTCGTTCGGAGCATGGCTGCGGGATGTCCGGCTAAAAGAAGATATGGTAGTTTATTTGTACAACGGCAACCGAAAGATTAACCAACGGGCACAATTTTCTGTTTTGGATATCAGCACGGGAAATAAAGACTTACAGCAATGTGCCGATGCAGTCATGCGGCTCCGGGCGGAATACCTCTATGAACAAAAAAGATATGGCGAAATAGTTTTCCTCGATAATAACGGAACCAGGTATAGCCTGCCTTTAGGGGCGGACAGAAAAAAATTTAATGCATACCTGGAAAAAGTGTTCACGAGTTGTGGAACTCTATCGCTCGAGAGGCAATTAAAACGAGTTGCAGTTATGAATACAATTATGCCGGGCGATATATTCATTAAGGGAGGATCGCCTGGTCATACAGCTATTGTAATGGATGTAGCAATGAACAACCGGGGGAAAAAAATATTCCTCCTGGCAAATGGGTATATGCCCGCCCAGGATATTCATGTAGTGATCAATCCCAGGGTACCTGGACTAAGTCCATGGTATGCAACAGACTACGACTCAATAATAGAACTTCCCGAATACCGGTTTGCTTCAAATCAGCTAAAGCGCTGGTAGTGAATAAGTAACAAAGACGATCGTTAATATTAAGTAAAAGTGCCATTGCATTTATAATATACAGGTATTACCTTAGCGTTAATATCCCACAAAAAATCATTAATCAAAAATTCACTACCCCATGAAATCATCCGCTAAATTTCAACCCGCTCCGTCTAGCTTCAATGTAATCGCCCGTCTTGTTTTGTTAGGAGGTTTGGTTTTAGGAAGCATGTATGTTGTTCTGTTGGCGTTTGCCGGACTAACAAAGGTTCTTTAGAATCAATTATTTTATATACAATAGTGCCCTGGTTATCCGGGGCATTTTTTTTTGACAAATTGATGCAGTAATTTAACCGCGGAGAACGAGAGGTAAAAGAGGTTGCGCAGAGATTATCAAGTGAATGGTTATGGAAGGAAAAAGTAGATAAAACATATTACGCAGAGATGCTCCGCGAGTACTCATCGCTCTCTTGCTCTCTGCGGTTAAACAAAAGTATCGCGACTCAAAACTCTTTACCTACTTCTTCCAGTACATCACATCTTTAACCAACTTTACAGTTCTTGGAACATCGGGTAAGGCGAGTGCCACCAGGTTGGGCGCATAATGCAAGGGTGCATCGGCTGCAGTAATACGTAATACGGGAGCATCCAGATAATCGAATGCTTCTTTTTGAATACGGTAGGCTATTTCAGAAGAAACCGAACACATGGGCCATTGTTCTTCCACGATGACCAGGCGGTTGGTTTTTTTAACGCTATCCACAATGGTATGCCAATCTAGCGGGCGGATCGTACGAAGATCTATAACCTCTGCACTTATTCCTTCTTTCTCCAGTTCTGTGGCGGCACTCAGGGCTACTTTCATCATTTTATTATACGAGACTATCGTTACATCACGACCCTGCCTTTTAACGTCTGCTTTGCCGATAGGAATTAAATATTCCGTTTCGGGCACTTCTCCTTTTTCTCCATACATAACTTCACTTTCCATATAAATCACCGGATCGTTATCCCGAATGGCCGATTTCATCAGCCCTTTCGCATCGTATGGATTCGAAATAGAAATCACCTTAATGCCGGGAATGTTAGCAAAATAACTTTCAAAAGCAGTGGAGTGCTGTGCTCCCAATTGACCGGCAGAGCCACCCGGACCGCGAAAAACGATTGGGCAGCCAATTTGTCCTCCACTCATTGCCAGCATTTTACTGGCGGTATTTAATATTTGATCTAAGGCTAGTACCGCGAAATTCCATGTCATATATTCTACAATGGGCCGCAATCCGTTTTGTGCTGCCCCTACCGCTATTGCCGTAAATCCAAGTTCCGAAATAGGGGTATCAATAACCCGCTTGGGACCAAATTCATCCAACATACCCTGGCTTACTTTATAGGCTCCATTGTATTCTGCTACCTCTTCACCCATCAGGAATACATTGGGATCTCTTCTCATTTCTTCACTCATCGCTTCCCGGATCGCTTCTCTGAATGCTATTTGTCTGGCCATTTGGTTGATTCTTTTTATTTAGGGGTCCTGCAAATAATTGCATTTTAAACAGGCAGGCAAAAATATTGCAGGAAAGGCAGAACTGCAAAAGTTGTTTAGGGTGGAGTCTGGAAGCCGGGAAGTCCGGAAGAATTATACTCTACTCTGAAAATTCTTTCTGCCTTTCAGTCTTCGCATTTTCCGGACTTATCAATTAATTTTACTTATGCAAGAAGCTATCAAAGAACTCGAACAAATTATTATTATCTACCAACCCCTTCTTGAGAAAATCGACACCGCTTCTTTTTCCCTGAAGCCTTTGCCCAATAAATGGAGCAAAAAAGAAATATTAGGACATCTGATAGATTCGGCTCAAAATAATATCCGGCGCTTTATAGTGGGACAATACGAGGACCAGCCGCATATTGAATATAACCAGGATCAATGGGTGACCATAAGCGATTACCAGCATTATGATGAGAGGGACCTGATACGTTTTTGGGTGTTGATAAATAAGCACATAGTCAGGATCCTCAAAAATACTTCATTGCATGCTGCTAAGCGGCTCGTAAGAAAGCAGGAAATACATAGCATTGAGTGGCTGGCGGCTGATTATAACAAACATCTTTTACATCATTTGCACCATTTGCTGGAAATGGAACCAGTTCCCTATCCTTGATAATGGCAGTATTGCGTCTTGTATCTTTACTTAAGCTGAAATGAAGATGCGGAAGCGGAAGTTGGGAAACTGGAGTCAGGAAACAGATATAAGGATGCCGGATTCCGAATGTTGCTAATAAGATACGGGGTGATGTGGTTTGGATACGATTCGATATTTACATCCATTACTAATTCCAATTTCCTAATTACCTCTTGCATATTTACCATTGACTATTCACTTTTTCGACAATTATGCCTACAAAACCGGAACACTATTCTATTATTATCATTGGCGGCGGCCCAATTGGTCTCGCCTGCGCATTGGAAGCCAAGAAAGCAAAACTTACTTATCTCATATTGGAAAAAGGGACACTGGTAAACTCATTATATAATTATCCAACCAATATGACATTCTTCTCCACTTCCGAGCGACTGGAGATCGGTAAGATTCCATTTGTTTCCAATAATGCAAAACCCACCAGGTCCGAGGCCCTGGAATATTATAGAAGGGTGACTATTGCGAACGCACTGAATATTCATTTGTTTGAAGAGGTGAAAAAAGTACAAATGGCCAGGTACAGTTTATCGGGGAAGTCTACCGAAACTAAGTATGCCCAAAATGCAAAGGCTATTATAAGAAAACAAGCTGCTTCTTCTTTTCGGCAAGCTGCCAGGAGCAAGGCACGACTTTCCATTCCCGCCTCCAACATTACTCAACAAGTATCCTTGTTTAAAATTACTACCTCCAAATCCCAATACACCTGTAATAGCGTCATCATCGCGACGGGGTTCTATGATATTCCTTATTTATTAAATGTTCCTGGCGAAGATTTGCCCAAAGTGAAACACTTTTATAACGATCCGCATTATTATGCCTTCCAGAAAGTAGCGGTTGTGGGTGCCAGTAATTCCGCAGTGGACGCGGCATTGGAAACCTGGCGCAAAGGGGCTGAAGTTACGATGGTGATCCGTGGACCCGAAATAGGGAAGCGGGTTAAATACTGGGTTCGCCCGGATATCGAAAACAGGATCAAAGAAGGATCCATTATGGCTTATTTTAACAGTACTGTAAAACAAATAAAAAAAGACAGCCTGGTTATTCAAACACCTACTGGCCCAGTTATAATACCGAACGATTGGGTAATCGCCATGACGGGCTATCAGCCTGACTTAACTTTCCTGAAGAAAATAGGGATTCAATTATCCAAAGACAAAGTGCATAAGCCTGTATATGATGAAAAGACACATGAAACGAATGTACCCGGCATTTACCTGGCCGGTGTTATTTGCGGTGGCATGAATACCCATCGCCTGTTTATTGAAAACTCAAGGGTGCATGCTACGAATATTATCCGTGCAATCCGGAAGAAGCATAAATCTTGATGGGATTATTTTTAAGATGGCGGTTGGTGAGGACAACAACCACGGACAGCAACCATGGGACAGAATAAATGTGGTTGGTGAAGACACCAACCACGGACACCAACCACGGAATTAGCGATCAATATGTGGTGGTCATATCTTCATCCACGCAAATTATAAAATCCGCCTTGTTTTTGTTTTCATCGAGGAGGTGGTTGATATTTTTTTGTGATACTAATGTAATGGTCGCGTAACTTAAATCGGGCCTTTTATTTTTCAGGTACCAAACAATACCATCATAGTTTTCGGAATGAAAGGATCCATTGAAATGAATAAAAAGGCTGCCTGGTTTAAAATACTGTAAAATAAAGTTGGCCATCGTGGCATCTTTGATGGCTTGTGCCTTGGGCATATTGGGGCCGCCATGCC
Source organism: uncultured Chitinophagaceae bacterium (assembly GCA_963775145.1). Taxonomy (GTDB): domain Bacteria; phylum Bacteroidota; class Bacteroidia; order Chitinophagales; family Chitinophagaceae; genus Endoryza. The sequence continues at coordinate 1,132,795 of CAVZHZ010000009.1, forward strand.
CTTTCATCATTTCAATCATCATTTTGTAACCTGGTAATTCAGGATCATAAGCGATCGGGAGCGGTGCCATCCAGCTTTTTTCCTTCGCTGATAAAGAATCCAATACTTCAAAACCCTGCTTGCTTACCAGGGAAGCATACCGGCGAGGAATATTGGTGGCTGCGAAAACAATGTTATGGGTTTTAGCAAAATTTACAAGGGGGGCATAATCGGTCGAATAGTTTTTCCAAAGCCTTGCAGAAGAATCAAAGCCCGCGGCAGTAATTTTTCCCTGCACATACATTGTGAGTGCTTCCTGGTTATCCGCTTCAAACATTTCCGCCCCGAGAACTAATTCCCGCCGCTGCTTCATGTCGCTGGTTACTTCCAGTTGCAGCCAATGAGCAATCGGGTTGTTATGCTCTTCACCAAAGAGCAGGATATCGGCTTTAGAAAGATCATTCAGCATTTTGCTGTACTTCACTTTTTTGCCATTTTTATTATACAACACATAGGCAGGTTTGTCCTGGGCAACGCCCGTTTCCATTAACACTACTGCTGCCAACAAAAAAAATATTCTTAGCATCGATAATTTATTAAGTCGTAATAATAACTATTAGGTTTTAGACATTGACCTCAATATTCCCTATAGTCCAAATAAATACATTTATTCGATTTCTCTGCTCCCTCAAAGCCAGGTGGCCGTCACCCCGGTCACCGCGCTGCACCTGCTTCTTACTTGCGCATTCTGGATATTGCCAGAAACGAACCAGCTGAGGCGCTCAACCCAGGGTGGTTGTCAGCAAAATTATACTCATCCTTCTTTCCTTTCGAATTCGTAAAATGTAGAATTCCTTTTCTAATCTATTTTGGTTTCATTCGAAGGGTGAAATGGTAAGAGTCATAAATTTTAATAGATTGGCTTATACAAGCGCCACTATCCCTTAGGACTTATTGCTTTTAAGGATACTGATATGCTTCACCTTATTGTACCTTGAATTCTATATTTTATATTTTACATTTTCTTATACATCAACCAGTCTCTTTGCACATCGTTCCCCAACACAAAATCATGCTCAGCGAATTTTTCAAATCCCCATTTATTATAAAAGGCAATAGCCCGGTCATTTTTTTCCCATACACCCAGCCAGATAATAGTTCGGTTCATATCCCGCGCAATCCGGATGCCTTCCTGTATCAGCTCCTTCCCCACTCCTTTCCCAATAGATCCTTTGGTAGCGTACAGGCGGGCTATTTCAATAGCGGGTTCGTTATTAAATTCACGATGCTGGTCCCCTTCCCGCAGGCGCGCATATCCAACGGATTCTTCCCCATCGAATGCCAACAGGAAAATTCCATCCCCTTCTTCCACTTCTTTTATCAATATTTCCCGGGAGAATTGTTTGCTCATGAAGAGCTCCATATCCTCCGCGGTATTCATCGAAGCAAACGTTTCATAGAAACTTTGGCGACTCAAGTCCGCAATCAGTTCTGCATCGGACGCACTTGCCCGGCGAATAGTAATTGAATTCACCAGGTAAATATACGACAAGCAATAAAAGGCGCCAGCTACCGTAATCATATTATTGAATTTTTATGGCGGGTGGGATCAAAATTCAGCAGACTGTACAAACAATTATAATAAGAAATACAAAATCTGAAATGCCAAATTTAAAATGTAAGATGAGGCCGCACTTATCTGATAGGAGACATTCTGCTCAATTACATTCCATAAAAAATACACAGATTCATTATAAGGTTAAATATAGCATGAGCTACTATCGCCGGATAAATAGAACCGCTTTTCTTTTTTAATACGGCCAAAGTCATGGCAGTAATAAACATGAGAAATACCCATATTAAACCTGACACGGGATAAAATTGAACCATGCCAGTCTTGTCCTTTACAATTCCATGATGGAATAAGTGGATCAGCGCGAAAAACAGGGAATCAATTACCATGGATCGTTGGTAGGAAAATTTAGTAGTAAGCGATTCTTGTAAAAATCCCCTAAAAAAAATCTCTTCCCCAATGGGGCTGAACAGTAAGGCAGGAACCGTAAATATCAAAAAAAGCCGGGATAAGGACATACCCGCTGTATTCATTGATTGGTAGTAATAATTTTTAATACTGATAAACCAATTATCAGGCGATGACCTAAATAGTAAGAGGCCCATACCATAGCAAAGCAGGGCCAGCACTAATCCGGCTACCACGGCTGCCAGGTAATATTTTGGTGAATTACTTTTTATAAATCCCACTCTTCTCTTGCCTTCTTTATTCAAAAAGATGAATGGCATTAATATCATCAATAAAAAACCAGCAGGCAGTACAAAGCGGTATGTGGCCGGTCCGATAATACCAATACCCCGTACTCCGGCAAAAAGCAATCCTCCAACAATACCAATAATAAGAATACTGGCGCCGGATCGCTGCCAGGTTTTATTTAGAAGTTCATTCGGGGTCATAAATGAAATTAAAATATTCTCCATGGTGTCAAGACCAGGAATAGCTTGGCTTCGATGCGCAATGGCGAGATAGAATAATCTCGCCACAACGTCAAGCCGCAAAGAAAACAAACCGGAGTTCTGGTTTTTCGGTAAAGAATTCTCTTCCCACCTCGCCAGGACCAGAATAACTTATCGTCGTTACGCAATGGCGAGAAAGAATAATCTCGCCACAACGTCAAGCCGCAAAGAAAACAAACCGGAGTTCTGGTTTTTCGGAAAAAAATCCTCTTGCCACCTCGCTAAGTCATGGAAAAATTTGCGTCGTTGCTTCTTTGGGTCTATTCAGGAAAAAAATATCCTCAACAAGGAAAGTTAAGTTCAGTAAAGTAATTTCGATGCTCAACAACTACAAACCTCAAATTACAAACTGCCTATCGATTGGCAAACATATGCACATTCGCGCATCAGCACATTCGCAAATTAAACGTTTTCGATGACCATTGCAGAAGCTCCTCCCCCTCCATTACAAATGCCCGCTGCCCCATACTTCGCTTTATTCGCTTTCAATACATTTATCAACGTGACAATAATTCTCGCGCCGCTGGCACCCAATGGATGACCGATTGATACGGCTCCCCCATGCACGTTAACCTTCGATGGATCGAGTTTCATTCGTTTGGTATTTTCAATTCCTACTACGGCAAACGCTTCGTTGAGTTCCCAGTAACTGATATCCTCCATTTTCAATCCGGCTTTAGCCACCGCTTTAGGAACCGCTAAGGAAGGTGTGGTGGTGAACCATTCAGGTGCCTGCTCTGCATCGGCATAAGAAATAATTTTAGCAATGGGTTTTAACCCGAGTTCTTTTGCCATATCGCCACTCATTAATACCAATGCGGCAGCGCCGTCATTCATGGTGCTGGCATTAGCGGCAGTTACCGTACCGTCTTTTTGAAATGCGGGGTTTAGTGATGGGATCTTATCAAACTTAACATTATACGGTTCTTCATCTTTGGCAACAACAACCGGATCGCCTTTTCGTTGAGGAATTTCTACCGGAACAATCTCGTTAGTGAACAACCCTTTTTCTGAAGCAGACTGGCTGCGTTTATAACTTTCAACGGCGAAGGCATCCTGGTCGGCGCGACTGATACCACATTCTTTGGCACAGAGTTCGGCGGCGTTTCCCATTGCTTTGCCATCGTATACATCAGTTAATCCGTCTTTCGCTAACCCATCAATCAACTGCACGTTACCGTATTTGTTACCCCAGCGCAAATTCTCAGTATAAAAGGGAACATTGCTCATACTCTCCATTCCCCCGGCTACTACAATATCGGCATCGCCCAGCATAATACTTTGAGCGGCCAGGGCAATGGCTTTCATACCACTGGCGCAAACCTTATTGATGGTGGTGCAGTTTACTTCATTGGGTAAGCCCGCAAATTTGGAGGCTTGCCGCGCAGGGGCCTGTCCGAGGTTAGCCTGGAGTACACAACCCATCAATACATCCTGAACCAGTTCGGGTTTAATGCCTGCTTTGGCAATTGCTCCTTTGATAGCAATGGCACCCAATTTGGTAGCTGATAAATCTTTTAACGACCCACCAAAAGAACCAATGGGGGTGCGAACCGCGGAGATGATAACAACTTCTTTCATATAGTATGAGTATTTAAAATAAGATATGAAACTAAATAGAATCTAAATACGATCCTCCATAAACAGAACTTCGGAGGTAGAGCAAAGATAACAATTGTTAGTGGAGGAAAAAGACCGCTATAGCTGTACATGAAGTATCGGCCAATTTTGAAATGGATTAATGCAGACTACTGCACCCAGATTACAGTTTTTGGATTGGTGACTATTGTAATGATCACTCTAATTATTTTAAAACCCTAAAACATAGTTCAGTTATTTTGAAAATGGCCTGGAAGAATAAGGTAAGACTTAAAGAAAGGATCGCCGATTTAAACGTATGATGGCTTAAATCATTCATTAACCAATATCTCTTTTTTCTTCATTTTATTGAATAGTTCTGTGGCAGTAGATCCGTTGATATATTCGAACAATACAGCCGCATATTCTACCGGTTCGCCCTTTTCATTTTTCCTGATCACCGAAATACCCCCCAGCGGCCAGGCGGCCCGTGAGAACAAGCGGGCCATATAAATTTTGCCAGGACCGAAATACACAGGTTCCTTTAATTGCTGGTACATGGTATGAAAGAGATGCACACCCGTATCCACATATAGTAGCGAGCAACGGTTCATCCGCATCGGATTTTGCAGGTTCCGAACCCGGGCCCCTGCATCATAAAATTCATATCTTCCTAACGGGTGCAATGACTCATTGAACACGAGCAAGGCCGCTTTCGTTTTTAATAGATCCTGGTTGATGGATGACAGCAATTCTGTTGGGCATTCCTTTGGTAATACCGCCCTGCTGGGCAAGATTGAATCACCCGCAGGCTTAATTTCCTGTGCTTGTATGGGAAATATTAAAGCCCAAAAGGCAACTGCCAATAAGCCGTTTTTCATATCTATATTTTGATTGAAATATACTACAGCCTTACCGTTCAATAAATGATGGCCATCATCCGAATAACTGAAAAAAAGCAGCAATCCGGGGAAGCACCGTTACAATTAATTTCAACCTGTTTGTATCATAAATCCTGAACTATTTGAATTAATTTCACCCGTAAAATTCAACCGGAATATGAATCGAGTTTGGCTGCTTGCATTAACAGTTGTCCTTTTGTTGCCTTGTTCCTCTCCTTTGTTTGGTCAATCAAAAAATACCCCCCAGGGAGATGATCGTGCCTGGTGGAAAGAAGCGACCGTTTACCAGGTATATCCCCGCAGTTTTAAAGATAGTGACGGGGATGGCATAGGCGATTTAAAAGGAATTCTCTCGAAATTGGATTATATAAAAAGCCTGGGGGTAGATGCCATATGGTTAAATCCTATCTACTCATCTCCCAACGATGACAATGGTTATGATGTAAGCGACTACCGCAACATCATGAAAGACTTTGGAACGATGGATGATTTTAACGCCCTGCTGAAAGGGCTGCACGACCGTGGCATAAAACTGATCATGGACCTCGTAGTCAATCACAGCAGCGACGAACATGAATGGTTTAAACAAAGCCGGAGTTCAAGAAACAATCCTTATCGTAACTATTACCATTGGTGGAATGCCGAAAAGGGGAAACCACCTTACCGCTATAGTTTGTTTGATATTAATCATGATGCCTGGATGTACGACTCACTCACCAATGCGTATTACCTGCATTATTTCTCCCGCAAACAACCAGACCTGAATTGGGAAAATCCAAAACTGCGGATGGAGGTGTATGATATCATGAAATTCTGGGCCGATAAGGGAATCGATGGTTTCCGCCTCGATGCTTTCCAGTTCGCAGCCAAAGACACTACCTTTCCTGCTTTCCCCAAAGAGTTTGAAAAGAATTTTGTTAGGTATTATGCGATGCAGGGCAACTTGCATGGCTACCTGCAGGAGATGAATAGAGAGGTTTTTAGTAAATATGATGTGATGAGCGTATCCGAAGGCGCGGGAAATTCTTTTGAAGACGCGCACAACTTAGTAGATGCAAATCGCAAGGAATTAAATATGGCTTATGCTTTTGAGGGCGTTGATATTGCCAGGCCGGAAGGATACAGCCTCCTTCATTTTAAAGAAGTATTCTCCCGTTGGGATAGCGCCTTTGCCAAGGAAGGATGGTTATCTGTTTTCCTGGCGAATCATGACCAGGCGCGGTTGGTTAGCCGCTTTGGCAATGACCGTCCGGCCTTCCGGGAATTATCATCAAAAATGCTGGCTACATTTATTCTTTCGATGCGCGGCACTCCTTACTGGTACAATGGAGATGAATTGGGAATGACCAATGCAGAATTTGATAAGATCGAAGATTACCGTGACATGGCTACTCTGAATGAGTACAAGCATCAGAAAGAATCGGGCAGCGATTTACAGAAATTCATGAAGCGTATCCGGTTTGAATGCAGGGATAACGGTCGTACTCCTTTTCATTGGGGCAATACCGGTAACGCAGGGTTCACCAGTGGAACTCCATGGATAAAAGTAAATCCAAATTATAAGGAGATCAATTATGCGGCACAGGAGATTAACCCCACCAGCGTACTGAATTACTTCCGGAAAATGGTTGCCCTTCGAAAAGAAAACCCGGTGCTGGTATATGGAAAATATACATTGCAGGATAAAAAAAATCCGGCAGTTTATGCGTATACGAGGGAACTGGATGGACAAAAGTTGCTCATCGTGCTTAACTTTTCAGCAGACAATGCGCAGACTGCTGTTGGAATAAACACTGCCAAGACAAAAGTTCTATTATCCAATTACCCGGTGGCTCCATCGAACAATGTAATAAAATCTCGCATTACGTTAAGACCATACGAGGCGATCATTTACAAGCTATAAAGAAAGTGATTCAGTAATAATCAGTACGCGTTTACGTGGCAGTATGATTTCGCAACTTATTATGCGAGTCGTTTCTATATTTAAGTAGAAGATCAACCCAATAATTCCAGGATTGGTTTTCCCTTACCATCTGGTGTGGTATAAAAGGGTCTTTTCTCTACCTCATATTGAGTATCTTCCGGAATTCCCAGGGCATGATAAATGGTTTGATGAATCTGGTCAATCCTCACGGGGTTTTCGATTGACTTGCAGGGACGCTCATCCGCCGTTTTACCATATACAAAACCTTTCCTGATTCCACCGCCGAACATCAATATTGAACAACCATCAGTGAAATGACGGTGCATCCCGTAAAACTTAAGTTCGGATAATATATCGGGCTGATTTACCTGCTCCTGCACTTTCAAATCGGGTCTGCCTTCTACCATCATATCGCGACTAAACTCGCTGGCTAATATCACCAGGGTACGATCAAGGTGGCCGGTTTTATGCAGGTCTTTTATTAATTGGGCTACGGGTCCATCAATCATTTTTTTCATGCCCACCATGCGGGTATGTCCGTTCTCATGGGTATCGAAACCCAGGAACGGCTCATATTCGGTGGTCACACTAATGAATCGGGCACCCTGCTCCGTTAGGCGGCGCGCAAGCAGGCATCCAAGGCCAAAACGTCCGGTATTATAAATATCATACAACTCCTTTGGTTCCTGGCTTAGATCAAAAGCTTTTGCTTCCGGCGAATTAAGTAGCATATAAGCCTGCTCCATAGAGCGTTTCAGAGATTCTTTCTGGTAATCACTTCCGAATTCACCTATCGGACTTTTGCTGATTAAATCATTATAGAGTTTATGCCGTGACTCAAATCGTTTGGCATCCATTCCAATCGGTGGGCGCACACTTTCCAATCCCTGGCCCGGATCAGGAATTAAAAAAGGACCGAACTCATTTCCTAAGAATCCTGCCGTATGAAAGGCTTTTAATTCTTCCGCTTCACCAACTGTAAAGCGCTGGCCGATATCAATGAAGGCTGGAATAACCGGATTTTTTGGACCCAGTTGGTTGGCGATCCATGCTCCGATGTGCGGAGCGGCAACCGTTTGGGGTGGTTCGTAGCAGGTATGCCAATGATACTGGTGCCTTGAATGCAGGATATGGCCCATATCTCCGGCAACATAAGAACGGATCAACGCTCCCTTATCCATTACACTTCCTATTGATTGTAATCCTTCCGAAAATTGTATACCATCGAGCGCAGTGGGTAGTGAGGGAAACGTACTTAATACGCTATTGCCCTTCATCCCTTTGGTAAAAGGAGTGAATTTTTTTGGATCGAACGTTTCTGTATGGGCCATACCGCCTGCCATCCATAATAATATCAAGGTGTCTGCAGTTGAATCATTGTTTATTTTCTTTTTGTTATTGCAGCCACTTAACATACTGCTAAATGGCGCGCCGGCAGCCAGGGCAGCAAGCGTTGCCGCGCTTGATCTTTTCAAAAATTCCCTGCGGTTCCAATTCGGTTTCATATCTTATTTATATTAAGAAAGTGAATTTGAATTACAGTTATCAATATCCGGGTTCATTCAGGATAAAATCAAATCCATTTTCAGTCCAATTTTATAATATTCATGATCCGGTACATTTAATATATCAGCTGAAATTCAGGATGCAGAGTAATCGCCCAGATAAAATCCTGGACAGCTGCCACAGTGGGGTTACTGCCCAATGTTTTCATTCCTATATTCTGCTCACCAGTTAAAGGTAAACGTCCCAAAGCTTTCCGGTACATTTCAGTTATCATCGATCGGGTATCAGGATATTTTTCTTTCCATTTACTTGCTCCTCGTTTTAACGCATTATTAAATTGTATCCCATTGGTAAGTTCCAGTGCCTGCAAGAGGTTCGCCTGTGATACCCGGCTGGTTGAAACAGTTTCCCGGTTGGGGCGTCCTAAAGCGGTTAAGAACGGATCATTTTTAACCAGGGCCGCGCGGGCGAAGGCAATTACATTCTTAACATCTTCGGGTAATAGATTAAACACGACTACACTATCGGGATATACAGGTTCAATCGCAACACTTACTGCATCGGCAAATTCTTCCGCTGTTAACCGGCGGCGTAACATTCCTTTGAATATAAAATCCTGCGCTGCAATCAAGCCAGCATCCTTTATGCCAACAGAAGGTAATTGATAAGTTTTGGAAGTGAGAATGGTGTACAAAAGTTTCTTAATGTCGTAACCATTGGCGGTAAAATCAGCGGCAAGCCAGTCAAGCAGGTCCTGGCTCCAAGGCTGGTTATCCATTACATCTACCGGCTCAATAATTCCTCGTCCCATAACCTGGGCCCATACCCGGTTAACAAGGGTACGAAACAATCTTCCATCTTTCGGTTGTACCAGAATATCCGCTAACTGCTTCAGCCTTTTTGGGGTGCTGGCATTGGAATCCAGTTGACCCAGTTCGTTAAAGAGTATCCTCCTTCCGGCCTTTCTTCCCGTAGGTTTATCACAGCGATTAATTTCCAAGGAAGAATCTGAAAATATATTTGCAAAGGCGTACGAGTCTTCCAGCTTCCAGTCGCTGATAAAACTATCATGACAGGAAGCGCATTTTAAATTTAGCCCCAGGAAAACCTGTGATACATTTTGAGCGGCCTGCATTTCGGTCCGCTGGCTGGCATTGATTGTTCCGCGCCATTGAATTCCCTTTATAAAACCTTCCGATTCTTTTCCGGGACTGATCAGTTCTTTTACAAAAACATCATACGGTTTGTTTTCCCGCAGGGAATTATAAAGCCATTTGGTAATGTCGAATCGCCCGCCTGTTATGTAACCGGTCCCGGAATAATCGTTCCGCAGCGCATCATTCCAGAAACTGAGCCAGTGCTGGGCATAATCATCACGGCGACCAAGCAGCGACTGCACCAATGCTTCCCGCTTATTGGAAGATCCTTTTTTTATAAACGCATCCAGGCTATCAGCGGGTGGTAATAACCCGGTAATATCGAGGTATACTCTCCGCATATAGGTGCGGTCATCTACTACCTGATTCCATTTCACTTTATTTTTCTGGAAGTAAACATTTACAAAACGATCCACCGGATTTACCAGGTCGCTACTGGCGGCAGGTATTTCGGGAGTTCTTGGTGCCAACGCAGCTACGCGGTACAGACTTTTTAATTCCCCTTTTGGCCACGGAGTACCTTGCTTGATCCAAAATTCAAGCACCGCTATTTCTTCTTTGGTAAGACTCTTGCCCTTGGCCGGCATGGCTTCTTTATGGCTGCGCGGCAATTTAATCCTTCTTATCAAATCACTTTCTTCGGGTTTACCGGAAATAATTACCGGGCCATCTTCCCCTCCCTCCATAATAAATTCCCTTTTATCCAAACGCAATGCTCCCTTTCTTTTTACTTCGCCATGGCAACTGGTACAGTTATGCGCGAAGATAGTACGCACCTGCAGGTTCAGTTCCTGCACCTGTTCTTCGCTAAGTCCCCCTTTATTACTGGCAAGAATAAACATACTATCCACGCCCGCTGTTGAGGATCGTGATGGAAATACGCCTGAAAGATAATCTTCGCCATGTGTCAATTCAGCACCATAATACCCTGCCAGGGTAACTCCTGCTACTGTTAAAGTGAGCAATACTTTTTGCATAGGTACCGTAAGCTTCCAATAGGCGAAACCAGTAATGCTGCCCAATATCATGGTGGCGATACCCGTCCACTGATGAACGGCCAGCGTATCACTTGTTTCATAGTCATCTGTATTGGATAAGAGCAATCCGAATATAACGGAGGCAATAGCCGATGAAGCTCCTAAATAAACCAATACTCTGGTAGCTGACTTAAGGTTGATTGATTTTCGTTTCCAGGCTATAATTTCCATCAGGAGGGCGACCAACCAGAGACTGATCGGAAAGTGAACGATCATCGGGTGTAACCTGCCCAGTAATGTCCAAAGCCAGAAATCATTAGCGGGAGGAGGATTTTTGACTTGAGCCATTAAAGAATTCTCAAAAAGAGCTAAGAAAAAAAATAACAAGGTGATGGCCACCGACCTCCATGTTGATCGGGAAACTTGAGTATTTCGTTTTCCCTCAATAGGTATATTCAAATTCGTTCTGATCATTAAGCTAAATTACAGTCAATAATGAGCAATGAATAATAGATTCTTTTAATCACTGCCAAGGGTAAAATAAAACAGCATTAAGATACGATGTTTGCGGAAGAGGTCAAGGAAAAATTGAGATTAAATTTAATACGATAATTATTGAAAATCATTCCCTGGTTATAATTAACAATTTTGATTAGCTGTTTCGACAAATAAATAGTTTGCCCTTTAGGTAAAGCAATCGCTTTTATTTAAGTGCCTGTTGGATATTGGGGCAAAGATTTTGACTAACTGACCGATGTGTAAGCCAGATGGCAGAAAGTTATCGCCCATGCGTTAAACTTCTTGCTTTGGACGAAGGATTCGAAATCGGGTTTGCTGTTTTTAGTTAGCTTTGAATGCTATTGAAATTCGAACGACTTCATTTTGACTTTTTATGATCGATAAAATTGCTATTGTTTTACTAGCCTTTTTCATTTTAATAAATTCCGTATCCGGACAAACAAGCAATAATCAGGAAAAATTGTATTCTACGGCTGAATTGGAATCGGATTTAAGATTTCTTAAAAAAAAACTGGAAGCTTATCATCCTGGGCTTTACCTCTACACCAAAAAGACTCAAATCGACGAACTGTTTGACAGTTTAGAAAACAACCTTTCTAAACCCCTTACTGAATTAGCGTTCTATAAACATATAACCATAATCAGCTCTATAGTTAAAGACGGTCACACTATAATACTACCCGGTACAGCAACTACCGCTTATCATAATAAAAACAGTGTATTTCTTCCTTATCATTTTGTTATAATCAATAACCAGTTGTACGTAGATATGGTATATACGGATGATACATCCATTGCCGAAGGTGCAGAAATTATCAGTATTAATAACATTGACTCCAAGGAGATAATAAGACAGTTAACGGAGAGACAAGTAAGAGATGGTAACAACCTCACTTACCCAGCCTGGATTGTGAGTAGCTATTTCAGGGACTACTACAGTTACATTTTTGGACACGCGGAAACCAACGAGATAGACTATAAAATAAACGGTCAAATAATGACTACTGCCATCAAGGCCTTACCCAAAGACAGTATTTATTATTTTCGCCAAAAATTTTATCCTGGCAAAATATTTTCCAACTTGCCCAATGAAGGACTCAAACTTGAAATTAAGAAGGATGCCCATTGTGCCCTGCTTACCATAAAAGATTTTCACAACAGTGTTTTAAGAAAGGAGTTTAAACAAAACTTTGATAAAGTAATTACTGCCTTTTTTGAGGAAATACGTAACAGTGAAACAGAAAACCTTATTATTGATTTAAGAGATAACCAGGGTGGAGATATAGAAAATGGGGTGTTCTTACTCTCGTATCTATTCGACAAACCCTTTTCGGTAGTACAGAATTATTTTTGTGTTGAAAATTATCAACTCCAGCATTGTAGCGGCCCTGCTTTAGGGATGCACCATCCCAAAGCAAATAGTTTTAAAGGCCCTGTTTATGTTTTAATTAATGGGGGGAGTTTTTCTAATTCAGGTATCGTTTCTTCCTGTTTGTATAGTAATGGCAGAGCTATTTTTATTGGGCAGGAAACAGGTGGTAATCCTCATGTGCTTGCCGGTTTTATTAAAGACATCAGTTTGCCCAACACAAAAATCCAGATTCAGATTCCAACCAGGCAATTTGTAATTACCGACAAATCAAAAAATACCGGTCGGGGTATATTGCCAACACATACTATTACTCCCACTCTTACAGATTTACTTCAAGGCAAAGATGCCGAATTGAATTTTGTCAATGACCTGATTAAAAATCAGTACATCAGACGTTAATGAAGTTTGTGTTATTGTTATTACATATTGTGCGAACAACCATTTATTTGATACCTGGTGCATGCATTGCCCTACGGGCATGCAACATTAAATAACATATCACCTAAAGTTATTCAACTAGTGAGTTATATTGCCTGTCCTTTATTATACGGGGAGTTTTATTATACTCAGAAGCTTAACTTTGACCTGTAGTGATTCGCGGATAAAGGTAGCCGCAATTTTATATTAATTAGAAAATTAATCGAATAATATGCAAACAATATTAGGATCAGGAGGAGCCATTGGGATACCCCTCGCTAAAGAATTACTGTATTATACAAAGCAGATACGGTTAGTCAGCCGAACCCCCAAAAAAGTGAATAAAACCGATGAGCTATTCCCGGCGGATGTGAATGACCTGAGTCAAATTAGAAAGGCAATTGCCGGCAGTGAAGTGGTATATGTGACCATTGGTTTTGAATACAAATTAAAAGTATGGCAGAGAACCTGGCCTCCATTTTTGCAGGAAGTGATTAACGCCTGCAAAACCCAAAATGCTAAACTGGTTTTTTTTGACAATGTATACGTGTATGCAAAATCTTCTATCCCTCATATGACAGAGGAGTCGCCTATTCAACCACCCAGCAAGAAAGGAGAAGTAAGAAAGCAGCTACATGAAATGATTATGAATGAGGTGGAGAAGGATAACCTCACCGCGCTGATAGCGCGGGCGGCAGATTTTTATGGTCCCGATAATAAAAGCAGCGCGTTAACTATTATGGTGGCAGATAATCTTATTAAAGGAAAAAAAGCCCAGGCTTTTGGTGATATAAATAAAATTCACACCTATACCTATACACCCGATGCTGCAAAGGCAACGGCGATACTCGGAAATACCCCTGATGCATATAACCAGGTATGGCATGTGCCCACAACAAAAGAAAAATTGACTAACCTGCAATGGATCCAGCTGATTGCAAAGATGCTTTATGTGGATGCAAAGATTCAGGCAGTTCCGGAATGGTTGCAGCATGTCCTCGGCTTATTTATTCCGATAATGAAAGAATTTCCGGAGATGTTGTATCAATACGAACAGGATTATATTTTCGACAGCAGCAAATTTGAAAAACGATTTGGTATGAAGGCAATAACTCCTGAAGAAGGCGTCCGGATCCTGGTGGAAAATCTAAAGGTATCAAAGGCCGGGAAATAGCAGCGTTTCCTATATGAATGAAATCAATATCCTGTTGCACATTTATAAAAATATAAGTAAAGGGTTAATAGGGGTTTGAATATTATTGTCTTTGCATGGTAAGTGGTGTTTCAGGTTTTTATTTAAACAAGATCACAAAATTCAATCTCATGCAATTCAAAAAAGAAAACAATATGATTAAGATGAGTAAGACACAAAATGTGGTTCGTTATATCCTGGGTGCTTTGTTGTTAATGGCGGGCATCGGGCATTTAACGTGGCAAAGAAAAGAATTTCTCGCCCAGGTTCCCACCTGGTTACCGATGGGGGCTGATTTAGTAGTGGTCCTATCCGGGGTTGTTGAAATTATCCTGGGACTGTCATTGATTTTACTCACAAAACAACGCACCACGGTAGGATGGATAGCGGCATTGTTTTTTCTACTCGTATTCCCCGGCAATATTGCCCAATTGGTTGAACGCCGGGATGCATTTGGACTTAATACGGATTTAGCCCGCTGGCTCAGGCTTCCTTTTCAACCCGTTCTAATAGTATTGGCAATATGGTCAACGGGTGCCTGGCAGGCATGGAGGATAAGACAAAATCAGGCGTCACCTTCGGGAAGTTAAGATCATTCGAAAATATTAATCAGGGTTATGATTTTCATTCTTATTATTACTGAAGTAGATTTTAATCTGCTATTCTATTTTAGGTTCATCGCCGAAGGATACATTTCCCTTTTTTGCAGGGGAATTGAATATGCCATAGGATAAAACACTGTTATTACTTTTAGTTCAGGCGAATTCATAAATATTAAGGAACTATTGCAAAAAGTTTTATTCTTTTATTCATTGTTGAATGGGTATAAAGGTTGTTAAGTAATTTTGCTTCCAGGAAGCGGGAACCGGCTGTTCCCCTTCCCTTTCCGCCGAAGTAAACACCGGCAAATGGGCTGAATATATTATTCTATCAATAACGATTATTCAGATTCCCGCGTACTCGAAATTTGTTTGTTCGTATAAAATTAATATAAGGGTAATGAATTGGCACAGGTTAAACAAAGAAGAAACACTTGAATTGCTGGATACCAAACAGGAAGGACTGAGTACAGCTGCGGCAGAAGAAAAGCTGTTGAAGTATGGGCCCAATGAATTGGAAGAAGGGAAAAGAAAGAGCATTGCTATTATGCTGCTTTCGCAGTTTAAAGATGTAATGATTTTAATTTTGCTGGCTGCCGCCATTATATCAGGCATCATTGGCGACCTCACCGATTCGATCGTTATCCTGGTTATTGTTCTGCTAAATGCAATTATTGGTTTTTTCCAGGAATACCGGGCGGAAAAAGCCATGCTGGCATTAAAACAAATGGCCGTAACTCAAGCCCGGGTACTTCGGGATGGTACCAGCTCCTGGTTGCCTGCTACCACACTGGTACCCGGTGATGTGGTAATATTAGAAGCCGGTAATGCGGTTCCTGCTGATATCCGCATTGTTGAATCGGTTAATCTAAAGATTGAGGAGGCTGCCCTTACCGGTGAATCACATGCCATTGATAAGATCACACAATCATTGGAAGTAGATGATTTGCCTCTCGGCGATAAAAAGAATATGGCTTTCAAAGGTACTTTTGTAACCTACGGCCGTGGTACCGGAATAGTAATTGCGACCGGTATGCAAACAGAATTGGGCCGTATCGCTAAACTATTACAGCAGGATGAGACACTCACTCCCCTGCAACAACGAATGGCTTCTTTTGGAAAAAGATTATCCATTCTCGTACTTTTTTTATGCATAATATTTTTTGTTGCGGGATGGCTGCGCGGAGAAGAGGTAGTGAAAATGGTACTTACCAGTATTTCCCTGGCGGTGGCAGCTATACCGGAAGCCCTTCCGGCTGTAATTACCATTTCGCTGGCATTGGCTGCCAAACGGTTGATTCGATTCAACAGCCTCATCAGAAAACTACCTGCAGTAGAAACGCTGGGCTCCGTTACCTATATCTGCACCGATAAAACGGGCACGCTTACTAAAAATAAAATGCATGTAGAAGAATTTTTTGTGAATGGGCAATTAATTGACAGAGATGGATTGGCTGCAAGCAAGCTGCAAAATGAAACATTGATGCTGCTGCAGGCTTTGGCTCTTAATAATGATGCGACAGAAGATGATGAAAAAAACATAAAGGGTGACAGTACCGAAATCGCCCTGATGGAACTTGCCAGGGAATATTCAATTGATCCTGTCTTATGGCCCCGACTGGCAGAAATTGCCTTTGATGCCGAGAGAAAATTAATGACTACTTTTCACAGCTATGATAATAAAATTATTTCATTTACCAAGGGAGCCCCGGATATATTGCTGCAACAATGTGTAAATATTAAATTGCCTGCGCTGAAAAAACAGGTGGATGATTTGGCGGCTAAGGGTCATCGGGTGCTGGGATTTGCCTATCGCTATTGGGATTCCTTACCTGAAAAACCCCAAAGTGAAATACATGAAACGGGATTAACGTTTTTAGGATTGACAGGACTTATTGATCCTCCGCGGGACGAAGTGTTTGATGCGGTGGCGCAGTGTAAAACAGCAGGTATCGTGCCGGTAATGATAACAGGCGACCATCCGTTAACGGCCAAAACCATTGCGGAGCGAATTGGAATTGTAAGCAGCGAAAAGGATATGATCATCACGGGTCAGGAATTGGCAGCATTAGATAGTGACAGCTTCTCTTCTAAAGTGGAAAAGATAAAAGTATATGCCCGTGTTTCGCCTGAACAAAAACTGCAGATTGTACGAATGCTGCAGGAGAAAGGTCATTATGTGGCCATGACGGGAGATGGAGTAAACGATGCGCCATCGTTAAAGCGGGCAAATATTGGTATAGCCATGGGGATAACCGGTACAGATGTTTCGAAGGAAGCTGCTCATATGATTTTGCTGGATGATAATTTCTCCACCATTGTAAAAGCAGTCAGGGAAGGAAGAAGGATATATGATAACATCCTCAAGTTTATCAAATACCTGATGACCACAAATTCCGGGGAGTTGTGGACTTTACTGTTAGGTCCGATACTTGGATTACCCGTTGCCCTGTTGCCCATTCATATATTATGGATAAACTTAGTTTCGGATGGCCTGCCGGCAATTTCTTTATCATTTGAAAAAGCGGAAAAAGATATTATGAATCGTCCCCCCCGGCCACCCCAGGAAAGTGTTTTTGCCAATGGAAGGGGGTTGCATATGATTTGGGTAGGAATATTAATGGCAGGTATTACTTTATCAGCGCAGGGTTGGGCTATCCGTAATGGGTTACACTGGCAAACCATAGTTTTTAATGTTTTATGCCTGAGCCAGATGGGGCATGTGCTGGCAATACGATCGGAACACCAATCATTATTCAGAATTGGTTTCTTTTCAAACAGGCCACTTATCGGAGCCGTTTTATTGGCGTTACTTCTCCAGTTTGTTATAACCTATACTCCTTTCTTACAAAATATTTTTAAGACTGAATCTCTGACCCTGAAGGAATTTATTATTGTGGGAGCAGCTTCCTCGCTCGTATTTTTTGCAGTAGAGATAGAAAAAATTATTTCCAGGAAAAGGGATACCAAATTTTAGCCAGGGAGCCGAAGATATTTCCCGCCTTATTTACTAATACATCAGATGCAAAATAGATCGTTTCTTTTTCATCTAACACTTTCTCCCAACACAAAGAATCTGGAGTTTTCTGAATGGTTTATTCTTTGTGAGTTGCTGCAGCCTTGTGCAATGGTGTCCTTGTGTTCTTGTGGTTATTTCCTTTTACGAAAAGAACCGGGGGTTTCCTAAATGGCATATTCCCATTGAATTGCTGCAGCCTTGTGCACTTGTGTCCTTGTGGCTATTTTTTTGAAGCAAAGAATCTGGTGTTTACTGAATCGTTTATTTCATGTAATAGCAATTGTCTTGTGCCCTTGCGTTCTTGTGGTTATTTCTTTAAAGAAAGGAGGAAATGCAAAAAAGCAGAAAAAGCAAAGAATACGATTAATTGAAAACAGAATCGATTAACGTTGAATTAGATAAAATTGGAGTAATTAAATCGGCAGATGATTCTTATAATATATTTCTGTACGGTCTATGCCACTATGTGCTGAACTTTTTCCAGTAAATCATCAATGTTGAAAGGTTTACTAATAAAGCCTTCGGCAGCTGATTCATTAAACTTCAAAGCATTATTTATATTGGCCGACATCAAAAGGACGGGTATGTGCCGGGTGGCCTCATTCGATTTTATTTCCGTGCAAATATCCACCCCATTTCCATCCGGCAGCATAATATCCAGGATGATCAAATCAGGAAATAGCTCCTTCATTTTTTCACGAAAAATATGTGCGGTGGCACATTGAAAAACGTTATATCCATATTTTGAAAGGAGGTACCTGATCAACTCCCGGATATCGGCATCATCCTCTACCAGGTAAATATTTTTTTCCATCTTTATATGCTTAAATAGAAATTCACAATTTTCTCCGAGAATCTTTTTATTTATTGATTCTATGCCCTGATTAATTTGCATCAAGACGATTTTATGACATAATCTTTCTTATTTTGTTTTTTGACGGGGATAATAAAAAAGAATTCTGAACCTTTACCCATTTCGCTTTTTACGGAAATGGTACCGTGATGCTGCTTGATGATCTCCCGGGAAAGAAACAATCCTAGTCCGAGCCCCGGTATATTCACATTTCCATTTGCCCGGTAGAATTTGGAGAATATTTTATTTTGTTGCTCAACTTCTAACCCTATCCCGGTATCTTTTATTTTAACAGTAACCTGGTTATCTTCCCTTATAAGATCGATATACACACTATGGGCATTCGGGGAATATTTTACCGCGTTGTTCACCAGGTTTATAATAACCTGTTCTATTCGTTGCTTATCCGCCTCCACCAGCAAGGGATGGCCTATTACCTGCAGTACCATTTTGTGAGTGGACAAGCTATAATGAAATGTTTCCATTAAATCGAGGACCAGTTTTCTTAGATCAAAAGTTTCATAATTAAGTTGCAACTTTCCGGCTTCGATTTTGGATATATCAAAAAGGTCGGAAGTAAGGGTATTGAGCCTTTCAACCTGGTCCAAAACTTTTTCGACGAATAGCTTACTTACTTTGTCAAGCTCTGTCTTTTGTAGAATTTGCAGATAACCTTTCGCTGTGGTTAACGGTGTTTTAAGTTCATGACTGGCCAATGCAATAAACTCATCTTTTTTTGCATTCAGCACTTTTGCTTCTTCGAACAAAGTAGAATTCTCCAATGCCACAGATGCCTGGGAAGCAATACTCGCCAGTATATCTTCGTGTTCTGTTTTGAACATACCCGGTGACGAATGACCCAAAAATAACCTGCCAATCACTTTGCCGCAATTAGCAATTACAGGTACAGTCATATAACTAACAACCGGGAGATTTTCCTGCAGAATTTTATAATGAAGGGAATTAATATCATCTGCCGGTAGTTTTGTTATATCTTCTACCCGGAGAATATCTTTACTGTGAAACAGGCGCGATAAACTCTCTATTTCGTTTAAGTTACCTAATTTTTCCAGGTATTCTTTTTGAATCCCGGTTGATGTAAGGAGTGTAAAGTTTTCTCCGTTAGTATGCGTTTTATTAAAAAAGAAAGCTCCAAGGGAAGCACCGGTGATCTGGGTAGTCGCGTCGGTAACCCGTTGTAAAATGGATTCCACATCCAGTTTTTCTGAGATCGCTTTGCCAATCGAGTTGAGCATCTGAAGCCTCCGGGCAGCCTGGTTAATTGTATATTCTTTTTGTAACTGTTCAGAAATATCCCGCGCAATTTTAGAAGCACCAATAATGTTTCCCTGTTTATCTTTCACCGGGGATACCGTTATGGAAACCGGGATTTCATTACCCATCTTTCCTAATCGGATAGTTTGAAAATGGTCTATTTTATTTCCGGCCTTTATGTTTTGCAGAATAACCTCTTCTTCCTGCTGTAAATTGGGGGGAATGAGAATGTTGATGGGTTTACCTATCATTTCCTCCTCTGAATATCCAAAGATTTTTTGCGCACCCTTATTCCAGCTCATAATCTTACCTTCCAGTGTCTTACTTATGATCACATCATCCGATGATTCAACAATAGCGGAAAGAATCGCCTGCTTGTGCTCCCCGCTCTTTTGTTCACTTATATCCACCAGGGTATTATGCGCGCCAATCATATTATTTTCGCTATCAAAGAGGGGTCGGGGATATACCAGTAAATACCTGAAACTATGATCAGGTCTTTCTATTACTATCTCCCTCCCTTCATATGCCTTTCCCTGCTTTAATGTAAGGGCCATCGGGCATTCATCCAATGCCATGGGCTTTCCATCGGGGTAATAGATTTTCCAGGAGCCGCACCACAGGTCCTTACCCACTTCCGGTATTCGCCCCCATAATACGGTGGCCGACTTGTTATAGAAGTTAATATACCCGTTTTGATCACAGGTATAAATGGCAATAGGTGAAGTATAAAACAATTCAACAAAATATTGAGCCGTATTAGTCAAATTGTTTAAAACCTCAGTCATTGTATCGCTTTTGGTTATGAATTTAACTCCAAGGTAAACACTATATCTTAATGCTTCTTTCCCGATTATACTTATTTTCTCGCTGGCCAGGGTATCTTTAGGGAGTGTTGTCGTACTTGTTATCCTATATTCCCTGGTACGTTTTTACTATCAAATTACAAGCCTAAACTGAAACGGTTTTCTTATGAATTGAAAATTAATTTCTGCCTGTTTAAATTAATACTATTTCAGAACCCAAAATTGAATTCCTCTTTCGAATGAACAATGAACCATTAAACCAAAATTCTAATAATAACTATTCCTTTCTTTCCCGTGGAGGCGAAATGGGTGCCTTTATCAGGGCCTTTGATTGGAGTAAAACGCCCATAGGCCTCCCGCAAAATTGGCCCCAGAGTTTGCGAACCACCCTCAGCATACTCCTGCACTCCAGGTTCCTTATGTTTTTATTTTGGGGACCCGAATCAATTTGTTTTTACAATGATGCCTGTCGCCCCAGTTTGGGGAAAAAAAGTAAACATCCGGACATTTTGGGGAAAAATGGCGAAACTGCCTGGGCCGAAACATGGGAGATTATCAAACCGATGATCCACCCGATACTTAAGAATGTGGTGCCCTTTTAGAATATTAATCAGCTAATACCAATAGGCCGTAATAGAAAAATGGAATATGTATATTGAGTCGGATTTTAATCTTCAATATTATGGAGTCGGGTGAGCACGCCTACGCTTAAGACGAAAAGAAAAATTATTTTCAATGGATTATTCATGATCATCACTATTTTGCAAGAGAAAGAAAATGGGACTTGCTATTGATTATTTGACGGGGATTTTATAGTGGGAGGTCCGGGTAATTTGGGGTAATAAAATGATCCATTGCATAACAGCTATGGAATACATTATACTTCTTATTACTGAATACATTTGATGCTTTTCCTTGTAATTATAGGGCGTTCGAATGAAATTTGTAGCCTTATACTGATTAAAACAGGAATAACTAAATGCAAAGACCTTATATAGAAAGTAAAACTTTTGAAAAAGCAGATATTCCCGAGATGGGCCTTGCGTTGGGCGACTATGAGGATTGCACCTTTAATAGTTGCGATCTGTCTAATTTGAATTTGTCTGGTTTTAATTTTACCGAATGCGAATTTATCAGGTGCAATATGAGTATGGCTAAATTGTCAGATACGACGTTTAATGAGGTGAAGTTTGCCGAATGTAAATTAGTTGCTTTGCATTTTGAAGATTGTAATGAATTCCTTTTTTCGGTAAGCTTTGATCAGTGCCAGCTTACCCTCTCCTCTTTTTATAAGCGAAAGTTAAAAAATACCATCTTCAAAAACTCGACCCTGCAGGAAGTGGATTTTACGGAAGCGGATTTAACCGGTTCTGTTTTTGATCATTGCGACCTCGCTATGGCGACTTTTGAAAATACGATATTGGAAAAGGCCGACTTCCGCACTTCCGTTCATTATACTATTAACCCCGAGTTGAACCGGATAAAAAAAGCAAGGTTTTCAATGGCTGGAATTGCCGGGCTATTGAGTAAATACGATATTGAAGTGGAATGAAGTAAGGCATTAAACTCTCGTGTAATTTCAGAGTCACTCGATGATTCTATTTTGAACTTGCTTTCTTGGATATTGGATGGAGATATTGATTTCTTTCAAGAACTGGTATCCACAAGCAGGCAAGCTTAAGCAAAAAATAGCATTAAATTTACATTGCATTTTATGCTAACTTTTACCAAAGTTTTGGTTTATGAATCCTGGTTCTATCACCCCCCGAAAGATATTCAATCTCAATAATAATTACCCCATACCGGGTTCCAACGAAGAGCGGAAGGTATTCGCCGAGCTTCAAAAGAGCTTAACGCATCAATTTGAAAAAGTATTTCCCGATAAACTGGCTCCCAGAACGGTGGTGATCAATCCTTCCCTTACCCTCGACCAGGATATACTGTCTAAGGTAAAAGGGTCCGTGCATTACGAAGAAAGGATGCTTTGCCTGCTTATGCTCCTGCGCATGCCTCTTACCAAAATAATTTATATAACCAGTGTTCCTGTTTCAGACAGTATTGTGGATTATTACCTGCATCTATTGCCAGGCATTACCGGGCAGCATGCCCGGCAACGGCTTACCATGATCAGTTGTTATGATGCTTCCGTTAAACCGCTAACCCAAAAAATACTGGATCGTCCAAGACTAATAGAACGAATCAAACAACTGATTACTGATGTGGATTCTGCCCACCTTACCTGTTATAATATCACCCACCTGGAAAAAACACTGGCCGTTCAATTGGGAATTCCCTTGTTTGGTACTGATCCGGATAAATCTTATGAAGGATCCAAATCGGGTGGCCGAAAAACGTTCAGGGAGGCTGGCGTGAATCTACCCGCAGGTTTTGAAGATCTTCATAGCAAAGAAGATATCGTGAAAGCATTGGCGGCACTGAAAAGAAAAAATCCTGCGTTGCGAAAGGCTGTGGTTAAAATGAATGATGGATTTAGTGGAGATGGTAACGCCATCTACTACCTACCCTGCTGTCACGATCGATGACCAACTGGAAAAAAATATTGAACTAAGTTTATCAAAGCAAATAAAAACGGTGGCCAAGGACTGTAAGCGAAAGAATTATTTTTCGAAAAATTTCAAGAGATGGGTGGAATCATCGAAGAATTTCTGGAAGGGGAAATGAAGATGTCACCCTCCGTGCAATGTGTGATCAGCCCGACCGGCGCAATTGAAATTGTGAGTACGCATGATCAGTTATTGGGTGGAGATGACGGACAGATATTTCGTTGGGGCCATCTTTCCGGCTAGTGAGCGCTATAGTGTTTCCCTGGCTGTAGAAGGAAAAAAGATCGCGCAAGTACTGGCCGGCAAAGGCGCGCTTGGCAGGTTTGCCATTGATTTTATTTCCGTGTTGCAGGCAGACGGTTCCTGGAAGCATTATGCCATTGAAATTAACCTGCGCAAAGGTGGCACTACGCATCCGTTTTTGATGCTGCAGTTTTTAACTGATGGTAAGTACAATGCTGAAACCGGCGAATACTTAACTGCCAGTGGGAATAAAAGATTTTATTTTGCGTCCGATAATGTAACGAGTGAAAAATATAAAGGCCTTACGCCGGATGACCTGATCGATATTTCCATGTTTCACGAACTGATGTACGATGGTGCGGCACAGGAAGGGGTAATGTTTCACCTGGTTGGTGCACTTTCCGAATATGGAAAATTGGGTTTGTTATGTGTGGGCAGTACACCAGAAAAAGCAAAGGAATATTACGACAAGACCATCGAAATACTGGACCTCGAGTGCAGTTGAATGGGATAGGCTGCCGGTGAAAGCCCCGGAAGTTTCTGATCCCCGTTATAATAGTTTGACATAACTTGTCTTCGTTCATTCCCAATCTTTTTCCCTTTGAAAGCGGAAAATAATAATTTCAGGGAAAAGAGTAAACGATAATTATTAGTACCCCTATTAAGTCGGCTTTGCCTCCAGGGAAAGTAGCTTTTGAATTTCTAATTTATAACTAATCAATAACTGGTAATATGAGAATCATAGAAAGGAAAATCATTTGTTTAATTGCTTTCTCGCTTTTGATAATAACGTCCGCCTTTCCTCAATCAATCCCCGATTCCGTTACCCAAAAAATAGACAGTTTATTCCTTAAATGGAATACTTCAAATAGTCCCGGTGCCACCATTGGTATTGTTCGTAACGATTCTCTTATATATGCCAAAGGATATGGATTGGCGAACCTGGAATATTCCATTGGCAATTCTCCGGAAACGATATTCCACATGGCTTCCGTTTCCAAACAATTTACCGCTTTCTCGATACTATTATTGGCCAGGCAGGGAAAACTAACCCTCGAAGACGATATTCGAAAATATCTAACCTGGTTCCCTGATCTTAAACAAAAAATCACCATCCGTCAACTGTTAAATCATACCAGCGGAATCCGGGATCAGTGGCAACTGCTTGCCATTGCCGGAACAAGACTGGATGATGTAATTACGCAGGAACATATAGTAAAGATATTAAGCAAACAGCAGGCTCTTAATTTTAGGCCCGGTGAGAAATACAGTTATTCAAACAGCGGTTTTACCATGCTGGCTGAAATAGTGAAATCCGTAACGGGTCAAACACTCCGGAAATTCACCGATTCCGCGATCTTTAAACCCCTTGGCATGAATGCAACTCATTTTCATGACAACTATGAAGAGATTGTAAAAAACAGATCTTATTCTTATAGCCGCATAGACAGCACTCATTTTTCAAATAGTATATTAAGCTATTCGAATGCCGGAGCCACCAGTCTTTTTACCAATATCAACGACATGAGCAAATGGGTTATTAACTTCTATAATCACCAGGTGGGCGATCACCGGGATATTGATCTATTGACACAAAAAGGAAAACTGAATAGTGGTAAAGAATTATCTTATGCACTCGGTATTGCCGTAGATACCTACAAAGGATGGAAGCAATATTCCCATGGCGGGGCGGATGCGGGGTTCAGGACATATTTATCCGTATTCCCGGATTTGAAAATGGGATTTATTGTTTTTAGTAACCTGGGTGATTTTAATACAGGCGAAAAAACTTTTGCCATCGCCGACCTTTTCCTCAAAGATACCTCTCAAAAAAAAGAGGAAACAAAAAAAGAGCTGAAAGACAGCACAGCCGCCGTCTTAAAAGATACACTGCCCTGGCGGAAATTCGTGGGTGATTATATAAGTGAAGAAGGCCTTCCTTTTAGCTTTGAACTTAAACGAAGCAAGTTATACTACCGTATTTTTAATGAAAATAATTTCTTAATAAAATCGGTAAAGGATACTTTTTATATTCCCGAGGCTCCCCAGGTAAAATTCGTTTTCGGAATAAAAGCAAAAGATACAACTGTTAATGTGATCACCCCGGACGAAATCTATCATCTAAGGAAATATAAGAAGAATAATTCTCCATCGGACAAGGTACTGCAAGCTTATACCGGAACTTATTATTGCCCGGAATTAGATTGTAAGTATAATATTGTGTTGAAGAATCACCAGTTGTTGTTAACCAATGCAAAATATGATGATGCGAAACTTACCCTGCTTGCTACCGATCATTTACAAAATGATAACTGGTGGATAAATCACCTGGTGATGCTGCGGGATAACAAAAATGCAATTACCGGATTTGAAGTAAACTCAGGAAGGATCATGCATTTGAAATTTAACAAGATTAAATAATCAGGGCTTTCCCAAAACGAAAGTAAGGATTCAGGTTTTTAGAAGTCGGCATGAAGTATAGTATAATAAACTCCCGCATGTCCGTTTCCTTTCCCTTATTTTTGTTTGTATTCATATTGCTATTTACATGAACCAACTTACACTGGCATTGACCGCTTTGTACGAAAGGATCCCCCGTCGGCATTCCCTGGACAATATAAAAGAAATAAGCAGCATCATTACGGAGTATGAGGACCTGCTGAAAGAAGTAGAAGCCTCTAATTCTTTTTATGAAAAGAAAGCGGCGCCTTTTTTTGAAGACCTGGATACGGCGCGAACAAACGTCAAATTATCGAGCAGTAATAAAGCCTCTAAAAAAAATAAAGACGATTTTTTTGACCTGGCTTCCGGCATACTGAAGGATAGCATACAGTCGCTGTTGAAAGTATATGGTGACGGAAGCAGAACTACAGAATAAATAATATTAAAAGGTCCCTCCTCTTCCTGTAATCCAGGTAATTTACTTTTTTGGATATGCTTTGTTTGCAAAGGCTTTTTTTTACCGATTAATTTTACCCCTTGTTTTGTAGCTGAATTTGTATCTTCCATTTTATAAAAATAAAAAAATGAGAATAGGTATTTTATTTTTGGTAGTTTTTGTTTTAACGGGAAATGTTATTGCTCAGAAGAAACCAGGAAACAAAAATGTTATTACGGATACCTTTACAACGTCTTCTTCCGATCCCAATAATTATTTGAAACCCCTAAGATGGAGAAATATAGGGCCCTCCCGTGGGGGGCGTTCTGTAACGTCATGCGGGGTAGTTAATAATCCTCAGGTTTATTATATGGGCACTACGGGTGGCGGTGTTTGGAAGACAGAAAATGCCGGATGGACCTGGTTTAATATTTCGGATGTTTTTTTCAAGACAGGTTCGGTAGGTGCCGTAGCGGTAGCGGAAAGTGATCCAAATGTTGTGTACGTGGGAATGGGCGAGCATGCACCCCGGGGCGTAATGTCTTCTTATGGTGATGGGGTTTATAAATCAACTGATGCCGGGAAAACATGGAAGAAAATGGGACTTGATCTCACGCGTCAAATTTCATATATCCGCATCCATCCTCAAAATCCAGATATAGTATTTGTAGCGGCCCAGGGCGCAATGCATGGGATTGGAGAAGACCGGGGTGTTTATAAATCGTTGGATGGTGGAATGACCTGGAAAAAAGTATTATATATAGATGAGAATACCGGTTGTGCCGATTTAAGTATGGATATGAATAATCCGAGAATTCTATACGCGGCGATGTGGGATCATCGTCGATTGCCCTGGCAAATGCGCAGTGGAGGAAAAGGAAGTGGCTTATGGAAATCGACGGATGCCGGCGAAACATGGAATCGGTTAGACAAAGGGTTACCGAAAGAATTAGGAAAGATGAGTATTGCGGTTTCCCGTGCCAACAGCGAAAAAGTATATGCACTTATCGAAAGTGATACCGAAAAAGAGCAGGGTGGTTTGTTTGTTTCCACTGATGCAGGGAAAAGCTGGAGCCGCATTAGTAAAGATCATCGCCTCGTTCAAAGAGCCTGGTATTATATTGAAGTATTTGCCGACCCGCAAAATGAAAACCTGGTATATGTATTAAACTCTCCGGGATTAAAATCAATTGACGGGGGTAAAACATGGAGCAATATCCGCGGTACGCATGGCGACTATCACCAACTTTGGATCAATCCCGGCAACAACAAGAATATGGTTGTCTCAAATGACGGTGGCGCTGCTGTTACATTTAATGGCGGAGCGGTATGGAGCACCGAGAATAACCAACCGACCGCGCAATTTTACCGGGTGAATGCGGATAATCTTTTTCCATATAACGTATACGGTGGACAGCAGGACAATACATCGGTAATGATTGCCAGCCGAAATACATCCGGGTTTGCTATCGGAGAAAAAAACTGGTTTTATTCCGCCGGGGGTGAAAGCGCTTTCCTGGCTTTCAACCCGGATGATCCCCGATATGTTATGGGCGGCAGCTACCAAGGTACTATTGAAGTATTGGACCGGGCGAATAATGAGGGAAAACCAATTATGATTGCACCCATACAATACCAGTCGGTACAACCAAAAAACATGAAGTATCGTTTTAACTGGAATGCACCGATAATCTGTTCCAAACATGAGACTAATACTTTTTATCATGGCGCTAACCGCCTGTTTAAAACAACTGACTTAGGAAAAACCTGGGAAGTGATTTCGCCCGATCTTACCCGTAACGATACTGCCCGCATGGGAATAAGCGGCGCTCCTTATACCAATGAAGGAGCCGGCGGAGAAAATTATTGCACGCTTTCCTATGTCCAGGAATCTCCCCATGAAAAGGGCGTAATTTGGACCGGAAGCGACGATGGTATTGTAAGTTTAACGAGGGATGGAGGAAAAACATGGAACAATGTTACTCCTGCGGGACTCGATGAATGCCTGGTGAATTGCATCGAATTGTCTCCATTCGATAAAGCCACCGCTTATGTTGCTACCACCCGTTATAAATTCAACGACTTTGCTCCGGCCCTATACAAAACCACCGATTATGGAAAAACATGGACCCGGGTAAATTCCGGTATTCCATATGGTGCGTATACAAGGGCTATCCGGGAAGATGATGTGCGTAAAGACCTATTGTATTGCGGAACAGAAACGGGGTTTTATATTTCCTATGATGGAGGCAAACTGTGGAAACAAATGCAATTGAATTTACCCGTAACTCCCATTACTGATCTGAAAGTTCATAAAGGAGACTTATTGGCTTCAACGATGGGTCGATCTTTCTGGATTTTAGATGATCTTGGGTTATTACGGCAATATAACAACAACAGCAGTAAAAATGATTTCTTTGTGTTTAATCCCGAAGAATCGTACCGGGTATCCGGTTTCAGTGCATTGGATAATACTTCTTCCGACGAGGACGATCTGCCGGTAGCCGGTAGTAGCGGAACCAATCCATCAACCGGGGTCGTAATATATTACCAGGTACCAGAGAAAAAAGATTCTACCGATTCTTTAAGTATGGAAATAGTGGACGATAAGGGAACCCTCGTCAGGCAATATTCAGAAAAAGAAGATAAAGATTTTGTTTCCTTCCCGGGTGGGCCGTCTGCCGATCCAACCATGCCTGCGAAACCCGGCTTGAACCGATTTGTATGGAATATGCGTTATCCCACTTTGCCGGGTGTGCCTTCGGTGTACATTGAAGGTGCGTATGACGGAAGAAAAGCAGCTCCGGGCAATTACACTGCAAAATTTAAGTACGGGAAAAATGTAAAAAATGTATCCATTAAAATATTACCGGATCCCCGGATTAATGCCACTGCAGCCGAATATGGGGATCAGCAGAATTTAGGTTCCAAACTAGAAGCAGGCATAAAAGAAATTCATGAAACCGTTTTGCGTATCCGCAAAGTGAGAAAGCAAATAAATGAAGTGATAGATCTCTTGAAAGATAACGCTGCCTATAAAGATATTACTGATTCAGGTAAGAAAATAACGGCTAAACTACAGAAATGGGAGGAGGAGATAGTACAAAACAAGGCTCAAAGTAATGATGACATTATCAATTTTATAAACAAAATCAGTGCAGACTATATCTTCTTAAAGGGTGAGATGGATGTAAACATTCCATATGTTACGAATGGGCAGCGGATTCAATATGAAAAATTAAATGCAGACTGGTTGAAGCTAAAGTCGGATATCAATGGGATATTGAATAAAGATGTGGCTGGTTTTAATGCCTTGTGTAAGCAAAAAAACCTGGATAAGATTATTATACCGGATAAATAATAGAAAACGGGTTGATCTTTCGGGCATGATAAACTACACTTTACCGGTGCGCTTATTCTGTAACAAAAGTAGGGAAACGCAAAGAACGCGAAGAGTTCAGGCAACGGACGCGAATTTTTTCGCAAAGAGCGCTGAGAACTTTTCATTCAATTCGTTTGATTTTTTTTTATTTCATTGAAGTGCGGAGAAATAATACCTGATTATACTCTTTTTTTATTCTTTGCGTAGACTTCCTTTGCACACTTTGCGATAAAAAAAATGTAATACGCAGCGGCCCTAAAATTTTTCGCAGAGGGCTCAAAGCTGTTCTTATTTGGCACTTGTTTGCTAATCTAATAATGAAATACAGGGAGTATCATTTGGTAGCAATCTTTATATATTCTTTTCGTTGTTTTTTCCTGTAGGTCATTCGTTAAGGAGAAGATATAAATATGATAGAATTATGTGGGACTAGAATTGACCTTACCAGGCGGAAGACTCCGTGCTGGATTCAATTACTTAAATAGGTCTTCCTACTTCTTTTTAGGACGATTCGATAACTGCCTTTTTAAATAAATACCGGATTACCTGTTTTCCGTAAAATACCCGCCAGTGGGTGATAGCGGAAAGCTATTCAGAATAGGCAAATTCGGGCGGCTATGATAAGCGGGAATAGTTTGTAAAAAGGGAGCATTCACAGAGGTGAATGACATATATTTCAGATTTGCCACTAACGACAGCATTATCTTAACCACTGCAGACAATTGAATTTTTGATACCATTTGAAAGAAGGTTTAGTGCAGAAGAAATGATCTGCAATAGTGTAATGTAGGCTTATAATCCGGTATAGGTTGTTAATATATGCCCTCCCCTTCTTCTTTTCAGGATAGTATTTAGTGTATTTTTAAACTATTACCCGAAAATGAATGAAATAACATGGTTAAAGTAGTTTCTACAGGAAAATCTAAACGATTTGGAGGACGGGAAAAAAAGCGACAATTCTATTGAAGGGGCCAAAAATCAAAATAGGAGAAGAAATAGCAGGTATTCCTTCCATTTTCTACTTTTTAAGGGGATATCAGTCGGTTACTTCATAAATATTCATGGGTTGGAGTTTATTTTTCAGGATTACTTCACCTACTTTTTTACAGTTGAAGGATTCTTTAACTTTTTCGTATGCCTGTTCGTTGATCAATACCTGGCCAGGACCTGCTGCGGATTGCAGCCGTTGCGCTATATTGACCGTATCGCCAATAACCGTATAATCTAGCCGGCGCAGGCTGGAAGAACCAATATTACCCGAAATCATTTCTCCGCTATTAATCCCGATCGAAACCTTGGGTCAAAAGAAACGGTTTCTGATAAGGCTGGCAATTTATCAACTTGCTTTATAATGGCCAGACAGGCATCAATGGCCCTGTCTAAATGAAAATCTCCCCTAAACACAGCCATGATAGCATCTCCGATGAATTTATCAATATAACCGCCCTGTGCAATGATCTCTTTCACCATCACATCAAAATAGTTATTTAGCAGTTTAACTACTGTATCCGGCGATTCATTTTCGCTGATCGTGGTAAAACTGCAAATATCAATAAAGGCGACCGTAGCTTCGATCGTTTCATTGGCCATCAAAGAAGATTCAAACTCACGGCTGCCCATAAAATTGAGACCGTTTCATCCACATACATTTTTAGTATATTGTTTTCCTTGATGGCTTTCATGGTTTCCCGCATCTGCTTCACATGCTTAATTGTTTTTTCCATGGTCAGTTCGAGATCCTCAAAATTCACTGGTTTGGTGATGAAATCAAAAGCGCCGCGGTTCATGGCGGTCCGGATATTTTCCATATCGCCATAGGCAGAAACAATCACTGATTTTAGCAAACTGTTTTGTTCAGCTCAGCTTGGAAAGCAGCGTGAGACCATCCATTTCGGGCATATTGATATCGCTGAGCACCACATCCACATCCGATGTTGTGCGAGTTGTTCCAGGGCATGTTCCCGTTGATAGCGAACACAAATTCATACTGGTGCTCCCGTATTTTCTGCCGGAATTTTTGTTTGATCAGCACTTCCAGGTCTGCTTCATCATCTACTACCAAGATTTTGGCCATTAGTGTATTGCTTTTAAGTTTTTCCTTTAATAGCAGTAAAGTCAACGGGTTTGGTCAGAAAATCATCTGCTCCGAGTTTCATGGCCGTATTATAATTTTCTGCATCACCATATGCGGTAATCATCATCACCACGGGCGGGGGTTCATGATGTTTTTCTTTGATATGCCGGAGCAGTTCCAGCCCGCTCATTCCCGGCATATTGATATCAGACAATATCAGCACGGCTTCATGGTCGTGTTATTGAGGTAAACCAAGGCTTCTTCACCGGAAAAGGCAAAAACAAATTCCATTTCACTGGTTCTTATTTCTTTTCTGAATCGTTGTTCAAACAAGAATCTGTACATCTTTTTCGTCGTCGACTACTAAAATTTTCATTTAATGTGTTTAGGGTTATTTATACAGGTAAAATAATAGTAAATTCAGCAAATTCTCCTTCTTTTGTTTCCACTTTCAGTTCACCTCCATGGCCCTTGGTTATAATATCATAACTCATACTAAGACCAAGCCCGGTTCCTTCGCCGGTTGGTTTGGTAGTAAAAAAAGGCTGGAAGATTTTATCAATTACTTTTTGCGGTATGCCATTTCCATTGTCGCTGACAATAATGCTCAGCATTCCCCTGGGGTTTTTGTTGTTTTTACCGTAACAGCTGGCTCATAATGATCAGCTGACTGTTTTTTCTTTTGCTGCAATGAATAAAATGAGTTGGTAAAAAGATTAAGCAAGACCCGGCCAATTTCCTGCGAATTGATATTTACCAATGGAATGTTACTGTCAAAATGAGTCTCCATTTTTATATTGAATGAGTTATCTTTTGCCCGCATACCATGATAGCTCAGCCGAAGGCATTCATCGGCCAATGTATTAATATCGGTTGGCTCTTTTTTACCATTGCTATTGCGACTGTGCTGAAGCATTCCTTTTACAATTGAATCGGCCCGCTTGCCGTGATAGGTGATTTTTTCGTTGTTTTGCTTCACATTATCTGCAATAGAAATAGCCTCATTGGTTTTTCCCTTTTGCAAGTCTTCTTTCAATTCATCAATCAATTCGGTATTGACTTCAGAAAAATTGTTGACGAAGTTTAATGGATTTTGTATTTCGTGCGCGATACCGGCCGTGAGTTCTCCCAGGGATGCCATTTTCTCCGCTTGAATAAGTTGTGCCTGAGTCGTCTTAAGTTCGGTATATGCTTTTTCAATTTCTTTGGCCTGGGCGAGTTCCCGTTCTCTTGTCCTTTCGCTTTCTTTTTCCAATAAGCCGGTGACGCTGAATGGCTATCGCCAGTAACAATTATACCAACCAGACACAATCCATAAAAAATATAAGCCCAGACTGATAACCACCAGGGAGGTAACACAATAAAATGAAATTCAGCAGGTGTAGCTCCATCTTCCATTAAAACCCGGCTGCTTACTTTAAAAGTGTATTTGCCATAAGAGAGATTGCGGTATTCTGCATGATGCTTTTTCGGTGATTTCGCTCCATGATTTATCGGTGCCCTCCAAAATATACCGGTATCTTGTTTTATTCATGTTATCCAGGTGCGTACCGGTGAAATGAAAAGTCAGGTGGTTCTGGTTATAGCGGTAATTTCAGATTAACAGGGAGATTGTAAGGTCCTTCAGTGACTGTCCCACTGAATATTATTTCGCTGAAGATAACCTGAGTCCACAGGCAAATTATTCTTTGTATAAAAGGTATCCCTCTCTATATTCCAGACAGTATCTGTTTCTGAAAGTTGTGACTGAATTTCTTTGATTGATACGAAATTTTGTGGCTGGGTCATAATATCCAATGCGGAAATATAGGTGGGGGAAACCAGGCTATCGTTTTGTGGCTCCCCCATGATCGTTAGCACATCAGCAATGCCGAACCAAAGTTTTCCATCTTTTGCCAATAGAGAACGGGGATTATGGTCTATTCGTAAAAAACCTTGCGGCTTACCATAGCTTTTTATTTGCCAGGAATTTCTTTCATCAATCGCGCCTGTTTTACCAATAGTAGGAGTTATAACGGTGAGCCCCTTTCCTGTTGCGGTATAAATAGAGCCATTTCTTTCATTGACCGTGTAAATAACCATATTGGCCAACCCATTGGCAACGGTAAATCTGGTGAGGGTGCCAGCACCTTGGATCGGCCATAAGCAAGCCCTCTCCATTAGTACCTATCCATATATTGCCCTGACTATCTCTTAATAAATTATAGGATGGGAAATCTTTAAGTTCCTTAACAATAATACTTTTCAGTGTTCCATCCTTTACATTTATTATATCCACCCCTTTGTCAGTTCCCATCCATATTTGCCCCTCATTATCTTCTAATAAACTGGCCACATTATTGCTTTTTAATCCTTGCGCTTTACTTGCATTTTTTATAATCCCTGTTTCTTCATTGAGTATAAATATTCCTCCGCCTGGCCCACCTGTCCATATTTGTCCCTGCTTATCTTCATAAATATTACATTCACCCCTGTGGAACAACCCTTGTTCAGCCCCCCAACTTTTTTTCGTTCCTTTTTTTTCATCAATTACATCTATCTTATTGCCAGGAAAATTACCATTTGATTTTATCCATATCCTGCCCCGGCTGTCGGTTAATAAATAATTGACACTATTAGAGGATAATCCATTACCGGCAGAGATACTTTTAACCGTGCCATTATTTTCATCGATGATATCCACTCCACCGGAAGAGCTTACCCATTTTCGGGAATTGGCATCTTCAGCAAAACCATAATAAAAAGTATTGTTATTGCTAAGCCCGCTGCTTACTACTTAAATGGTGAATATTTCCAGCCGAAGAATTGTAAATATTTGCCTCTCCTCCGTTCATACCTATCCATACCTGGTGCTGGTTATCGGCATATAACGCAACACATTATTATTATTCAGGCCCTCGGCGGTATTAAAAGGTTGAATGGTTAGAATCCTTTACGTCAAAAACATCAAGCCACCGTCCTGCCTGTAGCCAATCCATACTCTATCCATTTCGTCAAATGCCAGGCAGGAAATATCCGAGTAATTGACGGGTCCTTGTTCAATCCCCACTTTTATAATATTTCCTTCTTTTTCATCAATGGTAATAACTCCTCCCTCGTCAGTACCCAGCCAGATATGACCCAGCTTATCTTCTGTTATATAATTGATATTTCTATTGCCAATCCTTGCTGCTCGTCAAGATGTTTAATGAAACCCTTTCTTTCGTCGATAATATCAATAGTTCTTTCATTTACAATCATCCAAATTTTACCCTTCTATCCTGAAAAATAAATCCGGTAAAATTACCACTTAAGCCCCTGGGCTTTACCGACGTTTTTTATTGTGCCGGCTTTCTGGTCTATAATATTCAGTCCCCGTTCTGTACTAATCCATATCCTGTCTTTTTTGTCTTCCGTCAAGCCGCGGACATTGTTGCTGTTAAGTCCTTCGGAAGTGGTGATATGCTTTATAATGCCTGTTTCCCTGTTAATCACCGTTACACCATTGCGATTTTGATTATAGGAAATCCAAATCTGTTCATGGTTATCAATAAGGATATTGATATATCCAATGATAACTAGCAGCCCCTGTGCAAGGGAATAGTTTTCGCAATATTCGCCATCAAAGCTGCACAACCCATCATCAGTATGCGATCCACAGATCCCATTTTTATCCTTAATAAATTTGGTATAGATGGTGCCTGATAAGCCCTGATCCATTCCAAACTGCAATAGATTTTCGGTTGCACCGTCTTTTAATCGGGGGAGTCCAGATTTTGTTCTCTTCGGCTTGCCAAGAATGCCGGATCTAAATTTCAGTTTAGCAGAGGGCATATTTCCAGATTAAAAACAGTATCCGGTACATACTTTCCAGGTCAAACCGGTTTCAATTAACGGTTTGTAAGGTTTACCGGGATTGCCAAGATCAATTTGTTTGGAAGCTATTTTTTCCAAATTAAATTTTTCTGTTTGGGGAGGTTTCACACTATCCCGGTTAATAATTGTCCATTCAATTTTTTGGGGTTCACTATAGATCAATTTTTCGGTATTTGGTTTATTATATTCCAATTCTTGCTGGGGAAAAGGAATATTGCGGGGAGAAATATTACAAGCGGTAATAATTATACATACCAGCAAATAAACCAATGACCCGGAGCCGTTCATATGCAATCTCATAATGGAAAAATAATTTTATACCCTTACACTAACTATTACCAGCCTGGTTCCTGGTAATAGGTTGCTGATATGTATATTTTCAGGTTAGTAACTTAAAGATAATGCTAATCCTGTTCTGTTCCGGTATATTCAGTCATGGTGGGCATGTCCTCCGGGTTGAATTGGTGACTATGCCAGTGGGCACATTATTAGATATGCTCGAACAGAAAATAAAGGTACACCATCGGCCTGCTTAGTCCTTTTTTAGTCCTTTGATTACCACATTGCCGGTTCCGTTGGGATCGCAGGGATACATAAATGCTTTTTTCAATGCCTTGGGGTTATTTATGGTGGCATAAAAGTCATCAAAATACTGGAGGGTGGACTTTATATATTTTGCATCCAGCAGCGTACAATTTGAATATAAATTGTAGATGTCATTCTTCAATCGGTTGAACTGCTCAATTACTCCGTCATACGCTTTAATATCCTGGATACAATACCCCCGATAGCGCCGTTCCCGAACCGATTGCATTTGTAATTCCTCAGCGGGGTGGGCATAAGGGGCCGAAACAATGCCCGCATGATCAAAGTCGTATGGTACGGTGATAGGAACCGCGTTGGAATCCTTACCCAGGAATTTTATATTTTGCTGGTATTGGATGGACCAGTCGGTGTTGCCGATCAGGTATTGAAAAACGGCCATGGTTAAGAAAGCATCTTGTTCGGTTTGTTCGGGTACTATTTTCCGGTCAAATGAAACCAATTGATTTCTTTTGGCCATTTGTTTCTCTTCTTCCAGGAGAATGCCATAAAAGGGAGCGGGTGCTTTTTTATTCTTGTCATCTGCCAATATTACTTTCACCAGCCGTGCCCGGAAACTTTTTGGAGAAAGCAGGTTGTATATTTTATACACCAGCCATTCCTTAACAATATAATCATCGTCTTTGCAAGGCATTACTAATTTTACTTTTTTCTGCTCCCGGAAAATGGAATTCAGGTGCGGGCCTTCTGGTGCAAACTGTATTAATAAAGGTGGATAAGAACAATTCTCTTTTAACCGGCGAAAATGTCCCCTTGTTTTTACTTCCACCGGCAGGGATACTTCGCTGCTATCTTCTTTGATATAAGAAAGGGTTAAAGGATAGTTTTTGGGCACCTCATCATACCGATCATTTAATAATGGGCGTAAATTTCCTTTGAGCGTAAAGGGTAACGGGTCGTCGGTTTCGAATAGGCCTTTGTCAACATAATTTTTTTTCAGATCAGGTGCGTAAGGCCCTTTTTGTGTCAGGGAGCCGAGCATCAACAGGGAAAGGGAGCAGGATAGTATTACCGGGAGACCCAACCAGATT
This sequence comes from uncultured Chitinophagaceae bacterium, assembly GCA_963775145.1. Taxonomy (GTDB): domain Bacteria; phylum Bacteroidota; class Bacteroidia; order Chitinophagales; family Chitinophagaceae; genus Endoryza. The sequence continues at coordinate 1,170,029 of CAVZHZ010000009.1, forward strand.
AGGTGTTTCATAATTAATGTTTTTGAATTTGTTCCGTTTCCTCATTTCCTTGCGATGAATTTTACATTCACCTGCTATCTTCTTCTACATAGCTATTTGCAAAAGATAATTTGCTATTGATGGGTATATCTGAAATTAATATTTTTCCGGTAAAATAAACTTACAACTCTTTGTGCAGGTAAAATAATAATATACCCAGTTACCTTCACTATTAATGGTTGGCGCCATCCGCATTCCTTCTTGTACTTTATTAATATCATAAATTGTCTGAACGGTACTGCCTGCCTACCGGACCGGCAGGCTTCAGTCAGGGATTTATTGGATTTATTAGAGAATGGGATTAGCATCATTCCCCACAAATCCTATCCATCTCATAAATCCCGGTTCAGACAACAGGTAATTGAATAATAAACTCAGTTCCTTCTCCCTCTTTCCCTACCTCGCCGGTAGGCAGGGTTTCCACCTTCAACTCACCGCCGTGTGCTTTCACAATATCATAACTCAATGATAAGCCCAAACCTGTTCCCTGTCCCGTTGGTTTAGTAGTAAAGAAGGGTTGAAATATTTTATCTAATATTTTTTTAGGGATACCGGGTCCATTATCACGTACAGAAATTAAAACTTTATCCCCCACTTTTTTTGTACTCACCCATACAGTAGGCTCATGTTTAATTTGAGGGTTCTTGAACCCCCCCTCGGGGGGCAGGGGGGCCGCATAAAACGCATTATTAATTAAATTGAGAATAACCCGGCCAATATCCTGCGGAATGATATTGATGTTGCCTATTGTTTCATCAAAATCTGTTTTCATGGTAGCGTTGAAGGTTTTATCCTTTGCTCTTAAGCCATGATAACTTAATCGCAGATATTCATCACACAAAGCATTGATGTTGGTGGGTTCTTTTACGCCGGTACTGCTGCGACTGTGTTGCAGCATCCCTTTCACAATAGCATCGGCTCTTTTGCCATGATGGTTTATTTTCTCAAGATTCTGTTTGATGTCAGAAGAAATAGCTTTTGCCTCTTCAATATCTCCATTATTTAATTCTTCATTCATTTCATCAAGCAACTCATTGCTTACCTCACTGAAATTATTGACGAAGTTTAATGGATTTTGAATTTCATGAGCAATGCCTGCAGTGAGTTCTCCAAGGCTTGCCATTTTTTCGCGTTGTATCAATTGAGCTTGCGTATCCCTAAGCTCTTCATAGGCTTTTTCAATTTTGACCCTGGCTTTCTGTTTCTGGCGATTATTGCGAAATAACAGCCCCGCAACCAATAACAATATTCCAATTCCGCCAACAAGAAAATAGATTTTCATTCGGCTATTATACTGTAGTCTTGCTTTTTCAATTTGTTGCTGTATCTCTTTCTGCTGCAATTCCTGTGAGAAAGCAATGTCAGAAAACTGTCTTTGCTTTTCAAGATTGAACAAAGAATCTTTTGCGGCCATTGCAAACTGCTGATATTTGAAAGCGCTGTCAATGATATTATGCTCTTTATAATAATCAGTTAATAATTTTCCTGATCTGATAATAAATATAGGTAGCCCGGCTTCCTGGGCTATAGTCATCGTCTTTTTTGCATAATAAATACTGGAATCTATGGGACCGGTTTTGCTGAACACTTTAGCCAGTCCAAAAGTGGCTTACATGTAGTTATAGGATACATCCCGCAACAATGCCGGCAAACTTTTGTGCAGGAGCTGAAGTGCAAATTTATGTCGTCCTGTTTCATAATAATTATCTCCGAAATATTTGACAGATCAGCGGGAATATCGCCTTTATAAAATTTAAATGAGAGGTCATAGGCTTTTTCCGAATAAAGCCTTGCCGAATCCAGTCGTTCATTCCGATAAAGTTTGGCGCCAGCAAATTATAAACCCAAACTAAATCCTCGGTCAGTTTGTTTTTTTCACATATTAATCTTGCCTGAGATAGATAGCGAAGTGATTTCAGATAATCTTGTTGTTCGGTATATAGAAACCCAATACTGGATAAAATATTGGGATGTTATTTTCTCTGCCGATCTCTTTTGACAATTCGAGTAACTTCAGGAATGTGCTTAAAGATGCGGGATAATCTCCACAGATTTGTGGCCGCATATCGCAGATTCCACAAAAGATAAAAAGAATCAATTCTGCTATTAAGCTCTCCAGCCACCTGAAGACCTTGATTAAGATACTCCTGCCAAAGTGATACAGGCCTGATCACTTCGCGCATGCTTGCCAATATTATGGATAATTTTAAGAGTTGACTTTTAAGGCCATTATCCCTTAATATCTTTATTGACTGGTTGTATAAAAGCATCGCCGTGTCCAGGTTCTGACCTCTGTATAGAAAGGCAAGAAGCTCTAGTGCAAAGGCTTCTTCGCGTTTTTGATTATTTGCCTTTGCTATTTTAAGCACATTATAGGAGATTGTTTTCGCAGAATCAGGATTTGAAACCAGAAGTTGAATGCCGCCAAATGAGTAAGAAAATCTGCTTTCTTATCCGTCAGGGTATAGTTATCTACCAAGATAAGCGCTGAATCCGTATAGTGTTTTGCTGAATCATAAAGACCTAATCGGAAATATCCCAATCCCAGATGTTTAAATACTTCGGCTTCTTCTGCTTTCAATCCATACTGTTTTGCAAGGGCTAACGCTTCTCTCATTGAAATTGAAAACAGTTTTTCATTCTTAGCATTTTTAATATAATGATTCGCCAGATGCATTAATCCCTCTATTTGCAATTGTATATAGCCTTTCTTTGCAGCAATTTCACGACTTTTCTTAATCAATATGATTGCCGAATCTTGCTTTCCCAGTTCAAAGAAATAATGGCGGCCAAGTTCATTAAGCAAAGAAACCTTGCGTCTTTCATCTTTTGTGTTAGCTAATAATGTGTGCAGGCTGTCGGCTACATGGCCTTGGGCAAGTATTACTTGTTTTGAAATCATACAAATAATACCAAGTAATAGGAATTGCTTCAAATAATTCTTCATTAAGTACCGTTTATGGTTTAATGATAAGTTCGTTACCTTCTCCATCGCTGGTTTGTACTGTTAATTCCCCGTCATATGCCTTCAAAATATCATAGCTTAAAGTTAAGCCTAATCCTGTTCTCTGTCCGGTGGTCCCGATAGTTACCGTGCCAGCCGGCAGACAGGTCGGTATGGTGGTAAAGAAGCCCGCACGGACGACCAAGTCGGGCAGGCGGTCGGACGGGGGTTGAAACATTTTGGCCAGGCTCATTTTGAACATCTATTTAAACCAACTCCTGAAAAATATACTGTTCATCATACGCCACTTTAAACTCCTTCAATAAACCCAAATACTCTTCGCCAAATGTTTGCACTTTATGATGCTCTTCCTGATTTTGAACATACTTAAATACTGTATCTACTAATGACTGATGGTAAGAGAATACGCCATATCCTTCTTGCCACTCAAATCTTTCTTTGGTTAGTTGATGCTCGTTTATATATTTAGATGATTTGGCTTTTACCGTTTTCATTAATTCTGATACAGAAACAACAGGCTTTAATCCGAGAAAGCAATGGATGTGATCTTCCACACCGTTTACGATAATGGTTTTGCAGCCTGTTTCGTTGATGAGGTTTCCGATAACAGCTTGCAGTTGTTGTTTCCATTCTTTACTGATAACAGCCTGCCGGTATTTTACGGCAAAAACTGCTTGCAAGTAGATTTGATGGTAGGTGTTTGCCATGTCTTTTTTTATGTACCGAGCCTACGGCTCTCTATCTTTTTGTTTTTCCTGCCATGGACTGAAGTCCATGGTGATAAAATATATCCGTGGCTACGCCACTGGCCTCTGCATTAATAATTTCTTCGCTCAGGGTTAAGAGCCGTAGGCTCGTTTATATCTTTTAACACCGGAATTCATTCCGGTGCAAAGCAATGCAAGAGTAAATAAGTGCCGTAGGCACGACACATTTTACTTCGTTACATCGTCAATGAAATAATAAACTCCGGCCCTTCCCCCTCCTTTGTCTCCACCTTCAACTCCCCTCCATGTGCTTTTGCAATATCATAATTTGTCTGAACTGTGATTTATAGGATTTATGGGATAAATGGGATTAACAATATTTCTTATAAATCTTATGCATCTCATAAATCCCAGTTCAGACAACAGGTAATTGTATAATAAACTCACTGCCTTCACCCTCCTTCGTTTCCACTTTCAATTCACCGCCATGTGCTTTTACAATATCATAACTCAATGATAAACCCAATCCCGTTCCCTGCCCGGTGGGTTTGGTGGTGAAAAAGGGTTGGAAAATTTTGTCCAATAATTTTTGAGGAATGCCATTGCCATTATCTTTTACTCTCACTTCAACTTTTCCATTTACTTTTTTTGTACTCACCGAAACAGTTGGTTCATAATTGTCGCCCTGAACCTGCCGAAGGTTCTTCTTTTCATCCACCACATAAAATGCATTGGTAATTAAATTCAATATCACTCTTCCAATATCCTGCGGAATGATATTGATTTTCCCAATTGTTTCATCAAAATCAGTTTTCATGGTGGCATTGAAGGTTTTGTCTTTTGCTCTTAAGCCGTGATAAGCCAACCGTAAATATTCATCAGCCAACGCATTGATATGGGTGGGTTCTTTTACGCCGCTGCTGCTGCGACTGTGTTGCAGCATCCCTTTCACAATAGCATCGGCCCGTTTACCGTGATGATTAATTTTCTGTTCGTTTTCTTTTATATCCCGGGCGATTACTTTTACTTCATCATAATTTCCATTATTAATTTCCTGTTCCATTTCATCAATTAACTCGGTATTGACTTCAGAAAAATTATTAACGAAATTCAAGGGGTTTTGAATTTCGTGAGCAATTCCCGCAGTGAGCTCGCCCAGGGATGCCATTTTTTCGGATTGGATAAGTTGGGATTGGGTAGATTTCAGCAGCGTTAGTGTATTTTCTATTTCTGTTTTTTGACTCTTTAGTAACGCATTTGATTTTTGTTTATTCCGAAAACCAATAAAGGCAACCACTGCCAGCAGAAAGACCAATACCAGGCCCGATACTAAACCAAGTTGCCTTGTTCTGGCTAATTCGTCTTTTACTTTTTGCTGGGCCACCTGTACCTGCTGTTTCCTGTCAAATTCATAATTCATCGTAAGCTCGGTACTCTTCCGTATATTATCTTTACTTCGTGCCGAATCAATTATCTGTACGGCAATTTTATATGCTTCCAGGGCCTTGCTATAATTTTTTGTTTTTTCGAAACAATCGGATAGCTGCTTATACACTTCCCCATTATCAATGTCGTAAATATCTGACCCTTTCATTGCCAAAAATCCTTTTTCATAGTAAGGGATGGCTGCCGCGAAACTACCTTTAAGCCTCAAAATGTTACCCATACTAGAATATGCCTGGTAAATATTCAGGGGCTGGGTTGATGAATCAGCAATCAAAATTGCTTTTTTTGCTAATGCTTCAGCCTCCGCGATCTTATTGGTATAAGCTAAGGCTGTGGCGGCTTTAGACAGGCTGGCGGAGTGTATACCCTGGTCTCCCATAGAGGCTCCCAACACGGCGGCTTTCATTGCAAATTCATATACCTCTGGCCATTTGTTTTGCTTCACATACATCGACGCAAGGTTGCTATAACCATACAATTCAACATTGATAAGGGTATTTTTTTTTGCCAATTTGATGGCATCTAAGTAACTCTTTTCGGCTCTTACCGAATCGCCCATATTAGAAAAGGTATTTCCCATATTCATGATCGTGTAAGCTTGCTGCACTTCGTCTTTGTTTTTTTCAGATATTTCCAGCGCTTTTTGCTGGTACAATAATGCTTGTGGATAATTTGATTGTTGCTGGTATGCAATGGCAATATTCGAATAGGGATTACCTAATGATCTTGTTTTGCCTGTGCGTTCATAAATTCCAATAACTTTCTCATAAAAAACAATAGAAGAATCGTATTTAGATTGCATTCCATACATCATACCCCGCGTACTATAAAATTCAGCGAAATCCGCGGAGTCTTCAGTTGCCTTTATGAAACGCTCCAAAAAGCTTAGTTGTTCTTCAGCTAGTCCGTAGGCCCCTTTATAACAATAATTGTTTGCCAGTTTTAGCCGAAGTCTCAGTTGGGCTTTGTAGTGATTGATCTGCTGCGCGGTTTGAAGAGTTTTCTTGCCCAGGCTGATAGCAGAGTCTAAATTTATCGCGCCGAGTATATCCATTTTCAGCATGGCAAGTTTTATCCTATCCGTGTCTGAAGCAGCCTGGTTAATTAAACGATCGATGCTGTCCAGCTTTTTATTTTGTGCGATAACGGTTTGCAAGGAAAGAAAGCAGCATATAGTCAGTAAAAGAATCTTCATGGTCAATGGAGGTTATATTCCAACTGCAATATATTTATTTAGAATTTGATATTAAATTTTCCTTTCACTAACAACAGGGGTACAGTTGGTATTTTTCCTCTTTCTATTTACTTAATGGTTCTAGCTTTCTGGAGTCTTAATAACAATTGAACAAGTTGCATCAATCCGGACAAACGAATCGTTGAGGTGAGTTCGTTGGCCTGATTTAGCAAAATAGGAGGAAAAAGTGACCCGTAATGTTATTTAAACGAAGGATGTACCTGCTGGGTTTCAGACTCTGTATTTCTTTTTATCGTATTTATAATATCATAGATGTCTGAATTCCAAAAAAATCGGAACAAGTAATGATTTATAGTATTAGCAACATTTCTAATAGGTCCCATTTCAGACAACAGGCAACTGAATAATAAACTCACTCCCCTCCCCCTCTTTTGATTCCAACTTCAACTTTCCGCCATGTGCTTTTACAATATCATAATTTGTCTGAACTGTGATTTGTAGGATTTATTTGATAAATGGAATAAAACATTTCCCATAAATCCTATCCATCTCATAAATCCCAGTTCAGACAACCGGTAATACAATAATAAACTCACTCCCCTCTCCCGCTTTGGTTTTCACTTTCAATTCGCCTCCATGTGCCTTCACAATATCATAACTCAATGATAAACCTAAACCTGTTCCCTGCCCCGTTGGTTTGGTGGTAAAGAAGGGTTGAAAGATTTTGTCAAGTAATTTTTGAGGAATGCCTTGTCCATTATCTCTAACTGAAATCAGAACTTCGGCCCCCCTGCCCCCCGAAGGGGGGTTTTTGGAAGTCTTCACTGTGACAGTTGGTTCATAGTTTTCAAAACCCTGGTTCTTTTTTTCATTGATAACGTAAAATGCATTTGTTATAAGGTTTAGGATTACTCTTCCAATATCCTGCGGAATGATGTTGATGTTACCTATGGACTCATCAAAGTCAGTTTTCAAGGTAGCATTAAAAGATTTGTCTTTTGCCCGTAATCCATGATAAGCTAAACGTAAATATTCATCTGCCAACGCATTGATGTCTGTTGGCTCTTTTACCCCGCTGCTGCTGCGGCTGTGTTGCAGCATTCCTTTCACAATGGCATCGGCTCGCTTACCATGATAAATGATCTTTTTTTCATTCTCCTTTATGTCTTTCGCAATCACTTTTACCTCTTTAAAATTCCCTTTTTCAATTTCCTGCTCGAGTTCGTCAATTAGTTCTTTATTCACTTCAGAAAAATTATTGACGAAGTTTAAGGGGTTTTGAATTTCATGGGCAATGCCGGCGGTAAGTTCGCCGAGCGAAGCCATTTTTTCAGCCTGGATCAGGTGAGCCTGGGTAGCCTTTAGATCCTGGAGTGTGTGTTGTAATTCCTCTTTTTGCTTAGTAAGTGCAGCAGTCCGCTCCGCTACCTGCACCTCTAATGCCGCTTTTAAAGATTCGGTGATCTGGTTCTCCTTCTCCTTTTCCAGTAATTTCTCCTGTTGTTTTTGAATTGCTTTTTTTTGCCTTCGCGTAATGAACCACATGGCAATCATCCAGACTACAGCAAAAAATTTAGCAGTGTCAATGTAATTGGTCAACGAATTAAGAAACTCAATATTTATTAAATCCACTATATCGCCCACGAGAGCAATACCGACATAGGGTAATATTATATTGACCGTTGATTTAAGCGGCTTGAATTCCTCCTGGTTGAATGATAAATAAACAATGGATAAAAGGATAATATTGATAACCCACCTCGCAATTTGGCTTGGAATGGGCCCGCCATTTTCAATGACGAGTGAAGCAATAGATATACCCAGTCCTATTTTAAGCCATAAATCCCATTTAGGAAATTTGGAAGCGCTTTGCAGGGATTTTCTGCAATATTGGATAATAATAATTGTAAGAATAATTTTTAACAGCATAAGGTGTTTGGTGATGTTTTACTTAAAATATCGCAAATATCGATTTCATTTCGGAAGATTCCTTCTTACCCAATTTAGTTCATCAAATAATCAGGTAATCCGGTTATCTTATCAACTATCCGCTATGTGCCTTTTTAATTTCATAGCTTGTCTGAACTGCCGAAAAGCCGGGACAAGTCATGATTTATAGGATTTATTGGATAAATGGGATTAACATTATTTCTCATAAATCCTAACCATCTCATTAATCCCAGTTCAGACAACAGGTAATTGAATAATAAACTCACTCCCCTCTCCCTCTATATTTCTACTTTCAACTGGCCGCCATCTGCTTTTACAATATCATAAATTGTCTGAAGTGGGATTTATAGGATTTATTTGATAAATGGGAGTAAAACATTTCCCCTAAATCCTAACCATCCCATAAATCCCAGTTCAGACAACCGGTAATTGAATAATAAATTCTGTTCCCACATTTTCCTCGTCCGAACCGGCATAGGCTGGCTTTGTTTCCACTTTAATTTCTCCGCCATGCGCTTTTACAATATCATAAATTGTCTGAATCAGGATTTTCTTGATTTTAGGATTAACAGGATTAGATACATCTTAATCATGCCCATCCTTTAATCCTGTAAATCCTGATTCAGACAATTGGTAATCGAATAATAAACTCACTTCCAGCCTTCGCTAAACTTGCCCGTCCGGCAGGCGGGCATCGGCCATACTCCACTTTAATGCCTCTTTAATTTCTCCGACTGAATTTCCTTTGATTGTTTTTGCTTTCATTTAAATAGGTAATTGTTTACTGGGTTTTCCTTCCAAAAAGATTTTTGTTTTTGTGGCTGGTCAAGGTCTTATAAAGGGTACAATTGCGGAACATGGTAGTGTAGGCTCCCGAATTTGGGACTGGCCATTGTTTTATTCAGGGAAGTTAAAAAAAAGAAAAGGGATGAAATGAAAAGAATTAAATAGGGTATTTAGACGAGATTCGCCTTTGTCATAACCCGGATGATAACTTTCCGTTCTTTTCTCTCCAGGGCCGCATTTTTTCTCCTTTAGTCCGATCATACTGATAGGCCCACTTTATGTAACATGCTTATAAACCGTGGATCTGCTCGAAGGGAATCTAGTTTCGGGTCCACTTTCAGGTTACATAAGGATTCTTCGTGTTGCTCATAACTTTTTTCCAGCCATTCAAAAGACTCACCAGGTTTTTCGAGGGCGGCATATATAAGGGCCATCCCGCGATAGTCATTTCCAGTTAATGCCATTTCGGTTTCTGCTTCTTCAATTATTTTCAAGGCCTCTTCTTTCCGGCCAGCGGCGGCATAGATTTGAGCCAGGGAAATGTTCGTTTTTACTTTGTTCCCCGTGTACTGCCCCCAACGCTGATTCTCTTCAATTGCCGCATCATACATTCCTTTCCCCTGGTAAGCCAGAGAAAGTAGCCGGTAGGCGGTGGCAAAATCCGGATTCAACTCTAATGTTTTTTTTGCAGATTCAATCGCCCGGTCATATTGCCGGCAGTAATAAAATGTCATGCCCTGGTCTTTAAGAATCGCCGGGGAAACCGGGTCTAGTTTGACAGCTATGGAAATCTCCTCAATAGCTTCCGTTGTTCTTCCCATGAATAAAAGCCATTCAGCATACCAGTGATGGCCGGTTGCATAATTGGGATTCAATTTAATGCCTGCCTGGTATTCATTTCCTGAATTTATCCAATCCCATTCATTCAGCATAATCAGAAGCCCCAATGAAATATGGGCTTCGGCGAGCTGGTTGTCTATTTCCAATGCCTTGCTCACTGCCCGCTTTGCCTTGGGATATAACTCTCTTCTGGACCTGTTTGTAAATTCACCAAGCAGATTGTACGTGTCGGCCAGACCAGCCCAGGCCAATGCATAGTCCGGGTCTGTTTCGATCGCCTTCTCAAAATAACGAATGGCCGTATTCAATCCTTCTTCATTTCTCTTATTCCAGAAGTAGCGACCCTGCAGGTAGAGTTGAAAGGCTTCTGTATTTTCTGTATACCGCTTTTGCAAAGAATCTTTTTCATCTTTGGTAAGTTGCAATCGAAATTCTGATACGATTTTGGCTGACACCTTTTCCTGTATATCAAAAACATCATCCAGTGTTCCGTTATAACTTTCGGCCCATAAATGAATATCCCGGTTTGCATCTACAAACTGGGCCGTAATCCGGAGATTATTTCCATGAATGCGCACACTTCCCTCCATGATATAGCTGGCGCCGGTTTCCATTCCAATTGTTTTGATGCCTTTTTTGGTTCCCTTGTATTTCATTGATGTGGTCCTGGAAATTACCCGCATATCTTTTAATCGGGATAAATGAGAGATCAGCTCTTCCGTTAAACCATCGCTGAAGTATTCCAGGGAGGGGTCGTTACTCAGGTTCAGGAACGGAAGAACAGCAATACATTTAACCGGCGATTTTTGAGGTAGTTCTTTTGTTACAGCCGGATATTTTTTTCCGGCAGTCATAACTTCATAGATCCTCACCGGTTCTTTTACATTTTTAAGGAATTCCTGTTTTATATATCTCGTTTCAAATCCTTTTTTATTTGAAACATTCTGATGAACAGACTCCGAAATGTAGATCGTTCCGGGCTTTGCCTGGGATTGAATCCTCGAGGCAATATTCACGCCGTCGCCAAAAACGTCCCCATTGTCAAAAACCACTTCCCCCAGGTGAATTCCTATCCGAAGCTCAAACTCATTCAACAGTCGGGTAGCTTCCTGAATTTTCAGCGCAGCCATCACCGCATCAGTGACAGTATTAAAACTGATCATAAGCCCATCGCCTAATTCTTTTATCCATCGTCCCCCAAATTCTTCAATGATTGGTTTATGTAAATCCCTGTTTTTTTTAAGCAGCTCAAAAGTTTTTTGTTCGTCATCACCCATCATGGCCGTGTACCCTACGATATCGGTGAACATGATAGCGGCAAGCTGACGCGAAGAGGACATTTGTGAGAAATTGTAAAAGGAAACTAATATCTGAATACCATGCTAAAGTTACAGCATCAAAGACCTTAAAAGAACTCATCGTCTTAGATTTCTAAGAACCTTTAAGTGGCACTTCACCAATTAATGCCTCCATATTTTTAAACCGCGGGTCGGTTTTTAATGGCTCTAAGAAAGGATCCGATTTGCACATCATCGAATCTCCCACTTTGTTATGATGCGCTTTTTCTAAATAATGAAAAGCTTTATCAAAATCACCAGCGCAGGTAAACAGGATGGCGAGGTCAAGTGAAAAACTAACATGATTGATCCTTTTCAAGTTTTGTCAATTCCCTGATAACAGGCATCCGCTTTTTCTTTTTTACCTTGTTTTAAATAAACCCAACCCAGGGCAGGTAGAACGATGAAGACGATAACCAATCGCCGGTTCCAGTTTTTCGAAAATAGAAAGTGCTTCTTCATACTTTCCCCGGAAGGCCTCTATCCATCCTTTGTATTCAAAGGCGGCTCTGTGATTGGGAACCATATCCAATACTTTGTTCAGGTAAGGAAGGGCCTTTTCAAATTCAAGGTTCCATATATAAGCAACGGCCATAAAGAAAATCATCTGAATGGACATTGGGTCGAGTTCTAATCCTTTTTTATGGCTTTCAAATTTGGATTTGCTATCTCCCTTAATATAATACAAGGTGGAAAGGGCATGGAGCAGACCGGAATAATTAGGGAAAAGTTCCAATCCTTTTTTAATTACTTCTACAGCTGCTGCCCAGTTCCACTGATGAAATGTATGAAAAATAAAAAAGGCAAAGTAAGCTTCCGGCGTTTCAATTCCCAATTGCCTGGTTTTGTCAAAATGTACCATTGCCTTACTACGGGCCAGTTCCCATGATATTTTTCCGCCAAATGCCTGAAAGAAATAACAAAGCCCAAGCCGGGCATGTGGTAAACCAAAATCATCATCCATTTCAATGGCTTTCTCAAAAAATGGAATGGCCTTACCCATGGCTTCATCTCCCCATTGATTGAAATAATATAAGCCACGCAGATAAGTTTCATATGCTTCCATATTCATGGTCGGCACTTTCACTAATTGCTGTTGTGTTGCTCTTCACCAAGTTTTTCCCGTAGCCGGTTAGTGATTTTAGCAGCGATTTCATCCTGCACAGCAAAAATATCTTCCAGTGTACGGTCATAGGTTTCAGAAAATAAATGATAGCCATCTATACTGCTTACCAATTGTGCAGTAATCCGTACCCGGTTGCCAGCTTTACGAACACTGCCTTCGAGTACATAATTTACACCAAGCTGAGTTGCAATTTCCCGCACATCCATATTTTTCCCTTTAAAGAAAAATGAAGAAGTTCGCGCAGTTACCTGCAAGCCTTCTACCCTTACTAATGCATTCAAAATTTCTTCGGCGATTCCATCACTGAAATATTCATTTTCCTGATCAGCACTCATATTAATAAATGGAAGAACAGCGACAGACTTTTTGCTTTCTTTCATTTTGCCTTTCAACTCCGACCGCTCCGGTACTTTTATATCACGGTTTGTAACAGAAAATATTTCTATTGGCTCTTTTATATTTTTTAATTCAAAGAGGCCTAATGATTTTGTGGAGATAGAATCATGGTTTTTTACTGCATAGTTCAGCTTGTCGGAAATTAAAATGGAACCCGGTATGCCCATACTTTCAATACGGGAAGCAAGATTGACGCCATCACCATAAATATCATTCTTATTATAAGCAATATCTCCTAAATGAATGCCGATTCTTAATGGTACCGCTGCCCGGTATTAAATTGCTGCTGCATCGAAATGGCACAGCCTACCGCTTCTACGGCGCTTTTAAAAATACTCAAAGTGCCATCCCCATAATATTGCAATACCTCGCCATGAAAATTTTCATGTTCTTTTTGAAAAAATTCCGGTGACGCTGACGCATTGCAGCTTCAGACTCATTCTCCTTCATCAATGCCGTATATCCGACGATATCGGTAAACATAATGGCAGCGAGTTGGCGGGTGGCAGGCATTTGATCAATTCATTTTAAAGATTCATTTTCTTTTTTACTACTTCAAACCGCGGGTCTTCATGTAATCCAACATACAAAGGAGAGTTAACCATAAAACTTATCATCCCTTCTTTTTGGTCGATACCTTTAAACAGGTAATCGAATGCTCTATCCCGATCACCGATGCCCCACCATGCAAAACTCAGGTCTCCGTTTCTTATCAGTTCAGGATGGGATTCGTGATAAGCTTCTAACTGTTTTATTGTTAACAATGCCTGCTCCTTCTTGTTAAGTATACCATAGCAATAAGCGAGATAGGAAAGTGTAAGCGGTGATCCCCCGGAAATTTCATTCGCCTGCATTAATATTCCCAATGCTTTATTCCAGTTACCCTGCATACCCATCGACAATCCTTTGATCGAAAGGGCGTACCAGTTGGCTGGCATTACTTCCAATTGCATATCAGACATCCTGATTACATCATCATACCTGGCCTGGTAAAAATAAGCAATGCCCAGTGATCGGGCCAACGGCATAGAGAGCGGATCCTGAACCATGCCTTTTCAAAAGTGGCCACAGCTTTAGGGTGGTTCATTCATGATCAGGAATAATAGCCCAGCACCCAATAAGATTCTGAGGCTCCGGATTCAGTTCAATGGCTTTCATTAAAGATGTATGCATCTTCCCACCTCCACTCGAAAAATAGATTACCTACTGCACGCGCAACGTGGCTCTGGGAGAGCGAGCTATCCAGGGACAGGGCACGTTCACTATTTCAATCTCATGAAAGGCTTCCTGGCTGGGAATAACTCCCACACTTCCGAGCATCGCATAGGCCGCTGCGAGGAATGCATAGGGGAACGCAAAATCCGGGGCTTTGTCAATAGCTTGCCTAAAATAATCAATCGCCATAAATGTTTCGGCCGGGGTTTCTTTGTTCTGATAATATTTTCCTTTCAGAAAAAGGGAATAGGCTTCCATGTTTTTGGTGGGAGGCTTTACCAATACTGCATCTTTTTTCTCGGGAGAAAGTTCAGCCCTTAATTTATTCGCAACGATTTTACTGATTTCATCCTGTACCTGGAATATATCTGTCAGATCGCGGTCGTAAGTTTCGCTCCAGATATGAAAGCCGTCGGCCGCATTAATCAACTGGGCCGTAATACGTACCCGGTTGCCCGATTTTCGGACACTGCCTTCAACCAGTTTTTCGACATTTAGTTTAGCCGCTATATCGCGGATATCTTCCTTACTTCCTTTTAATGCAAAGGTGGAAGTACGGGAAGTAACTCGAAGTCCTCTGACATATGTAAAATTAATGCATTCAGCAATTCTTCCGTTACGCCGTCACTGAAAAACTCATTGTCCGGATCATTACTAAGATTTGCAAAAGGAAGAACAGCCAGGGTATTAATAGTTTGTTTTATTTTTCCTTTGATCTCCTCCCTGGCCGGGAACAACCAGGCCCTTATTGGCAATAGCAAAAATGCGAACCGGCTGCTGTACATTCTTCATCTCGAAAAAGCCTATTTCCTTTGTGAGGATGTGTTTATGATTTTTTTCATATCTTTGTAAACCCGGTCTGAAATAAAAACGCCCCCGGGACCGAAAGGGTTTCAATCCGGGAAGCAATGTTTACTCCATTGCCATATATTCCATCGTCTTCATGCATAATATCCCCCGTGTGAATACCGATACGGATATCAACTTTGGGTGATTGAACTAACTGTTGCTGGATGTCAATGGCACAGTTCACGCAATCTAACGAAGACGAAAAAATGCTGAGGGTTCCATCTCCAAAGTATTGAAGCACTTTTCCATGGTGTTCTTCCACACTTTTATCAAAAACAGACTTATGCCGCTGTCGTTTTTTGGTAGCTTCTTCTTCATCCGTCTGCATAAGAGCGGTATATCCCAACATATCGGTAAACATAATAGCGGCAAGTTGGCGGGACTGCATCATTCCGGTAGCAAAAGGTTTGAAAAAGGATTCAATTCTGAAATCCTGTTTTTTATTTGTAAGAATTTGGGATTTGGGTTAGCAGCAAGTCAGGATAAACGATATTT
>CAVZHZ010000010.1:0-514621 GCA_963775145.1 uncultured Chitinophagaceae bacterium
ATCCGCAGCGCCCTGGCGATGTCCTCGGTGTCCACGCCCAGATTGGCGGCGCGCTCGCGGTCGATCTCGACGCGCAATTCCGGCTTGTCGAGCTTGAGCGTGATGTCGGCGTCCTGCAGGCCCAGCTCGGTGCGCCTTCAGGCGCAACTGCTCGGCGTAGTTGAACAACACGTCCGAGATCCGGGCCCAGCAGCGAGAAATCAATGTCGTAGTTCGGTCCGCCGCCGATGAAGGTCTGCGGGTTGCGCATCGGCGATGCGGACGTCGGTGAACTTGCTCAGGCGCTGTGCGGATTTCCTGTTGGATGTCGCGCTGGCTGTAATTGCCCTGAAACGCCCGCCAGGGCGGCCATTGCAACAAGCCGCCCCCAGCCAAAGGTGCGCTCGGCGTGCGGCGCGAGGCGGACGTAAAAATTGGCGCTGTTCAGCCCGCCGAGAAACTACTGCCGACGGCCGTCAGCACGATCGCACGCCGGGATCCGCTTCAATTCCTCCTCGATCTTTAGCGCCACCTCATTGATCGCGCCCAGGCCCGTGCCCTCCGGCGCGGTGACCCGCACGTCGAACTCGCCCTCGTCCACGTTGCTGGGCAGGTATTCCTGCCGGACAAAGTTGTAGAGCGGAACGGAGGACGCCATCACCAGCAAGGCGAGGCCGGCGACGATCCAGCGCCATCGCACCCCGGCATTAGCGGCAAGAACAGTACTGTGTATAAAAGCATCAATGGGGGGAAAACATGGGCCCCGGCCAATTCCGGGTTGCCGTCGGGACCTCGCGTGGGGAGAATGGGCCTGGCTGTATCCTATTCAAATCCCTCCAAAGCATACGCGCTGATTGATAACCTGAACAACTCAAGAGATAATGCCGCAGAACTCTATAAAACTACTGACGGCGGGCAAAGCTGGACCAAAACTCATAAAGGTCCCTTTAAAATTTTCCCCGGTATCGGATGGTATTTTACCGATGTTTATGTGAACCCTCAAAATGACGAAGAAGTGTACTGCCTGGGGGTTCGACTGGCACACAGCACCGATGGAGGTAAATCATTTGAATTTATTGGAGGGAAGGTAACACACATGACGCAGAGTCTTGCCCAGGGACTTCATCTCGATCAATGTGAGTTGTGGATCAATCCGCAAAATCCGCTACACCTGGCATTGGGTAATGATGGAGGTTTTTATACGAGTTACGACAAAGGACTATCCTGGATTCACTATAACAATATACCCGTTGGAGAATTTTATGATATCACTATTGATCAGTCAGCTTATACGATCTACGGGGGCACCCAGGATAATGCTACGGTGTATGGACCACCAACAGAAATCAATACTAATTTTCCTGATCCCTGGAAATATCTTTGGATCGATCCCTGGGACGGTGGTGACGGTTGCGTAACACAAGTTGATCCTGAAGATAATTCCACCATTTATTACAGCACACAGCACGGTAATGCAATCCGGTTCAATAGAAGTATGGATACGATTGTCGGCATCATGCCTAAACTGCCTGCGGAAATTAAGGACAGTCTTATATTCAATTATATAACTCCTTATTTTATCTCCCCGCATCAAAGCAAGACACTTTATCACGGTGGTAATTTCGTTTTCAAAAGTATTGATCGGGGCAATACCTGGAAGGTAATAAGTCCAAACCTTTCCCTTTCATCGATAAGAGAAAAGAAATCTTTTGCCCTGGGAGCGTTGTCAGAATCAAAGATGGAAAAAGGATTGCTGTATGCGGGTACGGATAAGGGCGCCTGCTGGGTTTCAAAAAACGATGGTAATAATTGGGATGAAATTTCATCAGGTCTTGCCAATAGTTATATACGGAGCATTTGCCCTTCCCGTTTTGTAAAGGAGCGGGTATACCTTGCCATGACGGGAATAAACCATGACGACCTTCGTCATTATTTATACGTTTCGGAGGATTATGGAAAAAACTGGACTAGTATTGCTGATGGATTACCGGATGAACCAGTGAATGTAATACTGGAGGATCCCTCCAAAGAAAACATACTATATGCCGGGGGATTACGCGGAGTATATATATCCACCAATCGAGGGAAAGATTGGTCTTACCTCGGAAACCAGATGCCGGCTGCTTCTATAGCGGACCTGGAAATTCACGAACCAACGATGGACCTCATTGCTGCTACCCATGGAAGAGGGATATATAAAATCAACCTCCTGCCCATTCAGCAAATGGTAAAGGACAATCTCTCCCTTGATAAAGACTGGTTGTTTAAGATACCTGTGGCCAAAAGACCCTGGTTTAATTCATTTGGTGGAGAGCCTGATTACCGAACTATGGAGAAACTCCCCATTTCCTTTTGGCTCAACAAGCCAAAATCAATTCTGCTCTCGCTCAGGGATACGGCCAACCTGGAAATCTGGGAAAAAACTATTGAAGGAGCAGAGGGTCTTAACACGTTTCGCTGGGATTTGGTAACCCGTAAATCCAATAGCGAATACCCTTATTTTATACATTACGAAACATTTTTAAGAGCGGGAACCTATACCTTACGATTATCGGTAGAAAACACTTCGCTTGAACAACCTGTTATGGTAGTCAGCCAGGAATCTCCATACAAGAAATAAAAAGGAATAGTTCGAATTTTATTTCCCGCCTGGATGCAGGCTGTTATTTTTTTGGAAATGGGTACTTTTTGTAATAAAGAATTCCTACATGCATTTCAACCAGCCGGTTATGCTCATCCGGCTTCGATGGACCTTTGTTACTTCATGTTCCATTTCATCACTCTTAAAAAAAACAGCCGTTTGGGAATGTGGCAGAATTTTCTGAACGGTTTCATCCTGGTAAACCAATAATTGACCCCCGTCTTCCTCCAGCCAGTTTTCGTTTAAATAATTAATAAGTGAAAATTTTCGGTGGCTGTCGTTCTTAAACTGGTCCCTGTGCCGTTTATAAGAACTCCCTTCTTCATATAAGGCATAATGAAATTCATAGCCGTTGATTCCGGTATAGCAGGTGCTGTTGAGGTGTTCTATAAATTCTTCTACCAGCAATAAAAAATCCTGCTCGAAGGAATTATTATGCTTTTTATCCAGCCAATAAATTTTATCTCCTCTCCATCCCTGGTGAATGTCTTTTATTGAATCGTTGCCGATGCCGGCGTCAGTCATTAATTCATCCTGATACAATTGCAGAACATTTTGATGTAAGCCGTTCGACAAAGCCTCGCTTAAGAAGCTGGTGTCAATACCTACTTTATTATCCAGGTAACTATCAATCAATGTATCAAAAGGTTTATTCATTTCGCTAATTAAACGAAGTAAGGTAGTTCTTTTCCTCCCTACCTGGTTATTAATCTCCTCTTTTATACATTCTCAAGGATGTATTTAGTCGGAAATCAAGACAGGACAAAAGGAAATTATCATTTCTTAATGCGTACCTGCATTGCATAGTTATATGTATCGAGGGGAGTGAAGATGATATTCCGCTTATTAACAAAATGCAAATAATTCTGTAATTTTTCTTTGGTAAATCGCTGCGACCAGAATCTCTCCCTGGTAGCGGTAAATGAATCTTTCTCGTCGGTAATAATAGTCATTCCCATCTTTCGGTACGATTCTTCCTGTTTTTGCCGGGTGGCTTCATTATCAATATAGCAGGCCCCTATCAATACTTCACCCCCGGGGTTTACTAGATTGTACGCATCCGAAAAAATGGTTTCGAATTTTTTATTTCTTGTTAGATTCAGCCTTTCGCCGGATATTCCATATGTTTCGAAGGGGAAATCGGGCGGATAGAAATTACCAGCGGTAAACCAGGTAGTAATAACCAGGTCATATTTCTTTCCCCACTTATGTAATTGCGACGCGTCAAAATGATGAGCAAATACTTTATCCTGGATATTATATTCGGCAATAGTTTTATTCGATATGTCCACACAGGCCTGCGCATTATCGAGTCCATCATATATACTGACCATTTCCCAAATTTCCTTTATGCCACACAAATGTTGGGGAATCCGGGCGTTTCCGATTCCTATATCCAGTATGGATATTGGCGCTTTTTTCTTTTTTGACAATTCATTGATTACTTTTTTTAACTCGATAAATTCGGCCCATTGCGCCTGGATCAACGGCTCACTGATATAACTTAAATCAAATGATTTCTCTACCGTTTCTTTATTGTCATACATTTCCATAATAGAAAAGGTTTATGATTGATCATGTAAAATTCCTTCTTTTAGCTCCGTTTCCTTTCAGCCACAATAACAAATGTATCAAATGCATAGGAAGGCCTGTCAATAATTTCTTTTACTCCAAAACCATTGGCTTCCAGCAACCGGGTGATATCTTCCCGGAAAAAAGCCCGTAAAGTAGAATGGTCCTCTCCTATTGAATGAAGACGGCCATTCGAATCTTTCTCGTAATAAAAAGAGGACCAATCAAACAATCCGCGTTGATTATGATTTACCGCCCAATAACTTTCACGGCGATATTTTTTATTATTGAAACCGGCCTCATGAATAATCTTTTCTTCGGGCCTTATAAGAGGAATAAATTTAGCCGCATCAATGCAATCAAAACAAATTATACCGGCCGAATTCAAATTTTTATTGATGCAACGGAAAGTATCCTGCACATCCTTATCAGGAATCAGATAGCTGATAGTTCTGCCGGTAATAATAACAGAATCTATACTATTAAATAGTTGAAAATTTCTCATGTCACCCTTAATAAACCGAGTACCAGGATTATTCCTTGCGGCTATTGACAGCATTTCATCACTTTGATCAAGCCCGGTATATTCAATATCCTCTTTTTTAAACCGGTTGGCCAGGTTTCCGGTTCCGCATCCGATTTCCAAAACACTTTTTCTCCGATATTTTTTTAGCAGGTTATAATAGAACTCAAACTCCTCCCCGTAATTTATAAAACTCCGGTACATGGCTTCATATACTTCAGAAAGATTTGTGTACAGGTTACTCATTCTGTTATTTAATAACAAAAATAGAAAAGATTAAACGCCCGGAGTACACATCCCCAAATGAAAAAGGGTTGATTTCCTTTGAAGAAATCAACCCCATTTCCTTGTTAACTTTTTTTTTAGAACTTGAACAACAAAGAAGCCTGGAAAATAGTTCCCAATTGGCTGAACTGAGAACCGTTATACGCTAAAATCCGATAGCGTCCGCTGAATGCCAGAAATCCTTCCAGTAAATTTTTTGCTGCTGCATCGTCTAAAACAGCCTGGCCGGCCGAGTTCAGGGCTTTGAGTTCCCACTTCGGCAGAATATTAAAAATATTATTTACCGTAACAGATAAATTGATCTTATCCGTGAAATCATATCCCAGGTTCAGGTCCGTAACAACGGCAGGTTTAAATTCCTGTTTAATGTTTTCCATATCTGAACCGCCATTATCCAGGTCCTGGAACGCCGTTTTTCCAAATAGCGTATTATTCAGGTTTACACTGAATTGCTTAATATGATAATCGAAACCTAATACTACTTTGTATCTCGGCCTTCCTTCTTCCAATAAAGACCTTACCTGTGTACTTAAAATGGTGGTGCCTGCCGATTTAATGGCAGACGGATCATTAGGAGCACCCACTACTTTATTTCTTAAGGTGAAGTTACCGGCCAGGTTAGCTCCCAGTTTACCTGTTCCGAGCGAAATATTCCTGTAACTGGCTACCAAATCAAGTCCCTGGGTTTCGGTTTTAATACCATTAATAAAGAACTGAACACTTGCCAAATCAAAATTACCGGCCCCCACGCTGTTACCTTTCAGAATCCTTCCCAGTTCAGTAACGGGATTAGCGAGTTTTCTGTCTTCGGTTGTTATAGAAGAACTATATACAATTCTCTCTTTGATCGTGATACTATAATAATCGAGGGTGAAGCTGAAATTTTTAGTTGGACTTACGCCTATCCCCACGGTATAGTTATTTGATTTTTCCGGTTTAAGCAGCGGAATGCCCAACGCGAAGGCTTGCTTACTTCTGTTATTAAATAAACCGGACAGCACGATAGTTCCCCCGGCAAAAGAGGCCTGGGTAGATTGCGCATATATTTGGTGCAATGTAGGAGCCCGGAAGCCCGTAGATGCAGAGGCCCTGATTACAAATTTATCGTTGGCTACTTTATAACGGGAAGATACTTTCCACACAAAGGCGTTTCCGAAATCACTATATTTTTCAGCACGTATTGTTCCATTGAGGAGGAAGTCTTTGGTTACATCCAAACTCGCATCAAAATAGGCACCGAAATTAAAGCGGTTATTGGAAGAGGCATTTTCGGCCCGGATTCCGGGAAAGGAATTGGAACCTTCGCCCGAATAGGAAGCAGTGTCACCGGCAATAATTACATAAGTTTCTTTTCTTATTTCCGAACCAAAGCCAATAGCAAAATTATCCGTTACTGACTTGGAAATATCATAGTTACCTACCACATTATTGAAACGGTAACCTCCGGGTTTGAAAGCAGTAGGACTGGCAGCCCCTAATGTCCGGTTAACCGTATTTTCTACGGTATACAATTGTTGATTCCCTCCTATGGTAAAACTAACATCCTGTTTCCATCCATTCTTTTCATTCCGAACACCCACTGTTGCATTATAGTCAATGAGATCACCTTCAAAAGTAGGTTCATAACCGAGATATCCTTCATACAGTGGATTATTTGTACCTGTATAGTTTGGAGCGCCGGGTTTTCTGGTGTGCAGTAAACCAGCATCTGTTCGCCAATATGGAGTTCTGTAATTGGCATTACTGATTGCTTTCTTAGCAACATAGGCGCCGTTACTGTAAAACTGTCCGGTTTCGCCAACATCAATACCCAGGTTAAAATTAAATTTAGCGGCGGTTATTTCGCCTGTTCCGTTATTATTATTTCCGGTAGGATAAATCTTTCAGAAAGTCAACAATGGCTTTATTTACGGGGTCAGTTAAAGGAGCGGAAGGATCACCGAACGTTGCAATCTCCGTCGTCAAATCAATGATACCGGAACGAACCGCATTTTCCTGCTGGCTGAAATCAACCGTGTAATTAAGGAATCCCTTACCTCCTAAATTACTTCCGCTGTTGAATGCAACGCCATACGTACCGCCGTCACCTTTACTGGTAACCCCGGCGTTTAACGTTAAGGAACTGTATTGAAATTTATCTTTCAGTATCACGTTCATTACACCCGCAATCGCATCCGAACCATACTGAGCCGAGGCGCCATCCCGTAGAATCTCCACCCGCTTAATGGCATCAGTAGGAATGGCCGACAAGTCGGCGCCGGTTTCTCCTCTACCGGGAGCAAACTGGACATATAATAATGAACTCAGGTTCTTTCTTTTTCCATTAATTAATATCAAGGTACGGCTGGGTCCCAAATTCCTGATTTCATAAGGATCCAGTAAGGTGGTAGCATCGTTTACCGGCGTATTAATTGTATTGAAGGAAGGAACGCGGTATTGCAATGCTTTATCAAAAGTTGTTTGACCGGTTGTTTTTAAACTGGCAACATCTATATTATCCACAGGCAATGGAGTAACGGCCGATGACCGGGGATAAGATCTTCTTCCGGTTAATACTACTTCCTCCAGGTTAGTGGCGGCCCTTGTAAGCATAATTTCCAGGGTCGTTTTGTTATCAACGGAAACTGTTTGTGTTTCGAAACCAACAAATGAAATAATCAACTTAGCTGTACCTGGTACATTAAGTGAGAAGTTACCATTAGCGTCAGTGGAAGTTCCCCTGTTGCCTCCCGAAACTCTTACGGATACTCCGGCAAGGGGAGTTTGATTGGCAGCATCTTTTACCGTACCCGTAACCGTATTCTGAGCAAACAATAGAACAGGTAGAACTAAGGCGGCAAAGAACAGGAACTGTTTTTTCAATTGCTTTTGCATAGCAGTTTGGTTTTGATTATTGAATATTCGATGAGGATGGAAATAGCAGACATTCATATCTCATGCCATACTTGCCATAACCAACCTTCTGCAAAATAAGGTATGTTGGCTAAAATCCAAGAAAAACGATTATTTGCCGGAGCTAATACAATCCGATTTAATCGAAGTCAATGAAATCAACAGGATTTATGTGACAATCTCATGATAATTGAACGGCCTTCATTGATACCTATAATACATTTTCGGTAGTCATTCATTTAGTCTCCTCAATGATCATTTACATTTCATGCTTTATAGATTGCAGCAGGCAAATTAAGCCTGATTACGGAGGTCAGGGTAGAATTACATGGCACTGAAAATTCTTTGTTTAAAATCATTTTAAAAGAAATCAAAAATCGAAATATGGCTAGTTTTGATTAATTTCAAATGATCTCACGTGAATCAGCATAAGTTTTTATATTCAGCACTCACAAAAAAGATAAGAAAATGAGTATCGCTAAAACCTTTTTGTCCGAACTAAAACAGGAATCTGCCAACACCCGGAAATTATTAGCTCTTGTACCTTTTGATAAAGCAGAATACAAGCCCCATGAAAAATCGATGACACTAAAACGATTGGCAAGCCATGTAGCGGAAATTAATGGCTGGTGGAAAGAATGCCTGTTGCAGGATGAACTGGATTTTGCTAAAGATTCAGGACCGGAAAAAGAATATCACTCCACCGAAGATTTAGTAGCCTGGCACGATGAACTAATCGGCAAAGCTGAAAAGATATTGAACGGTACGGGCGATGATGAATTTGGTAAACCGTGGACCATGAGAAATGGCAATCAAATATATTTTACCCTTCCTAAAGGAGTCGTGGTGCGCAGTTGGTGTTTGAATCATTTATACCATCACCGGGGCCAACTATCGGTTTACCTTCGGTTATTGAATGTACCCATACCAGGAATGTACGGTCCTTCGGCCGATCATCCAGGCATATAATCTTCTTAATTATTATCCATGCATTTTGAGAAGAGTGGGTCATTTCTTCTCAATGAATACGACCTGCATTACCTTTTTGCAGGTAAAACCTGATTATTATCAACTCTCGAATTGATATATGTAATCCTGCTAATTATGCATACGGCGTAATTTGTACCACTTTTAAAATCAAAACTATTTTATGGCAAGAGATAAAAAAACCGCCAAATACGTTTATTATTTTGGCGGAGGCAAAGCAGACGGTAACGAATCAATGAAGAATTTATTAGGAGGTAAAGGAGCCAACCTGGCCGAAATGGCCGGTCACCCGAAACTCCGTTTACCGGTTCCTCCTGGTTTTACCATCACCACTGAAGTATGTACCTATCATTACAAGAATAAGAAGAAATATCCTTCCGGTGTAGAGGCGCAGGTTCAAAAAGCCCTGGGGGCGGTCGAAAAAGAGATAGGCAAAAAATTTGGCGATGCCACCAATCCACTGTTAGTATCTGTTCGGTCAGGGGCCAGGCGATCTATGCCGGGAATGATGGAAACAGTATTGGACATAGGGCTCAATGATAAAACAGTTCAGGGGGTTATTGCCCAATCAGGAGATGAGCGCTTCGCCTATGATGCGTATCGCCGGTTGATCATGATGTATGCCGATGTGGTAATGGAAAAGGGAGGAGGTATTGAACCCAAAGGAGGCAAAGGAATAAGAAAAGTATTAGACGAAAAATTAGAAAAGATAAAACATCACCAGGGATACAAATACGATACAGACATTACAGCCAGCGAATTGAAAGCACTGGTAAAAGAGTTCAAGGCTACCGTTTTGAAAGTATTGGGTCAGCCATTCCCCGACGATCCCTATGAACAACTCTGGGGAAGTATTGGCGCTGTGTTCACCAGTTGGAGTGGAAAACGCGCCGTTGAATATCGCCGCATTGAAAAAATTCCGGATGAATGGGGAACCGCGGTCAATGTGCAGGCCATGGTTTTCGGCAATATGGGTAACACCAGCGCTACAGGAGTTGGTTTTACCCGGAATCCCGGTAATGGCGAAAATGAATTTTATGGTGAATACTTATTAAATGCGCAGGGAGAAGATGTGGTAGCCGGCATTCGCACACCGGCACCTGTAAACGAATATTCCAAGAACGAGCAGAGCAAGCACCTGCCCACCCTGGAAAAAACAATGCCGGCATTATACAAAGAGTTATTTGATTATCAAAGAAAGCTGGAAAGACACTATAAAGACATGCAGGATATTGAATTTACCATTGAAAAAGGTAAACTGTATATGTTGCAATGCCGGGTAGGAAAACGAAATGGTATTGCCGCGGTGAAAATGGCCAGCGATATGTATGATGAAAAACTAATTGATGCCAAAACGGCCATCATGCGCGTAGGCCCTAATCAATTGGTGGAATTATTATTGCCTATGCTCGATCCGGCTATTCAAAAAGTAACCAAACCCATAGCTAAAGGACTGCCAGCTGGTCCGGGTGGTGCGAAGGGACGGGTTGTTTTCTCTTCCAATGATGCGGTAGAATGGGCCAGCAAAGGAGAGAAAGTTATTTTAGTAAGGGAAGAAACTTCGCCCGAAGATGTTGATGGTATGCATAAGTCACAGGCTATTCTTACTACCAAAGGGGGCATGACTTCCCATGCGGCATTGGTAGCCAGAGGATGGGGTAAATGTTGTATTGTGGGATGTTCCGATATTGAAATTCACAGTGAAACCAAATCGTTCAAAGCTAATGATGGAACTTTTATAAAAGAAGGAGATTGGCTGAGTTTAGATGGTACCAAAGGACTGGTCTACCTGGGAAGTATGGCCCTGGTAGCTATTGACCTGGAAAAAAACCAGGCATATAAGAAACTGATGAAACTGGTCAATAAGAAAAGGATCATGAATGTACGCGCCAACGCGGAAACACCGGAAGATGCCGCCCAGGCATTAAAATTTGGTGCCGAAGGAATTGGCTTGTTTCGCACCGAACATATGTTTTATGGCGAGGGAAGTGAGCAACCATTGTTTTTGTTGCGGAAGATGATCATGAGTAAAACAGAGTCGGAAAGACGCACTGCGCTAAACGACCTGTATGTATTCGTGAAGAAAGATATTAAAGACACGATGGAAGTAATGAATGGTTACCCGGTTACCATTCGCCTGCTAGACCCGCCACTCCATGAGTTTGTCCCTCATGATTCTGCCAAATTGCATGAATTAAGCAGGGAATTGCATATCAGTATGAGTATGCTTCGCCGGCGGGTATTGGCCTTGCACGAAAACAACCCGATGCTTGGTCACCGGGGGGTACGACTGGGCGTTAGCTATCCGGAGATTACCGAAATGCAGGTTAGAGCTATTTTGGAGGCAACAGCTGAATTAATAAAATCCGGGAAGAAAGCTTTTCCTGAAATCATGGTTCCTGTTACCTGCACAGCAAACGAATTGATTCATCAAAAGGTCATCGTGGACCGCGTATACAAAGAAGTATGCGAAAGCATGAAGATGAAAACCATTCCTTATCTCTATGGTACGATGATAGAAATACCGAGAGCCGCATTAAAAGCGGATCGTATGGCTGAAGTGGCCGACTTCTTCAGCTTTGGTACAAATGACCTTACGCAAATGAGTTTTGGATTCAGCCGCGATGATATTGGAGGTTTCTTACCCAAATACATGGACCTGAAAGTATTGAACGAAGATCCATTTCAAACGATTGATCAGTTTGGCGTGGGCGAATTAGTTCGTATCGGCATTGAACGCGGAAGGAAAACAAAACCTAAATTAAAAGTGGGGGTTTGCGGGGAACATGGCGGAGATGCGCAAAGCGTTAAGTTTTTCCACCGGATGGGAATGAACTATGTAAGTTGCTCCCCGTTCCGCGTGCCCATTGCCCTATTGGCCGCGGCCCAGGCTGCTATTGAGTTTGGAAAAGTAAAATAATTATTCATACACTATCATTAAGAAGATCCAACTCACCCCTCTCCTTTTGGAGAGGGGTTTCCTTTAATGAATCAGAAATAACGATTACCGATTCTTAATGTACACTTCGCTGCAGTCGATGGTAAATAAACCGTTTTACCAGTTCGGCGCAAAATAAATACAGAATTACCAGGCCGGTAATAACAAGAAGCACATCCAGCGGAAGCTTTTCAAAACCTACCAGATCGGCAAACCCCGTATAAGGCAATAGCCATCCGATGCTGAGGCAAATCAACACACTGGCCACTAAATATTTCCCGGGCTTACTTTGAACAAAAGGTATTTGGTTTGTACGAATAATGAACACTACCAGGATCTGGGTGGCTAATGATTCCATGAACCATCCCGTGCGGAATTGCGCTTCGGATACATGGAAGAATTTATACAGCGTATAAAAAGTGGCGAAATCAAACACAGAACTGGTTAGACCGAAGATGAGCATATAATGATAAATCATTTTCAGGTTCCAGCGTTGCGGCCGAAGGGTATAGCTTTCATCCACATTATCTGTTGGAATGGTAATCTGCGAGGTGTCGTACAGGAAATTATTGATCAGTATTTGGGCTGGCAACATGGGAAGAAAGGGAAGAAAAAGAGTAGCGGCCGCTACGGAAAACATATTACCGAAATTGGAACTCAACCCCATCAAAATATATTTCATCGTATTGCCAAAAGTTTTTCTTCCTTCCAGGATACCTTCTTTAAGCACTAACAAATCTTTTTCCGTTAATATGATATCAGCCGCATCCTTTGCCACATCGGTACCACTGCTCACTGAAATACCAACATCCGCAGTCATTAACGAAGGGGCATCATTTATGCCATCGCCCATATAGCCCACCGCGTGGTGAAACTTTTTCAATGCAATGATGATCCGGTTCTTCTGATCGGGAGAAAACCGGGAAAAGATGGTAGTATTAAGTACTCTTTTTTGCAGGGCATCATCCGTTAGATGCTCCAGTTCATATCCCTGCATAATCCCTTTAATAGGAAGTCCGATTTCTTTACATATTTTATGAGTTACGAGGTGGTTATCCCCTGTGATTATTTTTACTTCTACTCCAATTTTCGCCAATTCAGCAATAGTTTCATCGGCATCCTGTTTGGGAGGATCCAGAAACGCAACAAATCCCTTCAGTTGTAATTGATCCTCATCTTCTTTAGAAAATTTCGGTTTACTGCCCATTTCTTTGGAAGCAATCGCCAGTACGCGGAATCCATCGTTGCTTAATAATTCATACAGGTCATTGGCTTGTTTAATCAATGCCGGATCGGTGATACAAGCTTTCAGGATTTCTTCCGGTGCTCCTTTACAGATAAGTGTGGTGATTCCATCCTTTTCCATCACTACACTCATTCTTTTCCGGTAAAAGTCAAAAGGCACTTCATTGGTCTTAAGGTACGCGCTAACATCGGGCTGTTTGTGCTGGAGTATGGCATCATCGAGCGGATTCTTAATACCTGTTTGGAAGTAACTGTTGAGATAGGTATATAAAAATAGTTCTTCGGATACCACCCCATTCACATCGACATATTTAATGAGTTTGATTTTATCTTCGGTGAGGGTTCCTGTTTTATCGGTACACAACACTTCCATACTGCCGAAATTGGGAATAGCCGTGAGCCTCTTGACTACCACTCCCTTCTTCGCCATACGCAAGGAGCCTTTGGCCATGGTTACAGACATCACCATGGGCAACAGCTCAGGGGTTAATCCAACGGCTACCGCCAGGCTAAACATAAAAGACTCCAGCAGGTTATGTTTATAGATAGCGTTAATAAGAAAGATAAATAATACCAATATGATGGTTACTCTCATTATGAGAAAACCAAAGGAGCGTATGCCTTTACTAAAATCGGTTTCTTCTTCCCGGAGAACAAGTGTTTGTGCGATCTTTCCAAACTCGGTAAGCTTTCCTGTTTTTATCACTACCACCCTGGCGCTGCCGGTTGTAACGCTGGATCCCATGAAGGCAATATTATCGAGGGAGGTTAAATCGGCGCTGGCATCTTTAATGGCATCACTATACTTTTCACATGGAAACGATTCGCCGGTAAGCGAAGACTGGTTAACGTAAAAATCGCTGGATTGGATTACCCGGCAGTCGGCCGGCACAATTTTTCCCGCACTCAATAAAACGATATCGCCGTAACAAAGCTGTTCTGGCAATATTTCTGTTTCAATTGAATTTCTTAGTACGGTTACCTTATTTTTCACCGTTTGTTTGAGTCGCTCTGCTGCGTTCTTCGCCCCTCGCTCCTGGAAATAATCAATGACTACACTGATGATCACCATGGCAAATATGATGGATGCATTGATAGGTTCGCCAAGAGAAATAGAAACAACAGAAGCTACCAGCAGGATAATCACGAGGGGACTCCTGAAGTGCAGGAGCAATTCAATTATGGCACTGGTTCTTTTGCCTGTCTCCATCTGGTTTAAACCAAATTGCTGTAGTCGCAAACCCGCTTCCTGATCGGTAAGGCCTTTCCCGGCATCCGTTTCAAATGATTGAATAACCGCCTCAGCAGTCATCCCGCTGATCTCTTCTGGCAAATGGGAAGTGTATAACGGCATAGAACACGAAAGAAAAAAATGTACAGACTCGGGATGCAGATATAAAATTAGGTGAGAAAAAATGAAAGACGACTAATTTCTGAACTCCTTCATACACGGAATATGAGTACAATGTGCCAACGGGACAAATACCCAAAGCAATTTTCCGACTAAGCAGGCGGCGGAGATAATAACCCTGGCAAATAGGGAAAAAGTAAAATTACAGGCCAGTGGCCACGGCTTACAATCCTGTTTTCCCAAAAAATCCAATGTTTCTAAAATTATGGGGATCCTCAAACCATTCTGCCTCAGGAACTGTTAGAGTAGAGGGGATGGAAAATCAATTATTGATCGGAAGGTTGGCCCGGGTGAGGCCAAAAATCCATTGAGTGGTTAGCAGTATTAACCGGGTCCTGTCTGGTTAATTTATTTTCAATTTTTTATAAAATTGTCTTTTGAGAGTCCTAACTTTATTTCTATGAAGGCATACCAGGTAAAATTTCATGAAATCCTGATCAAAGAGTCGACGGCGGATGAACAACTGCTTTTGGCCTCCTACTCAAAACTATTTGATGGACTACTCAATACCCGTAATATTATTGATTCGGAAATATATGAGATTCTCAATCTTAATAATTACAGCATCAGTTCCAGGCCTTTTGTCATTGAACCCATATTAAGAAAAAAGACACTTCCCGCTTTTCATTTTCTGATAGGGAAGAATTAAAATCATAGCCGGGATCGACCATTCCTCATCAGGTTAAGAATCCTGTCAGCATCTGCCCACAATAAAAAAAGGCTGATTCTTATATAATAAGAAAGAGTATTCTTTTTCCAGGGGCCATCCTTCTCCAATTATAAAATCATTTTCCAACAGGTCCGGCAAGCAACCTTCCTATTATCTGGTTACCTTTATGATCCAAATTGTTTTTATGAAATACAGAAATCTTGGAACTACCGGTGTAAAATTATCTGCCATAGGATTAGGGTGTATGGGCATGAGTTTCGCATACGGTCCGCGCAATGATGAAGAGTCGCTCGCCACCTTGCATAAAGCCCTTGACCTGGGAATTAATTTCTGGGATACGGCCGATATGTATGGCGTCGGTCATAATGAGGAATTGATTTCAAAAGTTTTGGTTCCTAATCGCGACAAAATTTTTATTGCCACCAAATTTGGTTTTCGTTTAAAGGACAATATTGCATCCCTTCCACCCGGAACACCTACCTCCTACTTTGATGGTTCGCCGGCCTATCTTAAAACGGCGGTTGAAAAAAGTCTGAAGCGATTAAGGATTGATACCATCGATCTGTATTATGCGCATCGAATTGATCCCAACGTGCCGGTGGAGGAAATGGTAGGTGCTATGGCAGATTTGGTAAGAGAAGGAAAAGTAAAATACCTCGGGCTCTCGGAGGCTTCCGCGCGATCGATCCGCAAAGCACAGGCCGTGCACCCGATTGCTGCGCTGCAGAGTGAATACTCGCTATTGACGAGAGAAGTGGAAACAGAAATTCTTCCCACTATTCGTGAACTCGGTATCACGCTGGTGCCATACAGTCCGTTGGCAAGGGGATTAATCACTAATACAGTAAATGATATGGATAAATTAGCGGCCGATGATTTTCGCCGCACAGTGCCCCGGTTTAAAGAAGAGCATATGCAAAACAATAATAAGCTGGTAAAAGAATTTGCCTCGCTGGCACACGAAAAAGCTTGTACCCCTTCTCAATTGGCTCTTGCCTGGGTATTGGTGCAAGGCGATGATATCATACCCATACCCGGAACCAAACAAAGAAAATATTTAATGGAGAATGCGGCAGCAGTTGACATCTCATTAAACAAAACGGATCTTGAAAATATTGAAGCACTTCTGAAGAAATATCCTAATATCGGCCAACGTTACAGTGACGGAGCACTGAAGCTGGTTAATCATTAAGGATAACTCATAATTCTTTATTTAAGTTCCATGAATAAAACGGGGGAAAAATTCATGGGACTTCCTTTCATGTGTATGGGCATATTTCTTTTACCCGATTACCAGGATAATTGATATTCTTATTATCGAATAGTAATAACCCCATTCATAGAAAGCGAATGAATGCTGCAATAGTAAACCATATTATTGGGCGCGTCCATGGGAACCGTAAAGGAAACTACCCCTGAGGTAATACCATTGTTGGTAACGCCTACCGAATAACCCGGGCCTCCTACAGTAAGCGCTATAAAAAATGGATGACCCGGAGAGTTTACCAGGAATTGATACGTTAATCCCCGGTACAGTACTAATCCAGGATTTGAATTGCTTCCGCTGTTATAATCGGCAGGCTGATCTATAGACCAGGAGGTAAAACCATTATTTATTACCGCGAATTGTCTTACCACCGGTTTCGGAGTGGAGGGTGCATTACTCCAGGAAAGATTTCCACTTCCATCATTTAATAGCAATTGATTGGCACCCCCCTGAACCGATGGGAAGAAGTAAGGAACGTTATTAATCCGGATGATATTTCCGTTGGCATCAATGCGGAACTGGGAGGTACTTCCCACCGAAAGTTTTTCCAGCGGGTTGTCTGTACCGATGCCTACATTTTGTCCATAGCTACGAATAATTGAAAAAGCAATCAACAAAGTAATAGTAATTTTTTTCATAACGATCTGTTTAAGTTGGTGAATGGGAAAACATCTTCCTATTAAATATCGTTACCGAGGAAAAATCGGTTGCCGGGGAGAAAAAAAAAGCAGGGAGATTGCCGGCCCATGACCGGGAAAATCACCCTGCAAAAAAGATTTAATAAATTAGCTTGTCCTTATGTTAGTCCTACTTGTTTTTTGTTGTGGAAACGGCATTTTCATAAGGCCCTTTGAAAGAGGCAATATCGATCGGAAAATGGCGGCTGTTCATTTGCGTACGGGAGAAAAGTTCTTTTAACCAGAGGGCCGACTGTTCGAGCGATTTCCCATCACTCGCATCAAAATCGTTTAAGACGAGCCCGTTGGCTTCTTTCATCATCGCTTGCGGGTCATCCAGGTAATAATACAATTTGGCCAGGTTATAATAACTGGCGTACCGTAATTTACGATCTGCCTTTTTTGAACTTGTATAATTCTTTTTTATACTTTCAAAATACTTAATAACCGGTTGTAATTTTTCTCTGACTCCATCTAGTGGCTTATTGGCGCTGATCGAGAACATCACTTCTTGAAGATCCTGGAACGCCTTTCGGTGTGCCATATATTCCGGGTGTTTTCGGCTATCCAGTATCCACATAAAGTCGGTAACATTCCTTTCTCCAAAACCAAAATTGTGTGTGGCTTGTTCGCTCAGGTAGTTCATTGCCCTGTTCACACTGTTTTTGTACAATTGCCCGGTAATAGTAAGTGCATTCATCATAAAATAACCCTCCGCTAATTGGCGGATGGGAAATTCCGGGCTATGGTAAACCTGTTTATTTCCCCTGTCGGCCAACACAAAATTTATGATATTGGCCCCTTTATAATCTATAACCTCGGCATTAGCGGCCATGGTATATACCACTTCCTGAGAGTAATAACTACGACGGCCTATTTCTTTTCCGGTTTTGTCTTTTTTTATTTCTACCCGTTCTTTCACGCTGAATGATTCGGGCAAAAGATCTTCCAATTTCACTTTGAATGTGACGTGCCCATCCTGGTTTAGCATTTTCCAGCCTTCAAGAAACAATGATTTCTCCGGGGTCAATTCCCTAAGGTACCCTTGCATTAATTTTGTTCCTTCCACGGTTACATTATAGGTTCGGTAGGTACTGTCTAATATTACTAAAGGAAGATTTCTTAACTGGGAACTAAAGGTAAATCTATCAAGATCAACCTTTTGAGCCAAAGAGGCTAAGGGCAATACGAGTAGCAGGAGTATAATTTTGTTTTTCACGGACCTGGATTTGATGTACTATTTAACGAAAAAAGTGACATGAATAGTGCCGCCTATTGTAACCAAATAATCAGGTTATTTTTTTCATTTTCGTATGCTATCAACAATAATAACAGGCAAGCCAGCACTGCGTAAATCCACAGCGATATATTTCATTGCTGAGGTGGTATTCAATAGTGACGTTCAGTTGGTTTTGCTTAAATGAATTATCCAATTGATTGGGATGATAGAAAACAGAATCGATCTCGACAACCCAGTCGCAGCCATCCGCCTCCAAGGGACCGGACCAATGTATTA
The DNA here is from genome assembly GCA_963775145.1 of uncultured Chitinophagaceae bacterium. GTDB lineage: Bacteria > Bacteroidota > Bacteroidia > Chitinophagales > Chitinophagaceae > Endoryza. The sequence continues at coordinate 18,604 of CAVZHZ010000010.1, forward strand.
CTCCATTAGCGCGGCTCGGCTCTTCAACTTGGTTGCAATCCTCGCAGGAGTAATCTTTTTTGCAGGAAAAAAATAATAATGCAATTACTAAAAGCAGGAACTTCATAACATGTATTTTCCCAATGACCATCTCCGGGGGAAAATCGTTGCACAATAAAAGCTGCCAAATTTTAACCAGGAGATCGCTTAAGCACCTTTTCATAGGCAGCAATCCAGTCTGTCACGCTTACTTTCTTTACCAATTCGCCGATTAGTTTATAGGGAATATGCTCCGGTTTCTTAAAACGAATGCAACTTTTTCCCATATCTAATTTGGCCTTACTGTGTTTCGGGTATTCTTCCGTAAACCATTTGAGCAAACCGGGGTTCGCATAAATTCCCATATGATAAAACGCGATGAAGTTTTTTTGGGAGCCTATACCAGCAAAGGGCAATGGCAGTTTGGGGTTGCAATGATAACCGGCGGGATAAATATCATGCGGCACCACATACCCCAGCATTCCATAACTCATAACCTCTTTAAACCCTTTGGGTAGATTTTTTAATACTGTATTCCGCAATAGGTTTACCGCTTCCTTTCTGTCGGCCGGTAGTTCTTTTAGGTATTGTCCCGGAGTAGTTGCTTTTGAGGTCATACTCAGATTTTTTATTAAAAATAAAACAATTTTTGCCCGTTACCCCCCGAGGGCTTTTACATTCGCTCTGCAATTTGTATATTTACCGTACAAAAATTCATGATGTATGTCGTTGCTCAACCAACAAAATAATAAAGATAAAAAGAAAGGAAATAAAAAGAATGCCGCTGCAAACAACCAGGGTTCTAAATACATTCAAAAAGCGAAGACTACCGCTGGTTTTGTTGCCAAGCAGGCCAATACCGGGTCGCAGCGCGGAAGTTAATTCCAATTGATAGCGGGGAGGGTTTGGTTTATTATCTCAAAAAAAGCATAAGCCGTTATCGGCAGTTCAACCGGAACCCCGGAGGGGATCCTATCCGGAGGATAGACTTCATTTCTATTCAGCATTTCTATTTCGCCATCAAATAAATAAATATTTTTGGTGGTTATTTTTCTGCATGGAAAGAAATACCCTTTCTGTTCTATAACTATTCTCCAGCCCATGATATGGTTACCACAATTCCACGGTCCACACTCTTGAAAAAATACCGGTGGGTGGCAGGCGGTTGATTCCTTCTTTATGAATTAGTTGTTGGTCACTGTCAGTACTATCAGCAATGCCGCACCAGGGTTCTATACAAACAAAGTCGGCATTCCGGGCTGCCCAAATTCCGAGATAAGGGAAATCGGTAAAATCAAATTTCCATCCGTGGGGAGTACTGTCAGATTTCAAGCAAATAAAAGAAGACGAAAGATTCTTTAACACAATGGCATCTTCAAAAAACAGATCTTTCGTCAATGGTAATTTGCCCCCATCCTGCAAGAACGGCAACGATTCTGTTTTTATTAAACCCGCTGCAGAAATCGGCCAGCGGGTAGCCGTTTCATTTTTTTCAAATTCGAGATAATAGTCTGTATAATGAGTGTTTTCAGCAAGAGGAATCGCAAACGCGGGGTGCCCACCCACAGAAAAATACATATCCTCTTTTCCTTTATTGGTTATTGAATAACCAACAGACAATTGATTATCATGTAATGAATAATGGATTCTGAATTCAAATGAAAATGGATAATTCTTTTTGGTCTCCGAAGAACTGAGGAGCAAAAAATCTACCCGATCGGATTCTTTTCGCTCTTCTGTAAATTTGGAATCCCTGGCAAATCCATGCCTTGCCATTTGGTAGGCAGTATTGTTGAAATAGTAAACATTTTCCTTGAGCGATCCCACTATTGGAAACAATACCGGTGAATGTTTTGCCCAATAGGCCGGGTCTCCCTTCCACATATATTCTAATTGATGATCTTTATTATACAGGCTAACTAACTCCGCCCCTTGGTGCCGTATGGTTGCTTTCAGTTGCGCATTCTCAATAACCGTCATATCAAAGATTTGATGCAATATAAAAACAAGATAGACAGAATGGGTAGCGGGGTGAAGGAAATAGTTTTTAAATCAGGTGAATACTTTTTGTAACCTGGTCTCCCCACCGGCTGCCTTCTTCTCCACTCACCCAATTGTATTACCTTTAGAATAAATAGATTTATCGCCTACCGGTAAATCAGTACATTTGAAATATGCGTCAAGTAATAGAAATAATAGGAAGCAGCCTGAGCCTTACCTGGCAGGAGTTCCGCTCTCACAAAGTGCGCACGCTGCTTTCTTTGTCCGGAGTGGCCTTTGGTATCTTTTGTATTATTGGTGTTTTGGCTGCGGTAGATAGCCTGGAGTATGCTGTGCAAAAAGATATTAAAGCCCTTGGCACCAATACCGTTTATATCGACAAATGGGAATATGCCGGAGGTGGAAACGATTACCCCTGGTGGAAGTATGTAAAACGTCCCAGCCCGAAGCATGAAGAAATGGTATTGCTCAAACAAAAAGTACCGAGTGCCCTCAATGTAGCAATGAATATAAACATAGGCGGTACGAATGTAGAAATTGAAGATAATGTAGTTTCCGGGGTCAATTATTATGGGATTACTGAAGAGTTTATCAATATTCAACCGGTTGAAACCTATATGGGACGGTACCTGTTACAAACCGATTTTGACCAGGGAGCCAATTCTCTGGTGATGGGCTATATAGTGGCAGAAAATCTTTTTGGGAAAGCGGAAAAAGCCGTTGGACAAGTAGTTACCATGAAGGGAGGAAAGAAAGGAATTGTAGTAGGACTGATTAAAAAGCAGGGAAAGAGTATTATCGGAGGCTGGGAATATGACAATAGCATATTAATGCCGTATAGGTTTTTAAAAACTATGGAAAGGGAGCAAAATGCCAACCCGGTAATTATGGTTCAGGGAAAAGAAACCGTTCCGATGGCCCAGTTAAGGGATGAATTAGAGGGAGCCATGCGTTCCATCAGGAAAATAAAACCAACCCAGGAAAACGATTTTTCTTTGAATGATATAGACGCATTCAGTGAATTTGCCAGTTCGATTTTCGATGGTATTAACAAAGGAGGATGGGCCATTGCGGCGCTATCTCTTGTTGTTGGAATGTTTGGGGTTGCTAATATTATGTTTGTTACAGTGCGGGAGCGCACCTCTCAAATTGGTTTGAAAAAAGCGATTGGTGCCAAAAAACGAATGATTCTTACTGAATTTCTTCTGGAATCCGCTTTCTTATGTATTATGGGTGGTTTGCTAGGTTTGGCGGGTGTATATCTTATTACTATTTTATCAACGGCGGTATTTGGTTTTACCATTTTCGTTTCTCCTAATATATTAGTCCTGGCTATTTCTATCTGCGTTATTGTAGGGGTACTTGCCGGTATCATTCCTGCGTCCATTGCGGCCAATATGGATCCGGTGGTTGCAATCCGGAGTAAATAAGTTGAAAGGTTGACCAGTTGAATAGTTGATAAGGCATGTTCTTTACCTTTGTTAGTTAATAATTTATAAATCAACCAATCAACCAATCAACCAATCAACCAATCAACCAATCAACCAATCAACCAATCAACCAATCAACCAATCAACCAATCAACCAATCAACCAATCAACCAATCAACCAATCAACCAATCAACCAATCAACCAATCAACCAATCAACCAATCAACCAATCAACCAATCAACCAATCAACCAATCAACCAATCAACCAATCAACCAATCAATCACGATACTCGGAATAGAATCATCCTGTGATGAAACCGCTGCGGCTGTTTGCCGGAACGGAATAATATATTCAAACATTATTGCCAACCAAACTGTTCATGAGCAATATGGGGGTGTGGTGCCGGAATTGGCAAGCCGGGCGCATATACAAAATATCATTCCTGTCGTTGATACCGCCCTGCTAAAAGCTAACTCTGGCCTTAATGAAATAGACGCGATCGCTTTTACACAGTCTCCGGGGCTAATTGGTTCACTCCTGGTAGGAACGCAGTTTGCCAAATCACTGGCTCTTGCCTTACACAAACCACTGATAGCTGTTCATCACATGCAGGCGCATGTACTAGCCAATTTAATTGAAGATCCCAAAACCCTCCTTCCCTTTCTATGTCTTACTGTAAGTGGCGGACATACACAAATTGTGTTGTGCCAATCACCAGATGATTTAAAAGTAATCGGAGAAACCATTGATGACGCGGCCGGTGAAGCATTTGATAAATCAGCCAAGCTGTTGGGTCTTCCCTACCCGGGTGGACCGCTCATTGATAAATATGCCAAAGAAGGAGATGCGTTTCGGTTCAAATTTCCCGAACCACAAATACCCGGGTTGAATTTCAGCTTCAGCGGGCTGAAAACTTCCATATTATATTTCCTGCTGAATGCAGGCAAGAGTACTATTTATAAGGCTGCATTTGCAGCAACGGAAAAAGAAAAAGAATTATTCATCCGGCAAAACCTGCCAGATATCTGTGCATCCATCCAGTATCGGATCGTTTCCATATTACTCAATAAATTAAAAAAAGCAGCAGAAGAAACAGGAATAAAAAATATTTGTATTGCGGGGGGCGTATCAGCAAATACCGGACTACGCAATGGCCTGGAAGAAATGGGCAAAAAAGAAAAATGGAATACTTTTATTCCCTCTTTTCAATATTGTACGGATAATGCCGCTATGATTGCTATCACTGGTTATTATAAATATCTTGCCGGTGATTTGGCAGATCTTTCTGTTACTGCCAGTGCCAGAGCCGAGTGGTGAGAAAGAAACGTGAGTGGGATGCGAGTGGCGGTATGCGGGATAATTGATACCGGGCAGAATTTTGCACACCCGGTTATTAATAAGAAAAATTTTAATGAATTCTTACAGCATAGGGACAAAAATGAGATTCGTAATACCTCATTCTGTATTCTCAATTCTGTAATCTGAATTCTATATCCTGTATTCTGAAAATCATCCCAGCTCAGGATGCATAACAGCTCCGGATTTACTCAATATTTACAAACTTAAACATTAAGCTGCTTTCCGTCAATATGTCGAACACATACTTCCAATTTAAACAATTCATTATTCACCAGGATCAATGTGCCATGAAAGTGTGTACAGATGCCTGCATACTGGGCGCCTGGTTTGCTGCTAAGGTTCCTACGTATGCTACTATCCTGGATATTGGAAGTGGTACTGGTTTGTTAATGATGATGCTGGCACAAAAAACCAATGCGGAAATTCTAGGTATTGAAATAGATCTTCCCTCCTTTAAGCAACTAAAAGAAAATATAAGTCAGAGTAAATGGAAGGAACGCTGTAAAGTTTTACCCGGCGATGCCAGAACCCAGGTATTTCCCCATAAATTTGATTTCATCATCTGCAACCCGCCATTTTTTGAAAATGATCTGGCATCGGATAAAGAAGCGGAACAGGTGGCTAAGCACAGCAAATTACTCACCCTGGAAGAACTGGTTAAAACGATTGACGCTAATCTGCAATTACCCGGGGCATTTGGAGTATTGCTCCCCTTTCATCGATGGGAATATTTTAATGAATTGGCCGTCAAGCAGGGATTTTCTTTAACAGAAAAACTCTTTGTCAAACAAACTTCCGCTCATTCTCCCTTTCGCGCTATCCTGCATTATAGCCGGAGTAAAGAAAATTTTTCTCCGGAATTTGAACTGATTATTCATCGCCAGGATGGAAAGTATACCGCTGAATTTATAGAATTAATGAAGGATTATTATTTGAACCTGCAATAGAATTGGATGGTGAAATATAGAAGGTTTAAGGCTGAAGGTATAGGGCTAACGGCCTTGGGCACCAGACTTACAGTCTTCCGGACTTGCGGACTTCCGGACTTCCGGACTTCCGACTTCCCGACTTCCCGACTTCATTGTCCAGCGTACTCTTTTAGATAGGAAAAATATTCCGTCAAAGCACCTTGCTTTACAATAGTAGCTTTGTCGATTATTGGAGAACTGCCTTTTACTAAATCTTCCAATACAAATTTTATCAATTGTTCTCCAAAATACCGGCTGGCATCGCGAGGTAATTCATTCGGAAGATTACCAACGGCCATTATATCAATTGAGTTGGATAAATAGGGGACTGTCTTTTGAAACGTGTTTCTGTCAACCCCATAAACAGGATCTTCAATTGTTTGATCACCCAGGTTAAGAGGCACTGATCCACCCGAATCATCCGTAATATCGGCAATGGTTTGAATAATGAAGTTTTCAGTTGTTACTTCGTTCTTTTCAAATAAGCGTGGTACATTCTTATCCCAATACACCCCGTTCATTAAGATATCAGTTTGCGAAGTATATGGTGAAAACAGGCAACGGTACTTTTGTGGATACTCATGAAATTCCTGCCGGTTATATCCTCCCGTTTCCTTATTTCTGTACAAATCACCTCCCCGCAATTGAGTATATACTGGATAGGAAAATCTTTTTCTAAGGTAATCGTCCGGTTCTACTTCGTGAATACCCATCAGGTTCATCACTTCCAATACCCCATGGGCCACCCGGCCGGAGCCGGTAACCGCGATCTTTACATTGGGCAAGCGTAAACCAAAATAGGTATGGATCAATTCCCGGAAACTACGTTGTTTGTATACGCGGTCCAGCTTATATAACCCGGTACGATTCCCATAAGCCATCATTCCATTGTGTGCTCCCACCACACCCGCAAAAAAACCAAAACCAATTATGCGTAATCCATCTTCATGTTCCAGGCACTCATAATCAATTAGCGTAATTTTTTTGCGAATAATTTCCTGCAATAATTTTTGATTGTGCAGTTGTTTCTTTTTGGTATGCGAAAAGAACAGATACGTTTTGCCCGCTATCAATTGATCAATGGGCACTTCTTTGATGCCCAGTAAAATATCACAATCGCCCATATCCTCGGTTATATCTACACCTGCCATTGTATATTCTTTGTCAGAGAAACAACGGGAGCCGGAATGCTGGGCAACAATTTTTACCGAATCCGAATTCTTATGAATCCATTTACATTGGGCAGGGGTGAGTGCCACGCGGTTGTCTGCGGGAATTTTACCTTCTCGTATCAGTCCTATTTTAATCATATGGCCGTATTGCGGCGGCAATTTACATTTTACAATCTATATAGGGGCAACTACCTTTACTATATGAATTATTTTGAATTGTTTGAAATACCGGTGCAATTAAAGGTGAATACAGTGGATTTAAAGAATAAATTTTACAGTCTTAGCCGGAAATACCACCCTGATTTTCATTCACAGACGGAGGTGGCGAATCAACTGGAGGTGTTGGAAAAATCATCTCTGCTCAATAAAGCCTGGAAAACCTTTCAGGATCCTGATCAAACTATAAAATATGTATTACAACTGAAACACTTGCTGGAAGAAGAAGAAAAATATGAACTGCCCCCGGCATTCTTAATGGAAGTAATGGAGATCAATGAACAACTGATGGACGCCAAAATGGAAGGTGATGAGGCAACTATAAAAGAAGTGCGATCGATCATAGAAAAACTGCAGAAGGAGTTGTATGAACCCCTGAAAGATATTATTGAAAATTACCAGGATGGCTTTACCACGGAAAAAGAATTATTACTGGTGAAGGACTATTATTTTAAGAAAAAATACCTCAATCGTATTTTGGCAGGTTTGCCTTGATGCAGTAATATTGCAGTCCTGTTTCAGGCCCATGTGGCGGAATTGGTAGACGCAGCAGACTCAAAATCTGCCGTTCGCAAGAATGTGAAGGTTCGATTCCTTTCGTGGGCACAAAAACCTCCAATTGACGGAGGTTTTTTTCTTCTACTCCTTGTTTTTATTCCCAAACATTAGGCGTATTGATTGCCTAAGTTGGTATGAAATTATTATTCTGTGTATTTTGTTTATTCCATTAGCAGCCTTTTCAGAAAATATATTTACGTCGGATTAACTTCCAATCTAGAAAGGAGATTTAAAGAACATCAATCAGGAAGGAATAAAACTACGAAACCTTACAGACCGTTTAACCTGATACTCGTCGAACAGTATCCATCAAGGCAGGAAGCCAGGAATAGGGAAAAATATTTAAAATCCGGGAAAGGAAAAGAATTTTTGAAATCAATACTACCTTATTAAGTAATAGGTGAAACCTGATCTGCAGGCAGATCGATAGATCCCGCAAACTCAAAATCTGCCGTTCGCAAGAATGTGAAGCCCGCGGCAGGCAGGGTTCGATTCCTTTCGTGGGCACAAATCCCGATGAGTTCATCGGGATTTTTTTCAGACTCACATCATAATCTTAAACATCAATTCCTTCATTAATGATGCATCGCTATTGCCGGGATTATTTACTCCTACGCTTCGCAGGTTATATTCGTGCAGCAGCAACAGGGCGGCTTCCACGCCTTCATATCCGTAATTCTTTGCAGTTAGAAGATAATCTTTCACAAAAAATGGATTGACCCCAATATTCGCCGCCACTGATTTTTCATCTTTCGCTTTTTGTCCAAAACACATATAGGTTTTGCTGAACAGGTTATACAAGGTAGGTAGAACTAATTGAATGGGGGCCGCCTTAGGATTCGCCTCAAAGTATTGCACGATCCGAATGGCCTTTTCCATATCCTTTCGCATAACGGCGGCCTGTAACTCAAATGGATTATACTCTTTACTTACTCCTACATATTTCTCAATATCGTCTTCGTGGATACTTTTGCGATGGCCCAGGTTTACCAGGATTTTTTCCACTTCGTTCTCAATACGGTTCAGGTCGTTCCCTATATGATCCACCAATAACAATAATGCTTTGGGTGATATTTCATATCCTTTGGAGTTAACCAGATCGTTGGTCCAGTCGGGTAACTGGTTATCATACATTTTTTTAGTAGTAAGTACTTCGGCTTGTTTTTTTAAAAGCCTGGACAAAGAAGTTCGTCCGTCCACTTTTTTTTCTTTGAAAGAAACCACAAAAATGGTGGAGGAAAGAGGATTCTGGATATAGGGCTCTAATTTGTCAATTTCGCGCATGTGCTGCGCTTCTTTCAACAAAACTACCTGTCGTTCGGAAAACATCGGGTATCGCCGGCAGGCATTAATTATATCCGGCCACTGGGCATCTTTGCCGTAAAAGACCGTAAGATTGAATTCCGCCTCAGAATCGGTAAGAATGTGGTGTTCAGCGTAGTCTACTACCTTGTCTATATAATAGTCTTCCTCTCCTTCCAGCCAATAAACCGGTCTGAATTGTTTCTTTTTAAATGCCTCGATAATCGATGAAGCAGTCATTTTTCCTGAGTTTTTTAGAAGGATGGGCAATATTAAGCCAAAAAAAGACGCTTATTTATGCAATTTGTACACAGGCAGAATCTACTACTGGCAAGGGTTTTAGGACATTTAGCCACAATTTTACCCTACCCCCGGACCATTTTTGGCATGGTTTATGAAAATCTTCGTTCGAAATAATAAGGATCAGGGTTCAACCCACTTTAACAACTGAAAAAATAAATATTTAAATTATGAGCACTACCAACTATCCATCCGCTACTCCTCAAAGCACGCCACCCAGAAGAGATTCCAAGAATCTTATAATTGCTTTGCTGGCTGTAGGTATCCTGGGCACTTGGGGATACTTTTTATGGGATAAAAACAAATCCGACAAAAATCTCGCACAGGTACAAAGAGAGTACATAACGGTAGATTCTACCAAAAACGAACTCGATAAGAGCTATAGCGCTGCATTGGGCCGTTTAGATTCTCTTACCGGTTTCAATAAGGACCTGGAAGGAAAGTTATCTGAGCGCAACAGCGAGATTAAAAAACTACGTGGTCGTATCGATGGCTTAATCAGAAAGCAGAATCTTACCGTAGCTGAAAAGAAAGAAGCGGAAAAGCTGATTGCTGAGCTGAATGAAAAAATCACCGGCCTTGAGCAGGAAGTAGTTCGCCTGAAAGCAGAGAATGTACAATTGAGTACCGATCTTACCACCGAAAAAACGAAGACTACTCAACTTTCCACTGACCTGGAAACAACTACTACTGCCAAAAAAGAACTGGAGCAGAAAGTAGATGTAGCTTCTACCTTGAATGCATCCAATATCGCCATCACTCCTATCAATGAAAGAAAAAAATGGTAAAGAAAAAATAACCTCTACCGCAAAAAGAGTTGATAAGTTGATTATTTCTTTTGATGTTGATAACCGGATTGTTCAAACAGGATCAACTGAAGTATATGTTCTTATCACCAGCCCCGATGGAAAACCGGTGGCCGTTGAAGCACTGGGTTCTGGTACCTTTACTACCCGTGAAGAAGGCGAAAAACCATTTACTGCTAAAGTAAGTGTTGACTTTGAAGCCGGAAAAAAGAAGCATATTGATTTTGCCTGGAAGCAAAACAGCGATTTCCAGAAAGGAAACTACAAAATCGAAGTGTACCATAACGGATTTAAGATTGGCGAAGGCGTTCGCGAATTGAAAAAAGGCGGATTATTCAGCTAATACGTTATTGAAATTATACAAGGCCCGGACAGATTTCTGTTCGGGCTTTTTTAGTCAGTAGATAAAAGCCAGTAGTGAATAATTGCAGAAGAATTGAAGGATTAAGAAAAGGAAAGGCTGTTAGTGATCATCGAAAATAATCCCGCATCCCTCCTACGCTGTTGCTTCGGTGGGCAAGCCCGCATCCGGTATCCCGTTACGCCAGCCTCGACTTTTATATCGTATTTCTTATCCAGTATCCTTTATCTCCTTGTCAGCCTCCAGCATCTAACATCTCGTATTGCGTATTCATCATACTTAAAGCAGCGCCCTGATGGAAGCGCGGCCCACATGCACAATCCGAGAGCTTCCGGGCTTACGTCCTTCATATTGAATATTTATTTCAAGATTATTGGATAACCGGCGCGTAAGATCAATGCTCCATAAGAAATTTTTGCCGGGCAGTAAGCCATCTAACATAATATATGCCGCCGGGGAGTTAGTATTAGGGACCGGATTCATAGAAGTAAACCGGATGCTGCTATACGTAAATTTGGATTGAATGGAAGTACTCTGCAGAATATTATATTTGAATTCTGTATTCAGTGAATGATTCACTGATTTTTCCCGGTCTCCCTCTGCATTTTTTTTGTCGGTAAGTTTATACCCTACTACCACGCGAAAGTTGGACCCTTTGGTAAAACTGATTCGTGGCTCTATGATATACTGTTGTATGTTATAATTGCGATTCCCGAATTTTGGATTCGAATTCAACAACCTGTTTATTCCTTTGCGGCCAGTAGCATCAACCAGTATACTTCTTGTAATATTCCACCGGCTTTTGAGGCTCCAGTCTTTTAACACCCGGCTTTCGTATCCGTATGTGAGCAATGCTTTGCTCCTATTGCGTGTATTGTTAAGATCCAATCCCCATTTTGAACTAAACCGGTTAAAAGAAAAAGTATTAACAAAAACACTGTTGAGAATGATCAGGGCCGAATCGTTTACCGAAGAGCTGAATGGATTTAACTGCAGGTTCCCGTTGCTGATTTCTTTTTTACTGGTTTGAAAAGAAGACTGCAGGTTTATTTTTGAAATAAATAGCCGCATCCCTTTTGCATTGGAAAGATTTACCGCGGCACGCGGATTTAACGAGAGACTATAATTGAACGTATTGTAGTTTGCTTTTACAAATTCATTGGTAGGAGTAAAAATGCGAATGTACTTGGCCTGGTCCCGGAACAGGGCCACTTCAAACTCATTCAATTGCTGAATACCGTCGTTATTATAATCATTCCAGGTATACTCCCCCTGCCCCGCTGGTACTTCTACAAAAGTAATATCTCTTTTCTGCTCCTGCCCCGCTCCTACTTCATATAAAACATTTCCGGTAATGAGTCCTTTCCCTTCATTCACCAGGTATTCTGCCCGGCCCAATAAACTATTGTCAGCCTTCAACCCGGTTATGGATTGTTTTAATATCTCCAGTTTACGATAAGTACTACTGAACCGAAACTGATGACGCTCGCTTTTCAATAACTCGGCTGAAAGGTTGATATTCTGACTTCGGTCTGCTTTAATAAGGTCTTTACCCAAGGGATAGGCATCTGTTCTGGTGAAATAAGAAATTCCCCATTTGTTGGGTTTGCTGTCGTCCGATTTTAACCCAAATTGTAAAGTTTGGAAAGAAAAACTTTGAACGGACAGGCTATCGGTTGCTTTCTTCCGGATCGAATTATGCTCCAACGAATACATTCCTGACAATGAATAATTTTTCCACTTTGGAAAAAGCCGGGTAATATTGAACGTAGGACGCAGGAAGTATCCCTTATCTGTTTTAGAACTAACCTGCGATATCATGAAAATATTATTGAACCGCCAGTTTTTAACCTGTTGCATCTGGTATACGCTGTTACGTAAACCGGTAAATCCATCCCCGCGATGGTAATTGGTAAACTGGTATCGAATAGAATTATTCTTCGAGTCAGCTAATTGAGTACCGGCTGTAATAATACGTTCGTCTTGCTGTACCACTTGCAGTGGAAGACCCCAATCGCGGGTAAACTCTATATTTCGTAAACGCTCCAGGGGCTTAAATTTTGCTTCTACCCATTCAAACCCTGCATCGGTAATTATTCTCAATCCCTTTTTTGTGCTACCAATGGGTTGGGTATTCTTTAATTGAAGCTTGGTAGCAAAGCCGGTTCGGTTAGCTTTCCCTAAAGAAGAAAAAAGATTGACATCATAATTACTCATGGCCCCTTCGGCCGTTAACTGGGTGGTTTTGTTTAATGCAATAATCTAACCCCATATTTAGTATTTGTTGCTTTTTAGGTGTCACCAGAAAAATAGCGGGTTCAAAACGTCCCTGCTTCACTCCATTGACAGGCGCCACCCAGGTATATACTTTACCATTCGCGCCATTAAATTCAGGAATATAATCTCCGTTACCCTGGCCCACTTCAATGAATGATAAACTATATCTCGCGCTATCCGGTGCGTTGGAATAGACAAAAACAGAATCGCGGGAAGCTCCCCCGTTAAACACAGTATCAATTTTTTTATATAATATTTTACCTGCCTCAAACGTATCCAGTACCGCGTTCGGATAAAATGCCTGTTGTATACTATCACCCAGTTGCCTGAGAAAATCTTTCTGCTCGGGGTTCAACGTTTGATTGATAGGGGAATTTTTTGCATCGTTATTATTAAAAAACCCTACCCGCAACTTTGCTTTTTCTCCAAAGCTTGTTTCGTTGGTGAGGTAAATATTTGCATTGAGGTAATTGCGGTCCGCATATTCAAATTCAATTTGTATCCTTTTATCTTTCGTAATCATCCGCCGGGGTGTAAACGATACTTCAGCCGTATTATAATTAATGACATAATCCTGGTCCTCGCCCCGTTGCAGAAGTTCTCCGTCAATAAAAACGCGCTCGGTATTGGCTAGTACAACAAAAAAGAATTCATTATTGGCCCCCTCGAGGCGGTAAGGTCCCTGGTTTCCTTCCTGCCCCTGGAAAATATTTCGGGTAAATTTACCTTTGGCAATGGATCCGCTTACCAATGTTCGGGTGCTTGTTTTCTTTCCTATGGCAGTGGTGGTTTCAAAAGCAACGCCCTGTAATCGTTTGTAAAAACTAAGAAAATAACTCTGTTGTTGCCGGATATCAATATCTCCCAAACTCAATTGCCAGTTTCTTTTTTTGAATTGTAAAAAGATCCGGTCGAACTCATTTAATTGCTGGGTTGTTCCATCCGGTTGAATAGGTATATTGTTATCGGTAATAGCCGCGAGTATTTCGATACTATCTGCGAGGTAGCCGCTCAATTGCAGGTTCAGGTTGGAGGTTATAACGGCATCCTGGCTGTTACCAAATGATATGCCTCTTCCAAAACTTCCGTTATAGGTGAGGTTGCCGAAATTAAAAAATCGATTATCCCTGTCCGTACCCCCGTAATCGGGTATGAAGGGCTTTCCCATAAAATTATTCATTACGCTGTCGAAACTCATACGCCTGACAGACGCATTCAAACGGGCAGCAAATACCCGGTAGCTTATGAGCACACTATCAAAAGGAGGTTTTTGTTTCCAGGTGAGCGTTGCATTTACCCAGTCAATAGTATACAAACTATCTGGAACTCCCAGGATAGTGATCGTCTTAGGAACAATACTGAGTGTATCCAGGTTAACCTGTTGACTGGTGGAGATGAATTTCTTACGCAGGTTAGACAAAGGTTGACCGGTCCGCGGCGCCTGGGCGAAAGCAGTTATCAATCCCGCACTGAGTAAGCACAGCAGTATCAGCGATGTACGACGCAACAAAAAGCGGTTTAACTATAAGCGTTTAAAGTTAGGATTTATTGCGCTAACACCCTGTTTTCATGTTGTTTATGCAAATAAGACAGATGGTACAAACCGGTGCAGCGCTCTTTCAAATCCAATTGTCAGTTATCCGGTATGAAACTTAACCAGATCCTTGCCTTTATATTACTAATTATTACCGGGGGCAGTTGTACTCAACGGGCTTATTACCAGAGTCCCACGCATGGTAATACTAATGGTTACAAAGCGATGCCTCTTAAGTCGGAAAACTCCGCGACAGCTTTGTACGCCGATCTTTCATTGATGACCGGGTGGGCCAACGAAAATTTAAAGGATAAACATTTTGGTCTTTCAGGAGGCGTTCACCGGGCGCATGCTTTTGGAAATTTCCAGGCTTTTTATGGATCGAATGCCGTATTTGGGAGATACCAGGTAAATGCATTTTATCCGCAGTTTGAAGATGTTTTCTGGTATGTAAATGGTAATCTTAATGATTCCCTGATCAATTCCCTCAGTGGCCCTAAAAATTTTGCCAGTATAGGCTTGTTTGGAGGCATTAACCTGGTTCGACCTTTATCAAATGGCAGCGAATGGAGAGTGATCGGAGCTGAATTGGCATGGCAGAATGAATGGGGTGGTTATTATGATTTCAGAAATAAACTTCCTGTAACCGCGGCTAATGTCAACGACTATAATCAGAATTATGCGACCCTTTCTCTCACCAGCGATATCATAGCCAAACTCAAAAATGAAGAGACTATAGGCTATAAGGTAGCTTTATGTTTCCCAACAAAAAGACTAACCTATTACAATACTGCCAGCCAGCCCAGCAAGGTATTACCATATAATTTTTCGCAGACATTACATATAGGGTTCAAAAAAACAACCCTGCATGCACAGGTTAACTTTGGCTACTATATGTTTAATATGCAGATGGGATTGAGCTACCGTTTACGCTAACTGCATTTTTTTCGCATGCTTTTCGTCGAGGTATTCATCGAAGCTCATCAACTTATCAATCGTTCCATTGGGGGTTAATTCAATAACCCGGTTGGCCACCGTTTGCAGAAAAGTATGGTCGTGAGAAGAAATGAGCACTATTCCTTTGAAATTGATCATGCTTTCATTGAAGGATTGTATGGACTCCAGGTCGAGATGGTTAGTGGGTTCATCCAGGATCACCACGTTAGGGTCCTGTAACATCATGCGACTGATCATGCAACGTACTTTTTCTCCCCCGCTTAACACCGATGTTTTCTTTAGTATTTCATCGCCACTAAACAACATCTTTCCTAAAAATCCCCGAAGGAAGGGTTCATCCACATCTGTTACATGAGGAGGAACATACTGCCGCAGCCAATCCATTAATGGCAGGTCAGTAGTGAAGTATTTTGAATTATCGTTTGGCAGATATGCGGTTGTTACCGTAGTGCCCCATTCATATTTTCCGCTGTCGGCCTTCATTTCTCCATTGATAATATCAAAAAAAGTGGTAACGGCCATCTGGTCTTCGGCAACCACCGCAATTTTATCGCCTTTATTAATGGTAAAATTGATATTCTTAAAGAGCACTTTGCCATCGGAGGATTTCGATAATTTTTCTACATTCAGGATTTGGTTTCCCACTTCCCGCTGTTGTTTATAGATGATACCGGGGTACTTTCTGTTGGAAGGTGCTATATCCTCGATTACTAATTTTTCCAATGCTTTTTTACGGGAAGTGGCTTGTTTACTTTTTGATGCGTTGGCACTGAACCGGGCGATGAAATCGAGCAGGTCCTTCCGCTTATCTTCTGTCTTTTTATTCTTATCCGACATTTGGCGCGCCGCTAACTGGCTGCTCTCGTACCAGAATGTATAGTTGCCTGTATAAATTTTAATCTTTTGCCTGTCTACATCAGCTACGTGCGTACATACCGCATCGAGGAAGTGACGGTCGTGCGAAACTACGATGACAATATTTTCATAATCAGCTAAGAAATTTTCCAACCAGGAAATGGTATCCACGTCGAGGTTATTGGTCGGCTCATCCAATAATAAAATATCAGGGTTGCCAAATAAGGCCTGCGCCAATAACACCCGCACTTTCATTGCCGCATTAATATCCTTCATCAAGGTACTATGCAATGCTTCCTCTACCCCGAGCTCACTCAGCATAGTGGCTGCATCGCTTTCTGCGGTATAACCGCCCATTTCACCAAACTCCCCTTCCAATTCACCCGCGCGCAATCCATCTTCTTCACTAAAATCAGTTTTGGAATAAATAGCATCTCTTTCATGCATCACATCCCATAATTTCTTATGGCCCATCAGCACCGTGTTCAGTACAGTTATTTCGTCGAACTCAAACTGGTTTTGTTTAAGCACTGCCATCCGCTCACCGGGAGTAATTTCCACGGTTCCTTTATTGGGTTCAATTTCTCCGGATAATATTTTAAGCAATGTAGATTTACCGGCCCCATTGGCACCAATAACCCCATAACAATTTCCCTTATTGAAACTGAGATTTACTTCATCAAACAATACCCGTTTTCCAAATGAAAGGGTAACATTATTCACTGCAATCATGCGCTCTGTTATTTTGAGGCGCGAAGGTAAGAAAAAATGAGAGAGTTTGTAGTTGGTAGTTTGTAGTTCCTGCAAGTTTAAAATTCATCATTATTTATCATTGTTGTCCGACAAAAGTCATCTTAATAATTATTGAAGTCTCTTGCAAAGCGGGTTCTGGCCCCTCTCATTAAGGAGAGGGGTTGGGCCTGCCTGCCGGCAAAGGCAGGGTGAGGTGATACCTGCTAATGAAGCCTTTAACATAATTAGTCGGACATTAATGATTATTTATAAATGTCTGGTTTTTACTGTGATTAAGCCTCGTTATTCAAATTTGATCTATTTTTTTATTGCAATATCATTGCTTTCATACCGCGTAAGATTCGGTTTTTTTTTATTTAAAATGCGCTGAGGAACCCAATCACAAACTACAAACCACCAACCTTCTTGCGGCTACAACAAAAGGCTTTGGCGGCAGGAGACCGCTACGCTGGCACCAATCTATTCAACTACTCCTTCCAACGCCAGCAAAAACGCAAATTCCAGCGCTACTTCTTTCAGGTAATCGAATCGCCCGGAAGCACCCCCATGACCCGCTTCCATATTAGTATGCAGGAGCAGCAGGTTATTACCTGTTTTCAATTCCCGCATCCGGGCTACCCATTTGGCCGGCTCAAAATATTGCACCTGGCTATCATGCAGTCCGGTAGTTACAAGCAAATTGGGATATTCTTTCTTTTCCACATTATCGTAGGGAGAATACGATTTCATATAATCATACGCTTCCTTACTGGTACGTGGGTTACCCCATTCATCAAATTCGTTTGTGGTAAGCGGAATGCTTTCATCCATCATGGTAGTAATTACATCTACAAAAGGAACTGCTGCAATTACGCCATGCCAGAGATCGGGACGAACCGTTACGATGGCACCCATCAATAAACCACCGGCACTGCCTCCCATGGCATACAGATGTTTTGTAGAGGTATATTTTTCTTTTATTAAAAATTCTCCGCAATCAATGAAATCGTTGAAAGTATTTTTCTTCTTCAG
This sequence comes from uncultured Chitinophagaceae bacterium, assembly GCA_963775145.1. Taxonomy (GTDB): domain Bacteria; phylum Bacteroidota; class Bacteroidia; order Chitinophagales; family Chitinophagaceae; genus Endoryza. The sequence continues at coordinate 36,484 of CAVZHZ010000010.1, forward strand.
CATCTTGCCGTCTTCGTACCACTGGCGTCCCATTTCCTGCCCGCCTCTCACATGCGCAATCGCAAATGCGAAACCACGGTTCAATAAACTTAGCCGGCTGGAGTTAAACGATGCATCCATGCTGGCACCATATGATCCGTATCCATACATCAACAACGGTGATTGCCCATCTTTTGTAAAACCTTTCTTATAAACGATAGATATGGGTACACGTGCCCCATCGCGCGCCGTGGCAAACAAACGCTCCGTAACATATTCCTTAGGGTCGTACCCTCCTACCACTTCTACCTGTTTCATCAGCTTCTTTTCTTTCGAATCCATTCCGTAATCATAGGTTGAATTGGGCGTAGTGAGCGAGGTATAATTATACCGGAGAGTCGTAGCATTAAAATCCGGATTGGCGCCCACATATGCGGCATAGGCCGGTTCCCCAAAATCGAGATAGTGTTCCTGTGAAGATAGCCAGGTTACGAACACGAATCTGCAATAATCCTTCCTTGCGCTCCGTAATGACCAGGTGATTTTTAAATACTTCAATTCCTTCGAGCAGTACGTCTGTTCGGTGTGGTATAAGATCTTTCCAGTTTTCAACAGCTGTTTTTCCAACCGGTGTTTCCATCAACCGGAAATTTTTCGCCTCCTTATTGGTAATGATCAGGAATTTGTCCCCCATATGATCTACCTGGTACAATACTTCTTTTAACCGGGGTTGAAAAATGGTGAATTGGTTATTGGGTTGATCAGCATCCAGAATCCTGATTTCAGAAGACAATGTACCGCCGGAGTATATAATTATATATTGGTCGGATTTTGTTTTTCCCACTCCAATGTAATTCGACTTATCTTTTTCTTCATACACTACCGGATCCGTTTTTACATCAGCCCCCAGCGTATGCCTTTTAATTTTTTCTGATAACAAAGTAACCGGATTGGTAACAGTATAGAACATGGTCTTATTATCATTGCCCCATTCTGATCGGCCCGTAGCCGGGTACAACGCGTCTTTAAAAATGTCCCCGGTTTCCAGGTTCTTTACATAAATAGTATACTGGCGACGGGAAACCGTATCAATACCATAGGCCAGCAGTTTGTTATCGGGACTTACATTAAATCCAACAGCCGAAAAATAATCGTGCCCCTCCGCCATTTTATTGACGTCCAGCAATACTTCTTCAGGCGCATCCAGGGTACCCTTCCTGCGGCAATAGGCATAATATTGCTTGCCCTCTTCGTACCGGTTATAATAGAAATATCCGTTATTAAATACGGGTACCGTTTCGTCTTTTTCTTTGATACGGCCCTTCATTTCATCAAATAATTTTTGCTGAAAAGGTTTAATGCCGGCCATCATACTGTCGAGATAAGCATTCTCCGCTTTCAAAAAATCAACGACTTTATTGCTATCGGGTCCTTTCTTAAAATAATCATTCATCCAGTAATAATCGTCGGTTCTCTTATCTCCGTACAAGCCCACATCAAAAGGTTTCTTATCGGCCACCGGTGGCTTAATACCTGTTGGCCATTGAAAGGATTGTTTACTCATTTTTTCGGTTTGGTTACAGGCTGAAAGCAGCGCCGTGGAAAAAAGCAAAGCAAGCTGAATTCTCATAAAAATAAAATTATCGATGAATATACAAATTACCTGCCTTTCTTAAATACCGCTGATGGATTGAGGAGCGATGTGAGTCGGGAGTCGGGAGCCTGGAGTCGGCGGGAGTTGGATGGAAATTGCCCAAATCCTAGACTCTTCATTTTCCTAAATCCTATATCTCGCATCCATCATCCCGCATCAGATATCCCGTATCCACCATCCCAAACTCATAGCTAGAATGCACCATCCTGCTTACTACCTCCGTATCCAGTATCCAAACTCTGTCACATTTTCCATTAATTTCGTACCTGTCAATTTATATATATGAGTTCCAAAACAACCATGCTGGTTTTTTATTTCACCTGTCTGTTTCAATACCTATGGGCGCAAGACGAGCCTAAACGGTATGCGGCTGACCGCGTCCGGTATTCCAGGGAGGTTACTTATGAAAGTGATTTTGTTTTTTCCATTGGAGCCAATGCGGATTTTTCGGTAGGCGACTGGAAGAAGTTCAGCAATTTTGGCCTTGGCCCGGAAATGGGTGGCTGGTTTCACTTCAACGACAAATGGACCATTAGCGGACGCGTGGGATTTAATCGTTGGTTTGGTAAACAATATGTGCGGGCCGGTTTTCCCGGTATTAAATATGAAAATCAATCGCAATGGTATGGATACGCGGGTGCCCGCTATAACTTTACGCAAACATGGTGGATCAATCCGGAAATCGGATATTCGCATATCAAATTTGATCAGAAGAAAGAAGGTGGTTTTACCTGGGGGCTTAACGCAGGAGCCGATATTTACGGCGCAGGGAGTGTAATCGGACTGGGAATCGGATACCAGCAAATGAATTTTGATAACGAACCCCGCAACCAGGTAGGTTTAAGATTGCGTTTTTATATCGGAGTCGAAAGAGAGAGGTATGATGAAAGTGAACAATGACTAATCTAATGTGCGAATTTGCAATGATGTGCGAATTTACAAACGGGTGAATTTTCGGATTTAATAATACGGATATCACAGTAATGGGTCCCATTATCTCAAACCTAGTTATTTATCCATTGTCATCCCTGCCATAAGATATTCCTGGTTCAACCGCGCAATATTGGTGATAGAAATTTCTTTTGGACAAACTGCTTCGCAAGCACCCGTATTGGTGCAGGCCCCAAATCCTTCCTTATCCATTTGCGCCACCATATTAATTACCCGGTTCCTGCGCTCGGGTGCTCCCTGGGGTAATAAGGCAAGGTGAGAGACCTTAGCCGATAAAAACAACATAGCAGAAGAATTCTTACAAGCTGCTACACATGCCCCGCAACCAATACAGGAAGCAGCGGCAAAAGCGGCATCGGCTTTATCTTTATCAACGGGCATCGCGTTAGCATCTACCGCGTTGCCGGTATTTATTGAAATATAGCCCCCGGCCTGGATAATACGGTCAAAGGAAGACCGGTCGACCATCAAATCTTTTATCACCGGAAAAGCATTGGCTCTCCACGGTTCTACAACAATGGTATCTCCCTCGTGGTAGGCGCGCATGTGCAGCTGGCAAACCGTATTCGCATGCCAGGGACCGTGAGGGCGTCCATTTATATACATTGAACACATACCGCAAATACCTTCCCGGCAATCGTGGTCAAAAGCAATGGGGTCTTTCCCCTCGCGGATCAACCGTTCATTCAATACATCAATCATTTCCAGGAAAGACATTTCAGTTGAAACATCATTCACGTCATACGTTTCAAAATTTCCAGCCGATTTACTGTTTCGCTGACGCCACACTTTGAGTTTAATATTGATAGTCTTATGTTCCATAATCGATGCTATTCGCTTATTAAATTATTTGTATGATCGTTGAGATGGTTTCGCCACATCAAATGTCAATTCTTCCTTATGCAGCTCCCATTTGTGCTCCCCTTTAAATTCCCAGGCCGCCACATAGGAATAATTGGCATCATCTCTTTTCGCCTCGCCTTCCTCGGTTTGCATCTCTTCCCTGAAATGACCGCCACAACTTTCTTTACGGTCGAGTGCATCGATACACATCAGTTCGCCTAATTCAATGAAATCAGCCACGCGGTTAGCTTTATCCAATTCGGGATTGGTTTCATTTATCTCCCCCGGTATCCGGAGATCGCTCCAGAATTCTTTCTTTAATTGCTGCAACTCCGAAATAGCCTGCTTCAATCCTTCCGCGTTGCGGGCCATGCCGCACTTATCCCAGATTATTTTACCTAAGCGCTTATGAAAACTTTCTACGGTTTGAGTTCCTTTAATACTCATCAATTGAGTGATCCGGTCGGCCACTGCTTTTTCTGTTTCCGCAAAAGCCGGATGATCAGTAGAAATGGATTGGGTCCTTATTTCATCGGCAAGGTAATTTCCAATAGTATAGGGGATAACAAAATATCCGTCAGCCAATCCCTGCATTAAGGCAGAAGCCCCTAACCGGTTTGCACCATGATCGCTGAAATTTGCTTCTCCTAATGCGTACAACCCGGGAATATTTGTCATCAACTCATAATCCACCCACAATCCACCCATGGTATAATGCACCGCCGGATAAATGCGCATCGGAATTTCATAGGGATTTTCGCCGGTAATTTTCTCATACATATCGAAGAGGTTACCATATTTCTCTTTCACTACTTCTTTTCCCAATTTCGTAATGGTAGCCGCGTCGGCATTATCCAATCCTTGTTTACCTACTTCAATATGACCGTACCGTTGTATGGCATCCGCATAATCCAGGTAAACCGCCTGTTTGGATGTGCCCACTCCGTATCCGGCATCGCATCTTTCTTTGGCCGCGCGGGAAGCAACATCCCGGGGTACCAGGTTCCCAAATGCAGGGTATCTTCTTTCCAGATAATAATCTCTTTCTTCTTCCGGAATATCGGTGGCTTTACGGGTATCGCCTTGTTTTTTTGGAACCCATATTCTTCCATCATTCCTCAATGATTCCGACATCAAGGTTAACTTGCTTTGATGATCGCCGCTTACCGGGATGCAGGTGGGATGGATCTGGGTAAAACAAGGATTGCCAAAATAGGCTCCTTTGCGATGAGCCTTCCAGATGGCAGTGACATTACATCCCATTGCATTGGTAGAAAGATAAAAAACGTTTCCGTAACCACCACTGCACAACAATACCGCATGACCGAAATGTCTTTCCAGTTCACCGGTTACCAGGTTCCGGCAAATGACTCCACGGCATTTGCCATCGATCATTACAATATCAAGCATCTCATGACGCGTATACATTTTTACATTTCCCAGCGATACCTGGCGCTCCAATGATTGATACGCTCCGATTAATAATTGCTGACCCGTTTGCCCGGCCGCATAAAATGTTCGCTGTACCTGGGTGCCTCCAAAGGATCGATTACTCAGTAAACCTCCATACTCCCTGGCAAATGGTACGCCCTGTGCCACGCATTGATCAATTATATTAGCGCTTACTTCCGCCAACCGGTGCACATTCCCTTCTCTTGCCCGGTAGTCGCCCCCTTTGATAGTATCATAAAACAACCGAAAGACACTGTCGCCATCATTCTGATAGTTTTTCGCCGCATTAATTCCTCCCTGGGCAGCGATACTATGTGCCCGCCGGGGAGAATCCTGGAAACAAAATGCTTTTACTTTGTAGCCCAACTCTCCCAGCGAAGAGGCGGCCGAAGCACCTGCTAAACCAGTTCCGATTATGATGATCTCCAGCTTGCGCTTATTGGCCGGATTAACCAGCTTACAATGGCCTTTGTAATCGTTCCATTTCTGATCAAGAGGCCCTGCGGGAATTTTTGAATTAAGCATATAATTAATTTGCTAATGTGCGAATTTTTTAATGTGCGAACCTGCCTGCCAGCAGGTGTGCGGATCAGGCACCTTTCGTTTTCCAAATTATTTTTAAATAGTTAGTTCGATGAGTGGTTCAATCTACGTTATCATTGATTCCAATCACCTACCTTCAAAATCGCTTTTAATTTTACCTTTATTCCTAACATTTTTGATATTATAGGGTAGCCTCTGAAATATCGTCCATGTTTTTGCAACCATCAATTAGCTCCTCGCCTATTTTCTGTAATTTTCATCCCCAATATTCCGCACACCTTCCTGCCGGAAGGCGGGTTCGCACATCCGGACATCCGCACATTACCCCACCCAACCCAACTTCATACTTAAGGGCATAAGGGCAAAGATCAAGGGCACAATTATGGAATAGGCAAACCCTGCCGCATTGACCAGTTTAATATAGCGAGTGTTACTCAGACCCAGCGTACGGAACGCGCTTTGAAACCCATGCAGCAAATGATAGGCCAGCGAAATACATCCCAATATATAAACAATAACTACCCACCATTCACTAAAGGTTACTTTCATCAGGTTAAACATATTATGACCTACCCGCTGGTTACTCATCACATAAGGTTCTTCCAATCCGGCATGCGTAAAACGGGAAGGGATCCAGAAATGCCACCAATGAAGGATAAGAAAAATTAACAATAAGGTACCTAACAATCCCATCGACCGGCTATACCATTTACTTCCTTTATTACCCATTTGTACCGCATACCCCTGCGCCCGTTTACTGCGGTTCTGAAACTCGAGCAGCAAGCCCTGGATAATATGAATAAAAATTCCCAGGAATAATACTACTTCCATAATACGGATAAGGACCATACTACCCATAAAATCGGCTGCCCTGTTGAACATATCCCCATCATCAGCCGGGTCTATCATAGACAAATCCTTAAAAATACAGGCATTTACTCCTACATGAATTACCAGGAAAGAAATCAGGAAAAGCCCTGTCAGGCCCATGATAAATTTTTTACCTACTGAGGAGGTGAAGAGTTCAGACCATTTCATGAGAATGCAGTTTGGCTTTTAGGTGTTCTCTGATCAATAACAAATAACCGGGAGAACTGTTGTGAATGAAGAGTCTAAGTTTCACGCAAAAATAAAGCAGCAAGGCCAAACTTTATATAATACATAAGATTTTATCTTTCAATGCCTCTAAAAAGGACCGGGATACCCGTGGCCACCGTTATCTTCCACTTATTTCAAAATCCCTATCTTAGCCAACCAATTTCAACTGCATGAGACAAGAAGAGGATTTTGATGCTAACCTGGCTGGTGATGATGGACACAGCGATGAAACAAGAACGAGTTGGTTCAAACGTATCAAAAAAGGGATTCTTACCAGTACGGCTGAAAAAAAAGAAACGCCGGAAGGGCTCTGGAGCAAATGCCCCGAATGTGGTTTCATCTGTACCGTTACCGAGTTAAGGGAAAACTTATTTACCTGCCCTAAATGCAATCACCATCATCGTATTGGCAGTGCAGAGTATTTTGAAATCATTTTTGACAACAATGACATTAAGGTGATGTTCGAAAATATCCGGGCCAAGGATTATTTGGGATTTACTGATCTCAAATCCTACCAGAAAAGACTGGAAGAGACCTGGAATAAAACGGATATTACCGACTCGGTTCGAATTGCTTCGGGAACCGTAAAAGAAAATCCCCTGGTAGTGGCTTGCATGGATTTTGAATTCATAGGCGGATCTTTAGGAAGCGTAATGGGTGAGCGGATATCCAGGGCCGTTGACTATTGTATTTCAACAAATACTCCCCTGCTTATTATTTGTAAATCCGGGGGAGCACGTATGATGGAAAGCGCCTTTTCCTTAATGCAATTAGCTAAAGTTTCGGGCAAATTATCACAACTTACTGATGCAAAAATTCCTTATATCTCTTTATTAACCGATCCCTCCTTCGGTGGAATATCTGCTTCTTTTGGCATGTTAGGAGATTTAAATATTGCTGAACCCGGCGCGTTGATTGGATTTGCGGGGCCCCGGGTAATACGCGAAACTATCAAGAAAGATTTACCTCCGGGGTTTCAACGAAGTGAGTTTTTACTGGATCATGGGTTTCTTGATTTCATTGTTCCGCGCAAAGATTTGAAAGATAAGCTGGCCACTCTATTAATGTTGTTTAAAAACTAGATGAGTAATCTTTAATGAAGATTAAAAAAATAATATTGCATATCGTACTCCCGCTGCTGGCGGGAGTTTTTATTTATATCTTCTTTCGGGAGCCGGTAACATTTCTGCATAAACTATTACGTATTGAGAAACCCTTTTTTTCCCTGCCGCCTGCTGCAATCCACCATTTTATTCTATTCCGTCTACCTGATATGTGCTGGGCTTATGGTTTAACCTCCAGCCTTATTTTATTGACAGGAGTTAATAAATTCATTTGCGCAGCAATCAGCGTTTTGTTCTTGTCCTTAGTTGAATTTAACCAGGCCGGCTGGCATGGGCAACATGTTGATTCCTTCGATTGCGGGGTAATGACTGTTGCCTCTATCCTCGCTGTTGTATTTATAAGAAAATGAAGAGTATTTTAAAGATAACTGCTGTTTTAATATTTTACTATTTAATAGGAACCGCTACTTCCATTGTAAAAGACCTTGACTATCCATGTGGCTTCCAACTGAATAATTTTCTATCCAATGACACCCTTGTTCGGTCTTATTATTCATCGGCGCATAACGACACGATTGTAATAAGTGCCTTTAAAGATTCGTTGTGGGAAAGCAAATCGCAAGCTATCTGCAAACTACTTAAAGATAGCTGCAATATTTCCGGCTATAAAATACTGGTGATGGATACAACCAATAACCCGGCTTCCTGGAACACTCCTTATGGTAAACAGATTTACTTGCGGCAATGTCCTTAAATTTGCATTTATTTTTATACCAGGATGTCAATTCAGAACCGCTCCGCCTATCACGACTATATTATTGAAGACAAATACGATGCTGGCATTGTATTAGCCGGTACCGAGGTAAAATCAATCCGGGAAGGAAAAGTAAGTTTCGTGGACAGCTTCTGCCTTTTTGATAAAGGAGAACTCTGGCTCCGCAACCTGCATATTGCCGAATACCGGTTCGGAACCGCCAACAACCATATGGCGGTCCACGATCGCAAATTGCTGCTCACCAAAAGAGAATTACGTAAACTGGAAGCTAAAACCAAAGAGAAAGGGTATTCTATTATTCCACTCAAGATATTCTTTAATGAAAAAAGCCTGGCTAAAGTAGAGATCGGCCTGGGAAAAGGAAAAAAAATGCATGATAAACGCGATAGTCTCCGCCAAAAAGATGCCGACCGGGAGATGAAACGATTTTTAAAATGACCCGATACCGGAAGGGTATAAACTGCCCCCTACGGCAACTTTCAAAATTTTGAGAAGTCTTACGGCAGGTCAATGGCCCTAATCCGTACATCACAAACCTCAAAGTCTCTACAACTTTTAACAACTACAAACCACTAACTACAAACTATCAAACAACTTCTGGCTTGATTTTTTCTTTTATCTTCACATATGCCGCGACTAATTATTGCCTTTTTCATCCTCCTTTCTGCCAATTATTCTTTGGCGCAGTCTGTAACCGGCTCCTGGTACGGTAAAGCCGATGTTAACACGGGCAACAGTGCCAATAATTATCTGACGGAACTGATTCTCCGCCAAAAAGGCGATGAAGTAGAGGGGGTGTTTGGATACTATTTCAAAGACAGTTACCAAAGTTTTTTTATCCGGGGCACCTACGATAAAAATACCCGCGAGGTTCATATAAAGAATATGCCGGTATTACATTATAAGGGTCCCACCAATGGTATCGAGTGCCCGATGAATTTTTTTGGTATCCTGATGGTTTCTTCGGTGAAGAGTACGCTCAATGGCTATTTCTACAGCGATGATAAATACAAATATACCTGCCCGGAACTCCGGGTTACTATGCATGTTGATATTTCGGAAAATAACCAGGATAGTATTTTAAAGAATACCGTAACCGGTAAAAAATTTTGGAAACCGCAGGAGGAAGATTTTATTGTTACCAATGCCAGCAATGACAAACCGGTAACCATTGCGGCCGATGCGATAAACGAAAAAGCAGCGGAAAAATTAAGTGCCGCGGCCGAAAAGAAGCTGGTACAGAAATTTGAAAAGCGGATAAACACCTACAGTAAAGACATCGAAATTGAAGGCGATTCCGTACGCATCAGTTTTTATGACAATGGAGATGTGGATGGAGATATCATCAGTGTTTTTCTCAATAAAAATCCGGTATTGGTAAAACAGGAACTCAGTACCCGGTCGCTGAATATTTACCTGGCCCTCGACAGTACCAAAGAATATAATGAAATTAGCATGATGGCCGAAAACCTTGGCAAATACCCGCCGAACACCGCGTTAATGGTGGTGAGTGATGGTACTAACCGCTATGAGTTGTACCTATCCAGCAGCCTTACGCAAAATGCCGGGATACGATTGAAAAGGAAGAAGTAGTTGGGCGTTGGAAATGGGGAGTTGGGAATTAGGAATTTGGAATTTGGCGTAAAAATTTTGAGATCCTGATATATCCAAAAATGCAAATAAGCGCTTACTGTTGATCTTTAGTAAATAATATTATATGATCTCTTATAACAATTTAAATTGAAGCCTGAATAATATTTTCTTTGCGCACTTTGCGGAAATCATAGCGAACTTTGCGTTCCCTTTATTAACTTAAATGCTTAAACCGAATTTATAAACGATTGCCACCCAATTCCCAATTCCAAATTACTTTACAGCAACAGCTATATTCTGAAAACTATTTATTGACAAAGTCGTCAACAATGCCCGATTTCAAAATCTCGACCTTCCCTACTCAAATAATTCCGGTTGCTTATTTGCCCCGGTTGGTTTTACCCATTCCATCTGCAGGCTCTTGCTAAAATCGACCAGTTTAGCTCCAACTGTTTTCCATCCGCTCACCTCTACTACTTTAGCAATTTTAAATTTCGCTTTGCGGATCTGTTCGCCTCGGCCCTGCTGCACCGCTAATACCGGCTCCTCCTCTGTACTTACCGCTTCAACATAATTACCGTCTCCTTCCTTAATAAAGAAAAATTTATTCCGGAGCGTGGTCGTTTCAATCTTGAATCTCTTTACATTAAACTGAAGATTCTTCTTATCCAGGTAGATAGCAGACACAATTTTTTCGGGGTTAAACTTCTCAATGAGTAATACTTTTTCAGCATCAATCTTTTGCGTTAATTCCTGGTCAGTAATTTCATAATTGCCATCATTAAAGAATACAGCAATCTTATCTTCCGGGGCAAATCCACCCAGGTATAATCCCTTTTGTTCGGTGTTTAACCGGCCAAACTGCTCATCAAACCAGAGTTTCTTTCCGCTTAAGGTAGATCGCCCGGCCTCTTTTAGTTTTACCGACTTAATAGGATACTTGGTAACCTGGTTGCCCATACTTCCCCGTCCTTTTATTTCCAGTTCCTCAAAATAAAAATCAAATTCTTTGATGCGGGCGCTGCAGGCCGGGCTTAATACCACTTTCACCACTTCTGCTTCGCCATTAGGATTAACAGTAAAGTAATGCACCTTACTTTTCTCGTCTCCTCGGGTAAGGTCATATTCTTTGTCGCGGGTAATACCGGTAACATTAAAGCGCTTGGCATAACTGACACCCCCTTTTCCATCTGCGTAGATCATATTATAGGTAGTGCGTTCATCATTCTTCTGAAAGATCGCTACATGTATAATATCTTTCCCGATATAGGTTTTGTCCGCCACTTTTACCACTTTCATCAGCCCCCGCTTGGTAAATACAATGATATCATCCAAGTTGGAACAATCCAATACAAACTCATCCTTCTTTAAGCCAGTACCCACAAAACCGTCTTCCCGGTTCACATATAATTTTGCATTCGCAATAGCCACCTGCTTGGCCTGGATGGCTTCGAATATTTTGATTTCTGTTTTGCGCTCTCTTCCCTTACCATATTTAGTCAGCAATCCTTCATAATAGGCTACTGCAAAATCTACGAGGTTGGCCAGGTTATACTTCACTTGTTTTATCTCCGCTTCCAGACCTTTGATCTGGTCGTTCAATTCATCAATATCTAACTTATAAATACGACGAACCGGTTTCTCCGTAAGTTTTACAATGTCTTCACGGGTAATATCTCTTTTTAATTGTTTACGAAACGGCACAAAGGCTTCGGCAATAGCGATCAAAACTTTTTCCCAGGTAGCATGTTTCTTTTCTAACTCCTTATAAATTTTTTCTTCAAAGAATATTTTTTCGAGCGAAGTAAAGTGCCATTTTTCCTGCAGTTCGGCCAATTTTATCTCCAGTTCCCGTTTCAGTAACTCTTTGGTATTGTCGACCGAAGTTTTCAGCAACTCAGTAACTCCCAGGAACTGTGGCTTCTGGCCGGCTATTACACAGGCATTGGGTGAAATGCTCACTTCACAATCGGTAAAAGCATATAATGCATCAATAGTTATATCAGGAGAAATACCGGCTGCCAGTTCAATATGAATTTCGATATTCGCGCCGGTATAGTCGGTCACTTTTTTGATCTTGATCTTTCCCTGGTCATTGGCTTTCACTATTGAATCCATCAACTGGGTAGTGGTTACTGCGTAAGGCACATCTTTAATGACTAATGTTTTCTTGTCCAGCTCTTCGATCTGTGCCCTTACCCGTACTTTCCCTCCCCGCTTTCCTTCGTTGTAGTTGCTGACATCAATCATGCCGCCCGTTTGAAAATCGGGGAACAATTCGAAGCGCTTCCCTCTTAAGTGTTTTATTGAAGCTTCTAATAACTCGCAGAAATTATGGGGTAGTATTTTGGTGGATAATCCTACGGCTATTCCATCGGCCCCTTGCGCCAATAACAAAGGAAACTTCATGGGCAAGGTTACCGGTTCGTTCTTCCGGCCATCATAACTTAATTGCCAATCCGTGGTCTTGGCGTTGAAGGCCACTTCCAGGGCCAATTTAGATAAACGCGCTTCAATATATCTCGCAGCGGCTGCATCCATCCCCGTGCGAACATCACCCCAGTTGCCCTGCGTTTCGATCAATAGATCCTTTTGTCCGAGATTGACGAGTGCGTCTCCGATACTGGCGTCACCATGCGGATGATACTGCATGGCCTGCCCTATGATGTTGGCCACTTTATTAAAACGGCCATCATCCATTTCTTTCATCGCATGTAAAATGCGGCGCTGTACCGGCTTTAATCCATCTTCTATGGCCGGCACGGCCCGCTCCAGTATTACATAGGAAGCATAATCGAGGAACCAGGTTTTGTATTGACCCTGAATTCCGTTTTCATTATCAAAAAAACTTTCTTTCTTTTTTGCCGCACTCATATTTTTTATTTCCTGTTAATCCGGGATGTGTATACCTGTATTATTAAAAATATTTTAGCCTATATATAAAAAAAACGACCGGTCATCGAATATCCGGGTAAAACAAACAATAAATTACCTGCTTGGAAACCGTCAAAGAATAAGACACGTTACCTCTATGTTGTTGAAAAAATCGAATGTGTTATTGATCTGAATTTTTTCCAGGTGGAATACATGACTCCCCCGGCTTCTTACAATTCAGCGATCTCTAACTGCTGGGCCGTTTTCTGTTTCACTTCAAAGTCTTTCCATCCTTTGGTAATATCACCCGAAACATCGATTTTCCCTTCGCCAATCAATTCCTTCATCCTCCACATAATAAATACATCCCCGGTTTTGATTTTCATTCTGTGCAAGGTATTCGACAATACCCTCCAGGCTTTTTGCCATTCCCCGGTTATATTCTTAATTATTTCGCTATCATAAAATGTCACCTCTTTCCCCACAATTTTTTTTCCCCCTTCCAGGATACGGACCATCGCGTTCTCTTCACTTAATTTTTTCCATTCATCCGGATCTACTTCAAATTCGCTCAGCGTAATGGCCCGGGCAAGTCGTTTCGCTTTTACCGCTTCTTTTGGTAATATATCATGAACCTTTGTCGGATAAAACAATTGCCCCTTTTCATTAATGAAGGGTAAATTATTAAGATAAAGAACCATCAGCCTTCCCTGGTAAGGACGCAACTGAGGCATCAGCCAATAATATCCCATTACGTCGTGCTGGTTCTGACCCATCCATATCCAGGCTTCTTCGGCAGAATGATCATCCAACCATTTGCAAATAGACTTTACTGTTTCCCGGTCATCAAAACTGCCAACGGTCTCCGTGCCGTAGGGCGAATCTTTTAATAATTCACGCCACCAATCTTCTCTGGATTTCCAGCCCTCCCCGGTATCTAATGCTGCCAACGGGCCAACACCCAAGTCATCCTTTATTTCAAAAATTTCACCCTGCAGTCCTTTGTCCAGTTCCATTGCTTTTATTAATACATCCACATCGGCAGCTTGGAAAACAATGTGTATCATAAGGAGAATAGAGTTTAGAATATAGAATTAAGAATACAGAATTAAGAATATAGAATTAAGAATACAGAATTCAGAAGGTAGAAGCGCATGTTAAAAAAATTTAGACCCAAACGAAAAACCTACCTGCGGCAGACAGGCGATAAACTATAAACATCAAAACAGCCTTCTTCAAACCTCACGCTACCTCATCGGCTAAATCTACTTCCACTTTCAAATTATCGATGATAAAATCCTGCCGTTCCGGAGTGTTCTTTCCCATATAATATTCCAGCAACTGTTGTATATGTGTATCGGGCAGCAGCATCACCGGGTCCAGCCGCATTTCCCGGCCAATAAAACGACCAAATTCATCGGGCGATATTTCCCCTAATCCTTTAAACCTGGTGATCTCGGGTTTACTTCCCAATTTTTTTATCGCTGCCTGCTTTTCCTTTTCATCATAGCAATAAATAGTTTCCTGTTTATTGCGCACCCGGAACAAAGGCGTTTGTAATATATACACGTGCTGGTTTTTCACCAGGTCAGGAAAGAACTGTAAAAAGAAGGTCATCAATAATAACCGGATATGCATTCCATCTACGTCCGCATCGGTAGCAACCACAATATTATTATAACGCAGATCCTCGTACCCCTCCTCAATATTCAATGCATGCTGCAACAGGTTGAATTCTTCGTTTTCATAAACCACTTTCTTGGTTAATCCAAAACAGTTCAATGGTTTTCCGCGCAAACTGAATACCGCCTGTGTTTCCACATTCCGGGCCTTGGTAATAGAACCACTCGCACTATCTCCTTCCGTAATAAAAATGGTACTTTCCTTTGCTTTTTCTAAAATGGTATCTTTTTCTTTACCGGTAGGTTCATCGTTATAATGATACCGGCAATCGCGCAATTTTTTATTATGCAGGTTCGCCTTCTTGGCTCGTTCATTCGCCAATTTTTTAATGCCGGCTAATTCCTTTCGTTCGTGCTCATTTTGTTCAATACGTTTTTTAAGCGCTTCTGCAACAGCAGGATTTTTATGAAGATAAGTTCAAGATCTCTTCCCAGGAAATCGCCAACAAAATTTTTCATAGTGGCGCCGCCTTCCGACACGGTAAAGGAACCCAGTTTGGTTTTCGTCTGGCTTTCAAAAACAGGTTCCTGCACCCGTACGGAAATAGCCGCGCTGATGCTACCCCGGATATCGGACGCGTCATAATCTTTTTTATAGAATTCGCGGATGGTTTTTACATATGCTTCTTTGAAGGCTGCCAGGTGCGTGCCACCCTGCGTAGTAAACTGTCCGTTTACAAACGAATAGTATTCTTCGCCATATTGATTTTCGTGCGTAATGGCCACTTCAATATCATCCCCTTTCAGGTGAATGATCGGGTAACGCAATTCGTCTTCATTGGTATTACGCTGCAGCAGATCGAGCAACCCGTTTTTCGAAACATATTTTTTGCCATTGAAATTCAGATACCAACCCGGCATTCAGGAAGCAGTAGTTCCATAATTGTTTATCAAGGTACTCGTGGATATAATGAAAATTCTTAAAAACGGATTCATCCGGAATAAATGTTACCAGGGTTCCGTTTTCTTCGGTCGTCTTTGCTTCTTTATGCTCTTTATTCAATATTCCTTTTTCAAACTCCGCGGTTTTTTCTTTGCCTTCGCTGAAAGCGGTTACTTTAAAATAACTGCTCAATGCATTAACGGCTTTTGTACCCACACCGTTCAATCCAACCGCTTTTTGAAATGCCTTACTATCGTATTTGGCACCGGTATTAATCTTGCTCACTACATCCACTACTTTACCCAGGGGAATTCCGCGACCATAATCACGGATGGTGACCGTCCCTTTTTCAATCGTTATATCCACCTGCTTACCATAACCCATCGTATGTTCATCAATACAGTTGTCGATCACTTCTTTCATCAGCACATATATTCCATCATCCGGGCTGCTGCCATCGCCCAGTTTTCCGATATACATTCCCGGCCGCAGGCGGATATGCTCGCGCCATTCAAGCGTTTTGATACTGTCTTCGTTATAATCAAACAGGTTCGTATCCTTTTCTTTTTCCTTTGCCATAGTTAGTTCTTAGACTACTGTTTCTTTCCGACTTCCGGTCTCCCGGTCTTTCGGTCTCACTATCGGGCAAATATACCAAAACACGACCTGCCCGTCTGATTGGTAGTTATTAACGATTGTGGATAAAACAAACCGATGAAAAATAAATAAATCCCAAATGATTTGTTTCAATTTTCCTCTATTTCAGATTACTATCCATTCGCAGGAGAACTTTTTTAGAATTCATTTACATTCGTATTCTTTAGTACTGATCCGAATATGCCAGAATACAAAACGGTTCACCCCAAAACACGCAAGGCCTGGCGGCAATGGCTGGAAAAAAATCATCTTTCCTCCCCGGGTATATGGCTTATTTATTACAAGAAAGGAACAGGAAAATCCCGCGTGAGTTATGATGAATCGGTGGAAGAGGCCCTTTGTTTTGGATGGATAGATAGTCTGCCCCGGAAACTCGATATCGAAAGAGCTATGTTGAAATTTACGCCCCGAAAACCAAAGAGTGTATGGAGTGACCTGAATAAAGAAAGAGTGAAGCGACTGGTAGAAAATAAATTGATGACCCGGGCTGGATTGGATAAAATTGAACAAGCGAAAAAAAATGGGTCATGGGATATTTTGAACAGTACCAATTACCAGGCAGATACGAATGCGTTACCGGTTGATTTACAAAAAGCATTGTCGGTTAATAACAAAGCCCTGGAAAATTTTCTATCTTTTTCCAAAGGGTATCGTCGTCAATTCTTGTTTTGGATTGATAGTGCCAAAAGAACGGAAACAAGAAGCGCCCGGATTCAGCAAACGGTATTAATGGCCGCTGCCAATAAAAAACCCGGACCTTCGGGATTTAAACTATAAAATGAATGCCAGTAAACTGATTGAAATAGTTAATCTGTCGGCCAAACAGGCAGGAATTACGGTGCTTCAAAATATCAATCTTATTATTAAGGAGGGGGAACAATGGGCGCTCCTGGGAAGCAGCGGAAGTGGCAAAACAAGTCTTGCACAAGCCCTGGCCGGAAAGTTATTTTACAGCGGGCACATTCAATTTCATATCAACGGGTCCATTGAATTAGTGGAACAGCAACATCGGTTCCGGACCTTGTCTAACACCACCGACTTCTATTACCAGCAACGGTTTCAATCACAGGATTCGGAGGATTCTCTTACCGTTGAACAGGAATTGCAGCCCTTTCTGCAGCAGTACCGGGAAGAAGCAGCTCAATATATACAACTATTAAAACTGGATACCGTTTGGGACGAACCGCTCATCCAGTTATCTAATGGAGAGAACAAACGCCTGCAATTGGCCAAAGCCCTGTTACAACATCCGTCCATGCTGATCCTCGATAATCCCTTTACGGGGTTGGATGATTCGGGAAGAACGTTGTTACATAATATTATTAATAGTATTGCAGCCAAAGGCATGCATCTGTTATTAATTACCAGTCCGGAAGAAATTCCCGATTGCATGACGAATATAGCCGTGTTGGACGAAGGCCGCCTGTTGTTTTCCGGTGACAAAAAAGATTATCAAAAACAAATCTTCCAAAAAGAAGAACGCAGATTATTATCAGCCCAACAAATAGCATTACTGGCAACGGACAATGAACGCCTATTTGTAACGGCGGTTAAGATGGTAAATACAAATATCCGGTATGGTGATAAAATAATCCTGGATAATATTAATTGGCAGGTACAAAAAGGAGAACGATGGAGTGTAAGCGGGCCCAATGGGGCGGGGAAATCTACCCTGCTTAGTTTAATTACGGCGGATAATCCGCAGGCATATGCCAATGAAATTTATTTGTTTGATAAAAGACGGGGCCGGGGAGAAAGTATCTGGGATATCAAAAGAAATATCGGGCTGGTATCACCGGAAATGCATTTGTATTTTCCGTACACGTCTACATGTTATGAAGTAATTGCTTCGGGATTGTTTGACACGGTTGGTTTGTTCCGAATGTTATCGGAAGAGCAGCATCAGCAGGTGCAGGAATGGATCGGGATTTTACAATTGAAGGAGGTAGCACATAAAACATTACAGCAAATTTCGATGGGTCAGCAACGGATGGCACTATTGGCAAGAGCATTGGTTAAAAATCCGCCATTGCTGGTATTAGACGAGCCCTGCCAGGGATTGGATAATGAGCAGATCCACTTTTTCAATGACCTGGTAGATCAATTATGCACACACTTTAATACGACACTCATTTATGTAAGTCATTACCAGCAGCAATTACCCGGCTGTATTGATCATTATTTACAGTTGGAAAGAGGCCGGGTTGTAAGCAACTCCTTTTAGTTAATCGTGCTAATGAGGAGTCTTTATTTGCGGCAGTAATTGAATACTAAAAAATGCCCTAATTTTTTTTATTAGCATTCCGTTTTTTTGTCTGTTTTATTAATGTCCTGCTTTGGGTATTGGTGAATATATAAGTCTAAAAGAATTAGAAACAGCCTGGTGCAAAATAGTGGCGTGGTTTTCTTGTGGCAAATAGTCAAAATACACATTTATGCTTTTGCTCTTTGATCCTTTAATTTTTTCTGCCAGTACATTGGCATCTACTTCCATTACTCTTGGAATAACTGTTGGGGTAAGTCCTTCTTTACCCACTCCGATATAAATGTCAGTCGGTTGATTAAACGTGTCCTGGAAAATTTTGGAATTTTGATTTAGTAACGAACCATTGTTCCACCACAAACTCGGGCTGACAATTATATATTTATTGAAAAGTGTTGGTTTATTGAATAGTATTTCTGTTGCTAATAATCCTCCAAATGATTGCCCGATAATGGTTTTGGAAGTATTTGTTTTGTACTTATTTTCAATAAATGGTTGCAACTCTTTTTCGATAAAAGCAATAAATTCTTCAGAATGCCCGGTTGTTGGATATGCTTTTTTATCTGATTCAACTGATGTTGGAAAAGTAAAGTCTCTTCTTCTATCCACGGTAGCTATACCTACAACAATTGACTTGGGAACCTGGTTTATCCATTCAAAACTGTTGAATTGAACAAGTCCGGCAATATGAATAAAGTCTTCATGGGCCGAGCCGTCGAGTAAATATATTACCGGGTATTTTGCTGAGTCATTTTGATCGTATCCTTCCGGAAGATAGATATTTAAAATTCTCTTTTCTTTCAATGCGTTTGATTGAATTTCCTCAATTACACCAAGGACAAATGGCTTACTGTTATTTTGTGGTAATGGCTTATTTGTTTGTCCCAATATTAGGATTGTGGAGAAAGTCAAAGTGAAAATCAGTATTACTCTATTCATTATTTTCTGTTGTATGCTCGTCGCTTCGTTGTTTACAATAACTGCTACCAGTTTGGCTATTCGCCCGGGAGGGATCAGAGTGCATCCGGTCCATTAATTAAGATGTAAAGCTGACTAAAATATGTCTTTTCAAGAAATAAAGAAGCCGACTAGATTCAAAGCGCCAGCTCTTAGTTTAATTTAAGTAAAGGGGTGAATTTTGTTCTAAAAATTGGATTGTATGCAAATTATATGCAAACAGGAAGAAATAAAAAAGGGTCTCAATCGCTGAAACCTTTGCTTGTATTGAGTGGAAGTTGATCCCGCAGCAAGCAGGAAACCGCCGGCCCTCCCGGCTTATGAGCCGGGATGCTTTGAACCAATGAGCTGCCCAATTCTTCGGCTGCTTTTCCAGCTTTTTATTTCTCTTTCCCTGCTGTAAGCTTCTTGTTTGGATGTGTATTGTTCGATGTAAACAATTTTCCAGTCCCCTGTATTACCTGTAAATCCTTTGTGATGGGAGTTGTGCTTGCGGAGCCTTTCAGACAAATCATCACCGGTATGTCCTATATAGTATTTGTTGCGGATCGGTGAGTATAAAATATAACAGGTATACATAAAAAAACCTCAACTTTTCAAATGAAAAAATTGGAGGTTTTGCATTAAGTGGGAGTTGACGGGTTCGAACCGCCGACCCTCCCGGCTTACGAGCCGGGATGCTTTGAACCAATGAGCTAAGCGTGTACCACTAATAAAAAAAACCTCAATCTTTCTTGTAAAAAATGGAGGTTATTATTTTGGTGGGAGTTGACGGGTTCGAACCGCCGACCCTCTGCTTGTAAGGCAGATGCTCTGAACCAGCTGAGCTAAACTCCCTTATCTTTTTATTTGTTTAGATTCAGTTTCGCCGACCCTTCCGTTTTAAGACGGAATGCTCTGAACCAGCTGAGCTAAACTCTCTTTATCTTCTTATTTGTTTAGATCAGTCTCGCCGACCCTTCCGTTTTAAGACGGAATGCTCTGAACCAGCTGAGCTAAACTCCTTTATCTTTTTATTTGTTTAGATTCAGTTTCGCCGACCCTTCCGTTTTAAGACGGAATGCTCTGAACCAGCTGAGCTAAACTCTCTTTATCTTCTTATTTGTTTAGATCAGTCTCGCCGACCCTTCCGTTTTAAGACGGAATGCTCTGAACCAGCTGAGCTAAACTCTCTTTATCTTCTTATTTGTTTAGATCAGTCTCGCCGACCCTTCCGTTTTAAGACGGAATGCTCTGAACCAGCTGAGCTAAACTCCCTTTATCTTTTTATTTGTTTAGATCAGTCTCGCCGACCCTTCCGTTTTAAGACGGAATGCTCTGAACCAGCTGAGCTAAACTCTCTTTATCTTCTTATTTGTTTAGATCAGTCTCGCCGACCCTTCCGTTTTAAGACGGAATGCTCTGAACCAGCTGAGCTAAACTCTCTTTATCTTCTTATTTGTTTAGATCAGTTCGCCGACCCTTCCGTTTTAAGACGGAATGCTCTGAACCAGCTGAGCTAAACTCCCTTTATCTTTTTATTTGTTTAGATCAGTCTCGCCGACCCTTCCGTTTTAAGACGGAATGCTCTGAACCAGCTGAGCTAAACTCCCTTTATAAAACGGGAGTGCAAAGATAGGTGTTGAAGTATTTCAGGCAAATTTTTCTTAATTGCCTTTTTATCAGGAAACCGTATTTACAAATCTTGTTTACTTCCGTTAACATTCTTCCCCAAAAGACAGAATTGTTGGCTCCCGGTCTTGTTTTGGTCTCCTTCGAGCCTCCTTCGGGTCTTGTTCGGGGTTAAAGCGCTGGGCTGGCCAAACGAGCGCTTTAAATACGACTATGAACCGGACGAGAGTCGAACATGGTACGAACAAGAATGGGCCTTCCCCTGGCCCATTTCACCAAAATACGCCTATCCTGCCGCTCTAATAGCCACAGAAACTCATGGCGCTGCATCTTCCTGGCTCATTAGCCGACAAGGGGGAAGGTCTTCCCATTATGGTGGGTCTAATTCGGCCATTTAGAAAAGAAATGAAAAATGGTCTCTTCTAAACTTTTCAACCTATATATCCAGGCGGATAAAATAATTTGTACAGCATGGACATTAAAACTATAGCAATCCCACACTTCCTGCACAAGCTAAAATCCGAAAAGCAGTGAATTATACAACTTATTCTACTAATTATGTAATATTCTACGTGTTTTGTTGTTCATCTTTACCATTATGAACATTTTAAAATCCAACTCCGTCCCTTCTTTATGGAGCTACCATGCCATGCTTCCGCGTGCAGAGAAAAATTTCCAGGCATTTTTTGTTTAAAATTCGCTTAGTCCCTGGTCGATATCTTATGGTTTTGCCGGGCGTTTTGTCAATCAAACCAGGGAAGCTTCAAAAACCTAAGGGCCACTACTATGAATCCTGATCAAACACATACTCCTCTTAACATCCTGCTGGCGGATGATGATACCGATGATTGTTTCTTCTTTGAAAAAGCATTAAAGGAAATCCCTCTTGCCACACATCTTACCGTTATTAACAACGGAGAAAATATGATGAATTATCTTTTTGAGCATGAAGAACATCTTCCGGATGTCCTTTTCCTTGACCTCAATATGCCCCGCAAGAATGGCTTCGAATGCATAACAGAAATAAAACTCAGCCAGAAACTTAAGCTGCTTCCGGTAGTGGTATTCTCCACTTCCTTTGAACAAGAGGTCGTGAAGCAGCTTTACCAGAATGGGGCACAACATTTCATTCGCAAGCCCGCTGAATTTTCACAATTCAAAAAAATAATTCAACAAACACTTATTCTTATAAATCAAAAAAATATTTTACAACCGACCGAAGACAATTTTGTGATTACGGTGCAAAATGATTTGCCTGTTTAACGAATAATCATAAAGAATGAAGCAGAAGAATTAAATACACTTTTTTCGAACTCTGTATAATTTTCCGAAGGAGGTATACGGACAATTTTAACAAACAAAATTCACCGAGACAGCATATGGCTCAAAAAAACATACCGGATAAGGATGCGTTACTCATGGCCCGGCAGGAAATTGCCTTTCAAACCACAGAGAAAGAAAAACTGGTAGCCGAATTAATGATTTCCCGCAAAGAACTTGCCTATCAAAACGAAGAGAAGGAAAAACGGGCTGGTGAATTAGGAATTGCCAACAAGGAACTTCTTTTTCAAAATCAAGAGAAGGAAAAGCGGGCCGCCGAGTTGGGCATTGCCAACAAGGAACTTGTCTTTCAAAACGAAGAAAAAGAAAAACGGGCCGCCGAGTTAGGTATTGCCAACAAAGAACTTATCTTTCAAAATGAAGAGAAAGAAAAACGGGCGGCAGAGCTGGGCATTGCTAACGAAGAACTTGTCTTTCAAAACGATGAGAAAGAAAAACGAGCCGCCGAGTTAGTTATTGCCAACAAGGAACTTGCTTTTCAAAATGAGGAGAAGGAAAAACGGGCCGCCGAGTTGGTTATTGCCAATAAAGAACTTGCTTTTCAAAACGAAGAGAAAGAAAAAAGGGCCGCCGAATTGATCATTGCCAACAAAGAGCTTGTGTTTCAAAATGAAGAAAAAGAAAAACGGGCCGCAGAGTTAATCATTGCCAACAAAGAGCTGCTCGCATTCACTTATATATCCAGTCATGATTTGCAGGAGCCGCTCCGAAAAATACAAACCTTTGTTACCATTATTCTGGAAAAGGAGAATAAAAATCTTTCTGACAAAGGAAAATATAATTTTCAGCGAATGCAATTGGCAGCGGGAAGAATGCAGCAACTCATCGATGACCTATTGGCTTTCTCCCGCATATCAACAACTGAACTCAAGTTTGAAAAAACAGATCTCAATAAGATTTTAGAGGAAGTTAAAGCCGATCTGAAAGATACCATCCAGGAAAAAAATGCCAGCATTGAAGCTACTGAACTCTGCGATGCCAATATCATCGCTTTTCAGTTTCGCCAGCTTCTATACAACCTCCTGAGCAATGCACTCAAATTTTCGCAACCTGCTATCCCCTCACACATCACCATAAAGAGCCGGATTGTAAAAGGCCGGGAATTAAATAACAACAAGCTTTCGCCCGAAAGAAATTATTGCCATATCACTATACAAGATAACGGCATCGGTTTCGAACCTCATTTCAGCGAGCGGATTTTTGAAGTATTCCAAAAACTTCATGGCAAAGAAGTATATGCAGGCACTGGCATCGGGCTTGCCATCGTAAAAAAAATAGTGGAGAATCACAATGGCATCATCATCGCAACAAGTGAATTAAACCAGGGGGCCCGGTTTGATATTTATCTTCCCGATAATTAGGAAATAATCGCAACAAATAATTTCTCCTTTAATTATCATTTTCCAAAAATTAACTCCCCAGTATTTCACGTACTGATCTTGCGGTCATATTCCCTGCCCATTTTCCTTATCTTAAACAATTGCCCGATCAAATAGAATATTACACCCCATACACCCAGCATAATAGAGAGGGCAAAAAACAGCAACCAACCAGGGGCCCGGTTCCTGGATTACTAAAATCCTTTATCTCTTTATTGGCTACCAACCCAATTAAGCGCATAATTCTATTGGCACCATCTCTTACAGAGCACATCCCTAATGGAACAGGAAGTATAACCATTTAACAACTTTCAAGTTATATTCCTGCCTATAACAAACACTTATTTGTCAATACTAAAATTATTTGCTACTATTAATAGTTTAATAATTATCCGCAACTGGTAGCTGGTCGCTTGAGTGCCGGCGAACACCGGGCAAGGTTTGATGCAACGAAGCTGGCTGGTGGTATTTACTTCTATCATATGCAAACTATAGATGCAAATGGTAAAGTAAAAGTGCTAAAAGGAACGCTGGTAGTGGCGAAATAGGACACAGCCCATTATTTGTGAAATAAAAAGAAGCAACCGGAACAAGAACCGGTTGCTTCTTTTTTAAGTTGGCTTCCGATACGGGTTCACTCAATAGTCATTGAGCATTTTTTGAAAATCATTATCTTCAAAAGATTATCAATCGAGAATCAATGGTCGGACAGTTCACCAATCCACCACGGCAAGGAGAATTCGCGTTGGTGGAAATTACAGACAAAATTTCATTATGATAAAAGTAATTGGCATCCCGTACGACGGGAATTCTTCTTTCTTAACAGGACCCGCATTGGCTCCTCCGCGTATCCGCCTCATGGAATCAGATGGATCGGCTAACTCTTTTTCTGAATATGGGAGGGAAATAATAAAGGGAAAAAATTATTCTGACATGGGGGATATGTCTTTTGATAATTCTAATCCGGAGGAAGCTTACCAGAAGATCAAAAACAGAATGCTGCAGGAATTGAAGCCGGGCGCTAAGATGCTTTGCCTGGGGGAGATCATTCCATTTCGTTTCCCATTATAGAAGCGCACGCCGGCCATTTCAAAGACTTCCATGTGCTGCATCTCGATGCCCATGCAGACTTATATGACCATTTCGATAATAATCCTTATTCTCATGCTTCTCCGTTTGCCAGGCTCATGGAAAAGAAATGCATAAAGTCATTGACACAGGTTGGTATCCGAACACTGAATACGCATCAAAAAGAACAAGCGCTAAGGTTTGGGGTTGACTATTATTGAAATGAAAGACTTTACCTACGATTTTATCAATGTATTCAAAGCCCCCGCTATATATTTCTTTGGACCTGGATGTACTGGACCCTGCCTTTGCTCCGGGCGTCTCCCATCATGAACCGGGTGGAATGGCTACCAGAGATCTGATAAAACTCATTCAAAATATTCCTGTACCCATTGCCGGTGCTGACATAGTTGAATATAATCCCACCAGGGATATAAATAATATGACAGCCATGGTGGCCTATAAATTGTTTAAAGAATTAATAAATAAAATGATTGATTAATGATCAATCGCACCAACTTTTTCCATCTAGCGTAAGCTCTGAAGAAATAAGACTTCTCCTGGTATTTCAGGTACTGAGCTTGCGGTCATATTCCCTGCCCATTTTCTTTATCTTAAACAATTGCCGATCAGGTAAAAAATAATACCCCAAACGCCCATAATGATGGAAAGGGCCAGTAACAATAACCAACCTGGTGCCCTGTTACCTGTTGACCAAAGTGTGCGGTGCCAGAAATCAGTGTTGCCTGTACTGCTTTCCCCCAAGGCACTGATTTTTCAACTACCAGGTTGCCATAGCTGTCATTATCTTCCACACTATGCTACCAAAACCAGATTACCTTTTTCATCGCCCGGCATAGAATCACGTTTAAATTCGGCTATTGCTGTTCCGGTTGAATCGGATGTAAAAGTTTCTGCATCTCCTGCCGTTAAATTACCCAGTAACCGTTTTACCCTTAGCTTCATTTCAATATCCTTGACAGCCACCCATTCATTTCCCTTTTTTTCTTTTAATTGAGCCGTAACTGACCTGATCCCTTCTTCGGAACTAGTATCAATAACCAGGATGGCTTTTTTTATTGTCAGATGCTGGACTAATGGTTCTTCACCTGGTTTTGGAGACGGACACAGCCAGGAATTTAAATTCATTCATAGAATCCCAGGCTTGCTTTAAAAGAAGCCGGCAATGGCTACCCTTCCTAGACCTTCAGTTACCGGTTAGTAATTTTACCAACAAATTTTTTTCTGCTACATCGCCCAAATATACATTCACAGCTATTCCTTTAACCGGCTCAAATATTCCTTCCTACTTTCATTTTCGTGCTTACTTCCACGTATGGTACCTTATTTTCTGGAAGAAAATACCGAATACCCAGATATAGTTGGAGATGCAGTGGAGTCCTGTGCATTTATTTTACGAAGGACAGTTCCCAGAAGTAATACCAGTAATAATAAATAGTTTATGATGGTAGTTCAGCTTTCATTGATCGGTTATTGTTTTATAAATTGATATGATGGGAAATACCCTGGCATAAAATGGTAATGATCAGAAGACCCCTGCCAGAGAACCAAAAGCAATCGCCCACTCTTCCCAACTGGGAAAATAATGGCTGTATTTTGCAGGAGCATCATATTTTGGTAAAAAAGGATGAAGCATGGTAGGAGTAACGATCAGGTAACGCTTGAACCATGCACCAATGACAACCATTACCCCTGCAGCAAACATTGCATTGGGTTTTCTCCCTTTGGGAAAAACTACGATCAGGATAGGAATGATCATGCCGATAAAAATGGCAAACCAAAACAAAGGGGCAAATTCACCGGTAAACAACATGGTCAGATGCTCTTCTTCTGGTTTTTTCATTTTAAAGGCCGGAACCAGGTATTCATTGATATTAAAATATAAATACAACAATGCAAGCATGACCAATATTCTTCCCATTTTATCAAAGTGGCGTTCGGTAATATAATGTTCCAGTTTATAAACACGGCGGAAAACATACATGGCTACCACTACCCCCCCTGCTCCCACTAAAAAGCACCAGATACAAAGTAAGCGCCGAAATTGGTACTGTCCCATCCCGGGCGGTATGTAGTTGCGAATAACCAGGAGGTAACCGTATGTATACAAAATGCAACCGGAATGATCACTAATACAAAGTGCTGTTATGATCCGGTCTCTTTTCTTTTCCTGTTGAACTGTGCCCTTCCAGAAATTCCCCAGCCAACGGTATAGTTTTGAAAAAGGCTTACCCAGCTTGTCTCTTGCATCGATCATGATCCGAATATCGGGTAATAATGTAATGTATAATAAAAAAAGGCTGAGGCAGAAATAGGTAGTGATCACAATAACATCCCACATAATCGGCGATTGTATTCGGCCGTGAGTAAAGAGATATACCAGTCTTTCGGGCCGGCCCATATCCACAATGATGATCAGGGCAGCAAAAGTGATCGCGGATACAGCGATCATTTCGGATATTCGTGTCAGTGGTGTTCGCCAGGGAACATTGGATAACCGGAAAATAGCCGTGATCAAAGAACCTACCAGGCTGATGGCAACAAAGAATACAAAGTTTGAAATGTAGATCCCCCAAGAAACATAATCACCCATATTGGTAACAATCAATCCTTTTTGTAATTGCCTGATATAGGCAAATCCACCTATAGCGCAAATGAACAGCAATATAACTGTCCAGATCATTCCCCTGCGGCCAAATTTTTGGGGCAGCAGATCATTGGTGATCTTTTCGGGAGAGAATTTTTGAAGCTTTTCCACGATAGTAGTTTAAGATTTTTTTTCATCGGGCACTTCTTTATTAAGCCCGTCTTCGAATTTAAAATTTCGGTTTACCGGCGGCAGATAATATACACTTGGTTTTGTTCCCAGGTCTTCCATCAGCCGGTAACCTGATTTATCCCTTATTAAGTCGCTGAAACGAAAAGTTTCCGGTCCGTTTGTTACAGAATCTTCATTCAGATCGCCAAACATGAACACACCATTCGGGCAGGCAGAAACGCAGTGAGGTAACATCCCCATTCGGGTCATGTCTGCACAGAAATCACATTTGCCCACCGTTCCTTTTTTCTGCGGTATACTAGTTTCGCAACTATAATCCATACTTGCTATATTCTCCGGTAGTTCGGGATCTCCCCAGTTAAATACACGGGTGGAATATGGACAAGCTGCCATGCAAAACCGGCATCCAATACAACTGTCACTGTCGATCAATACAATACCATCCTGACGTTTGAAAGTGGCATCAACAGGGCAAACCTTTACGCAGGGAGGTTCATCACAGTGCATGCAGGTGGTTGGTTGCCAATAAGGAGCCGTTTCTTCAGCATCCTGCATTGGATATACTTTGATCCAGTTCTGAGCACTGTGCACATGAGTGCATATGATTGCAGGCACTCTGGCATTTTTTTAAATTCTTGCACCGTGCCAGGTCAATCACCATCACAAATTTTTTTCCGGCGATCCCTTTCCTGGCTTCATCATTGGATACAGAAGGCATGTCGGGAACAGGTTTTAAAAATGCTTTATCGACTTCAATGATCTCCCCATCAACTGAAAGCAATTTTACTTTTTCACCGGGTTTGCTACCAGTTCTTCTGGCGTAAATGGAGATTTTTTTCAATTCACAACCGGCTGCGGCGTTGCTAACAGACCGGCTGCCAGGAAATCTCTTCGTGAATTTTTCTTTATTTTCCAACCATATTAGTTTATGTGCCTGGTTATTTTTTTATCCAGTTTTGTAATTCTTCATCGCTGATTTTTTTCCCTGATAGCAGATAACGCTATATCAATTTCCACCAGCTTCCCATCCTGGGTTAGCATTTTTACTGTTTCCTATTTTTCTTTTTTGATAAGGCTATAGAAACTGCAAAAAACGCGCTAATGCAATGCCACCAATGAACCTGCGGCGCTCCATAAAATGAATTTTTTTCTGATAGGTGGGATTTTGGTTGTATGTTGCAACAATATTGCGGAGTTAAAAGATGATAGCAAAGTAGCCAAAAGAATATTTATCATTTATCACAATACATTACTCAATCTTAAATATGATTTTTATCATCCGGGAATTGAAGTTTACTAAATAAAAAACCCGGTCTGGATTCAGACCGGTCATTCTGGTTAATAGCTACTTTTTTAAAATCTATTTCTTAAGTGTTCTCATATAATTCACTATACTCCATCTTTCATCAGCATCTGGTATTTTCTTTTTAAAGCTTGGCATATCATCACGTCCTTCGCTTGTTTTATAAAAAAAAGCCCCATCAGTTTGTGCTTGAAAATCGGCTTTTGAAAAATCACCCGGCTCCGTTTTTAACTGAGCTGCTTTGGATCCGTCTCCCAAACCTTTTGCACCATGGCAGGATTTGCAATGGGTTGAATATAATGTTTTGCCTTCTGCAATTGATTCGGCATTGGTTGCAACCGGGTTTTTCATTTTTTTATAATTGTCAGGTACAGCCCAGGGTTTGTTTCCTGAAAAAAACGTAAACCCGGTCATTAACGTGAATAGAAAGGTTCCTACGGATAATAGGGCGATTGTTTTGAATATTCTCTTTTTCATAATTTATGACCTTATTATTATTAAAAATAGTGTTTGAAAATACAGATGCTTTTTTGATGATCTAAGTTACCAGTAAGAGTGTAAAATAACATTAATAGTTGCACAATTAAAATATGATTTTTGTCATGCTATTCTTGTTAAATTATCTTGAAAGTATTCGATTTTATTGGGAAAATAAAAATAAAGGACTATCATTTCCCAAAGTAAAAATACAGGCCGGTATCGATATTTGTCATATCAACATGTTCCGATTTTTTTTTCCGGTTAAAAATAATAACCCCATAAGGGTCTTCGATTTTGTTCAGATCGATGCATTCATTCGTGCCATCTTCGAGCTTAAACAGGATAAACCGGGCATCTTTTATTTCCACCATTTTGATCTTCGGCCAGTTGTTTTTTAACACCGATTCTGGAATATTTCATTTGGTAGAAATATTCATGCATGCTTGTTTCGAATACACCTGAATCAGTAATGGCCCTGATTTTTTCAAGTTGCAAAGAGTCGGCATGGTAAAATACCGCAGCCGGAAAATCAATAGTTACGGTATCTGAAAAACTACTGGGGGGCTTACTCTTAGCTTCGAACTTCTTTCCCCTTGCTGTCGCGGGGTGGCTGTTGTTGCTATTGTTTCCGGATCCGGAACAGGAAAATAGAAAAAAAATAACCAGTACCAGGTAAAGCTGGTCCGTACAAGATTCTTTCAATGACCGCTCTTATTCCTTTCATGTTACCTAAATTCTGATATTCATTGATAAAATTATGATTTCCTCCTTCTCAATTAAAAGAGTAAAAATTATTGCTGGCGCTTTTCGTAAAGAAAAAGCCCCGTATAATATAAATTACGGGACTCTTTCTGGAACAGACAAACTATTATCTTTTAATCATCTACTAATAATTAATAATTCCATAGCCGTGGTAATATTAAATCCAACCAGGAATTTACCACCATCAATTTTCTTTTCCTTCCGCGTCTGTATACTTGAACGGTGAATTATGATTATACAGATTGTTTATTTGTGGGACCAGGTAATAATAGTTCGTAAAGAATAACTGGAAGGAGTGGCTGCTGGTGTTGAACTCCACTCCAAAAGAAAAATTGGGATTTGGATTGTCGGAGGTATGCGTTGTAATTGGCTGGTCATAATTAAGCATCAGGGAGGTTACATTAGTTACTTTATACCTCGCGGAAAAAGCGATGGCAAAATGATCGAACTTCATTTTACGATTTATTTTCAAGGTGCTGTCGTTCAATTTTACATAATAGCCATCTACCATGGTTTTGATGTGAAAGGCTGGGGGCCACCTGAACCGAAAGCTTGTTGGTGAGTTTCCTGGCAATAATCAATTGATGGAAATAGGATAACCGATCCGAATAATACCTGTAATTGACCTTTATCCGGGTCTTTTTTTGTATTATACGCCGCATTGGCATAATAAGTAACACTTACCGGGTATACTCCCTTTGTTTGGGTAATAATGGAGTATTTCAGACTACCATCCCAAACGGGGCCAGTTACGGATGAGGGTGACCGGCCTGCGGAAACCGCCGCCGAAGTTCGGGTAACCCCAAAGCCTACATTTAATTTATCAATAGGGACATAGCTTAATCCTAACCTGATATTGGAAGAGGCAAAGAGTCCATAAAGATCTTCATAGCCTTTCTCAATTACTCCGAACCGGTGCATGATATCCATTTCCAGGGTTCCTTTTACGGGTACCATCACGGTTTGGTTATCGATAAGCCAGACACTTTGAAAAGTATTTTTTACCGGTTTGGGTTTTGCCGGAGCGGTCTTTTCCTGATCTTTCGCGGGTATCATCCTGCGCATTTACAGCTACCTGGAGAAAGAGCAGGCAACTCAACAGGCAACCGTTAAAGTAAACCAGCGTTTTGTTATAAATATTTTGAGTTTCATTTTATTATTTTTTAGATCACTTAATTGTTGGGGGCTCCATTTCTGATCCAGTCATACACTTTTTGCTTATCCGCTTTCCCAGGAATGTATTCGCCCATTTCCCCATAAATCATCTTATACAGAGGTACTTTCTTTTGGCAGCGGGAGTATTTACAAAACCACCATTTACAATTTCCTTGTAGGAAACATCGGGAGTCAGGTAGGGTTTATGTGCACCGGTACATGGCAACCCGACGCCGTGCAACTTGCATTAAATAATGGCGCTAACTCATTCTTAAAACTAACCTCTTCGGTGGGCCTTCCGGATCATCTGCCAGGTCGGGTTTGATGATATCTTTATAACAACCGGTAAGTCCCAATCCCTATGGCCAATATCAAACCTGTATATATTAATAGCCGTTTCATTATTGATTGATTTAAAATGATTATTTATTATGGAAATTCATATTGCACTCAATATCTATTTTGTCTGCAACACTGGTGCTGGTGATACCAAAATCACGGCAGTTAAACTGAAATTTAATTGCAAGCCAAAAACATCGTGGTGCCACCGGGAGTTCCAAACTGTACTGTTTTTTTGGGAATATATGTAAGCTTTCCTATTATCCCTGTTTTAGTAAGTGGCGCAGCTAATTTACCCTGGTACGTAAGACTAAGTGTTACAATATAGCCATTGCTTGCCGGATCAAATTTTACTTCAGTGGTTTTAATCTTTGCCAGATTGGGATAAGCCAGGTTTTGGGTTCCTGTTAATGATAGCAGTGGTCGCCCATAGCGGCAATATTACAACCGGTATCACGACCGGGCTCACCTGTATTGGAAGTATTGATCTGCACATATCCGCTGAAATAGGTTTTGGAAGGATCGCTTTCATAAAAAGCCCAGGAACTGTCCACAAGGGGTTGACCTGTTGTTGCATAATTTATAGCTTTTGCATCAGTAACATCATGCATGCCAAACTGGTTAAAACGACCGGTCAGCAGGCCGGCTGCATCTACATAACTGGTGGTCCAAAGAACACTGGAGTGGGTTTTATCGAATTTCCATTCATTAGCATTTCCTGTAGTCATATTTCCGGGCAAGTGTATATTGGTACCGCGGGTTGGTACAAATGGGGGAGTTGAGCACAATGGGAACAATCTTTTTCATTATCCCGAGTGCAACTCACTATATACCCAAATCCGAACTAAAGAGGACCAGGAGAATTAATAATGTTTTATTACTAAGCAGCTTCATAAAAAATATTTTAAGATGAATAATTGTTTGAATTTTTAACGATGTAAAACTATTCCCCGTTTCCTGACAGTCTCATGACCTTTATCAAAACATTTAGTGATAATAATCACCAAATATGAAAATCTTGATCAGGTAATAGAAAAATGGGAGAGATTAAATCCGCAAGAAGAAGGCGATAAAGTGCAAAAAACTTCCGGGTGAGGCGATGCCACTTTAAGAATTAAAGTCGTTCGTGTCTTTTTTTATAATAGGAAAACAGGCTATAGAATAATGCGACAACAGCGAATGCTACCAGGTTCAATATAAGACTGGCCGTATATATTTTCATATTGTTCTTTACCACGTTAATATCGAAAGAGGGTGCCTCGAATTGTTGATAGAACAGGTCCTTTATCAATAAAAAGAAAAAAACAAAACTGTGTAAGAGACTTACTATTTTTTTGCGGCTAATGGCTGGTATCCAGAACAATATAGCCAGCAGGCCCCAGGCTTTCAGATAGGGTTGTTGAAAGCTTCGCTGGATATTTTCAACAGAATAATCAGGATATAAGTTCTTTAATTGAAGACCCAGGTATAAAATGCCAACCAGTGCATAGGCGAAAGGCAACAGGGAAGGCAATTTATTTCTTATCCCCGTTTTTAATGGCTGATTCCCGGCCATCACCAGTATGATTGCGTATACTAATGGGTAACCGGAAAAAAAGGTCAATATTTCAAGTCGATCCAGGTAGGCAAAAAAATTATCGTCCATTGCATTTATTAATTGGTCAAGCTGGGAAATCCTGAGATCCCGGGTTACAAATCTATAAAGGATAAAAATAGTACAGGTCGGAGTAGTAATTACAATTATTTTAAAAGAAGTAGTCAAATGAGAAGGCCAACCCCTTGAAACGGTTGGCCGTTAATTCTCACTTCTTATGAAACTTATTTATTACTGGTTATTCAAACCTTTTTTCCTTAAAAATTCCAAAGCCTGGTAATATTAAAACCAATTACAAATTGCCCTTTGGTATAATCGTTCTGGTTAAACATATTGTTACTCTGCGGAACAATACCGTAGTAATTACCGGCAAATACCTGGAATGCATGCGAACTGGTTGTTATTTCCATCCCAAAACAAATATTGGGATCAGGGTTATTGGTCAGGTGCTCCGTAAGCGGCTGATCATACCCGGCAATTATGGCCGTTTTCTCGGTAATTTTATACCGGCCCAGAACAGATACGGCAAAATGGCCGTTATTCATTTTTTTCTGAATCACCCCGTCCTTATCCACGTAGGCTTCTACGTTATTAAACCAGGAAAAACTGGGGGCCACCTGTACGGAAAACTTCTCTGTTACTTTCCGGGCAATAATCAACTGGTTAAAATAGGAGAACCGGTGAACAGCTTCGCGGAAATTACTTTTACTCCTGGCATCAATTACGATATTTCCAAAATAACTTACACTTACCGGCATGCTGTTATTAGTGGTTTGCTGCAGCAAAGCATATTTAGCATTTAAGTCAACCTGCATTCTTTCTTTGGTTATACCCGCTCCAACAAATAGTTTATTGATGGGAGAATAATTCACCCCTAAGCGGATATTGGAAGGAGCAAAAAATCCAAACAGGTCCTTGGTTCCGTTTTTCACGGTTCCGAACCTATGCTGAATGTCAAACTCAAACGTACCTTTTATGGGGACCATGACGGTTTGGTTATCGATCAGCCACACACTGCCAAAGGTATTCTTAACAGGTTTTGTTTTCTTAGAAGCCTTTGCCTCCGGTGCATCCTGTGCAAACAGGCTGCCGGAATAGATACATAGCAGGAGCACCACCGCGCAATAGCTACGCGTTAAGAAGGTGGAAAAAGTATTTATATTATTTTTCATACTGTTTTTTTTAATTGTTTAAAGCGCCTTGTTTTATCCAGGCGAGTACCAATGCATTGTAGTCTTTATTGACACCACTTACCGGCATGGGGGTTCCTTTTTTCCAGTCATCCATAGGTACAATTCGCTTGTTTTCGGATCGCTGTTATTAATATAACCGCCATTAGAAAGCGAAGTGTATGCGTTGACCGCTGATAAATCCGGGGATATACCACCGGCACTATGACATCCGCTGGTATTACAACTGCTATTTACAATAGGGAGTATATCACTGCCAAAACTTACGGGTCTTGTTATCTCTTCACCGGTATCAAAAAGAACAGTCTTGTCTTTATAACAACCAATGAGCAAAATCATGGTAAAGCCGGCCAAAAACCCAATTATTTTTTTATTGTGTAACATGATATTATTTTTTTAGGTTTTCAGAAATCAGTTTTACCATCTATTTTTTAAATTTCAATACCAGATTCGCTTTGATAGAGTGCGCGATTTGTGCATTTTCAAAAATGGCAAATCCAAAATACTGATCAGCAAGAGAAGCAAAATCAACATCTGAAGCATCTCCGGTAGTTAATTTTCTTTTGAACTCCATCGTCCATTTAGCATTTGCCCAAACAGCCTTACAGCTAATATCGGCTTGATTACCACCATAGCCCACATCGTTAATAGTAACTCCGGCAATGGCTTTTGGTGCTGTACTTGCGCCTGCCCTTTTATAATCTGTACCAATATTTGGATCGAGGGTACTATTATCAGAGAAAGTAAGTACACCATTTGCATCTACACCAGTAACTAATTTTGCAGAACCGGCAGTAATTTCAGAATTTAAAATCCAGTAATTGTTTGTTCTGTTCAGTATAACATACTTCGGCACCGTTATGCCATTAATGGTTATTTTATTATCAACATACACATCCGTACCTCCTGGGTCTCCTTTTCTTCCATTTGGATAGGTATTGTCCTGTAATTGGTCGTGAATTTGGAAGGAGGCATTCACACCACCTCTTACAGATTTCCAATGCCACATATCAATCTTTTCTGTAGGATAATTGGTGTAGTGGCGGCTTGAACCATCTAATGCCGGCAGGCCTGTATGGCATGATTTGTAGCAGGTAGCACTATTCCATCCGCTAACAGAATTATTTATATTCCACAGAAAAGCTATCTTATCTTCATAAAATGGGTTTCTTTTTGTAACATTCCCATTGGTTGCTGCATCAAAATCATAAGTTCCTTTTTCCTGTTGCCATTTTCTTACCGGATCAAAGTACCAGAGTCCCCGGGAAAGTGATTCTGTTGGGTCATCCCATTCTGCCAGGAAATAAATATTGTTATCATCATAAGCAGACCGTAATGTAACAGAAGGGATAATATTACCAGTATAGCCCCTGAATATATCCCCGGTTACTTCCGGTACCGCTGTACTGAATTGAAGTTTTTGTGCATCAGCCCACATGACGTCCACTGTTCCGTCAATGGTAGGTGCTGTGGCTACTTTTAATGATAACAGGTCGGTAGAACTGTTAACTACCTGCGGGGTATCCAAAGGTTGATCGTCTTTGGTACAACTCACCCAATAACCAAGAAACAATACAAAGGATGTCATTATCCAGAAATATTTTGTTTTGAAAAGTTTCATATAAATAGATTTTGATGTACTAAAAAAATATGATTGAACTATTTTAAAATCGAATGCAAATTAATTGCGGTTAGCTGACAATATCATGACACATATCATTGGTTCTCGTGATTGAAATCAAAAAAGGCAGGTTAAAAAAATCCTGCATCCAAACTCACTTTGTAATATAGGAAAATACTGAGCAGATCAATGTTTAGACTTCTTCCATCTTTTAAATAAAAAGGAAACTCAAAAGAATATCATTTACACAAATTGCAGTGAATTTATCGGATCCTACTAAAGCCATTTCATAAGAAGATTTTTTAAGAGAACATCAAGTATATATTTCTGTTAATGGCTATAAGAAAGTATTAATGCATGGGGAATTTTCTGCGGGAGAATCTGCCTGTAAGTCAATTCAATTTACCTATTGCATAAACCTGAACAATCTGTTATTTTTGTAAAAAGAATTGAAATGAATAAATCATTCGACAAACCAAAGCCATTACAGCGGGAGTCAGTGGAAACGGATGTCCTTACCGAACACGAAGAGCCGTGCAGTCTGATTGTCTGGAATGATGAAGTGAATTCTTTTGAATGGGTTATTGAAACCCTGGTCGACGTATGTGGCCACAGTACCGAGCAGGCCGAACAATGTGCACTCATTATTCACACCCAGGGAAAATATGCGGTGAAATATGGAAACTATGACGATTTGAAACCACAATGCGATGCAATTACCGACCGCGGCATCGGAGCTACTATTGAAATAAGTGTTTCATAATAGCTAAAGTATGCCTTTCAATTAGGTGAGCGATTTCCTTTTAATTTCCTTTTTAGAAAACCTTGCAATAAGTTCCATTCGCATCAAGTCTTTAACTTCACTCATAGCGTCAATTACTAATAGCTGTTAGTTTTTCTCCTGTATATGCCTTTTTTGCCCTTGATAAAGAATTAATTTTTCCACCTGTTTACCTGGCAGAAGCGGACGGATTGTTGGCCGTAGGCGGCGATCTTTCGGCTAAACGACTGCTATTGGCCTATCGGAGCGGTATATTCCCCTGGTATGAAGGGGAACATATTTTATGGTGGTGCCCCGATCCGCGATTTGTGTTATTTCCCGAAGAACTTAAAATCAGCAAAAGCATGAGGCAACTGTTAAAGAAGGATGCTTTTGATTTCACCATCAATAGGGCGTTCAGCCAGATTATTGGTAACTGCAAAACCATTGCCCGCCGCGAGCAGGCAAGCACCTGGATCACCAATGAAGTAAAAGAAGCATTTATTCACCTGCATCAGCTGGGTTTTGCCCACAGCGCTGAAGTATGGCAGGATGGTGAATTAGTAGGGGGTCTATACGGTGTACGATTGGGCAATATATTTTTTGGCGAAAGTATGTTCAGTAAACAAAGTAATGCCAGCAAATACGCCTTCATTAAGTATGTAGAATTTTTAAAAACAGAAAATGTGGTGATGGTCGATTGCCAGGTATATACCGAACACCTTGAAAGTTTAGGCGCCCGGATGATTCCGAGAGATGAGTTTATTCAGTTAGTCGAGTCAAATACACTTTAAAAGTCGGGAAGTCGGGAAGTCGGAAAGTCCGAAAGTCGGAAAGTCCGGAAGACGGAAAGTCAGAGAGACCGAAAGACCGAAAGAATTTCTCCAATAACGATTGATTCTTCCCGACTTCCCGACATTAGGTCTTCCGGACTATTATTAGAATTTCGCTCCTAAATAATGCGGCAACATGGCACGCCAGGTGGGCCAGTCGTGTGTCCATTCATGGCCCCATACATCCAGTTCGTAACGGATTCCTTTATCATATAATATTTTGGCGAACCTTCCGCTGCTACCCGGATCTTCGTAAGAACCACTACCCGTTACAATATGAATGTTACTGCTTTGCCGTACCTGTTCTAGAATACCGTGATCGGTAAGATTCGGCATATAATGTTGGGGACTGTTAAAATAAACATCTTCATCATAATGGCCCTTGGTATATTCGGTAAGATCGTACACTCCACTCATGGCTATAACGCCATTAATCAGGTCCGGACGTTTTAAGAAGAGATTCATACTATGCAATGCACCAAATGATGCCCCGCAAGTAATGATAGGTGTTTCATGGCTGGTATTTGTGCGAATAAAAGGAACTACTTCGTTATGAATATAATCGTTCCATTGCTGGTGACGATATGTTTTATACCGCGGATCCACATTATTATTCAGCCAGCTTTCATTATTAATACTATCTACCGAAAACACCTTCACCTTCCCTGCATCAATAAAGGGCCTCAGGTGATCCATCAGTTGGAACCGCTCATACTCGAGATAATCGGCAGCGGCCGTAGGTATCATCAGCAGGGCAAATCCATAATTTCCATAAACCGCAATTGGCATTTCCTTATCAAGCGAGGGGCTATGCCATGAACTGAGCTGTCTTTCCATTGAAAATAATTTTTATGAACTCAATATAATGAAATTTATATGGCCTGCTATACTAAATAACCAATATAGACCGGAAAACTATTTTATTTCTTCCTGGAAACCGATCCTTTTGATTACCGGGAGAAAAACCGGGAACTTAAAAAAAAAATCAACCTGCCTGCTATTATACCTGAGAAAGCGATCGAGGGAATCTAATTCCTAATTGCTAATTCCCAATTCCTAATTCCTAATTGCCAATTCCCAATTCCTCCATATTCATTCTAATAATTCATTCCTTTTTCCCCGCTTCTTTTTGATAGGTTGCCACCGAATAATGCTTAATCGCGGTAACCTTTAGGGAATTATTCTTTACGTATACTTTTTTATACTCACGGAATTTATTATCCTTGTCCAGGAACCCAATGATGCAGGAATATTTATCAGGTCCTTTTTGAATTACTGGCCTGGGAAGGGTACCAAAATTTGGAAGCTTAAGCGTATCAGTACCCCGTATCTCTTCATACTCCAGTTTCATCAGGTAGTGAAATGTTCGGGAAGTTTCAAACAATGAAACCCGGAAATACCAATCATTGAGCGGGTTATCGATTTTTTCTTTATAGGAAGCAATAGCTTCCGGACGAATTTCTTTCCTGAATTCAGGTATAGCATTGGCCGGGTTTATTATAACCGGATTCTTCTCTCCTTCTGTTACCGGCTGATTATTCGCGGTCTCTACATGGGTACATGCCGCCATCATCCAAAACAAAAAAATAGTAATCCCCCAGGATCTGAATGTTTTCACCATACTGTTATTTTCAGGCAGGTTGAATGAGCACTTTTTTTTCTGGTTTCTTTTCCAAATAAGAATAGACGAGTCCGCGTATATAATCATTTTCCGGGTATTGTTGCAATTGCGATTTTAATAATTCAATATTTTGTATAGTGGTGCCGGCCGGAATATATCCCATTCCGTAAAATCGACCCTTCTCAATTAAGATGCAACTTTTTTCCTGCTCGTGATGACCATCATCCACTACGGCAAATGTGGGCAAATAATCATTGAGGTATTCAATCGCTTTTCTTACCCGTTTATTGTATTTCAAAGCACTCTCTTTTCTTTCGCAAGCGCCTTTACAGGTTTCGTCGGTTATCCCGGAGCAGATTTCACTATCCGTTTGAATAAAACAGAGCTTCGGGCACAATTGAAATTGTTTAATTAGTTGATTGATCAAACCTCTTCCTTCCGATAATAAATTGAAAGTATAAACAGGTTGCAGGTTTTTCCGCTTCTTATCAATGGCCAAACGCATATAGCCAGCCTGGTCACTGAAAAGATATAAGGCATAGGTTGCGTTAAAATTTTTCTGGCTGTAATTGAAGGCCGGCCATAAGCGACGAATCTCAATATTTTCAAATATAAATGCCATTAACTCGGTACTGCAACTTTTATATGAAATATGATGAATGGTGCGTAAAAAATCCTGTCGTTGCCGGCCACTCCCATTGTGCGTAAAATGACTGCGTACCCGGAATTTCAGGTTCTTTGCCTTGCCTACATATACTACTTTACCTTTTTGATCGTGGAAATAATACACGCCGGGAGTGTAGGGAAGTTCTTCTACTTCTTCCTTTGAGAGATTAGGCGGAAGGGATTGTTCCTTTGCACTTCGTTTGATGAAACTATCTATATGTGGCTGGGCATTGTTTGCCAAAAGAAGATCAAATAACCTGGTGGTTGCGTCCGCGTCGCCACCGGCCCGGTGCCTTTGTTCAATAGGTATCTCAAGTTGCCGGCAAAGGTTACCAAGACTGTAGGATACCAAACCCGGAAATACTTTCTTGGTAAGCCGGACTGTACAGAGTTTCGGGCAAACCATGTCAAACCCTGCCTGCGACAAGTGATGCTTTAAAAAAGAGTAATCAAAATTGACATTATGGGCAATAAAAATTTTATCCTTCAGCAGTTGCATTATTCTGGGAGCTATCTCCTCGAAAAGCGGGGCATTTTTAACCAGGGCGGGGGTAATTCCGGTAAGAACCTGGATATAACGAGGTATTTCCCGCAGGGGTTTTACCAGGGTTTCATACCGTCCGGTTACCTTTTGTCCATCGTGTAACACAATAGCCAATTCTGTTATATCGTTATTAGAAGCATAACCTCCGGTAGTTTCTATATCGACGATCGCGTACATGGGGCATAAAGTTAGGAAGAACCGAAGGTAATTAGCAAATGAAAAACCAGTCCTGTAAGGCTTTCCGGCTTGTCCGGCAATTGAATTACAGGATATTATAAATTACTGGCCAATGGGTGGCCTTCAATCCGTCCCTGTGTATTGTTAAACCACTAAATCCATTATCTATGCAAAAGATCGACTTGCAACAAACAGGCGAAAGTGTAACATTAGCCGCCGCCGCCGTACTGTATTTTTCGGCATTGGTGCTGTTCTCTTTCTGGTTCACCCAACATTGATAAGATTCCTGAAACAGGATAAATTAATACTCACGGATAAATATTTCTGTGAGTATTTTTATTTTAAGTCTTGAAAAATTAGACTTGCATGGATCAAACCCAAATATTATATTTGTCCCAGTAACGGGCCTATTTCCTGGAAAAGGCCAGTTACTTGGATCGCCCCCTACCCAACCGAATTGTCATTTTACTGAAAACAATTTAATCTCGTTCCTGTGGATGCTCAAATTGATCGTACTAATCATTCAAAAACAAGTACGTATGAAGAAGTCTAATTCATTTCATGTAGCAGACACAATTAAGGTTGCGTTAATGGCCATCGGTTTTCTCGCGTTCGTGATGCTGATGTCATACCTGTATTGGTTCGCTTAAACTCAAAAAAAGTTCTCGCTTACTTAAACCACAAAAGCCTGGCTATTATAGCCAGTGGAATTTTATTCAGCATCTTTTACCGGGATGCTTTTTTCATTTCTATATACTCCCCTTTCTTAAGAAGCCGGGTAATCAGTACTTTTGCCAGCCTGCAAACGAAAGTCATTTTTCAACATGGAACTAAGTAAGAATTTCGAGCATAATTCATCGGAGCAAAACTGGTATGCGCACTGGTTACAAAAAAAATATTTCAACAGCACGCCCGACCACCGGGAACCATATACCGTCGTCATTCCCCCTCCCAATGTTACCGGAGTGCTGCATATGGGACATTGCCTTAATAATACTATTCAGGATATTTTAGTACGTCGCGCCCGCATGCAGGGAAAGAATGCCTGCTGGGTTCCGGGAACGGATCATGCATCAATAGCTACAGAAGCCAAAGTGGTGCAGATGCTGCGCGAAAGAGGCATACAGAAAGCGAGCCTCAGCCGCGAAGAATTTCTCAAGTATGCCTGGGAATGGAAAGAAAAATACGGCGGCATCATTTTACAGCAGTTAAGAAAATTAGGCTGCAGCCTCGATTGGGAACGTACCAGCTTCACGATGGATCCGGATTATTATCAGTCTGTGATTAATGTGTTTATTGATTTATATAATAAGGGGTATATCTACCGGGGAAAGCGAATGATCAACTGGGATGTGAAAGCAAAAACAGCTCTGAGCGATGAAGAGGTGATACGGAAAGAAACGCAGCAGAAGCTTTATTTTTTAAAATATTTTATTGATGGTGATGGTAAAGGGGATGCGGGAAACGAGATGCGGGAAACAACTCCCGACTCCTTTGGTCGCCATAGGCTTGCCGAAGGCGATGCCCGTCTCCCGACTCCCGCCTATATTACCATTGCTACCGTAAGGCCTGAAACAATCATGGGAGATACGGCTATTTGTGTGCATCCTAAAGACGAACGGTATAAACACCTGCACGGAAAATTTGCCTTGGTGCCATTGATTAATCGACGCATTCCTATTATTACCGACGATTATGTAACGATGGATTTTGGAACAGGTGCCCTAAAAGTCACTCCGGCACATGATACCAACGATTATCAACTGGGCCTCAAACACCATCTTGAAATTGTAGATATTCTTAATGAGGATGGAACGCTGAACGATACCGCACAAATTTTCGTAGGAGAAGATCGCTTTGAAGCGAGAAAAAAGATCATCAAAGAACTGGAAGCCACCGGGCACCTGGTAAAGACAGAAGACTATACCAGCGAAATTGGATATAGTGAAAGAACGGATGCAATTGTTGAACCCCGGTTAAGTTTACAATGGTGGGTAGACATGAAGAAAATGTCCGGTCCTGCATTAAAAGCAGTAGTGGAGGATGATATAAAATTCTATCCGGTAAAATTCAAAAATCTCTATCGCCACTGGATGGAGAATATCAGGGACTGGTGTATTAGCCGTCAGTTGTGGTGGGGGCATAGAATACCGGCCTGGTATGATGAGGCGGGAAATGTTTATGTAGCTGCAACGGAGGAAGAGGCCTTGAAGCAAGCCGTTAGTCGGGAGTCGGGCATCGCCTTCGGCAAGCCTATGGCGACCGAAGGAGCCGGGAGTCGGGAGGGAGTAGATCCAAGACCAAGGCTTATTCAAGATGAAGATGTGGTCGACACCTGGTTTTCATCCTGGCTTTGGCCCTTCGAAGTATTTAAAGGATATAGCCGTCCAGACAATCGGGAGGTTAATTATTACTATCCAACGAATACATTGGTTACGGCCCCCGAGATCATATTCTTTTGGGTAGCCCGGATGATCATGGCCGGTTTTGAATACCAACATCAAAAACCTTTTGGTGAAGTTTATTTTACCGGCATCGTACGGGATAAGCAGGGCCGGAAAATGAGTAAGAGCCTGGGAAATTCGCCCGACTTACTGGAGCTGATCGATAAGTATGGCGCAGATGCCTGCCGCTTTGGGATTATGATTTCCTCTCCTGCCGGCAACGATTTATTATGGGACGAGAGTAGTAATGAACAGGGAAGAAATTTCAATAACAAATTATGGAATGCGTTGAAGTTGGTGAAGCTTTGGGAAGCGAGAGTAAGGCGGGAGCCGGGAGTCGATAGTTCGGCATCGCCTTCGGCAAGCCTATGGCGACCGAAGGAGTCGGGGTTGTCCACTATAACTTTATCGAAGGAGGGAGACTTCCCAGTGGATTGGTTTGAAAATAGATTAAACGAAGCGAAAGCGGAATTAGAAACTCTTTATAAAGACTTCCGGTTAAGTGAAGCATTAAAAACAATCTATTCATTAATATGGGATGATTTCTGCAGCTGGTACCTGGAATGGATTAAACCAGGATTTGAACAGCCAATTGAATCAGCTATTTTTGAAAAGACTGTTGACTTCTTCGAAGAACTGGTTCAATTGCTGCATCCGTTTATGCCTTTTGTAAC
Source organism: uncultured Chitinophagaceae bacterium (assembly GCA_963775145.1). Taxonomy (GTDB): domain Bacteria; phylum Bacteroidota; class Bacteroidia; order Chitinophagales; family Chitinophagaceae; genus Endoryza. Next base: position 80,114 of record CAVZHZ010000010.1, read on the forward strand.
GGAAGAAATCTATCATCAGTTAAGGGAACGTAAAGATGGAGATGATCTTACCGTTAAGCAGCTGCGTTTAGCCGGCCAGTGGCAAGAAACCACACTTAGTAAAGGCGTATTGTTAAAAGAGGTGATTACCGGTTTACGGGATGTTCGCAATAAACAGCAGCTAAAACCCAAAGAAACTATCCAGCTTTATATTCAGGCTACTGATGAATCCCTCTACAAAGACATACGACTTATTTTGAGCAAGCAGGTAAATACTGATAATATAACATTCGTTTCGGAGGTAATGCCCAATTCAATTTCCGCGGTGATAGGCAAAGACAAATTCTACCTGGTAGCAGAGAAAGTGATCGATACTAAAAGTCAGAAAGAAGAATTATTGAAAGAACTTGAATACCAGAAAGGGTTTCTTATTTCTGTAGACAAAAAACTAAGCAATGAACGATTTGTTCAAAATGCAAAACCGGAAGTGATTGAGATGGAAAGAAAAAGAAAGCCGATGCGGTAACAAAGATCAAAGTGATAGAGGAAAGTTTAGCCTCCTTACTATGATAAGCACCCTTCAATATTTTGTAATTCATTCATTGAAAGATATAATTTAACTCATTCCTCCCCGGTTGGTGTCTTCACCACAACTGTTCGGAAGGTTATACACAGTTTTAAGTCGTTGTGTAGAACTTAGTTTGTAAACAGCACGCTAATTGTAAGTTTTCCATTTCAAAAACGGTAATGGAAACAATAAACAAACTTCTTTCCTTTATTCCCGATAAGGAACTGGAAGCTTTTGCCATTGATACCCAGGTAAATAAAAGCACCAAAAAATTACATGGGCAGCTTTTATTTAAGCTGTTGTTTTACTGTATGGTTACTGAAAAAGACAATAGCCTTCGTGGGTTGCAGTCAACGCTTGAGTCGGCTGTTTTCAGAATGGTTAGTGGCTTACCAGAAGAATTTGGTGTATCTCACAGTTCAATAAGTGAACGCTTAAATGTGATAAACGTGGATTTTTTTGAAAAGATTTTTCACTATTGTCTCACTGCTTATAGAAACACTGCTTCAGAATTAAATAAGGATATTGTCCGCTTCGATTCCACAATAATATCCATGAGTACAAAGCTTATGAACATAGGATATAACCTAAGAGGCGGCGACGCTGAAAACTGCCGGCTTATTAAGTTTACAATTGGTTACAGTGATATGCCTGATTGCATTTGCTTTTATAAAGATCAAACATATAACAGTGAAAACAAAGCATTAACAGAAACAATACTTGCCAATCAAAAGACAGCCACACAAATAAATGTTTTTGACAGGGGGATTACATCACGGGATAATTACGACAAGCTTACCGATAAAGAAATTTCTTTTATATCCCGGATAAACCCTGGTGCAAAACAGGAAGTGCATCTTGCCAATACCATTGCAAAAGCCATACAAACAGAAACGCTAGCCATCACAAGCGATTCATGGGTATATTTATATACGATGCATAAAAAAAGGAGTAAACACCCCGTAAGGCTAATAGAAGCTGTAAGAAAAGACAACAATGAAAAAATAATATTTATTACCAACAGAAAGGATATAGAAAACACAGACGTAGCAGCTATATACAAGTCACGATGGGATATAGAAATATTTTTTAAGTTTATAAAACAACACTTAAACTTTTCTCACTTGCTGAACAGAACTGAAAATGGCATCAAGGTAATGATGTACGTTACTATGACAGTGGCAATATTACTAACGGAATACAAAAAATTAAGAAAGCTTACGGGATACAAAATCCCAAAAAGAAAATTTGCTCAGGAACTCGAAAATGACATGCTGTACAACTTTGTATTGCAGTGCAATGGCGACCCGGCAATAGCGAAATCATTAATTTATCCAAACTCAACCTAAAATCTTCCGAACAGTTGTGGTGAAGACACCAACCACGGAGAACCAACCACGGAGACACCAACCACGGGGAAGAAATAATAACCTGATCAAATTCTCTTTTGAAAAATACCATTTTCAGTATTCAAATGGCCAGGAGAAACCTATTCAGAGCGAAAAAATAAAGGAGCTATCATTTTCCTGAATATTATCTGTTAATTAGATTCACCGGCAAAATAAATTCGAATTGATTGGGCCCCAGTCCCTGCCGGGCACCATCCATCAACCGGCTGTACCGAAATCCAACACTCACCGGTTGCTGGTTCCACCATTTCGTATCAAAGAAAATCTCTGTTCCGTAAGACCGATAGTTGAGGGATGCTTTCTGCCGGCTGCTGTTGTATTCAACAATATGGGTATAATCAAAGAAAGCGTTCCCCCGTACCCGTAAAAAATAGACAATATTACCAAATCCCCAGTCGGGATACCATAACGGCAAATGATAATTGGCCCCCAACTTATACATCTGGTGAAAATTTCTTTCCGAATACCCTCTCGAAAAAGGAAAACTATTAGTAAATAATATTTCCCGTATGGTGTCTCTGCGATGGAGGGCCGCGTTTAAAACCAGGTTATGATTTACCACCATGCCGGGAAAATAAAGCAGTCCGTTTGCCAGAAACTGATTCCCCTTTATACTGGTAACAGCATGATTGTAATCGAGCTTGAGTGTTTGGGCAAAGCGAGGATAGATATGTTGTCTCGCTTTTTGTATCTGGCTGGAAAAGGTAATATAAGAATTCAGGTACCCATATCCCCTGTTATCAAAGGTATCTTTGTAAGCACCTTTATAATCCGGCTTAACATAAACATAATCGGACCCTATCCGCATGGAATTATACAGTCTGCCTTGTGTCAGATTCAAAGGAACTAACAGGCCCGCCCGCGCCTCCCATTCATCCCATATAACCCGGTTACCTCCATAGTTAAAACTTCGGTCTTTGGTATAAGCGCTGCCCAACCGGATCCACGGATATAATGCCCCGTATGCTCCGGTAAAACCAATTTTCTTACTTTTCTCATTGGTGTTGTAATTGAAGTATACATCAGCCTGTAACGTATTCAGTACATTTTCGCTTATGAAAGACAGCGTATAATCGGGATCACTTATATTAGGCAACCAGCTATGAAAATGAAGCAAACGAAATGCTTTTGAATAATGCTCCACCGGTTGATTTATTGAGGATGCATTACCGTTGATTATTTTTTCCTGTTTCTGAAGTGCATTGATCCCATATACCGGTAAGGCGGGTTGTAATTCATCAACAGAAATTTTTTTGAAAGAATTGGCATGGCCGTTTTGCTGTACAAGCCGATAGCCCGCCGCGGTGAAACTAACCCAGGCCATTTTATTATTGTGGATGTTCAATTGATAGTTTCCGGTTGCCCGATTAATTATGGAAGGTTCAAACCGATAAATCTTCCGGTTAATTATGGCAAACAATACATCCTGGTCTCCTGATGAAGAAGTAAATGAAATCGTATCACCCTGAACATTGGGATACCCAATTACATTTATAGAAAAAGGGACGAGCCAGTCTGTGGTATTGTCTTTTAAATCAAAAACACCCAGGGCCATCTCCCCTTTCTTATTTCGAACCGCCGATATTATTTTTTGCTTTCCATAAAACTTAGGATGGGTATAAAATAATTCATCCGGGTTGGGAATGGCTTTAACCAGGGTTCCCGAGTTACCATCCAGCACGTGCAGAGTACATTTTCCATCGGGTAATACCTGCACCGCTACTACCTGCCTGCCATCACTGGAAATATCAGGAGCAAAATATTTACCCTTCTTAGATATCGTTCTTTGCACCCCGTCAAATATATCCAACACCCGAAGCTCGCTATAGTCCCGCCAGCCCCATCGCGCATCCACATCATAAGCCGCATATACAATCCGGTGATTGCGGTACGAGAAATAATTATCAGGTGAAATATCTTTTGTCCGCACTTTTTCTTCAACCCCGGTTTGCAAATCTTTTATATAAAAGGCCGGTATACTTTTATAGTCACTTTTTACATACACGAGGCGTTCCTCATCGATCCATTGAGGAAACTCCACATCGGCATTAAAATGTTTTTGTTTTCCCGCCCAGGCCGCCGCACTATCTCCCACAGTTGCAAGAGGTGTCCTAAAGAAATCAAATGCTGCTGACCGGAACTTTTCATATTTTATTCCAGTATTTCTTTTTATCGCCGATTGAAATGGATAGACTAGCCGTTTGAATCGAACGGCGTCATTCGTAACCCCAGCCCAAATGGAATCGCCATATTTTTCCCGTCCGTACGCAGTCAATAGGTACCCAAGCTGATAATGATCAGGAACATAGTCACGCAAGGAACCGTTGCGTAATTTCATCCAGGAATATTTTTTTTGCGCAGCCCACAGCGAACGGTAACCATTGAAAAAATAGGGTAACCGTCCCCGCCCCTGCTTACTGACCAGGGTCTCCTGGTACACCGCATCCCCTTCCCAAAACCAGTTAGGCAATGCAGTATTATTAGCAAAAGAAACTCCCAATTCTCCGGCCAGTACATAAAACAGTCCGGATAATCCCTTTCTGAAATTATTAAATTGCTGAACGTGGCGGTATTCGTGTAACACAAGTTGTTCGTACCAGGGTAGGCTTCCCAATTCAAAACTGTTTTGTTGAGGGGTCATAAAAAACTCGCTGCGGTAAGGTCCTAAACCTACATACGCGTTGGAAACAGTCGTTTGATTTTGCAAAACAATACTGATCTTTCTTAATCGATTCCCTAATGTAGACTGAGTACTGCCCAACTGATGGCTGATACGGGCAATTTCACGAGCGAGGTTTTGAAGCCCATCGGGGAATATCACCCTTACGGTATCTGTATTGATTTGCCTCCATCTAAGGGAAGGGGGATTGCCCCCAAATTGCTGGGCTTTCAGGTTGGAATTAAGAATTATAAGAAAGCAAATAATACAAGCGCTCTTGAATACGTGCATATAATAAAGATAGGTGCAAATTTGTAAATGTGAGAATGGGCAAATATGCGAATTAATTAATGTGCGGATGTGCGGATGAGGTAATGTGCGAATTAACTAGTGTGCGGATAAGCAAATTTATGGTTATCTCTAAATTTACTAACCCTTAATTACCTATCTCTATTTGCAATTAATACTTTTTTGAGCTCTAAGCAATTCGCACATCTAACCATCAGCCAATTTCCACCTTCGTCAATTCGGTATTCGTACATTCACAAACTCGCACATTAATCGTGATGCATCGCCAGTTTCTTTGCCATCTCAGCGCTCATTCCTTCAGCGGAAATTCCGTAGCCACTTACCAGCACCCCCTTCAAACCATCTTTGGATTCAATGGCATATACTACCGCTTCATCAGCCGGATCAGTATCCCCCTCAAAACGATAAACCTCGGTAATTTCAAAATCATCGATATCAAATTTCTTTTCATTACAAACCAGGCAGTTCTCTTCGAGGTTGAAATCGAGATCAAATCCTCTTTTTTTAAGCTTGTTTACGGCTTCGGAAACGGTATCGTAGCTAATCATAATAAGTTATTTACTACAATTTACGACATTCAATAACAGGGGTAAACAGGGATTGTTTAGGGATTGATTTATTCTGGTTTAAATGATGGTCAATTCTTGCGAAATAGGGCCAATAATAGTAGTTTTGCAAAACTTAAAAAAAAGCACAAATGGCTACAACAACAAAAAACATTGATTTCAATCTCAAGCACAAAGTAAAAGATATTAGCCTGGCTGAATGGGGCCGTAAAGAAATCAGGCTCGCCGAGGCTGAAATGCCTGGCCTGATGAGCATCCGTAAGGAATATGGACCATCCCAACCCCTGAAGGGTGCCCGGGTAGCGGGTTGCCTGCATATGACCATCCAAACCGCTGTTTTGATAGAAACCCTGACAGCACTGGGAGCAGAAGTAAAATGGAGTTCCTGCAATATTTTCTCTACCCAGGATCATGCCGCTGCCGCTATTGCTGCTGCCGGTATTGGCGTATTTGCCTGGAAAGGACAAACACAGGAGGAAGCAGACTGGTGTATTGAACAAACCTTATTCTTTGGTGCGGCTGACCGTCCACTCAATATGATTTTGGATGACGGAGGTGATCTCACTAATATGGTTCTTGATACCTATCCGGAACTCGTACAGCACGTAAAAGGAATTTCTGAAGAAACGACTACCGGCGTTCATAGATTGTATGAAAGAGTGGCAAAAGGAAGTCTGCCGATGCCCGCTATTAATGTGAACGATTCAGTTACCAAATCAAAATTCGATAACAAGTACGGATGTAAAGAATCGTTGGTTGATTCTATCCGCCGGGCCACCGATGTAATGTTGGCTGGTAAAGTAGCCGTAGTGGGTGGTTATGGAGATGTGGGTAAAGGTTCTGCCGCCTCGCTGGCGGGTGCGGGTTGCCGCGTAATTGTTACTGAGATTGATCCGATCTGCGCATTACAGGCAGCGATGGATGGATTTGAAGTTAAGAAAATGATCGACGCCGTAAAAGAAGCCGATATAGTAGTTACTGCTTCGGGCTGCCGCGACCTGATTACCGGCGCTCACTTCAAATTAATGAAAGATAAAGCGATCGTTTGTAACATCGGCCACTTCGATATCGAAATTGATATTGCCTGGTTAAATAAGAATTATGGACATACCAAAGATACCATTAAGCCCCAGGTTGATATTTATAATATAGAAGGAAAAGATGTCATCATCCTGGCAGAGGGCCGTTTGGTGAACCTCGGTTGTGCAACCGGTCACCCATCTTTTGTAATGAGCAACTCATTCAGCAATCAAACACTTGCTCAAATTGAGTTGTGGAAGAATCACAAGAACTACGATAACAAAGTATACGTTCTGCCAAAACATCTCGATGAAAAAGTGGCCCGTTTACATCTTTCAAAAATCGGGGTGGAACTGGAAGAACTGACTGCCGCGCAATCAGAATACCTTGGCATTACCAAAGAAGGGCCTTTTAAGCCGGAACATTACCGTTATTAATACCAACTTCAAGCGAATAGCTGAAAGCTGCAAGTATAGAACCCGCTTCGAGAGAGGCGGGTTTTTTATTAATATCTGTACGATTTCCCCCGGATAAAAAAACAGTATCTTTAAATCATTCTAGTATTTCCGCCCTCATCAATCCTATATCCGGATACACATATTTTTATTTTCGGGATTGCAATTCTTTAATAACCTCCTAAATGGTTATGGTATGAACGCTTTATCGGCTTTGCGGTTATTACTATTTGCCTGTTTGCTTACCTCCTCCTGCCATAAAATAGGCAGAGATGATTTTTTTCGTCCGGGCAATCCTCTTACCCATTGCCGGATCAAACAAATTCATGTTTCGGAGGAATCCCTGCTTTCCAAGGGAACCTGGCAATTTGAATACAATCATAACGGCGATCCGTCAAAAATATCACCTGATACTCAGCATTCATCGCAGCCAACACTTTATTTCAGGTATAACAATCAAAAAAAAATGTTGGATTTTATTGTTCAGTATCCGTACGATTTTTACGAATCATGGCATCGCTATGCTTATGAAGGGAATCGCATTGTGCGAGATACATTACGTGTGTTTGGGGAGATGATAAATGGAGAACCAGTACCGCACGATGACTATGATACTTTCGTTTATCATTTAGAATATGATTCGCATGATCGTATCATTAAAACATCAGCTATTATTGCCATTGAACCAAAAACGCTTACCCGCGTTGATTCGTATTATTATACTACTGACGGCAATCTCGCGGAACAAAAGACGTTTATCCCCGAATTAAACAAATACCTTACAGGAATCGTTTATGCCAGCCACGATAATAAAGTAAGCATTCGACGCACCGATAAAACATGGATGTTTATCGATAGGGATTACAGCATCAACAATCTTCAAAAAGCAAACTCTTACAACAGCTTTGGCTTACCATTAGAATTCAGTGTAGATAGCCTGACCCGTGGATACCCGTTTATAACACAGATTTTTTTGGGCCTTGCAGATATCAAGTATGAATGTAAATAATAGGGTGATCCTAAAGACCCCAAAAACTACAATTTTTCAACCCAATATTATTTCACTATTTGTTAAGCGGATATAATAAATAGAATAATTGAATATAAAAGAAAAGACTCCGGACTTTAACACAGGCTGGAGTCTTTTCCTATACAACCTTACATTTAAAACTGGTGAAAACCCTGGCTCACGAACCACAGCACTTCGGGTAACGATTCTCTCCAATAGGTCCAGTTATGCGCCCCATTGCGTACCCGGTACTCGTGCGGGATGTCTCTTTTCTTCATGGCAATATGCACCAGTGAGTTTCCTTCATATAAAAAATCATCATCGCCACAATCAATATACCAGCGAACAGTTTTCTTTACGCTATCGGGCCAGTTCTTTACCAACTCTACTACACTCTGACGCTTATAATATTTTTCAATTAATGAATCCGCAATACCAGGTGTTCCCCGGCTTACCCAGTTCTTCGCATCCTGTAAAGTAAGCGGGCCTGTGGCAGCACTTAAGGGACAGGCGGAAGAAAATAATTCAGGATGGTGCAAAGTATAAGTAAATGTTCCGTCTCCTCCCATTGATAAGCCGGAGATGGCTCGAAATCTTTTTTCCGATTTGATGCGGTACTTCTTTTCAACATAGGGCATCAGTTCCTGGAAAAAGAAATCTTCATAGTTCCAGGTTCCATTGGCGTTGTTAACGTATCCACGGGTACCTGTATTTGCATCAGGCATAATAATGATCATCGCAGTGGCCTTTCCTTCATTAATGGCTTTATCCGCTATGGTCAGTACTTCCCCAAACTGTATCCAACCGGTTTGATCGTCGCCCGCACCATGTAGAAGATACAATACCGGGTAACTGCGATCCGACCTGTCGTAATCCGGTGGCAGGTACACGGCATATTTACGATCGCTTTTCAAAATCTTACTCGGAAGCGAAAGATTATCCTGTACTCTTCCGGTTTGAGCGCTGACGAAAAGGGAGCAGGCAATACAAGCTATTAATAATATCAGATTCTTATGCATTTGTCATTGTTTGTTTTGTAGGCTGTTAAAGATAATGAATTGTGAAAAGCGATTCAGCTCATTTTTGTGCTGTATCTGCTTGAAAGAGCAATTTTTGATCCTCGACTCCAGACTCTCGACTTCAGACTTCAGACTTCAGACTCCTCAGACTCCACGACTCACGACTCCCGACTCACGACTCCGGCCTCGCAAGTTTCCCGTATATTAGCCATCCAAAAAAAGTCTTCATGATTAAAAAACTAACTGCCCTGATCTTTTATGCATTGTTGATTTCAGGCAATTCCAGGGCCCAGAACAGCTACAGTAATTTCTCGCAGCAAACCGATCGTATCAATGCGCTCGCAAAAAATTATCCGCAATGGGCCAAAGTGAGTTCCCTGACCAAAACAGCTGCTGGTAAAGATATCTGGCAGATCACCATTGGTACCGGAAAAACCGAAACCAAACCAGCCATTGTAATTGTGGGCGGCATCGAAGGAAATTATCTATTGGGTACCGAACTGGCTATTGGCTTTGCCGAAAATTTATTACAAGCTGCCAATACCGACAGCATCAAGGCCTTGTTGAACAAAACACTTTCTATATTTTCCCCAATATGAGCCCGGATGCAATGGAACAATACTTTGCCCCATTGAAATATGAACGGCAGGGAAATGCAGTGTCTACAGATGATGACCGCGATGGAAAAACAAATGAAGATGGATTAGAAGACCTGGATGGAAATGGAAAAATTACCTGGATGCGGGTTGAATCGCCTGTAGGTGAATATAAAACAAATCCGGATGATCCAAGGGTTCTCCTAAAAGCCGATATAAGCAAAGGAGAAAAAGGAAAATACATGTTGTTCCCGGAAGGACTGGATAATGATAGGGATGGCAGTTTTAATGAAGATGGAGAAGGCGGTGTATGGTTCAATAAAAACCTGACTTATAAGACATCCTTCTTTCACACCCGGTGCAGGAGAATTTGCCGTTTCGGAAAAAGAAACAAGAGCATTGCTCGATTATTTATTTGAACAGTTCAATGTTTATGCAGTAGTAAGTTTTGGCAGCAATAATAATCTTAAGCGCTCCGCTATTCATATAATGCGGCAGCAGCTACACCAACCGTATTACTGCCGGGTGGCTGGAGCCGGATGTAAAAGTGGATAGCATGGTCTCTGATTTGTATAATAAAACAGTGAACCTGAAAGATGCTCCGAAATCATCCACCGGGTGGAGGTGATTTTCTTTCCTGGGCTTATTATCATTATGGCCGTTATAGTTTCGGCACACCCGGCTGGTGGGTTCCAAAAACAAAACCCGATACTACAAAAAAAGAAAAAGCATTTAGCTGTAGAAGATGCATTAGCCAATTATTTGCGATGGTCCTGCGCAGCAAGGAATCACCAATACATTTCACTGAATGGAAAACAATTCAGCATCCGGATTTCCCGAATCAAAAAGTGGAAGTGGGCGGTATTGATCCTTTTGTACTGATCAACCCTCCTTATAAACTCGTTCCGGACCTGGTAAAAAAGCATACGGCTTTTTTAGTGAAGCTGGCATCTTGTCAACCCGAGATTGGATATCAGTAAATATTAAAACGGAAAAAGTGAGTGAGTGCGATTAACAAGAATAACACTGGATGTTATTAATAAAGGGGCGCTTGCTTCTCATTCCAAATTGGGTGAAAGAAGTTATTGGGTAAAACGAATCAATGTAAAGTTGAATACTGCGGGCAATCAATCCGTCATCAGTGGAAAAAAAATACAAGTTATTGAATTCACTGGAAGGGTACAGTTCGCAACAATTAACCTGGCTGATTAAAGGGAACGGGCAAACTGACCATCGAAGCAGGCAGCCCGACCACAGGAAGTAAAAAAATTGATATCACTCTTTAATGTTCAAAATCAAAACAAGATTGTATGAAAGCTTCAATATAAAATATTTATCGGCCACTTATTTATCATATCCCTGTCATGCTGTTTCCGCACATGCAGCGCACAAACTGCCGATCAGATCTTTAAGGCATCCGGTTCACCCGTAAATCCGAAAGTTGTCTGTTAGCTGGAATAAATATAATGATCATGCAGGCATCACCGAAATATGTAAAAAAATAGCTGCCGCTTATCCTGATCTGGTCAAACTGGAATCAATAGGAAAATCATTTAAAGGTCGTGATATGTGGGTTCTTACGATCACTGATTTTAAAAAAGGGAATCCTGAAAAAAAACCAGGAATGTATATCGATGGAAATATTCACTCCAATGAAGTACAGGGAGCTGAATTTTCTTTATACACTGCCTGGTATCTTACCGAATCATTTAACGATACAAAATTCATACAGGAATTATTGGCAGATAAAGTATTTTATATCATTCCCACTATTAATCCTGATGGGAGTGACAGTTATTTTCATGAACCTAATACCGGCAGTTCGCCCCGGTCGGTGTGATACCGGTGGATAATGACCGTGATGGATTGATAAATGAAGATGGATATGATGATCTGGATGGCGATGGTGATATTGTTATGATGCGCCGCAAAAATCCAAATGGCACGTACTTAAAGTTGATCCTAACTGATCCCACAACGGATGATACAGGTGGCACCGGATGAAAAAGGGGAATATGAATTACTGGGACAGGAAGGAAAAGACAATGATGGTGACGGACAGGTGAATGAAGATGGATATACATTTGAATACGATCCCAACCGCGATTGGGGATGGGGATGGCAGCCAAATTATATTCAGAATGGCGCATACAAATATCCTTTCTCCTTACCGGAGAACCGTGCCGTAATGGAATTTGTGATGAAGCATCCGAATATTGCGGCAGCACAATCTTATCACAATGCCGGGGGTATGATATTACGTGGCCCCGGAGACCCCAATGACCTGGGTACCTACAATGCGCAGGATCTGCAGGTATACGATGCTATTGCAAAAAAAGGAGAAGAATTGATTCCCGGTTATCAATACTTGGTCGTATATAAAGATTTGTATTCTGCTTATGGTGGTGAACTGGATTGGTTTTATGGAGGCCGTGGCATTTATACTTATTCCAATGAATTGTGGACGCCATATTTATTATTCAATAAAGAAGCCACCCGCGATCCACAGGATAATTCATCATTCAGTTTGATCGTTATCTGCTATTTAAAGATGCATTTGTTGACTGGCATGAATACGATCATCCGCAATATGGCAAAGATCGAAATTGGTGGGTATCAAAAAGAATTTTGGCAGAGCACATCCCGGCTTTTTATTGGAGAGTGATGCCCACCGCAATATGGCATTCACTATTTATCATTGTTATCATACTCCCAAACTGAATATTGATACCATCATGGAAAAAGAGCTGGGTGATGGATTGAAAGAAGTAACAGCTGTTATTTCCAACAGCCGCCTGATGCCAACCCATTCCAGCCAGGATCTGAAATATAAAATAGAACGGCCTGATTATATAACCCTAACCGGTGCCAAAGTTATTGCGGGTATGATAGTGGAGAATGCAGATCTGAATATCACTGCAGAACAAAAGAACAAACCCGAAACAATTAATGTACACAATATTCCCGGATTGGGCGCTGTAACAGTAAGATGGATAGTACAGGGAAAGGCAAAGTATACTGTAACGGTGGATAGTCAGAAAGGAGGAGTAGTGAGTAAGGTTAGGAGTTAGGAGTTTGGAGTTTGGAATTTGGAATTCGTTGGCTGAAGCGAATTATTTGTAATAGTTAAGAGTTGATCTTACAAAAAGAAAATGAGCAGATTGAATGTACCGGGCAATTCATTTGTTGAGTTAGGAGAATGGGAAGATTTTATGCCGGCATTTTTTTAACCCGGAAAATTCTGTTTTTTCTTTTGGGGATCGTTTTTTTCACATTGTTCCGGCTACTTTCTAATATATATTTGTATCGATTAATTTAAATTAGTTTTAAGGCAGGAAGATTGCCAGTAACTGCTGCCGTTTTTTTTAGCCAGACAGCCCGATGTTGTTGGAAAGGAAAATAGACAGTGTTTCTGAGAAATTAGGGACAACTGCCCTATTGAAGGTTTTCAAAAAAAAGCGCGGCGGTGGCGGGGGAGGGAGGGTCCCACTGGGAGGTGAGCGCTAAGCTAAGGTTACGTTGCTCAAGAATAATTTTATAGATTTTACTCTTTACCCGTACCAAATAAAAGATGCTGAATGAATCTCAAACAACAGCCTAATTATATCCTAACCCTATAAAACTAAAAATCCTTACCGGTCAGATCAAGTAGTGAATATGACTCCTAACTGTCAGATCAAATACTAAGTTTTACAAATTATTACATATTTCTGTTTCAATAAGAATTTACTGATTAAAAAGCAATCAGTTAATAACTATTGCAGTCACCCTGCATTCTTTGTCGTGGTCCTGACCTTTGTTTTGCCAATCTATTTTGTAATTTCAGGCATTCAACCCACTCGTATGAAAAAAAGCTTACTGGTTATTCTTACACTTACAGTCTCCTTCAGTATAATAGCCCAGGATTTTTCCTCCGATTCGGTTCCGGTCAGGTTAAAATATATTAAGGCAACTCAACAAAACAATAACAACAAACTGGAATGGTCCGTTGTATGCCTGCTTGATTTTGCCCGATTTGATATCCAACGATCTTCGGATGGTGTTTCGTATACTTCAATCTACCAGTTTCAGGCAGATAAGACGCGTTGCCTCTCCGCATTTGAACATGATGATAAAAGCGGCAGCGGGCGATTGTTTTATCGTATCCGCGTTGGAGACCTTGATGGACGGTATTTTACTTCCAAAACCGTAATAGTATATGGCCGGGAAAAAGGATTTGAAATAACTGCAATTTCTCCCAACGTAATTCAAACCGGAACTTATCTTTCCGTTTCTTCAGCAACTGCTGATCGGGTAGAAACAATAATTTCTGATGTTAAAGGAAACATTATCCGGCGAAGGAATTATACCGTTCAAACCGGCAACAACGATTTGTACCTGGATTTATCCTCCTTTCAAAAAGGAATTTATTTCATTACCCTTATCAATCAATCAGGCCAGAAGAAGGGAGCGCGCTTGGTAAAGCAATAATATTTTTTTATCAATACCTGATATTGATCTTCACAATTTGGTCCGGACTAAACGCAAACCGGGCATCCTTAAAAGAGGGTGGCCCGAACAAACCTTTTGCATTATTACTAAATCCATATCCCTCTTTGGGCAATCCAAATAACCGCGTATCCATTTCCAGGTTATTATTTTCATCGTGTAATACAGCAATTGCGTAGGTTCCCGGAGGTATATCCTTAATGGTAGCACTGGCTATTCCCCCCACAATATTAATTTTCTCTTTCTTAAACGCTTTTTTAGCTTGAGAAGGAAAGCCGCCATCCTCGTTAAACAGGCTCACCAGGACCGATCCATGGGAACTATGCAGACCGGTGATCAACACCTTCAAAGTGTTATCCGTTTGCCCGGTTACCATCCCCGCGCGAAACAACAATAAAATGAAAAAATAATGGAGTTTTGTTGGCATAATAAAATAAAGTAACAACCGAATCTCAAAATGGTTCAACACGCTTTAGCGCATATATTCATCAGAAACGGTAAAATAAATAATTTCAGGATACTTAATCTTTTATGAACTTTGCTCAGTCAATCCTCTACATTCTCCACAAAAAATTACATATGAAATATTCAACAACCTATTTTCCATTATTTCTTATTGTGCTGGTATTCTCTGTTTCCTGCAATAGCGAACAAAAGCCAGCAAATACTTCTGAATCATCCAAACAACCTATGTTTAAGGAGGAAAATATTACGTATTCCGGCGATAATGTATCTATGAACGGGTACATAGTGTATGATGAAAACAAAAAAGAGAAGCGACCCGCAGTCCTCGTGGTTCATGAATGGTGGGGAATGAATGATTATACCAGGAGAAGAGCCAAAGAGCTGGCTGAGCTGGGTTATGTAGCCATGGCGATCGATGTGTATGGAGAGGGTAAAACAGCCGACAATCCGGATAGTGCCAGCAAATACGCGATGCCCTTTTACCAAAATCCGCAATCGGCCAAAACGCGAATTGATGCGGCTATTGCCAAACTTAAAACCTATAGCCAGGTCGATCCTTCCAATATGGCGGCTATCGGGTATTGCTTTGGAGGCGGTGTATTGCTTAATACCGTTCGCCTCGGGGATGAACTAAAAGGTGTGGTAAGTTTTCACGGAAGTTTGGTAGGAACCCCCGCCAATAAAGATCTGCTGAAATCAAGAATTTTGGTCTGCCACGGAGGAGCTGATCCTTTTGTTCCGCAAAAAGAGGTGGACCAGTTTAAAAAACAAATGGACTCCATAAACGCGCCATATGCATTCAAAGTGTATGAAGGAGCTACCCATGCATTTACCAATCCGGATGCCACCCGGTTGGGAGAAAAATTTAAATTACCAATCGCCTACAATGCCGCGGCTGATACCGCCTCCTGGAAGGATATGAAGGAATTTTTCGGAACGCTTTTTAAATAGAAGCAGAATTGAATTATATGTTAGCCGGAAGGAAATGCAGTTTAGCATAAAGCAAGTTCTGCATGGTGTATTCTTTTGAGTTTGTGATTCTGTTGCTTCAAATTCATTCGGGTTTTGTATACAATAAAGACGCCTTTTAAATTTCCCTAAAATAAAAACCCGTTATGAAAAAGTATGTAAATTATTATAGTTCGTGGCTGATGCTGGTTATTATTTCAATGCCTGGTTTGGCCCAACTTTCTAAGCAGGATAAGAGAGCTGCTAAAGAAGCCACGATTAAGAGGGTGGTTGAATCAAAAAAATATGTTATTGTTGCCACTACTGTACTTCCTACGGGTGGAAGAAGCAGGCAGTTAGCCCCCACTTATAGTATGATTATTAACGAAGACACGGTCATTGCCGATCTTCCTTATTTTGGCAGGGTGTTTTCCACCGACCCCGGTTCAGTGGGTGGTGGAATTAATTTCATGTCTGCTAAATCTGAATACATTTCCAAGCCAGCCAAAAAAGGAGGATGGGATATTGTGATAAAACCAAAAGATGTAAACGATATAAGACAAATTACGCTATTCATTTCTTCTGCCGGAAATACCACCCTAACCATTATCAGTAATAACCGGCAATCGATATCTTACTTCGGCTATATTGAAGAGCGCAAAATGAAAAAATAGAATGCGAATGATTAATTATTTATTTCTATAAGTAATCAGGGGAGTAAGGCTTCATATAATATTTCCACCGGGTGACGCGCTTTTTTACCCGTACCATCTTTTACCTGGTGACGGCAACTCGTACCAGGAGCAGCTATAATAATATCATCTGGCAGATTCCGCACAGCCGGAAACAAAACCATTTCTCCGATCTTCATAGATAAATCATAGTGTTCTTTCTCATAACCAAAACTACCCGCCATTCCGCAACAACCCGATGGAATGGTGCTCACCGAATAATTTTCAGGGAAAGATAAAATACTTACTGTAGGGGCCACCGAGGATATCGCTTTTTGCTGACAATGACCATGCAGTTTAATATGTTTCTTTTCTTTGGTAAATAATGATTTGCTTATCGACCCTTTGGCTATTTCAGCGGCAATAAACTCATCAATAGTGAATACATTTTGGGAGAGAGCCTTGGCAGCTTCCAACTGATCATCACTGGCCAGGTCAATGTATTCGTCTCTAAAAGTAAGAATCGCGGAAGGTTCAATACCGATTAAGGGTGTATCCGCCGATATTACCGGATATAACAGGGAGATATTTCTATTGGCAATTTTCTGTGCTTCCCTTAGAAGCCCTTTGGATAACCAGGCACGCCCGCTTTCCATATGGTCCGGAATAATTACTTCATACCCCAATCGCTCCATTAAATTAACCGCGGCTATTCCTATGGCGCTATCATTATAATTGGTAAACTCATCGCAAAACAAATATACTTTCCGTTCTTTCCGGTTTGCCGAATTGCTGTCTTTCGATTTTCTATCCTTCATCCATTTTGCCAGCGTTGTCTTATACAATTCCGGCATACTTCGTTCAACAGCAAATCCAGCCATCTTCTTAATGAAGGATCCGGTTATTTTATTAGATACAAAAAAATTATATGCCGCTGGCCACAGGGACCCTATCCGGGCCGACTTGCTAAACCCGGCTATCAGCTTTGATCGAAAAGGAACGCCCTGTGCATCATAATAATGTTGCAGGAACTCCGCTTTTAATTTTGCCACATCCACATTACTCGGGCACTCCGATTTACATCCCTTACAACTCAGGCACAAATCCATCACTTCATAAATTTCTTTATGATCAAACCGGTTGATCTTATCAGAGTGTGTAAGGAACTCCCGCAGGATATTGGCTCTTGCCCGCGTAGTATCTTTTTCATTTCGGGTAGCCATATAAGAGGGGCACATCGTTCCCCCGCTTAATGGGGTCTTCCGGCAATCGCCACTGCCATTGCATTGCTCGGCATGCTGCAGGATATCCTGGTTATGAAATCGAAAAATAGTTTTAAACGCAGGGGTTTGTTGCCCCGGTTCATACCGAAGCATGGTATTCATGGGTGGGGTATCAGTGATTTTTCCGGGATTAAAAATATGTTGCGGGTCCCAAGTATTCTTAACCTCCTTCAATAACTCATAATTCCTGGCCCCGATCATCTGCGGAATGAATTCTCCGCGCAAACGTCCATCGCCATGTTCCCCGCTTAACGATCCCTGGTATTTCTTTACCAATGTGGCAATCTCTTCTGCTATTTTCCTGAATAAAATGTTTCCTTCGGCTGTTTTTAAGTTGATGATCGGGCGCAGGTGGAGTTCTCCCGAACCGGCATGTGCATAATGCACGGAAAACAGGTTGTATTTTTTCAAAATCAAATTAAACTCGCGAATATAAGCCGGCAGGTCATTTACATCAACGGCTGTATCCTCTATCACAGGCACTGCTTTTTCATTGCCAGGTAAATTACCCAACAGGCCCAGTCCCGCTTTCCGGAGGGTCCATATCTTTTTGGTGTCGTCTCCGGTTAATAAGGGATAATGATAGCCGAGTCCGCCAGCCCGCATCGCTTCTTCACAAGCTTTAGCCGCTTCGGATACTTCTTCTTTTGTTTCTCTTGAAAATTCAATAACCAGAATGGCTCCGGGATCACCCTGTACAAAAAACCGGTTCTTTTGTTGTTCAATATTATTTTTTGTACACTCCAGGATATAATGATCGATCAGTTCACAGGCACTCACATCAAATCGCAAAGCAATTAGGTTGGCCCGCAATGATTCGTCGATACTATTGAAATGTACACACAACAGTCCGGTTTCTTTAGGAGGAAGCGGCACTACATTTAATTTTATTTCAGTAATAAAAGCCAGCGTGCCTTCTGATCCGGCGATCAGTGTACAAAAATTAAAGACGGGCCCGCCTGCCGTAAAAGGGGCGGTTTCCAATAACAGATCAATAGCATACCCGGTATTTCTTCTTTCTACCGATTTTTTAGGAAATTCTTTCCGGATCGCCAGCTGGTTATCGTAATTACTTAATTGCCTTCGGATGTTTTTATATAGGGAAGCTTCCAATCCTGTTCCCTCACATTTCTGGTGAAAGGCATCCAGGCTCACTGCATTAAATATCGCTTCACTGCCATCACTCAGGAGGGCCTTGACCTCCAGCAGGTGCTCACGGGTACTTCGGTACACCACCGAATTCGAACCACAACTGTTATTGCCCACCATTCCTCCCATCATGGCCCGGTTGGCGGTGGAAGTTTCGGGTCCGAAAAACAATCCATATGGCTTGAGGAACAGGTTTAATTCATCCCTGATCACGCCTGGCTGAACACGCACCCATTTTTCTTCTTTATTCAGCTCGATTATATTGGTGAAGTATTTCGAAACATCCACCACCATTCCATTCCCAACTACCTGTCCCGCCAGGGAAGTGCCGGCGGTGCGGGGAATGAGGGAGGTTTTGTTACTTTTGGCAAAGGCAATAAGCTGTTGGAGATCGGACACCGATTTTGGAATGGCAACGGCCAATGGCATTTCCCGGTAAGCGGATGCATCGGTGGCATAAAGTGTGCGCATGACGGTATCATAATATATATCACCTTCCATTGTAGCAGCCAGTTGCTGCAGCGCCTCCTTCATCATTATCGGTTGAACCTGGTTTAAGGGCGCAAATTAATTCATTGACAAGAGTAATGGGTTATAAAAGCCAACAAATCTTTAAAAGCCATCGGCAATTGTTGTTATCCCGGATTCGTTTTATAATTTCATAAAAAAAACGAATGGTTGGAATGAATGTAATTGGATGCTTGCTGTTTATTGGTATTACAGGTTCAGCCACTGCTCAAAAGAAAGGCTTGCCCGATTATCGAACAAAGAAAGAAAGTTTTGCCAAATTATACGATAAAAGTATTCGTGCAGACCTCGGAGTATTTACTATCGGCGGGGTGGAAGAAAGCATTGGCAAGTTGCCGTTGAAAAAGTTATCTCCATATTCTTATACAAGAAATTTAATGAGTTTTAAGGGAGATAATATCGAAGTTACGGTTACAACGGGTCATTTTGAATCCGCCGGTCACAAGTTCACCAGAATTGAAGACAATGTAGTCAAGATTGATGGCAAACCTTTTTACGGCGATTATGGTGAAATGCCCGCCACGGCCATTAAAAGCGTGATCGTGGTAATAAATAAAGATACCGTGCCCATCCCCGCGGTCGCTTTTGGCGACTTATTCAATTTAAACTTTACGTATAAAGATAAAGCAGGTACCGAACGAACCGCCAATGGGGTATTCTTTTCAAAAGATTCAAAAAGAATTTATATATACCTCCAGAGTCGCGATGAAAACGGGAGTTATGAGGTTACCTGGATAGTGGAAGATAAAAAATATCTGCGGCGCGTGCTGGACTGGGGGTTTACCCAGTGAGAAATGAATAATTATGAATGAAAAATGAAAAATTGAGAAGTCGAGCACACAACTTGTTCATTTTTCATTTTTAATCATTGTTGTCCGATTAAATATGTTAAAGGTTTCATTTTCAAGTTTTACCTCACCCCAACCCCTCTCCTTGAGGAGAGGGGCTAGAACCCGCTCTGCAGGAGGCTTTAATAATTATTAATAGGATTTTATTCGGTCAATAATAATTATGAATGAAAAATTGAGAAGTCGAGCACACAACTTGTTCATTTTTCATTTCTAATTTTTAATTTTTAATTTCCATATCCCCATTTCTTCATAATCTCTAAATCTTCTTTCACGGCATCGAGCGGCAACTGACCCTGGTAAGATTCCTGCTCGATAATGAAGTGAATGGTTCCACCCGATTTGCGACCGAGATCAATAACCTCTTTTACATTTACAATGCCTTTACCTAATACGGTGCTTTCATATTTTTCATGCCCGCTTTTTGCCAGGATTTCATCTTTTACATGCATAGATTCGAAACGACCGGGAAATTTCTTTACTATATCAATGGCCATGGCCCCTCCATTGTACAAATTACCAATATCCAGTTGCTGCATTACTAAGGAAGGATCCGTATTGGTCAACATGATATCGTATACAGCCTGGCCATTCAGTTGCTGACTGAATTCAAAATCATGGTTATGATACCCGAATTTCATCCCTGATTTTTTACACAACTCCCCGCTTTTATTAAACACTTCCATATAGCGTACCAGGTCGTCATAGGTTTTACGGAGCGAGTCATCAAGCCAGGGGCTGATCACAAATTGTTGCCCTGCTACCGCTGCATCTTCCACCGTCCATTTCCAGGCATCGGTGAATTCTTTTTTATCTGCATCCCAATGACCTTTGCCCATAACGGTATGTCCGCTGGGCATTTTCAGGCCCAGGTCATCAAGTACTTTTCTAAAATCAGCTGCTGAATACCCATAGAATTTGCGGTTTATATAATTGGCATGTTCTACATATTTATATCCGAAGGAGGCCAATTGCTTCAAGGTACCCAGCGGGTCTTTCATCATTTCATTTCGAACAGAATACAATTGTACCCCGGTAAGTTCTTTGCGGGCACCAAAGGGTACTGGGTTTGATCTAAATAAAGTGATTCCGGCTAAGGCCAGGCTGCTGTTTTTAAGAAAGGTTCGGCGGCTATTTTGCATAAAATCTGTTTTTGAAGGTGTAAGAAAAGCGGTAATGGGAAATTACTCCCCGAATTTCATCAAATTAACGCAATGAAAATATTTTTTTTTAAACTAAAAAGGAACGCCTAACCCTTTTGCAAATTCTTATAACCAATCCATTAGGGTTGCAGGCTTTATCGTAAACTTGTAAAAAAATAGTCCGGATGGCGAATACTATTACTTGTCCGAATTGCAATTTCCAGTTTGAACCCGGTGAAATTATCCGGGATGAAGTGGAGAAAGAACTGCGATTAAAAATGGTCGACTGGCAAAAGAAAAAACAAGCTGAATATGACCAGCTATTAACCGAGGAGAAAAGAAAAGCACAAATTGAACTGGAAACCGCCTTGCGAAAATCTATCAGTTCCGATTTCGAGAATAAATTAAAACTGCTAGAGCAAAATAACCGTGATAACGAAGAAAGGCTCAGGCAAGCGCGGCAGAAAGAACTTGAATTTTTGCAGAAAGAACAACAACTGAAGAATAAGGAAGAAGAACTGGAACTCTCTGTTCAAAAACGGCTACAGGAAGAACGGAGTAAGTTATCGGATGAGTTACGCAAACTGGAAGAGCAAAAGAATGCGGCTAAAGAAATGGAATACCAGATGCGCATTAAAGAAATGGAAAAGCAATCGGAGGATCAAAAGAAACTGATCGAGGAAATGCGGCGCAAATCGGAGCAGGGAAGTATGCAGTTGCAGGGCGAGGTCCAGGAGTTGGCGCTGGAAGAATTATTGAGATCTGCTTTTCCGTTGGATTTAATAAGTGAAGTAGGAAAGGGGGTGAGAGGAGCAGATTGCATTCAGACAGTAAGAAATAATTTTGGCCAGGATTGCGGCAAGATCATATTCGAGAGCAAGCGTACCAAGGATTTCTCCGGTGATTGGATTGAAAAATTAAAGGCTGATATGCGAAGCCAGGGAGCCGACGTAGCGATAATTGTAACTCAGGCCATGCCAAAAGATATGGAGCGATTTGGAGAGAAGGAGGGGGTACTAATCTGTTCATTCAATGAAGTAAGAGGAATCGTTCAAATGGTTCGGGATAGTATAATCAAAATTTCCAACGCGCTAAAAAAGCAGGAGAACAGGGGCGATAAAATGCATCTGTTATACGACTATCTGACCAGTTCCGAATTCGCTGAACAATGGAGTGCCATCCGCGAAGGATTTATGAGCATGAAACTTTCCATTCAAAAAGAACGGGATGCTATGGAAAAACTATGGAAGTCGAGGGAAAAGCAATTAGAAAAAGTGCTGTTGAATGCGGCTCATATTAAAGGATCCGTGGAAGGAATAGCCGGCCAGGATTCTGTGGATCTTAATCTATTGGAATCCGGTGATGAAGAAGATGACATGGCACATTAAGTTTCAACCCAGGTCAGCACCAGTGGATCAAAAATTTTTGCGGTTATTTTCATTGGAATGGTATTGCCTTTATCAAACAAAAATGGCAGTTCAATGAGTTCGTTTGAATGAAATACCACCGGGCCATTTAAATACATGTGTCGCTTAAAATCCATTTGCCCTTCCCCAAACCATTTATAAATAGATTCTTTGGCGCTCCACAAAATCGTAATGAGCTGCAGGTGTAAATGGGTTATATCCTTCCATTCATTGATGAAAGCCTGTTCCTCCGGGTTGAGGAATTTATGGGCTATATCATACATACGGGGGGTTACTAATTCAATGTCAACCCCTACCCTGTTTTTTGAACTCGCCATGGCGGCCGCATAGTTTCCGCAATGTGATATGGAAAAATGATACTTTTCATCCTGCAAAAAGGGTTTGCGGGTATCAGCAATCTCAATTTCATGAAGAGGGAAATCGGCGAATAACTCCGGTAACAGGTAGCGGCCTGCCAGGTGCTGCAGCCGCTTGTACGGATGGCTCACTTCCTTCTTTATCGGTACTTTTTCCAGGAAAAAAGATTCATGTTCCTCGATCCGCCAAATGGCCAGCCTGGTTGATACGTCGATAGTATGTTGATAAAATAGAGGCATAATTAAAATAAACGCAATTATTTTGCCGCACTTTGCTGCGTAAAGATAGCCAACCTGCCATTTAAAAAGGATAATGGTTAGTTGGATGATCCAGAAACGCCTCAGAAAAAGGATTTCTTTTGATTACCAGGCAGGCAGGAGCAATAGTAAACAGAAAGAGCCATTCAATAATTGAAATAAAAGACAACTAAATTTACGAACATGATTCTGAGTGATCAGCGCATTCTGGAAGAAATCGGTAAAGGGACTATTAAAATTGAACCCTATCACAGAGATAGCCTGGGTAGCAATTCATACGATGTACATCTCGGTAAATGGCTCGCCACCTACCGCGAACATATACTGGATGCCAAAAAACATAATGAAATCGAATATTTCGAAATACCCGAAGATGGATTTGTTCTTTACCCTCATATCTTCTATCTCGGTGTTACAGAAGAATACACCGAAACACATGAGCATGTACCTTTCCTGGAGGGGAAGTCTTCTACCGGTCGCCTCGGAATAGATATCCACGCCACCGCCGGCAAAGGGGATGTGGGTTTTTGCGGGCACTGGACCCTGGAGATATCCGTTAAGCAGCCAGTAAAAGTATATAGAGGAATGCCTATTGGCCAATTAATCTATTTCCCGGTTGATGGCGAAATTGAAGTAAAATACAACCAGAAAAAAGATGCCAAATACAGCGGGCAAAAAAATAAACCAGTTGAGAGTATGATGTGGAAGAATAAGTTTTAGTGTGCGGATACGCGATACCCGGTGGAAGATGTTGCCTGTTTTCAGAGAACTGCAGCACCCTTTATTAATTCGTCTGACCTTGCTAACTAGTTCAATTGCCAGATTGAATAATTAAGAATAGTCGCAAAACTTACCCAGCTGATATAAGGCACCAATAACCAGGCGGCGGCTTTATTAATTTTTGCAAAAGCTACAATGGATAATAAGATCATTCCCCACATCGCCACAATTTCCACCAATGCCCACCCGATTTGATGCAGGCTGAAGAAAATAAGTGACCAGAAAAAATTAAGCACGAGTTGCGCAGCGAACAGGTAAATCGCCCGCCCCTTTAATTTTTGAGGAGCATCACTTTTCCAAACCAACCATAGCGCAATGCCCATCATTATATAAAGGGAAGTCCAAACCGGGCTAAATAACCAATTGGGCGGATTAAACCAGGGTTTATTCAACGGTGCATACCAACCGGGGATCGCTTTTGTGGTAAAGAATCCCGAGATGCCCCCCACGGCTAACGGAAGCAATAAAGAGATAATAAATTTCATATCACAATATTACAATCAAATGGGCATTAGGTTCATTACAAAGCCTCTTTCCCGTATTTGTTATAGTAAGCAACCAACCAGATGATCACTTCACTATAAGTAACTTTACCCGAGGGTTGCTCATTCGCTTTCAGATAACGCCCATACAGCTTATCAATAACTCTTTCTACCGGGTTTTCGTACCGCAGAAAAAAATGCTGCAGTTCCCTGAAATCATTTTTAACTCCGGGTTGCAGTTGCTTGTCGAGCTTTTTTAATAATGCGGAGTCCAGTTTATATAAATAGGGTCTTCCATAGCTGTATAACTCAAAATATACCGAATAAAGAAAAGCACTGTCGCGGGAATTCTTTGCAGATAGATACCCTGCAAAATTGGCTTCGTTTTCTTTTGCATATCCAAGCTGGTGGCCGATTTCATGACAAGTAGTAAAGGGCTGTATAAACAGGGGCACTTTAGTGTTTACTTGCCCTTCGCCCGTAAAAGGATTATAATACCCTGTATATCCTAAGTAATTACCGAGGTAAACAAAAAGGGTCGATTTAACAGAAGGAACCGGGTATTCGAAGATATTTTCCTTCTTCCCGAGGTTCTTGTACGAGGAAATGGCTGCCCCGAAAAGTTTGTTCTCATTGGCAAGATCGGAGCGGTTGATCTTACCTGATGAATCCAATTTATTAATCTTTAAAACTAATAACTCCATTACTTCACTCAATTCTTCTTTGGTTAATCTTTTGGTGGATAAACCCAGTTGATGCGTTATGCCCCGGCGGTTATAATTTAATCCCCATAACAAATTAAAGGATACGTAAACAAGCAAAACGGTAAACAGCACTCTCTTCATGGCGCTTACCCAATACGTTTTACCAGCCTGCCTCTTCCTGAGCAGCTTAACCAGTTCAATTATTTTATGAATAAGATAAATACCCAGCAGTCCGTACAACACATCGCCCACACTAAACGGAACCCACCCCAAAAGCCAGCGTTGCAGGCGGGCCGTAACCTGGTAAATTCCATTGGAATAATAGCGCTCCACCGCATCGGGGAAAAACGAAAACACCTTGATACCTGTGGCAAGAAGCACGAGAGCGACCCAGGGCAAATGCTGTTTTTTGATCATGGTTAAAAATAGGAAAATCTTTTCCGGCGAACTATGTAAAGCCCGTTAAATTGTTATCATTTCGGTTTACTTTGCAGGAACAAAGAGCTTTGCATTATGAATATAGAATTTAACAGGAACGAAGATGTTTTGAAATTATCGTTAAGCCAGCTACGGCAGCGGCTGGCAAAAATTTATGAAGGGGGCGGAAAGAAGGCGATTGAAAAACAACATGAAAAAAATAAACTTACCGCCCGGGAGCGAATAGAGTACCTGCGCGACAAAGACAAGGCATTTATTGAACTCGGCGCCTTTGCCGGTTATGAAATGTATGAGGAGCAAGGCGGATGCCCTGCTGGTGGAACGGTTGGCGGGCTCGCCTATGTAAGCGGCAGGCAATGTGTATTGGTAGCGAATGATCAAACGGTAAAAGCCGGTGCCTGGTTTCCTATAACCGGAAAAAAGAATTTGCGGTTACAGGAGATAGCTATGGAGAATCATCTTCCCATAATTTATTTGGTTGACAGCGCCGGTGTTTTTCTTCCGATGCAGGATGAAATTTTTCCAGACAAAGAACATTTTGGCCGGGTATTTAGAAACAATGCCCGCATGAGCGCAATGGGCATTACTCAGATTGCCGCTGTAATGGGCGCTTGTGTAGCCGGTGGCGCATACCTCCCCATTATGAGTGATGAAACATTAATGGTAGAAGGAAATGGTTCTATTTACCTGGCAGGTCCTTACCTGGTTAAGGCGGCTATTGGAGAAGATATAGATACCGAAACACTTGGTGGCGCTGTTACGCACACGGAAATAAGCGGAATTGCTGATTATAAATTTAAAACTGAACAATCATGCATGGATCACATTAAACGCATGTTTTCTATGTTGGGTGAAAAAGAACTCGCCGGCTTTGATCGGGGCAAACCGGCGGCCCCTAAAAAAGATCCTGCTGAATTGTATGGTATCTTTCCGGCCGATGGCAAGCCTTATGATATGCTGGAGATCATTGAACGCATTACCGACCATTCAGAGTTTGAGCAATTCAAAGAAGATTATGGCAAGACCATTATTTGCGGGTATGCGCGTGTAGATGGGTGGGCAGTCGGTATAGTGGCTAATCAGCGTAAGATCGTAAAAAGTAAGAAAGGCGAAATGCAAATGGGAGGAGTAATTTATAACGACAGTGCCGATAAAGCCGCCCGTTTTATCATGAACTGCAACCAGAAAAGAATACCGCTGGTTTTTTTACAGGATGTTACTGGTTTTATGGTGGGCAGCAGAAGTGAACATTCCGGAATAATCAAAGACGGAGCAAAAATGGTGAATGCCGTGGCAAACTCCGTGGTTCCAAAAATTACAATCATTATTGGCAACTCTTATGGAGCCGGTAATTACGCAATGTGTGGCAAAGCCTATGATCCCCGATTTCTTTATGCCTGGCCTTCGGCTAAGATTGCGGTGATGGGAGGCGATCAGGCCGCCAAGACTTTATTGCAGATACAGGTGGCCTCCATGAAAGCCAAAGGAAAATTGGTTTCCGTTGAAGAAGAGAGAGCCCTGCTCGAAAACATTAAGGGTAGTTATGAAAAACAAACCACCCCTTATTATGCCGCTTCACGGCTTTGGGTGGATGCTATAATCGATCCAATAGAAACCAGAAGGGTGATAGCAGAAGGCATCCGGGCAGCTAATAACAGCCCCCATATGCCTGATTTCAAAACCGGGGTTATTCAAGTATAAATTGTAATTGTCCATTATCTCCGAATTACTTAGAAATTAGTATCGTGATAAAAAAAGTCAGGCAAATATATTTACTACCAGCTCTAAAACGCCGGGATTCGGGGCAATCAGAAGTTTTGCCGGTTTATCAAAAATTATTATTTTCACCTACTGAATACCTAACTAACTAGCACATCATGAGTATATCTACGCTGAGCAGGATTTTATTGTCGTTTGCGGTAATAGCTATATCCCTTCTGGCTTGTAGAAAAGATGATCCCGCCTCTTTAATTCCCCCTCCTATACCCGACCAATCCTTTAGGGAAGAATTTGACACCGTGGCGAAAGCCTTTGAAAGAGGTTGGGTACCCATCAACAACAGCAATCCAAAAGGAAGCAGTATCTGGACCCAGGGAGGCGCCCCTTTTCCCATATTTGCTCCCTATTCTTCCAATGGTTCTTATGCCGGTTTTATTGCCGCCGATTATTTATCCACCTCCGGAACAGATGATGTTATCAGCAACTGGCTCATTTCGCCGGTAATTACTATGCAGAATGGTGATAAAATCAGTTTTTATACCCGCACGCAACTATTACCAGCGGGGGGCGGAGATTCTACCGACTATGGCAATAACCTCGAAGTTTGTTATAACCGAAAAAACGATGGTACCAATGTGGGGGTGGCCAATGACCCAAAAAGTGCCGCTTACAACAGCAATACGGATCGTGGCGATTTTGAATTATTACTAAGCATTAATCCACCCGTTTACAATTCAAGCATTTCTTTTTGGGAATATAAATATGCTCATAGTACTCCGTCTCTCTTTGTTCCCGGGTCATATCCGGCTCAATGGACCCGGTTTGAAGCTACTATCAGCGGGCTAAGCGGGCCGCATAAAGGAAGGTTTGCGTTCCGCTATTATACACTTGACGGGGGCAGTAATGGCAACGCCAGCGCAGTAGGAATCGACCAGGTGATATATACCAGTAAAAAATAATTTCCCTTCTCTCTAAATAAACGGTTATGAACAAAAAAATAATTCTTTCTCTTGCCATGTTCGCTTTGATCATAATAGTGATCATTTCCTGTGAGAAAGATTATAACGCCGGTAGCGTTACCAACCCTCCTCCACCGGTAGTTTCCAAGTCGTTTATTGAAGAATTTGACACTGCGTCGAGTCTTGCGCGTAAGGGATGGGTAATTACCAATCGGAGTAACCCTGCTGGAGGAAGTTCCTGGAGACAGGGCAAATATGAACTGGGAGGAAAATACGGAAACGAAATTGTTGGTTTCCCCGCCTTCTCTGCTACTTATAGTCCAACGGAATTTATCAGCGCTGATCTGGGTGCTTCTAATAACTCCGGCGAAATAAGTTGCTGGCTAATTACTCCTCCGATTCCGGCTAAGAATGGTGATCAGCTAAGCTTTTATACCCGATCAACCGGCAACTTTCCTGAACGATTACAGGTAAGGGGTAATTTCACTAACCAGAGCACAGAAGTAGGACCAGATGTAAAATCATTCGGTGATTTCACGCAGTTGCTGATAGATATAGATCCGAATTACCAGGGATTATATCCCGCTACCTGGACAAAATACAATATCACTTTTGCGGGTCTTCCGTCTTCCTTAACCAGTGTTCGAATTGGATTTCGGTATATGGTAGATAATACTGCTGCCAATGGAGAGATGATCGGAATTGATAAGGTGGAATTCATCAGTAAATAGATTATTTCATTTTAATAATAACCGGTCTTCCCCTGAAGCCGGTTTTTTTTTACCGATTTTTGCCAATGGCAGCAGGCAAAAAAATTACATTAGCCTCATGCGAATACCCGCGCAGACAAGTAATTATTAAAATGAAAAAAATACTCTTCATTCAATTAATAATAATACTGGCCCTGGCCTGCGAAGAACCGGTAGCGGTTCCCGATTCGGCAGCATCGGAAAAACGTAGAATACAATCCGCCAATGATTCTATTATGCAGGAAGCACGGCAAATTATTCAAACAGGTGACCTGCTGTTACGTACCGGTACTGATTTCTCCAGCGACCAGGTAAAAGATCTATGTAAGGTGGATAAAACATTTTCTCATGGCGGTATTGCCGTAATAGAAAATGATATCATTTACGTTTATCATGTGGAACCGGATTATTATTATGTCCGCGATAAAGTGCGTAAGGAATTGCTCGATAGTTTTTGGAATCCAGCCAACAATTATGGCTTTGGCATTGCCCGGTACAACCTTTCTTCCGGAGAAACAGCTACATTTATTTCTTATCTCGAAGAACAATACCGGAAAAAGATTCCTTTTGATATGAAATTTAATCTTGAAACGGACGATCAATTGTATTGTTCAGAAATGATTAAGAAGGGCCTGGCCCGTTCTACGCAGCACCGTATTACCATTGCAACTGACAGTTTGAACGATCGTAGTAAATACCGGCTCATCAAACGTTATTTTAAATTGGAAGAAAAACAGTTTGCAAACAGGGAAGTGGTAATGGTTGATCGTTTGTTTGTAAATCCGCATTGCAGCCTGATTAAAAAATACCTCTTTACCGGCCACTAAATACTTACTACTTTGGAATCTTCGCCAACCGAACTTATAATGTACACCGATGGTTCTTCGCGTGGAAACCCAGGCCCGGGTGGCTATGGAACGATCCTGATTTGGAAAGGTCATCGAAAAGAACTGTCCGGCGGATTCCGCTTAACTACCAACAACCGTATGGAATTATTGGCGGTTATTGCCGGACTGGAAGCCTTGAGCCGGGAAGGATTAATCATTACTATTCATTCCGACAGCCAGTATGTAGTGAACGCGGTGGAAAAAGGATGGCTGAAGAACTGGATTGCCACCAACTTCAAAGGGGGTAAAAAGAATAAGGATTTGTGGATGCACTTTAACGAATTAGTCAAAAAGCATCGCATTCGCTTCAAGTGGGTAAGAGGTCATGCTGATAATGCATTAAATAACCGTTGCGATGAATTGGCTACAGCTGCTGCCGATGGTTATAACCTTGAAGTGGATGAAGTGTTTGAAGCAGAAAATAAAAAGAAGTAAAAAAAATCCATCCCTGAAACGGGATGGAATCCTGATTATAGGAGTTAATAAATTTTCTGATTACGCTACGGCCACTGATTTCTTCCTGTTTAAAACATACCAGGCTCCAAAGAAAACAGCGCTGAAAATAAGCGTAGCTACTACACTCTGACGGTAAAAGGGCACACCCAACGCATAAGTTTCCATTAGCCCGCTCCATGTTTGAGGGATCATTCTGGCCCCCGCCCACACGGTAAAATTAGATAGCAGGAAAAACCAGGTTGGAGCAATTATGGAATAGATTAATACATTGGTAATGGTTATACGCTTCATAAAGAAACCGATCACTACAACAGTGGCGAACACGAGGTAATTAATCCATTGTCCGCTGTAAAATCCTTTTATTGGCGACATCCCGTTTTGAAACAGCACTTCGTACAAAGCGTCTGAAACAAACATCGAAAATAAAGGTAAGGCAAAGGCCCATTTACGATCCTTAATCACCGCCCCGCCAAACAACGCCATGGCAATCTGGGGTGCAAATCCATAATCCCGTAAAGGGGTAACACGGTATAAAGCAGCAGTTACAATTAATATGATGAGATACCAGATAGTTGTCTTATTTAATTTCATAATTACTATTTCAGGATCAAAAATAGTTCAAATCAAGGTTATACAATGCCCTATACTGAAAAATTTTACAATTACTATTCAGGAACAGTAGCATGAAAAACGACAGCTCCCTCCGCGCCAGAGTGCAATTGGATCTTTACGCCTTCGGTACAAAGGAAACTCTCCCCTTTTTGAACGGGAATAGACAGCTTATCAGCTATTGCATTTATTGTACCCATCATTACTAGAAAAATATCCGTTGTGTGGCATGCGATTTCAGTTGATGAATTACTGGCTAATATAATTCGCCTTAATTCGAAATCAGCAGCGGGGGTAATAAAGGCTTCCTCCATAGAATCGTTTACCTTAAGGCCCTTTATGATTTGGGGCACCACCGGTTCAAATCGCACCAGTTTCAAAAGCTCTGGTACATCTATTTTCTTATTGGTTAATCCCCCACGCAATACATTATCAGAATTGGCCATAATCTCCAGATTCTGTCCTTCGAGGTATGCATGGAGTATTCCCGCGTCCTGGAAAATAGCCTCCCCTGGTTTTAAATTAACCAGGTTGAAGAAATATATAGAAAATAGCCCCCGGTCAAACTGTTGATCTTTGTAAAAAGTCAAATACGCTCTTGCCGCCCAAAAGTCTTCTTCTGATTTTTTGAGTTGATTTAATTCATACAACGGCAGTATGCGGTCAATTAAAGGTTGAAGTATTTTATTAACTGCTGGCTGGTTCATTTCCATTACCGTCTTATAAATCCCCTCATACCCCGATTTTTTCCAAACAGGCAACAGGAAATTCAGCTCCGGCACCCTATTTAGAACCCTTTCCAATAATTCAGGAGACTTAAATCCATGCAGTAACCAGAAATCGCTCCAGGCCATCATCAATTCCGGTTTATGGTTATCATCTTTATAGTTGCGATCCGGATCATTAACCGGAATACCTTTTTTATTTTCCGCCTCAAATTCAATGACGGCCGTTTTTTTATTGGGGTGAACCTGTATCGATAACATATCCTTTACATCCAGGATCTTAAATAAATAGGGCAATGTTCCAAATCTCCGACTCACTTTATCTCCCAAAACTTTTATCCCATTTTCCCGGATAAAAATATTTAAGGGCTGAAGGGTTCCGTCTTCCAGTTGAATTTTTGCAGGTGCATTCGCGTGAGCCCCCATCCAATATTCAGCGAAAGGATCTAAGGTGGGATTATCCATACCTAATAGTTCCGGTAAAAAACGATGACCGCCCCAGTTATAATGCTGAACCACTCCTTTGAGCCTGAATATTTTTGACGAAGTTTGCATAACGTGTTTTCAGCAGCAATAATACTAATTGGCAATGGCAACACATAATGAAACCGGAAAAAAAGGCGAATCGCTGGCCGCTGAATGGTTAAAAAAATCGGGATTTACGCTCCTGCACTACAATTGGCGCCATTCTCATTATGAAATTGATATTATTGCCAGCCGGGCCAATATGCTGCATTTTATCGAAGTAAAAACCCGCCGAAGCAATCGTTTTGGTTATCCGGAAGAAAGTGTGTCGGACCGCAAAATGGAGAACCTGATGCAGGCAGCAGAAGAGTTTTTGTACCGTCACCCCGAATGGAAAAAAGTTCAATATGACGTGCTTTCTATTACCATGGGGAAAAACGAAGAAGCAGATTTTTTTTTGATAGAGGATGTTTATTTGTGAGGGGGTTAGGGGGAAAGAATGTAGAATACAGAATGAGATAATTATTATTGTCCGACTAAAACCATCTTAATAATTATTTAAGCCTCTTGCCGAGCGGGCTCTGGCCCCTCTCCTCAAGGAGAGGGGTTGGGTTGAGCTGATACCTGTAAATGAAACTTTTAACATATTTAGTCGGACAACAATTATAAAGAATCCAGAATTAATTGGACTGGATTCAAATTGATTTATGCGATTTACCCAATCTAAGAATGATTTGAAGGTTCGGAAAAGTTTTTGCGAAAAGAATAGCCCCGCCGAATCCGGCGGGGCTTATTTATGTTTTACCGTATAACTAATGGATCTATCGCTTATTTCAATTTCTTAATTAAATCCTCATTCAGCTTCACATAATCATCATTCTTGGCTTCTTTGGCTATGGCAATTGATTTTTGAGCAGTGGCAATGGCCTCTGCCTTCTTACCTAATTTAGCCAGGCAGTTGGCTTTTTGGTGCAATACCCAAAATGCCTGTGGATTTTGGTCGGCCGCTTTGTTAAACCAGTCCAGTGCTTTGTTAAGGTCCTTATTATTATCCATATAGTACATAGCTGAAGCAAAATAAGGACGATTGTCTTTGTTCATTGCATCGTCAATCTGCTTCATTACCTTACTTTCTACATCTACCTTTATCGGAAGGGCAACAATGGTTTTGTCCCACATCAACCAAAGGTCGCAAGTAGAACTAGTAATATTTCCAAACATGATAGTGAAGTTTTCTACAGAAAATGGAAGATCTACCGTTTGAGCGGTTACCCTCACGACGTCCTGATCTTGCTTATAAGCTGCGGGACCAGTTACATCTGTTTGTTTAGAAATGATAATCGTCCATTGGGCTTTATCCGGAATAGTCAATAAACCATATTTACCTGCTTTTACCAGGGTGCTACCAATCGTAACATCTTCTCCAAAAGTTATCGTCGTGGCGCTATTGGCACCGGTGCGCCATATTTTTCCAAAAGGAACCAGGTCACCAAAAATAGTACGGCCTTTAACCGATGGACGGGAATACGAAAGATCGATACTGGAAAGGGCGAAATCCTGTTTAACTGTAGTGGTAGGGGAAGGAGCAGGCATTCTTACCTCCTGACCATAAGCTACCGAAGAAATAATACTGGCTGCCAGTATTACATTGAAAAGTTTTCTCATAATGTAAAATTTTGATCAAAGGTAGGGTATAAACCTTCCCGATAACAAGGTATTAATAAGCAATTGTCAGAAGCGAATGATGACCATTACGCGGGTTCTTTTACCTTTCAATAGATGCCAGGCAGGGCCATCTTTTATCAACCGAAGCGCTTCCGCATCCTGGGAAGGGCTAAGGGACTGTTCAATCTTAAAACCTGATAATGTGGCATTCCTGCTCACCCGAAATGATACGACCACTTCGCCGGATTTTGATTTTGCTGCATTAGAAATTCTCTTATTGGCTTCAATATACCGTTCAAATTCAATCCACCCATTTACTGGCTCGGCATCTTGTATCAAAACGCGGGGAAACCGCTTTTTCAGTTCCGTTTTTTCAGCATCTCTTTTTTGATCTTCCCTTACCACCACCGCTTCATTCAATCCATTTTTATCCGGCTGAATCTGCAGTTGATTAATAGGAACATCAATTCGTAATTGGAATTGCTTGGTGGAATATCCCGTTACACTTACACTTACATCCACCAGCGTATCGGTACTGGAAAATTTAAAATTTCCGTTTTGATCGGTGAGGTATCCATTATTGGTATTTGCCAATTGAATAGTTGCGTTGGCCACGGGACGCTTATTATCATCAATTATCTTTCCATTGAAAACATTAAGCGTAATAACATTATTGGTTATTCCGGCCGCTTTGCCTTTGATATTTCTGGCAGGATCATTTATGACTGCCAGCCCATTATTGGCATTGGCACCGGGAATCGCTTTTTCTTCTTTGGCGGCTTGCTTTCTTCGGGTAATTTCGCTTTCGTTGCTGATATCTTTAATTCGCTCATCCGCATTGGCAGATTCCGTGGTATGGCTTTCTTTTAACCCGTCTGTTTTTTTTATTGATGAAGCAACCTGGTCAACCGCTACTTTGCCAGCTGGAACTGCCGAAGCACTTCTGTCGTCCCGATCCTGCTTTTCTGAAATAACCGGTAACAATGGGAGCTTCTTAATTTCATTATTCTTTGCCAGTTCCTCTTTTATGGAATCTTCGGGGGAAACTTTAAAATTAGGCTCAGCAGGGGCAATTGTGGCAGGAGGAATAATTGTTGGATTAACTACTGCTATTGTTTCTTTTGATGCAGGTTTCCACCAGATATTATAGGCAAATACAGAACACACGAGGAGGATCGACGCAGCGGCAACAATTCGCCACCCGCCAAAAGAAGTAAAGGGAATAACTTTTCCCCCCGCTACTCTTTCAGAAATTTGAGTACGTAGTTTGCCCAGGTTAGAGTCGATCGTTTCATTACTAAATTCTTTCCTTGCTTCCCTCATACCATCAATAGCATCCGCTAAAAAGGGATCTTCCAACGCCGCCTTTTCTATAGCATGCATTTCAGATTCATTCAATGCACCTTCGAGGTATTGCCTGATAATATCTGCGGAATATTGTTTACTATCGTCGTTAAATTCATTCATAATTAGTACTATCAACTTTTCAAATGTTCAACACCGGCATTTTTATCCATACATAATTTAAGGTTTCGCCGTCCGTTTTGAATATAGCTTCTTACTTTGTTCCATTCTATGCCGGTTGTTTCAGCTATTTCATTGTAACATTTATTCTGTAAATAAAACAATTCAACGGTAATTTTCTGCTCGGCCGACAAAGTCTGTAAACATTTTTCCAGCCTTTGCAGGTTATCTTCCCGGGTTAATACGCCATTCAGATGCACTTCTTCTTCCGATTGCATATAATCTCCCTTGAATTCGGTAGTTTTTAGGTTTTTGGGCGTCCGTAACTGCATCAGGCAGTGATTCTTAGCCAGTGTATATAGCCAGCTCTTGAAATTTTCCACCTCGTGTTTATGCAATTTCCCCACCAGTTCTTCAAAGATATTCATCACGGCATCCCGGGAAGTTTCGGGGTCTTTTAAATACTTCAAACAAACCCCGAATAGTAGGTCCATATAGCGCTGGTACAGTTCGGCCAGCACCTTCATATCACGGCTTTGCCTGTACTGTTGCACCAGTTCCTTATCAGAAAGGCCAGGGTTTGTTATACTTTTTAAAAATGCCACTTTTTTGTTACAGGTTCTCCAAACAAGATAATCAAATTAATTTTTTAGATGCATGTGTAATCATAAAAATATCCGCATCTGGTAATAAAGGTCAACCTAAACGATCAGTAAAAAGCCATGTACATATTTATAACTCAGGTATACAAGATCAGGTTGGTTTAAAATGAATTCAAAAATTGATTAAAAAGTTAAAATAATAATTGAATCAGTAAACACCTCACCCCTCTTTAAAAATAATCACTATGCCTGCAAACATTCTATTACAAGTACCGGAACCCTGTCATGAAGATTGGATGAGTATGACCGCTATTGAACAGGGACGATTCTGCCAATCCTGCCAGAAAACAGTTACTGATTTTTCGTTGATGACCGACAAAGAAATACTGCTTTACCTCTCTAATAAAGGAATCGCTGTTTGCGGACGGTTTACCAACGACCAATTGAACCGGAATCTTGCACCAGATCAAAAAAAGAAATTTTCCTGGGCCTATATCTGGAATATTGTATTGGCCACTTTGCTTACCACCAGCGCGGTTCATGCCCAGTCCAAACCAGCCCCCGTTAAGAAAACATCCGTCAGCAAGAATACCAAATCGCCCAATGAAGGGGAACTTATAGGAACTATAAACTTCATTATGCCTGATCAGCTTAGCCTGGTGGAGGGAGAGATAATCGATAGTCAAACCAATTTACCCGTACCCTTTGCCTCTGTATTGGTAAAAGGTACTAAAAGCGGAGTAGCGGCCGACGCCAATGGAAAATTTAAGTTGAATGTATTATTCCATTCCAAAGAAATCGTTTTGCTTGTTAGTTCGGTAGGATACCAGGCGCAGGAATTTGTGGTTAACAATAAACCGAATGCTGTTTCATTCTTTCTTGAGCCAATGGCTTCTACCTTGGGAGAATTTCAGGCAATCCCTCTACCCGAAGCGGTTATCAAAGCAAGGAGGATGGTTATATGCACTACCACAATTGCGGGCTTGCTGGTCGCAAGGAAGGAAATAGACCTTGCTGAAAAAATAGATCGGCGCATTACCGAGATGACCCCAGACGTTATAAAGAAGAAAGAAGTGAAGTTGTCTCCTAACCCGGTTATAGCGGGTCATTCAGTAAACATGGAGATATCGGTAAAAGAACCCGGGGTATATACTATTGAAATAATAGATACGGAAGGACGCATTGTTTATCGTGACCAGGTTATTATGCAATCAAAAGAACAAACGATTTCCGTACCTACCCATACTGCCTGGAGCAAAGGAATCTATTGGGTTCGGGTAAGCGGAAATAATTCGAAAAAAATATTTCATGCGAAACTGGTAGTAAAAGGAAATTAAAAATGAAGAATGAAAAATGAAGAAGTGACACTCCTATTAATAGGAGGATAATTTAGCTATTGGGGACTGAATTTTTCATTTTATATTTTTAATTTTTCATTATTCATTTCCCTGGAGGGTCCCAACCTTTTTAATTTTTTATTCTTAATTTTTCATTCTTCATTTCCCCGCCGTTCGTCTCCTAAATCATTCCTACTGTTTGGAGGTAAGAAAGTCATTTTTTATCCTCGTATATAGTCGCCGCTTTTTTCTACTTTTATTGAAAGAAAATGAATGAGTGAGGAAAAAGTAAAGTACGCGGAACTGCGACCCGCAGAATTCCGGAGGCGGTTACAACAAAAACCCCTGGCCTATTTACCATTAGGTACGCTCGAATGGCACGGTGAACATTTACCTCTCGGGGCGGATGCAATCCAAAGCGAAGCGTTGATGATCGCCTGTGCGCAACAATATGGCGGCATAGTGTTACCGCCTTTATTTTTAGGTCCCGACCGCCGGTTGGATCGCGAAGATGGTTCTTATTTAATTGGGATGGACTACGCGAAGTCTACGAGCCCGGAGCAGCCGCTTACCGGAAGCTGTTACTGGGTGAGTTATGATTTTTTTAAACAATTGCTTGAAAATATCCTGGAACAATTAAAGCGGGCGGGCTTTAAAGCCGTTTTTGCAGATGGGCATGGGCCCTCACGCCGAACATGGATAGAAATGACAGCCACCTGGGAGAAAAAATATGGAATGCAATTATTAGGAATCCCGGAAGCCATCAAAGGGGAATGGAATTATATGATCGATCATGCGGCAAAAAACGAAACATCTATTACCATGTATGTGGATGCATCCCTGGTGGATTTATCGGTATTCACGCAGGGAGAACATTCTTCGTTAATTGGGGTCAATGGAGAACACCCGGTTTATGCTTCACCTGAAGCAGGCGAATTAATTTTTAATAAAGCGGTTAAACAATTAGGAGAACGCGTTAAACCTATTGAATGAATAAAGCTGTAATGACCGGAAGTGCTCATTAACTTGCTTTAAGAATTATATTATTTTTCTCGGCCCATTTTGCCAGCATCCCTGCAATTTCTTCGGGTTTTACCGGTTTACTGATATAATCGTCCATTCCGGCGTTTATGCAATCGTCCCGGTCGCCTTGCATTGCATTTGCCGTCATGGCGATGATTACCGGTTGAACATAGGATTGTTTACGGATTATCTTAGTGGCTTCAAATCCGTCCAGTTCGGGCATTTGTACATCCATTAATATTATATCAAAACCCTGGTCCTGCATCTTATTGACGGCTTCCTGTCCATTTTCCGCAACGGCAGGGTTGTACCCTAATTTGGTTAAAACAATCAGGGCTAGCTGTTGGTTTACCGGGTTATCTTCAGCAATCAGAATATTTAATGGATAACGCGCGGCCAGGTTAGCGGGCAATGGAGCCGATTCAGGTTTTGGATCTGGTTTTGCGGCAACATTTTGCTGAAAATTATTGAGGATATAATTACAAAGAATATTTTGTTTTACTGGTTTCGCCAACACGGCGCTGAACAAATGCGTTTGATTTTTATCCACCTCATTTCCCAACGAGCTTAGCAGCAGGATCGGGATGGAAGGATGTAATTTCTTAATACGCTCCGCCAGCCCAATACCATCCATTTCCGGCATATGCATAT
Organism: uncultured Chitinophagaceae bacterium; assembly: GCA_963775145.1. GTDB lineage: Bacteria > Bacteroidota > Bacteroidia > Chitinophagales > Chitinophagaceae > Endoryza. The sequence goes on from CAVZHZ010000010.1 coordinate 118,981, forward strand.
CCGTAATTACCAGGTCGAACGTGGGATGTTTTTTAATAACCTCAATTGCTTCTGCACCGGAGCAAGCCAGAACCGGAATCATTTTCCAATATTCTAATTGCACACGCAGAATGGTCCGGTTGGTAAAATTATCGTCTACAATCAATACTCTTTTTTGCTCGAGGTTCGTCATGCTGCCAATAACATAATTATGAGCCGCTTTGGTTCCTGCCCGGGTACGCATTGTAAATGCGAATACAGAGCCTTTTCCGGTTTCGCTGGATACGGTTATTGAACCTCCCATTAATGCAATCAGCTTTTCGCAGATCACTAATCCAAGGCCCGTGCCACCATATTTGCGGGTTGTAGAAGAATCAACCTGGGAAAAGGCTTTAAATAATCGCTTCAGTTTTTCGGGAGCAATGCCAATTCCAGTATCCCGTACTTCAAAACACAATTCTGTAGACCCGTCAGCGCTCGCCTGCACCTGGAACACTTTTAGAAACACTTCACCTTGCTGGGTAAATTTAATCGCATTACTAACCAGGTTTATTAATACCTGCCGAAGTCGAACGCTATCTCCAATAATTTGATCGGGCACATTGTAGTCGATCTGGTAAATAAGATCCAGGCCTGCTTGCGCCGCTTTGTTAGCAAAAATATCAAGCACCTCTTCGATACAGGTCCGCAATTCAAAATCCTTTTCCTCCAATTCCATCTTCCCTGATTCAATTTTGGAGAAATCCAGTATATCATTGATTACGGTTAACAGACCTTCCCCGCAGGATTGAATGGTTTCAGCATAGTTACGCTGTTCACTGGTTAGCGAAGTATGAGCAAGCAACGAAGACATCCCAATAATTCCATTCATGGGGGTCCTGATTTCATGGCTCATGGTAGCCAGAAAAATACTCTTCGCTCTATTGGCTTTTTCAGCTTCCTCTCTTGATTTTTTCTCTTCTTCCATTGAATATGCCAGCGCCTCCGTTCTCTCCTGCACCTGCTTTTCCAGTTTTTCTTTTTGTGATCTGATGCTATGTGTCCGGATGCGGAAAAAAACAGCAATGGTTACTATGGCGAGGAATGTTATAAGAAATTTAAACCACCCTGTTAACCAGAATGGGGGCACCACCACCAGTTTCAATTTCTTTACCTGTTCGCTCCAATTCCCCTCATTATTTACTCCTCTCACGACAAACGTATACTCTCCCGGATCAAGGCGGGTATAGGTTGCCTTGCGTTCATTGCCAATAATATTCCAGTTATTGTCAAACCCTTCCAGGCGATAAGCATACTTCTTTTTTTCCGAAGAAGTATAATTCAACGAAGCAAACTCAAATGAAATTACTGAACTGCTGTATGGAATAATCAATTCATTTGTTTCAGAAATGGCGTACTTCAAAGGAGAATTGGTATTGCTGTCGCTTGCTACCTGCATTTCTTTATTAAATACCTGGAACGCCGTTATCACCATGGGCGGATCGAAATCATTTTCCTTTATCAGGGCCGGTTCAAATTCATTGAACCCATTTATACCACCAAAATACATCTTACCGGAACTTGCTTTACAAAATGCATGGTCTTTAAATTCAAACGACTGCAGGCCGTCCGCCGGGTCGTAGTTTTTAACTTTTTTCGTCAACAGGTTAATTCTGGAAAGCCCCCGGTTTGAACTTACCCACAGGTTATAATTTTCATCTTCTGTTATGCCAAAAACAGCGTTATTCGCCAATCCATTTTCGGTAGTATAGGTAATAAATTGTTTTGTTTTCGTATTAAAATAATTAAGCCCCATCATAGTGCCGATCCATAGATTGTCCTTTTTATCCTGGCAGAAGGATAATATGCTGTTATTGCTGATACTATTCTTGTTATCCTCGTGAACATAAAAGCTGAATGTTCCTGTTTTTTTATTTAAACAATTAAGTCCATTATCAGTCCCGATCCACAGATTGCCCGCCTGGTCTTCCACCAATGCCCGTACCGTATTGTTATTAATACTATTGGCTGGAAAATTCCCTCCTGCGTCATAATGCTGAAAGTTATCAGTTCCCGGGTTATATAAGTTGAGTCCTCCGCCATGGGTACCTATCCATATTTTCTTTTCTTGGTCTTCATAGATAACCCAGGCATTGTTGCTGCTCAGACTAAAAGGATCTTCCGGATTGTTTTTAAAATGTTTCCATGAATTTTTTTTAGGATTGTAAACGGTAACTCCATCCCCCCATGTACCGATCCATAAATTTCCTTTGCTATCAGCACATACATTCAGTACATAATTCCCGCAAATAGACTTTTTATTTCCCTCCTCATGTTTAAAATGAGTAAAGTTTTTGGTAACCGGATCAAATAAATCAAGTCCTCCTCCATCTGTTCCGATCCAAATTTTCTTTTGCCTGTCTTCTGTTATCGACAACACATTATTTTGACTCAGGCTATTTGGCGAAGAAGTATGTTTGTAATGATTAAATTCATTATAGTCTTTATTAAACAGGTTCACCCCGCCGGCAAATGTGCCAACCCACATATTACCTTTACGATCTTTATAAGCTGTATAGATAGAATTATTGGCCAGGCTGCTATTGTCCATTTCATCGTGCAGGTAATTATTGAACACCTCCGTATGCAGGTTAAATATGCTTAGTCCCGCATTTTCCGTTCCGATCCATAAATTATGTTCGTCATCCTCTCCGATCGCGTAGAGCTCATTGGAGGGTAATCCATTGGGGTTACTGGCGTCATATTCAAACCGCCGGAAGGTACCGGTCAATGGATTGAACAAATTGAGACCCCCTCCATGAGTACCAATCCACAGGCGATTCCGGCTATCTTCAAAAATGGAATATACTTTATCACTGCTGATTGAAGTGCGGTTCGAATTTTGGTGGCGGTACCTGGTAAATGTATTTGACTTCTTATTTAAGAGATTAAGCCCTCCGCCATAAACAGCCACCCAAATATTCTTCTTACTGTCCTCGTAAATATTAATGACATTATTTTCACTTAGTGAGGTTGAATCATTCTTATTGCTTGAATAATGAATCCGGGTTCCGGTAGCAGTATTAAGCCTATCCATACCGGCATCGGCTGTTCCGATCCAGATATTTCCATCACTGTCAATAGTTACTGATTGTAATTGGTTGCTGGAAATAGCAAACTGATTCTTTCCCTCCCGGGTATACCGCGTAAATTTTTCTGTAGAACGGTTAAAACAGTTAAGTCCGTTTTTACCCGTGGCAACCCAAATATTCCCTTCTTTATCTTCTGCGATGGCACTAATAAAGTTTCCACTAATACTGCTGTTGTCTGTTTCCTTATTTCGATATAAAGTAAATTTGTATCCGTCATACCTGTTTAATCCATCCCGGGTTCCGAACCACATAAATCCACGGCTGTCCTGCAATACACATAATACATTATTCTGGGAAAGCCCGTCGTTGATATCAAGCTGATCAAACTTTATATTTTTTCGCTGGGAAATGGCTGTGGGAGAATGAAATAACAGGAGTGTCCCTATTATAACAGCGCTGAGCTTACCCAGGTAAAGTCGCTCTACCAATTTGCGCAACAGAAAGGCCAAAACCTTTCCGAAAGGATAAAATAATTGATTGATGAGCTGGGGCATCGGATTTTGATTCAAAAGATTTGGAACGGGATGATTACATCGCCTTATGTCAAACCTTAACGGGTGCTGGGTGCTGGTATTTTAAATTTAGATGGTTGTATTGGAGGTGTAAGGGGTAATGCTTACCGATCAATGCCGGATTACTATAAGCTGATGGCAGAAAATAAGCGTTAAAATCCGGTTGATAGTTTCTGCCGTATGGATAATTAGCCAGGGCTATTAAGAGAAAAAAGCATATGCTCAGCTATCAAAATGGCCATGCCAATACGGGATATCGCATTCAATATCCACGCAATTTAGAGGACCTCTATTGAGTTGATTATTTTTTTACATTAAACGCCGGATGAAAATTTTCCAGTGTTTTGCGAAGGAATTCCCGATCGAGGTGGGTATAAATTTCAGTAGTGGTGATGCTGGCATGACCCAGCATTTCCTGTACAGCGCGTAAGTCGGCCCCGCCTTCTACCAAATGTGTGGCAAAAGAATGACGAAAACTATGTGGCGAAATATTTTTTTTGATTCCGGCTTTCTTTACGAGGTCCTTTAACAGCAAAAAAATCATTACCCTGGATAACCGGGAACCGCGGTTGTTTAAAAACAAGATGTCTTCCTGGCCGGGCTTGGGAGCCACGTGAATCCTTATTTGTTTTTTGTAAATATCAATATATTTTATCGCGCTACTCCCAATTGGTACCAGCCGTTCCTTATCTCCTTTTCCAATAATTCGTATAAACCCAACTTCGGAATATATTTGAGATATTTTAAGGTTAACCAGCTCACTTACCCGAAGCCCGCAACCATACAGCGTTTCGAGGATGGCTTTATTCCGCCCTCCTTCTGGTTTGCTTAAATCAATTTGTGCAATGATCTGTTCGATTTCTTCGTAAGTCAATACATCCGGCAGGCTTCTTTTTAGCTTGGGAGCTTCCAGCAACAACGTAGGGTCTTTAGTAGTTATATTTTCTGTTAAGCAATATTTATAGAATGAACGGATTCCCGAAATTATTCTTGCCTGTGAGGAAGCGGTCATTCCCAGTTCTGCAATCCATTTTATAAAATGCTGCAGATCCTTCAAATCAATTTTATCCGGCGACTTTAAAGGCGGCCGATCCTGCAGAAACTGGGTAAGCTTCTCCATATCGCGTATGTAGGCTTCTACCGAATTATCGGATAGAGATTTTTCTAATTGCAACCACGCTTTGTACCCTTTCTTATATGGTTCCCACATGAATTATTACCGGTTCTTAACTGAAAACATTGATTGTTCTGCAGGTAAAGATAATGTGGTTATTTATTATATTAAAGCAACTGATTTTAATGAGGGTGAATAATGCAATCATGGGCAGTAACTATGAGGAAACCAATTATGATTATTGATGGTTGGTGAAGATACCAACTATGGAGACAGAAGATGGTTGGTGAAGATACCAGCCATGAGGATAAATTATGTTTATTGATGGTTGGTGAAGACATCAACTATGAAGACAGAAGATGGTTGGTGAAGATACCAGCCATGAGGATAAATTATGTTTATTGATGGTTGGTGAAGACATCAACTATGAAGACAGAAGATGGTTGGTGAAGACACCAACCATGGAGACACCAACCATGGAGACACCAACCATGGGACACCAACCATGGAAGCAACACGCAAATGATATGCCTATAGACCAAATTTACATATATCTTTAATGTTCTTTCTAATAAATCAGTATGCATATCAACCTGGGATCGTTCCGGCAAAAAGTGAAAAGAAATAAAGGGCGGTACAAACGTTTCTTAATAAAGCTCAAAAAGGCACCTCCCCGCGGACTGGATGCATTAGCTATTGAAACAAATAAGGAAGTATGGAAAGAAATTAATTGCCTGGGCTGCGGCAATTGCTGTAAAACCATGTCTCCCACTTATACAAATACAGATATCCGCCGAATTTCGGCTCACCTGCAAATGACTGCCGATTCGTTTACCGAAAAATGGTTGCGGAAAGACAAGGAGGGCGATTGGCTTAACAAAACAGAACCCTGCCAATTTCTTAACCTGGAGAACAATATGTGTTCTATTTATGAAGTAAGGCCAGCCGATTGTTCCGGATTTCCTCATCATACCAAGCGGCATACGTCTCAATATATCCATGTATTTAAACAGAATATTGAGTATTGCCCCGCTACTTATAAACTGGTTGAGAAAATGATGGAAAAGATGAAAGCGTGAGGGGCTGCGCGATGTGGAATGCAGGGGCAAGCGGGAGCATCCGGGATTCGGAAACAACAAGCCGAGAGCCGAAACATCACGAAAAAATAATGATAAACGGGATTACTTTATCAACCCGGATTTTCTATTAGGCAGGAAAGTTTGTAATAACCACGAAAAGAAAATAACTCCAAAAGCACCGATTACATTAAGCCATAAGAAAGAAATGATGTCGGCAAAATATACAGTAATCACTATTAATTCCGACCCTATCGCTGCAATAAATACCGCATTACTCCCGATCCTCTTCATATAAAAAGCCACGAGAAAAATTCCCAGGATGGTTCCATAAAACCAGGAACCTAAAATATTCACTGCTTCAATTAAACTATTTCCCAGGTTATACGCAAACTGCGCGATAACGACAGAAAATATTCCCCAGGCGATGGTGTATCCCTGCGACCAGCGGTACTCCTGTTCCTCTGTTAATTTCTTTGATGAAAATTTTTTATGAAAGTCAATCATGGTACAAGAGGCTAATGAATTAAGAGCTGCCGCAATACTCCCCCAGGCCGCTAAAAAAATGATAGCTATAATCAGCCCGATCAACCCTTTTGGTAAGAAATCTCCCACAAACCGCAGGAAAATATAATTGGTATCATTCCCATCTGAATCCGGGTTCGCTTTCTTTACTAATTCCTTTATAGCCCCCCTTACCTGTTGCCCCTGCTGATGCTGTTCCTGTAATTTTGTTTCTAGTAAATTAATCCTGTTGTTGTCATTCAATTTCAGCGCGGCCGACAAATCTACTGCCGTAGATTTTTTTGCCTCCTGTAACTCGTTGTATTGTTTTGATATTTTGTTATAATCCGCCGCATAGCTGCTTTGCAGTATTTCTTTTTCCTGGGCAAGATTAAAATAAGCGGGGGCCTTGTAAAACTGGTAAAAAGAAAAAATGAAAATACCAATCAATAGTATACAAAATTGCAGGGGCACCTTTACTAAACCATTTAACAGCAACCCGAGTTTACTTTCTTTCTCGCTTTTAGCAGTAAGATAACGCCCTACCTGGCTTTGATCCGTACCGAAATAACTAAGTGCCAGGAACAGGCCGCCGATTATTCCACTAAAAATATTATACCGGTCCTTCCAGTCAAATGAGCCATTACTTACCCCGGTGGTGATGACATTCAGTTTACCAGCCTTGCCACTGATATGCAACGCATCTACTACCCCCACTCCTTGCGGCAGCATATCAATAGCATACCAGCAGGCCACGAACATGGCCGCGTATATAATAATAAATTGCAATTGCTGCGTATAAGCTACCGCCCTGGCACCGCCGGTAGTAGTATAAATAATCAGCAGACCACCCATGGCTATATTGGTAATATAAAAATTCCAACCCAGCAAACTATGCAAAACAATAGAGGGAGCGATCACGCTGATGCCGGTTGACAAACCACGCGACAATAGAAAAAGAAATGAGGTGAGCGTTCTGGTTTTTAAATCAAATCGTTGCTCGAGGTATTCATAGGCCGTATATACTTTCAACCGATGAAATATAGGAACCAGGGTAACGCAAAGTATGACCATGGCAATGGGCAACCCGAAATAATATTGCACAAAACGCATTCCATCTGTATAGGCCTGACCCGGGGCCGTCAGGAAGGTTACCGCACTGGCCTGCGTGCCCATTATGCTCAGGAGAATCAGCCACCAGGGCATTTGCCGGTCGCTCAAAAAATAACCACTCAGGTTATGTGAAGATTGGCTCTTGTATATTCCGTAAGCGATAATGAGCAACAAAGTTGCTACCAAAACCGCCCAATCTAAGCCGGAAAATATCATGCAAACAGTTTAGTAAAGAAATAAAAGAAGATGATAAGCGCCACTAAAAAAAGAATCACCAGCCAGTACCAGCCCTTCCAGCTTTTGAATAGCGGTGGATTCTCCTCTTTCTTATCCGGTTGATTCATTTCCTTTTTTTTGCACTAACAATTAATACGTATAACAAGCTGATCAATACGCCTACCAGCAATCCAAGTGCGAATTTCTTTATCAATTTCCCAATAATAACACCGGAAAAAACAGCTATGGCAAACGCTATCCTCGGATTTACTTTTGATCGTTCACTCATTAAAAACCTTTCTTTTGGTTTAGGGCAATAATATTCGCGAGCAGGCGGTAAGCACCCGGAATTCCGGCAGGCAGTTCCCGGAAGAACACGAGGCCGGTGTATACAAATTTACCCTTCCCGTAATTAGCAATAATAAGACTTCCTTTTTGTTCATCTTCACCCGGATCGGCCATCGATAAGGGAGTTTCGTAGGCAATATCGAGTTGATCTGCGTTGTATATACTGCGCTCCTGCAGCCAACCGTCAAAATCAGCAGCAGTTATCTTATTAGGGTAATTCAACACAGCATGCTCCGGCAATAATATCTTCACAGCTGCTTTTTCATCCGTTACACGGTTGCGGGATATCGTAAACGGGTAAGGACCGATCTTAGAGCGAACATTGCTGATAAAATTATTCGTACTATACTGCGCAACCAGGTTGCCTCCTTCCTTTACATAATTCATCAGCACTTCATATTTTGCCGCCATAAATTCATTTACATTATAAGCGCGAACACCGGTAATAATGGCGTCAAATTGTTTCAGGTACCCGGGCGTTATATCTTTTTCTTTTAATACTGTTACTTCGTACCCCATCTGCTGCAACGCAATGTTTACTTTATCACCGGCTCCTTCAATATAACCAATTTTCTTTCCGACCGTTTTCAGATCCATATTCAACACTTTAATGGCATCCTGGTAGAAATAATGAATATGCGGAATATGGTCATATTTAATACTCGTTACATTTAAATAAGCCGGCTGCCCTTCCTTTCCATTTTTCAACTCGGTAAAGGCCTGTACAAAATCCTGGTCCTGTTCTTTGAATAAGCTATTATTAATAGTGAAAAGATAATCCCTGGTTAACCCCCTGGCAAGATTAAAGCTGGTGTCTGTTTGACTGTTTTGCTGCGTACGCATACGCTCGGTAACTTTTATCGAATAATTACTGAAATTCCGATGAGCTTTTACTCTCAGTGTTATATCCGCTTTTTGATTCTCATTCCTGTGAAATATCACAATACTTGGATCGGTGGAAATAGCTACCGAAGGCACCACCACCAGTGGCTGATATAATTCTCCTCTTACCGGGTCGGTATATTTATATTGAACAGGTTTTGAGAATCTCATCGGCTGGCCCTCTATGATGAGATCAAAGTCTACCAAATAGGAAGCATTATTTTGTGGCATCCCTATCAATTTTTGATCATCCACTACAAAAGAACCCTCTTCCATTTTCTGTTCCATCCAATAGGGCTGGCTAATGGCTTTATCCAACGGAACGAATACAGGCTTTATGAAATTGTAATTTTTATTTTTAACCAGGGTTTGATTCATTACGGAATCCATCCCGTCCGCTATAACTTTAACTACCTGCGCTGCAGCACCACCCCGGTTATTTATAGATATGGAAATCCGGATTGAATCTCCCTGGACCGCATATTCATTGCTGGTCGTTGCTTCGAGCCAAAGTCCGCTGCATTGTTCAATGATTCGGCTTGTTTCTTCCAGCTTCTTTATTTTCCATGCACTTTCGGGCAATTGCAGTAAGGTTTTATATAACTCCACTAAGGCGGGAACCGATAACTCTGGTTTTGACAAAGAGTAATTGCGGATGATATCCTCAATCATTGCACTGACTTTTTCGGCCCCCGGCACTTTTGCCCAGGAAGTGATCACTTCATCCATAATATCAGTTTTAGCGATGCTTCCTTCTAACGGAGTAAAATACTCTAACTGTATTCCGCGACTGGCTGGCACTCCAAAACCCTGGCTTTTATGCTGACTGCGGCTTTCAGCGGCTATTTCGCCATAACCTTTTCCAAGAATAGGATTATATGCTCCTACATCTATCTTTAATTGATCTTCGCTGGTTGTATTTGTATTGCCAAAGTTGAACGTATTCCAGACTATTCTTTTGGCCTGCCAGGCTTGCACCCCATATTTGAATTGCCCGGGGAAACGATTAGGATCTGCTGCCGCTCTAAATGCTTCATGCGCCAGCACAGCAGAACCAGAATGATGACCGTGACCGGCTCTTGCGTCTTCGGGAAACCGGGTAATGATAATATCGGGTTGAAACTTTCGGATGATCCATACCACATCGCTCAGTATCTTTTCCTTGTTCCACTTGGCGAACGCTTCCGCAGTTGTTTTGCTAAACCCAAAATCGTAGGCCCTCGTAAAAAATTGCTCCGCTCCATCCATGCGCCGCGCCGAAAGCAACTCCTGTGTGCGAATCAATCCCAGGTCGATGCCCTGTTCATCACCAATAAGATTTTGCCCGCCATCCCCTCTTGTTATGGAAAGATATCCTGTTCTGTACAATCTATCTTTGGAAAGCCAGGCCAATAAGCGCGTATTTTCATCATCAGGATGAGCGGCCACATATAATACTGTACCAAGTACATTTAGTTTTTTTAATTGAAGATATATATCTGCAGATGTATAAGCCGGGGGAGTTTGTGCATGCAGGTTCTGAATTGATAGCAACCCGGCAATAAAAAATAAAAGTCTTCCCATGAACGCGCGTTTAAAACAATAGAACATCAATGATTATTTAGGTAGCTTTTTAAAAATATAAGGACCTTTTACAGCGCCCCAAACCTGCTGCTGATCGGCATTCCATCCCCGATCCCAGGAACGGATGCCGGCATTATCTATGATTACTTCACTGGTTGCATAGCTGGCACCCCGGAGTACACTACTGCAGTCTTTCCCCTGGGTAGATCCAATAAACTGCCCTTTCTTATTTTTACGGATATATACTTCACAACCGGGGCGACTACTAAGACCAAAAAATTTCAATGAATCGAATCGTTTGGGTTCTTTCCACCAGCCCACTAAAGGAGCAGGGTCTTTAAATTCAAAAACCTGGCTCACCAGGGTGGAGTCGTCCTGCAGGTACAGGTGATACATCCGCTGGCGGTAAGGTTTATCCGGCGTTTGCATCATTGCCTGCTCCACATACAGCCAGTATCCGTCTTTCCGCCTGGGCCATACCTGTTTCATATGTAAGGAAACGGCCGAAAAAGAGGTATCAGTTGCCGACTGTTGTTCGCTGCTGAAATTACCCTGCAGGAAAGATTTTAATTGGTTTAAATCTCTATTGCCCAATTTCTGAGCATACAGATTCATAGAGAAAGAGAACAATAATCCGGCAAAAAACAGCTTGTTCATACTGCAATGTTCGGGAAAAATAATAATAGGGTTCAAGTTAAAGCAAATGTTGAGTGAATAATACTTTGCTGCAATAATTTAACGGAGCGTTCAGAGGCATCTTTTTGCTTACTATATAGTATTGGCTACAGGGATCATGAAGGCAAAACTTACCTATACAGCAGATATTCTAAAATATAAAATCAGGTCTTACTAGCTTATTATTGCAAGCTTTGACAGTTAGAGACACAGAACCGAAGATTTTTCCATTTTTCATTTTGCATTCATAATTTTTTATTTTTCATTTACCTCTGTCTATTCTCCTACCAAAAACACCGCATTGCAAAACAACAATTTTCCGTTTTCCCAAAAACTCCTGAATAATGGATTATCGGCCAGGTATACAACATGACCACGTCCCATGTTTTGAACCCCCAGGATCAGCCCATCTTTTAATTTCTCTTTAAGTTTTGATCCTACGAATCCGGAAACCTGAGCATCTTTTTTAATAACTCCTACATTCCATCCCCCCTCTTTTATGAATTCATATACATTATCGTCCTGCTTCAACGTATAATAATAACCAGGATATCCGAATGCTAACGGATGCGAATTGTCCAATTCTATTTTATAAATCGAGCCAGGATTGTAATTGGGAAGAAAATCCCGTTCCCTGTCTTCATACCGGCGAAGCAAATTATAATCATCTTTCTTTTCATCTTTTTTGTCATCAGTGGTCTTCAACTTAATGCCCCAATCGTTGCGCGCCAATTGGGATACCGCATTTTCTATGGCTATGATTTTCCCGCCGCTGCTGACCCAATCCTTTAATATTTCACTCGTGGGTTTGTCGGAAAGAAAACGATAGTTGCCATCTGGCATTATAAGTACATCTGTTTCTTTCAATACATTTTTATTCAGGTCATTTACCCAAACAATGTTAATGGGATAGTTTAGTTGGGCGTCAAAGAAATGCCAGATCTCTCCCATGCCCAATGAAGAAACTCCTTCCCCGGCCAGCAAGGTAATTTTTGGGGCGTGAATAATGCGGACTCTGTCGGACCCGAAATCAAACCCCTTCTCTACAAAGCCGCTTTGAAGGGGAAAGTATCTTTGACCCGAAGACTGTGCAACCTCTTTAATGATTTCTTCGAGGGTATTTCCAAATGAAGTATTACTCGTGCGGGTAATTATTAAGGTCCCTTTTTCAAAGTTGATGCCCTGCGCGGAAAAAGGCTGTTCAGCATATCGCACTTTAACTCCTTTCTTTAACAAGGCAGCTATAAATTTTGCGCTGGCCATGCCGTTCCATTGAGCCGCAAAAGCGCTAATCGTTGCGGATACCGGCTTTGACGCAACTGGAATCCCGGGGGCTGTTTTAGTAACTGCAGTAATATAGGCAGGCAATCCATAAGCGTTCAGCCCAAAAACAAACGGCATCGACCAGGCTGTGATATCATAGGTAGCCGAGTCGCTGATTTTTGAATTTCGTTCAAACAGTACTTTTATCAAATTAGAATTTGATTGATTGGTATTAATAACAATATCCCCATCCGTGGTTTTAAAATTCTCCGTTTTAGAATTAAAATAGTTAAAGCCTGAATAGGACGCCGGAATAGTATAGTTCCATTCAATAGCATTCCGATCGAGTAATTTTTTCAAGCGATCCAGCCGGTCGCTTTCATCCGCCTTAATAATATAGGCTTTGTATTCCCCCGGAGGAGTTGTTCGTGCCTTGTCATAATAAGATTTAAATTCTTTTACTACGCGTCCGGCATTCATTGATGTAATTTCCACCGTTGACATACCGGTGGTAAAGTGATGGTTTATCCGATCAGATAAGGTAAGCGTATCCCCATCTTCATTGATAACAGCGGCTCCGCTGCGGCTATGTCCCCCTTGTTCAAACGTCATCCCAATGGCCCCTTTATACGTGGGGTACGTATCGCCGTAGCTGGGATAAAAAAGATCGAATCGTTCTTTGGTAAAGTATAACCAGCCATACTCATCAAAATACTTCGCGTTGTTTTTTCCGATCATTGTTTGGAAATCCCTTTGCCAGGGTGTAATTACTTCGTGATAAGGTTCTGCCGCGGGAGCGAAATAATAAGGCTCATTATATCCCTGCTCGTGAAAATCGACATGCACCTGGGGCAACCATTCATTGTATCGGATAATACGCTGTTGTGTTTCTACCTGCGTTTGCCAGGCCCAATCCCGGTTGAGATCAAAATAATAATGATTGGATCTCCCCCCCGGCCAGGGTTCCGCATGCTCGCGGGAAAATGGTTGCGGGTTGGCAGTCTTTCCTACTACCGAGTTAAACCAGTTTACATACCGATCGCGACCATCGGGATTAATGCAGGGATCAATGAGAACCACTGTATTTTTCAACCATTCCTTACTTTTTGTATTATCCGGGTTTACTAGCTCCCAGAGTGTCATCATAGCTGCTTCGGAGGAAGAAGTTTCGTTTCCATGAACATTATAGCTTAACCATACAATGGCCGGACCTTTTTCGTTGCCGGGAATTTTGTCGCCTGCCATGCCAGCCAACCGTAAATTGTTTTTCCTGATAGCTTCTAAATTGGCAATGTTGTCGGCCGAGGAAACAAATGCCAATAATAATGGACGTCCTTCATTAGTGGAACCATATTGTTCCAACTTGACTATAGTGGTATTGTTTTCAGCCACCTGTCTAAAATAATTGACCACTTTGTAATGAGGGGAATAACGTTCTCCCAATTTATAGCCCAGGAATTGTTCGGGAGATTTTACCTGGGCCCACCCATAGAAGCCCGGCAGCATACCCGCCAACAGAATAAGCATTTTCATCATAACAAACTAAAATATTGAGTGGTGAATGTAAGCAATGAACACAAAACAAAAAAGGGACGATCCCGTGAAGATGATGAGCGGTATATTTATAGCAAGGAGAACAGTTGCCGGTAAGTCGGCAGGAAAAAGAATCTCTGGAAAGGATAGGGAAGGATTAACAAAAAAGAGCATTGCCTATACCAGTCTGGTGATTACACTACCTTCTCACAAAAAATAAATATGGGAGGCTGAATCCAATATCCTTCCTCTCCATAACAAATCCTATTTTTGACTCCATATGTCACTTTTTATCGCCTCCCTCAATTCAGGCAGCAATGGAAACTGTTACTATATTGGTAATGGATCGGAAGCTGTGTTGATTGATGCAGGTATTTCCTGCCGCGAAACGGAGAAACGGATGGATCGCCTTAATCTTTCTATGAATACCGTAAAGGCCATCTTTGTTTCTCATGAACATTCCGATCATATTACCGGCATTCCTGCCATCTCTAAAAAATATCAGTTGCCGGTATATATCACCGAAGGAACACTCAAAAATATACCCCTGCCGGTTAATACAGAACATGTTCATATTATCAAAGCGCCCGATAAAGTTACAATCGGAGCCTTGGAAGTTATTTCCTTTAATAAATTTCATGATGCCACTGAACCAGTCAGTTTTGTCGTGTCGGACCAACAAACCCATGTGGGCGTTTTTACCGATATCGGTCATTGCTGTAAAGAATTGATCCGCCATTTTAATTATTGTCATGCGGCCTTCCTCGAAAGTAATTATTGTGAGGAGATGCTGGAAAACGGAACCTATCCCCTGCATTTAAAAAAGAGGATACGGGGAAATAAAGGACATTTATCTAATGACGAGGCTTTCGAACTATTCAGTAAATACCGGGGAATTCAATTAAGCCATCTCATTTTGTCTCATCTTTCACAGAACAATAATACGATGGAAAAAGTGTCGCAACTATTTAGCCGGGATTCCGGCAATACCGAAATAATTGTGGCTTCACGGTATAAAGAAACACCGGTTTATGAAATTAAACCCACTGCTGCCTCCAAAAGAATAGTCATTAAGAAATTTCCCGCGCCTGCCAGCAACCAACTCTCGTTATTTTAATTTATTTCGAAAGCAACTTCTTTAGATCCTTCGCCGGCTTTTATTATCTCGAAAATAAAAAAGCGAAGAGCATTCGACAGGAATGCTCTTCGCCTGGAAGGTTTAGACAAATTAATTCTTTACACTAAATTCTACCCTCCTGTTTTGGGCGCGTCCGGAGGCCGTTTTATTATCCGCAATATTCTTATCGGAGCCGTAACCGGTGGCTGTCAGGCGTGCCGCATCAATTCCTTTACCCACCAGGTAATTTTTCACTTCATCGGCCCGGGCCTGTGATAAGGCCAGGTTCTTATCCGCTCTGCCGGTATTATCGGTATGGCCATCCACATTAATACTCAGCTTGGGATATTTATTCATAATTTCTACCAGTTCATCCAATTCCTTAGTGGCCTGTTTGGTGAGTTTGGAACTACCGGTAACGAAGGTTACCTGTTTTGCATTGAAGTTCATTTCTTCCAATCGGGGGCAACCGAAATTTGCAACGGGGCCGGCAACTTCCGGACAACGATCTTCATCATCAGCCAACCCGTCATTATCTTTATCTGGAATAGGACAACCATCGTATTTAGCCACTCCGTATGTATCGGGGCATTTATCTTTTGAATCCTGGATACCGTCACCATCCTTATCCGGACAACCATTAAATACTTTTGGTCCGGCCACATCAGGGCACGCATCATCTTTATCCGCAACCCCATCACCATCTTTATCCGGACATCCATTTAACACGGGTGGGCCAGCTACAGCAGGGCATCCATCCGCATCATCGGGTACTCCATCTCCATCAGAATCTTTTGGGGGTGGTGGTGGCGGGGGAGGTGGAACAACTTTCACCGGTTTTTTAACGCATTTGCCTAATTCGAAAACATCAATGCTCAACCGGGCAAACAGGAAGCGCCCGTTAAACCCAAACTGGTTAGCGGAAAAAAGAAAACGTCCGCGATTCGATAAATCGCGACCCGCATTGTGCCCACCGGTGGTTTTATTTACTCCAAGCGAAGAAGCAACCGGTGCATTATAATATGCATTGGGATCATTCCGTGGATCAACAAAAATTCGGTCGGGGTATACATCAAAAAGATTATTGGCGCCAAACGATACATTTAAACCCGGACATGCTTTATAAGTAAGTACCAGGTCGGTGGTCCACTTTGCGCTGAAGGTTTGATCAGTGCCGAGTCCCACATCATTCCAATAAGCTCCGGTCGCGGAATTTCGCAAAGCAGGATCCGCTGGATTTAATGCGGTTATTTCTCCAAACCGAACAGTGCGTAATAACAGGTTATACTTTCGTAAATCGTAGTTTAAGGTGATGTTGAATTTGGTTTTGGGTTGCGCCACTTCGATACGTGACCGCTGTTGACGATCAAACAAAGCGGTCCGCAGGTCATTAGCCGGATTTTTGGAAGGATCCCCAACGCTGGGGTTATTACTTCCGTCATCAATTACCGAATTGGTTTGAATGGGGCCCACCACCGTATTGTTGTTATAGTTTCCTGCCAGGGATAAAGTGGCATTCCCCGTTCCGAGACGGAATCGTTGAGTGATGACCACATCCACCCCTTTTGTTTCTGTATTTACTGCATTTGTCCAGAATTGCAGTGCATTAATAGTTGGATCTACGGCATTGGTGGTAAGTATCGTATTTACTAATGGATTGCTTCGGTTGAATTGAGAAGACAAAACGATACGATTATCAATGCGGATAAAATAAGCGTCAACGGTGAATGAAGTATTGGCACTTATATTTCCAACCAATCCGGCGGTCAGACTTTTTGATGTTTCGGGAGTCAGGCTTTCTATCCCAAAGGCATTTCGTACAATTGGGTTATAGTTGTTGGCCGTTAAAGCCTGGGAAGGTAACCCGGCTACAAACTGGGTGGAGGTATTCTGAAAATACCGTTGATGTAAAGAAGGAGCCCGAAAACCGGTGCTTCCTGATGCCCGAACCGCAAACTGTTGGGATATATCATAACGGGCAGCGAGCTTACCACTTAAATTGTCATAATTAAACTGCAGTTCGTCATAGGTTTCATATCGCAAAGCACCACCTAATACAAATTTCCTGGTTCGGTATTCCAGGTCAACATACGCCGCGTAAATATTCCTGTTTGCTGTAACGGCGTCGGTTGGTTGAAATCCGGGAAAAACCTGGGAACCGGAAACAGCTGTACCCGGGCTGAACGTAAAATATCCCGATGTATTAGGGTAAGGAGGTATTGGATCGGGCTGAAACTGACGACCACCATTTATATAAGAATTAGCATCACCCGCCCCGATCGAAAAACGTTCATAGCGGTATTCACCACCAAAGGCAATATTAATGGAACGACTGGTGCCCAGGTCAAGCTTCCTGTCTAACCCAACATTAATAGTGTTTTGCAGAAATCCTAATGTACCTGCATAGAATTTTGTTTGTACGTTGTTGGTTGCAGGTAAGGAAGCGTTACCTGTATTTTCTATGTCATACCGCAGGGTATTTTCTCCGCGGGTATTGCTGATGTCGAGGTTCCATTCTCCCATTTTTATATCTAACCCGGCAATTACCGAGTAATCAATAAGCCGGGTATGAATTTGGGGCAAGAATCCATCGAAATAAAATCGTTGTCCATTTGCTAACACCGGCTGCTGGCTCCAGGAATTTGGATTTCGGCTGAAACCGCTGGCTACTCCGGTTCGATGAGAGTAGCCGGTGGTTAGATAAAAATTTATATTTTTTGAAATGGGCATTCCTGTATTTACAAAAACACCCGTATTAATATTGGAAGAATTTCCCGCCACAATATTGCGGCGGTTATATCCTCTTTGTTTTTCTGTTCCTCTATCCAAATCCATAAGCCATCGGTAATAATCATTGGCGGTTACCCCGGATGGAATGGCCGCTGATCCGGGCAGCCCCCCTCCATTTCCATAATAAATAAGCGGGATATTATCGAACCCACTCCTATTGGAATTATCTCTTTTTAACCATTGGCCGCTTACATTAAAATAGGCACCGTTCTTCCAACCCCAACCGCCGCTTAAATCTACCTGGCGGTTTAAGCCGTCTTCAATTTTCACTCCGCCGGCGTAGGGCATGTTTGTGAAATTTTGACCCAACATCCCGGAAATATTCAATCCCTTATAATTCTTCTTGAGAACAATATTTATTACCCCCGCAATAGCATCAGATCCGTATTGGGCCGCGGCCCCGTCGCGAAGCACTTCAATACGTTCAATGGCAGCGGCCGGAATAGTGTTCATATCTGTTCCTACAGAACCACGACCTACCGTACCGTTGATATTAACCAACGCGGTATTGTGACGGCGCTTTCCGTTTACCAGAACCAGGGTTTGATCGGGGCCTAAACCACGCAAACCGGCCGGATCGATATGATCGGTACCATCAGATATTGTTTGACGGGAAGACTGAAAAGAAGGAGCAACATAAGTAAGCATCTGGGAAACATCAGCCTGTGCGAATTGCTTCACCTCCCGGGCATTGATTACATCAACCGGAACCACGGTGTTAAGTTTGCTTCGCGGTTGACGGGAACGTGACCCGGTAATTACCACTTCGCTGAGGTCGGAAGTAACATTTATAGCCAGGTTTTGTTCAACCGTTTGACCGGCCGCCACCGTAACCTGGAAACGCTGGGGCGTAGTACCAGCATAAGTTACCAGTAATGTATAAGATCCGGGTTTTACTTTAATGGAATAATTACCCGAAGCGTCGGATAGTGTTCCACCCCGCTGCCCTTCAATGGTAATAGAGGCACTGCTCAACGGGTTCCCATTAACGTCTTTAATATTTCCTTTAATAGTACCGGTAGTTTGAGCAGAGGCCAATTGGAAAGCAAGCATCAAAACAGCACAAAAACCTGCTCTACGAAAAGTGTAGATAAATTTTCTCATAAGCTAACTCAGTTTGGGTTGAATATATTTAGCTCACAGGCATATCAGACAGGATGGAAAGATATTGTTTTTTCCTAAACCCAGTTTAAAAATAAGCAATTTACAGGTAATGATTCTTTCCTAATTTTAGCGTTTACTATAATTTTATTTCATGAAATTATTACTTCGCATTTCCCTCATATTACTGGTTGTTCAGATATCCTGCAAAACACAAAAATCTACAACTACTACTTCTTCGTCTTCCGCCTTCAATCCGTTTCAGTACGGCATAGAAAAAAAGGTTGAGTGCATGAATGGAGCGGTTGTAACGGCCCATCCATTGGCCAGTAAAGTGGGCTTGGAAATATTAAAAAAAGGAGGCAATGCCATTGATGCGGCCATTGCTACCCAACTGGCCCTCGCCGTGGTTTACCCCGGGGCAGGAAATATTGGCGGTGGAGGATTTATGGTAGCCCGCTTAACCGATGGAACCAATATTACTTTAGATTTTCGTGAAAAGGCGCCCTCGCTTGCCCACCGTGATATGTATCTTGATGATAAAGGAAACGCGCAGGTAAATTTAAGTCAAAACGGACACCTTGCTTCAGGAGTACCGGGAACGATCGCGGGTTTATTTGCGTCGCACAAGTACGCCAGGTTACCTTTCAAAGAATTGATTCAGCCGGCTATTGACCTGGCTGAATATGGTTTTGTAATAACCGCTGCTGAGGCACGAAGTCTTACGGCTACCCAGGGCGAATTTAAAAAACTAAATACGTTTACTCCCGTTTTTGTAAAAGCAGGTGGTTGGAAAACAGGCGACACATTGATTCAGAAAGATCTTGCCAAAACATTGATACGTATCCGCGATAACGGGCAGAAAGGATTCTATGAGGGAGAAACAGCCAGGTTGATTGTTGAAGAAATGGTAAGAGGCCGGGGAATCATCAATTACGATGACCTGAAGAAGTACGAAGTCAAATTCAGGCAGCCGGAAGTTTTTGCCTATAAAGAGTATAGTATACTAACCATGCCCTTGCCCGGCAGCGGTGGCATTCTACTTCCCCAGATGATGAAAATGATTGAAGACCGTCCCGTAAAATCTTATGGTTTTCAAACGGTGCAATCCGTTCAACTAATTACAGAGGTTGAACGCAGGGCCTATGCCGACCGTGCAAAGTATTTAGGGGATGCTGATTTTTATAAAGTGCCGGTCAAAAAACTAACCAGTGATGCTTACATTAAAGAACGGATGAAAGATTATGATGCTTTGCGGGCGGGCAACAGTAAGGAAGTGGTGGCCGGTATCATTGGGGAAAGCGAGGAAACAACCCACTTGAGTATATACGACAAGGATGGCAATGCGGTAGCGGTGACCACTACTCTCAATGGCGGGTATGGAAGCAGAACCGTGGTGGGAGGTGCTGGCTTTTTATTAAATAATGAAATGGATGATTTTAGTGTGAAGCCCGGCGTTCCTAATATGTACGGCGCCGTGGGAGCCGACGCTAATGCAATAGCCCCGGGTAAGCGCATGTTGAGTTCTATGACCCCTACCATTGTTTTTAAAGATAATAAACCGTACCTCATTGTAGGAACACCGGGCGGCACTACTATTACTACTTCCGTTTTTCAAACATTGATTAATATACTGGAATTCGACATGAATGCTTTTGACGCGGTAAACAAACCAAAATTTCACCACCAGTGGTTACCCGATGTAATTTATGTTGAACCGGATTTTTCAACAGCGGTCCGAAGCGAATTGGAAAAAATGGGATATAAGGTTAGTAGTCGCGGTCAAATTGGAAGAACCGAAGTCATTCGCATTTTGCCCGATGGAAAAATAGAAGCCGTAGGTGATAAGCGCGGCGATGATCATGCCGCGGGGTATTGAGCATGAAAATATGTAATGTAAAATCTAAAATCTAAAATACAGAGGTAGCGTGCCTGGGCGATTAATGGTTGTACTGGCAGGTAGTGAGAAATAGAGCCAGGAGGCCGGTGAGGAAGCCGAATGCCACAAAATAATACCAGGCTCTTGTATTCATCAGCAATTTATATGACTAAGAACGAAGAAACCGCCTGGCTGTTTGCAAGCGGTTTTATTATATATAGTCAGAACGGTCAAAAGCGAAATCCGATATAAGCCTGGGCGCCGGTGTTTTTTATAAAACTTTTCGCTGGCGAATCTTTCCAAACATTATTGATGGCCGCCTGGTAACGTACCCCGGCGATGCCCCGGTTATTTTTCGCAAAGAGCAGTTCCACTCCCGCTATGGCGCCTAAATCAACTGATTTATACTGGTCCTTTACATCTTCAGATCCATCAAATTCATCCACCATCTTTGCATTTACTAACAGGCTTGCCTGCGGACCCACCACAAAGCCAACTCTCTTTCCATGAAACTTAAACAACATGGGCAATGCTATATAATTTGCTTTATTCTTATTACCACCATCCTCTGAACCCATTGCTATAAACATTAATTCAGGCTGAAAATTAATATTGTCCGATAGCGGGATCTCTTTGAACAAACCAACAACAATACCCGGTTTAAAATCCAGGTGTTCCTGGTCGCCATTTATCTTATAATTCTGCCGGTAAAACCCCACACCCGCTTTAAAACCCACCCTGCCTTTTTCCTGGGCCTGAATAAATGAAGCAGACAGAACAAGCAAACTTATAATGAATAGGTTTTTTCTCATGTGCGCAATTTTTTGTTTTGGTATGTTGTTCAGATTTATAAAAATACTGGATATGCTTCAAAAATGGAATTTTTTTAACCCGGCGAAACAAAGTGATTATAATTATCCGTAGTAATTTTAGGCTTCAACAATAAACCTTTGCGTATGAAAAACAAAAGCGAATACCTAAACACTATAATAGCACGGCTTCTCTATTACAAAGATCTCGGCGAAAAAACATTCGATCAGCTATCCGACCACCAGTTTCATTATTCCCCAGGGCCTGAATCAAACAGCATCGCTGTGATCATCCAGCACCTTAATGGAAATATGCTGAGCCGCTGGACCAATTTCCTGACGGAAGACGGAGAAAAATCATGGAGGAAGCGGGATGATGAGTTTGAAATCCATAGCCATAATAAAGCACAACTTATTGGGCTATGGGACCAGGGCTGGGATTGCTTTCTATCAGCTTTATACCCGTTAACCGAAAATGACCTGCTCAAAACAATAACTATACGCCAGGAACCACTGAGTGTGATGGATGCGATTAACCGGCAATTGGCACACTATCCTTATCATATCGGCCAGATCGTTTACATCGGGCGCATGCTAAAGAAAGAGAACTGGATAAATTTATCTATTCCCAAAGGTCACTCGGATAAATACAATCAATCGGCTGGCATAAAAGACCCGGCACAAAATTATAAGAAGTAGTAGACGGCATGAAAAGAATAAACTTATATCCAATAGGCAAAATCGAAAATGATTACACAGAAAAGAAGTTGGGAGACTTATGAAGTAAATAAGGAAATGAAAAAAAGAGCTTTCCTCATAAAGGGCCATTTACCTACCCATCCTGGTGATCGTTAAAAATGGTGCAACCCTTCTAAAGCCGGCCATTTGAACCGATCAGGCCCCTGAATGTTCCCAAATAGCTGTTAAAAAAAATGGGGAAACTCCGGGTATGGGGCCATTGAGGGAAATTCACCAAAATCATTCATTTTATTTGTGTTTTATTCTTCTCTTTTGCATCTATTAACCGTGGAAGATGTTGGTTGGTATTGTATTTGCACAACGAAGCTTAATACTTAATTTTACAGTTAATAATATTCTGTCTGAAAAGATTTTGGAAAATAACCCGTACGGTACTACTGGTGCTTATCGCGCTGATCATTTTTTTATGGCTGGCTGTTCAAACCTCTTTTGTTCAGAATTTGCTGGTAACCCAGGCCACTCGTAAACTTTCAAAAGATCTAAAGACTACCGTTTCCATCCGGCACGTAAACTTTAGCCTTTTTAATAAAATTCATCTGGAAGGGGTTTTGATAAAAGATCACCAAAAGGATACTTTATTGTCAGCGGGTGATTTATCGGCGAATTTTACAGATTGGTTCTTTTTTAAAGACAATATTATCCTGAATAACCTGGGGCTGAAAGATGCGACTTTTCATCTTAACAGGAGTGATTCTGTTTGGAATTATACTTTTCTCATCGATTATTTTGGCGTGGGAAAGAAATCCACTTCTTCTAAACGAATTCAGTTTGACCTGAAAAAAGTAAAATTGGAGAATGTACGCTTTATACAGCGGGATGGATGGCGCGGCGAGGACAAGGATATCAGTTTCTCCAATTTCGAGCTGGAAGCGGATGGCGTTGACCTCTATAAAAAGAAGATTCGTATCCGGTCGATTGCTATTGCCGATCCCATTTTCATATTGAGTAATTACACCGGTAACCGACCCGAACTAATAAAAGTAGCGGACCAAAATGAAAAAATAATTAACGATCCGCTGCATCTTCGGTGGAACCCGGAAGACTGGAATGTAGTTGTTGATGAACTTCGACTTAAAAATGGACGATTTAATACGCGCAAAGAAGGAGACCCCCCCACGGACAATTTTTTTGATGGCAGCAACATAAATTTCTACGCCATCACCGGCAACTTAAAAAATATTCATTTAATAAAAGATTCCATAACGGCTACCGTTTCCCTACAGGCGAAGGAAAGAAGCGGTTTAGAAGTTAAGAAACTCAGTACGGACATCAGATTTCATCCGGAAGCAATGGAATTTGCCAGGCTGGACCTGCAAACTCCCCGCAGCAGCCTGCATAATTTTTTTGCTTTACGGTACCGAACATTCACCGACTTCGAACAATTCATATCAAAAGTTAAACTGGAGGGTGATTTCAATAATGCCGAATTAAGCAGTGATGACATTGCCTATTTTGCCCCCGCATTAAGAGATCTTAAAAAGAAAATACGGGTAGACGGATTAATCAAGGGAACCGTAGACCATCTCGAATCAAAGAACCTGGTTATTGAAGCCGGAAACAGCACCTACCTGAATGGTAATATCCGAATGACCGGGCTTCCTGATATTAACAGGACCTATATTGACTTTGCGGCCAATAATTTTCGTACTACCTATGCGGATGCGGTGGCTATAATTCCAGAATTGAAAAAGATATCTATGCCCCGCATCGATTTGCTCCAATACCTGCGATTCAAAGGAAACTTCACCGGGTTCATCAATGATTTTGTAACCTATGGAACCCTGGAGACTAACCTCGGTACGGTAGTCAGTGATGTTAATATGAAATTCCCGCGGAAGGGTAATGCCAGTTACGCCGGCACCATCCAGACATCGGATTTCGCGCTGGGCCGCTTTATTGAAACCAGCGAAATCGGTAACATAAGCTTTAAGGGAAAAGTTAGCGGAAACGGGTTCCGCGGAGAGAACCTGACTGCCCAATTGGATGGGATTGTTTCCAAATTAACTGCTTACGGCTACGACTATCAAAACATAACGGTGAAGGGAACGATTGCTAAAAAATTATTCAATGGAGAACTCACCTCCGGCGATCCCAACCTCGACGCTACTCTTACCGGACTAGTGGACTTCAGTAAGAAAGAGCCCAAATTCGACTTTAACGCCTCCGTAGCCAAAGCCAACCTGAAAAAGATTAATCTTACGAAGGACGATATTGAATTCGCCGGCAAATTCCGTTTTGATTTTAGCGGGAATACTATTGACAACTTTTTAGGAACGGCACGAATTTACGAAGCCAACCTCCTGCGCAATGGCAACCGCATCGCATTTGATTCTTTATTTGTAGAGTCGAAAGTGCTCGACAACAATAAAGTGATCACCGTATCAAGTAATGAATTGGATGCGGTGCTGGCCGGAGAATTTACCATCAAGGATTTGCCTGCCGCCTTTCAGACTTTTTTGAATAAATATTATCCCAGCTATATTAAACCTTCCCGGTCAACCCTTAAAAATGAAAATTTCAGCTTTGTTATTACCACCAAAAACATACAGGACTATCTCGACATTTTCGTAAAGGACCTGAAAGGATTTAATTACAGCACTATTACAGGCCGAATCAACAATAAAGAAAATCTGCTGGACCTGAACGCGGATATTCCCCAGTTTTCCTATAAAAATATTGCCTTGTATAATGTTACCCTGAAAGGTTCAGGAACACTCAGCAACCTCTCCCTGGAAACCGGTATTGGTGATATTTATATAAACGATAGTTTGCATTTCCCGGTAACGGCCATTTCAGTTAATTCGGCCAACGATGTATCAGAAGTAAAAATTACCACCAGCGCCAATCAAACACTGAATGCAGCGAGAATTTCGGCGAAAGTAAATACAAGGCGCAATGGTGTGAGCATACATCTAAATGAATCGAGCTTCGATATCAATGGAAAAAACTGGATCATAGAAAAAAATGGCGAACTCATTTTGAGTAAAGACCTGGTTTCTGCAGAAGGAATAAAAATATATAATGGGCAACAGGAGATCCGGATTACCACAGCTCCATCTGACATAGGAAATACCAACGACATCAAAATAGATCTCCAAAAGATAAACATCGGAGACTTCACCCCCTATGTCATTAAAAAGAATCGACTGGAGGGACTGCTCACTGGAACCGTAGATATAATAGACCCTTTTGGAAAATTGCAGGTGGATGTCAAAGGGGAAGCAGAGCAGTTCAGGCTCGACGACGATTCGGTGGGTAAAATCCAATTAGGCGCCAATTATAACCAGAGAACGGGGGCCATCAATTTCAATGGCGTTTCGGATAACCTGGATTACCGTTTTGATCTGAAAGGATTGTATAATATGCTCGACAGTGCCAGCGACAAGCAACTGGATATTGTTACCAATTTTAAGGAAACAAAAATTAACCTGCTGAACAGATATTTATCCTCTGTTTTCAGCAGTGTAGGCGGACTGGCAACCGGTCAGTTGCGCATCGTTGGATCTCCCAAATCATTAAACTATATTGGCAATGTGGCTTTGAAAGATGGAAGGTTAACAGTCGCCTATACCAACGTAACTTATCTCATACCGCAGGCCGCCTTTGATTTCAAAGAGGGTATCATTGAATTCGGTTCATTCCAATTAAGAGACACGCTGGGTAATATCGGTTCAGTAACCCGAGGCAGGCTGCGCCATCGTTCATTCAATAAAATGGATTTTGATTTTGCCCTCAACACCAATAAACTACTGGTATTAAATACCAACGCTCTGAGTAAAGATCCTTTCTATGGAAAAGTAATGGCAAAAGCTACGCTCACTTTCAGTGGCCCGATGGAGGATATGGTTATGAACATTAAGGCTGAGCCTGCCGATAGTTCCGATCTTTATATCCGGTCCGGTGACAGCCGGGAGAGTGGACAAGCCGATTTTATTGTTTGGAAAACGTACGGAAGAGAGATGGAAATTATCAAAAGTGATAAGGAAAGTAAACTTACCGTATTGCTCGATGCCAGTGCCAACAGGCTGGTAAAGATGAATGTCATAATCGATGAACTGACCAATGATGTAATGAGCGCGATTGGTCACGGCAACTTAAAAATTCAGGCGAATACGGCGGGACTATTGAACATTACCGGGCAATTTGATATTGACCAGGGTAACTATAATTTCAATTTTCAGTCGCTGCTGCGAAAACCATTTGTATTGAGAGGCGATGTGGGCAGTTATATCCGTTGGAGCGGTAACGCCAGTGATGCCGATCTTAATGTTTTAGCTGAATACGTTGCCGACAATGTTAAATTCAGTGATCTGGGTGATCAGTTATACGCCCAGGGGGGTGATATTGAATACATCAAAAAATACCGTGGAAAGGTGAAGGTACTGGCAAAAATAACAGGCAAGCTGATGAAACCAGATATCGACTTTTCCCTGGAAATGCCTGATAACAGCCCGTTGAAAAACGACCCCATCGTGCTGAACCTGCTGAGAGATATACAAGCAGACAAAAACGAATTAACCAAACAGGTAGCGTTCCTCATCATTTTTAACAGCTTCGGACCCCGTTCCACTTCTGGTCAGAATCAATTGGGCGGCAGAGCCTTTGAGGGAATTGTTTCCAGCAGTATATCCGGATATATTTCAAACGCGCTTAATAAACAGTTCAGCAATATTGTAAAGAAATTATTTAATGATGAAAGTATAAAAGTAAACTTCAACGCGCAGTTATACAATGGATCCTATCTATTGTCGAATGTTAGCAGTAATAACTTTAATATAGACCGCACCAATCTTAATTTCTCCCTTGCAAAGAGTGTATTCAATGAGCGGTTAACTTTTACCTTTGGAAGTGCTTTTGATTTTGGACTAACATCGGCCCAGGCCCGGGCCACCAATAATCTGCAATTTCTCCCGGATATTGCGGCGGAATTAAAATTAAGACCTGATGGTAAATTGCTGCTGACCTTTTTTTACCGGGATTCCTACAATTATCAATCTGCCACCGGAAAACAAAATCGATCCGGAGCAGGTATATCTTACCGAAGAGATTTTGAATACATCGGCGATTTATTCAGGAGTGATAAGAAGAAGAAAAAACTGAAAGCCCCTGCACCAGATTCTACGGAAAATAAAATTATCCCGTCCACGACGCTTAATAATTAATGAGTTTGTGGTTTGTGGTTTGTGGTTTGTGGTTGTTTATTATGCATCAGGCTTTACCATATTCGATCTGCCCTTATAGCGAATTGATGTACCAGTGACAAGGATAAACTATAAACCATAAACGATAAACTGCTTTCCCCCCACCACAATCTTTTTTATCCTTTCAAAATATCATGTCCCAGCTTATCCCTTTTTGTCTGCAGGTATTTTTCATTATGTGCGTTAGGAACCGTTTCAATACTTACCGCTTCCGTAACTTCTAATCCATACCCAAGCAAGCCGGCCCTTTTCTTTGGGTTATTACTGATTAATTTTAGTTTGGAAATTCCCAGGTATCGCAAAATTTGGGCACCGATACCATAATCTCTTTTATCCATAGGGAAACCAAGATGAATATTAGCTTCCACCGTATCCATTCCATTTTCCTGGAGCTTATAGGCTTTTAATTTATTTACCAATCCGATACCCCTGCCTTCCTGGTTCATATACAGGATAACCCCCTGCCCTGCCTTTTCCACCATCAGCATGGCCGCATGTAGCTGATCGCCACAGTCGCAGCGCAATGATCCTAAAATATCACCGGTAAAACAGGATGAGTGTACGCGAACTAATACCGGATCTTCTTTTTTCCAATCGCCTTTAATAAGTGCCAAATGTTCGTTCGTAGTATTTTTTTCTCTAAAGGCGATGAGTTTAAAATGACCGTATTTTGTAGGCAAATCAACCCTGACAATTTCCTCAATCAGGGAATCTGTTTTTAAACGGTATTCAATCAGGTCCTTAATGGAAATAATTTTCAAACCAAATTTCCTAGCAATTTCCATTAGTTGAGGAAGCCTTGCCATCGTTCCGTCTTCATTCATAATTTCAACTAATACCCCGGCCGGTCCGCACCCTGCCAGCCTCGCGAGGTCGATAGTGGCTTCCGTATGACCCGCCCTGCGTAATACACCTCCTTTCTTAGCGCGCAACGGAAATATATGACCCGGTCTGCCAAGATCTTCCGGCCTGGTAGCCGGATCAATAAATGCCTGGATGGTTTTCGCTCTATCCTGCGCTGATATACCGGTAGTGCATCCGTGGCCAAGCAGGTCAACCGAAACGGTAAAAGCTGTTTCATGCAAGGCCGTATTGTTGTTTACCATCAGGTCCAGGTTGAAGTTCCTCACATCGGTCATCCAACAGGGGCGCGCAAATCAGACCCCGGCCATATTTGCTCATAAAATTAATAACCTCGGGGGTGGCGTGTTTGGCGGCCGCAATAAAGTCTCCTTCATTTTCACGATCCTCATCATCCACAACTATGATCAGCTTACCCAGCCGGATATCTTCAATAGCACTTTCAATGTTGTTCAGCATCTCCCAAAAATTTGCCCAAAGTTAGCAATTATGAACGGGCTTTAGAAGGAAAGAAAAGGTGGAATTAGAAGGGGAATTGGCGCCTTTTAGACTTTTTTTTTGCTGATATTTTGTTGACATTAAGTTTCCTATATTTATACATAATTTGCTTTCTTTGCATCTGTAAAACAAAACTAATATGCTTAAGAGAATTGTACGCTTATTGCTTGCGTTACTCGTTATTCCCCTTGCCCTTACTGCCCAGGAAACGAACAGTAGTATTGGTGGAATCGTTAAAACAAATAAAGGAGAACCCCTGGTTGGTGCTACTGTAACGGCTACACACGTTCCCACCGGAACGGTCTACCGGGTAGCGACGCGTACCGGTGGTCGATTTAACTTATATAACTTAAGACCCGGTGGCCCCTACTCCATTTTAGTAAGTTTTGTGGGATTTGAAAATGAAAAAAGGGAAGATGTTTTCCTGAATCTCGGGGAAAACTCAGCGCAGGATTTCGAATTAAAAGACAAATCAATTAACCTTACCGAAGTAACCGTTTCAGGAAGAAGAACCCCTGCTTCCGGAAAAGGCGGCACCGAAACAAGCATCGGGCGCGATAAGATTGCTAATCTTCCCAACGTGGGTCGCGGACTGAATGATTACCTAAAATATACCCCGCAGGCAAAAATTACAGGGGATGGAGGGGTTGCTTTTGCCGGACAGAATAACCGCTACAATTCTTTCTTTATTGATGGAGCCAACAACACGGATATTTTTGGATTGGCAGCTTCCGGTACCAACGGGGGCCAGGCCGGTGTGGCGCCTATTTCTATTGATGCCATTGACCAGGTACAGGTAATTCTTTCACCATACGATGCCCAATTCGGAAACTTTACCGGGGGTGCCGTTAACGCCATCACCAAATCCGGTACCAACCAGATTCAAGGTTCATTGTGGTATTATTACCGCAATGAAAACGTTACAGGACGCTCACCAGTGGCTTTGCCCAAACCTGGTTTTCCAAGCGTAGTAGAAAGAGCCCGCATTGCGCCATTCACCAACAAGACATATGGTTTCCGGTTAGGCGGTCCATTAATAAAAAATAAATTATTCTATTTCTTTTTAGCCGAATGGCAGCGGGATACCAGGCCGCAACCTTTTAACATTGCTGATTACCGGGGTAATACCAACCAAACCGGCTTGGAAAACCTGGCCAACCTCCTTCGTTCCAAATATAATTACGAGCCAGGCGGTTTTCTGGACAATCCTGAGCAAGTGAAAGCAGAACGGGTAAATGGCAAGATCGACTGGAACATCAATGATAATAACCGATTCTCTCTTTCATACCGATACAATAAGGGATTGAGGTATAATACAAGCACCAGCGCCAGTACAGCCATCAACTTTTACAATAACGGATATATTTTTCCCAATACAACCCACTCCGTGTCGGGTGAATTAAAATCAACTTTTAAGAATAATTCCAATAACCGGTTATTGGTTACATATACAGACGAATTAGATGACAGGGGACCGTTGGGACAAGCGTTCCCCCGGGTAAGTATTCTGGATGGGGCCGGAACCATTGCATTTGGCACTGAAAATTTCTCCGCCGGTAATTTGCTGAAAGCAAAAAACCTGAGCATTTTGAATATGTTGAAATTTTATGCGGGTAACAATGTATTCAGCGTAGGTACCGATAATGAATTTAATAATGTGCTGAACACATTTGTACGGGACAACTTCGGCACCTATCAATACAGTAATATTAACGACTTCATTAATAATCTTACCCCCCGGAGATACCAGCGCTCTTTTTCTTTGTTAGATAATGCATCCGGAGACGCCACTATTGCCTCTGCCAAATTCAAGACCATGCGCATTGGATTCTTTTTTACAGATGAAATTAAAGTAAATGACAATTTCAGTATTGATTGTGGGTATTCGCGCAGATAGAACAGAGTTATTGACCAAACCCCGCGAAGACAAATTCTTTAATGATACGGCAGTGGGTAAAATATCTCAGTATTATGATCTGAAAGGGGCACGCTCCGGCCAAACCATGGATCCCCGCTGGATGATTTCTCCCCGTATCGGGTTTACTTATCGAATACCGGATGAAGGAGTAGCTATTCGCGGCGGGATGGGAATTTTTGCCGGCCGCGTTCCGCTGGTATGGCCCGGTGGTGTTTATAATAATAATGGAATCAGTATCGGTGGGGTGGATTTGAATCCTCCTTCCGCCGGGTTTACTTTCAATCCTGATCCACTAAATCAACCGACGGCTGCTTCCCTGGGCCAGAATATCAGTAATTCACGTGGACAGATTGACCTGGTGGCAAAAGATTTTCGTTTACCCACTGTGTTCAGAACTTCTTTAGCAGGTGAGAAAAAATTAGGTGAAGGTTGGACTTTTACAACTGAAGTAGTATTCACTAAGAACATCTGGGAACTTAATTATGAGAATGTAAATATCCTCCCTCCCATTGGAAAATCACTGACAGTCGATTCACGTAACGTATATTCAGCAGGCTCCGCCCCTACCCGCATTCCGCTTCGCTCTAACGGAACAAATCCTTATCCGGGTATGGTTTACCTGTTGAGTAACAACAAAGACAAAAAAGGATTCTCCTATTCCGCAACTTTTACGATTGACAAAGCATACCGCAATGGTTTTGCCTTCAATGCCAACTATACATATGGAAACTCGGTAACACTAAACGAGGGTACCAGTTCCCAGAACAACTCACAATGGCGGTTTATGGAAACCGTGAACGGAAGAAACTTTACCCGTTTGTCCACTTCTGATTTTGACCTGGCTCACAGAATTAATGCTTTTGTAAGTAAAGAGTTTACTTATGCGAACAAAGCGCTGTCTACAACGATTTCCCTTGTTTATAATGGTCAATCCGGAAACCCGTATAGCTATGTTTACCGAAACAGTCCGGTTAACGATCAGGCATCAACTGAAGCGAATGACTTGATATATATTCCGACGGCGGCTGACCTTACCACCATGACGTTTCTCACGAACACCGTTAATGGAGTAACCTATTCTTCCCAGACACAAAAGGATTTGCTTAACAACTTTATTGAAAGCGATAAATACCTAAAAAAGAACCGGGGTAAATTTGCCGAACGAAACGGAGCCCGCTTGCCTTTTACTAATATTCTGGATTTGAAGATTGAGCAGAAATTTAATGTAAGAATCAGTGGAAAGAAATATACCGTATCATTGACGTATGATGTGTACAATTTCACCAATATGTTGAATAAGGATTGGGGCAGAACCTGGTTCCTGGCCAATGATAACTTCTCCCTTATCCAGTTTGCTGGTTATGTAAGTGCTACTAACCTTACTCCTCAATACAGGTTCAGTCCGTTTGCCGGAAAACCTTATGGAGTAAGTACCACTCTTAACCCGGGTTACACGGCCCGCTGGATCAGTCAGCTGGGTATTCGGTTAAGTTTCTAATTAATTTATTTTTAGTAATAGAAAAAGCTCCGTTTACCGGGGCTTTTTTTTACGGGCATCTCTTCATTTTGTAAAACAACCCGTGCAGCATTATTGGGTCAATAACCATAATCAAAAATGCTGGGGCCCCCATAGTCTATAAATAAAAATTGGTGCGAAAGTTGATTCCGGGCAAACGATACTTATTTATGAAAGATTCTTTTTAAGTAGCTTATGTTTTTTTAGACCCGATATTTACCGACAACCCCGTTCGCACATTCGCACATTTGCAAATTTGCCACTGTCTTATCTAATCGAACAGATTCAACTCATTTCCCCCACCCCCATTTAAGGAAGTCCGGTAAAGAGCGGGCCCAGGTAGGCACATCATGTTTTCCATCTCGCAGTTGCAGGTAATGAAAGTCTGTTCCTTCTTTATATCCCTTAGCCAATAATTCACGCATCAGGTCAACCGTATCATCAATAGAATCGATTACCCCATTATTATTGCGGTCTTCCGATTCATCGAGCTCGCCACACTGGAAAAAGAATTTTATATGGGGTTTATTGGTGGAATTCCTGATTTGCTGATGCATGAGCCGGTCGGTGGCTTCGTGAAAATCTTTATCTGTTTTACTTTTAGAGCGCCACCAGAGCGAACCGGAAAAAACGCCCGTTTTAGAAAATACCTGGTGATTATTCCATACCAGATCAAGCGCGCTGAGACCCCCTAATGAAAAACCGGCAAAGGCCGTTTCCTTAAAAGCGAATTGCTTGTATGCGCTGTAAATATGGGGCAATAATTCTTCAAAAATAAAGCGCTGGTACAATCCCGCTTTGGCCCCTCTGCCTTTAAAATCGGGGGAAGATATCATTCCATATTCATTCTTCCGGTCTTCTCCGCAGTGAATACCTACTACCACCAGCGGAGATAATAATTTATAATGATATAGTTCGGCCAAAATGTTTTGAAAGCCCATTGCTACAAGGTCCTGTCCATCGTTTATTAAGAGGAGACTGAGGTGGTGTGGATGATCGATATGCACCGGCAGGTAAATATCCACTAAAACGTTCCTGCCAAGGGGATCGGATAACAGGGCAGTACTCTCCTTTATAACATCCATTCTTTTCTCCATTTGCATAGCATTCAAAAGTAAGAAAAGGCCGCAAAAGCAATGAATTTTATTTGATTCTAATAAGAATTGGACCGCAAACATTCTTTTGTTTTTTAATGGCCGAACAGATAAATTTGAATTGTACTGTTGCGAATTAAAAAACTAAAACTTCTGCTATGAAAAAAATTGGCGTACTGTATGGAAAAGAACGCTCCTTCCCCATGGCTTTTATTGAAAGAGTAAACAGTAAAGAAATTGAAGGTATAATGGCTGAGCCCGTTCGGATCGACAAAGTGGTGCAGGGTGACGCCGGTGAATATGCTGTAATAGTCGACCGAATTTCGCAGGATGTTCCTTTTTACAGGGCATTTCTGAAAAATGCTGCCATGTGCGGTACGGCCGTAATCAATAATCCATTTTGGTGGAGTGCCGATGAAAAATTCTTCAACAATTGCCTGGCAGTAAAAATAGGCGTTCCGGTTCCCAAAACAGTGATACTGCCCTCCCGCGATCTGCCGGATGATACTTCGGACCAATCTTTCAGTAACCTCGCTTATCCGCTCGATTGGGAAGGCATTTTTAAGTACGTTGGATTTCCCGCCTATATGAAACCTTTTGCCGGGGGAGGATGGAAAAATGTATACAGACTGATGACATGGAAGATTTTTTTGAAAAGCATAGTGAAACAGGTCAATTGGTTATGCTGTTGCAGGAAGAAATTGTTTTTGAAGAATATTACCGTTGCTATTGTATCGGCGGCAAACATGTACGCATCATGCCATACGAACCGCGCAATCCGCATCATCTGCGTTATGTAGGCTGGTTTTACTCCATCAGCTGAAAAGTTAAAACAAATGGAAGAGATCGTTCTGCGGATTAACCATTACCTGGGTTATGATTTCAATACAGTAGAACTGGCGTTGCGTGACGGTGTTCCATATGCTATTGATTTTTGTAATCCGGCTCCTGATGCGGAAATAAAAAGTGTTGGTGAAGAAAATTTTGACTGGGTGGTGGAAACCGCTGCCAACTATGCCATCGAGCGGGCCATGGCACACCAGCCTAACCGGGATAACCTCACCTGGGGCGAATATATAAAACGTGGTGCGAATCAAACAACCATTGATATGAAAATAACCAAAGCACATGAGCAGTATTAACTTTAAACAATTTACCTTAGGCGTGGAAGAAGAATATATGGTGATTGATCCGCAAACCAGGGAATTGAAAAGTCATGAACAGAAAATTGTACCGGAAGGACAAAAAATCATCAAAGACAAAGTAAAAGCTGAAATGCACCAGGCCGTGGTGGAAGTAGGAACGGATATATGCCAAAATATTGATGAAGCTTTTGAAGATGTGTCTACATTGCGTAAGACTATTTCACAAATAGCCGGAGAACTGGGATTATGGGTGGCTGCCTCAGGAACCCACCCTTTCAGCCATTGGGAAAGCCAGTTAATCACCGACCATGTCCGCTATAATGAAATCGTAAATGAATTACAGGAAGCCGCCAGAAGCAACCTTATTTTCGGACTGCATGTGCATGTGGGAATGGAAAATCGCGAAATGGCCAACCATATCGCCAACAGCACCCGCTATTTTCTTCCGCATATATACGCCTTAAGCACCAATTCTCCTTTCTGGGAAGGCCGGACCACCGGTTATAAATCGTTCCGGACAAAAGTCTTTGATAAATTTCCCCGAACCGGTATACCGGAATATTTTGAAAGTATTGAAGCGTACGACAATTATGTAAAGATGCTGGTGAAAACAAATTGTATCGACAATGCAAAAAAAATATGGTGGGACCTTCGGGTCCATCCATTTTTTAACACGGTAGAATTTCGGATTTGTGATGTGCCCATGACTGTTCCCGAGACGATTGCCATCGCCGCCTTATTCCAGGGAATTTGTGCGAAAATTTATAAACTCCGCCTCCAGAATATGAACTTTATGCAATACTCCCGGGCCTTGATCAATGAAAACAAATGGCGGGCCAGCCGGTATGGAATGGACGGAAGACTGATTGATTTTGGCAAAGAAGAAGAAGTAAATACCCGGGTATTGATTTACGAATTACTTGATTTTGTTGATGATGTGGTTGATGACCTCGGAAGCCGGCATGCCATAAAATATGTACACCAGATTCTGGAAAATGGAACAGGTGCCGACCGGCAATTAAAAGTATATGAGCAGGCCAATAACATGGCAGATGTAGTTGATTATCTGCATAACCAGTTCCTGGTGGGGATTTAACTATGATTCAAAAAGCAAGCCTTGGTAAAACGTAACGTTTGTGTCGTTTTTGGACCTTAATAAAGACATAAGCATCTGTTTAATGTAAATACAGGAATCTTATAATTAAGTGCACATCCTTTAAAGTATTGATTAAAACCTCTATATTTCGGTTTTATAACGGATAAAAGATCACGCCTTTCCTTGAAATATCTCAGCCGCTTTTTTATTCGTTACTCTAAATCAATCCAATAAGGGGTTTGAACAGTCTGCTACGAACATCCCATATTTTATAAAACCCATTAAAACAAGCATCATAATTACACCCAGCTAAACCAGTATAGGAAGGCAACATCAGAGATATCATGATAGAATTCATTAAAGTAGAAAAGTGTCTTGTCTGCAAAGCTTCGAATGCCCGGATTTTGTACCAATTCCAGTCGAAAGACAATAACTGGTATTCTGCTCTGAAATGCCGGAATTGCGGTTTGGTGTATGCTTCGCCACAACCTGTCCTAACTCATGAAGCCATTAATGAAATTTATTCCAGCGATTACTATGCTAATTATTATGGTCCCAAACAGGATTACCAGGACCTGGCACAGCGGGATTATTACATGAAATGCTATGAAAAGGAGTATGCGATTTATGATCAATACACGGAAAAAAAAGGAAACCGCAGGGTATTTGATGTAGGATGTGGGGATGGAAAATTTTTGGAAATTTTCAGGAAA
The DNA here is from genome assembly GCA_963775145.1 of uncultured Chitinophagaceae bacterium. GTDB lineage: Bacteria > Bacteroidota > Bacteroidia > Chitinophagales > Chitinophagaceae > Endoryza. Next base: position 155,387 of record CAVZHZ010000010.1, read on the forward strand.
TACGGATGGGATTGTTTGGGGCTGGAACCTTCTGGAATCGCCCGGACAAAAGCGGTAGAAAAAGGATTTACGGTACTGGATATGCCATTCCTGGAAGTCAATGAGGATATCGGAACTTTTGATTTTATCTTCCTGGATAATGTAATCGAACACATAAACGACCCAAATCCATTTTTAGCTAAGGGCTTTTCGCTCCTTAATCCGGGTGGAATATTCGTAATAAAAACTCCCAATTCAGATTCACTGAATGAATCTCTTGAAACCATCATGCTGCGCACACTGCCCCGAAAAGTTAATAATGGGATAATGCATTTTATTAAGAAATACTTTAACCAGGGAACAGGCCGTGTACACCGGTTTGGCAATTTACATCCACCCGTGCATCTGGCAATTTTTAATGATAAAAGTATCACCACAGCTTTAACACAGGCAGGCTTCACCAAAGAGGCGATTCATAATTTTTTTGTTTCGCCGCATCATCCAAAATGGGGTGTAAAGGATTCTGCCAAAGGCCTTTTTTATAACACTAAGAAACTAGTCGACCGGCTAGCAAATTTTATGAACAGGGGAGAATATCTTATCACTATTGCAAAGAAAAATTAGGAAGGGCGCAATGAGAAGAAGAATTTAGAAAGTATTTCCGAATTTCATCCCACTTCATCGTTTCCTTCACTCCTCCCCTTCTCCCAATAAAATATTAATCCAGTCCAAACAATCCTTTATTCAGTAATTGAAGGGTTTGAATTTTGTACCCGGAAGGAACGAGGATTGAAATATTGTGCTTACTACCGCCATAACTAACCATGCTTACCGGCACCGCAGACAGCGCCTCAAATAATTTACTAAGTACATCTTTGGTTTGGGCAATTTCGTTACCCACCACCGAAACAATCGTCTGGTTATCTTCCACCGTAATGGTTCCAAAAGGTTCCAGTTCTTTTACAATGGATTTCAGATTGGCAGGATTATCAATGGTGACCGATACGGCAACTTCCGAAGTAGTAATCATATCGATGGAAGTACGGTATTTTTCAAATACCTCAAAGGTTTTGCGTAAAAAACCATAAGCCAATAACATTCGGCTACTCTTGATATTTATAGCAATTATACCGTCTTTGGCAGCCACCGCCTTAACACCCACGGAACCGGCTTGCTGGGTAATGGTTGTACCGGCAGCCTCGGGCTGCATCGTATTCAATAATTTCACGGGTACCTGCTCCTGTTGCGCGGGCCAGATACAGGTAGGATGTAAAATTTTCGCCCCAAAATAAGCCAGCTCGGCTGCTTCTTCAAAGCTCAATTGCTCTACCGGCAGGGTTTTTTTTACAACCCTCGGATCGTTATTATGCATGCCGTCGATATCCGTCCATATTTCACAAACCGACGCGTTGGCCGCAGCGGCAATCAAAGAGGCCGTATAATCACTACCTCCCCTTTTTAAATTATCTACTTCTCCCCGTACATTTCGGCAGATATATCCCTGCGTGATAAATAATTTCTTGTCTTTATGCTGTTGCAGTATTTGGGCCAGTTTTACCTTAATGGTTCCCAGTTGAGGTTCATCATTACTATCGAGTGACATGAACTCCAGTGCGGGAAGTAACACATGATCTATTCCTATTTCTTCCAGGTAAATGCTGAATAATTTGGTAGAAAGCAATTCCCCCTGTGCCAGTATATCCTTATTCAATGCATCGCTAAAAGAAATTTTAAGAATGATGGTAAGAAATTCAAAATGCTCGGCTATAATACTTTTTGCTTTTTGATAAGATGCATCAGTCTTCAGCAGTTGTTTAATAAATTGCTGGTAATGACTTTCCAGTTTATCGATATGCTGTTTGGCTAACTGGCGATCTCCGGCTGCAAGCGCTTCACCAATAGCTACCAATACATTGGTTGTTCCGCTTAGGGCGCTTAATACCACTATCTTGGGATTACTGTCCCTTGAAATTAACTGTGCAACAGAATGCATTCGCTCCGGCTTACCCACACTGGTACCACCGAATTTCATAACTTTTAAATCGCCCGCACCCATTGTTTATTTAGTTTTAAGGCCGCAAAGATAAGTTGAAGAATGTATTATTTGGTATTAGCAAAATATATCTGTGAATGAAGTCAGGAAGTCGGCAAGTCAGTAAGTACGTCTGGAAAATATCTTTAGACGAGCAAACAACTGTACGTTTGTGGAGAGCAGTTCTGACAATAATGAGATCTTTATTATTGAATAGCATCAAGCTCTGCCTCTTTTTACATTTTCTATTTTATATTTTGCATTTTAGATTTCAGTCTCGCTGGTTACCAATTTACGCTCATCTTCTCTCCCAAAAACCTTAAGTCTTCTTCCACCGAGTGCATTAACGGTATTCCATACCGCATCCGGTTCTCTTCCATTTCCCTTTCGGGGTCACCGGGTATCAATACCTGTTCTTCGCTTTCAATTGTTTGGGCACTCCGGAACCGGCGTATCCATTTATCCATGTGAAGCTTGAATTCATCGGCGCGGCGAAAAGCATCGATCCGCATGGCTCCAAAAAAATGTCCAATCCCTTTACCTGGTTGTTCTTCCGGCATGGGTACATACGCTGGAAACGGAGGAACCCAGGGACCATAATTCGCTCCGCTCAATATAGCCGAAAAAATATCTACAATTGCGCCCAATGCATAGCCTTTATGACTTCCATGTTCCCGATCACCTCCCAATGGCAACAAGGCGCCACCTGATTTCAATTCATGTGGGTTAACAGATGAATTACCATATTTATCCTGGACCCAACCAAGCGGGGCCTGCTTATTTTTTCGTTGCAGCATTTCCAATTTTCCATTGGCCGCCGTGGTAGTGGCAAGATCAGCCACAAACGCTGGTTCCTCCCCCGCAGGGATGGCAACACAAATAGGATTGGTTCCTAACAAACGCTCCACGGAAAATGTGGGGGCTACCAACGGACTCGCATTGGTCATCGCCCAGCCGATCATATCGTGTTCCAATGCCATCATTGCATGATAACCGGCAATACCAAAATGATTACTGTTTTGTACACTCACCCAACCGGTACCTGCCTGCTTCGCTTTATCAATAGCCACCTGCATGGCAAAAGGAGCCACTACCAGACCCAGGCCCCCATCTCCATCTATTACAGCCGTTGAAGGAGATTCATGTATAATATGAATATGGGGAGTTGATTTAACACGGTTTATCTCCCATAAACGCACATAACCACTCAGTCGCGCCACCCCATGCGAATCGATGCCACGCAAATCTGCACTCAACAAAACTTTTGCAGCGGTTTCCGCATCATCTGGCGAACAACCAATTTTTTCGAAAACATTTCGGGTAAAATGCAGGAGCTGTAAGTAGGGAAACAATTTTTCAGGCATATGCAAAGAAACGGAAAAGACCCGAACGGTATGATGGTAAGTGGGAAGTTGGAAGACACAAACTTTCCAACTAATGAATATGATTATGAATGAAATATCCCGCTATAACCACCGTCCATTTTTCCTTTTTGATTTAATAATGGTTTTCTGTTCAGCAATAACAACTTGCAACAATCATTTTTTTATTTTCCCAATTGCCTATGACCAATTGAATTTCCTTTTTTGCCTTTTACCCTTTGAATTTTGACTTTTGAATTTTCCCCTTTTACTCCTTCGTTTTCATGTTTACAGGATCCCAATGAATAACTTTCTTTTGAAAATAACTTTCATTAATCGCGAGGCAGGGACCGGCCGCTCTAAAACCAAAGACAGGATCTTCAATAACCGCTTTGCCCGTTCTCGCTCCTTCAAAGAAATTGGCAAAATGTTCTACGTGTTCGTCAAAATCCGGTGGCGGGATATATTTTATTGGCGGCTTCACGGGTCTCTTCTTATCTTCTGCGCTATACTTCGTATCGTATTGTTGTTTTAATGTTTCCTGCATGGCCTGCGGATACGTAGAAAGAGCATCCCATCCACCAATACCCGGAGCCTTTGACATGATACTATGATTAAGAGTGATCCCATTCCATCCCACGTCTATAGTTCCTTCACTTCCTATAAAACGGGTAACGCTTTTTTCACCGGCGCCGCTGACAAAATTTACGCGGAGCATCAATTGGAAAGCAGGGTGCTCTTTGGTATCCGGGTATTCTAAGATGGCTGTCATTACATCCGGTACGTTCCGGCCATCTTTCCAATAACACAATTGCCCCGAAGAAAATATTTTCACCGGTCCGTAGGAACCTGTAATAAAATGAATGCCGGTTAATAAGTGAACAAACAAGTCGCCCGACATACCCGTACCAAATTCTTTATAATTTCTCCACCAGAAGAATTTCTTCGGATCCCACGATTGTTTTGGCATACCGGCAATATAACGATCCCAGTCAACCGTATCCGTGCTTCCATCGGTAGGCATTGTATATTGCCAGGCCCCGTTTGCACTCTGCCGGTCGGTACTGGCTTCAATGCAATTGAGTTGCCCTATTTCACCGGCCCGGTATAATTCCCTCGCCTTCGCATTATCCAGTCCACTAATGCGCTGGCTGCCCACCTGCATGGTTTTCTTTGTTTGCTTCCAGGTATTAATAACCCCGAGGCCCTGGTCGAGTTTGTGTACCATCGGCTTTTCACAATACACATGTTTACCAGCCTTCATAGCATCCGTAGCAATGCGGGCATGATAGTGGTCGCTGGTAGCAACGATCACGGCATCAATATCTTTTCGCAATAATAACTCTCTATAATCGCGGGTAACAAATAACCCATTACCATATAATTCCTTCATCCTTTCCAGGCGACCAATATATAGATCACAAGCCCCTGCGAGTTCTACTCCCGGTACTTTTAATGCTGCTTCTAAATCGCTATGCCCCTGTATGCCGTTACCAATAACGGCGAGCCGGATCTTGTCGTTCGACATATAATTCCGGTTGTATTGCATTATTCTTTCCTCTATCTTTTCTTCTGCCTGAAGTCTTTCTAAAGAACCGGCGCCAAATAATAATGCGGTACCGCTTAGCTGCTGAATAAATTTGCGACGGGATGAGTCTTTTGACATGTATATTTTTTTATTCGGTTAAAACAATAGGTTAAGGACAACTGCTTGCTATTTCAATTGTGTTATCTGCTGATTATAAAATTTAATAGTCTGAATAACATCCGGTACGTTATTCTCCCAATTGTTCTCCCTTTCAATGGAAAACATGCCGGAAAAACCCTGTCGTTTCAACTCGGCAAAAATATCCGGGAACTTCAGAACGCCTGTTCCAACTATAACATCCTCTGATTCTACTTTATTATACTCTTTCACATCTTTAAAATGCAAGCCGTAAATATGGCCCTCCAGTTTTTTAAGGCATTCCACCGCATCTAATCCGTTACGGGCCCAGTGACCCATATCGGCGCAAGAACCCAGGTTGGGATGATTTTTAATAGCAGCCAGGACTGAATCGGGGTGCCAGTATGCACTTTCCCTGGGATGGTCGTGTATTGCAATTTTAATTCCATAAGAATCGGCCAGGCTATCGGCAAAATCCCAATGTTCTTTCAACGGTTCCGCACTGATATATTCGATGCCCATATCCTTTGCGAAATCAAATGTTTTTTTCCATTCATCGGGTGATTGTGGTACCACTACCCCAAAAGCCACCATTGTAATCCCCTTCGATTTTAATAGTTCTTTTGCTTTGGTTCTCCCCTCTGCGGATAGGGTAATATCGAAAGCAGAATCCTTAAAATCACCTCCCAGACGCTGACCCGGAAAAGCTTCAATAAACTTTATACCGGCACTATCCGCTTTGGCAATGGCTGTTACAAAATCAAAATGATGGAAGGTCCATAATTGAACCCCCAATTTCCAATTGGCGGTAACCGATTTTTCCGGTGTACCGGCCGTTTCAGTTGGTTTTGATTCATTATTGCATTGTGCCAGAAAAAATATAGTAACCGAAGCGAAAAAGAAATTCAACATTTTTTTCATATAGCTTTCTTTTATTTAGTGAGAACAGGTGAATCCTTCCAAGTTACGCATTATTAAAATACAGCCAACCAGCTTCCATTGATTTTTAATACAGCAGCCGTTGTTGTATTTTTGATTAATGAGATGGTATTTTTATTTTGTGGTATTACTTTTTATTGTGAGCGATCATTGCCTGGCCCAACCCCGGCGGGAAGATATTTACACTGATTTTGTATTTTATAATAAACGGCAGCAGCTCGAAAAGGACCTTCGTGAAAATATTATTGCCAAAACCTTTGAGCAAACACTTACTTCGGAAAATGAACATAAGTTTGAATCGGCCTGCTGGGCTATTTCTCAATTCATGTTTCGTAATGAAATGGTGGAAACAGGGTTTCGGAAAATCATTGCGTCTTACGATAGCCTTCAAAAGGATACCAGGCGCGCTTTCCTGGAAGCGGTGTATGGCATCTACCCTACAGAATACGAAAAGGAAATTACAGATATTTTTAAGATGGAAACTGATCCAAAGCTGTTTGCGATGTGCGCCCTTTATTTGTACCGGGTGAATCATTCAACAGAGAGTATCAATACCATCAAAATAAAAATGGTGGAGCAGTTTCCGGATTATGATTCAACCGCTCTCCTTATTGAGCTGGACAGATTTCTAACACAACATCAAACCCTGGTTAAGCAGGCGTCCCCTGCCATCAATGAATTGGTTCGATACCAGCAGCTATTGGGAAATAAGGTTATTTATTCTTTTCAGCGATGGAATAGAGACTATCCCGGACTCGCTGTCGTGCAACATGCCGACGGTAGTTTTGTAAAGAGAGAAGATGGCCGAATAATGATCTTTGAACAGTTAGCCCGTTCGGCCTCCGCCCTTCCGTATTTTATTACCAATGGCAATACCCCCCAGGGTATTTATAGCATACAGGGTACCGCAGTAGCCAATAATAATTATATCGGCCCCACGCCCAACCTGCAATTGATTATGCCCTTTGAGGATAGTTTGCAAAAATTCTTTTTCGGTAAATGGGATTCTACCGTGGCTCCCTTAAATGCCTATCAATCCCTATTACCTTCCTCCTGGAGAAAATACGAACCCATGATGGAATCTTTCTATGCGGGAAAAATTGGTCGCACAGAAATTATTGCCCATGGTACCACTATCGATCCGGAATATTTTAAAGGCAAACCCTGGTACCCTCTTTCCCCCACGCTGGGATGTTTATGCGCAAAAGAATTATGGAATGTTACCAGTGGTCGATTATTAGTAAGTGAACAGTTTAATCTTTATAGTGCTTTCACTGCTACTACCGGGCAAAAGGGATATTTGTTTGTCATAAACCTGGATGATCACCAAAAAGCGGTTACAAGGGAAGAAGTGGAGGCAATAATTAAGAAAATAAAATGAGGGAATGGGCGAGGTGCAATCTTGAACCAAAGTATATTTACGCGCATAGCAGATATATGGATACGATAGTACGGATTTTATCACGAATATCTCCAGGTTGAAGGAGTTTTGGGGAGCAAATCCTTATTTTTGCTATAAGAGTTCCACCCCCAAACCTTCTGTTCATGAGACACGGAAATGTTTTTCTGTTGACCATTTTTGCCGTTTGTTTTTCTCTAAGCGAATCCAAGGCACAACAAATTAACCCAGGAAATCTTGAATATGGTAAGAAAACAAATGATGGCCGGTATACTTTCCTGAAATTTAAACCAACAGCACCTAAATCTGATACCAGCACAGCAACAATAAAGCGGCTTCTGGGTTTAGGCAATCGTCATTCATTACAATTTGATAAACAATCAAAAATTTCTTCTACACAAGAGAATGGACAAATAAAACACAGCAGGTATAACCAATATTTCTCAGGAGTAAAAGTTGAATTTGGAAGTCTTACGATTCATTCACGGGCAGGTACACTCGAGATGCTCACAGGTGAGTATTATAATATTCCGGAAAATTTCTCTGTCAGTCCGTTGCTATCCGAAAGTGCGGCTTTGACACAAGCGTTAACCTTTATTGGAGCATCGAAATATAGCTGGCAGGATGCCAACTTCCCGGATCGATCCTTAAATGCCCGACCAAGAGGAGAGCTGGTTATTTGTAAAAACTTCACCGAAGAACAGGAAAACAATTCAACAACCCCTGCTATGCGACTTGCTTTCAAATTCGCAATATATGCTGTTCAGCCATTGCGATATGATCATATTTATATTGATGCCTCAACCGGGAAAGTATTATTAGTGGATCCAATTATTAAGCACGCAGATGGCAATGCAGTAACGAGATATAGCGGATCAAGAACTATATCCACTTCAATTACTACCGATGGTCGTTATACGCTAAAGGATACAGTGGGAAATTATAATGTTGCCACCTGGAATCTTAACAAAGGATCCAATTATTTAGGAGCTTCTGAATTTACGGATAATGATAATAGCTGGACGGACGCGGAGTTAAACAATAGCAATTTTGATCATGTGGCTCTTGATGCTCACTGGGGTGCCATGAAAACCAGTGACTATTTTAAGTTAAAGCACAATCGAAACAGTTTTGATAATAACGGCGCCCGAATAAACAGTTACGTTCACTACAGTGTAGGATATGTAAATGCGTTTTGGAATGGGACGAGTATGACCTATGGAGATGGCGATGGGATCTACTATTTCCCTTTAACAACCCTTGATATTTGCGGACACGAAATCGCACATGCTGTTTGTGAATACTCAGCTAACCTCATTTATTCTTACGAATCCGGCGCCCTGAATGAAAGTCTTAGTGATATCTGGGGTGCCTGTGTTGAATATTTCTCAGATCCGCAGAAAAATACCTGGTTGTTGGCAGATGAATGTTCGGTAACCGGCACGCCTTTCCGTTCCATGAGTAATCCTAATAGCCAGGGCCAACCAGATACTTACAAAGGAAACTATTGGTACACAGGCTCAGCTGATAATGGTGGGGTTCATTACAATAGCGGCGTGATGAATTACTGGTTCTATCTTCTTTCTGTGGGGCAATCTGGTGTAAATGATTTTGGAATACCGTTTAATGTAAGTGGCATTGGTATCGACAAAGCGGCTGCCATAGTTTATCGTGCAGAAACGATGTACTTATTTCCTTCATCAACCTATCCAGATGCCCGAATTACTACTTTACAAGCGGCCCAGGATCTGTACGGAGTAAATTCTAATGAATATATACAAGCCAAAAAAGCCTGGGATGCGGTAGGAGTAAAAGAGTTCTTGCCAGCCCCTTCTGCACTAGCGGGGACCATTAATGGAAACGTTTCAATCCGATTAAACTGGACATTTAATTTTTCCAATCCTATCACGGCATTTGCCATTGAACGTTCAATAAATGATACAAGCAACTTTCAGCATATTGCATTTGTTGACTCGGGTTTGAGAATTTTCGATGATTCAAATTTTGTTAATAATGCTTTTAATAACTACCGCATCAGATCCGTAAGAGCTGATAGTGTGTTTTCAAACTATACTAGTGTAGCCCGCATCCCCGTGGGCAATGCACCATTGATCATGAACGAAGGAACGTTCACTACTTGTGGAATTACGTTCCTTGATCCGGGAGGTACGGGCAACTATCCAAATACAGCATCAGCTACCACCGTTCTGAAACCTTCTTCGCCTGATACTAAAATCCGGGCCAGGTTCAGCTACTTCAAAACGGAAGAATACCTGGATTACCTTTATGTTTATAACGGAGCAGGCACTAATGCTTTTCTCGGATACTATACTGGGAGAAATACCCCCTCAACTCTTCAGAGTACTGCTCCCGGCGGAGAATTGACATTTTATTTTTACTCAAACAATTCGATACCCGATTCTGGCTGGAGCGCTTATATAAGTTGTTATAAACCGATAACCGCGGCTTCAGGCCTAACCGCCACCTATGTTTCTCAACTGGGAACAGCACTACAATGGAATGATCTTTTGAATGATGAAACTAAATTTGTAATCGAACGGTCGATAAATGATTCTCTTCATTTTCAAGCATGGAGAGAATTGCCTCCCAATACTACCGCCTATACAGACTCCACCCTTGCGCCTTATAGTGTTGCCTACTATCGGATCGTAGCTTGCTGGGATAAAATCGAATCCAACTATTCAAATACGGTCGTTTCGATAACCGGCCCCGTAATATTGATGCAAAACAATATCATTACTACTTGTGAAGGACTTTTTATGGATGCCGGTGGCCTTGGGAATAACAATGCGCAGGGAACTCAAACATTAACATTGAATCCTGGAGAAGCCGGAAGAAAGATCAAAGTGAGCTTTACTGAATTCAATATGCCTAATTGTTGTGAGTATCTGAGAGTCTACAATGGTTCATCTACCAACGCCCCTTTGATAGGTAGCTTTAACGGGACAACGCTGCCACCGGTTCTCGAAAGCACCGCGTTGGAAGGTCAGCTTACATTCCAATATTCCGGTTATTCGATCATCTTATCCTGGGTGGAAGGCAATAGTAAATTGTTATTTACCAGTAGCGGCGCCATTAAGCTTAATGGTGGAATTTGTTAATAACAAACCCAGGCTAAGCTGGATAGACCAGTCAAATGATGAAACAAAGTTTGTGATAGAACGTTCAACAAATTCGCCGAAGCGGTTTGAGGTTATTGGCGAAGCCACAGCCAATAGTACGAGTTTTGTTGACATCTCAGCTCCGGCGAATGCCCTTTGCAACTATCGGGTACGAGCCTTCCGAGATACACAGGGCTCCCCATATAGTAATGTTGTTGAATTGGGTATAGGTAATGCTCCCTTTCTAATGAAAGATAGTGTATTGATAACGTGCGACAAGATCTTTATGGATGAGGGAGGTGTTGATATGCTGGGTGAAGCCAACCAGGTAAAGACTGTCACCTTTAAGCCTTCTATTCCCGGGAATAGAGTGAGGGTTGTGTTTAGTAATTTTCGAATTTCATACAACTCATTATATGTGTTTAACGGTGCTTCGGTACAGTCGCCACAGATTGGCTCTTACAGTGGTTCCAATATCCCGCCGGTTTTGGATGGTACCAGTGGCGATGGATCCCTGACATTTTACTTTTATAGCTCCGGTTCCTACAACGACTCGGGATGGGTAGCTCAGGTATCTTGTTATAAACCTGTTGCTAACCCTTCTGGCTTGCAGGTAAATCTTAATGGCTCACAAAAACCGGCTTTGTTGTGGACCGACAATGCTGACGATGAAACTAATTATATTATCGAACGATCCGTTAATGCACCAGGGCTCTTTACTCCTTTAGCAAATCTTACTACAAATAGTAATTCCTATGTAGATACTTCGGCTCCGGCAAATAGTCTTCTGGTTTATAGAGTGAAAGCCCAGCGAGATACTTTCAATTCTTATTATTCTGATCCTGTGCGGATAAACTTCGGCAATGCTCCATTTCTAATGAAAGACAGTACCCTGATAGTTTGCGACAAAGTATTCCTGGATGCCGGCGGAACAGATTTGTATCCTCCAGATAATTATACCAGGACTGTTATATTTAAACCTTCAGTACCCGGCAACAGAATTAGAGTGAGGTTTCATCAATTCAAGACCAGTTCTCATTTAATTGTGTATAATGGGTCAGGCGTAAATCAAAGTCCTTTGCTGGGTAGCTTTTATGGAAATAAAATCGACAGTATTTTCGACGGCACCGGTCCAGAGGGCTCCCTGACATTTGTATTCCAATACAGCTTTGGCTCAGACAGTGGGTGGCAAGCATATGTATCCTGTTATAAACCAATTTCAAGGCCAACCACTCTAGAGTCTGCCGCATTGGCTGGCAGGAAAGTGCGGTTACAGTGGCTTGATAATTCAGATGACGAAACAGGGTTTATAGTAGAAAGGTCAGTAAATGCTCCCTCTCTCTACACATCTATAGCCCAGGTACCGGCCAATAACAATTTATTTATAGACAGTTTGGTACCCGATAACGCCGTTGTCTATTACCGTATCAGAGCAATCAGAGATACCATTAACTCTTTTTATTCTGATACCACCCAACAGCTAATAGGAAATGCACCATTAATCATGAAAGACACGGTGGCTATCGCCTGCGGAAAATTGTTCATGGATCCCGGGGGAGTAGATGTTCTACCAAAGGGGTCGATTGTGTACATAACCACCCTAAAGCCGACCACTCCACAACATCGGGTACGCGTCTCTTTCCGGTCGTTCAAAATAGGTTACTACGGATATATGGTAGTGTTCAATGGTTCAGGGGTAAATGCCCCATTGCTGACATCTGTTAATGGCAGCAGCGCACCCCTAACTGTTTTGGAAGGATTTAACCCAGATGGATCTCTAACCTTTTATTACAATAGCAACAGTCAAGAAGATTCAGGATGGGTGGCAGATGTTAGCTGTTACAAAACGGTGGCCCGACCTACCGATCTGATAGTAACATACCAGGCAGGTCAAAAACCTTTATTAAAATGGAAAGATAATGCAGACGACGAAACCAATTACATTGTAGAACGTTCTACCAATACACCCGGAAGATTTATCAGTATTGCAAACCTGGGTCCGAACTCCGCTCTTTATAATGATACCAGTGCCCCTGAAAATAGTATGTTATATTATAGGATAAGGGGTTCCCGCGATACGCTTGCTTCATTCAATAGTGACACTTTCCAACTTACTTACGGAAACGCTCCCTATATTATGACCGATAGCTCGGTCCTGATATGTGATCGCACATTTATGGACCCGGGTGGAATAGAAAATGTTCCGAGTTTTTATACCAAATCAACTACGTTAAAACCAGCTTTGCCGGGTAATAGAGTCAAGGTCGTGTTCAAAAAATTCCATCTTACCAATGGAAGCCTTTATGTTTTCAAAGGATCAAATACCTATGGGCCGCTCATTGGAACCTTTAGAGGCACTGGCATATTACCTGTTTTCGACGGTGATGGCCCCGATGGATCATTGACTTTTGTTCATGACAATGGAAATCCAACAGATTCTGGATGGGAAGCTGCAGTCACTTGCTATAAGCCCGTTGCTAAACCAGCTATCGGTAAAGCAATTTCCTACGGTATCAACCAGGTACGATTAACATGGAAAGATAATGCAGATGATGAAACAAAATATATCGTAGAACGCTCCGTCAACAGCCCTACTAAGTTTTCACTTATAGCTGAGCTGCCGGCTAATGCATCTTACTTTATTGATACAAACTATGTAACCAATTCATTTATCCATTACCGGGTGTTAGCAGTAAGAGATACACTTAAATCTTTTTATAGCGATACGGTACAATTGGAAATCGGAAATGTGCCAATCGTTATGAAAGACACTACTGTGATTGCCTGCGATAAAGTATTTCTGGATCCCGGAGGTATTGACTTGTTGCCTGGTAATGTACAGTATTCACTCATTACCTTCAAACCATTATTACCGAATCAAAGTCTTAGACTAGAGTTTAGTAAATTTAAAATTGGAGCACAAGCTTCTCTAACCATCTATGACGGTTCTTCAAATTACGGAACACCCGTTATCGGAGTATACACGGATGCCAACTTGCCCCCAGTTGTCGAAAGCTCCAACGCCGATGGATCACTATCCGTTTATCTACAAAATTATTACGGATCAAGAGATTCGGGATGGGTTGCCCATTTAACATGTATTCAGGGGGTAACGAAGCCGACCAATCTTATTGCTATTAAAACGCCCAATTCAAAAGCAAAACTTAGCTGGAGTGATAACTCAGAAGATGAGACCTCTTATATTGTTGAACGATCTTTGAATTCTCAAGCCTTTCTGCTTTATTCGGAGCTGCCATCAAATACGGTTGAATTCGTTGATACATTACCGGGCACTGCTTCCTCTCTTACATATAGGGTAGCAGCGAAAAGACTAAACAAGGTTTCCAAATATTCGGACTCAATGAATGTATCCATGGCATCCGACACAATCGTTATGCGAAACGGAAGCTTTGCTGGATGTGGGTTTACTTTTATGGATCCGGGTGGCTTGGACCAATATCCGACGAACACCGATATGGTTACCACTTTTTATCCACCAGATAACCAATCCAAAGTGAGCATTACATTTTCTAGATTTCGACTTGCAGAGGATTATTCCGACTATTTTGTTGTATACGACGGCAACTCCATAAATGCTCCTGGTGTTTCGTGGTCAAGAGGAACCCAAATACCGCCGTCATATACAAGTACTGCGGCTGACGGCTCATTGACTTTTAGATTAATTTCGAACAGTAACTTAATTGATTCGGGATGGGTTGCCACCATTTCATGTGTCCGTTTTCCTTCACCGTCTAACCTAAGGGTTTCGATGCTCAACAGCAAGATGGTAAAATTAAACTGGAACAAAGCAGACACAACGGGACTGTCAATTTCTGTCGAAAGATCTATTGGTGGTCCCGAAGGATTTCAGCGTGCCAATTGGATTTATCAATATACCGATAGTTCCTGTATCGACGATAGAGCCCCAATGAATTCATTGATTTACTATCGAGTTAGATTGGAGGGATACCCTTCCGGATCTTCCTATACCAATCAGGCTTATACCAGAACCTATACTTGTAATAATGCTGATAATATTGTCGATAAATCAACGGTTCAATATTTCTACACTTATGGAGAAACGACCTACTATGACAGTACCTGTAAATTAATTGCAGAAGTAATTCCGATAGGTTATGAGCAGGCTCCTAGGGAATACCAAAGTTTCAGTTAGATTTTACCCTAATAGTGTTAGCTATAATGGTCAGCATTTTGTAAAAAGGCATATTGAGATCTACCCGGATAATGGATACACATCAATGGGCAAAGTGAAATTGTATTTTACTCAGGAGGAATTTGATAATTACAATAGTTTGACGAATCATTCTAAACTACCGGCTAATCAATACGATCTTGCCGCCTTTGAAAATGTCGTTTTGTACGTTTTCAGAGGATATTCTTCAGATGAGTCTCTATTACCGCAGTCATACATTTATGCTTCGCCCGTTAAAATTCTGGAAGATCGAAACGTCACCTTAAGCTGGAATAATCAATTCAACTGCTGGGAAGTGACCGCTCAAACGATTGGATTTGGAGGATTCTTCCTGTCTAGCAAAAATGACACGGTAAGTATATGTTCAGAAACATCAGCCTTAGCCACTAATTCCATTTGGTCGAATACACTCGGATATGCTTTTTATTATCAGTGGCAGAAATTGGAAGGAAACACATGGATAAATCTCACCGACGGATGGGAATTTACAGGAACTAAAACCGAAGTTTTGGCAGCCAAGAACTATATTCTGGGGCATGGAGATCAATTTCGTTGCCTTAGCAGGTACAGGTGTTTCAAGAACGTATACTATAAATAAAACTGCTTTCTGGGCAGGTAATTCCAGCGGTGAATGGAACTCAGGGTTGAACTGGAAATGTGGAACAATCCCACACCCGAATGCTGCCGTCGTTATAGAATCGGGAAGAAGCTATTATCCCTTTATAAACATCCATGTCGGTTGTCGAAGCCTGATAGTCAAACCCGGTGCAATGGTAATCGTTTCCAGCGGATATACGATCAAGATCGAAAAGTAATTGGAGTTAGCCGGGAAGAAATTGAGAAGCTGGTACAGTAATTAATAGAGGAAAATATAATTCTTCCCGACCAAAACCTTGTTTTTATTTATAGATTAATCGCCCCCTCATATCCACTTTCTGCAAAAAAGGGTTTTGCGCAAGGCTATTAAGGAAAGCGGCCAGTTCTTTTCTGGTTATTAAACGGTTTCCCGATATGTTATCTATACCCAGGACTTGCTTTGCTACTACCAGCCATTCATTCAATGTTATATCCGGATACTTATGGCGAATGGCTAGCCTCGTACGAAGATGATGCTGCATTTCAACAATCATTTCCCAGGCTTTACTTATCGTGAGCATATTGTTACCAGCATATTTGTTCTTTGGAAAATTAGTTTCGAATTGAAACAAACCGGAGGCTAATTCATTCTCTGAAATGGAACTATCCGGATAAAAAAAAGTCTTATTCGCCCATCCTTCCGGTTTACCGACCCCTCTTAAAATACCGGTCGCCCCCATTTTTTGAACGGCTTCCCAATGCGGATCATCGGGCTTTACATCCACATATGGCATAATATAGGCTTTCCATTTCAATAACTCTCTTTGTACTTCCCGAACAGCAATGGCGCGGGGGCTCTTTTCCATCAGTATACTCTTAGCAGCTAATATTCCGCCCGCCTGCCCTGTTAACAGCACACAAGGCTGCAATCGGGTACTGCCATTTACAATATTTGAAACGGAAATTCCTTTTTCACAAACAAGTAATCCTTCTATGCGTTCCGGAATTAACGCGCCCAATGGTACATTAAAAGAAGGCACTCTCGGAAAATCAATAGCCGGGGCTTTTTTCTCCGGGGCATGATGATGATCTACCGGGTAATCACCCACGGCTATACCGGTTCGATATAATTTATCCGGTTGGCTGAATGGCTGGGTAAGATGATCTGCATTTAACCGCACTGCTCCCCGTACCCGCCTGCCTTCCCGATGATAAGGAATCAACGCGAGTTTGTCTTCCGAATGAAATTCATCGGAAAGTCCAATATGCTTAAAACCCAATTGGGTTTGTATAAAATAAACAAACCCCAGGGTTTTCTGCCGGGCGGATTTTAAAACATTGTCCCTTTCAATTGGTTTTATATTTATAACATTGATATAAGAATCATTTCCATGCGCCGGCCAGTTAAGCATGAATTTATCATTAGGCAATTTTCCATAATCCAGCATCTTCTGCGCATTTACATTATAGGGTTTCCCTTCCCCGCAGGGGGCGTCGGTGCAACAGCAGAAATAAATGGTGGAATCATAATCGGGGGGACGGGTAATCGTAGCATCGACGCCTGCATCATACTCTTTTAAGATTGCGGCCCAGGTAATATCCTGTATTATATTATTCCGGCCGGGTGCCATCCTTTCTTTAGAATAGGTTTTATCTTCCATTCCTACATCATAGGCAGCCCCGGCATCGGCAAATACATCACCCAGATCAGTACCATCTATAGTGAGCCGCGCTGTAACGGTTAATTGTTGCTTTTTTTTATTGGTGAAAATGGCACCGGTAACTTTATTGCCTTTCTTAATTACTTTGTCAAAATACCAGCCATATAATACAGACAAGGATTTTTCCTTGGCGGCCCAGGCTTTAAAAATACTATCGCCCACATGCGGTTCAAAACAGGTTTCACTCACCCAGCCAGTAAATAAGTTCCGGGTTCCATAATGTTTGTACAACGCTTCGCGAAACTCCTGCCATATGCCACTGGGAAGTTCATCGTTACCATCGGTACAACTTACACCGGCCGCGGTCAGCATTCCACCCAGCCAATTGGTTTGTTCAACAATTAAGGTTTGTACTCCCATTCTGGCACATTGAATTCCGGCCGCCGTGCCCCCGGTGCTGCCCCCAACAATGAGTACATCTGTATTATAAGTCTTTTGCGAAAGGGCAATAAAGAATGAAAAATGAAAAATAAAAAATGAAAAAATAAAGCGATACATGAATCAATTTTCTGGAAGTTAAATGAAAAACGAATATTATGAAACAAAAATGCCTTCTACTGGAGAAGGCATTGTATCAATTAAATCAGAATAAACGAGCTGCTTAAAACGGAAGATCATCAATGGGCTCCGTAATATCACTGGCTGAAGGAATAGTAGCCGGAACAGAGGATCCGGATGAATAGCTTCCGCTAGCTCCACCCGCTGCGCCTTCTCCTTTATTACCCAGTAACTGTACACTCAGCACCCGCAATGTAAGCGAAGCGCCGGTGGTTCCATCATTTTTGGCATAGGTGCGCACTTCCGGGGTCCCTTCCACATACACCTGTGTGCCCTTGCGCAGGTAGGGCGCAATGCCGGTGCGTTCGGTCCAGTAAGCGCAATCAACCCAAACGGTTTTGTCTTTCTGGTTGCCCTGTGAATCTTTGTACTTCTCCGTGTGCGCCACATTGAAATTAATCACATTTTTTCCGTTTACCGCATTGGTAACGCAATCTTTACCCAGATTGCCGATCACTTGTAACTTAATCATAACTTAAAAATTTTGCTGCGTACTTAAATTGGTTTGAACAGGCAATTTACGGCTTTCCGGGGTTGCGAAAGAAGGGTTTATCACCACGTTAATAAGTTTTAATAACTGAGATAAAGGGGAAATTAACGATGCCTCAAAAAAATGAATAGGCTATGGAAAATGAAGCGGGATAAATGATCCGGGATAAAGGATAATGTGTAGAAATCAAGACTTGATCTAACCCGCAATATTATTTGTAAAAGCTAAAAGTTAATCTTATAAAAAGAAAATGAGAGATTGAATGTACCGGGCAATTGAATTGTTGAGTTAGGAGAATGAGAAGATTTTATGCCAGCATTTTTTTAACCCGGAAAATTCTGTTTTTTCTTTTGGGGGATCGTCTTTTTCACATTGTTCCGGCTACTGTGTAAAATATATTTGTATCGATTTATGTAAATGAGTTGTAAGGCAGGAAGATTGCTAGTAACTGCTGCCGTTTTTTTTAGCCAGACAGCCCGATGTTGTTGGAAGGGAAAATAGACAGTGTTTCTGAGAAATTAGGGACAACTGCCCTATTGAAGGTTTTCAAAAAAAAGCGCGGCGGTGGCGGGGGAGGGAGGGTCCCACTGGGAGGTGAGCGCTAAGCTAAGGTTACGTTGCTCAAGAATAATTTTATAGATTTTACCCTTTATCTGTAGCCAATCATAAGCTGCTGAATGAATCTCAAACAGCAGCCTAATTATATCCTAACCCTATAAAACTAAAAATCCTTAACTGTCAGATCAAGTAGTGAATATTACTCCTAAACTGTCAAATCAAATACTAAGTTTTACATATTTATTATTATTGTCAGCTCTCCATAACCACCAGCATATTCATGCAAACACACTTCACCTTCTCCTTTCTATTTACTTTTACTAATCTATCAATCTCCCACTCGCCCGCTTCCCGCTTCAATAATTCTTCCAAAAAAAATCGCATTCATAAACAACTTGGTTCCCCCCAACCAAAATGCCCGGAAGTTTGGGTTATCAGCAATGCTTATCACTCTTCCATTCCCCATCGTATTAACGATAACGGCTGCCGAATTCTTTATCGCCTCTGTATTTTCTTTACTCACCCACCCGCTTTGCAATGGCTGGTTTCCATAATAAAAAGGAGTAGCAAAGGGATTCTTGCTTTTCTCCATAAAAACTTTATTAGCCTTAAAGAGGCTGATTATTTTTTGATTGTACCCATAGGCCAATGGATGAGTAAGATCTGCCTCCGCTCCAAATATAGCCCCACTTACCTGCTGGGCTCCTTCAATCTGTTCGCGGTTAATATAAGAAAGCTTACCACTGCTGTCTACAGGGGCTTTCGCTTTCTTAAAAAATACACTGCTGATACCGTTATCCGCCGCCCACTGAACGGCTTCTTCCATTACAATTAAAACGCCTCCTCCCTGTACCCAGGCCTTCAATTTCTCTTTATTCAAGTCAACATATGTACCTCCCACCATAATGATCGTATTGTATTTCGACAAGTCGATCCGGTTAAATACCGTTTGTTCGAGGTGTGTTGCCGGCATGTTCATTCGCTGATCAAGCAGGTACCAAATTTCTCCCGCGTCGGTGGGATTCACGCCTGTTCCCGCCAGCATGGCAATAACCGGTTTGGTTATGGTCGCCATTTTGCTGCTGCCCAAATCACTTCCGCTTTGTACATTACCTGTTTTAACACTGTAAATAGCCAACCCGTTTTTCTCCGCTACCGATTTTACCAGTTCGTATAGTTTTTCGCTATCCGGTTTTTGTAATTTAACGGGTATAGAGATCGTACCATAATTAAAATTCTTAACGCCCGTTATCATTTCCATTTCAAACCGGTTAGTAGCGGATTTCACTAATACGCCCGCCTCCTGTAATTCATACAATGCTTTAGGTGCAAGTAATTCGTTCCATTCAAACAAGTAAGCATACTCGCTTTTGCCTCCGCGCAATTCTCCTTTGGGCATGGCTATGGTTTCTACTTTACTTCCCAGCAGGGAGGTATTATATTTTACCGCGTTTAATTCTGCATAGGGCATTCCAAAAGCAAGGGGCATGGTCCACGCCGTGATATCATAAAATATACTGTCTTTGTACGAAAGCGTCTTATCGAAGATGCCATGTATCAGCCGGTACTGGGGCTGATTGGAAGGAACCACATAAGGCTGTTCCTTTTTCGAACAGCAACCCCTCTGCTGATACATTAGCGTTCAATTCATATACTTCTACCTGGTGGCGCCGAAGCATTTCCACAAATAACGACGTCTTGGTATGATCATCTTTACCACCGAATACAAACCCCTTTATGGATGAACTGTTCGCTTCAGTGATAGCGGTCTTATAAAAATCTCTTTGCCAGTTTACAAATTCCTTTCTTAACACCCTCGCTCCTTCCAGGGTAGACAGGGCCGTTACGAATTGATTTTTTATAGTGGCGGGAAATCGTAAAATGCCATTTGAAGTTTGCTGCGCATGGCCTCGGGAAGATGCCTGTTCAAACAAAATACCAATGGCCCCGTTGACATCCGGGTAGGTAGATCCTTTACCATAATAATAATCGTCATAATTTTCCTTGGTAAAATATAAGGAGCCGATGCGGTCGAGAAATTGTGCATGAAATTTTCCCAGCCTGGCGGTTAGCTCCTGGTTTTGAGAAGGGGTTAATGGATTAACCCGGGAGGGAACTCCGGGCTGAAAAAAGAAAGTGGCATTGCTTCCCTGTTCGTGGTGATCCGTTAAAATATTGGGCTTCCATAAGTGAAACCATTTTAGCCTGTTCTGGCTTTCTATATGTACAGCCGGAAGCCAATCGCGGTTTAAATCGAACCAGTAATGATTAAACCGACCACCGGGCCACACTTCATTAAACTCTCTTGAATTTGGGTCACTTACTAAATTCTTACTCCTGTGTTGATTTACCCAGGTAGAAAATCGCTGTAATCCATCGGGGTTGAAAGATGGATCAAAAAGGATGATCACATTATCCAGTAACTCATCAATCTGCCTGCCTTGTGCAGCCGCTAAATAATAAGCGCTTAACAAAGAGGCATTCGCTCCGCTCGCTTCATTTCCATGAATAGAATGCCCTATCCATACTACAATCGGCATATTATCCGTATTCAGGGAGGAAGATTTAGAGGGATCGGTAAGTTGCAGATGTTGTTGGCGAATGGCCTCGAGGTTATCATGATTTTTTTTAGAAGTAATAATGAGCAACACCTGCGGACGGCTTTCGTAAGTAAAACCCATTGTTTCTATTTTCACACGATCAGGTGCCGCCGCGGCAATGGCTTTCATATAATTTACCAGGCGGTCGTGTGTAACATGCCATTCCCCACTTCGTGGAAAATAATGTCTTTTGGTTTGGGAATAGCCGGATTGTAAGTAACTGAATCGGGCAAATAATAACTTAGGTCCTGCGACTGCGAACAAATGGAAATGGTAACGAGGATCAATAAAAGGCCGGTTTTTCTCATAACAGTTATTTAAGAGATGCGAAATGTATTTCTTCTAAAATTAAGGAGAAACAATTGTGTCGGGCAGAAAAAGAATCGGGCACTGGAAAAAGATTATTTTTTTATAATCACCCAACGATTTAAAGAATTATAAGGCATTTCCAGGAACAGTTTATAAAAATCAGCAGGCATTTTACTTACATCGACCGTGGCCATACCCCTTGTTACCGGAACCGTAGCGAGAAGTTTATAATTATCCTTACCCCCTGTTTTGAAGTTGTTACTGTTACACACCCAAATCTTCGCCGATCCATTCTTATCGAGGGCAGTCCAACTTACCTGGATATTACCATTTGCATATTCAGCCCTGGGCTTTATGGCAGACAGCTTTCCGGTAAGCGGAATTCCATCTATCTCCATTTTTCGTTCCCGGCTGATATTGATGTTGAGCCACGATAAGAGAGAAGGCATGATATCAACAATTCCTGGTTGCTGCTCATAAAAATATTCGTTCAATCCTTTTGCATTAGTGATGATCCAGGTGTTGCGTTCCCGATCGCTTTGGCCGCCATGGTTTTTGCCGGTAGTCGCATCCCGGCCATGATCGGTAGTTATATAAATAACCCAATCCTCTTTAAATTCTTTCTGGCGGTATTCAATCGCCTGCCAGATGCGGCCGATTTGTTTATCCATAATTTCTACGGCATCATAAAATTGCTGACTATCACCATACCGATGCCCCATATCATCAGTGTATTCGAGATAAACCCAGGAAAGGTCTGGCCCCTCTCGTTGAATTACCGCCGCGGCTGTATCCGTTACGCGTTCATCAATAAGATGTATATACTGCGACTGGTTATCGTGCGGGTAGTTGATAGTATCCAATTCCAGTCCGTCGAAATGATAATCGGGTTGAATGTTTCCCGCGGCCCCCACTTCACTGCCCACCAGTTTTGTTCTGTTATCGAGCCAGGTGGAAAAAACGGCTGTTTTCTTAGAGGGATATTCATTCTTCAGGAAACGGAATATATTCCAGTAGTTATAGTCAGGAGCGGTGATATCATTGTTCCATACATTGTGTTTGTTAACCCAGGTTCCGGTCAACAGGCTATTATAGCCCACGGCAGAGATGGTAGGGGTTTGTGAATAGCCGGATTTTTCTCCACCTACATGGGCTCGTGTATAACCGCCTTTTTTTGCTATCAGATCAAGCGAAGGCTTTTTTGCCTTTTCAATCACATCGGCGGGTATCCCATCAACAATTACAAAAACAGCTTTCCGCACTTTTTGTGATGATGCATTACCATATCCTAATAGAACCAATAATAGAAAAAGACTGTATTTCAAGGCTAATTGATTTTTGCTACCTGCCGGAAAAATAGAAGAATTATCAATACCCTGGTTATTAATTTTTTAAGCTGTCCTGAAGAAATCTTAATCACAAACCGGCCCGTTTACGGAATGGGGAATTGTTTACCCCCGGTTCCCCCTGCCTTTCCGGAAGCCGCTATTCAATTGTATATTTGCGGTTCTCTATTTTTTATCTGTATGAGTCGCAATGGGAAAGTTTTAGTGGCAATGAGTGGTGGTATTGATAGCACCATTACCGCATTAATGCTGAATGATGCCGGCTACGAGGTTATTGGCATTACCATGAAAACATGGGATTATGCCGCGAGCGGCGGCAGCAAAAAAGAAACCGGTTGCTGCAACATCGATAGTTTTAATGATGCACGCATGGCGGCCGTTCAACATGGCTTCCCGCATTACATATTAGACATACGAAGCGAGTTTGGCGATTTTGTCATCGACAATTTTGTAGAAGAATACCTCGCCGGCAGAACGCCTAATCCCTGTGTAATGTGCAATACCCATATTAAATGGCGAGCCCTGCTCAAAAGGGCTGATGCGCTGGGTTGCGATTATATCGCCACGGGCCATTATGCAAAAATTCAGCAACATCACAATGGACGATATTTCATCAGCAAAGCGATTGATGATACCAAGGACCAGAGTTATGTTTTGTGGGGATTGCAGCAAGACTTGTTGAGCAGAACATTACTTCCGTTGGCCCCTTATAAAAAAACAGCGATCCGGCAGATGGCGCTTGATTATGGATACCCCGAACTCGCCAAAAAAAGCGAGAGCTACGAAATCTGCTTTGTTCCCGATAATGATTACCGGGGATTTTTAAAGCGCCGGGTGGATGGCCTGGAAGAAAGAGTTACTGGCGGAAATTTCGTAAACAAAGAAGGGAAAATCCTGGGTCAGCACAAGGGTTACCCCTTCTATACCGTCGGCCAACGCAAAGGATTAGATATCACTTTCGGCAAACCGGTATATGTTACCGGTATTGATCCGGAAAAAAATACCGTGGTGCTGGGAGATGAAGAAGATTTGAATCAACAGGAAATGATCGTAAGCAAATTGAACTGGCTTAAATACGATGGCATCAGCGACGGCCTGGAAGCCATTACCAAAATCCGTTATAAAGACAAAGGCTCCCTGAGTAATTTATACAATCATGAAAGAGGTATCAGTGTGAAATTTTATGAAGACGCCAAAGGAGTAGCGCCCGGACAAAGTGCCGTTTTTTATGAAGGAGATGATGTGATTGGAGGAGGGATAATACAGAGGTAGATGTGAAGTCGGGAGTTGGGAGCCGGGAGTTGGGAAGTCGGGAAGTCCGGAAGTCCGAAAGTCCGGAAGTTGGGAGCCTGGAGTCAAGAGCCGGGAGTCTGGAGGGTATCATTGGGAGGGTAATTTGACAAAAAGTTGGCTCATTTCATTTTGTACCCCTTGAGTGTCATAGACTCCGATTTTTTGACCCTGGATTAATAGCTAATACCTACATTTTCAGGCAATAAAAGATATATTAATGCGTTAAAAACCGGGAAACTATTTTCCCGGTTTTTTGCAAAAAGCAACTAATAATACAGACGGGTTGTCATTAATTGAAATCCAAATCAACAGTAATACTGATTATGAAAAAAATTATAACCGCCGGAATAGGATTAAGCATAATAATATTAGCAGCCGTAAGTTGTTCAAAAACGGAAAAATTCCCTTCGGCCGAACTTTCTGAATATATGAATCTGCAGGTAGGAAAGTACATTCGTTACCGGCTCGACTCAACCAAATTTATCAATTTCGGGCAGAAGGATACCATTTTAAAATACCAGGCAAAAGAAGTGATAGATGCCGCTATTACCGATAACCTCGGCCGTCCAAGCTGGCGGATCATTCGTTACCTGAGTGATACTTCGGGAACGGCTCCCTGGGTTCCAAGCGCAACGTATATGATAACCCCGGTTCGCGAAACCGTAGAAGTATTGGAAAATAATTTGCGCTTTCAAAAATTAAAACTTCCGGTGAACGAAGGCTTTAACTGGAAAGGAAACTCCGCCATCGACACTTACTCCAGCAATTCAGAAGTACGTTTTATGGACGATTGGGATTATACCTACGAAAATGTTTCCAGCCCTTTCACTGTATGGAATAATAAAGTAGTGGATAATACGATCACCGTAAATCAGCGGGATGAAATCATTGGCATTCCCTCTGACCCGGCCGTTTATAGCGAGAAAACCTTCAGCAAAGAAGTGTACGGCGAAGGTATCGGGTTAATTTACCGCGACTTTCTTCATTGGGAATACCAACCTACCAATGGTCAAAATCCGGGTTATAAAGTAGGATATGGTATTAAGATGGTAATGATCGATCACAACTAAATTACCGGATGATTGTTACCTGACTTTTAAAGCTCTTTTAGATGAAAAGAAATTACCTGTTTATAATTTTGATGCTCTCGGCCGGTCTGGGCGCCCATTCCCAATACAGCAGCTATATTGTTCAGCTAAAAGATAAAAAAGGAACTGCCCACAGCTTAGCTAATCCTTCCTCCTATCTATCTTCTAAATCAATAGAACGCAGAACCCGCCAAAAAATAACAATTGATTCTACAGACCTTCCGGTGTCAGCCGTATATCTCGATAGCCTCCGTTCCGTGCCAAATGTAACAATCAGGAATATTTCAAAATGGCTTAACCAGGTTTTAATCAGGACAACAGATCCCGGCGCGATTTCAAAAATTAATTCTTTCCCTTTTGTAAAATCAACCGGTCCCATCGGGTTAAGCAGTAAGCCTACAGATATTACTCCCATCACAAATAAATTCAACGAGGTTATTAAACCAATTGAAGAAACTCCGGTTGTTTTTGGAACTCACGGTGCATCCGGAACGACCGGCACTTCTTCTTTGAATTACGGCAGCAGTTTTAACCAGATTCACCTGCATGAAGGGGAATACCTGCACGACCTTGGTTTTACCGGCGCGGGTATCACCATTGCAATTTTAGATGCCGGCTTCTTTGGATATAAAACAAACAGTGCCATGGATAGCGTTCGCCTGCAGGGACGCTTGCTGGGCGAATGGGATTATGTGATGAACGAACAAAGTGTAACGGAAGATCACCCGCATGGACTGTATTGCTTCTCCATCATTGCAGCTAATAAACCCGGCCAGATCATTGGCTCGGCTCCGCATGCTAAATTTTATCTTTTCCGAACAGAAGATGCTCCAACTGAATATCCCATCGAAGAACAAAACTGGGTGGCCGCAGCAGAATATGCTGATAGTGCCGGTGCCGACATGATCAGTTCCTCCCTCGGATATTCGGATTTTGATGACCCTGCTTTCAATCATACCTATGCGCAAAGAAACGGCAATACCAGTATTATTACCAATGGAGCGGATCTCGCTGTTAAAAAAGGAATGATTGTAACGAATAGCGCGGGTAATTCAGGCGGATCATCGGGTGATGCCAAATTCGTATCCTGCCCCGCTGACGGCGACAGCGTTTTTACAATCGGGGCTACCACGGTTACGGGTACCATAGCAGGTTTCAGCAGTTGGGGACCCAATAGCGCCGGTAAAATAAAACCCAATATTGTTTCTGTCGGACAGGGAACTATACTAGCCAACACAACAGGAAATGTAGCGTCCGGTAACGGTACTTCATTTTCGAACCCGCTTGCCTGCGGATTGATAGCCTGCTTGTGGCAGGCATTTCCTGAATTTACCAATATGGAGATCATGGACGCCGTTCAGAAAAGTGCGCATAAATATCTTACTCCCGATGATCGTTTTGGATACGGGATTCCGAATTTCCGGAAAGCCCACGAAGCATTAACCAAAGAAAGAGAAGCGAGAAAAATAGCCGCTATATTAGGAGACAAATGGCTGAAGCCTTATCAAAACCCGGTTAACCATATGTTCACCTTAGTGTTAAAAGCACCTGCCGATGGCAGAGCAGTATTACAATTGGTAGATGCTTTGGGTAGGCTGGTAGATGCAAAATCACTGGAAATTACCAAGCAAACAGTTTATCTTATTGAATTCACCAACGGCCCCAAACTGTCGAGAGGTGTTTATTATGTTCGTTATAATGATGGTAAAAACAAACAAACCATCAAACTGCTGAAGTAGTAAATAGTGCGGCAAACATGGTATCCGCTTTTTTATCATATCCTTTTAGTAATTCCATCTTTACCAATGTGAGATGGAATTTTTCTTTTATGAACTCCACTATAGCTTCATTCTCGTTTTTAAAAACAGAACAGGTTATATACAAGAAATAGCCGCCGGGGGCCAATACAGGCATCGCATTTGAAACAATCTTCTTTTGAAGGGAGGCGTATTGATCAATCACTGTCTCTTCAAAAAAATACAATTGTTCAGGTGTGCGGCTCCAGGTGCCACTGCCGGTGCAGGGCGCATCACAGAGAATAAGATCGTAGCTGGAAGTAGAGAGGTGGGAGCCTGGAGGCGGGAGGCTGGAGACGGAAGCTGACAAATCTATTATCCTGCTGGAATAATTGTTTATTCCTGCCATTTGAAATCGCTTTTTCAGATTAATGAGAATACTTTCCCGGATATCCGAAACAGTGAGGTCTATATCTCCCAACAAATCTTTGGCAAGAATCGATTTACCGCCGCTGCCGGCGCAGCAATCCCAGATTTTGAAATGGTCTGACCGTCCCGGTCTGACCATTTCAAAATACTCGGCGATGCGCTGTGAGTTATAGTCCTGCACTACCGCTTCTTTATCCAATTCAATTATTTCTTCAATTCGGGAAGAATTAGGTAGTTCGACACAAACATCTCCTATCAATCTCATCCATCGTTGATTCAGGAACCATCTTTCAACCGGGAAGACTCCGAACTCCGGGCTCCGGGCTACTTCATTGTATCCACGTTTTTTAAGTTTTTCTATAACTATTTCCTCCAACCCTGGCCTGGAGCGCAGGAATAAATTGGGCTGAACAAGGAATGATTGGTTGAATAAACTGAAATCTATTCCTTCACTTAATTGGTTTTTCCAGGGAAAAATCGAAAGATCCGGATGGATGGGAGAAAGACAATTCAGCTTATCTGGAATCGGCAAAGAAATTTTTTCGCTCCACCCTGGCTTAAGCGCTGATATTATTTCATTCGGCCCCGTGGCGCACAGGAATAAGCCGGTGAGAATTCTTTCCGCTGTTTCCAATTCGGTGAAATCCTTTCCTAACCGAAAGTAACTATAGCATAACTGGGCGATTTCTTTCCTGTCCCGGGAACCAAATTTCTTTTGTAGGGAAAAGAATTTTTTCAAAAAAGAAGAAAAAGGCTCTGCTCCTTTGTATTGCTTCAGTATTTCGGAAGCACTATTAAGATAAGAATGAAAACGGCTCACCCTGCAATTTATAAATGAAAAAGCGATTGCCGGAACCCGCAATCACTTTTGAAGTAAGAACCATATTCTACTGGTAATAATAAGAAATATTCGAAACGATATTCCCAGGAGTCTGCGTGCTGACAGCTGTTACCGGTTTATTTTTGGAATTGTAAGTATAAACCAGGGTTTGCGTGAAGTTACCGGCTCCTCCGTTTGCAATATCTTCAAATTCCATTTTGGTACCATTGCTGGTAGCTGAAAGGTCCGTTCGTGCAATTACAGCTGCTTCTCCCGGTGATAATATGAGCGGACTCACTTTCCCGTCATACGTATACTTTATCGTGGCCAGTAATTCAAATGGGCCACCGGCTAATGGATCGCTGAAACTGATATTGGTTTGAGTTATCCCTGATGAACCATTGGTATATTCCGTTTTGGCAGCCAATAAGGGAAAGGATCCAAAAGCAGGATTCGACAAATAATCTTCCTCACGGATAACTTTACCACCCGCATCATATATGAACACGGTACTATCGATGGTGGTAAGGCCAAAAAAAGAAATTTCTATAACCCTGGAAGTATACCGATTGGAAGCCGCATCATAGTTTATTCGGGAGACTGCACTATCCAACCCCTGGGCAATAAGCTCCGCGTTTTTCTGAATGGTACTCGTAATAATTCCGGCACTGTTCCGGATAATCCGGAGATCGTTATTGATAGCTACAGCCTGCGATACACCGCTTATTTTTTCCCGTATCAACCTTTTATTACTATCATATTCATATTCATTAACCGTCGAATCGGTACCTACCTTTGCTACGATCCTGGTTACCAGGTCGCCGGTAGTTCCTCCCCCGCTGTTGCCGCCGTTATTTTCAAAGGCGAGTTCTTTCTGGCAGGAGATGATTACCGTACCAAATAAAAATAGGGTAGTAAATAGTTTTATTCTCATATAGCAGTTTATGGTATAATAGTTATAACTCCAATAAAGTTTTAACAGGATCTTTGCCGAAAAGTAACAACTCAGGATTTTCCAGCAATTCTTTTACCCGTACCAGGAAGCTTACACTTTCCCTTCCATCAATGATACGGTGATCATAACTGAGCGCGAGGTACATCATGGGCTTTATCACTACCTGTCCGTTCACCACCATCGGCCGCTCCTGTATCTTATGCATTCCTAAAATAGCACTTTGCGGAATATTTATAATAGGCGTACTCATTAAACTACCAAATACGCCACCATTGGTAATAGTAAAAGTGCCTCCCGTCATTTCCTCAATACTCAGTTTACTTTCCTTGGCTTTTCCCGCCAGCTCTACCACCTTTCTTTCTATATCAGCCATGCTTAGACTTTCCGCATTACGGATAACCGGAACTACTAATCCTTTAGGGGCGGAGACGGCAATGGAAATATCGCAGTAATTATGGTAAATAATATTTTCTCCATCAATATACGCATTTACCGAAGGCCATTCCAGTAAAGCATAACTGCAGGCTTTGGTAAAAAAACTCATAAAGCCCAGGTTGGTGCCGTGTTTTTCTTTAAACTTGTCTTTGTATTTGGTGCGGATGGCCATGATATTCGTCATATCCACTTCATTAAAAGTGGTGAGCATGGCCGTGGTATTCTTTGCTTCTACTAACCGGCGGCTGATGGTCTTGCGGAGGTTGCTCATCTTTCTCCTTCTTCTCATCGCGACTGAAGGAAGCACCCCCAGTACACGGCCCGGATTGTTCAATGCAGCCAATACATCTTCTTTTAAAATTTTGCCCCCGGCTCCACTGGCGGTAATCTTTTCGGGTCTACTTTTTTATCAGCAATGATTGCCGACGCAACCGGGGTTGCTTTAATGTCGGCAGGCTGAGATTGAACATTCACTTCCGGTGGTTTACCGTTCGATTTAGTTTCTGTTACACCGGATTTGACTCCCGACTCCCGACTCCCGACTCCAGCCTCTTGATTCCCGACTCCCGATTTCCCCTCTGGTTTAGCCGCTGATTCATCAATAGTGGCGAGCAGGTCGCCAATTTTCATAGTATCGCCTTCCTTATACTTCGCTAATTTTAATACACCGGCTTTTTCGGCATTCACTTCAAAAGTGGCTTTTTCACTTTCCAGTTCGGCAATTACTTCATCCCTTTCTACATAATCGCCATCTTTTTTGGTCCATTTTAATAAGGTTACTTCACTGATAGATTCACCTACTGTTGGAACTTTAATATCAATCATATTGCGCTAATTAGTGCGAATTTAAACGAATATGTGCGAATGCTATTAAATACATGCAATTCTTATAACATGATTTACCAGGTATGCTAACAAACACGTACGAAATTAATACTATGCCCTGAATCATGATACCAGCATTATTTAAATTGAAAGCGGTTTCAATAATTTCTTCTTGCTCCTGCTGATGAACTTTTGCATAACCTGTGGCGGTGGAGGCGCCTGGCTGCCGGCTGATAACTCCATAATTAATGCTCTTCAGATTCATCTGTAGGTAGGAAGCGGCTCCCATATTCAGCGGTTCTTCCTGTACCCAGAACCAGGTGGCCCTGTTGTATTTTTTATACAGTGCTTCCAGTTGTGTTACGGGCAACGGATATAATTGCTCCACCCGGATGATGGCGACATCCTTTCTATATTTCTTTTTGCTGGCTTCTCAGCCAGGTCGAAATATATTTTTCCGCTGCAGAACAATACTTTCTTTACCTGGCTGCGGCATTAGTTACAAAAGGATCATCAATCATTTCCTTGAAACCCCCCATGGTAAATTCGCTCATCGGCTGAATAACTGCCGGGATGGCGCAGATTGGCTTTTGGAGAAAAAACAATCAACGGTTTGCGGAAAGGCCATGTTAACTGCCGGCGCAGCGCATGGAAGAAATTGGCGGCTGTGGTAATATTTACCGTACCATATTCAGTTCTGCACATAACTGCAGAAAGCGTTCCATGCGCGCACTGCTATGTTCGGGTCCTTGTCCTTCATAGCCGTGCGGCAGCAGCATGGTTACGCCGTTCATCCGGTTCCATTTTTGTTCGCCGGCGGCATATAAACTGGTCAATCATGGTTTGTGCACCATTACAGAAATCGCCAAACTGCGCTTCCCATAATACCAACGCATTGGGGTTGGCCAATGGCATATCCATATTCAAAACCCAATACCCCATATTCACTCAATAATGAATTATAGATCCTGAATTGGCCGTTGGCGCCTTCAATCCGGCTGAAGCGACTATAGGCTTTATCAGATGACTTCATCCTGCAATACCGCATGACGGTGAGTGAAGGTGCCGCGGCCTACATCCTGCCCGCTCATTCTTACATCGTTTCCTTCCAGAATCAGGCTGCCATAGGCCAATCAATTCACCGGTGGCCCAATCCAGTTTTCCTTCCTCATTAAATAATTTTATTTTATCCTGTATAATCTTTTCTATTTTCTTCAATGGCTTAAAATCATGCCGGCCATTTCATCAAGGCATCAAACATTTTTTTAAAATCCGGCTTCACTGATAGCGGTTACGGGCGACTTGATCAAAATCATCTCCGGTTGGCGCGGCGCAGGCTCTTCCACCACAATTCTGGTTGCTGGTAATGGTAGGGCAAGGGGTTTTGCTTTACCTCGTCCAGGCGTTCCTGCAGGTCGGCCCAGAATTTCTTCTCCATTTCTTTTGCCAGTTCTTGGCGTCGGCTTCTCCATTTTCCAGCAGGTATGTGGTATATACTTCCCGCGGATTGGGATGTTTTTCTATAAGTGCATACAGATGGGGCTGGGTAAATTTAGGGTCATCGCCTTCATTGTGGCCATGGCGGCGGTAACAAACCATATCAATAAATACATCGGCATTAAATTCCTGGCGGTAGCGGGTGGCTATTTCCACGCATTTAACAACCGCTTCTGCATCATCTCCATTTACATGCAGTACAGGGGCCTGTACGGCAGCGGCCAGCGAGGTGCAATAGTCAGAACTGCGGGCATCATCAAAATCGGTGGTAAAACCAATCTGGTTATTAATTACAAAATGAATGGTGCCACCGGTAAAGTAACCGTCCAGGTCGCACATCTGCAATACTTCGTATACAATGCCCTGTCCGGCTACGGAGGCATCGCCGTGAATCAGTATCGGTAATATTTTATCGAAATCGCTTTTATACAGTACATCTGCCTTGGCCCTGGCAAAACCCACTACTACAGGGTCTACTGCTTCCAGGTGAGAAGGATTGGGCATTAATTTAAGGTGGATGGTTTTACCGGAAGGCGTTGTTAATTCGCTTCCATATCCCATATGGTATTTTACATCGCCGCTGCCCATGGTTTGATCCATTTTGGCGGTGCCTTCAAATTCACTGAAAATCTGCTCATAGGTTTTGCCCATGATATTGGCCAGTATATTCAATCGTCCCCGGTGAGCCATGCCAATCACTACTTCCTGCACATCATAATTCCGCGGCAGTATTAATAATGGCATCCAGTGCGGCAATGGTGGTTTCGCCGCCTTCCAGTGAAAATCGTTTTCTGTCCAACATATTTGGTATGCAGGAATTTTTCAAACATTACCCCCTGGTTCAGTTTCTCCAGTATTCTTTTCTTCTTATCCAGGGGAAGTGGGTAAGCGAATTTCTTCTCTATTTCGTTAGTGAGCCAGTCTACTTTTTTCTGGTCGCTGATGTATTTGAATTCAATACCCACATGGGCCGCATAACATTTTTCCAGGTGTTATTGAATAGCCCGAAGCGTAGTGGTGCCCAGGCCAATAAGATTTCCAGCCTGGAAGGTTTTATCGAGATCGGCTTCCGTAAAGCCATAAAAATCCAGTCCGATATTGGCCCCCGATCTTTTCGTTTCCTGATCGGGTTGGTTTTGGCGATCAGGTGTCCCTTATTGCGGTATCCTAAAATCATCCGGTAGGCCCTGATTTCCCGCATCCAGTCAATGTTAGAAGGCAATGCAGTAGTGGGACCCTCGGCAGCTGTTGTTGCCCCTCCATTGGATGTTCCTTTTCCGGATGCCATTGCGAAATCAAAACCCTCAAAGAATTTCCTGAGCTCGGGGTCAACACTTTCCGGATTCTTTACAAAATCCTGGTAAAGGTTCTCAATAAATTGAGGATGGGAACTGGTGATATAGGAGAAATCTTTCATGAAACACAAAGGCTTTAAGTAGGATGACAAATATCGGTGAAAATGTTCGAACTCAAAAGGTAAGAAGACAGGTGACCATCCCTGGGTCTCTCCATTCCTGTTCTAGTCTTGTTCAGGTGTTCTTCGGGTGTTCTTCGAGTCTTCTTCGGGTCTTGTTCGGAGTTAAAGCGCTCGGCTGGCCAATCCAGCGCTTTAACTCCGCAGGAGAGTCGGACAAGTCCCGAACAAGACCCGGAGAAAAGGCTATTCTGAAGTACTAATTTTAGCTCAATATAGACAAGATCGGCAGGTTTGGTCGGGATACTACCAGCAGGAAGCCCTGATAACCATAAAAGTTATGTCTTTCCGGGAGGAAGGGAGCATTTTGCATTCTCTTGAGACATTTAACGGCCTTCGCAGGACCTGGTCGATGCAGTATCTGGAACTTATTTCGAATTTTGTTGGGAACTTACTGCTTGTTTTTTGGAATTTCAGCGGTTGAAACCTACCTTCGCCTCCCGAAATTTATCGGAATTAAACTATTCGAGTTCATGGCTAATCACAAAGCTACCTTAAAAGATGTCCGCCAGGCTACTAAGCGCCGCGAGAGAAATAAGTATTATGGAAAAACTACCCGTAATGCCATCCGTGATTTGAAAGAAATTAAATCGAATGGAGAAGCTACCCCAAAATTAATTGATGTAGCATCCATGCTTGATAAGCTGGCTAAGAAAGGCGTGATTCATAAAAATAAGGCGGCCAATCTTAAAAGTAAGTTGACGAAAAGAGTGAATAAGCTGGCTAAGTAAGTACAAAAACTTTTTATACAATGAAACATCCATCTCGTGAAAAGATGGATGTTTTTTTATGTGGGTATGGTTCATGACTTGCACTTCGCTCTTGCGATATTAATAGGTCGCAAAACTACAGTCGCTATTGATGTTTGCAATAAATCTACTTCCTGCGGAAGAAGAGAAGCCGGGACTGAGGATAATCTTATCGCCTGTACTAAACTGAACAGGATTACCCGTAGTCAAAACATTAACTGCACACGCGGTTGAAATATTTATTTGGCCAGACCTGAAAAAGAAATACGGAATAGTTCCAAAATTGCCGCAAATAGTAGCTCCAAAAGTAGCTGGAGGCCCTATACCGACTGCAAACCATGCCTTCCCCGTTTGAATAGCTTCAAAAGAACAAGCCCCAAAAAGATCTTCCGCTGCATGTACCCAGGCATTACGGGCGTCATAATAAACGGAATTTGAAGAAAGATAGAATCTCATCGCATGATACGCAATACGAATCGCATTTTCGATCCCAATCCCGGTTACTGACCAGGGGTACCCATTATTAACAAGAGCGTGACAAGTCGTACCATTATTCCATCCATTTCCCCCTGCACATAGTAAGTAAAACATCTGATTTTGTACGCCACTATTGGTGTGAACCCCGCAAAAATCATTACCCGTTGGGCCTCCAGCAGGCGAGCATCCATTTACATTAAACCAAACACTGCCTCCCTGGTAAGTATTGGGCTGATTAAAATTGAAAACCCATCCAGCTATAGTATCTTTCTGTCCCCATGGATCAATAAAATATCGCAAAGGCATTGGCGCACTATCAGAAGGTCTTTTTCTGTCAAATCCAACTAACCAATCATTCACTCCAAGAACCCTGTTTTCAACAAATTCACCGAAAATATCAGAGAATGATTCATTCAGGGCTCCGGGCTCTTTCTCGTAGTCGAGGTTACTGGTATATTGCGTAACTCCGTGTGTATATTCGTGAGCCATAATATCCAATGCGCTAAAATCATCAATATTGCTAACAGCTGAACCTGTTCCTATATTAATTTCGTCATCCCCAACCGGGTCGTAGTGATAGTTTGCATTATTTCTGTTGCCGCCGGCAAAAATATAATCAAAATACATATCCAGGTTGCCGTTATTATTATCATGACCATTCCTCCCAAAAAAGCTATTGTAAATGTTTCTTGTTTCACGTATACTCCATAAAACAGTCGCCGCACTTTGTTCCCTGGATGAAGTCCATTGATTATTCGACGTATGAAATATATCGTTAAAAGTAGTGTTATAATCATATACACTGTACACTGACGGAGTGCAACGATCCTGTAAGTCCCAGCCGGAAGCAAAAGAGGTATAAATGGTGCGGCTATTATACCAAACCGTATTTACAAGTGCAGCATCGCATGTCGAAGGCTCAAAAGACTTCCACAATAACACCTTCCCGGATTCTGCATCTAAAAATACTGCTCCAGATTTGCCGGGATCTGTGGCCTGAATATTTAACCGGTAGCAAAGAATCAATTGATTTTGCGATTCATTGTAAAAAAAATACAACTCGGGATTGGGGTAATACGTTGCGGAAGGGTTACCTGATTTTCTTTTTAAATTTGCCTCTCTTAAACTATCCTGCCACCAGTAACGCGATGAACCTGCATAAGTCATTGCTATCCGCACTGAAGTTTCTTTGTTAATGGATGCCTTTTCTTTTATTACAGGTGCTGTATAAATTTTACCGTTCCCGCTTTGTATGTCTCCATTTCTACCGTGGGCAATGAAATGTCCATATATTATCGGAATATTGTTGAAATATTCCTGGTACCGGGTATGTGCGATTCCTGCCTGATCTATCTC
Organism: uncultured Chitinophagaceae bacterium; assembly: GCA_963775145.1. Classification (GTDB taxonomy): domain Bacteria; phylum Bacteroidota; class Bacteroidia; order Chitinophagales; family Chitinophagaceae; genus Endoryza. The sequence goes on from CAVZHZ010000010.1 coordinate 191,390, forward strand.
CGTTTTTTCTATCCTCATTTCATACCCCATTGTCAACAAGAAGGATCTTCCATTTTCAGAGAACAATCTGTTTGGGCTAAGACCAATATTGGGCTGAAATTTCACCCACCCATCCGGAGAAACAGACCTGAATATGCCTGGATCGGGAGACTTGCAGTACTGATTAACCTGCGCCTTACTCAAAAGGGAAAATAGCAGCATTGACCCGATGACTCCTTTCCGTATCATAGCTCATATTTTTCTTTGGTTAATTATTGGGTGAAACCTGCTTCTCAAGTTCCCTGATTCTTTTATCTTGTTGAATGATGTATAAGGTGAGCTCTTCAATCTTCTCCATCATTCTTTTTTGCATATCCCCCACCACCAAACCATTTTTCTCGATTTCGCCAGCGGAAGGAATATTGGGTAAGTGTTGATGTTGGTGAATAAAATTTTCAACTTCTGTCAGTGGAATGAGCGTATAATTTTTGCGGAATACATAATCGGGCCAGGCAGTTTTTAATTGAATCTGCACTTCTTCCGTTATTACTTTGCCACTTACTGATAAAGTAAACCCATTGGCCACGGTGGAAGAGCCGATTGCAATCCGCTGCCCGGTTCCATCCCCGATAATGATCAAGGCATTGTCCTTACCACCCCGGATATATGTGTTTTCCGCGCTCCCGTAGTTAAAATGCGAAACATGGGTGGTGCCAAAGAAAGCGGCAGTACCATCCACCCCGGTACCTCTTGTTACGCTTAATTGCGCATTGGGGTTGATCGTTCCAATACCGATGCGCCCATTTTGTTTTAACGTCATTCGTTCGGTATAGCCTGCAATATCAGAGAAGGGACCGGGCGCCTGGTTGTTATTAAAGTTTCCAAAAATCAAATTACCATTAATAGGGTCCATTCCAATCACAGAAGCATAGCCAGCCGCCATCGCTTTGTTACCTCCATTGAAATAATAATTAAAGCCCAGTTCGGGATAACCATAATTCAGCGAGAGGCCAGGAAAGGTGCTATTGCCAAAGATCCCGACAACATTTCCAACTGCTCCATCCACTTCCAATTTGGCATGAGTGGGAGTGTTAGTACCGATGCCGACATTTTGTGAAAAGCAGAGGGACGCAAGTAATAGGTTTCCTGCGAATAAAAGAAAATTTTTTTTCATAATACAATTATTGTTTTGAGAAAAAATGTTTTAGTAGGTATACCTTATCCCAGCAAAGACATGCTTTCATTAATAGTTCGATACGAAGTTTAAGCGTGAATATATCTGGTGTTTGAAAATAATGATCTTCTCAATTATTATATTTTTGTCAAACCTTATAAATAATAAAACTAAAAGTATTATCCTCATCCTGTGATGCTGAAAATGAAGTGATATAACTAAATACATCACTGCAACTGCTGCAAAAAGCATTAGTATAATTTACTTTGGGTTGTGCTGTCCGAATTTGGATATTATTATTGACTTGGAAATCCACTGACACTAATCTGGCAATAGATGATTCCACAGTCGCTTGAACCATATATATGGATCTATTTGCATAAACACCTGGTTCTCCAATTAACGTTATTTCATATATACCAGTTCCGGTTTTGGTTGCAGAGAAATTTCCAGTTCCTCCGAGAATTACTCCGTCGCTTCTTATTTTCCCATATGCCAGAGGGAGGAGATTTGCTGAACCACTTCTTGGAGAAGTCAGCTTTTCAGTTATATCCACACTTTTTTTAAAGTTGACATTTCCATTTTGTTTTAATATAAACCTATCAACATATCCGGGTATATCCGTGAAAGGGGTTGGGGCTTGATTATTATTAAAATTTCCAAAATACAAATCCCCGCTTGATGGGTTCAATCCTACCACCGCCGCATATCCTGGCGCAATCGCCTTATTCGCTCCATTGAAATAATAGTTAAATCCTACTTCAGGAAAACCAACGTTGAGTGAAATACCGCTATTAGTGCCATTGCCAAACATGCCTGCAGCATTTCCCACAAATCCATCCACTTCTAATTTTGCATGCACCGGATTACTCGTTCCTATTCCCACATTTCCTCCATTTTCGTTATAGATATGCGTGCCCGCGGTGGCCCAGTTGCCGGTTAGTTTTACCCAGGCAGCACTTTGCTTGATAAATAAGGTTGCTTCAGGAACGAAATACACTATCATTCCTTCTGGTGCCCCTGACATGAGTGCCAATTCTGTAGCTGTGGATATACGCGGTAACAATAGCCCTTTGCCACTACCTTCCAATTCCAGCAAGCTAAAGGAATTTACTACAGAAGGGTTTGTTCCAATTTTTACCTGGCTATTTACTTGAGTAAGGCAATTGACAGATAGTAGAAGGAAGAAAAGTTTTTTCATAAAGAATGCTTTGTTCTCCTAAAACTATTTCCTCTTTAAATGTTATACCAGCCCCACTGTATCCCCGGCGGGTTTGCATATGTAGTTGGCAGGTTTGGAAAAAAGTAATTAATACAATCAGGCTTTTAAGCCGCTCTGCCAGTTGCATCAGCCATCTGGCCACCTATACAGCCAGAAGCCCTTATTATTGAATTACTATTTAGCGGGTAGTATAAACCGGGTAAGTTTGAAAGGCGATCCATTGTATTATTTAGTAAATTAGGTGCGTTATATAATAATGAGCCGGAAATTAATACTTGATGCCTGGTTGCCTTCAAATTCTTTGTTGATGATGCAATGCCCGTTCAACTATAATAAAACTTCGTGGTGCCGATTAATGCTACGCATGGTTGTTCTTATGATAACGATGAGTTCGCCGAATGGATTCACCCAGGTAACTCCGGCACTCAGCACCCGATTCGGCTTACCGGCTGAATATATGGCTTTGCCTACTGACCAGGCCAAAATGGAATTTCTTGCTACTATTATTAATGACTCGGTCGATGAAAATCAATTGACCCGGGTGTATGATTGGTCAAGGCACGGATGGATGCTGGCGGAAAAAAATAAAGTGGACAGCATGAAAGGTATCTTCCAGTTTTATATTGGAAAAGCCTTTACCTATCACTATAATAAATACGATAGCGCCATTTATTATTATAAAAGGGTCATCCCCTATTTCCCCGACAAATTACGCAAGTACAATGTGTATTCCGTGCGCGAAATCATGGAACGATATTCCGACCTCGGGAACAGGGATTCAAGTTTCGCTTACCTCGATCAATTAGTGAGTTTAATAGACACGCTGCCCGATACTAATCCAAAAAAAATCAGTCTTTCCCAGAATATAGCCACGGTTTACCAATACTTCGGTCTTTTTAAAACTGCGATCCGGTATTTCCAGGTGGCCATCAATGGTAACCAGCAAAACGGGAACCACCGGGGACTTGGACTGGCACTCGCCAACCTGGGCTTGCTTTATGATGAAATGGAAGATCACGAAAAAGCCATTAATACTTCCAAAGAAGCAATGCAATATCTAAGGGATGTAAAGATGCCTTTTGCCCAAACAGCCTCCAATATTGCAGAGTACTATTTAGGTGCCCGGCAAATCGATTCAGCCCTGTACTACCTTCAACAATCAATGGAAGTAGAAAAGCTAATTAATAATAATGAAATCAGAACTATCAACACTAATTTACTTTCGCTAATTTACCTGTCAAGGAAAAAATATGATTCCGCAGCTATTTTACTAAAGAATAATCTCGATCAGCTCTCTGGTTCCGGAAACCACTGGGTACTGGTTAAAGCATTATTCAATCAATCAAGATTAGATACTTCCCTGCTACGGTATGCCGAAGCAAAGAAGCATCTAACGCGGGCACTGGAAATTTCCCGCAAGGATGGCACTAAGGTATTGGAAGCAATTGCGCTGCAGGGATTAGCCGCCGTATCCAAAAAACTGGGTTAGTTACCTGATGCTTTCCAATATCAATCGGAATATGACCAGGTCAGGGATTCTCTACTGTCGCAGAAAAATAAATCCGAACTGGCTGACCTGGAAATCAGTTATAATACCCTGCAGAAAGAACAGAAAATTCAATTGTTGCAAAAAGAAAATGATCTCAAAAATTTACAATTAAAAAACAGCCGTCAGCAAATATATTTCGGGTTGAGCGGGTTGGCGATGCGTGGGGCTTGTATCAGGAATTATTTTTTACCAGCGAAGCCAGCGCCATAAAATCAAAACACAACGACTGAAAGCAGAACTGGAGAATAAAGTGCTCCGGTTACAAATGAATCCGCATTTCATATTTAATAGTCTCAATAGCATCGAGAATTTTATCATGCAAAATGAGAAACGTCTCGCGAGCGATTACCTGAATAAATTCGCCCGACTCATCCGGATGATCCTCGACAGTAGCCGCAATGAAGTGGTTCCGGTGGCCAAAGACATGGAAGCGCTGCAATTATATATTGACCTGGAGCAGTTGCGTTATAATAATCGATTTACCTATAAAACAGTGATAGATCCCGCGCTTACCGGCGGCGACTACCGGGTTCCCTCCCTATTAATACAACCCTATGTAGAGAATGCCATTGTACATGGCTTGTCGCATAGTGAAGAGGATGGACTCAATCTCACTGTGATGGCTACGCTGGAAAACGAGAAGATAAAATACGTTGTACAGGATAATGGCATCGGCCGGGCACAAGCCGCGGCCTATAACCAGCAAAACAAACCGTATCATAAAAGTGTGGGATTAAAAATTACGGAAGACAGGATCAACATCTTTAACAATCATCCCGGAAGGAAATGGCTTTGTACATTTTACCGATTTAACCGATAAAGAAAACAGGCCCGCCGGCACCCGAGTAGAAATAATACTTAATGCATTGTGATTATGGAAACAATCAAAGCCATACTGGTAGATGATGAACCGAGCAGTTTACAGAACCTGCACCAAAAACTGACGGAGTTTTGTCCGGATGTTGAAATACTTGCTTCCACCAACAAGCCGGAGGATGCGATCTTATTAATACGCCAGCACAAGCCCGATGTACTTTTCCTCGATATTGAGATGCCCCGCATGAATGGGTTCCGGATGCTGGAGGAACTGGGTGAATTCGACTTCGATATTATATTCACCACCGCTTACAACCACTATGCGGTGGATGCTATTCGTATCAGCGCGTTCGACTATCTTACCAAACCGATTGCCATTAAGGATTTGCAGAATGCCGTAGAGCGTTTGAGCAAACACCGTCATTTGCAAACAAAAGATAAACTGGATGTACTCCGGCACTCTTTATCATCTGCCAAAAGCCAGGAAGAGAAAATCGCCATTCCAACAAGTGAGGGGCTGGAGTTTATTCCCATTAAAAACATTCTCCACATTGAATCCAGTTCTAACTATTCTAAGATTTTTTTTACCGAAGGAAAGAGTATTCTGGTAACAAAGCTCCTGAAGGATTTTGAAGATATGCTCGTGCCGTATAATTTTTACCGGGTACATAATTCTCATCTCATCAATCTGGCCTACATAAAAAAATATATCCGCGGCGAAGGCGGCCAGGTCATTATGCAAAACGGGGATGTGATTGACGTGGCCCGCCGGAAAAAAGAAGAGTTTCTCAAACTCATTACTGCCTGATTAGGGTTCCGAACCCTTTAAGGGTTCGGAACCCTAAAACCAACTCTCACGCAATCACCTAAGCGACCGGCCCCTTTCTTTTCAAAATAGACCTTCGGATATTTCTTGCCAAAATATATATTATGCAGATTGTGGCAACCATCAGGCATATGTAAGCTAGTAAATCACCAATACTGGAATAGACAGTAGGTACGTGCCCAAACTGGGCATTTGTCACCCATAATTTCTCTCCTTCTTTAAAAAAATCATGCTTCAAACTGATCCTGCCCCGATAATCGCTTATCATGGACAATCCTCCACTAACCTGCCGAACCACTGAACAACCGTTTTCTATTCCGCGGAAAGCAGCCATATAACTGTGATATGGAGCAATGGAATACCAATCCCCGGATGGAAGAAATAACACGTCGCTTTTTTTGTCTCCCAATTGTCGCATATGCCGGGGAAAATCGGCATCGTAACATATAGAAGTAGAAAGATTGCCAGCAGGCGATGGAATCACCGGTATCAATTGATCTCCCGGTTCGCTATTTTCAATCATGGGTACAGGTTTGTTTTTATGTAATACATTCAGAACCTCTCCCCCTGGACCAATTAATACGGCCATATTCTCTATGAATTTTTTACCGGGCGTAATTTTGCCGGGATGAATCACCGCCATTGCCATCAACAGGTAAATCTTATTTTCTTTTGCAAAGCCCATACCTCTTTGAAGTAATGCACTTTCCCCGGATTTTAATACCAGACCGTTCCCTTCTGACCAGGTAATAATCCGGGCCCCTGCGCTTACTGCTTTTTGTGTAAGACCGAACAAACTATCATGTAGTTTCTTCAACGAAGAAAAACTCCGGCTAAAATTTGCAGAATCGGGATTCTCAATAAAAGGAATAAATGCTTTGTTCACTTCCTGCAATTGGGGAGAGGATTGAGCAATTTTCCAATCAATCTTTATTTTTTTTCCAGACACATCTTCGTACAAGCTTTCAAGAAATCCCATCGTTGGTACCGTTAATCCGGCGGTTCTCACCACATTAAGCTTATCTGACTGATTAGAATTATACCTGGCAACACCATATACAAGTATTACCGCCAGCAATGTGGCATATGCAAATACCCCCCTGGTATAATTTTCTTTCCGGATCTTTTTATGAATGGCCCATATTACCATAGAAGAGAACCAATACACGACAAACGATATGCCCCATAGACCAGTCACAGATGCCAATTGTATCAACCACGGGAAGTTGAACTGCGTGTTGGCCAACGACCCCCATACTCCACCGCCGCCATTTGATTCAATATATTCTTTGGCAACCATGGCGGCGGGGAAAAAAAGGGTATGAATAAATCGATAGTTAGTATCAATAAATTTTCTGTCAAGAATATAGATCAGCATGTTTTTGGCAGCATCCAGCAAAGAGAATATTATCAGAACCACCAGGGGCATTGGAAATACCTCATAGCTGGCAATAAGTCCCCCCAAAAACAACGTGGCAAAGAGTATCAACCATTTTCTTCTCATCACTGCATTACGACTAAAGTAGAGAAGGGCCGCCGGCGTTATCCAGGCAAAAGCCGGCACAAGCCATTTGGGTGAAAGAAGAAGTGTTCCGGCAAATCCCAGCGCGAGTGCGGCATAGTAAAGTAATCCAGGTGCTGAAGATGGATTGAAAGAAGATACCTGTTTCATATTTTTTTTGAAACAAAGATGCCCATATGAAGAGCCGTTTGACGACAGACGGAATGATCCGAACTCATTTTATTCCGTTCGGATTCTGGATTTTCTGAATCCGAACCTTTCTAAGAAGCTTTTTGTTTTTTGAATTCGCTGGGAGTCAGCCCGGTTTGTTTTTTGAAAAGCGTATTAAAGGAAGACTTTGAATTGAACCCTACATCGTATAAAACCTCTTGCACCGTTATTTTTGGGTCCTTCGGATTGGTCAACAGACGCATCGCCTCTTCAATACGGTAACCATTAATAAAATCAAAAAAGCTTTTTCCGAGGGTCTCATTGATTACCTGAGACAATATCTTAGGTTTTACAGAAAGGCGATTGGCCAATTCATCCAGGGAGAGTTCAGGTTCGAGATAGGGCTTATGCTGCTGCACATATTGCAGCAGGCTTTCTTTTATCCGTAATTTTTCCTCTTCCTGCAAGGTAGAAGAAGCGTATTTTATAGGCATCCTCTCTCCGGATGCTGCCTCTTTTTCACTCATGCCTGAAAAAATTTCAGGGAAGTGAAGCGCCTTAAGCAATACCCGGTTAATATAAAGGAAGAATATAGTAAGGAGCACGGTCAGAAAAAGATAATAGTATTTGGCCCAGGGAGTGATACTGGCAAGTCCACTTACTGCTCCCAATAGCATAAAGACCATGAAAAAAATGATGGTAAAGCGAAGCCAACCGATATTGGTTCGCTTCGGATCGGCAAATTTATTGGACGCAAGTGCCACATACCGGTTGACCATTCTCAACGAGAAAAAAAGGTATAGGAAGAGTTGAATATAGACGGCGATAGAAATAAAATATACAAATGAAGGGATATTCCTTTCCAGTACATCATTTAGAATGCCGATCTTTTTTTCTGTTGATTGAACACTGTAAGAAACGATTGAAAATGCAGTGAATACAATAAAGGGTAAGAAATGAATTAGCTTTTTTCGTGAAAAGGAAAAATCATTATATAACACCGATTGGGTATAGAGGAATAACAAGGGCCCGTATAATAAAGGCATATTACTGGCCCATAAGGCAACGGAAGGATAATCGAAATAGACCTTTTGCAACAAGAGAAACCCATCTGCCAGGTTCAAACAAAAGGAAAGAAAGAATAAGCCCAATAATAAATGACTGATCCGCCTGCCTTTTCTATGTGTAAAAAGAAAGAAGCTGATGAACAGCAATTGGAATATCAAAATGATGAATAATATATCACGGAAAGTAAGTTCCATAAAGGATGAAGATAAAAATTTATTATTGTCCAACTAAGATCATCTGTATGATTATTAAATTGTATTGCAAGATAGGCTCAAGCCCCTCTCCACACGGAAAGGGGTTATGCCTGCCTTGCCTGCCGGACGGGCAGGCTGCCGGCAAAGGCAGGGGGAGGTGATACTTGCAAATGAAACCTTTAATATAGTTAGTCGGACAACAAGGATAAAGAATATGTTTTACCTATATTTCTTTTTGGCGGGCCTGTTCTTATCCTTTTCGTATTTTCCCGTTTCAAATCATGTTACATGAGAAAATGGTTACCGCTAATACTTTTCCTGCTTCCGTTTGCTGTTCTCTCCCAAAAAATTACTACCCGCTTTGAAATTTCAAAAGGAAATCAATCACCTCCCTATCATGAAATAATACAATGGTGGCAAAAACTCGATGCACAATCCGGTAAAGTAAAAATGCTGACGATGGGGATGAGTGATGCCGGCTTTCCGCTTCACCTGGTAGTGGTAGCCCATAATGGAGACAATAATTTTGAAAACATCCACAAAAATAATAAACGGGTTATCCTGGTAAATAATGGCATACATCCAGGCGAACCCGACGGTATTGATGCCAGTATGTTATTGGTTCGGGATATCGTGATCAACAAGATCAACCTGCCCGATAATATTGTACTGGCAATAATTCCTGTTTATAATATTGGAGGATGCCTTAACCGCAGCGCGTTTTACCGGGTTGATCAAAACGGCCCGGAAGAATTCGGGTTCCGGGGCAATTCGCAAAACCTCGATCTCAACCGCGATTTTATTAAATGTGATTCGAAAGAGGCTCGCTCCTTCGCGGAGATATTTCACCTGACAGATCCTGATGTTTTTATTGATAACCATGTAAGCAATGGCGCTGACTACCAGCATATCATGACCCTGCTCAGTTCCCAACACAGCAAACTGGGCGGAGTGATGGGCGAATACCTGAATAAAACATTTGAACCTGCGATCTATTCTTTAATGAAAGAAAAAAAATATGACCTTGTTCCTTATGTAAGTTTTGGGGGCAATACCCCGGATGCCGGTATGACTGCCTACTTTGACGGCCCCCGCTATAGTAGTGGCTATGCAACCTTATGGCATTGTTTTGCATTTGTTCCGGAAACGCACATGCTTAAATCATACGAACAAAGAGTAAACGCAACCTATGCCTTGATGAAAAGTTTTATTGAATTCACGGCGAAGAACAGCGACGAAATAAAACAAGTGCGCGACCAGACTAAGGCTTCAGTAAAAACACAAACATCGTTTCCGGTAAGCTGGTCAGTCAACCGAAATAAATTTGATGAAATTACCTTTAAAGGATATGAAGCAGGCCGCAAACCCAGTAATATATCGGGGCAACCAAGATTATACTACGACCGCACCCGGCCCTACGAAAAGCAAATAAAGTATTTCAACTTCTTTGAAGCCAAAACAACTATAAAGAAACCGGAAGCCTATATCATTCCGCAGGGTTGGTGGAAAGTAATTGAGTTATTAAAAATTAATAAAGTGCAAATGCGATCCTTTCCAAAAGATACGGTTCTAACAGTAGAAGGCTACCACATTGATGATTTCAAAACGGCTTCCCGCCCCTATGAAATGCATCACCTGAATAGCGAAGTGAAACTGAGCAGCAGCAGCCAATCAATAAAATTCCGCAAGGGAGATTGGTTTATACCCATGAGCCAGGCAGCGAACAGGTTCCTAATGGAAGTGCTGGAACCACAGGCGGATGATTCCTATTTCGCCTGGAATTATTTTGATGGAATACTCGGGCAAAAAGAGGGCTATAGCAGTTATGCGTTTGAAGATATTGCTGAACAATATCTAAAAGAAAATCCGGCCGTTAATGCGAAACTGGAACAAAGAAGAGCAACCGATTCCGCCTTTGCCAGGAACGGATCGGCTCAACTGAATTTCGTATACCAAAATTCTCCCTATTACGAACCCGATCATTTGCGTTATCCCGTATTCAGGGTAATTAAGTAAATAATGCGTTACAGTCCCGGTTATAATATATATACTTATGCTTCTGCTATACAGGAAATAGTCAGCGGGCCGATACATTACGCAAATACCTCGACAATTCACTGGCCTTTACCAATAAGAACAAGGCGGTGTATCCGGCCGTTGCGATTCAAACCGGCGATCACTGGTACCTGTTTGCCGTGTACCCCGATACAGGAACCTTATTAAAAGCGTATTTCAAGGATCGTGAGTTGAAGATTAAAGATGGCCCTCTTACACTCTATCATCCCAATAATATTAAAGCCATGGAGTGCAGGTATGTAAATAATGTTCAGCAGGGGGTGTGGAAGTATTACTATAAAAACGGGCAGCTCAAAGATTCGGGAATGATCAAGAATAACCAGATGGTGAATACCTGGTATTCCTGGTATGAAAACGGGCAATTAATGGCCGTGATGGAATATCTTCCTCCCGATTCTATTGCAGATAATGATTATTCTTTTGCCAGCCCCCGGCCCGGAAAAACAGGAATACTGGAAAAAGATACCCTGATCAATCACCCTCACGGGCAATGGTTGGGTTATTATGAAAATGGAAAGAAGAAAGATTCGGGAAACTATGACCACAATCTCCGGGAAGGAGAATGGACAAATTGGTATGCTAACGGAAATACAGAATCAAAAGGTAAATATCATCAGGGAAACCAGGAAGGCGAATGGAATTATTTCCATGAAAACGGGCAAACCAGTACCCGCGAACAATACCGTAATAATAAGGTAGTAGCCATGGAATGTTTTGATGAGGCGGGGAAGAGTACGGGAATTTTTTGCAGCATATTGAAACCACCGGTTGCGTTATTAGATCGGTTTACCGACTTTAATACCTATATGCTTGATCATATTTTTTGGCCAAAAGAACTGGATGGCAAAGAGGTGAATGGAATAGTAAAAGCGCAATATACTATTTCTAAAGAAGGTAAACTGGTTGACTTTAAAATACTGGAAACACCCCATGAGTTACTGGGAAAAGAAACAGAACGTTTTTTCCGTACCCTGGAAAAATGGTCGCCGGGAGTATCGCACAACCGGTCAATCGATTTAACCGTAACTATAGAAGTACCTTTTTACCGCTAATTAACCTCGCAATAACCAGTCGATGAAACTCTTGATTGCAAGTGTATGCATAATTGTTGGATTTAGCTTACCGGGATATGCCCAGCCGGTGAATGGACAAGTTGTTTATTTCAATGAAAATTTTCAGTCAGAGATTGACTACCGTCCCATTAGATATTACGGTATTCCGCAAAAGATAAAAAGAAAGTTATACGTGATAACTTTCTATTCATTAGACAGCCAGAAAGTAGCCATGGGCGAATTCACCAGCAAAAGGTTCAGAAAAAGAAACGGAGTTTTCGCGGTATTTAATTATGAAGGCAAGATCATTCTTGCCACCAATTACCGAAAGGGTCTATTACACGGCAGCTATCAAAAGTTCCATAACAACGGAAAGCTCTCCGATTCAGGGCGACTGAAATTCGGATTTCCCATTGGCCCCTGGAAATCCTGGTACTCCAATGGTCAACTAAAAGAAATCAGAAATCATGAATTAGGAAGGGGATTTCGAGGAATGCAATTCAGTGTACTGACAAAAGAATTCAGGTCATATTACCCTGATGGCAATGCTGATGATTCAGGTTATTATCAGAATAATCTCAAAGATGGAATTTGGGTGGAATGGGAAGAGAATGGTCGCGTACGATCGATTGGCGAATACAAGAACGGCTGGAAAAAAGGAATGTGGAAATATTATGATCCAAACGGAAAATTACTTTACTTAAGACGGTTCAGGAGTCTGAAATACGATAAGGTAGGAGAACGAATTGATCTGAAATAAGCCAGTGAATATCGCCATGGTGAATCGCCCGGCGTGGCAATTTTGTTCCCTGAATATTTATAAAGTATAGTGCGAACGAGAGAAAAGTAACAGGGAAAGCCCAATGACAACATTGTTTCTATTTTACCACTGATACGGGTACCGGAACTTTTTCACTGCTTTTTTTATCCGATCCTTTGAAAAGACGGATAGCGAGCCCCACACAACCCAATAACACTACCATACTCAGGTATCCCACCCAATCATAATGATGAATTTTACCGTCCGGCTGTTTTACTACAATGAATCCAGCAACCAGGGAGGCGATGGTTGTCCCTAATTGTTGAATACTGCTGTTGAAACTCATAAATCCACCCCGTTGTTCCGGCGGCACAATATTACTTACCATCGCCTGGGCGGTTACGCCCCGGCCGGTAGAAAGGATAAACCAGATGGAAAACATACAAAGAATAACAGGAAAAGGAATTCCGGTACTATTGGTAATTCCGAATACCAGGAAAAGAGATAACAATACACAGCTGATGAATACCCGTAGTTTTCCATATTTATCGGCGATATATCCCAGTATGTAGGCCGCCGCAAAAGAAGATATCCCTCCCACGAGATAAATATTGGGAGTGATGGTTCGCGAAAACCCGTTATTCAATTCCATAAATGGATTGATAAAGGGAATAATAAAAAAATGTCCCATCATTACCATTCCGGAAAACAACAACGCGTTTCGTTGCCTGGGTTGATTCAGTACGGTAGTCAATACCTGCCGGCTTTCGCGCAAGCCTCTTTTTTCAATCCGGTGCGCCGTCATAGGAGGAATGAAATAAATGATCAACGGAATGATGATAATTCCTAAAAATCCAACCAATAAAAAAGGAGCATGCCAGGAAAAGGCATTGGAAAGATATAACGCAAAGGGAACGCCAAAGGTGGATGCCACCGCGAAAGCCGACATAATCGATCCCATGGCGCGCGCTCTTCTCTCGTAAGAAAACAAATCAGATACCATCGACAATACCTGGGCACCAATCAATCCGCCGAATAAGCCGGCAATGATCCGGGAAGAAAATAATAAAAAATAATTGGGGGCGAATCCACAGGCAATGGTTCCCAGTAAAAAACCGGAGTAGCCTAATAACAATATTTTTTTACGGTCGTATTGATCCACAAAAAAAGCTGCTCCAAACCCCGAAACAGCGGCACTCACTGAATAGGCTGCTACCAGCCAGCTGAATTGCCGGGTGTCAATATGAAAATAAGGCATCAGGTAATTACCCAATGGCATCATGATCATGAAATCAAGTATGTGTGTGAAATTAAGCGCTGCCAATATCAGCAGTATCATCCGTTCTTTCCAAGTCATAGCAATTAAATTAGCAGCCAGCAACCGAAGCGTTCGCTTTTATAGAGTTAGTGACTTAATAAATTCACCTGTTAGTTAACCTTCATTACCGATCTATTCATTCCTGGTGAACGTTATTAAACAATTGAAAGTTCTTTTAGTTGGTAAATGAGATAGCGGATGGCTAATCAACAAAAACTGCTCAAATTTCGCTTATTATTTTCAGCAGGAAAATTAAGTTTTAACCGGAATAAAAAAACAGGGTAGTTTCTTTAATTACCCCAGGCAATTAACTAACCCAAATTGCTACTTATAACTGGCTCTTGACTCTTGGCTATAAACTAAAGACTCCCGACTCACGACTCCTGACTACCGACTTACGACTACCGACTCACGACTCTAATCACCCCAGCGCCATGATACGAATGATACTCCCCATTATACATGGCATCAGCACTTACCGGTCCCATTCGATACACACCCGGTGAAACAGCGCGTACCGCATAGTAATAAGTTTGCCTTGTTTTCCCCAGATCAACAAATAAATTGATCCGGTCGTCCCGCACATCCAACGCGGTCGGCGAAGAAGCATCCTTTATCCAATCCATACCCGGTATCTCTTTTGTCCGGGGATTTTCAATTTCAAATCCGGCCGGCAGCAGATCCGAAATCACAATATTATCCACGCTGGAACTATAGGCATTTTCAAGCGTCAATTGAACAATAACCAAATCATTTTGATTAAAGGTATTTCCGGATAGCACCCTTCCTTTCCGGTCGTAGAATTTTTTTCGCACCCGTATATAATTATCCTCTTCTTTATAATCACCGGTGGTACTTATTCCTTCGCTCTGCCAGAAATAATACAGGCGCCCCGCTCCTTTTGTTACTATCTCTATTGCACTTCCCCCTAATTGTTTGGCAGATAACTTTAGTGTTCTATCAGCCGCAGTACCCACTACTTTACCATTCACTTTCACTTCCGCGGTTACTGTTGCCTTATTAGCGGCTCTGGCTATTTTACCCAGCGCCACGAAACTGAACGCGCATTCCTGGGTACTAAACCAGGTTCGCTGCTTTAACTTGTCGGCTACATGTTTTGCCATCACTCCAATTTGAGCGTTAGCGGGATCCGCATCGATCAATGCATTCAGCGCCACCGCTTCATCCCGTATATCACTGTAAAAACTGCCACCGGTTTCTGCAACTGATATCTCGCCGGAAAAAGAAGCAGGCAACATTTCTTTAAAGCGTTGCTTATCTCCTGCCACTGCATAGGCCACACTCAATAAATATTTACTATCTAAACTCAGCAATTGCGGATTGGCTTTATAATAATTCATCACTGCCACATGGGGCTTACCCGCTAGCGCCAGCACATACAAACTATAGGCTACTTCTTTGGGAGCTATCTTCTTTTGTTCTTTCTGATTATAATAATACAAGATGGTTGCCTTATTCTTTAATTTATTGTTGAGATAATTAAGCAATCCATCTATCATACTATTATCCAAATCAAAACCGGCCTTTTTGGCTTCCAATAAGAAGTGTGCCGCATATACAGACGCCCACCAATGTTCCGTTCCTTCCCCATCCCATAATGTGATGGCGCCATTATACAACTGGCGCAATTTAATTTTACGGATCGCTTCCTGTATATTATAATTCGCGGGGGAAGCAGTTGTCTTTTCCCCTCGCATTTGTTCAGCTAAATCATCCAGATATAACTGGGGAAATGCTGCCGATATTGTTTGTTCTGTACATCCATATGGATATTGTACCAGGTAACGTAACTGTTTTCCTAACTCCATGGCCGGGCTGCGGCTAATCACTAACCGGTAATCATCACTGCCTGGAATAAAGTTGGACGTATTTATATCGATTCGTTGAGACCCACCTCCGCTTATTGATCCACTTCCTGTTTCTATCTGAAGAGGAGAAGCCGGGCGAATACTGATTTCCGTTTCATCACTAAATTTTTCTCCCATGCTATTTACTTCAACAATAATTTTTCCCACGCTAACCGCCGGAGAAGCTACTACGGTGAACACTGCCCGACCTTCACTTTGGGCCCCCAATGAAACCGTTTGTGTATTGCTTCCTACAATCCGGACAGGTCCTGTTACCGAAAGTTTAGCGGTAGCAGGGGATGCCTTATTGGTGGTGTTGGTAATAGTTACCGGAACTGAAACGGTATCTTTCGGGCTTAAGAATCGTGGCAACGCCACACTTAAAACAACCGGATCAGCCACGGTAATTGATGATTCACTATTACCAAAACTTTCGTTCTTGTAGGCGAGCGCCATGAGTCGCAACTCCCCGCTGAATTGCGGAATATCAAATTCAAAGTTGACTTCACCGCCTGCATTTGCTTTTTGCATACCGCTCCAGTAGGATACAATTTTAATTCGTTTTGCTGGCATTGGGTTGCTGCGCTTATTTGTTTCCAAATCACCATCTCCTCCCGTACTGCTGAGACGCGCCTTCGATTCCGGAAATAACAAAGGATACATATCATACGCGTTTACTTCCAGCGCTTTTTTCGCATAAAAATGATTGTAGGGGTCGGGCGTTTTAAAATCACTTACCTGCAATACGCCATTATCAACAACCGCCAGCGTAACGAAACTACCCGGTGCCGCCTTCACAGTCACCTTCTGGTGTGATCGCGAACGAACGGATTTTTGTGCCAATACAGAAACCTCCATCTTCCGTCCCTTCTCTTCTACCTTTACATTCTGGAATCCATGCGCTACCGTTAATGGAATGTCGCTTACCTCATGTGGCTTTATTAAGGTAGCTGTGATATACACATTTGGTAAATGCTCCGGAGTGAGTTTAAGATCAACTGATGCACTTCGCTTTTCAACATTCACATATTGATAATGCACCAGTTTATCGGTTTCCAGGGTAATCAGCATCCGCCCGCTGAAGGGAGTTTTAAATAATGCTTTTACTGATTCCCCGGTAGTATAGGAAGATTTGTCCAACTCAATATCAATATTACCTTCCGTATTCACTTCAAAGGAGGTATTGTCGCCACCCCAAAAGCCATAACTATAAAAAGTGGAGCTTACATAGCTGGAAGCACCGGGCACATATACTCTTACTTCGTAATTTCCCGGGGAACGAGGTACATAAGAATACACCGAATTGTCCCCATTAACTGAAGTTGTTTGTTCCGCCACCACCCGATCTTCTTTTTGAGATTCGTACCGGAAGTAATTTCCATTTTTTGTTAACACCGTTCGGTATTCATGCTTAATCACTTTTACCTCTGCAGAAGCATTCACGACTTTTTCATTTTTATCCAGGGCAATTAACGGAAACCGGATGGGCTGATTTAAGGGCTGGTACCAATATCCGTCCGTTGCGATACCAAAAAAAACTTCCTGGGTATAAATATCAGTATTAACCGTGCGGCTGACCGGCCTACCCGTTTCATCAAATACCGTAGTATAAAAATTTGCCTGTAATAAACCGGTATTCTTAAAACCCGCTGGTACCGAATACGACTTGGTACCGTTTCCATTTTCATCTGTTATGCCTTCGTCCGTTACCTTTTCAAAACTGATGGCAGAATTATCTACACCAAATTTATACCGTCCATATTTCTTCGGACTGAATGCCTTCTGTTTAACCTGTACCTCATATTCATATTTACGGTTAGCAGCAGGCGGCCCAAAAAAGTTAAGCGCATTGATAGATAGCGTAGCCGATTGTCCCGGTAACAAAAAAGGCTTATCCAGCTTAGCGCTGACTTTTATTCTGTCGGGAACAAATTCTTCCACACTAAAATTTTCATTGCCGAGCAAAATATCATTGGATGTATATACTTCCAGCGAATAAGAACCGGTAATAGCCGCCGTAGATATATCTACTTCTCCTTCCAGCGATCCTTGTTCGCTAAGGGTTTTACGAAGATTCTTAAGTTCTTTACCATTCGGCATCAGGAACTTTAACTTCACCGGCAGTTCCCCCGGCGATTTCCATTCTTTATCGCGTAAGATCACCGAGAAATTTATTTTTTCGCCGGGCCGGTAAATATCCCGCTCTGCGTATATAAATGCATCCAGGCCGGTAGCATTACTTCGTTTTCCTCCCGTTTCAAAACGAGAAGTATTAACCTGTGTGGTGTTTAAAGGAAGATAGGTGAAATCATCAGCTGTTTTCGCAATGATCATAGCGGGGCGAAACCCGGAGAATTCGTTACGTCTATATACAATTTCTGCCACCCCATCGGCATTAGTGGCTCCATTTCCCAATACCTGGTTATTGGCTCCATAGGCAATAACATTCACGCCATTTATCGCTGCGGCCGATTTAATTGAATTAGCGAATACGACCATCTTGTCCTTGCCTTCTTTGGCAATCAGGCCCAGGTCGCTCATCGATATAAACCGGCTGTCACTCACCCAATAATCCTCCATCGAACGGATTCGGATATGATAAATGCCTTTAAAATCGGAAAGTTTATCTTCCGGATTGAATTTGAACAAACGGCTATTACCATATTTTGGTAAGGACCGGGTTTCTATTTCCTGTTCATATACAACATCGCCCAGGTCCATTTCTCCTCCATTTTCTTCGCCATAATATTCGTATCCACCACCGTCATCTTTAGGAGCATAGCCATAGCGTTGGGCCGCCAGCAGGTTGTTTTCATAAATTTTGGATATTGCAATTTTTACTCTTGGCATATTGGTAATCCGGACTTCAATATGCTGGTTGCCTTTGCTCGATAGATAAATGGCTTTATTGTTGACAAAACTTATAGAAGGTTCCATTTCCCCAAACGCGATATTGTTATCATACTGCTCGCGAAGTGTGCCCCCGATCCGCCCCCGCAACCCTTTGGTAACGGTAAAAAGATAAGTCTTGTCAGCATCAAACCCATTACTGCTGATGGAAAATCCATCATCCGTTCTTTCAGCGGTAAATTTTACCGCAGGCTTAAGCTTGATATAAGTAGCTAAATTGTCCAATACTACCTGCTGACTGGTACGGATATAAATCGTTCCACCACTTCCGTCGTGATCGGCACTCACATCATTTATAGATAAATTATAGGGAGACGGAACAACTACCCTGCTTTCAATTGCTTCTTTGGTTCCGTTTATGCCGCCCTCAGGAACTATTCCCTTAGCCAGGTTGATCGTAGTTTCCAGGTCCTTATCCTCCATCTTCAATCCACTCATCAAAAGCGATATCTTATTTCCCGCTGATAAAGTTTGAAGGCTATAATTAAGTTCACTGCCATTTGCTATTAGCTTTAGCTTTTCGCGGATAGTAGCCGGATTCACCGCATAATTAAAATAAAGATCCAACTGGGGAGTTGCGGTAGCAGACCGATCATCAGGCGCTATCCAGGTAACGTTGGTATTTTCCAGTTTGAGATCAGCTGTAAAGAAGCTGATATTATCGGCCTTGGCCACCCGGTCGGCCTTACTGTATTGCAGCAAATCCTTTCCCATCCTTGCTTTGAATGTGGTAGCCGGCGGTAATGGCTGGGAAGGAGAAAATACGAGTTCGTAAGGATGTTCCCATCGAAAACGACCAGCAATCGCCGGTTCAAAAGAAACGTAATCACCGGAGTCCCATTGATTGAGCAATGAATCCGTTACCAGTGATTTATCAAAGCGAAAAGTTAGATTTTCCAGTTGCTTTACTTCTCCCCTGGCATTGGTAAATTCAAGATTTACCGTATTACGACTACAGGCAGTTAAAAAAATAACAACCGAAATGGTTGTTACGGCAGTCCATTGATTACGCATAGAAGGTTTTAGTTGAAAGGTTTGCGGCAGTAAAATCCGCTGTTAAAATACGAAAAGAAATAAATAATATAGATTGGTTTCAGCTGATTACAAAGAAAGCCTGAAGATAATGAGGGAAGCTAAGGGGGCAGACTCGATGAGTCCATACAATAAAAAAAGATTAGAATTGAAAGATACATAACGCATAAACGGGTTCGCAAATTTTTATAGATAAGTATTTGTTAATTGAACAAACAATCAAAATACAGTTATCATAACTTCGGGTAATATTACATCAGATTTATCATTATGGCAGCAAAACAAATCTTATCTGCAACAAAGGTACCGAAGCCAAAAAGCATTTTCTGTAGTGCAATGCAACGCACAATTAAAACAATTACGGAATAAGTAATGTGACCAGATTATGAGACGACCTTCCCAGTTGATTTTATTATGGCTGAAACGCTTCAGCATTGCAGCAATCGTCTTATTGGTACTTTTCACAATCCTCAACCTGGTTTTCCCGTTGCCCGACCAGGTGGAATACTCCACCATTATTACAGACAACAAAGGAGAAGTGGTACATGCCTATTTAACCAGCGATGAAAAGTGGCGCATGAAAACCACCCTGGAAGAGATCTCCCCGCTCTTACGCAAAACCATTATTGAAAAAGAAGATAAGTACTTCTATTATCATCCTGGTATAAACCCGGTAGCTATTGGACGGGCACTCATCAAGAATATCTTCCGGATGAAACGTACCTCCGGTGCCAGTACCATTACGATGCAGGTGGCCCGTGCCCTGGAACCAAAAAGGCGATCTTATTTTAATAAAGTCGTCGAGTCATTCCGGGCCTTTCAACTGGAGTGGAAATATTCCAAAGAAGAAATTCTGCAACTTTATTTGAACCTTGTTCCGTACGGAAGTAATATCGAGGGAGTGAAATCTGCATCAATCCTTTATTTCAAAAAAAATCCCGATCATCTCTCCTTAGCAGAAATAACCGCACTATCTATTATTCCCAACCGTCCTTCCTCCCTGGTCATCGGTAAGAATAACGACGAAATAATAAAGGAAAGGAACCAATGGCTGAGAAAATTTGCAGCCGACAAGGTATTTACTGAAAAAGAAATTCAGGACGCTCTCGCCGAACCACTAACCGCTACCAGGGGTATTGTTCCAAAATTAATCCCTCACCTCGCGTATAAATTAAAGCAACAAGGGGGCGATATTATTAATACGGCTATCGAATTAAACACGCAATTAAAAGTGGAGAAACTCACCCAGGATTTTGTACGAACCCTCTATCTCAAAAATATCCGTAACGCAGCGGTAGTAATTGTAGATAATAAAACCCATAAAATAATTACCTATATAGGCTCGGCCAATTTTTTCGATACTACCGATGGTGGCCAGGTAAACGGTGCCGCGGCTATCCGGCAACCGGGCAGTACCCTTAAACCGTTGCTGTATGGACTTTGCATCGATGAAGGATTGATGACTCCAAAATCTATTATCACCGATGTGGCAGTAAGTTATGAAGGCTATTCGCCGGAGAATTTTGACAAACAATTCAATGGGTATGTTTCGATGGAATATGCCCTCGAACATTCACTGAACATACCGGCTGTAAAAAGCCTGCGCCTGCTGGGGAAAGACAAATTCATTCAAAAATTAGCGGTGTGTAATTTTCAACAAGTCAAAAAAGACCAGTCGAAATTGGGATTGTCGATGATACTTGGGGGATGTGGTGCCACCCTGGAAGAATTAACCGGTTTGTATAGCGCACTTGCAAATGAGGGAGTATATGTGAAGCCGGAATTCAGATCGGCGATTCGGGAAAAAGGGGAATCGGTTTTGAACCGGTCTGACGGTCCCCGTCTGACCGTGTTAAGCCCGGCCGCCACCTTTATGATCAATGAAACATTGTCAAAAGTCAACCGCCCCGACTTTCCCCTTAATTGGCAAAGCACAGAACGCATGCCCAGGATTGCATGGAAAACGGGAACCTCCTATGGAAGAAGAGACGCCTGGAGCATTGGTTATAATATAAATTATACGGTGGGAGTTTGGGTGGGAAATTTTTCTGCAGTAGGCGTATCGGAATTAAGCGGCGCCACCATAGCTACCCCTTTATTATTTAAAATCTTTAATAGTATTGACTACGATAGCGACCAGGAATGGTTTAGCCCACCAACGGATTGTGATACCAGGCTTGTTTGTTCTGAAACAGGCATGGTGCCGAACGATTTTTGTACCAACCTGTCCACTGATTATTTTATTCCTCTTATATCTTCAGCGAAGAAATGTGAAAACAGAGAAGAAGTGATATTGTCAGCGGATGAAAAAATATCTTATTGCAAGGTTTGCGCACCCCAGGCGGGTTATAAAAAGAAGTGGTTTAAAAAGGTATCGCCGGATATGCAGCATTATTTTGATGAACACCGGGTAGCTTATACTAAGATTCCTACCCATAACCCGGACTGCGAAAATATTTTTAAAGCCGGTAATCCGGTAATCACCTCTCCCCGCAGCGGAACAGAATATCTTATCAGTAAACGGAACCCCGAACCATTACAGCTTTCCTGCAATGTGAGCAATGATGTAAGTAAAGTTTACTGGTATATAAATAACCAATTCTTTAAAACGGCCGATGCAGGTAGTAAACAATTCTTTATTCCCGATGAAGGGCCCGTAAAAATTTCCTGCACCGATGACAAAGGAAGAAACAGAGATATTTGGGTACGGGTGAGGTACATTGATTTATGAATTAATCCATATGCCCAAAAAAATCCTCCCCCTCTTTGTAAGCTTTCTTTCTTCCCAAGTTTCCGGCTTCCGGACTTCCGACTTCCGACTTCTTCTAATTCACCTTCTTCACGCTGCCCGCCCCACTCTTTTTTATGTCCGCCACAGCATTCCCCTTATATTTCACACTCCCCGCGCCACTAATACTTCCCGTTAGTTTTACACTGGCGAACACATCGGCATCTCCTGCCCCGGATATTCGTACACTGGTATTTTCTGATTTAAGGTCAAAGCATTTGGCATCACCGGCACCGCTAAGTTCTAAATCAAAATCCTTTGTTTCACCTTCCAGTTTCACCGAACCCGCTCCCGAAATATCTACCTTGACCCGTGGCGCATCCAGTTCCATTTTTATTTCCCCCGCGCCGCTTACACTCATTGAAATATCTTCCGGGTTATTAATTTTTGATTCGCTATAAATGTTACATGCCCCGGAAACGTCAATACTTTTATAAACAGGGGCCGTTACATAAATTTTCATTTGGCCCGTTGGTTTCAAATTATAGCCTGACCGGTTACGAATCACCAGCGAAGAACCGGATTCATTCACCTCAATATATTTCTGCAGGTTTTCATCTGCCTCAATTTTTACAGGTTGAACAGGACCCTGTATTATATATATGTCAATAGCTCCATGGACCTCTACTCTATCAAACGATGAAACAGCGCGTTCGTCAGTCTTCCAGTTTCCGTTTCCTTTTACTCTTTTACCCCCTATATATCCACAGGAAGTAATAAAAAGTGACATAACAATTGAAAAGAAAAAGATTTTTTTCATTTTACCTGGTTGTTTGGTGTATGATAATAAAATAATAGAGTTCCCGCTTAAAGTCAGACGCAGAAACCATGGCGATGTTACAGGTTGAAGATGGAAATCGAAGATAAGGAACTTACTTAGTATAGAAAAAAATCCGACCTGCCGGGAATGGGTAATAAATTCCGTAACGCTTCTGTTTAAGAGTTAACTCCACAGAAGACGGAGTGTTGAAAAGCCAGATTCCTCAGCCACCTGCATTACAAAAAAATACAATCAAAATCAAGCCTGGCTTGGATCTGCTACTCCAGGCGACAAACTATAAACCATAAACCACAAACTGTTTATCTTCGCAGCACCATGACGGAAAAGATACTAATTCTCGATTTCGGAAGCCAGTATACTCAACTTATTGCCCGGGCTGTACGCGAAGCCAATGTTTACTGTGAGATAGTTCCTTTTAATAAGCCGGTGACATTTGATCCTGCCCTGAAAGGCATAATTCTTTCTGGCTCTCCTTTCAGCGTAAACGATGCAAATGCCCCGGAAGTGAACATCAGGGCACTAAATGAAAAATTGCCCGTACTGGGAGTATGTTATGGCGCCCAGCTTACCGCCAAACAATTTGGAGGAAAAGTGGCCAACAGCAGTAAACGCGAATATGGACGCGCTTTGTTACACAAGCAAAAAGAAGATACCCTTTTACAAAATGTAACAGAACTATCGCAGGTGTGGATGAGCCACGCCGATACCATTCTCGAGCTACCCCTGGAATTTGAAGTATTGGCTACCACAGAGAATATACCCTATGCCGCCTTTAAAAAGAATGGCCAAATTCACCCTTTATACTGCGTGCAGTTTCATCCGGAAGTTTATCATAGCATTGAAGGGAAAAAGATGGTAAAGAATTTTTTGGTGAACATTTGCGGATGTAATCAGGACTGGACGCCGGCCCATTTCATTACTGATACTGTACAAGAACTTAAAGACAGAATCGGAAACAGAAAAGTTATTATGGCATTAAGCGGTGGCGTAGATTCAACGGTTGCTGCCACCTTAATACACCGGGCAATAGGAGATCGGCTCTTTGGAATCTTTGTAGATAACGGGGTACTGCGTAAAAATGAATTTCAACAGGTACTCGAAACCTATAAGTCTATCGGGCTAAATGTGAAAGGCATTGACGCAAAGAATCTTTTCTATAGTGAACTGGCGGGAAAAACCGACCCGGAAGCCAAGCGCAAGATCATTGGAAAATTATTTATCGATGTATTCCAGGAAGAAGCGCATAAGATTGAAGGCATCGGATTATTAGGGCAGGGAACTATTTATCCAGATGTTATCGAAAGTGTGTCAGTTCATGGACCATCGGTAACCATTAAATCGCATCACAATGTGGGTGGATTACCGGATACCATGAAACTCGAACTTATTGAACCTCTCCGTTCCCTGTTTAAAGATGAAGTAAGAAAAGTAGGAGGGGAATTAGGCATACCAACGGACCTTTTACAACGCCACCCCTTCCCCGGTCCGGGTTTAGCCATTCGAATATTGGGTGATATCACTCCTGAAAAAGTAAACTTGCTCCAGGAAGCGGACCATATTTATACTACAGGACTGAAAGCATACCATTTATATGACCAGGTCTGGCAGGCAGGTGCTATTCTACTACCGGTTAAGAGTGTGGGAGTAATGGGAGATGAGAGAACCTACGAATTTACTATTGCACTGAGGGCTGTTACGAGCGTAGATGGAATGACTGCAGATTGGGCTCATCTGCCTTATGAATTTATGGCGTATATTTCAAACGAAATAATTAACGGCGTTAAGGGAATTAACAGGGTGGTCTATGACATAAGTAGCAAACCACCTGCAACCATTGAATGGGAATAATAGTCTTTAGCGAGCAGCCCTTACCCGTGCATAAATGAAGTTTACTATTATGGATCAACTTAGAAAGCATAACTCGTATTTTACCGGATTTATTATTGCATTACTTTTTGGAATCTCTCTTTTGACCTTTCCTGCCATTGCGAAAGCGCAAAAAGATACGATATCAAACCGTATGCGCATTGCAATTTTTAGTCCGATGTATCTGGATTCTGCGTTTGATGCCTCGGGTTCCTATCGCCATGGAAAAAGCCTGCCAAAATACCTCGCAGCCGGATTGGAATTCTACCAGGGTATTCAACTCGCAGTGGATTCGCTTCAAAATGAAAAAGCTCCTTTGGATATCTATATTTATGATACCCGATCTACCAGGAAAAAATTAGAATCTATATTAGCAGGAGAAGAAATAAAGACCATGGACCTCTTTCTGGGTTATGTTAATATGAATGACGCTACTCAATTAGCCCGATCGGCCACCGCTTTAGAAATCCCCTTTGTAAATATCAACCTCCCAAATGATGCAGGGGTGAAAGGTAACCCTCATTATATTATTCTCAATCCGACATTAGGCACTCATTGCGCAGCGATCTATAAATTTTTACAAAAGAACTATGCCCTGTCACCTATTTATTATTTCAGAAAAAAGACAGCTGCAGAAGACCAGCTAAGAAAATATTTTACCGATGCCGATAAAAACACGGCCTCCGTTCCATTAAAAATAAAATATATCACTCTCGAAGACACCGTTACTACTGATCAATTGAAGAAGTTCTTGGATAGTACAAAAACCAATGTTTGTGTTGCGGGAAGCATGGATGCGAATTTTAGCCTTGCCCTGGCGCGGCAGTTAGCTTCCCTGAGTAAATCATACCGGAGCGTTGTTATTGGTATGCCTACCTGGGATAAAGTTGATTTTAATAAAGCGGCTTACCGGGGTATTGAAATCATCTACTCTAATTCCTTATATATAAACAACGACAACCGGCTGGTGCAGCATTTAAACAACTTATATAAATTAAAATACTTCTCCCGGCCCGGAGACCTTGTGTTTTCAGGATTTGAAACACTTTACCATTTTTCGCACCTGCTCAGCGATACTACCGCCAGTTTTACAAACCTCCTGGCTACTAAAAAGAACTCCCTTTTTGGAGAAATAGATATTCAGCCAGTTTCCAATAAACAAACAGGCGAACCGGATTACTATGAAAATAAGAAGCTCTATTTCATTAAAAGAGCAGATGGCGTTATTAAAGGAGTATATTGATTAGGAGACCGGAAGCCGGAAAGTCCGGAAGATGGGAAGACCGAAGGACAAAAAATATTATCTGCTTATAAAAATATCCCGTCAGCTACGGCCCTCTCTTCCATCCTGGCTTCCCTTCTGATCCCAACTTTTTTTTGCTCTCCCTGTTATTAAATTATGGCCTATAAAGGAAATAAATCTTTTCTTCCTCAAAAAAATTGCACGGTTTGCGGGCGTACAATGGTATGGAGAAAAAAATGGGAAAAAATATGGGACGAAGTAAAATATTGCAGCGATAAATGCCGGAAAACTAAATCAGCAGGGCGTTTCCAATCCCGCCCCTAAATGGAACCTCCGGAAAAGATTGATTGACCAATTAATTAATTTGCCCCCGGGATCATAATTCACCCGTAACTATTCGTTTGAATATCCTCTTTCAAGCTATTTTGCATTATAATGAATAGAAAAAACATATTGTTGTCCGACTAAAACCATCTTAATAATTATTAAAGCATCTTGCGGATCGGGTTCTGCCCCTCTCCGCAAGGAGAGGGGTTGGGGTGAGGTGATACGTGCAAATAAAGTATTTAACGTAATTAGTCGGACACTAATGAAAAAAATACAATGATATCCCCGAAAAATCTACAAATTGTTTCCCCAATCTGAAAAAGAAAATCGAGATTTACGCGGAGTGAAAAACATTCAATCAACTTTTGGATATCAAATAATAAAAGAATGGCTTGCCTCGAAGTCAATGCAGCCTTTTGCATTCCAGGAAGAAACCTGGCAGCATATATTTGATGGAAAAAGCGGCCTGGTAAACGCACCTACCGGCTGCGGTAAAACTTTTTCTGTCTTCCTGGGGGCGATTATCGATTTTATCAATAATCATCCGGAAGATTACAAAATACGTTCAAAGAATCACCTTCAGTTAATCTGGATCACGCCGTTGCGCGCACTCGCAAAAGATATTGGCCGCGCCATGGAAGAAGTGGTAGCGGAATTAGGTATGAGCTGGAAGATCGGAATACGAAACGGGGATACCGATTTGAATGAACGGGCCAAACAAAAAAGACAAATGCCTGAGGTGTTAATTATTACCCCGGAAAGCCTGCACTTAGTATTGGCACAAAAAGGATATCCCGATCTGTTTAAAAGCTTACACATAATTGCCGTGGATGAATGGCATGAATTACTCGGAAGCAAAAGAGGAGTACAGGTGGAACTGGCGTTAAGTAGAATAGTTGGAAGTCGGGGGTCGGGAGTCGGGAGTCAGGCACCTGCTCATCCGGGAGATGGCCTGGAAATCACAAAAACTCCTCTTTCTATATGGGGTATCTCCGCTACCATCGGCAATCTCGAAGAAGCGAATGAAGTATTAATGGCCCCTCTATCCTCTCAAAAGAATTTCAAGCCGCAACTCGTTAAAGCATTACTTAAAAAAGAAGTAAAAGTAGAATCTGTTATTCCCGATGAAATTGAAAAATACCCGTGGGCAGGCCATTTGGGAATTAAATTAGTTGATAAGGTTATTCCCATAATTGACAATAGCCAAACCACTCTCATATTCATAAATACAAGGGGTATGAGTGAAATGTGGTACCAGGCAATATTATCCGCTGCGCCTCACCTGGCTGGCGTTATAGCTTTACACCATGGCTCTATCGATATGGAACTTCGCAACTGGGTAGAGGAAAATTTGCATTCCGGCAAACTCAAAGCGGTTGTATGTACAGCTTCACTCGACCTTGGAGTCGATTTTCGCCCCGTAGAGACCGTTATACAAGTGGGTTCTCCCAAAGGAGTTGCAAGGTTTTTGCAGAGAGCCGGCCGCAGTGGCCATCAGCCAGATGCTATAAGCAAAATCTACTTTCTTCCAACTCACTCGTTAGAACTGGTGGAAGCAGCTGCCTTGAAAAGTGCCATCAAAGAGCAGCTGATCGAAAGCAGGAACCCGATGCTGCTTTGCTTTGATGTTCTGATTCAGTATTGCTGCACCCTCGCCATCTCCGAAGGATTTATTCCGGGAGAAATTTTTGAAGAAATAAAAAGAACTTATTGTTACCGGGATATTACCATAGAGGAATGGAATTCTATTCTTCATCATATCACCGAAGGAGGAATGGCCCTTTCCCAATATGATGAATATAAAAAAGTGGAGATCATTGAGGATCGATACCGGATTACCAGCCGCCGGATGGCTATGCGACATCGCCTTCATATAGGTACCATTGTAAGCGACGCCATGCTGAAAGTTAAATTCATGAGTGGTGGGTACATTGGTGTTATTGAAGAATATTTTATTTCCCGTCTCGATCCCGGCGATGTATTTACACTGGCCGGAAGAAATTTAGAACTGGTGATGATAAAGGATATGACCGTTTTGGTTAGAAAATCAAATGCTAAAAAATCCCAGGTGCCCAGTTGGGTGGGTGGCCGAATGCCCCTGAGCGCCAACCTGGGAAAAAAACTACGCGAAACTTTTAACTATGCGTTTGCTATTAAACAGGATAAGCGGGGGGAAGAACGAGAGCCGGAGTTGGAAGTATTACAACCTTTGTTTTACCTCCAGCAAACCTTGTCACACGTTCCCCAGGCAAACGAATTACTAATAGAACAGATAGAAACCAAAGATGGATTCCATTTATTTGTTTTTCCTTTTGAGGGAAGACTGGTTCACGAAGCAATGGCCGCGATTTTGGCCTATCGAATCAGTAAAATTAAACCAATCACTTTTTCATTCGCGATGAACGATTATGGCTTTGAATTATTAAGTGATCAGCCTATTCCGGTTGATGATACGAATGTGTATGAATTATTTTCACCCGATAACTTATTTGCCGATATTCAGCGCAGCGTAAACGCTACCGAAATGGCAAAACGA
Source organism: uncultured Chitinophagaceae bacterium (assembly GCA_963775145.1). Lineage (GTDB taxonomy): Bacteria > Bacteroidota > Bacteroidia > Chitinophagales > Chitinophagaceae > Endoryza. The sequence continues at coordinate 220,447 of CAVZHZ010000010.1, forward strand.
AAGTTCAGGGATATTTCGGTTATCGGCGGGCTCATATTCCAGGGTTATCCGGGGGAACATAAAAAAGCCCGGCACCTTCAATCTTCGGCTTCGCTTCTTTTTAAAGTATTTTCTGAATACGAACCTGGAAATGTATTGCTGCGGCAGGCCTACCAGGAAGTATTCGACCAGCAAATGGAAGAAGTACGATTAAGAGATATGTTGCATCGCATTCAGCATTCAAAAATTATCCTTACTTTTCCGGAGCGACTTACCCCTTTCTGCTTTCCTATTAAGGTTGATAGTATACGGGAAGACCTCTCTTCGGAAAAACTGGAAGACCGGGTGAAGCGCATGCAATTGCAGTTGACCACGTAACCCGGGTGATTGATGTAAATTATTTTTCAAAATATGAATGTGCGCTAACTTTACACACAATAATAAAAATCAGGATGATAAAAAAAATTCTAATTGGACTTCTGCTGGTTTTAGTAGCCATTCAGTTTATAAGACCCGCTAAAAATCAATCTGCCGAATTATCGGCCAATGATATAAGCCGGGCTTATACCATTTCCGGTGAAATGCAGGATCTGCTTAAAACTTCCTGTGCTGATTGCCATTCTAATAATACCGTGTATCCCTGGTACAGTAACGTTCAACCGGTAGCCTGGTGGCTGTCCAATCATGTTAACGAGGGAAAAAAAGAATTGAATTTTTCAGAATTTGCTACCTATTCCCCCAAGAAGCAAGCTCATAAATTAAAAGAAGTTATTGAACAGGTGAAAGAAGGAGAAATGCCCTTGAATAGCTATACCTGGATCCATAAAAATGCTACACTTACCGATGATCAAAAACTGGCTATTTCCTCCTGGGCGGATGCATTGAGAAAGGAAATTGCTGCAAAAAATAATTTGGATCTGGAAGCCTTGGAAAAAAAATAAGATCCCCGGTCTGAATTTCTCCGGTCTGATTTGCGATCGACCTGGCCATTTGCTCGAGCCTTTATGACTTGCTCGGGTCTTTATGACTTGCTCGGGCTTTTATGACTTGCTCGGGCCTTTATGACTTGCTCGGGCCTTTATGACTTCTTCGGGCTTTTATGACTTGCTCGGGCCTTTAGGCCCGAGTCGATTTTTATCAATGATTTTCCCCATTGCAACTTTTTCTGAATTCATGCTGTAGTTTTACTGCCCGCATGCAAACACCGATTTCAATCATTCAAAATGGACAACACCTCTGGTTATCATCGGAACGCTGCATATATTGGGAGGAAGAAAAGACCCTTATTCTTTCCGACCTGCACTTTGGAAAAACGGGTCATTTCCGAAAAGCAGGCATTGCGGTTCCACAAAATTTGTATAAGGATGATTTACATCGCCTCATTCAATTGATCCAGCATTTTCAGCCCGATAACCTGCTCATTGTAGGCGATCTCTTTCATAGTGAAGCCAATAAAGAACTCGATCTTTTCAAAAGATGGAGAAATGATTTTGAGAAGCTTTCCATTCAATTGGTAAAAGGAAATCACGACATATTAACGAATGATTGGTATAAAGACGCTAACCTGACCATTCACCCCCAAACCCTTTCAATACATCCGTTCTTATTTACCCATGATGTTACCCAAACCAGCTTTAATCAACCACCGGTTCCTTATATATTTTCCGGCCATATTCATCCGGGTATCCGGATAAATGGGGGAGGCAGACAATCACTCCGGTTTGCCTGTTTCTATTTCAGCAAAGAATACGCCGTTTTACCGGCCTTCAGCCGATTCACGGGAACCTATCTGGTTGAACCAAAACCATCGGAAACTGTTTTCGCTATTATTGATAATACGATTGTTCAGTTACAATGAGTTTACCTGCCCGTCTTCATATTGCTTTTGATCCGATTTATGCTCATCCGTTACCTGAGGGGCACCGTTTTCCAATGGTTAAATATGAATTAATACCGGAACAACTGATCTATGAAGGATCAATCAGTCCTGATAATCTCTTTTCCCCGGCTATGTGCCCCGATGAAATTGTATTATTAACCCATAGCAAAGAATATCTTGACAAACTGCACAATCAAAATTTGTCGGCCAAAGAACAGCGCCATATTGGTTTTCCACAATCTCCCGATCTTACACGTCGGGAACTCATCATTACACAAGGAACCATTGATTGCTGTACCTATGCAATTTCAAATGGAGTTTCTTTAAATGTGGCTGGGGGAACTCATCACGCATTCGCTGACCGGGGCGAGGGTTTTTGTATATTGAACGACTTTGCTGTGGCAGCAAATTATTTACTGCATTTCGGCCTGGCCAGAAAAATTATCATTATAGATCTTGACGTTCACCAGGGAAATGGGACCGCCAAACTGTTCGAAAATAATCCGCAGGTTTTCACTTTTAGTATGCACGGAAAAAATAATTATCCATTTCATAAGGAAAAGAGTGACCTGGATATCGAATTACCGGATGGAACATCAGACGAAGCTTACCTGGATTTATTAATAATGAACCTACCCGCCTTAATCAAAAAAGTACAACCCGATTTTGCCTTTTATCTTTCGGGGGTGGATATTCTGCAATCAGATAAATTCGGAAAACTAAAGATAACTACACCTGGCTGCAGAAGAAGGGATGAACTGGTGTTTTCTCTGCTGAAGAATGCCGGTATCCCTTGCGCAGTAGCGATGGGCGGCGGCTATTCATCCGATATTAAAATAATTACAGAGGCGCATTGTAATACTTTTCGTGCAGCCAGCGAAATCTACCAGTTACATTAATCATTTCTTACGTAGAAACTGGCTGGCGTTTAGAAAATAAATAAATCGAACGGTCACTTCATTGCCATGAGGAGTAGAGAAAATCTGCCTGGCATTATCCAGGTAACGGGGAAACTTCGCTTCGTTGATATAAAATTCATAATCGCTTCCCAGCCAATTTTTCCATGCAATCACTACGCGGCTACCCAGGCGAAAATCCCAGGAATAAAACAAATCCAGGTTAAATGCATTATAGTTACTATTGTAGTTACCGGGATTGAGGTCAAACCGTTCCGTCCAGTTTCCATCGGGTAATACGTCATAGAAATTTGTGTTCTCAATCTTATTCCAGAAATGGCGCGCCCTAAAACTTATATTCATCCGGGAGGTAAAATTATAAGTACCGGAAAAAACCGCGGTCGCATCGGTATACTTTCTTCTTGCCAGGATGGGTTCATTCATATTTAAATCCCGGAGAAAGGAAAACCCGAATTGCCCGTTATCATGCTGACGCCTAAAACTTAAACTAAGCGAGAATCGGTCGCCAAAACGAAAACGGCTCCCGATCTCAGTGGAATAAAACAGGTCGTTTCGCAAAGGACTTTCCGCTATACCCAGGTCCCAGCTTATATATAATTTTTTGCGGCTATCACTGCTTCCCGTTAACCCCAGGAAATAATTTGGCGCCTTTCGTAATTTCTTACGGGGGGTAGCCAATATACTTTCGGGAGTACGTAGTTCAAAAAAATCATTAAACCACACCGGCTGGATCTCCGTTTTCAGGTTAACGTCCCAGAAATTTTTGAATATCAGGAAAGCCGATGCCTCTACCGTGGTTTTTTGATATTCGAATTGTTTATACAAGTAAGATTGCGTAAGCGACAAGCTATATCGTTGATTTAAAAAGGAAGGCGTAGCATCAAAAATATTATAGCTTGTATTTATTTTAGTAGTAAACTCATTGGGTGAATATATGAACCCAAGATCATTGGGATCATATTGATCACTTTTAACCTGGTTAATTAATGCATACCTGAATTTTCCACTTACTTTTCCCGCTTCCAGGTAATTGCTAAAGCCATCGTACCCGCCTCCGTTAGGAACAAATATCTTATTATACCGGGGACCCAGAATAATACCAAAGAGGTTCTTCTTATCATAAAGAGCAATGTCGATCGCTGTTACATTAGCATCCCGTTCATGACCGTTGCGCAGTACGTTTGTATTGGTCAGGGTAATATAGGATCGGTTTTTCAGCACCTGGTCAATTACAATAACATTATAATTTGTCAATGGCTCAGTTAATATTGAAGTGTCGGCCCCGGAAATATTGCTTTTTAATCGTGCCCGGGTGGGCTCGGTGATTGCGTTGAAAATACCAATGCCCAGGTTATTACGGGTTCGGCCGGAAAATTTTATCGCATTGTACAACCGCGTGACAGATGGATTTCTTTCAATCCGGTAGTCCCGAAGCGAACCGCTACCGACCAATTCATTTATTTCTGAAAAGCGGCCGGGTACCGCTCCTATCCTCCTTGAATAAAATATCTGCGATTTATTAAACAATTCGGTCCCTTCTGTGAAAAAAGGACGGTTCTCGCGGAATTGAACTTCAAAAGGCGAAATATTATTTATTACATTATCCGAGATCACCTGTCCAAAATCAGGAATCAATGTCGCATCCAGGGTGAAACTTTCATTGATTCCATACTTAACATCCATACCTCCACTTTTCAGCCATTCATTCTTGTATCCGTTCAATAAAGTGGGGTTGCCTCGATAGCCTCCGCTGATATATGGCGAGAAACTCAGCCGCAGTGGCGGAACCAGGTTTTCCAATCCGGATAAATCGCCAAACTGGTTGGCAAATCCATTTACATTGGGGTCTACTGTATTCCAAAATGAAGTTTCATTTGACCTCCTCGAAAATCGCAGGAATTGAATACCCCAGTCTTGAATATTTTCTTTAGAAAACCTGATCGAGAAATAGGGTATCCTTATTTCTACTACCCAACCATCATTCTTAATGGCAACCCGGCTCTCCCATACCGCGTCCCAGCTAATATCTCCATAAACACCAAAATCAGTCAAGGTTTGAGGCGAAACCCGTGCATCACTCTGTACATTACGGGAAGTAACCAGGAATTGAAAAGCATTTTGCCGGTCATGATAAGTATCTAAAAAAACAGCAAAATAATCAACATCCGCCCGCAATTCCTGGTCGCGGGGAGTAAATTGTTTCCGAATTTGTCCGGGATCATCAAAGATATAAGCCCCGATATAAATGGCGCTATTATCATACACCACCCTTACTTCTGTTTTGGAAGAAGCCGGTTTACCAAAAACAGGGGTATTGGTTATAAAATCGGTGGCTGTAGGTGCTTGTTTCCATACCACATCTTCCAGTACACCATCAATGCGGGGTGCCTGGCTCACTTTTACAGCCCGTATATTCTTTTGTTGTGCAGACAGGGTAGCACAGTAAAAAATACAAACAACGATATTGAAATAAAATTTAAGCATGCAGTACTAAACGGTGTAAAAATAATAGAAATACCTATTGTAATATGGTGTGCAGAGAAAAAGGACAGGTGTTACTCCTTTGTAGAGGTCGTTATATTCAATTCTGCAGAAAATACACGGTCGCTCCCACTGGAAACGATATAGACATTTGAATTATTTTTTCAAAGACAGGCACGAAGTTCCGTTTGCTGCACAGGAGCTAATTCACTTTCTTTTTTAACTGGCTCACTTGCGCGTGCAAATCGCTTACCAGGTTCGCCAGCTGACCCACGTCCCATCGTTGTTGTGTATTGGCTTTGCTTATGATGTGAGCCGCTTTCCAGACTTCCAAAACATCCTCGGCATCGACCTGGTATGGTTGGTAGGCCGGGTTATCGCTGATTAAAGTGAGTTTACTTTTTGTTTTCGCATTCTTCATTACCCGCTTATACACGATTCCTTCTTTTCGGGAAATGACTATATAGGTATTGTTGGCTCGTAAATCATCTAAACTTTCTACCCGCTCGCCTACAATCACAGAACCACTTTGCGTTGGCAGCATGGAGTCGCCAATAATTTCAAAAGCCCGATAACTGCCAGGAGCAAGCATCGGTAAAGTAAAGGTGTTTAATTCGTCCACAAAGGCCGGATCGGCATATCCCGCAAGGTAACCGGCCGCCGCTTTCACCGGCACAAATTGAATTTCCGCGGACCCGCCGATTGCCATTTTTAAAGCCCTTCGTTTACTCAGGTAACTACCTTTCGTTTCACCCAGATCTTTTAATAATAGTTCGTCGAGCGATAACTTAAACATATCCCCTACCAGCTCTAATACTTCAATGCGGGGCTCTGCTCTTTCTTCTTCATAAGCTCCCAATAAAGAGCGTTTGATACGTAGTTTGTTTGCAAACTCTTCCTGGGTAAGGTTTCGCAGCTTCCTGAGATAGCGTAAATTTTTGCCGGCGGTAGACATAACTAATATATTTAGTGCGAAAATACTAATTTTTTTAACCTTTCCAACAATTGGAGCGATTGTTTAAGAGAAAACTCATGACCTGCCAATTATTTTCCGATTTTCCGATGCAATCCAAAACCCCGTTAATTTTGCTGGAACACAAAAATTGATCTTCCTCCTTTATGAAAAGCTTCCTCCGATTGCTACGACTTATTGGGATTAATGCAGGGGTCTTGCTTGTTCTGCTTTTAATAATGGAAGTTTCTCTTCGGTTCCTTGGCAAAGATTATGGTAATTCCCCGGCTGATGCCGACCCGGTTGTAAATTATGTACACCCCGCTAATTACTATTACAAAATGTTTACTCCGTCGGGTGAATTTGGCGGGTATTCCATTTATTTCGACAGTCTACGCAGAAGGGCGCAGGTTCCCGAATTGGCTATTCAGAGGCCCGGCAATGCCCCCATAATTGTTTTCCTGGGCGATTCCTTTACCGAGGCTTTACAGGTTCCGTATGATAGTTCGTTTATCGGAATTCTATCCACCCACTTTCCTCAGGCCTCACTATTAAATTATGGTGTTACCGGGTATGGTACCATATTATATTATTTGCAGTGTAAAAAAATGCTGAAAGAACATGACATACAACCCGCGGCTGTATTTATGATTCTTTACTCAAACGATGTGCGGGATGATAGTACTGTATTGAATCGGGCAATCCTTGATTCCAATCGAAAAGAAATAATCGCCATTGATGGCGGAAGGAAAAACAGCCTGGTGGCGTGGTTAAGGAAGTTTTACCTGGTTCGGACCGTCAATAAGCTTTTCCTCCAATGGAAATTCACCCAAAAAGCAAAAAAAGAAAGCGATACAAACGGAGTACTGATTAATAATCTGCTGGAAGAAGCACCGGCTTTGGAGAATTCAGTAAGCGCGCAATACATTTTGAAAACGGATTCCCTATTAAAAACCAGGAACATCCCTCTTTATATAACGGCCATACCTTCCCGCTATAAAAATTTTACCGGGGACCTTTCCAGAAAGCTTTTTGCGGAAAAAACAGAAGCGTGGTGCCTTGTTAATAATCTTCCCTATATAAACCTACAGGCTGCATTTGATAGTGCTTACCGGCAAAAACCCTTGAATTTCTTTTACTCGAAAGATGTGCATTGCAATGCAAATGGCCATAAAGTAATTGCCGGTGTATTTTCAAATATAGCGGGAAAATATATTCAATGAAGTATTAAGTATCCTTGAATGATAATCTATCCTGTAACTAAAAATGACTCGCCATTTTTGACAAGTCATTTACCTGGTGGAGAGTATCGGGGTCGAACCGACGACCTCTTGCATGCCATGCAAGCGCTCTAGCCAACTGAGCTAACCCCCCATTCCTGGTGGATTGCAAAGGTAAGCGTGCAGGGCCCTGATAACAAAATTTCAGTAGTTTTTATTTTAATAAAGAAATCAATAACCAGCAAGGGATATTGCTAATAGCAGGCACTCCACTAAGGGAATGCATTCATATTATTTTTTTATGTGGCTAAGCTGACAAAGGGTTCAATTTTAATAAGTAAATTCAAACCGACAAGCGGTTTTCTATAACTACGCTGGCTATTTTTACCTGGAATTGCCAGGGGGGTCTGAACTACCGCATTTAAAGAGTATATGCCTTTACGGAACAATTGATATACTTATCCCGGTTCCTGTGTAAGGAAATAATCCGGATAATTTTCCTATTTGGGTTTGGGTTCTAAGGATTAGTGGAAATTTGTTAGCTATTTTCAACCATCAAACAAGTATAATATGGTTCCTGATCATAAACCAGGCCTATCCCAAATATTGGGAATGATTGTTGGTTTAACCGGTGCAATAGTCATCGTAGGATGGTTAATAGACATTCCGGCTCTTACCACAGTTATTCCCGGATACGTTCCGATGAAGTTTAATACCGCCTGCTGTTTTCTTGCTTCCGGCATTTCCATTTTATACTTATTTTCTGATACTATCTTTAAAAAAAACACCGGTAAGATACTGGCAGCAATGGTGGCGCTTGCAGGTTTACTTACCCTGCTGCAATATGGAATCGGCTTTAATTTGGGTATTGATGAATTATTATGGATTCAAAGAACATCAGGACCAATTGACCACCCTGGTCGAATGAGTCCGGCCACCGCGCTAAACCTTCTGGCCGCCGGTACGGCACTTTTTCTCCTGTACCTCCACCGTTTTCAACAGATAATCCAATTGCTTACATTTCTTATTGCTGGAGTTGCCATCCTGGCTCTACTAAACAATAATTTCAATATTGATTATCGAAGCAATCTTCCTTTCTTCAGTAATATGGCCGTACACACCGCCATTAATTTTTTTTTCCTGGCAACGGCCATTCTGGTGGTACCCTGGGTACGAACCGCCTCCTTCCCATTTGAATGGAAGTTAATTGGCACCGTCGCGTTTGCTTCCCTGGTATTGATTGCTTTTTTCTATCTCTTCAATAAATCAAATGCTGATTTCATCCAAAGTGCCCGGGAGGAAGAGAACATTCATGATGTATTATATGAATCGGAACAAATCATGGTACGGGCTACGGATATGGAATCCAATAGCCGTGGCTTTCTCCTGACTGGCGATGAACGGTTGCTTACCCAGTTCAATATTTCCAGGGATTCTGCCCGTGTAGATATGAATACTCTTGTTTCTTTAACGCGTAATGATTTTGTCCTGCAAAAAAGATTGGATACGCTTCAAAAATTACTTTCTCAGCTTATTGCTTTCGAAGAAACACTTCATGACCTTAAAATAGAAAATAAATCCGGGGAAGCTATCCGATTGATAGAAAAAGGAATCGGATTAACAACCTTAAGAGATATCTGGTCGGTTAATAAAAGAATAACCAGCGATCAAAACCAGCGGCTGGAAAAAAACAAGCTGGTTAACCAGCAGCACATTTCCCGGGCCATACGGGCCACTCTATTCTTCCTGGCCGTGGGTGCCCTGATGCTAATGGTGATTTACCTGCAGGTCCAGAATAATTTGCGGGCGCGTAATAAAGCCGAAAGAGAATTAGAAGAAAGCGAAGAATGGTTCGCGACCGTACTTTCAAGTATCGGAGACGGCGTAATTGTAGCTGATAAAAATGGAGATATCATTTTTATGAACCCTGCCAGCCGCTCACTTACCAGGTGGGGTAATGAAGCGTACGGAAAACCGGTGGAACTCATTTATCCATTGATCAGGGAAAATAGCAAAGAATTGATGGAAAACCCGGTGAGTAAAGCAATAAATGAAAAGCAGGTGGTGGGTACAGCCGAATACAAAACATTAGTGCGTAAAGACAATTCAGAAATATTCGTACATGACAGTGTAGCTCCGGTTATTGACGATGATGGTCAGATTAGCGGGGCCGTTTTAGTTTTTCGCGATGTTACCGCCCAAAGAAAGTCTGAAGCTACCATCCGGTACAACGCGTTATTACTGGAAAATATATCCTATGCAGTGGTTTCTACGGATATAAACCAACGGATACTGACAATGAATAAAGATGCGGAACTACTATATGGTTATACTCAGGAGGAGTTAAAAGGAAAATTAATGAAAGAGGCCCTCGGAGCTGAATACCCGGACTCTTCAGAAGAGAATATAAAAGGGATTTTGTTTGAATCTGGAAACTGGAAAGGAAACCTGGTACTGCATTCAAAAAATGGGAAGCGAATTAATGTGCTGGCTTCAGTGGCCTTACTGAAAGACGATAATGGAAGAATAATAGGAACCGTAAATGTGCATAAGGATATAACTGAAAGGTTACAGGCAGAAGAGCGTATTAAGTACCAGGCCAGCCTTATTGAACAAACCAGTGATGCGATTTTTTCTATTGATAATAATTCAACAATAATTTCCTGGAACCAGGGTGCCGAGAAAATGTACGGTTACCGGCAGGAAGAAACAATCGGCCGCAACGCGAAAGAAATTACCCAGACCGCATTTTCACCGGAAGATTTTGAACGTATTGATGAACAAATCCGGCAATTCAACACCTGGAGCGGTGATGGAATACACCGCGACCGTATGGGAAATATTATTTACGTATATATCACAATTTCTACTATTAAAACCCTGGGCCCACAGCCCACCGGCTTTGTATTAATCGTAAAGAATATTACTGAAAAAAGGAAACTGGAAGAGCAGCTTCGAAGATTTAACCAGGAATTGGAATTGGAAGTAAATGAAAAAACAAGGGAAATCAAGGATGTATTTGAACGGGTGAGCGACGGCTTTGTTGCTTTTGACAATAATTGGAAGTTTACTTATATCAATAAGAAAGCCGGAAACATTTTCCATATGGCGCCCGAAGAATTAATTGGAAAATCAGTTTGGGATATTATTCCGGGAGCCGTTGGCAGCAAATTCTATATTACCTGCCAGGAGGCAATGCAACAACAAAAATATACCTTCCTGGAGGACTACTCTAAAATATTTGATTTCTGGTTTGAAGCGCATTTGTATCCCTCTCCCAGGGGACTATCCGCTTATTTCCGCGACATTTCTGAAAAAAAGAAAGCAGAAGATTTGCTTTTAACCAGTGAGGAAAGCAGGCGGTTAATTGTAAGTTCCGCAATGGATGCTATTATTTGTACCGATATGTCCGGTAATATAACAGTTTGGAACAGGCAGGCAGAAAAAATATTCGGATGGAAAGAAGAAGAAATATTGGGAATGAACCTGGCGGAAACCATTGTACCCATAGCTTACCGGGAATCACATAAGAAAGGAATGAGTCATTACGCAAAAACAGGAGAAGGGCCGGTATTAAATAAAATAAACGAGATGTATGCTCTTAAACGGACAGGGGAAGAATTCCCGGTTGAGCTTACTATTATTCCTATTCAGCAAAAGGGAAGAGAATTTTTTTGCGCATTCATCCGCGATATCTCGGAACGAAAAAAAACAGAAAAGAAATTACAGGAAGAAAGAACCCTCCTGCGGACACTCATTGATAACTTGCCTGATTATATTTATGTAAAAGATACCAGCTTCCGGCATATTATTAATAATACTTCAAATGTAAATTTGATTGGTGCTGCTTCCGAAAAAGAAACGCTCGGAAAAACCGCGTTCGATTATTTTGAAGAATCCGTCGCTCAGGCCATCCTTGCTGATGACGAATACGTATTCAAAACCGGAAAGCCTATTATCAGCCAGGAAGAATTGATCAAAACAAGATCCGGCGAAGAGCGATGGCTGCTTACGACCAAAGTGCCCCTTCCGGATCAGAACCGAAAAACCAGTATGCTGATAGGAATCAGCCGCGACATTACCGAAATAAAAAAAGCGCAAAAAGAACTGGAAAACTCCAACGCCCGTTTCGAAATGATTTCCCGTACCACCAACGATGCCATTTGGGAATGGAACCTGGAAACGAATAGTATCTGGGTAAATGAAATGCATCAACACTTATATGGCCTTACTCTTCGCGATCCGGTTCCCGACCAGGAAGAGTGGAAAAAAAGAATTCATCCCGACGACCGGGACCAAACTACCAGGGGTCTGGATGAGGCTATTGCTTCAGAAAAAAACGTCTGGATCTCCGAGTACAGGTTCCTGACCACTAATGATGAGTATAAAACTATTTACGACCGTACCTATATTGTTCGCGATAATAGCGGGAAGCCTCTTCGGTTATTAGGTAGTATGATGGATATCACTGCGCGCAAAAAAGCGGAAGAACAGATTATAAAAGAAAAAGAACTATCAGATTTTATTATTAACAGCCTGCCGGGCGTATTTTATTTTTATGATGAGAATTTGAAACTCATTCGATGGAACCGGCAATTAGAAGCCATTACCGGTTATACCTCCCCGGAACTGAGCGAAATGAATCCTCAGTATTTGTTTGATGGGGAAGATAGGATTCATATGATAGAAAGAAGCAAAAAGGTATTCCAGTTGGGTGCGGGAGATGCGGAAGCATCTTTTATTTCTAAAGAGGGAAAAAAGATTCCGTTCTACTTTACCGGCATGCGTATGCTTTTTGAGAATAAGCCTTCAATCCTGGGAATCGGTATTGACATAACCGACCGCAAAAAAATGGAATTAACCTTACGGCAAAGCGAAGAAAAATACCGGCAATTGTTTAGCAGCAGTCCGCTGCCTATGTGGGTATTCGAAATTTCAACCTTAAGATTTTTAGATGTCAACGAGGCCGCTGTTCTGCATTATGGGTATCAACGGGAAGAGTTTTTACAAATGACCGTTAAGGATATCCGGCCACCGGAGGAGGTAGAACGGTTAATTGCCCAGACAAAAGAAAGCAAAAGCGGGGTAAGGCGAACGGGAACCTGGAAACATAAAAAGAAAGACGGTCAACTTATTGATGTAGAAGTTAATTCACATGATATCCTGTTTAATCAGAAATCAGCGCGATTAGTATTGGCCAACGACGTTACAGAAAAAGTAAAATCCCAGCAATTAATTCTGGACACCTCGAAGCAACTTCGGGAATTAACCGCTCGTCTGCATGAAATAAGAGAAGAAGAACGGATGCATATGGCCCATGAAATACATGATGAATTAGGTCAACGGCTTACGGTGCTAAAAATGGATATATCCTGGCTGAACCGAAAATTGATAACAGAAGATGAAATGGCCAAGGAAAAAATAAGAAATACCCTTACCCTGCTGGATGGAACTATAAAGATTGTGCGCAAGATTGCTACTGACCTTCGCCCGGGAATTCTGGATGATTTAGGATTAATACCTGCCCTTGAATGGCAAAGTAAGGACTTTGAAGGATGGTCGGGAATAAATGCCAGTTTCCATTCAAATATATCCGAAATTGTGTTGCCGGAGTTGGTTTCAACGAGCCTGTTCAGAATTTTCCAGGAATCATTGACTAATGTAGCGCGCCATTCTGAAGCCAGGCATATTGATTCAGAACTGCTGGTAAAGGAAGACCAAATAACGTTAACCATTATTGATGATGGAAAAGGATTTAATACAGCTGCTTTGGGTAATAAGAAAACACTTGGAATTATGGGAATGAAGGAAAGAACCATGGGTATCGGCGGGGAATACACGATAAGAAGTATTCCGGGAAAAGGAACAGTGGTGAGTGTACAGGTTCCCTATTCAAGAGACAAATAATTAGATCAAGCCTTTTCATATGAAAGTTATTATAGCGGATGATCACTCTATTGTTCGCAGAGGATTGAAGCAAATTTTGCTGGAAGAATATCCATTTGCGGAAGTAGCAGAAGCCTCCAATGCGGAGGAACTGATCAGTATGACTTTTGCCGGTGAATGGGATGTGGTTATTACGGATCTCTCCATGCCCGGCCGAAGCGGGCTTGATGCCTTACGGCAAATCCGGGAAGCATTTCCGAAATTACCTATCCTGGTACTCAGTATGCATCCCGAAGATCAATATGCTATCCGGGTATTGAAAGCGGGCGCTTCCGGATACCTGAATAAAGACACCGCGCAGGAAGACCTTATCTCTGCCATGAGAAAAATTATGGTGGGAAAGAAATATATCTCAGCCAGGGTAGCTGAACAAATGGCCGATGTTATTGAGGGACATAGGGAAGGCGCCCTGCATGAGTTACTTTCCGACAGGGAATTCGATGTGCTGAAAATGCTGGCGACGGGGAAAGCTGTGTCGGAAATAGCTGCGTCCCTATCACTCAGCAGTACAACGGTAAGCACCTACCGGGCGCGTATTATGGAAAAAATGAAAATGAAATCAAATGCAGACCTTACCCGATATGCACTGGAAAATAAGTTAATCTGATTATGCTGATTTACTAATCCTCTCTTAAATCCTTGTCTTGTAAAGGATTACCTTCAAAATAATTGTAGCGGAATTGCTACAAGTTAAAAATACTTTACTCTACCCACTTCCCTTTTTTCATGTTTTAATTTTATTTCTACTGAAATGAAAATCAGGGGTTCAAAAAAAACCATTCTCATTTAAAATTAAAGGTCAATTTATTTAATTGGCTGATCACCACATGCGGATTCTAATTGCAGATGATCATGAAATCGTAAGAAAAGGGTTAAAGCAAATCTTGCTTGAACATTATTCCAATGCATATGTCGAAGAAGCCTCCGATGGCATGATCCTCGTTTCAAAAGCGTTACAATCCGACTGGAATATTATTATTTCTGATATATCAATGCCTCGAATGAACGGTCTGGAAGCGATGCATCAAATCAAAGCTTCAAAACCCGCTATTCCTATGCTGATGCTCAGCATTCATTCGGAAGATGAATATGCTCTCCGGGCAATAAAAGCAGGCGCGCATGGTTACCTTACCAAAGACCTGGCTCAACAGGAACTGGTGAATGCAGTGGAAAAAGTACTTTCCGGAAAAAAATTTATTTCCCACGAACTGGCGGAAAAGATCGCCAGTTCACTGGATAAAGACAAAAGCTCCATTTCCCATGAAAACCTTTCCGACCGCGAGTTTCATGTTTTTAAGCTGCTTGCTTCCGGTATATCTATTTCTGAAATCGCGGCTTCCCTCAGCCTGAATGTTTCAACGGTCAGTACCTATCGGGCCCGAATATTCGAAAAAATGAGAATGAAATCTAATGCTGATATAACCCGTTATGCATTGGAAAGGAAACTCATTTAAAATTCATCGGTGGTTCTTATTTTCTTTACTGTAGTATTTGCTCTACAATTTCATATAGCCTTTCCACTACCTGCGAATTATCGATAGGGCTATTGATTAAAATAGATTCTGGTCGTTACTTTGAATAATAGCAAAAGGCTGATGACAGAAAAATGACAATCCCAATTTCTTTACAATTAAGATCCGGATGGGGAGATTACCTGGTGAATCAAAATTAATTATGAAATAGAATGTTTGTTTCTCTTTTATTATAAGAAAAAACAAGCCGGTGCTTGCGGGAAAAAACGGACAATCATTTTTTGTGTATAGAATAATAAGAAGTTCAACCGAATATATATCCTTGAATAACTGTTCTATAAGAAAGAGATGTTATATTCTTTGAGAATACCAATTTTCTGACTCTTCCTGCTCCAGGTTGTAAGCAGACCAGGGAGTAAAGAAAAAAGTCAGGAAACTCATTTCCGGGCAAGCCCTGGTTGCAGGGTAGCCTTATTTTTTTCCAAGCCGTACCCTACTTTCCAAACCCTACCTTTATTATATTGAACAAAATCCAATATGAAAAACCATTTCAAAAAAAGCGGTACGCTGGTAAATCACTTCCCGAAGGCTCCTTCCAATCTTAAGTGGATAACTGACATCAACAACACTCTTGTTTATGCCAATAACTCATTCCTGAGGTATTTCGGAATGAATAAAATAGTATTGAACAAAAGTATCAGCGACGTATTTCCGAAAAGCATAGCTGGATTTTTGAGCGAAACGCAACACAAGATTAGAAACGGGAAAGATTCGGGAAATGGTAGTGCAATTTTCCTATGGCCCGGTGAGTCACCGGGAACCTTGATGGTAAATTCATTTGCTATCAATGGAACAGTTAAACCGGCATTAGTGGGTTTTGAAGCTATGCTGATTTCCGAAGCCAATCAAAAACAAGAGGCCTTGAAAAAAGAAACCGAGCGATCAATTTATCTTGACCGAGCCACCTCGGAAGCTATATGGGAATGGGATGTAGCCAACGGGGAGGTTTTTAGTAATAAGGAATTCGAAGAACTAACCGGCATCGCCCAGTTACAAACCAGCGATCTTTCCTGGTGGTTTAACCTTGTTCATGTAAACGACCGCGAAAGGGTACAGTTATGTGTTTCCGCTAGTGCTGAAAAATAAAGAAACCTCCTGGATGGAAGAATACCAAATTCAAAATGCGGAAGGAAAGTATATAAATGTACGTGACCGGGGTTTCATCCTCTATGAAAACGACCAACCCATAAGAATGATAGTTTCCCTGCAGGACCTCTCTGAAATATCGGAACTGCGCGACCGCTTAATAAGGGAAAAAATTGGGCACCTGCAGGAGAAAGCCGAGTTAATTATTAATGCGCAGGAAAAAGAACGGCTTCTTTTGGGAAATGAATTGCACGATAATGTTAACCAGATTTTGGCCACCGCCCGCCTTTATCTCGATATGATAAAGCCTGCCGGCATCCAGGAAGAAGAAATAAAAGAAAAAACGAAAGAGTTTATTTTGATGGCTTATGAAGAAATCAGGAAACTATCAAAAGAACTGGTTTCTCCGCAACTAAGGGCCAATTCCATTACCAAAGGAATCCAGGAACTGGTAAATGATATTAATGCCTCCGGAAAATTCGAAATTGAATTTGAATATGATCCTTCTATATGGGTAAGCAAGAGCCTTAAAATAACGCTTTACCGCATCGCACAGGAACAACTAAAAAATATAATCCAATATAGTAACGCGCAAAAGATTAAGCTGGAACTGAGATCGGCAAATCATGAAATCAAAATGTGTATTTCCGATAACGGAGATGGATTCGACAAGCATAATGTGAAAAAAGGATTAGGTCTTTCTAATATACAGGAAAGGGTAAAATTATTTGATGGGCAGGTTGACCTGGATACGGCTCCCGGAAAAGGATGTCGCCTTACTGTTACCATCCCCGCATAATTACATATTAGTAGCCAATAATGAAAAACCCTGCTTCTATTCTGAGGCAGGGCTTTTTTTGCAGGTGAGCTATTCATTATTCACCCCAAATATTATCCTTTCCTTCCAGCCATAATTTCACCAGGTCGGTAGTTACCGACTTAGGTCTTTCTAAAGGGAACCCAAGGGCCCTGTCCCAACATAAACTAGATAATACACCTAAAGCACGACTCACGGCGAACAGTACAGTATAGTATTCATATTCCACCATGCCGTAATGCACCAATAATGCCCCGCTATGTGCATCTACATTGGGCCATGGATTCTTTATTTTCCCCAACGATTGCAGTATGGGCGGTACAGTTTCATATATATTCCAAACCGTTTGCACCAATGGGTCGTTTGGCATATGCTTTTTACCAAATTCCATTTGAGCAGTAAACCGGGGATCTGTTTTACGCAGTACAGCATGACCATATCCGGGCACTACTTTTCCTTCACTGATCGTCTGTTTTACGTAGTCCGCTATCTGCTCTTTGGAAGGAACATCCGTTTTAAGTGCTTCCCGCATTTCAAAAATCCATTTTATCACTTCCTGGTTTGCCAATCCGTGTAACGGACCGGCCAATCCATTCATCCCCGCTGCATAACTTAAATAAGGATCACTGAGTGCCGATCCAACAAGATGCGTGGTGTGCGCCGATACATTCCCACCTTCATGATCGGCATGAATAGTCATATATAAACGCATCAGTTCCATAAAACCTTCATCCGCATATCCCAGCATGTGAGCGAGGTTGCCCGCCCAATCGAGCAGGCCATTGGGTTGAATATGTTCACTGAATTTATACTTGCGCCGGTACACGTAGGCGGCAATTCGCGGCAGGCGGGCAATAAGGTCCATACAATCATCGTACACCGAATTCCAATAGTCCTTCTTATTTATTCCATTTGAATATTCTTTCACAAAATGCCCTTCTGTTTGAAGAGCCATTACGCCGATAACAAACATGGTCATAGGATGCGCATACAAGGGCAATGAATCAATAGCCGAAAACACATGACTGGGTACATGGCTCCTGCGCTGCCATACATTGGTAATATGGTTCACATCATCCATCGTGGGCAATTCTCCAATGAGCATAAGGTAGAACAATCCTTCAGGTAGTGGTTCTGCGCCTCCATTGGCTTTGGGAAGTTTCTGCTGCAACTCTGGAATAGAAAACCCCCGAAAACGAATCCCTTCCTGTGCATCAAGCAGGGATGTTTCGGTAACTAACCCGGTCATACCCCGCATTCCCTGGTATATCTGCGAGAGAGTTACCTCACCAATGACTTTATTTCCATGCTCTTTTAGCAGGTTCTTAATTTCAATATTGGCTGCATCTGATTTTTCTTTAAACCGCTCTTTTACAATGCCCATAAATCTTTATAATTAAGTGTGAATATGTACCGGGTAGAACCGTTTATCTAACTCGCTTAAAGGTATAACAAAACAGCTTTTGTAAAACAAAATTTTGTGAAATGGAACGGTGATCAGCTTATGAACTGCCATTTATTTTGGCGTTACCCGGTACAGCCAGATGGCAATGAATGCGAAAATAAAGTTGGGCATCCAGGCAGCCAGCAAGGGAGGAAAATTTCCTTTCGTAGAAAACGTCAGAGAAAATTTATCCATCACCACAAATATGGCGGCAATTACAATTCCTAAGGCAAGGTGCAGTCCACTCCCACCCCGTGTTTTTCGGGAGGCTACCACGGCGCCAATCATAGTGAGGATGAATACCGAAAAGGGGGTTGCATCGCGACGGTAGCGTTCCACTTTGTAATCGTTAAGGCCTTCGGTTCCCCTCACTTCTTCTGCTTTTATGAAATCAACGAGTTCGGGAGTGGTCATCTTATCCTTCAGGTATTTATCGGGCCGTATGGCGCCCGGTTGCACGTTCAAAACGATATCCATGTTTGATATCTGTTTAACCGATTCGGATACGCCATCAATTTTCCGCTCTACCACATTCTCTAATCTCCACCCTTTTTTCGCCGTATCCCATTTCAGATATTCAGCCCGGAGGTTGTACACCACCTTGTTATTTTGCAAACGCTCCAGGAAAAATCCGTTGGTGGCAGTCTTCGAACCGGTATCATAATTGCGAAGCCCCGCAAAAGTGTTGTTATCAACTCTTATGTAATAGTTACGGGGCCTTCCGGCATTCTGGCTTATTTCATAAGAACTTTTGCTGTCTATATAGGTAGATTGAAAATTACCTCTCACCACATTCGCTTTGGGGATAAGATACTGGGTAGCGAACCAGAAGAAACCACCCAGCAAAAGTGACCCGATAAAATACGGTCGAAGGAAACGGTTGTACGGAACCCCCCCCGCAATGATGGCTACTATTTCGGAACGACCTGACATTTTAGATGTAAAAAAAATAACCGCAATAAAACTCATTAGCGGAAAAATCATGGAAATTATAAAAGGAATGAAACCCAGGTAGTATTGCGTGAATATCTGGAAAATGGAAAGATTTGATTTTACAAAATCATCGGTTTTTTCGCTGGCATCAATCACCACTGAAATCACCGAAAAAATGAGCACCATAAAAATGGTCGTGCTGATGAATTTCTTTAATATATACCGGTCTATTATTTTTATCATACAATAGGCTGTAAAAATAACCGAAATAAGCCAATGAATGGCCCGTTATTCGTGAACAGTTTGTGAAAGCGTTATCCCTGTAAATGGCAAATAAGACCAGCTGCCAGGACGAACTTTAAGTGATTCTGAATTGAAAATTTTTCTTCCGCAACTGCATTTAATATTCGATGGAAGGCCAGAATTCCCTCTTAATAAAAAAGGTTGACAATAATAAATAACATGAACCAGGAAAATCAATAAACTTTTCTTATCCTTCATCCGCTGCATAATGTATGCCGGCCGCTTTTCTGACCCGGTCCAGCGTATCCATTAACAGCAATGTATCTGAAAAACTCATGATAGGGCTTTCCGTTAATCCTTTACGCAGGCAATCATTCACATGCCTGATTTCATATTGATAACCCCAGCCGGGTTCCCGGTCGTAGGAAAGAATTTGTTTGCTGTCCACTCTTCCCGGGTAATATTCAATAATCGTGGTAGGTTCATAAAAGCGGCTTGTCAATCGAATTCTCCCTAAGCGACCGCTGATTTCCGCTTCGGTTGGAAGATTTGTAGAGAAGGAAGAAAACAGACTGGCCATAGCGCCATTATCATATTTAAATAAGACGCAACATTGTTCATCTACCCCGGTGCCAGCCGGTGTCATGCTGGCTTCCACCACATCGGGTTTCCCCAGAACAGACAGGGCAATAAATACATTGTAAATTCCAATATCGAGCAGGGTACCTCCGCCCAGGGCAGGATCGAATACCCGTTGTGGTACAGGGGGGCTGGGAACAAATCCGAAATTGATCAATACATTCTGGATAGCCCCTAATTTACCATCGCGCACCCATTGCATCAACAATTGATAATGCGGCAGAAATTTGGTCCATAATGCTTCCATTAAAAACACCTTATTAGCCTGGGCTAATGAAATCATTTCTTCCGCATGCCGGCTATTGAGAGCAAATGCTTTTTCGCATAAGACTGGTTTATGATGCCGGAGGCAAAGCAATGCGTGTTGGTGATGCAGCCCGTGGGGGGTCGCAATATAAATAACATCTACTTCAGCATTTTGAACCAATTCCTCATAACTGTAATGAACAAAGCGTGCATTGAACTCGCTTACAAACTGATCTGCGCTTTCTTTGTTCCGTGAACCGACCGCCACCAGTTCTGTATCCGGAACCAGGGAAAGATCTGAAGCAAATTTGCGGGCAATGCGTCCGCATCCTAGTATTCCCCATCGAATTTTCTGCATACAATTAAATTATCTTGTTTTTGAATGAAAATGGGAAGTTGCAAAATCTTCCTATTGCAACTTTAAAATATTTTTCGCAGCTGGCACGTTTTTCGCTCATCTTTGATCTTATTTTTATTTTAACTTCTAAACTGCCTTAATTTTGATCATTCACCAACTCCAGGAGAGAAACAATAGTATTATGAAGCGATCATCCATTTTGTTATTGGTAGCCTTAGTTGCTGCCGCAACCGGTTTGTATTTCATTTTTGGCCGAAATAGTTCGATTAAGTCATCGGATGGAGTTAGTTCAGCAGCTGATACAACACAAAAACCAAAAATAGACAGTAACTTGTCTGTTACCAGTCCCCGAAACGCTTACGAACCATTGGATACAGCGTTATTCAATCACCGCCTGAATTGGATTGCTAATGGCGATTCGTCGGGCAAATGGCCGGTTAAAACCGCTTATCCTTTGCCAGGTGCCATCCTTCCCTTTAAAAGAATTGTTGCTTATTATGGTAATTTATATTCCACGCGAATGGGCATATTGGGCGAATTACCCGAGCAGCAAATGGTGGATAAGTTAATGGGGGAAGTAAAGAAATGGCAGGCAGCCGATACCAGCATAAAAGTAATTCCTGCTTTACATTATATAGGGATCACTGCACAGCTTAGCCCTGGCCCCGGAAATACGTACCGATTGCGGATGCCTTTTAAAGAAATAGATAAAGTACTTAAGATGGCAGAAAAGATAAATGCCCTCGTATTTATAGATATCCAGGTAGGGTTAAGTACACTGCAAAAAGAAGTGCCGGAGTTTGAAAAATACTTTAAAATGCCTCATGTGCATTTTGGAATCGACCCGGAATTTTCAATGAAGGGAGGGCAAGCCCCTGGTAAAGTAGTCGGATCATTTGATGCCTCCGATATTAATTATGTTACCGAATACCTTGCTAAAATTGTCCGGGAGAATAATCTTCCCCCCAAAATTTTAGTAGTACATCGATTTACACGTGCCATGGTTACCAATACGGCGAAAATCACCCTGCGTCCCGAAGTTCAGGTAGTGATGGATATGGATGGATGGGGACACCAGGCCAGAAAAATAAATACGTACCGCCAGTTTATTTATTCTGAACCAGTTCAGTTTACCGGCTTTAAAATATTTTATAAAAACGACTTGCTTGAAAAAGGAAGTCATCTGATGACGCCCGAAGAAGTGCTTAAATTGAAGCCTCAACCTATTTATATACAATACCAGTAATTAAGAGAACCAAAGAAAAGCCTGTCTTCTTTTACCAGACAGGCTTTTTTTATTTTGGCTATGGAATATATTTCGTAAGGAAATTACTTCATTTCCGTTTGCCAGGATGGTAAAATAGTACCAGAGCCTGCTGCAACATTATCCTTTTAGCTTCTTAATTATAACATAGGCTATAATGGCCAGCAACAGAATCAAAAAAGCGGATAAGTATAACCAGGGGGCTTCTTTTATTTTCCTTCTTTTCCTGTTTTCTCTTTTCTGTTGAAGTTGACTTTGCAGGTGCTTATGAAGTATCGCTACATACGCCTGAAGTGCCTGGGGATCTTTAAACTGCTGAAGGCCCTCCATTGCTTCTTCAGAAAAATCATTCGATGCGATCCAGCGTTCCACCTCATTCTTTTCCTGGTCGGGCAATTTACCACTCAGGTAATCCATCAATTTTTGATTATCGATGTCTTTATTACTATTGGATAATATGTTCAACAGGTCATTGTTCATTTGGTAATCCTTCTTTCAATTTGATCAGGCCTTAGATTTCAGTTTCTCCTCCAATAATAGTTTCAGGTTTCTTTTCCCGTTTTGTATATAACTTTTTACCTGCATCAACGTAAACCCGGTATCTAGGGAAATTTCCTGGTACGATTTTTTTTCCAGGTAAAACAAAGTTACGCATTGCTTTTGCTCTTTATTCAATTCCCCCAGGCTTTCCGTCATTAGTTCCAATTGCCGCTCTTTTTCAATATGAATAGCCTTACTATTCTCTTCCTCTGTTACGACCGCCATTTGTTCTTTCAATTCGGCCGGTTGTTTACTTTGTTTGTCGCGCAGTTTCATCAGGCAATGGTTCTTGGCTACCATGTACAGCCATGACTTAAAATACTCAACCCGGTATTTATGCAATTCCGTTATTGTTTTTAAAAATACCTGTTGAACAGAATCCTTTGCCTCCTCTTCGTTTTTCAGGTATTTCATACAAACACCGAGCAACAGCAGGGTATACCGTTCCAGTAAAATACCCAGCCATTGGTTATCCTGACTGGTGTAATACCGGTCCAGCAGTTCCTGGTCACTGGTTTGGCTATATGGACTACTATTCACGCGTTGAATGTATCAATTTTCAAGTGATAAGATGCAATAAGGAATAAAATTCATAAAATGAAAAGCGCCCCTGTATTCTTCATTGTTAAAAAAATAATTCAATGGATATTTCTGTCGCAGAAAATAGGGGAACAGGTAATTTTCATATAATGGCCGGTTCCTTTTCCTATGCAGGTACGCGACCCAATAGCGAATAATCAAAAGGTTTTTTTAAACCATTGAATTACCAGGGCATCCCAACTCAACAGTCTTATCGCGGTATACAATAACACGACAGCAAATATCTTTTTTAATAATTCCTTATCTACATTTACCGCCATTTTGCTGCCGGCTAATGCGCCCCCCAAAAAACCGAGAGCCAGGAGTACAACCACTTTCAGATCAATGGGGGTTCCCATTTTCCTGCATTCCTGGTAGTATGTTAAGAATCCGAGAATAACCACCGGCAAGGTAAGAACGGCCAGGGAAGTACCCTGGGCCTGGTGCTGATTATAATTCATGAAAAAAACAAGGGCCGGTACCATAATTATTCCCCCACCTATACCAACCAATCCGCTGAGTACACCCGCGGCGAGGCCAATGATAATAATCATGATCAATTCCTGAGTATGCATAGTATTGCTTTTCATGATGGATTTCGAAACGTTTCTTTATAAAGAGCAATGGCTTCTTCGATGATTTTATACGCTATACCCGCCTCCTGGAAATTATCGATCTCCACTTTTTTATTCTCCAGCACTTTATATTGTTCAAAATAATTTCTGAGTTCGTTTATGAAGTGAGGGGGAAGTTCGTTTACACTTTTGATATGATTTACCGATGGATCTTTGGAAGCCACCGCAATAATTTTATCATCTACCTGGCCGCTGTCGATCATCTGCATATTTCCTACTACAGTAGCTTCTACCAGGCAAAGAGGCTGAATAGATTGGGAACAAAAAACGAGGATATCCAGGGGATCTCCGTCCAACCCGAGCGTTTGGGGAATGAAGCCATAATTAATCGGGTAGTGAAAAGAAGAATAGATAACACGGTCTAGTTTTAATAACCCAGTTATTTTATCCACTTCGTATTTGGCACGACTACCTTGCGGAATTTCAATAACAGCGTTAATTACCTGGGGAGACTTTTCGCCAAAATGAGCTCCATGCCAGGGATGTAAAACAGTAATCATAATTAAATTATTTAAAGATTACCGGGCAATGAAATACCCGGAGAAAGTGGCCGCCAATCCGAAACCGACACTGGCAGCAAGGTATAATAAAAATGGAATCCATTTTTGCTCCGTTAAAAGACCCATGCTTTCGAGTGTAAAAGCAGAAAAGGTAGTGAATCCGCCACAAAACCCCGACATCAGCAATAATCTCAAATCGGGTGTAAAAAATTGGTGCCGCACTGATATCCCATAAAAGATTCCAATAAGAAAACAGCCGGTAATATTAACGAACAGCGTACCGTAAGGAAACTGCTGGGTTAGGACGGACGCTACCCATTTTTGTCCAAGAAACCTGCATACGGAACCAAGACTTCCTCCCAGCGCAACCCATAATATATGTTTCCAAATCATAATTACATTTTAATAACTGATTTAAGATCTACCAACCATTCCCCGTTTTGCTTTACAATCCGAAGTGGCGTGGTATCGGTAGGATTCGCACTATGGTAATAGCGGAAAATTGTGGTTGAATCATTTTCCTTTATTATTCCTACAGGCCGGATAGAAGATTCTTTGTAATTATTTCTTTCCAGGCTATTGAGTTGCTCGTAATTTTTTTTCTGACGTTCAATCAGCAACTGGTTGGTGGAGTCTTTTAGAAGGTAAAAAGAAGCTTTTGAAAAATCACCATCGAGAACAGCTCGTACAAATTCGCGGGCGGCATCAGTATCGTTTTCTGCTTTCTTATTATTAGTCGAATCGTTGCAGGCCATGCTGAGGAATAGCAGAAAGGCAGCCGAAAGGTATTTGATCTTCATATCCAAAAATAAAAAAGCCTGCAGACAAAACCGCAGGCAAATGGTACATTAATAAAAGTTTATTCACTGGTAGCGGAAGAATCGTCCTTGGGAGGTCTTTTTGTATAAGGCAAAGGTTGATAGTCCTGCTGTTCCTTTTCCTTATCCCGGTCATAGGCTTTAATGATCGCTTTTACCAACCGGTGGCGAACAACATCCTCTTCATTCAATTCAATATGAGCAATACCGTCAATATTTTTTAAAATCCGGGAGGCCTTTTCCAGTCCGCTTCGCTGATTCTTTGGAAGGTCAACTTGAGTAATATCACCGGTGATGATCGCTTTCGCGTTAGAGCCAATACGGGTTAAAAACATTTTTATCTGTAAATCGGTAGCGTTTTGTGCTTCATCCAAAATAATAAAGGCATTATCCAGGGTTCGTCCACGCATATAAGCCAGGGGGGCAATTTCAATTACCCGGGTGCTCATATAATAACCGAGTTTATCTGCCGGTATCATATCATCCAATGCATCGTATAAGGGGCGCAGGTAAGGATCAATCTTTTCTTTTAGATCGCCCGGTAAAAAACCTAAACTTTCACCCGCTTCCACCGCCGGACGGGTAAGAATTATTTTCTTCACCATTTTATTTTTCAACGCGCGAACGGCTAAAGCTACGGCGGTATATGTTTTTCCGGTTCCCGCGGGTCCAATAGCAAATACGATATCGTTCCGTTCTGCTTTTGACACTAATAATTTTTGATTCGCCGTTCTGGCTCTTACCGTTTTTCCATTAGGGCCAAATACCAGGATATCGTTAGGGTTGCGATCGATAAAATGATCCACTGTTTCCGCATCATCACCACCGAGTATCTGCTCAAAATAATTTTCACTCATGTGCCCGTTCCGTTGAAGGTATTGCACGATGAGATCAATTTTTTCTTTGGCTGATTCAATTTGCTCGGGTGAACCGCTGAGCTTAAGTTGTGTTCCGCGGGAGAGGATCTTCAGCAGGGGGAATTTCTTTTTCAGGATGTCTAACTTTCCATTGTTAACTCCGAAGAATTCGATAGGGTTAACGGTTTCCAGGTTGATGATAGTTTCTGTCAAGCGCTACAAATTTAATATTCACAAATCGAGGTACTGATTCCTTTTTCCTGAACCTTTGATCTGATCAAATATAAATATTCAATTCAGTATTGCACTAAAGTTACTTATTAACAACGTGTGGAAAAGCCTTTCTATTGTAAGGTTTCGTTAATTGAACAAATTTGCTATTGCCTCATAATAAGAAGGAACTGCTTAATTACCGCCTGGTTTGGCAGGTGCATCAATTATATACTGAGAAACTTCCCCCACATTCGTTGTTACCCCTGATCAAACCTACAACCGATGTTTAAGGGTATTCACCATTTCATTTTTCCAACTCGAAAAAGAATGCTGTATAATTCTTTCTCTTGCCTCTTTAACCAACCATAAATAAAAGGCAAGGTTATGAACGCTGGCAATCGTTAATCCCAATATTTCTTTTGACTTAATCAGGTGACGGAGATATGCTTTGCTGTAAGAAGCACTTATTTCGCAATTAATATTTTCATCAATGGGTGAAAAATCATTTTCCCATTTCTTATTATCTATATTTATTACACCCTGGCTGGTAAAAAGCATCGCGTTCCGGCCATTGCGGGTAGGCATAACACAATCAAACATATCGATACCCATACCGATACATTCCAAAATATTCCATGGCGTACCTACCCCCATGAGGTAACGCGGCTTATCGGCCGGTAAATGATCGCAACACCAGTCACAAATTTCATACATCACCGTTTCGGGTTCGCCCACGCTCAATCCTCCAATAGCATTACCCGTTGCCTGATGAGCAGCAATGTATTCGCAGGATTGCTTCCGCAATTCTTTAAATATTCCGCCCTGCACAATAGGAAATAAATTCTGTGTATAATGATACCTGGGAGCCGTATTGTTAAATTGACTTATACAACGATCGAGCCAGCGATGGGTAAGCTCCATGGATTTCTTTGCATATGTAAAATCGCTTCCGCCCGGCGGACATTCATCAAAAGCCATTATTATATCTGCTCCGATGCTGCGTTGAATGTCTATTACTTTTTCGGGTGTGAATAAGTGTTTCGATCCATCAATATGACTCTGAAAAGTAACTCCCTCTTCTTTAATCTTTCGGGTGCCAGCCAAAGAAAAAACCTGGTACCCTCCACTATCAGTAAGTATGGGTTTGTTCCAGCCAATGAACTTATGCAAACCACCAGCCTGCTCCAATACATCAAGACCCGGTCTCAAATACAAATGGTAGGTATTTCCTAATATAATCTGTGCTTTTACTTCTTCAACCAATTGATGTTGACTCACAGCTTTTACACTGCCCGCGGTACCAACGGGCATAAAAATCGGCGTTTGAATTTCTCCATGATCAGTACTAATTATCCCGGCTCTTGCTTTGGTGCCGGTATCTGAATGTTGCAATTGAAATTGAAGAGATGCCATATTAAGGAGGCGAAGATACATTGTCATGTCCGAAAGTCTGAAAGTCCGTCCGGAAGTTGGATTGGTTGTTCTGACGTTCAGAGTATATCTTTCGGACTTCCCGACTCCTCTTATTAACAGCTGTTAAATCATTCTAGCCTTAAAATTAACCGATCTCCCTTATTTTCGCCGTTTGAAAAAACGGATACGCCCCTAAATTTTCTGTGGACATGGAATTAACTCAATGGATGCTGGACTGGCGTCTTACTCTTTTTGTTTTGTTTTGCCTGGTGACACTGATCCAATTGGTTTATTATTGGGGAATATTCAGCCGGTTGGCTTTTTATAAAAAGCACGAAAAGGAAAAATCGCAGCAGCACCCGGTAAGTGTGATAGTATGTGCCCGCGATGAAGCCGCCAACCTGGCCCGTAATCTGCCCGGCCTGTTGGTGCAAACCTATTCCAGCACACATGAAGTAATTGTGGTGAATCATAACAGCCAGGACGATACCCGGTATTTACTGGATGAATTTAAGAAAACATTTAAAGGACTTCATGTGGTAAACCTGGAGCAGGAAGCCAAAGGAATACCGGGAAAAAAATATCCTTTATCAATTGGTATAAAAGAAGCCAGGTATGAAATTGTTTTATTAACGGATGCTGATTGTGTACCGGCAACAGAATTCTGGATTCATGCAATGCAGGATGAGTATGATGAAGGGGCTGAAATTGTATTGGGATATGGGTCTTATTACAAGCGACCCGGCTTACTTAATAAATTGATCCGGTTCGAAACTTTTCATTCGGCCCTCCAGTATCTTTCCTATGCAATGGCCGGTTTGCCGTACATGGGCGTGGGAAGAAACCTTTCTTACAAGAAAGCTTTGTTCTTTAATAATAAAGGATTTTCATCTATTAACCACATACCCGGTGGAGATGACGACCTGTTTATAAACAAAGTAGCCACCAAAACCAATACACGCATCGCCATAGGTGCCGATGCAATTACCTTATCAGAACCTAAAAAAACCCTGGGAAACTGGATCCGACAAAAAAATCGCCACTATTCAACTGCCCGATATTACAAAGCAGGACATAAACTTTTTCTCGGGCTGTATAATTTATCTTTTTTCTTTTTCTACCCGTTATTCATAGCTAGCCTGGTTGTTTTTGATTGGCGCCTGGTGCTGGCTGTTTTCGCGTTAAGGTTTATTAGCCAGGCATTGATCTATTATAAAGTCATGCAAAAGCTAAATGAAAAAGATCTGTTCGCCTGGTGGTGGATGTTGGATCTTTGGATGTTTATTTATTACTTAATGTTTGCTCCGGCTATTTGGAAAAAACCCAGGAATACCTGGAATTAATTTCTTTATTCTCTAAAATGAACCGGCAACCAGATGGATATCCTGATTAAATATTTTTCCGACTTCACTCCCCGGCAGGAAGAACAATTCCGCAGGTTGGAAAGTTTATACCGGGAATGGAATGAAAAAATAAATGTCATTTCAAGAAAAGATATGGAAGGCTTGTATGAGAAGCACATATTACACTCACTCAGCATTGCCGCCGTATTTGATTTTAAGCCGGGCACGCAAATCGTGGATATTGGAACCGGCGGTGGATTTCCGGGTATCCCACTGGCCATTTTCTTTCCCGAAGTGCGATTTCACCTGGTAGATAGCATTGGAAAAAAAATAAGAGTGGTACAGGCGATCGCTGAGGCACTGGAATTAACTAATGTTACCACTCAGCATACGCGGGCGGAAGAATTAAAGAACAGGCAATTCGATATTGTAGTATCCCGGGCCGTTGCTCCGCTAAAAGATTTGTGGCAATGGAGCAAATTGATTTTAAGAAAAAGACCACTTCCTTCAAATACCCTTTTACCCCCACCGGTTAGCGGGCTTATTTGTTTGAAAGGAGGCGACCTGTCCCAGGAAATCTTCGAAAGCGGTTGCAGGCCAAGAATTGTTGACCTTTACCAGCTTTTCCCGGAAGAATTTTTCCAAAACAAATTCCTCCTGCATATACCAAATTAAGCGCAGGTCCGCGTGATTCTACTAAACTTTCTGTTGAGAATCAAAAACTACCACAAAGTAGTATTTACTTTTACTATAAAATCGGTCACCTTTGCATTATGCCTATTTCTGTCTGCATAGTGGATGATAACAAAGACATCCGTTTAGCCCTTGAGCAAATCATTCTGATGTCTGATGAATATAAATTACTCGGCAGCTTTGCTTCGGCTGCAGAAGCGATGAAAAATATACCCATTCTAAAACCGAATGTGGTACTAATGGATATTAACCTGGGCGAAGGGGAAACCGGAATTGATTGTGTACGTCAATTAAAATCGGAGAATAAAGACATTCTTTTTATGATGTGCACCGTGTATGAAGATGACGAAAAGATTTTTGAAGCACTGAGTGCCGGTGCCAATGGTTATATATTAAAGAAAACAGCCCCCCTGAAATTATTAGAGGCTATTAAAGAACTGCAGGATGGTGGTTCTCCCATGAGCAGTCAAATTGCGCGAAAAGTAGTAGCCGCATTTCAGCATAGATCCGGGGAAGGAATGAACTCGGGAAATGTAAATGCTGCCTCATTAAATACATTATCGAACCGGGAAAAAGAAATTTTGGAACTACTCGCAAAAGGATTGTTATATAAAGAAATTGCTGCTAAACTTTTCATCAGCCAGGAAACGGTTCGTAAACATGTGTATCACATTTACGAAAAACTCCACGTAAATAACCGCGTAGAAGCTATTAACAAATTTTTTGGAAGATAATTTTCTCGCCGGGTACGTTTAAGGAAGAACTTTAGAAAAACTACCACAAAGTGGTATTGTGGAATATGACAACACATTTTATCTTTACAGTGAGGTGCTAATCATTTATCGTCAATCATTAAACCTGGTCCTGTGCCAGAAGGCTTAATTTCTGAAAGCACGGTTCATTAACCTTACCTTATTTCTGTAGTAAAGCCCGGCCAATAATGCCCGGGCTTTTTTTTAATTTTATGATTTGCACCTCATGCGGAGAATGGTGCAGGCGCTAATATTCATCTTCATTAAAGAAGAAATCATCCTGGCTGGGATAATCGGGCCAGATGTCGTCTATACCTTCATATATCTCGCCTTCATCTTCGAGTTCCTGCAGATTTTCGATTACTTCAATGGGAGCACCGCTACGAATACTGTAGTCGATTAACTCGTCCTTGGTTGCAGGCCACGGAGCGTCTTCGAGATAGGAAGCCAGTTCTAATGTCCAAAACATATTTACCCTTTAAATTTCCGCAAAAGTAACTTTCCTTACGAAACAACCAAATCTATCTTTTGCTTATAGTGCACATGTTGAAAAAATACCCCGCAAGAGTCATCAGCCTTGAACGGGAACCATGGGTTTGTAGTATCTTGACCCCCTTAGAATTGGTAAAATATGCTCATAGCAAAGAACATACAGAAATATTACGGTGATCTGTGGGTATTAAAAGGGGTTGATATGCATATTAGTAAAGGCGAAATTGCCAGTATTGTGGGCCCGTCCGGTTCTGGCAAGAGTACTTTATTGCATATTTTAGGGACCCTTGATAAGCCCGCGGAGGGGAATGTTCAAATAAATGGAAAGGCTGTTAACTTCTCCAGCGATCAGCAATTAGCGGCATTCCGTAACCGACATATCGGGTTTGTGTTTCAATTTCACCATTTATTACCTGAATTTACTGCCCTTGAGAATGTTTGTATCCCGGGGTGGATTGCAGGGAAGTCGAAAAGGGAGGTGATCAATAGAGCAGAAGAATTGCTTAAATTGCTTGGATTGAGCAATCGCTTCCATAACAAACCACAACAATTATCAGGTGGCGAACAACAACGGGTAGCCGTAGCCAGGGCCCTTATTAATAACCCCTCTATAGTATTCGCCGACGAACCTACGGGCAACCTGGATAGCGCCCATGCCAGGGAACTCCACCAACTATTTTTTGATTTACGAAAGCAATTCGATCAAACCTTCCTGATCGTTACCCATAATGAGGAATTGGCCGCTATGAGCGACAGGACCTTGCATATGATGGATGGAAAAATAGTAAGAACGTAAAACAGTAAATACAAGAAGGGGAGGCGCTTTTATATGTCTTAAATTTTGCGTTTTCGTTTTCTAAACCCGCGGCTTCCACGGTATTTCCTCCGCTTTTGATTGGTACGCCACATACCTGGCCAATACAAAAAGATAATCGCTCAGCCGGTTAAGATATTTTAGAATAACCTGTTCTACTTCCAGGCTTTCGACCTCCAACCTTACACAGCATCGTTCTGCCCGGCGGCAAACACAGCGCGCAATATGTACATGGGAAGAAATTACATGCCCCCCCGGTAAAATAAAACTTTTCATCGGCGGAAGTGTCATTGACATGCGATCAATTTCCGACTCAATAAAAGTAATATCTTTTTCTTTCAAATCGGGGATGCGCATCTTGGGTTCTTTAATCGGATCGCAAGCCAGAGAAGAGCCAATAGTAAACAATCTATCTTGTATTTCCAGCAACGTGGCCCGGCTCTTTTTTTCTTCCACCAAATCACGACAAAGCCCTATATAAGAATTCAATTCATCCACGGTACCATAGGCTTCAATGCGTAGATGCGATTTAGAAACTTTGGTTCCTCCAATCAGCGAGGTGGTTCCTTTGTCTCCTGTTTTAGTATATATTTTTAAAGACATGATGACCAAATTTATTAATAATAATCTGCTGTTCGCAATTCATAAGAAGGTACTTTCTGTAGTAGTAAAGGGTTTCTTTTTACCTTTCTTTCGCAATGCTTTCAGCGAACCACGCACATTAACAAAATTATCCTGCCAAAAGTTGAAAAATAAAAAAGGAGAGCACAAACTCTCCACACTCTTAACACAAATGGCAAACACATTCTACCCTTACTATCAGCGATGAATTAATGAAGGTTCTTTTCTTTTATCAGATTCAACCAATCCGTCCCGGAGTCTTACCACCCGGTGTGCATAATTCGCTATATCTTCTTCGTGGGTAACCAACACAACCGTATTACCGGCGTTATGAATAATGCCAAATATTTCCATAATCTCAGAAGAAGTTTTGGAATCAAGGTTTCCGGTAGGTTCATCGGCCAATATTAATGAAGGATCGTTTACCAGTGCCCGGGCGATAGCAACCCGCTGACACTGTCCCCCACTCAGTTCATTGGGCTTGTGGTGACTGCGGTCGGTGAGGCTTACTTTTTCCAATACCTCCATGGCTTTTTCGATGCGCATTTTTTTACTCATTCCTGCATAAACCAGGGGAAGGGCCACATTCTCCAGGGCCGATAAACGGGGCAGGAGATTAAACTGCTGAAAGACAAATCCAATTTCTTTATTGCGCACATCGGCCAGTTCATCATCGGGCATCTTGCTCACATCCTGTCCATTCAATGTATACCTGCCCGCGGTAGGTGAATCCAAACATCCTATAATATTCATTAGGGTACTCTTCCCTGACCCGGAAGGACCCATTAACGCGACGTATTCATTTTTCAGAATATCCAGCGAAATACCTTTTAACACCCGCAGCTCCTGCTTTCCCATATAATAGTTCTTGCGGATATCTTCCAGTTTAATGATCTGATTCATGGTTGAATATAAAGTTTATTAAAAATCCTGCCTATAAGTTAGCTATTACACCTCAATGCTCTTCATGCTAATTAAGAATAAGAAATACTACAGATGGTCCCGCACATTCATCCTGCTTTCAATAATCATCCCTCAACCAACCTGCCTCTCTTTTGCTACCTCCCTTATAAAAATTACTGATCACTTTTACTATCCGCCTTCTCAATAACTTTTGGAACTTTTATAAATACTCCGTCGGTAAAGGGCGTATTTTTCAGGGCCTCCTCCCGGCTAACAGAACCTTGCACAATATCTTCCCTCAGTACATTCACTGAATCACTCATATGCAATAAAGGTTCAACGCCGGTAGTGTCTAGTTCTTTCAATTTGTCGACAAACCCGATCATTTTTTGAAGATCCTCTTTAATAATTTTTTTTTCCTGCTCATTGAATTCCAGGCGAGCCAGTTTAGCAAGATTATCAACTAGTGCGTCATTTACTTCCATCACTCAAATATAAAGCAAATGCCGGAAGGCAATAAAGGGAAGGTAAGAAGGAAGAAAACAACGGATGTACGGTAAATTCTTACATTTATAAGAAATATTACCCCCTGCCTTCCTCATATCCCATCTTTCATTTTATATTATCTTCGCCCCCTTATGAGCAAACAGAAAGAGATCGTAATGAGTGGTATACGCCCCACCGGTTTTTTGCACCTCGGAAATTATTTTGGTGCCGTACGGAACTATGTGCGGATGCAGGAAGAATACGAATGTTTTTTTATGGTGGCCGATTGGCACTCGCTGACTACCCATCCGGACACCAAAGAACTAAAAAACCATGTTCGACGCGTATTGGCAGAAAATATTGCCTCGGGCCTCGACCCCGATAAAGTGGCGTTGTATTGCCAAAGCCATATACATGAAACGGCCGAATTATACCTTTACCTGAACATGATGGCTTACAAGGGTGAGTTGGAAAAAACGACCACTTTTAAAGAGAAGGCCCGGCAGCAACCCGAAAATATGAATGCCGGACTATTGACTTACCCGGTATTACAAACAGCCGACATTATCCTGCACAGAGCGTCGTATGTACCGGTGGGTAAGGACCAGGAGCAACACCTGGAAATGGCGCGCAATTTTGTGAATCGGTTTAATCATAGATATGGGGAAGTATTTCCAGAACCCTATGCATTCAATTTCGGGGAGGAGCTCATTAAAGTACCCAGTTTGGATGGGGCAGGTAAAATGAGTAAAAGTGAAAACCAGCTGGCTACTTTATACCTGGCTGATAGTGATGAACTGATCCGCAAAAAAGTAATGAAAGCGAAAACAGATAGTGGGCCTTTGGTACCGAATGCCCCGAAACCCGAATACATTGAAAACATTTTCCTGCTGATGGGCCTGGTGAGCAGCGCCGAAGTAATAAAAAAATACCAATCAGATTATAACAACTGTACTATTCGCTACGGAGATATGAAAAAGCAACTGGCAGAAGATATGGTTCGATTTATTTCCCCTATACGCGAAAAAGCAGAAGCCATACGCCATGATACGGTTTATCTGAAACAGGTAATGGAGAAGGGTGCCGAAAAAGCGCGCGCCAGTGCAAAAATCACCATGGAATTGGTGAGGCAAGCGATTGGACTCAACTATTTCTGATCCCGGGTAAGTGGGTATAAGTAATAAAATTTATTTATTATTTTGATTTGCGGGAATTCTATACTTTTATCTGCTTTCAACATTTTTATGATCATCAAAAAGTTCCGCTATCGGGCGGAAAGGGAATATGGCGAAGAATAAGAAACCAAAGCACATCGCAGTGGCCGGAAATATCGGGGCCGGCAAAACTACCCTAACCGAAATGCTGAGTAAGCATTATCGCTGGATACCGCAGTTTGAAGATGTGGATCATAACCCCTACCTATTCGATTTTTATGAAGATATGCCCCGCTGGAGCTTTAACCTGCAGATTTATTTTTTAAATAGCCGCCTGAACCAGTTACTGGATATTCACCGCG
This sequence comes from uncultured Chitinophagaceae bacterium, assembly GCA_963775145.1. Classification (GTDB taxonomy): domain Bacteria; phylum Bacteroidota; class Bacteroidia; order Chitinophagales; family Chitinophagaceae; genus Endoryza. Next base: position 255,558 of record CAVZHZ010000010.1, read on the forward strand.
GAACTGAAACAGTGATACAGGACAGAACAATTTATGAAGACGCGCATATTTTTGCGCCCAACCTGCACGAAATGGGATTAATGGGTAAAAGAGATTTTGATAATTACTTTCATTTCTTTGAAACCCTGAAGACGATGGTTCAACCGCCCGATCTTCTAATATACCTTAAATCATCGGTACCCACCCTCGTTGCACAAATACAAAAACGGGGTCGTGAATATGAAGAAAATATAAGGCTCGATTACCTGAAACGCCTGAACGACTTTTACAATAAATGGATTGAATCCTACAAAGAAGGTCCGCTGCTGGTTATAGATATCGATAAAAATAAGTTTGGTGAAAACGAGGAACACCTGGGAGAAATCATTCGAAAAATTGATTCTCAGTTATACGGCCTCTTTTAACATACCGATCCACCTAAAAATAATTTTAATGAATCCCCGAAGGATTCTTTTTTTATATGTGCTTTTGAGAAAGAGCATGGCTTAATTTGAAAATGAGTAAAATCCACCATCAGCAATCCATTGAATTCGTTATTCCTGATTTAAATACTTAATTTGAACACATGTAGTCCATACTCCAACTTAAAGTTCTTTGATCCTGTATTTTGATCCCCTATCCTGCATCTCGTATCCCCTATCTTGTATGCCCATCCCCATTCTCTCCTATCTGTAATTAGCATAGGTCGACAACTCTTTGAGTTCCGATGCAATCTTTTTCAACCATATCGCCTGTTGGTCATTTTTACGGGAGTGATCGGTTTGCTGGTCATAAAGAATCTGCATCTCATGATGATTCTTCATTAGTCCCTCATACAATTTGCTCACATCCTTACTCACGGTACTTTCTTTATATACATATTCACTCAACGCTTTCTTCAGCTTACGCGCATGAATTTCCGCAATATCAAAATGCCCCTGTTCATGGGCCAGGATATGATCGTTTTTTACTTTTACCCAGGAGCGGGATTTATCAAACTGGCAGGTAATAGAATAGGTGAATCCCGAAGAACCATACCCAAATTTGAAATTGATATTGCTGCTGGTGAGTGCCACGTTATCTGAATGAGCAGTGGGCCTTGCTTTAAAGTCATTCCAGGTAAGTTTGCGACCGGCTTCCCAGTTGATCAAAGTATTTTGGACCTCGCCGGGAAAAAACAGTATAGAAATAAGTAACCAGGTGATCATAATAGTTTATCAGTAATGGTGAAACGCAAAGTTTCGGTATAAAGTTTAAATGATTTGCTAAATAAAAAAAGAACTCCATCCAAACGATGGAGTTCATAGCAAGCAAACAAGAAAATATTACACCTAAAACAAGATCGGCACTATAACTTAGGAGCGGCCGCCATTACTTCTTCTGTTACACCAGAGGCGTATTTTTCAAAATTGGCAATAAATTGTTGGGCCAGGTGCCTGGCTGTATTATCGTAGGCCACTTTATCGGCCCAGGTATTTTTCGGGTTTAGTATTGCCGACGGCACTCCTTCGCAGTTTACGGGCATTGCCAGTCCAAAGACAGCGTCCTTCTCAAAAGATACATTATTCAATTTTCCTTCCAGTGCAGCAGTAATCATCGCCCGGGTATAACTCAATTTCATTCGGGAACCTGTACCATATTGTCCGCCTGTCCAGCCTGTATTAATCAACCATACATTCACTTCGTGGCGCCTTAATTTTTCTCCAAGCAAGGAAGCATATTTACCCGGATGTAAAGGAAGAAATGGAGCCCCAAAGCAGGCACTGAAAGTGGTTTTTGGTTCCTTAATACCCTCTTCCGTACCGGCAACTTTCGCGGTATACCCAGATATGAATTGATACATGGCCTGTGCCGGATTCAATTGGGAAATGGGTGGCAAAACTCCATACGCGTCACAGGTTAAAAAGAATATATTTTCAGGAACATTGCCCATGGCAGGTTCTTTCGCGTTGGCAATGTATGACAAGGGATAGGAAACACGGGTATTCTCCGTGATTTTTTTAGAGGCAAAATCTATCTTGCCCGTTTCGTGACAGATGCTGGTATTTTCTACCAGCGCACCGGGTCGTATGGCATTAAAAATCTCCGGTTCTTTGTCTTCACTCAGGTCAATACATTTAGCATAACACCCTCCTTCAAAATTAAATACTCCGTCAGTGCTCCATCCATGCTCATCATCCCCAATCAGGATGCGGTTTGAGTCCGCACTCAGGGTCGTTTTACCCGTTCCGCTTAACCCAAAGAATAAAGCGGTGTCTCCCTTTTTCCCCATATTGGCGGAACAATGCATGCTGAGTACATTATGTTGGAGGGGTAACAAATAATTCAAAACGGTAAAAATCCCTTTCTTGGTTTCACCGGTATAACCCGTGCCGGCAATAAGTATTGTTTTATGCTTAAAAGAAATTACTGCTGCATTATGCTGGCGGATACCGCATTCCCCGGGATACAATACTAAACCCGGGGCAGATAAAATAACCCAATCGGTTTCATAATTATCCAGTTCATTTTCCGATGGCCGCAGGAACATGTTATAGGCAAACAGATTAATCCAGGGCTTTTCGTTTACAACCCGGATATTTATGCGGAAACGCGGGTCCGCCGACGCATAGCAATCACGCACCCATAACTCCTGCTGCTGGTCCAGGTAATTCAATATCTTTTGACGAATAATATGAAAATACTTTTCTTCCATAGGAATATTGAATTCATTCCAATGAATGGTATTATTCGTAATCTCATCTTTAACCGTATACTTATCTTTTGGACTCCGGCCCGTGAACTCTCCGGTATTAATAACCAACGCGCCAGTATCATTCAATATTCCTTCCCCCAAACGAAGAGTATCCTGTACTAATTCTTCTGGGCTCAATTGGTAGTGAATATTTCTTTGAGAAAGACCGAGGGAAAGCAATTGTTCCCGGGGCAGGGTAGAAAAAATAACGGGCATAGGAGAAAAAGTTTTAGTAAGTCGACAAAGGTAATCTTGATAAATCTCTAAGACAAAGCCGCATTAGGCAAGAATATTTGATCATATTCATTCATTTGGCTATATTCTTGAAAATTATTCAACTAACAATTGTTAGTATTAGTTTGAATCTATACAGTTATACTATTGCAGGTAGATAGCCGCTAAATCTGGGAAAAAGCTGATTTATTTTCCGGCCCGTGTTAAATATACACGTTGAATCCAAGACTCCCGAAATGCAGCGAGTTCGCTAACCATTCATTCTTTATTTTTACAGCCTTTAACCTAACTGATTGTATTGCCATGAAATATCATCCTTTAAACCCCGAAATCTTTATACAGAACAGGAAGCGCTTTTCCAGCAGAATGGAGAAAAATTCGATCGCTATTTTTAACAGTAACGACGAGATGCCAATGAATGGCGATGCAACCTATAAGTTCAAACAAAACAGTGATCTCTTTTGGTTAAGTGGAATTGAGCAGGAAGATACCATGGTCATTCTCTTCCCGGATAATCCTGATCCCAAATTCCGTGAAGTATTGGTATTGGTACGACCCAACGAATTAAAAGAAAAATGGGACGGAAGAAGATGGCGCGCTGATGAAGGCAAAAAAGTGTCGGGCATTACAACAGTTGTATGGCTGGATAGCCTGGACGCAATGCTTCAGTCGTGGATACACCTTTCGGATAGTATTTATTTAAACTCCAATGAAAATGATCGAAAGGCAAGCCTGGTACCGGTGAGAGATTATCGCTATGCCGAAACGATGAAGCAACGCTATCCACTGCATAATTACAAAAGGAGTGCCCGGCTGATGAAAGAATTGCGGGCCATTAAGACCCCCCAAGAAGTAGAGGTATTGCAAAAAGCCATTGATATAACCCATACCGCTTTCGAGCGACTGTTGAAATTTATTAAACCAGGGGTAATGGAATATGAAATTGAAGCGGAGATATGGCATTCCTTTCTTAGCCACCGGGCCACCGGGCCAGCTTACGGAAGTATTATTGCCAGTGGCGACCGGGCAAGAACATTACATTATGTTTCTAATAACCAGGAATGTAAGTCGGGCGAATTAATATTGATGGATTTTGGTGCGGAATACGGAGGGTATTGCGCCGATCTTACCAGAACCGTCCCGGTAAATGGAAAGTTCAGCCGGCGCCAGAAAAGAGTGTATGATAGCTGCCTGCAAATCCATAATTATGCAAAAAGTATTTTGAAGCCGGGTATCAGCATCGTTGATTATACAGACAAAGTAGGTGAAGAAGCCACACAGCAATTTTTGAAATTGGGATTGCTCCGGAAGTCGGATATAAAAAATGAGGATAAAGAAAATCGGGCATACCGGAAATACTTGTATCACGGTATTTCGCACCACCTTGGAATTGATGTTCATGACTTGGGTACTCGCTCAGAACCAATAAAAGCCGGTATGGTGTTTACTGTTGAACCCGGTATATATATTGAAGAAGAGCAAATGGGTATCCGGATTGAAAATAATGTTTGGATTACAAGGAATGGCAACAAGGACCTTTTTAATAAAATTCCGATTACTACCGAAGAGATTGAAAGAATAATGAAGAGGTAATGTGCGGATGTACGGATGTGCGAATGTGCGAATGAGTTTGCCGCTTTTAAAAATAAGAACTATATCAAAATTTATTAAATATATTAATAAAATAATCAAGAACTTTACCGGTTAAATATTTATTCACGGCTCACGGCTCACGGCTCACGGCTCACGGCTCACGGCTCACGGCTCACGGCTCACGGCTCACGGCTCACGGCTCACGGCTCACGGCTCACGGCTCACGGCTCACGGCTCACGGCTCACCATAAAAACTAACTTTCCCCATAAACATGAAACAGATCCCCAATATATTTACGTTACTCAATTTATTTTTTGGTTGCTGTGCTATTGTGTTTGTAATGCAGAATGGAATTACAATATCTAACGACGATAACGGTGTCCAATGGGTGATAATGCCCGAGGAAATCTGGTTGGCTTCCTTATTTATTGGCCTGGCAGGTATTGTTGATTTCCTGGATGGGTTTGTGGCAAGAATGTTCAAAGCAACCTCTGAAATGGGAAAACAACTCGACTCGCTGGCGGACGTAGTAAGTTTTGGGGTAGCGCCTTCCCTGATTATTTATCATTTTCTCCGGTTGAGTTTTGCCCGCGAAGAAAATGGTCTCGATATACCCTGGGCCGTGTTAACCCCTGCTTTCATTATTGCCTGCGCGGCGGCTTATCGCCTGGCAAAATTCAATCTCGATACAGAACAGCAATATGGATTTAAAGGAGTACCCACTCCGGCTGTCGGATTATTGATCGCCTCCTTTCCATTAATATACTGGTACAGCAACAATGAAACCATCGTAAACCTATTTCAAAACAAATGGGTATGGTATGCCGTAATCTTAATACTCAGTTACCTGATGGTGAGTAACCTTCCATTAATGGCACTCAAGTTTAAGGACTATTCATTGAAAAATAATATGCCGAAAATTGCATTGCTTTTGATTGCAGTGTTGGCCGCGTTGTTTTTAAAATGGATAGCAGTACCGGTGGTATTCATCGCCTATATTGCGCTATCTTTGATCTTTAAAAATAAAACTACATGACTTATACAGTTCAGGTAAAAGTGATGCCCCTGAAAGAGTTGCTGGATCCGCAAGGCAAAGCCGTTATGGGTGGATTGAGTAATTTGGGTATTAAAGAAATTTCAGACGTAAGAATTGGAAAGAATATTACCCTTGAAATAGATGCCGCAGATGCGGAAGCGGCAAAACAGCTGGCCGAAAATGCCGCGAAGAAATTACTCGCCAATCCGGTGATGGAATATTTTGAGATTTCGGTGAATTAATAATCTAATGTGCGAATTTGCAAATGTGCGAATGGCTTCAAATTCGGGATCCTTGAAATAAATAATGAATGCCTGAACTTCCAGAATTCGCACATTTGCAAATTCGCACATTCACCAATTCACACATTTTCACATCCGCACATTCTCAAATTCGCACATTCGCAAATTAACCCATGCTCTACATCGTCCCCACTCCCATCGGCAATCTTAAGGATATTACCCTTCGTGCCATTGAAGTATTGAAGAGTGTGGACCTCATACTTGCAGAAGATACCCGCAATACGATTAAACTGCTTAATCATTACCAAATTATTTGTCCGCTCACTCCTTTTCATCAGCACAACGAACACCAGGTGCTGCAGCATTTAACCAATCAATTGTTGCAAGGAAAAAAGATGGCCATGGTGTCAGATGCTGGTACACCGGGCATTTCTGATCCGGCATTTTTATTGGTGCGGGAATGTATAAAAATAGGGATCAAAGTAGAATGTTTACCAGGCCCTACAGCCTTTGTTCCTGCCCTGGTAAACAGCGGGCTGACTTCGAATCGTTTTGTTTTTGAAGGATTTCTTCCGGTGAAAAAAGGAAGGCAAACGATGCTGAAGAAATTGGCGGATGAAGAACGAACTATTATTTTTTACGAATCACCGCATCGGCTGGTGAAAGCGCTGGAAGAATTTATTCTATACTTCGGGGCGGAAAGAAACTGTTGTGTGAGCAGGGAGCTTTCTAAAATACATGAAGAGAATGCCCGCGGCACGTTAACGGAGGTTTGCGAACATTTCAAACAAAAAGAAGTGAAGGGAGAGATTGTGATTGTTGTCGAGGGCCGCTCCTGATAAAATGAAATTATCAATACCATACTATTACATCTGTTAATTCCTTTCTTTTCAGATCCGGCACCCAGCATTCTTCTGCCGGATAACCAACCGGTATCAATAAAAACGGTTTTTCATTTCCGGGCCGGTTAAGAATTTTCGTTAGGAAATTCATCGGTGATGGAGTATGAGTCAAAGCCCCCAAACCAGCCTGGTGAATGGCTGACAACAAAAAGCCGCAGGCGATACCCACACTTTCTGTAACATAATAATTCTGATGCTTATGCCCACCTGGTTCTATTTCATAACTTCTTTTAAAAACAATGATCAGGTAAGGAGCGATTTCTAAAAAAGGTTTATGCCAGTCGGTGCCAATAGGTGCCAGGTCCTTCAGCCATTCCTCACTCATTCTGCCATGATAGCTTTCCCGCTCTTCTTCTTCCGCCGCGGCGCGTATTTGTTTTTTTATGGTAGGATCGCTTACTATGCAAAAAGTCCAGGGTTGTTTGTGGGCACCACTGGGAGCAGTAGAGGCTGTTCGGATAATATTTTCCATTACTTCCCGGGAAACCGGGCGGTCACTGAAATCGCGGATTGTTCTCCGCCGGTTCATCCATTCAAAAAAGGAACGGCTTCTTTCTATCATTTCAGGTTCCGGATAAGTTTCCTTATGATAAGACACAAAAGAATAACTCTTGATCATTTTATGTTCAATATTCATAGTAGTAGAATTACTGAAATAGTATGTTTAGAATACGAAGTAAGATTATTTTTTTATTATTACCACAAAATGGTATTTGTATATTAAGTTAATTACCATAACTTCATTTTATCAACCTTATCCATATCCCTTCTAAACATCTTCCTGTAGTTATCATTCTGACCAAGTAGCCATGTCCGGTTTTTTGCAGTGAAATTAATATGCATGTTTTGCTTTACATGCGTACCAGTAATTTATTGCCCACCATTAATTCAATCTTATGATTGGAAACGCGATGATATTGTTGCGTGAGGAGCTTATCTGCCTATATGGCGGCTCAGGGCGACCCCGGCAATGTACTCATTGAGAATATTGGGTTGTTTGAAACGATAACAGTCGATAATCTCAAGGATAGTATAGTAATTACAGTGGTAAACATTGAGGAAGAAAGCACTTTAAAAAATGGAAGAACATTTACGAAATGGCCAGACGGATTGGCGCGTTATGAAAACAGGCCCGTATATCTGAATCTATATGTTTTGTTTACAGCAAATTTTCCCGGGTGGCGTACCTCCAAATAATAATTATATCCAGGCGTTAAAACGGCTGGCCAGGGTAATTGAATTTTTCCAGGGAAAAAATGTATTTACACCAGCTACTTCTCCCGTACCACTTCCTCCTGAACTAAGTGATTTAAGCAATCCCGCAATCGCCAATCTAAAGCTTACAACTAGAAATATATACATTGACTTTTGAGCAGATTAATCACTTATGGGGATCATTGGGTGGCAGACAAATACCATTTGTGATGTATAAAGTCAGGCTCGTCATGATTTCAGAAGGAACCATTCGCAGGGAAGTGCCATTGATTCAGGAAATTGAAACCAACATTATCACCAGTAAAAGAAAATTCCTGATGGGTGTTATTTATAAAATATTATGTGAGGTAAGACTGATGCATGAATATTATCTCACGGAAGGTAAAGGAGAAACTGTTTTTGACTTACCCACGCAACAACAACGGCTTGATTTTTTATTGAAGCAGTTTCTGAAAATGGTACCGGATATCGGTAATGATATATTGTTTGTTTTTCCAAAACAACTCGAATCAATCTATAAAGGCTATCATTTAAGAGTAATTCGAACATATTCTGGGTTCAAAATTTTCGTAGGCTGCAGGAAAATAATTTTGTCGGATGGTTCTGATGCGTTTGAGCCTATAATTCCCTTGCCCGATGACCTTGAAATAGTAATAGCGCTGCAACCAAGTACTTCACTGGATCGCTTTTCGCAACGGTCTTTACTCAAACCTTTTCGGGGTGGTTTGTATTTTTCGAATGATACGGTTACCGGCAACAGAACGTTTCCTTTTTTATCGGCACCCGTTGCTGCTTTGGATAATACTATTCAGTATGATCAGGGCGATATTGCTGATACAGGAGGTGGTGCCATCAGCATGTTCCTTAATAATGGAGCCATCGATCCATGGAAACCCATTCCGGGTACTGGGTATAGCAGCAGCGAAGATCAATTATTAGTGCCTTATCAGTTTAGCTACCGGTTTACACAAGCAGACCAAATGCAGGATGCATTATTTGTATTAAAAGACAGTAATGGAAATGAAGTAAAAAGAAAAGTCCAATCGGCTACTGCTCCCTTTACGGCTGTTTTTTTGAATTTCACCCCGGACAACAATTCCTTCCTCCGGTCAATCCCTGAATTTCCTGTAACTACTGAAAGCATTTATACACTCGAGGTTTCCGGAACCAATGGATATTTAAAAGTATTCCGTTTGCTTTTTGCAGATACGCTTTTCCGATCAGGACAATACACCGGATTGATAAGTATTCAACCCCGGGTTGCAAATGCGAATTTTCATTTATTACATCCCGATGGACACCTCCCCCTTACCGATGGAGTAGGAAATCCACGGGTGCCGGTATATGAAATATGGATGAAAACTAAAACGGTGTTTTTGAAATACCGGCATAACGGACAAAAGAAATTAAAGCTCTCGACTGAAACAACCGGTTTGTTAAAAGATGAGGATGGAGTCTTGATTTCAGAAAACCCGGTCGGATTGTCGTTTCAGCCGGTCAGTTATTTGAAACTGGATGCGAGTTTTCAGTTTCTGCCTAACCCAACTCCTGAAAACACCGCCCAGGTTGATAATAGCAAGTTATTGGTTCAATTAATGGTGCCCGATTCTAAAATATTTCCTCTTCAATAAAACTAGAATAATAATTAATTAACTATTAAACCATTTCGTATGCCAGAATACAAAACGCCGGGAGTATATATAGAAGAGATTCCAAAATTACCACCTTCCATTGCATCCGTTGAAACTGCTATTCCTGCTTTTATAGGATATACCGAAAAAGCGAGGCTCAAAGAAAACGATGACTTGATTTTAAAACCATACCGTATCGTTTCATTGCTCGAATACGAACAATATTTCGGTCTGGCCCTGCCTGAAACCAGCCTCGAGGTGACATTCGATCTTACCAATCCTTCCAAGATCGATGTTCAGGGAAAAATCAATCCGGCACTGGCATCCAAATTCCTGATGTATTATTCCCTTCAATTATTCTTTGCCAATGGTGGAGGTCCTTGTTACATTACTTCAGTAGGAAGCTATACCAGTACGGGAGGTATAGTAATGGATGGTGATTTGAAAGCTGGACTTGATGAAGTTGCCAAAATTAATGAAGTGACACTGATTCTTTTCCCTGATGGACTAAATATAACTGCAGCGGGGAATTATTATGCATTGTATAAGGAATCGCTTGATCAGTGTGCTGAATTAAAGGATCGTTTTGCGGTAATGGATGTATGGATAGATCCGGATATAACGGTTAACAATGTTCAAGTTCTCCGCGATTTTGATTTTGGCACTATCGATACTGTCAAATACGGTGCTGTTTATTATCCCCGTTTATTTACAAGGCTTGATTATTACTACAACAATGTAGATACAGCAGTGAAAATTAATGGTGTGGCAGGTGCTGCCACACTCGCAGAGCTGAAAGGGTTTAACAATGCCTTTTATTTTATGGCGAAAAATGCCATTACTAATATTGAATTGTTACTGCCGGCATCCAGCGGAGTAGTTGGGCAGTATGCAACGGTTGATAATACCCGTGGTGTTTGGAAAGCACCTGCTAATGTGGGTGTCGACCTGGCAATTCGCCCGGAAAAAATTATTACCGGAAAAGAACAGGCTGATTTGAACGTAGATACTACTTCCGGTAAATCAATAAATGTGATTCGTTCATTTCCCGGTCGTGGCCCTGCTATCATCTGGGGCGCACGCACATTGGCGGGTAACGATAATGAGTGGCGTTACATACCCGTACGACGGTTCTTCAACATGGTGGAAGAATCGACCAAAAATGCGACGGAACAATTTGTATTTGAACCTAACGATCGCAATACATGGGTTAGGGTAAAATCAATGATCGAAAACTATCTCACCCAACAATGGAAAGCAGGAGCCCTGATGGGGGCATCAACCAAGGAAGCATTTTTTGTTCATGTAGGATTGGGAGAAACGATGACTGAACTGGATATCTGGGAGGGACGCATGATTGTAGAGATAGGAATGGCAGTTGTTCGCCCTGCAGAATTTATCATACTCAGGTTTATGCATAAAATGCTGAGTGAATCTTAAAACCTATTACCCATCATCCAAAAAAATTATCATGAGCATACAACAATATAGCGAAAAGAAAAAGCCGGATGGAAAAAAGCATAATGGCAAACGTTCGCCCGTAAAAAAAACCATCCGGATAAAAAAAGACAGCTATTGCGATAGCCTTGTAACATTGGTAGGTACGCTTACCGCTTCTGAAGAAAATGCAAAAGGACTTACTATTACCTACGAAGCAAAGAAATGCAGTTTTGTAAAAACGGAAAAAAATTATCGCATCATAAGGAACCTCGAACTTCAAACGGGCGTTGAACTCATTCAGTCATCCGCTGAAATAAAAACGGATGTTACTGAAGTAATAGCAAAAAACGGAAAATTGGTGGATGCCCTCAAAGCCGTATGTGCCGCCGCTAAAGATGCCAAGACAAAATTTAGAGAGCTCCGCGATGCTGCTTCTCATTTGGACGGCTGCCGTAAAGACAGTTGCAATTCTTCCCAAATGATCAAACTAGGGTGTAAGCCCGCGGGCGAATGCGGAGATAATGAAAGAAGACAGGAGAGTAACCAGGAAAGAAGACAAGAAGGTAACCAGGAAACAACCTTACCACAACCCTGTGAAAACGCTTGTACCATTCTTGATCACCTGGTTTCTATACCACCTATTTTTAGTCAGGACATCGATATCATTTTTAATTCTTCCGCTGAAATAATGGGTATTCAAACTTTTACCAGTATTAAAAGTGTTCAGAAATTTCAAACAGATTTTGAAACGAACGCAAAAGCTTTTGATGATTGGATAGTACAAAAAATGAAAGATGGTAAAACTGCGGTGGATACTGCACAAACCGAACTGGTGGATGCTACCAAGGGGTTGACTGTTGCATCCTATGCTCTCTACAGTGCCCGCAATGTAGTGGAATCTACTGATGCCATCAAGGACTATCTATGTTGTCATAAATGCAAATGTATTAGCGAAGACGGTGAGTGTGGTTGCCATGATCTTGAAGATACTACAGATAGACTGAAAGCCTGCAAATGTGATATCTGTGAAATATGCGAAGAGGTAACAGGAATTTATTGTGAAACAACCGCTAAGCAGGATTGCGCTGATTAAATAACCTTCTCCTCATTTAAAAAAGTGAAACATGTTAAGTTATCAACCAATTTCAGACATACAGCAGGAAATCTATGATTGCTGCGAAAAAAACCCGGATGACATGCCACCAAGTGGTGATTGTTGTTACGACAGTTGGAAAAAGGACCTGGAGAAGGTTACCGCCGACTGGCGGATTGCCTCCACCATTGCTGCACATAAGCAAAAAGAATACGAAATCACCTATAGTTGGTACCAGAAAATAAAAGCATGGTGCGATGATTGGGTTATTACCGATGAAAAATCCGACGCCCTCTGCCGTCAGATTGAATTATTTATTACACATCTTGAGAAAATCTGTAAGGTAACAGATAAGACAGGCAAGGCCATCGAAATCCTCTTTTGCATGGTCAAGGATTTGTACATGCGAGTAGATAAACTGAAAGAAGAATATGATGAGTTGATACAATGCATCAATTGTCTAAAAAGTCCGGATCTCGCTCCGGGAGTAGGTATTGTTAAATGCCTTGAGGAATATGGAAAAAAATTGGATGCAGTGATTGCAACCCGCGATGATATGCTGCTCAAAATTATCGCTGCTTTAGAACTGGCCTATGGTATACATATAGATTTGTGTGAAGAATTTGGCCTGAAGCAGGTACTGATTTACTGGAGAAATATTCTGCATTGTGCAGGATGTGATGAAAGTGGCGAGGGATATAAGAATCAGGGGAAAGGTGGTATCAAAGGCAATTATTCAGGAATTGAATGCTGCGATCTGCATCCCGCTATTTCATTCCCACTGGATGACGATCAGTATTACAAAGAATTGCAGCAGGAATGTGTAGACTTCAAAGCAAAAGCGGAACAACTGAAGGAGCAACGTGATAAAGCCAATGAAAAACGAGATGCCTTGCAGGCATGCAAGGATAGCCTGGAAACAGCTATCAAGGAAGTAGATCCAAAAACACGATGTAAAGCATAGGAAAATCAGTTTTGCGAAAGTACAATAACTAATTTATTTCATTCTAAAATTTATTCTCATGGCAGACGATCCTAAAAAAAATTATCCGCTTCCCAAGTTTCATTTTCAACTGGACTGGGGTGGTACCCGAATTGGCTTTACCGAAGTAAGCGGACTTGATTTTGAAACCAAAGTTATTGAATACCGTGAAGGAAGCAGCCCCACGTATAATAAAACAAAACAGCCTGGCCTGACAGAATATAAAAACATTACACTTAAGAGAGGAACTTTCCTTGGTGACTTTGAATTTTTTGAACAATGGAAGAAAACAATGATGTTCCAGGAAGGAAAGGAAAAATTCAGAAGAGATGTGACCATCCGCTTGCTGGATGAAGAACATCAGCCCATTATTTCCTGGGCGTTGCCAAAGCCTGGCCTTCTAAAATTACTTCAACCGATCTGAAAGCTGATGCCAGCGAAGTAGCTATTGAAAGTATGGAATTGGTACATGAAGGATTATCAATCGTAGAAGCGAAAAAATAATCCTTCCGATGGCTACTAACGAATCTTACCAGACTGTTGGATTTCATTTTTCGGTTCAATTTCTCTGCGGTGAAGGGATACTGTGGATGTTAGGTTTCAATCTGTAAGCGGATTGGATTCCACCATTGAAACAGAAACGGTGAAGGAAGGGGGAGAGAACCGATTTGAACATGTTATTCCAACCCGGCAGAAAGTTTGGGCCCGCTGATTTTGAAACGTGGATTGCTGGGCCCAAAAACATCGGCAGTAGCCGATTGGTTGAAAAGAACATTTGAAGGCGAGCCCTTCGATACAGAATCTAAAGAAAGAAGATTTTAGGGTATCGATATCGGTTACCATTAAGCTGTTGGGTGAAGAACATCATCCATTAATGGTATGGACAGTTACCAATGTGTGGCCACGAAGCTGGAAAATAGCGGAATTGAATGCTGAGCGAGGGGAAGTATTGATTGAAACATTGGAATTGAATTACAACAGACTTTTACTCACTGAAGAGAAGCCTTTTAATGTGTAATCAGTAATTAAAATTAATTATGCCGGTAGAAATCAGGGAACTGGTAATTAAAGCAACCGTGGAGCCGAATGCAGGAACGCGGCGAAGGAGACGGCGCAGTAACATGTGGAAGCAATAGTACGCCGGGCGAAGAGATTATAAAAACCTGTGTAGAAAAAGTACTGGAAATTTTAAAGGAGAAAAATGAGCGATAGAAAAAAACTGGAGAAGTTAGTTATCAGGTCATTTGCGAACAGGGATTTTTCGGGAGAAGATCCTGCAAGAAAATTTTCAACACCGATTAACCCGGAATCATTTACACAAACCTTTAAGGTTAATGCCGATACTTCCCATGGTCATGGAAATCCAGGTACCGAAGCCAGGTATAAATCAACCGAGCCTGAACAATTGCGCCTGGAATTTGTGTTGGATGGTACCAGAACCATGGAAGGCTACGGAGGCGACAACAAAGATTATATTACCAGGAAAGTACATAATCAACTGGAGGATCTTAAAAAATGTGTATATAATATCGATGGCAAAATTCACCGGCCGCGGTTCCTTATCGTTATGTGGGGATCGGAAGTCGAATTCCGGTGTGTTCTTATCAAATCTAGATCTTAATTACACCTTATTTGAACCAGACGGAACACCGCTGCGGGTAAAAGTAAATGCCACTTTTCTCGAGCACAAATCCAGGGAACAATTACTGGCAGAATCACGTGCCTCTTCACCCGATCTTACACATTACCGGAAAGTAAAACAGGGTGACCGGCTTGATTCGTTGACGAATAAAATTTATAACGATTCTAAATATTTTATGCAGGTGGGCAAAGTGAACAACCTTACCACTATCGGCAAGGTAAAGCCGGGATCCGAACTCTATTTCCCACCTTTCGATAAAAATGAAATCTGATGCAGGAACTAATCATACCCAATCCTTCTCCGCACGATGTAGTGAGCTATAATATACTCATTGAAGGACAAGCTATGAACCCATCTTACCAAATTCTTTCGCTGTCGATCATGAAGGAAATAAACCGTATTCCGGTTGTAAAAATAATGTTGCGTGATGGGGATGCTGCTTCCCGGAATTTTGAAATCAGCAATACCGATGAATTAATTCCCGGAAAAAAAATTATTATAAAAATTGGCTTTGATGGAACCAATGCACAGGTATTTAAAGGAATTATTACCAAACAATCCATTCAGGTAAAAGGAAATGGCAATACACAATTGGATAGTTGAATGCCGGGATGAAGCAGTAAAAATGACTATCGGCCGAAAGAGCAAGTATTTTGAAAATATAAAAGACAGCCAGTTGTTCGATGAACTGATAGGACAATATACCGGATTAAGCAGCGATGCACAGGATACCACGATGCAGCATAAGGAATTGGTGCAGCATCATATTACCGATTGGGATTTTCTGTTGCTGCGTGCCGAAGCCAATGCTATGCTGGTTAATGTGAATGATGGTACTATACAAATATTCAAACCCGATACCAGCGCCGCACCTGTATTGCAGGCATAGTATGGTACGTCAATTATGGAGTTTGAAGCAGAAATGGATGCGCGTCACCAATGGAAAAATGTAAAGGCATCTTCGTGGGATTATGCCAATCAGCAATTGTTTGATGCAGATACGCGAATGAAGCATCCTCTTTTACACAGCATGGTAATATCAGCGGGAGCTGAACTGGCAGATACAATTAACCTTACTAAATATCAATTGCATCATAGCGGTCACATGACTGAACAGGAATTACAGGCATGGGTCGATGGAGTGATGTTGCGCAGCCGGCTGGCTAAAATCAGAGGTCGGGTAAAAGTAACAGGATTTTCCGGTATTAAACCCGGAGATATGTTGAAGCTGGAAGGTGTTGGTGACCGCTATAAAGGAAAAACTTTTGTAACTGCCGTAAAACATGAAATAGGAAACGGAAGCTGGGAAACCAGTATTGCAATTTGGTCTGGATCCGGAATGTTATGCAGCTGTTCATAAAAATATGAACGGATCCTCTTTCCGCCGGCCTGGTAGGGGGTATTCATGGATTGCAGATTGGAATAGTGGTGCAATTGCAACTGATCCTGATGGGGAGGATAGAATATTGGTGAAAATTCCTGCGATTGATAACAATGCGCAGGGTATCTGGTCGAGAATAGCTTGTTTAGATGCAGGATCGGACAGCGGAACATTTTTCCGTCCCGAAATAGACGATGAAGTAATAGTTGGTTTTATAAATGATGATCCCAATGATGCAGTCGTACTGGGTATGTTGAACAGCAGTGCAAAAAAAGCGCCCCTACAGGCAAGTGACGAAAACCATGAGAAAGGCATTTTTACCCGCAGCAAAATGCGTATTCATTTTCATGATCAAACAAAAACAATTACGATAGATACACCGGCAGGTAATAGTATTAAACTGGATGAACAAGGAAAGACGATTGAAATAAAAGACCAGAACAGCAATAAAATAACTCTTGAGCACGACGGGCATCAAATTGAGAAGCCAGAAGAATATAGATATAAAAGCAGGGGTGAATCTTTCCTTAAAAGCAGGGGCTTCTCTTACTATTGGCGGGGCATCACTTTCTGTAAAAGCAGATGGGAATGTGAGTTTAGAAGGAGCATTGCCAAACTGTCTGCATCAGGTATAACGGAAATAAAGTGGATCATTAGTAAAAATAAATTAAATCAATATGCCATCAGCAGCAAGAATAAGTGATATGCATACATGCCCACTGGTAAATCCGGGTCCGGTACCACATGTTGGAGGTCCGATTACCGGACCTGGTGTTGCTACCGTTATCATTGGTAATATGCCTGCTGCAGTGGTTGGTGACTTATTGGTATGTACCGGCCCGCCCGATACAATTGTAAAAGGTTCGGCAACTGTATTAATCGGAGGCAGACCCGCCGCAAGACAAGGGGATCTGACGGCACATGGCGGTGTAATTGTAGCGGGTTTCCCAACTGTTCAAATTGGTGGATAAACATATGTACTATGAATAAAGTATTAAATTCATTTCCTGGGTACAGGCTGGGCCTTTCCTCCGGAATTCAACAGGGAATCCGGAACGGTAGAAATGGTGAGTGATGAAGAAGATATAAAGCAAAGCCTGAATATTCTTTTGTCTACGTCGCTGGGCGAAAGAGTGATGCAACCAAAATACGGCTGCAATCTTTCGGATTATTTGTTTGAAGGCCTCAGCAGTTCAACCATTGGTTATATCAAAGAACGCGTTGCCAATTCAATACTTTATTATGAACCAAGAATAGTAGTGGAAAAAATCGATGTAACCTCCGACGATTCGACGGATTTACTGGAAGGAAAGTTTACGATCACGGTAGATTATAGCATCCCCGGTACGAATTCGAGGTTTAATTATGTATATGATTTCTATAAAAATGAAGCGTTGAAACAAATTTAAAAGCATAAGCTCTGCCCATGATTCCTGATTGCAAAAATATGATTCATCCTTTCCTGACTGATTCCGGAACCAGCCAGGGTCAACGGCTTTCGGATGATCTTTTATCGGGAAAAGCTCAAATAGACGGCCGTTCTCTCGCAGACCTGCTTGATTTTTTTGTACAGCTTTCACGACATGTAAATTATTATGACGATAAGTTAAACGTACGTGATTGGCAACCTTTTTTTGGTAAGAGCTTGCCCTTTGTATTAGCATCCGTGATTAAGTATGATCAGATTGAAGCTGAGCAAAAGCTAACCACTTATAAAAAACGCTTCGACCGACGACCATCTTCAGGAGGATTGTACTTGTTACTGAGGTACACTTACACGAACATAATAAAAAAAATAAATGGCTGGCAATTGCAGGTCGCCAATAGCGGTATACCGATCGATACGGTCATGGAAAAACTGATGAAGGATAAACTAAGTTTGCCCGTTAAAAATTTCATTAAATATGCGAATGCATCGTCTCATTGGTATGGTACGGCCCGAATGGATTTCAGTAAACTGATGGAAAAAAAGCCATCTCCCTGGCTATTGGAACAGGGTGATTTATACCTCGAGGATGATACGTTTCGCAAAGAAGGAAATACACGCCGTAAAAGACTGATCGCCCTCTATAATAAAGTATATCGCCTGATTCAAATTTTTCACGATGTTATCCGCCTTCTTTCGGTTTCTGCGGAACAAAGCCTGGGTCAGAGTTTGTTGCCACTCAAAGATGAATTGAAGGAAAAGCATTCGCCCCATCTCGCAATTCTGTTTGCATTTATAAAATTATTTCAATACCTGCAAGGGGATCTGAATGGGTATACTAAAAAGCATCTCGACTTCTTTTACAAGAAAGTATTATTATTAAAACCAAAACAAGCCGAGCCCGATAAGGTACATCTTGTATTGGATATACAACAACAACTGGATAAATACCTCTTTAAAAAAGGTTTGTTGTTCAAGGATGGAAAAGACAATAACAAGGCAGAAATTTATTTTGCAGCAGAAGATGAAATTGTAGTAAACAAAGCCCAGGTCACTGACCAGCGCACCTTGTTTCTTAGTCAACTTCCGGTAAGGGGTCGTAATGTTAACAATACCTGTGAAAACAGGACGATTGTGGAAGGAGTTTATATGGCACCAGACTCTACGAAAGCTAATGGTATTGATAAGGAGTTTAAAGATGGCCTTCCTTCCCGCGCCACACTCGGAGATAAATGGAGTAAGTACATTGACCCGGAGAATAAGTTTACTTATCCATATCCCAACGCAAGACTCGGATTCATACTTGCATCTCCGGTATTGTTGTTAAATGAAGGGACAAGAAAAATAACCATTTCCCTTTCGTGTCAATTGCAAAAGGATTATTGCGATAGCCTGATTCCTGCTATTGGCATAGACAATCCATGCTGCGATAAGGAAACGATTAATCCTGGTATTACACCTGCAGACAGAGCCAGCAATTGCCTGCCTACTGTTCCGTCGGCTAATTTAGTAAATCAGGTAAGAACAGTTCTTGGAAATACATACTATTATATTAGTCAACCTTTGATTGCCGCTTTAGTAAAAAAAGGAATCAGTAAAGATTTAAAGGAACGTTTGCAAAATATCCTTTTAATCAAACATCTGCGTTCTGATCAGGTCACTGGTACAAGTGAAGAGATTGTTGATCCAAGTGTATGCTTCTGCGGATGGGAAGAAAAATTGTTTGAGAACACTTTGCCTTCGACCATATTTGAACCTTTGATTGGTCAGCCCGGACTCGAAATAATTAAGGAATTTATTTATCCCCGAAAGGCGTTTAGTGTTTTGTTCAGTGGAGAGAAGGAATGGATAATGCCTCTTTCTGATGATCCTACGAATCTTGATATCCAGATTAAAAATTATGTTGCGGGTACCGGTAATTTTATCCTTGAATTTGTAGCAACTATTTTACCCGAACAGAAAGCGATTACATTTTACAATGCAGAAGCTTTAAAGGAAGATTTTAATACCAATTTACCACTTGCTAAAATTGAACTGGATGATAAAATAAAGTTGCTGGTACCTGTTAACACCTGCCAGGAATCTGATACTTCCTGTTGCGATCGTGAATTGGTGGGAAATAACAGGGATGTTTCATTATATCATTTCTTCAGAGAAGTAAAAGTGCTTTCTAATACGAAGATTGATGTAAAGGTTTGTGGTTTGAAGAATTTTGTGGTTCAAAACGAGGAGAGCTTGCAGGATGTGAATGCACCGATCTATCCTTTCGGAACAAGACCACAGATCATAGATTTTGATATAAAAAATCCTTTACCACAACCTTTACCGAATCCGGCTCCAGATATAAACCTGGTTGGACCTAATTTTTATATTGGAAGTATGGAGATTTTTGGCAAGAAATGGAACCAGGTAGATGTTAATATAGGCTGGAAAGACAAGCCCTCGAACTTTAACGACTACTATAAAGGATACATTGTAAGAAAAAATTATCACATATGCCCGGATCTTAATGACAATACACATGATGTGTTCGGTCTGAATGAGTGCGACTTTCAAATGAACCTTGCTGTATTGGAAAATGGAGTTTGGGTAAAAGAAAAGCTAAATCCGCCGCATACAAATACTGCACTTAATTTAATAACCAATGACAACAACCGCCTGCTTTTCAATACGGATACATCGCTTCTTTGCTCAGATAAAACTGCCATTGATCAAACAATTAAGATATTTCATATTGAAGGTGGAATTAATTCGGATCCCCAGTTTGATCTAACCCCGCAATTTAATATATCCACTGAGCCATTGAAGAGTTTGGTAGTGAGTACCCGGCACGGCTTTCTTCGTATCAATTTGCAGAATCAGGATTTTCTTCATAAAGATTATTCGTATGTACTGGCAAGGCAAATGATGGCATTTGGTCGTTATCCCAGTTTGATTAACGAGGCTGTATACGATGAAGGAGGAGTACCACAAGTGTTCGATATATCTATCTTTTTTG
Source organism: uncultured Chitinophagaceae bacterium (assembly GCA_963775145.1). GTDB lineage: Bacteria > Bacteroidota > Bacteroidia > Chitinophagales > Chitinophagaceae > Endoryza. Next base: position 276,087 of record CAVZHZ010000010.1, read on the forward strand.
GTAACATCGGTCCCAAAATAATAGAAGTAGCCGGTGATGTCGTAAACTCTGCAATCACCGATATATTAGACGAATTGATCCAAATTATTTCTGATAAAATTGATAGTGGAGTAAATGTTACTTTGCTTAATGACTTATTGGATCGATGTCAGACTCTATTGGTTGATGTAACTGTATTGGCAGGTATATCAATTGCCGACCTCTTTACCTCTGGCATTGATATTGGTTCCCTGCCATCAGGAGATCAGGATACCGTGAACGGACTGGTGAAGGATTTTGTTACTGATCTGTTTGACCTATTAAAAACAAACCTGGCGGGGATTGAAGATGATCTGAAAGCGGTGATCAGAAATAAATTTGAAGATTTATTAGACGATATAAATGTCAATGGTTTCTTTACTGGTCTTTTCGGAGAAAAAGAAGTTATCATTCCCAATGAACCATGGACGCCCATTATACGTACTATCTCGATTGATTATACAGCTACTGCCACAAGTACAGACATTGACCTTATTCATCTCTATCCATATACTGGTACCTATAAAGCCGAAGAGTTGGAACAGCAACCCATGCTGTTTCCCACATTCTGCGAGGAAGGAAATTTATTTATTGGTTTGCAAAACCTGGTACCCGGTACAAATGTGAGCATTCTATTTCAACTGGCAGAAGCAACCGCCGATTCCGAATCAGAAAGAGAATCATTGGTTTGGTATTATCTTGAAAACAACGAATGGAAATTATTACGAACAGGATTCGAGATTCTAAAAGATGATACCGACGGACTTACTACATCGGGTATTATCAAATTTGCGATGCCTGCTAATATGACATTTGAAAATAGTGTACTTCCAAAGGGATTGTACTGGATTAAAGCCGCTATTCCTTGTAAGAGCAGATCGGTGAGTGAAATTATTGGCATGCACACTCAGGCCATCAGGGCTAGTTTTACCAACGAAGACGCGAACGATAAATTGCGCCTTATCCAACCACTTGAAGCAAATTCAGTTTCCAAATTAAAGGATGCGGATAGTGCGGTAAAGAAAATAATGCAGCCGTACGAATCTTTTGGTGGACGAGTCCCCGAAGAAGAAGGCCATTTTTATTTACGTGTTAGTGAATTGCTTCGACACAAAAACAGGGCAATTCAGAAATTTGATTATGAACGTCTGGTATTGGAAGCCTTCCCCAAAATATTTAAAGTAAAATGTATCAATCATACATATGCATTGGATGCAGGTCAGTATATTAATGATTTTACCATAGCCCCAGGCTATGTACTGATTGCTGTAATTCCTGATCTGAACCAGTTAAAAGCAGCTGAGTCGTTCGAGCCAAAAGTACCAGTGAGTCTGCTCGAACAAATTGAATCCTATCTCAGGAAAATCATTTCTCCGTTTGTTCGGTTGCGCATCATGAATCCCCGGTACGAAAAAGTGAATTTTTGTATACGCGTCAAACTATTACCTGGTAAGGACGAAGTCTATTACAAAGATCAATTGCATCAGGATACTAAAACATTTCTCGCACCATGGGCGATCGGTGAATATGAAAAGCTTGCTTTTGGTCAGCCCGTTCACCGTTCTGATATCATTCGTTTTCTGGAATCAAGGGATTATATCGAATATATAATTGATCTGCGGATGATTCACGAAGATGATAAATCAAATAACAATGAACCTTCCGGCGCTGCATTGGAAATAAATCCTATTACGGCGCGAAGTATACTGGTGGCTGGTTCGGTGGATGTATGTATCGATCACCCAGGTTGTGAAACCTGGTGCGAATGCGATGACGTGGCTGGCAATGACAATAAACCATGTTGCGATCACCCGGCAGTTCCCGTTCACGAAGTTCCTTTGGATATCATAAAATAGCTCAAACCTGGCGAATATGGCAAGCGAAGAAAATAATAATACAACGATCAGTAAGAATAATGCAGGTTTCCCGCCTTACCTTGATTTTGAGAAATTAAGAAGTGAAAGCGTTGCTTACCTCGGTAAGCTTTCCGGACAGTTGTGGACAGATCACAATGTGCATGATCCGGGTATTACCATACTGGAGGAACTATGTTATGCGTTGCTTGATCTGGGGTATCGTACCAATCTGCCGGTTGAAGACATTCTTTCGCGAAACTCGTCTGACACTTCTTCGGAAAATAATTTTTATACCCCTTCTCAAATACTTACTTGCAACCCCCTAACTATCGTTGATTTCAGGAAATTATTAATAGATATACCCGGTGTTCGTAATGCATGGTTAGTGCCTGCTACGGATATAAAAAATATTTGCAGAAACGATAACACGGACAGAATTCGTAATTCCTGCGAAGAGTTTCTCAACGGAATTTATCATGTATATATTGAAACGGAGGCAGACGTCGATAAAGATTTCGAAAATGATGATCCTGTGCAAGAAGAAGCGGATAAAAGAGCTTTCATCAAGGATATTACCAATAAGGTAAGAAAAGCACTTATGGCTCATCGTAATCTATGTGAAGATTTTGCAGATATTTTTATTCTATGCAAACTCGAGGTTGGTGTATGCGCATCAATAGAAATACAGGAAGGTGCAAATGCAGAAAATGTGTATGTAGCTGTTGCAAACAGGTTGCGGGATTTTTTTTCCAACGTCCCCAGGTTTTATACTCTTCCTCAATTATTGGAGAAAGGCAAACCAATCGAGGACATATTTGCTGGCCGGCCTTATAGCAAACAAAGCCATGGTTTTGTTGATACACAGGAATTAGAATCCATTGAACTTAAGAAGGAGATACATACTTCTGATATTTTTAATGCCATTTTTGAGGTGGAGGGGGTCAGGAAAGTATCAAAATTAGAGCTAAAGAACTGCGGTAAAGATTGTGTATCGTTCGCTACCGAAAAGAATTCGTACTGGAAATTTCATTTACCGAATAACCATATCCCGGTCTTTTCAATGGATTGTTCTGGTTTTGAATTTACCAGGAATGGCAAAATAGTAACCTTTGATCAGTCAAAGTTTGAAACGCAACTTGAACTCGGGTGGCTACATACCGGTAAAGTAATGTATGCAATGCCTTCGGCTTACCTGGATTCGGAAATTCCCAAAGGTATTTATCATGCTGATCTGGATAGTTATTATTCTATTCAGAATGATTTCCCGGTTGTATATGGTATCGGAGAAGGAGATTTAGCAGATAGCGTATCGGACAAGCGGAAAGCGCAAGCGCTTCAACTGAAAGGGTATTTGTTTTTCTTCGATCAAATGCTCGCTAATTATTTGTCGCAGTTAAGCAACATCCGGCAATTATTTTCATTTGCTCATCCGGCTGATAAAAAAACGCAACACACTTATTTTCTCAATACAGTTACATCCGTTCCGGAAATGAACAAACTGCTTCGTTTCGGAACCGGTGAATCAGATAACGGCCTGGGCACGAGTGGAACCATGCTGGCTTTCCCGGTTTCCAAAGAAATTTGGCAATTGGTTGATACCAGTCAACACACGGCAGAAGCACTATTGAATTTATTGGATTCATATAGATTTGACAGCCTTTTCGCATTGTATGAATCTACCGACCTCCTGCGTAATGATATGGTTAATGAAGGAGAAACCTTCGTAAAAACGTATGCGACCGCCGATGACTCCTATTTATACACTATTGAATCATCTACGGAAGATTTTATCCTGCTTAGTAAAAAAATAAGTACAACCGAATCCGATGCGTTGCGCCATGCGGCGAGTGTGCAATACGCAGGTGTTTTTGAAAATAATTACCGCAGCTTCCTGACTGCCGATAACCATTTTACTTTTACGATTGAGTTGACAATAGATACTTATACCGATTATCTGGGGATATTGGTAGAGAGCGATGAGTTGTATATAAACCGCCGGAAAGATTTTTTAAGCCATTTGCTTTCCCGTTTTGCGGAACAATTCACCGATTTTGTTTTACTCAACTGGAAACCCGGCCAGGAAAATCAAGCCTTGCAAACTGTTGAAGATTATCTGACCGGATACCCGGAGACAAGCAGAAACAGAGGTCGTGCTTTCGATTACCATGTGTATGGAACACCCGGTAACAGTTCCGGATTTGAAAAAAAAGTAAAAGCGCTGGCAGGCATTCCTTTGTGGAAGAAGAATCATCTCTGCCATTTTACAGTAGAACCTTATGATGAATCCTATATATTGGATTTCGGTTCTACAGGGATTACCGCTTATCAGGTATTTGAAAAATTTGATTTGATAGAAGATGCGGTAAAGGCGGCTTCCTCGCTGATTAGCTCGATGGGTGATCCGTCAAAATACACTCTCAGATACCTCAGTGAAAAAAAGGAATACCAATTGTTGCTTGACTATGGTTCTGCGATGCCAGCTGCCTATGTTACACAATTTGCCAATTCCAATATCGCTGAAGGGTTGATTGCTTATATGGCAAAAAGTATTTCCCGGCAAGTCCCGCCAGATGCGGTGATAGAGTACAGCTGGGATTGGGTAGCCCGAATCAAGAATAATGAAGGTGTTGTAATTAAAACCTCCACGGATAAGTGGAGCGCTGAAGATGCCGCGAGAAACGGTGTGACAAAACTTGTGAGTAAGATAAATGACCCCAAAAAATGGAAAGCACAAAAAGAAATTCCTTTTACCGGAGAATTATATCATGATAATACAAGGAAAGATAATTACCTGTTTGTCGATACCTCTGTTTTCAATATTGATATTAGCGATACTATTGTAGGGAAACCCGGAAAATTTACTTATGATGTACTCGATAAAGGCACTAATTCATTTAAACTAAGGCCAATATCAGAATTCGACTCAAAGGAGGATGCGGAACAGCATTGTTTCCGCATATTGGTATCAGCTGCAAATGAAAAGAATTTCGCTATCCAGAATACCGAGAACTATTTATTCAGAGTTGAATTGTTATTAGACGAGAAGCCGGCAGCTTTTAGCGCGATGAATTACCTCAGCAGGGTAGATGCGCAAAAGGCGATTCATATAATTGTACAAGTTATCAGGAAACATTCATTTTCATTAGATCTGCTAAAAACGCCCGTGAGTTGGAAGTTTCGATACCAATTGGGATATGAAGACGGAAATAAATATACTTTCTATAGCGATAATGATTTTAACTCTGATAAAAAAGCGATTGAAGCGGCGGACCTTTTTTATAAACATATAACAGAACTTTCTGTTCAGGTTAAAAAAGAAGCTATTACATTGGCGCCCGCGAAAAACAGCCAAGTGCCATCGGTAAGTTATATCCCGCTTGACAAAGATCCAGATGTTGCAGTTAAAGCTATTAATGCGGCAATTGACGATCAGCATAAGATTACACACATGCAATCTATGCGTAAGACTGAAGAATTGAAGAAGTTTGTGAAGGTAGACGGCGTAAACAGGTTTGGAACTTTTGTATATCGCCTGGTTAATAAGAACAATATTCCGGCGAGTTATTCCGAACCTTTCTCCGATAAGGAAACTGCATGGAAAAATAGAAAGGCGCTTGCAGCGATTTCAAAAAAAGTTATTCGCTCGATTCCTAGGCTTTGCCTGGGAGGTGATATTTTTCAGGAAGTACTGGATGCTTCAGGAACATTATGGTTCCGCTATAAGATTATGTTTTATAATCTGCAAGGAGTTCCGGGCAATCAATTGGATCTTTTTGAAAGTGTAAAAGCATTTGAAACGGCCGATAAAGCCATAGAGGAATTCTATAAAACTTATCTGCTGGTTCTTCAGCTCGCTTCCGATAAGGTGAACTACGGAAAGTATATCAGTACTACACCTATTGACATTGATGATGATCCCGCAACATTTCCAGCTGAAATGCTTGCTTTTATTCCTGCCTCCACGCTAACTATATTACAAACTAATTTTGGTGCCACCTGGAACGAGAAACTCATTGAAATTGTAAAATCTTACCCAGTTAAAATAATTGATACCAACTCCAAAAAGTTTGCGGAACTTTTTTGTCTTGATTTTAAAGAACCGCTTACAGATTGTGCCGCCGGGAAAAAGATTTGGAAATATTATTTTAGTATTCCATTGTTACCGGCTGATCAACAACAAACGCTGGAAAGGGAATGGAGGAGTACGTCGTATTATGATACCCCGGACGAAGCACTGGAAGATTTTCGATATTTCAGCCGACTTCTCCTATTTACCGGTAATTATTTTACCGATTGTGCCTGTACAAAAACAGTGATCGACGGGTCTCATCAAACCACCGTTTATAACTATAAAATTTTTATCCGGGAAGTACTCGCACAAAGTGTCGATTGGTTTGAAAGGGAAGAAGACGCATGGGGAGCGAGGGGCATTGAAAAATTTATTTGTGCGGCGCAAAACGGCCGTGCCTTTAAAAATTACCAACGTAAAGACGATTGCTGTTATTCTTTTTACGTTACCTGTGGTAATGGCTTGCTTGAACATCCCTGTAAATACGATACGGAAATACAAAGGGATCATGCATTAGAAGGTTTATATAAGGCAATGCACGAATTTGTCAAAAATAAATCCTTCGGATATACTACTGGCAAGGGCCATGTTGTTTTGAATGACCAGGAGGGAAAACATTTTGCACAAGTGGTGGTTGATCAATCTGACCCAAAAGATCGCTGCGATTGGTTTATACATTTAGCCGAACAACTATTTGGGCGGACCGGCACCGTAATTTATGAAAAAGATGGTGCACTGAAATTAACTATCAACAGTGGGGAAATTATTATTCATTCTGTAGAACGCAGGGAGAATCTATCAAAAGCAGATCAGGATACCTGGATAGACCAATGGGGAAAAACACTTTGGTATTGGGCCTGTTATTTTCCTATTTCAAGAACAAGAGTAAAAAGCGACACCTCTTCGAATATCCGGGGAGCTACTATTTCCTATAAGTATTGCATCGAAATAAAATTACCTGGATTTAATCTTTGTGGGGAAGATGAAAAGCCATATCAGCCCTGCGGCTGCGATGCACCCAACGAATCGGATACATACTGTTATATTGCCTGGAAAGGAAAGTGTTGTTATAGTAGTTGTGCAGAAGCATTGCGTGCATTGGAATTAGCACTGAAGCTCTTGCTAGACAAGAATAATTACCATTCAATTTTTGATTGCGACTGTTATTCATTTGGCATTGCGCTGCATAGTATACTTCCTTCATTAGTAGGTCCTCAAACACCTGCTATACCAGAAAGTGATATAATTGCTGTTAATCCACAATGCTATGAAACCAGCAAAGAAGTTTGCAAAGCGGTAGATATGGCATGGCAGCTAGTCAATATACAGGGGATGCACCTGGTAGAACACATTCTGCTACGGCCTTATACGCAGGCAGATTGCGAATGCAGAAACGAATTGCATGATTGTGATACTGAATGCAAATTCCCTGATTACATTGCTAAAGGATCGGGCGCCTGCAGCGAAGAAGATCAAAGTATTTGTTTCAACCCGGGAACGGACCCATATTCATTTATTGCAACTGTAGTATTGCCAGCCTGGAGTGATCGATTCAGGAATGAAAGCGGATCGGATATTGCTTGAAAACCTTCTTTACCGGGAAGCTCCAGCCCATGTATTGTTACGTATTCTATGGCTGAAGCCCGTTGATTTTTGTGATTTTGAAAGCGCTTATATAGACTGGAAAAAATGGATGGCTGGATTGGATGGCTGCAACAACAACTTTTCAATTTGTAATTTTATTGACCTTCTTTTCCATACCCGGTATGATTGTTTGAGTGAATGTAAAGAATGTATTCCTTGTACCGATCCGGATACTTCAAAGCCATTGAATTGCCTGGAAGATGAACAAGGGTTGAAAAGACTCCAAAAACGTTTCGGATCCATTCAATCATTGGATAATAATCCATTTGAGTTTCTTAACCAGGTGAATAAAACTTATTGTTTTTATTCTTATTGCGAATCTGCTAATGTAACAGAAGATTTTTTAAGAAAAGATTCAATTGGGGGTGGTATCGAATTGAAAAATACAATACCAGCCAATGATAAGTTAACGACTACTACGGAAAAGAGTAAATCTAGAAAAGAAAAGGAACAACCCGTACTCAAAGCGCCTGTTTCCGATAAGAAAATCGAACGACCTCCTCTCTCAGGTGTAGAGATTCAGTTAATGGCCCAGGCTGTGAATGCAAGATTCCGGAAATACAAAACAGCTGTGGCAGGAGTCCACGAACAAACGGGAGGAAATCCGCTGGCTGCTAAAATTGATCGATACATTAGTTCACAACAAGCAGACGTTCAAAAACTAGACGCTGTACTTGCCGAGGTTATCCAAAATGCGAAGACAACCGGAAAGAACATAAAACATCTCACCAAAAAGCAACAACTCAATTTAATTAAAGTATCAATTTGCTTTTACCTGGACAAGGTTAGTTTTAACGGTAAGAATGAAGCCTCATACAGTCAATTGCTTGTTGTGGTACAACGGTTAATGAAAGCTGATATCGATGTTCAATCTATTTATAATTACTGGGACGCAGCGGAAGTAGTTAAAGTGGACCCAGATTTAGACATCGATTACGTCAGGCATATAATAACGGGCAAAAAAAAGTGATATAATTATGCGGCATGTTATCAAAAAACAGGTACTGGAGCTGAAGCTTGTGACGAACAGAGATATGTTCAGGATGCAGCAAAAGGCCAGCCAGTATTATTACAGCCATATTTTACCAGCGCTGGAAAAAATGCTTAATACGTTGACAGACGAAGATCATGTAATACAAATCGATCGATTAGAACTTGACCTGGGAATGGTTAAATGGGAAGAAGATAAACAAGAGATTACTGCAGATAATATCTATCAGCTATTGGAAGAGCAGATCCAACAGGCAGTGAGGCAAATTCATCATCAACACTATTTGTCCGGAAGAAATAACTATAGCTCTGGTACAATGGGAAAACCGGTTTCCCTTCATGCCTGCGAACAATGGTTGTTATATCTAAAAAATGGCTATCTATCATGGGATGTAACGGAAATAAATACTATTTGGCGAACCCATGTTTTGGAAGCACTCTCAATAGATTATGCACTCGTATCGGAACTTAGGATATTAATAGAAAAAGATTCTAATGCCCTTCAACGCCTGGTACATGAACATCCAGTTTCTTACCTGGTAAAAATAGCGGAGGTATTAACCGCAAAGTCGCAAAAAACACTGCCGCAATTGATAAATGAATTACAGCAGGTATTTTATAGCGATCAACCAGAAACCTTGCCATCAATTGATAATCCATCCCGAAAAAAAGAAGAAATCTTGTGGAAACAATTATTAAAAGGGGCTGCTAACGGAAGCGATTCTATGGAAATTGCCAGGGAGTTTCTAAACGAACACTTGCGGAAAAATAATCGACAAGAATCCGATATATTAAAAAAGGAATTACCAATACTTCATACTATCATCGAATCTTATAAGAAGTTTCCCTTTTCGCCTAACATTCCGGAAGGAGATTCTGATTTATTAAAAGGAGAGCAACGTAAAAAAAACCTTGTTGAAAAAAACGACGATACAGCAATAAATAGGATACGCGGAACAAAGAAGGAAGGGTTTCAGGGGGATGAACATGTTACTGAGACCTTTATTCGGTTGCCCGAGGATGGGATATTTACGCCACATGCAGGACTGGTATTATTACATCCATTCTTTAAATCCTTATTTAACCACCTGGGTATAACCAGGGAAAATCATTTTATCAATACACAATTGCAGGAAAAAGCAGTTGCCTTACTCCATTTCATAGCAACCGGACTAACAGATGCGGAGGAATATCAACTCGTTGTCCCAAAAATACTTTGTAATTACCCACTGGAAGAATCACTTTCTGGGGAAGTAGAATTAGGTGAAACTGACAAGACAGAAGCATTGGATATGATAAAAGCAGCCATTGAGCAATGGTCTATTTTGAAAAATACAAGTCCCGATGGTTTACGTGAAGGATTTCTCCATCGCAATGGTAAAATCTATACTAAGGATAGGAATATTTGTTTTGTTATAGAGTCACACTCAATTGATGTATTACTCGATCACCTCCCGTGGAATTTAAGTATTGTTAAACTGCCATGGATAAAAGAAATGATAAAAGTGGAATGGAGGTAATTTTTTAAAAAATTGTTTTAATTGGATTATTATGAAATCAACTGCCAAACAAAATAGTCAACCGTCTCCGGTGCAACCAAAACCTTTTTTTAATAAAGGGGAGGGAGGTTCATTTTTTTCAGATAGCAGTGAACAAAAACAATCTTTTTTTAATGCGAGTCCCATACAGGCGAGTATGACGGTAGGCCAGCCGGATGACCCTTACGAACAGGAAGCAGAGAAAGTATCCAGCCAGGTAGTGGAAGGGTTTGATCAGGCCAGCAGTATTCAGCGGAAGCTGGCCGGCTTTGGGTTGCAGCCGTTCGGGATTCAGCCATTTGCTATCGGAAGCCGTATCAGCCGGAAATTACAAAAAACAATTTCAAGAACAGCTTTAACTGTCCAGGCGAAATGCGATCAGTGTGAAGAGGAAGAAAAGATGCAGAAAAAATCGGAAGCAATACAATTTGCAGGAGAGGGATCAACGGTGTCTCCGGCAATCGAAAGCAAGATACAAAGCATGCGGGGCAGCGGGCAACCCATGGATACTGTTACGCAATCAGCCATGGAAAGTAGTTTCGGGGCAGATTTCAGCAACGTAAGAATACACACCAATAGCCAGGCGGCACAAATGAGTACGGACTTAAATGCTCATGCATTTACAGTAGGGAGCGATATATTTTTTAATGAGGGGCGTTATCAGCCCAATACGAAGCAAGGGGCCGGCTTGCTTGCCCATGAACTAACGCATACAGTGCAACAGGGTGCCTCAGTACAAAATAAAAGTATCAACCGTCACCCTTTGCTAAGTTCACTGTCCAGTCATGCAGTAGCACATCTTTCAGCCATGAATGGAGGTTCATCCGCATTGAGCCGGCAAGAGATAGCCCAATTGCAAGCAATGCCGGAAAACCAAATGAAAATGCAGCAGCAACAGATATTGCAAATGAAGGAGGTGGATAAAGTGCAGAAAAAGGGAAATGTGGGGATCATGAGAAGTTGTTTTGGGGGAGGATCAAGTACACCAGCTACTCCAACACTTAAACGAACAGTGACGACTCAGCCCGTCAGTTTTGGATGTGGTGGTTTTAATATGGCAGCGATATTTAGTGTTGATAACGCAACAAGCAGTACAAATGGATTTATTGTGCAAAAAGTAACATTCAATCTCAACCGTGAAAAATGTGCAGGGGGAAATAGTAATTTTTCGAAAACTTATTGGGAAGCCTGGCAAGTGAGGAATGGGATAGCTTATATTGGAACCTCCAGTGCACGGCATGACTCGGATGGAAGAGGAGATAATTTTCAAGTACCCTCTGCCCCGAGTCACAAAGGAGTTAATTATCTGGAAGGAAAGGCCAAATACATTGATGGCTATACCGAACCAAATAGTTGGGGAAATATTCCGGAAGCCGGTTCATTACCAGCTACTACCTCTCAACCAGCAGGATGGACAGACGCCGGGACAATACATCGTTGGATTAAATCTGAATTCAATTGTTGTGTTACCCCTAATACAGATACTTTCACTCATCAAAAATAACTGTTTAATGAATTTAATACATTTCAATCCAGGATCATGAGAAGAGTAATTGTTGCAGATATAACCAGATTTATCAGGAAGATTATTTTATATGGTTTTTTATTTTTGTTATTGATGAGTGGCTATACAAACATAACCAGCTGTTCAAATAAGAAATTTATGAATAAAGAAACTTTGCTAAAAAAGATCCAGATGCTTGCACCCTGGTCAGAAAATGATGCGTTTTCGGAAAGTGACTGGAAAAACTATATTGAAGTTGCCAGGCAGGTTCAGATTTCTGACATAGAGGTGATCGAATCAGTTATTAATAACTTTCAGAAGGAAGCTTCAAAAGTGAAATATAATGGTGTTTATGAGGAAGATTCTAAATTATTTCTCCTTCAAAGAATTGTTTTTGAATTACCTGAGAATATATCAGCGAATCAAAGGGTTTCATTTAAGGGATGGGTTAATTGGCCCTCTCCTGACTCTGACGGAAATGTTAACCTATCATGGCCGGTTTCATGGAAATCTAAACAACCTGTTTTGATCGATAGCTATGCAGGTTCATTGGGAGAAGCTTATCAGGCGTGGTCTGAATTTAATTACTTTAAGGAAAGGTATAAGTATAGATCACTGTAATGGATTACTGAATTTTCTTTCATGTCAAAGAAGTGAATTTGATTTTAAAGTTCATAAATGTCAGAAAAATGCATCCTCCGGTCACCATTAGATTATTTAATCTCTCCATTCACTCTTTCCATTTTTTTGGAACTCTTGGCTATTTTTTAGGACTTATGCTTGGGCTATATCTCGCCTATTTTACTCAGCTTGATTTATTGCCGGTTTTTTATTGTGGATTAACGGGGGCAGGTGTTTTATTTGGGCTTACTTACCTCTATAAGGCTATTGCCGGAAGGAAAGACCTTGTTTATTACCAGCATGAAATTACCATCCTCGTATGTTGTACAATCCTGCTATACTCATTGAATCTTCCTGTATTAAAATATCTGGATATTACCTTGATGGGAATCGGGGTGTTCCTTTTTATGGGGCGTATCGGTTGTTTTTCAGTTGGCTGTTGTCATGGAAGGTTAGGAAGCGCTGGCGTGAAATACACAGAGGCTCATGTAGCCGAAGGATTTCACCAGCAATTCGTTGGTATCCCGGTTTTTCCAATCCAGTTAGTGGAGTCTGCTTTCGTATTTGCGACTGTACTTATTGGTTCGTATACCATTTTGAATGGTTTTTTGCCAGGCACTGCTCTGTTGATTTATACGGTTATTTATGGGGCCGTGCGATTTGTGCTTGAGTATTATCGTGGAGATGCGGAACGTTCATATTGGCTGGGATTTTCAGAAGCGCAATGGACAACACTAGGGGTATTTGCTGTTACTGTTATTTTAAGTTTATACAAGTTGCTACCTCAGTATACATGGCATTTATGGGCATTGCCTGGGTTAGTCTTATTGATGATGCTAACGTTTGCTATACGAAAAATAAGAAATGTTCCCGCATTCAGATTATCACATCCGAAACATATTCTGGAAATAGCAAAGGGCCTGGAGATTCTTGAAAACACTTCGTTTAAAACAGGGGAAATAATAATGTTCACGACATCGGCCAATTTGAATGTTTCAATGGGAAAATCAGTTGCTGAACAAGACCCTGTGATTCATTACACGGTTTCCTTCCAATCCAGGGAATCGGGAGCTTCCTCAATAAAACCAGTGATTATGAATTATGCGACTGCTAATATTCTGGGTAAATTGATCCAAACGCTGAAACACATGGGTGTTCCATTTGACATTCTATGTGAGCAGCAGGGTGTTTTCCATATTTTGTTTCCATTGCATAAAGATTCAACTGCAGGAGAGAGACGGTCCGAAGCTTTGAATTTACGTAGGAAACTTCGTTATAAATTTAGTTAGTATGGACGAGCAACAATTAAATAGTAACGAATTGGAACGACAGGTTGAACGTGGAAGCTTGTTCTTGCATAGTGCATTGAGCAAACATTCTGCCCGGATTAATGAAATAGAATCTTTTTTATATTCTGTTATAGATATGCTTGCTCAGAAAGGAATTGCGCCACCGGTAGAATTAACAAAGGTAGTAGAAAAGGTACGTCAGGAGATGATTGATAAAGGAGAAATGTCAAATCCTGGTCTTGCTTTGCGTGTGGACGCAGAAGATGACAGCACTTTCATCCCTTTCAATTGCAATGAGCGTATACCTATTTGCAAGGCCGTATGCTGCAAATTGATTTTTGCATTGAGTGCTGAAGAAATTGAATCAGGCAAGATACGCTGGGATTTGGGTATGCCTTATACCATACGACAGGGGAAGAGTTGTTATTGCTCTCATATTAATCCAGAAGACAAGCAGTGTACTATTTATGAACACCGGCCGTCCGTTTGCAAAAAATACAGTTGTGCAAATGATAAAAGAATTTGGAACGATTTTGAAAAAATGGAACTCAACAATCAGTGGATCGACGAGAACATTAAAGAAAGTAAACTGCATTTTATAAGAGCTCCGATGTTTACCGACGAACAAACCGAGAATACTTATCACCCGAATCAATAAGTAGCAATGAAAAAAAAATCTCAACTTCCCCAGCCTGTTTCAGGTACACCGAGTTTTTTTAATAAAAAAGAAGAAACTGTTTTTTTTTCACCGAGTAATGCAAGATTGCAACGGCAGGCCCTTGGAGGCACTGATCGTATACATTCACCATTGCTTGATTCGTACAGCAGGGATTCTGGTCTTCCCCGCGACCAGGTTACACAACACGATCCAGGATATGAAGCTTGGCTTCTTGCAAGATCAGCGTCACCTACTACAGCACCTGTTGCAGCCACTGGCCCCATTAATATTGTATTGGATATGAATTACCCTGCAACAGATCCTACCCCCGATTACTCAAGAGATGAAACGCAACTCGGTGCATGGGAGAGAGCTAATTTCCTTTTAAGTGTACAACAGTCTGCAGCTTGTGACCATATTATTAATAACGGAGTTGAATCGAGCTTTGTTACGGATGTAACGATCCGGTTTACCAGGTCAGATTTCGAATACTTTATTGCCCGTCATATTTATGAAAATATGAATGATCGGGGAAGAGACGTTAGCGAAAGAATTATATGGCGCCAGATTCATGGCAGAATATTGCGACATGCACACGAGCATTTCGTTCGGTACAGACAAATGACGGATCAGATTCGCCAGGATTTTTTACAACGGTTTTCTGCATTGCCTAATCGCAATAGCCCCATTCAGATTACACAACATGAATTAGAATCATACATGATATCGTTATTACAATTTCTTGTATCAAGGATGCAATATCAATTATGGCAAACTACCTGTGATTGGGAGCGCACGGACTACCCGGTATTATTACGCGGGATACCAAATGTAAGTGGCCGTTTCGTCCCCGCTTGTGGGTCACCGCCTGCTGTGCCCCCGGAGCCAATTCTTCCTATCATTGTTACGCCCGGTAGCAGCAGACGACCTTGATTCGAGTATTAAAAATCATTAAACCTATGTCTGAAAGAATATCAATACCCATTGCCCTCCACTGGAACCAACTCACATTGAACGCAATTAAATATTCCAGATCATCGCCACCCATTGCTGCAAGAGCGCTTGCCATGGTGCATACCGCTATGTACGATGCCTGGAGTGTATATAACCCTCATGCGATCAGCACATGTACCGCATTATATGTAAAAGCGCCGCAAAATCAATGTAACAAGGAAAATGTAAGAAAAGCATTTAGCTTTGCCGCCTACCGGGTATTGATGGATTTATTCTGGTTGGTATTACCTCCGGAAAATAAAAATATGTTTACAGATTTCATGTGCTGGCTTGGATATAATCCTGATGATACTTCTATTAATAGTACTACCTCATCAGGAATCGGGAATCTGACCGCAAGGATGATCATTGAATGCAAGAATGGCGATGGTAGTAATCCGCATGGTACCTTATCTATGCCGGCATGGAGTGATTATACCGGCTATCAGCCTTTGAATTCACCTGATACAATTAAGGATATCAATAAATGGCAACTGCAGAAAAAAGAAATAAACCCCGGAAATTATAAAATACAGGATTTCTTACTGCCACATTGGGGGCTTGTTAAGCCTTTTGCCTTGGATTATAACTGGCAATTCAGAGCTGATCCCCCTTATAATGATTCCGATAAAGAATTTGAGGAACAGGCGCAGGAAGTTCTGGATATCAGCGCATGCCTTACCGATGAGCACAAAGCTATTGCGGAATACTGGGCAGATGGTCCGGGTACATATACACCTCCAGGCCATTGGTGTGAAATAGCACAGCATGTTCTCAAGAATGAGAAAAGAAATACTCCCTGTATTAAATTATTCTTTGCCTTATCGAATGCCCTGCTAGATGCTTCTATTGCTTCCTGGGAATGTAAACATTATTATAACTCGGCACGCCCCGTTTCGGTTATCCGGCAACTTTTTGAAAACAAGGACGTGCAGGCATGGGCCGGGCCCTGTAAAGGAACAAGAACAATCAGAGGAAAGCAATGGCAATCCTATATTGAAACACCTGCTTTTCCCGAACATGTTTCGGGACACAGTACATTCAGTCGTGCTGCAGCAGTGATATTAAAAAACTTTACCGGAAGCGATCAGTTTGGTGCCTGCTATGTAGTGAAGAAAGGATCTTCTAGAATTGAAACGAACTGCGAAGTGCCTTGTGTAGATATCACGCTTGACTGGCCAACTTTCACCAGTACAGCGGAGCAAGCGGGTCTTTCGCGTTTGTATGGTGGTATTCATTTCAAGCGTGGAAATGAACTGGGACAAAAACTGGGCAATTTTATAGGTACACAAAGCTGGGAAAAAGCATCGTTCTTTTTTAATGAGTAAATTTTTATTATGTCGGTAGTATCTATTGCAATACAAAAAGGCGGTTCAGGCAAAACTACTACCGCCATTAATTTGGCTGCTGCATTGTTGCAAAAAGGAAAGAAGGTATTGCTGGTGGACGCAGATCCGCAGGCCAATCTTTCCCAATCTCTCGGAATAATTGACGAACCGGATATCAACCTGTTCACGGTATTAAAAAAAGAAATTAATGGGGAAGGGGCAAAAATTAAGGAGGCAATCATTCATACGGCCTGTGGCCTGGATATTATTCCTTCTTCCATCGAATTAGCGGGCGCTGAACTGGAATTGGTTAGTGTATATGGCCGGGAACAAATGTTCGGATGGATATTACAACCCGTATTGAATGAGTATGATTATATATTCATTGATTGTCCTCCGGCAATCGGCATGCTGACTGTTAATGCGCTTACGGCGAGCGATTATGTGTTGATGCCGTTGCAGGCGGAATTTTTGCCATTGAAAGGACTACGAAGTTTTATGGTGCATTTTAAGGCCATCAAATCAAAGCTGAATAAAAGAATTGAGATACTTGGTTTTGTTTTGACCCGCTACGACGAAAGGAAAAACATGAACCGGCAGGTATTGCATGAGTTGGAACAGGAATTTGGCGAACAGGTATTTCATACCCATATTCGTTCCAACATACAATTGGCCAAGGCTCAGGAAGCGGGAAAGATATTTTCAACTATGATAAGCATGCCCATGGAGCCGAGGATTATATGAAAATGGCCGAAGAATTCCTGCAAAAGCTGTAACTTATTAATCAATCAATAGGCAATTGTTCATTCCTTATTGATTTTTCCTGCGCATGATATAAGTCTCTTAAGGCAAGTAGAATAAATAATTTATATGGCAAACAGACCACCGGCAGAATTAGATTTTATTGAACAATTAATTCAATACCGGTTAAATAATCTTCAGGGCAATGGGGTTGGTTTGGAAGTACCTGTTTTTCCAGAAGCAGGAACTCGTCAATTTAGAATTCAACCATTCGCATTACAGTACCAGTTATCCGCGGAAGAACTTATACTATTATGGATAGCACTTGTGCCACATGTAAAAGGAGACCTGTTTGATGGGGCTATACAGAAAAAACTGAACGCTCCGGGAGATTTTCCGGAATTGGGTGGCGTTCGGGGAAAAAATTTCCGCGGATTTTTACCAACGGGTGAGACTGCGCTCTTTCTGTTGGCCGGAAATGACATGGAAAAAAGATTACAAGTGCAGCAGTTATTCGGCCCCGATCATTTTTTTTCAAAAAATAAAATCCTTTGGCTGGAAGAAGTACCAGCGGGCGAACCGGTAATGAGTGGAAGAATTATTTTATCGCAGGAATATGTTGAATTATTTACAACAGGCAGGGCAACCCGCCCGCATTTTAATTCCAGCTTTCCAGCCAGATTAATTCAAACGCAACTGGAGTGGAATGATTTGGTATTGAGCGATGAGGTAATGCAACAAATAAAAGAATTGGAGCAATGGTTACAATATAATAATACACTGATGAAAGATTGGGGAATGGGCGCCAGGTTGAAAAAAGGTTACCGTGTACTGTTTCATGGACCGCCGGGTACGGGAAAAACACTTACGGCCAGTTTATTGGGCAAGTACACCGGCAGAGATGTATACAAAATTGATCTTTCCATGGTCGTATCCAAGTATATCGGTGAAACGGAAAAAAACCTGGAGAATCTTTTCGCAAAAGCAGAAACAAAAAACTGGATATTATTTTTTGATGAAGCGGATGCACTTTTCGGTAAACGAACCGGCGTTCGGGATGCACATGATAAATACGCCAACCAGGAAGTCTCTTATTTGCTGCAGCGGGTAGAAGATTTTGATGGATTGGTTATCCTCGCCTCCAACATGAAAAATAACATAGACGATGCCTTTATCCGACGGTTCAATGCTATTATCCGGTTCCCGTTACCCGACGAAAATGACCGGGCTACTATTTGGAAAAAATCATTTCCTTCCCATATTGGTTTTAAGAACGATGTTAATGTACCAGATCTCGTAAAACGATATGAGATGTCTGGCGGAAACATCATTAATGTAGTCCATTATGCCTGCTTAAAAGCCATTGAAAAAGAGGAAGGCATTATTTACCTGGAAGATGTGGTGAAAGGCATCAAACGGGAAATGCATAAAGAAGGTAAGCCATTTGCCAATATCGTCTAGCTTATTAAAAAGCAGGTAAACACTATCGCGCCCATAATATCCACTCTTCCCGTTTAAGCATTTGTTTTCTTTGTATTTTCGGGTTTCTAATTTAGAAAACAAATGAAGAAGCTTGCGTTAATTTTCCTGACAGTTCTATTTTTTCAAACTTCACTTTATGCCCAACCCGATCGCTGGCAGCAACGCGTGAAATACAACATGGATATAAATGTGGATGTAAATACCAACCAGTTTACCGGGAAACAAAAATTACAATATTCTAACAACTCCCCCGATACCCTTCATAAAGTATTCTATCATCTTTATTTCAATGCCTTTCAACCCAACAGCATGATGGATGCCCGTAGCCGCGAGCTGGGTAAGACCATCATTGGACGCGGGCAGGACTGGGATGGCCGGGTAAGGGACCGCATTCAAAATCTTAAACCGGATGAAATCGGATACCAGAAAATTATATCGCTAAAAATGAATGGAGTGCCCCAGGAAACTAAAATGCATGAGACAATACTGGAAGTAATACTCAATAAACCCATCCTGCCTAAATCAACAGTCACCTTCGATATGGATTTTGAAGCCCAGATTCCCCTGCAGGTGCGCCGGAACGGAAGAGATAATACGCAAACCGGTGTTCGATATTCTATGAGCCAATGGTATCCCAGATTGTGCGAATATGATTATGAGGGCTGGCACCCTACTCCCTATGTAGCCCGCGAGTTCTATGGGGTGTGGGGCGATTTTGAAGTAAACATCACTATTGATAAAGATTACATCCTCGGAGGAACAGGCTATTTGCAAAACGCCAACCAGATTGGATATGGCTATGAAACTCCGGGCGCCAAAGTAACGAGGCCCTCCGGACCTACTCTCACCTGGAAATTTGTAGCCCCTAACGTACACGACTTCATGTGGGCCGCCGATCCGGATTACAAACATCTCGTTAGAACAATCCCGAACGGACCAACCATTCATGTATTGTATAATTTCAAACCCAATGATGCGCGTACCGACACCGCCTGGAATGAAGTAGCCAATGCGGCGGTAGCTGTTTTCCCTTTCATTGAAAAAAAGTTCGGCCCCTACCCTTACAAACAATATTCATTTATTCATGGGGGTGATGGAGGTATGGAATACCCGATGGGCACTTTGTTATCCGGGCCGGGCCTCGGCACCGTTTTTCATGAATGGATGCATACCTGGTACCAGATGCTGATGGGCACCAATGAAAGTCTATATGCCTGGATGGATGAAGGCTTTACCGATTGGGCCACGCACCTGGTTAGCGCCTATTACCGCGAAACCGTTACGAAAAAAAGAATGGCGGGGAATGCAACGGCCATAAAAAGAATGGACTCGGTAGCTAATATTTTACCTAAAGAACAGAGCGGTTCTTATCAATCCTATTTCATGCTGGCCAAAAGTGGTTACGAGGAACCAATGACCACACATGCCGATCATTTCAATACCAACTTTGCCTATGGCACCGCCGCTTATTCAAAAGGTGCGGTATTTATGGAACAACTGGGATATATAGTGGGTGCTGCGGCCCGCGACAAAATACTATTGGAGTATTACCGCCAATGGCGATTCAAACATCCGAATGTAAACGACTTCATGCGGGTGGCAGAAAAAGTAAGTGGTCTTAAACTGGACTGGTATAAAGAATATTGGGTGAATAGCACCAAGACCATCGATTATGGTATTGATAGCTTATGGGAAGTTGGCAACAAAACAAAAATCCGCCTGCGTCGCATCGGTAAAATGCCCATGCCCATCGATGTATTGATTGAATATAAGGATGGAACTAAACAACTCTATTATATTCCGCAATACCTCATGTTCGGCGGAAAACCGAATGAAGATGTTTCCATACCGCGCACCAGTTATGAACCGTGGAAATGGACACACACGGAATATGTTTTTGAAATCGACCGTAAGATTACCGACCTTAAAATAATTGAAATTGATCCCACCCAGCGAATGGCGGACCTGGAACGAAAAAATAATAAATTGGAAGTTCCGTGGTAAATACAAAATCAATATTCGATGGCTCTTATCAAACCATATTTTTCAGAAAACGAATTTTTAGGTTACATTAAAAAAGGTTTGCAAAAAAAACAACCATTGATATTTTCAGACTCTACTGTTTGTAAATTCAGAATCCAGCGTCTATGAATTTAATTTCGCTGACTTGCCTACCGGCAGGCAGGCAACCACCCTGGGTTGAGCGCCTCAGCTGGTTCGGTTCCGGCGATAGCCGGAATGCGCAAGCAAGAAGCAGGTGCAGCGCGATGCCTAGGGTGACGGCCTCCCGGCCTTGAGGGTTTGTGAAAATGATTAATTTGAAATTACTATTAAAAAAAATAATTCCAAAAAAAAGAATATGATGATTGACATGTAAAACAATTTTGTTTCTTTTCCTAACTACATTAGTTATTTTCATCAAAATCGATAATGAAAAATCACCATAATATAATACTTCCGTTGAATAAGAATTTAATTAACTCTACTTTCGATTCTTTATGATTCAATTGGAACCCTTTACTAAAAACGATTTTGCCCAGCTCATAGCCTGGGTTGATACCGAAGAACAGCTCATGCAATTTGCCGGCCCCCTACTCCATTTTCCATTGAGAGCCGCTCAACTGGAAATTTATATAAAAGAAAAAAGAAGATATGCTTTTAAAGTAGTGCACCTTTCCACCAATAACAATATTGGTCATGCCGAAATATATTTATCCAACAAAAACGTTGCCTCACTTTGCAGGATATTAATTGGTGATCCCGCTCTTCGCAGCAAAGGCTACGGATACCAGGTATTGCAGCAATTACTGACTATCAGCTTTACTCAATTGAACGTGCAGAAAGCAATGCTGAATGTTTTTGACTGGAATACCAGTGCCATCCGCTGTTATGAAAAAGCCGGCTTCTCTATTGATGAAACTAATACCCAACAAAGAGAAGTGAATGGGAAGAAATGGACAGCCCTGAATATGACTCTTCATAAATCGCATTGGCTAAATAGAATACCGGTTTGAATACCTTACAAAAAGATAAACGCTTCTTGATTTTCAATTATATTTACGCTTTACCAAAATTAATACTGTGATCAGCACTCTTCTTTCGCACCAATGGAAATCATTCTGGCGCAGCCGAAGCGCCGGAAAAAGTTTGGCGGTTCAAATATTCATGGGATTTATAACCCTTTACTTATTATTCTCTGCGCTTACCCTGGGATTCTTACTGCCTAACCTGATTAAAGAACTATATCCCGGGCAGGAGGTCATTACCGTTTTTTGCGGCTTTATTCTTTATTATTTTTCCTTCGACATACTCGTTCGGTTCCTGATGCAGGAATTACCCACCTTAACTATCCAACCCTACCTGGTACAAAATATCCGGCGCAGCCAGTTAATCCGGTTTTTAAATGTGCGCTCATTATTTACTATTCTTAACCTGGTACCGGTTTTGCTTTTTGTACCCTTTACTGTAACCGCTATTGCCGCCAATCACGGCACGTTCGCCGCTATGGGTTTTATTATTTCCATTCTTGGCCTAACGCTCTTCAATCATTTTACCATTTTATATATCAAACGAAAGAGTATTATAAATAGCTGGTGGTACGTAGGTTTTTTTGTTGTGATTGCCGCTTTCATTGCCTGCGATTATTTTAGACTCTTTTCGCTCAGCAAGGTCTCCTCCTTTGTTTTTACCAGGATGCTTCTATATCCCTGGTTAAGCCTTCTTACCCTGTTGATGGCTACAGCGGCTTTCTTTAACAATTACCGGTTTCTGCTTCAAAACCTGTATCTCGAAGATATTGTTGCCAAAGGCAAGAAAAAAGAAGGCACTGAATATGTATTTCTCAACCGCTTTGGTACCATGGGCGAATTGATTGCCTTAGACATCAAACTGATCCTGCGAAATAAGCGCCCTAAATCCATCGCATTAATGACTGTCCTGTTTCTTTTTTATGGATTTCTTTTTTATAAACCACAGTATATTCAAAAAGAATCGTGGGGCATGCTGCTGATTGGGGGTATTTTTCTAACCGGGATATTTGTCAGCAATTACGGGCAGTTTTTATTTGCCTGGCAAAGTGCTCATTTTGATGGATTGATGGCCGGCCATCTGGATATAAAAACATATATCAAAAGTAAATTCATGTTGTTTACTGCAGTATGTACCATAATATTATTGCTTACCTCCTTTTATGGATTAATGAACTGGAAAATTCTTATTATCCAACTGGCGGGTTATTTATATAACGTAGGTATCCATACGGTGATTGCCGTTTATTTTGCCACGCGCAGTTACAAGGCAATCGACATCAGTAAAAAAGCCACTTTCAATTTCCAGGGTCTCGGGGCTTCCCAGTGGATATATTCCCTGGTTGTATTCCTGATACCCTGCCGCTATTTACCTGCCTTTTGCTTTATTCCTCAGCTCCTGGGCTGGAATCATAGCATTAAGCCTGCTCGGATTAATCAGTCTTTTATTACAGGATTGGTGGGTCCATTTGCTGACCATCGAATTCATTAAACGAAAACACCGGATCCTGGAAGGGTTCCGTGAAAAATAATTTTATGATCACGATAAATAATATTGGCAAAGCATACGCAGGTAAAACGGTGGTGGATATTCCGTACCTGCAGGTAAACGAAGGAGAGATGATCGGACTGGTAGGCAATAATGGGGCCGGCAAGACAACGCTCTTCCGGTTGCTTTTAGACCTTATAAAAGCCAACCAGGGAGAAATATTATCCAAGGACCAAAATGTGGCTACCACCGAAAACTGGAAGCGATACACGGCCGCTTATCTCGATGAAGGTTTCTTAATCGATTACCTCACCCCCGAAGAATACTTCTACTTTATTGGTAAACTTAATAACCGGTCCAAAGCAGATGTGGATGAATTTCTGAAGAGTTATGAAATATTTTTTGATGGATCAGTATTGAAAAGCGGAAAATATATTCGGGAATTGTCACAAGGCAATCAATTCAAAGTAGGCATTGCCGCCTGTTTATTGCAGAATCCCGAGGTACTGGTATTGGATGAACCGTTTGCCAACCTAGATCCCACTACTCAAATGCGTTTAATAAAGATGCTGCGGGAAATGCAGGCACAGCGTCGCATGACGATCTTCATCAGCAGCCACGACCTGAATCATGTAACCGATGTTTCTTCCCGTATTTTATTAATGGAGAAAGGAAAAATCATAAAGGATCTTCATACTACCCCGGATACCTTAAAAGAATTAGAAACATATTTTCAGGTATAACCAGCCACGCCTATACTGAAACAATAAACGGCTACATTCGGATTCGTACCGTTCATAAAAATAATTTTTGGGGAAGGAAAAAGTCAAGCTTGTAATCGCGAAGCGTCTTTTATACGATTCCTTCCATTTGGTAAATTTTGGAAAGAATGAATATCTACATTATTTATAATTGGCTATTTCAATCAACCGGTTGACATTATGGACTATAATTTTTCTACCCTTTGTTTCCAGCAACCCTTCTTCTTTAAACTCAGTAAGTACCCGCACCACACTTTCCCTGGCAGTTCCTATCAAGCTGGCCAGGTCATCCCGGCTCATATTTATTTCGACGGGCATACCCGGCTGAAAGTTTACTTTGTACTTTTCTCTTATTACAATCAGTTGAAGGGCTAATCGTTCCCGAATCGATTTTTGAGCAAACATCGTGAGGCTATTAGCCAATACAGCAAACTCATGACTCAGGGTTTTTAATAACCGCCTGCTAAGCACTTCAGATACCCGGAGAGTTTCCAAAAAATCTTCTTTAGGAACAAAGGCAATTTTGCTTTCTTCTAATGCCGCGGCGGAATCAGGAAAACGATCCTCCGAAAGTATGGCATGATATCCAATTAACTCCCCGGTGTTCGCTACATAAATAATCTGCTCTTTACCATCTTTGTCCACTTTATATTTTTTTACCTTCCCGGTAACTATATAAAAGATACCTGGAGGAAAAGAGCCTTCCCTGAAAATAACTTCCCCTTTCCTATAGGTTTGTTCTGTTTTATGAGCCATCAATAAATGAATGTCTGCCGCCGGCAAGTCAGCAAAAACAGATTCACTCTTAAAATCCCATTTTTCTATTGGGAAAATATCCCGTAAGCTCATATACACTAAAATTATCGATTTAAAAATTGATAAAACTCACTTTTTGAAGTGATAAGATTTACCGGGTAAAACAACTTCAATGCATAGCTTTGCAGTGCAAATAAAAACGAGCTGGTATTGCCAGGCTTTATAATAAAAAATACCTTATAAGATCTATGCAGTTGGCAACCTTAACATCCGAACCGGTTAAATGGCTCAGCTCCGACAATCAGTTCCATCATCTTTACCCGCCGTCAATTAAAGTGCTGGCAACCAAGCACTGGACCCCGTTGGAAGTTTCTCGAAAAGCCGCTTCCTTCCTGGCTGTCAGAAAGGGTTGCAGAATTTTGGATATCGGCAGCGGGGTGGGGAAATTCTGTTTAAGTGCTGCTATTACAAACCCGCATGCACATTTCTATGGTGTTGAGCAAAGAAAAGATCTGGTTACTCATGCTGAAACAGCTAAGGCCATCCTTCGGGTTCCTAACGCCCATTTTATCCATGGAAATTTTACCCAACTGAAAATGAAAGAATACGATCATTTTTATTTTTACAATTCTTTTTATGAAAATCTGGCTGGCACCAACAAAATTGATGACAGTATCGCCTATTCCGGAGAATTGTATAACTATTATAATTCATTTTTATACCGGCAACTGGAGCAAATGCCCGGGGGAACCCGGTTAGTTACCTATCATAGTCTTGAAGACGAAGTGCCCAGGGGATTTCTTATAGTCGGCGCGGAAATGGATAACTTACTAAAGTATTGGATAAAAGAATAACGACAATGGTACGGCAACCTGTTCAGAAAAAATCAAAACCCGGTAAAATATGTTTATCAGGATGAAATATTAAAATTAAGCGCCAAGCACGGGAGTTAAAATATAGAGATGCCCGGATTGACGTCAGAAAATGGATTTCCAGTTTCAAACAAAACACTAAATTTTTTTATCATGCTAACTTCAACAGATGAATACCGTGGCCAGGTAATAAGCAACGTATTATTTGCCGGCTCGCAGGAAGAAGTTTGTCATATTCTCGACTTAGCCATGAAAGACCTGGACCTTCACGAAACAAACAAAGCAACTACTATAATATTCACAGATAAAATTCTTGATGAATTGGATCATTTTAATCCTATGAACAAGAATGCACAGGAATGGAGTAATATTAATATGGCAAGAATTTACTTTCACCGGATTAAGCTCCACGACACTGTTCAGTAACCAGACCGGGTATGTTTAAGCCGCAGCTAGTAGATTCATTAAGAAATTACGATCGGAAACAGCTCAGCAAAGACCTGATGGCTGGGTTAATAGTGGGTATTGTTGCATTACCACTTGCTATCGCTTTTGCTATTGCCTCGGGTGTGTCGCCCGAAAAGGGATTGTTCACCGCCGTCATTGCAGGATTCATTATATCTGCATTCGGCGGCAGTAAAGTGCAGATCGGTGGACCGACCGGAGCGTTTATTGTTATTGTATACGGTATCGTTCAGCAATATGGTGTTAATGGGCTGATAATAGCCACATTTATTGCAGGGATTATACTAATCCTCATGGGCCTTGCCCGCCTGGGTTCAGTTATTCGCTTTATTCCCTTTCCCCTCATCACCGGATTCACCAGTGGTATTGCACTTATCATATTTTCGTCGCAGGTTAAAGACTTTCTGGGTCTGAACATGGGAATTGTGCCAGCCGATTTTTTAGACAAGTGGAAAATGTTCGCACTAAATATTCAATCGGTAAATATATATGCCGCCGGGATGGCCGTTGGCACGGTAATCATCATTCAATGGTGGCCCCGTATTACTCATAAAATTCCCGGTTCATTAATAGCTTTGCTGGCAACTGCCGCAGCTACCCAATGGTTTCATCTGCCGGTTGATACCATCGGCAGCCGGTTTGGCAGCATTCCTTCTTCCCTACCCACACCCGTTATTCCGGATCTGGATTTTAATACGATTAAGAATTTGATTCAACCCGCTTTCACTATTGCTTTGCTGGGAGGCATTGAATCTTTATTGTCGGCAGTAGTGGCTGATGGTATGATTGGCAGTACACACAAATCAAATATTGAATTAGTAGCCCAGGGAACCGCCAACATATTTTCTTCTTTGTTTGGAGGCATTCCGGCGACCGGGGCTATTGCAAGAACGGCCACTAATATTAAGAATGGCGGACGCACACCCATTGCCGGTATTACCCACGCCATTACTCTTTTACTCATCATGTTATTCTTTGGACATTGGGCAACCTTAATACCCATGGCCACCTTAGCCGGAATATTAGCAGTGGTCGCTTACAATATGAGTGAATGGAAAAATTTTACCGCTGTTTTGCGGGGGCCACGAAGCGATGTAGCTGTATTACTGACCACTTTCCTGCTTACGGTATTGGTAGATTTAACCGTAGCTATAGAAATAGGTATGATCCTGGCGGCTTTCCTTTTTATGAGAAAGATGATTAAATCGAGCGAAGTGAGTTCGTTTTCCCTTGATCGGGAAGATAGCATAACGGATACTGATTCTATCCGAAATTACGAGGTACCCAAAGAAGCAGAAGTATTTGAAATTTCCGGCCCCTTGTTTTTCGGAGCTGCGTATAAGTTTAAAGATGCACTACAATTCATCGAGAAAACCCCTAAAGTTCTTATTATCCGATTGCGCAAAGTACCTATCATTGATGCCACGGGCATCCGCACCCTGGAAGATGTATATAAACAATCGAAACATCGGGGCACTAAACTAATTTTATCCGAAGTGCATAGTGAGCAGGTGATGAAAGAACTCAAAGATGCACGACTGCTATTTTCCATTGGTAAAGCGAATGTGACAGATACTTTTGAAAAAGCACTGAACAGGTGCAATCAATTACTAAGGGAGGCACATAGCACCCATTAGAAGTCATTTTTCCTTGTTATTTCTTCCTTCCGGTCGTTCACGAAGCAATTACCGTGGATAGTAGTTCTTGATTCACTTGGATCTTAGGCCGCGGCTTCTTCCCAGAAATCTGACCCCTGATAAATTTATGTGACAGGCCGGATTAGTTAGTTTAAAAAATTAAGGTATTCTTACTTAACTGACTAATTCATGACCAAACCCATGTTAAACAGAGTCATTATTTTATACTACCCAAATTGGCTCCTAAAGACTATTTCGCTATCTTTGAATAAGTCAGTCAATTGTATGCGCTCCTCCCAAAAAAAAATAGTCGCTTCTTTCCCGTTTGCCATGCTATTGCTTCCGGTGAATTATTATATCCCGGAGTAACCATAGTCATAGTCATTCTCCTTTCGTTACCCATCCTTTGCATTCATCATTCGTGCCTGAACTAAACATTGCCTGTTATGAAAAATATTAAATTGATAGAAGTTCCATCGGAAATAGGGGCCGGTACCAGAGGGGCCAGCCTGGGAATTGATGCTATAAAAATAGCAGCACTGGACTTCATGAGTAATTTTTTTATTCATTTCCCTTCCGAAAAAATTCCACATGAAAATAAACTGCTCTACGAACCAATCGAATCGCCGTATGCCAAACGTATTAAAGGTATTACTACCCTGTATGAGCGGGTTAGTAAGGCCGTCTCCGATTCAATGAAAAATAATTTTTTTCCTGTTGTCCTCAGCGGCGATCATAGTATTGCCGGCGCCACCATTACCGGTATCCGAATGGCTAAACCGAAAAGCCGTTTAGGAGTAATCTGGATTGATGCACATGCCGACCTGCACACCCCTTATACTACTCCTTCAGGAAATGTACACGGTATGCCATTAGCCGTTGCCATTAATGAAGATAACGATGAATATGCCGTGCATGAACTGGACGATGAAACCCGCAAATACTGGAACCTGTTAAAAACAATGGGAAAAATTTCTCCCAAAGTATTGCCGGAAGATATCGTATTTATTTCGTTACGTGATTATGAGAAAGAAGAAAGGCACCTGATTGAAAAATATGGAATGAAGGTGATTACTACCAATGAAGTAAGACGTAAAGGAGCGGAGAACGTCGTACGCAGCGTGATACGTTACCTGGGCGATTGCACAGATATTTATGTAAGCTTTGATGTAGATAGCCTGGATTCTTCGATCTCCAAAGGAACAGGAACCCCGGTGAGTAATGGACTGCGCGAACGGGAAGCGGAGGATCTTATCAGTAAGTTTATGCAAAACAGGAAAATCTGTTGCTTTGAAATTGCGGAGGTAAACCCAACCCTGGATAAAGAAAACCTGATGAGTGAAATTGCCTTTAATATTTTGCAGCGAAGTGTAAACGTTTTAATGATGAATTGAAAAACGGGAAAACATTATCCGGAAAACCGTAACGTGTAATAGCTAAAAGTTAATCCAATAAAAAGAAAATGAGCAGATTGAATGTACCGGGCAATTGAATTGTTGAATTAGGAAAATGGGAAGCTTTTATACTAGCAGTTTTTTAACCCGGAAAATCCTGTTTTTTCTTTTGGGGATCGTCTTTTTCACATTGTTTCGGCTACTTTGTAAAATATATTTGTATCGATTTATGTAAATGAGTTGTAAGGCAGGAAGATTGCTAGTAACTACTGCCGTTTTTTTTGCCAGACAGTCCGATGTTGTTGGAAGGTAAAATAGACAGTGTTTCTGAGAAATTAGGGACAACTGTTCTATTGAAGGTTGAAAAAAAAAGCGCGGCGGTGGCGGGGGAGGGAGGGTCCCACTGGGAGGTGAGCGCTAAGCTAAGGTTACGTTGCTCAAGAATAATTTTATAGATTTTACTCTTTACCTGTAGCAAATAAAAGATACTGAATGAATCTCAAACACCAGCCTAATTATGTCCTAACCCTATAAAACTAAAAATCCTTAACGGTCAGATCAAGTAGTGAGTATTACTCCTAAATTGTCAGATCAAATACTAAGTTTTACACGTAACGAGTTACCACCTCGAATCCAGCATTTATTCGCCAAGCATTTTCTTTAATCCTTCCGTAAAGCTGATGGGTTCGTATCCCAACTCCTTCCTTGCCTTACTTATATTAAACCCTGTTTTAGGCGGGCGCTTAGCCGGTTGCGTAAACACCGACGCATTCACCTCTTCAATCAATCTATTATTCAGCCCCAAAAAATGAGCTGTTTGCTGGGCGATCTCGTATGGAGTCAATATCTCATTGCCGGAAATATGGTAAATGCCCGTTGCTTTCTGTTGAATAATAAGCAGTATCCCTTTTGCCAGATCTTCTACATAAGTGGGAGTGCGAAACTGATCACTTACCACTCTGATAGGTTTATTATTCTCTAAATTTTCTTTTACCCAGCTGATAATATTTGTGCGGGATCCGGATAAAACATTTCCATAAACTAAACAGGTTCGGACAATAGCCCAGGGAATTTTAGCGCGGGATACCAATCGTTCTCCCACCTGTTTAGTTTTTCCATAAAAGCTAATGGGGTTGAGTTCCGCATCTTCAGAATAACTTCCTTCTATCCCATCAAAAACAAAATCTGTTGATATGAAAACAAAATGCCTGCAGTATTTTTCAGCTACTTTTATGGCGGTTGCCGTTCCTTGTACATTTACCCTTTCACATTGTTCCTGATTGAGTTCACATTCATCCACCTGTGTAATAGCTGCTGCATGAACGAGAACTTCCGGTTTTTCCGATTGCAATAGCTCATCCATTCTTAATTGGTCCACAATGTCTAATTCATAATATCGGTAGGCCTTGCCACTGGATCCAAAGGAAGAACGATCAGTTCCTTTACCCGTAGCCACCACCGAATAGCCTTCATTTAATAATAATTGAACCAGGTGTTGTCCTAACAAACCATTGGTTCCGGTAATTGCAATTTTCATCTTCAAATGTAAAGGCTTAAACCCGATATAGTACCAGGCTTTAACAAGTGTTCGTTTTTCTGTTCATTTATTATGAGTGTGCTTATATCCAAAGCCGTTGAACTACTATTCTCAAAACAATCCCTTAATTTTGAGCCTCTTCAAAAAATCAGGAAGATCTTTAGACGATTATTGTCATTTTTTGACACCATTTGAACTCTTTTTATTCATGGCTAATAAAGTAACAAAAATTGGAGTACTTACCTCGGGGGGCGATGCCCCGGGAATGAATGCTGCTGTTCGTGCGGTGGTGAGGTCGGGGATATACCATGGTTTCGAGGTGTTTGGCGTTATGCGCGGTTATAGTGGTATAGTAGAGAATGATATCGTTCCTATGCATTCCCGCAGCGTGGCAAATATCATTCAACGAGGCGGAACAATTTTAAAGACGGCCCGGTGTAAAGAATTTTATGAGCCGGAGGGCAGAAAGATCGCGTACAACCATCTCAAAAAACATGGAATAAATGGCCTCGTAATTATCGGCGGCGATGGGTCCTTCCGGGGGGCTGATATTTTCAGTCGCGAGTATGATATCCCCTGCATTGGGATACCTGGCACTATTGATAAAGACATTGCCGGTACCGACTTTACGATAGGCTTTGATACGGCGGTCAATACTGCTGTAGAAGCCATTGATAAAATCCGGGATACCGCAGACGCGCACGACCGTCTTTTTATTATTGAAGTAATGGGGCGGGATGCCGGCTATATTGCCCTGCACAGCGGTATTGCAACCGGTGCTGAAAATATTCTTATACCGGAACGAAGAACAGATATCGAAGAGCTGGTAGTTTCCCTGCTGGAAAAAGAAAAGAGAAAAAAATTAGTGAACCTGATCGTAGTAGCGGAAGGGGAAGAATTTGGCGGGGCGAATGAGCTTGCCAAAGTGATTAAAGATCGGTTACCGCAGGCCGAAACGAGAGTGTGCATACTTGGTCATATACAACGGGGCGGTTCTCCTACCTGTCTCGATCGACTAATTGCGAGTCGCATGGGTTATCACTCGGTAGAATGCCTTAAAGAAGAAAGGAACAATGTAATGGTAGGTATCGTAAATAATAAAATGTACTATACCCCATTGGAAAAGGCAGTAAAAGCCAAACAGAAAATAAGCGACGAATGGTTGAAGATCGTGAAGATCCTCGCTTCCTAATAACACTAAACCCCCCATAACATGTCAAGAGATCTTACAAAATACCTGCATGGCGAAATGAATAAAGAAGAGGGTATTAGGCATAGCTCTCACCGAACAAAAATTGTTGCCACCGTGGGACCAGCCTGCGACACCTATGCAAAACTGCTGGAACTCGTTCGCGCAGGGGTTAATATTTTCCGTCTTAATTTTTCACATGGTGCCCATGAAGACAAAACAAAGATTATTGAATATATCCGGCAGATCAATAAAACCGAACCCTACAATATTGCAATCCTGGGTGATCTACAGGGGCCTAAATTACGTGTAGGTGAAATCGAGAACGGAGAGATGTTAATAGAACCGGGGCAAATACTCACGTTTACCTCTAAAGAAAAAGTAGTGGGTAATAAAGAAAGGATCTATGTTTCTTACCCTAACCTGCATAAAGATGTGGAAGTGGGTAATACCATTATGATTGATGATGGAAAACTGGAAGTAGTAGTTACCGAAATTACCCCGGCAGACGAAGTGAAAGTGAGGGTTACCTATGGAGGCATTTTATACCCTAAAAAAGGCGTGAATTTACCGGATACAAAAATATCGCTGCCTTCCTTAACAGAAAAAGACCTTGCCGATCTTGAGTATATCATAGATCAAAAACTGGATTGGGTAGCTCTTTCTTTTGTAAGAAAATCAGAAGACATTATTGATCTGAAGAAAAGATTATCTGCCAAAAAAAGCAAAACGAAGGTTATTGCTAAAATAGAAATGCCTTCTGCCCTGTTGGATCTTCGCAATATTATTTTAGAATCTGATGGCGTAATGGTGGCCCGGGGTGACCTGGGAGTAGAATTGCCGGTAGAAAAAGTACCGATGGCCCAGCGGGAAATTATCCGCAAAAGTATTCATCGGGCTAAACCGGTAATCGTGGCTACCCAAATGATGGAAAGCATGATCGACCGGGTAAAGCCAAACAGAAGCGAAATTACCGATGTAGCCAATGCCGTTCTGGAAGGGGCTGACGCAGTAATGTTGAGTGGTGAAACAGCCACGGGTAAGCATCCAGCCCTGGTAGTAGAAACAATGCGGAAGATTATCCTGGAAGTAGAAAAAACAGAATATCGGTACGATCGCGAAGAAGACCTTATACCGCAACCACATTCGCCCTCTTTCTTAAGTGATGCTGTTTGCTATAATGCGTGCAAACTGGCTAACGATACCAAGGCCGAAGCATTGATTGGTATGACTCAAAGTGGATATACCGCCTTCATGCTGAGTAGTTATCGTCCCCGTTGTCCATTGTATATATTCACTAAAGAAAGAACGCTCGTAAATCAATTGAGTCTTAGTTGGGGGGTCCGGGCATTTTTTTATGGAGAAGAGGAAAGCCTAGATGCGATAGTAAACGATCAGATCGAGATCCTAAAAGAAAGAGGTTTTATAAAAAGGGGTGATGTGGTTGTAAACACGGGTAGTACCCCGGTTGATTTACATTTGCCCACCAATGTTTTGAAAATAACAATTATAGAATAGTCGGAAAGTCGGGAAGTAATCCTTCCAATTTGGAACTTTCTTTCTGACTTCCGGACTTTCGGACTTTCCGACTTCCCGACTTCCCGACTTCTTTAATGATCTACTTGGTTGATAAACTTAATTACTCCTTCCATAAAAACTTTCTGATCATCCCACATAGCGAGGTGGCTTCCTTGCGGACAGTATAAATAAGTTCCTTTTTGAACCTGTGTACTCATCCATTTCATGTGTTCGGGATCCATGGTATCATAACGGGCACCAACAGTCAATGTAGGTACTTTTATTTCCTTAAGACGATTTTTTATATCCCAGGCGGCCAATCTTCCTCCAATTCCAAATTCGCTGGGCCCCTGCATTAAGGTATAGACCACAGCATTCACATGTTTAAAAGAACGGTTCAGTCCATCGGGCCATTCCTCCAGCCTGCATAAATGCTTTTTGTAAAAATGAGGAAGTAACAATTCCATATACCGGGGGTTTTGAAAATCGCCCTTCGCTTCCAGCGCTTTTACTTCTTTCAGCACGGTGGGTTCCATTTGCCTGGCCAGTACTTCATCAGCATACTTTCCATAATCCGGGCAACTCGCCATCATATTGCAGATAATCAATCCTTTTAAATTATCCTGGTACTTTAAGGCATACTCCATAGCCAGTATTCCGCCCCAGGAATTACCCAACAGGTAGAAATTGTCTTTATTCAATCCCAATGCTTTCCGGACCTGTTCCACTTCCTCAGTAAAGCGAGCGGTGGTCCATAAAATGGTGTCGGTTGGTTGATCAGAATAATAGGAACCCAACTGGTCGTATTCGTAAAATTCAAACCCTTCCCGGGGAAAGAAACTTTCAAAACATTCCATGTATTCATGGGTCATCGCCGGGCCGCCGTGCAGTAATAAAATTTTAATTCTCGGATTGTTACCTATGCGTTTGGTCCACACCCGAAACTTTCCAGCGGGTGTTTCAACGGGTATCATTTTAATTCCACCCGATCCAACCCCGGTATCGCTATAATTAAAATAATTCTCAACCGAAACTGCACCCATTTTCTGTTTAAGATTTGAACCCTCCCGGCAGGAAAATAATATAACGGAAGAGAGAAAAAAAGCCAAGGGTAGAAGGTTAATTTTCAGCAGTTTAATTTGATAATTTTCCATAAGTCCGTATATTTTTCATTTTAAATTTAATCATGTTTACTATTTGAAAATTTACTACTTTTAATGTAACTAACTATTGTGAGGAAATTGTTCCGGGAAATATTTTGTATAGTTCCACCACGGCTGGCTTTATTTAAATGGTCTATTCCTGATACCTGTCAAAGCAAAAATTGCTGGAGAAAGATCGAAATTACCGAAAACCTATCGATCCATTTCCCCAAAAGTCATGTGCAGGATTGTATACGAGGGCCAGTTTCAATAAAAGACCTCTCCATCAATAGTTTTTTGTTTTTACGTATTAATAAGAAGGTGACACAGATCGTTCCCATCTTCCGAAATATTTTTCTTACATGGTAAACAATGTAATCAAAATGTTTTTGAAGCGAGGTAAGGAGTGAGAATTGA
This sequence comes from uncultured Chitinophagaceae bacterium, assembly GCA_963775145.1. GTDB lineage: Bacteria > Bacteroidota > Bacteroidia > Chitinophagales > Chitinophagaceae > Endoryza. The sequence continues at coordinate 311,021 of CAVZHZ010000010.1, forward strand.
CATTATTGTTTTCGCAATCTTTACCTTGTTAGATTCTAAAAGTTGAAAAATCTGAATCAAAATCTTGTCCGGGGCAATGGTGGATCTGGGCCTAATGGATATAGAAACCAGGTATCCAAAAACCTACAGTGCGTTTCGGTTTAATAACCGTTAGCTCACAATAATGGAAAATAATTTCGAACAGGTTCTAAGTAGTGCTTATACAAACATGTCTCAAATCAAACAAAAACTGTTATGACTAAATTTCTACTCCTGCTGCTGGCGCTTATTATTACCATTCAGGCAAATTCGCAAGATCCGGTGGCTCGGTTTAAAGGACCTCGTCCCCAGATAAACCTGGCGTCTGTTCCTGATGCAGCTATTGAAAAAGGCAGAATCTCTATTAAGTTCAAAAGAAATGTTGAATCGGTATTAAAGGCTGTTCCGGGTAAAGGAGCGGATGGTACAATTCGTTTTAATATTACTGCTGTTGACGCGCTGAACGCCCAATATAAAGTTTCCAGTTCTTTCCGATCTTTCGAATCGGTTCTCGCGTTTCAGCAAAATTCAGTTAAACACAAAGAATGGGGTTTTGATCTCTGGTACCAACTGGAATTTCCCCTTGATGTGGATATAAAGAAAATGGTAGCGTCCTATGAGAGGTTAAGCAATTATATAGAAATAGCGGAGCCTGTTTACAAAATTGAACAGTACAGGAAGGTAACAGATTATAAAAAGGCGGGATCACCAGAATCTATTAAGAAAGTAAATTTTACTCCTAATGATACCCGGTATAATGAACAATGGCATTATAATAATACCGGCCAGCAAGGGGGTACAGTGGGAAAGGACATTAAGTTGCCCCAGGCCTGGGACCTGGAAACCGGTAAACCTGGAATTATCGTGGCAGTGATTGATGAAGGTATTCAATTCGATCATCCCGATATCGCAGCCAATATGTGGCCCACCAACGGGTTCAATTTTGTAACCAATTCTGCTGTAATAGATCCGGGTGACCATGGTACGCATACCGGCGGAACAGTAGGAGCAGTGAGTAATAACAATATCGGTGTAAGTGGGGTTGCCGGTGGAAATGGAACACCTGGTTCCGGGATAAAACTTATGACCCTGGGAGTATTTGGTTCTACCAGCGGATCTGCACCCAACTTTGGTGCTCCCTTTATTTGGGCGGCCGACCGAGGAGCCATGGTAGCACAAAACAGCTGGGGATATACCAGCCCTAATGTTTTCCAGCAACTCGTTTTGGATGGCATCGATTATTTTGTTGCTAATGGAGGTGGAACGGTATTGAAAGGGGGTATTGTAATATTTGCCTCGGGTAATAATAACAGCGAGGCGAATTATTATCCGGGTTATTATGAAAATGTATTAGCCGTGGCTGCTACTAATAATAGAGATGTTCGCTCCTACTACTCGAATTACGGCGCTTATGTTGATATTTCGGCACCCGGCGGTGAGCAGTCTTTTGCTGATGACCCCAAAGGAGTATTAAGTACGGTTTCCGGTGGATCTTATGAATTTTTTCAAGGTACATCCATGGCCTGCCCCCACGTATCGGGGGTAGCCGCTTTAATCGTTGCAAAGGCAGGAACCAAATTGTCAAATGACGATGTGAAGGCAATCCTTATGACAACGGTCGATAATCATTACCCGGATAACCTTTCTACCTATGCAGGCAAATTAGGTACGGGTCGGTTAAACGCGTTTAAAGCAATTCAAAAAGCACAGGATATTGCTAATGCCCCTTCCGTTGATCCAGTTACCGGGTACACGGCAGCGTTAAGTTGTCCGAATACCAATCTTACCTGGACTAAAAATGTTTCCAACAACGACGTGATGATCGCCTATAGCACTAATGGAAATTTTGGTATACCCAGTGGCGCCTATATTGCAGGCGATGCTATTGCCAATGGCGGAGTGGTAATATACAAGGGCAACGGCACTAATTTTTCACACCCTGTTCCAAAAGATTCCGCTACCATTACATATAAGATTTGGTCGGTAAATGCCACCAATGATTATTCTGCCGGACTCATTAAAACAGTAAAATCACCATTCAGTATTGTTTCATTCACCGGTAATCCGGCAGGGTCTACTATAATTTTGAACTGGACAAAAAAATGTCCGAATAGTGATGTAATTGTAGCTACTAACGGAGCTTCTACTTTCGGGATACCAACAGGTACTCTTAATGTAGGAGACAATATACCGGGTGGAGGAAAAGTAATATATAAAGGAAGTGCCCTCACCTACACGCACACTACCCCGTTAAATGGAACCAACTATTACCGGATTTGGCCGGTGAATGGAATTATTTATTCTGACTTTTTCAGGAGTATTACTACCTGTTTTGGTAGTATCGCCGGACCCGTAGTGGAAGGATTCCAGGCAGCCACCTTCCCTCCTACCGGATGGCAGGTCCTGAACCCTAACGCGGGAAGTATAACCTGGGAAAGAACCGGATTAGCAGGTAGTGCCAGTAATGCCTCCGCCATTATGCGTTTTTATGATTACAGCAATTCCAACCACGTAGATTATTTGTTGTCACCCGCAGTGACAGCTACCAATGCAGACTCAATAATTGTATCTTTCGACCGGGCATATCGATTATATAGCACCAGCGCTACATTTGCCGATACGCTTGACCTGGTATTATCAACTGATTGTGGTACTACTTTCCAAAGTATTTGGAAAAGAGGGGGTAGCCAGCTTGCCACCGTTGCAGGAACCTTCACGGGTTCGTATATTCCCGGGGCAACCGATTGGCAGAATCTCCGCATAGATGTAAAGTCTCTTGTTGGAAACGCGGCCTCCTTCCTTATTGGATTCAGAACGGTTAATAAGTTTGGCCAAAATCTGTATCTCGACAATATCAACATTTATACTGTGGAAAATGGTCGCAGAGATGCTTCTGTTCGCCAAATTATAGAGCCTTTTGGAAAGCTTTGCGTTCGCACCCTAACCCCGAGAGTGCAAATTGCCAACCAGGGTAAAGACACACTCAAGACCGTGAAGGTTATGTACCGATTTAATGCCGCTTCGCCCGGCACATTGGATTCGGTTATATGGAACGGATCCTTACCTCTTGGCGGTACAGCATTTGTTGACCTGAAAAATACAACGCTTGCTGCCGGAGGCTCTTACCAATTCATTGTATATACCAAAGAGCCCAATGACCAATCTGACCAGGTGCCATCCAATGATACAGCCAAAATTGCTCTGACTGTCTTTGATCCCCAGCCAGACCCGGCAAAAGAAGGTTTTGAGCAAACTGTTTTCCCCCCAGCCAATTGGTTTGTAGCTTCTTCGGGTAGTGCTTATACCTGGGAGAGAAACATAAGGGCGGCCAATGAAAAAACAGCTTCTGCCTGGATACGAAACTACCGGTTCACCAGTGCCGGCAAGAAGGATGATCTATTCTCTCCGCTGGTACAGGTCGCAAGTCCCGATTCAGTTTACCTGAAATTTGATCTGGCACACGCCAGCCGTCGCTTCCCGGGCAGTACCGGTGTACCGCTGGATACATTGGAGGTATTGCTAACCACCGATTGCGGCAAAACCACCCGGAGTGTTTATAAGAAATGGGGTGAAGACCTGACTACGGTAGATCCTAACTTCCCTCCTTCTTTTTCTTCTACAGATACTGTTGGTTTTGTACCCACTTCGGGCAACCAATGGAGAACCGAGTGGATCGATCTGACCAAATTTGTTCCGGCGAATAGCAAATTCCAGGTAATTTTCAGGAGCACGAGCAACCGCGGCAATAACACATTCCTTGATAAAATTGATATTTCTACTATTGTATTGCCTGCCCGGCTCAAACAGGCTGGCTTTATGATAACTCCTAATCCGTTCGAGGGATCATTTGTCGTTCGGCATTTGTTGCCTCCAGTTAACCTGAAGGGAATGCGCGTAACCAATTCAACCGGGCAGACGGTAGTAGCCAGAACTTTTAATGGAAACGCCAGCAATTACATGGTAGTTGATATGAGCCGGTTTGCGAATGGTGTGTATAATGTAGAACTGCTATATGATAATGATGTGAGAAAACAAACAATAATAAAAAGAAGATAATTAGCATTAGTATGAATACTTTTAAAACCGCCCTGCTTTTATGGGCGGTTTTTTTTAAGCCATCAATTAATGTAGTAAACTGATTTGTGAATGAACATTGTATATTCACAACCGCAAGCCACGCCCAGTAATAGTTTTCCACTGTAAACAAAAAAAATGAAACAACTTAAACCAGTGCTTTTTATTTTATCTATTGGCCTTTTTTCCTGGATAATGCCGCAGCAAAAACAACATATTATTTTCTTTGGAGATTCCATTACCCAGGCCGGTGTTGAACCTGGTGGATATATTACTGTATTAGGAAAGATGTTAACAGAAAAAGGAATGGGTGATCAATACCAGCTTACCGGAGCCGGCATTGGGGGTAATAAAGTATATGACCTTTATTTGCGCATGGAGGAAGACGTATTGGTGAAAAATCCAAATACCGTGGTAATATGGGTGGGGGTTAATGATGTATGGCACAAAAGATCCTTTGGCACCGGAACTGATGCTGATAAATTTGAAAAATTCTACACCGCCATTATAAAGAAATTCCAGGCGAAAAAAATAAAGGTGTTCTTGTGCACCCCAGCCGCCATTGGTGAAAAAACTGATTTCAGTAATGAACTGGACGGCGACCTTAATAAGTATTCCGGAATTATCCGGGTAATAGCCGGCAAGAATAACTGCGGCCTGATTGATCTGCGTAAAACTTTTCTTTCTTATAATCTTGCCCATAATACCGGTAATAAAGAAAAAGGAATTCTCACCAACGATGGAGTTCACCTAAATGAAAAAGGGAACCAATTGGTAGCGGAAGAAATGATGAAGGCGCTCGTAAGATAATTCAGCGACAGGAAAGGAAGCTATGCTCATTATGCAAAAGCCGTTCTCCTGAAAATATCCTAATACGAATGAAAAAAATGATAGAAAATTGATTTGTCCACCAGCCTACATTTTCCGGTGCTTAATTTTCTGATCTGTTTCCTCCTGGTAATCTTTTTTGAGAAATGCCGGATGCTATCCCTATTCCCTATCAATTACTTAACTATTTCATCTTAAAATCCACAATTGTGAGCAGTTTCTGCCTTTTACCCGACAATCCAAACATCAAATTTTCGTTATGTTTGTGTTATGTACAGGAGCAGGAAAAAGTCAATACGGGTTGCTATCCTCGACCTCTATGAAGGTGTTGAAAACCAAGGCATGCGATGTATTCGCGAGCTGTTGAATCAATACGGGGAAGTGAATAATATTGAATTGGATTGGGATGAATTTGAAGTGAGACAGCTACTGCAGGTTCCCGATCTAACTTACGATATCTATATCTCCAGTGGTGGTCCCGGTTCTCCTCTCGAAAGTGAAAACAGTGAATGGGAAAAGAAATATTTCAACTGGCTGGCCCAGGTAGAAAAGTATAATAGCAAAGCGGATAATATAGTTAAGAAGCATGTCCTTTTTATTTGTCACTCTTTTCAATTGGCCTGTCGTCACTACAAAGTGGCTGATGTAGTAAAACGACGCTCCACCGCTTTTGGGGTGTTCCCGGTTCATATGCTGGAGTCTTCGAGAAATGAACCGGTTTTTACCGGGCTTAATGATCCGTTCTATGCTGTTGACAGCCGCGATTACCAGGTAATTCAACCCGATCATCATCGATTACGTGAATTAGGCGCCACCTTATTATGCATTGAAAAAGAAAGACCACATATTGCATTAGAGAGAGCTGTAATGGCGGTTCGATTTAATGAATTCATGATTGGTACGCAATTTCATCCGGAAGCGGATGCGGTAGGTATGACCATGTACCTCCAACGGGAAGACAAGAAGAAGACCGTTATCGAAAATCATGGGCTTGCTAAATGGCAAAGTATGATTGATCATTTAAACGATCCTGATAAAATTGTATGGACCTACTCCCACATAATTCCCAATTTTCTTTCTACGGCGGTTGATCAATTGGTGGCGATAGCCGTTTGATTAAATTAACTGCCCGCGTTACCCATTCTACATTGGAACCATTTCGCAATACTCGTAATCATTTCCTCATTCCCCTGATTCGATTAGCCGTTTTTGGCTGTACAATCTGGCTTCCGTAACTTACAAAAAACAAAACAACTGCTATGGTACCGGGGCTGCGTAAGGCATTCAATCAATCCTTTTCAAAAGACAAATACGAAACTTTCCTGGCTGATCTTAACAGCAAGCACCCCGGGGCTATTGAATTCCGGGTGGCGGAAACGCCCATATTTATTGATAAATATTTCACCCGGAAGCTGACCGATGCCTGCGAAAGTATCATCGATGTGATCACCGATCCTTCTTTTAAAAGGCTAACGGAAAGAGCTATTCCTGGTGCCGAACGATTACCAAACGAAAATGAATTCAGTCATATGATTGCATTTGATTTTGGAATATGCATTAACGAGCAAAATGAACTGGAACCCCAGCTTATTGAAATGCAGGGCTTCCCCAGTTTATATGGATTCCAGGTTTACTACCCAGAAATTGTAAATAAGCATTTCGAGATTCCTGCTAACTATCATCAATACCTGGGAAATTATACAAAAGAAAGCTACCTCCAAGACCTGAGAGAACTTATACTGGGTAATCAGCCGGCCGAAAATGTTATACTGCTGGAAATAAAACCTCATACCCAAAAAACCCGGATTGATTTTTATTGTACCCAGGATTACCTGAACATACAACCCGTTTGCATCACCGAATTGATCCAGGAAGGAAAACAATTATTCTATATAAATGAAAAAACAAAACAAAAAACAGTTATCAAACGCATTTACAATCGTGTTATTTTTGATGACCTGCATGCCAGCAAAGAGAAATTAGGAAGTTTTGTAGACATCACCCAGGATCTGGAGGTAGAATGGATACCCCATCCAAACTGGTTTTACCGGATCAGTAAATTCACCCTGCCCTTTATCAATCATCCCTATGTGCCGCAAACTTTTTTCTTAAATGAAATCAAACAATTGCCGGGCGACCTGCAAAATTATGTATTAAAGCCGCTGTTTTCTTTCGCGGGCCAGGGAGTAGTGATTGATCTAACCCACCAGGATATCGATAATGTAAAAGATCCGGAGAACTGGATATTACAGCGAAAAGTAACGTATGCGGATATTATTGAAACACCTGACGTCCCGGCGAAAGCGGAGATACGAATGATGTATATTTGGAAAGATAGCTGGGATCGGCCAAAAGCCGCTGTCAATCTTGCCCGCTTAAGCAAAGGAAAAATGATTGGTGTTCGTTATAACCAGGATAAAGAATGGGTAGGAGGAAGTGTGTGCCTCTTCGAGCATTAGTAAAGTCTTTTTTACTTATAAGAATTACCAGCTGGTTATTGATAATAAAGCTGCCGTAAACATAAGGGGTAACTTTAGATTGTAATGGAACGGTGCAGTTTTTAAAAGCATAAAGCAATTTGCTTTTTTTAATAACAGAACTATAAATAATAATCAAGGTTAGGAAATCAGTTTTGATTATGTAATCCGTAGGCTACAGGCAGTACAAGACACTGATTATTTAATGAACCCGTAATGGCTTTCAAACCTTAATCGCCCTAAAATCATCCGGTAAATGAAGCAGAATTAATTTCGTTGTTACTTTAATATTTAAGAAGAATGCAAAATGGATATAAACCGAGAACTTAAACTGGCCGTATTAATAGATGCAGACAATGTTCCTTCATCGAATGTAAAAGGTATGCTGGAAGAAATTGCCAAGTATGGCACCCCTACTTTTAAGAGGATTTATGGCGACTGGACCAAGCCCCAGCTCTCAGGTTGGAAAAAAGTATTATTGGATAATGCCATCACTCCGGTGCAGCAATACAGTTATACCAGCGGTAAAAACTCCACAGACTCCGCGTTAATTATTGAAGCAATGGATATATTATATACCGGGGGAGTAGATGGGTTTTGCATTGTTTCCAGTGATAGCGATTTCACGCGGCTCGCTACCCGGCTGCGCGAAGCAGGAAAAAAAGTATTTGGTATTGGCCAGAAAAAAACCCCCTCTCCGTTTATCGCTTCCTGCAATAAATTTATTTATCTCGAAATATTACAGCAGGAAGAAAAAGAAGAAGTTGCCTCCAAGGAGACTACCAAGAAATCAGTAAAACTCCCATTCCATATTTCCATTATCAATAAAGAACTTATTAACCTCATCGTTTCCAGCATTAACGACAGCGCAGAAGATGACGGTTGGGTGTTTCTCGGAACATTAGGGAGTTTAATCTTAAAGAAACAACCGGATTTTGACCCCCGGAACTATGGCTTTAAAAAATTGGTAGAAATTATCAAGCGCATCCCCTCCATTCAACTGGACGAGCGGCAAACCGGAAAAAATAATATTTCTCATTTCTACGCCAGGATAAAGGAACAGACCAGGAACGACGTAAAGTAAAATAACTGACTATACAGCCAGTCATCAATAAAATTAAAGGCAAATTCACTACTAATTATTCTCAATAACTTCCAATCCAAGGGGAGTAGTGGCATTACCGGATATCCCTTTAGCAAAAAGCGTATAATTCTTTCCCTCCTGCATTACAATATTATTAACAGTGAGAATGGTAACCCCGGCGCCGTTTACCCTGATTTCAAAGGAATAAGTGCCGGCATTTATGGATGTAAAAGAGGCATTCGTATAAGCGGTACTGCTGGATTCAAAGGAGCGTGCTGAAAATATCGGTGTAAAAACTGAAGCGTTGATTGTCCCCATGTCTATCACCGTTGAACCCGGGCTTAAATGAAAGAACCGAATATTGGCTTTTCCTGCGGCAGGAGTATTTAAATTATCCTGCACCGCAAATACCTGGAGCGAATTGGGCCGGTCGTAAATAAAAAAAGATTGATTAATGCTTGCCGCGGTTGACAGGTTAACATCATACAAAGAAGTAGTGGTTCCGGTGGAAGTAATATTCATAACATGCGATCCTTCCAGCAGGGGCTTGTAGCCGGTATTGCCTCCATAGGCCACGCCTGTTGTATTAAATTTATTACCATCAAATATTACATCTACCGGCCCGAAACCGGGTGAGGCATTGATGAACATAAATTGCCCGGAGCCAGGCGTATCTTTTTTACTACAGGAAAAAAACAGGGACGCCACTAGAACAACCGATAAAAAAGTCCGTATTTTCAAAATAACTCCATATTTCCTCATACTATATAAATTGAATACTCTGTAAAATACATTATTCTACCAACAACCAAAGACAATATCAAGGGGCATAATGCTGCTATAATGCCCCAAAGCGCCCATTCTTTAATCAAAAAACCCTGCGGCTCAATGGCAGGCAGGGCTCTAAGAAAGATTTCAATATTTACAACCGGAATCCAATTGATATACTCAACACCCGGTGTTTATTCTGATCGTTCTCTGAACTATTGGCACCTGATTGAAGTTTGGCCAAGCCATATCCATAGTTCAACGAAACTAAAAAATTATTCAGCTGCAACCCTGCGGTACCATTCAATCCGTAATCAAACCGGCGCATGATACCCAGCCCGGCTCCTTCTTCTGAACCCGTAGTTGGATCATCATTACTGAATTTGATTGCTCCTTCATTCTTAAAACCCACGCCAAAAATTTTTCCTTCCGATTTATTCTTACCCGCTACACCCATCGCAATATATGGGCCGGCGCCAAAAAAGAAACCATCCCCCTCTTTTAACAAAGGAAGTCTTACTACCAGGTTTACGGGCAGTTCAACATAATAAGGATTAGAAGTGGCCTTAAAATATGTAGCATCCGTTGTGTTTCCTGATTGTGTTTTAGCCCCTTTACCGGTAAACAGCAAACCGGGCTGTACGGCTAGAAATTTATTAATTGGTAAATCGGCCATTACACCTGCATGAAAACTAGCCAATGCATTTGCATCATCAATACGACCATTAGTGGTAGTGGAAATATTTGCGATATTCAATCCGCCTTTTAGGTATACTTCCGCTTCCTGCGCCCTGGCAAAGATTGCTCCGCAGCAGAGAATTAACCCCAGAACCAACTTTTGTTTCATAGTACTTATTTTTTCGACATATTTACAGATTTCATGCCAAAGTAAATAAGTGAAAACAGAATTGCTGCGGAATAAAAAGAGTCCCTGCTGAATATTATAAAATCTCGTTAAACATGGTATCAGGAAATCAGCAAAAGATTTAATGCTTGATTACTTTAACAAAGAGAAATGGTCCATATTTAATTATCAAAAATATACAAGGGGATTTTCGGTACCATATCATTCAATGAATGGGTATGCAGGTTACCACCCATCGCATACTTTTGCTTTTTACATTCAAGTTTTTATATTCAGTATTTTACATCCTTCGCTCATCTTATTCAACTTCTGCTAGTGTTCCCTTTCATTTCCAACATGCCCATGATCTGGTTCATGGTTTTTGTCATGCCCTCACTGCTTCCATCGAGAAAGATGATATTGCCCTTTCCCACTTCAGCGAAATTTTTAATCGCTTCTGTCCACATGCTGAATAAAATTACATTGGTATCCAGGTTAGCCTGCTTCATTTGCTCCGCTGCCTGGCTCATTCCTTTGGCTACCTCCTCCCGGAATAACGCCACTCCCTGGCCGCGCAACTGGGCCGCCTGCCGTTCCGCTTCCGCCGCAATCTTAATTGCATTTCCCTCCGCTTCGGCGGATTTCGTTTTGGTAATAAGCAACGCCTGTCCTTCATTTTCGGCAGCTGCTTTGAGGTTATTAGACGCCACTACCCGGCTCATTGAATCCATAATAACTTTGTCGAAAGTAATATCATTGATCTGCAGGTCCAGCAGGTGATATCCCCAATCTTCCAGCAAGTGATCAATCTGCCCTTTAACATACTCCACAATTTCTTTTCTCAATGCCAGTATTTCAGCCTGGCGCTTGGTGGCTACAAAAGAACGGATCGTTCCTTCAATAGTTCGTGTGAGCGCCTGCATCAGGTCTCTTTCGGCAATAAATTTAAAGGCGACTTTTTTTATCGTTTCTTCTTCCGCATTTTGCACGGCGTATAACAGCATATTCTTAAAGTAAACATTGGCCTGGTCGGCAGTGACTGCCTGAAACTCCATTTCAACGGAGCGATTCTGGATACTGATCTTTTTATAAATCTGTTCTATAAATGGAATCAGGAGCCGCAAACCCGGTTTCAATACCCGTTGGTATTTACCAAATACAGTTACCACTCCAATAGTACCCTGGTTGATTGTTTTTAAACCCAAAAAAAGAATAAGCACAACCGGGAATATCCACCAGTTAGAAATCAGAAAATCTTGCATACGCTTATGTTTTTCTAAAGGTAACCGATTTGGTAATTATGGTTAAAAAAAAGAAGTGCTTTCAAAAACCGCGGAATCTGATAAATTTTAAAATTGGTATATTTATAAAAACAATGTTCCATGAACAAAAGTAATAAGGTACTGTCCGGAATTTTTGCCTTTCTGCCGCTGGTACTGCTGGTTGTTTATCTCCTAAGTATGGTAACCTTTTTCGTGCGGTTTTTCCAGGATGTTCAGCTTCATGAGGGAGTGGAACAATTTCCTGTTTCCGGTGTGGCCAGTTTAGCAGGAATTATTATCTCGGCTATATTGCTGGGTTTACTTTCCTTAGGAGTAATGGTGTATTTTATTATACATGCGCTCAATAATACAGGCATTAACCGTGATGAGCGAATAGTATGGATCCTGGTTTTTATATTTGTTGGAACGGTTACCTTTCCCGTGTACTGGTACATGAGAATATGGAAACAAAAAGATCCCCCTTTGCCCGCTCAACAATAAAACCTTATCCAATCTTTAAAATCACCGACTACCGGCTGTTTTGTTCCCAGATCATGGAGAGATGAACAATCGTCTCCACACTTTTTTGCATGTCCTGCACGCTTACAAATTCATGCTTGCCATGTAAGGCCATTTCACCGGTAAATATATTCGGGCATGGTACTCCCATATAGGATAACCGGGCACCATCCGTACCACCCCGAATAGCAGCCATTCGAACGGTACATCCTGCCTTTTCAATGGCCCGCTTTGCAAAAGCAACAACATCCGGATGCTGATCCAGCACTTCTTTCATATTTCGGTATTGTTCTATTATTGTCATCTCGGCTCGCGCACCCGGGAAGTGGGCAAGCGTATCATTGAGTTTATCCTGCAGGAAAGTTTCATACGCTGTTAATTTTGCCGTTATAAAATCGCGAATGATAAATTGAACAGTCACCTTTTCCGCTATACCTTCCATTTGTACCGGGTGTACAAAACCATAACGGTCTTCGGTAGTTTCGGGGGATAACTCTTCTTTGGGTAAGGATTCTATAAAGGATGAAGCCACTTTAAGCGCGTTTACCATTTTACCTTTTGCCGCGCCTGGATGCGCACTCACTCCATAAAAAATGATGGTTACTCCATCCGCCGAAAAATTTTCATCCTCTAACGACCCTCGTTCTCCCCCATCCAATGTATAGGCTACTGCAGCGCCCAGTTTTTTAAGATTTACTCTATCAACGCCTTTACCAATTTCTTCATCAGGAGTAAACAAAATCTTTATTGTTCCATGTTTAATTTCCTTATGGGACACCAGGTAATTGGCCATATCCATTATTATCGCTACCCCTGCTTTATCATCCGCTCCCAGCAAGGTGGTACCCGACGCGGTGATGATATCATCACCAATTCTTTCCAATAAATACGGGTGCTCTTCACTAGTAATAATTTGAGACACGTCATCAGGTAGTTGAATGGCACTGCCATTGTATTTCGCATGCACAATCGGTTTTATACCCGCCCCGCTGCAATCGGGAGAGGTATCAACATGTGAACAATAACATAATACCGGAACATCTTTCGAAGTATTGGATGGAATAGTAGCATATACATATCCAAATTCATCCAGGTCAGCATCTGTAATTCCCATTTGCCGCAGTTCATCCACCAGCATCCGGCTCAGGTCTATTTGTTTTTCAGTAGAAGGAAAACTATTTGACTGCGGGTTACTTTGCGTATCAATTTGTACATACCGGAGGAATCGTTCTTTTACAGTAAAGTGATAATTCTCAAACATAAAAAAAATTGAGGCGGCAAGTTACTGAATCGCCTTCCAAACCGTTTTGGTAACTGTTGAAAAACTTCCTACCTTTTAATCAACCAAAACAACACTCAATATGAAAAAGCTTGTCATTGGCGCCCTGGTGGGTGGCCTCCTTGTTTTTCTTTGGCAAACATTATCCTGGACCGCTCTCAATCTCCATGGGAAAGAATACCAAAAAGCACCGGGTCAGGATTCAATTATGACCTTTCTGAACTCCCAATTTAAAGAATCAGGCCAGTACATGATTCCGGCAGTGGATGAAAGCGCAACGGCGGAAGAACGCCAAAAAGCGATGGATGCCATGCAGGGCAAACCCTGGGCAGTAGTAAGCTATCATAAGGAATATAACACCAACATGATCACTAACATTGTTCGGGGTTTACTGGTAGATATTATTGCGGTTCTTTTTGTTTGCTGGATTCTGACCGCCAATCCAAACCGAAGTTTCGGCGGAATCCTTATCAGCACGGTATTAATCGGTATTGTCGGATATCTATTCATTCCCTATTCAGAACATATTTGGTTCCAAACGCCCGGAGCCATTACCAATTTTGTAGATGTACTTCTTTCCTGGGGAGTTTGCGGTATCTGGCTTGGATGGTGGTTGGGCAAAAAGTAATTGCCCGAGTTCCAGAAAGTGAAATTAGGAATTAACGATTGGGAAAGCTGGAAATCATAAATTATCAAAACAACAAAGGTTCATAGTTTAATACTATGAACCTTTAATTTTTTACAAACTATCAATGATTACTAAGGCATAATGATTAAAGGCTTCGCGGAAACAATTTCCACCAACTCCAGGTCAAACACTAATTCTTCCCCTGCCAGCGGATGATTCGCATCCAATACCACTGACTCAGTTTTAATTTCAGCGATTACAACCTGTACGGGCTGCCCCTGCGAGGTAGTCATGGTTAATGGCATACCTACTTCAGGTTTTAGATCAGGAGGAAACTGATCGATCGGAAACTCTACCAGCATTTCTTCCTGCTTGGGCCCATAGGCGTCGTCAACTGGTATATTAATGGTTTTTTTATCCCCAACTTTCATTCCGGTCACGCCTTCATCAAAACCTTTGATCACCATTCCACTGCCTACTTCAAATTCCAGGGGCTCCCGGCCAGAGGAAGAATCGAATGTACTGCCATCGGTAAGTTTTCCATGGTAATGTACTTTCACCGTATCCCCGCTTTTAACTTCTTGCATAATCTGAATTTTATTTTTTTAAACTTTTTGTTACTCAACCTGAAAGGCCTTTTTCATCAGGAGCCTTTGAAATTTCCGGCAAAGGTTTAGTCCGTTCATGTGAATATCCATTATCTTTTTCATTCATTTCATCATCATACACCAATATAAAGATTAGAAAACGGACGATGATCAAGTCCCGAAAATAAAGGAATGTTTTACAATTTCCATTAAAAGTTTTTCAGCATCTTTGATCACTGATTTGCATCATTTTATTGATACTAATCCATTATAATGAAAATTATCTTTTTGTTTTTTTGTTGCCTGGCCGGTTACTTGTATAGTTTTACCCAGCGAGTATCTCCCCAAAAAATAGAGCCGGGTGCGGAACGAATGAATATATACCTTCCTTTAATAAAAGGTAAACGGGTAGGAATTTTTGCCAACCAAACATCAATGGTGGGGACCGCACATTTGGTAGACACACTTCGCCGTTCAGGAATTGACATCAGGGTAATCTTTGGCCCCGAACATGGTTTTCGGGGAACAGCCGACGCCGGAGAAAAAGTGGGGAACTATACGGATGAAAAAACGGGCATCCCGGTAATCTCCTTGTACGGAAACAAAAGAAAGCCCTCGGCAGAAGATCTGAAGGAAGTAGATGTCCTGATTTTTGACATCCAGGACGTAGGCGTGCGTTTTTATACATTTATTTCATCATTGGAAGATTTTATGGATGCCGCTTTTGAATTTGGCAAGCCATTAATGATATTAGACCGTCCCAATCCCAATGGGTTTTATATTGATGGTCCGGTAATGGAGCAAAAATTTCAATCCTTTGTCGGAAGGAAAAAAATTCCGGTTGTATATGGTATGACCATTGCTGAATATGCCATGATGATTGCCGGAGAACGATGGCTGACCCCTGCGGCGAATGCCCGGTACGATTATTACCGCACTGCCCAAAATTCAAAAGACACTGCTTTTCACTTCCTGGTTATTAAATGCGGAAACTATACTCATAAAAGTAAGTATGTATTGCCTGTACGACCTTCCCCCAATCTCCCGAATATTCAATCCATCTATCTCTATCCATCCACTTGTTTCTTTGAAGGAACAGTATTAAGCGAGGGACGAGGAACCGACAAACCCTTCCAGGTTTTCGGTCACCCCTCACTGCCCAAAAATCTATACTCTTTTATACCCAATCCTAATGAAGGAGCAAAAAACTCAAAATTATATGGGCTGGTTTGTTACGGATGGAATTTAAGTGGTACCCCGGACGAGGTATTAAGAAAGGTCAATAATAAATTGCAATTGAAGTGGCTGATAGAGGCGCATAAATTATTTCCGGAGAAAGACAAATTTTTCATTCTTCCCAAATCTGGCCAAATGGAAGAATCCTTTTTTAATAAACTGGCCGGTAATAATAAACTCTGGTTACAGATCAAAAAAGGCAGATCAGAAACGGATATCCGAAGGAGCTGGGAACCGGAATTGAAAGAGTTTAAGAAAATAAGAAAGAAGTATTTGTTGTATGAGGATTTTTAAGAGCGGTTTGTGGTTTATAGTTTGTGGTTTGTAGTTTTTCGGGCTCAATATTCATCACTAAATTTATAACCATAATTAAGTCTATTACAAATAATCTTACAAACCCTATTAATTTAATTAAATCCATTACTTTTTCAAAACCTATTACTTTGTTTTTTAGAAGTTCTTAGCTTCTGCACCTTCAGATTTGTAATAACCCAAAAAAGTGTGACGCAAAAAGAACCATAAAACACAAACCACCAACTCATCGTTTTAAATCAACTCATACTGCAACGCAATCTTCACGAGGGCAGCCGTATTCCTTACCTCAAATTTGGCCAGCAGGTTTTTCCGGTGGGTATCAACGGTGGAAGTACTTATGAAAAGCCGGTTAGCAATCTCAACATTGGTAAGACCTCCGGCAATCAACTCCAACACTTCTTTTTCTCTTCTTGTGAGCACAGGTATATTGGCATCGGCATTCTTGCGAAGCGTTTGGGAAACATCATCGCTAAGGTAAATTTTCCCTTTCAATACCGTTTGAAAGGCTTCCATCAGTTCTTCCTGTGTAGCATTTTTTAATACATAGCCCGAAGCGCCATTTTCCATCATTCGCTGAATAAAACTTTGCTGGTTGAAGGTGCTGAGTCCGATGATGAAAACGGAAGGATATTTCTCCCTTACTTCTTTACACAAGTCAATACCACTTTTATCGGGAAGGTTGATATCCATTAATATGATATCCGGTTGTTGTTTGAGCAAAAAGGCCTGGCATGAGCCGGCCGTTGAAGCATGTCCCATCCATTCTATACTTTTTTCGTTCTGTAAAATGGAGCGAATACCTTCTATGACCATATAATGATCGTCTACGATGAAGATTTTTGTTGCCATAATAAATGCTTCAATGATGTAAAAATAGGCATTCCCTTCAAGCCTGAAATGAGAAGATGCACATAATACGTGACCTTTTCTTGAATTGAAAGCAAAGTAAATGGTAAAATGAAAGTCAAACTCTCCCGCTTTTCAATGATATTTTGGGCTGGCTTAAAAAGCTTCTGCTATATGCCATTACTGACTTATCAGGGGAGTGGAAATTCAATGAAACAGGAAGTTCCCTGTTCCGGTGTTGATTTGAGGTCTATATGCCCTTTGAGGAATTCCACCCTGTTTTGGATATTGGCCCAACCCATTCCTTTTGTATTGTCTATACTGGAAATGTCAAACCCTTTACCATCATCTTCTACCGTAATATTGAATTGGCCGGGGCTATAACTAACCTGCACAACGATATTTTTTGCTGCGGCATGTTTTAGCGTATTGTTAATCAGTTCCTGTATGATCCTGTACACTGTGATGGCAACGGTCTGATCGATTTGTTTGTTTTCCAATCCAAGGGCCTGGTAATTTATCTGAATAGCACCCGTTTGGTTAATATCATAGCAGAAATCATTTAAGGCTGTATCCAAACCGAATTTCACCAGCGCTTCCGGCATCATATTATGGGCCACCCTCCGCATTTCCTTTATAGAGCTGTCGAGCATATCCATGCTTCGTTCGAAAGCCTGGGCGTTGTCAGGCGTCATTACCATGTTCCCTTTCATGGTATTTAAAGAGAATTTTATGCCCGATAACATACCCCCCAGACCATCGTGAAGATCTTTTGCCAACCTGGTTCTTTCCTGTTCTTCTCCTTTCAATACCGCTTCTGTTGCCAGGAGTTTTTTTTCTGTTTCCAATTCAGAAATGCGTTGTTCCTGTAATACCCGTTTTTGGTTATAATTTCTGTAAACAAAAAAAAGTAACACCAAAAAGAGGAAGGCACCTCCCATCAAAATATAATTGAAAAGATTTTTTTTCTGAATCGTTAATTGCTGGATCTGCTTTTCATTTTTCAATTGCATGATCTCATTTTCCTTTTTGGTAGTTTCATACTTTTTTTCCAGGTTGGCAGATTGCTGGGATATGACATCTTTGATCATCGCTTCCAAAATAATTTCGCTTTGGTCATCATATTCAAATCCCTTTTTCACATCGTTAGTAGCATAATAAATACAAGACAGCACCCTTAAGGTGGCTGCTTCTTCTCTTTTGAAGCCGTATTTCTTATCAATCAACAGGGCGCTGTCGGCCAGTGTTTTTGCCAACGTGTAATTTTTTTCCTGCATATGGCAAATAGCAAGGGCCCTGAGACAGGAAGCTTGCCCGTCGAAAGAACCCGTTTGCTGAAAAACAGAAAGACTATAGGTGATATATTTTTTTGTAAGCGGGATATCATAATTTTTCAAGGCAATCTCTCCCAGGTTTTGAGTAATTACGGCTTCCACACCTGGGTTTTTGAGGGGTTTACAGACGGCTAATGCTTCTTCTAATAGGAGCGCTCCCTTTTTAAGATCGAGCTTAGCGATATAAGACAGGCTTAAATTTACCAGTGGTTTTATCAATAGCAGGGGATCTTTTTGCAGGCGGGCCTGTGCTACTGCCTGCTCTCCGTAAGTAATTGCTTTGTCGTATTCAGTACGGTAATTGTATAAGGTCTGCAGGGCGTCATTGACTTGTGATAAGAGGGAAGGATCACTTCTTTTCTCGAAGATAGCCTTACCCTCCAGTGAATAGGCGAGGGCTTTCTCAAATTCCATTTTATCCCGATAAATTACCCCCATATTTAAAAGAGCGATTCCAATTTGGAAGGAGTCATTTAGCTTTCGGCCCAGGTTGAGGTTCCTCTCAATATAGATCAATGCTGAATCTATCTTTCCTTCAATTTGATATGAATCGGCATAGGTGGCATTTGATCTGATGATGCCAGTATTGAAATGTATTTTTTCACTCAGGGAGGCTGCCTGTTGAATATAGGTTCTGGCTTTAAAAGGTTCGTTATAAAGAAGGATGTCTGCTATCTTGATCAGCAACCAGGCTTTCAGGGTATCTTCCTTACTATCGGGTAACTTTTTTAGAAGGCTATCCAACGTTGCCTGTTGCGAAAAGGCCGCACATAGAATGCATTGCCAAAGTAGGAGGAATAAAAATTTCTTCATAGTCGGTGATATACTACCTGGGAATAATGGCAGGAATTTACGGTATCTGTTGGAATTACTGGTAATAATGCCATTTTTTCCTGGAATGCTTTTGTGAAAAGGGATATTTACAACGGTGCTATATATTTAGAAAATCCAGCATTACCGACGTTCCTTTGCCAGGCTGCGACTGTACGTCGAGTTTTCCTTTCAATAGATCAACCCTGTTCTGGATATTGGTCCATCCTATTCCTTTTGATTGGGTAAGGATGGAAGTATCAAAGCCTTTTCCATCATCCTCCACTGTTATAGATAATTGAGAATCGCTTCGGGTAACCTGCACTATGGCAGTGGAAGCACCGGCATGTTTTAAGGTATTATTCAGTAATTCCTGCACTATCCGATATATAGTGATAGATATTCCGGGGTCAATACTTTCTTTACCCAATCCAAACGATTGATAAGTAACCTGGAGGGCTCCGCTTTGATTGATATCGAAACAAAAATCCTTAAGCGCGGTGTCTAATCCGAATTTCACCAGTGCTTCCGGCATCATATTATGCGCCACTCTTCGCATTTCGCGAATGGAACTATCCAGCATATCCATGCTGCGTTCAAAAGCCTGGGCATTTTCAGGCGTCATAATCAGGTTCCCTTTCATAGTATTAAATGAGTATTTGATGCCCGACAACATTCCTCCAAGACCATCATGGAGATCTTTTGCCAGGCGGGTTCTTTCCTGTTCTTCCCCTTTCAGTACTGCTTCGGTAGCGGTTAATTTTTTTTCGATTTCCAATTCAGTAATGCGTTGCTGCTGCAGTTTCTGTTTTTGTTTATAGGTCCGATAAGAAAGCAACGATATTATAAGAATTGCAAAGGCCCCGGCCATTAAAAAGTAATTCAGGGTATCTTTTTGCCGAAGAGAAAGTTGCTGCAGTTTTTTTTCAGCTTCCAGTTGAATAATTTCGTTTTGTTGTTTCTCATAATTATATCGCGCCTGCCTGAATTCGATTTGCCTTATATTGTCTTGCTGATACAAGGAATCTTTTATGACTGCCACTGAATCTTTATAAGCGAAGGCTTTGGTAAAATTTCCCAGTTGCTTATAGACTTCAGCATAGTTCTCAAAAAACATCTGTTTAGAAACAGAAAGCACTGAATAATCAAGGTATTTTTTAGAGGAATCCAGGTGTGCGGCAGCCTCCTTTGGCCTTTTTAATTCGGCTTCATTGGCTGCAATGTTCAGATAGTTGTTACCGATATCGGGAGTGGAATTATACTTTTTTGCAAAATCGAGACATAAAGCATAATGATCAATCGCTTTTTGGAATTGCCTGTTATTATAATAATACATGGCCTTCATGAAATCGGAGGAATAGATATAATACAGGTTATTCAGTTGTACTCCCAGTTGTTTGGCAGAATCTAATAGTGCCAATCCGCCGTCCCCCATTTTTGCGTTTACCAGGTTGCCACCATGAGCGTATAAAGCATTCATGAGATTCACCTGGTCGTTTCCTTTCCGGGCCAGGTCTAGACCTTTCTGGCTGAAACGAAGGGCTTCCGGATACTTATTGATAGTGCCGTACGTGATAGATAGATTACTGTATAGTATAGCAAGGTCACTGCTTTTAGGGTCGTGTTGGAGATAAATTTCCTCCGCTTTTAGGTAATAGAAAACCGCTGTTTCATAATCATTATTGCTGTTGTGCAGTAAGCCAAGGTTTATATAAGTAGATCCAAGGGAAAGCGCTATCCTTTTATTGCCGGGATATTTTGAGTAAATCTTTATCGCCTTTTCATAATTTGAAATGGCTGCAACAGGTTGATTGGCCAGTTGAATGGTGGCGGCTAAGAAAAATGACTGCCCCCTGAAATAATCGTTTTGGGAAGCGTCGGCTATCCTTACAATTTCCCGGTAGTATTTCCAGCAGGCAGATGAATCATTGAGGCGCAGGCGATTTCCCAACTGCACATACATTCTCACTTTCTCTGTATCATTCTTCTCTACCTCAATCCTTTTCTTTACACTGTCAATAAATTCCTGTTGGGCAAAAACCAATGATAGGGTGGAGGTCAGGCAAAAAGTAACCAGGATTTTATATAGAATATTCACTGGCACCCTGTATATACTAAAAATTATTAATGGGCTATTGTTTTGAATTTCCATATTGCTAAACGGTTATTTTACCCATTTTACAAATAAATAAGATTCTTTTGGGTGGATTCCTCCCCTTTTTACATGATTTTTCACTGCTTGTGCGAGTTGAACAAGGATCGGCTGGCTACTTTACCTGGTTGCTGATTTAGAACAAGAATAAGCAGCACACTAATAAGTAATGGTTTTTCATTTTAAGTGAAAGGCCTGATTCGGCACTTTACTGAGGTTTACTTACCCGCTTTCTTATTTTCTGTAAAAATAAGCGAGCGCTAAAAATCACCTTTTCCGGGGATAGGCATTGATGGCCCAAATACAAATATTTACATTTTAAAAATAAAAATTATGAAACAATTATTCATTCTTACCTTATTCGTTATTGCATGTTTCCAATCCAATGCCAAAGTATGGCGCATAAATAACACCCCTGGGGTGGTGGCCGATTTTACCAACTGCGCAGCAGCGCTTGCCAGTTCCAGTGTGGTTAACGACGACACTTTATATATAGAGGGAAGTGCCACCAATTATGCGGGATTTACCCTTGATAAAAGACTCGTAATTATTGGTACCGGGTATTTTATCAGCGGCACGGATAGTAACCCAGGGTTACAGTTGGGTAATTCCAGCTCCTTTGGTTCTGGATATATAATTTTTGATTCAACTGGATCAGGATCAACTTTGATAGGATTGGATAATTTTACTTTTGGGGTCGGCCAAACAGGATCAGCGGCAGATAACATTACTATCACTCGTTGTCGTATGAATTCTATTAGCGCCTATTATGGTAACGTAGCAAATACTATCATGGCGGGATTTAAAATAAATAAATGCTATATCAGTGATATAAGCCTAAACACCTATACTTTGACTAATTGGGAAGTAACTAATAATATTCTAACTGGAGGAATTACAATGAATTCAGCCCAAAACATTAATAATTTGATCAGAAATAATGTTATACGGGGACAGATGAATTTATATAGTGCCTATTTTTCAAACAATATAATAACGGGTACTACTTTTACCACGGTTAATGTAACGGTAAAGAATAATATTTCCAATGGTTCAAACTTACCCGTTGGTAATGGTAATTTGAATAACCAGGCTGATGCAGTGGTGTTCCAGGGACTCACTGGAAACAGTACTGATGGGCAATGGCGTTTAAAAGCAGGTAGCCCGGCCATTGTTGCTGGTGAAACCATCAGCAGTATTACACCCGATTGTGGCGCATTTGGAACAGCCGATCCATACAAATTAAGTGGCATACCTGCCATTCCAACTATTTATTCACTTACTGTACCGGCGAGTGTACCCAGCAATGCCACTACTATGCCGATTACTATAAGTACCAGGAGTAATAATTAAGTGCCTGATAGAAATTTGATCCCGTCACGCATTAAATTATTACGACATGAAAAAATTAGTCATCAGCAGTCTGCTTTGCTCGCTGCATTTAATTATACAAGCGCAGCAGCCTTATCCCACCGCTCCGCCGGCTCCGGGTAATATAAATACTATCGAATATTCTATTGATAATTTTTCAGGGTTTGGTACCGGTTCTTTACTGACAGGGTTCACCGTATCGCCGGACATTAGCAATTTTGCCGGAACCGTAAATATAACAGGTGTAACATCCGGGTTCCATCGAATCTATTTTAGGAGTAAGGATGCCAACGGAACCTGGAGCCATGCACACAATGCATTTTTTGATAATTATTCGGTTCCTGTTTACAATTCAGCACCACCGGCACCAGTCAATATCACCAACATCGAATATTTTATTGATAATAACCAGGTTTTCGGCAGTGGAACTCCTTTAACAGGGTTTACTGCCTCAACGGATATCAACAGCTTTAATGGCACGGTAAATCTGGGCACTTTACCACCGGGCTTTCACCGGTTTTATATTAGGACCAGGGATGCCAGCGGCAAATGGAGTATGACCCATAATAGTGCCCTGGATAATTTCTCTGCACCAGTTTATAATACAGCGCCACCTGCTGTGGTGAATGTTACTCAATTGGAATACTTTATTGATAACAACGATTTGGGTTTTGGAAATTGTGTACAAATTCCTTTTACTACAGGTACTGATATAGCCAGCCTAAATGCCAATATCAACATAACTGGTTTGCCATCGGGGGTTCACCGTTTATTCATTCGGAGTAAAGATGCTAATGGCATTTGGAGCCTGACTAATTTCAGCGTATTTGATAATTCAGCAATTATGCCATATCCTGCAGCACCGGGGGCGCCACCGGCAGTGAGCAATATGGAATATTTCATTGACAGTGATCCCGGCTTTGGCAATGCTACACCCCTCACTGTACCGGGCAATCCAGGAGATATCAGCAACTATGCTGTCAATATTAATTTATCCGGCAGCTTGGGTGTTGGAACCCATTACCTGTATATCCGCAGCAAACAAAATCCCTGGAGCATAACCAGTGTGGTGCCATTTACGGCCGCTTCTTCAGTTCCCGTTACCTGGATGTTTGTAAAGGCCCAGGTTGTAAATAAAAAAACGCTCGTAAGCTGGGCCACTGCACAAGAGAGTAATACCCTGAAATTTGAAATAGAGCATAGTAAAGATGGAAGATCATTCGGCAAAGTGGGAGAAGTGGCCGCTGCGGGAAATAGTTCCTCTATCCGTAATTACAGTCTTACCCATGCGCAACCGGTGAGTGGGTTTAATTACTACCGAATAAAACAAATTGACCTGGATGGGCAGTTTAAATATTCTGCTGTGGTAACGGTATTAAAAAGAGAGGATCTTTTCCAAACTTTAGTAGCGCCTAATCCGGTAAAAGAGGTATTAAATATAGTGGAACCAAAAGATGTTTATGTGGCAACGGCAGAGATATACACTATTTCCGGAAGCCTGCTGATGCGTAAAACAATTAAAGGAAATGTTCAGGTATATAGCTTGCCGGTGAGCAATCTTACTCATGGAAATTATATACTTAAGATTACTTATAAATCTGACAGCAAGACCTTTAAGTTCATTAAAGAATAGATTTACTTCCTGCCTGTATTTATTTTTTGGCCGTATCATTTGTGATACGGCCTTTTTTATTCCGTATTTCAAGGATTTTTTACGATTCATAAAATATCCGGTTTTTATGGGATAGGATTAGAATATTCGGATAGTAATATTTGTACAACAAAATTTAGGCTTTATGAAACTTCAATCTTTATTCATCGCGTTATTATTTTTGACAGTAGCAAATGGTCAAAATGTAGGTATTGGCGTTACTACACCCGGTTTCCCCCTGAGTTTTCCCAACGCAACCGGCGATAAAATTTCATTGTATGGAAATACAGGCAATCACTATGGTTTTGGCATACAGAGTGGACTCCTGCAAATACACACCGATTTACCAGTATCAAATATTGCTTTTGGCCACGGCGCAAGCAATAATTTCACTGAAAGAATGCGTATTATAAATAATGTGGGTTATGATGGTATGAGTTTAAATGGAAGGCTCATATTAAAAAATGGAAGTACTGATTTAGTGGGCGGCGGTGCTGGTGTATGGCTTTATAAAGCTGATAACACCGCCTCGCTTGGTTTTATGGGCGCACAAAATAATCAGAACATTGGTTTTTATGGCGGACCAGGTGGATGGGGTTTTACCTATGATGCTATTAATAGTCGGGTGGGAATTGGTAATAATAACCCAACGGCACCACTTTCCTTTGGCGCTACTATCGGGAAGAAATTGGTACTCTATCCGGGCCCCACCGGTGATTACGGTTTTGGAATTGCCGGAGGAAGGCTGCAGATATTTTCTGAAAACAATATTTCTGATGTAGCTATAGGTTATGATGTAGCAGGAACCTTTACCGAGCGGTTTTCCGTAAAAGGAACGGGGGCCATCGCCGTCAATGGAAGCACTGGTTCGGCTGGCCAGGTTTTACAAAGCGCTGGCAGCGGAACGGCTCCCAAATGGATGGATAAGCCATATGTGCTGGCATGGAATTTATCCCAACTTACCGAGTTGAAAGGAGCGGGAGTGTATTGTGTTGATATGCCGGGCTTAAATAATCAAACATTTACGTTACAAAATACGAGTTCTGTGGTGGTCACCTATACGGTTACGTTTAGAACCGTAAATATATTCCAGACCGACGTACGCACTTCTTTACAGATATTTAATCAAAGTAACCAGTTAGTGGCCCAGGAATATGCTGCCGGAATAGTTCCTCAAACCGGCATGCGGTTGCAAACAACTACAACAGTCCTTTTGCCCCCGGGGCTTTATCGCATGGAGGTTAGGATATGCAGGCAAAGCCCATCCACCTCCGGGGATAGCTGGGCAGATGATGCTGCAAATGAAGGTCAGGGCACACAAGTCATAATGATTGTGATTCCTGTTTGATGATGCTTTAGCGGTATGATTATTATTTTAAATGAATATCAGGGGGAAAATAAATTCCAATAGGGGATAGCTTTTGCACAAAAATTCTAAAATCAAATTTTAACAGGCCTCACCAGCAATAATATTGGTGAAGAGAGATAAAGAATACGTTTTTGAGTTTATTGTGAAAATTTCTTCTTCAATAGCGTATATATTACTTAATAAATCCTGTTTTTAAGGGATACCAATCATTGCAGCAATAAGGCATATTTACAGGATTAATCTAAGGATATGAACAGACTAATGCTTGTGGTGATATATACATTGTTCTTTTCTTTTTCATTGCAGGCACAGTCAGACAGCTTTGATGTTTTCCTATATAAGCCTCCTGAATTTTTTACGCGAAGTATATTGCCTTCGCAGGCCCGGTTTACTCTTACTAATTCAGATAGGAGTTATTGCTCTATCACCCTTTATAAGAGCCAGCATGCTACAGCTAGTATTATTCATGATGTCATACGTTTATGGAATGAACAGGTTGTAAAAAGGCTTCGGAAAGCTTCTTCAAAACCTCTTCGGATTTTAACTGAGCAATTATGGGATGGATGGGTTTCTACCCTTGCTATTGGTAATTATTATGCGGGTGAGAAAAAAAGCGTAGTGATGTTGAATTCTTTCAGGAAGAACAATACAAACGCCTGCGTGGTATATGCCTTTACGGATAAATTATTCAAAGGCCCAATAGAAACCTCTTCCCAAAACCTGCATGTAATAAACCCTGAAAAATAATAGTGTCATGAAAAAATATTTATTGCTATCCATAATAATGGTCCTTGCCTTCTCGATTGATACCAAAGCACAAACGGGTAACACAGGTATCGGCACCACCGATCCGCAGGCCAAACTGCATGTGAACGGTGATTTACGTTTACAGCAGGGTATTTCCATAAACAAGTTTAGTACCGACAGTCTCTTTACTTCAAATAGCCATAGCGTGGTGCCAACAGAAAAAGCGATCAAGGATTATATGAAAAAGGGATTGTGGA
Organism: uncultured Chitinophagaceae bacterium; assembly: GCA_963775145.1. Taxonomy (GTDB): domain Bacteria; phylum Bacteroidota; class Bacteroidia; order Chitinophagales; family Chitinophagaceae; genus Endoryza. The sequence continues at coordinate 337,477 of CAVZHZ010000010.1, forward strand.
TGGGTATCGATACGATGGCCCTGGGAGATAATATTTTAGTGGCGAAAGGTTTCACTACTGACGGGATAACGACACCCGTTTCTGTTGCTGCCCAGGGAAACTATGCATATGTGGTTTCCTATTCCACAGATCAGCTAAGTATCTATGATATAACAGATCGTAATAATCCTGTGACAAAAGGATCGATTATTACCAATCTTGATGGTCCGATAGATATCAAAGTCCAGGGGAATTATGCCTTTGTAGTATCGGAGCTAAATAACCGAATCTGTATTTTCAATATATCCAATCCTTTGTCACCAACAGCCATTGGCTTTCTAACAACAGGATTGAACAGGCCTTATGCCATTACGATTCAGGGCAATATCGCTTATGTATCAAATAACCTTATTCCACGGGTGCAGCTATTTGATATTACGAATCCTTTAGCGGTGGTAGCGCGTGGTTTTTTCCCTGCCAGTCTTCCGTCTGATGTAGTAGTGCAAGGAAATTTCGCGTATGTGGCGATACCTTCTCCGGTAAAATTCTCCATATTCGAAATATCGAATCCTGATTTACCCATTGCGCGGGGTACCATATCGTCCGGTTTGAATAATACGGGTGGGGTATATGTAAAAGATGGATTTGCCTATGTAGCGTCTATCAATAGTAGTGTTATCCGGGTTCTCAATGTAAGTAATCCGGACCTGATAACAGGGGTTGGTATTTCCACCACTGAAATAAATGCCCCTTACCGTTTAGCTGGTACCGGTAATTTTCTTCTTGTGACTGATTTAAGTGGTGCAGGTATTGGGGTGTTTGATATCAGCAATCCTGCCGCCCTGCAATGGAAGGGATATAACAGTACAAACCTCAACGGGGCTGGAATAATGGCAACCGTTGGCGAGACTGTCGTTGTACCATCCTATTCGAATAACCGTATGTGTATTTTCGAATTGGACCGTTCAAGGAACATAACATTTACCTCCAGTGGTTTTCAAGCCACGACCTCGCCCTGGATAAGTAATGGAGTCAACACCTACCGGGGTAATGGGAATGTAGGTATCGGTATTTCGCAACCACGAGCCAACCTTCATGTGGAAGGCAGTACTTACCTGTTCGGAAGTGTAGGTATCAATACTGATTTCCCTTTGGCGCCCTTCAGTGTGGAAGGTAACAGTTTCCTAAACGGGAATCTGAGTTTGGGAACTTCCAACCAATTTGCTTCTCATACTTTTTCCAATAGCCTGGGGAATAAGTTTTCGCTTTATGGAAATAGTACCACTTCGCAATATGGTATGGGTATACAGAGCGGTTTGCTGCAATTATATACGGATGTAGCTGCGGCCAGCTTCGCTTTCGGTTATGGAAGTAGTACTTCATTTACAGAAAGGGTACGCATCTATAATAGTGGGTACGATGGGATGGTGATGAATGGACGGATTATTCTACGTAATGGTACCAGCGATCTCAATGGGGGGGCGGGTGTGTGGATGACAAACCCTGCTAATACAGCTCTTTTGGGTTTCATGGGAGCTCAGAATAGCAATAATATCGGGTTTTATGGAGGTCCTAACAATTGGGGATTTATCTATAATACCACCAATGGAAGAATTGGGATTAATAATAATGCTCCTAATGCTCAATTGGCCTTCAGTGCCTCGCTTGAAAAAAAGATTACGCTTTATCCGGGAGCTACAGGGGATGTGGGCATGTCGGTTTCGGGCAATGATTTCCGGTTGTATGCTGATAATATCAATGCAAGGATTTCCTTTGGGTATGATGATTATGGTGCCGGATTTATTTCCCGCGCATATGTTCCTGCATCGGGTGTGGTAGCGCTGGTGGTAGGGGGCCAGATAAATGCCAATGGGACAATTTATAATTCTGATGCCCGCTATAAGAAAAACATCTTCACCTTAAACAACTCCTTAGAAAAAGTGATGCAGTTGCGGGGGGTGGGCTATGAAATGCGTAAGGAAGAATTTCCCTCCATGCAATTCGCCAGTGGAATAGAGGTTGGTTTGATTGCCCAGGAAGTGGAGAAAATAATACCGCAGGTAGTAAGTACCAATGCAGATGGATACAAATCGGTGGATTATGCCCGGCTGATACCCTTATTAATAGAAGCTTTGAAGGAACAGCAGCTACAGAGAAAGGAAGATCACCAGCGCATCGAACGGTTAGAAAAAATGGTAGAGACAATTCTTAAAAAATAAATAAAATGGTCAGGCAATTATTTGTAATAATATTTCTCTGTTCCTTTTCCATTGCCTTCGCTCAACCCAAAGGAAAGAAGAAAGTGGAAGAGAAGCCTCCTACTCAAAAAGAGATGGACGACATGATGAAAGAAGCACAAAAAGAATTGGATAACCTGGATCCGGAAGATAAAAAGATGATGGATAGCCTGGGTATCAAGATGCCTGACATGAAAACGATGAAAAAAAATATGTCGGGTGTTACCGATGCCCAATTAAAAACTGCCTGGGAAGACGAAAACCGTCTTGTTCCGAAAAGAGATGATTTCAGGATAGGGGCTATTCCCAAAGCAGCTCTTACAGCAAGTACCATGGGTTCGTTCATCAGCGAAATGCATAGTAAAACCAGTGCCTTGCTAAAGCCTGCTTCAAAAAAACTGGGCGAAAAAATATATGTCCAGCTAAAAGCGGAAGGAGGCGATGCCGGTTCCATTGGTAATGCAGCAGCTATTTTGTGGTTAATGGGAAGGATACAACCCGCATTATACCTGATGGGAAAAGCCAGTGCGGAAGATATTTCCAATACTGACAACCTTAATAATTATGCTTCCATGCTCTCGATGAGCAATGCGGAACAATTGGCGATTCCGGTATTAAACTATCTGAATAAAAAATTTCCGGGCAACAGCACGATCCTAAACAACCTGGGTCAAGCCTGGTTCGGATTAGGGGAAATTGATAAGGCGGAAAAATATTTAGACAGCACTACCCGGATATATGCCTATCATCCGCAAGCGAATAGTACGAAAAGCCTGATCCAGGAAAGTAAAGGTGACCATGCATGGGCAATAGAATCATTGAAAAATTCACTGCAACATTCTTATACAAAAGAAAAAGAAGACCGGCTAAGGAAAATGGGATATAAACTTAACAGCAAAGATGTATCACTTCCCGCCAAAACAAAGGAGGATCCGTTGAACCTGGGCGGTTCAAACCCTCCTCCATTTCCCTATTCTGTAGAAGAATGCAAATCCCTGGAACCTGAGTGGGCCAATTTTCGGGCAACGCTCTCTACCCAAATAGCCTCCTTACAACAACAAGTGAAGGTAGCCTGGAAAAACACTGCTGCTATGCAGGAGAAAAGGACTACTGATAATATTAATATGATCAAAGCGTCGATGAGCCTGGGAAGCCCGCAGGGAAATCTTACCCTGGTGCCAATTTATGCGGGCAGAGCCTATCTTAAGCAAAATGATGTAATGGATATGTTTGAACGAAAAACAAGTGATTGGGCACAAAAATCAACGGTGTTCTTTACTGGCCGAGGCGTCCAGTTAACATCGGAATATGAAGCTGAAATAGAAAAACTACAAAAAGCTGATGAAGAACAAACCGGCGAAGGAAAACCGAATAAAGATTTTTGTCCATTATATAAAGAAGTCACAGATAAATACCTGAGAGCTTATAACTCAGCAGTAGAGCCCCTTTTCAAAGAACGGCTGGAAATGGTAAAAATTTTCTTGAACGAACTTACCTATTGGCAATTGTATTCAGAATGGCCCGAGAAATTTGAAGCACATAAACTGGAGGCAAAAATCAGCTGGTTAAAGACGCTTTCCTGTGAGCCGCCTAATATATTTAAATCAATTACCAAATACAAATGTGCCCCGAAAGCAACGCAAAAACCTGGAAAGCTTTCCGAGTTTGATGACGTAGCCTGCCAGTATCATAGTGAAACCAATTTTATTTTTGCAAAAATGAAATCGGATTGCAGTCGCTTTACTACGGAGATAGATGCAAAATTCATAAAACTGGGATTGAAACAGGATATGGATAAAGAAACCTTCGCCGATCAGTTTGTAAGTTGTAACGTGGAAGTAAAGGCGAAAATTGGCGGCGACAAAGTGAACCTGGGCCCGGTAGTGGTGGGTGCCAAAGCGGAAGCAGGCATGGGAATTGAAATTGATCGCGACGGCGTGAAAGATGTATATCTTATAGGCGGGGTAAAAGCACAGGCCGGAGCGCTGGATACAAAATTTGGAAAAAGTGCCGGTTTTGAAGGGAAGATAAGCCTTGTGAGCGGGCAGAGCTCCGTTCATGGAACGGGCATATTCAAAGGAGCAAAATAGGTATATGATGAAATCTGAATCATTAATTTAGTTAATTCTTAAGAGAACGACTGAAGAAATACTGTGAATTGATTTAGTTCGTAAACTTTTTTTAAATGAAAGGAATTGTGTTGGAACCAGTGAAAATCTTATTTACTACGGCGTTGCTTGTATTGTCATATGCTGCTGTCTCACAAAAATCCGATAAACAGATAATTGCCGATAGCAGTTTTGGCTGGTATAAAGTGTATCACTTTAAAGGGGTAAAAGAGCCCCGGAAATTGGGCGACCGAACATTCAGTATTCATCAACTCTCTATTTGTGATTCTTTTGCTAACTGGATCCAGGCCAGTTACATTCCCAAAGGAACCATTGGGGATGTAAAAAAGGTGATAATGCCACAGATTGGCTTGTATAATAAGCACCAGGTTTTTTCGCCCCAGGGATTTGGTGCCACTTCCTACACCTGGAGTTTGGAAATGAAAAACGGGAAGGCTGAAATAATCCGGGAAACGGAGATACCCTGGGGAATTACCGCTAATGAAGTGCCTGGCAGAACCCTGGAAAATCTTTGCTCCAATGGCGATTATTATTTTTTTATGGAAGAGATGGATCCTTTTGAAAATGGGGTACCTAAAGAGATCATTGATAAATACGACGTTAAAAAGCTGGCACAATTCAGGAATTTCCATACGATGCATAGTACCGCTTCCCGGTACGATAGGAATGCGAACTTTGTGGAAGCAGTATTACTCTGTAAAAACAATCAACTTCCATTCTTAAAAGTAACAATAGGTGATTTGCTCTTAAAGGCAGAGATATTAATAAAGAGTGATCATGAAAATAAGCTGATCGATATAAGAGATAAGAATAGAGACAATCAAAAAAGTATCGATTATTTTTCACAATACGAGAACGATAATTTCCAGAAAGCATTGTTAACACTGGCTAAACACAGAGAAAAATATAAAAACAGCATGAATGAGTGGGCTTTCCTACCTTCCAATTTTTATTCTATTGATTTTGTTAACGGGCAGGACATTTTTACCCGTAGTAAAATAAACGAGGGCACCCCTTATTTAAAAACGTATCCGGTTTACAAGTTTGCTCCTGGTATAGTGGAACAATCCAAGCAGGATAAGCCCTTATGGATCAGGGTAACCTGGAGCTGGTACCTGTCGGAGGAACGTACCCGCCATATGCATGAGTCCATTATTAATAATTTTAATTTTCAATACCTGTACGACTTCTTTTTCGACCCGGAAAAGGTAAAAAATAAACAATATCAACCGCTGAAAGACCCTTATACCAAAGTAGTCATAAAGGTTTCCGAAAGATCAGATGTTGCAAAGAAGGCCGCAACTGACAACAGCATTCATTTCTTTGATGATTTTTCTTCCTCCGCCATCAACGAAAAACCAGTTGGCTGGTATAATGAAGGAAGTTCAACGGGTCTCTATGCATTTGTTACCAGTAGGAAGGGAGCAGAGGGAAAATGGTTGGTGATCAGGGGAAACACTCTCACGCCCTTAAAACTTAAAAAGCCTTTACCGGTAAATTTTGCGCTTAGTTACGATGTGGCAGTACCCAGGGGCTTTACCTGGGGTGCAAAATCGCTGGAGTGGGTAATAAGTACGGAAATGAAAGACGGAGTAGGGGGCGAATTCATTAGTTTTAAAATGAGGCCGGGCTTTGACGGAAGAGCCGGGTCATCAGACATAACCACTCATTTAAAAGGGACAAGCCGGGATAATTATAAATATGGAGAAGCGCCTGGTTTTTCCAATAATAAGGATTTCAATCGCGTAACTGTTATGATCAGGAAGAAAGATAGTGACTTGTTAGTGTTTTTTGACGGGCAACCGATGAAAGAGCTTTCTTTACAGGTTCCACCTTCCCTTTCATTTAATACTGTTTATATGAAGCATTCCCGGAGTGATGCACCAACTGAAATGTATTATATCAGCAATATTAAAATCACAAAAGAATAAGGAGTAAAGATTTGGCATTCCCCTCATTTCTGAAAAAAAAAAGAGAATTATTGATTGGTAGAAATGAGATTTAATAATTGTTGTACGACTAAGTATTTTAAAGGTTTCATTTGCAAGTTTCACCTCACCTCAACCCCTCTCCGCAAGGAGAGGGGCTAGAACCCGCTCTGCAAGAGGCTTTAATAATTATTCAGATGATCTTAGTCGGACAATAATGAAATTTAATACTGCCTTTTACATATTGAGGATTTCCTGTTTAAACAAACAAATAAGTCCTTCTAAATAAGAAAGACAAAATATCCCTTTTTTAAGGGATAGTGAGAATAGTTCTTACCAATACCTTCATGATAGAAATCAAGTCATGAAACATATTCTATCTACTATCTTTTTCTTCACTGCTTTTTTTGCAGCAGCTCAAAAAGATTCTTTTGACCTGGCGACCTATTCAATTCCAGCGGGATTTTCAAAGGAAGTAAAGGAGAACGTCGTAACCTATACGCGGACTGAAAAGAAACAAGAAACCTGGTGCCAGATAGGAGTTATTAAAAGTACTATCAGTAAAGGTGATATCAATTCTGACTTTAATAGCGAATGGCAGGAACTGGTGGTGAAGTCATACCATGTAAATGAACCACCACAAATGAATGAAGTGCAGGAAGCAGATGGTTGGACCATAAAAGCGGGTGCAGGAAAATTCAGTTTCAATAATGCGGAGGCAATGGTCCTTCTCACCTCTATAAGCGGCTTTGAACGGGTCATGAGTATTGTTTGTATCACCAATAGCCAGGATTTCCTGAAGGATATCGAATCCTTTTTATCTTCCATGAATTTGAAGAAGCCTGCCAAAACAAGTATGCCTGCTGAGGCCGGAAACGATGGCAATAATTCTATTACCGGTACCTGGGGCGCCAGTGCCAGTGATAATTCTGATTATAGGGTAAAGAATGGCGTTATGAACTATATCAAGAGGCAGTATACTTTTCAACCAAATGGCACATATTGTTTTGTTTCAAAAGTCTTTGATCCCCTTATGAATAATATTTTTTTGGGGAAAGAAACAGGTACTTACATTTCCAGTGGAAATACTATAACTGTAATACCAAAGAAGAGTGTGTTAGAAGCCTGGAGCAAAAAAGATGGGACAGATAATTGGGGTAAATTTATCAATTCTCAGGAGATAGCCCTGGAAAAGACAACCTACCAGTTTACGAAACATTACTTTTCAGGAATCCAGGAATGGAACCTGGTGCTGCAGTCGTCCAAGGCAACGCAAAGAGATGGTCCTTTCAGTAACAATACTACATTTACCAATTGCTGGTATTACAGACCGATTTCATATACAAACAAACTCATTGAATATCCTGACCGCGAAAAAGAAGAAGTGATAAAAGACATTCCCGAGGTAGCGGTAAAGTCAGCGAAAAAGGACGGCTTTCAGTTCACTACTTCCCATTTTGATGATGGCTGGACCAGTACGGTACAGGAAGATTGGGTGCAGGTTACGAAGGGCAGTAATACTGTATTGGTACATTTTCCAAACAAAACCGCAGATACCTATAATTCCGTTTTATTGGATGGCTTGAAGAACGCCTGGAATATTTTAGTGGCTCCCCGGTATTCCAATGCGTCTGCAGTAGAATTCAAACCAATAAGTAGTTGGCAATCGTTAGAGTTTGCCGAAGGTGATGTGGTGGAAAAGGGAACCGGAAAGATAGTTCATGTTGTTTTCTTCAAGAAGAATTTTTCGGGTGGTGAAGGAAAGTATATGGAGTTCATTGCACCCGACAAAGCTAGTTTTGAAAGAGAATTTGGTGTGTATAGTACGGAATCTTATTCCCCTATTTGGGATAAAATGGCTGTCATGGCTGGTTACAACAAATTCGCCGTTGCTGCTGCTGATCTTAAGGGTAAATGGACCAGCAATTTCTCAGGAATACAGCAATATGTGTATGCCAATACAGGAGCCAGTGCGGGAATGGATACGCATGCTTCTTCACAAGTGTATATATTCGGTGCCGGCGCAACATATAAATGGAATCTGAATGTGGCCAGTGGTTTTGTGGGGAGTATCAAATTCCAGAATATAAAGTCGGAGGGAAAGTTCAGCTTGCCCAGTAATTGGCAAATTCATTTTTCGGATCTCGAAGGGAAAACCAGAGACATACAGTGCTTTTTTTTCCTGTATAAAAGGAGCCCGGATATTATGGATAGATGGAACAGCCTTTGGGCTGGATACTGAAAAATAATTCCCAGGCTGTAATAAAAAGGATGTTCCATAATTATTTTAATAAAGTAAACATTTAAAATGAAAAATCTAAGACTTGTATTTTATCTGATACCCATTGTGATCAGTTCCTGTAATTTCAGTAAAGGGGTAAAGAAAGACCTTAGTACGGGTTTATCTGCTTCCTATACCGGATTCTCGATTGATGACATCTACCTGGCAAAAGAGGAGGTGCGGCTAAACAGTAATATTATTTCCTTAGGTTCCAGGATAAATATCATCGCTACAGGGGTTGATAATTTTGCAGAAAAAAATGGCAGAGTATTTCCAGGCTGCACCATTATTCTTACCGGCCAAGGCGGTAAAGAAATACTCAACCTGCCTGATGCGTTCGCGGACATGGTGAATGGCACTACCGCGGCCGAGGCCAAAACGCTCCTGGCAACCCTTACCACCGGTGACCCTATGGTGGCCGGCCAAACCTATCACCTAAAAACCCGCTTCTTCGATAAAAACAAAAAAGAGAACGAAATAATAGCTGATATTGATCTGCTTGTTAAATAAAAAAAAATCAAGCATTACCGGAAAAATCATGTTTTTCAGGAAGCTGCAAACCGACCCGGCTTCGATACATTTATTTTCAAAACGCAGCATATGTTTCCAAGTCTGTACAAGATTATGCCAAACTGGTACCGTTGATGATAGAAAGCATAAAGGCTCAGCAAAAAGAAATTGAGGAACTCGGAAAAATGATTAAAGCAAAACAAGGAACAAATCTATCTTGCATTCAAATAATTCTATTAACCCAATATTCTGGTTTCAGAATTCCTATTTCATTTTACTCAAACCACTTTATGCTCCATCGCCTATCGAATCAGTAAAGTGGTTTTTTTAAAGTTCAGTTTACACCTCATTCTTTTCTAGTGCATGGTAACTGTATTTAGACATAAGAATAATATTAGTGCCATAGGCGGATTGGTATGTCCGAAGGTAATCAGCCGGCAATTTTCATTTTCCCAACCGGTAAGAACCGGTGAATTTTGATGGGTCGCGTTTTTCAAGGTAGTAGAGATTTCTTAACTTAAATAGGTATTTCCCTTTGCAACAACCTTTATCGCCTGCGTGATATCTTCCCGGCCTGGAAGTGGATGTGGTAATACCAAAGGGATAAAGAGATATCGTCGCAATAGGAAAGCAAGAGTCAAGCTCTTTATAGATATTCTTTATTGATTTCAGTTAAGGATTCTATTTGCCAATATTTTAACGGCACTTTCCCATTTTTGTACAAATAAAATAGCCTTTTTAGGGGATAGTCCCGCGCAATAGGAAGCAGTAAATTTGAGTAAATACATTATATGGCTTCCCGTGTTTTTCTTCTCTTATTTATTGGCCTGATTCCCATTCATATTTATTCGCAGACAGGCAACGTTGGCATTGGTACCACCACTCCTACCGGGCCACTATCCTTTTCAAGTAATGTAGGAAACAAAATTGTTTTATGGGGTGATGGTAATACCTCTCATTATGGAATGGGCATACAGGGCGGATTGTTACAAGTATATACAAACCAGTTAACAGACAATATTGTTTTTGGAACTGGCCGCAGCTCCGTTTTTGCTGAACGAATGCGGATCATCAATTCTGGTGGTGATGGGTTATTGCTTAATGGACGGATCTTATTAAAAAATGGCACCAATCCACTCGATATAAATTACGGAAGCGGTGTTTGGATGTATAAAGCAGATAATTCGGCCCTGCTGGGATTTATGGGAGCGCAGAATAATCAAAACATTGGTTTCTATGGAGGCCCCGCCGGTTGGGGATTTACTTATGACGCTATTAATAGCCGGGTAGGAATTGGGAATAATAATCCGAATGCCCCTCTGGCTTTTCCTCCATCGTTGGGAAAAAAAATCACCCTTTATCCAGGTAATACTGGTGATGTCGGCTTTGGGGTGGCCGGTAACCGATTGCAGATTTATTCCGATAATCCCAATGCGGATGTAGCTATTGGGTATGATGCGGCCGGGGTGTTTAATGAGCGGTTTGCGGTTAAACCGAATGGAGCGTTGGCAATAGTGGGAAATTTGGGTCAAGCAGGGCAGGTAATTACCTCCAATGGAAATGCAGCAAGTAGCTGGCAAAGTCCCACCAATTTCATCTTCCAGAATTCTGCGAAAAAAGAATCGCAATCATCTATTCAAGTATTAACAAATGCCCGGGAAGATGTACCCGATCTCAATTTCTCTTTTACACTTAGCAGTAACGGGATTGTCCTGGTGAATTATAATTATTTCTCTATCGCCCTTCCCTGTACTTTCTGCGGACGTTCGGGAATAGCCACGGAAATCTACCTGGACGGAAGTCTTCAATCAACTTTTGTGAAAGATATTGAAAATGGAGCTTTGGAAAATATTGCAGGAAGCAGTTTGGTAACCGTCGGACCAGGAAACCACAATATTAAAATAATGTGTAAAAATTCGGGCCCAACGATAAGGGTAGGAAAACAATTCAGTGATGTTAATTCAGAAGCGAGTTTTGTTGTGATTCCGCAGTGAAGGCTAGTATCGATTGGTTACCTTTGAGGCCATGACAGATTTTCAATCGCTACGCATTGTTTTTATGGGCACTCCTGAATTTGCTGTTGCATCCTTAGATGCATTAGTAAAAGCAGGATGTTCAATTGTTGGCGTAATAACCGCTCCGGATAAACCAGCCGGCAGAGGTATGCAATTGCAACAAAGTGCCGTCAAAAAATATGCTTCTGATCATAAGCTTAATGTGCTGCAACCAAAAAAATTGAAAAACCCTGAATTTTTACAGGAACTGAAATCCTTGAACGCCGATCTGCAAATTGTAGTAGCCTTTCGGATGCTGCCCGAATCCGTTTGGAACATGCCAGCTCTTGGGACCATTAACCTTCATGGGTCGCTGTTGCCCCAATACCGGGGTGCTGCGCCAATCAACTGGGCCGTAATCAATGGCGAAAAAGAAACAGGGGTAACTACTTTTAAACTAAAACATGAAATTGACACAGGGGATATCCTGTTGCAGGAAAGTTTTCCGATTGGTGAAAATGAAACAGCTGGTGAGGTACATGACCGCATGAAAGAGATTGGGGCGCTGTTGCTGGTAAAAACAGTACAGGGATTGGCGGATGGTTCACTAAAAGAAACGCCGCAATCCTTAATAGTTATTGCTGATTCATCAAATGAAAAAGACTCTCCGAATATAGGAACGACTCCTGGCTCCCGACTCCCGACTCCCGATTCAAGACTCCCCACTCCCGACTCCCGGCTCCTCAAACACGCTCCCAAAATCTTTACCGAAACCTGTCAGATCGATTTCTATAAATCAACTGCGGAAGTACATAATCTCATTCGTGGCCTCTCCCCTTTTCCGGGTGCATATACTCATGTGAATAATAAAATGCTGAAGATATACCGAAGTGAAAAAGAAGCCTCCCCAAACCCCTCCGAAGGAGGGGCTTTAGGTACATTCATCACTGATAATAAAACCTTCTTAAAATTTGTTTGTTCGGATGGCTATATACATGTAAAAGAATTACAACTGGAAGGAAAAAAGAAAATGAACGTAGAAGATTTTTTACGCGGTTATAGATTTGAATGAACGTAAATTCATCTTATGAAATACCTCCTGCTTATCTGCTTTCTGGTTACCTATTGTTTCGGGCTAGCCCAGTCTAAAAGAAAATGGAAACAATTATTTAATGGAAAGGACCTAGCCGGCTGGCATATGAAGATCAGGGGCCATGCATACAATGAAAATTTTGGCAATACTTTCCGGGTGGAGAATCACAAGCTGAAAGTAGTATATGATCAATACCCGAATTTCAACGAACAGTTTGGTCACATCTTTTATAAGACTCCGTATTCCTATTATATAATTGGGGTAGAATATCGCTTTGTTGGAAAGCAGGCTGCCGGGGGGCCTGACTGGGCATTTAAGAACAGCGGCATTATGATTCATTGCCAGTCTCCAACCACCATGCTGAAAGACCAGGATTTTCCTATCTCCATAGAAGTACAATTACTCGGCGGGGATTCAACCGGTGAACGACCCACCTGCAATCTTTGCACCCCAGGCACCAATGTGGAAATGAATGGAAAATTATTTACTACCCATTGCATTAACTCTTCGTCAAAAACCTTTAGGGGAGAAGAATGGGTAAGAGCAGAAGTATTAGTACTCGGAGATTCAATTATCAAGCATATCGTAAATGGGGATACGGTGCTCAGTTATACCAAACCGCAGATTGGAGGTGGTGTGGTTAATAATTATGATTCGGCTTATAAAAAAGACGGGCAACTTTTATCTTCCGGTTATATATCACTGCAAAGTGAAAGCCATCCTATTGAATTCCGTAAAGTAGAGATAGTAAACCTGGAAAAATACTACCGCCCAAAAAAGGGAACCAGGAAAAGCAAGCGCTGAAATTTTATTTCGTGAATGAAAGTTGGATAAGAAAGTGCCAGGCACTTATTAATACTTCACATCAACGTAAAACTTATTCATACTTACCCCCAGTTCTGAAGCGGCCGCATCGCTGATCCGTAAGGTGAGCCCCTGGCTTTCTTTCATTTCGGGAAGCTGGCCGAGCACCTTAGCGTACACTGTTTTATTAGAAGAAGAAAAACTCACTTTTACGATCGTGCCCACCGGAACATTATTCATAAGCGCATAATATTTTCCATCATTCCAGCCACTGGTACTGCGAAAGATTCCCGCATTGCCACTGGTACCACTTCCGGTTTCAGTATATACTTTTTTAAATACACCTCCCTTGTGATTGGAAGGTCCGTTATAAGAAACCGGCTGGGAGGCTGGTTGTTTAGTCTCCTCTTTTAGTGATTCGTCTCTTACTTCTGTCTTCAGGCTGTCCGGTTTTATGGCCTCTTTTTTCGGGTCTGACTTAACTATTGGGGACGGTAATTCTTTCTTTATATCTCCCGCGGGCTTCTTTTCTTTTATTACAACATGCGCCGCAGAGGCTATTTGAATTTTGGTTGATCCTGATGCTGCCAATGCCGATTTCGATTGTTTGACTTTCAGGTAACCCACCACTAACTGCATTCCGCTCTTCAACTGATCGTTTTTCACACTGTTCCATTTCTCCAGGTATTCGACAGGCACTTTATTATAGGTGGTGCTTATACGGAACATCCATTCTTTATCCTGAACCGTATGATATAATGGAACAAATACTTCATCGGCTGCCCGCTTGCCATCCTGCGAAAAATTTACTTCTGTTAACGAAATCTTTAATTTTTGACCAATGGCTAAAGGCTTTTCCATGGTACTATTATTAAACAGCGCAATGTCTTTCGGGTTCTGATTATACAGACGACCAATACTATACAGGTTTTCTTTTGCCGCCACCGTATGTGTCAAATACAAATGAGGAGAAGCGCCCTCTACCATGAGTTTAGGTTGAGCCTGAACAGATGAAACGGCAACAATAAATGAAATAATCAAACTGATTCTGATCTTTAGCATAGGTATCCTGTTTCTGAATGAATGCAAAGATGATGAATTTTTTTTTACTTGATGGAAGGAAAGTCCGAAAGCCCGTAAGAATCTGGCCGCAATTTTGGTATTTCTATCAACCTTTATGACAATCCCTAATGATAACTCCTTTCATAATCAGAACCTCTTCACGCAGGAATTATTGCGTAGGATGTTTGTATTTTAACGATACTGCAACAAGTTCCGTACACGCCGGTAAAAGAGTTCTGTGGAAAATATAGTTTAACAAATAATGTAATAGATCAGCCTGGTGGCGACCGACATCAAAAATGGTCTATCTTACGGAGATTATTTCTTGAATCCTACTCTAAATCAATACCCGAAATTGCGGCTTGGTCAAGTTGTCCCTGGAAATAAATCTCCAAACTGGAGCACGGGACATTGAACGAAAATAGTATCTATAAAAAGGAACGGATATCCAAACCGACGACCGAAAATTCAAACCAAGGCTATTTTGAAAACCAGCCTTTGATGATGAATGATGTGGCCTGTCAATTATAGATATCCGTTCAAATCAGGATTTACTCCGAGTTTAAAGCTTGATCAGCTTAAACTGTTGCATCTCTTTTCCATTCACTAATTGAATCGTATAAATTCCCGGGCTTAAATATGAAATGGAGAATTCCCTCTGCGACGGAGAAAGATTAATCCGGGTGATTCTTTTTCCGTTAATATCCAGTACGTCAAAATGAGTAAATCGCTCTGCCCCCTCAAAACGGATAAATTGATTAGCCGGATTTGGTAGCATTTTTACAGTTGAGTTCCTGTCAAAATTAATTCTCACAACAGAACTCAGATGTGATTGCCCGTCCACGTCAATCTGATTCAACCGATAATAATTGACCCTGGAAAGTGGTGACAGATCAGAGTAGCTATATTCTTTCATTATGCTGGAATTACCGGATGCCTGCACCTGCCCGATACTTTCGAACAATACACCATCCTTGCTGCGCTGAATCTCAAAACGCGCACTGTTTTGTTCGGAAACAGTTCTCCAATTTAGCATCACTGAATTACCCTGCTTCATTCCCGTAAAACTTACCAGGACCACAGGCAAGGTGGTTTTTGTGAGAACAACAGTAGTTAGGTTATATGTAATGATATACCCAGGAGGAAGGTTTTCCGTTGAAAAAGTACCGGTAATACTCCCGGAAGTAAGGTTTATGATCGTATAACTTCCTAAAGGAACTACCCCAGGCTGAGTAGCATTCAGCGTCATACCACCCAGCACCAGATTTCCGGCGCGCTGCAATTGATCGTGGCCAGTTCCCGGTCCTGCACCACTTTGCATTTCTATATTAAGGGAGCCTGCCCCAACGAACAATGGGTTTGCCGAGTTGAGGGTTAGAATACCTGGCGAAAGTCCCGGGGCGACGATCCCGGTATTGGTTAAAGTACCGGTAATGTCGATTGTTCCGGTACCGCCAATGGTACCCGCATTGGTCAAAGGAATATTAATCGTTAATACTCCTGCACCTCCGGTCTTGACGAAATCTACCTGATGCATTATTATTAAAAATATTAGCTATGCTGAAATAGTTATCCATGGAAACAGCAGCAGCATTGTTCACATTGATTGTGCCATTGTTGTTTAGGGTGCCGTCACTGAAATTGAATGTTCCTGCTGTCCAGTTAAATGTTGCGCCGCTTTGGATTTCCAATATATTATCCAGGATAGACGTATTATTCAATAAAAGGGTAGCTCCGGTGGCAATAGTCACAGGAATATCAATAGTAGTACCGCTCCAGTTCACTGTTCCGTTTGCTGTCAGTGATCCGGTTCCCAGCAGTGATCCGGCATTAAGATTTGTTGTAATGCCCGATGGAACACCTAATGCCAGGTTGATAGTATGAGTTACTCCGGCCAGCGTTAGCGTGCCACTTCCTGTTACAGAGGTGCCCCCATTTAAAATGAGATCGGCCAAATTATTAAATGTAGCACCCACGCCGATATTCAAACCTCCGGCGTTGGTAAATGTATTGGCGGCCTGGGTGTAGGTTGAGTTGTTCACATTAAAGGTACCTGCATTATTAACGGGAATACTTGCGTCCAGCGTGCCGCCTCCGCTGCTCTTGGTAAATACTCCCCCGATATTATTGTTGAACACATTCGTTCCACTGAA
Source organism: uncultured Chitinophagaceae bacterium (assembly GCA_963775145.1). Classification (GTDB taxonomy): domain Bacteria; phylum Bacteroidota; class Bacteroidia; order Chitinophagales; family Chitinophagaceae; genus Endoryza. The sequence continues at coordinate 353,647 of CAVZHZ010000010.1, forward strand.
ATTACTTAAAGAAGCCGCTGCTGAATTGCTAACCGTGATCGTGCCACTATTACTCAGCGTGCCATCACTGAAAGAAATTGTTCCCGCGGTCCAGTTAAATGCTCCTCCGCTTTGGATAGTCAATACCTCATCCAGAAAGGCGGAGCCATTCAATATCAGAGTCGCAGTATTGGCAATAGTTGTTGGCAGGTCAATAGTAGTACCGCTCCAGTTCACTGTTCCGTTTGCTGTCAGTGATCCGGTTCCCAGCAGTGATCCGGCATTAAGATTTGTTGTAATGCCCGAAGGAACATTTAATGCCAGGTTGATGGTATGAGTTACTCCGGCCAGCGTTAGCGTGCCACTTCCTGTTACAGAGGTGCCCCCATTTAAAATGAGATCGGCCAAATTATTAAATGTAGCACCCACGCCGATATTCAAACCTCCGGCGTTGGTAAATGTATTGGCGGCCTGGGTGTAGGTTGAGTTGTTCACATTAAAGGTACCTGCATTATTAACGGGAATACTTGCGTCCAGCGTGCCGCCTCCGCTGCTCTTGGTAAATACTCCCCCGATATTATTGTTGAACACATTCGTTCCACTAAAATTAATTAAAGAAGCCGCTGCTGAATTGCTAACCGTGATTGTGCCACTATTACTCAGCGTGCCATCACTGAAAGAAATTGTTCCCGCGGTCCAGTTAAATGCTCCTCCGCTTTGGATAGTCAATACCTCATCCAGAAAGGCGGAGCCATTCAATATCAGAGTCGCAGTATTGGCAATAGTTGTTGGCAGGTCAATAGTAGTACCGCTCCAGTTCACTGTTCCGTTTGCTGTCAGTGATCCGGTTCCCAGCAGTGATCCGGCATTAAGATTTGTTGTAATGCCCGATGGAACACTTAATGCCAGGTTGATGGTATGAGTTACTCCGGCCAGCGTTAGCGTGCCACTTCCTGTTAGAGAGGTGCCAGTGTTTAAAATGAGATCGGACGAATTATTAAATGTAGCACCCACGCCGATATTCAAACCTCCGGCGTTGGTAAATGTATTGGCGGTCTGCGTATAGCTTGCATCGTTTGCATTGAAGGTGCCGGCATTATTTACGGGAATACTTGCGTCCAGCGTGCCGCCTCCGCTGCTCTTGGTAAATACTCCCCCGATATTATTGTTGAACACATTCGTTCCACTAAAATTAATTAAAGAAGCCGCTGCTGAATTGCTAACCGTGATCGTGCCACTATTACTCAGCGTGCCATCACTGAAAGAAATTGTTCCCGCGGTCCAGTTAAATATGCCACCGGTTTGTATGGTCAGTACCTCATCCAGGGTAAAAGAGCCATTCAGTGTCAGAGTCGCACCATTAGCGATGGTAACCGGCGCATCCACGGTTGTTGCGGCCAAATTACATATATTATTAATTATTGTAGTTCCCAAACCGGAAATTACTCCTCCGTTTAATTGCAGTGTTCCGTTGACAGTAAGATCTACCCCTGCCCCATCATTAATTGCAAAAGTAAATCCACCTAAACTTGAAAGCACAATTGTTCCACCTGTATTTACTACTACCTGGTCAACCGTTACCGGTAATGTAACGGTAACCACATTAGGACTTTGGATGGTGATAACACCGTCTGCCGATGTGGGGAATGCAGCGGCCGGGACCCATGTAGCGCCATTGTATGTTTCCCAGGTAACAAGAGTGTACCAGTCACCCGTTCCGACGCTTCGAAAATCGCCAGGGCTTTGAGCCCTGGTAACATAAGTTGACAAAACTGAAATGCATAAGCATAAGAGTAAAATTCTTTTCATGATTTCATAATTTTCTAATGGATGAATAAAGTAGAATATCAGATTTCTTTTCTAAGGAGTCACAAATATCCACACAAAAATGGACACAAAAAAACAATATCACAGTTAGATTCCAGGTCTGAACAAGACCCTCATTTATATCCAGCAAATAATTGAATGCCTGCATTTAGTACCAGATCAAGAAACTAACTTCCTGTTTGCTAATCACATTATCAGACTATTTATGGTGATATGCCGTCGCCCTCTTAGTTCCAATACCTGATATTCAAATAACACAAGTTTCAGGTATTTTGAATTTGGGTGCAGCTCCCTTCATTTTTGAAGAATTCATGGAATGATAAATAGCTCTTGAATTGAAAGTGGGCACTTTTCTATTCGTTAATCCATAAGCGGCAAGAGTAGATTATTATTGCTTTACTTTAGGATAATCTATCATGAGCCTCAACCGATCACGCAACCAATCCTTTTTAAGTATATGAATATTTTTCCGGGGATTCAACCATTGGCTTATTTCTCACCATAGGCCAGGACAATTAGTTAATCTTACCTGACAATCGGGAAGCTGAAAAGACCAACATTATAGAAAAATTTCCAAGACTCCAGAGTGATTCCTTCAAACTTTTGATCCCTTAAGAAAGGGGCTTCCCAACTTCCGGGCTATCGTTTCAGAATCCGCCATTCTTTCGGATAATAATTATTGATCCTGTTTTGCAGAATTTTAATCCATCCTAAATTAACTCCACCGAATTGAACCAGGGCCCAGCCTGCTATTATTTTTTTATTTGTTTGAGGCAACCCAAAGTCAGTAAACGAAACTTCTTCTTTTCGCAAAAATTGTATGGCCTGATCCTGATTTAAAGAAACAGCAGGAAGTTCATTGCTCACCAGGTGGCTAAGGGCCAGTGCATGATCCGGTACAAAGTCTTTGCCTGCTATTTTTCCAATACGTACGCCAGCCAACCGTATATATAAAGAAGCTGCCATGATTTCCTGGAGGGCCTGCTCTAATCCTGCAGGCATTGCAAGGATACTATCGCCCAATTTAAATAATTGAATATCCGACTCGTTATTTAACCAGGGCTTCACTATTGCCTCTTCGAATTTATTAAGCTTTTCTATTCTTGATTTTCTGAATTGCTTTTCTGAATTTTCATTCCCTTCGGTTTTACGGAGACAGGCCATAAAGAACCCTTCTCCTTTTATTTTATCGGGCCAGAACCGATACCCAAAGGCACCTTCTTTTGCAGAATTTGTTTCCGTGATATTCCATTCGGAAGGAACTTCCAATCGTACACTTTCCAGGGCCAACTCATTGATGATCCAATCCAGGATGTCTTCGTTTTCCTGCTCCGAATAAGAACAGGTGGAATAAATCAATATGCCATTTTTTTTTAAGGCCGGTAACACATCGGAGATAATGCGTTGCTGGCGTTGACTGCAATGTTGTACATTCTGTTCACTCCATTCTTCTATGGCCCCCGGATCGCGGCGAAACAATCCGCTTCCACTGCAGGGTGCATCAATAACTATTGAATCGAAGAAATTCCCGATGCGTGCAAAATCTACCGGGTCGTTATTTGTAATTATAACATTGGCACCTCCCCATTTGGTAATATTTTCCTCCAGGATGACTGCCCTTGATTTAATCACCTCATTACTCAGCAGCAGGCTTTGGGGTGAAAGTATAGATTGAATTAAAGTTGATTTTCCGCCGGGGGCCGCGCATAAATCCAATACTCTATTGTCGGTTCTCAAATCAATGGTTTGTTTCAATGCTTCTTCTAAAAACATACTGGATGCTTCCTGTACATAATAGCAGCCGGCATGAAACAGAGGATCGAAAGTGAATGAAGGTCGTTGGGAAAGATAGTAACCTTGTGTAGACCAGGGAACTGGGGTAAGAGCCGGGAGGCGGGAGGCAGTAGTCGGAAGTTGGGAGTCAGGAGTTGGAAGTCTTACGCTGATGTTTTGTGAATTTTCAATTTTCGAATTTTGATAGTTGAATTTTGAATCTTCTTTTTCTACCATTTTCTTCTTATGGGGATTCCATCTGATGGAAGTAATCTGCTCATGCGAAGCATGTAGCTTTTCAAAAGACTCCTGGTGAAAGCCCTTCAACCCAATCAGCGATTTAATAAGTTGTGATGGAATTTGCACGGGAACAACTATAAACTAAAAACCACAAACCTGTCTGCCTGATAGGCGGGTTAAAAATTGTTTTATAAACTTTTTATCTCTGCTGCCAGGTTCTGTAATATTTTTTTCGCGTCGCCAAACAGCATAGAAGTTTTGGGCCGAAAGAAGAGGTCATTTTCTATGCCCGCGTAACCGGGCTTCATACTACGTTTGTTAACGACTACATTTTTGGCGAGTTCAACATCCAATATAGGCATTCCATAAATCGGGGAATCAGGGTCCGTTTTGGCAGCAGGGTTTACTACATCATTGGCCCCCAGTATCAATACCACATCGGTTGTTTTGAATTCTTCATTGGCATCTTCCATCTCAAGCAGTTTGTCATAGCTTACATCTGCTTCTGCCAATAGCACATTCATATGACCCGGCATTCGGCCTGCTACCGGGTGAATTGCGTATTTTACTTCTACTCCCTTCTCATTTAATAATCCTTCCAATTCATGACAAGCGTGCTGCGCCTGTGCTACCGCCAGTCCATATCCCGGAACAATCATAACCTTGGTTGCATAACTCATGATCATGGCCGTATCACTGACAGAAATTTCTTTATAAAGCCCCTGGTCTTTTGGTTTACCTGATCCGTTCGATTTGGTTTCTCCGCCAAATGAGCCGATGAGTACATTCTTTAATGATCGGTTCATTGCCTTGCACATTAAGATAGTAAGCAAGGTACCCGCTGCTCCAACCAGTATACCACCCGTTAGCATTACCTTATTATCATATAAGAATCCACCGCATGCTGCCGCTACCCCGGTAAATGAGTTGAGTAAAGAAATTACTACCGGCATATCGGCGCCCCCGATCGGAAAAACAAAAAACACTCCGTATAATAATGATAAAGCAAAAATTATATAAAAGAAAAGAATGGTCTCCTCTGGCCGAAGGGCTATTATCGCTACCGCTAACAGTACAATAACGGCTAATAAAACGAGGTTGAACAGATGTTGTCCCTTAAATGTAAAATCTTTCACCCGGCCGTTCAATTTTCCCCATGCGATCATACTTCCGGCAAAAGAAACGGAACCAATGATAAGTCCCAATAAAATAATCAGCAGGATACCCCCATGCAGGTCGGAAAAGAATCGATATCCATTACTGGCATACTCAACCTTATTAAATCCTTTTACCAGATGATTGAATTCGACCACTGAAATCAACGCCGCGCAGGCTCCTCCCATTCCGTTAAACATACTCACCATTTCGGGCATGGCCGTCATCTTTACTTTCTTGGCAGCCAGGGTTCCTACAATAGACCCGAGAACCAGGCCGCCAAATATCCAACCATAGTTGCCTAATTTGTTTCCTTCTTCATCCGTATATAAAAAAATAGTTCCGAATATGGCAATGATCATCCCGGCGGCCGCCATCAAATTTCCCCTTCTGGCGGTGGCAGGATTTGAAAGCATTTTCAGCCCGAGTATGAAGGTTACCGAACCAATAAGATAGCAAAGTGTAAGTATGTTTAATTCCATAAAATTTTATTTCCCGCATGGGCGCAATGCCTCCATCTCATTTTGACTTAAGACATTCCCGTTCGATTTGATTCGCGTCCAATATTCGCGTTCATTCGCGTCCATTATTCGCGTTCATTTGCGTCCAATATTCGCGTTCATTCGCGTTCACTATTCGTGTTCATTCGCGTTCACTATTCGTGTTCATTCGCGTTCCCTATTCGTGTTCACTCGCGTTCCCTATTCGCGTTCATTCGCGTTCACTATTCGTGTTCATTCGCGTTCACTATTTGCGTTTCTTAAACATCTCCAGCATTCTGTCTGTGACCACGAACCCGCCTACCACATTCAATGTTCCTAATATTACAGCAATAAAACCTAATGTCAACGCTACATAATTATCCTGCTCTGCCTTCCCCATTACAATAATGGCCCCGATAATCACGACCCCATGAATTGCATTGGCACCACTCATTAATGGAGTGTGCAATACACTGGGCACGCGGCCGATTACTTCAATACCCACAAAAATCATCAGGATGACCATATAGATCATTTGCTGTTGATGGCTGATCCAGTTTAATATTGATTCCATACTTCAGGCCCCTCTAATGCTCCCGAGGGGAGGATTTATTTACATCTTGAAATAATTGCTGCAGTGTTTCAAATCAATTTCTCCCCGGGCTAAAGCCCGGAGCAATTCAGCCTGATAATAAATTCCGAAGCAATGCATCAAATAATAATTCATCCCAGAACAATTGAACCCAGAATTATTACCTCTTTGAATTTGCATAATCTATTTTGACTAATCAAATCTCAACAACTACAAACCACTAACTACAAACTCAACCATCCTGTTTGCTACAAAATCTTAACCCGCTCATTCATTATCGCTCCATTATAAGTAATACAACTTCCTTTTACCAAATCATCATCCCAATTCAAATTCAATTTTGATTCTTTGTCCATTATGAGCTGCAGAAAATTCAATAGATTTTTACCATACAATTTACTGGCATCCGACGGCACGGTTGCCGCTAATGCTGAATTACCGACAATGCTTACTCCATGGTAAACAATTGTTTCATCATTTTTGGTAAGCTCCGTATTACCTCCGGTAGCCGCCGCCATATCAATGATCACACTTCCCTTACGCATCGCATTGATCATTTCGGTGGTGACTAATACCGGTGCTTTTTTACCGGGTATCTGGGCAGTCGTAATTACAACATCGGCTTTGGCTATACTCTCCGCAATCTTTGCTTTTTGTTTTTCCAGGAATTCCTGAGATTGCTCTACCGCATATCCTCCTGCTTTTGATGCATCTGCCGCACCTTCCACCTCTACAAATTTTCCTCCCAGGCTCATCACCTCTTCTTTTACTGCGGGCCGGGTATCAAAAACTTCTACCACGGCACCTAATCGCCTCGATGTAGCGATAGCCTGTAATCCCGCCACTCCTGCTCCAAGAATTAATACTTTTGCCGGAGGAATGCTTCCCGCGGCTGTCATAAACATAGGAAAATAACGACTGTATAAATTCGCAGCCAGCAGCACGGCTTTATATCCGGCAATATTCGCCTGACTACTCAATACATCCATACTTTGCGCCCGGGTAGTTCGAGGCAGCATATCCAGGCTGAAAGAAGTAACCCCCTTAGTGGCCCATTCTTTCATCAGTCCGGGATTAAAAAGCGGTTGATAAACCCCCATCAGAATCTTAGTGGAAGGAACAGCAAGGGCGGGCGGTTGGATGGAAAGAATAATGTCGGCATCCCTAATTAATTCCTCAGCATTAGTGATCTTAGCCCCTGCTTTTACATAGTCTTCATCATTACTAAAGGCAGTGGAGCCGGCATCTTTTTCCACATAAACCGTTATACCTTTTTTAGTAAGCGCAGCCACCGCGTCAGGCAATAACGATACCCTTGTTTCAAAGGATGGCTCTTTCAATACACCAATCGTCATAAATAACTACGGCTGCTTTTGGGTAATAAATTAAGTACCTGCCTTGCGGAAGGCGGGTGAAGATAGCAATTTTTAAAATCGGATGCTAAAATCCTGTTTTACTTTAAAAGCGGGATTAAAAAAGACCAGGCCCACGAAAAAAAGATCAATAGAAAGCATAACCAGGGGATGTTTCCTGATTTCATTCCAGGCTCTTTCCATTTCCTCACTCCAGTGAATATCGTCAAATATCATTACCGATTCAGCAGCCATATAAGGAAGTAATTGCCTGAAATAGCGAAGGGTTGGCTCCTCCCGATGATTTCCATCTATAAACACCATTTCGATTTTGGCCAGGGCCTCTAATACCTTTACTAATGTATTATCAAAATTTCCCTGGACTAACCGGATATTATCCAGTTGCAGCAAACGAAAATTATGCAGTGCTTTTTCTGCCACTTCGGTTGAACCTTCAAGCGTAATTACGTTTGCTTTTAAATTACCCAGCGCGAGGTAAGAAGTAGTAATACCCAATGACGTGCCCAGTTCAAGGATTGTTTGAGGGTGATAATAATTTGCCATGCGAAATAATAGCTGGCCATACTTCGGAGACTTGGCGGCATGGGTAGCTAAAGATGCAATTGTTCTTTTTTTGGCCGGGGAAACAACGGAGCCCGCACCCATATCTTCCAGCTCAATCGATTCCTTGTCCAGTTTTAGTTTTTCGCGCAGGGCTTCTACGGTTTCGTACGCATAATAATGGTTTTTCCTGTTCAGTACCTGCTTAATAAAATCGAATACAAATGGAGAATGGGTTCCATGTCCTTTACCGTTGGAGGCGGTGAGGAAATGTTGGAGGTATTTATAGGCTAAAGTAAATGATCCGTACAACGAGAATAATTAAAAATGAAAAATAATAAATGAAAAATGAATAAGCACCACGCCGCTCAAATTGAGATCATTAGCTGATTTTGTCCGTTTCAAAATTTGTATTGATAATTACCGGCAACAATATTTATAATAATGATAAACCAAGAATTAATAAGCCAATAAATAATCAGTTACCCAATACTTTTTTATTCTTTATTTTTCATTCATCATTTTTTATTCCCCTCCTTCCGCTCCCATACCTGGAAACAATAATCATACTTATGTTTATCATCAGCTCTGAAATCCAGCTGAGAAAGTAATTGCCAGTCCTTTTCATCAATAACAGGAAAGAAGGTATCTCCTTCGAGTATTACATGAACCCGGGTAAGATAAATGCGGTGTACTAGCGGAAGGGTTTGTTTGTAAATTTCACCTCCCCCGATGATAAAAGCTTCTTTGGCATCCACGTCGGCGGCTACCCGCATGGCTTCTTCCAAGCCAGGCACTACTTTAATTCCCTCTGCGCTGAACCCCGGCTGACGGGTTATCACGATATTCGTACGCCCGGTAAGTGGCTTCCCCAGTGATTCAAATGTTTTCCTTCCCATAATCACCGGCATTCCCCAGGTAGTGTTTTTAAAAAACTTCATATCGTTAGGCAAACGCCAAAGCAGGTTGTTATCTTTCCCGATAACATTATTAGTGGACGCAGCGACGACGGAGGAAAGCATCATGGAAATGAAAAATGAAAAATTAAGAATTAGAAATTATAAAGTGGCACGCTGCTATTTTTGAAGCTTTGTTTTTGCCTTAGCAGTTTCAATGCTCGCAATGAAGATAGCCATTAATTCAGTTGATTCGTTAAAAGCGATATTCACGCTTTCATGAATAATTACAGGTTTTGTTTGAATAATTTTCAGGTTAATTCTTGTTTCTTTTATTTCTTTCAATACCATCTTCATTTTGCGAATAAAATCAGGTCTTGATTCTGCGGCTTGAGCTTCTCCATAAATTAGGGCTGGAGCTGTACAACTTTTTGATAACTGATACTCTAAATTCTGACCGGCTTTTGAATTTGGTGGTAAATCGCATACAGTAAGGCACATACAGGCAAAATGCACGAGCCTGTCTTCTAAATCAAATCTTGATCGTTGAAATTCCATCGGGGTGCTTTACTTCAAAATTCTTCATTTTTAATTCTCCATTCTTAATTTCTCTCAGGTATTTTTACCAAGAATTCTGTTTTTTACACCGCCACCGGCGCTTTTATCCCTGGATGGCTTTGATAATTTTCCAATGAAAAATCTTCGAACTTAAATTCGAAAATATTCTTTACCGAACTATTCAATTTCATGGTGGGTAATGGAAATGGGGAACGGGTCAATTGAAGTTTTACCTGCTCCAGGTGGTTGTGGTAAATATGCACATCGCCGAAGGTATGAATGAACTCACCTAATTGAAGATCACAAACCTGGGCAATCATCATGGTGAGCAGCGCGTACGAAGCGATGTTAAATGGAACGCCCAGGAAAACATCAGCGCTTCGCTGATAAAGCTGACAACTTAATTTTCCATTGGCAACATAAAATTGAAACAACGCGTGGCAAGGCATTAATGCCATTTCCGGGAGGGCGGTTACATTCCAGGCACTGATTATTAACCTTCGGCTGTCGGGATTCTTTTTTATTTGTGCAACCAGGTCGCTTAGCTGGTCCACCACTTTCCCGTCGGCGCCTTCCCAACTACGCCATTGTTTTCCGTATACGGGGCCCAGGTCTCCGTTGGCATCGGCCCATTCGTCCCAGATACGCACTCCGTTTTCATTCAGGTATTTGATATTGGTATCGCCCTTTAAGAACCAGAGTAATTCATGAATTATGCTTTTTACATGCAATTTCTTGGTTGTTACCAGTGGAAATCCCCTGGTGAGATCGAACCGCATCTGGTATCCGAAACAACTGATGGTTCCGGTGCCGGTGCGATCATGTTTTTGAGCGCCGTTATCGAGTATATGCTGAAGTAAATTAAGGTACTGTTGCATGGGCGCAAGATAGTTTAAAGGGGCCAGTTTTTAGCTGGCAGGGGGGAGTTGTGGGGAAGCTGTGAATTCGAAATATCTATTGGAATTTTTCCAATTTCAGTTCGAGTAAGAACGCTGTTAAATTGGCCAAATCAATCTCCAAAAGTCCATTTGCTACCGGATCCGGCATCAGGCTTTTAGTTTGTTTTTGTTTGAGAGTGATATTATCTACAGGAATAATGTGCTTTGCTCCGGTTATATCTTTGAGGATAATATTATTCTTGTTTTCCGAAATGATAAACCCATAAAGAGATTCCCCTCCTTTTTGATTAATCAACCAGGCTTCATAACCAAAAACAATTGAGGCGTCGGGATTGATAATGGCATCCAGCATGGATTTTTTATCATATTTTTTATTGATAGAGGTAAGTTCTGGTCCAATGCTGTTTCCTATTGCCCCGGCTTTATGGCAGCCGGCACAACTTTTAAGGAAAACCTGTTTGCCCGCAATCACATCTCCCGCTTGCATGCTAATATCATCTATAGAAAATAATTTATTGCTTCCGGGTCGTTTAAAGTAGCTCCCGGCTTGTATACGAATAGTGGCATCAGGATTTTTAAAAATGGATGCTTCCACAAAAGGAAGCAATACCAGAGGCAATTTATTTTCCGCTGCCAATCCCAATAATAATTGCCCCCCAACAGAATCGGCTGCCATTTCCTCAATGCGCCAATTTCGCTCATTTAATGATTGCTTATTATCCAGTATAACCTGCCGCTTTACTTTCATGGCCGCCAGTTTTCTTTGATACCCGGTATTCAATGGAATCTTAGACCAATCGAGTTTATTATACCAATCGTTGCTTTGGCGGAAGGAGAGCCAATAAGCCGCCTGTTCTTTCACATCCGGCAAACCAGATTTAGTTAACCGGAGCATCGCATCGGCAGCCGATGGGTGGTTAATAAATCCCATGGCGGTAATCATTCTCATTCTTTCTTCCCCTGTTAATGAAGAATCACCCGACCGAATATCCAAATCATGCACGGCATTGACTGGATGCAATCGCCAGGCAAAATCTGCCAATGGCTTTTTCCATTTGGCAGGTTGGTTCCTATTTTCTTTTCCCAATGCTGATTTTAGTTCGTTATACCACCAGCCTTTTTGTTTTTCATCTCCTTCCATCGCATTACCCATTGCATCGAGATACCATTTGTCGTTGCCATCATATTGCGCAGCCAATGCAAACAGGATTTTTGATTTATCATTTTGGGGAAGTTCACGCACAGCAATGGCCAGTTCTCTTCGTACGAATGGGGAGGGATCCTGTAAAACCTGGTCGGCATAAACAAGGAAGTTTGGATTCAGTTGACGGAGCGCGCGAAAGGCCGTGGCCCTTAATTGTTCATCATCACTAATCAATATTTTTTCCACCTCTTTTTTTCCTTCTTCTCCCAATTGGGTTAATAACCAAATTGCCCGGGCCTTTACATAAGGATTCTCATCTTTTAATAATGCTTTCACCGATTCAATAACAGCCGCTCCTTGCTGTTTTAATTTTTCAAAACCACTATTCCGAACATTAATGGCAGGACTTTTCAGCGCGGCTAATTGCCCTTCTGTTGTTTTTAGATCGATTCGGGGGTTTGCGAGTTTTTTATTTTTCGGAGCAATACGGTATATCCGTCCGTACCCCGTGCTGTCTTTCATTTGATGTCCACCAACAACCGGGTCGTACCAATCGGCTATATAAATCGCGCCATCGGTACCTATCGTAACATCACTTGGACGAAACCATTTTTCTTTTAGCGCATTCTGAGCTGAATCATTCCAAACATAACCCTCATTGTCGGCCGAAAGCGAACTGATAAAATCAGATCGCTTGCCTAATGAGAATCCGGATTGTTCTATTTTGGGATGATAACTGAATATTACATTGCGTCCGGCATCAGCGCTTAATAGCATTCCTCTGTATTTTTCTCCAAGCGCATCACTTTCATTAATGGTTATGCCAGTGGGAGCGCCGGCCCCGGAACAATCGCCCGCGGGCATTATTCCCGGATCTTCCTGGTGCCAATGGGCGGTAAACATATCCTGCCCGGGTCGTTGATCGGCCTGCCAATAGCGGGTTCCATCGGTACTGAAATAACCCGCATTTCCACCTTCCATTAACCAACTCGTTCTACAGGTTACTACCTGGTCATCGTTATCGTTCTGCCATAGGTTGCCATATGAATCCGGAATCACTTCATACGAGTTACGAAAATTATGACCCATTACTTTCAAACCCGTACCATCTGGTTTTACACGAAGCGCTAAACCTCCCACCCATACTTTGCCATCATCACTTTTCAAATTACCCTCATTCTTATTATTGTATGGGGTTCCGCCTGTATAGATACTTCCAGAACGAAGGGTGAATCCGGATTTATCCGTTACAATATGCGGGCCCGCATTGCCAACATTAAAATACCAGTTTCCATCAGGGCCGGCATAGACTGCATGCAGCGAATGATCGTGATCGAATCCACCAAAACCGGTCAGCAATACTTCTTTTTTATCCGGGTGATCATCTCCATTTTCATCGGTATAAATAATCAGGTTGGGAGAGCAGGATACAATTACTTTATTACCTATCACCGCGATGCCTACGGGAGAGCGCAGATCTGCATCTTCCACAAAAACTTTAGATGTATCTGCCCTGCCGTCCTGGTCAGTATCTTCCAGTATCATTACCCGGTCGCCCTTCTTATGATGTAAGAATCGGGATGAGTCATTATTGAAATTGCGGTAATTCACTGCTTCGGTAATCCATATCCTCCCTTTACTGTCCACATCCATATTAGTTGGATTATACAGCATGGGCGATTCGGCCCATAACGTTGCTTCCAGGTCATCCGGTAGTCTTAACCCCGTTTCATTTTTTGAAGTAGAAGGAGATTGGCAATGAATAGAAATAAGAAGCAAAGACGCTAACACAATGAAAACACAAATAACTTTTTGCATGCCATATCTTTTATCGGGCTTTACCGGAAAATATTGATTTTAATAACGCCTGATTGAGGCGATAACTTTCAAGCAGGTCCGCGTTATCTGGTTTTGCCCCTTCAATCTGCATCCACCCATCGCCATAATAACCCGATTCGTATACAGCTTTACCGATCGCTGCCCAGTCGAGTGTTCCTTTTCCTAATAAGAAACCATTCTCCTTCATATGCAATTCGCAAATCAAATTCTTTCCCAGTTTCTTGAATTCAGTGATTGTATTGTACCCTGCATCAGCGGTATTGCGGAAATCATAATACACTTTTATATTAGCGGATCCTACCCTATCAATAATTTCCCGATGTTCATCCGCATCCAGGTAAGATTCGATACCTAATATAACGCCATTTTTTTCTGCATGAGGCGCTACTTTCTTTAACCTGTTTACCACCTCCTTTTTCCCGGCATCATCTTTTCGTAAGTCGTTCTTTGAAAAGAAAGCCAGCAATACCACCGGCACCCCCAGGTTCTTCGCTGTATCCACACTGTCCCATACCCATTCTTCTGTCTCAGGTTCTGATTTGTATGGAATATTATTTAGCTCCCCTATGGCAATACTTGAAATCTTTATTCCTGTATTTGCTGACGCTATTTTGTATGATTCCTGTAAGTCTTTTTGCCGAAGCGGCAGATTGTCTGGCTTATTTCCCATATCCACCATTATGCCATCGAGCCCGATTTGTTTTGCAATATCAAGTGCGGCTATATCGCAACGCTTTCCCAGGCTCCAGTCGCAGGCGCCAATCCGGAATTTTCTTTTTCGATCTATTTCAGGCAGATCAAACCTTGTAAAACCAGCAGCCAATGCGGTTAACCAGGCAGATTGCCGAAGAAGTTCACGTCGGGAGAGCATAGGCATTTGATGGCTTAATGTTTATTCAAATGATCATTAGCCCTGGTGGACTGCATTGGACTCGAACCAATGACCCCTGCTCTGTCAAAGCAGTGCTCTGAACCAACTGAGCTAGCAGTCCGATAAGTTATGAAATAGAATATGCAAATCGTTATTCATCATTTTAGCATTCAAAATTCCTCATTCGCACATTCATCACTTCCGCATCTTCACCCGCAGCACATACATATCCGCTGTTATAAATAGAGTTTTATCGTCATCTGCCAAAGCGATATTACTGCAGGCTTCCGGTATTTTTATCTTGCCAATTTGTTTTCCCTCCGCATTAAAAATAAAAACGCCACCCGGACCGGTAGCAAAAATATTCCCCATCTTATCGGCTTTCAATCCATCGGGTAATCCTTTTTCACCTGATTTACTCAATGCAGTAGCATCATGCATTATGCGGCCGTTGGTTAACGAGTCGTTTGCTCCCATATCAAATAAGTACCAAACGGCTTTTTCCGGATCGGAATTGGCGACAATCAATGTCTTTTCATTATTAAGAAAAGTAATTCCGTTGGGACGTGTTATCGAATCAGTAAGCAGTATAACCTTTCCGCCTGCAACTTTATACACTCCCTGGAAGGGAATTTCTTTCAATGAATCATTGGCTAATCCATAGGGTGGATCGGTAAAGAACAAATCACCGTTACTGCGGAATACAGCATCGTTCGGACTGTTTAATTTCTTTCCTTCGTAATTATCGGCTAATGAAATGAATTTGGCAGCCGGAGCATTTAACTCAGCATCCATCAGCGCCATACGTCTGTCGCCATGCTGGCATAGAACGAGTTTACCATCTTTATTCAGAATTAAACCATTTGATCCGGGTTCTCCACCCCTTGGTATAGTTCCTGTGTAGCCGGAGGGGGTTAGGTATAATTCCTTTCCTTTTGCTTCGGTCCATTTAAAAATTTTATTGGGCGGAATATCGGAATATAATAACATCTTTCCGCTATCTACCCATAAGGGGCCCTCGGTCCAGTCGTGACCATCGGCAATAATATCAATCGTAGATCCCGAATTAATAACATCTTCCAGCGATGCATCCATGTAATCTATTTGGCCGATCGTTTTTAATTTGGAAACTGAATTACTGGTATTATTACTGCAAGCAGACATAAAGAGGATTGTAAGTAATAAAAAGAATTTATTCATAGAATAATATTAATACTGGTTCAGTTATTGGTTAATACGTTTCCATATTTCATAGATTGGATCTCCTTTTGAACTAAGTCCGCTATGGTGCCAGGCTCTCTCCTCTAATTTTCCCTGGAAGCTCAGCGACGCTCCTACCCGGGAGCTGTCCCGGCTAAAGAATTCAATATGTTCGGTGTATTGTCCGTTTTCAAAAGTATAACGGCCACCCCCCGTTCCAAAAAATTCTTTTGTTTCTATATTAATAGCCACCCATTGAAACTTGGTAGCAGATAATACTTTTAATGTCCGGCGCGGTGCCAGCGGTATTTCGCTTATGTTTTCTCCTTGTTTACGGCCACTGATGCGCCAGGTACCAGCAAGGTCCGCCTTACCATTATCTCCCTGCGTCCATTCTTCAGCGGTTCCGGTACCCCGGAAGGAGGCAAGCAATTTATCGTTCTTCCAGTTATACGCAAAACTGAATACGGTACCTGTCAACTCTTTCACTTTGGTATTAAACTGAAGCTCAACCACAATACTTGATTCATTCACTTTATAAGGACCACCCCAGGTATATTCAAACTTCCTGTTTTTTTGATCAAAAGAGGCAAATACACAATAGCCATCCCCAAAAATAATGGTGGCTTCCTCTGTTCCCTGTTCCCAATGCCAGGAACCATTTAAGGAAGGAACATTATGATTCTGATTGAATGCAAATAAGAAAGTTGCCGCCATTGAACAGCACAAAGCGAAAAGTAGAGTCTTAACTTTTTTCATACAGCAGATTTCATAAGCAAAGTACTTATAAATTTACTGTTTCTGTAGTTTTTGAAATTGAAAATCTGCTTTTACATTCCCCTTCTTTGCATTTCTTTTTTAATCAGTCCCAGTTCTCTCCCCGTTTGTCCCGAAACACTGCTATTTTCCTGTGCCCGGCGCATGAGGTAGGGAATAACATCTTTAATGGGACCGAATGGAAGGTATTTGCTGACGGAAAAACCTGCTTTAGCGAGGTTGAATGTAATATTATCACTCATTCCGTACAATTGAGAAAAATGGATATGCGGGTGATTGTGCGGAATCCCTTTCGCATCGAGGATCTTAGTAGTATGCAGGTTACTGCTTTCATTATGTGAGGCCATAACCATTGATATCTTCGAAATATTTTTAATACAAAACTCCATGGCCAGGTTAAAATCGAGATCAGTACTTTCTTTATTTCGCTGGATGGGAGAAGGATAATTCATTAATCGGGCCCGTTCTCTCTCCTTTTCCATATAGGCCCCCCGAACCAATTTCGCTCCCAAAATAAAATTACGCTGTTCGGCCGCTTCATGAGAGTCTTTCAAAAATTTCAAGCGGTCGTGCCGGTATAACTGGAAGGTATTAAAAACAACTGCTTTTTCTTTATTGTATTGTTCCATCATCAGGGTAGTGATCACATCTACCGGGTCCTGGATCCAGGTTTCTTCCGCATCAATAAAAACACCCACGTTTTTTTCCCTGGCTGCCTGGCAAATACGATGAAGCCGGTTACTAACGTTCTGCCATTCTATCTTTTCCTCCTCTGTAAGCTCTTCCAACGCTTTTACATATCGCTTCATGAGGCTGCCGGAGTGAATGTCTACTGATTTATCCAATTTCTCCAATAATCCAAAACGTGCTATACCGGTAACCTTTACACTCATAAAAGGAATATTCGGTTGCGTAGCGGCGTACTCGATTACCCGAATGAATTCATCACAGGCATGGTCAAACCCTGCTTCTCCGTTATCGCCCCCTTCTACCCCGTAATCAAGAATCACCTTGACATTATACTGGCCCAACTTTCTGGCAACCGCGGCTGTTTCCTGTAGTGTTTCTCCTCCAACAAACTGGCTGAAGATGGTCTTGCGAATTATACCTTTCACCGGTAACCCAGCCTTAATGGTCCAGGGAGTGATACGAATGCCCCAATTTACTAACCAGCCAATGCCCATACATTTAAAAAGAAAATGGGCACGTCGCAATTCCTTATCGCTTTTATAGGCAAAAGCAATTTCAGTATTATCAAAAGACAACGTATAGGATGATTGATTCATAACAAGCATTAAGTGAGTCGCAAAAATAAGAGAAACTGCTCGAATCCAAATGGTGTTTTAATCGTTAGGATACCTATTTTGGCGATCAATTGATTCGGTTAGAGTCGCTTATGCCAGAGGTAAAAAACAGGAATAACGAGAATGAAATGGAATTTGCAAACGAGTATGGTTACTTTTATAAATTAAAGTCAAAAGTCAGAAGTCAAAAATAAGAAAGCCACCATTCACCTTGCATTATTTTTGCTTCTCTAATTTTTCGATATTCCTTTTCTCCCGCATCTTCATTGCTAACTGATCAGACACATCAGCAGAACTTCTCTCCAGCTTATAAAAACCAGCGGACCGCTCCCGGGAATGGAGGGCTTCCAATTGATTAAAATAAGGTCCGGTTAATTTATCCGATACGTCTTTATGTTCGAACCGTACGATAAATTGAAAAACGGTTGTAGTCCCAAGTCCTTCTATAAATTTTCCTTGTATAAACTGGAAAGGGAAATCCGCTTTCTTACCCAGTTTGCCATACCAGCTATACCAAACAGTGGGCTTATCGGAAGGCCTGGTATCCTGGGGATAAAAATACACAACACCAAAAACTTCCTTCTTTATTTGAACCAATTCCCATTTCATTTTAGCAACACGCTGTAATCCGTCAAAAGCCCCTCCATTATTAACCAGTTCTCCTTCCCAGGTGCCGGTTATATCCTGCGCGGCTACCATTACGGAATAAAACAAGAGAAATAACGAAATAATTCTTTTCACTATTAAATTTTTCTTTGGATTTATTAAAACAGCGATTTAAGAAATAATGACAACAAAAAAATGGTCCGGCGATGGCCCCGAAATATTTATTACAAGTAAATTACGACCCCTCCCGCAAATAAAGACAAAATCTTTATCTTCCCCTTTGCTAATAAATCATTATGAAAATTTTTCAAACAGAAATTTTTAAGCTTACCATTCCGATGGAGCCTTTTGTGATTGCCACCGAAACCTCCTATTACACGCAGAATATTTTTATACGGATGCATACCGATTCCGGACTCACGGGTATGGGCGAATGCTCCGCCTTTCCTATGCTCGTAGGGGAAACACAAAGTACCTGTTTTGAAATTGCCAAGGACCTTGCCCGCATAGCAAAAGGCAAAGACCCGCTCCCCATCGAAGAACGAATGAATGACTTTCACCAATACATTGCCTTTAACTCCACGATTAAGAGCGCTTTTGACATGGCCCTGCACGACCTGGCCGCCAAAGCAGCCAAGGTTCCGTTATATGTTTACCTGGGGGGAAAGAAGAAAATGATTCAGACTGATCTCACCATTGGTATCGATACCCCGCAAAAGATGGCGGCCACGGCAGTTGAATTTAAAAAGAAGGGGGTTCGCATTATTAAAGTTAAACTCGGCAAGAAATATAAAGAAGACGTGGAGCGGGTACGATTGATTCGGGAAGCGGTTGGAAAAGATATAATCTTACGTATTGACGCCAACCAGGGTTGGACCTACGAAGAGGCCATATATGCTTTGCAAAACATTGGTCCGTATGAAATTCAGTTTTGCGAACAACCAATGCGCCGCTGGAATGATCATTTATTACCCGCGTTAAGAAAGCAATCGCCTATAAAAATTATGGCCGATGAAAGTGTGTTTGATCACTACGATGCTCTCCGGCTGATAGAAGCGAATGCCTGCGATTACATCAATATCAAATTAGCCAAATCGGGAGGGATACTGGAAGCAATGAAAATTGCCAATGAGGCACAAAAAAGAAATATACCCTGCATGCTGGGCGGAATGGTAGAAAGCAGGCTGGCATTAACCGCCAAAGTGCATCTGGCGATGAGTCACGATAATATTGAATTTTATGATTTGGATACCTGCCTGCTGGGTCATAAAGAAGATCCGGTAACAGGCGGTGCACGGTACAATAATTATTTCCTGGAAATACCAAATGGGCCGGGCATTGATGCAGATATTGATGAAACATTCCTGTCAAAGATGGAGAAAGTGGTTGTTTGATTATTTCAGAGAATATTAATCTACAAGTGTATTTAATAAAATTATTTGATTGCAATATTCATTTCACAATCATAACAACGTTAATCAAAAAAACATTTGTTTGGATGACAGAATCGGACCTTGCAGAAATACTGATCGATTTGATTCCTTTTTTCTTTCCTAATTCATAATGAACCGAATAATGAGGTCTGAAGATGATATGATGGCGCTTATCGTACAAACAGCAGCTTCCGATGAGCGAATTCGGGCTGTTATCCTGAACGGTTCCCGGGCAAATGCTTCGGCCAAAAAAGATTTCCTGCAGGATTATGACATCGTTTATGTGGTTAGTGAAACAGTAAGTTTTATTAATGATCCGGGATGGATCGATTGCTTTGGAGAGCGGTTGATTGTCCAGACCCCCCAAACCATGAGTATTCCGGATCCATCGTTTGATAATTATTTCAGCTACCTGATGCTTTTTTTGGATGGCAATCGTATAGACCTTACGCTTATTCCAATAGAAAAATTCGTCAATATCGTTAAACCAGACAGCCAAAGTATTTGCCTGCTGGACAAAGATGGTATTATCCCGGCCTTACCACCGGCCTCTGATAAAGATTACCATATACAGAATCCCACTCAAAAACAATTCAGCGATTGTTGTAATGAATTCTGGTGGGTGAGTACTTATGTTGCAAAGGGATTGTGGAGAGAAGAAACTGTCTATGCCCTGTATATATTAAACGGACCGGTACGTAATATGCTTATTCAAATGATAGCATGGCAAATAGGTATCCGGACTAATTTTTCCGTTAGTATAGGTAACGGGGGAAAATATTTAAAGGACCATATGGATTCCCTGCTTTGGCAAGAATTGCTGGATACTTATCCATGCGCAAAGAATAAAGAAATATGGGAAACTTTATTTGCGATGATAAAAATGTTCCGGAAACTGGCGATGGGTGTGTCAAGGGAGCGAGGATTTTATTATGACAGTAAAATAGATGAGAATATAAGCAGGTATTTGAGCGAAATATATGAATTGCCAAAAGGAACAGGCGGCGTGACCCCTAATCAATGACTCGTGGATATTATTTAGCGAATCGGAGATGCGCACTCCTTTACCTTTGCACCAATATTATTTTCCCCTGGATGGCGAACCCGTCAACCAGGATTTATAACAATCGATAAAATGGACCAAAAAGCAAAGACCGCCAAAGAATCAAGCATTACCATGACTGAGTTAGTGTTACCCAACGATACCAATACTTTTGGTAATTTAATGGGAGGACGATTAATGTATTGGATGGATATTGCCGCCGCGCTGGCCGCTATGAAACATTGCGGCGCCCCGGTAGTAACTGCTTCCGTGGATAATATTTCTTTTGAAAGCCCTATCAAATTAGGAAATGTGGTACATATTGAAGCCAAAGTTTCCCGCGCATTCAATTCTTCGATGGAAGTACATATGAGCGTTTGGGGCGAAGATGTGATTCAGCAGTATAAATACAAAAGCAATGAAGCCTATTATACTTTTGTAGCATTAGACCCCCATGGCAAAGCGCGGCCGGTAAATCAACTGGTTCCGGAATCAGAAGGGGAAAAGAAATTGTTTGACGGAGCTTTACGCAGAAGGCAATTACGCCTGATTTTGGGAGGAAAGACTGAAACCGGATGATGCTTCGGAACTAAAAGCACTATTTATAAAAGATTAATGGAAAGGAGGTATTTTACCGGAAACCTGTTGCCCGGTTTTGTGTGATAGCTACAGGTTATGGTTAAATAGAATATTCCTAAGAAGCATTGAAAGAAAAGCGTCCGGTTACTTATCGATCTTGAGCCAGTGATGCGGACCTTTGAGCATATGTTTCTTACTCTGTTCTATCGCGTCCATAACTTTGTCGAGTATGGTTTCGGATGGGGCGTCGTAATCTATTTGCAACGGGGCTTTAAAGGTAACCGACAATATAGAACCTTTCTTTTTAAACTTCAATCCTTTTTTATTAAAGGCTCTCCAGAATCCGCGGATCACCACCGGGATAACTACCGGTTTAGTTTCTTTAATTATAAACGCAGTTCCTTTACGACCGGGAGCGAAGGGTTTGGTTGTTCCCTGGGGAAAAGTGATTACCCAATTATTTGCCAGCGCTCTTTATATTTTACGGGTATCGGAAGGGTCAAGGTTCCGGCGAACTTCCTGCCCCTCTGAGCGCCAGGTTCTTTTTACCGTTAGTGCACCGGCCAAGGCAAAAAGCCGGCTGATCCAGCTTCCTTTCATTGTTTCTTCCGCTGCTACATAATTTACATTGGTAAAGGGATTAAGCAGGTAATAAGGAATACCGAGGTGATTCATTTTACCCCATTTCACGGCACAAAAAATATGGAGAAAGGTTATGACGTCGGCAAAATAGGTCTGGTGATTACTTACAAACAAAACATTATTGCGCGGAAGATCTTTCAAATGCTCCGTTCCTGAAATAGAAAGTTTGTTGAACATGGCTAAGCCGGGGTAAGAAAATATACCTACCACCGCATATACTATTTTGCGGACAATATTCAAATTCCTCAACCGGTTCACGAGGGAAGGCATGGGCAAATGGTTTGACAAGCAATGAATACCGAAAATAAGGATTTGTTTATAGAAGCGGTGCTTTTCTACCTGGGTTTTTCCGGAGCAGGTTATCCTCTTTTGACCAACTGAAATTAATTATGAAGCTGGCTATAAATCCTCTATAAGGAATCCTAATGAGCTAAATCGCCAATCTGCCTGGTGTTTGGGACAAGGAAGAAAGCAAGTATTGATTGATCTTTGGGTGGCCAAAAATCAACAATCCCCCCCTCCAGCTGTCATTAGCTTCCAGTGGGGATCGAATTAGTCGAAATTGCTTCCAAGTTTGGGAATCCAAATACATCAGCTCACACAGAAATCAGGGTTACTACAGCCTAACCGGATCTGTCATTATTTTTGAAAATCTTCCCGTATTTAGAGTTCCTTTTGCCTGGTTATTAAATCCGGACTTGAGTTATTTTGTTCACCCGGCGAACGGATGTATCTATTTTGAAAGTCGTGGTGACTGGATTCCGGCTTTTTTTTGAATAACTGTATAAAAGGATATACTGTTTGCATGAGCCAGTTACTGGGTAGTTGCCTAACCCGAACCTTATCTTCGGTGGGGAATCGCGAGTCGGAAATACCGGTTTCGGGATAGATATCCCGCGAAGGATAAGCGGTTCCAAACAGGTGGTCAAATAGGCTGAGAATTCCTCCAAAATTTTTATCCTTGTGTTCAGGGTCCGCAGAATGGTGAACCCTATGAAATTGAGGTGAAGCGAGTATCCAGCCCAACGACCCCAGGTTGATTCTCACATTTGCGTGAAGAAAACGCGTGTAGATAGTGGTGAACATGCCGATAAAGGCTACTGCATATAGATTTGGTACCTGGAAGATGTAAAAGGGAACAAATACGAGTAGCGATGCGACAACCTTGTCTATAAAGTGCATACGATCATCTGTGAAAATGTTCAATTCCTTCTGCGAGTGATGAACCGCGTGAAAGACCCAAAAGATGCGAACTTTGTGCCTTACATAATGGTGAAACCACAAAACTAACTCGCCCAATAATACTGCTGTAATGATTTGAAGGTAGGCTGGCCATGTAATGGCTGCTTTTACAGAAAAGAACCCCAGGTGGTCATCGAATAGGTTTCGAAGAAATTGGTTCATTGTACCAAGGATAAGAATTCCGGTTGGCGCACTGACGGCAAACCAAACAAAGTCTTGTAAGAATGCCTTGCTTATGAGTCGCTGCGATTGCCGGCAGGGGAAAAGGTACTCGAGTAACAATAAAAATGGCACCACCAGGTACAAAGTTACGTTTCCAAAAAGGCCATGCACCCAGGTTCTAATCTCGGCCGGAACCCAACTGCGATAAGCATTCTGAAGCTTAATAGCCTGGTCAACAAGCATATCCGATCCGAAAGTTACCCTGATAGTTTCAATAAATAATCCGTACTCATAATTCTTTGTGCCACTATTAATTGGTGCAAGCGAAATTGAAATCAAGCCAATGCCAGTCAATGCAACGATAGTGGGAACTGCCGGATAAGTTGTAATAAACCGTACCCACCATCCAGGCATTGGACGGCCCAATTTAATATTGTTATAGTATTTCATTAATTCATTTGAAATATTAAATTGTGAAACTGGCAGGCACTTAATTATTGGTCTTTGCGCAGGTGGAATTATTGCAAACATTCGGCGCGGAGGTATATCGCCCATTTGAATGTTGAAGGTATGAAATAAATCCTAATGGAAGCCATCCGAGGGAGCCGCCGCGTTTGAAATATCCTCTTTTTACTAAACCCCCGAATTTTGATAAGGTTATGGGGTACTTTACTTAAAACATTTATGCGAAAACAAATTTTACAGGAAGTAACAAATGCGGAAGCAAACTGCTTATTATGGCTGAAAAACCATATGCGAAATTGTATAATGGTTCATATTAAAGTATAAATCAATTCCATGGTATCTCTGAAAAACCAAAATATCATAATTAAAAGATGATAATTTAATAAATCCGCATACTCCCAATTATCTTTGAACGATGCGATCTACTTCCGTAATTTTTGATATGGATGGCCTGCTGATTGATTCTGAACCATTATGGCAGGAAGCCGGGCAGGAGGTTCTATCCTTATATAATATACATTTGACCGATGAGCAATATCATTTAAGTACGGGTCTACGTACGCCTGAATGGATTGATTATTGGTTTAGTTATCACCAGATTGATAAGTTGAAAGCTCCGGAGGCTATTGAACATATTGAAGAAACCGCTTTGCAGAAAATAAAGCAATCGGGCCAGATAATGCCCGGAGTAGAATACATCATGGACTTTTTTCAGCAAAGAAATTTTCGCATCGGAATAGCTTCTTCCTCCCCGATGCGCCTGATTAATGTAGTGGTTGACAAACTAAACATTCGAAATCAACTGCACGCCATCACCTCTGCGGAGTCACTTCCATATGGTAAACCGCACCCCCAGGTATTTATTAATTGCGCGGAAGAATTATCTGTTTCACCCAATCAATGTATTGTTTTTGAAGATTCCTTCAACGGGTTGATTGCAGCCAAAGCCGCTAAAATGAAATGTGTAGTAGTCCCTCATCATTCTGTTTACAACCATCCCCGATGGAACGCAGCGGATATTACGATCAATTCACTCATTAATTTTGATGCAAAGATTCTTGAAGAATTAGGAATAGGATGAAAAGAACAAGGAAAAAGAAAATATAAATAAGGGAACCACTGAAGATCGTTCGCTGATACGATATTTAGCGGCTCACTGCGATGCCTTTATCGTAACTGTTACAATCCATATCAATCTTCTAAAAATCTGAAACGCACGCCGGCCGTTATGAGAATATGGTTAGTAAACATATTATACATCTCGGTGTTATAGCCATCCGCTTCATAATTATACTGGAAGTTATAGCCCAGGTCGGTTTTAACACCTATTCGATCCGTAAAATTATATACCGCCCCCACACCGCCCCGGGCACCAAAGCTTAAACCCTCCGTAGTAACATTCCTTTTCAGATCGGAATATTGATTGTACGCCTCCGGTTGATCGGCCCGGCCCAACAGCACAGCATTTATTCCCAAAAAAACATAAGGTTGTAATTTCTGCTCGCTACTACCTTCCCTATTTAAAATATGGTACCCTACATTGTAATTATATATGAGGTGAAAATTTGATTTGCCTGTCACGGTAACGGGGTCCTCTGTTTGCGTACTATAATTATTGCCCGTGGTCTGAAATGAATACTTAAATGGAGGTATTCCTACAAACTCGTACCAGGTAAAAAAATGACTTTCCGTATTATCTCTTCCCCCACTGAAATAAAAGCCAACGGGGGCGCCTTTTCCATCGCCCATCACATGAAAGGTTGTGCCCAGCGAATAAGTACGGCCGCTCTTGGTTAAAAAACTTGCTTTCTTATATTGGGCCGATGCGAACAGGGATACCAGCATCAGTAAGCAAAGGATATGGATCTTTTTCATAAAATGAATTACTTAATTTTTAGGTTTTAAAAGTATATACTTAAAAGAATTGTTATAGGCCGCATCGATAAACTGCAGCATCTCCTGCCATTTGGATTTACTGATATTCGCCTGCTTATAAATTTTGGCGATATTGAATACAACTGTTCCGTTTTCTTCTTTGACTTCGCAACTGAACTTCCCGGTTTCATTCTCTACCATCGTATTTAACTCTTTAATTCCGTCTACCATATACCCATCCGGAATTTTAAAAGTAATCAGCCAGTGCATAGACCGGGCATATCCAACGCTGATATCTAATTTTCGATTACGCTCCTCTTTTTTAATCTGTAATTGCGGACCTACCAGTCCCGTCAGGTTCACCAGGTATTTCTTACCCGCTTTCCTGATCAGGCCGGGCAATTCGAAATCTTCGGTAAACACGAGGTCGGCCTTCTTTAACGACCGGCCATCACTATTAATTCTGAAATCTTTGTATGATACTTTTTGCCGGTATTCCCGTTGTAACTCTTCTTTTACAAAATCGGGCTTCGCTTTCTTAAATTCATCTTTAATGGCTTTAATTGATTTATCATATTCGGCCTCCTGGTTCCCCTTCATTGATTCAGTGGGCGAATTGCCGCCATACAATTTATAATCATCAATCATGTAGGTAGTAAATTTCATCGTGTTGTTTATCGTACGCGCCTTACTTAAACCTTTGTAGGTATTTGACCTCGATACGATAACATTATTCATATCCCCGGAAAGGGAAGCGTGCACAACAAAATTGGAGATGTTATCGGAAAAAGCCGCATCCGGCAGGGAGAAAGGCTTTATTTCCTGGTCCCCTTTTTTTGGAGGCTTGCTTATGATATAGGCTTCGTTGCCCAACAGGGATTCAACCAATTCGCCGGGGTTGGAGTGATCGGTGCAATTGAAATATACCTGGTTATTTACCTTTATAGCGTAGCGTATCTCCTGCTCAAACAGAATGTCTTTAAATTTTCCGATATGGTTGGACGTGCTGATGACCAAATCTGATTTTATATCCCGCTGGAACAATAAGGACCCGAATATATAGGCATATGATTTGTCGCTGAGATAGCTATTCTGGAATAATACCTTATTGCGGATATAATAATAAACGTTTTTTATATAGTCTTTTTCTGTCCAGTCTTTAGCCCCCAGTTTTTTCAAGGCGGCCCAGCTATCATTAATGAAACCCTGAATTGAATAATTATAATATTGATCAGAACCGAATCGGGCTTCTCCGGTACTTTCATAATCTTCCCAAGCTTTTTTAGCCAGTTCCTCTTTGGTAAACCCTTTCTTCAGTTCCCCTTTTTGACCGATCAGCGCGCCTTTTACCTGCGCATTGTTGGAATATACCACCTGGAATTTCACCACCGGGTATACCAGCATTTCTTTTACAAAATTTACGTCTTTTTCGGTTCCGCGGTCTTTATCAACAAATACGTACTTTGAAAAGTTTTTATCATCTGGTGCTTCCTTTTTAAATTCCGGTGCTCCATTCAGTGATAAGGATTTAAAAAAGGACTTATCGTCTGTTTCAATGACTATTTCATTATGCATTACAGGATAATGCTTGCTGCAAATTTCATATTGCGGAGTAAACTCCACATAACCCAATCCACTGACGTTTAGTTTGCTTTTGGTGTTCGCTACATACTCGAGGATATCGCCCTGCTCGAGGTTTGGGATCGCCACTTTGAAATATCTTCGCTGGGCCCCATAGCTTTGATCAAAGAAACTCTTAAAAAACTCGGGCATGTCGCTGCCCGATTCAATACTCACGGCGTCTTTCAGATCAACGGTAACCAATTCCCCGCCGGGTTTGATAATACGGGCTATGAATCCATCTTCCTTTTCGCTGTATCGAAAGTATATCTGGGAGAAATTCTCTACCGCATTATTATCGTTCAGCTTTATTTTGAAACGAACTTTCTCAAAAAAGTATACACTCCGATCCTTGGCGGTGAAAAAACCTCCACTCGATTTTTTATCAAACAGTATACTTCTTTTGTAACCAATTACCGTAGCCGATTCTTTCTTCCATTTATCCGGAACCACCATAATCGAAAAGGCAGGCGCCGCCTCCTCCATAATAAACTTAGCATTGCTCTCAATATTATCCAGGAAATCTTCATTGATCATATCCTGCGCTTTTGCCGGGAGCGAACTGATCAACAGAAACCAGAAAATAAAACAGATGCGGAACAGTGGTATTTAACCATTCGTTTCATACACAATCTTATTTTTTTGTAACACTTAAGAAATACTTATTGAACTCTTTAATAGCCTCCAGGAATTTCTTCCAGTTTTCAAAATCGGTCACTTTTATTACGCTATTCTTTATAGTAAGTGATTTCTTAAGCGTTATCTTATTCCCGGAAACCGCGTACTCTCCTTTAAACTCATACCCCTCATAATCCATATCCAGTTTACCTGGTATGTCCACAAAAATTCTATCGGCTGGCACGGTGAGCGAGATATCATCATCATAACTGAGTACATAGTCAAAATCATACCCATTCACTCTTTTTTCATCGGGCATATATCTTTCCAGCGTTTTAGGAAAGAAGTCAATACTTATATATTTATCACCGGAAATACTGTTTACATAATTCGAAAGGTCTACGTCGCCTTCAATGGTTACAGGCAGTTCCCGGTCTTTCAGATCACTTGTTTTAATATTAGCTGCCTGCACATTACTGTTACCGAATTCCAGGTAATTGTTTAAAAATTCTTCCTGTTGGGTAATCGGCAAACTCTGATAGGCCTGGTGAAAATCGGTACGTTCATTACCCGTTAATATTACTTTTACTTTACCCGATAAAGTTTCGTTGGATAAAGTAAGGTCTGCCTTGGTGGAAACTTTGTGATCCTTCCCCGTGGTTAGGGGCACTTCTTTGACATCATATTTTTCCCCTTTGGCAATCAGTGCCTCTTTGCCTTGAATACGAAAGGCGTTTTCGCCAAAGGCGACATATTTCTCCGTAGCATCCAGGAAATATTCCTTTCCCTGGTAATTCAAAACCGTAATAGCATGATTGTTTACGCAAAGGGCCGGCATTGATTGTTTATAGGGCAATTGGCGGGTGCCGATCCAGGTAAAATGTGCCTGGTAACCGGCTAATTTAAGCAGCTCCGTAAGCAGGTTTGCCATTCCTTTACAATCACCATATTTCTTGGAAGCCACATCCTGTACCGAAGCCGGGATATACCCGGAATATCCATCTTCATAGGCTATATACCGTATATTATCCTGTACCCAATAATAAATGGCTTTTATCTTATCCAGATCGTTGGTTTTCCCCAGGAGTAATTTTTGCCAGCAGGGGCTGGAGTTTCTCTTTCTCATTACCCGCCATTTGATACAACTTGTTATTCCATCCGTAGATATCATCAATTTTGTCAAACCCTTTAAACACTTCATTCTTGCTTTCAAATGATTTGATCTGAACAATGATATGCGGTTCAACATAGGCCCGGCCAATACTCTTAAACTCGTTTTTATACCCGGTAATATCTTTCATAATAAAAACATAACTGGTATAATTTCCTTTCTTGTTCTGTTGCTTTTCTATTTTATACCCTTCGAAGTTCATTTCTTTAAAATCCACCGACAACCAATCGGGCACTTTAAATTCAAATACCTGTTCTCTTACCGGGTACGACATTTTGAAAAATAATCGGGTCAGATACTTGCCATCTGAAAACTCTTTTTTTACAGTAATCCTGGCCATAGCTCCTTTTTCAGAGAACCGGATAGGATAATATTGCACCCGGCTGTCATCGAAAAATATTCCATCACTGGTTACCGAACGATCCACCCCCGATCGGGCGGACGTAATATATTTCTCGCCCACCTTTACGGCCTTCTTAAATGCTTTTAACTGGATAAACCTGTTATAGAATTCGGGATAGGTAAGGGAGGCAAACTTCTTCAAAGAAAGAAATTCAAGTTCCGCATCTTCCTGGATGGTTACTACTTTTTCGTTGAGTGCGTTCTTGCCTTTATCAAAAGTATAAAAGTGGTATGATGACATGCACATTACATCCTCATCTTTATACTTACGGGCCAGGGCATCCGCATTGGAAGCATCATCACCCCTGCCCTGCGCCCAGGATGTACCACTTAGAGATAAAACAAAAAGCACCAGTAGAAAACGGGGAATCAGCATAACGGGATAATTAAGAAAATGAGTGTTTATTGAATTCAGTAAGCTGAACCAGGGAATAATACAAACAGGAAACCGGGGCTGATTTGATAATTACTTCTGTAATATTTCGTAAAGAATTTATTCCAATCTCCCCCATGTTAAGTACCTGTTTCTAAGTTGATTGAACCAGGAAAATAAAAACGTGCCATTTTATATAATATTATATAACAGGCTGATTTTTCAATAAAAAACTCCCTGTATTTCTACAGGGAGTTTTAGCATAAATTAAGTTCTATTTACTCCGCCTTGGGTTCATCACTGCCTTTCTCCCCCTCCTGTAATTTGGCTTTAATTTCAGCCAAAGCACCCAGATCACCCAGGGTAGTTTTTTCCACTTTGCCCTGGATAGCTTTTACGGCTTTCTTGGTTTTATCCGCTTCTACACGGGCTTCTTTTTTAGCTGATTCTTTTTCTTCCACTTTGGATTGCTCCCAGATCCGGGTATGCGAGAGAACGATACGCTTTTCATTACGATCGAATTCGATCACCATAAACTGCGCTGTTTCGTCTGCCTGAATCTGTTTACCATCTTCTTTATTGAGATGGCGATTAGGGGCAAATCCTTCCAGACCATATGGCAATTGTACGACCGCTCCTTTATCATCCTTACGGGTAACAGTGGCCTCATGTAAGGTGCCTACCGCGAACGTATCTTGCAGGGCATTCCAGGGATCTTCTTCCAGTTGCTTATGACCTAATTGTAATTTGCGGTTTTCTTTATCAATACCAAGTATCACCACATCGATATGGCTACCCACTTTAGTATACTCAGAAGGATGACTGAATCGCTTCAACCAACTGAGATCGCTGATATGAATCATTCCACCTATACCAGTTGATAATTCTACAAACACACCATAGGGAGTGATATTTTTTACGAGCCCGGTATGACGACTTGCTTCGGGGAAACGATTTTCAATCGTACTCCAGGGATCTTCGCTCATTTGCTTAATGGATAAGCTCATTTTGCGATTGCCTTTATCCAGCGTAACTATTTTGGCTTCGTGTTCATCGCCCAGTTTAAAGAATTCCTTCGCATTCACCGGCGTGTTGGCCCAGGTAATTTCACTTACGTGTACCAATCCTTCTACGCCTGGCATAATTTCCAGGAATGCACCATAATCCTCAATGTTAACTACTTTACCTTTTACCACAGACCCCTCTACTACAGTTTCCGGAAGGATATCCCACGGATGAGGAGTAAGCTGTTTCAAACCAAGGCTAATTCGTTTTTTCTCATCGTCGAAGTCTAATACCACCACCTTCAGTTTCTGATCGAGCTTCAATACTTCGGTTGGGTGACTGATACGGCCCCAACTGATATCCGTGATATATAGCAATCCATCCAAACCACCCAGATCCATAAACGCACCGAAGTCTGTAATGTTCTTGATTGAACCTTCCAGTACCTGGCCCCTTTCGAGTTTGCTCATGATCTCGGCGCGTTGAGCCTCAATATCGCTTTCAATAAGCGCCTTATGACTTACAACCGCATTCTTGATGGCCTCGTTTATCTTAACCACTTTAAACTCCATAGTCTTACCTACAAATTGATCGTAATCGGTTACCGGCTTCACATCAATTTGCGAACCGGGCAGGAATGTTTCCATTCCAAATACATCTACAATCAATCCACCTTTTGTTTTTGAAGTTACCGTACCGGTAATTACTTCGCCGGTTTTGTGAACTTCCACAATGTGCTCCCACGCGCGGGTAACACGAGCCTGTTTGCGGCTAAGGTTAAGATGTCCTTCCCTGTCTTCTTTTTCCACCACCATTACTTCCACTTCATCCCCAATTTTCAATCCCGGCAAATCCCGGAACTCATTGAATGAAATCAACCCATCGCTTTTGAATCCGATGTTGATGACTACATCTGTTTTGGTAAGGGCTACTACGGCACCGGTAACCAATTCTCCGTCTGTAACCGCTTTAAAGGTTCCTTCATACACCACATCGTACTTTTCTTTTTCGTCTTTGGTGTAAGCAGTAACATTACGTTTATCGATGCTCCAATCGAAGTCATCGTGAGCAGTAGGTTGCTCCACTACAGGTGCAGTTATTGTCGCTGTAGCCTCCACGGTTTCGACCGAAGGAGACTCCTGTGCATCAGCGTTTAGTTGTTTAATAATTTCATTTAAAAACATGATAGATTTTTCCCGAAGGGTTTTAAAAAATTCGGGGCAGCAAAGATAGCAGAAAAAAGGGTTAAATCACCTCAGCCCGGCTGGTTTTTTAATGGTGACTTTCAATATTTTAGCCCAATAGATTGATGACATATCCCCAGGTATCTTTAAAAAGAACCTGGTCATAGATATTTATCCTTTTTTAAAGCAGGGCAGATATAAATAAACTCCTTTAACAGGAGCTAAGGCTGTCTCGGTCAAAAATTAAAAGCTACCCGCAGGCCGGAAACCAAATTATGAGACTTGTCATTGCCCTCCTTGTTCAGATTAAGCAGCCCTGGGGCAACCCGAACCTCCACATCAAATCCATTTTGGAAACCGAAACCTACTCCTAATGGCACAGCCAGGTCGAAGTTTTTAACCTGGTCTTTGAAGTCATAAGTGGAACCACCGACCTTATCTTTTGCGCTTAATAATATACCAGGCTGCAGACCAGCTTCTCCAAAAAAGCCGGATTTGGTACGATACCTTCCAACAATAGGGAGATTAAGATACGACAGGATGGCTTTTCCGCTTGCATAAGTATCTTTATACTTCGACCCCTGCTGAGAATATTCCAGGTCAGTAATAACACTCCAGTTATTTCCAAAATCAACCAGTTTAATTCCAAAGCCCACTACAAAGCCAGGTAATGGTGAATCATAGCTTGAGGCATCCCCGGTTATTGAAGCCAATTGAAAACCGCCTACACCAAACAGGAATTTGTCTGTCTTCTTTTTTTTCTTTCCTTCATCCTGAGACGGTTTATTTTGGGCAAAAACAACCTGTCCGATAAAAACCAATAACAGCAGGCAAAAAAACTTTTTCATAAATCATAATTTAAAAGGTTTAAGAATGGGTTACTTCAAACTAATCCTTGTCCAATCTTTTTTAGTCGTTGTTTTGTTAGCAGGAGTATTAGCGGGGGCCAAAAAAATTCCAGTCTTAATATAATCCGACCAGTAAGAAGGATTTTCTTTTAAATGAATCAAATCCTTAAATAAAGCACAGGGTGATCCTCCTTTTCCCAGAATGAAAGGAAATCTCACTTTGCTAATCGGAATTTTTTCAATTCCCGGAATCGCATTAAATACGTCTATTGCATAATTGTAGCAATTATATTTATTGAGGTTATACCGGTGTTTTGAACTGATGACAGCTTGTTCCAAGACCAACTGAAAAATTTCAGGAGACAGCTTTTTGCTCACCGAAATATTGTATTCTCTTGTTCCATTACCTATAATCAGGCTTCTTACGTTTTTAAATATAATTCCGGAGGCTGGCCTATGCGGATAGAACCCAAAAACCTGGTGAATAGAATCAGCATCCCCCGAAAGCACTTTGGTTAATATGAGAAACACATGACCCGTTTCATCCTTAACATGTATTCGAGCTGGTTTATTATTATCCGGCAAGTCAGCACAGAGGGTAATCCAGTAAGACGAAAGCGGGTCAATGTTACCAAAGCTGAGCACGCGCTGGTTTATTCCATTGTCTTTTAATAAAAGAGGAATTTGCTTTGGCTCGGTAATAATTTCTGAGGAGTTGGTATGGGTGAATCCGGGAAGAACTGTTTGCAGTAAGGTATCATACTGCAGGAGAAATACAGCATAAAAAACCAGAAAGGTTTTCTTAAACCAAGCTGAAATCGACTTCTTTCTCATGACCAAAAGAGTTAGTCATAAGCCAGGATTAAGGTTCTTTTCAGAATTCCGGTAAGGACTTGCCACTGCAAATCTAAAATATTATATAATCAAATCGCGCGACAACCAAAATTTACCGGGAGAAGGCAGAGATTCTACGCGATCAGGATTTTACTCTTGAAAACCCAAGGCTTTTCACCATCCAGTTTGGCAGTGGTTTTTGAGGATCCCTTTTTCTTAAATCAAGATACCAGCCTATTTTTTTTAATATAGGCACCCGGTGTGTTTCCACATATTCAATAAGCGTTCCATCCGGGTCTTCATTGTAGGCAAAATGACCCGCTGCCTCTCCCATATCGAAGCTGCTACTGCTGTCTACCGTCAATGGAAATCCATTTTGATTGCAAATAGCTTCATGCTGCTTAAATCCATTGATGTCAAAACAAACATGAATAAAACCCAGGTCACCCCAATACCGATTATCAAAGATTTTAATCGGTTTTCGATCAGTAACCTGGATTAATTCAATGGAGGTTGGTCCGAGCAGTTTACTGAACGCGCCTTCCAGGATACGGCTATGTCCCATCATTACCCGCTTAAAGGTATGTTGGGCGCCAGGCACTCCCTGCCAATCGGTAAAGTTTCCTTCAC
Organism: uncultured Chitinophagaceae bacterium; assembly: GCA_963775145.1. GTDB lineage: Bacteria > Bacteroidota > Bacteroidia > Chitinophagales > Chitinophagaceae > Endoryza. The sequence continues at coordinate 387,827 of CAVZHZ010000010.1, forward strand.
CGGCAAAAAGTTGTTTATCATATCCCAAAATATTTTTATAAAAAGGCAATGCTTTTTCTATTGAAGAAACGCCAATAGTAACTCCACACACGGCGCCGGTGAGGCAATCATTGCTGGTATACCAATAATCATCCTCCGTAATTTCAAATACATTTCCGTAGGGATCTTTCATAAAAAAATGATTGCGGCCTGCCGGTAATTTTGAAGGAGTGCTCAATATTTCTACTCCCTGCTCTTTATAATAGGCAAAGGTTTTGTCAATATCCTTACTTTTTATTTTAATGGCATATATCCCCAAATCTCCCAATTGAATGGCGACCTTAGAAGCAACAGGGGTTCGGCTGGTGTATTGCCAAATTTCGAATCCTCCTCCGCTTTGCATATTCAATGCGAGAATGGCATACCGTTCATGAGCCTGCTGACCTGTATATCGCTTCATTAAAGCGGCCGTAGCAGCATCCTTAAAAACAACAATATCGGTTCCGAAGATTTTACGGTACCAGCGAAATGCTTCCTCCGCATTGGCAACTCCAATTCCTACCTGTTGTATTCCACTGATAATACGCTTCATGAATTTGATATTTTTTATTCGCGATTAGTGAATGATCTTTCGGGACCAGGTACTTTGTACGTATTGTCCTTCCTCTAGCCACGAAATAATCCCGGAAGAATTACCACGAACCTGGTCACGAAAATAATACTCTCCCGCTGCATTCAAGCTAAGCCGGCAATAGTTTTTGCGGCAATGTAGCCGCTGGTCCATGCATGCTGAAAATTATACCCACCCGTTATACCATCCACATCCAATACTTCTCCGGCGAAAAAGAGATTCGGTATTTTTTTACTCATCATGGTGTTTGCATCTACTTCATTCAGATTAACACCTCCCGCCGTTACAAACTCTTCCTTAAAGGTCGTTTTACCATTGACAGCACACTCGAAAGAACATATATTCCGGATCAGCAGGTTTTGCTTTCGCGCGGGCAGATCGGCCCATCTGGTTTCCTGATTAATTCCTGATTGGGTTACCAGAAATTCCCACAAGCGGGCAGCCAATCCAAATTCATTCCGCGAACTGATTCTTTGTGTGGCAATTTTAAACCTGAGTTCATTGAATCGTTCCCGCAGAGATTGTTCATTATATCCTGCCAGCCAATTAATGAGCACGCTGAATTTCCAATGGAGAGATGCCAGGTGACGGGCGCCCCATGCACTCAACCGCAAAACCACGGGTCCGCTGATTCCCCAATGCGTAATTAGCAGGGGCCCTTGCTCTATTAACCTGGTGTCGATGATTTTGACGGACGTATTTTCGGCTACTACTCCCATTAAACTCGTGATCGGATTTCCGGGCATGTTGAAGGTAAATAGTGATGGAACAGGTTCTTCAATTGTATGTCCCCATTCTCTTATCCAATCAAACATAGCCGTTTTGGGATATCCACCACAGGCTAAGCAAACATAATCAGCTTTCATTTGCTCTCCGCCTGCCAAATGAATATGAAAAACATTCTTATCGATATTTATTTTTTTCACTTCCCGGTTCATTAAAATTTTAATCTTGTACTGGTTAGCTTCCTGAAGCAGGCAGTCAATGATTGTTTGAGAGGAATTGGAAACCGGGAACATTCTTCCATCCGGTTCTTCTTTTAAGCGTACCCCTCTTTGTTCAAACCATTGAATAGTGTCGGTAGTAAAAAACTGGTGAAAAGCTTTTTTCAGAAAATGGCCGCCGCGGGGGTATCTTCTTATCATCTCTTTCCTGTCGAAACAAGCATGAGTAACATTGCAACGGCCCCCGCCACTCACTTTCACTTTTGCCAGCATTTTGCCTGTTTTCTCAATAATAATTACTTCCATCGAGCTATTCAGGCGGGCGGCGTTTACAGCACAAAAAAAACCAGCCGCACCCCCTCCGACTATCACCAACCGTTTCCGCCATATTATTTTATTTTCCATGCTTCCTGTATATTGCTCTTTTTTTAGAAAACAATCATTAAACAACCCCCGTAAAACTAACTGTATTTGGTTTATACTTTCTTAAAATACACGGTGCGGCTGGCCATGCTCATTTTTTGCCGCCATATCATAATTAATAAGCCGGAATGTTTGAAAATGAAGGGCCCATTATTGGTTCCTTTCAATCATCCTAATTCTTTTCTGGATGCCATTATACTGGATATATTATTTGATGAACCGCTTTGGTCGCTGGCAAGGGGGGATGCTTTTCGGGGCCAAATGATTTCCCGATTTCTTACTTCGGTAAAAATATTGCCCGTATACCGGACCAGTGAGGGAGTAGAAAATCTTTCAGAAAATTATAAAACATTCGATTCCTGCATTAGTATATTCAGGAAAGGAGGAGTGGTTCAAATATTCATTGAAGGAAAATGTGTAAACGAATGGCACCTGCGTCCGTTCAAAAAAGGAACGGCGCGATTGGCCATTAAGACCTGGGAAGAAAACATTCCGTTGAACGTTTTACCGATGGGAATAAATTACAGTTCTTTTTTTCGATTTGGAAAAAATATTTTCATCCATTTTGGCGAAGTGATAACCGCCGAATCTATTGATCTTACAGCTTCCGACGGTGTTCGCAACCAGGCATTCAACAACCTGTTGCAGCAACAAATGACAAAGCTGGTTTACGAAATAGACAAAAAAGATAAGACCAAACAGCAGGAATTGCTGGAAAGAAAACCATCATTACTAACCCAAATACTCCTTGCCGTTCCAGCCGCATTGGGATACATTATCCATGCTCCCCTCTATCTGCCCTTGCGGAATTGGTTATTTAAAAAGGCAGGGCATACTGGTCACTACGATTCAATAATGATGGGGCTATTATTGATTTTATATCCCTTCTACCTGCTGTTGCTGACCCTTACAGTCTATTTCATCAGCGGAAAAGCCATTGCTTTTTTATTAATTCTCCTCCTTCCATTTACTGCCTGGAGTTATGTACAGTTGAAACCCCAGTTGGATAAATGAAAGGCGCTTTCTCACCAAAATGAAGAACGGGTATCCATTGCTGAAATATAATAAAGGAAGAGAAACAATATATATCAGTATCTGCTGAAATTAATCTGCCACCGTACTAAAGATTATGATAGATCAACAGGTTCCCACACTACCGGAAGCACTGTTCACCCGGAATCTGTTATATACTATATGGGGTCTAATAATAAGCTGATTGTAAATCCGGATTCGATTTCTCTGCTTTTTCAATCTCGTCAAAAGAAGAAAGTATGTCTGCTTTATTTTTTCGTACACAAACGTTATGTTCATAATGAGCCGACACTTTTCCATCTTTGGTGCGAACCGTCCAGCCATCCTCATCGTACCAAACTTCTTTCACTCCTAAATTAACCATGGGTTCAATGGCGATCACCATTCCTTCCTGCATTTTCGGTCCGCTACCCCGTTTTCCAAAATTAGGTACCTGTGGATCTTCATGCAATTGCTTTCCCAATCCATGTCCCACCAATTCCCGCACCACACCATACTTATGTTGTTTTTCGCAATAGTCCTGGATGGCGAAAGAAATATCCCCTATCCGGTTGCCTGAAATGGTTTTTTCAATTCCTTTATATAACGACTCTTTGGTAACCCGCATCAGGGTAAGAGCTTCGGCGGCGGCCTCCCCCATGGCAAAGGTATACGCGCTATCGCCATGAAAATTATTTTTATAGACCCCGATATCTACTGAAATAATATCGCTGGCCTCCAATGGCCGCTGGCTTGGAAATCCGTGAACGACTGCATCATTTACTGAAATGCAGGAAGCGTATGGGTATCCTTTAAAATTCTTAAATGAAGGAACTGCTTTATGATCACGGATAAATTCGTCTGCTACCAAATCCAGTGCTGCGGTGGTAATCCCTGGTTTTAAGAGTTTGGCAATTTCAGCAATAGCTTTTCCCACCAGCAAGGCACTCTGGCGAATTAATTCAATTTCTGCTTCTGTTTTATAATAAATCATTGTACAATATTACATATCTCCGTGTAATGACAGGCCCGGAGTTAGGTTTCATTAAAAAACCTGACAAGGCATAAGCAGCTGTTGTCAGGTTTATAAAGAATTTATTTTATTATTTACATAGACACCGGCGAGGAAGTCGTTTGTCTTCCCTGAATTCTTCCGCTCTTCATTAAACCATCGTACTGGCGCATGAGCAGTTGAGTTTCTATCTGCTGCAAGGTATCTAACACTACTCCCACCATAATGAGTAACGAAGTTCCTCCGAAAAATGAAGAGAAAGATTGTTGAATACCGAGGCGCTGAGCGAACCCGGGCAAAATACCAACAAAGGCGAGCAATATAGCACCGGGCAATGTAATCTTATCCATCACCGAACCAATATAATCAGCTGTTGGCTGACCTGGCTTAACACCAGGAATAAATCCGTTATTTCGCTTGAGGTCGTCTGCAATTTGCTTGGGGTTAAAAATTAATGCGGTATAGAGAAAAGTAAATCCAACCACCATGATTGCGTAAATCAACATATACCACACGTTGCTATGATCATTGAATACTCTGGCAAGCCCCTGGGTTGTTTCGAAATTATTCAGCAGGGTGGGCAGGAACATGATAGCCTGGGCAAAAATGATAGGCATTACACCCGCACTGTTCACTTTAATAGGCAAAAATTGCCGGGCACCGCCAAACTGCCGATTTCCTACTATTTGCTTGGCATATTGAACAGGTATTTTACGGACACCCTGGATCAGAATAATCAAACCCATAATGATACCTACCAGTATAGCAATGCGCAAAACAAATAATAACAATCCGCCGCCGCCGGAATACTTTGTAGTAACCGAAGTGAACTCCTGTACCATGGCTTCTGGCAGCCGGGCCAGAATTCCTACCATGATAATAACAGAGCTACCATTTCCCAATCCTTTATCCGTTATACGCTCGCCCAGCCACATCACGAACAAACTACCTGCTGATAATACAATGGTAGTGGAAAGCCAGAAATACGACTCGTAAGCCGGCATGATTGCTTCTTTGTATCCAGGACTATGTAAATAGGCAACATAAGCACTGGCTTGCAGGGCAGCTACCGCTATGGTAAGAAAACGAGTATACTGGGTGATCTTCTTTCTTCCACTTTCTCCTTCCTTTTGCATTTTCTGAAAAGGAGGATAGAGAATAGTCATCAATTGCATGAATATAGAAGCAGAGATATAAGGCATGATACCTATTGCCAGGATGGATGCCTGTGAAAAAGCTCCGCCGGCAAAAGCATCGATCAGTCCAAGAATACCTGTTCCACTTCCCCCGGTGGGTAATTTATTAGGATCTATACCTGGTAAGGCGATATGCGTTCCCAGGCGATAAATGGCGATCAGAAGCAGCGTAACCAATATCTTACTCTTCAGCTCACTGATGCTCCAGATATTTCTAAGTGTTTGTATGAACTTTTTCACGGAATTGCTGAAATTTTTGTGATAGCCTAAAACAAAAAAGACGCATTTGAAATGCGTCTGCCAAGTTACGCAAAATTACTTTACTATGTCAACCGAACCGCCAGCTGCCTCAATTGCTGCTTTTGCTTTCTCACTAACAGCATTTACTTTGAAAGCCACTTTTGTTTTCAGTTCACCATTACCTAACAGTTTAACGCGATCCGTTCTGCCGGCTAATCCATTTACATATAATGATTCGAGCGAAAATTCCTTTAATTCGTATTTAGTAACCAGGTGTTCTACCTGTCCAATGTTGAATACTTTGTATTCTACCCTATCTGGATTTTTAAATCCACGCTTGGGTACACGACGTTGAATAGGCATCTGGCCTCCTTCATGGGAACGCCTGTTCTTAAAACCACTGGTTGCCTGGTGACCTTTATTTCCTTTGGTGGAAGTTCCGCCCTTACCGGAAGCTTCCCCTCGTCCTAATCTTTTTACTTTTTTGGTGGCACCTTTAGCGGGCCTGATCTCATGTAATTTCATTGTTGTTGATTTTTACTTACGGGGAATCGCCCCTCGCATTAAATTATAAATCTTGAATGAAAAATTAAAAATGAGAAAATGACATCCTTCTTTATTTATCATTCTTCATTTATTATTTTTCATTTTCAGGCTAATTCTTCCACTTTCACCAGGTGGGTTACTTTACGAACCATTCCCAGGATTTGCGGAGTAGCTTCTACTTCTTTACTTGAATTCGTCTTGTTCAAACCTAAAGCAGTCAGGGTTTGCTTCTGACGCTCCGGGCGATCAATCGGGCTTTTTACCAATGTGATTTTTATCTTCTTCATAAATACTATTTAAGGTTGAAGGTATAAGTTGAAAGGTGCAGGGTGGATAACCTTAAACCCTATACCGTAATCCTTCTACCTATCCGTTGAATACTTTCTTTAGATTCAATCGACGCTGTTTGGCAATCGTAATCGGCTCGCGTAACAATGCCAGCGCTTTAAAGGTTGCTTTCACCACGTTATGCGGATTGGCAGAACCAAGAGATTTTGCTAATACGTCGGTAACACCGGCGCTTTCCAATACGGCACGCATACTTCCTCCCGCAATTACTCCGGTACCATGGGCAGCCGGCTTAATTAATACTTTAGCAGCGCCTTCTTTGGCAAGTTGATCATGGGGAATAGTACCATGCATGATAGGCACTTTGATCAGGTTCTTCTTGGCATCTTCTATTCCTTTGGTAATCGCTTCCTGTACTTCCTTTGCTTTGCCCAAACCATGTCCTACTACGCCATGTTCATTTCCCACTACTACCAGGGCAGAAAAGCTGAAGGCCCTTCCTCCTTTGGTAGTTTTAACCACGCGATTAATAGAAACTACTTTTTCTTTCAGTTCCAAATCACCGGCTTTAACTCTGCTTAAATTAACTTTTGACATTATTTCTGTTTGAAATGTAAGTTTTGAAATTAAAATTGCAATCCACCTTCCCGGGCTCCTTCTGCTACATTCTTTACGCGTCCATGATATAAGTTGCCTCCGCGATCGAACACGGCGGTGGTTATTCCCAATTCTTTCGCCCGGCGGGCAATAGCCGTGCCTACTAATTTGCTCTTTTCCGTTTTTGGTACCTTTTGTGCAACAATATCTTTCTCTTTAGAGGAAGCCGCAGCCAGCGTAACCCCATTATCGTCGTCAATCAGTTGCGCATAGATATCGGTATTGCTTCTGAAAACCGATAATCTTGGTTTTTGCGCAGTACCAGCCACCTTCTTGCGAATGTTATGGCGGATTTTCTGCCTTCTTTCTAATTTAGTATTCATTGCTCTTTATTTTATTCCTCCGATTCTGCCGGAGATTTTCTTTTATCTGTTTTATAGTCCTGGTAAAAGGAACACCCTCATTTCAACTGAAACCATAATTTACTTACCAGCTGCCTTACCCGCTTTACGACGGATAAATTCTCCTACATACTTAACCCCTTTCCCCTTGTAAGGCTCAGGTTTCCGCAATCCCCGGATTTTGGCAGCCACCTGTCCGAGTAATTGCTTATCGATTCCTTCCAGGCTGATAATGGGATTCTGTCCCTTTTCCTGCGAAGTAGCAATTTTCAATTCCTTGGGAATTTCAAATACAATATTATGCGAAAAGCCGAGTGACAAATCCAGCAGGTTGCCCTGGTTGGATGCTTTGTAACCAACCCCTACCAACTCCAGGTTCTTTTTGTATCCTTCCGTAACTCCTTTTACTTGGTTAGCGATCAATGAACGATAAAGTCCATGCATGGCCCGGTGACGAATCTGGTCGGTAGGCCGGCCGATTTCCACCTGTCCATCTTTTACTTCCACCTTTATATCCGGATCTACTGATTCTTTCAATTCACCTTTTGGGCCTTTCACCGTTACCACATTACCGGCCCCTACGGTTACCGTTACTCCAGCAGGTATTGATACTGGTTTTTTTCCTATCCTAGACATGTTTAAAAAATTTCAAATTTCAAAATCAATTTCTAATTCTGCCCCCGCTAACCGGTCAGCCTGTATAGGTTCGGCTTAATGTATTAACGGGTATTCGCCAGCTCTATAAAAATCAACCTCCGCTTCTTAGAAGAAGCTTCAGCTTAATACACATAACACAAAACTTCCCCGCCTACATTCTGCGATTTAGCCTGCTTATCCGTCATTACTCCTTTGGAAGTACTCAGGATAGCTACCCCCAATCCATTCTTCACTCTCTTAAATTCTGCCGGGCTGGCGTACTGACGTAAGCCCGGGCGGCTAACCCGCTCCATTGAACGGATGGCAGGTTCTTTCGTTTGCGCATCGTATTTCAATGCAATTTTAATAACCCCTTGCCTGGTATCATCTTCAAATTTGTACTTGAGGATATATCCCTGGTCGTACAAAATTTCTGTGATTCGCTTTTTCAGGTTTGATGCCGGAATCTCCACAATACGGTGTTGTGCCATTTGTGCGTTACGAACTCTGGTCAGGAAATCTGCAATTGGATCAGTTACCATGTTTATTTAAATTATTCAGTTCACAATTTTTTGATCAGGATTCCGGATACGCGACCCGGAATTTAACCGGCATTTCATATCAGGTATCCTGGAAATTTACCAGGAAGCTTTTCTCACTCCCGGAATTTTACCAGCCAATGCCATATCACGGAACATCACCCGGGAGAGACCAAAATATCTCATATATCCTTTAGGACGTCCGGTTAACTGACAACGGTTTTTCAAACGCACTTTCGATGAATTCTTTGGCATTTGGTCCAAAGCTTTCCAATCGCCGGCAGCTTTTAATGCGGCACGTTTATCTGCGTGCTGAGCTACCATGCGTTCTCTTTTGCGTTGCCTGGCTTTTACTGATTCTTTTGCCATTTTTTATTGAGTATTTAAGTTTTGATATTGATTACCTATTCTTATAAATAGTGTCTCCAATACTACGGTTACTTATTAGTCTTCTTTTTTATCTTTTTTGAAAGGCATTCCCAATTCTTTCAATAGCTCATACGCTTCTTCATTTGTATTAGCGGTGGTTACGAAAGTGATATCCATTCCGGTAATCTTATTAACCTTGTCAATATCGATTTCAGGAAATATGATCTGTTCCGTAATACCCATGGTGTAATTACCACGGCCGTCGAATGCTTTTTCGCTGATTCCTCTAAAGTCACGTACCCGAGGCAAAGCGGTCGCAATTAACCTGTCCAGAAACTCATACATCTTTGTTCCCCGCAGAGTAACACGCGCCCCAATCGGCATGTTTTTACGCAGCTTAAAGTTTGAAATATCTTTCTTGGACATCGTTGCTACAGCCTTCTGACCAGTGATGGTTGTTAATTCATCGAGCGCTATATCGATCAATTTTTTATCAGTTACGGCGCCATTTACTCCCCGGTTCAGGCAAATTTTTTCCAGGCGCGGAACCTGCATGGTACTACCATAGCTAAAACGCTTCATCAGGACAGGTACAACCTCTTGCTTGTACTTACTGGCCAATCTCGGAATATAAGTTGTTGTGCTCATTTTTTAAGTCTTTGTGCTATCAGCCGCGACCTGCGTGCCTATAGCAATTAATAACACTCTTTTATTATAATCCCCGTTCGCCCGGGGAACTTCTTACTTAATTGATTCACCCGATTTCTTTGCTACCCGAATTAATTTTCCATTTTCGCGGGTGCGCTTTATCTTACTTCCTCCTCCAGTCTTTGCATCGTACAACATGATATTGCTGATGTGAATCGGAGCCTCTTTTTTCACGATCCCCCCCTTGGTATTTCTGGCGGAAGGCTTGGTATGCTTGGTTATGATATTAACCCCTTCTACCAGTACGCGGGAAGCATCAGGGTAAACATCCAATACCTTGCGTGCTTTTTTAGGGTCCTTATCATCACCCGTGATCACTACCACGGAATCCCCCTTTTTAATGTTGAACTTCGGTTTAAATCTGTTGTTCATTTATTTTCGCTTTGAGCTCTGAGCGACAAGCTTAGAGCAGTTTAACTATTTAAGATTATCCGCGGCCCAAACCCCGTAGCCCGCAGTGTTCTTTTTACAATACTTCCGGCGCCAGGGAAATAATCTTCATATATCCTTTGTCACGCAACTCACGGGCCACTGGTCCGAAAATGCGGGTCCCTCTTGGTTCATCACTTTGATTAAGTAACACCACGGCATTATCATCAAACCGGATATAGGAACCATCTTTACGGCGTAATTTGTTCTTAGTACGCACAATTACCGCTTTGGCTACAGTACCTTTTTTAATGCCCCCGGCCGGGATTGCATCTTTAACCGTAACTACAATCTTATCGCCGATTTTAGCATAGTCCTGACCGCTATTACCCAGCACGCGAATACACAACACCTCTTTAGCACCGCTGTTATCGGCTACATTTAATCTACTTTCTTGCTGAATCATTTTTTTACGCTTTGAGCTACTAGCTTCGGGCTACTAGCAATTAAGAACTATCTTTCTATTAATGACCACTGCTTCGGGATTTATGCATTTCACCAGAAGCAGATAACTTATTTTGCTTTTTCCACCACTTCTACTAATCTCCAACGCTTGGTTTTGCTGAGCGGCCTTGTTTCCATAATGCGTACCAGATCACCCACCGTACATTCGTTTTTTTCGTCATGTGCATGAAACTTCGTTGTTTTCTTAACGAATTTTCCATAGATGGGGTGCTTTACTTTTCTTTCTACCGCTACCGTAATGGTTTTATCCATTTTATTGCCGGTAACTACCCCTGTTCTAATTTTCCGAAGATTTCTTTCTTCCATTTTTTTCGCTTTGAGCTATTAGCTTCGAGCCGATAGCAATTAAAAACTTTCTTTTTATTTCGGTTCTACGGCACGAGGCTCAAGGCTCTCAGCTCGTAGCTTTCATTTTTTTAAACTCCCAGTTTCCGGCTTTGAAGAAATGTCTTCAAGCGGGCGAGGTCTTTCCGCAGATCGCGAATACTCATCGGGTTTTCCAGCGGGGTAATTGCATGCGCAAACTCCAGCTTTTTCAACCGTAACTCGTCTTCCTGAATTTTTGCTTTCAGATCCGCTTCCGTCAGGTCTTTTATACTTGTTACAAAATCTATTCTCTTCGACATATTATTTCGATTTTGATAATAATCTGATTAGGCTACAAAGTCGGGCCTCACAATGAATTTCGTTCTAATAGGCAGTTTCTGTGCCGCCAGTTCCAGTGCTTCTTTCGCAACGGCCAAAGGCACTCCATCCGCTTCAAAGATGATACGACCTGGTTCTACTACCGCTGCCCAAAACTCCGGGTTACCTTTACCTTTACCCATTCTCACTTCCTGCGGTTTGCGGGTAATTGGTTTATCAGGAAATACACGAATCCAAACATTTCCTTCTCTTTTCATAGCACGGGTCAACGCCTGGCGGGCAGCTTCAATCTGGCGATTTGTTAACCAGATAGGCTCCATTGCTTTGAGGGCAAAAGAACCAAAAGAAATGATGCTACCACGTTTCGCTACCTGGCGAATACGGCCTTTCTGCGCTTTCCTGTGTTTCGATCTTTTCGGCTGTAACATATAAATTAGCTTTTACCGGTTTGCTGCTATCTTCTCCTTACGATATCAGCGTAGTTAATTCGTTTTTTCTTTTTCAGACTTAAGCCTGTCAATAATACTAATAGGGCTTGTCCAATTTATTATCTTCTGTCACCTGTTCTGCGTTCTCCTCCTCCACTGCGACCACCTGGTCCACCCGGACCTCTTCTTTCACCACCACCGCCACCGCGTCTGTCATCCCGGCGATCTCCGCCACCACGATGATCACGATCACCTGGTCCCGGCCGATCTCTTCTTTCGCTCACATCTCCTTTACCACCGACGAAATTGGGATTCAGATCACGCTTTCCAAGTACTTCTCCTTTACAAATCCATACTTTAATTCCAATCTTTCCGTAAACAGTAAGCGCAAAAACACTGGCGTAATCGATATCCATGCGCAACGTATGCAATGGGGTACGCCCTTGTTTGATCTCTTCTGAACGGGCAATTTCTGCACCACCTAATCGACCGCTCACTTTTATTTTAATTCCTTCAGCACCCATGCGCAATGCGGAAGCAATAGCCATTTTGATTGCTCTTTTATAATTAATCCGATTCTCAATCTGGCGGGCAATCGTATCTCCCACGATCATAGCATCCAGTTCCGGACGACGGATCTCCAGGATGTTTATCTGTACATCTTCTTTACCGGTAAGTTTCTTCAACTCTTCCTTAATGCGATCCACTTCGCCACCCCCTTTACCAATGATGATACCTGGTTTGGAGGTATGAATAGTAACAATCAGCTTATTGAGTGTTCGCTCAATAACAATTTTTGAAATACCGCCTTTATTGATACGGGCATTCAGGTAATTCCTGATCTTGTTATCCTCAATCAACTTTACAGCAAAATCTCTTTTGTTACCATACCAGTTAGATTCCCATCCGCGGATGATTCCTAACCTCGCACCAATTGGATTTGTTTTCTGACCCATATTATGGTTTAAAATTATTTATCAATTAGTTTTTGCATCAACAATTAGCGTAACGTGATTGCTGCGCTTCCGAACCCGGTACGCACGACCTTGCGGAGCAGGCAACATTCTTTTAATGGAACGGGCACCGTCTACAAATATCGTTTTTACCACCAGCGAAGAATCCGCCGCGCTCTGCCCTTCATTCTTTTGCTCCCAGTTATTAATAGCACTCTTTAATAATTTATAAAGCGGGGTGGAGGAATGTTGCGGGTGATGCTCCAATAAGGACAAGGCCTTCTCCACTTCCGCACCGCGGATTTCATCAGCCAGCAAACGCATTCTGCGGGGTGATGTAGGATAATTTCTGAGTTTTGCTACTGCTTCCATATTTGTTAAGTTTCGAGTCTAAAGTTCGGAGTTCGGAGTCGGCTTCCGACCCCTGACTATTGACTTCTGACTTTTTAGTTATACAACTTTTTTACTTGAGTGTCCTTTGAATTGACGGGTAGGCGCAAACTCGCCGAGTTTGTGACTCACCATAAATTCCGTTACATATACCGGGATGAACTTGTTTCCGTTGTGAACAGCAAACGTGTGCCCAACAAAATCCGGCGTAATGGTTGAACGACGACTCCAGGTTTTAATAACTCCTTTCTTGCTCTTGCCTTCGTTAATAGCCAATACTTTGTTTTCCAGTTTGACAGCTACATAAGGACCTTTTTTAATTGAACGAGCCATTATTTACGTTTTACTTTTTTTGAATTTTATTTACCTATTCATTATTTGGCCAACTTATTTCCATCCTTGCGCTGAATAATCAGTTTATCGCTTCCTTTACCTTTTGTACGTGTTTTAAGACCTCTTGAATACTGACCATTCCGGCTACGTGGCTGACCACCGGAAGCTTTACCTTCTCCTCCACCCATCGGGTGATCAACGGGGTTCATGGCAACACCCCGCGTACGAGGCTTGATTCCTTTCCAGCGATTCCGCCCGGCTTTACCCATGCTTTGCAAACTGTGGTCGCTGTTACTAACAACCCCTACCGTGGCATAACAATTAATCAATATTTTTCTCAATTCGCCGGAAGGCATTTTTAATACGGCGTATCTATCTTCCTTATTGGTTAATTGAGCGGATGCCCCTGCACTTCGAACCAGTTTACCTCCCTGGCCAGGTTGCATTTCTATGTTGTGAACGTTAGTACCCAATGGCATAAATTTCATCTGCAACGCATTTCCTACTTCAGGAGCCACATCATCGCCGGATATTACAGTTCCGCCAACGGCTAAACCCTGGGGGGCGAGAATATATCTTTTCTCTCCATCGGAATAATTCAATAAGGCAATAAAGGCTGTACGGTATGGATCATACTCAATAGAAACCACCGTACCCACGATATTCTTTTTATTTCTCTTGAAATCAATGATCCGGTACATTCTCTTATGACCACCACCCATATATCGCATGGCTCTTCTACCCTGAACGTTTCTTCCGGCGGTAGACTTTACTTTTTCTACCAGGCTTTTTTCAGGAGTATCAGCTGTGATCTCTGCATAAGCATTTCCAATTCTCCAGCGTGTGCCGGCCGTCATTGGTTTGTATTTCCTTAGTGCCATTTTAGTTTATTATACGTTTAATAATTTTTGTCAACCCTTTGCGGCGTTTGACGCGCCATTCTTTTTAGTTCGAAGTTTTCAGTCGGTAGTTCGGAGTTTGTTTCGCTTTGACTACTGACTCACGCCTCCATTCTCCTGACTTCATCAAATGCTTCCGTAGAGGTCAATGGTTTCGCCTTCTCCAACGGTAACATAAGCTTTTTTGTAAGCAGGTTTTTGTCCGCTGATAAACCCCGCTTTGGTAAACCGGCTTTTGCTTTTTCCCGGAACCACCATGGTATTTACATCCACTACACTTACTCCGTAAAATTCTTCAATCGCTTTTTTTACTTCCAGCTTATTGGCCTTACGGCTCACTTTAAAAGCATATGTTCTCCGGGCATCAGTAAGCTTATTACTTTTTTCGGATACAATCGGTTTTATTAATACTTCAGAGAGCTTCATCTCTTTTTGATTTTTTTCGTTGATTAATTAGCGCTCATTTCTTTAACCTCTTCTGTAATGGCCTTTACCGATGCTTCAGTAATTACGATCATTTCCGCATTCACAATATCATACGTATTCATATCATTGAACTGGTAACCCTGCACATTCGGTATATTGCGAAAAGAAAGTACCAGGTTATTATTATCATCGCCGGTAAGAAACAATACTTTTTTACCTTCTGCTTTTATTCCTTTCAGAATACTAACTACCTCTTTAGTCTTAGGCTGATCGAGTGTGATATCTTCCAGAACGAGAAGGCTGTTCTCTTTCACTTTATAAGACAGCGCCGAACATTTCGCCAATCCTTTAACTTTCTGATTCAGTTTAAAATCATATCCATGTGGTTTGGGTCCAAACACGGTACCACCCCCTTTATATAATGGGTTCCGGATATTACCTTTTCTTGAACCTCCCGTTCCTTTTTGCTTGTGCAATTTTTTGCTCGACCCTTTTACTTCTGCGCGGGTTTTCACTTTGCTCGTTCCCTGGCGCCGGGCAGCTAAAAATTGTTTTACAGCGAGGTAAATCACGTGGTCATTGGGTTCTATTCCAAAAATTTCTTCCGGTAATTCTACGGTACGACCCGTTTTTTTACCCTTTATACTTATTACGTCTGCTTGCATGATAATTCGATTAAAAGTTTACTTCTGTATATAAACAATAGAACCATTATGACCGGGAACATTTCCGCTCACTAGTATATAATTCTTATCGGTAAAAATCTTGATTACTTTAAGGCTTTTTACTTTTACGCGATCGCCGCCCATCCGGCCGGCCATGCGCATACCTTTCATAACGCGGGATGCATCTGAAGAGTTACCTAAGGATCCAGGTGCACGCTGACGATCGTGCTGACCATGTGATTGTCCTCCTACGCCATGGAATCCATGCCGTTTTACTACACCCTGGAATCCTTTTCCTTTTGAAGTGCCTACTACATCTACTGTTTCTCCTTCAGCAAAAATATCTACTGTAATAGCATCGCCCAATGCTTTTTGCATGGAACTATCGCGAAATTCTCTGATAAACTTCTTAGCGGGAGTATTTGCTTTGGCGTAGTGATTTTTTTCAGCAGCAAGTGTATGCTTCTCTTTCTTATCGCCAAAAGCTACCTGGAGTGCATTATAACCGTCCGTTTCTTTTGTCTTAACCTGGGTAACTATGCAGGGACCAGCTTCAATAATTGTACAGGCTGTTTGCCTTCCATCGGGACTGAATATACTGGTCATCCCAATCTTTTTTCCAATAATACCTTTCATCTTATTTACAGTTTGTGCCCTGTAAGGTTGAAGAGACAGGTCCGATGAAAGTGTGATCGGATCTTCAATCCCCGTTTGCCGTTGACCTTTTCTTTTAGTCACCGAAGCTTTAGCGCAGGTGACCCTTTGCTTGCTTCAATATCTTTTTGAGATGCCCACCTTCACTAAAGCTTCGGTGGGTGACAGAAGTACCAACAGTAAACTAACCTCGAAGGGCTAGTTCATATTTAAATGTTGTTTAAATATTGCCGCTTTTCAGCGACACTACACTTAGCGCTGCTTTTTCCTTTTACAGAGTTTGCAGATAAGTTGATTAAAGAGCTACATGAAAAAACCCTGTCAGAATTTGAACTAACCTGACAGGGTCCTTATATTTTATGCTTTGATCTCTACTTCTACACCACTGGGTAAATCCAGCTTGCTCAGCGCATCCACCGTACGGCTCGAAGAGGTGTAAATATCCAGCAAGCGCTTATGAGTGCTTAACTGGAACTGCTCACGGCTCTTCTTGTTTACGTGGGGCGAACGCAATACAGTAAATATTTTCTTTCGGGTGGGTAACGGAATTGGACCTGTTACCACCGCACCAGTGCTTCGCACGGTTTTTACGATCTTCTCGGCAGACTTATCTACCAGGTTATGATCGTAAGACTGTAATTTTATTCTAATTCGCTGAGACATACTTGAAAATCCCATTTTTCGAATGGGGATGCAAAGGTAGGCGTATATACCATTCAGACAAAGAGTTTGAAAAAGAATTTTTGGGATTTTTTTGATGGGGGCCGAATTAAAATAAGTTGGGTCCCTATATCCGGTCATTCCTGAAATAACAAAGAGGTTCTGTTCAGTATTAATTTCTATAAACCACTTGCCTGCAATGCCTTATTAATAAAATTTCCTGTATTCTGTTCACTTGTCTTCGCCTGAACCAGCTGCCATAACCAAACCGGTAAATAGTCCCACCCCTACTAACACCCCCATTCCTTTTGTAAAACCTGAAGATCGGCTGGTATAGAAACAGTCGCCATTATTTTGTTTTGAGGGAATATTGGCAGGATTTAGCGTGCTCACAAAAAGATGGGACACATAAAAAAAGTGCTCTAAGCTAAAGTCATCAGTTGAATTACCAGTAATGGAAAATGTCAGGTAGCTTCTGAAGTTAACCGGAGATAATTCTTTTGAAAAATCAACCGATTTTACTCTGGGTAATTGCTCACCCCCATCCAGAAATGTTCTTTTCATTTGGTCGATCGGGATTTCCTTGATAAAACCGGTTATCAGGTTCAAAGCCGTTTTATCTTTCCGGCTATGTGGAGGAATAAAGTCCATCCCCTGCTGTCCTCTTATTATTGCCTGAATTGACCCAGATTGAGCACTTACTCCGTTGCCTGATTTCGATTCGGTGCCGCTAATTGTTCCATCGAGCGGTTGATCAGGCGAGTAATAGCTGATTGCCTGGCCCTCCAGTATGATCGCCGATTTTTTCCAGTTTACATATAGCGGTTTGTCCAACTTATTATAAATGGAGACCTTGACAGGACCATTATACCCGTTGAAATTGTATAGCATCCAAAGGGTGTCATTTTCTGCAACAAAATGGTAGTTGCTGTCCTGTTTAATATTGTCGCCCCTTACGGTAAAGTATTGATAGGTTTGACAGGAAGAGAAGATAATGAGAAGAAGTAAAATGGGTATAATAAGTTTCATAAGCTTTGTTTCCAAGCAAAGTACAATAACCCAAAAACAAGGGCTGTTAATGAAAAATTATTTCAGCCACTTTTAACAGCAGAGATTAGAATTCCTATTTTACCAACCGGCCGATCAGTTTGGATAGAATATAAATAACTAATATTAGTACCATCAAGGCCACCACCACAGGAATTATAAAACTAAATACCGTTCCGGAAATGGCTGCCACATTTTCCCCGGAAGCTACCACTGCGTTTCCGGTACCCACGGTGGCTTTACTCGAAAATAAGCGCAATAAGCCTGTACCCATTTGAATAGTGCCAGCGGTTGCCCCTCCGGCTAATAAAGCCATTGACCATCGCAGCAGAGATTCATTTTCGGCGATAGGCAGAATGGAGGATGCCAGCAGGGTACCCGCAACAACCGATAAGGGTGCAGCAATTGTATCCAGTAAATTATCAATAAATGGAATATAGTAAGCCAGCACTTCTACTAAGGTGGCGGTAGCAAAACAGATTAATGCGGGTAAAGAGCCCATCCATTGCATATCGCCGGATAAGTCGACCCAACCGGAGAAAGAAGCGATTGATGCAGCGAGTAACGGAATAAATACCCGGAATCCGCAACAGGCACTCAGTGCGATGCCGAGGCCAATCACTGAAATCTGAGAAAAATCTATTGGCATATATTAAGTATATCTCTAAATAAAAAGGCGCTGCCGTAATACTAATAGATATATTTCAAACCCCTGCTGAATATTGTTGCATTTAATTTATCCGTATCCTTAAAATCCTTTCTTCTCTGGCCCTGTACTATTTGCTGGCCGGGCACCCGGCGGACAATGTTGTCTGAGATATTGTGTAAATAAGGTTGCTAAATGAGTACTGGTTCCAGGTCCTTCGGAGATACCATGAGTACGGTTCGGATAGGACATCATCTGAAACTGTTTGTTGTATTTCACCAGTTCATTAATGAGCATATCGTTATTATTATAATGTACATTGTCGTCTCCGGTACCGTGTATGTACAATAAATTTCCTTTGAGATTTTTTGCATAGGTAATCGGCGACCCTTTGACAAAATCTTCCCTGTTTTCCTGAGGCAATCCCATATACCTTTCCTGGTAAATATTATCATAGGTAAGTTGATTACCCACGGCGGCTACTGCGATCCCGGTTTTATATATATCCGGGAACTGGAACATCAGGTTGAGGGTAGCAGATCCTCCCCCGCTCCACCCCCATACCGCAATGCGGCTGGTATCTACATAAGGACGTTTTAAGATTTCCCGGGCGGCGAGTGCCTGATCCCGGATATTCACCAGGCCGATTTTTCGATATACTACCTTTCTCCATGCTCTCCCCTTCGGAACGGGTGTTCCCCGGTTATCGATGGAGATATAGATATACCCATCCTTGGCCATATCCCCTTGGTAAGGGGCCGTTTGCTCTACTCCGTATTGATCCCTTACATTCTGACCCCAGGGCTCGGTATAAACATAAAATACTACCGGATATTTTTTTGTCGTGTCGAAATTGTCCGGTTTTACCATCCAGGCATCCATTTCAATTCCTTCACTTGTTTTTACTTTAAAAAACTCCATGTTGGATTTGATTCTTATCTGCTTTGGCTACCGCCTCATTTACTTTTTCGCCATTTAATCCTTTATGATCAGGAAGTGATATCATCTCATTTACATAGGGTGTAATAATAGTTGGAGAAGTTATGGCGGGCAAATTTTGCCGTGGGTGATATATCGTAATCGTGTGTTCCTTTTTGATTGCCGGGAGATATCAATTCAAGCTTTCCTTTTCCATCCAGTTTGGTACGATACAAATATTTTTGGGTGGCATTTTCCGGTGATGCATGAAAATATACATAGCCTCCCTTTTCGTCAATCGCCCCAATATCCATTACATCATAATTACCTTTGGTGATTAATGTTTCTTTTTTCCCATCCCGACTTATCCGGTACAAATGACGCCATCCATCTTTTTCCGATGGCCATAAAAATTCTTTTCCTTCACTAAGCCAATCCCACCCACCCCAGGGATAATCATTATCCCACAAAGGAAGGATATCAATCCAGGCGGAATCCTTTTCTGTATAAATAGCTTTGGCATCACCAGTTTGTACATTGCACAGCATGATTTCACTTTCGTTTTGTTTTCGGTTAAGATGCTGGATGATCAGTTCATTGCTGTTGCCAGCCCATTCCATCCGAGGTACATAACTTTGCAGTACCGGGTCTGTGGGTATCTTCATCCATTGAGTTGCATTAGTGCTTATATTAATTACTCCGATTTTAAATGGAGAAGGAGCTTCTCCGGCAATCGGATATTCCACCGGTACAGCTACCGGGTAAATGGAATCCGTATTATTAATCATCAAATAATCCTTCGTATTCCTGGCATCTATCTGCCAGAACGCAATTTGTTTACTATCGGGGCTCCACCGAAAACCATCGCGGCAGAAAAATTCTTCTTCATAAGCCCAATCGAATGTTCCGTTGATAAGTTTCCGGTTGCCGTCTTGTAGTCAACGCTTTTATTTCGCCGCTTCCCAAATCTTCTACATATAAATTGTATTCACTTACATAGGCTACTTTGGTAGCGTCGGGCGAAAATTTGGCAAACATTAGAGAAGAAACAGGTCGTCCTTTTCCTAATTGTTTTAATTTGTTTGAAGTTTTATCGAATACCCAATAATCGCCCCGTGTCTCAAGCCTCCACACTCTTTTTGTATTGGTAAATATCAATACAGCCGTCCCGTCCTGGGAAAACGAAAAGCTTCGAACGGCCAGATTTTTTGTTTGACCTTCCGGGATGAGTTGCATTTTACTTACCAGCACTGTTTTTACATTTCCCGGCAAGCCATATTGTACAATTTCACCTCCCTCTGCCCGGTAATATCCAGTTCCTTCGGGGGTCCATTTCAGACTCTGTGAATTTCCATCTAAAAATTGTAAAAAACTGAATGTCAAAAGGAGGATCATCCTGACACAAACCTTGAATATCAACATAGTTATAATTTTGATTCTGCCAATATAAGCCATTACCGTAATTATTATTTCACCGGTTAAATAAAAAATCCGGGAGGATACGCTATTCCGGCAAAAACCATTATCGATGAGAATTTTTGAACCTTCCAATAAATTTTATACTTTTAATCATCCATCCTGTAAAAAAACTCCACAAACTCCTTTCTCCCTCTTTTTATCACCAATCTAAATCAACCTCTATGAGAAGGATTTCCACACTTCCGATCTTAATCCTGTTATTATTCGTTTATTCCTGCCAGAAAGATGTTACCGATTTGAACCAGCAGGTTCTATCCGCTTCTTCGTTCCCTGTAGGCTCCGAATGCGGCACTCCCGTTTCCAAAGACCTGTTTGACATGGGAGCTTTAGCCGATCGCGGCGATTTACAAATTGGTAATGATGGCCATAATATTATTGTGTGGGCCGGCGCTTCCGGTGATATTGGCGGACCGACCGTTGTTAAGAAAATAATCGCGGTGTACGGTTCTCGCGATCATGTTCTAAACGTAATGAATGAATCCGTACTCTGGACGCCCTGCCAGGGACCTCTCCACCCTGACAGAGTGAAAATTTCAGCTTCCGGTCTGGCGGAAGATTCTATTCATATTCCTAATGAGGCATTTCAGTCTGACGATTGCGTTTGGATGGCGCTTTATGTAACGCTTTCGGACAATTCGGGATATGAATGGTGCACCTATCCAACACCGTATGATGATCTTATACAAGGTATCTCTGTCTGGAAAGTATTGGTTAAGTATTGCAGGCAGGATTGCCCTTCAGAGGATTGTGGTCAATTGCGTACTCAAACGCAGGGTGGATGGGGTGCAAAACCCAGCGGCAATAATACCGGAACGTATCTCCATGCAAATTTCGCCGGCGCATTTCCTTCCGGAGTTAAGATAGGATGCAATGATGGATATACTGTGAAGTTTACCAGCGCGCAGGCAATTTCCGACTTTTTGCCAGCCGGAGGAAGCCCGGATGTATTAAAGGCAAACGCAACCAACCCACCAGATAAATCCATAAAGAATGTATTGATCGGACAGTTGACTGCGCTGACACTTAGTGTTGGATTTGATAACCATGATGCGGCCTTTGGATCAGCAGGTAAAAAGTTAGGAGATATGCTCATTAAGAAGGGAACCTTTAAGGGAAAGACGGTGAATGAATTTCTTGCCATTGCCAATAAGGTATTAGGCGGCTGCTCCAATATGTACAAGGCATCGTTGATTAATGATGTAGCATCGAAAATCAATAAAAATTATGTTGATGGCAAATCGGACGAAGGATTCCTGGTTTGCGAATTAAAAGATTGCGATGATAATGAACATGAAGGGGATGATGATCATGAGGGAGACGATGAGGATGAGGATCATGATTAAATAATAGAATATTATTTCAATAGAAAATATCCCCTGCCTTTTTCGCGGGGGATATTTTTTATTTCCAGAATCTGCTTAAATTAATTAAGCTACATCGACTTGATTTTCTCTTCACTCTATCAATTCTCCGGGCCTGATCGCTCAATAAAAAACCCCACCGAATGGCAGGGTTATAATTGTTTCTTGTTGCATTTCTTATCCTTCTACTTTCGCCTTTCCCTTCACTTTCGCAATTACTTCTTCGGCAATATTGTTAGGAGCCGGGGAATAATGACTGAATTCTATGGTAGAGGTAGCACGACCAAAGGATAATCTTACTATAACTAAAAGAATATAACCTATTTTCTTATCGTTATATTATAACCATTTTTAACAGTTACTGCGGCTCCCGGTTTTATTGTTAAACTTCGCACTGAAATATTTGCATTTACTGCGGGGAAATTTGACTGGTCTGAGTTTATTATCACATCCGTGTTCTCATCCGGAACAAGTCCGCAACTCCAGTTACCAGGGGTGTTCCACAAATTGCTTAAAGTACCCTGCCAGAAGGTCATAAATTTTAATATGTAGTGATTGCTGTAAATAATACCCGCGTCGGTATTAATCGCGCATCGGTATATATTACCGTACCAAGAAGTTGGAGGTCCGCTTAATTGCAGACTTTTTGATGTGCTTCCTTGATAATAAACATTATTTGATACATTTTCATACCCGTTACCCATATTTACCTGCCATTGGTATGACTGACCATCAACCCTTGAACTCATAACAGTTGTACCTCCTGAGCAAATGACAATATTATTTTCAGTGATCGTAGTTTTTGCAATATTTGTTTTTACAGGTAAATGAAAATCAAAGTAAATAGAAGCAGCATTTTTAATCGTATCGCCAACAGCAATAGTATTTTTAGGCTTAACCCGGTAACAGATATATCCATGACTTTTCGGTTCATTGATAGTACTATCTGGCAACAAAATATTATTGAAATTCCAGCGATAAATATTTCCTTGATTTATGTTCATTGTGTATGGATGGCTGGAGGAAATCATATCAAAACTTTTCGGATCTAGCTTATCCTCCAACGTATCAATGACCAGAATTTTAAAAGCAGTATCATTTCCCGTATTCTGGAAACGAATAATATAATTAAGATATTCGCCATTATTTATTTTAGAATATTCCACCATACCGCTATGTGATTCCATTTTATCATTCGGATCAAAGGATCCAACTACCACTTGATTTATTTCAAAAATATTATCTGCAGGCTGTTGATCATTGGTAAGCGGACTAATTATTGATGTAACCTTTATTGTATCACCTATATTTACCAGCGGAGGTGCCTTTATTCTTACTTCAATAATCATAACAACAGTATTTAACGGATACAAATTATTAATGTTCCACACCAGCGTATCTCCGTGTATTTCAGAGGGAGTAGAATCAGCATGTAAGAAGGTTACTCTCTGGTCGAGGATAAGATGTATCGATCCGGACGCCACTGTATCCGTTCCTTTATTTGAATAATAAACAACATACATATTTTCGAAACCTGGTTTGGCATTGAATACCGGCATCACAGTTGTTTCAATGTCCCTGATACCTGCAACAGGTTTTACTGCAAAATCAAATGAATCAGTATTGTAATATGTATTGAAAACAGAATTCCTCGAAACTGGGGAAACGGTGTAGTATGGATTATAAAAAGAAAGTATAGAAGTATAGGTACCTGTATCAACTTCATTTTTAAATTCTCCTGCTCTTAGCTCACTAAAAACACTGACCAAATTCTTTTCTGATGTCACTATCCCTTCTTCAAAAACAGGTTCATTCTGGTCCCAGTTATTATTACCATTGTGATCAAGATAAGCATTGCCATATATGGTATTAATTGGGGGTTGAACCACCTGAACGAAAGTATCCCACTTATTAAAATAAGCCGAATCAATTACCATTGGCAAAATATTGGAATAAAATTTCAAGCTATCGCCTGGTAAAATAACAGGAGAAGAAGGAATAGAAAAAACAATATCGAAATTACCATGTATACCTACCTCTAAATTGTTAACTCTGAAACTCAGTGTATCGTTGTAAACAGCCAACAAAGGAACAGTGGAAGAAACATAGCTAAGACGTGGGTCTTTAACAATTTTAATAAGTGCATCTAATGTATTTCTGGAACCATTATAAGAATAAGTAGGGAAGTAGGATATATTCTGATTTGGCCGGGCAACTGAAAAAGTATCAATAAAAAGAAACATGCCCGAAACCAAACTGACTGGAATCATTCCGAATTCAAAATAAATGGCATTTGAATAAGTATTGAATTGAGATACTTTTCGAATTGGAGTTGCACGATATTGATCAGTGGAGCTGATACTTGTTTCATAGCGCCCTGTATCTACCTTCACACTAAAAAACCCGGGATAAAGGTTGTCGTACGATGACACAAAGCCATTTGACTCTCCTATAAAAACCTTTTTGTTATCATAATCTAATTCCATCCCATCTCGGAAACCATTCGCATTTGAATCAATATATATGCTTCCAAGCAATGTATTGAATTGAAAAGGCTGATTACTGAGTTTCACAAGCCAGAGGTTAGAACTCCCTTCATAATTCCCAACAACATCGCCATCTCCCGAGCTAACATATCCTGCAGTTATAAGCTCATTGTTATTTATAGCTGAGATCGAATGGAAAGCATCCGGCTGACTTCCCCCAAAGCATTTTTGAGAAATAATATTTCCTAAGAGGTTAAGTTTTACCATCCACGCATCCTGGTAACCATGTTGACCGCTTATATCGCCATCACTCGATTCAGCAGTTCCTACAACAAAATATCCATCGGATACCTCTGCTACATCGAAGCCCCATTCCTCAAAACTTCCACCCAATGGTTTTTGCCATTCGATATCTCCTGCATTGCTTAATTTGACCACCCATATATCAAAAGTATAGCCACCCGTTTCACTTAAATAACTCGGATGAGTACCACTTACATCTCCATCATTAGATTTAGTGGAACCGACGAAGATATAGCCTCCATCACTGGTTGGGCGAATTTTCTTAAT
Organism: uncultured Chitinophagaceae bacterium; assembly: GCA_963775145.1. Lineage (GTDB taxonomy): Bacteria > Bacteroidota > Bacteroidia > Chitinophagales > Chitinophagaceae > Endoryza. Next base: position 412,801 of record CAVZHZ010000010.1, read on the forward strand.
GTCTTCGTAGTATGAACCTCCGTATTTTTTTTCCCAGATAATATTTCCAGAAGCATCTGTTTTGATTACATACGCCTCAAAATTGGCAGCTGTGATTATTGAATAAGGTCCGGGTTGCAATTGGTATCCTCCAATGATGAACCCGCCTTCAGGAACTTTCTCGATTGAAAAAGGAACGTCCAGGTTATTGCCTCCATAACAATGCTGCCATTGTAACACCCCATTTCTGTTGGTTTTGAACAACCAGATATCCGCACTCCCATGGTTGCCGCTTACCTGACCATTACTGGATGTTACTCTTCCGCATGCAACATAACCATCATTTGTTTCTACCACATTCATTCCCCAGTCATAATTCGTTCCCCCATAAAAATTCTGCCATTGTAGATCACCTGCAGAAGATATTTTAATCAGCCATATATCCCATACATCTCCGAACCTCTGGGAGAATACTCCATTTGTAGAGCCAGTGGTACCGCAAATAATGTATCCTCCATCTGAAGTTTGCCGGATATCGTGGGCAAAATCAAGGCTATTGCCTCCAAAAGTTCTTTTCCATTGAATGCTTCCGACGTTACTGTATTTTACTACCCATATATCATACCAACCAGCATTCTGACCAACATCTCCATCAGAAGACACAGAAACTCCCATCATGATGTATCCTTTATCAACAGTCATTACTATACGTGTGATATTTTCACGCAAACCATCATACTCACTTCCAGAACCACCTATTGGCTTTTGCCATTGTATGGTAGGTATTTGGGCGTTCGCAGTAATGGCAAGAAAACCAATAAGAATAGAAAAAAAGAGTTGCATAACAAGCGCGGAGTGTTTACAATGAAATTAAACAAAAAACCCCACCTAACGGCGGGGTCATAATAGTTTCTTGTTGCATTTCTTATCCTTCCACTTTCGCCTTTCCCTTCACTTTCGCAATTACCTCTTCCGCAATATTATTAGGAGCCGGGGAATAATGACTGAACTCCATGGTAGACGTAGCCCGGCCGGAAGACAAACTTCTCAACTGGGTTACATATCCAAACATTTCGCTCAGCGGAACTTTTGCTTTAATCACCTGCGCGCCCGCCCGGGTATCCATCCCTTCGAGCATACCCCGGCGGCGGTTAAGGTCTCCCGTTACATCGCCCATGTATATCTCGGGGGTAATTACCTCAATTTTCATAATCGGTTCCAGCAACACAGGCTTTGCTTTTCGCGCGGCTTCCCGGAAACCACTCTTGGCACACAATTCAAACGACATCGAATCGGAGTCTACCTGGTGAAAACTTCCATCGAAAATCCGCACTTTCATATTATCTACCGGGTAGCTGGCCAAAACACCCGTACCCATCGCCTGCTGAAAACCTTTCTGTATCGCTGGTATAAATTCCCTCGGAATGGAACCTCCAAAAATATCATTAATAAACTGGTAGCCTACGCCCGGATTTTCTTTCAACCACTCTTCATCGGCCGGTCCAAATTCAAATACAATATCAGCGAATTTACCACGACCACCTGTTTGCTTTTTCAGCACTTCCCGGTGTTCAATAGTTGCTTTGAACGCTTCTTTATAAGCCACCTGCGGCGCTCCCTGGTTTACTTCAACTTTAAACTCACGCCGCATACGATCCACTATAATTTCCAGGTGCAACTCTCCCATCCCCGAAAGAATGGTTTGACCGGTTTCTTCATCTGTCCTTACCCGTAGAGTAGGGTCTTCTTCTACCAGTTTGGAAATAGCCAACCCCATTTTATCCACGTCGGCCTGCGTCTTAGGCTCTACCGCCACAGAAATAACCGGCTCGGGAATAAACATATTCTCCAGCGTGATCGGATGATCTTCATGACAAAGAGTATCTCCTGTTTTGATTTCTTTAAATCCAACCGCGGCTCCGATATCACCCGCCTCGATAAAATCAATCGGGTTTTGTTTATTGGCAAACATCTTCATGATCCGGCTGATTCTTTCTTTTTTGCCACTGCGTACATTAAGAACATAAGATCCCGCATCCAGGCGACCGGAATAAACACGGAAGAAAGCCAATCGACCCACAAACGGATCGGTCATGATTTTAAACGCAAGGGCGGCAAAAGGTTCTTTCGCATCCGGATGACGCAAAATTTCTTCCCCGGTAGAAGGATCTGTTCCTTTGGTGGCTTCAATATCCATCGGCGACGGAAGATAACGGCAAACAGCATCCAGAGCCGTTTGAACCCCTTTGTTTTTGAAAGATGAACCACACATCATGGGCACAATGCTCAGGTCGATCGTTGCTTTACGGATCGCCTCGTGCATTTCGTCTTCCGTTATAGAATTCGGATCTTCAAAAAACTTCTCCATTAATTTGTCATCATACTCCGCAACGGCTTCCACCAGTTGCTGTCTCCACTCTTTTGCTTCCTCCAGCATATCATCAGGAACCGGAATTTCATCGAAGGTCATGCCTTCCGTTTCCATATGCCAGATAACTCCCTTCATTTTGATCAGGTCAACTACTCCTTTGAAATCATCTTCTGCACCAATAGGCAATTGCAAAGGAACCGCCTTTGAACCGAGCATTTCCTTTACTTGTTTAACCACATTTAAAAAGTCAGCCCCGCTACGATCCATTTTATTTACGAATCCAATTCGAGGCACATTATAACGATTAGCCTGACGCCAAACTGTTTCGCTTTGAGGTTCTACTCCATCCACTGCAGAAAATAAGGCAATCAATCCATCCAATACGCGCATTGAACGCTCCACCTCCACGGTAAAATCCACGTGACCGGGCGTATCAATAATATTGAAATAATACTTCTTTGTATTCGCATCCACCTTTCCTAAAACGGTTGGAAAATTCCATTGGCAGCTTACCGCAGCAGAAGTAATGGTAATACCTCTTTCTTTCTCCTGCTCCATCCAGTCAGTGGTGGCAGCCCCATCGTGCACTTCCCCTATCTTATGAATCATACCGGTATAGCGGAGAATGCGCTCCGTGGTAGTGGTTTTGCCGGCATCAATATGAGCCGCAATACCAAAGTTTCGTTGAAATCTTAAGTCTGCCATGATTATTGTAGATTGAAATATTTATTTCTCAAGTTTATGGTATTGATTGAGCCCTGGCTGCCCTGTTTATGCTGCTTATATTGGGCTCAATTTACCCCCAATTTAGGCGGGCAAAGGTAATTAAATTCAGCGGAAAATGAAGCATTAATGAGAATTTAATAGCCTTGTGGAAAACAGAGCAACAAAAAAGCCCTGCAACAACAGGGCTTCGTATATCAAAATAATTCTTCGGTTATATTCTAAAGTGCGCAAAAGCTTTGTTTGCTTCAGCCATTCGGTGGGTATCTTCTTTCTTTTTGAAAGCCGCCCCTTCGCCCTTGGCCGCAGAAACAATTTCACTTGCCAATTTTTCCGCCATGCTCCGTCCGTTTCTTTCACGACTATACCTTATTAACCATTTCATGCTCAATGAAACTTTTCTCTCAGCCCGTACTTCCGCCGGTATCTGAAATGTGGCACCTCCAATACGACGACTACGTACTTCCACAGCCGGGGTCAAATTGGTTAAGGCTTTTTTCCAGACTTCATATCCATTCTCACTGGTTGTTTTCGCCACACGATCGATGGCATCATAAAAAATAGTGTAAGCAGTATTCTTTTTACCCTGCCACATCAGGTTGTTTACAAACCGGGTAACCATTACATCATTGTACCTGGCATCAGCGGCTAAGGGAATCTTTTTTGCTTTTGTCTTCCTCATTTATTGAACGATTTGAATACGATTAATTATTTTTTAGCTTTTTCGCGTTTAGTACCGTACTTAGAACGACTCTTTTTGCGGTCTTTAACTCCTGCCGTGTCCAAGCTACCCCGAACAATATGATATCGAACGCCTGGTAAGTCTTTTACCCGACCGCCACGAACCAGCACGATTGAGTGTTCCTGCAAATTGTGTCCCTCACCTGGAATATAAGCAATCACTTCTATTTTATTGGTCAAACGAACTTTTGCCACTTTCCGTAAAGCTGAGTTTGGCTTTTTAGGAGTAGTTGTATACACACGGGTACAAACGCCCCGGCGGAAAGGACAGCTATCCAGCGCCCTTGATTTACTCTTCGCCTTTATAATTTGTCTTCCTTTACGTACTAATTGTTGAATGGTAGGCATTATTGACCTTTTATTTTGGGACGGCAAAGGTAAGGGCTTTTGCCTTAAAATGAAAAAAAGGTCAGAAAAAATATTCACTTTCAGCGCATAATTTTACCGTACCAGGGTTACCGTGCCTTTAAGCGCTACTATTTTACCTGTTTGGCCATCAGTATACTGCGCCAGCCAGCCATATGTTCCCATTGGTTGAGGTTTTCCCAACATGGTCCCATCCCATCCTGTAAGCTGGTCCCGGCTTTCAAATACTCTTTGTCCAAAGCGATTGAATATTTGAATACGATACTTAGTAATCCCCTCTCCATACTTTACTCTGAAACGTTCATTCCGGCCGTCCCCATTGGGACTAAAAGCATTAGGGATGCCCAGGGGGCAGACCTTGAAGGATACCTTAATAGTGTCTAATTTTATTGTACAATAGTTGGAAACCCGAACCGAGAATAAACCCGGCGATCTGACCTTGAAAGTAGAATTGCCCGATCCATCCTGCCATTGGAAACTCAACCCTGTTCGGTTGTTTTCCAGGCCGGTTTTTAATAGAAGTTCCTCCGTTTCACAAATTAGCGTGTCGTTGCCAAGCCATACTGGGGGAAAGGGTTTATCCTTTATATTAACTGTATCCATATCAAAACAGGCATTTGTCAGATTGGTAGCCTTCAACCAGTATTGGCCTGTTTTATTGATACTGATGCTGGAGGAAACTGCCCCCGTGCTCCACAAAAAATATACATTATTTATTTGGGGATCTATCAACAACTGCTCATCAGTGCAAATCGTTTTGTCGGGACCCAGGCTAAATGATGGTTTGTCGTAAAAAATAACATTGGTTGAATCGCTAAAGGAACATCCAGCCTGTACTGTTATCTTATATTTCCCCGCAGCATTTATTTTTGTAGCTGGCGATCGGGAACCATTACTCCAATTATATCTTACTCCTTCATAAGAGGGTACGGATAGCTGAAGACTGTCTCCGTTGCAACCCTGGTAAGTGTCATTAAGATTAAGTATTAAATTACCGCTATAAATTTTCTTACGGATAGTATCTATAGAACAAGAACGGTAGGCAATTAAGGTGACAATATAAAAACCATTATTGGGATAACTATGAACAGGCGCCAATAAGGATGAATTATTTAAGGTTCCGGATACCGGATCGCCAAAATCCCATTTTACTGCGTTAATATCACCCATCCGGTTTATATAAAAATTCAGGTTACCGCTTTCACAATTCGTTGCGGAAAAATCACCGGCACTAAAATCCGGGTCTGTGTAGCTCTGAATAAAATTAGGCAGTCCTAATGCTACCCGGCGACCCAATGAAACAGCGGCATATTCAAAATTACAGGAGGGGGCTGCATTGTTAGGCTGATGAATTACGGATAAAGAAGAATCAAAAGAATTAGTAATATAAATCTTTTGATCCGGAGCTAATTGCATGCTCCCCGCGTAGGGGTAATTCAATTCCGTCACTAATTGGCGGGAGTTTTGAATTTCTGCGATAGTGGAATAAGTCAGGTTAAATTGATAAATAAAACTGTTTGTTCCGCCATACGCTGCATATACATATAAATAACGGCTGTCCGGGGAGAACTCCAGGCCATAGGGCCCGGTTTCAAAACCAGTAAAAGCTGCAGGCGATACAAACAATTTTTCTACGTTAGTTACTTCCCCGGTTAGCCGGCTAAAATTTCCCAATTCAATATAATTGATACTCCATCCATGAGCCGCCGCCACTTTCTGGCTGTTGGGAGAAAACTTCATACTGCCCAGGGTTCCCCAGATATGGCCCGCAAGAGTATTGGGAGTAAATGAAATGACGGGGTCTGTATCGATACCATTTTCCCCAATGCGAAAGCTATAATACCGGTTCGAGTTCCACAGGCGAACTAATAACCAAACATCTTTATTATTACAATCGTGTACAGCTGTGATTTTTTCAGCGGTGTTTTGAGTAAGAATAATATTTCGGGTAATCACCTTACCCAGCCCATTATTAGCTTTGATATTAATAATGGAATAGCTGATTCCTTTCGGGCCTCCGTGATTATCTACTACAAAAACATAGTACAAAGAATCATTGCCGGGGTATGGAACTATTATGGAGGATTGCGTGCTTGATATATTTCCGCTTAGATCATACCCGTTATCCATTACTTCGTGGCTCCGGTTCCATATAGTTACCCCATTAGTATAGAACAACAGGTTTCCTTCTTTATCGCAAATGGAGGCGCATCCTTCCGACGCGCCCATGCTACTATTGAGTAAGGGAACGGGAGCGCCGCTGTTAAAATCTAATCCGGCCTTTTCTCCAAAATACCAAATATTAGTTTCGTTTTGCCCAAGGGCATTAAGAAATATACATGAAAACAGTATCGTAAGCAGCCTACACATCATACTCTTAAACGCATAAAAGAAGGAAGTGGTTGGGATTAGCAACCACTTCCATAAAATTATATATTATCAGCGAAATTTGAACGGGCATTAATCCCGTCATGCAAGGCTTTATTACCGGAAAATCAATTTTAGAACCTGTTGAATAGTCATTTCTTCATTTCGGATAAGGAGGAAATACGTTCCCGCTTTGGCTGATGCCGGACGTTGCATATTTTTTATTTCCCCATTTCCAATTTTGATTGTGTGCGAATACAACAGCCCACCGGTCGCATTTACCAGGCTCACCGAATAGCTGCCCGAAGGAACTTCTTTAAAATGAATAGAAAACTTATTTTCCACCGGGTTAGGGTTCACCGCAATTGAATTGGTATTTACCCTGTTTATTACGATTATTTTAGAATAACTGGCCCCGCTATTTCTTTTTATGATTTTTATGCGATACTGGTTCTTCCCAAACTCAGGCGAATTATCCGTAAACAAATAACGGTTCCTGGTATTTCTGTTTGCTGCGGCCTGAACGGTTCCTAATACGTTGAAATTTCTTCCGTCGGTACTTCTTTCCACAACAAATTCATCTGCAATAAAATCATTTCCTGTTAGCCATTCTAATTCCGTCTTATCATTTCTCAGCTTGCCGCCTATGGAGAAATTGCCTTCCGCAGCCAGGAAACTCCCGCATAAACCACTAAGGGAAAAATAGGAAACCCGGGTTAAACAGCCCATGTTAACCGAAGTCTTACACACATATACACCTGTATCAGATGGCAGCATGTATGGAATGTTGTACGATTGGTTCGTTGCGATCTCAACACTATCCGTAGGGCTTGTTTTACGATACCAGGTATAAGTGGCATTTGGAATAGTATCAACAGTCAAGGTAGTGTTATTATAAAAACAATCGGATGAAGTATTGATAACCGTATTGGCCAGGGGTAATATACTTGCGTCGTTGATAGTTGCATTTCCGCAGGCATCAATTGAGCGTAACCGAACGAGTGAATAATTATTGCCATTATTAAGGTTAAAAGAAGGAGATGCCTGGGGAGCCGAGACAATACTCGGCGATGCCGGAAGACTACCTATAATCTCATAACTGAAGGGTGAAATGCCACCGTTTACCACCGCATTAACCCCGAAGCTGGTATTGTTACATTGATAAACGGCAGATTTATCCAAACTCGGGAAATTATATGTTTGCAATGTAAAAGTATCATACACTTTATTGGAACAACCTTGTAATTTGTACTCTATAATATAAATCGCCGGTTCCATGGAATTGAAAGTATAATTGTTTCCTGTATTGAAATTATGAGTAATGTTTACCGAGGCCCCTCCCTTTTTGATGATTTTTGGGGTTACATTACCTTCGCTATACTGGCAGAATATTCCCAAGTCGCCTGATCCATTCTGCCATTGCCCGCTCGGACATTTTGAATTAGCATTTATAGATTTATTCAACCAGGAAGCATTGGGAGTAACCATTGTTGAGTCCTTATTTCCACACTGATCTGCAATTACCACTTTATATCTTAATCCAACAGGTAAACCGGGTAATCCGGAAATAGAAACACTGTTAGAGGGAGCGTTAGCCGTTCTTACCAGCATTCCTCCAGGATTATAGACATTAACTGTATAGGGTCCGGAAGAATTTGTCCAGGAAGCACTAAAATCGGTAGTTCCAACAGTACAGGAAGCAGCGGCAGTCACGTTTAATCCCATTGTTGGAGCAGCTACTCCAAAACAACGGGTAATAGTAGTATCGTAGCAGGTATTTACCAGGTAAATACAATAGACTCCATAAGGTACAGAATTAAATACGCCTGAATTGTTACATGCCACCAGGTTGTTGGAATTGTCGTATATGCAAAACTGCGGGTTAGTTAAGTTTAACTGACCAGTGACGGTGGCGGTAAAAGTACCGCAGGCTTTGTTGGAGATTTGGACAGCCGCCGCAACCGATGGAATTGGACGACTCACTGTAAAGCATCGCTGTATAGTGGTATCATAACAGGAAGCGCTGTTGGCTATTCGGATGCAATATGATCCATATGGAAGGCTATTAAAAACGCCGGTTGTATTACAGCTCACCAGCACGTTGCTGTTATTGTACAAACAATACTGCGGATTATTCAGGTTCGTTTGCCCGGTTATAGTTGCTCTGAAATCAGTACAGTTTTGATTGTTGATTGTTACTGAATTGGCAACGGAAGGAACAGGGGGGGTAACGGTAAAACAGCGTTTAATCACAGTGTCATAACAAACAATATTATTACTTACGTTAATGCAATAGCTTCCGTAAGCCAACCCATTAAAAATGCCGGTTGTATTGCAGGCTACCAGGTTACCCAGGTTATCATAAATACAAAACTGCCCGTTGCTGATATTTGTCTGTCCGCCAATAGTAGCAGTAAATGTAGCGCATACCTGGTTTGAAATGCTTACAGCAGCGCTTACCCCGGGCACAGGTTTTAACCGGGTAAAACAACGATTGATTACCGTACCATTACAACCGTCTGTAATAGTAATACAATAAGACCCGTAAGGAATATTATTGAAAACGCCGGTTGTATTACATCCAATCAGAATGTTGTTATTATCAAACAAACAATATTGCGGATTCGTCAGGTTCTGCTGGCCGGTTACCGTGGCGGTGAATGTGGTACATCCCAGGTTATTGGTAGTCACAGAGGCTGCTACCGCCGGTACTGGTTGGGATGCTGTAAAACATCTTTGAATAGTAGTATCATAACAATTATCCCGAATGGTAATGCAATACGAACCATAAGCAATATTATCAAAAACGCCTGTAGTATTACAAGCTACCTGAACATTAAGATTGTTATATAAACAATATTGAGGATTTGTGAGATTAGATTGACCTGTAATAGTAGCCCGGAACCCTGTACATACCTGGTTGGATATAGAAACAGATCCTGACACAAAAGGCTTGGCATTATCAGTCCAATTCCCTGTCTTAATATTTCCACAGAGGTCCTTCACCACCAGCGTTACCGATCGCAAAGTACCCTTGAAAAAAGTAAATGACCGGTTGTTATACCAGGAAGTATCACCCGGCGAGCGAACAGCACCATATTGATACCCATTAAAGGTGCTTCCTGATAAGTTAGTATTACCCTTACTATCTTTTAATGTAATGGTGGCTGTTGCCTGGTCACAACCCACTTTAGTTACGGTTTGCGCATCGATCCACCAATTGTAATTAGATACTATTACTGTTCTTGTTTGAATTCCCCCGCAAGAATCCGTTAACCGAACATAATAATCTCCCGATACCAGGTTATTAAATATACCTGTAGTATTAGAAACACCAATAGACGAAGCAGAAGGCGCCACTATGGTATATTGAAAAGGGCCTCTTCCATATTGAAGACCTATGGCCGTTACCGAACCATTGTTCCCGTTTATACAGGTAACATCCGTAACCGCCAATTGAAAACGGGGGTCCTGGTAATCACCGGGAACTACCACATTATTTTGCTTGTAAACACAGTTCGAGATTAAATCTTTTACTTCAACTGAATAGGTACCCGCTACCAACCCACTAATAATATTGGAGGAAGTTACCGAACTAAAGGTTCCATTTATAATTTTATAATTATAACTGCCCGATCCCCCGTTTATTGATACGATAATTTGTCCGGTAGCCTTACATCTCGATTCAATTGTTGAAACGGAGATCGTAGCATTACACTGTGCAGTTGCTTCTCTGGAGCCCAGTACAAAACAGCCAAATAAAATTAAACGCAATAGAGTAGAACTCGCTTTCATGGTACGATCACTTTTTTGATAAGATCCGGATAATATGGTGTGAATTTTCGGAGTATCCTAAAAGAGTGAATTTCAAGAACCCATCCTCTGAATACCGTAAATTCCGAAACAAACATAGTATCCTTTCTATCAATAAGCAATAGCACCTACGATTTCTTACGGGAAGTCAATTAGAAAGAATTTCCAAAAGTGTTGAAAATGAGAAGGGTAGACAGAATAATCTGTCTACCCTATTCGATGAAACATCGTATTTCCTCGACTAATAATGACTAAATATTATACATCCATCCGTGATTATCAGCTACTTTTCCTTCCCGGATAGCATCTAAATTTCTTTTCAGTTCCAGAGAGACTTTACACTCCTCTGTATTAAATCGCATTACAAATTCTTTGTACTTCAATTCTCTTATCATTGAAATGGTTGCTGCCGTACCGGTCCCAAAAACTTCTTGCAAATGACCAGCTTCGAACGCCTTAATAACTTCATCAATACTCAATGGTCTTTCTTCAATACTATAACCCATTTCTTTAAGTACAGTTATAGCGCTATCACGGGTAACTCCGGCCAAAATGGTCCCCGATTCCAAATCCGGAGTAATTATTTTCTTACCCATAACAAAAAACACATTCATCGTTCCAATTTCCTGAACAAATTTATGTTCAAATGCATCGGTCCATAATACCTGGTCATATCCCTTCTTCTTCGCTTCTGCCGTGGCAAGCATGGCCGCTCCATAATTACCAGCTGCCTTCGCGAAACCTACTCCTCCGGGAGCGGCCCGGGTATAGTGCTCTTCAACATAAATGCGCATAGGGGCTATGTAATAAGGGCCGGTAGGGCTCAAAATAATCATGAATTTGTACCGATCCGAAGGGCGAACTCCAATCATTTCGTCGGAAGAAAACATAAAAGGGCGAATATAAAGAGAATGGTTTGCATGAGCCGGTATCCAGTTCTTATCAATCTCAATCAGCCGGCGCATTCCTTCCATAAAAAGCTCTTCCGGTACAGCAGGCATTTGCATTCTTTCGGCAGATATATTAAACCGCTTGTAATTATCGAGTGGACGAAAAATAAATGCATTTCCCCCGGGACCTTTATATGCCTTAATACCCTCAAAAATAGCCTGGCCATAGTGTAGCGCAGCCAGTGATGGGGAAAGCAGTAAAGGCTGATAGGGTTTTATCTCCACATTCTTCCACTCTCCATTTTCATAGTCCGCTTCAAGCATATGATCGGTAAAATATTTTCCGAACGGAACGTTTTCCAAAGGAAAATCGTTCAACTTGCTCCTTTCTGCCTTCGTAACAGTTATATTATAAGTTTCCACCATATCAATTATTTGTTAGAACAAAGAAACAAACAAAGTGCATGCTTCCCAAATATCAACCCTTCTTTTTCCTAACGATCGTTAGGGTTGTTTGTTGTATGCTATTATATATTATGAAAGAAGATCATTAAAGCGCATTTTTAATAATTTTTGTTCACGAGCCGAATCTGATGAATGGTTGGGTACATTTTCTGAAGCCCGATAAACCTAACTTAGCGTGGATGTAATGCCGAATTTTTTGATGTTTAAAAACCAAGAAGTGAATTTTGAAAAATTAATTTTGCCATCTGTTTCCATTGCGGGTTTGTACAGTAAGTCGCTGATTGAAGAACAGGGGGAAAAATCTGCAAAAAATACGCCCGGGGAAAATAAGATAAACACCGGTTATTCCTTTTTGGGCCCAAATTCTGCCAGGATATGCTTATTGGTAAATCTCCCCGGTGATAAAATCGTTCCGGAAAAACAACTCACCTTCATCACGCGTTTGTTAAGTGCCTGCAAATTGAGTATGGAAGAGGTTGTCGTTCTTAATCATTACCTGCAAACAATAGAAGTTAAAAAACTAAAGCAGCAACTCAACCCTGACCGAATCTTACTTTTTGGACTTTCCCCTTCGGAAATAGAATTGCCCGTAAATTTTCCGATGTTTATGCCCCAGACATATGATGGTACCACTTACTTGTATGCCCCTTCGCTTACCCAGCTAAATCAGGAAAATGAGGAAGGTAAATTGCTGAAAAGTAAATTATGGGTATGTTTACGACAGGTATTTCAGTTTTGACAGAAAAACCACTTCATTTAATTTAAGATTATGCTTAAACTGATATTCGCTACCAATAACCAACATAAAGTGGAGGAAATTCAGTCGGCAATTGGTAATAAAATGGAAGTAATCAGTCTTGAGCAGGCAGGCATTCATATTGAGATCCCCGAACCATATGATACCCTGGAAGCAAATGCATCCGAAAAATCATTAACCATTAACCGGCTTACGGGGGAGAACTGTTTCAGTGAAGACACGGGGCTTGAGGTAACCGTGCTGTATGGAGAGCCGGGGGTAAAAAGCGCACGATATGCGGGAGAAGAAAAATCATTTGAAAATAACATTAAAAAACTATTAAAGAATTTAGAAAAGCAGGAAGACCGAAGAGCCCGTTTCCGTACGGTAATCTCCCTTATTTGGGAAAGTAAGGAGTATATGTTCGAAGGTTCCTGTGAGGGAACTATCGGCGTTGAACCAATAGGAACAATGGGTTTCGGTTATGATCCTGTTTTTTATCCCCTCGGTTGCGACCGCAGTTTTGGACAAATGAGCCTGGCTGAAAAGACCCAATTCAGTCATCGCAAGAAGGCGGCAGATAAATTGGTTATATTTTTGCAGGCACGGATGCAAGCCGTTGAAACTGATCAAAATCAATTCTAACCTTAAAAGCTGAATCCCATAAGCAACCATACCACCGCCGAAAGCGACTTAATTAAAGGATGCATTGAAGGAAATCGCCGAATGCAAGAGGAATTATATCGCCGTTTTTCTTCAAAAATGTACGCCGTTTGTTTCCGTTATGCAAACAATGCGGATGATGCACAGGACTTGTTACAGGAAGGATTTATTAAGGTGTACAGGAATCTGCATCGTTTTCGTGCTGAAGGATCCTTTGAGGGATGGATCCGGCGCGTATTTGTGAACACATCCATTGAACATTACCGCAAAAAATCAATAGCCCTCAGCAGCGTAAGTGAAAAGGAAGAGAACACCATTGAAGATGCCGATATTTCAGCATTGGATAACCTGGCACAAAAAGATATTCTAAATATTATTCAGGAATTATCGCCAGGATATAAAACGGTGTTTAACCTGTATGTTGTAGAAGGGTATTCGCACAAAGAGATAGGCGAACTGTTGGGAATCAGTGAAGGCACCAGTAAATCGCAGCTGGCTAGGGCTAAATCGCTTTTACAGAAGAAAATCGCACAATACTTATCCGATACAAAGAAATCCTATACCCGATAAAACAATTATTTCTATGTCCGTAAACGTTCAAAATAAACTATTACATTACGAAATGCCTCCACCGGCGGGCGCTTGGGAAAAAATTGCCCTCCGGTTAGATACCGAGTTTGACGTTACTGAATCAAATATCTCTATTAAACTTTCCGAAGCCGCGCTTGAACCCCCTGCCGACGTGTGGAAGAATATAATGACGACTCTCGAAAAGGAACAAGAGCAGCCAAAAGTGATTCCCTTTAAATGGAAAAGACTGGCTGCAGCCGCTGTTATTATCGGAATACTTATTACTACCGCCGTTTATTATAAATCATTTCAAAGCAAAACCTCTTCTGATGAGTTGGTGGTTAATAACAATAAGAAGGTAGATACTGTTAATGGAAATATTTCCAGGTCTGATAAGGAAGATGTAATCGATTTTGCTAATCTCTCGATTGCAGATAATATTCCTCGCGAAGCCGTTCTTTTTCACGCCTACAAAAGGGTTAAGCCTGCGTCGCCCCTGCTTACCACTGAAACTTCATCCAATAATGAGCCCGATGAAGAATCACCCATAAAGTATATTTCCAAACAAGCTATTCAACTGGCAGATGCAACCGAAGTGGCAGCAATTGCCGGTCCGCCCATTCGCGATGCAAATGGTAAGATAATTATGGATCTGAGTTTACTTACCACTCAGTCGTCAAACTATATTACCGTTACAGGGCCTAATGGTGAACAAACTCATATCTCCTCGAAGTTTGCCAATTTTCTCGCCTATCTCAATACCAGCTCCGGAGAAGAAGAAGAATATCTCGATTTTCTTATCCGCCAAAGTTCTGTTTGGAAAAAGAGGTTTGAAGACTGGAGGGCCAAGATTCTCCAGCAAGCAAATTTTTCCCCCAGTTGTGCCACCTTTTTTGATATTCTGGAGCTGAAGGAATTGATCAAAGAGTAATATTGTAATAAAATAAGATCAATAAGATTTACGCCAGAAACATATATTCCCCGATTCTATGAACAGTTGGAGGGAAAATAGCAGCTTACCATTTCGCAGATGTCATGTTACAAAAGATAATTGTATTAAACAGGCAAACAAATTTTTCCTTTCTTCGTATTGATATGAGCTGTTAATCAGTAATTTCATTTTCAATAGTTCACATGGCCAGAATAAAAATTGAAATACCCCGTCAATTTTCTTTCCATACCTCGATTCCGATACGGATTACAGATATCAATTATGGTGCTCATGTGGGCAATGATTCTGTTCTATCCCTGATCCACGAAGCCCGGGTAAGATTTTTACTGCATCATGGTTTCAAAGAATTAGACTTGGATGGGGCGGGATTGCTGATGAGCGATGTAGCGATTGAATTTAAAGCGGAAATTTTTTATGGTGATGTTATTGATATATCCGTTGGGGCAGGAGAATTCTACCGGGTTGGATTTGACCTCTATTATCGATTTGAAAAAGAAATGGACGGTAAGAAGACACCCGTGGTAATTGCCAAAACAGGAATGGTTTGCTACGATTACAAAACTAAGAAGCTGGTTTCAGTACCGCAAAATGTCCGGGAAAAACTCTCAGAGGAAATAATAACTACAAACCAATAAAGGCCACTCATGCTATCCAGCATTCCAAATTTTCCAGGACTCCTCGGCCTGAATCTTCAACATATCTGATCCATTTTGAACAGTGGCTCCACGCTCGGCCCCTTTTTGCAGGAATAGCGTTCGTTCAGGATTATAAATAAGATCGAACAGGCAGTGAGAGGCTCCAATAGCCTCATAAGGAATGGGTGGTGCTTCCACTACCATTGGAAACATTCCCAACGGAGTAGTATTAATTATGAGTTCCGATTGCCTAATAATTCCAGGGGTTAGTTGTTCGTACGATAAATTGTTGGTGGTAGGTTTCCGCGAAACTAACACGTAGGCAATTTTCAACTGTTTTAGAACATATTCCACGGATTTGGATGCCCCACCTGTTCCCAAAATAAGCGCCCGGGAAGGCAAATGAGAAAAACTTTCCAGGAGGGATTGCTGAAAACCTATTACATCTGTATTATGTCCGGATAGCTTACTATTCTTTATGTGAATACAATTACAGGCCCTTGTTTTACTAACTACTTTTGATTGCTCGTGCAGGTAACCGATTACTTTTTCTTTATACGGAATGGTAACATTTAATCCTACCAGGTCGGGATATCGGGCAAGAAGCGGAGGCAGTTCTTCTATGTTTGACAGGGGAAAGGTTTCGTAAACAGAATCAGTAATTCCTTCTCTCAGGAATTTATCGGTAAAATATTTTTTGGAGAACGAATGCCCTAGGGGAAATCCTATCAACCCATATCGTTTCATTGCTGCGATTCTTTAGTGAGAAATAAACTAAACGTATCTCCGCGCAGACCAATTCGCATTGTTTCCAACGGGATAATTTCGTTAGGGGCAATATTTCCGAGGTTGACATTGCATCCAAGCAATTCTATAAAGTACAATTGCTGCGCTTTTTGGGGTGCTTCCCATATTATTTTGTCGCCTGAAATTTGGGTGAGTATTTCCTGCACCAACCCTTCCCTTACTTCTCCACTTCCCCGGTATATGCCTACGTTGCCCGCTTCCCTTGCTTCGGCAATGACATAAGTAGACCCAGACTTAAGCTCCGCCTGCATAAGTTCAATCCATTTATACGGCGGTATAATATGTGCTGCATCTTTGCTGCCTACCTCACTCAATACGGTGCCATATTTAGTGAGCTTTTCAATATAGCCGCATTTTTCTGCGTGAGGAATGGTGATAGAACCATCACTTACCTCCATATAACTTATTCCAAAGTCTTTGCAAACCGCAATATAATCTTCGAACTGGTTCCGAACCAGGAAGGCTTCAAAGAGGGTTCCGCCAAAATAAATGGGTATATCATATGAATGATATACTTCAATTTTCTCCCGAAGATTGGGTGTAACAAAAGAGGTTCCAAATCCCAACTTTACTATATCCACATGCGGACGGGCCACACTCAAAAAATTGTGTACTTCCGTTATGCTGAGTCCCTTGTCCATCACCATTGTTATTCCACTGCTTCGGGGTTTCTTTATCCGGTCGGGAATCTGGGAGAGGTTAAAATTCATGCCTGTAACATTATAGCCTGGTAAAATAAATTTGAGTGGCGCAAAAATAGGAAGAATAGGGTTGCCAACCTTCAGATGGACTTATTCCGTTTGTAACGTGCGGCAATGTCAACTACCAATTGATTTCTTAGCAGGGCAGGATTGAGTTCAATGAGTTTCTTCAGCATTTTGGGTGCTTTATTCATTGCTTTCTCTAATTGCAATAACGCTTCTTTCGATTTTCCCATGGCGAAAAGAACCGCACAAAGATAAAAACCGAATACAGGTTTATCATCGGTCATTTTTATTGCCGCTTTTACCTGTTCCAGCGCCTCTTCATAAAATTCACCATAAAAAAGGCAACGAATCAATGCTTCCCAACCCGATACATTCCTGGGACGTTGCCTTACCACATTGGAGAAGTATTGAATAGCCTCCTTATAATTACCCAACTGCATCTTACACTCTCCCATAGCCAGGTTATATTCGGGTTGCATCCGGTGAATCTGCATCGCTGTTTCCAGGTGTTTAACCGCCGTGGTCCATTGCAATTCATTTATATAAGTACAGGCTATCTTGTAATGCAATTTGCTATCTTCCTGGTTAAGATGAGAGGCTTTACGGTAATAAAACCGTGCCTGGGCAAAATTCTTCAACCGGTCGAAACAATGCCCGATTGCCTCATAGATCACATCTTCCGGTCTGGATAATTCCAGGACTTTCTCCAACGCTTCAATTGCCTCCCGGTATTTACGCATCCGAATATATGCATCTCCCATATTCCGGTAAGCATAATCAAATTTTTCATCTATAACTACGGCGTATTTATAAGCATCCACAGACTTCTCATACAACTTGAGTCCCTGGTATGCGGCGGCCAGGTTAAACCATGCCAGTTCACTATAGGGAAAGTCTTCAATTATTTGCTGGTGTAACTGGATACTTTCTTCATTTCGCCCAGTAAAGTCGGTCCAAAAGCAAATTTTATACAGAGCCTCTTCATTATTGGGGTCTTGCTCTAAAATCAATTTGAGGCAGTCGAAAATTTTATCAAATTCTTCGTAATCATCATACACATCCGCTAACTCAAATAACAGCTCCAGGCGCTCTTCACCTTCAAAAAGCTGCAAGGCGTTTTCAAGCAATACGACGGCATTTTGCTGCTGATCCATTGCCAATAAGGCATCCGTTTTTAATATATACAGGTTTATATCCGTGCTATCCAGTAATTCGGCATGATCCAGGACGTTCAGCGCTTCCTGGTATTGCCGGGTGGCAATAAGCAGATCAGCCTTTTTTATTAATAACGTAGAAGAATAGGGAAACTGTTCCACTCCCAACTCAGCCGCTTCCAGAGCCTGCGTAAAATCCTCCACGTCGTCAAAATAGTCAATGATTTTTTCAAACGCCTCCTCGTCGAGAAAAGAGTGACTTCGTCCCGATTTCAGGTTCTGGAATTGTTTTACTAACTCCCGCACGTCTTCTCTATCCTGATGATATGGATTGTCTTTCATGTAAGAGGGTTTATGTAAGATACCCTATGAATATTCTTTGGGCAAGTTTTTTTTATTAACTCTTGTTGAAAAGGAAAAAAAGCCCGCTGACAGCCAACCACTTAATTGAATGAACCGTATTTATTACAAAAATAATCAGAAAAGAAGGGGTTTTTTTATGGAATTGGTAACATTACTTCATCTGAAAACGTTAATACAATACTAATCTTAAGTCAAAGCAGTTAAATAAGTCTAAAAAAAATTCTATATTTTTGTTGGATATGAAGGAAAACTCTACGCTAAAAATTAATCACATGCTAAAAAAATCCATTATTTGTTTGGCAATGATAGGAGCGGTAACGCTTGTATTAGCCAGTAGCGGCGGCGGAGAAAAGAGAAGATCAGCACCTTCTGCGGGAATAAATATGTTGAAAGCAACTCCTGGTTTTTCATTAAAAGCCGGCCGGAACTATTCAACCTCTCTTGCATTAAGATCCAGGTCATATAATTTAGCCCTTACCAATACGGTTCTCACCTACCGCAAGGGGAATACTATTTACATTTTGCCTTCTGCCAACAGGTTCTGCAAACCCAACACGGGCCGAAATAATCTTAATGTGATTAATTTAAAACTCAAACTCAGCAAGTAAAGCTAGTTCGCATTTGTTTTTTTGCTTTCGTCGTAGGTCATTTCCCTATAGCCGGATTTAGGTATATCGAACCTGGAAACAGGAATTGAATTCATGCTTATCTTAGAAAGAGTATACCGGATATTTAATTTCCCCTGTACTAATTGCCATTCCAGTGGCAGGCCATCAAGGTTCTTAAACATCATATTCTCAAATTCCCTGTTTTCGGGAACTATATCGGTGGTGTAATACACGTCAAAAGAAGTGCCGTCTGGCAGCTTAGCCTGTGCTTTTACACACTTATAGCCCGCTATCATTTTTGTTTCATTCGTATTCGTGAAAACAATGCCATCATACTTCTTATTCTTTTCAATCCAATTTTCTGCCGTCATGCGAATAAGCAATTTCTGGCCGCTCACTTCCCGTAACGCTACGGCAGTTCCGGCTTTGGCATCATGAATGGTGGTAGAAGAAAACAAGGCACTCGTCATTTCACTGCGGCTTAAATGACCCTTTATATAAACGGTAGTTACCGCTCCATCAAATGCATCAGCCATTTTAGGTTCATTGCTTCCGGTTGATACCTGCATATCGTAACTAAGCATCAACTCCGATATTTTCTTTCTTTGGGAAAAAGCGGATACCGATCCAATCAACAGGAGAAGCAGTATAGTTATTTTATTATTCATTATTTGCTGGTTTCTATTATCTGTTACAAAGACGTGTCCAAAAGCTATTTGGGTTGTCTAAAATAGTAAAGACCTGCCATTTTATAGAGTAAAGCAGGTCTTTAACCTTAATTTCTTTAACAAAGCAACAACTTATTTCTTAGCCTGCTTATTTTTTACTTCCTGGATCTTTTTTTGAGACTCCTGCATTTGTTCTAATCGTTCCTGCCACTTCGATTTAGTTTTTGGTTTCTTTCGGTTAGCATCAAGCTTTGCTACTATTTTGTCGTGGTCTATGATGTAATTTTGAATTATCCATTGTAATATCAGCGTAATAACATTCGATACGGTATAATACCAGGTTAATGCAGAAGGAAGCCGGTTAAAAATGAATATTAAAATAAAGGGGAATATATAGGGCATATATTTCAGGGCCGGGTTTCCCTGGTCGGGTGTCATATTCGCATTGTACAAAGAGATGAGGAAACTGGTAGCCGCCGCCGTAAGCGTAAACAGACTTAAATGGCTGCCTAACCCCCAAACACTGATTGGAAATTTTAGAATCACGTCATACGAGGCAAGGTTATTTGACCACAGGAAAGATTCACCCCGCAAAGCAATATTGGAGTTAAAGAAACTATACAATGCGAAAAAGATAGGAATTTGCAAAAGAGCTGGAATACATCCACCCAACGGGTTGACGCCCGCTTCCCGAAATAATTTCATTTGCTCCATTCCTACTGCCTGCTGGTCGCCACCCAACCTTTCTTTCATTTTATCAATTTCCGGCCGCAGGGCTTTCATTTTCGCGCCACTTAAATAGCTGGAATAAACTAAGGGAGAGGTTGCTAACCGGATAAAAATGGTTAGGAAGGCAATCACTAGTCCAAAGCTGTTAATAAACCCTTTAAAGAAATCAAACACGGGCATCACTATGTATTTGTTAATTGGTCTAACAAACGCGTACATATCGCGACCCAGGTTAATGATCTTATCCATTCCTTCTACTGGCAGCTTCTTTAATATCTTGTAATCATTAGGCCCAAAATATAGCTGCATGGGGAAGCTTGATTGAGTACCTAATGGTAATTTCGATTGCAGATGGGTAGTAACATTTGCAATTTGTTTAATGGTATCGCTGGTTTGTCTTTCAAATTTGATTTCTCCCCCGGCGAAATTGTTTTTCGCAATAAGGGTTGTATTAAAAAACTGCTGAGCTACACTCACCCATTGCACCGGCTTTTCAAATTTCTTTTCTGTTTTGGACATGATATAATCAAAATCGCCATTTTCCGAAAAGCAAATATTAGTTTGCTGACGCTCATAATCAACGTCACTTTCATGTTGTTGTGGTTGGGATTGCCAGGTAATATTAAATGCCCCTTGTGTTAGCAGTTTATCAGCTCCGACCAAATTAACATTCCAATCAACCAGGTAGTCATTTGGCCTGAGCGTAAAAGTGTGAATAACTGATTCTCCATTGTTGCCTTGCGCGCTAAAGGTGATTGTTTGTGAACTGTCTGCATTGATTACTAAATTGCCTGCATTAAACATCAGATCACTTATTTGCGCAGCACCTTGAGCAGGTACAGTATTAATGGGATAAGATATTTTATCAAAATCAGATCCTCCCAAAATAACCGGCGTACTATCTAAAGAGCGATATCTTTTTAATTCAACTTTCCTGGGTTGGCCCCCTTTATTGGAGAATGTAATCTTCAGCAAATTATTCTCAGCTACCAATAACGATTCAACTCCCATCTTCTTAAAGCCAGGAAGAGAATCATTTAACGGTACTGTTTTTTCGAGGCTGTCGGCTTTGACGGCTGTGGTTGATTCAGAAATTTTTGCAATCCGGGCCAACGAATCCTGCTTCTTTTGCTCAATGGCCGCCAGTTCCTGGCTGCTTCTGGTGGAAGTAAAAAGATATACAAATAATAGAACGGCCAGTAAAACAAAACCGATCACCGTATTGCGGTCAAAATTCATTATGATTAAATTTAAAGAGGTGCAAAGATAGGGTCTGGAGGTGAGACGAGTCTGGAGTCTGGAGTCTGGAGTCTGGAGTCGGGAATCAGAAGTCGGGAGTCGGGAGTCGGGTGTCGAGAGTCGGGTGCTTGGCGATAGACTGCCGAAATGGTAGAGTAAAGTCCTGAACAAGCAGCCAAACTCGGGAAGAATTGGATATTCGATTCCCGATACCAACCCTTCAGGCCTTGTTCAGATCATCTCGCTTTGTAACAAAGGATTTTTTACAGCATTCTTCAAATCAGCATATTCCCTGGCTGCTTTAATGAAATGAACAAAAACGGGCTGTGGATTTTCTACGGTACTTTTCAATTCCGGGTGGTATTGAACACCAATAAAAAAGGGATGATTGGCCAATTCTACAATTTCCACTAATCCACTTTCGGGGTTTTTGCCACTGGCAATCATTCCGGAAGCTTCATATTGCTCAATATATTTATTATTAAACTCCCAACGATGGCGATGCCGTTCGGTAATTAATTCTTTGCCATAAATAGAACGAGCCAGGCTGCCGGATTTTAATTCGCAGGGATAGGAACCTAAACGCATGGTTCCTCCTTTAGCGGTAACTTTCTTTTGCTCTTCCATGAGGTCAATAACGGGGTCGGGGGTATCAGGATCCATCTCTGTTGAATGCGCCAGGGAGAGACCCAAAACATTGCGGGCAAATTCAATTACCGCCATTTGCATACCCAGGCAGATGCCAAAAAAAGGAAGTTTATTTTCGCGGGCAAATTTTACGGCGATTATTTTTCCTTCTACTCCCCGTAATCCAAATCCCGGGGCTACCAGTAAACCATCTAAATTGCCCAATTTTTCACCTACATTTTCTGCGGTAATAAATTCGCTATGTACATTTACAATTTGCACTTTGCATTCATTCATGGCCCCGGCGTGTACAAATGATTCGAGAATCGATTTATAGGCATCCTGCAATTCAATATATTTTCCGATTAGCCCGATCGTTACTTTACTTTTCGGATATTTCAGCTTATCTAAAAATTCTTTCCATTTTGTTAGTTCTGGTTCCTGGAAATTGGTAATATTTAATTTCTTGAGGCAAATAACATCCAGCTTCTCCCGCATCATGGTAAGGGGCACTTCATAAATAGTAACTGCGTCGGCCGCTTCAATAACAGCTTCCTGCTTAACATTACAAAACAGGGCAATCTTTCTCCTTATTTCAGGCGACAATGATTCTTCTGTTCTGCAAACAATGATATCCGGATGCACTCCTTCCTGGCTCAGCATTTTTACACTATGCTGGGTGGGCTTTGTTTTTAACTCCTTCGCTGCTTTCAGGTAGGGTATTAATGTTAAATGAACCACCACCGTATCCTCATCGGGCAACTCCCATTGTAATTGTCGCAAAGCTTCTATAAATGGCAAACTTTCAATATCCCCGACCGTTCCCCCCAATTCAGTTATTATTATGTCATAGTTCTTATTTTGCCCCAATAACAGCATCCGCCTTTTAATTTCGTCGGTAATGTGCGGAACTACCTGGACGGTTTTGCCCAGGTAGGCCCCTTCCCTTTCTTTATTAATAACGGTTTGATAAATTCGGCCCGTTGTTACATTATTGGCCTGGGAAGTAAATATATTAAGGAATCGTTCGTAATGACCCAAATCAAGATCTGTTTCTGCTCCGTCTTCTGTTACGAAGCATTCTCCGTGCTCATATGGATTGAGGGTACCCGGATCGACGTTGATATAAGGATCAAATTTCTGGATCGTTACATTTAATCCTCTTGCCTGCAACAACTTTGCCAGCGAGGCTGCAATAATTCCTTTACCGAGCGAAGAAGTAACGCCACCGGTTACAAAGATGTACTTGGCCATAATGTATGGTTGATTCTATTTAAAATAATAATTATGGAACAGGCCCAACAGACTAATTCAATACTTGTCATCATCCATTCTTTCTATCAAAGAATAGCGCACATTTCAGCAGGAATATAATTTCTAAACCCTGCACAAATCAAATCTGTAAAATCAGATAAGGTAGCCCATCCCAATTAAACAATTGACCCGTTGAAGATACCCGGTATTTCCCGGAAAAGCGAAGAACTTCCAAGAGGTCAAACAAAGCTAATGCTATTTTTTTGCCCGGTGAAATTATATAAGGAGTATGTGGAAAAAATGAAGTTATCCAATGGTACGTTTTAAGAATCCAATAAATTCCTGACCATGTCTCTTAGTTTGTTACGGGTACGCGCGGGCAGATATTTTTTGATCCAAAGCTTCAGCCTTCCTTTCATGGTTTTTTTCAGCACTGTAGTAGTATGCTGGTTAAATACCAAAGAATAATAAGATACGATAGGGCTGGTAAGCTCATATCCTTCCTTATGAACCATCGCCCGGTATTCCATAAATAAATTTTTTACCAGGGGAAGACTATCTTCAGTAAACCTATCCTGTTGTTTATAGAATAGTATCCCCTCTTTCAGATTTATGCTGCTGAAATGAATAAATACCAGGGGAAAAGATCCGTTCACGAGGTACTCATTACCGCTCTTTTCAATAATTCTTTCATGCAAATTCCAATAACTGATATTATACCCCGGGTGCAGTATGATGTTCACTTTCTCAAAAAAGACCGGAACCATGTTTAACCATTTTTGATCTACAAAAAGGCCTTGCGGGATTTTATAAAAACAATGGTAACGCATCCGCTCGCACCACCAGGCAATAAAACGCCTACTGTTATCTGAAGTTCTTATTGAAAAGAACCCGCCATTGTAGGTGCCGGTTGCCAGGTAAGCGATTTCGTCGGGCTGCTTACCATCAAAGGAAATGGGGTTAAGAATGTGAGGGGTGAGAAGGATATCATATTGCTGGTGCAGTAGTTCCACCTCATAAAAAGAGGAATACACATAGAGGTCCGAATCAAGATATAGTATTTCTTTAACCGCTGGCTCTGAATCTAAAATGTATTGGCAGAAATATGATTTCAGCGCGCAACTCAGTTCGGAAATATTATAACGCTTCGCCATTTCATCCAGGTATTCTATTCCAATCTCGTCAACTCTTACAATCCGGTATCCTTCATACCAGGGTCCGATTTTATCCTCCGGATGATCAATTAACCCAATAAAAAAGGAATACCCTTTATTGAATTTCAGGAACGAGGCAGCGGTTGTCCTCGCCATCGACAAAAAACTATTGGTGCAAATTGTAAAAGCAATTTTCATTTTATAAAAGCGGCGTAAAGTTATCAGAAAAATACAAACCGATCCACCATCATAGTGAGCGCTGTTTTAAGGAGACTATCCCAATTTTCTAATTGAAGAACGGAAAAGCATTAACCAAAAAATGCTACCAACAATTACTTACGGGAAAAGCCATTCATGAAAAGTACCATATTGTTGGAGGGTAAGGTAGTAGTAGAAAAAACAGGGGTGGGCCTGATATGATCAGCCGTCTTGTTAGCTGTTTCAGTGGCATTTTGCTTCGTGGCGTGCATTGCCACAATACCAACTATTTCGAATACCAGGATTAACAGACTGATACGGTCTTTTTTCATAGATACCGGGGTTTTGGGGGCGTATAGATAACGCAAAAGGAATACAATTTATTTTATTTTACAAGTTTATTTACATTAAAAAGGAACGTAAAATTACGGACAAAAATCGTTAAAACACGAATTAGTCTTTGGCAATTTTGTCATAACTGGCTACTATTCCTTTTATTAGGGAAGAACTGAATCCCTGGTGCTCCATTTCATTCAATCCGGCAATTGTGCATCCCTTGGGGGTAGTAACTTTATCAATCTCCTGCTCGGGATGAGATCCTTTTTTTAATAATAAATCAGCAGCCCCCTTTACGGTTTGTGCCGCAATCAGGCTGGCGGTGGCCGCATCAAAACCAATTTCAATTCC
Organism: uncultured Chitinophagaceae bacterium; assembly: GCA_963775145.1. GTDB lineage: Bacteria > Bacteroidota > Bacteroidia > Chitinophagales > Chitinophagaceae > Endoryza. The sequence goes on from CAVZHZ010000010.1 coordinate 438,267, forward strand.
GCCCTGAATGTTCGCGCGAATATATCGCATGGCATACGCCGTACCACAGGCACCTAATACGGTTGCTGCCTCCATTAATTTTTCATCAATCCAGGCCACTTTTCCCAACTGGTTAAAAAGTTCTTCTGCAAACTTCAACTGCTCTTTGGTTACTTCATGAGCCGCCAGGCAAGTCATGCTTTCCTGGATAGCGATGGCCGTATTGGGCATAGCTCTTATTACAGCTACTTTCTTACCCGCTGATTTTAGAATAGTATCAATCGTTATCCCCGTAACTACTGAAACCAATAAATGATTTTTTGAATGAATACTTGCTTTTACCGATGCAAGAACCTCTTCCGCCTGAAAGGGTTTTACCGCCAGGATAACCAGTTCGGCAAATTGGACCGCTTCATTATTATCATCACTTACCAAAACACCTTTTGATTGCAACGACTGAAGCGTTTTGAGATTTCGTTTGGTAACCATGATATGCTTTGGTAAGGAAAATCCACTATTGATTAATCCTTCCGCTATGGCTGTTCCCAGGTTTCCTCCGCCAATGATGGCTATTTTTTTGCTCATAGTAAGTTGATTTAATGAAACTGCCATCCTGCTTAATTGCAGGATGGCAGCAACACCTATTACTCGGTAAAGTTAGTAATACTTTCCTACTGATAAATAATTTCTTACATAATCACCTACCCCCTGCTCCAGCGAATAAAACGCTTCCTTATAACCCGCATTTCGCAATTTCTGCATATTCGCTTCCGTGAAATACTGATATTTGTCCCGAATATCTTCGGGCATATCGATAAACTGAACCCTTGATGGCTTGTTTAAACCCGCAAAGGTTGACTTCACCAGGTCTTCAAAAGTGCGGGCCTTACCAGTTCCCAGGTTATATATCCCCGGAACAACCCGAAGACTCTTTTCGGTTGAATGCTGAAATTTATCAGTAGAATTTTCATGCAACGAGTTTTCCATTAACCAATAACAAACACTCAGCAGATCTTTTACATAGATAAAATCGCGTAATTGATGACCATCTTTAAAATCGGGACGGTGCGACTTAAATAATTTTACTACTCCATCTTTCTGAATCTGGTTAAAGGAGTGCCAAATAACACTTGCCATTCTCCCCTTGTGATATTCGTTAGGACCATACACGTTAAAAAATTTCAACCCGGCCCAAAAGGGCGGATGATCTTCCTGGTGCAATACCCATTTATCAAATTCGTTTTTTGATATGCCATACGGATTAAGCGGTTTTAGCTGATGACAAAGTGCATGATCATCGTTGTACCCCCATTCCCCCGATCCATACGTTGCGGCCGAAGAGGCGTACACCAGTGGAATATCCTGCACGGTACAATAGTTCCAAATTTTGCAGGAGTATTCCACGTTGAGCTTTTGGTGTACTGAATAATCAAATTCAGCAGTGTCTGTTCTGGCACCAATGTGAAAAATAAAATCAATAGCCGGCTTATTGATAAACAGCCATTCGAAAAACTGTTCACGCTCGACTTTAATGGAAAATTTTTTTCCCAGGAGATTAGGGATTTTATCCTCTCTCGAAAAGTCATCGACTAAAATAAGATTAGTATATCCCTTTTCATTTAAATAACCAGTCAGACAGCTTCCGATAAATCCTGCAGCCCCGGTAACGACAATACTTCCTCCATTTTTCGGCGGAAGCTTTGATAGTGCGGGGATGTTTATTTCATTACTCATTTATTATGTCATTTTTTTTGTAATCCCGAATCGTGAAATTAATTTGTATATGACCCATTATAAAAAAGAGGTAATTTTTTAAAAATCCAGGATAAACCTCTGAGTATGCCTTGCCTGATCATACGAAGGATCGCACGCAATCTGTTAGCCATTATTTTGATTATGCAAGCTGGCCCGGTCCTGGAACAAGGAAGTTTTATAAGGCACTCAGCGCCTCTTCACTTTCCTGGCCGGCTAACAATTCAGTTATCGCGTTTTCATATTTTTCCTTCCAGGTTTGAATAGATCCCCAATTCATTCCATCTACTTCAATCGATCCTGGCGTCACTTCTCCCAATTCCTCATAGGGATGGCCCGCAATATATTTTTTAAAGGTGGCCAATTTAGAATTCTTAACACTTACCACCACCCTGCTCTGGGCTTCCCCGAACCAATAACCATCTTTTCGAATCTTATAATCACTGGCTACCACATCAATGCCCAGGTTGCGGTGAAAACAAGATTCAATCAAAGTAACAAACAAACCGCCTTCACTCACATCGTGCGCGGATTCTATTAATTTGTAATCGATGAGTTCGGAAATTTTTTGATGAAGGGTAAATTCTTCTTCTAAATCGAAATGAGGAGCGGGGCTAAATTCAATCCCCCGAATTTTGTGGAGATACTCGGAGGAATTGATGTCCGCGCGGCTTATTCCGACCAAAAAGATCAAATCACCCGGAGCTTTAAAATCCATGGTCATTTTACGATTGACGTTATCCAGCAAACCAACCATTCCGATCGTAGGCGTGGGATAAACGGGTCCATCCGGATTTTGATTATAGAAACTCACATTTCCTCCCGTTACCGGGGTTTCGAATTTTCGACAGGCATCCCCCATTCCCTTCAACGCATGTACGAATTGGTAATAAACCTGCGGGTCATAAGGATTTCCAAAGTTCAGGCAGTTGGTTATTCCAAGGGGCTCTCCCCCCGTGCATATAATATTTCGGGCTGCTTCCGAAACAGCAATCATTCCTCCAACATAAGGATCAGCAAATACGTACCGGCTATTGCAATCAGTTGTTAGTACCAGTCCTTTATTCGTGGGTTTAGCAATGACCACGGCTGCATCACTAGGAGAATTGGAAGAAGCATTCACCGTTCCCACCATACTATCGTATTGAACGAATACCCATTTCTTGGAAGCAATATTCGGAATAGTGATGAGTTGTTCAGCAATCGCTTTCAGGTCGTCAGGAACTTCAATACTATCCGGATTAAAGGCTTTTATTTTTTCAAAGTAATCGGGTTGAATATAATCTCTTGAATTCTGAGGAGCCCCTCCTCCCAGTACCAGTTCGAATGCTGGCAATTCTGCTTCCAGCTGTCCATGCATATAGAACCGCAATATTCCATCGCCCGTTACTTCCCCAATTTCGCTGCAGGGCAGATCCCATTTTTCAAACACTTCCATTACTTCTTTTTCTTTTCCTTTTTCCACCACCATCAGCATTCTTTCCTGGCTTTCACTGAGCAGCAATTCCCAGGCTTTCATATTTTTTTGACGGGTGGGAACCTTATCCAGATCAATGCGCATCCCTACTTCGCCTTTTGCGCTCATTTCAGAAGTTGAACAAATTATGCCGGCAGCTCCCATATCCTGCATGCCCACCACCGCGCCGGTCTTTATTACTTCCAGGCAGGCTTCCAATAATTTCTTTTCCTGGAAGGGGTCCCCTACCTGAACCGCTGGCAATTCTTCTGTACTTTCTGCGGTAATATCGGCACTGGCAAAAGAGGCACCACCGATCCCATCTTTACCGGTAGCACTTCCAACAAAAAAAACCGGGTTACCGATTCCTTTGGCGGTAGCAGAAATAGTTTCCCCATTTTTTACAATACCCACGCTCATGGCATTTACCAATGGGTTGGTATGATATTTTTCTTCAAAATATATTTCACCTCCTACGGTTGGTACACCAAAGCAATTTCCATAATGGCTGATACCATGAACCACCCCCGCCAGCAAATGCTGTGTTTTGGTTTCTGTGAGCTTTCCAAAACGTAAAGAATTTAAAGAAGCAATAGGGCGTGCCCCCATGGTAAATATATCGCGGTGAATGCCCCCTACTCCTGTGGCCGCTCCCTGGAATGGTTCAATGGCTGAGGGGTGATTATGTGATTCAATCTTAAATACCACACCATACCCATCGCCGATGTCCATTAATCCGGCATTTTCATCTCCCGCCTTTACCAACATTCGTTTACCATCGCGGGGAAGAGTTTTTAACCACTTGATCGAATTTTTATAACTGCAGTGCTCACTCCACATGGCACTGAAAGAACAGAGTTCATTAAAATTAGGAGTCCGGCCGAGTTTTTTTTTGATGAGTTCGAATTCTTCTTCTGTAAGGCGGAGCTGTTTCGCCGTTTTAACTGTTACTTCCATATTATTTTATAACGGATATGCTGAGAAAGCGCAAAAGTACGAAGCACTATGCAATCTTATTTATAATTTTATCCCTACTAACCTATTTATGACTATAGCTTTTGTGCATAACAATAAAGCCTTTTTACCCGGCCTTTATGGTTACCGGCAATTCTTTACCCGGTATGGGATACAATGCGAGGTGGTTACTCCCGATGAGTTAGGCACCCTGCACCGGAATGTAGAATGGCATTTCCTGGGAACAGATATTACCAAACCCAGGGAAGGAATTTATAAAATTCACGAATATCCTTCATCGTCTCTTCCGCCTTTCCGAAAGTGGAAAGATTGGGTAAAGAGTTTTATGAATACCCAGCCGGATTTCCGGATATTTCAAAACGAATTTGTAAAGCAGAGCCTGAACTTCCATGATTCTATTCCATTTGGTTACCGCGAATTGGGAATTCCGGAGGAATGGCTGAAGAATAATCAGCCGCTGCAAAAAGAATATGACTTTATCTATACAGGTGATGTATCAGCATCCCGGAAAATAAAAGAACTCATCAATTTGTTTACTATCTCCTTGAAGAACCATTCTCTCCTGATACTAAGTAACCGGTACGAGGAATTGCAATCCCAGACTCTTTCTCATCGAAATGTTATCTTCAAAGGACCTGTAAAAAAGGACAGGGTAAGAGAATACCTGCTGAAATCGAAATTTGCCATTAATTATATACCCGATATGGCACCTTTTAACCGGCAAACTTCCACGAAACTACTTGAGTATATTGCCTGTAAAATTCCGGTAATCACTTCTAGGTATGAATGGATGAATGAATTTGCACAATTAAACGGCGGATCCTATTTCTTTCTGAATAAAGACATGAGCAATTTTACCTGGGAAGCCGTTAATAATTTTTCTTATTCCTTCCCTGATTTATCGGATTGGACCTGGGAAAAACAAATTCGTAAATCGGGAGTATTGGAATTTCTAATGGCGACGTTTCCTGAATTGAAGTTCTGAAAAGAATAATAGCGAATTAAGGATGGCGAATGGCGAATTTTCTATTCATCAAACATATTATGGAACGGGATAGCTACTTAATGGCCCCCTCTTAATATAGTTTCAATCGCCACTGGTATTTCAATCCGGCAGATCCCTGCTCAGCATTTCAATATATTCATCCACTACTTTATGAATATCAAATTTGCGGATCACCAGCAGCCGGCCGTTTCGTCCCATACGCGCTCTGTCTTCTTCACTCAGATTGATCATCCGTTCCATTTTATCGGCCAGGTCAAACGGGTCATTCAAATTGCAGATATAACCCGTTGAATTATTCAATACTACTTCCTTACATCCCCTGTTTAATGAAGTAATGATGGGTAGTTCCATACTCGCCGCTTCCATGAGGCTGCGGGGAACTCCTTCGTTATAAAAAGAAGGAAACACAAAACAATCCGCCTTTTTCAAAAAAGGTCTTACGTCTTTGGCATATCCCCGGTAATGGATTAATCCCTCCTTTTCCCATCGGTTCAGGTCATCCTGTGAAATGGAATCGGGATGAAGCTTTTCGAAAAACCCGATCAATTCAAAACGAACATCATAATTTTTCTTTCTCAAAATACGGGCCGCATCTGCGTACAGGCCAATACCCTTACTTTTCAATAACCTCGAACTCATCAAAAAAGTAAACTTATCATCGGCAGGATGAAGCTCTTTTTGATCAGGGGAAAAATAACTGGTGTTTACTCCTTCCCCCGGCAACACTTTGACCTTTTCGATATTTACAATTCGTTCGCTTATAAAAATACGGGCATCTTCATTATTTAGAAACCATACTTCCTTTGTCTTCCGCAGCGCATGCCGGTATAAGTTGGTTATTACCCAGTACAACCAGTTGCGCCGGGCAAAAGCATAACCCAACCCGGTTATTACAGATACAGAGGGAATTTGATTGGCAGCGGCCGCCATCGATCCGTAAATATTGGGTTTTGCCACGTAATGAAAAATAAAATCAGGCTTCAGCACCCGGTACATTTTCTTTAACCGGAAATAAAAACCAATATCTTTCAGGGGATTCTCCGATTTATTATTAAAATGGAGCGGAATAAAACGGCAACCTGCCTGAACCAACAAAGAAGAGAATTCATCATCGGGGGCAATCACCATCACCTGGTATCCCTGTTCAAGCATTTTTCTGATTACTTCTAACCGGAAATTGTACACAGACCATGCACTGTTGGATACAAAGGCAATGACAGAATATGCAGAAGAATTAGCCGGCATGCAGATATTAATAACTGCAAATCTATAGCTTTGATGGCTAATTGAGTAGTTACGGTTTGTTTTACTTAACTATCCGGCTGCGATTTTAACTTTACCTGAATCTGTATTTTCATTTGAATATGCACAAAACTTCCTGGAGTAAATGGAAATTATTTTTTTACAGCCTGCTGGTAGGCGGTATTTTTTTATTGGTTCTGGAATCCGCCTTCAGGATATATTCCTGGTTGGAAATGAAAAACTTTCATAGTTCGGTTTATATACAGGGAAATACTATTCAGATGGATGATTCCGCCCTGGTATTCCGAAACAGGCCTTTTTACCTGGATTATGATCGCCGCTTTCAGCATAATGAAAAGGGCATGCGCTCTCAGCCCGGGGATGTTTGGATGCCGAAAAAAAATTCAAATGATTACTGGGTCTTTCTTTTTGGTGCTTCTTCTATGGAAGGAATGGGTTCTAATAAAGACGGGGAATGGCTGGATATTACGGGAGTAACAGATTATCGCTACAATGAAAACATAGCTTATTATCTTCAACAATACTTGCAGGAGAAAATGCCTGGTAAAAAAGTACGCGTATTCAATGCGGCCAATACCAGTTATACGATTGAGCAAAGTTATCTTCGCTATCTTCAACTCGCTGGTCAGTATAAAATGGATTGGGTAGTATCCATGGATGGTCAAAACAATCCTCCTGTATTATCGCCGGGAAAAAATGTACTGGATGAGGTTAAAAAAGATTGGCAACAAAATCCCTCCAGGAAATTTCCGATTAACCTGGTTATTTCGCTCACGAGCCATTCAGCCTTTATTAATGCATTCAAGCAATTCCTTTTTCATAATAAACAATCAGCACGGCTTACCACCAATGCAAAGAACAACTTTCCACGCAGGGAATATTGGATCAAAAACAATTCACCTTCGCTACAATTCAAAAAACCAGATGACAGTTCCGGACTGGCAATAGAATTGTTTTACCGGCAGCTTTTGCACTTCGATAGTACATTAACTGCCCGAAATCAAAAACACCTGCTGCTGGTGCAACCCCATTTAATTTTCCGTGATACGCTATTAATGAACGAAACGGAGAAAGCGTTACTGAATTATTACCGGTATGCATATAATAACCCTTCAGCCAATACTTTCCTGAAGCAATTACGCGAAGAATTTTCAAATAAGATCCGAAGCCATCACACATCGGTGCAACTGCTTAACCAGGCCGATACCCTCGGTAGCCAGGTTTTTGTAGATTACTGCCATTTTACGATAACGGCAAATCAGTTCATTGCTCACCATATCATGCAGCATATAATGGCAGAATCCCGTCCCTCCATGCAAGAACCACCGGTCGGCTTTAAAGAGGTTTTACCTAACTTGGGTCATTAATCACTCCGCTTCTTTTCCGTTATCATGCTGGCAACACTATTGATTATTTTATTTTATTTCATTTTTGTTTTCCTGCTATACAGGTGGAGCAAAAAGCAACCCGGCGGTTTATCGGTAAAAGAAATAGCATTGGCTTATGGTCTAAAAGCGATGTTGGGAATGCTCTATGGGTATATTTTCTTAACCTGGTATAACGGAGATGATACCTGGTATTTTCATAATGGCTCTATTGATGAGTATCAGAAATTATTGAAAAGCCCTGCCCGGTTTATTGGCGATCTTAACCCGGTCAATGCATTTAACCGCCACGAAACTTTTTCAAAAGGTTGGTATTATTACCTTTCCGACCTGGAGTTCTGGTTAATCAGTAAACCCATGGCCCTGTTTAATATTCTCAGCGGGGGTAACTATTACGTCAATGTGATGTTTTTCAATTTCATTGTCTGCTGGGGACATCTCTGGTTGTTCCAACTATTTCTCAAAGAATTCCCCCAGCAAAGAAAAGCCTTATTTATAGCTGTTTTTCTCATCCCCACGGTGGTATTTTGGCTTAGTGGAATTCGGGGCGATGGATACATTATTTTTTTCCTGGGCTTATTATTGTTACACTTTAATAATTGGGTGAAAAAAGGAAAAGTCAATTCCTGGATTTTCATACTCATTGGAATGGCTGGTATCATAATATTAAGAAGCGTATTGATATTATTGTTGATTCCTGCCTTGCTTAGCTGGTGGATCACGATCCGATTATAATAAGCAGCTATTTCTATGTACGGCCATAGTTTACCTTTCCTGCGTAGTGCTTTTTTTTGGAAGCCTGCTGATTTCCTCCAGCGTAAACTTTCCGTCTTTTGTAGCCAGCCGTCAACTGGAATATTTTGGATTGAGAGGAAATACCCGGTTTCATCTGGATACCTTACAACCGTCTGTAAGAAGTTTTGTACAGGTATTTCCTCAATCTTTAAACAATACTTTTTTGAGACCTTATCCCTGGGAGGCTAAAGGATTTCTTCAAGGGGCTGCGGCCATCGAAGTTCTCCTGGTAATTTTATTAGGAATACTTTTTATTTTCAATAACTATTCAGGACTGAAGTCACATTTCAGGAAACCACTCATCCTTTTTTCTTCTCTATTTGCCTTCTCTTTATATGTCTTTATCGGTTATACTGTTCCATTTCCCGGAGCCATCATACGCTATAAAATACCGGCGGAATTGCTGTTAGTAGTGGTGTTTGCCAGCGGTATAAACTGGGGGAAAAAATTCACATATAAATAATATTATATATTTCAATTGCTTCGCTAATTAGGCATAAAATGGTAAGAACAAAACATTAGCGGCACAAATTTTCCACATTTTAGCTGTCCGGGCAAGCCATAATTGATATTTATTGCTCCAATTTGATATTTTTAGCTTTATTTTGCTGCACGAAAAAAAATACAAAAATGGAAAATTTACGCTTCAAAGCAATCAACGATTTATCTACCCAGGTTAACGGGGTAGTAGTTACGGGTTCGGCGAAGATTACAGCCTTGTTTGGTGAAAATGTCTTCACCATGAAAACTGCCCGCGAGTTCTTAAGTGATGAAGCCTACAAGAGTCTCTTAACTTCCATCCGCGGGGGCAAGAGAATTGACCGCGCGGTAGCTAACCAGATTGCAGCGGGCATCCGGCAATGGGCCGAATCAAAGGGAGTAACACATTATACGCACTGGTTTCAACCGTTGACAGGAACCTCGGCGGAGAAGCATGATTCCTTCTTTACGATAAAAAGTGATGGTACCGGGATTGAAGAATTTGACGGTGCAGCGTTAATACAACAAGAGCCCGATGCCTCTTCTTTCCCGAGTGGTGGCATTCGCGCAACTTTTGAAGCTCGTGGCTACACTGCCTGGGACCCTTCCTCTCCTGCCTTTATTATGGAGATTGGTCATGGCAAAACACTGTGTATACCAACCATATTTGTTTCATATACCGGTGAAACACTGGACTATAAAGCTCCTTTATTAAAATCGCTGGAGTCATTAAATAAATCTGCTGTTGAGGTATGTAATTATTTTGATAAGAATGTAACAAAAGTTACTGCTACCCTGGGTTGGGAGCAGGAATACTTTGTCATTGACGAAGCGTTTTTTAACGCACGCCCTGATCTGGTAATGAGCGGTCGCACCGTTTTTGGACATGCTCCTGCCAAAGGGCAGCAATTAGAAGATCACTATTTTGGGTCTATACCAGAAAGAACCTATGCTTTCATGCGCGATTTTGAAACCGAAGGGTATAAACTGGGTATTCCATTGCGAACCCGCCATAACGAGGTGGCTCCTTCGCAATTTGAATGCGCCCCGATCTTTGAGGAAGTAAGTGTAGCGGTTGATCACAATACCCTGCTGATGGATATTATGGATCGTGTGGCCCGCCGGCATAAGCTGCGTGTATTACTTCACGAAAAACCATTTGCCGGAATCAATGGAAGTGGAAAACATAATAACTGGAGTATGGCAACGGACACCGGAGTTAACCTGTTAGCACCCGGTAAAACGCCGAAGACAAATCTCATGTTCCTTACTTTCTTTGTAAACACTATTAAAGCGGTTCATGACTATGCAGATATATTAAGAGCTTCTATTGCCTCGGCCGGTAATGATCATAGACTGGGTGCCAATGAAGCTCCCCCGGCTATAATTTCAGTTTTTATCGGGCAATACCTGACTAAAGTATTGAATGATGTAAAACAGCGGGTGGGGGGTAAATTTGATGAACAGGACGAAGCAATATTAAAACTGGACCTGCATCGAAGCATTCCGGAATTGCTACTAGATAATACCGATAGAAACCGTACATCACCTTTTGCTTTTACCGGCAATAAATTTGAATTCCGTGCCGTGGGTTCCGCTGCCAATTGTGCCAATGCTATGACCGCCCTGAATACTATTATGGCTGAAACACTCCGAAAATTCAAGAAAGATGTGGATTCGCTCATCGAAAAAGGTGAAAAGAAAGAGATAGCGATCATGCATGTAATACGCGAGTACATTGTTGCGAGTGAAAAAGTATTATTTGAAGGGGATGGATACAGCGAAGAGTGGCATAAAGAAGCGGAGAGAAGGGGATTAGAGAACGTTCGTACTTCCCCGCTCGCACTGGACGCTTATGTTACAGACAAGGCGAAAAACCTGTTCGAATCTAATAATGTATTAACTCATGTTGAGCTGGAAGCAAGACACGAAATTGAACTGGAGAAATACATAAAACGTGTGCAGATTGAAGCGCGTATTATGGGTGAACTCTGTACCAGTCATATCGTTCCTTCCGCAGTAAAGTACATGAATGTATTGATCAATAATATAAAAGGATTGAAAGAAGTAGGCATCGCTGAAAGTGCCTATGCTAATCAGCGGCAAATTCTGGAAAAGATCGCAGATCACACTAATAAAGTAAGTGACCTGGTTGAAAAGATGATCGAAGCCCGTAAAGTGGTAAACAATATGAGCGAAACCCGCACCAAGGCAATCGGCTACCAAAGCCAGGTGAAAGATGCGTACTTCGACCAGATCCGTTACCATGTTGATAAACTGGAAATGCTGGTTGATGATCAATACTGGCTATTGCCCAAATACAGGGAAATGCTTTTCTTACGATAAACACTGTTCACAAACAAACACCCAGAGAGCCCTTTCCGAACGGAGAGGGTTCTTTGTTTAATGGAATAACATAATATGAAAAGTATAAGATGGAAACAGCAAGGCAATATTCAAAACAATAAGTAAACTTTTTCTCCTGTCCCAATTGACCACGTTTTATTTTCATCTCTACTTTGTACCGGGTTGAATTTACCTGGTAATTTTTATCGCCTGGGGCAATCAATAGCCAGGGAGAATAGAACCAAGTTGAAATCCCTTTTGATGGATGGCAGTATTTACCGGCAATAAATAGTTCTCGCTATCATGAAAAATTTTCTGTTCTTTCCAGCAGGAAAAGGCGGAACTTTAACAGCCTCTTAAATATTTCATGCAACGTTGGTCCGGGGTTTTCTCTCTATACCACTACCGAAATATAGACACTTGAACAGAACGATACTTATAGCCCTCGTATTAGGAACCAGCTTCTTTGCAAAAGCTCAAAAGGTAGATAGTTTGTTCTTTAACCTGTATACCGACAGCTTGAAGAAAGGAGTACACAATTATATAAATGTGGACGGCAAGCTCTCCAACGGGCAATGGCTTCCCCTTACTGATAAAGAAGTTTTATTTTCTGCCTCCGCAGGGGTATTTGAAGGGAACAGCCTGGTAATAGATACAGCCTATAAAGGCGAAAAGATCACAGTAAAGGTGATCCTTAAAAGCAATCCGGCAATATGGAAAGAAACGGTAATCTTTCTCAAGAAATACAATGTGCCTGAACGTTTAAAAACAGTAGAAGAAATTATGAAACAACCACCCCGAAAGAGCAAGAGTAATCAAAAAAACACCGGGTAACTATAGGGGTTCATTCTTCTTTTCCAATAGAAGTTTATTAGCCTGAAATCATATTCCTTTAATTTTCCCTATTCTTATTATTCTTACCTCATAAAAAGGGTCAATTACTCCCAATCATTACATTTCACTTGTTGGCGCTCATTCAAGTACCACATTCGTACTCATTGGCATCCCACCATTCGTGTTCATTGGCATCCCACCATTCGTGTTCATTCGCGTTCCAACATTCGTGTTAATTAGCGACCAATCATTAGCGTTTAGCATCCTCTAAGAATTTCGCTAATCCAATATCCGTAAGTGGGTGTTTTAACAATCCAAGGATTGAATCAAGCGGGCAAGTGCATACATCAGCGCCGGCTTCAGCGCATTTAACAATATGCAGCGCGTTGCGGATGGAAGCAGCGAGTATCTGGGTATCAAAATCCTGCAATGCATAAATATGGGCAATTTGCTCAATTAACTGAACCCCATCCCAGCTACTGTCGTCAATGCGACCGATAAAAGGAGAAACATAGGTAGCTCCTGCTTTTGCTGCTAGAATCGCCTGGCCAGCGGAAAACACGAGCGTACAATTGGTTTTAATTCCATTTTCCGTAAACCATTTCATAGCTTTAATACCGTCTTTAATCATCGGGACCTTTACCACGATATTCGGATGAATGGCGGCGAATTTCTTTCCTTCTTCCACCATGCCGGCAAATTCTGTTGAAATAACTTCGGCACTTACATCCCCATCCACCATTTCGCAAATGGTTTCATAATGCTTCATAATGGCCGCTTCTCCTTTAATGCCTTCTTTAGCCATTAAGGAGGGATTGGTAGTTACTCCATCCAAGAATACCTAATTCATTTGCTTCTTTAATTTGTGCAAGATTGGCAGTATCAATAAAGAATTTCATAAAAACAATTTGAAAAATAAAGATTAAGGTTCTCCTTTAAACAAATCAAAAGAGAGGCCCGTTTTAAAATTAATAGGCCAATTTAAAATTCATTTCAAATTGGCTTACCGATAAATTAGATAAAAAATGGCAGGCTACTCACATCGCACCGCTACAACCGCCTATCCTTGCTGCCTTCCGACCCTGGGGAGGTTCGGCAGGAGCTGGTCGTGTAAGACCTGCCGGGGCAAATATAAGACAAAGGGGATGCAAAATATAAAATGCGAAATATAAAATGTAAAATCTAAAGTGACCCTCATTCTAAATTTACATTCTTCAGCGACCAAGACCTTGCCTGCCTGTCAACGAGTTAACCCGGGTATATCCCACCAGTTCGTCCGCCCGGCCCGCCAGTTGCCGATAATAAACCAATATTGTGTACTCGTTTTCTGTTTCCCAATAATTGCCTTCCGTAAAATCAAATACGGCGGTCTTTTTTCTGGCGGTCTTATCAATTGTAACATAGCAATAATCATAATATCCTTGTTTTAAAAACAAGGAAGTTTCATACACCCCTTTCTCGTTATTAAACTGCATTTTTGCCTCTTCATTCAGGTTATAATTGGTTAATTGTCCGAGCAGGTAAACATCTTTCCCTATCAGGATATTATTATTGGGGGGTACAAAACTGAAATTAACTGTTGCATAATCTGCCTGCCAGAAAGGATTAATACTTTCAATACACTCTATACTATACATACCATTATTATCCCGGAAAAAATTAAACCGCTGCACAGACCGATCCATATCAGGCTTCACAAAAATTTCAGTGGCTGCAGTTGAATACTTTGCATTGGCCACCCGATCGCTTTGCAGGCGAAAGCTTCTCAAATCAAGCCAGCGCCATTCTTTACCTGCCGGAAAGATGCAATCATTTTCCGCGTTAAACTCGACCTGGTTTCGGGAGAAAAAACTTGGCCTGAGGTCGGTGATCGCGTTATCCCACCGGTTATTCTGCAGAATCACTACTTTAATCTGCTGCAGGTGATTTACAACATTTAATTGTTCGTTGAGGTTTACCTTTAATTGAATTTTCTGATGTGTCCGGAAAATCTGTCCATTAAACGGTTGTTGTATCTGCGCTACCGTAACGGCTTTTTCATCTACCACCAGCATTCTTTTGCTGATAATGAGTTTAGCGGTATCGCCGTCGCGGAAGACTTTTAATATATAATTACCGGATCGGGAAGGAACACAATTCCGATCGGGCAAGGAAGCCTGGTAATGGGTATATTTTGTATACGCGATGGAAGATATCCGATAGGTGTTCAGCCGGATTTGGGAATAACCCTTAATAAAATCAAACTGGCTCAGCATCGCAGGGGTCCAGTCTGCGTTGCATAATTGAAACGTATAGGAATAATTTCTGACTCCGCCATCCAAGTCGTCAAAATGTAATTCGAGTTGTTCGGAGCTGTTGAGCCGGATTACGGGTAATCCCCACTGATTGCCTAATGGATAGAGCTGCGCCGACTTGATGCGGGGTGAGTATACCGCATCAGGTATCTGGGCATTTATGGATGTGCACAACAGAATAAAAATGAAAGGAACAAATATTTTCATTCGTTAAAAATAGTTTCAATTCTTAAAAAGCGTTCACAATCTTCGTTAAAAACTAAAAAATACTTCGCGGGCTGTAAATCAGCGGTTATTTTTGATGGACCAAAATCATGCCGGTGAACATTGCCCGTTTTATTGCCCGAAGATTAGCATTTAATACCCAGCGGAGTTTTTCCCGGTTTATTATCCGGCTTTCCGTAACTGCCACTATTATCAGTGTGGCCGTGATGATTCTGACTCTTGCTTTTTCCAACGGTTTTCAACAGACCATCAGCAATAAGGTATTTGGTTTCTTTGGCCATATACGGGTGCAGGATTATAACGCCCTCCAGGTTTCCATTGCCGAAGAAATACCTGTATTGAAAAGTGATTCGGTACTGAACCTGGTAAAGATTAATCCTTTCATAAAAACGGTGCAGGCGTATGCGACTAAAAATGCCATTTTAAAAACTTCTGAAACCATCGAAGGCGTATTATTTAAAGGAATAGAAAAGGAGTACAATTTCACCAACCTGCAGAACTTCCTGGTAGCCGGGCGGTGGATACGTTTTGCTGACAGTGGATACAGCAGCGAGGTTAATCTTTCTGAATCAATGGCAAAACAACTCAAACTGAAAGTAAACGACCAGGTTCTTATTTTCTTCATCCAACCTAATGGGGAATCGCCCCGGCCAAGAAAATTAACAGTGGCCGGAATTTTTAAGACCGGGATTGAAGAATACGACAAACTTTTCGCCCTGGGCGACCTGAAACTGATTCAGCGCCTCAATAACTGGAGAGAGAACGAAGTAGGCGGATATGAAATTTTTCTCACCGATTATCATAAAATGAACGAGGTAAGCACTGATATCGTTCCTTACCTGCCTCTTGGATTAACCAGTCAAACCATTAAAGAAATTTTTCCATCAATCTTCGATTGGCTCGGCCTTCAAAACCAGACAATTTATATAGTCCTTATCATTATGATAGTAATTGCGCTGTTAAACCTGGTTACCTGCCTGTTGATCCTGGTGCTGGAACGTACCCGCATGGTTGGTTTACTAAAAGCCCTGGGTGCTACCAATGGCACCATTCAAAAGATATTTCTTTACCAGGGGGCCTTTATCACTTTTATGGGTTTGTTATTGGGTAATTTATTGGGGCTTTTTATAAGCTGGTTGCAATGGCGATACGGTTTTATCACTTTACCGGAAGAATCTTACTACATATCCAAAGCCGCCGTTCAGATAGTATGGTGGCAAATAGGAATGTTAAACCTGGTTACTTTTATAATATGCACAGCCGTGCTGCTTTTGCCAACCATTATTGTTAGTAAGATTCAACCGGTGAGGGCTATTCAATTCAGGTAAGATGAGATAAAATAATTCCAGTTGCCACCGGCGCATTTAATGATTCTGCTTTCCCCTTCCGGGGAATAGTTATTTTATGAACGGAAGAAGTCAATAAGTCGGGGCATATTCCCTTTGATTCATTGCCAATTAAGATAATTCCTTCTTTAATTTTTGGCATTTTGTAAATATTCGCACCGTCGAGCACGGCGGCATAAACCGGAATTTCCCTATACTTTTCCAGGAAACCAGAGAGGTTCGTATACAATACCTGCACACGGCTGATACTTCCCATGGTGGATTGAATCACTTTTGTGCTGAAGGCATCGGCACAGTCTTCGCTGCAAATAACCTGGCTAATACCAAACCAATCGGCGCAGCGAAGGATAGTTCCTAAATTCCCGGGATCCTGAATAGTATCGAGAAGAATGCTAATACAACCAATCGCGTTTACCGGATATTTGAAAACAGGTTTTTGAAAAATACCCAAAACCGCATGAGGCGTAGAGAGTGCTGAAATACGAATCAGTTCTGAGGGGCTTATAATTGATATTTTGTTTTTATCAACCGGGTTTAACAGTTGCTCATGACTGTTGACCCACTCTTGGGTAGCAAATAATTGTTTCAATGCCACAGAAGGAGCGGCTAATAATTCGTTAATAATCTTGGGACCTTCTGCCACAAATACCCCTTCCTGTTCTCTTAATTTTTTCTGGCTTAAACTTTGAATATATTTGACCTGCGATTTAACCAGCATCGTTGTTTGTTTTATTTTATATGTTACCCCACCGGCAAGTTAGTTTTTTTACC
Organism: uncultured Chitinophagaceae bacterium; assembly: GCA_963775145.1. Lineage (GTDB taxonomy): Bacteria > Bacteroidota > Bacteroidia > Chitinophagales > Chitinophagaceae > Endoryza. Next base: position 455,174 of record CAVZHZ010000010.1, read on the forward strand.
GTTTATCGTTTTATCCTGAGTATCGGGTTATTACTGGTATTACTTTCCGCCTGTACTACCATTCAAAAAGGGTATCCCAAGAATAGGCCATTTGTTTATAAAACGAATATCAGCATATCAGGCAGTGTGCCCGGTTCGGATAAACAGGAACTCGTAACCCGGTTACAAAATCAGTTGGATGATAGCCTTAAAACCCGGGTGATATCCTATGCCGGTGTTATTAAGAAACTGGTAAAGCCCCCTGTATTTGATACAGCTAATATTAGCCGGTCGAAATTCTTTATGACGGCTTTAATGAATACCCAGGGATTCTTTTATCCCGTCATAAAAGATACTTTCTCGATAGATACGGCCGGTGACAAACAAATGGTGACAATTAATTTCCGGGTGATGCCTGGTAAACTAACCCGGCTTGATTCAATAGGCTTTGACCTGCTTACCCCGGAATTACAACAACTGGCCCTGGAAAGCAAATCGCAAACATTCTTAAAAAAAGGAGATCCCTATTCATTGCAGATAATTGGTGAAGAAAGAGAACGATTACTGCAGACTTTTCACAACAGTGGCTATTATAAAGTAAGCGGAGATGATATTTACGCTGAAATTGATACGGTAGTTTCCGCCCTTATTGACCCAAGCCTTGACCCTTTTGAACAATTTCGTTTACTTGATTCGCTCCGCAAGAAAACGGATAAGCCTACCATTAATGTTGTATTTAAACAACGGGATGCATACGATACCACTCACCTGAAAAAATTTTATATCGGGCGGGTTAAGGTTTATCCCGACCAGTTGTATCTGCAAGATTCTACAGAGACGCGGCTAGACAGTACCACCCTGCCAAAATACGAGTTTACTTTTTTCTATTCCAGCAATCGGTTTAAGCTACCCTTTATTGCCCGTAATATTTTTCTATTACCCGGACAACAGTATGATGAACGAAAATATTTCCGTACCATAAATAATTTTAATCGATTGGGGGCCTGGCAAAGTGTTGATGTAAGCCTGAAAGAGCGATATGACAGTGTTCCCTTCCTGGATGCAGATATTCGGTTATACCCTGCCCCAAAATTAAACCTGAAAATTGATCTGGAAGCTAGCCGGAACATTGCTGATTATCTTACTACCAGCCAGCTTTTTGGTATCGGCCTTAATTTTGCCCTCAGCAACCGGAATTTTTTCCGGGAAGCTATTCAAACTACCACGAATGCCCGATTCGGAATTGAACTAGGCTCGAATTTCATTCAAACCCTGCAAACAAATCTTTCTCATTCCATCTTTTTCCCCCGGCTAATTACTCCTTTCCGCGTAAAGAATGAAGATAGCCTGACCAACCCACGTACAGTATTTAATATTAATGGATCGTATACTATTCGGCGAAGCATATATAGTGTAAGTTCACTGAATACTTCCTGGGGCTATGAATGGTCTACAAAAATTCATAACCAGCAATTCAACTGGCTGTTCACTTTCCCGAATATTGAATACACTGCGTTAAACGGCAAGGACAGCCTTAATAAACTGATACAACAAATACCTTCTCTCCGTTACGCATTCAACGACGGTTTCGTTATCGGTATTATCGGGGGCGTAAATACCGTTTGGAGTAAAAGGAACCGGTTCAATTATTTAAAAGTCAGGATTGAAGAAAGTGGGGCATTGTTTGGGTTGATCCGAAAGTTGGAGGACAATAATTTATTTCGTTTCATTAAGACTGATATTGAATACAAGTATTTCATCAACTATAAAAAATCAGGTTGGGCTTTTCGTGTCTTTGGAGGTTATGGCTATGTATATGGCCGCAAAGATGGACAACCGGAAAGTAAATTGCCTTTCTTTAAAGCCTATTTTGCCGGTGGGCCTTACAGCATGAGGGCCTGGCAGGTTCGCCGATTAGGTCCGGGTTCTTCGATTCTGTATGATACGGCAGGGAATCGCGCAAACGACCGGTTTGGAAATATGCAATTGGAAGGAAACGTGGAATATCGTTTTAATCTTACTACCATCGCGGGTATAAAGCTTAAGAGTGCTGTATTCCTTGATATCGGAAATATATGGGGTGTTGAGTTTGCTGATTCGGCTGCCAAGGTGAAAATTCCGGAAGCAAGTTTTAGTTTTAACAGGATTGGAAAAGATATTGCTATCGGGGGCGGTGTCAGTTTGCGTTTTGATTTTGATTTTTTCCTGATCCGTTTGGATTGGGCTTATAAATTAAAGAATCCCAGTTTAGCAACTATTAATAATGGCTGGTTCAGAGACCTGCGGTTATTCAATGGCCAATTCCAATTAGGGATTGGTTATCCATTCTGAGAATGTTGAGCCAGGCTTTCTTCTATTGATTCCATGGTCAACGATTGGTCCAGTGAAAAAGATCCAATGCGGGTGCGGCACAAACTGCTTAAGTGCCCGCCACATCCTAATTCCTTCCCGAAATCAAAAGCGAGGCTTCGAATGTAGGTTCCGGTACTGCAAACCACGCGAAAATGCACCACGGGCATCGAAACGGAAACTATTTCAAATTCCTTTATAATTACCCGCCGTGGTTCTAACACCACATCAATTCCTTTACGCGCCCGATCGTACATTCTTATTCCATCTTTTTTAATAGCTGAATGAGCAGGTGGAACCTGCATTATTTCCCCGGTAAAGTTCTTTGTTGCCTCCAGGATCTGTTGTACAGTAATATGGCTGTATTCCTTATTATCCTGCGGTTTGCTTTCTAAATCATAGGTAGGGGTAACAGACCCCAGGGTGATTGTTCCAGTGTACTCTTTTTCCTGTGCCATAAACTCGTTGATCCGCTTTGTGAATTTACCGGTACACAATATTAACAGACCAGTAGCCAGCGGATCGAGTGTTCCGGCATGTCCAACTTTTTTGATCTTAACCATGTTCCGAATGGTACGAACCACTTCAAAAGAAGTCCAGCCCAACGGTTTATTGATGAGGAGTACCTGGCCCTGTTCGAAACTATTACGTGAGTATTCCAATTATTCGGTTTGATACAAATGTACTTAATGTGGCGGATGTGCGAATTTGCAAATGTGAAAACCTGACTGCAGACAGGCAGGTGTGCGAATTTACTGAATTCATGTCAACCGTTGTTTAAACAGGAAGAAAAGAATTCGCACATTCGCCATCACAAAATTCGCACATCATATTGCCTGCCTCGCTTTCAACTCCAAATATTTATTCACGGTATCTACTGTTAAGTTTTGCGGGGCTGTTAAAATGGTGAAGATACCATGTTGCTGCAGTTCTTTTACAATCAGCCTTTTTTCGTACACAAATTTCTCGGCAATCGTTTTGGTATAAAGTGTTTCGATAGTATCGGCCGGTGATTCGGTTAACTTGCGTAATTCCGTATTTTCAAAAAACACAACCAGCACCAGGTGATTTCGGGCAATACCGCGGATATAGGGTAACTGGCGCTGCAAACCCGACATCGATTCGAAATTGGTGAATAATACCACCAGGCTGCGCTGGGTAATCCTGGTTCTAATTAAGGCAAACAACTTTTCATAATCGCTTTCCATAAATTTCGTGTGCTGGTTATAGAGGGTTTCCAGTATCCCCGCCATTTGGACCGCCTTTCTATCAGCCGGCAAAAAATTTCCGACGTTTTCGTCGAAAGTAATAAGCCCGGCTTTATCCTGTTTGATCAATGCCACCCGTAATAAAATGAGCGTAGCATTAATTGCATAATCCAACAACGACATTCCTTCAAAGGGCATTTTCATTACCCGGCCCTTATCGATAATACAATAGATTTGCTGGCTTCGCTCATCCGTAAAATTATTAACCATCAATTGCCCTTTGCGGGCTGTGGCCTTCCAGTTGATGCTTCGAATATCATCTCCCGTAACATACTCCTTTATCTGCTCAAACTCCAGGCTATGACCGATTTTGCGGATTTTTTTATTCCCGGCCTCCGTCAGGTTGCTGGAGTGCGCTTTCAATTCAAACTGACGCAAAGAAAAATAAGAAGGCAATACTTTAACTACCTGCCGGGTGTCTTTAGTAATACGGCGAATAATTAGTTGCAAAGGACTCTTAGCAAAAAGCCTGATGGCATTGAATTGATATTCCCCGCGTTCTACGGGCCGCAATACATAGTGTATTGACTTCCGCTGCCGGCTGTCAACCACTGCTTGTAATAAAAAATTTCTTGCCTGGAACTGGTCCGGTACTTCATCAATTACAGAGGCCCGGATTCGAAAAGGATAGTTATTCATTATCTGAATCTCCACCTTGTTATCATCTCCGTTACTGAACCGATCGCTGGTGATTCGTTGCAGGCTCACCGGGTTGGCAGGCAGAAACAGACTTCCATAATCCAACATTACCAGTATCACAAATAACAATAAAACAAATTTAGACAATAGGAAAAGGAAAGAAAAACTAAAGGAAAGAAGGAATAGTAAAGCAATTCCCGCCAGCACCCAATAAAAGCGTTTGCTGAAAAAAAGAGGACTGAAATATCGGTAATAGAATTTCATTTTATAATGTCTATTCGAACGGGCAGCAAACCGTTTCTTTTTGAATTAACGCGGCACTTCCACACTTTGAATAATCTGTAAAATAACATCGTCGGGAGAAGCACCTTCCATCTCCTTTTCGGGACTCAGCACAATACGATGCCGTAATACGGCCGGGGCAACATATATAATATCTTCCGGCGTAATAAAATCGCGACCACGCATGGCAGCCAGTGCTTTGGCCGCATTTAAAATTCCGATGGAAGCCCGGGGGGACGCACCCAAATAAATTGATTTGTGATTGCGGGTATTGGCTACGATGCTGGTGATAAAACTAATAAGTTTTTCTTCTACATGTATCAACCGTACCTGCTTCCTCAGTACATCCAGTTGTTCGGCAGTCAATACAGATCCTACCCGTTCTATCATCGCATTCAGATCAAGCTGATGATGATTCAGCACAATGCGGAATTCCTGTTCAGCGGAAGGATAAGTAACATTAATCTTGAAAAGAAATCGATCCAGTTGAGCTTCCGGCAAATGGTAGGTCCCTTCCTGTTCAATGGGGTTCTGCGTGGCTACCACCATGAATGGAAAAGATAACTCATACGTATGCCCGTCTACCGTAATTTGTCTTTCTTCCATCACTTCAAATAACGCTGCCTGTGTTTTCGCCGGAGCCCTGTTTATTTCATCAATTAGTATAATATTGCTGAAAATGGGACCGCGCTTGAATTGGAAAGATGATTCCCTTGGATTGAAAACTGAGGTTCCCAATACATCACTTGGCATAAGATCAGGGGTAAACTGAATGCGGGAAAATCCTACCGAAATACTTTTGCTGAGTAATTTGGCGGTTAGTGTTTTTGCCACTCCCGGAACTCCTTCGATAAGCACATGCCCGTCGGCCAGCACAGCGGCTAACAGGAGATCTATCATCTGGTCCTGGCCGATAATAACTTTTCCAATTTCACTTTTAAGCGACATCACTGCCGCTTGCAGGCTGCCCAGATCGGTTCTTTGCTGAAAAAAATTCTCTTCCATTATTAAACTTGTTTATAAAAGTTTTGTAGCTGATGATTAAACTGCATTAACTCCGAATCAGTGACTTCCGGTTGATCGGCCAGGTATTGTGCCTGGTATACTATATTATTAATAACTGAATAATCAATACCGGTTTTGTACGCCAACCGTTTTTGAAATTCTTCGTCTGTGCGGGAAGTGGACAAATTGTAATGGTTTCGCACGTGATCGAGAAAATGGGCCGTCATTTTGTTAACCAGGTTTTTATTGTCCTTTCGCTGGAAATAGAGACGGCCAATTGTTTTTACAAAATCAAGGGAAGCATTACTCAATGGTTTCTTTACCGGTATCAGTTTTTGCCTGCGTTTAGATTCAAATAAATATATAAGCAGGAACAATAACAGCAATAACCAAACAGCCCAGGACAATGCAGGTTGTTTCATGATCCAGCTGAATGCCCGGCTCAGGCTGCTGCTTCCTCCACTATCATCTCCGTTGGCATGTGTACGAAAATATTCCTGCCAAACTACCAACTCAATACCTTTTGGCAAATTAGACAAGGCGCAATCGTAATACCTGCTGTTCTCTTTGTGCAGCAGAAAAAAATTACTAAAGGCCAGGGGTGCGAGGTGGAGATAAATGGCCCCTCCGTTATCATATCCTATTTTTATGAAGTTAGGCTTGTTCTGGTGATTCCAACCCAGCACAGTAGTATAGCCCGAATCCATAGAAGAGAAATAGCTGTTATAATAAAGACCGGGATAGCTGTAAAACTCTTCAACCCGGTTCTCGGGGTTAGCAATACTGACGCGGAGTGAGTCGGCATCGTTTTCGAAACCATATGAATTGTGAGTGGTTAACTTGAGCGAATCCAGTATTTCTTTTCCGATAGAAAAAGTGGAAATGAACACCTGGTTTCCCTCATAAACAAAATCCAGGAGGGCCCGGAATTCACTGCTGCTTGGAAACATACGCGGCGTCAGGAAGAAGTGTGCTGTTCTGCCAGAATGTGCAGCCAGTTTATGTACCAGTTGGTTATCTTTTCTTTGAAAAAAATTTTTATTCCCGGGTGATTCTTTGTCAATAACGATTTCTGCGTCTGGAAAGAGATGGGGCAGTTGTTCAAATGCATAATAAGCCCCATAAGGTATCTTGTCTTTACGCCAGATTGTAATACGCGGATTAATTTCTTTACTGGCATTTGAGTTGCATGCCGGCAGCACCAGGATAATCACCAGTATAAGGGAAAGCGCTATAATCGGATATCTCTTCAAACTCCCAATGATTTATACATTTTTTGAAAATTACTTTGGACCAAATCAAATTGGTTGTCGGAAAGTTCAAACCCACCATACCATACATATTCGTATACCTGTGTTAAAAAACCAAATTCGGAAGCCAGGGAGTGCTTACTAAACTGGACCAGGTAATCGTAGTTGGTAGCCTGAGCATGATAACGGATCCATCCCTTGGCATCAAGTCCACGAAGGGTTTTAAAATACGAATATCGCACCGCTTTGCGATATTCTTTGGCCAAAACAGCGGCCGCTATTTTTTCATCAAGGGCCTCATCCTCCATTTCATTGTTTTCCTGGTCGGCTGCTTCTTTTATTGATTTGGAAGAAGTATAAAAGAGATTGTTATTTATTATGATACGGTAAATAGTAAAAATTATTACCGCGGCCAGCAGGAGGTACATAATAATCCGGACAACAGAGCTACTGAATAGCCAGGTGAGGAAATAGCCAAATCCTTTACCCTCCTTTTGATCTTCTTTTTTCCTGATCCAATAAGCCGGGTTGTTGGCATATTCAAAATCTCTTTCTTTTTTTAACCTGGTGACGACCGTGTCAGGTACACTCCGAAAGGCAATTGTGTCTGGCAGCCGGGATACCTGTACAGAAGTATCTTCTTCACTGAATTCATTATTCTCGACTACGGCCGTGCTGTCTGTAACAGGTGATTCAATAACAGAATCAGTGGGTGTCTGCGCCGTACCGGGCCAGGGATTAAAAACCAAAATGATTATCAGCCCGGTTAGAAGTAGCCTGTTATTGAAAATATTGTACAAAGAATAATTCATTCCCCTGGAGTTGCTTTTATGCTGCCTGCGCCAATAATCGTTTTTCAAGCTTAATTGGATAGATTCCAAAATACCAAATCACAAATACGAAAGAAATAGCCAGAATTGAAATACTGACAGGCTTTGGCATTCCCGAGTATCGGGTAACAAAACCCTCCAGAAATGCGGCAATAACCAGGAGCGGAACAATTCCAATTAGTACTTTCAATCCGTCTTTTGCTCCCTCACGTAAAGAAGCCATGCGTTTTATGGTACCCGGAAATAATATACTATTCCCCACTATAAGACCGGCCGCTCCCGATAGAATAATGGAAGAAATTTCCAGGGTGCCATGTATCCATATTACCAGCACGGAGGCCCATCCCAATCCTTTTGCAAAAAAATAATATTGAAAAGCTCCTACCATTACCCCATTCGTGAGTAATAACCACACGCTGCCTATCGATAGAAGGAACCCGGCAATAAAAACCATAAATGAAACCTTGATATTATTCACGCCGATCCGGACAAACATCATAAATTGTTCATTATCCTTATACACTCCAAAGGGATCTCCTTTGGCAATATTATCTTCTGTCATCTCTACATACCCATCTCCTAATATTCCCCTCACAAAGGTTTCATCGTGTGCAGCAGAAAAAGCAGCCATCGTGGCAAATAGGATGAAAATGATAAAGGCATACAATACTTCGCGGTGATGCTTTCTTATCACCAATGGTAATTCTGTTTTCCAAAAACGAACTATACGGGAAGATTCTTCTTTTTTGTTTTTATATATACCAAGATATTTTTTTGAAGCCAGGCCATTCAGGTAGGCGGTGACCTTGCTATGCGGATAAAAAGTTTTGGAATAACCCAAATCATTTACCAATTCAGTGAACTGGCCGGCCATTTCGTCGGGATCCACGGTTTTTTCGTATTGATACTGCCGCCATTTATCAATATTCTTTTTTATAAATAATCCTTCACGCACAGGTAAGCATTTATATTTATTGATTAAAATTCTATCTCAGACTAATAACTCCATTTTTCATATTTAGTTGGGGGGAAGACAACCACCCGGGTTTACCAGGTCGGCTATAATGCCAGCAAATAATTCAGGGCAGAGAAAATTAGTTTAAAAGAGCTTCAACAACTATTTTTATAGATAAATATAATAGTTAAATTTTGAACGTTTACTAAAGAACCGAAAAAATATATATTCGCAAAACATGCCCCTGGTAAAACTTGATACAGGATTTAATATTGAAGTGGATTTCGCCATTTCGCCTTTTCACAAACGGTTATTTGCCTGGATTATTGACCTGATGGTTTGCTGGTTGTATATTAAAATAATGGCTGCCCTCTTTGGTTTGCCTTCATTTTTTATTATAATTCTAACCTGGAATTTAACCGGTATGCTGATCAGCATTCCCGTTGTATTTTATCATCTTATTTGTGAAATTTTCCTCAACGGGCGCAGCCTGGGTAAAATGGCTATGAATATTAAGGTTATTACAGCCGAGGGGGGCCAGCCCAGTATCGGGCAATACCTGCTGAGATGGATGTTCCGGATGCTCGATTTCCCCATTTTTATCTTAGGTTTATTGGCGCAGCAGGAAATACCCTGGTGGACATTTCCCACCCTGTTTTTGGGTCTTTTCTGCGTAATTCTCACGCCGATGTCACAACGGATTGGCGACCTGGCCGCCGGCACTATTATTATTGATCTGAAAAACCAAACTTCCTGGGAAGACACCGTATTTAAAGAAATAGAATCCACCTATCAACCGCGGTATCCACAAGTCATGCAGCTCAGCGACCGGGATATTAATACGCTCAAAAGCATCATTGAAAACGTAAGGAAGAAAAACGATTATGACCTTTCGATGCGAATAGCCGAACGAATTAAATCCAAATTGAAAATGGAAACAGAGCAGGATTCCCTGGATTTCCTCGAAACTCTCTTAAAGGATTATAACTACTATGCAACAAGATAGGGGCCGTTTATTCCGCCCCTGATTATTCGGCCCAACTATGGCCTACCTGAATGCAGCACCCGCAATCGCTACAATAATTGCCAGTAAATAAAAGGTCAGTATAACAATGGTCATAATACCCAGGAACTTAAAGCAGGATTTCAGATTTTTGAATGAATCGGTAAGAGAACCCTGGTCGTTCGCCTGTATTGCACGCTGCATTTTTGCTGAAAAATTATAAAGGTATAGACAGGGAAAGAAATACAATATGGCAATAAGAATATAAACAATCGTCATAAAGCTGCCCATTCCCATGCTCATTTCTCCCCCCATTTGGCTGAATGCTCTCGAAAAAATGGTTCCGGCAAAAAAGCCAATAATCACCATAAGGCCGCAAAAAATAAATCCCATAATTCCAAGAAACTTTCCCCATTTAGCCGCTTCACTTAAATTAGTGGCGACAGGGCGATCTATCTTCAGATCGAATAAATGCTGTTCATTTGATTCCATAATTGAGTTGGTTTTGGTTAAAACTGTAATTAAGATACTAAATAATTTAATCCCATCATCCCCTTTTTCCCATCAGCTCCAGGTAGAAATAAATATAGAAGGCAGTAATAACAAGGCTGATAAATAACTGAACAAATGCGAACCGGGTACTTTTATAAAATGACCGGAATGACTGATTAAATACATCAATATCGTTCAGTGTGATGCTTTGCCGGCATTTTTGTACAAATTGAAAATAAAGGTACAACTGGACAAAAAAACAAGCCAGGTGTAAAAGTCCTAAGAAAGGAAAAACATGTTTCTCCATATAAAACATCCAACCTTCAGCACTATCCAGTGTACGAAGAAAAATAAACTTGATAATGATTAAAGCAAGACTCAGGAAAGTACCAATAATCGCGTATATAAAAAGCCAGCGGGTGAGCGTAAAAGTCTTCAACAAATAGGTCGCTCCTTCGCCGGTTAACTTAAGATCAAGGATATCAGTATTTTTTTCGTTCATCCATAAAAATAAAAAAAGTTGTCATCTTTCAACTGACAACTTCTACTAACTATACTTCGTTACTTCTTTTGATTATCTGCTATCCCTGGTCCCGGCATCCTTCTTCAGTCTTTCTTAGTACGCTTGAGCAAATAATACCCGTTGTTTGCTTGGATTTCCGGTTAGCACACATTTACCTTCTTCCCCTTCATTATCCATCGGTATACAACGAATCGTAGCCTTGGTCAGTTCTTTTATCTTAGTTTCTGTTTCGGGCGTACCATCCCAATGGGCCAAAATAAACCCTCCTTTTTCGTTCAATAACTTTTCAAATTCCTGCCAGGTATCAGCTTTCGTAATATGCGTATCGCGATAAGCAAGGGCTTTATTATAAATAGCCTGTTGCACTTCATCCAGCATTGTAATAATCCGTTTGCTTAATCCATCCATCGACACACTCATCTTTTCTTTTGTATCCCGACGTGCCAGCTCTACCGTATTATTTTCCAGGTCGCGGGCGCCTATGGCAATACGAATGGGCACTCCTTTCAATTCATATTCGGCAAATTTCCAACCGGGCCGGGCATTTTCGTTATCATCATACTTAACCCGAACACCAGCGGCTTTCAATTCTTTCACCAATTCTTTTACTTTAATATCAATCTTCGCTTTTTGTTCTTCCCCTTTATATATAGGAACGATAACCACCTGCAGGGGCGCAATGCGGGGTGGTAAAATCAATCCATCGTCATCGCTGTGCGCCATAACCAGGGCGCCGATCAATCGCGTACTAACTCCCCAACTGGTGGCCCATACATAATCAAGTTTATTTTCTTTGTCGGTAAATTTCACGTCAAACGCGCGGGCAAAATTTTGTCCCAGAAAATGGGAAGTTCCTGCCTGTAATGCCTTGCCATCCTGCATCAATGCCTCAATACAATACGTGTCTACGGCGCCGGCAAATCGCTCACTTTCTGTTTTAATGCCTTTAATTACAGGTAGGGCCATCCAATTCTCAACAAAATCGGCATAAATATTCATCATTTGCACTGCTTCAGCTACTGCCTCCTGGGCAGTTGCATGCGCCGTATGTCCCTCCTGCCACAGGAATTCTGCTGTCCGTAAAAACAAACGGGTCCTCATTTCCCAACGTACTACATTGGCCCATTGATTGATAAGAATTGGAAGATCCCGATAAGACTGAATCCAATTCTTATACGTATTCCAGATAATGGCCTCGCTGGTAGGCCTCACCACCAATTCTTCTTCCAACTTAGCGTCGGGGTCAACCATTAATTTGCCTTTATTAGCAGGGTCACTTTTTAACCGGTAATGCGTTACCACAGCGCATTCCTTGGCAAAGCCTTCTGCATTTTTTTCTTCCGCTTCAAACAAACTCTTGGGAACAAACAGGGGGAAATAAGCATTTTCATGACCAGTGTCTTTGAACATTTTGTCCAAGGCCTGTTGCATGTTTTCCCATAAAGCATATCCATATGGTTTAATTACCATACAACCCCTTACCGCCGAATAATCGGCCAGGTTTCCCTTTATAACGAGGTCGTTGTACCATTGCGAATAATCCTGTTCCCGCGATGTAATTTCTTTACTCATTGTTGTTCTGTTACTTTGCTATTAATAACCACTGTGCCTCAGTGGCTTAATTCTCTAATTTTAACAATTCCCCATCATTAATTTCTCTTTGATGGCCGGGTTTTTATTGTACTTTTAATACCGGAACGCAAAAGTAGTACTTCGTTTGTAAAACAATTAAAACTAGTACGCATGAAGTCGCAATATTTACTCCTTATTTTAGCCATCGCTGCTTTCAGCAGTTGCTCTACCGCCTACAAATCGGGGCAAACGCCGGATGATGTATATTATTCCCCCGAAAAAGAAGCCGGGGAATATGTGGAAATAAAGCAAAACGATAATGGCCGCTACCGCAATTACCAGTACGATGATGTGGATGACCGCTGGCTTCGAATGAGGGTGCGTAACCCGTATCGCTGGAATGCCTTTGACGATTACGACTGGAACGTGCACAATAGCTGGACCAACAATTTTTACAGTCCGTATAGTTACAACTGGAACAGCTATTGGAACGGGTATTATACCTGGAATAGTTGGTATAACCCATATTGCCGAAACGTGATTGTCGTTAATCCGAAAGCCTATCCCACGGTATATACTAAAGTGCGTAATTTCAGCCTGAATAGCTATACAAATAACAATTACAACAACAGCAATATTGCAGTCCGCAACACAAAGGCATCAAGCAAATTACCAAATTCAGGATACGGAAGTTATAATAATTCTAATTCGGGAAATAGTTTAGGGAACAGCATTCGTAAAGTGTTTTCGGGTAACAACAACGGATATGGAAATACGAATGGCAATAATAATTCGTACACTCCCACCAGCGATCGTTCGAGCCGTAGTTATACACCTTCCTCTTCCTCTGGTTCCTCTTCATCCGGTACTAATTCATCGTCTTCCGGAAGTAGTGGTAGCAGCAGAAGTACCAGCAGTGGCCGAAGAGGCGGATAATGATTTATAACATTCCTTTTATACCTGAAAAAAAAAGTTTTTGAAAGAGGAAATTAAATTTGAGTACTTCTTGAATTTAGTTTCCTCTTTTTCGTGTACAGACATTTCAAAATACTAGTATTTATGAAAAGAAAAATTTACCTGGTAGCTTTTCTATTGACCGGCAATTACCTGATGGCACAGGTACCGGATGATGCATTACGGATGAGCTGGATCAATCCGTCCGGAACAGCCCGTCAGCAGGCAATTGGAGGAGCTATGGCTTCCTTGGGAGGAGAAATCACTGCCACATTTGTAAATCCTGCCGGGTTAGGATTATACAAAACAGGGGAATTTGTATTGAGTCCCGGATTCAGTTTTATGAGAGGGAAAGGGGAATATCGGGGAACCGATGCCAAATCAGATGCGTTAAATAAATTCAACTTTGGAACGTCGGGCTTTGTATTTGGATTTTCGAACCGGTATAGCCGCTGGAAAAGCAAGGCGGTTAGTATTGCTGTCAACCGAACAGCTAACTTCAATTCTAATACCTATTATAAGGGGCAAAACGATTTAAGTTCTTTTTCCGAACAATATGTGCTTGATTTTTCCAATTCCGGACTCTCCTTATCCAATGACCAATGGAAGAATTCTTCTCTAATTTCGCTTCCCACGAAAATGGCTGTTTACGAATACCTCATTGATACATTACATCTAAGTGGCGGGGGTATTACTATTTTTGGCCAGGGAGAAAAATCGCCGCTATTGAACCAGGAAAAATTGATCAAGACCAAGGGCGGAATAACGGAACTGGCCTTTGCCTATGCAGCCAATATGGATGACAGGCTTTATTTCGGATTTGGGGTAGGCATACCAATATTGAATTATACGCGTACCAGTTACATTAAAGAGAGTGATGCAACAGCCGATTCAGATAATGATTTCAACTTTGCCTCCTATGAAGAAACGCTTACCCAAAAAGGAATTGGTGTTAATGGTAAAATAGGTTTGATTGTAAAGCCCTCAGAAAAAGTAAGGTTGGGACTAAGTATTCACACGCCCACTTTATATGGATTGAATGAAAATATCACCGCCGCTAAAATGGTTACTGACCTGGAAAATTATCCCACCAAGTATGGCTTGCAGCCGGGCCTCGACAGTGTATCGCTGAATAGTTTCCCGGTTGACCAAAATAAATTTGATTTCATAAGCCCCTGGAAATTTATAGTCAGTGGGTCTTTTGTGATAAATGAAGTAGAGGATGTGAGAAAACAAAAAGGATTTATAACCGCGGATGTAGAATATGTTACCAACAAATCCGGAAAATTTACTGCAGCAGATCAGCAGCAAGGTGATGACAGTTATTATAATGGAGTGAATGATGCCACCAAATCGATTTATAAAAACACTTTTAATTTCCGGGTGGGGGGCGAATTGAAATTCAATGTAATTATGGCAAGATTGGGTTTTGCCTATTTCGGAAACCCTTATAAGGATAATGCATTAAAAGCCCGGCGGATGAATGTAAGCGGAGGTTTAGGTTATAGAAACAAAGGAGTATTTGTCGATTTAACTTATGTCCATAGCATGCTGAAGGACGTCAACTTTCCCTATCGTCTTTCCGATAAGGCAAATACATTTGCCAACTTAAAAGATAATGCCGGCAACATTAATGTTAACAGTTGGATTTAAATTCTGATTAACCAATTCAAGACGGTAATATGAAAATCCCCTTCTGCGAAAAGAAGGGGATTTTTGTTTTCGAGGTTATCAGACCCTTAACCTTCAAAATTTGCTTTCATAGAATGTTTGGACTAAACGGACTTCACAGATATGGGACGGTTTGCCCCGTAATATCGAATTTAAATACTTTATTATTGAGTAGCTGCCTCCCTATTTTTAATGGGTATCCATAAAATTTATTAGTGGGTAAGTAGATAATACTATTCGAATAAATCATTTTCGGCAGAGTATAGATTAAACAAGTTTGTCATGTAGTTTTTCCTCTACAAAGGAGAATATTTTTTGAGGAAACCGCGGATCAAAAAATTGTTCAATTCCCGTCTTTTTAAACCAGGTGATTTGCCTCTTTGCATATTGACGGGTATTTCTTTTTATCAGTTGAACAGCCTCTGCTAATGATACTTCCCCATCAAGAAACCGAAACAATTCACTATACCCCACCGTTTGCAGGGCATTTAAGGAGCGTTGAGGATATAATTTTTTTACTTCTTCCAACAACCCTTGTTCCATCATATTATCTACCCGTTGATTGATTTGCTGATGCAATAATTCTTTCGGAAGTTCCAACCCGATCATGATACAATTGAATGGCCTCGCTATTTTTTTCCCTTGCTGGTATGCCCGGATAGACATTCCGGTAGAAAGCTTTACCTCCAGTGCCCGCAACATGCGTTGCGGATTCTTTATTTCGCCCTCTGTAAAAAATTGCGGATCCTTTTCCTCGATTTGCTGTTGAAGCCAGTTCAATCCTTTTAGCTCATAATTCCTGACCAATTCTTCCCGTACAGCAGGATCTACACCGGGAATAGAGTCGAGTCCTTCACAAAATGCTTTTATATATAAGCCGGTTCCCCCCACCATAACCGCAATATCTTTTTTCTCAAAAATCGTTTCGGCAGCGGCCAGGGCGAATTGTTCAAATCCACCGGCATTTACTTCCTCCGAAATGCAATGCGAATTAATAAAATAATGAGGCACTTGTTGCAATTGCTCTTCCGTTGGCTTCGCTACCCCGATATTCATTTCTTTATAGCACTGTCTCGAATCAGCCGAAATGATACTTGTATTATACTTTTGCGCCAATTGAATAGCAAGTGATGTTTTGCCAACGGCCGTTGGACCAGTGAGTATAAGGCAGGTTTTTTTCTTCATATCAAATTTCCTCCGGCTAAAGACAGGCGCCCGTTAGAAACCAGGAACCTATTAAAGCCCGGGATTCACTTAGGAGAAAAAAAATGACTATTAAGTGCAAGCGATCAGTTACTGTGAATATTCTTTAGCATGATCAGAATTAATTGCCAAAATTAATACCAGCAAAAACACAGGAAGCAGTCCAACTTATAAATTAATATTCTGGCAGAGGTGGTGGAGAACTACTAAATAATATTTTCATTGCTTTCTTCTTCGCCCGCTTCTTCCCCCGCTTCTACGTCTTCTGTGTCATCGCTGCTGTCTCCTTCCAAACCAAATCCTTCTGCGCCCGCAGTCAGGTCATATTTCTCTTCCATTTCCGCCAGTTTATCTCCCACCAAACCTTTGGTTCCATACTGAGAAGGGGCGATGCCTTCGGTGCGGATCACAACAGGATAGTCCAGTTTTGGATTTTCTTCTTTCTCTACTTTAATAAGCTCTACCTGGAAATTCCAGTTTTTTACGAAGTCGTAGGTGTAAATAAACCGTTGATTCGGATTACGAATTTCGGAACCAACAGCGGTCTCCGCCATTAATAAAGGGGCTGCTTTGTATTCCTTATCATACTTTTCAAGTGAAATTTCGCGACCCCGCTGCCATTGATCATTACTTCGGTAAAATGTAGCGGCGTGTTTATTATCAAACTCATACGCTTTTAATATTACCTGGTGTAATTGCAAAAATGACTGGGTCTGTTTTACGGCCACATCCCGGTAAACGCTGTCGTCTTCTTCAAAATAAATCCTAAACTTTAATACAGCCATGTATAATTACATTTATTGCCTGGTTAACCGCAGGCAAGTTATTAGTTGTTTGCAGGTGGTTGGTCGCTTATACTAATTTAACAAGTTGCCATCCTTATATCTGATAAATTCTTTAATAACTTCAAAAATAAGACAAATCATTGATTCGGATTGCAAACTAACCCAGCGGTTTTAGTTGCAATGCTTCTGCTTTCTTCAACAGCAAAGAATAGGCCGCATCGTAATTATTTTCAATTTCCCCATCCAGGATAGCTTCGCGTATGGCATTTTTTAAGTCTCCCACCACTTTGCTGGGCGGCAAACCAAATTTCTCCATAATCATTTCTCCTGTAATAGGAGGCTGCCAATTACGTATCTTATCTTTTTCTTCCACCTCCTTCAATCGCTGCCGCACCAATTCAAAATTTTCCAGGTATTTTTTTACTTTTTGTTTGTTTTTGGAGGTAATATCAGCCTTGCAAAGTATCATCAACGACTCAATATCTTCTCCGGCATCGAACAGAAGACGACGAATAGCAGAGTCTGTGATGTTCTCTTTCGTCAGACTGATTGGTCTTAGATGTAATTCAACCATCTTCCGGACAAATCGCATCCGATCGTTCTGAGGAAGTTTTAAGGCACTGAATATTTTCCCGATCATTCTTCCTCCCACCACCTCATGCCCGTGAAAAGTCCATCCATGTCCTTCTTCAAATCGCTTGGTAGCCGGTTTGGCTATATCGTGCAGCAAGGCCGCCCAACGTAGCCATAGGTCTGAAGTGTTGACCGCAATATTGTCTACTACCTGCAAGGTGTGATAAAAATTATCCTTATGTCCTACCCCATCTTTATATTCAGCGCCGGCTAAGTCAACCAGCAAAGGAAAAATAATATGCAACAATCCAACCTGGTACAGCAGGTCGAAACCCACTGATGGTTTTCTGCTAAGCAGTATTTTATTTAGTTCCTCCGTAATCCGTTCCTGGGTAATTATGCGGATGCGCTCCTTATTGTCTTTAATCGCCTGAAAAGTTTTCGGTTCAATAGTAAATTCCAATTGGGATGCAAAACGAATGGCGCGCATCATACGCAAGGGATCATCGCTAAAGGTCTGCTCCGGATTGAGGGGAGTTTGAAGAATTTTCTTTCCGATGTCGCCGAGTCCATCAAACGGATCTATCAGTTTCCCGTAATTTTCTTCATTCAAACTTATTGCCATTGCATTAATGGTAAAATCGCGCCTGTTCTGATCGTCAGACAAGGTGCCCGGCATTATTTCCGGATTACGGGAATGATACTTATAGCTTTCTTTACGTGCGCCTACAAATTCAATCTCCCAATCGTCGATTTTTAATTGGGCCGTTCCAAATGTCTTAAAGTATGCAACTGATGGATGAGGATGAAACAACCTGGCAACCTCATGGGCCAGCTTGATGCCATCACCTACGCAAACAATATCCGCATCCTTAGTAGTTCGACCCAATATTTTATCGCGTACAAAACCTCCAATCACAAAACACGGGACACCAATGGTAGCCGCTGCATGTGCAATCTTCTTAAAAACAAACAATTCTTTTTCGGAACAAGGAATATCCATCGCAACAAAAATAATAATATAGATCGAGAATCAGGAAGAAGGATCGTTGGTGGGCACTAATAGAAAATAAGATTCAGAATAGGGAATGCGGGATAATAAATACGTGATGCGGTATACGGACAATACTACCAGCAGCTATTGCAGCGTTGAGTTGCAGAATGCAAGTTGAAAATGCAAACGCATCTTAAGGTAACTTATTTGCCTGTTAAATTAGGGCAGAATGCATGGAACGAAGCGGGATCAACAATTGATCTCAAACTTTTGAAAAGGCATTCTGCTAATGGTTTTACTGTTCGACGTTATGGGATATGGCTTACAGAGCCCCGGCATTCGGTCTTGTTAAAATTTCCCGAGGAGCTTGGAAGCACATTTTTATTCAGGTAATGTTGCCAGTAATTGTTCATCTGCTATTTTATAAGCACAATTAAAATGACCCAAAGGACAGGCTTTAAGTCCATGTAGTCCGCAGGGTCGGCATTCGAGAGTTTCCTTTACTTCAACTACAAAACTTTTATCAGACAGAGGACCAAAACCGAAAGAAGGCAGCGTGGAGCAATAAACCGCCGTAACAGGTGCGTTCATGGCAGAAGCAAAATGCATAGGGGCTGAATCGTTCACATAATTCATTAGTGCGTCTTTTTGCAAGGAGGCGGATTGCAAAAAATTATACTGTCCGCATAAATTGTGTACATACAGATGTGTGGTATTGTTACAGATTTCGTTGCATAATTCCTTATCACCAGCTGCCCCTATTAAATAAATTTTGATACCCGATGGCACCTTATTAATAAAATGCACCCATTTATCTGACGGGAATTGCTTGGTAAACCAAACTGAGGCGGGGGCCACTACAATATATGGTTGGTTCTTCAGGTGTCGAACGGCAGCCATATCTTTTTCAGAAGGATACAACACAGGTTTGGCAGGAAACTCATCAGTTAACGAAGCTATTAATTGGTGATTTCTTTCTATTTCATGCGTAGCCAGATTAGTGGTACTGATAACATGTTTAATCTTTTTATTGAACAGGAAGCTGAATGGATTTTTATCAAACCCGATTTTTTGCTGTGCGTTTGAGAAAGCAGTTAGAAAACCGGTTGCAGCAAAGCGTTGTACGTTTATAACCGCGTCGTAACGGGTTTGGCGGATTTGATTTAACAATTTCCAGAGGTTCCTCAGCTTTTTTTCCTTTTTCACCCACAGCAGCACTTTATGAAGGTAGGGATGGTCTTTCAGTAATCCCTCATTACCCTGGCGCACCAAAAGATCAATTTGGGCACCCGGAAAATGCAGATGCAATTTTTCAATCAACCCGGTAGCCAATACTACATCTCCAATAAAGGCCGTTTGTATCACCAGTATCTTTTGCATGCAGGCAAAACTATGCAATTTGTCAGGGACGAATAACGGTAACTGTACCGTTCATATTCCATCTCACCACCGAGGACGGCTGCTGAGGAGATAGATCGTCTTGCCGGTACTTAACACAATAATCAACACCATGCAGGATTACCGGGTCAATCTCTTTAAAAACCTGCGGGGCCGGTTTACCAGCAATATTAGCGGAAGTAGAAACCAGGGGCTTCCCGAGTCTTTTGATGAGATGTTTACAGAACGGGTCCTTCACTATCCGGATACCAATACTTCCATCTTCGTTAATGACATTATCTGCCAGACCAATGGCTCCGTCATAAATAACAGTTGTAGGTTTCTGAACAGTATTCAAAAACCCAAATATCTCCATATCGGGCGCCGATACATAAGAGAGCACATCGCGTTCATTGGCCAATAATATAATCAGGCTTTTATTTTCAGGCCTGTTTTTCAAGGAGAATACTTTTTCAACCGCATCTTTATTAGTGGCATCGCACCCGATTCCCCAAATGGTATCTGTGGGATAAAGAATCATTCCCCCGGAGCGAAGCACTTCTAAAGATTGCTCTATATCGTTTTCAAAATTCATTTCGCGTATGTATTCTTAATGGGTAAATAGGAGAATTTAACCTGGTAAAAATTCAGGCAATAATAATAAACTAATTAATTACCATTGATCCATTTCGGTATTACCTGATCCGGGAGAAAGAATTCGCTGTTTGGTATAACTGCTCATTCGCACATTCCCTAACTTCGTTTCAAAATTACTATAAATGAAAGAGCTTATACTCGAAGCATGGAATAACAGGGAATTATTAAAAGATGCTAAATACACAGAGGCAGTTAAGGCCGTTATTGAAGAAGTTGACAAAGGAAGGTTGAGAACCGCTTTCCCCGGCGAAAAAGGATGGGAGGTGAACGAATGGGTTAAGCAGGCCATACTTCTTTATTTCAGCATACAGCCCATGCAAACCTGGAATCTGGAACCTTTTGAGTTTTACGATAAAATGCTGTTGAAAAAAAATTATAAAGAGCTGGGCGTTCGGGCGGTTCCGCATGCCGTGGCGAGATATGGTGCATATATTGCGAAGAACGTGGTGTTAATGCCCAGTTATGTAAACATAGGCGCTTATGTTGACGAAGGTAGTATGGTAGACACCTGGGCCACCGTAGGTAGTTGCGCACAAATTGGAAAAGGTGTGCACTTAAGCGGGGGTGTGGGAATCGGCGGAGTTTTGGAACCATTGCAGGCCAGCCCTGTCATTATTGAAGATGGTTGTTTTATTGGATCAAGATGCATAGTGGTAGAAGGGGTACTGGTAGAAAAAGAAGCGGTCCTCGGCGCCAATGTAGTACTTACTCAATCGACTAAAATCATTGATGTGAGTGGCAGCAAGCCTGTGGAAAGCAAGGGGCGTGTTCCCGCCAGAAGTGTGGTTATTCCGGGAAGTTATACTAAGAAGTTTCCAGCCGGAGAATATGGGGTTGGATGTGCATTGATCATTGGCCAACGCAAACCAAGCACCGATTTGAAGACAAGTTTAAATGATGCCTTGAGAGAATTTAATGTAAGTGCTTAGAGAGTGAAAAGTCAATAGTGAATAGTGAAGGGCAACCTGCGGATAGAGTCCGCTTAATAATTGTCACCATAGGTATTACTAACTACTCTTCATTCACTATTGACCATTGACTATTCACTATTGACTTTAATATCCCATGGGAAATTATCGCTTCATAGGATTCATAGTAACCTTCCTGGGGGCTGTTCTTTTTTCCACCAAAGCCATCATTGTAAAAAAGGCTTTCGCGGATATTCATATTGATGCACTCACGCTGCTTACTCTTCGCATGATTTTTTCTTTGCCCTTTTATATTGGGGCAGCCTGGTTTATCAGTCGCCACAAAAAAAATGTGGTGTTAACTGGCAGGCAATGGATTCAAATTATCCTGCTGGGGCTTACCGGATAATATACCAGCAGCTTGCTTGATTTTGAAGGATTGCAATTTGTATCAGCCGGATTGGAGCGATTGATCCTTTTTTTATTTCCAACCTTTGTGGTATTGATCAATTCCTTTTATTTCCGCCAGAAGATATCCCGTATTCAGCGACTGGCATTGGTTCTTACTTATGCGGGAATTTCCATTGCCTATTTAGGAGAATTGCGGGCAGAAATATCAAGCCCTGGATTTTTATGGGGAAGCCTTCTCATTTTTTTATGTTCGGTTACTTATTCAATATATATGGTTGGAAGTGGCAGGCTCATACCGGTGGTAGGTGCTAATAAATATACTGCCTTTGCTATGCTCGCAGCCACCGGCGGAATTTTCATTCACTATGCGCTGAAAAGTAACTTTCAAATACCCTTGCTAACAGCGTCAGGTAATTGGCCATACGGTTTAGCATTAGCTGTATTAGCAACCGTAATCCCATCCTTTCTTATTTCAGCCGGAATGAAAAAAATTGGTTCCAATAATGTTGCGATTATTTCCAGTATCGGGCCGGTATCCACTGTTGTCCAGGCGCATTATTTTTTGGGCGAGCCCATCCGGGCGGCCCAGGTAATGGGTACTATATTGGTTATTGCAGGTGTATTGAGAATTGGCTGGAGGAGCGGAAATATAAAGAAGTAAAAATTAGTTACTCCTTCATCCCAAATTTTTCTGTATTTCAGCTATATTTGCGTCCCGATCGCAGAGAGGACAGGAAGTAAGACTAATATATTTGGAAACTTATTTTTCTTCCTAACTTTCGGACTTCCGGACTTACCGAATTCCGGACTATTCTTGCCCAGATGGCGAAATTGGTAGACGCACTGTGTTCAGGTCGCAGCGTCCGCAAGGATGTGCTGGTTCGAATCCAGTTCTGGGCACATTAAAAAGGTTCGACATTTGTCGAGCCTTTTTTCATTTGGTACCTCACTTACTTCAAAGTCAGAAGTAAAAAGTATAAATGGGAGGTTGAAGCGCGGGAGCTCTCCTGCTTGCGCAAGAATGCTGTCACTATACTAATTAAAAAAAGGAAGAAAATTTATTACTGGCGCAGGTGTTCCCGGCATTGCAATACAATACCTGGCCCAAGAGCCTGCAGCCGGGACAACCTGTGCCGATCATTAATAGTCACAAGCCGTTTTTTGTTTCTGCAAGGTGCCTGCTCTTATGTATACGCAAGCTTAATAGAGGCATATCAGCGGGTCCGGTAATTTAATTTCATTAGGCTCTAACTGCCGCAATAATAATCTGTATAGCACAGGTTGTCATGCCTGCAAGCATCAATTAGTACACTCACTAGTTTAACGGCATGAACACCTGCGCCAGCAACCGAATAATCTAATTCTTATATTTGACATTGCATTAAAGACATACTTGCGCGAGCTAGGAGGGTTTGGAATAGTGGTGCAAATTATTTTAACTGCGCCAATAAATCCGCTTACGGGAATTCCGATATATCCAACTTATTTACTCTTAAGAGAAATCATTTATATACCTATACCATAAATTAGAAAAAGATAATTTCTAAATTATTTGATAAATTAGTTCATTGTACGAATAAGGAGTAAAAAAAATGTAATGATATGCGTACTTTGTTGTCTATACTGATTTTTTTTCTTTTTGTTGGTTGTAGCCCATTTGATAAACTCAGTAGAAGAAAGATGAATGACCTGAAAAGTAAGAATTTAAAAGCGATATATGCGTTTAATAACCCACAAAATTGTATTGCGTTTTTTATTTATGAAACAAATGTGTTTAGTAGGATAGATAAGCCAGGATGTTCTAATAAGGGAAATAAGATTTATTATACTGGAAGTTATATTTCCAAAAGCGATTCCCTGATATTTAAATATGACGAAGGCCGAAGGCCTCAAAAACTAGTTCCTTATTTAATAAGAGACTCTTCTTTTTTATATTTAACTTACAAAAATCAAGGGTCAGAGATCCGCTTTAGAATTTGGTTTACGTCTGAAACTAGCAAATTATTTTAATAATGCACGCTAGCTAGAGCAAATATGTAGCTTTTTACAATGATCATTATCTTAACAAAAAAAGCTTGCGCCAGGTCTATTATATTTTGAAACCTTAAACCAAACTAATTCATAGTTGCGCATGTTGGGGGAGTATTTTTTCATACCTGGATAGTTTTTCCCAATAGTATTGCCAGGTAATTCTTGACAACCTTGGCCAAATTAAAGTAATCTTCAGCTCAGGAAAAAGCTCTAACTGAGGCGGTCATTAAATTCGCAAGCCTGATCAAATCTGTCATAAAATGGTTCGAGAATTGTACTGTTTGGTGCACGATTAAAAAAGACTCAACGAAAGTTGGGTTTTTTTTATTAAAGTCAAATATCAAAAGTATAAAATCAAAATTGCAGGCATTGGAAATCAAAAAATCAATAGTAACACTAAAAGCAGCCCGAGACCAATTTTGACTTTTGACTTTTGAATTTCTAATTTTTTATTTCCTCAAAGACGTGCTGGTTCCCTGCCTGCGTGAAGCAGTCAGGCAGGGAATCCAGTTCTGGGCACAAGGATGGACAAGCCGAAAATTATTTCATTCTGTCCATTTACATTACTCTTTAGCCTAAGCTGTCAAGGATAGACCAATAAATTAGGGAGTGCTTGTGAAGGAGTGCGGACGCCTACTATGACATGCGAATCGGGAATTATATGTACTTTTAGAATTTACTTCTTCTAATTTTTTCCAAAAGCCTATGATATTATAATCGTCCGGAATATTTCCCATGGTCTGCTATATATGCAAAAAAAGCAATTAATAATGACTGATTGGTTTTACCCTGGCTATAAGGCCGGTGGAACAATCAGTACCTGTTATAACCTTGCCATGTTATTGAAAAGTGATTACAAGATTTACATCATGACCTCAGACAGGGATTTGGATGAGCAAGAACCTTATGAAAATGTTACCATCAACCAGTGGATTAATTATTGCGAAAATGTCCAAATTTTTTATGCTAGCCCTTCGAAATTAAATTGGATTAATATTATCAGGGAAATCAAAAATTTATCTCCAGACTGTATTTACCTAAACAGTATGTACTCTTTATATTTCACTATTTATCCTTTGTTGATGAAAAGGATAAATTTAATAAATATTCCAATAGTTTTATCTCCAAGTGGGATGCTAAAAGAAAGTGCTTTAAAGTTGAAATCATTTAAGAAGAAATGCTTTTTAACAGGTTTAAATATTATTAAGATTCAACAGGTGGTAGATTTTCAGGCTGCCGATTCCCAGGAAAGAATGGATATAATCAAAGCTTTTGGGGAAAAAGCGTTGGTTAGCCTGGTCCCTTATGCACCCCCTCCCCTGATAGACAAAATTATTTGCCCTGTTAAAACAAAAGGAAGCTTAAAGCTTCTATTTACAGGAAGGATTCATCCAATTAAGAATTTATATTTTTTAATTGAATGTTTAATAACAGTTATTCATAAAGTTGAATTAACTATTGTTGGTCCGGTTGGTGATAAGGGCTACTATAATAAATGCAGAAAACTGGAGGCCTATTTGCCAACAAATATTAAACTGATATTTACCGGGGGAGTTTCAAAAGAGAAAATTCCATTTTATCTTAATGAAAATCATTTTCTCGCCCTTCCATCATTAGGCGAAAATTTTAGCTATTCAATTGTTGAAGCATTAAGTTTCAGCAGACCGGTGATCATATCCGATAATACACCATGGAAGAATTTGGCACAGCAAAAAGTTGGATGGGATTTACCTATAAATGAATGCAAAAGATTCATAGAAGCGATAAATGCGGCAGCTGAAATGGATCAGGATGAGTATAACAAATGGTCAGATGCCGCCAGGAGTTTTGCGCGCTGTTATCTGGATAGCGCTACTTTCAAAAACCCATATAAAAAGTTATTTGGAAATATTAATCAAAAGCAGCATAAGGATTTTAAATTTATCTCTGATTGAATTGGCAATACCTTCATTTAATCTTGAATTCTAGCCTAATTATTAGGTACGAAGACAGAGGGTTATGCCCCCCAAATAGCACAAGTAGCCGATACCGGGAAATGGTAATTCAAAAAATCAAAAACCGGGCGCACGCATTCCCGCCGAGAGATGTAACTACTTTATGATAATAACGATTTTGGCGGGTCTCTCATCTTTTAAAATCTTAAACCAAACAAAATTATAGATGCGACTGTTGAGGGAGTATATTCATCCTTGAATAGTTCGTCCTAAAAGTATTGCCCCATAATTCCTGGCGGCCTAAGACTAATTAGAGCATTCTTCAGCACAGGAAAATACTCAAACTCAATCTGCAATTAATTAGCAAGCTTAATCAGGTCTTTCATAAAACGGGGAGGGAATTGTACAGTTCTGAGAGCTGAAGCCTCTTATGAAAGTAAGTGGCATTTTTGTTTGCGGCAGATAGACCGGAGAATTCATAAAAAGTCAAAAGGGAAAAATATTTTAAGGCCTGGTGTGCGATCAAAATTGCTATCGGGTCTTTTAGGTTAGAATAATAGCCTGCCAGGGAATATTAGTTCGCATCCTAGGATGGCTGCACTTTTTATATCTTTCTTTTTTCAGATATCTATTTTCTTCATTTTAGGTACCAACCGGTGCATAATCAACCACGCGGTTAAATAAGCAACACTACAAATAATGAACATAATTAAATAACCAGCCTGGGGATCACCGGTTTCCTTGTAATGATCAAATAATTTACCAGCACCTCTTGCAATTAATATACCGCCCAATGCGCCAAACATGCCGCCAATACCAGTTACGGAGGCTGTAGAGTTTTTGGGAAACATATCGCTAACCGTAGTATAAATATTAGCACTCCACGCAGCATGGGCAGCCATAGCCAGGCCAATAATTAATATGGCAAACCACATATTGATGCTGCCCAAATATTGCGCTGATAAAACTGGTAACGCAAAAAAAGCATAAATGAGCATGGATGTTTTTCTTGAACGAAAAACCGGCCAGCCTTTTTTGATGAACCACATGGGTAACCAGCCGCCAAATATACTGCCGGCTGCAGATATGGTATAAGCTAACGCCAGTGGTAATGCGATATCTGTTTTTGACAAGCCGTATTGTTTGTCTAAAAAATCGGGTAACCAAAAAAGATAAAACCACCATACCGGGTCGGTTAATAATTTGCCAATTGCATACGCCCAGGTTTGCCTATAGCTTAACAATTTGCCCCATGATATTTTTTTTACCAACCCATCAGCATCCTTTTCCTCCTCCGGATCACTATGTATAAAATCAAATTCTTTAGCGGATAATTTTTTTTGCTTTCCCGGAACTTCATACAAAATAAACCAAAAAATCAGCCAGATAAAACCAATCGCCCCTGTTATGATAAAAGCCCATTGCCAACCCCATAATTGGGCAATAAAGGGAACTGTTAGAGGGGCTAATATAGCCCCGATATTAGCCCCAGAATTAAAAATGCCGGTTGCAAGCGCTCTTTCTTTTTTAGGGAACCATTCAGCAACCGCTTTGATAGCAGCGGGAAAGTTGCCTGCTTCTGTAAAGCCCAATGCACCGCGCGCAAAAAAGAAACCCATAGTGGAAGTGGCCAGTGCATGACTTATTGCAGCCAAACTCCACAATGCAGTGGCCAGACCGTATCCAATCTTTGTTCCGAGTTTATCTATTAACCTACCAGCCCCTAAAAAACCAATGGCATAACAGACCTGGAAAGCAATTACAATATTTGCATAGTCAGACTCTGACCAGCTAAACTCTTTTGATAAAGTTGATTTCAACAAACTGATTACTGCCCGATCAAGATAATTGATAGTAGTGGCAAAAAATACCAATCCGCAAATCGTCCACCTGTATTTTCCCATTGCTTGGTGCGACATACTCATTTTTTTTCTGAATGATTTTAATCCAAATTTTTTCTGTAGCACTGTTGCTCTTTTCCTAATTCTTTCCACCCATTATTCAATCTTGTTGAGATCGCATTCAATCTTTGTTAATAATACATTTTCTTCTTCCCAATAATATCTAATAAGATATAAAATATATTCTGAATAGATATTTATACCTTAAAATCATTTTTTATTTGGTTATCCAAACTATGTCAATTTTTGATTCCACTTGTCTGATACTATTTTTAAAATGGTCATACACTATCTGTTTAATTTATTTTTTGTGAAGATCTATGCCTTGAGATAATTCGATAATAGATTTGCAACCGAAACCGGATCGTCGATGATGTGGCTAGAAAAATATATAAAGAACCGAAGGAAAGAAAGAACTACTTATTTCGAATGGTTCTATAACTATAGATAACTAATAACAACAATCAAACAGGAATTTCTATTTGATAATAATGGCAGAATTCTTTACCAAATAAAAAAGGCACGGCAGGTGATTACGCTGCCGTGCCCGATCCAATGGGAGCTGTTATAAGACCGGTCGGGTCTATTCTTTGATGACTCTTCCGGTAAGCACCCCTCCCGGGTGTATGACCTGTATAAAATAAATGCCTTTGGCTGCGGAGCCCAGTTCTACGGGAGCCAGGTGGCGGCTGGCCGGGATAACCAGTTCCTTCCTTTGTATGATGACTCCCCGGGCATCGGTAATCTTTATCATGGCCTTTCCGATCGATACCTTATCGAGCACCATGTTAAATAATCCGCTGCTGGGGTTGGGATATATTTCCAGCGTCGCGCCGGCGGTTGATATGGTTTTTTCGGCGGTGGGCTGCCACATGTTCTTGTTTCGGGTCATCAGTGGCGCGCCGCCCGCACAACCCACCGATTGGTTATTGCCGGCAAAAGCCACCAGGGGAATCACGGCCGCCGCCGGTCCTTTGATTTCCAGCAGGGCCGTACCGGCCGACATACCGGTCGGCACCGTCAATCCTTCCGTATAGGTACCGGCCGTAGTGGTCTGCTTGCGGTAATGATAGCCGGTATATATTCCGGTACTAAAATGGTACAGACTTTCGGTAGCCGCATCCCGGTATAGCCGGGCCGATCCGTTGATCGCGCTCCAGTCGGAGGTGACCCCGAAAATAATACTGTTCGACCGGGTGGTGGTAATGCCCAGGCTGGGCAGTGTTTGTGAACTCACCGAAACCGCCGCTCCGCCCAGGGCCGGATCATAATTGGTGACGGCATATACGACCGCCGAGATCAGGTTAAAGGCCCAGGTGGAGGTGACCGTGATGGTGCCGCCGGCGGTAAATACGGCTGTATAAATTTCCGCATTACCGCTTCCGTTAGCCCCCGCATCGGCCCGTTTGGTCCAGGTAAGTGCCGGGGAACTGGTCACTGTGGCATTGGCGCCATCGCGGATATCATCGGCCTGCGCGATGGTTAACACCAGCAGGGCACCCGCCGGAACAGCCGTTAAACTATTGACGGCCGTATTATTGGTACCCAGCCGGGTGGTCGTGGAGAAAATAACCGGGCTGGCCCCGCCCGACGGAGCCGCATTGACACTCACCTGTACGGTATCCTTTACCACCGCACTGCCATCTGTAACCGATAATTCAAACGTGTAGATCCCCTGGATCAGTCCGGTGACAGTGGTAGTAACCGCGGACGGACTGGTAATGACGGGCGTGTTCGGACCGGTGATCCGCGTCCAGGTATAACCGCTGATAGTGCCGGTGGAGCCATTGCCCTCCAGGCCCACCGAAGAAACCGGCAGGGTAATGATCCGGTCGCTGCCCGCATGGGCGGTAAGGGGAGAAGCCGGGGCATTTACATTGACCGTTACCCGGGAGGTACTGGCCCCGCTATTTAAAGATAGCTGGAATATATAGGTACCCGGTACCAAGCCGGTTACCGAAGTGGTCACCGCCGCCGGACTGGTTATAACCGGTACACTGGGGCCCGAAACGGTGGTCCAGGCATAACTGGTAATCGTTCCCGTGGAGCCACTGGCATCCAGGGTGACCGGTGGTAACGCATTGATGGTAACAGTGACATCCAGCCGGTTTACACTCTCACATCCTCCTATTGTCTGACTCGCATAATAATGATTACCGCTGACCAACGAGGTAGTGGATACTAAGGCCGTTCCGCCGGTGGCGGCCGCATACCATTTAATCCCCGATCCGGTGGCACTTAAATTAGCCACCGTAGCGGCGCTGCAGAAGCTTTGTGCGGTACTGCCCGTGGGGGCCGCGGGGGTATTGATAGCCACCGTCACATCCAACCGGGTGGTGCTTTCACACCCACTGATCGTTTGACCCGCGTAATAATGATTACCGCTGATAAGAGGTGTTGTACTGAGTAATGCTGTTCCGCCTATGGCGGCCGTATACCATTGAATAGCCGTGCCGGTGGCTGTTAAGTTAGCCACCGTAGCCGTATTACAGAAACTCTGACTGGCACTTCCACCCGGTGCGGCCGGGTTATTGATCGTAGCGGTCACATCCAGCCGGCTCGCACTCTCACATCCACTGATCGTTTGACCCGCGTAATAATGATTACCGCTGATAAGAGGTGTTGTACTGAGTAATGCTGTTCCGCCTGTGGCGGCCGCATACCATTGAATAGCTGTGCCGGTGGCTGTTAAGTTAGCCACCGTAGCCGCATTACAGAAACTTTGTGCGGTACTGCCCGCAGGGGCTGCGGCAGTCGTAATGGTAACGGTCACATCTAACCGGGTGGTACTCTCGCACCCGCCTATTGTCTGGCTGGCATAATAATGATTGCCGTTGATAAGCGGCGTGGTACCGGGTAACGGGGTTCCGCCCGTAGCCGTACTATACCACTTGATATTCGTTCCGGTAGCTGTTAAGTTAGCCACCGTAGCCGCATTACAGAAGCTTTGGGAGGCATTGCCGCCCGGAGCGCTGATGGCACTCGTGGTTATCGTCACGGTCACATCCAGCCGGGTGCTGCTCTCGCAAGGACCAATCGTCTGGCTCGCATAATAATGAGTGCCATTAATAAGAGGCGTGGTACCGGGTAACGGGGTTCCGCCCGTGGCGGCCGCGTACCATTGAATAGCCGTCCCGGTAGCTACCAGGCTGGCGACTGTGGAAGCATTGCAGAAGTTCTGCGCAGTATTGCCGGTGGGTGCAGCCACCGTATTAGTAGTGATGGTGACCGTTACATCCAGCCGGTTTACACTCTCACATCCTCCTATTGTCTGACTCGCATAATAATGATTGCCGCTGATAAGAGGTGTGGTGCCGGGTAACGGTGTTCCGCCTGTAGCGGCACTATACCATTGAATGGCCGTGCCGGTGGCTGTTAGGTTGGCCACCGTAGCCGCATTGCAGAAGCTTTGTGCCGTATTGCCCGCAGGAGCCGCGGTAGTAGTGATGGTAACGGTCACATCCAGCCGGTTTACACTCTCACATCCTTCTATCGTCTGACTCGCATAATAATGATTGCCGCTCACCAGAGGCGTGGTTCCGGGTAATGGCGTTCCGCCCGTAGCGGCCGCATACCATTGAATACCCGTGCCCGTCGCCGTTAAGTTGGCCACCGTAGCCGCTCCGCAGAAAATCTGGGAGGTACTGCCACCAGGAACAAGAGTGGTAGTGAAGGTTACGGTTACATCCAGGCGCGTGGTACTTTCACATCCCCCTACGGTCTGGCTCGCGTAATAATGATTACCATCTACCAACGCATCGGTGGAAGATAAGGCACTACCGCCCGTAGCCACACTATACCATTTGATATTCGTGCCCGTTGCCGTTAAATTGGCTACTGTGGCAGTTCCGCAAAAGCCCTGTGCGGTATTTCCGGTGGGAGCCCCGATGGGGTTAGTCGTTACCGTTACTGTAACATCCAGCCGGGTCGGACTCTCACATCCTCCTATTGTCTGACTCGCATAATAATGATTGCCGCTCACCAGAGGCGTGGTTCCGGGTAACGGCGTTCCGCCCGTAGCCGCCGCATACCATTGAATACCCGTGCCCGTCGCCGTTAAGTTGGCCACCGTAGCCGCATTGCAGAAACTTTGGGCCGCATTGCCCGTGGGGGCCGTGGATACAAAAATAGTCCGGTTTCCCCCGGCATAGGCAATCAGCGGCGTCACTGCGGCGGCCGGCCCTTTGATTTCCAGCAGGGCCGTCCCGGCTTTCATCCCCGTGGGCACCGTCAATCCTTCCGTATATGTTCCAATAGTAGTGGTGGGTTTGCGGTAATAATAGGCCGCATAGGCCCCCGCTCCAAAATCATAGAACGATTCGGTTGCCCCATCGCGGTATACCCTCGAGGCCCCGTTGATCGCCGCATAATCGGACGTGACCCCTATGAGCAGACTATTGGACTGCGTGGTGGTGATGGCCACGCTCGGGGACGTCTGTAAATTCACTACACTACTCGCTCCTATATAAGAAGCGGGGTCATAATTGGTAATTACATGCACCACCGAGGACATCGCCCCGCTCACCCAGGCGCTGGTAACCGTGATACTGCCACCCGCCGGATAAACGGCCGTATAAATCTCGGCATTTCCCGACGTAGCTGCCTGCGCATCGGCCCGTTTGGTCCAGGTTAAGGCGGGACTGCTGGTGATGGTCGCATGCGGGGCCCCCAGATCATCAATATCATATTCCTGGGCCACTGATAATACCAGCAGCGCCCCGGCCGGTACCCCGGTTAATATATTGACCGATGTGCCGTTTCGGGAGAACTGCGTATTCACCGCCGATACCACCGGGCTCGTACCGCCCCCCGACACCGCCGCATTCACCGTAACCTGCACTGTATCTTTGGCTATCGTACTGCCATCGGTAACTATTAATTCAAATGTATATACTCCCTGCACCAGGCCACTGGCCGTAGCCGTTACGGCCGTCGGAGTGGTAATCACGGGCGTATTGGGGCCGGTTATCCGCGTCCAGGTGTATCCGCTTATGGTACCCGAAGAACCATTACCGTCCAGGGTAACCGCCGACGTCGGTAAGGTGATCGTCCGGTCGTAGCCCGCATGGGATACCAGCGGCGAGGCCGGCGGATTTACATTCACCAGCACCTGCGAGGTACTCGCTCCCCCGTTTAAGGATAACTGGAAGACATACGTACCCTGTATCAATCCCGTCACCGTCGTGCTCACCGCCGACGGACTGGTTATAACCGGTACATTCGGACCAGATACTCTCGTCCACGAATAACTGCTGATCGTGCCCGTCGATCCGCCCGCATCCAGCGTAATGACGGAAGAAGTATTAACGGTTACCGTCACATCCAGCCGGTTTACACTCTCACATCCGTTTATCGTCTGACTCGCATAATAATGATTGCCGCTCACCAGAGGCGTGGTTCCGGGTAATGGCGTTCCGCCCGTAGCGGCCGCATACCATTGAATACCCGTGCCCGTCGCCGTTAAGTTGGCCACCGTAGCCGCTCCGCAGAAAATCTGGGAGGTACTGCCACCAGGAACAAGAGTGGTAGTGAAGGTTACGGTTACATCCAGGCGCGTGGTACTTTCACATCCCCCTACGGTCTGGCTCGCGTAATAATGATTACCATCTACCAACGCATCGGTGGAAGATAAGGCACTACCGCCCGTAGCCACACTATACCATTTGATATTCGTGCCCGTTGCCGTTAAATTGGCTACTGTGGCAGTTCCGCAAAAGCCCTGTGCGGTATTTCCGGTGGGAGCCCCGATGGGGTTAGTCGTTACCGTTACTGTAACATCCAGCCGGGTCGGACTCTCACATCCTCCTATTGTCTGACTCGCATAATAATGATTGCCGCTCACCAGAGGCGTGGTTCCGGGTAACGGCGTTCCGCCCGTAGCCGCCGCATACCATTGAATACCCGTGCCCGTCGCCGTTAAGTTGGCCACCGTAGCCGCATTGCAGAAACTTTGGGCCGCATTGCCCGTGGGGGCCGTGGATACAAAAATAGTCCGGTTTCCCCCGGCATAGGCAATCAGCGGCGTCACTGCGGCGGCCGGCCCTTTGATTTCCAGCAGGGCCGTCCCGGCTTTCATCCCCGTGGGCACCGTCAATCCTTCCGTATATGTTCCAATAGTAGTGGTGGGTTTGCGGTAATAATAGGCCGCATAGGCCCCCGCTCCAAAATCATAGAACGATTCGGTTGCCCCATCGCGGTATACCCTCGAGGCCCCGTTGATCGCCGCATAATCGGACGTGACCCCTATGAGCAGACTATTGGACTGCGTGGTGGTGATGGCCACGCTCGGGGACGTCTGTAAATTCACTACACTACTCGCTCCTATATAAGAAGCGGGGTCATAATTGGTAATTACATGCACCACCGAGGACATCGCCCCGCTCACCCAGGCGCTGGTAACCGTGATACTGCCACCCGCCGGATAAACGGCCGTATAAATCTCGGCATTTCCCGACGTAGCTGCCTGCGCATCGGCCCGTTTGGTCCAGGTTAAGGCGGGACTGCTGGTGATGGTCGCATGCGGGGCCCCCAGATCATCAATATCATATTCCTGGGCCACTGATAATACCAGCAGCGCCCCGGCCGGTACCCCGGTTAACATATTGACCGATGTGCCGTTTCGGGAGAACTGCGTATTCACCGCCGATACCACCGGGCTCGTACCGCCCCCCGACACCGCCGCATTCACCGTAACCTGCACTGTATCTTTGGCTATCGTACTGCCATCGGTAACTATTAATTCAAATGTATATACTCCCTGCACCAGGCCACTGGCCGTAGCCGTTACGGCCGTCGGAGTGGTAATCACGGGCGTATTGGGGCCGGTTATCCGCGTCCAGGTGTATCCGCTTATAGTACCCGAAGAACCATTACCGTCCAGGGTAACCGCCGACGTCGGTAAGGTGATCGTCCGGTCGTAGCCCGCATGGGATACCAGCGGCGAGGCCGGCGGATTTACATTCACCAGCACCTGCGAGGTACTCGCTCCCCCGTTTAAGGATAACTGGAAGACATACGTACCCTGTATCAATCCCGTCACCGTCGTGCTCACCGCCGACGGACTGGTTATAACCGGTACATTCGGACCAGATACTCTCGTCCACGAATAACTGCTGATCGTGCCCGTCGATCCGCCCGCATCCAGCGTAATGACGGAAGAAGTATTAACGGTTACCGTCACATCCAGCCGGTTTACACTCTCACATCCGTTTATCGTCTGACTCGCATAATAATGATTGCCGCTCACCAGAGGCGTGGTTCCGGGTAACGGCGTTCCGCCCGTAGCCGCCGCATACCATTGAATACCCGTGCCCGTCGCCGTTAAGTTGGCCACCGTCGGTGTACTGCAAAAACTTTGGGTGGCTATCCCGGTGGGCGCTGCCGGAGCTGCCGTCACCGTTAGAATTGCCGCATTCGAATTGGCGGGGCCGAAGCCATTGGTCCATACCGCCCGGTATTGATTGCCATTCGCACTGAAGGCCGGAGTTATTTGTAACGAAGCATTGGTAGCCCCGGCAATATCATTCCAGCTAGTTCCATTATTGGTACTCACCTGCCATTGCACCGGGGGAACCGGCGAATCACTCACCGCGGAAGTAAAGGTTACCGCCGCCCCTTCGCAGGTGGCCTGCGATAATGGGTGCGTCGTGATCACCGGCGGGGCCGTTGAACAGGCCGGAAAGATCTTGGCAGAATCCATTCCCACCAGGCCGTAGGCATCCGTCACCGTCAGGGTGATGATATAATAATACGTATCCCCATTACACCCGATCCGCGCAATGGTGGCCGACGTAATTTTGTTGGTATCCACCGCTTCCCGGTGCTCATGCGTATTATGCCGCAATATGGTTTGCCACGCATACTTCAGCGTGGAGCCCGCCTGGTCATCGCTCACATTGGCCGTAAGCTGGTAGGTGGTATCCGGGCCCGGAATATACTGGGTATTATTCACCGGGCTGGTTATCGCTACCACCGGCGGCGTATTGTTGACTGATATTATTTTTGTTGCTACCCCCGATCCGCCCTGGTTATCCGTTACCGTTAGGGTGACCGTATAGGATCCCGGGGTTGTGTTCCCTCCCGTTCCAAAGGAATGTGATGGATTGATAGCCGTACTGGTCGTCCCGTCGCCGAAGTTCCATAAATACGTTAGCGGGTTATTGTCCGGATCGGAGGAGCCGCTCCCCGTAAAAGAAACCGTATGCGGGGAAGGACCATAGGGAGTTGAGGAGCCGATCACCGCGGTGGGGGCCCGGTTCCCTCCATAATTGATCCGGATTATACTGTTGTTGACGTAATTGACGTAGTATATCAACGAATCCTTCGGGCTTTGCACCATGCAGAGAGGAGCCCCCATATTACTGGCAAAACCCTCCACGGCACTGATCTGATCGGACACCGGTACGGTAATGTTTTTTATCCATCCGGCCACATAATCACCGATAAAGTACGTGCCGTCATATTTAGTCCCGTATCTGGTGCCCTTGTACCAAACGGCTCCCCCCGCACAATTTCCATAAAACGGAGTGCCCGTTACCCCCGATTGAGGCGTACCGATGGAGGCCGTGGTTGGATTGTTGCCCGTAAAAGTGCCTACCAGGGTTTCCGTGCCCGCCCCCGCATGCAGCCAGGCCATGGTCGGACGTTTATGAATAAAACGGTTACTGTTTCCGTAGACCACATTGACCGTTCCATTACAGGGATTGGGAAGAAAGCGGTTATTATCCGCCGTGGGTTGCTTCAGCAGGTTCCCAAAAGTAAAATATCGCTGCGTGCACCCATTGATACCAAATAAAGGATTCAGTTCATCCTGGTTATAGTTCAGGTTAACCGGATAGTTTTCCGTCGCCGTGAACCCTTCATAGATCGGCCATCCGGCATTAACGCCCGGTTCATTTATGATCGTAAGTTCTTCCCATTTATTCCATCCCACGTCGCCCACGAAAATCTCACCCAGGTCCCCAATGGCCGGGTTGGTGGAGCCGGATCCCGGCTTGCGGATAAACCGGAAGGGATTGCGGAAGCCCATCGCCCATACCCTCGATTTGGCTGACCGGGGCTGGCCCGCATCATAATACGGATTACTGGACACCCCATTGCCCGTGGCAGGATCCAGCCGAAGTATTTTACCATTATGCGAGTTTAGCAGTTGCGAACGGAAGGCCCCTACATTTTCTTCCGGCCGGATAATCCCGTCGGCCAGCGCCTGGATCCAGTGAGTTCCGGCATTACTGCCCGTATCGATGCCATCGTAAGAAGCGGCGTCTCCGGCTGAGGCCAGCAGCGTGCCGTCATCAGCAAACGCCAGGCTGCCCACCCCATGCGAATCGTGCAGCATCGGGATACCGGTCGATTTGGTCTCCCCCAATAAAACCAGCCGGCTGGCCGGATTGGCTATTGTTTCCTGGCTCCCATTAATAAAAGTGGTATAACGTGTGATCCGGCCAATGGTAGCATTGTTATATTCATTGGCAACCGGATTATACTGACCGGTTCCGAAATAGAGCAGGTGATGCCGGTCCACGACATACAACAAATAGATATAACCGTTAGTATTGTAATTGGGATCGAGCGCAAAACCCAATAGCCCGTAATCACCCCAATCCCCTACTTCCTGGGTAATATCCAGCACCAGGGTTGATTGCGGATCATAGGCCTGGGTGGTATTATTCCAGGTAGAGACACGCAGTTTCCCGCTTTTTTCCCATACAAACATTTTAGTACCATCGCTGGTAAAAGTCAATCCCATAGGGAACCCCCCGAACCAAGGTGCCGGCGATACATACGAAAT
This sequence comes from uncultured Chitinophagaceae bacterium, assembly GCA_963775145.1. Classification (GTDB taxonomy): domain Bacteria; phylum Bacteroidota; class Bacteroidia; order Chitinophagales; family Chitinophagaceae; genus Endoryza. The sequence continues at coordinate 492,510 of CAVZHZ010000010.1, forward strand.
CGAAAACTGCGGCGAAATAAACGTTTGCGCCTCCAAAGAAGCCGTTCCGATAAAAAAAAATAAAATTGATACGATTACATTTTGCAGAAATACTTTTGAAAATATGGTACGCATATGAAACAGGTTAAGGTTATAGCGCTGGAGTAATGAGTTCATAAAGCGAATTAAGAAATATTCTATAGCCATCCCTTTGTTGAAACATTACTTGTAATGCTCATCAATTCTAGGTTCTCGCAATCCTCATAATAAGAAAGAGAGAACCCTATTTAACAAAGCCAAATTTCGTAGGGAGGAAAATTGCAGGAATAAACAATTCTAAACAATGAAAATCTTACTAATATTATTTCCAAAAAATTACCAGGCACGGTAAAAAGACGCGGAGCTACTTAATCCAAGCAGACAAAAAAATTCAGAAATTTCTCTTTGGGTTTCTTAAAAAAGGGTCGATTTTTCAACAGAAGGAGTTATCTAATATACAAATTTTCAGGACTACAAAATTATTATTTCCTTTTTTTCAACGAAAATCATTTAACGCATCACGAGTTTATGCCGAATTGAATACCCCCTTACATCAAGCTAAACCGGCTCCTCCATGCAAAATTTCAACCGAAAGGAATTACTCCAATTTAGATATCTATACAGATTCTAATTAAAGGGGCAGTATTGTGCATTTACCGGCAAGGGTAATTATTCGGCCGTTATCTGTTTTGATGGATGATCCGGTTTTCGATTGAATGCTGGCAGCTGTAGCATCTGCTGTACTGATGATACATTCATTGGCTGTCACCGGAATAATAACATGTGTAGTGGATGTGGGCACTTTCCCAATGTCCCAATTACCGGGATTATGCCAATTATTATCGAGACCACCTGTCCAGGTTGCGACGGTAACGCCTATTGAGACAGTTTTGTTTTTGGCACATCCATTTGCATCTGTAACTGAATAATTATAGGTGCCGGCTGCCAGGTTGCTGGTAGGCGTACTATTAAACACATACCCCCCTGCACCCCCTGAAGCATTGAGCACAACACTGCCTGTTTCACCAATACAAAGTGGTTGGGTGGGAGTAACAGTTAGCACAAGAAGTACTTGTGCAACAGAAACAGATCCCGGAGCACTTGTGCAACTGTTTAGTGTACTGGTCACCGTGTAAGTGCCGGCAGTATCTGCAATAATGCTAGAGGTACTTGCACCAGTACTCCAAAATAGTGTACCAGCAGAGGAAGTAGACAAGGTGAAGGTACTGTCGCAATTATCCAGCACTGAAATGATGGGCGTCGCTATTGAAGTGATGCTTACCGTTACATCCAGTCGTTGGGTGATCTCACAACCACTGACTGTCTGGCTCGCATAATAATGATTTCCGCTCACCAGTGAATCGGTATTCAACATGGCTATTCCTCCCGTTGATGAGGTATACCATTTAGTGAAAGACCCAGTTGCTGTTAAATCAGAAACGATGGCACCATTACAGAAATTTTGCACAGCAGGTCCCGTGGGGGCACCGGGAATGATAATGCTTTGGTTTACTCCGGCATCGGCAATGGGTGGCATATCTATTGTGCCTTTTATTTCAATCAGAGCAGTTCCAGCCTTCATCGTACTTGGGGTGGTCAACCCTTCAGTATATGTTCCAATCGAAGTTGCTCCCTTTCGATAATGATAGGCAGTATAAATACCCGATCGGAATTGATAAAAGGTTTCGGTTGCACCATCCCGGTAAACTCTCGATGCGCCATTAATGGCACTCCAGTCCGAACTACATCCTATGATCAAACTGTTAGCCTGCGTGGTATTGATCGTAACACTTGGGGCGGCCTGTAAATTCCCGGTAGCACTTGCGCCAACATACGATGAGTTGAAATTCGTAATTATATAAACAACTGTTGACATTCCATTAACTCCCCAATTAGTAGTTATATTGATATTTCCGCCTGCCGTAAATAAGGCGGTATATATTTCTGCATTTCCAGAACCAGTAGCCTGTGCATCGGCCCCTTTGGTCCAGGTAAGAGCCGGTGAACTAGACACGACTGCATTCGCTGAGGTAGGTTGATCGTCAGCTTGTGCTATTGTAAGCACAAGCAGTGCACCAGCCGGAACACCGGTTAATACGTTAACACTGGAAGCTGATGTTGAAGTTTGGGTATTGAGGGAAGCAATCACTGGTAAAGAACCCGCGGGTGAAGCTGGGTTTACAATAATTTGAACAGTATCTTTCTTAATAATACTGCTAATATCCGTTATCACTAATTCGAACAAATAATTTCCCTGTATAAGTCCGTTAACGGTTGTTGATACCTGGTTCGGTGAAACGATCAATGGAGAATTGGGTCCGGAAATCAAACTCCATGAATAACTGGAAATAACACCACTTGATCCATTACCATTCAGAGTTACAGATGATGTGGGTAGTACAATAAAGCGATCATATCCTGCATGGGCTGCTGCCGGGAGATCCTGGGGGTTCACATTTAAAGCGACTAATGAGGTACTGGCCCCACTGTTCAGGGACAATTGAAAAACATAGTTGCCCGGTACTAATCCGTTCACCTGGGTTGAGGCAGATCCTGGATTAAAAATAGTGGGAATATTGGGGCCGGAAATCATTGTCCATAAATAACTGGTAATAGTTCCCAAGGAGTTTGTGCCATTAAGGGTAGCGTTTGAAAATGAAGTAATGCTCACGGTAACATCTAACCGGTTTACACTCTCACATCCGTCTATCGTCTGACTCGCATAATAATGATTGCCGTTGACAAGGGCTTGAGATAATGGGAGTGGGTTTCCTCCGGATACCGAAGCATACCATTTAAGGGCCGTGCCGGTGGCTACCAGGTTGGCTACCGTCGGAGTACTGCAAAAACTTTGGGTGGCTACCCCGGTGGGCGCTGCCGGAGCTGCCGTCACCGTTAGAATTGCCGCATTCGAATTGGCGGGGCCGAAGCCATTGGTCCATACCGCCCGGTATTGATTGCCATTCGCACTGAAGGCCGGAGTTATTTGTAACGAAGCATTGGTAGCCCCGGCAATATCATTCCAGCTAGTTCCATTATTGGTACTCACCTGCCATTGCACCGGGGGAACCGGCGAATCACTCACCGCGGAAGTAAAGGTTACCGCCGCCCCTTCGCAGGTGGCCTGCGATAATGGGTGCGTCGTGATCACCGGCGGGGCCGTTGAACAGGCCGGAAAGATCTTGGCAGAATCCATTCCCACCAGTCCGTAGGCATCCGTCACCGTCAGGGTGATGATATAATAATACGTATCCCCATTACACCCGATCCGCGCAATGGTGGCCGACGTAATTTTGTTGGTATCCACCGCTTCCCGGTGCTCATGCGTATTATGCCGCAATATGGTTTGCCACGCATACTTCAGCGTGGAGCCCGCCTGGTCATCGCTCACATTGGCCGTAAGCTGGTAGGTGGTATCCGGGCCCGGAATATACTGGGTATTATTCACCGGGCTGGTTATCGCTACCACCGGCGGCGTATTGTTGACTGATATTATTTTTGTTGCTACCCCCGATCCGCCCTGGTTATCCGTTACCGTTAGGGTGACCGTATAGGATGCCGGGGTCGTGTTCCCTCCCGTTCCAAAGGAATGCGATGGATTGATAGCCGTACTGGTCGTCCCGTCGCCGAAGTTCCATAAATACGTTAGCGGGTTATTGTCCGGATCGGAGGAGCCGCTGCCCGTAAAAGAAACCGTATGCGGGGAAGGACCATAGGGAGTTGAGGAGCTGATCACTGCGCTGGGGGCCCGGTTCCCTCCATAATTGATCCGGATAATACTGTTGTTGACGTAATTGACGTAATATATCAACGAATCCTTCGGGCTTTGCACCATGCAGAGAGGAGCCCCCATATTACTGGCAAAACCCTCCACGGCACTGATCTGATCGGACACCGGTACGGTAATGTTTTTTATCCATCCGGCCACATAATCACCGATAAAGTACGTGCCGTCATATTTAGTCCCGTATCTGGTGCCCTTGTACCAAACGGCTCCCCCCGCACAATTTCCATAAAACGGAGTGCCCGTTACCCCCGATTGAGGCGTACCGATGGAGGCCGTGGTTGGATTGTTGCCCGTAAAAGTGCCTACCAGGGTTTCCGTGCCGGCACTCATATGCCACCAGGCCATGGTCGGACGTTTATGGATAAAACGGTTACTGTTTCCGTAGACCACATTGACCGTTCCATTACAGGGATTGGGAAGAAAGCGGTTATTATCCGCCGTGGGTTGCTTCAGCAGGTTCCCAAAAGTAAAATATCGCTGCGTGCACCCATTGATACCAAATAAAGGATTCAGTTCATCCCGGTTATAGTTCAGGTTAACCGGATAGTTTTCCGTCGCCGTGAACCCTTCATAGATCGGCCATCCGGCATTAACGCCCGGTTCATTTATGATCGTAAGTTCTTCCCATTTATTCCATCCCACGTCGCCCACGAAAATCTCCCCCAGGTCCCCGATGGCCGGGTTGGTGGAGCCGGATCCCGGCTTGCGGATAAACCGGAAGGGATTGCGGAAGCCCATCGCCCATACCCTCGATTTGGCTGACCGGGGCTGGCCCGCATCATAATACGGATTACTGGACACCCCATTGCCCGTGGCAGGATCCAGCCGAAGTATTTTACCATTATGCGAGTTTAGCAGTTGCGAACGGAAGGCCCCTACATTTTCTTCCGGCCGGATAATCCCGTCGGCCAGCGCCTGTGTATAGAAACTACCAGCTTTAGTACCCGTGTCGATGCCATCGTAAGAAGCGCCGTCTCCGGTCGAGGCCAGCAGCGTGCCGTCATCAGCAAACGCCAGGCTGCCCACCCCATGCGAATCGTGCAGTATCGGGATGCCGGTGGAATTGGTCTCCCCCAATAAAACCAGCCGGCTGGCCGGATTGGCTATTGTTTCCTGGCTCCCATTAATAAAAGTGGTATAACGTGTGATCCGCCCAATGGTGGCATTATTGTATAAGTTGGACGCCGGATTATACTGACCGGTTCCGAAATAGAGCAGGTGATGCCGGTCCACCACATACGACAAATAGATATGGCCGTTCGTATTATAATTGGGATCGAGCGCAAAACCCAACAGCCCGTAATCCCCCCAATCCCCTACTTCCTGGGTAATATCCAGCACCAGGGTCGACTGTAGATCATAGGTTTTGGTGGTATTGTTCCAGTTGCTCACATGCACTTTGCCATTCTTCTCCCACACAAACATTTTACTGCCGTCGCCCGTAAAAGTCAATCCCATCGGAACCCCATAACCGGGAGACAAATACGAAATCGAAAACTGCGGCGAGATAAAGGTTTGCGCCTGCAGGGAAGCTGATACGATAAAACATAACAGAATCGGGAGGATCAGAGAAGTAAGACAATTCTTTGTGAAAAAAAATCGCATATAAAAAAGGTTAAGGCTTAAAAGGTTGTCCTTATCAATGAATAAAGCAATCCACCCGGACGGCAATTATTTCTTTACATTAAACTAAACCTGGATATTGAATTAACTATAATGGTTTATGGGGATATTTATTTCCGGTTGATAAAAAAAACCTCGGTAATGTAAAATTCAAGATAGATTATTCGGGGAGTAATTCCTGCCATCCCCTATGGATTTAAAGGCTGAATTTCACACTACTTCGCTAAAATTCAGGAGATTGGTTTTAGAAATTCGAATGATAAAGGATTGCATTCTTTTATCTGTGAAATGGAAAAAGAGAAATAGGAATTTCCAAGGGATATTCTGAACTGGCTGTCTTGATTAAGTAAAATTAAATACTTAGTACAATTTCCCTAAACTGGGATCTGTTATCAGCACTTATCCCAAGACAAATCCATCCTGGGCGATAAAAATACATTTCTTTTTTAAAAGCACATAATATTGCGGCATAAACAGTAATGGAGATGGGTTATGCTTATGCTAATTAGGCATTTCCAAACTTTATTTGATAGTATTGTGTATTCTCAAATATTATTGTAGTTTCGTATCCGCTTACCCAAAATCCAATTTTTAATGTTCTCTTATCCACTGAAAGTCCCACACTAAAATATCCTTCGCAAGGTTTACGTTTTCCTGTCTCAGAAGTTCCAATGATCCCCTGAAATACATATTTGGTTTTGAGAATAACCCAAAAATGAAATGTATTATGACCTCTTTCGTGCGAACCCTTATTCCCGGAAAAAGATTCTTGACGTCTTTTTTAACTCCTTTGATTGTACATGTATGTTTTTTGTTGGCAGGTATCCTTCTAAATCTGCCAGCTTTTTCACAAAACGCCATTGTAACTGAAAATGCACTAGCAGGAAACCCATCTTCAGAGTGGGATATTTCAGGAATGGGTGATCCTGGCATCCAGGGATTTGCTTCCGATATCAGTGTTAATAAAGGTCAAACGGTGAACTTTAAAATTAATGTTACCGATGGTTCTAATTATACAATTAAAATATACAGGTTAGGTTATTACAATAGAAACGGAGCAAGGCTGATTGCGGATCTTGGTTCATTTACCGGCACAATACAACCTGCTCCTATAACCGACATTCCTACCGGTCTGGTAGATTGCGGTAATTGGTCAGTTAGCGCCAGTTGGAATACAACCGGAGTTGTTTCGGGTGTCTTTATTGCAAAATTGACTAAAACAATCGGCGGTGGTTCCAGCCATATCATTTTCATCGTTAGGGATGATGCAGCTAACACTCCAATCTTATTCAAAACTTCTGATGCCACGTGGCAAGCATATAATATTTACGGAGGAAATAGTTTTTACACCGGATCTACCGGTTTCACAAATGGTCGGGCAGCTAAAATAAGTTATAACCGTCCGTTTGTTACCCGGGCCGGCGGCGGCGGTGGTGATGCTTCGGAAGATTGGGTCTTCAATGCGGAATATCCGATGATTCGCTGGATGGAAAGAAATGGCTATAATGTTTCTTATACCACCGATGTAGATATGGATAGGGATGCTACACCCATTACTCCTTCAATTCATAAGATCCTAATCAGCGTTGGGCACGATGAATATTGGTCATCCGCAGAGCGAAGCAAATTTGTGAATGCCCGCAATGCAGGGGTACATCTCGCTTTCTTTAGTGGTAACGAGGTATATTGGAAATCAAGATGGGAAAACAGTATAGATGGAAATAATACCGCTCACCGAACCCTGGTTTGTTACAAGGAAGGAACGCAGGGGGAAAATTCCTGTGGTTCAAATTGTGATCCGCTGGCGGGTGTTTGGACAGGTTTGTGGAGAGAAGGGTGCAGCGCGGGAGAAGATGGATGCCAACCGGAAAATGCTTTGACCGGCCAAATTAGTTGGGGAGATGGAAGTGCACCTATAACAGTGCCGGATACGTATAAGAACTTCCGCTTCTGGCGGCAAACAACTATTCCGTCACTGGGTGCCGGACAAACAGCCACCCTTTCAAATAATACAATTGGATACGAATTTGACTGGGAACAAACTTCCTATAAGTCTTCCTACCCAAATGGAAGGGTACCATTGAGTTCAACTGATATCAACGGCAAGCTGCATAAATTATCCCTTTACCGTCATAGCAGTGGTGCTCTTGTATTTGGTGCAGGAACTGTGCAATGGTCTTGGGGACTAGATAGTGCGCATGACCGTGGACTTTCGGTACCTGACCTTCGCATGCAACAGGCAACGGTAAATCTTTTTGCTGATATGGGAGTGCAGCCAGGTTCCATCCAGGGAGGATTGGTGGCCGTAACTGCCTCCAATGATAACCTGGCTCCAGCCTCGGTGATTACTTCACCAGTACATAACGCGAATATTTCAAATTCCATTACTTATATTACTATCAGCGGAACATCTGCTGATGCAGGCGGTGGAGTGGTGGCCGGAGTTGAAATCTCAGTGGATAATGGAGTGAGCTGGCAATTTGCCATCGGTACAAGTAATTGGACTTACAACTGGCTGCCGGCTTCATCGGGATCATATACTATTAAAGTAAGGGCATTTGATGACCTGGGCAACCTGGAAACAACCGGAACCGCGCCATCGGCCAATGCTATTACGGTAAATGTTACGGTAACCTCTCCGGTGTGTCCCTGCAAAATATTTCCTGCTTCTCCTACCCCGGCAAATACCTTATTGAATGATAATACTTCTATTGAAGCTGGGGTAAAATTCAAAAGCACCGTTAATGGGTATATTACAGCCATTCGTTTTTTTAAACCCAGCACTTCCGGTACATATACTGTCAATCTTTGGGATAATGCTACCCAGCAAAAGCTATCATTTGCAGCAGCTCAAGCGGCCGGTACAGGTTGGCAAACTGTTTTATTACCCAACCCGGTGGCTATTACTGCTGGAAGCACTTATGTGGCCTCCTATTATAGCAGTTCGGGCGATTATGCAAATACGGATAACTATTTCACATCAGCCGTAATTAATGGATACCTCGAAGCATTGATTAGCTCCACTGGTAATGAAAACGGGATATACAGGACTGGCAGTTCGGGGTTCCCTACCCAGTTTGCGCTGGCTACCAATTATTGGGTGGATATTGAATTCAGCACTACGCTGGCACCAGACACTATCGCGCCAAGAGTAACGAGTGTGTCGCCATTAGCTAATTTTGAGCATATATCACTCAACACTACAGTCCGTGCTGTGTTCAGTGAGCCAATGGATCCGGCAAGCATCAACACATCGTCATTTGAACTAAGGAACGCATTAAACCAGGTAGTAAGCGCTACAGTCACTTATAATGCTTCTACAAGAACAGCAACGCTCACCCCCTCATCACCGCTTTCTTATTATACCACGTATACGGCAACTGTAAAAGACGGATCCAGTTACAATGCGGTAAGAGATATTGCCGGGAATCATATGGCGGCCGACTTTAGTTGGTCTTTTACCACAATCCCGGTTCCACCCTTACCAGTAACCGAAGGACCCGGTGGGCCGATACTGGTAGTCAGTACTACTACCAATCCGTTCAGCCGTTACGCGGTGGAAATATTACGCGCGGAAGGATTAAATGAATTCAGTGCAAGAGATATTTCTCAAATTAATGAAGACACCCTTAACAGGTACGACGTGGTGATCCTGGGTGAAATGACATTATCACCTACTAATGTAACCGATCTCACTAATTGGGTTAATGCCGGAGGAACGCTGATCGCATTCAAACCGGATAATCAGTTGGCAACTTTGTTGGGAATCACCCCAGCCGGTGGTACTCTCTCGAATCAATACTTACTTGTTAATACAGCCAGCGGACCGGGTGCAGGAATTGTTGGCCAAACTATTCAGTTTCATGGAACTGCTAATCAATACAATTTAAGTGGCGCTACAAGTCTCGCCACCTTGTATTCGTCGGTGTCTACTCCAACCGCTTATCCGGCAGTAACGAGTAGAAACGTGGGATCAAATGGCGGAAAGGCAGTTTCGTTTACTTACGACCTGGCCCGTTCCATAGTTTACACCAGGCAGGGAAATCCAGCCTGGGAAGGGCAAAAAAGAGATGGTTCTTTGGTGCCTGTGCGCTCCGATGATCTATTCTTTGGCAATGCCAGTGGGGATCCTCAGCCAGATTGGGTTAATTTAGATAAGGTGGCTATACCACAGGCAGACGAACAGCAGCGACTTCTTGCTAATATTATTTTACAGGGTAATCTCCACCGAAAACCGCTCCCCAGATTCTGGTATTTCCCAAGGAAACTCAAAGCGGTTCTTATAATGACCGGCGATGACCACGCAAACGGCGGAACTATCGGAAGATTTAATCATTATCTCACTTTTGGAAATAATACACCGGCTGATGTGTTGGATTGGAAAGCTATCCGAGGTTCTTCTTATATATATCCAAGTACACCTATTTCAGATTCATTGGCCGCAGCTTTTAATGCCCAGGGGTTTGAAATTGCATTACACCTGAATACAAATTGTGCAGGATATAACCTATCAACACTCCAGGGATTTTTAAGTACTGAACTTCCTCTATTTAATGGAAATTTCCCAAGCATCCCGGCACCAACCACTAATCGTACCCATTGTATCGCATGGACTGATTGGGCAAGTAAACCAAAGGCGGAGCTTCAAAATGGCATCCGGTTAAATACCGATTATTATTATTGGCCGGGTTCATGGACATTGAACAGACCGGGGATGTTTACCGGGTCGGGTATACCTATGCGGTATGCGGACCTGGATGGAACTATTATTGACAATTACCAGGCGGCCACCCAATTAACCGACGAAACAAGTGCTAATTACACCAATTTCACAAATGCCCTGCTTGATAAGGCAGTGGGTACCGAAGGCTATTATGGAGCTTTTTGTTTAAACATACACACAGATTTTAATGGCCCAGATACTCTGTCATGGAACAATGCAATCATTGCTTCCGCGCAGGCAAGGCAAATACCTGTGATTTCCGCCAAGCAAATGCTCACCTGGCTGGACGGAAGAAATAACTCTTCTTTCAGTGCAATGGCCTGGAATGGCAGTACGTTGAACTTTACGATTTCCGCCTATGCCGGCGCCCACAAATTACAGGCAATGGTTCCGGTAAATGTATCGAATGGCACCTTAAACACAATTACCCGGAACAGTGGTGCCATCACGTATACAACGGAAATTATCAAAGGTATTAACTATGCTTTCTTTGATGCGATTGATGGAAATTACGCGGCATCCTATACCATTGATAATACAGCTCCTGTTATAACGAACATAAATAAAACTTTCAATATTGATGGAACAGTAACTATTACCTGGACAACTAATGAATTGTCCGATTCAAGGGTGGATTACGGAACAAGTCCTACCTCTTTAAATCTTAATACGAGCAATGCCAGCCAGGTTACCAGTCACAGCATTACATTAAGTGGATTGACACCGGGCGCCACTTATTACTTCAGAGTAACTTCGGCGGATGCTTTCAATAATACCACTACAGAACCAATTATTGGCAATTCACCATTGAGCTTTAATAATCCCAATACTGCCTGTTTCCTCGATCAGACATTCGCAGACTTTAGTGCAGGTATAACCGGAACGAATACTTATGTTTCCAATACCCAGGACGGTGAACTGACATTGAACCCAACAGCTGCAGCAGAGTTTACGGTATTACCCGCCACTTCTGAATGGAATAGTTTTCCCTGGACTGGAGAGAGCTTCCACCGTTTCCGGTGGAATACTAACGGTAAACGGGGCCCGCTTTAATTCTCAACCTTCAACCACTACATTCAGCCCGGGCAGCTCTGTGGAATTTGTTGCCACGTTTAATGCCATTAATCTGCAACATATCGGTTTTGGCGGAGGAACAGATGCCACCGGATCGGGAGGAATTTTTAATGGTGAAAGTTCCTGGGCAATGTTTGGCACGGGTAATTCAAGCACTGTTCTTAAAACAAGAACCTTTACGGGAACTGGCAGTTCAATTGATTTTGATATTCCGGGTAGTTACCTGGGAACTTCTCATCGCTATAAAATAGACTGGAAAGTTTCCAGTGTAGATTATTATATTGATAACGTATTAGTACATACAGAAAATGTGGCAATCGGCGGAACCATGCGGCCTGCCATCAGCGACTTCTTTTTAAGTGCCCCGTCGCTTACAGTAGATTGGATTCGCGTTTCCCCATATCCGGCCTCCGGAACTTTCACATCCCGGATATTTGATGCCGGCATTGTTAAGAACTGGGAAACGGCTTTATGGTCTGCCGATTTACCCGCTGGCACTACTATGCAGATATCATATCGCCGGGGCAATACAGCTGTTCCAGATGGTTCCTGGACCTCTTATTCGGTTATCCCGTCTAGTGGTACCCTTATTGGCGGAACATCCAGGTATATTCAATACAAAGTCGACTTTACCACAAGTAGCAATACTGTCACACCAGTTCTTAATACATTTCAAATATCCTGTAACACCGCTACTAATGCTATTCCGGAAGTTACCTTAGATCCATTATCACAAACCAAATGTGAGGAGGATTCAACTTTATTTATTAGTGCCGCTATCGGTAATCCTGATCCTACCATTCAATGGCAGATCAGCACCGACAATGGAACTTCCTGGAGTGATAGTACCGGTGCCACCAATGATACATTAATAGTTATACCAACAGCCGGAGATAATGGCAAGCGTTATAGAGCCGTTTGGTCCAATACAGCAGGAACCGATACTTCCGCGGCGGTAATACTTACTGTAAATCCAAAGCCAACGGCGGTTATTGTTTCTCTAAATAATACCCTATGCGCCAGTGATAGCGTACAATTGAAACTTAATAGTGCTACAGGCACCGCTCCATTTACGTTGGTCGTTAATGGAATTACACATACCAACGTTTCTATCGGACAAACTTTTACTACTTTCAAACCTCTCGATATTTCAGTTTGGGGCAACAGTGGTACACCTGTAAATGCCAATCAAAACGATGGCGCTGCAAAAGAATTGGGCGTAAAATTCCGTTCCACCGTGAGCGGGTTTGTGAAAGGAGTAAGATTCTATAAAGGAACAACCAATACGGGTACCCATGTCGGTAAACTATGGAGCAGCTCGGGTACTCAGCTTGCAGCAGCTACATTTGTTGGAGAATCAGCCAGCGGATGGCAGGAAGTTCGATTCAGCACCCCTGTATTAATAACTGCCAATACCACTTATGTTGCTTCTTACCTTTCTCCGGCCGGTATTTATGCGGTAAGTCCCGGATTCTTTGCCTCATCAGGAGTAACAAATGCCCCATTGACTGCCCTGCAATCCGGAACGGACGGACCAAATGGTGTCTTTATCAATGGTGGAGGTTTCCCCACTTCCGGAACTGATGCTAACTACTGGGTGGATGTTATTTTTGAAGAGATACCAACAACAACCCTTACGCGTAATTTCAAGCTTACCAGTATTACAGACGCGAATAGTTGTACCAGATCAGGAGATTCTCTGACAAGTGTAACCGTTACTGTTAACCCAATACCGGTAGGCACTATCACTTCATCTACCCCAACCACCTGTAATGGAAGTCCTGTAAATCTAACTTTCAATTCAACGGTTGGCGCCGGTCCGTATACCTTAGTGATCAATGGCAATACCTATAATAATATCGTCAGCGGCACGCCGTTCAATACCGGCGTCACCGCCAGTGCCGCCTTCGGGGCCTTAAGTATCTGGAACAATACGCCATCAGTAGGCGGACCCAGCGGGGATGCCTCTTCGGTGGAAGTGGGGGTCAAGTTCCGTGCCTCCGTACCCGGTACCATTACCGGTATCCGTTTCTATAAGGATGCCGCCAATACCGGTACCCATACCGGTTCCCTGTGGACCAGTACCGGTACCCAGCTGGCCACCGCTACTTTCAGCAATGAGACCGCCAGCGGATGGCAGGAAGTGACTTTCTCTTCGCCGGTAACCATCACCCCGGGCGTCACCTATGTGGCTTCCTATTACGCGCCGGCCGGCAACTATACCTTTAGCGCCAATACCTTTACCGGTGCGGGCGTCACCAATGCCAGCAATACCTTAACCGCCCTGCAATCCGGCGTCGACGGATCCAACGGCGTTTACCTGGTACAGTTCGGTGGCGGATTCCCCACCAGCTCTTTCAATGATGCCAACTACTGGGTCGATGTGACCTTCCGTCCTTCGGCCGGTATCAACCTGTTCAGTTTAACCAGCATTACCAGTGCCGCCGGTTGTGTCACCACCGGCAGCCCTCTCGATACGGCCGCCGTGTCCATTACCCAGGTAGATGCCACCGCCGTTATTACCAACGTACTCTGTAACGGCGCCACGACCGGAGCCATTACCGTAACCGGTATCAATGGCACCGCTCCCTACCAGTACAGTATCAATGGCGGAACCAGCTATCAGCCCACGGGCTCTTTCTCGGCCCTGGCCGCCGGCAGCTATACCATCCGCATCAAGGATGCGACCGATTGTATTAAAGATACCACCCTGGTCATCACCCAGCCTACTGCTATCAGCGCCACGATTGTTAAACAGGATATACTCTGTAACGGCGCCGCCACCGGGACCATAACGGTGACCGGTACGGGCGGAGTAGTTCCGTACCTGTACAGCCGCGATTCCGGGGCCACCTACCAGAGCAGCGGCGCCTTCACCAGCTTCCTGGCCGGTAATCACCTGATCAAAATAAAAGATTCCAATAATTGCGTTAAGGATACCGTCATCACCATTACCCAGCCCGCCGCGGTCAGCGCCACGGTGGTTAAAGTAAACGCGGATTGCTTCGGGGCTTCCAACGGCACCATCACCGTAACCGGTACCGGTGGCGTATCCCCCTATACCTACAGCCGCGATTCCGGCGTCACCTACCTGTCCAGCGGCGCCTTTACCAACTATGCCGCCGGCAATCACCTGGTTAAAATAAAAGATGCCAACGATTGTGTCAAAGACACCATCATCACTATCACCCAGCCCGCGCAGATAACGGGGACCATCACCCAAACCACGGCTACTACCTGCAACGGCAGTACCGTGAACCTGACCTTCAACCAGACCGCCGGCCTGCCCGCCGGTCCGTATACCTTAGTGATCAATGGCAATACCTATAATAATATCGTCAGCGGCACGCCGTTCAATACCGGCGTCACCGCCAGTGCCGCCTTCGGGGCCTTAAGTATCTGGAACAATACGCCATCAGTAGGCGGACCCAGCGGGGATGCCTCTTCGGTGGAAGTGGGGGTCAAGTTCCGTGCCTCCGTACCCGGTACCATTACCGGTATCCGTTTCTATAAGGATGCCGCCAATACCGGTACCCATACCGGTTCCCTGTGGACCAGTACCGGTACCCAGCTGGCCACCGCTACTTTCAGCAATGAGACCGCCAGCGGATGGCAGGAAGTGACTTTCTCTTCGCCGGTAACCATCACCCCGGGCGTCACCTATGTGGCTTCCTATTACGCGCCGGCCGGCAACTATACCTTTAGCGCCAATACCTTTACCGGTGCGGGCGTCACCAATGCCAGCAATACCTTAACCGCCCTGCAATCCGGCGTCGACGGATCCAACGGCGTTTACCTGGTACAGTTCGGTGGCGGATTCCCCACCAGCTCTTTCAATGATGCCAACTACTGGGTCGATGTGACCTTCCGTCCTTCGGCCGGTATCAACCTGTTCAGTTTAACCAGCATTACCAGTGCCGCCGGTTGTGTCACCACCGGCAGCCCTCTCGATACGGCCGCCGTGTCCATTACCCAGGTAGATGCCACCGCCGTTATTACCAACGTACTCTGTAACGGCGCCACGACCGGAGCCATTACCGTAACCGGTATCAATGGCACCGCTCCCTACCAGTACAGTATCAATGGCGGAACCAGCTATCAGCCCACGGGCTCTTTCTCGGCCCTGGCCGCCGGCAGCTATACCATCCGCATCAAGGATGCGACCGATTGTATTAAAGATACCACCCTGGTCATCACCCAGCCTACTGCTATCAGCGCCACGATTGTTAAACAGGATATACTCTGTAACGGCGCCGCCACCGGGACCATAACGGTGACCGGTACGGGCGGAGTAGTTCCGTACCTGTACAGCCGCGATTCCGGGGCCACCTACCAGAGCAGCGGCGCCTTCACCAGCTTCCTGGCCGGTAATCACCTGATCAAAATAAAAGATTCCAATAATTGCGTTAAGGATACCGTCATCACCATTACCCAGCCCGCCGCGGTCAGCGCCACGGTGGTTAAAGTAAACGCGGATTGCTTCGGGGCTTCCAACGGCACCATCACCGTAACCGGTACCGGTGGCGTATCCCCCTATACCTACAGCCGCGATTCCGGCGTCACCTACCTGTCCAGCGGCGCCTTTACCAACTATGCCGCCGGCAATCACCTGGTTAAAATAAAAGATGCCAACGATTGTGTCAAAGACACCATCATCACTATCACCCAGCCCGCGCAGATAACGGGGACCATCACCCAAACCACGGCTACTACCTGCAACGGCAGTACCGTGAACCTGACCTTCAACCAGACCGCCGGCCTGCCCGCCGGTCCGTATACCTTAGTGATCAATGGCAATACCTATAATAATATCGTCAGCGGCACGCCGTTCAATACCGGCGTCACCGCCAGTGCCGCCTTCGGGGCCTTAAGTATCTGGAACAATACGCCATCAGTAGGCGGACCCAGCGGGGATGCCTCTTCGGTGGAAGTGGGGGTCAAGTTCCGTGCCTCCGTACCCGGTACCATTACCGGTATCCGTTTCTATAAGGATGCCGCCAATACCGGTACCCATACCGGTTCCCTGTGGACCAGTACCGGTACCCAGCTGGCCACCGCTACTTTCAGCAATGAGACCGCCAGCGGATGGCAGGAAGTGACTTTCTCTTCGCCGGTAACCATCACCCCGGGCGTCACCTATGTGGCTTCCTATTACGCGCCGGCCGGCAACTATACCTTTAGCGCCAATACCTTTACCGGTGCGGGCGTCACCAATGCCAGCAATACCTTAACCGCCCTGCAATCCGGCGTCGACGGATCCAACGGCGTTTACCTGGTACAGTTCGGTGGCGGATTCCCCACCAGCTCTTTCAATGATGCCAACTACTGGGTCGATGTGACCTTCCGTCCTTCGGCCGGTATCAACCTGTTCAGTTTAACCAGCATTACCAGTGCCGCCGGTTGTGTCACCACCGGCAGCCCTCTCGATACGGCCGCCGTGTCCATTACCCAGGTAGATGCCACCGCCGTTATTACCAACGTACTCTGTAACGGCGCCACGACCGGAGCCATTACCGTAACCGGTATCAATGGCACCGCTCCCTACCAGTACAGTATCAATGGCGGAACCAGCTATCAGCCCACGGGCTCTTTCTCGGCCCTGGCCGCCGGCAGCTATACCATCCGCATCAAGGATGCGACCGATTGTATTAAAGATACCACCCTGGTCATCACCCAGCCTACTGCTATCAGCGCCACGATTGTTAAACAGGATATACTCTGTAACGGCGCCGCCACCGGGACCATAACGGTGACCGGTACGGGCGGAGTAGTTCCGTACC
The DNA here is from genome assembly GCA_963775145.1 of uncultured Chitinophagaceae bacterium. Classification (GTDB taxonomy): domain Bacteria; phylum Bacteroidota; class Bacteroidia; order Chitinophagales; family Chitinophagaceae; genus Endoryza. Next base: position 509,515 of record CAVZHZ010000010.1, read on the forward strand.
TGTACAGCCGCGATTCCGGGGCCACCTACCAGAGCAGCGGCGCCTTCACCAGCTTCCTGGCCGGTAATCACCTGATCAAAATAAAAGATTCCAATAATTGCGTTAAGGATACCGTCATCACCATTACCCAGCCCGCCGCGGTCAGCGCCACGGTGGTTAAAGTAAACGCGGATTGCTTCGGGGCTTCCAACGGCACCATCACCGTAACCGGTACCGGTGGCGTATCCCCCTATACCTACAGCCGCGATTCCGGCGTCACCTACCTGTCCAGCGGCGCCTTTACCAACTATGCCGCCGGCAATCACCTGGTTAAAATAAAAGATGCCAACGATTGTGTCAAAGACACCATCATCACTATCACCCAGCCCGCGCAGATAACGGGGACCATCACCCAAACCACGGCTACTACCTGCAACGGCAGTACCGTGAACCTGACCTTCAACCAGACCGCCGGCCTGCCCGCCGGTCCGTATACCTTAGTGATCAATGGCAATACCTATAATAATATCGTCAGCGGCACGCCGTTCAATACCGGCGTCATCGCCAGTGCCGCCTTCGGGGCCTTAAGTATCTGGAACAATACGCCATCAGTAGGCGGACCCAGCGGGGATGCCTCTTCGGTGGAAGTGGGGGTCAAGTTCCGTGCCTCCGTACCCGGTACCATTACTGGTATCCGTTTCTATAAGGATGCCGCCAATACCGGTACCCATACCGGTTCCCTGTGGACCAGTACCGGTACCCAGCTGGCCACCGCTACTTTCAGCGATGAGACCGCCAGCGGATGGCAGGAAGTGAACTTTCTCTTCGCCGGTAACCATCACCCCCGGCGTAACTTATGTGGCGTCTTATTATACTGCAGTCGGAAATTATGCCGTCGACCCAGCGTATTTTAACAATAGCGGATTGACCAATGCAAGTGGAACCCTAACAGCCCTTCAGGACTGGCGTAGATGGTGGCAATGGAGTGTTTAAATATGTGACTGGCGGCGGATTCCCTGACCAGTCGTTTAATGGCGGTAACTACTGGGTAGATGTGGTATTCAACAATACGGCAGGTGTAAACCTGTTCAATCTAACCAGCATCACCAGTGCTATCGGGTGTAATACCACTGCCAATCCTATCCATACGGTAACGGTTGGTATTGTACCGGTTGGGGTGACAGTAGTTAAAACAAATCTTACTTGTTTAGAAAATACCAATGGAACATTTACCATTACCGGCTCCGGAGGAGCAACACCTTATACTTACAGCATCAATGGCGGAAGTAGTTATCAAAGCAGTGGCAGCTTCACCGGACTGAGCGCAGGTAGTTATGCCATCCGGGTTAGGGATGTAAATGGCTGTATAAAAGATACCACCGTTAGTATCGGAGTTGAAGTGGCCGCCTGGACAGGTGCCGTAAGCAGCGATTGGCATACAGCTGGAAACTGGAGCACCGGGCAGGTACCAACTTCCAGTACTCATGTAATTATTCCGGCAGGAACTCCAATCTGTTTAATCAGTAACAGTAACGCCCAGGCTGCGAGCGTACAGGTTAAAACTGGTGCTCAACCTGGTGAAGTAAGAACCGAAAACAACCGGACTTTATTAATTGCGGGTAACTGTTCAAGTCTTCCACCCGGTTAGGAATACTTGATGAATCTTATACTTATTCAAAAATGCAACCTGCCTTCACTGACAGGTTGCATTTTTCTTATAAATACTCCTGACATTACTATTCTACCCGTTACTACAAACAGGCATGGCATTAATCTAATTCAGCAAGTTTGTTTTCCGTAAAACTGATTATTGAAAAAATATACAAGCCTGTAACGCGGCAACTAACTGGGATCAATACTAAAAAGCAGACCAATACAGCGAAGAATATTTTTCGCTAAATAAGAGAATGTTGCCAAAAATGGTTAGTGGAATCTCATAAGATATAGTACTGTAAAGGGTTTCAATGAACTAAATTGAACCCCTTTCAATTTCTACTCTTATGTCAAAAAAATCATGTTGGGGCTGTGGCAGTAAATCTGTTATTCACTGGGGGAAAAGAAACGGACATCAGCGATATAAATGTAAAAAATGCGAACTCCTTTTTCAATGGGATAATCAGGCTGTAAGTAATGCAAACCGATTTGTCTGGTTCAAAAAGTGGATTATGGAAAGGCAATGTTTCCCTGAATTATACCCTTTGTTTGATTAGAAAACTACTACGTCCAACCCATGAATTTCAGGATCTTTTAATTCTTACCCTTCAAATAAGCAGATATTATTTCAGCAGCCAATTTATGACCATATTCGTTCCAATGACCGTCCAGTTCAGAATTGAATTTAATCTTATTCTTTTCGAAATCGGCTTTCATATAGGGCGTTAAATCCAGGAACTCGACCGCGTTAGCAGAACAGATATTCCTCAACATATCATACATCCAGGCAACCTTGCTTTTATCTAAGCTATTATTATAAATAGCTTCCCGGGGTGCGTCCATTACAAATACCACCCTCTTATCACTATTTTCTTCCTTAATTTTCTTCACTAAATAGGTGATCGCTTTAAGAATACGTTCTTTATTTTTCTCTACTTCCTGCGGATCAATATTTCCTTCATAGCCATACTTCTGAGGAGCGAGGTATTTTGCCCTGATTTCAGAAACTTTAATATTTAAGTATAAATAGCGAAAGAAGGCACTTTTATAAAGAAGTCTCTTCCATGGCCGGTATTGGGGATAGCTGTTATTCGTTTGGGGTATCGTCTCTGTTATGGAATCATTTTTATCAAACGACACCTGGAGAAACTGTGAATCGCTGGGGTTCAGCTCCCGGATACTTTCATCAAAATCGTTAAGAACAATATTAAAAATAAGAATGTCGGACTTGAAATGGCGGTTAACATACCGGCTCATGTGCAAATATTGAGAAAGAGGTGCTCCCGATTTGCCGAATGCATATACTTCATATTCGTTATTGAATATCCCTTTTAGCAGGTAGGGATAGCTTTTGTCCCCGTTAACCTGGAAGGCTTCTATATAGGAATCCCCAATGACCGATATTAATTTTTTCTCTTTAGCCTCACTGTAATCGATCGGGTAATTCCAGTGCCGGTTATTGATATGCCAGTTTGTTTTGATTTGAGCGGCTTTTCCAATGGTAATAACTCCGTTGGTGTTGCTGTCGGCAAAGGCATATAATTTTTCCTTTTCATAAAAATAACTCATAGGAGGATCAGAAGCTTTAATAACAAAACGAAAAAATAATTCCAGAATCAAAAACAAAACCAAGAGAGAAGGAAGAGTGATATAAAAAAAGTTTCTGATTGCCTTCATAAAAAATTTATATTTCATCAAATTTAAACTTTTCAATTAAACTTGTATTATTCTTTCCGGTACCTCTTTGCCCACCCATTATTAACTCCAAATTATTTCTGTAAGAAAATTTTTTAACTGCCCTGTAGTAAAAAAACTATATTGGCTGGATTGGGTGTTATCGTTCCTGGCAATGCCCTCTCCTGATTATGGAGAATATTTTGAATTATACCATTCATGAAAAAGTAAAAGCCGCTTCTCTGGAAACGGCTTTTACTTATTTATTACGCTATAACTTATTGCTTAATGAACTTCTTGACCATCCGCTTTCTGTTATCAATGATTACCTCTATGTAATACATACCGGTTTTTAAATCCGCAATCTGAAATTGTTTTTCGTAGAATGTTTGAGACTTGGTAAACTGAATCGATTTCTCCAAAATTCCATTCAGATTATAGAAGTTAAGTTTTCCAATCCCCATTGAATCACTGATACAACGTATATTCAGGTTGCTCATGGCGGGGTTTGGATAAACGATCAGTACTTCTTCCGATCGCAAAATGTCCACTATAGAAACGGTAACCGTGTCTCTGTCAATGGCTCCTTTATCATCAGTTACTGTTAATTCAAAAGAATAATCTCCCGCTATCAGATTGTTTACATTGGTAATGGCATTAAATGAACTATTAATGGCGCTTAAAGAAGGTCCGCTCACCTGCCTCCAGGTATAGGTAACGATACTTCCATCACTATCAAATGAACCGCTTCCGTTTAACAGACCACTTTGTGCCGGAACGGACATGCTCGTATCATTTCCCGCTAACGCTACGGGTGCCTGGTTCGGGCCGACCCCCACGGTTACGGTCACCTGGTCTTTTGCGGTAGCTCCATTATTATCCGTTACGGTCAATTCAAAAACATACACGCCTTGCTGAACACCCACCACATTGGGGGTAGCCGTATTTGAATTAACAATAGTTATTGCTCCTGCTCCACTTATTTTAATCCAGTTGAACCCTACTATCGTACCATCGGGATCAGAAGAAGCGCTACCATTTAACAGAATAACAGGATTGGGTAAATTAACGCTAATATCTGCTCCTGCATTCGCATTCGGTGCCTGGTTACCTGGTAGAGGTGCCGCATTTACTGTAACGAGTACTGTATCACTATCCGTAGCGCCATTATTATCTGTCACTACTAACCGGAACCCGTATGATCCCTGGATAAGATTCGTTAATGCCGTGGATGCGGAAGCCGGGTTGCCAATTGTAAACGTGGCCGGTCCGCTGATCCTGGTCCAGCTATATGTACTAATGGTTCCATCGGGATCGGATGATGCCGAACCGTTCAGGGTGGTATTATTTGTTGGCAGTGTTATAGTAATATCTGTTCCTGCATTTGCATTCGGTGCCTGGTTACCTGGTAGAGGTGCCGCATTTACTGTAACAAGTACTGTATCACTATCCGTAGCGCCATTATTATCTGTCACTACTAACCGGAACCCGTATGTTCCCTGGACAAGATTCGTTAATGCCGTGGATGCGGAAGCCGGGTTGCCAATTGTAAACGTGGCCGGTCCGCTAATCCTGGTCCAGCTATATGTACTGATCGTACCATCGGGATCGGATGATGCCGAACCGTTCAGGGTGGTATTATTTGTTGGCAGTGTTATAGTAATATCTGTTCCTGCATTTGCATTTGGTGCCTGGTTACCTGGTAGAGGTGCCGCATTTACTGTAACGAGTACTGTATCACTATCCGTAGCGCCATTATTATCTGTCACTACTAACCGGAACCCGTATGATCCCTGGATAA
>CAVZHZ010000011.1:0-29892 GCA_963775145.1 uncultured Chitinophagaceae bacterium
ACAGGATTAGCATAGAAAAATTTATACGATTCTTTCATTTCATTATTCACAAAATACATTTTAACCATTCCCCGGTTCCTGGCTATAATTTCGCCCCTGCATTCTACTTTCTTCATTGATCAAAACTAAATGTACTGACCTGAAATTATTTTCTATAGTGACTTAACTAAAACAACCAATCATTTGATCGTTTTTATTCGCCATATTTTTCTTCACCCGGGATTTACCAGATGGGAAATATCAAATACAGGCTCTTCAAATAAAGGCAACTCTTTCCATTGCAATTACTTGCTGTTGATATTTAAAACGAATTTGCCTCGAAAACCTTAAACATAAAAATATATATTCTATTTATGTAGTTTATACAGAACTATTAGCCAGTTTATGTGTTGGTGTCAAAAAGATAAAAATATTTAATTATGCAAAAGAATTTTTTCTCAACACTCGCAGCAGCTATAATCATTTCTTCCACTTTTGTAGCCTGCAACAGCGGTGGTGAAACAAAACCAACGGAGGATTCAACAACGACCGTAAAAACAGAACCCATGGAACCAAAAGTGGAAGCTCCAAAGGATGTTATTGACGTGGCAGTAGGGTCGGCCGATCACAGCACCCTGGTAGCCGCTATTAAAGCTGCCGGACTGGTAGAAACGCTGAAAGGCGCTGGTCCCTTTACTGTGTTTGCCCCAACAAATGCGGCATTTAATGCTCTTCCTGCCGGTACTGTTGAAAATTTATTGAAACCCGAAAGCAAAGAGTCTCTTACAAAAATACTGACCTATCACGTGGTGGCTGGTTCTGTAAAAGCGGCTGATTTAAAAGACGGTCAAATGGTGAAAACCTTGCAGGGTGGAGAATTGAAAGTAACTATTAAAGATGGTAAAGTTATGATCAATGGTGCAAATGTTACGGCTGCAGACCTCGCATCAAGCAATGGTGTAATACATGTGATTGATGCTGTATTAATGCCAAAAAAATAAGCGATTCTGTTAATAATTGATTTTACTTTTCAGGGAGCAAACTATCTTGCTCCCTGTTTAGTTTACGACGGGTTAGCGCACTTCAGCTTTTTTATTCAACCTATTGCTGATCCTTTTGAGGAGCTTATTTTGTTTGATTGTAGATTCATTCGTTGCCAAACAATTCAAAAATAGAAACTACACCATAAAGCATATCAAAGCAATGGCAGCGGCCAGCATGAGGAGCAGGGTAGCAAAGCCGAGTAAATTAGACAATCGCTTATTGGTATACCTGCCCATAATTTTTTTGTTGTTACATATATGTAATATAATGGCGATCATCACCGGGGCCGTGACTCCATAAAATACCGCTGAATATAATAATGCCTTTATCGGACTAATACCGAAGAATTGAATGCACAACCCGATCAACAGGGAAATAATAATGGTAATATAAAATCCTCTTGCCTCACTGAATTTTTTATTAAGTCCTTCTTCCCAATCAAACACTTCCGCCATCATATAACTGGAAGCCCCCGCTAATACCGGGATGGCCAGTAATCCCGTACCAATAACCCCTAATGAGAATAAGGCATAGGCCATTTCTCCGGCCAGTGGTTTCAACGCGCTGGCTGCCTGTTCCACTGTATCAATATTATGAATGCCGGCGTTAAATAAAACGGTACCGGAAGTAAGAATGATAAAAAAGAAAACAATATTGGTAAGCATCATGCCTCCTTTAACATCTGTCTGCATATCGAGGATAATTCTTTTATCCACTAGCAGTTTTCGTTCCCTCACCTCCTCTACTTCCATGGAAGCCTGCCAAAAAAACAAATAGGGTGAAATAGTGGTCCCTAAAATACCCACCAGTGCAATAAAATATTCTTTCGAATTTTCAAAAACGGGAATAAATGTTCCCTTTAATACTTTTAACCAATCTGTATGGGTAAGAAACGGGATGAGTATATAACTGAACAGGGATATGCATAACCATTTAAGGATATTGGCAATCTTATTATAATTCCAGAATATAATGCTGTACATAAGTAAGCCGGTAAACAGAACAGAAAAAATAAATGCCGGAATTTTCGGAAATAATAAATTACCCACCGCACCCATACCAGCAATATCGGCGCCGATGTTTAATGTAATCGAGGGGTAACTCAGTACTATAATAAGATAGAGCAGGCGTTTTTTATAATTTCTTTTTATAACACCGGTCAGACCAGAATTAGTAACCAGTCCAATTCTCGCACACATTTCCTGGATGGAAACCATCAACGGGTAAGATACAATGGCCGTCCACAAAAGGGAGGTTCCGAAACGGGCCCCTGCCTGCGAGTAAGTAGCGATACCAGAGGGATCGTCGTCACTGGCGCCCGTTACCAGCCCGGGACCCAGTAACCTGAAAAATTTTCTGATTTTATTGGATGCACTTTTCCCCGCGTTCATATCTGGATGATAGTAATTAAAGAATATTTCTACCCGTGCAATTTAATTGGAATTATTTCACCAGACTGTGGAAAGTTGTAATCTATTATTTTCGGGGAAGATCTGCTTTCCCTTGAGCAAGTAAGAGCGCACAAACAAATCGTTTATACCTTTTTAATATTTTCCAGATATTTTCCTTTTTTGATCCTTATGTTTCAATGGAACTCAACAAAATCATAAAAGCAAGAAGTCATCACAAAAAAGTTTTGTAAAAAAAATCCCCGAACCCATCTGCAGCAGGCAGGTTCGGGGAAAATAAAATTCATCAGAGGTAATCTCTTCCTGGTCATTTGCAAAAGGCTATTCCAGTGGCATTTTTTTAGCATTTTCATTCAGCCACATTTCAAAAGACTGCAAGGATGGATTTAATTCCCTGGCTCCTTTAATATCCCGGGCATCCGAAAAAGCCTTATCAAATTCCTGGTAATACTGAAACATATTGCCCAGGTCCTCTGCCCCAGGAAAACCAAATTTTCGGTACTGATCCGGGGTTACTTTATTATATCTTACTTCCTGGCCCAATGCCTTTGTTAATGCAGCGGCCATATCCTTACAGCTAATGTGCTCACCGGAAATACCAATAGTCTTACCAATCATCGATTCTCCTTTTTTGAAAATTCCATAAGCACATTTGCCAATATCTTCCGCCGCGATTCCGGATAATTTTTTATCTCCCATCGGAAAGGTAATCGCTAATACTCCATCGGGGCCTTTCTTAGGACCCATACCAAAATAGAGCATATTTTCCCAATAGAAAGTCGTAAGCATGAAGGTAGTGGGTACTCCTATATCAGTAAAAAAGTGGTTAGAATCACCTTTACTGTCGAAGTGCGGCACTTTATATTTCCCCATCAAGTGTCGGCATCCGGTCATCATGTAAGGGAACTTTGAGCCGGGTATCTTCCAGGGTAGACCAGATCACATGTCTTACTCCGGCTGCTTTAGCTGCTTCGGCCATACTTTTCGCTTCGGCAGCTTCCTGTTCCGGTGAAAAATGTGCCCAGAAAAAAGTAACACAAAATGCGCCATAAGCTCCCTCCATGGCCTTCCGGATACTTTCCGGTTTCCCCAGGTCAGCTGTTACTATTTCAGCACCCAAATCGTGAAGAGCTTTTGCTTTTTCTGATTGTGGATCTCTCGTAACCGCACGAACCGCAAATTCGCTGTTTTTATCTTGTAAAATGGCGCGGGCAAGTCCCCCACCCTGCGCGCCGGTTGCACCAAATATGGTAATGATTTTTTTTTGTGGCATAAGATTTATTTTATTTACAAGTTATGACATAAGAATGATGATATAGTTCAAACACTGATTTTTTATTTTGCCATAATGCCAAAAGTCTTCCAGGGATTTTGTACTGAACATCCACTTTCTTTCTATTCATGAATAACCCTGGGTTTTTATTACTTCAGGAAAAATTAAAGGGAAAATGATATTCGAAGATCCACTTCATTCAACTCACTACCCGGGTGTTCCGAACCTGGTTTCTTTGTCTGAATAACCCAATAAAAAACAGCATCAATTACCAATAAGTTAATTGTAGTAAATTAGCGTATAATAAATCTCCTATTATGTTTAAAAAGTCTATATCCATACTTCTATTATTGATCACTATTTCAACGTTCGCTCAAAACAGGATGACCCCTGAGCTGCTTTGGAAACTCGGCAGGGTTTCGGGACTGGGTATTTCAAAAGATGGCAAATATGTGGTTTACTCCGTTAGCACCCCCGATGTAGATCAAAACAAAAGCAAGCGGAAATCATTTATCATTCCGGTTACCGGAGGAGAAGCAATAGAAATCAGTAAACCTGATAGTCTATTGGCTGATAAGAATATTTCTCCTGATGGAAAATATATAATCAGCAATAAGGAAGTGAAAGTAAAAAATATAATGGGGAGCGACTTCTATCCTGAGTTGAGCAAATCCAACGCGTATATTTTTGATAACCTGAACAACCGCCATTGGGATACCTGGGAGGAAGGAAAATTTGATCACGTATTTGTAGCCAAAATGGAAAACGGAAAGGCCATCGAAGAAAAAGATATCATGCCCAATGAACCATATGATAGTCCGCAAAAACCATTTGGCGGTGATGAAGATTATGTTTGGAATCCGGACGGTAAGCATATCTTATATGTTGCCAAAAAGAAATTTGGAAAAGAGTATGCGGTTAGTACGAACACCGACTTATATTCCTACAATATAGAAACCGGAAAGACAGAAAACCTCACTCCGGGAAGAAAAGGATATGACATCAACCCTGCCTACAGCAAAAACGGAACACTGGCCTGGTTGAGTATGAGAAGAGACGGTTATGAATCCGACAAACAGGATCTCGTTGCATTCACGGGATTGGGCGTAGTGAACCTTACCGGCCACCGGGATGATATTCATGTAGAAGGTTTTCGGTGGGCAGATGATGGAAAAAGAATTTTCTTCTGGGCGCCCATGAATGGCACTCTACAACTGTTTGAGGTGGAGTATACAGGTGCCACCGCAAAACTGCCCGATATCAGACAAATTGCCAAAGGTGATTTTGATATTAATGGAATCGTTGGCCAGGTAAATAACACGCTGATCGTATCCCGAACGGATATGAATCATGCCGCTGAATTATATACCGTGGATATATTTAACGGAAACGGTCAGCAGTTGACCCATGTAAACGATGCTACCTTTAGTTCCGTTGGTATGTGCAAAACGGAAAGACGATGGGTCACTACCACCGATGGCAAACAAATGCTGGTATGGGTGATTTACCCGCCCGATTTCGATCCTAATAAAAAATATCCAACCTTGCTTTATTGCCAGGGAGGTCCCCAGGTCCCCTTAACCCAATTCTATTCCTTTCGATGGAATTTTCAGTTGATGGCTTCCAACGGATACATTGTGGTGGCCCCCAACAGAAGAGGAATGCCGGGGCATGGTACTAAATGGAATGAACAGATCAGTAAAGATCACGGAGGCCAGGTAATGAAAGATTATCTTTCGGCCATCGATAACCTGAGTAAAGAAAAATTTGTAGATAAAACCAGGTTGGGATGTGTGGGGGCCAGCTATGGTGGTTATTCTGCTTTCTACCTCGCCGGCAATCATAACAATCGTTTTAAAACTTTCATAGCTCACGATGGCATCTTTGATACCCGAAGCATGTATGGTACCACAGAAGAATTATGGTTCGTGAACTGGGACCTGGGAGGCCCTTATTGGGATAAAACAAACACGGCAGCTCAAAAAGCGTACAACCAGTTCAACCCAATAAATTATGTAGATAAATGGAACGCCCCTATCCTGATCATCCAGGGTGGTAAAGATTACCGCGTTCCGATTGAACAGGGATTACAGGCATTCCAGGCGGCCCAGTTACGGGGAATAAAAAGTAAGCTGCTTTACCTGCCCGATGAAAACCATTGGGTGTTGAGTGCACAGAATGCGTTGGTTTGGCAAAGAGAATTTTATAAATGGCTGGGAGAAACACTGCCCGAATCAGGCAAGACGAGTGGGAAAGGTAAAAAAGCTTTTTAGTATAATTCACAACCTGCGCTCACCAATGAGTATGGCAATTATAGGATAATTAAAATCAGTATTACTTTGTCTCTATTCCGACCTCAAGGCAAAATAAACCGGATGAAAGTATTTCTAATCATTTCCTTCTTTTGCGTTTATATTTCAGTATTATCCCAGGAAAAGATTTTGTCATTGCCATCCCTACAAAAACCCGTTGAAATAATTACCGATCGCTGGGGCGTGTCTCATATATATGCTCAAACGGAGAAGGATTTATTTTTTGCGCAGGGGTACCAGGCAGCCAGGGATCGCCTCTTCCAGTTTGAACTCTTTCGCCGCAGCGCTACAGGAACCATGGCCGAGGTATTGGGCAAACGAGAACTGAAAAGAGATATGGGAGCGCGTTTATTCAAATTCAGGGGAAATATGGAAACGGAGCTGAATCATTATCATCCGCGGGGAAAAATAATCATTCAATCATTTGTCAGGGGAATCAATGCTTATATAAAACAAGTACTGGATAAGGAAATTCCCATGCCGGTTGAACTGCAGTTGCTGGGAATAAAACCGGGCTATTGGACACCGGAAGTGGTGATTTCGCGGCATAATGGGTTATTGAGTAATGTACAGGAAGAATTGACAACTGCCCGCCTGAAATTAAGAATCGGGGAGGCAAAACTCCGTACCATTTCTAATTTTCAACCACGATCGCCTGACCTCAGGATCGATTCAACTATTGATGTGGACAGACTAAATGATGAAGTATTACAACTGTATGAAGCATTTCGTACCCCCCTCCAGTTTAGACCCGAGGACATAGCCGAACATAACCGCACAGCGGAAAACATGGATCGTTTAGCCTTCCTCAATGAATACAATCAGGTTGATAAAAAAACAGAAGGAAGTAATAACTGGGTTGTTTCCGGTAAGCGCGCTTTAAATAAGTATCCGCTCCTGGCCAACGATCCGCACCGGGCCATTACGGCTCCCTCTTTAAGGTATATAGTACACCTCTCTGCTCCGGGCTGGAATGTGATCGGAGGCGGGGAACCGATTTTACCCGGCGTTGCTATTGGACACAATGACTATGGCGCATGGGGACTTACTATTTTCGAAACCGATGCAGAAGATCTCTATGTATATAAATTAAAACCCGATGATCCTTCGAGGTATTTCTATAAAGGTCAATGGAAAGTTTTCAAAAGAATTATAGATACTATAGTTGTGAAGAATCAATCTCCCGAAATAGTTACGTTATCCTATTCAATTCATGGGCCCGTTACATTCATCGACAGCGTTCATCACATCGCTTATGCAGTGAAGTGTGGGTGGCTGGAAAAAGGCTGCGCTCCTTATCTCGCCAGCCTGCGCATGGACCAGGCAAAAACATGGAATGAATTCAGAACCGCCTGTTCGTATAGCTATATTCCTGCGGAGAATATGGTATGGGCAGACCGCCAGGGTCATATTGGTTGGCAAACGGTAGGGATCGCTCCCATCCGTACACATCATTCGGGAATGGTACCCGTACCCGGTGATGGAAGATATGAATGGGCGGGATACCTACCCGTACTAAAAAGACCCTCCCTGTATGATCCTCCGGCCGGGTTCATCGGTACCGCTAATGAAAATCGAACACCTCCAGGTTATCCTTATATGAATACGATTGGTTATTCCTGGGCCGATTCTTATCGTGCTGATCGAACCAAAGAAGTACTGGGTAGTACTAATAAATTCTCTATGACGGAAATGCAGGCATTGCAAACGGATTATTATTCATTGCCCGCCAAACAATTAATACTCTTATTGAAAAACACCTCTTCAACAGACAACAGCATTCAACAGGCCAAGCAATTATTAACCGGGTGGGATTATGTTTTATCCCCCACTTCCATACCGGCTACGATATATGTAGAATGGGAAACCTCGCTGGAAAAAAATCTGTTGAAGAGGCTGTCGCTGGATACCATAAAATGGGTAAGGATAGATTTCAACACGCAAAAAATGATTGAATTGCTTTGCCGGCCCGATTCCACTTTTGAAAAAACCTTTAATCAGTCGCGCGATGCAATATTGGACCAATCCTTACAGGATGCCCTGTTAAGTTTACAGAAAAAATTAGGGCCTGATTGGTCAGCCTGGCAATACGGACAAGAAAAGATGAAACATGTATTGATTAAACATCCTCTTTCATTGGTAGTGAATGAAAACTTGAAAAAGCAGCTTAACGTTGGTCCGGCGCCAAGGGGAGGCAATGCGAATACAGTAAACAGTACAGGGGGTAATTTAAATCAATCGCACGGTGCTTCATTCCGGATCATTGTGGATTGTTCAGATTGGGATTTGACATTGGCTACCAATTCACCCGGCCAGAGCGGAGATCCCGGAAGTCTTCATTACCGCGACTTATTTGAACTATGGAGCCGTAATCAGTATTTTCCTTTGTATTTTTCGAGAGAAAAAATAATAACTGATTCATGGAAAGTAAATTTCAATTAATATTCCGAGGTAAGACAAAAATAGAAAAAATATTTGTTCGCTAATTTATAAGTCCATATTTTTTAGCAGGGCCCCAAACCTTGGTTCATTTTTAATGTGTCAATTCAGGTATTCTCTAAATAAAATGCGATATTTAATATTCTCGCATCATATCACTTGTCCATCTGGTCATCGATTCTTCAAAATAGTACATGCTTCGAGTAAACAACCACCAGCCAGGTTGACGAGCTGCAGCGGACTTTTTGCCGGTATTTGTCCAGGATTGCCTATTGTTTTTGGCTTGCCCCCAACTATAGCAATAACCTAATTAAGTAATTCATTACCATCCTAACCGGGGGTGTTTGAAACTATATCAATTGCTTGTGAAAAGAGTTTATTTTCACTAAACAATGTCCAATCCAGACTTCTGCTTCAATATTTCTTTGGATCAAGGATCACGGTTTTCTGGAACTGTTTTATAGTGGGGTCAAATTGCCGGAGCATGTACTTACGACTGGCAAGGGGCCAATTTACAGAGATTGAAAGCGAATCAATTTCCGCTGCCCGCTTGAGTTCCTCAATCTCTTGTTTTCTCCCGTAAAAACAATCACCGTTCCGTAATACAAATGAGCCGTGGGATAATTAGGACTGAATAGGATAACTTTATCTTCATAAAAAATATTCTATGCGATCAGTATTAAACTATTTTCTGGTTCTGATTCTTTTGATTGCCTGCAACCAGGCGAATCAAAACAGCCCAGTGGAAATTATCAGGCAGGATCTGAAAATTTCCTACCATACCTGCGGAACCGGAGATACCACCCTGCTGTTTGTTCATGGCTGGTGCATTAATAAAGAATACTGGGAGCCGCAGGTAAATTATTTCTGCCCGAAGTACAAAGTCGTAACCATCGATTTACCGGGGTTCGGGCAATCAGGTAAGAACCGGACCGATTGGAGTTTTGATGAGTACACGGAAGACATCAAAGCGGTTGTTGAACAACTGAAGCTAAAGAATGTGATCCTGATAGGGCATTCTATGTCGGGTGATATTATACTAAACGTTAGTAATAAATATCCGTCGCTGGTGATTGGTATAGTGGGGATTGATAACCTGCATGAACCCGGATCACCGTTTACCCCCGAACAGGCAAAAGGATATAGCGATTTTTTTGATACTCTTTCCACAGGTTTCGACAGCACGGTAAATAATTATATGAAGAGTTCCCTGTTTCAACCCAGCACCGATACGGCCGTCGTCAACCGGGTTATGAATAATGTATTTACCGCGGATTCTTCGATTGCTATCCAGGTCCTGAAATCTTTAATCGGTCATATCGCAAAATGAAAAACCTTTAATGCTCGGTCTTGCCCATAAATTATACCTGCTGAATAGTGATGTGGTTCCCATTAAAACAGACTCGCTTAATAAATATTGCATGAAGGGATTTCATGACCGAGATGGTTCATGGCACCGGGCATTATCCCATGATCGAAAAGCCTGCAGAATTTAATACAGCATTGCAGAAAATTATCAGCGAAATAGGCAGGAGGGAATAATTTCCTGAACTAATACAAAAATCCTTTGCCTCCGCAGCGTGAATCCTGTTTTTACGCTTTTTCCCTTTTTATTTTACCGAGGACCAGTTTATGGTCCTTTTATGAGCGGCCGCATCCCTATCTATTTAATAAAGAGTCCCAGTTTCAAAATCGTCCCGCTTTCTTTTCATATAAAACACCGGGAAAGGAAGATGTGCCGGGATAAAAGACAAACGACTGGAAAAGCAAGCATGTCAGCACTTTCTGCAAAAAGGTACAATAATTGTTATTATGGAAATGCTGCATGGCACTTCAGTAAGTGCTTAAACAAAATGCAGCGTTAGTCAACTTAAATTATTTCATGAAAAAAATTATTGGTTTTCCCCTGGTAGTAGCGATATTTTCCATGGCAGCCTGCGCAGATAAGCCTGCAGAAGTTAAGAAAGAGGTCATAGTAGTACCGGCAGCCCCGGTG
This sequence comes from uncultured Chitinophagaceae bacterium, assembly GCA_963775145.1. Classification (GTDB taxonomy): domain Bacteria; phylum Bacteroidota; class Bacteroidia; order Chitinophagales; family Chitinophagaceae; genus Endoryza. Next base: position 10,453 of record CAVZHZ010000011.1, read on the forward strand.
GTTATAGTTAAAGACCCTCCGGAAAAATCTACCACCATAGTGTTGGATAAAAACGGGGTCAAAGTAGTAGCTAAGAAGATAGACGTTACCGTTAAAAAACAATAACCATCCACTTATTCTCTATGTGTTATCCTGCTAAAAATGACCGTTCAATTCCCCAATTTGGGATCATTTCTCCCCAGCAAAGGAATTGGGCCCATCCAGTAACCAGGAACGAATAAATAAAACAGCTAACTATGAAATGTGTGAAATATGTAAATCATGCGCAGAATTGTGTAACAATTCAACAAGAAAAGGAATGCAACTTTACATTTCTACATTTTGCTACTACAATCTTTTTCTCTTATAGCAGTTAGTTTTGGTTATAGTCCCTGTTTTTACAGGGACTTATTTCTATCGCTTAAAACACAAAAACAATTTTACATTCTTAATTAAAAAAAACAAATATGAAATTTTACGCAATCATGGCAATAGCCTCCCTGTTGATTACCGGAACTGTTAATGCACAACATGTAAATTTTGGCGTTAAAGCCGGTTTAAACCTGTACAATATTCATAACGACAACAGCACCACGTACGACACCAAACCCGGGCTACATGTTGGATTGCTGGGTCATATCCACCTTGATAAAAATTGGGCCGTTCAACCGGAATTACTTTTCTCCGGGCAGGGTGCCAAGTACACAGCAAACCAAACAAGTACTAAATTAAACCTCGGATACATTAATGTGCCGGTAATGATTCAGTATATGTTCGACAACGGTTTCAGAATAGAGGCCGGACCGCAACTGGGTTTCCTGGTATCTGCCAAAGCAAAAGACGACGGTAACACCACAGATGTCAAAGAGAATATCAAAACAGTTGACTTTGCCCTGGGTTTTGGTCTTGGTTATATTCACGTGCCCTCCGGATTCGGAGTGGATGCCAGGTATAACCTCGGTTTAAGTAATATCAACAAAACCGGTTCGGACAAATCAACTAACAGGGGTTTTCAATTAGGGGTGTTTTATCAATTCAAACATTCTTAATCGATCTAATTAAAATACGGGAAGGGTCAACGAATAACGTTGGCCCTTTTTTTTACCCTATAGAAGCCAACCAGGAATAAATCCGTATTCCCAAAAAAAGAAAGCATACTGCCTGATGGGTTGAGATTGGTCAATCCTATTGAGTATTTATTTGGTATGTACAATCCCACCCCGGTCAAAATCAAAATTTAATCAAACTGGTATACTGGGGCCCGGTTTTGGCTATATCATCTGCACAACAGCTCCTTCTTCTCTAATGAAAATTATTGATTATGAACGTGCCATGGGCGCGCTAATTGAATTGGGAAATGAAGGTCTTTTGTTAGTATATTTACTTGGGTATGTCGTCATACCCTCTGCACAAAAAATAGTAACTCGGAACATTTTTATAGTCCAGAAAAAATAAACATCCAGGTCATTTGAAATTGCATATTAAAAATATGGTTTGCATCCGATGCAAGATGGTAGTAAAAGATGAACTCACTAAGTTGGGATTGCATTACACAACCGTTGAGTTAGGGGAGGCCGATATAATAGAAAAAATTTCCGCCGAACAGCACGACCAGATCAAAGTGGCCCTGCTGAAATCCGGGCTTGAACTAATGGATGATAAAAAAAGTGTGCTGATACAGCAAATAAAAAATATTATTATTGAATTGGTGCACTATACAGAGGAGCCACTGGCCATAAATTTCTCGGATTATTTAAGCCATAAACTGAATCATAATTACACGTACCTCGCAAGCCTCTTTTCTGAAGTACAGGGTACAACCATTGAAAAATTTCTGATTACCCATAAAATTGAGCGCGTAAAAGAATTGCTGGTATATGATGAACTCAATCTTACTGAAATTGCTTACCTGATGCATTACAGTAGCGTGGCGCATCTTTCCACGCAATTTAAGAAGATCACCGGCCTTACTCCTTCCCATTTCAAGCATCTCCGCAAGAAAAGACGCGAGATGCTGGAAAATCTATAAAAGCCCCAGCTTACAACAGAGTCCCTATTTTCGAAAACCTATGAAAGATATAAGCTTTCGCTGCAATTGTATAATCTATTGAAACAGAAAAAGCTCAACTTTATAGCGAAAACACCTATTCAATTCCAGGCGAAAACCGGGATGAGTGAGGTGGAATCCTATGGCATTTCATTCTTTAAATAAATTAAAAAATCTAGTATGGGAAATTTACTTTACATTATCGCAGTTATTCTTATTGTAGGCTGGCTGGTTGGGTACTTCGGATATCACGCCGGGGGTCTTATCCATATCTTGCTGGTCATTGCGCTTATTGTGATTATTCTCAGAATTATCCAGGGTAAAAAGATACTTTAGGCATCCAGGGAAGAAACGCAGTTGATGAATTATGTACTTTGTAAAAAACATATCCTAATAAACGACCATGAGAGTTTTAATGATCGCCACTTCCCACGCTCAACTGGGTGATACCAACAAATTGACAGGTGCGTGGCTTGAAGAATTATCATCTCCTTATTATGTGTTTAAGGAGGCGGGTGGGCACATTACTGTGGCTTCTCCCCTCGGAGGAGAAGTTCCATTGGATCCCAAGAGTCAATCCATTATTGTGGCCACTCAAAGTACCAAACGATTTTTAAAAGATCCCGAAGCCATAGAATTTTTTTCTACTTCTATTCCGCTGGAACAGGTACGGGCGGAAGATTTTGACCTGGTATTTCTTCCCGGGGGCCATGGCCCCATGTGGGATATGGTTAATAATAGTTCATTAAAACTATTGTTACAAGATTTCAATCTCCAAAACAAGCCAATAGGTTCGGTATGTCACGGAGTAGTTGGACTGTTATCTTTACAAAGTAACGGGGGTGAATTATTAATAAAAGGCAAACATTTGACCAGTTTCAGCAATAGTGAGGAAGAATCGGCCAGGTTGACCAGCGTGGTACCGTTCTTATTAGAAACCGAACTGGGTTTAGCGGGAGCCTTATTCAGCAAGGGAGCTAATTATGTAAGTTATGTGGTGGTTGATGGCAATATCATTACCGGCCAAAATCCCGCTTCGTCGGAAGAAGTCGCGAAAAAATTGGTTGCCTTATTTCATCACAACGCATTTATCAACAAACGGCAATCCGTGCTCACCGAAGAAATCTGATCGGCTGATTCCGCCCGGACCAATCCATTTTGTTCAAGCAGATAAGAAATAATAGAAACCTTTCCTTTGGCCAGCATCGAATTTTTGGCCACTTACAGGAGGAAATAACCTACCCGGATGCGACCCTCGTGGCTGGCAATTTCAAATATTTATCTTTCCTGCAGGAACAAATTGGATTCTATCGCCAAATAATATGTGAATCATATAACAATATCATTAAATCGTATAACAAAAAACGGGTTTACGGGCTCTACCTTTGATCAGGTGTCCGGTACTGTATTAGTTGGTAAAAAGGCTGGATAGACATCCTGCCCTTTTTATTCGACTATATTATTTCAGGTTATGTTAAACCAAAAAATCTGAAAGAGGGTGGATTAATAAAATAACAAAATGTATGTTGCCTAATAAATAGAAATACCATCAATGAGTAAAGAGCATAACCATAACAAAACAGACCTCCTTGAACTGGAAAAATCAAAAACCCATATTGTGGTAGAAATTATTGAGTATATGGCCAATTCGGTGGTGATCAAAACAATCATACGTAAATCCACCGGAAACATTAGTATGATGTCGTTTGACACCGGGGAAGGATTAACGGAAAAGACATCACCATTTGACACGTTCGCGCAAATCATAGAGGGCCAGGCAGAGATTGTAATAGATAAAATACCGCATTTTCTTAACCCGGGTGAGGCCATCATTATCCCGGCTCATTCCGCGAATTATATCAGGCCAAACGGGCGATTTAAAATGATATCCACCATTATTAAGAGCGGGTATGAAGAATAAATATTGTTTCTCTTTGGGACCAAACCCACCCACCCGGTTTGATAGCAGTATCAGGATATTCTATCCTGAAAAAGAAAATGTACATGAAAACTACACTTTCACCAATATTAAAGTGGAACAAAATAATTACATATGAAAAAGATATTTGCCATTATTGTACTTGCTTCCCTTTTTAGCGGTTGCACCCAAAACCTGGTAACCGGTCGAAAGCAGCTGAGCCTCGTATCGGAAACGGAATTGCAATCCATGGCCAAACAGGAATACAAAACATTTTTGGGAGCCAATTCGGTCGTTAGTGCATCCAATAATAAAGATGCGGAAATGGTGAGGCGTGCAGGAACCCGTATCGCCTCCGCTATTAAATCTTATTATGACAAAAAAGGACAAACCTCCGTGCTGGAAGGATACCAGTGGGAATTTAATCTTATTGATGATAAACAAGCCAATGCCTGGTGCATGCCGGGAGGAAAAGTAGTAGTATACACCGGCTTATTACCTATTACACAAAACGAAGCCGGATTAGCGATTGTATTAGGACACGAGATTGCGCACGCTGTTGCCCAACACGGAAGTGAAAGAATGAGCCAGGGACTATTGCAGCAGTTAGGCGGCGTTGCCTTACAAATAGCCGTAGCTAATAAGCCTGCCGAAACACAAAATCTTTTTATGACCGCTTATGGGGTTGGAAGCAATGTAGGTGTTATGCTACCCTTCTCCCGGAAAGCAGAAACCGAAGCAGATAAATTCGGATTATACTTTGCGGCCATGGCGGGTTATAATCCGCAGGAAGCTATTCCATTCTGGCAGAGAATGGCGGCTGCGTCCAGCGGAGGAAAACCTCCTGAATTTCTAAGCAGTCACCCATCCGACGAAAACAGAATTGCGGCTATAAAAGCAATCATGCCGCAGGCGTTGAAATACTATAAACCTATGAGAAAATAATTTTACTTCTGCAATAAATTCAAACGAAAACCGCAGAAAGAAAATTAGTTGTGCCTTACCTGTAGCACTTCCCCTTAAAATTATTCAAGGTATCCCTGGTTGTTATTTTCACCGAACAGGCCCATCGGGAAAACATCTCCATCTGATCGCAGAAATCTGTGAATCATGTAATTCTTTCCGGTAGTTGTATAACACACATAAATTCTAATTTATGGACCTTTGCCGGGAGGTTTAAAAACAATCTTCGGCGAAGTCATTTTCATTAATTTGGCCGGTTTTTTGGATTTATAAATAAAAAAAAATGAAAAGTATATTTAGTATTGTTCTTATCGCTGCTATTTTTTCCAGTGGTTGTAAAACCTGGAATAAAACCCAAAAAGGCGCCGTAATTGGTACAGCCGGTGGGGCAGCCGTTGGCGCCGTTATCGGACGCGCATCGGGCAACACAGCCCTGGGTGCTATCATTGGAGCAACGGTGGGTGGAGTAGCAGGGGCTGTTATAGGACGGCAAATGGATAAGCAGGCAGAAGAAATGAAAAAGAATATTCCGGATGCCACCGTTGAACGGGTGGGAGAAGGAATTATCGTGGAGTTTAACAGCAAAATATTATTCGCGTTTGACAAATCAACTCTTTCTTCGGATGCACGGGTAAATTTAAATAAACTGATTAGTATCCTGAATAAATACCCGGATACCAATATTGAAGTGCAGGGCCATACAGACGATGTGGGGACCGCTCGTTATAATATGGCTTTATCCAGACGACGCGCGTCGGCCGTTTCCTCCTACCTATCCTCCAATGGTATTGCTTCTTCACGACTTACTACCAAAGGATTTGGAGAATCAGCGAATAAAGTCAGTAATAGTACGGAGGAAGGCCAGGCTCAAAATCGCCGGGTAGAATTCCTGATTACCGCCAATGAAAAAATGAAAGCGGCGGCGGCCAAAGAAGCAGGAAAATAAAAGGGGTAATATGGTAACGAAATGAATTACCATCATTATTTATCCCCTCTCTGTATCGCTCAGAATTAAACAGCCAATTAATTTTAATAAAAAAGAAAAATCATGAAAAGAAGAATCAGTTTAATTTTCTCCATCGCCTTTCTGGCAATAGCATCACAGGCCCAGCAAACTATCAAAACAGCCGGGGGAACCAGCTTTGGCCTGCGCGGTGGAATTAACTTTCAAAACATTAATGGCAAAGACGAAAATGGCAACAAATTAAAAAACGATTTGCTGATCGGGTTTAACGTGGGCGTAAATGCGGAGATCCCGGTGGCCCCGCAGTTTTATTTTCAACCCGGCTTGCTCTTTACGGTAAAAGGAGCGAAAAGCAATGAAAAGGTTCTGGATGAAACCGTCAATGCCAAAGTGAGAATTTCCTATTTGGAATTACCGCTTAACTTTCTTTTTAAACCATTACTCGGTACCGGTCACCTCCTGCTGGGCTTTGGCCCTTATGTGGCGTTAGGAATTGGCGGCAAAGCTAAATATGATGTCGGCGGATCAAGTAGAACGGCTAATATTAAATTCAAAAATGACGTAAAGGTCACTGATGCGGATGACGTGGTATATATAAAGCCACTGGATGCTGGCGCTAATTTGCTTGTCGGCTATGAATTCTCCAATAAAGTGTCGATGCAATTAAACACCCAGCTTGGTCTTACTAAAATCAATCCTTCTTATGAGGGGTCATCTAATGATAAGACTTCTGCGAAGAATACAGGCTTTGGCTTATCCCTGGGATACCGATTTTAATATATAATTATCCGTACCATAAAACCAAAATGGTTGCTCTGAAGGGCAACCATTTTGTTTTATAAACTATCCTCGGTATGTTCTTAAATCATAGTCAACAACTGGGCACTTATTACCGTTTTGCAGTTCCATCTGCTATAACTACTGAAAGCACCCGCATTGGGCGGTTATTTTATACAGTAACGCCCGTTTTCCCCAGGTGTGAATTATATAACATTTTTAATCAATAGTGTAATATTTAAGATCCGGATCAGGGTTATTTTTACAGCGGTTATTCATAGGATATTGGATTTTAATCGGGGCTGGATTTCTATCCTGGCCCTTTTTTTATTTCCTTTATTCATTCCTCTTCCCTTTTTCTTTTGGCTAAAACCTGCTGCCTAAACCTCCTGTAATGGGCATTTAACCCCAAGACTTGGCAGGCAGTCAAAAACAATCGTATAGATCAGAATTGCCGTTAGTCTAAAAAAAATAATTATATCATTCACTTCCTGTACATCAGGGGCCATTTCTTTGTAAAATATAATAACGGAAGGAATAGCCAAAAAAAAGTCGCCAGAGCTAACTGGCGACTATGGACAAAAGGATTCGATTAGTCGAAAAGGATTGGGTAATGTCCTTTGATTCTCCCGGATGACTCTTCCTGGAATTGATTGCGGGAACAGGAGGTTTGCCTTTCTAATATCTCCTATTCCTGAATTATTGGAATGTACTTCATCATTCCATTTCCCAATTCATTTTCATAAGGTAACCCGGAAATATTCAGAACATTTTTTTTCAATTCCCTCTCACAAAAGCAGGATCAGCAACAAAATAATTATGATAATTGCACCCACTGAAAGATATACTCCCCCTTTGATGGCTTTCATTTCTTTATTAATTCCTTTTACTTCCTTCCGGAGACTCTTCTTTTCCATCCTTGACATTCCCGATTTATCCATCCCCTTGATATATTCCAACCGCTGAATTAACTGGCTGGCCCGGGGATCCTCTGTTTTAGCCGTTTTGCCAGGCAGAGAAGGATCAGGAACTATAAGAGCGGAACTTGCCGTGGAAGAAAAAGATAATATCAACGCAAGCGATGCTGTGCTTAGAAAAATTTTTGCAGTCATGGTTGTCTTTTTATTAAGTGTTATATAATACCATCCGGAAGTTCAGTCCTTGCTTGGGAAAACTTTCCTAATGTCAGTGTAAAGTTGCAGGATATTTCCTGGCCGGGTGTTACATGATTTACCGAATATGTTATATTATTCACACATTTTAATCAATCGGATTTTTTGTGGAAGCAGTCCATTATTGTTTTATTGTAAAGCGGGCCTGAATCCGGACCCCGGCAAAAAAAGGCAGAAAGTAATTTGAACGGGAAATCAATAGACTTCCATAGATAATAAAATTTTCCAAACGCAAAACATTGCTTTTCTATTTCTTTTAAAAAGCTATCTATGCATTCGATCTGCAAGAAGAATTCTATCTTATCTTTTCAAAACAAAATCAGGTCCCTGAAATAACGAACCCGGTAAAAAATTACCGAAAAAAACGCTTACAGGAGTGCGAATCGTTGAAACGATTTATCAATTAACTTTATACTATTATCAAAAAAAGACAGCTAATTATATGCCGGATCCAAAACCACAAGATGTACCTTTTACACTAAAGCAGGAACTGGTCCACAGCATGATTCATGGATTTGGTATCCTGTTTGGTGTTATCAGTATTCCAATACTTACCGCTTTAGCAGCCAAAAACGCGAATGTGCCGGGTATTGTCGGCGCAAGTATTTATGGCTTTAGCTTCTTAATGTTATTCACTTTTTCTACCACCTACCACGGCTTTCAGCAAAAGCAGGTCAAAAGAGTACTGGAGATTTTTGATCATATCAGCATTTATTTTATGATTGCCGGTACGTACACCCCGTTCCTGCTCATCTTTCTCTGGAATTCTTTCGGCATTACCCTATTATCTATTTTATGGGGATTAACGATACTGGGTGTATTTTTCAAAATATTTTTTACCGGGCGGTTTGATATTGCATCCGTTATTATTTACCTGTTAATGGGGTGGATATTAGTATCAGGCGGCCGCCGGTTTTTTACGATGGTGCCGGACAACGTTTTGGTCTTTATTATTATCGGTGGAGCCTTATATTCAATTGGAATCATTTTTTATTTGTGGAAAAAATTTACCTGGCACCACGCGGTATGGCATTTTTTTGTGTTGGCAGCGGCTGTGTGCCACTATGTGGCTGTTTTACTGGCTGTATAAGATTAGATATTTTATCTTCCTATTTATACATTGTACCCATCATCAATTAAACCTGACTATTATGAAAAAGTATCTGCTCTTTCCGGCATGGCTGCTATTCTCAGCGGCCTCTTACACCCAAACCAAGCCTAACCCCATTCTGACAGAAGGCGCCACCTTACTTTTTAAGGATACTAAAAGCAAGCTAACCATTGAAGAAAAGAACTGGCTGTTTAAACATATCAATTTTACCGTTTCGAAAGACAAAAAACAATTTATGTCCGGAGAATATGAAGTAGCCGTTCAAACTTATGTTACTGACATTAATAAAGATGGCAAAGAAGAAGTTTTTATAGTAATGCATAGTGGCGCCCTTTTTGGAAATACGGGTGAAAATTTCGCTATGTATATGAAAAACAACAAGGGTCTTTTTGAATATCGCGATGAGTTGGGAGGCGGCATTGCCATGATATTAGCATCAAAGAGTTTAGGCTACCCGGATATGGCGATGGGTGGCCCCGGGTTTAAGTTTCCCGCTTACCGCTGGGATGGCAAAAAATATAAATATTTTAAAGACATAAAAGATGCGGATCTGCAAAGCAAAAAAGTGAAGGTCATGGATCTTGCAGAGTGCAGTAAGCAATATACGGACACGATAAAGTAGTGGCCCTTCCCACTCATTTGAAATATCGAAACCCGGTTTTAGTATTTAACTGTACATTGTAAAAAAATCTGAATGAACTATTCAACCCGTCGCCAATTCCTGCAATCATCCACAGTCTTTGTGGCAGCTGCCTTTACCGGAAGTTCATTTGCTTTTGAAAAATACACTCCTCTTCTTTCTTTTTCCACCCTGGGTTGCCCTGATTGGAGCTTCCAGCAAATTTTGAATTTCGCATCGGAAAATGGATATAAAGGCATTGAATTACGCGGAATACTTCGCGAGCTGGATCTCACCAAATGCAGGGAATTCAACAGTGCGCAAAACCGGTCTAATTCATTACGAATGATAGAAGAAAAAGGATTGCGTTTTGTTAACCTGGGTTCTTCCGCTACTTTGCATTTCAGCGATCCGGCAGAGCGTCAAAAAAATTTAGACGAAGGCAAACGTTTCATTGATTTGGCGCAGGATATCAAGTGTCCGTACGTGCGGGTGTTCCCCAATAACTTTCCCAAAGACCAGGAAAGGAATGCTACAATAGATCTCATCGCAAAAGGATTGCGCGAATTAGGTGATCACGCAAAAGGAAGCGGGGTTATGGTCTTAATGGAAACGCATGGCGATCTCGTTTATACGGAGGACCTCGAAAAAATTATGCAATCAGCCCAACATGCCCAGGCGGGATTGATCTGGGATATCACCAATATGTGGACGGTAACCAAAGAAGCCCCGGCGCAGGTGTATAATAAATTAAAGAAGTATATCCGTCATACCCATATCAAAGATGCAAAATTGGATAATGGAAAGATTCAATACACCTTATTGGGAAAGGGTGATGTTCCCATCTTTGAAGCGATAGATGTATTGACCAAGGGAGGATACCATGAATATTATAGTTTTGAGTGGGAGAAGCTTTGGCATCCCGAAATTGCAGATCCGACCATCGCGCTCGCCGATTATCCAATTGTAATGAAAGGGCATTTTAAATAGATTCCACCTGCCCCGAAGGGAAATCCGGGGGATATTTTGCTCAGTAATTATTTATTACTTTTAATCAAACCAAGCAGACAAGTACTCCATATTTCTTATGTTCACTCTGGTTTAAACTTACAAATTTATACATCCGAATGCCAGGCGATACTCTATTAACCAATAATAAAGCAACCAAACAAAATACCTATGATGCTATCATTGTAGGATCGGGTATCAGCGGAGGATGGGCCGCGAAAGAACTTTGCGAAAAAGGATTGAAAGTATTGCTGCTGGAACGGGGCGGGAATGTGGATCACCCCAATTACCCAACCGCTACCAATGATCCGTGGAGTTTTCCCCATCGCTTGCGCTTAACCGAAGAAGACAAAAAACGACAGTTCATTCAAAGTCGCCATTGGTCATATAAAGAAGATAATAAACATTTTTACATTAACGACCAGGAGAATCCGTATGAAGAAACAAAGCGTTTCGACTGGATCCGGGGAAACATAGTGGGCGGCCGGTCCTTGCTATGGTCCAGGGCCTGCTATCGATGGAGTGATCTTGATTTCGAAGCAAACCGGAATGATGGAATTGCCATTGACTGGCCGATCCGGTATAAAGACATTGCCCCCTGGTATGATTATGTAGAATCATTCATCGGCGTGAGTGGCCAGGCAGATAACATACCTCAGTTACCAGATGGAATTTTTCAGCCCCCCTTTGAAATGAACGCGGTTGAAAAATTCTTTAAAGAGAAAATTGAACAACGCTATTCCGATCGGAAAGTAATCATCGGCCGAACGGCTAACTTAACCAAACCAGTTAAAGGAAGAGGGCTTTGTATGGCCAGGGATTTATGCCACCGGGGTTGCCCGTTTGGGGCTTATTTCAGTACCAATGCCAGTACCATGCCGGCCGCCTATGCAACCGGCAATCTAACGGTGAGGCCCCATTCACTGGTAAATAAAATATTGTATGATGAACAAAAACAAAAAGCATCAGGCGTTGAAATTATAGATACCGAAACCAACACGGTCATCGAATACTATTCGCGTATTGTTTTTTTGAACGCTGCTACGGTAGCCACTGCTTTTATCCTGTTAAATTCGGTATCGTCCCGTTTTCCCACCGGGTTAGGAAACGGCAGCGACCAGGTAGGGCGCAATCTCATGGATCATCACAAAGGTATTTCCGCCTCCGCGCAGGTAGAAGGTTTCGAAGACAGTTATTACTATGGCCGCAGACCTACTAATATTTATATACCCCGGTTCAGAAATGTACTAAATAAACATTCCGGGTTCCTTCGCGGATATCACTATGGAGGAAGTGCTTACAGAAGCCGGAACCAGGTAGATGGCATTGGCGCGGACCTTAAAGAGACAATGACAGAACCGGGGAATTGGCAGATGGGCCTTTATTCTTTTGGGGAATGTTTACCGTATGCTGATAACCGTATTACCTTAAACCATAGTAAAAAAGATAAATGGGGCCGGCCACTCATTTCTATTGATTGTGCCTTCAAAGAAAATGAAAGAGCAATGAACCAGGATATGGCGAATACGGCCGGAGAAATATTGGAAGCGGCAGGATTTAAAGAAATCAACATTTCGAATAACATGTCGTTCCCGGGTAACGCCAATCATGAAATGGGTATTGCCCGCATGGGCAATGATCCTAAAACTTCCGTGTTGAATAGGTTCAATCAAATGCATGAAGTACCCAATGTTTTTATTACCGATGGGTCCTGCATGACTTCAGGCGCTTGCGTCAATCCATCATTAACCTATATGGCCCTTACTGCCAGGGCCTGTGATTATGCCGAAAAAGAGATGAAGCGGTTGAATATCTAAACCGATAAGTAATTTTTCGAACGCAGTAAACATCCGGAAAATTATATACCTATTCAATTATTGAACTGTTGCCAACACTTCCTTTGTTTCTATTATTTCTTTGCGAGAAAAAATCCCGGCATACAATCAATTCCCTGCATCCTTAATTTTTTTGAACCCTCCAACATTCGAAAAGAGTCATCCGGAAAATTTTTCAGGCAGAAAAATGTAAATTGTCGGGCGATGAACGAATTATTAAATTTCTATTATGAAGAAGGAGATACTGATCTTTTTGCTTTTTATTATTTTCTCTAACACCCAATCACAGAAAATTAATCGATTACTGGCCGGGGCCTCCTCCGCCCCGGTTAATCCGCCGGTAAATTCTTTCATAGCGGGTGATAAGCAGAACCGGCGTTAGCCAGGCCGAGAGCTGCTCCTCGATGAACTGGCCCTGGAGCTGGCCCACCTTGTAGTTGTCGAACGTGGCGTAGTAGTCCACGGCCTCGGTGCCGTTGATCAGTCGGTCGTAGGCGATGACCTTGACGTCCTGGGACGCAGCGTCCTCGAGGGCGGGTCCGAGGGTCTGTCCGTCGATGGCCGCGACGACGAGGATCTTCGCCCCCGCCGGCCACCTGGTTCTGGATCTGGCTTGATCTGCTGGGTCCGTCTTGTTGTCCGCGTACTGGAGATCCACGGTGCAGTCCGCGGCCTCGAGCTTCTCCTTGAGTCCCTCGCCAGTCGTTGATCCAGCGCTCGAGGCTGCGGGTGGGCATGGAGATACCGACATTGCAGGTCGGCGGCGGAATCGCCGTCGGCGGCCGGCGTGGATCCGGCGGGCGCGCAGGCCGACAGGCCTGCTGCTACGCCGACGGCCAGCAGGGCGGCGGAAACTTTCTTGATCGTGGTCATGGTCGAGCCTTCGAAAGGGATCCGGGCGTCGGCGGACCGGGTGCGGCCTTGACGGCGGCAGGCGGTCCGCTGTCCGGGCGGATCGAGCTGGTACAACGCTGTAGCGCCCAGTCGATGGGATGTCGACAATATGTAGGCGAAGACAACATATCCAGTGATGCGCGTTTGCACATCAAGGCCGATGGCGATCGTTATGCAACTGAGATGGGGCCGGGGCTCAGGCGGAGCGCGCCGCCGGGCCCGGTAGCCGTCAACGTGCGTGCGGTTGCCGCAGTTGCCGGTGTCGCAGAAGCGCTTGGAGGAGTTGCGGCAGAGGTCGAGCAGCAGCGCCTCGCAGTCCTCCGCCGCGCAGGTCTGAGGCGGTCGAGTTCGTCGGTCCGGATCAGGTCGGCAGGCCCATCGCCGACTCGGCGCCATGCGGTCCTCCAGCGGGGCTTACGGTTCGGTCACGTGCAGGTGCCAGTCGGCGCGTCGTGCGACAGGCACGGCTGGGGGCGGTTCGCGGAGGATCGCGTTCACCAGTCGGCGGCCTCGTCGGGTCCGCCGCGGACCAGACGGCTCCAGCCGCTCGCGGATCCCGCACCGCTCGAGTCGGCCTCGGTCTGAGTCGCGCCCCGGTCACCGCTACTCCGCCAGGAACCGGTCCAGACCTCGAGGGTCGCGAGGGTGATCCCCGTCCTACCGGTGTTCACCAGCGCCGCGGCCTCGGCGAGCGCCTCTTCCGTGTCACCGGTGAAAAACATGTTGACTCCTGACAACGGGGCCCTAATGTCACGAGCGTAAGCCACTTTCGGTCATGACACCAGACGCGGGTCGGCAGGATCGAGCAGAGGAGGACGGCCGTGACCGCGACCGAGAGGTCATCTCGACCAGCACCGCAGCCCAGGGGCGCGGGGCCGGCCTCGGGATCGGCCTGGTCTCGGCTGCGGCGTTCGGCGTCTCCGGCCCCTTCGGCCACGCCCTGCTCGAGACGGCTGGGCCCCCCGCCGCCCTGGCTCCGCCCGCGTCGGCGGGGCCTCCCTCGTGCTCCTCATCCCGGCCTGCTCGTGCACCGCCGGACTGGTCTGCCGGTGCTGCGGCAACGCTCGGGATGGCGGTCTACGGCGTCGTCGCGATCGCCGGCCCCAGCTCTTCTACTTCAACGCCGTGCAGCACCTCTCGGTCGGGGTGGCCCTGCTGCTGGAGTACCTCGCGCCCGTGCTCCTCGTCGGGTTCCTCTGGCATGACCTCGTGGCCGGCGCCTCGGCCCCACCGTCGTCGGGATCGTCTCGGCGATCCTGGGACTGCTGCTCGTGCTGGACCTCGCCGGGGACGCGCGCCTCGATCGGGTCGGGATGATCTGCGGGCTCGCGGCCGCCGTCTGGCTCGTGGCCTATTTCCTGATGTCGGCCCGCGTCGAGGAGTCGCTGCCGCCAATGGTCCTGGCCGGCGGCGGCATGGTCGTCGCCTCCGGCCTGATCCTGGTGGCCGGGCTGCCGAACATGATGCCGTTCCGGTCGCGACCCCGATGTCGAGCTGGGCGGCCACTCCTGCAGCTGGCGGGTCCTGGTGGCCGTCCTGGCGCTCCTCGCGACCGTCACGGCCTACGTCACCGGCATCCTCGCCACGCGGCGGCTCGGCGCCAAGGTCGCCACCTTCGTGGCCCTGTCCGAGGTGATGTTCGCCGTCATCGCGGCTGGGTGATGCTCGGTGAGCTCCGCGCTGCCGTGCAGCTGCTCGGCGAGCTGCTGATCGTCGTTGGTGTCGTGTGCGTGCGCCTCAACAAATCCCGGTCCCCAGCCGTGGACGAAGCAGTCGACGGGACAGTGGACGAGACAGTGGACGAGACAGGCGGTCGGCCCGGCGTTCCCAACCCGGTGGAGCCACTGCCGCGCGTCTGACGGATGCACCGCGACCCGGCCGCCTGCCGGTATGGTCCCCGTCCGTGACGAGCCGGCAGATGCTGCGCCCTGCACAAGAGCCGATACCTCACGCCTGCCCGCCCCCGCTCGGGGCCTGCCGCCCGGAGCAGCCACCGGGAGGCCGCGCGGGCTACCGCCGAAGCGGCGGAGCCTGAGCGAGTTGAGGACCACGAGGACGGAACTGGCAGCCATCGCGCCCCCGGCGAGCATGGGATTCAGCAGGCCGAACGCCGCCACGGGGATCCCGACGCGTTGTAGAAGAACACCCAGAAGAGGTTCCCCTTGATGGTGCCGGATCGTGCGCCGGTGAGTTCGATGGCTTGCGCCACGCTGCTCGAGGTCGTTCCGCATCAGGGTGATGTCGGCGGCCTCGATGGCAACGTCCGTGCCCGATCCATCGCGATACCGATGTCGGCCTGGACCAAAGCCGGGGCGTCATTCATCCCGTCACCAGCCATCGCGACCGTGGCCCCTGCCGCCTGAAGATCCCGAACCACGTCCACCTTGCCTTCCGGCGTGACGCCGGCGTGGACGTCGGCGGCGTCGATTCCCACGGCCGCTGCGACCTGGAGCGCGACGGCGCGGTTGTCACCCGTCAGCAGGACCGGGCGCAGCCAGAGGTCCCGCAGCCGCCGGATCGCGGCAGCGGAGCCGTCCTTCACCGTGTCGGACAGGGCGATGAATCCGGCCACGGCGTCGTCGACGGCGACCCACACCGCCGTCGTGCCGGTCCCTTCCGCCGCGGCGAACGCTGCGAGGTGGCCGGCGGTCGGGCGGATGCCGTTGTGCTCCAGCCACGAGGCGCGCCCGGCGGTGACGGAGTCACGCCGTCGACCGTCCCGCGTACACCGCCACCGGGTGCGCTCGCGAAGGCCGTGGCCTCGGGGAGGCGGCCCGCCCGAACTGCGTGCCGGGCTATCGCCTGGGCGATCGGATGCTCGCTCTGCGCCTCGACCGCTCCGGCAAGCCGGAGCAGGGCGGCCGCGGGCAGGTCCGCAGCACGACAACGTCGTCCACGGCCATGGCCCGTGGTGACGGTACCGGTCTTGTCGAGCACGATGGTGTCGACGGTGCGGGTGTCCTCGAGGACCTGGGGGCCGCGGATGAGGATACCGAGCTGGGCGCCGCGCCCCGTGCCGGTGAGGAGCGCCGTCGGGGTCGCGAGTCCGAGGGCGCACGGGCAGGCGATGACGAGCACGGTCACGGACGCGGTGAAGGCCGCATCCAGGTCCCCGGTGAGCCGAGCCACAGGACGAAGGTGAGGACGGCGATCACGAGCACCACGGGCACGAAGACGGCGCGATGCGGTCCGCGAGGCGGGCATCCGCGCCTTGCCGTTCTGCGCCTGGCTGACCAGGCGGCCCATGTGGGACAGCACGGTGTCCGAGCCGACGCGCGTGGCGCGGACCACGAGCCTGCCGGACGTGTTGATCGTCGCGCCCGTGACCGCATCACCGGGAGCCACCTCCACCGGGATGGGCTCGCCCGTCAGGAGTGCGGTGTCCACGGCGCTGTGGCCCTCGGCCACCACGCCGTCGGTCGCGATCTTCTCGCCCGGGCGGACCACGAACTCGTCCCCGGAAATCAGCGCGTGGACGGGAACGTGACCTCGGTGCGCTCGCCGTCCACCGTGCGGAGCACGTGTGCTTCCTTGGCGCCGAGCTCAGCAGTGACTTCAGGGCGTTCCCGGCCCGCTGCTTGGCGGACGCCTCGAGGAAGCGGCCGAGAGCAGGAAGGTCACGACGACGGCGGCCACCTCGAAGTAGAGCGAGTGTTCCGTCATGTCCATACCGGCCATGCCGGCGTGCTGCGTCGCGTCGGGTCGGCGAGGAGCTGCCAGGCGGAGAAGAGGAATGCGGCGGTCACGCCGATGGACACGAGCGTGTCCATCGTGGAGGCGAAGTGGCGCGGGTTCACGGCGGCCGCACGGTGGAACGGCCATGCCGACCACGTCACGACGGGCAGGGAGAGGGCGAACACCACCCAGCCCCAGTTCGCGAACTGCAGCGCCGGCACCATCGAGATCAGCAGGACGGGCACGGAGAGCACGGCCGCGAGGGTCAGGCGGGCGCCCAGCAGCGACGGCGTGTGGTCGTGGTCGTGACCGCCCTCGCCGTCGTGCTCGGGCCGCACCACGTGGGCGCCGTACCCGGTGGCGACCACCGTGTCGATCAGGTCCTGGTCGCTGACGCTCGGGGGGACCCGGACGACGGCGGATTCGAGCGGCAGGTTGACGCTCGCCTCGACGCCGTCGAGCTTGCCCAGCTTGCGCTCGACGCGGCCCACGCAGGAGGCGCAGGTCATGCCCTGGATGGAGAGTTCGACGACGCGCTGTTCCCCGGCGATGCCCGCCCCTGCCGATCCCGGGTTCCGGAGCGGGGCCTGCTGCGCGGCCATCTCAGGCCTCCGACGGCACCACGGTGTAGCCGGCTTCGGCGACGGCGGCGTCGATCGAGTCGGCACCGAGTGGTGCTGAGGAGGAGATGGTGGCGGTGGACGTACCGCCGTTGACGAGGTCCACGTCGACGGTCTCGACGCCGGGGAGCCCCCCGAGTTCGCTCTTCACGGCACTGACGCAGTGGCCGCAGGTCATCCCGGTGATGCCGATGGTGGTCGTTGTCATGGTGTTCTCCTTGAGTCGGGTGGGGTGCCGGGTTCTTCCGGCGGGTGGGGTGTCAGCGGAGGAGACGGCCGATGGCGGCCGTCGCTTCCTGGACCTTGTCCTGGACGGCGGTGTCGTCACCGGAGGACTGCGCCTCCTGTGCCGCGCCGACGACACAGTGCGAGATGTGTTCCTCGAGCAGGCCCATGGAGACCGCATGCAGCGCCTTGTTGACCGCGGATACGCGCCCACATCAGGCCCGCAGCCAACGCAAACAGCACACCCAAGGTCATCAGCCAGCACCGCGCCCGCATGGGGCAGCGGCGCTGCGGGGGGCATGGGGCGGGTGGATTATCCCAGGGCTGTCCACCCTCCCATACGCCGCAAAACCTAACGCTGCGCCACCGTGGAGCCTTTCAGCGCTTGCCGCCACGCACCGGTGCGGATGGCTTCGTTGGTCAAGCGGATCACCTGCACGGGAGCCAAGCCGTCGATGCCCAAGGCTTTGGCGGCGGCGTAGCTTAGGTCGTAGAACAAGAGCGGTTCGATTTGACAAGTTGGCTGCTCTGCGCTTCAACAAGTACAAGATGACAAAGATCACGATCCAAGATGTTGCTGAACGCGCGGGCGTCAGCGTTGCCACCATTGACCGGGTGTTGAACCGCCGACCTGGTGTGCGGTCTCAAACAGTTGAAAAAGTTGAAACCGCCATTCGCGAACTGAACTACCAGCCAGACCGCATAGCGGCGCGGCTTGCACGTGGGCGCGAATATCGGTTTTGGTTCATTCTGCCCAACACGGCGGGCGAGTTCATGCAGTCCATCATGCAGGAAGTGGAAGACTCAGCCCACCGCATGAGTGCCGAACGCGTGGCCATCATGATGAAGCGGGTTGACGTGTTCGACGGTGAGTTGCTGGCCCACACACTGGACTCACTGGGTGAAGACGTGGATGGTGTGGCCGTAGTGGCACTTGATCACCCTGCAGTGCGGGAGTCCATCAATGCACTGGTGGCGCGTGGCATTACCGTTGTCACGCTGGTGTCAGACGTTCCGGGTTCAAAGCGAACACATTTTGCCGGCATCGACAATTCATCAGCGGGCCGCACAGCGGCGGGTTTAATGGGCCGATTCCTGAAAGGGGCAAAAAGGTAAAGTTGGCCTATTTGCAGGTTCGCTTTCACTACGTGACCACATCGAACGCCAATTTGGCTTCGAACAAGTCATGGCGCACGAGTTTCCGCAGTTTGAAATTTTGCCCGTTCGTGAGTCTCGCGATGAGAGTGGAGAAAACCGAATCGCTGACAGCACAAATTTTGAAGGAGACCCCCGACCTAATTGGCATTTACAATGTGGGTGGCGGCACCAAGGGTATTGTTGCGGGCCTGGATTCATCAACACGGGAAAAATCCATCGTTTTTCATTGCCCATGAAATCACTGAAGGGTCGCGCCGCGCTTTGATCCGCGGCACCATTGACGCCATCATCAACCAGGAGTGCGGGCCACGAAGTGCGCTTTCAGCCGTGCGCGTGTTGATTGCCAAAGCTGACCACGCGCCTCTTGGTGGAAGCGCAAGAACGCATCCGCATCGACATCTTCATGCGGGACAATTTGCCGTAAACCTTTATGCGCACAACAAAATCCATTCACATCATCAACTGCCACGCAGAA
>CAVZHZ010000012.1:0-93448 GCA_963775145.1 uncultured Chitinophagaceae bacterium
AACTGCATTTTCGGATGAGTGCTACAACACCGCGCCGGGCAAGGTGACAATCAGCGCAGGCACGATCAATGCGTTTGTGGATAACGATGCCGCAGGCTTGACCGCGCTCACGAAGGCGGGCGTAGGCACGCGCGACGTGCTGGTATCTTATGGGACGAACACCGTGTCTGTGTTAGGAGATCCGTGTTTCGCGTGGCAGTTTGAACAGACACAATATAAAACCGCAGGCGGTGAAGGATTTTTAGCCGCGACCATCAATGTAGGTAATGCGTCTTACGCCTCCCTGCTGACTTATAGCATACCGTGGGGCGTGGTATTGCATCCCTATGGCGCAGAGACCGCCGCGAATACGGCGATTGGCGTGGATGATAGAGGCGCATCCTCAGCCGCAGGCGGGATATTCGTTTATCATTTATTTCGTCTGACGGGACCTGTACCCTCACGGCACAGGATGCGGCAACCAATACCAACCCATCCTTTGCCGCAATCACTGGCGCAACGTCTGGAAGCATTGACGCATCCGCCGCACCCAAACACGGCATGATCGCATTAGGCACAACGGCGGCGGTACGGCGTTACTTGCGCCCGCAGATCGCGCTCGGCACAGCAACGACCGCTACCTATATTTCGGCATTTATCAGAAACTAAGGAGATTAAACAATGGCACCAAAAACAGGACGAACAGTTGAATCGGTTTATACCCAAGTATGGCTTGATAACGCAAGCGGCACGCTCACCAACCTATCCGCTTATTGTAGCAGCGTAGGCGCGGTAGGCTTGGAAAGCGGCACGGTGGATGTCACGGCATACAGCGATGCGGTTTATAACTACCTTGTGGACAAACCCACAGCCCCGTTGACCCTTACATTCCCGCTGGATACGGTAATCATTACGCACTTGACCGCCATCAATTTACCAGCCGCCCGCAATGTACCGTTATCACTTGGTATCTATTACGGCGTAAGGCAGGCATGGGAAAGCGGCGAGCCGACCTTCGGGATTTCATCGTCCGCTACTTCGGGCTATGTCCCGATGGGCTTCAAGGTGAGCGGCGGAGTTATCACGGCGAACTTTGACGTGTATGGACCCACAGCGCCCGCATTGGTCACAGCAGCAATCACGTGATAGAAAGTATGGAGTAATGAGCAAAGTAATTACATCCCCATCTAAACGCTGGGCGGGTACTGTCACCCTTGCAGACCCGCTCACGTTGCCACAAGCCGAGGCGTTACAGGAAAGCATGGAACTGCCCGAGGACAATAACAAGCCGCAAAAGTATCTCCTTGAATTGGACAAAATTCGAGTACCGGGAGTCCTTGCCTGTGTTGAAAAATGGGACTTGCAAAACTTCCAATTGATTGACGGCTCGTTACCATTTACCCCGCGTCTGGAAAGTCACAAACTGATCGCGTGGATATTTGGCGAGCTACGTAGTATTTACTTTGGAGAGCTTATCATCCCAAACAAATTAAGTCCGACGCCTACGGATACGCAAGCGAAGGACAGCGAAGCCGTGAGTTAGAAAAGTTACGCAGAATCGAGCGGTTCGGGTTGGAAGCGGTGACAGACAGGCGCGTATTTATGCACGGCGAATATGCCCGCCTGATAGCCGCCGAAAATATCCTGGTCGCTTATCAATCAAAAAGCAAGACAGAAGATTTGGTAGATTGGACAATCAAGAACCCAGACCTAGCCGCGATTTTAGCAGAGGCGACGAAGATATATGCCACTAATCGGTGATAATGCAATTGAAATCGAAATACGCGAAAACGTAGAACAAGCCATTCGGAACAACCAAAAATTCCTTGATGAGATGGAGAGAAATAAAAAGGAGTTCAAGGAACAACAGAAGGCGATGGATGCCGTTGCCAAAACTTCATCCGAAGCCGCGAAAACCTCTACGATGTCATGGACGGAATTTCGCTCCATGTATTCTACGGTCTTGGATGTTGTCAGAGTTGGTCAGGCGGTATGGGACGGAGACGGTCGGGAAAGTTTGTAGAGAACGCCGTAGCCGTTGGCGACATGGCGCGCATAATGGGAACAACCACCGAAGAAGCGAGCCATTAAAAGAAGTTGCAGACGATGTCAGAATAGGTTTTTCGACTTTGCACACGCAATGAAATTAGCCGCCAAGGATGGGATTGAGCCGTCCATTGAAAACCTCGCCAAATTATCTGATGAATATCTTGCACTTGCACCGGGCATGGAACGCACCCAATTCCTGATGGATCGGTTCGGTAGGTCTGGCGATGAGATGGGTAAGCTATTGGAAAAGGGTAGGGATTTCCTGGAAGGCAGTGCTTTTATAATAAATGGATTGAAGGAAAGTATTTTATGGGCCTTTTTGCTGATAGCCGCCTGCATGCTGTACCTGTTCCGTTCTTTTAAAATTTTATTATGTTCGCTGATACCTAATGTTATCCCGTTGATTGTTACAGCCGGGGTAATGGGCTGGGTGGGAGTTCCTATCAAACCTTCTACCGTGCTGGTTTTTTCCGTAGCCCTGGGTATTGCCATTGATATTACAATCCGCTTCCTCATAAATTATCAGCAGGAACTGAAACGGAGTGATAAAAGCAAGCAGGAAATTGTTATTGAAACTATACATAAGACAGGGATCAGTATTATATATACTTCGCTTGTTTTAATAGCGGGTTTTATCATTTTTGTTTTTAGCGGCTTCGGAGGTACGCAGGCATTGGGCTGGCTAACTTCACTGACTTTGATTATGGCCACGCTTACTAACCTCGTATTCTTACCGGCTTTACTTATTTTAATGGTCCGGGATAATAAACATCCCGTATAATGAAAAGTTTTGAGGATGATCCGCTTTCTTTCTAATTTATAATAAAGAGGAGAGGGTATATACCAGGTGATAGTGCTCACCCGATTGCATTATTAAAGTATTTTTTGTGGAGATAAGAATCTTCCTGATGCATCAGACCCTTTTAATTTTTAGCCATTCACTATCCCGGGGGTAATGACGTGGGTAATAAATAATACGAACAGAAAGCTTATTTGCCGGAATAATATAACCATCATGATTCTACTTTACTACCTCGCTTAATTTGGCTATCAATTCTGAACCGCGTAATGATTCCGCAACCACATTACCCTGAGGATCTATTAATACATTAAAAGGAATTCCTTCAAAACCAAAAGTAGTTACCGCCTTACTCTTCCAGAAAGCCAGGTCACTTACATGCGTCCAATTAAGACCATCAGATTGTATTGCTTCCAGCCAGGCTTCTTTTTTTTCATCGAGTGACACACCCAGTATGGTAAAGTTTTTATTCTTAAATTGATTGTACGCAGCTACTACGGTTGGATTTTCGCGGCGACAGGGACCACACCAACTGGCCCAGAAATCTACCAGTACATACTTGCCCTTAAATGACGAAAGAGCAATTTGTTTTCCAGTAGGATCGGGTAATATTAATTCAGGGGCCTTTTTTCCCACCCATGACCCTTGCTGAAGTTGTCGCTCCCTTTCTTCTGATTGTGCTTTGAAAGCATTGTATTGATTCTTAATGGCGGCCAAACTGGCATCCTGGGGAAACTTTTGTAACAGCTTGTTCATTTCCATTTCGAAATCGACCGTTGTTAATGTTTGTGCTGAACGTCCCAGGGCAAATGAAGCGACCGTTCCCTGCTTAATGGACGGCAGGTATTTTTTCAGGAAATTATTCAAGCCATCAATAGCTTTATTTTTTTCATTGGTAGCAATGATCAGTAGACTATCCGGTGCTTCCAGTTTTTTCAGGCTATCGATAGTAGTCAATTCCTTATTAATAACATTACTATAATCACTATAAGAGTAAATGAAATCCTGCAACTGCTTACTTGCGGCGGATCCGTTTACTGAATAGAATTTTTCTTTGTTACTGAAATCGAGGTTGACTGTTATTTCAGGTTCATCATTTACCAATGGTATCATCGGTCCGCCGCGGTCTACCATGATATCGTACATACCGGTAGTAGTCGTATTTCCTTTTAGGGTAAAGAAATTGTTTTGACCGGTAACGGTAACCGAATCAAGTTGAATGGGCTGCGCATCGCTGCCAAAAGGTATTTCAAATAACAGGAGGGTAATAGCCCCTTCTTTCACCGCTTCCGGGTATTGATCGGCGAGTGCATTCAGATTTTTAACCGTTCCTTTTATTTCAAAACTACCCGTAGGTTTCTGCTTACAGGCAGCGACAAATAAAATCAACAACAACAGGTTACTCCATTTCTTCATGATTGTAATTTTTTTATCAACAGATCGTTGGTCACTTTTGGATCGGCTTTTCCGTTGGATATCTTTTTTACCTCCCCGACAAACAAACCGATTAATCCTCTTTTACCTTTTTTATACTCGGCCACTTTTTCAGGCATGTTGTGTAATACTTCTTCCACCCAGCGGAGTACATTATTCTCATCAGAATCCTGTACAATATTCAATTGTATCGCTAATGTTTCGGGATCTGCATCCGGTTGGTTCATTAATGCTGAAAACAATTTGGAGGAGGCGCTTGAAAAGTTCAACTTCCCTTCATCTATTAACGTAATTAACCGCGCAATAGTTGGAGCGGGGAGCTTAAATTCATTTATTGAACAGTTGTTTTCGTTAAGATAGGATTTAACAGGGCCGAGCATCCAGTTGGCTGCCGATTTTGCTTTCACGCCCGTATTTTCCGCGGGATATGGAGGAAGGGACCTGAGTATACTTTCAAAATAATCGCCCAACTCTTTTTCGTCACTCAGTACCCTCGCATCATATTCAGATAATTGAAATGCCTCCCGGTATCTTTTTACTTTTTGTTCAGGTAATTCGGGAATAGATTCCTGAATCTTCTTAAGCATTTCTTCACTTACCCGGAAAGGGGTGAGATCAGGATCAGCAAAATAACGGTAATCATTGGCTTCCTCCTTGGTTCGCAGCGCAAAAGTGGTACTGTTACCGGCATCAAAACTTCTTGTTTGCTGCAAAATAGGTTCGCCGCTCTCTGCCAGTTCAATCAATCTTTTTGTCTCGTATTCAATAGCCCGCTTAACATTTCGGATCGAATTGAGGTTTTTCACTTCCACCTTAGTTCCCAGTTTAGTATCTCCCTTCTTCCGTATGGAAATATTTGCGTCGCAGCGCATACTGCCTTCCTCCATATTGCCGTCGCACACTTCCAGGTAACGTAATAATTTTCGAACTTCTGTTAGATAAGCGTAGGCCTCGTCCGCACTTCGCAGGCAAGGCTCTGTTACCATCTCAATAAGCGGAACCCCTGCGCGGTTTAAATCTACGCAGGTAAATTCCGGATCGATATCGTGTAAACTTTTACCGGCATCTTCTTCGAGATGAATACGGTTTAGTTCAATATTTTTTTCACCGGTGGCAGTCCGGATAGAGATATACCCGCCTTCACAAATAGGGGTGGTATGTTGTGATATCTGGTAGCCTTTTGGCAGATCGGGGTAAAAATAATTCTTCCGGGCAAAGTAATTATTGCGGCTGATTCGGCAATGACAGGCCAATCCCATCTTAATGGCATATTCAACCGCTTTCTTATTTAATTTGGGTAATGTACCCGGGTGGGCAAGGGTAATGGGACTAATATGCGTATTGGGTTCGCCCCCAAAAGCGGCACTGTCGCCGCAAAATAATTTACTCTGCGTAAGTAACTGCGCATGTACTTCCAGGCCTATTACTACCTCGTATGCGTCGTAATTATTCAATATTATTCATTTAAAAAAGTTGCTTTCAAAAAAAGGAATGATTTTATTTTAACCGGGTCTGACGGTCACCGTCTGACCCGGTTAAAATTTATCAGTTGAATAAATAACTGTTTAGTACATCATCCGATTAACCAAATATCATTCTCTATCGAAAGCCAGCAAAATTACTTCAATCTGGCTGGAATTCCTGTCTTGTTTATGACAAGTGGACAATCATGTTGTAAAGTCATAAGGTAGATATAAAAATCGGGCAAAGGAATAAAACAGCCAGGGAAATAGACCAAGGAAATCTAAAGTAGTTTTTTGCTGGTAATTATAGAGGAAATAGAAAAACCGCTTCTTGTGGAAGCGGCTTGTCTTTCATGATTATCCTATAAAATCAGAGATTGGCCGTTTTCAATTTTTTAGGTGTTTTTATTTCAATTGATTGAGATTTACCGTCACGAACAATTTGCAACTTCACCGATGATTTCTCTCTTGACTCCTGGGCAACTTCCACCAGTTCATCCGCACTTTTAATGGCCTTGCCATCGAATTCTGTAATAATATCACCTTCTTTAATTCCTGCCTTATCTGCGAGGGATTCATCAGCCACCTCCAATACTTTCACCCCTTTCCCATCTTCTGTATCCTGTGCTTTAATGCCCAGCCGAGGCCTTCCTCCTATGGTTCCAAAAAGATGATTGTAATCGTCGGACTTCCAATCAAAATCAAATCCCTTAAAGGGCTCCATGGCTTCGGGTCCATAAAATTGGCCCGGAGCGGTTAAACCATATGATCGGCTTATCGAACTCATTTTATTCTTGCCAAGCGTTGCCGTCGTTTTATTTATTTTACCCTCTCTTTTATAGGTAATGGCAATTTTATCTTCCGGTTTTTGTTTACCTATCGCTTTAGTAAGATCAGAGGGGTTCTCAATTTTTTTATCATCAACCATCGTTATCACATCTCCTTTTTTCAACCCGGCTTTTTGGGCTCCGCTGTTTTCGGTAACGCTTATTATTTTAGCACCCCCTTCCCCATTTTCAGTAGAAACCCCGAGGAATGCTTTGTTGCTGTTTAAATAGGCAATGGCGGGTCCGTCCCCTTCACCACTAAAATTCCATGAGCCTTCGGGGCCAATGGCAGGTGCCATGCTGCGAAATCTGGAGTCCGTGGTGGATAAGTTAACTCTGGGCATTTTGCGCCTGCGAACAGAGATATTATCATCATCAAATTCATCGATGGATTTGCCATTCACCTTCACCTCACCATCTTTAATTTCGATGATTACCTTGCCATCTTTGTCGCCTTTCTTTTTAATAATAATCTCATCATACTCGCCTATTTTTTCTTTTTCCTTTTCTTTATTTTCCTGGGCCCAACCGGTGCCGCTAGCCAGCAGGGCGGCCATAAAACAGGATACAAAAACATATTTTTTCATACTGAAGAATTTTTAGTGATTATCATCTACGTTAAATTTCGTAGATCAAATATAGGGATTTTACCGAAATACGAAAATTTTCGGAGAAGAGGATCGGTTTTTAACGGATTGTTAGGAAAAGTTGGGAGTCTGAAGTTGGTAGTCTGGAACCAAGGAAGCACCTGATAAATGATTAGAGTTTATTGAGATCTATTCGGGCCGGGGTATCTTTTCCGGTTACCAGCCCGGTACAACTGAGGGCAATAGCCTTGATTATGTGCGACATATTCCTGAAATCCAACTGTTCTATTTCATCATTTACTGAATGATAATAATCATCAGCAGGTGAGGTAGCCATCAAGGTGTGTGCTGGAATACCCTTTACAGCAAAAGGATAATTATCAGATCGGCTAAACAGGTTTTCCTGGATATAGGGATCCTTCTTATAATAGATATTCCTGCCACTGGAATCCATTTTTTGTTTTCTAAGACGGTTATTTAATATTTCATCCAGATCTGAAAATTGTTCTCCCGTGATGTAGGGGTTTTGTTTATTGCTGGTTAGTCCTCTTCCTATCATTTCGATATTAATTACCGCTTTAACCGAGGTTGGGTCTATTAAGGATGAAAAAGCATAAGATCCTTTTAACCCAAACTCTTCTCCTGAAAAGGCGATAAAGAGAATCGTTCTTTCATTATTGGCTAACTTAACAAAATAGCGGCTTAACAGTAATATGGCAGCCGTGCCGCTTGCATTATCATTAGCGCCATTATAAATTGTATCACTTAGATCCTGCGTGACTTTGTTTGAATAGATTTCAATAGGGTTTGTTGATTTAGTGCCCACGTGATCATAATGTGCGCAAAAAAGAATAAGTTCTTCTTTTTTTGATTTTCCCGGAATAGCACCGATCACATTTATGCCTCTTCTTTGCTCCGATCGTTTATCCCAAAAAAGAAATTCGGAAAAATAACCCTCCATCCCGGCCACAGGAAGAAGACCTGCCTGTTGAAATTCTTTGGCTATAAATTCAGTGGCTTTATATATTTCACCCGAACCAGTTAATCTTCCCTTCAGGGAGTCGGCCGCCAGGAAGGAAACTATTCGTTTAATTGTGTCTGCATGAAATATTTCATCCGGAAATGGTGGCTGGGCTCTTGCGTGAGTGGTTATAAAAAAAATAATAAAGAAACAGAGCAATATTTTTTCTGAACAGATTCTTTGCATTAAAGTAAGCTTTTGACTTTCTCAATAACCAGCCTCAGGTTACTTGCATCCTGACCACCGGCGGTAGCTAAATTTTTTTGTCCGCCCCCGCCGCCTTTTATCAATGGAGCAACAGTTTCTTTTATTATTTTACCGGCATCAAACCCTTTTGCGGCCACCACGGTATCGGAAATGCCAATAGCTACAAAAGGCTTACCGCCGATATTGGCGCACAGTACAGTTACATAATCGTTAAGGTTATTCTTCAGATCGAAGCAGATTTTTTTTAATGCATCGGCATTAGGCACCTCTATTATGTCGCCAAGGAAGGTGATGCCGTTTATAATTTCATCTTTTTGTAACAACTCATTCCGAATAGAAACCAGGAGCCGGTTCTCGAAGTGCTCAACTTTTTTCTTTAATTCCGCATTTTCTCCAAGGGTGCTCTCAATAATTTTTACAACATCTGGCGGGTTTTTAAATAATTCCTTAACGGCAGCCAATTGTTGCAATGAATTATTAATAAATTGTTCTGCTGCTTCCCCGCACACCGCTTCCATACGGCGCACCCCCGCGGCTACGGCACTTTCCGACGTTATTTTAAAAATCCCCAGTTCTCCTGTGGAGCCTACATGCGTACCGCCACAAAGTTCAACGGAATAATCGGCGTCTATAATTACCACCCGCACTACATCCCCATATTTTTCTCCGAAAAGGGCCATAGCGCCAAGCTTCAATGCTTCTTCTTTGGGAAGATCTTTTATAACAACGGGGATGTTCTCCCGTATTTTTTCATTTACCATTTTCTCGATCGCTGCCATTTCTTCCGGATTTACTTTGGCAAAATGTGAAAAGTCGAACCGCAGGTGATCCTGGTTAACCAAACTTCCTTTTTGTGCTACATGGGTTCCCAATACTTTTCGCAGTGCGGCATGTAATAAATGTGTTACAGAATGATGAATGGTTATTTTGCGGCGGGTTTCTTTATTTACCCGTGCATCGGCCACCGCGCTAATATTATTAGGTAATTTATCGGCAAACTGAATAATCAGGTCATTCTCTTTCTTCGTATCGGTGATAGCAATTTTTTCTCCGTCGAAAATTACCCAACCGGTATCCCCCACCTGTCCGCCACTCTCAGCATAAAATGGCGTTTTCTCTAATACCAGTTGAAAAGACTCTTTGCCTTTTGCGGTAACCTTCCGGTATTTAGACACTTTGGTTTCTGTTTCCAGAGAATCATATCCGATGAATTGCTGCTGACTGTTTTCATTTAATACTACCCAGTCTTCTGTATCTAATGTAGTTGCGGCACGGCTGCGGTTTTTTTGTTGTTGAAGAAAATCATTAAAACTTTTTGTATCAACAGCCCACCCGATTTCTTTTCCCATTAATTGGGTAAGATCTAATGGAAATCCGAAAGTGTCATATAACTCAAAAGCAAAAAATCCGTGTATTATCTTGCTTTCTCTTAGTTGCATTATTTCAGCTTGCAATTCTAGAGATGGTGCAACTACTAATCCTTCGCTATTAATAAAGGATTGAAATCTATTTATACCTTTTTCCAGGGTTCTCAAAAAAGCTTCCTCTTCTTCCTTCACCACTCTACATACAAAATCCATTTGCTGCTGCAATTCAGGGAACACAGTGGAGAACTGTTTGCCAATTACAGGCATCAACTGGTGCAGCAGCGGTTGCTTATAGTCAAGATATGAATAGTAATAACGTACGGCTCTCCGAAGAATCCGGCGAATAACATAACCGGCACCCGTATTGGAAGGTAATTGTCCATCAGCAATGGTAAATCCAATAGCGCGGATATGATCGGCGAGCACCCGAAAGGCTACGCTTTGCTTATCGTCGCCTCCAGCATATTTTTTACCAGTAATTTTTTCGGTAGCGTCAATAGTTCCGTTAAAAATATCGGTATCGTAATTACTTTGTTTACCCTGGAGTACCCTCGCTAAACGCTCAAAACCCATCCCGGTATCAACATGGGTAGCTGGCAAAGGATCCAACGAACCGTCTTTTTTCCGATTGTATTGAATAAATACATTATTCCAGATTTCAATAACCTGCGGGTGATCTTTATTTACCAAATCTTTTCCGGGTATTCTTTTCCTTTCTTCTTCCGCCCGGCAATCCACATGAATTTCACTGCAAGGACCGCAGGGACCGGTATCGCCCATTTCCCAAAAATTGTCTTTTTTATTCCCCATCACAATATGATCTTCCGCCATTAATAATTTCCATTTAGCCAGCGCTATTTTAGAAGGAGGTAAATTTTCATTGGCATCACCTTCAAAAACGGTGGCATATAAGCGGTCTTTGGGAATTTTATAAATTTCTGTCAGCAGTTCCCAACTCCATTCAATGGCTTCATTCTTAAAATAATCTCCAAAACTCCAGTTACCCAGCATTTCAAACATAGTATGGTGGTAAGTATCTACCCCCACCTCTTCGAGGTCATTATGCTTACCGCTTACCCGTAAACATTTTTGCGTGTCAGCTACCCGTTTCCAGGGTGCTTGCTTGTTTCCGAGAAAATAATCCTTGAATTGGTTCATACCCGCATTGGTAAAAAGCAGGGAAGGGTCGTTCTTTAATACAATAGGAGCAGAAGGAACGATTTCATGTCCCTTTGATCGAAAAAAATCTAAAAAAGCGGTTCGTATCTGGTCGCTTGTCATCATAATGGAATAATCTTTGATGGATAAAGCCACTCAGCACATTATATTTGTATGCCTGTGATTTTAGAGGGGCAAAGGTAAATTGAAAGTTTAAGAGTTTAACAGTTTATGGATTTAAGAGGTCAGGCATTTTTGAGTGGAGGGTTAAATTCAGATACAGGGTAAACACTAAAGCCCATAAACCTACTATCGAAAAAATGCCATTTTCAGAACCCCGGAAATGAAGAAAATAAAGTATTACTATAATACCAATAGCCTCCGGTATGAAAAACTGGAAACGCCCCTCCGGGTTACCCTGCTGCGTATTCTGGGATTTATTTCAGCGGCCATTGTAACCGCCATTATTTTAGTTTCCATTGCTTATCGCTATTTCCCTTCTGCAAACGAAAAATTACTCAGGCAGGAAAATTATATGCTCAGTCAGCAGTTTGAAGTACTGGACGAAAAGACCCGGAAACTGCAGCAACAGATGACCGACTTGGAAAAACGCGACAACGAAGTGTATCGTACCATTTTTGAAGCCAACCCGGTGCCTGATAGTGTACGATTGAAAGAAATGGAGAAGCAAAAAGAAATTAAGCTGGTGATGAGCATGAACAGTAATGAACTCGAAAATTCCATTACCAGCTCAATAAACAATCTCATTCTGAGAATGGCCTACCAGGAAAAATCATTTAATGAGATCACCGGGTTCATTAAAAATAAGGAAGAGTTACTGGCCGCAACCCCGGCTATTCAACCGGTCAGCAACAGCGATCTGAAACGGGTTGCTTCGGGCTTTGGTTATCGAATAGACCCAGTTTATAAAACAGTTAAGTATCATGCGGGGCTTGATTTCAGTGCACCGCAGGGCACACCCATTTATGCAACAGCCAATGGAGTGGTTCGTATAGCCGGAAATTCTGGGAACGGTTTCGGGAATCACGTAGTAGTGAATCATGGATATGGCTACGAAACCCTTTATGGACATATGTTTAGGGTTAAAGTGAAAAACGGGATGCGGGTCAAAAGGGGAGAAATTATCGGATGGGTTGGTAATACGGGTAAATCTACCGGACCTCATTGCCATTACGAAGTGCATAAGAACGGCCGACCACTGGATCCGGTTTATTTTTTCTATAATGACCTTACCCCGGAGCAATTTGACCGACTGCTGAAATTAGCCGCATCGAGTAACCAGAGTTTTGATTAAGCCATAAGGAAAAGGAAATCATTGACGGCATGCTGTTGTATAAGTTTTATGAAGCCATCATTTTAACTCCATTCAGTCAATTTTCCCTTCCAGGATTATTGACCGCCTAAATGACCGAAGACTGGGCCAAAATTATCCGAAATCCGAGAACCCTGATTTCTAAAAGGTAGGGCCATTCCCTGGATTGTAAACTTAAGCTACACAGGTGAATTGCGCGAAAACCGGGACCGCCCTTCCCAAACTCTTAACATAGGGTATTAGGCTAAATGCCTTTGGAATTGTAAATTTGCCGTTCGGTATGTTCAATCCTCCAGATATATTATCCCTGGCTTATAAGCAACCCATCATGCAGGAGCAACTTATGCTGCTGCAGGAAAAGGAAAGAACTATTCCCGGATCGGTGCAATACGTTATTAAGAGGTACCGCAAGCAGCCTAATTGGGGTGTTGAAGATACCGGGATGATGCTCTATCATTTTAAGAAGGCTGAACCGAAAGAAAATTATTTTGAACTTCGGTTTTGTGTAGCCGGCAATGTGTATTGCAAACAAAAGGATACCGAATGTGATTTGTGTAAATTCAATGCCTCTCGAAATTGTATGGAGCGGATTGAGAGTATTGATGTAGTTAGTTTCCGGTTTTCACCCATGCATTTATCGCAGTTTGTAAAACCAGGTAAACTAAGAGATAAGCTAACCGACGATGTGTTGAGTTTTACCCATACTTCTTCTTTCTCCAAAATACTTACCCTTTGCAGTCGTACACGCATGGTACTGGAAGCGCTGCTAAATCATACCTATACGGATAGCCTGGAGAATATATATATTAACGCCCAAACGCAAATGCTGTTGCTGTATAGCCTGGAGTGTATGCTGGGAGACGACAAAGAGATAGAAAGCTTCCAGTGCAAGTTTCTTGCTAATGAAGCGGACAGGGAGAAGATCATAAAAGCCAGAGAAGTACTATTACAGCATATAGGAGAACCCCTTACCATTAAAGAATTAAGCCGTAAGGTGGCGATCAATGAATGTTATCTCAAAAAAGGATTCAAAGAATTATTTGGGACTACCATATTCGATTTTTACCAGAGCCAGCGTATGGAACATGCCCGGTATTTATTATATGAAAAAGGGTTGAGTGTAACCGAAGTATCCGTTTTACTGGGATATTCTTCTATCTCACATTTTTCCACTGCATTTAAAAAACACACGGGACTGAAGCCTTGTGAACTATTGTTCCGGGCTTAATGATTTTCCCTGTTTACCAAAACTAACCGATAATTTATTTTATCTTTTATGCAATGCAACGGTGGAACCTTCGTTAAATTGCTATCTGGAGCATGTTTTTTATTGAATTTAGTTTCAGCACGGTGGCCGCTTAAATGATGCATGGCATTATTTTTGAATATTATTTTGTCATAAATGCGTAAATTTTTTCTAATAGCTCTAAGTGCGCTGTATATATTTTCTAATACAGAATTAGTCGAGGTGTTTAAAGTACCCCGGCTATTAACCCACTATCAGCAACATCATGTTCAAAACGCTTCGGTAACTTTCTGGAATTTTTTGGTTATGCATTATGCCGGGGATGACGGGACAAAAGCGGATGATAATGAGGACCTTCAATTACCTTTTCATTCTGTAAATAAGCACTGCCTGAGTAGCCTGTATACATTGGGGGGGGCCATTGTTCAACCTCTTTCTCCGGCTGCTGCGGATGTTTTGAGTGTCTTTCCGCATACATATGAAAGGGATATTTTATCGAGTTATACAAACCTCGTTTTTCAACCTCCCCGATTTAGTTAAAAATCTACTCTTAATTTCTTATTGAATCATTTTGATGAAAAGAAAAGTTTATTGCTTTTTCTTAATCATCGCGCTTTACTGATTTGGCAGCAAATGCCTTTGCTGTCACGGATGCTACTAAATGAGTAAAAAATAGATATATGAAAACTAATAATGCGAGGATATTACTATTAATCCTTATCGTTTCAACTTTTTTTTATACCTGCCGTCATGAGTTGATGAAACCGGAGGAAAACGGAACAGGCAATAATCCCCCTCCCCAGACAAATAGTTGCAGTCCGGATTCTGTCTATTTCGTGAACGAGATTCAACCGATCATTTCTTCTAACTGTACTACCAGTGGTTGCCATGATGATATTACCCATGCCGATGGGGTTAACTTAACCACCTATAGCAGGATACTGAAGTATGTAAAACCTGGTAATGCCACGGATAGTAAGTTGTATGAAGTGATATTTAAATCAGGCGGAGAACGGATGCCCCCGCCGCCTATGCCTGCTCTGACTGCGGATCAGAAAAATAAGATTATTAAATGGATTAACCAGGGAGCCAAGAATAATTCCTGTGCCGGGTTTTGTGATTCGATGGTTTTTACTTTTAGCGGAGCTATAAAAAATTTACTTCAGGCTAAATGTACCGGTTGTCACAATCCCTCTTCATTGGGTGGTAATATTGATTTATCCACCTATACGGCGGTAAAAGCGCAGGTTGATAATGGCAAACTGTATGGATCGGTGACGCATAAAACGGGCTATTCACCCATGCCAAAAAACTCCGCCAAGCTTTCGGATTGTGAAATCAGGCAGATTCAAAAATGGATTCAAGCCGGAACCTTAAACAACTAATTTTTTTTATGAAGACAG
Organism: uncultured Chitinophagaceae bacterium; assembly: GCA_963775145.1. Classification (GTDB taxonomy): domain Bacteria; phylum Bacteroidota; class Bacteroidia; order Chitinophagales; family Chitinophagaceae; genus Endoryza. The sequence goes on from CAVZHZ010000012.1 coordinate 14,874, forward strand.
CGATTTCTATAAGCATAATAATGTTAATGAGCTTTTTCCTGGCTTCCTGCTACTACGATAACGAACAATTGTTATACGGGGGCGGTGGAACCTGCGATACTTTAGTAAATGTTTCCTATACGCAGCATGTGGTTCCTCTTTTTCAGCAAAAATGTTACGGATGTCATACCGGTAGTTTTCCTTCGGGTAATGTACTGATGGGTACTTATACCGCTGATAAAGCAATCGCGCAAAAAGGAACATTATATGGTTCAATAAATCATTCGGCCGGCTACAGTGCGATGCCGAAGGGTACTCCCAAGATGACTATCTGCCAGATTTCTACTGTAAAGAAATGGATTGACGCAGGGTTGTTAAATAACTAAATAAAATTAAAATGAAACTATTTAAATCGAAATGGATGAGGTTCTTGCTGGCAGGCATTATACTACTAATTAGTACCGGGGCCTATGTCATGCAAGAATACAACCGGAAAGTATCGGATACCAGTACAATGGAGGCTGCCTATACGCCCAGTGCAGACGAATTATTCATGGCATTCAGCAAAAATGAAAACGAAGCCAATCAAAAATACCTGGATAAAGCTGTGGTGGTAAAAGGGAACATCAAACAATTTGATAAAGATGAAGAAGGCGCGGTTACCATTGTATTGGATGTGGCTTCCGGGATGTCTTCGGTAAGATGCAGTATGGATAGTGCCCATGCAGCAACATTACCGGAAATTCCGGTGGGAACCTCTATTGCCATTAAAGGTATTTGTACAGGGTATACTGCTGACGAATTAGTGGGTTCGGACGTCATTCTATCACGCTGTGTTATCAGTAAATAATGAAATAATAATAATTACTTATGAAAAAGAAAATATTCATTCCCTTCGTACTTTGTTTCCTGGTATTTTTTTCAAACGCACAGGACAAATATTTTACTAAAACCGGAAAAATAAATTTTTCTGCTACGGCGCCTTCTTCCCCGGAAAATATCGATGGGATTAATAAAAGTGTTATCTGTGTGCTGGATTCTAAAACGGCCAATATTCAATTTTCGGTGTTGATGAAAGGTTTTGAATTTGACCGGGCACTAATGCAGGAGCATTTTAACGAAAATTATGTAGAGAGCGATAAATTTCCCAAAGCAGAGTTTAAAGGATCCATTACTAATAACAGTTCGGTTAATTATTCCAAAGAGGGCACCTATACCGTAAAAGTAAAAGGAAAATTAACGATGCATGGTGAAACGAAGGACGTAGAATCAGAAGGAAAATTAATTATCAAAAGCGGAAAGATTAATGCCGTAGCAGATTTTGCGGTGTTGCTTTCCGATTATAAAGTTTCTATTCCCACCCTGGTCGCGGATAAAGTAGCCAAGACGGCGAAAATAACTGTCAATTGTTTATTAGAGCCATTTAAAGGGTAAGTTATTAATACTATCAAAATGAGAAAAAACAATAAGATCCTTTTTGTTATCTGTGGAATACTCTTTGTTTCTGCAAAAGCGTATACACAGGACGAGGACCTCTTAAAACTAGTTGGAGATGATGAGTCTTCTAGAAAGGAATATGTAAAAAGTGCCTTCAAATCGCCCCGGGTTATTCATGGTCATTCAATAGAGTTTCTTTCCGCAGGCACCATGGACTTTCGGATACTGCACCGGTTTGGTCAGTTGGATCAGGGCTATAAGAATTTTTTTGGACTTGACCAGGCCAGTATGCGGATGGGTTTTGATTTTGGAATTTTACCTAACCTTATGGTAGGGATGGGCAGAAGTACTTATAAGAAAGAATTGGATGGATTTATTAAATATGCCCCCTTGCGGCAATCAACCGGGAAGCATTCTTTTCCAATGACAGTTGCGCTGGTAGCCGGCATGACCATGGATGGGCTGCCCTGGGCCGATCCTAACAGGAAAAATTTCTTTTCCTCTCGGCTGGCCTATTATTTCCAGGTTATTGCCGGTCGTAAATTTTCTGATGCATTTACTTTACAGGTATCACCCACCCTTGTTCACCGAAATCTGGTGACGGCCATAACTGATTCGAACAATATTTATTCAGTTGGTGTGGGCGGCAGGTTGAGACTTTCAAGGAGAATATCCCTCACCTGCGATTATTATTATGTAATAAATCCGTTGACAGATAATACCTATTATAACCCGTTGGCCATTGGTATAGATATTGAAACCGGAGGCCACGTGTTCCAATTGCATTTTTCCAATGCAACGGGTATGAACGAACGGGCATTTATCACAGAAACTACCGCCAATTTCATCAAAGGAGAGATTAGATTCGGGTTTAACCTTTCGCGGGTATTCCAGCTAAAAAAGAAACGAAAGTAATATCATTTTCCGGGTGCAGGTCGGTAAAGGGTACGGATGCCTTCATTCAAACCCTTTTTCATTCATAGCTAATTTCGATTAGCTTATAGGAAATGGGACGCTCATTAGACTAATTCGTTCATACTTTCTTTAGTGGCTTGAATAGTTGCATTTAAATCTGTATAAGTTAGCGCATTGTTCAGGAACCAGCTTTCAAAAGCCGAAGGGGGCAAATATATTCCCCGCTGAAGCATGGAATGAAAGTACTTTTTGAATAGTTCATTATTTGCGGATGCGGCGGTTACAAAATTGGTTACCGGTTGATCGCTGAAATGAACACTGATCATTGAACCGAGTTGGTTTATGACGAAAGGTTGGTCCCCCTTTTTCAGCACTTCGTTTAATCCATTTTTTAAGTACAGGGTTTTTTGTTCCAAATCTGTATAGATGGATGGATTTTCTTTTAGTTTTTTGAGGGTAATATAGCCGGCAATCATCGCGATTGGGTTTCCACTTAGGGTTCCGGCCTGGTAAACGTTTCCTAAGGGAGCTACCACTTCCATATATTTTCGCTTTCCTCCAAAAGCACCAACGGGCAGGCCACCTCCAATTACCTTACCATAGGTAACAAGGTCTGCCTCTATTCCCAATTGTTGTTGTGCTCCTCCCGCTGATAAGCGAAAGCCGGTCATTACTTCATCAAAAATGAAAACAATATTTTCTGCATCACAAATTTTGCGCAGCCCCTCTAAATAACCTGGTTGTGGTAAAATGCAACCCATATTGCCTGCCACGGGTTCAATGATAATTGCCGCTATTTCATTCTTATGGGAAGAAACAAGCTGCTGAACCGCAGGAAGATCATTGTATGCGCAGGTAAGAGTGTCGTTGCTGACACCGGCAGTAACACCTGGTACTGTTTGAATATTCAATGTTGCTAAACCACTTCCTGCTTTTACCAAAAAGGAATCAGCATGCCCGTGATAGCATCCTTCGAATTTAATTATTTTATTTCGGCCGGTATAACCGCGGGCCACGCGTATCGCACTCATGCAGGCTTCGGTACCACTGCTTACCATACGGATTAGGTCTACATTGGGAACCATACTTTTTATCAACTCGGCCATTTCAATCTCTAGTTCTGTTGGCGCACCATAGGAAGTAGAGTAAGAGGCATATTCCTGGATCGCCTGAATTACGGGTTCATAAGCGTGTCCAAGTATCATAGGTCCCCAGGAAGCGATATAATCGATATATCGATTATCATCGGCATCATACAAATAAGCCCCTTTCGCTTTTTTCATAAACACCGGAGTACCTCCAACACTTTTGAAGGCGCGAACCGGGGAGTTAACTCCTCCCGGAATAGATTGCTGTGATCGTTCGAATAGTTCCCTGCTTTTTGAATGGTTCATAAGTATATTAATGTGCAAATGTGCGAATGCAAATGTTTGAGGCTTTATCTTTCCTGATTAAATATGTTAATGAATTAATAGGAAGGGATAGTTGTTGAGCATTTCCACACTTGTAAATTTTTTAATTTATCAATTTTACAGCCTGTTTGGCAAAATAAGTCGCAATTAAATCGGCTCCTGCACGCTTGATGGATGTGAGTGTTTCCATGATGGCCTTATCTTCATCGATCCAACCCATTTTCGCAGCGGCTTTAATCATGGCATATTCGCCACTGATATTATAAGCACTCACTGGTATATTAACGGCGTTCTTAACTTCTCTTATAATGTCCAGGTACGATAAGGCAGGTTTCACCATTACTATATCAGATCCTTCTTCAACATCCATCAGCGTTTCCCTTATTGCTTCAATACGATTCGCATAATTCATTTGATACGTTTTCTTATCACCAAAACCAGGGGCCGAATCCAACGCGTCCCGAAACGGTCCGTAAAAACAGGAGGCGTACTTGGCACTATAACTCATTATTCCTGTTTTAGTAAAATTATTCTCTTCGAGTGCTTGCCGGATAGCTGCAACCCTTCCATCCATCATATCACTGGGGGCTACAAAATCGGCTCCGGCCTGGGCATGACTTACGCTCATTTTTGCCAACACTTCCACCGTGGCATCATTAAGTATCTCCTCATTTTCAACAATACCATCGTGGCCAAAGGAAGAAAAAGGATCCAGTGCCACATCCGTCATCACCAGCATTTCTGGTACTGCATTTTTTATTGCTTTAATACTTTGCTGCATCAGTCCATTCCGATTCAATGCTTCTGTTCCTTTGTTGTCTTTTAACTCTTCTCTGCACTTAATAAAAAGTAACACTGACTTAAGACCCATGCTCCATATTTCTTTTACTTCTTTCACCGCCTGGTCAATACTCAAGCGGTAATAACCGGGCATGGAGCTGATCTCCTCCTTTATATCCTTCCCTTCTACAATAAAAAGCGGAACGATAAAATCGTTTGGCGACAAAGTCGTTTCTGTTACCAACGAGCGAATGGCCGCTGACTGGCGTAATATTCTGTTTCTTCTTGGCAGGTACATAAAGTAATTTCTGATTTTATTATTTGATTGATCGCTCCGCTTTTAACAGGTATTCGATCGTTTCACCCATTCATTTCTTTCTTCATCGTTTGGTACACTTACCCAATCCTTCGGATGTAAACATGCCTGTAATAATTTATCTTCTTCACTTCCTGCCGAAGGTTGATAGTTATATTCAAATCTTACGGTAGGGGGTAGGCTCATCAATATGCTTTCTGTTCTTCCGTTTGTCTTTAATCCAAATAGAGTGCCGCGGTCGTGCACCAGGTTGAATTCGGTATATCTTCCTCTTCTGATTTCCTGCCAATGCTTGTGCTGTTCGGTAAACGGTTGACTCTTTCTTTTTTCTACAATAGGAGTATAAGATTTTAAAAACGTCTCTCCGCAGGCCTTTCCAAAGTTCATCCAAAAGTCTATATTCTTTTCCTGGGTGGGCCGCTGGTGATCATAGAATATTCCTCCTATTCCACGCCGCTCTGAACCACGGTGCCAGTTTACAAAGTAATCATCGCAATTTTTTTTGAATAGCTCATAAAAAGAGGGATCAAATGCATCGCATACGTTTTTATACGACTGATGAAAATACCTGGCATCTTCCACAAACAAGTAATAGGGAGTAAGATCGGTGCCTCCACCAAACCACCGGTCGGTTACTTCCTCTTGATTGTTGCTCAACTCAAACATGCGGTAATTACAATGAATCGTAGGAATGTATGGATTGAAAGGGTGAATAACAATACTTAAGCCGCAGGCAAACCATCTTTCTCCCTCCAGATTTAACTGCCTACGCATGGTGTCAGTTACTTCGCCATGAACCACTGAACTGTTGACTCCTCCTTTTTCAAAAACACGCCCATTACTTATCACCCTGGTTTTTCCACCGCCTCCTTCAGGACGCTGCCATTCATCTTCTGCAAATCGGGCCGCTCCATCCGCCTGTTCCAATGCCGCGCAGATATCGTTTTGCAGGTCATGAATATATTTTATCCAGGTTTCTTTTGAAGTCATAAAGCGAATACTAGTTCTTGAATGAGGCGATAGAAACTCAAAATATAGTTAACTCTTATTGTTTATATTCTTTAACGGCCTCTACGAATGCTTTGGCATGGTCCACCGGAACATTGGGGGTTATGCCATGCCCGAGATTAGCTATATATTGATTAGTACCGAATGCATCAATCATCTCTTTGACCGATTTTTTTATTTGTGGTATGGGAGCCAGAAGCCTGGCCGGATCAAAATTTCCCTGCAAGGTAATCCGGTTGTTGGTTAGTTCACGGGCAAACTGCGGGGTAATGCACCAGTCGATGCCAATACCCGCCGCACTACTTTGGCTCAACTCTCTTAACGCGTACCAGCTTCCTTTTGGAAACAGGATCACCGGCGCATCATTTTTTAACGCATCAGATATTTGTAATAAATAAGGTTGGGCAAATATTTTGAAGTCGGCCGGACTTAATGAACCTGCCCAGCTATCAAATACCTGTATGGTATCTGCTCCTGCTTTAACCTGCGCTTTGAGATAGCTAATTGTTATGCTGGTTATTTTTTGAAGGAGGTGGTGAGCCAACCCAGGTTCTGTGTATGCAAATTGCTTGGCCTTATCCCATGTTTTACTTCCTTTGCCTTCTACCATATAACAAAGAAGTGTCCAGGGGGCTCCGGCAAAGCCGATTAGCGGCACGCGGCCATTCAACTCTTTTTTAGTAAGGGATAAGGCATCATATACATAATGAAGATTTTCTTCCGCATGATCGGTTACGAGGTTATCAATATCTTTTTGAGTGTTGATTGTTTTGGGTAACGATGGCCCTTTTCCTTCTTCCATTAATACTTCCAGCCCCATGGCCTGAGGGATTACCAGTATATCGGAAAATATAATGGCAGCGTCTACTCCTACCTGGTCAACCGGTTGAAGGGTAATGGCACAGGCAAGTTCGGGCGTTTGCACACGGGTAAAGAAATCGTATTTATTTCTCAGCTTAATATAATCGGGCAAATACCGGCCGGCCTGCCGCATCATCCATACGGGAGGTCGTTCTACCTTTTCCTTTCGGAGGGCTCTTAATAACAGATCGTTTTTAAGTGAAGACATAAGTTGTTTTATTAGTAGAATATCTACTGGTTAATTGGTCAATAAACAATAATGAAACTTCTTTTAATTCTGAGTATCAACAATACGTATTCTCAATTAGTTTACGATCCAAAGAATTCTATCATTTCCTCCACCAGGTTTTCCTTGCCCGGCGCATCGCTGATAATGATTTTATTTTCCGCATATTTTTTTATTGTATTGGCTGTTGTATTGCCAATAGCAAAAAGTATTGTTTGGCCACCGAGCTTGTTTACACTGAAAAAACTTTCTACGGAGCTTGGACTAAAAAACAAAATGCCGTCGAAATGCTTTTTAAGTTTATGCGGAGTGGCCACTGTTTTATAAACTTCTATTTCATATACCTCTATTTCATTTTTCCTCAATATATCGGGCAATTCGTCTCTCCGTTGGTCTCCGCAAAAAAAGATAACTTCTTTCGCATAACTGTCTTCGGCAATTAGTTCAGCGAGTTCAGCAGCATTGCCGGCAGTTCCTGCAATGGCTTGTTCTCCAAAATATTTCCTTACGAGTTGCTGAGAAGTGTTTCCCATTGTGTAAATAGTCCAATCGGGTTGTTGATCTTCTAATTGGGCTGCCACCGCTTCCACCGCGTTCATGCTGGTAAACACAATTGTAGCGGATTGCAGCAAAGTCTGTTCAATTTCCTGTTGTACTTCTACTGTTTCTATGGTTTCGGTATCAATAAAAGAAAGAATGTCAATGATAATTCCTTTTTTCTTCGCCTCTTCGATAAGAGTGTCGGAAATAGGTCTTGTACTTAATATATTTATTTTATTTGGTGGCATTTCGGATTGTATCGGCAATGGCTTGCCCGTCTTTTTCTAATAGTTTGATTGCGCAGAGATTTCCCATTCCGGCCGCCTCATTGACGGTAGTTGTTTTTTCGATCGATGCTTTTTGTTTTCCATCTACCGATAAAATATTCCCTTTAAAATACAGGACTCCATTCTTTATTTCTGCCAGCGCACTAACAGGTGTAGAACATCCACCCAGCAAAGTGCGTAAAAAATCTCTTTCAATAGCCGTGCAAATGGATGTTTCTTTATCATCAAAATGTGCACAGGCTTCGAGACTGTATTCATCCTGCTCCCGGCACATTACCGCTATGGCACCTTGAGCGGGTGCTGGTAGCATCCAGTCAAGTATTATGCTTTGTACCGGCCGGAGATTTACCCGTTCCAACCCTGCCTGTGCAAATAAGGCACCATCCCAGTTTTCATCAGCCAACTTTTTTAATCGGGTATTTACATTTCCCCGCAGGTTATATATTTCATGATCCGGGTATTTATTCAACCATTGTGCTTTACGGCGTATGCTGCTGGTGGCTATACGGAACAGCGAGGTGCTAGCCTGTAGTTGAGAATATTTTTCCTGTGCCAGATCATTTTTAAAAACCAGCAGATCATTTACGGGTCCCCGTTTTAATACGGCTGCCTGCTGCAGGCCTTTGGCCAGTTGGGTGGGCATATCTTTCAATGAATGCACTGCCACATCAATTCTATTATTCAATAAGGCCATATCCAATTCTTTGGTGAATATGCCCTGAACGCCCATTTCATACAAAGGAGTCTTTAGGTCAACGTCTCCTCCGCTTTTTATGAAAACCAATTCTGCATTAATATGGTTTCTTGACAACAGTTCTTTTACCTCTGTAGCTTGCCACACGGCTAACTGACTTTCCCTTGTTCCGATTCGGATAACCTTTGTCATGATTGATTATATAGGCAAGAGGTAAAAAATGGGATAGCTGCCTCAACAGCATTGTACTCCATTCGCTTCTCTGATTTCATTCTTAGACAATTTCTTTAGTTGAGTTGCAAAAGTAATTCCGGGAAACCCCTGAGCCTAAAAAATTTGTCAATGCATTGTCATTTAAGAACTTTGTTCTTTTTATTAGAGAAGAATCGATATTAATAGAGATTCCAGAAAAGAGCATTAAAGGGAGGTATTGGATGGCCAGCCATGGATTACCGTTCTTTTAAGCAATAAGGAAGGTGAAATGGCCTGGTTATTTCAATAATTTTCAAGTGTAGTATTGGCATTATTATAACCGGCTCTTTGGTTGTTTGTTACCGGGAACCTTTTCAGCAAATCCAAATATTATTTCATTTGAATCCGACCCTGTTCGTTTCCTTTTCAATCATACTTTATATACTTTCCAGTCACACTTTTCCAAAACGGACTAATTATAAAAATAAAGAAACCTCCCCGGTTAAACGGGGAGGCTTTTTTATAGGGAGAGAATTTGTTTTTCAGGAACTGGCCTTAATCGTGTGGAATTAATAAGACATTGGATAAAAATATATGCCTGTAATGGTTTTTCAACAGGCCTGTTGAGATTAAAAACGGGTGGTGACGGAAAATCAAGAATGTATGGTAGAAACCTTTCCTATAAAAGGAAAGGGGAGCAGGAATACTCCCCTTTTTAACCCCTAAACCCTAAACCGTAGAAAAGGTTTTTCATGTAATGCTCTATGAAATTAATTCAAAAATCTTAACTATATGAGGTAAAACCCCTAGGATTAGATGCAGTTTTTTTACGTTCTTTTAGGTGTATTAAATACCCATTCTTTCCCCCACGCTGCATCCGATAATTCTCAATTATAAAACCAGAAATTATGCCAAAGCGTGAGAATGTGGAAAAATATGACAATCAGGTTATAAAGAAAAGGTCCTTTAGGCATTTATTAACGGAGTTGTATTGTAGGCAATCCCATTTAATAAGGATTGTTTCCTACATGGATACCTTTAATCAACGATTGATATGTGGTCTCGATGACAGACTATCCGTCAAAGGAATTATTTCCATAGTTTATCTTAATACAAAGGGTTGCTTAAAAACTTTCAGAAGAAATTAATTGCTGGATATGGATATTTTGAGATACGGGCCTTATTTTTTAAATCCAAAATAGGGGTAGTGATGATTATGATTACTTCTTTTTGGACAATGGTTCTGGCATAGCATCTTTAGAATTATCATTAACGAATGGTATCCGACAATATACATGCACTCATCCGGCAGAACTTTTTAAAATAGCCTTTGCCAGAAGACGCATACAAAATATTGAGAACCTAAAGCCAGGAAGGCAGCTAATTCCCGGACAAAGGGCTCATTTGGTGATTTTACGGAGAAAAAAATGGACCCATGTCATCTGCTATTAGATGGGTTTTGCGCTAAGCTTGCCTGCATTTTTTCTTTACCTTTGCCCACTTCTTTAAAACAGAGACAGGATTTTAAAAATATGAGCGCTAAGTACAGGGAATTTTCGCAACTAAACCTGCCCATTATGGAGCAGGAAATACTGGCTGAATGGACTAAGAACCAGGCTTTTGAAAAGAGTGTTTCGCTTCGCGAAGGAGCTACTCCTTTTGTATTTTATGAGGGGCCGCCCAGTGCCAATGGTATGCCCGGTATTCATCATGTTATTTCCCGCACGTTAAAAGACCTGGTATGCCGATATAAGACAATGAAGGGGTTCCAGGTAAAAAGAAAGGGTGGATGGGATACTCATGGACTCCCCATTGAACTAGGGGTGGAAAAGGAATTAGGAATCACCAAAGAAGATATTGGGGAGAAGATTTCTGTGGAAGAATATAATCTAGAAATGCCGTGAAGCTGTGCTTCGGTACAAGGATAAATGGGATGATATAACCAGTAAAATGGGATATTGGGTAGATCTGAATGATCCCTACATCACCTTCAAAAATGAATACATTGAAACCCTCTGGTGGATTTTAAGTGAATTACATAAAAAGGGATTGCTTATACGAAAGTGTAAGCATCCAGCCATATTCCCCGGCGGCCGGAACAGGACTGAGTTCACACGAATTAAATCAGCCCGGAACATATAAGGATGTAAAGGATACTTCAGCGCCGTTGCCATGTTTAAAGCCATCCGTAATGGAAAGAGCGAATTTCCTTTTCATGCTGCTATAAAAGCTCTCAGGCGAACCACATGCAGAACTTTTTACCTGGCCTGGACCACCACTCCCTGGACCCTGCCTTCCAATCTTGGGCTAACCGTTGGTCCAAATATTGATTATGTAGTTGTGAAGACGTTTCAATCCCTATACACATTTACCAGTCAGTGTTATTCTGGCCAAATCATTGGTGGGTAAATATTTCAAACCGGAAGGAGAGCATAAGGCGAATTTGAAAATTATACTGCGGAAACAAAAATGTTGCCATGGAAAATTATGACCGAATTCAAAGGAAAAGATATTGAAGGCTGCGATTATGAACAATTGCTTTCTTATGAAGCCAATCTCTTTCAGAAATTCAATCAATAACGCCTAATGCTCATCCTTTCCGGGTGCTGTTAGGCGATATTCGTAACAACCGAAGACGGAACGGGCATCGTTCATACTGCTCCGGCTTTTGGAGCCGATGATTATAAAGTAGGCAAGAAATATAATATCGGCATATTAACAATGGTAGATCGGGAAGGTAAATTTGTAGATGGACTAGGAGAATTCAGCGGGAGATTTGTAAAGAATTATAAAGACGATACAAATTATGTTGATGTGAATGTTGATATCAGCGTAAAACTGAAAAAAGAGAACCGCGCTTTTAAAGTAGAAAAATACGAACACAATTATCCGCATTGCTGGCGTACTGATAAACCCGATTTTCTATTATCCACTCGATGCCTGGTTTATTAAGACAACGGCTATCAAAGACCAGATGGTGGAACTGAACAAAACCATCAACTGGAAGCCCAAGTCTACCGGCGAAGGTCGTTTTGGCAATTGGTTAGAAAATATGGTCGACTGGAACCTGAGTCGTAGCCGTTTCTGGGGAACCCCCTTGCCCATCTGGAGGACGGTAGATGATAATGATCAGTATATTGATGAAAAAGAGGGGGGGAAGTAAGATGCATTGGGTCAATTGAAGAATTGAATGATGCTATCCGCTATGCCAGTGAGGTATTGGGTAGGGACGTGAATACACATTACTTGCATGATGGTATTTTGGATTTGCATAAGCCCTACGTGGATGATATTATTTTAGTAAGTAAATCAGGAAAGCGGATGAAAAGGGTTCCTGACCTCATTGACGTTTGGTTCGACAGTGGTGCCATGCCTTATGCCCAATGGGGATTGGATCATGAAAAACTGAAGAAAGGGGAAAAGTATCCCTTTAAATTACCCCCCGGCGTGAATCGTTTTGAGGAATTATACCCCGCCAGATTTTATTGCAGAAGGGGTAGATCAAACAAGAGGATGGTTTTATACCTTGCATGCAATTGCTGCTTTACTATATGAATCGGTTGCCTACAAGACCGTAGTGTCAAATGGCCTGGTGTTAGATAAGAATGGAAATAAGATGAGTAAGCGGTTAGGAAATGTGGTAGATCCTTTCAAAACCATTGAAACATATGGGGCCGACGCAACCAGGTGGTATCTGATTACCAATGCTTCTCCGTGGGATAACCTGAAATTCGACCTGGAAGGGATTCGAGAAGTGCAGAGAAAATTCTTTGGAACATTATATAATACCTACCAATTCTTTGCTTTGTATGCCAATGTTGATGGGTTTGCATTCAAAGAATCTTATATCCCGGTGCAGGAGAGACCTGAGATAGATCGCTGGATTCTTTCTTCCCTTAATTCCGTGGTGAAAAAAGCAAATGAATTCATGGATGATTACGAGCCTACCCAGGCAGGTCGGGTTATTGAAGATTTTGTGGATGAGCACCTCAGCAACTGGTATGTACGGTTGTGCCGGCGCCGGTTTTGGAAAGGAGATTATGAGCACGATAAGATCTGCGCTTATCAAACCTTGTTTGAATGCCTCGAGACCATTACGAGGTTGATGGCTCCCATTTCGCCGTTCTTTAGTGAAACTGGTATTTGGTAATTTAAATCAGGTTACGGGAAAGTTCAGCGTCAAATCCGTTCACCATGCCGACTACCCCCGAAGCAGATAAGTCAAAGATTGATGGATTGCTGGAAGAAAGAATGCAGCTTGGCGCAGGACGTATCTTCCCTTGTGCTGTCGTTGAGAAAGAAAGTAAATATTAAGGTGCGTCAACCTTTGCAAAAAGTATTGATTCCGGTTTTGAGCCAACTATGAAGCAGCAATTGAGAAAAGATGGAAGACCTGTAAAGGCTGAAGTAAACGTAAAAGAAATACAATATATAACTGAAAATAATGGGTTCATTAAGAAGAAAATCAAGCCCAATTTTGTTGCATTGGGAAAGAGACTGGGATCTAAAATGAAAGCGGTACGCATCCATCCTGGGTAATTTTAGCCAGGAGGATATTGAAAGTTTGAAAAAGAGAGGTTATATTCATTGGAAATTGATAATGAACCAGTAATATTACAAATTAATGAGGTTGAGATAAGCAGTGAGGATATTCCGGGCTGGATGGTAGCCAATAAGGACACTTTAACCGTGGCCCTTGACATTACAGTGAGCCCCGACCTTGAAAATGAAGGTAATGCGAGAGAATTCGTGAATCGGATTCAAAAGATCCGGAAAGATAGTGGGTACGAATTGACCGATAGAATTCTGGTAAAAGTTTTAGATTCGCAGGCCTTAAAGGAAACCATCGCACAATATAATACCTATATTTGCGCCGAAATTATGGCAGATCAACTGGAATCAGTATCCGAATTACCCCATGGCACTGAAATAGAAGTAAATGACATTCCATTAAAAGTATTTGTTACAAAAAAAGCCTAACAGTATGGCAATCAAGAAAAAAGCAGCCAAGGTTACTAAAAAAACAGCACCGGCAAAAAAGGCTTCACCGCCCAAAAAGCAAGCAAACAAAAAGGCGGTAAAACCAATGGTTAAAAAGGCCGCCAAGGCACCTGCAAAACCAGCGGCAGCAAAGAAGTCCGTGGCAAAACCTGTTACTAAAGCTTCAGTCAAACCTACTGCCAGTAAGACGATACCAAAAGCAGAGCCTAAAAAGGCAACGCCTCCTCCAGCCGTCGCTCAAAGACCAATTGAAAAAGCACCCGAAATAAAAGGACCTGTAAGCGGTAAAACTATCAAATTAGTTTCTGCGCCCCCATTGCCCGTGAAAAAGAAAACAGAGCCGGTAAAACCCGTCAAAGTAGTTATGCCTGATATAAAAACAAAAACGACCCGTAAATATGAGCCTGAGTTTACCAAGTCGGTGTTAGACCAGCCGGGAAATATTCAAACCGGACCTACTATGCGTTATAGTGATGTTGATTTAGGAGAATTTCGGGAGCTGATTCAGAAAAAACTGGATCAGGCAAAAAAAGAACTCGCCTACCTGCAGGGATTGATTACCCGCAAAGATGAAATGGGAGGAGATGAAACGGAGAACAGATACATGACCATGGAGGATGGAAGTATGAGCATGGAGCGGGAACAACTGGCCCAAATGGCAAGTCGCCAGATCAGCTATATTGATCACCTGGAAAAAGCCATTATGCGAATTGAAAATAAAACATATGGAATTTGCCGGGTAACGGGAAAACTGATTGATAAGGCACGCTTACGCGCTGTACCGCATGCTACCCTGAGTATAGAAGCCAAGCAAATGATGAATAAATAAATCAATTTCAGATAATTTGTCAAAAAGCCGGCTTGTTCCGGCTTTTTTGCTTTTTTTTTATCATGCGGACAAATAATCAGTAGAAAAATAAGAGGCTATATTTATTAAAATTTTCAATTTCATGAAGACACTAATTTGTTTTGTTGGTTTCGTATTAGTTTTTTCAGCCTGTAATAAAAACAGTAATAATAACCCTCAAACTTCAATACGGGTTATGAATGCCTCACCCAATGCTACATCTGTAAACCTGGCCCCGGATGGTAAGGTTTTAATATCTGCGGTGAAATACGGACTTGTTTCAGACTATATTAAGGTAGATGCAGGTGGTTTTAATATCCGGATGAACCTGGAAGGTTCTGTATTGCCCTTTACCAATACTGATGTTGTATTAGATGCTGATAAGAATTACACAATTGTTATTGCTGATTCAATTTCAAGGCTCAAAAAATCATTAGTAATTGATAACCTCTCCGACCCTCCGGCGGGTAAATCGCATGTGCGTTTTTTTCACCTGGCAGGCAATGGCCCCACTGTAGATTTGTTCAAAGGAGGAACTGCCGTTTTTTCTGGCCGAGTTTTCAATGACCAATCCAATGGAGCCGGGGTAAATTATACTGCAATAGATCCGGGTCTACAAACTTTTGAAGTGCGATCGAGCGGCTCCGGTAGTATTATTTCTTTATTACCTAATGTAAACCTGGCTGCCGGAAAAATTTATACAATTGTCGTTAGAGGCTATGTGGGTGGTGCAGGAAGCCAGGGAGTAGTAATGAATTTATACACCGATAAATAAAATGTTTATCGATTAAGAAAAGAGTTTGGAGTCTTGCCTTATTCCCTTTATAATTTGCAACGTGAAGGGTATTATTAAAATGCTCTTTTTTGTGTACTTCCATCCCAAAAAACGGAGGGCATTGGTTTATTGAGCAGGTTTTTGTAATAGAATTCATAAGTTTCATTCCGGTTATGTTGCGCTTTATTGGAACTATTGGCTCCAATTCCATGTCTTTCGCCGGGGTAAATCATGAATTCAAAATGCTTTTTAGATTCCTGCAATTTATTTATCAATTGAATACTGTTTTGCATGTGGACGTTGTCATCGGAAGTTCCATGTACAATACGAAGAAGTCCCTTGTATTTATCCGCGTATGTCATAACCGCCGTTATTTTATATCCTTCGGGATTCTCCTGGGGCGTGTCCATAAAACGTTCCGTATAATGTGTATCATATAATTGCCAGTCGGTCACTGCGGCGTTAGCGATTCCATGGGTGAATATATCAGCTCCATAGGTCAGTGCCATGCAGGTCATATATCCACCAAAGCTTCCGCCAGTAATGGCAACCCGGTTGGTATCCACCCATGGCTGGTCGCGTAACCATTTTCCACAAGCCATATAATCTTCTGTTTCATACTTGCCTAACTGACGGTGAATATAATTCAACCCAATCTTTCCAAAATGTCCCGAACTTCTATTATCAAAAGCAACCTGTATCATTCCTTCCTGTGCCCACCACTGCGAAGCACCTCCAACAGGACGCCAACGGTTGTATACGGTGCCAGCATTAGGCCCGCCATATATGCTAACTACTACAGGGTATTTTTTATTCGGGTCGTAATTAACAGGATAAGTAATTAATACTGGTAAATCAAATAAACCATCCGAGGATTTAACTCTTGTTAATTGAGTTTTTGGTAAGGTATAGCTGTCAAATTCGGCCCCGCGTGTATTACCTAATTCCCGAATTACTTTTCCTTTGGCATCAACCAGCGACATTGTATTAGGGGTGCTTACATTAGAATAGGTAGTGATAAAATATTTTGCATTGGGAGATAGGTTAATCTGATCATGGCTAAATTCCCCAAAACTCAACCGGGTAAGCCCTTTGCCATTCAACCCTACTTTATAAAAATCAAACCGGGCGGAATTTTCTTTACGGGCGCGGAAATAAAGAGTTTTTGATTTTTCGTCAATTCGGGTAATACTCGTTCCCCAGAAATTACCTGTGGTTATCGGGTTGATGAGTTTTCCACTACTCTCATGCAGGTATAAATTTTCCCAACCATCTTTGTCGCTTCTTAGAATAAATGTTTTTCCATCGGTTAAAAATTCTATTCGGTTGTATTCATCCAGGTCGATCCAGGTTTTTTGCGTTTCCTCATATACTACCCTTTTTTCTCCGGTAGATAAATCAGTATGATAAATTTTAAGCCTGTCCTGGCCTCGGTTCATCCATTGAATCCACAGTTCATTTGCCGGGGTCCATAAAGGAGTGCCGAAATACTGATCATCTTTTGGATTAAAGTTTGCCCACACTGTTTTGGCAGGGTTATCAATTGCTGTAATGCCAATCCTGACTTCGGGGTTTTTATCACCTGCTTTAGGATACCGCTCATTTTCCAAGCGGCCATGCTGTCCATCGTTCCAATAAATCGGGAATACCGGAACCTCCGAATCATCAAAGCGCATAAAGCAGATATTTTTGCTGTCGGGGCTCCACCAAAAGGCTTTGTATCGACTGCCCCTGCCTAATATTTCTTCATAGTACACCCAAGAAGCATACCCATTCAATATGGATTCAGAACCATCATTGGTCAATTGATATTCCTTTTTCGATTCTATTTCGGTAGCATATAAGTTATTATCTGGTTTTGTATAGGCAGCCCATTTTTTATTGGGAGATAAAATGGTATTACGCGCACCTTTTGGAGCGGCAAAAGCAAGAGATTGGATTTCCGGTGTATTTTCTTTTTTTTCATAAAGTTTGCCTATACCCGATTTAACCTCAACCGAGAAGGATTTTGTTTTTCCATCCGTCTCATCTTTGCGCATTTCAATATAATGTTCATCGTCTGCCCAGCCTGTTATATTGGGTAAAGGTTTTGACACATTGGAGACGGCTCCTTTAAAAAGCTGATCGTATGAAAATGATTTCTTCTGGGCCTGCAGGTTAATCAATACGATGAAAGAGCCCAGTAATAATATTGCAATTCTTCTCATATCCCGAAATTTGAGGGTTGAAAGTACGAAAGCGATTTTGAATTAACAGTACCGCCGGAAAAATAATAGTGATTCTCTTTTATATGTTTAAAATACTGATCATGGGTATTTGATGGCTAATACTTTATTTTTTCTATTTGGACAATGGTAGCTTAAATTAAATGGTTACTGCCAACCGTAATTAATTTGGGATGCAATAAAATATTGATTAAAGTCTCCTGCTTATCTTTGTTTAAATTATCAGCATGTTACTCCAATATATAAAAAATAAGCTGGCCCGTCGAAAAGCCAGGAGAGTTTTCCAGGAGTATCCTTCTGAGGTGCAGACTTTTCAGTTGGAGAAAGAGGGTACCGTGCAGTTTGCCAACTGGAAAAATCCATTGATGAAAGATTTTATACTTACCCAGGCACATGTAGACTCGTTTCGCAGATTTATTCCGGCGGGGTCCCTTGCCATTGACATAGGTACCAATATCGGCGATACTACGGTGCCCATGGGACTAGCGGCCGGAAAGAATGGACTGATACTGGGATTTGAGCCCAATCCCCATATCCTGAAAGTGGTCACAGTCAATGCCGGATTAAATAAAGACAAAACAAATATTGAAATACTTCCGTATGCCATTGCCGAGAAAGAAGCAGAATTTTATTATGCATCTTCAGAGGCGTCTTTGAGTAATGGAGGAATATCTGATCAACCAAGCAGTACGCACGGGTCCTACACGCTTCCACATAAGATAAAGGCGGTGAATCTTGAAAACTTCCTTGAACAACAATATAGTCAATGGCTACCTAAACTTTCTTTTATTAAGATTGATACGGAAGGCTATGATATGGAAATCATTCAATCTATTCAATCGCTGTTGAAAAAATATCATCCGGTTGTGGAAGCAGAATGTTTTTCTAAATTAACGATTCAACAGCGTAATGAACTGTATGACTGCATCGTAAACCAGGGCTATGAGATCTATTATTTTGATGACCTGGGCCATCCCGATTCGGAACAGAAGTTATTAAAGGCAGATATGCAAAAGTGGAAGCATTTTAATTTTTATGCGAAGCCGGAGGTGGCGAGCCGATAACCGATTTTTGCGAGACCTTGAAACATGGTCAGATCGGGACGATCAGACCATGTTTCAACCATTCTTTCTCCCGCAGATGAAAACGCCCGGGGAAGCGGAAGAACTTCAGAGCCTTCCACATCCTCCCTCTTTTTATCTTTCCATTCGGTTAACTGATTTCCTGCATATCTACCAGTTTTTTGTAAAAACTGTTTTGAACAATCAATTCATTATGCGTGCCGCGTTCAATTATTTTTCCTTTTTGAAGAACGATTATTTCATCGGCATGCCGAATGGTGCTCAGTCGGTGAGCAATCACTATACTGGTCCGGTTCTGCATCATTTTACTAATAGCATCCTGCACCAATCGCTCGCTTTCCGTATCCAGGGAGGAAGTGGCTTCATCCAGAATCAGTATGGGAGGATTTTTTAATACCGCCCTCGCAATAGTAAGTCGTTGCCTTTCTCCGCCACTCAGTTTATTCCCCCGGTCGCCAATATTTGTTTGATAGCCTTCTTCCTTTTGCATAATAAAATCATGAGCATTTGCTACGCGGGCAGCGTCTTCAATTTCGGCAATGTTAGCCGCCTCATCGCCCAGCGCGATATTGGTTGCAATGCTGTCGTTGAATAATACGGGCTCCTGCGTAACAATTCCCATATGATGTCTTAAAGAAGCAAGGGTATACTCCTTAATATTTATCCCATCGATCAAAAGTTCTCCCTGGGTAACATCATGAAATCGCGGAACCAGATCAGCAAGGGTAGATTTACCTGCGCCCGAGGAGCCAACAAAAGCGACTGTCTTTCCTTTTTCAATGGTCAGGTTAATATTATCAAGAATAGTTGTGTCCTCGTAAGAAAAAGAAACGTTACGAAATTCGATTTTAGTGGTGAAGGAAGACAATGTTTTTGCATCGGGTAATTCCCGGATAGTAACCGGAGCTTTCATTATGTCTTCAATACGTTCAATAGCGGCACTTCCTCTTTGTGTGTTATAGAATGCGGTAGAGAGCGCTTTAGACGGGTTAATGATCTGCGAAAAAATAATGATATAAAGAATAAAATTGTCCGGAGTCATGTCAATTGATTTCTCCAGTATCATTTTACCGCCAAACCATAAAATACAGCAAAGAATAACGACTCCGAGAAATTCAGAAAGGGGGGAGGCCATATCTCTTCGGAAGGCAATTTTATTCCTTAAAAAATTCAAATAAGTATTGGACCTGTTAAAGGTGTTGCCGATTTTATTTTCCGCATTGAAAGCTTTAATGACCCGCAATCCGCCCAATGTTTCATCAACAATAGACATCAGGGAACCCAACTCACTTTGTGCCTCGCCAGAGTCTTTGCGAAGTGATTTGCTGAGGCGGCCAATAATGAAACCGGCAACGGGCAGCAGAATTAATACTAATAAAGTGAGGTAAGGACTTAAAAAGATTAGTGTTCCCAGGAAAAAAAGAATACTGAGTGGTTCCCGGATCAGGCCTTCCAGGGTACCAATTATACTCCATTCAATTTCGTTCATGTCGTTACTCATCCGGCTGATGATATCTCCCTTCCGCTGTTCGGTAAAATAACCAATGGGTAATTGCAGAATCTTTTTGTACAGCCCGGCCCGAAGATTCGTCATAACATGATTTCGGATAGGGGCCATTACCCGGTAGGATAAATAGATAAATACATTTTTTAGAAAGATGGCTATAATAACGGCGATGCAGATAAGGCCAAGCGCATACCCTTTTCCCTTGTTTTCGATGATATGGGAAATTCGATATTGAAAATAATTGGAGAGGGAGGAGGCGGAAAAGGAAAACGTTGGTTCAGGTTCATGGGCCGCTGGCTGATCGCCAAATAACATTCTTAAAAAAGGACCAATGCCCGCCAGCGATACAAGGGAAAATACAATGGAAAATAATATGCAGATAAAATAAAGCCCTATATTGGATTTTTGATCCCTGAGATGTCTTAAAATCGTCGAAAATCGCTTCATGTATACTTTTAAGAGGTGCAAAGTAACTAATTTTACTACGATTAAACCGTTAATGAAATGGAAGAAAAAAAGAGACAGAAGCAGGTAGCTGGCTTGATACAAAAAGAAATGAATGAAATCTTTCAGCGTATCGGCCTTACGATGCTGAACGGGGGAATGATATCAATTTCAGCTGTAAAAGTTACGCCCGATTTACTGGAAGCACGAATCTATATAAGCCTGTTCCAGGTAACCGACCGGGAGGGTACGATGAAAAAAATTGAAGAACGGGCATGGGAAATAAAAAAAGAACTAACCGGGAGAATATCCAAGCAATTGCGCCGCATGCCGGAACTTAAATTCTACCTGGATGATACACTCGACAATGTTTTTAAGATGGAAGAATTGTTTAAGAAGATTAAGGAATCGGAATTGCCGGGAACGGATCCATCCGCGAGTTAACTTCAACCTTCGTCTGATTGCCTATCCAAAATTTTTGTATTATCGGTTGGCATCCTGGCGGAAAAAAACTTCAAACCTCCAACATTGAACTTTCTATTTGCCTGGCGATACTTTAAAGCAAAAAAAACAACGAATGCCATCAATATCATTGCCTGGGTAAGTGTGGTGGCTATTACCCTGATTACCGCGGCTTTCATTGTATTGTTGAGTGTATTTAATGGTTTTGAAGGATTGGTAAAATCGCTCTATTCTTCCTTTTATCCGGATATACGAATCAGCGGGTCTAATGAAAAATTGATGATGGTTAGTGAAGATCAGTTTCGGAAATTATCATCATTAACATCCATAAGATCATTTTCAAAAGTTGCTGAAGAGAAAGCATTGCTTCAGAATGGCGATTTGCAAACCATTGTATTCTTAAAAGGAGTAGACGATCAATACAGTAAAGTAACGGAAGTATCAAAAACGATTATTCGCGGGAAGTTTGAATTGGGTACAGCAGATAACCCCTCTATTGTATTGGGAGGCGGAATAGAATATGCGGTGGCAGCCGATGTGGAGAAAAGCATTTATCCTATGACGGTGTATTTATTCCGGCGGGGCGTTAATGTAAGCGTAATAGACCCATACCAGTCATTTTCATCCGATAACATTATTGGCGCGGGAACTTTTTTTATTCAGCAGGATATCGACAGTAAGTACGCGCTTACTAACCTCGCCTTCATGAAAAAGATGCTGCAGATGAAAGAGGAAGAATATACCAGTATTGAAATTTCGGTAAAGGACCCGGAACAAGTCAAGAAAGTTCAACAGCAATTATCCAACCTCTTTACCACGGGCTATAAAATCGAAACACGGTACGAGCAGAATAGAAGTCTCTACTCCGTTATGACGCTCGAAAAATGGGCTATCTATTGTATTTTAACCCTGATGCTGGTGGTAGCCGCGTTTACGATGGTTGGTGCCTTAACCATGCTGGTACTGGAAAAGGGAAAGGATATACAGGTACTGAAGGCACTGGGCGCCAACAATACTCTTGTACAACGAATATTTTTGAGCGAAGGGATGTTATTAGGTATGATAGGTATTGGGTTGGGAATGCTGTTGGGATTATTTTTATGCTGGGCCCAGGTGCGGTTTAAATTAATCCCGATCCAGGGAGGTACATTTCTTATTAATTATTATCCTGTAAAAATTGCCTGGCGCGATCTGGTGCTGGTAGCTGCAACCGTATTATTGGTTGCTTTACTCGCCTCCTGGTTTCCCAGTAGGCGCGCCGCGTTGCAGGAGGTGGATTTGAAGAGTTAAATGGAAAACCAGAAAATGTGCAGATGTGCACATGGAGTTGCCGGATTTTTAATCCTGGAATATACCAGGTAAGATCGGATATCAGTTATTTTCAGATTCTCTAATTTACAAATCTGCCCCTAATCAATAATCCCCTAATGTTTCTGGCAATTGGGCCAGCGCCTTCTGTAATTGTTCATCGCTGGGAGCAATGCCATGCCATTCATGACTGCCTTCCATAAAATCAATTCCTTTACCCATTTCTGTTTTCATTAAGATGATAATGGGTTTGCCTTTACCTGTAAATGATTTTGCTTTTTCGAGAGTGGCCACCACTTCATCCACTTCATTTCCTTTTTCCAGGTGTATAACTTCCCAACCAAAAGAAAGGAACTTTGCTCCCAGGTCTCCGAGGTTCATCACTTTCCTGGTAGGACCGTCAATTTGCTGACCGTTCCAGTCAACGGTAGCAATTAGGTTATCTACTTTATGGTGGGCTGCAAAGAGAGCCGCCTCCCAAATTTGTCCCTCCTGCAATTCTCCGTCTCCATGTAATGAATAAACTAACGTGTTTTCTCCATTCAACTTCTTAGTTAGCGCAGCACCTAATGCCACACTCATACCCTGTCCTAACGAACCGGAAGCAATGCGGATGCCGGGCAAATGTTCATGGGTGGCAGGATGTCCTTGTAAGCGGCTATTTAATTTTCGGAAAGTAGCCAGCTCCTTTACGTCAAAATATCCTGCCCTTGCAAGAGTTGAATAATAAATGGGAGAAATGTGTCCGTTTGAAAGAAAAAACACATCCTCCCCGGTAGCATTCATATTAAATTGAGGGTTGTGCTTCAAAACCTTAAAGTAAAGGGCCGTAAAATATTCTGTACATCCAAGGGATCCGCCGGGATGGCCACTGGCAGAACCATGAACCATTCGAACAATATCCCGGCGTAATTGGGTAGCTATATCTTTCAATGCTGGCATAAGTAATATAAATGTGGCCGCAAAACTACAGGAATTCAGTAACAGGGCAGTTTGATACGTAAACTTTTTATTATGCTTTTCCACTTTACAGGCCGGTTTCGCAATAAATGGGCTCTAATTGTTGTTATTCGGGGAACATCCTTTAATTTGCAGCCGGTTAAGTCTGTACCCAACCGGCCATATTAGTAGCACGTAAACTATTACAGACATTTCAAAATTTGGCTGATGTTAAATGTATTTGATGTTTTGCTTTCTGTTGCGACCTCTTTCACGATCACTTTTCTGGCTATGCCTGTTATAATAACAGTAGCTGAAAGGAAGAAACTGTTCGATATCCCTGACGAAAGAAAGGTACACCAAACACCCATACCCTCGCTGGCGGGGCTGGGTATTTTCGCAGGCTTTATTATCGCCTGTTTATTGGCTGTGCAGTTTCAAACCAGCTCAGAATTTCAGTTTTACCTCGCCGCCGCGGTGGTAATTTTTTTCTTGGGTTTAAAGGATGATATCCTCGTTATTTCCCCGGTAAAGAAATTTATCGGTCAGGTGTTAGCCGCTTTCCTAATTATTTATAAAGGAGGGATCCAGATTAAAAGCATGCACGGTTTTTTGGGCATTGGAGAATTGCCGGAGATGTTCAGTTTGATGCTCACTTATTTTACCGTAATTGTGATTATAAATTCCTTCAATCTTATTGATGGCATCGACGGATTGGCGGGAAGCCTGGGTTTAATGGCGACTATCATTTTTGGAGTTTATTTTTTACAGGTGAATATGGTCGCTTATTCTGTACTTTCTTTTTCCCTGGCCGGAAGCCTGGTTGCGTTCCTCATATTTAACTTTCACCCCGCCAAGGTTTTTATGGGTGATACCGGATCCATGCTTATCGGTTTGGTAAATGCTATATTAGTTATCAAGTTTATCAGTGTAGCCGATGTGGCTAATACTAATTTTCCCATAACGGCTTCACCGGCTATTGGTTTTGCCATTTTAATGATACCCTTGCTGGATACATTGCGCGTATTTGGCATACGCATGATCCATCGCCGGTCCCCGTTTAGTCCCGACAGGAATCATATTCATCACCTATTACTTGATAAGGGACTTTCCCATCGTTCAATTACAATAATTTTGGTGTCAGTTAATCTGCTTTGCGTAATAGGTGCATTTTTGGCCCGCAGTCTCGGCAGCACCTGGTTAATTTTAGGCATTGGAGGAATCTTTTTTGCCGGAATCGCCGCCCTGTATTACACCCGGCGTGAACCCAGGCTTTTTGTGGCACGCACCACAAAAAATAAAATGGCTTCTTCAAGGGTAGTACCTCTTACCAAGGATACACTTCTGGAGCAAAAAAATTAGCGCTGTCTCCGAGATGGTGGTTAAAATAGTAAAATTCTTTTAGCCGGGTTTTGCCCGGTTTTTTTATTTAATGTAGGTTTGTAGGCTAAATAATTATAAAAGATATGTCAGAAGAGTTACGTAAAATAAGTTCGCAGGCATTAGACTTAATGGAAAAGGCGATTATTCACCTTGAAACAGAATTGGTAAAAGTGAGAGCGGGAAAAGCAACGCCGGGGATTGTGGATGGTATCAATGTAGATTATTATGGTAATCCAACCCCCATCAGCCAGGTGGGAAATGTTTCGGTAGCCGATGCCCGCACACTTACCATACAGCCCTGGGAAAAGAACATGCTGCAGCCTATTGAGCGGGCCATCATTAATGCCAATATCGGACTCACTCCCCAAAATGATGGTAACATTATTCGTTTGTTCATGCCTCCTCTGACGGAAGACAGGAGGAAGGAATTGGTTAAAAAAGCGCATGTAGAGGGGGAGCATTCCAAGGTAGCAGTAAGGAATATTCGTCGCGATGCCATGGAGCATATTAAGAAATTACAGAAGAACGGATTGAGTGAGGATCTTTGCAAGGATGCAGAAAAAAATATCCAGGAAACGACTGATAGATTTATTACCCTCGTAGATAAGCACCTCGCTGCCAAAGAAAAAGAAATCATGACTGTATGACAAAACACATGCGGGGGTGGTTAGTGAATGATGAAGTAATTCCTGATAAATGCACTGCTGCTGATGACTTGATTTTAAGGCAGCCAGTAACTCACGACTTATTAGTGAAATAAACTCCGCTTAATATTATTGCCAATCCCACTACTTGAATAGCGTTGATGCTTTCTCCATATAGCAAACCCCATCCTAATGCAATAAATGGGATTCCGTAGGTTACCATTGATGAAAAAAGTGTACCGGCTCTTTTAAGCAACATATAAAAAAGTATGGTGGCAACTGCTGTACCCAATATGCCCAGTGTCATTGCAGACAGGGTGGAATAAATGAAACGGGCGTTCAGTAAAGGAAGCTTAAAAAAACCGGTTAAGAGCAAAACGAGGAAGGAGGGTAGAACCAACGCGCTCAGACTAACGGCAGCAATATTAAATGACCCGATCTCCCGCAGGTGCCGATTCACCATATTCACATTAAAGCCGTAGCAAATAGTGGCTAGCAGTGCAAATCCGGCATAGCCGGTATATTGCAGGCTGAGATGTTTGTTGGCAAGAAATAAAATAAGCATCCCGGTAAACGCGATTACCAGCCCCCCTGCTTTGTTTTTTTGAATTGGGCTATGGAAGAACATAGCCCCGATAATAATAATGAAAACGGGAGTGAGCGCATTTAAAAAACCGGCTAATGAACTATCAATCTTTGTTTCTGCAATACAAAATAAAAAAGCCGGGATAAAACTGCCCAGTATACCGGAAAGTATTACAAACATTTTTTTATCACCCGGTATTTTTGAGAATTGAATAATTCCTTTAGGTAATAAAACCAAACCGGCACTGAGTATCCGGATAGCCGCTACCTGGAAAGCAGTAAGAGTTGCCTTCCCTTCCCCGCCGTACATTCCCCACTTCATTAAAATAAAAGAGCTACCCCAAATAACGGCCAGCATAAAAAAAAGACCCCAGTTAATTAATTTATTATTTGGATTGTTCATGAAGATGAGGATGCAAGTTGATAATAAACCCTCAAAATCCAATAACTTTAAATAAAACCAACACTACAATGGGAAAAATAAAATTAAAGGAAATAAGTACCAGGGCACCGAAAGATCTTGACAAAGAACAAACGAAAGAGAAAACTCAAAAATTCCTGGCAGAACTGGACGAATTGCAGAATCTACTGTATGCGGAAGGCAAGCATTCCGTTTTAGTAGTCATACAAGGATTAGATGCCAGCGGAAAAGATGGCGTGATCCGAAATGTATTTGGATCACTCAATCCGCAAGGGGTAACCGTAAGATCCTATAAAGCACCAACCCCGGAAGAATTAAGTCATGATTTTTTATGGAGAATCCATAATGCGGCTCCTCCGAAAGGAGTGATTCAGATTTTCAACCGGTCGCATTATGAAGATATATTGGTTACGCGGGTGCATAAATGGTGCGATGATGATACGGCCAAAAAGCGCATGAGTGCCATAAATGATTTTGAAAAATTATTACAACAGCATAACAATACCCAAATTCTTAAATTATACCTGCATGTCTCTCCAGAAGAGCAGCGGGAACGTTTGCAGGAGCGGATCCATGATCCGGCAAAACAATGGAAATACAATGAAAAGGATTTTGATGAGGCCAAACTATGGGATGTTTATATGGAGATGTATGAGGATTGTTTTGAGAATTGTAATGATATTCCCTGGATTATTGTGCCCTCCGACCAAAATTGGTTTAAAGAATACGTCATTGCCAAGGCTTTACGCGATATCTTGAAAGATCTTGACATGAAATATCCCGGATTGAAAAAATAAAAAAGTGGGTTGTGCAACTTTTTGTAACCATTCTACAACTTATAGGGTAAATTATTTAAATTCATATTTTTCTTAATTCACCAACTAAAAACTAATTAATTATGGGTATGCTAAAAGAATTTAAAGAGTTTGCCATGAAGGGCAGCCTGGTAGAAATTGCCGTTGCTTTTGTAATGGGAGGCGCTTTTGGAAAGGTAATTACTTCATTTACGGAAGGTCTCGTTGCTCCAATCGTAGGATTACTCACCGGCGGCGTTGATTTCAACGAAAAGAAATTAGTGCTGAAGGCAGGAGTGGCCGAAGTAAAGGATGCTTCAGGGGCTGTTACCGTCCCAGGTATTGCCGAATTATCTATGAAATGGGGTTCTTTTATAACAGCTATTATTGATTTCATTATCGTGGCATTTGTAATGTTCCTGGTTATTAAAGCCATTAATAGTATGAAAAAGAAAGAAGAAGCTGCACCCGCTGCACCTCCAGAGGATATCACCTTGCTCCGTGAAATTCGTGATGCCTTAAAGAAATAACTTACCTCTGTACCCAATAAAGCAACTGTTCCTGCCCCATGTAAACCTTTTTCGGAAATCAAACACACCGTAGAGATTTACAGCCTTCCGCAGGAACAGTTTTTATTTTAAATAACCACAAAACAAGAAGATGAAAAAGATTGGATTATTGATGCTCGCTATTATGGCTGTCGGGCAAATCAACGCACAGGATCAAACGGTTCAGGAACTGAAAAATGCTTCTTCCAAAACCATTGCTAAAGATCCAAAAGATACCACGGTAAAGACCTGGAAAAAAGGAGGACTGTTCAATGCAAATTTTGGTCAGACTTCCCTTTCCAATTGGGCTGCCGGGGGCGACAAATTTCAATTAAACGCTAACGGATTCCTGAATCTTTTTGCGTATTATACCAAGGACAGGCATTCCTGGGACAACAGTTTTGACATGGCCCTTGGCGTAGTAAAAACAACTTCGTTGGGAGATAGAAAGAGTGACGACCGGTTAGAATTTCTTACTAAATACGGATATAAGATTGCTCCTAAATGGTATCTCTCCGGGTTGGTTAATTTCCGTACCCAGATGGCACCCGGTTTTAATTATCCAAAACCTGATTCCAGTGTGAAAATTTCTCAATTCCTGTCTCCGGCCTACCTGATTGTTTCTGCTGGTTTTGATTTCAAACCAAATAAAGAATTTTCACTTTTTATATCTCCGCTTGCCAGTCGTTGGGTAATCGTTTCTGCCACCGGCCTGGCTCAGCCAGGAATAAAAGGGGGAGTGTATGGGGTTCCCCTGGGTAAATCGGTGAATAATGAAATTGGAGCCTATCTAACCGCAAATTACCTGAAAGACATTGTGAAGAACGTAACCTATAAAGGCAAACTCGATCTGTTTTCTAATTATAAGAGAAATCCTCAGAACATCGATGTTTTTATGACGCATTTGTTAAGCGCGAATATTTTTAAAGGAATCTCCGCCAATATTGGTCTTGACATAATTTATGATGATGACGTGCGGGTTCTAGGGGATGATAATGCTTCCCGGCGTACCCAATTCAGGCAATATATCGGGATCGGTTATTTGCGAAAATTCTAATCAAACAAATTGCCAGAGAAGAAGAAAAACTAACCCAGGCTATTTTCCGGATCACCCCGGGAAAAAAGAATTAAATGATATATTTGTACGGCATTTTGAGTATCTTCAAAATGCCGTTTTTGTTTATACCAAACTAAATTGCTCGTATGAGAAAATCTCTTCTTATCTGTGCCATTATTATTGTATCAGCCAGTGTGATTGCCCAGGATGCGGGAATAAAAGATATTCAAAGCCAGGCTTCCAGAGGAGGAGTTGATGATACGGCAAAGAAATTAAATAAGGCCTGGAAAATCGGGGGTAATTTTTCTCTGAACGTGGGCCAGGGAGGAAGTCGCAACTGGGCGGCCGGCGCCGAAAAATTCTCACTTTCTTTGGCTACCTATGCAAACTTATATGCAAATCGTAAAGTGGGCAAATGGTCCTGGGATAATACGCTTGATCTTGGCTATGCTTTCGTAAATACCTCTTCGCAAGGTATACGAAAGAATGATGATAAGATTGACCTGTTTAGTAAACTCGGAAGGGCCATCAGCAAAACACTGAATCTATCAACGGTCGCCAATTTTCGTTCCCAGTTTAGAGACGGGTTCGATTATAATTATCTGGGGAAAGGATATAAACGCCGCACCTCAGGATTTATGGCACCGGCTTATGTTACGTTTGCCCCTGGGATAGATTGGCGCTCCAAATCAAATTTTTCCATATTTATTTCTCCTGCTGCGGCCCGGTTTGTACTGGTTACCGACAAACCCAAAAGTTATTTATTCCAGGCCGGAATAATACCGAATGATGCAGGTTTTGAAATGCCGTTATCAGCTTTTTATGGTGTCGATCCCGATCGCCAGGTTCGCTTTGAACTGGGCGGATTTTTGTCGATGAACTATACCAGGGAAATTATGAAGAATGTTAATTACAAAATGCGGCTTGACCTATTTTCAAACTACCTGAAATCTTACCAATTTGTAGCAACAGGTCCCGATCAGTTGCAAGTCACCAATTATGGTCCAAATCCGCAGAATGTGGATGTATTCTGGACCAATACTTTTGCTCTCACCGTTAACAAGTGGTTACAGGTTACCTACAATTTCGACTTGATTTACGACGATGATGTTCGCCAGTTTGGCCCGGATAAAACCTCGGCTGCTACCCAATTACGGTCTATGCTGGCGGTAGGCGTTTCAGCTAAATTCTGAATAAATTCTTTATAGTTTGTGAAGTCCCGGTCGTAGATTGGGACTTTATTTTTTCATAGAAAAATCTGAATAGTGAGCCAGGCATCTTACCAGATAAAATTTGCGCAGTTTGAAGGCCCGTTCGACCTGTTGTTATTCTTTATAGAACGGGACGAATTGGATATTTATAATATCCCCATTACCCGTATCATCAACGACTTTCTTGATTTTGTACATGGACAGGAAAAATTGAATATTGAATTGTCGAGCGAGTTTATATTATTCGTATCCACCCTCATGCGTATCAAGGCAAAAATGTTGTTGCCACGTAAGGAAATTGATGAGCTGGGAAATGAGATAGACCCCCGCCAGGAATTAATTGATAAGATACTCGAATACAAAAGATACAAAGAAGCTGCCGCGCAAATGGCGGAAATGGAAGCCCTTCGAATGCTGATGGTTAAGAGAGGGAACCTTCAGAAGGAATTATCGCATATCGGCGAAGAAGCCGGGGAAGGAACGGAGATTCAAACCATTACCCTGTTTAAATTGATGAAGTCTTTTGAAAGGGTGATGAAGCGGATGGAAGAAAGAGCTAAAAGACCCGTCCATACCGTGGTTCAGTATAATTACACGATGGAGGAAAGCAGGGAATATATGCTTCACACGGTAAAGACCGAACAGGTAATGGCTTTTGAAAAAATATTTGATATCTGCCAGGATCGCATTCACGCTATTTTCCTTTTTTTATCGCTGCTGGAACTCATTCAGCAAAAATATATGGCCATCATGGTGGGAGAAGGAAGAAACAACTTCATCGTAGAATGGAACGAAAACCGGGAAGAAGACATACCGGGCGAATTGGCTGCTACTCTTTCTTAATTAGCTGACGAAAAGACTTAGTTTTGCTTATCATAGGATAAGGAAATAATTTGGTACATATATTGATGTTTAAACATTAAATTATTCATAATGAAGTCAATATTTCATCCGGCTTCGGAAAGGGGCCATGTAAATTTTGGATGGCTCGATAGTCATCACTCGTTCAGCTTTGGACATTGGCAGAATCCTGATAAAATGCATTTTGGTGCATTAAGAGTATTAAATGATGATATCGTACTGGGCGGTGGTGGTTTTGGTGCCCATCCGCACGATAATATGGAAATAGTATCTATTCCATTAACCGGTTCGCTGGCCCACAAAGACAGTACCGGAACTGACGGAATAATAAAATCGGGAGATGTCCAGATTATGAGTGCGGGTAGTGGAATTCAGTCATTCAGAATATAATGCCTCCAAAACAGAGACAGTAAACTTCCTGCAAGTTTGGGTGTTTCCTAAAAAGGAGAATATAAAACCCCATTACGATCAGAAAGCTTTTTCTTTAAATGAACGGTTAAATAAATGGCAGATAGTGGTTAGCCCGGATGATCGGGATGGGGGATTATGGATTAACCAGGATGCCCGTTTTGCGCTAACAAAATTAGATGCAGGGAAAGAAATTAACTACCCTCCGAAATTTACAGGTAACGGGGTTTATGTATTTGTTGTGGAAGGAGGAATTCAGGTGGCAGATCATCAATTGGGAAAAAGAGACGCAGTGGGTATTTATGAATTTGATAACATACTTAATAAAAGCCAATGCAGCCGCTGAATTGTTATTGATTGAAGTGCCTATGACTTTAGAAAAGAATTAATTGAA
This sequence comes from uncultured Chitinophagaceae bacterium, assembly GCA_963775145.1. Taxonomy (GTDB): domain Bacteria; phylum Bacteroidota; class Bacteroidia; order Chitinophagales; family Chitinophagaceae; genus Endoryza. The sequence continues at coordinate 46,417 of CAVZHZ010000012.1, forward strand.
CCAACATACTAAAAAAATAAAAATGAAAGTAGCAATAATATCAGGCAGTGTTCGCACGGGAAGGCAAAGTCAGAAAGCAGCACAATACCTGGAGAAAGAGTTATTAGGCAGAGGAATTGGAACAGAAATAATTGACCTGGCCGACTATTCGCTGCCGATTATGGAAGAAAGAATTACACGCGATCCGGAGGCTCCGGAAGCTGCCTTGCAGATAAGCGAAAAATTAAAATTTGCTGATGCAATTGTATTAGTAACCCCTGAATACCACGGAAGTTTTTCAGGCGTATTGAAAAATGCGTTGGATTATTTCGGACCCGAGTTTGCTAAAAAAGTGGTAGGCGTGGTTACGGTATCGGGAGGAAAAATGGGTGGTATCAATGCGTCTGTTCAATTGCAGCATGTAATTTTGAGTATGGGCGCTTTTCCATTACCTCAAAAATTTTTAGTGGGAGAAATACAAAACGCGTTTGATGAAGAATTAAAACCAAAAACAGGAATTGCTGGCGAAACAGGCTGCTAAATTTATAGAAGAGTTTACCTGGTTTGCAGAGGCGATCCATTACTGCCAAACTTGGTAAAGAAAAAAAGGAATTGGTATGACAACGAGAACAGTATCCCAAATAACGGATGCAACGAACGAACGGGTAGGTCCATTTCAAAATTAAAAATGTATTACCCGTTCGTTCACTCAGGCAGGTGGATCCTTTCCTGTTGATTCATCACATGCAGCCTTATTTGGTGAAAGCAGGAGATGATTTAAGGATTCCTCCCCATCCGCATGCAGGTTTTGAAGTGGTTACTTATTTGCTGGATGGAGAATTTTTTCACCGTGACAGCAAAGGACATGACCAGGTAGCGAGAGGTGGTGATATTAACTGGATGACCTCCGGTTCCGGTATCGTTCATTCCGAAGGACCCACCCCCGCGTTTTTAAAACAAGGTGGTAACGTGGAATTATTACAGGTATGGATTAACCTGCCGGCAGAGAAAAAAACTTTACCCTCCACTTTCCATCATTACGCAGGCAATGAATTGCCGGTGGTTCAAAAAAACAATACCACTGTTAAAGTATTGATTGGATCCTACGATAACCAGGTTTCTCGGGTAATAACTCATACCAAAATGTTCTGGTATCATGTTAAAATCAAAGCGGGCGAACTGTTTACTGTTCCGGTGGATTCTTCATTCTCTTCTGCTTTATATGTATTAAAAGGAGAAGTGAAAGTATTGAATGATACCGTGCAGGAAGGGCAACTGGCAGACATGGAGATGAACGGCGACCAACTGGTATTCACCTCGGTTCTGGATAGTTCTCTAATTGTTTTCGGAGGACAACCCCTGAAAGAAAAAGTGGTGAGCTATGGACCTTTTGTGATGAATAGTATGGAAGAAGTGCAGCAGGCGATTGAAGATTATGAGGTGGGTAAAATGGGAATTTTGGAGAGCTAATGGAGAAATACAAATGACGAAGGTGAAAATGGCGAATGGCGAATTTCCTAAGTGATAATTTTATTTGTAATTGATAAATCTCCGCTTGCCGAAGAGGTATATTTTTATTGAACTCATTGAGTGAAGGAATTCGCCATTCGCCATTTATTAATTGAAATATTCAGGACCTATTATTTTTTAATCATTTGCTCTACCAGTTTTTTTAATTCATCAATTTGTTTTTGCTGTTCTTTTATACTTTCAATCATCACCGGTATCAGCCCGGAATAATTGACGGCCAGTATCCCATCTTTATTCTCCGATACTAATTCCGGAAATAATTTTTGCACTTCCTGTGCCAACACACCTGTTTGAGGTTTGTTATCGCTGTTTTCATTTTTCCAGTTATAGGTATAGCCATTGAGCTGAATGATTTTCTGCAACGGATTTTGCAATGGCGAAATATCTTTTTTCAACCTTGCATCAGATGCCTGTGTAAGTGTGCCTTGCAACCAGGCATTGCCATTACTGTAAATAAACATTCTCGTTACATTACCATTTGTTCTGAAGTCCAAACCATTCGGGTTCCCCGCATTATTATATACGATACCGCCAGCCGCTGCATCGGATGCATTTCCAAATAATACAGCGGTCTCATTGCTGTTTGGCGAAAGAATATTAATATAAGTATTGCCACTGCCTTCTAATGTTATACCGGGAAAATTACCACCAACGTAACCGGAAGCACCGGATACAACATGAAGCCTTGAACCGGGAGCAGAGGTGCCGAAACCTGAATTGCCGTTTTTTAAAACAGTCATTGCATCTGAACTGGCTGCAGCCGGGCCTGTTCCATTCCCAATAACAAATAAACGGTCTGCGACATTCCAGCCGGATGTACTGGCAGGAGTATAATCTGTATTCCACCTGCCTATTACAGTCTCAAAAGCTGACCTGGCCATAGTAGATTCGCCTATTGCGGTAGAATAATCACCTGAAGCAGTTGTGATGAATCCCATTGCGTTAGAGGCAAAGCCGGAAGCAGTTGTACTGACTCCCATTGCAGTAGAATATTGACTTGAAGCAGTTGTACCGACTCCCATTGCGGTAGAGGCATAGCCGGAAGCAGTTGTACTTCCTCCCATTGCATTAGAATAATCACCTGAAGCAGTTGTGATGAATCCCATTGCGGTAGAGGCAGTTCCTTTTGCTTTTGAATTATATCCGCTGGCAAAAGAATAATTGCCAACACTGTCTTTGTTCCATTGTGTTCCGTCAATAAATCCTGCTCTGAAAGCTGCTTTATCTGCATACCACATCATCCTCCTGCCAGTACCACTTATTGGTGTATTGCCCGGTGTGGCTGGTATACCGCCGGTGGCAGAAAACAAAACACTGCTGTCAGTTACATGCAGTCTTGCCAATGGAGCGGTAACTCCAATTCCCGTATTTCCATTTTTTAAAACAGTCATTGCATTGGACCTTGATGAAGCATCATTGCCATTACCGATTTGAAAAATACGATCAGTAGGAAAAGTAGCAGAAGGACCGGGGTTGTCCGATATATCATTAAAAAGGCCGGTGCTGAATGAGCCGACTGCCTTGGCAGTTGTGCTGAATCCCAAAGCTGTTGAAGCATTGCCACTGGCAGTAGTAGCATATCCAATAGCGGTAGCGTAGGAGTTGCTTGCTATTGTGCTGCCTCCAATGGAGGTAGAAAAATCACCACTTGCTGTTGTTAACTGTCCCATGGCAGTGGAATTATTGCCGCTGGCGATTGTCCGGCTTCCGGAAGCAAATGAATAATTGCCGATATTATTTATGTCCCAGTCTGTTCCGGCTGCAAACCCTGCCCTGAATGCGGCTTTATCTGGATACCACATCATTCTTCTGCCTGTGCCGCTTATTGGAGTATTGCCAGGCGTGGCAGGTATATTGCCGATTGCGGAAAATAAAACACTGCTGTCTGTTACATGCAGGCGGGCAAGGGGAGTGGTGGTGCCGATGCCCACATTTTGTGCATGCAGTGTTTGTGTTGCAGCAATAATAAAAAAGAATAATATTTTTTTCATAAACAGGTATATGAGATACCAAATATGGTGCAAGACCAGGAAAAGCTAATCACCCGAAACAGTGATTCTCCCTGGATCCGATTATTACACCCGAAACTGGTATTTTGAGGGTAATCTTTGATTATATGAACGAGAAGATGAACCTTTAAGAAGTAATCAGATTATGCCAGGTAGTTCAAACTATATAAAACGCATGCTTCTCGGGGCTTATGTGTTCGCGCTGCCACTATTTGTTATTTCCCAGAACAAAATTATCGACAGCCTGGAGGGATTATTAAAAACAGAAAAGAAAGATTCTGTACGATCGCTCATTCTTATAGACCTGGCTTCTAATTATTCCGGGTACGATACATTGAAGGCCCGACAATTTTTTCAGGAGGCAAACCGGATCAATAGGGCAAATAACTGGGATTATAATTGGGGTTATTACAATCAATGGTATTCAAGTTATTTATATGAAAGAGGGCTTTATGTTAAAAGTCTCCAGGTATCCGATACCGCTCTCTTTTATTTTAAAAAATTGGAGAAGAGTAGTGCCCTGGCAATCAGGAATGCCGCAGCCTTCCAGGTAGCTGAAACGGTGATGGGAATTGGAGTTACCTATGGTGCGATGGAGAAACCGGAAGAAGCTATAAAAAAATATCAGGAATCCCTGCGGTTGTTTGAAGTTTCCAATAACCCCCAAAAAAGCCAGAAAATGGCTACGGTCTATAATAGTATCGCTACGGTTTTCTTTTTGCTCGATCAGTATGAAAAAGGGCTTGAATACGATCTAAAATCAATTCCTTACCATCTGGAAGCAAGAAATGAGGAGATGCTGGCTTATGCATACACGTATGTGGCATCCGATTACATGCGGTTACAAGAATATGATTCCGCGAAATGGTATTTTGATAAAGCCGATCCGATAGTAACCCGGCTTAATAAGAACGCTGTAAATATTGAATATTATGGAAAGATAGGGGAAATGTACTGGAGTAAGAAGGACTGGACAACTACCCGAAAGTATTATACAATTGCGTACCGGAATGCACAACAGATCAATAATCCTTATAGTGAAGTGGAATATTTATGGGGAATAGGAGCCTGTTTGTATAACGAAGGCAATTACACATCCGCGGAAAAATTTTTACTTCAAGCCAAAGAATTAGCTATGAAAAATCATTTGGAGAATCCGCAGCGGGAAATGTTCGGGGTAATGGCTCATAATTATTATAAGCTGAAGAAATATAAGCTGGCGTTCGATTACCTTTTTTATTACAATGGTCTTAAAGATAGTGTGGATAACCTTACATTAAAGCGAAAGATCGCGGAGATAGATGAACAATATCAGTCACAAAAACGACAACAGGTTATTGTTCAATTAGAAAAAGACAAGCAGATTCAGGCCTTATCTATCCGGCAGAAGTCAACGCTCAATTACATTTTGATAGGCTCCATATCGATATTATTAATAGTAGTTTTTTTGGGGTATCGCAACCTCCTCCATCGCCGGCAGTTGGCTAAACAGCAGGATGAGTTGCAGCAACAACGAATCCGTGAATTGGAAAAAGACAAACAATTAATAGCGGTAGATTCTATGCTGAAAGGCCAGGAAGAAGAAAGAAGCCGGTTGGCAAAGGATCTCCATGATGGGTTGGGAGGATTATTGTCAGGGGTCAAATTTTCACTAAGGAATATGAAAGACAACTTGATTATTACTCCGGATAATACGGATGTGTTTGAACGTTCATTAGACATGATTGACACTTCTATCAAGGAACTGCGTCGCGTGGCACATAACCTGATGCCCGAAATGCTGACGAAGTTTGGCCTGGATGAGGCACTGAAAGAGTATTGCAGTACGGTTAATGCCACCCAATTACTCACGGTTAAATATCAGTCGTTTGGTATGGATTTCCGGCTGGAGAATTCAATGGAGATTATTGTATACCGGATAGTGCAGGAATTGCTGAATAATATATTAAAACATGCCGCAGCATCTGAAGCATTTGTACAATTGATACGGGAAGGCGATCGGTTAAATATTGTGGTAGAGGATAATGGAAGGGGATTTGATACAACACTGGCTGAGCATAGCAAAGGAGCTGGGTGGATCAATATCCGTTCGCGCGTGGAATATTTAAAAGGCCAGGTAGATATTCATTCTGAACCTGGAAGAGGAACATTGGTAACGATCGAATTTACCGTTTAATCAGGGCCGTGTAGAAGAAAATGCAATTTCAATATATAGGAATCAAAGCTATTCCGGCTTAGCGTTTGGATATTATTTCTGGCATACTTTTTATTTAATTGATCTGCTCTTGTATCTTGTTAATCTGCAGGTTCTTTATATCCGGCGATTATTTTGATGTTACTATTCATTGTGGTCTTTAATAACTTCCGCCAATTCAGTGCTAAGCTTTCCATAATCCACCAAGTTATATCCATACAATCTGTCAATACTACTTCAGGAAAATAGTCAGTCTACTTCCAGTGTCAATATCACTATTGTGCGCTTATCAGTATACTCATTTCTTTACCTATAATAAGAGACGTCATTTAGTAAATAAAGGATGGATAATTATTAATTGAAAGCCGTGAAATCTTATTTATATCTGCTATCTGAACATGTGGCACGGATGCCCATTGGGTCGAAAGGGCCGTCAATAAGCAATTGGATTTTTTATTTTAGTTGGTTTAACGATGTTCCTGTAATAAGTTTTAATTGAAAAACTCTATTGTTATTCCTGTATTATAATAATATCTAACCGGCCGAAAGCGGCTGTTATCGAGGGACCGCTTAAGTTTTCATTTCTCAGGTATACATTTATGGTATAGGTACCCGGGTTAAGGGTGAAAATTTTCATGCCGCTAACGCAATCCCTGGATTCACCAGCACCCAGATTTCCGTCTGCTGATCCTCCACCTTGTGCGGACCCGCCCGGAAAATTAACCTGTACTCCTAAGCTGGCGGTACTTCCACCACATCCAAAACAGGTATTTGACGTAAGGTTTACGCTGGTGGAAAAAATGACTTTTGATCTTGATGAAATAACCAATGATATGCCGCTAATCCCGGGAATATTAGTACCGGCACTAAGCGGATTAACTGTTAAAGTACCAGTTTGTGCATATTCAAACATATTATTGTAAAGAGAATTGAGCGGATTAACCCATGATGGAGCACCGCTTACCCCGTTTGATTGTAATAGCTGGGTCGACTGTCCTTCACTTCCATTTACTTTTAAAGCCCCCGTTTGCGTATTCATCCCAAACTTCCATCCGGCACCATCTAACCCAAATAAACCAACATGCGTATCGTCTTCCATACCTATAAAAGCCACTTCATTATTGGCACTATTATTTAACCAGATGCCCGCTGAATTGAAACTGGAACCGCCGCTTCTTATGCGCATTCTTCCGTTAACATCTAATAAATAAGAAGGGAATGAATTGCCGATTCCCACATTTCCGCTTCCCTTTATGCGTAAGAGTTCTTTTGAACTGGAACCATTGAATCCGGAATAAAAAATGTGATCGTCCGTGGCTGTAGGGGTTTGGTATCTGAGCGCACCCCCGTTTACACCAAAACCATAGAATTGGTGATCGTTGTTTGCTGCTTCATACAATACAATCATGCGATTGGATATTGTTGACGAAAATTGCAGCGGGGCATTGGGTGTCAAAGTACCAATACCTATATTGCCCGTATTCGTAATAACCATCCGGGTCCCATTACCATTGGTCCTGAATTGCAATCCATTTGGATTCCCCGCATTATTATAAACAATTCCGCCACTTGCTGCATCAGAGGCCTTGCCAAAAAGCACAGCGGTTTCACTGTTATCGGGAGCGAGAAAATTAAGATAGGTATTACTATTACCTTCAATAATGGAACCGGGAAAATAGCCGCTGTTATATCCTGAGCTGCCATTGAACACATGTAATTTTCCTCCCGGGTTGGTGGTACCTATTCCGATATTTCCATTACGCAGCACTGTTAGGGCGTTATTTAAGTTGCCAAACGTGCCATTACCGATTTGAAACAAGCGGTCTGTTGCTGAAAAGGTACTTGGAGAGGGATTGTCCGCCGAATCGTTGTACACACCTATTGAAAAAGCACCCGAAGCCTTTGCGGTTGTATAATATCCAATGGCTGCTGCAGCATCCCCTTTTGCGGTCGTTGCTATACCCATGCTCGTACTTGCATTCCCTTTTGCTGTTGTAAACAATCCCATACTGGTGGAATATTCGCCAATCGCCTGCGTTTCCACACCGAGGCTGATGCTGTAATTGGCCCTTGCCACGGAACCGCTCCCCAGGCTTATTGCACTTGAACCTAACGCCTTGCTATTGAAACCCGCGGCAAAAGAATAAGGTCCAATGCTATCGGCATCCCAGGCTGTGCCATTTACTGCTCCGGCGCGCAATGCCGCTTTGCTAACATACCACATCATCCTTATGCCGGGACCGGCAACCGGGGGAGGTGGTGCAGGGAGGCTAACCAATACCCCGCCTGAAAACAATACGCTGCTATCAGTTACATGCAATCGTGCCAGGGGCGCCGTAGTGCCGATACCAACATTTTGGGCTTTTAAATTTATCACATTCAAGATTAAAAATGGAAGTGCGCAACAGGCAATATGGATCGCTTTTCGAAAAGAGATTGCGGGAGTAGTGTCCATGCAATGAGTTTTATTAAAGCTACCCGCAAAAAAGTTTTCAATCAATAGTACATTTAGGGGAGCTATACCCGGTTAATGATGACCGAAAAATTTATTCAGCGCCTCCGTTCGGTTTTGTACATGCATTTTCTCATAAATATTATGAATATGCTGTTTCACCGTATTATTGCTAATATCGAGTTGTATACTAATTTCTTTATACAACAACCCTTTAGCCAGCAAGCGTAAAATTTCTGTTTCCCTTTTAGTTAAGTGTGAAGAATCGTCTGGCTCTCCGCCCTGTTCGTGAAGGGCATTAACTACTTTCCGTGCAATGTCTGCACTCATGGGGCTTCCCCCCTGGTATAATTCTTTTAATGCTTCAATGATTTTTTGCGAACCATGCTTTTTTAGAATGTAACCGCTAGCTCCCGCCTTCAACGCCTCAAAAACTTTTTCATCATCTTCGTAAACGGTAAACATCATGAATTGAGTGCCCGGACAAAGTTGTTTTACTTTACGAATACACTCTATGCCGCTCATACCCGGCAGGTTAATATCCATTACCACCAGGTTGGGTTGTAGGACTGGCAAATGTTCTGCTGCGGATTCGGCATTGCTAAATACTCCGGCTATATCCATTTCGGAATCGAGGTTAATAAAACTTCTTAAAGCATCTCTTACCTCCTCCAGGTCTTCTACTATTGCAACAGTAATGGCCATACTCATAAAAGTAATTGAATATAACCAAAATTAAAATAGTACGAAAGTTAGTAATTGGGTATTTTCAACACTACCTCGGTGCCTCCGTTGGAATGAAATAAGACGTTTCCCCTAACATCGTTCATTCTTTTTTTAATATTTGATATCCCGTTACTGAACGGTCGAACCCGGTCCCATTGAATGCCACAACCGTTATCCCTTATTAAAATAGTTATGTTATTATCCAGAACGACCTCCAACAGGGCTTCAGTTGCCTGTGCATGTTTTACCATATTATGCAAGACCTCTTTAACAGCCAGAAATATATTCCGGCGTGTTTCCCCGTTAATTATTTTGACAGGCATAGTTTCCGGAATACTGACTTTACAGTGTATCTTATTGCTGTTTAAGTATTCAACAGTAAAAGAACGGATATAATATAAGAGGGCAGCAAGTGTATCATTTTTTTCGTTTAATGCCCAAACGATCTCATTCATTTTATCAACCATTTCATCGCTGAATTCTGAGATTTTTTCTATGTCTTGAAGAATCTCCTGTTGCTGGTTTGTTTTTAACCTGATCGTTTCCCCAAGGTACCGTATGCGGGAAAGACCAGAACCTAAATCATCATGAATATCGGTAGCGATACGGGTTCGTTCTTTTTCTACCGCTTGTTTCTTTTCCAAAACGATTGTTTGCTTTTGCAATTTGCGTCTGAAATACCCCCGAATGATCAGTACAATAAAACCTATCAATAACAGAATGAGGAAGAGCCTGAACCACCAGTTTTGCCACCAGGGGGGACGAATATTGATGGTACAGCTTATTTCATTATTGAGCCAGATACCTTCGGCATTTGTTGAGTGTACCTGTAATAAATGATTGCCGGTACTGAGATCGGAGAAAGAAAGGAGATGCTGATTACCCAATTTTATCCATTCACTATCCCCGCTGAGCCGGTAGGCATATTGAATCTTTTGTTGATCTTTATAATCCAATGCGGCAAACTCAATGGAGATATAGCGGTCGCTATGATTCAATTCTATGACCGTAGCGGTATCCGCATTCCCGTTTCTATATTCTTTATTGAACACCCTGAAATTAGTAAAGGCCAACAGAGGGGTTGATTTGGTTTTCAAAATACTATCGGGGTGGAAATAATCTATCCCGAAAATTCCGCCAAAAAAGATCCATCCCTGCTCATTGCGATAGCTCGACTGCCGGTTGAATTCGTTATTCAACAACCCATCGGATTTTCCGTAATTACGAAAAATGCCTTCTTCTATCTGGTAGGTAGAAATACCGGCATTGGTACTGAACCACAAATTGCCGTGCAAATCTTTTTCAATAGAATACACAATATTATCTGCTAATCCATCTTCTTTATTATAATGCCGGAACTTTCCGGTAGGTATATGGAAAGAGCATAAACCACCACTATAAGCAGCCATCCAAATGGCTTGATATGTACTATCAATTTCCAGCGCATAGATAAAGTCAGATGAAACGCTATTGGCATCCCTGTCGTTATGCAGGTACTGCACCACTTCATTATTGACAGTATTTAGCCGGATCAGTCCTTTGCTGCTGCCTATCCAGATATTTCCGGCATCGTCTTCTTCCGCATCATAAAAAAACTGGTTTCCATATAGCGTATCATTCCGGAAAAAAGGTTTTTCTACTGCAGCTTTTACCAGGTAATGCAATTTTCCTTTTTTGGAGTAATGAATATAAAACAATCCGGGAGACGGCCGGGTAAGTACCTCAATTTTTTGAGGTGATTTATCTATTACTTCGTAACTGTTTTCGCCATTCAATATAACGGGGTTGCCGAATTGATTTTTCATAATAGATCCTTCGCTGTACCAGCTATAGGAAGAGGGCAATACTGGTTTAGTAAGTAGCGTTATTTTGCCTGTTTGAATGTCTGCTTTTCCCAATTGGTCCCAAATATTTACAAACCAGACGTTATTTCCTGATTGTTGCATCGCCATTATATAGGTTCCCGTATTACCTGCATTTTTCCTTTCGGAAAGAACAAGGTTCTTAAACCCGGCGTTCTGTGGAATCATCTTATTGATTCCACCCCCCACCGTGCCGATCCACATAAAATGATTTCTATCTTCTTTGATCACATTTATTTCGGGGTGACTGAGAGAGACCGCCTGCTTGCTATCATGCGAAAAATATTCCGACGACATGGTAACTGGATTAATTTTAAATAAACCGTTGGAACTTCCAGCCCATATCGATCCCTGGCTGTCTTCAATAACCACATCGAAACGCAAGGATTCATTTTTCAAAGGAGCTGGTGGTTGAAGCGTGGTGGTTTTCCGGGCAACCGGGTCAAATCGTATCAATCCTTTTTTATTGGTAGCGATCCAATAATAACCATTTCTATCCTGCAATACATTGAATACTTCGTATCCGTAAAAAGGGGAGAAATCAGGACTGGTGGGAGTACTTCTTCTGCAAGTTCGGGTAGCAGTATCATAAAAGAAAATACCGGCCTTACTCATCACCATAAAATTCCCCTTACTATCTTTTACCGTGTTTTCTACCCGGGTAAGCGCGACAGGACGATTGCTTTCATCAAATGTGGGCACAGCAAAGAATTTTTTATTTTCCGTGTCGAACAGGAGTACGCGGTTCTGGCAACCCAGCAGGATTTCATGTCGATTTATGAAGATGCCATCGGCAAATTCCAGTTGGTCACTGGTATACCGGTAGCGCTTGTTGATAAAGGTGAACGGGTCAAATTCATTTAAGCAAGAACTTCCTCCTATCCAGAATTTGCCTGTAGTGGTATCTTCCTTCAGAAAAAAAACGGAATTATCACCTAATGTTGCGGAGTCAAACGGCTTATATTGAAAAGTCTTGAAACCATAGCCATCGTACCGGTTCAGGCCGCCATGGGTACCAATCCAGATGAATCCTATTTTGTCCTGGTGAATGGCATACACATAGCCTTCTGACAAACCCTCCTCGGTGCTGATTTTATCAATGCGCCAGGGGATTTGCCCGCGGAGAGAAGTTACTGTCAACAGGAATAGGAGTAGTATAATTTTTTGGGAAGACAACGTAATGTCTGTATGTACTGGTAATTTACTAAATACCTTTCAAAAAATCGCCCAGATAAGATCCTGTCATAAATTGTCTGGGAAGGATAGTCCAAATTATGGTTGACTACAGCTTGCTCGGTTAACGGCAAGTACTATTTTTTGTCAAGCCATGTACCCTGTTATGGATTGCATTCTGATTGCAGCTTCCATTCCGGAAAAAAGATATTATTGGTAGCATCAATGAAATCTTGCCGACGATGGGTTATCCGGTTAAGTTCAGCTTCAATATAACCTTAACTTAAACTGTTATCGGGAGTAATAATAACTTTTTTCGTTGAAGTACTTAGGAGCATTTCACGTACTGCTTCAGCAATTCCATTGGCATCAATTGCGATTTCATTGTACAATTGTTTAGGTGTGCCATGCTCAATTATCCGATCAGGAATACCCATTATATTAACATCAGCTTTGTAGTGGTGTTCGGCCATAAATTCCAGTATAGCGCTTCCAAACCCACCTTGAACTGTTCCGTCTTCAACGGTTATTATCTTATTGTACTTGCTGAATACTTCATGTAACAATGCTTCGTCGAGGGGTTTTGCAAAACGCATATCGTAATGAGCAGGATCTATTCCTTCTGCGCGTAACTCTCGTATAGCTACTGAGGCAAAGTTGCCGGGGTGCCCAAAGGAAAGAATGGCAATTTCTTTACCATCTTTCAGTTTTCTTCCTGTTCCAATTTGTATTTCTTTAAATGCAGTTTTCCATTCCGGCGTTACGCCTTCACCCCGTGGATACCGAATAACAAAGGGAAGATCTGTTGAATCCAGTTGTGCCGTATACATTAAGTTGCGCAGTTCACTTTCGTTCATTGGCGCGCTGATGATCATGTTGGGAATGCAACGGAAATAAGCAATATCAAAACAGCCATGGTGAGTGGGACCGTCTTCCCCTACCAGGCCGGCCCGGTCCAAACAAAAGATGACCGGCAGTTTTTGAATAGCTACATCATGCACCACCTGGTCGTACGCCCGTTGCATAAACGAAGAATAGATATTGCAGAATACTTTCATTCCTTGAGTGGCCATACCGGCACTCAGGGTTACAGCATGCTGTTCACAAATACCTACATCAAAAGCCCGGTCCGGCATTTTATCCATCATAAACTTCAGGGAAGACCCTGAAGGCATGGCTGGAGTAATGCCTAATATTTTATCGTTCTTCTCCGCCAATTCAATAATAGAATGTCCAAATACATCCTGGTACTTGGGTGGCTGGGGTATATCAAATTTCTTTTTATGAATTTCACCGGTAACTTTATCAAAGAGGCCTGGGGCATGCCATTTGGTTTGATCTTTTTCTGCGAGCGCATATCCTTTTCCTTTAACGGTAATGATATGAAGCAGCTTGGGGCCGGGTATGTTCTTAAGATCCTGCAACGTATCCAGCAACTTGGTAATGTTGTGGCCATCAATTGGACCAAAGTACCGAAGCTTTAGGGCTTCAAACAGGTTACTGCTTTTACTGATAAACCCTTTGATGCTATGCTCCAGCTTGCTGGCCATTTCGCGGGTAAAGTTTTTGCCGACAGGTAACTTACCCAGGGCCTTCCAGATATCGTCTTTGAATTTATTGTAAGTATGGGAGGTGGTAATATCAGTGAGGTATTCTTTGAGGGCCCCCACATTGGGGTCAATACTCATGCAGTTATCGTTTAAGATTATCAGCATATCGGTATCAGCAACGCCTGCGTGATTCATAGCCTCAAAAGCCTGTCCTGCGGTCATAGATCCATCCCCGATAATGGCAACCGATTTTCTATCTTCCCCTTTATATTTAGCGGCCATTGCCATTCCCAAAGCTGCAGATATGGAAGTGGAGGAGTGCCCTACTCCAAACGTATCGTACTCACTTTCACTGCGCTTGGGAAACCCACTGATGCCTTTATATTTCCGATTGGTAGCGAAATTATCCTTTCGCCCGGTGAGTATCTTATGCCCGTAAGCCTGGTGACCTACATCCCAAACTAACTGATCGTATGGAGTATCATATATATAATGAAGAGCAACCGTTAATTCCACTACTCCCAGGCTTGCACCAAAATGCCCTCCGTGCACACTTACCACATCAATAATATACTGGCGTAATTCAGTGCAAAGTTGGTGCAATTGTTCACGGCTCAATAGTTTAATATCGGCCGGTGAATTAATAGTATTCAATAACTGCCCAGGCTTGATTTCCATCAATGAATAATTTTCAACCCTCAAAAATACGCATTTATAACGGCCACCAAGGGGTGGCTGGTATTTTATTGAAACAAAAAAAGGCTCCCCTGGTTCGGGGAGAACTGGGTTTTATAGTAAAAACCTGTATTTTCAACCCAATTCTGTAAGACTATGACCGCCGATGGGCTATATATATCACCATATATCCCAAATAGTCACCAGCGGGGTATCGAATGAGTAGATTTGCCATATACACATGAAAGTTTTTAGCCGGATATCGAATTATTGGCTTTGCCAGGTTGGGGGATGGGGAATGGTTGGTTCCTCTTTGCTCTTTTATACTGTTTTATTTCGACGCGATACACTCACTTTCGACCAGGGGTCTGAAAATATTTGTTTACGTAATTGGCGGAATAATAAGTACTCATATTCTTAAGGGAATATATCCGCCGGTCGGGTTGGTTACTGCTGCCCATCGAAAAAATGATCACCCGGTTAGTTATAGGAATTTTGGCCACTACAACGCTATATAGCCTGCTGGTAATGGGTTTTTTGCAGGTGTTCTCCCTGAGTGACAATAACAATGTCAATTTCCTATCCAAATTATTAGTGAATGTTCTTAACCTGGGTATTTTCATTATCCCCTGGATGTTGATTTATTATTTTTATCATTATATCGAAAAGAGTCGCCGCCAGCAATTAGACACCTTGAAGTTAGAAGCCCTGGTAAAGGAACTGGAGTTAAAGACTATCAAATCGCATATCAATCCCCATTTCATATTTAACGCGTTAAACAGCATTAGGGCGTTGATTGATGAGAACCCGATTCGGGCCCGGGATGCTATTACGGAACTGAGTACCATTTTGCGAAGTAGTATGCAGGCAGAAAAACTGGAAACGGTTCCTTTTGAAAAAGAATTGAATATTGTAAAGGATTACCTGGCGCTTGAACACATCCGCTTTGAGGATCGGCTGAAAGTTGAATACCAGATTGATGAAGATACACTAGACCAGCCGGTGCCTCCTATGATGCTTCAAACCCTGGTGGAAAACGCCATCAAACATGGTATTGGTCGCGAAATAACCGGAGGGGTTATTAAGATCGTATCAGATTTTAAAGGCAATTATCACGAGCTCATAGTCCAGAATTCAGGCCAATTGAGCGCCCAAATGAATGATGATGGTTTTGGGTTATCCAGCACAAAAAACCGGCTGCAATTATTATTCGGGGAGAAATCTAACTTTGAAATAAAGCAGGTGAATGGAAATATTGTGCAGGCCACTGTATTGATTCCAGTAACTATAAACTGATAGTACATGATAAAAGCAATTATTATAGACGACGAACGTCTGGCCCGTAATGAATTAAAAAAATTACTATTGGATTACCCCGAAATTGAAGTGGTGGCTGAAGCGGCCAACGTAGGAGAGGGTATCGAGAAAATTGAAAACCTGAATCCCGAACTTATTTTCCTGGATATACAAATGCCAGGCAAAACAGGTTTCGATTTGTTAACGGAACTGGACAAGTCGCCCCACGTTATTTTTACGACCGCCTATGATGAGTATGCATTGAAAGCGTTCGAGGTAAATGCCCTGGATTACCTGCTCAAACCGGTAGAGCCTAAACGACTGGCCGACGCCATTCAGAAATTGCATTTGCAGGAAGAACGGGATCAAACGAGCAATGAAACAGAAAACATCAACCGTTCAATCTTATATGAGCACGACCAGGTATTTGTAAAAGATGGCGAACGATGCTGGTTTGTAAAACTTAATGAAATTCGTTTGTTTGAAAGTGTAGGTAACTATGCCAAAGTTTATTTTTCATCCAATAAACCGCTCATTTTAAAATCACTTAATGCATTGGAAGAAAGACTGGATGAAAAAACATTTTTCCGGGCTAATCGAAAACATATTGTCAACCTTCGACTGATCGAAAAAATTGAACCATACTTTAATGGAGGATTATTGCTGGAACTTAAAGGTGGGGAAAAGATAGAAGTAAGCAGGAGGCAAACCGTTAAGTTTAAGGAGATGATGAGTTTTTAACCTGGAGAAAGAAGAAGTAAGAATAGGGAAGATAGAAATCAGGAGATAGAATACAGAATACAGAAGATGGAATACAGGATGAGATAATCAGGAGGTAGGATCTGGAAAAGGGAGAGGAGATTGCTGCAATGGCAAAATTTAAATTATATAGGCTGGTGGGACTTCAATGAATTGGTATAGTAGAATCTGGCTTGTAAATGTTTGATAAAAATTCATTAGTGTCCGACTAAGGTCATCTGGATAATTATTAAAGCCCCTTGCAGAGCGGGTTCTGGCCCCTCTCCTCAAGGAGAGGGGTTGGGGTGAGGTGATACTTGAAAATGAAGCCTTTAACATATTTAGTCGGACAACAATGATAAAAATTAATGACTTATAACATATGAAAAAAATTGTGTTCATGGGGTTATTGGTTTCAATAACCTTTTTTTGTTGGTCACAGGATATTGACAAAATCATTCATGCGGCAGAGGTAGAAAGATTGGAAAGAATATTGTCGTCCGATGAAATGCAGGGCCGAAGAACATTTAGTCCGGGAATTGATAAAGCGGCTTCGTTTATCGCCGATGAATTTAAAAAAGCCGGATTACAACCTGGTGCGGGGTCATCCTATTTCCAGGAGTTCACCCTCTTTCGTACTAAATTCATCAGCGCGGCGGGAGAAATAAATGGAGTAACTGTAGATAGCCGGAATGTGGTTGGACTAACCACACAACCCACCATAAACATTGCCCAATCTTCCGGGTATGATTTGGTTGTTATAGGACCTAAAGACACCTTAATGCCCGCTATACGGCGCATGCAGGCAAACAAGAAAAATTATTTTGTGGTTGTTGATACCACTCACCGAAGATTGTTTAATAGTTTAAAAAGTTCGCGCCGCGAAATGTTTCCGTCGGATAACTCTATTATACTGATTTTATCCAGCGAAGTGGTGAATAGCTATAAGGCTGAATTTAAACAGGAACTGACCGAAATGAAACTGATGAATGTGGTTGGTATATTGCCGGGAAAGAAAAAGAAAGAAGAATATGTAATTTTCTCCGGCCATTACGATCATCTGGGAACAGGAAGGCCCAATAAGGAGGCGGATTCTATATTTAATGGTGCCAATGATGATGCAGCGGGATCTACGGCGGTAATGATGCTGGCGCATTATTTTGCCCGAAAAAAAGATAATGAGCGTACCATGGTATTTGCGGCGTTCACCGCGGAGGAAATTGGAGGTTATGGTTCCCAGTATTTTTCCCGTAAGTTCAATCCGGATAAAGTAATTGCCATGTTTAATATTGAAATGATCGGCACGGAAAGTAAATGGGGTACCGGCTCTGCTTATATAACCGGATACGAAAAGACCGATATGGGAAAAATCCTGGAGAAGAACCTGGAGGGTACTCATTTTACTTTTTATCCTGATCCATACAAAACACAAAATTTATTTTACCGTTCAGATAATGCAACATTGGCGCGGTTGGGAGTTCCGGCTCATACCATATCTACTTCACGAATGGAAGCCGATACGATGGCAGTAAATAAGACGATCGATAAGTATTATCATTCACTCGATGATGAGATAGAAACCCTTGATATGAAGAATATGGCGGAAATCATTAAAGCAATTGCCATCAGCGCTACTTCTATCATTGCCGGTAAAGACACTCCCAGCCGGGTAAATACGAAAGACCTTCGATAATATTCAGGGCAATAAATATTTATTTAATTGGCTTAGTGGTTTTTTTATTTGCTCTGAGGAAGGCTGCGCATATTTTTCTATTAATTTCCGCGCCGGTTCCGATAGATACCATCCGAGTGGGATAATATCTCCCTTAACATTGGGCAACCGGAAATCAATGGATTGAAGATCCTTGTCGAGCAACGTAGTAATATTGTTTGCACCCGTAATCCAACGAAACAACGTATTGATGCCTCCTTTCACCGGAGCGGTTTCATAATTCCAACCAATAGCGTCCACGGCACTCTTCTTACCTGACCCGAACCGGAATGAAATAATAACTGGTAAAATCTTTTTTCCTCCCAGGTTTAACCGGGAACTAACTTGTTTGATCATGATCGCCGTTTGCTGGGCAGTTTGCACAGCGGTGTTTTCAAAATATCCTCCATCCACCAGGTGACCCAGTTTGGAACCATCCGATTTTTTCATCAGCCCCGGGGGAGTGATTATAGGAAACCTGGCCGACGAAACCATCGCTTCGGTAGCCGGAACAATTGTCTTTGTACTGTCTAAAATATCCAGTACATCTTTATAATAAGTTTCCGAAAGTCTATAAGGTGAGAAAATGGCTTTTTGTCCCTGTTCTACAAATAAACTATTATAGAGAATTACCGGGTAATTGAAAGCTGATGATTGCTGATAGGGTAATAATACGGACTGATCCAATATGTTTAATTGGTTACTATCCAACCGTCCGGTATGTTCGGCAAAGGCACTTGAAAACGAATGGTTGAGAAATTTTGCGCGATCAAAGGATGCTACGGGCCATGGGATAGCGCGCTGCACCAGGTCCGGAAACAAAAATCCATAAGTAACCCCCGAAAGAAAATCAGAACCCGTTATAGTATCCAGCGGATAATAAAATTCTTTCTTTTTTAAAACAGAGATATCATTGTTGGCCTGCTGATATATATAATTATAAAAAAAGCTGAGCCCTACCGTACCTCCTGACGCGCCTGTTACCGCGAAGGTGTTTTTGTATATTTCAGGGTGTAATAAGTGTAATTGTTTTAATACCTGGGCAGTCCAGTAACAGGCACGGATACCGCCTCCTTCCGCCGCCATGATAAAAATGGGAATGGTATCTCCATTACTTACTAACTGGTTGTTTTTACTTTTTTGTTCCAGCCATTCCTTGAAATAAATGCTGTCTTGTTTCCGCTCGCTGATGAAAGTAGCAGACATGGAATCATCGGTAGCGGTTTTTAATGCATGATTGTTGTTATTCGGTAATGCAACAAACAGCATTATTATAAGCAGAAACAGAAAGAATGGAAATTTGAGCCAGTTGGATATGTAATCCATAAATAATCCCACCAGGGAATAAAAAATTAAACCGCATAAAATGATCAGCCCGGGTTTACCTCCCAGCGACGGTACCGAACGGGCGGTGATCCACGCGTATAAAAAAGAACCGCCGAATACAATTGGAATGATAAAGCGGGTAGTATTACGAAGTTTTTGTAATCGAATTATTGCCAGGGGATCTTTTAGAGCCTCCACGCGAAAACGATCTTCGCTTTGAAGAGCCGACTGGTTTTTTTTCCTGAAAATATCTGTGCGGTAGCAGAGGTAAGTAACATGACCAATGCCCAATAACAATACGGTGATTATCTTCTCCACTCCGGTAAAACCATTTACGCTATAGTATCCCCATAAAAATATTATATAAGGAATGCCTGCCATGATCCTTGGAATAACCTTCGCCATTAACTGGATCGAATGGCGATAATGGCTATCAACCGATACCGTAATATGATCTTTCTTCAGCGAACAGTTCTCGCCACATTCCGGATCCTCTAAACATTCTTTCAAGGGTAATTCTTTATCGACAATCCGACGGAGATTAGCAGAAGTTAATATAATGCGTGCCACATACCATAACACACCACCCCAAACAATCAATAGACCTATAAAGCTAAGTACGTAGGGGTGCCAGAGTTTTACCATTCCAAAAGCAACCATCAGGTCCATGCCCTGGTCGTTGAGCACAAATCCAAAATAACCTATTACTATTAAGACCAGCAAAAAAGGCACCCGGGTCAATATAAAGAAAACGGTACGTATCCACATTAATGGAGCCGCCAGGTATTTCTTCCCTGAAGACAATAGCCTGGAGAATTTATTTTTCATAGTATGTTTTTGATTATTGATTGATTAGATATAGCCGAATAGCAGGGCAGGAATTACTTTTGAAAATAATTCATTTAAAGGGATTCATCAATACCCGTTTGGTAGTATATATAGAAAAATAAGGGTGCTAAGTGAACCTGGCCAGAACTTCGGTCATTTCTTTTATAATTTCATCGTTGCATAAATTACCGAGACTGCCTTCATGCGTATGATTCAATTTATTTTGGTAATCGAACCGGAAGTCGCCTTTATCAATCAGGTTTCCTACTTGCAGATACGCTTCACGGAAGGGCGTCCCTTTATTTACCAATTCATTTACGGCTTCTACACTAAACAGGTAGGTATATAATTTATCGTCGAGGATATTATCTCTTACCGAAAGTTTAGATAACATCAATTGCATTAATTCCAGGCAGGCCTTCAATTCTTCTATTGCCGGGAATAATATTTCTTTCGTTAGCTGAAGATCGCGGTGATAACCGGAAGGCAGATTACTCAGCAGTAAAGTAAGTTCATTAGGGATCGATTGGATGCGATTGCATTTTGCTCTTATCAGTTCAAATACATCGGGATTTTTTTTATGAGGCATGATGCTGCTGCCCGTGGTTAATTCATTCGGGAAGGAAATAAAGGCAAAGTTTTGGTTGAGGTATAAGCAGCAATCCATAGCTAGTTTACCCAGCGTGGCCGCTATGCTGCTTAGACTGGTTGAAACTATTTTCTCCGTTTTTCCACGGCTCATTTGTGCATATATACTGTTCCAGTTAAGCGTCCTGAAATTTAGCAACTCCGTGGTTCGTTTCCTGTTTAACGGGAACGAAGAGCCATACCCTGCTCCACTGCCCAACGGATTCTTATTAGTTATGTTAAAGGAGACAGCAAGCAATTCCATATCATCTACCAAGCTTTCAGCGTATGCACCTAGCCATAGTCCCACGGATGATGGCATAGCGATCTGCAGATGCGTATACCCCGGTATCAGCTTATTTTTAAACTTTTCACTCTGGCTGATCAGCAGACCAAACAATTTTTTTACTTCATCTTTAATGATAAGCACTTCTGCCCGAAGGTAAAGTTTGATGTCAACCGCCACCTGGTCGTTCCGGCTGCGGCCACTATGTATTTTTTTGCCGGTATCGCCAATTTTTTGAGTAAGCAGCAATTCAATTTGAGAGTGGATGTCTTCAACACCAGGGTCAATAGTAAATCGGGAATCCAGAATAGTCACTAATATTTCAGCAAGTCCTTGGGTAGCCTTTGTTGCTTCTTCTTTAGTCATCAAACCTACTTCCCCAAGCATGGTTACATGGGCAATGGACCCTTGTACATCGTATTTTGCCAACAGGAGATCGAACTCTTTATCCCGGCCAACTGTAAATCTTTCGATGATCTCCGAAACAGCCGTGCTTTCTTTTTGCCAGAGTTTCATAAAATTTGATTTAGAAGTTGAATATAGAGATCAATGCCGGTCTTTATTTCTTCTAGGTAAATGAACTCATCGGCTGTATGACTGCGGGCACTGTCACCCGGTCCCATTTTCAGTGTTTGAAAAGGCATCAGGGCTTTATCGGAGGTGGTGGGAGAGCCATAATAGGTTCTGCCTAATTTTGTTCCGGCTTTTATCAATGGATGATCCAGTGAGATGGCTGTTGAACGAAGTCTTGTGCTCCTCGGTTGTATCTCGCTTTGGATATTAGCTTTAATAACATCCAGAATTTCTTCGAAGGAATATAACTCGTTAATACGGCAGTCGATAACAAATTTGCATTGCGCGGGCACTACATTATGCGCTTTGTTATCCGTTTCAATCACCGTAACACTCATTTTAACCGGGCCCAAGAGATCGGAAACTTTTGAAAATTGGTAAGATTGTATCCATTGAATATCTTTCACTGCTTTGTATAAAGCATTTTCTCCTTCATTCCGGGCAGCATGTCCTGCACGGCCTTGTGCAACCGCATCCAATACCAATAATCCTTTTTCGGCAACTGCCATTTGCATTTGGGTGGGTTCGCCTACAATGCCGCAATCAATGGCTCCCAGCCTGGGTAATAAAGCTTCTATTCCATTGTGCCCGGAAATTTCTTCTTCAGCGGTAGCCGCCATTACCAGGTTATACTTCAGGGTTGGATAATTATAGTAGTACAGAAAAACAGCAATCAGCGATACCAGGCAGCCTCCGGCATCATTACCTCCCAGCCCAAAAAGTTTTCCATCTTTCTCGATGGGAGTAAAGGGATCTAACGTATATCCTTTATTTGGTTTCACCGTGTCGTGGTGCGAATTCAATAATAAAGTCGGTTTGGCGGGATCGTAAAAAGCGTTTTGCGCCCAAATATTATTTAAATGCGTTTTAGTACGAACTCCTTTTGACTCCAGGAACCGATCAATAATATCTGCTGTATTTTGTTCCTCCTTGCTGAAGGAGGGAGTGGCGATAAGCTTCTTTAATAAGTTAATCGCCTCTTCCTGTAATATGGTAATCGGGTTACTCATTTATAATGCTTGTTCCGGAATGACCGTTAATAAGCTGTTCCAGGTTTTCTGCCTTGCCGATGATTACTTTCTTTACCCCGCTTTTCAATGCTTCAAAAGCATTGTCGAGTTTTGGAATCATCCCGGCAAATATTTTATTTTCTTCTTTTAATTTTTTATAGATCGCCTGATCAATTGATGGAACCAGGGAATTTTCATTGTTGACATCAAGCAATACTCCTTCCTTTTCGAATGAATAGATGAGGTGCACTTCATAAAAAGGACTCAGGGCCTTAGCCACTTCCTGTGCCATCGTATCAGCATTGGTATTCAGTATATTTCCTTTACCATCATGGGTAAGCGGGGCGACAACCGGTGTCAATGCATTATCCAGTAATAATTGCCAGTACTCCATTTTTATTTGTGAGCTGTTTACATCTCCCACCCATCCGAAATCAATTTCTGCTACCGGTCGCCTGGTAGCCGGAATTAAATTTGCATCAGCACCTGTAATTCCAATGGCGTTACAAGCTGAAGACTGCAAGCGGGCAACTATTTTTTTATTAATTAAACCGCCATATACCATGGTGACGAGGTCAATGGTATCTGCATCCGTAATTCTTCGCCCATCCACATATTTCGATTCAATGCCCAGGCTATCCCCGATTTTAGTGGCAATTTTTCCCCCACCATGCACCAATATCTTTTTGCTTTCTACTTTAGCAAAACTTGACAGAAAAGATGTTAGTGCCTTTTCATCGTCAACGATATTGCCACCAATCTTGATTATGTATAGTTGCTTTTTGCGATCACCTTCGCCCCTATCCCCTGAAGGGGGACTGGCAAGAGCCTGAGTAGATTTTTCAGAATTGGTTTTTTGGATGTTTTTGAGGTTTGAAATTGTTTCTGAAATTATTTGCATCACCTGATGCGTATTCTTAATAACCTGTTCATTTTTGAATCTCAATACGGAAAGGCCTAAATCTTTCATTGCATTTTCTCTATCCGCATCATATCTCTTTACTTCTTCTGCTTCATGGATGCCTCCATCTAATTCTATAACCAACTTGACAGCGTGACAGTAGAAATCGGCTACATATTTGTAAATAGGATGTTGCCTTCTGAATTTAAGCTTCCATTCATTAATATGAATTGCTTTCCACAATATGTTCTCTGCCGCGGTCATTTTGAATCGTAATTCTTCTGCTCTTTTGAAGATTGCGCTGCTGGCACCATAGAACATATTTTCCTGGCCACCGGCGCTTTCAAGCGGTGATCTTAGAAATAATATTGTTATACCCCATTTCATCAATAATCACATATTAATCTGCTACATTTAATTACCATCTTGCCAACCCCCCTTTAGGGGAAGGGGGCAATCTGCTACATTTAATTACCATCTTGCCAACCCCCCTTTAGGGGAAGGGGGCAATCTGCTACATTTAATTACCATCTTGCCAACCCCCCTTTAGGGGAAGGGGGCAATCTGCTACATTTAATTACCATCTTGCCAACCCCCCTTTAGGGGAAGGAGGCAAGAAGTTGGGCGAGTACCGCCTGCGCTGACCATACCCGGTTACTGGCTTGTTGGGTGACTATACTGTTGGGCCCATCTAATATTTCATCACTCAATTCCACATTTCTCCGAACCGGCAAGCAATGCATTACCTGCGCATTATTTGTTTCTTTTATTTTTTTATGCGTTAACATCCAACCCGGATCGTTACAATATATTCTTCCGTAATCGGTATAAGTGCTCCAGTTTTTTACATAAATAAAATCGGCTCCCACCAATGCCTCCTGCTGATTGTTTGTAATGGTGGCTCCTTTGGTAAATTGGGTATCCAGCTCATAATCTTCCGGGTGGGTAATTACAAAATCGGCTTTGCCCCATGCGTTGATCCATTGTGCAAAACTATTGGCGACACATTGTGGTAAAGGTTTTACGTGGGGAGCCCAGGTGAGTACGATCCGGGGTTTTCGGTTTAGGGATTGCGTTGTAATATTCATTAACTCAGAGATGGTAACGATATCCGTCAGACTTTGTAAGGGATGTAAGGTGGCACTCTCAAGGCTTACAACCGGTATCCCGGAGTATTTGATAAATTGTTTTATGAATAGTTCACTGTAATCATCTTCTTTATTCTTCAGGGAGGGAAAAGTGCGGATTCCGAGTATATCAAAATAGTTTCCGAGAATGGGTGCGGCATCTTTAACATGTTCAACGGTTGTTCCGCTCATAATCGCTTCTTCTTCAAATTCAAGAGCCCAGCCTTCCTGCCCGATATTGAATATTATCGGTTCTATTCCCAGGTTCTGCGCAGCGATTTGTATGCTCAACCGGGTACGCATGCTGGGGTTCAGGAACAAGCAACCCATTCGTTTACCGGCGCCAAGTAATTTATCTTTCAGCGGATCCGATTTATACGATAATGCTTTTTGCACCAGGGCTTCTATATTGCCGGCATCGTTAACGGAGATGAATTGTTTCATTTTAAATAGCTATAATTATAAAATCCAGAATATAAACAAATAAAATGCAAAACAGGAGGCATTACTGGAATTTTACATTTTATATTATACGTTTTATATTGGGTTCTCAGTCCTTTTCCATTATTCTCTCAATCTCTTCCTTTAATGCCTCTATAAAATCTTCCGCATCTCTTTTCTTTAATGCCAAGGATGGTAATAAACGAATGGTATTTGGCCTTGGATTCTCCGGTAAAGATTTTCTGGTTCCACAATAAATTATTCTTTAACTCTTTTAATCCCTCGGGTACATCAAAGCCAATCATTAATCCTTTTCCTCGCACATTTTCCAATTCCGGAATCTTCCTTAACTCTTCCTGCAGATAATGGCCGATAGTTACGGCATTGCCCATCAGCTTTTCCTCTTCTATAACTTCCAATACGGCTAGCGCAGCGGCACAGGCCAGATGATTACCCCCAAAGGTTGTTCCTAATTGAAAATGCTTCGCTTTAATGTGTGGGGCAATAATTAATCCAGCCACCGGAAATCCATTCCCCATCCCTTTAGCCATAGTGTAAATATCCGCATTCGCACCGGCAAAATCATGACTAAAAAATTTACCACTTCGTCCATAACCACATTGTATACTGTCGGCGATATATACTGCTCCATATTCATCACATAATTGGCGGATCTTTTGCAGAAAACTATTTTCTGCCACATTAATTCCTCCTACTCCCTGTATCCCTTCTATTATTACGGAAGAAATTTCTTTTCCGTTTTTTTGGAAACAGGCTTGCAGCGCTTCTACATCATTAAACGGTAAGAATAGGACATTATCCGTTTCATTCACCGGCGCGATATAGTTTTTATTGTCAGTGGCAGAAACGGCCAATGATGTTCTGCCATGGAAGGATTTACTGAACGCAATGATTTTCTTCCGGCCGTTTTGGAAGGAGGCCAGCTTCAATGCGTTTTCGTTGGCTTCGGCGCCACTGTTACAAAGGAATAATTGATAATCGGGCTTCCCGGAAACCTTTCCGAGCTTATCAGCCAGTTCTGCCTGCAAAGGAATACGAACGGAGTTGGAATAAAATGCAATCTTCTCCAGTTGCTCTTCAATGCGCTTTACCCAATGCGGATGGGTATGACCAATGCTAATGACGGCATGTCCGCCATACAAATCGAGATACTGGTCGCCCGTATCATCCCACACATAAGACCCTTTGGCTTTTACAATGGCGATGTTGTTGATCGGATAAACGTCGAATAGATTCATGCGTATGATTGAAAAATTAATAAGTTGATTGGTTGATAAGTTGACTGGTTGAATAGAGGAACATACTTTTCAGCAAATCAACGTATCAACTATTTAAAATCCGGTTGCTTTGAGTTTCAATCCAGCCTCTTCCTCCAGCCCAAACATCAAATTCATATTCTGTACAGCCTGCCCGCTCGCCCCTTTTAATAAATTATCGGAGACGGAATGAATTACCAGTTGCCCCGCGACTTTTTCCAGCTGAATGATACATTTATTGGTATTTACCACCTGCTTCAGAAAAATAGGTTCTTTACTGATATGGGTGAACGGATGTTCTTTATAGAATTCTTCAAAGAGTTTATAAAGCTCATCTAATGATTTGTCGCAGGATAATTGAGAGCTCACAAATATGCCGCGGGTAAAATCACCTCTCCAGGGAACAAAGTTGATAGGGTGATAAGGTGATTGGTTGGCAGACCTGATCTGGTTGAGACTTTCCATTATTTCGGGTACATGCTGGTGCGTTAGTGTTTTATAAGCTTGTATATTATTGGCTCTCCAGCTGAAATGGGAAGTTGCAGTAAGTGACTGCCCCGCCCCTGTACTACCGGTAATTCCTGTGGTATATACCTCATTCAATAAACCAGCTTTTGCCAAAGGCAATAATCCTAATTGAATAGTGGTGGCAAAACAACCCGGGTTAGCAATATTGTTAGCGGATCTGATTTTCTCCCGGTTTAATTCAGGCAAGCCATATAGAAAACTTCGGGTTTCGAAGCGAGCGCTTTCAGTGAGTCGGAAATCATTAGCAAGATCGATCACCTTAATATTGTCGGCTATCTTGTTTTCGGCGAGAAATTTTTTTGACTCCCCATGACCCAGGCAAAGAAATAATACATCAATAGCTCCTTTTTCCACCGCGAATTTATTATCACCGGTAAATACGAGGTCCGTCTCTCCCAATAAGTCCTGGTGAATAGAATGAACAGGTTGGCCGGCATGGCTTCTACTATGAATAAAAGAAACCGATACACCCGGATGGTGAATCAATAAGCGTATGAGTTCGCCACCCGTGTAACCGGCTCCGCCTATTACCCCTGCTTTAATATAATTACCCATAATTATTGAAATGAAAAATGTGAAATGAAGAATGAAGAATAAAAAAGGGGCAAGTACCTATAATTTACTTTTTCATTTCTTATTATTAATTCTTCATTTTTAATTTCCTATTTGCTGTTTTCATCCTGCACCGCATTCCATATCGAAGTCTGGTTCCCGAATATCTTACTGAATCCCCTTACATCCTGCCCGGTGAACCCGGTATTCATTTCGCCATACTTGCCAAACCGGCTGCTCATTAAATCGTATTTCGATTCAATACCCAGTACCTGGAAACGGTAGGGCATTAGCTGTACAAAAACATCGCCCGTTACCGTTTGCTGGCTATTTTCAAAAAACGCTTCTATATCTCTCATCACCGGATCCAGGATCTGTCCTTCATGTAACCAATTGCCATAAAAAAGCGATAACTGATCCTTCCATTGTAACTGCCATTTAGTGAGCACATGTTTTTCCAATGCATGATGGGCTTTCAAAATTACCATAGGAGCCGCCGCTTCAAAACCCACCCGGCCTTTTATGCCGATAATAGTATCGCCTACATGAATATCTCTGCCGATTCCATAAGGACCGGCAATAGTTTGCAAGTATTGAATAGCGTCTGAAGGATGATTGAATCGTTTGTCGTTTATAGTTTGTAGTTCCCCTTTTTCAAAGCCCAGCCTGACTTCCTCGCTTCCCGACTTAGTGACTTGTGTAGGCCAGGCCTCTTCGGGCAACATTCCCTTACTGCTCAGGGTTTCTTTTCCGCCAATACTGGTGCCCCATAATCCTTTGTTGATAGAATACATGGATTTTTCGAAATTCATTTCAACTCCTTTGCTTTTCAGGTATTCTATTTCCTGTTCGCGACTTAGTTTGAGATCACGAATAGGAGTAATGATTTCAATTCCCGGGATCATGATGTGAAAGATCATGTCGAACCGAACCTGGTCGTTTCCTGCACCGGTACTGCCATGGGCAACGGCTGACGCATTGAGTTTTTTGACATGCCCGGCTATATGCAAAGCCTGGCTTAACCTTTCTGCAGAAACACTAAGCGGATAGGTATTATTTTTTAAACAATTGCCGAAGATGAGATACTTGATGATCCGATCATAATACCCCTTGACCGCATCCACGGTAGTATGTGTTTTTACTCCCAGCTTATAAGCGTGCGCTTCTATCTTTTTTAATTCATCTTCGCTAAAGCCCCCGGTGTTTACAATTACGCTGTGGACTTCATATTCTTTTTCATCGGTAAGGTATTTAACGCAATACGTAGTATCCAGGCCACCGCTAAAACCCAGTACCAGGAGGCCCCCTCCGGCTCCCCCGCCCCCATCCCCTAAAGGGGAGTGCGTAAAATTCTTTAAAAACGTTGCTTCCATATATTTCGAAAATGCTATTGCTGATAAATTTTGTTAGAGTGCCGTCAGTCCCCCTTTAGGAGGTAGGGGTTAAAAATTAAAGAAATAATTGAACAATGACTTTGGTTTAGTGGATCCACCGCCACCATTTCCTGCGTTATCACCATTCTCTTTTTTAAGAAATGGCTTCAGCAATTTCCATTGTTTGAATTTAAGGAGTCGTTCGAAGATGTTTTTATTCTCTTCAAAAAACTGTTTGGTTTCTTCGGGTTCGTAATGGTCTTTTGGATCGTAGAGCATAGCGGTACACATGCAGTTCTTTCTATCCTTACTCATCAATATTTCATAATTAACACAACTCTTACAGCCGGCCCAGAAGGCTTCATCCTGGGTAAGTTCACTATAGGTTACCGGCTCATAGCCGAGTTCACTGTTTATCTTCATTACCGCAAGGCCCGTGGTTAATCCAAATATTTTTGCATCAGGATACGTTTTACGGCTCAGCTCGAATATTTTTTTCTTGATAGCTTTGGCCAATCCGCCTTTGCGAAAAGCCGGGGCCACAATCAAACCGGAGTTTGCAACATATTCACCGTGGCTCCATGTTTCTATATAACAAAAACCCGCCCAGATGCCGTCCTGGTTAAAGGCAATAACAGCCTTTCCT
Source organism: uncultured Chitinophagaceae bacterium (assembly GCA_963775145.1). Lineage (GTDB taxonomy): Bacteria > Bacteroidota > Bacteroidia > Chitinophagales > Chitinophagaceae > Endoryza. The sequence goes on from CAVZHZ010000012.1 coordinate 75,807, forward strand.
TCTTTCATTTTTCCCTGTATATATTCGGGCGTACGCTTAGCGATGCCGGTACCGCGGGCTTGGGCCGAAGAGGCCATTTCATCGCAAATGATTTGGGCAAAATTTAAATGGCTGTCGTTCGCTACTAAAATCTGGAAACTGTTTTGCTGGTTTTCCATTGCCGTATAATAATTGTAGTAATAAAAGATTGTGAGGATGTACAAATGGTACACAATTCCCCTGCGGGAGGCATAGTTCCGATACCTGAAAGGACACTATGGTAGATGGATATCAACGTCGCACCACAACGGGAATCGGGCGACTAACAAAAACTGTACGAGGATGTACAGGAAAAACCCCACGCAGTATAATAATCGCGCTCTGCGCTACTACATCAGCGAGTTGTATGGTGAGATTTTTTTGCATTTACAGTTTGAGTATTCTCTTGTTTAAAAGTTTAACAGCACAAAAGAAAACATTTTTTTTAATAATTACCCAGTTTTTTTGGTAAAGTTTTAAATCATTAGCAATTAATTTAGATAACAACTGTTAGGAGCTTATCGATTGCCGCTTGTTTGGGTTGACATCGGTCGGCTTTCGGTGCTTGTCTGCAACAAAATTTTCTTAATCAAATCCGGATATTGCCATCGGATAAGGTGGCCCGCTTCGGGAATCAGGATGAATTCTGCTTGTTTATTCTTTAGCTGCTCCCGGGCGAAATCGAGGTTAGCCGGATTGACGATCTTATCCGCTCCACCCTGAATCACTGTAACGGGAATTTTTAACTGATTCCATTTGGGTAATAATAATTGCAGCTCTTTTACATGGCTAAATTTTTCATCCGTCGTTGTTTTGAAAAAATGAGGGAGCATCCATTTTATTGGTCCGTGCCTGATGAACTTGTGAAACCACCAGAATTTTTCTATCGATGGATCAATGGCGCTGGCTGCCATCACGAGGTGATGAAATTCGTTTGGGTAAAGGATGGCCATATTAGCAGCAATAGGAGCGCCGTAAGAGCTTCCCAGTACTATGCCTGTCTTATTGGAATGATTAAGTAATAATGCTTCATGGATGGCAATGGTTTGGGTTTGGATAGAGGTTACTGCTTTGCGTCTATTCTTAAATCGTGACTTATTATAACCCGGCCGATCGATGGCTATAATTTGAAAACGGCTTTGCAGTAAGGAATCTTCTAAAAAATTACGGCTGCCGTACCAGGCCCCGGGTGCTCCATGAATCAGTAATAGGGGAGGTAAGGTATCCGCTCCGGCGGTAGCGCAAAATAACTTTACGGAATCGTTTTGTACGGTGAAGAAAGAGGGTTTTGGTTTGTTTTTGTAATATGCTTTCAGTTCTTTTTCGGTCATTGCAAAGCGGCCGAAGCAGGAGGAGAGAACAATTGAGCACAGGATACATACCGGATATAAGAAACGATTGCTCATTCTTGTAAATTAGAAAATCCAATATAATGAAGAATGAAAAATGTTGAATGAAAAATTAAGAGGGGTGTTTACGAATATCTATCTTTCTTTATTATTCTGGGCGCTTCCCTTTTTCATTTTTAGTTCTTCATTGTTAATTTTTCATTTCGCACACTATGTATCGCCTCGCTCATTTCCTTAATTAAGGAAGGATCTTTTTCAATGGCATTACCGATTACGATTACATCAGCGCCGGCTTTACAGTTTAGATAGGCTTTTTCGGGGTTCTTGATTCCCCCTCCAATTACTAATGGCGCTTCAATTACCCTGGATACCTGCTCAATCATGCTTTCTGAAATTGGTCGTTTGGCACCACTTCCCGAATCCATATAAATAAGCTTCATGCCCAGCATTTCTCCCGCCATGGCAGTGCACATGGCTATTTCATTTTTGTCTGCCGGAATAGGAGACGCATTGCTGATATACGAAACGGTAGTAGGAGCGCCTCCATCAATAACCATATACCCGGTACTCATAATCTCCAGCCCGCTTTGTTTTACTGCCGCGGCGGATATTACGTGCTGCCCGATCAGTAATTCGGGATTTCTGCCAGATATGAGCGATAAATATAATAAGGCATCGGCATTGGGGGTTATTTGAGAAGGGCTTCCCGGGAAAAGAATTACAGGAATTGAACAGCTTTTTTTTATCTGCATCACCACTTCATCGAGTCGGTTGCTGATAACCAGGCTACCACCTACCAGCAGGTAATCCACCCTGGCGGCCTTGATTAATTCCATCAATTCATCAATGGAACCGGGCGTCACTTTGTCCGGATCAATTAAAACGGCAAAGGATTTTTCCCCGCTGGCTTTCTTCTTTAATAATGACTGGTATATGCTATTGCTCATGCCCCGGCTGTTGATTATCTGCAAAAATGCAAAAAGTTTTTCAAACCCCTGCTTTTGTCTCCATTATAAACGTAGAAAAGAGCTTACCTGGATGATATGATCATGAAAATGAGCGCTTGTTTTAGTCGTTAAATCGCGGAAAAGGAACCCGGATTCCAAATCCCATTTGGGAGAAAACCGATATCCCAGACCAGTAGCCGACCGAAACTGATCAAAGGTCTTCCCGTTAATAACTGAATTGTTTGCGATTATCAGTAAGATTTCCTGTTGGGCAAAGGCGTAGGGCCCCCGGCTAAATGTTTCATTATTAATAAATGGAAGTACATTTCTGAATAAATACCTCAACCGAAGCGCTAAAGACCTGCCGTTGGTTTTTATCGAATTATTTTCTACTACGGCATTGCCAACAAATCGTTCTTCCAATAATGGCCGGTGAAGGGTATTCAGCCTGTTGAATAAACGATGCCGGATGAACAATTGCTGCCAGACCTGGTGTTCGGAGATATACCCACTCGCTTCATCTATATTGATCCGGTTCCGGATATTGCTGTAACCGATGGATGCCGTTACTATTTTGTTCAGCCGGTAACTGATTCCGGGCCGAACTATAACAGTTTGAATATTTTCCCATTGATCGGTAGATCGCAGGTTAAAATCTAACTGAAAACCTATTCGTGTTGTCAATTGAACCGAATTGATGGTACTGAGCCAACCCCCAAACCTGTTTTGTACCTGGCCCATTCCCGCAACGCTGGTATATATAAGTAGAATAGTTAAAATTCCTTTATTTCCCATCCCTGCAAAAAAACGATAAATCTGTGAAACATTGGCTGCTCTTGTGTTTTTATGTTCTTTCCTTTTATTAAAATATAATCAACGCTAATAAGATGCAGGTGCAGCCAGCATTTTTGCGTAGACGCCCTGAAGAGGTGAAGATCTTAATTGCTAAAACCGGCATGAAACAAGCTATTACAAAACTTTACTATTCCTATTAAATAATTACCCTTACAAAAAACAAGATTCAATTCTTCAGCGAGTAAAATATTTTATTGGTTCAACCAAAATTTTTTGTACCAGAAAAGTGCGTAAACAGTAAAACAAATCGCTAATCGAACAGCAGCGGGCATTCCGGAATTTTCATCTTCTATTATCCACAGCCTGTTAATATCTCGAAGCGGGAAAAATGAATTGCAAAAGATATTTTCGTTTTCCCCGGAATGATAACAATAACGTAACACAACCAATTCTAACCCATGGCAAATAAAAAACAATCTATGAAAGGCTTGTCATTCACCCGTCGCTTTACCCAGGAAGCAGTGAATGCATTCGAGCAGTTTGAATATGATTACCGCACTTCAGTAATACGCAATCCTTCAGGCGAAGTAGTTTTCGAAATGAATAATGTGGAGGTTCCTAAACAATGGAGCCAGATCGCCACCGATATTCTCGCACAAAAATATTTTCGTAAAGCGGGGGTACCGCAACCGGATTCCCATCTGAATAACGAAGCCAGACAGGGTTCGCTTGGCCGCGAGACTTCGGTTAAGCAGGTAGCGCATCGCATGGCCAATTGCTGGAAAGTATGGGGAGAACGCTATGGATATTTTGCTACTGAAAAGGATGGTGAGATATTTTATGAAGAGCTGGTTTATTCAATATTAAACCAGGCCTGCGTACCCAATAGCCCGCAGTGGTTCAATACCGGCTTATATGAAAGTTACGGCATCAAAGGCAAGCCCCAGGGACATTATTTTGTGGACCCCGTGGATGGGGAATTAAAAAAGTCTACTTCGGCCTATGAGCGTCCTCAACCACATGCTTGTTTCATATTGAGTGTAAAAGATGATTTAGTAAACGATGGTGGCATCATGGATTTATGGGTTCGCGAAGCAAGAATATTTAAATATGGAAGCGGCGTGGGAACTAATTTCTCCAGTATTCGCGGAGAAAACGAAAAGTTAAGTGGAGGAGGAACCTCTTCCGGGTTAATGAGCTTTTTGAAAATCGGAGACCGCGCCGCCGCAGCAATTAAAAGCGGAGGCACTACCCGCCGGGCTGCCAAAATGGTTTGCCTGGACCTGGATCACCCCGAGATCATGGAATTTATTAATTGGAAAGTGGAAGAAGAAAAGAAAGTAGGTGCATTGATCAACGCCGGGTACCCCAGCGATTATGAAGGAGAAGCCTACCGCACAGTGAGTGGTCAAAACAGTAATAATTCGGTCCGCATTCCAAATTCATTTTTTGAGAAGCTGGAAAAAAATGAAGATTGGGAATTAACCGCCCGGATGGATGGTAGGGTAATGAAGAAAATTCCTGCCCGGGAAGTATGGAACCAGATTTCCTATGCCGCCTGGCGTTGTGCCGACCCCGGTACACAATACGATACTACTATTAATGAGTGGCACACCTGCCCGCAAGGTGGACGCATTAATGCTTCCAATCCCTGCAGTGAATACATGTTCCTCGATAACACGGCCTGTAACCTGGCTTCTGTAAACTTGCGTAAGTTTTTTAATGAAGCGGATAACAGTTTTGACGTAGAGGGATTTGAATATACAAGCCGGCTATGGACCGTTGTCCTCGAAATATCCGTATTGATGGCGCAGTTTCCTTCAAAGGAAGTGGCTCAGCTTTCATATGATTACCGGACACTGGGCCTTGGATATGCCAACCTCGGCAGTATGCTGATGGTGATGGGTATTGCCTATGATAGCGAAGAGGCCCGCGGAATTGCAGGTGCCATTACCGCCATCATGACTGGTATAACTTATAAAACTTCCGCAGAACTTGCTTCTATTCTGGGTCCCTTTGCCCGGTACGAAGAGAACAAGGAAGAGATGATGCGTGTGATGCGCAATCATCGCCTGGCAGCCTATGATGCGGATGAATATGAAAAATTAAGCGTGAAGCCACAAGGTATAAAAGCGAAATACTGCCCCGATTATTTATTAACCGCTGCCACCAAAGCATGGGATGAAGCCGTGCAGCTTGGAGAGAAATACGGTTACCGCAATGCCCAAACAACCGTCATTGCACCTACCGGAACAATTGGGTTGGTAATGGATTGTGATACTACCGGAGTAGAACCGGATTTCGCGCTGGTGAAATTCAAGAAACTGAGTGGCGGGGGTTATTTCAAAATAATCAATCAATCGGTCCCTGCCGCGTTAAAGAATCTTGGATATACAAAAAAGCAAAGCGATGCAATCATTAAATATGCCGTTGGCAGCGGAAGTTTTGCCGGTGCACCGCATATCAATCACCAATCATTAAGTGAAAAAGGATTTATTGCGGAAGAAATCAGGAAACTGGATGCAGCTGTAGGGGCTGCTTTTGAAATAGGATTTGTTTTCAACGTATATAACCTCGGTGAAGAATGCCTGAAACGCCTTGGATTTAGTCCAGAACAATACTTCAATTTTGAATGGAGTTTGCTCGAAGCATTAGGCTTTTCCGATGAAGAAATAGATGCGGCTAATGATTATGTATGCGGTACCATGACAGTAGAAGGCGCCCCATACTTAAGAAATGAACACCTGCCCGTTTTTGATTGTGCCAACAAGTGCGGTAAAAAAGGCGAGCGCTACATTCATGCACACGGGCATATCCGTATGATGGGTGCGGCGCAACCTTTTTTAAGTGGAGCCATTTCCAAAACTATTAATCTTCCTAATGAAGCATCAGTAGAAGAAATTTCCGAATCCTATATGATGAGCTGGCAACTGGGTTTGAAAGCCTGTGCCCTTTATCGTGATGGTTCGAAATTGTCGCAGCCGTTGAGTAACAAAAGCGATAAGAAGAAAAAGACGGAAAGTCCGGATGACCGGAAGTCCGAGGAAGCCATAACCGCTGCAGCGGAATCCAATATAGTGGACATGGGCAAACTCACCGTAGAAGAATTGTTAGAGGAAGTGCAGAAAAGAGTTCAATCATCCCCCGATACCAAACTGAAAAGAGAGCTGGCTACCATCGTAGAGCGAAGAACATTACCGGCGAAACGCCGGGGCTTTACGCAAAAAGCAAAGATTAACGGACAAGCCCTATTTCTGCGTACTGGCGAATACGGAGATGGAACGGTAGGAGAGATCTTTATTGATATGGCGAAAGAAGGGGCCACTATGCGCAGTATGCTAAACTGTTTTGCGATTTCTATATCGATTGGTTTGCAGTATGGCGTACCGTTGGAGGAATTCGTAGAGAAGTTTGTATTCACCCGGTTTGAACCTTGCGGTATGGTGGATCATCCTAATATCAAGACCACTACTTCCATTGTTGATTTTATTTTCCGGGCACTGGCATATGAATATTTGGGAAGAACCGATTTGGTTCATGTACTGGATAAACCGGAAGTATTGAATACCGGAACAGATGATTGGGATGAGATTCCTACTTCGCTTGAATACGAAAAAAAAACTCCCGAGTTAAGTGAGGTAAGAATTGTAGCCGGTAAGCCGAGATCAAACGAAACGGAATCAGCAAAAACAGGAAGGGCCACCATGAAATCCGAATCGGGATTGAATATGGTAAACGCCGCGGCGAAGAGTATGCAAAGTGATGCGCCGGCTTGTAATACCTGCGGGCATATAACCATACGAAGTGGTACCTGCTACAAGTGTTTGAATTGTGGTAATAGTATGGGTTGCAGTTAGAGCAGCATGGCTGGTGGGGCGCCAGTCATAAATGGTTGTTGGTTGAGACAATGGAATAAAAGTGGTTGGTGAAGACATTGAAATAAGAGGTGGTTGGTGAAGACATTGAAATAAAAGTGGTTGGTGAAGACACCAACCACGGTAACAAGCTTGGACGGTTTTTTCTACATAAACCAAACCCGCTTATATTTATGGGCGGGTTCTTTTTTTTTCGCTAATGAACACTAATGAGGGACGCTAATTAACACGAATGAGAACGCTAGACCCAACTGCCGCATTCAGTAACTTGTATCCAGCCTCCCGAATCCCGCATCTCGCCTCCCTCTCACTTTTGCATTTTTTATATTCTCTATTTTACATTCGACATTTTACAGCCTCTTTCATCCACCACTATTTTGACTTATCTTGGCAACCGTTAAACAACCGATGCATGGATATGAAATTCGTTTGGCTTTTAGTAGCCAATGTTTTGTTTTTCTTGTTGATCCGTTACACCCGTAAACGAAAAAAGCTCAATAGCATTTTGACTGTTCTTTTTACTACCCTTGCAACGCTAACAGTAATTGAAGGGGCCTACCGGTTATTTTTCAAAAAGAAAGGATATTCAGAAACAGGAAATTTCGGGGCCAGTTTTAATACGCCGGTTGAACTTACTGGCTTTACTATAAAGAACATACCGGACCTGGAAGTAATCAAGAAAGATCCGAAAGGAAACCTTATTTATGATGCTCATTATTCCATCATTCCGGATTCCGGCTTTAATAAGTTACCTATCAATCACCGGATTGGTTATCGATCAACTGATCCGTTGCGAGACTCAACCGAAATTATTTTCCTGGGCTGCAGTTTTACTTTTGCTACCGGTATAGCAGACACTGCCAGCATGGCTTACCTGGTAGGGAAAGAATACAATTACCATTCACTTAACTATGGTGGTTCGGGATTTGGAACACACCAGGTATACCAGATATTCAAACACAAGTACCAGCAGGTACCCGATAAAAAGAAAAGAATATTTGTATACACATTTATTCCTGATCATTTACTCAGGGCGAAGTGTATTTATTCCTGGTGCCTGAATGATCCCTATTTTATGGTAAAAGACGATACCCTTTCGTTATTGGGTCCCGCATACAAGCATACCTCCTCCGCCCGTTCACAGGTAATGGTTCGTTTACTAAGTCTAAACAGGTCCTTGTCATTAGTCTCTGATTTGGGTAATAATATCGTACAGGCATCCGGGGCGGCTGATGTAACGGATAACGATTATGAACGAATTGAAATCATGTTGACAGAGATAAATAATACCATTCAACAAAGAGGGGATGAATTTATTGTTCTTCATTGGGATGATTACAAGGGATTGCAAAATCCTAAAGGTGGGTATTACGTTTCGGCGGAAAAGATTAACGCTTTGCTGAGCAGGTTAGCAGAACACGGCCCCCATACCATAAATGTGTCCTCATTCTTTAATTATACCGATTCCACTAATTTGATTCCACAGGATAATCATCCCAGTATTAAAGGAAACGCGCTCATGGCGGGTAAGGTGAGCGAATTAATAAGCAATGCCGGGATTAACAAGTGATATACCTCGCAACCGGTAGGCCGGATTACGAATGCATACATGGCTAATAATTTGCGATTCCTGAAAGAAAACTATAAGCTCCGTTTTTTATGCCCATCATTAGCCAGTGGTTTTTCTTCAGTTTTGGCCTGAAAAGCCGGCCTTTTTCCCTTTGAGGGAACCGTTCTAATTACTTGACAACCTTACCAATATAACTTTTAGTTAAAATACCCTTTCCAAAACTTGCATGGCAATTTTAAACGGCTATTTTCGTTTACCCTTTTGAACACTAAACCCGGACGGTTATGAAAATGAAAACAAAGAACATTCTTGCCCTGATCGCTTTAGTATTATTTTTTGCATCCTGCAGCAGAGTTATCACTCCCTACGAAGCAGCCCACGGAAAGGCTAAATGCGGAAGATCTATTCGTTGATAATCATCAATTTTACCATTTGATAATATCCCGCGGGTCACTCCGGGGTAAGCACTTATTCTCTAAAAAGAGGGCAGGTGGTTAAATGCACCATTGTGTACTTACTGCTTTAGCCAAAAGTAATCACTTTATTAATGTGCCTGAATCCCGGCTTCCCGTTGATTGATATCATCTCCCATAATACCGGAATAGGGGCTATAGCTTCTAATGAAGGCTGTTATATATAGCCTCCAGTTCAGTTTTCTTGAATTTCGATATGGTTAATGAATCGAGGTGATAAAGGCAAATAGTGAAGTCTGGAGACATCAGCATCGGCGAAAGGGCCGCGGTTGATTTTAATATCTCGCCATACTCGCTTGTTTCTTTCCGGAGAATATCTCCTTTCTTCAGTTCATACCTGTTTAGTATGGTGTCCGCAATAAGCTCATAGTTATTTTTATTATTTCTGAAAAGCAAAGAATTATGGAGGAAAGAATCGGGGAGATTGGAAACAACGCCCTTGAATTCATTCTTCCGGAATAATACATTCCATTCGAACAACGGTAAAGCAATATCCAGCGGAAGAGGATAGGCATTTACATTCCTTATATAATTCTTTAGTTCTGCTGCCTCCAGGATGGAGTTTACTGTTTCCGGGTTTTTCAGGTTTCCCATATTGTAACACATCAGCAAGCCACGATTGACCGGGGGAATTCCGGTGCTGTCATAATTCTTGCATTGATTTAACCGGATTGTAGCTGATAATTGCCTGTCTATAAAAAGGGGAAGCATTTTCAGGTATTTCAATAATTCAAAATACTTTTCTTTGGAAGTGGCGGTCCAATCACAATCAACCTGTATCTCCTTAACGTTTCTTATTCCATATTCCCCTAAAAAATTCTGAACTAATGAATTGATTCGCTCCCCGAGTTCGTTGGTAGTTTCCAATCGTATTTTTTCCAGTGTTTCATTGGAAATGGAAAAAGAAGGAATTATTTCGGTACCTGATTGTTTCAGCCAGCCAAGGGAGTTGGGATCAAAACTGATTTTAGCAGAAGGAACTGGTTTTTCCTGTTCCTGGTTCCAGGTTACGTCAAACAACTTGATGTATAATTTCTTTACCTGGAGATCGGTTAACAGCTTTCTTTGCGTACTGTCTAAGATCATATCTGATTTCCAATAATAGAAGGCCCGGGTTGTCTTTCGCTCCTGCTTACAGGATATATTCATAATTGCCAGTATCCAAAAAAATATGGCCGCTTTTATCGTCTTCATGAGCATATGCAGTGGATGTTTATTTACTTTGTAGTTTACCTAAATCAAAAGTATGCATAGCGCCAGAATCTCAATGGTAACCCTGGTATTTATTTTCTTATTTGGAACGGATAACTCAACTGCCCAATTAGTATCTGGCCCAATGGCCGGTTACGTTGAATTACGAACGGCTAAGATATGGGTGGAAGTTAGCCCTGGTTCTACTGCAGAGTTATGGTATTGGAAAAAAGGAGCGGATTCGCGTGCTCAAAGACTATCTATTTCCACTGATAATTCGTGGTGGTTTGCCCCGGTTGTGTTTGACCTGGTTGCACTGGAAATGAATACAACCTATGAATATGCGGTATTGGTAAATAACCGGTCAGGTAAGAAGCCGTCCAAAGCGGATGGTGAATTCACGACGCAGGAATTATGGCATTGGCGTAAACCTGCGCCAGACTTTAGTTTCCTTATTGGCAGTTGTGCTTATTTTAATGAGCCTGTCTACGACCGGCCGGGGCCTGGTTATGGAAAAGACTCTTCTATTTTTGAAGCGATGGCAAAAGAAAAAGCATCTTTTATGCTTTGGCTGGGCGATAATTGGTATTTGCGGGAAGCTGATTATTTAAGTCAATGGGGAATATGGTACCGGGCTAATCATACCCGCAGATTGCCTATACTGCAAAACTTTCTAAAGTCCATGCCACAATATGCAATCTGGGACGATCACGATTTTGGCCCTAATGACGGAGATAAAAGCTTTGTGCTAAAAGAAACAAGCCGGAAAGTGTTTATGAATTACTGGGCTAACCCCAGTTATGGAGAAGAAGGCAAGGGAATATATACCCGAATTACTTATAACGATTGTGATTTTTTCTTAATGGACGATCGGTATTTCCGCAGTAATGATGGAATGAAACCATTGGTTTATGGGAAGCCAAATGAACTCAAGCGAATGTGGGGACCTGTTCAGATGGAATGGCTGAAAAATGCATTGCTTCTCAGTAAAGCGCCTTTTAAATTTATTGTAACCGGCAGCCAAACCCTGAACCCGGTTTCTCCTTTCGATTGCCTGCAGGATTACCCGGTGGAGTTTGAAGAGCTGATGGGGTTTCTTTCCGCCGAAAAAATTAACGGAGTGTTGTTTTTAACCGGCGACAGGCACCACAGTGAAGTGATCCGGTATGACCGCCGGGAAGAGTATAGCTTGTATGATATTACCTCTTCCCCATTAACCTCCAGTGTAGGGAAAGTTTTTGGAAAGGAAAAAGACAATCCGGCCAGGGTGCCTAATACACTGGTGGAAGCTCTGAACTATAGCCGTATTTCCATTTCCGGAAAAACAGGGGAGCGAAAACTTACCGTGGAATTCCTTGGTTTGAAAGGCGAAAAATTGACTGAATGGAGTATTAGTGAAAAGGAATTGAAAAATAAATTATAGTAGCAATTAGAATTGATTTCCTATTTTGTAAGCTTACCAGGTAGTTGATAACCTTGAATTATAATTCAGCCTCATGACGGTTCATTTTGGATATGATAAAAAGCAGGTATTGGAAGGTTTGCGGAATCATTTTTTCGCGCGCCCTGAAATCAGGATACTCATCATCCTGGTAAATGTATTTGCTATTATATCCGCTATCCTTTTTTACTTTAAATATATTCAACCACTTTCCTTCCTTATTTTTTCCGTGTTATGGTTTTTATTATGGCTCACCGTTCGCCGGCTATTGCCCATGAGCATTTATAAGCGATCCCACACTTTCCAGGATAATTTTACTCTTAGCCTCAATGAACAGGAAGGAATATTATTGCAGACGGAAAGGGGAAAGCAAGCCTGGCGCTGGAATGATTTCAGTAGTTTTAAAGAAACGCTTTATTTTTTTCACCTGTATTTTGATAGCCGCTCGTTTTTTTTGATTCCGAAGGATTCGTTTAAGGACCTTTTAGAAATCCAGGAGGCCCGTAAATGGATGAAAAATAATATTGGAAAGAATCATATAAAGGAAAGCTAAACCCCTGCTGGTCAGCAAAAGGGTAAATTATTCTGTAACCACCTCCCCACAGCATTCACGTCTTTAACAGGAAATGGGCGAATAAAGTAGTAGCTTTGGCGGCTAATGTAAATCGTCATGTCAAAAGTTTCCTTTAATAATAAAAAGAGTGTTTTTTATAATGCGTTGAAAGACGCTACTGATAGATATTTCTCAGATAACAATATTAAGAAGACGGGAAATTGGAAATTATATATAAAGACTATTATCCTTATCCCACTGGCCCTGGTTATTTATGTTTCCCTGTTGACAAATGAGTTGCCCGCTTTTACCGCCATCATGTTGTGTTGTTTATTAGGTCTTATTTTGGCAAGTATTGGCTTTAATGTAATGCACGATGCCTGTCATGGCAGCTACTCTTCCAAAAAATGGGTAAATGAAATCATGGGGCTGACCTTGAATGCGCTGGGCGGAAATGCATTTATCTGGAAATTTAAACACAATATAATTCATCATACCTATACCAACGTAGATGGGATAGATGATGATATTGCGAAAAGTCCATTAATGAGGCAATGCAGCACGCAGAAATGGGTGCCGGCACACAGGTTACAGCATATTTATATCTTGCCCATTTATGCCATCTCTTCCTTTGCATGGGCCGTACTGCTCGATTTTATTAAATATTTTAAAGGGAAAGTGCAGGCTACTGTTTTACAAAAAATGAGTGTGAAGGAACATATTGTTTTTTGGTCCAGTAAAATATTATACCTCATTTTCTATATCGTGGTTCCGGTTTATTTTGTGGGTTGGCAGTCGTGGGCAATAGGGTTTTCGTGTATGCAGGTAGTATTGGGTTTAACGCTCGCCATCGTATTTCAACTGGCACACGTAGTGGAGCAAACAGATTTTGAAGTGGCAGGTATTGAAGATAAACTCATCGATAACGAATGGGCCATTCACCAGATTAAGACTACTGCAGATTTTGCTGCGAAGAATAAAGTGATTTCCTGGTTAGTGGGCGGATTGAATTTCCAGATTGAACACCACCTGTTTCCCCGGATCAGCCATGTACATTACCCCGCTTTAAGTAAAATAGTTCGGGAAACCTGCGCCCAATTTCAATTACCGTATAATTATTATCCGACCGTGAGTGGAGCAGTGGTCTCACATTTCCGGATGTTAAAGGCGATGGGAAGAAAACCTGAACTGATACCACAAACTATCAGCCGGTAAGCCTTTCTTATTTTATTTCGGCCGGTATTTGCTTTCTTCAAATATTTTTTGAGGATCCATTTGCAAAAGTTCCTGGAGCGGCAGATCTTTATTTTTTTCCATAAATTTTCTTACTATCTGCCAGCCGGTGAATAATCCGACATAACCCGGCGAACCTTCACCCAATTCTGGTGTACTCGGGCCATCACCCAAATAATTTTTTTGCAGGGCAGGTTCATTGCTGAGCAATAAATTATTTGTTACAAAAAAATTCCAGATACGCCCCTCATTTGCAAAGCAGCCTTTTAGCTGGTTATCGGTATAGCCAATTTTTAATGAGTCGGCAGTAAACGGCATAATCTTATCCAGTACAAACAAACGCTTTCCCTTTTCGACCATTTGCTCTACTAATGCTTTGCTGCCTGTTTTTTGGGGATAGATATCATCAATGATATTTTTCATGCAATTGACGGCAATAAAGGCAGGAGTAAATCGCCGGGAAATATAAGCAGGATATAGGGCTTCTCCCATCTGGCTGTGATAAAACGAAAACTGGCTGCCAAGGTGAAGTTGCAAACCGGTGGCCATTCCCTCGCGGGTTATTACATCTCCATAGCCTCCCAGCGATGCTTCGTAATACGCATCCATGGGCCCGATAAACGTAATAAGTTTCTTGGGAATGGGGTATGCGGGGAAATAATATTTAACAAACTGCAGGCCTTTCTTTATTTCTTTTTCAATGCTACTGAAATCACCGAGAATTTTATCGGCCGAATCTTTTACCGGTTTATAATCGGCAATAAATTTTTTAATAGCGACCATCGACCCGAGCGAAGTATCACTGAGGGGAGGCAGCCCCAGTATATTCACCGTAAAATCGGTAAAGAAGCCGGGGTATTTATTTTGTACCTGCAGAAGGGATGCAGAAATAGCATTAGTATCTACAGCAAAAAAATCTTTTTCAAACCGCTCTACCGTAAGATCTATTTTGATACCCGAAACATCGGGTGCATTATTTTTATTGCGGCAACCGGCCAGCAATAATATCGGTAATACAAACAGGGTAAATCTTTTCATGACCAGTTTTAACGGCTATTGTTATAGAATGTTGTAATAGTTTGAGCAAATGGATGCAAATTTAACAGGTAATGTGGTCAATAGTGAATAGTGATTGGTGAAAATTAATCCTGTATCCCATTCGGGCAAAAGCGGTAACGGCAATCGGGTAACACGTATCCCTTAATTTGTATCCTTCCGCCAGCATTCATCACTCTTCTATATTCCCCTCCGTTCGCGTAAATTTGTCTTATGAAAATAGCCCTGGTTCAACAGAATTATCATATAGGGAATTTTGAAAGCAATACCCGTAAGATCATCGAGGCAATTAAAACAGCAAAACAACAAGGGGCCGACCTGGTGGTATTTACCGAATTATCTGTATGTGGATATCCACCCCGTGATTTCCTGGAGTTCAAGGATTTTATTAATCAATGTTACGGGTCTATCGACAAAATAAAAGAGCATACCGTTGACATCGGGGTAATTGTCGGCGCCCCGGCTATTAACCCTGATGCTGCAGGGAAAGACCTGTTTAATGCTGCCTGGTTTTTATATGAGGGGAAAGTGTTGGGCACCGCCTACAAAACGCTATTACCTAATTATGATGTGTTTGATGAATACCGCTATTTTGAACCAGGGTATAACTGGCAGGTAATAGAATTTAAGGGCAAGCGCATTGCGCTGACTATTTGTGAAGATATCTGGAACCTGGGCGATAACCCGCTGTACCGGATTTGCCCGATGGATAAGTTAATGAACCAGCAACCGGAATTGATGATCAACATTTCGGCATCACCCTTCGATTACGATCATGATGATGACCGAAAAGAAATCATAAGAGCCAATGTATTAAAGTATAACCTGCCCATGTTTTATTGCAATGCG
Organism: uncultured Chitinophagaceae bacterium; assembly: GCA_963775145.1. GTDB lineage: Bacteria > Bacteroidota > Bacteroidia > Chitinophagales > Chitinophagaceae > Endoryza. Next base: position 91,157 of record CAVZHZ010000012.1, read on the forward strand.
GTGGGCTCGCAAACAGAAGTGGTATTTGATGGTGGCAGCCTGGTGATGGACGTAAACGGGTATGTAGTTCATGAAATGAAATATTTTAAGGAAGATATGGTGATAGCTGACCTGGAGGAAGTGATTAAACAAAAGGATACACATGAAAAAATGATGTTGCGCAGTTTCGACAAAGACATGCGCGTATCTAAGATATCCGACCCCGAAAAGATAATCGATTACCTCGTATCTGAAAAAAATATCCGCGAAATTCACCAGGCGCTCCTGCTGGGTATCCGGGATTATTTCAGCAAGATGGGTTTTGGAAAGGCAATCCTCGGTTCATCCGGGGGCATCGACAGCGCGGTTACCTTAGCATTAGCTTGTGAAGCACTGGGAAAAGAGAATGTAACAGCGGTCCTTATGCCTTCGCAGTATTCTACCAGCCATTCGGTAAATGACGCGGAAAAACTGAGTAAGACATTGGGTAATCCTTATCATATTATTCCCATCAAAAATATCTATGATTCCTTTCTTACTGAACTAAAACCTATTTATAAGGATCTTCCGTTTGGAGTGGCAGAAGAGAATATTCAAAGCCGCACCAGGGGAAATTTATTGATGGCGATTGCCAATAAGTTCGGGTATATTTTGCTTAATACCTCCAATAAAAGTGAACTGGCAACAGGTTATGGAACTCTGTATGGGGATATGGCCGGGGGTCTGGGTGTATTAGGCGATGTATACAAAATGCAAGTGTATGCCCTGGCGAAGTTCATAAATCGGAATGGCGAAATTATTCCCCAAAATATTATTGATAAAGCCCCATCAGCCGAACTGCGTCCCGATCAAAAAGACAGTGATAGCCTGCCTGAGTATGCGATTTTGGATAAAGTATTGTACCAGTATATAGAGCGGAGGCAGAGTCCGAAAGATATTATTGCCTTTGGCATAGAAGAAGCACTGGTAAAGAGAATTTTAAAGCTTGTAAACACCAATGAATACAAACGCAACCAGTTTTGTCCTATCATCCGCGTTAGTTGTAAAGCATTTGGGGTAGGTCGCCGGGTTCCAATAGTAGGTAAATATCTTTCTTGATTTAGAGAGAATATTTTATGGATTAGACTGCCGGGTCATCTTTTATATTTCTTAATGAGGCTTTCAAAATCAGGATCCTTTCTCAGCGATTCCAGGTCGGTATCTTCCCTCATCCATTCAAAATCGGTATATCCTTTCTGAATGGCCTTTTCTAAAGAGCGTAAACCTTCCTTTATTTTTTGAAGGCGCGAATAGGCGCATGCCAGGTTATAATAATGGCGGCCGCTGTCGGGTTGCTTTGATACTAATTTTTCAAAAAAATCAACCGCTTCAGCAGGCTTGTTCATTGGCCCTAACAGCAATAAACCTAATTCATCATACGAAAACAGGTAAGTGGAATCCGCTGCAATCGCTTTCCTGAAACTCGAAGCGGCGGCTTCGGATTTTTCCTGCTCTTTATAAAGAAGGCCCAGGTTATACCAGGAATATACAAAACCTGGTTTTTTTTCAACGGCCAGGAGGAAATATTTTTCGGCGGGAGCATATTGGTTTTGCTCTTTATATAATAGTCCTAATAAGTTATAGCCATATACGTAACCGGGATTAAAATGAACAACCTGGAATAACATTTTTTCAGCATCCGAATATTGTTTGCGGTTTTTATATAATAAGCCCAAATTGTAGTAGGCGTAAATGTTCGTGCTATCGCACTGAAGAGCCTGCATGTAATGTTTTTCGGAAAGATCTGGTCTTCCTTTTTGATCGTACAAATAACCCAGGGAACTGAACGCCTGCGAATAACGGGGATTTATCTGCAGCACCTTCCTGAAATATTTTTCCGCCGAATCATACAGGTATTTATTTTCGTACAGCAGGCCCAGGTCGTACCAGGCGAGAAGGTAGTTACTGTCGGCTATAATAGCACGCCGATAGAATTTTTCAGCCAGGTTTATTTGTTTCTTATTTTCATATAGCACTCCAAGTTCAATCATGGCTTCTTTGTAATCCGGTTTCTTTTCAATCGCCTTCGCGTAGTATTTTATTGCCGCATCATTTTCATTGCGCCGGGAAGCAATGTTGCCAAGGTTATAGTAGGCATAGGCAAAATTACTATCAGATGCCAGGGCTTTTTTGAAATAATTTTCAGCCAGAATCTCTTTATTTTGCTTTTTATATAAAAGCCCCAGCGCATTAAAGGCATTCGTATACGAACTATCGAGGCGCACAGTCTCCAGCAATTCTTTCTCTGCTAAAGAAATTTGACCAATGTCCTCA
>CAVZHZ010000013.1:0-106745 GCA_963775145.1 uncultured Chitinophagaceae bacterium
ATTTCGCTCATTTTTATTTCTTAGAGATTTTGACTAATATGAAAGCTAACAGGAATACCCCTATATCAATTTTTCCTCCAGCATCCCTTTCCACGCAATAAATCCTTTCTTCGTATCCGCATAGTCGTGAACAACCCTGCTGAAATTACTACTCTCCGTTTCTAAAAAAGCTTGCCTGCCATTTTTCTTTATATCTCTAAGAACAACTTCAATTTCTTCAAGTGTAATTCGTAAAGACTCCCTTGTTTTATCCGTATGCCAAATATAGGTGGCCTCTTCGCTATCCAATGTTTCCCATATAATATGATATTTCTTTTCACCCGCTAATAAGAATAAAAAAGAAAACGGTTGTAAGACAAATCTCAATTTCAAAACCGAGGCTTCATGTTTAGATGAAAGATATTTTAGCTGCAAATAATGCTTTGAGTTCTTAATGTTTAGAATGTCATCCAATAGGCCAGCTTCGGATGAAAACAAATTCTTCCCTTCATCATATGGACTCAACAAATCCTCCATCGTATGGATGGATTGATTATCCGCAGCCCGGCCTCTGCCTTTAAAAATCTCCCGCTTTACGAACTCAAACCGAACACTATCAATCATATGACCGTTTATGCTATCAATATCTTCTGACTTGGCTATTGATGATAATATCTGGTTGTCCGTATATTTTACAGTAATATTTACTGCAATTAATTTTTTCTTCAATGCTTTTGCAAAATAGTCACGTATTGCTGCAAATTCAGGTCTTATATCCGGGTTCGGAATTTCGAATAAGATGTCCTGCTTGATTTCCTCAATGAAAATGGGAAATGAAACACTTCCAAATAAGAAATTAATTTTACCAAAAGGTACTTTCATTGTTTTCAAAACAACATACTCAATCGGAGTCTGTTCTTTTTTATTATTTTCTATTCTTCTAACTTCAATGATAGGCTGATGTTTGAGTATAACCGATCTTAGGAAACTACTTGTGTCCAGGCTTCGGAATCTTATTCTTTCAATTCCGGAAAAATAAAATAAACCTTGTTTAGCATCCGTTACCTTACTGATCGGAAAATCATAGTCAATAATTTCTCCAAATAACTCACCTTCCTCCTCATTATAACTATTAACACGTAATTTCCAGACCACACCATCTTTAAATTGCTCAACAGGTAATGGCAAATCAAGACATTCAACCGGGAGTAAATTACCAGTGGTATTGATATAAAAACCAGCCCCCTGAAAGACCAGCAATATTTCATCCAGGTTTGTTAGTTGTCCCGACTTCATCAATTTCCGATAATACTTATTGCGCTGGCTGAACAGGTTGTTAAGGTATTCAATCCTGCAATCCCTGTAATCATATATAACCGGGGCAACCGGGCTTCTCTGAACCCGCCCGATATATTGAATCAGTTTACCTTCAAAAGAAAATGGATAAGCTAAAACCAGGCAATCTAATACGCCGATATCCGTCCCTTCTCCAATAAATTGACCGGTGGCGATCAGTACCTGGAAATCGCTGTTGTCAATTAGTTGCAGTTTCGCTTTCTTAGATTGTTCGCTATTTTTTCCTGTCAATGTAATTGTTTCACAAGTGCCTTTCAGATATTGTTGTAATATATCAACATGGGCCTTCCGCTCGGTTAATACAAGTATCTTTCTGCCGGCCCTTACTTCCCTTTTAATATCTTCTACGATCATTTCATTTCTTGCCGTATCATGAATAAGGATATTTAAAAGTGTTTCAGTTATATCTGTTGAGGACTCAAACGGCGTAAATAATTCTGTGTTGTGAATGACTACCGATAATTGTCTATTCTGGTTTGCAGTTATAGGGATAATCACTTCATGAATTATATCGCCAATGTGAATAAAAATCAGCTTTTCATCTTTGTTTTTTCTAATAGGAGTTGCTGTAAACCCATAGAGGTAATAAGAATGGAAATGCCGTATTACTTCCCGGAATGTTTTGGCGGGCAGATGATGACATTCATCTACTATAATTGTTCCAAAGGCATGATGTAATTTGTCTTTGTCTGGCAGATCTGGATTTTGCAGGCTTTGTACCATCGCTACGGTAATTTCCTGCCCAATTTCATAGCTGCTACTATTAATTATTCCTATTTGGAATTTTGGAATACCCAGAAAAGACTGAATCCTATCTACCCACTGATCAAACAATTGCTTTCGATGAACGATGATTAAAGCAGGTTGCTGCTTTCTTGCTACAATTTCTAAACCCATTACCGTTTTTCCTGCCCCCGGAGGCGCAACGATAACGCCAAAGTCTTTTTTATTTGTGATTTCAACAGCCACTTGTTGATAGTCATGCAATGAAATGGAAGAAGTAAATTTAACCCGTTCAAGTTTTATTCTTTTATCTTCCAGCCGGTAGGTTATTTTTTGTTCATTACAATACCTGAGTAACCTGCCAATAATACCCCTTGGCATAACAAGGGTATTCTCTTTTTCCTCTACTGTTTCAAAATTCATTTGCGTACCATAAGTGTTTCTCCCCGCACTTTGTTTAATAAGATAATCCACATTCATAAAATTCAGATTATCCTTTAGGTATTTTGACACTACTGGGTTTAAACCAAATCGTGGCAATACAACCTGGTTACTGAGAATGATTGGAAATTCGCCATTCGAAGAATTTGCAGTAACTGGTTCGTTAGCTGGATTGGTTAGTTTGGTAACAATAATAGCCTCATACAATTCATCCAGCGTTTTCATTTTTACTTTTTGGACGGTTTCTAAGAACGCCCATTGGTCTGGAAATTGGTTTAAATTTTCTGGATGAATAAAACAGGCATTACCATTCTCCATAGCCTTCTTCTGTAAAGGCAAAGCGATAAGGTTGCCCAAGGCTTTACCGGAATGGCTATCTTGATTGGGAAATAGCCTGTCAAAATTTGAATTCTTTTCCAGTTCGGATATGACGCCTGAAGATTTGAGTAGTTGAATAAATAGCTGCCTGCTTTTAAATGCCGGATAGGGCTCTTCAAAAAACATCCAGACATGGCCACCTGTACCAGATCTCGAACGTTCCAGGTAAACAGGCAGATTATGCTTTTCACATTCAAGCATGAATGCCCCGCATTCGTCTATCCAACGTTTGGTTTTGGATGTGGACTGGTCAAAATCTGCCGTAATAAACCAGGATGTATTGTCCTGCAATAAAGGATAAATCCCCACGACTTCCTTACCTGCCAGGTGGTTCAGCATTCTTTGATCCGTCAGCGGCGCATACTCTTTATCTTTAAAATCCTTTAACTTCCCGCCTTTTGCCTTGTGTATTTTAAATTGATCCCAGTCCAGGTTATAGGCAGGCATATAACCGCTTTTGCCATCCCGCTCCCAGCGAATCGCAAATACATCTTCACGGCCTTTAAAAAGTGATTTGAATATTTTCAGGTTCTGCGCCATCTTCTTTACATACAAGCAAAACTAAGTTAAGGATAGCTTGCCAGCACTCAATAAAGTCTGTAAATACCCGTAAAATCCATTCAATTCCAATCACTTATTTTTCCAGGACGACCTGAAAAATTTCACCCCTCTTTACACTCTTACTTTGCTTCTGTAAACTTTTTTGTGCAGCAAGTAAAAATGAGGCGACATGGAACAAGAAGTAAATGCAAACGCAACCGCTCCTTTTTTGTTAATTCAAAAGCCACAGGAGCTGATAAGGCTATTTGAAACTCTGATTGACCAGAAGATCAGGGAAGTATTGACAACAAACACCACTGTTAAAAATTTCTACTTGGACGAGGATTCTCCCTTTCTATCTTCTAAAGACGTTGAGAAGATTTTTAAAGTCAGCCGGCAGACCATCCATATTCACGATCTTCTACTTAAGTTTATATCAAGTCAGGTGAAGAATTGTAAAGAAGAAGTGTTAAAATGATTCCAGATAGAGTAAAATAGAGTTAAAACAAAAAACCCGCCACTAGTGCGGATTTGAGGTCAATTTCTGCGGACCGGACGGGACTCGAACCCGCGACCTCCGCCGTGACAGGGCGGCATTCTAACCAACTGAACTACCGATCCTTTTACGCTAATTAACACGAATAAATGCTAATCAACGCGAATGTGTTCTGAATACTGCGTATGCAACGAATTAAAACAGGCGCAGCATTCGCGATTCAGGGCGGCAAAGATAAGGGAAATTGATTTTCAATTATCAAATGAGCAGTAAAAAAATATAACCGTAAAAAACCTCCTTCCCTTATTTTTACACCCTCATTACAACTGCTTATGCCGCTAGATAAAAACCGACAGTTCCTCGATTTTGAAAAACCGATCAAGGATCTGTTTGAAGATATTGAAAAGCAAAAACAACTCGCGGAAAAGAATCCAAAAATAGATTATAGCTCTTCTATTCAACAGCTCGAAGCCTCTGTAATCGATAAAAGAAGAGAAATTACCCTGCACCTAACTCCCTGGCAAAAAGTTCAATTGAGTCGCCACCCCGACAGACCCTATACTCTTAAGTATATTGAGAAAATGTTTACCGATTTTGTTGAACTTTTTGGAGATAGAAATGTGCGCGACGATAAAGCCATGGTGGGTGGCTTTGCTTCCCTGGATGGCCAAACCATCATGGTGATCGGTCAGCAAAAAGGGATCAATACTAAAATGCGGCAGCAGCGGAATTTTGGTATGGCCAACCCCGAAGGATATCGTAAGGCCCTTCGATTAATGAAACTCGCAGAGAAATTTAATAAGCCTGTTATTACTCTCATCGACACGCCGGGGGCTTATCCCGGCCTGGAAGCGGAGGAAAGAGGACAGGGAGAAGCAATTGCCCGGAATATCTATGAAATGATGCGACTTAAAGTGCCCGTGATTTGCGTGGTGATCGGGGAAGGCGCTTCCGGGGGCGCCTTAGGAATCGGCGTGGGCGACCGCGTTTTCATGCTGGAAAATACCTGGTATACGGTTATTTCTCCCGAAAGTTGTAGCTCTATCCTTTGGCGCAGTTGGGATCAGAAAGAAAAAGCTGCCGAACAATTAAAATTAACGCCGGATCACATGTACCAGTTTGGGTTAATTGAGGAAATCATACCTGAACCGGTTGGCGGTGCCCACTGGAACTATAATGAAGCGGCGGCTCTTCTTAAACCTTATCTTATCAATACTATCCGCATGTTACAGGAAATGGAGCCCGAAGAGCGCGTTCGAAAACGAATAGAGCGGTTTTCGAAAATGGGCTTCTGGGATGAAGTGCATTAAGAATTGTTGCCCGGCTTCATAACCCAGTGGAGCGTTCCTTGCGTCGCACTCTTGTACTTTATCGCACGGCTCAGCTCTTCTGCACTAATTCAATTGTTTTTTCTTTAATGGCAGGTTTAAATCAATCAAAAAATGTCACTTCAAAAAATATTAGCAGGAACAGGAGTTGCCCTGGTTACTCCTTTCCGTTCCAATGCCGAAGTGGAACTCGAAGCGTTGGGCAAAATAATCGATCATGTAATAAATGGAGGAGTAGAATATGTAGTAACACTGGGCACCACCGGCGAAACTCCCACCTTAAGCAGGGAAGAAAAGATGGCTATCATCCGGTACACTTGTGAAAAAGTGGCTGGTCGCGTTCCGGTAGTTGTTGGTATCGGGGGTAACGACACAATGGCTCTCCTGAAAGACCTCGAAACATTTCCGTTAGATAAGTCAGTAGCTATATTAAGTGCCAGTCCGTATTACAACAAGCCATCCCAGGAAGGACTTTACCAGCATTATAAAATGCTGGCAGCCGCCTCACCTAAACCAATCATATTGTATAATGTGCCTGGAAGAACTGGTCGCAATATAAATGCGGCTACTACTATCCGGTTGGCCAATGAAGTAAAGAATATCGGGGGTATTAAGGAAGCCAGTGGTGATATGGCGCAGTGCATGCAAATTTTACGCGATAAGCCTTCCGGCTTTTTAGTAGTAAGTGGCGACGATGCGCTGGTATTACCCCAGATAGCCTGCGGAATGGAAGGTGTGATCAGCGTGGCTGCTAATGCATTTCCCAAACAATTCTCCGATATGGTGCGTAAATGCCTAAATGCGGATTATAAGGCGGCAAAGAAATTAAATGATGAATTGATAGAAGCATACGAACTCATGTTTGCGGAAAATAACCCGGCAGGAGTGAAAGCTTTTATGACGGAAATGGGTTTATTAAGTAATTATCTCCGGATGCCTATGGTACCCTTAAGCGATCCATTACTTGCCAAAGTAATAGCGTATCTTAAAAAATAAATTTCATACCCGATAAGTAACACCCTCCAAAGCAAGCGTGGTATTTGGAAATACTTCCCGCGCTTCTGCTTCAAACTGTTCCAGTCTATCATACTTGCTGCTGAAATGGCCGATTAATAATCTTCCCACACCTGCTTTTTGAGCAATGGCAGCGGCCTGAACAGTAGTTGCATGAAAACGGGCAGCCGCCCTTTCCACAAGATCTTTCAGGTAGGTGGTTTCATGATATAAAAGATCTACTCCCCTTATTTTATCAATCAATTCCTCATCATAAATCGTATCGGCACTAAAAGCGTATGATTTGGCTTTCGGCGCCTCATCGGTTACCCAATCATTCTTTATCAGCTCGCCTTTTTTATTAGAATAATCTTCCCCCATTTTAAGCCGGTCGTAAAAAGAAGCGGGTATTTCATAGCGGACCGCCAGTTCAGGATTCAATCTGCGCGGTGGTTTTACCTGCTCAAACTTAAAACCAAAACAGGGGATACGATGCTTGGTAGCAAAACAACTTACTTGCCAGCGATCTGATTTTACCAATAACCCTTCCTGCTCCAGCGCATGAAAATGGAGGGTATAAGAAAGCCTGGTTCGGGCTGCGGCAAACTGTAAATCCAATATATGCATAATAGGCGCGGGCGCATAAAGGTGAAGATCATGTTCCCGATTGAGTAATCCCATGCTGTTTAAAAAACCGGGTAATCCAAAATAATGATCCCCGTGCAGGTGCGAAATAAAAATATGATTGATGCGGCCCCAGCGAATTCTATAACGGGCCAGTTGCATTTGAGTTCCTTCTCCACAATCCACCAGGAATACCTGGTCATCCAGCGTTATCACCTGCGAGGTAGGATGTCGATCGAATGCCGGTAATGCCGAGTTATTGCCAAGTATAGTTACGCCAAGCATGGTCTGTTAGTAATAATCATTAATATGGGAATAGACGGGCAGTAGGTTTGTTCTGCTGCATGTACCGGCAAATTAGCTATTTACATTGAGAAAGAGAAGCTATATACTGAATGCCGCATTATTCTGTCTTCAGGAATTCGTTCCCGCTTTGATATATGCGGATTAATCATTAAAAGAATACTAAATGAGTAGTAGCAGGAGGGTCGAAAAGAACTGCAGCAGGGTCTATTTATTTTTAAAATCCCCCCGCTTCCAGGCTTTTATAAATTCGTTCCAGGCAAAAGGATTGAAGATGTTTTGTGGAGGGGCCTGTCCATAATAATAAGCCCGGTTTGCATTATTGCGAAGAAGGATATTACCGGCCTCTCGTCCATCGGATGGCATCGAACGGGAAAGGATACGACGTTTACCTTCTTCTGTATTCTTGCGGGCAATTTCATAATTATCGTCCGGGATTTCTGTATTTACAAAATCACGTTCAAATTGCTCGCGCGTTGGCCTCGGGCGGATAATGGTGGCGGGCAGGTAAACAGTATCTCTTACCATTAATTGAATAATGCTATGTTGGTTTCCTTCCAGGCTCCTCGGTATTTCAATTAATTTCGGCTTGAAACCAATCGAACTGAATTCCAGCATGTCCCCTTTTAATATCACTATCGAAAAAACGCCTTGTTCATTGGAATAGGTTCCCTGGTTCCTGCCCCGAACTTTGATGGTAACGGAGGGAATCCCCATCAGGCTGTCGGCGGTCATAACCACACCGAATAATTGTACTACCGAGTCCTTTAATTTTTCAAACTGAGACCGGGCCGTAAACGGAAGGACAATAGCGAACAAAATAAGTAGTAGTAGTGTTTTTTTCATCAGCCTCAAATATACAGACTACCATCAAAATACTTTCAATAAAATACCACGGGCAATGGTTAATTTTACAGCATAAATTTATTTTAACAAAACCGTTGCATACATGACTACTGAAAAAATATTGGAAGCGTTGGGGAATGTGCAGGAGCCTGACCTCGGAAAGGATATCGTAACCCTTAATATGGTGAAGGATATTGTTATTAAGGACCAGCAGGTTTCATTCACCGTAGTGCTGACTACCCCGGCTTGTCCCATGAAAGACATGATCCGTAATGCCTGTGTTAATGCAGTGAAGTTGCTGGTTAATAAGGAAGCGGTTGTTCAGGTGAATTTCACTGCCAATACCAGCAGTAATCGCAAAGATGGGAAGACGGTTTTGCCTAATGTAAAAAATATCATCGCGGTAGTAAGTGGTAAAGGCGGTGTGGGAAAAAGTACGGTATCGGCCAATCTCGCTATTGCTCTTGCACAAGGTGGTGCCAAAGTGGGGCTGATGGATGCTGATATTTACGGCCCCAGTATTCCCATTATGTTCGGAGTACGGGGCGAGCGGCCATTAATGATGGATTTGGGCGCCGAAAAAGGATTAATCGTTCCGCTGGAAAAGTACGGTATTAAACTAATGAGTATCGGGTTGCTGGTTGATGAAAAGAGTGCCGTAGTTTGGAGAGGACCCATGGCAAGCAGCGCCATTCGTCAATTTGTAACAGAGGTTTATTGGGATGAACTCGATTACCTGGTGATCGATATGCCCCCGGGTACGGGCGATATTCATCTTACCCTTGTACAAACAGTGCCCGTTACCGGCGTGGTGGTGGTTACTACTCCGCAGGAAGTAGCTCTGGCGGATGCAAAGAAGGCAATCGCAATGTTTGGACAGGCACAAATCAAAGTTCCGATTATAGGCCTGGTAGAAAACATGAGTTATTTCACTCCGGCAGAGTTGCCAGGCAACAAGTATTACATTTTTGGAAAAGATGGCGGAAAAAAATTAGCAGACGAATACGAAATACCTTTTCTCGGCCAGATTCCCCTGGTGCAAAGTATCCGCGAAGGCGGTGATGAGGGTATGCCGGTAATGGTAAGCAACGACTCCATTACTAAAAATGCTTTTATTGATTTTGCCAGTAGTGCCGTAAGAAGTATTGCCATGCGTAATGCCAATATGGGGACTACCAAAGTGGTGGAGATGATGGCGTAAATAATTTTTTGGTTTGTAGTTTGTGGTTTGTAGTTGCTTCCATGCTTTAGATTATTATCAAAAGCGGGTCCCAAAAAATTTGAGAATTGGTAAAAATTTTCTAGTAATAGTTTGTTTAATAACTTTTTTTTGAGAGAAATGACGGCCAATTACGCAATGAAGAAGGAATTTTTCATTTGGTATTTGTATTGATTTTGGAGTTATTTCCAGCCCGAAGTGATTTCGCAGTTGTCAACTACAAACTATAAACCACAAACCACCAACTCCCATGTACAATCTTCCTCACTTCAAAGAAAAAGACCAGGCAGTGGTTGTTGAATTTATGAAACAGCATCCCTTTGCTATGTTGATCGGTTGTTCGGCAAATATACCCGCGGCAACCCAGGTTCCTTTATTAATTGAAGAACGGCCGGGGAAGATGATAATGACAGGTCATATGATGCGCAAACAGGATCATCACCAGGCCTTTGAAAAAAACCCACAGGTGCTCGTTGTTTTTACCGGGCCACATACATATGTAAGCGCCACGTTATATTCCGATCCGCACCAGGCGAGTACCTGGAATTACATGAGTGTGCACGCAAGGGGAACCATTCAATTTCTTGATGAAAAGGGGTTGGAAGACGCGTTGAGGCGATTGACCCTGCGGTACGAAAATAATAATTCCGGATCGGCAACCATATTCGATAACCTTCCGGATGAATATCGCAGAAAACTGATGAAGAGTATTATTGCTTTTGAAATAGAGATACAATCGTTGGAAAATGTATTTAAGCTAAGCCAGAACCGCGACAAGCAAAGCTATGAGCATATCATAAATCATTTACATTCCCAGGAAGGCGATGGTCAAATGATTGCCCGGGAAATGGAAAGACGAAGGGCAGAATTATTTACTGATGAACATAATTAATTGGCACTGGTGAGTGATAAACTTACATTATGAAATGGGTACAAACGTGGAAAGCCTTATTATTAATACCGGTACTGGTTATCAGTTGCCACACTACAAAAAAAATGGGACCAACTATGTTGCCGGCATTTGATTTGGAAGGCCACCGGGGTTGCCGCGGACTGATGCCGGAAAACACTATTCCGGCTATGCTCAGAGCTATTGATCTGGGAATAACTACACTCGAAATGGATGTCGTAATCACCGGGGATAAAAAAGTAATTCTTTCACACGAACCTTTCTTTAACCACGAAATTACAACCCGCCCGGGTGGAGGAGAAGTTAGTGCCGCCGAAGAAAAAGAACTTAATATATATCGAATGACTTATGCGGAAACGCAACGCTTTGATGTAGGAATCAAACCGCATCCCCGTTTCCCTCAACAAGAAAAGATTAAAGCCATTAAGCCGCTGCTGGATGATATAATAGAAGACGTAGAAGCCTATATCCGTTTAAAGGGAGTAAAGCCTGTTTTCTATAACATTGAAACCAAGTCGATGCCTTCCACCGATTCAATTTTCCATCCGGCACCGGAGGAATTTGTAAAACTTTTGGTGGAAGTAATTATGAAAAAGGGGATAACGGACAGGGTGATCATTCAATCTTTCGATTACCGAACACTAAAAATAGTTCATCAGCAATATCCCCAAATTAAAACAGCAGCCCTGGTGGAAGATTTTGATAAGCAATCAGTGCAAGACCTGGTAAAGGAATTGGGATTTGTACCTACTATCTACAGCCCGCATTATTCGCTGGTGAATGAAACACGCCTGAGAGAATGCCATGCGCTGCAAATGAAAGTAATACCCTGGACAGTAAATGACAAAACCACCTTCGATAAGCTAAAGAGTATAGGCGCAGATGGCATTATAACCGACTACCCCAATCTTGCCCGCTAATGAATGCCCCTTAACTAAAACGATAATAAAGAAAGCATGCATATTTCGCTGGATGACAGATTTGCGGTGGTTTGCGGTAGCACACAGGGTATCGGATTGGCGATTGCAAAAGAATTGGCCGGAATGGGAGCTGTCTGCATTTTATTAGCGCGCAATGAACCGGCACTAAAAGAAATAGTACAGCAATTGCCCGCCCCAAATCAACAATTGCATGAATATCATTTAGCCGATTTTGCCGATACAAAACAGGTGAAGCGGATAATTGAAAAGGTCGTTTCCCGTCATACGGTTCATATTCTCATTAATAATACCGGCGGCCCAAAAGCGGGTCCCATTGCAGAAGCGACGGAGGACGAATTCAATCAGGCGTTTCAGCAACATCTTATTAATAACGATATTTTGACAAAAGCGGTTGTGCCTGGCATGAAGCAGCAGGGCTATGGACGTATCATAAATATTATTTCAACATCGGTTCGTATTCCGCTGAATAACCTGGGTGTTTCCAATACTATCCGGGCGGCTGTAGCGGCATGGGCTAAAACATTATCCAATGAATTGGGGCAATTTAATATAACAGTGAATAATATTTTACCAGGCTTTACTGATACGCAGCGCTTGAGAAGTTTAATTGAATCGAATGCGAACCGGAGAGGGGTTAGTAAGGAAGTTATCGAAAAAGAAATGATTGATAGTATCCCGGCCAGGCGCTTTGGTGATCCTTCAGAAATAGCTGCCGTAGCCGCCTTCCTCGCTTCGCCAGCCGCGTCGTATGTGAATGGGGTAAGTATACCGGTAGATGGAGGAAGAACGGGAACGATTTGACAGGAGTGTTTAGTCTGAAGTCCTCCATATCATCACATTCATTCAATATCTGTCCGCTAACATCTCTTAAAAACTATTCATGCAATACCAAAACACCCTTTCCTTTGCCCTGGAACTTGATGCACAGGATCCGTTAAGATCCTTCCGGGATAAATTCATTATTCCTGAATTAGATGGCAAACCGCAGGTTTATTTTTTAGGTAATTCGCTCGGACTTCAACCGAAAACTACCGAAGCGGCAATAAAAGAAGTACTTCAGCAATGGGCCCTGTATGGGGTAGAAGGATTTTTTATGGGTGATAAGCCCTGGTTGAAGTACCATGATCAGTTAATAAAACCATTATCACAAATCGTTGGGGCCTTACCCCAGGAAGTGGTGGTAATGAATCAGCTTACCGTAAACCTTCACCTGATGATGGTGAGTTTTTACCGGCCCAGGCAAAAGCGCAATAAAATAATTTGTGAGGCGAAAGCATTTCCCAGTGATCAGTATATGTTTGAAACACATCTCAAACACTATGGTTTTAACCCGGAAGAAGTATTGGTTGAAGTATCACCCCGTGCAGGAGAATATACCATTCGAACCGAAGACGTGCTGTCCGCTATTGAAAAACATAAAGACGAATTGGCGCTTGTATTTTGGGGTGGATTGAATTATTACACCGGCCAGGTATTCGATATGCAAACGATTACTACGGCGGCACATTCTGCCGGGGCCATAGTGGGTTTCGACCTGGCTCATGCAGCGGGTAATATACCATTGGACTTACACAACTGGAACGTTGACTTTGCCTGCTGGTGCAGTTATAAATATTTGAATGCGGGTCCCGGCGCGGTAGCGGGTGTATACATTCACGAGCGGTATCATAACGACCGATCTATTCCCCGTTTTGCCGGTTGGTGGGGCTATGAGAAAGAAACCCGGTTTCTTATGGAGAAAGGGTTTAAACCGATACAAAGCGCGGAGGGCTGGCAGCTAAGCACGCCATCCATGTTATTGTATGCATGTCATAAAGCAGCACTGGATATTTTTTCTGAAGCGGGAATGAATCGGTTGCATGCAAAAAGGTTATTGCTGAATAATTATTTATGGTATTTATTGGATGAAATAATTGATGGCTCGCAAAGGGAAAATATAAAAATAATTACCCCGCGTGAAGAAGTTGCCCGCGGTTGCCAGGTATCTATACTGCTTATTGAAAGGGGCAGGGAGATATATGATGGCCTTATGAAAGAAGGAATAATGGTGGATTGGCGGGAACCGAGTACCATTCGGATGGCCCCGGTACCTTTGTACAATACATTTGAAGAAGTATGGAAGTTTTTCCGGGTCTTCAGGAATTTAGTATAGTAATCGAGATGTATAAACCCGGAAGAAGGATAAATATATTCCTTCTTATAAATAACTAATTTATAAATATCGGTACCGGCCTTTCCGGCAATACGCCTTTCAATTATCTTCGCGTCATGACAAGAGCGCAACTGATTGCCCAGATACATAATAAGAAAAGCTACCTATGCATTGGATTGGATACCGACATCAGTAAGATTCCTGCACATTTATTAACAAGTAAGGAGGCTGTTTTTGAATTCAATAAACAGATTATTGATGCAACCAGGGACCTTTGTGTGAGTTATAAAATCAATACGGCGTTTTATGAAGCGCTGGGGTTGAAAGGCTGGGACGCCATGGAAAAAACGGTTCGGTATATTGGCGATGACCATTTTAAAATTGCAGATGCCAAAAGGGGAGATATCGGTAACACATCCGATCAGTACGCTAAGGCTTTCTTTGAAACATTACCTTTTGACGCTGTAACCGTAGCGCCCTATATGGGAGAAGATAGTGTTAAGCCTTTTTTGGAATATAAAGGAAAATGGGCGATTGTGCTTGGACTAACCTCCAATAAAGGGGCAGAGGATTTTGAATTGGAAAGAATGGTGGGGAAACTTGGAAAAGACCTGTTCTTATATGAAAAAGTTCTTGGCACTGCTTCATCGTGGGGATCCAAAGAAAATTTAATGTTTGTGGTAGGCGCCACACAATCCGACGAATTCGTGAATATTAGAAAGCTGACACCCGACCATTTTTACCTGGTACCCGGTGTTGGGGCGCAGGGGGGAAGTTTGAAAGAGGTTTCGGAGAAAGCGATGATTAAATATGATATCGGGTTGCTGGTTAATGTAAGCCGGGCCGTTATTTATGCTTCAGAGAAAGAAGATTTTGCCCGCGAGGCGAGGGCCATTGCGCAGCAATACCAATACGAAATGGCTGGTTATTTACGTTAACTGGCAGGATTTTTGCCTTTTTTAAATCAAATCCCAGCCATGAAAATCAGGTCACTTCTTATCGTTTCTCTTTTTTCCCTTGTTTTATATTCCTGCAAGAAAGGAGATGTTGTTGCAGACAACAATCCTCCCGGCGGAACTACTATCAGTTATAATATAAACAAAACAACCTTACTGGGCCTTGTTAATGATATTCGCAAATCAGGATGTACCTGCGGTACTACTATGATGCCTGCGGTGGCAGCTATCGGCTGGAACGATCAGCTGGCAAAAGTAGCATATGATCATAGTAAAGATATGCAGCAAAATAACTATTTCAGTCATACGGGACTTGACGGTTCCTCGCCCGGTGCCCGCATTACAGCAGGGGGTTATTCCTGGAAAACGTTTGGGGAGAACATCGCCGTAGGATATTCCACCGAGCAGGCAGTAATGAACGGCTGGCTGGGCAGTGAGGGCCATTGCAAGAACATCATGAATGGAGCCTTTAAAGAAATGGGGGCAGGGCGCGAAGGCAACTATTGGACCCAGGTATTCGGATCTAAATAATATTTTTAACCAACCATCATTATTATTTTATTGCTTACGGTCTATGTCCTACTTTTCCCGGACCAAAACCAACAGCAATGAGAAATATAATTCTTTTTGTATTTATTTTTTTATGTTTTTCCTCTGCCATTGCGCAGAATACCGCGGTAACCAAAGGCAATTACGCCCTGGCTGCAAGATTCTCCCCCAAGAAATTAGATAAACTTGTTTTTTCTACCAATGTGGATCCCCATTGGCTGAAAAAGTCTGACCGCTTTTGGTATGTTTATGAAACTCCGGCTGGGAAAAAATGGTATATAGTAGATCCTGTAAAAGCCAGTAAGCAGGAATTATTTGATAACGTAAAATTAGCTTCCCTGATTACGCTGATGGTGAAAGACCCATTTGATGCCCAGCATCTAGGGATCGATAGCCTTCAATTCATAAAAGACGAAAACTGGATCCAGTTCCAGGTAAAAAGTTCGGAGGAAACTGAAAAAAAAGATACTACTAAAAAGAACGCACCTCCTATCAAAGAAAAAAAGACTTATTACTTTGAATATAATCTTATCACCAACGCGTTGATTGAACTAAAAGGATATAAACGTCCTGTTCGTCGTCCTACCTGGGCTTCCATATCTCCCGATAAAAAGTGGGTGGTCTTTGCCCGCAATTATAATTTATCGTGGATGGATAGCGCTAATTACAGTAAGGCATTAAAAAATGAAGACGACAGTACGATTGTAGAAAATAAGTTTACAACAGACGGTATTGAGAATTATTCTTATGGTGGCGACTCGTTTGGTGAAAATAATGCAGACAAGGAGAAGAATAAGAATAAGCGGAAACCAGCGCCTGTCTATTGGTCTCCCGATTCGAAATACTTTGCAATGATCCGATCGGATATGCGGAAGGTAAAAGAATTATGGGTAATTAATAGTGCTGCCGAAGGCCGGCCAACTCTGGAAACTTATAAATATCATATGCCTGGGGAAACGGATGCTCCTGTTCGGGAGTTATTGCTTTTTGATTTTTCCGCTAAAGCGGGGAAGAAATTAAATACAGTACTGTTCAAGGACCAGGAATTGTCAATTGCTGCCCGGCCTGCATTACAGAAGGAAAGAGATGATGAGTTTCGTTCTTTGCAATGGTTAGGGAATAATGAACGGTTTTACGTAAACCGTACGAGCCGCGACCTGAAGAAAATTGATTTGTGTGCAGTGGATATAAAAATCGGGGAACCCAAAGTCCTAATCGAAGAAAGATTGAATACGTATGTAGAAATGAGGAGGCCCGGTTTAGTTAATGAAGGCAAAGAAATAATTCATTGGAGTGAGCGCGATGGATGGGGGCATTTCTATTTATATGATGAAGAAGGCAAATTGAAAAATGCGATTACTACCGGCGCATTTCATTGTGAAGACATTGAAGAGATCGATGAGAAAAACAGGATTCTCTATTTTACTGCCAATGGGCGGGAAGCAGGGGAAGATCCTTATTATATTCATCTGTACCGGGTAAATTTTGATGGAAGTAATTTGAAATTGCTCAACCCCGGTGATTATGACAATAGTAATAATATGGATGACGGGGCGAAGTATTTCGTCAATAATTATTCCCGGGTGAACACAGCGCCCAAATCAGTTTTGTTTGATAATGCTGGTCGTAAAATATTAGATCTGGAAACAACCGACCTGAGCCGGCTGATGGAAGCAGGATTTAAATTTCCACAGCCGTTTAAAGTAAAAGCCGATGACGGAATAACTGATTTATATGGGGTGATGTATAAACCTTTTGATTTTGACTCCACCAAAAAATATCCCATCATTGAGTATGTGTATCCAGGTCCGCAAACGGAAGCAGTGAATAAAGCGTTTAGCCGAAGTTTGGACCGCACCGACCGACTGGCGCAATTGGGCTTTATTGTAATTACGGTGGGTAACAGGGGCGGTCATCCCGGCCGAAGCAAATGGTACCATAATTTTGGGTATGGCAACCTGCGGGATTACGGACTGGCGGATAAAAAAGCAGCTATTGAGCAATTGGCTGATCGGTATTCCTTCATTGATATAAACCGGGTGGGAATTCATGGCCATAGCGGAGGTGGTTTTATGAGTACCGCTGCAATGCTGGTATATCCTGATCTGTTCAAGGTAGCCGTATCGAGTTCTGGTAATCATGAGAATAATATATATAATCGTTGGTGGAGTGAAAAACATCATGGCGTGCGGGAAGTAATTGGGGAAAAGGGCGATACCAGTTTTGTGTATAATATTGAAAAGAATAGCGAACTGGCTAAAAACCTTAAAGGACATTTACTGCTGGTTACGGGGGATATCGATAATAATGTGCATCCGGCCAACACTATCCGGATGGCGAATGCATTAATAAAAGCAAATAAACGATTTGATTTTGTAATCATGCCGGGCCAGCGCCATGGCTATGGAGATATGACAGAATATTTTTTCTGGATGATGGGGGATTACTATTGCAAATGGCTGCTGGGCGACTTTTCTCAGACAGTGGATATAACGGAGATGAATAAAGAAATAGAACAGGGCGGGAATAAGGGGAAGAAGTAGGTTGAGGCGGGAGTCGTGAGTCGGGAGGCGGGAGGCGGGAGTCGTGAGTCGTGAGTCGTGAGTCAAGAGTCAAGAGTCAGAAGCATTAAAATTATAGAAATTTTGCAAATTTATTTTGCATGACTTGCCCCGAACTTCAATACAACAAATAAAATACAACTTCATTCAGATTTTAAACTTTCAGAGTGCATCACTTGCCCCGAACTTCAGTCCGAAAAAAAGATAGTCCAACTTCATTCAGATTTTAAACTTTCAGAGTGCATCACTTGCCCCGAACTTCAGTCCGAAAAAAAGATAGTCCAACTTCATTTAGATTTTAAAAACTCAGAGTCCATGACTTGCCCCGAACTTCAGTCCGAAAAAAAGATAGTCCAACTTCATTTAGATTTTAAAAACTCAGAGTCCATGACTTGCCCCGAACTTCAGTCCGAAAAAAAGATAGTCCAACTTCATTTAGATTTTAAAAACTCAGAGTCCATGACTTGCCCCGAACTTCAGTTCGGGGATTTATGCAGGTAGCCAAAATGAAATAGTTGCGAGAGTTCATCCTGGTCTTTGAATTTAAGAGAGTAATATTTGTCCCGAATTTATATCACAAAAAGACAGCCTTATTTCATTCTGATTTAAGAAATTCAGAGTGCATGACTTGCCTCGAACTTCAGTTCGGGGATTATTTAGGAGACCATTTCACTTTGGGTTTTCCAGGCATAAAACTTCCCGTTGGGGAAGTGTACCAACCCGCTATTTCGTATGCTAGACGGCCGGAGGAAATGGCTAAATCTGTTTTCAGCAATTCTTCCACTTCTTCCCTGGTTGGGCAATCAAAAATAAAAATACCCAACCATTTGTCGTTATCTTCAAACGGACCGGCAACTTTAAGTTTGCCTTCATAATAAAGCCTGTTTATATTAGACATATGCTCCTTCTGAATTTGGGCCGCCGTAGCAGAGTCCTGGCTGCGATCCGGACCTTTCGTAAGCATCACAAACCAAAACCTGCGTATCTGGTCTTCTGGTTTTTTCGGATTGTTTTTCTGGGCAAAGGCCCCGGCAGCAAATAGACAAGCAATAAATAATATAACTGTTCTCATTTTATTTTTTCTCAAATGTAGAGTATTGTTTATCGAAAATAGAATGGGTGAGAAGCTTTCTGTTTTATCAATCCTTCTTAGGAAATCAAAAAGAACGGGATGACACTTCTTACGAAGGCATCCCGTAACAGCGAGTCTTAACTCTGCTGACTGCGGCGTTTGGGTTATTAAATTAAACAGTCCGTATCATTTTCTTTTCTTTTTTCTCTTCTTTCTCTGTTACATCAAAAGATAGGTTGTGTCCAATGGTGACTTCCCCGAATTCTGATTTAATTTTTACCGGGATATTTCCTGTTCCGGATTTACCGGAGTAATCATGGTCAAATTTAGGCCCGCGTCGATCTTCGTCATTTCCTTCTTCTTTGAAAGAAAAGCTGCTTTTATTGTCCAGCTCTGAAAAATTTGTGTGGATGGTAAAGGATGCCGAAATGTTTTTATTAGCGTCAATTAAAAGCTGGGTGAAACTATTTTTGATAGTCAACTCCGTTAACGCATTATCGATCACAAGTTTTAATCCGCTATTATGTTCAAAGAATGCTTTTACTTTTCCTTCCAGCCTGTTTACCTGGGTACGTGAAAAACGAATATCCAATTCACCCCCCGAAACACTTTCAATAATATTCCCTGCACTGAATTCGATATGCACTTTTTTTACTTTGCTGAGTTTTCCTGCCGTTAGTGTTCCAAATTTCTGGTTGATGGTAATTTCCCCACTGTAATCAGGGACAAAGGTTTTTCCAAATTCATTCGCTACGTTCAGCTGATTTTGCGATGGCATGTAAATAATATAGTTTATAGTAAAGCCGGTATTATTATATTTCTGTCCCTTCGGCCAGTTTTTATTATCGTCCCCGATTTTGGTTACAAAAAAAACACCCGCGTTATCCTTACCGTCTTCTATTTTGATGCGATTGAGAATTTCCTGGGCTACCTCTTCGCTATTGGCTTTTCCGATCATTGTAATATCTACCTTCACTTCATCCTTGTCCCAGGTATTTATCTTGATTTCTCCAAAGCGATTGTCGAACGATACTTTATCCCTGCTGTTTACCGGGTATGATTTGGTGTACGTTTTTTTCTTTTCTATTTTGGGGTCTTCCGCGCCGGCTTGGGCGGTTTGTACAGTAAGATAAATGAGGACGAAAAAAATGCTATATACTTTTAGAATTGCTTTCATTGCTTTTGTTTTTCGATTGTTTAATAAGTTGAATAATCTGTAATTGCCGGTTGAGAAGATCCATTTGCACCTGCAGGTTGCTGATCATTGCCTCCAGTAATTGTTCGCGGTTAGCGTTGGCAGGCAGTTCCTGCTTTAGCCTGTTGTAAGAACTGTCCAGTTTATTTATATCATTCATGAATTGATGGTAGAGTTCCGGGTTCTCATTCTCAAGCTGTTTCAGTTCTACCTGCTTGAGTTCTATTAATTGAGTGAAATGAAATACTTCCCTGGCATAAACCGGATTGATTTCATTCAGCAGCAGGCTATCGCCTGCTGTAGCCGATTGATCTTTTGATTCTGTTATTTCCACTGTTGGTTTGGAATAGGAACTTAACCAGTACCAGGCGCCCGCACCCAATACTATCAGAATAGCGGCAGCCGCACTCCAGCGAATCCAATGGAAGGTTATAACCCGGTTCTTGCTATGCCCGCTGAATTGTTCGTTAACCCGGTTCCATACTTGTGATGAAGGGACCTCGCTATCAAATTCATCGCGATGGCTATGGATAAAGTCTTCGATTCGGTTGCTCATAAGTATCCTCCTTCTTTTATTATGTTCAGTAATTTTTGCTTAGCCCGGATATATTGCGTTCGGACAGTATTGTGGGTAATTCCGATTATTTCAGATATCTCCTCATGATCATATCCTTCCAGCAAATACAAACTCAGTACTGTTCGGTATCCATCAGGCAATTTTTCAATAGCTTTTTTAACCTGGTTTACTTTAAATGCTATTTCTTTTTCATCGACTGATTCATCTTGCGCTAACCCTTGCACCATCGATTCCTCTACTTCTACCCACTTTACCTTTCTTTTCCTTAATACAGTAATCGATTTGTTTATCACAATCCTTTTTAACCAGGCTCCGAAAGTGGAGTGGTATTGATAATCGTTCAACGAACGGAAGGCATCTACAAAAGACTCCTGCAGCACATCCTCCGCGTCGGCCCTGTTGAATACAATACGCAAACTGGTATTATACATTGCCTTTGCATATCGCTGGTACAACAACTGGTAACTCGGTGCATGCCCCTGTTTACAGCGTTCTACCAAATCATCCCGGACTATGTTTGCAGTCAGCTCCAAAATGTCGGTGTTTTGTATAAAGTTACTATAGAGACAATGGACTAAATAACATGTTGCATCCATAGTGAAGTTTTTTAAATAATCTTTGAAGGGATACTGAATTCTAAATTCGGGATACAACATTTCTTATTGAAGTGTTAGTGTGGGTGGGATGGAAAGCGCTGGATAGGGTATTGCACACCGGAGCGTTAGGACAGTTGAGATAGGGCCTGTTCTTGATTTTGTATTCTTGATACAACATTCTGTATTCTGAATTCTGAATAAATAACCCTATATAATGGACTCCCGGCTCCTAACTCCAGACTCCCGGCTCCAACTTCCGACTCCCAACTCTTCTTCCTACCTTTGCACCGCACTAAATCATGCTTACTTATGGCGCAGGACTTATTTCAATCGCCCGATTATTTTAATATGGATGAATTGTTGACAGAAGAGCAAAAGCTAATCCGTGAATCAGTCAGGAATTATGTAAAAAAGGAAATTTCTCCCATTATTGAGGATTATGCCCAACGGGCTGAATTTCCCCAGCATATCGTAAAGCAACTGGGAGATTTAGGTTGTTTTGGACCAACCATTCCAGAAAAATATGGAGGGGGAGGACTGGATTATATTAGCTATGGTTTAATGATGCAGGAACTGGAAAGAGGCGATAGTGGGGTACGGTCTACTGCATCCGTTCAGGGATCGCTTGTAATGTTCCCGATTTTTGAATACGGTAGCGAGGAGCAACGCATGAAATACCTGCCTAAATTAGCCAGTGGGGAATGGCTGGGTTGTTTTGGATTAACAGAGCCGGACCACGGAAGTAATCCGAGTGGGATGCTTTCCAATATTAAAGATGCCGGTGACCATGTAATATTGAATGGCTCAAAAATGTGGATCAGTAATGCTCCCTATTCACAGATCGCAGTGGTGTGGGCCAAGGATGAAGCTGGGGATATCAGGGGACTTATAGTAGAAAGAGGTATGAAAGGCTTTTCAACTCCTACCACCCATGGCAAATGGAGCCTGCGGGCCAGTGCTACTGGTGAATTGGTTTTCGATAATGTAAAAGTTCCAAAAGAAAATATATTTCCTAATGTAAAAGGGCTAAAAGGCCCATTAGGATGTTTAACGAAGGCCCGGTACGGAATTGCATGGGGCACAGTAGGCGCTGCCATGGATTGTTATGATACGGCGCTTAGATATTCGAAAGAGCGCATACAGTTTGACCGTCCCATTGGAGGTTTTCAATTGCAGCAGAAAAAGCTGGCCGAAATGATCACTGAAATTACCAAGGCGCAGTTACTCAACTGGCGCCTGGGAACCCTGATGAATGAACATAAAGCAACCCCCCAACAGGTGAGTATGGCCAAACGCAATGGATGCGATATCGCTACCAATATCGCCAGGGATGCGCGACAGATGCTGGGCGGAATGGGCATTACCGGTGAATATAGTATCATGCGGCACATGATGAACCTGGAAAGTGTGGTTACGTATGAAGGCACACATGACATTCATTTATTAATAACCGGAATGGATGTAACGGGGTTGAATGCGTTTAAATAAAATATAGCCGGACGGTCAGAAAGAATCTCATGAATATTGTTTCTTTCTTCCGGACTTAGGGACTTGTATCACCTTTCAAATATGAGAATCTTCTTAATCGGTTTCATGGGGAGCGGTAAAACACATTGGGGTGGTTTGCTTGCGCAACGGCTTCATTTGCCATTTTATGACCTGGACGCAATCATCATTGAAACCGAAGGAAAAAGTATAGCTGATATTTTTGCCGATAAGGGGGAAGAATATTTCCGGTTGCTTGAAAAGGATTTACTGGAAGATATTATTAAAGAACACCCGGCGCTGGTTCTTTCTTGTGGAGGAGGCACCCCATGTTTTTTTAATAATATTGATTTGATGAAAAAAGAAGGAACGGTGGTTTGGCTCAATACTTCCATTGAAGCGTTAACGGAACGATTAAAAAAAGAAAAAGAGAGCCGGCCACTCATTAAAAATATCAGCGATCAAGACCTTCGCTCCTACATTTTGAAGAAGATGAATGACCGGCGTCTATATTACGAACAGGCCGATGTACATGTAGAAGAAGCTACGGTGACCATTGATTCACTTTTACAACAGATACTTCATGTATAAGAATTTTTTGCAGTGGGCCGCTGTACTGGGTGCCCTGGCTGTTGCATTGGGAGCTTTCGGGGCACATAGCCTTAAACAATACGTACCGGTTGAAACAATCAGCACATTTGAAACCGGCGTTCGCTACCAGTTCTATCATGTATTTGCCTTATTGTTGGCCGGCGTTTTATGGGAGCGTTTTCCCGGGAAATGGATGCGGTATGCCGGTTATTGCTTTTTAATAGGCATATTGCTGTTTTCGGGATCCTTATACCTGCTGACTTTTTTAAAAGCTACCAATACGATTGGTTTAACCGGCCTGGGTATTATTACCCCCTTCGGAGGAGTTTTTTTTATCGGGGGTTGGATTTGTTTATTGTTGGGTATACGATCTAAAGCGTTGTGAATTCTACCTTCTGACTGAAGCTCGGGGCAAATGTTACTCTCTTTCATTCAAAAACCTGGATGAACTCCCACATCTATTTCATTTTAGCTCCTTGCATAAATCCCCGAACTGAAGTTCGGGTCAAGTCATGCACTCCGAATTTCTTAAATCAGAATGAAATAGGGCTGTCTTCTTTTGATTGAAGTTCGGGTCAAGTCATGCACTCCGAATTTCTTAAATCAGAATGAAATAGGGCTGTCTTTTTTTGTTTGAAGTTCGGGGCAAGTCATGCACTCCGAATTTATTAAATCAGAATGAAATAGGACTGTCTTTTTTTGATTTAAATTCGGGACAAAAGTTACTCTCTTAAATTCAAAGACCAGGATGAACTCTCGCAACTATTTCATTTTGGCTACCTGCATAAATCCCCGAACTGAAGTTCGGGGCAAGTCATGCACTCTGAATTTATTAAATCAGAATGAAATAGGGCTGTCTTTTTTTTGATTTAAGTTCGGGGCAAGTCATGCACTCTGAAATTGTAAAATTTCTATAATGTTAATGCTTCTGGCTCTTGACTCACGACTCCCGACTCCTGACTCCCGACTCCCGACTTCCGCCTCCCGCCTCATAAAGGGCTTGTAAACGTTATTATACTTCCCTGATTAGTCTCCACTTTGAAATCGCCATTAATACTTTCCATCCGGCGCTTCATATTACTAAGTCCATTACCAAACCGGCGGAGTTTTTCCGTATCAATACCTACTCCATTATCGGCTACCCTAATGATTAAATTCTTATTAGTTATACTGATATTAATAATTACTTCAGTGGCTTGTGAATGTTTTAAAATATTATTCAAAGATTCTTTTACACTTAAGAATATATTTCTTCTTTTTTCTCCACCCATTTCCGCGGAAGGAATTATCTCTGGCATCATCACCTTGCAGAGAATAGGGGTATTATCAAAATATTCTACGGCATTGGCCCGCAGGTAGGCTATTAAATTTTCCAGGGAGTCGTTGGAACTTTTCATAGTCCAGATAATGCTGTTCATTTTGCCTAACAGGTCGTTGGCAGAATTGGATATTTTTTCTAACTCAGGGAAAGCCTGGTCCTTCATTTTTGATTTTACAATTTCACTCATAAGCCGGATGGCTGTCATACCCGAGCCCAGTTCATCATGCATATCGGCGGAAATGCGATCCCTTTCTTCCTGCCGAGTAGTTACTATCGCAATTTGTTTTTCAAATTCCTTTCGTTCGTTATCCAGCTTAAATCGTTCCCGCTCCCTAACCCGTTCGGTAAGATCCCGACGGTTCTTATAAGCAAGACCCGAAAGAAAGAAAATCAGCTCAAGCACAACACCCACTTCATAATATAGCAAACCTTTATTAAGAATCGAGCTGTTATCTTCGGCGAATTTTACTCCAACCAACCGAAGCAGGGAGAGAACAGAAAAAAGTAATAATGCAAAGTTGCCCGCGGCCAGGTAGTTGAGCAGTTTATCTTTCTTCTTTAAACTGTATATTATAAAAACAATCCCGATCGAAAACATGAAAATCTTAATCACATAATTTTCCAGGGAGTAAAGAAGTACATATTTATCAGAAAAGAAATAAACAATTGAAAAACTCAGGAGCAGGCAAACCAGTATCCAGTTAGCGATGCGCAGGAACTTGTCCAGCGAAGGATGTTTCTCCCTCGTGTCGATAAAACGACGGATAAAAATGAGATAGAAATAAACCCCTAACCCGAGGATAATGAAATCAAGGTATTCTTCATAAAAAAAATTCCATTCTTTACTTTCCGTCAGGGAGTACGACTTAAAGAAAAAAAGGAAGGTGGAACAAAAAGTATAGATGGAATAGTAAAGAAATTCCCGGTTATAACTTTGCAGGTATACCGCCAGCGAATAAAAAATCATCAGCAATAATATCCCTGATATTATATAAGTGCTTACATCCACAAGAGGATCCCGGTATTTTAAGTTTTTCAACCAGGCAGGCAGGTAGTCTCGCTCTATGAGATAGGGAGAAAGATTATTGACATTCGTTCGAATAAAATGGAAGGAGACATAATAAACCGCTTTTTCACCCGGTGCCAGTTCAAGTTTTTTAGCGCCTGGATAAATAGCACTTTTTATAAGACTATCAGGCAACAATTGTAAGTCGTTGGTCCCTGAATCTGATACGCCTTTGTAAATTAATATGTCCCGGACATAATAACCAGGAGTAAAGAAAAAGTCTTTCTTTTCGGCTGCTGAATTATACAGTTTAAAACGAAGGGCCATTGTATTCTCCATGAAATGCAGAGGAATCTTCTGGGAAAGCGGCTTGGATGAATCATAGTGATGAAAAAGGCCTGGGAATGTTTGCGGCGAGATAGTTTTTTCCAATGTCTCAGCCAGCATGCATTTACCTGAAATGTTTTCCTGGAGCCGGATTCTTCCTGCGTCAATCCAACCAGGGTCCGCTGATTGTGCAATTGTAAGGAATGGAATAAGAATAAAGAAAACGGTTAATAGAAAGGAGAAATTCGAAATCTCGTTCCATGATCTTTTTCCAGGATTCATTCCCATAGCAGGTAGTAATAGTTTGTAAATGGGAGCTTTAATTTGTAAAATACAGTTTTTAAGGCACAACAGTTTCCCGAAAGTCTTTTATTTAGGCATTTCTTACCGGTTGGTTTTGGCCAACTGCTTATCTTTGCACCCATGGCCAATCGCTTGAAATCCAGTAAACGATCGTCCAAACCTTCGCCGGACCAATTGAAACCTGAAAAGGAAGAGCAGGTAAGGGTTAAGGAATTGGTGAGAGACGAACGTACCCACAAAA
The DNA here is from genome assembly GCA_963775145.1 of uncultured Chitinophagaceae bacterium. Lineage (GTDB taxonomy): Bacteria > Bacteroidota > Bacteroidia > Chitinophagales > Chitinophagaceae > Endoryza. Next base: position 26,010 of record CAVZHZ010000013.1, read on the forward strand.
TTGCAGGAACTGTTTTGCTGCTGGTGGCAGCATTTCTTTTTGTTGCTTTTGCTTCCTATATTTTTACCTGGAAAGAAGACCAGGATAAAGTGCTCAATCACGGGGCCTCCATACTGATGCCATCGGCACAAATAAAAACCGCCAACCTGTTAGGTAATGTTGGTGCGTATGTTTCCCACCAGTTTTTTTTTAATGGATTTGGTATTGCCTCTTTCTTTTTCTCCACGTTGTTTTTCGTGATGGGTGCCAATTGGCTTTTTGAAAAGAAATTATTTTCAGTTTGGCGGAATGTTCGCTACGTGCTGCTGGGCCTGATTTTTTTTAGTGTGGTATTTTCCTTCCTTATGTCAAGAAATGGGTTTCCCTGGGGCGGCGCAGTGGGAGATATGATCAATGATTGGCTTATCAAAATGCTGGGCACTATCGGAACCGCGGCTGTCTTATTAGTAACGGGACTTGCCTATTTCATCTGGCGATTTAACCCGGCTTTCTCTGTTCCCTCTTTAAAGAAATTGAGACCAATCGCAGCAGGACCGGAACCACAGGAAGGGTTAGATTTCAGTAATGCGGCGAATGAAAGTGAAATGCTGGCAGACATTATTAAACCCAATAAACTGAAGGGAGATAAAGGAGTAGTGGTTATTCCTCCAAGGCAGTATGGTCAGCAGGACCCGCTGACAGAATTGAAGGTAGTTGAGAAAGATGACACTCCTTTTAAAGTGATTCCTGCCGTAAACGAACCGGTTATTCCTGTTGCGGAGGAAATAAAGAAAGCATTATTGAAACAGGCAACGGAAGATGAATTGGGGATTGAATCCGGGTTAGAAAAACAGGCTGGGAATAATAAAGGAAAAAAGGATCTGCCCAATCTCGAACTGGAAATAAAGGCAGTTCCGCAGGATGAAAAAGAAATAGAGATTGTCGAATCGGGATCGTTAGAAAATATGATAGTAGCGGAACCGTACGAACCCACGCTGGATTTGCGCGATTACAAATATCCGTCGCTCGATTTACTGGAAGTACATGGCAGCGAAAAGATCGTCCAGGATCCAGCAGAACTGGAAGCAAACAAGAACCAGATCATCAATACGCTTAAGAATTACGATATCGCTATTCAGAAAATCAGTGCAACGGTTGGCCCAACAGTTACCCTGTATGAAATTGTGCCGGCTGCCGGCGTGCGGATTTCGAGGATCAAAAACCTGGAAGATGATATCGCCCTGAGCCTGGCCGCCCTGGGTATCCGGATTATTGCGCCCATACCGGGAAAGGGAACCATTGGTATTGAAGTGCCCAATGTGAAGAAGACAATTGTGAGTATGAAGACGGTATTGGCTTCGGAAAAATTTCAGTTCAATAATTTCAGCCTTCCCATTGCGATTGGTAAAAAGATCGATAATGAAAATTTCATTGTAGACCTTGCCACCATGCCCCACCTGTTAATGGCGGGTGCAACCGGCCAGGGTAAATCGGTGGGAGTAAATGCCATCCTGGTTTCCTTGCTGTACAAAAAACATCCTTCGCAATTGAAGTTCGTGTTGGTGGATCCCAAGAAAGTGGAATTAAGTTTGTACCGTACTATTGAAAAACATTTCCTCGCCAAATTCCCGGTGAGGAAGAAGCCATTATTACGGATACCAAAAAAGTGATACATACACTGAATGCACTTTGTATTGAAATGGATAACCGGTATGATCTGCTCAAAGAAGCCGGTGCCCGTAATATCAAGGGAGTACAATGAAAAATTTGTCAAGCGCCGGCTGAATCCCCAGAAAGGGCACCAGTTTCTGCCTTTTATTGTGTTGGTAATTGATGAGTTTGCCGATCTGATTATGACGGCCGGGAAAGAAATTGAAATGCCGATTGCCCGACTGGCGCAATTGGCCCGGGCCGTAGGGATACACCTGATTATTGCTACCCAACGACCATCAGTAAATATCATCACAGGTACCATCAAAGCGAACTTCCCTGCCCGTATCGCATTTAAAGTTTCTTCCAAGATAGATAGCCGGACGATCCTGGATACAGGTGGAGCCGAACAACTGATTGGAAAAGGAGATATGCTGATTTCCTATAATGGAGAAATCACCCGCTTGCAATGTGTATTTGTAGATACCCCCGAGGTGGAAGAGTAGTTGCGAATTTATTGGTGATCAGCGCGGGTACCCGCAGGCATTCTTGTTGCCGGAATATATAGATGAAAAAGACCTGGAAGGCAAGGATTTTGACCTGGGCGATCGAGATCCTTTATTTGAAGATGCGGCCCGGCTGATTGTGCAAAACCAGGTTGGTTCAACCTCTTTGCTCCAACGCCGGATGAAACTGGGATATAACCGGGCTGGCCGGCTGATGGACCAGTTGGAAGCCGCAGGCGTGGTGGGACCAAACCAGGGCAGTAAGGCAAGAGATGTGCTTATCAAAACAGAAAGTGAACTGGAGCAGCATATAGCCAACATCGGTTAGGGTTATGTTAATAGATAAGTGGCATTAAACCTTCGGAGAAAGAATACCGTCATACATATAGTTGGAACTGATATATTTGCAATCTTATAGCAATTAAAAAGGAATTATGAAAAAAATTTATCTCCTGGTGTTTTCATCTTTTTTGGTATGTATGGCGATTGGTCAAAATAATAGTTTAGGGAACAGTGATCCTGCGGCAAAAAGCATACTGGATGGAGTGAGCAAGAAGTTCAAAACTTTTAAGGCCGTTCAGGCTTTGTTCACCCTGAAAGTACAGGATGTAAAAGGGAAAGTGCAGGGGACCAAAAAGGGGACAGTGTATATGAAAGGTTCGAAATACCGCGTAACCATCACTGGCCAGGAAATATTTTGTGATGGACAAGATGTATGGACCTATGATAAAGCAGCCAATGAAGTAACCATTACCCAACTTGATCAATCAGGCAGCGGCATTACCCCTCAGAAATTATTTACTAATTTTTACGACAAAGATTTTTTGTATAAGCTGAATGGAGAAAAAAAGGAAGGAGCTAAGGTGATGCAGGAAATTGAATTAACACCCACTGATAAAACAAAGAACTTTCATAAAGTGTACCTGCTGGTTGACAAAAAATCGCAAACCATTTATAATACAAAGATTTTAGAGAAAGGGGGTAATCAGTATAGCTATACAGTTAACACAATGAAAGGAAACGCGGTATTGTCGGATAATATGTTCTTTTTTGATAAGAAAAAATATCCCGGCGTGGAAGAGATTGACCTCAGGTAGAGAATATAAAATGTAAAATATTGAACGCAGAATACAAATCAGGGACTATTTACTTTTTATATTTTACAATTTACATATTGGTTTTACATTTTACATTTCACTCCCTCCGCCCCACCTAAAAGTTTTTACATTCAACCCGGCCAAATCCAGGACCCGATCAATTACCGTATCGGCAACTGCTTCCAGGGTGGCCGGTTTACTGTAAAAGGAAGGGGTAGCGGGGCAAATGATACCACCTGCGAGTGTAACAGTTTCCATATTGCGTATATGAATGAGGTTGTAGGGAGTATCCCGGATCATGCAAATCAACTTTCTTCTTTCCTTTAATATTACATCTGCAGCTCGTGTAATTAAATCATTGGAAATTCCACCGGCAATTCTTCCCAGGGTTCCCATGGAACAGGGCGCAATGATCATCGTGTTGAATTGCCCGGAACCAGAGGCAAAAGGAGCAGTGAAATCTTTTGCATCATAAAAATTAACAGGGTATTGGAGAAAATCTTCATTATCTAATTCTGTTTTCCAGACCAGCCGGGCATTGTCAGTCATAACAACTGCCAATTCTTGCCACTGGTCCTTAATGGCCAATAGTTTTTTTAACAATTGGCTGCTGTATATGGATCCGCTGGCTCCGGTAACTGCCACCACAATTTTGTGCATGGTATTTGAGTTATTTTTGTTCACAAAACGAAATTACGTATGCAAACAGTGAAACTTGTCTTTTTGTTTGGATGGATCTCCGTTTTTTCCTGCGCCCAGCAACAAGCTGAAGTGGAAGGAAAAACAAAGTGGTTAACCCTGAAGGAAGCAGCTGATAGTCTGAAAATCGAAAAGCGTCCGGTCCTTATCGATCTGTATACCGACTGGTGTGGATGGTGTAAAGTGATGGATAAAAAAACCTATTCCAATAAAAAAGTGGGAGAGTACCTGGCTCAAAAATTTTACCCGGTAAAAGTAGATGCTGAATCAAAACAGGCTATCACCTGGTTGGGAAAATCTTATCCCTTTAATTCACAATCCCGCACCAATGAATTTGCGCTTTATCTTACTCGTGGCCAGTTATCTTACCCAACTACGGTTATCATACCAGCAGATGGTAGCGGGCCGCAGGCTATACCGGGATTCCTGGAGCCCAAAGATTTTGAACTGATAGTAAAATATTTCGGAGAAGGGCATTACGGTAAGACTTCGTTTGAACAATTTCAAAAAAGTTTCAAAGCAAGCTGGTAAAAAAATTTATTATAGAATACAAAGGCTCCCTATTTTTGCGGAGCCTTTGCTATTGGTATATTAATATATGCAACTATTGAAAATTCATATTCGTCTTAACGTTGGTTTTTCATAGGATATTTGGATTATAAACGGGACTGGATTTCTATCCGGTCCTCTTGTTGTAGTATAAGGACTACCTCGCAGCAAACGTTTGCATTACAAAAACATCTGAATAGGATTAATAGCGAGTTGATTTCAATCAATTTCATGGTTTATGGGTAAAAATCATATCCTCTGCAACCGTAGTTATAATTCTTACATCATATATTTGAATTTTCATAGGATAAGGTTTAATGGTTAATGGTATTTGATTAGTGCAGCCCCGCTTATGGCGGGGCTCCTTTTTTATACAGAAGGAAGAAAGAAAAAATCGTACTACTGTAATTTTTGCCTGAGCACGATGAGTTTGGAAGGGTCTATTTTTTCACCGGGAATACTGATAGACGAAGCATCGAAAGCTTCTGCTGGCTGAAGTCTAAAATGGAACGTGTTTTTGTTTTTCCTCTTTTCATATACGTAGCTCACTTCTGAAAAATTGTCGCGATAAATCCCCATACAGGTAACCGTTATATAAAATTTACCGGCTGGTACATTATCAATCACCACCTTATTGTTGACTGGATAATAGATATTCTTAATGGCCCCGGCTTCAGTGAGATTGTACCGGTCGAATATAATATAGACAGAATCAACCGGGTTATTCCTGTTAACCCTGTTATTCAAGTGAATGGTAACCCTCACGCTATCCGCTCTCTTTTTATGCTGAGCGTCTGCCTGCATAAGCCCCCCCAGGCCAATCAGCAGTAACAGGGTAAAAATTGTTTTCATAAACGGGTTTAAGGGTGGTTATCAATTTCCGGTTCTTCATCAGGGTAATTTTATATAATTATAACTCAGTAGTTAGACAAATAGTATGAGTCCTGGTTTAACTCATATACGTAATACGTACAAAAAAAGCCTGTAGTTGGTACTACAGGCTTATATATTGATTGTAAATCAATTACTTAAATTTCTGCCATGTCCGGAATGGCCTCCACTTTATATTCCCCTGCATCCAGCTTTTTCTTGGTTTCTTCAAAAGCTTTCAAGGTAAGTTGGATATCCTCGTCTGTATGCACCGCAGTGGGAATCAGGCGGTAAATAATATGACCCTTCGGGATTACGGGATACAATACAATAGAACAGAAAATTGTATAGTTCTCGCGTAGGTCCATTACCATAGCAGTGGCTTCTTCCACCCCTCCGGTCATATATACAGGCGTTACTACCGAGTCAGTTTTGCCAATATCAAAACCTTTTTCTTTCAATCCATTCTGAAGCTTACGCGCATTCTCCCATAACTTATTCTTTAAATGGGGCTGTGAGCGAAGCAATTCCAGTCTTTTCAGGTTTCCTAAAACCAATGGCATCGGCAGGCTTTTGGCAAAAATCTGCGACCGGATATTGTATCTGATATAATCGATGATGTTTTTATCGCCGGCAATAAAAGCCCCGATGGATGCCATTGACTTCGCAAACGTAGAAAAATAAAGATCAATTTCATCCTGCACTCCCTGCTCTTCCCCCGCGCCTGCACCGGTTTTTCCCAGGGTGCCGAATCCATGAGCATCATCTACCAGTAATCGGAATTCATATTTCTTTTTCAAATCGGCAATTTCTTTCAATTTTCCCTGGTCACCAGCCATTCCAAATACACCCTCTGTAATTAACAGGATACCGCCCGTATTTTGTTTTTCAATGAGCGCTGTGGCTCTTTGTAATTGTTTTTCGCAATCCCCTACATCATTATGCTTGAATACATATCGGTGCCCCGGATGCAGACGCAATCCATCAATTATACAAGCATGGCTTTCCGCATCGTATATAATTATGTCGTGGCGGCTACATAATACGTCTATTAAGCTTACCATTCCCTGGTATCCAAAATTTAAAAGAATGGCATCTTCTTTTCCTTCAAAGGCAGCCAGTTCTTTTTCGAGCTGTTCGTGGTAATTACTATTGCCACTCATCATACGTGCACCCATCGGTAGCGCCAACCCGAATTCAGCAGCGGCAGCTGCATCTGCTTTGCGCACTTCCGGGTGATTGGCAAGGCCCAGGTAATTATTCAGGCTCCATACGATCATTTCTTTACCCCGGAATTTCATATGGTTGCCGATTTCTCCCTCCAACTTTGGAAAGGCAAAGTATCCATGGGCTCTTTCGCGATGCTGGCCCAGCGGGCCATAATTCTTTAGTAAACGTTCAAAAATATCTGCCATACGTTCAACGTTTTTTTCAACTGTTGCTTTTAACCAACAGACGAGTTTAAAATGCGTCAAAGATACTTATTTGAGGCGATTCTGCAATCTCCGCCGAAAGCAAGGTTCTCGAAATGATTTTCATTATTTATTCCGGCTTCCAGCACTACTATTGGCAGACTTGATATGGTAATTATGAAAATCGTCTTAATTACCGAAAGTAGATTATCGTTGGCTGAATGGCCGTTGGCTTTAGCTGAATTGCCGTTGGCTTTAGCTGAATTGCCGTTGGCTTTAGCTGAATTGCCGTTGGCTTTAGCCAACGGAAACTAATAGAGGAACTATATTTGCTGAAATTTATTAATGATGACAAAATGTGTTGGATTATTTTTCTCTCTTGTGGTATCGGCTGCTTTTGGTCAAAATAAAATACCGGGTCCGCCGACAGTTGCAAGACCTAAATTGGTAGTGGGTATTATGGTAGACCAGATGCGATGGGATTATCTATATCGGTTTAATGATCGTTACGGGAATACTGGATTCAGGCGTTTGATGAAAGAAGGAATGAATTGTGAAAATACCATGATTCCTTATGCGCAAACCGTTACCGCTTCGGGTCATACTTGTGTGTATACAGGTTCTGTTCCGGCCATTCATGGTATTATGGGTAACGATTGGTTTGATAAGAGCTTAAACAGGCAGGTGTATTGTACCGAAGATAAAACAGTAAAGGTGGTAGGTGCAGAAAGCGGGGAACCTATGTCGCCAGCTAACCTATGGACCACCACAATTTGTGATGAATTGCGTCTTGCTACTAATTTTCGATCTAAAGTTATCGGTATTGCAATAAAAGACAGGGGAGGCATTTTAGCCGCGGGACATTCCGCTAATGCGGCCTATTGGTATACTCCATCAGGAGGCAAATGGATATCCAGCTCATATTATATGGAGCAGTTACCCGGCTGGGTAAACCAATTCAACGCTAAGAAATGGCCAGATAGTTTTTACCTGAATAACTGGAACACTTTATACCCGATCAACACCTATGAACAAAGTGATATTGACAATTCACCCTATGAAGGAAAGTTTGGACATGAATCCGCTCCAGTTTTCCCTCATGATCTGAAGTCCAGGTCCGGAAAGGATTACGGAATAATAAGCGCCACGCCATTCGGCAATACATTTACTTTTCAGTTTTCCAAAGAAGCACTGAAGGCGGAATCATTAGGAAAAGATGCTTTCACTGATTTCCTGGCTATAAGTTTGTCGTCGCCTGATTATATCGGCCACCAATTTGGACCCAATTCAATAGAAGTAGAAGATAATTACCTTCGGTTAGACAGGGATCTGGGTGATTTTCTTTCTTTTCTTGATAAAGAGGTTGGCAAAGGTCAGTATACCGTATTCTTAACAGCCGATCACGCGGTGGCGCATATACCAGGTTTTCTGAAAGAGCATAAACTGCCGGGTAAATCAAAGACAAGTTCTATTTCATTACTTAACCAGTTATTAGAGGAAAAGTTCTCAATAAAGAATATAGTAAATGCAATGGCCAATAATCAACTCTATATTAACGATGCGGCCATCGACTCCACTTCCGCGGATAAAGAAAAAATCAAAAGAGTTATTATAGACTATCTTAATAAAGACAACGATATTCTTCTTGCTTTTGACAACACAGATATAAGCGGTGCTAATTTGCCCGCCGGAGTAAAAGAAATGTTCGTAAATGGATTTAACAGCAAAAGGGGAGGAGATATACAAATCGTATGGAAAGCGGGAACTTTTTATGGAGGATTAACCGGCACTACCCATGGAAGCTTTTACCCTTACGACGCTCATATTCCTCTGCTTTGGATGGGTTGGGGAATCAAACCCGGACAACTAAACCGGGAAGTTTATATGACAGATATCGCTCCCACCCTGGCCACCCTGCTTCATATCCAGGTACCTAATGGTTCGGTGGGAAAAGTAATACCGGAGGTTATTAAGTGAATTTAAATGGGGTACTCAGGCTTGAAGTAAATCGTGAAAGAGAAGGGGGAGCATCGGAATCGATAAAGTCTCCTGGATACGCGGAGGTGTACATGGTTATTATTTATTTAATCTTAATCGTCCCGGATTTTCTCATAAGGTTTTTAAGAAAAACAATCTATTCTCAATCGGTTACTATCTATTAACAAGCAATTTTGTAAACGGTCAGGGGCAATTGGAACTTCTCTGGTAATTTCGCAAAACAAATTTCAATTATGAAGAATATTGTTAGAATTTATATCCGCTGGGTACCTGCCATTATTTGCTTTTTTACCGTGCAATTGGTGATGGGGCAGTCCAAACTATCCGATACATTGTTGTTGGATCCGAAGATAAAAATTGGAAAACTGGAAAACGGCCTCACCTATTATATCAGGCAGAATAAAAAGCCAGAGCAAAAAGTAGAATTGAGACTGGTATTGAATGCCGGATCGATTAACGAGGATGATGATCAGCAGGGGTTGGCGCATATGGCCGAACACATGGCATTCAATGGAACCAGGAATTTTAAAAAGAATGAGATTATTTCCTTCCTGCAGGATATAGGCGTAGGATTCGGTAATGATTTAAACGCCTATACCTCGTTTGATGAAACCGTATATATGCTTCCGATACCAACTGATAAACCCGGTAACCTCGAAAAAGGTTTTCAGGTTTTGGAAGACTGGGCACATAATGTTACTTATTTAACGGAGGATATTGAAGGGGAGCGCGCCATTATTTTAGAGGAAAGCAGGCAGGGTAAAGGAGCCCGCGATCGAATGTTTAAACAGATCTATCCGAAATTATTCCATGGATCAAAGTACGCCAGGCGGTTACCTATTGGTATAGACAGCCTCATTAAAACGTTTAATCCTGACGCGATCCGGCGTTTTTATAAAGACTGGTACCGGCCGAATCTCATGGCTGTTATTGTAGTGGGAGATATTGATCCATCCCTGGCCGAATCATTGGTTCGCAAACACTTTTCATCGCTGGCAAACCCGGCCAATGAGCGAGTGAGAGAAAAGGCAGAAGTGTTTCCATATAAATCTCCGGAAGCTATTATTGCCACGGACAAAGAAGCTACCAGTTATTCCATAACCGTAAATTATCCATTCATTAAAGTAAAAGAAGAACTAACACTAGGTGATTATCGTGATCAGCTTGTCAAAAGAATATTTACATCGCTGTTGAACCAACGCCTGCAGGAACTAACCCAAAAAGAAAACCCTCCTTTCCTGGGAGCGGGAGTAAATTTTGGATCTTATGCCCGTGGATACGAAGGATTCTCCGCACTGGCTTCCGTTGGAACCGGCGATATACGCAAAGGATTGAACGCATTGGTAGAAGAAGTGGAAAGAGTGAAGCAGTATGGATTTACTGCCAGCGAGCTGGAAAGAGCCCGCAAGAATATTCTTTCTTTTTATGAAAGAGCCTATAATGATCGTGAAAAAACAGAATCCGAAAATTTCGTGAACGAATATGTGCAGCATTTCCTGGAAAGGGCTCCCAGCCCCGGAATTGAAAAAGAGTTTGAATATGTAAAAACACTGCTTCCCGTAGTAACCCTGGAAGAAGTAAATATGGTAAGTAGCAAATTCAGGAATGAAAAAAATCGGTTTGTGTATGTTATGGGCCCTGAGGCCAGTGGGAAAAATGAGTTGCCCGGTGGCGACTCATTACTTGCCATTATCAATGCAAAAGAAAATTCCCCTATTGCACGCTATGAAGAAAAAATTATTGTCACTAATTTAATGGAAAGGGAACCTTCAAAAGGATCGGTGATCAGCAAAAGCATTAATACCGTATTAGGAACTATTGAATTAAAATTAAGTAACGGGGTAACGGTAACCCTGAAGAAAACCGATTACAAGAATGATGAGGTGGTAATGATTGCCGGCCGTTTTGGCGGCAAGAGTAATTATAAACTGGCTGATAAATATAATGCCGAATATGCAGTGCCGGCAGTAACAGCAATGGGCGCGGGCAATTTTTCGCCGGTTGATTTCCGTAAAGCACTGGCAGGAAAATCGGTTTCTGTTTCTCCATCCCTGACTGATGTTACCGATGAAATCCGTGGCAACTCGACGGTTAAGGATATTGAAACTTTGTTTCAGCTTATCCATCTGTATATGACTGCACCCCGTAAAGACACGGCTTTGTTTAAGTCGTATGTGCAGCGAAACAAATCGCAGTTTGCTATGCTCAGTGCGAATCCCCAGGCTGTATTTATAGACACTATATTTAAAGTATTATTCAACAACAACCCCCTAGCCCCGGTAGCTGTTCCCAATAGCGCCTATTATGATAAAATAAATATTGATCGGTTACTGGCTATTTACAAAGAACGGTTCGGTGATGCGGGTGGAATGCATTTTGTTTTTGCCGGTAGCTTTTCGGAGGATCAGCTTATTCCCCTGGTGGAGAAATATATTGCCAGTTTGCCTGCTACCGGAAAAAAATTCAATTATATAGATAACAAAGTCAGGCCGGTCCAGGGATATAAAAACCTTACCATTATGAAAGGAAAAGAGCAGAAAAGCCTGATCCTGTCATTTTTTAATGGCGAAGCGCCTTTTACCGAGGACCTGGAACTGAAAGCGGAAGTGTTGAGTGAAATACTGAATATCCGCATAATTGAAGAGTTACGGGAGAAAATTCAAGGTATATATGGAGGAGGAACCGTGGCCCAGTTGGAAAAAGAGCCGTATAATAATTACAGTTTTATTTTGCAATTACCCTGCGGTCCTGAAAAAGTGGACACGCTCCTGAAAGCGATCCGCGTTGAATTTGACAACATGGTCGCCAAAGGCCCTCAGCAAAGTTATCTTGATAAGGTAAAAAAGCAACTTATTGAACAGAATAAGGTAGCCATGAAGGAGAATAATACATGGGCCGGGGAGTTGTGGGATATAGGAGTTAAAAAACATGATCCAAGGTATTTTCTTCAATACGAAAAGATATTGCAACGCTTAACGGTAAAAGATATACAGCAGACCGCTAAACTATTTCTGGGTGGAAAGAATCGTTTTACCGCCGTACTGATGCCGGAAAAATCAGTAAAAGAGGAAGGGGGGAAGAAGGGATTTTAGCAAATGAATTGAATTAGTTGGAAATGTCCTGGTGGCGTTATGCGATCAGGGCATTTTATATTGCGTGGATGATGTATATATGTTCGGTTTGGGTTATGAAAAATTCCGGCATTCAGAAAGCATCCATATCAAAGCCGAGAATTAATTGAGCAGCAAACCATTTTAATAGAACGGGATCAAGGGTAAAGCAATTTGGAAATACTATATTTGATTAAAGATTGCGTTATATGACAGATGCAGGATTCCAGCGCCTGAAAGTAGAAGTACTTCAAATGCTTGATAACGGGCTGGATCCGCGATTGACTTATCATTGCCCGGAGCATACGGTAGATGTAATGCAACAGGCCGCGCTAATTGCGGAGGCAGAAAATATTACCGATTCAAGGAGTTTGCTGCTGGTACAGATTGCTTCCTTATTTCACGATACCGGGTTCCTTTCCACGTACCATGGACACGAAGAGAAATCCTGTGAAATAATGCTGGACGTTATAGATTCTAATTGGTTGAGCCCTTCCGAAATCAAGATGATCTTTGGAATGATTATGGCTACCAAAATACCTCAATCACCGGATACCGTACACGAAATGATTTTATGTGATGCCGACCTCGATTACCTGGGCAGGGACGATTTTGAAATCATCAGCGACCGGCTCAGGGTAGAACTGCTGGCCTATGGAACAATTCAGAACGACAAAGAATGGAACTATCTTCAGGTGCATTTTTTTGAAAATCACCAGTATCATACGGTTACTTCCCGGCGGCACCGTCACCCGGTAAAAATGCGATACCTTGAAAAACTCAGGCGAAAGATTTAAGGTAAAATCGAAATGTAGCGGTTATTATGAGCAACGTGCGATTTTGGCAACGTTTGTTTAATGTATATCCCGATGAATGGTGGATCGCAAAACGCCTTTATCTCCTTTTATTTTTCCAGGGTGCAGGCACCGCCTTTTTTTTCACCTCGGCCTTCTCCAGGTTTCTTCAAAAGTTTCCCATAACCGACCTTTCGGTGGTTTTGATATTTTCATCTCTACTGCTATGGATAGCCGGCTTTGTGTATACACGTCTTGAACATGCGCTGCCTTTCCGGATGTTTAATGTGGTGGTTATTCTTTTTATGGCGGGCAGTATTTTCCTGTTGAGGATCCTGGGTTATTTTTCTTTGGGCGGTTGGTACGAATACCTGGTGCTTGCCTGGTTCAATGTTTTATACCTGTTAAATAACCTGGAATTCTGGGGATTGGCCGCTACCCATTTTGACCTTCGCCAGAGTAAACGATTATTTGCCGTGATCAGCGCGGGTGATATACCGGCAAAAGTGTTAGGGCTATTCTATGGCCTGGATAATTGTTCCATTTACCGGCACACAAAACCTGTTATATATTGGCTCGGCTTGCATGCTGGCTTCCCTGTTATTCTTTAATGGAATGGTTAAGTCGGGTAAGATATTTGGTCATCATCACCCTAAAAAACAACCGCAAAAACATACGCCAAAACATATCAGTAAACTTGTATCAGACTTCACGACAAATACATTTATACGGCGGATAGCCTTTATATCCCTTATTACCAGCTCCTGCATTATACTAATTAATTATGGCTTCTATTCGGAAGTTCGCAAAGCGTATGAAGGCGATATTGCCCTGGCAAGATTTATCGCTTTCTTTTTTGCCATTTTGCGAATCGTCGCGATGATAACCAAAATGGTATTTGCCAGCCGGCTCACCGATACAATCGGAATAAGAACCGCTTTGTATATCACTCCCGTTGGCTTGTTGGGACTAATATTCATTATTGCAGGAGTAAATTATTTTGAACCTGGCGAAAAAATCGTCTTTTACATGTTTGGTACGGTATTTATCCTGGTAGATGTATTGAGGACCTCCTTTAATGCCCCCGTACTATTGACCCTGATGCAGCCACTGGGTACCTTTGAAAGACTCCGGGCCCATAATATCGTTAAGGGTATCATGGATCCTTTTGCTTCACTTTTTTGCGGACTCTTTTTGCTTATTGCAATAGAAATCGAGGACCGGGTCAATCTCATGACGATCTGCTACGTATTGTTGTTATTGGGAGTTTTATGGATGATAGGAGTTGTATTGGTAAACCGGAAATATGTCACGATGCTTATCAACACAATTAGTACCCGATATTTCACCAAAGATGAATTCAGTCTGAATGACAGTGCTATCCTGGACGAGATAAAAGTAAAAATGAAAACGGCCACGGATATGGAACTTATCAGTATCCTCCGAATGCTAACCAGTAAAATGGATTCCCATTCGGAGGATCTCATCATCCCGCTCCTGAAGCATCCCTCAGAGCAGGTACAATTGGAATCGGTAAGACTGATAAGAACTCATTATATCCTGCATGGTAAGGACGTCCTGAGGAGCCTGTTAAACGAAAAGGGAAGTGATGAATTGAAGTATGAAATAATCAAAACAATTTGTGCGATTATTGATGACGAAAAAGAAGTAAGCTCTTACCTGGATGATCCCCGGCAGCCAATACATATCGCCGCTGTTACCGGCATGTTATACAATAGAAGTTCGGGCATTCGTAAATTAGGTCACCGGGCAGTCGGAAATCTGTTAACCCGAACAGCCGGAAAAGATAATTTACCTGTAATTTCTTTATTAAAAGAAGTAAGAAATGAATACGACCACCCGGAGCATGCCCGACTGATTGGAGAAACAGTAGCCGAAACCCGGCAACTGGCGATTCAGGCAGCGGGCAAAGCCTGCTGCCCCGAAACCCTTGAAGCCATTTGGAGGAATATTAATGGAAATGAAAAGTTGGTTCTCGATTCCCTTTTTGAAGTAGGTCCTTCTGCCATTCCATTGATTGAAGAACAATTGAAGTGTGAAACCATTTCGACAACGCTAAAGGAAAAACTTATCCGGCTTTGTGGTAAGATCGGGGGACCGGAATCAATAAAGGTTTTGGTAGTATTGATGCAAACAAAGCCAATGTTTTTTTCACCAGTCATTAAAGCCTTGCATCGATGTAAATTTACGGCCCCGGAAGAACTGAAACCATTTCTCGAAAATATGGCCCGGCAGTGTATTTCAAATGGAGTTGAATTGCTTCATATGCAGAAAGCCCTGGATGACCAGGATTCCCAGTGTAAACTTTTGAGTAACTCACTACGGTATGAGCTGGAAGAAATACGCGAATTGCTGTTGTGCCTGTTTGGTTGCATGTATGATAAGAAGAAAATAGACCAGGTTAGATTTGCCCTGATGGCAAGAGACCAGGATAGTATTGCCAACGCCATGGAAATAATTGAGATTACAGTTAAGAGGGATATTGGAAAGCATTTCAGCCGTATGTTTGAAACATGGAACGTTGACCAGCGATGCATTACCCTGCATTCCCTGTATAAGGAGAAAGATTTCAAAAATACTGGGCAGGTTATCGCCAGGATATTATCGGAACAACCAATTCCTTTCCAGGAGTGGACGAAGGCCTGCGCATTGTTCATATCCAGGGAGGTGAGTCATCTAAGGGATATTTCTTTGTTTAAGAAATTCTTGAATTCTGAAAGCAGGATACTACGCGAAACGGCGGTATATGCCTCGGCGATTCCTTAACTTTGGGGCATGGCAATAATTAATACCGACAGGCTTTTACTGGTAGAAAAAGTGCTCATTCTTAAATCACTCAGCATATTTAAGGATACGCCTGAAAATATCCTGGCTGAACTGGCTCCTCTTATGGAAGAAGAAGAATACGAGCAAAATACGGCTATATTTAAAGAAGGGGATTTCGGAGATTGTATGTACATAATTTATAAGGGAGAAGTGAATATCCATAAAGGCAATGCGGTCCTGGCGGTGCTCAGGGAAAAAGAAGTATTTGGAGAGCTCTCCCTGCTGGACGCAGAAGCGAGATCTGCCAGTGCTACCTCTAAAACTGATTGCCTGCTATTCCGCGTAAACCAGGAACCTTTTTATGAGCTGCTAGAAACACGGATGGAAGTGGTGAAAGGGTTTATTAAGATTCTTTGCCAGCGCCTGCGCGCCCAAAATGAAAAAACATCCACAGCCCCCTGATTCTTGCTCATTCCCATGTGAGGCTATCCTTTAATTAAATATTATTTACGAAGTAATTATCATTTAACCAGGCGAAATGAATAATTACTTTGGGCAACGATAAGCCAAATTTGACTTTTAATGCGGCCATATTTTTCTTTACCACTTCTCTTTCTTCTGTAATTAGTCTCCATTTGATTTATGGCAATAAAATAAGGGGAAATGTGTATTGTTTCTAAAAAAGTATTATCTTAAGGGATTAATTATCAATCTGCACTCCATTATCTGCCAAACCAATTTGTTTCGCCCCTCTACCGGTTATATCCGCCCTTTTAAAAGTTAATTTGTAAAGAACGTTTTTTGTCAATTGGTTTCTTATTGGCGCTGTTTTACAACTGAACAACCGCATCAAATCGCTCAATTACTATTCAAGATTTCCTGGAAACCGCTCGTACCAAAGGTTCACAAAACAAAAATTACGACATGAAAGAGTTCTTTTCATTTCGGTTTGCTCTATCGCGGACCGATACTGCTTTATTTATATGTTTTTTTCTATTGCCTTTTATTTCGGTTGGACAACAATTAAAAATCTCTGATTTTGCCGTATTTGGAGGGAATAGCGCCAATCCGTCGAAGGGGGTGCAGTTTAATTCCTCTAATACAATAAGTGGCGGATCGGTTGGAAGTTATAACCTGGTGAAATCAGCCGGTAGTCTTTCCTTAACCGGAAATATCTATAGCGGAGGAACAATTCAGCTTTTTAATAGCAATTCTGTCAGTGGTCGTATTACGGCTTCCAACCTGGGAAACTTACCCCTCTCTAATAATATTATCACAATAGGTACAGGGGCGGTCCTTTCCGGGAATATTGATGTTAAAGGTAGTATTTCAATCGGAGGCGGAACCGTGTCCGGAATTGTTACCCATCCCGTTGGATCTACTTATACTGGTCCGGCAATCGGAGCGCGAAACGTTACGGCAAACCCTTCTCTCCCAATTATGCCGGTGATGCCTGCCAACACTGTTTTTCCAGCGGCAGGAACTACAGATATAACCGGTTCAAGAACTATTACGCCAGGGAACTATAGAAACATAACCTTGAATGGAAATAAAACGATCACGCTTTCTGGACCCGGAGTATATGTGTTTAACTCCATTAAAAGTACCGGCAACTCCTGTAGTTTCGTTTTTGATTTTAAAACGCCCGGTACCCCAGGTAACTTTTTAATCTATGTTTGGAAAGATGTAGAACTAACCAAGAGCCAGGCCAGCATGATTAATGGCGGCAGCGAGTCGCGGATATACTGGGAAATTCAAGGTACGGGGTCTACCTGTTCGGATTTAAGCAGTTCATTATATATTCAGAATGGTTCCAATGGAAATCCATCCGCGTTTATCGGATCCGTTTGGGCCCCTGATGGGAATATCACGATTGGTAATGGAGCTGGTGCCTCTAATGTAAAAGGAGCTTTATGGACTAATAAACAAATTAAAATTAACAATTCTGTTTCTGTTACCTATGCCCCTTTTGTTTTTTGTGGCACTCCCAACGCAAACGCAGGAGCTGATAAGTCATTGACTTGCGATTTTCCAAATGCCACCCTCAATGGATCTTCTTCCACCTCCGGGGCCACTTTCAATTGGACAACGGTAAATGGAACCGGGATTTTTGTTTCCGGTGCTAATACAGCCACGCCCGTAGTCTCTGCTCCGGATAAATATGTACTAACGGTAACTGGTCCGGGAGGATGTACCGCAACAGATACGGTATTGGTAACCGATATTCCCTGTATACTTCCATATTATCCGCCACCACCCGGAGGAAAGATTTTCAACCTGATTGGTGCCGAGCTGAACTCTTTGTATCTGAATTTCGGATTCGTTACCGACTCAGCAAAAACCATCTTTATTATAAAGGGAGATAGCGTGGTCATTGAAGTAATTGCCAGGCAGGGTAAATATGCACAGGTAGCTTCTTTATTATTTTCCGCTCCTTATGGAATGCGCGATACCATTACCAATGGACCAGGCAGCTTAATAATAACCGGAACATTTCCAATAAATCATCTCGGAACTTTGAACAATAGTGATACGACGCTTATTGATTATTGCCGTCCCTTATTCCCGGGAGTGGGTAACACGGGTGGCTTTGCTACTACCCAGGGCGATGCGGTCATGCGGTCTGATTTTTTACGCAATGGATATAATCTGAATGGGGATAGTGTGAAAGTGGGAGTATTGTCGGATAGTTATAATTCAATTCCCGGAAATCCAGCCCAGGTAGATATTGACAATGGTGACCTGCCCGGTGTACCAACGACCGGCGTGGATAGTAATACCATTAATCCGACTCCTGTTCATGTGTTAAAGGAATATCCATTTGGCAGAAGAGCCGATGAAGGACGGGCCATGTTACAAATCATTCATGATATAGCACCCAAAGCCAAACTGGCCTTCCGTACAGGATTTGTAAGTGTGGGTGACCTGGCCAAAGGCATCCGCGAGTTAAAACAGGATAACTGCGATATCATTGTAGATGATGTCACTTTCATTACCGAGCCATTCTTTAGTGATGGAGAAGTTGCGCAGGCAGTAAACGAAGTAACTTCCCAGGGGGTTTCTTATTTTGTAGCTGCCGGAAACTTCGGGAATAAATCATATGCGGGAACTTTTAATCCCACTACTGCTCCAAACGGTCTTCCGGGATTTGCGCACAATTTTGGAGGAGGAGATATCTACCAAAATATTTCCTTGCTTCCGGGTACTTATACAATTGTACTGCAATGGGCCGACAGTATATATTCAGCGGGACAATCAAACGGAACAAAGAATGACCTTGATATCTTCCTGTCGAATAATAATGGCGTTAATCTTTTTGGATTTAACCGTCCTAATATCGGGGCTGACCCGATTGAGGTTCTCCCGTTTACCGTTACAGATACCACCCAAACAAATATTCTAATTATCCGCGCTGCCGGCACGGACAATGTTAAATTCAAATATGTAGTTTTCAGAGGAGAGGCCACCATCAATGAATATCAATCAGGAGGATCCACTATTGTTGGACATGCTAATGCAGATGGAGCTCTAACAGTTGGTGCAGCCCGTTATAACCGGACCAGGACCTATGGATTTAATCCGCCTGTAATTGAAACTTTCTCCTCCGTAGGAGGTACCAGTGTTAATGGAATCGTGCGCAATAAACCTGATTTTACCGGTCCGGACGGCGTTAATACTTCGGTTCAATTTGGCGCATTGGATACAGAAGGTGATTCAAAGCCCAATTTCTTTGGTACCTCAGCTGCGGCTCCCCATGCCGCCGCCGTGTCTGCTTTGTTGATTCAAGCAAAGAAAAGATATTACCTGGGACAGACCTATACCCCAACCGAAATGAAGAGCCTCCTGCAAAACACTTCCCTGGATATGGGTACTCCGGGACGCGACCTGGTAAGCGGATATGGGTTCATTCAGGCGGATGAAGCCGTACAAAGTTTTGCGAGCGCTACGCCTTCTTTGATTCGTCTGGTGGTTCCGACTGGTATAATACCTGGTGAAACTGCCTTCACGGTTACTATAAAAGGTAATTTCCTTGCTGATAATACGAAAGTGTTGTTTAGGAATGATACACTTTTAACGACCGTAATCAACGACAGTACAGCTACAGCACCGATTCCAGCCTTTACGGGTAATCCAAACATTCGCGCTTATACAGCGCCGGTAACTCCTTCAGGGGTAGATGGAGGAATTTCAAACACGATAACCTTTAGAACCATTGAAAAGAAACGTGTCAAGATTGTAGCAGATAATAAGACGAAAAGATACGGGGAGCAAATTCCAGGCTTCACTTCCAAAGTATATATTAATGACGGGTTGGAGGAAAACCGGGATACATTGGCGATCAAATTTGGAATTGATTCGATTTATTATAGAACTACTGCAAAAGATACGAGCAACGTAAACAATTACATTATTCAACCAAGATTGAGGACTTTCAATCCAGCTGTTCCTGCTGATGCAGGGTTCCTGGAACTTTATAATTATGACTCCGTATCGGGATTCCTGGCTATCAAAAAAATGCCTTTGCTTATTACGCCAAGGGATACCACCCTCCAATACGGCGATAAGATTGGCAATATTAACTTCAATTACAGTTACCCCGATAGTAATATTGCGGATAATAAAAAAGCCGCCTTCCTTCAATCGCTGAGTGCATTACATAAGTCTGAAATAATTGACACGGCACTTGGTTTCATCGACGACCAGTTAGTGATTGGCGGTCGGGTGCTGAGTTCCGCAGATATTGCTACCATGGCTGCTATTACTTCTATCAAATCTGTCGTGAATATTAAGTCTGTGGTTAATATTAAATCCGTAGTCAATATTAAATCGGTAGTAAATAATATCCCGATTTATGATACAGTATATATTCGTGATACTACCCGCCTGCTTGAAATATCTCCTTCTTCCATTTACGGATACCAGGCCGATTCAGCCAGCGGAGATCTCATTAACGGTAATGCCGTAGTGAATATTAAATCAGTAGTGAATGGAGAAGCTGTGGTAAATATCAAGTCTGTGGTAAACGGACAGCCGATAACCAATATTAAATCGGTGGTCAACAATACGCCGATTGTTAATAGTCAAACCGTGGGCGACAGCACTAACAGTAACGTGATCGTTATTATTGATTCGCTGGATGTATTTGCGGATCCCGACAGCGTGCAATTATCACCGCTCAAACCAATTAACCTGATCACCGGAATTACCGCCGGAACGCATTCTATTGTCCCCGCTGCTTTAATATCTGAAAACTTTGACGTCCGGTATACTTATGGTAACCTGGTAATTACTCCGGATACACTCACCGTGAAGGCAGGCAATAAGTCGGGTGTTTATGGTGCCTTGCCGGAATTAACTTCTACTGTTACCGGGTATCAATACGATGATGACTCAGCGAAAGTACTGGCCGGGCCGGCAACTTATTCATTGAAGGATAGCATCGGCCAAAATGTGCCCCTGGCAAATATCTATGCGGGTACGTTCAGCATTGTGCCTGGGCTATCATTAAAAACACCTTCAAGTTATGTAGTAAACGCAGTGAGTGGTTCGCTGGTTGTTAGCTCATCAGTACTTACCGTAGCCGCTCAAAACCAGACCAGTGCTTATGGAGCGCCTTTACCGGTATTCACCTCTGCCGTTACCGGGTATCAGTATAATGATGATTCATCGAAAGTATTGAACGGGCCAACTACTTATTCGTTCCTAGACAGTAATGGACAAGTTGTTTCTGGCAACAATCTTCCCGCTGGTACGTATAGCATAGTCCCATCCCTTACATTTAAAGCGCCTATCAGGTATTCTATAAATGCAGTGCCGGGAACCCTGGTTGTTACCCGCGCTGTGTTAGTGGTATCAGCAGGGAACAAGACCGGCGTTTATGGGGCACCTCTACCCGCATTTACATCGACTGTTACCGGTTATAAATACAGTGATGATTCAGCGAAAGTGTTTAATGGCCCCACTGCATATACCTTGCGTAATAATCTGAACCAGGTTGTTACCGGCACTATTATACCCGCGGGGACATACAGTATTATTCCGGCACCATCCTTAAAAATACCTTCTAATTATTCGGTGAATGCGGTGAATGGTACGCTTGTCATTTCTCCGGCATCGCTCACCGTTAAAGCCAATAATAAGGTGATTACAAAAGGCGATCCATTGCCGGTATTTAATTCCACCATCACCGGATTTGTGACTGGTGGTCAGAATACTATTTCATCCGGGCCTGTCCATACGCTATTACCTACTTGTATAGGTGCGGCTGGTGTATATACTATCCGGCCTTCAGCGCTGGTATTGGCTAATCCGGGTAACTACACCACCGTATACCAGGATGGAACCTTATATATTAATCCAAGGGGACACGGTGTAGATGATGTAGATACCTACCTGAAGTGTATCGAAGTATTAACCAATCATCCGAGCGGATTTGGATACGTGGCGCATTTCTATTCAAAAAACACCAATTCAGTGCCTGTATTTGTTCCGAGAGGGCCGAATAATTCATTGACCTCTTTGGGAGGGGCCAGTGCGTTCAGCGGACTACAACCTGAATTGTATCCACCGGGATATTATTACTTTGATATTTATTTTAACGGACAAAAAATAACCTGGACACTGAAGACCTATGAAGTAAACACGTTAGTGACGGAATCAGTATCGGCAACATCATCTTCCAAAAAGTGTTCGACCACCACATTATCGGTGGGAGGAAGTAACGCACAATCGTTAAGTACAACCAGTGAATCACAGACCCCGGTGAACTTCGGCGTATACCCCAACCCTGTAAAGGGGAAGGTAACGATCAGTTATCCGGGAATGGTGTTTAATAATAATAGTGTAATCGGCGTATACGATATGCTCGGGCGGAAACAAGCTGTTCAGTTAGGCCAGGCTTCAGTCAACAATATTGTACTCGATCTTAGCCAATTGAAAAAGGGAATTTATATTGTTTGGATACGTAAAAGTAACGGAGCAATGCCTGTAAGAATAGTGAAAGAATAATACGGGCATTGTAACAAGAGCAGCATTAACAGGCAACTGGTAATTTTATTAAGGATAAAGAGCCAATGAAATTACCGGTTGTTTTGTAAATTAGATTAAGCGGATCTCCTTATGAATCTGAAACCATTTATTCTTTTAGTAGGTTTCCTTGGCGGGGTAATATCTGGAAGAGGGCAGGGAGAGAATCCCGACAGCCTCAAAACGGCTATTGAACAAATGCCTGAAGATACAACCCGGGTAAAGGCGCTTCTTCAACTCAGTAAAATTTACCTGAATTCGGAAGCAAAGGAAGCGTTGCCCTATGCTATGCTTGCCAGGGATCTTTCCGCGCGACTGGAATACGAAAAAGGTTCTGCCTTAGCTTTTAAGTACATCGGTATTGCATTTTATCAACGGAGTATGTATGTGGAGGCCATGGAGAACTGGAGACAGTCGCTTAGTTATTTTGAAAAGTTGAATGATATTGCCGGTATAGCTAATATCCAAAGCAATATCGGGGCGATTTATCAAAACCAGGGCAATGAATCCAAAGCACTGGAATTTCTTTTTAATTCTCTTCGAAATTCCGAACAAATTGGCGACCAGTTCAGGATCGCATCGGCTCTTATTAATATCGGCAGTGTTTACCAGCACAAAACAGCTACTTATGACAAAGCGATCCAGTATTATTTAAGGGCACTTCCGATGAGCGAAAAATTGCAGGATAACGATCAGATCGGAACGATCGTCTTGAATATCGGGGAAATTTACCAGGTAAGGGGTAATATCGATTCCGCTCTTTATTACTTCAAAAAGGCCGAACAGGCTTTTCAATCAACAGTAGATATTTCTTCCGTATATATCGATATCGGGAAAGTGTATGAACTGAAGAAAGAGTACGCTATTGCCCAACGGTATCATCAGCAGGCGTATGACTCCGCTGTAGCTATGGATTCAAAATTATATGAAGCCAAGGCATTAAAAAACCTGGCGGGTATTTTCCTTCTTACAGGCAATAATAAAAAAGCATTACAATATTATCTGAAAGCCGAACAGCTGGCAAAGGATATGAATTCAACATCCGAATTAAGGGATATCTACCAGGGCCTGGCTGTAAATTATTCCAAGCTTTCTGATTACGCCAAAGCATATAAGTACCAGAACCTGTTACTGGCGGTGAAGGATACCATCTACAATAAGGAAATAGATATTAAGTTGTCCAACTACGAGTTCAATTTTGAAATTGAAAAGAAACAGGGACAAATTACTTTGCTGGAAAAAGAAAACGCCATCAAAGAAATTAATATTAAACAGCAGCGGTTCGCTAAAAATGCCTTCCTGGCTGGTTTTGGATTGATTTTAATTATCGCATTCATACTTTATCGTAACTACCGGACTAAAGTAAAAGTGAATAAGGTACTGGACAGCCAGAAAGCACAAATCGAAACCTTATTACTGAATATTCTACCGGTGGAAGTGGCGAAGGAATTGCAGGATACCGGGCATGCGAAGCCCCGTTACTATGAGAGCGTTTCCGTTCTTTTTACTGACTTTAAGGGCTTTACCACCATTGCCGATTCGCTTTCCCCGCAGGAAGTGGTAAATGAACTGGATGCTTTTTTTATAGCGTTTGATGAGATAATGGAAAAATACCAAATCGAAAAGATTAAAACGATTGGAGACTCTTATATGTGCGCGGGTGGTATTCCGGTGGAGAACGATGATCATCTCGAGCATATCATTGAAGCGGCCCTCGAAATACAGAAATTCATGCGCATTAAAAATGAGATGAGGACCGTGGCAGGACTCACTCCCTGGGAATTAAGGATTGGAATTCATATTGGGCCGGTAGTGGCCGGTGTGGTGGGTAAAAATAAATATGCATACGATATATGGGGCAGTACAGTAAATATTGCCAGCCGGATGGAAAGTAACGGTGCCCCCGGCCAGGTAAACATATCCGCCAAAACCTTTGAGCTGATAAAAGACCGGTACCACTGTACGCACCGGGGAAAAATTTCAGCTAAAAATATCGGTGAGATAGATATGTATTTCGTGAACGGGGCTAAATCTGAGATCGTTGAATTGCCCCCCGGGAAGATATTTGAACATGTATATGGTAATGGTTCCAATTAGGCAGTATCGATACTACCTAATTGGAAATTACTTTCTTGGTAGCTTAACAGCCGCTGTTTTATCTCTCAACATACCTGTTCATAAACGGCTGTATAAAGATTACCGATCCCCATTCATTCATCAAACTGTTACCTTGCTTTTTATTCAAAATGAAAACCAGGCAGAAATTTGCTATTGTTTTTTAACAGCACAGGTTGACATTCCAAAAATACTGTACAAAGGGCAGAAACTAATGAGGCTGGTTACAACAAATACTCCCGCAAGCACCAATAAAATAATTCCCAGCGTACCGGTTATTACATTCATAAAATAAAGAGTGGCAATAACGGCAGCGATCAAAACCCTGATCGCTCTGTCGGCAGATCCCATGTTTTTTTTCATTTCTTAATCTATTACTTGTTAAAAGATTTAATTACCAGCACAATGATTGAAATAAGTAATATACAACTCATGCATACCAGCACAAACTTGTATATGGGTTTCATTTCCTTCATCATTACAAAACAAAATTAGGTAGTTGATCGGGGCGTAGCAGTGACTTAAGTTACTACGTCAAAAATATTTCTATGCTGTCGTAGTGTTGTTTTACCCTGTTTTCCTTTTCCAGTTTCTTAATCAGGCGGCTTATAACTTCGCGGGCAGTCCCCAATTCGCTGGCGATCTCTTTGTGCGATATTTTAATCGGGTTTTTACCTGTTATCGAAGCTTTTTGCATGAGATAATCCAGCAGGCGTTTGTCTAATTTGTCAAAAAGCAGGTGATTGATCGTATCAATCAGTTCAGCATAACGAAGATCATATTGCTGGTAGAAAAGCTGGTTTAACGCGGGGTACTCAATAATCCAACGGGATAATTTGTCTGATGGAATAAGCAGCACCAGGCTTTCTTCTTCCGTGATGGCATGAATTTTACTCTTTTCTCTTTTAAGCCCTGCTGAAAAAGACATGATGCAACTTTCGCTGGGTTGAATATAATACAGCAATAACTCTTTATCTTCCTGGCTGGTGAATACTTTGACCAGGCCTTTTATAATAAGAGGAACCACTTTAACAAATTGTCCCTGCCTGATTAATTCAGTGTTTTTCGGAAACTCCTTAATTATTCCTTCTTCCAGAATCTTATCGATTAGTTCCTTGTCGAAATGCCTGAATTTATTTTTAATTGCATTGAACTCCGTCATACTCTTGATTTGCTTTGCCTAAAAGATTTTTTTTGAAATGGCTAAACCCCAAACATAAATGGTATTTGTAGCCAGGCAGCAAATTAAGAATATTTGCTGTCAACATATTTAACGGTTTAGTTTTTACTTTTTGGAAGGAATGTATTTTATCAATACTCAACAAGATTTTCTTTCCATCAATTATCTTGTCCTGTTTAAAAAAATCTTGCCTAATTCCAAACCGGATATTTAAATTCAAAACCCATAGGGAGGGGTTTTCTTTATTCTTCTTTGCCCCATAGTCTTTTTCGAGACCGAAGCCTCCATCCGGGTTGATTTTTATTTTTAGCTATCCATATCTTAGATCATTCTTATTTTCTTATCTTTTTATTGTAAAAGTTTATTTAACTTTCTTATTTTAATGAGGAAGATAGCCGGAGACATATACTTGTACTCTTCGTTTTTTTTCACTACTTCTAATTATTAATGTATGGATACTTCCATTTTTCTAACTGATCTGCATAAAGTTGGCTTAAAAGATATTGAACAGGTGGGGGGAAAGAATGCTTCTTTAGGCGAAATGTTGCAAAACCTGAAACAACTTGGAATTCAAATACCCGGTGGGTTTGTGGTGACAGTAGCCGCCTATAGGGAGTTTATTAAGTATAATAACCTGGATGATTCTATCCATAAAATTATCAACGGAATCAAATTGGATGATATTGAGTCGTTGAGGCGTGGTGGCTTACAGGCCCGGCAATTATTCAAGAACGTAAAATTTCCACGCGAATTAAGTGATGCCATTATTGAGAAATATTATGAGCTAAGCAAAACATACGACCAGGATATGACGGATGTGGCTGTTCGATCCTCTGCCACTGCCGAAGATTTACCCGATGCATCTTTTGCTGGACAACAGGAAACTTATTTAAATGTTCGGGGGCCCGTTCCTTTAATGAATGCGGTCCGAAATTGTTTTGCTTCCATTTTTACTGACCGGGCAATTAGTTATCGTCAGAGTTTTGGGTATGATCATTTTAGTATTGGGCTCTCTGTCTGCGTTCAAAAGATGGTACGAAGTGATATCGGCGCTTCGGGGGTAGCTTTTTCGCTCGATACAGAAAGCGGATTTAAAGATGTGGTGGTTATTAATGCGTCCTATGGTTTGGGTGAAATGATAGTGCAGGGGGCTGTATCCCCGGATGAATACATTGTGTTTAAACCCACCTTAAAAAATGGCTTTAGCAGTATTATTGAAAAAAAATTGGGAATAAAAGATAAGATGATGGTATATGGAGACAATCCTGACGAACGGGTTCAGATAATACAGGTGGAAAAACCATTACAAGAGCGCTATTGTTTAAAAGACGAACGTATTTTACAATTGTCACAATGGGTTACAAAAATTGAGGAGTATTATAGTCAGTTAAAGGGACATTGGTGCCCGATGGATGTTGAATGGGCGGTTGACGGACTTACCAAAGAATTATTTATTGTACAGGCAAGACCCGAAACAATTCATTCGCAAAAAGATTTTTCCAATATTGTTGAGTATGTTATGGATGGAAATGTTCAAAGAAAAACATTGGTTAAAGGAATAGCCGTTGGCGACAAGATAGGGGTCGGAAAAGTGTCCATCTTGTTTTCTTTGGATAAAAGAGTAACCGAGGGCCACGAGTTTAAGGCAGGGGATGTGTTAGTAACAGATATGACAGATCCGGACTGGGAACCTATCATGAAGAAAGCCTCCGCGATTATTACCAATAAGGGAGGAAGAACCTGCCATGCGGCTATTGTTGCCAGGGAGTTAGGGGTACCGGCCATTGTGGGTTGTGGCAATGCCACCGATGTGTTGGAAACGGGCCAATTTATTACCGCCTCCTGTTGCGAAGGAAGTGAAGGATTTGTTTATGCAGGGGAAGTGCCTTATAGAAAAGTGGAAACAAACCTGAAAGATCTGCCGGCTGTGAAAACACCCATTATGCTCAATGTGGCATCTCCCAACCTGGCCTTTCGTTTTTCTCATTTACCGAATGCGGGCGTTGGCTTAGCCAGGGAAGAATTTATAATCAACAATTACATTCAGATTCATCCGATGGCTTTGTTAAAGCACAAAGATTTGAATGATGCAGCATTGAGTGCTACTATAAAAAAAATGATCAAAGGGTTTCAGAACGAAGAAGACTTTTTCATTCAAAGCCTGAGTTATGGGATAGCAAAAATTGCGGCTGCTTTCTATCCAAATAAAGTGATTGTACGGTTTAGTGATTTCAAAAGTAATGAGTATTATAATTTGCTTGGCGGCAACCATTTTGAACCACACGAAGAAAATCCCATGATTGGATGGAGAGGGGCCAGCCGGTATTATTCTGATAAATATAAAGAAGCATTTGGATTAGAATGCAAAGCAATCAAAAGGGTAAGAGAAGAAATGGGTTTACAAAATGTGGTCGTAATGGTTCCCTTTTGCCGAACCGTGGAAGAATTGCACAAAGTACACGATACTATGAAAGAGTTCGGGCTGGAGAGAGGAAAGGAAGGGTTGGAATTATTCCTGATGGCAGAAGTTCCCTCCAATATTCTAATGGCCGAGGAATTTGCAAAATATATTGATGGTTTTTCTATTGGTTCCAATGACCTGACCCAGTTAACGCTGGGGCTTGACAGAGATTCTTCTTTAGTGGCTCATTTATACGATGAAAGAAACCCGGCTGTCAAAGTACTTCTCCGCATGCTTATAAGTACAGCCAAACGAATGGGAGTAAAGGTTGGAATCTGTGGGCAAGGACCTTCGGATTTTCCGGACTTTGCCCAATTTTTGGTAGAATTGGGTATTGACAGTATTTCGGTAACACCAGATTCTGTTGTAAAAACAGTGAAGGCGATTGCAGCAGTAGAAAAAGAGATGCGTTAATTTTTTATATGCGAACAATTTATCCGGCAATAAAAATTATCTCTACAGTATTCCTTTTCTGTAATTCACTTATTACCTTTTCGCAAACAAGAAAACCCGAAAAGGATATTACGCAGGCCATGAATAACGAATACCCGCTGCTGAAAGAAAAGAATAGCATTAATAAAAAAATACCCGGGCAATATGAAAAGCAGGTGCTCTATGCCTTGTCATATTTTCCGGAGCTGGCGCAAACAAAGATCCGGTTCAAAATAAAAAAAAGTAAAGGAGGGATCATCGCTACCCGGCCTACTGTTGGCAGCATATTCCGGCCCAGCAGCAAACGCAGCTATATCGTAATCATTAATGATTCTATCGGGGGAAGGAGGTTGCCCACGTTTTCAAATAGCGGTGTTAACGGACAGGTGGGAATACTCGGGCATGAATTCTGCCACATAATTTACTTTCAAAATAAAACAGGATTCGGTTTGATGGGTATTGCTCTTGGTCATGTGTCCCGAAAATACATGGACCGCTTTGAAAATAAGACAGACAGTATGGATATTGAACGGGGGTTAGGATACCAGTTGATCGATTGGAACCTATATCTTGAAAAAGGCTTCCGGGCTCTTCTTTCACCCGGGGCACCAAATCCATTTGAAAAAACGGGTACCCGCGAACGATATATGAGTGTTGACCATATCAGGCGGGTGATGGCCCAAAGCGCCTTGTACCAGTAATCAAAAGTATAGGGAATTCAGTTACCTTTTTAGTGAGTCGGTCCTTAATCCATTATACGTCTCAACGGTCCCATTGGCATTTGTAATAGTGGCGGTGATTTCGTTCGTCAGAATCAGGGTTTGACTGGTAAGTGTCTTAATATTTATTTTCATGGTGCTATAGGGTTCGTACACCAGGGTTGAATTGTCAAGCAGGCGGTATTTGAAATTCAGGAGAAGTGGCAGCCAGGGTAAATTGGCGCTTCCCGCCTGGTTTATAGTGAGCGTATCATTCTTTTCAAACAAATAATAATCGGTTGAAACACCCTCATACCTTCGATCCAGGGAGGAATTAGTAGGAAATACAAGGGTTTCGGATTGCAGGGTCCATTTATTCTGCAGTAATGAAATTGTTTGGGATGAAATGGGGGAATCTTTCTTGCAGCCGGAAAGAATAATTAAGCTAATTCCAATAAACAGGGTAATTAATGTTCTCATATTATTATATCTGATCAATCCGCTGTTGAGCAGATTTCTATTCCGGGTTACTGAAAACGGATGTTGGCAGTACAACAAGATTAAGTAATTCCGGCGAAAAATTCAAGGGAATGGCTGATTAAAAGAATAGCGGGTTTGAACAGAGGAGTGGCCAATGTCAAATTTTTCTATTCTTTTTTTCATTAAAGCATACTCTTAATCCATCCTCCATCTACAGCTAACGAAACACCGGTAATATAACTGGCTCGTTCGCTGGCTAGAAAAGCTACGGCGGCGGCAAACTCTTCAGGGTTACCAAATCTTCCCAATGGTATTTCTTTTGTTATGGTTGCGAAAGAAGGATTGCCCTCCATTAGTTTTGTCAGCCTGGCTGTTTGGGTATAACCAGGCATTACGTTGTTTACCGTAATATTATATTCTCCCAATTCATTGGAAAGTGTTTTCATTAGTCCCGCCACCGAGGCACGTACCGCGTTTGAAAGAATCAGGTTATTGACCGGTTGCTTCACTGCCTGCGAAGTGATCGCGATGATGCGCCCCCATTTTTGTTCTTTCATACCGGGTAAAAAGCCTCTCACCAGGCCCACCGCGCTTCCCAACAACAGTTGAACTGCCCTGTCCCAATCTTCCTGGGTGAATGATTCAAATTTTCCGGCCGGGGGGCCACCAGTATTAGTTACAAGAATATCCACCTGCGGAAACTTCTTTAAGGTAGTATCAATCAGGTAATCTCCGATCATGGGCAATTGATAAGTCTCCGGTAAGAGCCAAAACCCGCGTGCCATATTTCTCTAAGTTCTTCTTCGGTGGCTTTCAGCGTCTCTTTATTTCTTCCGCAGATAATTACATGGGCGCCTTCCCTGGCTAATTCAAAAGCGACACTTTTTCCGAGTCCCTGGCTGGATGCGGCTATAAAAGCTACTTTATTCTTTATTCCTAATTCCATAATTATTTTCTTAAGTAATGATCAGATCCATCTAACCAATCCTGGCGCGGTGGTGCCCAGGTATCAATTTCTTCCACTTCGCCTATCATCAATGCTTCGTGCGGAAGATTAGCGGGAATAACTACCACTTCTCCCGGATTTAGGTCCAGCGTTTCTTCTTTGTCTCCGCCGAACCAAAAACGAATTTTCCCCGAAAGGACATGGGTAATTTGTTCGTTCATATGGCTATGCAGAGGAACTACATATCCATCTTTGAAATTCATTCGGGCGATCATCAGTTTCTCTCCCGAAATAATTTTTCTCTTCATTGATGGATTGACTTCTTCAACGGGAATGGCATCCCAGTTTATTTTTTCTATCATAACGCTTATTTTAAATAGTTGGTTGTATCATCCTTTTCCGCTTCCCGGGCTTCTATTTCAAACTTATTATTGATATACCCATTCCTCATGCTTTCCAGGAGGTATAAAAAAATAAAGGTAAAAAAGCCGTAACGTTTATATTGTTCTATATGCTTCTGTTCGTGGTTCACCCATTTTTTGTTGGAAAGAAATTCCTCCTCTGTGGTATTATATAAATGGATAGTGCTTCCAAAAACGATCGCTACTTTATCACTACTCAATTTCCAGGCAGCGATACGTGCACAAAGAGAATTTTCTTTTAACCGGAAAGCCAATTTTGATTTTTTGTAAAGGTAATGGAGGCGGGAAAATAGTTGGCTGGAATGTTGAGATACTTCCCGTGTTTATCCTGCAGTCAGTTACCCGGTACTATGGTTATAACTACATTTCCTTTTTTGTGGCCCTTTTCTGCGTAGCTATGCGCTTCGGCCATTTGCTCCAGCGGATAGCTTCTGTCTATAACTGCTTTTAATTTTCCATTCTCCGTGAGTTCTTTTAAGTAAAGAATGTCTTCCAGGTTTCCCCGTATCACACCGGAAATAATTTTTATATCGGTTGACAGGGTAGTCCAAAATCTTTGTATCATGTGCTGCATACCCGAAGCTCCTAATATTAAAATTCCCTTTTTATTCAGAGATTGTATGGCACCCGGGAAAGGCATTTTGCCTACGGTATCAAAAATAACATCATAGGTTTCACCATTTTTTGTAAAGTCTTCCCTGGTATAATCTATAACTTTTTGGGCGCCCAGTGATTCCACCATTTCTATGTTCGTTGTACTACAAACGCCGGTAACAGTTGCACCAAAGGATTTGGTCAGTTGAACCGCAGCCGTACCTACGGCCCCGGAGGCTCCATAAATTAAAACTTTTTGCCCCTTTTCAATCTTTGCTTTTCGCAGAAAATACAATGCGGTAGCTCCGCCAAAAGGAATGGCCGCAGCTTCTGCATAAGTTATGTTGGCCGGTTTGATGGCTATTACGGCGTCTTCTTTCAGGCATTTGTATTCGGCATAGGCACCAAAACTCATACCGGTTGAACCAAATACCTGGTCGCCCACCTTAAATCGGTTAACATTTTTACCTGTTGCTTCAATGGTTCCAGCTAAGGAAGCTCCTAAAATAGTTATCCTTGGTTTGGTTAAACCAAAAAATATTCTAACGGCAAAAGGGTCCGCCTTTCTGAGGCGCCAGTCACCGGAAGAAACAGCGGTGGCATAAATCTTTACCAGGACTTCATTATCCCTGGGCGAAGGCTTCTCTACTTCTTCCAGATGCAGAACGTCCGGCGGCCCGTATTTTCTATAAACAATTGCTTTCATGTGGGAATTTGGCATTTAGGTTTTGCAGGGAGCGGATGAACCGCCTTTAAGTATTCGACGTGGGTGCGAACGGAAACAAACGCTTTTTTAAAAATCTGAAGATGAAGATAACAACAAAAAGTTATACTGGAATTGTGAAGGAGGATAATAATATGGAATTATGGCTTACTGCGAAGATTTTAAGAAGGTGGCCGCATAGCAGAGGTTCCTTTTTTCGTATGTCAGCGATAGTCTGATCTGTGACTCCTATGATTAAAATGCTACTTTTGAAAAGTAGTTTTTCTTTTGCTAATATGTAATTTATTGGTGGCATATCTTTCTGCCAAAACCATCTCCAAACAAACGTTCAATGGATGAAGTGATAAAAGAGTTGACGAATATGCCCAGCGTGAAGTGGCTCGGGATAACTATTCTAGAACCATCTACTGTTCTTACCAACTTAATGATCGCTATAGCCTGTTTTTATGCTTACAGGAAATTGGGAAAGAAAAAAGTGAATGAAACAAATACGCAGCGGTACATACGTTACTTTTTTCTTTTCATGGGTTTCGCCACTATAATAGGAGGGGTATTGGGGCATGCGTTTTTATATGTAACAGGTTTATATGGAAAGATTCCGGGATGGTATATCAGCATGACCGGTGTGGCCCTTTTTGAGCGGGCGGCTATAACCCATGGCAGGCCGTACATGAATAGTAAAGTGGGTCAATTCTTTTCTATCCTCAACTACCTGGAAATTGTAACCTTCATGACCTTGTCATTAGCAAAACTCGATTTTATTTTTGTGGAAGCACATGCGTTTTATGGTTTGTTTATCGTGGTATTCTGTTTTGAATTTTTTGTATACCTGAAATCCAAGGATCCATCGTTCAGGTATTTATTAATCGCCACCGGATTTGGCATCCTGGCAGCTCTTTTTCATGCGTTCCGCTTAGGCATTAATAAATGGTTTAATTATAACGATGTAAGTCATTTGGCTATGACAGCTGCCATTTTATTCTACTACCAGGCTGCACTGCGCATTAAGGATCATCAGAAAGATGGCGGAAAAGAATTGGTGACCTGATTATATTTTGATCGATTGCCCATATCTGGTAACCCCTTTTCCGAATTGGCTCAATAGAAAAACATTCCCAGACCAAATCATTCATTGTAATAATGATATTACCTGTTTTTTGACCCGTTTCCACGTATTTACGGGCTTCTTTTATCATTTCAAGAAGGTACTTTCTGGCTATCATCAGAGTTTGTAAATATCTGATACGTCCGGGCCGAATCAGGTGCCATTTTATCAGAATGATCGACACAAAGTGGATAGTATATAAAGGCCTGATTGAAACGAGGTAAACCTACGTGTACCTGGGTTTAATAGCTTTTGCTTACTCATTCCTTTCCTTTACCCCGGATGAACCCAAATAAAAATATTCATTAATCGTGTGGTCGAGTTGTTGGGTAATCAAATTGAAATTCTCCTGGGTTGGTTTTAGGTTGATGAACTTGTCAATCACCCTGCTTCTTTTATAAATCAGGAAAGTGTTGTCCGTTGTCTGGTTAATCCTGTTTAAGTAAATTTCCGAGTCTTTGTCAGAAAAGGAAGGTACAAATGTTAGGGCTATTTTTTCCAATTGTAATTCCCGGCCGATCTTCTCCAGTTCCCTTTCTCTCTCTGTCTTACGATAGTTGATTTCATTGCCATAGATAAAATATACTTTCAAATACTTCTCCCTTTTTCTGCCTTCAGATTCCAGGAAGCGCAGCCATTGTTTTATTTCATCCCAATTAGGATTATTGCCAACGAAGTATAGTATTCCATGGTACCAGCCATATTTACAAATGGGGCAGGTCTTCGTTCCTTTATCAGGGCCCCAGGCATGAAAAGGAATAAATGAAAAAACATCCTCCCCGATTTTGATTCCAGAACTTATGTCCTTTTTTTTCTTTGTCGGGTAGCCAGGAATATTCAGCCCGAGAATTATATTACGTTCCCCAATAAACAGGTTATCTTTCTGCACCAATCGTAGTACACCCGTTCCACCACGGTTTTCCATTTTTCTTCTTATGGCAGTAGTTAACAATTTGTCATCGTCAAAAACGAAATCATCAATATAATATTCTTTAATAGAATTCGGTTCTTTTATCGTTGGGTGAATATGAGCCGGTGCATCCATAGTGGGATAGACTCCGGGTCTTACAGTATAAATGGAATACTTACCGTTCTTATCAGTCTTAACCCAGCCCCGGATATAACCATGTGTTTGTCCGAGCGTGTTAGGCGGCATACTTCTTTTTTCTTCCGGCAAATGTAAATATTTTCCATCGGTATTGGTATGATAATAATAAATCACCACATCAGGGGCTGGAGTCTTTCCGTCTTCCTGGTATACAATGCCGGTTAGAAGGATTTTTTGTCCGTTTTGAGTCCAACCCGGACTGGTATCTTGCGAACTGATGTTTTGGGGAACAGCATTAATATCTGTATTTGGTATATCCGGTGAGGCTGTTATCTTTTTATGCTGTCCATTGCAACTGGCCGAACAGTTGAATAGAAAGGCAAAAAGTCCGAGGTAGAAAAATATTTTCATAGTAATTTATATAAATCACCGGCCAGTTATATTAACCTGGGGTCGCAAATCAGCGGGCGTATTCATGTTGCTTTCCCGAAAAAGGCAACCTTCTGTATAGCATGCAGCCCATTTGTTCCAACCCGTAATTGTTTACTTATGAAGTTATGAATTAAATTTGATTTTTAAATGACTACCACAGATCATAAATTGTACGGAATTGTATATTTCGTTTTAAGCCGATTTAAATTTTAAAAATGTTTCGTCATGATACTTAAAAGGATTTTTAAAGCCGCGATTATAATAACATCTTTTTACACGGCCCAGGCACAAACAAAAACAACTGTCATTTCGCCAAATAATAATATTAGGCTGGAGTTCTGGCTTGGCCAGCAGGGGGAACCTTACTATGCCGTTTTTTATAAACAGAGAAAGGTTGTGTTGCCTTCTAATTTGGGTTTTGAAATTAGGGAACGTTTCCAGGATAAAAAAGTAACCTCCCTGCAAAATAATTTTGAAAGGCTTTCCGCCGTACCCTTTACCTATAATGGTAGCTGGAAACCGGTATGGGGAGAAGTAAAGGAAATAAAAGAAAACTATAATGCGGTAAAAGTGAGCTTATCTCAAAAAGCAAGCCGGCCGATTTTACTCAATATAGTTTTTAAGGTGTTTGACGACGGTATAGGTTTCCGGTATGAATTTCCTCAGCAAAAGAACCTGCTTCATTTTGTAATTAAAGAAGAACACACCCAGTTTGCTATGGCAGGGGATCATACGGCCTGGTGGCTTCCCGGCGATTATGATACACAGGAATATGATTATACCACTTCCAAACTCTCCGCGATCAGGAGATTGATGAAGGGGGCCATTACTTCTAATGCTTCTCAAACCAGCTTTTCTCCCACGGGTGTGCAAACCTCATTAATGATGAAATCGGCCGATGGGTTATATATAAATCTTCATGAAGCAGCGTTGATCAATTATTCCTGCATGAATCTCGAACTGGATGATAAAAAGTTTGTTTTTAGGTCCTGGCTCACTCCTGATGCCATTGGTGATAAGGGCTATTTGCAGGCACCCTGTACCAGTCCCTGGCGTACGATTATAGTGAGCGACGATGCCCGGGATATACTGGCTTCTAAAATCACCTTAAATCTGAACGAGCCAAATAAGATAGAAGATGTGTCGTGGATAAAACCAGTAAAATATATTGGTGTTTGGTGGGAAATGATTACCGGCAAAAGTACCTGGTCATATACCGACGGGCAGCCTTTTACTACCAATCAGGCTAACGGCAATGCGGAAATGCCATCAATTCAACTTGGCAAGACAGATTATACCCGGCTTAAACCAAATGGAAAACATGGTGCTAATACTGCGCATGTAAAGGAATATATAGATTTTGCCGCTACTCATGGTTTTGATGGGGTGCTGGTAGAAGGATGGAATGTTGGATGGGAAGACTGGTTTGGTACCTCAAAGGATTATGTATTTGATTTTGTAACCCCTTACCCGGATTTTGATGTGGTGGCTATCAGGGAGTATGCGAAAAGTAAAGGAGTGAAGATGATCATGCATCACGAAACATCGGGTTCTACCAGGAATTACGAAAGGCATTTAGATACGGCTTTTGAATTCATGAAAGCAAACGGATACGATGCCGTTAAAACCGGTTATGTGGGTCCCATTTTGCCGAGAGGCCAGCATCACTATGATCAATGGACCATCAACCATTACCAGTATGTGGTGGACAAAGCAACGGATTATAAAATAATGGTGAATGCTCACGAAGCTGTCAGGCCGACTGGTATTTGCCGTACGTATCCCAATATGATCGGTAATGAATCAGCGCGTGGTACAGAGTTTCAGGCGTTCGGAGGAAGTAAACCCAATCATACAACGATATTACCTTTTACACGATTATTAGGTGGCCCAATGGATTATACTCCCGGAATTTTCGAAATGGATATAAGCAAAATAAATCCGTCAAATCCTTCGCATGTAAATACAACGCTTACCAACCAGCTTGCCTTATATGTTACCATGTACAGCCCGCTGCAGATGGCGGCCGACCTCCCGGAAAATTATAACCGGTTTTTAGATGCATTCCAGTTTATAAAGGACGTGGCGGTGGACTGGGACGACAGTAAATATTTAGAAGCAGAGCCCGGAAAGTATATAACGGTGGCCAGGAAAGCAAAAGATACCAATAAATGGTTTCTCGGTTCTGTTAACGGCGAACAGGCCCGAAGCAGCAGCATTTCCCTGCAATTTCTTGACCCTTCGAAAAAATACCTGGCAATCATATACGAGGATGGACCGGGGGCTCACTATAAAACCAACCCGCAATCGTATAAGATTACCAGTAAAACAGTAAGGGCAAATGATACCATACGACTCCACCTGGCCCCGGGAGGAGGAACAGCCATAAGTTTTGTGCCGGAGGATTAGGTTCGGGCGAATAAAAAATTTCTCTGTTTAAAATTTTTGTTGCAAAAGTCTAGGGTTCGTGCAGA
This sequence comes from uncultured Chitinophagaceae bacterium, assembly GCA_963775145.1. GTDB lineage: Bacteria > Bacteroidota > Bacteroidia > Chitinophagales > Chitinophagaceae > Endoryza. Next base: position 63,598 of record CAVZHZ010000013.1, read on the forward strand.
TGTGAACCCTACTTTTTTCACGATGTTCAACTATTAACTGCATTAGACTTTGCGTTTCCAAATGAAGCGTAAAATCAAGAAAGCAATTACAGAAAAGGGAATGGTAGACAGGACTATCTTGACATTGGCCGACAGCAGCCCAACTACCAGGATCAGCAACATGAGAAGACCCATGCAGATAAGGCCGGCAAAAGTTAGCATCCTGTTTGGTCTTTTTCGGAGCAGCGTTACTAAAATCAATATTTCTCCAATCAAAGGGAGAAGGATGGCAGGATGCAAAAAATTTCCCGGGCTGCCGGTGGTACTGGAAAATATTTCTGCCGTTATTTCAAAGATAAATGCCTGTTGATTTGTACCCCATTGGAGGTAGCCAAACTGGAAAGTTATTAGTAACAGTAGGTTTAGCAGTTTATTCAATTTTCAAGATTGCGCTGTATAAATTTCGGGAATAATGGGAAATAGGGTGAGCAAATGATGCAGATGGACGTGGAAGTATTTTTCAGGTATAAACCTAGCATTATTTGACCTTGCTTAATTGAATTATGTACTGACTTTAGACTTACTTATTCCCCGTAGCTGGAAGTTTCCGTTTGACAATTGATCAATACAGGATATTCAGGTTTCAGGACGAAACAATTTGTGTCTACCAAGAAAGTTCTTCGTTTCCGGATATTATTTATTCAAATATTTGTTCGGAATGTTGGTGGGGTAGAACTCCATGCCATAATTCGCGCTCATTAATAACGAAACTACTTCATAAATATCATTTTCGGTTCTTTGGAACTGCCGCAGCAGCCCCATCATAGCGTAACTGATCGGATTCACAGAAGGAATAAACGTCTCCCATTCATAGCCTTTTCCCCAAATAAGCCCTTTGACGATTAGCGTAAGGTCTGCTTGTTGTGCAACAAGATATTTTAGTACATCAATACATTTATTGGCGTCCTGGTTTACCGTATGAAAAATCGGAGTGTGTCCTCCAAAACCATTTTCATCCAATCCAGCTTTTGCATTAATGTCAGCCCCGTGTTTTACCAGGATTTTTGCTGAAGACAGGTGGTTGTATTCTGCGCAGATATGCAAGAGAGAAGCTTTATATAGCGGGGTGAAGGTGCAGTCGAGTGAATATTGTTTTTGTAAGATTTCTTTATCATCTGTTAAATGGCGATCAAGTGAGTTGGAATCATCAAGTAAAACGGCCAGCAATGGCTTGTCGGCAAATTCTAAGCCATAGTCCACAAAAGCCTGTACGCATTTTTTGAAAGCAGGCCCCCGGGAGTACATATTTATTAATTCGTAGATAAGGGGTTTGCCATTAATTACCTGGTTTGGGTGAATTCCTTTTCCAAAGCATTCCTTTATTTCATCCACTGAATGGAGTTCAAAGGCAATTATTATTCTTTGCAAATAATCCATTGAATAAAGGAGATTGACAATATTGTTTGAAATTTGACCAGCCACTTAATTATGCCTTAAGCAATTTCCCACGTCCGCTGGCATAAAATAGATCTTTTTTTCTTCAACAAGATAACAATTTAAGTTAATCTTAAATTTTGGAGAACTGACTGCGAAATAAACTTTGTTGACCGTACAATTTTCTTGTCGGGCAGTAAAACTTTTTAGCTGAAGAAGCTCCTTGCTATTCTCAGGCTTCCCATTCCTTCCATTTTGTTAGATTTACGCCCTTGAACAGAAGCCACAGGCACATGGACAGTTCTCCAATAAGGATCGGGATAATTAATAAAGGGAATATCTTATCGGCTATTGGGGGCGAAAGAATCAACGCAAAGCTATTCGTCAAATATCCCAGGCCGACAATTAGGATCAGAATGCCTAAGATCCTGGGCAAGAAACCTGATTTTATAATCAAATACCCATCAATGAGGCATTCAAACCCAAAAAATATCAGGCCAATACCAAAGCCGTATCCATGGGCTTTTACAGAAAGGTAAGACAACACCTGGAGTTGTTGTGGATCAAATGCCTTTAAGTAATCTTCATTTCCCAAAAGAAACAGCGGCATCATCAGGTTTAACTTATTGGCGACTAAAACGGCCGTCTGAATCAACCCGAATAGAACTGAGAGCATGGCCAGCGTTTTGCTTACCCGCTTCAGCAGGAAATAGTAGACGATCGCTAAAAGGAGATCAAAGACGTGCATTAAAAGATCGCCGGTGATGCCAATACGCCATAGTAAGGGAGAGGCGGCAATATTTTGAGCGGTAGCGGCCACATCGCCTGAAACAATGATGTTATTCCTGATGAACAACTCTCCCAATGCTCCAGCTACAATAATTATGAGATACGCAAAGCCTCCAATTCGGTCATATACCTGGGGAGAGGTTTCAACTTTATTTTTTACTATAATAATTTATTTAATTAACAGATTCCAAGAGGACGAGAAAAACAACATGATATTATGATGTTTTGACCAGCTTATTTATTTATCTGTGTTTTAATTTTAAATAAACTACATTATATGATCACGCAAGAACTTGTTCAAAATACTGCCTATGAGGTTATGGCCTGTGCCATTGAAGTTCATAGATACCTGGGTCCTGGTTTACTGGAAGGTATTTACCAGGCTTGTTTGGTTCAGGAATTAAGGCTTCAGGACTTCTATGTAAGAGAACGGGTTGAAGTACCTGTTATCTATAAAGGGGTTCAAACCAAAGATCCGCTTCGATTAGATATTTTGGTTAACGATATTATCCTTATAGAAGTCAAATCTGTGGAAATACTTCTTCCCATTCATCATGCACAAACCATTACCTATCTTAAACTAAGCCAAAAGCCCAAAGCGCTCTTAATTAATTTTAATTCTGAAAACCTTGTTAAAGGTAGTAAACCATTTGTGGATGAAGTCTTTTCCGCGTTACCAAGGGAATAATCGAAATATGCATTTTACCACAAGGGCACAAGGTCCTTCGTTCGTGTATCCTTTCTTCTTAAGTTGAAGTATTCATTTGATCGAGTGAGAATAGAAAGTTTACCACAAGGGCACAAGGCCACAAGGTTCTTTGTATTGAAATCCTGGCCTTCTTAAGTTGAAGTATTCATTTGATCGAGTGAGAATAGAAAGTTTACCACAAGGGCACAAGGCCACAAGGTTCTTTGTATTGAAATCCTGGCCTTCTTAAGTTGAAGTATTCATTTGATCGAGTGAGAATAGAAAGTTTACCACAAGGGCACAAGGCCACAAGGTTCTTTGTATTGAAATCCATCCTGGCCTTCTTAAGTTGAAGTATTCATTTGATCGAGTGAGAATAGAAAGTTTACCACAAGGGCACAAGGCCACAAGGTTCTTTGTATTGAAATCCTGGCCTTCTTAAGTTGAAGTATTCATTTGATCGAGTGAGAATAGAAAGTTTACCACAAGGACACAAGGTCACAAGGTTCATTCCTTGCAATTTTAGTTTGTGATGTCTTTATGGTTATCTATTCTGCTATTGTATTCTTGTACTCTTGAGTCCTTGTGGTTATCTATTATGCTATTATATTCTTGTACTCTTGAGTCCTTGTGGTTATCTATTCTGCTATTATATTCTTGTGCTCTTGTGTCCTTGTGGTTATCTATTCTGTTATTGTATTCTTGTGCTCTTATGTCCTTGTAGATATCTATTCTCCTATTGTATTCTTGTGCTCTTATGTCCTTGTAGATATCTATTCTGCTATTGTATTCTTGTGCTCTTGTGTCCTTGTGGTTATCTATTCTGCTATTGTGTTCTTGCGCTCTTATGTCTTTGGGCTTATCTATTCTGTTATTGTATTCTTGCGCTCTTGTGTCCTTGTGGTTATCTATCCTGCTATTGTGTTCTTGCGCTCTTGTGTCCTTGTGGTTATTGTATATTCCGGAGCAATCTTTCTACCCCATTCCGGGGCAATGTTACGAACCCATTCCGGATGAAGCTTTATACCCCTGATTAAATATTTTAGAAGGTTTGTGCTAGTTATTTCTATTTGAATGGGATGTCATTCCGGCGCAATGTTTCCACCCGGGAAAGATGGAATAGATGTCATTCCGGCACAAGCTTTATAGTTCTGATTTATTTTAGAGAGCTGTCATTCCGGCGCAATGTTACGAGTGTACATGTTCGGTGTAGCTGCTTTTAACTGTCATTTGTCCCTAAAATAAAATGGACATGGCAGCAAAAGCAATACTCATGGAACAATTAAAACAAATTCTTCGACTGCAACGTGATGGTTTTTCTATTAATGCGATTGTACGTCACACGGGGATCAGTTGGCCCACTATTAAAAAGTATCTCACACGTATTCAAAATGCGGTTATTGATGATGCTGATACAGCAGGGTTAAGTAATAAGGAGTTATCGGCAGCAGTATATAACAACGATACTACTGCATCCAGAGGGGACCGTTATTCAAAATTGCTGGATCACTTTGTTTATGCAGAAACAGAATTAAATAAGACCGGTGTAACCCGGCAGTTACTCTGGATAGAGTACAAAGAGCAATACCCGGATGGTTATAACTACAGCCAGTACTGTTATCACTTCAGTGAGTTTTTGAAAAACAAGGAGGTAGTGATGCACCTGGAGCACGTGGCCGGGGAACAGATTATGGTTGACTTTGCGGGTAAAAAGTTATCGTATGTGGATACCGGCAGCGGAGAAATTATCCCCTGCCAGGTTTTTATTGCTGTACTGCCGCACAGCGGTCTTATTTTTTGTCAGGCGGTACATACCCAGAACACCTATGATTTTATCAGTTGCATCAATGGAATGCTGAAGTTTTTTGGTGGTGTTACCCAAACCATTCTTTGTGATAACTTAAAGACGGCCGTTACCCGTCCAGGCCGTTATGAACCGGTATTCACTGAAATGTGCTACCAGCTCAGCGAGCATTATGCCACCACCTTCTCGGCTACACGTCCCTATAAGCCCAGAGATAAAGCCATGGTGGAGCGGTGCGTCAGAATTGTCTATACAAACATCTATGCTACTTTGCGCAACCAGGTCTTTAGTTCGCTGAAGGAACTCAATCACGCCATCAGCCAGCAGTTACAAACCCTTAATGATAAACGCTATAAAGGATCTCCCTATAGCCGCAGGCAACTCTATGAGCAATACGAAATGTCCCTATTGAAAACACTTCCCTGTGAACCATTTACTCCAAAAAAATCTATACAATCAACCGTACAACGTAATTACCATATCCAGCTCACAGAAGATCATCGCTATTACAGTGTTCCCTACACCTATGCAGGTAAGAAAGTAAAAGTATTGTATGACAATAAAACGGTTGAGATCTATTATGATCATAACCGTATTGCACTGCATACACGCAGCAGTATTGCCCGGGCTTATACCACCATAGCTGAACACATGCCCTCCAATCACCAGGATGCGATGAATATAAAGGGATGGACAAAACCGGATATGCTGGCAAGAGCCAGGCAAATAGGAACCAGTACAGCAAAGGCGGTAGAGCATATCCTTAACTCCAGTATCTATCCCGAACAGAACTATAAATCCTGTCACGGACTGCTGATGTTACAAAACAACTTCGGCCGTGACCGGCTCGAAGCTGCCTGCGGGAGAGCCTTGCACGGTACCCGTGTCAACTATACTATGATTAAAAATATCCTTCATGCTGGTCTGGACAGACAAAAAGTAATTTTTGATGATGTCCCATTACCGGATCACGATAACATCCGTGGACCGGAACACTACCAATAACCCATTAAACGCATTACTCACTTTAAAATATAACATCAATGAACACAACAGAAACTTTACAACAGCTACAGCAATTAAAGCTGCAGGGAATGACAGCCTCTTACCGCTCTCAACTTGAGCTACCCATGCACCAGCAGTTGGATGCACATGAGCTGATAGCACAGCTTGTGCAGGCAGAGTTACTCACCCGCAACAATGAACGAACAGCCTGCTTTCTGAAACTTGCCAGGCTCCGCCTGGCAGCTATGCCTGAGCAGATAGAATGTTCGGCTGCACGTAATCTGACCAAACAACAACTGGGTACCTTACTGGAAGGACAATACATCAAAAGTGGGGAAACGGTACTCATCACCGGGCCTACTGGCTGTGGTAAAAGTTATCTGGCTTGTGCGCTGGGTTACCAGGCCTGTATACAGGGATACAAAGTTCTTTACTTAAATATGAACCGGTTGATTGAAAAAATTACCCTGGCAAAACTGGATGGTTCTTACATCAAAGTATTAAACCACTTTGAACGCATACCGCTGATCATACTCGATGACTTTGGATTACAACCTCTGGATCAAACCATCAGGGTAGCACTGTTACAAATACTCGAAGACCGTTATGCAAAAAAATCAGTGATCGTTACTTCTCAGTTACCCGTAGCAAAATGGCACAGCTATATTAATGAACCCACCCTGGCAGATGCCATCCTTGACAGACTGACAGCTAAAGCACAAAGAATAGAACTCAAAGGAGAATCAATGAGAAGAAAAAAACAGTAGCAGAATAAGGACCAAATAATATCTTTGATAAACAAAAGCAGACACAACAGTTCTTTTACACTCTAACAACATGCCTGTCTTCAACGGGTATAAAGCTTCGTCCGGAATGGGTTCGTAACATTGCCCCGGAATGGGTTAGAAAGCTTCACCGGAATAAACAGGTTATCTATTCTGCTATTGTGTTCTTGTGCTCTTGTGTCCTTGTGGGTATCTATTCTGCTATTGTCTTCTTGCGCTCTTGTGTCCTTGTGGTTATCTATTCTGTTATTGTATTCTTGTGCTCTTATGTCCTTGTAGATATCTATTCTGCTATTGTATTCTTGTGCTCTTATGTCCTTGTAGATATCTATTCTGCTATTGTATTCTTGTGCTCTTGTGTCCTTGTGGTTATCTATTCTGCTATTGTGTTCTTGCGCTCTTATGTCTTTGGGCTTATCTATCCTGTTATTGTATTCTTGCGCTCTTATGTCCTTGTGGTTATCTATCCTGCTATTGTGTTCTTGCGCTCTTGTGTCCTTGTGGTTATCTATTCTGGTATTGTCTTCTTGAGCTCTGGGTCCTTGTGGTTATCTATTCTGCTATTGTATTCTTGCGCTCTTATGTCCTAGTGGTTAGTTTACCACAATGGCAAAAGGTCACAAGGTTCTTTCCTTGCAAGTTTAGGTTGTGATGTCCTTATGGTTATCTATTCTGCTATTGTGTTCTTGTGCTCTTGTGTTCTTGTGGTTAACTATTCTGCTATTGTATTCTTGTACTCTTGTATCCTTGTGCTTATCTATCCTGTTATTGTCTTCTTGCGCTCTTATGTCCTTGTGGTTAGTTTACCACAATGGCACAAGGGCACAAGGTTCTTTCCTTGCAAGTTTAGGTTGTGATGTCCTTATGGTTATCTATTCTGCTATTGTATTCTTGTACTCTAGTGTCCTTGTAGTTATCTATTTAACACTTGTGGTCTAATAATCAAAATATTTTGGATTCTTTTCATTAATCGGTAAATGAGTAATACAGGCAATTTGATTATTACCTTTTGATCGCTTTTACCAGTGAGATCTGCATTTGTCGCGTGGTTCACTTGTGGTTCTGGCAGATGGGGGCTGCTTGTTTTGTGGAATTTGGTTTATTCTACCTTTTCGGAGGATACTAACCGGATTAATGAACCTCTAACTCGGTATGTGCTAAAGAAATATTGTCATTACAAAACCTTCGCTGGGAGTGAAATGGTATTGAAGCTCTTCAATCCGTAGGCTGCTTAAGCCTTGCAAAATTATTTTCTCTTCTGTTTACACTTTCTTTTTGGAAAAGTAATCATTTAGATTTTCTTTGCTCTTTGAGGGCAAGTAAAAAACCCGCGCCAAACAATATCGTAACGAGGACTGCTATATATGGCATTAATTCAGTCATTTTTGTTTTGTTTTAATAGTTTTAAATATATTCCGAAGGCTAGTATTGTTGGAACCCATAGGCCAACAAATATTGCATGTTGATAATCGCCACCAAACCATAAAATTTCTGAGAAAATTAAGGAAACAAAGGCAGCGCTGAATAATAGTATGTCTGCGATTGTAAATTTATTAAACATTATATATTTTTTATCTTCCTACTCATATGGCTTTTCGGTTTCGCCCCGTTTTTTTAAATGGGTTCTGGTCTCCAATTTTTTCTTGTGTAGATGTAAACAATAAATTTAAGTAATTGTTTTGATGTTCCCATAACAATGATTTAAGATCAATTCCGAATTTGTATTAATCTTTAGGAGTTATAAGGAAACAATGGTTATTATTTTGGTTAAGTAGCAAGTATTGGGCACTACATTTTGCTATAATAATATAATAGGCATTTGTCGACCGGGACAATCAGGGTATAGAAGCTAATTTTGTATTAATTTATTCTGCCATTATTTCTGCGTTCAGCCTTTATGACTTTAGACTGGGCATATTTATAATTAATTTAGAAAAAGAGGGTAGGCCGATTATTTAGGATGACATAATACATTTGATTTTTTCTGTTTGGGCTAATGGTTCAAAAACCATGCGTATGCCATTTTGTATCCGCAGAAATGTGAACTGTGTGTATCAATACGAATTGTATATCCAGATTCTATTTTCTTTTTTTATTTTACCCGGTTTATTTCGGGGTTTAATTTATAATGGAGAGTTTTTTGAAAAATTTCTTTGATATTCTTTACCGCTGAATAATGTGGTATATTCTACGTTGAAATGCTATATGGATTTAATTCTTGATTGATAAAGCCTTTCTTGTTGCGAAGTTCCATCAGGTTTTCATTAATTTTTATCATGTGGTGGAAAAGTTTCCTGTTCATTCATATAGCTTGAGATTTGCCTGAGCTTTTGTAAAGAAATGATAGCCCATCTGTGCGTTTTAGTCTGTCAGCTTGGATTTGTTTGTTCAAAGAATCGATGCTGGTAAGTGCAGTTTGTTAAACACCTGCATTCTTTACTCTTGCAAGATTTCCTCCTCAATAAAATATCTTGTATATAATCGAACATTGAAGAGTGTGATCTTGTTTATTCTTTTGTGTAAAACGTTAAACACGCTAATTGCCTCTTTAAGGCAACATGTCCTGTATTTATATTTATTTACTCTAAACTAAAAACCATGTATCACATTTTTCTGGAGATACTTCCGATTGCGAACAACAATTATGTGGCCTTTACTTTTTTTGTAGGCACAATGGCTATGATGGCCGCTTCCGTTTTTTTCTTTTTTGAAATGTCTAATGTCGAACAGAAATGGAGAACGTCCATTCTTGTTTCGGGTCTGATCACCTTTATTGCTGCTGTACACTACTATTATATGCGAGGATACAATTTGGAAACAGGAGAATCACCCGTTTTTTTCCGCTATGTTGACTGGATTCTTACCGTGCCATTGATGTGCCTGGAATTTTACCTTATAACCAAAAAGGCAGGCGGCAAAATAGGACTGCTGTGGCAGTTGATATTTGCTTCCGTAATAATGCTGGTTACAGGGTATATAGGTGAGGCTATATATGGTAAAGAAACACAAAGTTGGATTTGGGGCTTAATAAGTGGGCTTGCTTATTTCTATATTGTTTACTTAATATGGTTTGGTGAAGTTGCAAAGTTGGCTAATAATTCAGGACCCGCTGTTGCTAAAGCCGTTAAAATACTTGGCTGGTTTGTGTTGGTAGGATGGGCTATTTATCCTCTTGGATATATCGCAGGCACAGAGGGCGGCTTATTTGGAATGAGGGTGCTGCAAGGCCTTTCTATGGATATAGTTTACAATATTGGCGATGCTATAAATAAAATTGGTTTTGGACTGGTGATTTATGCACTGGCTCAATCAGATAAATCACCCGCCACGGCTTGATTTTGTTGCAAAGAGTGTGATCTTAAATGCATCACACTCTTTTTTCTATTAAAATTATCCATCAGAACAATGAACCATGATACGGATTGTCTTATTAGTTCTTGGATTTATCCTGCTTCTGGTTCAGCAATACATTATACCCATTGACATCAATACTCAATTCATTATTTTTTTATCGGGTATTGTTTTGCTGGGTATACCTCATGGTGCAGCTGATTTGCTGATAGCAACCAAAAATGCTGATACTCGAAAAAAGCCATTTTCAAAATGGAAGTTCCTGCTAGTCTATTTAGCCAGGCTGTCTTTGTTTGCTGGCATCCTCTGGTCTTTTCCGATAGCTGGTAATTTGCTTTTTATTTTTTTCGCAGCCTATCATTTTGGAGAGACCGATCTGCACCAATTCAATACTGATACCTTTCTTGGAAAATTATTTATTATTTCATACGGATTAGTAATTCTATGTGTTATTATTCTGCACCATTTCGATGAGGTAAAACCTATACTTCAATTGTTTAAAACCGGGGAAGAAAATTCAGCTTTTATTGATTGGCTCGGGCTAAATAGATATTCTCTTATGACGGTAGCTGGCATTATTTTCTTTACCACAGCTTTTTTATATTTTGTTAGAAATAGCAACGACAATAAAAATGAAAAGGGACAGTTCCTGATTCGCTTTGCAGTCATTCTATTTATTCTCTTCCAACTGCCTTTGCTGATAGGGTTTACATTCTATTTTGTTATATGGCATTCTGTTTTATCTCTCAATAATATTGTTTTCTATTTAAAGAATAATAACGGGTATTCCGAACGTATCATCACCAAACAAATATTGATATACAGTGCACTGGCTATTGGAGGAATTGGCCTGTTTGGATTAACAGGTTTTATGTTTATAAGCAGTAATGCCATGGCAGGATATGTTTTTTTAGGATTGGCGGTGCTGACAGCACCACATATGCAGGTAATGTATGAAATGTATAACAGTATCCGCATTAGCAGACCTGGCGAGAAACAAACAGGAGTAGTGTAATTATTCCCAAATCCTTGTATGAGTATATGGTACATGAAACTTATTAAAGGGATTGGCAATACGATTATGGCCTTTAGATTACTTGCCTTTAGATGCGTAATGAGCAATGGGGTTGTGATGCAGTTCTGTGAAAGGGTGAAGGCGAATCTTCCAGTTACCCTTTACTATACCCGCTCTTGTCAATAGACAGGTTAGCGGTTCCTGTGTTTATCATGCCAGAAGTTGTTCAAAGAATCCCCCGATTTGTTTTCCGCGATCAATGAAATGAATTTCTAAAATCCAATGCCGCTTGTTTCCGTTGGCATCTGGTAGAAACATATCATTTGGATTACCAGGATGAACATACAGTCCGAAATTTTTCGGTTCTAATCTTTCGTGTGGGAAGTGCCCGATGAGATGTCCGGCAAGCTGTCCGCCATAAGCCCAGCCGTATTTTTGGGCCAGTTCAACAATGTATTGATGGAAGGCAGCACCTGTCAATGTTGTTTGTTGCAAGAACCAACCTTTTGCTTCATACCAGGCATGTTCAATATCATTTTTTAATTGGTGTTTGTAGGGGTCGTTGCCAATTACATATGTTCGGCCGAAGTCAGCTTCCCAATCTTCAAATACGGGACCAAAGTCCAAAAAAATAATATCATCTGGCTGCAGGGTCAGGTCAGGAGGATTTTCATCATACGGTTTTAACGTGTTAGCACCGGCCCGTACAATTCTCTTGTGCCAGTATTTTTCAATTCCAAAAAGTTCTAAGGCAAGCTGGTAAATTTCCTCATTGATTTGTGTTTCCGATTTACCGGGAGTAATTATTTCACGTTCTTCAATTCTGTTAAATAAATGAAGTGCTTTTGCCTCAGCTTCCATTAATTTGGCTAGGGTGTTTGTCATACTCAAATTTTAGCTATTACAAAAGTTCAGCTCCTTTTCCGGAATAAAATTGCCCTGGGGCAATTAATGATTTTTACTGATTTTTTTTCTGATTCGACTCAGAGAGGTAGGAGTAACGCCGATGAAAGAAGCCAGGTATTTCTGGGGTATTTTTTCGTGGTAATCAGGTGTATTTAATAAGTCCAGCCACCGTTTTTCGGCGGAATCTTTTTGAAGGGCGGTGAATCGGTTTACGAGGGCAAGAATTACCTCTTCCCAAAAATGCCTCATCATCTCCTGCATTTTGGGTTGTGACTGGTACAACTTATTCAGGGCGGCTTTGGGAAGGTATAACACTTCGCTGTCTGCTATAGCTTGCAGAAAATAGTTAGAAGGCTTTCCACTGATAAAGCTATAAATTTCTATGGCGGATGAGTGGGGAAAAGCAAACCAGACTGATATTTCGATATCTTCTTTAATATAGTATAAGCGCAGGCAGCCTTTTTGTACAAAAACCAAATCCTTACAGGTGTCTCCTTCTTTCAGTAAATAATCGTTCTTCTTAACCACCTTGCTTTTAAACTTATTGGTAATTTCTTCCATTTCTACTGGAGAAAGGGTTACATAATTCGTGATAAATTTTTCCAGGTCAGCATGCATATCTACTGAGTATCTCGGCTTTCATTTTTTAAGATATGAAAAAATATCCGGTTTCCCTGTTATCCTATTTCATATTCGGAAAAGGAGGTCTGACACAAGGCCGGCTTTGCTCATCGGCACACTTTGGCTTGCAGAGGTGGCAAACCTGGTGCACTGACTAACAGGATTTGTCTACCAAATCGGACCAATCGTTTCTTCATTGAACTTCGAATAAGCCGTTCATGAATACTTTGAATGGATTATTAGACCTGGCTCAGTGGTTGTCGTGCTTTTTTTTTGGCTTTAAATTGAAATGAATATTTCCAGAAAAGACTATTCTATGATAGTTCAATATTTGCTTTTTTGAAAAACATGCAATTACTATTCCTGATTATTAATAAGCTGTCCGTTTTTGACACCAGATTGTCCCCCTGTACAATACTGCCTGATTCATCTTTGTATTATCATTCCTTCCTCGGTACGATGAATAGCTGAAGGAAAATCATTACCTAAAATTGAATTTAAAATTATTTACAATGAAAAAGACATTCTTATTTATCGCCATTATTGTATCAGTTACAACTAAGGCACAGGTTAGTAGCGTTTCTTTGCAGGCAAGTGGGTTAACCTGCAGTATGTGCAGTAACGCCATAAACAAAGCATTAAAAACACTGGACTTTGTGCAAAAGGTAGAGGCTGATATTAAGACCTACACGTTCGAAATATCCTTTAAACCAAACAGCGATATAGATTTTGATATGATAAGAAAGAAAGTAGAAGGCGCCGGCTTTGCCGTTTGCTCCTTTGTTGCCCATATCCACTTTGATAATACCAAGGTACTGAATAACCAACCGATTCAATTTCAGGAGAAGACTTTTCTTCCTATAGATACAACCGATCAGATTTTAAGTGGGGAGAAAAAAGTCAGGATCCTGGATAAGGGGTTTGTATCACCGAAGGAATATAAAATGAATCCATTTTCAGTTGCTTCTCCACGGACCTATCATGTTTCCTTTTAACAACCGGAAACCTTATTTCATTTAATAAAATCAACGCCATGAGAAAATTATTAATAATTGCAATAGTTCTTCTTACCATATCCAGCCAGGCCCAGGAGTTATATTCATTTACTGAGCCGGCCAGTAATATGGCTGCTGGAAGCATTGGTTTAAGGGTTGATAATTCTATCATGAAGGAGCTTAACTCTTCAAAAATAAACTATCACCTTATTCCGGAGATAAGGATCGGTATATCAAAGAAGCTAATGATTATGGGGAACTTTTTTTTCAGTAACCGAAACGAGCAGTTTAAAGCGGAAGGAGGCAGTATTTATGCCAAGTACCGTTTTCTCAGTAACGATGCCGTGCAAAGACATTTTCGAATGGCGGTCTTTGGAACCATTAGTTTTAACAATAGCGATATTCACCAGGAAGAAATTAATTTGTACGGCCATAACACGGGCTTTGAAGCGGGTATTGTGGCCACCCAATTATTACGCAAGGTGGCATTGTCTTCTGCTATTTCTTTGGTAAAAGTATTTGATAATGGGAATAATAATAAATATGAGTACGGATCAAAAAATAGCAGGGCCATTAATTATAGTTTTTCTGTCGGCAAACTAATGCTTCCCGGGGAATACCGCAATTATAGGCAGACTAATGTAAATCTGATGCTGGAAACATTAGGCCAGTTTAATACCGGATCGGGCAAGTATTATTTGGATATCGCCCCCGTAATACAATTGATATTTAATAGTGAAAGCAGGATTGATATTGGCTTTCGAAAACAAGTAAGCAGCAATTTAATACGAACCGCCCCAAATGGTTTCTTTATCAGGATTGAGCATAATTTCTTTAATGTGCTGTAATACGATCGTTATTTCCACCCGTTTACTTACCTGATCGAAAAGTTTGTTCCCCTGTAGATATTAAAAATAGCTTGTCCGTTTTTGACATCAACCTGTCCCTGGGAGGGCTCAAAGCCAGGATACCTTTACAATATTAATTACAACTAAAATGAATAAAATGAAAAAGATAGTATTCGCGACACAGGTATTTAGTTTATTGGCCATGCTGCCATTGGTGGCGATTCTTGAAATGAATCACGGAATGGCTGATGGATCCAGGAATTATTTCTCCGGTATTGAAAGGAAGCCAGCTAAAAGAGAGATGGTTTTACCGGTAATGATAAAGGGAGAAAGACCCGGCAATTCAATTCCTTTAATGCTGGAGACATTCTTTCTTCAAAAGGTATTTTGAATAAAGGCAATAACCGAACAAAGTATGTAGTTCATTCGTAAATTATAAATAAACAGTTATGGAAAAGAATGTTGCTATCATGATGGCTGATTTATCCGGGTATACCGCCCTAACAGAAACACACGGTTCTGTATCCGCCGCCGATCTGATTGATAAGTATATCCACATCGCGGAGAATTGCCTGGTGGGTGATAGCAAACTGCATCAGCGGGCGGGGGATGAAATTATGTTTGTTTCCGATTCGCCGGATGCTCTGTTGGCTACTGCACTTGAGTTGGAGGCTAAAACGGCCGGGGAGGAGTATTTTCTCCAGGTGCATGGGGGACTGCATTACGGCAAATTGTTGAAGAGGTCCGATAATTATTTTGGATCCGCATTGAACCTGGCATCGAGGATAACTGCGCAGGCGGAAGCGGGCACATTTTGGTGTTCGGATGAGTTTGTTCATTCAATAACGGATAGGTCGGTTTGCAGCTTTAAATCAAAAGGTAATTTTGTTTTCAAAAATATCGAAGGGGAAATAGAAGTGTTTGAACTAAGCATCGAAAAAACAAGGATTAAACATGTTGATCCCGTTTGCCGAATGGTAATCCTGGATACTCAAAAAGCTATTACCCATTCTCATGATCACGAACTATATTTTTGTTCTTCCGAATGTCTTCAAATATATAATAGAAAGCACCAATCTATTGAGGCAGTGCTAAATCAAACCGGAGTACAATACTTGAGCTAAGTACTTATATTAATTCATGCATTAAATTCAAGAGAATGACTTCAATAATTATAGGAGTATCCGGCGGACTTCTGACAATACTTTTAATAGGTATTTGTAAGCGGCTGGATAAAAAGATAATTTACGGACTGACACTTGCAGGAATCGGATTCCTGTATGTGGGGTTTACCTGGACAGATATTTCATCGTTAATTATAACCTCCCTGCAGGCCATAGGGTTTGTCCTGATTGCCTACGTTGGAATTAAGAAAAATGGATATTATTTGGCAGCCGGTTATTTTCTGCATGGAATATGGGACCTTTTGTATGACATTTTCCGCTTACCCGATTTAATCCCTCCTCATTACGACCTGTTTTGTTTATCCATTGATTTCACAATCGGTTTTTATATTGCTATTCTTCAATACCGTCTTATGAAGCATCATTTGGCCCCTGCAGCTACCGCTCCTTCTAAATAAACTTACCCATGCCTGCAATGACACTCCTTGTTAAGAATATGGTTTGTGATCGTTGCGTACTTGTCATGAAAGACATTTTACAAAACGAATCAATAAGTTTTCAGCGGGTTATTTTTGGCGAAATCCATTTGTTTAACGAATTATCCCAGGAACAAAAAGAGCGTTTGTTGAAAGCCTTTGGCCGGGTTGGATTTGAATTAATCGGAACCCCCGGCAGGGCCCTTATAGAAAAGATTAAACAATTAGTTATTAAGAGAGCCAGAAATGAAGCAAATGAGAATCAAAAAAGAACAAAACTCTCCCATTATCTTTCCCGCGAGGTAAATCATGAGTACACTTACCTGAGCAGTTTGTTTTCCTCCGTTGAAGGAAAAACAATTGAAAAATATTTTATTGAACAACGCGTGGAGAAAGCGAAAGAATTACTAATGTATGGTCAGCTGACTTTATCTCAAATTGCGTTCGACCTGGAGTACAGCAGCGTGGCCCATCTTTCTGCCCAGTTTAAAAAAGTCACCGGTTCAACTCCTACGGATTATAAGGAAACCGGTGCGGTAAAGCGCCAGTCGCTGGATGGTATTTAACCCCAAAATTATGCAAGGCATACCCAAAGTAATGTAACAGGGAACCCTCATTCAGTAATTACTTTTGTTCTATCAAATAACAATTAAAAAATTAATCATGAAATCAACAACAACGAGTCAAAGTACACAGATTGCACAAAACGTAAGATGCGGTAACCCCAATTGTACCTGTGTTAACTGCAATTGTGGGTCGAATTGTACTTGCGCAAATTGCAAATAATTTAAAACTCCTGTGCAACACCAAGCCGTTCATTAATAGGACGGCTTTTTTGTTTGGCTGCTTGTGACAGCTTATTGTCCGCATTGGCGATTTCACTTTGAATTATCTTTATGAAACAATTAATGACCCCATATGCAAAAAGTAGCTTTTATTATTCCGCCCACTGTTGAATTACTTGACCTCGCCGGACCGGTTCAGGTTTTTACAGAGGCCAAATTTTACGGTATGGAGATTGATATTGAATTTTATCAATACCGGGAAGGGCCTGTTAGTACCGCAGGCCTGGGCTTTGGGGAAGTGGCTAATTTCAGCCGTGCCAAATTAAAAGAAGGGGATTTTGTTTTTGTGCCGGGTATGGACAATGAATATGTAAATAGCATTTCCTTTAAAGCGGAAAGGGAATTCTTTACATGGCTCAAAGATTGTTACGATAGGAAGGTAACTGTTTGCTCCATTTGTAACGGCGCTTTTGCGTTGGGCCATGCAGGTTTGCTGAAGGATACGGAATGTACAACCCATTGGAGGAGGGTTAAGGCGTTGCAGGTTCAATTCCCGCAATCAAGAGTAGTGGCTGATATTTTATTTGTAAAGAGTAATAATGTGTATACGAGCGCGGGCATCAGCGCGGGCATTGACCTGGCCCTGGCAATCCTGGAAGATTTAAAGGGCCCGCTTTTTACGCATAAGGTGGCAAGAGGACTGGTAGTTTATCATCGTAGAAGCGGCTCGCATAAGCAACAAAGTATTTACTTAGATTACAGGAACCATATTAACCCGCAGGTTCATGAGGTACAGGATTACCTGATTGATAATCTTTCAAAAGAAAACAGCATTGAATCCCTGGCAGCCCTTGTGGGGATGAGTCCCAGAAATCTCAGCAGGGTTTTTAAAGAAAAAACAGGTTCTACTGTATTAGAATATTTAACTCTTCTAAGGAAGGAGTTTGCGAATACCATGCTGAATAATCCTGAATATACGATTGAATATATAGCTTCTAAATGTGGCTTTAAATCTGCAAGGCAATTACAAAGGATATTAAAGAAATAATAAACCGCTCCTTCAGCTCTTTGGCCAGCATCGGAACCTTTAAGCAAAACAGGGTGACTTTCTTTCAGTAATTGTAAGAGCAACAACTAAAGAGACAATTTCAATTCTTTAATAAATAGTACAAATAGTGAATTATGGCTTTGGTATTGTCGGGCCAGGCCGACATAATGATGTATAATAAGGATAAGACAGAAAGATAGAAGTTTTGTTTTGAGGCTTTATGAACCATGGTAATTGAATGAATATTTGAAATGCTACTTTGCGCACATCTCCACTAATTTCGTTATTGTACTCAGTAACCAAGTAATAAACAATCAGGAGCGAAATCAGCCCCGGCCCAGGCTGGCCTTTGCCTGGCTGGGCCCGATCTATTCCGATTTCCCGGCAACCACTTTCCCGTATTCCTTACGTTCTCCTTCGGGTTTCGTTCGACTCTTGTTCGGGTCTTCTGCGGAGTTAAAGCGCTCACTGAGCAGAAACGAGCGCTTTAACTCCGGACATGTCCCGAACATGTCCCGAACATGGTATGGACAAACCCGGCCAGGTGATGAAAAATGGCTTGCTTGTACCGTAGCCCGCCTATTTCATTAGTGGGTTGTTATTCAGGCTTCGGGTCCTCCGGCAAATTTTCTAATCAAAGTCGAAGCCAGAAAAAAATAAAACAAATTACATCCAATCAATAAAGGATGATACAGGGGCAGTAGTAATTTTACACGTGGTTCCGATGGTGCCACCGCCCGTTTATCAACACAAGCTACTGTTTGTCCGAAGTCTTGTCATTTCGATAATTCGTGGAGTTATTTGAATTGAAATACGAGGGGGAAAATAAAAGTCACAATAATTGTCCATACAATGTAAACAGGAAGAAACCTGGATATAGAATTTTCCACTTCACTGATGTCTGCTTTTTTTGAAACAATTTTAAAGAGTTTGAAGGTTACGATTAACAGGTTGGTCAGGATAAGGGCATTCCCTCCTAAAACCGCCAGCCGGTTTGGAGTAATTCCCCACGCGGAAATTCTGAATAGAATGGCGGAAAGGGCAATTCCGTTTACAATAACCGTTACTATGGATAAGGCAATCAGGATAAAACCGGCTGATTCGGTTCTCGTTCTTTTTAAATGATTCTGCAACCGAGAATAATATAATGGCCATCACGCCGATTAAGAGGGCATTAAAAACCATTAAAAAATCCCGGTCGTTGTAGGGGTCTTTTCCCGAAATTAAAATGGCTATTAAATACACCACCAGCGTAATCAAAACCAACGGGCTGAATATTTTTGCAATAACTGGAGAAACCCGGTTAACCAATTGAGGATTTGTTTGTGTTATATAAGTTGCCACGATGGGCACGGCTGCCAGGCCAATGATACCAATATATTCAGTATAAAACTTCTCGATCTTATAACCAATGAGCTTAAAAAGGCCGATAGTAATGCCGGTAAGAATGGCTCCGGCAATCAGGATGAGTGTAGACATTATTACCAGGTCCCCATTATATCGCAGGAAGTCAAGTCTTTTGTGGGAGCTGTTGATTTGTCGCCAACATAGGAAAACCCTAAGACGGCCCACAAAAACAGCGGCAGGTGAATGCAGGACAAGGATAAGGGTGTCGCTTTTAGTATCGGCGGGTAATAGATTGATGAAGAATAAAGCAATCGAAAAGGCAATTCCTGCCAGTACCATTTTCCTGGTAGAAAGGCCATTTTTCCAAAAGAAGTAGGTTGTCAAAATAGGGAAAACGATAAATCCTATATTCCGCTGATAAAAAGTATTCAGCGTTATATTGAGTATCACCGGAAGCTTGGCAATAAAACCAGCTACTAACGAAGCAATGATTACAAAGAACAATTCGTTTTTGCTGCCCCAGGATATTTCCCCGCTTTCGTAATTGAGTCTTTCATGCCAATAGGCTGCCAGGTTATGATTCGTTAGTTGCGGGTACAACACATTGAACTCCGTTTTAAAAGCCGTCTTATTTTGCTGGTACAATTTTTCCAGCTCCCGGGGATTGTCTAGGTTCGAAAGTATCTCAGACTGGTTCATAATATTTCTCATTAATTACGGTTAGTTAGCGCATTGCATAATCCTGGTTCTTGTTTCAAAAAGTACTTTGAAATACAAAGTAAAAACAATTTGTTGAACTTTGCAAGAATTTTTTATAAAAAAGTAATACAGGATGGGCAGGCAGTAAAAATCAAAGGACCGGCTTGGGGTGGGCCGGGGGAGAATCACCCCCACCTGCTTGTACACTGGCTATATGACTAAACAAGGTAAATTACTTTCACTTCCCTGGGGCTATAAAGCTTGGGCGAGACTTGCTATTTATAGGAGCAAAAGGTGGATTGCAATCTCTTTTTCGGACTGGCCTGGTGGCATCGGTTTGTTTGAGGGCCGTTAGAGTTTGTCAATCTTATCGGCATATGAATCGGAGTCGAATCGCCTGCCTGGCAGCGCCTTTTAAGCGGACGTACTTTTGTTTGTTATAATCTTATCGTCAAATTAGTAGTTAGCGAATAATTATTATTGCTTGTATTTTGGGAAAATATCTTTTCTTTTGAATGAAATATTTTCCCCTCGGCTCTCACCCTGATTTGTTCATTTATGTCATAATCAAAGTTGGAAGAAAATCCAACTGTTTGAAAACCGTTTGTTGTCCCTGTTCTTATTATGATCTGTTTGCTGTCGTGGTAGTATTCGCATCGTACAGCAACTCTTGCTTTATTACTGATGCTTTGCCTGACAATTAAAACGGGTGAATACCAACTGCCGTATTTACCCTGGTTTACTTTGTCCATTCCAAAATCAAACCCTGCAATTACTCCAAATTTACCGGTTGGTTCATATTGTAAATAGAAGTTATGAAAGTGTCGTAGAGAACGAATGCTATCCGGTTGGTCGGTACCAATAAAATTGCTGTAATTCAGGGTTATTTTGTCCGAGGGTTTATAAGTAACCTGAGCGCCGAATGACGGTCGTTGAATAAAACCTGGTTTGCGGATTTTTTGCCATCCATTTAAATATAAAGCGGATAAGAAAAATGTTTCATTCTTTGAAGTATAGGATAGCTTTAATCCGGTTTCGTAGTAAGGTGAATTTTCCGCAAGTATACTTCTTGTCAGCGTCCAGCAGTTTGCACTAATGGCGCTTTCAAATCCAATGTGTGAAGGGAAGATTCCGGCATCAATCCAAATGCTGTTTTTTGTTGAAATTTTAAATCCAAAATTGGCTTCATAAATAAATTGAGCCCACGCAGGCTCAGCACTCAAATTATATTGGGAATAGTTGCCGGCCATTAAACCAAGATTCGCCCTGTTTTTTTTGTAAGCATAATTGGCTTGCACTAACAGTAAGTTGGCATTTACTTCATTGTGGCGTTTATGATTATAGAGGAAATTTGGTTTTTCGTTATCAGGAGGATTTGAAAAATCATAGCTATAATAAAGTTCTCCGTATGCGCTAAAGGTGAATTTCTTTATTGTGTCATTTTGCGCAAAAATATTATTTGCTATAAAGGATGAAATAATTAATACGCTTAATTTCATTTGTTGCTTCTGTCTATTGAACGGTTCTTTGTCAATCCATAGAAATAGCGGACATTAAATTTGATTAAAGTTATATAGAAATAGTATTCAATGAGAGGGATTAGTTTTTTGTTTGGTAGGGTATAGGTGCAGGTTTGTGCCAATTCCCGGTTTTTCCTAATCCGGGTGTATCCCGGAAAGTATATTATTCTTTTACTGAGTTTCTAAAAATTTGCATTTTATTGGTAGCCATTATCAATGCTTTTCTTGTCATAATTGGTTTACTCTTTTTTTGCTTCAAATGTTCCATTTGGCTGAACAGAAGTAAAACCAATTACTTTTTTGCCGTCTAACCTGAAAGTGATAGTATAACCTTGTTTATTGGCAACGGTAAAAACATTATTTGAAACAGGTATCAATTGGCTTTCATTTTGCCCGGGTGTAGCGGCGTATAGCACACCGTCTTTTACGGTAAGAGTAACAGGTGCTTTGTACGCCTCAATCATGTAAGCGCCCGCATATATTTCTAATTCTTTTGCAGGAACCGACCATGCCTGTTGCCTGCTGATTGCGCGGAGCTTGTTAAGAGTGGTCACTTCCTCTTTTTTTGAAAGAGCTTTTTTATAGTACGCGATTGCATTCAGGGTGTCTTTCAGTGCTGCCCAATAATCTGCATAGGCATCATATACTTTGCTGCTGGCAGGATAATTCTCTATGTTAAGTGTAAAGAGGGCCGCCGCTTTGTTATATTGCTTTTTGCCCAGCGCATCGTAGCCCAGGTAGCTTATAAATGATTCGGGAGGCGCTAGCGGGTATCCCATCTCTCTGGATACCCTGGCATAATGAGATTGGTATTTTTGTGCAATCAGGGGAGTGGGGTCGATAAAATCCTTTTCAGAAACATCGATTAAATAGTAATCAAAAATAAAACGGAGCCCATCATAGGCACTAATTAATGGCACGGAAATATGAGATTCGTTCTCATAAAACTTTTGTGCATACATCAACCCGGAATTAGGTTTTGTTTTCAGGAAGCTATCCAGCTTAAATATCGAACGGATATGCTGTGTTCCATAGGATCTATCTTTTGTGAGGGCAGACAAGGTTATTCCTTTGGGCATAGTATTAGCCGTTCCAATAAATAGCCGTTTATTTTCCAGCCGGCTATTGGGTAATTGCCTAATAACATTTTTTAATATCCGTTCATTATCATACCACATACTGGGGTCAATGGCAATGGAAGCATTGAATAACGCCGGTTTGTTTGTAAGCATATCTATGGCCGTTAGCCCGCCTAATGAATGCCCAACCAATACCCGGTATGGTGCCGCATTATAATGGATTTCAATATGCGGCATTAATTCAGTTTCTATAAACTTTATGAAATTGTTATAGCCGCTACCCGCTGCCAGCGATGGAGCAAGGTCTCTGGACCTATTGGTATTGGTAATACCTACAACTATCATTTCGGGCAACACCGCATTACCGTTTACCTGGCTCAGTTGCTGTACCAGCCCCACCGTAGATACAAAATGAGCTTCCCCGTCCAGTACATACAAAACAGGGTACCGTTGATCGGGAAGATTGCCGGGTGAGGTTAGATTGGGAGTGTACACCCATATCGTTCTTTTTTCATTCAGGAAGTTTGAGTATATGCTGTCTTTATTTCCAATGATAATTTGGGTTTCCTGTTGTGCATGAGTCAATACTGCAAAATTCAGCAGGAGTATGGATACAAGAAATCTATTCATAATTAAGTTATTTATTTTGTTCATCAACATATTCAAGAATGTCTCCCGGTTGGCAGTTCAGTACTTTGCAAATGGTTTCCAGCGTGCTAAAGCGTATAGCTTTGGCTTTTCCTGTTTTTAAGATGGAAAGGTTTGACAAGGTTAAACCAACCTTTTCGGATAGCTCATTGAGCGACATTTTTCGCCTGGCCATCATAACATCCAGATTTACTATTATTGGCATAGGTTATACTGTTAAATCGCTTTCTGTTTGTAATTCGGTTCCTTTCTTAAAGATCTGGCCGATAACAATTAGCACCACGGCCATGAACAACCAGACATCGCCACCACCGATACGCAGGTAATCTATGTCGGGCATCTGAACTCCCTGTTCTTTTACCCAGCCCGCATACCCGGCACCCCAGAGGGAAAAGAAGCCGGCCCCCAGGCAGAGATAGGCAATGTTGAAGACCATTTTTGTTACCGCCGGATTGAATGGTTTGGCAATGTTTAATTTTTTGTCGTAAAACATTCTTACAATCAGGTAAAAAATCAGGGCTTTCATAACCGCTGCAATCGACATTAAAACTGTTTGGGTAATAAAGTGACCTTTGTCATGAGAATACAGCGGGGAAAGGTCAGCACCGTTCCAGAAATATTTTGCCACTACCGGATTGTATAGTGCGTAAATCGTATTGAAAATGACGCCTCCCGCTTCAATGCACAATCCCAAAAAAATTATCCAGGATAGGATATTCAGGAGCTTCAAAATGGTGTTCGTACCGATTCTAATTTCCATTGTGTTATTTTTTGATGAAGAACAAAAGTATAAATAATTATTGAAAAACAATAAATAATTATATAAAATAAATAAATATTTATTTTTTACTGGTTTATTCTTTATCCGGGAGAAATATAAACCTGGGATTGAACCTGTTAGCATTCCGTGAGTATTACAGCCATTTCCTGGAACCTATTAATCTTAAACATTGTCAAACAGACCGGCAGGCATATAAAGTGCCACGAACAATCTTAACAGCATAAGAACAATTTAGAGAAACCAAATATTTGCCAGGATATTTTAATACTGCTGTATTCAGCAAAGCAACCGGTTAAAATCCGGAGGTTACATTTTTCTTGAGTGATCCTTTAAAACACCCGGTCTGAGTTTTATCAATAGCGCATATGATTCTTGTTCAAAGTGATATTTGTTACTGAATCAGGCTATTCTTACCCGGTAGTTTTGCATGTTACCTGGTAAGTGAACAAATAAAAATTAACTGGTATGAAAAAGATATTATTGGCATTTGCTGTGGGTTTTTCCCCCTTGTTTTTATCAGCACAGGCAGGACATATTATGCAGGGCATCGGGGCCATTAACATGTCAATGGGTGGAGCTGCCACAGGCCAGCCTCTTGATATTAATGGAGCATTACATTGGAACCCGGCCAGTATTTCTGTTTTTGACTCCAGAATTTTTTCTGCCAATGCAGGATTATTCTTTTCTTCCCCTGAATTATCCTCCACCGTTCCCACTCCATCAGGAAGTATGAGAGGAGTTACCAAAGATGACCGGGGTATATCTATTATGCCTGCTTTGGCGATGCTGTGGGGCAAAAAGAACAGCAATCATAGGTTTGGTATCTCTGCTTTTGGCATAAGTGGTTTTGGGGTTACCTTTCCGGAAAGTGCAACCAATCCCATTAACATGCCCCAGAGCTCCGGCGGTTTTGGCAGAATTGAATCAGACTATCAATTAATGCAGGTGGGATTCACCTATGCGTATAAAATCTCGGAGCAGTTTTCAGTAGGCCTGGCTCCAACTTTTAATTATTCAGCCCTCGAACTTGCTCCAAATCCTCTTGCTTCACCGGATCAGTTTAAAGGATACCCGGTTAGTAACAAAGCTTCCTCATTGGGATTTGGCGGACAGGCAGGTCTTTTCTATAATTCAGGCATGGGGTTTAAATTCGGCATCTCCTATAAAACAGAACAAATGTTTGGTGATTTTGATTTTACCAATAAGTACCAGAACGGAAGTTCGGCACCAGGTGTAAAATTCAAAATGAATTTCCCGGCAATTTTTTCCGCCGGTATTGGTTATTCAAAAAATATGATAGACCTGGCACTGGATTACCGCTTTGTTAATTATAAAAATACAGAGGGCTTTGAAGCGAAAGGCTGGACACCCACCGCATCGGTAGCTGGTTTTGGGTGGGAAAATATTTCTATTGTTTCTGCAGGCCTTCAATATAAGGGAATTAAGAATTTCCCGTTAAGAGCGGGCTATACCTATAGTTCCAACCCCATTAATCCCGACCTGGCTATGTTCTCCACACCGGCTACTGCCATTATTAAAAATGCATTCCAGCTGGGGTTCGGTTATGAATTCAATAAAAATTTTACACTTAATGCAGTTTATCATCACGGAGCCAGTGGCAGTGCCACCAGCGGCCCACTATTAAATCCAATGATGATTAGTCAATCCAATCCTTATGGAACCGTACCCGGAAGTAATGTATCCTATAAAATGACCACTGATCTTATAATGTTTGGTATTAATTATAGTTTCTGAGGATAAATTTTAAGAATAATAAAGAGGCTGTCTCAAAAGACCAGGTTTAAAAAAATGCCACGAAGACCTCGAAGACACAGAATTTTGAAATTCAACTTTTCTTTGCTTCTTGTCTTTGAGTCTTCGGGGCAATAAAACTCTTGAGATATCCTCTTTTATTTTTGGCAAATACATTTCGATCAAGCTTTTTGTAATCCTGTGTCGGGCTATTTCATCCGGCACAGTTGTTTCAACTCTTTTTGTACGGCCTTACCATAAGCTTCATCACCATAGGGCTCCGTCCACCCGCCATATTTGAAACCTTCTGAAGTATCTTCCTTAGGCCCACCAGGTGCCTGCAGTACCCCATCACCGAAAACGACCAGGTATTGCCGGCGGCTTATTTTATAAACGTAAGCCCGGTACGGTAGTCTGATTTTATTTAATGTATAGATTTAAAACTTTTGCCTCGCTTCATTTCCCAGGCCTGGATCGCGGCAGATAATTGCACAAGTTTAATGTTTCATTGTTAAGCCTTACGTTCATTATTAAATGTGTCAATTTAAAATATGTTGTCCCGGTGAAAATTCAAAAGCTTTTTATAATTGCATGTTAGCAGCAAATGAGATACTAAAGTTATTTACAGTTGGTAATTGAAATATCAAAGATTGAATATTATTCATGAAAACATTCTTGCATGGCAGTTTTTACCATGGTTTCAAATTCTTTTAACTCTTCAGCGTCTGGTGGCAATCCCAGTAACATATGAATTTGTCCGGCGAAGCATTTGTCCCAAACTTTTACACCGATTCTTTCTTAGTTTAGCTGCATATAAAATACCGTCATCTCTGAGAGGATCAAACTCCGCATTAATAATCACTGCCGGTGGCAACCCGCTCAAATCTCCGGTGAGTATTGGTGACACTTCCGGGTTATTGTATTGGCCGGGGGCGTACAGTTCTATAGCAAAATAACAGGCTGCCTTTGTTTGCCAATATCCTTTGGCATTTTCCTGGTAAGAAACTGATTTTTCCATATTACCGGGGCGGCAATCTCCGGGGAGCCCGTTCATTATCTGAAGCTTTATCTTATGTTGGATACCTTCATTTTTTGCTTTTTGAGTTACCACGGCTACCAGGTTTGCACCAGCGCTGATTCCTAATAAGGCGATGCGGCTGGTATCTCCGCCAAATTCACTAGCATGTTCTGCAATCCATTTAAAGGCATTGTAACTGTCGTTTACAGCCGCAGGAAATGGGTGTTCAGGCGCCACCCGGTAATCAATAGCAAATACAATTGCTCCGTACGTTTTTGCATCCTGCCAAAGTGAATATTCTAATCCCGGAAGTAAAGGGGAAATAAAACCGCCTCCATGGTAATTAATAATAATGGGCAGATTTTGTGAATGCCCCGGATTAAAAATTAATACGGGAATACTGTCAGCAGTAATTTTAATTCGAGTAACATCTTCTTTGGGGTAAGGTATCAGCGGTAGCCTTGGATATTTAATTTGCGCGATAGGAATACCTCGCAGTTGCTCGATGGTCATGTCCTGGTATCTGATCATCTTTAAGAAGGAAGCAACTCTCGGGTCCAATTGTCTTGTACCGCATGTTTGAGCAAAAGATTCTTGACGGTTACATACGAGAGCAATGGTTAAGAATGCTATGAACATTGAATTCTTCATGAGAAACTAATTGGTATTAGCTGAATTGGTTAGAATCTGTACTCTAAACTTTTTGTTTCCGCAGGGGCGGGTAATCGAATTGTTCTGCCTCCAAAACCAAACCCTGAACGAAGATAAAACTTATAGCTTACACCTCGCACCTTATACCTCATACCTCATACCTTACACCTCACCCTGGCATTACAGAAATAGGTTGCTCGCAGCAGCCGGGCCCTTCTCATCACTTCTTGTATTTCTCTGCGCACTAAAAATTCAATTATATCGGGATATTTTTCCCCTGGGTTGGACGCTCTAGTTTCCAGAGTAAGTGTGAAGAAAGGAGCAAAGAGAATAATGAAGTAACACCAAGAGAGATGAGAGTCCAAACAAACAGGAATGCTACGCTGGAACTCACTACCTCGCTGTTAATTCCAGACCCTTTCATGTGAATAATTGGCATAGTTAATCCAAATAGCGATCCAACAAGCATGATGATATACCCCCACCGGCTTCCTGCAAGCACCAAACTACCATACAGCCACACAGTGAGGATTGGCAACGCGATCAGGTTTGCGGGCCCTCCCTTTTCCATCCCGATAATAATATCGCATGCAAGGTGAACAGACATGAAGAACACCGAGAGAACAGATGTGATTACTAACAATGAACTTTTTTTCATTTGCTGCAGATGTAGTTCTTAATTCTTGTTCTACCGGGGGTGGGTAGGGCGGTTTCTTTGATTCTGCTTCCTATAACAAGTAACCAAACAGTAAAGAACAATTCTCCGGCAGAGAAAACCATCATCCAGGAAAGGTCATAGCTTTTAAAGAAGCAAGGTTGCAAATAAAAAATAATCCAGTCTATCCCTGCCAGATTCATCAAAACTTCTGCCCGGCTGCTTCTGCAGGCGGGGATGATGAAGGTAACAACAAAAAGCTAGCCCTGCTTGCCGTCCGTCAGGAAGCATTAGCCAGCCGGATAATAGATGATAGGGATAGGCACCCCATGGTCACGGTGTGTGCCGTCATAGAAGAAAACGCTTGGTTGTGGGGGGGGGTTGAAGCAGAAGGTTACCGGTAATTACCATCTTATCCCGTTATGTTCTAAGAATTTTTCCCAAAATGTTTCCTTAACTGATATTCCATTTTGTGCTAAGAAAGGTGAAAAAGATTTGCTTAATGTTTGATCTTGTGTAAGGCATGACGGTCGCCATTTTTCATCAAAGATGATCATCCGGCTTGAAGGATATTCGGGTTGAAAGGCTGTCGGCATAATAACATTTGCCCATTGAATAAAACTCAGGTAGTCTTCATCTTTTACGGGCAGGAGCATAATTATTTTTTGAGGCTTAACTGTTTGTACTAATTCTCTTAATTCCCATTTTAACCCTTCTGTTTTACCTGCTCTGAAAATTATGAGTTTCGACTTTTCAAAAAAATCACGTATGGTATTTTGCCACGCTTCATCCGGAACGTAAATTTTTGAAGACCCTAATTCCGGAATTTTTTCTCCGGGTTTGCCGAGGGCTATATACGGCCCCACTTTTCTAAATACATAACTAAGTGCATCCTGTTCTCGAAATCCTATAGAAGGAGTGGTCAATGAAAGATCTTTCTTACTGGATACCGAAGCATTGTTGAAGTATTTTGTAAGTGACCGATCTTCCACCTCGTCATTAAAGGACCTGAGATATAATACCGGTGCACGCGTATCTTTTTTCATAACCACCTCGCCATAGTCAACCAAATATTTTTTGCTTTTGCGTAACTGTAAATAACCGATAAAAAGTGGAATAGCACCAGCAATAGGTGTGAAAGGAAAACTTATCAGAAATCCAAAAATGATCAGGACCCAACCAACCGTTTTATGGGTTTTTGCTTTTGATAGCTTTTCATGGTGGTTCATAAAAGGCAGTTTTGAATGGGTAATTATCCAGTAGGGAGTTAAACTGGATTACATACAAAGATCGGGTAATTGCGACGGCCGGGCATTCATTGAACGTACAGCCCGGGTTGAGTGGCAAAGTCATGCGAACTTCAATTTTAGCAGGATGTTGTTTAGGGTTACCTACAATATTGTATCTAAGAATCTTCCGAACCAAAATCATTTCACCGCCCATTTATTAAGGAAGTAACTTTCGCCATTACGTTTTATGATGGTTTAAGAACGAAATTACTAAATCCCGGTCTAGGGGGCCTTCCTGTTTAGCAGGGTAACATACAAAAGGTTCGGAACCTGTACGTGCACTGATATAAAAATTAATTTTGATGAAAATATAATAATTTGTGGTCAATTATTTTACTAAAAACTTACCTATTAACCTGGTGGCAAATGACAGAATATAGATTGATCCCCGGGAAGGGTAGTGCTGTTAATTTAAAAATCTTGCTCTATGTTATTCAAAAAAAAGAATAACATTGATTTGCCTGACTCATTCCACAAAAGTATTATGCAACCAAACTGCTTGTGCCGCTGTACTTTGTATGTTTAAAGCGGAGTTTATAAAAGATACACAGGTATTTTGTTATTCTTAGGGTGTGGCATTATATCTATTGCTCAGGATAAAAATATGGTAATTGACACAGTTCCAAAAGTCAACATTTTACCCGAGGTGGTAGTTTCGGCTTCTCGTATATCAGAGAAACTGCTTACTGCATCTGTAAGTATTTCCAAATTAACCGAAACAGAAATACAGCAATCTGCCTCCCCCTCTTTTTTTGATGCCATCGGCCACATGAAAGGTGTACAAATGATTGTCCCAAGTTTGGGTTTCAAAGTGTTAAACACCAGGGGATTTTCCAATACTACTAATGTACGGTTTACTCAGTTGATTGACAATGTTGACAACCAATCGCCCCATATAGGCGCACCTATTGCCAATGCGTTATGCCCGGGTAATTTGGATATAAACCATGTAGAAATTGTGCAAGGGGCAGCATCGGCGTTATATGGCATGAATGCTATAAACGGATTGGTAAATATTACAACAAAAGACCCATTTACCACACCAGGTTTCAGTATTGAACAACAAATCGGGATAAATCATGTAAACGACCCTAACAATATTTCCGCCCAATTATTTAATGAATCAGCTATTCGCTGGGATAAAGTGTTTGCTGGTAAATGGGCATTTAAGATTAATGCGGGATTTAATAGAGGCTATGATTGGATCGCCGATAACAAAAGCGATTTAAACCCAACTGCTAATGCTGCCACCCAGTTATTGGGAGCAGATAATCCTGCCCGTGATGAAGTAAATGGGTACGGAAACGAGTCGTCAAACCGCCAAACTCTTACGCTTGGGGGAAAAAATTATGTAGTTGCCAGGACGGGTTATTTAGAAAGGGAGGTAGCCGATTATCATTTACAGAATTGGAAAGGGGATATTTCGCTTTATTACAGACCAAATAGCAAAACGGTATTTTCTTATACTTACCGGAATGCCTTTTTAAATAGTGTGTACCAAAGATCCAACCGCTTCAGGTTAGAAAATTATTTATTGCAGCAGCACATTGTTCAATTTAAAAGCCAGTTGGCACAGGCAAGGGTATATATTAATTATGAGAATACCGGAGATTCTTACAATCTGCGTTCCATGGCAGAAAATATTGACATTAGTTTTAAAAGTAATGCCCAATGGTATAGTGATTATTCCAGCGCGTTTAATAATGCTGTCGCTTCAAATAATGAGGTGGCAATGGCTCACCGTATGGCCCGGCAATCGGCTGATAATGGCAGGTTACAGCCCGGCACAGGTGAATTTAATCAAAAGCTAAAACAACTACTGCAAATTAATAACTGGGATTATGGAGCAGCCCTTCACGTTAAGGCAAACCTGGTGCATACAGAAGGAACACTTGATTTGGGAAAGCTACTGCACACCACATATAATTTACAAGTAGGGGGAGATTTTAGGGACTATATTATTGTGCCTGATGGAAATTATTTTATTAATCCAACTGATTCGGGACAAAATCTGCATTATACCAGTTATGGTTTTTTTGTTCATGCTTCAAAAAAGTTTTTACAGGAAAAATTACACCTAAGTGCGGCACTACGTGCCAGCAGGTATGAATATTTTAAGCTAAAATGGAATCCCCGGTTAACCGTAGTGTATGCGCTTTCCAAATCACAGTTTATTCGTTTTTCTTATCAAAACGGGTATCGCTTTCCCAGCATATTTGAAGGATTTTCAAACATTAACAGTGGCGGGGTAAAACGGGTAGGGGGGTTAAAAGTGATGTCCAATGGGATTTTTGAAAGCGCCTGGTTAAAGAGTTCTATTGATGCTTTTCAGACAGCGGTAAACGAAGACGTTAATACCAATGGACTTACCCAACAACAAGCCATTGATAAAAACAGCACATTGCTGAAACGGAACACCTATACATATCTGCAGCCGGAACAAATGCATTCGTTTGAGACGGGGTATAGAAGTATTTTGCTGGACAATAAATTGTTTGTGGATGCTGATTTATATTACAACCTATATTCCAATTTTATTGCACAAATTGATGCAAGTGTTCCAAACACCCAGGATATTGCCCAAATACCGGCTTATTTGTACGATAAGAATAGACAAAGCCGTTATCGCCTTTGGACGAATTCCAAAACCCTGGTTCATAATTATGGAGCAGAGTTAGATGTGCGTTACATGCTTAGCAAACACTTTTCTTTGTCAGCCAATGCCATTTTTCAAACTTTGAGAAAGACGAATCAGAATGATGGTTTAGAAGATGGTTTTAATACACCCCAATGGATAAGTAATGTGGGTATAAATGGCAACAATATTTACAGGAAATTAGGGTTCAATGTAACATTCAAGTATCAAAGTAGTTATTATTGGCAGTCATTTTTAATAAATGGAAATGTGCCTTCTAATTTTAATGTTGATTTTATGTTGCATTATGATTTTGCCAGGCCTTCAATAAATATAAAAATAGGAGCGGCTAATATTTTAAATAATTACTATTATTCAATTTTAGGGGGCCCGCAAATAGGCGGATTCTATTATACAACCCTTACCTATTCTCTAAAGTATGATTGACCATTATAATGGCAGCATCTTGACCAGTGGTGCGATAACTTGGCCGGTTGGCATAAAGGCTGCTCTCGGAAAATCAAACGAATTTGTCGGGTTACCCTGTTAAAACTAAATACAGTGATAAAAACCTGTTCTAAGTGTAGTGGTCATTGTGGTTTTAAATGTTTTCTATAGTTCAGCTATGTTCATAACCTCAAATTCTTGCACAGGTCCTGCCTTGAAGTTATATTTTACAATGTCTGTTGTCACTTACAGGGTGCCGCTATGCAATTACCTGGTGGCCAGCGCCAGGCGGCATACGGGTAATAGAAAAGTGTCGCAACCGGCTGACCGCTGTTAAGTAAGACAAAAAGATGATGATATAGGTAGAGTTAATTTCTTAATGTCAAGCTGAATAAGAAGATACAAATGAGCCGGACGATGAAACAAAGATTGGGATAACCCCATTTGCCAAACTCCCTGTTGTATGATCGTCCTTCGTCTTGGTAAGTTGAATGGAAGGTAAATGTCCACCGAAGCGGAGAGTATCCTGGAAGCGTTGGAACAAGGCAGGTTCTTTTGCCACGTTGGCTTTGTGTTCCTTGCAAATGTGCCGTGCGTGGCGTGTTGGCTTTTTTACAGTCTTTTCATATTTTGATATTGCTGCCTTGCCAGTGATTAAGTGTAAAAGAAAACGTGCTTCCTGCACCAAAATCGCTTTTTACCGTAATTTGTCCGCCTTGTGCTTCTATAAATTCTTTGCTGATGCTTAGCCCCAATCCTGTACCCTCCTTTTTTGCGCCTGGTATGCGGAAATAACGGTCAAAGATTTTGTCAATGTATTGTGGTGATATACCTTGTCCCGTATCTGTAACGGAGAACTTTATTTTTTCATTTTCAGCTGTTACATCAATATAAATAACTGAGTTGTCATACGAGTAGCGAATAGCGTTGGAAAGTAGATTGGTGAGTACCCATGAAGTCTTTTCATTGTCGGCAATCACTTTGGGTAGGTTATCAGGCATGTTTATTTCAAACTTAATTTGTTTTTGTTCGGCTGCTGATTTATTGGCATTAACAGCATATTCAACAATTTCTTTTGCATCGGATGGTACTACATTCATTTGAATGGTCCCGCTTTCCACCTGTGTCATGTTCAATAGTTCGCCTGTTATTCTTAACAACCTGCCTGCATCTTCTTTAATGCTTTCAATAAGGCTTTGCTGTTCGGTATTCAGTTCTCCAACCTGTTTGTTTTCCAGTAATTGCAAACTCATTTTTATAGATGAAATGGGGGTTTTTAATTCATGTGAAACAGTTGCAATAAAATTTGTTTTTGCAAAGTCCAATTCTTTGTATGGAGTTATATTTTGCAGCAGTATTACAGTGCCTATTTGCTTCTCATCTTTTTCACCTGTCGGGATTATCTTTATGGGTATGATTTCTTTTTCAAAATAGCTTTCTTTATTATCAGCATAAATTTTAACTGGTTGCTTATGCTGGCTTTGTAAGGTATCGGTAATAAATAACTCCTGGACCAGTGTACGGATTAAATCATTTTGTACCGCAATGTCCTGGACAGGTTTGCCAATTACATACTCTGATTGTAGTCCCGCTATTTTAATGGCAATATTATTCATGAATAAAACCTGCTTTTTTTCATCTAACCCAATTACAGGCTCACTCATATTATTAATAAGCGTTTCAATCCGTTTCTTTTCCATTAACAGTTTTTCAAGATTGCCGGCCTTGTATTCTTCCAATTTTTCGGCCATCGTGTTAAAAGAAGTGGCTAATTCACCAAACTCGTTTTGCTTATCATAATGAACCCTTTGCGTATAGTTTTGGGCAGCAATCTGCTTAATGCTTTCTGATAGCTCTTTAATAGGGTTTGAAATATTACCGGGTAAATTAAACAGCATCGTTAAAGCAATAATGAAGCAGATGGTGCCGGTGAGTGTTATCCAAAGAATTGAACTCTCAGCAGTATTCTCAGCCATTTTTTCTTTGCGTTGAATGGCCTGCATATTGAGCAGCATAATGTTTGATGCATCATTTCGTATCAGTCGCATTAATTCAGTATTGGTGTAATTCTTTTTCAATTGTTCATAATCACTCATCAATTTAGCGGTTAGCTCCTGTTCGCCAATTTCTGTGATGTTGTTATTTTGTTTGTTCAGGTTTTCTTCAAATAGTATAATTTCTTCTTTGTTCAGGGTATCGTTGTTAAAGGCATGGATCATTTTCCTTGAATATTCTACCGAATTATAATTATCTACCAGGATATTTTTTGTATCTCTTGTTAGTTGATTGATGTAAAATGTACTGAATAATGCGAGCAGAATTATCATCGCAAACAAAAGGCCAATGCCTAAAAACAGTTTTACTTTAATTTTCATCAGCTTAAAATTACCAGGTCAATATCGTTTGATGACAGTTTTTTGAGCAATTCGTTAAATACATTTGTAGCTAAAATTACTCTTATTAAACTTAAATGTGGTTTGCCAATGCAGATAGTGGTTATCTTCCTTTCTTCACACTGCTCAATGATGGATTTGGAAATATTCGAATTTTCCACTTTGATTATTTCCGCTCCTAATTCAGTAGCCAACTTAAAATTATTGATTAAATGTCTTTGTTTGTCTAATGGAATTTTATCGCTGCGTTCGGATGGTGTTTGCACATACAGTGCATACCATTTGCTGTTATAATAGTTGGCAAGCCTGGCTGTTTTTCGGATTACTGTTTTAGCTGTTCGGTCGTTACTGCTGATACAGGCTAAAAATTTTTCATGCTTAATGGCATTTGCTTTGGTAACTTCTGTTTCCACTTTTCTTTCCACCTGCGAAGCAACTTCCTTTAATGCCAGTTCCCTTAGTTGTAGAATATGGTCACTCTTAAAAAAATTCTTTAGGGCTGTTTCAATTTTTTCTGCCTGATAGATTTTCCCTTCTTTTAATCTGGCTATCAATTCATCGGCAGTCAAATCAATATTCACTACTTCATCGGCCTGGGCAATTACACTATCCGGTATTCTTTCTTTTACTTCAATTCCGGTAATGTTTTTCACTTCTTCATTCAGGCTTTCAATATGCTGAATGTTTACTGCACTAATAACATTAATACCAGCATCTAGGATTTCAATCACATCCTGCCAACGCTTATCGTTTTTACTACCTTCAATATTGGTATGGGCCAGTTCATCTACTACCACTACTTCTGGCCGCAGGTTAATGACCGCCTGCACATCTAATTCTTCCAGTTCCTTCCCTTTGTAAAACAGCTTTCTCCTTGGCATGACGGGCAAACCATCCAGTAAATCATGTGTTTCTTTACGGTTATGTGTTTCTATGTAACCTATTTTTATATCAATGCCATTTCTCAATAACGAATGGGCTTCCTGCAGCATGCGATAGGTTTTACCCACCCCTGCACTCATGCCTATATAGATCTTAAATTTTCCCCGTCTTGATTTTTTAATCAGGTTAAGAAAGTGTTGTACTGTTTGATCTTTATCGGGCATCAGAAAGAGATTGATAACGAGGTGGTGAGAATAAAATTGGTATTTACCGGCTTACCTTCTTTTTCAAAGGTCTTATCTTTTCCTGAAAAGCCACGACCTTCCACACGCCAAATTACATTATCACGAATAAGGTAATCGTAATTTAAAGAATATCCCCATGTTTTAAAGCCATTTAGGGTGCCCGTACTTATGATAACACCATTTGCATCATGGTAATATTCAATCCTAACGGCAATATTGTTTTTACTGTTGGGACTTATTTTTAAGATCGCAACCGGCGAATACCAGGTATTATAATGGCTGCTGCCTTTTGATTTTTGCTCTACCCCAATATCAAAGCCTGCGGTTAATGCTAGTTGATTGTTTAATTGGAATAGGCCGTATAAATTATGGAAGTAACGCATTTGTCTGATGCTGTCCGGTTTATCATTGCCAATAAATGAACTGCTGTTTAATGTAATGTTTGAATTGGGTTTAACGGTGAGCTGATGCCCGAATGCTGCTGTGTTGTTGCCATCCACTCTTTTTATTCTTTGCCATCCATTTAGCAACAAACCGCTAATAAACCATTTTCCGTTATCACTCGTGTAAGAGATTTTTGCTCCACTTTCATAGTAGGGAGAATTGTCAGCTAATATACTTCTTGTAAGGTTCCAGCAATCTTTACCAATGGCACTCTCCAAACCAATATGCGAGGCAAAAATCCCGGCATCAATCCAAAGATGTTGTTTCTTTGAAATTTTTATACCTGCATTGGCTTCAAACAGGTTTTTTAATACACCCGGTTCGGAAGCAAGGTTGGCGTTTGTGTATGATCCGGCCATTAACGCAAGGTTGGCTCGTACGTTTTCTTTTTGATAACCTGCTTTTACAAAACCCAAATTCAGGTTTACTTCATTATGCCTGTTATGGGAATACACAAATGCCGGACGATTATGATTGGAGGGTTTTCCAAAATCATAGGTATAGTAGGTTTCAATATAACCACTAAATGTTAAAGGGGATTTCGTACTGTCTGTTTGGGCAATTCCTGTTGCTGCTGTTAACACCCATGCGGCAGTCAGTATTTGTTTCATTTGTTTATTTTAAGTTATCCAATGCTATATTCAACTTAAGAACATTAATTTTTTCAGTTCCTAATAAACCCAGCAACGGCTTTTCGGTATTTGAAATAATTAATTGCTGTAAGTTTCCCTCTGCAATGTCTC
Source organism: uncultured Chitinophagaceae bacterium (assembly GCA_963775145.1). GTDB lineage: Bacteria > Bacteroidota > Bacteroidia > Chitinophagales > Chitinophagaceae > Endoryza. The sequence goes on from CAVZHZ010000013.1 coordinate 100,479, forward strand.
TTATTTTTGAAATTCGTTTTACCTGCACGATAGCAGCCTGAACAGAAATGTGCGGGTCTAAACCAGCGCCGCTTGCCGTTACAATATCAGAAGGAATATCGGATTTTGATATACCTGGATTGTGAACAAGAAAGGTATCAATCCTTGCTTGCACTTCCGCTAAATAATCTGGATTGGATGGACCTTTGTTACTGCCAGCTGCGCCTGCTGCATGGTAACCCACGGCAGACGGGCGTGAATAAAAGTAATTATCGGCCGTAAATTGTTGCCCGATATTACTGTAATAGGTTTTGCCGTTTGCGGTAATGGTTTCGCCTTTGCCTTTATTGGGGGCTAATTGTGCAAAGCCCAATACGATCAGTGTGTAAACGCCTGAAAAGAACAGCAGACAAACTATGGTGAGCCGGATGGCTGGAAATATATTTTCTTTCATCTTATTATTTGTTTAAAGGAAAACTGTAACAAAAAGGTCTATAAGTTTTATTCCGATAAATGGTATAATAACACCCCCTAAACCGTAAATTAGAAGGTTTCTGCGAAGCAATGCACTTGCTCCTATAGGTTTATAAGCCACTCCTTTTAAGGCCAGTGGAATTAATAACGGAATGATGATGGCGTTAAAAATTACTGCTGATAAAATAGCACTTTCCGGCGAATGAAGCTTCATAATATTCAATCCCTGCAAAGCCGGAATTGAAGCAATGAAAAGAGCCGGAACAATGGCAAAATATTTTGCCACATCATTGGCGATACTGAACGTAGTAAGTGTGCCTCTTGTCATTAATAATTGCTTACCTATTTCCACCACTTCAATCAGTTTGGTAGGGTCGTTGTCCAAATCTACCATGTTGCCTGCTTCTTTTGCCGCCTGTGTGCCGCTGTTCATAGCCACACCCACATCTGCCTGTGCCAGGGCAGGGGCATCATTCGTACCGTCTCCCATCATGGCAACCAGCCTCCCTTCCCTTTGTTCTTTCTTAATGTAATTCATTTTATCTTCCGGCTTTGCTTCTGCGATAAAATCATCAACGCCTGCTTTTTCAGCAATATATTTTGCAGTTAAGGGATTATCACCCGTTACCATTACGGTTTTGATACCCATTTTTCTTAATCGTTCAAAACGTTCGCTGATGCCGGGCTTAATGATGTCCTGCAACTCAATTACACCCAATATTTTTTCATTTTCGGAAACTACTAAAGGGGTTCCGCCATTGCTGGAAATACCTGTAACAATTTTTGGCTGTTTCTTCAGGAAAAAGGTTACCATGCTTTTCACACAGTTGACGTATCGCATCAGAAGCGCCTTTTCGAATTCTTCGTGTCATCTACATCAATGCCGGAACTTCTTGTTTCCGCAGTGAATTTTATAAAACGTGGATTGTTGAGGTTAAAATTCTTTGTATCAATACCGGCCAGTTCGATAATGGATTTTCCTTCAGGTGTGTCATCTGCCAGTGAACTTAATACTACAGCTTTTATAAATGCAGCTTCATCGATCTTGTGTGCAGGATAAAAATTAGTAGCTTTCCTGTTTCCAATAGTAATCGTTCCCGTTTTATCCAACAACAACACATCAATATCGCCTGCCGTTTCTACTGCTTTACCACTTTTGGTGATTACATTGGCCCGCAATGCCCTGTCCATACCGGCAATACCAATGGCCGATAACAAACCGCCAATGGTAGTTGGTATTAAGACAAACAAACAAAGAGATAAATGCTGCGATAGTAATGGGTGTATTGTGCATAATCTCCAAACGGTTTAAGGGTTACTGTTACAATAATGAAAACCAATGTAAAACCTGCCAGCAAAATAGTCAATGCAATTTCATTCGGTGTTTTTTGACGGCTTGCACCTTCAACCAGGGCAATCATCTTATCTAAGAAACTTTCGCCTGCCTCTGTTGTTACTTTAACTTTTATTTTATCTGATAATACTTTCGTGCCGCCGGTTACACTGCTTTTGTCGCCGCCAGCTTCCCGGATAACAGGAGCACTTTCCCCTGTAATGGCACTTTCATCAATGGTAGCCAGACCTTCAATAATTTCTCCATCCGTTGGGAATAATATCACCGGCTTCACAAAAAAACACATCTCCTTTTTTTAATTGGGAAGAAGGAACAACCTTTATTTCATTCACATAGATTTCCCCCACGGTTTGAATCCATTTGGCGGGCGTTTCTTCCCGTGTTTTGCGGAGGCTGTCTGCCTGTGCTTTGCCCCTTGCTTCGGCAATGGCTTCTGCAAAATTGGCAAACAATAGAGTGATGAATAGTACGGCCGTTACAATGATATTGTAAGCAAGGCTGCCTTGATGTGTTTCGCCTGTTGCTATCCATACACAAACGCCTGTCATTACCAAAGTGCCAATCTCATACCGTAAACATTACCGGGTTGCGGAACATTTTTGAAGGGCTTAATTTGATGAATGATTGTTTTAGTGCTTCTTTTACCAATGATGACTGAAACAATTTATTTTTTCTGCTGCGTTTCATTTTTAGTCTTATTAATAGATTGAGAAATATTCTGCAATAGGGCCTAATGCCAATGCAGGAAAAAATGACAAGGCGGCTACAATGGCAATTACTGCAAACACCATCAGTCCAAATGTTGCTGTATCAGTTTTTAATGTACCGGCACTTTCCGGAATGTATTTCTTGGCAGCAAGGCTTCCGGCAATGGCAACGGGGCCGATGATGGGAAGATATCTTGCCAATAACATCACCATACCGCATGCAATATTCCAAAATGGGGTGTTGTCTCCCAGTCCTTCAAAACCACTTCCATTGTTAGCGCTGGATGAAGTAAACTCGTATAGCATTTCACTAAAGCCATGATAGCCGGGATTATTTAACCAGCCTGCATACGTAGTGGGGTTATGTGCATATAAATGACTTGATATAGCTGTGCCCGCCAGAATCAGCAAAGGATGCAACAAGGCCATTATCATAGCAATTTTCATTTCTCTTGCTTCAATTTTCTTTCCCAGAAACTCGGGTGTTCTGCCGACCATCAACCCGCTGATAAAAACTGCCAGTATGATGAAAATGTAAAAATTCAAAAAACCAACCCCTACACCGCCATAAAAGGCATTCACCATCATACCCAGCATTTGAAACATTCCACTGAGTGGTGTAAAACTGTCGTGCATGGCATTGACACTGCCTGTAGAAATAACAGTGGTAGCAATACTCCAATAGCCAGACGCAGCAGAACCAAAGCGAACTTCTTTACCTTCCATACTGCCCATGTGCTGTTGTATTCCCATTTTGGCAATGGAAGGATTGCCATTTACTTCGCTGATGATAGTGGGAATGGTTAATAACAGAAATCCAATTGTCATTACACCAAAAATCATCCAGGCTAGTTTGCTTCTTTTCAGAATATATCCCAATGCAAAAATCATTGCAATAGGGATCAGCATTTGGGTAATGATTTCAACGATATTGGTAAAGTAGGATAGGGTTTTCAAAAGGATGTGCAGAGTTTGGACCAAAAAAACCACCGCCATTGGTGCCCAGATGTTTGATAGCAACAAATGCTGCAACGGGGCCACGACTTACTTGTACCGTATCACCTTGTAAATTGGTACATACTTTCTTTACCCTCAAAAGTCATAGGTGTACCATTGAAAACCAGTAACAATGCCACAACTAATGCAGATGGGCAATAAAATCCTGGTACAGGCACGAAGAAATAGAAAATAGAAATTACCCAGTTTGATCGTTGCTTCTTCCTTCATAGCCTTAAATACCACTGCGGCAATAGCAATTCCACATCCGGCACTTATAAATTGAAACAACATGAACACCAGTTGCCCTAAGTAAGACATGCCCGTTTCGCCGGAATAATGTTGCAGGTTGGTATTGGTAACAAAACTGATGGAAGTATTAAAGGCTAGATCTGCACTCATAGATGGATTACCATCCGGATTAAGTGGCAACCAACTCATGTTGGTAAGCACGAGCATCGATAAAATAAACCAAAACAGATTGATGGTAAGCAATGCCATCAAATGTTGCTTCCAGTTCATTTCTCTTTTGTAATCAATACCACTGAGTTTGTAAAACAGGTTATCAATAGGGTTGAACAACCTATCCGGCCATGTATTTTCGTTGCTGAATATTTTTCCAATATACCTGCCTAATGGTATGGCCAGTAGTATTACTGCTCCATAACTAAATACGACTCCTAAAATTTCTGTGTTCATAGTTTAAAATTTTTCGGGTTTAACCAGTACATAGCACATATAGGCAAATACTGCAATGGCAATGATAAATAAGACTATCATGTTGTTAGATTTTGTCAAAGTATTTAATCGCTGAATAAAAGAGCGCAAAAAGAGCCATACCGGATATCATCAGAATTATAGTCATATACTATTATTTGGTTTACCGATTATAGGGCAATTCATACACCAAACTGTTTGAAATGCACCCAATGTATTGCCTGCAGTAGGTTTCAGCAATTATGCAGCAACGGAAGAAAAAGAAAACCCTTTCATTTTGAAAGGGAAAGACTATCGTTTTGAAAGGATTATTTTATTTTGTACTCGCCTAATTTTCGATATAACGTGGTCAATGCAATATTCAACAACCGGGCCGTTTCGGTTTTATTACCATTGGTATAATTCAATACTTTCTGGATATGGATTTTTTCGGCACTGGCAAGATCAAAAGCCGATAGTTGCATTTTGTTGGTTGACGGTTGAGCGGTAAGGGTGGAGAGTTGTTGCAACTCTATTGGTAAACTATCAACTGTCAATTCTTCACTGTCAACCAATATTACACTGCGTTCAATAACATTTTTCAACTCACGGATATTCCCTTTCCAGGCATGTTGTTTAAGTGCTTCAAGATAGGGGTGTGAAATGGATATAATTTTTTTGTTGGTTTTGTTCGCAAAAAGTTGTAAAAAATAAGCAGCCAATTCTTCAATGTCAATTACTCTTTCTCTTAATGCAGGTAAAGCAATTTGAAAAACGGCAATGCGGTAAAATAAGTCTTCCCTGAAGTTCCCCGCTTCAATTTCCTTTTGCAAATCCCTGTTGGTAGCAGCAATGATACGTACATTGATTTTTGTTGTCTTACTATCGCCCACCTTTAGAAATTCACCTGTTTCTAACACTCTTAATATTTTGGCTTGTAATTCCTCAGCCATTTCACCAATCTCATCTAAAAAAACAGTTCCTTTATTCGCTTCTTCAAAAATACCTTTGGTATCTTTTATAGCACCCGTAAATGCACCTGCTTTGTGTCCGAACAATTCGTTTTCTAATAGTTCCTTGCTAAAGGCAGAGCAGTTTACCGCAATGAAATTCTGTTTACTTCTTCTGCTGTTGTTATGAATAGCTTGGGCAAACACTTCTTTGCCCGTTCCTGTTTCGCCGGTAAGCAAAACAGTTGCATCCGTTGAGGCTACTTTTTTTGCTGCATCAATAACTGCTTTGATTGTTTTTGATTTACCAATGATGTTATCAAAAGTATATTTGCCGCCTAGTTGTTTTTCTAACAGCAATACTCTTTTTGCCAATACCACTTTTTCAGTTGCTTTGTAGAGCAAAGGAATTATTTTGTTGTTATCATCTCCTTTGGTGATATAATCAAAAGCACCGTTCTTAATAGCCTGCACACTGTCCGGAATATTGCCGTAGGCAGTGAGTAGAATTATTTCTGTGGCTGGATATTTGTCTTTGATGATTTTGGATAATGCTACACCGCTTCCGTCAGGAAGTTTTACATCACAAATTACTACATCCACCTCGGCGGTTTCCAGTTTGTGTAATCCGCTTTTAGCATCGCTTGCCTGCAACACGTCAAAGCCTTCCAAGCTGATTATTTGGGAAAGAAGAGTCCGTAGTCTTTCTTCGTCATCTATAATTAATACTTTGCTCAAGGTGCCAGTTTAGGGTGCAAAGATAAAACGAATATTCGTGGGTGGTATGCTGGTTATGCAAGATATCTACTTTGTTGCCTGTTGATGGAAGTTTTTTTTGTTAAGGTATGGAAGGGCAATTGAATATAGTTCCGCCTGCTGGGGAGGTAGACTTTGTATTGACATTTTTTAATTCTTGGGAAGGGTTGGGTTGTGCCGGGGGGGTGTATGCCTGGCTAGGTACTAAAATGGCCTCGGGGAGTATGACAAAGATTCGGGTGTTTAAATCTGTAGGGAATGGTTCAGCAGGGTAAGATACTACAACTTGGTCTTTGTGAATGCCTGGAAGCATTCCGTCCGGCCGTAACTGTTGCTGGTTGAAAATATTTGATGT
>CAVZHZ010000014.1:0-86131 GCA_963775145.1 uncultured Chitinophagaceae bacterium
ATTGCCGACACGTCGAGTTGGCTGCTCAGTTACACGACGTTGGCAAAATAGGCATTCCCGACGCGATCCTGCTGACTCCACAGCGGTTGACGCCAGAGCAATTCGCCATAATGAAGAAACATTGTCAAATCGGTTGCCATATCGTCGATCAGTTGGTGGAAGGCAACACCTTGCAGCGAAGAGCTTGGCGAACGCCCCAGCACCCAGATGACGCCAAGCGTGCGGGCTACGATCATGACGCGACACTGATGACGTTGGCGGCAAACATTACGCGGACGCATCACGAAAAATGGAATGGCACCGGCTATCCCGAAGGCTTGCAGGGCGAGGAAATTCCAATCGAAGGTCGCATCACCTCGGTGGCGGACGTTTATGACGCATTGACCAGCAAGCGACCGTACAAGGACCCATTTTCCGACGAACAAAGTTTCGAAATTATTCAAAAAGCGGCGAATCGGACAAGTCATTTGACCCACGAATCGTCAAAGCCTTTATGCACAGACGCGACGCCATACGCCGGCATCCGGGCAAGCAGTTTCCCGACACGGCACCGCCAGCGATTCACTAAGCCTGGGCCAGCGCGTCCCCACGGACTCCCGGCGCCTTCCAAAAGGCAACAAAAAAGTCCGGCCTGGCTAGGTGGAAACTACTTGTGTTTCAAATCGATTCGCAATATTGCCTCGATTTTACGTTCCGAATTCATTGCGCCGTAGTTCGGTTTGCGCTGCAATCGTTGCACGATGCTGGTGTGCATTTGGCTGACGCGGCTTTCGCTAAGATCCAGCGTTGCTCCGATTTCTTTCATCGTCAACTCTTCGTAGTAGTAGAGGATGATAATCAGGCGTCGTTGCGATTGAGGCCTTTGGTAACCAATCGCATCAGGTCACTTTTCTGTATTCGATCGCGTCGGGTCTTCGCCCTTTTGTCTTCGAGAATGTCGATTTCGCGCACATCTTTGTAGCTGTCCGTCTCGTACCATTTTTATTCAGGCAGACCAAACCGACGGCCGCCGCTTCGCTACTTCATCTTCTCGAGCTCACCCATCGGGATTTCCATGTGAGTCGGAAATTCGTGTCGGTCGGGTTCGACCGAAATTTCTTCGAGGGCTTGGTGGCTTCAGCTAATTTGCTGGCTTTACTGCGTACCAGTCGCGGAACCCAATCCATCGTCCGCAATTCGTCCAGCATGGCGCCGCGAATACGTGGCACGCAATAGGTTTCGAATTTGACGCCGCGTTCCATATCGAAGGCATCGATGGCATCCATCAAGCCAAAGATTCCCGCGCTGATCAGGTCGTCTAGTTCGACGCCTTCCGGCAAGCGAGCCAATCCGTTCGCCATTATAGTGAACCAACGGCATATATCGTTCGATCAGGAGATTTCGCAACTCGGTGTTCTCAGGATGTTTTCGATATTCAATCCACACCTGTTGGATATCGTCGGCAGGTGCTGCAGTTGTTGCCATTCAATCCTCCGTGATTGTCAGCAAGAAGCATGAAAACCTACATTGTTCACCGAGGTGCAACGGGATGGGAGATAGCGGATGGGCTCGCCGCCGTACGACGACGGGCCCGTTACAATACTTGTCGTTATCTCTCCCACGAACAAATGCGAGAAACTCACTTCTTGATATCGGCACGTCGGTCCGCAGTATAAAGAAAAAAAGTTCGGAATTTTCTCAGTGTGCTGTCTGTTAAGAGATAGAAAATCGATTTCAAGTCTTTATTGCCGCAAGAGCGCTCGAAGAAAAATAAGGAATACTGAGGCGGCGTTCGCTCAAAGGAACCATTTGAATTTGGATTCGGGAGTCAGTTCACTGTGGCTCAGCACGACCAGCTCGGGCAAAGTAGCATGAGTGAGCCGTTTTACACTAGGCCGAATTTTTTGCCCGACCAGCACGATCGGCTGTTTGCCCAAAGTCAGAGGGGTGCGACGGTGGCTTGAATTTCGCGAATGATCGAGCGGATTCTGCAATAAAAGTCTGAAGCCAAATCTCCACATTCGTGTCGCACTCGGTCGGCGATCATCTCTTCAACCGCTGTCGGTAATTGGGCCGCATAGATCACGCCGTCTTGGTCGCAATGCGACTGGCAAATGCTGGGTGCCAATCTCTCCGCACAAACTCCGTTAGCCAAACAAGATCCTGGTCCGGCGAGCGTAATCGCCTAACGCTTCCAAGATAAGGGCGAGCGCCGAATCGAAATGCCTTCCCCGAAAGAGATTTTGCAAGACTTGCTGAACATCGGCCAGTTTCAAATGTTCAGGTATCAATTCGTCGACGACGGCAGGGGCAACCCGACGGACTTGTTCAATCAAGTGTCGCGTGCCATCGCGTGTCAAAATGACATCAGCGTGCTTACGAACGCTCGATCTTAGCTGTTGAGCCAAAACTGATTCGGGGGTCATAATTGAATAGCCCTGGATTTTGGCCGCATCGGCTTGTCGGGGCTCGATCCAGATCCCTTATCGCGCGTGGAACGGATTCCGCGGAACCCCGTCGATATTCGGCGAAATTCTCGGCCGTTGGCTGAGCCAGGAATCGATCGACCATCAGCGATCCGTTGGCAACGTCCATGCTTGAGACCTTGATTCGATATCCATCGGGCGGCAAGGCAAGGTTATCTCGAATGTGAGTTTCGGCAAAATAATTCCAATTTCCGAAGCGATTTCCGAGCGGACCATGGCAATCCGTTTGAGCAGATCACCCCCACGTCGCGGATCAGCAAGCGGAATCAAGTTGACGCCAATTTCAATTTCTAACATGTCGACTCGCAATAATTCGTCGAATCGCCCTTCGGCGTCGTCGGCCGGGGCCGCCGTCCCCGGTGACTCGATCGCGGGCTCGATGGCCGGACGTTGCGCGTTTGGAAATACACCGCCAGACAACAAATAGCGGCAATCGAAAGCAATGGAATCGCGGGCAAGCGAGTGAAAACTAAGAGCGACAGAAAACGGCAGCCATCGCCAGCACGATCGGCTTGCCGAAGAGTTGTTGAAAGAAGGTTGTCGGCAGATCGAGCGACTGGGTATTTCGAGTGAGCAGTATGCCGGTGGAGATAGAGCAATCAGGAAGGCAGGAATTTGACAGGACAAGCCTTCTCCAATCGTCAGACGCGTGAAAACGTCTGCGGCTTGAGCTAGGCTCAGGTTTTGCGTCAAACCAATAATGAGCCCGCCGAAGATATTGACACAAGTAATCACGATCGCCGCGATCGCATCGCCGCGCACAAATTTGCTGGCACCGTCCATAGCTCCGTAGAAATCGGCTTGCAAAACAAGCGATTCTCGGCGGCGAATCGCTTCCGCGTGATCGATCAATCCCGGCGCTAGATCAGCGTCGATTGCCATTTGACGGCCCGGCATTCCATCGAGCGCAAACGGGCGGCGGCTTCGCTGACGCGAGTCGCACCCTTGGTGACCACGACGAATTGAACAATGACGATGATACAGAAAATTACCGCGCAATAATAGAGTTTCGCCAACAACATAACTGCCAAACGATTGAATGATGTGTCCCGCGGCGTCGATTCCGTCGCTGCCATGCTTAAGATGAGGCGGGTTGTGGAAATATTCAGCACCAGCCGACCCACGTGGCGGCCAACAGAATACTGGGAAACAAGCTAAATTCGAGCGGCGTTCGGACTTGCAGCGTCGTCAAGAGGATGATGATCGCCAAGGCAATATTGGCCGCGAGCAGTACGTCAATGACTGCGGCGGGGACGGGCACGATCATAACAACCACGCCAGCAATTACGCTTGCGGGGAGGACCCATTGCCGCCAATCAATGGACCGTCCGAACATTCAGCCTCGATACTAGACGAATTGAACTTGTTAATTTGGGCTTGAGTTGGGGCGGAGACTAGCCCAAGATCGTTTCGCAGTCCAGTCCGGAATTCCATGCGCGAATTGGCCGAATCACTGGTTAGCCATAGGTGGTCGGCCGCCACATCAAAAAGAAAAGTTTGCGTGGGATAGCCGATTCGCAGTCGCACCGGGGGCATCGAATACCTGATCTAGTCCCGATAATTAGGCAGTAAACTGCGTTTGGGCATGGCCATTCGGATTCAAACGCTGGGGCCTGATTTGGAACAGATTCCACGAAACCATCGTTCGGACGAGTTTGCGAAATCCTTGCGATTAGCTGCCTGCGGTGGCCGACAAACTAGAATAGTCCGTTACGCTTAATCGTTCCCGCGTCGAATTTCGGTTGTCACGCATACCCGGAAGCTAACTTGATTGGTGGTTATGAATTGGTGGCAAGCGGTTGTACTGGGTATCGTCGAAGGCTTGACCGAGTACTTACCGGTCAGTTCCACCGGCCATGTGCTATTGACGCAACGCTTGCTGGGGATCGCTGAATCAGAAGCGGCCAATGCATTTGCAATTAGGATCCAAGCAGGTGCCATCATTGCAGTGCTGGGGATATTTCGCAATCGAGTTCGCGAATCGTTCAGCGGGCTGTCTGGGACTCTTGCGTTTGGGACGGCCGCATGCGAGCGGGTTCTCCGATTGTTGCTCGATTCGATCATTGCGTTTCTCACCAGCGATGGTGCTGGGAGCAGTTGCTCCAACGATTGGATCGACGCTCATCTCCTTGCATCTGCGGGCGGTAACTGTGGCCTGGTTTGCGGGCGGCTTGGCCATTTTGATTGTCGATCGTTGGACGACTGCATTCCGTGGAGACCAGCCGCGAACGTTTAAACAACTAGAGGACATGAATTGGCAAATTGCCCTTGGTATCGGACTTATTGCAGACGGTTGCCATGTCTCCGGGAACGAGCCGGAGTTTGGCGACGATTTTGGGTGGCATGCTATTTGGGTTGAGCTTGGGCGGCGCGGTCGAGTTCAGTTTTTTGTTGGGCGTGATTACCTTGCTCGCGGCAACGGGTTACAAAGCAGTCAAGTCCGGCGACGCGTTAATCGAAAATTACGACGTGCTGACGATGGCTGTCGGCGGTTTTAGCCGCTTGTATTTCCGCCTTTGTGGCCGTGCGGTGGATGCTCGCCTTTCTAAACCGTCATCGCATGTCGGTCTTCGGTTATTATCGAATCGTGTTGGCGATCGCCGTTGGCTTCTGCTTGTACAACGGCTGGATTTCCGAATAAGATGCTACGGGGCTGGAAAGGTCGTTCCACTGTGGTGTTCCGCGCCAGCCCAGTTTTATTAACTCTTTCATTCCGGGCCGCACTCAATGATCTCCCGCCACTCCACGAACGATGTTCGACAAGATTTGGGAACAGCACACCGTCTTTCACGAGGAAGGCAAGCAGACACTTCTGTATATTGATTTGCATCTTCGTCCACGAGGTGACCAGCCCCCAAGCGTTCGAAGGTTTGCGATTGGCCGGACGAAGGGTCAGGCGGCCGGAGCTGCCGACCGGTTGCCACTCAAGATCACAATATTCCGACCACGGATCGCCGATTGCCGATTGCCGATCCGATTTCGCGACAGCAAATTGAAACCTTGCCAAGAATTGTCGGGACTTCGGGGTTCGGCTGTATGACCTCGACAGCGTGCAGCAGGGCATCGTTCATGTGATCGGACCCGAGCGGGTCTGACGCCAGCCGGGGATGACGATCGTGTGCGGTGACTCGCACCGCGACCCATGGTCGGTTTGGGGCGTCGCTTTCGGGATCGGGACGAGCGAGGTTGAGCACGTGTTCGCGACCCAAACCTTGCCGCAACTCAAGCCCAAGACGTTTGAACTTCGTGTCGATGGTTCCTTGCCGGAAGGCGTCACCGCCAAAGATCTAATCCTCTACTTAATCGGCCGACTAACCACTCTCGGGCGGAACCGGATACGTAATCGAATACACGGGTCAGGCCTTTCGCGATATGTCGATAGAAGCTCGTATGACCGTTTGCAACATGTCCATCGAAGCCGGAGCCAAGGCGGGGATCATTCGCTCCAGACGAAAAGACATTTGAGTACTTGCGTGGGCGCGAGATTTAGCCCACGGACTCTCGCGGCGGCGGTCGAACGATGGCGGCGGACTCCCGACCGATCCCGGAGCGAGCTACGATCGGGGGTCGAGAGTTTATCGCGCAGGAGGATGTCGCACCGCAAATCTCCTGGGGAACCAATCCCGGCCAAGTCATTTCAGTGGACAAGCGATACCGGCCCCCGGCGATTTTGTCGACCCGGTTGATCAGCAGACAGCCGCTCTCGCTCTCGCCTATATGGACTTGAAACCGGGCACACCTGTGACTGCAGTTTCAGTGAACCGCGTATTTATCGGTTCGTGCACGAACTCCAGATTGAAGACCTGCGTGCGGCCGCACATCATCGCAAGGATACAAAGTTTCTGAGCAGGTCAACGCCATGGTCGTTCCAGGGAGCGGCGTTATCAAACGTCAAGCCGAGCAAGAAGGTCTCGATCGAATTTTTCTCGCGGCGGGTTTCGAATGGCGAGAAGCGGGTTGTAGATGTGCTTGGGAATGAATCCCGAAAACTTGAACCGGGGGAACGGTGCGTCGACCAGCAATCGAAATTTCGAAGGACGCCAAGGCCGAGGAGGCCGTACCCATTTGGTCTCGCCGGCCATGGCCGCTGCTGCGGCAATAACGGCCATTTTGTCGATATCCGTCAATGGCAATACAAGAGTTAATCTCAACGCTAATTATTAATCTCCTATGAATCCATTCAGCCTTTCACAGCGGCTCGGTCGCGGCGCTCGATCGGGCAAATGTCGATACCGATCAAATCATTCCCAAGCAATTTCTCAAACGAATTGAACGAACTGGATTAGGAAAATTTCTATTCTTCGATTGGCGATATCACTCGATGATCACCAAACCAACCCCAGTTGAGCTGAACAAGCGAACCGGCGGGGCGTCGAGTCTTGGTCGCTCGCCGCAACTTCGGCAGCGGAGCAGCCGCGAACACGCCGTGTGGGCTAGAGATTATGGATTCCGCTGCGTCATCGCCCAGTCGTTCGCTGATATCTTTTACAACAACTAGTTTCAAAAGGGCATGCTTGCCGATCACGCTCGCCGCGGAAATTGTGCAAAAGATTTTTGCCTTCAGTTGCCAAAAACCCAGTCTACGAACTGTGCCATCGATTTGAACCAACAAACGGTGAGCGACGATTTTTGGCTTGAAAGCAACCTTTCAAATCGATCCGCATCGAAAATATTGTTTACTCCACGGCCTCGACGATATCGAGCTGACCCTGAAAAACGTCGACAAGATCACCGCGTTCGAAGCCGACGGGGATATTCACCGGTCGGCGATCGTCAAGTTGCGTGCCGCGGCGAGATCGCTTTGCGAAACGATCGGGAGAAGGCCCGAACAACGGCGTTTGTTGTTGCCGTCCTCGGCAACAAGATCCAGCGTGTCAACATGCCTGCGGCAAGTCTCCGCTCGCATTCTAGACCTGGAGGCGTTCGTCGTAGGGGACGCTTTCGCCAAACTCCGCATAGCGCCGCAGAATTCGCAAGTACATGGCCCAGCAGTGATTGGAAATCCGAAAATGCTCGTTCGCGGTTTGGCCAGCCGCTATGATGAAATCGTACCCAAACCATTTCTCAGCGCGACTCCAATTGAAATCCAACTCGTGAGCCGGCCCAATCCGCGTCCGAATGCGTCATCGTCAATTCGAATTCCTTGTCGATGAGGCATTTCGATATGATGGCTCGCCAATCGTATTCCGGCCCGAACCACAATTCGTATTCCTGGCCGAGAATCGGCTGGCCCGCCGACCGCTTCGTCCACCATTGATCGAGCCCTGCGGCGGTGCTGATCGCTGCAAAGACTTTTTCCGCCGATGAGTTAATTGGGAAATCTTGATAAATGTCGGCCATGGCGGTCCTCGATGAAGAGCGAACTTCGGCAGTTTCGCGGAATCCCAAGCAGCCCGTTGAAACGACCGTGGAGCACGATGCCATCGTGCTAAAATCTTGAAGAAATCAGGCACGTTAGAAACGTGCCCCACGTTTTTCAATTGGCGGCTAACCTGTGGTTGGCTTCGTTCAATAATGGCTATGGTACAAAATTATTCTGATCACTTGACTGCGGCACAGGCGGGCCATCGGCTCGAAACGTTTGTTCGAGTTCTAAAGCCTTGTTTGACGGCATCCTGCCAGGGAACTTGATAATCGAGCGGATCGACCCAGCCCAGTTGATGAAACGCCAAGATTCGTTCCACGTCCGAGCCAGTCAAACCCAGCGAACGGCCTTGGCTGTCGGGCAAGTAACTTGTGCATGTATTCCGAAAAACGGTGGCGAAATTCAAATTCAATTGATCGACGGCCCGGCGGGCATCTTTCAAGATGTCCGCTTTGTTCCAATGCAAATACGGCAATTCCAACTGGATGCGTTCCGAATTCCAGTTTCCAATTTGAAATGCGTGACAGCACTTTATAAAAGTCGGGCCGACAATCGGGGTAGATCGCGTGGTCGCCCGAATGGACGCCCAATCCCAGCTTGACGGACTGAGCGGTGCGTTCGGCAATCGACAGAGCATGGCCATAGGCGATCGCACAGAAAATCGCATTCCGATTCGGAACGAACGTCGACTTCATGGACGCTTGTCGTAATGCCCCAAGGGGACGTCGACGTCGGAACTAGTCAAGGCGGACGCCGCAGGAGTTGATTTGTCGTTGAAAGATCCACCAATGACCAGTGGATTGCCGAGATTCCTTGCTGGCGAATGTATTCCAAGTTGGCTTGAAGTCGATCCAGTTCAAGGCGATGTTTTTGACCGTAATCAAAACTTATTCCGTGAACAAAATATCCTTGGGCAAGATACCGCAAGAGCAGGGCGGTTCTGGTCCATGCCGCCACTAAGACAAAGCACGATTTGTTGGGAAACTTGGGTGGACATTGTGATCAGCGTATTGGAATGCGAACTCGGGCGATCCCAATTGTGGCGTGTTTGGACTCCCTAATGCAACGCCCTGTTCAAGAAGCCGCTAATTGAAATTGCCAACCTCTGGCGGGTGCTGTTATTGAACTATTCTTTAGGCAGCGGCGCCTTTGCCGGGGTGTTATGGTTGATAGTGGGTGCAGTGGCAGGACCGAGAAAAAATCTATTGATGACGGCTGTTATCGCCTCGTTTATTGCACTCGCGGCATGGATTGCCGTGTATGGAACTTACCAGGATGTAATACAGGCAGCCATTATTTTTGGAATGCCCATTGGCGCCATGCTGGGAATTTTATTCGCCTGGCTGATACAAAAAATACAAGTACCCGCTACAAAATAAAAAGATAATTATGCCTAAGAGAGACTTTAATGTAGCCATCATGCACGGCCATTCCAATGCCTGGCAAACCGTGGAGCAATGGGTGCAGGAAGCAGGGTTTACTCCCCGGGTATTGATAAAAGAATTCGAAGCCGGGGTGATTTTTGAAAGGCTAAGAGATATTATATGGGATGAAATTCATTGCGTGGTAGTAATCATGTCGGCTGATGATAAAATAAATAAGAACATATACCGCGCCCGGCAGAACGTAGTATTTGAGTTGGGCTATTGCTTTGGAGCATTTGACAGCCTGGATGACAATGGCCACTTTACCGCGGAAGATGCCATTATCTTCCTGAAAGAAGAAAACGTGGAGATATTCGCAAATATCCACGGACTGACTTACGTAGAATATAACCGTCGTTCCCTCTGGAGAAAGAAACAATTTTTTACCGGTATATTGAACTCCGCATTTGAAAAAGCAAGGCAAGTTTATAGAGAGCTGCGGTAAAACCTTCATTCACCTACGACCCACACACAGGATCAGGGAGAGCGCACCTGCGGAGGAATAAAGAGTCCCCCCTCAAGCAACAATCCCTTACCCGCGTAAGGGATCGATTAATATTGGTATCGGCTACTACGAACCGGTATATCCCGCCCTTCGGGCATTGGCCAGGCAATCGATCCGGTGTCATAACGGTTCGGAGCCTTACCACTCTCAATTGTCTGAACCTGCCTGACGGTAGACAGGTCTTGATTTTCAAGATTAAAGGATTAGCAGGATAAAATACCTCTCTGAAAAAAAACCGATTTCACTTATAGAGAATTTTCCTTTATCATGGTGCCATCCTGTAAATCCTAAAATCCGGTAAATCATGATTCAGAATTATAAGATTAGCAGGATAAAATACCTCTCTGAAAAAAAACCGATTTCACTTATAGAGAATTTTCTTTTATCAGGGTGCCATCCTGTAAATCCTAAAATCCGGTAAATCCTGATTCGGACATTTGCATTGTCTGAATCGGGATTCTCAGGATTAAAAGATTAGCAGGATGAGATACCTTTCTGAAAAAAACGCTGATTTCACTTTGATAGAGAAATTTCCTTTCTCAGGGTGCCATCCTGTACATCCCAAAATCCGGTAAATCCCTGCCTACCGGACAGGCAGGCTGATTCAGACAATTTACCCACACTTTCCTTTTTTACATCGCACCATCCACGTCAAAACAACCCCGTTTAACCGCTATTATTCATACTCCTCATCCTTTTTTATGGCATTGGACAGAAATATATTCTTTATAAATTGCCTGAATCAGCCTGCTTGCCGCAGCCTGCCTTCCCGGTAGACAGGGCAGAGATTTTCAAGTTTAAATATTTTCAGGATGATTAACTACGATGAAATAACATTTAAAATAATTGGTTGTGCTATTAAAGTCCACAATAAATTAGGAAACGGCTTCCAGGAAGTGATTTACCAAAGATGCCTTGCCATTGAATTCAGAAAGGCAGGTTTAGATTTTGACAGAGAAAAAGAGCAAACCATTTTTTATGAAGGCGCTGAAGTTGGAACAAGAAGGGCCGACTTTATCATAGAAAGTAATGTTTTAGCAGAACTAAAGGCGCTGATTAATTTAGAAGATGTACATCTCGCGCAGGCCAAAAATTATCTTGTTGCTTATGACTTACCGGTGGGCTTGCTGTTGAATTTTGGAGCACGCAGTTTACAATTTAAAAAAGTTTATAACCCTAATTACAATACCGTAAATCCTAAAATTGTCTGAATCAGGATTCTCAAGATTAAAGGATTAAAAGGATGAGATACCTTTTTGAAAAAACTCTGTTTTCATTTTTAATAAATTCCCTTCTCAGAGTGACATCCTGCACATCCTAAAATCCGGTAAATCCTGATTCAGACAATTGCCATGAAGAAATTTCACACAAAGAGTCTAAGGAGAAAAAGTACACAAAGGAAAAAATTCAATCCTTTGCTTTGCTGCATTCTTTGCGGTAAAAAAATTAACCGTAATGGGCGCAAAGAAAACTTTATAAAGGTCTTTTAACATCTCTAAATTCTAAAAGTTATTCCTTAAAAAGCAGCGCTACACCCAGGATACCCGCAAGCAGGCCTCTGCGTTAGCTCCGCGTTCTCCTATTCCCTGCGGTAAAAAAAAGAAATACAGGTTTGGAACTTTCACAGCAGAAATTAAAAACTTTGAGAGCGGGGGCATTTTTTTTTTGAAATAAATAGGCTATAGCTTATACACAACAAAATGAAAAGCACTGTTAGTCTGCCCGGGGCCAGCAATGCTAGTTGTTGCCTGAGACACTCTCAGTTTACCGCCAACGGCGGTCGTCATTGCCCAATGAACCCCTGCAAATTCGCGAATGTTTGTTACGATTGTGATATAGCCATCGTTGGTATAGTTTTCCCCTGTAATCGTAATGTCTTTATCGTAGGTGGTAGAATTGTAGGAGACCGTGAAATTGCCGGTTCCCCCGATCACGGCGCCGAATTGGCCCACTACGCCCATACAAATAGGGATCATATGAACCGAATTGGTTCCGGCACTTGAAAGTTTACCATTGACCTGAAGAGTTCCATTCACTGCGCCTAGTCCGGTGGCGATAAAACCATTGTCCAAAAACGCAGTCCCTACTGAAACAATAGGTCCGTTGAAAGTAGTTCCTCCTTCGGCAAAGAATGTCACTTTACGGGTGCCTACGGTGCTTCCGGCACCTACGATTGCCAGTGCAGTGGTGCCGAATCCATTATAGGCGATCTTGCCTGCGTTTACTTCCTTTGTGGTTATACCTGCTCCAAACTCCATAATATTTGTGCCTTCAATTTTAATTCCACCATTCACATGTAGCGTGGCAGAAGGCATAATTCCCAGTCCGAGGAAACCGTTGCTGGTGAGTTGTACGTGGTAAGAACTATTGTCACCGATACTGAGTCCGTTAGCGGCTGTTGCAGTCCCGGTTGCACCAGCCCTGATATACCAGGTATTCGTAGAAGCTGTGTTGCGCAATTTAATACCGGCGTTCAATCCATTTAATGTTGTTTCACTTCCTTGTATAGAAAGCCTGGTATTGGGAGATGGGTCGCCGATGCCAATATTCTGGCCGATTCCGATAATAGGGATCAAAAGAAAAACTGTTAGTAATATTTTCATAACCCTGCTTTCCAACAAAAATAATTTTTATGCTGGAGTTGGGAAATAACACTTTTGGGCGCAGGAAGAAAGGGGTAGCATACAGGTTCTGAACCTTAGTAAAAAAAAGATGAAGCAACTGCCTCATCTTTTTTTAAATCAATGGTAAAATTTTTATGTGCCCTTTATGATCAATAGCGTTGCACAATATTAAATATGAAACGATTTGGGGTAGTGGTAAGGCCGGCGGCTTCTCTTCTTTTCTTTAACGCATCAGATCCCCAGTAAGCTTTTGTTTTGTCAACGTCGGTAAGGGCTGTTACCAAAGATATTTTGTGGTTATCATCTGCATCATGACCATACTGCCTGTCAACAGAGCCATTTTCTATTCTCTCCTGTTTGCCTTCTTCAAATGCTTTTTTCCAGGTATCCCAATCTTTTACAGTAAAACTTGATATCACCCGTGGAATACGGCCAACATTCACCGTATCCTGCCACACCACATTAACAAAGCTAATTTCGGGTGTACCAAGGACACCGCCTTTTTTCATGGCTGCTTTCAGGCCCGGGTCTTTGGAAAAAGCTTTTGCTTTATCCAGGTTATCTACTTTTAATGCTACCAGTACCATCATGGAATCATCCATGCCTCTTCCAATCACATAACTGTGAATTCCGTTAGCCAGTCTCATGGAATCACGCGAATCGTAAGAGGCTTTCCAGGCTGCATAATCCTTCACCTTGTGCCTGACCATTCCCATAAGTTGAGGAGTGGTAACAATGGTGTTAACTTTCTCAACAGGTGCAACGGTAGTAGAAGTAGTATCGGCCGCTTTTGTTTCCGGTTCGGTTTTGCTTTGTTCATTATTACAGGAAATGAACAATAAAGAGAACGCTATGCTTAGCAGCAACGCAGAAAATCTGGTCAGGTGTTTCATTTTCTTAATTTAATTTTTTGGTGAAGAATAGACAGGGCCGGAAGGCAGATTCAACGGGTAAAGGAAATTAAATATAGATATTTTTACGATATAATTGATTTGGGGCATTCAGGTTCCGAACCTTACCTACCACTTATTCATGAACCAGGCGCCCGGGTACCCGGAAACGCTTACCAGTAACCACCAGGATACTGGCTCCCGCCGGAATGAGCTGCAAGGGAATATTGAGCAGGCATTCCTGTGTCCCTATGGGGTTAATTACAATCTGCAAGCAACCGGCAGGCGAAGCCGGAGGCATGGCTTCTCCTTCCCAGTTTCCTTCAATGCTCCAGTCACCCGCACCAATAAATGTATATACAGCACACGCATTTTCGCAGGCTCCCGGCAAGGGGCATTTAGGCGTGGTGGCTTTCCCAATCGCTTTTGAAAATGATACGCTATCGTTTCCAATGTGGCTTCCTCCCAAATCAGCCATCCCGATCTGCGCCTGCAAAGAAGAAAAGATAAGGCATGACAGAAATAAACCAGTTAAGAACCTGAACATATCAGTAGATTGAGTTAAGAGATACATCAAACTTAAACGTGATACCGGTAACCGCATCAGCAGTTTCTATCTGTTTAGGTACAAAAGCCACCTGGTGATCTAATTTTAAACAGGTAGGGCATTCGGGACTGAGCCAGAAAAAATTGGTAACAATGACTGTTTTAAGCGTGATGGTGAAGTACAATACATTGGAAGCATTGTAATACTCCAGCACTACCGCCGGGATATAGGTTCCGGTTACCAGCTTTTTAAATAATTCGTTCGTGGAAGTGTTATTCGTTTTTTTGATCAGCAGATCATGAAAAACCGCCCGGCCTGCTGTGCCGCCACCACCACCCACCCAGGTAGCTGTTGCATCAATTTTAAATTCTACGGCCTTAACTTCTTCCCCGGCAGGCGGAGTAATGGAAGCAATCTTTAATAAAATTCTTTGGGCTGAAAGTGAGCCATTGTTCAGTAGCAGGCAGGCTGCCAATAAAGTCAGGAGCTTCTTCATAACATCGTTTTGGTGAATAACCGGGTATGTACCAAATCTAAAAAAAAGCAAATAGCCCGGTTAGGCAGATTGAGCCATTCCCAAACTGAATCGGGCTTCTTCCTCTTGTACAATCAGTGAAATGATTTAGAAATAATCACATAGACCGAGTCCACCCGGCTGGCTGACCGGTAACCAATGCGTAACCGGCAACCCGGTTCATGTTGGAACGTAGCAGTAAGGTTCCGAACCTCCGTAAGGTTCGAAACCTTACCTACCACTAGGTTTCTCTATATTTTACTAAGTAGCGATGGGACAATAGAAGAATGCATTAGCTAATAAAAGTTAGTAAATTTAAGTATGACGGACTTTGAAGACATTATGAAAGAACTCGAAGGTAAAGAGACTGACATAACCAGTATCCGCCAAGCCGTAACAAAACATGGTCCCCTGCCCGTTAAAATCGCCTTATTAGGAATTGCCACTACCAAAAGACTCTATAATCCTTATTGGATCGGATGCCCGCCAGCTATTTTTTTATCGTACAAATGGAACGGCCCTGCCTCTAAAGAATATGTAGAAAAGATTCATGATTATTTGGTGAAGCAAGGGTATGCCGTTCACTTTGATAAAGTATCATTAGATGAAGACGCAGATACTTTCGTGGAAGTGCCCGCCTTTATATCGTATGTGGGCGAATCGCAATACTATGTGCTTGTACTCACCGAAAAGACGGCGGATTTTATTACCGCGCGCAATAAGAAAACTAGCTGGTTATTCGATGAATACCAGCAGGCCCTTATGCTGGCCAACAGCGGACGATTACAACTGGTGCCCTTGCTGGTGGAAGAAAAAGGAACGACTGATTTCTTTACTGAGAAGAACTGCATCAACCTGGTTAATGACATTTACGACTTCAGCAAACTGGACGCTGTTTTTTATCCCATAAATTTTAAGCTGACCAATGAACAGAAAAAAATCTTTACCGACTTCCTCGACGGATGCGACGTGTTGATTGTCCAGAAAAGATGGATGGAAGCGCTGGATTTCCTGGAGAAAGGAATTTGGTTCAAAAATTTTCCGGATTACCAGTTCCGCCTGTTAATCATAAGCCGGTGTATTCATAACAAAGAAATGTCCGAAGCCAGCTTCTCGTATGTCACTGAGTTCACCGGAACGAACCAGTTAAACCGACTGTTGAAGGCGTATGCAGAAATTTACCAGGTTGATGTTGCTGCCTTAGGGTAGGTTTTGTTCCAACTGTTCTGGTGAAGCCGACGCTCTCCATATGGATTATTCATGAAACACAGACTACGATAGGAGGAAAATTAAATTTGAGGCAATTGTTTGAATCATCCTGCCTGCCGCAGGGATTTTCAGAATTATAAGATTAGCAGGATGAGATAACTGTTAGAATAGGACCCGTATTCACTTGAAAAAAACTTTTCAATCTCCCCGGCTACTGTGTGTGGGTAGGGAGGGCTTTGCGGAGCAACAAGCAATTATTAACAACCTTTATTGCAGAATAAAGAGAATTACGTTTAATAGCGACTGTTACACTCCCCTCTCCTACAGGAGAGAGCCTGTCCCGCATTGGCGGGAGGAAGGGCCTGCCCCGCCTACCGGACAGGCAGGCTGCCGGCAAAGGCAGGGTGAGGTGAATTCCGCCAAAGTCTCACAGGAACGAGAGCCGATTCCCTTCCTAATCAGGACTGTGGTATCTTTATCAATACACTCTATTTTACGGATGCTGACTCCGGGGCCTGCCCATGTCGTTTACCGGCTTTTGGTTAATTTGTGATATCGGATCACTATGTAAAAAATGATGATGGATCTTTCTTCCCAATATGAACGCTACCAGCGGCAGATCATCCTTCCTGAATTTGGCGAAGCCGCCCAACAGAAGCTGATGGCCGCAAGGGTGTTGGTGGCTGGTGCAGGCGGACTGGGTTGCCCGGTTTTGCAATACCTGGCGGCAGCAGGGATCGGAACGATTGGTATTGCAGATGATGATTGCGTGGCACTCAATAACCTGCACCGGCAGGTATTGTATTCCGTGCAGGATATCGGTAAGCAAAAGGCCCTCTGTGCAAGCCGTTCCCTCGGGTTGCTGAACCCGGATATCCGCATAAATACCTATACTGAAAGACTGACCCCGCAAAACACATTAAAAATCCTGGAAGATTATGATTGGGTGATCGACGGCACAGATAATTTTGCCAGCCGGTATATGATCAACGATGCCTGTGTGATCATGGGAAAGCCCCTGGTATTTGGTGCCATATCGCAATTCGAAGGCCAGGTGGCCGTATTCAATTACCGGACTAACGAACAGGAACAACCGGCCAATTACCGGGACCTGTTTCCCGTTCCTCCCAAAGATGATGAAGTGCTGAATTGCGCGGAGGCCGGTGTGCTGGGCGTTTTACCGGGTATGATCGGAACCATGATGGCCAATGAAACCATCAAACTCATTACCGGTATCGGGGAACCGCTTGTCAACTGTTTGCTCACCTACAATGCCCTCAACAACCAGGTTTTCATCTTGAACATATCTGCTTCCCCCGAAACCCGCGCATTGATTCCCGCAACGAAGAATGAATTTGAGCATACCGATTATGTATGGCAGTGCCATTCTGAAGCATCTCCACTTGAAATAGATATAGCGCAATTTCGCCAGTTCCTGCAAAAGGAAAAGGTTACTATAATAGATGTGCGGGAACCTAATGAAAAACCAGCCCTCAGTCATTTTTCAACCCTCCGGATTCCCCTCGGGCAATTGTCGCAGCATATTCCTGATACAGATGCCAGCATCATTGTCACCTTATGTCAAAGCGGTAAAAGAAGTCTGCAGGCAGCCCGGATACTGTCAGGTGTTATGGGAAATTCGAAAAGAATTTATAGCCTGCGGGGAGGTATTCTTGCCTGGATGGATGATCAAAAAAGGTTCCCTGACGGAGAGAGATAAGCGCAGCGATTGTTTAATCGGCAAACTGCACCGAATAGACCATGGGCAGGTAATTATTTAATACCTGCCATTGTTCACCACGGTTAGGGGAGAAAAATAAATTACCCGTGGTGGTTCCAAATGCTACCCCTTCTCCGGAGGATGCCAGGCAATGCCGGTACACGATATCGAAGCAATCTTCCTGCGGCAGGCCCTCTCTTTTTTGAACCCAGGTTTTTCCGCCATCATCGGTACGGCAAATACAGAGTGCTCCTTTGATGGCTGTTCGGGTCATGTCACTATGAGCAGGAGCTACCCAGGCTTGTTCGGGATTATCATCAGCCACGGCAATGGCAAATCCAAAATGGGCCGGTCCACCCGGCTGACTGATATCCGTCCAATTCTTTCCGCTATCGACCGACCGGTAAATGCCGCAATGATTTTGCTGCCATAAAATATCCGGATTCGTGGGTGCGGCCACGAGGATATGCGGATCATAACCGGTTTCCGCTTTGGGATCCGGCAGAAATTCCGCCTTCATTCCTTTGTTGCGTATCTCCCAGGTTTTTCCGGCATTCGTTGTTTCAAAAATACCTGCGCAGCTAATGCCAATATGCAGGCGATCTTCGTTACGCGGATCCACCAGTATTGAATGGATTCCCGGTTGATCTCTCCCTCCCCCGAACCATCCTTCTTTTCGGGTAGGATGCTCCCACAAGGATCTCACCAACTGAAAACTGGAACCGCCATCAACGCTTTGGAACAAACCACCCGGGTCGGTTCCCAACCACAAACGATCAAGGTGATTCTTTCCGCCATTCGACATGGCCCATATATAGCGAGTAGTAGCTGGTACCCCCTCCTTAATTTCTTCGCCTTCCGGAAATGCAGGAGCGGTTATTTCTTCCCAGGTTTTTCCCCTGTCGGCTGACCGGTGTAATTTAACTCCCCAGTGCCCGTGATCGAGGCAGGCCCACCAGGTGCCGGTTCTTTCATCCGAATATGCAATGGAAACGGGGACACCTTCAAAGGAAAGGTTTTCGGAAGTCCATTTTCCTTTTTTATATTGGTAGGAAATCAGTCCTTTCCTGGTTCCCAGGAGCAGTGTGGGTTTCATAATGTTTGTATTTATCCGCCGGAAAGGGCCTGCATGATATAAATTTCACTTTCACTTCGGAAGGCGTCTTTCAGTGTTTTGCGATCGTGGATCATTTTGCCATCGATGAATATGTTCACATGTTTGCGCAGGCTCCCGTGCTCATCGAGGACATAGTTTGACAGCCCGGGGTACTGTTGCTCTATTTCCGTAAGCACTTCGGGCAGAGAATTCCCTCCTGCCGCCAATTCTTTCAATTGCGGGAAGAATCTTTTAAGGGCATAGGTAAACTTTATGGTGGGCATCTGAATTTGTATACAGTAATACTAAGCTAAGAAAAAAGATGAATACCTGTAGCGGTAAGGTTCGGAACCTCTCCACAACAAAGAATTCTCGTTTTTTTCGGTTGCTTTTCTTTCCTCATTACCGTTTTTTTCGCATTCCTACCGAACAAGTTTACATTTCTTCTACTAAAACAAATCTGGCGCATCAAATACAAATTCCGGAACCGGGAGGAGATTCATTTTGTCAGCGCCGCTTTTGTTAGAGTTAAAAACAAGTCCGGGAGGGAGGAATACCCGGATGCAATACCCAAAAATATAACTTCACTTTTAGTGAACTTTTACTATTTTTATAACGGTTGCATGAAAGTAAGACTGATTAGAAAGGAATCCATTGAAAGGTACGTTTTACATAATGCCAGCTATACTGAACTTTGCAAAAAAAACAGGGAATACACTATTAATAGTTTTTGAATACCACCGCTATGGAACATATACAGTACAGAATCATTAAAACCAAAACACAATACAGACAGTATTGTGATAAACTGGAAAAGTTAATAGAGGCCGGTAAGAAGTCCCGCGTTATCCTGGACGAGATTGAATTGCTAAACCTGCTTATTGACAAATATGATGCAGAACACAATTCCTTCCGTGATTCAGACCCTATAGAATTATTAAAAGCGCTTATGAAAGAACACAAAATGAAAGCAGTTGATCTAGCTAAACTTATGAATGTAAGCGAAGGATTGGTTTCTGATATGCTTAACTATAAAAAAGGATTATCTAAAGAAACGATCCGTATTCTTTCTGAAAGATTCAAATTGAACCAGGAAGCTTTTAACAGATCGTATGAGTTGCGGATTCAGACAAGATCACCATACAAAGACATTAAGAAGCGGAACAGCGGAAAGAAGCTGGCAAGAGCTTAATGTTACTCTACGCATTCCTCCAAAAAATAACATCTACCCTGTCCGCACCAGGCTTCAATATTGTTGCGGGGTCATACAAAATGTTTCAAGCGATTACTTTTAAGGGCAAGCATTTTACATTTGTATTTTATAGCAAGAGTCTGTTGCAGGCAGACGCTTAGATTACTTGTACTATTGGAGCTCCAGGGAGACCTCATTAATCTCTTTTGTTATAGTGTATTTAAATTACTGGCTGATCAGATAGCCCAGGAAGTCGCCCTGCACTACAGAAAATGATGTCACATCAAAGATTTGCCTGGCAATTGATAATGTCGCAGGTGCCACAATATGAACATCCATTGTAAAATGCCAGTTACCTCTGTAAGCACCGTCATTCGCAATATTTGATACTACCTCACCTATTAAAAATAAATTTGTGCCAGAGGGATAAACACCCACTAATTGAGTAGTAATACCAGGTACCGTTGTTGAAAAGCCGCTGTAATGCAAAAAATAATCAAAATGGTAAAGCCCTGTTTTGTTAATCGTAAAAGAATTGGCTGAAATAGAAACGTCAGCAGGGTTCAGGTTATAATTCAATGTCAGCGGTAATGAACCTCCGCCGGTTGAACTTACCGTCTCAATAAATTTTACCGCAAACCTGGTATTATTGGAAAAGGAAGAATTTTGCCAGGTAGGATCGGAAGCGCCGTTAGAAGTAATCACCTGCCCTGCTATTCCTGCGTTTCCATTTACCTGTAATGCACCCCCAATGTTTATAGGGCCACTAAAGGTTGTTCCTCCTTCTGCATAAAAATAAATAGCTCTGTTGGCACTATTGGTACCGGCTCCGATAAAAGTGAGGGCATTTTGACCAAAGGCATTGTAGCCAATCTTTCCCGCATTTACTTCCTTACCGGCTACACCTGCTCCAAACTCAAACAAATTCAATCCTTCAAGTTTTATAGGCCCATTTACATGCAGTTTTGCAGTAGGAATAGCTATTCCAATTCCAACGTTTTGTGCTGTTACAGAAGAACAATAAATGACCAATGCAATGGTTGAAGCAAAATTCATAAATTATAATTTAGTGAATGTACTTATAATGTATGATTGTCAGGTCCATAAAAGCTGTTTAATTTCTTCGTTTCCGTCAAATCGCACGAGTATACCTGCCTCTATGTAGCTGCCCGCTATGGCGTGGGGTTGAAACATTGGAGAGGGACCTTACAAAATGTTTCAAGTGTCCGCTTTTAAGGTTAAGCATATTTATTTTTATACCTCAGAGAGCAGGAAATAAGAGAGGTTTTGCAGAGAAACAGGTAATGGCAGGCAGGCCTCTGCGTTAGCTCTGCGTTCTCTGTTCCTCTGCGGTGAAAAAAAAGGATGTCTTGTCACTTCGAGAAATCTTGTTCAGCAATATTTTTTCCGACACTTTCTGCGATACAATATTATTTTTTTATATGCGCTTTAAAAGTACCGTTAGGCTGAATGGCCACCAGACCAACCGGCTTATCGCCTTCCATTTCAAACTTCAGCGTGTAGCCCGGCACTCCCTTAATAGAAAATACATGCAGTGATACCGGCACCAGTTCAGAATCGCCCTGTCCCGGTGCAGATACCCAAAGGGCCTCCCCTTTCATTGTAAAGGTGGCGATAATTGAAACTGCCTCAAACTCAAATGCGCCAACATATTTTTCGAGATCCTTTCCGGAAATTTTAAATGTTGATTTGCCCAGCAACTGATCCAGTTTTAGTTTGGTGACTTCACTGTTGGTAATGGCCAATGCCTTTTTATAATTGGTAATGGCCGCGGTGCTGTCTTTCCTGGCAAGCAAAAGATCTGCATACGAATCGTAGGTGTTGCCGTTTTCCGGATAATTGGCAATATTCATTTCAAACAACGCTGCTGCTTTTTCATATTGTTTTAACGAAAGGGCATTATAGCCAAGCCCGTTTACCAACATTTCGGGCGGAGCAAATTTATACCCCATTTCCCTGGTTACGGTCTCGTAATGTTTTTTCATTCGCTGCACCAATCCGATACCCGGACCCGTAAAGTCTGCTATGGTAAATTTAAATCGATACCAGCTGAAGAGGAAACGGAGCCCGTCGTATTCGCTTATCAAAGGAACCGAACCATGATCATCCTCTCCATAATACTTACTTGCATACAGTAGCCCGTTTTTCGGAATGCTCCGGATAAATTTATCCATTGCAAAAATGGAACGGATATGCCTTGTATTAGTGGAAGTATCTTTTTTCATTTTTTCCAATGTCATTCCTTCGTCCATTGTATTGGCAATGCCGACATATAAACGGGTGCCATTATAATTTTGAGCAGCAAGTTTCTTTTGGGTGGCCCGTAAAAAATTTTCTTTATCATACCACATACTCGGGTCTATGGCAATATAAGCGTTAAATAATTTGGTATGATTGGTAATTATATTCATTACGGTGAGGCCGCCAAATGAATGGCCAATCAGTACCCGGAAGGGTTGGGTCGGATAGAGTGAATCTATATGCGGTATCAGTTCCTTTTCCAGGAAGCGGGTAAAATTTTCACCCCCGCCGGTTGCTTTTGAAAAATTACTGTCCATCATAGGGGGATCGCTTATGATACGGGTTGGCGTCAGATCCCTCGTTCTGTCTGTATTGGGAATTCCTACTACGATCATTTCAGGAACCACTGTATTACCATTCACCTGGCTTAGCTGCTGTATCATACCAACCACCGATTCGAAATGGCCCTCGCCATCGAGAAGATAAACTACGGGGTAACGCTGGCTGGCAGTTTGTATGCCGGTTTTCATATTGGGAACATATACAAAAACCTTTCTTTTTTCTTTCAGTATGCCGGAATTTATACTGTCCACTTTACCGATAATAACGTTATCCCCTGTTTGTCCTTTGCCGGTCAATGTAATGAGGGCAGCCAGCAGGATCAGCAATATATTTTTCATGTTTTATCTTTAAATTTGTTAGGTTACTAAACTTGAAATTAAGTAAATCCTGTAGGATTTTTTCTTCACTATGGTTCGCGTCGCAAAAAATAAAAAGCCTGGGTATGTTTCTCCCCTGGTGTGTGTTTTGACTCAGCAGGAATGTAAACATATAACGGATTCGTGAAGACAGGAACCCGGGCCTTAGGATGAAGCTCATGCTGATACTCTTAAATTATAGCTGCAGCCTTATTTTTCTTTTCTCCAGCAGGCCCGCTATCCAGATCACCAGGAAAGCAATAAAAAATGAACGGATAATTCCACCGATGCCTTCGTTAAATAAATCAGGATACCTGAAGTTTGTTAACGCATACAAAGAATAAAGCAGGTAGGGAACCAGGTAACTGGTCAGTGTGCTGGTGCCGCCGGGACGGATACTTTTAAACCAATCCTGTTTTCCTTTTATGTCCACCCCGAAAATAAGCAACTCGAAAACAAGGATGCTGATACCGATGTTGATCGCTACCCAGGCGGGGGTTGCACGAATCTTGGATATGCCGGCTGCGTGTGGCCTGATCAGCAATCCAAAAACCAACATCCCTATTCCGGCCAAGGCAAAGGCGATCCATAATAACCGGTCTCGTCCGGTAGCCGCCAGGTTCCTGTATAAAAGAGATATCACTACCCCCGCCATCGTTAAGGTAACGGCAGACGCATTACCAATCACCCAGATAGAAAAACCAAGCAGGCCGGTATGAGAAGCAATATTGATCAGTAGAAAAAATAAAAAAGCCGCTGCTTGAACCCACCCATTTCCTTTTGAAAGCAGGAAAATCAGTGCACATACCAGGTACGACCAACCGATAATTCCCAGGATGCCCCACCAATAAGGTTTCAACCCTACCGGGGAGGCGGGTTCTCCCCCTTTGAAGAGCCAGCCCATCAGCACTAAGATCAGGATACCGGTGCCTTGTAAAAAATACTTCCTTGATTTCTTTATCGTATCGGGGTAATCCATCCAGATTAAGAAGAAACCAATCGTTATCGCAATTTCCCAAGCGGCTTTCGGTAACAGGGCCATGGGGTTATAATTCTCCAGGTTCACATGCAAAAATCCCATCACCAGCAAAGCGATGGAGCGGATGAGGATATAGCTTGCAATCCGGTAAAATGAATCACCTCTTTTCATTCTTTTCATCAAAGCGAAAGGAAGGGAAAGCCCGACAATAAAAAGAAAGATCGGAAAAATGGTATCGGCAAAACCAAGCCGATCTGCATCGGCCGGGGCATGGCCGATCCAGGCGGGAATATTCTTTACCCCGCTTACATCGTTCACGAAAATCATAAAGAACATAGTGAGGGCCCGGAATACATCGATGGAATAAAGGCGTTGGGGAAGCTGGCTTCCTTTCGTAGTGCTGCTG
The DNA here is from genome assembly GCA_963775145.1 of uncultured Chitinophagaceae bacterium. Lineage (GTDB taxonomy): Bacteria > Bacteroidota > Bacteroidia > Chitinophagales > Chitinophagaceae > Endoryza. The sequence goes on from CAVZHZ010000014.1 coordinate 23,897, forward strand.
TCCATTCCGAAACCGGGCGGGGAGCTTGTGTTGGCTGCTTCCGTCATAAGCTGATTTATTATAAAAGCAATAAGCAAACATATTATTTAACCCTCATACTTCAATCTCCGCAGATTCTTCCCCCGGCTCCTATGAGTAGATAAGGGAGGCTCTCTGCGGGTTGTTGATACGATGAGTCCCCTCCTTCTTAACTTTTGTTGATGACTGTTGGAAAGAGACGCCTTTTATGGAAAGGATATACTTTGCGATAATACCGCAGAGAAAAGAGTTAAGAGAGGTTGCGCAGAGATTCATCCTTCTGGCTTTGTTCCGCTGAAGCTAGCCGAAGGCAAGCAGGCAGGCCTCTGCGTTAGCTCCGCTCTGTCTGCTCTCCCTTGCGGGAAGGATGACAACGACCGGTGGAGCAAGTATTAACATCCTGAATGATAGAATAAAGGGTATTACGTTTATTACAGACTGTTGCACAGGCCCCTCTCCTAAAGGAGAGGGGGAAGGGGGTGAGGTTTCGCTTGCGCGGAGAATGACGGCGAGCCGTTGAGCAAGAATGAACAACCCGCCTTCAACACACCCTTTAAGTAAAAAAAATAAATACCTTATTCCCCGCATGATATCTGAAAAAATAATCAGGCAATGATCCTTACAGGATACAGTTGTTTTTAAAACTTTAAAAGTATTGATAGTACAATAAAAAACCCGCCCCGTGTTGAACGAGGCGGGCGGTAGATTATCAAGCTTATTTTTAATTACTTCTTCGGGAAATGACTGGTCTTTTCATCAAGTTCCACCATTTTGCCATTCTCCATTCTGATATCGTCGGTAACAGCCATTGAATCGGGTACTCCTTTGTCATTTTTCCAGCTTTGCTTGTACCACATCGTAACCCACTCACTTTTTTTATCGGCCGATATTACAGATACGTAATCGTACATGGTAACGGAAAGGTTGTTGTACTTGGGGCGATCTGCCTTAAAAAAATTAATGGCACTGTCGCGGCTCAGTTTTACATGTAAATAATCAAAATTCAATTCCAATGAATCGCCGATTCCTGCGGCTAATGCGGAAAAATCCTTGTCTATATAGGCTTTCATGGTATTCATGGCGGCCACCACATTTTCCGTGCTTCCTATCTGCCAGTTTTTGTAGGGTTGTTCCAGCGGGATCGGAAGTTTTGGTTCATCAATTTTTACGCCTTCTACTTTTATGGGTTCGGAATCCTTTTTGTCGTTGCCTGCCTCATTGCAACTTGCCAGCACAAGAGCCAGGCAGCTAATCAGCATAAACTGTTTCATAAATTGTTTTGTTTAAGGTTGAAAAATATAATAGGGGTTAGTTATATAAACAATTGAGCGTACCGGCCCATTGCAGATAAAGGGAAAAGGTAAGCTTATTATAAATAAGCTACAAAATTTTAGAATGGGTAGCCTGTATTATCGCTTTGTCCTCCGCTTCGTTGAAAAAAATTTTGTTCCCTTTATGTGTTTATGTCGTTTATATAAAATAAGGGGTTCACTAATTAACCTAAAGTTGCTGTCCCACGAATCATTGCCCGGCAAACTAAAATTACTTATCATATAGTCTGCCCGCCCAGGCAATGGGAGCCCACCTAGAATTCGGGTTGTAACTTTTTTATTTTAACAGGAACGCCTATTTTTATCATCGAATCAATTCTTGTTGTAATGAATAAACTAATTCCCGTAATGTTCTTTGTAATGATTGTCTCAGGAGTTACCGCCCAGGATAGTGTTTCCCTCCGGAAGCATTACCTGAACGTGTATCGCCAGGCGCTGAGTTATAACGATGCCAATGCAGCCATCAATGCCTTACAAAATTATGTTGCGGTGGATAATAGTATGGCTTATAAGGATACTTTGTCCATGTTGTATTTTAATACAAAGTCTTTTTACAGTTCGCTGCTACTGGCAGAAGAAGTGTACAAAGCGGTCCCCGGGAATGTATATGCTATGGAAAGGGCTGCTGAATGTTATGATCAACTCGGCGATCCGAAAACAGCGGTCGGCCTCTATGAAATGGTAGTGCCAAAAACCAAAAACCCTTATCATTTCTATAAGTTAGCGATTTGCCAGTACCAGTTGAAACGTATGGGCGAATGTGAATCTTCGGCCAATAAAGTGCTGGCCGATACATCCGCAAAAAACTTCGGAGTATTATTTACCATGGCTGATGGTTCGCAGCAGACCGTACCCGTTCATGCAGCGGCAGCCAATCTTTTAGGAGTAATAAAAATGGATGCTAAAAATTATGCCGGGGCCAAAGCCGATTTTCAAATGGCAATCAAACTTTTCCCGGATTTTATTGGAGCAAAAGAAAACCTGGAAGTTTGTGAAAAGAATTTGAAGGGCGAAGGAAAAAAACCAACCAAACCTCCCACCAAACCAAAAGGGAAATAAACTCACACTATCGGTTAATTCGAAAAAGTAGTAGAATATCACCAGCGAGGCCTCTGCGCTAGCTCCGTGTTCTCCGATTCACTGCGGTAAAAAAAATTTCAAATCAATTTATACCGCAGAGAGCAGGAGATAAGAGAGGTTTCGCTGAGAACCTTCCTAATAGCAAAAACGCCTCCGCGTTAGCTCTGTGTTCTCCTATTCTCTGCGGTGAAAAAATACAATTCAGGTTCCGAGCCTACCCTGCTCTATGCCAAATCAAAACGATCGAGGTTCATTACCTTATTCCACACGGCCACAAAGTCCTGCACAAATTTTTCTTTCGAGTCATCACATGCATACACTTCAGCAATGGCCCGTAACTCAGAGTTGGAACCAAAGATGAGATCTGCCCGGGTAGCTGTCCATTTCACTTTACCAGTCTTACGGTCGCTTCCGTCAAACAGGTCTTTCTTATCAGAAGTGGCCTTCCAGGTGGTACCAAAATCAACCAGGTTCACAAAGAAATCATTGGTGAGCGCTTCGGTTTGATTGGTGAATACCCCGTGCCGGGAATGATCGTAGTTGGTATTGAGCATGCGCATACCGCCCACCAGCACCGTCATTTCAGGCGCCGTCAGTGTCATTAATTGTGCCTTGTCTACCAGCATAGCTTCGGCAGAAGCTGTGTGTCGTGTTTTAATATAGTTGCGGAATCCATCTGCCGCCGGCTCGAGCACGGCGAATGATTCCACATCAGTTTGCTCCTGCGATGCATCGTTACGTCCGGGTGCGAATGGTACTTTCACATCATGACCGGCATTCTTTGCTGCCTTCTCAATGCCGGCACATCCACCCAGTACAATCAGGTCGGCCATTGAAACTTTCTTATTGCCACCACTGCTATTGAATGCTGATTGGATATTACCCAATATATCCAGCACTTTATTCAGTTGAGATGGGTTATTGACTTCCCAATATTTCTGGGGAGCCAACCGAATGCGGGCACCATTGGCGCCACCTCGTTTATCGGAACCACGGAATGTGGAAGCAGAAGCCCAGGCAGTAGATACCAGTTCGCCAACAGATAATCCACTAGCAAGAATCTTTGCTTTGAGTGCGGATACATCCTGGTCATTGATGAGTTCATGGGTAACTGCCGGAATAGGATCTTGCCAGATCAATTCTTCTTTAGGTACTTCCGGGCCGAGATATCTTGTAATGGGCCCCATATCCCGATGAGTTAGTTTAAACCATGCCCGGGCAAATGCATCAGCAAATGCATCGGGATGTTCGAAAAAGTGTCTTGAAATTTTTTCATATGCCGGATCAACTCTTAATGAAAGATCTGTAGTAAGCATAAATGGCTGATGACGCTTCGAAGGGTCGTGAGCATCGGGTACTAACCCTGCACCTGCATCTCCTTTAGGTTTCCATTGATGTGCACCGGCGGGACTCTTTGTCAATTCCCATTCGTAGCCAAAAAGATTTTCGAAAAAATTGTTGCTCCATTTGGTTGGGGTGGTGGTCCAGGCACCTTCAAGACCACTGGTAATAGTATCTGCTGCATTGCCTTTACCAAATGTATTCTTCCAACCGAGATTTTGCTCTTCAATGGCAGCTCCTGCAGGCTCCCTCCCTACGTATTTATCCGCATCGGCTGCACCGTGCGTTTTACCGAAAGTATGTCCGCCTGCAATCAGGGCTACTGTTTCTTCATCGTTCATAGCCATGCGGCCAAAAGTTTCCCTAATATCACGGGCTGCTGCGAACGGATCAGGATTACCGTTAGGTCCTTGGGGGTTCACATAGATGAGACCCATCTGAACAGCCCCCAAAGGATTTTCCAGTTCACGGTCGCCAGTATAGCGTTTGTCTCCCAACCATTCGGTTTCAGCACCCCAATAAATATCTTCTTCCGGCTCCCAAACATCTTCACGTCCGCCGGCGAAGCCAAAAGTCTTGAAGGCCATCGACTCGAGTGCGCAGTTCCCTGCGAGAATCATCAGGTCCGCCCAGGAAATTTTCTTACCATATTTCTGTTTGATGGGCCAGAGCAACAGACGGGCCTTGTCTAGATTTGCATTGTCGGGCCAACTGTTAAGTGGAGCAAAGCGCTGTGTACCGGTGCCGCCACCGCCCCGTCCATCAGAGATGCGGTATGTACCCGCACTATGCCAAGCCATCCGAATAAAGAACGGACCATAGTGACCATAGTCTGCCGGCCACCAGTCTTGAGAAGTTGTCATGAGATCAAAAAGATCCTTTTTCACGGCCTTCAGGTCAAGGCTTTTAAATTCCTCCGCATAATTGAATTGCTTATCCATTGGATTGGATAAGGACGAGTGTTGGCGGAGGATGTTCAACTTTAATAAATTGGGCCACCAGTCACGGTTTCCGGTACCACTGCCGGCCGGTTGCTTCAGTGCTCCTCCTAAAAAAGGGCACTTGCTTTCCCCATTAACTTTCTCTGATGATTTGCCTGGAGAGGTGATATTTTCCATTTTTTGAAGATTAAAATATATTGTTAGAAATGATTTTGAGATAGTCGATGAATACTAATAAGTTCAATTATAGTATACGTGCAAAGTTATGGCGAATTGAAATACGTCAGTGTACCGAATATCACCCAGCCAGCTTGTTTTACCGCAGAGAGCAGGAGGTAACTGAGGTTTCGAAGAGAAATTAGAAATCGGCCCGGGCCGTTCTTCGTGCCTAAACCCATCACGCAAACGATTGACTTTTCGCGGACGGGTGGCACCAAATCTAAATCGGCAAGGCAAAACAAGCACGCTGGACTCTGCGTTATCTCCGCGTACCCTGCTCTCTGCGGTGAAGAAATAATATACATGTTACGAACATTCCCCGGAACTTGCATCTATTCGTCTATAAAGAACTTTGTTTTTCACGCAAAGGCGCAGCGGCGCAAAGAAAACCTTAGTATTTCATACTTCTTTTATTTTCTTGGAATACCCATTGCGTCTTGGCGTCGTTGCGAGAAACTAATTCACGGAAAGGCGCTGCGGTAGCTTCCGGGTTCCGAAACTTACTAAACGGAAACCTTGCTAATTGTTCCGTATAATATTGCTTACTTTTTTCTTTAATCCATTAAGTCCTGGTTTGTTGGTGCTTGCCGGAGTCCCGGGATTTTTATCAGTTGTTTTTTGTTGCGGGGCTTCCGCCGTGGCAGGTTTGGTATTTATAGCTTCAGGTTTACTGATGGCCGCTTTTTCATCGAGGAAAAGCTTTTTAAGAACCAGGTAAAAATCCACAAATCCTTTTTTTGTCAGCAGCTTTGTAGTGTTTCCCTGGGCCACTTCCATCCCCATAGTTACCGGTATCCTCTTTCTTATAATAATTTCTTTCTGGTTATCGTCAAATTTATCTTCGATAAAATCCCACCCTTCCGGACTTAACGGAACAATACTGAAATTGCCTTTGGTTCCTCTGCTATTTCTGCTGAAAGGCACTTTTTTAGCCGGGTTAAAATAAGTTTCCTGCCCGTATATATTTTCATCAATGTCAAACGTAACTACCGGAACAGCCAGGCTGTATTTTTTTGTGCTGTGATCGATCTGCATATCCGCATTATTCATCCATCCTTTTAACCAGGAGCCGTTAGAAGAATATATAGTGTTACTTTCCATCTTTCCGGTAACGCTAATACTTCCCATTGATCCTATGGGCTCTGTTCGCCTGATGGTATCGTTAATCAAGGACCAACTGTTATGCGTACCGGATCCTATCCAGCTTTCATAACGGGTGGCATTGTATTTATCCGGCTGGTTGCTGCGTATAGCGCCTTTTACTTCAGTAGGAAATTCGATATACCCGCTAAAGGTATTGTCGGCTCTCATCCAGAGTCTTTTCTCATAATTCCCGTTTTTATGATAAAGGCTGTCGAAAAAATGCAGTTCGTATATATACTGGCCCACCCAACCTTTTTTGATGGAAGGTTTGTAAGGAATATCCGGCATTTTCATTTCAGGTAAAGCGACTGTTTGTGCCTGGAGGCATGTGATGCTGCCTAATACGGCGGCCATTAAAAAACAGAAATATGGATGATTCTCTTTTTTCATAATTATTAATTATTCGGTTAACGACGCTCTCAATCAGCGCCAAAAAATAATTTCGTTTTATTATCTCATAAAATACTGGTTCCTTTCCTCACCTCTCCTGTTATGGAAGCCTGGATGCCTTTGAGAAAAAATATGACCGTCCATTTTCCATTAAGCAGGCGTTGTTTTTGTGTTTTTAAAAACAAATTTGTGGGGGTGAATGAGAGGATATCAAATTGCTTGACTTGTGCCTGCAATTATGCTGAACCGGCAACAAATAAAGTGATAAAAATTTGTTTCATTTTTAATGTTGTAATTATCGGGTGATCATATTGATTTTGGCCAGGCAAGTAATTCTTTGATGAGTATTACTGCTTTTTTATCCCGACTTTATTATCTACTCCTGGTAAGTCAGTAAAATTCTTACCGGCCGGCCTCCCACCAAAGCATAATCAACGGGGAGAATGGGATTTGTTATTCTTACATCGTCTGCACGTATTTGAAAATTGTACAGCAAACCGGTATTGACAAAATAACCAGGCCCAACATCTACTCCATCTATTGTGGTAACTAATATGCTGATGCCAACAATCTTTGACCTGTCAATACCATGTGGTATATCTGCAAAACCGGCAGGTACCCCAGATGTAAAGCCGGTAATCAATTTTGTTTTTATGGCAGGAGACGATTCGCCAAGCCTTGTAAACCCATTAATATTTGTTGCTCCGCTTACACCTAAATTATTGCTTAACTGTATATTTCCAGAAGAAGTGCTCATCCTTAACGCCCATCCTGCTCCGGCATCTCCAAAAAACCCAAATGCATCTTCATTTTCCATTCCAATAAATCCTCTGAGCTGGGTGTTAAGAGAATTATTAAACCAGATACCTGCTGTACCCCCATCTGCCCGGATACGCATCCTTCCTTTTACATCTAATCTGTACGCAGGGTCTGTAATACCTATTCCAACATTCCCATTACCTTTTATTCTTACCAATTCAGTTGATGAAACGGCCCCGGCGCCTGAATAAAAAACATGGTCATCACTTGATGAAGGAGTCTGATACCTCAACGTGAACCCATTGATACCAAATCCATAAAACTGATGATTATTATTGGCTGTTTCCCATAAGACAATTCTTCTGTTGGCGTCTACATTACCAAGTTGTAAGCTTGCGTTGGGTGTGGTAGTGCCTATTCCCACGTTGCCGTTGGGTTTAATAGCAATGGCAGAGTAAACATTAGCATTGGCCCCGGCTGTGTATGAATCATCGGTTACGTGGAAGTTCAGTCCGCCATTTACAGGATCTGTACCAATATAGGCGCCAAAACCGTTGGCAATTGCTTTGCGGCCGCCGTCCCAATAGGTATTGAAACCAATACCCGGATAGTTTGATTCTATTGCTACCCCTGTAGTATTGCTGCCAAAAACAGCATTAGTGGCGCCTACTTTTTTATCTACAACCAAACCACCCAATACGGGATTTGCACTGCCAATACCTACGTTTCCATTTCCTTTTATCCGCATCCGCTCAGTAAAACCATTAGTGTAATCGTCAAAACCAAAAGTGATATTGCCATTTGCATCGTCAATATATTGCCGCAATTCATTTCCAAACACTGCGAAGCCGACATCACCCGTGGGGCCGGGATAGAGGGATATTTTTTTACCCAGCGATGGGGGTAATGATAAGGGTGCCACCGGTGCAAAGGTGCCGATACCTACATTTCCTGAATTATTAATTACAATAGAAGGAACACCCAAACCGGTGGCAGAATCTGTTACCCTAAAAAAATAAAGCATATTATTCGGATCATTAATATCGGGTTTTATACCTGATTTGATCAACCAGTACTTTCCGGGCGCAGAGGGGGAGGAAATTTTTATTGAAGTATAATCAGTAGCACTAGCACTATTGAGCCACAAAGCAGGCGTTTGATCCGAAGAATTACCTGTAATATGCAGTTTGGCCTTTGGGCTTGTGGTGCCGATACCCACATTTTGCGCCTGCACTTCTACTGCAGCCACAATAAAGAATAACAGAATAATTTTTCTCATATACTTTCTTTTATTTGAGTTGTTAGGCAATATTTTTTATTTCATTTCTTTTTCGCTTGCTGATGTTGATGGTTTCGCCATTTTGCAACAACACCTGCTTCAATGTTTTACTTTCTATAAACTGTTTGTTTACTAAGTGGGCGCGGTGCGTCCGTATAAAATCCTGCCGCGGGAGTTTGTTTTGAAACCACTGTAAAACTTTAGCCACCGTAATGGGGTAGCGTTCATCCGTACAGTAGATGCGGCTGTAGTTGCTGCTGGCCTGTATGCGTATGATACGTTTTGACTCTTTGAAGATGGTCCCCTCCCGGGCGGGAATTGATATTATTTTCGTTAATCCGGTCGCCATAACAAACATTTTTTATTGTTTTATGATCTTGTGTGTTTCCGTTTTATTTCCAATTTGTATTTGCAGCAAATACAACCCGGCAGGCAGATGGCTCATATTTATTGTGTGACTCCTGTTTCCCTGGGGAATCAACTGGCTAAGCACCAACTGGCCGTTAGCATTAAGCAGGTTGATGGTCTTGCTGCCCGACTCATTAAAATAAACAGTGCTGCTTTGCGGAACCGGATTAGGACTGATTAAGATTTTCTTTTCATTGCTGTTATTATTCAGAACAATCACCGTTGAATAAGTAAACCGTCCGTCCAAATCAATTTGTTTGATCCGGTAATAATTTATCCCAGCTGCCGGTGAGGAATGAACAAATTCATAGCGCTTTGTGGAAGTACTGTTAGCAGCGGCGCGAACGGTTCCCACTTTTAAATAATCAGCTCCTGTTCTACTATGTTCTATTTCAAAACTTCTCATATTGGTTTCATTGGCAGTGGCCCATTTAATGAGGGCATTGCCTTTTTGTATCTGTCCGTTTACAGAGAGCCAGGTAAGGGGAAGAGAAAAATTGTTTGAGAAAACGATGGCGAATTCGGAAAAACTGTTTATTTCGAACTCGAAATAGTATGCACCCATAGGGCCAAACGGAACTGCAACAGGTGAAATAACACTATAGAGAGATGAAGGTGTACCCGGATCATTAACGATTTCCAGATTAACCGGTGAACCGGAGCCGGCTCTCTTCTTCAATATCCGCAAATCATTAACGGTAGCAGCAGGGAATCCGTTTGAATGCAGGTAATCCAGCAACTGATTAACTTCATCATACTGGTAATACAAACGTACGCGTGCGGGCGGATTTGCAATCGTTGTAGCAGATGGCTCTATATAGAAATTCCGGGAAGCAAAATACACGGTGTTTCCATTAATGACCGTACTTCTCGGATTTCCGGAAGCGAGCAGTGCCCGAACACCCCAACAAGCTGATTGAATTGTATTTCCGTTTCCGGCATTGATACTATAAACCAGGTTACCTCTACTGTCAAACACCTGCTGCCATGTACCGCCTGCGTAGGTCTTACACCCGGTGGAAGTTAAGGCTGATTCATAGTCGCCAGGTTGCGTGAGTCTGCAATAATCCGAATTAATACTGACCTGGAATTCCAAAAACTTCGATACTCCGCAATCCGAATTAACCAGGTAAGTGATCCGATAAATGCCATCAGCCTGAGCAGCAGGGATAAATTCGCCAGTTGCCTGGTCTGACCAATTGAGAGCAGGATCAGCATACCATTCCCCGCCGGGTGTTTCGTTTTTTATGTTCTGATACAAACTCACCGGTGAAGAAATACCTGAGCAAAAACCAGAAGATATCGTATTATCAAAGTCTCCGGCCCTTGTGCTGTCATCCGTTTTTACAAACAGGGTTTGTACTTTTTCCCAGTAACAACCATTATAGTTTGCCGTATTTAATTTTACAGTGTAAAATCCACCTGCCAGCACATCGCTGGTATGATCGTTGACCATAGCTTGTACTATCCCGGAAGTATCTTGCCCGGAGAAGATCCTCACCATTGCATTGGCCGGCAGATTAGTGGCAGTAATAAAGGGGCTTGCACAATTTGACACATCAATCCCCACAATAGGATCCGGGCCCACAAAACCTGGTATCAAAAACGCATTTACCACCCTGCCGGCCGAAGTAAATGATTGTCCGCAGGCATTAGAAACAAAGAATCCATAATATTTATTTCCATCTAGCCCATTAATAGTTATAATAGTATCACTGGACTGCCCAGTGTACACCGTATTTCCATATTGCACTTCATTTCCATTGATGGATACAACTTCTTTTACGCTTATATTAAACGGCGGTGGAGATAAGTAGAGGTTCATCGTTGTAGATTCTTAAACCAAACTTCAAATAGCCCCCTGCAGTGTCTCCGTTGCTACAGTTTTGGTTGACACCTGATTCCTTGAGATAAAATACCGAACCCAGTTCAATGGTTGAAACAGGCGTTTGCAATGATAAACCACATGCATCGGATGCCCTGATATTATAAGTACCGGGCTGAAGGTTGGAAAAAAGAGGATTACTTACCGGGCTGGAAAAATTGATACCGTCATAACTGATAGAATAACTATAAGGTGGCACTCCGGTAAATGGTGATATTTGAATATTGTAAAGGCTGTTGCAATCCGGGTAATCTCTTCCGGAAATCTCACTGGCCTGTATACCTTCAGTACAAACTTGTTGTTGAATAACCAGACCACTATTAATATCCCTTACAAAAACAGTATGACAGGCCTCTGTCATTGGCAGATTTGCAAATACATTTGAGCCTTGCCAATTGGTAGTGGAAGAACCGCTAAGCTGTATACCATATTCTGGGGTTGAACATACATTTGCGTTTACAGTAATTACATACTTGCAATTAGAACGGCTTACAGTAGCGGAATTAATTCGCGGTGCCACCGCCGGAACATTTAATAAAATGGGCACGCTTATATTACCGCAAGTATCCTCCAATACCATTTCATAGGTTTGTCCACCCTGTAAATTGCTAAACATAAGGCCGGCGCTAAATGTATAGGGTTGTGTTGAACCGGCTGGTCTGATACCTTTTAATAAGGGGTTTGATTGAATTCCTGCATTAAACTGGCAATACCCGCTACCCGGACCAAAGCTCACCACAAATGGTGGTGCGGGTGGATTCACGGTAACGGTAACAACCTGGTATTTTGTAAGTACACCAAAACGATCTCTGCCTCTTACAACATATTGTCCATTTGCCAATCCACTAATATTGCCGGCTGGATAACTGTAAGCGATAGCATTCAGGATAGCATCCGGCACTGGATTCGTAGGAGTACCTGGCGGTAACAATGAACATCCAAACGTGAATGGCGATCTTACCGAACTATTGCCCCCATTCAAGCTTGCGCCTACCTGCAAAACACCACCGGAGCAATTTGTTGTTGACTGAAAAGCTGTGGCAGTTGAAGATAATTCAGCAACATCAATGTTACTGGTTTGGCCGCAGATATCTGTTACACGAAACTGGTATTGTGCGTTGGCATCCAATGGAAATAAAAACACGCCCGTGGTGGCCATCTTGTTTTGCCAGATAACATCCGTTGTTTTCTTGTATTCAAAAGTGTAAGGTGGGCGAGAGTTGGCTCCGAATGGAAAAGGCAGTACCTCGGCATAATTTACGCCGCCGGTATTATCTCCACCCCAATGCATCGTTACCTGTGGGTTGGGCGGAGGAACCGTGTTAAAAAAAAGAGCAGGGTTTACGGTTACTCCATTAGAAATCCTTTCTTCGCTTGTTACATTATTACGTAAAATGGCCCGGTAATTAGAAGGACCGGTGATATCTCCCGGAGTAACCAGGTGCCAGTTTGTAATTGTTGTGTGTACTGTACCCCAGCTACCCCCCTCAAATCGTTGAAATAAATAAGTAACGCTGGTCCAATTTGGATCGGAAGGGTAAGCGGTTACAGTGGCGCCTCCGCAACCATGGAAGACCTCCGCAAGCGGGGTTTGCGATCTGGCCGAAAAGATTATTGCCAGCAGGCAAATTGTAAAAATGTACTTCATAACTTTTAAATTAGTAAATACAAAAATTCATTTTAATAGTAGAGTAAACAATCCCCTAAACACCTGCTTTTCAAATCCCCTGTTCAGGGGATTCGGATTTACTCGATTTTATACCACATTTGTATTACTCATTATGAAGAAGAAGCACTTTCTGATATTGCTTTTTATTTTTATTACTACCATGCCGCTCATGGCACAGCAACACCTTGCAGACAGTATAGAAACCCTGCTGAAAAAAGAATTACCGGATAGTACCAGGGCCGTTGCTATGGCATTCCGGGGGATGTATTATGAAACCATTGATTCGGCTAAATCCAAACAGTTTTATAGGGAGGCCATTGATTATGCTGTTAAAAGAAATTTGCATTATGCGGCAGGGCTTGCCATACATTTTGAGTTGTACCTTGATATTACGAAAGGTAAATATGAAGAACGCATCGGCGATATAGAAAAGGCTATTTACTACCTTGGCCTGTCAGATAACAAAAAAGCTAAATTAGAACTGTCATTTGTGTTGAGCGAAAAAGCATCTCTGTTTTATAAAAAAGAAATGTACGACTCGGCTGCAATTTGGTACCTGAAAGGAATTGAAGTACTGGAAAAAGAAAAAAGATATGACAGGGCGGCTGGATTATATACTAACCTGGCATCTGTATATGAAATACTAAAACTGAAAGACAAGCAAAAAGAATATATCCTTAAAGGACTGGAAGCGGCCAGACAGTCGGGAAAAGGTTATGACCTTTTTGGTACTTATTCTATGATGTCGCAGTATTATTTCGGCATCGATGATTACAAAATGTCTTTAATGTATTCTGACTCCTCCCGTTTATATTTTACAGACAAGATGGGTACTGCCAGAATACATCTTTACTACCTGGTAAGGGCACAGGCATTTGAAGGTGTTGGGAAATTTGACAGTTCAGTCTATTATTATAGTAAAGCGTATGACCTTAAAAATGATGATAAAGATAAATGGGGAATGACAGAACCCCTGTTACGCATAGGATACGGATATATGAAACTGGGAAGAAAAATAGAAGCTGAAGATTTTTTACTAAAAGGAATAAAACTGGCAGAAGAAAACAATTTTGTTGTTTTTAAAAGAACCGGTTATGAATTATTAAGCAAGTTTTATGAGGAAAGCGGGGATTTCAAACAGTCCCTTACTGCCTACCAAAAATATTCCGGGGCCAACGATTCATTGCAGGAAGAGAACAGAAAAAAAGCAATACTTGACCTTGATAAAAAATATGAGACCGAAAAAAAAGAACAGCAACTCAAACTGCAGCAGGTATCCATCAAAGAAAAAAACACCCTTAATTATATATTAGGCGGCAGTATTGCGGCGCTGCTGCTGATTTCTCTCCTCTCCTACCGAACATACCAGCAAAAAAGAAAACTCCAGGAACAAAAAATTACGGAACTGGAAAAAGAAAAACAATTATTAGCCACCCGGTCCATAGTAAAAGGCCAGGAAGAAGAACGAAGCCGCCTGGCGAAAGACCTGCACGATGGCCTCGGCGGATTGCTAAGTGGCGTTAAACTTCAATTAGGCGCGATGAAAGGAAACTTAATTTTATCGGAAGAACATGGCCGGGCCTTCAATAATGCACTCGGCAAATTAGACGAGTCCATCAATGAAATGAGAAGGGTGGCTCACAACATGATGCCCGAGGCATTACTGAAACTAGGGTTGCAGCAGGCCCTGCAGGATTATTGCGATGGGCTATCAGAATCGCTGCCCTTTAAGATTAACTGCGAGTTTCATGCACTGGAAAACAGGATGCCATCTTCCACAGAAATTGTTATCTATCGTATAGTACAGGAATTATTAAACAATGCGGTACAGCATTCCGGTGCCACATCCATTTTAGCACAGGTGATCCGGCAAGGTGATAATCTTTCCATAACGGTAGAAGATAATGGAAAAGGGTTTGATATTGCTCAAACAGATATGACTAAAGGCGCCGGGCTGACCAATGTAAAATCAAGAGTGGATTACCTGAAGGGGCAGATGGACTTGCAATCCACGCCCGGCAAAGGAACATCCATACATATTGAATGTGCCGCCGAAGTATAAAATAACTGTAATAATCGTTGAATTATCCATTACACTCATTCAGCAAAGCCAGGGAACCAATGCAGGGACAGGTGTTTTTTTTACCCCCCGATGTTTAATAATAAATTTGAAATATGCTGTTGGCTAAACTACTTTTATACATATATACCTGAACGTGAAAAAACGGCTATTGCTATTGGGTCTTTTACCTGTTCAACTGCTTTTTTCCCAGGGAGAAAGAGTAAGGGATAGCCTCAGCATTTTTATTTCTCAACGTGCTGACGATACTACCAAGGCGCTGTACTATTATCAATATGGTGAAACATTTGAAACAGAAAATGCAGATAGCGCTTTTTTCTTTTACCAACAAGGAAAAGAACTTTCTGAAAAATTGAACTATGTAAAAGGGAAGGCTGCCTACGTGAGCTATTCAATAAGAATACTAAACAACCAGGGAAAATTTAAAGAAGCCCTCCGGTTGTGTACCGGTTTATTACCGGTGCTGGAAAAAGAGGGAAGTAAAAATGAACTGGCGGCCGCTTACATTAATATAGGAAGTGAGTTTCAATATTTGTCAGATTTTGAAACAGCCGCAGAAAATTACCTGAAAGCTGCGAAGCTTGCGGAAGAATTAGGCAATAAACAATTCCAGCGGGTTGCCAATAATAATCTTGCCTCTGTTTTTAATTCGCTGCAGCAATACGAGAAAGGAAAAGAATATGCTGAGAAGGCGCTGGTCATAGCAAGAGCCATGAAGGATGAGTATTCCATTGCCGCTACCATCATCAATATAGCTACCTCCGAATCATTTCTAAAACAATATGATCAATCGCTCGCCCACTTTAAAGAGGTAGAAGTATCGGGAAAAAAGATGAACGACGATATAATTATTATGGATGGCTGGCTGGGTATGGCCGATAACTTAAGTGAAATAAATAAAGGGCCCGAAGCGGAAGCTTATTACCGGCAGGTAATTGAAATGGCAAAGAAAATAAATGCCCCCGAATATGAAATGTATGGATGTATGGGCCTTTCTAAATATTTGCTTAAAATAAAAGACGTTCCCGCTGCTAAGCAAATTATTGAAAAAGGGATTTTATTGGCTCAGCAATTAGGCACAAGGCTTGAATTGAAAGACTTGTATTTACGGGCATCAGAACTGAACGAAGCTACCGGCAACAGTACTGAAGCGCTGCTTTGGCATAAAAAATTTGTAGCCTTGAACGATTCTGTAATAAACGAAAAGAATACAGGCAACATTAACCTGATGGAAATAAAATATGACACTGAAAAAAAGGAAAAACTACTAATTATTCAACAGGCAACTATCAATAAAAAAAATACACTTAACTATATTTTAGCCGGCAGTATTGTATCCCTTTTAATCATCAGCTTACTTTTTTACCTGACTTATACTCAAAAAAGAAAATTGCAGGAGCAGAAAATCAGCGACCTGGAAAAAGAAAAGCTATTATTAGCCGCCCAGTCAATCTTAAAAGGACAGGAAGAAGAGCGTAGCCGCTTGGCGAAAGACCTGCATGACGGACTTGGCGGATTGCTCAGTGGCGTCAAACTTCAATTAGGCGCTATGAAAGGGAATTTAATTTTATCAGAAGAACATGGCCGCACATTTAACAATGCCCTTGGCAAATTAGATGAATCTATCAGTGAAATGAGAAGGGTGGCCCATAACATGATGCCTGAAGCATTAATGAAATTAGGATTGCAGCAGGCCCTGCAGGATTTTTGCGATGGTTTATCTGAATCGCAAAAATTTAGAATAAACTGCGAATTTTATGGCCTGGAAAAGAGAATGGAGTCTTCTGTTGAAATTGTGGTGTACCGGATAATCCAGGAGTTATTAACCAATGCTGTAAAACATGCCGGTGCCACTACTATACTGGCCCAGGTAATACGGCAGGATAATAATCTTTCCATTACAGTAGAAGATAATGGCAAAGGATTCGAACCATCCAATACCGAAATAACAAAAGGAGCAGGTTTGAAAAATGTAAAATCAAGAGTAGAGTATCTGAAGGGCCAAATGGATATTCAATCAACTGCCGGAAAAGGCACTTCTATACATATTGATTGCCAAATTGAAGAAAATGGATAAGATAAAGATTCTAGTGGTAGACGATCACCCGATGGTGCTGGAAGGCATGCGCTCCATGCTAGAGCAAATTTCTTTTGTTCACTTGAATGGAACGGCGGCCAATGCCTATGAAGCTATTGAAAAAATAAAAATTTCATTGCCTGATATTGTCATTACCGATATCAATATGCCGGAGATCAGCGGAATTGAACTTACTTCAAAAATCAAAACAGAATTCCCAACGGTGAAGTTGATAGCTATGAGCACTTTCAAAGAAAGGAGCTATATATCGCAAATGATTCAGAATGGGGCATCCGGCTATATGCTTAAAAGTGCCTCCAAAGAAGAAATTGAAGAAGCCATACTGTCGGTGCATGAGGGAAAACTTTACATGAGTCTCGATATTAATCTGTCTGCCGATGAGAAGCAGCATATCGGAAAAGTGCCCATTATCAGCAGCCGGGAAAAAGAAGTGCTGGAGTTAATCGCTGATGGATTTACTAATCCACAAATAGCCGCCAAACTATTTATCAGCCTCCACACGGTGGACAGCCATCGGAAAAACCTGCTCACCAAGTTTGGGATCAACAACACGGCCAGTCTTATTAAACTCGCTGCAAAATATAATATGGTGTAAGCAATAAGAATAAGCCGGTAATGTTGTTTTGCTGGTTATAAGATCATCTATTCTGCACCTACGCCTACATTCCGTCTAGATATATTGTAAGCTGCCACTTGGTTGCGTATGAACCTGCCAGGCATGGTTTCTACGTATTTAATTACGTTTAAATAATAATGCGGGAGAGTACCTTTAAGTTATAGTCAAGGTGGCAGACACCAGATCTGTGGAAGTCGAACCTAATAAATTGCAATAACCATAGCCAGAAGCATAAGAATTTATAATATTCCCTATAGAACGCCATTCAAGGGCAGCAGCACTGTTTCTGCTTAATGCCTGCAGGTTAGACCCGGTACCGTTATTTATTTTTAATGTACCTGTGAGATTCACACTTCTATTTACATCAAGATTGGTGGGATTGTGGTTTGCCTTAAGTCCTTGGGGCAAAAAAAAATTAAAGCAAACGGAAAACACGCCAAGTCATTTATAGGGTGCATTCATATTTTGCGCTTTGCAGAAGTGGTTATGCGTATTGTTTCTACCCACGGTTCAAACCCTAAAAATAAATAGCAATGATATGTATCAGCTATTGCAGTGAAGCCTGTCATGAGTTAGCATATTAATTTCACTCAACTTCGTAATAAAAGCAGAGATGAAAACCAGGTTTACCTTCTTATTATTCCTTGCAGTAGTATCATTGCTTCTTATAGCTGCTTGCGACAAAACACCAGAGGTGTTTTCATTTAATAATTTTTCCTCCATATTAGTTGAGAACGAACGGGTGAAAACAGTGGCGCCGTTTTCTGCAAAAGGAATAGAAGGCACCTGGAGCGGTATGGGACATGATATAGAAATAACTCCTGGTACAAATAACCACCTGAATATTTACTCAGCAGCACTGATTGATACCAATAAATCGGATAAGGCCGGAATTGATACCACCTCTTATTCAATCCTGCTGATTACGGTTGCTGGTCACCGCTTTGCCGAAGTAATCAGTGAAGGCAGCCATATTAATGCCCATGATTTTATGCTCCCCGTAAGCACCTGGCTAAAAATAAACAAGCTCTCCCCGGATACCATTATTGTGCAAATGCCCGCCTGCAAATTCACTACCGCCTACATGAAAGCAAATAACTATTCTTATTTTATACCTTTTGAATACAAGAATGAAAAAGAATTTCCTGTTTATATAACGGAGGACCCGGACCGGCTGGCAGCTTTATTAAATAATATGTGGAAGTTTCCTGCTGCTTTTCAGTCACCAGATACTTTGCTCCGAAAACATTAAGCGTTTATCCTTTTTTTTCTGCCTGTGACATAGTCATTTATGGTGGAAAGGCCCTTCTGATCAAAGAGACCGCCTGTTCTGCGATACCCGGCAGACTCTCTGCGGTAAAAAAAATCTGTATTTGTAATGGTTGTTTATTAAATAAGATAAGTAATTAACAACGGTGAGTTACTGTCCTCCTCTTAGACACAATTTTAAGAGAAGTTATTATTATTTTCCTCTGCGTTGGCTCCGCCTCTTCCTGTTCGCTGCGGTAAGAAAAATCATGCCGCCTTATGCTATTATATATAAAGTACCTGACCCAAAGAATTGAATACCGGCAAAAAATTTATTATTATCTGTTACGGTAATTCTTATGGATACTCAATCTGCAAATAGAATATTCAGTATCTGCAAGTTTTTCAACAGATTTTTTTATGCAGGAAATCTATGGCAAGTATTCATCGAATAGAAATGTTCATTCGTCGAAGTATCCAAACCTTATTGCTTTCAGGCTCATTGATTTGAGTAGTTCCCAGCCCTAGGCCATTCTTTCAGCAACACTTTTTAATCTTATAGATCGTTTATATATTTGTACAAGATCCGTTTAACCCTAATACCCAACCCGTGAAAAAATTCGACTACGTTTATTTCACTATTTACCATTATTGCAGCAGGCAAAGTTATTTCCATGATAGCCTGGCCGTGCGACTTAAATCAATGTACCTGCTGGCGCTTTCTACCGGCGGATGGATTCTTTGCTTTCAATTACTTTTTTTGAGATTTGTAAAGAATGCCTGGTTTTCCTCGCAGGAGGGATCTATGTTATTCGCCCTGACTATTTACATTGGCACCACTTTCTTCTTTCATTGGTACTTTATTAAGAAAGAAGTGGACCAGAAAATATTTAATAAATACGCGAGCGCCTGGAATGATAATCCAAATAAGAAAAGAGATTTGTTCTTAGCATTAACGGCCGCGGCTACTCCTTATATAGTAATGGTTTTTGTCAAGGTTTTTTTCCCCAGGGGATAACTATACAACGATCCGAGAATAATTGACCGACCGCTATTGGATATTGTACGGTGAGCCGGTCAATCAATGCCTTTTCCTTTTGCCTTCATCGGTTATAAGTATTTTTTTTATTCCCTTCCTAGTTACTTGCATCATCTACCCCTGATCATCGTTTGAATAATGCTTGCTCTAGCAGGGGGAAGTTCTGTTACTGATAGGACGAACATCGGAATTCCCGCAAATGTCTAAATCAGCCTGCCTGCCGGTCTCCGGCGGCCAAAGCCTTTGGCGACGGCACGCAGGCAAGGATTTTCAGGATTAATAGATTAACAGAATGGGATTCCTTTTGAAACAACAACCTATTTTCGATATTAAAAATTTTCTACCTCAGGTATCACATTTTATAAATCTCCGCCTGAGGCAGAATGGCTGCTCCATACAATTTAGGAGCAGGCGGTTTCCAATTTAACGAGTAACCAGCACTAAGTACCATCCTGTAAATCTATTAATCCCATAAATCATGATTCAGACAATGTGCAAGGTATTACCAACCTTAGCAAGTCCTTCATTCCGCCTGAATCCTCCCCAACCCCAAACAAGATCGCGAGGGTAAACGATGAAGAGAAATAATGATAAAATTGATTCTCGTATAAATGGTTATATTTATTAAAAGTTGCCATTTTATGTTTAAGGCTCTTTTAACCCCATTACTATTAATTCTTTTCCTGTTTAACCCAAATGGTCCTCAGTCAACAATAACAGGAAATGCAAATGACCAGAAACAATATGTTTCCTGCGGGCCGGAGACTGCACTCACCCTGGACAAACTTCCGAGGATAAAGCATCCGCGACTGATTTATAGCGATGAAAAATCAGACTACCCACTGGTTGTTCCAAACGATAATACGATTCCTGCAGGGGTGATAAAAAATAAGGTGCTGGAACTGCAGTTAGAAATAGTTTGGAGTGATTTTTATCCAGAAGGAAAGAATCATCCTGGTCTGAGGATGGTCACCATTTCGGAAAAAGGAAAGGCCCCTTCTATTCCTGCTCCTTTAATTAGGGTGGAAACCGGAACTAAAATACATGCGGTATTGCATAATACACTTAAGGATTCATCAGCTACAATCTATGGTTTGCAGAAGCGTCCCTCATCTGTCTATGACAGCGTGGTGGTGAATCCGGGAGAGAAAAAAGAAATCAGTTTTGAATCTGGTATAGCCGGCACGTACCTATACTGGATAAAACTGGGTACTCCTCTAATGGATCATGAAGAAGAGCAATTAGGAGGAGGTTTAATTATTGACCCAAAGGGGGGATCACCACCAGATCGCGTGTTAGTTATTAATATTTTCGGAATCCCCATTGATACGGCACTTTTTAAAAATGGTTACCTGGAATCTCTGACGATTAATGGCAAATCCTGGCCATATACTGAACCGATTACGCAATCAGTTGGTGACACCATTCGCTGGCGGGTTATCAATAGTTCCATTCGAAGTCATCCTATGCACCTCCACGGATTTAATTTTACCGAACTGTCTCTTGGATCTGTGCTTTCCGATAGTATTTTTAAGCCCGGATATGAACCAAAGATTGTAACACAAAACATGAACGGGCAATCCACTATGAGTTTGAAATGGGTTGCCTCCCGCCCGGGAACTTGGTTGTTTCATTGTCATCTTTCTTTTCATGTAACACCAGACATACGATTACCCGGAGCGTCAGAACTGGATCCTCCCAATCAGCGTCCACATATGGCCGGACTGGTGATTGGAATAAATATTAAACCCGGCCCCAGCGATCTAATTTCAAAAGGACCAGCACGCGAGTTTACCTTGTATGCTAATTCTTCTTTTCCGGCTAATTCCGCACGTAATAGTTTTTCCTTAACGCCAGATTTTAATACCGACACGAATGCGTTAACAACACCAGGGCCGTTGCTGCTACTGAAACAATATCAACCCACCTTTGTAACCGTGAAGAACCGGATGCAGGTTCCCACCAGCGTACATTGGCATGGCCTGGATCTGGACAGCTGGGCGGATGGCGTACCGGATTATAGTGCATCGGATGGTAAAATGTCTCCTTCTATTCAACCAGGTAAAAAGTTTACGTACAAATTGACGCTGATGAGGCCGGGCACTTATATTTATCACAGTCATTTTAATGATGTACACCAGATAGCCAGCGGGCTTTATGGCCCCATGATCGTGCTCGGAGAAAACCAATCCTATGATCCGAAGACAGATCACGTGTATACTGTAGGCTATAGAACTTCCGATATCAAATCTTTCGACGATGTTGTATTGAATGGTACTTCTCAACAACCGCCGCAAAATGCCCGGGTAGGAGAAACTCATCGCTTGCGGCTTATTAATATTCAACCGGCCGGAGATATAAAAATCAAGATGCAACTGGACAGTGTACCCTTTCCAATAAAATTTGTTGCAAAAGATGGAACCGATCTGCCGGCCATACAACAACTTTTTCTGAAAGAAAGTCCTTTTTACGGAGTGGGTGAAACAGCCGATTTTGAATTCAAACCGTTAAAAGCAGGCGTCTATGATTTACAAGTCATCATAGTGGAGGGAGTCTATTTCTGGAATCAAAAATGGATTGTGAGGGATTGATTAGAAGTAATAATCATCCCGGAGCATCAGGAATGCCACACCCATATTCAAAGGGCCGCTGGTAGATTTACTACCCCCCCATTCAGACAGTATCTCTCCGTATTGAATAAGTATTTCCGGTAATTGGTTGACAAAAGTGCAACAAGTATATTCCAAAAAAGGAATAGAAAGTAAACTATATACAAAATTGGTAAAGCAATACTCCGGGCACCGGTTGATCGGACAATCAACCCAAATATTATACCCTCTGCAATTAACCGCCCCGATACACATTCGCCAGCTCTCTCTAATTTATAACCACATACTTGGGCGAGCCGAGGGGCCCCGGTCCGTCAGGCGCATACTATCTTAATAATTTTTTAAGGTTTTCTACCCGGAAAATGAGGTATTTTTATCGCTACAGACTAAAGTAAAATTATGAAAAGTAGTATAGTGGCATTATTCCTGTTGTTTTCAGCAACCCTATTCGGGCAAGAAACCGTTACCGAAAAATTTCAAAAGATTGCGACTGTTCAGCAAGCGCAACAATTCATCGCGGCCAACCCGGAACTTAAACCTGCATTATTGAACCTGTCGGCCGGGAAAGACACGGCTCTTATTGAAAAAAGGTTGTTGCGTCAAAAGAAAGGAGATATTTTTTCGGTTGGCTATGTTACCTATAAAGTCATTGAATCAACCGACACGACCGACTTCCGCGCAAACTATGTTTTCCTGGATGGAGGGTCTTATTCCAAATCGGAAATTGATAGCCTGAAAAAACTGATTGTACAAATAGCCAATACGGGAACCAGCTTCGAACAGCTCTCCGATCAGTACACCATGGACGGAAACAAAACGCATGGAGATACCGACTGGTTTTCCGGGCCATACTCATTTCCTAAAGAATTTCAGGACGCGGTTCAGAATCATAAGCGCGGAGAAATTTTCTTTGTGGATGTTCCGGAGAAGCAATGGCATTATATCGTTAAAAAAACCTACGATGACCGGGTAAAGAAAGATATCATCGTATTAAGAGCCAATGGCAGATAGGGTAATAAAATTATGATATGGTGAGGTACAATCTCGTAAGTGATCGAAGAATCTAATAATATTTCAAAAAACAAGCGATACTTTTAGTTACCTTTCTTTTTCTCAAAAAACAACCCGTAACACAACATAAAGTTACTTTCCGATACAAAAAGTAAATAGTTTTGATTTTTAGGGATTAACATTGCGTGCGGTACAAGTGAGGTACAAAACACATTTATAAAAGTTATTTTCTGTAATTTCACTTAGCTTTACTGCCCTCGCCCGTTATTTCTCCAAGTTAATGAAAATTTCAAAATCTATCATTCTTGCCGTTGAATCGTATCCATTCCATTCACCTCATCTTCATCCAACGAACATAGATGCGCATCTTTACCATTATGGTACACCTGAGTTCCAATGGGCCCTATTATTTTTACAACCAGACCACATAGATGCGTAAGCGCTGTTATGGTTTGTGCGCCATTGGAAACAATGAGCTGAATAAAAATATTTTATTGGGCGATGTATTTGGGTTCATCAACAGTTGGAACAATCAAATTAAATTATTGCATTGAGAAAAGGATGGGTTTGCATGGTATGAAAAACCACTTTGGTAAAGGTCCCTCCCAGCCTTATTTTTGAGTATGCTTTTTTTATTTCACACCATTATCCATGTTGATCAAAAACCGGTGTATTGGAATGTATATAAATCCGGGAGCACGACGTATTTTTTGGAGGTCCTGGATAACCCCCACGAGGTAGATATAACCAATTTTGAATTGGATAGCTTGAATAATATGGCCAGTATTGAATTGCCGCCAAAAGAATTGCAAGGAATTGTTGAGGAAATAGAACAGGCATAACAAGACATTATCATTAAGCTGAACCTATTCCTACTTTAAATAGAAACTTCAATTTACGATCAGCAGTATAATTTTGTAAGACTCGATGCATTTTATCGATCTCATTATCGATATAAGATTGAGCGTAATTTATATAAGCGGGTAAAAAGAATGGCTATTAAGATAATGGCCGGAAATTTTCTTTACCACATGCTCTGGCACCCCCGTCATTAGCATTGTGGTAATGGCTGTTCGCCTCATTACATGAGAAGTAATTAAATCACAAAACCGGTATAATTCATTTTTATTATTCCGGGTATAATTCTATTCTTTTCCATCAACCAGCCGCTGCTTACCGGTAATTTCTATCCAGCCTGCCCGTTCAGCAATAACCTAAGGTTTTTATTAAACTGCCGCAGGCATACCATATTAAAAAGGTGTGTCCGGCTTTTTTTTATTCAATCTATACCGTTCCAGGATTTCTGCTCATTGGCATAGGCGGGAATTTTTATCTGCGAAACAGTTTCTGTTTTCAGTGACCGAACAAATAGATAGTGCGTATTGTTTACTTCTTCAATATCCCGCACCTGGATATCAATAAATCAGAAATGCGTAAAAGCCTGACGGTACATCCAAAAACAAAAAAGTCTTTACATCGTTTCAGAAACAAGGGCAAAGATTCATCAAATTCCTTATTCAGTATCAAAAATCGCAACCGGTCGGGATGCAGCGTAACAATATCTACTTCTTCTCTTTTTACATAAAGCAATTTATAAAACTCACCGACCATAAGTAATTTCTCTTTCTCTAAGTAAATTAGAAAGGTCCGGATAGCCTTGATCATCTCCCCCCACATAATTATCAAAACAGTGTTTATCGGTGTACAGAAACTGGCTGAACTGAAAATAAAACCGTTTCCAGTAATTCCTTTCTGCACGGAACTGCCTGAATGTGCCTTTACTGATTAGCTGCACGCGCAAGGCAAATCCTTTTTTTTTCCTGAAACTCCTTAAGGATCTTCAGCACAATGGCATAATTATAGGCGGTGCGTTTTTTAATTTTGTCGCCGTTTTTTTCGAGCCGCTGCCGCGGTACGTTTCCGTTACGAATTGTTCGAAAAGTGGGATCATGGGATATTCCTGTTGCATATTGTTTGAATTTGAGGTGAAAAATGGAGCATAAAATACCCCAAAAAAGCCTATTTTTAAAACTACAAGTTCTTTGAAAACGCCTACCAGTAAAGGGTTACAATAGATTAAGTCAGGCATCCTTCGGTATGCTGATGCCGAAGCGGAGTTACTCCTCGTCCGCGGGCTACCGGTACGGGTTTAACGGGAAGGAGAATGATAATGACGTGAAGGGGCTCGGTAATCAACAGGATTACGGGATGAGGATTTATGATGCAAGGCTGGGGAGGTTTTTGAGTGTGGATTAACTACAAACAAGTTTCCCAGACCTAAGCCCATACCAATTAGGTAATACTCCAATTCAAGCAATTGATCTTGACGGCCTAGAACCGAAAGGTTTTATGCAGTATTGGGAAGCTAGAACCGAGCCTTACATGACTAGGTGGGCATACACAGTTCAAGATTTCTACGACTATGAATCCAAGCAGGTTTGGACTGTAATGAATTATCCCAATACATCTCAATATTATTACTGGCAGACAAAATATGAAAATGCAGAGAACCTATTCAAGCCTCTTAATACAAATCTTAATAAGAATGAGGATAATACCTGGACAGGGAAGTTTAAAGAATTTAAGCCTGCAAGACTAAGCGAAGATCGATCTTTCGATATGCTCATGGTGGGAATTCTATCTGTGCCATTTGTTGCAGTTTATGGTAAAGCAACTCTGGTATATATGGGCTCGGAAGCATTGGAAGAGTTGGCAGGGGTTCCTATCCCCGATGGCCCAGTGGATCTATGGAAACACCAGATGAAGCAGGAGGCTAAGCGAGAAATCGCTAGAGGGCAATCAAGAATGACAACGGGAGAGTTCGAGGGAATGGAATTGTTGGATGATGGGCACAGAATGGTAGGCCAGCCATTCAATGTTAGTCCAAGAAAAGTAGAGAAACCTGATGGATGGCTTGAAAGTCGACTAAAAAATCAGGAGGAACAATTTATCAAGATCCAAGCAATCCTCATAACAGCATTCGTATTATGCCAGGAAATAAAAAATAGCCCGAACGCTGCACAACAAAATCCCTATGTAATATTTAAAAAGAATGGAGTTGCATATGATGTTGATGGAAATGCTCTCAAAAACTCAGCCGATCCTGCTTCGCACATTCCGGTCGATAAATTTGATATAAATAAAATGCCGAAAAACTAACCATGGATCAGCAAATGAAAAACATATACTTTGATATTTTAGAACTTTCTAGTGAAGAAATTCAAAGAAGGCGTTGGTTGGGCCAGGATCCTGTTGAGATTTCATCATACACAGAAATTATGTGCAGGCTTTTTGACGACAATAAATTTGAAGATTTTCTACGCGATCCGAAGACGGTAAAGCTGCTTTCTAAACAAACAATTGATGGGATGGTAGATTTGAAAATAATGTCAGATCGCTATGTCGAAAAAGGCACTGATTTCGAAATACTAAATGATCCTAATTGGAAGGTAATTATAAAAAGGCTGCAGAAGTACGTGAGAGATGGGATGCCGATGTTGAATCATCCCCAAGCAATAAAGCTAATTGATTTTTGCTGATACCTGTCATCGGCGAAAGCGGGTTATTTCTGAAAAAATTCACATCATCCTATAGCTTGCCCCCGCTGGCCCGGGCATGCCATAAAGTGCAATTAGGCATTTAGCAGGGCGCTGGCTCGGGTGTGTTAGACGGTTATAGTCAGGTTCTTTTATTAAAGAAAAGTCAATCTGACCAACCCGTGCCTGGCAGAGAGCGGAGAAGCTAACAAAAGCATATGGTTTTCAATTATCCTGCCGATTTAATAACTTACATATAGTTCTTTGAAAATTGCTCTCATCACCCCCCCTTCGGGATTCTGATTAAAAAAGCTAGGCGGATGGACTAAACCAGGTGTAGCCGTCTTACTTTACTTCTACAGATTATGTCCTTCTGAAAGTCTTAACTTACAACCTTCCAAACAAACCCATATGCAGTCTTACTGCGACCATTTAAGGCATCAGATAATTGCCTTGGAGAACCGTTTACGACAGCCGCAGCGATTTTTATACTGGGAAATTCTGCCAGTAGTTTACCATCGCTGGAATACTGGCCTACCTGCTTACATTTATGGTTATGAAAATTGTTAATCTTTTTTCGAATTTTTCCTGTATCAATAACGGGCTTCCCTTTCCCAATGCGCCAAAGATACCCACCCGATGTTAGATACCTTCCAGCAATAACACTGCTTATGGAGGACTTTTTTACACCTGTTTTGCGGGCGGCTGCAACAATACTATGAAAACATCGGATACGTTTACCACTCACAGTATATTGGGTAACCGGCTTTTGATTTGCCTGGGCAGCTTTCCGTGTATAAGCTGTCCTTTTTTTACTATTCAACCCCGTAAAATAACTTCTTTTTCTTTGTCTTCCATATATAACTTCATGCATATGACCAAAACTTGATGGGTACAGATTCTTAATATGATTATGCAGGCTGTCGTTGTCTTTATGCAGGACGGGCATATCCTTGGTTAGCTTTATATTTCCAGGTCCGAAGTGTAAATAGACAAGTCGAGCCACCGTATAGGTGGTATACCACCCCCCTTTAAAAAGGGAAACAGTAAGGAAATATGAATATTGCTTCAGATAGGTGTTAAGAAATTTTTTCACAGACTGTTTCAGAATCAGTTCTTTGGTCCAATATGTAATGGTGCCTCTTTTTGGAATAACAACTTCCCGATACTTTTCCAGTGCCTTAACCCTCCCGAAATTAGAAACCTCATATAATCCTTCAAAATCACTTACCTCTTTCCATACTTCTCCTTTAATAGGTTCCAGGCTCCGGTTAAGGTAATAATGATTAAGATTCAAATCTTGGTTTTGGTTTACCATGATTGCTTGCCTGGATATTTAATGAATATATAAACTTATCGGCCTATCAATAACTTACAATCATTTCTACTCTTCGGTTGGTCCGTCTTCCTGCAAATGTGTTATTGTCCGAAACCGGTTTGCCTTCTCCATAACCTGAGAAAACAAGCCGTGAAGATCGGATGCCTACTTTAATAAGGTAATTCATCACCGCCCTGGCCCTTTGTTCGCTCAATAGTTGGTTTTTGTCTGCATCTCCAACACTATCAGTATGCCCTTCAATACTCACGTTTAAAAGTGTATCCACTTTTAAAATATTCACCACTTCATCCAATGAGTGATTCGATACTTTCAATAATCGATAACTCCCTGTAGCAAATAGAATGTTTTTGGCGGCCTTATTGATGCTGGATTCAAGTTCCTTTTTAATTTCAGGACAGCCGTTATTTGCTAAAAGACCCGCTAATTCCGGGCATTTATCTTCGTCATCCGGTACCCCATCATTATCCCGGTCGGGGGCCGGACAGCCATGGTATTTAATGGTCCCAAAAATGGTAACACAGGAATCTGCTTCATCGTTAATGCCATCTTTATCCAAATCCGGTATCGGACAACCCTTGTACTTTATTACTCCAAATACCTCCGGGCAGCTATCTTCTTTATCGGGTATTCCATCATTATCCCGGTCAGGACAACCGGCAAACAGGGCCATACCCGGGATATCCGGGCAAATATCCAACGAATCAACAATACCATCCTGATCGCGGTCAGTTGCAACCGGAAAACCGGGTGGCAGAATTGTTTTTTTGGTAAGAGAACTTGTTTTTTTACGTGCCGGAGTGATGGCTCCGGAGAAACCTATACTATAAAAATAATGGTAATTAATATTTTTCGGAGCGGTTACCCGGTATTGCACATTGATCAAAATATAGGTATCCGGGAAAAGAGTAACCTGCAAACCCATCCCTACAGGAAGATAAGCACTGTAATTATTGTCAAAAATAGAAATCCCGACCGCCCCTGCCAGGAAAGGTTGAAGCCTGGCGCCTGTTGTAAACATTCTTATTCTAACACCCCCCTCTGCCTGCAACAGTAATTTCTTATCGGGTAGTTTCAAATCAGTCGCGCTGTCGGACAAAGAAGCATCTGCCGAAACCGACCAATCAACTTGATTCCCCAATCCCTTAATAAAGCTAAAGCCAAGGCCCGGACTCATAACATTAATTGATCCAAATACCCTTTTGGAACCAAAGTCCAGCAGATTGAAACGGGCTCCCAGGATGGCAGGGTGTATGATTTTACTCTTCTGCGATTTCAGAAAAGCAGGTAACAATAAAAGCAAAATCAAACCCTTTCTCATCAAGAACAAAGGTAAAGTATAAGCGCTACCTGAATTGTAAATTGTGGGGTATTAATTCAGATAAAATAGTGCCTCTAACATGCGAGTCAAGTCTCCAGTCTTCTTAACCACTTCTATCTTCAATGACCACTTGGATTGGATGGGGGCATAATTGGTTCAATATTTTTTCTGTAAATTGTAATATCAATTCGAGAAATTTTTTCATCAGGCAAGAAATCTGCAAACGTGAATAAAAAGTCAAAGCTATCATAAATAATTTCTCCACTCTTCCCTCTACAATATGGGACAATATATCTTTTGAAATTTCCAGGGATTTCTTGAATCGTAATGGCCCCATCTTTAACGATAGTTCCACATATCTTAAGCCTATCATGAGCATATTTTATTTTCGATAAAACATCTTCTTTGCCATAAAAATTGAATGTGCGTTCTGTATCTAATAGCGAATACAACAAACTTGTATCATATTTTTCTATGGCCTGAATTGCCTGATTAATTAATACTTTTCTTTTTTGTTTGGAAGTAGAAACAGGTCCACAACTTAAAAACAAGCAAAAAATAATTAAAACCAAGGATTCTGTTTTCATTACTACTTGGATGAAATAAATTTATTAATGTCATCATATTTCTTTCCACCTCCGTCAGCCTTATACTTCTTTAATAAATCCTGAATTGAAGCCTTAGTTTCCTTCCTTATTTTCATACCTTCTCTTTGCATCAACTGTACACCCGTATATGCAACACTAAGTTGATATTCTGAATTAGAGATAGGCAAAGTTCCATCTGAAATGAAATTTATCAGGCTTACTCTACCTTCTTGATTTAACAAAGTTTTATCTCCAATAATATTTTCTTTGAAAGCATTTCCTACCAAATTAGTGGCGTTATAAAACCCTTGCCTCAAGTCATATTCATCACCTAAGGCGTACCATATTTTTTTATTCAATTGGTTCGAAGAATTCCTCCAGCTCCATTTTCACCTACAGCTCCACCAACTCCATTTATATTTTGAGCTGTTGGTAAAGTATTTTGGGTTGCATTTCCCTTGATGCTGTTGATTCACTGAGTTGATTTTCCGCCTTCAGCCGTTCCATAAATATTTGGGCCTTTATTATAGTATTTCCCTTCTTCATAAATTGTAGGCCCATCAATACTAACATCCCAATCTCTGCCAAAAGCAGTAACTGGCCCATATCCAACATACTTAAAACTTCTATTTTTTGCATCTTGCAACGGTCCGGGGATATTTTCGTATACAGTTTTTACAATTATAGAAGCATTTGTAATAGGTGTTTTAACCTTATACTCTAACCTATACATGCTCTTTTGATAAGGAAGAAATTCCTGTCCATCTAAATCAATTCCATCGATTGGCCTGTTGCTGGCATATTGGTATGTCGTAAACATCGCATATGATTTTGAAAGCGGATCTACACTCAAAAACCTCCCTAGCCTTGGATCATATATCCGCATCCCGTAATCCTGCTGATTGCCCAGGCCCTTCACGTCATTATCATTCTCCTTTCCGTTAAACCCATACCGGTAGCCACTCGAGGCAGAATAACTCCGCTTGGGCATCAGCATACCGAAGGGAAGGTGATAAGATAGCTGTTTCAAAGAACTAAATCCAAATAATATTTTTGGGCCTATTTATAAAGAACTGAGTTTCATTATGAGTAGCAATGCCCTAGCGGGCAATAAGCTTAGCAGATACAAATTCACAAATAATAATTTCTCGGGGAAGACTTAAATAGGCAATAACATATTTCTTCTTATAGGGGACGCACCGATATTCCAGCTTTTTCCAGGCTTCATAAGTACAAAGACTATGTTCAATCCTGTCGTCTGAAAGTTTTCCGAAAAAAATAAAGGCATCGGCAACAAATCTCTTTGCCGTTTGCGGCAAACCATTACTATCAATAAAAAAAGCTATTTCAGCAACCGATATAGCCGCTGAGTCAAGTATGCTTACCCTTCTTTTGCCCATTCATCAATCAGTTTATTTGCTAATTTTTTACCTGAGGCAAGAGAAAGCTTTTTCGCCGGCTTAGATTTTCGGGCCGCTTTAACCCGCAGGGCATGATATTCTTTTTCGGAAATGAGTATATACTTCTTCTTATCAATAGTTAATTGCGTCATAGTACTTTTTGTATATTCAAATTTACAATAAATGATACACACTCAAAAGCTTTTATCAGGCCTTGCTGATTCCATCATTGATTCATTGAAATAATAAAGGAACCAGAGCATATACCAGTCGGGTCATTTGTCCCGTGTATCAATCGTCAATTAATTGCACTGGCCTAGTTGAAATGCCTGCGCCAGCCTACTTTTTTTAAAATCGATTTACGTCATTAGTGTATTCTTGCTCCAGCTCGGGCCTCCTATTTATTCAGAATAAATTTCTTCAAAAGTCAATCCCCTTAGGTCAGTTTGTAGGTATTTTGAATAGAATTCATCCTCTTCACTTTTTACTCCAGAATAAGTAAGAATTTCAGTTTTTGACGTTTCCGGAATCTTGAAAATCGATGATTCGGAAAATCGATCTCTATGGAAAGAATATTTAAGTATTCGGCCCCGTTCTCCATTATCATATAAGTCAAATTCTGATTTCTTTTGATCAAGTGCATTAATACAATCAGTAACATTTAGTATAAAAAGTTCTGTGCCATCTTCTAAAAAAATAGGCAATAGCTCAGATCCAAACCCGAAAAATAAGTATAATGAATCTATTGCCTTATTATCACAAGCAAAGGCTCCCGAATGAATAAGAGAATAAAAATTACTTTTTGAATTTGCCGGGTCATAAATATAAAACTCCAGAGGCCTCCAACTTGAAGATTTGGTCTTTCCATCAAAAATGAGTAAATCAGAAATCTCATCTGTATCTTCAACTGGCATTATCAATTGAGAACAATTCAAATCAACTTTTACATTAAATATTTTCATGTTTAAAAAGTTCCATCTTTTATTTCTTTTGCAATTCTTCTCAATTCGTTTCTAACATTCCTTGACCAGCGTTCAGCAATCGATCAGTTAATTTCCGATAATATTGAGTGTTATGAATTCTATTATGTGTATTGGCCTCTAAAAAAAGTCCATTATCAGCATCGTTAATATCAATCCCCTCTCTCTTTAAGATTCTTCTTGCAACAGCTGCTCTTTTATCCTCGCCTGCTACTATATGGTGGGCTGCATGATTAACATTAGGCCTAACTTCACCATATCTTTCTAAGTTTATACCTAATACTCTTGAAGATGCTTTTTTCCCAAATTCCTGCTTTTGTCCGAATTGTTTAGATAAGATTCCTCGTCTAACCAACTCTTCTTTATACTGCCAGTCGTTTGAAGAAGCTGATCCATCTAATAACCTTTGTCTTATATCTTCGTACATACCAATCAGGCAGATTAGAAGGATCGTCAGTAAGAATTTCAAGATGACCATTTCCATTTACAATCTGTTGTAACTTTTGCCAGTTACATACGGGGTGAATACTATTACATAGTTCATTTGAACAACATCTTGGTGAGTTTGGCATAGGCATTAATACCAATGCCACTGTTGAACCCACATTCATCAAAAATCTCCCAACACTCCAAGCCTTTTGTCCTTTTGTTACATTAAACGGATTTGGCGTTTTTCCTTCTAGCTCTTTAATTAATTCACGTGAAGTATATTTACTTAATTCTTTAGAAATGGCAAAAGACCCTATGTTTGTTTTAACAATTGGAGGATCCCCAGGCCCAGCACCATAAACATCAACCAATCTGATCGGATTATCTCCAGCAAAACAATAGGAAGAAAGACTTTCATAATCATTGACAGAAGGATCCACACTCAAAAACCTCCCCAGCCTCGGATCATATATCCGCATCCCGTAATCCTGCTGATTACCCAGGCCTTTCACGTCATTGTCATTCTCCTTCCCGTTAAACCCGTACCGGTAGCCCGCGGCCGAAGAATAACTGCGCTTCGGCATCAGCATACCGAAGGGATAATAATCCTGGGCCGACACCACGACCGGCTCATAATAATCGATCAAAGACCTGCTTGGTAAAGGTATACCATTTTTTTTATCGCTTATAGTCGCCAGGACATTGCCCAAATGATTACTCAACTCATATTGTTTCCACCCGCGCCGGTAATAGTAGGTCGCCGAATTAAGACCGGGATAATTATAATCATACACGGTATTGGAATCAGCAGGCATATACCAATTGTCAACTCCCAGTCGGCTGCTTCCGTAGATATATCTTTCATTCTGGCCGGTAGTCAAACCATTCAGAGCAGTATCGGCATTGGGGCCACTGGCGCCATAGGTAGCCATTACATTGCCCTGGGCATCCCGCACATACCAGGTATGTTCTCGGACTCCGGTATTTTTGGTTACTATCTTCCCGATCCGGTTCCCTTGCGCGTCGTATTTATAAACAATTTTGGTGACCGGGTTCTGGGTGGTGGCTACCCGGTTGATCTCCTGTATTTTCCCGTACACACTCCATTTGATAGAAGTAATTTTTTCACTGGTATCCTTTATCAGATTTCCGATGGGATCGTACAGATAATTACTGGTTTGAGTCTGGTGATTAATATCCAGATTGTATTCCCAGGAATTGGCGCCCCATTCAGAATCAAAGCTGGTAGCCCGGTCCGTTACGCGCTGTAACCGGTTGGTACCTGTATAATATTTATACGTCAGGCTATCCATCACCGGTCCTGAATTGTAGGTATTGGCATTGCGTAAATACTTCAAAATATTCCCGTTTCCATCATAGGCTATCCGTTCATTATAGGAATTTTGCGGGGTACCCGTACCCGTCCAGCCATTGGTGGCTGTATTAAAATCATTGTATCTATCCATGGCCGTTAGCCGGTTGAGCTGGTCGTACTTATAGTTATATAACATAATGGGGCCTCCGATGGAGGAAGGATCACTCATCGGTCGCAGATGTGTGGCCATACTACTGATATTTCCATTATACAAAGGCCGGTAGGCAGTACCCAGGTAAGCGCTCGATCCCGGGAAAGGCACCACTCCTACGTTGATGGGCGCGTAGTCACCGGTAAAATAATTAAGGGTATAACTCATGATATCCCGGCCAGTATAACGGTTAAGAACATCTCCTGTGTTGCGGCCATCCCCACCCATATCGTGCGTGGCGGTAGCGCCGGTGCTGTTGACCCCTTTTAACCAGCCTTGCAGCGTGTAGGCATAGTCCACTCCCTGTACCAATTGTTCCCCGATGACCATGCGGGCCAGCGGGCCGTGGCGGTAATATTCATACCGGGCCTCGCGCTCCCAAACAAGGCTGTCGGGGCTGGTTTCTACCAGGGTCAGCCTGTTTTCTGCATCATAACTATATCGGTGGATAAACTGGTCGCCCCAGTTCGGTTGGTACTGTACCATATTTACCTTGCCGCTGATCAGATCGTATTTGTACACGATCTTCTTCCAGCGGTTGCCCAGCCCGTTTTTGTTCATCATATTGGGATAGACCCCCGGTAGGCCATAATCCTGTAGCAGGCTGTCCACATTGCCGTGGATATCGTAGGTATAGAAGGTGGCCGCATTGTAGGCCCCTGTGCTGCCCGTGTCGTTATATGTTACATAGCTCACCCGGTTGCGCAGGTTACGCTGAGCGATCACCAACCGTTGTATGTTAACAGGCATTCCTATAAAACCGGTATAGGGAAGGTCGTATACTGTTTCGGTGATCTGTCCGCGCAGTATTCAAAAAATTCTCCAAAAGAAAAAAGAGTAAAAAAGAAAGCCCGGGCCTAACGGCCTGCTACCGGCCAAACCGCATGCGGAATAAATGCAGTGGATTAGCGTTGCTGATCTACCGGCAAAAGCTGGTGCAGGTAATGCAGACCCGGATTTATTCTGTCCCGTTTTATGCCGAACGGTTTGGCTTCCGCGCTTTGAACCGAAGCTGATCAGACCGTTATTTTCGCGCCCTTTTTTCTTCTTTTTGGAGGGATGGTTCATCAGCCATTGAACTGTATATCTGAATCATATTTTCTTTGATCTCATCCACCTTCTTAATAAATTTATTTTTGTCAACTTCATTAATTAAAATCCATGACCTGAGCTCGGGTATTTTCTCCAGTGTATGCAATCTTTTTACAGCCTGGTTAAAGTTGTTTCCAATAGCATTGAGTTCATTCTTTAGCTTAATTATTTCTTCCAAAAAATCATCCAGGGACCTGTTCCGGTACTTAACGGTCACAGGCTTATTCAGAAGCAGGTTTCGGCTATACTCACTCATGGCCCGGCAGGTCGTGGTCTTATAGAGTTTCTCTATCTTATTATACTCCTCCTCATTGACCCGGATATTAATCCAGCGGCTACGGATCTTTTTTGCCTCTTTCATATGCATTTTTTTTATTTTTTTAATAAGGTCAGATGGAATTCGTCATAAAATTTTCATTGCTGATTGATATGATAGCTCGAAACTTTTATGGCTCATTTCATCACTTTTCCTTTTCAGTTCTGACAAAATGTATTTTAAAATCTTAATGCTATCCCCCCGAAACGACTCCGGAGTGAAAGGGGCAAGATCCCAAACGTGTCACGTTTGTACATCTTGCCGGGTGCAACACCAGGCACTCTGATCCTATTTCCAGTCTGTAGAAATTTACCGATCATAAGATGTGATAATTTATCCAAAGAATAAACCTGTCAAATCTTCAGTATTATTAATTGTCGTATACAAGTCTTAAAAAAAGCCGGGCAAACCATCTTTTAAGGATTGATTTATCCCCGGCCTTTCAATAGAGATTTTATCCCTTCAAAACATACTGGTGAAAAGAAAAAAACAGGAAATCTTTCTGGCTGATTTACTCCTTAAAATGCAGGGCTGTTTTGGATCAGTTCTTCAATATCCTGCCACCGAAAATACCGGCGGGATTCGATCTTGATCGATTTAAGTTTGCCCTGCTTCAGCCACTCATATACAGTAGGCTTGGAGACCTTAAAAATCTGGCAAACTTCACTGACTTTTAAAAGCGGTTGATTGGAATATTTCTGACCAAATTGAGAAGGCAAAGATTCGGCATTTTTTTGCTCGATCACTTCTTCCACAATGGTCTTTAACTGGCTCCAGAACTTTGCTGGTTCGATTGGTAATAACATCTGCACATTTTCCATACTTCACAAATTTAGACTGTAAAATTAATTGAAGTAAGAATCCGTAACATGATCAATATTTGAACAGGTTATTTATGAAGAATGCGAATGTTTATGGAGCCATGAAATTGCAAGAACAAATTATTACAATCTCGGATCCACTGGTTCACTTTCAAGCGCCAGAACACCGAACACGCATTCATGTATTCTGCGGAGTGGTTCTTTATTAATAAATCGCTGTAATCCTTCAACACCTAAAGCAAATTCCCTTAAAGCAAGTGACCTCTTTCGGGATAATCCTCTTGCCTTTAACCGGCTTATGTTTTCAGTTGAAGTATAGTCTGGTCCGTAAATGATCCGCAGGTATTCCCTTCCACGAATCTTGATAGCAGGTTGAATTAGCTTTCTTTTATTTGTACCGATAAATTGGTAAGGTTTTACCACCATACCTTCTCCGCCTTTGCCAGTCAATGATAGCCACCAATCTGTTGCTTCCTGCACGCTGTTTTCGTCCTCCAGGTGAACTATTTTATAAGGTGTTGCCAACAGGATAGCAGTGTCCCCGTCACATAGTTTTTTAATGTTTCCCATATGCCATTCATGATCCTGATGCGACCATGAGTTTGCTTCCGTTGCCAGGATATGAAAAGGGGCAAGCTTGTAATCATTGAGACTGTTTACCGGCCAGCAATACTAACGATAGCGATCGAATAAACTGGATTGCATGTGTTTCTGTCGTGTTCTATATTTATTCAGTAAGGATTTTATGTCGTCATTCCAGGTTGCCGTTTTTTGTAATGTTTCGACAGTGCTTTTTAAAGCATGTGAAGCTGCAGCGCCAACGGAGCCATATTGTGCTTCAAGCAGACTTTGGGCCTTAGCACTCCATGGCATTAGTTCCGCATCGAGACATACCCAATCTGTTTGAAACCGTTCATAAAAACCGGATTGTTCTAATGCGCCATTCACCCGTTGTAAAAAAGCCTGTTCGGTAACTTTATCATTAAAGTAAGCCCGGCCTGTACGGGTATAAATAACCCCGATCCCTTCGTTTTCTATTCCGAAAGTTTGCTGAATGGTCTTTTCATCTTTTCCTACAATTACAATGGCCCTTGAACCCATGTGCTTTTCTTCACAGATTACTTTTTCCACTCCGGCACCCCGGTAATAGTCAAATGCTTCTTTGGGGTATTCCAGGTAATCACTCAGTTTGCTGGTTTCAGAAGGACTCATTGTTGGCGGCAGATAGATCAGCCATTTAGGATTGATGGCAAACCGGCTCATTACTTCCAGAGCTGCAATTGCATTCTCTTCCCGGATAGTAACATTATTTCCATACTTTGTCTCCACAATATGTTTCCCTGTCACATCGGCAATGTCCAAAACATCATCATGCTGTTGCTGTAAAGAAAGTAAGTCTTCCAGCTTGTAACCAAGCGGTTTGACTGGATCACAATAGACCCGGTGCGAAGGCACTGAAACAAGCTCTCTTTCTGGATACCGCAAAGCAGTCAGTTTGCCTCCAAAAACACAGCCTGTATCAATATCAATAGTTCGATTCAGCCATTGCGCTTCTGGTACTGGTGTGTGACCATATACTACCATTGCTTTTCCTTTATATTCAGCCGCCCAATTATAGCGCACAGGTAAGCCAAACTCATCTGTTTCACCCGTAGTTTCTCCATACAAACAAAACTCCCTGACCGCACCGGAACCTCTTCCCTGCATCTCTTCCCTTAAGCCCGCGTGAGATATTACAAGATTACCATTATCAAATACATAATGGCTGATCAGTCCATCAATAAATGTTTTTATTTGCTGTCGGAATGCCGGGGTTTCCTTTTGCAACTGATCAATAGATAGCTGTAATCCATGTGTTGCCTGCACGTTCTTCCCATTAAGCCATTTGAGCAATTTTACATCATGGTTACCGGGCACACACCAGGCAAGTCCTGCATTCACCAAATTCATTACCAACTTTAATACTTCGGAAGTTTTAGGGCCACGATCTACCAGATCCCCTACAAATACAAGTTTTCTTCCGGCAGGATGTTGCCATAGCTCTTTTTTATTTTCATATCCCAATTCCAGCAATAAGTCGAGCAACTCATCATAACAACCGTGAACATCTCCAATAATATCGAAGGGTCCTTTCTCCTGCTTCTTATTGTTGTATAAGGGATCGCGAATGATGTCTTCCACTGCTTCCGTTTCTTCAGGACTACGCAGTTCAATAATATGTCGAAAGCCCTCAACTTTTAAACGTCTTAGGCTTCGTTTAAGCTGGCTAATCTGTTGTGGAATAACATGGCTTCCAAAATCCCTGTCAATACGTGATTGGTGGCGTTGAGTACAAACTTTTTCAGGCACATTGACAACAATAGCCACTGGCAGCACATGATACTCCCTCGCCAAGCGGATCCAATCTTTACGTGCTTCTTCCTGCACATTGGTAGCATCGATAACTGTAAGCAAGCCGTTCTTTAATCGTTTTGCAGTAATGAAGCGCGCCAGCTCAAAAGCATCACCGGAAGAGGCTACACTATTCTCATCATCACTTACAACACCCCTGCAATAATCGGAAGAAACAATTTCTGTTGATTTAAAATGCTTGCGGGCAAAAGTAGATTTCCCGGAACTGGAAGCACCGATCAAAACGACTAAGGATAATTCCGGAATATGAAGATGTTTAGTATTCTGTTGCATAAAAGGCTCGCTAATTTTTCAGCATTCTTTGTTTATCTGTTACGTGGTATATACGGGAGAAGTTTTTCTTTTTGTAAAAACTCCCATTTGGCTTAAGGCACCTACATCCGGATCTTCATCCCCTACAGACTTATAAACTACATTATAGTCATATTTTTCTGCAATTCTTTTACCCCATACCTGAAATTCATTTCTTGTCCATTCAAAACGATGATCACTATGACGCATTTGGCCATCTTCATAATTTTCAAACTTCACATTATATTCAGCATTAGGGGTGGTAATTATAATGATGCCTGGCTTTGCATATTCAAACACCACTCGTTCCATAGCTGTCAAACGTGGCGGATCCAGATGTTCAATTACTTCAACTAGTACTGCGGCATCAAATCCTTCAATGCGTTTATCCCTGTATAATAGAGAACCTTGCATCAGGCGCACGCGTTGTTGCTGCTTGGGCGGCATGCGATCAATCTTTAATTTGTCTTTGGCTATTTCCAAAGAGCGATAGCTGATATCCATGCCAAGTATGTGATCAAATTTCTTTTCAAGTAATAACAACTTTAGTAACTTCCCTTCGCCACATCCCAAATCCAATACAGTATGTGCCTCTGTCTGTAATAGTTCATCACGCACAGCCTGAAGACGCAGGTCATGTACCCTGTTCTTTTGTTCAGGTACTTCTATTTCTTTTTCTATTTCACTTGCTTCATCTTTCAATAAAATTTCCAGCGCCAGATTTGCAAGGCTTTTTTGATGCTTGAGGTATCGCATCGTGATCATTTCCCGGGCAGGATGTTCAGGAAGCCAATCTTTGCCCTTTTCCAGCAATTTTTCTACCTCCTGCTGCCCTACCCAATAATGCTTATCGTTATCACAAACGGGAATTAAGACATACAAGTGAGATAATAGATGCTGCAAAGTAACGGTATTGCTTAATCTCACTGTATAATATCGACTTTCTCCCCAGGCTGGAAAAGAAGGATCAATAGGATGTCTTTCCATTTCAATTGAATACCCAAGCGGTTCAAATAATTGCCTCAATACATTTTCACCACCCCGTACAGGTAATACGGCTATCTGCACTTCAAATGGCATGGGCACAGATACGAGTTCCGGTTTATCCTTACAGCGCCCATTCATAGCTGTGGAAAAAGCTTTAGCAATTGCTGCGCTCATAAAAGAGCTGGCTACATACGGGCGATCATTTACATATTGCTCTAATGCAAAATCATTACTGGCCGGCCCCGTTTTTCCGCGAACCAATCCAATGGGGTCAATATCCAATAGTAGTGAGATTGCACATCTGTTCTCAGATACTTCTGGATAAAAAATATGAGCTATTCCGGCAAAAATCTCTACCTGTTGCACTTTAGATGGATGTTTATGCAACAAATAGCTCAGATCGGAGGCAGGTTTGTGGGTTGTAGTAATTGTAAGTAACATATGTTTTGATGCTCTGTATTCACCTAA
The DNA here is from genome assembly GCA_963775145.1 of uncultured Chitinophagaceae bacterium. Lineage (GTDB taxonomy): Bacteria > Bacteroidota > Bacteroidia > Chitinophagales > Chitinophagaceae > Endoryza. The sequence continues at coordinate 64,563 of CAVZHZ010000014.1, forward strand.
ATAATGAAGATATTGGTTTTTGGGTTCCGATAAGACAGCAAAGTGCATAAATTGCACATAGCTTTTATAAGAGGGAAGAATAATATTTTGCCTGATAATTTTTAACGAAATAAATCTCCAAATGCTTGAAGCAGGTAAATAAAAAACCGCAGGTATTAAGTAATACCTGCGGTTAATAATTTATTAATCCTTATACTACTTATCTTTCTTTGTAATTTGCCTGGGTAGACCATGTTTCTTTAAAAAAGCCATGGCCTTTTCTGCCTTCTTCACAAAATAAGGCTCATTACTGTAATCCTTCATGTTCTTTTTCACAGTAATATTTCCCTTATCAGACTTACCTTTATTGATCGCTATTGTTGACATATTCAGCTCATTTTCAATTGATACAAATTTACAGTTTTTCTTTCCTTTTTACGACAAAAGCACCATAATTCCTGCCCTTCTCAAACGGCTCCCATTCCCCATTTCTAAACCCATAAGTATCAAATATTTCGCTTATTTCTTCCCAAAAGGTAGCTATACTCATTTGGTAAAGCCTTGTCCTGGAAGGAGTAGCTCCCTCAGCATAAATAGTAGCATCCGGATAGTGTTTGGTGAAATCGAGAACAGTGGCCGCCACTGTTTTTAAGATCTTTTGCCGATCCTTGTTATTGCTGGTTACTTTATCATTAACCTTTTGATCTTTTTCGTCCCAATCGCCAAAGCCTAAATTGAAAACTTTCTCATTCAAATTCTTCAATTGCCTGTACTGAACGACTTTTTTGATCCGGCCCCTTGGCCCCTCACTATAGAATTCATAGGATCTATGGTCGGTATTGACCAGCAAAGCGTATTTCTCCAAATCCATAACACTATCCTTTTAGAATATTCATCTGCAAATATCTGTTTACATACTCATCCGTATCCAGCTTTTTATTCAATCCCTGTGCATCCATCCATTGAATCAATTCCGATCGCTTGAACTTATATAATTTCCCAACGCGGAAACATGGTATCTCCCCATTGGCACATTTAGCATACAGAATATGCTTTTCAATCCCGATAAATTCCACGGCTTCATTGACGTTCATAATTCGTTCTTCAGAAATGACTGTGCCATTGGCCTGGTTGGTCAGCACTTCTTTCAGCATGGATTTGATTAGCTGTAAATCCATTTCCATTTTTCCCAGGCGATCATCGGCAGATTGATGTTTTTCTGATTTCATATAGACAGGTTTACTTATTCAAAATGCTAACTTTTCCGGATGCCTTGGCCCTGACCTTATCAGCCACCTTTGCATAAATTTGAGTAGTGGAAACATTTTTATGGTTCAGCATCTTGCTGACAACATAAATATCTTCTCCCCCGGTGATCAGTTGCGTAGCGTACGTATGCCGGAAATTATGATAGGTAATATCTTTCTTAATCCCTGCCTTGAGGCACCATTCTTTTATTATCCGGCGCGTCCGGGAATAATTCAGGTCCTTAAATAAACGTTCTTCATCATTCCCCCGCTTTCCTAATAAGTCTACTGCATGCTGGCTGATATAATGTTTAAATGGTCGTTTGGGTTTGGGATCAATCAACTGCACATACCATGTGTTCAATCCATTCTCAAAATGCAGAGCGCCCCAACATATAGTTTCAACCGCACTGAAACGGAGACCGGTTAATATGGAGAACATCGAAGCCCTGTAAACAAGATCATCTTCGCAAGGCTCTGCATGCAGTCGTTCTATCTCTTCTTCAGTCAGAAACTCACGCATTACTTCTACATTCCTGATACGCTCTACTCTAAGGGTATAGTTTTCCAGTAAATAATTATCTAGGAAGGCTCTTTCCACAATCGTACAAAACTTATCAAAGTAGGAAGATGCTGAGTTAACATCCAACTTCTTTACTTTTGATCGTAAGGAATTGGTGGTAAGCAAAAAGTCCTTGAATTTCTCCAGCATGATCTCGTCAACGTGCCGGAACTTGAAATGTTCTCCTGCATACTTCTTCAAATACTTTAATGCACTCTTATAATGCTCCACATCTTTTCCAGCTTTTTCTTTTCCCTTAATATAATTGTGACCATAGATAAAAAAATCTCCGTTCAATACGTCTTTATTAAAGACCCGGTTCTCTTCGAGCATAAAAGATTTCATGCGCTTCAGAAAAATCTTCTCGGCGATCTCTTTGTTTAGGTCATTCTGTTTTCTCTCCATCGGCGTTTCGGGATTGGGATTCAGGTAAAGCCCTAGGAATTCCCTTCTGCTATATATCTTTTTTGCCGGGTTCCAAACAGGCGGGTAATAATCAATGTATAAACTGATCTTGCCGGTATACAATTTCTTTTCTCTCAGCTTTCCTCTCATACGCTTCCATATTTATAATTGAGATAATTCACTACCGCCTCCTTATTAAAGACCAACCGCTTCCCCACTTTCATCTTTGGAAACTTCTTATCCTTTATCAGCCGGAATAATGTACGTTCACTGAGACTGGTAACAACCGATAGTTCTTTTATATTAACCAATTCTTTCATCACCTGTGTGGTTGCAGTATTAGCTGAAGGTTGATGCTGTACAAGCAAATCCGCTCTTGTCTTCTTAGAAGCTTCATCAATCTTATCTTCCTTCACTCTTTTTTTATAAGCCCGCTGGGCACATTGAAGAGAACAGTATTTTGTTATCGTTGTCTGTGCAGTGAACACATCACCGCAATGCTGACAAACTTTTTTTATACGCATGTTACTACTCATAACAATCAAAAAATAGTAAGAAAAAGGTTCAAAGTTGCATTACACTGCTATCTACTGCCTTTTACTGCCATCATTTCACTTTTTAATAATCTGATTTGTACCAGATGAAGTTACGAAAAAGAGGTCCAATTATGGTACAACAAACCAATAAAAATGGAGACAAGAAACGTCAGTTTCCTGAAATGCTTGTCTGTACTGAATTGTAAATGAATAAGATAAGTAAGATAAAGTAAAGTGGGGTAGTGGCAGTTACTTTCCGATACAAAACTTACTGAAGATATAATCCAACTGATCTTCATTCGTAATCTCCCCGGTTATCTCTCCCAAAAAATGCAGGCAACGCCGTATATCGAGTGCCAGCAGATCACCCGGAATTTTATTATCAAGACCATCCTTTATTTCCTCCAATGATTTGGCGACTTCCTTCAAGGCATGGTAATGACGCGCATTGGTAACAATGGTTCCTTCTGGCTGCATTTCTCCCTGTAATACGGTATCCACTAGCCGCTCTTTTAATACATCAATATGGTTTCCGTCGCGGGCCGAAATAAAAATGATCTTTTCCAGGTTTTCGAACTTCTTTCTCGCCACCGCATCGCCGGGTTTATCAATTTTATTAGCCACAACCAGCCATTGCGCCGTATTTTTTTGAATGGCCTCCAGTAGTTTTTTCAAACTACCCGGAGATTCTTCCCCCGCATCAAAAAGATAGATGACTACATCGGCCTGTTGTATTTTCTCCCGGCTCTTTTCTACGCCCATACTTTCAATGATATCGCTGGTATGTTCGCGGATACCCGCGGTATCTATTAACCGGAATAAAATACCGTCGATATTAATGATTTCTTCAATCGTATCGCGGGTAGTGCCGGCAATTTCGCTCACAATGGCCCGGTTCTCATTCAGCAGATTATTCAACAAAGTAGATTTACCGGCATTGGGTTTACCTACAATTGCCACACTAACGCCATTCTTAATAACATTGCCCAGTTGAAACGATTGAATCAATTGATTTGTTGATATAGTTAACCGGCTTAACCAGTTCGTAGAAAGCAGTACGGTCGGCAAACTCTACATCCTCCTGCGAGAAATCCAGTTCGAGTTCTATCAGCGCGGAGAACTTAATCATCTCTTCCCGCAAAATTTTTAATTGCTGCGAAAAACCACCCCGCATCGTATGAACTGCGGCTTTCAGCGATGCTTCTGTATTGCTGGAAATAAGATCCGCTACGGCTTCGGCCTGCGTAAGATCCATTTTGCCATGTAGAAAAGCGCGTTGCGTAAATTCGCCGGGTTTTGCTAACCTCGCTCCTTTATTAATGCAGGCATTGATGATCTGGTTCAAAACGAACGGTGAACCGTGTGCGGATATTTCTACCACATCTTCCCCCGTGTAGGAACGGGGAGCGCGATAAACAGATACAACGGCTTCGTCGAGTATCTTTTCATTCTCTTTTATAAAACCCACATGCAGGGTATGCGTGGGTTGCTGCGATATTTTTTTTGAGGGAAACAACTCATCCATTATAGCAAATGAATTTTTACCACTCAACCGAATAATGCCAATGGCTCCTATTCCCGGAGCGGTGGCTAATGCCACGATGGTATCATCCCATCCGCTAAGTTTGCCCAACATGCAATTAAATATTAACTCATAAAATCAGGATGCTGCAAAAATAAAAATCCCTCCGCTAAAGGAGGGACTTTTACCTATTACAAACAATTATTATTAACCTTCTGTCTCCAGCTTAAATACGATCGGTTGTTTCTTATACGATTTCACCTGGCGGCCATTTTGCACGGCGGGTGTCCATTTACCACTTTTCTTAATTACCCGGATCGCTTCATCGCGCAATTCCTGGGCACCACTTACTGCTTCCACATCACTTACATTACCTTCCTTATCAACTATAAACTGAACGACTACTGTACCCTGTACTTCATTATCGATGGCTTCCTGCGGATATTTCAGGCTCTTGCCGAGGTAGCGCATCCAGGCAGCTTGCCCACCAGGATATTCAGATTCAATTTCCACCTTGGTAAAGGTTTTATCATAATCCTCATCATCTTTCTTGGGGGCTTCCACTACGCCTTTTCCATCATCCTGAACCGGAGGGGCAGTAATCCCTTCATCTTTGATACCTTCCTGGTTAACGGTACCAATCTTGGTATCTTCCAGTTTTTCTATTTCAGGTGGCTTTTCATCTTCTTTCACTTCCTCATCCTTTACAATTTTAGGAGGAGTAAATTTGGCCATTTCCACTTTAGGAGGTTCTGTGGTTTTGGCGGCGGCGGCGGCGGCGGCTCGTTCTTCTTTTCCTCCGTTTTTACATCTTCCAGCTGTACGTCCTGCACCACCATATCTTTTTTGTTACTCGCAGATATGGTGTTGGCCAGAATGTATCCAATGAAGAGCAATGCAATTAACACGGCAGTACAATATCAATGCGATGGTAAGCCGCCTGTTATATGATTTGCGCAATTCATAAGCCCCATATTCTTTATTTCTCCCTTCGAAGATAATGTCCAGAACATCGGCACTTAAAATTTTATTTACTTCCATAATGGTTGCTTTTTAATTAGATGCAATTCCAAACAAAATTCCACAAAAAAATTACTTAATTCCGTTGGCCTGCTCGGTTAATTTAACCAGTTGATATTCAACTGCAGAAATGTCTACCATGGCATACCGTTTAACTTCATTGATCGACATTTCATCCAGTATATCAACCGTATTCCTGTACGTAGCATCCGTTGTGGGTTTAATAACGACAACAAAATCTTTCGGATCGGTGCTTCTTTTCTTCGTAATGATAATGCCCCGTATATCCTTAAAATTAGTGCTTAAAGCTTGGATGCATTTGTTGGATCGTCTCCTTCATAATAATAAACCTGGTCGGTTTTGCCCAGCATAATAGTTAAGGCACCGGAAGCTTTTACTTTATTCTGCTCCTCGGGCTTTTCCGTATCTTTGGGCAAGAACAGCTTCATAGCTGTTGGCTGGCTCATGGTAGTGGTGAAGATGAAAAAGGTGATCAGCAGGAAGCCCAGATCCACCATCGGGGTTAGATCTACCCGGGTAGAAAGCTTTTTACTTTTCTTTACGCCTGGCCCCTTTTTATGATGCCCACCCCCACCCGAAGTATCCATTTCTGCCATATCGCAAAATTTTTATTGTTAAGAAATAGTGTTACTCGGCCCCTTCTTATTTCTTCGGGCCCCTATCCATATTTGATTTATACAAATCAGTACCCGGAGGCACATTTTCCGGATCCGTGATCATCTGAAATTTAAACATCTCATTCTTTTTAAAAGCATCAATAACCCCTTTAAAGGAAGGATATTTTGCCTCATTATCTCCTTTAACCATCAAATTCATTTTATCCCCGGCAAAAGCTGTTTGAGCCGCCCGCATCCATACAATAAGATCGTTGTTTGCGCTATCAGTAACCGGAATACCTGGCGAATTATACCTGGCTGCGTCTTCCGCTGATAATTTAAGGAAGCCTTTTAGTTGGGAGAAAGGAACGCCAATAAATGAAGCGTTGCGCTTAGAAAAGGCTGCTTTTTCTTCGGCGGTTAACCCAAGAGATTTCAACTGATCCACTGCATCCATCACAGCCGCCTTTTCGTTGGGATTTTCATCCGAAACGGAGAAATACACCTTTCCATCTTTATCAAGAATAATCATCACCACATTCTTGGCCTCCACCGGCTTGGTAGAAACCGAATTTGGGGTAACCACCGTCAGGGCTTCTGAAGGCTTGAAAGAAGTAGTTAAAATGAAGAAGGACAATAAAAGGAAGGCTACATCGCACATAGCCGTCATATCGATACTGGTACTTTTCCGCGGAACTTTTACTTTTGGCATGATTACAAAATTTCAATTACTAATAAAGATTCAAATTCAGCCAATTTCCATATCCACCTGCTTTTTACTGGACAGGCGATTGCGGGCTTATTTATAAAGCGATGCAAAACTTTGGGTCAAAGTAAATCCTGACTCGTCTATACCATAGGTAATACCATCTATTTTAGTGGTAAACACGTTATACATAATAATTGCCACGGCAGATGTACCAATACCCAGAGCTGTATTGTAAAGAGCCTCAGAGATTCCTTTTGAAAGTTCTGCTGCAGCCGCACCACCGCCTTCCGCGCCCAGAGCCGAGAAAGATTTAATCATTCCTAATACCGTACCTAACAATCCCAACAGGGTGGCAACAGAGGCAATGGTAGATAAAAACACCAGGTTCTTTTCGAGCATAGGTAATTCCAGGGCGGTAGCTTCTTCCACCTCTTTCTGAATATTTAATACTTTTTGCTCTGTATTCAGCTCACTATTGGTGATCATTTCTTTGTACTTGCGAAGGCCTGCTTTCATAACATTCCCAACACTGCCTTTTTGCTTATCGCATTCGGTGATGGCCTGGTCAACGTTCTTATTGGCAAGATGATATTGCACTTTACGTATAAACTCCGCAATATTTCCACTGCCGGTTGCTTTACTGATTGTCATGAAACGTTCGATCACGAATACCAATACAACAAGGAAAGAAGCAATCAGGATGGGTACGATAATTCCTCCTTCGTACATCTTAACCAAACCGCCTTTAGGTCCTTTATGATTAGGCCAGAATCCACCTGCTGGATCAGGATTAGTAAAATTGGCTGCATCGCCCAGGATAAACCGCCAGATAACAAAGCCTGCCAGGATACATACTATCGGAGCAATCAACGAAATCACATTGCTCTTCTTTTTAGGTTGAACAGATGTACTACTCTTTGAAGCAGTAGCAGTTGGTTTTGTGTCAGCCATAATTGTTTGTTTTTAGTGTTTGAGAATGTTAAGTACGTTTTAATAAATTAAGAGTTCACAATTCTACATAAAATATTTTACCGCTATCGAAAATAACAGATAATTTTTTAACAGGGATTCACAAGATAAGGAAATTCATAAAAAAGCAGGCGCTAAAAATAAGGGAAATGATTGAAATGACAACTCCCATTTATATTTATAATTATTGCTAACAAATGTCAGCCCTATCTTTTTACCATTGGTATAATCGTTTGAAAGCAAGTGAACCTCTTTTCCTTATCTTCATCCACTAAATTATTACAAATGTATAGAACCGCCCGCATTACAAAAAAGCTATTAGTCCTGACGTTTTCAGCCGTTACGAGCTTTGCGGCTATTGCCCAGCAACGTCCCAACCAGCCGCCCCCGGCCACCAATGGAACAGCGGGCACCACGAGTCCTCCCCCTGCCCCTGCAAAGGCTGGCCCCAAACCCTACAAAGAAGTAATAACCGAAAAGGCGCAAACCCGCAAAGGTTTGTTCTGGGTTCATAAAGTGGAAGACAAATGGTATTTTGAAATGGCCGACTCCTTATTAGGAAGAGATTTTCTCGTGGTGAATCGTATTTCAAAAGCGCCTATAGATACCCGCGCCGGGTTTTTTGGGTATGCCGGCGATGATATCAATGAAAATGTAATTCGTTTTGAGAAAGGCCCTAATAATAAAATTTTTCTCCGCAATATTTCTTTCTCGGTTTATTCGAAGGATTCTACCAAGCCCATGTATAAAACTGTTCAGAATTCCAATGTTCAACCGATTGCGGCGGCATTTGATATAAAAGCTTTTTCGAAAGACAGTACAGGTTCGGTAATTGATCTTACCGATTTCATCAGCGGCGATAACGAAATCTTATTTTTTGCACCCTTTTTCAAAACATTTTTACGCATCGGGGGCGTGCAAGCCGATAAGTCTTATATCCTCGACATAAAATCGTTTCCCATTAATACCGAAATAAAGACGGTAAAAACATATGGCAAAACACCCCCGCCATCCCTGGTACCCGGGTTGCCTCCCTCCGGACCTGCCGGTAATGCTACTTTTGAACTCAATAGTTCCGTTGTGTTATTACCAAAAGTTCCCATGCGTCCCCGGTACTATGATGACCGGGTAGCTTATTTTACCACTGAGTATACCGATTTTGATGCGGACCCTCAAGGAGTAAAAGATATCAGCCTGATTACCCGATGGAAGCTGGAACCTAAAGAGGAGGATCTTGAAAAATTCAAGCGGGGAGAACTCGTAGAACCCAAAAAACAAATTATATATTATATCGATCCGGCCACGCCTGAAAAATGGGTTCCTTACCTGATCCAGGGCATTAATGACTGGCAGAAAGCTTTTGAAAAAGCCGGCTTTAAGAATGCCATTGTTGGAAAACGGGCACCGAGCAGGCAGGAAGACAGCACCTGGAGTCTCGAAGACGCCCGTTATTCGGCCATTGTATACAAACCTTCCAATATTCCTAACGCCAGTGGGCCGCATGTAGGCGATCCGCGCAGCGGGGAAATCCTGGAATCACATATCAACTGGTATCACAACGTAATGCGGCTACTTCGAAATTGGTATATGATCCAGGCTTCACCCAGCGATGCCCGTGCGCGAAAACCGCATTTTGATGATGAACTGATGGGCACTCTGATCCGTTTTGTTTCTTCACATGAAGTTGGCCATACATTGGGCCTACCTCACAATATGGGATCCTCCTCCTCAATACCTGTAGAAAAACTGCGGGATAAAGCCTGGGTTGAAGCCAATGGTCATACCCCTTCCATCATGGATTATGCGCGCTTTAATTATATAGCACAGCCGGAAGATAATATTTCTCCTTCCGGGCTTTATCCCCGGATTGGCGAGTACGACCTATGGTCAATTGAATGGGGTTATAAACCCATTCTCGATCAAACAGAAGAACAGGAAAAACAAACATTGAATGAGTGGGTTAAAGCCCGTTATTCAAATAACAAGTTAAGATTTCTTCAGCAGGATGGCATTGATCCCCGTTCGCAAACAGAATGCCTCGGAGATAATAATATGAAGGCGGGGGAATACGGCATTAAGAACCTGAAATGGATAGTACCCAAAATACAAGGTTGGGTAAACGAAAAAGGAGAGAATTATGAAACGCTTACTGAAATATATAATGAAGTAATCGGACAATTTTCACGGTATAATGGTCATGTACTAACCAATATTGGAGGCATATTTACTGATAGCAAAACTACAGACCAGGATGGTGGCGTGTTTACGGTAGTTCCTAAATCGCAGCAAAAAGAAGCATTGGCTTTTTTACAAAAACAATTGTTTGAAACGCCCACCTGGCTGCTGGATAAGAATATCCTGGATAGAGTATCTTCTCCCACCAGTGATCGTATAAGCCAATTACAGGATCAAATGCTCGGAGGATTATTCAGTACTACCCGGTTGCAGCGGCTGGTGTCTTCCGCTAACCGCGATGCAAGTGCTTACCGGATTGATGAATTTATGGATGACCTGAAAAAAGGTATCTGGAGCGAATTAACCGTACGTAAGCCGATTGATAACTATCGACGTAATCTTCAAAAGTCATTTATAGAAAGATTAGGTGCTATTGTTGCCCCGACACCCACCGGCGGAGTAGGAACCGGAGGGATTATAATCAGTTTTGGTCCGGCAATTGACCCAAAAAAATCGGATATACTTTCTGTTGCCAAAGGAACCCTTCGGTCCCTGAAAGCAGAGATCGTCGCCGCGATACCAGGCTATACTGATCGCATGAGTCGTATGCACCTGCAGGATCTCAATGAACGTATTGACAGAATATTAAATCCGAAATGAGAATAGAGAATACAGAATAGAGAATGTAGAATACAGAATGGAAAATGCATTCAAACAAAAGGCGGCTCAGCAATGAGTCGTCTTTTGTTTTTATGATTGAAATAACTACGCGAAGAAGATCAAAATCGGGTTGATTATATAATAAAAAGCAGGTTCACAAGATCAGTACCGGGGAAGTTATTTCATACTTTGTAATCAGGCCTGCGATAATCTTCTTTCATTTTTCCTGTATTCTGAATCTCATATCCTGTATACTGCATTCCGTATCTCTTACCAGTTATCCAGCTACCGGTAATTCTCATTCGTACCTCAACGCTTCAATAGGATTAAGGCGGGAAGCTTTTATGGCCGGATATAAGCCAGCTAATAAGCCGGTCGCTGAACAAATCAACACACCGGCGATAATCCAACCCCAGGGAATTATGAAACTGGTGGAAAGTAATAAGCCAACTACGTTACCTAATACAATTCCCAGGAAAATCCCGATAAAGGCCCCCAGGAGGCTAATGATAATCGCTTCATTCAGAAATTGGCTTCTGACACTTCCCTTTTTTCCGCCAATGGCTTTTATCAATCCAATCTCCTTTGTTCGTTCGGTTACTGCCACTAGCATAATATTCATCAATCCAACCGCGGCTCCTAATAAGGTTATAACCCCAATAACAATTGCAGCGACTGTGATTAGACTAAGGTTACGCAACAACAGTTCTACAAAGCTGTCGCTTTTATCTATCGCAAAATTGTCGTCTTCTATTGTAGTGAGTTTTCGAATGGGTCGAAAAGTGCCGGTTGCCTGTCCGATTGCTCCCTCCATTACCTTAAGGTCGTTCACTTTTATTTGGATATTAAAAGAAGCGTTCGGGTTGGAGTTAAAAAAACGACGCACATTCGTGTAGGAAGTAATAACCATATTGTCCCAGCTCATTCCCAGGGTAGATCCTTTTGGTTTTAAGGTACCGATAACCCGGAAAGGGATACTATTTATTTTAATAATTTTCTCTACGGGTAATTCCAGGTTTTCGCCAAAAAATTTTGTTGCCACATCTTTCCCGATGATGCAGACATTTCGCCCGCTTTGCACATCCAGCGAATTTAAGTTACGTCCAAAAGCCAGGGTAAATCCATTCTGGTCCACGAAATTCTCATCGCTGCCAACCACCCGCACAGTAGGATTAGATCTCTTGCTGCCAAATGAAACTATACCATCTCGTACCCCAAATAAATTCAGGCATACCTTGGCCGGAAAATCGAAATTTTGCTTGAATTTTTCGGCTTGTACCATCGTTATGGGTTTCCCCATATTTGATTTCTTTTCCTTTCGTTGCCCTTTCTTTTCCTTTTTAATGGCGTCATCGCGACCAAAAAAACGGGGTTCCCGGTAGCGGATGGTAAATCCGTTGGCCCCCATAGAAGAAAAACTTTCGGTAAACTTTTGCTTGATCGCTTCAATAGCCGTGTTTATACCTACCAGTGCCATTATACCAAAAGCAATAATTGCCACGGTAATACTGGTACGCAGCTTATTGCCACGAATGGTTCGCATTGCCAGGGAAAAAGTATCGCCATATGCCATAGGTAGCTAAGGTAAGCAATCCCCGTTTAAGACCGAAGAGGAGATATTATGAATGGTAACCGGTTTGGGCTGATAATTTAAAAACCAGGATTGTACAAATTATCAATTAACCATTGCGGGAAGAGACCAAGTACAATTAATAGAACAGCAACTACAACTAGCAGGGCCTTAAACACGGGAGTGGTAGCGATTGCATGTTCTTCCTCACCCTCTTTAAAATACATCGCCTGGATAACGCGGAAGTAATAATACACGCTGATAGCCGCACAGCCAATTGCCAGCAAAACAAGCCAGAACACGTGGCCGTTAGCAATGGTAGCGGACAACATATAAAATTTTGCCATAAAGCCTGCAGTAGCAGGAATGCCGGCCAACGATAAAAGGAAAACCGTATTAGTGGCAGCTAAAACAGGTTCTCTTTTTCCCAATCCATTAAATCCTTCGAAAGTATAATCCTTCATCTTTATTAAAACAGCAAATACTCCGATAGTGGCCAGGCTGTAAGCAGCGGCATAAAAAATCAAACCTTCCTTTGCTCTTCCGTTTAATGATACGAGGGCGAGCATCATGAACCCAGCCTGCGCGATACTGGAATAGGCTAACATTCGCTTTACGCTTTGCTGAAAAACGGCGGTGATATTTCCAATTAACAAAGTGGCCGCGGTAATAATAGCCACTGGCAATTGCCATTGCGGTTGCATGTCTCCGAAGCAACCTTCAAACAAACGAAGGAAGGCAATAAAAGCAGCCGCTTTTACAATAGTTGCCATAAAGGAGGTAAACACCGTGGGTGCTCCGTCATAAACATCCGGTGTCCAGAAATGAAAGGGAGCAGCAGATACTTTAAAAGCCATAGAAAAAAGAAGCAGTAATAATCCCGCGCTTAGCATGGGTGTTAGGTCGGAACTGCCAAGGGCAATTGCCTCCATCACGAAACTTCCTTTTGCTCCATAAATCAACGCAATACCCATCAGCATGAGCCCGGTAGAAAACGATCCCATTAAAAAATACTTCAGGGAAGCTTCGTTGCTTTTCAAGTTTCTTTTATCACTGCCGGTTAAAATATAGAGCGGAATGGAAATGATTTCAATTCCCAGGAATAGCATTAAGAGGGTATTAAAGGAAGAGACAATGCTTACTCCGCATAGAACAAAAAAGAGGAGTGCAAAATATTCGGCCACATGCAGTCCTACCTGTTCTATATCACGACCCGACAAAATAAAATAAATCAGGGTACAAGAGAAGGCGATGCTATTAAATACCAATCCGAATGTTTCAAAAGAAAGCATTCCTTTTACATCTGCGTCAAAGAGATGCATGCCGCGCATATCCAGTATGTTCAGCAGTAATAACAAGGCCAGGCCCGCAATGGCCGTCAGGCGCACTATCCGGTTATTTTTCACAAACAACCCCGTGAACATCATCACTACTCCCCAAATGGCCGAAAATACTATTGCATTCATATATTCTTAATAAATCGCTTTCTTATGGATGTTTGGTAATCATTCTTTTTAATAGTCCGGTAACTGTTGATTGGGTCAATTCCAGCATTGGCTGGGGATATACTCCAAACACCAGGATCAATCCCACCAGTATAATCAGCACCAACTTTTCATTAAACCGTAAATCAGTAGCCGTCGCCGTAAGGGTATTCGTATTTCCGTAAAATACTTTTTGTATCATATTCAGCGTATACACGGCCGACAATATAATGCTGATACCTGCTACCGCCGTATAGATATAATTGTATTGTGATACGTTGGAAGTAAATACTCCCGTAAACATTAAAAACTCACCGATAAATGCATTCGTCAGCGGAAGCGCCACATTAGCGAGTGCAACTGTTACCAGCAATATAGCCAGGGCAGGCGCTTTTTGCGCAAGCCCCCCGAGCTCTGAAATTTTCCGGGTATGAAATCGACGCTCTATTATTTCAACTACTATCCACAATCCAATAATATTAATGCCGTGACTGAACATTTGAATCATCACTCCCTGCAAACCGGTATCGGTGGTAGAAAATATGGCGAGGCACATAAGACCCATGTGTGCAATAGAAGAATACGCGACCAATCGTTTCAGATCATCCTGTTGAATAGCCAGGATAGAGGCATAGATCATCCCGAACATACAAAGGAAGGCGGCCGCATCGCCCCAACTCCAGAACCCTTCGGGTAATACCGGTGCCAGCCAGCGAAGAATACCAAACACACCCATCTTTACCATCACCCCGCTTAGCACCATAGTGGTAGCGGTAGGCGCCTGTTCGTAGGTATCGGGCTGCCAGGTATGAAATGGGAATAGCGGCATTTTTATAGCGAAGGCAATAAAGAAGGCCCAGAATAACCAGCTTTGTTCGTTTAGTGAAAGACGAACTTTATAGAATGAGTCGATGGCGAACGAAAGATCAGGCGTGCGATAATAAATATAAATAATGCCGATAAGCATCAACAGCGAACCAATGAATGTATAGATAAAGAATTTAAAGGTTACGGCTATCCGCTTTTCTCCGCCCCATATGGAGCACAGGAAATAGGCCGGTATAAGCGCCAGTTCCCAAAAGAAATAAAACAACAAGGCATCCATCGCCACAAAAACTCCCATCAAACCAGCCTGTGACAATAACATAAGTGCATAAAAACTGCGCGCTTTTGGATAGGAGGCATGATAGGTAGCTCCCAAAATTACCGGAAAGGCAATGGCCGTAAGCAAGCATAATAGCTGGCCCATTCCATCAAGGGATACCTGGAAGCGGCTGCCTAATACCGGTAACCATTCCACATTTGTCTGCAGATAGGATGCCTCTTTAAACAGGGTTAACCCAGCTAATGAAATAACCAGTACTGCCAGGGAAGTTAACAGGGTCCACCATTTAGCAACACTATCGCGTTTAATAAAAAACGTGAACAGCCCACTTACCAACGGAACCAATATTAATAAAACAGGTATCATATTACAACATCGCAAGCCTGCCAGGCTTTTTAATTTATTAGAATTTCTCTGCTGCTATCGTTTCAACGCTCCTACTTAACTCGCTATGAATAACCAGACTGAATGCATCATTCACCAGTTCGCCATTTTAGATTGAATGGTTACTTCCTGAAAAAAAATTGCACCGCAAAAAATACGAGTATGCTGATCACCATCAACAATACATAACTGCCTACCTGGCCGCTCTGCACCAGCCGCAGCTGTCTCCCTCCTAATTGCACCATTTTACCTACTCCATTCACTATCCAGTCTATAACATCATTTTCGAGAAACGACAATCCTTTTTTACCTAACCATCGTAAAGGTTTTACTATTATACTATCATACAATTCATCAACATACCATTTATTTTCCAGCACTTTGCCCAACCCGGTCGTTTCACCCGGGGTATATTTCCTGTATTTATAGAAAGCAAATAAGACCGCCGCAAATACCAACCCCGTTGCAAGGGCCATTAAAGACCATTCAGTACTATGCGAAACCGGTTGTTCAGATGACAAAGGAATAACGGGTGCCAAAAATTGAGATAACTTATTTCCTCCTTCACTCATCGCAGCTGGCAGTTCTACAAAACCGCCTGCGAAAGAGAGTACAGCCAGTAATACCAGCGGGATGGTCATTGTGGCAGGGCTTTCATGGAGATGATGTTTTTGTTCTTCTGTTCCGCGAAAACTTCCATGGAAAGTAAGGAGCAATAGCCGAAACATATAGAAGCCTGTAAGCATAGCTCCCAGGAGAGCAATTCCATAAATTATTTTGTTATGTTCGAAGGCAGCCAGCAAGATGGCGTCTTTCGAAAAGAAACCGGAAAAAAATGGAAATCCGGCAATGGCGAGTGTTCCGATAAGGAAAGTAACATAGGTTATCCGAAGCTTCTTACTTAACCCACCCATCCTGGTTATATCCTGCTCGCCACTCATGGCATGAATAACACTTCCGCTGCCAAGGAATAACAAGGCCTTAAAGAAAGCATGCGTCATTACGTGAAATACGGCTGCACTATAGGCACCCACTCCGAGGGCCATGAACATATAACCCAATTGGCTTACGGTAGAATAGGCCAATACTTTTTTAATGTCGTTTTGCTTAAGGGCAATAGTGGCTGCGAGAATTGCCGTACCGGCACCAATATAGGCCACTATATCCTGCGAAAGATGCGACAAAGAATATAACGCATTGCTACGGGCAATCATATAAATTCCGGCGGTAACCATGGTGGCTGCATGGATGAGTGCGGATACCGGGGTGGGGCCGGCCATCGCATCGGGCAGCCAGGTATACAAAGGTATTTGGGCGCTTTTACCCGTTGCTCCCACAAATAATAATAATGTAATACCGGTTATTATATAAAGATCCGTTTCGGCTGCCCGGGAGAAAATGTCTCCAAACGTTACTGATCCAAACTGGTTGATCATCCAAAAAACAGCGAGCAGGAATCCAAGGTCGCCGATACGATTCATGATAAAGGCCTTCTTCGCTGCATTGTTATATTCATTATTCTTAAACCAATAACCAATTAACAGGTAGGAACAAAGTCCTACGCCTTCCCAACCAATAAACATAATAACATAGTTGCCACCCAGTACAAGCAACAGCATGGAAAAAACAAATAGGTTGAGGAACGAAAAATAGCGGGCAAAATGGCCACTACGTTCTTCGTGCATATAAGAGGTGGAGTACAGGTGAATGAGGAAGCCAATACCCGTAATTATCAGTAAAAAAAGACAGGCCAATTGATCTACCTGGAAAGAAAATGGTATGGAAAGACTGCCGACCTGTATAAAGTTGAATAATTTGATAATTTCCGTATGCCCGTCTTTTACCTCTAAGAAAAGCATTACGCTTATTATAAAAGAACCCAGCACCGTACCACACCCGATTATACCTGTCATTGCTTTTGACAAACTGTTTCGAAGCAAGCCATTCAGTAAAAAACCAATGAATGGAAGCAAAGGAACCAGCCATACAAATTCAAAAACTTTACTCATACGTTAGTGTTGGCAAATAAAAATTCAATAGGACGATTCCACAACCGGCTTTTCACCGGTTAAGGAAATCGTATTAATGCTTTAACCTGTTTAAAAAGTTAATATCCACCGAATGAATATTCCGATACATCATAACAATAATAGCTAACCCCACACTTACCTCGGCTGCGGCCACTACCATTATAAAAAATACAAAAAGCTGCCCATCGATTCCTGCATTCGGATTTTTTGCCACCCCGGCCAGGTGATGCATTTTAGAGAACGCTACCAATAATAAATTCGTGGCGTTCAGCATCAATTCTATGCACATAAAAATAATGATCGCGTTGCGGCGGGTTAATACGCCTACAATACCAATACAAAACAATGCAAGAGAGAGATAGATATAGTATTCAATCCTCATAATTAATCTCCTTTTTTTCCAATTACGGCTGCGCCCACCATGGCACTTAAGAATAATATGCTGCTTATTTCAAAGGGCACTACATAATCTGTAAATAATGCTTTGCCCAGGTTATTAATAAGGCCAATATCGCCGTCTTTCAGTTGGGCGATCTTGCCTGCCACTTCCGCATCACGCAATGCCGCCACCAGCACCAGCATTAAACAACCACCAGCTATAATTCCTGCCAACTTGAGCCATTTATTTTTTTGCGGCTCGGTATCCGTGCTCAGGTTCATCAACATTATTACAAACAGGAATAAAACCATGATGGCGCCCGCATACACAATGAGATTCACAATTCCGATAAACTGTGCATTCAGCATTATATAATGACCGGAAATAGCGAAGAAGACTGTAATGAGCCAAAGCACGGAGTGAACGGGATTCTTACTGACCACCACCATTACAGCGCTTACCAGGGCGAGTATACTTAAGAACCAGAATAATATTTGAGTTGCACCCATTGTTTCCCTTAATCAGTTAGTTTCTTATTATTAAATCTGTTGCCCAAAATTCATTCATCAGCGTCTTTCTCAAAAAAAGAGAAAAGTTCAAGACCTATAAACCCAAACTATCAATTCAAAAATCCATTTTTATTTCTTGCTCTTTCAACCTCTCATCCAGTCAACTTATCAACTTATCAACCTCCTTCAACCTATCAACCTATCAACTTATCAACCTTTAAACCTTTCAACCTATCAACTTATCAACTTATCAACCATTCAGCCATTCAACTTATCAACCTTACCCCTGCACATGCGGCACATTCACCCGGTTACCAAGCGCCTTCTTATACGCTTCCGGATCATTTATTGGGTGTGGAATCAACAGGTCCGGTTTTCCATAAATCAATCCTTTTCGCTGGTAATTCGCCGGGGCAAAAGTTTCACTGAGATAAATCGCATCTTTCGGACAAGCTTCTTCACACAATCCACAAAAAATACAACGCAGCATGTTGATCTCGTATTTGGCTGCATATTTTTCTTCCCGGTATAACTGTTCTTCACCGGGTAAGCGCTCCGCCGCTTCCATAGTAATAGCTTCTGCCGGACACGCAACTGCGCACAACCCACAGGCCGTACAACGCTCCCGGCCTTCCTCATCACGATTCAGAATTTGTAATCCCCGGAACACCGGGCTAAATGCCCGTTTCTGCTCGGGATAGCTTACTGTGGCCTTCCTCTTAAATATATGTTTAAAAGTAATTGCCATCCCTATAAAAATATTCCACAGGTATAACCGCTCCAGCCATGTCATTGGCTTCCGCTCCACTTGTTTTACCCTGTTTGTAAGTGCCTGCATATATAATGCTTTTGCTTTTTCCCTTTGCTATTTGCTTTTAAAAAGTCTGCAAATATAGTACGGAAGTCGGGAAGTCCGGAAGTCCGGATGATCATTTGCGATTATTGATATTAATTCCCGACTTGATAACTTTCCAACTTTCCTTATTTCTTCAACCACAAAACCACCGCTGCTGTTACCAGCATATTAATCAAACTTAATGGTATTAATCCTCGCCATCCCAGGTTCATCAACTGATCATAACGGAATCGCGGAATAGTCCACCGGATCCACATAAACGTGAAGATGAACAGCCCTGTTTTCATGATCAAACTCAATCCTTCCAAAATCGCCAGCCAGTTCTGCCCTATTTTCTGGCCCAGTTGCCCATCATTCACAAACGGTATATCATATCCGCCCCAAAAAAGAGTGACCATTACCACACTGCTGATAAACATGTTTATATATTCTGCAAAGAGGTAGAATCCGAGTTTCATAGAAGAATATTCCTGGTGATAACCGAAGTTCAATTCATTTTCCGCTTCGGGTAAGTCGAAGGGCGTCCGGTTACACTCCGCCAATGCGCAAATGAAAAAGATAACAAACCCCAATGGCTGATACAATACGTTGTACCAGGTATCGGCCTGTTGTCCTACAATTACGCTCATTTTTAGTGACCCGGTGATCATCAGCAAAGCAATCAGGGATAATCCCATCGGCAACTCATACGAAATTACCTGGGAAGCGCCCCGCATGGCTGCCAGCAGAGAAAATTTATTATTGGAGGCCCATCCCCCGATCATTATACCATATACCCCCATACTTACCACCCCAAAAATGAAAAGAATACCAATATTAATATCGGCAATCTGTAAACTCACCGGGCGGCCAAAAAAATTAATGGTTCCTCCCCATGGTATTACAGCCGAGGTCATCATAGCTGTTAACATCGCCAGGCAGGGTCCGAGAACAAACAAAAATTTACTGGAATTGCTGGGAATGATTTCTTCCTTCATGAATAATTTCAATCCGTCAGCCAATGGTTGTAATAAGCCGAATGGACCCGCACGATTAGGTCCCCGGCGATCCTGCATTACAGCGGCAATTTTTCTTTCCGCATAGGTTTCATACATTGCAATTACGAGCGAAACAGAAACGATTGCAACGATTAATACCAGTTTCTCAATTAAAAAAAGCCAGTCAAACGCTAGAAATATCATTGTACAGTTTTAATATAGTCTACATTTATTCCCGATTCCTCTCCTTTTCAAATATCCCAATTTGTCTATTAATGCTTCTTTTCAAAATCTGCTGAATGGGCTGGGCCCTTTATCTCACTCAGGTGAATATTTTCCCGGTTCACTTCACTCACGCTATGAATATCCATCAATAAGCGGGGTTGTCTTCCCCCCATCACTTCCTGGATTGTTTCTTTGGGTAATTTCATTCCTACATAATGGCCCTGTGATATAACTGAATGCCTGTTGATCAAACTGGGTCCTTCAATTATCCAGTCACTCACTTTCTTCTTTTCAAAGCGGCACTCGTTACAAATCCATCCTGCTGTTCCTTTGGAATTGTTTTTCACTTCTCCCCATTGATCTTTGCGGGCGGTAACACGGAACACTTCTTCCCCCCGCAACCATAATTGTACTTCGCCGCTACATTTGCCGCAATCACGATGAGCATCTACCGGTTTGGTAAACCATACCCTGTTCTTAAAACGGAATGTTTTATCGGTCAGGGCGCCTACCGGGCACACGTCAATCACATTGCCGATAAAATCATTGGTTAGTGCTTTTTCAATATAGGTGGCGATTTGAGAATGATCGCCTCTGTCCAGTATGCCATGTCCGCGGTTATCCGTTAATTGATCCGCCACATATACGCACCGATAACATAAAATGCAGCGGGTCATATGCAATTGGATGTAGGGGCCCAGGTCGTGTTTTTCAAATGTTCGACGCTTAAAATCGTATCGCGTACCTTCTTTGCCATGTTCGTAGCTGAGGTCCTGCAAATGACATTCTCCTGCCTGGTCGCATATAGGGCAATCGAGTGGATGATTGATCAACAAGAATTCTACCACGCCGGCCCGGGCATCCAGCACTTTTTCACTGGTTATATTTTTTACGATCATGCCGTCCATCACATTGGTTCGGCAGCTGGCTACCAATTTGGGCATGGGTCGCGGATCAGCACTGGAACCGGCAGAAACTTCTACAAGACAGGTACGGCATTTTCCTCCGCTGCCTTTCAATTTGCTGTAATAGCACATTGCAGGTGGGGCCACTTCACCACCAATGGATCGGGCCGCGTTTAGAATGGTGGTTCCCGGTTCCACTTCAATCGTGATGTTGTCGATGACTACTTTAATAAGTTTTTTTTCTTCTGCCATATCATATTTCTTGCAAATTGTGAGTTCCCGGAGATGCTTGCGGGTTTGGAACGCAAAGATCGCAGGGAAGCGCAAAGGTCGCTATGTTAATTCGACTGGTCTATCTTTTATAATCGCTTTGTACTCTCCGTGATGATTGCAGTTTTTGGAACGCAAAGATCGCAGGGAAGCGCAAAGGTCGCTATGTTAATTCAACTATGTCTATCTTTCATAATCGCTTTGTACTCTCCGTGATGATTGCAGTTTTTGGAACGCAAAGATCGCAGGGAAGCGCAAAGGTCGCTATGTTAATTCGACTGGTCTAACTTTTATAATCGCTTTGTACTCTCCGTGATGATTGCAGTTTTTGGAACGCAAAGATCGCAAGGAAGCGCAAAGGTCGCTATGTTAATTCGACTGGTCTAACTTTTATAATCGCTTTGTACTCTCCGTGATGATTGCAATTTTTGGAACGCAAAGATCGCAGGGAAGCGCAAAGTTCGCTATGCTTAA
>CAVZHZ010000015.1:0-678627 GCA_963775145.1 uncultured Chitinophagaceae bacterium
AGCCGGACACCTGGGTACTCAAAGGTGGTGCTGCCCTGGAGTTCCGACTCCGCGATAGACCGCGAGCGACCAAGGACATCGACGTTGCCTTCGGTGGAGCCGAGCCGGCGGAGGGCGCGGTCGATTCGTTGATCGACGCTCTCGCCATCGATCCCTTCGGCGACTTGTTCACCTTCGATGTCGTCCGCCCACGCACGCTAAGCACCGAGACCGAGCGAGGCGCCGTCGTCCGACTCACTCTTGAGGCCAAGCTCGGCGGCCGACGATTCGAGAGCGTGGTCGTCGATCTGGTCTCGTCCGAGGGTTCGCCCATCGGGAGTGACCGGTTGACGGTCGGGCATCACGTTGCGTTTGCCGACTTGCCGCTCGTGGACATCGACGTTATCGACCTGCGTACCCACTGGGCCGAGAAGCTCCATGCGTACTGCCGCCGGTTCGACAACCGGGAGAACACCCGAGTCAAGGATCTTGTCGACCTGGTACTCCTCATCGACCACGGCGTGCCCGCCGACATTCAGCTCCATGAGGTAGTAGGGGTGACCTTCGCTCCACGGCCCGAGCCGATGCCGGGCCGGGCGGTTCCCTCGATGGCCGGCGCTTGGGCGGATCGATTCGCCGCTCTCGCCGACGAAGTCGGGCTGCACACGAACGATGCTCACGAGGCTCATCGCCTGGTCGAGCACTTCTGGAACAGCGTGCTCGACGCCGCATATTCCAGCACCCCAACCTGATCTGAGACGACCAATGGCCAGCAAGAAGACTCCCACCCCAACCACACCACAGGCCCGTTTGCGATCGGCGATCGACTCGGCACGGCGCATCTATGCGCAAGGACGCCGGCCTGAACGGCGACTCGACCTGCATCTCCACAGCTTGCCTGGCTCTTGTTCCTGAAGGCCTTCGATGGCGTCGAGCAGGAGCGGATGCTGCTCAACCGGGCTACAAGCTCGCGGTGACGCGCATGCCGCAGGCGACGTCACCGTCCTCGAGCGCGGCGGCTACGCCTCGCCGACCTCGACCTGCTGGTCATGCACCAGGCCAACCTGCGCATCAACGAGGCGGCGCAGAAGGAGCTCGGGCTTCCCGACGCGAAGGTGCACAACAACATCCAGAAGTACGGCAACACCACCTCGGCGACCCTGCCGATCGGCTTCCACGAAGCGCGCCAGGCCGGCAAGGCCCCGGAAGGCGCGCTGGTCGACTTCGCGGCGCTCGGCGCCGGCCTGCACTGGGGCGCCGGTCCTGCTGCGGGTCTAGGGCAGAAGCCGCGATCACAGCGGCTTCTGCGCCAGTGCTGAGGCCGCGATCACAGCGGCTTCGGCGCTAGAGAAGGATCGGCGATCGCAGCCGATCCGGCGCCGGATCCTCCCCGGCCGAATCAGCCCGGCGGCGGCGCCGTCGAGTGACCCATCGGCGGGCGTGGCGACCGCCGGCGCTCCTGCGCCTCGCGTAGAACCAGCCGGCGCTGGGTCTCGGAGAAGAGCCACTCCACCCGCTGCCGCCACTCGGCCGGCGTGAACCGGTTGGCCGGCGCCGAGAGCTCGACGTCATTAAAAACAATTTTTTCTATCAGAATACCTTTATCATTAAAAACTACTTTTGATTTGTATGTCCATTCTTTACCGTCACTCATTTTTCTTTTGATAAATTCACTAATACTATTCGCTTCATGTGTGTAGTCAGTTGTTTCCACTAAAGAGCCATTTTCAAACTTATTTACTGCTTTTAATTTTTTAGAATTGTCAAAAAGCAATTGATAAATTATTTTGTGTACAGATTTTTTATCGGCAAATATTTCAATAGCAACACTGTCTGGTCTTTGTGAAAATTGATAGGACTGCAACTTATTCCATGTGGGATATTTTTCATAATCATTTGGATTTGGTAAATGTTTGTCTGCACCTGGTTTAAGCATTTTTGCAAATTCATAATCATCTCTTGAAAAAAGTAGTCCGCTTGTGGTGTAGTTCCAAATTGTCATTATGCTGTCTTTACTATCTTCTTGAGGAATACCTTTCATTGTCAATTTTCTGCCCGTCTCATCATATTGATAGTTGTATTTTCCTCTCACTGTTCCTTCAAACCAATAGGAAAAGAAGTTATTCTCGTCTTTTACAATATTGCCACTTTTGTCAAACTGAACATTTTTGCAACTCTTTTGGAAGTGCTGTCTTGTTCTGTGATTTGACATTCTTTAACCATCGCTGAACGAATAGCGTTTTTGGGGAAATACTCCAAATGTAAAATCTTTTGGTACCGTCATAAATGAAATTCAAGGTGTCAACTGTAACGCCTTCAGTTGAATTTATGGTCTGACTGATGAGTTGTGTCTTTTTATTGTCAGTGCAACTTATAAGTACAGTAAGCGATATTAATAGTAAAAGTGTATGGAAGTTTAGGGTTGTCATAATTGCAGCTAACGTTTGGGCTTTGCGTCAGGCGGGGCATTAGAATTCGTCCCGCCCGGTACAAAAGCCAATTAAAAATACTGAATACAATTTATAACAAAATGCTGATTAATAAACGTCCCGCCCAAACTGAATTTGAATAGCGATATATAGCTGAGTTTTTTCCCGTCGCCCCGATTGCGCAAAACCCTTTGTTATGCGTCGTTTTTTCTAGTCTACAATGCCGCTAATTTCTTGAAAAACGCAATTCAAGTCGATTGCTGTTTTGTTTGGTTTCAAACTTTAGGTCTTTAAGTTCTGCGCCACGATAACCCATGCCTTTGGTTTTAAGTATTCCCTCAATTCCTTTGTCTGCGCCATTTACTACAATAACAATATTTTGCGCAGAGTTCGTCACCTTGAATATGAGCATAGATGTATTTGTGAATTATTGTCTTTTGATAAGTGTCCATCCAATAAGTCAGTTTGGACCTGTCGACTTTTGCAAATTGCTTAACTAATTCGTCCTTATATTCTTTTGCGGATTTGGGAATATTTGTCGTAAATTGTGTTAGTGTTGCAACAAACGGGTCTGTCGCACGAAACAGCAAGAGATTAAAAAATAGAAAACTGTTAGGGTTTTTATAAGATATTTTGTCATAGCAAATGTTTTTAAAATAACGAAAAGTTTTAATTATTATGGTCCGATCTTAAAGGGTAGATGTCGTCACAAAAATTACGCATAACGTTTGGGCTTTGCGTCAGGCGGGGCATTAGAATTCGTCCCGCCCGGTACAAATGCCGATTAAAGATACTGATTACAATTTATAACAAAATGCTGATTAATGAACGTCCCGCCCCAACCGAATTAGAATAGCGATATATAGCTGCGTTTTTTTCCTGTCGCCCCGATTGCGCAAAACCCTTTGTTGTGTGCTGGGCGGTTTTGTCGACTATAATAAATTAAGGAGTCTGTGTTCCTGATAAAGTTTCGCCGACCAACGAAGTCTGCGCCTGTTATCAATGCAAAAGTCAGCCGGAAATCGATCAAAGCAATATTTTCTGCAATTGTATATTAGTCCTTGCCTGGTTTTGCTCCAGGAAGCCTGCTTTTTAACCATGTCATTTGTCCTCGATGATTTGATTCATGTTCACAAACATGAAACCATTTCCAATAAGTATTAAGGGGTCTTTCCTTAGACCATTCTGGATCAATTGCCATTAACCACTTATCGTCCTTCTTTTTTAGTTCTTCAATGGTTTTCTGTCTTACTTCATTGATCATATCCAAATAATATTTTACTTCTTTTCCTTTTATTTGTTTTCGACCTTCGTCTCCTAGATTCATTGGAACTTCCCAGATTTTCTTTTCCTTTTCATTAAATTCTTGTCGACCTTCAAATGTGTTGATCTGGTAGAATTTTTCAGTGGCACCTAGATGAAGAATTAAAGCTCCAATAGTATTTGCTTTTGGATCGTGCAAATAATCCAATTGTTCCATTGTCAAAGAATTGACAGTATTAATTATAGTCTGCCGGTTATAATTTAACATTGAAACGAGCGTTCCAATCTGTGGGGAATAGCCTTCGATTGGGCCAATTACATAAAGGTCTTCACCTAACAGAAGGTCCCGTGCTTCTAGAGATTGCAGTCCACTAAGTCCAATAAGACCAGTAGTAATTATTGCTGAGTTCTTAATAAAGTTTCTCCTGTCTAGATTATTTTCTGTCTTTTTCATGATTTATATGTTTAAAAAGTTACCTAATCTAAAATGACCGTTTGTGACAAATTGGTAGCGCATAAAATCTTGTCTTTTTATTACTGTCATTCGATTCTTGAATTTGAAAAAAATATTTGCTGTCCTACCATTCACTTGTTACGAAGGCGAATTGTTTTTACCGCCTTGCACACAACGTTTGGGCTTTGCGTCAGGCGGGGCATTAGAATTCGTCCCGCCCGGTACAAATGCCGATTAAAAATACTGAATACAATTTATAACAAAATGCTGATTAATGAACGTCCCGCCCCAACTGAATTTGAATAGCGATATACAGCTGAGATTTTTTCCCGTCGCCCCGATTGCGCAAAACCCATTGTTAGCAGCGGTACGGCAAACATCAGGCTGCCAGAAAAGTTAAAAAATGATCACAATATTAATTTGCCAAATGTTCAGCTCCGCGGAGAAGGGAAGGAGCGGGTTGCTCATTGAAAGAAGCATCGATCTTTAAAATACAAGATGTACAAATATGAAAAGTGAAATTAGTTGAATGCCATTGACCATTGAAGAGGAATTTCGAGGGTGCATTATATTTTTAAGCGAATAACAGGATGCTTCCTTTGGTGTCCCACCTGGATGCGATGACCGATATACAAGAATTTCTATGTCTCACCAGGAAGATATACATAATGTCTTTTGATATAATTGGTCGTTTTCATCCTGTCGTGATACCGCTTAAAAATATATATCAGAAAGATTCCGTCTTGGTGAGAATAAAAGGCTGTCAACTTTTTGTTTTGCACTTCGAAAATCAGTCGAAGTAGTATCGCTGCTAACGTTTGGGCTTTGCGTCAGGCGGGGCATTAGAATTCGTCCCGCCCGGTACAAATGCCGATTAAAAATACTGAATACAATTTAAAACAAAATGCCGATTAATAAACGTCCCGCCCCAACTGAATTTGAATAGCGATATATAGCTGAGATATTTTCCCGTCGCCCCGATTGCGCAAAACCCGTTGTTGTATGCCGTTATTTTTTGTCTATTTGCAAAAGCCATTTTTTTGAATATTCCAAGGTTTCGTCAATACCTAAATTATTCAGTCCATTTACAATTACATCGGGTATAATTTTATCTGGGTAGATTTTGTGTGTCCTGTCAGCAATAAAATTAGTTGCTAAAAATAATACAGTTCCGTCTGATAAATAAATTGTTGAATTTGTGGTTGTATAACCTGCTGATGGCTGTCCGAAAAGTTTTACATTCGGTAGCCCAATAAATGAGATTGCTGTCATTTCTCCACTACTTCCCGTCATTGAATCTATTAGAACTGCAATTTTAGTATCAAGATTTTTTACTTTATAAGTGTCTGTTAATTCGTTTGAGTTTTTAATTCTACCATTTTCTGTTCTCAATACCATTTCTTTACGATTTGTTGTCCCAACAGTGTAACCAATAATACCATCTTGAACCAAGGCGTTTAAACCTGCTACCATCGGCCACATATTTCCACCTCCATTATTTCTTAAATCTACAATCCAACCTACTATTTCATTTTCGGTGTCAATTTTTTTGATTTGATAACGAATGCTATTTGCAAATTCTCTATCTTTTGTATTACTAAATGTCATACACTTAGGTATTTTTAATAAACCAATTCCATTTCCTAAATATTTACTTTCAGGTTGTTTTGGTTCTGAATTTTTAGTTGTGTAAGAATTTATACTTGCTTGTGTCAAAAATAGAGAATGTTTGTCTCCAGCACTTCCTAAGCTTTTTTATAAAATAGTCAAAAATTATTTTATGGTTTATACTGTCGTTTTTCCCTAATGGTAATACTAACTAATTCTTCCGAAATTTGATTCCAATTCAAAAGAGTCGGAAAAAAGCGATTTTTCTTTTATGATTTTGGAAACCTCCTCAATAAACTTTTTGTTGCGTTTAGTAGATTTTATAGTCTGTGTCTTGCGAATAAACTATGATTGAAGCAAAGAATGAAATAAATAATAAAATTGATTTCATATCAGTGATGTCAAAGTATTAGGGTGTCCGCTATAATGGCATACAACGTCCTGGGCTATTGCGTCAGGCGGTTGGCATTAGAATTGGTCCCGCTACAGGAATGAGAATACGAATACTGAAGTGAATTGCTGACAAAAAGTGACTGCGCCTAACTGAATTTGAATAGCGATAAATAGCCGAGTTTGTTGTGCGCATCGCGAACCTGTTGCCGTAGGGAATGTAGCAGAACAGGTACGGAAGAATCATTTCCCTTCATTTTACCTAACGGGAAAGACTGCCTAACGCAAATTTCTAATTTGCGAAGTGATTCTTCCGGGTCGTCGAGGTCACGACGCGGCGCCGGGAAAAATCTCAACATTTCATGGTGTTTTCAACATGGAACTGTCCTCCGCAGGGGCTAACTTCGATTAATCGTTCGCTCGCCTTTGATAAGTAAACTTCTCCGTCTCGCGAACGATTAATCGAAGCCAAATGGAAGAATGTCACCTTGAATTTTTTGGATTTTCACGACGCGGCTGTGAATCGACGAACCTGGTCTGCAGGACAACAGCGTGACTGTGCCGGCAACAGTTATTGCCGCTAACGTTTGGGCTTTGCGTCAGGCGGGGCATTAGAATTCGTCCCGCCCGGTACAAATGCCGATTAAAAATACTGAATACAATTTATAACAAAATGCGATTAATAAACGTCCCGCCCCAACTGAATTTGAATAGCGATATATAGCTGAGTTTTTTCCCGTCGCCCCGATTGCGCAAAACCCTTGTTAGCCGTAGTTCTTGTTATTATTTGGAATGTCCAATTACCTAAAGCGATAGAAGTTATTATGTCTGGCCATGTCTCTAAACCAGATAAACCTGATTCTACTGGATATACATTTGTATTCACCCACTTCTTTTGATATAACGGAAAAATCAATGTTTTATATGATAATTTCAATGCAAAAGGGTTTGTTACTTTAAGTATCATTAGTTCATGAACTTTTTTATTAACACTTTGAGTAAAACTTATTGTCAGGGTTCTTGCTGGGTCTTTAATTTTTTCAACAGCTTTGACTCCTTTGATCAACCCGTCCGTTTGATCTATTTCAATGAAAACAGTTTCACCTGGATATAGTTGAATTGTATTGTCAGGCAGAACGTAAGGTGTTTCTTTTATGTCTTCCTCATATGATGTTTTTTTGTCGACAACTACTTTTAACTTGTAAGGAGTTCTTTTAAGTTGTGTCGTGTCTTGTCCGTGGAGCATGAGAATAGTAACAATTAGAAAGAGTGTTATAATGGAAATGTTTTTTATCATATAGAATGTCATTTGGCATTACGTACAACGTTTGGGCTTTGCGTCAGGCGGGGCATTAGAATTCGTCCCGCCCGGTACAAATGCCGATTAAAAATACTGAATACAATTTATAACAAAATGCTGATTAATAAACGTCCCGCCCCAACTGAATTTGAATAGCGATATATAGCTGAGATTTTTTCCCGTCGCCCCGATTGCGCAAAACCCGTTGTTAACAGCTGTACGGCAAATATCAGGCTGCCAGCAATGGAATCAAAATGCTGAAATATTAATTTACCAAATGTGAAGTTCCGCGGAGAAGGGGAGAAGCGGGATGATCATTGAAAAATGCATCGATCTATAAAATACAAGATGTACCAAATTGAAAAGTTACATTAGTGAATGTCGCTGACTTTGATCCGAATTTCGCGAGGCAATTATATTTTTAAGCGAATAACAGGCTGCTTCCTTTGGTGTCCCAACCAGGATTGATTGATCGATATACAAAATGCCTTATTGAAATTACTTGCAGATATTATATGTCTGTCCCGGTAAGCTTAAAAATATATACTAAAATGTTTCTGTCTTGGTGGGAATAGAAACCAGTTACATTTCATTTTGAACTTCGAAATTCCGTCGAAGCAGCATAGCTGTTAACGTTCGGGCTTTGCGCAGGTGGGGGTCATAGATAATCGTCCCGCCCGGTACTAGAGCCCATTAAAAATACCGAGTACAATTTATAACAAAATGTTGATTCGGAGACAGGGTCGCCCCCAACTGAATTTGAATAGCGATATATAGCTGAGATTTGTTCCCGTCGCCCCGCTTGCGCAAAACCCATTGTTAGCAGCAGAACGGCGAATATCAGGGAAATGAAATAAAGTAATGAACTCCGATTATTAACTCCGTATTTTTTACTGATTGAAAAAATGGGGTAGCAGGATGCCAGATATAATAGGAGCCAGGGTTTGAGAATTAGGGAAACTTCAAGCCGTAAAGCTGGATATAGGAACGCACCGGAATATAAACTGAAAAGCAAAGAGCCTGCATATTTTTAAGCGAATAACATGAAGCTCGCTTTGGTGTCCCATAATAATTGCGATGCCCGAATTTCCAGAGTTAGTATGTCAAACCGGGCAGAGCTTGTCGTGATTGCATTTTGTATAGCGTTGCAAATAAAGAATTGTCAGGCCACGCTTAAAAATATATGGAAGAATAATTTTGTCCTGTTATAAAATTTAAACTGTTTGATTTAATTATGAAACTAAAAAATAAAGTCCTGAAGTTTTGCTGCTAACGTTCGGGCTTTGCGTCAGGCGGGGTCATTAGATAACGTCCCGCCCGGTACTGGAGCCCATTAAAAATACCGAGTACAATTTATAACAAAATGTTGATTCGGAGACAGGGTCGCCCCCAACTGAATTTGAATAGCGATATATAGCTGAGATTTGTTCCCGTCGCCCCGCTTGCGCAAAACCCATTGTTAGCAGCAGAACGGCGAATATCAGGGAAATGAAATAAAGTAATGAACTCCGATTATTAACTCCGTATTTTTTACTGATTGAAAAAATGGGGTAGCAGGATGCCAGATATA
Source organism: uncultured Chitinophagaceae bacterium (assembly GCA_963775145.1). Lineage (GTDB taxonomy): Bacteria > Bacteroidota > Bacteroidia > Chitinophagales > Chitinophagaceae > Endoryza. The sequence goes on from CAVZHZ010000015.1 coordinate 8,994, forward strand.
ATAGGAGCCAGGGTTTGAGAATTAGGGAAACTTCAAGCCGTAAAGCTGGATATAGGAACGCACCGGAATATAAACTGAAAAGCAAAGAGCCTGCATATTTTTAAGCGAATAACATGAAGCTCGCTTTGGTGTCCCATAATAATTGCGATGCCCGAATTTCCAGAGTTAGTATGTCAAACCGGGCAGAGCTTGTCGTGATTGCATTTTGTATAGCGTTGCAAATAAAGAATTGTCAGGCCACGCTTAAAAATATATGGAAGAATAATTTTGTCCCGTTATAAAATTTAAACTGTTTGATTTAATTATGAAACTAAAAAATAAAGTCCTGAAGTTTTGCTGCTAACGTTTGGGCTTTGCGTCAGGCGGGGCATTAGAATTCGTCCCGCCCGGTACAAATGCCGATTAAAAATACTGAATACAATTTATAACAAAATGCCGATTAATAAACGTCCCGCCCCAACTGAATTTGAATAGCGATATATAGCTGAGTTTTTTTCCCGTCGCCCCGATTGCGCAAAACCCTTTGTTAGCAGCTGTGCGTTAGTCAAATATCATTCAAGTTAGCTAACATGTCATATCTTGTTATTCAACAAATGTTCAATACTATATTAATTATTACCATAATGAATGTATCATTGTATCACAATGTTCTTTGAATGAAGTTGAAATATGCAGGCTTAATCATTGTCAATATACATTGCATCGATTGCATTATGATTAATTGATCTAATGTTTTAACTAGATATGTCGAATCATAGATGTATTGCATTGACTTGAATGCCAATCTGAATTTAGATTCAACTAATCGTATTGCTGATTCAGCAATTATATTTGATTAAGCGAATATAGCATGGCTTGTCTATGCACATTTGAATATGTCTTCCAATTTCCAGATGATAATGCTATTGATCGAATATACAAAATGCTCAGTTATTGATATATCGATATACATTGTTTCAATATTGTTAATATCTGTTCCGTTCAGCTTGAAATAAATCATATTATTAAAATGATTTGTCATACTTGAATGTTTTGTAAATAGTTAATACTAGTTACATATTCATTTTGAACTTCGAAATGTCGTCGAAGTAGCATTGCTGCTAACGTTTGGGCTTTGCGTCAGGCGGGGCATTAGAATTCGTCCCGCCCGGTACAAATGCCAATTAAAAATACTGAATACAATTTATAACAAAATGCCGATTAATAAACGTCCCGCCCCAACTGAATTTGAATAGCGATATATAGCTGAGTTGTTTTCCCGTCGCCCCGATTGCGCAAAACCCTTTGTTAGCGGCAGTTGTTATGGTCAATTATTATTAGTATCTGGTAATAAATTCTAAATTGATCACATCAATATGTATTTATCAAATAGTTCATTGTAATTCGTCTGAGTAAAGTTATAATGATTGATCATAATGTCATTCATTGTTCTAATTGCAAATGAATTTGTATTGACTTCAATAAGTATATCAGATTGTTCTAGTATGAATCAAGTTGCATTACTGAATGTCCAAATATTATGCTTCTAACTCGATCATTTTGCTATTGTAGGATCAATACTTATACTATGTATATCTTGCAATTAATATGATCCTATTCTAGATATTCAACATCTAGCAATAATCTTGACTAACAATATGACTGAAACATGGTTCTTTGCTAAATTACTCACGTAATTCTTTTGATCATGTCATTGAATTTATCATAAATCAATATGTCATAAAATGCTATCAGTCATTAGATTGCGAATACAAATAGTTTGTCTATTAGTAAATTTGTCATGAATGTTCAATGTAATTCTTCATTGTAGAATGTTGCATCAACATTGCCGCTAACGTTTGGGCTTTGCGTCAGGCGGGGCATTAGAATTCGTCCCGCCCGGTACAAATGCCGATTAAAAATACTGAATACAATTTATAACAAAATGCTGATTAATAAACGTCCCGCCCCAACTGAATTTGAATAGCGATATATAGCTGAGTTTTTTTCCCGTCGCCCCGATTGCGCAAAGCCCGTTGTTAACAGCTGTGCGGCAAATATCAAGCAGCCGGCCTGTATTCAAAATGCTCAAAAATTAATTTACCAAATGTGAAGTTCCGCGGAGAAGGGGAGAAGCGGGATGATCATTGAAAAATGCATCGATCTATAAAATACAAGTTGTACCAAATTGAAAAGTTACATTAGTGAATGCCGCTGACTTTGATCCGAATTTCGCGAGGCAATTATATTTTTAAGCGAATAACAGGCTGCTTCCTTTGGTGTCCCAACCAGGATTGATTGACCGATATACAAAATGTCTTATTGGAAATACTTGCAGATTTTATGTCTGTCCCGCTGAGCTTAAAAATATATACTAAAATGTTTCTGTCTTGATGGGAATAGAAACGAGTTACATTTCATTTTGAACTTCGAAATTCCGTCGAAGTAGCATAGCTGTTAACGTTTGGGCTTTGCGTCAGGCGGGGCATTAGAATTCGTCCCGCCCGGTACAAATGCCGATTAAAAATACTGAATACAATTTATAACAAAATGCCGATTAATAAACGTCCCGCCCCAACTGAATTTGAATAGCGATATATAGCTGAGTTGTTTTCCCGTCGCCCCGATTGCGCAAAACCCTTTGTTGGCAGCTGTATTGCTACATAGGATCATTGGTATCCATGTCGACAACCATTGGCGGTTTAAGAGAAACTTTGATTCGGAAATAGAAACCACCACCACCAAGTGGGAATGCCATTATCCTTGAAAAATAGTCTTTTTTGAAACCAAGTCCATTTATAATGATAATTTCTTTGTTATTCTCAATTACGCCTAAGTATTGCTTATAATACTCCTTATATTCCAAAATTGGAGGCGCTACATCCCAGCCTATACCGGATATCGTGTCCCAATAAAGACGTTTAAGTTGCTTTTTGTCTGATAAAAAAATTTCTACTAATCTGTCAACTATGTTAATGTGATCTACTGTTGGTTTGAAAAGGATTTTATTATCAATATCAAACATCCTTCGATCTATTGGGTCATTTACGCCAAAAACAACTCGCATGGAATCGATTTTTGTCTGTGCATTAACCCATGGGTGAATTAACAAAGCGAATGTTACTGATATTAGGGCGTTCATAAATATAGCTGCCAACTCAAAAATATGAGAAAGTTTTGATTGGGGCGGGTGTTGCGCAATATTTTTAAAAGTGTTGCTAACCATTAGTATATGAATATTGACGTAAGTTCTGGATAAGAAAATGGGGTTGCGTCAATACAACCTCAAAATTATTGGTATATGCTTTCCTGAATCCCCTTGAAAAGGAGAGGAGTGAATACCTCCCATGGTTTCTCGAACCAGAAACATATCGTAAACAAAGTAAAAGGAACTTATCCTCCCAAACCAAACCCAGTATTCTATCAAAACTTCGAATCAACAAAACCCCTATCACGGATTTGTCCCGCGGGCCTTAATTCTTGCTCCTATAAACAGAATATAATCTAATATCTTGATCTTAGTAAAACCAATTACTTTAATCCAAAAACCTTTCTGGAGTAGACAGGCCATCAACCTGGCTGCTGCTTGCTGCAAACCATAAACCTGCTGCGGCAACCAGGCCACAAACTTTAAACCATAAACCGTAAACCATAAACCATAAACCATAAACCATAAACTACACACTATAAACTATACACTACAAACCACAAACTATAATTATGCTAAGGAAATTCAAGCCCCAAATCATCCAGCGGACTGATAATATGAAGCATATCCCGATTGGTTACATGCAAATACCTCAACGTGGTCTTTATATCATTATGCCCTAATAATTTCATGATCATCGTTACGTCCGTTCCTTTGTCTAACAGGTGTGTCGCGAAACTATGACGTAGCGCATGAACACCCCCTTGCTTCAACACCCCCGCCCGCTCCTTCGCCCGCTCCAATACTAACTGCATACTCCGCGTGCTGTATGGCTGCCCCGCCCATTGACCCTGAAATAGATACCCGTCTTTGTCCGGCTTGTATTCCTTCCAGTATTCGCGCAGCATGATTAATAACAACGGACTCAATGACACTACCCGGTCTTTCTTCCCCTTCGCCTGCTCAACTAATATGCACATCCGGCTGCTGTCGATATTCCGGGTCTTGATGGCTACTACCTCGCTTACCCGAAGCCCCGCGCTATATGCGAGCATCAACATCACCCGGTGCTTGATATTGCCCGCGGCTCGTATGATCGCGGCTATTTCTGCCTGGTTGAAATAACGGGGTAACATTAGTTGTTTTTTAGGTCGCGGGATATCAAAAAAAAATTGATCCCGGTGTAAAACCTGCTCGAAATAAAATTTTAACGCGTTTATTCTGCTGTGAATGGTATTTTCTTTTAGTTTATCAACCTCGATGCAATGCTGGAGATATCTCTTTAGCTGCTCCACGGAAAGTTCGCGGACAGGTTTATTTTTTAGTACGAATAATAATTGCATAAACTCATACCGGTATGTCCGGATTGTACTTTCGCTATATGCTTTCAAGCGCAGTGTTTGTAAGAACTGCCGCAACGCTTCCTGGTTCTCGGGTGATAATGGATGAATGAGCAATGGCTTTCGGGGTGTAGAAGGCTTCGGTAGCGCCATCGTAATGGTTAGTACCTGCTTCTTTTGCTGATCCACTTTTTTCTTCAGATCATCCAATTGACGGATAGCAATATCCCCAAAGGTTTTTTTTAACCCATCTAAACTCTCTTTAGTAAAAGGTAATAACCAGCATGTATGCGTCTTAGTCCAGCGGGCCCTGAGCTTTTGTATCAGCCGGTTAAAAGTTATACCCGGAGCCGCTTTAATAGCGATCCATTCTTTTCCCCGATGCTGCAAGTAACTAAGGGTAAAACTTGGCATCCGCTAATGTAATTGCACAACGGAAATGGGAAAGCCGTATTTTTCTGGAAAATATTGCTGTTTTTAGTTAGACGAAGGGGAGATTCATCATAATCATTCGGGGATTGTCATTTGTTGAATAGACCCTGCCTCCCGGACAGGCAGGTTGTTGTCGCTGAAGAGTGCGACGCAACAACCGCCTCATAGTAGTACCGTCGCCTGGCTCAAAATATAAATGAACGATTAGCCAGGTTGCTATGGGTTATATTAAGATTGCCGATACATAAGAGCAGGTAGTCGTTGAATAAACATTCTTATCGTTTTTTCTCCTTAAGCATATTTACAAACTCCCGTGAAAAATTATACACATCCCCGGGCCATCGGGCCGATAAGTAATTTCGGTCGCGTACAAAAAATCCTCTCTGTAAATGATGGAGCCCGTCTCGGAATAGGGGAAGCGGCCCTTTAATGAATTGATTGGGGTTGGATAATGCTGCTTTTACTTCATCTTCGACTGTTTTTCCGGGATAGGTTAAATAATAATCATGCAGCCATAATCTTGTCAGTGTATAAGCGGACAATTCCTGCGATTTTAATAAGGCCGTGGTTTGATAATTGTAAATGACTGATTTATTATTATCGGGATTAATGCTTCTGGCAACCAGCACTACGCCATGACAAATAGCGGCTACCGGTTTTTGCGCTTTAAAAAAATCGACTACTTTTTGCTGGAGTATCTTCGATTCGAGGTATTCTCTCACTGCTTTATCGTGACCTCCAGGTAATAATAATGCATCAAAATTTTCTTCCATTGAGTCAGAATATATTACCGGATGTCTGAATGATTCGTTCCTTTCCATTTCATGGTAAGTATCCCTCGCATCCTTCCTTGCCATGAGTAGTTTTTTCCAGATACCCAGTCCCTCACCTGTAAGCATTCTTTTATCGGCTGCCGCCGTTTTCCCTTCGGGAGTGGTAAAATAAACTGCCATATTATTTGCCGTTAAAATCTTCCAGGGAATGGCGACTTCCGTAGGGTCAAAGCCATAGGAGGGGAGCGGGATCAGTATTTTTTTAGTATTCATTGTTCGAATAGTGAAGATAGGAATTTAAGGTGGGGGAGATGTTGAGTCGGGAGTTGGGAGTTGGGAGGCGGGAGTTGGGAGTCTGGAGTCTGGAGTCAGGAGTAGGGATGGTGCATAATGAAGGTTAATGTCAGGGAAACCAGTTATTAAAAGTATATTCGTTCGTTTAAACTTCAATGCTGATGGCTATTAACCTACCTGGAACTTTAAATAAATTAGCCATCCCTATTTTATTCCTCCTTTTGCTGCTGGCTTTTTCTTCTAAATTAACTGCACAAACTGTCCCCGAAGACAGCTTGCTCTATCAAAAAGCAATAGATAACGCGGTGGCATTATACCATAAAACGATTGGTAACCAATCCGCCCTGTACAATGGCAGCCAATACGTTCCCTATTCTTTCAAATTTAAAAATGGAGGACACCCTTTTTTCTACCAGGATGTTTTTGCCCAAGGAGTTATTCTATATGATAATGTATTATACCCCGATATTCAATTATTATACGATGAAGTGGGCGACTTCCTTATTCTTAAAGATTCTCTCCACTACACCAAATTAATAAGCCAGCGCATTGCCGGTTTTTCCCTATTATCAAACCAATTTATCCGGATGGAGAAGGAGAGCCTGAGCCGCTCCCTTATTAATACTGGTTTTTATAATCTCCTGTATGATGGCAAGGTGGTAGTTTTGAAGAAAGAAGTCAAAACCATCAACGAAGAGGCCGCCTCTTCCAGTGAAGGATTGCTTCGCTCTATCCAAATCAGCTACTATTATTACATTAGAAAAAATAATGAATACTTCCCGATCAGAAATAAAAAGTCGTTGCTGGCGGTGTTTAAAGATCAGAAAAATGAAATCCAGCAATTTATAAAAAGTAATGACCTGAGTTTTAGAAAAGATCGAGATACGATGCTTATCAAAGTAAGCTCCTTTTACGACCAACTAATAAAATAGTATGATGTTTCGCTATTCGTTATTGATTTTTATAGGAGCCATATTGTTTTGCGCTAATTCCTATGCGCAAAAGGATAGTTCCCTGTTGGTTACTTTGGATGTAAAAGAGGTAACCGTTAAAGAATTTATCAGCCAATTGGAAAAACAAACAGGGGTTTACTTTTATTATGATGCCAACCAGGTTGATAGTGGTACCATCACCATTATAGCGAAACAACAACCTTTGAGAATGGTATTGGACCAGGTATTCTCTAAAATTGGGTTATCCTATGTTATCGATAACGGGCGGTATATTTTTGTTACGAAGGGCCGGGTGCTTAATTTATCCTTGCCCGCTGGTTTTTTTAATGCCCTCAATAAAGACAAAGATAAAATAGTGGAGAAGGCCATCATTGAAAATGAGGATAAAGCGGAACGCACAAAGGATCAAAAAGCGGCACTGGAAAATAAGCTCTATGAAATTGGAGACAAGTCGGCCAATAACTCAAAGAATGTGTTTACCCTGGCCGGGTATGTTACGGATGCAAAAACCGGGGAGCCCGTAGCCGGTGCCTCACTCTTTGTTGAAAAACTTAAACAGGGGGTTACAACGGACCAATATGGTTATTATTCCATTTCGCTTCCCCGGGGCCGCCATGTATTGAGTATCCAGAGTATTGCCATGAAAGATTCCCGGCGTCAAGTATCCATATACAATGATGGGAAAATGAATATTGAGTTGCAGAGTACCGTTATGACATTAAAGAGTGTAACTATTTCGGGGCAAAAAATAAGTAATGTAAAGGGTACCCAAATGGGATTACAAAAAATGGATATAAGAACCATTAAACAGAGTACCGGTAGTGTTAGGAGAGGCCGATGTGCTAAGAGTAGTTACCACGCTGCCGGGTGTAAAAACCGTAGGAGAGGCAAGTACCGGTTTGAATGTGCGGGGTGGTTCTGCCGACCAAAACCTTATTTTATTTAATGATGCCACCATTTTTAATCCATCGCATTTCTTTGGATTGTTTTCGGCATTTAACCCGGAAGTTATAAAAGATGTAGAACTGTATAAGAGCAGTGTGCCCGCCCGCTTTGGCGGCCGCTTATCCTCCGTACTTAATATCAATAGCCGGGAAGGAAACAAAAAAAATATTACCGGGCTGGCAGGTATTGGTTTGCTCACCAGCCGATTGGAAATTGAGGGCCCGCTGATAAAAGACAAGTCTTCTTTTATTCTCGGTGGTCGCACCACGTATGCTAACTGGCTGTTGAACCTGTTGCCGGATCAATATAAGAACAGCAAGGCATCATTTTATGACATTAACCTTAATATCGCCCATGAGATTAATAAAAAGAATACCATTTACCTGACGGGATATGTAAGCCGCGATCGGTTTAATCTTAATAGTGATACGCTATATGGATACGGCAACCTGAACATCTCATTAAAATGGAAGCACGTATTCAATAATAAACTGAATAGCACGGTAACCGGGGGATATGATCGCTATAATTATAAGATAACAAGCGAAAAGTTGCCATTGAGTGCGTATAAACTGGGCTTCGATATCAATCAGTCTTATTTTAAAGCCCATTTTAATTATTATTTGAGCAGCAAACATACTGTTGAGTTTGGGCTGAATTCAATTTACTATCTGTTGCATCCGGGTTCCTATTTGCCCGTCGGCGATAAATCGTTGGTATTACCAGATGAAGTGGATGCTGAACAAGGATTAGAAAGCGCCTTGTATGTAAGTGATCGGTTCACTATCAGCCCTTCTTTGTCGCTGGATGCGGGCATTCGATTTTCCCTCTTTAGTTCCATAGGCCCTCAAAACATAAATATCTACCCACCCGGATTACCCCGGACTGAGGGAAACATTCAAGGAACTACCGCTTATTCAAAAGGTAAATTTATAAAAACCTATGGCGGGCCAGAATTCCGGGCATCATTGCGCTATGCATTATCAGAAAGTTTTTCTGTGAAGGCGGGGTATAATACGCTCCGGCAGTATATCCATTCGCTTTCCAATACAGCCGCCATGGCCCCCACCGATATATGGAAATTAAGTGACCCCAATATCAAACCTCAGTTTGGGGATCAGTTTTCAGTGGGTCTATATAAAAATTTTAAATCGAATACCATCGAAACGTCCGTAGAAGTTTACTATAAGCGTATGACAGATTACCTGGATTATAAAAGCGGTGCGGTGCTGGTACTGAATCATCATATTGAAACAGACGTACTGGGCTCCAAAGGGAAGGCCTATGGAGTGGAAGTGCTGATTAAAAAACTGTCCGGTAAATTAAATGGATGGATTAGTTATACCTGGTCGCGCGTATTTTTGAAAGCGGATGATCCGGTGGCTGGTGAAATTATTAATAATGGAAAGTATTACCCGGCGAATTATGACAGGCCACATGATGTTACCGTTATTAGTAATTACCGCTTCAGTCACCGTTTCAGTATTTCATTGAACGCCACATACAGTACAGGCCGCCCGATTACGCTTCCGATAGGTGTATTTACTTTTGGGGGCTCTACCCGCACGCTTTACGCGGATAGAAACGCTTACCGCATACCGGATTATTTTCGAACTGATTTTTCTATGAACCTGGAAGGCAATCACAAAATTCATCAGAAAACACATAACTCCTGGTCAATTGGAGTGTATAATTTAACGGCCCGGAAAAATCCCTATTCTGTTTATTACGTTTCCGAAAATGGCATCATCAATGGATATAAGCTTTCCATTTTTGGTAGCGCTATACCCTATATTAATTTTAATATCCGATTTTAAAAATAAAAGCGTGAAAAGAATTTATTTCGGAATAATTATTTTGCTGGCAGCGGGGTGTAAAGAATTATATCAATCGCCTATTAAATCAAGTATAACGGGCTACCTCGTGGTAGAAGGCGTTATAAACAGCGGCCCGGATAGTACGATTATCAGCCTGAGCCGTACCACCCCATTAGACAGTACCCGGACCGTATACGAGCCCAATGCACAGGTATTGGTGGAAGGAGACGATAATTCATCCTATAGCCTTTTTGACAATGGATCAGGAAAATATAAGGCAGTTAATCTTAATTTAAACAATAGCCGAAAATACCGGCTCCATATAAGAACAACCGACGGGAAAGAATATCTTTCCGATTTTGAGGCCGTCAAAAATAATCCTCCTATCGACAGTATTAGTTACAAAAGCGAAAATAACGGGCTGCAATTGTTCATCAATACGCATGACCCGCTGAACAATACCCGCTACTATCAATGGGAATATACCGAGACCTGGGAATTTCACTCAGATTACCCTTCTTATTTAAGTTATTTCTATAGAACCATTCCCGGGGGCGAGCTGGTGCATGTTGGATTCAAGGATTCTGTCCGTTTTAGTGTAGACACGAGCATCAGTAAATGCTGGCGTTATAATGCTTCCAGCGACCTCTTACTGGGTTCTTCCGCTAAACTAAGTATAGACGCCATTAACCTTCCGATAGTTTTTATTCCTCCCGCTTCGCAGAAATTAAGTGTGTTATATAGTATCGAAGTAAAACAATACAGCTGGACAAAAGAAGGATACGAATTCCTGGAAAAAATGAAGAAGAATACGGAGGGAACCGGCTCCGTATTTGATGCGCAACCTTCCGAGATCAAAGGAAATATTCATTGTGTTACCGATCCCACCGAATTGGTAATTGGCTATTTTTCTATCAGCCCCGTTCAGAAAAAAAGAATATTTATCAGTGTAAACGACGTGCCGGGCTGGAAATACGAAAGTGGCTGTTCTGTAATTGAAATTGAGAATATTAGTGATAGCATAAAATTTAAGGGATCCGGGATGATGCCCGCTTATGTTATGCAGTCGGGTCCTTTTGATATAATAACTTTTGCGGCGGCATCTCCCCGTTGTGTGGATTGCACATTAACCGGCACTAATGTTAAACCATCTTTCTGGCCCTGATTAATAGAACACGTATTATGTTTGATAAATACACCAAAATTATTTCCGGTTCGATTAACAGCAAAGGGCTGTACAAGTTAACGGCTATTGTCTTGTACCTGCTAATATCTCCTGGTATCTTGCCGGCTACCGCTCAAAGCACATTCCCACCCTTGTTGCGGGAACAGTTTAAATCTTATAGTCAGCATACATTGCCGGAAAAAATCTATGTACATAATGATAAGGATGTTTACCTGGCCGGAGAAATTTGCTGGTTTAAAATTTATAATGTGGATGGTATTTTCCATAAACCACTTGGCTTAAGTAAAATAGCCTATGTGGAAGTGCTTGATAAGAATAATAATGCTGTCTTAAAGGCTATGGTCCCCCTGAAAGAGGGTGGCGGCAATGGGTCACTGTTTTTGCCTTATTCACTAAGCTCAGGAAATTATGTCCTTCGTGCCTATACAAACTGGATGAAAAATTTCGGCCCGGATTATTATTTTGAAAAAAAACTTACTATTATCAATTCCCGGAAAACAGCCGAGGGAACAGCCAGTGCACCAAAAGAAAGGTATGATATGCAGTTTTTCCCCGAAGGAGGAAACCTGGTTAACGGCATTCAAAGTAAGATCGCTTTTCGGATAGTGGGGCAAAACGGTAAAGGCATCCCCTGTGCAGGCGAAATTATCAACGATAAAAACGAACCGATTGTAAAATATACCTCATTGAAATTTGGCATGGGAAGTTTCCTGCTAACTCCTGAAGCCAATCATTCTTATAAAGCCGTTACTGTTTTACCGGGTGGACAAACAGTGATACAAGCATTGCCGGCGGCCTATAATGATGGTTATGTAATGCGGTTTGAACCAGGGGATAATAACCTGCTCAAAATCACGATACATGCCACACCGGTCAATTCAGTTTCTTCACCGATTTATCTTTTTGCCCATACCCGGGGATCCATCAAATCAGCATCCAGTGAATTTATAAAGAATGGGTATGCTGAATTTTTGATCGACAAAAACAAATTAGGAGATGGCATTTCGCATTTTACTGTTTTTAATGCAAACAGGCAACCGGTTTGTGAACGGTTGTATTTTAAATACCCGGAACAACGATTAGAGATAACAATGGCCACCGATAAGCAGGTATATGATCAGCGGAAAAAAATAATGATTCATATAAATGCTACAGACCAGGATGGAAAGGCGGAACAGGCTAACCTATCCATGGCTGTTTATAAAATTGACTCCCTGCAGGGACTGGAGGATATAGATATCAATAGTTATATATGGCTGCGTTCTGATTTGGCCGGCAACATTGAATCGCCAGGATATTATTTTATTAATAAGGGGGTAGGAGCAGAAGAAGCCATGGATAACCTGATGCTGACACAGGGCTGGAGGCGATTCAGGTGGGAAGATAGGCTGCAGCAAAAAAGTCCCTTGTTTGAATTCATTCCCGAATACGCAGGCCACATAGTTTCAGCCAAAATCACGCATACGGGTAGCGGTTTGCCGGGAAAGGAAATAGGGGCCTATCTCTCGGTTGCCGGTATTCGCACACAATTCAAACCGGCAAAAAGCGATGCCAATGGCCAGCTGCTATTTGATATGAAGGACTTCTATAACCAGGGCGAAATAATTGTTCAAACCAATACCCGGCAAGACAGCGGTTATAGTATTGAAGTTTCTAATCCCTTTGGGGAAACATTTTCAAAAAATCCAGTTCCCGATTTTAACCTGCCCCCAATAAATGCAGGAGCATTGCAAAGTCACCATAAGTGGATGGAGGTGCAAAATAGTTATTACAGCAATAACCTTAAAAAAGTTGTAGCCCCTACCGTAGATACTAACGCTTTTTATTTTAAGCCCGATCTATCGTACCTGTTAGACAATTATGTGCGATTTACCACGCTCGAAGAAGTATTGCGCGAATATGTAGCGAAGGTTTTTGTAAAAAGAAAGGAGGGTAAATTTCATCTGGCCGTCTGGGATGAAATTCGAAAAGAACAATTTGACCTGGATCCATTGTTGCTGCTGGATGGAGTGCCCGTTTTTGATATGGATAAATTCATGCAATATGATCCGCTGAAGATCCGGAAAATCGAGGTTATTTCACGGATGTATTATATGGGCAATATGTTCTTTGCCGGCATTGTAAATGCGGTTACCTATACCGGGAACCTGGAAGGATTTGAACTGGATCGGCATGCCACCATAATGGATTATGAAGGATTGCAGCGCCAAAGAGAATTTTTCTCACCCGTATATGAAAATAACGACCAGGTTGAAAGCAGGTTGCCCGACTACAGAAGCCTTTTGTATTGGGCACCAGATATAAAAACCAATGCGAAGGGCAAAAAGGATATTGATTTTTTTAGTTCGGACCTGGCTGGAAAATATGCGATGATATTACAGGGAATTACGGCCGATGGAAAAACAGGTAGTACAGTTCAGTTTATTGAAATATCGGACCATGGACCTGCTACTGCTAAATAAAACGGCAACGGGACGATTTACCTCACCCGCGTACTCCGATTAATTTGGAAATGTCGATTGAAGAGGATTTGCCTCACCCCCTGCCTCCCGCCATTGCGGGACAGGCTCTCTCCTTTAGGAGAGGGGTGAAACACTCCGAATAAATTTGTTCTGTTTTTGTTGATGATTCACATTCTGCTTTTTGATTCAAATTTTCTTTTCTGCAGCGTAAGGGATGTTCAATGGAAAATTTTCATTTCTTTCTTTGATTCTAAGAAATACTGAAATCTATAAACCACGTTTGTACGCTTCTGTTATTGTAAAATCAAAAAAGTCTTTAGTAAAGACTAAAGCCTGATTTTTCGGAAAATATTTCCTTTTATTATTATGCTTCCTGCTCCATATAACTTTCTACCGGTTCACAAGTGCAAATAAGATTACGATCGCCGTGTGTATTGTTTACCCGGGCTACCGATGGCCAAAACTTATTACTGCGTACATAGGGCAAGGGGAATGCCGCCGTTGCGCGCGAATACGGATAGTTCCACTTATCATCAATCACCATCGATTGAGTATGCGGCGCATTTTTTAGTGCGTTGTCTTTTTTATCCATCCTTACCTCCTCAATGGCTCTTATTTCCTCCCGGATAGAAAGCAATGCATCGCAAAACCGATCGAGTTCCGCTTTGTCTTCGCTTTCCGTCGGCTCAATCATGATCGTACCCGCTACCGGAAAACTCATAGTAGGCGCATGAAACCCATAATCGATCAGCCGCTTCGCCACATCTTCCGCTTCAATGCCCGCGCTGTTTTTAAATGGGCGCAGATCTACAATAAACTCATGGGCGCAGGTTCCGTTGCTGCCAGTATATAAAATATCATAATCTTTTTCCAGCCGCGCTTTCATATAATTCGCGTTTAAAATCGCGTATTCGGTGGCGGTCTTTACCCCTTCGGCTCCTAATAATCGGATATACGCATAACTGATCAACAGGATCGACGCACTGCCATAAGGAGCTGCACTTACTGCACCGTAGGAAATGAGGCGGGAGGCCGGAGACGGGAGTCGGGAGCCGGGAGAACCCTCTGATGTATTATTTTTTATGACATGCGACGATAAATAAGGTGCCAAATGCTTCTTCACACATATCGGCCCCATACCCGGACCACCCCCACCATGAGGAATCGAAAATGTTTTGTGCAAATTCAAATGACAAACATCAGCGCCGATAATACCGGGCGATGTTAATCCGACCTGCGCATTCATATTGGCCCCATCCATATATACCTGCCCGCCATGCAGGTGAACGATACCACAAATTTCTTTTACACTCTCCTCAAAAATTCCATACGTACTGGGATAGGTGATCATAACACCGGCTAAATTCGCGCTGTGTTGTTCAGCCTTTGCTTTAAAGTCAGCCACATCAATATACCCGTTTTCCAAAGCTTTTACTACCACCACCTTCATGCCTGCCATGACCGCGCTGGCCGGGTTAGTACCGTGCGCTGAAATGGGAATCAGAATAATATTGCGATGGGTATCCCCATTGGCGTGATGATAGTTTCGAATAGCCAGCAAACCCGCGTATTCCCCCTGTGCCCCGCTGTTAGGCTGCAGGCTGCAGGCATCAAACCCCGTGATCTCGCATAAATAATCACTCAGCTCTTTTATTATTTGCTGGTACCCTTGTGTTTGATCGGCTGGTGCAAAGGGATGCAACTTGCTCCAATGAGCCCAGCTTAATGGCATCATTTGAGTAGCCGCATTTAATTTCATGGTGCAACTGCCGAGCGAAATCATGGAAGTATTTAATGAAAGATCTTTATTCTCCAATTGTTTAATATATCGCATCATCTGCGTTTCGCTGTGGTGGGTATTGAAAGCCGGGTGCGTCAGGAAAGCAGATGTACGGGTGAGCGAAGAGGGGATATGATCGGGCGTTGTATCGTCAGAAATATCGAATCCTACGGTATCCGATTCATTTTCGAAACAATTGATCACGTCGAACAAATCTTCCGGGGTGGTCGTTTCGTCAATCGAAATACTTACGGTGTTATTATCGATATACCGCAGGTTGATTTCAAGGCTCAATGCTTTTTCCCTTATTGGTTTTATATCTGGCACTTTAACGGCAACCGTATCGAAGAAAGCACGCGATACCAACTCAAACCCTCTTGCTTCAATTGCTTCCGCCACCGTTTGCGTTAGTATGGCCGTGCGCCTGGCAATATTTTTTAATCCTTTCGGACCATGATAAACGGCATACATAGCCGCCATATTCGCCAACAGGGCTTGCGCTGTACATATGTTGGAAGTAGCTTTTTCCCGTTTAATGTGCTGCTCCCTTGTTTGAAGCGCCATTCGTAATGCGCGGTTGCCCTGCGCATCAATACTGATTCCAATTATGCGGCCGGGAATTGAACGTTTGAAATCATCCTTACAACTAAAGAAAGCCGCGTGCGGTCCTCCATATCCCAGTGGCACCCCAAACCGTTGGGCGGATCCTAAGGCAACATCCGCTCCTAATTCACCCGGCGGCGTTAATAAAGTAAGTGCCAGTAGATCGGTAGCCATCGCTACATATCCGCCGATATCATGCACCTGTTTAATAAACTGGCGATAGTCTTGTATTGATCCAACATTATTTGGGTATTGAATCAGCGCACCAAAATAAGTTTCATCCAGCCGGGCATTTTTATAATCACCCGTTACAATTTCAATTCCCAGTGGCGCGGAGCGGGTGATTACCACATCTACCGTTTGGGGAAATACTTCTTTATCTATAAAAAACCGGGACGCTTTTATTTCATCTGTTTTGTTTACCTGGTGAAAGAAAAGATTCATGGCTTCCGCGGCGGCCGTGGCTTCATCCAGCAAAGAGGCGTTGGCAATGGGTAACCCGGTAAGGTCGCTTACCATAGTTTGATAATTCAATAAACTTTCAAGCCTGCCCTGGCTGATCTCCGCCTGGTAAGGCGTGTACTGCGTATACCAACCGGGGTTTTCAAATACATTCCTCAAGATTACGGACGGTGTAATAGTATCATAATAGCCCTGTCCGATATAATTACGATACACTTTGTTTTGTAAGGAAATTTCCTTGAGGTGCTTTAACAAATCTGTTTCACTCATTGCCTCCGGCAAAAGGAGCGGACTCATGTTTCGGATCGAAGCGGGGACTGTTTTATTGATCAATTCTTCAATACTGCCTGCACCAATGGTTTTCAATATGGCGGATTCGGATCCGATAGTACCGTTGTGCCGGGGGATAAATTCGTTCGACTGCTGCTGGAAGAGATTCATGCCTGTGATAGTTTGTTTGATAGCCTGTTGTTGGTTAATGAATTCTTAGCAATTTTTCCGGACCGAATTCAGCCCTGAAAATTGTTTCAAAACCTTCATTCAAAAATGGAAGCGCAAAGTTAATTACTGGGCTTCAGACTAACAGGCATTTGTTTAAGACGTGCACAGGATGGGGAAAATATTCTACACGAAAAACCGGAATAATGAAAAGAATAGTCAGTAAAGAGAATGTTCAGGCGCGAATTATCATTATTTCATATATCTAAACCAATTTTTGCCAAATGCTGGCTTCTAAAAGGGCGAATTGTTTAAAAAGAAGGATTCAGTGCTCCAAACATATTGATTAAGTGGCAGAAGAATAATAGCCTTGCAGGTGCACCGGGGGAAAGATGTAATCTCGCAATTTAGCTTATCAGAGCCATTACTCCATACATAATTACATAGCTGAGAATGGTTACGAGGAGGAAGATTTTGTGGGCGTTTTTCATTGTAGGATCAGATTGCGGTTGTTTTACAATAATTTTCTTTATTACAATTGAAATAACGCAAAACCATGCCAATTATTTTGATTTCATAAGAAGGGATTTAATTTTATATGGTTGCATGAAGGGAAGGAAAAACCCTGGTGAAGGAAAGGGCATAAGATTCACCAGCCGATTCCGGTTCATGCCCTTCTCTAAAATTCACCTGTTTGTATTAAACTTTTGTGCGACGACCCTTGAAATTCAAGAGGCCACCCCAATTGAACAGGCAGCCTCTTAAAAAAACAATAATGTTAATTCCTATCCGGTAGAATTAGGAGTTCGCGGTCTATGCTACAGCCTTATTTACAAGGGCCGCAGCTTCACTTAAAAGAATGGCCGATTGTACTTTTAGTCCGCTTTCTTCGATTAATTTCTTTGCTTCTTCCGCATTGGTTCCCTGCAGCCGAACGATTATGGGTACTGGTATATTCCCTATAGTATTATATGCATCAATTACTCCCTGCGCCACCCGGTCGCACCGAACAATACCCCCGAATATATTAATCAGGATGGCTTTTACCTTCGGGTCCTTCAGGATGATCCGGAAACCGGCTTCCACCGTTTGGGCATTGGCAGTACCGCCCACATCCAGGAAATTGGCAGGTTCCCCGCCACTCAGCTTAATCATATCCATAGTTGCCATGGCCAGCCCGGCGCCGTTCACCATACATCCTACGTTTCCATCGAGTTTTACAAAATTCAGGTTATGTTTCGCCGCCTCTACTTCTGTTGGGTCTTCTTCTGTGGTGTCGCGTAATGCTTCCAGGTCGGCATGGCGCATCAAGGCATTATCATCGAGGTTCATTTTGCAATCAACGGCCACTATCTTTTCATCACTGGTCTTAAACATAGGGTTAATTTCCAGCATGGCGCAGTCTAGCCCCACATAAGCCGTGTACAGGTTGGTCACAAACTTGATGCAATTCTTAAAGGCTTCTCCTTTCAGCCCCAGGTTAAAAGCAATCTTTCTGGCCTGGAAGGGTTGTAATCCACCAGAAGGATGTACCCACTCCTTAAATATTTTTTCAGGAGTATTATGCGCTACGTCCTCGATATTCATTCCGCCTTCCGTACTGTACATGATTACGTTTTGCCCTTTGGTACGGTCGAGCAGGATTGACAAATAAAATTCCTTTACCGGGTTAGGCCCGGGGTAATAAACATCCTGGGCAACCAGGATTTTGTTTACCACTTTTCCGGCAGGCCCGGTTTGAATGGTAACCAGGGTGCCTCCTAATATATTACCGGCAATGGTCTTTATTACATCAGCGCTTTTCCCCACGGCAACTCCCCGTTGTTCTGAACCTTTTATTTTTCCTTTACCACGTCCCCCTGCATGAATTTGAGCCTTCACTACGGCAAAGCTATTATTGGTTTGCACCTTGAGTTGTTTATATGCTTCCTCTGCTTTTTCCGGAGTATCTACCGGAATGCCTTCCTGAACGGGAACATTATATTTCTTCAGCAGTTCTTTAGCCTGGTATTCATGCAAGTTCATGGTGGGGATTTATTTGCATGCGAAAATAGGATAGTGCAGGGGAATAGAAAAATGTTGGGGAGAGCCGGGAAGTTGGGAAGTTGGGAAGTCGGGAAGTCCGAAAGTCCGAAAGTCCGGAGGTCTGGAAGTCTGAGAGACCGAAAGCCCGAGAGAACGAAAGTCCGAAAGAACGAAAGTCTGGAAGACGAGAAGTCTGCAAGACCGAAAGAATGAGCTGTAAAACTTAGTATTTGATCTGACAGTTAGGAGTCATATTCACTACTTGATCTGACCGGTAAGGATTTTTAGTTTTATAGGGTTAGGATATAATTAGGCTGTTGTTTGAGATTCATTCAGTATCTTTTATTTGGTACGGGTAAAGAGTAAAATCTATAAAATTATTCTTGAGCAACGTAACCTTAGCTTAGCGCTCACCTCCCAGTGGGACCCTCCCTCCCCCGCCACCGCCGCGCTTTTTTTTGAAAACCTTCAATAGGGCAGTTGTCCCTAATTTCTCAGAAACACTGTCTATTTTCCTTTCCAACAACATCGGGCTGTCTGGCTAAAAAAAACGGCAGCAGTTACTAGCAATCTTCCTGCCTTACAACTCATTTACATAAATCGATACAAATATATTTTACAAAGTAGCCGGAACAATGTGAAAAAGACGATCCCCCAAAAGAAAAAACAGAATTTTCCGGTTTAAAAAAATGCTGGCATAAAATCTTCCCATTCTCCTAATTCAACAATTCAATTGCCCGGTACATTCAATCTCTCATTTTCTTTTTGTAAGATCAACTCTTAACTATTACAAATGAGATTCCGTTCTGGGAAGTTCTTCCCGACGTCCCGACATTCGGACTTCCCGACTTCCCGACATTCCGCCTTCCCGCCTTCTAATCTTCATTTTCTTTTTCGTAATTTCCTCCCTTAAACTCTATTAATTGAAAAGAATATTTAAGCGATTCGTTTTCGGAATAATTTTTCTTACAGTGGCTATCTCGCTATTTACTATTGCTACCGGCCGTACGTACCTGTTTAAGGCATTAGCCTACAATTTTGCCAATGTAGACGATTACGAGATTTTTTCTAACAACGAAGTGCCGGTAAATAAACCGCAAGCATGGGCGGTGGCTGGAAATTTCAACAAAATTTCAATGCCTGCTGCATTGGAGAGTGAATTGTTGGGCCTCCGAAATATCGCGGTCGTGGTCATTAAGCAGGATTCTTTATTGTTTGAAAAATACTGGAACGGGTACAGCGATTCATCCTGGTCGGGATCGTTCTCTATGGCCAAGAGCATTACAAGTTTGCTGATTGGCGCGGCCCTGAAAGAAGGAAAGATCGGCTCCCTGGAAGATCCCGTCGGAAAATATATACCTGAATTCAATGAGGGAGAGAAATCAAAAGTTAAAATTATTCACCTGCTTACCATGAGCAGCGGCAGCGATTGGGATGAATCCTATTCTAACCCCCTTTCCACTACCACCGAATTATACTACGGAAGTGATGTATATAAAACGGCTACCAGTGTGAAGATTATTAAGGAGCCGGGCACATACCACGATTATAAATCCGGCGACAGCCAACTATTAGGGTTAATTGTGGAAAAAGCCACCGGTAAATCGCTTAGTGAGTATGCATCAGAAAAATTATGGCAACCCATAGGAGCAGAGCACCCAGCCAAATGGAGTACCGATAAAGAAAAAGGACATATAAAATCATATTGCTGTTTTAATTCCAATGCCAGGGATTTCGCGCGGATCGGTCAGCTAATGCTTGATAGTGGCCAATGGAAAGGGACGGAAATAATTGCCAAGGATTATTTTCTGCAATCAATTACTCCCTGCGGCATTAACGATGAAAATGCCAAGGCCTGTTCTTATTATGGCTACCAGTGGTGGCTGGTTCCTTATCATCCCGGGGTATTTTATGCGCGGGGAATATTGGGGCAGTACATAATTGTGATTCCTCAAAAGCAGATCGTAATAGTGCGGCTCGGAGAAAAAAGAGGCCCCATATTGAAAGAAACCGTACCGCAGGAAGTGAATGATTTGGTGGAGTGGGGAATGGGGTTGTAAATGAAGAATGAATAATGTTGAATTATAAGTGAAAAAGTTGGCCTTAGGTATTATTAATGCATAAATAATTTACGAAATTCATATTGTCACTTTGTAATTTTTCATGTATGATTTTTCAGTCATAAATTCCCATTTCTTAAGATCATTACTAAGAAACGAAAAGTCAGATTCATCAATTCATAAAGACTATTTAATTATCGCGGTTCCACTTCTTAATTTTTCATTTTTAATTTTTCATTCTTAATTTATAGCAATGAAACTCGACATACTCGCCATAAGTGTTCACCCGGACGATGTAGAACTTGGATGCTCCGGTACGCTTATCAATGAATTGAAACAGGGTAAGAAAGTCGGTATACTGGATTTAACCCAGGGTGAGTTGGGAACGAGAGGAAATATTGAAACCCGCTATGCAGAAGCCGCTGCCGCCGCGAAGATCATTGGTGTGCACCTTAGAGAAAATCTGAAAATGAGGGACGGTTTTTTCCGGAATGATGAGGAACACCAATTGAAATTAATTGCAGCCATCCGTAAATATCAACCAGAGATTGTTATTGGAAATATCCTTAATGATCGACACCCCGATCATGGCAGGGCTGGCCACCTGATTGCTGATGCATGTTTCTTGTCGGGCCTCGTTAAAATTGAAACAAAGGATGAAAAAGGAGCTGTACAGCCTCGCTGGCGCCCCAGGCAGGTATTGCATTATATCCAGGATTGGTACCACGAACCTGATCTGCTGATCGATATTAGCGATGTTTTTGAACAGCGAATGAAATCGATAGAAGCCTACAGCACCCAGTTCTATACATCAGACTCCGAGGCGGGCGGACTACAAACTTATATTTCCACTCCCGATTTCCTCGATAGTGTTATTGCCCGGGCAAGGATGTTTGGTAAACGGATTGGTGTAAAGTATGCAGAAGGGTTTATTACAGAAAAAAAGATAGGAATACGAAACCTGGATTCATTGGTTTCTATTGAAACGTGAGAAAGAGTCGGAAAGTCGGGAAGACCGGAAGAATTTTCGCGATATTTCATTTTTCTTCTGTTTTTTCGAAATTTCGGTCTTTCGCTCTTTCAGTTTTCCAGAATTTCAGGCCAACGTTCTTTGGGTCATTCTATTTTTCACTTTTTCACTCTTCCGGACTTCCGGACTTTCGGACTTCCGGACTTCCCGACTTTCGGACTTCCGGACTTCCGGACTTCCGGACTTTCCGACTTTCCGACTTCCCGACTTCCCGTCTATTAAAGCTAAAACTCTCACATTCTTTCCCCTTTCAAGCTTTTCCTGCAACACTTTAGCTACATTTGCGTTTTATTTATTGAAAATCTTAATTCCAGTCAATGTCAGTGTCAGTCCCAAAATTTTCCAATGTCCCGCATTCCTTTCACACCGAATTAAAGCATCGGATCAGCGCCTATTTTGCGGAAAAAGGTAAATCAACCACCGGTAATTCCGCCTTATTTACCAAGGCTATTTTATTAATGGTTTGTTTCGGGGCCATTTACGTCCACCTTGTATTTTTTACCCCCGCGGTATTTTGGCAAATAATTGAGAGTGTTCTGCTGGGCGGCGTAATTGCTGCCATCGGTTTTAATGTAATGCACGATGGGGCGCACGGTAGCTTCAGTAAGTACAAATGGGTAAATGTGCTGGCGGCCTTTTCATTAAATATTTTGGGTGGAAATAGTTTTATGTGGAACCAGAAGCACAATGTTATCCATCATGCGTTCACCAACGTGGATGGTCTTGATGATGATATAGATATTCAGCCCTGGTTGCGCATGAGCAGCACCCAAAAGAAATATAAAATGCATAAATATCAGCATATTTACTTCTGGTTATTATATTCTTTGCTTTACATTCTCTGGATATTTGTACTGGACTACCAGAAATATTTTAAAAGTAAAGTAGGTATGCTGGCTCTAAAGAGAATGACAACTAAGGATCACGTGGTGTTCTGGAGTTTTAAGTTGATTAATTTATTTCTCTATGTTGGATTACCGATTTATATGGTGGGCTTCAGTTCCTGGTTGATCAGCTTCCTGATTTTCACCCTCGTGGCAGGTTTTGTAATAAGCATTGTATTTCAACTTGCACATACCGTTGAACATACCGCCTTCCCGGTGGCGAATGTAGAAACCAACAAACTCGAAGATGAGTGGGCCGTTCACCAGATAAAAACGACGGCTAACTTCGCAACCAATAATAAACTGGTAAGCTGGCTGGTCGGCGGATTGAATTTCCAGATCGAACATCATCTCTTTCCTAAAATATCACATATACACTATCCCGCTATCAGTAAGATTATTAAGCAGGCCTGCATAGAGTATGGTATTAACTATATTGAATATTCCCGCGTACGGTATGCCATAGCATCGCATGTGGCGTATTTAAAACAAATGGGCAGGTAGAGGAGGCGGGAGGCAGGAGTCGGGAGGCGGGAGGCGGAGTCTGAGTCAATACGCTGGACTAAAAATCTTCAATCATTAATTTATTCGCCAACGAATTCTAAAATTAATGTCGCCGTATGTAGTATCCCTCATCCCACATTCCGCATCCCATTTCCTGCATACTATATCTCTTATCTCATTTCGCCCATCATGCATCTCACATCATACCTCCAGCCTGCCGCCTCAGGTATCTTGTAGGCACTATCCTGAATCCCACATCCGGATATCTCATCCTGCATCACGTATCATATAGCCACGATCCTGAATCCCACATCCCGCCTCCCGCCTTCCGCCTCCCGCCTCTCTTTCCCTTTCCCTTTCTCTCATCCCAATCCTTCTCTTTCCTCCCAATCCGCTATTTTTGCGGCACAAATTCATTGCATGGCTAAATTAAAAGTTGGGCTGGTACAAATGAGCTGCTCCGGTAATAAAGAGGAGAATCTGCAAAAAGCAATAGCCAAATCACGAGAGGCTGCCGCGCGCGGCGCACAAATTATCTGCCTGCAGGAATTATTCACTTCTCTTTATTTCTGCGATGTGGAGGATTATGACAATTTCAAACTGGCTGAATCAATTCCTGGTCCCTCTACCGACGCCTTAGTAAAGTAGCAGCCGAATCAGGGGTGGTAATCATAGCTTCTCTCTTTGAAAAACGAACCGCGGGGCTTTATCATAATACAACTGCCGTAATAGATGCTGATGGAACTTATTTAGGGAAGTACCGAAAAATGCATATACCCGACGATCCCGCTTATTATGAAAAATTTTATTTTACGCCGGGCGACCTGGGTTATAAAATCTTCAAAACGAAATTCGCCACCTTCGGCGTGCTTATCTGCTGGGACCAATGGTATCCTGAAGCGGCCCGAATAACTTCTTTACTGGGAGCTGAAATACTTTTTTATCCAACGGCTATCGGTTGGGCTACCACGCAGGATGAAGCAACAAATACCGAACAATACAATGCCTGGCAAACCATTCAGCGAAGTCATGCGGTGGCCAATGGAGTGCATGTGGTTAGTGTAAACCGGGTAGGGGTGGAACAGAACGGCGCCATGAAATTCTGGGGCGGATCATTCATCTCCAATCCGTTTGGTACTATTTTATACCAGGCATCGCCTGATAAGGAAGAAGTAATTGTGCAGGAAATTGATACTGATAAAACGGATAGTTACCGGACCCATTGGCCATTTATGCGCGATCGGAGAATTGATTCCTATGGACCGATTACGAAGCGGTTTTTAGATGAGGGATAAGTCGGGATGACCGGAAGACGGGAAGAAGGGGAAGTATGCATTTATGCTGAATTTACTAGAGGAGGTTATTTGTAGGGTAAGAAAAAAAGCACACTTTATAGTTCTTTTCTATTGAAGTAGTAAGGAGGATTTATTTTTTTCAAGTTTAAATAACCATGCTATGGCATTTAAATTTGAAAGATTGATAGTCTGGCAGAAATCTTTGATTCTTTCCGGCCTGATCAATCAGCTCGCAAAGAAATTTCCTAAAGATGAATTGTACATTCTGACTTCACAAATAAAAAGGGCCGCTGATTCGGTATCATTGAATATTGCAGAAGGATCCACCGGGCAATCCAATGCAGAATTTTCCCGATTTTTGGGAATAGCTATTCGATCAACCTTAGAAGTAGTCGGATGCATTTATATTTCCAGGAACAGGGGATATATTGACGATATAGATTTCGACCAAATTTATTTACTGTGCGAGGAATTATTGGTTATGATTAATGCATTAAGAAATTCATTAAAATAAAATTCAGGACTTTGAGTAATGATCAAATTAAGGAGTCCCCTCTTTCGGACTTTCGGACTTCCGGACTTCCCGACTCTACCACACCCAGGCAACTCGGGTATTATTTTCCCGCCGAATTTGCTCCACATGCCGCTACCTGGCTGAGCTGGCCCCATAAAGAAGAATCATGGCCGGGAAAGATTCATTCGATCTATCCTTCCTATTGCCAGTTTGTAAAAGAACTGGCAAAAGGCGAACGGGTATGTATTAATGTGAATAACGAAGCGATGAAGGCATTTGCTATTCAGCAGTTGCAGATTGCTGAAGCGGGTATGAGTAAAATTGAATTCTACTTTCATCCTACAAACGACGCCTGGTGCCGCGATCATGGCCCAGCTTTTCTCATCAACCCAAAGTCGGCACAAAAGAAAGTGATTGTTGACTGGGACTATAACGCCTGGGGCGGAAAATATCCACCGCACGACCTGGATGATGTTGTTCCAACCCTTATTGCGAAGCAATTTAATTTGCCAGTGTATTATCCGGGTATTATAATGGAAGGGGGCTCCGTTGAATTCAATGGAAAAGGAACTGTAATGACTTCTACGGCCTGTTTATTGAACCCCAACCGCAATCCGCATCTTAATCAGCAACAGATTGAAGAATACCTGCAAAACTATTACGGAATAGAACAGGTGTTGTGGGTTGATGAAGGCATCGTAGGAGACGATACCGATGGTCATATTGATGATACGGTTCGCTTTGTAAATGAGGATACGGTAATTGCGGTAGTGGAAGAAAATATGCACGATGAAAATTATGCATTGTTACAGCATAACCTGAAACAATTAACACAAATGCGTTTGCTGAATGGCAAACAGTTGAATATTGTAGAGTTGCCCATGCCCGATCCCGTCTATTACCAGGATCAGCGCTTGCCCTGCGCATATGCAAATTTTTATATCGCTAATCAGTCCGTTATTGTTCCCACTTTCGGCGGAAATAAAGATGATAAAGCATTAGAAATTATTCAAAGCTGTTTCCCCGACAGGAAAGTAGTAGGGATCGATTCAACCGATATCATCTGGGGGCTGGGAAGTTTTCATTGTTTAAGCCAGCAGGAGCCTTTGGTATAAAACATTAATCAATAATTTATATAGCAACCCGGTTAGTATAGCCGGGTTGCTTTTTTTTGTTAAATAATTGCTTGCTAAGAACCTTTCATTCTTTAACTCGTTTAATATCCCCAGTACACATTTTGGTAAAGCGCGTACCATATTTCTTAATTCATTTTTTATTTTCTTAACAAACCATAATTATTAATCACTAATTAATTTTCATTAACCATGAAAAAAACATTCATGAGCTTGTTGATAGTATCAACAGCCGTATTTTCTTCTTTAGTTGTAACCGCGCAAACATCTGCGGATGTGGTAGACGTGGCCGTTGGATCAAAAGATCACAGTACATTGGTAGCCGCAGTAAAAGCAGCCGACCTGGTAAGCACCCTTAAAGGAAAAGGACCCTTTACTGTTTTTGCACCCGTTAATGAAGCCTTTGCTAAGTTGCCGGCCGGTACAGTGGATAATTTATTGAAACCGGAAAACAAAGCTACGTTGGCAAAAATTTTAACCTACCATGTGGTAGCTGGTAAACTGGATGCTAAAGCGGTATTGGCAGCTATTAAGAAAGGAGGCGGACAGGCAGTAGTAACCACCGTTAGTGGTGGGAAGTTAACAGCCTCCGTTGATAATGGAAAAGTAAAACTCACCGACGAAAATGGGGGTACCGCATTTGTTACGGCGGCTGATTTGATCGCAAGCAATGGAATCATCCATGTAATTGACTCTGTGGTGTTGCCAAAGTAATTTATTTGGTTTGTATCCTCTGTGGTGGCTGTACCTATCGGACAGCCACTTTTTTCATTTTGATGAATAACTCAGTTCCCGCCCGGGGAGGAATGGAATTATAGCAGGGTTCCATTGTTTCTATAAAAAAAACTTCTTTAAATAATTTCAAGTACTCTTCCCGGTTCCCGCCAAAAGGAGGCCCGCCTTCAAAGGCTTTATCAAACAAGACACCTGCTAATTTTCCACCGGGCTTCAATAACTCAACCATTTTCTGTACATATTTCAATCGAAAGGAAGGATCAAGGGCGCAAAAAAATGTTTGTTCCAGTATGAGGTCGTATTGCCCGTCCAGGTCAAAAAAATTACCGGTAATAATCGTAAGCTGCTTACCAAGCCAGGAATGAAACTTCTTTTCCAGTCGGCGGGTGATAGCGGGAGCGATATCGATCAGGGTTATGTTTTTGAACCCACTTTGTAATAAATATTCCGCCTCATAACTATTGCCCGATCCGGGAATAAGAACAGAGATTGATTTGTCCTGGATTTGATCAATGTATTCTTTTAATGGGGTGGAGGGATATCCGATATCCCAACCGGTTTGCTGCTCCAGGTAGCGATTGTCCCAGTATTGCTGATTCAGTTCTTGCATACTGCAAAATAAGAAAGATGCATCGAATAGAAAGACGTGAATTAATGCTGGACTATGGCTGTAGGCTATTTGCTAAAGGCTACTAAAATTTGTTTTTGAAAAAACCGATTTGCTTCTAAGAAAAGTAGATTCTTGTTTAATTATCGATGCTTGCCTCATGCTCTATTTCAGGTTCTCGAGGTATTTGTATCCTGATCCTGTATTTAGCAGTAATATCGTTTCGCTTCGGTTAACAATGCCTTTCTCTACCAATTGTAACAAAGCGGCCCATAATGCTCCTCCCTCCGGCGCCACCAGTAATCCTTCTTTACGGGCAATTTCCTTAACCGCCATAACCATGGATGAATCGCTTACCGCTATCGGAAAGCCGAAGCTGGATCGCAATACTTCCAATATCATGTCTTCTGCGAAGGGGTTGGGTACCGCTAAACCATTTGCCAGGGATGCCCGGCCGGTATAATTCTTGGCATTTGACTGAAGGCCTTTCCAGGTATGCACTATGGGCTGGCAATTCTCCGCTTGTACCGCGATCATTCGGGGAAGTTTAGTATTTATCCATCCAAGAGTTTGCATCTCCTGGAATGCCTTCCACATGCCTATTAACCCGGTACCGCCTCCCGTTGGGTATAAAATCACATCGGGTAATTTCCAATTCATTTGTTCCGCGATTTCATAACCCATGGTTTTTTTACCCTCCAGCCGGTATGGTTCTTTGAGCGTGGATACATCAAAATAATCCTGCTTTGTTTTTAGTTCCGCCACTTTCCTCGCGCAATCACTTATTAACCCATCCGCTAAAACCAGGGTCGCGCCAAATAGTTCGCATTCTTCCATGAATAAGGCAGGTGTATGCCGCGGCATAACCACGGTCGCATTTATTCCGGCAGACGCGCAATACGCCGCTAATGCGCCCCCCGCATTACCCGCTGTAGGAATAATACATCGCTCCACTCCAAATTCTTTTGCTTTGGAAACGGCTACGCTTAATCCGCGCGCTTTAAAAGAACCGGTGGGGTTATTGGATTCATCTTTAAGTAAAAGATTGGGGAGATCGTGCTCATTACCCATCCGGCTTAATGATAAAATGGGTGTCATTCCTTCCCCAAGGCTTACGATATTTTTTTCATCAATTACCGGTAATACTTCTTTATATCTCCACATGGTTGACGGCCTGTCGAGTTTCAGATCATGAAAGAAATTGACAGATAATTCCTCATCCAGATTGTATTTCGCAACTAGTGGTTTATTACAGCAAGTGGCGAATCCCTGCAATTCATTACTACTATATTCCTTTCCGCAACAGGAACAGGCAAGATGGGAAATTGAAGAGAGATTGTAGAGTACTTCCATAGCATAGGTTATGAACTATAAATGTACACAGCATCCGGTAGGAATGCAATAGAGTTTGCTTATGCCCTATAACTAATGGTTATAATGACTGATCGCCAGTTTGATAAATAACTGGTTGATCCGGTCTCCCCCCGAATCTCTGCGCTGCATGAAGTAAAAGGCCCGGTTGATGGTTAGTCCGGGAATATGAAGTTTTACCAATTCTCCGTTTTTGAGTTGTTTGGCTACCGAACGGAGCGGAAGGAAGCCAAGACAGGTATCGTCGAGCAAGAAATTTTTTAATGCTTCCGTTCCTCCTAATACAATCTTATTCCGGATATCGCCAACGCTCACTTTGCATTTCAGTAAAGCCTCCGACACCGCAGCCAGGGTTCCGGATCCTCGTTCCCGTAAGGCAACGGTAATATCTCTTAGTTCTTCCGGAGGAATTGATTTTCTTTTGGACAGCTCGCTCCGGGCACTGCATACCGGCACTACCTCATCAGTCAAGAAAAATTGGTAACGAACAGACGTAATGTTGTTCTTTCCTTCCGTGATGGCTAAATCGATTTCATGATCCAGGAGGGCCTTCAGAATATTTTCCGAATTACGGTTTACTAATTTTAATTCGAAATTGGGGTATTGCTGGTGAAAAGCAGAGAATACAGGAGGAATTACATAGAGAGAAATAGTAGTACTGGTTCCTAATATAAGTGAACCTTTTGCCTGGTGAATATTTTTCTGCCGGGTCATATCGAATTCCAGTTGTCGCTGCAATTCTTTTGCCTGGATTATATATTGTAATAAAATCTTTCCTTCGGTTGTGAGCGAAACCGTAATCCCTTTTCGTTCAAATAAACTTAATTTATACTGCTTTTCGAGTGATTGAATATGTTTGGTAATGGCCGGTTGGCTGATATATAAACTGGCTGCCGCTTTGGAAAAACTCAGATGAGTAGCAACCTCATAAAATACTTCGTGGCTGAAACTAAGCACGGCGGGTAGTTAAACAGGTAATGTAATTTGAATTAATAAAGTTAACCAGATTCTTTCCAATACTATATTATAAAAAAAGCAGCCGCTGTGGCTGCATCTTTTTTCCAGTATTATAATAACAAAACCTATTCATGAACGGCTACAATAGGTACCGTGCTGTGATAAGCCAGCTTAGAGGTATGGCTCGTTTTAAAGAAGCTTCCCAGGAATGAGTGTTTTTTGGGTATGGTAATAATCAGGTCAATCTGGTTGTCATTCGTGTAATTATTAACCGCATCCAGGAAATCATATAGGCGCATAAAAGCAAATTGGGGCGAATAAGCACCAAAATGTTTTTCCAGTTTTCTTCTTTCGGTTTTGTAATCTTCCGTTATTTCAACGTAATGGTCGCTATCGACATTGATTATATGCAGGATGGGTTTAAACAGGTTAAGCAATCTTTTGATAGAAGCAAAAGGGATGGTTCCTTCAACGTCTTTGAAATCGCTGGTAAGAGCCACTTGCTTGATATCGCGGTAACTGGCGTCGGGTGGAATGATCATAACCGGGCATACTCCTGCATTTACCAGTTTCAACGTGTTACTGCCCATCAGAATTTGGTCTAGCTTGGTGGCACCCGTTATTCCCATCACTACCATATCAATTCCGTGGTGCCGAACAAATCGTTCAATATTTTCAACCAGGGACGTCCCTTGTTCCGCAATCCCTTCCATATCCACATCTCCATAAGGGGCCAATTCAAGTTTCAAATTCGCCAGGGCGTGACCGAGAATGGTAGTTCGATCGATTTCATCTTCCGTAAGCAGAGATCCGTCTGAACCGGCCACCATGGCGTCATATATATAATACAAAATGATTTTTACGTCGGGCTTGCCCGCCAGCATTTGTACAGCATAACGGGCAGCGTTTTTAGATGTGTCAGAGAAATCAGTCGGAACGAGGAATCTTTTCATTCGGTGATTGTTTTTGTATATGTTACAAAGATAGCTTTGCCGGGCATTCAGCCATCAAAAAATTATAGGCGCCCTTACAGCTCAAAAGGCTGCTTAAATTACTTAATTTTAGCGGCTACCATCATTGAAATATGAATATATGAAAAAACGCTTAATCTATCTGTTACTGTATGTAATCCCTATCGGAGTTTATGCCCAGCCGGCCGCTGAAATTTCTATTATACCTCAACCAGTATCCCTCGAAAAGAAGGGAGGGAGTTTTGAGTTTAATAGTTATAGCGTTATTGAAGTTCCTGATAAAACACCGGAGGTACAAATGGTGGCCCGGTATTTAGCCCAGCAATTACTCCGGGCCAGCGGTTACCCGGTGCGGGTACAGCTGTCAGGTGATGCCAAAGATTCCCGGGGAACAACTTTGGCCATTTCCCTGAACCGGAAAGAAGAAGCTGTTCTGGGAAGTGAAGGATATACGCTGGAGGTGGCTTCCAGCCTGGTTATCCTGCGTGCCAATAAACCAGCCGGGTTATTCTACGGCATTCAAACGTTGGTGCAACTTTTTCCAAAGGAAATAGAAAGCACTGAAGCAATAAAGAAAGGGTACTGGACATTGCCAGGCTGCAAAATAACCGACTACCCTCGTTTTGCCTGGCGTGGATTGATGCTCGATGTTTCTCGGCATTTTTATAGTAAGAAGGACGTGTTGCGTTTTATTGATGATATGGTGAAATACAAATTCAATGTGCTGCACTGGCACCTTACCGATGACCAGGGATGGCGAATCGAAATAAAAAGTCTCCCTAAATTAACAGAAGTGGGAGCCTGGCGGGTTCCCCGGGTTGGAAGAATGAGCAGGATGACTCCCCCGGATGCGGATGAACCCCGTACCTATGGTGGTTTTTATACACAGGAAGATATTCGGGAAGTTGTTCAATATGCCCGCGATCGATTTGTAAATGTAATGCCTGAAATTGATGTGCCGGGCCACAGCCTTGCCGCATTGGCTTCCTATCCGGAACTTTCCTGTACCCCCGGGACTTACCGCGTAAACTCAGGCGAAAAGTTCATGGAATGGCCCGCAGGGGGAGGGCATTTTTATGGGTTGATTGATAATACTCTTTGTCCGGCCAATGAAAAAGTGTACGATTTTCTTGATAAGGTATTTGCCGAGGTCGCTCCGCTTTTTCCCTTTGAATATATCCATATGGGTGGCGATGAAACGGCCCGTAACTTTTGGGAGAAAAGCGAAGCAGTAAAGGCATTAATGAATAAAGAGAAATTAAAAAACCTCGATGAAGTGCAGAGTTATTTTGTGAAAAGGGTTGAAAAAATTATCGAATCGAAAGGAAAAAAATTAATGGGCTGGGATGAAATACTAGAGGGAGGATTGCCCCCTAATGCAGCGGTTATGAGTTGGCGGGGCGAAAAGGGCGGCATTGAAGCGGCTAAACAAAACCATAAAGTAGTTATGTCGCCAACTACCTACGCTTACCTGGATTACAACCAGGGAGATCCTTATATTGAACCCCCGATCTATGCAAGTCTTCGTCTGAATAAAACCTACCAATTTGATCCGGTACCTGCAGGAGTGGATCCTAAAATGATATTAGGTGGACAGGCAAATCTTTGGACAGAACAATTGCCCGGCATCCGCAGTGCACAATACATGATGTGGCCAAGAGGATTTGCCATTGCTGAATCTGTCTGGAGCCCAAAGGAAAAAAAGAACTGGCCCGACTTTGTTACACGAGTGGAAAAGCAGTTTGAGCGACTTGATATGGCTCAAACGAAATATGCCCGTACCATTTATGATCCTATTATTACAGCCAAAAAGGGAGAAGGAATTGAAATAATTATAGAAATGAAAGGGGAGATTGACGGGCTTGACATACATTATAGTTTCGACGAAACACATCCTGATAATTTCTATCCTAAATATACGGTTCCGCTTACCATACCCAAAGACGCATTAAATCTTAAAGTAATTACTTACCGAAGGGGGAAACCGATGGGCAGGCAGATTGATTTACCTATTGCTGAGTTAAAGAAAAGAGCCGGGGTTAAGTGATAGGCGGGAGTTTTGAGGCGGGAGTCGGGAGTATTAGGCCGGAGTCTTGAGTCTTGAGTCGGGAGTCAATAACTGATGAGTTACGAATTGTATTGGTTTATTCACTATTCACAATTCAGCATTCACGATTCACAATTCACCATTCACTATTCACTATTATCGCAGATAACTCCGGATTGTTTGTCAACTGTACGTGAATTGAGCCGGACGAATGCGAAGTTGTCTTTGGCTGGCATCACAAAATAAGCCGCTGATTTGTGGATGCGATATAAGTTTTTCAAATTCGATGTAACCCTTATCCAGCAAGTAATAGCTGCCTTCCTCAATAGGAAAATGATCCAGCAGCATTTACTTCATGTACCGCACCGCTGGTAATAAAAATAACGGTGGGTATACTAGTTTTTACATCGAGCATGGTATGCAACTTAACGGCCGCTTTATGCCTTCTGAATTTCCCCCACCAAAACAGATTAAGACAAAGGTCTACCACTGTTGCATCAATCGCATAAACGGGTGCGTCTATTTGTAACTCAAAAGATTCATCAGGAATACTCAATGCTTGTGCCTGTGCGACTAAAGAGGACGCAAAAGACTCGTAGATGCGATAATCTCTTTTCTCATTTGCCTTTGCAAGATTAGCCTTGGAAGTTCCTATTCCCATTCCAAGATGATACGATTTATTTTTCTGCGACTGCAGACAAACAATCAAATCGCTTAAGCTTTCCCGATTGGATAGTTGCCCGAAAATCATATATAGCATCTGATGCCAGCACGAGAAGCTTTTAACCTTATAATTGCCTTTGTACCTAAGGACACAATGGTTAAACTCATTGGGTGATAAAAACTCAATTAAGTTGAGAAAAAACATATTTGCCCTGATTCATAATCTAGTGAATTACAGGTAATTGTAATTCAAAAAATCGAAATCCTGTTCAAATCGTTTAAAATCAAATTTCGCTCAAATGCTTGCCCAGCAATATTTTCAAAGAACTACTATCTATAATAACAAGACGCTACTCATTCACTATAATAAATTTGTTCAAATAAACTTTCTGCCTCATATTTGCACTGCAATGAATAAACCGTTTCAAATAAATCAGTGGTGGTGGCATACAAACTCTTCCGGGGTTCTGTAATGTCATTACTTTAGTTATAAAGTATTCAGAAAGCCCCGAATTTGTTTCGGGGCTTTTGTTTTTTACGATCAGGTCCCGGGAACAATTAATAAGTAAGAATGAATTAAAAAAGAAGACTTGACATGAAGAAAATTGCGATCAATACCACCTGTAAAAAATTACTTGCCGATGTGTTTACGCCCGTTGGGATTTACCTGCGGCTGCGGGATCGTTTCCGGGACACGATCTTACTGGAAAGTACGGATCATCATGCAGCAGAAAATAGCTGGTCTTTTATTGGTATCAATGCTATTGCGGGGATGGAAATTACCTCGGTTAGCCGGGTCGAATTTAAATTGCCCGCTCAAAAACCGGAGCGGATTGACTTGGGCAAAGGAAGCACGGTACCCCAATTGCTGTTTGATTTTTTGAAGCGATTTGAAGTAACCGGCGATTGCAAGGAAGCTAAGTTTGCACAGGGATTATATGGATACAGCACTTATGATGCGGTTCAGTTTTTTGATACTATTCAGCTTCGGGCTTCCAAAAATGGCAACAGGTCATCGGACAATCTTCATTCCATTGTTCCCGCTTCCGCTTCTCCCATTCCGGTTATTCCGCTCATGCGTTACCGGCTTTATCAGTATGTCATTGCGATCAATCATCATAAAGACGAATTATTCATTTGCGAGAATAAAATAACAGGTATTGAAAGTGAATTGCAAGTCGTGGAAAGTTTGATTCAAAGTAAGGACGTACCCGTATTCCCCTTCAGGATAAAAGGCATTGAAAGTTCAGGCAGTACCAACGAAGAATACCTGGAGATGGTGAAGAAGGGGATTGCGAGCTGCCTGCGTGGTGATGTATTCCAGATTGTCCTCAGCCGGCGGTTTCAGCAATCCTTTACCGGGGATGAATTTAATGTATATCGTGCCTTGCGCAGCATCAATCCGTCTCCTTATTTATTCTTCTTTGATTACGGCGATTATAAATTAATGGGTTCATCACCCGAGAGCCAGATAATTATTAATAACGGAAAAGCCGTAGTGCATCCCATCGCCGGCACTTTTAAACGAACCGGGGATGATGAAACTGATCAGCGGGAAGCAGAGCGATTGTTGAAAGACGCAAAAGAAAATGCGGAACATGTGATGCTGGTGGACCTGGCGCGGAACGATCTCAGCCGGGTTTGCGACGAAGTACAGGTAGCGCATTACCGGCAGGTGCAGTATTACAGTCACGTTATTCATTTGGTTAGTGAAGTTATTGGAAGAGTAAAGCCCGGCAGCAATCCATTTGACCTGATGGCGAAAACATTTCCGGCCGGCACGCTGAGCGGGGCACCTAAAATAAAAGCGATGCAGCTGATTGATGCATTTGAATCATCCCCCCGCAGTTATTATGGGGGCGCTATTGGTTTTGTTGGGTTTGACGGAAGTTGTAATCACGCGATCATGATTAGAACTTTCTTAAGCAGGAACAATACCCTTGTTTACCAGGCCGGTGCGGGCGTAGTGGCCGCCAGTAAACCGGAAAGCGAATTACAGGAAGTGAATAATAAATTAGGCGCTTTGAAAAAAGCAATTGAATTCGCGGAGCAGATTGGGTGAGGGGTTGATAGGTTGAGAAGTTGATAAGTTGATAAGTTGAAAAGTTGATAAGTTGAAAAGTTGAAAGGTTGAGAGGTTGAGAGGTTGATAGGTTGAGTAGTTGAAAAGTTGATAGGTTGTTAAGTTGAATTGTTGATATGTTGATAAGGGGTTTTACCATTCAACCATTCAACTTGTCAACCATTTAACCAGTAAACTATCCCACTTTCTTAAAATATAAAAAAGGCATGAAAATTTTAGTATTCGATAATTACGATTCATTCACGTATAACCTGGTTCACCTGGTGGAAAAGATTACGCGGGATAAAGTGGAAGTGCATCGAAATGACAAGATTCCGCTGGAGAAAGTAAAGGATTATGATAAGATAATATTGTCTCCGGGCCCTGGCATACCCGACGAAGCCGGCTTATTATTACCACTTATTAAAGAATATGCTTCTTCCAAAAGTATACTGGGCGTTTGTTTAGGCCACCAGGCGATCGGGCAGGCTTTTGGAGGAACCCTGGTGAATTTGACTTCTGTTTATCACGGGGTAGCTACCAGTTGTGCCTTACGGTCTATCAGTCCGTTGTTTGACGGGTTACCAGAAACGATCGAAGTGGGCCGGTATCATAGTTGGGTAGTCGATAATACAAATTTTCCGACAGTGCTTGACATAACTGCTACCGATGAAAGTAATTATATCATGGGACTGCAACACAAATCTTATGATGTGCAAGGGGTGCAGTTTCACCCGGAAAGTATTTTGACACCCATGGGCGAAGCCATTATGAGAAATTGGTTAAAGGTCTGAACTGGGATTGTTGTGATTCGTGTGATGGGTGGGAGGTTTGAAATTATGATATAACGATAAATCTGTTGGGATGGCAAAGTTTAAGTATGGAGATATAACTGAAAAAGTAATTGGCGCAGCATTCCGGGTTCATAGTACCCTAAAGAACGGTTTCCAGGAGGTTATTTACCAGCGGGCGCTTGAATTGGAATTTAAACAAATGGGCCTCTGCTTTTCCAGGGAATTTGAAATGCCTGTTTATTATTTGGATAAACAAATTGGAACCAGGAGAGTTGATTTTTTAGTAGAAGATAAAATCAGATTGGAGTTGAAAGCAATCATCAAATTGGAGGATGTTCATTTAGCGCAGGCAATGAATTACCTGGAAGCGTATAACCTTGAAATTGGCTTACTATTAAATTTCGGGCCTAAAAAGTTAGAATTTCATCGTTTTACTAATAAGAAGTTTAACCCAACAATTATCCAACATCCCATAAAATCCCGTTCATCTAATTAATCCCAGTTCAGACAAATGAAAAAGATTTTACAATTATTATTCGAACACAAAACACTTTCGCGCGATCAGGCTAAAGAAGTGTTGCTGAATATTGGAAAAGGAATGTATAATGAGCATGAGATTACTTCTTTCATGACCGTTTACTTAATGCGAAGCATTACGATTGAGGAACTACAGGGATTTCGCGATGCATTACTGGAGTTATGTGTACCTGTTGACTTAAATGGTCTGGAAGTAATGGATATTGTAGGTACCGGGGGCGACGGGAAAAATACTTTTAATATTTCTACATTGGCCTGTTTTATTGTGGCGGGCGCCGGCCAAAAAGTAGCAAAGCATGGTAATTATGGAGCCTCTTCCATCAGTGGTGCTTCCAATGTAATGGAACAACTGGGGTATAAGTTTAAGAACGATCAGCAACGCTTGAAAAAAGAAGTAGAAGAAACGAATATCTGTTTTTTACATGCTCCCTTATTTCATCCGGCATTAAGAACTGTTGGGCCTATTCGTAAAAACCTTGGCGTTCGTACTTTTTTTAATATGCTGGGCCCCATGGTAAACCCGGCGAGTCCTGCTTACCAGTTAGTCGGAGTTTATAACCTGGAGATGGCAAGAATATATAATTACCTGCTACAGCAAACAGGAAAAGCATTTACCATCATTCATAGCTTAGATGGATACGATGAAATATCCCTAACCAACGACACGAAAGTGATCACCAATGAAGGCGAGAAAGTAATGACACCAGAGCAATTAGGGAAGCGATCGGTTACCGCTACAGATATTTACGGAGGGAATACGGTAGAAGAAGCGGCAAAAATATTTGCTACTATATTGAAAGGCGAAGGAAGCTGGGCGCAAAATGCCGTGGTATTAGCCAATGCTGCCATGGCCCTGCATTGTACCGGGAAGTATAAAACCTATGAAGATGCCTATGCCTCGGCGGTAACGAGCCTGGAGAGCGGAAAGGCAAACCAATCATTACAAAAATTAGTTTCCCTGCAATGAGTACTATTTTAGATACTATCGTAGCCGCTAAGAAAAAAGAAGTGGAGCAATTAAAGCCTTTGAGCAGTATTGCCCGCTTTGAAAAGAATGGCTTTTTCTGGAATTTTTCGAATCGTTCATTGAGGCAAAGTTTACAGTCGGAAGGAAGTACTGGTATCATTGCCGAGTTTAAAAGAAAAAGCCCGAGCAAAGGATGGTTTGTAGATAAGGATATGGAAGTGGAGCCGGTGGTGGTGCCTTATAATAAATACGGGGCCGCTGCTATTTCTGTATTAACAGATAAGGAATTTTTTGGAGGCGATTTGGACGACCTGATCCAGACCAAAGTGATTACGGATGTGCCGGTATTAAGAAAAGATTTTATGATTGATCCCTGGCAGATCGCAGAAGCAAAAGCATTTGGAGCGGATGTAATTCTTTTAATCGCTGCCTGTTTAACAGCTAAAGAAGTGAAAGAAATGGCGGCCTATGCAACAAGCATCGGGTTAGAAGTGTTATTGGAATTACATGATGAATCGGAATTGGATCATATATGTTCGGAAACTTCCATAATAGGAATCAACAACCGCAACCTGAAAACCTTTGAGGTGGATATTGAAAGAAGTTTGCGAATGGCCGAGAAGATTCCATTGGATAAGATTAAAGTGGCGGAGAGCGGAATCAACAGTCCCGAAAACATCCGGTTGTTTAAAGAGAATGGATTTAGCGGATTTTTAATAGGAGAAAATTTTATGAAAGAATCCGATCCGGGGGAAGCCTTTCGAAATTTCACTTCTTTATTGAATGAGAAAATATGAGAGAGGGGATGACTGTAACGTGTAATGTATCGAACTTGTTTAGCCTTTAAGATTTGTTTGAAGCTTTAGCCCGGAGAAAATTAATAGCGATTGCTGTGCCGCCATAATTAACCTTAAAAACTGATGAACAGCATGAGAATTAAAGTATGCGGTATGACACAGGCGGAACAGGTGGCCCAATTAGCCGGATTAGGCGTTTCTTTTGCGGGGTTTATTTTTTATCCGAAAAGCCCGCGATATGTATTCCGCCATATGACTACCACGCAGATTCGAAAGGAAAACAGTATAAACAAAGTGGGTGTTTTCGTAAACTCAACTATCGAAGAGGTATTGCACCTGGTAGATGAATGCAGGCTGCATATGGTGCAGTTGCATGGTGATGAAAGCCCGAAGTTCTGTGAAAAAATATCAAACTATGTGTCGGTAGTAAAAGCGTTCCGGTTAAGTGAGAACGACAGTGTGGAATGGATGATTCGTCCTTTTATGGAAGTTTGTGATATGTTTATGTTTGATACCATGGGAGCGGGGTACGGGGGAACCGGCAAAAAATTCGACTGGACCGTGTTAAAAAAAGAAACTATTGGCAAACCCTTTTTCCTGAGTGGCGGTATTGAGCCCGGGGATGAAGAAAAGCTTAAGGAGTTTGAACAGGAACCGGTTGCCAAAGCTTTATTTGCGATCGATATTAATAGCCGGTTTGAAATAAGTCCGGGAGTGAAGGATATGCAAAAAGTTAGGTTGTTTGCAGAGAGGCTGATAAGGTAATGTGAAAATTTGCGAATGTGCGAATGTGCGAATTTGCGAATTTGCGAATGTGCAAATGTGCAAATGTGCGAATGTGCAAATGTGCGCGAATGTGCGAATGTGCAAATGTGCGAATGTGCAAATGTTGAATGTGCAAATGTGCGAATTTGCCGCCGGTTTCTTTTCAATAGAATTGGTGTCGCACAAGTGAGTGACACAACAGGAGCCGCATAGAATTACTATCGCCTGGCAAAAAAAAGTATTTAATATAATTCGAGAATAATGATAAACAGAAAGATGCCATTGGGACAATATAAAGGAAGTTTTCAGCAGCCGAATATCTTTGGCTATTATGGAAATTTCGGAGGGGCATTTATCCCGGAGATGCTTCACCGCAATGTAGAAGAACTGAAGGACCGCTATATAAACATTATGTATGAAGCGGAATTTCAAAAAGAATTCAAATATTTATTAAAAGATTATGTGGGAAGGCCCACTCCTTTATACCTGGCGCAACGGCTCAGTAAAAAATTTAATACACAGATTTATTTGAAGCGCGAAGATCTTTGTCATACCGGCGCGCATAAAATAAACAATACTATTGGCCAAATCTTATTGGCCGACCGGTTAGGTAAGAAGCGAATCATTGCCGAAACGGGAGCGGGCCAGCATGGAGTAGCAACAGCCACCGTTTGTGCCTTGAAAGGAGTGGAGTGTATTGTTTATATGGGGGAGAAGGACATTGAACGACAGGCACCCAATGTAGCGCGTATGAAAATGCTCGGCGCTAAAGTAATTCCTGCTATGAGTGGCAGCAGAACACTAAAAGATGCAACCAATGAAGCTATCCGCGACTGGATCAATAACCCTCATGATACGCATTATATAATTGGAAGTGTAGTAGGGCCGCATCCTTACCCGGATATGGTTGCGCGTTTTCAAAGTGTGATCAGCGAAGAGATGCGCTGGCAGCTAAAAGAAAAAACCGGCAGTGAATTGCCAACGCATGTTATGGCCTGCGTTGGTGGCGGCAGCAATGCGGCCGGTGCATTTTATCATTTCTTAGAGGAACCGGGCGTGCAATTGATTGCCGCGGAAGCAGCTGGTCATGGCATTGATAGCGGCATGAGCGCAGCTACTACCCAACTGGGTAAACCCGGTATTTTGCATGGAAGTAAAAGTTTGGTGATGCAAACAGCGGATGGACAGGTAGTGGAACCGCATAGTATTTCCGCGGGATTGGATTATCCAGGTATCGGTCCCCTGCATGCGCATTTGTTTGAAAGTGGCCGCGCTGAATTTTTATCTGCCACCGATGAGGAAGCATTGACGGCGGCATTTGAATTAGCACAATTGGAAGGTATCATCCCGGCATTAGAGACTGCTCATGCCTTGGCCGTTTTAAAGCAGCGCAGATTTTTGGCAAAAGATGTCGTAGTTATATGTTTAAGCGGAAGAGGGGATAAGGATCTGGCAACTTACATGAATGCAATGAAAGATGAATAACCAGGTAGAGATAATAGCGCATGAAGGGGGACTGGCCAACTATTTTCATGATCTGAATCTTTGTTGGGACCAGCGATTCACTTGTACTGGAAGTTTGGGTTTGTGGAATCTCGGGGGGAACTCGAATTGTAAGAGGAGTAATATAAAAAAGGAAATAGACCTCACTCCTGCCCCTCTCCTTCAGGAGAGGGGGTAAGTTAGAACCCTCTATATAACATAACCCTCCTATAAAAAAACCTTTTAAGAAAAGTTTAAAAAAAATTTGTAAAGAAGCTTTATAAAAAAACCAAGTAAGAAAATTTTATAAATGAATCCTCAAGTCAAAGAACCCCCTGTAAAAAATTCGTATA
This sequence comes from uncultured Chitinophagaceae bacterium, assembly GCA_963775145.1. Classification (GTDB taxonomy): domain Bacteria; phylum Bacteroidota; class Bacteroidia; order Chitinophagales; family Chitinophagaceae; genus Endoryza. The sequence continues at coordinate 50,159 of CAVZHZ010000015.1, forward strand.
AAAAAATTATTATTGTCAAACTAAAACCATCTTAATAATTATTAAAGCCTCTTGCAGAGCGGGTTCTAGCCCCTCTCCTCAAGGAGAGGGGTTGGGGTGAGGTGATACTTGCAATTGAACCCTTTACCATATTTAGTCCGACAACAATGAAAAAAAATCACAAGTAATAATACCGCGTATAAAAGAACTCAATTATATTCGAAAACCCTTATCAGAAAAGTAGAAACATGAATGACAAATGCTTAAAGGGTATAAAAAAGGGAGAGAGCAGGAGATATTTATACTTTGCAGACCGGGATTATCTTGAATTGTTGGCTTAGTAAAATTTTTTAGGGAAGGCAAACTAATAATTTATTATTGTATTTTTTCGGAGCAGTATTAATCTTTGCTGAAATGGAGTATAAATATTTTAGAATAATAGGTTCAATGTGGGAAAGTATGCTGCAAGTTTTACGAAACATGTGCGGAGGCAGCCCCCCTCTCCTGAAGGAGAGGGGCCGGGGTGAGGTAAATGAGGAAAAAAAGCTTTTTTCCAAAGAAAACCACCATATAAAATCATTTAGCAGGTAGATAGATTACAGGTCATAATGATTTTATATGGACTTTTATAATGAGAACTTGCATCAAGGCGCTGACGGAAAATTATATGAATATGGTAGGCAGATGCGGCAGTCGCAAACGGAAGCGGAAAAGGAATTGTGGGGACTTATCAGAAACAAAAAAATAAATGGTCTAAAATTCAGGCGACAGCATCCATTGGGAAACTATATTGCGGATTTCTATTGTCATGAAAAAAGATAGGTGATTGAACTGGATGGCGAAATTCATGATACAAATGAACAAGCAAAAAGAGATAATGAAAGAACTATCTTGATGAATCGGTCAAATATTACGGTAATAAGGTTCCTATACGAAGAAGTGCTAAATGATAGCAAGCTGGTTATAAAAAAGATTAAGAACGTTTCAAATAATATAAATTCACCAGATAGGTAATTAGTACAAAGAAATAAATTTAGTTAATTAACCATTGAGCCGCGGCGCCTTTGCGAGAAATATGAGCAGGATTCAGGAATTATTCAATAACAATAAAACAAGATTCATATAAATTCACCGGCAGGTAATTGGTACAGGGAAATAAAATTTATTAAATAAACGTTGCGTCTTGGCGCCTTTGCGAGAAACAGGAGCAGGATTCAGAAATTATTCAATAACAATAAAACAAGATTTTTATAAATTCACCGGCAGGTAATTGGTACAGGGAAATAAATTTAGTTAATTAACCATTGCGCCGCGGCGCCTTTGCGGGAAATATGAGCAGGATTCAGGAATTATTCAATCACAAAAAAAATAAGATTCTCAACGTGTATTGCACGGCCGGGTACCCTCAATTGGAAAGTACGCTGGAGGTGATGAAAGCGTTGCAGGAAGCTGGAGCAGACATTATTGAACTGGGTATTCCCTACAGCGATCCATTGGCCGATGGCCCGGTGATTCAGCAAAGCAGCAGTATTGCTTTGAGCAACGGAATGAGTATCGAAAAACTATTTACCCAGTTAAAAGGATTTCGGAAGGATTCCGCTTCGGGAGAGAAAGGGATTCGCGTGCCGGTAGTATTAATGGGTTATATGAATCCCGTATTGCAGTATGGATTTGAACGGTTTTGCAAAGATGCTTCAGCTCTATCAGTGGATGGACTGATATTACCTGACTTACCGGAATATGAATTTGAAACAATCTATGGCCCCATTCTGAAACAATACGGACTGGATTTTATATTTTTAGTAACACCGGAAACATCGGAGGAGCGGGTTCGAAAATTAGATTCCTTAAGTAGTGGTTTTTTATATGCTGTTTCTTCTTCTTCCACCACGGGCGGCAACAAAAATATGACGGATGTGGAGGCTTACCTGGAACGTTTAAAAAATTATGGGTTGAAGAACCCGGTGCTGGTAGGATTTGGAATAAAAGATAAGAAATCGTTTGAAGCCGCCTGTCTTCATGCCCATGGTGCGATTATTGGAAGCGCGTATATCCAGTCGCTTGAAAATTCAACCAACATAAAGAAGACAACGGAAAAATTTCTGGAAGCTATTGTTTCCAATTAATATCAATAATCATTTGCATTTTGGAGTTGACAATTATTAAATACAATGCCGGCAACATTCAATCGGTTTTATACGCGCTGGAGAGAATTGGAGTATCTGCTACGGTAACGGACGATCATGAACGTATTCGTACGGCTGATAAGGTCATTTTTCCCGGGGTAGGAGAAGCCAGCAGCGCCATGCGCTACCTGAAGGAAAGAGGGTTGGACCAGTTGCTGATGCATTTAACCCAACCCGTATTGGGTATTTGTTTGGGGATGCAGCTGATGTGCCGCTATAGTGAAGAAAATAACACAGACTGTATCGGCATCTTTGAAGAGGACGTGCGGGGCTTCAAGCGACTTCCAATCAATAGTTCAATAGACAAGCCCCGGGCGATAGAAAGTAGTACCGGAGTAGGGTTTAAAATACCCCAAATAGGATGGAACAATATCTATAACCTGGAATCGGAATTGTTTAAAGGGATTCCTGAAAACAGTTATTGTTATTTTGTTCATGGATATTATGCAGCACTCGGAGAACATACGATTGCCACTACGGATTATATTCAGCCTTATAGTTCGGCCTTACATAAGGATAATTTCTACGGAGTGCAGTTTCATCCTGAAAAGAGCGCGGAAGCAGGGGAAAACATAATTCGTAATTTCCTGGCTATTTAATTAAACATATAATCGCATTAAATGATAATTATTCCGGCCATTGATATTATTGAGGGGAAATGTGTTCGGCTCACAGAAGGAGATTATTCTCAAAAAAAAATATATAATGAACAACCGCTGGAAGTAGCTATGGAAATGGAAGATGCCGGGTTAACCCGTCTCCACCTGGTAGATTTGGATGGGGCCAAGGCTGGCGCAGTTAAGAATTGGAAAGTATTGGAATCGATTGCTGGAAAAACAAAACTGGTAATTGATTTTGGGGGAGGAATAAAATCGGAAAATGATTTGAATATCATATTTAACTCCGGAGCTGCATTAGCTACGATCGGAAGTATGGCAGTAAAGAACGAACCGGAGTTTGTCCGATGGCTGGGTCAGTTTGGGGCCAATAAATTTTTATTGGGAGCCGATGTGAAGGAAGAAAAAATTACAGTGGGTGGTTGGCTGGAAAATACGGATATATGGATATATGATTTCATTCAGCAATATGCAGATCGGGGAGTAAGACAGGTTTTTTGTACCGACGTTAGCAAGGATGGAAAATTGGAGGGACCCCCCATGGAGTTATATAAGAATATTATTGAAAAGTTTCCCGGGTTGTTTTTTATTGCCAGTGGAGGAGTGAGTTCAATGGAGGACTTGGAAGATTTGCGTAAGCTTGGTTGCTCCGGAGCTATCATTGGTAAAGCAATTTATGAGGGACGTATCAGTTTACAGGAGTTAACGAAATTTAATCAATGAGTGTAAAAGAATTTAATCAGGATCACCTGGTTTCCCCATTAGAAAGCCGTGGTCTCACTAAAAGAATCATTCCCTGCCTGGATATTAAAGATGGCAGAACAGTGAAGGGAACCAATTTTATTGATTTGAGAGATGCGGGAGACCCGGTAGAGTTAGGCACTTTGTACGCAAAACAAGGTGCGGATGAATTGGTATTCCTGGATATTACCGCGACGGTTGAAAAAAGAAAAACCCTGAGCGAACTGGTTAATAAAATTGCGCATCATATTAATATTCCGTTTACCGTGGGAGGAGGCATCAGCAGTGTAGAAGATGTACAGGTGTTATTGCAAAACGGGGCCGATAAAATTTCGGTAAATACTTCTGCTTTTAAACGTCCTTCGCTTCTCCGGGAATTAGAAAAAGAATTCGGCAGTCAGTGCGTGGTATTGGCCATTGACACGAAACAGGAAGAAGACGGGGAATGGTATGTTTACCTGAACGGGGGAAGAACCAAAACAACTATGAAGTGCATGGAGTGGGCCCGCATGGGAGTGGAATCAGGTGCAGGGGAAATTCTATTGACTTCGATGAACCATGATGGAACCAAAGCCGGATTTGCCATTGATATTACTAAAACGCTATCGGAAGAATTACCGGTGCCTGTGATAGCATCCGGGGGCGGCGGTACGATGGAACATTTCCTCGATGTATTTACGAAAGGACATGCGGATGCGGCCCTGGCAGCCAGCATCTTTCATTTCAAGGAAATAGCGATTCCGGATTTAAAGCGATATTTGCGGGACCAGCATATACCTGTCCGCATATAGTATGATTTTTATTGTTGCTATAGTGGCGCTCTTGAAATTTATTTATTTTACCCGGTACGTTGAGAAAAAACGGGCAGACAGGCGCCATGAGCATAATGCCCGCAGGCAGGAGTTACTGGAACAAACACTCGCCGCCGCCAAAAGAATTAAAAACAATACCCCTTCAAACGGGAATGAACAAAAAAGAGAGGATCAATCATAAAACGGGTAAGGATTGTTATTAGATATTGAATATTTATATGAAAGTCGACTTTAATAAATACGGTGATAAATTAGTTCCGGCCATCGTGCAGGATTTTAATACGCAGAAAGTATTGATGCTGGGATTTATGAATGATGAGGCCCTGGCGAAAACGGAGCAGTCGGGGAAAGTAACTTTTTACAGCCGGGCAAAGAAGCGATTATGGACCAAAGGGGAGGAGAGCGGCCATTATTTAACCGTTAAGCAAATTTTGCTTGACTGTGATCAGGATACTTTATTAATAAAGGCAGAGCCCCAGGGACCCACCTGTCATACAGGAGCTGATACCTGCTGGAGTGAGCGAAACCACAAAGATGACTTTTTGTATTACCTGGAAGACATTATTGAATTGAGAAAAAAAAGTAAGGATGAAAAGTCTTATGTGCGACAATTATTCCGGGATGGGATTAATAAAATCGCGCAAAAGGTTGGCGAAGAGGCCATAGAATTGGTGATTGAATCCAAAGACAATAACGACGAGCTTTTTATGAATGAGGCCGCCGACCTGCTCTTCCATTATTTGGTTTTACTTAACGCAAAAGGATATAATTTGCAGGAGGTTGTTAACGTTTTACAATCACGTCATTCAAAATAAGTGTTGATGAAAAGAATATTACTGTTATTGTTCTTATGGCCCTGGTTCTTAATGGCCCAGCATCCTCCTGCGGGCTCGTTTACTATAACGGGTACTATAAAAGGATTGTCGGAAAATGCGGTGGTTACCCTCACTAATCTTAATAACTCATCCGACACGGTAGCCCGTACCCTGGTTAAAAAAGGAGTATTTGTTTTGAAGGGCTTTATTGCCGAACCCAATTTATACCAGATCAATTTGCACGATGTGCAGAAGAAATCATTGCTTTTTATGGGTAATGAAAAAATAACGGTGAGCGGTGACGTGGCGGATATTCAGCGTTTGACCGTAAAAGGATCGGTAGTGCATGATGATTTCATGGAATTTCAGAATACTTTCAATCCTTTGGTACAACGATTGTCGGAGCTGAACCAGCAAATTGCTTCCAGGCCGGAAATTAAGCGGGATGATTCCCTGATGATTGCCTATGCGGATAATTTTGCGCGGGTTAAGAAGACGATTGATGATTTTGTTATTAATAAAAATACGTCCCCCGTTGCCCCCTTCGTTGTTTTGGTGACCAGTGAAATAGAACAGGATCTGCAGGTGTTGGAGCGTCGGTATAATTTACTATCTGTAGAGCTTAGGAATGGATTTTATGGTTTGTTGCTGAAAGACAGGATAGATAAGGGGAAGATAGGTGCCGTAGGAACAGAAGCCATGGCGTTTGTTCAAAACGATACGACCGGTAAGCCCGTTTCCTTAGCTTCTTTTCGCGGCAAATATGTGCTGATCGATTTTTGGGCCAGTTGGTGCAAGCCTTGCCGGATAGAAAATCCTAATGTGGTAAATGCATTCAACCGGTTCAAAGCAAAAAATTTCACCGTTCTCGGCATTTCACTTGACAGAACCAAAGAAAGTTGGTTACAGGCAATCCGGGATGATAAACTTACCTGGACCCATCTCAGCGATCTGAAATTCTGGAATAACGAGGTGGCGCAGAAATACCAAATTGAAAGCATTCCTCAAAATCTTTTGATAGACCCCGACGGAAAAATTATCGGAAAAAATTTGCGCGGCAGCGACCTGCATATGAAGCTGTGCGAATTGCTGGGGTGTGACTAATAATGGATGCGCAATAAAGGAGACCAGTTACAGGATCCATAATACCCGGATGCAGATGCTAAATTCCCATTAAGACTAAAAAACAAAAAGTAGGATTTATTCTTTTTTGATTTTCTATATATCTCTTAATTCACGATATTTTACCGCGGAGGCACAGAGGCGCAGAGTTAAATAGTCTATTTCATTGTTTAAAGTGTAAAACTTAGTATTTGATCTGACAGTTTAGGTGTAATAGTCACTACTTGATCTGATAGGTAAGGATTTTTAGTTATATAGGGTTAGGATATAATCAGGCTGCTGTTTGAGATTCATTCAGCAGCTTATGATTGGCTACAGATAAAGGGTAAAATCTATAAAATTATTATTGAGCAACGTAACCTTAGCTTAGCACTCACCTCCCAGAGGGACCCTCCCTCCCCCGCCTCCGCCGCGCTTTTTTTTGAAAACCTTCAATAGGGCAGTTGTCCCTAATTTCTTAGAAACACTGTCTATTTTCCCTTCCAACAACATCGGGCTGTCTGGCTAAAAAAAACGGCAGCAGTTACTAGCAATCTTCCTGCCTTACAACTCATTTACATAAATCGATACAAATATATTTTACAAAGTAGCCGAAACAATGTGAAAAAGACGATCCCCCAAAAGAAAAAACAGAATTTTCCGGGATAAAAAACTGCTTGCATAAAATCTTCCCATTCTCCTAACTCAACAAATGAATTGCCCGGTACATTAAATCTGCTCATTTTCTTTTTGTAAGATCAACTCTTAACTATTACATTTAAAGAATAATGGACTGTGGGCTATAAATTATTTTTCCAGGTTTATCTTTCCATACTATTCACAATAGTATTGTCTCAGATCTACGGAGTTAAAGGCTGGCTTACCTTGTTTAATTGATCCGATACTATTTTTTTGCATCTAATACTTCAAAGCATTCCATTTAATTTATCCTGAAACAAGTAGCCAATATCAAATATCCATCTTCCTCCATCCCGTAATTCATCCCAAATCCCGTATCCCGCATATTGTATCCCGCATCCACTAATTCACATCCTTGCCTTCCTGCAGTTTCTTAATAATATTCTCCACACTGGTTTTGTTGTTAGCATCCGGCGCCAGCGGTAAAGCCTGTTGCGCAAATTTCAACGCCGTTTTAAATTCACCATTGGCGGAATGTCCCCGAACCAACCCCATCAGGGTAGTAAACTGATTCGGATATTTTTGAAAGTTGGCTTTGAAAACTTCCAGGGCTTCTTTGTTCTTCTTTTGCGACAACAATTGGCGGCCATATTGATGAATATCCAACATAGAACCTAATGGCAATGCTTTCTTCATCTCCTGCGCGGCTTCTTCCGATTTTCCTGATTTTTCCAGTAGCTGGGCTTTGGTAGCATGTGTTTGAAATTCTTTATCTCCGCCAAAAATGGGACTTGAAGCTGAATCGGCCCATTGCAGTGCCTGCTCCAGGTTTACATTTCTCTGAAGACACCAGTCAGCCGCCTGCTGCCAGCTTTGCCAGATAAACCCTTTCTCAGATCGTAATTCTTTTCGGAAAGATTCGAGCTGCGTTTGTACATAATCCACTTCTATGGTAAATGGGATCATCAGTTTTTCCCATTGCAGTGCAACGGTGGCACTATTCTCTGTTTGATTCATGAATTCATACTTAAGCCACTCTACACTTTTTTCTAATGGTTGTGGCTTTACTTTTATGCGCAGGGCATCTTCTTTTTCGTTGTAATAATAACTACCCCAGGAACTGGAATTTTTAGAAAAGATAAGAATGGATTCATCGGGGAAATAGGCAACAAAAAAACCATATTTTCCGGCAGGTAATGGTTGCCCGTTTATTTTCACGTCGGTTGAAAATTGTATAGTGGTATTTTCATTGGATCCCGCGCGCCAGGGAGCCTGTTGCGCATTGCCGAAGCCCTGGTTAGTAAAACCGGTATGCACCACCGAAGTACCCCAGATTTTTCCTTCGCGGCCTTTAACACCGGGCCGGTCGTAATTAATGATTACCCGGGTTAAACCAATTTGTTCTGTCACCATGGCTTTCTTATTACCTCCGCTGGGGGACACCAGGAGCGGAATTTGAGCAACGAGGAAGTAACTGTTTAATAAAATAAAGAGCAGGGTTCCATATATTTTTTTCATAAACGGTTAATTTGTGTAGAAGCTAAGAAAGAATAGGAGGGAAAAGAAACTGGAAATGGATCAAAGAGAAAAGTGGCTGATGAATGGAACTATTGCAATTGCCGTTTGTATATCTGGACCGCGTTTTCCAGTCCCAGGTAAATGGCATCACTGATGAGTGCATGCCCAATACTTACTTCATCAAGGCCCGTAATATTTTGTTTGAAGAATTTCAGATTTTGTAAATCCAGGTCATGCCCGGCATTAATCCCCAATCCCAACTCGGTGGCTTTTTGGGCAGCCAGGATATAAGGTTCAATAGCCGCCTGTTTATTTCCTTCTGCGAATTTCTTAGCAAATCCTTCCGTGTATAATTCTATTCGATCGGTACCGGTACTGGCCGCGCCGGCTACCATGGCTATATCCGGATCCACAAAAATGCTAACCCGGATGCCTGCATTTTTAAATAGGGCAATCTTTTCTATAAGATAATCTCTGAATTTTACTGTATCCCATCCATGATCAGAAGTAAGCTGGCCTTCCGTGTCGGGAACGAGTGTTACCTGGTGGGGTTTTACTTCCAGCACCAGGTCTATAAATTTTTGTTCCCGGCAGTTCCCTTCAATATTGAACTCAGTAGTAATGATCTTCTTAATTTCTCTCACATCGTTATACCTGATATGACGTTCATCCGGCCTGGGGTGCACTGTTACTCCATCAGCGCCGAAGCGTTGCACATCAATGGCTGCTTTAAGTACATCCGGATTATTGCCGCCCCGGCTATTTCGCAAAGTGGCGATCTTATTAATATTAACCGAGAGTTTAGTCATCGAACAAAGATAGGGTGGGATAGGAACATTGATGACCGGCTTCTTAAAAATGAAAAAAGGAGCGGCCAAGTGCTCCTTTCTTCTCAATCTAAATGTGTATGTTAAGGGTCGTTATGCTTTATTTAATCGAACATTAAAAACGGGCATTCCATCATTGTTCAGAACATCTACAGAATATTCTTCTTTGTGCAATGAACTCAATTCAGTGATCGTAGTTACGTTGGTTCCTTTCAGGAGGTACCATCCGAATAATTTGATAATTCGACCATCTTCGTTTGCCATCCTCACTACCACCTGTTTATTCTGTTCACAGGTTATTTCCAGCGTAATGGAAGTAAAGAATGGATTCGGTCGAACATTCACTTTGGTGAATAAGGGTTCTGTTTTCATATTTTCAAGGGGCTTTTCAGGGTTACTAATTTTTTGGGTCCCCATATTGCCTAATCTTGCGATTAAGCCTGGTACCCGCGTACTTAGTTCATTCATCCTTTCTGATCTTACCATATTTCCTGTCTTTTGATTGCCCATTGAAACAGATTTGATAGAGTAGTACTAATCCAGTGCCATTCGTTTATCTGCCTGAAGGACAATCTTTTGCCTTCTTTCTGTTTTTTATTTTTTCCTTTTTTGGGATATACTTTTCTCAAAATAGGATAGCATCCACCCTTCCTTAAGGGTTAGCTTTATTTATATATATGATCTGTATGAACTAAACAGGGAAGGAGTTTACCCGGAGCAGGCTGATAGTTTTCAACCGGAACGATTCCAGGTCTCCAGAACCATGCATTCTCACGGATAGCATCACCCCAAAAAATAATGACGGTAGATTTTGTTATCATCATTTCAAACCACTTTCTTTTCATATTCGCTGTTTGATCGAATAGTTCGAAAGCGGTGCCAGAATTATAATGCTCTGAACAGTAGGAAACTAAATTACAATCGGTAAGTTTTGTTTCTCAATATGGGATAGCTTTTGAGAGAGTTGGGAATATGTTTTTTATTCTCTAAGGGATTCCTTTTAGAAGCGGGCAATTAATTTCAGATTGAGTAGTCGCGGAGTAAGCCGGTTCGGCATAGCGAAAATAGTATTCGAGAAATCTTTTATAAGGAGATAAGATATGGTATTGTCTCTGTCAATAAGATTAAAGACTTCAAATGACGCCCAGATGTTTTCAAAATTTCTAAACGGGCTATGACTGCGGCGGTTTGATTTTTCGCTGTCTAACAGCAATACACTAAACCCAAGATCGATGCGTATGTATGGCTCAATAATTAATCCATTGCGATACCGGACACTGCCTGGAATATTATACGGAAGATTGCTTCCATAAATCAGGTTTAAAAATACTTTGAAGTTCTTGTTGGTAGAAAGATAGTCCTGCAAGAACAAACCGAATGTAAAAAATCGGTCACTGGGCCGTCTTAACCAGCCGGCTTCAGTTAAGGTACTATCAACGGGTCTTTTTAGTGAATCGAGTTTATAGGTATAATACGTGTCGTTCTCCAGGTTTTCCCGGGTACGCATAATTGCCGATACTCACCCAACTTTCGGCATCTTTAACCAGCTCGCCAAACAAGCGGGCTTCAATACCGGTTGCGAATGCTTTGGCCATATTCTCACCGAAATAACGAAGACGAACATTATCGATGTCGTAAGGCACCACGTCCCACATCTTCTTATAATATACTTCTGTTGTTAACCGGAAAGCGCGGTTACCGGATCGGAAACTATAATCCATTCCGCCAACTACCTGTATGCTTTTCTGTGCTTTCAGATCGGAATTGACCGTTCCATCATATCGCCTCAATTCGCGATAAAACGGTGGTTGCTGATAAACCCCCGCTGCTCCGCGAAAGATAATGTCCCGGCTCCAGCGTTCCGGTTTCCACGCAAAACCCAACCGGGGTGAAAGCAGCAATTCTTTATTCAGCGAATTGAAGTTGAATCGAAGTCCGGCCTGTAAAGTAAATTCAGACGAATCGCGAAAAAGTATATTATCCTGTATATATCCGCTGACCCGGTTTATATCGATAGCCGATTTTGATTTTATCACCTTACTAAGTTCCAGCGTGGATGGTTGATAGGGAAGATTGTAACCGGCTGAATCCTGGTATTCCCATTCATTCAATTTATCCTGGATGGTTTGCCGCTCGGCGCTTAATCCCCATTGCCAGTAATTTCTTCCCTTATCAAGTACGCCTTTATGAGATACATTCCAAACTTCGATATTTAAATTATTACGGGCATAGGTTTGATATAAACCTGCCCCGAGGGGGTTATTGATCAATCCAAAATCCGGCTTGCTCTTATCAAATTCTCTTTCCCCAAATAAATAAGCTCCGGTAATGTCAATGGATTCTTTTTCATCATCGGCAAACCGGCTAAGCATCCATTTTACCCGAAGATTTTTTTTGAGCTGCTGCACCAGCGACAATCCAATCATATTGGTGCGGTACCGGTCTTCTTCCCTTCCATCAAAGAAAATATCCAATCCAAGGTTCGCGCTGAAATAAGGAGAAAATACAGAGGAAGTGAGCTGGCTGAACTGCGGTACCAGCGAAAATTTGGTTTGGGAAATATTTCCGAGCAGTTCCAGGCTGTTCTTTTCATTAATTTGATAAGTAAGCAGCGCCTGAAAATCGGAAGAGGAGGGAACATATTTTCCTTTTGTTTCCTGGCTGCCTAATATATTCCGGTTGCTTCGGTTACGCACACCTGCTAAAAAAGTAAATCGATTATTCCGGCTGGTTCCTTCGAGGTGGAACCCTTGTTCCAGCAAACTGATATATGCCGATCCTCCAAAATTGCGAGGTTTCTTGTATTGTATATCCAGCACCGACGACATTTTATCGCCATACCGAGCCTGGAATCCTCCATTATAAAAATTTACATTTCGCGCCAGCTCCGGGTTTATAAAACTTAATCCTTCCTGTTGCCCGCTTCGAACCAGGTAGGGGCGGAAAACTTCAAAGTCGTTTACATAAATCAGGTTTTCATCGTAATTGCCACCACGAACGGTGTATTGAGAGGTAAGTTCATTATTGGAACCAACGATCACTTTAATCAGGCTTTCTATTCCTCCTCCGGGAGTGGGAATATTGATGGCGTTTTTAGGATTGATGACTACGAGGCCGGTTTCACGTCGTTGTCGCTTATCTGTAACTACAACAGGTTCCAGGTCTTTAGAGCCGGGCTCCATCCGAATAACCACTCTTTCTTCTTCCTTTTCATTCAGCAAAAAATTCCGCTGTTCTGTCTTGTATCCGAGAAAGGAGATTACGAGAGCGAAGGCTTTATCGGAGGGAACAGTGATTCGAAAAGTGCCCGAGTCGGATGAAGTAGTACCCGAACTGCGACCAAGAATCATTACGGATACCCGGCTCATCGGGTTTTCATTCTCATCCACAATTTTACCTGATACAGTAGCTGTTTTCTTTTGCGCAAAAACTGCTATTCCGGATATACTCAGTAACAGAAGAAGGAATATTGGCTGAAATTTCACCCGGTATTGTTTTATAACTGTCGAAATTAGTGGAATTTATACGTAATCTTTAAACTGAAAAAGAGGGATTTTATTTTATTGCCTTCTAATAAAGGTTGGTAGTTTGTGGTTTGTAGTTTATGGTTTGTGGTTTGTAGTTTGTAGTTTGTGGTAGGCTAGTATTCAAATTATCAAAATTATTTGGCAAGACTCTTCTTTAAATGAAATGCGTTTTGATCCATTCTCCTGCTTAAATTTTTTAAGCCTGATCGAACCTGGGAATCACAAACCTGCCTGCGGCAGCCTGCCTGTCTGGTAGGCAGGGCAAGCCACAAACCATAAACCTATTTGCATTTTATAAGGTTGATCGATCCTATGAACCACAAACCACAAACCGGCCTGCGGCAGGGCAGGCTACATACCACCACCATTAAAATTCTTTCAACCTGGCTATCGTTCCTTTGGGATCAGACGATTTAAATACAGTATTGCCGGCTACCAGTACATGCGCTCCGGCATCCATTATGCTCTTGGCATTCTCCAACGTAACGCCGCCGTCAATTTCGATTTTTACCGGTAAGCCCCAGGTATCAATCATGGTCCGCAGGCTTTTTATTTTGGAGAGTGTATGAGTAATGAACGACTGTCCGCCGAAACCCGGATTAACGCTCATCATGCAAACCAGGTCAATATCGGGTAAAATGTCTTTTAATACATCAACGGGCGTATGGGGGTTTAGTGCAACGCCGGCCTGCATTCCCAGCGCTTTAATCTGCTGAATATTGCGATGCAAATGATTGCAAGCTTCATAGTGAACGGTAAGTATATCGGCCCCTGCCTTCTTAAATGCTTCGGTATATCTTTCCGGTTCTTCAATCATCAGGTGAACATCGCATAATTTGGTGGTGGCTTTACGGAAGAATTCAATCAGCATGGGCCCAAAACTGATATTTGGTACAAAATGGCCGTCCATCACATCGAGATGGTACCAGTCTGCTTCACTTTCATTCAGCATAGTGCAGTCGGCCTTCAGGTCTAAGTAATTCGCCGATAACAAAGAGGGAGCGATAATAGCCATGATTAATTATTAATGGAAATTTTTATTTTGAGTGTCCCACAAAAATAAACGGCTGTTCACGATTCAGCAAATGAAGTTTACCCCCTATGGAAAGCTCCTCTCTTTAACCAGCCATTTTGAATCGTATAATCTTTTCACCGAGTATAAAGCTGTTTAATACACTAACGATTAATCTGCTGGCACAAAATTGAATGCTGGTTAATTATGATTATTTTTTTTTCAGTCGCTCTATCCCATCTTCTGCTTCAACCAGGTCCCGGTCGAGCGAAAGGGCTCTTCCATAATTTTCCTTTGCCTGTTCTTTATCTTTTAATTCTTCATAGCATCTCCCCAGCCAGTAATAAGTATCCGCATTGGTATTGGAAACGGTAGCGCCCAATTTAAATACTTCCAGCGCATTCGTATATTTTTTCTGATCAAACAATACAATTCCTTTCTCGATATAAGCTTCAATAAATTTCCAGTCCCGCTTTATGCATTCTTCAAATAATGCCAGGGCGGTATTGTATTGTTTGATATCAGAATAATAAATGCCTTTCAGCAATAAGGGGTCTACCATCAGGCCGGCACTGTCTTTTTTTAGTATATCATCACAAATAATAATAACGCGGGGATCTTTTTGGTTTGAATAAATATTGGCCAAAGCCAACCCCGTATAATTTATGGGCTGAATGGCGTAGGAACGCTGCAGGGATTGAACGGCAGCACTGGTATCTCTCAATCTTACCAGTAATAAACCTCTTTCATACCAGGCCATAAAGTTGAGCGAATCCTGTTCAATCATTTTATCGTATTCGGCCAGTGCCTCTTTCCGTCTGCCGGTTTGAGCATATACTTCACTGATCCGGCGCCCAAATTCGATATTGCCGGGGAATTTCTTTCGGCAATCATTCAGAAATAGTAATGCTTCATTGGTCCGGTTCAGTAGTAGCAAATTGGATGCATATTCAAGGGCAACGCCTTCATCGGAACTGAGGTCCCAGGCTTTTTTATAATCCACGGTGGCTATCTCGTGTTTATTGTTTTGAGATAACAATAACCCTCTCTCGAGATAATAACGGGGGTTATCAGGAAATTGCCGGATACTATCGCTCAATGCATCATAGGGAGGTTGAGAAAGTATCTGCTGGTCGTCCCGCTCATTGCCTGAACAACCCGTTAAGAAGAAAATAATAATTAAAAAGAACGGAATGATTAGAAACGATCCTTTTTTCATTAGTATATAAACGTTTTAGAACAGCCTGCCTGGTTAACTGGCGCAAAACTAACCGTTTTTCAGGAGGGCCAACTGACAAAATTCTGACAATACGCAAACTGAATTCAAATACCTTTGCTGCGCAAAATTATCTCCATTAAACGGTTCAGTATGAAGAAACTTATTTCGGTATTGTTAATTGTGGCAGCATTATTCGCTATAAGCAGTTCGTTTAAAACGCAGCCTTCTATCAACAGAAACCCGGTGGCCTTTTTAGCCGACACCGTATTGTATCCCGAAGAGCTGCATTTTAAGAACGTGCAGCAACTTACTACCGGTGGAGACAATGCCGAAGCGTATTTTAGTTATGATAACAAATGGCTGATCTTTCAGCGAACAAATCCAAAGGAAGGATTGATGTGTGATCAGATGTTCATTGGCAAAGTTCCAGCTGCCGGTCAGAAATTTGAATATAAAATGGTAAGTACCGGTAAAGGAAGAACGACCTGTGGTTTTTTTACTAGGAATGGCAAGCATGTTATTTATGCATCTACCCATCTGGGAGGAGAGGAGTGTCCCCCGGTACCTGATCGTAAAAAATACGGAAACAGATACATTTGGCCATTATATGCCAGTTATGAAATTTTTATGGCCGATCTCAATGGGAAAATCGTTAAACAACTTACCCATTCCCCCGGTTATGATGCGGAAGCTACCCTTTCGCCCGATGGGAAGAAAATGCTTTATACCAGCACGAAAGACGGCGATATTGAATTATACATAATGGATTTGAAGTCTGGAAAAGAAAAGAGAATTACGAATATACTGGGTTATGATGGGGGCGCCTGGTTCAGTCCGAATGGGAAGAAACTGATCTGGCGCGCATCCCGGCCTAAAACGGAAGCGGAGATAAAAGAATATAAAGAGCTGTTGGCTGAGAACCTGGTAGCACCCACCAATATGGAAGTATGGATTGCGGATGCGGATGGCAGTAATGCACACCAGGTTACTTCATTTGGACAAGCCAATTGGGCCCCCGCATATATGCCCGATAATAAACGAATTATTTTTGCCAGTAATCATGAATACAAGAGAGGTTTTCCTTTTAATTTATATACCATTAATGAAGATGGCAGTAATCTTACCAAAATAAGCCGCGATAAAGGATTTGATGCATTCCCGATGTTCAGCCCGAACGGAAAGAAGATTGTTTTTTGCAGTAATCGGAATAACGGGGGTACCAGAGATACCAATGTGTTTATAGCGGATTGGGTAGAGTAGGGGAATGTGCGAATTATCTAATGTGCGGATGTGCGAATTTGCAAACTTGCCTGCCGTAGGCAGGTGTGCGGATGTGCGTACGTGCGAATATGCCCGCTGGTAGGCAGGTGTTCAAATACCTAATTTCCATGCAAAGAGCTCCTTTTAATCAGAACAGTTTCTTCAAAAGTTACTCGATGGCCTGAACTATTCTGTTGGTGGTTTCACGATTCTGAACTTTCTTTGCACAGCTAACTAACAAACCACAAACCACAAACCACAAACCACAAACCACAAACCACAAACCACAAACCACTAAACATAAACTATAATCATGGAAACCGGACTGCTTCATCTCCACACAATTCTTCGCTGGATCATCTTGTTATTATTACTGGTCACTCTTTACCAGGCCTTTTCCAAAAAAGAAGGCATACGCAAAACCAGCCTGTGGTTAATGATCAGCGCACATATTATGCTGGTAATAGGATTGTACCAGGTTATAGCCGGGCGTTATGGTATAATCAAAGGATTGCCCGAGGGGATTTCGCTGATGAAAGATACTTTTTACCGGTTTTACTGGATAGAACATCCGCTCGCCATGATCGTAGCGATTGTATTAATAACCCTTGCAAGAGGGAAAGCCAAAACACTTAATTATAAAACGGCCGGTTGGCAATTGCTGGTTGCTCTGATTTTGATATTAGCAAGTATTCCATGGCCTTTCCGGGAATTAGTTGGCCGGCATTTATTCCCCGGAACATAAAATTGCAGGAAACCTAAATTGTTTAGGAGCCTGTCTGCATGGCTTTCATGGTTGAAATAAATATTTTCATCTCGTCCTGAGTGCCTATGCTTACCCGGGCCCATTTTCCATCTTCCATAGACCGTAGAATAATATTCTTCTTAAGCATATCCTGCGAAAAATTGCCCGAATAATTTTTTAATTCGAAAAAGATGAAATTGGTGTAGGAGGGGATAACGTTATACCTGAGTTTGACCAGCTCATCAAAAGTATATTGCCGGGCGGCACCGATTTTTTGTTTGCATTGTTTCCGATGCTCTTCATCCTGCAGACTGGCTAATGCAGCCACCATGGAAAGATTACTAACGCACATCTGGCTGCTATAAAAATAATTGGATTCAATCTGCTCGATAAGTGAAGGGTTCCCGATAATAAAACCAACTCTCAATCCGGCCATGGCATGAATCTTTGAGAAAGTCCGGATCACGAGTATGTTGGGGTTTTTTTCTATCAATGATATCATCGATTCATTATCGGGTGCGTCCAGAAAATCGATATACGCTTCATCAATTAATACGACAGTTTTCCGGGCGGCTTCAATACAAAAGTTCTTCAGCGCAGCCGGTTTTACCATGGTGCTGGTTGGATTAGCCGGGTTGCAGATATATACAAGATTAGTTTCTTTATTTATTGCCTTCAGCATAGCCTCCAGGTCATGTACTTTGGATGGGGTAAGCGGCACCTCAATTACTTTCGTTCCTATTTTTTTGGCTGTACTGGGTAGAATGCCAAAGGTTGGATCGGCTGTTACAATATTGCCTTTGTTGAAATGCCTGGCCAGCAGGGCCAATCCCTCCCCGGAACCCGCCGTAACTAAAACATGGGATTCGGTTACGCCATAATATTCCGCCAATTGTTTTGTGAACGATTTAAGAGAGGTTACATTAAACTGGTACCGGTTGGCTTCCCCGATCATTTGCATAATCGCTTCTTTGGCTTTGGGCGAAATGCCATATGGATTTTCATTCGCGCCCAGGTTGATCAGTCCTGATTCAGCACCGAAATTCCGGGGCAGGTAATCTTCTCCTGCTATCGAGCGGAGAGAAATACCAAGTCCCAGTGCGGCCAACGAACTTCGCTTAATCCAGTTGCGGCGGTTAACGGGTTGCATACAATTATGTTTTAGTGAATGTACGGAAAATGGATGGATGATTGAGGGTGGTCAAGAGATACTGGAATGGAAGAATTTTTAAGTCAAAAGTAAAATGTCGAAATTCAAAAATCAAAATTCAAATGTCCAAAAGGAGAGTTTCCAAATTTTATTCCGACACTTTATTTAAAAACCTAGTTATAAAGCTATCAGGTAGTTTAAAGGTCTCTCGACTCCCGACTCCCGACTCCCGACTCCAGACTCCAGACTCCCAACTCCCGACTTACTCATAAGTATTCATTAAACGAAAGCTTGTTTCCAAATGGATCCGTTACTTCCATACACCATGCGCCGTAAAATGTTTTCTCCACAGATGGACGGTAATACTTGTAATTTTTTGCCTGAAGTTCCTTGCAAAACTTTTCCACCTCATCACATACAATAAATATTTTGCTGCCAGGCGTTGCATCCCCATAATGTTCCGAAAGGTGCAGTTGAATATCATCACGGGCAATACCGATGTAATAAGGAGTACCTGGTTCAAACTGGTGCTCCCACTCCACCAAAAAGCCCAGCCAGTCTATATAAAATTCTTTTGCTTTGGTTACATCAAAAATCCGGAGAATAGTTATGTTTTTTTGTAACATGATGGCTGCAGTGTTTTGGACGGTTAATGATTATTATACTTTACAGTGCCGAGAAGCCAGTCCATGCCCCTTTAAGGAGCTTCATGCCTTTTCTAATACTACTTATTTTTCATAATCCTTTATTTGGTTCGGCATTGTCGGGAGTTTTATATCCACGCTAAATTCGCGCAATCATAGTAGAAGTTAAATGGAAGGTTTAAATTCGTACGACTCAGCATTCATCACTTGCGGTTCTAATTCGAGTAAATATTTTTTATCCTCCCCGTAATACCTGGCCACCGCAATATCCTTTCCTGCAAATGCCTGGATACTTTCATAGTCCTTCCACCAGGAGATCACCCAGATATGGGTAATGTTTCCTTCCTCCTGTTGCCATATTTGGGCCCCCAGGTTATCAGGCGTGGATATAAGATCCCGGATGCCTGTTTCAGTTACATACTTACGGTAAATAACGGCGTCACTGGTTTTCGTACGCCCATGCCAGAATCGGGCAATCATATTTTTATTTAAAATTATTATTTTCCGACTAAGATTATCTTAATAATTATTAAAGCGTTTTGCATTGCGGGTTCTAGCCCCTCTCCTTAAGGAGAGAGCCTGTCCCGGATTGGCGGGAGGTTGGGGTGAGGTGATACTTGCCAATGATACCTTTAACATATTTAGTCGGACAACAATGATTTAAAATTACCTTTTTCCCAACTCAATCACCTCGCAATCTTTCATATTTTTCCCATCAATCACAAACCGGATCAGGGTTCTTACTTTATGCCAGCCTTGTTTACCGGCGGCACCGGGGTTCATGTGCAGGCAATTAATCTTATCGTCGTACATTATTTTTAAGATATGGGAATGGCCGCTAACAAATAATTGGGGCCGATGTATTAACAGTTCTTTTTTTGTTTCCGGATTGTACCGGGGCGGCGCCCCACCTATATGCCTCATCATAACTTTTACTTCTTCGCACATAAAAATCAACTGTTCTGGAAATTTAGTTCGGATATCCTGCCCATCGATGTTGCCGTAAACGCCTTTCAACCTGGTCAGACCGGAGACGGTCAGACCAGGTTGAAGGCTTAACTTATTGGCCACTTCCATCGAACCAAAATCACCCGCATGCCAGATCTCATCACATTGTTCAATATGGCTGAAAACCGACTCGTCTAAATAGCCATGTGTATCTGATATCAGGCCGATTCTTTTCAATTAGTAATGAATAAAAATTATGCGTTGAAGATAGCCAATCAGGCCGGATATTTATTTCGTAACTTTTCTGAAACAAATCGACATGAGTCAGGCTTTTGTGCGCGAGAGCGACGAACAGTGGCTAAACGAAGTACCTCCATCGCTCAATGCGCTTATTCTTTATTTAACGCGGGAGAATAATGGGATCAGGGTATATGAAATCAGGAACTATGTTAACAAGGAGGGCCTCGAAATTCACCAGATGAGTAATGGGCTGCTGTATGCAAAGGATGCAGCTGATAAATGGTATGTCATATAAGTGCTTTTACGGTTGGTCCATTAAAATCTTCCTACATTTGGTTATGCCTTTTGGCCGCAATTTTTTATACTGGATTGACAAAAGAAAGTGCCTGCCCGGCTGACCCCCGCCAGAATGAATCTGCCGGGCTGACGTTCGGACGGGGAAATATATTTTTCTGCAGGCCACCTTGGAATTATCCGGAACCTGAAGTACGAGGGAAGCCAGGTATGGCTCAATAGAATGGTTGTCGTTGAAGTGAGTGACACAACAGGAGATGCATAGCGTTACAAAAGCCGGGGTCAAAAGAATCGTTCCCGGAACTATTTACTCATCATTTAATTTCTCGTAATTACTATTGAGCGGGCGTTTACAAACTACAAACCACAAACCTGCCTGCGGCAAGCAGGCCACAAACTATAAACTACAAACCATAAACCTCAATCATCAATCATCTATGTCATATTATTATAAGCTAGGAACCATCCCGCATAAGCGTCATACACAATTTCGAAAGCCGGATGGTAAATTATATTCAGAGCAATTATTTTCTACGGAAGGGTTCAGCAACGATTATAGCCTGATGTATCATTGTCATCCTCCTACCCAGATTATAAAAACGGAACCGCCAATTAGTGTAGCCCCTATTATAGCGGAAGAGAAAATGCTGAAGCACCGTAGCTTTGAAGGATTTAATATATTACCTGCAAAGGATTTCCTGCAAAGTCGCATTCCGGTTTTAGTGAACAATGATTGCCATATTGTATTGGCTGCTCCGCAGGAAAGCATGAAGGATTATTTCTATAAGAATACCGATGCGGACGAAATGATTTTTATTCATGAGGGAAGTGGCATACTCAAAACGATGTATGGTGAATTGCCATTTTCCCATGGTGATTACCTGGTGATACCCAGGGGTACTATTTACCAGGTTCAGTTTAAAGATGGCAATAACCGGTTGTTTATTGTTGAGTCATTCAGCCCTATTCGTTTTCCCAAACGCTATCAAAGCAAATATGGGCAATTGCTTGAGCATGCACCTTTCTGCGAAAGAGATATCCGTCCGCCGCAAAATCTTCAAACCTTTGATGAAACCGGGGATTTTCTTATCAAAGCGAAAAAGAAAGGCATGTTATACGGGTTGCATTATGGGACGCATCCGTTCGATATTATTGGATGGGATGGCTGTTGCTACCCGTTTGCTTTCAGTATTCACGATTTTGAACCTATCACCGGTCGCGTACACCAGCCGCCCCCCGTGCACCAGACATTTGAGGCAAACAATTTTGTAGTTTGTTCTTTTTGTCCACGGTTGTTCGATTATCATCCCGACGCCATTCCGGCACCCTATAATCACAGTAATATAGACAGTGATGAAGTACTCTACTATGTAGAAGGGGAATTTATGAGCCGGAAGAATGTAACCAGGGGAATGATAACCTTGCATCCTGCAGGCATCCCGCACGGCCCCCATCCAGGTGCTGTAGAAAAAAGTATTGGAGCCAGGGAAACGAAAGAGCTGGCCGTAATGGTTGATACTTTTCATCCATTGATGCTGACGAAAGAAGCCTTGGATATCGAAAATGATGATTATGTAATGAGTTGGGCGGAGTAGGGGTGGAAGTTTGAAGTCCGAAGTCCGTAGTCAGGAGTTGGTAGCCTGTAGCCGGGAGTCAGCCAGCGGGTTATTGAGATTCAATTAATCCTTTAAAACTATCTGATATCTTTATATCTAAATCATTAAACAAAGCGGCTGAATACAAATTCGGAACCCCACTTTTTGCTTATTAAATAATAATATCCGACTAAAATCATCATAATAATTATTAAAGCCTCTGGCAGAGCGGGTTCTAGCCCCTCTCCTTAAGGAGAGGGGTTGGGGTGAGGTGATACTTGCAAATAAAAAAATTGGAAAATAAAACGCGGGCATCGTATTTTTGAATTTTAACCAAATGGTTAAACTGGATGGTTAAAGTGAATAAAGACAGCTCCGCCCGGGAGAAGATACTGGTGGCAGCCAAAAAAGTTTTTTTGGTGAAAGGAATGGCAGGCGCCCGTATGCAGGATATTGCCGACGAAGCAGGCATAAATAAAGCCCTGCTGCATTATTATTTCCGCAACAAGGAGCAACTTTTCAAAGTCATTTTTAAAGAAGCGTCAGATAAATTATTCCCCAAGATCAATTCTATTTTCGAATCAGATAGTTCATTGTTTGAGAAGATTGAACACTTTACAGGGGAATACATCACGGTGATGCAGGAAAACCCATACCTGCCATTATTTGTGCTCAATGAAATAACCGCCGACCCGCATTATTTTATCCAGAAAATTTGGGGGAAGAATAAACCGCGACCCGAAAAATTCCTGCAGCAGATCCAAAAAGAAGTAAAGAAGGGAACCATCAAGAAAATCAGCCCCGACCAATTACTGATGAATTTAATTTCTCTTACCATTTTTCCATTTGTTTCCAAACCCATGTTCCAGGTCAATCTCGGATTAGACGAGGTACAATTCCGGAATATAATGGAACGGCGTAAAAAGGAGATACCCAAATTTATTATTGATTCAATAAGGAAATAAATTTTGCTATGTACAAACCAATTAAATGGTCTGCCTTTTCATTTGCCCTTGCCTTGTTCGCAGTAATAGGTTTGTTGCCTATGGGATTGCGTGCACAGCCAGGCGGACAGCTATCTCTTGAAGAAGCGTACCGGCTGGCCAGGGAAAATTATCCGCTGATCCGTCAAAAAGAATTGATCAGTAAAACTGCCGGGCTAACTATCGACAATTTGAAGAAAGGATTTCTCCCGCAGGTTTCTGTGCTTGGGCAAGCGACTTACCAATCGGATGTTACTGAAATTAAAATTCCTTTTCCAGGCTTCACCGTAGAACCCCTGAGTAAAGACCAGTATAAACTGGTAACAGATGTGACCCAGATGATTTACGATGGGGGAATTACGCGCGAACAAATAAATCTACAGCAACTGAATGCCTCGGTTGAACAACAAAAACTGGAAGTGGATCTCTATAAACTCAATGAGCGGATCAGCCAGGTTTTTTTGGGCATATTGTTTTTAGAAGAGCAGCTAAAGCAGGTGGAATTGGTAAAAGCCGATATTAATAACGGAATAAAAAAGGTAGAAGCCCAGGTTAATAATGGAGTGGCATTCCGGTCAGGGGTTACTTTGCTGCAAGCTGAATTATTGAAAACGGAACAACGGGTTATTGAAATTAATGCTTCCCGAACCGGGCTATTGAAAACGCTAAGTTTATTTATCAATCAAACATTGCCCCCGGATATTCAATTGATCACACCCGTGGTATTATCAGTTGATGCTTCGTCCACTCTCATTGCCAGGCCGGAAATTCAGTTGTTTTCTGTTCAGGATAAGTTCCTGGATGGGCAGGCGAAACTGGTGGATGCAAAAATTTTACCCCGCGCCAGCGTATTCATGCAAAGTGGTTTTGGCCGCCCGGGCCTGAATTTCCTGAAAAATGATTTCGCTTTCTATTATATAGGTGGTGTAAGGCTGAACTGGTCACTGGGAGGTTTATACACGCAAAAGAAAGATAAAGAGCTGCTGCAGGTTAATCGCCGTATGGTAGATATTCAGGCAGAAACTTTCTTGCTTAACACCCGCACTGCGATGGTACAGCAACAGGCCGAAGTAGATAAGCTGCAGCAATTAATTGCCTCCGACAATGACATTATTGAATTGCGGGCAAAAGTAAAGGAAGCGGCAAAAGCGCAATTAGATAACGGCGTAATAACCGCCAATGATTACCTCCGGGAAGTTACCGCCGAGGACCTGGCCAGGCAAGCGATGATTACGCATCAATTACAATTGTTGCAGGCACGGGTTAATCTAAAAAATATTACGGGCAACCAATAAAATAATACAAATGAACAGATATGCTTATTCATTCTTGTTGATAACCGGCCTGGCGGCTTGCAATAATAACGGTACACGCTCCGATGCCTCAGGAACTTTTGAAGCGGAAGAAATTATCGTGTCCTCAGAACTGGCCGGAAGGATTATTTCACTCGCTATTCAGGAGGGTATGCTGCTTCCCAAAGACAGTGCGGTAGGCACCATTGACGCAACAGGAATCTCACTGCAAAAAGAACAGGTAGAAGCGAGCATTCAATCATTGAATGCAAAAACAATGGATGTAACCCCACAGGTCCGTTTACTGGAACATCAGCGGGCGGTGCAGCAATCCCGGTTAAACAATCTTCTCCAGGAAAGGCAACGCGTGGAAAACCTGGTAAAGGCGGATGCGGCTACCAAAAAACAACTCGATGATATCATCGCCCAAATCGACGTGGTAGAAAAGGAAATGAATGTAACCCTGCAGCAAATCGCTGTTCAGCGTAACAGTGTATCCACTCAAAACAGGAGTATACTAAGTGAAGGCGCGCCGCTGCAAAAGAGAATTGCTCAGCTTAATGACCAGTTACAAAGGGCAAGAATTATTAACCCGGCGGAAGGTACTGTACTCACTAAGTATGCCGAACCGGGCGAAATTACTTCGCCGGGAAAAGCATTGTACAAAATTGCAGATCTCTCCTCATTAAACCTCCGTGCCTACATTACCGGTATTCAATTACCCGAAGTAAAACTCAACCAGGCGGTGAAAGTATTAATCGATTCGGGGGCGGATAAATTCAAAGAATATCCCGGTACCATAATTTGGATATCCGATAAGGCGGAGTTTACCCCCAAAACGATTCAAACCAAAGAAGAAAGAGCTAACCTGGTGTATGCGATAAAAGTAAAAGTGAAAAACGACGGGTATTTAAAGATCGGGATGTACGGAGAGGTGGTTTTTAAAAATGAAAAGTGAAAAATGAAAAATGTAAAATGTAAAATGAAAAAGAGGGAGCCCGATTTTGCCGAAGTCTCAGTAATACCGGACACTTGGTTTTTAATTTTTAATTATTATTTTCCGACTAAAATAATCTTAATAATTATTAAAGCCTTTTGCAGAGCGGGTTCTAGCCCCTCTCCTCAAGGAGAGGGGTTGGGCCTGCCTGCCGGCAAAGGCAGGGTGAGGGGATACTTGCAAATGAATCCATTAACATATTTAGTCGGACAACAATGATTTTTAATTCTTCATTTTTAATTAATATAAAGTAACCACTTCCCATTTTAAAATAATCATGATTTCAATACAAGCAGAAAATATCTCCAAGAAGTATGGCACTAAAAAGGCGACCGTGACGGCGCTGCGCGGTGTCAGTTTCCAGGTACCGCAGGGAGAATTGTTTGGAATCATTGGCCCTGACGGAGCGGGAAAGACTTCCCTTTTCCGGATACTTACTACTCTATTATTACCCGACGGAGGCCATGCAACCGTTGATGGGTTTGATGTAGTGAAAGACTTTAAGAAAATACGGCAACGGGTAGGGTATATGCCAGGACGGTTTTCATTGTACCAGGATCTGTCGGTAGAAGAAAACCTCGAATTCTTCGCGACTATTTTTAATACTTCAGTTTCCAAAAATTACGAGTTGATTAAGGATATCTATTCCCAGATTGAGCCCTTCAAAAAACGAAAAGCAGGCAAACTATCGGGTGGTATGAAACAAAAGCTGGCGCTCAGTTGTGCACTTATTCATCATCCTTCCGTTTTATTCCTCGACGAACCCACCACCGGCGTGGATGCGGTTTCCAGGAAAGAATTTTGGGCGATGCTTAAATCCTTGCAGAAAAAAGGGATCACCATACTCGTATCAACGCCCTATATGGATGAAGCAGCATTGTGCGACCGCGTAGCCCTGGTGCAAAACGGCGCTATTTTATCTATTAATACCCCGGCCAGTATTGTAGCGGGTTTCGGCAGACCTCTTTTTGGAGTGCGCGCCGTTAATATGCTTTCTTTACTAAATGATCTGAAAGCATTGGAGGGAGTAGAAAAGGCCTATCCTTCGGGAATCTATCATCATGTAGTTATGAACAAGGGAGGAGAAATAGGGTTGTTACAGAATCACCTGGATAGACAAGTACATAAAGAACTGGAAATAGTTACCCTGCAACCAACCATTGAAGATTGTTTCATGGAATTAATGTAATAAAAGTATGCCATCTGAAAAAATCATAGTGGCGGAAAATTTAACTAAGCGCTATGGCGATTTTGTCGCGGTGGATAGTATTTCATTTGACGTTCGTAAAGGAGAGATATTCGGGTTCCTCGGCGCGAATGGGGCCGGCAAAACAACGGCCATGCGTATGTTATGCGGCCTTTCATTGCCCACTTCCGGCATGGCATCGGTAGCCGGCTTCGATGTATATAAACAAAATGAACGTATCAAACAGAATATTGGTTACATGAGCCAGAAATTTTCTTTATACGACGATCTCACCGTAAAAGAAAATATGCGGTTCTATGGGGGTATTTATGGAAAGAGTAATGCGTTTATAAAAGAGAAAACGAATTTTATCCTGGATCACCTGCATCTCGAAAAGGAAGGAAATAAACTCGTAAAATCATTGCCTTTGGGCTGGAAACAAAAACTGGCCTTTTCTGTAGCTGTTTTTCATGAGCCGCAGATAGTTTTCCTTGACGAACCAACGGGTGGTGTTGATCCGGTAACCCGTCGCGAATTCTGGAGCATGATTTATGAAGCAGCCGCCAACGGAATTACCGTCTTTGTTACGACGCATTATATGGATGAGGCGGAGTACTGCAACCGGTTAAGCATAATGGTGGATGGTCGTATCGAAGCATTGGATAGCCCCGCGGCCCTTCGGAAAACATATATGGCTGATTCGATGGATGAAGTGTTTTTGCAATTAGCCAGGAAAGCCAAGCGAAGCGGGGATTGAAGTACAAATGTGCGAATGTGCGAATGTGCGAATGTGCGAATGTGCGAATGTGCGAATGTGCGAATGTGCGAATGTGCGAATGTGCGAATAAATATGAGAATGTAAACTAGAATTATTATCTGGTATAAAAGAGACAACTGGCATAGAATTGAAAAAATATATCTGAATGAAGCAGTTCCTCGCCTTTGTTAAAAAAGAATTCTTTCATATCTGGCGCGATAAACGGACCATGTTTATCCTGCTGGGAATGCCCGTTGTGCAAATTGTAATATTTGGTTTCGCTCTCACCAACGAAGTGAAGAATGCACGGATTGCAGTATTGGATGCTTCCAAAGATGTTGCCTCCACTTCATTAACAGCAGAAATAGATGCCAGCAATTATTTTGATGTAGTAAGAACGCTTACTTCATACAAAGAAATCGACGCCGCCTTCCGGAGCGGGCAGGTAAAGATGGTCGTTGTATTTCCGGCACACTTTAATGAAGATCTGCAGCACTTAAATAAAGCCCCCATCCAATTGATTGCGGATGCTTCCGATCCTAATGTGGCTAATACGCTTGCCAATTATGCAACGGCCGTTATTATGGACTATCAGAACCGGATTACTCATGGTCGCAAATTGCCCTACACAATTGCTACCGAAATACGTATGCTATACAATCCTCAATTGAAAGGCGCTTTCAATTTTGTGCCGGGAGTAATGGCTATGGTGCTATTATTGGTTTGTACGATGATGACAGCCATTACAATAGTTAAGGAAAAAGAGATGGGTACTATGGAAATAATGCTTGTTTCGCCCATGAAGCCCATGATGATTGTAATAGCCAAGGCGGTTCCCTACCTGGTTCTGTCGATGGTAAATATTGCCAGTATTTTATTGCTTAGTGTATATGTGCTGGAAGTACCAATCAATGGAAGCCTGTCGCTGCTTGTATTGGAAAGTGTCTTATTTACCCTGGTTTCTCTATCATTAGGACTTCTGATTTCAGCCGGCGCGGGCTCCCAGCAGACGGCCATGTTTATTTCATTAATAGCCCTTTTTTTACCAACGGTGATGCTCAGTGGGTTCATGTTCCCGGTAGAAAATATGCCGCTGCCGTTGCGGCTCGTATCTAATATTGTTCCGGCAAAATGGTACTATTATATTGTAAAATCGGTGATGATTAAAGGGATTGGTATCGAGGCAATCTGGAAAGAAACGCTGATACTGTTTGGTATGATGATATTTTTTCTCGGCCTCGCTATCAGGAAATTTAAAATACGGCTGGCATGAGAACACTACGATTTTTATTGCAGAAAGAATTCCGGCAGATATTCCGCGATCCGTCTATCCTGCGCATCATATTTGTAATGCCCGTTATTCAGTTGCTCGTACTGCCATGGGCGGCCGATTATGAAATAAAAAATATTAAACTGGCGGTGGTAGACCTTGACCGATCGGAATATTCCCGTCAATTGGTGAACAAGATCACGGCTTCGGGTTATTTTAAGTTAACCGATTATTCTGCTTCCTATCCAAAATCCTTAACACAGGTAGAAAAGGATGAAGCCGACCTGGTGCTGCAAATCCCGTTTTCGTTTGAGAAAACCCTGGTGAAAGAAAATGAGTCCAGGTTGTTTATGGCCCTCAATGCCATTAATGGAGTGAAAGCAAACCTCGGGGGCGCTTACCTGCGAACAATCATCCAGGATTATAACAAGGAAGTACGAACGGAGTGGATGCAATTCCCCCGGTTCAGTTCGGAAACCACTATTGAAGTAACTTCTTCCAATTGGTTTAATCCGCTGATGAACTATAAATATTTTATGGTTCCTGGTATTTTGGTCATCCTGCTAACCATGATAGGAACCAACTTGGCATCCATTAATATAGTACGGGAAAAGGAAATCGGAACCATAGAACAGATTAATGTAACCCCTATTCAAAAACATATATTTATTATAGGTAAGTTGATTCCTTTCTGGATTATCGGAATGCTGGTGCTTAGTATCGGATTACTGATAGCCCGGCTGGCCTATGGTATTATTCCGGTTGGAAGTTTTCTGACCATATATGTATTTGCCGCCTTATACCTCCTGGCAGTATTGGGCCTGGGGCTGCTAATATCCACCTATGCCTTCAACCAACAACAGGCAATGTTAATTTCATTTTTCCTGATGATGATCTTCATTTTGCTGGGCGGATTGTATACTTCCATCGACAGTATGCCCGAATGGGCGAAGTGGATCACCTATTTCAACCCGGTTTCTTATTTTATAGAAGTCATGCGGATGGTAGTGCTAAAGGGAAGCGACCTCGCCGATATTAAATATCACATGCTGAAAATGGCTGGTTTTGCCGTAGTGCTGAATGGATGGGCCGTGTTTAGTTATAAAAAAAGGTCTTAACGGTAGATGGCGAATGGCGAATTTGCTAATCCTTTATACCTCTAAAAACACCGTTACAGGTCACACTTCGTATTCATCGAAGACAATTCAAAAAAATAATTCACTAGTTCAGGTATTTGTTATCCGCTATTAGCCATTTCCGTTCTGCATTGCTATAAATTTTTGAAATAGTGAATCCTTTTTTTTGTAATTTGAATTATTAAAATTGATTGCTTTATGATAAAATTCTCCAACATCAAGCCAGGCGATATTGTAATGGCCGAATACGAAGGACAGCAATGGCAGGGCGTAGTGAAAGATTTGAATCGCGAGGATAAAGAAGTTTGCGTGGAAACCGACGTGCAGGAGTTTTGGTTTACCCCTGAGCACCTCTTTCCTGTTCCTTTGGATGAATCTCAACTCACCAAATTGGGCTTTCAAAAACAAGAGAACAGCGATGGGACGGTTAAGTATATGAAAGATTCATTCCGGGTATTAGTGCCTCATAAAGACGATTTTTCAACTATTGAAATGTGGTGGCGGGAGGACCGTCGCCATGTGCACCAGCCGTTTTATGTACATGATTTACAGAATCACTATTACCAAATGACCAAGGTAGAACTCAACCAATAACCCATTTTCAGCCTTTTCTCCCGGAATTTACTCAATTCCCTCTCCTTTTTTCCACAGAAACGAGAAAAATATCCCCATTTTTTTCTTATTTGTGGTTGATAATGCTATCTTTGCGCTCCTTAAAAATATATGGGTAAACAACCGCTGATTAAACAAGATGGTACAATTATAGAAGCTTTATCGAATGCTATGTTCAAAGTAAAACTGGAAAACGGGCATGAAATACTGGCTACCATTTCTGGAAAAATGCGGATGAATTATATAAGAATACTGCCGGGAGATAAGGTAGGAGTGGAAATGAGCCCATATGATTTAACAAGGGGAAGGATCATATTCCGGTACAAATAAGGTGATGATTTTTATTCCGATACTGCTAAAGGCTGCAGGCCGATAGTTAAAAGCGTAAAAAAATGAAAGTAAGAGCGTCCATTAAGAAACGTAGTGTTGATTGCAAGATCGTTCGCCGTAAAGGCAGGCTGTATGTAATTAACAAAAAGAATCCCCGCTTTAAGCAGCGCCAGGGATAAGAGTCTGGAGCCGGTAGCCGGGAGTCATGAGTCAAAACCAGGATAACCTGCTGCATAAGGAACCAACCTCAAACTATAAACAATAAACTATAAACAACAAATATGGCTCGTATTGCCGGTGTAGATTTACCTAAGAATAAAAGAGGAGAAATTGGTCTTACCTATATTTTTGGTATTGGCCCTTCTACTGCAAAATATATCCTTACCAAATCGGGTATTGATGTCAATAAGAAAGTAAATCAATGGGATGATGAGGAACTGAATTCAATCCGTAACATCATTACAAATGAACTTAAGGTAGAAGGTCAGTTGCGGTCTGAAGTGCAGATGAGCATCAAGCGTTTGTTGGATATCGCCTGCTACCGCGGATTACGTCATCGTAAGGGATTGCCCGTTCGTGGACAGCGTACCAAAACGAATAGCCGTACCCGGAAAGGAAAACGTAAGACAGTGGCCGGTAAGAAAAAAGCACCTAAGAAGTAAAATGGCTTTTGGCCACCAGCTTTGAGTATTTTATGCTCTGAGCTCCCGGCCCAAAGCTAATTGACTAATAAAATGCACCATTTTAGAGAATCAATTTCAGATCCCCGGTGCAGGAGGAGAATTGATTCGATTCCGCTAATAACGGAAGTAAAATTTAATAATGATTACCTAGGATTTAATTATGGCAAAAGCACAACAACAGGTTCCCAGCGCTAAAGCTGCGGCAAAAAAAAGAGTAGTAAAGGTAGATTCTTATGGAGATGCTCATATCTCCGCTACGTTTAACAACATCATTATCAGTATTACTAACAAGAATGGCCAGGTAATTTCCTGGAGCAGCGCCGGAAAAATGGGATTCAAGGGTTCTAAAAAGAACACTCCCTATGCGGCTCAAATGGCTGCGTCCGATGCGGCCAAGGTGGCTTTTGATGCAGGTGTAAAAAGAGTGGACGTATTTGTTAAAGGCCCCGGTGCCGGTCGCGAAAGTTCTATCCGCTCGCTGTCTCAATCTGGCATCGAAGTGAATATGATCAAAGACGTTACCCCGCTGCCCCACAACGGCTGCCGCCCTCCGAAGAAGAGAAGAGTATAAGCTCATCCCTCCAGTTGGAATTAGGGGGTACAATCCATATGTATGCTATAATTGCCTTGAAAGGATCAAGGCAATTCATTTAATAAAAGGTGACTGATTTATTTTTTACGATTTTTTACCGATCAGTTCACCGGTTTCTAAAAAAATCGAAATGAAATAAAGATTATGGCACGTTACACTGGTCCAAAAACCCGTATCTCACGTATATTCGGGGAACCCATCTTAGGTAATGGAAAATACCTGACAAAAAATAGCTTTCCTCCGGGTCAGCATGGCCCTTCGAAGAAGCGTAAAGCTCCGGGTGAGTATGCTATTCAGTTAAAGGAAAAACAAAAGGCGAAATACACCTATGGTGTGTTGGAGCGCCAGTTCCGCAAAACATTTGAAGAAGCGGCCCGATTAAAAGGGGTAACCGGCGAAAACCTCATCAAATTATTAGAAGCCCGGTTGGATAATGCAGTATTTCGCCTGGGAGTTGCTCCTTCGCGTCCAGCCGCCCGCCAATTGGTTTCTCACAAACATATTACCGTAAACGGAGACGTGGTGAATGTACCTTCCTACCAGCTTAAACCAGGCGATACCATCAGCATTAAAGAAAAAGATAAAGCCAATGTGGCTATCACCGGTTTATTCCGGGGAAAGAACCAAAAGTTTAGCTGGTTAGACTGGAATGAAGGGGATATGAAAGGAACCTTTGTTGCTTATCCTGAAAGAGAAAGCGTTCCCGAAAATATCAAAGAGCAATTGATTGTGGAATTGTATAGTAAGTAATGTTAGTCGTGAGGCCGAAGTCAGGAGTCAGAAGTTGGACCCTGCGTGTGGCGAGGACAAATTAATTAATACACGCTTTTGTTTAAAGCTGAAATTAACGGGAAGTATGCAGCGAACATTTTGCAGCTTTTTCAATTTATCAAACTAAAATCTGGAATAATAACATGGCTATTTTAAATTTTCAGAAACCCGATAAGATCATTCTGCAGAAAGCAACGGATTTTGAAGCTCAGTTTGAGTTTCGTCCCCTGGAACCCGGATACGGTGTTACCATCGGAAATGCGCTGCGCAGGGTATTATTGAATTCACTGGAAGGATATGCAATCGTAGGGATACGCATTGAAGGCGTAGACCACGAATTCGCTACCATGAAAGGTA
The DNA here is from genome assembly GCA_963775145.1 of uncultured Chitinophagaceae bacterium. Classification (GTDB taxonomy): domain Bacteria; phylum Bacteroidota; class Bacteroidia; order Chitinophagales; family Chitinophagaceae; genus Endoryza. Next base: position 82,994 of record CAVZHZ010000015.1, read on the forward strand.
TCACGGAAGATGTGCTGGAAATCATCCTGAATCTGAAACAGGTTCGCTTTAAGAAAAAAGTGGAACATGAAGTAGGACAGGAAAAAGTTTCCCTTAGCATTAAGAATAAAACGGAATTAACCGCGGCTATGATTGGAGACGCTACGCAGAGTTTCGAAATCATGAATCCGGAATTGATGATTTGCACCCTTGATACATCAGCCAAACTGGATATTGAATTAACGATCGCCAAAGGACGCGGATATGTTTCGGCAGAAGATAATAAGTTGAAAGAAGCCCCGCTTGGCTATATACCCACGGATTCTATCTTTACCCCGATCAAAAATGTGAAGTACGCTATTGAAAATACGCGGGTGGAGCAGCGGACCGACTTCGAAAAACTGATCATGGAAGTTTCCACCGATGGTACTATCCACCCGGAAGAAGCTGTAAAACAGGCGAGCCGGATTCTTATCCAGCACCTGATGATCATTACCGATGAGAATATCACCTTCGACAGCAAGGAAGATAAAAAGGAAGATGTGGTAGACGAGCAAATGCTGCAATTACGTAAGGTTTTGAAAACGCCACTGGAAGATCTCGATCTTTCCGTTCGCGCTTTCAATTGCTTAAAGGCCGCTAAAATCAACAGTCTAAGCGAACTGGTACAATACGAGCAGGAAGACCTGATGAAATTCCGCAACTTCGGTCAGAAATCACTGGCAGAAATTGAGCAAGTGCTGGCCGAAAGAGGACTGCATTTTGGAATGGATTTAGGCAAGATGGGATTGGATAAGGATGATATGTAATTAATGTGCGAATTGGCAAATGTGCGAATGTGCGAATTCGCTGATTGCAGTATTCCGCATTAATCGTGAATCGCTATAATTCGGAAAAGTTAAGATAAAAGAATTCGCACATTCGCAAATTAGTAATTCGCACATTAGGAAATTTATTAAACGTAGGTTAGAATTCCTGACACGGTCTAACCGAATAAAAACTAAACGTCATGCGTCACGGAGACAAAATCAAAAACCTCAGCAGAACGGCTTCTCACCGCCGGGCTTTGTTGAGTAACCTGGCTTGCGAGCTGATAGCACACAAGCGCATTGTTACTACTTTGGCAAAAGCGAAATCATTACGCATTTATGTAGAGCCCCTGATTACAAAGGGCAAGGAAAACACTACACATCAGCGCCGCGTAGTATTCAGTTACCTGCAGGATAAAGAAGCGATCCAGGAACTATTTGGACCGATAGCAGAAAAAGTAGGCGGTCGTCCCGGAGGATATACCCGTATTATTAAGTTAGGTGCCCGCACAGGCGATAATGCCGAAACGGCGATGATCGAACTGGTTGACTTCAATGAAATTTACGGCAAAGGGAAAGGTGAAGCTAAGGAAGGTGCTAAAAAGACCCGTCGCGGTAGAGCCACAAAGAAGACGGCGACCAAAGCGGATGATGGGGCAGAGGCCAAAGAAAAAGCAGCCGAATAATTGATTAATATCGATTTTCAATACAAGAGTCCTTCTGCTGAAGAAGGACTTTTTTTTGGAATAATGGAATTCACAAGTCGGGATTCCGGCAGTCAGGAGCTTACGGAATTACTTAAGGATCCGTTTTCCAGAATATGACCAGATTTCTAACTTCCGGTCTTCCGGACTTTCCGACTTCCGGACTTTCGGTCTTCCCGACTTTCGGACTTTCCGCCTTCCCAACTAATAAATCGGCAATTACTATTTTGATTTGTGGTTTTCTATAATTTATTTTGCACCAATTCTATTCCATATTATGCAAGTACACGCAACCCAGCCCCCCGCGATATTATTACTGGCAGATGGTACCGTTCATTACGGTAAAGCTTTTGGAATGATTGGAACAACGACCGGCGAAATATGCTTCAACACCGGGATGACCGGTTACCAGGAAGTATTTACCGATCCCAGCTATTACGGGCAGGTTATCATAATGAATAGCGTTCACATTGGGAATTATGGGGTAAAGGATGATGAAGTGGAATCCGAATCGGTAAAGATCAGGGGATTGATTGGTCGTAACCTGGAAGAGCAGTTCTCCCGCAAGATGGCCAATGCCTCACTGGAGACCTATCTCCTCATGAATAATATTGTATGTATCGAAGGCGTGGATACCCGGGCCCTGGTGGCTCATGTAAGGCAAAATGGAGCAATGAATTGTATTATATCTTCTGAAATATTAGATATTGATCAATTAAAAAAGGAACTGGCTAAAGTGCCCGATATGGATGGATTGGAATTGGCAAGCCAGGTAAGCACGAAAGAACCATACACATTAGGCGATGAAAAATCGCCCATCCGGATTGCAGTTATGGACTTTGGAACCAAACAGCATATTATTAAGTGTATGGTGGATAGAGGAGCATATGTAAAAGTATTTCCGGCCAAAACAACCTTAGCTGAATTAAAGAAATTCAATCCAAGCGGATATTTCTTTTCGAACGGACCCGGCGACCCGGCTTCCATGGATTATGCGGTAGAAACGGTGAAAGATATTTTGAAAGAGAATAAACCGGTGTTTGGTATTTGCCTGGGCCACCAGCTACTGGCATTGGCCAGTGGAGTAGGGACATTCAAACTGCATCATGGTCACCGCGGACTGAATCACCCCGTAAAAAACCTGCTCACCGGCCTTTGTGAAGTAACTACCCAAAATCATGGGTTTGGCGTTAACCCGGATACATTGAAAAATGCCCCGCAGGTAGAAGTGACGCATCGAAATCTGAACGACGATTCTATCGAAGGAATTCGAATAAAAGATAAGCCCGCTTTTTCAGTTCAGTATCACCCCGAAAGCACTCCTGGTCCGCACGATAGCCGGTATCTGTTCGACCAGTTTATCGATATGATTAAGAAAAGCCTGAACTAGCGAATCTTTCCAGGTAAATTATCATTGTAATTCATTGTTGTCCGACTAAAACCATCTGAATAATTATTAATGCCTCTTGCACAGCGGGTTCTGGCCCCTCTCCTCAAGGAGAGGGGTTGGGGTGAGGTGATATTTGCAAATGAACACTTTACCATATTTAGTCGGACAATAATAATTGTAATTAAAGAATTGAATTTTCATCCTGTGGTCCTTTCAACCACCCCGGTATTCCTGTCCGCTGTTGCCCACTATCTATTTTCTTAATTTAGTGGAATGATTAGCCGGTTTGCCTGCTGCGTGATCTTATACTCTTTATTTTCCCTTTCGGCCCTTTCCCAAAAAGAAGACAAGGGTTGGAAAGAGGCTGCGGGGTTTCTTCATTCGCAAACCTATGCCATTACAGAAGGACGCGATCTGCGTTTATTAGGAAGAGAAATAAAGAAAAGATTTCCGGATACGCTTACCCGGCTTAAAGCAAGTTATTTGTGGGTGATCAACCATATCCGCTATGATTGCGAAGGATTAAAAAATAAAAATTCCCGATGGGCGCTGGACAGCGTTTTGCTGTACCGGAAAGCAGTATGTGCCGGTTATGTGAATGTATTCCGCAATTTGTGTGAGGCCTCGGGAGTTGAGTGTATTGATATAAATGGGTTTGGCCGATCAGGTTTGGAGGATCTTTTATTACCCATCGATTCGTTCCTGACCAATCATACCTGGAACGCCGTGAAAGTAGATGGACAATGGCGATTGATCGATATTACCTGGGCCAGCGGGTATACGAATGAAGATTGTTCTTCCTTTACCCCACACCGTAATGACTGGTATTTTTGTGCCGACCCGGTTCGGTTTGCATGGGATCATTATCCGCAGGACAGTAGCTGGCAGTTATTACCACAGCCGATTAGCTGGAACGAATTTTACCGGTACCCGCTTTTATACCAGGGGATCTGGGAAAATAATATGAACGATTTCTATCCACGGTCGGTGCTCATTCAAAAAAAAGTGGGGGATACGATCCGTTTTCACTTCAAGAGCGGGAAGGATTTTAACAGGATCATTTTCAGCAGCCGGAAAGAAAAGCAATTATACCGAATGGAAACACCCGAAAAAACAGCGGATGGATACCGGTTTGTGTATACCATCGAAAAGCAGGGTGCCTACGACCTGCAGGTTGATTTGCTGCAAATGGAAAATAACCGTCCCGCCACCATTCAGGAGATCACGAGTTTTACCGATATTGTTTACTGGATCGAAGCGATGCCTGCAAAACAAAATCTAAAAGCGCGAAAGAATGTATTTTAATAAAATCACCTGTGGAGGTTGAATTGATATTGACTGCATACCTTCGCGTCTATTAGCGTTAATTCGCGCATTCGCGTTTTAGTGCTTATTAGTTTCAATTCGCGTTAATTAGCTTTTTAGACTTTATTCGTTAAAATTCGCGTTAATTAGTGTAAAATGAGAATAGCCATCATCAACGGCCCCAATCTTAACCTGCTTGGCAAACGGGAAACGGATATTTATGGAAATATACCGTTTGAAGAATATTTAAAAAGCCTGCAACAGAAATACTCCGGCACAACCATCACTTATTTTCAAAGTAATGTGGAAGGGGAATTGATTAATGAATTGCAGCGGGTTGGATTCGATTATGATGGAATCATATTTAACCCGGGAGGATATACGCATACCTCCGTAGCGATAGGTGACGCGATTGCGGCTATTAAAACACCCGTGATAGAAGTACATATCAGCAATATCCAGGCGCGCGAAGATTTTCGGAAACTCTCGCATGTATCCGCCAAAGCCAACGGAACGATTGCCGGGCTGGGGTTGAAGGGGTATGAGTTAGCCCTCCGGTATTTTCTAATCACATAGCTACTTTTCGGACTCATATGTTCGCGGGTAATAGCGTCTGTTTTTGTACGAAGCCTGTTCGGAACATGCCCGGAAAACGGTCTGGCATAAAGCATTCTTTGTTGCGATGCGATCGCCTGATCTTCTAAGTTGTGTCGGCCAAAACCGGGTTAAAGGCTGCGATTTTCCCGCCCGCTAAACCGTTCGGACGGGCTTCTAATTGTTTTGTAACTTGGCTTTGGGCAACCTTTCGTAAATATAGTCGTTGAGGGCAATTTTAAAGCGACATTTTTAACCAATATGAGAAATAATATCTTACTGCTTAAATAATGATTTCAAACAAAAATTTAGCACGAATAGCGGGACTGTTATATTTAATAGTTATTGCGACAGGTTTATTTGCAGAAGTATTTATCAGGCAAGCATTCAAAGTTTCAGGAGACGCGTTGGCTACAGCAAATAATATACAATCGTCAGAAATGCTTTTTCGATGGGGGCTTGTGGCAGACCTTATCAATTTCGTTTGCGGGTTGCCAGCTGTTCTAATTATTTACTTTTTATTCAAGCGAGCAAATAAATTTTTACTTCAACTTGCACTAATATTTGTTGTTATTCAAACTGCAATTATTGCAGTAAACCTTTTAAATCAAATTTCACCATTGTTAATATTGAGTAACAATGCTTACTTAAATACATTTGAACCAAATCAACTTGCTACACTTTCGCAATTATCACTAAATATACAGGGAGTTGGATATGCTATAGGATTAGTATTCTTTGGGTTTTACTGCTTGTTAGTTGGCTATGTTATTTTCAAATCTAAAATGGTTCCAAAATTTTTTGGAATACTTTACATCATATCAGGTTTAGGATATCTTATAAACAGTTTCACAATGTTACTTTCAAAGGGATTTGCAAATCCCATATTCATTTATGTAGCTATCCCGATTTTTATAGGGGAATTATCATTTTGCTTGTGGCTATTGATAAAAGGAGTTGACAATTCAAATAAGTTTAACCCTAATGAATAAGCAAAACTGCCATGTAAGTCCCCCTAAAAATTCTACAGTTGAAAAGTAATCAAATACAAAAAAGTATAGCCGTCAAGCAGCCCTAGCCGGCCTGCAGCTATGCAGGTCGTTACCGACAACACTATGACACCCCATTACAGTTTGACACACCAGACGGTACTATTTGGGCGACAGGTGATTCCAGACTAATACCTGAACACCTTACAATGCAAGCACCTGATGCAATTTTATTTGACTTCTCAGACAGTGAATGGCATTTTACTTTTGAAGGAGCAGTGAAAATTGCAAACGCATACCCTAACGCATTGCTTCTGCTTTGTCATTGGGGTTCGGTAGATTCGCCAGACTTTTCGCCATTTAATGGAGACCCTAAAAAACTATATGATGTAGTTGTTAATCCTGAACGAATCAAAGTATTAGCACCCGGAGAGCCATTTGTTCTTAAACGATTTAAAAAATAGTTCATTTCCAAAATTCAATTGACATGAAATATCTGTTAGCTTTTTTTATTGTCTCATTTAACAACGTTTCTGCTCAAACAAAAGACATGATGATTCGTATTTCAGAAATTGAGATTGATTCAAACTATCTCAAAGAGTATAATGCTATACTTCAAGAAGAATCAAGAGCATCAGTTCAATTAGAGGCAGGGGTTATCGCAATTTATCCTTTGTATCAAAAAGAAAACCCGACACAGATTCGCATTTTAGAAATTTATGCAAATCGAGAAGCTTATGAGGCACATTTAAAAACACCTCATTTTCAAAAGTATAAAACAAGTACTCTTAAAATGGTGAAGTCTTTAAAACTTATAGACATGGACAACATTGATTCACAGACAATGGCGGAAATATTTCGTAAAATGCACAAATGACGGAAGAAGAAAAACAGCGACCAACAGATGCTTTAGCAATATAGCCCTGGCCTTTGGCAGATATACCGCCGCCAGCTCAGGACAATTTGGTCATCTAACGGGTTACACACGGCTAACAAGGATTTCCCAGGGGACAAGTAAACGACTTCAGACCAAAAGTGACTTTAAGAAATCAAATTTTAACAGAGAATGTCAGAGAAAATAATATTAAGAAAAGAAACATATGCTGACTTTGCAGATATTTTTGAAGTTAACAAAATGGCATTTGGACAAGAGGACGAAGCAAAACTAGTGAGCGCTTTGCGAAATAATGCAGCGGTTTTTGTTCCAGAACTTTCAATTGTAGCAACAGAGAATAATAAAATCGTTGGACATATTTTGTTTACCAAAATCATCATTAAAGGCGAGCAAGGAAACAATTACGAAAGTTTGGGACTTGCACCAATGTCTGTAAGACCTGAATTGCAAAGGAAAGGAATTGGCGGACTATTAATAAAGAAAGGCCTTGAAATAGCAACAGGTTTAGGATTTAAGTCAGTCATCGTATTAGGACACGAACACTATTATCCAAAATTCGGATTTGAGCCAGCGGGGAAATGGAGTATTAAGGCGCCGTTTGATGTACCTTCAAATGTTTTTATGGCCATTGAATTGATTAAAGATGGACTTGAAAATATATCGGGGACAGTCATTTATCCCAGGGAGTTTGAAACAGTATGAGAGACTTATCCAGGTAATTCCCCTCAGGCGGGGGTAGCCTGGAAAGGAACCTCATCCTCACCCGGTTAATAGTTTTTAACTGGACACAGAAAAAAACGGCTTTGATTTAAGTAGAAATGTTTCTTAGTTCAACGATCTATACTCATTCGGCGACACACCCACCTTCTGCTTAAAAAGACGAGTAAAATGCTGGGGATACTTAAATCCTAATTCCCCGGCAATCTGATTGACGGATTTACTTCGGTCAAATATTTTTTCTTTCGCCATGGCAATTACTTTCACTTGTATGAATTCCTGAGCGGTTTGCCCGGTTTCTTTTTTTACCAGGTCGCCAAAATAATTGGCGGACAAATTCAACTCGCCTGCACAATAAGCCACGGAAGGCAATCCGATTGAGTGTGGCTTTTCCGACTGGAAATATTCACTCAGTAAGTTCTCAAATCTTTCTAAAATGCCTTTGTGCGGATTATCGCGCGTAATAAACTGGCGGTCGTAAAAACGAATGCAATAATCCAGGAACAATTCAATATTGGATACAATCAACCGTTTACTGTGCTTGTCCACTGAGTGTTCTAATTCATATTGAATCTTTGAAAAGCAATCGAGAATAATTTTCCGTTCCCGCTCGGATAAATGAAGCGCTTCATTGGATTGATATCCAAAAAAAGTATAATCATGCATTCGTCGCCCCAGTGAGGTGCCGTGTATTAAATCGGGATGAAATACCAGGGCATGGCCTTTCGGCTGGTATATTTCCCCCTGGCTGTTTACTCCCGCAACCTGTCCGGGGGCAAGAAAAACCAATGTGCCTTCCTGGTAATCATAAGTGTGCCGGCCATACACAATATCTCCGCATTTTACATCTTTCAAAAAGATAGTGTAAAACCCAAAATACATCCGGGAGCCTTGTCGCGGGGCGGCTTTCGAAAGATCAACTACACTAACCAGCGGATGCAGCGTTTCATTATTATTAAAAATATTGTAATCGTTGATGGTTTCAAACCTTCGCATGGTATCCATATTGCAGTTGTTTTTCACTTCCAAATTTAATGGTTTATGAACTTTCTTAATACCCGGGGCTTCCGAATCAGTAATAATGGTAGGTAAATCCGTAATCTGTATACCGGGCAGAAGGCAAAATGATGGAACTTTACAGGGTAAGACAATCATCCTTCCATTCAAATTTATAAAATTAGTATATGAAAGTAACAATTACAGCGCTCTGTTTCCTGGTGATCAGCATACAATGGTGCAGCGCTCAGCAAGGCAGTACAAAAGAAGAACAGCAAATCATCAACCTATCCAAACAGAAATGGCAATGGATGGCAGATAAAAATGCCGATACACTGGCAACACTTTTCCATGATAAATCCATGTTTATTCATATGGGCGGAAGTTGGGGCAAGGAACGTGAAATCGAGGTAATCAAAAGCGGTGGAATACACTATAAGAAAGCCGAAGTTTACTCCGTGCTGGTAAATATGATTGGTAATACGGCTATCTTGTTAAATGATATAGACCTGGTGGCCGTAGTGGGCGGAAACGAAGTGGTGAATCCGTTTATGGTAACGGAGGTTTATATAAATGAAAATGGTAAATGGAAGATGGGTTCACTTACTTTCTCCAAACTGATGCGGCCGGTAAAACTTGGAGCGCCTTCTAACAAAAACTAAATCTCAAAAATAATTTTTATGAGATTCAAAATAATCGGTCTTGGTCTTTTGATACTATCTTCTATTTCAATTTTTGCCCAATCTTCAACAGAGGAAGCAACTGTTCTGCAACTATCCAAAGATAAATGGCAATGGATGGCAGATAAGAACATAGAAAAGTTAGAACCACTTTTTGATGCAAAATCAAAATTTGTACACATGAGTGGTACATGGAAAAAAGAGGAAGAGTTAGAAATCATAAAAACGGGCAGCATTTGGTATAAAAAAGCTACCATCCACGATTCGGCTATAGAAATTACAGGAAAAACGGCCATTGTATGGAACAGGATTACCTTGGAATCTGTAGTTAGAGGAAATGATGCCAAAGTAGAATTTACGGTTACCGAAGTGTATCAAAAAAAAGGGAAAGCCTGGAAATTGCTGGCCTTAACGTTTAGTAGTGTAAGGGATACCCATCAGATTAAGAAGTAGAAAGGTCTTTTTTATATGAGCACACAATTATTGAAACTTCATTATTTGATTTTATTATCGGCTTCCATAGTTATAGTGCTTCTATCATGTTCCACTTCAAAAAAATATACAGTTGACGAACACATAATAATCCAGCAACAAGGCAGCTTTGCAGTTGGAGGAACTGTAATTATCAATCCCGGTGTTTTTGACCCCTACAAATCCACCCCGGCCGGGCAAACATTCCATGGTGACCACGCGTATGTTTTTTACCAGGTTCCGGTGAATTCCCGGAAATACCCATTGGTGATGTGGCATGGCATTGGCCAGTTTTCCAAAACATGGGAAACCACCCCCGATGGCCGGGATGGATTTCAAAATATTTTTCTGCGGAAAAGATTTCCGGTTTATCTAATTGACCAGCCAAGAAGAGGCAATGCCAGCCGGGGCACCGTTGAAGGAACTATAAAGCCGACACCCGATGAACAGGGTTGGTTTGGCACATTTCGTATTGGTATCTGGCCAAACTATTTTGAGGGCGTACAGTTTGCAAAAGATACCACCACACTCAATCAGTATTTCCGGCAAATGGTACCCAACACCGGGCCGATTGATATCAATGTAAATGCGGAAGCAGTTTCAGCCCTGTTTGATAAAATTGGCAATGGCATATTGGTTACGCACTCACATTCGGGTGGTATGGGTTGGCTCACCGCTATCAAAAATCAAAAGGTAAATGCCATTGTTTGTTACGAACCGGGAAGCGGCTTTCTGTTCCCGGAAGGAGAAGTACCCGCTGCCATGCCAAGTGCCGGCGGAACATTGGAAGCTATTGGAGTACCCATGACGGAGTTCCAAAAGCTCACCAAAATTCCCATAATTATTTATTATGGAGATTTTATACCGAAAGAACCAACGTCAAATCCCGGCCAGGATGGATGGAGGGTTCGCCTGGCCATGGCCAGGTTATGGAGAGACGCAGTGAATAAATATGGTGGCGATGTTACAGTTGTGCATTTGCCAGAGATAGGAATAAAAGGTAATACACATTTCCCTTTTTCGGATTTGAATAATCTGGAAATAGCGGAACTGATGGAGAAATGGTTAAAAGAAAAGAAACTGGATGATTGACCATAAAAAAGCAGCAAATAAAATTATTTGAGCATATTAAAAAGTAATCATGAAAATAAAATTAAAAAACATATTATTTATTACGATGATGATGACAGCAAGTATTGTTGCTTCAAGTCAAACCAATGTCACCAATCCATTTGGCCTGGTTTACAAAGAGGCCATTACAAAAAATGTTCCGGGCAACGTAAATATTCACCCGGTAACCTATACACTGAATGGTATTGATATCGCTGCCAATATTTACACACCCGCCCACTTTGATCCGTCAAAGACATTATCCGGCTGTGGTAGTGGCTCATCCCAATGGAGGGGTGAAAGAACAGGTGGCCGGATTATATGCGCAACGATTGGCGGAATCTGGTTATATCGCCATTGTGGCAGATGCATCTTACCAGGGTGCCAGTGGAGGTACACCCCGCAATGTTGATAAGCCTGCATTCCGAATAGAAGATATCCGTGGAATGGCAGATTTCATTACTCAATATCGGGGTGTAAATACAAATCAACTTGGTTTACTGGGTATCTGCGGCGGCGGTGGTTATTCATTAAAAGCGGCGCAAACAGACAAACGCTTTAAAGCCGTGGCTGCCATGAGCATGTTTAACTCCGGTATAGTAAGGCGAAATGGATTTATGAATTCCGGCCGTTTCCACCATTCAGCAACGTTTACAACAGGCGTCGGAGGCCCGTGCCAAAGAAGCAGCAGGGGGCGAAGTATTGTATACAGCCGACACCAAAATAACCGATGAAATGGCCGATAAAATGCCGTTTGATTTGTATCGTGAAGGCCATTATTATTACAACAGAACCCATGCACACCCTAATTCAAATTCAGGTACACGATGAGTAGTTTGCTCGACCTGATGCAATTTGATGCAACCACTAATATGGATTTAATCAATCAGCCATTATTAATGATAGCCGGCAGCAAAGCCGATACCTATTATATGACGGATGCTGCCTTCAAACTGGCTACAGGCACCAAAGAGAAAGAATTATTCCTGATTCCGGGAGCTACCCATATTCAAACGTATTATGTACCGGAATATGTAGCACAGGCGATGAATAAACTGAATGAATTCTTCAAAAAATCTTTAGAACAATCAATCGCAAAATAACTGCACAATGAAAAGAATACTTTTTTTAATTGCCATTACTATTAGTTTCAGTTTTATAGTTCAGCAAAAAACGTTTCACTCAGCCGAAGCGGAGGCACCAGTAGTTAAGACGTTGACTGGAATGCTACGTGGAACAAACGATGGAGAAGTAGATTTGTTTAAGGGAATACCATACGCGGCACCTCCCATTGGTGAATATCGTTGGCGTCAGCCGCAGCCAGTAAAAGCATGGGAAGGCGTACGGGATGCAACTAAGTTTGGAGCAAATTGTGCGCAGGCGGGCTGGCCAAGAAAACCCGGAACCATTGCAGAAGGTTCATCTGAAGATTGTTTGTATCTAAATATATGGAGACCTGCAAAAGCAAAGTCAGGCAAAAAACTTCCGGTAATGGTTTGGATACATGGTGGCGCATTTGTGTTTGGCAGCGGTGCAAGTCCTGAATCATCCGGGGTAGAATTCGCAAAGCAGGGGGTTATCTTGGTTACTATTAATTATCGATTAGGTCGGCTTGGTTTCTTTGCATTTCCTTCCTTAAGTAAAGAGCATCCGGAAGAACCAAAGGGCAATTATGGTTTTATGGACCAGATTGCAGCGCTGAAATGGTTGAAGGAAAATATTGCTGCCTTTGGAGGAGATCCAAATAGTATTACCATTTTCGGAGAATCTGCGGGCGGTGTGTCGGTGCACTCCTTACTTACCATACCCTCCGCAAAGGGGCTGTTTCATAAGGCCATTCTTGAATCGTCCGGTGGCCGGAATGGCGTGCTTACCGGAAGACCGTTGAATAAAGAAAAGGCAGATTCATTTTACCCTGTTTCGGCGGAAGCAATCGGGATAAATTTTGCCTTAAGACATAAAATCGAAAGTGCCGATGCAAATGCATTGAGTAAGTTGAGAGCTTTACCAGTGGAAGAAATTGTGGATGGTGGTGATGAAACGGATGGCCCGGGAGGCCCAAGAATTTATTCAGGCCCTATCCTGGATGGAACCCTGGTTGTTGAAACTTCTCAAAGTGCCTACGATGGTGGCAGGCATTCAAAAGTTCCCATTATCATTGGTTCAAATAGTGCAGAAGTGCCGGCTGGGTTTGTAAATGCCAGCTCTAAGGAAGAGCTTTTATCAATGTTCGGGGACCTGAAGGACGAAGCCAAAGCAGCATATGATGCCGATGGTAAAACAACACTTGCTGAAATGCTTTCCATGGTGAATACTGATAAAATCTGGGCAGAGCCGGCAAGATTCACTGCAAACGCCTTTGCTAAAAATGGTTCGCCTGCTTACATCTATGTCTTTTCTTATGTTCCGGATTCATTGAAAAGAATGATGCCTTTTGGAGCCGCTCATGCTTCTGAAATTCCATATGTATTTAATACACTTGGTACCCGCAGAGGAATCGCTGCTGAAACGGCTTTAGATAAAAATGTTGCTTCAACAATGAATACGTATTGGGCAAATTTTGCAAGAACAGGAAACCCGAACGGGAAGGGATTACCCAAATGGCCTGCATTCAATCCTAAAAAGAATATGATTTTGGAAATACAGGCGGATGGCAAAGCGGTGGGTAAACCAGACCCAAAGAAAGCAAGGCTGGATGTTATAGAAAAGGAAATGAAGTCGGGGAAGTTACACAAAAACGGAGTTTAATATGAAACTGTTCAAATTTAAATACCTGGCATGTTTAGCTGTAATGGTAGTATGCTTTTCAAACGGCATGAAAGCGCAGAATAGTACCAATACACATACTCAATTAAGTGCTAAAGACAAGAGTATAATAATCATTTCATCTCTTACGGCAAAAGGTGATTTAACAAAGTTGAAAACAGGGCTTCAAACAGGGCTTGAAGCAGGACTTACAGTAAATGAAATTAAAGAAGTACTGGTGCATTTGTATGCTTATTGCGGCTTCCCCCGTAGTATTCGTGGTTTGCAAACATTTATGGAAGTGTTGAAAGAAAGAGAGGCGAAAGGAATTAATGACACCAGGGGCAAAGAAGCGTCGCCTGTTGATACAGAAAAAAGTAAATACGAAAGGGGAAAAAGGATATTGGGAGAACTGACCAAAATGCCACAGCCGAACACGCCTACAGGTTATTCCGCTTTTGCTCCGGTGATAGATACTTTCCTGAAAGAACATCTGTTCGCAGATATTTTTGAAAGAGATATATTGACTTATGCACAACGGGAAATGGTGACCATTTCAGTAATCGCCACTATTGGCAATGCCGCCCCGATGCTGCAAAGTCATTTAGGAATTTCATTAAACGTAGGCATTTCGCCTGACCAGTTGCAGGAGTTTATTAAAATAATTAAAACGACGGCAGGCAAAAAGAAGGCAAAATCCGCCCGGCAAGTATTGGAGCAGGTGTTGAAAAACCGGGCACTTCGATGAAAATAAAATGTGTAAGGGATATTATCATTACTAAAAACCTTTAAAATGTTGATTTATTAAACTATTCTCTAAAGATTTTACTATGAAACTTAATCTACGATACATGCTGCCGCTATTTTTTTTCACTTGGGCGGCATGCAATAATAATAATGAATTGAAAAATCAAAATACGGACCTTGCCCTTATTTTTCCCAAGGGGGAGAAAATTACTAATGATAATTTTACAGGTACTGCTTACTTGCAGCCATTAATTGCAGCAGATAGTCTCAATGCTACAGCTGTAGGTAACGTAACTTTTGAACCCGGAGCCAGAAGCAAATGGCATGTGCATCCCGCAGGGCAAATATTGTTAGTAACCAATGGAGTGGGATATTATCAGGAAAAAGGGCAACTAAAGAAAATACTTCGCAAAGGGGATGTTATAAAATGCCCGCCCAATATTGCGCATTGGCATGGAGCCAGCGCTGACACCGCTTTTGTTCAGATAGCTATAACCGGCCGGGAAAAAGGTGAAACGGTATGGTTGGAAAAAGTAACAGACGAAGACTATAATAGATGAGATTGACCACTTATCCGAAGAATGAAACCATTTAAAAAGAATTAACCAATGAATATAAATAGGCAAATGAATAATTCAGGTTTGTTTGATTTTCGTAATTCTTTGTTTGAAAAATGGAAAGGCGGATAACAAAATTGTTCTAACTTTAGTTTTCATTTGTACTCCTCGTGCTGCAACTGTATTCCGTCTCCCGACGAATAATTTAAATCGAAATAATAAAACTTAAACCTGGGTATGATTAAAATATTGACCTTCTTTTTAATAACAATGGGAGTTTTTCTCCTTAGCAGTTTCATGCCCGACCAAAAATTGCAGGAAAGCATTACAAGAGGAAAGGAAGTATATATATTGAATTGTCAGAATTGTCATATGGAGGATGGGAACGGTACACCCGAGATCAATCCACCGGTGGCCAAAGCAGACTTTATAAAAAAACCTGCCAGCACTTTAATAGATGTAATTCTCAAAGGTCAATCTGGTGAGGTGGTAGTGAATGGAAAAAAATATAATGCAATTATGCCGGCCCAGGATTATTTAACCGATATTCAGATTGCTGATGTGCTTAATTATGTTCGCAACACCTGGGGCAATAAAGTTCCTGGAACTGTGACACCAGCAATGGTAATAAGTCTCAGAAAATAATACAACAACTATTCGATAATCTTAAAATAACATGTTATGGCCATTTACAATTTAAAAGTTAACGGAAAAAGCAAGCAGGTCGAGGTTGATCCGGCTACTCCTGTTCTTTGGGTTTTAAGAGAACACCTGAATATGCCGGGCACAAAGTACGGGTGTGGGGTTGCCATGTGCGGAGCATGCACCATTCACCTGAATGGAAATGCCGTTCGCTCCTGCCAATTGCCGGTTTCAGTCATTGGAAACCGGGAGATCACAACCATTGAAGGCCTTTCCGAAAATGGTGAACACCCCGTTCAGAAAGCATGGCTGGAGCATGATGTGGCTCAATGCGGATATTGCCAAACGGGTCAGATCATGTCAGCGGCGGCATTATTGAAAGCCACTCCGAATCCAACGGATACGCAGATTGAAGCAGCGATGAATGGTAATATTTGCCGATGCGGAACTTATTTGCGCATAAGAGATGCGATAAAATCCGTTTCGAAAAAGTAATAACAAAGCTGCCTGAAACATCTTTTGTAAAAATTCAAAGCATTGAAAATGGAAAAGATAAAAACTAATTATAGCCGCCGTTCATTTCTCAAATCAACTGCCATTACCGGTGGCGGTCTGATGATAAGTTTTAACTGGTTGTCGGAATTTGCCTTTGCAGGGAAGACAAGCGCACTGGATCTTCCCGAACAATGGTATGAATTAACTGGCTATATCAAGATTACACCAGATAATATCATAAAAATCCTAAACCCTAATCCGGAGTTTGGACAAAATGTAATGACTTCGCTCCCGATGATTGTAGCGGAAGAGCTGGATGTGGACTGGGAAAAAATAGTGGTAGAAATGGGACCGCACGACAATGTAAAATTAGGGCCGCAATTTGCCGGTGGAAGCAATTCGATAAGGATGTACTGGAAACCTCTCCGCGAAGCAGGCGCGGCAGCCCGACATATGCTGAAAGAGGCCGCAGCACAAACATGGGATGTACCTGCAGAGGAAGTAACTACTAAAGCAGGAATGCTTTATCATGAAAAAAGCGGCAGATCAGGTAAGTATGGAGATTTTGCATCCAAGGCTTCCGGCCTGGCAATACCAAAAGGAATCAAGTTAAAAGATATTCAGAAATTCAATGTGGTACGAGGTTCTAAGAAGAATGTAGAAGGTTTGAAAATTGTAACCGGCAAACCTCTTTTTGGATCGGATTATACGCATGAAGGAATGCTGATTGCAATGATTGAACATCCGCCTGGTTTCGGAATGAAATTGAAATCTTTTGATGCTTCTGAAACCTTGAAAATGCCAGGCATCAAACATGTTTTCGCTCAGAAACTATACGAAGATGGTTATGAGCAAGCTGGTTTTGATACAAGAACATTCAATGATTTACTGGTGGTGGTAGGCAATACAACCTGGGAAGTTATGGTTGCCCGTAAAAAACTAAAGGTAACCTGGGAACCTATCAGTGATACCAAAGAAACTATGGCAGGCAGAGGCGGTAAGAGAGAGGTTATTGTTCCGGCGGGTCTTGAAAATTCAGATACCCATTACAAGAAGATGCAGGAGAGAGCAAAAGAGCAGGCCACTTTGTTGAGAAAAGACGGAGACCCGGAAACAGCATTCAAGAATGCGGCTCAGATTATTGAACGCACTTACACTGCCCCGTTTTTGGCACACAACTGCATGGAGCCTATGAATTTCTTCGCCCATGTTACAGAGGAAAAAGCGCTGTTAGTGGGCCCTCATCAGGCACCGGGTTGGGTGGAACCTACATTATCAAAAATTTTAAATCTGCCTGCAGATAAAATTGAGATCCAAATGGCCCGGATGGGTGGAGGCTTTGGCCTGAGAGCATACGGACATTATGTAACAGAAGCGGCTCTTATCTCCAAAAAAATAAAGGCTCCGGTTAAACTTATATACAGCCGGGAAGATGATATGACCTACGGTATTTATCGTCCCATGTACACCGCAACCTACCGGGCTGCACTGGATGCAAATAAGAATTTAATTGGCTTTCATGTAAAGGGCGGCGGCATTCCTGAACATCCCATTCATGCAAACCGATTTCCCGCCGGTGCGGTTGATAACTATCTTGCAGAAGGCTGGGAGTTACCAACAAACATAACAATCGGTGCCTTCAGGGCCCCGAGATCAAATTTCAATGCAGCTGCTGAACAATCTTTTTTAGATGAACTGGCTGAAGTAATGGGTAAGGATCCGATAGAATTCCGGCTTGAGCTTTTAAAGCGAGCAAAGGAAAATCCTGTGGGTAAGAATAATGAATATGACGCCGACAGGTATGCAGGTGTGTTGAAGTTGGTTAAAGAAAAATCAGGATGGAATAACCCGGAGAATAAAAAATACAGCCGCGGAGTAGCAGCTTACTTTTGTCATAATTCTTATGCTGCACATATAGTGGATATGGTAAAAAGAGATGGACAGCCCTATGTAGAAAGAGTTTTCAGTGCAATTGATTGCGGCATCGTTATTAATCATGATGCGGCATCTAATATGGTTCAGGGAGCTGTGGTAGACGGAATTGGCAATGCCTTTTACGGAGGATTAACTCATAAGGATGGTGTTTCGGAGCAAAATAACTTTAACCGGTACAGAATAATCCGGTTCAGGGAAGCTCCAAAAAAGATCGAAGTTCATTTTGTAAAAAGTGATATTGATCCAACGGGGTTGGGAGAACCGCCATTCCCTCCTGTATTTGGCGCCCTGGCGAATGCTATATATAAAAATACCGGCAAGCGGGTTTATAACCAACCTTATAATAATGATATCATAACTAAAAAAGCTTTTTAAGATTAAAAGATATCGTTCCCGGCAACGCCTCTCAACGAGTTTTAAGAATAACAGTGGGGGGCGTTGTGCCAATTAAGTAAAAGAGGTTTGTAATAACAACTACCCAACATAGGCAAACTAACCGTGCATGCCGTAACACAAGGCAGTGAGAAACAGTCGTTGCCCGGGAAAGAGTCATATTGTGTTTAAAAACCTGGATACGCGAAGAGGAATCAAAATTTCTTACGCAAGGGATAAAGACGTTGCCATCACAATAAATACATATTGTGCCAATTCTGCAAAAACAGGGAACCCGAACGGGGAGGGGTTACCCAAAAGGCCTGCATACAATCCTCAAGAAAATATGATTATGGAAATACAGGCGGATGGCATATATATGTGTGCGCAACAAAAGCTTCACCATATTAACACACATATAAGTTGAGATTTGCTTTCAAATTGTTTTGTACCTTGGTTATTGGCAACCTTTCGTAAGTGCCGGAGTTAGCTGTAATGCTATTGCGACAGTACAAAGTTAAAACTCGCCGCCAGAGACAAGCAAACACAAATTACCTTTGACAATATGCCAAAAATAAACAAACTGACTTTACTCACGCTTCTTTCGGTGACTGTTTTTTTGACTTCTTGCATAGGACAAGTGAAAACAAATTGGGCAAAAGAAAATGCAACCCTTTTTACTGGCCAACCAAAGCCAATCAAGTCAGGTGGTGGCAATGTTCACTGTAGTTTACAAGATAAAAAGGGGAATCTTTGGTTCGGCACCACAAGCAACGGAGTTTATCGTTATGATGGGAAGTCTTTTACCAATTTCACAACCAAGGATGGACTGAATAGTAATAATATTTTATCGCTCTTAGAAGATAAAATAGGAAATATCTGGTTCGGAACCGACGCTGGTGTATCTCATTACAATGGAAAAACCTTTACCAATATTCCAGTTACATTCGTCGATGGCAATTATTTAAACCCCTCTGATTCTCCGAATAATCTCCAATTCAATTTTGTATCAAGCATGTTGGAGGATAAAAGTGGAAAACTTTGGTTTGGTACAAACGCCGGTGTTTACTGTTACGATGGAAAAGCCTTTACACAGTTCTTAGATAATAAAAACCTTATCAATACCCATGCCCTTACGCTTCAAATCATGCAATGTATGTTAGAAGATAAACAGGGAAATATTTGGTTTACCACCAAGCTGGAAGGCGTTTGCCGGTATGATGGCAAATCTATAATTAATTTCAAACCTGATGGTGAAATGTGGTTTCGTGGACTTTTAGCCGATAAGAACGGAAATATCTGGGTTGGTACCAGATACAAGGGAGTTTACCGCTATGATGGAAAAACCTTTACCAAAGTATTACTGAACGACCGATTTGATACATATACTGTGCTCTCAATCATACAGGACAAATCAGGAAATATCTGGTTTGGCACCGAGGCTGGCGATGTGTCAAAACGAGAAACCGAGGGAGGTGTATGGCGTTACGATGGAAAAACCATTCAAAACCTTTCAAAGAAAGATGATTTGAGTCATCCCGCCGTTTGGAGTATTTTAGAAGATAAATCAGGCAATCTTTGGATAGGCACCAGAAATACCGGTTTGTGCCGGTATGATGGGAAAACATTTACCAGTTTTTCTGAATAAAATCAAATCGGAAAGAGATACAAATGAAGGGAAATGACAAACTTGAAAAAACATCGTGGACAGATAAGCACTTCAGCTGACATGGGGTTTTGCGCCAGCGGGGGTGACGAATATATTCTCCTATGTAAATGTTTTCGCTGCATGGGCGGAAACTTGCTGGTTCAGATTATGCCTTCGAAGGCTTTTTGAGTAGCGCCTATGTGAACAACCGGAAGCCTGAAATAGCTATACGCCAGTTGAAAAATTACCTGAATTTAAATGCGAGGGTAATTGATTTTTTCAATGAACATTTAAAAAATAAAAAAAGCAATTTAAAGTATAAGGTGCCGACGGGTTCAGAAGTCAAGTAGATTAACGAGGGGTTATGGTTTCAAAAAACCTTTAGGTGCAAGAATAAAGCGAACTCATAACATGAAGCGGCTTGGCAATATGGCGGGGTGACGAAAATTTTCAACTTTTTGTTCGCTACCAGCTGTAGTTCGGGCTTGACTTTTACTATTGAGCTTTAGTTGTTATCCTCATCATTAGTAATTCTATTCGGCTTCGGTTCCGGGCTGGAGGTTTTTCAAATACCGCCAAATCGCCAAGTCGTAGCCGTTGGCGGTATTTGAGCGGCCACACTTGCCGGCTGACCGAAAAATAGAATTTGAATTAACTTGACAAGTAATTTTACATAAAATGGCAAAACAAATTTTTATCAATTTAGCCAGTAAAAGAGCTGCAAAAGTCAATGGACTTTTATGCTGCATTAGGCTTTACAAACAATCCTCAATTTTCGGACGATACTGGAAAGTGTATGGTTTGGAGTGAAAACATTTTTGTAATGCTTTTGACGCATGAAAAGTTTAAGATTTTTGCAACCAAACCTATTGCAGACACAAAATCAAATTTGGCAGGACTTTTTTCTTTATCAGTTGACAGCATTGATGAAGTAAACAGTATGGTGGCAAGTGGGCTAAAGGCAGGTGGAACTGAACCCAACGAAATGAAAGATTATGGATTTATGCAACAGCGGACTATTGAAGATTTTGATGGACATACCTGGGAAGTTTTCTATATGGACATTACTAAGTTTCCAACTGAGCAACCCATCGCTTAGACTGAATCAATTTTAACAACTTCTAAATATAATAAAATGGCACAAATCAATCCTTACATTCACTTTAACGGAAATGCAGAAGAAGCATTTACATTTTACAAATCAGTATTTGGCGGAGAGTTCGCCATGATAAGTCGATTCAAAGATATGTCAAGTCCGGAACATCCCATTGCTGAAAATGGAAGCTGATAAAATTATGCATATTGCTTTGCCAATAGGCAAAAGCAGTGTGTTAATGGGAAGCGACACCCCTGAATTTATGGGCAAGCATAACGAAAATGAAAACAGAAGTAAAATTTCAATAAGTGCAGAAAGCAAGGAAGAAGCAGACAAATTATTTAATGGACTTTCGGCAGGCGGGAAAATTGAAATGCCAATTGCTGACAGCCCCTGGGGTTCGTATTTTGGAATGTTTAGAGACAAATACGGAATTGAATGGATGATAGATTATAACCCAAAATATAAAGGACAGCTGTAGCTAACTAAAACTACTACCGCCAACAAAAGTATTTGTAATGGGGGCTTGACGGAAGTACCATCAGCAGCAGTGCGTATCCCAGCTTCATGCATGACTGCAGGCATGTTCGGCGGAAGGAATTCCGTAAAGCAGCAGTTCTAAAATTCGGATTTTGAGGTAAATTTAGCTTCCCTGTCTACCGGCATGCAGGATTTCCGGACGAACAGTTGGTAAATCTCCTAATGCCACAAAGCCCCGAACAGTGGCAGTAACCTAAAAATGACACAGCCCTAAATTCAAAGCCGGAATATTCATGATACAGTTAGAATTTGCTAAAAGAGCAACTGAAATTTTAAAAGCAGATAAATCCGTTATTGGTTTAGCAGTCGCAGGCTCCTGGCTGACGGGTGAACTGGACGAGTTTTCAGACCTTGACCTCATCCTGATAACAAAGGATTACGTTTCTGACGACAAAAATAAAATGCTTGAATATGCAAAACGGTTGGGACAGCTTTTAACAGGTTTCACCGGTGAGCACGTTGCTGAACCAAGAGTTTTAATTTGCTTGTACGACAATCCATTATTACACGTTGATATAAAATTTATGACACCCTGAGGAGTTCAGGCAAAGAATAGAAACCCCCATCCTTTTGTCAGATACAGATAATCAATTACAACAAATTATTGACCAGACACAAGCTAAATCTCCCTATCCTGACTTCCAGTGGATTGAGGACCGTTTTTGGATTTGGATACATTACGCATTGCAAAAAATTGGACGGGGTGAATATCTTGAAGCATTCGATTTTCTTGGATTTTTGAGGATGGTGGTATTTGGCCCTTTACTTCATGTACAAAACAACAGTTTGCCTCGCGGAGTAAGAAAAGTAGAAACAAAATTAATTGGTGCAGATTTATCCAAACTAAAACTGACAATACCGTATTACAACAGGCAATCATTAATTAGCAGTTTGCGAAATGCCGTTTCGTTATACAGGCAGTTAAGGGCTGAACTCTATGACAGCAAAGTATATTTACAAAACGACACAGATAATAGAGTGATGATGTATTTTGACGAAATTGAAAGCAAAAAATAAAACAAATCTGTTTAAGGAACCGGGTTTTGAGTACCCTACCTTGATTAACAAACATCGGCCAGTAGCATAACTTGTCCCGTATTTACGGGTATCCAGGTGGTGGTGCAGGCTGAAAAAATAACATGGAGCTTTGATTTGTAAATTAAACTGAATTTTTTTTCCGCACCGGTTTTGGAGGGAAGGAATACTCATGCTACACCTGCACAAAGCCCAGCTCGTTTGCGGGCATTGCAAAAAGCACCTAAAATAAAGTGTAAATAATAAAACAATGGCAACAATAAATAAAACAACGGAAACGGAAGTTAATGTGGTGGACTTCATAAACTCATTTGTGGACAAGGAGCAAAAGAAAAATGACAGTTTTCGCTTAATAGAGCTAATGCGTAAATGGTCCGGTTTTGAACCAAAAATGTGGGGACCAACAATGATAGGTTTTGGCAAGTTCCATTACAAATATGAAAGTGGCCATGAGGGTGACGCGATGCTTATTGGTTTTTCACCAAGAAAAGCGGAATTCTCATTGTATGTGACAGCACCTGAAAATGACAATAAAAAATTTCTCGGCAAGTTGGGAAAATATAAAATGGGTAAAGCCTGTATTTATTTCAAAAAGTTAGAAGACCTTAACCTTGACATATTAGAGAAACTTTGTAAGGCGACAATAAAATACGTAAATGAAAACCACGAATGCCCTTGTAGAGAGCAAAAGCAAAAAAGAACA
Source organism: uncultured Chitinophagaceae bacterium (assembly GCA_963775145.1). GTDB lineage: Bacteria > Bacteroidota > Bacteroidia > Chitinophagales > Chitinophagaceae > Endoryza. The sequence goes on from CAVZHZ010000015.1 coordinate 106,148, forward strand.
AAGACCCGCTAGCCTAAGTCGTACGGGTTACAAACCAGCCGAAAGCCCTGAATATTGGCGGTAATTGTACAGCGACACTCACCGACTGACCGAAAAAATAAAATTTGAATTAACTTGACAACTAATTTTAAATAAAATGGCAAAACAAATTTTTATCAATTTAGCAGTAAAAGACCTGCAAAAGTCAATGGACTTTTATACTGCATTAGGATTTACAAACAATCCTCAATTTTCGGACGATACAGGAAAGTGTATGGTTTGGAGTGAAAACATTTTTGTAATGATTTTGACACACGAAAAGTTTACAGACTTTTGCAACCAAACCAATTGCAGACACAAAATCAAATTTAGCAGGACTTTTTTCTTTATCAGTTGAAAGCGTTGATGAAGTAAACAGTATTTTAGGCAAAGGACTTAATGCAGGTGGAATTGAACCAAACGAAATGAAAGATTATGGCTTTATGCAACAACGAACTATTGAAGATTTTGATGGACACACTTGGGAAGTTTTCTATATGGACATTACGAAATTTCCAACTGAGCAACCAAACGCTTAAAGTGAATTAATTTTAACGACTTTAAAATATAATAAAATGGCACAAATAAATCCTTACATCCACTTTAATGGAAATGCAGAAGAAGCATTTACATTTTACAAATCAGTATTTGGCGGAGAGTTCGCAATGATAATTCGTTTCAAAGATATGTCAAGTCCTGACATCCCGTTGCAGAAAATGAAGCAAATAAAATTATGCATATTGCTTTGCCAATTGGCAAAAGCATGTGTTAATGGGAAATGACATTCCGGAATTTATGGGACAAGCATAACGAAAATGAAAACAGAAGCAAAATTTCAATAAGTGCAGAAAGCAAGGAGGAAGCAGACAAATTATTTAATGGACTTTCAGCAGGTGGGAAAATTGAAATGCCTATTGCTGACAGTCCCTGGGGTTCGTATTTTGGTATGTTTAGAGACAAATATGGATATTGAATGGATGGTGGACTTTGACCCAAAATATAAGGGACAGTTGTAACCAAGAAAACAACTACCGCTAACAAAAGTAACTGCAATGGGGCCTGATGGAAGTACAATAATCAGGAGTGGATATCCCGGCTTTATACCCGCCAGACAGCCCACAGGTTCGGCTGATGGAATTCTACTGATCACTAGTCTTAAGCATCAGCTTTTTGTTTTTCAATTTGGCTTCTTGTCCATCCGGGCCTTATTAATTTGGCAGATGTGCAAATCATCAACTTTTTTTAAATTTAACTTCCCAGCCTTGCTGAGGCAGTCAGGCAGGAGTTAGCTGTGGGGTGGGCGAATATCTATGACCTCCACTTCGGCGAACCATGCTCGTTGCCAGCAATCTCCTCAATAGTGATCGACAACAATTAAGCACGTTCTGATTAAATTGACAGTATGAACAACTCTAATAATCATGATGAGCGTATTGCAAAAATGATATTTGCCTCGGTGTATCCGCATTATCTCGCCAAAGTCGAGAAGAAAGGCAGAACAAAAGATGAATTGCACCAGGTTATTGAGTGGCTTACAGGTTTCGACACCAAGAAACTTCAGGACCAGATTGATAAAAAAGTAACTTTTGAAACATTTTTTCAGTATGCAACATTAAATCCAAATTCACCTCTTATCACGGGTGTAATATGTGGTTATCGTGTGGAGGAAATCAAAAATCCTTTGACACAAAAAGTCAGGTATTTAGATAAGTTGGTAGACGAATTGGCGAAAGGCAGAACGATGGAGAAGATTTTGCGGAGAGCGAAGTGATTTAAATAACTTCATTTCTATTGATAAAATGAAAACTGCATTAAAGAAGACTTTACGAACTTGTAAAATCGGACATCAATACTACAAAAGTAGTGATTGCCCGACCTGTCCGGCCTCTGAGGCAGCCAAAAAACCAAAAGATGGCTTTCTTTCATTACTTTATGCTCCCGCAAGGCGAGCATTAGAAAATGCAGGTATCAAGACGCTAAAAGAGCTTTCAACCTATTCAGCAAATGACATATTAAAATTACACGGCATCGGCAAGACAATTATACCGATATTAGAGAGGGAACTTAAAAATGTAGGACTTAGATTTAACGACTGAAAAAGAAAAACGGCTGGTATCAGGTGTATTACCAGCTATGGGACCCGTTGGCTGTTATTTAAGCAAACAATATAAATAATTAATATTTCCTGGTAACCCAAATGAATAAGTATAAGACACTGCACATATGGATGATACTTCCCATGGCATTGATGCAACTGGGCATTTTCAGAGATTATTGGGGCGACTTTTCTGATAACGCATGGTCTGTTCACATTCATTATTGGACAGGTACTCTATGGTATATCTATCTTATAATTCAGCCCTATTTTGCTACTCACGGTCAAATGCCCCGGCATAGGACGAATGGTATCATCGGGATGTTCATCGCCGGAGGGGTTTGCTTAACGGCTTTGAGTATGATGCATAGAGATATAGTGACAACGCAAAGAGCATTAGCAACGCCGGAACAATTTGGTCCATTTCAGCCATGGTTCTTCTTTGGTGTGGCGGCGGTGGAAATTGTAATGATGACGGCTTTTGGGATAGCTGTTATAAAAAGTATTATTCACCGAAAAGAATTAGAAAATCATGCCTGGTGGTTAATTTCTTCGGTATTTATCATCATGATGCCGGCCCTGGGGCGGGGAATTCAAAATATGTATGTTGAGATGCATACTAAAGAATTTCCAAACATCAATATCATTGTTCCAATTTACTATACACAAATTCTGATCATTGGAATGCTTCTCTTAGGTGCATGGAAATATAAAAAACTTAAACATCCTGCTACCTTTCTGGCCCTGGGTGTTAACCTCTTTATATTTTTGTTAGAACCAATTGGAAGATCTGAAAATGTGCAGCTGTTCTTAAAAGCTTTAATCAAAGGATAATTCTTATGATGAATTAAAGGAAAGAGGATCTGGATAAACTACCGAAATCGGGGATTATTGCATCGGTGGCTTGACAATCAAAATGAATTCCGACCTTGCTGACACTGAATAAACCTTAAGACACAACAAGAAAATAAACAATATTTTTACCCGAAAAAATAAATACTGACATTCAAACAAACAATAATTTCAGATGGCGGAAAAAAAATCAAAACTGGCAGAAATCAAAACAAAACAAACAACTGCAAGCGTGGAAGATTTTATTAATAATGTTTCAGATGCGCAAAAGCGCAAGGATAGTTTGGTGTTGTTGGAAATGATGAAAAAGGCAAGCGGGGAAGAGCCAAAAATGTGGGGCAGCTCCCTCATTGGTTTTGGCAATAAAAGATACAAAAGTCCGGCCACCGGCCGGGAAGTTGATTGGCTATTGATCGGTTTCGCTCCACGGAAGGCAAATCTTTCGCTTTACCTGATGATGGATATTAAAAAACAGGCCGCAACTCTTAAAAAACTGGGCAAGCACAAAACGGGTGTTGGCTGCCTGTATATAAATAATTTGGAGGATGTTGATTTGAAAGTTCTTAAAGGATTGATAGATGCGTCTTTAAACCAGGGCAAGAATAAATGAGTTTGAAATGAGCAATGCCCTGAAACATGATAATATAGAGTTTTTCTTTTCATCGTATGAAGAACAGGTTATCCGAAACGCCCAGCTGCTTCGTAAAGTTCTTTTTAACAATCTCCCAAACATAATAGAGCAGATAGACCTTCCTGCCAAAATGATTGCCTATTGCTTTGGTCAAAAATATGCTGAATTGATTTGCACCATCATTCTATCTAAAAATGGATTAAAACTGGGATTTAACTGGGGAACGGAATTGCCTGACCCCGACAAATTACTCCGGGGCAATGGGAAAATATCGCGGTATGTAGAAATAAAATCGGAAGAACAAATTAAATCTAAAGCTCTTAAAAATTTACTGGTATCTGTTTTGAGGATTTATAAACAAAAAAATTCTGCAAAATAATAACATGTGGACTTGCCCGAATTGTAAGCATAAATTTTACAACAGCAATCAATCGCATTCTTGCGGGCACTATACAGTGGGCGACTTTTTACGGGGCAAATCCAAAAAAATGATTGGCTTATTCCATTACTTCCTTTCCGAATACAGAAAAATCGGGGTATGTGATATTCATCCGGTAAAGAGCCGGGTTGCCTTATTGACGAAAATGCGGTTCTGCTCAATCAACAAAATCGGGTCTGACTTTATTAATATTCATTTGGTTTTAACGCAACCCTATTCAGATACTACCTGTTTTTATAAAGTTGATAATTTAGTTAACCGGTTTTTTGTACATCACTTCAGAATACATAAGAAATCAGACATCAATACAGAAGTACTAAAATATATGGAACTTGCATACGAAATAGGAAACAGGAAACATGTTATGGATAAGAAGGCAATAATGGATAAGTGAGCAGCTTTGGAGCAGGAACAGTGCAAGCGCATAGCAAAAAATGGCCCGCCCTGTTAAAAAATCATTCTCCAGCTATTTGAAGGTCTGGCAGGACAACTAACATTTACGACCCGGAGCTTTTTGGAATAGTAATATTTGACGCAGCCAATATTGAAAAAGCTAATGAAATCATGCAAAATGATCCTTTGATATACAACCATATTCTGGAGGGTACATCAAGTCCTTTCAACATTGCTTTTATAAATGATAAAAAGTAAGATTAGATTCCTTTAAATTTGAGGCACAAACAAACTCCTTTCATTTCTGATCCAATTTGTGTGCGTTTCTGAACTCAAAATATTGATATCTTAACTAATTCTCCGTTATGAAAAACATATGGTTCTTTTTTTTTCGCTCGTATCATTAGCGCAAAACAATAGATCGGCTTTTGAGTCAAAAACGAAATCGCCAGAAGATTACCATCCGACATTCAGCCCCACAGTGAGGGCATTTTTGTATTTTTTCAGATCAAATGAATACAGGTAAGGTGCTTTATGCGCGACCCCTTTTTTTGTTTCATTCAGACGCAACAGTATTTGGAAGCCCAGGATTTTTCGTTGAAAATTTCTCCTGTCCAGTTTTTTGTCAAGAATAGTTTCATATAATTTCTGAAGCTCGGGCATAGTAAATTTTTGGGGCAATAAATTATACCCAATAGGCTGATAATTTAATTGCATGCGCAATGTGGCAAGGGCTCTGTCAAGAATATTTCTATGATCCAGTATCAATTCAGGTACATTATGAATATCCCACCAAATGCATTTTTCAGAAACCCAATCTCCTGCAGGACTTACTTTTGAAAACTCTACTAATGCATAATAGCCAATAGTAACAAACCTTTGCAAAATCCAATGGCTATCATTTACAGTTATGCCATCCTTCTTAAAATCCTGGAGATGAAATTCTTTTTTTGAACGATCCGGCTCCCCAAAAACCTGAAATTGTTGGAGAAAAATTTCATTTAAACCTGTTCTTTCCTTTAGCACCCGGTAAGCAGCAGCATCAGTTGGCTCATCCTTACCAATAAACCCTCCGGGTAATGCCCACATATCCCGATGGCGGTGTTTAAGCAATAATACCTTAAGCTGATTCTCGTGGAAACCCAAAATCACGCAATCTACTGACAACGTGGGAAGGAAATTGGACTCCCCGGCAGTCAATAATGTGTTGATCGTTTCATTGCTTTTCATAAAAAACGGCTAAACTAAATGATTCACTCGCTCAAAATAAAAATATATTTTGATGAAGTTAAGAAATTATCTACATTGTGTCAACACGACGCAATGAAAAGCGTTCTTTTTTAAAACGATTTACATGAAATTGCTGGCTTGCATATTCAATCCTTCCGGGTTTTATTACCATTATTTTTTTATTGTTTTATGTAGTGCAGCAAAAACTCACTCTTTCACTTTATTGATTGTATCAAATGTATGAGGATAATGTGAATGAAAGATGGTGCGTATTGACTGGTTTAAAATAGAAAGACGATCGATCCGTAATTATTCTTATTACCGTCCCCTTTAAATGCTGCCCAGACCCCGTAACTATTTTTTGGAATGGTATTGTGCCTTTGCCCAGAATATCTTTTTGCGGGGAAAATAAATAAACTACCCATAACTATCAGCATAGGTATGATAGTGTTTAATTAATTAAATATAAAATTTATGAGAAAGTCTGCATTTATTTTTGCCCTTTTCTTATTAACAACGGCAATATCTGCACAGGTAAACAAGGTTAATGTAAAGGATGGTACTGATGGTATGAGGCTGTCTGTGAATGGCAAAGATTTTTTCATTAACGGTATGAACTGGGATTATTTTCCCGTGGGTACCAATTTCAATTACAGTTTATGGAAACAGCCCGACGATGTAATAAAGGCTGCTCTTGACTATGAAATGCCCATGTTGAAAAATATGGGTGTTAACAGCATCCGCCAATACACCGGTGTGCCGGCCAAATGGATAAAATACATCTATGAGAATTATGGCATTTACACCATGCTCAATCACTCTTTTGGCCGCTATGGCTTAACAATAAAAGGGAAATGGGAAGTAAATACCGACTACTCCAATGCAGCGGTAAGGGAGTTACTGCTGAAAGAAGTAAAGGAGATGGTGAATCAATACAAGGAAACGCCCGGTCTTTTATTATTTCTATTAGGTAATGAAAACAATTACGGCCTTTTCTGGCGGGGTGCCGAAACGGAGAACATTCCGGTAACGGACCGCAAGTCAACCAAAGACGCGTATCATTTATACAAACTGTTTAATGATGCAGCAAAAGAAATGAAAGCTATAGACGACAGTCACCCGATGTCTATCTGCAACGGCGACTTACTGTTTTTAGATATTATAGCTAAAGAATGTACAGATATTGATATACTCGGAATCAATACATATCGTGGACTCACTTTTACTGATTTATATGATCGGGCAAAAAAAGAAATTAATAAGCCGGTCATGCTTACTGAGTTTGGCGCAGATGCTTATAATACACAGGCAAATCAAGAAGACGAGGAGTATCAGGCGAAAGTTTTGGTAAGCAACTGGAAAGAAATTTATTCTAATGCAGCCGGTATGGGCAAAAACGGGAATAGCCTAGGCGGATTTACCTTCCAATTCAGCGATGGCTGGTGGAAAACAGGACAAACATCTAACCTTGATGAACATGATGCAACAGCATCCTGGTCAAATGGCGGCTACCTGAATGATTATGTAGCCGGGGAGAATAATATGAACGAAGAGTGGTTTGGCATTTGTGCAAAAGGTAAAACTAATGAAAGGGGAACGTATGAGTTATATCCCCGTGCCGCCTATTATGCTTTGAAAGATGTACACCGCTTTAATCCGTATGGCCCGGGTGCAATGGCGCAACTTAATCAGTTCGATAATATGCAACTGGCCGATGCAGTATTGCGGGCAAGAGGGGATAAAGCGGCTATGCAAAGTGAAGACAAAGGCAAAGTATTCCTGAGCGATTTGCAGGCTAACTTCAGCACTTATAATACCGGGGGTAGTCTAATTTCCACTCCGAAAGAAGACGATCCTGCCACCAGCACTTATCCCAACAAACTGGGCTTTGACCACATGCAGTCCTTTAATATTGGTGTAACTGCCAAGCCGGCTCCTAATATGACTGCCAATGTGCAGTTTAATGTGCTGGGTAATGTTGCTGAGAACCCGATTGATGAAGTGTTTTATGAAAACAGGGGAAGAAAGATAACGGTAACTACCCCTACCGGAACACAGCAAATAAATTCGAACAACAGGATTCAACTTTACAGAAGCAGTTTTAACTGGAACAATAAAATCTTTAATCTAACTGGTTTTTACAGAACTGGCCATTATCATTGGGGAAATGAAGGAGATTTCTTTGGGCTTTATCCCGAGGCAAACTACGGGCCTAATATTGACATATATAATGGTGAAGCACCATTTGGTTTTGAAATAGAAGGTAAAAAAGCCATCAAAGGATTGAAGCTGGCTTTTGGTCCGGAGTTGTGGTGGGGAGCTAACCCGGCTGTTCTTGCAAAATATACCCGAAAGATTGCAAAGTTTGATATTACCGGAATGTTTCATGAAGACCTTACACAGCGTAGCGGCCTGCAAAGTTCATTTGCTGTCCCCACTCCAAAAACAAGGAAAGCGGCATTAAGTGTTTCCAGAAAGATTGAAAAATTTGGATTTGACATCGGTGGCTTGTGGGCAGGCCAGCCGCTCAACGGACGTACGTTCCAGTTGATGCGTGATAATAAAACGTTTCAGCACCAGATAAGATCAGAAGACAATTTTGGTGGTAAGATAAAACTAACTTATGCCAGTGGACCGGTGCAATGGTATGGCCTTGCTTCTTACATGGGACTTGTTGCGAACGGGGGTGTTGACCAAACCAAAACATTTACCGGCTGGAGATTGAAAGATTTAGGTAGCGGCAATATGTACAATGTGCTGAGTGGTTTTACCGTAAACGTTGGTAAACTGCAAATTGCTCCCAACTTTTTATACCAAAAACCTATTGAAGGCCCGATACCTGCTGATGTGCTGGCACCCGGCAGGCCAAGAAACATTTTGGACGACCCATTCTCAGTAAGGTCCAACAGGGAAACAATAGCAGGAGAACTTCTGTTAACCTATGATCCTACACCAGGCACCTGGATGTATGAGTGGGATAATGACAGGGCAGAAGATGCAAAATTTGCTATCAGTGCTGACTTTGTATATCGTCATTTACCAACGATACAAGACGCAGCCATTGGTATATTAGCAAATGGCAGAACCACTTTTGTATTTCCCGGTTCTGCGCCTGCACAGGATTTATGGGAAGCCAATACCCGTATTGTTTCCAAATTAAACCACAACTTTGGTTTTATTGCCAACCTTTATGTGGGTAACGGACAAGCTAACGGTAACGATAAAAGAACCATTGACCGTTATGGTTTTGACCTCCGGACTATTTATAAGAAAACCAAGTTGATTGCTATCGGTAAGTTCAATGATTGGGGTCCTTTTGACTACCACCGTGATTTTAACCTTACGTTTCCACTTCAGTTGATCGCAGACATTTCTACCGAAATTGGAAAGCCGGATTGGTTTTTACTGCCCGGTACGAAAATAGGTATCAGGGGAACGTACAGAACATTAGATAAATATTCTCCCCGGTATTCACCCATCAAAACAATTGATGCGGCCGGAAACTGGGTACCTGACCCCAATGCCATAGGCTTTCCGGATGGTAATGAGTGGGAGATACGTACTTACGTTCAAATCAATATTGGTAAATAATAAATGTGCTTGCTTATAATTAATAAAGAAATTTATATGAAAACAAATCAATCACTTCACAACGTATTATATGGTCTTTTCGGGTTAATTTTATTAATGGGCCCCGGATGCAAGAAAAGAGATGTTGTCGAATTGCAGAATCCTTCCTTTCCTAATACAGCCGAAGTTTTTATTGATGACTTCACCGGAGATTTGGCCTATGCCGCCTTTGGTGGTTCAGATGTAAAAGCTTTCCAGGTAGATAACCAGGTAACCTATGGTGGCACCAAACAATCCATGAGGTTTGAAGTGCCCGATGCCAATAGCCCGAATGGATCTTATGCAGGCGGCGTTTTCTTTAGTAAGAAAGGAAGAAATCTTTCCGGCTATAACGCCATTTCATTTTATATAAAAGCCTCTCAACCGGCAACAATCGGTGTTGTTGGTTTTGGTAACGATTTGGGTGAAAACAAATACCAGGTTACTTTAAGTGGCTTACCTGTAAACAGCAACTGGAAAAAAGTTATCATTCCCATTCCCGATGCATCAAAACTTACTGCAGAAAAAGGATTGTTCTATTATTCCACCGGGCCAGAAAATGAAAGGGGTTATACCTTCTGGATTGATGAAGTACGGTTTGAAAATTTAGGTGGCATTGCTAACCTGAAAGGTTTGGTTTATACCGGGCAGGACAAAATAATTAACAATGCCGAAACAGGTGATAAGGTTACCATTAACGGTCTTCAAGCTTCCGTAAACCTTCCAAGCGGTGTAAACCAAACTGTTGATATATCACCTTATTACTTTACATTTAATTCGTCTATTCCAGCTGTTGCCAATGTTGATGCAAAAGGGCTGGTATCTGTAATAGATGCAGGTACTACTACCATCAAAGCTGTTCTTGGTAAAGATACTGCCACCGGTTCATTAAGAATTACTTCTACCGGCTTGCCGGTTGGCCCCACTACAAAAGCACCGGCTCCTACTCGTGATGCGGCGGATGTAATTTCGCTTTACAGTAACATTTATACCAATGTGCCTGTAGACACATGGAATGCACGTTATCAGTTTTCCAATGTTGACGAATTTTTTATCAAAGTGCAGGGAGATGATGTAATACGCTACCGCAACTTAAACTTTGTAGGAATTGAGTTTAAAACTCCTCCTGTTAATGCCTCAGCTATGAGTGGCTTCCACATAGATATCTGGACACCGGATGTTACTGCCTTACCCAACAATTTTAAAGTGCTTTTGACGGATCTTGGTGCCAATGGTGCGTTTGGTGGTGGCGATGATAAAACACATGAAGTTACCATTACAGCTCCTACATTAAGCACAGGTAACTGGGTGAGTATCGATCTTCCATTTTCTGCTTTTACCGGCCTTACAACAAGAGCAAATCTGGGGCAAATGGTTCTTTCCGGCACACTCCCCAATGTATATATTGACAACGTATATTTCTACAAGATACCAACCCGCCCAACAGTTGCAGCTCCAACTCCAACAAGGCTTCCTGCCAATGTAATTTCCATTTTTAGCGATGCTTATACCAATGTTGCTGGTTCTGATTATAATCCTAACTGGGGGCAGGCTACGGTAACTACTCAAACACTTATTGCAGGTAATAACACATTGTCTTATGCTGGCTTAAACTACCAGGGTTTACAGTTTGGCAGTAATCAAGATGTAACTGGAATGGGCTTTTTACATATAGATTATTACACGGTTAATTCCAACAGCTTAAAAGTGTACCTCATCAGCCCTGGGCCAGTTGAAACACCCTTCACATTAACTGTTCCTACAACTGGCTGGAATAGTGTAGATATACCACTGTCTGCTTTTTCACCAGTGGCATTGAATAATTTAATACAAATGAAATGGGATGGAAATGGGGATATTTATGTAGATAATCTTTATTTCTATAAAAATCCCGCACCACCGACTACACCCATTGTAGCCGCTCCTACGCCTACCCGGCCTGCAGCAGATGTAATTTCTATTTTTAGTGATGCTTATACCAATGTGGCTGGTACAGATTTTAACCCCAACTGGGGACAGTCAGGGTTTGCCACTGCATCACAAACACTTATTGCAGGAAATAATACCTTGTCCTATCCCAATTTCAATTATCAGGGTATCCAGATGGGAAGTAATCAGAATGTTTCCTCTTATGGATTTTTACATCTTGATTATTACTCCGCCAATGCAACTCAGTTAAAAGTGTATCTCATCAGCCCGGGCCCTGTAGAAACGCCGTTTACTTTAACGGTGCCTACAACAGGTTGGAACAGCGTTGATATTCCACTTTCAGCTTTTTCGCCGGTGGCGTTAAATAATATTATCCAATTTAAATTTGACGGCGGCACAGGCTCAAATAATATTTTCCTGGATAATATTTATTTCTATAAAACAGGAGGCGGAGGTGGAGGCGGCGGCGCTTACAGCATAGATAAACCTATTGATTTTGAAACACCCGGATTTGGTGCAGCCTGGACATGGAATGTATTTGAAAATGGTTCAAATCCGCCGTTGGAGTTTGTTGCAAATCCTAATGCATCAGGATTAAATACATCTTCAAAAGTTGCAAAATTCACAGCACTCCAGGCAGGTCAGCCTTACGCAGGTTGCGAAACAGCACATGGTCAGATGGGAATTACCTGGGATCTTTCAGCTTCCAATTCCAAAATCAGGATTATGGTTTACAAAACTAAAATAAGTGATGTAGGTATTAAATTGGCTAACCCTGCAGGAGGCGCACAACCTGAAATTAAAGTGGCTAATACTAAAATCAATGAATGGGAAGAATTAGTATTTGATTTTAGTTCCCGAATTGGAAATGGATTGGATGGGTCTACAAATATTGATCAAATAATAATTTTCCTTGATTTCAGCGCAAGGGCCGCAGATAATGTGATTTATTTTGATAACATTAGATTCGGTAATTAAATCTATGCTGACGTAAACATTTTCTTTTTACGTCAGCATACTAATTTGAATATTTTACTTCAACGAATAAAAATTGCGATATGAGAAAATTAAGTATAAATATATTCTTCGCAGCTTTAAGCTTTTTTTCGCTACTACTACTATCGGGCTGTGAAAAAGAAGCTAAACAAACACTCCCCGAAAGAAGCTGGGAGCTGGTATGGAGTGATGATTTTAACGGTGCTGCCGGTAATGCACCAGACAATACAAAATGGTCGTTTGACCTGGGCGGTGGTGGCTGGGGCAACAATGAACTGCAGGTTTATACCAATAATACAAACAATATTAAGCTGGATGGCAATGGTAAATTAATAATCACTGCTATCAGCAGTGGTTCTGGATTTACTTCTGCCAGGATTAAAACGAAAGGCAAGTTTTCACAAGCCTATGGCCGCTTTGAAGCCAGGATTAAAACACCAACCGGCCCGGGTATATGGCCGGCTTTCTGGATGCTGGGCTCAAATATTGACACCAAGCCTTGGCCGCAATGCGGGGAAATTGATATAATGGAGCAAAGAGGGCAGCAGCCGGCCATTACTCATGGCACACTGCACGGGCCGGGGTATTCAGGTGGTAATTCTATTGGGAAAAGCTATGCACTAACAGACGGAAGGTTCGATAACGATTATTATATCTATGCGGTGGAATGGGGGATAGATTATATTGATTTCTTCGTTAATAATTTTTTATACCAGCGGCTTACACCAGAAGATGTTACCGGTGAGTGGGTGTACAACCAGCCTTTTTTCCTTTTACTAAATGTGGCAGTTGGTGGAAACTTTGTTGGCTTTCCCACAACGGGCACACCGTTCCCGCAATCCATGTATGTTGATTATGTAAAAGTATATAAGCAGCAATAAATTTTGACCGAACCCTTTGGTATAAATTAAATTCTCTTTCCAATAGGATAAAACTGAATGAGGTAAATAAAAAGTTAACGGGATCTTGCAGGTCATGTTTTCAGTTACCAAAGTTGGGAAAATTGAAATAGCGATAAAAAAATCATGTTTGTTCCGGGCAAACAACTTTTACTAACTGAAGTAATGAATATTAAATATGACCATGGATGAAAAAATAAATCTGGAATCTGTTGAAATAGAAAACGAAGTTTTTTACAAGATATCCAATGTGGATGCAATGCGCCCCTTTTTCATGAGCATAGTAAGCGATTCAAACCATTGGTTGTTTATTTCCAGCAACGGAGGGTTATCTGCCGGCCGCAAAAATTCAGAATACGCACTGTTTCCCTATTATACCGACGATAAAATAACTGAATCAGCAGAATTAACAGGCAGTAAATCTATTTTCCAGGTTCATAAAACAAATAAAACTTTTTTATGGGAACCCTTTTCAGAAAGGATGTTCGGTTTGTACAAGGTTAGCCGGCATTTGTATAAAAGCGTTTATAATAACAAAATCATTTTTGAAGAAATAAATCATGATTTGGAGTTGTGTTTCAGGTATGAATGGAATACAAGCGATCTGTTTGGTTTTGTAAGAAAATCTGCCCTGGTGAATCAGGCAAAAGAAAAAATCCGGATTTCAATTTTAGATGGCATTCAAAATATAGTTCCTTATGGTGTAGGAAGTGAACTGCAGCGTAATGTAAGTAATCTGGCTGATGCTTATAAAAGAAGTGAATTGCAGAAAGAAAATGGTATTGGGATTTTTGCCTTAAGCGCCATAATCGTAGATAAAGCAGAGCCAAGCGAAGCATTAAAGGCAAATATTGTATGGTCTCTGGGTTTTGATGAACCGAAGCATTTGCTTTCATCAACACAATTGAAAAACTTCAGAAACAACCAGGACATTCATGAAGAGAATGATATAAAAGGCGAAAAAGGAGCATACTTCATTTTTAATGAATCAGAACTTTCCCCAAATGCGGAGAAGCGCTGGATGATTATTGCAAACGTCAATCAAACTCATTCATCCATATGCCAGCTTTCAGAGACTATAAAAAAAAGCAAAAACCTTGTTCAGCTAATTCAGAAAGATATTGATTTGGGTACTCAAAAACTGATAGAGCTGAATGCTTCTTCCGATGCATTACAGTTTACTGCTGATGATTTAAGAGATACCAGGCACTTTTCCAATGTATTGTTCAATGTTATGCGGGGAGGAATTTTTGATTTTAATTACCAGATTGAAAAATGGGATTTCAAAAACTATTTGGCAAAAGCAAATAAATTAGTTTACCAGGCAGCTCAAAAAAATATTGACCAGTTGCCGGAAATATTTTCACTCATTACGCTGAAAGAACTTGAAGGAAAATCTGATAATTTGGATTTTAAACGATTGGCCTCAGAATATTTGCCATTGAAATTCAGCAGAAGGCATGGCGACCCTAGCCGGCCGTGGAACCAGTTTTCAATCAATACTAAGAGTGAGCTTGATGGTTCTAAAATTTTGGATTACCAGGGAAACTGGCGGGATATATTTCAAAACTGGGAAGCCCTTGCCCATTCTTATCCTGAATTTACAGAAGGAATGATTTTTAAATTTCTAAATGCTTCCACTTTTGATGGATATAATCCTTATCGTGTAACAAAAGATGGCTTTGATTGGGAAACAATTGAGCCCGACAATCCATGGTCTTATATTGGCTATTGGGGCGACCACCAGATTATTTACCTGTTGAAATTTTTGGAGATTATCGAAAACCATCAGCCCCGTGCATTAGAGAATCTTTTTGATAAAGAATATTTCGTTTATGCCAATGTGCCTTACAGGATTAAATCTTATGAAGAGATTCTTAAACATCCGAAAGATACCATTGTTTTTGACCATGAATCGGACCAGTGCACCAGGGAAAAATGCGATAAAATAGGTGCTGATGGAGCATTATTAAAAAGTTCACTTAAGGAAATTCACCATGTAAATTTTATTGAAAAGATCCTGGCTACTGTTTTATCAAAAGTATCCAATTTTATTCCGGAAGCAGGGATTTGGATGAACACGCAGCGCCCTGAATGGAACGATGCCAATAATGCGTTGGTGGGGAACGGGGTATCCATGGTTACCTTATATTACCTGCGAAGATTCTTAACCTTCCTTAAAAAACTAGTTTCAGTTTCTCGAAAAGGACAAATTGAGATTTCTTCGGAACTATCTGATTTCTTTTTTGGAATTTCAGATAATCTTGAAAAATTCAAACCGCTGCTATCCGGCAAAATAAGCGATCAAGACAGAAAATCTGTAATGGATGCTTTAGGAAAAGCAGGTAGTAGTTTCAGAAATACAATTTACGATCGTGGTTTTTCTGGCGATAAATCACCTGTATCATTACAACAACTTTTGAATTTTATTGAAACAACTAATCAGTTTTTAGACCATTCAATAAAAGAAAATATACGGGAAGACCATTTATATCATGCATACAATTTAATGACTTCTGATGAACACGCTGTTCAAATTTCTCACTTAAGTGAAATGCTGGAAGGGCAGGTTGCGGTGCTGAGTTCAGGTTATCTTTCTGCCAAAGAATCGCTGGAACTTCTGGATGCACTGGAAAAAAGTTCACTGTTCCGCCAGGACCAATCCAGCTATATCCTGTATCCAAATAAAAACTTGCCCGGGTTTCTTGAAAAAAATTTGGTTCCCGGGGATTCTGTCGAAGAATCGCAATTATTAAAGAAATTAGCTGCCGACAATAATGTTGAAATTATTGAAAGAGACAGTAAAGGGAGTTTTCATTTTAACGGAAATTTTAAAAATGCCAATGACTTGGAAGCTGCTTTAAATAATTTAAATAACCCCGAATATCAAACTCTTGCAGCAAAGGAAAAAAGATGGATACTGAAGATTTTTGAAGAGGTTTTTAAACATAAAGAATTTACGGGAAGATCAGGAACCTTTTTTGGTTATGAAGGCCTTGGTTCTATTTATTGGCATATGGTTTCTAAATTACAACTGGCTGTAGAAGAAACTTGTTTAAACGCGATCAGGCAAAGTTCAGCTGTTGATGTAACCAGACGGTTAATAGAGCATTATTACAAAATCAACGAAGGGATAGGTGTTCACAAATCACCTGCATTATACGGAGCATTTCCTACCGATCCTTATTCTCACACTCCTTTTGGTAAAGGAGTTCAGCAACCGGGAATGACCGGACAGGTGAAGGAGGATATTTTGAGCCGATTCGGAGAATTGGGCGTTTTTGTAAATGAAGGGAAATTACTTTTCCAGCCTTGGTTATTAAGAAAAAGGGAATTTTTAGCACAAGCAAAAACAGCCAGTTACATGGATGTTTTTTCTAAGCAACATCAACTGGTTTTAGAAAAAGGTTCACTTTGTTTTACTTATTGCCAGGTGCCGGTAATTTACAAATTAGCCACCTTAAATAAGATAGAAGTTTACTATACCAAAGGCTCTCATGAAGAATTAAATACTACCGAACTAAATAATGATATAAGCCGGCAGATATTCCAACGAACCGGTGAAATTGAGTTGTTGAAAGTATATGTAAATGAAGATAAATTGAGATAATGAATAAAGCTGATTTATATATTATTATTTCTGTTTGTTTCCTGGTCAGGCAGAACCGGAAGCGACCCAATTTCTACTCAAATTACGGCTGAAAAGCTGCTGGGTAATGTCGATTATCAGGCTATTTGTTATGGCGGATACAGAACTCGCATCAAGGGATATTGAACCCACCGTTTCCGAAATAAGGATGACATGAAGATTTTGGCTGCCATGAAAATTAAAATCATCAGAACCTATAATGTACATCATAAAGAAGTTGCCAATTTATTAAAAGCCATAAGGGAATTAAAAAATGAGAAGCCTGGCTTTGAAATGTATGTGATGCTGGGCGCCTGGATAGATTGTAAAAATTCATGGACAGCAAGTCCTCTCATCCGCAATGAAGACAGTGAACGTAATCCAACAGAAATAGCCGAAGCGGTAAGGTTGACAAATGAATACCCGGAAATTGTAAAGATTATTTCTGTAGGTAATGAAGCGATGGTAAAATGGGCTTCGGCCTATTATGTAGAGCCTGGTATTATTTTAAATTGGGTGAATTATTTACAAGATTTGAAGAAGCAGGGAAAATTATCCAAAGATGTATGGATAACCAGTTCGGATAATTTTGCCTCCTGGGGTGGAGGCGGTAAGGAATATCATGTAGAAGATTTAAATAAATTAATTAAAGCCGTTGACTACATTTCGATGCATACGTATCCTATGCATGACACTCATTATAATCCGCGTTTTGGGGAATAAAAGAAAATGAATGACATTAACAGAAAAGGAAAAGATTGATGCCGCTATGCTAAGAGCAAGGGATTATTCAATAACACAATATACCGGTGTTGTCAATTATATGAAATCATTGGGGTTGAATAAACCGGTTCATATGGGTGAAACAGGTTGGGCCACCGTTTCTAATGAACAATATGGCAATGACGGTTCAAAAGCAACTGACGAATACAAATCGGCTAAATATTATGGTCTCATGAGAGAATGGGCCAACAAGGCAGGCATTACCTGTTTCTATTTTGAAGCTTTTGATGAGAATTGGAAAAACAGTGCAAATCCAATGGGTTCAGAAAACCATTTTGGATTAATCAATTTACAATCCCAGGCAAAAATGGCGCTTTGGGATTTGGTTGATAAAGGTACTTTTAAAGGGCTAACAAGAAACGGAAAACCTATTACAAAAACATATAATGGCAATAAGAGCGCGCTGTGGCTGGATGTTAAAACCCCGGACAGGGTTTTAAAGAATTAATAATAATGGGAAAATTTAAGTGTGTAATTACTGATTTTAAATTTCCGATAATTGCTTTTATCATGGCATTTCCATTGCATAGTGGTAAGGTAGTCAACAATGTAAAAGTTGAAGTTTATGAAACTTCGGCACAAGGAAATTCATTGAAAAAAATAACAGTATTTTCTGAAAGCAAAAACCCGGTTGTCATTACGCTGCATCCTGATGAAAAATTTCAAACGATAACCGGTTTTGGCGGCTCTTTTACAGAGGCTTCCGCTTACCTGCTCAATAAACTTAGCCTCAGCAACCGTGAAAAAATATTAAAAGCATATTTCCAGGAAGATGGCGCTAATTATTCCCTCACCAGGACACATATAAATTCCTGTGATTTTTCATTAAGCAGTTATGCTTACGCTAAGGTGCCGGGAGATAAAAACCTGGAACACTTCAGCATTGATGCAGACAGGAATGATTTGATTCCTATGATTAAGGAGGCACAGCGATATTCAAAAGATGGCTTTAAAATCATTGCTTCTCCATGGACAGCCCCACCCTGGATGAAAGACAATAATAATTGGCGCGGCGGAAAACTGTTACCTCAATACCGGGAAACCTGGGCGTTGTATTTCTCAAAATACATTCAGGCTTATAAAAAAGAAGGTATTACTATTTGGGGAGTAACTGTTGAAAACGAACCACATGGGTAATGGCAATAACTGGGAAAGCATGCATTTCACTCCCGAAGAAATGGCGGCTTTCGTAAAAGAATATCTTGGTCCGCGGTTTGAAAAAGAGGGGTTATCAAATATCCCTATTTTGGGTTATGACCAAAACCGCGGTGAGGAACTGAATAAATGGGCGAAAGTTATGTTGGAAGATAAAGAAGTATCAAAATATTTTGGCGGTACTGCTGTACACTGGTACGGCAGCACCTACGACTTTTTTCCTGCATCACTTCAATACACTCACCAGCTTGCCCCAGGTAAGCATTTGATCAATACGGAAGCCTGTATCGATGCACAAATTCCGGTATGGAAAGATGACAGCTGGTACTGGAGTAAAGAGGCTAAAGACTGGGGCTGGACATGGGCGCCGGCAGATCAAAAATATTTACATCCCAAATATGTTCCGGTATTTCGCTATGCAGGTGATATAATAGGCTGTTTGAATAATTACGTAGATGGTTGGATAGACTGGAATATGGTATTAGATAAACAGGGCGGCCCGAATTGGTTTAAAAACTGGTGTATTGCCCCTGTGATAGTAGACCCGGAAAATAACGAGGTATATTTTACTCCTTTATATTATACGATGGCGCACTTCAGCAAATTTATGAGGCCTGGAGCAGTAAAAATTGGTTGCACAATTAATCATAAAGACCTTATGGCAACAGCAGTAAAAAATCCGGATGGTACTATAGCGTTAGTTATTTTTAACCCAACAGAGCAATTAAAAAACGTATCCATTCAACTCAACAATATATCAAAAAATATTTCTATCAGTTCAAAAGCGTTGCAAACAGTAATAATCAAATCTTAAAAATTAAATAAATATCACGCAAAACTCCTTAAACATGTCAAATAATAATCAACCCCAACAATACAGGTTCCCATGGTGCAAAAAATAGCCTTTGGATTTGGTATGCTGGCGAACCAAATGTTTCCGGCAGCCTTAGGTATTTTTATGGTTGTATTGGTTGAAAATTTAGGGATGCCATCATGGATGTGGGGTATTTTATTTTTTCTACCCAGGATATTTGATGCATTCTTTGACCCGATCATGGGTTTCATATCAGACAACACTAAATCTGTTTGGGGAAGGACGAAGACAATATGTGTTTATAGGAGCTATCATCATGGGAATTTCCTTTGTAATCATGTGGCAATTATATAGAGAAAATAGCGTAAACTATAATTTCATATTCTTTCTCTTATTGGTCATTTGTGTTTTATATTGGTTTATCCATTTTTAGTGTTCCGTATGTGGCGATGGGGTATGAAATGAGTGATGATTTTCATGAGCGAACACAATATCATGGCCATTTCGCAATGGATTGGGCAATGGGCATGGGTAATTGCACCCTGGTTTTGGGTGGTGATGTATGATCCGAAATGGTTTCCCAATGCAGATACGGCCACAAGAACCCTGGCAGTTTGGGTAGGTATTTCGTGTATGATATTGGCGATGATGCCTGCGATCTTTATCAAAAGTAAGTCTACAAAACATGATGCATACTTTAAAGCCATTAACAGTTAAAACAATTGGAGGAAGTTTAAAGGAAATTCTTATTAGTTTCAAAGAAGCTTTTAGTAATAAGCCCTTCAGAAAGCTTTGTATTGCTACATTCTTAATTTTTAATGCCTTTAATACTGTTGCCGGTTTTACTTTTTTCATTGTGGTTTATTACCTTTTTAATGGCAGTGCTGCAGCCGCAGGTATCTGGCCTACCCTTTTTGGTTGTGTAGGTGCTTTAGCTACTACTTTTATAGTTATACCCATAGTGGCCTGGATGTCAAAAAAAATGGAGAAAAAGAGAGCCTTTTTAATTTGTCAGGGAATTTCTATTTTCGGATATATATTGCTTTGGTTTCTCTTCATTCCGGGTAAACCCTATATGTTTTTGTTTGCTTTGCCATTTCTTCTCCTTTGGTATCGGAAGTTTGTTTACATTGATGATGTCGATGACAGCTGATGTTTGTGATATGGATGAGTTAGACATCGGGTAAACGAAGAGAAGGGATTTTTGGTGCCATTTACTGGTGGATGGTAAAGTTTGGTTTTGCTATAGCAGGATTATTAACCGGCGTTATTATGTCTCTTGTGGGTTTTAAAGCAGGTGCGGAAACGCAGGCGGAAGGTGCAGTTACCGGTTTGAGGCTTTTCTTCTCCGGCATCCCTATTTTAGGTACGTTGATAGCTATGTGGGTAATGAGGAATTATGACTTAACTGAAGCGAAAGCAAGAGAGATCAAAAAAGAATTAGATGCCAGAAAAGTACCCGTTAAAAAACAATCATCTGCTTATATTTCCGGAAAACTACTTTCTTTAGAGAAAAACGGATCTTCTATAAATACCATAACTGGTTTAGATTTAAGTTTAAAAGGGGAAACTGAAATTAGGTCACATTATTCAGAATTTTTAAATAATGGTTTACACGGTTTATGCTTTAGTCCGTATACAGAAGGACAGGAAATTGGTGATATTTTATCAGCAGATCAAATTCGCAGAAGGCTGGATATAATTGCTCCGCATACACAATGGATCAGGTCTTTCTCTTGCACAGAAGGAAATGAAATGATACCGGAAATTGCTCACCAAAAAGGATTAAGAACTTTAGTTGGGGCATGGATCAGTGATGATAAAGCAAGAAATGAAAAAGAAATTCAATCACTGATCAGTCTGGCTAAAGCAGGTTTAGTAGACATAGCTGCTGTAGGAAATGAAGTATTGCATCGGGACGAAATTTCAGCAGAAGAATTATTACAATATATTACCCGGGTGAGAGAAGCATTGCCAGCCTCTATTCCGGTTGGATATGTAGATGCCTATTACCAGTTTCTGGACAGACCTGCTTTGGTAAATGCATGCGATGTCATTTTAGCAAACTGTTATCCCTTTTGGGAAGGTGCAGATAATAATTATGCGCTGTCGTATTTAATTAGAATGATAGAATTAACGCAACAGGCAGCCAACGGTAAAAAAGTAATCATTACAGAAACCGGTTGGCCAAGTATGGGAGAAAATGTGGAAGCGGCAGTACCTTCCCAGTTAAATGCCATGAAATATTTTATAGCGGTTCAGGAATGGGCAAAAAGTAAACACATTGAACTGTTCTATTTTTCCTCCTTTGATGAATCCTGGAAAACAAAACAGGAAGGAAAGGTCGGTGCGGGATGGGGAATATGGGATAAAAATGAAAAATTGAAAATTAATAATATAATTAAACTATGTCATTACAGAAAAGAGGATATCACTTTCCGTAAAGCCGGATACAGAATTAGCTATGAGAAGGCGAAACAGAAAAAAGATGAATTAGAAAAACTTATTTGCTGAAGTATCTAAAACCGGGGTGCATGGATTTTGTTTCAGTTTATATGAAGAAGGACAAAAACCAGGTGATATCATTTCAGAAGCACAAGTAAGACGACGAATGGAAATATTAAACCTCATACCAAATGGGTCCGTTCTTTTTCCTGCACGGAAGGGAATGAGTTAATACCCAAATAGCTAAAGAATTTGGTATAAAAACATTAGTTGGGGCATGGTTGGGCAATGACCCTGGAATGAACCAGCGGGAAATTGAAGGATTAATAAAACTTGCTAATGAAGGCTTTGTTGATATTGCTGCAGTGGGAAATGAAGTAATGTATCGAAAAGATTTAACTGAAGAGGAACTGTTACTGGATTTCATAAACAAAGTAAAAGCGGCCATTCCTCATATTCCCGTTGGTTATGTAGATGCCTACTATGAATTTTCACAACGCCCAGGAATTACTGCAGCTTGCGATGTGATATTATGCAATTGCTATCCTTTTTGGGAAGGATGCCGTTCTGGAAAATTCATTAGGATTACATGAAACAAATGTATCACCAGGCAATGCTGCAGGAAATGGTAAGAAAGTAATTATTACCGAAACAGGATGGCCCAGCCGGGGTGAAAATTTGAAAGACTCTGTATCCCATCTGAAAAAAATGCAATAGAATATTTCATCAATACCCAGCTTATGGTCTAGCGAAGAAAATATTCCGGTATATTCTATTTTTCTTCTTTTGATGAATCCTGGAAAGTAGGGGCAGAAGGAGAGGTAGGCGCTTATTGGGGAATTTGGGATAAGAATGAAAAACTGAAATTCTAAAATGGATTGTTTTAAAAAATTAGGACTACTTCCCGGTAATGCAATTTGCTATTCCGGTTTCAGAGAGGGACAACAACCGGGAGTTTTATATCCCTCTTATGAAGAAATAAAAGAGGATTTACTAATTCTTCAAAAAAACTGGAAATACCTGCGGCTGTATGATTGTGATAAACACGGAGAAACCGTTTTGGAAGTCATTCGAAAAGAAAAACTGGATTTCAAAGTCATGATGGGTGCTTATATAGAAGCGGAAATGAATAATTTCGGCTGCCCCTGGGGAGGTGGTATTTTTTCAGAAGAACAATTGAAGTTGAATCAGAAAAATAATTTAAAGAAAATTCAAAAATTGATTCATTTGGGGAATTATTACCCGGAAGTTATTTTTTCACTTTCCGTCGGAAACGAAGCATGTGTAGATTGGACAGACCACTATGTTCCGGTAAGCCATGTAATAGAATATGTGAAATTAGTTAAAAAATCAACCAGGCAACCAGTTACATTTTGTGAAAATTATTTGCCCTGGTTAAATAAATTGGAACCTTTAGCCAAAGTGGTTGATTTTATTTCCGTTCATACCTATCCGGTGTGGGAATACAAACATATTCACGAATCACTGGAGTACACCAAAGACAATTATTATGCGGTAGCTCAAAAATATCCTGATAAACCTGTTTTAATTACGGAAGCAGGTTGGTCTACAAATTCCAACGGAAGAGGCATAAATCCGGAGGCTGTAAATGAAATGAATCAAAAAATATATTATGAAGACCTCGTGGAGTGGACGGGTTCTGAAAATATTCCAACCTTTGTATTTGAGGCATTTGATGAAGAATGGAAAGGTTCCCACCACCCTTTAGAACCGGAAAAACATTGGGGGTTATTCAAAATTGACAGAACGCCGAAATTGGTAATGAAACCGCAGAACACTCCAAAAGAATTGTAAATAACTGCTATTATATTTTTTGATGCAAGAGTACAACTTCAGTAAACTCCAGGTCATACTTATTCATAAGCCAAACTTTGCCATTGCACAATACCCCGACTGTTTTAGGCAACCCTATTGAAATCCTTCACTCTGATAATTAGTCTGACGTGAACCAACGTAAATTAACTGTACTTGTTGTTTCACTTTTTTTTTTGGGATGTACAGAACGAATATCAAAATCAAACAATCCCTAAAAGACATAACATTCAGGACATCCTATCAAAATCAGTTGTTGATAAGGCATAAGACCAGCCGCTTTCAAAAGGCTTTGTGTAATTTGCTTCAGAAGTAAGTTCTGGCAAGGACATCCAGGGTAAACTCAAATATTATTCAGCTTTTATAAGTTTTCATTCAGTAATTTCAGTTAGCAGGTCATCATTATCAAACCTCATTGTCATTTATGCGCACTATATTATTCTTTCTCTGTCTGCCTTTTGTTGTATTTGGACAAAACAGCCAATCAGTTTTTGATTCATACATGAATGGGCAAACCAGTATATATGGTTTCAATGGCAATGTATTGGTTTCAAAAAAGGGAACAGTTATTTACCAGAAATCTTTTGGATATGCTGATTACAATGCAAAGAAAGCACTCGATGAGAACAGCGTTTTTGACTGTGGCTCGATTGCAAAAGTGTTTACTGCCGTTGGTATCTTGATATTAAAAGATAAGGGGCTGATCAGTATTTCAGATACCCTTCGAAAATTCTTTCCCGAGCTTCCCTATAACAATATTACGGTTGGCCAATTACTTACCCATACCTCCGGTATTCCCAACGGATTTGCGTTAGTAGAAAAATATTTTGATCACAGCAAAATAGCTACCAATGATGATCTTATCCGTTTACTGAGTAGCAAAAAGCCAGCTCTTTTATTTAAGCCCGGTGAGAACCTGATGTATTCCGGAACGGGCTTCAATCTGCTGGCATGTATTATAGAGAAAATATCCGGGCAGTCGTATAAAACGTATATGAATGAACAGGTTTTTAAGCCGTTAAAAATGACACATACCCAGGTGGCGAACGCTCCCCGGTCGGCGGAAAGCATTCCCGGTTATGCCAGTGGATATGTGTATTCGGATAGTTTGCATAAATATATACTGGCTGACAGTCAGCCCTCCGGCTGGACAAGTTATTTCACTGGTATAACCGGTGAGGGCATGATAATTACTA
Organism: uncultured Chitinophagaceae bacterium; assembly: GCA_963775145.1. Classification (GTDB taxonomy): domain Bacteria; phylum Bacteroidota; class Bacteroidia; order Chitinophagales; family Chitinophagaceae; genus Endoryza. Next base: position 131,093 of record CAVZHZ010000015.1, read on the forward strand.
CAACGGGGGATCTGTTGAAATGGGACCGGGCGCTAAAAAATCATACCCTGCTTAAAGAAGAAACACAGCAGGAAATGCTTTCGGTGCATGCGGAGAAAAAATTTCCCGCCGTTTCTTTTGGTTATGGCATGACGGGTTGGAAAAAATGACGTCGGTAATTATGTTTTTCATAACGGATCCTTTCCCGGCTATCTGGCCATGCATATGCGATATACGGAGGAAGATATAACGGTGATTGTGTTGTCCAACAATGAATCTCACGCTGAATTTATTGCCGATGGGTTGGTGGCTATAATATTAAACAAAAGTATCCTGTTGCCCTATGTTCATAAAGAGCTGATGCCAGGTAAAGTTTCTGATAAATATGCCGGCCAGTATATGATGCAGCTAACCAGGCCTCCCTATATGGCGACCTTCCCGGTGGAATTCATTAACAAGAATGATACTTTTTATATTCATTCTGTGTACGGAGCCGACATACGGTTGATACCAGAGTCTGGCAATAAGTTTTTTTATGGCAATGGTACTGATCAGCAAATAGAATTTGAAACAGACAGCAACGGTAATATTTTGAGAGTATTGCATGTTGCCTGGGGCGTTAGAAGGGAAGTGAAGAAAATTGAATGAGTTTTGTGTAAAGCGATAAATTTCAAAGACAAGGTGTTGTGATTTGCCCTCTGGGGTGAACCCCGCCAGAATGAATCTTTCGGGCTGGCGTTCTGACGGGTTTTCAAATTGTTTTGTACCTTGGTTCTTGCAGAATTTGTATATATGGGACTATTGAAAAAACTATTCGGAACACGTTCGGCAAGTTTGGAGAACAGGCAGTTCCTAAGGCTCCAAGAGATTGGAAAGGACGATATTGCGGCCAATGATACGGATCGCATTGCGATGCTTGTTGGAATGGCATGTACCGAAATGAAGGAACTCAAACAGTTTCCCCTGTGGACTTTGACTGTTGCAGGTTATGACGAAGATTCCCGTGCTCTTTTCGAGATTCCTGAGGTCAGAGCATGGTGTCAGATGATTCACGGCAAACAAGGGAGTATGCTCACCACATTCCTCGACACTTCTTCGCTGCGGTGGTATTTGGCTTGCTTGTTCGACATAGAAATTCAGGGAAGGGAAGCGGGCAAGGACTTCTTTCATCACAAGTCGTTGCAGCAAGTCCAGGCACTTGCTCAAGATACGCTCCTTCGCACGTCGACACTCTGTGTCATGTACGGGCTAAAGGCTGAAGCAATTCATAAGATCATGCAGGCAACAGCCCAACGACTCACTGATGCCACTGGCCTCAAATTGGCGTCGGAAGTCAATTAATTAAAACTTGTGGGTGAGGCCCAACCCTTTGTTCCAGTCGACAGCAATCTGTTGGCTGCGGATGTGCAAAACCTTAAGCGATCTCAGACAAAAGGTTGTGATTTGCCCGCCCAGCTGAGCCTTTCGGACGGGCTTTCAAATAGTTTTGTACCTTGGTTATGTGCAACCTTTCGTAAATACGGGAGTTAGGCACAATGCTATTTGACACACCCTACAAATTCAGGTAAGACAAACTAAGAGACAAATATTATGACTAAAAAGCGACTGATTTTAATACCATTATTTTTTTGTTTCTGCCTTTTCAAACTCTTTGCACAGACACCCATAAAAACAATTACTCAATTACAGGACACTATAAATAAAATTTTGACTAATGAGCATCAAAGCTCTATAATGTTGGCAGTTGTTACCAAAGACACAGTTCTTTTTTCAAATGCTTTTGGGATTGCAAACATTGACACAAAACAAAAAGCCACCAATCAGACACTTTTTCCAATGGCTTCAATTACTAAAACATTTACCGCATTAGCAATAATGAAATTAGTAAAACAAGGCAAACTTTCACTCTATGACGACCTTTCTAAAATTGCACCTGAAATAGTTTTTATAAACAAATGGGAAAAAACAAATCCAATTAAAATCATTCACCTTTTAGAACACACATCAGGTTTTGACGACCTTCGTTTTAATACTTTTTGGAATAATAATTTAAACATAACAGAACTACAAGCAATTAAAAAATGCAAAAACTCAATGTTTTGTAGGTGGAGACCAGGCGAAAAGAAAGCATATTCAAATATTGGCTACAATATTTTAGGCTATTTAATTGAAAAGCTATCAGGTTTAAAATATGAAGTTTTTCTAAAAAAAGAAATACTCTTGCCAATTGGAATGACAAACAGCAACTTTATTATTCCTGCAAAACCAAATTCAGTTAATGCAACACCCTACGAATGGAGTGGCAATAATTATAAGCAACTTCCATTTTTACAAATGGTTGGCAAAGGTTCAGGAGCATTGTATTCTTGTGCTAATGATATGGCAAAGTTTGTAAAATTTATGCTAAATAATGGCAATAACGAAATTGAGCAAATGGAAGTCCCTGAAAGTACACCTGCTGCCAAGTTAGGTTTAAAAACAGGTTATGGCAAGGGAATTACAGTTGATTTTTTAAATTATAAGTTTCCTTTTTATGGACACGATGGAGCAGGTTTAGGTTTTAATTCTCGTTACGCTTACAATAGAGATTTAAAAGTCGGCTTTGTTATTTGTTGTTCAAATACAGGTTCGCTTTCTGACTTATTAATAAATTATCTTAGCGACTCTATACAAATCCCAAAGCCAATACCTACAATACCTGTAAGCATTGAAACATTAAAATCCTATGAAGGATATTATCAGCTTAAATCACCACGTTTTGAAATTTTAAATAAATACTTAGAGGAATTATTTCACGGCTATCATATTGAACTTAAAGGCGATAGTTTACATTCTTATGGTTTTAAAAGACCAGACCGAGTTATGTTACCAGTAACATCAACTATTTTTAGAAAACCAACTGAAAACTTACCATCATTTTTATTCACCACAAATCAAGAAGGTAATAAAGTTCTGTATGAGTGGGGTTCTTATTACGAAAAGACATCCTACATAAAAATATTAATAATCAGAATTTTGGTTTTGGGTAGTTTAGTTTGTGGAATATTACTTATACTAAGTTCCATATTTTGGCTCTTCAAGGCAATATTCAAGAGAATGTCTTGGAAAGAATATTTCAGAAGAAGTTTATCAGCCTTTGGAGTTCTTTCATTAATTATAGCTTTTGGTACACTTGCCTATATGGCTACAAATGTTTCACTAATGGGGGCAGTAAATTTTTTCACTGTTACTTTTTTTATTGGGACATTATTGTTTGCAATATTAGGTGTAGCAGGTTTCATTATGACAATTAAAAGGTTTGGACAAATAACAAACAAATGGACAAAGTGGTATTTATTAGTAACTACGACTTGGTTATTAGCCTTAGTTGTTTTCTATTTTCACTATGAGTGGATAGGACTAAGAATGTGGAGTTATTGACAGACAATTATGGACGACCGAAAAGAAGCACTGTACCTAACAAGGGGTTTGGCGTTATTGGGGCTTGACGGAATAAAAATGAACATTTTTAATTCTATGTGGCTTTTGTTCGGGCAGACGAGTTTCAATTTAGCTTTTTGTTGTTATCTTCAACATCAGTTTTCAAATTGGGCTTCAGTTCCGGGCGGACGTTTTTCAAATCCCCCAACAACGCCAAGCCCTGTTCGTCGTACAAAGACATAATGTTTTGTTTGTTGTTATGCCGGTTGGCTTTATAACGAGCTGCTTTCGTATTACTATGAAAGGAAACCGGGCGATGGATGGTAGGATATAAGAATAAGGGCAGACATATATTAGACCAATATTTTCGGTGCCTCCCGAATATATTCGGTAATACTAAAGAACCTAATTGTGAGTTAGTATTGAGGGGGAGTTAATTTGCCAGGAATAGTGTTGTTCAAGAGAAGTAGGAAGAAATGCAGTTTTTGCGTTTTTTTTATTGATAACAAGATACATAATGATTAAGTGAACAAGCAGTACACCGGATATTATTTTTATTTTTTTGATTTTTGAATTACCAATAGTTATTAAATAATAATATAGGGGAAACTGAACACTGGCTAATATACCAGCCAGTGTAGCATTCGCATCAAAAGCGAGAAGGAAGGAAGGAAACAATATTATCAGGGCGAGTAAATGGCCTTTCTCTGCAAGCAATAGGCTTATTGCCAAAACGAAGAGTCCTGCTCCAAATGCAATAAATAGTTTCTTTTTCATTTTTTTATAACAATACCCGCATCATCAACGCAAAACCCGTGTCCTGTTTGACTCCTGTTTTTTTAACAATGTGAACGCCGGTTCGGGTCCATACTTTAAATACTTCTCCTTTCTTTCGCTTGCGCAACTCCCTTTCAATTTCCGGTACCAGCGCGCCCACCGCTATCCACCCGATATCTCCTTTGGTAACCGATTCTCCCCCCATACTCCATACCTGGGCCATTTCTTCAAAACTCGCCGATCCGTTTTTTATTCGCATCAGGATATCATTAGCCAGCGAATCGGCATTTCGACGGGTAAATACGCTCGTATCAAGAAATATCTGGCTGATGCGGTTAAAGGTGTTTGGCAGCTTGGCTAATATTTGCACCAGCACTTTTCCTTTATCATACGGACCATACACTTTCTTGATTTTTCCTTTGTACGCCAGGCTGTCGGGTAAACTCATAAACTGGTCGGTACGCATTACAGATACCGTATCCATAATAAATCTTTTCTTCAGCACCTCCTTTACATACAACGGTGGATTGGGCGATTGCTCCAGTTCCAATTTGATCTGGGCAATCGTTTTCTTTTGTGCCGCTGCCGGGAAAACAATACTAGCCAATAAACAAAGCGCAATGATTTTTTTCATAATAAATTTTAATCAAAAAGCAAAGTGAAGAGGCGGGAGGCGGGAGTCGGGAGTCGTGAGTCAAAAGTCAATAGTCTATAGTCAATAGTCAAAATCTGAGATGCGAAAGTTAGCGAAGCTTTCAACAATTAATAAAGAATTTTGGAATATGAAAACTATAAACTACAAACTACAAACCCCAAACTACAAACCCCAAACCCCAAACCCCAAACTACAAACCCCAAACTACAAACCACAAACTACAAACCACAAACTACAAACCTCTCTTCTTCTTCTTACCAACATTAATCGGCGGACATTCCACTTCAATCCCTTCCCGTTTGAAGAGGTCTTTGTATTGTTCGCCACCGGCTACCGCCATCATCTTATCCACCTCCGCCTGTTTTTTCTGGCGATACTCTGCATTCTTAATTAATAATTGCACACTGTCTAATTTGCCTACATATAAACTGCGGCCATGCGTGCCGAGGATAATTTCATTCTCGCGTTGTTGAATGGCGATATCATGCACCGGAACCGATTTCGGTAACCCGGCGCTCCATAGCATAAAACTATTCCCTGCATTGATACTAACGTACAGGCCCCCGTCACTTCCTACATATAATATACTATCGTATTTGGGATCTTCTCTTACCACATTCAGTGGTTCAAAGGCCAGGTCTTTTCCCAGTGCTTTCCAGTGCTCGCCATAATCTTCGCTTACAAACAGGTAAGGAAGAAAATGATCATTGCGGTATCCATTAAGCGTAACATATACCCTTCCTTCCTTATGCTGGGAGGCCGTGATATGACTTACCCATAAACCTGGCGGCAATGATTGACTGATCTTTTTCCAGGTATAGCCGCCGTCTTTTGAAATATGAAGATGGCCGTCATCTGATCCGGCATAGAGTAAACCAAATTTCATCGGTGATTCAGTTAGCGCACTTAAGGTTCCAAAAGGAACATCTCCTTCTTTTTTCCCATTGGTAAGATCGCCGCTTAATGTCTCCAGGTTATCTCCCTTGTTCAATGAGCGGTGAAATTTATTGGTACCATAATAAAAAACATCCTGGTTATGTTTGCTGAGGACAATAGGCGTTTCCCAGTTAAAACGGAGCGGTTGCTCTCCTAAATCATGGCCGGGACGAATGGGCTTTCGATCGCTGCGGGTAAGACGGTTCATCCGAAAATAATTACCGAACTGCGAGCCGGCATAGGTAGTGGTATTGTCGCGGGTATCTACCTGCACCTGCATTCCATCACCACCCACCAGTGATTTATAGTTGTATTCACCGTTATCAATCCACCCGATATCTTCTTTGTGGTTGGAAGGGCCATACCATACATTGTTATCCTGCAGGCCACCATACACGTTATACGGTTTTGCTTCGTCGGTAGTAACTGAATAATATTGTCCGACCGGGGGCGTATTGCATTTGAACCAATGAGCCCCATCATCGTAGGTGATATTCGCGCCGCCATCATTTCCATTGATTATATGCGAATCTTTTTTGGGATTGATCCAGATGGCATGATGATCTCCATGCACATTCCCTTTATCAATATTCTTAAATGTTTTACCTCCATCGGTGGAGAGCTGTAAGGGTACGCCAAAAATAATTACCTTGTTATCATTATAGGGCGATACGTATATCTTACCGAAATAATAGCCATAAGTAAAATAGATAGGAATATCCTTTTCATGTGTTTTTTTCCAGGTCTTGCCGCCATCCTCACTGCGGTATACCTGGCAACCATATATGCCGGTATTAACGAAACCATCGTTCACATTCAGGTAATCAAAAACGGCGGTTGGTTTTACCTTATCGTTCTTTACCATTTCTTTTACCACCGCGCTCGTATATTTTGCCGGGAAGCGGTTCCGGCGTAGAAATTGTTCCAGTTTCTTATCGTCGAGTTGTGCAAATAATTCCTTGGTCAGGTCTTTAAAATCAGCCGCTTTATAAGCCGTATCTGTTTTTTTGGAACTGGTATCCGGTTTCCGAAACTGGTTATCAACTATTGCATAAACTACCTGTGGGTTCCCGGGATAAACCGCCACTCCAATTCTTCCCACTCCATCACCTACTGGAAAACCCGCGCCTTCTTTACTGATGAGTTGCCAGGTATTTCCGCCGTCAATACTTTTATATATTCCGCTTGTCTTGCCGCTTTCTTCAAAATTCCATGCACTGCGGGTACGATACCACATGGCAGCGTATAATTCATCAGGATTGGTAGGATTTAAATCAATATCAATAGCGCCTGTATTGTCATCAATATATAAGGTTTGCTTCCAGGTTTTACCAGCATCGGTAGTTTTGTATATGCCGCGATCTTTATTCGGAGAATATAAATGACCTAAGGCAGCTACCCAGGCAATATTATTATCTGTTGGATGCAATTGAATCTTCCCGATATGATGTGATTCCGGCAAGCCGATCCATTCCCAGTTTTTTCCGTTGTTATTACTCTTATACATTCCGATACCTGCATAGGAGGAGCGGCTGCTGTTCACTTCACCCGTTCCAACCCAGATGGTTCTTGTTTTCCAGTTAACAGCAATATCACCGATGGTTAGAATATCCTCCGTATCAAAAACCGGTATAAAACTTTGTCCATTATTAGTGGTGTACCACAAACCACCGGACGCGTAAGCTAAGTAAAATTCAGTGGGGTCATCCGGGTTGACGTCCAGATCAACCACCCGGCCTCCCATTATGGTGGGACCAATATTCCTGAATGGGATGTCTTTAAGCATTGATTTGTGGTCCAGCAGCTTGCGTTGTTGTACCGTTTTCATTCGATCGGCCCCGGCAGTAGGTTTTATTTGCGCGAATAGCAGGGAAAAGGTCCAAACAAGCAACAGGCTTGTTAAACCTGCAACCCGGCAGGGGTTTTGCAGTAATTTTGGTATCATAAAACAGTTCAGTTTTCGTTGATATAAATATATAAACATACAAAACATGCGTTGTATTTTGATCTTCCTCCTGTTCATTTCCTTGAATGGTTTTTCTCAATGGAAAGACTATACCCTGAATGCGAATGGGGATACCCTTAACCGGATTGATATGAAGGACAGGAAGCAGGGGCCCTGGGTGCATCGCTATGAAACCGTTCGTGGCGAACCGGGATATGAGGAAGAAGGCTGGTATAAATACGACCGGAAAGAAGGAGAGTGGCGGTTATATAGTTTATCGGGTGACCTGGTTGGAACAGAAAATTACAAGTGGGGCCTGAAAGATGGGCTATGCCGCTATTATTCGATCCATGGAGATTTGCGACTCGAGCAAAGCTGGAAAGCCCTTAACCCGGATAAGGAATATGATACTATTGATGTGGAGGATCCGGATAAACTCGATAATTATCGCCAGGTTATTATAAAAAATGAAGGGGCTGCGCTGAAACATGGTGCCTGGAAATATTACGACGGAGAAACCGGGTTCATTATCCGGACTGAAAATTATACACTGGGGAAATTGGAATCGAGTCCTGCAGCGGTGACCGGCCCGGTGGGCGAAAAGAAAGCAATCAGTAAACCTAAAGAAGTATTGGAATTTGAGAAGAAAAACGCGGGGAAGAAAAAGATAAAAGTAAGGGATGGAAGTACAGGGGGAAATTAGAGAAGAGAGGAGAGAGGCTGGAGGCAGGAGGCCTGATGCGGGAGACGGAAGGAGAAAAGAGGGAGGTGAGAGGCAGGATGCGGGAGACGGAAGGAGAAAAGAGAGAGGCGGGAGGCGGGAGGCTGGATGTTAGATGCGTGATACGGGGTGATGGCATTGCCCCCTGCGAAATAAGGGAGGTATTTGATTGATCCTTTGGGGCGGTAAAAGAGATTCTTAAAGGGTACGATAAACTATATAAGATACAATTGGGAAAAATGTGCCACTGCCATCGCGGTGGCACTTTGTTTTTACCGCTCATAACGCCTCCAAATAATTCATCCCTAAAAATTTTGTCATTTCCAGGTTTGATGTATATTTGATATCAAATTGATATCATCCAAAATTAAACTATATGGAAAAGACTCTTAGACCCGTTTCCGGTTTTCTTACGCTATTGGCGTCCTTATTACTTTTTGGTGCGTCAGCCTATTTATTTACCCAGGTGGAAAAAGAAGGGAGCAAATGGTATATCGTGATGGCTATTATTACCCTGGTTGCAGGCACTTTCTTAAGCATGGGATTGATTATTATCAGCCCCAATTATTCGCGGGTGCTCACCTTCTTCGGCAAGTATGTGGGAACTGCCAAAGAAAATGGGTTGTTATTTGTAAACCCGTTGTATAAGAAACAAAAGATGTCGCTTCGCTCGGAAAACCTGGAAAGCGCCAAGCTGAAAGTAAATGATAAGATGGGGAATCCAATTGAGATTGCCGCGGTAATTGTGTGGCAGGTGAAGGATACTTTTAAAGCCGCTTTTGATGTGGCCGACTATGTTCACTATGTAAAAGTGCAGAGCGAAGCAGCCATCCGTCATTTAGCCACGAGTTGTCCCTACGATCATATGGAAGATGAGCATGCCACTATTACGCTGCGGGATGGGGGTGACCAGGTGAACGTGATGCTCGAAAAAGAATTAAGTGATCGGTTGGCCCCGGCAGGAATTTTAATTAAAGAAGCGAGAATAAGTCACCTGGCCTATGCCCCGGAAATAGCCGGAGCCATGTTGCAGCGCCAGCAGGCCACCGCAATCGTAGCGGCCCGGTTCAAGATTGTGGAAGGAGCGGTGGGTATGGTAGAGCTCGCATTGGAAATGCTTTCTAAAAAAGAAATTGTTCACCTGGACGAAGAGAAAAAAGCCTCCATGGTTAGCAACCTGATGGTGGTACTCTGCGGAGAAAGGGGTGCTCAACCGATATTAAACACCGGAACGCTTTATCAATAATTTCCACTGATGGCGGGAAAAAAGAATTTTGTATTACGAATCGATGAAGAAATATACAAAGCTCTCGAAAAGTGGGCAGGGGATGAATTCCGTAGTGTGAACGGGCAGATAGAATGGATCATTGACCGTGCCTTAAAGGAAAGTGGCCGAAAGAAATCTACTGATTTAAGAAAGACGGATAAGAATAATAACAAATAGCGTTATTCTACAATTGGTAAACAAATTCTAAACAGTTCTATTAGCCACATAAACTCTTCTTTATAATTTCTACCATTTCTCTCAACGTATCTATTTTCATTAGCCCATTTACCTACGGTAGGAATTTCAAGCAAATCTTTAAATTCATACTTTCTTTTTTTCGTATAAATAATTAAATCAATCTCAAATTCAGGAGGCCCCCAAAATATTTTAATTGATGTATTATCTTTCTTATATAAATTGATATATATAGGGCCATTTTCTATGACCCTATGGTCCTTAAAAGACATACTAGAAAGAAGTTTTTCAAAATCGTCTAGTGCTTGTAAAAAATCATTTGTCGTTTTGTCCTTCATTATAGTGTTATTCTGTATATGCCTCTAGATTTTAATGCAAGTTTTTCAGCACCGAGGAAAGATTCACCAATTTTTCTATTTGGCCACTTAATAGTAGGTAAACCTTCTGAATGCGGCCTACCCAAGAACAATCTAATATAGAATATCCGTCTCGTCTAGTTGTTCTTAAAACCGACATATTTCTATAATAATTCGCCTAAGTGCTTCCTGAATTTTTTGCTAATTCATTACTAAATGTTTGGCTTCGTGGAACACCTTCTAAATCACGAAGTGTACCAATATATTTTACCTTGGTTGTTCCCTTCGTGGCAATTCTTCCAACAGTCCTTACGGAAGATAACCATTTTGCTCCTATCAAAATATCAGGAACAAAACTACCGATTGTTCGGCTCTGATTAAATAAATCGGCATTTACAAAGTTACTGTATGAGTTAGAAACACGATTTGAAATTATTTGCCGCTGCTGACGCGGTTGTGTCAGACGGTTAGTTTAGGGATTTATAAAATTTCAGGTTGTTATTTCTTGCTTGCTTATTTTCTAACATATTGCAGCTTTCCGGAAAAAACACCTGCGCCAGCATCTGAGATTGAAAATATTTTTTACCGCGGAGGCGCGGAGGCCCAGAGGTTCATTCTCAGTTTCGTTGTTTGAAAGATCATTTAGTATGTTTTGCGCTTGATAAAATCAAAAATGTTTTATTTTTTTATGGATACCATTTGTAGTGATCCTGGTAACCTTGCCGTTTAAATCCTGCTAACCGGAATTTTGTTTTGGATGGATGCTATCCTATAACCGCTCCGCTATGTTTAGCAATCAAAATCTCGCCTATTCTTTTCTTGCTTGCCTGAGGATATTAAAAGAAACCCCGGCTTCACGACCGGGGTTCACTTCTAAATATTTTATTTTTCATTCATAATTCTTCATTTTAAAAGGCTTTCTTCTTTTCCTCAGCTTTCTGCATCGGGTTTATTCCCTGTGATTGTCCGCGGGCGGCGCCTTGTTTCATTTTAAAGGTGGTGAACTTGGAAGAAGCCGCTATTTCCCCCCAGGTGTTATTCTTCTCATTGATATCTGCCGTTTCTTTCATGGGGTCTAATTTTATGCTGGCTACTTCTTTATTCTTCATAAATACCTTGGAAACTTTTCCTTCATTCAGACGCCATACCTGAGCCGGAATGCGATCTACCTCTTTGGTGCCATCCTTAAAAGTAAATTCCACAATTAAAGGCATTACCAACCCGCCCTTATTACTGAAGGTGATTTCATAAAAATGTTTATCAGCAATCTTTGCTTTGGTTTCTGCATCCAATGCTTCCGTAAATCCACCCGGAGAGGTTACCGCATATTTAGTGGTATCATATTTTTCCATGCCCCTGTTATATCGGTAATAGAAGTCCTGCAGGGTACTGTCTTTGTCCGATTCAAACTGAATGTTTTTATCCTCCCGGTTACGGATTTTGGAAATATCGTCAAACGTACTGCCGGCTGGTTTGGGGAGACCACGCATCGTAGTACTTTCTTTGGTTTCCGGTGGATCCTTACTTATGTCGGCAGTAAAATACTTAACCGTATCAATAGCCATATCGCAGGCCTCTGTTCCGTAAAACCAACCTCTCCAGAACCAATCCAGGTCTTCTCCACTGGCATCTTCCATGGTACGGAAAAGATCAGCAGGTTCGGGATGTTTGAATGCCCACCGGCGCGCATATTCTTTAAAGGCATAATCAAATTGCTCGCGTCCCATGATTGTTTCGCGCAGTATATTTAATCCGGTGGCCGGCTTCGTATAGGCATTGGGTCCAAAACCAACAATGTTTTCTGAATTCGACATAATCGGCTCTAATTGGTCCTTGGGCAATTTCATATAGTCGGTAATGGTCCACGCCGGTCCTCCGCGGGTGGGGAATTTATTATCCCATAATTCTTCAGAAAGATATTCAACAAATGAATTTAATCCTTCATCCATCCAGCTCCATTGGCGTTCATCGCTATTGATGATCATAGGAAAGAAGTTATGACCTACTTCATGAATGATCACTCCCAGCATCCCGTATTTAGTTCCTTCACTGTAGGTTCCGTCTTTTTCGGTACGACCATAATTAAAACAAATCATGGGATATTCCATACCATTCGCGGCTTCCACACTTTGTGCCACCGGGTAAGGATAAGGAATGGTGAATTTTGAATAAGTTCTTATTGTGTGAGCTACCGCTTTGGTAGAAAATTTGCGGTACACTCCATACGCTTCTTTACCATAAAAGCTCATGGCCATAATTTTTTTGCCTTCTACATAAACGGGCATGGCATCCCAAACAAATTTGCGGCTGCTGGTCCAGGCAAAGTCGCGCACATTTTCCGCTTTATAAATCCATGTTTTCTTAGCCTTGCTTTTTTGGGCTTCCGCTTTTTTAGCTTCGTCCAGGGTAACTATCTCAATAGGTTCCTTGGTGGTTTGTGCTTTTTGCCAGCGCGCAAGTTGGGCGGGAGAAAGATTAGCGGCATAATTCAGACATTCCCCGGTGGATCCCACCACGTGATCGGCCGGAACGGTCATTTGTACTTTGAAGTTTCCAAAAGTGAGTGCGAATTCGCCTCGTCCTGTAAACTGGTGGTTCTGCCAGCCAACTACATCACTATATACACAAAGACGGGGGTACCACTGTGCCATGGTAAAAAGGTGATTGCCATCTTCCGGAAAGAATTCATACCCGCCCCTGGCACCACCGAATTGCATGCGATCTACAATCTTATAGTTCCAGTCGAGATTAAAAATAAATTTTTGACCTGGCTTTAATAGCACCGGCAATTCAACGCGCATCATGGTTTTGTTAACTGTATATTTCAAAGGCTTACCGGCAGCATCGGTAAGTTTGGTGATATTAAATCCATATCCATTATCCTCTTTTCCTTCCTCATACCGTTTGATGGCCCCATCACTTAGCTGTCGGGGCATTGTTTGACTATTTTGATAATTGGCATTCTTAGTCGTGCTATGCTGGTTTTCATCCATTTGAAGCCAGAGGTACCTTAATTCATTCGGCGAATTATTGAAATAGGTAACCAGTTCACTTCCTTTCAGTTTAAGGTTGGTTTCGTCCAACTCGCACTTAATATCATAGTCACATCGTTGTTGCCAGTATTTTGGACCAGGAGCCCCACTGGCTGTTCGGTATTCATTGGGGGTGGGCAAAATACTGCCTAATTGTTCAAATTTATTACCATGGTTAGATCCGGGATTGTTTTGGATGTTTTGAGCCAAAACCATTCCACCGGCTAAAAGCAGCAAGCTGCAGGAAAAAAGGAAACGCTTCATATTATTCGTAGTTTATTAATGTGAAATATTTTTGGAATCGGCCTGTCATTTATCCTGCCTGGCAGTTCTGAATAACCTATTACTCTCTTCTTTTTCTTAACCGGCCATCTTTCCAGGGCTATTACCAAGGCTAAACCAAATACGGCTCCAGACAATAATACTATGTATTCTCTCCGGTTTAATTTAATAACCTGCAGACAAACAAAAGTAATTATTAATACCGCGGCCACGATTAATAGTTGTCCTGCCTCTAATCCTATATTAAATGCCAGTAGCTGCGTTACGATATTTTTGTCCTTCCCCAAAATCCCTTTTAAATAATTTGAAAAACCTAACCCGTGAATAAGTCCAAAGAACAAAGCAAGGAAATAGATTAATGGAAACTTTGATTCCACTGCTTTTTCTTTTTGCCACACATTGCTTAATGCGGTAATCACAATGGTAACCGGGATAAGAAATTCAATCCAGGTTGATGAAATCGTAACATAATTCAACGCGCTTAAGGCAAGGGTAATGGAATGACCAATGGTAAAAGCAGTCACCAGAACAAGTAACTTTTTCCAGTCGGCAAAGGTATAGCGCAGGCAGAGGGCCACAACAAACAGGATATGGTCATATCCGCTCAAATCAGCAATATGTTCTCTGCCTAAATTAAAATAAAGCCAGAATTCCTGCATAATGCGACAACCGCCGCTGTAATTAAGGCGTCTAATTTTTAACGGTTTGATCTAATTTGTGTGGAAAATAAACAAGAGATTTGTAACTCAAAAATCTAATTTTTCAATGGTGAAAGCAGTCTATAAGTGGTTAAAAATGTCAGTTGTAGTTTTACTGGTGCTTACCGGCGGTGGCTTTTCCTCCAAGCCTTCCGTTCATCCATTATATATCAGCGTCACTGAAATGGAGTATAATGCCAAGGATCATTCCCTGGAAATCAGTTGTAAGGTATTTACCGAGGATTTTGAAAAAGGACTGGCAAAAGCTAATAATGCCATTGTGGATATGTATAATCCCGGTGACAAAGCCATACTGGAAAAACAAATTTCAGCTTATATCACCAGCCATTTGCAGATAAAGGCGGATGGTAAACCGCTTGCGCTGCAATATGTGGGACATGAACTGGAAGAGCAATCGACCTGGAGTTATTTCCAGGTAACCAATATGGCCAATGTTCCCAAAAAAATAGAAATATTCAGTAATCTCTTTTATGAGATGTTCGATAAGCAAATCAATATATTTCATGTTATGGCAGGGGGCACCAGGAAAAGCACCAAACTGGATTACCCGGCCACACAAATTAGTTTTGAGTTTTAGAGGGAGAGCATTAATAGGCTTCCCTTTTTCTTAATTACCGGTCAAAAAATTTTACCATCTTTTTATTTTTTGATTTCTTAATTTGACCTTCTCAAATTATTGCTATGATTCTATTGGCTATCTTGCTTCCCTGGCTTTCTTTTATTTTACGAGGAAGAATATTATCCGGAATCCTTTGCCTGATCTTGCAGATTACACTTATCGGATGGCTGCCTGCTGCCCTTTGGGCGGTATTGTCTTTGCAGAATGCCCGCGCAGATCGAAGAAACAGGCAATTGATTCGGGCGATGAGGAGAGCCTGAGGATAGGCGGGAGTCAGAAGTCGGGAGTCAGAAGAAAGAGTACTGAAGTTTATATTCTTGATTACGAGTTGGCTGCTCAATTCATTCTTAAATTCTTATTTTGTTTATAAATCCCTTCGTGTTTTAGCCGCAAAACAACTCTGGATCTGGTATTGAATTCAGCTTTAATCCCGGCACTCTGCTTTGGAATGCAAATAATAAACTACAGGCTGGTTTTTTACTGAACTGCAACAGCCATTCATACATATTCAATCCATTCTCTTTATAGGTTGGATCCGTGGCCTTGGTCCAGGCATCGTGTCCGCCTGTTGGCCATAAGGTCATACGGGCCACTGTTGTGGGATTATAGCTATTTATTTTATTTACATATCCCGTAGTATTGGAGGAGCTGACTATTCCATCATCAAGGTTGTGAAAGGCCCATACTACCTATGCCACTTTGAGCAATCTTTTGTGCTTTCTCATTGGTAGGTCCCGCAGCGCCACAAATGGGAACAATGGCCGCTATGCGTGAATTATTCCGGCCGCGTATTCCCAGGTAGCGCCGCCACCCATACTCAAACCACTTACATAAATGCGGGTAGTATCAATTCTATATTTCGAAATTGCGAAGGTTATCATCGCATGTACGTCGGTACTGTTCGGCCAGGCCTTGAACTGAGGGGATAATACAATGAAAGAAAAAGTTTTTCCATTGGAGGTGAAGCTGGCGGGGAATTTATTATTCTTAATTAAGCCGGGTGTTCCGATATTGGCCGCCATCCACAAATCCGAACTGCCATTTCCCAATTCACCTACGCCATGAATAAAAATTAAAAGCGGATATGCCTTTGTTGTAGAATCATACCGGGCAGGCAGCGCCTCCTGGTAGCCCCCGATATTGCCAGTAACAGGTTGTATAATTGCTTTTTGCACCGGTGCTTTTGTTTCCGGAACATCATTAGCCGGATTTGATGAAGTAGTTGAGCCTGTTTCTTTCTTACACGAATTGGTAACGATCATGATCAATAATAGCATAACCGGTAGACTGGATAGATTTTTCATGGTTTCGGATTTTAGAACTGTTGCCGGGGAGCAATAGTCAAAGATGGTGCCATTTTACGAGTAGATCAAGGGTAAAAGTAGGGTAAATGCCCACCGTATTTTCACCAAAAGGCGATAGTTGATTTGCTATCAGGATTCGTCCAGGTTTTCCCTGATTTCCCTGGAAACGTTTACCAGTACTTTATCAATTCGTTGCGCATCCATATCCACAATTTCTATTGAAAAGCCCTGCCATTCCATTTTGTCGCCTGTATGAGGAATGCGTTCTATTTTATGCAGGATAAAACCAGCCAGGGTATCAAATTCCTGTTCTCCTTCGTGCATCCATTCGGTTTTTTCAAAACGACTCAGAAAATCATAAAAAGGAATTTGCGCGTCAACCAGGAAAGAGCCGTCTTCCCGCTCCATTATTTCATAATCCTGTATATCCTGTTGCGGAAGATCGCCTACAATAGCTTCCAGTATATCGTTCAGGGTAATCATGCCCTGCACACTGCCATACTCATCCACAATAAAGCAAGCATGTAACTTTTTTTCTTTGAATTTTTCCAGCACTTTATAAGCGGTAATATTACCCGGTACAAAGAGGGCGGGTTTCATATATTGTTTAAAAGCGGTCAGGTCGTTGCTTACATACAATTCTTTTATAGAAACCATTCCCTTAATATTATCGATGTCATTTTCACAGATTGGATAAGCGGAGTGCGGTTCGTTAACGATCTTTTCCCGGATGGATACTTCATTATCATTTACATCAAACCAGATAATATCACTTCGGTGTGTCATTAATGAAGTGATATTGCGATCGCCTAAATGAAATATGCGCTCAATAATTTCCTGTTCCGCTTCTTCAATAGTGCCTTGTTCAGTTCCTTCGCTGATAATTGCTTTAATTTCTTCTTCGGTCACCTGGGTGTCTTTCGCTTTTATATTAAGCAGTTTAACCAGGAAATGAGTGGATTTGCTCAGAAACCAGATGAAGGGGTGAGTGGCTATGCTAACCATCCGCATTGGTTTCGCCATAATCTTGGCAATCGTTTCGGGCCTTGATAACCCAATCCGTTTAGGAAGCAATTCACCCAATACCAGTGAAAAATAAGTGATGATGATAACAATGATAGTGGTGGCGATACCACTGCTGTAAGGCTTTATTAATTCAAAACCATTTAAAAATACAACAAAGTCTGACTTTAATTTCTCGCCGGAATAAATACCGGTTAGAATACCGATTAGTGTAATGCCGATCTGAACTGTCGAGAGAAAACGATCGGGGTGTTCAGAAAGTTCCAGCGCTTCTTTCGCTCTCTTATCACCCCTGTTTGCCGAACCTTCCAGCCTCGCTTTACGGGCAGATACCAGCGCGATTTCTGCCATGGAAAACAACCCGTTCAACAAAATCAACCCCAGAATAATAAAAATTTCAACCATCAGCAGTTATTATTTCTCTAAACTAAGTATTCCTATCTGTTTATGGAACATTTTGGCCACAAGAAATCCAATTATACATCCAATAAGACCTCCGGAAAATACATCAAAGGGATAATGTACACCGACGTATACCTGTGTATAAGCAATCAGGAACGCCCATGCAAAAAACAACCTGGCCCATTTGCTCAGATCCCGCAGCGTCAGGAAGAAGAAAGTAGCCTGCGCAAAATGGGTAGTAGCATGCGAAGAAGTGAAACTGGAGCTCCGCGGGCAATAATTTATAAAAAACCGGATTTGGCCCGATACGTTCATATCCTGGCAAGGTCTTATTCGCATTATGTTTTCCTTAATAAGCTGACTGCTTATCAAATCTGCCAGCGCAGCAGTAAGCACGGCTGCCAACACCCACCACCATCCGATCTTACCAAAATTAATCGTTACAAAAAGCAATAAGAATAAATAGAGCGGTACCCAGAAAAACGACTCCCGCAAAAATGGTAATACCGTATCTAAAAAAGGATTGCTCCATTGCTGATTTATATGAGTGAGCAGCCATAAATCAACAGGTTGAATTTGTTGCCAGAATGTTAATAGCACTATACCGGGAATGAAAAGCATAACTGCAAAAATAAATACTATAATTTTACCGCTTATTATTTTTATATCATGCGTTTTTTTCGCCTGCCTAAGGTTGATAAATGGGTTATCCGGACCGGCCTTGTTTTCGTTTTATTAATGACGCTGACACGGGTAATATTTTATTTTTTTTTAATAACCAGGGAAATCCAATAACGAACCTCGTTGCCACTTTTTTTCTTGGACTTCGGTTTGATTTTCGATCGGCTTCCCTGCTGGTGTTGCCTATGTTCTTATTGGCGCGATTTTCCCCACTTAATCCTTTTACCAGCCAGCGGGCAAAGAGAGGATGGATGATTTATTGGGGTATTGCCAGCTTACTGCTCGTTTTCTTCTACGTGGTTGATTTTGCACATTACGCCTACCTGGGACAGCGTCTCAACGCCAGTATACTGAATTACCTGCAGGATGCCGGCATTTCGATGGATATGGTTTGGCAATCGTACCCGGTTCTCCGGTTAGTACTGCTATTGGCCGGAGGTACATTGATAATTACCTGGATAATTAACCGAACTTTTCTGCTAGTGGCAGGAACTTCCGGTGATAATAAAAAGAAAAAAGGATGGCCGGGTTCCCTGGGTCTTTTTTTTCTGATTGCTTTTTTTCTTTTCGGAAGATTCAATCAATACCCCTTGCGGTGGAGCGACGCATTTGGATTGGGCAACGATTATAAAGCGAACCTGGCCCTTAATCCATTCGAGTCGTTTTTTAACACGCTTAAATTCCGGAGTACCACGTTTGATGAAAAGAAAGTAAAAGAATTATTACCGGTACTGGCTAAGTATTATCGATTTTCCCGCTAATTCTTCGCTTAACTTTTCCAGGACAGAAAAGGGTAATAAAATAATGGGTAGTGGCAAGCCCAATATTATATTAGTTATCTGCGAATCTTTCAGCGCGTATAAAAGCTCTATGTGGAATAATCCATTGAACACCACTCCTTTTTTTGATAGTATTTCCAAGAGAGGAATTTTCTTTGACCATTGCTTTACGCCCAGCTATGGAACCGCCCGCGGGGTATGGGCTACGTTAACCGGGGTGCCGGATGTTGAAATGCCCAAAACATCCAGCCGAAATCCATTGGCTGTTGATCAGCATATTATCCTGAATGATCTAACCGGGTACGAAAAGTATTATTTTATAGGAGGAAGTCCCAGCTGGGCCAATATCCGCGGATTGCTGATGAATAATATTAGTGGATTGCATATGTACGACCAGGAAGTACTGGATGCGCCCCGCCTGGATGTATGGGGAATTAGTGATAAAAACCTTTTCCTGGAAAGTAATAAGATACTGGCAAAGGAAATCAATCCTTTTTTTGCTATAATTCAAACAGCCGATAATCATCGACCCTATACTATACCCGAAGAAGATACAGACTTTGTGGTACGAACTACTACAGAAGATTCGCTGAACCGATTTGGGTTTAGTGACCAGGTAAATTATTCACTCAAATTAAAAGAATACAATGCATTTCGCTATACTGATTACACGTTTCAGCAATTTATGCAGGCGGCGGCCAGGGAAAAATATTTCGACAATACCATTTTTGTTTTTGTTGGTGATCATGGAATACCCGGCGATGCAGGGACTATGTTTTCACCTTCGTGGACAGCACAACGATTAGCCGCCGAACATGTGCCCCTGCTTTTTTATTCTCCCCGGTTGTTACCCGCACATCGGAATTCTATTATCTGTTCGCAGGTCGATATTATGCCTACTATTGCGGGATTTTGTACTGATTCGTTTACAAATACCACGTTGGGGCGCAACCTGCTCGATTCAAACCATCGCCATCCGTTTGCCTTTATATTTGATCCTGACCAGCAGCAGTCCGGCGTCATTATGGGCGATTATTATTACCGAAAACATTTGCAAACCGGTAAAGAGGAAATGGTTCCTATAAAACTTAATAAACAGCCTGGTGCTGGTCAATCCATTCTTCCAATAAAAGAGGAAATGAAACGGCTGAGTGATGCGATTTACCAGTGTTCACGCTACCTGTTACTAAATAATAAAAAGAAAAATCAATCTTCCCCTTAACTGCTGATTATGTCAAGATTTGCTACGGGTATCATATATATAGTATTGTTTTTTTCCTGCGCTAACCGGGTTAATGAGCGGGGCATGATAACAAATCCCCGGCCTTTGCAATCAGCTTGTTCATCTCCGCAGAAAATAACGGCTATTTATAAAGAGTATGTTTATGATTTGAGCGGATATGAAGGGGTAGGAGGAGGAACTGCTTTCAATTTGTTTGATGAAAACAATTTCGTAGATCCAAAATCCAATAAGCAACCAAACGACTTCCATCCGGCCACCAATCCAAACCCGGTGATGGCCTATTCATTTTATTATCCGAAGAAAAGAGGGAACCGCATAGTGGTGGATCTGCGGATTCCTTATAAATTAACGGAGATATACCTGTACGATATGGCGCGCCAGTCTGATAGCATCTGGATCTATACGGGCACCATGCAAAACTGGAAACTCAAAGCAGCCATTGCCACTAAAGGGGATGTAACGCAATGGGGATGGCGAAAACTATCTCTCGAAGATAGCAGCCGCTTTATTATGTTTCGGTTTAACAGCGGAGAAGCCAATATTACGGAGGCAGTATTATACGGTTGTGCATTAGGGAAGATACCGGCTCCGCCGCCCATGGAATATACCGGACCCCGGTTATCGCCAAAAACATTGCGCGAATTTTTAGGTATTAATAGTTACCAGGTAGTGCCGTTGAAATGGATGAAGCCCTTTTACAATACGCGCCTGTATACACCGGCCGATTTTATTGATCGGGATTCGGTAAATGAATATCCAAACCAGCAGTTTAACCTGGCTGCCCAGGGATGGTGGAATGGCGGCGTATTGGACTATACATTTTTTGCCGATTCTATCGCGCGCTATGCCAAGAGCCGAATCTGGTATTCGGTATTAGGCGTTCCATATTGGATGAAGAAAAATGGATTTGACGATCGCGACCGTCCCATTTCAAAAGTCGGATTGAATACAGAGGATCCTTTAAGTTATGGAAGGCATGCCGACATGTTCTGGCATCTCGCGGCATTATATGGTAATACCAAAGTAGATACGAACCTGCTCCGGGTTTATAATAGTCCCCGATTTAGTGGCCGTGGCATCATGAATGTTTTTGAAAATGGAAACGAAGTGGATGCCAATTGGGTGGGCGATAAATATTGTAACCCGATTGAATACTTTGCCGTGAGCAGTGCCGATTACGACGGGCATGAAGGCAAAATGGGTAAGCGGGCCGGGCTTAAAAATGCCGATCCGGGTAGTGAACTAATGATGAGCGGGATGGCGGGCCTTGATACCAACCGGCTTCGTATACTCGATTTTTTATGCCGGAACCTCCGAAGCGATCAGCAATTCTTATGGAAAGGGGGCGTGCAATATCATAGCTATTCAGTAGACGGAAAACCAAGATTCCCCGGGGAAGGATTTGCCTATGCCACCCGGGGCGCTTCCCCCGAGGAAGACCAGCTGCGTCAACGGATGACTAAAGTTCGCAACTATACGTACCGGTATGCACCCGGGGTGGAATGTATCCTGGGCGAATATGGATACGATAAAAATCAGAAAAGCAAAGTAAGCACTCCCCTGGTAAAGGGACATAATGCAAAACAGAGCCAGGGTATTATGTTGCTTCGTGGAATTAATG
Organism: uncultured Chitinophagaceae bacterium; assembly: GCA_963775145.1. GTDB lineage: Bacteria > Bacteroidota > Bacteroidia > Chitinophagales > Chitinophagaceae > Endoryza. Next base: position 153,049 of record CAVZHZ010000015.1, read on the forward strand.
CCATTTCATTTTCGGGATTCGACCGACTGATTATATATTGGATAAAGGATGATTATGGAGAGGATGAGCCAACGATTTTTTTAAGCTGCGGGATAATCAGGCATGTGGGGCAGGATAAATATGAGCCTTACCCGGCCTGGTATTATATCAGTACTCTTATTAATACTATGGGCGACTACATTCCAGAAAAAATTATCAGTGAACAGGGAAAGGTATGGGTGTATAAATACCGCCACGCGAAGTCACCCGATTCGGTGGCCTATTTTATTTATTGTCCCACATATAATGGCACCCGTGTAGATAATTACGAATTAAACATAGGTAAGAAAGCAGGTATAGCAACGGAAATCAGTTTGCAAGAAAATTCGGAAGCTGGAAACAGGACAGAAATGAAAATCAGCAATGGAATAATAAGAGTGAATGTAACAGAAGCCCCACGCTTTATCCTGGTAAAAGAAAAATAGGGATTACCGAGCTGTTTTTTTTGCAATCATAATCAGGCGGGGTGATTTTTTTACATCAAATGGCCCGAGCGAATAATCGCCGAATACTTCCTGTACCTGTAATTTATGATACGCAAACATATCATTAAAATCGCCCAGCGTGAATTTGGCCACTTTTTCCATGTATTCGAGCGGTTCTTCCCGCGCATCATCCTCAATAATAATTTTTTTAAAGAAATGTTTCTCGTCGTACCAGCGGGTCATATAATAGGTAACATTATCCAGTTGCTTTTCCTGCTTGTGTACCAGGTGATCCTCGGCATAATGCACATTGAGATAATCCAGAACAAAAACTCCTCCGTTTTGCAGGGATTGCGCTATTGTCCGGATAGCGTTATAATGTTCCCGCTCTGTTTTGAAATAACCGAAACTGGTAAAGAAATTAAAAGCGTAATTAAAATAATTGATAAAGAATGGGAGCCGCATATCATGCTGAAAAAAGTGTAATTGTTCGCTTTCCCATTGCCTGGCAGCAGCAATACTCTCATTCGAAATGTCAATGCCTGTAACATCATAACCTCTGCCAGCCAACAGCCGGGAATGCCGGCCCTTTCCGCAGGCTACATCCAGCATGCGGGACACGGGAGGCGGTTTAAGATATTCCAGCAGGCGATCGATGAAAGCGGCAGCTTCTTCTTCATCCCGTTCGAAATACAATTTGTAGTAGTAAGAAGAATTAAACCAATCTTTAAACCAGTCCGCGGCAGCCACCATGAAAAGCTTTTTACAAATGTAGGGGAGCCAACTGCTTAACCGGTAATTAATTGAGGAATGTGAATATTTGACATCTTATCAACAATTGGAGAATATAGAGGCCATTTGACAAATTTTATAAGGCGGATAAATAATTTCTTTTTATTTTGCCCTTGCCATATGCTCTTGGTCCAATCCTTTGAAATACCTCAAACTGGTAATGTTCTGAATGTAGAAGAATTTTTATTTTTGTAATCGTTAAATTGAGCACTGTGGCATTGATTAAAAGTATCTCTGGAATTCGTGGAACTATTGGCGGTAAAACCGGAGAAAACCTTACTCCCCTGGATGTCGTTAAGTTTACAGCCGCCTATGGCAGTTGGCTGCTTCAGCAAAGTTCTAAGAACAGGAGAGTGGTGGTTGGCCGTGATGGCCGCATCAGCGGCTATATGGTGCAGCAATTAGTGGTAAGCACATTAATCGGGATGGGAATTGATGTGGTGGATGCGGGGTTGTCTACAACACCTACGGTGGAAATGGCGGTGATGTGGGAAAAGGCTGCCGGCGGAATAATTATTACCGCGAGTCATAACCCGAAAGAATGGAATGCCCTGAAACTATTAAATGCGGAGGGCGAATTTATCAGTGCGGCCGATGGGGAATGGATACTGGAAAAAGCCGCCAGGGAAGATTTTACTTTTAATCCGGTAGATAAAATTGGTTCCCTGCAATTCAACGATACCTTTCTGCAAAAGCATATTGATGCGATCGTAGACTATCCGCTAATTGACATTGAAAATATACGTAAGAAAAATTTTAAAGTGGTAGTGGATGTGGTAAACTCCACCGGGGCGTTATTTATACCTCCATTATTAAGGGCTTTGGGGATTGAAGAAATCACCGTTATTAATGAAGAGATCACAGGTAAGTTTGCTCACAACCCCGAACCATTGCCGGAGAATTTAACCGAATTAAGCGCCGCTGTTCGTAAACACAAAGCCGACCTGGGTATTGCTGTTGACCCCGACGTTGATCGGTTATGTTTTGTTTGTGAAGATGGCAGCATGTTTGGAGAGGAGTATACATTGGTGGCAGTAGCTGATTATGTGTTGAGTAAGCGCCTGGGTAACTCGGTAAGTAATATGAGCAGCACTAAAGCGCTTAAAGAAATTACCTTGCGCCATGGTGGGCAATATTTCCCGTCGGCGGTAGGAGAAGTGAATGTTGTTCAAAAAATGAAAGAGGTAAAGGCCGTTATCGGAGGAGAAGGGAATGGCGGAATAATAATCCCTGATCTGCATTATGGCCGGGATGCGCTTATTGGTATCGGATTATTCTTAAGTGCATTATCAACGCATAAAAATGGGATCCGTTCATTCCGGACCAGGTATCCCGATTATTTTATCTCCAAAAACAAGATTGAACTGGAAAACGGCTTCGATTTGAAAAGCATTTTTGAAAAAATAAGAACTAAATACAAGAACCAGCCGGTGAATACAGAGGATGGACTGAAGATAGAATTCGATAGTGATTGGGTTCACCTGAGAAGTTCCAATACCGAACCCATCATCCGTATCTATGCGGAAAGTAGTTTTGAAACTACCGCTAATAATATTGCATTACGGCTCATGCAGGATATTAAAGAATTTATGTAAATAGATTAGCCCCTGTACAACCGATTGCGCCTGTCTGCACGATTTAAAAATAATTTCAGACTTTTACAGCTCCGCTTGAAGCGGAGTTTTTAATGCGAAGTAATGAATCAACGAATATACCTTGACAACGCGGCTACCACCTCGCTTGATCCGCAGGTGCTGGAAGCGATGATGCCTTACCTGACCGAGAAGTTTGGTAATCCTTCTTCGATCTATTCCTATGGCCGCGAAACCCGCCTGGCTATTGAAAACGCACGCAAATCAGTGGCAAAAATTTTGAATGCCCATCCGGCCGAAATATTTTTTACCTCGGGGGGAACCGAAAGTTCTAATACGGCTATTTCTGCTTCCGTTCGGGACCTTGGTTGTACTCATATTATCAGTTCTGAAATTGAGCATCATGCTACCTTACATACTGTAGAAGAATTGCGGTGCCGCGGTGAAGCTGAATTGAGTTACGTAAAACTAATGGCAGATGGCGGCATCGATTTAGAAAACCTGGAAGAATTGCTTTCCGGTCATCAGGCAAAAACCCTGGTTACCTTAATGCACGCGAATAATGAAATTGGAACCCTGCTGAACCTGCACGCGGTGGGGAATCTATGCAAAAAATATGGAGCTATTTTTCATTCCGACACCGTTCAAACAGTGGGTCATTTTCCCATTGATCTTCGAAATACGCCTGTACATTTTATTACAGGTGCAGGGCATAAGTTCCATGGCCCCAAAGGAGTAGGACTATTATATATCAACGAAAATATCAAGATCAAGCCTTATATCCACGGAGGTGGTCAGGAACGGAATATGCGGGCGGGTACTGAAAACTTATATGGAATTGTTGGTTTTGCCAAAGCACTGGAAATTGCTACAGCCGATTATGAAAAAGACAGTGAGTATATCCGGGGTTTGAAAATGTATTCGATGCAACAGCTGTCCAGCCATATTAAAGGAGTGGTGTTCAACGGCAATCCTACCGGAAATAGTTTATATACCGTGCTTAGTGTTTCTTTTCCTAAAACGGAAAATTCAGAAATGCTTTTGTTCAACCTGGATATAAATAACATTTGTGCCAGTGGGGGCAGTGCCTGCACCAGCGGGGCCGAACAGGGCTCGCATGTTATCAGGGCGGTCAATCATAACCCCAACCAGATTACGGTACGTTTTTCTTTTTCGAAACACAATACAAGGGAAGAAATCGACATCCTGGTTGAAAAATTGAAAGAGGTGCTTTAACGCGAATGTTGGAACGCGAATGAACACGAAAGAAGAAACGCGAATTAACGCGAATGTTGGAACGCCAATGAACACGAATGAAGGGACACGAATGAACGCGAATGTTGGAACGCGAATTGACACGAAAGAAGAAACGCGGATTGACGCGAATGTTGGAACGCTAATGAACACGAATGAACGCGAATGTTGGAACGCGAATTAACACGAAAGAAGAAACGCGAATTGACACGAATGAAGTAACGCGAATGAACACGAATATTGGAACGCGAATTGACACGAAAGAAGAAACGCGAATTAACGCGAATGAAGTAAGGCTAATGAACGCGAATAATGCAAAAACAACAAATACAAATGAGGGGAAATCGAATTCTTAAAGCTCCAAAAACCTATAGTTTGAATGCTTGACTTTTAAATCCAGAAAAAAAATTATCGACAGTTCTTCCGGACTCCCGGACTTTCCGACTTCCGGACTTCCCTGACTTCCGGACTTCCCTGACTTCCCGACTTGCGGTCTTCCCCCGGCTTCCCGACTTCTTATTGCAACACTATTTGTCCTCTAATCTCGCCACCCGGGTTGAGGGCCGTATGGATATTAAGATAATAACCACCGCGAAGTATATCTTCTTCTTTAACTGCAATTCCATCCACAAAGAAAGTTCCGGAATAAGTGCCGCTTTGAGCAGTAGGATAACCAGAAAAATTTTGCACGACGGATGCATTGGCGCCGACCCCGGCCGATCCATGAATATGCATGCCAACAATGCTGCCAGACAAAGAGTTCCAGCGAACAGTATAAGAAAGCGTGCGGGTAGTTCGGTTATAAGCGAGATCCATAGTGCCGTTTCCGGCTCCCGGCTTAGCCGGTACTTCCTGGCTGCCATCCAGCACAACGCCCGTTTTAGCAATAATGGTGGTACCTAAATCCTGTTTGCAGGAAACAAGGGCGATCATAAAAGTTATAGCAAAAAGGGTAGTTAGCAATCTCATAATGCTGTGTTTGTTTGTTCAAATATAGGCCGGTTTTATAAAATTATAGAAAAAAAATTCCCAAGAAAAGCTGGCTGCTGTTCACTCTTGTCCCTTCAATAATACCCTTACTTCAACATTCCTTTAATTTCGTTGAGCTTAAGAAGGGCTTCTACGGGCGTAAGCCGGTTAATATCGGTGCTCTCCAGTATTTTGCGCATTTCTTCAAATGTTTCGGTATGCGAATCAAAAATAGAAAGCTGCACTTTTTGCGCGCTTAGTTGCTTTACCTGCTCACCTACATTTTCTTTTTCGTGCAGTGTCTCTAATTGCTTAAGTATTTCGTGGGCCCTGTTAATAAGGGTAGGGGGCATTCCCGCCATTTTAGCCACATGTATTCCAAAACTATGGGTACTGCCACCCGGAGCCAGCTTACGAAGGAAGATGACTTTATTGCCCACTTCTTTATTGGTAATATGATAATTCTTAACCCGCGGAAGTTTATTCTCCAGTTCATTGAGTTCATGATAATGAGTGGCAAAAAAGGTTTTGGGTTGATGGGGCGATTGATGAAGAAATTCCACAATACTCCACGCTATAGAAATGCCATCATAGGTTGAAGTGCCCCGCCCGATTTCATCTAACAGGATCAGGCTCCTGGAAGTAATATTGTTTATAATACTGGCTGTTTCATTCATTTCTACCATGAAGGTGCTTTCGCCTCCGCTTAAATTATCAGAAGCCCCTACCCGAGTAAAGATTTTATCAGTTAAAGGAATTCTGGAGGAATTGGCTGGTACAAAACTTCCCATATGTGCCATTAAGGTAATGAGCGCTGTTTGCCGGAGCAGGGCACTCTTACCACTCATATTGGGACCGGTTAAAATAATTATTTGTTGCCCGGAAGTATCCAGCATTATATCATTAGTGATATAAGGTTCGCCCGGGGGAAGATTTCTCTCAATAACCGGATGACGGCTTTCCCGTAATTCCATTTCACTCCCGCTATGCAATTGTGGCTTTTTATAGTTAAACTGCAGGGCATTATTGGAAAAGCAACTAATGCAGTCCATAATCGCCAGTACATGGCCATTCACCTGCATGGGAGCAATATAATCCTGCAGTTCCAATAATAACTTGTCGTATAACTCTTGCTCTATAGCCAGTATCTTATCTTCCGCTCCGGTAATTTTTTCTTCGTATTCTTTCAATTCAGGCGTGATGTACCGCTCGGCATTGGCCAGCGTTTGTTTGCGCATCCATTCGGGGGGAACTTTATTCTTATGGGAATTGGTAACCTCCAGGTAATACCCGAATACATTATTGAAACTTATTTTGAGGGAAGAAATCCCGGTTCTTTCGGATTCCTGCTGTTGCATTCTTACCAGGTATTCCTTTCCGCCATGTGCAATGAGGCGTAGTTCATCCAGCGTGCTGTCCACTCCATTTCTTATTACGCTGCCTTTTGATATAGCAATGGGAGGATTTTCGGCAACCTGCTGTTCAATTTTTTCCCGTATATATGAACAGGCGTTTAATGAATCTGCCAGTCGCTTCAGGTATTCATTCCCTGCTGAAGCGCAAAACTGTTTAATCGATTCTACCTGTTGTAAACCCCGGGCAATCTGCATTACCTCCCGGGGGTTTATTTTCTTCAATGATATTTTACTTACCAGTCGTTCTATATCACCGCTTAGTTTTATTTTCTGGATAATACCGGTGCGTAATTCCGTTTCTTTAATAAAATATTCCACGAGGTTCAATCGCTCGTTGATTTTATTTATGTCGGTTAATGGCAGCACAATCCATCGCTTCAGCATTCGTCCGCCCATCGGTGAAACCGTATGATCGAGAACTTTATGGAGGGTATGTCCATCGCCCATCCCGGTACTTAATAATTCGAGATTGCGGATAGTGAACCGGTCCATCCACAGGTAATCATCCCGGTTTATTCGTTGAAGTGAAGTGATATGCTGCAGGTTGGGATGTTCCGTATCTTTCAGGTAATGCAATACCGCCCCGGCTGCAATGATACCCTGGTGCATATCCTCAATGCCAAATCCTTTGAGCGAATGGGTCTGGAAGTGTTTCAATAATATTTCAGTGGCATAGCCCTCTTCAAAAATCCAGCTTTCGAGGTGGTAGGTATAGAATTTGTCTCCAAAGGATTCTTTAAAGAATTTATGGAAACTTCGCTGAAAAATTACTTCAGATGGTTTAAGTGTTTGAAGCAACTTATCAATGTACTCCTGGTTTCCTTCCGCGATAAAAAATTCCCCGGTGGATATATCCAGCAGGGCCAATCCGAATTTTTCATCGGTAACCTGGATTCCCGCCAGGAAATTATTTGTGTTATGCTCGAGAAGCTTTTCATTGGTGGCTACTCCCGGAGTAACCATTTCAGTCACCCCCCGTTTTACGATTCCTTTGGCCAATTTCGGGTCTTCCAGTTGATCACAAATTGCCACCCGATGCCCCGCCTTTACCAGTTTATGCAAATAGGTATCAAGGGCGTGATGCGGAAAGCCGGCCAGTTCGCTCGAGGAAGCGGCCCCATTATTTCTTTTGGTAAGCGTGATTCCTAATACCTGGGAGGCAATAATCGCATCCTGCCCGAATGTTTCATAAAAATCACCTACCCGAAAAAGCAATATCGCATCGGGGTATTTTTGCTTGATCGCCCGGTGTTGCTGCATTAATGGAGTATCAGAAGAGGATTTAGCCATCTATTTTATCTTGATCTTGATCTTGCTTCAATTTATTATTATACCCCTAAGATTGAAAAGGATAAAACCTTGCTGGTAACTGTAATTTCTAATCCGCTAACCTTATTGAACGCCATAAAAATCAAATTACCCCATATCTCCCGATCAATCAACCCTAGTGTAGCAAATCTACTATCATTGAGATCGCTTTTGAGGGCAAGCAAAAATAAGCAAGCCGGCGGGAGAAAATACTTGTTTTTAATACCCTATAAAAAAAGGAAAAAGCTTATTTTGAAGTGCTGACCAACTCTTATCTTTAATTCAGTTTGATTAATGAATAACTCCCTACGTAAAACGGCTGGCGCTTTGTTCCTTTTCCTGGTGATTTTTTCTGATATAGCTGCCCAGGCTGTAAATTTTTCCTCTTCCAATTTGCCCGTAATTGTAATTAATACGAACGGCCAGGAAATACCAGACGAACCTAAGATTACTGCCGATATGGGCATAATATTCAATGCGGGAAATGCCCGGAATAATCTTACCGATCCGTTAAATCATTATTACGGTAAGATTGGAATTGAAATTCGCGGGCAGTCTTCCCAGATGTTTCCGATGAAATCATATAGTATTGAATTGCGTGATGCGATCGGTAATTCCACGGATAAATCTTTATTCGGGTTGCCCAAAGAATCCGATTGGGTTTTGTATGCGCCGTATACTGATAAAACACTGATGCGGAATTTCCTGGCGTATAGTATGTCCCGGGACCTGGATCGGTGGGCTTCTAACTGTCGTTTTGTTGAAGTGGTGCTGAACGGAGACTATAAAGGAGTTTATATATTTATGGAAAGGATTAAGCGGGGGAGTGGCCGTGTAAACATAACCAAAATGGCGGCTACTGATATCAGTGGCGATGCGGTTACGGGAGGTTATATATTCAGTTTGGATAAAGAGCCCGATGCCTGGTACTCCTCCTACGCTACCCCAAACTCGACTAATAATAATAAGCGCCGGTTTTCTTATGTGTATCCCAAAGTGGAAAATATTGTTGCTGATCAACAGGCATATTTAAAAAATTATGTAGATAGTTTTGAAAATTCTTTGGCGGCGGCCAATTTTCAGGATCCCATCCGGGGCGTCCGAAATTTTGCTGACCTGCCTTCCTTCATTGATTATTTTATAGTGAATGAAATAAGCCGCAACGTGGATGGATACCGGCTGAGCGCGTTTTTTTATAAAGATCGGAATACCAAAAACCGAAAAATTTTTGCAGGGCCTGTATGGGATTATGACCTGGCTTTCCGCAATGCCGATTATTGCGAAGGAAGTAAATCGATAGGATGGGCCTACCAGTTTAACTATGTTTGCCCGGGAGATGGAGCCGGATTAATTCCATTCTGGTGGAACCGGTTGATGGAAGATACCGCCTTTGTTAGCAGCTTGCGGTGCAGGTGGAAAGAGCAGCGGAATTCTAACTTAAGTACCGATCATTTTATTCAACGAATCGATTCGGTGGTTAATCTCTTAAGCGAGGCCCAGGTAAGGCATTTTCAACGCTGGCAGGTCCTTGGAAAATATATCTGGCCCAACCCGCAACCAATCGCTACCTCTTACAACCAGGAAATCGAATATCTAAAATCATGGATTAATGCGCGGTTGCAATGGATAGATGCGAACATTCCTAATAGAGGCGCCTGTTTTGATTACCCCGCTGATGCCAGGGAAAGTATTATTGTTACCATCTCGCCAAACCCGCTTCAATCCTCCGGTACTATTCAAATACAATCCAGGTTCAACCAGGCTTTGCAAATGCAGGTTACCGATGTGGCGGGAAGATTAATGGGAGTACGTAAGATAATGCTGACTACCGGAATTAATACTATTCCCTTGCGGGCAGATGCCTGGGCCGCGGGCATTTATTATATAACTTTTACTGCGGGTAACGGAGTGAAAATAAGCCGCAAGGTAGTTAAGTGACCGTAATCAACTCGGCCAAAATAAAAGTAAATGTCTTTGCCTGGCAATTACTGGTTAAGCTTCTTAGGATACGCTCATTCCGGTAACTTTGCGCCATGCGAAAACTGAGTATGGAGGAACTCAACCGGAAGACCGCGGAGGAGTTCAGGCAATCAGCGAAAATTCCAATTGTAGTGGTATTGGAAAACGTTCGTAGTGCCTATAATGTAGGGAGTGTTTTACGGACAGCCGATGCTTTTTTGCTGCAAAGCGTATATACTACCGGCTATACTCCTCATCCGCCGCATAAGCAAATTGACAAAACTGCACTAGGCGCGCATGAAACCGTTCATTGCAAACATTTCCCTGATGCCAAAAAAGCAATTGAAGAATTGAAATTGCAAGGGTTTACAATATGGGCTGCTGAACAGGCCCAAAATAGTATTTTGCTTCACCAGTTTGGAAAAGGCAATAATGAAAAGATCGCCGTTATTTTTGGGAACGAAGTGACCGGGGTGGAACAATCTACGATTCAATTATGTGATGGTTGTATTGAAATACCCCAGTTAGGAATGAAACATTCGCTAAACATCGCTACTGCCGCAGGTGTTGTGTTGTGGGAGCTGGTGAGAACAAGATTGAGTTTCAACATCGCGGTAAATAAAAAAATCGGGGAGGTATGACTTATGCCGGGTTTCATGAAATGCCACGCCTTATTGAATTATCGTGAATTTTATGACTTGTATTGGGCTTCATGACTTGCCCCGGGCTTTTTGAATTGGTTTAGGTTTGGCGAATTATCTTGGGCTTTGTGACTTACCCCGAGCTTCATGACTTGCCCCGGGCTTTTTGAATTGGTTTAGGTTTGGCGAATTATCTTGGGCTTTGTGACTTACCCCGGGCTTCATGACTTGCCCCGGGCTTTTTGAATTGGTTTAGGTTTGGCGAATTATCTTGGGCTTTGTGACTTACCCCGAGCTTCATGACTTGCCCCGGGCTTTAGCCCGGGGACCAAAAAAAGGTTATCTATGATTATTGAAAATAAAAAAATGAATACCGTCAAGAACTATTTGAGTTTAATAAAATTCTCCCACACCATTTTTGCCATGCCATTTGCTTTGATTGGGTTTGTGCTCGGCATATTTACCGGTCCATTTCAGGTAGGTCAATGGAATCTTAATAAGTCGATTAGATTGGGATGGGAGATGCCTGTTAATAATTATTCTGTTTCCTGGAGCAATTTATTGATAAAACTGTTGCTTGTGATCGGCTGTATGGTCTTCGCCCGAAGCGCCGCCATGGCCTTTAACCGTTATCTCGACCGGCATTTTGATGCGAAGAACCCCCGCACTTCCATTCGGGAAATTCCGGCCGGTGTTTTGAAAGCAGATCAGGTATTATGGTTTACCATAGTTTGCAGTTTGTTGTTTGTGCTTTGTACTTTTTTCATTAACAGGCTTTGCTTTTATTTATCTCCGGTAGCATTATTCGTTGTTTTGGGATACAGTTATACCAAAAGATTTACCCCTCTTTGCCATTTGATACTGGGGTTAGGATTGTCATTAGCTCCCATTGGGGCCTACCTGGCGGTTACTGGTAAATTCGATTTGCTGCCACTATTATTTTCCTTTGCAGTGATCTGCTGGGTAAGTGGCTTTGATGTCATTTATGCATTGCAGGACGAAGAATTTGATAAAACACAGCAGCTCTATTCTATTCCTTCCTCACTGGGAAAATCAAAAGCACTGAGGGTATCGGAATTCCTGCACATACTGAGCGCTTTATTTGTAACGGGGGCTGGATTGCTCGGACAATTTCATTGGTTATACTGGGCTGGGGTAGCCGTTTTTGTGGGGATGCTGATTTACCAGCATTCAATAGTAAAGCCCGATGATCTTCGTCGCGTTAACCTTGCATTCATGACCGCTAATGGAATAGCCAGCGTAGTGTTTGCCGTATTTGTGATTGCGGATTTGCTGCTGTATGCAGGTGGCGTAAGGATAAATCAATGAAGTATAAATAATCATTGTTGTCCGACTAAATAAGTTAAAGGGTTCAGTTGCAAGTTTCACCTCACCCGCCTTTGCCGGCAGGCAGGCCCAACCCCTCTCCTTGAGGAGAGGGGCTAGAACCCGCTCTGCAAGAGCTTTTACTAATTATTAAGAAGATTTTGGTCGGACAATAATAAAATATGTAAGATCTAAAATCTAAAATGTAAACTGAAGTTCTACTTTTATATTTTATATTTTGCATTTTACATTTCATATGGCCAGGATAATATGTATCGACTACGGTCTTAAGCGCACCGGCCTCGCGGTTACGGATCCTTATCAGATTATTGCAACTGGTCTAACAACGATAGAGTCGCCTAAACTAATTACATTTCTAAAAGATTATTTCAGCAAAGAACAGGTGGAACTGATACTTATTGGAGAGCCCAAAAACCTGGACGACAGTGATACCCATGCGACTCCCCTGGTGAAGAAAGCGATCGTTAAGATAAAAAAGGAGTTCCCTGCCATTCCCCTTAAAACGGTAGATGAGCGCTATACCTCAAAAATGGCCTCGCAGGCAATGATCGAAATGGGAATGAAAAAGAAGCAAAGGCAAAACAAATCACTTGTAGACGAAATTGCTGCAACCATCATGCTGCAGGAATACCTCAATAACCCGATTTGAATAGGCTGGATGGCCCCGCTTACGGGGCTAAAAGCCTGATTGGTTTAACACCTGAATTCCGGTAAATTTGCGCATCAAAATAATTCATCACTATTAGTACTTATTAGAGATATGATTTTGCCTATAGTTGCTTATGGAGCCCCTGTGCTGAGAACAGTGGCAAAAGATATTACAGCCGAGTACCCTGCATTGAAAACATTAATCGACAACATGTGGGAAACAATGTATGCCAGCAATGGAGTAGGGCTGGCTGCTCCCCAGGTTAATAAGGCTATTCGTCTTTTTGTAGTCGACAGCCGGCAAATTTTCGAAGGCATGGATGAAAAAGAAAGAAAAGAATACTCCGACGCGCCGGGCATGAAACAGGTATTTATAAATGCTCATGTTAAGGAATTGAATGGAGAGGAATGGTCTTACAATGAAGGATGTTTAAGCATTCCTAAAATACGGGAAGATATAACGCGGGAAGAAGAGGTGGTGTTGGAATTCGTGGATGAAAACTTTCAACCCCATGTCAAAACTTTCCATGGAATAACGGCCCGGGTAATCTTGCACGAGTATGATCATATAGAAGGTAAACTGTTCATAGATCATCTTAAGCCTTTAAAGAGAAAATTGCTGAAAGGAAAACTTGATGATATATCCAAGGGGAAAGTAAAGGTGGATTATAGGATGAGTTTTGCGAAATAGTTTCATTTTAACCAGGGGGATCATGATGAAGTTTCAGCTATCGCGGGCGGGTAGGAGTGTACTCCTTTTCTTTTTTAGTTTCCTTTCTGGTCTGGTACTATACGGACAAGGCGATAGCAGTATAATGACAGGTAATAAAGCGGTAACGCTAAAAGAGGTGGTGGTCCGTAACAACCTGGATGCTGCCGCATTTATTTTGCGGGTAAAAGAGGATACCAGTTTCTACAAAGCATTTAAGAATCTCCGCATATTGACCTATACTTCCCTTAATGATATCCGGGTGCTGGATAAAAAAAATGGAATACGGGCTTCCCTGAATAGCCGGACCCGCCAGCATCGGCGCCAGGGATGCCGCTGGATAGAAGTAATGGAAGAATCCGCAACCGGTGATTTTTATGATCCGCAGCACCAGTATAATTATTATACGGCAGATTTATATGCCAGTCTTTTTTTGCCCCGGGATACAGTTTGTGGTGAAACCAATATTGTGAATAGAAAGGAATTCAATACAAAAGGGAAGAGCCGAATGGAAAAGCATAAAGAGCAATTGAAAATGTTGTTCTTTGATCCGGGAAAAAAAATTCCGGGTCTGCCTTTTATAGGGAGCAAAGTAGCTTTGTTCGACGAAGATGTTTCTGATCTTTATGATTTCGAAATTGACATGGACCTGTTTAAAGGAGAGATGTGCTACCTGTTCCGGATGACACCGCGCCCAGATTTAAGTTCTTCGGAACGGAATCGAATTGTTATTGAGGAAATGACTACCTGGTTCCGGACCAGTAACTGGCAGATTGTTGCCCGGAATTATAATTTGAGTTATAAAACGCTCTTTTATGATTTCGATGTGTTGATGGAAGTGGAAATGATGCGGTTAGGCGAATGGATCGTACCCCAGCTTTTACGGTATAACGGCAGCTGGGATGTGCCATTTAAGAAAAGAGAGAAAGCGATTTTTACGGCCACCCTGTTTGATTTTGAAAAATAAGAGGGAGGCCTGATAAGACCTGATTGGTTTTTTATTTCAGATACACTGCAACTAAAACTATTGGCAGAAGTATGCAGGCGCTATTACAAAAGATAGTAGGCGCTTTTGCCGTATTCGTACCTGAAGTTTAAGATTATTCTTTTCGCTTTCATTCTTTGATTCCTGACGTTTGTCTTTACTCCCGCTGCTTACAATATTTCTGTGCGGATGAACATGAATAGAGTTAAATTTCTTATTTAATTGTTTGAAAGATTTTTTATGGATAATGATTTACCTAAAAACGTATCTCAATCTTCCGGACTTTCGGACTTTCGGACTTCCGGACTTTTTCAGCTTCTCCCTACTTTAGACCATGTTTTTCGGCCGCACATAGGTTCGCCATTTGTTAATTACGCCTAACATGTCTTCGGGTAATTCACTTTCAAATAATACCGGCTTTCGGCTTCGGGGGTGAAGGAATCCAATTGTTTTCGCATGCAGCGCGTGACGTGAGCATATAGCAAAGCAATTATCTACAAATTGCTTGTATTTACTGAAAACAGTTCCTTTCACAATTTTGTCCCCGCCATATACTTCGTCATTGAATATCGGGTGGCCGATATGTTTCATATGTACCCGTATCTGGTGCGTGCGCCCGGTTTCTAGCTGGCATTGAACCAGGGTTACATAACCAAAACGCTCTAATACTTTATAATGAGTGATCGCTTCTTTGCCATGTTCCCCATCGGGATAAGCTTCAAAAATCTTCCGGAATCGCTGGTGTCGTCCCACATGCGCCACGATCGTTCCGCTGTCTTCTGCCACATCTCCCCATACTAATGCGATATACTGTCGTTGAATGCTGTGATCGAAAAATTCTTTTGCCAAACTACTTACTGCCTTCTCCGTTTTTGCCAATACCATTAGGCCACTGGTGTTTTTATCAATACGATGCACGAGGCCGAAGCGGGGCAGGGTATCCGCAGTTATTTCTTTGTTCTGCTGTTGTAAATACCAGGCAATACCGTTAACTAATGTGTTATCAGGATTACCACTGGCCGGATGCACCACCAATCCAACCGGTTTATTTATGATAAGAATATCCTCGTCTTCGAATACGATATTCAGTGGGATTTTCTGGGGAATAATTTCTTCGCCATGTACTTCCTTTTCTGAATATACAATCAGTTCTTCCCCGGGTTTTATTTTGTGATTGGCCTGCACCTGCTTTCCATTTACCAGCACACGGCCGGCCTCAATAGCTTGCTGTATCTTATTTCGGGAAGCACCTTCAATCCGGGCTACGAGAAATTTATCAAGGCGCATGGGCTCTTGTCCCTTGTCGATCGTCAGGTTCAATCGTTCGAACAGCTCTTCCGAACTTTCTTCCGGCTCTGTTTCCGGAGCCTCTTTTCGTAATGCCATAATAAAATTTGGGCAAAGGTAAGAATAGAATAATGGATGAGGCGAGGGGAGTGAAGTGTCCAAAACCCGTTCCTCAACTTCTTTTATTCTCCAACTGGTATTGATCATCGCGCCGTGTTATTTCGCAATATGGATTGAATGAGTGATTGGCAATTGAGTACGCGTTAGAATACATTGATCGGGTTCCGTTTGCCTGTAATCAGGTAAATTTGTCCCTTACGATGAATAAACAGGAAGTCATATTTCGTGATCTTGGACGGATGGAGTATCAAACTGCCTGGGATTACCAGGAGCAACTCCTGCGGGAGAACCTGGAGAAGAAGAGATTGAATAGCGACAAGCGATTGGCACCTGTTAAATTTCCCGATGGGGGACTTACAGAAATCCCCGAAAGCGGTTTATTTGAATCAACTCAAAATCCAATTGTACACAACAATCAGCAAACCCTGCATTATCTTCTTTTTGTAGAACATCCCCCGGTATATACGCTCGGAAAAAGTGGTAAGGAAGAACATATCCTGATTGATGAAAAATCACGCATTGAAAAGGGCATCGCCTATATCAAAACAAACCGCGGGGGAGATATTACTTTTCATGGGCCGGAGCAATTGGTAGGCTATCCTATATTAGACCTTGAGAAGTTTTATACTGATATCGGAAAGTATCTCCGCGGCCTGGAAGAAGTGATTATTTTAACCATGGCCGAATACGAATTGAAAGGGGAGCGGTCTCCCGGAGAAACGGGCGTTTGGATCGATTCAACCATAAAAGGGCAGGAGAGAAAGATATGCGCAATGGGAGTTCGTTGCAGCCGCTGGATCACCATGCATGGATTTGCCTTTAATGTAAATACCAGCCTCCATTACTTCGATTATATTATTCCTTGTGGTATTGCCCATAAAAGGGTTACCTCACTTGAACAAGAATTAGGTAGAAAAATTTCCATGGAGGAAGTAAAATTAAAAGTGAAGAGAAATTTCTCCCTGGTATTTGATACCGAATTTATAGAAGGCGTTTCTCCATTTTTACCGGGCATATTGTAACATCCATTCATACAGGTTTTTCCCTTCTTCTTTGTAAGAAGGATCAAGGGCCCGCGTCCAGGCATCATGCCCGAATTGATCCGTAAAAATTGATAACCTGGCAGGAATCACCGGGGCAAAGCTATTAATTGTGCTTACCATGTATTTTGAATCGAAAGATGGAATCGTAGGATCTTTATCGTTGTGAAAAGCCCAAACGGCGAGCCGGGCCTTTGCCATACTCCGGCATTTTGTGATAACATCCATATTGCTTACTCCGGCCAGGGGAGCAATGGCTGCAAAAGTTCTGGGAAATTTTGAGGCGGTTTCGGTGGTTATTACACCCCCCACGCTGAGTCCGGTTAGATAGATCCTGGACAAATCAATCCTATACTTATTTTTTATAGTATCAATCAGGTTTAATACTTGTTCCGGAGTGGGCGTGGCGCCCCCAAATTGAGGGCATATATAAATAAAGGAAAAATTTCGGCCATTGACTACAAAGTTGGGAGGTAGCTTCCTTAAAGCCAATAATCGGCCCAGGCCGGCGTCTGCCAGCAGGTCGAGTTGCCTGTTTCCCTCGCCACGCTGACCTAATCCGTGTAGTCCGATCAACAGTGGGTATTTCCTGGTGGTTTCATTATAGTGCACGGGAATGCCGGCATAATACCCGGCAAAGGCCGCATTAACCGGGCGTTTTACTTTAACCAATAATACCGGCTCGGTTTCCAGTATTTCAGGTTCAGGCGGACTTGAATCTTTCTTGCAGCCAATAAATAATAATCCCAACGGGATGAAATAGAGTAAATTTTTGAGCATACTGACTTGATTTTGAAGTAAGAAGCGAATGCTTTCTTGCAATTAGCACAAGACAATGGGATCTTATCAAGGGGTTCCGTTCAACAGTTAGCAAAAGCGCCAGCCTGGCAATTTAATTAGACTTCTGACCAAAACGGGTTACTCGGCAAAAATAATTGGAGATGATTTTACAGTAGGAATTGCTCTTAAAAGGCGCCGACAGTGCAGCGCTATTCAAATGAAGATACGGAAATTATTTTAGCCCGGTTGGCTAAAAGCCGGAGCCTTATAGTAAAAATCCGGGGTCCTGGCATTTTAGATATTGCCCCATCGGGAAAACCTGGTTGTTCAAGGGATTTCCTTTTCAAATTCTCCAACTTCAATAAACGCTAATAAAAGCGTGATGAATGGTGGTCTTTGATTAATTAAATAAGAAGATCAGTCGTCAGAAATCTTTGGGAACAAAAAACTTGTTCTTCTCTTTCAGCTTCCCATCCTCATATAATTCGAAGCGGAACCAGCCTGCGCGCAGGAAATTGGATTTGTCTAACAAGAGTGAATTTTCCTTAACATGGATGATTTCGAAAAGCGGGTTATTTTTTTCATCAAAAAATTTCACCGAATATTTCCTGGTGGAAGCGTCGGGCAACGAGATGAAAATATTACCGTCTTTTTCCGTAAAAATATAAATTGAAGCTTTAAACACTTCTTTGGGAATAAATGGTTTTATAAGAATAGTGTCTGACGACCGGAAAACCATCGTATCTTTTGTTTTATACACCACCGAATCACGAAAGGCCTTAAATCCTTTTTCCGGGAGAAGAAAAAGAATACTATCGCGCCGCTTTACAGCAAAAAATTTTTCAGGTTCTATTTTTCGGATGGCGCTATCTGTTAATGGTAATGGTTTCTCACTTAATTTATCACGAAGTTTATTCGCCTCATTAATTTCCATGCTATCGGATATGATTACCCTCCGGGAACTGCTTACCCCGTTTTTCACAGGGTTTGGTTTGGAAGCAATCCGGGCGGTATCCCAAAATGGCCGTTTCGACATGGTGAATACATATTTGCCACTATCCAGCACAATAAATAAGCGGTAAAACATAAATAGGGTAGCCGCCTTGGTATCCACAAATCCATTTTGAGGGATGCTGGCATCCGGTACCGATAAGATCGTTTTAAAGTTCCGTAAACTATCTGTTGACCGTTGAATACTTATTTGTGTAACGTTTGAGTAGTTATTAGTCCAGCTTATTAATACCCGGTTATTGCCTTTGGTGGATACCGTAAATTTCGGAAGAGTATCCTGCGCAGCCAAGGATCCTGAGGCCAGGAGTATTATAGTGAATAATGCCGCGACTTTTACCATGCACCTTATAACGAATAGGATTAGTAACTATTATAATTAGGAACAAAGATAATGGAATGAGGTTCGCAGGCATCGGTATTAACTTTTTTGTATGGTGTGAGGAAAAATCAAGCTGCCTGCCGGTAAGGACCGGTTACCCTGTAATCCCCCGCTGTGAATGATCAGTAGTTTGCTTCGGGGTGGAAAAAAATCTTTAGCGGAAAGTGTATAAATCGCCTTGAATAATTTGCCCGTGTACACAAAATCGGAAGGCAATTGATGATCCCGGAACAACTCATTCATGAACGATAAAAGGTCAGGTGTTTTTTTGGCATATCCTCCTTCATGAAAATCGTATTGAATAGAAAATTGCCGGTTTATACTTTGTTCTTCGAGGAAATTAAGGAGGTCATTTTTCTTTTGGTCAGCGATTTTAAGCACGGGAATACCACAAACCAGTTGCCCAGCTTTTGCAGCATTCAACAGGCCGGCCATCATAGTTCCCGTACCTACCGCGCAAAGTATATGTGTATAATCGTTGAGGGTCAGCAATTGCAGAATTTCTGCCGCGCCTTTAACACCCAAGAGGCTTTGACCGCCTTCGTTTACCCAATAAAAATCTGGGTATTGATTCCGAAAATGTGCCTCCAGTTGGGTTTTATTCTGATATACCTCCCGGGTAACGAAAAGCAGTTCCATGCCAAATTGTTTTGCCTGTTGCAGGGTGGGAGAGTAAATGGATGGCTCTTCGCCCCGAACAATGCCAACCGATTGTAATTTTTGCGAATGGCAGATACAGGCAGTAGCCAGAAGGTGATTGGAATAAGCTCCTCCCATACTAATCACTCCTGTCTTTGCTTGCTGATGAGCGGCCTGGAGATGATACTTGAGTTTAAAATATTTATTACCTGAAATAATGGGGTGAATGCGGTCGGTGCGCAGCACCTCAAGCGTTAGTCTTTTTTTATCGAATAATTCGTTCTTCCATGGCTGCAAGATTGCTTGGGTTAAATCCACACCTGAACTTAATTCAACAGGTATCATTTTTTAAGAAGGCTTATTTGATTATTTTCGTGCCTCAATCTTAAAATTACATTAATGCAACCAACTTTATTGATATTGGCCGCCGGAATGGCTTCCCGGTATGGAAGTATGAAACAGATGGAAGGATTTGGACCAGCCGGTGAAACAATTATGGATTATTCCATTTATGATGCCATCCGGGCGGGATTTAAGAAAGTGGTTTTTATCATTCGAAAAGATTTTGCCGCTGATTTCAAAGAAGTATTTGAACCGAAGTTAAAAGGTAAGATTGGAATTGAATATGTTTTCCAGGAGTTAAGTGCATTTACTGAGGGTTTTGAAATTCCGGCCAGCCGCGCCAAACCTTGGGGTACCGCCCATGCAGTTTTGTGTGCTTCGGATGTGGTGAAAGAACCTTTTGCCGTGATTAATGCGGATGATTTTTACGGAAGAGATGCATTTGAAAAAGCCTATCATTTTCTTACTGCAGACTGTACTGAGAAGATCAATGCGATCATTGGGTACGACCTGATGAAAACCTTATCGGACAACGGAACGGTAAACCGCGGCGTTTGCCAGGTCGATAAGGAAGGAAACCTTAGCTCTATCGCGGAACGATTAAATATTGCCTATAAAAACGGAAAAGTATATTGTGAGGATGATCTTGAACCAAAGGAATTGCCTTTAAATACTTCCGTCTCAATGAACTTCTGGTGTTTTGATCCATCTATATTTCCCTATACGCAGCAATTATTTAACGAGTTCTTGGGCGAAAATGGAACAAAGCCCAAATCCGAATTTTTTATTCCCATAGTGGCCGATCAATTCATTCGTGATGGTGGAACTATTCGGGTCATTCCTACCTCCTCTCAATGGTTCGGAGTTACGTATAAAGAAGATGCTCCAGAAGTTAGAAAAAGTTTACAGTCGCTGGTTTCAGCAGCGGAATACCCCATTGGTTTGTGGAATAATCGTTGAACATAGCCAGGTAATTTTTTTCAATAGCAGTCAATTATTTACTTTCGTAGTGAAAATTTGATTGCGTGGAAGCCATTTCACCCATCCTGAATATTGTAGACTTAATAAAACATCGCGAACGGGAAGGGTTTAATTTGTTATACAAGCAATATGCCCCAGTGATTTTAGGAATGAGTCTCAGACTGGTGAAAAATGCATCGGCTGCTGAAGACCTGGTGCAGGAAACCTTTGTGAAGGTTTGGAAGAATATCGGTCAGTATGATCAGCAAAAAGCTTCTTTCTCCACCTGGTTATTAAATATCGCGCGATACACCACGATCGATTACCTGCGAAGCAAACAAAATAAACAGCTCCAAAAAAACCAACAGGTTGAAAATTCCGAATATCTTATTAAGGATCATAGTGTTTCGGTAAATGAAGATATTATCGGTATCAAAGGGCTTGTAAGTAAGCTGGAGCGCAAGTACCAGGATGTAATCGATTTGATTTATTTTGGAGGATATACCCAGGAAGAAGCGGCTGAAATTCTCGATATTCCGCTGGGTACTGTAAAAACCCGGACAAGATTTGCCATTCAAACACTCAGATCCCTTATAAAAAAATGATGAACGAACAATCTTATATCGCATCAGGTATAATAACCGATTATTGTCTTGGTTTATTGAACGGGGCCGAATCAGAACGCATAGAAAATGACCTGCGGAAATACCCTTCATTAAGAGCCGAAGCAGATGCTATTAACGAGGCATTGAACGCCTATTCCTTTTCGGATCAGGTGAAGCCAGCAGAAAGATTGGAGGATCCAGATTTGGCAAACACTTGAAAATTTACAGCAGGAAGAATTAATGGCCATATCCAATCTGCCTTTACTTAATAAGTATTCGGACAAAAACAATTGGTTAAAAATTGTCAACCCCCTGCTGGCTGAGAAACCTGCCGATAAAAAGATGTTTATAAGAGTGCTTCGGGAAGATGAGGAAGTATTTCAGAGTTTGATTTGGACAAGGGTGGATTACCCGGATGAGGTACACGATGATCTGCAGGAATGCTTTATGATTTTAGAGGGAGAGTGCGAATGCTATGTGGGAGAACAGGTGATTAAAATGGGGCCGGGTGATTACTTTGAAATACCCTTGCACCTTCATCACGACATTAAAGTTTTAACACCGCATGTATTGGCGGTTGTTCAGCGAAGAAAAGTTGCCTAGATGTTTTTTTATCAGAAAGTCTGGAAGTTAACCCCGTAACTGGGTTTATACTTCCGGACTTTTTTTTGGTCAGGGTTATTATAGTAAGATTAATAACTCTTCACCATGAAAACGCAATCCTCTATTTTCTTGATTTGTTGGGGCCTGTCCAGGTTCCTCAATGAAGTAAGAAGAGGGAGTTTAATATTTTTGGTTGCGGTATCTTCTTTCTTTATTTCATCCAGCGTACGGAAGATGTTTTTGGCAGTAACGGCAAATACTACTCCCTCGGCCTGTACCTGCCTGGTATTGATAATGCCAATTACTTCCCCGTTTTTATTAAATACCGGGCCCCCGGAGTTTCCGGGGTTGGCGGGTACGCCGATTTGGCAAGTCATGGTATCGCCTTTAAAACCGGTTTTCGCGCTCATATACCCTTCGTTGTAAACAATCTCGTTGCGGGGGTATCCAAGGGTAAATAATTGTTCGCCCAGTTCCGCTCCGGTTTTGCGGAAGGAATAAGGCAGGGTGCTGATTATTTTAAAATCATTATCCTGGATTTTCAGTATGGCGAGATCTGAACCAAGGTTAATGTGTACGATGGCTGCGCGAAACTCCTGTCCTTTATTGTTTTGTACTAACACCGAAGAAGAGCCGCTTACTACGTGAGCATTGGTAACCAGGTATCCTTTACCATCAATAAGAAAGCCGGTACCTCCCGATTTGATCGGGGTATTCTTAGGAGCCTTGTCTTCGATTTTCTTCTCTACTTTATCCAGCGTTTCTTTGTTTTTCTTGGCCACTTCATTCTTGAATTCAATACGCAGCTGTTGTAACTCCTGGTTGTTTTGCTTTCGGGTAATAATCGAGACAGTAGTGGCAATCATTAAAGTGGTAATCCCTGCAATGGAAGCGGCTACTGCCATCACGCGCTTGTATTTTCTCCACAATTCTACAACGACTGCTTTGGGGGCTTCCTGTTTTATCTCGCCGGTTTCAAACAAATGGCTATGTACTTCGTGTAATGTTGATTTATAATTTTTCCATTCGCTGAAATTGCCCAGCTTATTGAAGAACATGGTTTGTTCCACCACCAACTGATCCACTTCCGGATTGCTGTTGCGTACTCTTTCGAAAATAATTCTTTCCTCCGGTGTCATTTCATTCCGGATATAACGCTCAACAGCTTCGAGTATTTGTATTTCTTCCATTTTCACTGGTTGTTTTTATATTCTGTAAAGAATAATTTCTTTAACCGCATGAGACATTTGTATTTCTGGTTTTTGGCATTGTCCGCATTGGTATAACCAAAATTGCCCGCTATTTCTGTCATATTCTTTTTCTGCAAATAGTACGCCTCCAGCAAACTTTTACAGGGTTCTCCCAGGCTCAACATGGCTTTTTCCATCATCATTAACTCGCCATTCTTCTGCTCATGTATTTCCAGTTCTTCTTCTACCGGTACTGTTTCTTCCAGGTTACTGATTTCGGATATGAATTTTTGCTGTTGCAGCAGTCTCTTGAGCCATAATCGCCGACAGATCGAATATATATAGGTCTTGAGCTGACTCGTAAGTACAAATGATCCGGAGCCTGCTTTTTCATACAGTACGATCATCATCTCCTGGAAAATATCCCGTGCATCGTCCGAATTGCCATTGTTATTGATAACCAGTGATTGAACCATGCTATAATATTCCTTATAGATCGTCTCAATGGCCTCCCGCTTGTTTTGCGCCAACCCTTCTAATAGAGCTATTTCATCCGAAATCATTTTCACGCTGGTAACCTTTTATTAATACAGTTTTGGGCCCAAAGTAACCCACAATTCCTAAAATTGCCCTGCGGACTCAAGATCGGGCAAATTTCTAGGATAAGAGGGGCAAAAAAAATATTTTCAAAAATTTTTGGGTTACCGGGTTACCTTATTGAGGTTTTGGAATTAACACCAAATCAATTGTTAACAAAACAAAACATCGGAAAAATGAAAAAGCTCTTATTGGTTTTGGCTATCGGTACATTCGTAGCCTGCAATAACGAAACTGCATCAGATGCAGCTAACAAAATTGACTCTACAGCAAACGCTGCTACAAAGGCTATTGACGAAACGGCAAAGGCTGCTGATTCTACAGTTAAGGCTGTAGCTGATTCTGCTACTAAGGTTGTAGATTCCCTGAAGAAGTAAGTTTTTTTATATGGCAAGCAATCGTTAGAGGCCGTCCTGATCGCAGGAGGGCTTTTTTCTGATTCTGTCCGTATTGAACTAGTATGTAGACCCCCAAACCGGGGGTTTATTGCTTTTTAGAAGGTTTAGATTTTATTTGGTGGACTGAATTTTCTTCAAGGTTTCAGCTATAAATTCTTTCGACAGCCATTGTAACCCCAGCATGACTCCTTCAATCTTCTTTGTATTCGCAATATCCGTTAACGGGTTGGCCGAAAGGAGCAGCAGGTCAGATATATTTCCTTTTCTAATGGTGCCCCAATCGGAGTGATTTAAAAATATTCCAGTATTAACAGTTCCTGTTCGAAGAGCCTGGTAAGGGGTAAGCCCGGCCCCCACTAAATAGGCTAATTCGTGGTGAATAGAAAATCCGGGTGCATTAAATACCTGCGGCGCATCGGATCCTAATAATAATCCAACTCCATTCTTATTGCATTCGCTGATCAATTTTCTGCGCAGTCTTATAAACCGATTGACCTGATCGGCCTGGTATTTTGGATTATTTGTTAGATTTTCCTTGTTTGTTATCCAGGCTTTTAGCTGTTCCTTTTTGATATATGCCATCTCGGGTTCCTGGCTGAAAGACATTGCATCCTTGTCTGGCGTAAACCACCTTTCGGCTAATGCCTGCGTTGGAACTACCCAAATGTTTTTGTCGCGCAGGTTTTTCATCAGCCCTTCAATTCTTGATTCATCAACCAGATCCGGCAGGTACATTCCAAATAACCCGGTTTGCTGTTCATTCATCTTCTCAATTCCGGGAACCAGGCTCTCTACAAAACCATCCATATGATCTATACTGGCATAACCCGCCTCTATAGCTCTGTCTATACCCACATCGAACGAGACATGGCCTGCAAAAGGAATATTAACTTGCCTTGCGGTTTTTACAATGGCCGCAAACTTTTCTTTGGTGAGCCCGGGATGTAATTTTAAAAAATCATAGCCTGCCGCTTTCTGCTGTTTCACCATTTCCATTGCCGCTTCGGGGCTGGTTACCGAATTTCCATTAAAAGAAGGACCAGAAGTAATAAAGTGCGGACCCAGTATTTCTCCTTGTTGTATTTTTTTTCTTAGCTCCAGGTGTAGTGGATGACCCAGCATTCCCCGGATAGTAGTAACTCCATTAACTGCAAACAACAATAAAACCTCTTTCATGGGTTCTATATCATTTACCGGCGGAACATGCGCGTGCATTTCCGCGAGGCCCGGCATCAGGTATTTACCTTTTGCTTCTATAATGAATGCGCCCCGGCCATAGTTCACTTTTCCGGTATTGCCCATGGCGGTTATCACTCCATTTCTGACAACGACATCCTGCTTTTCTATTATTCTTTCCTGGTCCATGGGAATTACATTAACATTCCGGAAAACAATTTCAGTTTGTGCTGAATTGATTGGTTGTTGAGATTGG
Source organism: uncultured Chitinophagaceae bacterium (assembly GCA_963775145.1). GTDB lineage: Bacteria > Bacteroidota > Bacteroidia > Chitinophagales > Chitinophagaceae > Endoryza. The sequence goes on from CAVZHZ010000015.1 coordinate 178,515, forward strand.
ACGGCAATCGATAAAACAATAAGCAGGGAAAGTTTAATTGTGCGCATAGCAATTATATTAAAATGAAACGGCCGCTTAGGTATAAAGTTAATTCTTTTGCGCAGTATGAAGCAAAGAGGTACCCGGGTGGGATCAGATTGATTGAGGTTGATCAAATAAGTAATAATAATAGTTGGGAAGAGCGATATCTTCCTGCCCCTACGATTTACCTGGCCGACTTAACGAGGTCGGCTACTATTTTATCAATCGGCAGCGAAACAGCAGCCGATGAAAATTCATTCCATTCAATGAATCGAAATGTTTCTGTTTCCCCGGTTTGCCGGAAAATGTTCATTTGTTGTTCATCAAAATCAAAAGGGGTGGAACGCAAGGGGGCTTTTATTGGTTCCAGTGCATGGGCAAAATAATAGATGGAGATGATCTGGTGATCGGGATGGAATGCACTCATCTGGAAAAAATCGGTGGTATAGATATGTTCACCGGTTTCCACCAATAATCCCAATTCTTCCATGAATTCTCTTTTGAGGCAGTCGCGGGTTCCTTCTCCAAATTCCAATCCTCCCCCGGGAAACTTGGTGTAATAATTTCCCCGTATATATTCGTCACTCACCAGCACCTGCTTCTGGTCATTGATAAGAATTCCATAGACCCGGAGATTGAAAAAATTCATGTCAGAATATTTTTTTTCTAAAAAAGGACCAGCCGATAACGACCGCAATGGCAAAGGAAAGAATGGCCACAATATAAAAAGCATATGGAGAACGCTCGAATCCGCTGGGAACATTCATACCAAATATGCTCGACACGAGCACCGGGAAGGTGAGTACAAGCGTAATAACCGAAAGCCGGCGCAATACCTCATTTTGATTATTGGCGATAATACTGGCAAATGCGTCGAGGGTACTACTGAGGATATTGGTATAAATATTGGCCATTTCCAGTGCCTGGGAATTATCGACGATCAGGTCGTTCAATAATTCTTTTTCCTCTTCATTCAACCCGATAAAATTGGTGCGTTCGATTTTCATGAGCAACATTTCATTGCTTCGAAGGGCTGTAACAAAATAAACCAGGCTTTTCTGGATGCGCATCAATTGCAGTAATTGTTCGTTCTTGCTGGCCGCATATAATTTTTGTTCCAGAATATTACGCCGCACGTTGATTTCCTTTAAGAATTCCATATATGTCTGAATAATCTTTTCGATGATCTTTAGTACCATCATTTTCCGGTTATCGGGATGACGGTTCTGAAAAGTATTCAGGAATTTTTTGATGGCCCCGTTCTCAAAAGAATTAACGGTTACAATCTGGTTATGGGTAAGAATAATGCAAAGTGGTATGGTTATATAATAGGCATCACTTTCGTTGAACGAATTGTTTTCGGTGGGAGTTTTAATAACAATCAGTTTTACATTATCATCCTCCTCGAACCGGCTCCGTTCGTCTATATCCAGCGAGTCGGTTAAAAAGTCGAGGGGAATATCCAATTCGGCAGATAATTCCGAGAATTCCTCCTGTTTCAGAGGGGGCAGTACATTTACCCAGGCCCCGACGTCTGGCTTATTGACCTGTATTGTCTGATGATTAATATTGCGGAAGTATTGTACCATTGGCCGCGCAAAGATAGGCGGCCTGCCGCTAAGAAAAGGCGGCGTATTCAATCTTTTTATGCAATGGTTGCTGTAATAGATAAAAGAAAGGAAGCATGGTTATTTCATTTCAATGAATAGCCATGCTTCTATTAAGTATTACAAATATTTTCGGGCGATATCGAAAGCAAAAATTACTTCATCCAGCATTAGTTTCGATTGGGCCGCAGTGGCACAAAGCCGCAAACGGTCGCCACCCGGAGGTACGGCCGGAAAAATTACCGGGTTTGCCAGGAATCCTAATTCATAAAGTTTGGCAGAAAGTGTCAGCGTTCTATCACGGTCTCCTACGATTACCGGAATGATGGGCGATTGTGTATGGCCCGTACTATAACCAAGCCGGTGGAAGTGTTTTTTCAGGTACTCGGTATTTTCAAACACTTTGGCAATTCGTTCGGGCCCTTCTTTCTCAATCATTTCAAATGCTGCCAGGCAGGCCGCTGTATTGGCGGGAGACATTGCACAGGAAAATACAAAGGGAGAAGCGGAATGCTGCATTAAGATTACTGCTTGTTTGGAAGTAGCAATAAAGCCACCACCCACCGGTACCGATTTTGACATGGCGCAGGTAATAATTTCAATCTCATCGGGAGAAATACCGAAATGTTCATCTGTTCCTCTGCCGGTGGCACCCAATACACCGAGGGCATGACTTTCATCCAGGATAATATAGGCGCTATACTTTTTCTTTAACGCAACAATTTCCGGTAAGGGGCATATATCTCCTTCCATTGAATAAATGCCTTCTACAATAATAAATGTTCTCCTGGCCGTAGATGGCTTTTGTAATAGTTCTTCCAGGTGCTCCATATCATTGTGGCGGCATTTGTCAAATTCTAATTGGGCCATGCTGAGCGCGTCAATCAAGCTTCGATGTACAAACTCATCTGCGATAACACGATCTGTTTTTTGAATTAGCGTATTAATCGCAGCCAGGTTTGCCATATAACCGGATGAACAGGTAAGCGCGGCTTCTTTTCCTTTGAAGCGGGCAATCTTATTTTCCAATTGGCGGTGCAATTGATTAGTGCCGGCCAGCATGCGGGCACCGCCGGTACCAGTACCATACTTTTTTACTGCGTTAATGGTAGCATTTTCAATGTAGGGATGACCTAACAAACCCAAATAATCATACGACGAGAGCATATACATATCCCGGTTGTTGGCAAAAACGGCTGGTCCCGATTTACTACTCATCGTTTGCTGGAACATGTATACATTGTTTGTTACCATTGCGTGAATATCACGCATCCATCGGTTGGCCCCTCTCGATTCAATCAATGGTTCTGCTACAGGAACCGGTGATGAGGCATTGAAATAGCCGGAAAATGGATCTTCAGGCTTAAGTGTGGTGGGGTTTGGTTTAATTTGGGGAGACGCTATAGCGTCCTCCAATTTGTAGTTGGTGGAAGGATTTAGCATATACTTGATTTTGTGGTTCCGCGAATCGGCGAAATCACAGGGCGGGGATATGCTTTTTAAAAGATGTTGGATTGGGGAGGCGGGAATAAGTTGCTTTAAAAATATCCAGCCGGTAATTGAGATTTACTCATAATAGTAATTAATGGTAAGCACAAAAATTACTATCAAAATAAAGATAGGAGCTTTGGTAATTGCTCCGATAACTAATTTCATAATCTACTTGCTAACCCTTATTAAAATAATTTGGAAATCTTTAGTGCGTCTATAGAGTGACGTAATAATGACAAAATGCGCAGTAAAAAAGTAGAGGATATACTACAAATGATTGATGTTTTTTTGATGATGGCCGGTGTGATAGATGATAAAATAACATAGTTCTCTCAATGTTATTTTCCCTAATAAAGGATGGCGCACTACATAATGATCTAATTTTTTATCAGTCCAGTTTTCCCTGATGGCTTTCAAATAATTACCGGTTACTTTTTGCCATTGAGCCATCATTATTGCTTTCCCTGTGCTTGAAGGAATGGGTTTGGGAATATACCGACCGCTGGCGCGGCCACCCTGTTGAAGTTTATACAGGTATTTATGTACCAGTTCATCATAACTGCGCGATGGCCGGTTGGGTTTTCCGCCAATCAATTTGACTAAGAATTTAGGAAGTGTGTAGGCGGCCGTTGCTGTACGTGTTGCAATTATCAGATGCTGAAGATGCTGCGCGATGGACCATTTTCCGTTTGCCGGTTTTTGAAAAAAATGTTCCTCAGTTATTTGTTTTAGATGTTCAGCCAGTTCGCTAAATGCCTGGGCTGAATCCTCTAATATCTCTTCCAGTGTATTAGGTTTATTCACGCTAAGGTTTTACTTCAACATCTCCTTCAAATACCTTTTCAGCAGGTCCTGAAAGCCAGATATTGGTATAGGTATCATCATTTATCCGGTCGTATTCCACTGAGAGTTTACCTCCTTTGGTATGCACTGTAACATCGTTAAAGCCACTGGGATTGTGATAACAAATTAACGCAGCCGCGGTAACCCCTGTTCCGCAGGAAAAAGTTTCGTCTTCTACGCCCCGCTCGTAGGTGCGAACTATAATACTGTCTATTTTTTCCTGCTCGGTGAAGTTTACATTGATCCCTTCGTTGGCAAAAGGAGGACTGTAACGGATATCCATTCCTTTATTGTAAACATCCACTTCCCTAACATCACTGACGATTTTTACGTAATGCGGCGAACCGGTATTCAAAATAAAATCTCCATGCTGTTCCTGGATGCCGTGTACATCCTTCATGCGGAGGCTTACTATTCCTTTATCATCTATTTCCGCCTCATGGTCTCCATCTACGGCCAGGAATTTATAAGAATCTTTTTGCATGCCCAGGTGGTATGCGAATTTTACCATACAGCGACCTCCATTGCCGCACATGCTTCCCTCCCGGCCATCTGCATTATAATATTTCATTTCGAAATCGTATCCTTCTTTGTTATTCAAGAGCATGAGTCCATCGGCACCAATCCCGAAACGACGGTCGCACAGCGAATTTATCTGGTCAGTTGATAAGGAGGTAAAGGACCAGTTGCGATTATCCAAAATGATAAAGTCGTTTCCGGTTCCCTGGTATTTATAAAAATGTATTATCATTCAAACTGATTAACTGTTGAATAGAATTGTTGCCGTACAAGTGAGTGACACAACTGTCGCTGGGCTATGCACTGGCGCCCGAAACAAAATTAATTATTAACTATAAACTGCCCAGGTTTTCCAGGGTCTTAATAATTAGTTTCTCTACTGCCGCTTTTCCATCTTTCGAAAATTGTTTTGCTACGCGGTTGGCAACAATGGCATTTACACTTAAACACTGATGTCCCAATAATTTTCCTAACCCATATATCGCGGATGTTTCCATTTCAAAGTTAGTGATCCGGTGCTGGCCGAAACTGAATTGTGTAAGCCGGTCAACCAGGTCAGGGTTGCTCAATCCCAGTCTTAATATTCTTCCTTGCGGGCCATAGAAACCCGGGCAGGTAACGGTGATTCCCTGGTGGAAACCGGCAACAAAATTTTTCAGTAACGAGGTGCCCGCACTGCTGATATAGGGATGAGAAATATTATTATGCAATTGTGTTTGTGTAATGAACGAATGCAGCAGTTGCTGTTCTTCGTTATTATGAGTGAAGCGATAGAAGTTAAGCAGGTTATCAATTCCCAGGCCGTGCGTGGAGGCAACCAGACTATCTACCGGGATATCCTGTTGAAGCGACCCGGAAGTGCCGATGCGAAGGATTTGCAGGGAAGTGAGCTGCGGTTTGATGGTCCGGCTTTCAAAATCAATATTAACTAAAGCGTCCAGCTCGTTTAAAACTATATCAATATTATCTGGTCCAATTCCGGACGACAGAACAGTTATTCTCTTCGTTCCCACATAACCCGTGTGTGAAATAAATTCCCGGTGGCTGCGTCTGAATTCAATCTTATCGAAGTATTTACTCACTTCTGGTACCCGGCCCGGGTCGCCTACCGTTATCACTACCGGGGCCAGTTCCTGCGGATGAATATCTAGGTGGTAAATAGCGCCCCGCTGGTTAATAATTAATTCAGATTCCTGGATCCTTTGCATAATTTGTGTTCTGTCGGTTCTCAAATATCCGATAAAAAACCTACTTTTGCCGCACCTAAATTGGTACACTTTCCCGAATTGTGAGGGAACATTTTTCGTGTTTAAGGTCCTGTGGCCGAGTGGCTAGGCAGAGCTCTGCAAAAGCTCCTACACCAGTTCGAATCTGGTCGGGACCTCAAAAAATCAGACCTGTGAGGTTAATTGAACTTCACAGGTTTTTTTAGTGGATATTTTAAACATTACGGAATACATGAAATACGCTCAATGGATAGGAATAGCGGCGGCCGGTTTATTGGTGTTGGCTTGTTTTTTACCATGGACTTACCATCCTGACCTTCAAAAAAACTTTACGGGTTTTTTTTCAGAAGAAAATGTTTACGGTAAACCGGGCAAGGTGTTTTTGGTGCTCGCAGTAATAGCTTCCATTTTTTTCTATGTACCCAGGGTTTGGGCCAAGCGATGGAATCTGCTGATTACCGCCCTGACTATAGCCTACGCAATAAAAAGTTTTATTCTTTTTTCAGGATGTTATGGTGGGATATGCCCGGAAAAAAAAATGGGTATATGGATGATGCTGTTTTCGTCGTTAACGATGTTGGTTATGGCGGTAATTCCGGATGTGAAATTGTCGGAAAAAAAATCAACCTGATGGTAATCAGCTCTCCAGTAATTTAGCCACTGCAAAAGCGGCACCTGCGGCCAGGGCACCAATTAACATAACGCGAATAGCCCCCTGTAGTGGTGGTATTCCGGTAATCTTACTTTTGAACCATCCGAATATAAACAGGCAGATGAGGGTTACGATCGCTGAAATTTTTAAGGCGTCAATGGAGTTTGGAATAAAAAAGTAGGGGCTTAGCGGCACCAATCCTCCTAATACATAAGATAAACCAATATTTAATGCAGACTTAGTAGCACGTTTGGGATCGGGCTTATCAAGGCCCAATTCATATTTCATCATAAAGTCGACCCATTTGGCTTTATCCTGGGAGATTTCTTCCGTCGCTTTGTCCTGAAGCCCTTCGCTTAACCCGATACTGGCGAAGAATGATTTTGTTTCCTCTATTTCCCGGTGCCTCAGGTTGTCCACTTCATCGTTTTCTCTTTTTAATTCACTGTTATAATGATCCTGTTCGGTTTTTCCTGCCAGGTAGCCGCCTAACCCCATCGCGATGGAACCCGCGGCAATTTCTGCAATGCCGGCTATTATGATAATGTTTGTGGAGTCCACCGCCCCGCTCAAACCGGCGGCGAGGGCAAAAGGCACGGTAAGGCCATCACTCATGCCAATTACCACATCTCTTAAAAAATCTGAACTTGTTAGGTGAAGTTCGTCGTGGTGGAGATGTGTATCCATAGTATTTTTTTATGAAGATAGAATTCCCTGAGATAAATAGTGAGCCCCGCCGCACTTTCTTTGGAGAGTTATATGGCAGGGCGTGGTAATGATTAGGAAAGCATCGTCATGAGGTTTGCTAAAGAAATGGGGGTTAGCGAGATTCATGTAATAAATAGAGGCATTTCTTTATTATTTCCACGCAATCCAATAATTGCTCCCGCGTAATAATCAGGGGAGGAGCAAAACGTATTTTATCTCCATGCGTGGGTTTCGCCAATAGCCCGTTTTCCTTGAGGCTAAGACAGAAATCCCAGGCTGCTTCTTTATTGGGATGTTTTATGATAATAGCATTAAGCAATCCCTTTCCCCTAACGGTACTGATGAAGGGAGAATTTATCTTTTGTAATTCTGTTCTCAATAATTGTCCCATAGCTGCCGCATTTTCCGCGAGCTTCTCTTCTTTAAGAACCCGTAATGCCGTAATCGCCACCTGGCAGGCGAGGGGATTGCCTCCATAGGTAGAACCATGTTCTCCCGGCTGAATCGTGAGCATTATTTCATCATCAGCTAATACGGCTGATACCGGTAACACGCCGCCGCTCAGTGCTTTCCCCAATAATAAAATATCAGGTCGTACATCTTCATGATCACAGGCGAGCATTTTCCCGGTTCGACATAACCCGGTTTGTATTTCGTCTCCAATAAAAAGGACTTTTGAATCTTCACAGTATTGTTTGGCTTTTGAAAGATACCCGGGATCCGGAACCATAACCCCCGCTTCGCCCTGGATGGGCTCTACCAGGAAACCACAAACGTTTTTATCCAGTAATGCCTCGCTTAAAGCAGGAAGATCGTTGTAGGGTATAATAACGAAGCCCGGCATATACGGACCGAATTTAGTATAAGATAAAGGATCGCTGCTGAAGGATATAACGGTGCTTGTTCGGCCATGGAAGTTGTTGGCACAAACAATGATCTTCGCTTTGTTTTCTTCAATCCCTTTTTTCACATATCCCCAGCGACGGGCTAGTTTAATAGCTGTTTCAACCGCCTCAACTCCTGTATTCATAGGTAATACTTTATCATACCCGAAATATTGGGTGATGAATTGGGCATATTCCCCCAGTAAGTCGCTATGAAATGCCCGGGATGTCAGGGTTAGCTTTTGTGCCTGCTCAATCAGGGTTTTAATGATTGCCGGATGACAATGCCCCTGGTTAATGGCCGAATAGCCACTTAGAAAATCATAATACCGGTTACCGTCAACGTCCCATACATAAACTCCTTCGCCCCTGGATAATACTACCGGCAACGGATGATAATTATGAGCACTGTATTTTTCTTCCAGCGTTAAATAATATTGAGTCTTATCGGAAAGGTCGATTGTTGAATGCATGTTTATTTATTTGAAAAGTTGACCAATTGATTTGCTTTTTTTCGAAACCCTGCCTGGTGGTAATGGGAGGGCCCCGTTTAACGATTGACCGTTAAACGCGCAATTTACTTATCCTCGGTGATTAAGGAAATCGAGGTTCTTATCGAGAAAGAATGATATGGTAATTGATGTACCCATTATTGAAACTGCAAGATAGCCATTTATGGCCAGAATTAAAACTGGCCCCGGCTTAATTATCAAAAGCTTTTTCTTCCCTGATTAAGGCAGTCAATAACGAGTTATATGCAGCTTGTGTACCTTTATGTTAGAAAATTTGTCAAATGGAATACTCAGTACCGGATGGTGTACGCATTGGTCACGTACATCTTAAAGTTACCAACCTGGAGAAAGCGCTTGGCTTTTACCGGGACCTGCTTGGCTTTCAACTAATGCAGATGTATGGAGATAGCGCCGCCTTTGTATCTGCCGGGGGGTATCATCATCATATAGGTTTAAATACCTGGCATAGTAAAAATGCCGGACCCGCGCAGGGAAGAGCCGCCGGTTTGTATCATACGGCTATTCTTTATCCTGACCGAGCCGAATTAGCCCGGGTAGTAAAGCGATTGCTCAGTAAAGGATATCCATTAACGGGGGCCTCCGATCATGGGGTTTCGGAAGCAATATATTTAGATGACCCGGATAAAAATGGGGTGGAATTGTACTGGGATAAACCGAAAGATCAATGGCCCGTTGACGAATCTGGCAATATTGAAATGTTTACCAGGCCCCTGGATTTAGAAGATCTATTGGCCCAGGCATAAGCATTATTAAAGTATTCGATGAATCTTATAATCTTTTTCAGGAAACACATTTTCCGGAATCTCGTTTTTGGGAAACAAGGCAAAGACCGAACTTCCACTGCCAGTCATTGCAGCATATAGTGCGCCATGATCGTAAAGCTTTTCTTTAATCTTCCTTATTTCAGGATATTGATTGAATACCGGGATTTCAAAATCGTTTATTAATTCGTTTTTCCAATTCTCCACAGGTTGCCGAATTATTTCACTTAATGGGAGTGCCGGCATGGAAAGAGATATCGTTGAAAATGCCCAGGAAGTATTGATGTGAATTCCGGGACTTAGGATCAGCCAGGAAAACCGGGAGAGGTCGAGTGAAAAGGGTTCTAGCTGGTCTCCCCGCCCTGTTGCGAGGCAGGGTTCATTAATAATGAAAAATGGACAATCGCTTCCGAGTTCGGCGGCATAGACAATAAGTTGATCGGTGGTTAGTCCGAGATGAAATTTTTCATTTAATAAACGAAGTGCTAATGCACCGTCCGCGGAACCACCTCCCAGTCCGGCCCCAATTGGAATTGCTTTATGCAGATGCATTTGAATGGCCGGTAACTGAGGAAAATCTTTTTTCAACAGGTAATAAGCCTTTATAGTTAGGTTGTCTGATGGTTTGCCGTCCACCAATATTCCAGTTTGATTAAACCGGACATTTTCCAGGTCAACTAACCATTTTTCATCCGCTTTCCGGTCGTGGTTTTCAATAATCTCCAGAACATCTCTGATCATGATCGGGTAAAAAACCGTTTCCAGGTCGTGAAATCCATCGTCTCTTTTGCGCAGGATGCGAAGGCCTAGGTTGATCTTACAATTGGGGAAAATAACCATGGGAGCGAGGGGTAGGTTATTTCTTTTTTCGGGTCTTAATTTCATCGCGAATAGCAATGGCCCGCATATAATCTTCCTGTTCCAGTACTTCGTTTAATAAAGTATTCAATTCTTCAAGGCTCATTGCCCTGAGATCGTCTGAGCCCACTGGCTCAGAGACGACAGTTTGCTCGTCCCCTTTCTTCTTTTTACCGCCGGAATCTTCCATCAGGATTCCGGCACTCTCGAGGATATTTTCATACGTATACACGGGACAACCAAAACGAACGGCTAATGCGAGGGCATCGGAGGTGCGGGAATCGATTTCGACAGTATCGTTCTCACTTACGCAAACTAATTTTGAATAAAAGATCCCTTCCTGGAGGTCACAAATAATGATCTCCTGCAGGTCGACTCCAAAAGCACTCATAAAATTTTTCATGAGGTCATGGGTAAGCGGTCTGCTGGGATGCATTTTTTCTAACGCAACGGCAATAGCCTGGGCCTCGAAACCCCCGATCACAATTGGCAATCTTCTTAAACCGTTTACTTCTCCCAGAACCACTGCATAAGAATGGGTCTGGGTTATGCTATGGGATAAGGCTACTATTTCCAGTTCTATTTTTTTCATAACGCTAATGAACGCAAATAATTTAAACACTGATGAGCGCGAATAAAAGAACACGAATTAACGCTAATAGTGGACACGAATTAACACTAATAATAAACAAGAATAGGGTAACACTAAAAAACACAAATATAACAAACACCAATTAACACAGATAATACAAAAGCTAACGATCGCCAATAAAACGAACCTTATTGACTACGAATATAGTGAACATCAATTAACGAGAATAGTTTAAAGGATATTGAACCCAAATCGGTTGTACACTTAATACCTGCGAATTTAAGTCATTCATTTTAATGCCCCGAATTTTCGTAAATAAAAAAACCGCCTGGATAAGGCGGGTTGATTAATTATTATTGCTAATGGCTCATTAGTGGGCTTTCAATTTTTTTACAGCCTCAATAATTTTTGGCATCACTTCAAACGCGTCTCCAACGATACCGTAGTCTGCCGACTTAAAGAAAGGCGCTTCCGGGTCTTTATTGATTACGACAATCACTTTACTGCGGTTCACCCCGGCCAGGTGTTGGATAGCACCAGAAATACCTACCGCGAAGTAAAGGTTAGGCGCAATAGAACCCCCGGTTTGTCCAACATGTTCATGATGCGGCCGCCAATGGGCATCTGCTACGGCCCGGCTGCAAGCGGTGGCCGCTCCTAATAATTTGGCAAGGTCTTCAATCATACCCCAATTTTCAGGTCCTTTTAAACCTCTACCTCCACTAATTACTAATTCAGCCTCGCTGAGGGGTACTTCCCCGATAATTTTATTGGTGCCCGTTATTTTTGTATGAGTAGAGCCGGCTGAAGAAGGTAAGGCAACAACTTCTGCTAATCCTTCCCCGGTTTTAACCTGGTAAGAATTTGGATTGAGTGCAATTATTTTTATGGGAGTGGCCAGGGATACATTGGCAAAAGCCTTTCCACTAAAAACTCCTTTCTTAACTATAAAACCACTATTGGTATCGGGTAGTGAAACCGCCCCTGATACCAGTCCTGCTTTTAGGCGAGCCGATATCCGTGGCGCAATGGCTTTGCCATTTAAATTATTTGAAAAAATGATAACGGTTGCGCCATTGGCAATAGCTGCTTCCCCAATTGCTTTTGTATAGGCCTGACTATCGAACATATTGAAGGTTTCACTGGCGGCATGGTATACCTTCTTAATACCATATTTTCCGAGCGAAGCCAGATCATCATTTATCTTTCCAAGTACGATTCCTTCGGCGGTTGTACCTAATAGTTCCGCTACTTTAGCACCATAGCCCAGAACTTCAGAGGATGATTTTTTAATGTGCCCTTCCGATTGATCAATGAATATTAAAACAGACATGTGAGAAGTTTATAGTTTGTAGTTTATAATTGTCCTCCGTTCAGAAACGCTGGTAAATTTCAGGGTATTAAATATTCGGGACCCTATTCGCCAATCAGAAGACTTTCGCTTCCTCATGCAGTAATCTCACCAATTCTTCCGGCGTTTCGGGAGAAACTAATTTAACCCCTGCTTTGGCAGGAGGCAGTTGAAAACCCGCGATACTGGTTAATGCTTCCACAGCTACCGGTTCCAGTACTTTTAACGGTTTGGTGCGTGCTCCCATAATGCCTTTCATATTAGGAATGCGTTGTTCGGCCACCCCTTTCTGGCAACTCACCACTACCGGAAGCTTCACTTCCGTTGTTTCTTCCCCGCCTTCTATTTCGCGGTTAATGGTGGCAGTGGTTCCGTTCAGGTCAAATTTAGTAGCCAGGCTTATATAGGGCAAATCCAACAGTTCAGCAACCATGCCTCCAATAGAGGAGCCATTATAATCGATCGTTTCCTTACCAGTAAAAAGCAAGTCATAAGCACCTGGCCGGGCTACCTCTGCAATTTGCGATGCGATATAAAAACTATCATGGCTGTCGGCATTTACCCGCACCGCCTCATCGCCTCCTAACGCAAGCGCTTTTCGGATGATTGGGTCGCAGTCAGCACCCCCCACGGTTATTAAATGAATTATGGTGGATGGATCTTTTTCTTTCAATTCAATTGCCCGAACAAGGGCATACCATTCGTCATATGGATTAATGATCCATTGCACGCCGTCGGTAGCGAATTTCGTATTGTTATCGGTGAAGGCTATTTTTGCCGTGGTATCCGGCGTTTTGCTGATACATACTAATATCTTCATGAACCCTCCTGGCCTCTCCGGGGAGAGGAATTGATTTTAGTAATTAAAAAAAGAATTTGGTTGTTTATGCAACTAAAACAAAGATAAGTGTTGCAAAGGTAACTTTACAATAACGGTAAAAAAATATTTTGGTTTGATGGATCGCATGGAACAAATAAAAGAGTTTTTGAAGGCCAGCCCGTCTGATAATTTTCTGCAGCATGCCCTGGCATTGGAGTACATTAAGCGCGGAGAAGAGGATAAAGCGCAAGTTCTTTTTGAAGAAATACTTACCCGGGATCCGGGATATATCGGATCGTATTATCATCTCGCCAAATTATTAGAACGAACAGGCGAAACGGATGGAGCAATCAAATGGTATGAGAAGGGTATGGAAGAGGCCCAAAAAGCGGGAGATAAGCATGCGCTGGGCGAGTTGAAAAGCGCATATGAAGAACTGATTTTTTAATTAAGCGGAATTCTTGGATCCGATAAGAAAATGGCGTTTGTTTCCTGAGGTCGATTTATAAATAATAATATTTCAGGCGGATACACTTAGATTGAGCAATACGCGCGAATCCCATTTCATCAGGTTCAAGCAAGGGGTGAATAATGAAAAATGTTTAAATGAATTTAAGGGTGCAATTTCTGCGGCTTATAGAATGGGATCAACTCTTCTCACCAAAAGATAAACTATTACTGGCGGTAAGTGGGGGAGCAGATTCTGTAGTGTTATGCGAACTATGCCAGCAAGGGGGATTTGATTTCGTAATTGCGCATTGCAATTTCCGACTGCGCGATGAAGAAAGCGATCGCGATGAAAACTTTGTAAGAGAATTAGGAAAGAAATATAATAAAGAAGTTTTGGTAAAACGATTCGATACCAAACGGTATTCGGAAGAGCATAAGGTTTCAACCCAGGTGGCCGCGCGGGAGTTAAGATACAGTTGGTTCTACGAATTATTAGCAACCACACCCGACTCCCTACTCCGAACTCCCGACCTTCTCCTTACCGCCCATCATGCAGACGACAACATAGAAACCGTTCTTATGAATTTCTTTAAAGGAACGGGCATCGCCGGTTTGAGAGGGATATTACCCAAACAAGGGAAAATTATTCGTCCCTTATTAACTTTCAGAAAGGAGGAGCTGCTTGAATTCGCCCGGGAAAATAACCTCCAATGGATGGAAGACAGTTCCAATATTTCTGATAAATACAGCCGCAATTATTTCCGGCACCAGGTTATTCCGCTGGTTCAAAAAATCTTCCCGAAGGCCGAGGAAAACCTCCTAGATAATATTAAGAGATATGCCGATACGGAAATATTATACCGGCAAGCCATTGAACTTCACAAAAAGAAGTTGTTAGAGTATAAAGGAAATGAAATTCATATCCCGGTGCTTAAATTACATCAATCGGAACCTCTTCATACCATTATTTACGAAATTATCAAAGGATTCAATTTTACTCCGGCACAAACCAATGAAGTGTTGGGTTTGCTCCACAGCGAGTCGGGGAAATATATACAATCCGCTTCGCATCGTATTATCCGGAATCGTAAATGGCTAATCATTGCACCGGTTGAGACGGAAGTGGCCGATACTATATTAATTGAGGAGGAGAGTACTTTCATACAGCGGCCTGATTTTCGTCTTGAATTTGCTAAGTATGAAACGCAGAGCTATAAACCGCTTACGGAAAAAGCAACCGCTCAGCTCGATCTTCATCAAATCCGGTTTCCCCTCATTCTCCGAAAATGGAAGCCCGGTGATTATTTCTATCCGCTGGGTATGATGAAAAAGAAAAAACTTTCCCGGTTCTTTATCGATCAAAAGTTATCCAAAACAGAAAAGGAAAATGTGTGGGTGCTGGAATCGGATAGAAGAATCTTCTGGGTAATCGGATATCGTATTGACGAACGGTTTAAAGTAAAAGAAAGCACCAGGGAATATTACCAGGTACATTATATCCATCCTTTAACCTCCAGGTAGCGTGTAACCCCTTCTATGAATTCTGAGATCGCGTTGTAGCCACCCACAAATTTACCAACGACAATCACAAACGCCAACCCGAATAAGGCCCCCCACAGGTGAGCCGAGTGATTGATATTTCCACCTCCCCGTTTGTCAAGGAAGGCCGTTACCAGCAGGTAAAGCGGTCCGAAAATAAAACCGGGAATAATGGGAGGGATGAAGAAAAAGCCTACTTCAATAGTAGGGGCCACCAGTAAGCCGGCAAATACAACAGCCGAAACGGCACCTGATGCGCCCAGGCTTTTATAATGATAATTATCTTTATTTTTTGAATAGGTAGGTAGTAAACAAACAGCCAGCGACGTTACATACATTAAAAGATACAGCATCTTTCCTTTCTCCTGAAAAATAGCCACGAACTCATCTTCTACGAATCGGCCAAAAAGATATAGCGACAGCATATTAAATAGGAGGTGCGGAATATCGGCATGTATGAATCCGCAGGAAAAAAAACGGTACCATTGGTTGTTTTTTGCCACGGCGGGTGGATAAAAAATCAGGTCGTTCATTAATTTCTCATTATTGAAAGCGGAGAAGGAAACCAGGCAGGTTACAATTACAATAATCAGCGTAATACTCATGGTGAAATGTAAAATCTAAAGTGAAAAATCTAAAATTTTAAATGAGTGGCGATTCAACTATATCCGGTATTTCAAACTTATAGTGATAGGTACGTAAAGTCTCCCTGCCTGTTCACGAATGATGATATTTTTCATTCCGCAATATAGTACAGGCGCGGTAAACCTGTTCGGCTAAAATAAGCCGGACGAGTTGGTGCGGAAAGGTAAGCAGGGACAAGCTCCATTTGTAATTGGCTCTTTTAAAAACAGCCTGATCGATTCCATAAGCACCCCCTATTAAGAATATAAGTTTTCGTTTGCTTTCATTGGCGCGTTGCTGTATGAACCGGGCCAGTTGTTCGGAGGCCATTTGTTTTCCGGTTTCATCCAATGCCACGAGATAATCGTCTTTTTCCAGCCATTCTAATATAGTTTCCCCTTCTTTCTTCTTCAGGTCCATTTCGCTTAGCATCCCTGCATTTTTGGGAACAGGAATGATGTCCCATTCCACCGGGAAGTACTTCGCGATTCGTTTGGTAAAATCTTCCACGCCAGTTTTTATATAAGGCTCATTGTTTTTACCAATGGACCAAAAGTGAATTTTCATAAAATAAATTAAGTAAGAGTTGCAAAGTCGAAAACGCCGGAATTCCGAATGAACTTAATTATTGGCTCTTTCTTCCGGACTTCCCGACTTTCGGACTTTCAGACTTTCGGACTTTCGGACTTCCCGACTTTCGGACATCCTGGCTTCCCGACTTTCACAATAAATATCCGTAATTTTCCAAACAACTTTCTGCCATGAGAAAAATATATCTATTATCACTCATTCTTTGTGTTGCTATTAACAGCCAATCGCAAATTCAAAAGGCACCGGATCGAAAAGAAGGAGAAGGCCCCTGGCCACAACTTATTTTACGTGGGGCTACACTTATAAATGGAACCGGCGCGCCGCCCACGGGTCCGGTAGATATTGTTATTGAAAAAAACAGGATCATTCAAATTGCCAGTGTGGGATATCCGGGAATCCCGATTAATGAAAAGAACCGGCCTAAATTAAAAGAAGGCGGAAAAGAAATTAATTGCGAAGGCAAATATGTTTTGCCTGGATTTGTTGATATGCACGGTCACATTGGAGGTACGGAACAAGGTACGCCTGCCGAATATGTTTTTAAATTATGGATGGCACATGGTATTACGACTATTCGCGATCCTTCTTGTGGTAACGGGTTGGATTGGGTACTTGATCAAAAGCAGAAAAGCGCTGAAAATAAAATTACTGCTCCGCGAATCTATGCTTATACGGCATTCGGCATGGGGGCCAAACAAACCATATCAACAGCCGAACAGGCAATTGAATGGGTAAGAGAAAATCAAAAGAAAGGGGCGGATGGCATTAAATTTTTTGGGGCTGCTCCATTAGTGATGGATGCCGCGATTCGGGAGAATAAGAAATTAGGGTTGCGTTCTACCTGTCATCACGCCCAATTAAGCGTAGCCCAATGGAATGTTTTGCATTCAGCCCGTGCGGGCATGACATCGATGGAGCATTGGTATGGATTGCCCGAAGCTATGTTTACGGATAAGACAGTTCAGCAATATCCACTCGATTATAATTATAACAACGAACAGGATCGTTTTGGAGAAGCCGGTAAACTCTGGAAGCAGGCGGCTCCACCCTACAGTGATAAATGGAACGCGGTAATGAATGAACTACTGAGCCTCGATTATACGCTCGACCCCACCTTTGATACCTATGAAGCCAGTCGCGATTTGCACCGTGCCCGGCGGCAGGAATGGCACGAGATATATACGCTTCCCTCCTTATGGAAATTTTATGAACCCAATCGTCAGTCGCATGGTTCCTATTGGTTCAGTTGGGGCACAGAACAGGAAGTAGCGTGGAAAGAAAACTTCCGGTTATGGATGACCTTTGTGAATGAATATAAGAACCGGGGAGGAAGAGTGACTACCGGAAGTGACAATGCTTTTATCTATCAATTGTATGGTTTTGGATTGATCCGGGAATTTGAATTATTACGCGAAGCCGGATTTCATCCATTAGAAGTAATTCGCGCTGCCACTTTGAATGGGGCGCAGGCCCTGGGAGCCGATAAAGAGTTAGGCAGTGTAGAAGTGGGAAAGCTGGCCGACCTGGTAGTAATCGATGAAAATCCCCTGCAGAATCTGCAAGTGTTATACGGAGTGGGAGCTATTAAACTATCGACAGATAATAAATCGGCTCGGGTTGGCGGAGTAAAATACAGCATTAAAGATGGAATTATTTATGATGCCAAAAAATTACTGGCCGATGTAAAAAAAATGGTAGATGCGGAGAAAGCAAAAACCGGTTGGAAGTTGGTTCAACCGGGGATGACTCAAGACTGAGTCGATTTTTTTCAGGGTGATATTATAATTATAGTCCCTTCAAATTTTATTTCGATAATCTGCATTCTAATTGCTAAACTGGGATTAATAAATATTTATCTCCATAGCTTTAAAACTATCTGCTTTTTGTTTCAAAACAAAAAATGATTGGTATGAAACCTGTTCCCGCCAATGCTTCGCGCCGGCAATTTATTCAGGCCTCTTCACTATTAGGGTTAGGGTATGTATTAAAACCATTTGAAGGATTCCCAGGTGGCAAACTTAAGCCTGACCATTTTTTATTGGGTTGTTCTTCTTTAGAAACAGGGATTAGTTTTATTAAAGAACTAACCGGGGTTGAGGCGGTGAGGGGAGGCCAGCACCCGAATATTGGAACCCATAATGCGCTCATTTCTTTGGGAGGTAAATCATATCTTGAAATTATATCCCCTGATCCGGGGGCCACTAACCTGGTGCCTGCCTACCTGTTTCTAAAAGAATTGCATACCCCTTCTTTATTTCTTTGGGCGGCTGGTACAGATGATATGGATGAGTTATTGAAGCGGATTGAAAAGGCTGGATATCCAAGTTCCGGGATTAATCCGGGAAGTCGTCAACGTCCTGATGGATCGGTATTGAAGTGGCGCGCTTTATCTATAGAAACACCCGTTTCCGATGGAGTAGTTCCTTTCTTTATTGAATGGGATAAAAGCAGCCGGCATCCATCTGCAGATTCTCCCAAGGGTTGTACCATTTCCCAATTTGAAATTGAATACCCGGAGCCGGAAAATTTGAAAGCAGTATTCAATCAACTTTCTATCGAAGTACCTGTAAAAGCAGGAACGAAATCAAAGCTTCATCTAAACATAAAATCTCCCAAAGGGATTGTTTCATTGTAATAAAATAGAACGGCAGGTCAAATGATTACAGATAAATTGATTTGGCATATAATTTTGCGTCATGACAACGCAGCTTTCATCTTGTCGTTTTCATATCTTTTTGAAATACCACGTAATATTTTTCGAAGCCTATTATTCGGCTAATAAAAGAATAAAGAAATTATTATTGTCCGACTAAAATGATCTTAATAATTATTTAAGCCTCTTTTAGAACGGGGTCTGGCCCCTCTCCTCAAGGAGAGGGGTTGGGGTGAGGTGAAACTTGCTAATGAACCCTTTAACATATTTAGTCGAAAACAAAGTATATAAATTATTTCTTCACGGTAAAATAAAAAACCTGGCTTCCCGCCTGCCCGGAAGCGGTTATGCCCTGGAGTTCGACGGCATATCGGCCAGGCTGGTCGCTACTAAAAAAACTTGCTATATTATTCCCTTCTTTATTGGTTTTAATACCAGGGTCCCAATACAAAACAGAGCGGAAATCGGGAATACGGCTTTTTACCTGGTCTGGCGTTTCATATACAGGGGAATAGAACTGGCGTTGTAGCTGAAGTCCGGCATATTCAATAATAACCGCATTGGGGTCCAGCACAAAACCTGCTAAATCCCCATCATAGGTACTGTAACTGGCAATTCCATCGAAGGATATGGCTCCCTGCAGATATTTGCGGGCAATAACATCAAGCCGCTTTACTTTTAACGGATCAAAGGCAATTATTTTATCAATATCGAAAACAGGCACCCCATCCAGCAATACTAGCGGATTGTTTTCGAAGAAACGTTTGTACGGTAGATTCAGCATCCTGTACCGGAAATCACCCTGCGATTTTCGCACCTGTACTTCCGGAACATATTCCCGCATTACTTCTTCCATTGTATAAAAGCGGGTATAATCGTCAAGCAAATAGGTGTTATCGGGTTTGCCAAAGAATGGAGTGGTATCGGAAAAGCTGGGAAGAAAAAATTGTTGTGCCTGCGTATGAGTGAAGGCATTTAATAATTGAGTGGCGTTCACTCTTAATTGTAATGGTTCCTTCCATTTTTCTGATATAATCAAAGGGGGAGCCATTGTGTTTATATAATTTCCTGAAAAGGGATTGTCGATTTCGATCCGGTACTCGTTATCCGTTTCTTTGTTGGTTTGCACGATTATATTTTCAGTACCCACGATCTTTTTGCAATCAAAAAGAATGAGTCCTTTTTCATCGCTCCGGCAACTGCTGAAATGAAATCGCTCTCCCGGTACCGAGAGGTAGGTAATAATTCCTTTGGCAGGGGCACCGGTTCTTTTATCAGTTATTCGGCCAGTTATAATATGACCGGCATATTCCGGTATGTAAAGCGTGGGCCTGGACGCCATTGCTCCAGAATTTAATTTTCTCCATCCCTGGGTAAGGAGAAGGTTATCGGTTACTTCTGCTACTTCGGGCCCTGTAGCGCTGAAATAATATTCAGGAGATTCTATGATCCCTTTAATGTCGGAACCGAGCCACAAATAGCTTCGGATATCGCTGCTGGTTTTAGCCTCTAAAGAATCCAGCAACCATACCGCCATGGATATATCGGCGGATACAGGTTTGCCCGATTGGTCGCTGGCCAATATTTTCGATTCTATTTTTGACCGGGTTGCAAATTCATTACGTTCCAGATTTATGGATAAATTCAACTGGTTTGTGGGTCGGATAAAATACAATCGTTCAGCCACCGCCTCCTTGTTCTTATTGAAAAGTGTAAGACATGAAATTCCTTCCGGTAAGTCTTTTTTACTGATGAGAAAGGATGCCCGTCCTTCCATCGTTTCCAGAGCAATAGAAATACTGACTTTTTGAAAGGCATGGGCCACCAGGTAAACCATTTGAGGTTCCGGATCGGTGTTGGTTTGTATATCTATCCTGAGTTGGGAAGAACCTGATTCGTTAAATTGAATGGTATAACCTTTATCAAGTATATCATGAATTGGATAAGTGGTTACTTTATTATCCGGGTAGCTGATCATAGCCCGGTATTTATTTCCACGCGAAGGGATGAACCGGAAGCGGCCCATGCCAAACTTCAGGGTCTGAAAACGGGCAACGGTATCATGGTATTGATCGATGACAACTCCAGTTGCGTTAATGCCAATACCGGATTGATCCTGCACTTTAAACGCAACGGTATTAGGCAGGCCGCTCACCAATTGACCACCTTCCGGGAAAAAGCCGGCCGTATAATTTGCCGCTGCCACGGGCTGAAGCGACCCGGTTGTTTTGGCCGGATTTATAATAGTAATAGACTGGTGAAAATAATATCTTGGATCATAATTCTTCATCAGGTTGGTATAGGCGCGTAGTACATATTTCCCGGTAGGCAGGTAAGCCGGAACGACCAGCGAGCCGTTACCGGTGGAGCTATCAAGCGTAATTTTTGCCTGTAGTACGGGTTTGCTGGCGCTATCCAGCAATTCCGTGTATGCTACTTTGCTGAGAGAAAAAGGACGATTTAAATAAGCATCCGTTACATAAAATTTGAACCAGATAATTTCTCCGGGAAGGTAAAATGATTTAGCGATATGAATAAATAGCTTTTCTTCCGGCGAATGAGGTAATAATGATCCAAATTCATTTTCCGTTTGAAGGCTATTGTTTAGTTGACCATTTGTTTCAGAAGCATTCAAAACCAACAGCGCTACCAACAGCAACGCCACGGATCTTAATTTTCCATTCGTATTTAATAGTGCGCCAGGTATCGGAATATTCATTTATTTTTTTTTGCTAATTACCAAAACGTGGGTTTATTCGTGCTGCCTCCGCGCAGTCTGCAATCCACGCAAATATTTTTAGCGATGGCGAGAGGTCCATTGGTAACAAAATAAGCGGGAGAATAATCCCTGTTGGTTTGCAGGTAGTAACTGATGCTGTCGAGAGGAGCGAATAATGGGGTACATAAAAATGTTTGGGTACTCCTCGAGTCCCAGTTTGTGAGCTCATTATTCTTAATAAAGATTCTCTTCTCAGCCACAGACGATGCGCTTACAAAACCTATTACAGGTTCCGCGGGGTTGCTTATACATTTTATATTACCAATCAATTCCGCTGGTTGTGTGCCGAATATCGAACCCAGTTCTTTCGCATTTCTTTTGAGTAATTGCCAGTATTCAAACGCCTGCTTGCTGAGCGCATATTGTTTAACTAATATACTGTACCGGAAGCTCATTTTATCGGAGCCGTTCAGTATTTTGGTAAGTGGAAATTGTTCTACTTTATCCTGCGTTAAGTTATCAGTGGTTCCCAGAAATACATCAGCTGATTTGGCAGAGCTCCAGCAGCGGGTCAGTAACTTGCTGCTATCAAGATAGTAAACCAGGTTGGCTACGTAATCATAACCCAGGTTACTGTCATAAAACGTATGGTATTCCCATGTCTCAGAAAAATCCCATCGGTAATACCGCGTGTTATTAGCATCGTCGTGAGTATTCAGGTAAATGGTTACGTCATTATCCTGCTTCCAGGTGATGCTATCAATAGGAGGTGTTGGTTTTACCGGTACATAATCGGATTCATATAAACCGCCCGAAGCGGTGGACACCCGCAACCGGTATGTTTCACCGGGATTTAACGCCAGGGGACCTGAGGAATAAATACCATTCCCCCTGGAAGCCAGCAGGTAATTAACGCCGGTTTTTGATTCGATAGTAACACCGGCAAACAGCTCCGGAATGTCGAAGGTCGTGTCGCTTAAATTTTTGGTACGGGATAATTTGAATATGGTAGAATCATTACCGCTATTAATGATTCCTTCCACTACCAGGAAATTATTGGTAGCCGTAATGGCTGGTGGCAAATATTCTTCCCGGCAGGCGATGAGGGCCAGCATAGCGAAGAGCAGGTAGTATTTGTTGCGTTTCATTACCATTTTTTTCAGAATCTGATATTATAAGTTATATATGGAATCACCGTACCGATAACTGATAGTTTATACCCTTTTATTATTCCATTTTCTTCTACAAAATAAATTGAATAGGGATTTTTCCGCGCCGTGAAATTGTACAGCCCCAGCGACCAGGATCCGTGTGTCAGCTGTTTTATTTTATGATTGCCTTCTATATTAATGGAGAAATCCATTCGAAAATAATCGGGTACGCGGTATTGGTTCCTATCTGAATAAAATACCCGTTGCGATCCCGCCAAATTAAATACGGCAATTGGTAAGGTGATCGGCCTGCCGGTACTGTATTGGGTATTGAGTGAAATGCTATACCGGTGAGTGAATTTATAATTACCAATAAAATTTAAACTATGCGGCTTGTCAAAATTGGCGGGATAATAATTTCCTTTATTAATAAGTTGTCCGGCGATCGGGTCATCCATTTGCAATTCCGTACGCGAGTAAGTGTAACTGACCCATCCATTTAATTTGCCGGTAGACTTTTTTATTAAAAATTCCGCCCCGTAGGCGCGGCCCCGGGTATTAATGATGTCTCTTTCAATATTTTCATTTAATACAATACTCGCTCCACTTTTATAGTCGATATAATTTTTAATTCTCTTATAATACAATTCAATGGAGGTTTCAATTGTATTGGATTTAAAATCGCGATAAAAGCCAATAGAAAACTGGTCTCCCAGTTGCGGTTTTATTTGGGGATCACTTAGTTTCCAGATATCGGTTGGCGAAATAGCGGTGGTGTTGGACAATAAATGAATATACTGCCGCAAGGTATTGTAACTAAGTTTTACCGACGAGTTTTCCGAAAGGCTATAACGAAGGGCCAATCGTATTTCGGGTCCCTGGTAGGTCTTAATTATCTTACCGGATCCATGTTGAGTGGAGTCTTCAATCGTGCTGGCGTCGCGTGGCAACCCTTTTATATAATTATAGGTTGTGCGAGGGCCAAGATAATTGAAAACCGAATAGCGAAGGCCGGCACTTAAAGAAAGTTTATCGGTTATAGTAATCCGGTCTCCTAAATACAGTGTTGTTTCTGTTGCCTGCTCGCGCGGGACGGATTCTGGTATAATCAATGACTGCACTCCTTTTGGTTGAAGGGAACCCGGTTGCAACCGGTAATAGATGTTTGTCAGGCCAAAGTTTAACTGGTGCTTATTATTAAGCGTGTAACTGAAATCACCACGGAAATTATATTGTTCGATGCCAAATTGCAACTGGTAAGATCGGATGGTGGCTTTGTCGCCTGCTACACTATAATTGTAATGATCGTTTCCGCCGGAAAGTGTCAGGTATAATTTATTATTAAATACATGCTTCCATTTTAATACCACGTTGCGGTTATTATATTTAAAAGTGGTATCGTTGTTCAGACGGAATTGATCATTACTGGTATAAAACGTAAGGTAGAGACTATTCTTCGCGTTAATACTATGAGTAAGATGTACGTTTATATCGTAAAAAGAAGCGCGGCTATTGCTGTAGTCCGATCCCGGCAACCGGGTGAGCAGCCAGTTGGAATACGTGGAGCGGCCGCCTATTAAGATAGACGTTTTTTCCTTATCCAACGGACCTTCAATTGTTAGCTTACTGGTAAGCAAACCGATACCTGCATTACCTGTCCATTTTTTATTGTTCCCATCGCGGGTGGTAATATCCAGTACGGAAGAAAGCCGGCCTCCGAATCTTTCCGGTATGGAACTTTTGTATAGCTCTGCGTTCTTTATTACATCGGGGTTAAAGGCTGAAAAGAATCCAAACAAATGGGATGGATTATAGATCGTAGCCTCATTAAATAAGACCAGGTTCTGGTCCGTGGAACCTCCTCTTACGTTAAAACCTGTACTGGCTTCTCCCACGGAGGTAACACCCGGTAACGTAAGAATCACCCGTAAAACATCGGGCTCCCCCAACAGAACGGGAACCTGTTTAATAGTTTTGATGGTAAGCCGTTCAATTCCCATTTGCATCCGCCGCACGTTCGAATTTCTTTCGGCAACAACGACCACAGTCTTCAGAGTCGGAATATCATCGTTCAATTCAATAGTTAGTTTACCGCTTGAATATAAGATCAATTGTCTTTTCGTGGGCTTCATGCCGGTACTGCTGATGCGCAGTAAGTGTCGTCCGCGCGGAAGGGTGAGCGAATAATAGCCAAACTGGTCCGTAATCGTCCCGATAGAAGAACTATCAATATAAACGGAGGCTCCTACCAGCCCTTCTCCACTCTTACTGTCTTTAACATAACCAGCCAGCGTAGCTGTGCCACTCGATGGCTGGTTGGTTCGGATTCCAATTTCATAAAGTTTATTTTCTGCGGATGTATTGATCTTCTTATTGCCCGGCCGATCGGTTCCGTAATCAGTGAGCGTATCAGCCTGCGCGGTAATTTTTCGGGTGATGCCGAAAAAATTATCAGGAAGTTTTGCAAGAAGAGGAAAACGTTTTTCCGCGATGAACACGTTGTCATCCGCATCAACGGCAAAATGGAAATTAGTAGGCTGCAATAGTTGATCAAGTAAATCGGGAAGCGTAATAGCATTCGCCTCGATCGAAACGCGCAGGCTATCTAACCGGGTAGTATCATAATAAAAATGATAATTAGAAGATGATTCAATCAGGCGAACGAACTCTTTAAAAGAGATCTTGTCAAATTTAGCGGTAACAGGTTTAACCGACTGTCCTCTTGAAATAAGCGAAAAAAATAAGCAAAGCCCGGTGAATAAGACAATTCCTCTCCTGTTAAGCATTTTCACTTTTTTAATTGATCGTAATAAGCGGCCGTTCTTTCAAGCATTTCGTCTGGTTTTTTCCGAAAGTTGAGTTTGTTTTCTCCTATAAATTTCCTGATCTCATTTTTTTTATCTGCATAAGCACGTATAATATCTTTGTTCCGCCCTATTGCCAGGTATACATTTCCCTTCCGTATATAATAGGAATTGAATTGCCGGTAACGGTCGTTCGACTTTTCTTCCATAGTGGTTTTATGAATAACCATTTTTTTTCTCTTGACAAGAATGGTGGTGGAACCGTTGTATAGTTGCTGGAAAAAACCATTCTCAGGAACTTCGCCGGCACCCTGGTAAAAAGAGGGTTGAATAAATACATAGTCATAAAGAGTGAACCGGCCGATTTTTTTACTATTGAGCCGAATAAAGTAATTATTAGTAAAATCACTGATAATAATGGCATCATCAACAATATCGTATTGCATGGATACATTATTATACAGGACGCCGTCATATTCCAGGAACCCGCTATAGGCGTTGCCGTTTGCGAAAAACGGGTGCCCAATTATATTATGACCATGCCCGGTATATTCCGCTCCATTAAAAAATGGGGCGTTTTCTTTAATAGATTGATAGTAGGTTTTAATGGCCTCCTCTTTTTTCCGGAGCGTCCACAGACTATCCCTATTTTCGCTTTGCGCGAAAAGAAGCATACTCGCCAAACTATAGCAAACGCAGGAAAGGAGAAATCGATAAAAAAAAGTCATCTGGGTTATGATTAGATGCACAATTGAAGCAGATCGTCATTAAGACAGGCAACCGGGCTGTAAAGCTGCTATTCCCAACGATATTTTTGTAATTTATGCAAAAACCAATTAGAATAATTTCTTTGTATAGAAGGGGACATAATCGGGTATGAAAGGTAGTTCACGAAACAAAAAATCCCGGTTTGCCGGGATAATTTTGTTGGGGTAGGAGGGTTAAGGGTTCGGATCAGGGCTAGGCATTATTGTATAATTATTTTACGTATCTCCACGGCTCCTTTATCATCGGTTAATCTTACAAAATAGGAATTAGGACCCAGGTTATTGCGAATCGTGATTTTTTGTAACAGTGTTCCCTGGCTCCATTTATCCGTTTGTACTGTTTGTCCGCTGAGTGTTACTATTTCGATTTTTGCATTCGTAATGGATTTGTCGGAACGAATGGCAAACTGACCGTTTTCCACAATGCTCGGGTACACCCTGAGGTTTTGGCCCGATTCTAAACTGACCGTTTTGATATCGGAATACCGAACTGTTTCGTCCCGGTCTACCATAGCCAGGCGGTAATAAACAACTCCCTTTGGTGCGGCCTGGTCAAAATATTCGTAAGTATAGGAGATATTGTTTGTGCTGTTCTTGTTAGCGATCACTTGAATGGTGGTGAAATTGCTGCCATTGGTACTTCTCTGTAATATAAAATGATCAAAGTCAACCACTGCATCCGTTACCCACGATAGACGAACCTTCCCTGTGGAGAGAGCCGAGGCGGACCAATTTCTTAATGATAAAGGAAGAATAGAAGCGGAGATATCAAAACTGATGCTTTTGCTGCCACTCATTTCAAAATATTCAAGTACCATATCATAACTACCTTTCAGGAATACGGAATAGGAAGAGCTGATCAGGGATTGCTCTTGCCATTGACTGATTTTCCAGGTATTTCCCCCATCAAAGCTCAGGCGGTATCCGCCTTCACCGGCCACTGTAATTTTATAGGTCCCTGAAGTAAAGGATCTTCTCATGCGAAAACGAGCACTGAATTGTTTACTCGTAACCGGACAATTAGTAGGAGCATTACTTCTGTCAATGGTTCCGAAATTTTCTTTAAAAATTCCGCTTAAACCACCCCGGTTGATATATCCCTTATACGTGGTGAAGTTTTTACCTTCGTATAAATACCCAATCCAGGAATTGTTGGTTCCATAAGAAACCTCATTTCCGGCAGGTACGCAGTTTTGCGCGAAATTATTCAGGCTGATACAAGCAAGAACAGCCATAAGTACAATCTTTTGCACCCCCTTAACCCATTTAGATTTTTGCATAGAATTCATGATTTGGCCCTTTCCCTAACATAGCCATTACTGTACCAAGGCAATTAGGTATTGAAAGGCAGGAATTAACACATGGAAATAGATTTAATCCTTCCCAATAATGGAAGATTTTTCCCATAGGGGGCCTGGGTTATTGGTATTTTAGGAGTATTCCTGTAGGGCTGTCCTTAGTCTATCAGAGAACTGTCCTTTAGATTAGGTTTACACGACATAAAGATTCAAAATAAAAAATACAAGATCTTGGCACTTCTCCAACCACTCTCCCAATCATGTTCGCCCCATAGTCGACTCATATACGACTCATCTCCGGGTCCAACCCGAAGATGTCCCGCAGAAGACCCGAACAATACCCGAACAAGACTCGAACAACACCCGAACAAGACTCGAACAACACCCGAACAACACCCGAACAATACCCGAACAGCACCCGAAGAAAAGTACTTTTCTTGTGCCAATTATGCCAAACCTGGGAAATAGTATCAATTCTGTTAAAGAGGCCATTCCTGTCATGTTATTTGGAATACGCTATGCAGGCATGGTAGATTTGCCCGGACGGCCGGATTCATGCTAGTTAGTTGACACCTAACTGGTGCAAGTAGCCGAAACGGGGTATTGGGTATTCAAAAACTCAAAAGCCTGACGCAAGCGTTCCTGCCGGGATTGGAAACTATCTTATGATTAAAATTTTTTTGGCAAAACAGCTTGTGCCTCTTAGTTTTTTTGCCCCCATCCCTTTAGGGTGTGGCAAGATGCGGAGTAATTTTATCATGCCTTAAGATGAATGTTGCAACTTATCCCGGTGATACCAGCCCCCCTTTAGGGGATGGGGACTATACTTCCCCTCAGCTCGCGCAAGTATGGAGTTAATAAATTAGGAAGTGCTGGCGCAGGTGTGCCAGACAATTAGTTTCAGGATTATAAAATATCAGGAAGATAGTCAGGCCAACCTGTGCCGGGCTAATTCAGATACCGAAATCAATTATTACTTGATGTAAACCTGGCACAGGTTGTTTTTCCTTACCCTCTCCTCTTTTAACTCCCAACTGGTGCAAGTAACCGAAACCGGGTAATGGGGATTTAAAAAATCAAGAGCCTGGAGCGTCCCTGCCGGGATTGGAACTATTTTATGATTAAATTGTTTATTGCAAAACAGCTTGTGCCTCTTAGTTTTTTTGCCCCCATCCCTTTAGGGTGTGGCAAGATGCTGAGTAATTTTATCATGCCTTAAGATGCATGTTGCAACTTATCCCGGTGATACCAGCCCACCTTTAGGGGATGGGGGCTATACTACCCGCAACTCGCGCAAGGATGGGGTTAAAAATTTTTTAGAGTTGGCGTTCTTGCCGGGATAAAAACTATCTTATGATTAAAATGTTTTTGCCAAACAGCTTGTGCCTCTTAGTTTTTTTGCCCCCATCCCCAAAAGGGGTGTGGCAAGATGCGGAGTATTTTTATCCTGGCCTAAGAGGCATGTTGCAACTTATCCTGGTGATACCAGCCCCCCTTTAGGGGATGGGGGCTATACTTCCCCCCAGCTGGAGCAAGGATGGGGTTAAAAATTTTAGAGAGCTGGCGTTCCTCCCGGGATAAAAACTATCTTATGATTAAAATTTTTTTGGCAAAGCAGCTTGTGCCTCTTAGTTTTTTGCCCCCATCCCCTAAAGGGGTGTGGCAAGATGCGGAGCAATTTTATCCTGGCCTAAAATGCATGTTGCAACTCATCCTGGTGATACCAGCCCCCCTTTAGGGGATGGGGGCTATACTACCCGCAACTCGCGCAATGATAGGGTTAATAAATTATGAAGTGCTGGCGCAGGTGTGTCAGACGGTTAGTTTCATTATCATCCAATATGATGAAGATAGTCTCACCAACCTGTGCCAGGCTAATTCAGATACCGAAGGCAATTATAAATTGATGTATCCCAGGCACAGGTTGTTTTTCCTTACCCTCTGTTCTTCTAACAGCATTTAATTCACCGGAAAAAACACCTGCGCCAGCAGCGGACTCCGATAGGATTCAAACCTATAACCTTCCCGACCTGTAGGTCGGGATGCTCTATTCAATTGATCCCGGAATTATAGTAAATGAAAAAGCACCAAACGATGTTTGATGCTCTTAGTGACTCCGATAGGATTCAAACCTATAACCTCTTGATCCGTAGTCAAGTGCTCTATTCAATTGAGCTACGGAGCCATTCCCAAAACGGGCTGCAAATATAGGCCTTGAAATCTAATATCCGAAATCAAAAATCAGTAGTAAGCTAATATGGCCATCTCACAAAGGCTTCCATGGCCGCGTATTGCGTTAACCCCAGCTTCCCATATAAATTGGCGGTATTGGAATTCCGCTCTTCCGCCCGCTGCCAGAATTCCCGCGCATCACTGCCCATGAAGGGAACCATATCCTTCTGCGATTGATGTATAAAAATGCCGAACCGTTTTTTCATCACCTGCTCCGGGCTCATCGGTATGGCCATCTCAATTTCACTGATATCCCATTCCTGCCAGGCTCCTTTGTATAACCAAAGCCAACAGTCCGCGATCCACTCATCACTGGCTGCCTTGCATCGACGCAATGCTTCGAGCACTACATTAAAACAAACAATATGCGTACCGTGGGGATCTGCAAAATCACCTGCACAATAAACCTGGTGAGGTTTTATCTGGCGCAAAAGATCTACAGTAATAGTCACATCGGCCTCACCCATCGGATTCTTTTCAATGGTTCCCGTTTCGTAAAAAGGCAGATTTTGAAAATGTATATTTTTATCCGGTATACCCACGTACCGGCAGGTGGCCCTTGCTTCACATTGACGAATCAACCCTTTTACCGCTCGAATTTCTTTGGTATCTACCTGGTTCGATTTTTTTTGCTTCAGGTATTTTCTTGCCTCATCAAGGATTTCCTTTGATTTCTTATTGTCGATGTTGAACATCTCCTCAAAGCCTACGGCAAAATCCATGAACCGGGTAACAAATTCATCGGTTACGGCAATATTACCACTGGCCTGGTATGCCACATGCACATCAGTGTCCCTGTTCGTGCAGGCGTTGAAATGTTCCGCCCATTGAAATAATATCGTCGTCCGGGTGGGGTGAAAATATTACGCAGCGTTTCGGATAGGGTGTACTACGTTCCGGGTGATTAGGCAGGTTGGCATTGGGTTTGCCACCGGGCCACCCCGTGATACTATCACGCATTAAATAAAAAACCTGCAGGTTGATTTCGTAGGCTTCCCCTTTCTCCACCAGCAAATCTCCCAAACCATTATCCCGGTAGTCGGTATTGGTTAAGCTCAATATGGGTTTGCCCACTTTCAAGGCCATATGTACAACGGCTTTTCGAATCATGCCCGGCGTCCATTCACATTCACCCGTTAACCACGGCGATTTGAATCGCGTGAGTTCCGAAGAAGCCATTTCATCCAATACAAATAATGTATCGTTATGTTGTTGCAGGAGAGAGGCTGGTATCTGCTCAGTTACATGACTCTCCACTGCTTTTTGAATTACCGGTGCTTTCCCTTGTCCCCATCCCATTAATATTATCCGTTTGGCCCGCATAATATTTTGAATGCCCATGGTAATCGCCAGTCGCGGTACCTGGGAAATATTAGCGAACTCGTACGAATTGGCAATACGCGTTGAATTATCCAGCGTTACCAGCCGGGTTCTTGAATTGATGCTGGAACCCGGTTCATTAAAACCAATATGCCCGTTATTGCCGATGCCGAGTATTTGCAGATCAATTCCCCCCACGGCATCGATCATTTTTTCATACTCCTGGCAATACGTTTTTACTTTATCCTTGCTGATTTCTCCGTTGGGTATATGTGTATTTTTTGGATCTATATCTACATGATCAAACAACTGCACTTTCATAAAGCGGTTATAACTCTGCAGTGCATCATTGTCGATCGGGTAATATTCATCCAGGTTAAAAGTTATCACATTTTTAAAACTCAACCCTTCTTCCTTGTGCATGCGAACCAATTCGGCATAAACCGATTTGGGAGAAGATCCCGTAGCCAGGCCAAGCACACAATTCTCTTTCTTCGATTGTTTTTCCCTGATTAGAGCAGCTATTTCCCGGGCAATGAACTTTGAACCTTCTTCAATGCCTGGATAAATTTTTACCGGAATGCGTTCAAACGAATCGGTGAGGTCAATGTCGATAGTTGGGTTTGGCATAAAAAAAATTGTTTATTGCTTGATCTTAAAACACCAGGCGTATTGCCCGGGCGGTTGTTGTTGTAATTTTTTAGGAATGCCGATTATGATATTGTTCCCATCAGCCTGCCACTTCAAATTTGATGTAGCGCCGAAGATAGAAACTTTTGCCCCTTTTGATAATGAAAAATTTTTGATTACAACTGTTGGGGGTATTGTATTTTCATTTTCCTTGGCCAGGTAAAATGCGTACACCGATTGGTCGCTTTTGTTTTGGGTGAAAAATATATTGCCGCTTGAATATGGGGCGAAGGGTTTTGAATGATAGATTCCTTCTCCATTTATTTTCATCCAGGCGCCCATTGCTTTCAGCCGTTCGTAAGCAACCGGATCAAAATCACCAGTAGGCCCCGGGCCAATATTCAATAAAAAATTACCTCCTCTAGATACAATCTTTACCAAAAGCTGAATTAAATGGTGCGCCGATTTATAGGTATCATTCGGCACATAACTCCACGAATTTCCCATGGTCATACAAGTCTCCCAGGGATAGGAGAGCGGAGTTTCAGGTACTTCCTGTTCGGGCGTAGTATAATTTTCAAATTCACCGGTAACCGACCGGTCCACTACCAGCATACCCGGATTATAACTGCGTGCCATGGCAGCGATCCGTTTCATATCTATATCCTGGTCGTCTTTTATTCCTTTTTGCCATACAATAGAAGTATCCACGGAAGATAAAGGCCGTACCCATCCGCCATCCAGCCAAAGTATATCCATCTTTCCATATCCACTCATCAATTCTTTTACTTGGTTGTATGTAAAATCTTTAAAAGCATTCCAGCGTTCGGGATATTTTTTTGGATCATAATTTACGTTTCTATCCTTGGGTGGAAAATAGGGCCACCAGTAATTTTCATTGTGCCAGTCGGGTTTGGAGAAATAGGCTCCGGTCAGAAAGCCTTCGGATCGGAAGGCATTGAATATTTCTTTGGCCACATTACTGCGGGGGTTACTTGAAAATGGAGTTTTTACGCTGGTTATTTTATAATCTGTTTGCTTCGTATCGAACATACAAAAACCATCGTGATGTTTCGTGGTGAACACCACGTATTTCATACCGGCTTCTTTGGCAGCAGTAGCCCATTTCTCCGGGTTAAATTGCGTGGGATTAAAAGTAGTTTGTAAATTCTCATAGGCTTTTTTATATTCAAAATAATTAGCGGCATAAGGCCCGCGCCGTTGTGTCCATCCCTCATCTTCCGGGCAAAGGCTCCAGCTTTCCACAATACCCCATTGACTATAGGTTCCCCAATGCATAAATAATCCAAATTTCAGATCCTGCCATTGAGCCAGGTTCTTCAATATTAAAGAATCGGTGGGAGCTGTATAATTATGTTGAGCCCGCGAGCTCAACGAAGTGATTAAGACGAAAAATAAAAATACTTTGTACATATTTCTGGTGATTAAAATTATATATCAATGATCAAATCCCCACGGCCGGTACTTTACTTAATTGGTTTCCTCGTTTATTTATCCAGATAGGCTTTACTGTAATTGGCTCCCCAAAACTCATATCGTTTAAAAAGCCCCGGAATTCTCTTTTCAAAATCGGACCAGTTCTTTTTTATGGCGGGGCTCCACAAACATTCGCTGAGGGCACTGAGCCTCGGGAACAGCATGTATTCTACTTTCTTCGCGTTATCCATATATTCGGTCCATACATTACTTTGCGCCCCCAGCACATATTTTGCATCAGTAGCAGTCATTTGCTTGGGTATGGGCTCATATTCGTATACTTTTTGCAAGGGTAAATATCCGCCGATAACTACCGAATCTTCTTTTTTGGTTTGGGAATAATCAAAATAAACATAAGTGTTCGGCGTCATAATGACTGAATGATTTTGCTTGGCCGCCTCAATACCTCCTTTTTCTCCACGCCAGCTCATCACGATGGCATTTTTAGCAAGACCTCCTTCGAGGATCTCATCCCAGCCAATAATCGTTTTTCCTTTTTTATTAAGATAGCCTTCCATTCTCTGAACAAAATAACTTTGCAGCTCGTGCTCATTTTTCAATCCTTCCGACCTCATTCGTTGCTGACAGCGGGGACATCTTTTCCAATTGGCCTTGGGACATTCGTCTCCTCCGATATGAATATACTTTGACGGGAATAATGAAATCACTTCATCCATCACATCCTGTAAAAAATTAAAAACAGAATCATTGCCGGCACAATACACATCATTATGTACTCCCCAGGTTTCCTGCACTATTTTTCCGCCCGATTTCTTGCTCGCTTCCGAAATCATTTTATCCGGAATAACCGAGCGCTCTCCCGGAAAACAACTTAACCAGGGATAGCCGGCAATGGCTGCGCTGCTATGCCCGGGTAATTCAATTTCTGGTATCACTGTTATATACCTCTTCGAGGCATAGTCCACTACCTCGCGTATTTCATCCTGCGTATAGAAACCACCATACGGCGTATTGTCATTTCCTTTTCCCGGGTAGCGCCCGATAATTGTGCCATGGCGCCAGGCTCCTTTTTTGGTGAGTTCAGGGTATTTCTTGATTTCAATGCGCCATCCCTGGTCCTCCGTTAGGTGCCAATGGAAATAATTCATTTTGTGAAAGGCGATATAATCCAAATACTTTTTTATGAATGAGACGGGCATGAAATGACGTCCCACATCCAGCATCAACCCCCGATATTCAAATCGTGGATAATCGGTGATGCTAACATGAGGGATACTTAATGGCTTATTTTTTTCCGGGGGAAGTAATTGCAATAAGGTCTGGACCCCATAGAAAACCCCGGTTTCATTATCTCCCTCAATAAAAATGCCTTTCGTATTTACTTCAAGAGTATATGCTCCGGGAACCGGGTGATCCATCCGACTATAATTTAAATGGATCGCATTTATAAAGGATAAAGTATCCTTCCGAACGGAAAGGGTAATCTCGTATTGATTTTTCAGGTAATCGGTTAAGAAGGAAATGGAATTCTCATGCCCGGTTCCGTGTAAGACTATCCGCGTTTGATTGTTGATTGTAAACTTTCCTGTCATTTTTGGCTGAGTGATCTTTACCGGCCGGGGAGTGATAAGAACAGGTTGAGCCATAAACTGGAGACTCATCAATAGACTTAATACCGTTAGTACACTTTTCATATTTGTGTTTTAATAAAAGCAAAGCGGAGTTCAAATGTAATTGAACTCCGCCAATATAATATATGCAACCGTTTGACTGATTATTTCATGATCGGCAAAACAATATGGCTGTTGTGATAAACACGAATAGTTGCCTTTTGAAAATCTTTTTCCGTAGCATCTGGTATACGCATAAATTTTTGCGGATTACGGTCGACCAGCGGGAACCAACTGCTCTGCACCTGTACCATAATGCGATGTCCTTTTTTAAAGAGATGCGCTGCATCATTAAGGGCAAAAGATACTTTTTCCATTTTGTTTGGAATAAAAGCGGCCGGCGTTTCAAAACTATTCCGGAATTTCCCTCGGAATACTTCCGCTCTTACCAATCGTTGGAAGCCGGCCATTTGAAGGTTGCGGGGGTTCGGATTCGGATTCTCTTCTGTTTCCGGCAATACATCAATAAGTTTCACTATAAAATCCGCATCAGTACCCGAGATAGATACAAAAAGATTAGCCATTATCTGGCCGGTAATAACTATATCTTCCGTTAATGTATCCGTTTCAAAAACCAATACATCCGGTCGTTGCGCTGCGAAACGCTGGTCCTCGGCCAAATATTCATTGTTTCTTCTTCCTGAAATAACACTGGTATAAGGAACTGGTTTTGCAGGATCACTCAGATATTCGTGAAAACTTTTAGTGCTTGCTGCAGTCGTTGCCAATTTTCCTCCCGGTTGAAAATAGAATTTTGCAGGCTTGCTGTTAGTGGGGGGCCAGGTATTGTATTTTCTCCATTCATTGCTGCCGGTTTCAAAAATGGTGGCTTCCGGCAAATCAAAACTTCCCTTATTCTTTAAGTAATAATTAAAAAAAGGGGTTTCAATTTGCTGGTGATAATAATCATTGAGATTGCTGCTAAAATCATGACTGGCGTAGCGGGTCCAGGTACCGGAAGCCCATCCGCCATGCGTCCACGGACCCATGACCAACCTGTTGTTGTTGGCCGGAGTTTGTTGCTCTATCGATTGATAGGTTTGTAACGCACCAAACATATCCTCCGCGTCAAACCATCCTCCTACAACCAATACAGCCGGTTTTATGTTTTTTAAATGTGTTCTTATGTTTCTAGATTTCCAGTAATTATTATAGGTATCATTTTGAAGTACCTCGCCATAAATTTTTCCTTTGCCATTAAAATAAGCCGGGCCATTTGAATTTTTCAGTGTGCCCATTTTGAGGAAGAATGAATAGGCATCATTGGTATGGTATTTAAAAACGCTCGAATAATTTTCTCCATTATCGCTTCGCTTTCCATCGAAATAATTATAGAAACCGAAATTATCAAGTAAAAAGAAAGCCCCGTTATGATTGCAATCGTCTCCTATAAACTCATCTGATACCGGTGCCTGTGGCGATACGGCTTTAATAGCGGGATGTGCCGCAGGCAAAGAGGCAGAAGCGTAAAAACCGGGGTAAGAAATTCCATAAATACCTACATTGCCATTGTTTCGGGTATTTTTCAATAGCCATTCGATGGTATCGAATGTATCACTACTTTCATCCACCTGTTGTTTTGTTTGCTTAACGGGCACAGCAGGGGTCACTTCCTGGAAATTACCTTCGCTCTTGTATCTTCCACGCACGTCCTGGTAAATAAAAATATACCCGTCTTTCTGCAAAAGGGCGTTAGGCCCCAGTTGATTGGGAAATTTATCAGCACCATAGGGAGCGCAGGAATAGGGTGTTCTTTCCATAAGAATCGGATACGGTACTGAGCTATCTTTTGGTGCATAGACAACCGTAAATAATTTAACTCCATCCCGCATGGTAACGAACAATTCTTTCTTAGTATAATTTTCGTTTAATGAAAAACGATGAGTCGAGTCTTGTGCAACCCCCAGGGTGGGAAGCAGGAAACCAATAACCCAAAAAGTGAACAATCCTGTTTTTTTCATTCCATATTATTTTAAAACAGGTAACACTATATTGCTGCTGTTATCCGCATCGTGAAAAATACGAATCGTTGCTTTTTTATAGTCTGTTATGGATGCTTCATAGATATTTACAAATGTTTGCGGATTGCGATCGGCCAGCGGGAACCAACTGCTTTGAATTTGTATCATCAACCGATGTCCTTTTTTAAAGGTATGCGCTACATCGGGCAATTGAAATTTTACTTTTTCTATTTTGTTTGGTTTGAAGGGAACCGGGTTTTCGAAACTGTTCCGAAACTTACCGCGCATAATCTCTCCGCGTACCAGCATCTGGTAGGCATTCATTGGATAGTTATTCATTCCCTGGCGATTGCCACGCATATTTCCCGGGTAATTAAAATTGTCGGGGAATACATCAATGAGCTTTACCACGAAGTCGGCATCGGTGGTAGAAATACTGGTGAGCAGATCGGCCACTACGGTACCGGCGAGGGTGATATCTTCCGGTAGTATTTCAGTTTGAAATGTCAATACATCGGTGCGTCTCGCGGCAAATCGCTGGTCATCGGTCATATAAGCTATCGTCCGGTCGAGGTGAACATCCTCAGTATACGGAACCGGTTTGGAAGGATCACTGATGTATTCGCTAAAACTATTTTTGGTGGATGGTTTATCCCAGGATAATATTCCTCCTTCACGCAGATAAATAAGTTTGTCCTGTTTATCGGCCGGGGGCCATTGCACAAATTCTTTCCATTCATTGGCGCCGCTAAAAAAGATAGTGGCTTCAGCCTGTTTAGAAATATCTCCTTTCCCTTTTAAATGAAAATTGAAATAAGGGATCTCAATATGATTTTGATACCACTCGGCTGTATTGGAACCAAAACGAATATTGCCTAAAGAAGTACCATCTCCTGAAGACCATTGTCCATGATACCAGGGACCCATGACCAGTTTGTTATCGTTCTTTCCTTTCTTTTCAAACGCTTCATACATGCGCCAGGCGCCAAAGCAATCTTCCGCATCAAACAATCCACCCACTACCATAGTAGCGGTGGAAGCGCCAACTTTATCTGCGAAGTTCCTGGGATTTCGGGCCTTCCACCATTCATCGAGGTTGGGATGTGCATATAGATCTTTCCAGAACTGAATACTATCACCCATTATTTTTGCCAGGTT
This sequence comes from uncultured Chitinophagaceae bacterium, assembly GCA_963775145.1. Classification (GTDB taxonomy): domain Bacteria; phylum Bacteroidota; class Bacteroidia; order Chitinophagales; family Chitinophagaceae; genus Endoryza. Next base: position 216,406 of record CAVZHZ010000015.1, read on the forward strand.
CTTTAAGGTGCCCTGTTCTAAATAGAATTTATAGCTGTCATTAGTAGGAAAATCAAATCCACGCGGTCCGATCGTGGTGGGTTTGGGTCGCGGTTTACCAAATCCAGTATAGAATGCAAATCCATCCATTTGAAAAAATGCTCCGTTATGGTGGAAGTCATCTCCAATGAACCAATCAGTAACCGGGGCCTGCGGGCTCACGGCCTTCAATGCAGGATGATTGCTTAACGCCGCCATAGTGGAATAAAATCCCGGATAAGAAATGCCGAATACGCCTACCCGCTCATTGTTGTTGGGAATGTTTTTAATGATCCAGTCAATAGCATCATAGGTATCGCTGGCTTCATCCGTCTGGGTTCCTGTTTTGTTGGGATTGTAAGGCCTGATATCCACAAAATTACCTTCGCTCATCCAGCGACCGCGTACATCCTGCAACACGATAATATATCCTTCGCGCATATAATATTTCCAATGCGAATTCCAGAAAAAACGCCAATTGTTTTCGCCATAAGGAGCGCAGGAATACGGCGTGCGATTCATAAGAACCGGATGTTTCTCCGTTGCATCTTTGGGCATGTAAACGGAAGTAAATAGTTTAACACCATCCCGCATCGGAATATATAGTTCTTTCTTTATGTAGTTGTCCCGGATCCAGGCGGAATCCTGGGAGTTTTGTGCGGCCGCGATGAATACGATAAAAAGAAAGGAAAAGAAGATAGAGACTTTTCTCATGTTGTTTGATTTTGGAAGTTTAAATTTACAGCTTCTGCTATCAACCAAACAATCAATTTATGAGCGGCAATCAGGAGGTTGTTGAACGATTTTATAACGCATTTCAGCGACTCGATTATACTACCATGCAATCCTGTTACAGTGAGGAAATCATATTTAATGATCCGGCTTTTGGCATATTGCGGGGGGATGATGCAAAAGCCATGTGGGAAATGTTGTGCAGGAATGCTAAAGATTTTTCACTTACCTACTCCAACATACAGTTACTGGACGATGAATATACCACCTGCCAATGGGTAGCTAGTTATACTTTTTCGAAAACAGGAAGGAAAGTGGTTAATAGCATTAAGGCGCATATGCGGATAAAGGATGGTAAAATCATAGAGCATACTGATCAATTCGATATCTGGAAATGGAGCCGCCAGGCATTGGGGCTTTCGGGATGGTTGTTGGGTTGGAGTGGCTATATGAAAAGTAAGATCAGGGTTAATGCGCATAAGAGCCTGGATAAGTTTATCTCCTCCAGGCTTTCCTGAGGTTGAATGCGGATTTGATTACCGCAGAGGAGAGGAGATAATGGAGGTTGCGCGGAGGTTCTCTGCGTTTACCCTGCGTTCTTATTTTCTCAGCGGTAAAATTTGTTTAATATATCTTATTTCTTTTTTTCTATAGCTTAATAATATATTATGTCAACACGCAGGAAATTTTTACAGTCCTCCGCATTCAGTTCGGTAGCCGTTTTATTTGGAAAAAAAACCTGGGCAACGGAAGAGCATTACCCCTTGATAAAAGGAAACCCACTGGTGATCTCTACCTGGGATGCGGGTATTGCTGCCAATAAAGGTGCCTGGGAGATATTAGGTAAAGGAGGAAGGGCATTGGACGCGGTGGAAGCGGGCGTAATGATAACCGAATCGTCTCAGAATTGTTGCGTGGGTTTAGGAGCCAATCCTGATCGCGATGGATTTGTAACGTTAGATGCCTGTATTATGGACGAGTTTGCGAATTGCGGCAGTGTCGCGTTTCTCGAAAGAATTAAACATCCTATTTCCGTTGCACGCCGGGTAATGGAAAAAACACCACATGTAATGCTGGTGGGCAGCGGAGCACAGCAGTTTGCCATAGCCGAAGGGTTTCCGCTGGAAGAACAGAAATTGAGCGAAGATGCCGAAAGAGCCTATAAAAACTGGTTAAAAAAATCTGAATATAAACCGGTGATCAATATCGAAAATCAGAAAGGCCACGGTCCATTTGCTCCTGCCTATCTTGAAAATGGGGAATTGAATCATGATACGATCGGTATGGTAGCCATGGATACCAATGGAAACCTGAGTGGAAGTTGCACGACGAGTGGCATGGGTTTTAAAATGAGAGGAAGATTGGGTGATTCACCCATTATTGGCGCGGGGTTATTTGTAGATAATGAAGTAGGCGCGGCTACAGCCACCGGGCAGGGCGAAGATGTGATTCGGGTGGCGGGCTCTCATACAGTGGTGGAATTAATGCGGCAGGGTTTTTCACCTGAGCAAGCCTGTAAGAAGGCAGTGGAGCGCATACTACGGATTAAAGGGGCCAAAGCCAAAGATATACAGATAGGGTTCATTGCCATTAATAAGAAAGGTATGTATGGTGGGTTCGCCCTGCAAAAAGGATTCAGTTTCGCAGTGAAGAATGGGAGAGAAGAGAAGCTGGTGGTGGCGAAGAATTTGATTTGAAATGCAGGAGGTAGAGGGTTGAAGGTTGAATGAAGAATACAGAATACAGAATACAGAATACAGAATACAGAATACAATAATACAGAATGACCAATACAGACTAAAATTCGGAAGGGAAAGAAGATATCTAATTACAAATTACACGAAGCATTCACTATTCCCTTTTCACTATTCACTATTGACCATTCACAATTGACTATTCACTATTAACCATTCACTATTGACCATTCACTATGAGTACTCGTTTATCTCTCGAAGTATGCGCGTTTAATGTACAGTCTTGCATTATAGGCGAAAGGGCCGGTGCGGTGCGGGCCGAACTATGTGATAACCCGGTAGAGGGGGGAACAACGCCTTCTTTTGGCGCTATCAAGCAGGCAAGGGAAAAAATAAGGATTCAATTATATCCCATTATCAGGCCCCGGGCCGGTAATTATTTTTATGATGAAGAAGAGTTTTCCATCATGCAAAAAGATATTCTCCTGTGCAAGGAACTCGGTTGCGATGGCATCTCGGTGGGTATTCAATTGCAGGATGGAAATATAGATATACAACGGTTCCGGCGTATTGTGGATTGGGCCTACCCGATGGGGGTTACCTGTAACCGGGTATTTGATGCAGCCCCGGATCCATATAAAGCGTTAGAAGAAATTATCGATTGCGGTTGCGAACGGGTACTTACCAGCGGACAAAAAAGTGCCGCGCCGGAGGCAATTGATATTTTATCAAAACTTGTCCAGCAATCAGCGGAACGAATTATCGTCATGCCGGGAGCTGGAGTACGTTCTTCTAATATTGAACAGTTAATTAAGACGGGCGCTACCGAATTTCATACGTCGGCACGGAAAATTATTCCGGATGATGTATTACATAAAAACCCCGAGGTCCTTGATATTGGCCAACCGGTGATAGCCGATGAAGAAGAATTAAAAAAGATCGTTTCTTTAATGATGGCTCACAATGGAATGGTGAACTAAAGCTCCAAAAAATACGAACTGGCGACAGCGGGATTATGATCAATAAAAAAACCGGATCGATTGACCCCGTTTTGGTATGATGAGACAGGTTAGTCGGCTTTGTCCTTATCTTTTTTCCCAAATACTCGTTTGAAAAATCCTTCCTTTTTCTTTTTCTCCTCCAGTTTGTTAGCATCCTGCTTGGCGGGTTCTGTTTTCTTATCGCCGGTAACCGGCACCTGGTTCTTTGCTTTATTGGCTTCCTGTAATATCTTTTGTTCTTCTAACGATTGTTTCGAATCTACCGGTATATCCTGCGTATCTGGCCGGTTAAGATATCCATCCACATCTTCTGTTCCTTCTTCCTGTAAATCGGGCGGGGAAGGATCAAAAGGGTAAGGGCTAAAATCATTTTTCAGATTTTCGGGTTGAACAAATTTAGACGACTTATCAAGCCCCAGTGTTTTGTCGGAGAAAGCTTTTTGAAAAAAATATTCCCATATAGGCAGCGCCGCTTTGCCTCCGTAACCGAGTCCGCTTTCCAATCGAATAAAACGATCATCGCAACCTATCCAAACCCCTCCTAATAATTGCGGGGTAAATCCCAGGAACCAACCATCCGAATTATCGTTGGTAGTGCCGGTTTTTCCACTCATTTCGGAAACACCTAACCGGTCGCGTAAGCCGGCGGCGGTTCCGTAGTCAACAACTCCCTGCATCATGCGGGTCATTGTATACGCGGTGGATTGGCTGATCACTTCTTTACGATCGGTTTCAAAACGGGCCAGCACATTTCCATCCTTATCTTCAATACGGGTAATGTAAACAGGTTTGGTGCTAAATCCACCGGTAGGAAACATGGAATAACCCCAGAGCATTTCGTATAGCGAAAGATCACAGGAACCTAAACTAATGGATGGGTAGGGTTCTACTTTTGTTGGAATATTGATTTGATGAAGAAAATCGGCGAAACGTTTTGGAGTAGTTTGTTTAATTAAATAGGCGGCCACTTCATTCACCGACCAGGCCAGGGCGTTTGCCATCGTACGGGTACCACTTCTTCCTGAATTTTTAGCGGGTACATAACCTGAACCGGGAAAATATTGCTGGCTGGCCTCGCACTGAGTTTCCGGGGTAAAGCCATATTCTTCCATAGCCAATGCATACAGAAATGGTTTGATGGAAGACCCTACCTGCCGCTTCGTTCTTAAGTTAACATGGTCGTACTTATAATTTCTAAAATCAATTCCACCCACCCAGGCTTTTACCTGGCCCGTCATAGGATCCATCACCATAAAAGCGGTTTGCAGCATTTCGCGGTGGTATTTAATGGAATCATAGGGCGTCATTAAAGTATCTTTTTCCCGCTGCTGATTCCATGCAAACACTTTCATTTTTGTCTTGACAAAAAATGTTTTTTTGATGTCGGCCTCACTCATTCCCTCTTCCTTTAAGCTTATCCCACCGGTCACTATTTTTCATGGCAGACTGTAAAATGTTTTCATGTCCTTTCCAAACAGCATCTGTTTTTAGGCTGGCCTGGGCCGCTAACACACGCTGTAAAACCGGCATATGCTTAGCCACCGCTTCTTCCGCGTACAATTGCATTCTCGGATTAATAGAAGTATAAATTTTTAGTCCGTCCTCATATAAATCGTAATCATCGCCTTTTTGATTCTTGTGTTCTTTGCACCATTTTTTAAGTTCTTCCCGGATCACGTCCAGGAAATAAGGCGCGATCCCATTATTTTCATCTACCTTTTTAAAATTGAGTTTGATGGGGCTTGCCTTTGCTTTTTTGCCGGCTTCTTCCGATAAAAAATTATTTGTCACCATCCGGCTAAGCACGAGGTTTCGCCGATCGAGCGCCGCTTTGGGATTTTTTCTTGGATTAAAAACAGTAGGTCCGTTTACCATACCTACCAGCACGGCCGCTTCTTCCACATTCAACCGGTCCGGTTCTTTTTGGAAGAAGGTGCGGGAGGCATTGCGAATTCCATATACGTTTTCACTGTAAGAAACAGTATTAAGATAAAGTGCGAGGATTTCCTGTTTGGTAAAATTGCGCTCCAGTTTAACGGCAATAATCCATTCTTTTAATTTCTGGATACTGCGGGTGATTTTATTAGTAGCCCGTTCATCAAACATATTAAGTGCTAATTGCTGGGTGATGGTACTGCCTCCTCCTTTTTGTCCCAGGAAAACAACCGCTCTTAAAACGCCTTTAGGGTCGATACCGGAATGCTCATAAAACCGCTCATCTTCTGTAGCAATCAACGCATCAATCACGAACTTGGAGATATCTTTATAATTTACATTACTCCGGTTACCTCTTTCTTTATAATATTTTCCCAACGGGGTGCCATCGTCACCGTATACTTCCGTAGCCTGCATTATTGCCGGGTTTTCTAATTGTGCCAGGGAAGGCATCTTGCCAAAAGCTCCAAAATTGATCAATACCAGCAAGAATATAAATGCCCCCAGGCCTATCGCAAATATTTTCCAGAAAATGCGCACGGGACGAGTCATAAAGAATAAATTAATAAAAAGAAGGGTTGAAATATCAATCAGAAAGATAAATCAAAAATCATGCTTGAAAATAATAAAATATACATAGGGTAGGGAGGACTGTGTGCGGCAATGGAAGCATGGTAAAGGCTCTTCGCTCAAATTGCTTCTGGCTTAAGCAGATTAATTCAATTTTCCGGGAAAGGACTGCGCCAGGAATTTTCTGTATTCCAGAATGTCTTTGCTGTTCTTTAACAATTCCAGGTTAGCCGAAGTAATGATTCCAAACGAATATTTCGCTGCAGACAGCCACGGGATTATTTCAGTGGCCGTTACTTTTCGTACTTTTTCAATGTATGCAATGGCGGTTTCGGCATTTTCAAAGGAGTTCATTAATACCACCCGAATAGTATCACTGATCGCCTCAGTGGTTATATCGATTACTTTATTGTAATAGTTCTGTTTGTTGTACCGGTTAAATGCATTCTTTGCTTCATTAATGAATACGCCGTCCACCTTATCCATAATGATTGCCACAAAATGAGGCGCTGCGGCATCCAATGCGAATACTACTTTTGGCGGCGCAACAGGTTTGGTTTGAATGCTGTCTTTTCTAACACCTGGCTGAACCGGCCTTGCAGTAACAGGGGGTTTGCCGACTACGCCACTTGAATCAACTTTGTTACCTGAAGTTACTCCCGGTTTGTTGCCAGCAGTGGTATCATTTGGGTTGGAAATGCTGTCGGCCGGTTTTTCTACCTTTAAATTAGTGAGGTATTCTTCAATATCTTTTCTGCGGTTCAGCACCTCAATCATTGTTTGGGCTTTTGTTGCCAGCAGGGATGAAGGATACAGATTGATAATGTCCTGCAAACTGGCTTTAGCTGAATCGTCCTGCCGTTGCCTGATATAATAGATGCTCTGAATATAGAGCAATTGAGGCGTCCAGTAATTATTGGCGTATAAACTATCAGCTATTTTTTTCTCTGCCAGCGCTTCGGGAAATTTTCCTTCAATAAAAAGAGAATAAATCGTTTCATAGCGGGCCGTCATATCCGCAGTTAATTTATTGCCTGCTGAGGCTGACGTCGGATTTGTTATCTTTTGTTCCGCGGCTGTCCCGGCATATCGTTCCTGCAATTCGCGCTTTACCGCATCTGCCTTTTGGGTATCGCCCGTTTTCTGGTAACAATAATAAAGATTGGTTAACACCTCCGGGCGCTGTTCGCTATATCCGAATCGTTCATTGAATGTTTCGAATACTTTTATCGCGGCGGCATAATCTTCCAATCCTTCCATTAATGCTTTACCCAATTCGATTTGTGCGTTTTCGACAGAGTCGTTTGATTCTTTTAGTTTCTCCGGTGTTAAAGGCAGTTTTTTTAATAGGGCATCGTATGAGATTTCATTAGTGCCATCATCTGTTGCCTGGTTTTTGCCCTGATTCTTTGAATCGTCGCCTGCCTGTTTTTTCTGCATAGCCTGGTTAATGGCTGATAATCTTCTCCAGTTGTCGGCATTAGGCCGGTTACCCCACTTGCCTTTAAATTCGGTATACCCTTTTGATTTCAATGAAGTATTGTAGAAATACCAATCTCCTTTGGCGCTGTTATCAAATAGGTCAGTAGGCGTGGTATTGGGGTTAATTGGATTGTTTGATATGACCGGCTCATCTTCCTTCAACCCTTGTTCCTTTCTTAATTTTTTAACTAATTTCTTAATATAAGGATCACGTTCCGCTTCGGGCATGGCCGCAATACGCTGCAGGCTATCCTGCCGGTAAATTATGTTTGAGCTGGCGGCAATTCGGCTAAGTACTTCTTTGCGCTTGGCAAATGCCTCTGGGTTGGAAACCAGTTCCTGGTTCTGTACACTGTCATAATAATTCTTGGCATCGGAATAGCTGGCTTCAGCAAATGCAAGATCTCCCAATTGCAAAAACGACCTGGATTTCTGATTGGGATCAGCACTTTTTTCAATATCGGCGCGCGTAGATTTCAGGAGATAAAATTTTGCCGCCCCGGTATTATTTCTTTCCAGTTCCATTTGAGCAATGGAGTAATAAATGATATCACGGTAATTGGTATATCGATCCTTACGTACCATTTTGAGGAGTTCATCAATATTCAGCTGAATGGCTTTTTCATCAGTCCCTTTATTCTGTCGGATTGAATTAAGCCGGGCATATACTTCCAGTACGGGATTCAATGTATGTTTTACGGAATTATCATAATATTCTTTTGCGTTATCGGGTTTCCTGCTACGTTCGTATAATTGGGCAACCAGGTATTCCCATCGTGCTCTTTCTTCCCGGCTGGCGGCATTCACCAGGGCCTTTTCCAGGTAAAAAGCGGCGCTGTCATAATTATTCTGCTGGTAAAACCAAAGAGCCTGCATCTCGTGCAATTGGGTTTTCAGCCGGTCAGGAAAAAGCGGATCCGCCTTTAATGTTTCAATCATGCCGGCCGCCTCGGGATATTCCTCCAGGGCCAGGTAGGTTCGGATGAGCCAGATAAAGGATTCATTACGGCTGGGCGGACGGGAAAGAATTTTCTTCGCTACATTATCGCTTTCTTTGGTGGAAATGGAAAAGGCATTTCCGCCTTCGTTGGAATTACTGCCGATCGGTTTATCATACCCATCCTTTTCTTTAGGCGAAAAGGCATAGTTGATATATTGGAAATTCAGGTAGGCTGTATCAAATACCTGTCGAAAATAATAAGCCCGCCCCATCAGCATGTACAGGTTATCTACCCAATCGTTTCGTAAATCATGTAATAATATGCCGGCATTTGCTTTGTAAATCACCGAATCGAGTTCCATACTGTCCCGAACAGTTTCCGCGGGGGAATAATTGTAAAAGCTGAGAAGCTGGGTGTAATCATCCTTATGGCTGTCCTTGGCCCGGTCGATGATTTCATTTAATTTTTCATTGGCATTAAAATGCCAGTTGTATTTGGTAAAAGTGTTTTGTACAAAGCGTCGGACGACGGTAAATTTTTTATCCACACCCTTCTCTGAACCTAACTTCTTATTTTCTAATTTCTGAGGTTTTTTAATTTCGAAACTGAGCGCAGGAATGCTTTGGGCAGAAGCATAATTCAGCCAGCCAAAACTGAGCAGCAGGGAAAGGCAGATGATCCGGGTCAAAACTGATGAATATTTGCAGCGCAAACTAATTGCTTAATAACTGATTTTCAAGAAAATTATTATAAAGTTAGTGCAAATTTTTTGCCACTCTTTTTAAAGGGCATTTCGGCCTATTTATCTACCTTTAATCAAACGAAAAATTTAGTATGGCCGGATTGGATGCAAATTCTACCCTGAAGCGGTTGAGAAACCGTTATCGGCTGGTAGTTATGAACGATGATACTTACGAGGAGGTTGTTACGTTTAAGTTGTCGAGGCTGAGTGTTTACATCGTTCTTAGCACCATTTTTGTATTGTTAACAGGTCTTACCGTGGCGCTGATCGTTTTTACCCCGCTGAAATTGTATATTCCGGGATATGGCGATATTAACGCCACCAAGGAGCTGAGGGATCTGAAGATGAAAACTGATTCGCTGGAAACAGCGATGAAATATAAGGATCAGTATTTGCAGAGTATGAAAAGTGTGTTGCAGGGAGATGCTTCTATTAAGTTGGACACCACCATCCTGGATATACCAGTGCCTGAAAAAATTGATGATTAAAAACCAATACTATGTTCAATCAAAAATCCAAATCCGACAACTTGCCGGATGCTCCCGGAACAGGGGGCACAAGTCTTATTGCAGCCGGAACCAGCCTCAAAGGGGATATAACCAGTAATGGCGATATCCGAATCGATGGCACACTCCAGGGAAATATTCATTGCACCGCCAAAGTAGTTATCGGCGCCAACGGGGTTGTTGAAGGCGATATTGCCGGACAACAGGCCGATATCATGGGGAAAGTAAAAGGAACTATCCATGCAAAAGAATTGCTGCAGCTAAAAGGCAATTGCCAGGTGCACGGTAATATTCACGCAGGAAAATTACAAATTGAACCTACTGCCAATTTCAACGGCCAATGTCATATGACGGAGACTACTCCTTCTGTAAATGGCAATAGTCGCCAGATAGCTGAAAAGAAGCTGGATAACCCGGTAGCGGCCTGATTCATTTTTCCGGTTGTGTTCCGAAAAATTACCCGGGATGTTTCAATCAATTTGAGATACCTGTTGGTCTATTGATCGCAATTAGGCTAAGGATATTACCTTTGCCGCAATCAAACAGATTAACGGTATTATGAATGCAACGGTTTCTCCCGACACTGGTTTGAAAGCTTTCAAGCCATTGTTGTTTATTTTTCTAATTATTAACGCGGGGCTTTTTGGTTCCCGCTCCAAACTTTCCCATTGGAACATCAGCACAGACGTATTGCTGATTGGAAACCTCATTCTTTTTATAGCTACCGCTGTTTCTTTTTATTTTTATTACCGTTCATTCCAGGATAACCGGGCGGCTGGCTTCCTTCGAATGATATATGCCGGCATGTTTGTGAAAATGATGCTCTGCCTTTTTTCTTCTTTCTTGTATATCATGATTGCGGGTAAAGAAGTGAATAAAGGAGGGATCATCGGCTGCATGGTATTCTACCTCCTCTACACTTCGCTTGAAGTGGTTATATTAATGAAAGTGAGCAAGCAAAAAAAGAATGGCTAAAAAGGAAGCGCCGTTAACATATCTCCGGCAGTTTATTCCGGAAGCGGCCGTTGCCCGGGTGCTTCAATATCTCCATCAGTACAATGTGCATCTCACTATTACGAGGGAACGCAAAACGGTGCTGGGCGATTACCGCCATGCTACACACCATCAAACACATCGAATCAGTGTAAACAGTAATCTCAATAAATTTTCTTTCCTGATTACCCTCATTCATGAACTGGCTCATTTGGTTACTTTCAATGCCCACGGACACCGCGTGCAGGCTCATGGCCGCGAATGGAAAAATTTTTACGCCTTGCTGCTGAAAGATTTTCTTCAGACCAGGATTTTCCCGGAGGATATTGAAATAGCCTTGCAACAATCTATTCATAACCTGCCCGCGAGTAGCTGCTCGGATGATGACCTGATGCGGGTATTAAAGAAATACGATACCGGAACCGATGGACAAATTATGGTTGAACAGGTGGAAGAGGGAAAATTATTTGATATGGGAGAAGGAAGGGTGTTTAAGAAAGGGAAGAAATTACGTAAGCGATATCAATGCCTGGAACTGCATAGCGGAAAGATTTATTTGTTTAGCCCGGTGTTTGAAGTAAAGATGATAAAATGAGTTTGTAGTTTATAGTTTGAGGTTTATCAATCAATAAATTTGAGAGTCCCTCTATTTAGTTGAAGTGCCTCCACAAAAAAATTATGCGGAGCAGGCAGCAACTACGAACTACGAACTACGAACTACGAACTACGAACTACAAACTACAAACCACAAACTTCCATCTACAAATCTTCCAGCAACATCCACACACTGCATCCCGTATGACCGGTACTTCCCATGGGACCATCGAGGTATTTAAATCCGAATTTTTCATACACTTTCATCGCCTGCGTTAGTTCGGGCATGGTTTCAATATATATTTTTTTATAATTATTCTCCCGCGCGAAATTCAACACCTTTTCAATTAATAATTTCCCCAGGCCTATTCCGCGCGCTTCCGGAACTAAATACATTTTTACTAATTCAGCTGTATCCCCCGGTAATCCGGGCGAAGGATACAGGCCGGCACCACCCAAAATAACTCCCTTTTGTTCAGCAACGTAATAGATACTTCCTTTTTCTTGAAATAATTCATACAGTTTGTCGGTGGTTGGATCATAATAAACAGTGCCCGGGTGATTGGCTCCAAACTCTGCCAATGTGTTTCGTACGATGGTGGCGAGTGATTCGTTATCCGCAGGCTGAATGGTTCTTATAGAAATATCCATAGGTCTAAGGTAATAAAGAAAATATCCTGACCCTTTGCAGGCAATTAAAAAAAGTAAGAGGGGGGTAGATAATGGAATCTCCGGGTGAGTTCCGGCGCTATACCTTCGAATTGCTGATAGTTACTATTTTGAACCAGGTGGAAGAAACAATCTGAAGTTTTGATTATGCTTTATTACTGGGAATTAATTATAGAATGCGCCGGTACTAATTCCTGTTCACTGTTATTGGCATGATCGCCTTTGTTGCCGTTTTCTCTATCCTGCAATTGCTCACTGGTTAAGCTGCTCCCATCATGACTCCAGCCGGGTGGCCCGAAGAGGTAATTGAATTTTTCTCTCCATCCTATGTCTTTCCGGCTGATATCTTTTCTGATATTATCCCATTCGTGAAATACAATTTTTGACGGGGTATCCCTGAGCAATGGTTTTGTAAGTCCATACCGGATTGGCTGATATTCCTCCTCGCTTAATTCCGGTTGAAATGTACCAAAGAGCTTATCCCATATTATCAGGAACATGCCGAGGTTTTTATCCAGGTACCGGACATTCGAAGCGTGGTGAACCCGATGATGAGAAGGCGTTACCAGGATATGTTCAAACCATCCCATCTTTTTTATGAGTTCGGTATGAACGAGGATGCCCCAGATTTGGGTGGTGGCAAAAACGAATATTATATCCAGCGGATGGAACCCAATCCATGCCAGCGGTAAAAAGTATAAGAAACGGTAAAGCGGCTGGAATACCGAAGAGCGAAATCCTACGGTGAAATTCATTTGTTCTGAAGAATGATGCGTAACATGAACGGCCCAAAAAAATCGAATCTCATGGTCAAACCGGTGAAGCCAGTAAAAAAGAAAATCTTCTAATATAAATAGCATCACCCAATAAAGTACCGGGTGCGTAAACCGAAAAACCTGGTGCTCAAAAACGTAGACGAGTAAACCTAAGTAAAAACCTCTGATCAATAATTCGATGAAGCTGTTCGCCAGCATGAGATACACATTGGTGGCGGTATCTTTCCAGCAGTACACTTTACGATGACGGTAATTGCTCAATAACAATTCAACCCCGATAATGATAAAATATAAAGGAGTACTTATAAGCAGCAGTAATTGTTCTTTGAGACCTGTCATAGTACCGGTTAGATAAAGGCAAAAATACAGCCTGTGGCGGATACCCCGTATCTTCACGCGTTAATATTTTATAAATGGCAAAAGACCTGATGCATCTCTGGGAAAAAAAATCGGCCGAACACCAAAAAGAGTATAAAAATTTTCTGCAACGAGCCGACAAGAATAAAGTGTTAAAGCAATTGCCGGATTTACATGAGGAGGCTTTTAACAAAATCGATTGCCTGCAGTGTGCGGCTTGCTGCAAAAATTATTCACCCCGGTTCAAAACGCCGGATATCAAGCGCATCAGTAAATATCTTAAAATGAAGGAAGGTGATTTTATTGAAACGTATTTAACGGTTGATGAAGACGGTGATTATGTTGCACACAGCAAGCCATGTCCTTTTTTAGGAGCCGATAATTATTGCGGTATATACGATCAGCGGCCTTCCGACTGCCATCGTTTTCCGTATACCGATGAAGATGTTATTCTCAAACGGCCCCTGCTTACCTTAAAGAATTCTACTTTTTGCCCGATTACGTATTATGTATTGGAGAAATTAATGGAGAATACCGGGAAATAATTTAGCCGATTTTTCTTTGAGTATTGCTGTTTCATTTAGCTGTCAACTCTTCGTATGCAGCCGTCAGGGGCCTGGCCAATCCATCGCCTTTCCATTGGGTTTCAAATGGTAGAACAGTTGTTTTGATAAATTCTTCTTTGGACTTTCCCGCTTTAATTTCACTTTCCGTAAATAGTAAAAGATTATGGAGATATTCGGAAAATTTTCCGAGGTCTTCCCAGTTACCGGTGATTTCGTAACCTTCAGCGGAGTGACCAAATACATATTTAGTTTTTTTATCCAGTTTCTTAACCGTTTTTCCTAAGACCTCAATCCAGCTTTCAATACTGGCCCCGGCACTTCGGTCAACAAAAGGATGGCGACGGTTAAACATCAAATCGCCTATGTGTGCGATATTGGCATGTTGCAGGTGCACCACACTGTCGCCATCAGTATGAGCCGCGCCAAAATAGTGAAGACATATTTTTTCTTTTCCTATCTTCTCGCACCAGGTATCGGTATATGTTTGATCGGGGTAAAGTTGCTTTTCTTCGGTCTTTTGAGTCACCGCAGATTTTTGCTGGTTCTTCAGTGAGTTTTTGTGGGCCAGCACGTGTGGAACAATTCCCTTAAAAGATATATTGCCGGAAGTGTGATCGCCATGATGATGCGTATTTATGAGCAGGCGGAATGGATTGTCGCTTTGTTTTTTCAGTTCATCAATCAGGTGCTGCGATTGATCGGGGAATTGTGAATCAACCACCACTATTCCCTCCTTGGTAAACGAGAATAGTATGGAGCCTCCTCTTTCCGTAAATACTCCGGTTTCTTTATTAAGCATTCTTATTTTCCAGGCCGGCTGCTGAAACAAAGCGGCTAATAATTCTTTTGGACTCAATGAAAAAAAACCTGCGGTTAATGCGGTATTGCGGAGGAAATGGCGACGTTGCATAAGACTATTTTAATTTTTGAATTTGCTTATAATTAATGTGCGAATTACAAATTTGCGAATTCTTCGATTTAAAGGGCAAAAGTTATTATTGAAAACTTATTGTCGAATTTATTTACTACTTCATAATGTTTCTGATTTTGATCGTCAAACATAAAATTAGTCGATTTCATTCGCATGTCAGCCTATTCGCAAATTTGTACATCCGCACATTCGCACATTCGCACATTTTCCTCAGTATTCAAATTTCTTCAAACTGGGTGCTTTGAACCAGGTAATAATCACTACCAGCAATGTCATAAAACCACCAAATACGATGGCGATGGGTACTGAATTACCGAGTAATCTTTTGGAGACACCACTCTCAAACTGTCCCAATTCATTACTTGAATTGATGAACATGGAATTGACTGAAGAAACCCTTCCGCGCATTTCGTCGGGCGTTGACAGTTGCAAAATAGTGCCGCGAACAATAACACTCAGTCCGTCAAAAGCTCCACTGATAATAAGGGCGGCAAATGAAATCCAGTAAACGTTTGATATTCCAAAAATGATAATGCAGATGCCAAAGCCGGCCACCGCCAACAGCATTTTTTTTCCCTGCTTTTGCTGCATGGGAAAGAAAGTGAGAAAGAGAATGCTGATGGCGGAACCAATATCAGCGGCCGCATTAAGCCAGCCAAAAGCAATTGGACCCGTTTTTAATATCATGGTAGCTACTTCGGGAATGAATGCCACCACCCCCCCAAACAAAACAGCAAAAAGGTCGAGTGATATAGCACCCAGCAGAATTTTATGATTGAATACATAATTCAACCCTTCTTTAACACTCTTCCAGGCATCTTCGTGTTGTTGGGTAAGTACCACAGGTAAGCGGGGGATTTTATAAAGCATAAACGCGGCAATCAATCCAAAGAACAGTATAATAAAAAAAGTATAATGAACCCCGATTCCGGCAATTAAGAATCCCGCGCCGGCGTGCCCCGTGATAGAAGCTACGAGCCAGGTAGAGGAACTGATATTGGCTGCAAATGGTAAAATTTCTTTGGGCACCAGTTGGGCAAGGATGGCGTTGGATGTAGGACCCGCAAATGCGCGAATCAAACCGGTGAAGAAGATAATGCCGTAATAAAAATATTTTAGATGCGGCTGTGCAATAATACTTTCAAACCAGGCAGAAGTTATAAGGATCATTCCTCCGAGGCAAAGGGAATAAGATAGTATTCCTTTCAATAATAAGGTTCTTTTATCAGATCGGTCAATAACATGACCGGCATACAATGCCAGGGAAAACACCGGGATGAATTCTGCCAATCCCGCAAAACCAACCGCATAGGTGTCCTGTGTTAATTGGAATAGTTTGTAACCGGCAACGGTGGTGAGCATCCGCAATGCCATAATATAAAAAAAGCGGGCCACGATATAATACCGGAAATTTTCTTCGCGAAGGGGGGCCAATTTATCCGGGGTGGAAGCTGTCATTAAGTAACTGCTGATTGTAATATAAAACGCTAAGGTAACGTAAGATAATGCTGACCATCCTCATAATCGTTTTCCAGTGCATCAATGATAACTTTCAGCTGCTTTTCATTCCCCAGGAAATCAGCATTAGAAGCATCAATGAAGAGTGTTTTAATATTATGTTGTTTGATATAGTGGGTATAGGTCTGTTGCAGGTTAAACAGGTATTCGTCGGATATGGATTGTTCATAGACGCGTTGTCTTTTCTTTATGTTTTCCTGGAGTTTCTGCACCGGGGCGTGCAGGTAAATCAGCAGGTCAGGCTGGGTAATCTGCTGGTGAATGATTTCAAACAATTTCTGGTAAAGGCGAAACTCTTCTTCGGGGAGGTTTACTTTGGCAAACAGGAGACATTTGGTAAACAGGTAATCGGAAATGGTAAATTGATGGAACAGGTCCTTGGTATGTACCAGGTCCTTTAATTGTTTATAGCGTTCAGCCATAAAAAATAATTCCAGCGGGAAGGCATATAACTTCGGGTTTTCGTAAAACTTCGGAAGGAAAGGATTATCGGCAAACTGCTCCAATATCAACCTCGCGTTATAATGGCGGGAAAGCAAATGGGCCAATGTTGTTTTCCCAGCGCCAATATTTCCTTCAATGGTTATAAAATGATAATTCATTCGTGAAATGTATATCCAAAATGTAGAATAAAATTAATCACTCTTGGTAATCCTGACATAACAAACGGAAATAGCGCAGCAGTTCATTCTCCATCTGCCGATCAGTCATACGCAAATCAGCAATTCGCACATTCGCACATTCGCCATTCGCCATTCGCCATTCGCACATTTGCTTTCACAAAATAACCTAATTGAAAAGTTCAATCGTATATGAGGAAGGTTTGTGGAAAAGTTCAATCAATTTTCTTTACGGCCAGGTCGTCCGGGCATTCTTTTAATAGCTGACGGACCGTTTTATGCAAGACCGGATGCTGGAGACGAGGGGCAATTTCCGCGAGCGCGGTGAGGGCAAAACGCCTGTTCTTCAGTTCGGGATGCGGAATGATGAGGAAAGAAGAATGAATTACCTCATCATTAAACAGTAAAATATCAATATCTATAATCCGAGGGCCATATTTTTCCATCCGGCGCCTTCCCATCTTTTCCTCAATCGATAATAATTGCTGCATCAAGAGGGGAGCCGTCAGGGTAGTCTGCAACAGCAGCGCCTGGTTAAAAAACGCAGGCTGATCGGTGATTCCCCAGGGGGCTGTTTCAAATAGGCTCGACTTTTTTACCACTTTGCCACAGGATTGACCAATCAATTCAACAGCCTGTTGAAGATAGCCATGGCGGTTACCCGTGTTACCGCCTGTCAATAGATATGCTTTGTTCATAATTTCCCTACCTTCCGGCCGCCAAATATCTTTGATTTTTGTAATAAACATATAAAGGAATGAATAGCTTTTTTAAATTCTTTTTTGCATCGTTATTAGCATTGTTGGTATTTGCCTTGGTAGGACTGCTGATTTTATTGGGTATTGTTTCTTCCGTGGCCTCCCGGGATAAAGAGCAAACAGGCGCCAAAGCGGTCCTCGTACTCGATCTTTCAACACCTTTTCCGGAGTTGGCTGTAGAAAATCCATTAGCCGGACTTGGTGGGCAGGACCAATATGATATTCCCTCAGTCTACGACGTTGTCAGGCTTATTGACAGAGCGAAATCAGATAGTTCCGTAAAAGGCATTTATATAAAGTGCGGCAATAACAGTAATGGATTCGGCAGCAGTGAAGATATTCGCAACGCATTACTCCATTTTAAAGAGAGTAAGAAATTTATTTATGCTTATTCTGATGTTATTACCCAGGGGGCTTATTATGTAGCCAATGTGGCGGATAAGATCTATTGCCATCCTAAAGGCGGGGTCGACTGGCGGGGCTATTCTATGAACTATTTCTTTATGAAAGGAACATTGGAGAAGCTGGGAATTGAACCGCAGATCTTTTATGCGGGTAAATTTAAAAGTGCCACCGAACCTTTCCGCGAAACAAAGATGACCGATGCCAATCGGTTACAGTCTACCGAAATTCTAAATGATCTCTACGGTCATTTCCTGCAACTAACGTCTGATTCCCGAAAAATTGATACTGCCACTTTACACCGGTATGCTAACGAAAACAAAATTCAAACAGCGGCTTCTGCTGTGCAATCAGGCCTGGTAGATGGATTAAAGTACGACGATGAAGTGAAGGATGAAATAAAGGGATTACTGAAAGTTGAAAAAATTGATAAGTTGAACCTCGTGCCACTGGGCAAATATGCAGGAGCCGTTGAATACAAAAAAACTGGCAGAGAGAAAATTTCTGTGATATATGCCGAAGGGGATATTGTAGATGGTAAAGGGGAACGTACCCTCATCGGCAGCGAAAGTTATGTAAGTCTTGTACGAAAGATGAGAATGGATAAGAACATTAAGGCCATTGTTTTTCGCATTAACTCCGGTGGCGGTAGTGCCATGGCGAGTGAAAACATTTGGAGGGAGTTATCTCTAGCCCGCAAAGATAAACCTGTAGTCATAAGTTTTGGGGATGTGTCGGCGTCGGGAGGATATTATCTTTCCTGTAATGCAGATAGTATTTTCGCGCAACCTAATACCATAACAGGCTCTATTGGGGTGTTCAGTATATTGCCCAATATGCAAAAATTCTTCAACAATAAATTGGGTATGACATTCGATGGCGTCAAAACGGCCCCGGACGCGGACGCATTGTCGGTAACCAAGCCGTTAACAGAAGCACAGCGTAAATGGTTGCAGAATGATGTAGACAGCATCTATCTTACATTCACCACCCGGGTGGCCGATGGAAGAAAGAAAGACCGTTTATATATTGATAGTATCGGGCAGGGGAGAATATGGAGCGGTACAAGAGCCTTGCAATTAGGATTGATTGATCGGATAGGCGGATTACAGGATGCCATTGATTGCGCGGCCCGCATGGCCAAGGTTACCGATTACAAATTGAGAGAATATCCCGAACCAGAAAATTGGTTGCAGAGAATATTTGGAGGCTATCAGACGAATGCGAAGGCCGCTGCAATCAAGGAGGAGCTGGGGCCGGAAGGAATAAAAACCTATGAGGCCATTAAGAAAATGAAGCGTATGGCTGGAGGAGTGCAGGCGAGATTGCCTTTTGAATATGTGATAGAATAAAGCAGATGAAGGATATGAAATGCAAGCTCGAATCAATGAGTTGAAAAGTCCTTTGCATTTTATTTTGCCACTTCCAATAGTCATCAAAAAAAAAGAATTTGAATAATCCCTTCTCGTTAACTATCCCGCATCCTGTATCCATCAACCTCTATCAAGCTTCAATGGCCCCATTCTGCCACTGGATCATAAACCATCATATTTCGTATTCATCCATTAGCTTTGCGGCTCTTTAGTATTTAACAATGCAGCAACCATACAATCAAACCAAAGCCATGCTGGCGATTACGCGGGCCAGCCTTCGGGCAGTATTCCGCAGCCCCAGCGCGGTTGTATTCGGCTTCTTCTTTCCGCTGGTATTTATTTTAGTATTTGGATTTATCGGCAGTAGTGGGCGGGTCAATCTGCGGGTAGCTTTTGATAAGAATACAGACACTACAAACACACTATATCAAATTATAAAAAATATTAGCGGAATTACGGTTTCTACCAAGACAGATAAGGAGGTAAAAGAAGATCTGGAAAAAGGAAGAATTACGGCGATCGTAAATATTCAAAAAAGTAGCGACCCGCGTTCCGAGTACATCATCAATTTAAAGACCTCTGATGCCGCCAACCAGCAGAACGTACAAGTTTTGCGTTCCATACTGGATGGAATAATTAAGAATATTAATGAAAAGAAATTTCCCAATGCTACTACCTATGCGACCGTAAATAATGATATCATAAAAATACCGGGCCGAAAATACCGCACGATCGACTTCATACTTCCGGGCCAATTAGGATTTTCTCTCTTGAGCGCGGGAGTATTTGGTGTAGCCTTCATCTTCTTCAACCTACGGCAAACCCTGGTGCTGAAGCGATTTTTCGCCACACCGATCAGGAGATCTTATATTCTTTTTGGTGAGGCGATCAGCCGGGTGCTTTTTCAAATGATTACAGCAATAGTCATTCTGGTGGTGGGGCATTTTGCTTTTCAGTTTACGCTGGTGCATGGCTGGGTTACTTTTTTTGAATTGTTAGTACTCAGTTTGGTCGGGTTAATGGTGTTTATGGGTATTGGATTCGTGGTTAGCGGCCTGGCCCGCAATGAAAGCAGCATTCCACCACTGGCCAATATTTTTACCTTGCCTCAATTTCTGCTGGCGGGTACCTTTTTTCCTATTGATGCTTTTCCTTCCTGGTTGCAGCCTATTTGTAAAGTTCTTCCGCTTACCCACCTCAACGATGCGATGAGAAATGTGGCTTTTGAAGGAGCGCACCTGGCAGATTGTGGCAAACAATTAGGAATACTGGGTATTTGGATGATCGTCGTTTATGGATTGGCCATAAAAGTTTTTCGCTGGGAATAATTTTCGCTGTGAAGCCAAATAATGTGTATAAATAATTGTTGTATGAGGATGGTTAAATTGGGATTGATTAGTTTGCTGGGATTGTTCCTCGTTATTTTTTTGCTATCGCTGCTTATTCCTTCGTCGATGCGTGTCTCGCGGGCCATTACCATCAACGCTCCGGCAGATACGGTTTTGAATTATTTGAATGATATGCGTGAATGGCCACGTTGGAACGCCCTGCTGAAAAACAAAGAATTAACAGAAGTTCAATCGGAAAGAGATCTATTTTCGTCTGCTGAAATGAAAATAAGAATCATTGCAAGCGATACCCTGGGGCTCATTCAATCTCAATGGGAAAGAAATAACCAAGCTCCCATTTTGAGTGGAATGAACACCACAAGCGTAGCCAATGCCACTATTGTGCAATGGTATTTTGATTTCCGGGTAAAATGGTATCCCTGGGAGAAATTTGGTAGCATAGTTTTTGATAAGGAATTGGGACCGCTTATGGAGATTTCGCTGGATCAACTGAAAAAGATAGCTGAAAAACAGAATGAATAATTACTTTTAATAAAAAAACACGATCAGTATGAAAAAATTATTGCTATTGTCGCTATTTGCTGTTTCTGCAATTGCTATTTCCTGTAAAGCACAGGAGAGTCCAAAGGCCTCTGCGAAGGGGAAGGACGTTAGTGTTAACTACGGACAGCCCTCCAAAAAGGGCCGTGAAATATTTGGTAAACTGGTTCCCTTTGGACAGGTTTGGAGAGCAGGAGCCAATGAAGCAACTGAAATTACTTTTGCCAAAGACAGCAAATTCGGGGGCCAGGCTATTAAAGCGGGCACTTATTCTTTATTTGTTAATCCTTCCGCTACGGAATGGACAATTATCCTCAACAGCGAATTGAAGCAATGGGGTGCTTATGGCTATGAAAAAATAAAGGCAAAAGATGTACTGAGTGTAAAAGTGCCGGTTAAAAAATTGGATGCGGTAGTTGAAAAACTTGCCTATCGCTTTTCCGATAAGAACGAGCTTATTATTGAATGGGATCAAGCGCAGGTATCTGTTCCCATTGGTTAAATGAATGATTATTAAGTTTGGAAAGCGAAGTCAATTGGCTTCGCTTTCTTTATGCGCCATTTAGTATTCCGCTTATTATCCTGAACACTTTTTCTAACTGTTCCGGCGAAATGCAATAGGGGGGCATAATGTACACAGTATTTCCTAATGGACGAATATAGACTCCATTATTTAATGCTTGCCTGGTTACTGTTGTACTTATAGTATTAAGGTATTCATCTTTACCAATGTCCATTTCAAAGGCAAGGATCGTTCCGAGCATTCGATGATTCCTGGTTGATATTTTATGGTGAGAATTTTGCACTTGCTGAAGAAACCCTCTATTTTTTTCAATGATATTGTTTAAAGCAATGCCACAGGTTTTTTCCTGAAGTAGGTCTAAACTCGCCAGCGCGGCTGTACAAGCGAGGGGTTGGCAGTAAATGAATGTCCGTGAAAGAATGTTTTGAGTTTGTCGTCACTGACAAAGGCCTCATAAATTTTTTGAGTGCAGGCGGTTACCCCCAGGGCCATGGTTCCCCCGGTCAGCCCTTTACTAAGGCAAATAATATCTGGTCTAATTTCGCAGTACTCAGACGCAAATAATCTTCCTGTTCTTCCGAAGCCTGTCATTACTTCATCAGCAATACAAATTATATCATGCTCTTTGCATTTTTGAAGTAGTTGGTTTAAACCGGCTGCATGGTACATTTTCATGCCACCTGCTCCCTGTATCAACGGTTCGTATATGAAGCAGGCAATACTGTTCCAGTCAACGATGGGAAGGGGCGTTTCAGTGAAACCGGGGCATCAATGAAAACTACTTCAAAAAGTTTATCATGAAAGGCCAGGGTGAACACACTCCGGTCACTAATACTCATGGCCCCAAACGTATCCCCATGATACGAATTGTTAAAAGCAAGTATCTTGTTTCTATGACTAACGCCTTCTGTTGGCTTCAAGACTTCCGACTCCCGACTCATGACTCCCGACTCTTGACTACCGACTTCCGACTTACCAATATTCCACCAATACTGCAAAGCCATTTTGATGGCCACTTCCGTAGAGGTAGATCCATTGTCGCTATAAAATATTCTTGAAAATGCACCCGGCAATAAGGGAAGTAACCGTTCGGCAAGTAGAATGGCTGGCTCATGCGTAAAACCGGCAAATATTACCTGTTCTAACTTTTTTGCCTGTTCAAATATTTTTTCGGCAATATAGGGATGTGCATGTCCATGCAGATTCACCCACCAACTGCTGATAGCATCAATGTATTTATTTCCGAATTCATCAATTAAATAAACGCCTTCTCCATTAACGATTGCTATAGGTTCAGGCATTGATTTTTGCGGAGTAAAGGGATGCCATATGACTTGTTTATCGCGCTGGGATAAATTCATGCGGCAAATGTAGAGATTGCTACTTTAAGAATAGTAAGCCTCCCTTCCCCCATTGTATATCTAATATTCATAACTTCTCCCATTCTCCCCGGTAGATATCTCCGGTTATTTGTTGCATCAGGGTGGTAAGTTTTTCCCAATTGACATAATTGTTGTCGGCGTTCCATATTTCCACTACGTTTGTCCTGTCGAGGAACACAGGCTCTTCGTCTCCATCTTTCATGGTCATCAGCGAGCTGTTGGGTGCCACCTGGATTCTTATTTGTTTTTTGTACGATTGAATAGCTTCGGGTTCCTTTTCAAATACAAAATAATTACAGAAAGACGACCCGGGTTCGAGGTAATGCTCGCCATGAAATTCAATCTCCTGCCCGGATAAAAAATTACTTTTTGCAAGCTGTTCCCTGATAATAGTTGTTTTGTCAGCTCAACTTCATCACTGGGAAATATTTTCAATATTAAATCAGGCATAACATTCAGTTTTTAGTTGTTAAGGTTACGATTGTAAACAGTAAATATAGGCTAAGTTTAAATGGACTGCATGGGTAACGGCTCACCCTCACTTCTCAATAACTCACTGTCCATCAATAAACACATCCAATGCAACGATGGCAGCTTAATAATTGTCATAATCTATTTAATGGATTAAATGGATTCACGTCAACTGGTCAAAGAATGTTTAAGAGGAAGGGCTTCCGCGCAGCGGGAGCTATATGAGCTATTTGCCGAAAATATGCTGGGGGTTTGTTATCGGTACACTAAATCGGTGGAAGATGCAGAAGACGTTTTGCAGGAAGGCTTTATTAAAGTGTTTAGAAACTTGAATCAATATAAGTTTGAAGGAGAATTAGGTGGATGGATCCGCCGTATTATGGTGAATACCGCCATCAATTACCTGAAAAAAAACAGCCGGTACCAGTCGGAATTATCATTTACTGACACCGGATTGCATCCCGTAACCAACGACAATCCCGAGTTCTATATGAATGCCAAAGAACTGGCTGAACTGATCCGGCAATTGCCTACCGGTTATCAAACCATTTTCAATCTTCATGCGGTAGAAGGATTCAGTCATGTGGAGATTGGAAAAATGCTGGGGATCAACGAAGGCACCTCACGCAGCCAGTATGCCCGTGCACGCAATTTATTGATCACCTGGATAAACGTGCATTATTCTGATCAAAAAAAAGTGAAGCCCATGCAAAGCCATAAATTTGAAGACAATGTGAATAAACAACTGGAGGAACTGGCCCTTCGTCCAACCGAAGGCGTATGGAACCGGGTGGAAGTAACTTTACGTAAGGATAAAAAGAGGCGTCGCCTGTTTTTTGTATTGCCATTGCTTATGGCAATCATATTGGGAAGCTATTGGTGGATTCAGAAACCTGGGAAACCAGTTGTTGCTGATACTGGTAAAAATACAATCAATGAGAACAGGTCCTGGCCAAAAAATTCAAATGAATCAGGTGGCGAACCTGTAATGACAAAACAAGATGAGAAAAAAGAGGAATAAGAAAACGCCGGATATTACGCAAAGGATACTAATTTCTCCTGAAAACCATGTGGAAACGTCACCAAAAAATGATCCAACCGGTTCAGAAACCCATAATCACAAAACTGATATCAAGGCAATAAGAAGATCATGACCATCAAACCACTTTCTTTGATCGTTTCTTCCGAATCAATCAGCAATAAAATTAAAAAGGCAGATCAATCGATTCAACCTGTAAATCCATCTGGCAATAATTCGACCGTTGATTCGGATGAAGTAGAACCCCGATATAAAAAGATAGAGGTGGTGCCGCATCAACAAAAACCAAATCGCATTGAAGAATTAAAGGAACCAGGAAATGTAAGTATAGTGGCGGATAAAAAGGATTCCCTCGTGGCCGTAATGAAACCACCAAGCACAGATTCAATGCATGCTATTGAAAAAGCTAAAATCATTAAAATCAAATCATCGGGTAAATTGAAGTGGCAATCGGGTATTTCTGCCAATGCGGGTATTGCCCGGGTTGTACAGGGAGGGTTAATCAATGCATTTGAAAAATCGCTGGTAATGGATGCAGCTGCTTATAATGGCTCTGTTCAAACGCCTGGCTCCCCCGGTAATAATAAACCAGCTTTCATTAATGCTGGTTTGAATTGGGGTGCAGGAGTTTTTGTGCAACGAAATGTGGGAGATCGGTTGCAATTATCAGCCGGACTGCAATACCAATATTTTAGTACAAACAACTCAATCGGATCAAGGGTAGACAGTACCCGGATTATTAATAACGGAACCAGTAACGACTTACGGATAGAAAGATATTACAGCAATGGGACCGATGGCAGGTATACCAGCAACTATCATTTCCTGGAACTGCCGCTTACGCTGCATATTCAGCTCAGCAAAACCAAACGAAATCCTTTTTGCTGGAGTAGCGGTGTATCGATCGGGCAATTGCTTACTACCAATGCCTTGCATTATGATGGAAATAGCGGCTTTTATTATAAAGATGATAACTTATTTCGCCGTACGCAACTCGCCTTTCATACCGGTTTATCCGTTAAATTATTTAGTCAGAACAAACATCCCCTGGAGATGGGCCCCCAATTTCATTACAAACTCAGTAACCTGTTGCATTCAGATAATAATGATCAAAGACATTTGTTGAGTGGAGGCTTATATGTGCGTTGGTTCATTAAAAAATAATTCCTGCTTCACGCAACGCTCCTTTTTCCTTCCTTGTCAAACGATAAAATGGGTGATTATGAAAAAGTATATTTCAGTCGGCAAAATCCTGGTAATAGTACTCAGCATTCTTTTTGTTGCCCCCGGATGTCTAAAAGACAAACTCACTAAAACATATTCTATCCTTACACCAGTATATGAAAACAAAACAACTGTTTTGGCCAATATAAAGAGCAACCTGCCGGTTACGTTAAAGGAGCCGGGTAAAATTTATCTATATGGCCAATATATTTTTCTGAATGAAATAAACAAGGGAGTGCATATAATTAATAATGCTAATCCCTCCAGCCCAGTAAATGTAGCATTCATTAATATTCCGGGTAATTTAGACATTGCGGTGAAAGGAAATATACTTTATGCAGATTTGTATACCGACCTGCTATCAATCGATATCACTAATCCTTTGCAGGTAAAACTTACCAAAGTACTCCCTCAAATTTTTCCTGAACGCCAATACGGTAACGGCTTTATCCAGGATACTACCAAAATCATCGTGGACTGGATCAAGAAAGATACAACCATCGATATTTCTAATGAAAATAACGGTGGTTGGAGTTGCATTAATTGTTTATTTTCCAATGCCAATGCTCTTCAGGATGGTAGTAAAAGTAGTGCTTCCGTTCCGGGATTGGCAGGTTCAATGTCACGATTTGCTTTGGTGAATGATTACCTCTATGCGGTAAACAATTCTTCGTTAGAAACTATTTCTGTATCGGAAGCTTCCGATCCGAAATATTTGCGCAGCAATCCTATGGGATGGAACATAGAAACCATTTATCCATTTAAAGACAAGTTGTTCATAGGATCTTCAACGGGCTTGTTTATTTTTGATATTGCCAATCCGGCGACGCCTGAATTCAAAGGGACGTTTACTCATTTCCGTGCCTGTGATCCGGTAGTAGCCGATGATGTGTATGCCTATGTTACCCTGCGCACAGGAACTTTTTGTGAGGGTACTTCCAATCAGCTGGATATTGTTAATGTTCAGAATCTGAATGCCCCGGTTCTGATAAAAACCTATCCCTTGTCGAATCCTCATGGTTTGACAAAAGATGGCAATACCTTATTTATTTGCGATGGGAAAGATGGGTTGAAAGTGTATGACGCCTCCGTTGCTTCCGATCTAAAATTAAAGCATCACCTGGAAGGAATGGAAACCTATGATGCTATTGCGTGGAATAAAAAATTATTGGTCGTCACACGAACCGGGCTGCGCCAGTACGATTACAGCGATCTGAGCCAGATCCGGCTGGTAAGCACTATTTCCATTAACTGATAAGTAATATGTATGAAGAGAGGAATACTGGTAATATTGATATTGATTTGGCTGCTCCCGGTTCATTCGCAAAATAAATTTCAGTTTCATTCTCAGAATTATGTGGGATTGCTGGAAGGTGATAACGGGTCTTCTTTCCAATTCTCCACCATCAATGGAGTGCAGCGGGGAACCTGGTTTGCCGGATTGGGTGCTGGGTTAGACTGGTACCTTTACCGGAGCATCCCCTTGTTTATTTCAGTGAATAAAGACTGGAAAGTTTCTAACCGCACTTTTTACTTTTCGCTGGATGCGGGTACGAATTATGCATGGACCAGCCGGGAAAGGTCGCGCTGGAACGACTTCATCAGTAGCGATTTTTCTCCCGCTATTTATTGGGGCGCGGGTATTGGTTATAAAGCGGGCTTTCGAAATAAAAAAGATGCGCTGCTTATCAACCTGGGATATAGTTATAAGCGATTAAAAGAA
Source organism: uncultured Chitinophagaceae bacterium (assembly GCA_963775145.1). Lineage (GTDB taxonomy): Bacteria > Bacteroidota > Bacteroidia > Chitinophagales > Chitinophagaceae > Endoryza. The sequence goes on from CAVZHZ010000015.1 coordinate 243,835, forward strand.
GAGCAGGTGAAAGCCGTATTTTGTATAAACCCTCCCTGCCCGAATATTATTGAAAATTATGATTACCGAACTAAAAGATTGTCGCTGCGGGTTGGGTGGCAGTTTTAATGTAAGGATGTCAAATATGTTTTTTGCCACGTAGCCACGAAATAGAGAATAGTTTAATTCAAAAACGTCCTGGCATTTTTTAGTTCCTTTAATTTTATACGTTTCATTTCCAATCTACGCGAATCAAATTTTTCTCGGGAAGATGATAGTTAAGAGAGATTGTATCATGTATGTACATATATGTACATAATGGTGGGGGGTAACATAATGGGGCATCATGACTTGCCCCGGGCTTCATTCCGACTTGCCCCAGGCTTCATGACTTGCCCCGGGCATCATGACTTGCCCCGGGCTTCAGCCCGGGGAGAAAATAATTCTCATTCGTTCTCTCCCAAAAATTTTAAATTTCTTTTGATCCCTTCAAATTTTGCCCGTTTCAGCGGAGAATTCCGGAATATGGTTTTAAAACTTTCCTCCGTAAGTTCTTCCCATTGTTTCGTACTAAAATTTAAGATAGCCGGTAAGGGTTGAAATTCAATTTCACTGGAGGTATCAGCGAACCTGTTCCATGGGCAGACTTCCTGGCAGGTATCACAGCCGAACATCCAGTTATCAAATTTTCCTTTCCATTCTTCCGGAATAAGTTTTTCTTTTAGTTCAATCGTGAAGTACGAAATGCATTTGCTTCCATCTACAACTTTATTGGGTAAAATAGCATCGGTAGGACAAGCATCGATACAACGGGTGCAGGTACCGCAAAAATCTTTTACAAAAGGGTCTTCGTAATGGAGTTCAAGATCTATAATCAATGTGGCGATAAAAAAGTACGATCCGTTTTGCTTGTTGATAAGGTTACCATTTTTCCCAACCCAGCCCAACCCACTTCGTTGCGCCCAGGTACGTTCCAGTACAGGCGCCGAATCTACAAATCCTCTTCCCTGCACTTCTCCAATATGTTCTTTAATTAGTCCGAGTAAAGCATTTAATTTTTTCTTGATTACCTCATGATAATCTTTTCCGAATGCATAACGGGCAATTTTGGGTGCCTGGGATTGTTGAGTCTGTGAAGGGAAATAATTCAGTAAAAGGGTGATTACTGATTTGGCGGAGGGAACCAATTTGGATGGATCAATGCGCAGATCAAAAAAGTTCTCCATATAGTGCATGGAACCCTGCATTCCTTTATGGAGCCATTGTTCCAATCGCCTGGCATCCGCATCGAGGCGCTGGGCACGGGCAATACCAGTATAACTAAAGCCCAGGTTGCGGGCAAAGCTTTTGATTTGTTGGGTATAGAAATCAGTGTTGCTCAAGATTATTTTTGTTCAAGATGTAATTTATGAAAGAAGCGGTGGACCGCAGGGGCCAGGATGAATCCAATATTAGTAATAAAAATTACTCCGCTAAATAGTGCATAGAAGGAAGAAAAAATCTTTCCCCCGACGCTGATGCTCTGATGGATGCTTAAAAACAGGCCCCATCCCGCTTAAAATCATAGAGGCATTGTGTAGAGCGTCAATCCATTCCTGCCCCGCGAAATATTTATATCCTAATAAACCAATTGCCAGCGAAGCCAGCAATACGAGACTGGCGGACAAAAGATTTTTTAAAATCCGATAATAAAATACCTGGCGGCTGGCTAGGGGCTGTCTTTTGTGTTCGTACATGGCAATTAATTTTCATTAAAGGTAAGAATAGGCGCGGCGTTGAGAGTTAATCCAACATTCAATCTATTATTTATTTGCATCAAATACTATATCACTTTTTCACTAAAGTTTCGATAAATAACCCCATATCTCACCTTCGAGGCAGCTTTACTCCGCAAGCTTTTATCCAACATTATGTATCTCTCATCCCGTATCCTGCGTCCTTCATACATCATCCTCATCCCATCTTTTTTTATTCTGGTGAATTCCCAATCAATATATTTCCTATTTTAACAGGCTAAACCATTCCACTGCTTATGCTAAAGAATCTCAGTATAGCTGATATTGTCGTATTTCTTTTTTATTTCGTTATTGTATCATTATATGGAATATGGGTTTACCGCCGGAAAAAGACGGGAACCGTAACTACAAAAGATTATTTCCTGGCCGAGGGATCGCTTACCTGGTGGGCCATTGGCGCTTCCCTGATCGCTTCTAATATTTCCGCGGAACAATTTATTGGTATGAGTGGCGACGGATTTTTTGCAGGTGTTTCAGTGGCGGTGTACGAATGGCTTGCCGCGGTTTCTCTTATAATTATTGCCATATGGTTTATGCCGGTGTATCTTAAAAACAAGATATACACGATGCCCCAGTTTTTGAAAACGAGATACAATGAAACAGTGAGCCTTATTATGACGGTATTCTGGTTGTTTCTTTATGTAATGGTAAATCTTACTTCCATTTTATATCTCGGGGCCAAGGCAATTAATGGAATGGCAGGGGGGGAATACCTCCACGTTATTATGCTGGCTCTTGCTTTATTTGCATTAATAATTACCCTGGGTGGTATGAGGGTAATTGGATATACAGACGTGATACAAGTGTTGGTACTGATTATTGGCGGATTAGCTACTACATACATGGCATTAATAACGGTGAGCGAAAAATTCGGATTAGGCTCCAATGCCCTGGCCGGGTTTAATCAGTTAATGAAAGAGGCGCCGGATCATTTTCATATGATTTTCAAAAAGCCCGGGCCGGGTGCTTCTCAGTATGACATTCAACGATACGTAATTTTACCAGGTATAGCTATGTATTTCGCTGGTCAGTGGATAGTGAATCTTAACTATTGGGGATGCAATCAATACATCACGCAGCGTGCCCTGGGAGCCGATTTAAAGACAGCACGTACGGGAATTCTGTTTGCCAGTTTCCTGAAGATAATGATGCCGGTAATTGTTATGCTTCCCGGGATAGCGGCTTATGTATTATATAAGAACGGGCATTTACCGCAAATGGAAGCGGTAACCAACGATGAGCTGTACAAAATTAAGGATGATGCGTATGCATCGGTGCTTGGCTTTTTACCAACGGGGTTGAAGGGGTTGTCGGTAGCGGCCCTTACCGCCGCTATCGTGGCCTCCTTAGCGGGTAAGGCAAACAGCATCTCAACAATTTTTACGCTGGATATTTACAAGAAATATTTTGATAAGGAAGCGGATGAAAAAAAATTAGTGAATATTGGACGCATCACTATTGTAGCCGCCATGATAATGGCCGTTATACTTACCTGGGAAGATCTGCTGGGTATTGGTGGCACCGGCGGATTTACCTTCATTCAAAAATATACCGGCTTTATCAGTCCCGGAATTTTTTCCTTGTTTATATTAGGTATGTTCTGGAAGAGAACCACGGGGGCCGCGGCCATCGTGGGGATTATCGTAGGATTTGTAGTGTCTGTTGTTTTTAATAATTATGCGCCGCAATGGTTTGGTCATGAAACACTGCTCTATACCGCTTTTGAAGTAATCAAAGCCGAAAAAGGAGTATTAAAAACTACCTGGGAAATTCCCTTCCTTACCACGATGGGATGGTCTTTCTTTTTTACGATGCTTGCGATGATAGCCATTAGTATGGCCGGACCAAAGGTCAATCCAAAAGCATTTGCATTGGATAAGGCTATGTTTAAGTTAAGGCCCCAGCATATGGTAATGATTGTACTGGCACTGCTTATTCTTACTGCTATTTATGTCAAGTTCTGGTAAGCGGTTACAGGTAAGCAAATGAAATTGCTTTTTGCCACGCGAGGGTGGTGCAGGTATATTACATGAAGGCTTTCCTTCTTATTCGACACCCTCAATGATATTGTTTGTACTTCTTAGCAGCTTCGTAAACGAACCTGGCTTAGTACATTTATTGCTTCAAGTAAAAATCTGGGCGTATTGTTTGAAGATTTCTTGTTACATTTATAATTGTTTGCGTTAGAATTACATGGTTTCTCCCTCTCTTGTATTGCTTTATCATCCGTACCTGATTTTTTGAACCCTTATCTGCATAGCATGAAAAAGATAAAGATCTTTCTTGCCTCTTCTTATGAGCTGAAACCTGAACGGGAAAAATTCGAAATTGAAATTTACCGTAAATGCAAAACCTGGTTCGATAAGGGGGTGTTTCTCCACCTCGATATTTGGGAAGATATGTCGGCCCGTATGTCCCTGACCGGCTCGCAGAGTGAATATGACAAATTTGTGAAGGAAGCTGACCTCTTCGTTTTCCTCGCATTTTCTAAAGTGGGTATGTACACCGAGGAGGAATTTGAACATGCGTTCGGCCAGTTCAAATCAACCCAAAAGCCTTTTATTTTTACCTATTTTAAAACGCCGCCTGATAATACGCAGGATAGCCTGGCTGATTTCAAAAGGAAGCTGAGTGAATTGAAACATTTCTATGCGAATTTCAATGACATTAATGATTTGTGGAACCAATTCAACAAAGAATTGGACCGGTTGGAAGCAGACGGATTTTCGGAGAATAAAAGACCAGAAAAAAATAGCGGAGAAAACAACGTTACTCAAACCGCCGAAAAGATTTACAATATTGAAAAAATTGATAACGCAAACTTTTCCTGATAATATATGACAGACCTTATACATACGGAAGAAAAGAATATTGTGATAGAGGGGGTGACTGAAAAAACCATAAAGGTGATTGTAGACGGGAAGACCCAGGAGATCGATAAAAAACTGGATGTACTGCAGGCCTTAATGGAACAACAAGCCGCCAAATCGGTTCAGGCCGCGAGTAATATTTACAATATTGGTAATATCACCAATGCCAATTTTGACTTTTTAATAGGACAGGCCGGGCACGACAAAACGTTACCGTCCCAATTGGCGCAGAGCCTTGTTGGCGAAGGGAACGGCTGGATACAGAGCCTGAGGCAGGAGTTACTTAAACAAGAAGTTTCTGTTAGCGACCAACCGCTGGATATTTTTCAGAATTATGATTGGCTCATTCAGACCTTTTTGCAAAAGATGGGTACTGCTGCCGGGCAAGGGAAAAACTTACGCCGCCTTTCCTTCATGGCAGAAGCCTATCAAGCCTCCCTTCGCTATTTATGTTATATACAGATGGCCCAGGTGCTACGAATGGAAAACAAACCAACGTTGGGCATCGTTTCCGACTTTATTCAAATGGAAGGGGGCCAATTCCTTGATTTCGATTATTCTAGCCTGTTACTTACCTGTACAGCCGTACTCGGACAAAACGGTTTCATTAAGGAAATAAATAAATTTGTAGATGAGTTTTCCAATACGGAGTCTGACTTGTACGGAACAGCCCTTTACTTAACAGAACAACGCAGGAAATTAATGGCTAATAGCATTACGGAAGATGACAAACTTCCGGGTCTTCTTGATGAGTACCTGACTGCCCTGGTGTATTGGCTGCGAAAAGTTTCTTTCCTGGCTAATTACCGGTTAATATCCATCAAAGAAATAAATCTTAATTACCGGTTGGGTACAGCGAAGAATTTTGTACATCTCTATGGAGAACTTCATAGCATCTACAATGAAGGCGGTTCATCAGCCGGTGATTATAAAGCCAAATCTATCAAGGGATCTTTTACTTTTAGTAAGAGTATCTTATTGTTTAGAGGAAATGTAGTGGCAACCTGCCTGAATAATATCCAGGATGAGAATGCGTATCTTTCACTCTCTCCCCTGGTGGTAGATCAAAGTGTTTATTCCGAAAAGCCCACCCAAACACCCGAAATTTTTTATTATACCGGCTATGAAAAAACTAAACGCCAATATAACTATTCGCAATACAAAAATGAACTGGCATTTGGCGGCAAGGGGGATATCCTCTCAAATAAATCACTGGGAGTTTTAGCGCAAAATAATAATCAGCCCCGGTTGGATGAATTGTTTGAAGAATTAGAAGAAATATTTAAACCTCTTATTAAAAAATAATAATGAGCCAGGTCTATTCACCCATCAAATCACCATTTAAATTCCTCGATTCCTACCAGGAGGCGGATGCTGATGTTTTCTTTGGCCGGGAAAAAGAAACCCTCGACCTATACAATGCCTTGAGTGGTGTAAAACACTTGTTGGTTTATGGTCCGTCGGGATCAGGAAAAACGAGTATGGTTGAATGCGGTCTGCGCAACCAGTTTTCGGATGCCGATTGGTTTGCCATAACCATTCGTAAAGGCACCAATATCAATAGTTCTGTTTTTGTTAGTATTAATAAGGCCCTTCAGGAGAAAATAGAAATGGCTCCGCTCTCCAAAATGCCGGCGGATCCTAAAATAGAATTCGGGCAAGCTGTTGAAAAACTATTTGCAGAACGGTATCAGCCGGTGTACTTGTTATTTGACCAGTTTGAAGAATTACTGATATCAGGGGCTTCGGAAGAAAAAAAAGTTTTTTTTACCCAACTCAATAAGCTGATCCGCAATAAAGTGCCCTGCCGCATCATGCTCATCATGCGGGAAGAATTTATTGGTCATCTTTCCGAATTCGAACAACTATGCCCCAGTATTTTCCAACATAGGTTCAGGGTAGAAAAGATGGGAAGAAAAAATGTAGAGGAAGTCATTTACCATATACTGGAAGCACCACGGTATAGGACCTATTTTAATGTAGATGATAGTCGCCGGCTTACGGAAACCATTTTATCAAAACTGCCAGATAAAAAAAAGGAAATTGAATTGGCTCATGTGCAGGTGTTTTTGGGAGAGTTGTGGGACCGTGCCCAAAGCACAAAAAAAAATAATGAACTACCTCTATTGGGTACTGGCCTGATTCAAGAAGATGATGACCTGGAAGGGGTATTGGAAAGTTTTCTGAAGAAGCAAATAAAAGAGTTGGAAAAAAGTTATGGCGAAAAAGTGCCGCTGGAATTACTGGCTTCCATGATCTCTGAGCGATTTACAAAACTGCAATTAAGTGAAGCAACCCTGCAAGGGAACCTCAGCAAAAATAAAGTGGTTAGCAAAAAACCATTACCGGACCTGCTGAAAGAACTGGAACAGCGCCTTATCATACGTACTATTAAAGCGGGCGATGAAACTCAGTATGAAATAAGCCATGATGTGCTGGCACTCGTAGTAGGGCAAAATCTCAGCGAAGAAATGAAGATGCGTGAAAAAGCAGGTGATATATATAAAGTGAACCTGGAAAGGCCGGGACTTTTTACACAGGATGACCTGGATTATATTCGCCCTTTCCAAAACTATTTACCATATCCTCCTGAATTACAAAAGAAGATACAAAGCAGCCAGGAAAATATACGGCAAGAGCAAAACAAACAAGAGGATCAAATGAGGCAACTGCAGGAAGCAAAAGCTACCAAAAAAAGACTGCGGATTGTGTTTAGCCTTTTAAGTCTGGCAATAATTGCTTTATCTTTTGCCGGTTATTTCTGGTATAAGTCTGATGCGCAAACTGAAATAGCTAATAAAAAAACAAAAGAAGTTTCAGAACAGAAGAATTTAATTATGCAAGAAAAATTGAAAGATGACAGTTCGGCCCAGGCTATGAAGATTGCTCTTGATTCAATTCAAAACGTAATTTTTAGTTTGCCCTATGAAGACTCATTATTAAAGACGAGAATTGAGGACATAGTAATGAAAATTTCTAAAATTGAAATTATTCGAAGCAATACTACAAAAAATAACCTTAGTCTATCCATTGGTGATGTTTATAAGGGAGGTTGGATATTCTTTCTTTATCAAACCGGGGATCACGGTTTAATCGTTGCGCAAAAAGATCAATTCCCTGGCCGAACAGATTGGGCCAATGCAAAAAGATTATGTGATAATTTTGACCTCGAAGGTAAAGGCTGGCGATTGCCAACAACAAATGAATTAAGAATGATTTACGATCACAGAGATAAAATTAATGGGTTTAGTAACGATCTATATTGGAGTTCAACCCCCAGCAATGAGGGACCAAACTGGTTTGAATTAACAAACTTGAGAAATGGTCGTTGGAGTTACAAAAATGCTTTAAAGGAAAGCAACAAATTTTTTGTTCGTGCCGTCCGAAGTTTTTAATTTCTCTTGTTTGCCGAGGCCTTATTCAGAATATTTCTCGACGATAAGGGCGTTTTTTGTAACGCTGAATTAAACCAACACCAACAACTGAAGGGGGATTTCATTTCTGTTCTTATTAATCGCCGTGATGAGACATTTTATCTTTGCCTAACTCAAAATGTAATTATTTCACACTCTCTGAAAACATAATTACAAGACTGGCTTATTATAGCTAAGTATATTCGGGTTAATCTAATGGTAAGAAGGAATGGACAAAGTATTGTCTTTTTTCAACAAGAATTGTCTAGATTAAATCTGTATCATTTCATAGAAAATAATCCGGCTTTCTTTCCCTTTCTGAAACATTCATCTTTATCATTTCATTCCAAACCTGGCTTTTTTGAATATTGCATTTATATCGTATTCTGATTCTGCAGATGGTATGGGCTATTCCGAACCCAATAAGCTGTGGAATGAGTTAAACTGGGAGGTCACTGCAGCAAAACTAACTGATTTTCAAAAAAAGCGAACAAAAACCCGACCCTGCCGAAAAGCAGACTGTAAACATAGACGGTAAACTAAACATTAAAAAATATGGCAGACCTTAACCAAAACCTAACAAAAAATTTTTTTCTTCGTGAGCTGCTTGTAAGTCAAACGGCCGTACGTAAAGGAATTAAAGAACAGTTTAATCCAGGCGATGAGATCGTTAAAAACCTTACAGCTCTTTGTGCTAATGTGTTGCAGCCTTTGCGTGATCAACTGAGGCTTTCCTTAAGTGTTTCGAGCGGGTACCGTTGCGAGAGGGTAAACCTGGCTATAGGTGGAGTAACCAAAAGTCAGCACCAATTTGGACAGGCAGCAGACATTAATGTGCCGGGTAAATCGGTCGAATGGCTCTATCAGAAAATAAAAAAATCCGGTCTGCCATTCGATCAGCTTATTCAGGAATTTAACAGTTGGGTACATGTTTCATTTAATGCGAAGGGAAACAGAAAGCAGACACTTCGGGCTACTCGGCTAAATAGGAAGACTGTTTATACTCATGATAAATGATCAGGTAATTTTAACCTACAAAATTACTGAGAGCTTTTGGAAAGCCTTATCCCGCGCATACGATATGGTCTGTAAGGGATATTGTCTAAAGGCAGCCATCAATTAAAAGAATGCGGAGTGCAGACTCCCGGATGCGAAGCAGTAAATTTCTATTACTTCGCTTAAGTATATAAATCGAAACATCTCATTTATGAAATTACTTTGTACATAAGGACTGCCACCAAGATCTTTTATTGCTGTAATTTTCCCCAGGGCAAGACCCCGGGTGGAATGTAGAACACATAAAAGGCAAAAAATAATAGATCTGTTAAATCAGGGTATTAAAAAGCTGAAGTTTAAATTAATGTTCTTATAATTATCAAACTGATGGAAACGTACACAATCAAACCTGGGGACAGTCTTAATTCTATTGCTTTAAAAATTTATAAAAGCGCCAACAAATGGCGGGAAATCGCCGACCTGAGCAATATTGCCAATCCAAATGCCATTAAGGTTAGCCAGGTATTGAATTTGCCACCAAAAAAGGGGATAGAGACCGCAGAAAACCAGGTTGAGATCACTGTTGAAGGGAAAGCAGTCAATTACCTATTTAAGAAAACTGTTCAGAAAATAGTTCTTGGGAAGATATTTAAGAAAGGCATTTTCCGCATGGGAAGTTATAATACCGAACGGTTTGTAAAGGCCAACACGGAACTCCTTTCCAGCCTGAAGATGAGTGGCTCTGAGGTTAATGCACTACTCGCAACGTCTGAAAATGCGGAAAACCTGGACGCCGTCAATACCTGGGATAACTCATTTATGAGTTGGGGTATGTTTCAGTGGACACTTGGTCAAGGCGAAAACGCAGGTGAATTAGCCGCCTTGCTTAAAAGTGTAAAAGAAAAACAAGCAGCATCATTTAAAGCGTTCTTTGGTGATTTTGGACTTGATGTTTCTGCCGATACCAATAATACTACAGGATACCTGCTATTGAACGGCAAAAAATTAAAGACAGTGGATGCAAAAGAAGCGCTGACTAACAATAATTGGGCATTGCGTTTTGCATTGGCGGGACAGGAGCCTTCAATTTGTGCGGTACAGGTATTACATGCCATCAACCGGTTCAATACTTTTTATTTTAGTCCGTTGGATAAATTATCCGGTTTTTCCCTCAACCAATTGTTGAGTTCGGAGTATGCAGCATCACTTTTGCTAGACCAACATGTCAATCGCCCGGGCCATGTGATTGATGTGGTGAATGTTGCCTTACAGCAAACAAGTATTACCGCACAGGAACTATCGTCAGGCAATGATGAGCTTGAACTAAAAGTTCTTAAGAAATACATTGAGATAAGGAAAGCTTTTGGAAAGTCACCAATGACAAACTCTGATATCAGGGCAACAATTGTAAAAAAATACCTGGACAAAGACCTTATATCCTCAAAAATAGGATCCTTTAAGTCTAACCGTGCCGTAAGAAAGTAAACGTACAATATCTCTTCTCAGTCCACCCTTTGTTTTGCCCATTGACGTCTATGAGTAAATGAAATCCTGAGGGCAGACCCAGAGTTACGATACCGGATTCCTTATTAGATTTAAAATTGCCTGTCAGGTTTCATCATGTCCTTCATCCCAACACTAATTGCTTTATCACTTTATCTATTATATCTGTCATAAAGCGGTAAACTTTGAGCTCAACCTGGTAAAGTTTTCAGAAACATCCCCGTACTCTAACCTGGCGATTAAATAATCTACTCTTTATTTCTTTTAAATTAATTTTACGCAATGGATGACGCCTCCAAAAAATACAAGCTTGATAAAACGGCTTTCCAGGCCATGACGGTTCAGGAGGCGGACGATTATATGAGGAATTACAAGAATTATAACTGGAAGGAGCGATTAAAAATTTCCTTTTATCTTACCAGTCTTGCTTATAGCTTTGATATTAATAATCCACCTAAAATGGACAAAACTTTCTTCCTGGCTTCAAAACAATACAATGGCTGATATTTTCCAGGATGATTTCCGTGATTTTATTCAGGCTTTGAATGATAACCAAGTATCGTACCTGGTTGTTGGAGGTTTTGCAGTGATATTATATGGTCATGCCCGGGTAACTGGTGATATGGATGTTTGGGTTGAAAGAACAGAAGAAAATTACAGGAAGTTGGTAAAAGCGTTTCACCAGTTTCATATGCCGGTGTTCGATATGACAAAGGATAACTTCCTTACTCATGAAGAATGGGATGTTTTCAAATTTGGAAGAAAACCGGTTGCCATCGATATAATGACCAAAGTGAAGGGTCTCGATTTTAAGGCGTGTTATGCGTTATCAAAAGAGTTTGAAGATGGCGATTTGAAAATTCGAACACTCCACTTAAACCATCTTTTACAAGCAAAAAAAGAGGCTGGAAGGTTAAAGGATCTCGACGATATAGACCAGCTTACCAAGGAATAATTTTTTCTATTCGACTTGGGCGATCCCACCACAATTTTATTGAGGTAGATTCCCATTGGGCAAGACTCCAGGTTGATTGACAAAAAAAATTCTTAACTTAGTCAATATTCTTCGGCGATCTTAAAAACACTTTTTTTCAATGACACCTACCCCTCCGTCCGGGCTTAAACTTGACAGATATGGTTGGGTAATAATATTGTTATTACAGGACAGGCCTACGCTTTAGGTGATCTGTATTAAAAAATGTGGGCAGGTACCTTGCCACATCCTGCGATTATTCGTCCCTAAAAAAGGTTACATTTTACTGCTTCAAAAGTTTTTTACAAGGATTCTGGATCTTATTAGAGCACTTAACCGTTTACAATGCCGGATAATATTACGATAGATTACAAAGAGATTGCAGAATACATTCAGAACAAAGAAAGCAAATGTGTTCTGATCCTGGGGCCTGATTTATCAGTTAACCAGGATGGTGTTAGCTATAAATCATATTTCAGGGAAATTACTTCCGATAAAAATAATGGCATCTTTACCTATTTTGAAAACGAAAACTTATTTGCTTTCAATGATGATGGGGCCTGGAAAAACACCCGTCGGCTGGTTAAAGAATTCTATAAAAATTCGGGAGACCCGGGGCTTTTTGAGATGATTGCCCGGATTAGATTTCCGCTTATCATCAATGTATGTCCCGATCGTGCCCTTAACAAGACATTTGAAGCAATGGGTATTAAATTTACTTCAGCTTATTTTTCCAAAGATTCAGGCCCAAAATTTAAGAATCTTCAATATCCATCCAAAGAAAATCCGGTTATTTTCAACATTTTTGGATCCGTGGACACAGACACAAGCCTTATCCTGGACCACGACAAACTTTATGAAACGATTCAATACCTCCTTCCAGACAATTCATTACCGGAAAGCATTGAAACCTTTCTCAAACAAGCCAGCGGTTTTTTATTGTTGGGGATGAAATTTGAATCCTGGCAATACCAGTTAATATGTCATAAGCTAAAGCTGAAAGATATTAACAGTCACAAAATAAATCTCAGTGCTTCCTATTCCACTGATACAGATACAGTAAGTGTTATTGCACGTAAGAATTTTGAAATTGACTTCACCAATGATAATCCTATGCAGGCGATCGGAAGGCTGATCAATGAATGTAATAATAACCCGGAAGCCTTGCGGGATATTCAGAGCCTTGGCGCGTACAGCCTTTTTGTATCCTATGCCTGGAAAGATAAAGATGCGGGAGAGGGAATCAGCCGGGAAACTTTTGTGGATTGGGCACAGAATTTTTCAGGGCTTTCGCAGTTAAAATCAATGCGGTTTTACAGGGATCATAAAGACCTTAAGTTCGGAGATAGTATAGACTCCTTCATGACAAGAATAGGGAAAGGTAAAATCTTAATCCGGGTCATCAGTGATAAATACCTTAAATCCCGTTATTGCATGACAGAGGCTTTGCGTATGGATAAATATCGTGATGATGACCAAAGAATTCTTACTGTAATATGGGAAGATGCCCTGCTTGAAGATGAAATTAGATACCGGGACTACTGGAAAGAAAGATGTCAATCTATTCTTGAAAATATTGAAAAAAAACTGGATAATGATAACTACGATTATGCCGTCGATATTTATCGCTTTTTGCCGCAGTTTATTAATCGATTAAAAGATGAGATAAGCCTCCGGGTTGGCCATAATGATTTTTTTATTTCAGATGGAAAAATTGACATAACTGAGCCTAGGAAAAAAGAATTTGAGAAGTTTATAGCTGGAATTATTGAGAAAATAAAAAAATAATTCATTATGGGGAAAGAAAATAAATATCGCTATCCCGGAATTAATTTTTTTACTAAAGAGGACCAGGATATTTTTTGCGGCAGGGCAGACGATTCACAGAAATTATTTAACCGGATTATGATCAATAATACGGTGGTATTACACGGTGATTCGGGATCCGGGAAAAGTTCATTAGTGCAGGCCGGGTTAATACCCTTGCTGGAAAACCAAAATCAGTATTTGAGATCACAACATAAACCAAAATACTTGCCTGTTACAGTTCGTCTTGATTCTATCAGTAAGATATCCATTAAAGATAATAACAGTGAAAAAGAGGACGGCGATATTCTTATACGCCAAATAATGAAAGGCATTAATGAATATGCTGATTGCAAAGCCAAAGAGCTTCCTTTCATAGCGGATGAAAAGAACAGTTTCTGGTATACGGCCAAACTCTTTGAGAGAAACAATTATTCCCTGTTATTAATACTTGACCAATTTGAAGAATTACAAGGATATAGTAACAAGGCGGTATCATCTTTTACTAAAAAATTGGCTGAGCTTTTTGTGTCTTCTATGCCCGAAGAGATATATGAACATTATGATACTAAAACGGCCGAATTATTCAATGCAAAAGGAATGTCTGATGAAGAAAGGAGGGTTTATAACGAAAATATTAAGTTTATTGAACAGCCTTTGAACGTGCGGATTCTTTTCGTGGTGCGGGAGGACAAATTGGGTACCATGAGCTTATTATCTGATTATTTTCCGGATATATTAAAAAATGATTTTTTCTTATTGCCATTGAATGAAACGGGTGCTAAAAGCGCGATCGTGCAGCCGGCACAGAAAGAAGGAAATTTTCGGTGTGAAAGTTTCCGTTTCGATGACCAGGCGATTGTGCACCTGCTTACTAACCTGGTTGATTCCAATGGCCTGTATGACCCGATTCAGTTACAGATTGTCTGCAGCAACATTGAACGAAAGATTGCTGTAAGCAAAAGACTTATTAGAAAAGAGGATATACCCCCGGTAGGAGATATTACCCGGGATTTTTACCTGGAATGCTGGAAGGGTATTCAAAAAGAATTTAAACTTACTGATGAAGAATATGAACAAAGACGAATAGCCATTATTGAAAACCTGGTTGTGGGTAATAGCAGAAACCTGGTGCTTGAAAAATTGCTGATAGCCGATAACAATAAGCTGGATGAAAGTATTGTTAAATCGCTGGTAAAGGAAGGATTACTCCGGAGAATCCCAACAGGGAACGAGACCTATTACCAGCTTATCCATGACCGGTTAATTCCTCCGCTTGATAATGACTTACTTGAACTAACAGTAAAGCAAAAGGAAAAAACAGAGAGGCAGCAGCGGGAAAGGGAGCTGGTAAAAACCCGGAAGCGGTTACGTACTGTGTATGGCCTTTTGGTTTTGGCATTACTGGCATTGGTTACTGCCGGGTATTTCTGGTTTGATGCCAACAAGTCAAAAAACATAGCCGATAAGGAGAAAAATAAAGCCGATAGTTTGAGGATCGAGGCTGATGAAAGATTAAAAAATTTTCAAAAAGTTGAATATGAAAAGATTTCAAAAGAAGTAGATGAAATCCTAGCGAGGGCTGACACGCTGAAAAAAAGGTACCCTGGCATATCAGATAAGATGAAAGGAGAAGCAATAGGAATTTTGATAAAATATGATAAGAATGAAAAACTTAAAGAAATGTTGGATAGTTTAAAGAAAAGTATAAAAAACCCATTCAATCCATGAAAAGAAGCGCATTTATATTTTTTTTTATGTTTTTCATGACCTGCTATATTCATGCTCAAGTAAATTATTGCAACGAAATATTGCTAGAGGCACGAAATGCTCTGAGAAATGACTCAATCGAGAAAGCTTTGCAAAAATTGAAAGATGCAGAATTTTGTGATTATAGAAATGAGTTGTTGAAAGAAAGACAGTCATTGCTAACTGATATTTTTTTGGCAATCGAAAAACAAAAAAGAAGTGCAGAGAGAAATTATAAAAGAGCGGAAGATAAAACCAAAGAAGCAAACAGGCTCAGAGATAGTGCTGATTTATCAGCTAAGGCAGAGAACCAGGCAAAAATCAAAGCGCAAAATATTGTGGACGCCTTTTATTTTTATGCAGACCGTTTTGCCCTGGCTTTTAAAAATAATAATTTCTATTTTATTGACAAAAACGGCGATCCGGTTGATAAACTGAAGTACTGGGACAAAGCAGAACCATTTGATATTTCAGGTCTTGCAAGAATATATAAGAATAAATCTGACTATCTCCTGGACACTTCTGGCAATCAATTCCTGATGGTTTATAATATGGAATATATTAAACAAATGCTAGATAATATTCAGGAACAAGACCCCTCGGACACTTCAGGCTCAAAAATGGCGTTTGCGATGGAAATAGAAGCTGTAACTCTTTCTGATAAACAATACCAGACTTTTCCAGCTGAACTATTCAAACTAAGGAATTTGCTGTATCTGTTTTTACCTCGAAACAACCTATCCAAAGTACCAGACTCAATAGGAAACCTAATTAATTTAAGGGTCCTAGATTTGAGTAATAATGAATTGCATAGTTTATCACAGGAAATCGGAAAGTTAAAAGATTTGGTAACATTACATTTATCAGGGAATAAATTGTCAGAATTGCCAAATTCAATTGGGGAGCTAAGTAGTTTGATATCTCTTGGTTTGAGAAATAATAATCTGAAGAGTTTGCCATATTCAATTGAGAAATTGACAAATTTGAAATCGCTTGATTTGGATTTTAATAAGTTGGATAATCTCCCGCCGGAAATTGTGCAACTGGAAGAATTGACAGTTCTTTCGGTACAGAATAATTCTTTAACCAGTTTGCCAGATTCAATTGGAAAGTTGAATAAGTTGACTAGCCTTAATTTATTCAATAATAAATTGACCAGTTTGCCGCCCTCAATCGGAGAACTGCAGAATTTGACATCCCTGGGATTAAGTAAAAATAATTTGAGAAGTTTACCTCAGTCATTTGGGGATCTAAAAAGTTTGAAAACACTTGGTTTTAATGAAAATAAATTAGTTAGTATCCCTCCAGAAATCTTGGAGTTGGAAAATTTGACAGCCCTTACTTTAAACAAGGATTCTTTAACCAGTTTACCTCCCCAAATTGGGAAGCTGAAAAAATTAATAATTCTGGAATTAGGCGATAATAAATTAAATGATTTACCAAGTGGAATCGGGGAACTCGATAAATTACTAAGATTAAATTTGGCAATAAATCAATTAAAATCAATATCAGACTCTATCGGAAAACTAAATGATTTACGTTACCTGAATCTGAATAAGAATCAAATCAAAATTGTTCCACTAGCAATGGGTCTTCTTACTAAATTAGAATCATTATACTTAAAATTTAACCAATTAGACAGCCTTCCAAAAGAAATAGGAAACCTGACAAATTTGACGACGCTTGGTTTGGATGATAATCATTTGAGAAGTTTGCCAATCGAATTTACGAACCTCAATAAATTGCAAAGCCTTGAATTGGCTAAGAATCCACTCTACCGGGTACCTCCGCAAATCTGGAAGCTAAAGGAGTTGAAATACCTTGTTTTGGACAATGATTCATTGACCAGGTTACCGGCTGAGATTGGGGAATTGAATAAATTGATAAACCTTTTTTTAAGTAGTAACCAATTGGACAGCCTACCAATAGAAATCGGGAGGCTCAGAAATTTACAGAAATTGAGTTTGGCCATTAATTATTTTGACAATATAACAGATTCAATTGGAAGTCTAAGAGATTTGCGTTACCTGAATTTGAATAAAAACAAATTCAAAAATGTTCCGCCGGCAATACAATTACTTACAAGTTTAGAATCGTTATACTTAAAATATAACCAATTAGACAGTTTGCCAAAAGAAATCGGAAACTTGAAAAATTTGACGATACTTGGTTTGGATGATAACAGGTTAAGAAGCTTGCCAAAAGAATTGGTAAACCTGACAAAATTAAAAAGCCTTGAACTGAGTAAAAATCCATTGTACAATGTACCGGCCGAAGTCTGGAAACTGAAAGAATTGTTATATCTCACATTGAACAATGATTCATTAAGTAATTTACCAGCCCAAATCGGGGAAATGGATAAATTGTCAAACCTAAGTTTAAATAACAATCAATTCAAAAGTTTACCAAAAGAAATCGGAAAGTTGAAAAATTTAAAGATACTGGGTTTGGCAAATAATCAATTGACTGCTTTACCTGCTGAGATGGCGGGCCTTGAAAATTTGAAAACCCTTAATCTAAAAGGAAACCGTATTCAAGAGCCTGAAAAGGAAAGGATCAAAAAACTCTTGCCTAAATGTATAGTCATATTCTAGATCCCTTCAAGGTAAAGAGAGCTTTCGCAAGAAATTCCCCTGGTTTAAGTTCATACTGTCCCGATTAAAGAGGCTGATTTGATTAACGCTATTTTAGTGGTTAATGCTATTAATATCCGTTGGTAGTTGTAACTATTAGGTCCCGGCCCCTGGATAAACCATTTGGCTCGGTCTATTTTTTTTAAATTGGCCCATCAAGTTATAGTAATATCCTATATTTTTAAGGACCCGAATTATAGGGAGCCTTACTGATCCCGGTAGGTTGGATTTTATTCCATGGAGGATTGGGATTTTTTTATTTATTAAATGAATTTGTCTTATGCTATTGCTGGGAATTGATTTGGGTACCTCTTCGGTAAAGGTGTCTGTGGTGGATGCGAATACCCAACAATGTTTGGCCTCGGCACAATATCCGGAGACTGAAGCGGAAATTATTTCTCTGCAACCTGGTTGGGCTGAACAATCGCCGGACAATTGGTGGCAATACGCCCAGGAGGCTATCCTCAAAGCTCATCAAACAAAAAAATACAATCCAAAAGATATTGCCGCCATCGGTATTGCGTACCAGATGCACGGCCTGGTTTGTGTTGACAAGAACCAAAATGTATTACGAAACAGCATCATCTGGTGCGATAGCCGCGCGGTTTCTTACGGTGAAAAAGCGTTTCGGGCTATGGGCGAAGAAGAATCGCTCTCTCATTTATTAAATTCTCCCGGAAATTTCACCGCCTCCAAACTGGCCTGGGTAAAAGAAAATGAGTCGGACCTTTATAAACGTATTGATAAGATCATGTTGCCGGGCGATTTTATTGCTATGAAACTGACAGGTGAAATTACCACCAGTATTTCCGCATTGAGTGAGGGTATTTTCTGGGACTTCAAAAATGATACGGTATCCAAAAGCATACTGGCAGCATTTGGTTTTGAGGAGACAGTTATCCCTTTAATAAAAGAGGTATTTACTTCTCATGGTACTGTAAAAAAAGAAATCGCTGAGGAATTATCATTGAAACCGGGAATACCGGTTACCTATAAAGCAGGCGATCAACCTAACAATGCCCTTTCATTAAATGTTTTACAACCGGGTGAAGTTGCTGCCACAGCGGGCACATCGGGCGTAGTATATGGGGTTACCGATCAGGTTAACTATGACCCGCTGTCCCGCGTAAATAGTTTTGCGCATGTAAATTATTCCAGCCAATCGAAAAGAATCGGTGTGTTATTATGCATCAATGGAACGGGAATTCTGAATAGTTGGCTACGAAAGAACGTTTTCAATGGATTATCCTACGAACAGATGAATGAGGAAGCTGCCAAAGTAGAAATAGGGTCCGATGGCTTGCTCTTTTATCCTTTTGGTAATGGAGCCGAGCGGGTTTTGGAGAACAAAGATTTGGGAGCCGCCATGAAAGGATTGCATTTCAACCGGCATCATCGCGGGCATATGGCAAGGGCCGCCCAGGAAGGGATCGTTTTTGCCCTGAATTATGGAATGGATATCATGAAACAAATGGGAATGAAATTGATAACTGTTCGCGCGGGGTATGCCAATATGTTCCTTAGTGAAGTATTTGCCTCTACTTTTGCGAATACTACCGGCTGTGTGGTGGAATTATATAATACAGATGGATCCATTGGAGCCGCGCGGGCCGCCGGTGTAGGAGCGAAAATATATAATAGTTTTGCGGAGGGGTTTAAAGAAATGAAGGTGGTAAAAAGGGTAGAACCGCAAAAAGAACTGAAAGATATATATGCTGAATTATATAATAAGTGGAAGGAAGGAATGAGTTTGTAGTTTTTAGTTTATGGTTTAATAAGTTTGAAGTTTGTGGTTTGTAGTTGCTTAAACTCTAAGATTCCTTTTGAATAATGAATGCAAAAGATTCGAAATGAATTTTACAGCGAAAAAACCACAAGCCACAAACTCGAAAGCGAATGATCGAATCTAAAAAACCACAAACCACAAACTCGAAAGCGAATGATCGAATCTAAAAAACCACAAACCACAAACTACAAGCCACAAACTATTAACAACCAAAACACCTCCATATGAGCATCACCCTTGGTAACAAAGAATTTTTCCCCGGTATTGGACAAATTAAGTTTGAAGGACCGCAGAGCGATAACCCGCTTGCCTTTAAGTGGTACGATGAAAAGCGGATGATTTCAGGAAAGTCGATGAAGGACCACCTCCGCTATGCAGTATGTTACTGGCATACCTTCTGTAATACTGGTGGTGATCCGTTTGGACCAGGGACAAAACTATTCCCCTGGGATGTTCAATCTGATGCCATCGCCAAAGCAAAGGATAAAATGGACGCGGCCTTTGAATTTATTTCCAAATTGGGCGTTCCTTATTATTGCTTTCATGATATTGACCTCGTAGATGAAGGACATTCGATTGCTGAATATGAAAAGCGGCTGCAAACAATAGTTGACTATGCGAAACAAAAACAAGCAGCCAGTGGAGTAAAATTATTGTGGGGTACTGCCAATGTATTCTCCAATCCCCGGTATATGAACGGCGCTTCCACCAATCCAGATTTTGCGGTGTTAGCTTATGCAGGAACACAAGTGAAAAATGCACTGGATGCCACGATCGCGCTGGGAGGAGAGAACTATGTTTTTTGGGGAGGACGGGAAGGATATATGAGTTTGCTGAATACGAATATGAGGAGGGAAGTAGATCACCTCGGCCGTTTTTTAAACATGGCAAAAGAGTATGCCCGCAAGCAAGGGTTTAAAGGAGTATTTTTTATTGAACCAAAACCATGCGAACCAACCAAGCATCAATACGATTATGATTGTGCAACGGTTATTGGTTTCCTGCGGCAGTATGGTCTCGACAAGGATTTTAAGATTAATGTAGAAGTGAATCATGCTACGCTGGCCGGCCATACTTTTCAGCACGAGCTGCAGGTAGCGGCCGACGCCGGCATGCTGGGAAGTATTGATGCAAATAGGGGAGACTCTCAAAACGGATGGGATACGGATCAGTTTCCCATGAACCTGAATGAGCTTACCGAAAGTTTGCTCATTATACTTGAAGCAGGTGGTTTTGGGGGAGGCGGTGTAAACTTTGATGCGAAGACCCGGAGAAACTCTACTGACCTCGAAGATATTTTTCATGCCCATATCGGCGGAATGGACGCATTTGCCCGGTCGCTTGTAATCGCGGATAATATTCTTCAAAAGTCGTCGTATAAAAAATTCCGCAAAGATCGCTATGCTTCCTATGATAGCGGAAAAGGGAATGAATTCGAAAATGGAAAATTGAAGTTGGAAGATCTGAGAGAATTTGCTTTATCCAATGGGGAATCCAAACAAACGAGCGGCCGGCAGGAGTGGTTGGAGAATATCATCAATCAATACATATAATTGCCCGAACAACCTCTTTGTTATTCAATTGTAATAAGAATAAATTCTTTCAAAATTTTAAGCGAAGGAACTAAATGAGTCTGACTAAACACATTAATAATGGGATATGTGTCTGAAAAATTTTAATGAGCAATTTTTTCTTGATGTACAGGCTATTTCTTACCGACAAATTATTCGATTAAGAAAGAATAATATATTTCTTTAATCAATTACAAGAGAGTCCTTTTTCACTATTTTTATTGCTTAATAAATACTTATGAGAAATGTATGCTTGCTGGCAGGTGTTTTTATTGTTGTTGTATTAGCAGGAGGATGTGGCTTCACTTCTCCTCCCGAAATAACGGCAGATCTGGTATTAAAAAATGCCCGGGTTTATACGGTTAATAAGAATCAACCTGATGCGGAAGCCGTAGCCATTAAAGACGGTAAAATTATTTTTGTGGGCACGAATGCGGAGATAAAAAAATATACCGGTAATAAAACAGAAGTTATTGATTGCAAGGGACAGTTTGTAATGCCTGGTTTTATTGAAGGGCACGGGCATATACACGGATTGGGCGCTTCCTTAATGAGTTTAAACTTGATGCAGGTAAAAAACTGGGATGAAGTTGTTGCGCTCGTAGCAGAAGCCGTTAAGAAGGCCAAGCCGGGTGATTGGATCATTGGCCGTGGCTGGCACCAGGAAAAATGGGATAAGACACCGGCCAGAAATTATCTCGGGTATCCTTATCATGTGGAACTGGACAAAGTTTCTCCCAACAACCCGGTAATACTGACGCATGCGAGTGGACATAGTGTTTATGTAAATGCAAAAGCATTGGAGTTTGCCGGGATCACTAATTCAACAAATAATCCAAGTGGTGGTGATATCGTAAAAGATAAGAGCGGAGTTATAGTTGGTGTGCTGGAAGAAACGGCCCAGCAATTAGCGGGAAGGGCCTATGGTATGTGGCTAAATCAGCAAAGCGAAGCAAGCCGCAAAGCCCAATGGGAAGAAAGTATCCGCCTGGCAGAAAAAGAGTGCCTGGAGAATGGCGTAACCAGTTTCCAGGATGCTGGGTCTTCTTTTCAGCAGGTAAAATGGATGCAGGAGTTGGCGAAACAAAATAAACTCGCTATCCGCCATTGGTTGATGGTACGGGATGGTAATCTATCGTTGCGAAGAAATTCCAGCGTATTTCCAATTATCAATGAAGGCAATGGCCTTCTTACAGTGAAATCGGTTAAAGTTTCATTGGATGGCGCGTTGGGTTCTTACGGGGCCTGGTTATTGGAACCTTATACCGATCGTGCAGGATGGATGGGGCAAAATACGTTTAATGTAGATTCCTTAAGAGCCATTGCAGAATTTTGCTGGAATAATAATCTTCAGTTATGCGTACATGCTATCGGTGATCGGGCGAACCGGGAAACCATTAATATATTTTCTGAGCAAATAAAAAATGATAAGAATAAAGACCATCGATGGAGGATTGAACATGCCCAGCACGTAAATCCGGCAGATATACCCCGTTTCAAAGAATGGAATATAATTGCTTCCA
Source organism: uncultured Chitinophagaceae bacterium (assembly GCA_963775145.1). Taxonomy (GTDB): domain Bacteria; phylum Bacteroidota; class Bacteroidia; order Chitinophagales; family Chitinophagaceae; genus Endoryza. The sequence continues at coordinate 266,433 of CAVZHZ010000015.1, forward strand.
TGCAATCGGTGCATTGTACAAGTGACGCGCCATTTGTGCCCAAACGATTAGGCGATAAAAGAGCGGCTGAGGGAGCCTATATGTGGAAGGCTTTTTTGAATGAAGGTGTTTTAGTAACGAATGGGACCGATGTGCCCGTAGAAGATGTGGATCCATTAACCTGTTATTATGCGGCGGTAACGCGCAAAACCAAAAGCGGGGAGGCGTTTTATCCAGCCCAGTGCATGACAAGGGAAGAAGCCATTTATTCGTACACGATGGCCAATGCGTTGGCAGCTTTTGAAGAAAAAGAAAAAGGAAGTTTGGAGCCTGGAAAACTGGCCGACATCGTAATGCTGAGCAATAATCTTCTTACTTGCAATGAAGATGATATAAAGAATACTAAGGTTAAACTGACAATTGTGGGAGGAAAAGTAAAGTACCGGCAATAATTTTTACATTACATGCATACATCTATACCATTTGGTCAATGGGAAAAACGCTGGCACCCTTTGCGGCGGGAATGGATTGTTTATGCAGCGCACCGGAACAACCGTCCCTGGGATTTTGAAATAAAAAAATCAGTAAAGGAATCACCTGTCTACGATCCGGGATGTTATTTATGTCCGGGCAATACACGCATAAGCGGGAAAAAAAATCCAGACTTTTATGATGTATTCATTTTTGAAAATGATCACCCCGTAGTGGGAATGGAGTCGCCCCAGATACCACCCATAGCGCAGGAAATGCACAATGGATTGTATCGCCGGCAGAAGGCTAACGGCATGGCAAAAGTTGTCTGTTATGATCCTCGGCATAACGTAACACTTAATGATGTGAGCGCCGACCAGGTAGCGAAAGTGTTCAGGGCCCTTCGCGATGAAATGATTTTTTTTGAACAACATCAAGCCATCAAATCGGTATTGATTTTTGAAAATAAAGGAGAGATTGTGGGGGTATCAAACCCGCATCCGCATTGCCAGATTTATGCTACAGACTTTGTATTTAATGTGGTACAGAAAGAATTGCTTTCGATGGGTCAGCATCAAAAAGACCTTCATTCAAATATCTTCGAGGATATTATTAATGCTGAATTAACGGACGAATCGCGTATAATAGCTGAGAATTCCAATGCCGTCGCTTTCATTCCCTTTTTTGCGCGTTTTGCTTACGAAACTTACATTTTCCCCAAAAAACGTCATGCCACACTCATTACCATGAGTGATGAAGAGTTATACGACCTGGCCGTAGTATTTCAAACGGTAACTCAAAAATTTGACGCTAATTTCAATACCAGTTTTCCTTATATTTTGGTATTTGCACAGGCACCAGTGGATGGACGTAATTATACAGGGTATCACATGCATCTGATAATTTGTCCGCCGTTGAGGCAACCCGGCTTACAAAAATTTTTAGCGGGACCCGAAACCGGTGCGGATACTTTTATGGCCGATACAATGCCCGAAGAAAAAGCAGCGGAGCTGCGGAAGATAAAGCTATGAGTGATTTTTTTAGTTCTGGTCAACCAATAATTACGGCCCGTGCTCCCGGCCGTATGGATGTTATGGGGGGTATTTCCGATTATAGCGGATCGCTGTTGCTGCAAATGACCGTTAAGCAAATGACCATTGTGCAGGTGCAAGAAAGAACCGACTCCATCATCCAGCTTAGGTCGTTGATAAATAAAAGTAAGTCGCAGAATTTTTCCATCGACAGCAACCTGCTTACCGATAAAAACTATGCAGAAGCTTCTTCACTTATTCACTCTTATCCGGGAGGTGATTGGGCCAATTATATTTTAGGTTGCATAATGGTGTTGTATATTGAAAAAAACCTGGCATTTACCGGGATGAATATATTGATTCAATCCAATGTGCCTATGGGTAAAGGTGTTTCTTCTTCGGCTTCATTGGAAGTAGCTACTCTGTGCGCATTGGAAAAGATTTATAATATAAAATTTGAAGATACTGAACTTCCTATACTCGCACAAAAAGCCGAGAACCTGATGGTGGGAGCCCCCTGCGGCTTAATGGATCAGCTGAGCAGTTACCTGGGTAATAAGAATAAGTTGCTGCCTCTTATTTGCCAGCCTCATCAGGTCTTTTCCCCTGTAAGTTTACCTTCGGGTATTTCGTTTTGTGGAATAGATAGCGGGATTCGTCATGCAGTTAGCGGCGCTTCCTACAGCGATGTACGTACAGCGGCATTTATGTCTTATACAATAATAGCAATGCAGGAGGGAAGCTCGTTTACTGAATTGAAACACGCTAAAAATAGCGGGCATTGGGAATCGTTGCCTTTTAAAGGTTTCCTGGCTAATATTTCACCATCTGTCTTTGATACAAGATTTCGGGATAATCTGCCGGAAGAAATTTCAGGAAAAGACTTCATTGAAAAGTATAAGCTATCTCTTGATAACGTTACAAGGATAAACCCCGGAAATATATATAAGCTTCGCGCCTGTGCCCTTCACCCGGTGGAGGAAAATTACCGCATTCATCTCTTCAGTAATTTATTGAAAAATTTTTCCGCGCATAAGGACAAACAGGAAACTTTGAAATTATTGGGTGAGTTAATGTATCAAAGTCATGCCGGTTATTCGGCAATAGGATTGGGCAATAAAAATACCGATGAAATTGTAGATCGGGTTTTCGAGGCCGGGCCTGCAAATAAAGTCTATGGTGCCCGGGTCACCGGGGGAGGAAGCGGTGGAACAGTCGCCATCTTATGCTTTGGAAAAGAAGGCAAACAAACGGCCAGGAAGATTTTTGAGGAATACAGGAAAGATCACGGTATCAAAAGTTTCTTTTTTTCCGGAAGTACCTATGGAGCTAAGATATTAAATGAAGAATAGAAAGGAATGCACCCAACTGTCCTATTCCGGTACAGGTACTTTTACATTTTCTATTTTCTATTTTCTATTTTACATTTTACATTTCATTTGCATACCCCCACCTGTTCATCCACCAACTCTTTAAACTGAAGGGCGATATCTTTTTTATGTTCTCCTAATAGCGTTTTTACGAAAATAATAGCGGCGTATTTACGGCAATTATCAACATAGGGCCAGGTGCCGAACAATCCCGGGCTGCTTACAACGGTGGCCATACCAGTCGAATTCTTTTCCTGTATCCATTCACCCAAACCATATTCAAAACCTTCAGCTACTTTGGGAGTATACTTAATGGGCAGATCGGCCATCTGTACTTTCTGCATTTCATCAATGGCTGTTGTACTCAAGATCGTTTTCCCTTCAAACATTCCTTTGTTCAGTATCATGGTAAGAAAATTCATATAATCATTGGCTGTTGATTTTGCGCCACCCGATGGGTTGGGAGCATTGCCATTGTCATTGGCAAAACTGGTGGCGCGCATCCGCAAAGGTCTCGTAATGCGCTCCTGCATCAGTCGTTCAAATGTCTTTTTTCCTACCACCTCGCAAATTCTCGCTGCAATATTCAGACCGTAGCTTCCATAAAAAAATTCTTTGCCGGGATTATTGGAAATTTCCTTTGAAGCAATGGCATTAACCTCTTCCTCCAGTGTCTCATATTTTTTGCGATCTAATAATTTTCCCATCTTACCCCCTTCCCGCTCAATTCCTGTTGTGTGCGACAGGCAATGACGGAGAGTAACATATCCTTTCATATACTTTTCAAAGGCAGGAATGTATTTGCTAACGGGTTCGTCAAGATCGAGTTTTCCCTGATCAACAAAACTCATAACAAGGGCAGCGGTCAACCATTTACTGCAACTGGCAATAGGGGCCGGCGTTTTTGCAGTAAAGTCGCCCAGTTCCTTCTTGTATATTAGTTTACCATCTTTATATACCATGGCGACCAGGTTATTACCGAGTAATTTCTGATTGCGTTGAAGAAGCTGATCAACTCCACTGAAATCAAATTGACTGAATGCTGGCTGAAAGATTAACAGCACAAGGGCTATTGACATGACTTTCATGCAGATAAAACCTGTTTTGTATGACATAGTTTCGCAATTTTACACTTGGATAGGCTTTTGTTATATGTATTGAAGTTAGTAATTACCCGGGAAGTCCGAAATACGCAAAGAAGATTCCGAATTACCGGGCAATTATTTTTGACACCTGTACATTCAGGCTATTCAAATATTAAACATATAGATATGAACTTAGGAAACTTTACGATAAAAGCGGCAGAGGCTTTTCAACAGGCCCAGCAATTAGCATTTAATTCACAGAACCCGAATATTGAAACGGAACATATACTGAAGGCTTTAATTGACCAGGAAGATTCTCCGGTTGATTATTTGCTTAAGAAGAATAATGTGACCTTAAACCTCGTAGAAAGTAAGCTGGATGAATTGATCAGTAAACTTCCCAAAACATCTGGCGAGCCTGCTCAGCAAATCAGTCGTGATGCAAACAGTGTAGTGCTGCGGGCGGGTGCCATTTTGAAACAATTTAATGACGAGTTTATCACCGCGGAGCATTTATTGCTCGCTATTGTGCAGGGCAACGACGCGGCAGCAAAACTATTAAAGAATACAGGTCTTACTGAAAAAGGATTGATTGCTGCAATCAAAGAATTGCGAAAAGGGGAGACCGTTACTTCGCAAACTCAATCGCAGGAATACAATTCACTGAATAAATATGCCAAGAATCTGAATGAAATGGCGCGGCAGGGGAAACTGGATCCGGTAATCGGGCGGGATGAAGAGATCCGCAGGACATTACATATCCTTTCCCGCCGAACAAAGAACAACCCGATATTAGTGGGAGAACCCGGCGTTGGTAAAACAGCTATAGCCGAGGGCATCGCGCATCGGATAGTAAATGGGGATGTGCCGGAGAACCTCAAATCAAAAATTATATATGCACTGGATATGGGATTGCTGATTGCCGGTGCGAAGTATAAAGGAGAGTTTGAAGAGCGCTTGAAAGGGGTGGTAAAAGAAGTGGGCAGCAGCGACGGAGAAATCATCTTATTTATAGACGAAATCCATACCCTGGTAGGTGCCGGTGGTGGCGAAGGAGCTATGGATGCTGCTAACATTTTGAAGCCTGCCCTGGCACGTGGCGAATTAAGAGCCGTTGGCGCTACTACCCTTAATGAGTACCAGAAATTTTTTGAAAAAGACAAAGCATTAGAAAGGCGATTTCAGAAAGTGATGGTGGATGAACCCAGTTTGGAAGATGCTATTTCCATATTGCGCGGATTGAAAGACCGCTACGAAACACACCACCATGTGCGCATAAAAGACGAAGCAATTATTGCCGCTGTGGAATTAAGCAGTCGTTATATAACAGATCGTTTTCTGCCGGATAAAGCAATTGATCTGATTGATGAAAGTGCGGCAAAACTGAGATTGGAGATGAACTCGATGCCGGAAGAATTGGACACATTGGAAAGGCAGATCCGGCAATTAGAGATCGAACGCGAAGCAATTAAACGGGAGAATGATGAGGCCAAATTGAAAGAGTTGAATACGGAGATTGCCAACCTGTCTGTTGAACGCGATACATTTAAGGCAAAATGGAAAGAAGAAAAGGAGATAGTGGAGCGCGTACAGAATGGCAAAGCGGATATTGAGCAATTGAAGATGGAAGCGGAGAAAGCGGAACGGGAAGGAGATTATGGGAAAGTGGCCGAGATTCGATATGGAAAAATAAAAGAAAAAGAAAAATTAATAGAAGAGTCGGCGAATCTTTTGTCAGCCATCAGCGAAAGGTCGCGAATTATGAAAGAGGAAGTGGATGCGGAAGATATTGCAGAAATTATTGCAAAATCTACTGGAATACCGGTCACCAAAATGCTGCAAAGTGATAAACAAAAACTCCTGCGGTTAGAGCATCATTTGCACGAGCGGGTAGTAGGGCAGGAGGAAGCAATTACCGCCGTAGCTGATGCTATTCGGAGAAGCCGGGCTGGATTGCAGGATCCCAAAAAGCCCATTGGTTCTTTCATATTTTTAGGAACCACCGGCGTGGGGAAAACCGAACTCGCAAAAGCATTGGCCGAATATTTATTCGACAATGAAAGTATGATGACGCGGATTGATATGAGTGAGTACCAGGAAAAACATACAGTTAGCCGTTTGGTTGGTGCTCCTCCCGGGTATGTAGGCTATGATGAAGGCGGGCAGTTAACCGAAGCCGTGCGCCGTAAACCTTATAGTGTTGTATTATTGGATGAAATTGAAAAAGCACACCCCGATGTTTGGAACGTACTATTACAGGTATTGGATGACGGGCGGTTGACTGATAATAAAGGGAGGGTGGTTAATTTCAAGAATACTATAATTATAATGACGAGCAATATCGGAAGTCATTTAATTATGGATGCTTTTGAAAATGTAAGTGAGAAGAACATAGAAGCCGCTAATGAAAAAGCCAAGGTGGAAGTAATGAATTTGCTCCGGCAAACGATACGACCTGAGTTTTTGAACAGGGTAGATGAGATTATCATGTTTCAACCTTTATTGAAGAAAGAGATAATTGGGATCGTAAAAATTCAATTGGAAAATCTCAAGCGTTTGGTAGCCCATAGTGGAATCCAATTGCAGTTTAGTGATTATGCGTTGTCATTTTTGGCAGAGCAGGGATTTGATCCTCAATTTGGCGCCAGGCCGTTGAAGCGGCTTATCCAAAAGGAAATTGTTAACCAATTAAGCAAGCGGATATTGGCGGGTGATATTGATAAGAGTCAGCCAGTGTTGGTGGATGTGTTTGATAATACCGTCGTGTTTCGAAATGAAAAGCATGAACTGGAAAAAAGTAATGCCAAGAAAAATTAAGAAACGGAAGGACTAACCGGCAATATGGAAAAAATGGTAATGGGGGTGAAATCACTCCCATAACTATTAGAATTGAAGTGTGGTGAGGATCAGTTTTTATGCCTGACTAAGGGTCATACCCAACAGAATCGGTCGTTAAACGGATGGTTCTTTAACTGGTTGATAATCATTGCCATTTCTGATGTTGTTGGTAAATTGTTTATATCAGCCCTGTTAGAGAACAAAAAAATACTACCTTCAGCGGGTTCTGTAAGTCAGTAACCTGACGAAAAGGCTCTTAATCAACCAAATGGCAAGTTTTTTGTTATTAGTATTAAGTGAGTACAAAAGACAGGGCAAGTACTTAAAAAAGGAGATTATTTATGGCATTCAAAAAAGATGAAGTTGAAATTATTGAACCGAAGGATATTTTTGTAGGTGACAAATCTGCGCCGGTAACTCTCACGGAGTTTGGCGATTATGAAAGTGAAGCCTGCGCCAAGGTAAATGAAGTAGTAAAGAAATTGCTGGAAGATTATGAAGGTAAGATCCGGTTGAATTACCGTCATTTCCCGCAAACGCGCATTCACCAGAGAAGTTTAAAGGCTGCCGAGGCGGCAGTTGGAGCAGCCCAGGAAGGAAAGTTCTGGGAAATGCATAATATTATTTTTGCAAATCGTCGCAATCTGGGAACAACAAGTTTAAAATTACATTCGAAGGAAGCGGGAGTTAAAAATAAAAAGTTCCTCGACGACCTCGTAAATGCCATTTATGGATGGCATGTGCAGGCCGATATTCGGGAAGGATTAGATCGGGGAGTTAAAGAAGTTCCCGCCTTTTTCATTAATGGAGAATTTTTTACGGGTAAGCCCAGTTATGAAAATTTGAGCGCCGCTATTGAACTGGCTCTTAAGAAAGCAAAGAAAAAACCACCCGTTAAGCAACGCGCATAGTACTATTAAACACCACTTCACAAATAAGTTTCAAACCTTCCTTTCCCGGGAAGGTTTTTTTATTAGCTGTGGCCAAATCAGGAAGCGACTGAGTAATCATAATTGAATGCAAAATTTTTTCCGTTTATCCTTTCCCGGGTAAGGGCGGCACGAAAATTCCTACCTTGTAAATGATTACAAAAAAAGAAATGAATTTAATGATGCAAAGTAAAATTTGGTTACCATGAAGAGATTATGTTTCACATGCGGGTTTTTTTTGTGGGGGGCTTCGATGCTTTATTCTCAAACAGTCGATAATAATAACAGTTACACTATAAACGCTTTTGATGTAAATGGGAAAGCGTTGACGAGTAAGAACAGGGATATTGCGGGTAGCCCGATGTTAAATGCCGACTGGGGAAAAGGAATAGTAAAATTCAAGAACGGGTATTCCTTAAGTGAAGTGGAATTGCAATTCAACCTTGTGGAAAACGAGCTTTATTTTAAGAAAAATAATATTACCTACGCTTTTGTCGATCCCATTAAGGAATTTGTAATTACCTATACGGAAGAAAATACCAGCCATACTTCATTATTACGGTGCGGTTATCCACTTTCAGGCGAAAATACAAATTTGACTTTCTATGAAGTGGTGAAAGAAGGGATTGTGGTGCAACTCTTGAAAAAAACCGTCAAGCTGATGCAAACGACAAACGACTATGGCCAGGGAACGCAAAAAGAATACAGACAAATAATTCAGTGGTATGTATATGATGTGAAGAATGACCGGGTTGAACCCATTAAGAAGGATAAGAATTCTTTAAAGCTGGCATTGCCTTCTTTTGCCTCCCAGATTGACCAGTTTGCTGGGGAAAAGAAATATAAATTCCGCCATGAAGAAGAGATTGTTGAATTGATTTCCTCCTTGAATAGCCAATAATTAATGGTTCTGTTCACAACTACGATACACAAGTTTGACAAGCAGGGAGAGAAAACAGGCTGGACCTATCTTGAAATCCCGGCTGATATTGCCCAGCAGCTGGTGCCCGGAAACAAGAAATCATTTAGGGTAAAAGGTAAGCTGGACAATCATTCCATCAAGGGGGTGGCCCTACTGCCAATGGGTGGAGGGTCCTTTATTATGCCACTTAATTCAGCAATGAGAAAAGGAATTGGAAAAAGGCAAGGTGCCCAGTTGCAAATAAAACTGGATGTGGATACCAAAACCTATGAATTGAACAGGGAGTTTATGGAATGCCTGGCTGATGAACCTAAGGCACTCGAGTTCTTTAATACATTCTCCCGCTCCGTGCAGAATTATTATAGTAAATGGATCGAAAGTGCCAAAACAGAACCAACCCGAACTAAAAGAATTGCACTATCTGTTACCGCACTCTCCCGGAAAATGCATTATGCAGAAATGATCCGTTCTTTAAAGAAGGATCAATAGGGTAAAAACAAAAAAAGAGCTCTCGGGGAGCTCTTTTGTATAAGATAACTTAAGTTAAATTACCAGCGGTTGTTGTTGCTGAAAGAGCGGCCACCGCCTCCACCACCTCTGTTACCACCACCACCACCATTGCTGGGTCTGTCTTCTTTGGGGCGGGCAATCATAACCTTAATACCACGACCATCTACCATGGCGCCATCGAGTTCAGCGATAGCTTTTTGACCAGCTGCATCATCAGCCATTTCAACAAAGCCAAAACCTTTGCTGCGTTGTGTAAATTTGTCGGTAATAACTTTAGCAGATGATACTTCTCCGTATTCTGCAAAATAACTTCTTAAGTCTTCATCCTGTACGTTGAAGCTTAAATTTGAAACATAAATGTTCATTGTTCAATAAAATAATAATTAATAAATACTTGAGAGAAAAGCAACGTAAAGAAGATTAACTATTAGCAGAGAATGCTTAGCAGATAACATCGTTCAATTACAAAATGCTGTTATACTCAAATTAACATGGCAAAGATAAGTCATGGCACCCATACTTCCCAATTCCTACTGAAAATGATCATTTTATTTTTGAAAGGCCCGGTTAAATTGCCTGTTAGGGAATAAATTCTAAATGGAGACGGGTAGATAAACCATCCGGGGAGCTTCCGGGGTGCGGTAATTCCAATATCGCTTGAATAGTATCTGATTATTAGTCAGAATATCGGCCGCTCCCTAATCACCAATTGACCCAGACATTGTACATTTGTTTTTTAGATTAATATATGCTGATTTATAAAGAATTTACCTTCGACTCGGCTCATTTTTTGCCTAACGTGCCGGATGGTCACAAATGCAAAGAAATGCATGGCCATACCTATCGGCTTCGGGTGTGGATAGAAGATCAGCCACATCCCTCTTTAGGTTGGGTTATGGATTTCGCCGATCTGAAATCCATTGTAAAACCGGTGGTGGCCCGCCTGGATCATAAGTGTATGAACGAGGTGGCTGGTTTGGAAAACCCCACCTGCGAATTAATCGCTGTTTGGATATGGAACCAGCTTAAACCTCCTTTACCTAAAATGACTCGCTTAGAACTCCATGAAACACCCACTTCAGGCGTAATATACGAAGGCCGTTAACAAATACATCTTTTCTTGCTATTTGTATTGCAGCTCATGATTTTTTTCCACAGTAACTGCACAAAAAAAGCGCGGCAGGTTATTTGTGTATAAGAAGTGAATAATAAAGAAAGCGTTACACGCAGAGCATAGTATTTTACATAGCCATTCAATTATATTTGCGACTTCCTAAAAATTTTTAATTGTGCGATTAAAGAGTTTAGAAATCAAAGGCTTTAAAAGTTTTGCCGATAAAACCATTTTGAATTTTGATGAGGGAGTAACTGGTGTTATCGGTCCCAACGGCTGTGGCAAAAGCAATATCGTGGATAGTATTCGATGGGTAATCGGTGAACAGAAGATTAGTCATCTGCGCAGTGAAAATCTCGAAAGCCTTGTTTTTAATGGATCTAAAACTCGTTCAGCTTCCGGGTTGGCCGAGGTGAGCCTTACATTTGAAAATACCCGGAACCTGTTACCTACTGAATTCAGCACGATAACCGTAACCCGAAAATTTTATAAGAGTGGAGAAAGTGAATACCGGCTTAACGACGTGCAATGCCGGTTAAAAGACATTCAAAATCTTTTCCTCGATACTGGTATTAGTACCGATAGCTATGCCATAATCGAATTGGGAATGGTGGATGAGATTATTAAGGATAAAGATAATAGTCGCCGCCGTATGCTGGAACAGGCTGCTGGTATTTCAATCTACAAAACACGTAAAAAGGAAGCTAAGAATAAACTCGACGCCACTGAGCAGGACCTGGCACGGATAGAGGACCTGTTATTTGAAATTAACAACCAGCTAAAAAGTCTCGAAAACCAGGCTAAAAAAGCAGAGAAATATTTCGAGATAAAAAAAGAATACCGGGAGCACAGCATTGAACTGGCCAAAGCATCCCTGGAAGGTTTCAATATAACCTATAAAGAATTAAACCAGCAGACGGAAGCCGAAACAGATAAAAAAATAAAACTCGAAGCAGAGATTGCTACGGATGAAGCTGCATTGGAACAGGAGAAAACCGGGTTTATTGAAAAGGAAAGGGCTTTGCAAACGATGCAGCATGCTTTCAACGAATTACTGCAAACGCTTCGAACAAAGGAAAATGAAAAGAACCTCGCTAGTCAGCGGCTTAATTTCCTAAAAGAAAAAGCGGAGAGTTTACAGGATTTCCTCACTAAAAGCGGCGGCCAACTTACCGGCCTGGAAGAAAGCATTCAATTTACTCAACAGCAGATAGAAGAAGAAAAAGTAAAATTAAGTTCATTGGAGGAGCAACTGGAGCAGGTTCGGTTACTCGTGGAGGAAAAGCGGAAAGTATTTGATGAAAGAAGGGCGCATGTCGACAGTCTTCGAAGCGAAAATCTCAGTATTCAACGAAGCCAGTTTGAAGCCGAGAAGAAAGTAGCGGTGGCTGATACTTCCATTCAAAATCTTCAAAGAAGCATTCAACAGGTTGAAGAAGAAAAAGAAAGCAGGAACAGCCAGTTGAAACAGCTGGAAGAGGAAAGACATATAAAAGAAGAAGAGCTGGAAAACCGGAATACGGACCTTGTTCAACTGCAGGAGCACCAGGAGCGAACGAAGGATCAGATTTTACAAACGCAGGCGCAGCTGGAGGAGCTTCGGCAGCAACTGGCCAATGAGAATCGTAAGCTGGATTCGCGCCGGAACGAATATGATCTGCTGAAAAGCCTGATCGATTCAATGGAAGGTTACCCCGAAAGTGTGAAGTTCCTGCATAACAATCCAAACTGGAATCATACCGCGCCCGTTTTATCTGATATTATTTATGTAAAGGAAGAATACAGGGCCGCCGTAGAAAATGTGCTGGAGCCTTATCTGAATTATTATGTGGTAAATAATCTGCAGGAAGGTTTGCAGGCTGTTCACCTGCTGGATGAAAATAAAAAAGGCAAAGCCAATTTCTTTTTATTGGATAAAATCCGGGAGGCAGAAAATGTGGTGTATCATCAACCTGAAAATACACTTTCTGCTATGCAGGTTATTGAAGTGGATGCACAATACCAGCAGCTGGCGGCGCATTTATTGAGTAATGTTTTTATTGCCGAAAGCGAAGAGGGATTGAATAATAGCAACGGGGCCGTGGTGCTGGAAAAGACAGGCAAATACGTGAAGGGAAAATATTCCCTCACCGGAGGTAGTGTGGGATTATTTGAAGGAAAGAAAATAGGACGCGTCAAAAACCTGGAAAAACTACATGAGGATATAGTGGCACAGGATATTGTGGTAAATGAATTAAAGCACATTATTCAATCAAGGCATAATGAAGTGATTGGATATAACGAGCAACTGAAAGAGCAGGCTATAAAGCAGGCTCACGAGGACATTAGCCGGCTTACCAACCTTGTTTTTTCACTGCAGAATAAGATTGAAACGATTCATGCTTCGCAGCATGTTGCCGAACACCGTTTGCAGGAAACCCAGATTATCCTGGAAGAAACAATCGCTTCTATTGATGGCACCCGCCAGGAATGGATGCAATGGGTTACTCAACTGAACGAATTGAGAGACAAATTGCATGTTTCCGAAAGCGATTACCGCGCCACGGAAGAGGAATATATCCAGGCCCAGGCCAGTTACAATGAATTCAACCTGCTGGTGACCCGGCAACATAGTAAGATCAATGCGCTAAGCCAGGAACTGGAATTCAAGAGTAATCAACTCAACGACCTCAAAAGCCAAATTGATAGTAATGCTTCTCAATTGAAGCAAACCGCCGAAAGTATTGCCGAGAATGAAACCACCTTAACGCAGGCAGAAGAGGGCCTCATTGTTCTAATGCGCAGCAAGGAGGAAGAAGAAAGGTTATTGAACGAAACCGACCAGGCTTATTATAATCTTCGAAATGCGTTGGGCGAAAAAGAAAGCGAATTGCGCCAGAAAGTTAAAAACAAGGAACTGATTGAGCATTTGCTCAGTGAAATAAAAGACAGGCTTAACGAGCTCAAACTTCAACTGGCAGGAATGAAGGAGCGGTTACATGTTGAATTTCGTATTAACCTCGATGACATCCTGGACCAGGAAAGAACAACCGATACGCTGGCGGAAGAATTGCAGGAGAAATGCGACCGGATGAAAAAGCGCATGGAAAATTTGGGAGAAGTAAATCCTACAGCCATCGAAGCCTTTACGGAAATGAAAAAGCGCTATGAATTTATTTTGGAGCAAAAGAATGACCTGGTGACGGCCAAGGAAAGCCTGATGCAGACCATCCAGGAAGTGGAAGCAACCGCCAACCAGCAATTTTTGGAGACATTCAATAAAGTGCGGGAAAATTTCCAGAAAGTATTTAAGGCTCTGTTTACCGAGGATGATACCGCTGACATGGTATTGGAGAATCCGGAAAACCTGGCAGAAACAGCCATTGATATCATTGCTAAACCAAAAGGGAAGCGTCCATCCTCTATATCTCAATTAAGCGGAGGTGAGAAGACCTTAACCGCAACGGCCCTGCTGTTTGCAATCTACCTGATCAAGCCGGCTCCTTTTTGTATTCTTGACGAAGTGGATGCTCCATTGGACGATGCCAATGTGGGGAAGTTTACTAATATGATTCGCAAGTTCAGCGAAGAAAGCCAGTTTATCATTGTTACCCATAATAAAATGACCATGAATTCGGTGGATGTTATTTATGGGGTTACCATGCAGGAACCCGGTGTCAGCAAATTGGTACCCGTCGATTTTCGGGCTCTCAATTAGTAAGATTATTTTATGAATAGTAAAGCCATCCCTTTTGACAGGATGGCTTTTCGCTTTTTATTACAGGAGCAAATTAAATACGTTTAATATTACAGCCCACACTCCGGCTTTTCTTCACGCTCACTTCCTTTCCGGCCAGTAATTCGTTTAGAGCTTCTTTTAAATGATGACGGCTTACCTTTTGAGCGCTTTGCGGATTATCGTCGATCGCTCCGTGATATACCAACTTATTATTGCCGTCAAACAAAAAACATTCTGGCGTCCGATCGGCTCCAAACGCATCTGCTACTTCACTCTTTTTATCAACTACATAATACCAGTTATAGCTTTGTTCCTTTGCGTACAGCTGCATGGCATCATAGGAGTCGCCTCCGTGACGATCGCCCTCGTTGGAATTCAATAATATTACCCCAATACCTTTTGATTGAGCATATGTGCAAATTTCTTTGGTGCGGCTTTGGTTACGAATCACCCAGGGGCAGGTGTTGCAACTAAACATTACCAACAAGCCCGCTTTTGTTTTAGCGTTATTGAAACTTACCGACTTGCCGGAAATGTCTTTCATGATATGATCAGCCTTGGGTAATTCGGCCCCGATTTCCAACGCGTCAATGGTGATTAAGGTAAATGATAATACAGGTGCCAGCATCTGGAGTAAAAAGAATTTCTTCATAGTAAGTAATTTAAGAGGTACAAAATTTACCAAAAAAAAAGAAAGGAACAACTATGTTTTGGCAGATGGTTGCTGGGGAATACCGGCGGCATCTGGCATTCCTTTTTCATTCTCCAACTTTTCTCTCTCCTCAGCCATTGCTTTCAATGAATGGATACTGGCGTTCAGTTCATAGCCTATCAGTAATACCAGGGAGTTGATATAAATAACCACCATAAATACGATTACCGTTCCGATAGAACCGTAGAGCGCATTGTATTTTCCGAAGTTATTTACAAAGAGCGAGAATCCGAGAGTGGCCATTACACTCAATACAGCGCCCACGATGGAGCCCGGAGATATCAACCGCCAACGTTTGGTAACGGCCGGAGCATACTTATAAATGAAAGCAAAAGTAAAGAAGATGAGTCCAAGGATAAATAACCATCGGAAAGTACTGACGAACTGAACCAGTAAATTGTGTTTCAATCCTAACCAGGATAATACAGTTCCCTGCATGATTAATAAAACAATACAGCCCAGCAACAAGCCCATTATGAGAAAGGTTAGTTTAATCGCTATCCAACGGGTATGTAACTCGGTTCTTTTGGAAAAACCGATAGAACTTTTATTGAATGAACGCATCAATCCCATCATTCCATTAGATGCAAAATAGATCAGCAATACAAAACCAAAAGAAAGCAAGCCAATCTTACCCTGGGTAAAAAAACTATCTACAAATGTGATCAGGTTTTCATTATGGGTAGTTGCCGGAATGATATCCGTAATAATTACATGCAACTGGGTCTTTATGGTATCAGTCGGTACAAAAGGCAGGTTGGGAATAAGGGTGAACAGGAATAAACAGGTAGGGGGGATAGCCATAATAAAATTATAGGCAATGGCCGCGGCCCGCTCATTCAATCCTTCCTGTATTACCTCCTCCCAAAAAAAAATAACAACATCGTATAACGGAACGCCATCAAATCCGGGTAATATAATTTTCTTGCTTTTGGCCGCTACAAAGCGAACAATCTTGAGGTTTAATAATATGCGTTCGATTTTTGTCATTGCTGGGCACCGGTGTCTTCTTTGGCCGCTCTGATTTTTTGTTCCCTATCTAAAGCTTGTTGAAATTCCCGGGCATTTTTTAGATGTTCCTCATAGGTTTCACTGAATACGTGGCTACCTGAGAAATCACTCTTAGCTACAAAGTACAGGTAATTGGTGGAAGGAGCATTCAGCACCGCATCCAGTGTTTCTAATGATGGGGTACAAATAGGACCCGGGGGTAAACCGGCATTTCGATAAGTGTTATACGGAGATTCAACCGCCAGGTGTTTTTCGTAGATACGTTTCAAACTAAAATCCCTGAGGGCAAACTTAATGGTTGGATCGGCCTGCAATCGCATACCTCTCTTATACCGGTTGATATATACACTGGCCATTGTTCCTTTTTCCGAGGTGGTCCTTGTTTCTTCTTCAACAATTGACGCGATTATATAAGCATCCGTGGGAGTCAGGCCATGGTCAGCGGCCAGTTGCTTTCGGTTATCGGTCCATACAACTTCTTTTGCAGAAAATAATTTTTTGAATATTACAGTTGGGGTAGAATTCCAGAAAAGCTGATACGTATTCGGGAAGATGCCTGAAATAACGGTATTAGTATCTAATTGGTAAGCGGATAATGAATCATTATTATTTAGGTATCGAATGAGCGAGGATGAATCAGTTTCGAGCCTCTTTCCAATAAACGCAGCCAGGTTTTCTTTCGTGCGAAGTTTGGTAATCACCAGATTTACGGGAGATTGCTTGCCGTTCCGGATGATTCGGGCAATATCAAACAGGCTCATACCTTTTTTAATCTCGTACCGGCCAGCCTTTATTTTCTCCTCCAGCTTCATGCGGTTGGCTAAAAATTTAAATGCGTTTTCATTGCGGATAAACTGACTGTCTTTTAGCGTTTGCAATACATCATAATAGGTAGCTTTTGCTGTTCTGATGTAAAGGAATTTTGATTCTTCGCTGAACCCGGTGTTAGATGCAAAAAATAAATACCCGGTATAAGCAACCAGCAAAAGGAGGACAGTTAACAACCCGTAAATTATTTTTCGACGCATATCAGAATTATTCTATCGTAAAGTAAATAAAAAACCCTGCCTTAACGAGCAGGGTGGAATATTTTGTAGTAAAAGTCTTATTTAGGTTGGTTGGCCGGGGCTGTAGGTGTATTGGCCGGCGCCTGTTGCGTTGAGCTGGGTCTTGCTCCTTCTCCCCGCGTTTGAATTGTACTTGATTTTGGAATGAATAAAGCGGAAAACAAGCACAACATCGCAATGACGAAAGCAAGTACCCAGGTACCTTTTTCAAGCACATCGGTTGTTTGCTTAACGCCCATGAATTGGGTATTGAATCCGGCAATATTTCCTGCCAAGCCTCCTCCTTTTGGATTTTGAACCAGTATAAAAAATGCAATCCCCACGGAAGCCAGAATCACCAGTATAAGCAATAAGATCATCATAACACTAATCGTTTAATTGTTCAATTTTGGCTGCAAAATAATGGCTTTTAGCGGGATTGAGCAAACTTAATTTGCGGTAAATAGCCGCTGCCCTGGCCGTTTTTCCCTGCTTGCCCCATACCTCCGCCATGGCTTCTGTTTCCACATCGCTGGTTTCTACCGATTCTTCCGCATTTTTTAGAATAGCTGCATCAGTTCCGGGGTCTTGTTGCGGAAGGTCATCCGCCTGGGCCGGGGTTACCCTTTTCATACTACGCAACCAGTCGGTAAAACTCTTTAACTGCCTGCCAAATTTATCGTTTTCCAGTTCGCCGGCTTTTAGTTTGATACCCTGCGAGGCGAAGTAATCAACCGTATAATATGGCTCAAAGATGGGTTCTTTATCACCAGATTTTTTTTCTTCAACTGTTTGAATAGCCTCGAAAGGTTCTGCTTTTTCTTCCGTGGATTCTTCCGAAACCTGGATAGTAGCCATGGTGTTTTGTTCCTCCATGAAGGAGGCGGGCTCGTGATTTTCAATAACAGGCTCAATAGGACCTGTTGGTTCAAATTCCGGTTCATCCAGGATATTATTGACCGGTTCATCCATCGTCATTTCCTGCATTTCTTCCATGGCAGGTATAGAATCAGTCTCTTTAATTTCAGCTGTGGAAAACAGTTGTACCTCTTGTTGATGAGGAGTTATTTTATCTACGGCAGGGATTGATTCACTCTCCAGGAAACAATGCAGCCAGAGCGGATTGTTAAGATACAAGGCCGCCATCGAGGCTTCTTGGCTGTAATCGGCTCCTTCGTCCTTTTTTTTCTTTGCCAGCAATAAATGGCCAATAGATGAATAAGGGAAAGCCTGAACATATTCCCGCAATTGCTCTTCGCTTACTTCTTGCAGGTTATTCCTGTCAAAAATATTCTTAACTACAGAATTAACGGATGTTTGCATGGTACAACTTACCAGTTCGAAAATATTCGATTGAAAATTTCATCCACTATGTTTTGAATAATAGTAGGTGTCAGCTGCGCTTGTGCCTGGTCAAGGCTCAGGTTGGCTGAAAAGTCGAAGTTACGGGAAACGGGCGCGTCAAAATTCTTTTTTTCATCCAGCTTGTTCTTGAAACTAACATTTACCGTTACTATCAACCGGTTGGCGGAGGCCTGTTGCTGAGAGATGCCGGAAGTGGTAACATCATATCCGGTTATTTCACATCTGATATCATAATCCGCTTCGTCTCCCTGGATGAGTGTTAACCGGGTTTGGTTATTTATTTTCTGACGCAGTTTATCGGTGAGCTGCGGGCTTAGCTGGGGGTTAACAAAGCGGGCTTTATTTTCGATATAGTTAATGCGTATTGTTTTTACCTCGGCAGGTATACTAACGTCTTTGAAGCGGTAAATATTACAGGAGGAAAGGGGAATGAAAAATGAAAAATAAAAAATAAAAAATAAAAAAGGATGGGCACTCCATTTACCCTTGAATATTCTATAGTTGTTAGAAACTTTGTTATTTAACATTCTTCATTCTTTATTTTTAATTTCACTCTTTGATATCATACTCCTTCAACTTCCGGTATAACGTTCTTTCGCTTATTCCCAGATCGGCTGCTGCATCTTTTCTTTTGCTTCTATGTTTCTTAAGTGCTTTAACGATTAATTCTTTTTCTACATCCATAATATTGAGTGATTCTTCTACTTCCTCGTGGCGATGAATATCATCATGAGAAATCACCATTGGCTGCGTATGGGTGGTTGCCGGCTGCATCACCGCGGGCTGAAGAAATTCCTGCGATTTCAATTCTTTCAATTCATTGAAAAAAGCAGGGTTCTGCGCAGCCATGGCCGGATTCTGGATTACCTCCACAAACATTTTCTTCAATTCAGTCACATCTTTTTTCATATCAAAGAAAAGCTTGTACAAAATTTCACGCTCATTGGCAAACTCATGTCCGTTACTGCTGGCATGCGCCAGAACGGGCAACCTGTTAACATTTGTTTCGGGCAAAAAGCGCCGAAGATCGCGGGCTGTTATTTGTTTGTCTTGTGAAAGAACTGAAACCTGTTCTGCAATATTCTTCAATTCACGCACATTACCCGGCCAGGGATAAGTAATTAACAGATTTTTTGCCTCCTCATCTAATATGATAGGAGCGGCTTTATACTTTTCAGCAAAGTCAACCGAGAACCTCCGGAACAAAAGTGGAATATCCTCTTTCCGGTCTCTTAAGGAGGGAACCCGGATGGGAACAGTACTCAAGCGATAGTATAGATCTTCCCGGAATTTCCCCTGCTGGGTTCGTTCGAGCAGATCCCGGTTACTGGCAGCAATTACCCGAACATCTGTTTTTTGTACTTTGGAAGAACCCACCCGAATGAATTCCCCGGTTTCCAATACTCTTAATAAGCGGGCCTGGGTACCTAACGGTAATTCTCCAATTTCATCCAAAAATATAGTGCCGCCATTTACTGTCTCGAAATACCCTTTTCTCGCATCCACGGCACCCGTAAACGAACCCTTTTCATGTCCGAATAATTCTGAATCTATAGTGCCTTCCGGAATGGCCCCGCAATTCACCGCGATAAAGGGGTTATGCTTGCGGGCCGATAGTGAATGAATGATTTGTGAGAACACTTCTTTACCTACTCCGCTTTCTCCATTAATGAGTACGGTAAGGTCCGTATTGGAAACCTGCACGGCCACTTCTAACGCGTAATTAAGAGCGGGAGAATTACCAATAATTCCAAATCGGTTTTTTATCGATTGAATTTCCATATTTACAATCCTGGTTATTTATTTTGATCAACGTAATTGAACGAATTTGTTTTCATTTGGAAACGCCTGAGTTTTTTCCGAACTAATTCTTCTGTCAGGGGTTCACTATTTTACCCAGCAACGTACCTTTTGTACAGGATTCGATTTTTACTTCCACATAATCTCCTTTATCTAAACCGCCTCCATTTTTAGGAAATACCACTACTTTGTTATGAGAGGTTCTTCCCATCCATTCCTGTTCACTTTTTTTGCTATTGCCTTCCACCAGCACCGTAAATGTTTTCCCCAGATCGGCTTCGTTGCTTTCGGTTGAAAGCCGGTATTGTAAGTCTACAATTTCCTGCAGCCTTCTCTTTTTTGTTTCTTCCGGAATATCATCTTCATATCTTCTGTGCGCTAAGGTGCCAGGTCTTTCACTGTAATAAAACATATAAGCATAATCATAGCGGCTGAATTCCATTATACTCAAGGTGTCTAGATGGTCCTCTTCTGTTTCAGTACAAAAACCGGCAATAATATCCGCGCTGATTCCGCAGTCGGGCATAATTTCTTTTATTCTTTTAACTTTTGACATATACCACTCCCGGGTGTAGGTGCGGTTCATCAATTGCAATATGCGCGTAGAGCCGCTTTGAACCGGCAAGTGAATATATTTGCAAATGTTGTTATACTTAGCCATTATATAGAGAACCTCATCTGTAATATCTTTTGGATGCGAGGTAGAAAAGCGAATCCTCAATAAAGGAGATATCCGGGCCACTTTCTCCAATAACCCGGCGAACGCTATTATTCCGCCGGTTGGTTCGTCCACATAATAATAGCTGTCTACATTTTGACCGAGTAAAGTAACTTCCCGGTAACCGCTTACGAAAAGCTCGGTACATTCCTTAATAATAGAATCTGCATCCCGGCTTCTCTCTCTACCCCTGGTAAAGGGCACTACACAAAAGCTGCACATATTATTACAGCCCCGCATGATACTTACAAATGCCGTCACCCCATTACTGTTTAATCGAATGGGTGAGATATCACTATAAGTTTCATCGCGGCTTAGTAAAACGTTTACTGCTTTTTGCCCAGACTCCGCTTCTTCAATTAATAGGGGTAATGACCGGTAAGCGTCGGGTCCTACCACCAGGTCCACTAATTTTTCTTCTTCCAGCAATTTTCCTTTTAGCCGTTCCGCCATGCATCCTAATACACCGACTAGCATGCCGGGCTTTTTCTTCTTTGCCTTCTTAAATTCCGTAAGGCGCTTGCGCACGGTTTGCTCCGCTTTCTCACGGATTGAGCAGGTGTTTAACAAGACCAGGTCAGCCTCCTCTACCAGGCGGGTGGCACCAAAACCATGTTCGTTTAAGATGGAAGCTACAATCTCACTATCGCTGAAATTCATCTGGCAGCCGTAGCTTTCAATGTAAAATTTCTTTTCATAGTCTTTCGGTTCCAGCACAAAAGGAGCATAAGCTTCCCCCTGCCTCTGTTCATCATGCGCCTTATTACTTACCAGGTCCAGCATACTAAGTAAAATTTGTGACCTGCCATCAAGCGGGCCGGCGCAAAAATAACTAAAAACCCCCAAAGAATGACAGGATGTCAGACAAAGACCAGATTTGTTTTGGGAAATTTAGATGTCCTATAATAAGAAATAGTCTAGTTCCTTTGTCTTCTTAGCAAGCACAAGAATGTTGCCTCGACAGTATTTTAAAAGCTGAAAGAAAATAATAAGCTGGCGCAGGTGTTTCCGACGGTACAATTAAGGGTCCAGCACATAAAGAATCTAGTCGGGACAACCTGTGCCCTCCATTAGTACAAAAAAGAAACTAATCCGGTATTTCAGCGGATAAGTACAAAAACACAAACACAAAGCCGATCTGTTTTATTAAGCTTGGTTTTACGAGATGCAAAGATTCGATTCAGAATCCAAATAAAAGCTTTTATCTGTTTATGATCGGCACAGGTTGTTTTTCCTTACTTACCCGTTTTTAAAAACACTCATGGAGGCGTAAAAAAACCTCCCGCTTATGGCGAGACAAGTAGCGCCAGCAAGGAGGATAAGTATCGATACTAAGGAGGATGGAACAAAACTGTTTGTGACCGCATACCCGTAAGATAATAACCAAACAAATCCAAACCAGCACTGAAAGGTATTTAAGAAAGAGCGGAAGACGGGACTCGAACCCGCTACCTACAGCTTGGGAAGCTGTCGCTCTACCAGGTGAGCTACTTCCGCTGGAAATTAAAAATTAAGAATTAAAAATAAAAAATGTAAAAGTAGGCAGACTCCTTTTGCACCTGCCTGCCGGTAGGCTGGTTTTAATTTTTACATTTTAGACCTGCTTGCCGCGGGCAGGTTTTACATTCATAGTGATTCTTCCCGCCAGCCAGCTCTCACCCACCGGTATCATCCATTTTTTCTCCAGCTCTTCTTTGGTGGCTGCCAGGTTATTAAAGTATAGGGTATCTGTACTAATAAATCCGTTATCGACTGGAATACTGCAATTGAGCAAGAGGGAGCAACTGTACTTTTTCTTTCACCATAAAAGCGAGCAATTGCCGGTCGAAAAGGTTTACGTTGAATAATTTCTCCATTTCTTTAATCAGCCGAACCGAGCTGTCGGTACTGCACCCGCTTACTCCGGTTGCATTTTCATCAGCCATGAGTAGAATAAATTGCCCGAAAAATAAATTGCCAAATCCTTTTACCGGTGTTCCGTGCGACTGCCAATTCTCCGTAAAGTTTTTCAGCAGGTCTTCTATTTGTAAGGCTTCTCCCAAACTGAATAAACGATTGCTCTGGTAGATCCACACGCGGGAGTCGGGAGCGAAATCGGGGGGCAATAATTCCTGGTAATTCCAATTCATTGTACAAAAATAAGGCTTGTATCAATATATACGTTTCGGGGGAAAATCACAGCATGGACTGAGCCACCAATTCCGCAATGTCCAGTACTTTAACGGATTCTTCTTTTTCTTTGGTTTTAACTCCATCGGTCAACATTGTATTGCAAAACGGACAGGAGGAAGCAATTACAGTGACGCCCGTTTCCAGTGCTTCTGCTGTGCGTTCCCAATTAACGCGGGTACTCCCTTTTTCTTCTTCTTTAAACATCTGGGCACCACCGGCTCCGCAACAAAGTCCATTACTCCGGCACCGTTTCATTTCCACCAATTCGGCATCCAGTAATTCGAGAACCTGCCGGGGCGCTTCATAGATATTGTTTGCCCGTCCCAGGTAGCAGCTGTCATGAAAGGTAATCCGTTTACCTTTAAACGAACCTCCCTCTTTGATGCGGATCTTTCCTTCATCAATCAGTTGCTGCAACAGGGTGGTATGATGAATTACTTCATAATTTCCACCCAATTCTTTATATTCATTTTTAAGCGTGTTGAAGCAATGGGGGCAGGTGGTTACAATCTTTTTGATACCATAATTATTCAGCACCTGGATATTCTGGTATGCCATCATCTGGAACATAAACTCGTTTCCCGCGCGGCGCACCGGGTCGCCGGTACACATCTCTTCTTTGCCCAGTATAGCAAACTTTATCTGTGCTTTTTCGAGAATAGACGCAAAGGCCCTGGTGATCTTTTGTGCCCGCTGATCGTAACTTCCGGCACAACCTACCCAAAATAAAATTTCGGGGCTCTCCCCGGAGGCGGTCATCTCTGCCATGCTAGGAACATGCATAATAATAATTTTAATTAACCGGAATAATATATACGGACAAAACAATTGCAATAACTAACATCCATAATCCAATAGTAATCCATCCAATAATAGTAGACGTTTTTGCTTTCTTATTACCCGGATTCCTTTTTAGTTCCCGGTAACCCATTACCAATGCAATAATAGCTAATGGCAGCGACAATAAATTGAATACCGGAATGATCATTCCGATCAGTGCAATTAGACTTAAAATTAAAGCGGTATTACCTTTATCTCTCGTTTTTACCTGAACCTTACCCGCTATTCTTTTATTAAATTTTTTAATTATTAACCGGGAAACAATCCTTTCTTTCCAATTATACGTAGAAACAGGTTGGTTCACGATTTTGTTCAGAGGTGGAAAATCAGTTGGTAATGTCCCATTTGACAGGAGGGGAAACACAAACAGGAATAGCAACAATGATAGTTTATACAATTATTTATTCTTTATTCTCAAATATATAAAAGATTGAAGAAAGCATACCTCTAAACAAATAAAAAGCTTACGACAACCTTTTTGTAAATTTAAACTCTGATAAATTACCTGACATGTCTTTTGACGATAAATGGTTCTTGATTCGAAATTACGATCTGTGGTCGCATCTGAGCGATGAAGAATATGAGGAGCTGAACCTCGTACATAATTTTATTGAAGCCCCCAAAGGAGGATATGTTTATTTCGAAGCGTTCCACCATAATAAATTATATTTTATTAAAGACGGTTATATCCGCATCGGCTATATTGATGAAGAAGGTAATGAGGTGATAAAGGAAATTATTCAGAAAGGAGAGATATTCGGTCAGATTACCCTCGAACGCAATAATATGAAAGGGGAGTTCGCCCAGGCACACAAAGCCGACGTCAGTCTTTGCGCGTTTACTATTGAAGACTTTCAACAACTACTAAAGAAAAAACCGGAACTCGCTTTCAAGTATACCAAACAAATTGGTTCCAAATTGCGTACTATCGAAAGCCGGTTGGTGAACCTGTTGAATAAAGATGTAAGAACCAGGCTGATTAATTTCTTTGGTCAGTTGGCCAGCCAGCATATAGGAGAAAATTCCCCCGAAGGATTCTGTATTCCCAATCATCTTACGCATGAGGACATTGCCCACCTTATCGGTTCAAGCCGACAAACTGTAACAACCCTCATCAATGATTTAGCCGCTGAAGGACTGATTTCGTTTAACCGTCAGCAGATTTGTTTCCCGGATGTTAAAAAGCTACAAAAGCTCGGGAGTGTCATTTAGATGACAGGCAACTGGGTTTCTCGATTTTACCTTTGTTCTGTTCGTTTCAGCTTTCCTTTATTGTGGTCAGAAATACGAATGGCGGCTATTGCCGTATATATTAAAACGTAACAAATAAATCGCGGTCATGAAAAAGATAGTAAGTATTCTTTTGGTTATGATTTCAATTGGCTCAATCGCTAATGCGCAAGACGCCACTATAACACGGAAAAAGCAGTATAATCTGGAAGATGGATTGGCAATCCAGGGATATGATCCGGTAGCCTATATTATACAAAATAAAGCTGTAAAGGGAAGTAAGGACCAGGCCGTTTTTCACCAGGGGGTAACCTATTATTTCGCATCTGCCGCCAACAAAGAAGAATTTAAGAAAAATCCCTTTCGCTATGAACCTGAATATGGAGGCTGGTGCGCCTATGCGATGGGAGAAAAGGGAGAGAAAGTAAGCGTGGATCCAAAAACGTTTAAGATCATTGGTGGTAAGCTCTATCTTTTTTACAACAAATATTTTAATAATACGCTGACCGACTGGAATAAGGACGAGTCCAATTTGAAGCGCAAGGCCGATGCGAACTGGCAAAAGTTTTACAAATAGAATGTAATCTAAGAGCAGGGGTTCGATAATTCCCGGCTAATATTCTCAGCAAACAACCAAAAACCAACGAAATGAAACTAATTCCTGTTGCATTATGGATCCTTCGGATACTGGCCGCATTGATCATGCTGCAAACACTTTATTTTAAATTCACCGGGCATGAGCAATCGGTACAACTATTTACTGCATTGGGCATGGAACCCTGGGGTCGCATTGGAACCGGGATATTTGAATTGCTTGCTTCCATTTTAATTCTCTATCCTCGAACAACCGGGTACGGAGCATTGCTCGGACTTGGTTTGATGTCGGGAGCCATTTTCTTTCATCTAACCAAACTGGGTCTTGATTTCGGAGGCGACTATGTCTTATTCATGTATGCCCTTATCACATTTCTGTGTTGTTTGATTTTAGCTATTTATTACCGCCAGCAGGTATTTCAATTACTTAAATTTAAAACCTCCTGATATGAAAAATGTATTAATAGTATTTTTTTCCCTGATTTTAATTGTGTCCTGTACCAAAAGCAATGACACCGCTACTAATCCCGGTACAGATGCCGTACCCGGAGGCACCCTGATAGCCACCGGAAATTTTACTAGCGGAGTGCATACAACAACGGGAACAGCCAAGGTATACAACGAAGGGGGAACTAAAAGACTTCGCTTGGAAAATTTTAAAACGGATAATGGCCCGGACCTTAAAGTGTACCTCTCGAAAGATATTAATGCCGGCACTTTCATAACTATCAGTAACCTCCGTTCGGTAAATGGTAATCAAAATTATGATATAAGCGGCATGCCCGACCTGGCCGAATATAAATATGTGCTTATCTGGTGCCAGCAGTTTGGTGTTCTTTTCGGATCTGCATTAATTCAATAAATAACTAATCTTTCTGATATGAAAAAAAATGTGATTTTTCTTTTGGTCCTATTAGCATTCATTGGCAATGCTTACAGTCAGCAATCAAAAGCTATTAATAATAGCCAGTTCATCGACCTGGCCGGAACCGTTGGAGCCTCGCAGGGATCCATTGCTGCTTCTTATGTGTACAATTGGAAATTAGGAAAAAATAAAAAATTTGAAATAGGAATTGGAGGAAGATGGACCACCTATTTTGGTTCTAAAAAAGATTTTCTAACGGCTGGCCCCGCTAAGTATACCCGTTCTTTTACTGTACCCTTCCTGATTTTCTTTGCCGGGCAGGAGGAACAAAATTTTGATACATTAACCCTGCAACGACCTCTAACAAATTCCATTAATGCAACTGTTAACCTGGGGTACTCATTCAATCCCAAATGGTATGTAGGCTTTAATATTGACGTGATTGGAGTTACTTTCGGCAGGAAGACCAGCGGTATACTAACAAGTAACGGGATAACCAGGACGGACCCATCGTCCAAGCCTCCGGCCATTAATATTTTGTTGACCGGCGATCACGACCGGGGCACATTGAATTCGGAGTTCCTGCTTCGTTATAAAATCGCTCCCCGATGGAGTATAAAGGCAATATACCAGTTTGTTTTCGTAGAGTATCAATCTCAAACCATTCAACAGACTTTCTCTGATGGTAAAACCAATGACCGGTTTCGTAATAAAGCCAATAATGTGGGACTGGGAGTATCCTATTTTCTAAACTGATAATATCATTCAAATGAAAAACACCCTTTCGATCCTTTTGTTATTTTTATTAACCGGAGTGGTAGTTTCTTGTACAAAGACAACTACTCCGGCAACTACGGTGGATAATCCTCCGCCTATTGACACGACCGTTTCGGTTGTAAAATATACCGGTTCTTTTCAAAATGGTCCCTATGGAACAGCCTCGGGAACTGCCAAAATAATTCTCACGAATGGAAAGTACCAGTTGCGGCTTGAAGGTTTCAGCGTAAGCAGTGGTCCCGACCTGAAAGTATACCTCTCTAAAGAATTACAGCCGTTGAACTTCCTGCGTTTGGGTAGCTTAAAAGCGTTAAACGGAGACCAGGTATATGACATTCCCGGCACCCCCAATATCATGGATTATCCCTATGCGCTCATTCATTGCGAAAAATTTAACCACCTTTTTGGATCAGCCTTATTAATGAAGTTTTGAAAGATGCCGCAACCTGGTTTGGTTAATGGAATTAACAAAAGCAGGTTATAGTTTTGCAGCTATAAACAAAAAAAATATGTTCAAAGGAATTCTATTGACAACACTGGTAATGGCGGGTTTGCAGTCGCAATTCTATATCCCCTCGGATTCGGGATCTTCCATAAAATTTAAGATAAAAAACCTTGGCATTTCTGTTACCGGCTCCTTTACGGGATTGAAAGGAAAGATACAGTTTGATCCGGCCAACCTCGGTACAAGTTCCATAGAAGCAACAGTGGATGCCGGCACCGTGAATACCGGAATTGATTTACGGGATGATCACCTTCGGAAAGAAGAATATTTCAACGTGAAAAACTATCCGCAAATACGTTTCGTATCTTCTAAAATTACTAAATCCAATAAGGCAGGAGATTACCTGGTTACCGGAAACCTGACGATCCGCAACGTAACAAAAGAAATTTCTTTTCCTTTTACCGCTTCTCCACAAAGCAGGGGGTTCTTGTTTAAGGGGGAATTTAAGATTAATCGGCGCGATTTCAAGGTAGGGGGTAACAGTTTTACTCTATCGGATAATCTTACGGTGCAGTTATCCGTTTTAGCTCCCAAAGAATAAGGGTATAGTTCGTGTACAAATATTTTTTTATCGACCGTTTGTTAATAGAAAAATAATATTATTTTGCATCAATAATAACCCTCAATGCAATTACAACAAGCTGTTAATAGTGTTTTTGTACAACTTTCTGCATCCCTGGATGAATTGTCGCAGGCCGAATATGTGCAGCCATGCAAAACCTTGTTCAATAATACGATTGGGCAGCATGTGCGCCATATCATCGAATTATTTCAATGCCTGGAGAATGGATATGAAACCGGATCCGTGAATTATGAAAAAAGGAACCGGGATATGGAAATGGAAGGGAACAAACAGCTGGCTGTTTCCTTGTTACGGGCAATTCATCAGGGCCTGGATCGTGAAAATAAAGAGTTACTACTGGAAGCTACCTACGATGAACATTCTACCGAGTTAATATCGCTTGCCACTAATTATTATCGTGAAATTGCCTATAATCTCGAACATACTATTCATCACATGGCGCTTATCCGGGTTGGGGTGAATGAGGTTTCTTCCATTCGATTGCCGGAGGATTTTGGTGTAGCTTCTTCTACCGTTAAGTTTCGTAAACAATGTGCACAGTAACATTTATCCCTGTTAAAGGGAAAATATATCTCACTTCCAATCGGGATGAGAAGCAGACCCGGCTGGATGCCATAAGCCCGGCTGTTTATGAATCTGATTCCGGTAAAATGCTTTTTCCGAAAGACGCCGAGGCGGGCGGTACCTGGATAGCCGCACATGAAAACGGAAACGCCATTGTATTTTTGAATGGCGGTTTCAAAGCGCACGAACCCCAACTCCCTTACCGAAAAAGCCGGGGATTGATCTTGCTCGACCTGATTGAAGGAGCAACTCCCTATAATAGTTTTATCGCTATTAAGCTAAACAAGATTGAACCTTTTACCGCCATTATTTGGGACGAGCATCATTTGTTTGAATGCCGCTGGGATGGAGAACAAAAACATACGAAGCAACTTGATTCGCTCAGACCGCATATCTGGTCCTCTGTAACTTTATATGATGAGGATGTAAGCTCCCGGCGCAATCTATGGTTCGAAAACTGGATTAAGAAAAATGATCATCCATCTATGAAGGAAATCATGCATTTCCATCAATTCACCGGCGACGGAGACACCCATAATGATCTCCGTATGAACCGGCACGGAAAATTATTTACCGTAAGTGTAACATCGCTTCTCCTTAATTCAAAGGAAGCCATAATGGAATACCTTGATTTTAAAAATAACATGCAAACCAAAGGATCATTAATTTTAGAAAAATCAATGGTAATCCGATAATGAATGTTGTACAGCGTATCCTGCACCGTCCTTTCTTTATTAAATTAGTTAACTGGGAATACTGGAGCTTTGCCGCGGTATACACCTGGGTTTATCCTGTGTGGATTTTTCTCGGCCTGCGGGCAAGATCATTTTTCTTCTTCAATGCCGCCAATCCCAGTATGAAAAATGGAGGGTTTCTGAATGAATCCAAAAAGGATATTGAGCCACTCATTCCCAAATATCTTCATCCTAAAACAGTCTTTTTTTCCATACCAGCCAATGGCGATATCGTTGTACAGGAATTGAGGCAACAGGGGCTGCTTTTTCCATTAATAGGCAAACCAGATATTGGTGGGCGCGGTCGGGGCGTAAAAGCATTGAAAGACGAGGAAGATGTTCGACGATATGTCTCTAACTCCTTTATGGATTTTCACATCCAGGAATTCGTTTCGTATAAAAAAGAGGTGGGTATCTTTTATCACCGCTACCCCGATAGTTCAACAGGAAAAATTACAGGTATTGTTCGAAAAGAATTTTTAAGTGTAACCGGCGATGGGGTACTGACAATCCGCCAATTGCTCAGGCAAAGCAAAAGGGCTATGATGTATATACAAAGCCTCGAAAATATACATGGAGCGTTTTTGAACAGTATTCTTCCTCCAGGGGAAAAAATGATTCTTTCTCCTTACGGCAATCACGCCCGGGGCGCGATGTTCCTGGATGACACGCATCGCATTGATGACGCCCTCAGCGAAACAATCGACGCGATCTGTAAAAAAATTCCTGATTTCTATTACGGACGAATTGATATTCGCTATGATGATTGGGAAGAATTAAAGACGGGAAAAAATTTTGCCATCATTGAAGTGAACGGAGCAGGTTCTGAGGCAACCCATATATATGACCCGCAGCATTCGATATTGTTTGCCTGGAAAGAAATTGTAAGGCACTGGATTATCTTGTGGCGAATCAGCCGGATGAATCATAAAAAAGGACACCGTTATCTTACTTTTAGGGAAGGAATGCGAATGTTCAGGGAAGATAAAGAATGGAGCAGGAAACTGGCAGCCATGCCGGAATAGGAGGCGGGAGTATTGAGGCAGGAGTCTTGAGTCGGGAGTCAGGAGCGTGTTGCTTTCCAAGGATCCTCATTTGTTAAAGATTATTGACGCAGGCCTATATCTCGTATTCCGAATCCATATCGTTCATCCTATGTAGATTAAAGATTCGGCAGTCAGGCTTAGATCTCATTTCAGCAACGTTCAAATGAAACTCGGAAAGATATTTATTACCGGCTTATTCATCAGCTTTCTCGGGGCTCTCCCGTTAGGAACGCTCAATGTGGCAGCCATGCAGATATCGGTTACCGATGGTATAATGCCGGCTATCTATTTTTCCGCGGGGGCCTTGCTGGTGGAAATAGTATATGTTCGCCTTTCGCTGGTTGCCATGGATTGGGTACGGAAACAGAAGAAATTATTTCGGTGGTTAGAATGGGTTACCCTTGTAGTTATTGCGGCCCTCGCTATCTCCAGTTTTATTGCGGCATCTGATAAAACCGTTCATAAAAATATCATCCTCTCCAATACCCTGCCTCGTTTTTGGTTGGGGGTGATGATGAGCGCTATCAACCCCATGCAAATTCCTTTTTGGTTTGGCTGGAGTACCGTTCTCTTTACCAAAAAAGTATTATTGCCAAGAAATGATAACTATAATATTTATATAGCCGGAATCGGTTTAGGAACCTTCATTGGAAATTCTCTTTTTATCCTGGGCGGGCGGTTATTGGTAGAAAGATTGGACCGCAACCAAAATATATTGCATTGGGTAATCGGCAGCATTTTTGCACTTACCGCCCTGCTTCAATTATGGAAAATGCTCCGGCATAAAGATGCAGCGGAAAAGTTGGACGATGTGCCGGATAAGCTAATTCAATAAACGCAGCCAGATCTTTTTCCGAGCATTCACATCCCGGTTTCTTTCTGATAAATTCATATATATCTTGCCAACCCGTTGCGTTTTTTCAACTGTAGTTAATTGATTAAATTGCCATCGTTCTTATTAATGGTTTTTGGAGAGATGCCAGAGTGGTTGAATGGGACGGTCTCGAAAACCGTTGTACCAGCAATGGTATCCAGGGTTCGAATCCCTGTCTCTCCGCCTTCGGTCGCCGTAGCTTTAGCGCAGGCGACCTTTCCTTTATTATTAACTGCACCAATTCCTGGCGACCTTCGGCGGACGAGGTCCGCTTCCATAATTGAAATGATATCTATTGTTCAATAAACTGGTTCTCCCATTCAAACTTGAGGTTCGTCTTCGGTCGCCGTAGCTTTAGCGCAGGCGACCTTTCCTTTATTATTAACTGCACCAATTCCTGGCGACCTTCGGCGGACGAGGTCCGCTTCCATAATTGAAATGATTTCTATTGTTCAATAAACTGGTTCTCCCATTCAAACTTGAGGTTCGTCTTCGGTCGCCGTAGCTTTAGCGCAGGCGACTTTTCCTTTATTATTAACTGCACCATTTCCTGGCGACCTTCGGCGGACGAGGTCCGCTTACCTTAATTGAAATGATTTTTATTGTTCAATAAACTGCTTCTCCCATTCAAACTTAAGGTTGCTCTTCGGTCGCCGTAGCTTTAGCGCAGTCGACCTTTCCTTTATTATTAACCTCACTATTTCCTGGCGACCTTCGGCGGACGAGGTCCGCTGCTAATATGGAAATGATTTCTGTAGATTAATATACTGTTTCGAAAAATATTAACTGAACCTTCTTTGGACAGACTTTTCAAGGGTGGCCTCTGATTTATTTCATGACTATTTTCTCTGTCCTGAACATTTACGATAACTTTAATGATGTAGTTCAGCCATTTTCATTTAAATCCCAAACAAAAATGAGAGCATCCCTTATCACATTGATCGCGATTATGTCGACTACCAGTTTTAGCCAGACAAAACAGGCAAACGCGAAATTAACTGTAAACTATCTCGGCAAAACAATTACCGTATATACTACAGCAGATAGTTCAGATCTCCGATTATCCGTAACGGATAATGTAATCTTCAAAGAACTGATTCAGCCCACTGAGGGGGAGGTCAGTGTTTTTGTGGATCCAACCAAAACCTTTCAAACTTTTTTGGGTATTGGGGCGGCGTTAACGGACGCCAGTGCTGAAACGTTTGCAAAACTACCGCCTGCCAAACAAGAAGAATTTTTACAAGCCTATTTTAATAAGGAGAAAGGTATTGGATACAGCCTGGCAAGAACGAATATCCATAGTTGCGATTTCAGCAGTGGCAGTTATACGTATGTGGCAGAGGGAGATGCCTCATTGCAGACTTTTAATATTAATCATGATAAACAATTCCGCATTCCGTTTATTAAGAAAGCTATTGCTGCGGCAGGAGGGAAATTGCCGCTGTATGCAAGTCCCTGGAGTCCCCCGGCGTTCATGAAAACCAATAATGAAATGTTGCATGGGGGGAAATTAAAACCGGAATTTGCGCAAAGCTGGGCCAATTACTTTACGAAATTTATTAGAGCATACGAAAAGGAAGGGATGCCCATTTGGGGAATAACGATTCAAAATGAACCCATGGCCACCCAGCGATGGGAATCCTGCATCTTTACCGCTGATGAAGAAAGAGACTTTTTGAAAAACTATTTAGGCCCCACCATGCAAAAAGCAGGTTATGCCAATAAGAAAATTATTGTTTGGGATCATAACCGGGATTTGATGTTTCAACGGGCCAATGTAATTTTTGATGACCCGGGGGCGGCTAAATACGCATGGGGCATGGGTTTTCACTGGTATGAAGACTGGAGTGGCGGACTTCCGATGTATGAAAATGTCGGACTGGTCCATAAGGCATATCCAACAAAAAATTTATTGTTTACCGAGGGTTGTGCCGAAAGTTTTAACTCCGGTAGGATTAATTTCTGGGGATTAGGAGAGGAATATGGCCGTTCCATGATCAATGATTTTAATAATGGAACAGTTGGCTGGACAGATTGGAATATTTTATTGGATGAAAAAGGCGGGCCTAATCACGTAGGTAATTTTTGTTTTGCACCGGTTCACGCGGATACTAAAACCGGCGCATTGATTTATACCAATTCTTATTACTATATAGGTCATTTTTCAAAATTTATCCGGCCGGGCGCAAAGAAAATCAACAGCGCGGCAAGCAGGAGCCAATTATTAACAACGGGGTTCCTTAATGCAGACGGCAAGATAGCAGTTGTAGTAATGAATCAAAGTGATAAGAAAGTAGCTTATAATTTTTGCATTGGCAAAAATGCAGCAATGGTAACTATACCACCGCATGCCATTCAAACAATAGTATTAAAATAAGAATTCGAAACGAATAATAAAATAATGAAAGAGAGGTTTGCCGGAGTACTGGTTCTTTCGTGATTATTCAAAATACTATTTGATTCATTTTTTTTCAGATAAACTTCCTGAAGATGGAAAGGGGTAAAATATTTGTGATAGGAAGCGCCAACACGGATATGGTGGTAAAAGCTAAGAAACTTCCTTCGCCCGGAGAAACTATATTGGGAGGCACTTTCTTAATGAATGCAGGAGGTAAAGGAGCAAACCAGGCAGTAGCCGCTGCCAGGTTAGGTGGCCAGGTAACCCTGGTAGCTAAAGTAGGTAATGATATTTTTGGTAAACAAACGATAGACGGATTACAACAGGAACATATAGATACGCGCTATGTGTTTACCGATTTCGGAACCCCTTCGGGCACTGCCTTAATCATGGTAAATGAAGAAGGCGAGAATTGTATAGCGGTTGCTCCGGGTGCCAATGCCAACCTCTTGCCTTCTGATATATTAACTGTAAAGGACATGGGAGAAGCAGAAATTATTTTAATGCAATTAGAAATCCCGATCGGAACTATTGCCGCAGTAATGAGCATCGCCAGGAAAAATAATCAGAAAATAGTCCTCAATCCGGCACCGGCCCAAAAACTCGAAGATGATTTACTGCGTGGGCTATTCCTGATTACTCCTAATGAAACGGAGGCATCGTTATTAACAGGTATTAACGTTATCGACGAAACAACGGCGGCCGCGGCAGCTTCGGAATTTTTAAAAAAAGGAGTTCAGCATGTAATCATCACTTTAGGTAAGCAGGGAGCATACTTTCAAAATGCGACTATGAAATTGATGATTGAAGCGCCTGCAGTAACAGCAAAGGATACCACGGCTGCGGGGGATACTTTCAGCGGGGCTATAACAGTAGCCATTACTGAAAACATGAATTGGGAGCAAGCTATAAAATTTGCGGTGGAAGCCGCTTCCATTTCGGTAACCAGGATGGGGGCCCAATCCTCTATTCCGTGGCGGATGGAACTTAGTTTGTAATTATCATCATTTTAAAAAAAGCCAAATGTTTATTGTTGAAAATTATGGATTGGCCATTTTGCTTTGTGTAGTTACTATGTTGTGCTGGGGATCCTGGGCCAACACTACAAAACTTACTTCCAAGTCGTGGCGGTTTGAACTTTTTTACTGGGATTATGGCTTTGGTATATTGCTTACTACCCTGGTGCTGGCATTTACACTGGGAAGCAGCGGTAACGAAGGCAGGTCTTTTATTGTGGACCTTAAACAGGCAGAGGCGGATAATATTTTATCTGCTTTATCGGGAGGAGTCATTTTTAATTTAGCCAACATATTATTAGTGGCTGCCATTGCTATTGCCGGCATGTCGGTAGCATTCCCCGTGGGGATCGGTATTGCGTTGGTATTAGGAGTGATCGTAAATTATATTTCAAACCCCCAGGGAAACCCGGTATTGATTTTTGGAGGAGTCGCATTAATTGCTTTAGCTATTATCCTTAATGCGAGGGCCTATCAAAAATTGCAAAAAAATTCTGAAGGAAAAGTTTCTATGAAAGGGCTGGTCTTGTCAGTAGTAAGCGGATGTTTGATGGGACTCTTTTACAAATATGTGGCCGTTTCAATGGTTTCAAACTTCAATTTGCCGGAAGCGGGAAAGCTAACTCCTTATACGGCCCTGGTATTTTTTGCATTGGGAATTGTTGCCAGCAGTTTGTTGTTCAATTCGATTCAAATGAAACGTCCTTTTATCGGCAGCCCCATTTCATTTACCGGCTACTTTAAAGGAATATCAAAGGATCATTTAATTGGCCTTTTGGGCGGAGCCATCTGGAGTGTGGGGATGTCTTTAAGTATTATCGCCTCCGGAAAGGCAGGGCCGGCTATTTCATATGGGTTAGGACAAGGTGCTACAGTGGTAGCGGCTCTTTGGGGAATTTATGTTTGGAAAGAATTTGATAAGGCTCCACCCGGTACAAAGCCTTTGTTATATATCATGCTGTTATTATACATAGCCGGATTAACTATGATCATACTATCCAAATAAACTGATACTGGTCTAATAAAAGGTGATTAGAGAGGCAGTCTCTTCCAATTGTCATTTTCTTCACGTTCCATCCGTGGCAGCTTCGTTAACTTAGCACAAATTTTTCTGTTTGAAGCACCTGCAGGCCTTAAATAAATATTTCTGGAAATACCGTTGGCGTTTTATGCTGGGTATTCTCTTCATTGTTTTATCTAACTACTTCCGCATCCTGGCTCCCCAGCTTACCGGGTTTATTATCGATAATGTGCAGGTGGAAGTGCTGCAGCAAAAAGACAAAGCAGGACTTGAACGCTTAGAAGCAGATATGTTGAAGAAGGGAGAACGGTATGATGTATTGGTTAAGCGTATTATTTCAACAATTGCGGAACGTCAATTCCGTTTTGGAGAGAAAGTATTATTATGCGGCATATCTCTTTTAGTATTGGCATTGCTGGGTGGTTTTTTTATGTTTCTCATGCGGCAAACCATTATCGTAATGAGCAGGTTCATTGAATATGAACAAAAGAACGAAGTCTTCCGGCATTATCTTAAACTGGATACCAATTTCTACAAGCAACACAGTACCGGTGACCTGATGAACCGTATTTCGGAAGATGTAGGGCGCGTGCGCATGTATACAGGTCCTGCCCTGATGTATTTTTTTAACCTGGCCGCCACCATTGGCTTCAGTGTTTATTTTATGTACAGCACCCAGCCCATTCTAACTTTTTATGTATTGGCCCCATTGCCTTTACTGGCTGTTACTATCTATTTCGTTAACAACATCATCAATAAAAAAAGCGAAAAAATTCAGTCGCTGCTTTCCGATCTTACTACTAATGCGCAGGAATCTTATTCCGGAATCCGCGTCATAAAATCATTTGTACAGGAAAAATCCATGCGATTCTTTTTTAACCGCAACAGCGAAGATTATAAAAAGAACGCGGTGGGATTAGCGAAAGTAGAAGCTATTTATTTTCCGTCAATGGCATTGTTAATTGGCCTCAGCACATTGCTTGCCATTATGATGGGGGGATTATACGCGATAAATAAGGAACATAACGTAACCATAGGTACCATCGCCGAATTTGTTATGTATGTAAACATGCTTACTTTCCCGGTAAGTGCCATTGGGTGGACGGCCAGTATGATTCAGCGGGCCGCTGCCTCGCAGAAACGACTGAATGAATTTTTACAAACCGAACCCGTTATTGTAAGCCCGGCCGACGCCATCACTCCTCCATTAGAAGGAAATATTGTTTTTGACAAAGTAGATTTTATTTATCCCAATACCGGAATCCAGGCTATTAAAAATTTTAGTCTAACTATCCGAAAGGGTGAAAAAATAGCGATCGTGGGACATACGGGTAGTGGTAAAACAACTATTGCCCAATTATTACTTCGGATGTATGACCCATCCCACGGCTCCATTCGCATTGATGGTAATGAGATTTCCAAAATGGATATCCAGCATTTGCGTAAACAGATCAGTTATGTGCCCCAGGATGTTTTTCTGTTTAGCGACAGTGTTGCCGATAATATTGCTTTTGGGGTAGACCAGGCGACCCAGGAGGATATCAGGCAGGCCGCTGTGTTTGCCAATGTGGAGAAAGAGATAAATGGATTCAGTAATCAATATAAAACGCAAATAGGCGAGCGGGGAGTAAATTTGAGCGGAGGACAAAAGCAACGAATTTCCATTGCCAGGGCATTGATAAAAGACCCGCACATCGTAATTTTTGACGATTGCCTGAGCGCCGTAGACACCAAAACAGAGAAAGAAATACTTGCTTACCTGAACAGTTTCCTGGAAAATAAAACGGCTATTATTATAACGCATCGGATTTTGCCTTCTGTATCATTCGACAAGATTATTGTACTCGAAGAAGGCAAGATAATTGAAGAGGGTACTCATGCCGGACTAATCGACCGCAAAGGCTATTATTATTTTTTGAATGAACAGCAGCGCCAGGAAAAAGGAAATTCCCTGCTTAAATAGGCCGGAAGGGCGATCCGGCTCACTATTTTTTGTATTTCAGTGATTTAAGCCATAATAATTTGCCGGAAATTTTGCTGGTTCGAAAACAATATTATATTTGTGTCTTCATTTTAACAAGCTAATTGTAAACAGAAAAAAACAACCAAACGTGGCGTACGAAAACAATGACAAAAGAATGGAAAGCGTTTACAGCAAACGGATCAGGGCCGGTAAACGCAGAACCTATTTCTTTGATGTGAGAGCAACCCGCGGTAATGACTACTACATTACCATCACGGAAAGCCGTAAGAAATTTGACGGTAACGGGTACGATCGGCATAAAATCTTTTTGTATAAAGAAGATTTCAACAAATTTGTAAAGGGCCTTGGTGAAGCGGTAGATTACGTAAAAACGGACCTGATGCCTGATTTTGATTTTGATGCATTTAATCACGACCAGGTAATTGAAGGAGAAGAAAATGGAGAAGCTGTCGGAGCAACCATAAATGCGGAGCCCCCGGTTACAGAAAGTGCACCGGTTGTTGCCAGTGTTCCTGTTCAAGCCTCATCCGAAAATGGCACTCCTGCATCTCCCGGAAATATTGAGGAAGTAGATAAATGGTAAGATTATTAATAAGATAATATAAGATCCCGCCTGAAGCGGGATTTTTTTTTACCTTTTATTTCCAATTCTTCCGGGGAGATTAATCATGACAGTTGATTCTGAAAAATTTCTGAATGGAATCTTACTCATTTAATTGTAATTGTGAATTAATTAATAACTTTAAATTCTGTTGAAATAGTAATAAATAATAGCTTTTAACTTAACCAAAAAACCATCGCTGCTATGAAAAAATCTTTACTACGGGCATCAATTTTGTTACTGGTAATTTCCTTTGCAATTCTTGCCACCTTAACCGGAAAGAAATTTTATAAGAAGCAAGTTGATCCCATCATCCTCTTGACAGATATTAACGAAAGTGATTTAGTCAGTGAAGCAGCCGAAAACCCTCAAATGCGTGCACAGGAGGAATTCGATATGCTTAAGGATCCGAAGACCGGTAAGATCCCGGAAAACATACGATTAATGGAATTACAGGCGGCAGAGGCGGCCCCTTTAAAACAAAACCTGTTAATTAGTCCATCATTGGCAAACACCTATACATTCGCGGGACCTTCCAATCTGGGTGGACGCGTTCGGGGGTTGGTATATGATGTTCGGTATAATGGAACAAGCAATCAAATTATTTTTGCAAGCGGCATAAGCGGGGGAGTATTCAAGAGTGTAAATGATGGTGGCACCTGGACGAAAGTTTCGCCATCCAATTTTTTGTATAGTGTTACTTGTATTGCCCAGGATCCCCGGCCAGGTTTCCAGGATACCTGGTATTATGGCACCGGGGAAGGTCTTGGAAACTCTGCCTCCGCAACCAGTTCATTTTATTTTGGTTTTGGCATTTATAAATCTACTGATAACGGTACTACCTGGGCGAAAATATTGAATACTCCTTATTCGGAAGGGGCATTAGAGACTTTTGACAGTCAATTTGATATTGTATCGAGTTTGGTTGTAAACCCGGTTAACGGGGACTTATATGCCGGAACTCTAAATACGGTTATGCGATTGCCTTTTGGTACCTCTTCCTGGGTTTTGGAATTAGGAGCAATCGCTGGAACCACAACCGGCGTGGTAGATGTTAAGATCGGCACTGATGGAGTAGTGTACGCGGCCTTTCCAGGAAATGGAGCAAGGCCAACAACTGCTACCTCTGTAGCCAATGAAGGGGTATGGAGGAGAAATACCCTGGGAACCTGGACGCGTATTGCCGGCGGCGGCACTCCAGCGTGGTTTAATGTGAATACGATAGGCATAGGGGGCACTTCACCCTTTCGGGTTCCTCTTGAAAGAATTGTTTTGGCAATTGACCCCAACGACGAAAAAAATGTGTATGCACTGTATTCCAATGGAGTCTCATCAGATTGTTCAGTAACACCTGCCCCCGAAGCAGAATTTGGCAAATACGATACAACTACGGGTACCTGGATAGATTTAAGTGCCGGCCTGCCGGATGAAATGGGTTGTTCAAATGGAAATGATCCATTTGCCACCCAAACCGGTTATGATCTTATTGTTTCTGTAAAACCCGGTAATTCTAATGTTGTTTTCATTGGGGGTACCAATATCTATCGGCTTAATTCTGCTGATTTATTTACTACAGCCGGGTACACAAATACACGGGTTGGCGGGTACGCTGGTACCGCTAATTATTCTCTCTATACTCAATCTCACCCGGATATACATGCTATTGCATTTCAACCGGGTGCACCAAATATTATGCTTTGCGGAAATGATGGAGGAGTTCAACGAACAACAGATAATACGGCTTCCACTATCATATGGACTGATATCAGCGCTGGTTTGACGACTTATCAATACTATTATGTGGCCATTGACCCTACCAACGGTTCCAGTAATTATCTTGGGGGAGCGCAGGATAATGGCACTTCGTACCGTGGCAGTGGTACCAATGCCTTTTCCAAAGCGCTTGGTGCTGATGGCGTTTCCGTTGGTATTTCAGCCGGTAATGCTATGCACTTTGCAGGATTTCAGAACGGCAGTATGTTCCGCAGGGCACCTGGGTTAGGCGAAGGATTTATTAATGCCAACCTTACCCCGTCATCAGGATTATCGGCAAGCAGACTTTTTGTTACCCTTTTTCATCTTGACCCAGACAATACAGAGAATCTCTATTACGTAGATTTTAATGAACTATGGAGAACTACCAGCGCTACTACCGCTACCAGTTTTGCAGCAAATTTTACTGAATTGACGGGAGTACGAACTACCATCGGTGCGGTCAATATCCGGTCGATCGCTACATCCAGAGGCGCTTATAGCGCAACCAGGAGCAAATTATACTTTGGAACAAATGATGGTCGGATTT
Source organism: uncultured Chitinophagaceae bacterium (assembly GCA_963775145.1). GTDB lineage: Bacteria > Bacteroidota > Bacteroidia > Chitinophagales > Chitinophagaceae > Endoryza. The sequence goes on from CAVZHZ010000015.1 coordinate 307,158, forward strand.
TTCGATTAGACGATCCGGTTAATGCGGTGGCGGGTTCGGCGGTACCCGTGCAAATCAATTCTGGTGCAGGAATGCCCGTAGGCACGATCATTGACATCGCAGTGAATCCGCGAAGCAGTGATACGGTAGTGGCTGTTTATTCTAATTATGGCTTATCAAGTAATATATGGTTTTGTGCAAATGCTACGAGCGGTTCTCCTACGTGGACCAGTATTGAAGGGCCAGTAGTATCGCTGCCTTCTATCCGATCCGTTGAAATGGTAATTACATCCGGAGTTCCGGGCCCTAATGGTCCGCAGGCCACCAATAATATTGAGTATTATGTTGGTACTTCTACCGGGTTATACAGTACAAATGATTTGAGCGGCAGTGCCACCGTTTGGGCAAAAGAAGGAAGTACTACCATTGGAAATTCAGTTGTTAGCACAATGGCCTATAGGCCCAGTGATAACAGATTGCTGGTGGGCACACATGGATCTGGAATGTTTGACGCTATTGTTCCTTTTGCCGTACCCGTAAACCTTCTTTACTTTAAAGGATCTGTGGTCAATGGATTTACTGCATTGCAATGGAAATCTACATTGGAAGTAAACAATAAAGGATTCGAAATAGAACGCTCCTATGATGGAAATCGGTTTGAGAATATTGGATTCATTCCGGCTTCCAGTGGTGGAGTATATGACTTTAAAGACAAAACCCCACCTGCGTCCATCCAGTATTACCGGCTAAAACAAATAGATATTGATGGAAAGACTACCTATACAAAGGTTGTATTGATTCGCTATAAGGAAAATGAAACTCCGAGGTTGCTGTTTGTCAATAATCCGTTTGCTGATCAACTAAGGCTTACGTTCTCCCGGCCTCTGACCAATATGGCAAGTATTGATCTGATGGACATGGGAGGAAGATTGGTATTCAGAAAAACCGAAGGCGCCATAAATAATAACAGTATATTTCTGAAAATCCCCCGGGCCATACCAGCCGGAACCTATGTTATAAAAGTCAGGTCGGGATTATTAAATGAAACAAGGACTATTATTAAGACCAATTAAGAGAAGGCATCGAAATATTGTGCACTATTATAAAAAGGAGACCCCGTAAGGACGGTCTCCTTTTTTATTATGATCATAAAAACCTAGTACCTGACCTGTGGCTCCAAGGTCTTGACATTCGCCACTGTTCTATAATATTTCTTTTTTCTCCAGGTATATTCTAGTACCAGTTCATTATCCTCAATTCGGGTTTTTATTCTTTTGGTTTCTGGTTCCTTTCCCCGGGAGGTTAGGTGTAATTGGTAAACATTATTTTTAGTTGCTCTCACTAATGTATCCGCTGCTGATCCGTTTACTACAACCACCGTCTTTTTCTGAATTACCGGCGTGGTTACTTTTTCAGCATGGAGGCTATAACATTGACGCCTGATCCAGACCCTGTTCCACTGAAAAGAATCCCGCTTGCCTGCTTCGAGGTAAATTAGATAACTATTGTCCAACCCAATCTTATTTTCCATTGCGGAATCTCCCAATTTCTCTATTGGAAAATTAACCCCTGAATAATTTTCCTGGCGATAGGCGTAAATTTTTATGATGGGCTCTTTTTTCTGGGCTTCTGTTTCTAAAGCAAAAGAAAAAAGGAGCGCCAGAAGTAGATTCTTAAGCATAATAATATTATCGATTCTCTTTCTTACCCGGATAAAGAGGGTTGGGTATTGATTGTTTTTCAGAAGGGTTATGCCGGTATCCGTTGGGCATCGCACTGGATAGAGAAGAATCCGGTTCCAGGCAAGGCATATTATCCGGGAACAACCGGTAAATTTTTCCCATGGCGGTGGTATGAGAAAATTGTCGTTGGGTTTGACTAATTTTCTGTTGAATAAATTCGTCCATTATTTTCTTTAGTCTTTTATCGCTGGTATCTTTCAATACAAATGGCCCCACCTCATAATTCAATTTAAAATCCTTTTTCTGATAAGGTTTCAACCGGATGGAAGGAGCCTGGGAAAAGCCCGCGAGTGTTAACAGGGAACAAACTGTAGTAAAAAATAAGAATTTAAGCATACCTTTTTTTTGAAGGATGAAGTTCTTCATAAAATTACATATTTATTCTCTCATTTTTTTATAAGTATTAATAAGCCCATTGGTGGAAGCATCATGGCCGGTGACCGGGCTACCCGATTGTAATTCCGGTAAAATTTTATTGGCTAATTGTTTTCCTAATTCCACGCCCCACTGATCAAAGCTGTATATATTCCAGATAACTCCCTGTACAAATATCTTGTGCTCGTATAATGCAATTAATTGCCCCAGGGTGAACGGAGTTATCCTTTTAACCAAAAAAGAATTCGTCGGCCGGTTCCCTTCGAATACTTTAAATGGTACAAGTTTTATGTATTCATCTTCCGTTTTTCCTGCTTTCTTAAATTCGGCCACCACTTCTCCGGCTGTTTTCCCATTCATCAGGGCCTCGGTTTGAGCAAAGAAATTGGAAAGTAATTTGGAGTGATGATCTCCCAGGGGATTATGACTGATAGCGGGAGCAATAAAGTCGCAGGGAATGAAAGGGGTTCCCTGGTGAATAAGTTGGTAAAATGCATGCTGCCCATTGGTGCCCGGTTCTCCCCAAATAACCGGACCTGTTGAATAGCTTACTTTATTACCATTTCTATCGGTACTTTTTCCATTACTTTCCATATTACCCTGCTGAAAATAGGCCGCGAACCGGTGCATATACTGATCATAAGGTAAAATGGCTTCACTTTGCGCCCCAAAAAAATTGGTATACCATAACCCGATCAATGCCATCAGTACCGGTATGTTATTTTCAAAGGGGGTTTGTTGAAAGTGAAGATCGGATTCATTCGCCCCTTTGAGCAACTGTTCGAAATTTTCATATCCTACTGTGAGCGCGATGGATAGCCCGATAGCACTCCATAACGAATACCGCCCGCCTACCCAATCCCAGAATTCAAACATATTGGCTTTGTCTATTCCAAATTGCACGACTTCTTTTTCATTGGTAGATAATGCCACGAAATGTTTGGCAATTTGAATCTCTTCTTTCGCTTGTTTTAAAAACCAGGAACGGGCAGAATGCGCGTTCGTCATCGTTTCCTGCGTAGTAAAGGTCTTAGACGCAATAAGAAAAAGGGTTTCTTCCGGATTTAATTTCTTTAATGTTTCATGAATATGGGTACCGTCAACGTTGGAAACAAAATAAGTTTGAATGCCTTTTACCCAGTATGGTTTTAATGCCTCGGTAACCATAAAAGGCCCAAGATCACTACCCCCGATACCAATATTTACTATTTGCTTTACCGGCTTACCAGTATACCCTTTCCATTGACCGCTATGCACCAGGCTGCAAAACGATTTCATTTGAGCCAACACCCGTTTCACTTCGGGCATTATGTTCTTGCCATCACTCGCAAAAGTTTGTTCCGAAAAATTTCTCAGGGCCACATGTAATACGGATCGGTTTTCGGTGGCGTTTATTCTTTCGCCGGCAAATTGGGCCCCGATCGCTTCCGGCAATCTGCATTCATTGGCTAATTGTTTCAGCAGGTCAATGGTTGTTTTTGTTATTATATTCTTTGAAAAATCAAAAAGGATATCATTCAATTTTATAGAAAAGGAAGTAAACCGATCGGGGTCCTTACTGAATAACTCTTTCATCCTTGTTTGCTTCATTTCTTCATAATGGGAAGAAAGTAATTTCCAGGCTTTTGTAGTAGTGGGGTCAACGTTTGGGAACATACTCTTTTTTTAGTGAGCACAATTTAGTAAAACAGCACCTTAATTTTTATCATTGGCTAAGTGGTTATCTATATTTATGTAAAAATAGCGTTTGCCGGCTTTCAAATCAGGAAGCGAGCTTCTATTTTGACTGCCGGATCAAGCAACACATCCAAACAAAATCATTTTTGTCTTAAACCTACCAACTATGAAAATCGCAAACTTTACTCTTTTTTTTATTAGCGTTTTGAGCATTAGCACTTTTGCGGGGACGATCAATTCTTCGCGCTTCGGCCCCAATAATATCGTTCTAAGAAGTTTTTCGGGTACAACCGATGGCCGCTCTGCGAAACTGGCCTGGGATTTTGCAGAACTGGATCATGAAGTAACTTGTTTCCTGGAAAGAAGTGAAGATGGCGTTGTTTTTAGCGCTATCGAGAAGTTTGAGGTCCGCAGAGGTTTTTACGGTTCCATGAATGCAACTGACAAGCAGGTAAATAATGGCTTGTATTATTATCGCCTGCAAATTACCAAACCCGGATTTATACCATATATCTCAACCGTTATTTCTATTCGCATTACCAAAGGAGACGACCTGGCAAAAGAATATAAGATTGAAAATCCTTTCCGCAATGAGTTAACGATTAAGGGTAACCTGGGTTCCAACCCGCTGGTAGTGGAAATCGCCGACCTAAATGGCCGCGTTCGCCTGGTGAAGAATTTTGAAGCTTCTCTTAACAGAGAAAGTATTTCCATTCCCAGCAGCGCTATCGATAAAGGGGTTTATGTGCTGCGGATAAAAGAAGAAATTAATGGCGTAAAGAAAATAATACTGATGAAACGTATCTTAAAGAGTACAGAATAAATGACGGCCATTTTATTAAATAAAATACAAAACAGGACCATTATATTTTTTCAATTATATCAATGGCGTAATCAACCATTTCCTGGGTGATGCCCAAATGGAGCACGATCCGGATTTGGCTAGGGGTCATGGCAATCAGATGAATATTATGCTGCCTAAAAGTTTCTGTTATTTGTTTAGAGGTGTAAGATGGGTTTAATTCAAAAATGAGAATATTTGTCTGTACCGGGAATAGCTGTGCGCAGAAGTCTTTCTTACTGATCGCCGCGGCCATTTGTCTGGCCCTCGCATGATCTTCCGTTAAACGATGCACGTGATTTTCCAGCGCATAGATTCCGGTAGCGGCCATATATCCTGCCTGGCGCATCCCTCCTCCAAATACTTTTCGTACTCTTCGGGCCTTTTTAATAAAAGATTTTTGACCGATAAGCAGGCTGCCGATCGGGCATCCCAGACCTTTATTCAGACAAACCGAAATGCTATGAAAGGCGGCCCCATAAGGAGCCGGCTTTTCTCTCTTCGCCACCAGCGCATTGAACAATCGTGCTCCATCCAGGTGCAGGATAAGATTGTGCTCGTCGCATACTTTCCGGATTTTTAGGATCTCTTCCAGTTCATAACAACTACCACCACCCCGGTTAGCGGTATTTTCAAGGCATACCAGTTTTGAAATAGGTTTGTGCACATCTTCCGGGTTGATGGCTTCTGCTACCTGTTGCGCGGTGATACGGCCATAGTTTCCGTCAATTAATTTTACCTGGCATCCTGCATTCACTGCGATGCCTCCTCCTTCATATTGATAAACATGAGCTGTTCGTTCGCATATCACTTCATCGCCCGGTTGCGTATGCACTTTAATCGCTACCTGGTTGCTCATAGTACCCGTGGGGCAATATAGAGCAGCCTCCATACCAAATATATCCGCCATCATGAATTCGAGCTTATTCACGGTGGGGTCCTCATTAAATACATCATCACCCGTTACCGCCTGCCGCATGGCTTCGAGCATACCCTCCGTAGGCTGGGTTAATGTGTCGGATCGGAAATCTACCAGCATATAATAGTATAATATGGCTGCTAATTTACAGGCATTAAAACAATCCAGATTATTTTTTTAAAATGAGCATTTGCCAAGAGCCTGCTTTTCAGCGGGTCGGCAATAAAACCCACTATAAAGAATAGTTGCATCTTATTTTTTTTTAACGGGGCATTAAACTCTTCCGCTTACTTTCCTTCTTAGAACCATTAGAAATTATTATTCCAGAACCCTAAAAAAAGTATAGTTATGAAATCGAAATTACAAGTACTGGTAGCTGCCTGGATTCTTTTTGCAAGCGTTGCATTAGTATCCTGCCAGAAAGATAGCAGCCTGCAGAATCCCGCGGTTAGCGAAGAAGAAGCAATGGTGGCCACCGAAGAAAATACAGCAGCGGATGCTGAATATGATGATGTGGCCGAAATTGGATTATCAGCTGGTGCCGACCTGGAAGCAGAATCCTCTGATAATGGTATAGCCCCTCAATCTGTTAATGATGGTGGATTGGGTGCGCGTGTTTATTTATTCGAAGACCTCCGGTTCAAGATCGGGCCCTGTACTAAAATTGAAGTATCACCTAACGATAGCACTTTCCCCAAAACCGTAATTATTAATTATGGAGACGGATGTATTTGCCGCGATGGTAAATTCCGGAAAGGAGCTATTGTATTACATTTTACGGGTCCTATTCGCCGGCCAGGTTCCGTACTTACTATTACGTTCCGTGGATATTACGTGAACCGCGTACATATCGAAGGCACCAAGACTATTAAGAATTTAAGTGAGAATGGTGTACATAAGTATGCTACGTTGGTTGAAAACGGAAAAGTTACCTGGCCCAATGGAAGAGGATTTACTTATGAAGGGGCCAAAGTAGTTACCCAGGTGCGTGGAATGGATACCCGGACAATCCGTGATGATGTGTACTCAATTGAAGGACGTAATAAAACGGTGTACGCCAATGGAACTATTGTAATCAAGAATACGGAAACACCTTTAATAAAGCCAGTGGCCTGTGCTTGGATTGTAAAAGGAATATTGAAAGTAAAAATCAACGACCGTGTTTTGTTTATCGATTTTGGAAATGGCGATTGCGATAACAAGGCAACCCTTAAATGGGCCGGTGGTGAGAAACAAATTACCCTTCCCTAAGAGATCATTTTTAATCCGTACGCAGAAACGAAAGAAGCCTGTTGACCACAACAGGCTTCTTTACCTAATAATGGGGCTATTGTTTTTTTTCAAAATCGAAATTCGGATTCTGCCGCGAATGGAAAGCTGCCTGGTCGCCAAAAGGACCGAGATATTTTGCAGCACCAAATCCAAGAATCGGCCAGAATATGATACCCAATAATACAAGCCCCACAGTGAAGCCCTCATCTTTTCCAAAACTTTTGGATATCATGTTATAGAGCCATATCGCGTATATAATATTGATCAATGGTAGAAACATCATCAGTACCCACCAGCCTGGTTTGCCTCCAATTTTTGTCATTATATAAATATTGTAGATAGGTATAATGGCTGCCCAGCCCGGCTGGCCGGCCTTTTCAAAGACTTTCCACATGGCGGCAATTAAAAAAATAACGCAAGCCAGCCAAATAACAATGAGATAGGTGGGGAATTCAAAATTCTGATCCATGGTAGTGTTGGTTTTGGTTAGTACGAATATAACTTCAAATAATAATACTCACAAGGGATAATTTGTATTGAATTAGAATTGCGGAGCAAATAGGGACTCTAATTCCTGACCAAATTGCAGCATATTACCGTTGCAGTCGATAATAACAAATTCCCTCATGCCATATTCAAAATCTTCTAAGGGATAAGCGATCGTTGCTTTCTCTTTAAGTTACTGCCTATTCTTCCGAATGTGCCCGAATGGTAAAGCCTAATACATTTGAATAGTACCTGGTGGTAGCGGCAAGATCATCTACCCTTAGAATGGGTGTCAGTGATTGTAGCAGTATTTTTCTTCTCAAGATACTGCCAAATTTTTGCAAGACTTTTGCCGGCCGTAATGCTTTTTCCGGCATGGATATTCTTTCTTTTTCGCCCGGTCAACCAAATTATCACGGATATGTTATGTATAAATTGTCATAAAAACATAGCAAGGGTTCTAAAATCAATATGAATAAGCTCACTTTATTAAGCGAATCAGAAACCGATCGGGTGATTGAAATGGCCTGGGAAGACAGGACACCGTTCGAAGCCATCGAAACCCAATTTGGATTGAATGAAAAAGATGTTATTGAATTGATGCGCAAAGAAATGAAGCCGGGTAGTTTCCGGCTGTGGCGCGCCCGCATGAGAGGAAGGGAAACCAAGCATCAATTAAAAAGAGACAAGGATGTTACCCGTTTTAAATGCAGCCAGCAACGGGCTATCAGCAGGAATAAAATTGCAAAGAGATAACAGGAGAATTGCTTAGCATTTTTACTTATTCATATTAAATAACCTGGTGGTTGAAAGGTTGTATCACCATTTCACTTACCACGCCGCTTACCGGTTGCTGGCATAAAAACCAGATCGCTTTGGCTGCTTCTTCGGCTTGTATCATTTTATCGCGCTGAACGCGCAGATCTATTTCGTTCCAGAAATTAGAATCAACACCTCCAAGAAATAATTGCGTAATACGTATTTCTGTTCTTTTTAATTCTTCCCGCAAGGATTTCATCATTCCATTTAATCCATATTTAGAGGCTGAATAGGCCACAGCCCCTGCCATCGGTGTTTTACCGAGTATTCCGGGAATATTAATGATGAGTCCTTTTTTTTGTTCTTTCATGGCCGGTAGAAAACCCTTGATGAGCAGGAATGGCCCGGTAAGATTTACCGCCAGGCTTTTCAGAAAATCTTCGGTTGTCAGCAATTCAATGGGTTTAATTATACCAATACCCGAAGCAATGATCAATATATCGATACCGCCGGATAGACGCAAAATAGCGTCGGTAACCGTTTGAACCTGGTCCTCCTTTGTTATATCCAGTTCAAAAACTTTATTAGAGGAAATTCCGCAATCCATCGCTGTCTGTTTAAGACGTTCCGCATTATGACCGGTAATATAGAGGTCGGCTCCGCCCGCCGACAACAATTTGGCCGTACGAGAACCAATACTGCCGCTGGCGCCCACTAACACAATCTTTTTATCTTTAATCTTTTCCATATAAAACAGTTAAACAAAATACTATTACTAAATGTTTGGAAAGCATGAAAGAAATAAGCCTGATCTTTCCGAACCAGCTATATGAGAAAAATGCCTGCCTGAAGAAAGGCCGGGCGGTTTTTTTGCTCGAAGACGAACTCTTTTTTCGCCAATATCCTTTCCATCAGCAAAAACTGCTTTTGCACCGGGCCAGCATGCAGGCTTACAGAGCCTGGCTGGAAAAAAAAGGATTTGAAACTACCTATATAAATTCAACAGACAGCGATCAGCTATTAAAACTGCTTTTCCAGCGTTTGGCTGATAAAAAAATAACAGCTATTCATCTCAATGAAACGATCGATTACCTGCTCGAAAGACGCTTAAAGCGATATGCCAAACAATTTTCGGTTCAACTGAAATATTATTCTTCTCCCAATTTTATCTGTTCCGGGGAATACCTCGGCGAATATTTTGACAATAAGAGAAAATATTTCTTCACGCACTTTTACATCGAACAGCGAAAACGACTGGGCATCCTGCTGGAAAAAGGAGTGCCACTTGGTGGTAAATGGACTTATGACGAAGAGAATCGTAAGAAGTTGCCTGCCGGTACAACCTGTACCAGGATCAATAATACTGAAAGAGAATTCATATGTAGCGGAAGCCAGGCAATATATAACGAAGAATTTTTCCACGCATTATGGATCAGTGGAGAGATTTAATTATCCCGTAACTTTTAAGGAAGCAGAAAAGGTGCTGGATGATTTTCTCAAAGAAAAATTTTCTGACTATGGGGTATACCAGGACGCTATTGACAAAGATGATTCCAGGCTTTTTCATTCCTTATTAACACCCGCTCTCAATATAGGATTGCTCGACCCTGTAAAAATAATTGACCGGTCCATTTCGTATGCATTGGAAAATAACATTCCGCTCAATTCCCTGGAAGGTTTCGCCAGGCAGGTTATGGGCTGGAGAGAATACATAAGAGCAGTATATGATAGAGAAGGAGCAAGGCAACGAACAACTAATTTCTGGAACTTCGAACGGAAAATACCTGAAAGTTTCTGGACAGGTACTACGGGGATTGAACCTATTGATACCATCATCCGGCGCCTATTGAAAACCGGGTATTCGAATCATATTGAAAGATTGATGGTGCTGGGAAACTTTATGTGTTTGTGCGAGTTTGACCCGGATGAAGTGTATCGGTGGTTCATGACTCTTTATATTGATGCCTATGATTGGGTGATGGTTCCAAATGTATATGGAATGAGCCAGTATGCGGATGGCGGGTTGATGAGCACCAAGCCGTATATCAGCGGATCTAATTATATACTCAAGATGAGCAATTTTAAGAAAGGCGACTGGTGTGAAATATGGGATGGTTTGTTCTGGCGTTTTATGCACCTGCACCGGGATTTTTTTAATAAGAACCCCAGGCTCTCGATGCTGATTTCTACATTTGATAAAATGCCCGTTGAAAAAAGAAACAAGCATATGCAGATCGCGGATAAATTCTTAAGTCAATTAAATCACCTGGAAAGATGACCCGTAAAAAACCCTGGAACCGGGTAAACCTGCCTGTATACAGCGTAGCCAGTAAGGCGGGAAATAAATTCAATCTTCATATATGCACTTATGCTTCGGCTATTTCAATGCACCCTAAGAGATTTATGGTTTGTATTTATAAAGGCACGCAAACGCTTGAGAATATTTTGCATCACCCGGAATTTGTATTGCAGGTAATGGATGCTTCCCAGTATAAACTGGTGAATCTGTTGGGTAAAAAAACGGGCAGAAAAACAGATAAGGTACGACTGCTGGAAAAAAGAAAGGAATTAATGGAGTGGAAAGGGTTTAAAATTCTGGCACATTGCCTGGCCGTACTATTACTGCAGGTGATGCATAAATTCGATGAAGGTGATCATATCTGTTTTGTATGTGAAGTAAAGGCATGGAAGAATTTAAATGAAGGGGTCGCGCTGGATCTTGATATGTTAAGAAAACATGGCATTATTTCAATATAGCGGAACCTGAACAAGATGAATGTAACAGAATAAATTGTGCACAGCAACAGCATCCCTGTTTATAATTTGACTGCATTCCGGAAAAAACAGGCAGCTTGTCATTCTGGTTAACGCCCTTTCGAAAAATTCCTGTTTATCCATTTAATTGCTTTTTGTACATAGTACTCCCGGTCGTTTTCCAAATGACTGATAAGCTTTTTAATAGTTTGATGATGTTTTTTGTCTCTTGTATACCATTCTACCATAACCAACGATAAACGCCTGAGCCAGGGGTTTGACGAAAGGTTATATTCTTTTGCTAAAGAAAAAATATTATCGGCATGCGTTCTTACCAATGGCTTTAAACTTTGCATGCCAAGCGTGTCGCAAACTGCCCAATTATCAATTTGAACCGCCATTTTTTTAAAGATTGAAAAAGACTTTTCAGGATCCTTTTTGGCGATCTGCCCAAGTAATTTGGCAGCCAATATTTTTTCTTCAATATAAGATGAACCGGCAAGTTCTTCCACCAGCTCGAAGCCGCCGTCTTTAAAATCCCTGGCCAATTGATTCAGTACCGGCATTGGAACACCGTAGGCCTTAGAAAGGCCCGGTACAAATTTTTCATGAGAGGCTAATGTAGAAGGGTTGGCATATGCCTTAAGGATTTTTTGAATGGCTTTGCGTTGTACCGGCATAATTATTTAATTATCCTGTTTCTAATCTGATGCATTGTACACAACTTATCAAATTTTATTCTTAATTGCTCCTGGTAAGCCTGCGATGGGGAACTGTAATTGCCATAGAGCACCTGGTATTTGGGCAATAATTCCGGCCTATTCCGCTGAAGGAATTTATAATATAGGGTTTTGCTATCAGCCGCTTCGTTGCCAAATAAAGTCAGTCCCCCTACTAAAATATAATCCGCATTATGTTGTTTGGCAGATACAATCATTTTCGCCAACTCTTCTTCTGTATCACTGATAAAAGGAAGGGTGGGAATTGCATTTACTCCCGCCAGAAATCCTTCCTCCTTCAATTGCCGAAGTAATTGAAGTCTTTTTAAAGGAGGGAGGGCACCTGGTTCCAGCGTTTGACTGATTATTGGATCCAGCGAAGAAAGGGATACTGATAGAATTGCTCCCCGGCCAAGAGTAATTTTAAGATCTTCCGGAAGTATGGCTTCCTTATCAATTTCTTTAAGCAGTTCAATGTCTCGCATTATTAAGTTGCATTTGGTACTGATAAAAACCGGGAAGCGGTATTTTAATAAGAGCTCTAAAATTTTTGCTGTCATCTTCCACTCTTTTTCGTGGGGAATATATGCATCGGTGGCTGAGCCAATAACGACAATGCCGTATTGGTTCTTTTTGGCACGGTTTTGCAGCTGCTTTTCCAGTATATCAGGAAGGTTGCTTTTAATCACCAGTCCCTCTTCCATATTTTCTCCGTACTTGCTGCCCCGCACATAGCAATATTGGCAATTACAACTGCAACCTTCGTATGGGTTTACCGTGTAATCACATAAGAACCAGCTATCCCTTTGTTTGAGTTTGTTAAGGGCAGTAGTAACCAGCTTTTGCCTGATCATAGTGAAAGATACTAAATAGCCTTTTTTTGCGGAGATGATTAGGGATAATCATTTAATCCTTCGGCGAGGTAATGATAATCAACCAATAATTCTTCCCCCTTCCTGATATCACGCAGCGCTTCAAATTCTTCTCCATCATTTATTGAAATGACGTTGGGTGTAGAGGAATGATTGAGATAATTCACCAGGTCCATCACCTTAAATCCATAATCAGGAACATAATAATGGTCGGCATCAAAAAGACAATAGGTTTCCACGAGATTGCGGGAATGAGCGGGCAGGTCTTCCACTTCGGCAATGGAAAGTTTGATCCATTCTCCCACGTTACGGGAAAAAATGTTACGGCAACCCTTTGGAATCTCACAGAGAGCAAATACGCCAATTCCATGTGTGTCCGATTCCCGAATAGTTATATATGTATGATACTTGAGTTCCTGTAATAACTGCTCCCTTGTCATATTGGACGCTTAAGATTTGATGGTTCGTTAAAAGAAGGCGCAAATATAGCTTAATAAATAATGTAGTCAGGGGTTGGCGTTAGAAGATTTACCAGCTAAAGCCTACGCTGATGCCACCCCATTGATGATTGGTTCCTGAGCGAAATTCTTTGCCTATAAAGGACCGGGAATATGTCAGAAATAGTTTCTTATAATTAAGCGCTATTCCCCCATCTACCTGGAGAATCAATCGCGAGATGTCACCGGCCGCCATAGTGTATGGGCTGCTTCTATTCAACAAGCCTCCTTGCAGGAGCGCATCATATGCCACCAGGTGATATCTTGCCTGGCCAAATAAATATAATTGCAGCTTTTCTTTATGTACGGGGATGGGTTTATATGGGTTTTCAAAATAACCAGCCATCAGGTTGATACCTGTGCTGGCTTTTGTTTTTAGAGTTCCCAGCTGTGCCTGGGCTACCCCATTCAATAGAAACCTATCCTGAAAGGCCCATAATCGTTTTTCTACATTCAATTGATAGTCGACAATAGCATCATTCGCCACCTGGTGCTGCCAGCCTTGTGGCAATTTGTTATTGAGCCAGCGATGGATATTGGTTTGCATTCGTTCTCCCAGGGCAAGGGGCCCGAAAATACCTACGCTTATGGTATTGGAAATATGCAGCTTTCTACTGGTATCCGTACTGGAGGAAAAAAGACTTCCTGTTATTGCAGAGGAGTAGGGCCGGTCCCCGAATGGAATACTATCAGTATTAATATTAACCGGTGTATAACCAAAAAAATTTAATACTGTTCCATATACTACTTTACTGTTGGGGAATCTTAATAAAAGCTTTGAAAGTGGGAATTTCCGCAGAGACGGATGAACATACTCAATTGAAATACCTTGCGAATAATAGTAATCGGTCTTCGTAAAATAATCATTATCGTAATGAAACCGGAAATAGCCATTACGGTCTATTTTTCTAAAAGTCGAAGCGGGCTCAATTAATTGGGCTTGTACTGCCAGGCTGCTAAAAAACGCCGCCATTATCAAAAAGTTGATTTTACCGGCCACAACAAAATATACGGGACTGAACAGGAATTGGATTTAAATTTTTGGGGTTCCTTTTCTTATATTCACTATATAAAACTGGCGGTATGAGAAAAATACTTATTTTATCCCTTATTGTCATTTGCCTCCTTAATAATAGTTATGGCCAGGGAACCATTACCCGGGGAGATTATGCCAGGGCCGTTTCTTTTCTTTGGCAAAACCTGAACAATAAAAAAGTATTTAATACAAATGTGGAGGCGAATTGGTTTGCCGATAGCAGTGGCGTTGGTTTTGTTACGCAAAATAAGGAAGGGAAGTGGTTCCGGAAGTACGAGTTCAGAAAAAAGAAACAGGAACCATTATTTGATCACAAAAGATTGGCAGACACCATTGCGGCTTTATTAAAGAAGGAGGTGAAGTTTACGGATCTGCCTGTTTCTTCTATTAAATATATCAACTTAACACAGATCGAATTATCGGTGCAGGGAAAGGAATACTTGCTGGATCTGGGGAATTATAAACTTAATCCCAAAAAGAATGAATTGCAAACTCCCTTTGTAGCCAGATCACCCGATGGGCAATGGATTGCCTACAGTCAGAATAATAATTTATATGTTAAGTCTACAAAGGATGGAACGATAAAGCAATTGAGTACGGACGGTTTTAAAAATTATGAATACGCCAGTTATTATGGCTGGAGCGATATAATGGAAGGAGAGTCAGGAGAACGCCCCGCCCGCTTTGCGGTTAACTGGTCACCCGATTCGAAATGGATTCAAACCTATGTATGCGATCTCCGTTCCGGCAATAAGATGTACCTCCTCGATTGGAGCATAGAAAATAAATACCGCCCGAAGTTGCTTTCCTATTACCGCGCCTCGCCGGGGGATACGAATATGGTCTATATGATACCGGTTTTTTTCAATGTAAGTACCGGGCAAGAGATTCGGAAGGACCATATGCGCAGTACGCATACCAATCCGATATCGTATGAATGGTCGAAAAATGAACCGGGAGTTATTTACGAGGAGAACATGGTAAGAGGGTACCAGGAAGTTGACTTATACCGATACGACCTTTCTAACAATTTGCAGGAAAAATTGTATTCGGAATTCAGTAAAACTAATATTGATACGTACAATTCATGGATAAAGGAAGAGGGGGGGCATATTATTATTGCTTCCGAAAAAGATGGATGGCGGCAATTGTACTCGATTGATACTAAGGATAAGCAACTCAGGCCCATTACTGCGGGTAATTATTACGTAAATGATGTTTTATATTCTGACAACAAGAAGCGTTCCCTTATTTTTAATGCTTCCGGTAAAGAGGCCGGCAGAAATCCTTATTACAACCATACGTATAAAATAAACCTGGATGGAACGGGTTTATCGCTGCTTACCCCTGAAAATGCTAATCACGATGTGTCTGTTTCTCCGGATGGAAAGTATCTGTTTGACAACGTTTCTGCTCCCGATCAACCTACAAAAACTGTTTTAAGAGAAACGGCTACGGGTAAAATTGTGGCGGTAGTAAGCACGACTATAACTGATGAGTTATTTTCGATGAAATATGCTTTTCCCGAAACATTTACCTCCACTGGCCGCGATGGAACAACCATTATCTACGGAGCCTTATGGAAGCCATCCAACTTTGATCCTTCAAAAAAATACCCGGTTATTGATCAGTCGTACACCGGACCGCATACGAATATGTTTCCCAGGAATTTTACTGCATCACTTGCCCGATCCAACCAGGCGCTTGCGGAACTAGGATTTATTGTGGTCACCGTGGATGGATTGGGGACGGCCGGACGTTCAAAAGCTTTTCATAATTTTTCGTATAAGAATATGGGGAAGAATCTTACTGATCATATGCTGGCGATAAAAGAATTGGCAAAAAAGTATTCATGGGTAGATGTGGATAGGGTGGGGATTTATGGACATTCTGCCGGTGGCTATGATGCGGGACATGCGGTACTGGAGTTCCCCGAATTCTATAAAGTGGCGGTGGCCAGTTCAGCGGATCATGATTTTCGAATGGAAAAAGATTGGTGGCCCGAAATGTATATGGGTTGGCCGGTAGATTCTTCCTACCATATGGTCTCGAACATTACCATGGCGGGTAATCTTAAGGGGAAATTGTTGATTACTCATGGGGGCATTGATGAAAATGTAAATCCCTCTGCTACTTTTAAATTAGCGGAAGCACTGGTAAAAGCCGACAAAGAATTTGATATGTTAATATTCCCGAGCCAGCGACATGGATATACTGGGAAAGCCAATGATTATTTTATAAAGAAAAGATGGAATTATTTTGTGGAGCATTTGCTGGGAGTGAGGCCTATATGGGATTTTGATTTGAAGTAAATATATTACCGCAGAGAACGGGAGGAATAGAGATTTCGCAGAATATTAGGGATTATTTGTTTCTCTGCGTTTCCTCCGTAATCTCCTTTCTCGGCGGTTAGGATTTCGCCATTCTTCACGAAAGTTTCTAAAACAAAAGAGCCATCTTCAATTTGAAAATGGCTCATCCCAATTGAATGGGCAGATTATTTAGCGGGCAGTCCGGCAAACTAAAAAGTTACCGAAGGTGCCCATGTCATATCTGTAGATTGCATGAATACCTCCTTTTTTTTGGTGAATCATAAAGGTAAGGAATAGAATCAAAAAGTCAATATAACCTCCTATTCGTAACCCGGGCTAATTATGGTTATAAGGGTGCTGCGCTTATCTCAGCAAATTTTCCACTCATACTTTTTTTGCAGGCTTTACATTAATATATGGATAACTTAAGCTAAATATATAGTTATGCTCCGCCAACTTATCCTCAATATTTTAATGTGTTTTTCTATATTGGCAAATGCTCAATTCAAAAATGACAACGTATTATTTAAGACCGTGGATCCCTCCGAACTCTGTGAGGAATTAGGAAGGAATAAGGGATATATATTATTAGACGTCCGGTCTCGTGGAGAGCATTTTGATACCTCCGCTTCACCCGGGTATAACCTGGGTCATTTAAAGGGGGCTGTCAATATTGATATTCGGGAATTGGGAAACAGGCTTTCCGAATTGAGGGCCCATGCTGATAAACCCGTTTTTGTGTATTGTTCTCATAGCCAGCGTAGCCGTCGCGCCAGTAAAATTTTATCCGATAGCGGATTTAGTAAAGTCTATAATATCAATGGGGGTATGACAGCCCTGCATTATACCGGGGTAATAAAAAAACCCTGCCTGCAGTCTTTGTTTGAATCCAAAAATTCGTATTTTTTAATTTCAGCCGGTGATCTCTGCGAAAAATGGAATGCACACAAGACTCCTTTTATTCTGGATGTTCGTTCTGATTCGGCATTCCGGCATATCAGTCTCAATGCAAAAGAAAATGCATACGGATTCATCAGGGGGTCTGTGAATATACCCCTGGAAGAATTGAATTCAAGATTGCCGGCCATACCAAAAGGAAAGGAAATTATAGTAACCGATATTTATGGAGAAGGATCCGCGAACGCTGCTGTAATCCTCAAGAAGAACGGGTATAAAAACGTGTCCGTTCTTATTGAAGGAATCGATCGTGTTTTGCATACGGATGAGCAATTATTAAAATGTAAAAAATCATTTTACGTTTCCCCGGTGAACTATCAACTGATTAATGTAACCGAGTTCGGACGATTTGCCAAGTTAAACAAAGACTATCTTTTGCTCGATATTCGCTCCACCGACGAGTATGCCAATAAACATAAGGACAGCTGGCGCAATGTCGGGAATTTAAAGAATGCAGTGAACATCCCTTTTACTGAATTGGATAGTCGTATGGGTGAAATTGAAAAATTTAAACAGCGCGACGTGGTGATTTATAGTTTTGGAAGCAGCCCCGAAGTGTTTGATGCTGCCAATAGATTGCAGCATCGGGGATTCAAGAGTATAAGAGTTATTATTGGTGGTTTGTTTAACCTGCGATGGACCGCCGCTAATACAAAGGGTAATAGCTACCTGGCTACATTGGTAAAAAATATTCCGGAAGAAAACCGTTAGTATTTAGTGGCCGGCCTAATTTACCCTGCTGTAATTAAAAGGTATTGTATCCTTGTTGCCTTTTTTATTTGGCCCGATAATAAATGCCCTGATCGTATTGTTATCCGGAAGAGTATAATTGACATCGGTAGGAAAATCGTGAGCCGGGTTACTGAATTGAACACTATGATTAGTTAATTGGGTAGAATAAAATTTTATTGATTGGCCATCATTCTGGCCCTTTACTTTATTTTCAAAAACCCATCGACCATTCTCCCGGTAGATAATCGCTTCCTCGCTTACAATCGTATCGAATTTATTAAGGCTGTAAACACGGGACTGGAATGTACCATCTGGCTTTTTAGTCCACTGCTCATAGGTCTTCCCATCTTCGCTTTTCCACGTTCCGGCAAGCATATCAAATACCAGGCCTTGAGAATAGGCTTTCGTGCTGTCCAAATGGCCGGAATTAATTTGGGGCTCAGCAGGCGGTTCGTTGCTGCAAGCAGAAGAAATAGTCATGGTTAATGTAATGGAAGCGAGTAAAATGACACTCTGCCAGCTTAGAGTATTTTTCATTTATTTTTATTTGGGGATAAATGATTTTTTAATACTAAAACAAACGGGGTAGTTACGGTAGCTTTCGGTTCGTGTTCGGTCAAAACGGAAAGTTCCTTATTCCAATTTCAATTTAGTAAAGAATTCCTGTTCAGAAATTTCTTTTACACAACCGGCCGGAAGATCATCCAGGCAAATATCTTCAATGGAAACCCGGATAAGTCTTTTGCACCGGTGTTGTATGGCCAGTATCATTTTTCTTACCTGGTGAAATTTTCCTTCCGTAAGTGTGAGCTGGAGCCAGGTAAAGGGAGGATATACAATAAAGGGATATTGCAAACGGGATACCAGGGCCGGTTCGCTGATAATTTGCGCTTCACAGGGAATAGTGATATAAGGCCGGTTGTTTGCAACGGGAATTTGCACACCTCTTTGCAGCAGGCGGATTTTGTCTTCACTTACTGTATTGTTTACCTGTACGAGGTATTTTCTTTTATGCGGTTTTTTTCCCTGGAATAACAGCCGGGTTATTTTTTTATTCGTGGTAAGAAGCAATAAACCTTCTGAATGATTATCGAGCCTGCCGATCGCGTGGGTGCCGGGGGGAAATTCAAAATCAAGATCCTTCAGCAAAGTTACCGCGTGGCTGCTCACGAACTGCGAAACCATGTTGTAGGGCTTATTGACGATAAAATAACGCTGCGCTTCCGTATTCATATGTGATGGAAGAACCTGGTGCTGGTCTTCTATTTTGCAATAATATCATATTTCACCGATCGGGGCATTAATTGTTATTTTCGGTGAGAAAGATATCTATGCTTATTCACTAAAACAGCAAGACCAAAGGAAGGAATTTGAACTAATGGATCGAAGGTATCGGGCGCTTTTATTAAAAAAGGCCTCGTGCCGGTTAGTCTGCCAGCAGCATAAGTGCCATGTTTTGAAAATAATTTTGATATCTTCGGAAAATAAACATTTCAACATATGAATTCGAGAAACTTGTCTTCGCTGGGTATATTATTATTAGTTTTTATTGCGGCCTGTCAAAACGGGAATGAAAAACACGATGCTGTTCCTGTTTCTTTGGATCATATCATTCCCCAACCAGTTTCAGTAACTGGTTCCGGTACCGCCTTTGAGTTGACCGACGCGACTTCAATAATTGTATCGGGAGGAGCAGAGGCGCTTAAGGCGGGGCAATATTTAGCAAATCAATTTAAGCCCGCAACCGGCTTCGCATTAACAGTTACTGAAGGCACCGATACCTCGAAAGCTGGTCAAATTTATTTGACAATGAAGGAGGGTAATAATCAATTAGGCAATGAAGGATATGAAATGAATATAACAGATGCAAAAGTTAAGATAACCGCGAATAAACCAGCGGGGCTTTTTTATGCGATTCAGACTATGCGCCAGTTGTTACCTGATAACATCGAATCAGCTGCCCGTCAGGCAGGCCCCTGGAAAATGGCTACCGGCACCATAGTTGATTATCCGAATTATCAGTTGCGCGGTTCCATGCTCGATGTGGCCAGGCATTTTTTTGGAGTGGAGGATGTGAAACGTTATATAGATTTCCTTGCCTTTTATAAGATGAATGTATTTCACCTGCATTTGTCTGATGACCAGGGCTGGCGAATCGAAATTAAATCATGGCCCAATCTTACCGCCATTGGGGGAAGTACCCAGGTGGGCGGCGGGAAAGGCGGATTCTATACCCAGGAGCAATACAAGGACATTGTTCAGTATGCTCTGGATCGGCATATAACAATTATTCCGGAAATAGATATGCCAGGCCATACCAATGCGGCACTGGCTTCCTATCCTGAATTGAATTGTAATGATTCTGCTCCAAAATTATATTCTGGTACGGAGGTAGGGTTTAGTTCACTTTGCACAAAAAAAGATATTACCTATAAATTTATTGATGATGTGATTCGCGAACTGGCTTCATTAACTCCCGGGCCCTACATACATATAGGAGGGGATGAGAGTCATGCTACTAAAATCGAAGACTATATTCCATTCGTGGCCCGGGTACAGGAAATTGTAACGAAGCATGGGAAGTTGGTTATTGGATGGGATGAGATTGCATTATCTACCATGCAGCCTAATTCAGCGGCGCAGTTTTGGGCCGACAGTGCTAACTCAGTAACCGCAGTGAAGAAAGGAGCGAAAATTATGATGTCGCCCGCCAAAAAAGCTTATCTGGATATGCAATATGATTCAACCACCATATTGGGATTACACTGGGCCGGTTATATTGAATTGGATAGTGCGTATGCCTGGGATCCGGCTACGTATGTTAAAGGAATTTCAAAGGAAAACATCCTGGGTGTGGAAGCGGCACTTTGGACGGAAACAGTCACCAATATGAATGAAATTGAATACATGGTTTTCCCTCGATTACCAGGTTACGCGGAAATAGGTTGGTCACCCGCCAGTGCAAGAAATTGGGAGGAATATAAAGTTCGTTTAGGAAAACATGGTAGCCGGATGAAATCGATGGACATTGACTTTTATAAATCAAAGAAAGTTTCCTGGATAGAATAATCATAGCGGTGATGACGCTTGGGTGGTGGTGATTGCGTGGTAACTTTTATCTCATTGCGTCCAGAACTTTTTTCACCAACTCATTTATTGCATTATTTTCTATCCATCTCACTACCATCACTAGTTGATGATCCCGATCTACGTATATGATATTGGTTCCATTGCCCACATGAACAAATGCGGAAGCGGGTGCAGCCGGTAAATAGTTCTTGTCTGTGTTCAGGAAATAATTCATGTAACCATATCCTTTATTCGCCTTCGTGGGCGTTGCAGATTTTTCTATCCAGTGTACCGGTATTAATTGTTTCCCGTTCCAGTTTCCCTTATGTAATGTAAGTAACCCGAACCGGGCCATGTCGTAGGCATTAATAAACATTCCGCCGCCCCAATGTCCGCCTCCACTAACAGTTTGAATTTTTTTATCGCCCATTTTTATCCACGAGGTCCTATATCCTTCCCACTTCCAGGAATTTGAAGCCCCGATGGGTGTCATGATAAATTCATTGAGTACATCAGGTAACGCCCGCTGCCAAACCCAGGTGGTTGCCAGTGCCAGGGCATTCACCCGAACATCGTTGTATTCAAATACTGTTCCTGGTTCATTTCGAATGCGGTTATGCCACCGGGTGGAATCAGGATCCGGCCGGTCGGCCCAGTCAGGTTTCCCCCATAAGGTTCCTTCCCAGTCACTCGTTTGACGAAGCATCACCTCCCAGGTAAGTTTCTTGTTGTGGAGGGAAGAAAAGGGCGTGATGACTCTTAGAGAATCCGGGAACTCAATTCCCTTTTCATATGAACTCACTGAACTGATATAATGGGAAACGGAGTCATCTATCTTTTTTATCAAACCTTTTTCTAATGCCAGCCCAACAGTGGTTGATAAAAAGCTTTTAGTAACACTATGAGTCATATCCACGCGGCCGGGCTCTCCCCACTGCGCGATAATATAACCTTTGTATATGATTAAGCCAGTTTCATCCCCCCGGTCAGCAAACGGACCAATAGCTTCACCAAAAGGTTCTTTGGCGAATGTTCGCAGGTGATTCTGTTCCATACTCCGCGGATTCTTGCTTTCATTTTCTATGGCAAACTGGATTGCATTTCTGAGTTTTATACTGTCAACTCCCATCGCGACCGGTGATCTTTTTTCCCAGGAATCGGGACCAGGGAAATAATTGGATGATTGGGCAATTGTGCTAAAAACTGTATAAAGAGCAATTTTAAAAAGCAGCCATTTCTTCATTCAATAAAGTTAGGATAATTGGCACGCTTGCTTAGAAGAGGCTTCTGTTAAGTCTTATCATTGGTTTCGACACCCACCATTAATTTGAATTATTAAATGAGTCTGACAATTCAATCAATATAAAATATGCTATTTGCTCTCATTGAGAGTACATAAAGTTTTAGTTGTGTTTGATATGGTGCTTTTATCACATGTTTAAGTGGCGCTATACATCCAATTAATTTTTTCGCATTCTTTTCCGCTTCAGTATGTTATGAAATTGTCCTAACATCCATTAACATTTTTTTTAGGTTTGAGGCTTGCATCCTATGATTGTTTGTAGTAGCTTTGCGACATCAAATTGAGCAAAAACAAAGTACGTACTTCAGGTGTTATTTAGTTTGATACATTCTTTCTAACGATTCGAGTGTTTTACTTCAGGCGATTTGCTCTGCCATAAAAGATTTTAATAAAAAAAGAGAAATATTATGAAAAGTGATGTTATGCCATCTCGTGTGCAGATGGAAGCAGGTATGTTAAAAAACCTGTTAAGCGAAGTAAAAGAAACAGTAGCTATGGATTTTGTAATGCCCAAGCCGGAGAAGATTTCATTCAGAGCAGTAAATCTCTGGAAAATCCAACGAAACAGTAAGCTGGCCAACGGGTATTTCCGAAGGAGAACACTATAATACTAATCCTTAATAGTCAATCTGTTACCACAAATCTTTTACAACTAACACCGGCTAAACGCCGGTGTTTTCTTTTTATTATCGTGCCTATTGTAATAGCCAGACTCATATTGTACTTTTAAGCATAAACCCTTAAACGTTTGGCGACCAGCCTTTCGCAATAATCGGTGATGAAATCCCATTTCTATTTAAGACCCCTTCTTCTTCTTTGTTGTGCAGGTATCATGCATTCAACAACAATTTCCCAGTCTGTTTCGGGTGTCATCAATACATACTATAAAGTTACCGGAGTAAATGTTATTCCTAATACGGTTACGGTGCCTTCTGCTGCTGGCTTAACACCCGGACTTAAAATACTTATTATTCAAATGAAAGGCGCGAGTATTAATTCAACCAATACTTCATCATTTGGTAATTTAACCAGCATCGGAAATGCCGGAAATTATGAATTCAATTATATCTGTGGAATTTCAGGTAATAATGTGTTGTTACAATACCAGTTACTTCGTTCCTACGATGTGGCTGGCTCTGTTCAATTAATACCTATACCACAATTTAGCTCGGTAACAGTCACTGATACTGTTAAAGCTTCTAACTGGAATGCAGGAACGGGTACAGGCGGGGTGGTCGTAATGGAAGCTACCAATACTATTTTTTTGAATGCCCCGATTGATGTGAGCGGTAAAGGGTTTTCCGGTGGAGCGTTGGTTAACTATGCTGGATGCGTTTGGAGCACCGATGTTACGGCTTATACATTACCCGCGGCGCCTGCTGATCCAAATACCAATGGAGCGCGGAAGGGAGAAGGTATTGCTGATTTTATTCCGAATGGAGACTATGGTCGGGGCAAACAGGCCAACGGAGGCGGGGGTGGTAATAACCACAACACAGGGGGTGCCGGTGGTTCTAATTATGGTATCGGCGGAAATGGCGGAACGAGGTCAAATGAAACATTCTTTGCATGTCATGGGTTAAATCCTGGCATCGGGGGGCTTACCCTTTCCGGTTCGGGGTATACGGCACCTAATAATCGCATATTCATGGGGGGTGGTGGCGGCGGCGGTCATCAAAACAATTCAGTAGGAACTCCGGGTGGCAATGGGGGTGGAATAATTATTTTACTAGCCAATGCTATTGAAAGCGGAGGAGAAAAGTTAATAGCCAATGGGGCAGCGCCATATAATCCAGCGTGCAGCAATCCCTTTTTTGCAGAAGGAGATGGGGGTGGGGGTGGCGGCGCCGGCGGAACAATTGTCTTACATGTTAACCAAATAAATGGTACTCTTTCTACTGACGTAGCGGGAGCAAATGGTTCAGTTTCGGGCAATGCTACCAATAATTGCACGGGCCCTGGTGGAGGTGGAGGAGGAGGCGTGCTATGGGTGAGTAATGCTGGGGTATTAGGAGCAATCACCGCCATCAATACAGGAGGGACTAATGGAACCATAAGTATGGTTAATTCTACTCCTGCCTGCCGGGGTCTCGCAAATGGAGCAACTTCCGGAGGCAATGGCGTTTCATTGTCCGGTTATTCACTACCGGTAGCTACTAACTTTGTTTGCGCACCCCTGGCTTCCGGTAACCTGATTTCATTCTACGGCAAAACTAATTCCGGTTATAACCTTATTTCCTGGTCCGTTGCCGATGCAGATAATATTCTGAATTATCAACTAGAACGATCATCTAACATGATCCGGTACGAAGTAATTGCCCAGGTAAATAATGCCGGACAAAGGACCATGAACTTTGAGGATAATAAATTAATGGAAGGAGTTATTAATTATCGGTTACGAATCGTTTACAAGAATGGCGGCGAGGAATATTCCAAAGTGATTTCTTTGAAAAGAATAGGAAACAATTATTTCAATTGGTTATCCATTAGTCCAAATCCCACAAATAATTTTCTTAAAATCGGGATTGTTAGTTATCAGCCCGGGGCTTTACAAATAAGCCTGCTCAATCAGTTGGGTCAAAGGGTATACGCAAGTACATATTTTGTTAAGAAGGGCTCTTCGACCATTAGTTTTTCCCTGCCTTCTATTTCTCCGGGTATTTATTTTGCCCGGTTGGAATTAAATGGAAGCAGCCAGGTAAAAAAGATACTTATACAAAACAGGTAATTACAACATTACTACCTGCACCGTTTCGGGAGATTGTTGCTTTAATTCAATTTTTTTACCTGTTGTCATTTTTTGTAAAATGCTATCCGTATAATGGCGGATGGTAAGCAGGGTCAATCCTTTTTCAACCTGTACATCAAATATTTCAGCCGCAGCCAGTGCCAGTTTTTCAATCTTTTCGGGGCGGTCATCAAGGCAAACTTGTATAGTAACAGCACCAGTTTGCATCAGGTTAGGTTTAATACGGATATCCGCGAACAGGTGATAAAGGGTTGCCACTGGTTTTTCCCCTACAAAAGAAAAGTCTTTGGAATGGAGCTGTACCAGCACCTGGTCCTTTTTTATTACAATAATCGGCGGAAGATCTTTCAGGCTTTTATTATGAATGACGGTACCTGGTAAAGACGGGTTCACAAAACATTTTACATAGAGGGGGATATCTTTATTCTGCAAGGGCTTAATCGTATTTGGATGGATAACCTGCGCTCCATAATACGCCATTTCAATTATTTCATCGTAACTCAATTCACCTATTAATTGAGCTTCCGGAAATTGCTTGGGGTCGGCATTCATTACGCCCTCCACATCTTTCCATATCGTTTGACTTTCAGCATCCAGCATATTCGCAAATACCGCAGCGGTATAGTCGCTGCCTTCCCGGCCCAGGGTAGTACTTTCATTTTCATCCGTTGAGCCTATAAATCCTTGCGTAATGATAATATTACAGTTGCTGAATACTGGAATTATGTCGCTGTTTACCCTTTCGAGAGTTACAGTCCAATCGATAGAGGCATCCCGAAAATTATCATCAGTTCTTATAATATCTCTGACGTCTTTCCATTGATTAATAATATTCACTTCATTCAGGTAGGCGCTGATAACGGCGGTTGATAATAATTCACCGGTACATACTACCTGGTCGTAATAGTAGTCGTACCCACGAACCGGTTTATCATGAAGCATCCATTCTACTTCGGTAAAAAAATTCTTCAATTGTTCTTCACAGGCGAGGTAATGGGTAACCAGCAGGTATTTAGCGGTAGTCAGGTGTTGCTGTTTTACCTGCTCAAACAATTGCAAAGCGTCTTCTTTTTTTCCGGCAAAAAAAGCCTCTGTTACTTTCTCCAGCGCATTGGTAGTTTTGCCCATGGCAGAAATTACAATCAATAGTTTTTCTCCGGAATAATTTTTCAGGATGGCGGCTAAATTTTTTATTC
Source organism: uncultured Chitinophagaceae bacterium (assembly GCA_963775145.1). Classification (GTDB taxonomy): domain Bacteria; phylum Bacteroidota; class Bacteroidia; order Chitinophagales; family Chitinophagaceae; genus Endoryza. The sequence goes on from CAVZHZ010000015.1 coordinate 333,404, forward strand.
GATCTACACTGTTTACACTGGCGCCTCCGAACTTGAATACCTTCATGTAGTTTAAATAGTTGATTTGTTGAATGGTTGATTTGTTGAATGGTTGATTTGTTGAAAAGTTGATAGGTTGAATTGTTGACTGGTTGATTATTGACCGGGTCAACAGCAACGCTGTTTATAAATCGGGGCAAAAGTCGGAATATTCAGGTTAATATCCGAGGTTCCTGAACTCAATTTATCAACCGGTCAATTGTTCAACTAACTTTTAAACCCGCACCCAATCCCTTATTTTTGCTCCACCGTTAACCTAACCTAAATTTGCTTGTATGGATGTGAACCGTAAAGTTCAAACGCTGGATGAATTTACCATTCAGCAAATGCGCGATTTTCCACACGCCACGGGCGAATTGGCCAGCCTGTTGAGAGATATTGGCCTGGCTTCCAAGCGTGTTAATGTAGAGGTAAATAAAGCAGGACTGGTAGATATTTTGGGAGACGCAGGCACTATCAACGTACAGGGAGAGGATGTGAAAAAACTGGATATCTATGCGAATAATCAATTCATGGGTGTATTGAAACATGGTATCAGTTGCGGGGGAATTGCGAGCGAAGAACTGGATGATTTCTTTGCGTTCGACGATCCGGTAAGTAATAATTCTAAATATGTATGCCTGTTCGATCCATTAGATGGTAGTGGAAATATTGACACCAACGTTTCTATCGGTACTATATTTAGTGTTTATCGCCGGGTAACGGAAAAGGGTAGCCCGGTTACCCGGGAGGACTTTCTTCAACCCGGGCAAAACCAGGTAGCGGCCGGTTATATTGTGTATGGTTCCTCCACCATGCTGGTATATGCTACCCGCCGCGGAGTAAATGGCTTTACCCTGGATCCTTCAATAGGTGAATTCACTATGAGTCATCCGAACATCAAATGTCCTGATTTTGGTAAGATTTACTCGGTTAACCATGGTAATTTCTTTCAGTACGACGAGAATGTAAAAAAATATATTACCGCTTGCCAGAAGAAAGACAAGTCTAATGGGGGACCCTATACCCAGCGATATATAGGCAGTATGGTAGCCGATGTACATCGAAACCTGATCAAAGGAGGCATTTTTATGTATCCAGGTACAATAGATAAGCCAAAAGGCAAATTGCGTTTATTATATGAATGCAATCCTTTTGCCTTTATTGTTGAAGTGGCAGGAGGGAAGGCTACTAATGGTAAGCAGCGGATACTTGATATTATGCCTACAGAACTACATCAGCGGTCAGCTTTGTTTATTGGAAGTAAAGGAATGATGGAGGAATTAGAGACCTTTTTGGCGGGAAGTTAATGTGTGAATGTGCGAATGGCGAATGGCGAATGGCGAATGGCGAATGGCGAATGGCGAATGGCGAATAATTTTTGCAATAGTAAAAATAAGAAAAGAGAGTGGAAGGGAACCATTATTGTCTATGATCGAAATCATTGAATATTCGGATAATTTTGCTAATGAATTTAAGCGGCTCAACCTGGAGTGGCTGGATAAATACCACCTCACAGAGAGCCACGATCTGAAAGTGCTGAATGATCCCCGGGGAACGATTTTGAATTCGGGAGGAATTATTTTTTTAGCACAGGCCGATGGAGAAATTGTAGGGACCGCGGCACTGATAAAAGAACACGACGGTGTTTTTGAACTGGCGAAAATGGCCGTAACAACACCCTGGCAGGGAAAAGGCCTCGGTAAACTATTAATTGAAAAATGTATTGGAAAAGCTAAAGAACTCGGAGCAAAAAAACTATGTTTATTTTCTAATCACCAGTTGAAAAAAGCAATTGATATGTACAGTAAATTCGGATTTAAGCATGTTCCATTAATCAATAGTCCATTTGCCACAGCCGATGTGAAAATGGAATTGTTGTTTCAATAGGAAGTTGTTTAAGCATTGTTCAATCGCGGTTAATGATTCAGAATTATGCACCAGCATCCCATATTGCGTATTTCATATCACTCTTTCCTCATCAATCATTATTCTAAACAAGCATCATGGCAAATAAAATAATCACTGTTGAAAACCTGGTGAAAAAGTATGGAAATTTTGAAGCGGTAAAAGGGATCAGCTTCGACGTGTACGAGGGGGAGATTTTTGGTTTGCTGGGGCCTAATGGCGCGGGGAAGTCAACAACCCTTGAAATAATTGAAACCCTTCGGGAAAAAACATCGGGGGGAGTATGGGTGGATGGGATTAACCTGGATAAGGATCCCAATGAAATTAAAAAGATAATAGGGGTACAATTACAAACATCCGGTTATTACCCCGGATTGAATCTGACAGAACTCATTGCGCTGTTTTGCGGGCTTTATAATCGGGTGGTGCCCCCTCTTGATTTGCTGGAACTTGTTAATTTAAAAGATAAGGCCAAATCTAAATACAAAGAATTGAGCGGGGGCCAGAAACAGCGGTTTTCCATTGCTACCACATTGATCAATCAGCCGAAGATCATTTTCCTGGATGAACCAACCACCGGGTTGGATCCGCAGGCGCGCCGGAGTTTGTGGGAATTGATAAAAGGAATCCGTAATAAAGGAACAACGGTGATTATCACTACGCATTATATGGATGAGGCGGAAGTATTATGCGATCGGGTAGCCATTATTGATGCGGGAAGGATTATTGCAATGGATAGTCCCGATAAACTGGTTGACAATTTAGTAGATACAGGTTTTGAGCGACCCCGCGAAGTAAAGAAGGCAAACCTGGAGGATGTATTTATTCAATTAACGGGCCATACCTTGCGCGAGGAATAGTATCCCGGGCGATTTGGAATGCAATCTAATTCCGCAGATCAATTCCAAAACCCTTTGAAGGGTAAATTGTGTCTCAAATCCCTTCCTTTACTTTTGCAGCCATTTGTGCGCACAAGAAAACTCCGGCGCGAAATGCGAGCATTCATACTAGCATCCCGTATCTCCTATCTCACATCCTGAATTTCGAAACCCGAATCCTGCTTCTCTTATCTTACATCTCGTATCTTGCATCTAGTATATCTTATTTGTCATTTAATACTTTATTATATATGATGGACCTTCGTTATCCCATCGGAAAATATGAGCCCCAACCTTTTTCATTAGATCAAAGGAAAAAATGGTTACAGGATATTCAATTTCTTCCTGCATTACTGGAGCAGTCGATTGAAAACCTGGATGAGCATCAACTAAGTACTCCCTATCGGGAAGGTGGTTGGAAAGTAAAGCAATTAGTGCATCATGTGGCGGACAGTCATATGAACGCCTATATTCGATTTAAAGCTGGATTGACCGAGGACAATCCGACTATACGTCCGTATCTCGAAGGAGAATGGGCGAAGCTGGACGATATTGAAAAAGTACCCATTAATATTTCGATCACGCTCTTATATGCGTTGCATAGTCGCTGGTATGCTGCCATACTTAATTTAACCGAGGAGCAATGGAACCGAACGGTAGTCCATCCCGAACACAACAAACAAATGACCCTTTGGTATTTACTGGGAATGTATGCCTGGCACGGGCTGCATCATGTGCGTCATGTTACAGCCCTGCGGGAAAGAATGGGATGGTAAGTGATAGTGGGAAGCCAAAGCCATTAGAGCTTTTCGGAGCTGATAATGAATAAAGGTTTTTTTGCATTCTTCAATCCGCCATAATATGAATTGGAAAACACTTTCTTCGGAGTACCTATTTAATGATCTATGGTTTACCGTTCGAAAAGATACCTGTGAACGACCCGATGGAAAAATAGTTACACCTTACTATGTCTATGAGTTTCCTGCCTGGGTTACCGCGCTGGCCCTTACAAAGGAGGGGAAAATAATTCTTGAAAAACAATACCGGCATGCAATTGGAGAAACCTCGTATGAGTTACCTGGAGGATGCGTGGATGATTCAGATACTTCGCTGCAGGTAGCTATTGCCAGGGAATTGCAGGAAGAAACGGGATACCGGTTTACTTCATTTGAATATTTGGGGAAGACTTGCGCTAATCCCTCTACAAATAATAACTGGATGCACATGTTTTTGGCAAAAGGCGGCGAGCGGATGTCGGAGCAGCAGCTCGATGATGATGAAGATATCGAAGTTCACCTGGTGAGTATGGATAAACTGAAAGAATTATTAGCGACCAACCAGATTATCCAGAGCATGCATGTTACCACCTGTTTCTATGCATTGAGGCAGTTAGGCGATCTAAAAATATAATGAAAGGAGCGGGATAGAAAAACACTGCTCATGCTTATGAATATTTTATGAACAATTGGGAACTTCTTATTCCAGCTTTTTGAATAAAGGTCAATGAATTACTTCTGCCACAATAAAAACGCTTCCGCAAACAAGAATCAAATCATCTGCATGAGCGTTTGATTGGGCCGCTTTCATCGCAGCACTCACATTGGAATAGCTTTTACCCCTCAGGCCAATGGCAAGTGCCATGGAGGATAATTTATCTTTATCTAATGCGCGTGGTATTTGAGCCTGGGTGAAATAATATATAGCTTCCCTGGGCAACAGGGCTAACACTTTCTCTACCTCTTTATCTTTAACCATGCCAATTATTAAGTGTAATTGATGATGATCGGCCATTTCCAACTGGATCAGCAGTTGTTTTATGCCGTCTTCATTGTGCGCCACGTCGAGGATAATATCGGGATGGGTATGGATGAGTTCCCACCTACCGTGTAAACCAGTTAACTTTTTTGCCTGGGCTAACCCCTCCTTAACCTGCTGCCGGGTTATTTGCCAGCCTTTCTGCTGCAATTGCTGTACAGATTCGAGTACAGTAAGCAGGTTTTTATTTTGATAATAACCGGGCAAATCGAGCTGATAAATTTCATGGTCATCGGTAGCTTTGTTAACTACAGTAACCGTTGAATGATTTTTCCCGTATTTCCAATCACTCACATATCGTGGTGTTCCGGAAAAATAAATGGGGGCCGATCGTTCTGTTGCAATCTTCTCAAATACCGGTTTTGTTTCAGGCAAATATTCCCCGATAACAACCGGAATATTTTTTTTAATGATGCCCGCTTTTTCTCCTGCAATGGCCTCGAGTGTATTGCCCAGGAGGTTCAGATGATCGAATCCGATATTGGTTATAACAGATAACTCAGGGGTAATTACATTGGTGCTATCCAGGCGGCCCCCTAATCCAACTTCAACGATGGCTATATCAACCTTTTCCCTGGCAAAAAAATCAAATGCCATGGCAACGGTTATTTCGAAAAATGAAGGTTCAATATTATCTATTAAAGGCTGAACACGTTCTGTGAAATCGATTACTGATTCTTCCGGAATCATGACTCCGTTTATCCGTATTCTTTCTCTGAAATCGTGCAGATGCGGAGAGGTATACAAGCCCGTTTTGTAACCGGCCTTTTGTAATATAGCAGCCAGCATATGGCTGGTAGATCCTTTGCCATTAGTACCTGCGATATGTACCGATTTGAATTTTGTATGCGGATTTCCCAGCTCTTTGCAAAGGGAATAGGTATTGGTAAGATCTTTCCGGATGGCAGCGGCCCCAATCCGACTAAACATGGGTAACCGGGTAAACAGGTAGTTGATGGTTTGCTGATAGTTCATAAAGAGCGGCAAATCTAAATAATATGATCCATAGTACTGGCTACGACTCTTTGATAAAATCAATTGGCGGAGTGGCTGGTATCGGGAGCGATTGCTTAATTATTACAGAAATAAGAAAGGAAGAATGACTGCTGATTGAATAATAGTTTTTTTTGGCTAACTGAATGCCAGGTTGGATACGACGCTAAATAGCGAAGTGAAAAAAATGTGCTCTTATAACAGAGGAGGATATCAGAAACAAATTTTCCTGGGGAGGCAATCCTATTATTAATTTTTCAACTTGAAATTAAAAATTATGGTTCCGGCCGACTCCGCACTGCCTGTATTGAATTTAACCTGTTTTGCTTTACGAATCGCAATTGATTTGAAACCGGGGTCTGATGTAGTCGAGCCCCTTGGCTGATATTCTGCTGAAATCACATTTCCTTTTTCATCAATTCTGATATCAATAGCCACCTTTGCATTTTCATTAAACTCATCTTCAAATGCCGGCGTGCGCACTATGTTTCTGCCTTGTAATCCTTTTGATACGCTCACCCCGGAATTTCCTTTTCCTCCCCCCGAATAATTTTTTGAATCCGGATCGCCACCGGGTTTACCCTGGTCGCCAGTACCTCCCGCAATTCCCTGGTTACCCCCTTTTTTGAAATTATCCGCCTCATTGCCACCTGTTCCTGTTCCATTTACTCCTTTGAACACGGCTTTAGGTTTTGGCGCCGGGGGGGTAGGATTATTGACCGGCTGTGGATTATTGACCGGTTTGTTTTTTACTGTTTCTTTATCGGGAACTTTTGTTGCCTCTGGTTTTGTTACCAATGGTTTCTTAATTTCAGGTGCATCTTCATGTTTGTCATCGGAAGCAATATCCTTTACCTCTTCCTCTTTCGCCACCTGGGTTTTAGGAGGAGGAGTATAGGCTTGCTGATCAGAAGGCGATGGTTTGCCGGGCAGGAAAGGCTGGTCCTCTCCAAGGCCTTGGTCACTATTACCAAGGTTCACCTCAATTCCTTCTTCGAGTAGCGGAGTGGCAAAGGATTGCAAGGGCCACCTCCAGAAAATAAAAAAGACCAGCATCAGCGCTAATACTACCGCGGTGTAACTGGTAGCTTTCCAGTTCTTTTTTGATTCAAAATGCTGATCCATCATTGCTATTGCGTTTGCCATACGAATGTAGACTGCTGTGCTTTATTTTAAGTGCATTTGTTTTCAACAGTTGTTATTAACGATGCAATAAACATGCAACTTGCATATCCCCGTACTTATAAAATGTTAATATATTTTAGCCAATTCGTTTATAAACAAACCAGGGTACCCATTTCATGATCCAGGCAACCAGGGCCCACCGGCGGGTAATGTATACCAGGCGCTTTTTTTGTGAAATAGCCTTAATGATCTGGTTCACTGCTTTTGCTACTGGCGCTTCCCAAAAGCGACCTTTCCCTTTAGCCATGGCTGTGGCAACAAACCCGGGTTGTACGTCGGTAATTACAACCTTCTTCATAAGTCTTTTTGCTTTTAAACTTAAGCCTTCGCAATAATTACTGGCAAAGGCCTTACTGGCACTATAGGCCGGTGCAAAACTATTTCCCCGGATGGAAGCAATGGAGGAGATTACCACAATTTGTCCTTCTCCTTTTTCAATAAAATAGTTGAAGGCGAAATGTACTAATTCAATAAATCCTTTTACATTGGTTTGATAGGTTCTTTTTTCAATTTCCCAATCCAACTGGCTGCTTACATCTCCCACTCCGGCATTATAGATGAAGAGGTCCATGCCATTTAATTCCTGAATCAGGTCTTTGACCCGCGGAATATTTTCGTCTCCCTGCACATCAAAGCAAGCGGTATAGACTTTATCAGGCTCTTGCTTTTTTCTTTCATCCAATAATTCCTTTCTCCTGCCTGTAATACCAACTTCCCATCCCTGTTGGATATATTGACTTGCTAACTCCTTTCCAATTCCCGATGTTGCCCCGATTATTATTACTTTTTTCATAATAGTAAATTACCCATTATTGCTTTTCTTGAGATTGGCAATTACCAATCCACCCATTACCAGTACCCCGCTTACAAAATGAATCGCGGTAATCTTTTCTCCTAATATTAATACCGCTTCTATGCTGCTGAAAATAGGAATTAGATTTCCAAACAGAGCGGTGCGACCCGCGCCCAAACGGCCGATGGCCGCATTCCAGAAAAGAAAAGATAATACTGAATTTCCGATTCCGAGGTATAGTAATACCATAATCAATGAAGAGCTCCATGCAATCGGTTCCGCAACGGTTGTTTCCCAAATGAAAGCGGGTAATAGCAATAGGGTGCCTAGTGCAAAAGTGACAAATAAGAAACTCAGGGGAGAAATACCCGAGGGTTTTTTGCGAACAAGAATATTATATACAGCAAATGTCAGCGCGGCGAGCAATATCCACCAATCCCCGCTTGAAAAATGAAAATGAACCAGGTTTTGCCAGCTTCCTTTGGAAAGCAACAATAATATTCCCATAACGCAAATTGTAAGACCTGCAATCCGGAGGGGTTTAATGCTTTCTTTTAAAAAGATTGCTGCCAAAATGATTGACATCACCGGCGAAGAGGTAGTACCAATTAGCGCCAGATTAACGGCAGGTAATGTTTTTCCTGCTATATAAATCAGGGTATTATAAATAGTAATTCCAAATAGGGATATCCAGAAAATATACTTCCAATTACTGATAAAAACTTCTTTTTCCCGGCTAAACTGTTTAAAGGCAAAGGGAGTAATAATTACAGTGGCAACCAGCCACCGGTAGAAAGCAAGGCTAACAGGCGGTATTTCTTTGATCACGCCGCGGGCTACAATAAAATTACCCGACCATATAATAGTAGCCAATACGGCTAGCAGAACTCCCCTGTATATATTTTTCTTGCTGGTTAGTAAACTCATTGAAGGAATTTAGCGATCAACTTGGTTGTTTGTGCAACCAAATACAGCCGTTATTAGTCTATACTTTGCCGAAAATACGGCCCTCTATTGATATTGTAAATGAAAAGGAGATAAATGACTCATTCATTCGTTGGGTTTCGGAGATATTTAGATCAGTTTTACCGGCTGACTGACAGCGAATTCGAACAATTTACTGCAGATTTTTTTCTGAAAAATATTCAGGCAAAACAAAAGTTGGTTCGGGAAGGTGAGATAGAAGAGAATATTTATTTTATAGCCAAAGGCATTCTGCGAAAATATTTTCACCGCGGTAAAGAACAAATTGTAACCGGTTTTTATAAAGAAAATGATATTTGTTTATCGGCCAATTCCTATTTTTCTCTGAAACCTTCCTCTACGACCATTGAAACAATCGAACCAACTATATGCGTGGGAATTAATAAAAGTGACCTTGAAAAATTAATGAACCAGTTATCTATCGCTGAAAAAATTTTTCTGGGAATATTATCCAGTCTTTATGTGAAAAAGGATGCCGAACAAATAAACAACCTGCGATATTCGAAAAAAGAACGTTTTTTATTACTCTGCGAAAAACAACCGGATTTATTACAACGCGTTCCTCAAAAGCAATTGGCATCCTACCTGGAAATTACGCCCGAAACCTTTTGTCGCATGAAGCGCTTTCGGTATGATCAGGCAAAAGAAGCCAGGCAAACAGCTATAGTTTATAGTAAATAGTCCCCGGTTACCAGTGAGCGAAATCCATTTCGAAGTTTCCTTTTATCCGTTCCGTTGGTGGATTGAAGTAGCCAAACTTCAATGATGGAAATTCATCCTTTATTAATTCCATTAATTGTTTAATGCCCAGCGATTCTCCAGTATCCGAAGCCCCGATTTTACCGAGGTACCAGTCAGGGTCGATATTGAAATTGCGCCATTGAATCATGGTAAGGCCTGTATCGAGAATAAATTTTCGAAGGGCCTCATACTCCTCCACGCTATCAGTCATTCCGGGAAAGACAAAATAATTTATACTGGCCCATCCCCCATAGCTTCGAACTACTTTTATACTTTCTTTCAAATCTTCAAATACATAATTATTGGGACGATAGTATGCTTCGTAAATATGTTTCCGAACTGAGTTAGTGCTTACCCGGATACTACTTAATCCTGCTTCGCACAGCGCTTTTACTGCTTCCGGTTTAGATCCATTAGTATTGATGTTAATGCTTCCTTTGTATGTATGTTTGCGGATTTCCCTGATGGCTTCTGCAATGGTTTCCCACATGAGAAGAGGTTCTCCTTCACATCCCTGGCCGAAACTTACAATGGGGAAAGGGGCCGTTTGAAGATGGGGAACCGTAAATTCCACTATTTCTTCAGCCGTTGGTTTAAAGGTTAGTCTGTCTTGGGTGGAGATGATACTCTCTTCCTGGGGTTGAAAGGAAATACAGCCGATACAATTAGCATTACAGGCAGGTGAAGTAGGAACGGGGCACTCCCATCTGCCCAAAGCGAGATTGCGTGCTGCCGGGCAATTATAGGTCTGGCAACAATTTTCCATCAGGTGTTTTACCAGCCGGTTATTAGGATAAGCATTTAACAGGAAGGAGGTTCCCGCTTCTATTTTATCCTGGTCATATCCCACACTTTCCTGCCGTATATCTGTTTCTATCCGGATAGCAGGTACGAAGAATTCATTATTAAACCAAGCAGCCGCGGTGTAACAAAACAAAGGCAGCGTGGGAGCATTTATCCCCGTTTCATAGGCAGCAAGGTATAGGCCGGTATGAGCCGGTGGAATAAACGCTGCTACAGCCCATCCTTTTTCGCAAAGGCGCATTTCGCCGGTATGCACGTCAATTCCAATTCCCTTTCGTCCGGGCAATTCGTACAAAGCTCCTCCTTCCGGGAGCTTGATCCATTCTTCATTTGGTACAGGAATAGCATCCCATCCGCTTCTGCCAGTTGCATAAAGAGAAGTATCCTCGAAAATGGTTCCATTACCATCGCTGTAGAGAAGAAAAGGTGATTGTTTCATTAATTGAAAGCGTTTAGCATCTGGCAAATAGCCTTAGCTGAATCGTCAGCCAGCGGGCTAACAGCAAACAGCTAATGACTCTTTCCTAAATAATGCCTGCAAAATTCGTGAATTTGATCCAGTTCCTCGAATTGAAGATTATGCTGCAATTTAAAATGATAGGTTTTACGAGAGGTCGTATCTATAGTTAGATCAGAATAACTGGATTCCAGCCGTGTAATGGTTGCCCAATTTAAAAAATGGCAGGCGGGTAAACCGGGAATATCAATGCCGGTATGATGAATACAAATTCGTTCTCCGGCGACAACCTTTTTTTCACAATAGAATAGGTAAATATAAGATAGGCTGAAAATAAAATGGATGATACTATTGATCCATTGCTCTCGGAAGAGAAGCTCCGTTGCAATGCCCAGAAAAAACAGAAACTCGATAGCCCGGAATAATAAGTTTACCCGTGGCAATTCGGTTAACACGTGGCGGGCCGCAATTGCCAGGATAGAAATATCCACAGCAATAAAGATAAGACAGCCCGTATAAAAGAAGTCGTAGTTCGATTTTTCAAAATGGGTAATTGCGTGAATTAGTATTAAACCAGCGGCTGTTAAATGGAGAGAACCTGCATTTTTTTTCAGGCGCTGAAACGAAGGATGAACTACCGGCAGGGTCAGGGAATTCATACAGGGGCAGTTTGGTTATGGGAGATGATGCAGTGTGGTTCCCATTCCATAAAAAACCAGGAAAATAAATCAGGCTGGTTGAGTGCGTGCCAGTTGGCTTTGACAATAATGATTAAATTCTTCTTCGCTGGCGTCGTCTTCCTCGTCCTCATCAATTTCACGCTGCCAGACCTTATTGTTGACAAAGTCCAGGGTAATTATACCATCTTTCAAAACAATATTTGAAAAATGGGTCCAACTATATTTCTTTTTGAAAAAGGTGTTAAGCACAATTTCTTTATCCGAAAAACCAATTTCCACCGAGTATTTGGCCTGGTATTCCAGCAGGGCGAGAATTATAAACACAAAACTCAACCATTGGAAGTAAGGCATTTTCATCCATACCAGGGCAGCAATTAATAATGCCCGGCTATAATATACCTTGCGGTGGTGACGCCTGGATTGATAAATATTCCAGGCTAATACGGCCATTATGAAAACAGAACCTAAGAGATAAGCAAGTCCAACGCTGACTGCATTGATCATTTCTCTCACAAAAAATAATACGGAAACGCCGGAAAGCAAAAAGCCAATAATATCGATAAGGCGGGAATGCTGATTTTTTATTGTAACAACATAATGATAAATCATATTATGCAGGATTGCTTTCCACAAGCAAATTACACAACTTAAATAATATCCGGGCAGCAACGTTGGAGTCCCATTCGGTTTCACTTATGCCGGTTTCATTGAGGTCAAAACCTATGATCTTCCGGCCGCTTTTTATAATGAGTTTAAAAAGATAAGCGAGTTGTTCAATTTCAAAACCTCCCTGTACCGGGGTTCCTGTATTCGGACAAAGTTTTGGATCTAACCCGTCCACATCGAAGCTGATAAATACTTTTTGAGGCAGGTGGCCAACAATTTCAGAAGCTATTTGCTTCCACGATTGCCCGTCAAACTGCCGCTCTTTGATTTCCCGATCCAGGTAAGTAATAACGCGATGGTTGCTGTTACTGATGTAGACCCACTCTTCTTCACAATAATCACGCACGCCCACCTGCACCAGTCGCTGAATTTGTGGAATTTCGCTGAGTGCGTTATACATTATGCTGGCGTGGCTGTAAGTAAACCCTTCGTACGCTTTACGCAAATCGCAATGGGCATCAATCTGGATTATTCCAAAATCACCTTCCTTTTCCCCCATAGCCTTAAAGTAACCTAAGGGAGTACTATGATCTCCCCCTAACAAACCTAATAATTTGCCTTTGTTTAAAATTTCAATGGACTTTTCGTACACCCAGTTATTGAGTATTCTGCTTCCCTCATTAATTTCCTTAAGGGACTTACTCATGAATTGGTTCTTGCTTACATCCTCTCCCTTAGAGATATAGTCAATATAGAGTTCCGCTTCTTTACGCAGGTAATCACTTTTCATCAAGACTTTCTTGTCTGTTTCCCGGATAAAAAACCCCTGGCGCCAGGCTTGCGGGTAATCTGAATCATATAGATCGACTTGAAAAGACGATTTAAGTATATGTTCAGCCGCCCTGGCCGTGCCGGAATTATAGCTTACCGTAACTTCCCAGGGCACGGGAAGAATAATCACGCGTGCATCCTCTTCAGGAAATGGTAGCCCGAAAATATTATTATTGGGATTGCTGGCGCGATTAGGATCAAATTGAGAAAGGTCTGTCATGCTGGGGCTAATTGAAAAATGGGCTGCAAGTTAGCACAGGAACAATAAGAGGCAAAAAAACTTTATTAGGTTGCTTCCCCCTTTTGAGCGGCTGGTTTGTTTAACGATATTTTCTGAATATCTTTAAAGGGTTCAATGACTACTTTTTATTTTCGCGGCTATTAAAAACAACGCAGCAAATGAACAGTTTTAGCCTAACTTTGCCTTTTCAAAATCATTTATGAAAAAAATACATATCGTACTCCTGGTTGGTATAGCGGCGGCGGTCATGGTTCTCCTGAGCTTCATGGGAGATTTATCTACTTACGAAACCCTGGCATCCGCCCGTCAAAAAGAAGGGAAAACGGTAACTGTTATAGCTCAATTAGATAAATCAGTTCAAACGCCCATTGAATATGATCCAACCCGCAACCCCAATCTTACTCAATTTTATGTTAAGGATTCGCTGGGTAATAAAGCAAAAGTCGTCTATCATTTTGAGAAGCCGATGGACATGGAAAAAAGTAGTCGTATTGTGTTGAAAGGCAAAATGAAAGGCGATGTGTTTGAAATAACACGTAAAGATGGAATACTCATTAAATGTCCCTCCAAGTATAAAGACGACCCCAAAGCAGCCGGCAATAATCTCAGTCAAAATTAGAAAGAGCGATGAATTATATTGGTGAACATCTCTTACCCGGACAGGTTGGCCATTTTCTGCTTGTGCTTTCCTTAATAACATCGCTGGTAGCCAGTATTGCCTATTTCAAATCGGCTAACGCAATTATCCCGGAGGAAGCAAATAGCTGGAGAAAGATTGCCCGGATTAGTTTTATAATAGATGCCATTTCGGTTTTCGCCATATTCGCTATTATCTATTTCATTATATCTAATCACTTCTTTGAATACTCCTATGCCTGGAATCATTCCGATAAATCACTGGAGCCAAAATACCTGCTCAGTAGTATATGGGAAGGGCAGGAGGGAAGTTTCCTGCTATGGGCCTTCTGGCATGCGGTATTGGGCCTTGTATTGATGCGCACCGCTAAAAAATGGGAAGCGCCGGTAATGAGCGTTATAAGCTTCGCGCAGGTTTGCTTGTCCACCATGATCCTGGGCATATATATTTTCGATCTTAAACTGGGCAATAACCCGTTTTTGTTGTTACGGGATTCCGGTGTAATGGCTCCTGAAAATGCGCCGGCTTTTTATTCAGGAGGTGTTTTAAGAGAAGATTATCTCCAATTAATAAATAACAGAGGTGGCCAGGGATTAAATCAATTGCTGCAGAATTATTGGATGGTTATTCATCCACCGATTTTATTTTTAGGATTTGCTTCTACGATAGTTCCCTTTGCCTATGCCATCGCTGGTTTATGGAAGAAAGACTTCGGGGGTTGGTCAAAACAGTTGCTGCCCTGGTCATTATTCTCCGGTGGTATATTAGGTTTGGGAATAATGATGGGTGCCAAATGGGCTTATGAATCTCTTAATTTTGAAGGGTATTGGGCCTGGGACCCTGTTGAAAATGCTTCCCTGGTTCCATGGTTGGTAATGGTTGCGGGGTTACACACCCATTTAATTTTTAATGCGACCGGTCATTCGCTTCGAACAACTTACTTGTTTTATATTCTGAGCTTCATTCTTATTCTCTATTCAACTTACTTAACCCGGAGCGGCGACCTGCAGGATACATCGGTCCACGCATTTGTAACATCCGGAATGAATAGTCAGTTGCGCGCGTTCGTTTTTGTATTCCTGGTTCCGTCAGTTATTTTATATGCCTTACGATACCGGCAGATTCCACATATCGTCAAAGAAGAAAATACCTGGTCGCGGGAATTCTGGATGTTTATCGGCTCTCTGATATTGTTTCTTTCGGCCTTAGCCATTATAATTCCTACTTCCTTTCCTATTTTCAACAAACTATTTGGTTCCAAACTGGATATTGGGGCAGAAAAAGAGTTTGCTTATAACCGGGTTCAGATTTTTATAGCGGTAATAATCGGTACCCTGACGGCTATAGGGCAATACCTGAAATACAAGAATACCGCTAGAAGTCATTTTTGGAAAAAAATCAGAATACCTACCATTTTAGCGATCGCCATTTCGCTCAGTGCAAGTTTCTTTGGAAATATTCATTATGACAAATTCGGTATTGGATTCCTGATCGCCATACACCTCGCCCTCTTTGCCAGTATTTACACCGTGTTGGCAAATTCTACCTATATATGGGCTGGCTTAAATGGAAGGATAAAAGCTGCCGGCGCTTCTGTTGCCCACCTGGGTTTTGGAATATTCCTGGTTGGCGTATTAATCTCATCTGCCAATAAGGAAGTACTTTCAGTTAATAAGATTAACCCGCTCAATTTTGGAGCCGATGCTAAACAAAAGGGAGAAGAAAACCTCACGCTATACCAGGGTATCAAAACTGATATGGGTAAATATTGGGCAACCTATGTACGAGACAGCAGTACCGGGGGTGGGAAAAATATGTATTTCCATATTTTGATGGAGCGAAAAGATGGTAAGGAACAATTTGTTTTATATCCCGACTTAATAAAAAATAGTAAAGGACAGGAAGGATTTTCGGCCAACCCGGATGCCTGGCATTACCTGCACAAAGACATTTTTACTTATATCAGTTATGCCGATAAAATGCTGGCCGGTGAGGATACAGCACAATACCGGAATACTTCTGTAAGTATCAAAGACACCATTTTCTATTCGGCCGGTTTCATGATATTGGATACAGTGCAATTAAATCCAATTAACAACCGAATGTTGTTTACGGCAAAAGATACCGCGGTAATGGCCACCTTGCGGGTGATGCCTTTTGGAGTGGGAAAAACGTTTACAGCGGCTCCTTATTTATCTGTCAGGAATAACCAGATTCATTTGGTGCCTGATACCCTTGTTTCTCAAAATATGGCGATTCAACTTACCCGGATAGGAGATAATAAGCGCTTTGAAATCGGGATAAAAGAATCTTCCCGAATGACTCCCTTTATCGCCTTGAAAGTAATGCAATTCCCTTTCATCAACCTCGTTTGGCTGGGGGTGATCCTGTTGGTTACCGGTTTTATTATGAGCATGGTAAGACGTATAAAGCTCCTGTAAACCAGGTCTATCAAATTATTAGCAAAAGGTTTGCAACAAAGCAGGTTACTTTACTTGTCTTACCAGTATAATACATAAGGAAATAATTGTATTTTGTTGCAATCAATGAACCAGCGGCGTTACATATGGATTTCTTCCCATTTGCTGTTAGCATTATTTATGCTGGTACAAACAACCTATGGCCAGGTGGTTCCGGATTCTGTTCTCCAGAAAATTCCATTTCCTGTGCTGGGGCCTAATGATACGATTCCCGTTCCGGCCCAGGTTTATAATAACAGTGAAATTGTACCCTCCCAAACGTTGGAGTGGGCCTGGGTTTCGGCTCTTTATCCAAAGCATTTATTAGAAAAGCGAAGAGAATGGACCCGGTTGCGCAATGCAGTGTATGTTACCTATCCTTACGCGCGAAGAGCAGGATACATAATAAATGATATAAACGCCAAACTGGAGGCCATTACCAGTAAAAAACAGCGAAAAGAATATATTAAGACCCGGGAGAAAGAACTAAAAAAGGAATTCACCGATCCGCTTACTCAACTTTCTATCTACCAGGGAAAAATTCTCATGAAACTAATAAACCGGCAAACCGGGAACAATTGTTACGAACTTATCAGTGAATACAAGGGAAATTTCTCCGCTCATTTCTGGCAAACGGTTGCCTTCTTCTTCAATAGTAGTTTAAAACAACCTTACCGGCCTAACGAAGACGACAAGACGATTGAAGAAATCGTGAAAGAGGTTGAAAAGATGTACGGGGTAAGCAGTTGAATGGCTTATTAGAAGGTGACGGTACAAACAGCCCGCCAGCGAAACAATATCGGTGTTAAATTTTGATGAATCTTTCATTTGCCGTGGTGAAATGTTGAGGCTATTTCTTCCATTTAATACTACAACCGATACCTGGTTTTTGAATGGCGTTTACCGGATCTCCTTTTATCATTGAATCCAGCGCCGCTCTGATATCTTTTCCGCTTACCGGAATATCATTGCCGGGTCTCGAATCATCCAGTTGGCCGCGGTAGGTTAACAACAAATTGGAATCATAAATAAAGAAATCGGGTGTGCAGGCAGCGTTATAGGCTTTAGCCACTTCCTGCGTTTCATCGTATAAATAAGGAAATGGATATTTAAGTTGCTGTGCAACTTTTCTCATTTGTTGGGGTCCATCTTCCGGATATTGCATAACATCATTTGAGCTTATCGCAATTACCTGAACGCCTTTATTGCCATAATCATGCGCCAATTGAATAAGCTGCGGGTTAATATGTTTTACAAAAGGGCAATGGTTGCAGATAAATACAATAACAGTGGCCGTTTTGCCCCTTATTTGTTGCAGCGAAATAGTCGATTCTTTTACTACCTCGGGTAAAACAAATTCAGGAGCAGGGCTGTTTAATGGAATCATCATAGATGGTACCCTTGCCATATAAAATGAGTTATTGGATGAAATAAACTTTGGCGATCTTGTTATTTTCAATTTTATAGATAGCAACCGCTTTTAATAAATTGGGGCTTATTCCAGTCACACTTTCATGGTCAATAATTGTATTGCCCTGCACCATTCTTTTGGTGACTTCGCAATGGAGATCTTTGAACTGGATAAACATCGTTTCATAATTATTGCGCATTTGCGCCTTTCCTTTGCCAATCAGTCGGTCGGGAAAAATGTACAGTTCTACACTATCAGCATAAGGCTCTAGGAAAGCATCTATATTTCTAAGGTTATAGGCATTGAGTTGCTGCTGCACCAATGATTCGGGTGTAACGGGCAGTAAGTCTCCTGGTTTTAATGGACGTCCCCGATGAATAACAGTTTGTATGGAAGCCAGGGCAGTTAAATCCTGGGTAGGATCTTTATCGAGCAAGAGCATATCGGCCTTTTTTCCCTTTTCAATGCTTCCCGATTCTTTTTCTTTTCCGAATCCCTTCGCGGTATTGATCGTGGCGGAGCGGATGATTTCCCAATTGCTAAGGCCTGCCTGTTTCATAGCCAGTAATTCATCAAAATAAGATGAGGCATGTTGAGTGCCGATATTACCTGCATCGGTACCTGCCACTACCAATCCACCTTTTTGCTGCACCAGCTTGAGATTAGCAAGCATGATGCTGTCTTCCGAGGCTGGAATAAGTAATCTGTTTCGAAGTTGCTTATATTCAAAAGGCAGCTTGTTTTTTTCAATGTGTTGTATATCCATCAGGCTGCCCAGCATAAAAGGATCGGCATGGGTGAGATCGTAATTGCTAAAATTAAATTGCTGCGTAAACGTGCGGTTATAGTTTTGGGCTACTATTAATGTTGGAATATAAACGGTCTGTTTGGCTCTCAGCAATTGAAGCATTTCCTCGTCCAGAATTTTGTCGTCCACACTATGTACCAGGATATCCGCGCCATTCAGAACGGCCAGCCGGGCTGTTTCATATTCGGTTGCATGCACGGCAACCTTCAGTCCATGGGCGTGACTCTCCTCAATTGCTGCTTTAACAATCGGCAAATTCGTTTCCGCTTTTTGCCCATTCAAAACAATATACCAGATCTTAATAAAATCGGGTTTAAAAGGCAATTGTTTTTTTACCAGTTCCCGGGCTTCCTCCGGAGAATTGACTTTAATAATGGGAGGGTCTTTTTTGTCCAGGTTAGACGGTAGATAGGTTGAAATCAGCGGGCCGGTCACCCAGGCATCCGGCGCCTTTGGTTCTGTGGTTACTTTACCCCGCACATCATAATTGCTGAAAGGCCCGCCGACATCGATAACTGTTGTAATACCACAGGCAAGATAACGGGTCATTAATCCATTGAGATTGTCTTTTATCCATTGCTGATCTTTTTCGTAGGCATAAACCGAGCTAAGATTCAAACCATCGGGCCTTGTATATAAGCCACCGCTTTGAAAAAAATGAATATGTCCGTCAATCATGCCCGGCATCAGGAATTTTCCTTTCCCATCTATGATCATGGCTCCATCGGGAATTTTTATTTTCTTGAAAGTTCCTATGTTACTCACACGGTTACTATCGATCAGCACTGTTTGATCGATATCCAGCATTCCCGTAATTACGTTCACCACGGTTGCGTGGATGATTGCGGTGGTTTGACTTTGTTGCGGTAATACAACCAGGCTGTTAAATAGAAGGAGAAAAATAAATAACAGGAAACGCATTTTTTCTTTTAAAGATAATTGATTATTCCATTTTGATTTGGATAAGATTCATCACTGACTAAAAAAAACAGTAATGAGGAAAACGAATGAAGTTGAATCGAAAAAATTCAATGATCAGGCGTTTTCCTCATTACCGTTAATACATGACTCTTTATTCTAATTCCCCTTTTATAATTACTACGTACTTATTTTTTCTTCATCACTTCATTCGGGGGAACGGGAGCAGGCACCTGGTTCTTTATTGCAGGAATGGTTTGCAGGTAAGTAAAAATCATTGTCAGGTCCTCGTCTGTTAATTGGGCAAACGATTGCCATGGCATAGGTGGTAATATCTGTCTTCCTCCAGGCTGGCCAAGATGTTTGCCGGTTCGTAAAGTCTTTATGAAAACTTCAGGAGTCCAGGATCCTAATCCTGTGGCCGGATCTGGTGTTAAGTTGGCAGTAAAGGAAATACCCCAAGGACCTACCCAGGCGGTTAGGTCTGGTGCAGCTAACATCCAATTTCCTGGTTTAGTAGCATCATAGGTTATGGGGATTACCTGGCTCCCGGCCGTGTGACCTGATAGTATCCGGGTTGTATCCAATTCGGGGCCAGCAGGGGTCATAATCTTGGGCGTATGGCAATCATTACATCCGCCCATTGTAACGTAATATTTACCCTTGTTGATTATTTCCTCCTCTGTAAGTTGCTTCTTAGCAGATGATGCATCTGCACCTGGGCCAGGGGCAGGCTCGGAACAAAAATAATGACTGCTAATGGCAACTGCGGCCAGCATGGCCAGCAGTGAAGCGCGGTTTTTGTTTTGAAGATTCATATTGTTAGGTTTTGATAAATGATAATACGAACGAAAGTGCCCGAAAGGATTTCAAGGGAAAGAATAGCAAGTTGCTTTGGCTTTCAGAAGGTGTATTTCACAGGGAGTTCCATTGATAAATACTATGCATTATAAATCGGAGTCGTGATGATACTCCTTACAAGTAATAAAAAAGGTCAGAAGTTAACAAGGCCAATGATTTTTTGTAAGTATTTAGCATCTGTTTCATCAAACTGATTCAGCTCACTGCTATCAACGTCCAACACGCCCACCACTTCATTGTCTTTCATTATTGGAATGACGATTTCAGACCGCGATAAACTGCTGCAGGCTATATGGCCGGGAAAAGTTTCCACATCTCCAACGATTAGAATTTTTGATGTGGCCCAACTGCTGCCACAAACCCCTCTTCCTTTCTTGATGCGGGTGCAGGCAACCGGCCCCTGGAAAGGACCCAGGACTAATTCATTATTCTTCACCAAATAAAACCCGGTCCATAACCAACCAAATTGTTCTTTCAGGGCTGCAGCGATATTGGCCAGATTGGCAATCAGGTCTGATTCTCCATGCAGCAAACCTTCTATTTGAGGTATTAACGATTCGTACTTTTCTTTTTTGGTTCCGGAAGTTATGATAAGCTCCTCCGCCATAGTTTTTGTTTTCTCTGTAAAAGTAGAGATATGAGAGAAATTACCGAATTCTAAAAAATGGGCAGGATAAAACCTTCTTGAATTCAATTAACTTTGCAGTAAATTAAACAAATATCATGCACAAAAAAATTTTATCCATAGCTGCTACGATGTTGATAGCCGCAGCCTGCAATAATAATCCAGAAAAGACTGCTGCCTCTAACACAGATACTGCTTCCCACGAAATGCACGATCACGCTGCAACCACCACGCCCTCCGCCGAAATACCGCCGGTGCCGGCTATTCCGGAGGGTGCCAGGGTATATTTTAAAAACCTGAAAAATGGGGCTACGGTCACTTCTCCCGTTAAAATTGAAATGGGATTGGATGGGATGTCGCTGGATACAGCGAATGGAAAGATAAAGCCGGCATCGGGCCATCATCATATCCTGATTGGACTTGATTCAATTGTGGCGGGCACTGTTGTTCCTAAAGATTCAACCCATCTGCATTTCGGAAACGCGCAATCACAAGCTGAAGTTAAACTGGCTCCGGGTAAACATAAGCTAACATTACAGTTGGCCGATGCGTTGCATCGCTCTTATGGAAGCAAACTGACTTCGTCGGTAACTATAAATGTGAAGAAATAAGGACTTTTGAATTCTTTAAAAATAAAAAAACCATGTTTATTTCAAACATGGGTTTTTTATTGACCATTGGTCCTGATAATTTATTTTTTCATTGCTTCATTGATTGGCACCCTGTCTATATATTGGATAAGTATATCAACTTTATCCTGGCTATCAAAATGCATATCGACATGTGACCATTGCATCATTCTTTTACCTGTCTTGTACTTAGCATTTACCTGGTACCATCCTAATAGCCAAACTCCGGGAGCCTGTACTTGTTGCTGGGGTTCATTAACTTTCACGGGTAACCAGATATCATTGCTATAGGTGAGGGAATCAATAACCTCTAAGCGGCGTTTTCTCCAATAGTCACCTATTGCCTTTTTGCCAATGAGGCTATCGCCGCTGCCCCACCTGTAAGCGGCATTGTCGGCAAAAGAATTAATCCAGGTATCCATATCTCCACTGGTAAGGGCGGCGAGGGTTTTCTTGCCAATTTCCATGTATTTGGAATCAGCAAATTCAACCGGACCAGGTTTTGATTCAGACGAGGCTGTCGGGGATACGGTAGTTTCAGTTGCCGGTTCTTTTGTTTCATTGTTGCAGGCTGCAAATACGACAGCACAAATAATAATCAGGAAATGCTTTCTCATACAGAAGTTGTTTAGAGTTAAATAAATAAAACATTCCAGGAGGAAAGCAGGTGTTATAGGGTAGTGGCAGGATGCAGATAACAGTAAAAGTAACTAATTATGAATAATAAAAAGAAGATTGGCAGTTTTTTTACTTGAAAGCAAATGGGATTGTTCCTGACAGGTATTTTTTAACGAACCTGCCTAAAGAAACCTTGTACAACTAAACTCAGGAATGGAAACCAGTAAAGGCGGGTTTAATTATTAATATGGGGATAGGGGATTATTTGATCTCTTCGAATTGGCCAGTCTGTTTGTTTTTGCGCACATTATCCCAGTTAAATGCGCGGCCGTTCATCGCTACATATACTCCAGGAGGCAGATATTGAACAAATGCCAGGGCA
This sequence comes from uncultured Chitinophagaceae bacterium, assembly GCA_963775145.1. Classification (GTDB taxonomy): domain Bacteria; phylum Bacteroidota; class Bacteroidia; order Chitinophagales; family Chitinophagaceae; genus Endoryza. The sequence continues at coordinate 355,686 of CAVZHZ010000015.1, forward strand.
TTGCCGAGATTGAAGAATCCATCGGAACTTCCAAATTTATAGGGAATCATCGCTCCCGTAAGTACAATCGTTTTGCCTTTTACTTTTTCGGCCAGAACTTGGGCGGTGATGGCCATGGTATCGGTACCATGCGTTATTACGATTTTGTCTTCCGCGGCGTTGCGACATTGATGGGCAATCAGGTCGCGGTCCTCTGCTGTCATCAGCAGGCTATCGATCATCATCAGCGTACGGACGGTAATATCGAGGCTACTCCGGCTACGCTGGAGCATTTCGGGCAGATGGGTTTCCTTGAAATACAGTTCGCCGGTAAGTTCGTTGTATTCTTTGTCGAAGGTGCCTCCTGTTACAAAAAATCGAATTGACATAGATGGAAATTAAATGAATAATGTAAAAAAATGGCTGGGCGATGAGCAAGTCCAAACCTGATTGTATTCAAAACAAGATACCCGGACAGCAATTAAAAATCAGTAAGAGGCAGCCATGATTATTTTAAATAATATTCACACAATAACCAGGTTGCATTTTCTACCGGGAGATCTATAGCTTAACTTTTTCAGTTTCCCGGTTCCACTCAAATTGAATGTTTAGTTCAATGTCCGGATGAATACTGTAAAATACCGGGCAGGTATAGGCACAGCGTTCAATTATTGTTCGTTGTTTTTCTTCGGCCAATACCGTTTCCGGGAAATGAAACGTTAAATTTATTCCACCCACCCGACGCGGATCGGCTTTCATAATTTTTTCCACTTCAATTCTGGTACCAGCCAGGTCCACATTCATATCTCTCGCTTTAATACCCATAATAGTCATAGCGCATACTCCAAGCGATGTGGCTAATAAGTCGGTAGGAGAAAAGCGTTCTCCCTTTCCCTGGTTATCGGTTGGGGCATCCGTTTGAATCTGGCTACCGCTTTTTACATGTGTGCAAACGGTACGGAGATTTCCCTCGTATACGATTGTAGAGGTCATATTGTATAAATTTGCCCTAAATTTACGTTGAATATTTAAATCAATGCAGGTGAAGAAAATTGTTATACTCATATTGGCTTGTATAGGTGTAATTAACACCTACGGACAATACAAGAAAGAAACTCTTTCCAAGAAGCAACAAAAGAAAGAAGAACGGCGCGAACGGATTAACGCACTTTCCAAACAGGAGGAGGAAGGGGAGGTTGTATTTAATAAACAGAACGTATTTGGAATAAAGATGATCACGGATGGGTATGGGCTGTCTTATGAATATGGCCGGTATAAATCAAATAGGAAAACCCTGTTATTCCAGTTTGAATTCAATGAAAAGAGGCATCCAAAGGAAAAGAGTTCACCCGCCTCCATTAGCGGATTTCAAATCAATTCGGTTCGCTTCGGAAAAACCAATAATTTTTACCAGGTGAAATTAGGACTCGCCCTCCAGAACCGGATTGGAGGGAAAGGAAATAAGAATGGAGTAGCCGTGACCGGTATTTTAGGTGGCGGCCTATCGATAGGTTTAATGAAACCATATTATGTTGAAGTGCAGGATTTAGGCAGAAAGACATATCCTGCAATAATTGACAGTGGATACGTTGCGCTGAGTGCGGCGGGAATATTTGTTGGCTGGAAGGATGTAAAATTCAACCCCGGCGCTCATGCCAAGGTAGCGATGCGGTTCGACTATGGTCGATTCAACGAAACAGTAACCGCTATTGAAGTAGGTTTGATGGGCGAGGTTTATAGTAAAAAAGTATCCCAGCTAGCCTATGTAAAGGAAAAACAATTCTTCCTCAGTGCCTATATCTCCCTACTACTCGGAAGAAGAAAGTAATGTATTTTTACAAGATCATTTCAAGGTGGGTAAGGCAAAAAGGCTTGACTCAATCCCATAATGATAAGCTTCTTTTTCGGGCTTGCTTAATGCTATTTAAATAGTTGCCTGGTTTTTGATTGTTTTTGATTCGTTTGAAAATGCTGAGTATCCCGAAATGAACTTTTTTTGATAAGCAAGTGTTGAATTAATCAAATATGCAGGAATTGCCCGTTATCAATAGTGTAGCTGAACTTAACTCGAAAGTTAAGAAACCCGATTGGTTACGGGTGAAACTTCCTATTGGGGAGAGTTATAAGCATGTTCGAAACCTGGTAGACACCCACCAATTGCATACGATCTGCGAAAGCGGAAACTGCCCTAATATGGGCGAATGCTGGGGAGAAGGCACCGCCACCTTTATGATACTGGGGAATGTGTGTACCCGCAGTTGCGGTTTTTGTGCTGTGGCCACTGGCAGGCCTGAACCCATCGATTGGGATGAACCACAGCGGGTGGCGGAAGCTATTCACCTGATGAAGGTTAAACACGCGGTTATTACCTCGGTGGACCGGGATGAAGTGAAAGACGGGGGAAGTATAATTTGGCATAATACAATTAAAGCGGTTAAGGCACTTAATCCCACTACTACCTTAGAAACATTAATTCCGGATTTTAAAGGGGTAAAGGAAAATATTCAGTTGATAATTGACGCAGCACCAGAAGTTGTATCACATAATATTGAAACGGTAGAACGTTTAACCCGACAGGTTAGGATCCAGGCAAAATACTGGCGAAGTATGGAGGTGCTGAAAATATTGAAAGCCGGAGGCATGCGAACCAAAAGTGGCATTATGCTCGGGCTTGGTGAAGCCCGGGAAGAAGTAATTCAAACTCTGCAAGATTTAAGAAATAGCCAGGTGGATGTGGTTACCATCGGTCAGTATCTTCAACCCACTAAAAAGCACCTGCCGGTTCATCGCTTTGTTCATCCCGATGAGTTTGCCGAATACCGGGATATTGGATATGAGCTGGGGCTCGATTATGTGGAAAGCGGGCCCTTGGTTCGATCCTCCTACCACAGCGAAAGGCATGTAATCCCCGGATATGGAAAAACTAAATGGGATCAGGAGAAGCAAAACAAAATGCAGACTTGAAAACCCCATCTCAATTATTACATACCAATGCGATTAGGAACTTGAGGGTGCCTGTCATATCCATAGTGATGCTTACTGCAGGTATATATTTATTCGATAAAGAAAATATCACCTCGTTGTTTGATATCTTCTCCATTCTTCTTTGAAAACTTTCCTGATTTGATTATTTATTTTGTGCATGGTTCTGTCTCTCTTGATATCATGAGCCTCGGCAGACAGGTAAAATCAATTCTTTATCTTCGGCAAATGCAAAGATTAACACTGCTGCTGGCTGTTTTCTTAATTGGAACCTCCGCTTCTTTCGCGCAGCTCCGCTGGAAGAAAATTAATGCAGAATTCGGCTATCTACCCAAATCGATTAATGTTTACCGTACCACCGATTCAATGGAAGGCAAACCATTCATTGCATATTATATAGAAGCTAAGTTGAAAGATCGCAATTTAGAATTTACTACTCAAGTTGGAAATGGCAGCCGGTTTACTCCCACCCAATATTATGAGATGGAGGATTCTCCTTATGTGTTGGTAAATGGTACTTTCTTTTCGTTTGAAACCAATCAAAATCTGAATACGGTTATTAAGAAGGGTAAAATGGTTGCTTATAATGTGCCTGCCTTAAAAAGTAAAAACAGCGATTCATTCTATTACCCGACGAGAAGTGCCCTTGGCATTTCACGCAAGCGGGAAGCGGATGTGGCATGGCTGTTTACGGATACTGCGCAACGATGGCCCTACGCGTTTCAATCGAAACCCATTATTGCTAAAGGGAAAACAAGTGACCCTGTTTTCGAAGACCTCAATACACTCGACTACTGGAAGTGGTGGCGCATGCAAACGGCCATTGGAGGAGGGCCGGTCCTGCTTCAAAATGGAAAAATACGAATAACAAGCAAGGAAGAACAGATGTTTACCGATGGGGAGAACGATAAGCATCCCCGCACGGCGATGGGCTATACTAAAAAAGGGAAGCTAATTATCCTGGTAATCCAGGGCCGTTTTCCGGGTATAGCCGAAGGGGCCACGCTACAGCAGGAAGCTAAAATTCTAAAAGCTCTAAGATGCGTGGAGGCATTGAATTTAGATGGAGGAGGGAGTAGCTGTTTACTGGTAAATGGCAAAGAGACGATTAAACCCTCAGATAAGGATGGACAACGGGCAGTGCCGGCGGTATTCATCATTCGAAGTAAAAAGATAGTGAATATTTATTGAGCCTCATTGGTCGCACTATAGTTATTATGAAAAGAACAAGGGCGATTCGGGATTTATTTTTATCCACTTTTTCTCCAGACATCTGCCTCCGCGGTGCTTTTCGTATATTTTTATTAGTTATAACGTGCTTTTACTATTGTATGGTAACTAACGGTCCCCTACATTCGTGTCTGTTCGAGGTTGCTACATCAATAGTCAATTTTTAACCGGTCAATTCCAATTGGCCGGTTTTTTTCATCTTTCTTTATTCCTGAAATTGAGGAAAGCATTAACTGGCTGAAACGGCCGCTTCATAACGCATGCTTGTCTTAATATATCATGGTTGACTATTAACTTCCTTTTTTATTCCCATTCGCTGGTTATTGTATTTTTCGTGTTGAAATTTCATTATAACACATGAGAACAATTCTGTTATTGCTGGCATCTAATATTTTCTTGACTATTGCCTGGTATGGTCATCTTAAACTGGTAAGCGTTCCATTATAGAAAGCCGTATTAATTAGTTGGGGAATTGCTTTTTTTGAATACTGTTTGATGGTGCCTGCCAATCGATTGGGTTACACCAATGGTTTTTCCTGCTTTCAACTAAAGATGACACAGGAAGTAGTTACCTTGATTGTGTTTGCTGTATTTGGGGTAGTATATCTGAAAGAGCCCTTTTAATTGAATTATCTATTACGTTTTGTTTTTTGATTAGGGGCAGTATATTTCATGTTCAAAAAATAACTACCAGGTTAATCTAGCCACCCGGCCATTAGTACCGGCGAGGTAAAGGGATTGGCCTTTTTTGGCTTTTCGACATACATGAAAGCTTTCGGTGGACAGCAGCGTCCAATTCAGGCCGCCATCCAACGAAATGTCGACACCGGAAGTTCCACAGGCAACCAGTTTGTTTTTGGTTAAAAATTCAACACAACTCCTGTAACCATGGGGGGAGGTTTGGGGTGTGGAAAAACTCAATCCTCCGTCTTTACTAAGTACGCAATTTCCGGTGCTTTCTTTATCATTGGAGAAATCACCCCCCACTATTACCAGCGTATTAGGATTCAGAATGGCTATTGAATTAGCGCCGGTACTCTCTTTCCCCTGCTGTAAAGGCAATAATTTTTTTTGCAATGGATTCTGCGAAAGGAAATTCGAAGCTTTCCCGCCTGTTACGATATACATTTTATTGCTGGAATAAAAACCATCTGATTTTATGAATACCACATTGGATCCGCTGGAGGCAAACATAGCTTCTCCTTCCTGTACGGGGAGAATGTGCTTGTTGTCATCTGCCGGGCGAAACCAGCTATTTCCTCCGTTACGCGTATATGCCCGATATATGTACTTTGAACCAGGTAGTGGATCACCAATTACTACTCCATTATACTCATCTGCAAAGTCCATTGCATCCAAAAAAATTCCTTTTGAAGTATCCGAATAAACGACTTTCCAGTTTTGGCCACCATCAGTGGTCTTTAATATTTGTCCCGGCTCAGCAATAGCCAGTACAATAGCTGTATAGGCATCGAAGGCCTCAATATCGCGGAAATCTCTTTGTTCAAACCCAGGCACTTTCATCCATTGCCAGGTTTTCCCGGCATCCGTGCTTTTACCTACCACACCTCCGGTGCCACTCACCCAAAGAATCTTATCAGTAACAACGCTAAGCCCCCTGATGGAAAAATTGGAGCCACTGTTAAGTAATTCAATTTTTTGCGCCTGTGTTACAAACAAAAGCAGAAGGCAAACTAATGTAGCAAGAATTTTTTTGTGATGATTCATACGCACCGGTTAACTCATCAAATGTATAAGATAATCCTTGTGCGGTTAAAGATTTTTTTTCAATTCATCTTTTGACACAATACCCTGCTTGCGCCAAACTTCTTTGCCGTTTTTATAAATGATAAATACCGGAATAGCTTCCACCAGGTTAATCTTCATAACTTCAATATCATTTCCTCCATCTACTTTTACGAGTTTATAATGAGTCCCATGCTCTGCCTCCAGGGCATTTAATACGGGTTCCATTTTTTTGCAGGGAGGGCACCAGGGGGCACCAAAATCTACCAGCACGGTGGGGTGGCTTTTGATAAGCGATTGATATTCGGCAACGCTCATTTGCTTTACATTTTCCTTTCCTTCTATTGGTTTGTCCTGCCTTTTCCAGTTAGCGATTCCTCCTGCTAATTCAAAAACGGTGCTATACCCTTGTTGGCGTAACCATTCAGCAGCCGCCGCACTTCTGGCACCCGACAGGCAATAAACAAATACCGGATTATTCTTGTCCAGGTATTTTGTTCTTTCGATGAACTGGTTTTTGTCGTTCCAATCCGCTTGCAGGGAGTTTTTTATATGTCCACTCCGGAATTCAGCGGCGGTACGTACGTCCAATAATTGAATGTTGTTTCCCGAAATGGCTTTTTCAAAAGCAGGGACTTCCAATTCTTTTTCAGGCTGGCCTATTGAATTACAGGCAAAAAGCAGCAGAGCAAAAATTGCGGTACATAAATGTTTCATTTTGCAAAATTATTGAAACAGTGGGAAGGAAAATGTAACCTGGAATACTAAATTTAAAAAGCCTTTACCAGGTAACCGGCAAAGGCTTTAATTTTTTCAGTCGAGTTAACCATTTAGTCTTCTGTTGGTATCGGACCACGCTGATATCCGAAATGATTTCAGCTGGCGGTTTTCAGGATATTCGACCGGGTTTCATAGGAAAATGGAATGGGTCTTTCGGGAACTTGGACAAAACGGCTTTCAAGGATATGGCCTAAAACAGACTAATACGAGAATTTTGATAGGATAAGGTTTGAAACTGATATTGGACAGGGCCGGTTTTTCAGGGGTATTGGATAACGATGCAACCAGAACAAATATACTTTCGGACAAAATACCCGCCTAGAGCAGTTCTTCCCAATTTTGGACATTCATTTATTACGCATGCTATCGTAGATAAAAGATATTGTCATACGAGAATTACGTTCTATCGATTAGGGGATTTACTAATAAATTGAATTTTACCAGAGTAATTTCACCATCCAGGTAAATAAAACAACTTATCAATCCCATTTCTGCCGGAAAGAAAGGAGAGGGCGGAATTATCCAAGTAAATGTCAATTTAAGGAAGATATATAGGTTTATTTTTTTTCAATAAGATCAAAGGAAATATGGGGAGTGTATGGTATTGCCCAATAACTTATTGAATCCGGATTAAGCTCAATTCATTAATAAAATTCCTTGCAAAGACCGAGCATTGGAGGGTAAGGGCTCTTCAACGTAAAGCCCCTTGTTTGGTTGACCCAGGTTCCCTGTAAGAGTAATTTTTATTGAATCCCCGTATTTTGTGCAAAGAGGCAATGGGGTAGTATTACGGAAAAAAATTAAGTGTTGCAATAATTAAGTGTTTTCATACGCTTTATATAAACAAGATCAATAACCTATATCCGTGAAAGACCAGGCTTACCAGATTATATCCTTTATCGCCATAGCGGCTAGCTTTATTCCCATTGCATTAGTGGTGTTAAAAAAATTATGGCGAGAACCTCCGTTCCTGTTAATTGCCATATACTGGATGTTAAGTGGCTGTATAAATTTGGTAGATAAAATACCAGGCATTAGCAGTAAGAGCCTGGAACTGGTAACCATCATATATAATATGCTGGATATTCCAATAATACTCTGGATAATTTATTTTACTACTACTACTTTGCCGGTTAAGAAGTTTACCTCGCTGGCAGCGCCGATTCTATTGATTGCCCAGCTCCTAAACTTCTTCATAAAGGGATGGAATTACGACGCGGCCAAGTATGTATTAGCGGCTGGATTATTGTCCGTGCTGGTTACCGTGGTTTGGGAAATATCAATGTATATGCACAAGCTGGAACATACCAAACATGAAAAGGCTATGGTTTTTATTCATGTTTCCTTATTGTTCGCTTACGGCACTTTTATCATGGTTTATATTTTCGATTATTATATTAATGTGAGCACTTCCTCGGTAGCCAACCTCACCATCTATTATATTTCTACATTCATTGCAATAATAATTGCTTCCATCGGTTATTTTGAAAAAGCATCCCGCCGTAATTTTATTTGACAGTCCCGTTTGCCGGGTTAATGCTTCATCAATTTAATTATTATAAATATCCGGGTGATTTGTGTTGAATAGTGCAGATAATACAACCCGGCTGGAATGTTTTCCGGTTCCATTTCAAATTCATTAATACCGGGTTTAAGTTGCATGTTTTGCCGCTGGATGGCATGGCCGTATATATCGATTAAACTAAGTAATCCTTCTTCGTAGTCTGAGGATGCAATCCTTATCCAGATTTTTTTTTCGAAAGGATTAGGGGATGCGTTTAAGATCAATGATTGGGTTGCAGGATTCATATGTTAATTGTCCGGAACATTTAGCTGGTCAGAAAGGGAGTTCGTGTAAACGCTCTCCCGGGTAGGACCGGTACTTAAATGTATTCTATAGCTTAACAACCTGCAAGAAAGAAGTCAAATTTTAGCATTAACACTTAGAGTGAGTTGAGTCAAAACACCCGCTGGTGCATGGCCATGAGCAGCCATACTCAATCATCATCCTCCTCCTCATAATACGTTTCCTGGCTGTCTTTGTAAGCCGTTTCCCATTCTTTCGCTTTTTCGTCGGTAAGACACTCTATGATATCAAAGAGGGGATCATTCTTTTTTTTCCACTCCAGCACGGGTGTTTCCATGTACTTGGTTACATATAAACAATGATCTGACTCCACATTAACTTTTATCAAGATAACCGGGGCGTTTTCAATTTCCTGGGCTAAATAATAACAGCCGGGCTCCAGCAACGCATAAGAGTACATAGTACTAAGTTTAATTATTAATTAAAAAAAAACACTAATAAATCGAATTCAACAGCGGTTAGTAAGTGCAGAATTTAATGGGAAGCTGAAACAATGGGTTGGGTCTTCAAAAACATTGAATAACCAAATTTAATGGAAAAAGAAGATGCGGGCAGCATTCAGGTAGGGACTTTTAAAAAATATTTTTTTTGAAAGTATTGATATTGATTATGAATGAGTTGTGAATAAATTGAATTAAAATCCTGCGAATTTTTTGTAAAAAGTTTAATAAGCAGAATCAAAATAATAGCGGCTTTTTTCGTATTTGGGAATAGAACGTAAAGGAAGGATTTTTCAATTTTATTGAAATCAATTAGGTCTGGTTAACTCTTGAAGTGCCTCTTGTTTATCGCTCAAAAGTTGAAGTTTTAATTCCGCAAGCCCTTTAAATCTTATTTCCTCCCGCAGGAATTTTTTTAGAAAAACCTGCACTACCTGCCCATAGATGTCTTCATTAAAATCAAAAATATGCACTTCAATTTCCCGGTGAGTGCCACCCATTGTAGGCCGGTTACCAATATTCATCATCCCCAATAAATTTGAATACATGATAGCCGGGGTTGATTGAAGGTTTAAAGCTTGGTTAATGACGGTATTATTTTTCACTACTTTGACTTCAACAGCATATACTCCATTTCCAGGAATTAGTTTATCTCCGTTTTCAATTCTTAAGTTGGCAGTAGGAAATCCAATCGTTTTTCCAAGTTTGTTTCCTTCCATTACGATTCCCTCAAAAAAGAAACTATAGCCAAGCAATTCATTGGCTTCCTCGATATTTCCTTCGCGCACCGCTTGCCGGATGGCAGTGGAGCTAACAATATTGTGATGAATCAGGTGTTCCGGAATTTCTTTCAGCATAAATGCTCCGGCAGCACTATATTCTTCCAGCAGCCGGTAATTTCCACCGCGACCCTTACCAAAATGATGATCGTAACCGATAATTACCGTATGTGGATGGAACTTATTTATTAAGAAATCTTCTACATATTCGGTGGCGCTTAATTGCGAAAATGGTTCAGTAAATGGAACTATTACGAGGTGATCGATGCCAACCAGTTCTAAAAGACGTATTTTTTCTTCAATCGTATTTATCAGGAATACCGGAGATTGCCCTGCCTGCACTATCTTTCTTGGATGGGGATGAAAAGTTATAATAACGGTTTCTCCATTAATTTTCGCCGCTTCCAGTTTCAATTGATCCAATATCTGACGGTGGCCGGAATGAACGCCGTCGAATGTACCAATTGTAACCACTGCATTCCGGAACGAGGTTAAATGATCTATGTTTTGGTGAACCTGCATAGGTAGGGGTGCAAATGTAGTTGAAAAACTTTGCAGTCGGAAGTTGGCAGTTCGCGTAGGGTAAAGGACATTTGCCAAAATTTATTTTGTCATTGAACTTCAACCGGGCAAGTATGAGTTTATATTCTAAAAGGGGGGTATCGGCGCAAAAAGAAGAAGTACACAAAGCGGTTGAAAAACTTGACCAGGGATTATTTCCTCATTCATTCTGCAAAATATATCCTGATTTTTTGACCGGAGATGCCAACTGGGTGAATCTCATGCATGCAGACGGGGCCGGCACAAAAAGTATCCTGGCCTATCTCTATTGGAAGGAAACCGGTGATCTTTCGGTTTGGAAAGGAATAGCCCAGGATGCTGTGGTCATGAACCTTGACGATCTATTATGTGTAGGCATTGATGATAACCTGCTTTTTTCGTCCACTATCGACCGGAATAAACAACTGATTCCAGGAGAGGTTTTGGAAGCAATAATTAATGGTACGCAGGAATTGTTCGATGAGTTGAAAGTTTATGGCGTTAATATTCGTTATCTCGGTGGGGAAACGGCGGATGTAGGAGATGTGGTAAGAACAATTGCGGTAAATGGAACGATGATGGCCCGCTGGCCCAAGAACAAGCTAATTACGAACGATAAGATAATGCCCGGTGATGTGATAGTTGGTTTCGGAAGTTCCGGAAGAGCATTGTACGAAAAAGAATACAATAGCGGAATTGCCAGTAACGGACTAACCAGTGCACGGCACGATGCCCTGCACAAAACGTATGGTGCCCGATTCCCTGAGTCGTATGATAACAGTTTGGATGAAAGCGTAGTTTATATAGGACCACATCGATTAACTGATGAAGCGGGCGGTCTTTTGACTGCTGGCTCCGGGCTTTCGATTCCCGACTCCAGAACAACCATTGGTAACTTACTCCTGAGTCCTACAAGGACCTATGCTCCCTTGATGAAAGTATTATTAAAAGAGCATTTTGATGCTATTCACGGTTTAGTGCATTGCAGTGGGGGTGGACAAACCAAGTGCATGAAATATTTGCCCGGCAACTTCAGAATTATAAAAGATAATTTGTTTGAAGTTCCTGTTATATTCAACATATTGCAAAAAGCGTCGGGCAGCGATAACCGCGAAATGTACCAGGTATTTAATATGGGACATCGGCTGGAAATATTTACGGACGCAAAATCAGCCGGTTTGTTCATTCAAGCAGGGCAGCAATTTGGTATCGAGGCAAAAGTTGTTGGAAGGGTGGAGTCGTCAGAAAAAATGGAACTGATTTTGAAAGTGGGTGAAGAGAAGATCGTTTATTGATATAATTGTTGCAGAAGAAATAATTTACGAGGGCGGCTTGCAGCTATTCTGAAAAGATGAATTTGGTATATAAAAGAGAAGTGTTCTCTGATTATATTTTTCCAGGTTGGTGGAATACCAGATAGAGGATTAATTAACCAAAGAAATTGCCGGGAGTTCGCCAGTGCTGAAAAACCATTTATTGCAGGGCAATTTATTATTTCGAATTATTCTTTTCAGTGCGAATTAGCTTGGTTAACTCATCTAGTTCTTCAGACGTTAGCTTATGGCCGTTTAATAATTGAGATACTAATTTGAAATATGAACCCTCGAAATACCCCTCCAATATTTGATTGATGCTTTTTTTTGCATATTCTTCTTTACTGATACGAGGTTTATACAGGTTATTACGGCCATGAGTCTCGTATTCAACATATCCTTTTTCGACTAAAATATTTACTACGGTCGCAATAGTATTCGAATGAGGCTTTGGATCGGGACTATTTTCAATGATTTCCTTCAAAAAGCCTTTTTCAATCCTCCATAGTACCTGCATTACCCGCTCTTCCGCTTTGGTTAAGGGTTTCATGGCTAAACTAATTATTTAGTTGTTCGGATCAAATGTATAACTATCTAGTTAGTTATAGTATTTATTTTTACTTTTTTAAAAAAAAATTCAAAAAAAATGGAGCCCGCCACTTAGAAAATTAATAATGGTTGAAATCCTTGCTGGTCGTGGGTTACATATTATCATGTTTGCGTATTAACAGTACAGCTTCGGACATTATTAGGCGTTTTTTAGATCACTCTTTTCCACAGGGACTATGAACTCTGGGAAATGATGTTTAGATTTGTATACGGTTCTGGACGGATTTGGCCCATTTAACAGCCTGTTTGCAAAGGCATTGCAACTTCTCCCGAACATAGTGTGTCTTATGATTGTTGATCCTGTACCCCCAAAATTGGTCACAGTCATTTATATTTTATACTCATATGAGACAGCTTAAAATTGCTACACAGATTACCAATCGGGATTCGCAGGCAGTAGAAAAATATCTTCAGGAAATCTCTAAGATTTCGATGATCACTCCCGAGGAGGAGACCGTGCTTGCCCAGCGAATCAAGATGGCCGATCAGCGTGCGTTGGATAAATTAGTACAGGCAAACCTTCGATTTGTGGTATCTGTTGCAAAACAATATCAGCACCAGGGGTTATCACTGAGCGATTTGATAAACGAGGGAAACCTTGGATTGATCAAAGCTGCCCAGCGTTTTGATGAAACAAAAGGTTTCAAATTCATTTCGTATGCCGTTTGGTGGATTCGTCAATCTATTCTTCAGGCTTTGGCTGAGCAGGGACGGTTAGTGCGCCTGCCTCAAAACAAAATCGGCACCTATAATAAAGCCAACAAAGCGTATATGGCTTTCGAGCAAGAGCACGAAAGAGAGCCGTCTACAGAAGAATTAGCTGAGTTACTGGAGATGAGTGAAACTGAAATCAACAACATTTTTCAGAGTAATACCCGCCACACCAGCCTGGATGCACCCGTGCATGAAGCAGAAGATGTGGCCATGGGGGATTTGCTGGAAGGAGCAGATGATACGGATGATAATGTAATGAAGGACTCCTTGCGTAATGAGATTCGCCGCGTGCTGAAATCACTCAGTCCCCGGGAAGCCGAGATTGTGAATGCGTATTTTGGATTAGACGGAGAGAATGGAGTTACAATTGAGCAAATTGGTCAAAAATATGATTTGACCAAAGAACGCATCCGCCAAATTAAAGAAAGAGCTATCAAGCGTTTACAAAAAGCCCGGTATAGCAATGCGCTTAAAGCTTATTTAGGATAGAATTATATGGGTTATAGTACCTGCCCCGACCATTGTCGGGGCTTTTTTTTTTAAATCAGACCTCGGGAACTCAAAATCTAACATACAATAGAGGATGCCATTTGTTCATTTTGAGTTATGTATTTTACATTTTCGATTTTACATTTTCTTGTATCTCCGCCTTCGTAACTTCGCCTCCATTATGATTAAACGCATTGCTTACTTTATCCTGGTTTCAATCTTTCTCGCCGGCTGCGAAAAATCAATCACGTTTACTCCGGAAAATGCGGAATCGCTTGTAGTGGTGGAAGCCACCATCGAAAACGGGCAGGCTCCGATTGTTATTCTATCAAACAGTGTAAATTATTTCAGCCAGATATCGCCCGAAATTCTTGCTGGATCATTTATCAGAAATGCGAGTATAGAAATCAGTAACGGAATACTTACTCATAAGCTAAAAGAGTATATAATCCCGGGATTAAATGGATATAACCTGTATTATTATTCTGTTGATTCTGCCAGCTTATCTACCGCATTCAAAGGCGAATTTGGAAAATCTTATTCGCTTAATATCACTACAGGGGGAAAAGATTATACAGCGAATACCAGCATACCACTGCTGGCAAAAAAAATTGATTCCTTATGGTGGGATAAAGCCCCCGGAAATATCGATACAAGTTTTGTAAAAGTTGTTGCCCGTGTTACTGATCCTCCCGGCTATGGCAACTATATCCGATATTTTACCAGGCGAAACCAGGAACCGTTTTGGCCGGGCCGCAATTCTGCGTTCGATGACCAGGTGGTGGATGGAAAAACATATGATGTGCAAATCGACCGGGGGGTGAACCGGAACGAAGAAATTGATGAAGAAACTTATGCGCTTTTTGATCGCGGAGATACAGTTACTATAAAACAGTGCAACATTGATAAACAGACATACGATTTTTGGAGGACCATAGAGTACAGTTATGCCAGTATCGGCAATCCTTTCTCATCACCAACAAAAGTACTCGGGAATATAAAGGGTGGAGGCTTAGGCTATTTTGGCGGATATGCGGCACAGTATATTTCGCTTATTATTCCTAAATAACCGTTAGGTAGAATATCCAAAAATGGTTTTGCACAGTCAACTAAGGTAGTTGGGTATCCGACACTTTTATTTAATGATTCCATTTATTTTTGCGCAGTTTAATATTAATGTTTATGAATAATAAGAGTAGTGAAAAAGTAAATTGCCTGATTATTGGATCTGGTCCGGCTGGATATACTGCAGCAATTTATGCAGCCCGTGCCAATATGAAGCCGCTATTGTACCAGGGAATTCAACCGGGCGGTCAACTCACTATTACCACAGAAGTGGAAAATTACCCGGGTTATCCTGATGGAGTGCAGGGCCCGGAAATGATGGTTCATTTTGAAAAACAAGCAGCCCGGATGGGAGCCGAGATACGCTTTGGGTTAGCCACTAAGGTAGATTTTTCCACGCATCCATTAAAAGTATGGATTGATGAGGAAAAATTGATAGAAGCAGATGCGGTCATTATTGCAACCGGCGCCTCTGCCAAATGGCTCGGATTGGAAAGTGAACAGCGTCTTAACGGGTTCGGCGTAAGCGCCTGTGCTGTATGCGATGGTTTCTTCTTTCGGGGCAAAGAGGTAGCCATTGTAGGTGCTGGGGATACTGCCGCGGAGGAAGCATTATATCTATCCAAGCTATGCACCACAGTACATATGTTTATTCGGCGCGATAGTATGCGGGCTTCCAAGGTGATGCAGGAAAGGGTTCAGCAAACACCCAACATTAAAATCTATTGGAATACAGAAACAGACGAAATACTCGGGGAAAATAAAGTTGATTCTGTTAGAATAAAAAATATCAAAACCGGGGAAAAGAAAACAATTCCCGTTAGCGGTTTCTTTGTGGCCATCGGCCATCAGCCAAATTCAGACATTTTTAAGGAGTTCCTGGAAATGGACGACGCCGGATATATCAAAACTATTCCGGGTTCTTCCAAAACAAATGTGGAAGCCGTTTTTGCCGCCGGAGATGTTCAGGATAAAATTTACCGCCAGGCAGTTACTGCCGCCGGAAGCGGGTGCATGGCTGCCCTCGATGCAGAACGCTATTTGTCGGTCAAAGGATTTGTATAATCGTTGTACACATAATATAAAAAGGGCAATTCGCGGATGCTGCTTAATTTATTTACTAATATTTATTACTGCTTATGGTCTCCATTGAATTGCTAAACCTGAAGATGCATGCTTTTCATGGTATCTATGAAGGAGAAAGGAAAACAGGCAGCGAGTATGAGCTTAACATTAAAGTGAACTTCGATGAAGAAGGTAGAGAATTTCATGGTTTGAGGGATACTATTGATTACGGGGAGATTTTTACCATCGTGAAGCAGTGTATGCAAATCCCCACTCCGCTATTAGAAAAAGTGGCGGATACTATTATTCGGGCTATTAAGCAACAATATCCCGAAATCACGGAAGTTATACTTTCAATATACAAATTACAGGCGCCCATCGAAAATTTAAACGGTAAAATTGGCGTTACTTTGCATAAGCGATTTAATGATTAAACAAATTCCAATACCAGTTTTCTTCATCCTATTTTTTTTCTTTCGGGTATTTTCTTATTCGCAGGATGAAAATAAATTAATGAGCGAGGCCCGTCAGCTGGAAACTGTCTTTAAGGAAAATGAAGCCATGGTTAAATACCTGGACGTGCTGAAAATTCAACCCCGCAATTATACAGCTTTATGTAAGGTAAGCGAGTTATACAGCCTTCTGGGTAAAAGGCAACCTACAAAGGAGAAACAAAAAATATATTACCGGGCTGCGCGCAACTATGCCCAACAGGCGCTTTTGGTAAACCCTTCTCATCCCGATGCAAATTTCGTGATGGCTTTAGCGATGGGAAGAATGGCTATCATTTCCTCCGGGGAAGAAAAGATTAAGGCGGTTAAGGATATCAAAATATATGCAGAGAAATGTGTACAACTCGATCCTCAAGGCTTTAAGGGATATCATATACTGGGGCGATGGCATTACGAAATAAGCAACCTCAGCGCAGTTGAAAAGTGGTTAGTAAAAATAGCTTATGGCTCGCTGCCGGAGGCTTCATTACAGGCAGCAATAGCCAATTATGAAAAAAGCCGGCAGCTAAATCCCGGTCTGCTTATTAATTATATGGAATTGGCAAAATGTTTTCACCGGAAGGATGAAAATAAAAAGGCAAATGAAATGCTTCAGCAAGTAATACAATTACCCAGCAAAACAATTGATGATCCAACGGTAAAAGAAGAAGCCAGGAAATTAATGAAAAAGTGGAACGAATGATTTTTTTCCGGTAAGTCCCGGTTCAAGGCAGTGAGCCAAAGCAGATATTGCCAGAATATCCTGCAACCAAACGTTGTCTTGCTGAACCGGTCATCTACTAAACATAGGGACGGCCCTGGCACAAACTCTACTTAAATTATTTTTGATTTCCACCTGCCACTTCGGAGATAGAGATATGATGGTATGAAAATACAAGTCCAGTATAACCATTCACTCATCCAGCCAACCGTTATGGATAAATTGAATTTATCCATAACCAGATAAACATAAAGGCAATAGAATATAATGGTGGAGGCTTCTATTAATAGGGTTATACGGCTGTTTCCGGTTCCTACTACCGCGTTTAAGAAAATGACGGAAACAGACATCATTATCATGGCTACCGAAATAACCCTAATTACCGGTACAGCCTCTTCAGTAAAAGAAGATGGCTGGCCATAAATAGCCAGGAATAATTGAGGAAAGATATTTAATATTACCGCAATACAAATGGCAAACCCGACATTAATTCTTACCAGCTTCCCGATCAATTTCCATACTTCTTCTTTCCTGTTTTGACCAATAATATTGCTGACCATCGCACTGCTGGTGGCAGCGAGAGCCCAGCTAACGGCTCCGAATAAACCAAATACATTCCGCATAGTATTGGATATCGCTAAGGCTGTTTCCCCGTGCTTGTCGATCAAAAGGAAGAAATACTCCCAGCTCATTATGCTGATTGCATGCTGAAAAATCAGGGGCGAAGACATGCGTAAGATAAGTCTCAGGTTATAGCTATCCCATCCGAAATAGTTAAATAACTGAAAGCGCTTACTAATTCCCTTTCGGTAAATAACCAGGTATACCACCAGCATACCAGTAAATTCGGCGATAATAGAGGCAATGGCGGCCCCGTTGAATCCAATGGCCGGGAATCCAAATTTCCCAAAAATCAGCGCGTAATCGAGAAATACATTGCAAAGCGTTTCCGCCAGGGTGCCGGCAATCAGGTATTTGCTTTGGTTCGTACCTACCAATAGCGCATTGCGCATTTGATAAATATAAAGAAACGGCAACCCCCAGATTCGGATCTTTAAGAACCGGATTGCTTGTTGTAACCTGAGATCGTCGTGAATAAAGTACCGGAAAATGGATGGGACAAAAAGATAGGTCAGCGTGATGCCAATAGCGGCAATAGCTAATGCAATGAAAACACCCTGGTTAAAAAGTTTGCCGATTTCTTCAGGTCTGTTCTCACCTGCCCGCCGTGCAATTAATGCCTGTAATCCGTTATTTAATCCATAGCCAATAGCCGCAAATATTAAATAATATACCCCGGTAACGCCGGCCACGGCCAGCGATTTCCCTTCATCAGGAAAATGCCCGAGAAAAATATTATTGGTTATAAAATTCAGTTGGGGAATTAAAATGGCAAAACTGATGGGCAAAGCGATTTTTATTATTTGCCGGTTTGTAACAGCCAGCTGAAGATTATTTTCGGTAACTCTTGTTGCCATAAAGAGCCGCAAACCTACATTTTTTAAAGCGAACAATCGGGTACCACTGTGAGAGGTTATAAATTATTAAATGGCGGTCAATTCAGCTTCCATCAATAAAATTTATAGTAACATTGCAACCAGTTATTGTATGATAAAGCCAGCCTTTGATATTTTAACAGCCAATGGGGGGGAGAGTTCCCTCGCCCCCTGTACTTTATTGCTTGAGTTAAGCGAAAGACAGTTTACCTGTGCATGGGTTAATAAAAGTACCAGGCAATTGGTACAATTAAGGCAATATCATATTCCTTCCGAAACAACCGAAACATTGGGCGATTTGCTGGAAGACCTGGTGGAAAATGATCCGGATCTGCAGCGGGAAATAAAAGAAGTGGTAGTCATTTATAATTTAGGAGAAACTTCCTTATTACCGGATAATCATTTTTCTATTGAGCTGGGGAGGCCCGCCGTCGAGTTAGTAGCGGGTTCCGCCAATAAAGGATTAGTGTTAAGTGAAAAAATACCGGGGGTTGATATTCATACCATATATCAGATTCCACGTGATGTACATACGCTATTGCAGCGCAAATTTTCTGCGGGAAAATATTGGCACTATTACACTTTACTACTTTCTAGTTATAAACCAGATATTGATTCTCCTGGCACTGAATTTCATCTTTTCTATTACCCGGATAAATTGGTTGTTGGTGTTTTTACAGATGGAAAAATTCAACTGATGCAGAGCTACTATTACCAGTTGCCAGAAGACATTGCATTTCATTTGTTAAATATCTGCAAGCAATTGAATAAAGATCCGGAGCAGGTGCGTTTGCATTTGTCTGGTTTAATAGATTCGGATTCTGCCATGTATATGGAGGTTGCGAGGTATTTTCTGAATATTGAGTGGGACAGCACCGGTTCACAAGCCTGGACCAATGAACAACTTGCAGATTATCCGGCCCATTATTTTTCACCTATACTTCAAATGGCGCTATGCGTATAATAGGAGGAGAGATGGGAGGGAGGCGCATTAACCCACCGGCGAAAATGCCTTATACGCGCCCCACGACCGATCTTGCCAAGGAGGGATTATTTAATATCATTCAAAATACACTGGAAATAGAATCGCTGAAGACGCTGGATCTTTTCGGAGGAACCGGAAGCATAAGTTTTGAATTGGCTTCACGCGGAGCACCCGATCTTACTATTGTTGAGAAAGACAATTCTATGATTGAGTTCATCAAAAAAACAGCCGACCAATTGAAACTGGAAAACTTCAAAGTCATAAAGATGGATGTTTTCCGTTTTATAGAACAGTGTTCCGAACAATTTAATTTTATCTTTGCCGGTCCTCCATATGCCTTATCAAACATTGATGAGTTGCCCGTTAAAATAATGGAAAAGAAATTGCTTGCGCCTGGAGGTTGGTTTGTGCTGGAACATACGCCCCGAAATAATTATTCAACTTTTCCACAGTTTGAAAAGGCCCGTAATTACGGCACTACTATTTTCTCCATTTTTGTCAATCAATAAAGTATTTCAGAATCATATATTTCAAAGTCAATTGAAAGAATCAATTTTTGTTACCGGAATAGGAACAGGCATCGGCAAAACTCTTGTATCGGCAATAGTAGTGGAAACCTTGCAGGCTGACTATTGGAAACCGGTTCAGGCCGGTATACAACCGGAAACGGATAGCCACTGGGTTAGAAAAAATCTGACCAATATGAATTCAATTGTTCACCCCGAATGCTATCGTTTACAGGAAGCCGCTTCTCCGCATTTAGCTGCCAGGATTGAAAATTCTTTTATAAGTGTGCAGGAAATTTGCGCTCATATCCCTATCTATAGCAGTAACTTGATTGTTGAAGGGGCAGGCGGATTGTTAGTGCCGTTAAACGAAACAGAGTTTATTGCTGATCTAATACCGGCGCTGAGATCCCGGGTGGTATTGGTAAGCCGAAATTACCTGGGGAGTATTAATCATTCATTGCTGACAGCAGCAGAATGCCGTAGAAGAGGTATACCGGTAATGGGTTGGTTCTTTATTGGATATGAATCCTCCTATGAAAAGGAAATAAGCGCGTGGAGCGATCTGCCGGTAATAGCATCCGTACCGCATGTGGCAGATCCGGGAAAACTTTTCATCAAAGCGATGGCTGAATTCCATAGGGAATCAATAACAAATTTGTTATGCTGAAAAAAGCTATCAGGGAACTATACCTGAAAAAAAGATTAAATCTAAGCGAAACCGATTGGATTGATCAATCCTTACGTATAGTTTCTAATTTCAAAACAGTTAGGTTGGAACCAGGGATGTATCTTTTGTCGTATAGTACCCTTCGCGATCAGAGAGAGTTTGACATCGACGCTTGTGTGTCGATTGTTAAAAGTGTTTGTCCGCATGTTAAAATTGGATGGCCCCGGATAGAACCCGATATGCTTACGATGGAAGCATACCAGGTCACCGAAGATGGACTATTTGCTAAGAATAAGTTTAATATCCTGGAGCCGGTAACCGGGGAAAAGATTTCACCCGAATCGATTGATGCGGCGTTTGTTCCCCTCGTTGCATTTGACAGGAGAGGATACCGGGTAGGATATGGCAAAGGATATTATGATCGGTACCTTAAGCGATGCCGCGCCGATCTCATTAAAATTGGATTTTCATTTTTTGAACCGATTGATCATATCAAAGACATCAACGATTTTGATGTACCTTTAGATCTTTGTATCACACCATCGCGTATTTATGAATTTTAACGCTCCGTTGCTCAAGCCTATTAGAATTTTATTATTTCCGATTTCGTTAATTTACGCCCTCCTGATATGGATTCGTAATCGACTCTTTGATAAAAAAATGCTTCCGGTTACGTCTTTCAATCTTCCGGTAATTTGTGTCGGAAATCTATCGGCCGGAGGCACCGGAAAATCCACCATGGTAGAGTACCTAATTCGCCAGTTTAAAGATT
Organism: uncultured Chitinophagaceae bacterium; assembly: GCA_963775145.1. Classification (GTDB taxonomy): domain Bacteria; phylum Bacteroidota; class Bacteroidia; order Chitinophagales; family Chitinophagaceae; genus Endoryza. The sequence goes on from CAVZHZ010000015.1 coordinate 376,925, forward strand.
GGATTGTATTGGCTGTACTGAGCCGGGGTTACAAACGTAAAACAAGCGGATATGCATTGGCCGATGATAAAACAACAGCGCTCGAAATAGGTGATGAGCCCTTGCAGTTTCATTTGAAATTTCCCGAAGTTACTGTAGCAGTTGGAGAAGAAAGAGTGGAAGCAATCCCCCAGTTACTCCACGACCGGCCCGATACCAAATTGATTATTTTAGATGATGCCTTTCAACATCGGAGTGTGAAGGCCGGTTTGAATATATTACTTACCGAATACAACAATCTCTTTACGCGCGACTGGTTTTTGCCTACCGGTGATTTACGAGATGAAAAAGACAGTTACCAACGGGCCAATCTGCTGGTTGTTACAAAATGTCCACCAGATCTTTCCAGAGCGGATGCCGAAAAAATTCGTGCCGAATTGAATGTATTATCCCATCAGCAATTGTTTTTTACTTCCATTGAATACGGAACGCCTTATCATCTTATCCGCAAGCACTCCCTTTCGATCACGAATAATATGGAAGTATTACTGGTAAGCGGGATTGCTAACCCTGCCCCTTTAAAGGAATATTTGCATGAGCATTCCCGTGTTTATTATGAAATACTGTTTAATGATCATCATATTTTCAGTATCGACGATTGGCGTGATATTGTAAAACGATTTAATTCGATAGCTGCGAACAATAAAATAATACTGACTACGGAAAAAGATGCAGTGAGATTGGTTAAATTTTCCAACGAAGTAAGAGAACTTCCTTTATTTGTAATACCCATTGAAATGAAAGTGCTTTTTGGTGAGGAGCACCACTTCCACGATTTAATCACTAATTTCATAGAAACATTTCATTTCAAAAATAAAATTGATAAATGAGCAGGAAGGATACTAAGAAGAAGGAAAAAGGAAAGCACAAAGCACCTTCGGCCGGCCATTACAAGGGAGTATTGGATATTACCCGGTCGGGAATCGGATATGTAATGGTGGAGAACCTGGAAAATGATATACTGGTTCGTCCGGCGGATTTCAATACCGCCTTACACGGCGATACAGTCAGGGTGTCTGTAGGGGGCGATGGGAAACAAAGTAAGCGGTTGCTGGGAAAAGTGACAGAAGTTGTAAAGCGGAAACAAACAGAATTTCTTGGTCGAATTGAAATGGGAAACGGATTTGCATTTTTTGTACCTGATAGCAGTAAGCCCATGCCCGATATATATCTGCCGATAGAATCTTTGAATGAAGCAAAAGAAGGCGACCGTGTTATTGTGAAGATCAACGTATGGGAAAAAAATAAAAAACCGGTGGGGGAAGTAATTGTAGTGATGGATGCCGGCGATGTGAACGATATGGCTATGAAAGAATTATTAATGGAAAATGGGTTCCCGTTATTCTTTCCTGAAAATGTGCTGGAAGAATCGGAAAGAATTCCCGATTCAATTTCCCCTTCCGAAATAGCCAGCCGTAAAGATTGCCGCGACGTTTTCACCATAACTATTGATCCGGTGGATGCGAAAGATTTTGATGACGCCATTTCCTTCAAAGTATTAAAAAACGGGAATTATGAAATAGGTATTCATATTGCTGATGTGAGCCATTTTGTAGAGTTTGATACGGCCCTCGATAAAGAGGCCTATGACCGGGCTACGTCGGTTTATTTACCCGACAGGGTTTCCCCTATGTTGCCCGAACGAATTTCAAATGAATTGTGTTCCCTACGTCCCAAAGAAGACAAGCTCACTTTTTCAGCCATTTTTCAAATTACCCCGAAAGCAGAAGTAAAAGAATACTGGCTGGGAAAAACAATTATTCACTCCAACCATAGATTTTCCTACGAAGAAGTTCAGGAAATTATTGAAAAAGAAGATGGATTATACCGGGATGAAATTCTTATTCTCAATAACCTGGCTCAACGTTTCCGAAAGCATCGCTTTAAGAAAGGAGCGATCAATTTCTCCTCCCAGGAAGTTCGGTTTAAACTGGATGAGAAAGGGAAGCCTATAGGCATCGTGATAAAGGAAAGTAAAGAAGCCCATCAATTAATTGAAGAATTTATGCTGCTGGCTAACCGAACCGTTGCCGAGCATGTCGGAAAAATAAAAATTGATAAAAAAGAAATCCCTTTCCCATACCGGATACATGATACTCCTGATGAGATGAAGCTCCTGCCATTTGTAGAATTCGCCAAAAAATATGGCCATACTTTCGACACAAAAACGCCCGAGGGTATCGCCAGTTCTTTTAACCAGATGCTGGAGGATGCGAAAGGAAAACCGGAGCAACATGTGCTGGAACAGTTAGGCATTCGCACTATGGCCAAAGCAATATATACTACAGAAAATATTGGCCATTACGGGTTGGGATTCAAACATTATACACACTTCACTTCCCCAATTCGCCGCTACCCGGATGTATTGGTTCATAGAATTCTTTTTGACATATTAAACGGAACTGTTGAGCCGGATAAAAAGCTGGAACAGAAATGCAGGCATTGCAGCGAAAAAGAACGTTCGGCGATGGAAACGGAACGGGCTGCCAATAAGTACAAACAGGTTGAATATATGCAGGGATTCCTCGGCGAGGAATTTGATGGCGTAATCAGCGGAGTAGCTGCCTTTGGTTTTTGGGTTGAAACCGTTGACCATAAATGTGAGGGACTGGTGAGTATCAACAGCCTGCTTGAATACGATGATTTCCGGCATATAGAAAGTGATTATTGCCTGGTGGGCATGCGTAGCGGCAGAAGTTTTCGAATGGGAGATAAAGTTCGAATAAAAATTGTAGCGGCCAATTTAACAAAGCGACAATTAGATTATGAATGGGTCATCACTTCCAGTTTAAGCGAGGAAACGCTGGAAGAGAAAAAATACCGGGCTAAAGGAAAGAAGAAGAAGTAAAATTCAATAAAAATAGCGGGATTGTTTATGCATAGTTTTGAAACATTAAGTAAGGAATTCACTAAATCTTTTTCGGTTAGTCATTTTCCGGAACAGCCGGAATCCTTATACCAACCGAATAACTATTTTTTGTCATTAGGAGGAAAAAGAATCAGGCCGGTATTATGCCTGATGGGGAATGAATTATTCGATGAAATCCATCCCGACGCCTACAAAGTAGCCAATGCAATTGAGCTATTTCACAACTTTACACTTATCCACGACGATATCATGGATAGGGCGCCCCTTCGTCGGGGCATGCCCACCGTTCATGAAAAATTTGGAGAATCCACCGCACTGCTGGCCGGGGATGTTATGCTGGTGGCAGCATATGAGTATCTCAATAAAATTAATACTACTTTCCTTCGTCCCATTCTTCATTTGTTTAATAAAACAGCCCGGGAGGTATGCGAAGGACAGCAGCTGGATATGGATTTCGAAAAAAAGGAAACCGTTGTGCTGGATGAATATATTCGGATGATTGAACTGAAAACATCGGTGTTGCTTGCAGCCAGTTTACGCATGGGAGCTATTTTAGGGGGAACGGGAGAAGGAAACCAGAAACACTTATTCGAGTTTGGAAGAAACCTGGGTATCGCCTTTCAAATCCAGGACGATTACCTCGATGCTTTTGGAAATCCGGAGAAATTTGGCAAGCAAGTGGGGGGCGATATATTAGCTAATAAAAAAACATTCTTGCTTATACATGCCTTGGAAGTGGCACCTGCGGCTGCCAGGCGATCCCTCCAACAATTAATGCAAACCAATCCTCCAGACAAAATTAATAGCGTATTAAATATCTTCCGGGAATGTGAAGTGGATAGCTGGGCATATGGTCTAAAAGAAAAGTATATAGGGTCTGCTTTTCAGCACCTGGAAGATACAGCAGTGCTGAATGAGCGGAAGTACGCATTAAAAGAACTGGCGCATTTCCTGGTGCAAAGAGAATCCTGAATTCGGACCAGGTATTGAAAATATCACGGTGATTTCTCCCAAATGAATGGACGGAAAACCTGACCTGCTCCATCAATTTGGATATTAAACTTCGTAAGCGCGCAATCTTTTACAAAAACTATTTATCTTAAGTGCTCAATAAACCAGCTGCTGCATGCCCAATTCATTGTTTCGCACCAAAAAAATTTCTTCCATTCTTTCAGAAGGAGGTGATGACAGCCACACTACCGGTGGATTGAAAAGAGTACTTACCGTTCGTGATTTGACCTTTTTTGGGATTGCCGCCATCATTGGTGCCGGTAGTTTCAGTAGTTTAGGAGAGGCGGTTTATAAAGGGGGGCCGGGGGTTGTATTATTGTTCATTATTACCGGTATCGCCTGCGCCTTTACCGCTTTTTGTTACAGTGAATTCGCCAGTCGAATCCCCGTAGCCGGTAGCGCCTATACTTACGCTTATGCAAGTTTTGGAGAACTCTTTGCGTGGGTTATTGGTTGGGCATTGATTATGGAATATTCAATCGGTAATATATATGTAGCATTTAGCTGGAGCGATTATTTCACTTCCTTTTTGAGTAAAATTAATATTCATATTCCCGACTACCTCGCCTGCAGCTACCCCGAGGCGCATAAAGCGGTTACTGAACATAGCCAGAATAAAGAAATAGTCAGTGCATGGAATAACGCTCCAAAAATCGGCAACCTTCGGATAATTCTTGATTTGCCTGCCCTGGTTATTAACCTGCTGATTACCTACCTTGTTTACCGCGGGATTAGAGAAAGCCGCAATTTCAGTAACGCCATGGTAATACTTAAGCTGGCTATTGTTGCCCTGGTCATTTTGGTGGGGGGAGCATTACTTTTTTCAAATGGGCTAACATTTAACTGGACACCCGCTGATAATGACGGAGTGCGATCCTTTATGCCCAATGGATTTGGTGGGGTAATGTCGGCAGTTAGCGGAGTGTTTTTTGCCTATATCGGATTCGACGCAGTAAGTGTTCTTGCTGAAGAAAGCAAGAATCCACAGCGCGATTTACCGAGAGGTATGATCTATTCCCTGATAATCTGTACAATCGTATATATCCTGTTGACTATGGTATTAACCGGTACAGTTAATTACCGGAATTTCCAGGGAATAGGAGACCCGCTTGCCTTTATTTTCGAAGAGCAAAATCTGAATATCGGATGGATGCAACTACTCGTATCCATATGCGCGGTAATTGCCATGACAAGTGTTTTACTTGTTTTTCAAATGGGCCAGCCAAGAATATGGATGAGCATGAGCCGGGACGGACTTTTACCGCCAGCCTTTCAAAAGATCCATCATAAATTTAAAACTCCTTCCTTTGCTACCATTATTACCGGTTTGGTAGTGGGTGTCCCCATCCTTTTTACCGACAAGAGTTTTGTACTTGATTTTACCAGTATTGCTACCTTATTTGCTTTTGTACTCGTATGCGGAGGTGTTTTGTTGATTCCAAGAAAAACAAAAGAGCCAGGTAAATTTAATATGCCGTATATTAATGCAAAATTTATTTTTCCCTTATTGGTAACCGTAGCAATAATTATTCTGGCTGTTTTTACAAAAGATTATTTCGAACGATTATTTCAGTTCCACTTAACTGCCCAGGATACCGACGTGGTGGTTGGCGGACTGTCTGTAAAAACTCCTGAAGCCAGCGCGAATGCCCTGTCTGCCGCGTTAACAGCCAAAAAAACGCTCAATATATCCACCATTGTTTTCTGGCTCATTTGTATATTTTTATGCATAATAACCTATTTGAAAAATTACTCGCTGATTCCGTTGATGGGGTTAGCCACCTGCCTCTATTTATTAACTGGTATGTCGGCCAGCAACTGGTCCTGGTTTTTTGGCTGGATGGTAATGGGCCTGATTTTTTACCTGCTCTATGGGTATAAAAACAGCAAGCTGGCCCGTGGCCGGTAGTCAGACCGGGACGGTCAGACCACCGTCCACCGTTACATCTCGCATGGGTGCCTGACACTGGTCTGACCGTCCCGGTCTGACCAGTTGCTTTTTCTGAAAACTGCAATTGGTTTTGAAAAAAGCGCAGCAATTCCGATCCAATCAAAAATTTATTTGGCCCTGCAGCAGTAATCCTGCTGAACTTTTGTTGCGTCGCACTCTTGTACTATTGTAACTTTGCGCAGCCATCTATTGTTTAATATTCAATTGTAAAGAGAAGGGTATGAAGTTTCAAATTGGGGATAAAGTAGTGGTAAATCATACAAATGAAGAAGCCGAGGTAATAGAAATCCTGAACGACAAAATGCTGATTGTTCAAGTAAAGGGGGTTAAGTTCCCCGTTTATATAGATCAATTAGACTTTCCCTATTTCAAGCGGTTCACTGAAAAAAAATTATTCCCGGAGAAAAAAACGAAAAAATATATTGAAGATATTCAACGAGAAAGAAAACAGGTGACTAAAAAGGTAATTGATGGGGTATGGCTCACGTTTATTCCGTTGATGGAATCGGATGAATTCGGTGATGAAGTGGTGGAAGAATTAAAAATACATTTGGTTAACCGCACGGAGAGCGGATATTCTTTTATTTACCGGCTGAATTATCTGGCGAAGGAAGGATTTGAATTAAACAGCCAGGTGCAACCGTTTGAGGATTTTTACCTGCACGATATTCCATTTGAAAACCTGAATGACAGTCCGGTTTTTAATATAGAGTTTTCGCTGTTAAAGCCGGATAAGAATAAATCGGACTATTATGAAACTTCGCTGAAGGTAAAACCCAAACAGGTGTTCAATCGAATCCAGGAATTGAAACAAAAAGGAGAAGCTACGTTTTCCTATAAGTTATTTGATCAATACCCCGGCAAGCAGGCGAAAGAGACATTTGATTTTACGCCCCTTACTAATGCTGGATTTAAAGTTTATGATGCGGCTCAGGCCAGGCAGCACTTAGAGCCTGCCAGGCACGAAGTGGATTTACACATAGAAGCCATAACAACTGATCATGAAAAGATGTCGAGTTTTGAAAAACTCACCCTGCAACTCAAGACGTTTGAAAAATGGCTCGACCTGGCAATAGCGCATCACCAGAAATCGCTCATTATTATACATGGAGTGGGGGCCGGTAAGTTGCGCGATGAAATTCACGAAATTCTCAAATTGAGAAGAGAAGTAAAGACGTTCGTTAATCAATATCATCCGGCGTATGGGTATGGGGCGACTGAGATTTATTTTATTTGAGTGCTTCGGGCATCGGTTCCCGGGAATTGGTATTATCCCATCTAGTGTCAACCAAATATTCAATTAGGAGAGTGGCGGAACCTGCGAAGGGTATTTGCAGATATACATACCGGGTATATTGCTGCCAGCGTATTGATAGATTTTTTATAAAAGACGGTTTACCCGATATGGATACAATACGCCGGAAGTGGATTGCAGGAAGCCTTTGTGAGTTGACTGAACGCTAGAAATAACTGGATCTGACAAATCTTAGCGGAAGCGATTAATTTTATCAATTAATTTATATAAATGCAAAATAAAACAAAAGTAAAACGACAAATGATCAGCGTTCTCGCCACTATGCTTTTATTTTTGACCAGCCAGGCGCAGAAAAGACTGGTCAATACAGCGAATGGTACTATATCAGGGGTTCAGCAAAATGGGGTAGTTGTCTTCAAAGGCATTCCTTATGCGCAGGCTCCTGTCGGATCACTTCGATGGAAGGCGCCACAGCCAGTTAAGAATTGGAAGGGAGTCCGTAAATGTGATCAATTTGGTGCAAGTGCGATGCAAACAAAGCCGGTTCCATTTATGATGTGGACAGAAGAGTTTATATCCCCGCCGGAACCGTTGAGTGAAGATTGTTTATTTCTTAATATTTGGACCACCACCACAACTGCCAGCGAGAAAAGGCCGGTTATTGTATGGATTCATGGCGGTGGATTTACCGGTGGTGCCGGTTCCTGTGCTGTATATGATGGCGCCGGGATTTCAAAAATGGGAATTGTTTACGTTACAATTAATTATCGGTTGGGAATTTTTGGATTTCTTGCACATCCGGAACTAACTAAAGAATCGGGTGGAAAAGCTTCCGGTAATTATGGTTTTCTGGATCAGATTGAAGCGCTGAAATGGGTAAAGAAAAATATAGCTGCATTTGGTGGCGACCCTTCCAATATTACCATTGCGGGACAATCCGCCGGTTCGTTCAGCATAAATGCGCTGGTTGCTTCACCACTTGCGAAAGGCCTTTTCCATAAAGCGATCGCTGAAAGCGGCGGGCTGATGAAAGGTAGAATTGTAAAGTCTTTGAGTGAAGCAGAAAAAGCCGGACAAGATTTTGTGACACAATTAAAAGTTTCGGGTATTGATGAGGTAAGGAATATGCCAGCTGATGAACTACAAGAAAGGGCCGGAAAAATGCCTTTTGGAAGTTTTTCACCTGTATTTGATAATTACGTTTTACCTGCCGATATTCTTACACATTTTCAACAAGGCAAACACAATGATGTGCCACTATTAACTGGTTGGGTTATCGGGGATGCGGCGATAACGGGTGGCCAGCTGCTATCTGCGGAAAAATATGTAGAGCAAACAAAACAACTCTATGGAGAAAAAGCAGGTGATTTTCTGAAGATTTTTCCGGCTGGTTCTGATGAGGAAGCAAAACAATCGCAGGCTAAATTATCAATAAGTCAATTTGCCGGATTGCAATCTCATCTTTGGGCGATTAATAATAAAAGTGCTTCCTATTTATATGAGTTCAGTTTTGTTCCCACCGATAAACAAGGCTTTCCTAATTACGGCGCTTTTCATACATCGGAAGTGCCTTTTGCTTTTCGTACATTAAAATTATGGAATCGACCATGGAAAGAAAGGGATTTTGCAATGGAAAAAATCATGTCTTCCTATTGGGTGAATTTCGCTAAAACAGGAAATCCAAATGGTAAAGGATTGCCCGAATGGAAGTCCTATAATAAAGCCACCGGTATTATTATGGAATTGGGTGAGAAAATAGAGGCGAAGCCTGGCCTGTTCAAAAAAGAATTTGATTTTTTGGCGAATCAATGATGGATGACTCATTGCCTTCATCTTAGTTCTTAGTTGTATTTTTGTACCAGCTACAAACCGGGTTATCGCTTTCCGGCAATGGCAGGAAGGAGGAAAGTCTGGACAGCAAAGGGCAATGCACCGGTGAAGAGCCGGGTCCCGAAAGGGAACAGATAGTGCCACAGAAAATGACCTCATCACCTGGCCCTTCACCACTTAGTGGCGAGGGGAACAGGAGGTGAAAGGGTGAAAACGTGAGGTAAGAGCTCACGGCTTGTACAGGTAACTGTGCAGGCGGGTAAACCTTGCATGCTGAAATGCCACATAGGTCAGCGCTTGAGAACGGCTCGTTCGATGCTGATGGGTAGGCAGATTGATCCCGGTGTGTAAATACCGGGACAGATAAATGATAACCCCGTCTTTCAAAGTACGAAAGAAAGAAGATCCTTTCTTTCTGAATAAGTGGACGGTACAGAATCCGGCTTACAGGTTTGTAGCTTTTTTATTATCTCAGTAGGTTAAAATATAATGGTGGAAATAGGGTTTGAAATGGTTAAGTTGATAAGTAAAATTTCAACATATTTTTTATCATTCACGAACGAGGTATTTGATTAAAGCGGATACTTCTCAGGAATAGGAGATTCGTGCGATATAGCCGGCCAATTCCATCAGCCAGGCCACGCCCAAATGAGTGATCAATCCACCCCATATACTTCTTGTTCGGTATACAATCACTCCTAATATGATTCCACCGAAATAGGAGGAAATACATTCCAGTAAAGGCTTGCCAAAATGAATGGTGCAGTAGAAAGCAGCCATGGGCAGTATAGCGTCCTTTCCGGCAAATCGCACAAAGCCAAGAACCAACATCCCCCGGAAGAAAAGTTCAATGGTAAAAAAGTCACTGCCGTACCCCAGTTCATACAGGAGATTATTTCTCCAGGGGGAATTTGCGAAAGATTGAATAAAATCTATTTTTCTTAGTTTGGGATAAGTCAGTAAAAAATCAGGTTGCGTAGAGGCGAATGTTACCAGGGGCACCATAAACAAAAGTAAAAGAACGTAAGGTTTAGCGGAAAAATTTCGGGTAGTCATTCCAGCTACCGGTGATCCATGCCGGAATGCCTTCCATAACAAAACAATTACAAGTAATACAGCAATTGCTTTGACTGGCCAGTCAAGGGTCAATTGCCAATAGAGTCGCCACGGTTCATGGAGTTGTTGGGTAAATAAAAGAGTGCTATCCCGACAACCGATCTTGCAGGCAAAAATTGCTGATGAGATGAAGAGTAGTATATAAAAGGCAAATTGACGCGGGGGGAAATACTTCGTTTGGGCATAGTGGATCCAGTAGCCGAAGGAAAATGTAAAGGAGTATAACAAAAAAAATCCGGAAAAACGTTCCGGAAAACCTTTCAGGCTGCTGATTCTGGATTCAATGCCCACCGTATAATTGATAATAATTATTGCCGCCACCAATAGGCTGGTTAGAAGGAACACTGATTTGTTAAGGGAAAAATAATAATGGCGTACGTACCCTAAAAGCGATTTCATTAGCAGCTATTGGTTCAATAAGTAAATTACTTATTTTGACTCAAAGCTCGCTTTCATTTTTTCCAGCAGTCCGGTAGAAATCATTTTTTGGGCAAGAACAATCATATTCAGAAATGCACGGGCGTGTGATATTCCATGACCAATAATTACCGGCTTAGAAACACCCAGTACCGGGGTACCTCCGTAATTTTCATAATCGAAGCGATCGAAGTATTCGTGATCTATTTGCTTCCGTTGCGTAATGGCGTGTATTGATTCAGCCATCTTCAATACCACATTACCGGTGAACCCATCACAAACCATCACATCTGCCTTGTCAAGCAGTATATCTCTTCCTTCGATATTTCCAATAAAATTTATTTGATTATTTTCTTTCAGCAGGGGGTAAGTTGCCTGGGCGAGCAAGTTCCCTTTTCCTTCTTCCTCACCAATATTGAGCAGGGCCACACGGGGAGAATCGTAGCCGAGGATATGTTTCGCGTACAGGGAACCCAGGATAGCAAATTGGTTTAGTTGTTCCGGTTTACAGTCTGCGTTCAAACCTACATCCAGCAGTAATCCGGTTCCCCCACTTTCTTTTGGAATAACGGTAGAGATAGTGGGTCGCATCACACCTTCCATCGCTTTAAGACTAAACAAAGCGCCTACCAGCATGGCCCCCGTATTTCCTGCGCTAATAAATGCATCAGCCTTGCCGGAGGCCAGCAAATGAAAACCAATAGCTATGGAAGATTGTTTTTTTTCTTTTAGCGCCTTGGTAGGATGCTCATGCATACCAATAACCTGGGGTGCATGTATTACAGTGAGCCTGGACTCATCTAATCCATATTGCTTCAGCAGCGGGTTGATTTGCGCTTCGTCTCCTGCTAATAATAAAGCCGGAGCTTCTGTTTGATTTAAGAACAATTGAATACCTTTCACCGCTTCCAGCGGCGCAAAGTCTCCACCCATCATATCTATACAGATTGTCATCTCCGGCACTAAAGCTTTATATTAAAAGGAGTTTATTTAACGGGCGACTTCTCCGCTACCACTTTTCCTTTATAATACAGCTTGCCTTCGCTAACATGCGCACGGTGACGAACATGCGTTTCACCAGTGGTACTGTCTTTACTAAGCGTTATTTCCACTGCCTTATAGTGCGTTCTTCTTTTTGCACCTCTTTGCTGCGAGTGTCGTCTTTTGGGATTAGGCATAACTTAAAATTTATAAACTTCAATAATAAAATCAGTTACCAAGATCTTTAAACTTTTCAAGTCCCTTCCACATGGGGCCGGAGGATTGATTGTTCTGAATATCCATTTTCTTGAGCATGGCCAGCACTTCTTTATTGCAATAAGGCCCGCCAATCTCCTCTTCCGCACACATGCGCTGCATCGGTATACTCAGGTTGATAAATTCATATATCCAATCGCTCACATTAATATGACTTTCTCCTCTCGATATATAATAAACATCAGGGTCTTCCTCCTGGTTATTCATTTGCTCCGGGTTATCAACCATTTTCACTACAATCTTAAACTCGTCCCACAAATTGAGCGGTAAATGGTTTCCGCAACGATCACAACTCAATTCCAGTTTTCCCCCTATCTCAAATTTCAGGAGCATAAAACCATTCTCTCTGTCTAGCTGCAATTTAACATGCGCAATACAGTTCTTAAAATCCTGTTCTCCATATTCTGAAAAGAATGGATCAGCAATCTCGTACTCAAACTCATGAATCCCGGGCTTTAATCCCACAAAGGCTATATCAAAGGTCCTGCGATAATTCATGAGGCACTCTTTTAAAGAGTTTGCAAAGGTAGGGTTAAACAGCTAAAAATGAAGGTCTAAGCTCAAAAATGTTTTGAAAGTTTTACAGGGTTGGGGATTGTAGCGCAGTTTCCTGTAAATCAAGGGCCAATTTCTCGGAGTACCCCAAAGGAAATAGAGAAATTAAGCAGGTTTTTTCAAACGCAACCATATTAATTTCAATTTCTCATAATCTGCCTGGGCTTCTTTTACAGCCGTGGTAACCTGGCTGGTCAAAGGATTGTCTGACTCATGCATTTGGTTAAATAGCGATATGAATGTAGTTGTAAGTCTGCTGATACTCGGTTCTGTCCTAATTCTTGAGCCGTTTAATAGCTGCCCAATTTGATTACGCTGGTTTTCGATCCGTTCTTTTTCAGCACCTGATGAGGTATTTATAGTCTTTGAAAGTGCATCCAGGTATTCCTGCATCTCTTTCTTGACATTCATACATTCTATTCGATTCCGGTACGTTTGAAGTGAAAGATCATGTTGCTGTTGCAAGAAAACAAATGCTGTTTTAACCCGTGGATCCATCTTAACGGTCAACGACTGCGAATAGCTTTTTCCATCAATTGATAATTTTACCGTATAATTTCCGGGCATGACCCAGGGAGCCGATTGATCAGGTTCGGTATTCCCATAAATAGCCGAAATAGGATAAGTTGCAGGAATGTTTAGTGGGGCATACTTCAGATCCCACAAAAAGCGATGCGATCCTTTTTCGCCGGATAGTATTTGTTGTGGCCGGATCCAGTAATGAGGTATATTAACCGGTGGAATCTTGTAGGGCGTATCTGCGCTGGTATAGGTTCTAATGACTACTCCCGCTGCATTTATTATTTCCAATTTTATCTCATTGGCTTTTTCGGATAAGTAATAATTAATAATGGCTCCGTCGGGTGGATTCTGTCCGGCCGGTTCTTCTTGTGGAACCGGTGTATCTGTATACATACTCCAGCGTACCCGGATAGCAGTTTGAGGCTTAAATAGAATTGCCGGCGTGTTACTAATAGAAGGAGATAATTGCCGAAGCGGAGTTATATCATCCAAAATCCAAAAACTCCTTCCATGGGTTCCTGCTACAATATCATCCTCTTTAATAACCAGGTCGCGAATGGAAGTCGCTGGCATATTTAACCGAAGGTTTTGCCAGTTTTCTCCATCGTCAAGGGAAACATAAACAGCTCTTTCGCTGCCGGCAAACAATAACCCTTTTTTCTTCGGATCTTCCCGCACCACATTAATTGGGTCATCCGGTAAACCATTCACAATTTCTTTCCAATGTAATCCCCCATCGGTTGTTTTGTAAATATGTGGTTTCATATCACTGCACCGAATACGGTTTACGGCGGCGTAGGCGGTATTGACGTCGGTATGGCTCGCTTCCAGCAACGATATTTTACTCCAGGAATTGATGACCGGAGGAGTTACATTTTTCCAGCTCTTACCCCCGTCTTTGGTAAGATGGATATAGCCATCATCCGTTCCTGCCCATATAGTATTAATATCTTTAAAAGAAGGTGCGATCGTATAGATTACTCCCCGACGGGGCATTTTCTTCATATCCTCCGTCGTATAAATTCCTACACTTTCGGGTATATCCCAACTTTCCCTGGTTAAATCAGGGCTGATTACTTGCCAGCTTATTCCCCCATTTCTAGTTTTGAATAGTACATTACCAGCGAAGTACAGTGTTTTCGGATCGATAGGAGAAAAGAGTACCGGAGCTGTTCTTAGGAAACGATATTTTCCCGTGCGAACAGGTTCGGGTGAAATATTTTGAACCTGTCCTGTTCGCTTATCAAATCGTGTGATTTTGCCACCGTAAATTATATTGGGATCAAGCGGATCAGCTGCCACATAACCATACTCCTCCACACCCACCGGATGCCATTCACGATAGGTTATTTGCCCGTCATTTCCCCTGGAAGAAATTCCCACACTTCCACTTTCCTGTTGTCCTCCATAAACATTGTATGGGAAAGCATTATCAGTACTCACATGGTAAAACTGGGCTGTAGGCTGGTTATACCAGGATGAAAACGTCTGTCCTCCATTAACGGTAATAATAGCGCCCTGGTCACTGGCCAACAAGATGATATCTGTATTGTTTGGATTGATCCATATCCTATGATAGTCGTCTCCACCAGGCGCCCCCCTAAAGGCATTCCAGTTTTTTCCGCCATCGGAGCTCTTCCACGTTACTACATTGGCAGTATAAACAATGTCTGCATTTTTTGGATCCGCTTTTATTTCTGCGAAATCACTTCCTCTTCCCCAAAACCTTCCATCTTTTGTTAATAAATACCAATTTTCTCCACCATTATCGCTTCGATAGATTCCTCCCAGTTCACCTGCATCTACAGTTGCGTACAACCTGTTTGGATCAGAAGGCGCTATGCAAAATCCAATTCTTCCTAATCCTTGTTCTGTGGTAGGCAACCCAGTAATCAATTTTTTCCAGGTGGTTCCTCCATCGGTTGATTTGAACAGGCCGCTTTCGCTGCCATTCCATGCGCCATTTTCCCAGGGACCTTGGCGACCAGCCCACAGGTCCGCATACACGATTTGTGGATTGGAAGGATCTATCAAAACTTGGATCGCGCCGGTATTTTCATCTATATAAAATACCTGCTGCCATTTTTTTCCCCCGTCTAAAGTCCGGTAAACCCCTCTTTCTTTATTTGGCCCATAAGGATGACCTAATGCCGCTGCAAATACGCGGTTTTCATTGGTGGGATCGATAGCTAATCCACCTATTTGCTGGGCTTCTTTCAATCCGGTATTTATCCAAGTCTTTCCGCCATCTGTTGATTTATACACTCCATCGCCAACTGATAGATCGGGTCGTTGTAATCCTTCGCCGCTACCGACATATAGCACGTTCGGATTGGAGGGGCATACCACCACATCTCCCACAGAACCGGTAGGCTGATCATCAAAAATCGGAACCCATGTTCTTCCAAAATCGGTGGTCTTCCAAACACCGCCATTGTTGACTCCAATATAAAATACATTGGGTTGCTGTGGAACGCCGGTGGCTCCCACAGTTCGGCCCCCCCGGTGCGGGCCAATGCATCGCCATTGCATCGAATTATAATAATGGGAGCTTAATTGTTGCCCATATGTCTGGCTGGCAATGATCAAAAGAAAAACAACAAATAGTTTTCTCATACAACAAACATTTGAAGGGAGTAAGTTAAGCAAGGTTTCATATTATTCATTCTGAATTTTCCTGAAAATCCGAGGAGCCCGTTTCTTTTTTCAATTTTCCATTTTTTGATAACCACTATTATCAGGAAGAAAAGTAGCCCGGCAAATGCTTTATTAGTAAACATATTTTTATTAAAGCTTGCTATTTTGAATAAGCAGAGTCAAAAAGCAATGTAGCAATATCCCCGGACTGAATTCAGGCATATAAATTTTGTGGATCTTCTTGCTATGCGATTTGTCATTTAACAAACAGTTCTTTCTAATTTGCACTATGTTTTCCAGGCAAATAGAATTCATCCGTAAACAAACCCGGATACGGCAGGTTGTCCATTTTTTGATTATTTCATTTTTTATTCACCAGGCAGTAATTACGATCGATGGAATTCAGGATACCACTGCAAGGGCAGATATCGCCATTGTGTTGGGAAACCGGGTGTATGCGGATGGGTCATTGGCATCCTGGACAAAAGGAAGAGTCGACAAAGCATTGCAATTATATAGGCAAAAAAGAGTGAAGATGATTTTTGTAAGCGGGGGATATAGTTCAGAAAATAATTATCCTGAAGGAAAAGCCATGAAGGCATATCTCATTGGTAAGGGTGTTCCGGATTCTATAGTTGTTGAAGATAATGAAGGATCGAACACCTACCTCACTGCAAGGAATTTTTGTAAGTGGAACGGGGATCAAAAATATACAACCGTGATAGTGATTTCCCAATTTTATCATATCACGCGCTCAAAATTCATCCTAAAGAAAATGGGATTTACCGGCGAGATTTATTCTGCTTCTTCCGACGTATTTAGCTGGAAAGATATCCTGGGATCCATTCGGGAAGTACCTGCTTTTTACAAGTATATGCTTTTGTATTAATTCATCTGCAGGGCCGGCAGCCGATAATGTTGCCCGTCAATAACAAAAAGCTCATCTATTTCAACAGTTATCCAATATTTAAAAATAGGAGATTTTTTTAAGCGCAGTTCTACATCAGGCTTATCCTTTGCCGTTAAAGTGATCCACACCCGCTGAGTTTCCATAGATACCAGGTATTGCTCAATAATCCCTTTTTCAATCAGGCTATTTATATATACACGATGCGATGGAACCAATGACATAAAATCATCGTCCATCTCAAAATGTATAGTAACCTGGAACTTTTTCATATCACCTGTTTCTGTTTCTATAAACGAAATTACGCTGAAAATGGTTTGCTCAAAACAATGTTAAGATTCAATGATTGAGATTCAGCGCCAATAAGCACCAAAAAAAAGTGCCGCTAAAAGCGGCACCAGGCAAATAATCAGTTTTGTTTGGGTTCTTCGGGCTTCTTTTCTTCGTCGCCGTCAAACTTATCTACTATTTTATTCCAGAGATTTTTGGCACCCTCCTTAATATCACCCAGTTTATCTTCTGCTACCTCTTTCCATTCTCCGGCTTTCTCCTTTACGTCCTTTATAACATCTTCTGCCTTGTCTTCAACTTTTTCCCAAACTTCTCCGGCTTTATCTTTAATTTCTTCTGCCTTATTTTCAAGTTTGTCTTTCCAATCAGCTTCCGGCTGACCTGGAATGCTATTTTTTTCTTCTGCCATAAAAATTGTTTTAATATTTACCCGAAAGGTACAGAATTGTATTAAACGTAGCAGCAAAACTTAATAACGCGGAAAATCAGGTGGCAAATTCATTATTCAGGATGGCTGGGTTCGGTTTCGGCATACACTGTAGAACGGGCTTTTCGGTCATTGACAATTTGCGTTCTTATCTAAATCTCAACTTTACCAAGCGTATAAACTTCGTCGTATTGTTTTCTAAAGCCTCCAATCGACTAATTGATTAACCCACTCCTCCCGCGTATGGGTGGTTATCCTGATGTAATTGTCGGTATATCCCTCCATCATCCCATTCTTATTTTGACCTTCAAAAAGCACTGTCCTGGTTTGACCGGCCTGTTGCTTGGTAAAATACCCCATCTTCATAAAAGAAAGATTGCGGAGAATTTTGTTACGTTCATGCCTGATATTAATTGGAACAGCAGGTTGAATATCAAGCGCTACTGTATTATCCCTTTCTGAATAAGTAAACACATGCAGGTAGGAAACCGGCAGGTTTTCCAAAAAATCAACGGTATCCATAAAATCCACCTCTGTTTCAGAAGGGAATCCGACAATTACGTCTGCACCAATAGCGCAATGAGGCATCAGCATTTTAATAAGATTCACTCGCTCTGCATACAATTCTCGCTTATAGCGGCGGCGCATCAATCCTAAAATGCGGTTGCTGCCGCTTTGCAGAGGAATATGAAAATGCGGCATGAATTTTTTACTATTGGCCACGAGCTCAATAATTTCTGGGGTGAGTAAGTTTGGTTCGATGGAAGAAATACGGTACCGTTCAATTCCAGCCACTTCATCCAGTTGCTGAACGAGTTCGGTGAAGTTTTCATGCTGGGTTTTGCTATTATCAGAAGCCTTCCCAAAATCACCCAAATTCACACCGGTTAAAACAATTTCTTTTACTCCGGAGGCAGCCAGTTGCTGCGTCTGGAATATTACATTTTTGATAGAGTCACTTCTGCTTTTTCCCCTGGCCATTGGAATGGTGCAAAAGGAACAATTGTAATCGCAACCATCCTGTACTTTCAAAAATGTTCTGGTCCGGTCATTAACAGAAAAGGAAGCATTAAACCCGTTAACTTCTCCGATATCGCAGCTACAAATCTTCGTTGAATCTCCTTTGGTAAACTCTTTTAAATGGTGACCAATATTAAACTTTTCGGCGGCACCCAGTACAAGGTCCACACCCGGGATACTGGCAATTTCAGCTGGCTTTAGTTGGGCATAACAACCGGTAATTACTACCAGGCTTTCGGGAGCTTTGCGCTGGATCCGTCTAACAATCTGGCGGCATTCCTTATCGGCATTGTCTGTAACTGAACAGGTATTTATCACATATACGTCGGCCAGATCGTCAAACTCTTTTTTTTCAAATCCATCCTTTTCCAATAAGCGGGAAAGCGAAGAGGTTTCAGAAAAATTAAGTTTGCAACCTAGGGTGTGAAAGGCAACAGTTCTTTTTTCGGCCATAGAACCAGCAAAGATAATCTTCCGGGTACAGCCATCCAAAAGGTTAAGTGTACCCGGTTTTGCTGTATTTTCATTTAAAATTCCTGAGTGAAAAGGAAATCACCAGTCATTGCGATTACACTGCTTGTTTTGCTCGCAGTACTTTATTTTTTTCGAACAACGGAACCCGGTTCTCCGGGTAAGGATGCAAACCTCGACAGATCGGTTTCTCGTTTTATTTTCACAAAACATGCCCGTTGCCGAATGGATTGCCGCCATATTGACGAAAGCGAGGTAAGGGAAATATTGCAAAAGGGTACTATCAATTACGGGAAAAGCGAACCTGATGATAAACCTGATCCTAAATACGCCGTGGAAGGTCGGACACGCGACGGGCAACAGGTGCGAATTGTATTTGCTCCAAGCAGGAGAGGGATGGTGGTCATCACCGTTATTGACCTGAACGTAGAATGGCAATGCGACTGTAAATAAAGCCGGGAACCCGATTCTTAACTTTTCATCCAGTATTATTCATGCGCCAGTTTTTACTTCCTTTTCGCTACCTGTATGTTATTTATGCTTTGCTGATGTTTGTTGTTCTTATGCTTATTGTATTGCCCTTTGTGGTGGTTGGTTCGTTTTTTGGTAAGATAAAAGGAGGTAATATTATTTTCAAAATTTGTGGCATATGGGGTGACCTGTGGTTTTTTTTCATTGGAATCCGCCACCGTAATCTTTTTGAGGTACCGCACGACAAAAAAAAGCATTACATTTTTGTAGCTAATCATATTTCCTATCTCGATGCTCCCATCATTGTTAAAACCATGCGACAGCCTATCCGAGTGCTGGGGAAGATTGAAATGTCAAAAATACCCCTCTTTGGTTTTATCTACCGTAACGCGATTGTAACAGTTGACCGCAGCAATGCAGAAAACCGGGCCCGAAGTGTTCGGATATTAAAATCAGTAGTGAATAAAGGCATTTCCATTTTTTTGTTTCCCGAAGGCACTTTTAACCTGACAGCAGAACCCCTGCGGGATTTCTTCGACGGAGCTTTCCGGATTGCCATTGAATCACAAATTCCCATTAAGCCTGTTTTGTTCCTGGATGGATACGACCGGATGCATTATAAAAGCCTCTTTTCGCTTAATCCAGGCCGTAGCCGCTCTGTATTCCTGGATGAAATTGCCGTGGAGGGCCTCACTTTGAATGACGTTGAAACGCTCAAACAAAAAGTATTTGATATCATGGGAAAGAAACTCCGCCATTATAAAGCCGGCTGGCTACACTGAAGCATATACCGATTTTTAACCCGAACAGTGTAAATTGAGTATTGAAAACAAACTGATGTTTGCTGAAATTATTTTGCCCCTCGCACTGCCCAAAAATTATACCTGGTCAGTTCCTGCACACTTGCAGGAGCAGGTGCAGCCGGGCATTCGCGTAGAAGTTGTTTTGGGCAAAAATAAAAAATACGCGGGCCTGGTAAAAACGCTTCATAGTACAAAACCCGAATTCTTCGAAACAAAAGATATTTTGAATGTATTAGATAATGAACCCATTGTTTTTAAAGAACAATTGCAATTATGGGAGTGGATCGCTTTATATTATATGTGCAGCGAAGGAGAAGTGATGGCGGCGGCCCTTCCATCCCATTTTAAATTAAGCAGCGAAACGGTGCTTGTTTTTAATGAAGAGTATGGAGACGATTTTTCACATCTTGATCATGACGAATACCTGGTGGGAGAGGCGCTGTTGATTAAAAAGGAACTGAAGCTCCTGGAAGTTCAGCAAATACTGGATTCTTCCCATGTATATCCGGTAATCAGACGACTTATTGACAAAAAAGTTTGTTTTGTTTGGGAGGCCTTGAAAGAAAGTTATTCGCCCAAAAAAGAAACCTATGTCCTGCTGAATCCGGAGTTCGATAATGAAGATAAACTGTCCGATTTACTGAATAACTGGGGCCGGGCCCCTAAGCAATTAGAGTTATTACTCAGTTACCTGCACTTTATGAAAACAGAAGGGGAGGTAACAAAAACAGCCTTATTGAAAAAGAGTAATGCCAGTGAGGCACAATTAAAAGGACTGGTTGAAAAAAATGTTCTGTGGCTGGAAAAAAGACAGGTAGACCGGCTTCGCTATTTACCCAGGGATATTAAAATTGAATTCGAGTTGACTGCACTTCAGGCGCTTGCCCTGGAGCAGGTGACTGCCATTCATCTCACCAAACCTGTTTGCTTATTACATGGTATTACTTCCAGTGGAAAGACGCTGGTCTATATCAAATTGATGGAGCAATATATTCGGCAGGGCAAGCAGGTACTTTATTTATTACCTGAAATAGCGCTTACCTCGCAGATCATCCGCCGCCTGCAAAAACACTTTGGCGGTTATATTGGCATCTACCATAGTAAATTCAGCCAGAATGAACGGGTCGAGATTTGGAACAAGGTGAAGAACGGGGAATTAAAAATTGTATTAGGAGCAAGATCCTCTTTGTTCCTTCCGTTCTCTGATCTTGGATTGGTAGTAGTGGATGAAGAACATGACAGTTCATTTAAACAACAGGATCCCGCTCCGCGTTACAATGCCCGGGATGCCGCCGTTTATTATGCCTCTCTTTTCAAAGCGCATGTGTTGCTTGGCAGCGCCACTCCTTCCGTGGAGAGTTATTTTAATGTTCAAACCGGTAAGTATGGAATAGTAGAATTGAATGATCGATATGGGGGAGTACTGTTACCTGCCATTACGATAATTGATACGAAAAAAGTGATAAGCAAGGATAAAAATAAAACTATTATCACTCCTGATCTACAATCTTCCATTGAACAGGCACTGGAACAACAAAAGCAGGTCATTTTATTTCAAAACAGGAGGGGGTATTCGCCTTACCAGGTTTGCCAGGTTTGTGGATGGATTCCTCAATGCAAATATTGTGATGTTAGTTTAACGTTTCATAAGAATACGAATAAGTTGCATTGCCATTATTGTGGTACGGTATACCCGCCCGCTCTTAGTTGCCTGGCTTGCGGCAGTAATAATTTCCTGCAACGAAATTTTGGCACCGAACGAATTGAAGAGCAGCTGGAAGAAATATTCCCTAAAGCCAGAATTGCCCGCATGGATGTGGACAGCGTGCGTGGGAAACAGGCACATGATAACCTGATTCAATTATTCGAACAGCACCGCATAGATATATTAGTTGGAACCCAAATGGTAGTAAAGGGATTGGATTTTGAGAATGTGAGTTTGGTAGGAATTTTAGATGCGGATAGTTTATTGAGTTTTGCCGACTTCCGGGTAAATGAACGCGCTTTTCAACTGATGGAGCAGGTAAGCGGCCGGGCCGGAAGAAAGGATATCCAGGGAACCGTTATGATACAGGTAGCCAATACCCGGCATCCCGTTCTTTCCTTTGTACAGCAACACGACTATAAATTATTTTACCAGCATGAAATTGAGGGTCGCAAGCAATTTGGATATCCACCCTTTTCGCGATTTATACTGTTAACCTTCAAACACAAAATAAAGGAAGTGGCCGAAGCAGCTGCCAATCATTTTGCCGGTACATTGAAGAAAGATTTTGGCCATTACCTGGCCGGGCCCGCCGAACCAATTGTTAACAGGGTTCGGAACCAATACCTGATGGAATTAGTAATTAAGTTACCGAAGGAAATCAGGATCCTGCAGTCATGCAGGCAAACCATACAGCAGGAAGTGGCCATTCTCCATAACGACCAGCGATTTCGCAGCGTGGTAATCATTGTTGACGTGGATGCCATGTAATACTGCCAACAGATTTTTTTGATGTAATAAAACCCTGCTTCTCATGAAGCAGGGTTTTATTTTCAGAATTAAGGATTTCCATTCCCTTTATGGGGAATTCTTACCAATATTCACCTGGGCAATTAAGCTATCCAAACGGGATGCGCTATAATGGACATTTATATATCCGTTGTAGTTTAACACGCTATCATACGTTATAGTATTTATATTAGCCGTGGTTGCCTGCGCGGTAGTTCCCGTTCCTAAAATATTGGAAAGAGAGATAGCTACTGCTCCCGGGCTGCTGATGCTGCCGGTATGGATATGAGAAATATGAACTGTATCTTTTACCGACTTATCCAGTACCATCAATACATTGAAGGTTTTATTGGCATTTTCGGATATAGTGACTTTACCTGTTACGCCCGATTGCCCCACGGGCACTAATGCATAGTCTTTCGATCGAAGAGAAATACTGTCATTGTTTTTATCGCAGGCCATAAAAGTGGCACCGAGGGTAATGGCCATAGCCAACCCCATGTTACGAGTTATCATAATTTTTTTTTTGAGATTACAAGATGATGTTCACAGCGCTGATCCAACCGCACCATCCAATAACAGCACCAGTTATTGAAATTGTGGAGAAGTATTAATTAAAGAAAAGTTAATGGCGAAACAGGAAGAGAAGCGAACGGGGTAGGCTTATTTGCTATTGAAGTTTTTAATCTCGTTATAATGATGAATATTCACTCCTTTATTGGTGCTGTCTGCAGCCTGCATCATAGCATGCGCTACTTCATTTGATTCAATGGCTTTATACTTCGACCATTTGCCCGTAAACAAGAAGGAAAAATATCTGCCAACAATTTGCGCGATGCCTTCTCCCCACCTTCTCTCTTTTCTTTTTCCGATCAGGATGGAAGGTCTGAAAATATGGATGGCTTCAAAAGGTATTTTGCTAATGGCCTCCTCCACTTCTCCTTTCAATTGAAGGTAAAAATTAGAAGAATGGCTATCAGCGCCTGCTGCCGAAACTAATAATAACTGCTTGTAGCCCTTTTCTATTCCCAGCCTGGCAATTACAACAGGAATATCAAAATCAATTTTACGATAAGCGGCCTTGTCTCCCTGCACATGCTTCATAGTGGTTCCAATGCAGCAAAAGATCACATTGCCGGGAGTAATCTTTTCCCGCAGTTGGGAAAGGTTTTCAAAGTCAACTACCCTGTTTCTGAGTTTTTCACTCTTCACGGTAATCGGTTTCCGGGTTAGGGCTATCACCGAGGAATAATCCTCATTATTTAAAAGAAATTCCAGTAGTTGGCTTCCGATTAATCCAGACGCACCAATAAGAAGAGCCTCTCTTTTTTCCATATTATTCTTTTACGAGCACGATCACAATTTTATGGAAACCGGCTTCTTCATTAACTATCTTTCTGAAATACTCCTATTGAGACGGGAGATTCTGAACAAGACGGTATTCTACTTTTACAGGAACATTTGATTTGTTAGGCCCCTCACCAGGTAAAAAATTAATCATGATTATTTTTCCGGTGTTTCGTCAGGCATCTGTCCCTGTTTTTTCGCACGGGACAAAGTATCAAAAGTAGCTTATAGGATTAACCAGCTTCATAAATTTGAAATAAAAATAATTTTAAATTAGTATCTAAATCAGGATTTACTTTCTTTATTTAACGTAACATTGTCAGAGAAATTTGGATAGAATGATTCTCCATGAAAATACTTCATTGCTCGATAAGAATACCTTTCGGGTAGCCGCTTCGGCCAGATACTTTTCCACATTTTCTAACGCTTCCGAACTGGAAGATTTACCTGTTAAAAATGTACCCCTATTGATCGTAGGCGGAGGAAGTAACTTACTTTTTACGAGGGATTTTGATGGCCTGGTTTTGAAAAATGAAATTATGGGCATTGAAGAACTGCATGAGGACCCGGAATACGTTTATGTGCGTGCGGGAGCAGGCGAGAACTGGCATTCCTTTGTGCTTTTTTGTATAGATAAGGGTTGGGGCGGCCTGGAAAATCTTTCGTTGATACCCGGTAACGTGGGCGCGGCCCCTATTCAAAATATAGGCGCGTACGGAGTAGAACTGGAAGACCTTTTTTGGGACCTGGAGGCTTTCGACCTTACCAAAAAAAAGATAAGGACGTTTACAAAAACAGATTGCGAATTCAATTACCGCGACAGCGTTTTTAAAAATAGGTACAAGGGTCAGTTTATAATCCTCAATGTTACTTTCCGTCTGCGTAAAAAACCTGTTTTTCACACCAGCTACGGAGTTATTAAACAGGAATTGGATAAAATGGGTATTGCCGAGATGAGTATAAAAGCTATATCACAGGCCGTGATCAATATCCGAAGCAGCAAATTACCCGATCCCGCTCAAATTGGAAATGCGGGCAGCTTTTTCAAAAATCCTACGGTTCCAAAAGATTATTTTGAATCATTGAAAATAAAATACCCGGGCATAGTGGGGTATCCCAACCTAAATGGATCAGTGAAATTGGCAGCGGGTTGGTTAATTGAGCAATGCGGACCGGAGAATTCTGTTTCCTGGAAAGGATACCGGGTTGGAGATGCGGGCTGTTATTCTAAACAGGCGCTGGTGCTGGTTAACTATGGAAACGCAACAGGTGCCCAGTTGTATGATTTGAGTGAAAAAATAAAGAAGAGTGTTAAAGACCGGTTTAACATTGACCTGGAAAGAGAAGTAAATATTATTTAGACATATTATTAATTGGTTTATATTCATTCATGGAACTCCTAAAACAATTTATATGAAACTCACTAGCATATTATGCTTGTTTGGATTAATTATTTCCGGGCACCTATTTTCTCAGGAAAAAATATCCTCGCAGCGGGCGCAAAGTGTTTATGGAGAAGTATTGGGGAATGGGATAATATTTTCTGCCAACTATGATTTTCGTTTTGCTCCGAAGCAAAACGGGTTGGGGATGCGGGTAGGATTAGGGTTCTTTGGGGGTAGCGGCGGTGGAATTCTCACGGTGCCCGTTGGGTTAAATTACCTCGCAGGGAAAGGACCTCATTATTTTGAAGCCGGTTTTGGATATACTTATGCAACGTTTACTTCAAGTGAAGATTTTCTCAATGGA
Source organism: uncultured Chitinophagaceae bacterium (assembly GCA_963775145.1). GTDB lineage: Bacteria > Bacteroidota > Bacteroidia > Chitinophagales > Chitinophagaceae > Endoryza. Next base: position 402,364 of record CAVZHZ010000015.1, read on the forward strand.
AGCGGATCCATCCTGGTACCGAGCGTTGGGTACCGTTATCAGGCATTGTCAAGCGGGTTTATCGGCCGCGTATATCTTTCTCCGCTCATAGGAATTGGAGAGGGTGGGGGCTGGTTAATGTGGGGTGGAATCAGCGCGGGGTATAAGTTTTAAGAAAAAAATAAATGGCTTACGAGGGTAAGCCATTTATCTAAAAAGCAGGAATGCTATTTACCAAAAGGTTCACTTTCCTCTATCCCGCGTTTACTAACTAAAATCTTCCGAATCTAAATCATCTTCATTTAACGAAGTGGCATTGCCAAGATTAATCATTGATCCCATGAGGTCCTTAAATTCCATTCTGCCTTCCACCATTTTTTTGCTAATTACTGAATAGGCCGACAGACCGTGCAACACAAATTCCATCAGTAGCGCTGCTTCTTTTTCATTGGCATGTTTAAAAAATTTCTTAACCAGGGAATGTAATCCATCCACCTTATAAAGTTGCTGTATTTTTTCGTCGTCTTTACTATTAAAGAAGATATTTAAGGAGTTTCCTTTATCGAACCATGTTTGTACCGAACGGTAAGGATTCTCTTCCGCAGGTTGCTGGGATCCTCTTTTCTTTTTTGCTGCATCCGGGTTCGGGAAGTATTGTACAAATTGAGAACGGATGGCTTTGTCAAGAAGGTTCATGGCCACCTGGTAAGGACCTTCCTGCTCGCCTTCATACACCAGTTCTATTTTACCAGTAATGGAAGGAATTATACCAAGCAGATCACTGATCCATACCAGTGTTTCTTTTTCTTTATTAATGATAGCTCTTCGCTCGGCGGTACTTAACGCATTCTCATAAGCTGAAATACTAAGCCGGGCCGATACGCCACTTTTTTTATCTACATACTCATTACTTCTTGCTTCAAAAGAAATTTGCTCGATCAGTCGCTTCACGAGATCGCTGATCTTCACGACGGCTTTTTGATCTTCATGAATATCCGCCTCCTGTTCAGTAATCGTTAAGGCCGTTTCAATGGATTTGGGATAATGGGTTAATATCTGGCTTTCGATGCGATCCTTCAGCGGCGTAACGATGGAGCCCCGATTGGTATAATCTTCCGGGTTAGCGGTAAATACAAAAAGAATATCTAAGGGAAGGCGCAGTTTGAACCCACGAATCTGGATATCGCCTTCTTCGAGAATATTAAACAGCGCCACCTGGATGCGTGCCTGCAAATCCGGTATTTCATTAATGACAAATATGCCCCGGTTACTACGCGGAATGATGCCATAATGAATAACCCCTTCATCGGCAAAACTCAGCCGGAGGTTAGCGGCTTTAATGGGATCAATATCACCGATAAGATCCGCCACACTTACATCGGGGGTTGCCAGCTTTTCTCCGTAACGTTCACTGCGGTGCAACCATTCGATAGGCGTTCCATCTCCTTTTTCCGCTACCAATTTTTTGGCATATTTGGAAATGGGCTTCAGGGGATCGTCATTGATTTCACTTCCGGAAACAATAGGAATATATTCATCGAGCAAATCGATCATTTGCCTGGCCATACGCGTTTTAGCTTGTCCGCGTAATCCAAGAAATAAAATATTGTGGCGGGAGAGAAGCGCCCTTTCTACATCAGGAATAACCGAATCCTCATACCCAATAATTCCGGAAAAAGTACTTTCTTTATTTTGAAGTTTTCGGATAAGGTTACGTCGCACTTCTTCTTTGATGGTTTTTAGTTGATAACCGCTTTTCTTTAATTCACCTAACGTATTAAGGTTAATACTGCTCATAGTGGGGGTTTGTATTATCTTTTTCTTAATTGTCTGTCTAATTATAAATGTTTTGCGTATTGATATTTCACGAAGATTGCCCTGCAGATTATTTCATTTGCTATTGAACATCGCGCAAGGGCATACATTTAATGTTCATAACATCCCTGTTGTTTACCAGGAGGTAATTCTAATATACGGTTTTCCTTTTCCCGCTTTCAAAATCCTTAAAGATAAATGCCCCGAGCTTGTCCAGCGATGCAAAAAACGCCTTTCCATTATTGGTTTCGGTAAACTCCTGTACAAAGCGTTGCAGGTAGGGGTCAGTTGCTATCATAAAAGTGGTGATCGGAATCTTTAGTTTTTTGCATTGCGCGGCCAGGTTTAAACAGCGGGCCGTTATCTTTCTGTCTAATCCGAAGCTGTTTTTATAATATCGTTTTCCTACTTTTAAACAGGTGGGCTTTCCATCCGTAATCATAAATATCTGCTTATTTGGATTTTTCCTCCGGCGCAGTAAATCCATTGCCAGTTCCAAACCGGCTACTGTGTTCGTATGATAGGGGCCCACTTGTAAATAGGGGAGGTCTTTGATCTCAACTGTCCAGGCGTCGTTTCCGAACACCACAATATCCAGCGTGTCTTTCTGGTATTTGGTGGTGATCAGTTCACTCAGCGCCATCGCTACTTTCTTTGCAGGGGTAATGCGGTCTTCACCATAAAGAATCATCGAATGCGAAATATCAATCATCAATACCGTTGATGTCTGCGTCTTGTAATCCGTTTCCCGGATGGTGAGGTCGTCTTCCTGTATATTGAAACTTTCAATCCCGTGATTGATTTGGGCCGTCAGGATGGATGCGGTAAAATCAATTTGCTCCAGCATATCTCCAAAACGGAAGGGCCTTGTTTCCGGGTTTATTTCATCCCCCTGCCCGGGCTTGAAACTATGATGATCACCCTGCTTTGTTTTCTTCAGCTTCCCGAATATTTCCTCCAGCGACCGTTTACGGATACCTTGCTCCGTTTTGGGAGTAATCTTGATTTCTCCGGAAGGACTCTTATCATCAATATATCCTTTGTCTTTCAACTCATCTATAAAATCTCCCATTCCGTATTCATTATTGGTCATCTCATATTGCTTATCTAACTGGTTCATCCAGTTCAACGCTTCGGCTACATCCCCATTGGTATAAGAAAGCAATTGCATGAAAATATCCAGCAGTTGTTCAAATTTTGATTTGCCCTGCTGGTTTGGGTCGAATTTTGAAAAATTATGTCCTATCATTTTACACAATATCAGGTTAAAGAAATTTTTTGATGGCTTGAGAATGGTTGGTGATGACACCAACCATGGACACCAACCATGGACACCAACCATGAATAATGTAGTCATCAAACCAAAAACATTCCTACTGTAAGTTCGTACTTACTATATAATAAAAAAAATCCCGGAATGTTCAATTCCGGGATGCTAAGTTATCAGTCTGTTAAGTATTATTATTTAGACGTATCTGGTTTTCCCTGTCCGGCGGCAGGTGCCGGAAGCTGGGGATTACCACTCTCGGCCGGGCTAACAGCGCCTCCAGATTTATATTGTTTTTCCCAATCCTCCAATTGCCCCAGGAACTGGTAGCAGGACATTATATCTTGCGCAAATCCTTCCTGTTTGGTAGATAAATTAGCCGCTTTCTGATTTAAGTACTGCAATGCCTGCATACCTAACTGTTCGTTAGTCAGATTATCCTCACCCAGGGAGCGGTAATATTTCATCTCCTGTTCCAGGTCGCTCTTCAACGATTGGTTTACTTTTTTAGCGAGTCCCAGGTCGCCACTGCGATACGTGGCCAGCAGAAATGTCATTGAAATTCTATTATGCTGGTTTCCCCTGTTTGAAGTCATTCCATACGGAACATTGGTAATATCTACCATCTGATCATAGCGCTGTAAAATTTTACGGGCGGAATCCAATTTATTTGCATCGGCCAAACTCAATCCGAGAAAGGCATGAGCGGCGCGAATACTGTTAATATGCCGGCGATTTTCTTCATCATAAAAAATGCCTGGTTTATTCGCATTACCATAGCCAAACTTTTCCATGATATTTTTATAGGAGATATCGCGCGCGATGCCGCCTTGCTGGCTGCTGCTTTCTACCGGTACCAGGCGGTAACTCATCCCTTCCATGCGGGTGTATTTTTCCAGGCCAAGTTCTTCCAATTCCTGGGTAGAAGTAAAATAAATAGGTCGTTGCCATTTGTTAGCAGCAATTAAGGCAAGAATAGCCAGGTCGTTCTTCTGAATAAAACTCTTCTTGATATCCAGTTTTAATTCGCTCACTATGCTATCACCCGGATTGAACTGCATAGTTTTCAACACTAGTTCTCTATCAACCGGAACGCTCACTTTTGTAACGGGGAACGTACTTAAAGATTCACCTTCGTCGACACCTACCAGGTAACGCGGATCATCACTGGCAGTTACCGTCTTTAAAATAGTGTACAGGTCGTGGTATTTATTCTGATCAAATAAAGAGGCCGGATTATTGGGAATATTGTACCTGCTTAAATATGGCGCTCCAAAAACATAATCTCTCTTGCTTCCTTCAATTTGTTCAGGCGTAAAGATGACGTCGGCCGGAGCACTTTCGTTTACTTTATATCGCAACTGGTTTATGTACCAATCGGTGCCGAGTAAGCTGTAGTTCATTACGCGCAGGTCTTGGCGGTTACCGGCCACTTCCTGGGTATACCATAATGGATAGGTGTCGTTATCACCAAATGAAATGACGATGGCATTTTTTTCGCAACTTTCTAAATAATCTTTTCCCAGATCATATGCTAACGTCTTTCTGCTACGGTCATGGTCATCCCACTCTTGAGATGCCATCAGTACCGGTACAGCCAGTAGCGCAATACCGAAGGCGGCATAATTAGCAAAGCCCCCTTTGACCCAACGTTCCAGTAGTTCTTTGAGCCATAATACGCCCAGGCCAATCCAAACAGCAAATGCATAAAAAGACCCTACATAGGCATAATCCCGTTCACGGGGTTGTTGACCAGCCTGGTTCAGGTAAATCACAATGGCGAAACCGGTAAAGAAAAACAAAAGGAAATTCACCAGGAAATCGCGGCGGTTCTTTTGAAAATGATAAAACAAGCCAAGAACACCGAAAATGAGCGGCAGGAAAAACAGTTTGTTATTGGATTTGTTATCCTTGCCTGCCGTAGAGGGCAATATGTCGGGCGTACTTATATCAAATGCTTTATCTATAAAGTTAATTCCGCTAGCCCAGTTGCCATCCCGCGAATTTCCAAATCCCTGGAGGTCGTTTTGTTTACCGGCGAAATTCCACATGAAATACCGGCCATACATCCAGAATACCTGGTACTTGATGAAATAAATAATATTGTTGGCAAAAGTGGGTTGTTCTGAACCATCCATTCCTCCAAAGGTCCGGTATACATATTCCTGGTTTCGTTCATTGCCATTATCCCACATGCGGGGAAATATCTGTGGCCTTATTTTATCCGCATCCCAGTCAGGATGCTGTTTTAATATTTGTTCAATTTCACCCTCTGAAGGACGGGCACCCCAATCCTGTTTTCTTAATTTACCCACCACTTTGTACTTATCGGTTCCCTTTACATACATATCTCCTTCTTCAATACCCGGCGCGCGATAAGTGAAATTTGGTCCATAAACAATTGGCCAGTCGCCATACTGATCACGGCTGAGGTATCCAACCAGGCTCACCGGGTTATCCACGTTATACATATCAACGGATGGATTTGCTGAGGAGCGTATAAGAGTAGTGAAGTAGGTAGAATACCCTATGATTACAAAAAGAGCTGACAAAAGGCCAATGCGAAGGAAGGAAGATATCCTGTCTTTATAATAATAACAAACGCCAACTACCAGTCCTAAAATCAATACAAGGCCTACGCCTGTAGCCCCTGATTTGATAAAAGGAAAGCAAAAAAGTAATAGAATAAGGAAAAGCCATACACCAAAGCCGGAAAACTTTTTTATTTGCGCGTCACTGAATCGAAGACCCAGTATCAGCAATCCAAACAATAAAACAAAGTAAATAGCGAATCCTACGAAGAAGGGCAAACCAATACTGCTTACAAAGAAGATATCAAATGAACCTGCTCCTTTAATACTCCACTGGATAATGGCCACCTGAACAATTCCGGTAATCAGGCAACCGGCAACAAAGGCCCACATCGCACCCCAGCGGGAAACTTTATACCGCTTAAAATAATAAACCATAACAATGGCGGGTATCGTAAGGAGGTTCAATAAGTGTACCCCTATAGAAAGCCCCATCATAAAAAAAATAAAGACAATCCATCGGTCAGCCCGGGAAAATTTATGCCCATCTGTTTTGCTTTCCTGGTCAACCTCATGTTCCCATTTTAAAATGGCCCAAAAAACGATAGCGGTAAATAAAGAAGACAAGGCATAAACTTCTCCTTCTACAGCACTAAACCAGAATGAATCTGAAAAAGTGTAGGCCAACGCACCCACAACACCAGCTGCCATAATACTAAAAAGCTGCTGGTTGCTGAGTTCCTGGCCGTTCTTCCGAACAATCTTGCGGGCAAAGTGGGTGATGGTCCAAAAGAGGAACAGAATAGTAAACCCGCTGGCAATAGCACTCATGAAATTTACTCCGCGCGCGGCCGTCATCGCATCATCTCCAAAAAGAACAATAAAAAACCGACCGAGCAAAGTGAATAATGGCGCCCCGGGCGGGTGGGGTATTTGCAGCTTGTAGGCACTGGATACAAACTCTCCACAATCCCAGAAACTTCCGGTGGCTTCCATGGTCAAAACATACACAGTGCAGGCGATCAGGCAAACGATCCATCCCACTATGTTATTCAGTCGGTTAAAATTCATATAGCGTTGATTTTGATAAAACTTCGCAAACCTACAGGAAATTTGACTACTTCCAAACTGGGATGCAGTTAAATTTGGCTGTTAGCGAGTATGGAGGTTTGAATAGAAGCATGCAGATGAAAATTGTTACTCCTGATGAAGATGAAAAGTGGTAATGCCTGGAATGAAATTCCTGTTAGTAAAGTGGGATCCGGCTAGGGAAGTTATCCATTTAATTATATCCCGGGAACCGGCTTTCCATCCTCTGGCAATTCCTTATTTTCACTAACTAAATGGATGGCATGAGTTATAAAAGTTATCAGAAAATGTCAGGTATAGCGGTTTGTTTGATATTTTTTTTCTTTTGCAGTTCACCCAAAAAAATAAGTCAACAAAAGCCACCAGATTCGGATTCAATTCATAAGGTTACCCAGGTAATTGTTCCTCCCCCAAAACCCACTTCTATGGCAAAAACGGATGTTTTCCTTGAAAACCTCTTACAAAAGTATCCGCAGTATTTTGGAGAATTGATGACTCGCCGCGATTCGTTCCGGTTGCAAATCATTTACACACAGATAGACCGTAAGGAGAATAACAAACCGGTTTTTACTGACTATTATTATAATGTTGATCCGCAGCAATACTTTTACCCCGCCTCCACGGTAAAAATGCCTGCCGCCTTATTGGCCCTTCAACGCCTCAATGAATTAAAATTGCCGGGACTGGATAAAAACAGTACTATGATAACCCGAAGCCAATACAGCGGGCAAAATGAAGTGTATAATGATCCCACCACTCCCGATGGCCGGCCTTCTATTGCCCATTATGTGAAAAAAATATTCCTGGTTAGTGATAATGATGCTTTTAACAGGCTGTATGAATTTTTGGGTCAGGAGTACATTAATAAAAAGTTGCGTTTCATGGGATATGAGCGAACCGAAATTATTCATCGGCTCGAACGATTCTTAAATGAAGAGGAGAACCGCCACACGAACCCGGTTACCTTTTATGATGGAAGCGGCAAAGTATTGTATAATCAACCCATGCAATTCAATCAACAGCCATATCAGCAGCGAAATGATTGGTTAGGGAATGCTTATTACAAAGGAGATAAATTAGTAAACGGGCCGATGGATTTTTCAAAAAAGAACCGGCTGGTACTGGAAGATTTACACCAGCTGGTACGCAGTATTCTATTTCCTGATGATGTTCCATTCAGACAACGCTTTAATATTTCAACAGATGATTACCGTTTTGTTTGGAAATATATGTCGCAATACCCCGGCGAAACTTTTTATCCTTCCTACACTTCCCCCGACTACTGGGATGCATACTGTAAGTTTTTATATTGGGGATCAGAGAAATTAACGCTGCCAAAGACTTTCCGGATTTTTAATAAGGTAGGCGACGCGTACGGATTTCTGATTGATGCTGCTTATGTGGCAGATTTCGATAAAAAAATTGAGTTTATGCTTTCGGCTGCTATTTATTGCAATAGCGACGGCGTGCTAAACGATAGCAAGTACGATTACGACAGCATTGGCTATCCTTTTATGAAAAACCTGGGCCGCATTATTTATGACTACGAATTAACCCGAAAAAGAAATCATATACCCGACCTTTCCACATTTCGAGTGGTCTATGAAAAGTAAACAGTCGTTAGTGCGTATAATTCTTACTTTCGCTGATTCAAAACAAAAACATATAACAACGAAAATGCAAGCAACGCTGGAAACCATTCATCTTTCTTCTCTCCTGGAAAAATTCAATGAGCCAGAAACCCTGAAAATGGCGAAACTGGGTCGCGAATTGAGAGCAAAAGGGGCCGATGTAATTGACCTGAGTTTGGGAGAACCTGATTTTGATACTCCTCAGCATATAAAAGAGGCAGCCAAAAAAGCGATCGACGATAATTTTAGCCATTATACTCCGGTAGCCGGTTATCCCGATTTGCGGGAAGCGGTTTGCACCAAATTGAAACGAGATAATAACCTGGATTATAAAGCGGAAAACATAGTAGTATCTACAGGTGCCAAGCAAAGCCTGGCCAATGTTATTTTATCCCTGGTGGATGCGGGCGATGAAGTAATTATTCCCGCTCCGTTTTGGGTTACTTATTCAGAGTTAGTAAAGATTGCTGGTGGCATTCCCGTAATTGTGCCTGCCAATATCAAAAATAATTACAAAATCACGCCGGAAGAATTGGAAGCAAGCATTACGGATCGGTCCAGGCTTTTTTTATTTTCCTCCCCTTGTAACCCTTCGGGCTCCGTTTTCAGTAAGAAAGAATTAGAAGGGTTGGCCAGCGTATTTCGCAAACATCCGGAATTACTGATCATATCCGATGAAATTTACGAGTATATCAATTTTGTAGGAAAGCACGAAAGCATTGCGCAGTTCAGCGATATAAAAGATCGGGTGATCATTGTTAATGGATTAAGTAAGGGCTTTGCCATGACTGGTTACCGCCTGGGATATATAGCCGCACATCCCACCATTGCCAAGGCATGCGAAAAAATACAGGGCCAGTTTACGAGCGGAGCCAATTCAGTAACTCAGCGCGCGGCCATTGTTGCTCTAACATCTGATATGAAGCCAACATTTGAAATGACAAAAGAGTTTGAACGGCGCCGGAAGCGGGTGATGGAATTAATTGCTGAAATTCCCGGATGGAAGTGTTCTCAACCCGAAGGCGCTTTTTATGTATTCCCGCAAGTTGACAGTTATTTTGGAAAGAGTGACGGATCGCAGACTATTGAAAACGCAGACGACCTTTGCATGTATTTGTTGAACAGCGCGCATGTCTCGACTGTAACAGGGCGGGCGTTTGGATCGCCCGATTGTATCCGGTTATCATTCGCCAATAGTCTCGAAAAAATAGAAATAGCCTATTCCCGGATTAAAGGAGTATTGGAAAAATTGAAATAATTATTGACACCATTCCCCCGAATGCCTGGAACCTATTGAACCTCGTCCTTATTCTTGGAGAGTTGGATGCTGAGCATTCCGCTTACGAGGTCTAAGAGAAAATGCAGAATAATTACGGCTATCAGGGAACCGGAATGCCAGAAAATCATTCCAAAGAGTAAGGAGAGAACCAGGATCTTGAATACTGCTTTTGATCCCTGGTAATAATGAGCCAGGCTAAATATGATGGCTGGCGTTATAACGGCCCAGGCAGCACCTGCCGGAAACCCGGCGAAAAGGTATCTAAAGAACGTGATCAGAAATCCACGGAAGACAATTTCTTCAAATACGCCTGCACTGATGCACATAATTGTATAGGATGGTAATTCTCTCCATTTCGAAGGCATAAAAGGGGTTTGTTCCTCCAGCCGATCTCTCGTTTCTTCCCGTTCGTCCTCATTGGTAATTGAATGAATGATGTCCATTGTGTACAGTGCCACAAACAAGCCAATCATCCACCAGGGAGTTCTTTTTCCCGCTGCTTCTGCGGTGGTGAATCCCAGTTCGGAAAATGGACGTTGATACAATCCCCAAACTACTACAATTACAAAAGCGATGATAAATAAAAAAAAGCTGTTTCCGAGATAGAATCGTTTTTTAGTGGGGCTGTCAAATGCGAGTTGCATATCCTTGAAAGCAGCGGCACTTTTTACACCGGAAATAAAGGGCAGCAGTATACCGAAAATGAGAACAAGCAGGTAGTCGGCGAAGGCCGGAAAATTGTCCATCTACTTTTTAGCTTTTGATAATTCCAATAGTTTGGCATGCAACAATAAAACCTGCGGCGTTAATAATTGCTGTTCATCATTGATAATAATAAAATTGCATAACCGCATTTTAATGGGCTCGTGAATCTGTCTTGCCATTCGGGCTGTTACCTCAGCGCGGCTGATATTATCTCTTTTCATGGCCCGGTGAATACGTAGATTGACTGGGGAGGAAACACCAATTACATAGTCCAGGTGCTCCTGCGCACCGCTTTCAAATATCAGGGCAGCTTCTTTTAATGCATAGGCTGCCGTTTGTTTTTGCATCCATTCACCAGCATCGCGGATAGTGACCGGATGTACCAGCGAATTAAGAAGCTCCAGCTTCTCCTTATTATTAAATACGATAGCGGAAAGATATTCCCGGTTAAGGGCCCCTTTTTCGAAAGTTTTCTCTCCAAAATGCCTGATCAGTAATGCTCTCAATTCGGGATCTTCATTCATCAATCGTTTAGCGGCTGTATCTGCAAAGTATACCGGTATTCCGAGTATTTCAAAAATACGTGCTACCGTACTTTTGCCCGACCCAATTCCTCCTGTGATCCCTATTTGAAGCATAGTGAAGAAATTCTGGAAAATAAATTAAAAGGTTGCCGGCAGTAAATGATAAATGCTTCGCTGAATTCCTGTCTTAATAAAGTGGCGCCAAATATTTGGCTGTTATATTCAGGAACCCGAAGGTAAGATTTCCGTCTTATTTAAGTTAGCTGGCGGGTTTCAATAACGATATCTTAAATCAATATTGATTGCAGAAAAAAATCTCAAAACTCAATAAACATTTCCTGAGTTCTGAGATTTCTTACAGGTTCGGTAGTCTTTAATATTATTTCGAAGATACTACAGGCGTTTTGTTAACGGCCTGGGACCATTCAATGGAAATAGCACTTTTCTCTACTTTGATATAACTACCAGGGCTTGTTTCCAGCATAATAGTGGTTCCGTCTTCGTTTACCTTATTAACTGTTCCGTGAATTCCTGCAATGGTAACTATCTTGGCTCCCTTTTGGAGGTCGGCCTGAAATTGCTTGGCCAGTTTGGCCTTTTTAGCCTGCGGCCGAATCATAAATAACCAAAACACTAGAATCATACCACCCAGTAAAACTAACTGCAACGTGCCGCCACCTGCCGGTGATTGTAAAAAATAAACTAAAGTTGTCATTGTTGTTGTTTATGTTTTATTTGATATTGTTTTTATTTTGCCTTATTGATCGTTACATCAAACCACAGCGTGTAGGTTTGCTCCGCGGTATTGGCAAATACCGAGATATTTTTCTTTTGCATTCCTTCTTTACCATGGCTGTCGAATTCCGCTTTTATTTCGCCCACCTGGCCCGGACCAATCGGTTCTTTTGGATAATCGGCAATAGTACACCCACAACCCGGTTGCACTTTTTCAATTACCAGGGGTTTGGTACCGGTATTTCTAAACTTATAATTAATTTTCAGAACATCCCCTTCGGTAATGGTGCCCAGGCTTTTTGAAGAATCAAGCCATTGGATCGAGGTGTATTTCGAAGAATCACGGGGTTGTTCGGGTCCGGGTGTATTGGGTTCTTGCGCAACATTATTAGTCCCCGCCACAGAAGTATTTGCTTTTTCCTTGTCAGTCTTATTCAGGCAGGCAACCAGTACTACACAAAAAATTACCGGGATCCAGATTCGTTTCATATACTTTCTTTGTTGAGTTTTTATAATATTATTCAGCCTTTTGATTTGAAATCGACCTTATGCATCTTTTCTTCGCGCACAAAATCTTTATGAATGCTATCTAGAATACCGTTTACAAACTGGCCACTTTGCTGGGTGCTGTATTCTTTGGCCAAATCAATGTATTCGTTTATGGTAACCTTGGGGGGGATGGTTTCAAAAAACAGAAATTCACATACCCCCATGCGCATTAAGATCATATCCAGCACCGCAATTCTTTCCGAATCCCAGTTCTTTAACTTGGGTTTTATGTAATCCATTACCAAATCTTTTTTTTCCAGGGTCGTTTCCAATAGCCCAACGGCAAATTGCTTTTTTTCTTTACTGATGAGGTCCTGGAAGTTGTACGTGTTTGGTTTATTTAAGAAATTATTTACCAGTTGTACCATTATATCCGCATCATCGCTCCAGTTGGTAAAATTCTCTTCAATATGCGATGTAAAAGCCTCATTGGGTAGCATTAATTCCGAAAAAATCAGGTCTAGTATCTCTTTTTCCTCTTTTCGGTCGCGACCCGGCATCGAAATATATTTATTATACTCTTCCCGGTCAGCCAGGTCGTGGTAAATCTTACGCACCAATTCATTGTCTTCAATGAGTTGGGGTTTATCTTCTTTGAGGGCCTGCTTCCAACCGGGGCTTTCAATAATCTTCCACAATAGTTCGTTTCCGGCCAGCTTGGTATTTACGCGTAAGTCTTCCTTAGTTGGCAAGTGTTTAGATGCCCGGTTACGGGAATCCTTCTCAGCATACCGGGCCACTTCGGTCAGGAAATAAACAATATACACCAGTAATTGCCTGCTTTGGTCGAAATGTCTTTGCAACTGAATTACCGCTTCATTTGTACTGATACTTTCTTCCCGCGTTTCAATAGCATACAGGGTTTGCATCACTTTCACCCGTATATTTCTTCTGCTGATCATGAATCAATGAACTTGTTTTGAGCGGGCAAAGCTATGAAAAACTTGGGAGAGGCAGGCATTGTAAATCTTTAAATCTACTGCAGATATCGGAACCCAGGGGAGAAAGACCCAATCTATTTTCCAGGAGACTTTCTAATTCCTTAATCCTAACTACTTAAGTGAAAATTTGACACACAGGAGCGAAAGAATTCACCAACTCCTTGCCACTATCTGCCAACTGTTATCAACAAACTGCCATCTCTTCCTTTTTTCTGTAACCTATTCCAATTGGTATGAAATTCGAGTACATTTGCTGCCCGCCTCAAAGGGCATTGATTAAAACTCATCAAAAAAATCAAAACTGATAATCATGGCTAAAAACAAATTAAGTGTTACCCCCCTTCACGACCGGGTAATAGTGAAGCCCGCAAAGGCTGAAGAAAAGACCGCTGGTGGAATCATTATCCCAGATACGGCAAAAGAAAAACCGCAGCGTGGTATTGTGGTGGCAGCTGGCCCTGGCAAAAAGGACGAGCCGGTTACCGTAAAAGTTGGTGATACTGTTTTGTATGGTAAATATTCTGGTACTGAAATCCAGATTGAAGGAGATGACCTCCTGATCATGAGAGAAAGTGATATTCTCGCAATTGTATAATAAAACTTTCCCGCAGGTCAGTTCACCCTGCTGGCACAGAGCTTCTCATTGGCTTTTGGCAATAGGTTACAACCTGCGTATACTTAATAATTCTAAAATCTCAAAACTAAATAACAATGGCAAAACAATTGTTCTTCGATATTGAAGCCCGTAACAAAATGAAAAAGGGCGTTGATATTCTTGCAAACGCCGTGAAAGTTACCTTAGGACCTAAAGGTCGTAACGTAGTGCTGGAGAAAAAATTTGGTGCCCCCACCGTTACCAAAGACGGAGTAACGGTAGCTAAAGAAATTGAATTGGAAGATCCTATTGAAAACATGGGTGCGCAAATGGTGAAAGAAGTAGCATCAAAAACAGCCGATATCGCTGGTGATGGTACAACTACCGCCACTGTATTAGCACAATCTATTATCAGTGAAGGATTGAAATTGGTTGCAGCAGGTGCCAATCCTATGGACCTGAAGCGTGGAATTGACAAAGCTGTAAGCCTGGTGGTTGAGAACTTGAGAAGCCAGAGCCAGACAGTTGGTAACGACTTCAAGAAAATTCAGCAGGTAGCTACTATTTCCGCCAATAATGACGAAGCAATAGGCAAACTGATTGCGGAAGCTTTTGCAAAAGTTGGAAAAGAAGGGGTTATTACTGTTGAAGAAGCAAAAGGTACCGATACTACTGTTGATGTAGTAGAAGGTATGCAATTCGATCGTGGATATATCTCTCCTTATTTCGTAACCAATAGCGAAAAAATGGAGGCCGAACTTCAAAATCCGTATATCTTGATTTACGATAAGAAGATCAGCGCTATGAAGGATATTCTTCATATCCTGGAAAAAGTGGCCCAGGGAGGTCGCCCGCTGTTAATTATTGCGGAAGACCTGGAAGGGGAAGCTCTGGCTACTTTGGTAGTAAACAAATTGCGCGGTACGCTGAAAGTAGCAGCAGTAAAAGCTCCCGGCTTTGGCGATCGTCGTAAAGAAATGCTGCAGGATATTGCAATTCTTACCAAGGGAATAGTGATCAGTGAAGAGCAAGGATACAAATTGGAGAATGCCGACCTGAGCTATCTTGGATCTGCTGCTTCCGTGACTATTGACAAAGACAATACGACTGTTGTTGGCGGAAAAGGCAAGAAAGAAGATATTGTAGCCCGCGTAAACCAGATTAAGGCCCAGATGGAAGTAACAACTTCCGACTACGATAAAGAAAAATTGCAGGAGCGCCTGGCTAAATTAAGTGGTGGGGTGGCTGTATTATATATTGGTGCTGCTACTGAAATGGAAATGAAAGAAAAGAAAGACCGGGTTGACGATGCATTGCATGCTACCCGCGCTGCTGTAGAAGAAGGAATTGTTCCCGGTGGAGGAGTCGCTTATATCAGAGCGGTTGAAAGCCTGAATGCGAAAGTAAAAGGCCAACTGGAGGATGAAACAACAGGTATGAGCATCGTTCGCAGGGCACTGGAAGAACCACTTCGCCAGATCGTTGCGAATGCCGGAATCGAAGGTTCCATTGTGGTTCAAAAAGTAAGAGAGGGTAAAGGAGACTATGGTTTCAATGCCCGTACTGAGGAATATGAGAACCTGTTGAAGGCTGGTGTAATTGATCCGACAAAAGTTACCCGTATTGCCCTCGAGAATGCCGCTTCTATTGCCGGAATGTTGTTAACTACCGAGTGTGTGATTGCCGACAAACCTAAGAAAGAAGAAGCTCCGCATGCACATGGTGCACCGGGAATGGGCGGAATGGATTATTAAAACGCGAATAACGCGAATTGAAACGAATAGGTGCAAATGAAGAAACCGTCTTGTAAATCAAGGCGGTTTTTTTTGTTTGGCGACTATTCCAAAGCAATAGAAACTAAAATAACGATAGGATTTTTCGTTGCCGGTTTTTTGAACAGCAAATCGAATGTGATTAATTGTCTAAATTTCGGAACTGGAGCTTATTTATTATTAAACCGGGAATTTCGTCCGCCTTGTTTCAATTTTGATAGCAGTACAAAACTACAGTACATCGAACACCACGAGTAATGCGAGGGCCACAGGTAATAGCCAAAAACCCCAGCTTACAAAAACAAATACAATTAATGCTATATCCAGCCAGAATTTCCAGGTAAGTTCCTTTTCTTTAAGATAGATAGCCAGGGGTGGCAATAGAATGGCGAGTATAGCCAGCAGGATGGTATTCTCATCTGTTTCTATCCCGGCTTTTTTATCCGCTTTGTATTGCTTGATTAATTTCTTGACTTCTTTTATCCGGCTTTTCTGTTCTTTTCGACTCAGGGTTCTTAATTTCTGAAGGGCATCAGTCACTGTAGCATCGCTGGGCAAATGGCTTGTAGAGGTTGTAGGTTCGCTAACAACAGCGGACATCACCGGAGAAAGGAAACTCATGGATGCCAACGAGAGAGTTACCATACGAAGGATTATTTTCCTCATTATTATAAAATTTAATTTGATAAAATGGACAGAAAGATATTAAGGAGTTTTGTATAGCTGGGACACAAATTATTGACATATCGAAAAAAAAATGTGGAATAAATCTACAATTAATTCGAAGGCTTAAAAACAGCGTCGTCAATTTTAGGGTTGATTTCTATTTTATCAAAAGAGATTTCATTAGTTGCAGAAGTGCGCTTAAAGGCAACCATATACCCTTCGGGAGTTTTGCGGTAATCCGAATATTCCTGTGTTACTTCCTGCTCTGATCCCTGGGAAAGAGCTGTTGTTACGATTTTATCGACCAGATAGTCTTTGTTAATATAATAGGTAATTATTTTTCCACTGGACCTTGTTAATTTTATTTTATAAAACTCCTTTCCCTGCACACTTTCTTTGCCCAGGTATTCAACTTTATGCCCCTTGGCTTTATAATCAAGCAGGGGACCTTGCATATCCAATTGCGATTGTGCATCTTTCAGCGCATCAGCAGGCATAGCCTCTGCTGCACTGTGCCCCATAAAAGGATTAAATACCCACCCCTCGGTGCTGGTAACTATATTGTACCCGCTTTGTCCCGCCGCTGTAAATTCTACCTTGGTAGCCTTATTATTTACATAATAGAACTTCATCTGCACATCGGTTCCCCCCTGGTTCATGCTGCCTTCCATAATCATAGATTGAAGAGCCCTTAATTTATCCGCGCCACCACGGGCTTCCAGGTGTTTATTGATGATCTCGTCGGCCGTTTGAGCAATGGAACTTCCTGTAAAAAGCATGGAAGCTATGGCTATAATCGGCAAGAATATTTTTTTCATTTTGATAATTTGTTTTGCAAACATACGGTCCTTGCCGGGGGGAATTGGTACATCTTGTATTTTTTATTTATGCGGGTGTTTTTGATTACCTGCGGGTATTATATTTGAAGCAAATTCCAGCATGAAAAAAATTGGATTAATCGGAGGACTAACCTGGGTATCCACCCTGGAATATTACCGTTTGCTAAATGAATTAATTAATGAGCGTGAGGGTGGATCGGAGGCTGCAGAAATTATTTTGTACTCGGTTAATTTCGGACCAATAAAAAAAATGACTGAAGCGGGCGACTGGAATGGCATTTCAGCTATTATCTGCCACGCGGCCCGGGTTTTGGAAAAAGCAGGAGCCGACTGCCTGATGCTGGGTGCAAATACCATGCATAAAATAGCACCAGAGATACAAGCTTCCATTAGCATTCCGCTCATTCATATTGCCACCATCACTGCGCATGCCATCAATAAACAAAATATGAAACGGATCGCGTTATTGGGAACTAAATACACTATGCAGCTGGATTTCTATAAAAATGCGCTGGCTCAATATGGTATCGAAACCCTGGTTCCGGGAGAGAAAGACATTGAGGTTATAAATACTTCCATTTATACTGAATTGGGGAAGAATATTTTTTTGCCGGCTACCAGGCAACAGTATGTTGAAATAATCAACGAACTGGCTGGTAGGGGAGCAGAAGGAGTGATCCTGGGATGCACGGAAATTCCCATGCTGATTAAACAAACGGACAGTTCCATTCCTGTTTTTGATACTACAAAGTTACATGCTATGGCGGCTGTTGAGTTTGCTTTAGGAGGGTGAGATTGGGAAGGAAGAATGCATATAGAAGAAAACAGAATCAAGAATGGAGTACACAGAATGAACGTCACAGTATGAAGCACCCGTAATATCATTGATGAATCGGAAAGGAGCAGCTAGATTTAAGTTCTGTTATTTTTGAAAAAACAAATCATTCAATTCTTCGGTCATCGTTACATTCTTTCCGGCACGCTAATGCCCAATAAGGCCATAGCGGATCTGATTACCGTTGCCGTAAGTAAACTTAGCTGGAGCCGTAATTCTTTCTTTTCGTTATTTTCCGCATTCATTACGGAGTGCTCGGTATAAAAAGAATTAAACAATTTTGCGAGGTGATATATATAATTAGCTACAACTCCCGGATTCATTTCGGCGCAGGCTTCCTGGATGATCGAAGAATACTGTTCGAGGGTAATGAGTAATTTCTTTTCTAACGGAAGTAATCCTATACCGATATCCTTTTTTTGTGGTAACTCTTTCCGCAAAATAGAACGGATCCTTGCATAGGTATATTGAATAAACGGACCCGTAAAACCGTGAAAGTCGATGGACTCTTCGGGGTTAAATAACATTTTCTTTTTGGGATCAACCCGTAACAAAAAGAATTTAAGGGCCCCCATTCCGATAGTGTGATAAAGCTGGTTCAACTCTGCCTGCGAAAAATCTTTTACTTTCCCTAGCTCTTCCGTATGCTTCGCCGATATACTTTCCATTTCATCAATGATATCGTCTGCATCTACCACCGTTCCTTCTCTTGTTTTCATGCGGCCGGTAGGCAGTTCAACCATACCATAACTCAAATGATGAATATCGTCTGACCCGGGAAGACCGAGTTTCTGGCAAATCAATTTCAGTACTTTAAAATGATAATTCTGTTCATCCCCCACTACATAAATACTAAGATCACTGTTGAATTCTTTTTGCTTCAGTTCGGCCAGGCCGATATCCTGAGTTATATATACAGCCGTCCCATCACGCCGCCGAACAATCTTGCGATCAAGTCCTTCGGCGGTGAGGTCGATCCAGACACTACCATCCTCTTCCTGCTCAAAAACGCCCTTCTGCAATCCCTTTTCTACCATTTCCTTTCCTAAGAGGTAGGTATTGCTTTCATAATACGTTTTATCAAAATCGCTGCCAATACGCTGGTAGGTTTGTTCAAAACCTTTGTACACCCACCCATTCATTTTTTTCCAGAGATCGATTACTTCGGGTTTACCATATTCCCAATCAACCAGCATTTGTTGTGCGGCCTTCATAATAGGAGCTTCTTTTTCGGCTTCTTCTTTTGGCATTCCCTGGTGCATTAATTGCTCCACTTGTTTCTTAAGCTCCTGTCCGAATTGTACATAATAATCACCCACCAGGTGATCTCCTTTTATACCTGTACTCTCGGGTGTTGCCCCGTTAGCGAAAAGTTGCCAGGCAATCATGCTTTTGCAAATATGAATTCCCCGGTCGTTTGCAATACAGGTTTTTACCACCTGGTAACCATTTTGTTTGAAGAGCGCGGCAATACTCCAGCCAAGGAAGTTATTACGGAGATGCCCGAGATGCAATGGTTTGTTGGTGTTAGGGGAAGAATATTCAACCATTACTTTCTTTTGCCGGGCATCCTGCTTTCCATACTCCGCGTTGGCAAAATTTAAAAGCAAAAATTGCATCCAGTAATTGTCCGAAATAGCAACATTTAAAAAGCCCTTAATTACATTATAAGATGTGAAAATCTCCTTATGAGCGCTGATCAATTCATCTCCCAGTTCCTTACCTAACTGTTCTGGCTGTTTTCGAAGATTCTTCACCAATGAAAATAAAACAATGGTATAATCGCCTTCGAATTCTGGTTTTGTTTCGCTGACCACGATGGCTGAACCCGGTAATTTGAATCCGTATAATTTTTCTAAAGCCCCGCTAACGGCCGGTTGAATAGTTGCAACAATTCCCATATCCTTCATTTAGGATGGCAAAAATAACACAATGACCTGAGAGGGGTAGAAATCAAAAAGCTGCTCGGTTTAAGAACAGCTTTCTGTACAGTTTGGCTTAGGGGTTAAACTAGAAATTGAATATCACTAAATTTTTCAAATCACCAATAACCTTGTTTTTTTCTTGACTAAAATCAATATGTCAAGCTGGTTTTAAAAGGATTACGTAGACGATACTCTACAAAAGTCACTGGAGTAGGCAGAATTTATTGTTGAACCCCTTAGCCTAATTCTATTATATTCGCAGCGATTTTTCCTATTATGCCTAAAAAAATCCTTCTTTCGGTTATCGATTTCTTTTACCCGCCTTTTCGCAAGTTGATGCCGTTGCAGACTTTTCGATATGCGGCCTGCGGAGGTGGTAATACCGTACTGGGATTAATCATCTACTCTATAAGTTTTAAATACATACTGAAGGAGCAGGATTTAGACCTGGGCTTTTATGCGTTCAAACCTCACATTGCTGCGTTGTTTTTTTCCTTTAGTATCAATTTTCCCTTGGGGTTCTTGTTAATGAAATACCTGGTCTTTAATGAATCAAATGTAAAGGGTCGCATTCAGTTATTCCGTTATTTTATATTTTTTGTTTTCTGCCTTTTTCTTAACTATGTCTTGCTTAAATTATTGGTAGAAATATTTCATTGGTATGCTATCATTGCGCAGGTAATTACAACGGCCATTGTTGTATGCGTAAGTTATCTAACCCAAAAACATTTCACCTTTAAGGTGGAACGAAAGGATGAAGATTTCCCTTTTTAGCATTGGTTTTCCCATTAGCTGTTTAGAATATGAATTATAACCTGCAAGGTATTCCCACTCTCCTTTAAAATGATTTGTTACCCAATACTGGTTATGATATAATATAACATCATAAAACAAGCTATTACTTTTAATAAGGAGCCGAGTAAAAAACCAATAAAAGATCCAAATGCAGCACGAAGGGCATTACGGGAATCCTGCTTCGCAATCATTTCTCCTGCAAAAGCGCCGATTAAAGGGCCGAGTACTACGCCCCAGGGTCCCATCCAAAACGCAAATACAAATCCTAATGTACATCCCCACATCCCGTATTTGGTGCCTCCTAATCTCCTGGTTCCCCAAATCGGTACCAGGTAGTCAAGCACTATTGTAACTGCTACTATCACCGCCCAGGTTATGAGGAAATTTGCACTGAATGCTTTTTCCGTTCTTAATTGCTGGAGCAACAAGCCAGCATATGCTATCGGCGGACCCGGAATCAATGGTAAAAAACTGCCTGCTATTCCGAATAACACACAAACAATACCCAGGGATATCCATAGCCAGTCCATAATTTATTTTAAAATGAAGAAATAAAATATGATTTGAAAAACCGAATCAAATCTATAAATAAATTTTTTACCACGTTCTCCTGGCATATTTATGCTTTCACCGCCGGTTGAATTAAGGCCGGAAAAATGATGAGGGGGTCAGGAGGGACTATTGGACCAACATATATTAATCAATTAATGAAAAGTATCTGACAGGCCATCCGGAATAAGGATCAAAATAAAAAATAAATTTAGGAGGCTCTTTTTGTAATTTAGAAAGAAATAAAACACCGGATATGGGAAAATTAATACAATTTCTGAGTGCCCTACTTATTTTAAGCACCGTTGTACAAGGTCAGCAGAAAAAAGCCCTGGTGGGTGGAACTTTGATTGATGGCTATGGAGGAGATCCGATAAAGAACTCGGTGATTATTATCGAAGGGGAGAAGATTGTGAAAATCGGGCAGGTGGGGACTATCGATATTCCAAAAGACGCGGAAATTATTTCAACCGAAGGTATGAGTGTATTACCAGGATTGTGGGATATGCATGTTCACCTGATGATAAATGGTCATTCGGATTACAATTACTGGGATAAAAAATTTCCCCCTTTGTTTCGCTCTGTAATAATGCCTTCTTCTGCAAAACAACTATTATTGGCAGGTATCACCAGTGCGCGCGATCTGGGTGGTCCGCTTGAGGATATTATTTCAGTAAGAGATGCTATTAACCAGGGCAAATTAGATGGACCCACACTATATGTCAGTGGCCCTTTTATTCAGCATGAACCTTACCCGGGTACTGAGCAATTTCGGTGGGGAGTAAAAGGAGTAGCCGATGCAAGAGCCAAAGTACAGAAACTTGCTAAAGCAGGGGTGGATTGTATTAAGCTTATCGACCAGGACCTGATGGAAATGGATGAAGTAATGGCGGTAGTGGATGAGGCGCATAAGAATAAACTTAAAGTAGTAGCACACTCTCATCGTCCTGAAGAAATAAGAAGGGGGTTAAAAGCAGGAGTGGATTGTTTTGAGCATACCGGTCTTGCCACCGCACCGGAATATCCCGAGGATATAATGAATATGATAAAAGAGCGCACCGGTAATTCAACCAGCAAATTATACTGGTGTCCAACAGTGCAGGGTTTATGGAACTACGATTATGTACGAAGTAACCAGGAACACCTGGACGATCCATCCTGGAAAGCAGGACTGCCGGATAGCATCATTAACGACATCCGAAAGTCAATTTCAAAACCTTCCGAACTTTCTTACACCCAATTAACGGCTTACCGAAAGCCGACTTTAAAAAAGAAGTTCCTCCAGTTAAAAGAATCGGGTTTGATTTTGTTGATTGGAACTGATTCGGGCATCCCAATGACTTTTCACAGCCAGAGTACCTGGAACGAACTGGACGTTTGGGTGCGCGAAATGGGAATGGATCCGATGCTTACCATTCGGGCGGCTACTTACTGGCCCGCGGTTTACCAGGGAGTAGATGATAAATTTGGTACGGTTAGTGAGGGAAAATATGCAGATATTATTGCGGTGAAAGGGGATGTGCTTCGATATATAAACCTCTTGCAGCGGGTGGACCTGGTAATTAAGAAAGGTAAAAAAGTGAAATAGAATTTGAATTTTTGTTTTGAGGAGAAGAAATTAATCAGGTTGAATAATTGCTGGCAAGCATCAAACATGATACGAATATTTTTGGTATTGCTATTTTTCACCTTATCCAATTCATGCGATATGGCAAACTCTGACAAGCGCAAAGGAGCCGTTGCCCTGCAAACGGATCATCCGATGGCAAAAAGAAAAACCATTCAATCATTCAAAAACCAGGAAGGGGATATTGTTTTGATTGATGGAGCCAACATGGGCATTCAAACAAAAGATTCGATTGTATTGCTACCGGTTAATTTACCGACTTCCATGAAAAAGGCGGGGGTTCATGTATTATTCAGCGCCGACGCGAAGGAAACGGGTCCCGCAGAATTGTGGGCCGCTCAACCGGTAATTCTTACGCAGATCTCTAAAAATTAGAAAAGGGCACCTCGGTGCCCTTTTCTAATTTCCGATTTACGGCTAATTATCCTTTGCCAGTAAAGTGGAACTTTCACGTCTTATTTTTTCTTTTACGTGTTCTTTAATTGGAAGTTTAGTAAAGTAATTGATTATGTCCTTCACAGTGGCTTCCGCTGCTTTTTTGTTTCCCTGCCTGTGATACGCTTTGGCCAGTGTTTGCATGGCCTGGTCCAGGCTGATATTGTCCAACCCCTTATTAGTTCCTTTTGATTTTTCAATTGCTTCAATCAACAAAGCTTCGCCTCCCTTATAATCTGGTTCCCGCACATCGATCACTTTATCGGGTGTAATCGTCTTAAAAGTGCGCTGGGCATTTACTCCGCGAACAAACTGGGCGTAAAGTGCCATGGGATGTTCTTTGTATTTTTCACTCATTAATTGAAGGGCATCATTACCTTTTTTAAGATATGGCGCATCCGAACCTTTAAAGCTCATCAGCATGCCTACCTCATTTAACAATAACATTTCGGTTATTTCATCGTCTTTGGCTGTAACCGGGTTCTTTATCCGAATGGTAATTGTGTTCGAAACAATTTGAGAACCATCGGTATGAAAATAAACCGCTTTTACCTGGTAGTTTCCTAGCTGGTCAAAAATAAATCCATCCTTTCCAAACCCAATATAGGAGCTTTCGTAGATAGAAGGGTTCTGAGCATTAAGAACCGTAAATGTCGGTTCAACGCATTTTTCAGCAATGGGTTCATAGGTGATTATTTCGCCACTTGGTTTACGGATACCAATGGATACAAAGCCCATATCAGCGTGCAGGTTACTCACTACCCGGGTGCTCATGCTGCTGCTTGTTTTCAATTTTGTTTCGAGGCAAACAGGTTCACCCCAGAGATAAGAGTTTCTGGCTTCCAGTTCAAGATAGAGTGAACTGTGATTTTCAATAGTATCTTCAAAGGCACCACCTGCCTCATTGTACAGTGAAGAACCGGTGGCAAATGGGTTCCCTCCCATAATCACATTATTGCGGAAACCGTGGCGTATGTGGGCAACTTCCACTGGGTCAAACTGGAATGGGAATGCATTCCAAAAGGCGGCTGGTCCTCCAGGGAAATACCATGGATAATTCATCCACGATAAAGACCCTGGAATATTTGGTTTAGGTGGAGTAGCATAACTCTTCTGCCAGGAATGAAGCAGGTTAAAACAATGTCCCAGCTCATGAACGGTGGTGTATAATTGGAGGCGTCTTTGCTCTGCGCTTACACCGCCTATTCCCCTGTAAAAAACGGCACAACCTTGCCGTTGTAATCCTTGCTGATCGAACATGATACCGTATAAGCCAGGTCCAAGTTCATGTTCATAGGCATGCAGCAACCATACGGCCCACTGGGGCAGGTTTTGATACAAGCTGAAATTATTTACCATTGAAGCGTGTAATTCTGCATCGGACCATTTTGTAGCAGGGGGTGTAATATTTACGATTGGAACCACATTACTAATGCCGGCATTAATCATTTCAACCCCTGCTTCCTGATACGCGGTATTGATTGACAAAACCCTGGCTGGCCCACCGGAAGGAAGAGATCCTGTATTATACGTGGTGAAAGGTACAATTCCTGCCGTGCTGTCCTGTTCCAGTCGAACTGTTCTGAAGGCACGGTTAAAATGGTTACAAACATACAGGGCGCCTGGCACATTGGTGGTAGCATGGAACCATTGCAGTAAGGCAGGGGCCAAAGGTTGAAAGATATTGGTTTGTTTTACTGCCAGTTTAATTTTTTTGTAAGAAGTGGCCCAGGTAGTATTGGCAATACCGGTTACAGTAATTACGCCATTGGCAATGGTTTTAGTAATGCTGTCGACAATAAAGGATCCAAAGTAAGATTTGGTTTGTCCGTTTACCTGGTAATAATCTCCGCTTAATTTTTGAAGGGGGCTCGCCCCGTCGATATCTAACCGCATTTCCAGTTCAAAAGAACCTAATTGAGCACGGTAACGCCCGTACACTTTGTTCTTAATAATGGGAATAACCGGAATAGGAGAAATAGCGGCTGTAATTTCTCCCATATCCCCCGCTTCGGTAGTTTCGCTTAGTGTGTCATTTGACTCTTCGCCGAATTCCATTAATTGCATAAGCTGATCCATTTCATCAGGTTCTTGCTTTTCAATTTTGGAAGTTTTTGCTTTTTTTGAGGTGGGAGGTGTTGCTTCGGACAATGGAGGTCCGTTGGGCTCCGCCAGCGTGGCGGAATGCCCGTCATGATTGTGATAGCTCATAAGAAAGGCTTTAGGTTATTAGAATGGAGCGCTGTTCTGGCAAGCACTTTTAGCCAGTATATCATAGGGACTCACGGGTAGGGGTGTAGGGAAAGTTTCAGGGGGTCATTCGCGTAAGTACAAGGGGAATCAAATAATCGTTCGTGTAGGAGTAAATCTGTTTTTGTGGTAAGCCAGTTTATCAGTCAAGTCCGATAAAATTCTTTAGTAATCAAAGGTAATGTAAGAGTCAGGGCAAATCCAAGTATATTTTATTCAAATTTTCGGGTGCTGTATTTATTTACAACCATTATCACTCGGGATATTGGCGAAACCGGATCTTATAGATGAATAACTATCCCCAGGATTTCCATTGATAGATTTTGATTTTAATAGTATCTGCCCTGATGTCGGGTAGAACCAGGGTAAACGCTGCATGTCAGTCGCCTCTTCGCTTTGAACATATATAAAGACCTAACAGTGTATTCTTTCTGCCATTTTTTCACACTTTTTAGCCGTGGCATAATGATTGACTGAGATAAGTGAACTATAAATTCAACAAAATCATGGGAAAAATAATTGGAATTGACCTCGGTACCACCAATAGTTGTGTTGCCGTAATGGAAGGGAATGAGCCAGTGGTGATAGCTAACGATGAAGGCCGCCGTACAACTCCTTCCGTAGTGGCTTTCCTGAAAAATGGTGAAAGAAAGGTGGGCGACCCTGCCAAGCGTCAGGCCATTACCAATCCGCAAAACACCATTATGAGTGTGAAGCGGTTTATGGGCCGTCGATTCGACGAAGTAACGAACGAACTCAGCCATTGGAGCTATAAGGCTACCAAGGGTGACAATAATACCGTACGTATTGACATAGATGGCCGGTTATATACACCGCAGGAAATCAGCGCCATGATTCTTCAGAAAATGAAGAAAACAGCAGAAGATTACCTGGGTCATGAAGTTAATGAAGCAGTAATTACCGTGCCGGCTTATTTTAATGATGCCCAGCGCCAGGCAACCAAAGAAGCCGGAGAAATTGCCGGTTTAAACGTGCGCCGGATTGTAAATGAACCCACAGCTGCTGCGCTGGCGTATGGTATGGATAAAGGTAAACACGATCAGAAAATCGCCGTATTTGACCTCGGCGGTGGTACATTCGATATCTCCGTGCTGGAATTGGGAGATGGCGTTTTTGAGGTGAAAAGCACCAATGGTGATACACACCTGGGTGGTGACGACTTTGATAAAGTAATAATGGACTGGCTGGCAGAAGAATTCAAAAAAGAGGAGAATGTGGATCTGCGTAAAGATCCAATGGCTTTGCAGCGTTTAAAAGAGGCTTCGGAAAAAGCCAAGATTGAATTGAGTTCTTCTTCGGAAACGGAAATCAATCTTCCCTACATTACCGCTATCGAGGGAGTGCCCAAACACCTGGTGAAAAAATTAACCCGTGCAAAATTTGAGCAGATCTCTGATAGTTTATTTGAGCGTTGCCTGACGCCCTTGCGAGCAAGCGTTAAAAGATGCCGGGATGACTACTTCACAAATTAATGAAGTGATATTGGTAGGTGGCAGTACCCGAATTCCGAAAGTGCAGGAGATCGTTGAAAAATTCTTTGGCAGAAAACCTAACCGCAGTGTTAACCCCGATGAAGTGGTAGCAGTTGGCGCGGCCATTCAGGGAGCTGTGTTAACCGGTGAAGTTAAGGATGTACTGTTGCTCGATGTTACTCCTCTTTCCCTGGGTATTGAAACAATGGGTGGCGTAATGACCAGGTTAATTGATAGTAACACAACTATTCCAACCAAGAAATCAGAAGTATTTTCCACGGCCAGCGATAATCAGCCAGGCGTTCAAATACATGTATTGCAGGGAGAGCGCCCGATGTCTTCGCAAAATAAGAGTCTGGGGATGTTCAACCTCGATGGTATTCCGCCGGCACCGCGTGGCGTACCACAGGTAGAAGTAATTTTTGATATTGATGCCAATGGTATTTTGCACGTAACCGCAAAAGACAAGGGAACTGGAAAAGAACAGAAGATTCGAATTGAAGCGGGTAGTGGATTGAGTAAGGAAGAAGTGGAAAAAATGAAAGCTGATGCGAAAGCCAATGAATCAGAAGATAAACTGGCGCGGGAAAAAGTTGACAAAGTCAATCAGGCCGACAGCCTCGTATTCCAGACCGAAAAACAATTGAAAGAATACGGAGATAAAATTCCGGCTGATAAAAAATCGCCCATTGAAACAGCTCTTGCTAAATTAAAAGAAGCTCACAAGAGCCAGGACGTTTCGGCGATTGATACATCCATGGCGGAACTGAATACCGCGTGGACGGCTGCCAGCGAAGAAATGTACAAAGCAACCCAGGGTGGCGCGCAACAACCTGGCCCGGATACAGGCGGTCAGCAAGCAGGAGCCAAAAACGATAATGTAGAAGACGCTCAGTTTGAAGAAGTGAAATAAATGAAAACAAACCTGAACAGCTTGCCGGGGGTTGAGTCATCAATCCCCGGCTTTTTTTTACCGATCGGGCCGACATCTATAAAACCTCGCACTATATAATTTATCACTTATAATTTAATTCAGCAATCTTTACTGCATCCCCTTTTTTATATCATTTTTCTTTCTTGCTTTGTTCAAAGCATGTTCTATTTTCGGGGTATGTCATTTCTATCTCTTTCTGGAATTTCTAAAAAGCAAAACGATCAATATTCGGTACGCGATATAAATTTTACACAACAATATTTACAAAGGCTGGCGATTGCCGGCGAGACAGGATCCGGAAAAACTACCCTGTTGAAAATGATAGCCGGATGGATTCAGCCAGATGAGGGAGAGATATTATTTAATGGAGAGCGGATACGAGGGCCTCAGGAGCAATTAATCGCCGGCAGAAAAGAGATTGCCTACCTCTCTCAAAATTTTGAGTTAAGAAATAATTATAGGGTATATGAATTATTAGAATACGCCAATGAGATGTCTGCCCGTGAGGCTCTCACCTTATATAAAGTTTGCCGCATAGACCATTTATTGCAGAGGAGAACCGATCAGCTATCGGGGGGAGAGAAGCAACGAATCGCCCTGGCAAGATTACTCACAGGCTCCCCTCGCTTGTTATTATTGGATGAACCCTTTTCGAATCTCGACTGGGGGCATAAAAACATTATTAAATCCGTGATTCATGATATTGGCGCAAGACTTAACATTACTTGCATACTGGTATCGCATGATTCCCAGGACCTCCTTAGTTGGGCCGATACTATATTGGTTATGAAAGATGGATTAATTATACAGGAGGGTATTCCAGAAGAGGTGTATAGGAAACCCAATAATATTTATTGCGCCGAATTATTCGGAGCATACAATTTGATTGATACTTCTCCCATCTCCCTTTTTTCTTCTCAATCCAATGGCAAATGGAAGGGAAAACAACTGATTCTTCGGCCAGAGCAAATTAAAATTGTTCCTGCATCTGATAATGCCGTACGCGGAACCGTGCAACGGTTAATTTTCCAGGGAAATTATTATATCGCGGAAGTACTGACTGGGAAAGAGTTACTCCTGGTCCGAACCGAAGATAGGCAGTTAGGTTCGGGCGACACAGTCAATTTAACCATCGCCCCGGAAGAAGTATGAGATCCATAAAAGACAGGTATCCTTTTCAAGAAAGGCTTTTGAAACTACCATTGACATAAAGACAATGATTTTTACTTATCCAATTTCAATGAAAAGGAATATTAGCCCGTACAACTTTTCCTTAAAACAACAGTATGGTGCTGTGCTGATAACAATATTTAGTTTAATCTTTAATTCCATTTGCACTCCTGTCTTCAAAAGCTGGTCGGGGCGCTAATTTGCGAGGATTTGTTTTTACCAGCTTCATCACTTCTTCTACTGCCCGTTGTAGTTGCGGATCCTTTCCTTTGGCTAATTGTGAAGGATCATCCCACACCTCGATGGTTGGAGTAACACCGTATCCTTCGGCAAACCATTTTCCATCAGGCCCATATAAGCGGGCATCAGGCACCGTTATACTTCCACCATCAATCAGTGTATGCCCCGTGGCAGGACCTACCAAAATACCCAGCGTTCTTTCACCAATTATAGGGCCCATATTCATAGTTTTGAATGCCCAGGGAAATGCATCCCCCCCGCTTCCTGCCCAGCCATTGATTAGCATTGCCTTTGGCCCGTTGTTACCTTTTCCGGGAATGCGGCTTACCTCGGCATTCCTCCACGCAATATTGTACAGATTAGGCCGATTAAGCATTTCTACAAACCGATCGCCCAACTGCCCTCCAGCATTGAATCGTTCGTCAATTATGAATCCTTTTTTGTCAATCTGCGCGTAAAATTGGCGCATCAATTCCGTTTGACCATCTGCTCCGGTATTGGGCATATACATATACCCAAGATCACCTTTACTTAGTTCATCCACTTTTTTGCGATTAGCCTCTATCCATTCAAGGTGGCGTAACCGGCGTTCCTGCCCTGTAGTGAGTGTTTCAATCACTACCTCTTTTGCGCCTTGCAATGTCGGCTGGTTATTTATTTTTAAAATAACTGTGCTTCCTGCCAATCCCTCGAACCCGGCATACGGATCAATTCCTATATCAAGTGATTTTCCGTTAACAGAAAGTATATAATCGCCCTCTTTAACAGAAATGCCCGTTACGTCAAATGGTGAGCGGACTTCATTGTCCCAGGCAGCGGGACGAACTATACGTTTAATACGATATATCCCATTAGCCAATTCCCAATCAATTCCCAAAAAACCATGGCCTCGGTTACTCGATTGTTCAGTATCACCGGTACGGGCATAGGTATGTCCAGCGGCCAGTTCTGTAATCATTTCCTGCTGAATATTGATAACGTCCCATCGCGTAATGGCATCATTCATCAGGGCACTATATTGCTTTCGTATACTGTTCCAGTCTACTTGTTGCATAGCCGGATCATAGAAGAAATCACGGTAGCGACGCCATGTATCATTGAATATTTGGTTCCATTCCTCCCGGGGATTAAGCATTACCTCCATGGAAGAAGTTCGTAATGGCTTTTCGATTTTTTGATCGGCGGACGGCTTTATAATACCAAGGTTATTTCCTTGCATTACCAGGATGGATTTGCCATCCGGGGAAATGGAAAAATTGGCGGATCCGCCCAATACTTTTTTTTCTTCACGCTTATCTGTATCATATATATAGATTGAAGGCTGTTCACCGGTAGTCCCCGTATTGGGAAAACGGGTGTATAATAATTTACCTTCTATTGCTGCAAGAATACCATAATTACCAGCGGGAACCGGAAGTACCTGCACTCTGGTTTCAAAATTCTCAGGAATTATTGTCAATGGTTTTGCCGCCGGCTTTTCCGCAGTTGTAGGCTTGGCGGCAGTAGCAGGCGAGGGCTTTTCAACAGCCGGAGAATCACCGGTAATTTTTACTTCATCATTTTTTGCCGCCAACAGGCCTTTGACTGCCGGATCGAGACTACCATAGGCAAGTTGAGTAGTATTGGGATAAATCCAAGTACCATCGAGACTACTATAAATTGGTTGTAATCTTCGGTCGGTCTTAAAGTAGAGGTATTTTCCACCGGGATCAAAAGTTGGATCCGAATCGTTATAATATCCTGATGTCACCTTATGAAGTTTCTTTTCAAGAAGACTATACAAGAAAACGGCTTCATTCAGATTATCGATTGCTTTGCTGTAAGTGATCCAATTATTATCCGAACTCCAGGCAAGCCGGAATCCGCGCAATGCAGAAGATGTTAGTTGCGTGGTCTTGTCAATAATTGCGATATCACCCGTCACTACGGTGAGTACATTGATTTCCTGGAGATGGTTGATGAAAGCGATTTTCTTACTGTCGGGAGACCAGAAGAGCTGCCATCCCATTCCTTTCCCAAAGTTGGTTAATTTTTTTGTAATGCCCGATTGTACTTCCTGCAACCATAATTCATATTCACCACTTTTGTCACTCCAGCAGGCGATCCACTTCCCATTAGGTGACCAAGCGGGAGACTGATCAAAGGCACCACTGCTATTGGTGAGATTTAATACGGGACCATTTTCGGCAGGCACACTGAATAGTTCGCCCCTGGCTTCCACTACCACGCGTTTTGCATCAGGAGATATATCGGCGTTGGAAATCCGATTTGCCACATTTTCAGGGCGAGGCATCAAGGAAGCAAAATCGGTAACCACATTGATCGCTACCTCATCATATTTATTGTTCGACAAGTTGAGCAGGTACAATTTACCTCCTGCTTCAAATATTATTTCATCGGGTCCGGCACTCATGTGATTGATATCTAAATCCGTGAACTTAGTGATTTGAGTACGCGATTTATTTGTGATATCATATACCCAAACGTTTCGCCGTTTGCTGTTATCAATATCGCTGATATAATAGATTTTGTTTTTTATCCAGGCAGGTTTGCCATCCGTTGCGGTATTAGCGGTAATGTTTTCAGCAGTTAATTTCTTCAAATTAAAGACTACCACATCAGATGCCAACCCTCCCCGGTATCTTTTGAACGGATAGCTTTCTGTTATGCGGCTCACATAGGCAATACTTTCCCCGTCAGGAGAGAAACTTCCAAGTTCTCCATAAGGAATAGGTAATTTTTCGGGTAGTCCGCCTGATTGGGGAAGTAAATAAAGATGGTTAATATTTCCTACCCCATTCTCCCGAAGCGAAGCAAATAATATTTGTTTCCCATTGGGGTGCCAGTCAACCACCCGATCGGGCATTGCGTGCCAGGTAAGACGCTTTGGTATTCCGCCAGGTACCGGAATGGTATAGACATCAGCATTCCCCCTGTAGGTAGCCGTGAAGGCCAGCGTTTTTCCA
This sequence comes from uncultured Chitinophagaceae bacterium, assembly GCA_963775145.1. Lineage (GTDB taxonomy): Bacteria > Bacteroidota > Bacteroidia > Chitinophagales > Chitinophagaceae > Endoryza. The sequence goes on from CAVZHZ010000015.1 coordinate 434,500, forward strand.
TCAGGAGAGAACCGGGGAAATGATTCTTCTCCGGTTGAGGTGGTGACTCGCGTTGCGGTGCCACCTGTTTTAGGGACTATCCAGATATCTCCGCCGTAAACAAAACTGATCTGCGAGTTTGAAACATCGGGATAGCGAAACAGGCGTGCATTAACCTGCGCCATTAATTGATGAAATGGCAACACGACCAACAGAAATAAGACTGCTCTCATAATATTTATTTTTGGGGGAAGTTTATAAAAACTATATAAATATATTAAAATTGAATCAAGGCCTGCGTTTTTGATTGATACGATTATGATTTGCTAGTATGAGAGGTAAATATTTCGCAGGTTATGGCCCATGGGTTTTTCAATTAATCTTCCTGGTGTTTTCATCGATAATTGGAGAGGACAGTCGCCGGTATTTATTTCTTAACAAGGACCAGGCAATATTCTTTAATTTGCTGAAAAAATATATTCAATCATATGCGATTGCTACGTAATTTTTTTACCACGCTGCTATTAACTGTAACTATCACTTTTTGTGGAACAAATCATAGTTCTGAGGCAAATAAAGCAAAAGCAGAAATCGAACAGGCCGAAAAAGAGTTTAATAAAATGGCTGCTGAAAAAGGAATTGCGGAAGCATTTTGGTTTTTTGCCGATTCCAACGCGGTAATTAAAAGAGGGAATGATTCCTTAATCCATGGCAAGGAAGGGATTCGCAATTTTTATTCAGGTAACTATTATAAAAAGGCAACGGTAACCTGGTCTCCTGATTTTGTCGACGCTTCTACCAGTGGCGATAGGGGTTATACCTACGGAAAATATATATGGCGATCAACAGATAGCACTGGTACGGTTATAGAAGCTAAAGGAATTTTTCACACCGTTTGGAAAAAGCAACCGGATGGATCGTGGAGATATGTATGGGATTGATCAGGTTTTTGCGTAAACGATTTTCTCTTATTTATAAACTTAATTCTATGATTAGTCCTGAATACTGGCTTCGGGGTCCTGTGCCAAATATTCCACTTTTGTTACAACCCGTTGCTTATGCCTTGCTGCAAGCCCGGGATGAAATTAACGATGCCGTAAAGGACATGCCTGGATCGCTGTTATGGCAAATGCCCGGTGGATCAGCATCCGTTGCTTTTCATTTGCAACATGTGGCGGGCGTAGTAGATCGTTTGTTTACCTATGCAAGAGGAGAGGAACTAAGTCCAATGCAAATGGATTATCTTAAAATGGAGGGGAAAGAAGATTTAACTGTTACAGTGGATTCACTTTTGTTGCATTTTACTCAGCAGGTAGATCAAGCACTCCAACAATTACAAAATACCCCTGAAGATTCATTGTTAGATCAGAGAGAAGTTGGACGTAAAAAAATTCCATCTAATGTATTGGGATTGCTTTTTCATGCCGCCGAGCATGTGCAGCGGCACACGGGCCAGCTGCTGGTAACAGTCAAAATAGTTAGAGCGAATTAATGGGAGAGTAGTGCCAATCAAATACCAGGAAAGCTACCACCAAATATTATTTTAATTTTTCAATATCTTAAATTCTACTCTCCGGTTCAATTGCCTGTTTTCATCGGTATCATTATCTACCACCGGTTTTGTTTCTCCATATCCCTGGGAAGTAATCCTGTTTGGCGCTATGCCTTTTGAAAGTATATATTCCATGACCGACCTGGCCCGGTTATCACTGAGTTTGAAGTTATACTCGTCCGAACCCCGGCTGTCTGTATGCGCACTCATTTCAATTTCGATGGAAGGGTTTTCCTCTAATAGTTTTACCACCCGGTCTAATTCAACAAATGATTCTGATCGGAGATCCGCTTTGTCGAAATCAAAGAATACATTATTAAGACGAACCACCTGGCCAATTTCGATAGGAACGAGATACAAGTCCTTATGTATTTCTTTATACCCTGCCTTCACCAGGGAATCAAGATTTAAATTTTCTGATACTGCGAAAAATTTGTCAGCAATGGCCCGGATAAGGTAATTCTTGTCGTAGGGCAACACAATTTTAAATGAACCGTCAGAGGCATTGGAAATAGCATTACCCGCTTCCACGCCATCCGGCAGTGTTTCATAAACTAATGAAGCCGTTATGGGTTCCTTTGTCTTTTGATTATATACATTGCCACTCACCATCAATACCGGGTTTGGTTTTTCTCTTTCCAATAATTTCACCCGAACAATATCACTTTCGCCATAGGTATTCAGGCTGGTTGTTAAATATGCATATTCGCCTCCGGCATCCAGTGTAAAAAAAGCATCCCAGTTTTCCGTATTGATCGGACTGCCCAGGTTTACCGGTTCACTCCATTTCTGCCAGGTCTTATCTAATCGCTTAGTCATCCAAATATCATTATCTCCTAATCCTCCCGGGCGATTGCTGCTGAAGTATAACGTTACTCCATCGGCCGCCACGTAAGGGGTCATTTCATCAGTGAGCGGCGAGTTGATTGTTTTCCCGAGGTTCCTGGGCTCGGTCCACGAACCATCGGCAGTTAAGAAGCAAACAAACAAATCATTATTTTCTCCTCCCGGTTCGGGTGTCATATATAATAATAGGGTCTTGCCATCATGCGCCATGGTAGCACCCGATTGCCGGCCGCGATCATATTTGCTGTAATTTTTTATCATCAGGGCATTCGGTTCACTCCATCTGCCATTGCTCTTGAGAGAACACATACTAACCCCTTTGCCATTAAATGCTCCATTTAAAAAAGCTCCCCGTATGAGAATTCGATTATTATCGGGCGACATCCAGTACACCGCGTTGTATTGTGAAGTGTTTAAAGGATAGGCCAGGTGACGGGCCTCAGACCATTTTCCTGAACTATCCCGTCGCGAATACCAGATGTCCTGGGAATTTGGAACAGAATTGTATTTGGTATTGACCGGATGGTTTTCACAAATAAAGAAAAGCGTATTTCCATCGGCTGAAATAGTAGGCCTTAACTCAGGCAAATCTGAATTGATGTTTATACCAAGATTTTCAATTTTCAGAATGGTGGAGGCGGTTATAACATTATCTTTCTGGGGCTTTAAGCCTAGGGTATCATTAGAAGGCTGCGCAATCAAAAATTGCATGCAGGTGCATAGTACGGATGTAGAAATAAGGGTTTTCACGGTTTGGGTTTGCTGACAAAATAGGGAGAATTTTCAATAAGTCATAATTTTCACCCCTTCAATACTATATAATTTTGTTGACCAGGTAAAAATTGGAACCTTATTCTGAACCCAGCCACAGCAAGGCATTTATCAGGAATTGGTTTTGAATAGGATTGGCCAATTGAAGTGACAAATCTTTTATGGGCCTGCTATCAAAATCAACATCATTGTGCCCCATATTTATATAAACCATCTTGTATTTTTTATTTGTCCAGGCAACGGGATAATAACCACTATGCCATATTTCATGTGGTTTGGGCCCGGTTCCCAACGGAAAACTGCTGGAATCTATAGATAACAATATCTTGATATCCGGGTTCTTTCTCAAATCATTTTCCCACCGGTACCATTCATTTGGTGATGATTTAAAAGTGGAGGGTATATTTTTTGAAGTGGGATGCTTGATATCCTCTACTCGCAGGTTGGCTGCGGTTGGTAGCCAGGTATTACTTTTATACTGACCTGCTCCAATGAATTGATTATGGTACCAGTCCCAGTTCTGCGGAAAATCGGAGGGTGTCAGTGCAAAACCGGCGAAATGAAATCCGATCCACGCACCTCCCTCTTCCATATAAGTTTGAAAGGCTTTTCGTTGTGCCGGATCTTCGGGCCGGGAATCTAAAAACAATATAACCTGGTATCCTGAAAGAAAAGCGGTATTCAAATTATTCCAATCATCCGTTGAATCATAGGTAAAGTTATGCTTCGAGGCAACCTGGGGAAACCATTTGTTCGCTTCATGCACAAAGCTAATATGTGCCGGCTCAATTTTGGAAGAATAAAAAGCAATAACCTTAAATTTTGTAGTATCGGCCTGGGCAAGCATCGGCTCAGTAGAACTAATGATTGCGCTGAGCAGAATAAGGCATTGCACCATGCCTGGTACTGTTTTAAGAAAACAAAATTCAATGAGGGTTTTTAATTTGCTCATAAATTATTTTTTCTGATTATTGGTAAGATATTAACAGCTTGAGATAGGATGACCTCATGTCTCCAAAATAATAATTCATCCAATATCATTTACACATGTATGGTCCATTAATTCAGACCTCCGTTTATATAACTGATCCTGTCTTAAACTTGCGTATTTTTGGCATTATGCAACATACGGAAGAAGCAACGGATAATATACTTTCCCGCTTAAATATCGAAGGATTAAATGAAATGCAGGTGGCTTATGCAGCGGCTACCCAAACTCATCAAAACATAATGCTTTTGGCAGATACCGGAACGGGAAAGACACTGGCTTTCCTGTTACCATTGGTTCAATTAATGGACCCCTTAAAACGCAAGACGCAATCATTGATTATTGTACCCTCCCGAGAACTGGCCATTCAGATAGAAAATGTTTTCAAGAGTATGGGAACCAAACTCAAAGTTACCTGTTGCTATGGCGGACATAAAAGAGAAATCGAAGAGAATAACCTGACGCAGGCCCCGGCTTTACTGATCGGAACGCCAGGCCGGTTAGCAGATCATATACGGAGGGGAAGTATTTCAACCGAAACCATTGAATCATTAATTCTCGATGAATTTGATAAATCCCTGGAGATGGGTTTCAGTGAAGAAATGTCTTTCATTATCGGGTCATTAAAAAACTTGAAAAGAAGAACCCTTACTTCGGCAACCGACACTATTGAAATTCCCGGCTTTGTTGGTGTGGAAAATTTATTGAAATTGGATTTCTTGTCCGATAAAAATGCCGAAACAAATAAGCTGGCGATCAAGTTGCTGAAAAGCGATGGTAAAGACAAACTGGAAACGTTATTCCGTTTAATTTGCTTCTTGGGAAACCGTTCCACTATTGTTTTTTGTAATCATCGAGAGTCTGTGGAAAGAACCAGCAACCTGTTAAAAGAAAAAGATATTGTCAATGTATTCTATCATGGAGCCATGGAACAACAGGAAAGGGATGCAGCCTTATGTAAATTTCGGAACGGGACTTCCAATGTACTTGTGACAACTGACCTGGCGGCGCGAGGGTTGGATATTCCTCATATCCGGTATATAGTCCATTATCATTTGCCGGCAACGGAAGACATTTTTACCCATCGTAATGGTCGAACCGCCCGGATGGATGCCAGCGGAACGGCCATATTGATATTATCGCCGGAGGAAAAGGTTCCATCCTATATAGATCCGGAAGTGGAAACGATTGAATTGCCTGATAAAATAGAGCTCCCCGAAAAACCAAAATGGAGCACCTTATTTGTGGCGGCCGGCAAAAAAGATAAAGTAAATAAGATCGATATCGTGGGGTTCCTTTCTAATAAGGGGCTTTTGAAAAAAGAAGATATTGGGTTGATTGAGGTGAAAGACTTCTTTTCATTTGTAGCGGTAAAGAAATCCAAAGTTAGCCATACACTGCAGTTGATCAAAGAACAAAAGATCAAGAATAAGAAAGTGAAGATAGTGGTAGCGAAATAATCTTCTTATAATCATAAGCGCATTCATTCAATGAAGACGGCTACTATTCATGAAATCAAACAGGAACTTTTAACCCTTAAACCAGCTATTTTGCTGGAACTATGCCTGCGGTTAGGAAAATTCAAAAAGGAAAATAAAGAATTGCTTACGTACCTCTTGTTTGAAGCAAATAACGAACAGGAGTTTATCGACAGCGTGAAAAAAGAAATCGATGAATTGTTTTCCTATATCAATCAATCGCAGTTGTTTTTTGCTAAAAAGAGCCTGCGAAAAATAGCCCGGATCATCGGTAAGTATTGCCGATACAGCGGTATCAAAGAAACGGAAATCGAATTACGCATTTATTTTTGCCGGCTGCTGAATGATTCGGGTATTCCTATCAAACAAAACCTGGTAATAAAAAACTTGTACGATTCACAACTTAAAAAAATCCGAAGTGTACTGGAAACATTTCACGAAGATCTGCAGTACGATTACATCAAGATGGTAAAGGATTTGTCTTTGTAGGAATTGCCTAATAAAATAATACGGATAGGATGACGAAATTGTTATGCTAATTAGATTTATTAACAACTTTTGAAAGGAAATGAAATTGAAACAATTATTTTTTTACTGGCCCTGGCTTTGAAAGTTGAAGAGAAGGAAATCATCAAACAGGTTGATTCAACCCGGTTAATGGTTGATTCCGTTCCCGCTCTTTTAACAGGAAAATTTATGGATGACTACGGCAACCGATATACCATTACGGATTCGGTTTGGGTTCAGCACCCTAAGAGTCGGTATCATATAATTAAATGGAATCACGCCGAGCAATTTATCATTGCAAAAAATGATTCAGCGAATACTTCGGGAGTCGGATTATTTACCCGTATTGACTATACTGTTTTGCCCAATATGGAACCCTACCAGTGGGGCTTTTGCCTGAGTGTGTATGACGCTAAATCCGAATCGCTGGCTGAAGGAGGGTATCGGGCCGACAAAAAGAATCCACGAACAGGATGCAATGGCTTTCCCTTCTCCCGAATGAAAAGAATAAAGTAGTGCTTGACGGCTCCTTCCATTTCATCTGATTATTCAGACATTCAAAAGCAACGATTCAAAAACCATCATATCTAATCCATTAAATTCAATATATACAAGCGATGAATCATAAAGTAAGAGTGCTTGAAACAGAAGTTTTGTCCGATAACTGGTACACCCTTCGAAAAATTACGTATGAATTTCAAAAAAAGGATGGAAACTGGCAAACCCAATCCCGCGAAGCCTACGATAGGGGTAATGGCGCCGCTATTCTTTTGTATAACAAAGAAAACAAAACGGTCATCCTGACCCGGCAGTTTCGCTTACCATCTTTCCTCAATGGTAATGAATCCGGCATGCTGATTGAAGCCTGTGCCGGGTTACTTGATAACGACCATCCGGAAGAATGTATAAAGAGAGAAACGGAAGAGGAAACAGGATATAAAATATCTTCTGTCCGGAAAGTATTTGAAGCGTATATGTCGCCTGGCTCAGTAACAGAGATCTTGCATTTTTTTGTGGCTGAGTATACCAGCGCAATGAAGGTAAATGAGGGTGGTGGGATTGAGCATGAGCAGGAAGATATTGAAGTATTGGAAATTTCACTGGATAAGGCAGAGCAAATGATATACACCGGGGAGATAAAGGATGGCAAGACAATCATGTTGCTGCAGTATGCAAGGCTTCATTCGCTACTTGGATAAGAAAAGGTAGTTTACGATGATCGGATTGCAGAAAAAAGATTAGTATCGGTCAGCCAAGTAGGCCAGATAGCCCAAATCAATCAACTGTCCAATACCCATTAACCCGGCAGGTAACTTCCTGTTTACTTTTCCTTACATTTAAAAACTGAAATTATTAATATGAAGAATATATTTTTATTTATTCTGATAACTTTATCAGGCAGTCACCTTTTTTGTCAGCGGAAAGCATCCGTTTCTTTTGAGCAGTGGCTCAGTCTAAAAAATTACGGCAATCCTCTTATTTCACCTGACGGCCGAACGGTGGTTTTTACAGTTACTAGTACCGATTGGACCAACAATGCATATGATTCCGAAATCTGGATGTCGCGGGATGGACAGGCCCCCGTTCAATTAACCCGGACTAACAAGAACAGCAGTGTTAATGCACGAATTACCCCTGATAGCCGATTTGTAAGTTTTGTAGCCGATCGCGGGGATAAAAACCAACTTTATATTATTTCTGTTTTGGGCGGCGAGGCTCTTCAAATAACAAAAGATGAAGAGGGCATAGGTGGCTATGACTGGAGCCCTGATGGTACAATGGTTGCTTATACAAAGGCAGAAACCGATACTAAAAAAGAGAAGGCTATCAAAGAGCGTTTTGGAGCTTTTGGTGTTGAAGGCGAGGAGTACAAACAAAACCATTTGTGGGTACTGAATTTTAATTATGATTCAGTGGTAATGGCTGGCCAGTTACCTTGTTATACCTCTAAAAAAGACTCTACGAAAACAAATGATTCGAAGCAAGATTGTTATTTGCTTCCGGTGGGCAGGCGATTAACGGAAGGAAATTTTACCGTAAATGGCTTTGCCTGGAAACCGGGTGGAAAAGAGATCGCTTTCAACCGCCAGGCCAACCCGTTGATTAATTCTGGCCTCAGCTCAGATATTGTAATCCTCAATATAGCAACAAGGGAATTGAAAACCTTAGTTAGTAATCCAGCCGGCGATTTCATAAATCGCTGGAGTCCCGACGGAATGGAATTTATCTATAATTCTGCTGTCAATGATTCTGTTTCTAATTTCTATAAGAACAATCACCTGTATATTTTTAATCTCAATACGGCAATTAGCCGGGAGATAGCGCAGGATATTGACGAGAATAAGTCAGTAATAGATTGGAATATCCAGGGACTATTCCTGTCAGCATTGGAAAAAACAAAACCGAAACTATATTTGGCCGACCCCAAGACCGGAAAATCAAAAGCAATAACCATTCCATTAGATATCCTTGGTGGTATTTCTTTTAGTAAGAATACAGATAACATTGCTCTGGCAGGAAGAAGTTATTCTGGATTATCCGAAATTTATCTTGGTAAGCTCAATCAACCATTAAAAGCACTAACGGGAAGTACTACCCAGCTAGCAGGCTGGAACACCCCGGTTAATGAAATAATTTCCTGGAAAAGTAATGACGGCGCTACTATTGAGGGGATATTGATTAAGCCAAAAAATTTTGATGCAAAAGCGAAATACCCTTTGCTCGTGGTTATACATGGCGGACCAACCGGTATTGATTTTCCCGAACCAACCCCAACCTATGTTTATCCGATAATGCAATGGGTAGAAAAGGGAGCTATCGTTTTACGGGTGAATTACCGGGGAAGCGCCGGGTATGGAGAAAAATTCCGATCATTGAATGTCCGCAACCTGGGAGTGGGGGATATGTGGGATGTTCTAAGCGGCATTGATCATTTAATTAGTAAAGGGTTTGTAGATACAACCCGCATGGGCTCGATGGGTTGGAGCCAGGGTGGTTATATTTCCGCATTTCTTACCACCAATACCAACCGTTTCAAAGCAATTTCTGTGGGAGCGGGAATTTCCAATTGGGTTACCTATTATGTAAATACCGATATCACTCCATTTACCCGACAATATTTGCAAGCCACTCCATGGAGTGATATGAATGTTTATTTGAAAACATCGCCCATGACCAATATAAACAACGCGAGCACGCCAACACTGATTCAGCATGGGGAATTTGACCGGCGGGTACCAATACCTAATGCGTATGAACTTTACCGGGGTTTACAGGATAGAGGCATACCCTCTAAACTTATCGTGTATAAAGGGTTTGGGCATGGTATTTCAAAACCAAAGGAACGGCTGGCAGCTATCTGGCATAACTGGCAATGGTTTAATAAATATATTTTTGGAGAAGAGGAAACACTGCCGGCAGAATAAAAATTAGTATGAGTAAAGAAGATAATAAAGACCTGTTGAAATTTTTGAAGCCTTTCCCGGCGGAGGTAAGAGCCATAGCTTTGTGGCTTAGAGAATTTGTGTGGGATTTATATCCAGATTGCAATGAACTTATATATGATAATTACAACGCGCTGGCGTTTGGCTGGTCACCTACCGACCGGGTAGGACATGTCTTTTGTTCAATTGCGGTGGGAAGAACCACCCATAATGTGCATTTTGGTTTTTATTGGGGGTCGCAGATATCAGATCCAAAAAAAATCTTACTGGGAGGCGGAAAACAGTACCGCTATATTCTCGTAACAGCAGAAAAAGAATTTCCCAAATCATATATGAAAAAACTATTGAAAGAAGCCTGGACTAATTCTTTGGCAAAAGTTAAAGACCCTAAGCAGATCATCAAAGGTCAAACTATTACCAAGTCGGTTTCAGCTAAAAAAAGAAAGTAACCCGCCTTTTCAGATGATCATTTGGTTTTTATATAAGGCTAATGTATAGGTAGATACATTTCGGGGAGATTTGCATGCTTTGGGCGCATCAACCACCAAGCCTGATGAATACACGAAATTCACCCATTATTAGGCTATTCGGGTAAAATGCCTTAGCTTCGCCATTCTTAATGTTATTGCTTTCTCCTGTTTGTGTAGGTTATTTCTCCTCAAATTCTGTGATGGCTTAACGTAGGGCAGATATCGTATCAATCTTTTTTGATAGCCTTATCACATTTTTAATTTAAACAATTTACAAGTGTCATTTAATCAATTGCAGCTCATAGAGCCTGTACTAAAGGCGTTGGGCCATCAAGGGTATACCCAACCCACTCCAATCCAGGAAAAATCAATACCCATTATTTTACAAAAGAGGGACTTGTTGGGATGCGCCCAAACCGGTACCGGCAAGACAGCCGCGTTTACCATTCCCATTCTTCAACTGATGCATCAGCAACAAACGTTATCCCAACAAAGAGGTATCCGCGCTCTGATACTTACACCCACCAGGGAACTGGCAATCCAAATCGGCGAAAGCATTGAAGCCTATGGAAAATATCTTACCCTTCGTCACCATGTGATTTTTGGCGGGGTAACGCAGCATAGCCAGGTGCAGGCAATACGCAGGGGATTAGACATCATCGTTGCTACTCCCGGTCGCTTACTTGACCTGATGCAGCAGCGTCTTATTTCATTAAGCGAAATTCAATACTTTGTTTTAGACGAAGCAGATCGCATGCTGGATATGGGCTTTGTGCATGATGTTAAGCGCATAATTACGCGCTTACCCGATAAACGCCAAACGCTTTTCTTTTCGGCCACAATGCCGGCTGAAATCAAAAAATTGGCGGATATGTTACTAACCAACCCGGTAAAAGTGGAAGTAACGCCCGTCGCCTCGACAGCAGAACTAATCGAGCAATCCGTTTATTTCACAGAAAGACATAACAAATTACCGCTGCTTATTCATTTGCTTCAGGATAAGTCTATAGAAACGGTGTTGGTTTTTATGCAAATGAAACATGCGGCCGATAAGCTGGAAAAGAATCTTAATAAATCAGGAATTCGGGCCGAAGCCATTCATGGCAACAAATCACAGAATGCCCGGCAATCTGCCCTGGAGAATTTTAAGAACAGGCGTACCCGCGTACTGGTAGCCACCGATATTGCCGCACGCGGGATCGATATCGATGAACTCACCCATGTTATCAATTTTGAATTGCCTAATGTGGCAGAAACCTATGTACATCGAATTGGAAGAACTGGTAGGGCAGGAGCCAGTGGAAAAGCGATTTCCTTTTGCGATTCGGAAGAAAAAGCACTGTTGTCGGATATTCAAAAACTGATAGGAAAGAATATTCCGGTAGTGAAGGATCATGCGTATGAAGTGGATTTCACTAAGCGAGCGACATATAATAACGGGCCTTCGAGGTCTGCAAACAATGCACCGGTAAGAGCGAGGAGATATGGAAATTCCTTTTCGCAAAGAGCTTAGTGCATAGCAGAAAAGGTATCAGAAAGTTTAATTCAAGTGCGTTAAATAAGAAAGCAGTTAGCAAATTCCTGACACAAGTGTCAATAATAGGCTAACTGCTTTTATCTTTTAGGCTATATTTTCTTCCAGGACTTCCACCGCCACGGGTGTGTTATTTTTAATGGTCAACTGGAAGTCGTTGTTCATGGCGAATTCAAATTGCTGTTCTTTCAGAATAGTGCGGGTTACTTCCCCTTCCTGCAACAATACGGCAAATTCTTTAGCGATAGGAGAAAGCTCCATACCATTATTGATGCGGCCGTTATTGAGTTGAAGACGACTAAAGCTGAATTTGATTTTTCTACCGCCTGCTGCTCTTCTAAAATCAGTATGATTCATACTTAACGATTGCTCGCCGGTTGCAGAACGCTTCAGTAAAATGGCGATTACGGGAATATATTTTTTCCAGGTTTGTGCGAACATACGATTGTAGTTTTAACGTTGTGAAGGCAGATTCTTACCAAGTAACAATTATCAGGAGCCTTTTTCATCTGATAACCGCGTAAAGGACACACCGCTGTAAATGCGGGCCAGGTTTGGATCTTTCGTCTGTTTCCACTCTTCTACATACATGCCATTTACTATGCGCCAGAAATTTTTTGATTTCAGCTCTTTGTAATCAGCTCCCTGAACAAATAAACCGTTTACAGTGCTTCGTTCTTTAAAGTGAATATTAACCTTAGTATCCTTGCGTGTTTTGCTTTCAACAAATTTTTCAATCATTTCTGAGGTCATGCGACTCTTTTTTAAGTTTTATAAATCAAAATGGGGCCTTGTCAGGCATATTACCAACGTTTGCCTGAAGACCTGTTATTATTGTCTTCACGAGGCCTTGCTTCCGTCACCTTGATGGAACGTCCGTCGGCCATTGCACCATTCAGTTCTTTAATAGCTTTTTGAGCAGCAGCGTCGTCAGACATTTCAACAAAACCGAAACCACGGCTTTGGTTAGTCATTTTGTCCATAATTACTTTGGCAGAAGAAACGGCGCCATATTCAGCAAAAAGACCTTTAAGGTCCGCATCGCCGAAGCTGAAACCTAAATTTGAAACATAAATATTCATAACAAAAAAATTTTCAATTCGTAATAATTGAGCAGAAGGCAGGCGTAAAGAAAACTCAGGCAGGAAAAGTTAATCGCTTACAAAGGCTTTAAGACTCAATTTTGACTGGGCGAAGATACGCTTTATTTCGCAGGTTTTACGACTTTATTTCCCTTGACTTATTAAGGAAAAATACAGATCTGCAAGGTATTGTCATATCGGGCATTACTTTCTTGTGCTCAAAAAATGATTTCATGATCCAAATACTAACATGCGTTTCTATTTATCGGCTGTATTATTTACATTCAAGAATCGACTTGTTTTTGATTTACTTTATATGCTAAATAAAGGCTGCAACGCTATCCTGCTTAATTTGCTGGATTCATTTGAAGTAGTAGTCGAAGTGAAACGTATTATTCGCCATATCTAATTAGTCTGGTGGTCAGATATCCAATTTTCACATAAAACGGCTTATTATTTTGAATTTGGGGTTACAACTACCTTACCGGTGATTACCAATAGGCATAAATCTCTTTATGCCGGTACGTAAACACATCATATTGTTAACTGCTCTTTGTTCTACCTTCTTTTTCGCTTCTGCCCAAAAAGAATGGAAAGGCTGGGCTTCCGCCGGCCTAACTCTTTCCTTTACCAGGAAGCTTGATCTCCGGCTTAACCATTTACGTTCTTATAGTTTAAATAACCCCGTTGAAAATGGATTTAACCAAACCTCGGCAAGCGTTAATTATAATCTTACCAGGAAACTAAGCCTGCTGGGCGGTGCCATGCTCACCTCCTTTCCTTTTTCATTGTCAGAATCGACCAAAAGAGTATACGCGAGGGCGAGTTATAAAATCCGGTTGGCACAACTGCTGAACTGGTCAAATGGAGTGCAGGCCGAATATCATTCATCCGCTGAAACAAGATTTCGTTACCGGTTTATTTATATTACCAGGCTTAGTAACAGAAAAGAAATTCCCTTTTTACGCCTCACCCTTACCGCTGCTTATTGGCTCTATTATAATCAAGGTGGGAATCAAATCAGGTATTTTGATAAAACAGGCCTTGTCGTAACCCGTCACAGTCCCGATGGTTTACATAGAGGCAGGTTGTATCTCGCCGCTGCCAGCAAAGTGGCCAGGGGGTTAACCGTATCCCTCTTCTATATGCAGCAAAATGAGTTCAACCTGCTTAGTTCCGAATTCCGTCAAATGAATGTAACAAATCCCGCCACCGGCAAAATTACGCGGCCTTTTGACTCCTACCGGGTTGCCGGCTTAAACCTGCTCTATGATATTAATCTGTATCCCTCACACAACAAAAAATCACCACAACATTAAACTTCGCCTAAAAATTTATTTTATGGAAAACAAGATCAAAAGAACTTACATCTGCAAAGATGTTAACGCACACCTGGTAGATGAAACAATTCCCGAAGGATACAGGCCCAATGTGGGGGATGTGGCAGTCTTTGAAGTGATAAAATTGGGAAAGCATAAAACGATTCAAGGTGACAATAAGCGAAATATTACCATAGTGCCGGGAGACAGGATCATGGCTGCATTCGGAACCCGGTATGCCACAGAGCAATTTGAGGGATATGTTCCTGAACATTTTAACCAGGATCTTCATATTCTCGGTGCAGGTGGTACTGTTGGAATCATTGCCAGTATGCATATTAAATATAAAGAAGTCGGCCCCACAACTCTAAAATTCAAAGGCTTGGTAAAGGATCATTTTGGAACAATCGTTAATACCAAAGCGATTTCTCCCAAACAACCTCCTTTCTTTACCGGTGCGGCTGCCGCTGCCACCAGGGTAGTATTATCAGTGGGGTCTTCAATGGATAGCGGTAAAACTACTACGGCGGCCTATCTTGTACGCGGACTAAAAAATGCCGGCTTGCAAGTAGCTTTTATAAAACTTACCGGTACCATTTATACAAAAGACAGCGACCTGGCTAATGACCTGGGGGCCGATGCTGTTTCAGATTTTGGTGATTTTGGATATCCCTCTACATATATGTGCTCAGAGCAGGAATTGCTGAATTTGTACGAAGGTACCTTGCAAAAAGTGTTGACGGTAAAACCCGATTATGTTGTTATGGAGATTGCAGATGGGTTATATGAAAGAGAAACAAAAATGCTTTTAAATAGCCGGACATTTAAAGATACAATTGAAACAGTCTTTTTTTCCGCGGGCGACAGCCTTTCAGCTATCAATGGCGTAGAAACGCTTCATCGCTGGGGACTATACCCCATTGGTATATCCGGAATGCTTACTACCAGTCCATTGTTGATCCGTGAAGTCCAGGAAAACACCTATGTTCCCGTATATACGATCGATCAACTATCAAACGGAGATTCTGCTCTCAGTATATTATCTCCGCATCTTATCCATGCTACCAACTAATGCAAATTGAAAACACGATAACAACCATTCAACCCGAAGAAATCCATCCGAAGGAAAACAGTCTTGAGTTGTTGGTACCTGGCAATTATTTCCTTCGCCGGCACCTGCAGGCTCAGAAACTCGCCGTAGCAGTAGTTATTAGTACGGGCATTCTGCATAGCGCAGTCAGTTTCCTCCTTACTCTTATGTTTGGCGAATTTTTTATCCTCCAGTTTAAGACGGGCAGCAGTAAAGGAAAATTATTGGAATGGTTAGGAATTTACTTAAATACTTTGGAACAATTTTTTGGCCTGCTGATTATACTCCTGGTTATTAAATCGATCACCCAATACCTTGAAAAATACCTGTCTCTTTTACAGGGCGAACAATTTGCAAAAAATATCCGGGAGGAATTATTTATTTCGCAGGTAAGAGGGCCGGAAGAAGTTTTTGCCAGGCATAGTTATGGGAATTATTTATTGAGATACAGCAACGATCTGAAAGCAGTTCAACAATACCTGACCAAAGGTATATTAGCGGCCGTTCGTGATACCCTATTTGTGCTGATGGGACTTGCTTGTTTTGTTATATTAAACAAATCGATAGGATTAATTATCGCGGGCTATTTAATTATCGCCTCTTTGGGCATGATTGTTTTAGCTCAAGGCCAGCAAAGGGTTATTCGCGAAAGCCGCAATAAGCGAAGTAGCCTTCTTGCATACGTTACCCGCAGTTTCCAGCGGTTTTCTTCTATTAAATCAAAAGGACAGGAAGAAAAAACAATGGGAAGGTTTATGCAAAGATCCGATGAATTATTCAATGCCAATGTTGTCAATGCCCGTTGGGAAAGTATTGTAGAAAGTATTGTTCCATTTCTTCATTTCGGTATGATTGCTTTGCTGCTTGTTCTGATTGCCCGTGGGGTTATTTCGGTTCAGGTTAATGATGGTCTTACTTGCATACTCTTGTTATTAATGCTGCAGAGCACCATTAAAAGATTATTCAAAGTTCCTGCCGCTCTGAAAAAAGGATCCATCTCCCTCGATAAAATTTCTTCCCTAGTAAATTCCAGTCGCACTTAATAAACCTCGTTTCCGGTATTGAATAGTTCCGGCAAGCG
This sequence comes from uncultured Chitinophagaceae bacterium, assembly GCA_963775145.1. Taxonomy (GTDB): domain Bacteria; phylum Bacteroidota; class Bacteroidia; order Chitinophagales; family Chitinophagaceae; genus Endoryza. Next base: position 450,640 of record CAVZHZ010000015.1, read on the forward strand.
GGTAGGTTCAATTGACTTTATCCTGTTAATACTTCAGATTTGCTTATCCGCAATTTTTATGCTGTATCTTCCCGATGGCAATTTCACTTTTATTTTATGCAGGTAAATCGGAGAATCAATGAAACAGTACCTCGCCCATATTTCAATAGTAGTTGACGATTACGATGCGGCTATCGATTTTTATGTAGGCAAGCTTAATTTTACTTTGGTGGAGGATACTTTGTTGAATGAAACCAAACGCTGGGTAATAGTAGCTCCTCCGGGGTCTGTTTCTCAAAGCGGATCCTGTTTCCTGCTGTTGGCAAAAGCGGCTACCAGCGAACAAAAAAGCCGGATAGGTAATCAAACGGGCGGAAGGGTATTCTTATTTTTATATACGGACGATTTTTGGCGCGACTTCAAGCGCATGAATGAGATGGGGATTTCATTTGTGCGGGAGCCGGTGAAGGAGTTATATGGCACCGTGGCCGTTTTCAAAGATCTCTACGGTAATTTGTGGGATTTGATTGAACCCTCAGCTAAATAACTGTTTCTATCCATTTCATATTAAAAGTATTTTTCGAAAAAAAATTCAGGAATAAAGGATTTATGTAACTTGAAATATGGACAAGCGAAGTTTTATTAAGAATTTTTCTCTTTTGGGATTAGCCGGTGTTCCCGGCATAAAGGAACTCGATCAATGGTTGCCTCAATTTAAGGACCGCAGCCCGGAGGAATTGGCAGGAAACGAAACCTTCTGGGAGGGCATCCGTAAAGGCTATAAATTAAAGCCCGATTATATCAATCTTGAAAACGGGTATTACTGTTTCCTTCCTTCGGAAACACTGGAGCATTACATTAATCACATCCGGGAAGTAAATTACCAGGGCTCCTATTATATGCGCACAGTTCAATGGGATAACAAGAAAAAAGTAGCGGCTAATCTCGCGGAGATCGGGGGATGTTCCCCGGAAGAATTAATTATTACCCGAAATACTACAGAATCACTTGACACCATAATAGGTGGCATGCACTGGAATGCAGGAGATGAAGCCGTGATGGCAGAGCAGGATTATGGATCCATGCTGGATATGTTTAAACTGGTTGCCCAACGCTATGCTGTTATTAACCGAATCATTTCCGTTCCTAATCATCCGGCATCTGATGAAGAGATAGTAAATCTTTATGCTAACGCGATTACATCAAAAACGCGTTTAATGATGGTAGGGCATATGATTAATATTACAGGCCATATTCTGCCTGTTCAAAAGATTTGCGATATGGCCCATAGTAAAGGAGTTAAAGTGATGGTGGACGGTGCCCACGCTTTTGCCCATTTTAAATTTTCCATTCCGGATCTGCATTGCGATTATTATGGAGCCAGCTTGCACAAATGGTTAAGTGTTCCGCTGGGTGCCGGTATTCTGTATATAAAAAAAGAAAATATTCCGGGCGTATGGCCCCTGATTGCAGATGGTGATTCTAAAAAAGAATCTGATATATATCGCCTTAATCATACGGGCACACACCCGGTGGCAACTGACCTGGCCATTGCCAATGCCATTGATTATTACCAGAAAATTGGTGCCGAAAGAAAAGAGGAGAGGTTGCGCTATCTGCAAAATTACTGGACCTCCCAGGTGCGGCATCATCCGAACATAGTGGTGAATACCCCGGCAGAAAGTTACCGGGCTTGCGGAATTGCCAATGTGGGGATTGCATCAATGAAACCTGCGGACCTGGCAGATGTGCTGTTTAAAAAATACCGCATATATACAGTCGCCATTGACTATGCCAACGTAAAGGGCTGCCGTATAACTCCTAATATTTATACTACACCCAAAGAACTGGATCAGCTGGTTTCTGCTTTGAAAGAGCTGGCAGGTTAGCCTGAGAAGTGCCGGTAACATGCTGGAAAACCTGCATAGAATTCTTCCCATTAAAAATTATTTTTTATTAATACATTACATTTATAATAAAATTTTTTATGCGATTGCTTCTAATGGGTATTTTGTATTGGGTCTTGTTGAATAATTCCTCCACACAGGCGCAGGGAGTTACCAGTTGCGGATTCAAGATCCCTCCGAAATCACTAATAAAATCAAAATTTCAGTCGGTATACGAAGCAAGCGGTATAGTAAAGGGTATGCTGGATTCCATTCGCTGGCAGCAAAATTTCAAGTTGCAGGAGCAGAATGGTATTAATAATGCCTATGCCACTATTATTCGAAATACTCGTTGGATTATTTATGACAACGATTTTTTAGAAAATCTCGATACGTATGCCGCCACAAAATGGGCATCCATCAGCGTACTGGCGCATGAAATGGGCCATCATTACTATGATCATGTAGTCACCGGACGAGGAAGTACTATTCCGACAGAAATTGAAGCAGATGGTTTTTCCGGGTATGTGATGTATAAAATCGGCGCTTCACTGGAACAATCTATTGCCGCGATGCAGTCCATTGCTACCGACAGGGCAAGCTCAACGCATCCGGCGAAAAGAGACAGGCTGGCAGCCATCACCAAGGGATGGAACCAGGCAAAAGCCGCTTCGGCGAATGCCGGAAATGGGGGCAATAATACAGGTGGTAACCCAACCGGGCCGGGAAATAATTCCAATACCACCGATCCGGCTACCGATCCAAGCTGGATCGCATTGAGTATAATCAGTTCAAAAAATGAAACGGTATATTTAAGTGATGATGGAAAGAATTTCCAGGCAGCGGAAATTAAAGCGGGTCAGCCATTTTTTTTTAAATTCGAAATATACAATTACGGATGGTTAAAGCTTCCTTACTTTAACGGATTCCGAACATTTAAATTAATGCACGGTAAAGATTATTCGATCCTCTGGAATCGTCGTACCCGTAACTGGACGGTCACAGAAGTTCCGGAATAGTTCATTAACTTACCCGCATGTCTTCAGTATTAATTACCCGAATAAAAAGCCTCGTAAATGCGCGAAAGGAAAACCAATTGCTTCGCGGAAAGGCATTAGCCGATCTCCCTGTTATTGAAAATGCTTATTTAGTTATAGAAGATGATGAAATTGCTGACTACGGCCGAATGGAAGATCTCGCTGATTCCGGTAATCGCCCGGAAAAAAAAATCGACGCTACCAATCAATTTATTCTTCCGGCCTGGTGTGATAGTCATACCCATCTTGTCTTTGCGGCGAGTCGCGAGGAAGAATTTGTAAACAAGATCAAGGGTATGAGTTATGCCGAGATTGCGGCTAAAGGCGGTGGAATATTGCAATCTGCCAATAAATTAAATGCTGCCTCGGCAGATAATTTGTTTTCCCTTGCCTGGACACGGCTCGAAGAAATAAGCCGGCTGGGAACAGGCGCTATAGAAATCAAGAGTGGTTATGGATTAACCGTTGAAGGGGAGTTGAAAATGCTGCGGGTGATTAAGAAATTAAAGGAACGATCTAAACTTTCGATTAAGTCAACCTTCCTGGGAGCCCATACTTATCCGACGGAGTATAAAGAAAATCACCAGGGATATATTGACCTTATCATTAACGAAATGCTGCCGGTGATAGCTGCTGAAAAATTAGCCGACTATATTGACGTGTTTTGTGAAACGGGTTTTTTTTCCGCGGAAGAAACAATTCTCATTTGTAAGGCCGGTATGCGATATGGATTAAAGCCAAAGATTCATGCTAACCAATTGAATCTTTCCGGTGGAGTTGAAGCAGGAGTTCAGCTGTGCGCGATATCCGTTGATCATTTAGAGACCATGGATGATTCAACTATAAGTCTGTTGGCCAGTTCATCCACTATCGGAACTTTATTGCCTACGGCCGCCTTCTTTTTGCGAATGCCCTTTCAACCAGCCCGAAAGATGATTGATGCCGGATGTGCCATTGCATTGGCTTCGGATTTTAACCCTGGTTCTTCTCCCTCTGGCAATATGAACCTGGTGCTGGCCATGAGTTGTATTCAAATGAAAATGCTGCCCGAAGAAGCCATAAATGCCGCCACCCTGAATGGAGCCTATGCTATGGAAGTACAGGAAAAACTGGGAAGTATTACCGTAGGGAAAAAAGCCAATCTAATTTTTACAAAGCCCATTCCCTCCCTGGCCTATTTCCCATACGCTTTTGGCAGTAATCTTGTAAGTAAAGTGATGATAAACGGGGAGTTCTTATCGTGATCAGGAAACGTTACTATTGATTAGTGCCAAAATAAGTGGTAGATTCAACCAAACTGGCACCTATTCATTGCCCCGCCTCTTTATTCACCTTTCAATATTCATTATTCTTGAACATGCTTATTTCTAAAAAGAAAGATGTTGATTTTTTTGAATCGGCCAGTACCCGTTTGACTATCCTGGAAAGAAATAATACCGCGGAAGGATTAGCATTTCTCGTTCAGTTTGTAAATGGAATACGGCCAGGGCCGGGAAAGAAGAAACAAAATCCCGAAAAAAATTTATTGAATGCGCTGCAGTATTTGGAGGAATACCCCCTTTTACTTACTAATCTTCAACATGCATTATTTTCTCAGCTAATTACTACCGATCTAACGTCAGCGATCACTGAAAGCGGTATACCCCTGGCACGGGGATTCTGGCAGGAATTCTTTAACCGGCTTAAGCATAAAATTTTACCCCCGCTGCAAGATGAACATGATTTTCTTTACGTAATAAACAGCATTTTCTTTTGGAAGAATGATATTGAATGGGTAGAGCAAATATCAAGAGAAAGCTGGATTTTATTTTTTGAGAAGACAGGTGTTCCTTTTAATGCAGAAAATAAAAAGTTACAATCGCAATTGATGGGTTCCCTGAAGATGCTCTCTTTCCAGGTAGCACAATTAGGGTTGGAAAAAGAAGTAGCTAAATACATTCCTTCTTCTTTCCGGCAAAATCCGTTTGTGCAGCAGAACTACCTGGTGCATAAAGTGGAAGAACAATTGGGATACTCAGCACAAAAAACTGACAAGGGGACCCTCTATGGCAACGTTAAAGAAATGATCGGGAATTGTGAACAAAGTATTGCTCACATTCGTGAAAACTTATCTGAACGGGGAGCCAGCTTAAATCAAACCTACATCATACTAATTCTTTCGAGTCGTTTGCAGCGCATGCACATTTTATTGGATGTATTAGATGCAGATCACCGTTTTGATACCGGGAAACTGGTAGATTTTTTCCGGGAATTGGTTCGGAATGAAAATCGGAAAAACAGTATCCGTGAATTTCTTTCGAAGGGGCTCGGGTATCTTGCGTACCGGATAGCGGAGCATAAAGGATTGAAAGGAGATAAGTATATAACCAGTACCCGGGCTGATTATTGGGCCATGATAAGATCTGCCATGTGGGGAGGACTTATTATTTCTTTTATAGCTATTTTTAAGAATTTACTGGGAAAACTGGCACTGGCTCCTTTTTGGCAGGGATTTTTTTACAGCATTAATTACAGTGCCGGGTTTATTATTATCGAACAAACTCATTCCACCCTGGCTACCAAGCAACCGGCATTTACCGCCAGTTCTGTAGCTGCGTCTTTGGATAATAAAAAGAACGTCGGGCAACTTAACCTATATAACCTGGCGGTAACAGTTGCCAAAGTTTCACGCAGCCAGATTGCTTCATTTTTTGGCAACCTTATCGTGGTATTTCCTTTGACGTTTTTACTGGCATGGGCATACCACTGGCTTACCGGTTCACATATTACTAATGAGGAAGGAGCCGCCAAATTGTTGAAAGATCAGCATCCCTGGTTGAGCCTGGCATTGATTTATGCCTGCTTTACGGGCTTCTTCCTTTTTGCCAGCGGTATTATAGCCGGATATGTACAAAATAAGATCCAATATGCCCAAATAGGAGAGCGGTTAATAATGCATCCTATATTAAAGTTTTCATTTGCCGGCTATCGCCTGGAGAAATTGGCCCTGTTCATTGAAAAAAATGCCGGTTCCATCGTGGGCAATATATCATTGGGTTTTTTCCTGGGTATGGCGGGCATTATTGGTAAAATTTTTGGTATTCCGTTCGATATCCGGCATATCACCATCGCTGCCGGCAATTGCGGTATTGCCGTGTATGAATTGGGCATAATGCATATTCCACCACTATACTTATTCACTGTTTTCCTCGGTATCCTGGGCATTGGATTTCTTAATTTCCTGGTGAGCTTTAGCCTGGCATTTGTGGTGGCGGTAAAATCGCGGGGAATTCGACTGCGCGATTATCCCGAATTCATGAAAATACTCTGGCGCTATTTTAAAACACGGCCGCTGGATTTTTTGTGGCCGCGGAAAAGACTTCTTACCGAAGAATAGTATTCTTTTCTTAAATTGTTATTCTTAACCAACTACATGCAGCACTTCAAATTTTACAATAAGCAGGACGTACTATACTTTACGAAAATCAGGCGATTTGAAACCAAGTTGGGAGAATTGGTGAAGATTCCGGTTTCTGCCGAAAAATTGGAATCTGTACTAGAGCAGCCCTGCCATAAAATATGTATTATTTGGCATTCCGGAAGATATCGGTGTGCGCGCCAATGGCGGAATAGGAGGAACCGATTCGTGCTGGAATTCATTTCTTTCCTCCTTCCTGAATATACAGAGTAATGATTTCTTAGGGGGAGAAGAAATACTGTTACTGGGGCATTTTGATTTTGGCGATATAAAATATCTTATTGAACAAAATGCTCATGGAAATGAAGAAAGGATTGATGCTTACCGGCACGCTGTAATTACAATTGATGAAGAAGTAGAGGAGCTCGTAAAGATTATCACCGCGCATAGAAAAATACCGATTGTTGTTGGAGGGGGACATAATAACGCGTATCCGCTGATAAAGGGATCTGCCAAGGGTTTGCACAAAGCCGGATTAATTGAGTTGGCTCAGATAAATGCTGTTAATCTTGATGCCCACAGCGATTTTCGTCCATCCGAAGGCCGGCATAGCGGGAACGGATTTCGTTACGCGGAAGAAGATGGGTACCTCCTGAAATATTGTGTTATCGGGATACACGAAAACTACCTTCCGCAAAACGTATGGATGGATATTGTGAACAATCCTTTTATTGATTTCATAACTTATGAAGATATATTCATTCACGAAAAAAGGAACTTTATCCAGGCCGTAGCGCATGCTACTGGTTTCACCGAAGACAATTTTACCGGTATTGAACTGGATCTGGATTGTATTGAGCATGTTCTCAGCAGCGCGCAAACACCTGCGGGGATCAGTTCGCTTCATGCACGCCAGTATATGAACTTTACCGCCGTTGATTCCAAGCCTGCTTATATTCATATCTGTGAAGGCGCCACCCAATTAGCCGATGGGAAAAAAGAAGATACGACCGGCAAGCTCATCAGTTACCTGGTTAGCGATTTTATTAAGGCTCGCCAGGATTAGAATGGAATACCTAAATTAATATAAGCAAACACTTTTTTTGATTGATCGCTGTACATGGCACTTAATTCGAGTGGGCCGAGAGCAAAATTATACCCCAGGGTGGCTGAATGACCCGATAAAAAATTGGGTCTTTGCAACCGGTTATCAGGGCTTATAAAATTATTCAACAATGCGTTGGTTCGACCAGCCAGGTAAAAATTATTTGTAACGTTTACCCGTAGCCCCAATTGCAGGGCTGCCACGCTCGGTGCAAAAAAGCTTCCTTCTTCCAGTCCGGCAAACAGTATCTGGTTACGGAACATCCGGGTAATACCGCCAATAACGAAATCATTAAATATATTCTGATCATATTTAAAGTTCATACCTGCCTGTAGCTGCGCGAAAAATGTGGTGCGTCGACTTAAAGGAGCGTAGGTTTCAAAATTGAAAGAAAAACGATGGTAATCATTGTAGCGGATACCCAGTGAATCAGGATTCACTTCCTGGCCGTTTACAAAAACTTTAACCGCGGGCGCCTGGTTATATACAATTCCCAATTCCCCCTCCATCCTTACTCCCCTTCGAGGTAATACGGGCCGATCGAGGGTATTTATGCCCCAATATAAAAAACTGGTTAAATAATCGTTTTTCCCTTTTACTTCAAAAGTGGAAACAATCGATGGTTTATATTTAATCCATTCGAATCGACTGCCAATTCCTATGGTAAACTTCCGGTTGCTTGAGTATTGCATTTTAAGATCGGTTCTAAAATAATTCTGTCGGTATTCACCAACTTTTTTAAAGTTGGAAAAGTTAGGGATATCCAGAAATTCGTATTGCGTGCCGGCAATAGCTGCTACATTTTTTCCCCGGCCAAGGTATTGCAGGTGTTCCCCGCGTATCCGAAACTTTTCTCCCAGGTTTACCGTTGCCATACTCCGGGAATGGGGCGTAAAAAAATTCCGGGTCGTGAAATTGGCTACTAACCCAATACCGGTAAACTTATTATAATGCAACCCCACTTTAGCGATGCTCCTGGGATTCTCTTCTACCGTAAAAACTATTTTTACCGATTCATCCGGTTGGGGCTGGAGGCTGTACAGGATGCGCTGGTAATAGCGGGTCCCAAAAATTTTTCGGATCATGCGGCCCAGTTTCTCCGGGGTATAATAACGGTTGTTATAAAATCCCATCATGTGGGTAAAGAAGGCTTCCGTCGTATTTTTCAATCCTGTTATTTCAATGGAAGAAATCTTGATGGAATCAACTACGGGTAATCTTTTTTCTATTTTGGGAATTGGCCCATAAATAGCATTCAGGGAATCGGCCAACTGTTTAAATCGTGGATACATTTTTTCTCCCTCCTGTATCCCTATTTTCAGGATCTCCCCGGAGCGGCTAAAGCTGGCTGAATTATAATTTTCGAGTGGAATCGGAATGTAAATATCACAAAGACTGATTTCATTTTTCACTGATTCTGATTCCCTGAAAAATGCAATCTGCAAAAGTATTTGAAAGGCATTAGTCAATTTTTCTTTTGGTAAAAGACCCGTGGAAACATTACTGCCAATAATGATATCGGCGCCCATTTCTTTAACATCCTGCACGGGGAAATTACGAACCACTCCGCCATCCACCAGCCTGCGACCCTCACTTTCTACGGCGGTAAAAATGGATGGGATGGCCATGCTCGACCGTATGGAGGTAACAATTTCTCCTTTATCCATTACGACGCCCTGTCCTGAAACTATATCGGTAGCAATACACTTAAAGGGGATCGAAAATTTTGAAAAATCTTTTATGTTGTATACCGGAAAGAAAAGCTCAGAAAATTTCAACCAGAGTTCTTCGCTTTCTAATATGCCACTGGGTAATTGGAACCGATGATTCAGCCAGGGCAATTCAAATGCATATTTATTATACTCTTCTTTTTCTTCCATTACTAATGCCCGCAGGGAAGAAGAGTTACTTAATAGTATGTCCCAATCCAATCGGCTGACAATTTTTTCCAGTTCCGCGGCTGAATATCCAACAGAATATAAAGCCCCCATTATACTACCCATGCTGGTTCCCGTGATATAGTCAATTTTGAGGCCGGCCGAATCAATGGCTTTTAATATGCCGATATGAGCCAGCCCTTTTGCTCCACCACCACTTAAGGTAAGCCCTATTTTGGGCCGTTGGCCGGTGGATTGAGAGGAACCCTTGTATAAAGAACAGACAATAAAAAAAATCATCAGTGGTAAGCGAAAAAACATAGCCAGCGAATATTGAATAAAGATAAATGAAAAGGCCGTGGAAATGATCCACGGCCTGCCGGCAATTCTATGTTAATACTGCTATTGATTTTAATCGGCAAACAGCGATGATAACTTATGCTTCTACCGAAAGGTATTGTGCGTAAGCATATCCTTCTTCGCCCTCTTCTGTTTTTATCAGCCACCACTGGTCGTTTGCTTTGCTAATCAGCGTAACAGTAGCATGCCATGTGCCGCTTTGCCAACAATCGGCTGGTCGGTACCGGGTCCTTTGCGCACGTTAAGGTTGGATTTTTCAGTAGTTACTGTAGCCAGTCCGCCGCCTGCACCTAGCTGCCACGTTTACATTCATAACCACATCGCCGGCCCTGAAATCGGGGTCAATCTTATTCGTACATATCCCATAAGCTGATCTTTTACAGCGCCAGTAGGGGCTTCGCCGTCTATGTACAAAACACTATCCTGCTCACGTACCTGCAGATTGGAAACGCCACTTGAGGCAGCCGCATCCAGCAGTTCTTTATATTTATCCTGTAATGCCATAAATTGGAAGTTTCCTCCGTTTTATTTAATGGTTAATTTATTTTCGATTTTTTTTGGCTTTAATGAATTCAGTGATTTCATTAAAGTGGGCAGGCTGCTTCTTTTGATTCGCCGGTTAAAGTAATAACACCATCAACTACTGTCTGCTTTTACGCCGGGAAAATCTTTCGTGGCATCTGTTACACCTGTTGTAAGCGCATCAACGGTGGCAATTGCTACCGGGGCAGGAGGAGGGGGGGGGGCGAGCAATGGTACCGTTGTTTACAACAGATTTTAACTCCCGGAATAGCCTTTACGGTTGTTTCAAAAGCCAGTTTGGATAGCCTCATCTTTAAATTCGCCGGACAATGTTACTACACCATCTTTTACTGCTGCAGTGGCACCCGCAACATCTGAAGCAATGGCTGATATTTTTTCTGTTAACCGCTTTTCAAGATCAGCATCTTTAACACCACCCTTGCAGGCAGAGAAGACAACTATGGCAAGTGCCGATACAACAAAAGCAAACCGAAGCATGGATTTACGCATAAAATGTATTTTAATGAATGAATGAAGCTAAGATAGACGAATAAGCCAATTGCGTTGCATCAAACCAAAATAAACTATTATGAACTTTTCAACAAACGATGCTATGCTGCACCACCGGCTTCCAGCTGCCATGATTTTTTCAAAAACAATTTCATATTCTTTGTTGAGCTTATCCAGCTCATCTGATGTTTTTTTATAATCTGATTCTGCCTGCATAAACTTAGTCTTGTCTGAATAAGTTTCAGGCAAGCCCAGTGAGGCCTGTATCTGCGTTTTCTTTTCGCCCAGGCGGCTGATATCGGCTTCCAGTTGCTGAAAAAACTTCTGCTGTTTCTGCAATTCTTTTTTTGCCTCTTTATTAATAGGTGCCGCAGCTGGTTCACGGGTGCTGGTGGAGGGGCTGCCGGTTCCTTTTTAGCAGGCGCCTGCTTTTGCGCATCTGCCTGTTGCTTATTTTCGGCGGCAGATTTTTTACTGCTGGCCAGGTTTCTTTCTTTCCAGTCGGCCCACTCATCATAGCTGCCTTTAAACTCGCGTATTTTGTTATCGTCAATTTCCCAGATCGTATTGGCGGTTTTGGAAACAAAATAACGGTCGTGGCTCACCAGTATCAGCGTGCCTTCATATTTTTTAAGTGAATCAATCAATAATTCTACAGAATGGATGTCCAGGTGATTGGTAGGCTCATCCAGCAGCAAAAAGTTTGCCTTACTGGTAATGGTCTTGGCCAATGCCACCCTGGCTTTTTCTCCACCGCTCAGAATTTTTATTTTTTTATCCACATCATCGCCCCCAAACAGGAAACAACCCAGCAAATTGCGCAGTTCCTGCTCCGTCTGCTGGCTGCCGCATTCCTTCATCTCATCCAGTATGGTATTATTTACATTCAGTGCTTCCAGCTGGTGCTGCGCATAAAAGCTTTCGTCTACATTATGGCCCCATTTTCTTTCGCCCTCAAAAGGCTCCGCGCCGGCAATAATGCGCAGCAGGGTAGATTTTCCCTTTCCGTTGGCACCAATCAGGGCTATCTTATCGCCGCGGTTAATTTCTGCAGAAGCATTTTCTACAATGGTAATGGCTCGGAAATTTTTTGGTAACATCTTTCAATTCTACCAGCACACGGCCCGGTGTTTTATCTACCCGGAAATTGATCTTGATATTAGGCCTTTCAATTTCTACATCTTCAATCCGCTCCAGCCTGTCTAGCCGCTTTACAATACTTTGTGCAGCTGGCCGCCTTACTTGCTTTGGCTTTAAAACGTTCAATAAAACGTTCCTGCTGGCGGATATAATCCTGCTGGTTTTCAAAAGCACGCTGCTGCAGTTCTACGCGCTGCACTTTTTCTAATTCATAAAAATCATAATTGCCGTTGTACACATGCAGTTCCTTCTGGTAGAGTTCAATAATTTTTGTAACCATCCGGTTCAAAAAATATTTATCGTGACTAACTATCACCACCGAGCCCTGGTAATGCAGCAGGTATTTTTCCAGCCATTCAATAGAGGGTAAGTCAAGGTGGTTGGTAGGCTCATCCAGCAATAGCAGGTCGGGCTGCTGCAGTATCATTTTGGCCAGCAATACGCGCATGCGCCAGCCTCCACTGTACTCGCGGTAGGGCCGCTCAAGGTCGCTGTTGGCAAAACCCAGGCCCTGCAGCACTTCTTCTGTCTTATGATGAATATTATAGCCATCCAGCACATCCATTTCGTGCAGGCGGTCGCTGTAGTCGTGCAGTATCTTCTCGTCCTCGTGGTTGGCTTCCAGTTCTTTTCCCAGGCGCTCAATCTCCTTCTCCAGTTCCAGCACCTTTTCAAAAGCGCCCATGGCCACTTTTAAGTATGGAGTCGTTGGTATCAAAGCTCAGCAGATCCTGGTGCAGGTAGCCAATAGAGGTCTCCCGGCCCTTTTCTACGGTGCCGGCGCTGGCAGTAAAGCCGCCTACCAGTAATTTCAACAGGGTTGATTTGCCCGTTCCGTTGTACCCAATCAGTCCGATGCGCTCACCCGGCTGAATATGCCAGGTAGCATCCTGCACAATTACCCTTGCCCCAAATTCAAAAGTTACATTTGTTAATCCTGCCAGCATAATAATGAATAAAGAATGGTCAAATGAAAATAGGCAATAGCCGATAGTGCCTCCTGATACTCCAACAGTTACTGTTTACCCCGAAACCCCGGATTAAGCGATTATTATTCACTATTGACAATTGCCTATTTTCCTTTTCGGCTGCAAAAGTATGACAAAGCGGGCTGAAAGATTTTATCATTTACCTTTGCCCAAAATTTTTTATAATGAAACGTGCTTTTGCTTTTGTACTGGTCATCGCTGCTTTGGGAATAGGGGCCTATTTTTTGTTTTTCAGGAAGGAAAAAGAAGACAGAGGCCCGAGTGATCAGCCATTGACTATCGGGGAAAATACCGGGAGCTTTAATCAGTCCTTTAATAACTTATTAACCGCTTATTTTTCGGTGAAGGATGCATTGGTGGCCAGCGATACTTCCCTGGCTAATAAGGCTGCCGGTGCGCTGATATTGGCGGCTGACAGTTTGAAAACGAACGAAATAATCGGCGATTCCACCGGCGCCATCAAAGCCACTGCCAATGATTTTGCGGGAACCATTAGTGGGTGGGCAAAAGGATTAAGGGGTGAGAATGGGATTGAGGCTAAACGCAAAGAGTTTGAAATGATATCAGATGCCTTATGGAGCCTGACCCGAACCGTAAAATATGCCGGCCAGAAAGTGTATTATCAATATTGCCCCATGGCATTCGATAATAAAGGGGCCTATTGGATGAGTAAAGAGCGCCAGATAAAAAATCCTTATTTCGGGGATAAGATGCTGGAATGCGGAAGTATTGAGGATTCATTGGATTATTCTCATAAATAACGCCTATTAATTTTCTGCTTTATAAACATTGACCACAAAATTTTGTTGGAAGTCTTATCATATGAAAATGAAAACTTGGACCGGGTTGGTTTTACTGTTGTTGATTGTTGAATCATTATCTGCCCAGGATAAATTTACATTGAGTGGTTATATTAAAGATTCTCTTTCGGGCGAAACGCTAATAGGCGCAACAATTGCTATTAACGGGAAAGGACGGGGAGTAAGCAGCAACCAATATGGGTTCTACTCTATAACGCTCCCAAAAGGCAAATACAGCATTGGGGTTACTTTTGCCGGCTATCAACCAAGGCAGGCCGAAATAAATCTCGATTCAAACCTTCAAATGAATATTGAACTACTGCAACGATCCGTCCTGGAAGAAGTGGTTGTGTATTCCAAACGTCGCGATGCCAATGTACAGAATTCGCAAATGGGCAAGTTCGATCTTACTATGGCGCAGATAAAATCGGTACCGGTTATTTTTGGTGAAGTGGATATTCTTAAAACTCTTCAGTTATTGCCGGGGGTTCGAAATGCCGGAGAAGGAAATACGGGGTTATATGTACGGGGAGGCGGACCCGATCAGAATCTTATAATGCTGGATGATGCCATCGTATACAATACCGGGCACCTGTTTGGTTTTTTTTCCATTTTCAATTCCGACGCGATCAAAAATACGTCGCTCATAAAAGGGGGCATGCCGGCCCAGTATGGCGGTAGATTATCTTCGGTGCTGGACGTTGCCATGAAAGAAGGGAATATGAAAAAGTATGAAGTGGAAGGAGGTATTGGGGCCATTGCTTCCCGGTTGTCGTTCCAGGGTCCTACTTAAAAAAGATAAAGCGTCATTTATTATTTCAGCGCGTCGCACCTATATTGATGTGTTGGCAAAACCTTTTATTCCCCGGAGCAGTGATTTTTATGGATCGGGATATTATTTTTATGACTTAAATACCAAAGTAAACTATAAATTTTCTGAGAGGGACCGCTTGTACCTGAGCGGCTATTTTGGAAGAGACGTTTTTACCTTCAATAATTCGAACCGGGCATTTAAAGCAAATATACCCTGGGGCAATGCGACGGCCACGCTGCGATGGAATCATGTATTCAATAAGAAATTATTCGCCAATACCACCCTCGTATATAATGATTACTATTTCACGTTTGCCGGAACCCAGAACGATTTTTCTATTAAACTGAATTCCGGAATCCGCGACGCTACCGCTAAAGCAGATTTCGATTATTTTCCGGCACCCCAGCATAAAATAAAATTCGGAGGATTATATACCTATCACAAGTTCACCCCCAATATTGTGAGCGGAAGCCAGGGTACTACCACCTTTACTCCTAATAATGAAGGAATTAAATATGCGGGTGAATCGGGTTTATATATTCAGCACGATTGGGAAATTAATGATGCGATAAAATTAAGTTCCGGATTACGATATAGTACCTTTTCACAAATGGGACCTTACCTTAAGTATACCGAAGATGCCGATGGAAATAAACTGGACAGTACAGCATATACCAGGGGGCAACAAATAAAAACATATGGAGGGTTAGAGCCACGGGTTACCTTTCGATATACATTGAACGATGAAACCTCTTTGAAAGCATCCGTTACCCGAAATCTTCAATATATCCATTTGGTAAGTAACGCGGGGTCTACCTTACCTACTGATCTGTGGGTACCGAGTACCTACAGGGTAAAACCGCAGATAAGCTGGATGTATGCCACCGGGCTTTATAAAAATTTCAAGGATAATATGTTTGAAACATCGCTGGAGGTATATTATAAGGCCATGGAAAACCAGATTGAATATAAAGAAGGATATACTCAAAGCTTAAAAGACCCGGAAGAAGATTTTGTTTTTGGAAAAGGATGGAGCTATGGAGCCGAATTGTTTATTAATAAAGCACGCGGTAAATTTACCGGTTGGATCGGCTATACTCTTAGCTGGACATGGCGGAAGTTTCCGTTGTTGAACAGTGCAGAAAAATTTCCCGCGAAATATGATCGTCGGCATGACCTGAGCATAGTGGGTATGTATGAGCTCAGCAAGAAATGGAAGTTCTCGGCAGTCTTTGTATATGGTACCGGTAACTCAACGACCTTGCCTGAACGTTTTTATATTATCAACGGGGTACTCACCCAGGAATACAGCAAAGTCAATCAATACAGGCTACCCGCTTATCACCGGTTGGATTTTTCAGCCACCCTCGTTCCCCGCCAGCCTAAGAACAAAAGATTTAATTATTATTGGGTATTTAGTATTTACAATACGTATAGCCGATTGAATCCGTATTTCATTTACTTCGATCAAACAGGCAGTCCGTATGATGGTTCTCTTAAAATTGACGCCCGCCAGGTATCGCTATTCCCAATCATTCCATCTGTAACCTGGAACTTTAAATTCTGATACTACTTTCCGGTATATCTTCAGCAGGTAAACTAAATTTACCTTGTTGTTCAATTTATTTTGTAATTTAATGTATGGCCGATAGCAACAGGAAGCTTAAATTGTTCATTTCTTATTCGCACGAAGATGAACCACTCAAAATCCAACTCGATAAGCATTTGATCATGCTGAAGCGTTCGGGAAAAGTGGAAGTTTGGAACGACCGGCAGTTGGTTGCCGGTCAAGAGTGGGACAGCGGAATAAAGAAAGAAATCGGGGAGGCGGATATCATCCTGTTACTGATCAGCGCAGATTTTAATAATTCGGAATATATCTGGAAAGAAGAGTTGGCGCAGGCTATGCAGCGTCACGAACTGGGAACCGCCCGTGTTATCCCTATAATCGCCCGTAAGTGTGAATGGAAAGACATGCCGTATGCAAAACTCCAGGCCTTGCCAAGAGGCGCGCGTCCGGTAAGTGAGTTCCCCGACAAAGACGATGCATTCACAGAAATTGCAGCTGGCATTCGCTTATTAGTCGATAGTTTACTGAACTCAAAATAATAACAAGCGACGCTCCTGATTGGTAGAATGATTCTCGAACTATTTTTAATTATTAAAAACAGTTTTGTATGTCTACTATCCTCGATATCCTTAATTCCAAATACACGGTGTTCATTGGCAGTGCTTCCGAAAATGACGTAGTATTTGCCGACGAAGAAACCTCCCCCCGTCATTGCCAGATATCTAAAGTAGGTGATAACAATTTCCTGGTGGCTGACCTGGGTTCTGCTTCCGGAACTTTTGTAAACAATAAGAAAATTGATAAAGAATTTATAACGGAAGCCGACTTTATAAAAGTAGGGGGAAATATATTTCAACTTACCAAAAAAGTAACCATTCCGGCAAACCCGGTAACACCCGAACAGCCCGGCCCAGCCCCCACAAGTACAGCCAATGCCGGTTCTTATAACAAAGAACAAACACAGGAAAAGAAGGAATCAACGGCTAAAGAGTCGAGGGCAAAAATTTCTGTTTATTTTTTAGCAGCGGCGGAAGACGAAAATACCTGCCGGGCAATTGATAAACATCTTTCTACTGTTCGTTTCAACACGAACCTGCCGGTGGAAATAAATGGGGATTATAAGATTGAAGCCGGGGCCAATGTCAGCCAGTATAAACAAAAGTTGTTTGAAGCGGATATCGTATTGGTTTTTGTGAGTGTAGACCTGTTGAATAATGATGAATGTTACGAACGCCTGAAAACCGTAATCGCCAATCATAACAACCGGAAATCCATTCTCCTTCCCATACTAGCCCGTAACTGTATGTGGAAGGCCACACCGTTTGCTAATTTACCATTATTACCAAAAAATCAACAACCCCTTAATAACAAACAGTTCTGGAATAGTGAAGATGACGCTCTTACGGAAGTAGTGAATGATATTTATAAATCAATCAATGATTTTGCAAAGCCCGAAACCAAAGAGACGGTGGTGCAAAAGGGAGCGCCTCAAAAGTCGGTATTGGAAATTGACTGGCGTAAGAATTATTTATGGAAAGTATTCTGGAAAAGAGTAGCGGCTTCCTTGCTCGATGGATTGATAATAGGACTTCCTTTATACATCATTTTTTATGCATTAATATTTAATAGTGTGCAGGCCCAGGGCGGTGGATATGCAGATGAAACATTCAGCAATATATCTGATGAAACCGTTTTTATGATCCTGTTTTATTACCTGCTGATGGTATTGGCACAAATAGTAATCTATGCATTAATGGAATCCTCCTCCTGGCGCGGAACACCTGGTAAGCGGATAATGAAATTACAGATCACCGATAATGCCGGCCATCCGATCAGTTTTATGAAAGCCGTGCTGCGCAATGTGATTAAACTGCTGATTGGAGCGTTCAGTAATATAGGAGATGGGGTGATTGTATTTATATATCTCATTGCTCAAACCATTGCCTACGCCAAAACAAAAAAATTCTTTCATGATCAGCTCTCTAATACAGTAATAGGCGAAAGATTAACCTGATTATCGTGTTTTTACTAGAGCTTAATTCTCCACAATAACTCCTATTTAGCATTATAGGTTGGGAGCTGGCATCATAATTGGATTATGCCTGTTTCTCATCCATCTTCTTTTTATTGAGCAATTACATTACTCACTATTTTTTATTTTTTTAAACAAAATCTGTTGTATGAAACAATTGCGCTGGTTATTTGCTGGTATGGCAAGCATTTCTTTAATTTCCTTCTTTGTAGTTTCCTGTCAGAAAGATATCTCCGGTGACGGGGGAAATATTCCTGCAGGGCAGGCCAAATTTTCGGTTTTTTTAACCGATGGGCCCAATGACTATCAAAAAGTATTGATAGATATCCAGGGAATAGTGGTGAAGGTAGATACCTGTGAAAAAAATGGCCGTCATGATAATGACAGGGACGATCATGAGGACCGTTGTGATGATTATAAAGATACCCTGGATAAAAATTGTGATATCTGGGATACCTTAAGTATTCATGCGGGGGTCTATGATCTGCTCCAGTTGCAAAATGGAGTGGATACATTATTAGCGAGTGGTTATATTCCACAAGGAAGAGTGGAGAAGATAAAGTTTATACTGGGACCAAACAATAGTGTTATGGTTGACAGTGTCATGTATCCTTTAGCGTTAAAGGAAAATAAGAATTATATATACGTGAAAATTAAGCATGAAGATATTGACTCTATTACCAGCGGGAACTTCAACCTGTATCTCGATTTTGACCTGGCCCGTTCTATTTCTTTCGTGAATGGCAATTATTGGTTAAAACCTGTATTAAGACCATTTGGCCATAAAAACTATGGAGAAATTGAGGGGAAGATAAGACCGGTAAAATCGCACGGAATGATTCAGGCATATAATGGGCTGGATACATTTTATGCCAGACCCGATCATCACGAAGGAGAGTTCAAAATCCGTGGATTAAAAGAAGGAACCTATAGTTTATGGGTGGATGGAATCGATGGATACCGCGATACATTGATAACCGATATAAATGTTCGCCGTGGTAAAGACACCAAGTTGGGAACAATAACGCTTCAAAAATAATTAAGTATTAATAGCAGGAGGACCGGGCCCCCAAAGCCCGGTCTTTTTATTTAACAAAGCCCAATGCTTCGATATAACCTCTGTTTGAGATGCAATTCTTAAAAAGACAATTTTCCAAAAAACCATTCAGTGCACGCTTCACGTCCTGTGGGTCCTTTGCCCTCAACCGGCGAATATCATCAAAACCGGAGCGGCTGGAATCTGCATAATTTCGAATTGAATTAAACCCGGTTGGAATGGCGAACTGGACAATACCACTATTGTTGTCCATTTTTTTGTACGGCCAGAAGTGCCAGCCAATTTGCTGCTCGTCGAGCAACTTGCGGAATGCCATCACCCATTCATCATTATTTTCTCCCGTTTCGCCGCAATATAAAGGAACATTGAACCGATTACTGAAATCAATATAATCTTTTATCACGTCAAGGGTAGGAGGTGTCCAGTATTTATGGAAAGTATATACCAATTTATTATCAAAAGGCTTTCCGAAAGGGCGGAAGTTGGAATTCCATTGGGCGCCTCCCAGGAAAACCAGGTGATTTTTATCTACTGTACGGATAGCCGCGGTAATTTGTTTGTAAAATGGTTCCAGCAATGGATTAAAATGAGATGAATCGAAATAGTGAGCAATGGGCTCATTCAATAAATCGTACCCAATAACAATGGGTTCATTAGCATAATGTGTCGCGATCTTTTTCCAGATGTTAATGGTGAGCGCCCGGCTCGCTTCGCTATCGAATAAGAATGGGAATCCCCAACTGTCATCAATATTATCACCCGTTTGCCCGCCCGGCGCACAATGCATGTCCAGTAATACATACAATCCCTCTTCCCTGCACCACCCAATTACATTATCCAGTAAGGCAAAGCCTCTTTTTTCCCCTCTACCTCCCAGGTATTCTTCGTCGGTAAATAATTTGTAATGAAAAGGAATCCGGACCGAGTTCATTCCCAGCGAGCGGAGAAAACGTATGTCTTCCTTTTGTATATAATTGTGGAGATATTTCTTCCAAAATAGTTTGGCTTCATCCGGCCCGATCAATTCGGTAATCAATTGTTGAATCATACGGGGAGAACTGGTTTTTTCAAATCGAAACATGTACCCTTCCGGCACCAGCCAATTACCCAGGTTGGTTCCTTTCATAAAAAAAGATTTGCCGTTGGGGGTTAGCAGGTATTTACCCTGAACAGAAACAAATTTATTGCGTTGAGCCATCAACCATCCCGGGATAAGGAAGATTAAAAGCCATGGGAATATTTTTTTCATATGCTTTGCATGAAGATCAAAAGTAACTGAATTTATATGCTCTAAATATACTTTGGGTGCCACTATTTTTTAAAGTACCTTTCCCTAAACACTTCACATGACCAGTGATCAAATTTCTAAATTCCTGGAAGGAAAAGATTTGGTAAAACAGGCTATCAAGATCGACTTTAAAACCCGGAACTCTATAACGGGTATTTTTTTACGCAGTAATGATTTTGCGGAAATGAAATCAAAGAATTTCTGGCGTATTGTTACCGAGGCTCATTTTTCGGAATGGAAGCAAACCAATAATGCCAGCCTGGCGAAGATCTTTAATGGTTCAGAATTTACCAGGCTGTCAGAAGCAAAGAAATAGATTTCAAAGGACTCCCTTATTCATAAGATTTTCCCGCATATAACCCGGTGAGATGAAACCTGGTCATCTTTCAACGGTTTGTTTCTTTTCTTCTTCGCTATTATAATAGAAGCTCAAGGCTCCACTAGGGCATTTTATTATTTGCTCAATGACTTTATCAGTAGGTGCTCCCTGAGGTTTTATCCATGGCTTTTCAGCCGGATTAAATACCGACGACAATCCCGTGACTCCTTTCCAGCAGATTGTAGAATGAATACAGGTACCCGGTTTCCAGACAATGGTTATTTCTCCGTTGCTGTATTTCTTGGTGATGTCTTTCATATAATGATTTAACCGATTTGGTAAAACGATACATTCTGCATAAGGTCCGGAATATCTATTAACTCAATGCAAATGCTTCTGCCGGATTAATTACCAGCAATTGCTTAAAATCCTTCTCAGTAAATCCTTTCTTTTTCAATGTTGGAATTAATTGTGTGAAGATACCCGTAAACCCGGTAAAGTTTCCACCGTCAACTTCTTCTGGCTTATACCAGCCCGCATCATGCGAGACTAAGACTTTATGAAGAAGTCCGGCTCTTTTTAACCGGTCGATAGAATCCGCGTAGTTTTCAATATCTCCCCAACCAATACCATCCAGGCTGATCCAACTTCCAATGGCAGCTGCTTTTTGATGATAATTTTTATTTATCTCCGACTGTGCATGAACCCAAACAAAAGCGGAAGGGTCAACCTTGTTTTCCTGCAAGAGTTTTATTTCCTCCATAGCCGGAATAGCTGGGCCGGTATGCGAGCAAATAGTAAGACCAGTGGCGAGGTGCGCTATGGCAGCTGCCTTTACCAATTTTTTATGAAGTTCTGACAAGGGCCCGGAATTTACACTGATCTTTATAAATCCCGGTCTTATATTACTTCCATCAATTCCTTTTTCAAATTCCCGTATCCATCTTTTGGCCAGTTGTTCCGCTGTTTCTGAAAATGCATAGGAAGGCAGGTATTTATTATCAACAGCGCCGTAATAACCTGTATTGGTAACGATTTGTAAATTGCTTTTGTCACGCAGCATTTTCAATAATTCAACATCGCGCCCGAGATAAGCAGGAGTACAATCGAAAATTGTTTCTATACCGTATTGCTTTGCCTCCAATAAAAAAGGAAGTACCTTCTTTACCACATCAGCCCGGTTCCAGCGGCTGTGATTAATTTTATCTGCCCCAATAAAGTCCACCAGAAAATGTTCATGTATTAAAGTCTTTCCCAATAACCTGGCATTTACAGGCCCATTAATGGTCATCACAATGGGTTCTGGCTTTTTGTAAGCGGCAGATAATAAACCGGCGGATGTAAGGAAAAGAAATTCTCTACGGGATAAAGGCATAACACATGTTAAAATGTTTCCTGAAATCCAATATGCAGAAATTTTTCAATGATTGAAAAAAGCTGATCCAAAAATCCGTGACAATTAAGATGCGTATTGATTTTAACTCTTCAAACTATCATCAACCATACTTTGCACAATTGCTCATTTCCCATTCGCTATAGGACAATCCATATTTCTTCAACACATCATCCGGTACGCCGTTCCATTTATTGGGTTGATTGCCCGCATACCCTAAATCCTTCACCCCGATTTCGCTTGTATAAAATCCGGTGGAAGTTAAGTTTCTCATAAGGTTAAAGAAAGATACTCCTTGTTTCATAGAAGGTTTTGCCTTTTGAGGCCAGGCAATTTCATCTACCATTTCCATACGCTGCTTCTCATCACAATCCACAAAGCTTTTTTCAAATCGCTTAAAACATTCCATGTCCAGCCAGCGTAAGCCGCCTTGCATGGGTGTTTGATGATCCGGCATATCCTGTACAATAAAATCAATAAAGGCCGGAACGCCTGCTTCGGAAGCGCTGCCGCTTATTTCGTCTTTAGGAATAATAATATCAGCGAGTATCGTAATGGTGGCCATTTCATGCTCGCTGAAGAATTTCTTACTCATCAGCGCCCGGTCTCTTTCCAGTTCTTCTTTAGCCCGGTCGATGGTAAATTCCTTATTATCCGTTTTGAGGTCTGCTGGTTTCTTCTCTTCCTTTGAATCAAGTTTACAACCTTGCAACAACGCGCCGGTAGATAAGGATCCTAAGGCAATTGCTTTTAATGATTTTCTTCTGTCCATACTATACGTTTATAGCCTGCTTGCCGCAGGCAGGTTTGTAGTTTGTTGTTTGTAACCTGCTTACTGCAGGTAGGTTAGTGATTGCACTTTGCACATAACCCGGGTTTCTTCCTTCAGTGCCTAAATATTCTGTTTCTTCAATTCGTCAATAATGTATTCTGACGCCCTCAGCGAAAGCGCGAGAATGGTCCAGGTAATATTTTTATCGGCCTGGCTAACAAACGGAGCGCCATCAACACAAAATAAATTTTTACAATCGTGCGCCTGGTTCCATTTATTGAATGCAGATGATTTGGGATCGTTTCCCATCCTGGCGGTACCCGCTTCGTGAATGATTTTACCGGGAGATTCTAATCCGTAGTCATTCTCGGGTCCATCATCAGCACCCCAGGTGATTATGGCACCCATCTGGTGCATAATCTCTTTAAACGTTTCCTTCATATGTTTTGCCTGTTTCACTTCATGGCTGCTCCACTTCACATTAAATCGCAACACGGGTATACCGTATTTATCCACCACCATCGGGTCAATCTCACAGCGGTTGTCTCTAACCGGGATAGCTTCTCCGCGACCAGCCATTCCTACTCCCGCTCCATAAAAGAAACGATGATCTTCCTTCAACGATTTACCATATCCACCTGCCTCTTTCTTTTGCCCTCTTACTTCGTATTTCCCGTTTAATCCTTCCACGCCAAAGCCAAATCCATAAGCCGGTTGGCTCATGCCTCCCCAATATTCAATATGATAACCCCGTGGGAAATCAAGTTTTTTATTATCTAACCACCAGGGTGAATATATATGCATTCCGCCCACTCCATCTTCATTATATCTTTTGCGATCGAATAAATGGGGTAATACTCCGCCCAGCGCTGCTCCGGTACTGTCATGCAGGTATCTACCCACTACATCGCTGTTATTGGCCAGGCCATTTGCATGGCGTTTAGATTTCGAATTCAGTAATAACCTCGATGATTCACACGCGCTCGCGGCCAACACTACCACCCGGCCACTTACCTGGTATTCCATCATATCTTCTTTATTGATATAAGAAACCCCGGTTGCTTTACCCTCGTTATCCGTTAATACTTCCCGTGCCATGGCATTTGCCATTACATCAATATTGCCTGTGGCCATGGCGGGTTTTATTAAAACTGATGAAGAAGAAAAATCGGCATAGGCAACGCTGCAAGCCCTGTTACATTGACCACAAAAAATACACTCCTGCCGGTTTTGATCATCCGGTAATGCTTTGGTAAGAATAGAAAGCCTGGAGGGAATCACTTTTACCCCGGCATTAGTGGCTGCCTTTTTGATCATCAATTCATGCAGCCGGGGCTTGGGAGGAGGAAGAAAATAACCATCCGGATCATTCTCCAATCCTTCATTACTTCCAAATACCCCGAGCATTTTGTCAATCCGATCATAATATGGTTTGATATCATCATAACCTATCGGCCAGTCATCCCCCAATCCATCAATACTATGTCGTTTAAAATCTTTGGGTCCGAAACGCAATGATATGCGGCCCCAATGATTGGTTCTGCCTCCCAGCATGCGGGCACGCCACCAATCCCATTTGGTTCCCTCTGCCTGGGTATAGGGTTCGCCATCAATTTGCCAACCCCAGTAACAGGCATCAAAATCACCGAAGGGACGAAACTTGGTGCTGGCACCCCGCCTGGGAGATTCCCACGGATTTTTAAACTGTGTTTGATTTTTACGTGGGTCATACATGGCCCCTGCTTCGAGCAGGCATACTTTTAAGCCGGCTTTTGATAACACATACGCGGCCATTCCACCTCCCGCCCCTGATCCTACAATAATAGCGTCGTATTTTTTTGGATTTTTTTTAATCTGAAAATCTCCCATAAGCCAAATTTATTTCGATTGTTTGATTAGGAACCTAAATGTAAAATATAAAAACTTTAATGCCATAGGTTTTTCTATTTTTATTATTGGCGGTAAGCTTCTTACTATAAAATTGTTTATCTGGTAAATAGTTAGAATGATATTCAGCCGAACCGGCTTGCTTTTTATTATACTATTCAATAGTAATAAAAATATTTTTTTTAATTTATATAATCAGATAGGAAGAAATACTGGCACATTACAAAATCCGGCTATTCCATATTTTACAAATTTTAAGGCAAGGCTGTTTCTGTCTGCCATCCGGTATCTTTTACTATCTTTCATTATAAATCGATTTTTATGTTTCGGACATTTCTAATTATACCCGCAGTACTTATTGCTCAACTTTCATTCGGTCAAAAAAATGATACCACCTACGCGGAACGATTAGGCTATCCAAATGGAGCCAAAATAGTCATACTCCATGTAGATGATGTGGGCATGAGCTGGGATTCGAATGAAGGGGCTATCCAGTCTATGACAAAAGGAGTGGCAAATTCCTGCAGCATTATGATGCCGTGTTCCTGGGTGCCGGGCTTTGTTCAATATTTGAAAAAAAATCCGCATTTAGATGCCGGCCTTCACCTTACGTTAACATCCGAATGGGATCAATACAGGTGGCCGCCGATTAGTGGAGCGAAAAATGTACCTGGCCTTGTTGACAGCGAAGGAGTGATGTGGGCCAGTGTTGAGGATGTGGTAAAACATGCTACCGCTGATGAAGTGGAATTGGAAATCAGATCGCAGGTAGAACGCGCCCTGAGAATGGGATTTATGCCTACACATCTCGATAGTCATATGGGAACCCTATTTGCCTCTCCGTCATTTATTGAACGGTATCTCAAGGTGGGTATCGAATATAAAATCCCGCTGATGTTTCCGGCGGGTCATGCAACACTGATAAAGGAACAAACAAAAATGGCGGATATGCAGATACAAATGATCCGTGCGCTTGGAAAAAAATTATGGAACGCCGGCTTGCCAGTACTGGATGATTTACACAATACCAGTTATGGTTGGGAATTGGCAAAAGGGGTTAAACCTACCGACGATAACCTCCGAGAGGTCAAAACAAAAAATTATATCGACGCATTAAAATCCCTGAAGCCCGGGATAACTATGATAATAATGCATTGCACGGCAACCAGTGATATATTTGAAAAGATAAGTTCATCGGGGCCTACCCGCAAAGGAGACCTGCTGGCCATGATGGATCCGGCCTTTAGAAAGGCGTTAGCCGAGGAGAAAATAATTCTTACTACCTGGCGGGAATTAAAAGAGAGAAGAGATAAAATAAAATGATCGGTCCCCGATCTGAAGATCGGGGCAAATGCCGGCACCAACATATAACAAAAAAGAGCTAATAGATTTACCTGGCAGCAATTCCATGTTCATTTCAAACCTTTCACTTTTCCTTTACAATTAATTCGCCTCATTTGCCGTTCTTTGTTCTGTTCCCCTTCAACTTCTATAGTACAACTCTACTTCATTCACTTAACTAAATTAGTATGCCTGCTAACCAACCAGCGGAGGCCACGGGTCTCTATTCGTATGATTCATTTGGAGGTAACAACAACAAGAAGTCTGAAAGTAATTTCTTATGGTGGTGCTCCGGAGCGCACCAGCCATTGTTAAAAGAATTTCCTTCCGAGCATAGCAAATACGCCGGATTAGGCGGCGTCATACTGGCCACATTTGTATTGGCATCTATATCGGCCGGCTATGCCGTGCATAGTGTTTTTGATAACTGGACATGGACGATTGGTTTTGCCATCCTATGGGGCCTTATCATATTCAATTTCGACCGCTTTCTGGTTTCTACGATGCGTAAGTATGGAGTAAGTAAACGCAAACAGTTTTGGATGGCGGTACCCAGGATAGTTCTCGCTATACTGATCGGGGTTACCATTGCCCGCCCGCTGGAACTGAAAATTTTTGAAAAAGAAATTAATACCAAAGTAGTAGAGAATCTTCATAAAAAAGTTCAGTTGAATGATAGCCTGCTTCAAATAGAAAATAAAGAGTTGCTTCAAACGGCGCTTGCGGAGCGAAACCGGTTGACTACCCGCAAGCTCGCCATTGAAGATACCTTACATCGATTGCAGCAATCCTATGTGCAGGAGGCGGATGGAACAGGTGGATCGGGTCAACGGGGAATTGAAGACCTCACCCGGTTAAAAATGAATGCGTATGCCACGGCCCAACTTCAGTTCCGCCCCGAAATGCAATTGCTTTCGGATGATATTGCCCGGCAGGATAGTATCCTGACTACCGCTCAATCATCGCTGGAAGAAAAAAGAAAAGAATATGCGGCGGCGCTGCAATCAAATGTTGGTTTTTTGGAAAGAAATAAAGCACTTTCTGATCTGTCGGGAGAGGAGAACAGCGTTTTTTGGACAAGCTTGCTTATTTCACTTCTCATTATTCTGATTGAAATAGGTCCCATTCTTTCCAAATTAATTATGCCGGTGGGCCCTTATGATATTGCCCTGGCAAAAGAGGAATTAATAAGCATGGCGGCTACGGAAAACGAAATGCGCAAAGACAAAGAGCTTACCTCCGAAAAGAAGAAAGCATTTTACCAGCGGCAGAAGGAAGTGAGCGATCAGGTGAGCGAGCAAATGAGCTTGTTGCAGAAAAAACATATTGATGAAGAACTTGATAAGTGGGAGCGGGGTGAGTGGAGCGCCAAAGACCACCGGTCTTCCATGGATGAAGTAATGCGAAAAATTAAAGAACGATACCAGGTAAAAGAAGAAGACTTATTGTAAAAAGAAATACAAGGCGCATATAGCCGCCAGGAAAACCAGGGTCGGTAACCAGCTTTGATTACCGACCTTATATTTTTTACGGGCGGAGGGTAATAACAGGAAAACGAGTGCCAATAACAAAACTAAAAACAAGATAACAGACATTATAAAGGATGGAATTAAATACATAACATACAGGAACCAGATAAAATAACCAGCCAGGAATGTGCTGAATATTAAAAATGGCACTCCTATTATCCAACCCCACTTTCTTAGTCGGAAAAGCAGAATACCTCCTGATATTGCCAGTATAATTGTCAATAAGAAGCGGATATAATTCAGCAATTCGGATTTACGGATGGTAAACGTATTGCCATGATCCGAAATAACTGATGATTGGGAAGACACCACGCTCATCACGAGTAAAATAATCAGTATTATTCCTATACCCATAATAACAGCCGCTGCAAATTTTTCTTTCCAGCTTAATTTTTCATCAACCATATTTTAAGAATTTTTCAACTCTCATAATATCAATAATCCTGTTGACCACTATTTTACCTGTTTCCGGATTGCCCGGGCTAATTCCTGCGCCCAGGAAGAATACGCTTTTCCTGCAGGGTGCAATTGGTCTTCTGCGAGTAAAGATAGATCGTTATTGGCTTGCCTTGTTCCGGGTGTTATATCGATATAATGTACGTTGTATTTTGAGGCTAAATCTTTATTAATGGAATTGAATGCATCAATTTCATCTGCAATTTGCTTGCGGTCACGGCCTTCCGCAAAGGGGGTAACGCCCCAATCGGGAATAGATAATACGAATACATGTTCCGGAATATTACCGGCAAACTGAATTGATTGTTTTAATAATTTCTCAAATTGTTGAGCATACTCAGCCTTATCTCTGCCGCGGTATTGATTATTTACTCCAATAAGAAGGGAAACAAAGTCATATTTTTTATCGAGGGCGGCAAGGGCAATGCCCACCTGTAATTCATCCGTTGTCCACCCTGTTTTTGCTACGATAACGGGTTGCTGAAAAGAAAAATTGTCTTTTGCCAGTAAAGCAACCGTTTGATGCGGGAAGTTATCCCGGGTGGCCACCTGTTCACCAATCGTGTAAGAATCGCCCAGTGCAAGATATGTGTAATTTTTAGAAGACATTGCCTGTGAATGAGAATAATGAAAATGACAAATGCAAAGTAAATAAAGCACTATTGTTTTTTTCATAAAATTATTTAATCAATATACTAAACAAGAAAAGGAGTCGATTATGACTCCTTGAAAAATATTATTTATTTATTATTTAGCGAAACAAGCACGGCTATCGGCCAAAGCTAAAGAAGTTTTTTACTTTTGGCTCTAGACTACAGACTCCTGACTTCTGCCTGCCGACTCAACACTTACTGCTGCACGCCCTGCATTCCGTTCTGCATACCTTCAGCATCCCCTTTCATATTCTTACGTTTGAAAAGAGAAACATCAAACTTCCCAAATCGCCAGTTGAAGTTCAACCGAAAGAATTGAGGATCGCGCCGACGGAATGAATTTTGTACAAAGTAGCCAGACTCGGAAAAAACATCGTTTCTGCGGGTGCGGAATACATCCCCGAAATTAAGTGTAAGGGAAGCCCTTTTTTCTTTAAGGAAATCAAATCGGAGAGCCATATCCACTCCATAGTTAGCCCGAACATATCCCTGCGAGGCACTTTGAGCCTGCCCAAACATTCCACCGCCCGGACCACCACGACCGCCTCCAAAACCGCCGCCGCCGCTGCCCCCGCCACTTCCGCCGGGAGGCAATACCGTCTTAGATTGGTAATCGCCACTGATCTGCAGCGTAAAATTCTTTGGAAGTTTAAAGCTGTTATTGATCTTTCCAAACCAGCTGTAGATGTTATCTTGTTGAATCAGCTTTGGATCAGTGATATTAATCTTTGACGTATAGAGATTGAGGTTGGTCGTAAGATCCCACCACTTAGCCACCGCGTGCCTCGAAATTAATTCCAATCCACCCACATAACTGGAGTTAGCATTGATAAAGGTATTAATTAAATTACTATCGGACGGGTTAACCGCGTTGGGCTCTGCCACCTGATACCGGGTAATCAGCTTATCGGTGAATTTATAGTATACCGAAGCGAGAAAGGAATTAGTAGTCAGATATGTTTTTGTATAGGACAATTCAAATGAATAAGTGAATTCGGGAACCAGGTTAGGATTTCCGCGCGATAGATTAAGTGTATCAGAATAATCGGTAAAAGGAAATAGTTGGAAAAAGTTGGGCCTGTTAATCCGGCGGGAAAAATTCAATTGCATTTCCTGCTGCTTCTTAAATTTTTGCGATAAGAAGATGCTGGGGAAAAAGCTGATCGGGAAACTATTGGAATAACTGATTAAGGTATCCTTTCCACCCAGGGAAACTGTTTTTACGTCGCCGTTATAATCCGAACTTTCCGCGCGCAAACCAAGTTGATATCCGAAGTCTTTTATCTTATTGGTAAAGGTGGCGTACCCCGCATACACATGATCTTTATTGAGGAAACGGGAAGAAAGCTGAGGAATCTTAACAGGAGTGCCGCTTCCATCAATAAAACTGATATCATTACGGCTGTCTATTTTACGTATTTGTGCCCGTGCCCCCATTTCCAGTTTTGAATTTTCGGTAAGCGGGTTTACAAAATCTGTTTGCATAGTAATAAACTGTGTTTCGCCTCCGCCATTCAGCAATTGTCTGAAACTACGGGTAAGGGAGCCGCCTTGCTGGGTATAATTATTACTGACAACCAGGTTTTCATTTTCATTACGGCTTTTATTAAAATTCGCGTCGGCCGTCCATTCCTTTCCTGCTTTGGCAAAATTATGTTTGAACCCAATGACTGCCCCGCGGTTTTTAAATTCGCCGGTACTGTTGGAAAGGCGGTTGCTGAAAGATGTTGTTTTTCCGGAGTTGTATAGGGTGTCTACAAAAATATCGCTGTTGGATTCGGGTTTGAATTTTCCGTTTACATACACGCCTGATAGTGACAGGGTGTTCCTGTTGTCAATGAAAAAATCAAAACCTCCCCGCAGAAAAGCGAAATATCCTTCGCTGATATTTCTATCCTTTTGAAGCAAGAAAGTATTCGGGTCATTAACCAGCGTCAGCCGGTCGGTAGTTCCGTTTGATATTGATTTGCGCTGATTGTACATGGCGCTGGCGAATGCATTTATCTTGCCCTGCCGAACATTGATATCCCCCCCCACATTGTATTTGCCGCGTTGATCAATACCAGCCCGCAGGTTTCCATTGTAGCCGGCCTTTCGGTTTTTCTTCAAAACAATATTTAATATACCGGCTGTTCCCCCTGAAGCATCAAATTTGGCGGATGGATTGGTTATCACTTCCACACTTTGAATGGCGTCTGCCGGAATCTGTTCAAGGGTTAATGTAGTAGGTCTTCCATCTACAAATATCGTTGGGGTGTTATTGCGAAGGGTTACGTTTCCATCAATGTCTACATTTAAAGACGGTACATTTCGCATTACATCGATCGCGGATCCTCCTACCGAAGTAAGATTCTTTTCCACGTTAAACACCTTTCTATCAATACTGGATGTAACAAGGGCTTTAGAACCGCTTACTGTCACCGCCTCGAGCACCTGGGCATCCTCTTCAATCTTTATATTTCCGAGATCCTTATCTATTGCATTCAGGGCCTGGGTCATATCTCCACCCTGCCCAAATTTCAGTTCGAAGGCAACTTTCTGCTCTATGGTCTTAAAGCCAATTGCTGTAATTTTTAATCGAAAATTGCCCATTATTGGGAGGTTCTCCAAACTGAAGTTTCCAGCCTTAGTAGTGAGCATCCCGGATATTATGGTGTCCTTTCGTTTCTTGGTTATAGTGTCAAATTTATTTTGGATCAACTGGATGGAAACGGCTTCCACGGGCTTATTTGTCTTCGCATCCAGGATCTTACCATATAAACGACCCATATTCATATTTTGACCGCCACCGGGTCTGCCGGCACCCATTCCACCCGGCATTTGCGAAAACCCCATACCGACTAAAAAACTCAAAAGGATAAGTAACAAAGAATGTTTCATATTTATATATTGTTGAGAATGTCTGCAAATTTGGACGATAAAAGGCTGACAAACTTGTGACATAATGATGAATGGTAACAAGTAACCATCATCTTGGCAAAATGTTTAACCAAGAGCGAGGGGTGCCGTGATAAAGCATACAAAATCAATCAGTGACCTATAAGAAAAGTGAGTAATAGTTGTAAAGCGCCAATCAGGAAGCCAGCCAGAGCCCCAAAAAGTTGAATTTTTCTTAACTCCTGCGGCATAGAATGTTTAATCATTTCACTTATTTTTCCGGGCGGAAGGGCAGATATCTTCTCAGTCACCAATTTCTTGATATCAATGTCTTTTTCGAGATTACTAACATAGGTTTTCATAGTAGCAGGAATGATAACCTCCAGTTCTTTCATAAATACTTCCTTTAACTGGTTGATGGTTTTGTCGCCAATAAACATGCTAACCACGGGAAGCGCTTTGCCTAACCGGTTTCGCAAGAACTCATCGATATGTTTTTCAATAACCGGCATTAATTTTTTCATGCTTTCGTCGCTAACCAATTTTCCTTCTAGATCGGAAATGGAAAACAAGCCTCCCGAAACAAGTTCCCCTGTTTTTTGTGCAATGGCTTGTTGCTTTTGGGGAAGAATTCTTTCAATAAAAATGGTAATCGATATTTTAAATATAATCCAACCTGCCATGGCGGAAATAAAGGGCAACAGGAATAACCAACTGTTCATTGCAACTTTTTGAGTCGCAAAGAAAAACTAATTAACCCATGTAAATAAATTTATGCCGCTTGTTTTGAGTGAAACTATTTTTATGCTTAGATTTGCGGCTTAAGACGGTGGCTGTAGCTCAGTTGGTTAGAGCATCAGATTGTGGTTCTGAGGGTCGGGGGTTCGAGACCCCTCAGTCACCCGACCAAATATCCCGGAACAAACCCTGTTTCGGGATTCTTTTTTTTCGTTCAAACCAACCTGCTCCCGTTTATGTAAATTGTGTAAAATCACTTGTTAATATTGATCTGACCCGGCAACATTGGAGCTCATTTATCGTTATTTTTGAGTTAATGCAAAAAGCAATAAAATTTATGTTTAGTAAAAGAACTTTACCCGTACTGATCCTATTTGTGTGCGCAGGCTTGATTGTTGCCTTCAATACCTTTGGGTGGGGAGGAAATCCGGCCGGGAAATATGAAAAGATCCTCCACAATGTGGGTGACATGCTCAAAGAAGTGCATTACAGTCCAAAAAAAATTGATGACGAATTCTCCAAAGTTCTGTTCAAGAAATTTCTGACTGATCGGTTTGTAGATGAAAGCAAAAATATTTTGCTTCAATCAGATATTCAATCATTGAAGAAATTTGAAACAAAGCTGGATGATGAAATATTGGGCGAGAATGTGGTTTTTGTACCTGCTGTATCAGAAATTATTCATAATCGTTTACCTGAAGTGGCTTTGTTGTATAAAGAATTTCTTTCCAAGCCATTTGATTTCACCAGGGACGAGACTATTAACCTGAACCCGGATGAGTATGACTTCCCCAAAAATGAAGCGGACCGAAAAGAAAGCTGGAGAAAACGACTGAAATACCTCGTACTTGATCGCTATGCAGATTTGCTGGAGAACAGGGAAAAGAATAAAGGAACGGAAGGTTATGTGATAAAGACAGATGCCGAATTGGAAAAAGAGGCCAGGGATAGAGTGCTGAAAATAATGGATAGAACTTTTGAACGAATGATGGTGAAAGTAAGTGTGGATGATCGTTTCAACAGTTATGTAAATATTATTACTGAATCGATGGATCCGCATTCCACCTTTTTTCCGCCGGTAGATAAAAGATATTTTGACGAGCAGATGAGCGGGAAATTCTATGGTATCGGTGCTTCTTTGCGGGAAGATGAAGGAAATATCAAGATTGGCACCCTGCTCGCCGGAAGCCCGGCCTGGAAATCGGGCCAGGTGCAGGTAGGTGATATTGTATTAAAAGTGGCGCAGGGATCAGCGGAACCTGTTGAACTTACCGGGTTTGTTATCGAAGATGCGGTGAAAATTATCCGGGGTAAGAAAGGCACAGAAGTAAGACTGACTTTGAAAAAATCGGATGGATCCATTAAAGTCGTTACCCTAATCCGGGATGAAATTGTACAGGATGAAACCTTCGCCCGCAGTGCAGTTATTAATACAGCAAAAGGAAGAATTGGATTTATATACTTACCGGAGTTTTATGCCAACTTCGATGATCCGAAAGGAGCCCGTTGTTCGGAAGATGTACGCAAGGAAGTCATCAAATTAAAAGAGCAGAAAGTAGATGGCATCGTGATGGATCTTCGTAATAATGGCGGAGGTTCTCTTTATGATGTGGTACAGATGGTTGGTTTATTTATCGAGGGTGGCCCTATTGTCCAGGTAAAGGATCGGGATGGTAAACCACAGGTTTATTTCGATCGGGATAAATCGGTTTTGTATGACGGTCCTTTGGCGGTTATGGTGAATGAATTCAGCGCCTCGGCCTCCGAAATTTTCGCTGCAGCTATCCAGGATTATAATCGCGGAGTAATTATTGGAAGCACTTCCACCTACGGAAAAGGAACCGTTCAGCGTAATATAGGTCTGGATAAAATTATCGGGTTCGTTGAGCCCAATAGCGACCTGGGTACGATCAAACTTACGTTACAGAAATTTTACCGCATAAACGGGGGTTCCACCCAGCTGCGTGGCGTGGTTTCCGATATCAGCCTGCCGGATATTTATGAATTCTCCAAATACCGGGAAAAAGACAACCCAGAGGCATTGCCCTGGGATGAAATCCAAAAGGCTGAGTATGCAAACTGGAAGTATAGCCTGAATCTCGATCCGATAAAAAAGGCGAGCCTGGAAAGAATACGATCAGGAAATTCTTTTGTCACAATTCAAAAGAATGCACAAATTATCGCTGATCAAAATGATAAGATAGCTCCCCTCAATTTAAAAAAATACCAGGAAGAGCAAAAGCAGATCAAGAACTCAGTAAAGCAAATCGAAGCGTCTATTAAATTGCCGGCGGAGTTAGATGTGGTGGCTCTTCCCGACGACCTGAAGAAATTTGAATATGATAATGGCAAACTGGAACGTTTCAAAGATTGGATTAAACGCCTGCGCAGCGATATCTACCTGGACGAAACAGTCAATGTAATCAATGATATGGTCGTGCAGAAAAACGTTGTATATAATACCCGGAAATAGATTCCGGAATATATTTACTTAACCGTTCCGTTTATTACGGAGCGGTTTTTTATTACCGAAATACGGAAAAGCTGTGTTTTTTAAATTATTCCAATGGGTAAAACATACAGTCATTAAATAATCAAGGGTGAATTAGCTTATTTTTGCTGCCGATTTCACCGATTTATGTATACGATTACTTATAAATTTGAACAGAAAGGACTGGAGCCGGTTACTGTTACCAACGTTTCACCTGACCAGAGTTTACTGGAAGTTGCCCTTACCAATAATATAGATTTGCACCACAATTGCGGTGGTGTGTGCGCGTGCAGCACCTGCCATTTATATGTAGAGGAAGGAGAGCAGTTCCTCGAAGAACTGAGCGATAAAGAAGAAGATTTTATCGACCGGGCAATCAATCCCCGCCTTAATTCCAGGCTCGGCTGCCAGTGTATATTACAACCTGGTGCAAGCGGTCAGATAAGAGTCACCTTACCAGATCAAACTCAATTTTTAGGCGAATAATTAAACTTATATATGCATTACGAACCACCCATTAAGTGGACAGACTACGAAGATATTGCCCTAAAGCTCTATGAACGATTTGGGCCTGAATTTAATGAAGGAAAAATATATCGAATCCGGTTCACCGATCTACTGGAATGGGTGTTGCAGATTCCTAATTTCAGTGGCACGCGGGAGGAAAGCAATGAAGGACACCTGGAAATGATACAAAGCACCTGGGTATACGAATGGAGGGATAATCAAAAATAATCGCGCTTTCTCCATCATCATCCCGTAAAAAATTTCAACGGAAGCAATAGCAAACCCATGAATTTACCAGATCGATTTAAACAAATTACCACTCTTGTTTTTGATATGGACGGCGTGCTGACCGATGGCACGCTGTTGGTTTTTGATGCTATGCAACCGGTCCGTCGCATGCATATAAGAGATGGATACGCCCTTCAACTGGCTATCAAAAAAGGGTACAGGGTAGTTATCATTTCGGGTAGTAGTTCGGACGCAGTGGTCACCCGGCTGAATGGACTGGGAGTAATGGACGTTTTTATGAAAGAAGCAGATAAAAAAAGCAGGTTAAATCATTATGTTGAATTAAATAAGCTCTCCTGGGATGAAGTCTTATTTATGGGAGACGATATGCCGGACTATGCAGTAATGAAAATGGTGGGATTGGCTTGTGCGCCGGCAGATGCTGCGTCCGAAATCAAGGAAATCGCCCATTATATTTCCCCGATCAATGGAGGAAAAGGTTGTGCAAGGGATGTTATTGAAAAAGTACTTAAGCTGAATGATGCCTGGGATTTGGAATCGGGTATTGCCAGCCGTTGATTTTTTATTCTTACCTTAACGGTTCACTTGTTACCTTATCAATTGCATGAAACTGATTGCAGCATTCTTTCGCCTTATTCGTTCGCTCAATCTCCTGTTTATTGCGCTCACCCAATTCCTTTTCCAGTATTGTATAATTATCCCTTCCCTTAATAAGGTGGGTGTAGAAGCGCAACTCTCCACGAAATTGTTTTCCCTGTTGGTGCTGGCTTCGGTTTGTATTGCGGCCGCCGGTTATATTATTAATGATTATTTCGACATTAATATCGACCGCATTAATAAACCAGGCAGACTCGTGGTCGAAAAGATTATAAAGCGCCGCTGGGCCATTGTCTGGCACCTGGGATTATCGGCCATTGGTATTTTACTGAGTTTTTATGTGGGCTGGAAAATAAATCATAACCTGTTACTCGGGTTAGCCAATAGTGGTTGTGTACTCTTACTGTGGGTATACTCCACCACGTTTAAAAAGAAACTGCTTTCAGGAAACATTATAATTTCCCTGCTTACCGGTTGGGTAATATTAGTATTATATGTGGCCGAACTGGATCGCTTCTTTTATAACGCCGAAAATCCGCTGCTGCCTAAAGCCATTTCAAAAATTTTCAAGCTGGCCGTTTTATATGGGGGATTTGCTTTTATTATTTCTTTGGTCCGCGAGGTGATAAAAGATGTAGAGGATATGGCAGGTGATGAAAAATACGGTTGCCGCACTATGCCTATTGTCTGGGGCCTCAATGTATCCAAGGTATTTATGGCCACCTGGCTGGTTGTACTTCTTGGCGCATTAATAATAGTCCAATTCTATATTTTGCCTTTTCGATGGTGGTGGTTTACCGTTTATTCAGTTTTATTTATTCTTTTGCCCTTACTGACTATTTTCAGAAAACTATTTACAGCGAACAGTATCGAAGACTTCCACCAGCTTAGTAATTGGATTAAGCTGGTTATGATGACCGGGATACTTTCCATGCTTTTTTTTAAACTTTATGAATAATAAAATTATCCTCGCTTCTCAATCGCCCCGGCGCAAACAATTGCTGGAATGGGCGGAAGTGGATTTTGATATATTAGTTCAACCCACCGACGAGTCTTTTCCGGCCGAGATGCCAGTAGAAATTGTTCCGGTTCATATTGCCAGAAATAAAGCAGTTGCCATCAGTGAGCATCCTTATTATGCTTCCTATGATCTTCCACAAACAGTATTAGCCGCTGATACTATAGTGGTGCTGAATAATACTGTAATTGGTAAACCAGTCGACCGTAAGGAGGCTATTGATATCCTTTCGCGTTTATCGGGACAAAAGCACCTTGTTATTACCGGGGTTGTGTTAAAACGAGGGGAGACGGAAATTGCCTTCTCCGATACCACGGCTGTTTGGTTTCACGCGCTCACGAACAAGGAAATTGAGTTTTATGTAGATAAATACCAGCCCTATGATAAGGCAGGTGCCTATGCCATCCAGGAATGGATTGGGGTAACCGGAATTCGCCGGATTGAAGGAGATTTTTATAATGTAATGGGATTACCTGTTAGCAGGGTAGTGCACGCCCTTCGTGAATTAAACTACGAAAAATGATGTAATCATCATTTCCCTGATGAATTAGTATTCTATTTTTAGGTAACGCAGTAACCTTCATACCAATAAACACCTGAGTTTATGACTGAACGATTACTGCAATTTATCTGGCAATTCCAGTATTATAATAAACAGGAGTTGTATCTATCCCCTGCCGAGCCGCTGCAAATCATTTTCCCGGGAACGCATAATATTAACCAGGGACCTGATTTTATTCACGCCAGAATTAAGATCAGTCAAACCCTCCTGGCCGGCAGCATCGAACTGCATGTTCGAACATCCGATTGGCAGAAGCATAAACACGATGAAGATCAAAATTACCGCAATGTTATATTACATGTAGTATGGGAAAACGACCTGGATGGTTTTACCGCCGTTCCCATTCTTTCTTTACAGAACCGGGTTCCCCGTTCACTCCTTCAGCAATATGAACAATGGATGAAACAACCCGCTTTCATTCCCTGCAATCACCAGGTTATGGAAGTGGGAGAATTAATTTGGAAAAGTTGGAAGGATCGTTTGCTGACTGAAAGACTTATGAGAAAATCATCCGCCATTCAGCAATACCTGCTGCAAAACAATCAGCATTGGGAAGAAACATTTTGGTGGCTTTTGGCACGCCACTTTGGAACTGATGTAAACGCCTCGGCATTTGAAGCAATGGCCCGAACCG
The DNA here is from genome assembly GCA_963775145.1 of uncultured Chitinophagaceae bacterium. GTDB lineage: Bacteria > Bacteroidota > Bacteroidia > Chitinophagales > Chitinophagaceae > Endoryza. Next base: position 489,026 of record CAVZHZ010000015.1, read on the forward strand.
TTCCCATTCAAATACTGGCAAAAAACAGATCCCGCATACATCAACTGGAAGCCTTGGTGCTGGGCCAGGCAGGTTTGCTCAATAAAGAATTTGCAGAAGATTATCCAATCTTACTCAAATCCGAATACAAATACCTCCAAAAAAAATATAACCTGCGGCAAAGTTCCGAGGTTGTTTTTTTTCTGCGGATGCGCCCCGTTAATTTTCCAACTGTCCGGCTCGCCCAACTCGCCATGCTTATTCATCAGTCCGGTCGGTTATTTACCGAAATAAAAGAAACAACTGACTTGAAAACAGTGAAGAGAATGCTGGATATAACGGCGAACGATTACTGGCACTACCATTATATACTGGATGAAGCCTCTTCGTTTAAACCCAAACGGGTAGGGGCTCAAATGATAAATTCATTAATCATTAACAGCATTTGTCCCATGCTGTTTACCTATGGACTGGTAATGAATGATGCTGCCTGTAAAAACAAGGCAGTACGGTGGTTAGAAGAAACGGCTCCCGAGAAAAACAGGCTGACAGATGGATTTGCCAGGCTCGGCGTCAGCTTTGAAAATGCCTGTGATACCCAGGCATTGATCGAACTAAAAACACGTTACTGTGATTTCACGCGCTGTCTTGATTGCAGTATAGGGAACGCTCTGTTAAAAAATAGCTTGGTATCGCAGTACCGTTCATAAATATATGTTCATCAAAAGCAGGAATTATGTAGCTTCCGATTCTAACACAAAAAAGACTACCATGAGAAAATTATTCCTGCTTTTATGGGCCACTTCCCTTTGTATTATGGGCAGCGCCCAGGATGAAACCCTGGATATGGATGCGGTACAAAAAATCCGCCAGGAGGGACTCATTAATTCAAAAGTAATGGAACATGCTTTTTATCTCACCGATGTAAGTGGTCCGCGACTTAATAATTCATCGGGTTATTTGCGTGCAGCCAACTGGGCGAAAAAAAAATTAGAAGAGTATGGCTTAGAAGCTAAGCTGGAACCATGGGGCGATTGGGGAAAAGGATGGGATTTGCAACGTTCTTACGTTGCTATGACGGCTCCATATTATCGACCTTTAATTGCTTTCCCCAAAGCCTGGTGTAGCGGAAGTAATGGGTTACAAAATGCGGAAATAATAATTGTAAAGGCAAAGGACTCCTTAGAATTAGATACTTATAAGGGCAAGTTAGCAGGCAAAATCATTTTGTTGCCCCGTGCCGATACCTTGAAACCAGGTTTTACAGCGGATGCTAATCGGTTCACCGAAGAGCAATTAACAAAAATGGCAGAATGGGATACTAAAAATCAACCGGCAGCAGGCCCACCACGCGGGCCTGGCGGCCAGCGCCCTTCCTTAACCGTGAACATCAATAAACTAAAGGACTTTGCCAGGAAGGAAGGAGCAGTAGCTATTTTAAGTGCCAGTATCCGCGGGCGTGATGGAACCGTTTTTGTATCTGGTGGAGGACCTTACTCCGCCAATGCCCCGGAGAATTTTCTGGATATAATGCTGGCGTATGAAGACTATATGAGTTTATATCGCCTTGCCTCCAATAATATTCCGGTGAAACTGGAAGTGGATATTAAAACCAGATTCAACAGCAACGATATTAAAGGATATAACGTGGTGGCAGAATTAAAAGGAACAGATAAAAAACTGAAAGAGGAAGTAGTAATGATCGGAGGCCATTTGGATTCATGGCATGGATCTACCGGCGCCACCGACAATGCGGCTGGCTGTTCGGTAATGATGGAAGTTATAAGAATTTTAAAGTCCACTGGATTGAAGCCCAAGCGTACCGTCCGGATATGTTTATGGGGCGGAGAAGAACAGGGGTTACACGGTTCAAGAAACTACGTACGTAATCATTTATCAGATACTATTACCCGACGCTCCAATAGTGAAGGGGATAAAGTGAGCGCCTATTATAACCTGGATAACGGAACGGGAAAAGTAAGAGGTATTTATTTACAGGGGAACGCAGGCGTTAAGTCAATCTTCACGAAATGGCTGGAACCATTCCATGAGTTAGGTGCTCATACTATTACCTTACAGAATACCGGCGGTACGGATCACCTGGCCTTCGATGGAGTGGGCATTCCGGGTTTCCAGTTTATACAAGATGAAATAGATTATAATACGCGCACTCACCATACCAATATGGACACATTCGATCACCTGGTCGCTGATGACTTAAAACAAGCCGCTACGATCATAGCTTCTTTTGTTTATCATACCGCGCAGCGGGCGGAGAAGATACCACGCAAACCAGCTCCCGGCACTGCGCAGCAAAAGCAGGGTTTTTAAGAAATGTAAAATGTGGAATGCAATATCTAAGAAAGGACGCGGTACAGAAGATTATATTTTAGAATTTAGGATATAGCATTTTTCGGAAGACCAATGTTCAACTCAGAAATGATTTGAACCTTGGTCTTCTTTTTTGGGAGGATGTTCCGAATTGCTAACAGGTATTTGCGAAGCCGGGGAAATAGTCAACCGTCCAGCCCGGCTAACCAAGGATGAAAATAGAAATGAAAGTTGATGATTGACACACCGTCGAGAGTTGTTTAACCTGCCCGAGCAACTGACAACAATTGTGGCAGCTGCTGAACCATTGCTTCCATCCACTACACTTTTTCAAATGCCCATTATAGTGGCTGTGTTATCAAGACGGACTTGTTATTGTAGCAATTATTATGATCTTCATTAATCCCTTTGGTGTATCGCCTTTCTATTATTTTAAAAAAGGGGCTATACTTGCCCAAACCGCTGCAAAATTTTCATTAAAAACAGGGTGTGAAGCATTTGGAATAATACTAATCTGATGGATAGGTATCATTCGTGCAGCATTCACTACGTGTTCAACGCTATTACTCTGGTCTCGGTCGCCCGCCATTACTAAAACAGGACATTTTATAGAACTCAATAAATCTTTCCCAACGGTTAATTTATTATAACAACTGCTCACTTGTTCAAAAACATCCTCAAGCCTGTTTGGTTCTGGCATTAGTTTTAATTGCTGATTCCAATAAACAGTGTCCATACTCATGGCTTGCTTTGCACTGATATTAAATTCCCTTAACCCAGGATATAATTCTCCTGCAGCAATTACTATCATTTTCTTTACTCTGGATGGATACAATGAACCTATTTTGTAGGTTGTAAAACCGCCATCGCTGAATCCAAGAATAAGGACACTGTCTGTTGTTACAGCATTGATGACGGCCATTGCATCATTAGCCCTTTGTTCCAGTGTAAGTGGTTCTGTGCCGATTTCAGATTTGCCATGTCCTCTTGTAGAAACAGCAATTACTTGATAGTTTATTCTCAACCTGTCTATAAATCCTGCCATTTCTATAGCTGAACCAAATAAACCACCATGTAGCAATACTATGGGTTGCCCTTTACCATAAACTTCGTAATATATTTTGGCATCCCCCGCCTGTACATAACGCCCGGCTTTTTTATTTGCACCATATGGTATTTTATTTACCACATTTGCTGGTTGAAGAAATCTCCTTAATTTTTGTTGTCCATAAATATTGGAATAAACAATTAATAAAAATAGGGCTGAAAATAATCTTACATACATCATTTACAATGGCTTATTATTGGTTATTAATTTTTAAGTCGCTGAAATAGCCTTCGGTCCCTACGTCAACAAATAAACCAATGGCGCCAGACGCATTATTACCAAGTTTCAGATCATTCACAATCAAAGACGGTTGATTGTTCTCATTTAAAAACAATTTAGCCTGCTTGCCATTCACAACAATCCTGAGTTTTATCCATTCGTTTAAACCCATGTCTGCATATGATTCATACATTTCCGGGCTTTCTTTTCTTAACCGTGAAAATTTGAAATCTGGAAAAGAAAAGTATTGGATAGAATGATTCCTTCGCACTTGTTCTTCTGCTCTGCCATTGGTAGGACGTATGTATATACACTCAAATTGAGAATTATTTTCATTAATTCTGAATGCTACACCAATAAATCCCCGGTCTGAAGGAGAGGCATTTGGTAAAAGCCGACTTAATACTTTTACTTCGATGGTACCATTTCTGAAATCGATGCTTTTTAAGCGTATAAAAGTCGGTTCATCTGCCTCTTTTACAGTAGAATCTTTTATTGCTTTAACAGCCTGTTTGTGATGAAACCTCTCAAAGGACATATACACTTTATTAGCAAAGAGGTTGTTTGGTGCCAATTTGACTTTTTGACCACATAAATTTTTTGCAGCAAATAGGATGACAAGGAAAATAAGGTTTACACTTTTCATTTTCCAAAATTCAGGAAAAAAGTTTATTGTATCGGGTTGCTCATTTAAATAGTCACAACCTAACTTAATACATTTACAATTTGTACCGGAATCGGACAACGGCGCTTTTTTGCTCGCTAGAAGAAATGCGCATTTCGTACCGCTTGGTTCCTGCAGTAATTACCATTAAAGAAGTATTGGGTGGAATGAGGCCCAGGTTGTCTGCATACATCATAAATTCATAATCAGTATTGGGGAAAGCGGTAAGATTTAAGGTGAGCGGTTTATCAGTCAATCTTTTTTTATACAACAGCAGCGTATTATTTAAAAATACCGTAACGGTATCATTATCGATTTCCGCATTATCGTATAATTCAATTTTTATTTCCGACGTGTCAATAGTAATGGTTTGAACCAATTCTTTTTCGCGGGGTTGAAGTTGCATACCCTTTTGCAAGCCGGCCAGGGTATCGTTTTGAAAAACATCTACCGGGAATACCGATACGGATTCTTTGTCTAAATGGATTCTGCCCGGCGGGCAGAGATTACTGTTTCCCATTTCATGGCCTTTCCAATCACCATCCAGCGATTGCTTATCTGTTTGCAGCCAGTTTAAATCATAAGTCTTTATACAAGGAATACAATTCGCGGGAACATTATATTGAACTACGGCATTTTCAATGATGACCAAACGTTTGGTTTGCGGATTGTACCGGCCCGTGAAATTTATTTTTGTGAACCGATCTTTGTCATAGTAATTAAACGCATTACCCATGATGGCATTATCCTTTGTATAATACACGTGCAGTTCCAGGGAATATTCCGGGTAACAACCTCCGGAAACCTGGGTTCTCTTGCCTCTCCAGACGCCCGTCAAATTTTGTGCAAACAGCGAACCTGCAAACACCAGCGATACCATCAAAAGAATAGATCGAAGCATAAAACGAATATCCGGTAAATTACCGGAATGTGAAGTAATGGAATTCTAATTTATGTGAACGGTAGACTTATTTGATCTTCTCATATTTAAAAATAACCACTGCATTTTTTTGCTCGGTGGAGGTGATCCGCACCTCGTATTGTTTGGTCCCGGCATTTACTACCATCAGGGAAGTATTGGGCGGTATTTCCCCCAGGTTCTCAGCTACCATAACCAATTCATGATAATCGTTAATATCATCTAACTGGAATTTTACCGTGATTGCTTTTTCCGTAAGCCGCTGTTTGGAAACTACAAGTTTTTTATCAAGGTAAACAGAAACAGTATCGTTATCAATCGTTCCGTTATCATAAACGTTTATAACAATTTCATTCGAATTGGTAATTATCGTTTTTACTACTTCATTTTCGCGGGACGCGAGTACTTTGGGGGTAATTGCCGGAGCTGATTTCCGGTCTATCTTTTTGACTGAATCAATTACTGCGATCTTCAATTCATTTGTTTTGGGTGCTATAGTCTTTTTGTTGTCGGGAGGATTTGCCTTAACTATCGGTTTATTTTTTATGGAACTATTGTTATTTTTTTTTATGGTGGCAACGGGTGCGGTTGGTTTAGTAGCGGGTGGCTTAACCGGGTTCGTTTTTACTATTTTTTTCTCGGCCGGTTTTGCTTCCGTTTTAATTGGCTTCTCTTTATCCCGCTTGGCCAGGAAGGGTTCTTTGTAAAAATCAGAAGTAACCACCCTGCGCAAAAAAACAGTGCCCCTGCCGCAATTGCTCGAATCCCGGGTATTCATACTACTATAGGTGCCCTCCAGGAATTCTTCATCACCCGATTTTGAGTATTGGAGAAAACAACGCATAATACATGCATCGCTCATGCCGGCCATGCGAACTTCGAGAATCTTCAATTCATCCAGCAACACTTTATTCGTTCGGGGATTAACCGTTCCCATAGCGCTGGCTTTCCCGTAAAATATGGTGGATCGATAAGAATAAGTAACCCCTTCAAAACGATTTTCTTTCTGGTCCAGTTGAATTTCAAATTTGTACCGGCTATCAAAAACAGTTCCCTCCAGCTCCCTGTTATAATTCGCTTCATTAAAATAACCTCTCCATATGCCTGTTACATCCTGCGAAAAGACAGGTAAAGAACTGAGAAAAAAAATGACCGGTAAAATTATTTTCATATTGATTGTATACTCAGGGGCAAATTAATTATTTTCAAATTAATACGATAATAATCGTATGCAGCTGTTGGCAAAACTTCGTTAAATTTGCGGTTCGTAAAATAATACCACCGATCAAGATTATGATGAAGATTACTTTTCCAGATGGTGCCGTTCGGGAATATGCCAATGGCACTACTTCCCTGGAAATCGCCCGGTCGATCAGCGAAGGATTGGCACGAAAAGTTTTAGCTGCCAGTGTCAACAACGAGGTTTGGGATGCCACGCGGCCCATTCCTACAGACTGCCATCTCAGATTATTAACCTGGGATGATAAGGAAGGGAAGAGTACTTTTTGGCATTCTTCGGCTCACCTGATGGCGGAAGCAGTAGAATCTTTATTTCCCGGGGTGAAGTTCTGGGTTGGCCCGGCTACCGAAAACCCAAAAGGATTTTATTATGATATGGATTTGGGTGATAAAAAGCTTAATGAAGAAGACCTGGCTGCCCTTGAAAAGAAGATGAACGAGTTGGCAAAAAAGAACAGTAATTATGAACGAAAAGAAATGCCGAAAGCTGAGGCGATCCGTTATTTTACCAGTAAGAATGATGAATATAAGCTGGACTTGCTGCAAAACCTGGTAGATGGGGAAATAACTTTTTATTCGCAGGGAAATTTTACCGATTTATGCCGCGGACCTCATATCCCTCACACCGGACTCATAAAAGCCATTAAACTTACCAATATTGCCGGCGCTTACTGGAAAGGGGATGAAAAGAATAAGCAACTAACCAGGTTGTATGGAGTTACCTTTCCCTCCCAAAAAGAACTGGATGAATATTTACAACTGCTGGAAGAAGCAAAGAAGCGAGATCATCGCAAGCTGGGAAAAGAACTCGGAATCTACACGATGGATGACGATGTGGGGCAAGGGCTGATCATGTGGATGCCTAATGGTACCATCATCATTGAAGAGTTGGAAAAATTGGCAAAGGAAACTGAGCAGGCGGGAGGATATAAGCGGGTAGTTACCCCGCATATAGCCAAAGAAAGCATGTATATCACCAGTGGCCATCTTCCTTATTACGCTGATAGCATGTATCCCCCGATGGATATGGATGGGGAGCGATATTATTTAAAATCGATGAACTGCCCGCATCATCACAAGATTTTCGCCGCCGAACCTAAAAGTTACCGCGATCTGCCTTATCGCATTGCCGAATACGGAACTGTTTACCGGTACGAACAAAGTGGAGAATTATTTGGACTCATGCGCGTGCGATGTATGCATATGAATGACGCGCATATTTATTGCACTAAATCACAGTTTGAACAGGAGTTTCGGGCGGTAAACGAAATGTACCAGAAGTACTTTAAGATATTTGGAATCGATAAATATGTCATGCGGCTCAGTCTGCATTCTCCCGATAAGCTAGGTAAGAAGTATGTGAATGAACCGGAATTGTGGATAGAAACGGAAGCCATGGTCCGCCAGGTATTGATTGATTCCAATATTCCCTATGTAGAAGTTCAGGATGAGGCGGCATTTTACGGCCCCAAAATTGATGTTCAGATTTATAGTGTAATAGGCCGGGAATTTACATTGGCAACCAACCAGGTAGATTTTTCGCAAGGACGCAGTTTCAAACTCGAATTTATCAACCAGGATAATAAGCCGGAAACACCCCTCATTATTCACCGGGCGCCCCTGGGAACGCATGAGCGGTTCATCGGTTTCCTGCTGGAGCATTATGCAGGAAAGTTTCCCCTTTGGTTGTCGCCTGTTCAGGTTAAGGTGTTGCCGATCAGCGATAAGTTCCTTCCCTACGCACAAAGTATTTTGCATAAACTGAAAAATGCAGATATTCGTGCCGAAGTTGATGACCGGAACGAAAAAATCGGAAAGAAAATTCGGGATACTGAGCTAATGAGAGTACCTTATATGCTGGTGGTGGGAGAAAAGGAAATGAATGAAGGAAAAGTGTCCATTCGCCGGCAAGGGAAAGGAGACGCGGGAATTGAAACGATTGAAAAGTTCATTGAATCTGCACAATTGGAAATTAAGAATAGAAGCGAATCATAAATATTTGTAGTAACAATTGGAATTGGCAATAAATTTAGTCAGAAGCATTCTTTTTTTGCCAATCATTAAATCGCCCTTCCCTGAGGGCAATTATTAATTAAAAAACATCCCCCTTCCAGGGTTAGGGGCAATAATCGTAAATGGCATTACCGCAAAGACCTTTTAACAAGCCGGGTGGAGGTGGGGGATTCAACCGTGGACGTTTCGCACCCCGCAGAGAAGCAGAACACAGAATAAATCATTTTATCCGGGTACCGCAGGTTCGCCTCGTGGGCGATAATGTAGAAATTGGTGTTTATTCAACCCAGGATGCTCTGAAAATTGCCCAACAGCAGGAGCTGGACCTCGTTGAAATTTCGCCCAATGCTGATCCGCCCGTTTGTAAGGTTATTGATTATAATAAATTCTTGTATGATAAGAAGAAGAAAGAAAAAGAAATGAAGGCGAAAGCTAAAGTTTCTGAAGTAAAGGAAATACGGTTTACTCCCAATACAGATGATCACGATTTCGATTTTAAATCGAGACATGCGGAAGGCTTCTTAAAAGATGGTAATAAAGTAAAGGCTTACGTGCAGTTTAAGGGCCGTGCCATCCAGTTTAAAGAAAGAGGGGAGTTGCTTTTATTGAAATTCGCCGAGCGATTACAGGAGATCGGCCAACCGGAAGCATTGCCCAGGCTGGAAGGAAAACGTATGTTTATTATGCTGGCACCAAAAGGAAAAAAGAAAAAAGAGAAAGAGGCTGAATAAACCAACTGCCGTTTTAGAAAAAAGCAGCCTTTTACCAGGCTGCTTTTCTTTTCTAACTATTGGGAGGTAATGATTACCTGGCTGCTAATTCGGACAACTTCATATTTTTTGCAACAGACCGAAGGAATTCGGCATCTTCACTGCCTTCATTTTCCAGCTCAATCATAAATCGATCCGCCACGATCAAAACCAGCTTTGATCGCTTATCTTTTTTATAAATGGTTTCGTATGCCGCCACATCTTTTATTCCAATGTCAACAGTGCCCGATTTTTCATTATCATCTTCCATAGAATAGCCCATTTTATACATGGCGGTGACTCCAGAAAACGCCATTTGCGAAGCATTATAATCAACTATCTGAACTTTTATTCTCTTATCGCCATTACTATACTCCTGGTCTGTTTGTGACCAGCTTCCCATACCCGGCATATTAACCTGGCTCCCTTTGGGTCCGCCATCTTTTGTATAACCATTTACATCGGGTAAATAAGCCTGTAAGTCTTTATACGGCATGGCCAGCGTATCTCCTTTAGCTTTGCGCTCGGCCCATCGGTCCTGGGCCTGTTTTACTTCCTCACCCATCTTTTTTGCTACTTCGGGCAGGTCAGTAACCGATAAGTCTTCGTTTTTCTCCACCCCTTTGTCTCTGCCACCGCAAGCCATGATAAATAATAAGAACGGAATAACGAGTTTCCTTTTCATAAAATGATTTTTTATTAGTTTGCAGAATCAAGACTCCTTGTAAAAAACATTTCATCAAAACATTCCTGTTGATTAAATGAAATTAAATGTGTCTTTTCAGGAAAGTTACTGATAAACAACTATGAAAATACTGATTCTTGCCGATATCCAAATATTACGAAGGTATAACCATCAACAACTGATGAAAATTCAAAGCCCAGCATTTGATGCCCTGCATATTAATATAAGAATAATCAGGTAAATGAAATAATAGTAAGAACCAGGTACCAGTCTTATTTTTCTTTAAGCAGGCAGCAAATTAAATTTTACTGCTGTCTTCGATTACTGATAATAGTTTCCGATATTGACAAATAATTAAAGCTCCTTCCGGTTGAAGTACAAACTCAGTTTATTTTTTCTCTTTTTCAGTTTAGTTGAGTATGCCCAAACTCCTTTGCCCGTACTCAGGTTCCGGCAGGGTATTGTTGTTCCTCAAAATGCGGAATTAGAAAATATAGATCCCGCCAGTGGCACTTTCCAATCCTTTGCTTTTGAAAGTACGCTTCATATTTTTCTTCAGTTTAAGGGAACGCCATCCGTTCAACAGAAAAAAGAATTGCTGCAAAGGGGTATTGAACTGCTAGAATACATACCCGACAAAACGTACTTGGTAAAAATTACCGGCAAGATATCAAAGGAAGAATTACTTCAACTGCAAGTAATAAATATAGTTCCTATTCTAGCTCCAAATAAAATTGATCCGGTACTTGTCCTTAATCAAAATGATAAGAGTATAGCTTCCGAAAAGAACATGGAATTACTGGTAACCGGATTTCCGGGAATGGAAAACGAAAAGATGATCCATGAGTTTGCCAAACTTGGAATTAAATCGGAGGTATATAAGAAGGGCCGGGACGCTGCGGTAAAACTAGTAGCTGAATCAAACCGAATTCAAGAACTAGCGGGTGCGCCCTTTGTTTATTACATAGAAGAATTACCGCCTGAAGAAATACCACTAAATAATGCGAGTGGTGTATCTCACGGAACAACAATTTTACAAAATTCATTGCCGGGTATCGGGCGAAATCTTTCGGGGAAAGGAGTGGTAATAGGTATGGGTGACAACGGAGGAGCAGGGCATCATATTGATCATTATTATAAGACAATCGAATCCTGGCCTTCGGGGGTTTATCATTCTTCTCATGTTGCAGGCATAATGGCTGGCGCGGGTCTGATTGATCCCCGGATGAAAGGGCGGGCTCCGGAAGCTTCCCTGGTAGTTGAACTCTTTTCAGATATTTTTCTTAAAACGCCTCAATATTATTCTCAGTTTGGAATGCTATTAACTAATAACTCGTATGGAAGCTCCGCTTCAGCATGTCGCACTTTTGGAGGGTATAATAGCAATTCTCAATATATCGACCAGCAATTGCTGGATTATCCTGCTATAATGCATGTTTTTGCAACGGGCAACGAGGTTACTAGAATCTGCCCTCCTTTTCCAGCAGGTTTTCAAACGGTTTTTGGGGGGGCACAATCTGCCAAAAACACCATTACCGTAGGGGGAAGTAACAAAGACCCCCTTACAAATTTTTATTCTAAAGGTCCCACGCTGGATGGCAGAATTAAGCCGGAAATAACGGCAATTGGTCGTAATGTCTTTTCAACAGTTCCTTTCAATGTTTATGGTTCGAATTTTGGAACCAGTATGGCCTGTCCTCAGGTAACAGGTTCGTTGGCACTATTAATCGAACGATATCGCCAGTTAAACAACGGATCGAACCCGCCGGGCGCATTACTAAAAAATATTATTTGCAATGCTTCAATAGATATTGGGAATACCGGACCTGATTTTGCCAATGGTTATGGATCGCTGGATGCATTATCCGCCGTTGAAATGCTGGAGAAAAAAAATTATTACTCTTCTTCCATAGAGCATGGTCAGCAACAAAATAATTCGTTTACAATTGGGGCAAATACCAGTGAGGTAAAGGTTATGTTGTATTGGCCGGATAAGCCCGCTTCATTATTTGCGAGTAGTACACTCGTCAACGATCTTGACCTGGTGATTACTTCGCCGGATGGTACCATTTACAGGCCCCTCATCCTCAATGCTGATCCGGGAAGTGTACTCAATACAGCCATTGCCGGGGAAGACCATTCCAATAATATGGAACAGGTTATAATCCGTAATCCCATCCCGGGTCTCTATACGGTAACTGTTAAAGGTTTTCTTATTCCATTCGGACCTCAGCCTTATTTTGTTTCCTACAATATCTTAGATAAAGGACTTAAGTTATTATCTCCTTTGAAGAAAGACAGTTGGAAAGGGGGGGAAACACAAGTGATTAAATGGATAGAGCCAGGAGAAAATCCTATTACTTACCAGGTTGACTTTTCTACTGACGGAGGACTTAATTGGCAAACCATTGGAACCACTTCTGGTAATACAAAACAATTAAACATCCAGGTTCCTTCTATAAACTCAATAAATGGTCAGGTAAGGATTACAAATAGGAGTTCAGGAGAATCAACACTTGCGGATTCATTATTGCTGTTACCTGAATTAAATTTTAAATTAGAATCTACCTGCCATGGCATAATAAATGTGAATTGGGCTGATGTACCAGAGATTGACTCATTTGCTGTTTTAATAGTCAATGGCGGAAAAATGAACTTGTTGGGGGCCACCTCGGACACATTTTTCAACATTAGAAATCTGAGTGCTGATTCAGTTTATTGGATTTCAATAAGCCCGATAAAGAACGGTTTACGGGGAGAAAGAGCAATTGCAAAGAGTTTACAGCCAGTAGGAACGGGATGCACGCTTACGGAATTAGATGGAGATATTGAAATTATGTCGCTGGTAAGCCCATTAAGCGGAAGGAAAAATACCAGTACGGAAAGAACAAAAACAGAAAAAATAACTATTCAATTGCTGAACCGGGATAATAACAGTTCGATTGAACCAATAATTATTAAGACATTTTTGAATAACACTTTTTGGTCGCAAGATACGGCAACAACGGCTATATCGCCGTATGGCAGCTTGTTATATACTATCCAAAAACCAATTGACCTTTCCCTGCCAGGTAATTATTCAATTCGTGTTTCAGCGCAAAAGGCCGGAGATCCCAATATTTATAACAACAGTATTGAAAAAACAATTAAAATTCCGGGAAATCAACCTATCCAGTTACCATTTGCCGAAGATTTCGAAATGCTCAAAGACACGGCATACGGCTATCCTGGTTATTTTGGACTGGAAGGAAAAGATAACTGGGATTATTCAAGTGACAATTACACGGGTATTTTAAAGACTTTGATTAACCCGGCGAACAAAGGACTACTGCCTCAAAAACTCCGCATTCGCCCTTTAAATGTAACTAATACAATAATCGGCACTTTTAATTTTAGTAATTATTCAGTAGATGATAATATATTTTTGTCCTTCAATAAAATAAATAATTACAATCTGGGGCAATATTACCTAAGAGGTTCAGATACTTCTGCATGGGTTCCCTTTCCATTTGTTAACGGAAATTTACCCACCAATATTCACCGAAACATTACTCAACTACTAACCAGCCGGGGGCAGGACTTTTCTTCTTCATTCCAGATTAGGTTTGATAACTTTCGATCCGAGGTTCCTATTGTTGGGCCTGATACTATTCCGTACTTAGATAATATCAATTTTTATCGGGCTACTGATGATCTTACGGTTTTTGAAATTAAAACAGATTTACCGAGGTATTTTTCCAATGATACCGTAACAATTACTACAACCATTGTTAATAACACGAATAAGAAAGTAAATAAGGTCTCGCTGCAGATCAGTTCTCCTTCTTATACTTTGCATGACAGCATTCCTTTTATAAATGCATACGATACAATTGTGAAAGTTAGCAAGGTAAACGCTTCAAAATCCTCAATTATTCTAATCGATACTATCCGGGCAAAAATTAGTTGTGCTACCGATTTATATAGCGAAAACAATGAAAATATTTCTTCGATTATTGTTTTGCCGGTTCTGGATACATTTCCTTATGTGGAAGGCTTTGAAAAGGTAAATAGTATTTGGACCTCCAATTCTTTTTATTATCAAACGACCAATCAATTAAAAGAAAGGTACATTCTGGCCGCAGCCAATGGAAAAAAATTCTGGTATACGGCCAATGTAAGTGCCACAATTCCTGAAATCAGGACGAGTGTCCTTACTTCACAAGGAATAGATATTTCCAATCTCAAGAATCCTTATTTGAGTTTCAGTATCGCCAGATACTTACGCAATGGGCGGGATTCAACATTAGTTCAAATATCAAACAATAAAGGAGCAAGCTGGAAAAGCCTGAATTCGGTCAATAGTAGTAATTGGTACAACTACAATGATAATAAGGTATGGAGTGATAGCAATAAGGTATACTGGCATTCAGTTAGTTGCCAATTACCGGATACCAGTAAGAGAATTATGCTTCGAATAATCACGCTGAAAATTGATTCCTTCAAAACGCCTATCTGGTTGGGTTCATCAGCTATCGATGATATACACATATATGATGCTGGAAAAACTGTGGCTGATTCAATATCTCAAGAGCATAGCGGTGTGATAGAGAATGCGGGTAATGGCTGGAAAGAAATAAATATTAATGGGAAATTGTCTGCCGCTATTAATTTTAATGGCCAGAATGCCGGAACGACGAATTGGCAATTAGTTCCCTCAAAAGGTTTCTTCACCATTTTGAATGGCCGAAAGTTACTCAAGAACAGGTGGATATTTAAATCCAGTAAAGAGTTTCAAAAACCTGTTCGTATACGACTTTATTTTTCTGACAGGGAAGCTGAAATGCTGCGCGCGCTAAATAAATGCACTGGCTGCCCGGATACGGTAAGTGCCTATAATTTCAGTATTTATCAATTTGCCGACGCGTCAATCTTTATAAATGCTCTTAAGCGAGATAATACTGCTTCCCGCTACAAAATTATGGATGCTTCGCAATTTGATCTGATTCCATATATAAACGGATACTACGCTGAATTTATTACATACCTTGAAGGCGAGTTTTATATTCAGATGCCTGAACGCTTTGCACTACCCGGTATAACTTTTTCAGCCAGACCGTATCAAAACAATGAAGCGTTACTTTCGTTTTCACTAGACGACTATAAAGAAATTGAGAGAATTGTAGTGGAGAAAGCAATTGGTGATAACGCCTTTGAAGCGGGAGATTTTTTGCCCATTGGTGAACAATCAGCAGGAGCAACTCTTTCTTATTCATTTCTAGATAAATTAGCCGATATAACAAAACCTAATTATTACCGGTTAAAAATAGTTTTCAAAAATGGGTATCTGCGATATACCCCGGAACAGATCGTTACCTTGGGATCAGCAGGAAGAATATGGATAAGCCCCAATCCCTCCAATGGACTTTTCACCATTTCTCTTTCTCAAACAAATGGTGAGGAAATATTGGTACAACTCGTGAATTCTTTAGGACAGGTCATCCTATCGAGCAAGAGGGAACCATCCGGAACACTGGAGGATATCAAAATTGATATTCGAAAAGAAATATTTCCTCCTGGTGTCTATTTCTTGAAAATTATTAATGGAAAAGAAATAAATACATTTAAATTAGTGAAGCAATAACTCATTAAATTTTGTACAACTAATGAAAGTATTCAATTTAATATTTGTGATTATTTTCATATTCTTCGCCGCTCTGCAATACAATGACCCAGACCCATATATCTGGATACCGATTTATGGTTATGCTGCCCTGCTGTGCTGGTGGGCATCGAAAAAAAAATTTTATGCTGCAGCCTATATTATTGGAATAAGTGTATACCTGATATATGCTATTTATCTGCTGTTCACCAAAGATGGAGTGATGGACTGGGCAAGAGAACACCAAGCTGAAAACCTGGTTCAAACGATGAAAGCAGAAAAACCCTGGATTGAAGATACCCGGGAGTTTGGAGGATTACTGATCCTGATAATTGTTTTAGGCGTGAATTATATTTATGCTAAAAGAAAAGCTCCCTTGAAATAAGAGAGCTTTTATTGAAACAGGTAATAATAAATTGTTATTGCTTATCATCTTAAATTTTGAAAGCCTTTCACTATTCCTTTTTCATTATTCATTATTCATTATATATAATTCACCCATTAAAGTTTCATATATCACAATACAAATTCTTACTTTATAGTAAACATTATAGACTGCAATCCCATCTGAGCTGTTTCTTTTTCATTTATTGGTTTACTAACAATATAAAGGCTATGCAGTTTTCCGTCGGTAACTGGTTCTGTTTTTAGTTGAATCGCGGTTCCTCCCATAGGTCCTTTTGAAACCAGGCCGCCGGGTACTTTTCCTTCCCCAATCTTCTTTCCTTCCGGACTGTCCAATCGCAATTCAAAAGTAAAACCAAATTCGGGGGCTTTCTGCCAACCTGCTGCCAATACAGCTCCGTTGATTCCGGTAAGATCCAGGTTGTCTACGCTAAACCAGCCATTGGTTAGAGGTACTACCATAAAATGCATCCCGCTAAAATCAACCGCGGTATAACCTTTCAGGTTGCTGGCACCAAAAAATAATAATTTATTGTTACGAAGTGCTATGGAGGTATTCCCTGTCATAGGTTTAATATTATTACCTCCTTTATCCGTATAGGTAGCGGATAGGTATAACATGCCATTATCTTTAAGGGGTTTGTTCAAAGTGGGAGACAAACTACCTGCCGATGGTAAAGATTTTTTATTTTCGTTTCCTGCCAGCGATTGAATCCAGGTTACAATTTGCCTGGCATCTTCCTGCTTTAGATTTGGATGGGCGGCCATTGCTACCTCGCCCCAAACACCTGCACCTCCTTTGATGATTTTTTCGCTGAGGTAATTCATCGCATTAGGATCTTTCTGATATTTTTTCGCCACATCTACATAGGCCGGTCCGATCGATTTTTTATCCACCTGGTGGCAATTTTTACAATCCAATGAAAGCATAAGATTTTTACCTATTACTGCAGCGCTGAGTACCAGGTGCCCCTGGGGAAAAGCCGCTTTATCACTTCCTTCTGCGTAATCGGCAGAAACAATCAGGTTACTCAGGTCTTTTGTTTTCGCCGTATCATCCTTATCCTCGATGAGTACAGAATACTTCACCTGCTTTCCCGGAAAGTAAAAGGTTTTGTTTCCATCCACAAGAATACTTACAATGGGAGTTTCGTTTCCTGCATAAACATTTACCGACCCGCTCTTGGCCATCGCTTTCTTATCATCACTTATTTCAACAGAAATACTGTAATCTCCGGCTTTGGTATAACTGTATTGTAGGGTGGGCCCTGTTGTTTCTTTCTTTTCCCCATTTCCTAGATCCCATAGATAGGTCATCTTATCTTTCTCCGGGTCCATGGCTTCCACCGTGGCGGTAACATTAAAAGGAAGTGCTCCGGATGTTTTATTGGTCATTATTCGGGTAATGGCCGGAGCGCGGTTACCGGCTGTATAATCTATCCTTGACAAACCGGCATCCGGGTTCTTGGTAAACCACCCGCTGCCATATTCCAGCATATAAATTTTCCCGTCGGGCCCAACTTCCATATCGATGAGTGCCGATAATTTGGTGGAAGGCATGAATGGTTCCATCTTGGAAAAATCACCTTTAGAATCAAGGGTAACGACTTTAATGAAATTGCGCATCCATTCGTAAATAAAAACTTTATTATTATAATAGTCCGGAAGGCGTGTGGCTTCCGGATACATATCTGTATAATAAGCCGGTCCGGCCATGGCATTACGGCCACCGGTACCCATTTGAGGGAAATCAGGGGATATGGCATACGGATACCAGATGAATGCAGGGGATACTGGTGGCAATTCTTTTAGCCCGGTATTATTGCGGGAATTGTTAACCGGTTTTAATGGATCAAACTGTATTCCTTTTTTTCCCAGGGCATAATCATATTCAAAATAAGGATAGTTATTTCCGACAAATAGCGGCCATCCGAAAAACCCGGCTTTCTTTGCCTGGTTTAATTCATCATATCCCCGGGGACCACGGGTATCTAAACTATCACTTCCGGAATCCGGACCCACCTCCCCCCAATATAAATAACCATTCTTTTTATCTACTGAGATGCGGTAAGGATTTCGATTTCCCATAACATAAATCTCCGGTCGGGTTTTCTCGGTTCCTTTAGGAAAAAGATTTCCTTCCGGGATATCATACGTGCCATCTTCATTTATTTTAATGCGAAGGATTTTTCCGCGAAGGTCATTGGTATTACCCGAACTTCTGCGGGCATCGTATTGTTCAAAACCCGGCCGGTCGTCAAGAGGAGCGAACCCATGATTAGCAAATTTTCCCGGTTGATCAAAAGGAGTGGAGTTGTCACCGGTAGATAGAAACAACATATTATCTTTCCCAAATGCAACAGAGCCACCTGTATGGCAACATATTTCACGCTGGGAATAAAATTGCAAAACAATTTTTTCGGATTTGAGATCAAGTGTATCATTCTCGAATTTGAATCTTGATAACCGGTTTACGGATGTATCTGCCGGACTGTAAAAAATATAAACGAAATGATTTTTCTCGAAATGAGGGTCCGCCTGAATACCTAACAATCCTTCTTCTGCATTGGCCCCGGCGGTGTGCGATTTATAATATACATTTAGAAGCCCGGCCTGCTTTACGCTCTTATCGTTATTGCGGTATAACATTAATTCCCCCCGGCGCTGTACAATCAAAACGTCTAAATTGGGAAGGATAGTCATTTCAGTGGGTTCATATAAAGTCCCCAGCGTAAGTTGGGTTTTTGAAAAACGGTTCTCCTCGGGAACCCGAAGTGTTTTGGCTTTTGAATAATCCAAACTTTTGTTTCCGCCAATGGCGTACTGAATGCCGCCTAACAGGTGCTTCAGGTAATTATTTTCGGTAAATGATTCTTCTGTATGCCCCAGCTCGGTATAAAATGACCGGCCGCCGTCATAATCATTATACCAGGCCATCGGATGATTATCTCCATTCTTCCCACCCTCGTAACTTTTTTCATCTATTTTGATCAGGACTTTTACATCGGGATTCAGTTTTTTGAAATTATACCATTCGTCTTTGCGCTTCCATTCCTTTGGAAGATGCTTGGTTGAACCATGAGTTTGATCAACCACATCCAGTTTCGCTTCCTGCTGCTGCGGGTGACTTTCAAAATACCCACCCACTAATTTACCATACCAGCCCCAATCGTACTCAGCATCGGAGGCAGCATGGATACCAACGTATCCGCCACCGGCCTGTATATACCTTTCAAAGTCGGCTTCCTGGTAATTATTTAGCATATCACCGGTGGTGTGCAGGAAAATAACCGCCGAATAGTTTTTTAATGAATCTTCCGAAATATAATCGGCATTTTCGGTGGTATCAACAATAAACCCGTTTTCGTCACCCAACTTCATAATAGCCGCTTTCCCATTTTGAATGGAGGAGTGGCGAAAGGCCGCGGTCTTGGCGAAAACCAACACCCTGGATTTTCCCGGGCGGGAACCACAACTGAATATAAACAGACAAAAAACAGCGAGAGACGCGAGCAGTGTTATCTTTTTCATTTATGTAATAGATATGCTGCTAAGATAACGGATTAAGCAAAATGAAGATGATTATGTAGACAAGCGGGGGAAATTTCGCGACGAAATATGGATGAATGAAATTATTGAATTCAGGCGCCGGCCGGGTGGTTTCATTTCCTTACTTTCTTCGGCGCCGTAAGGGGAGTAAGGAATGAAAATATCAGAAACGCAGTCATTTTTGTTTCATTCGTCCATTCCATCTTGCCCCTCGGCTGTCTTACTGGAATTGGCAAGCATATCATTTATGGTTGAAATCTCTTCCTGGGTAAAATAGCGCCACTTGCCCACCGGCAACCCTTTAGCCGTAATATTCATTATACGCGTGCGAACCAGTGACTCTACTTTATAATCCAGCGCCTCACACATGCGTCGTATCTGGCGATTAAGACCTTGTATAAGAATAATCCGAAAGCGATGAGGACCCTCCTGTTTTACAAAGCAGGGAAGGGTGGTGCTATTTAATATTCGCACACCTGTTCGCATTTTCCTTATAAATTCCGGTGAGATAGGTTTGTCGACCGTAACTACATATTCCTTTTCATGCTGGTTACCCGCCCTCAATATCTTATTTACTATATCCCCATCATTCGTCAGAAAAATGATCCCTTCCGATCGCTTGTCGAGTCGTCCCACCGGAAATATTCTCGTTTTATAATTGATAAAATCAATGATATTGGTTTTGTCCTTCTGGTCCGTGGTGCAGGTAATCCCTTTAGGCTTATTAAGTAGAATATAAATGGAGGAGAATGATTTTTTCTTCTTGAGCGGTTCATCATCAATATGAACAATATCGTTTTCCCCGACCCTGTTTCCCTTTAAGGCAATGTTTCCATTGATAGTCACCCGGCCCTGTTCGATAAATTTATCCGCTTCGCGGCGGCTGCAAAACCCGGTTTCGCTGATGTATTTGTTTATGCTGGTATCCAAATAGATATTTTAGAAAGGCAAAACTAAGACAAGCAGGGGAATGACTCATTTATAATCAGCTTAAAATCAGGCCTCCTTTTGGCTTTTGGCAGTAAATTTTCTTTACTGGAGGAGCTATTTATTGAAACCAGACGCTTATCTTTGCGCTCCGTTTAAAAGACGAACGATCTTCCATTAAATTGGAATATTTCCTGAAGAGGCCCAATAAGGGTTCCGCCGGTGCGGAAACGCCTCAAAGGTGTAATCAAAAAAGCATTAAAAATGCCTAAAGTAAAAACAAACTCCAGCGCCAAGAAGCGCTTTAAAGTGACTGCCACAGGCAAGATCACTCACCAAAAGCCATTCAAAAGGCACATCTTAACCAAGAAGTCGAAGAAACGCAAGCGTGTGATGCGGCAGGATGGGGAAGTTTCCAAAAGCCACATGAATTTTGTGAAGTTTTTGTTGAGACTGAAATAATCAAGCTTCCGTCAAAGATGCAAATTGTACTTTATTAATTTTTCTAAACTTCAAATCATTAAGATATGCCTCGTTCAGTAAATGCTGTGGCCTCGAGGGCACGCCGCAAGAGAATATTAAAAAAAGCTAAAGGGTATTATGGTAAGCGCAAGAACGTATATACCGTAGCCAAAAACATAGTTGAGAAAGGACAAACCTACTCCTATGTAGGTCGTAAATTAAAAAAGAGAGAATACCGCAGCCTGTGGATTGCCCGGATTAATGCGGCTGTTCGAGCAGAAGGAATGAATTATTCTGAATTCATTCATAAATTGAACCAAAAGGGGATTGGGCTGGATCGTAAGATCCTGGCGGATCTGGCCATGAATGAGCCGGAAACATTTAAGAACCTGGTGGCTTCGGTGAAGTAAAGTATCTAATTCCTTTTTAAAGGAAACAACATATAATTAGAATCCGGGAGATAAATGGTCTTCCGGATTTTTTATTAGGAGGAATGGAGTAAAAAATTACATTTGTATCCGATAAAAATTTAGTTCATTTTCTTATAACCCATTTTTTCTAAATGAATAATACTTACACCGACCTGGTGAAGCAAACATTCAACTTTCCGCAGGAAGGATTTGAAACCCATGATAGCGAACTCTACTTTAAT
This sequence comes from uncultured Chitinophagaceae bacterium, assembly GCA_963775145.1. GTDB lineage: Bacteria > Bacteroidota > Bacteroidia > Chitinophagales > Chitinophagaceae > Endoryza. The sequence goes on from CAVZHZ010000015.1 coordinate 510,568, forward strand.
GGCCTCAAGCTGAAGTCTCTTATTGCCAAGTATGGTACCCCCATGAAGCTGACATACCTGCCTAAAATAGGTATGCAGATCAAAAAAGCAAAAAAGATGTTTGCCAATGCTATTAAGCGGCATAAATATGAAGGCGAATATCAATATTGTTATTGCACCAAGAGTTCTCATTTCTCCTTTGTAGTTGAAGAAGCGCTGAAGCACGACATCCACCTCGAAACTTCGTTCGCATACGATATCGAGATTATTAAGAAGCTGTATGAGAAAAAGAAGATCAATAAGGAAAACTATATTATCTGCAATGGGTTCAAACAAAAAAGCTACACAAACCGCATTGCGGGGTTACTGAATAGCGGGTTTAAAAATGTAATCCCCATTCTTGATAACAAAGAAGAACTGCAGCACTATAAAAAATCAGTGAAAGTTCCATTCAAATTGGGTATCCGGGTAGCCGCCGAAGAGGAACCAACATTTCCGTTTTATACATCCCGTCTGGGATTCCGGGCAAGAGATGTACTGGAATTCTATGTTGACAAGATCGAGGGGAACGAAGATCGGTTCCAGCTAAAAATGCTGCATATCTTTTTAAATAAGGGTATAAAGGATGATATCTTTTACTGGAGTGAATTAAATAAGGTAATCAACCTGTATTGCCAGTTAAAAAAGATTTGCCCGGAGCTGGATTCAATTAATATTGGTGGTGGCTTTCCGATCAAGCATTCGCTGGGCTTTGATTACAACTACCAATTTATGATCAACGAAATTGTGGGAAATATAAAAAAGACCTGCAAGAAGAATAAGGTCCCGATGCCGCACATCTTTACAGAATTCGGCAGCTACACAGTTGGAGAGAGTATGGCGCATATTTATAGTGTAATCGGTCAAAAGGTGCAGAATGACCGGGAAATATGGTACATGATTGATTCCTCATTTATTACTACGTTACCGGATACCTGGGGAATCGGTGAAAAATTCCTTTTGTTACCGATTAACAAATGGGACCAGGATTATCAACGGGTAGTTTTGGGAGGAATTACCTGCGACAGTCATGATTATTACGACTCAGAAGAGCATGTGAATGAAGTATTTCTTCCGAAAATAACAAATGGGGAACCCTTATATGTGGGGTTCTTTCATACGGGCGCTTACCAGGACCAGATAAGCGGTTATGGCGGCATTAAGCATTGCCTGATCCCTTCACCCAAGCATATTATTGTTGGGCATGATAAAAATGGAAAGCTAACTGATTGGGTTTATGCCAAGGAACAAACGGCCCAAAGCATGCTGAAAATCCTGGGTTATACCAAGTAAACAAAAGGGCCTTGAAAGTATATTCAAGGCCCTTTTTCTGCATATTTATATTGATCTAATCCTTTCTTTTTTTGTATTTGTTTTTTCCATGCCCATGTCCTCGGCCAGATCGATTATCGTTATCATCATCATCATCACCTCGATATTTTTTTCCTTTGTATTTCCAGTCGCGGTATTCTCTTTCGTCATATTGAACACGGCCTAAATATTGTTCATCCAAATAATACCTGTCATCATACCCTTGCCAGTAATAATAGCCCTGCGGATTCCGGTAGTAATATCTTCCATTCCCGTATGGCCGAATAACAATGTCTGGCGTGCGAATAATAATTAAAGGAACGAATCCCCGGTTATAGCCGTACCCATATTTTTTGCGCTGACCGGGGGCATGATTCTTTGCAGAGCGGTCGCCATAAATTTTCTTTTCCTGGCCAGGTGGGAGCCGCTGTGGTTCGCGCACCACAACTACGGGTCTTTCATCCCGGGAAGGATAGGAGGGATAAGAACGTGTACTGCGGCAACTAGCTGCAACAGATAATAAACCTAGTAAAATCACCGCCTGTGTAAAATTCTCTTTATTCATATTCGTTGGTTTTATATTTATACGCCAAGTAATTGGCCAGAAACCGTTAAAAAAATCTATATGCTAAAAATTTGTTTTCTGTTAACAATGCTGGTTGTTGTTTTAAACGGATATTCCCAAACCACCGAAGACTCCGTAAAAGCAGCCGTTAATAAACTATTTAACGGAATGAAGAATGCTGATCCGGCTTTACTGATAGAATCCTTCGCGGATAGTGCGGTGTTACAAACTATAAACCGGAATGGCAATGGTAAAGTGATGATCCGGGATGAAAAAGTGAGTGAGTTCGCCGAGCAGGTAGGTAAGAGCCAGAAGGGTTCACTGGATGAACGAATTGAGTTCGGAAGTATAAAGATTGACGCTGACCTGGCAAGTGTATGGACACCCTATAAATTTTATTTTAATGGAAAGTTCAGCCACTGCGGAGTAAATTCTTTTCAACTGGTGAGGATAAACGGACAGTGGAAAATTCAATACCTGATTGATACCCGCAGAAGGACAGGCTGTGAGTAATTATCTTTTCATCCGGTATTTCTTGTTCACTTTCGGACTATTAAAATACTGGTTTAATTCCTCCTCCGATAGGTTGGTAGCCAATTCAAGAGGAATATCTATCAGCTGAATTTGAATTTGTTTTAATTCATCCTTCAGTTTATTCGCTTTTTTGGCGATATCCGGATCTTTTTCTCCTACGAGCCCATTGTCGCCAAGCATATATTGCAGGCGTTTTACAGATGTGCGAATTAACGCAGCCTGGTTTTGATCGAAAATTTTCTGCGGCGCGACCGCTTCCTTGATTGGCACCAATGACACTCCAACGCTGGGCAAAATCTGGCCTGTTTTTTTGGTGCTTTCATTTGATGAAGAAGCGAGCACCGTTCCCGTAAGGGCAGTCGTTGAACTGGTAATGTCAAAAGTGGTACGGGTTCCTTTTGTTTTCTTGACACTTTTATCCAATTGCAAAAAAGTATATTTTAACTGCAGGATATAGCTGGTTATATTCTTTGAAATTAAATTATACTCCTGGAGAGCGAGTGGATAATTCAGGGCGTCTTTCACCACTATACGAACGGTAGCGGTATCCCGGGTCATAAAGCGGTTAGTCCCTATAAAGCTGAGTGTAATCAGTTTTACCTTAGCCGAATCCGTTTCTTTAACAAATTCGAAAGGGGGCGACCAAACAAATTCATCATCGCAATGGCGTACCAGCGTAAAATTCTTAAGAGGCGTATTCGCGTAAAAGGTAATATTATCAATAGGGAAACTTCCATTTTCGCATTGCACTTTAAAAGCCACTGTATCTCCCTCTTCTACTGCAAGCGTTCCGCTGACGGTTGGTTTAACCCGGGAAGGAATTATTTCAGTGTTGTAGAATAATATGGAAAAGAAAGTGTCCACTTTGTCTTTGGGGTTATCAAGGTTTTGAACCCCCACATATACTCTGTATTCATTATCATATTTCAATTTACCGGAAAGAAAAAAAGACTTATCCGCTTTGAAAGTGAGAATCCCATTGTCTTTATTGATCTTTAATCCTACGGGTGAATTTCTCAGATACCAATAATATTTAGTTTCGTCCCGGTTTATTTCGAGGTGGTAACTCAGCGTGGAATCAACATGAAGGTTAAAGTAAGGATTGAGATTTTTTATCCGCAGGGTTGTATCGGGCGTCAGCCCATGTATAGAATCCGTTACTTTTCCGGTCGTATCTGCAGTTACCTGTGAAGAAGCAATATTCAGACAACCCGTAAAAAGCACGGCCAATAGTGCGATTCGATGGATACGCGGATTATTTATTCTCATGTTGGTTTAAAAAATCGATTAGCGAAGTTAATGTATAAAAATCAAAAACCGTCCCGATAGAAATCAGGACGGTGCTTAAACCAAAACCAACTGTCTATGAAAGCATTTTTAACAATGCTAATTACTGAACAGTTATCTGTTTGTTACTTTCTTTTACCTGCTCTTTTTTAGGGAGCAATAATTTTAACAAGCCATTTTCATACCGGGCCTGGATATCGTCCGCATTCACGGTTTCATCAACCATGAAGCTGCGTTTGAAACTGCGGAAGTTAAATTCGCGGCGGATCGTTTTATAATCTTCCTGTTTACTTTCTTCCTTTTGCTCAAAACTGATAATTAATTGGCCTTCTTCAATTGATATCTTGAAATCTTCTTTGCTACGGCCTGGCACATTCAACTCCAGGTGATAGGCATCTTTTGTTTCGTGGATGTTAACCGGGGGAAAATGCAAATTATCATCTTTCCAGTTTTCACCCCACGCAGCAGGGAAATTGTTGAATAACTCATTAAACAGGTTGTCGAAATTTTTTACGACAGGTCTGTTGTTAAGTTTTACCATTGTCATAGCTATAAGTTTTTTAGTTGAAAAATAATTTTAATCACAGAATATGGATCAAACCCTGTACCATTAGGAAATCATGGTTTTAATTCTGACTTCTTGTACTCTAAAACAGGTAAGAGCGGCCATTTTTACATTTTTAGCAATTTCTTTCTGACAGAAATTCTTATTTCTCAATTCGAAACAAGGTGTTGAACTTTTTATTTAGTTTTGCCTTCAATTAAAAAACGAACCATATGTATCCCCAGGAAATTGTAATTCCCATGAAGGAGGAACTGACAGAAAATGGATTTAGCGAGATGGTATCAGCCGGCGAAGTGGAAGATCAGCTTAAACAGTCCGGCACTACACTGGTTATGATCAATTCGGTTTGTGGTTGTTCTGCTGGTACAGCCCGGCCCGGTGTTCTAATGGCTGTGGCCAATACCAATAAAGTACCAGACCGGTTGACCACTGCCTTTGCCGGTTTCGACATTGATGCAGTTAGAAAATTGAGAGAACATTTGCTGCCCTATCCGCCGTCTTCGCCTGCCATCGCTTTATTTAAAGATGGTAAACTGGTGCATTTTGTCGAAAGACATCAGATTGAAGGCAGACCCGCGCAAATGATTGCACATAATCTTATTGCAGCCTTCGAGCAGTATTGCTGAGCTTATTTACCCAATAGTGTGCTTGCTTGTACGAAACCCCTTTATTAGGGGTTTTTTTGTCGGTTTATACCGGGTGAATTCCAACCTTGTTATCCTGATAGAATTTTTCCCTATCATTGCATCTTTAAATAAAATATAATACATACCAATTCATTTGCATGTATCCCAATCTTCATTACGCGTTCAGAGATATTTTTGGAGTTGAGTGGAACTGGCTGCGATATATTAATTCGTTCGGCTTTTTTGTGGCAATAGCATTTCTTGTTTCTGCCTTTGTTCTCGTTAAAGAATTAAAGCGCAAAGAACGGGCAGGATTGTTACAAGGAACAGATATAAAAATCATTATCGGGAAGCCTGCAACACCTGCCGACCTGTTGCTGAATTTTGCACTTGGCTTTTTGTTAGGCTACAAATTCGTTGGCTTATTTGTTTCGGGAAACGACGCTTCGGTAGATCCTCAGCAATTTATTTTTTCTTCTCAAGGAAGCTGGCCCGCTGGCATAGCATTGGCTATCTTTTTTGCCGGCATCAAATGGTGGGAAAAGAATAAACGCAAATTGGAAAAGCCTGAAGAAAGGACTATACGCATATGGCCGCACGACAGGGTAGGAGATATTGTGATATTTGCTGCCCTCTTTGGATTTTTAGGGGCAAAAGTTTTTCATAACCTCGAGAATTGGGATGAATTCTGGAAGAGTCCTATCGAGGCGCTGTTATCTTTTAGCGGACTGACTTTTTATGGGGGATTGATTTGTGCTACACTGGCTATTTGGTATTATGCCCGCAAACATAAAATTGGATTCAGGCATTTGTGCGATGCGGCGGCCCCGGCTCTGTTGATTGGATATGCCATCGGCCGCATCGGATGCCAGGTGAGCGGGGATGGGGATTGGGGAATTTTAAACAGCGCCTATATTACTTCCGCTAACGAATCAAGTGTTTTACCAGCCGGTCCAGGAGATTTTGAAAGGAACCTCAAAGTAAACACCAATTTTTATTTAAGAGAGTTTAATACAGCCGATTTATCGGAAGTCCCTCATAAATCAGTAAAGGCTCCCTCCTGGCTTCCCGTTTGGATGGTAGCCTACCAATACCCGCATAATGTAATTAATAATGGCATAGCTATTAATGGTTGTGCTGACGGGCAATATTGCCAGCAACTACCAAATCCGGTTTTTCCAACTTCATTTTATGAAACTGTCGTGGGGTTGCTATTATTTTCTTTCTTATGGCTTATCCGGAAGAGGTTTGTGGTACCTGGAACGTTGTTTGCCTTTTATTTGATCCTAAATGGGCTTGAACGATTCTTTATTGAAAAGATTCGGGTAAATACACCTTATTCAATTCTTGGCTTTCACCCTACCCAGGCTGAATTAATATCTGCCTCCCTGGTAATAATCGGAATTCTCCTTTATTTCTTTTTGAAGCGAAAAACCAAGGCTACCAAGTCGTAAGAATTTATACTTTTGTTTCATCTTTAGGCCCATGAGAGGGCCCTTATTCTCCATTACTTCCGTAATATTCCACCCTTTTTCCGCCATTAAATGATTTCCGCTGGGAACTGCATTTCTGCCATCTGTCCCAATCCACCTACACTTTTGTAACCAAATTCTGCCATCCACGTCACACTCATAGTTGTGATTTGCCCAATTATCAATAAAATCAGCCCTTCAGCACTAAACATTGTACTATGTATCATATAGTACTTACTTTTGGACTGTAATTGTTCACACATAGTATAAAATAAACAAAGGAACTCTTTATGAGAAAAATGTCGATTCTGCTGACGATCCTGGTAACAATAACCTTATCCAAAGTCAGCCAAGCACAAACCAAATCCAATTCAATTATTGGGAAGGTAGTAGACCATAAAAAAGCCCCACTGGGCTTTGCGTCAATTTCCCTGCTTAAGGGGAGTGATACCTCTCTTGTAAAAATGACAGTTACAAACAAAGAGGGTGTTTTCGAATTTGCCAATCTTGGCGATGGTAACTATCGGGTAGGTATTTCTGCCGTTGGATATTCAACCACAATTTCCCCATTGATGACATTAGCGGGTGGTAACAAAAAAGAAATGGAATCAGTAAGCCTGGCAATAAAGCCGAAAGACTTAAGGTCTGTAACAGTAGCTGCACGAAAGCCATTAATAGAGCAACGATTGGACAGAACCATTGTGAACGTTGAAGCATCAGTAACCAATGTGGGTGCCACGGCATTAGAGGTGCTGGAAAAATCACCTGGCATCAGTGTAGACAAAGATGGTAACATCAGCTTAAAGGGAAAACAGGGCGTGCAAATATATGTAGATGGCCGTCCCTCTTATTTATCTGGTTCCGACCTGGCCAACCTGCTGCGTAATATGAACGCGAGCCAATTGGATCAGATAGAAATTATGACCAATCCTCCGGCGAAATACGACGCAACAGGAAATAGCGGAATAATCAACATCAAAACCAAAAAAACAAAACAGGTTGGATATAACGGAAGCTTATCGCTGGGATATGGACAGGGCCGGTATCCTAAGATTAATGAATCAGCAAATTTTAATTACCGCAAAAACAAAGTGAACATTTTTGCAAATGTTGGCTATAGCTATCGAAAAAATTTCAACGACCTGGATATTCAAAGAAAATTCCTGGAAGCCGGTACCAAAGAATTAAGATCGCATTTCGACCAGGAATCGAGAATCAGGGAAAAGGGAGAATCCTTCAACGGAAAAATAGGGTTGGATTTTTATGCTTCCAAAAAAACAACCTATGGGATAGTGTTAGGGGGTTTTAGTAATCCTGGCAAATTTGCCAATAATAGTGATGTGTATATATCGGATGCGTCTAAAGTATTACAAAGCATAACCCGTGCTTCAACGGTCAACGAAAGAAGCTGGAAGAATTTTAGTACCAACCTGAATTTCCGCCATGTATTAGATACTACCGGTAAAGAAATTACGGCAGATGCCGACTATCTTGGATATCGAAGCATGAATAATCAGCATTTGATCAACGCGTATTTCGGACCGGCGAATCAACCTTCTTCTTTTGTACCAGATACACTGGTGGGCAATCTTCCTCAGCAAATCAATATTTATAGTGTAAAAGTTGATTACGTTCATCCTTTGAAGAAAGGAGCCAAGTTCGAGGCAGGTGCCAAAGCCAGCTTTGTGGAAACAGATAATAACGCAGTATATGACAGTATTCAAAACGGGCAAAAGGTTCGGGATATCGGCCGAAGCAATCACTTTCTATACAAGGAAAATGTAAACGCGTTATATATAAATTATAGCCGTCCGCTTTCGAAGAAAATAACTGGTCAATTTGGGCTCCGGGTTGAAAATACCCAGGCAAAAGGAAACCAGCTTACCACCGGTGAAAAATTCGACCGTAACTATACCCAGGTATTTCCAACAGCTTATTTTCAGTATATCGTAGATAAGAAAAATACACTTGGATTGAATTATGGTCGTCGGATTCAACGCCCGAATTATGAGGATTTGAATCCTTTCATTCTGTTCCTTGATAAGTATACTTTTGAACAAGGTAACCCTAATCTGCAACCTCAGTTTAGTCATAATATTGAGTTTAGCCATACCTTCCGGGGTTTTCTAACCACCACCCTTAACTATACGAAAACAACGGATATTATTACGGAGGTACTGGAACAGAACACTGCCAGCAATGAAACTTTTGTAAAAACATCCAATATAGCCAGTCAGCGTCAATATGGTATTTCTGTAAGTGCTGGTTTCCCCATTACGAAATGGTGGAATACAAATATTTATGCCAATGTTTATAATAACCTGTACAAGGGAATTGTAAACAATGACCCGATAGAGTTGGGTGCTACCACGGGCCAGTTTAATGTATCTAACCAAATCAAATTAGGCAAAACAGTTAATGCGGAACTAGGTGGCTTTTATAGAACCAAAGGAGTTGATGGAGTTTTCAGCATTCGCGGACTGGGAATGGTGAATGCCGGAATAAGCAAACAAATCATGAAAGGAAAAGGGTCTGTCCGGATTAGTGTGAGGGACTTGTTCTGGACCCAGAAAATTGATGGTACCAGCCGCTTCAGCAATATTGATGCTGCCTTTCAGCAAAAGCGGGATTCAAGGGTATTCAGTGCCAATTTCACTTACCGCTTCAGTAAGGGTAAAGCAAATGGCCAGAAAAGAAGAACTGGTGGAGCCAGTGATGAACAAAGCCGGATAAAGGTAGAAAACGGGAACTGACAACCAAAAGCCCTGAAGTGCAGGGCTTTTATTTTATTTTTTTTAACAGGGTTGCTTTTAACCTTTTGATCCATTCAACGTCTTATATATATAAAGCACAGAATAATGAAAAAAGTAATACTCATATCGCTGTTGCTGATGTACCTGGTAAGTTGTGGCATATCGTATATGTAAATAATATTACCGAAAATAGATTCATACAGTTTTTCTCATAAGCAGTTAGTTTTGGTTAACGGGCCCTGTTTCTACAGGGCCTTTTTTATTGGAAAAAAGTCTGCCAACAATCTTATTTTTGAAAAGAAACCAAATCAGTAACTGAAATAATTTTTATGCCTTCATTTGATTTTGTAAGCAAGGTAGATGGCCAGGCCCTCGATAATGCCGTGAATGTAACCACCAAAGAGATCACCAATCGGTTTGATTTTAAAGGCTCGCACGTGGTTATCAATCTTAATAAGAAGGAATTTGTGGTTAACATAGAAACCGAAGACGATATGAAGATGCGGCAACTGATTGATGTGCTGATTAGCCGGGCGCACAAACAGGGCATTGCCCCCGAGGCGTTTGACCTTTCGAAAGAAGGGTACCAAAGCGGAAAAATCTGGAAAAAAGAGGTGACTGTACGAAACGGCCTCAAACAGGAAGATGCGAAGAAAATAGTGAAGAATATAAAAGACGCCGGGCTCAAGGTACAGGCTTCTATAATGGAAGATATCATAAGAGTAACCGGAAAGAAAATCGATGATTTGCAAACCGTCATTCACGCATCAAAAGAATGGGACCTTGGAATCCCCTTGCAGATTGAGAATATGCGCAGCTGATTGATGTGGAAAACCAGGTGCATAAGAAGTGCAAAACAACAAGCGTAAATATTTGGAAACGGGTAATATGGATAGTTAACTTCATAACACAATACGATTACAAAGATTTTGGAAACAAGAAACATGTAGTCGGGGTTGCAGAAATCCCTAAACAGGAAATAAGCAACTCAGAAACCATCGGGTAAACCGGAATACGAGCGAAAGTGAGTATGAGGTTCTGCTTGGTGGTTTTCTTTTTATGTTCCTACTTCCCCAAGCCCAATTTTTTCCTGATCGTTGCCCAGACGGGAATTATATCTGGCGACACGTTTAGAAAAATTAACGCGGTTAAATAGATTCCTATAAATACGGAACTCCTGAGTACAATCCAGATCAGCCCTTGTTGCTGATGAAATAGGAAGTGACATACCAAGAAGGCAGCCAGGCTCAGTAATAATGGATAAACAGATTTGCGGCTGAAAGGTTGCAGGTTGAACTTCCTGAAAAGGAAATAATACCTGATGCTATTATAGATCGCCAGCGAGATAAGGTTTGCGATAGCCGGTCCCGTAACGCCAATCGTTTTGGTAAGAATATAATTAAGCGGCAATGTAATTATCAAAAGAATAATCCCGGTAATAAAATCGAATCGCCAGAAGGTCGAGGTCCCAATAATCTGCGCATTCACCCCGGTTCCCATATCTATAATCCGCATCAATCCTATAAAAAGAAAAATCTCCCTGGCAGCCAGGTAATCCTGCTGCAGGTGGAAAGTAAAAACACCATCGGTAAAGTTGATCCAAATCAGGGCAAACATGCCCGCTGAAAAAATGATCTGGTTCAGCGAGGATCGATAATATACCAGTTGAATCTTTTCCATATCCTTATCCTTCCAGGCCTGCGAAAGAACGGGAATAGAAGAAGATATTATTCCCCGCTGCGGTGCCTGTACAAGACTGGCAATGTTTTGAGCTACTGTATAGATAGCGGTAAATGCCAGTCCATCTTTCATAACAGCGGCTATTACCAGCGAATCAAATTGACTGGAAATCGTAAAAACTACCGATCCTCCCCAAATCAGGGAAGCCAGGGTAAGAATTTTTTTGAAAAACTTTTTGGTAACACGGCTTACAGAAAAATTAAAATGGATCTGCCTGGTATATAGCAGGTACCCCAGCAATACCAGTGCTAACAGCACATAGGTTAACGCGAATAATTTAATGAACAGATCAAACTGGTGCACAATGCCGAAAGAGAAAAGAACAATGAGCACCGTGGTAAATAATCGAAATTGAATTTCCCGCAGGTAATTGGTAAGAACTGATTTTTTTATTTGCCAGGCAAATGCTTCAAGCAATGAAAAAATAGTTAATCCAAAACCGAAAGGAAAAGTCCAGCTATAATATTTTATCAGGGCAGGAGCATTTGTTCCGAATTTGCGGATCACCAAATCTTTGAAAATCCATCCACCCATTACAACTAACAAGAAGCCAATTACACTGGTTACAAGGGCCCAGGTCATCATATCGTTTTCCCGGGGTCGCAGATTATCTTTATAGTAAGGATGAAATTTATATATATAAGACTGCATCCCGAGGCTGGCCAATGAAAACATAATATTTGCCAGGGATACAAAAACGCCGATAAGACCATATTCTTCCTTGGTAAACCCGCTTCCCTCCCGGGTAAAGAGATAGGTGTTAATGAAGCCCAGAGCAAAGCCGAAGTAAACAATAGCTGAAGAAATTATGCTTTGCCGCCGGATGGTACTCATGCGGTAAAGATAGTGATTGAGGAATAGTCCATTGTCAAGGGGGAATTCATAATCTAACCAGGCTATTTCGTTCTTTTAGACTGAATATAGAAGTTCCGGTCAATTATAAACGTCTTCCCATCAAACCAATTATCCAATTGCTCGTTTTTCCAGGTGGTGGTAGGAGTAAGCCAGGTTTCCCGCCCCAGGTTAACTTTTACCGGTAGCGTAAAGTTATTGTTACAATTGCTGAACCGATAACGGATGCTGTTACCTTCCATTTCATATTCGAGAATCGGAATGGTAGTAGAACGCAGGTACTGATCAAATACAGGAGAAAAGTCTTTACCAGATTGCTGACTGATATAGGCTTCTATCTCTTTTCCTTCTACTGTTTTGTGGTAATAAGTTTGATTAAGGCCGCGGAGAATTTGCCTGAACTTTTCATCATCATTTATAACAGACCGAATCGTATGCAACATATTACCGGCCTTATAATACATATCACCACTCCCTTGCCTGTTTACCCCGTATGGCCCTATAATAGGAACATCGTTTGCAATGCGTTTCCGGGTGCCAATAACGTAATCGTTACCCGCTTCTACACCAAATTCACTGGTTGTAAATAAGGTCTCCGAATAATTGGTGAATCCTTCATGAACCCACATGTCGGCAATATCCTTGGTGGTTATATTGTTGGCAAACCACTCATGGCCGCTTTCGTGAACAATGATAAAATCCCACTTATTGCCCCAGCCGGTTCCGCTCAGGTCGTTGCCCCGGTATCCATTTTGAAATCCATTTCCATATGCTACGGCACTTTGATGTTCCATACCGAGATGAGGCGATTGAACCAATTTATATCCGTCTTCATAAAAAGGGTAGGGGCCAAACCAATATTCAAAACTTCTCATCATTTTTGGAACCTGCATAAATTGTTGCTTCGCTTTTTCCAATTCATAGTCCAGCACCCAATAATCGCAGGTCAGGTTGCCTTTTTCACCTGCGCAATTCTCATTCCAATGCACATACTTGCCTATATAAGGAATAAGATTATAATTGTTGATAGGATTTACCACTCGCCATTGGTATGTCACAGTACCCGGACTATTACTCTTCTTACCTATTAATCTTCCGTTGCCAACAGCCATCAGTGTATCGGGAACAGTTATATTGAGCGTCGCTCCGTGATCCGGTTCATCGCTTTGGTGATCTTTGCAGGGGTACCACACACTGGCTCCTAAACCCTGGCAGGCAGCACTCATCCAGGGCCGTCCCAGTTTATCTACCTTAAAAATCCACCCGCCATCCCAGGGTGGGTTGACTGCCACCCTCGGGTAGCCGCCGAAATTAATACTGATTGATTCGGTGCCACCGGCCATTAGCAATTCGGGGAATTGTACATGGTATACATTGCCTTCCCGACGAAAAGAAAGATTCTTTTTATTCCAGGTAATATTGAGTATTTCCATTGGTTCCTGCAAATCAATCTGCATGACCATAAATGACTTTATTACGTTAAAAGTAATCTCGGTTCTTCCGGAAATGAACCGTTTAATGAAATCAGGAGTAATATCAATAACATAAGAATCTACATCCCACCCATCGCGTTCTGTATTTATACTGCCGCGTAAACTATCTTGCCGGGTAAACCGGACTTTCTTTCCATTTGGTTGGGCAATCCCCTCAAAGCGGGTACCAATCAAAAACAACAGGAATACGGCAAGAAGTATCTTATTCATAGTAAATGCTTGTTTGTTCAATGCGTTTAGTTCGCTAATTTAGTTGCATCAGTTTATATTTATGCCCCGCTTACGTATATTTTATGGTTTTCTTCTTATAAACTTTCTCCAGCTGGTAATGCTGGCTTGCAGCACCAAAAAATCGGATAATAAGCAAGTCTTCCGCTACAATGAACCCACCGGTGTAGCTTCGCTGGATCCGGCATTTGCCAAAAATCAATCGATCATGTGGCTGGTTAACCAGTTATATAATTCACTGGTGGAAACTGATAGCGGATTAAAAATTATTCCCTGCCTGGTTACTCATTGGGAAATTTCTACCGATCGTCTTCAATATACTTTTTTCCTGAGAACAGATGTATATTTCCACGACAATGAAGCATTTGATAGAGGGAAGGGGCGCCGGATGATTGCTTCAGATATTGTCTATAGCTTTAAGCGGTTGATAGACCCTGCTACTGCCAGTCCCGGGGCCTGGATATTTAACAACAGGGTAGATTCAATTAATGCTTTCACAGCCGTTAATGACTCCACCTTCCGGTTACGTCTTCAAAAACCATTTAGTCCGATTTTGGGTGTGTTATCCAACAAATATTGCTCTATTATTCCCCGCGAAGTGGTAGAAAAGTATGGAAAAGATTTTCGCAGCCATCCTTGCGGTACGGGGCCATTCCGATTTAGATCATGGGAAGAAGGGCAGGCCCTGATATTATGGAAGAATACTAAATATTTTGAAAAGGATGAGAACGGAAACAGGTTGCCTTACCTCGATGCAGTAAAAGTAAGTTTCTATGATAGCCGCGCAACAGAGTTCTTATTATTTCAGCAAGGGCAACTGGATTTCATTAATGATATTGATCCTTCTTTCAAAGATGAAGTACTGAATAAACAGGGGGAGCTGAAAAAAGAATGGCAGGAAAAAATTCAATTAAATAAGCACGCTTACTTAAATACCGAATACCTGGGAATTCTTGTTGACAGTAGTATTGAACTCGTAAAACAATCCCCCTTACGTTTACAAAAAATACGACAGGCCATTAATTACGGGTTCGACCGGAAAAAATTGATGCTTTATCTCCGGAACTCCATTGGAACAGCGGCACGGAGTGGCTTTGTTCCAGCCGGATTACCCTCCTTTAATGCGGAAGAGGTAAAAGGGTATTATTATGATCCGGCAAAGGCAAGAACTTTGATTAAAGAAGCCGGCTATCCTGAGGGAGAAAAAATATCCACTATTAAATTGCTGACCATTCCCATTTATTCCGACCTCGCCAGTTTCATTGCAAAACAATTGGAGGAAACAGGTTTGACTATCCAGATAGAAGTAATACCAAAGAGCTTACTATTGGAGCAAACGGCCAAATCCCAGGCCCTTTTTTTTCGAGGGAGCTGGATTGCCGATTACCCTGATGCAGAAAATTACCTGAGTGTATTTTATGGAAAGAACCCAGCTCCACCCAACTATACCCGGTATAACAACCCGGTGTTTAACCAGCTTTATGAGGAAGCTATGATGGAGAATAACGATTCCCTACGCTACCTTCTATACCAAAAAATGGATCGGCTAATCATACTGGATGCACCTGTGGTACCACTTTGGTATGATGAAGCGATACACTTAGTGAATGTACACATCAGAAATTTTCGCCCCAATGGCCTAAATCTCCTAGAACTTCGGCGGGTTTCTATAAAAAAATAGCATTCTACTTCTATTTGATTACCAGCCTTGTGAAAAAATACGGTCAACAATTATACTAGTAATTCTACGAATAGACTTGTATTTTCCGAAATACCGATTAATCTTTACCCCCGGGTTTATCTGTATGTAATGATAAAGGATTATCAAAATTATCCTAAAGAAACAAAAGGATATCCCCTGAAGAACTAGCTAAACTGATTCTTTACCCTTTGAACCGAATGCCATGAAAACGAATCGTACCTTTTTGAAATCAACGCTTCTCTCAATATTCCTGGTGACTATTCTGTCACTTAATGGATTTTCCCAACCAGATTATGTTTTTAGAAACTGTGTGTTGGTTTCCGGCACTGATAAAGAGGTAGGTGCGCAATACCTTTTTCCCACCGTGAAAATCGGAGTAGATGCCATTGTTACAATAAACAGCATAAGCACAGATATCAAGATCATTGATTTTGATGATAATAAAAATGGCGGATTTGATGAAGCTTTTCAACCACGCATCCAGGCAAAAGGCAAAACCAATGGTTATGCCGAGTTTGTTATAAGCTTTGTTGCCACAGGTACCATGATACCTCTTGTGATGTCGGAAGTGCCTGCTACTTCAATTGACGTGGATGGAAACAACAGCGCTACCGACAGCATGTTTGAATTTGATGAATACCTAACCCCCGGAACTTATCAACTCGATTACGACCTTGTTAGTACAGATCTTCGTTTCATCTATTCACCAGGAAGTGTGACAGGTAGAAACGGCCGGGGACTCGAAAAAACCCTGATTGATACGATGGCTATGGAGGCGATGTTTTCAGTGATTTATCCAAACACAAATTCGTTTACAGTCAGAATTGGGTTAGATAATCAGCTCAGTGGCAGTACTACCCGTCAGCGAAGCGTCTATTTCAAACGATTTTTCTTCCAGAATTCTTTTCTTCCGGTATCCAATTTACTTTCCTTTATTGGAAACCGAAATACGAATAATACAGTAGTATTGAACTGGACCATGGGCAGCCTGCATGATTATGCTTTTACAGATATTGAAAAAAGTGTAAATGGCCATTCGTTTATTTCGCTTGGGAGGGTGCCGGTAGCCGGAAAATCAACTTCCCTGTTTTACGACAATTCCAAAAATACTACCGGAGCATACTACCGATTAAAAATGACTGATAAAAATGGTAAGATTGGGTATAGCACTATAATATATATCAGACCGGATGGCAATTTTGGCAAGATGAAGGTGTTTCCCAGCATAGTGATTGACAATACAAATATTAATTTCTCTTCCGATAATTCAGCACCGGCCAAAATCAGTTTATTTGATCAGGGGGGAAGGCTGGTGATGAAAAAAGATGTGTCAATCCAGGCTGGCAATAATACCGTTGCTTTGACAGGTCTTTCTCAATTTTCTACCGGGCAATACTTTGTAGTAGTATCAATGGAAGGGCACCAATACACGCAGAAAATTCAGCGTTCAAACTAAGCATTCGTTTCTAATTACATACATTCAGCCCCCGTATTTCTATACGGGGGATTTTTATTAGTCCCCTATTTGTTTCAATGGTCGTGGAATGATCAATAATTCTTTCTGCCGGCCATTAATGAACCGAAAACCATTTTCATCGTAATAGCCGTCCTCTTCCAGCATAATTCTGATTGCCTTTTTCCATTCGGGAATAAAAGTGGAACAATTCAATTCGATCGAATAGGCGGTTCGGTAATTGAGCGGATAATCCCCGCTTCCAACTGTACGACCCTGGTTATCCCACATTCCAATGGTCGGTCCCGCTGCATGACCGTGAAACCCGATTGGGTGGGTATATATCACTGCCTGCAGGCCCTCCGATTTACATTGTGCTAAGGCATCAGCCAAAATTTGATTCCCTGTCTTCCCCTTTTTAAACTGGGCCGTTAAAATATCCTGTACCCGGTTCCCATTCTTAAAAGCGATTTTTATAGATTCAGGAGCCTCTTTTTCTCCTGGTTTCAAAAGATAAGCATGCTCCTGGATATCCGAATTCAATCGCAGGTAGGTAATTCCAATATCAACATGAATAAGATCTCCCGGCATAATTACTTCTTCCTTGGGGCGATTGGAAAATGTCCGCAAGTGTTCAAAATTTAGGGAGTCGTTACGCTGAACATCTACCGTGGGGTGGAACCAGGTGTCGAGTCCCATTTGCCGGAATTTATTCCGGAACCACCATACTACATCATCGGTTGTAGTGACTCCGGGAGTGATTACTTTTTCAGAAAATCCTTCACTTATAATATCATGCGTAATTCGAATCAGTTGAGGGTAAAGGATCATTTCCTTTTCCGAACGGGTTTCCAGCCACGATACGGCGAGCGGTTCTGCACTTACTACCTTTGCCTTATAGTCGACGGGTAATTTTTGCATCAGTTCAAGGTAATCGGTATGGTCCATTCCATCGGCATGGCCAAAATGGGTGGAATAATTAAGCCCAATCTTCTGAGGGGTTCGCTTTTTTATAATATCGATCAGTTGATCCCACTGGTTAGGAAATTGCTGAATATCCCAGGCAGCCTTTATCGTTTCTCCTACATTGTAGCGGGCAATGGCCATTTTTTCGAAGGGCTTATCCTTTTCAGGTTTGAAAAAGACAAGAATAGTCCTGCGTCTTGCCGCAAGCCAGGTAGAAGGCAGCATGGTTTTGATAATAGGGTCCTCATTGTACTCCCTGCTTACTATGATCCACATATCCAGACCCGCATTTTGCATCAGGCCGGGTAATAGGTTATTTATTCGATCGGCCAATAGTTCATCAACGAGTTCAGCTCTCTTGCGCTCGTCTAAAACAGGCATTTGTTGCCCGATTGCAGGCTGGGCAAACAATAAAGAAATAACAAAAAACCATTTCATTTTAATATTGATTTGAATTATGCTAAAGATAAGCGTGATCGTAAAAACACGAAGGCTTTTATAGAAAAATTTCAAAAAAAACTTCGGAATTAAGCAATTGATTTACAACCCTAAGAGTAGGTGTTTCCTTTTGAAACCCTTTAGGGGCTTGCATTTATAAAGAATTCACTATACTTTGTTACCAGATTCAAATCGAATCAAGTTTCTTAATCCAATCCAATATCCCGCGTAAAAGCCAATCCATAAACCCTAGGAAAGACCATTCGAACACGTATCTCGTAACCCTTTGAAATGAATGTTATGAAATCGAATGGTACCCGTATCATCCTTGTTGTTTTCTTTGTTTACATACTGCTGGTCATGTTCTCCTTCAGCAGTTATGCTCAACCCGATTATGATTTTAGCAGTGGTTCCCTCGTTAGCGGGACAGACCGCCAAATAGGCGCTCAATACTTCTATAAGAATGTAAAACCAGGAGTAGGTGCCTTTGTAACCATTACTAATATTAGCGCTGGAATTAAAGTATCTGATATTGATGCAGGTTCAGGATATACTGAAGCCTTGCAACCTACATTAGAAGTTGACCCGGCCACCAGTGGTTACCTCGAAATGAGAATTGATTTTGTGAATGGAGCCAGTTCGGTTCCCATGCTTCAATTAGAAATACCAGTTACCTGCATTGATGTGGATGGCGTAACCGGAAGTGTATTTGAATTTGATCAAATAACCTGGGGTGCCAGTGCGTATATGGATTATGATATGATCGGTACTGAATTATCCATTAATTCGAGCCCTGGATGGATGAGTTGCCGCAATATTGGAGGTGTTGATTACCCCGGCCGTGACACATCAGCAAAGCAGGTAATGTTTTCGGTTATAAACGCAAACCTGTCTTCCATCTTCATTCGGGTGGGTGCAAACAATATTAATACAAGTTCAGTGGCGACCCGGTTACGCAGTATTTATTTTAAGAAATTTATTTATGCCAATTCTTTTTTAGCTCAACCTGCCCTGGTAGCCTTCCGTGGTATTGAAAAAAATAAAACAGTGGAATTGAACTGGGACCTGGCCACCGATCATCATCTGGCTAAGGTGGTGGTAGAAAAAAACAACAGCGGAACCTTTAAGCCCATTTCAGAATTCTGGATGAATGATGCCGGTAAACAGTTGGCTTTTCGTTATTCAGACAATGAGCAGCTGACCAACACCACTTATTATCGACTAAAGATGATTTCTGCTAATGGCTTTGTGCAGTACAGTAATATTCTTGCTTTCCGCTCGTCAACAGATAACCAACATACTTTTAAGGTTTACCCGAGTGCGGTGCATTCGAATGCAACAGTAAGTTTGCGTTCAGATAAAGCAGGTACTGCCTTTTTTAAACTGGTAGATATGTCAGGCCGTGTAGTATTCCAGCAAAATATAATGGTCCAGGAAGGAACCAATAACGTGGTTGTAAATGGATTTGACAAACTGACAACTGGTAATTATATCGCCCTCTTGAAAAACGGAAATGAGTTGGTGCAGCAAAAAATTAGCAAGTTATAATCAATAATTAATTCTAATTAAACCAATAACCTAAAGATTAACCGATCCATTTCATCTGTTGGAAGACCATTCGTACTTGATTTGTAACCTTTGAAAATGATTTTATGAAAACGAATGGTACCCGAATACTTCTTATTGTGGTGTTTGTTCAATTGCTGATACTTATTTTGAGTTTCAACACTAAAGCACAACCCGATTATATCTTCCGCGGCGCCGTTTTGGTTTCCGGTACTGATTTGCAGCCAGGGGCCCAGTACCGCTTCAGCAATGTTAAGCCGGGGGTAGATGGCCTGCTTACCATTCTAGGTATGACGGAGGATATGACTTTAAAAGAATTAGATGGCCCCTCCGGATTTGATGAAGCATTTCAACCTTATATTAATTGTGCTCCCAAAAAAAATGGCCATGTTGACTTTTTACTCGAATTCGTCGTTACCGGAACCACTATTCCCATGGTTCAATTGGAAGTACCCTTAACGGCCATTGATATTGATGGATATGAATTTCCCGATGATAAGTTATTTGAAACGGACGGATTTGAAGAATCTGTTTCTTATTTTATAGATTATGATATGCTGGGAACTTCCCTGGAAGTTAAAAAATCTTCCAATTGGTTTGAAGCTGTTAATAAATCGGCCATCACCTACGACGGGATTGACACCGTTCAACATGATGTGATGTTTTCGATGGTGCATGCAGGCGTTTCCTCCGTGCGTTTCCGGGTGGGAGCAGATAATAAGTCGGTCAACAGCATGACAAGGCTTCGCAGTGTTTATTTCAAGAAATTTATTTACGCGAATTCTTTTCTTTCCAAATCGGCCTTGCTTTCGTTCAGCGGATTCGAAAAGAATAATAAAGTAACGCTAAACTGGAGACTGGCCGAAGACCATGCATTCTCGAAAATTGAAATTCAAAAGGCCGTATCAGTTAATAAATTTGAATTAGCCAGAGAAATTTCTATTTCGGCAGGTTATGCCAACCAATATTTATTCGACTTTGCCGACAATGTTCCGCTCCAGGGAAATGCCTACTACCGTCTTAAATTATTATCTCTCAATGGAACAGTTACCTATAGCAATATACTGGCATTCCGGAATAGCCATGACCTGTCAACTTCTTTTAAAATCTACCCTAGCGCTATTCAAACCAATGCTACGATAAGTGTAAATGCCCCCAAGGCAGGAACGGCCGTTCTTCAATTAATTGACTATGCTGGCCGAATTGTACATAAGCAGCAAATGACTTTTAACGAGGGAAATAACAATGTTCAGTTAAATAGTTTGGCTAATGTAACAGGGGGCAATTACCTGGCAGTACTAAGAATGGATAATAATACGTACACTCAAAAAATTATAAAACAGTAACCTTCTTCTCGTGTAATGCCATCGTATCAAACCTTGCAAAAACCTCCCGGTTCCCCGGGAGGTTTTGCTCTTAATGCTTTAATTTACTTTTGAAGACTTTTTGAAATTTTTCCAGTTTGGGACGTATTACATACGTGCAATAAGGCTGCGAACCATTTGTATTGTAATAATCCTGGTGATAATTTTCCGCAACATAGAAACTGGTAAATGGGGAAACCTCCGTAACAAGGGGAGCCCGGAAGGCGCCGCTTTTATCCAGTTCGGCTTTATATTTATCGGCTTTTGCCTTTTGCTCCGCTGTATGATAAAAAACAGCACTCCGGTACTGGGGCCCTTCATCATTGCCTTGCTTATTCAGCGTGGTGGGGTCATGCGTTTGCCAAAAGACCTCCAGTAATTCATCAAAACTGATCTTTAAGGGATCATAGATGATCTGAATACATTCTGCATGACCGGTAGTGCCGGTGCATACTTCTTTGTATGTGGGATTCACTACATGGCCACCGCTGTAACCAGACGATACTTTCAGCACTCCTTCCAATTGCTGAAAAATAGCTTCCGTACACCAGAAACAGCCATTGGCAAAAGTTGCCGTATCGGTATTGATAGAGGTAGATGATGGTCCGCCAGAAGCGGAAGTGGATGTAACCGAATTGCTCATACTTGTATTGGGGTTTTCTTGTTGGGCGCAGGAAAGAAACGCTGAAACAGAAACAATCACACTGGTCAACATTATTTTCATGCTAAAAGTTTTAAATGAAATACACATGTTCCGGCACAAATTTCATGCAATTTACCCGGACTGCCATTTGTTTATTGGTTAGCCAGGCGACAAATAGTTTTGTTTATAATAGCCTTAACATTTCAACCATAATCAGCCGATTGGAACTTAATAACAGGAGTAAATGAAATAAGTTGCATTAAGTGCTGGAATGGTACAGCCGGCCTGCGTAATATTTCAACAGATCACTCCGATCAGAACCAGGAAACTGACCTTTATTACCCTTAATTTTGCAAGGCAAAAAAAACTGGATAGGGTCATGAAATTTTTTCCCGAATCGGCGCTGGTACAACTGGAGTTTGAGAAGATCAAAAACCTCCTGGAAGAGTATTGCAAAACGGAATATGGCAAAACAAAAGCGGCCGAATTGCGCATCCACACAAGGAAAGAATTTATAGATCTGGAGCTTCGGCAAAGTTTTGAATACAAATTATTAATCCAGAACGGGCAGTACTTCCCAAACGACCATGTATTGAATCTCTCCCGGGAATTAAAATTACTTTCTATTCCCGGGGCCGTATTGGGGGCTGATCAGTTTTTACAGATCCGAAAACTGGCCGAAAGCCTTAAGAATATTTTCCGGTGGTTTGACAATGAACGCAAATTGGCCTACCCGGCCCTTTGCAGGGTGATTGTTGAAACCTATTATGAAAAAATAATTCTCGAACTGCTGGATGACGTGTTTGATGATTCCGGAATTGTAAAGGATAACGCGTCGGTTGAGCTGGGCAGAATACGGTTGAACCTGTTTAAAAAGCGAAATGAACTAAGGCGGGTTTTTGATAAAGTAATACAGAAATGGAGCAAATCCGGATATGTCGCCGACATTGAAGAAGCTTTCCTGAATGGAAGAAGGGTAGTGGCGGTTTACGCAGAATACAAAAGACAGGTCAAAGGGATTTTATTGGGGGAAAGCGATACGCGAAAGACTTCTTTTGTTGAACCGGAAGAAACTATTGAACTAAACAATGATGTGTTTTCTCTTGAAACAGAAGAAACCAGGGAGGTTTATCGGATCCTGAAAGACCTTACCGCAAAACTTTCCATTTATGCTGCCCTGTTAAATACATACTATGAAATATTAGGGATTTTCGATTTTATAAGGGCTAAATCAATTCTGGCTGTAAGCATAAACGGGAATTTTCCATTGCTTACTGATAAGGCGCAGGTTCATTTAATTCAGGCTTATCATCCCTTATTATACCTGCATAATAAAAAAGCCGGGAAGCAAACAATTTCAACACAGATTTCCCTGAATGAGAAAAATCGGATTTTGGTTATATCCGGGCCCAATGCCGGCGGTAAAACCGTTACGTTAAAAACAGTAGGTCTATTGCAATTGATGCTGCAAAGCGGATTATTAATACCAGTTCATCCGGATTCGGAGATTGGTATATTTAAACAGATCATGATTCATATCGGCGATACGCAGAGCATAGAATTCGAATTAAGCACTTATAGTTCTCATTTAAGAAATATGAAACACTTTATTGAGAACGCCAATGGAAGAACCTTATTCTTCATTGACGAACTCGGTAGCGGAAGCGACCCCAACCTCGGAGGAGCTTTCGCCGAAGTTATATTGGAAGAGCTGGTAAAAAAACACGCGCTGGGAATTGTTACTACCCATTACCTTAACCTCAAGGTAATGGCAGGCAAAACACCCGGAATTGTGAATGGGGCCATGGCTTTCGACGAAACGAATTTACTGCCGCTGTACAAATTAAATATTGGGAAGCCAGGCAGCTCGTATACGTTCTCGATTGCGGAGCGTATCGGCCTTGAAAAGCGACTTATAGAAAGAGCCCGCCAGTTAGTGGATGAAGATCATTTTCGCCTGGATAAACTGCTGAACAGAACGGAGCAGGATCTGCAGCAACTGGAGAAGAAAGACCAGGAACTTCAAAAAAAATTAAAAGAGAATGAACGCCTGCAAAAAGAAATGCAGCAGTTAATCGCAAAAGAAAAACATCAACAACAGGTTGAATTGTTAAGGCATCAGAATAAGGTAAATGAAGAAAGAATGGCTTATTTGAAAGATATGGAGCGAAAAGTAAAACAGATTGTTTTGGACTGGAAGAAGGCGGCCAATAGCGAAGACAAAAAAGAACTTATAAACCAATTGCAGGTGCTTTTGTTCAAGCAGAACCATCAGCAGGTTATGGAGAAGGTGAAAAAGAAAGTTTCATCAAGATTTGAAGAAACAGGTGGGGAGATTATGGTGGGAAAAAAAGTATTGATGAAAAAGAATCACCAGGTAGGAGAAGTGAAAGAAATCAGGGGAAAGAAAGCGGTAGTGCAGGTAGGCTTAATGCCTATTACGGTGGATACGATTGACCTGGTAGTGGTGTTGGAAAAGGCAGGAGAAGAAAAATCCCGCCAGTAAGGCGGGACTTCGATTTGACAAGCAATCCTCCCTTGAGGTTATAAACTAGAGTGTAAATAATCTTTCAGTTGAGAAATGGTTTCCTGCTGCGACAGTATTGTTTCTTTTACCACATCATTAATCGACAAAATACCGATGACCACGTCATTTTCAAAAACAGGAAGATAGCGGATATTTTTATCCGACATTAGCTGCATACAATACTCCACTGAGTCCTCGGGCGTTACCCGGGGAAAGTTAGAAGACATGATCGTTCCCACTTTTGTATCTGTGGAGGATTTCCCCTGCAATACAATTTTTCGGGAATAGTCTCTTTCCGTCATCAGGCCTAAATATTTGCCGTCTTCGATTACCATTACGGAGCCGATATTCTGATCGGCCATAATTTTTAATGCATCCAATACAGAAGACTGGGGAGAAACGGAGGTGATATAACTTCCTTTACGCAAGAGAATGTCGGCCACTTTTTTATTCATACAGGCAGTTTTGGTGAATAATCGTCGTGAGTAAATTACAACTTTCAGTAAGGTTATCCAATAGTTTTTTTTCAAAATGAAAAAACCACAATACTTGTAATAAAATCATGACATAAATAATCAAAAAACCAGGTTCCC
Source organism: uncultured Chitinophagaceae bacterium (assembly GCA_963775145.1). GTDB lineage: Bacteria > Bacteroidota > Bacteroidia > Chitinophagales > Chitinophagaceae > Endoryza. Next base: position 535,264 of record CAVZHZ010000015.1, read on the forward strand.
GCTTAGCTTCCTGAATGCTCTTTCCATGCTTTCATCAGGTGGAATTCGATTTTTGCCTGGAAAGAATGTCTTGAAAATCAGGAGATTTTGTGATTATGGGGGAGATTTCTGGGGGTATTCTCTCAAATGAGGTACCAATAAGAAAACGCCGGATTCATTCAAAAGGTTCTGGAGTACAAAATAATGAGAGGCTAAGACAGAAAGTACATCTTCAACGGGCCTCGATTCTTCACTTCAATTTCGCCCCGGTATTCACAGGGAAATTCATCCTTGATTTGAAAATAAGTGGTTTCGGAAATATTAACCCGTCCCGGTTCTGATTTTGATTCCATACGGGAGGCTATGTTTACTGTATCACCCCAGATGTCGTACTGCCATTTTTTTATCCCAACAATACCCGCTACAACCGGCCCGGTGTGAACACCGATTCTCACATTAAAGTGACTCAGACCATCCGAAGCATTCAGGGAACTTCTCACCAGTTCAATCATTTCCGTGGCAGCCTGGATTACATTTCTTGCATGTGTCGGGTTTGCAGTGGGAAGGCCGCAGGCACACATGTAAGAATCGCCAATTGTTTTAATTTTTTCCAATTCATATTTTGTGGTGATCTCATCAAATCCTTTGAAATAAAAATCAATACTCTTTACCAGTTGTACCGGTTCTACGTGTTCGGCCAATTTTGAGAAGGATACAAAATCAGTAAACAATACGGTAACCTCGTCAAATTTCACCGCTTCAACCTTGCCGTTTTGTTTTAATTCCTTAGCAGTCTCGGCAGGCAGGATATTCAGCAGAAGGCTCTCCGATCTTTTCTTCTCCCGGGAGATGGTTCTATAATACCAGTACAAAGTGCCCAATATGATAATAGTTAAACCAAGAATAATGAAAAGGGAAACCACCATGATACGCTGGTTCCGTTTTTGCTGGTTTAGCAAATCCACTTCAATTTGCTTTTGAGAAACTTCGTAATCCGTTCGCAGATCAGCAATAGCTTGTACTGATTTTATATTGTTTACACTATCCCGGTAAGCAATATAATTTTTATAATACTTTAATGATTCCCCGGTATTGCCTGTCATTTCATACAGTTCAGAAATTTTGAAATTAGCATCGCTGATCTGTTCTTTTAAGCCGTACTTTTCTGCCAGTTGCAGACTTCGTTTTGCATAGGTCATCGCTGTAACCCGATCTCCTTTTTGAAGAAAGATATCACTCATAGAGATGAGATACACGCAAATGGGATAATAATCTTTATACTCTTCCAGTATAAGGATAGCTTCATTGATGTTTTTTTCAGCTTTGGCGCTTTGCCCGGTATTGGCGTACACCATTCCCATATTGCCCAGAGCATACGCTTTGCCAATTCTATATTTTAGCTGGTCAAATAGTTTTTCTGATTCTTTAAAATACAAGAGAGCAGAATCATACTTTTTATTGTTGAGATAGGCGTCTCCGGCATTAGAAAATACGGAAGCCAGTGCAATTTTATCTTTTGTTTGGCGAAGCGTGGTAATCGCTTTTGAATAATAAAGGCCCGCATTTGCATAATTTTTTGACATAGCATATATATCCGCTATTGTACTGTACGCGCTTCCTTCAATGGCACCAAGATTTTCTTTTTTGGCTATTTCAGCACTCCTGAAATAAGCATGAATGGCCTCATCCAAATTACCTAAACGTTTTTTTATATTTCCCCTCTGAAAATAACCATGACTGAGATATCGGTTGTTTTTGAACTGTTCTGCCAGGGTTATCAATTCTTCCGCATATTGCAAAGCCAGTTTGTTGCTGTTGATTTCATTGAACGCCAGGTTACGGAGTAATTCAAGTTTTGCCTCAGTCTTTGAAGGATCAGCCAGATAAATTTTGGCCAGGCTGTCTGCAATCCGTTGATCCTGGGCAGCAGCATAATTACTAATAACGTAAAAAAAACCCATTAGCAAGTAATGGGCTTTCCTGTTAAAAATCATGGTCTCCCCTGAGGGTTAATTTTAATTGTTGGGTCGTAAACCTTGTCGATACCTCCACCTTCGTTAAGCCATCCATGAGGTGCCGTGGTCCAATATATTGAATATTTTTCTTCTGTGGGCGGAACAATGTTTGGATTAACAGTGCCCATCCAGTCGGTGGAAGGAGGTTGCAGGGTTGGTTCCTTATCCTTTTCAAATACATCTTTATAACCCGGTTTATTCTTAATTCCGGAAATAGATGCTACCCCCGACCCTGGCACAATCTTCCAGGTAATCTGATCACCCGGGGTGGCATTGGTTGTTGGCCCATCTTTTAAAGTTAGTATTCCTGTTGATGCATCGCCCTGCAGGATGGTGACAATAATATCTCCCATTTTTTTAAAGTTTTGGTTATGAAAAATTGCAGTTAATCCTTATTTGGTGATTTCGAAACAATAATTTATTCTACTTATTTCTTCCATCAACGTTTTTTACAATAAAATTAAACTGATTTCAATTGGCTTTAAATATAACCCGCACAGACGGGATATGAAATTAGAGATAAGTTAGAATGGGGTAGGAAAAAAAATACATTGGATGAATTCATTTGTAATATATAGAAATAGTTTTAAAGAGCAATGAGTTTTATTCTCAGGTATTCAGCAACTTCTTAAAGAATAAATCTCCTAAAGAATGATATTGGAGGTTTCAATTTTTTATTGAATGATATCTAAGAAAAAATTTTCACTTACTCATTGTGATTCAAAACTTTTTTGTAACATGTGGAGAATGAATCTAAATAATCAGTTTGAGCTGAAAGTAGTTAACCATGCCATTGAATGTGGAGTACAGTATCTTTTATCGCAAAAAGTAAACGGGCGGTGGAAGGGATTCCCCACACTGGCTGGTGAGTCTGATATTTGGGTTACCGGATTTGTGCTGGCACATATTGGTGATTTTTGCAAAGAACCAGGTGCCATTAAGGATTCACAGCAATTCTTATCAGCTTCCCGCCATGCATCCGGAGGCTGGTCCTACAGTGCGGCAGTTCCCCCGGATGCCGATTCTACTGCCTGGTGTATAATGGCGTTACAGGCAGGCAATGATTTCAATGACCGCGACGAAGAAAAGGCGAAAGGCTTTTTGTGGAGCCATTCAATCAATCAAGGGCTTTCAACCTACAAAGTGGATTCGGGTATCCGTGAATTTATTTCCGCTACTTCGGATAAAATGATTGCCGGTTGGACGAGTGCTCACCCTGATGTTTCCATAGCAGCTGTATTGTCGGATCTTCAAAATGAAAATGTACCGGGATTGCTCCACTGGCTGGTGAACCAGCAAACAGTCACTGGCTTTTTTGATTCTTATTGGTGGTGCACTCCTCATTATGCAACTACACTTTTATTGCGAGCCCTTGCAATGCTAAAGCTTCGTTTGCCAAATGAACGGGCTTCCCTTTTAGCCGAAGCGCTGGTTAGTGAGCAATTAACGGATGGTGGCTATAGATTACAATCTTCTATCAAAGGTGATCCTTTTACAACGGCCCTGGCGTTGGAATCATTTGCCCATTTGTCCTACCTTGGTCATCAACCCGAAAAAACAAAGTGTGGTAATGCATTACTTCTCTCACAAAATACCAATGGTAGTTGGGCGGGTGATTATATCCTTCGCATTCCGGCCCCGTTTGTAACTGACCCAAACCAGGTTGATTCATGGAACGGGGCTTATGGAGGAGGCAATTCTTTAATTAAAGACAAGGATGGATTATTTGCTACTGCGATGGCCTGTTATGCACTGGATTGCTGGCGGCAATCAGAACTGAAAAGAGATTTGTCTGGTGAATGCCATTTTTTTCAATTAGCCCCTGCCGAAATTCATAGTGAGCGCCCCCTAATAAAAACCAATACCGTTAATGGATTGGCATAAGCACTTTCAAACAGTTTTTTTTGAATCCTGGCAAAAGGCCGGATTACCTCATCACCAGGATTTTTTACCCGAGTATTACAAACTCATTGAACAGTGTGATATAAAGAACGAGATTATTATGAAGTCTGCAATTATTTCAACAGGCATAGATCATGCGCAGCTTTACGGAGTTTATAGTTTTGGAAAATTTTGGGGCAACCTGTTTGGCGAGTTGCTTGGGTCGAATAGCTGCGTGGTGGATCATACATCTGATTGGTGCGGTCGTTTTAATCTCGGGATCAGCCTGTTTGATTATATAAGTGATGAAATGAATGGAATGAACCGGGTAATTTCCTTAAATGTATTTAAGTCATTTATAAACGCCGGCTATCCGGAGCCGGTTTCCAAAACCCCCGCTGAAGAACTGTTAAGTAACCTGGCCGGGAGTGTACTCAATGATCTGAAAAAAGCGGGTATCAAAAAAGAAAGATCGCAAAAAACGGATCCACTCTTTACTATACTGAAGCAGCTATTTGATGCGCAGAATTTTATTTCAAGAGAAAAATTGGAACCGGGTGCAGATTTGAATAAAATCAACAAAGCTCTTAAGCTTAAATCAGCAGAACCCTTCAGGGTGATGGCCGAGTACACCGCCCGTATGGCTGATGCCAATGACCCATTACTTACCAGGAATGCCCGTACCATCGGAAGGGCGGTCGGGTATTGTTATTGGTTAATTGATGATGCAAAGGATGTGTGGCTTGACCATGGCGCCAATCATTGGAATTTATTTCTACTCCTTGCAGCCAAAGAAGATCCACAGATACTAAAACAAAATCGTGATGTGCTTACAGAAGGTCGTTTTAATACAATTTGGAAAAATGCAAACCATGCACAAATAATGTCGGACCAGGTTATTAAAAGGCTGGTTACTTCAATCAGAAGGGCAGGAGCAACGGAAGAAGTGAAACATCATACCCTTGGCCTTTTATCTGCCTCCTTGTTTCATTGGTACCACTACTAGTGAAATTAGACTTATCATATCTAATGAAGGACTACCTGAGTAAGGATTAAGTTTCATTTAAAGATGGCAACGAAGACGAAAAGAATTAAAAGAGCCAAAGAATCTTGCAACTAAAGGAATTGAGGGGTCAACCGTGCCAGGCCGCAAACAAACATAACGAAACCGGACATTATCATTGTTCAATAGTAAGAAAAAGATACTGCCAGTAAAAAAAGCTCGTCTATGCCAAAGCTTTGACGAAAGAAGACGAAGAGAAAGGGAATCTCCAAAGGATGCTGTGCACCACCCCCGGAACTTTTGATTCATGTGTCAAGAGTTTCAAAGTAATGAATTTGAAAAGGCGTCCTGTCTTTTGTACGTCGGACTTTACCTGCATTATGTTTTTTTAACCGGCTTTCAGGATCAGAGCAATGGCCAAAATCATAACACTGATCTTTCAAACTTTTCAATATGTATGTATAAAACACAAAAAAACAAAAGCCCCGGTTAATTGGAGCTTTGGCGGAGAGAGAGGGATTCTCCACGGGATGCTGTGCAGAACCCCCGGAACTTTTGGTTCAACGGTTTTTCCGCAGGATCCGGTGGGTCCACAGGATCCTACGGACAAGACCGCCGCATTCGACCCCATCTATATGATTTTGTTCGTAAGTAACCATTGCCGGCCGGAAAATGACTTAAAAAAAAATTCCCTTTTAAATGCATCTGACTTTGTATCAAAAGTTTCAAAGTAATGAATTTGAAAAGGGGTCCTTGCTTTTGTACTTCGGACTTTACCTGCATTATGTTTTTTTAGCCGGCTTTCAAGATCAGAGCAATGGCCAAAATAATAGCCCTGATCTTTCAAACTTTTTAATATGTATGTATAAAACACAAAAAAAAAGCCCCTGTTAATTGGAACTTTGGCGGAGAGAGAGGGATTCTCTACAGGATGCTGTGCAGAACCCCCGGAACTTTTGGTTCAACGGTTTTTCCGCAGGATCCGGTGGGTCCACAGGATCCTACGGACAAGACCGCCGCATTCGACCCCATCTATATGATTTTGTTCGTAAGTAACCATTGCCGGCCGGAAAATGACTTAAAAAAAAATTCCCTTTTAAATGCATCTGACTTTGTATCAAAAGTTTCAAAGTAATGAATTTGAAAAGGGGTCCTTGCTTTTGTACTTCGGACTTTGCCTCCATTATGTCTTGGTAAACGGCTTTCAAGATCAGAGCAATGTCCGAAATAATAGCCCTGATCTTTCAAACTTTTTAATATGTAAGTATAAAACACAACAAAAAGCCCCTATTAATTGGAACTTTGGCGGAGAGAGAGGGATTCGAACCCCCGGAACTTTTGGTTCAACGGTTTTCAAGACCGCCGCATTCGACCGCTCTGCCATCTCTCCGGCGCAAAAATAGGTTTGCCGGATAGAATAGCAAAATGAATTCGCAATAATTTTCAAATAGTTATCCCGGTTATTATTAAAGGGGGATACTTTACTTCTTCAGGCTAATACACAAATCCTGTTTATCCTTTTACTTTTATTTGAAGTTGTTGCTCGGAGATTACGGGATGATTTACTCAAGAATCGCATGCACCCTATAAACTAATCCTTTTCCGATCGCCGGCTGACCTGTAAATCGCTTCTACTATTCTTATATCTCTCTGCCCTTCCTCGCCAGGCACCAGCATGGGTTTATTTTGCATAATAGATAAAGAATCATCATCCATTTGCGTTGCCTGCTGCCAGGGAACATCATAGGGAAAGTTTATCGTACCCAGCGGACTCGAGCCATTCAACCCCCCATAGCCGGAATAGGGAGACATCTTAATTACTCCTTTCTCACATGTGATATTGAGAAAATTAATATTCTCCCCGAAACTAGTTTTGATATTGGCGATTATACCACCTGGAAATTCGAGGGTGGCTATGGTTGTTTCATCCAGCCCGTTTTTATAGATCTCCGGTCGGGTAGTAGACGTCTTAGCAGAAATAATAGCAGTAGGCTCCATACCTGTACCTAGTCTTGCACCCTGAATGGCGTAAACTCCCATGTCATACAAAACCCCTCCACCCATTTCCTTTTTTTGTTTCCAGTGATTGGTACGGTTGTCGCGGTAACCTGCGGCGCAATTTAATTTTTGCACTTTACCAAGTAAGCGGTTGTTCACTATGCGGCGATATTCCTGCGTATGAGGTTCATGATGTAACCGATACCCGATTGCCAGGGATTTTTTATTTTTTCGACAGGCATCAATCATATCCTGGCATTCCTGCGCCGTCATGGCCATCGGCTTTTCGCACCATACCTCTTTGCCCGCATTCGCTGCGCGGATTACATATTCTTTGTGCATCGATGGAGGAAGTACTATATACACAACATCGATATCGGGGTTATTAGAAATAGTATCAAAATTGCCATAGTTGTAAATATTCTTATCGGGAATATGGTATTTCTGTTTCCATGCTTCCGCTTTGGATGCTGTACCGGTTACAATTCCGGCCAGGTAACAATGCTTTGTTTGTTGCAATGCCGGTGCAAGTAGGTCAGTACTGTAATACCCAAGACCAACTAACGCTACTCCCAATTTTTCTTTCTTTCTTCCCGTTGACGCTAATAAACTATTCGGTGAAAACAGCAGTGTACTCCCACAAAGTGCGATTGATTTCAGCATTTTTCTCCGGGAAACAGATTGAATCTGACCTTCCCTTGCCTCAAAAGAAGATCCATCGGCCACAATTTTTTTTTTCATATGATTTATGTTTAATGGTCTTATTAATAAAAATAATTTCCCAACAAAAGATAAGCTGATTTATAGAAAATTGTGGTAACAGGCATCCTGCTTCCACTCAATGTACACAAAGAAATATCCTTGGTATTCATAGAGTCTTTTCGGAAAGAAATTCATGTTTTAATTTTCAACAATCAAATATTATCCGGATGTGGATGCACCCACGGCTGCCTGTATGTACGCTGAAGAAGCGCCGTGGCTTGGATATCGCCTGCTACTATTCTGGCTTTGGGATCGTACACCAGCGGCCGCCCCAGTTTCATGGACATATTAGCCAGGATACAACTGGCCGTTGAAATATGGCCTTCTTCAATATCCGCCACCGGTTTTGTTTTATTTTCGATGGCATGCAGAAAGTCGAGCATATGCAATCGGGTAGCCGGTGCCGCATTCAATTCAATATCGGGTTCTTTTACATCTTCCGGATATTTTTCTCTTTCATACACCACATCTTTATGAATCTTTTTACCATCGCCCGCCGGTATAAAATCATATTGCATGGTACTTGCTTTCAGCGTGCCTTTTTCCCCATACAAAATAAATGACCATGGGTATTCCGGATCTGCCGGGGTTCCCCAGGTGCGATGCTGCCACACACAATTAAGATCATCATATTCAAATAATGCCGATTGAGTATCTGCAATATTCGATTTGCCGCCTTTATCTACATAAATACCTCCGGTAGAGCTGATGCGTTTGGGCCACCCAAGTGCCAGCATCCAGCGCACCGTATCAAACATATGAATACACATATCACCCATAATGCCATTTCCATATTCCATAAAGGTGCGCCACCACCTGGTGTGAGGTAATCCATCATAGGGTCGCATAGGAGCGGGGCCTGTCCACATTTCATAATCAAAAAAATCAGGTACTGATTGCTCCGGCGGGATTTCCATTGTTACGCATATGATAATAACAGCACATTTCCACATGCGATACTTTCCCCAATAGTCCCGCATCTACTATATTTTTCTTTGCATCGATGAGGTGTGGCGTGCTCTTGCGCTGTGTACCTACCTGAACAACCCGGTTATATTTTCTTGCAGCAGCTACCATTGCTTCCCCTTCCATTACATCTACACTTATTGGTTTTTGAACATACACATGAGCCCCCGCTTTAATTGCATCAATGGTTTGCAGTGCATGCCAGTGATCGGGTGTTCCAATAAGCACTATATCCAATCCGTTTTCGGAAAGCATTTTGCGGTAGTCGGTATAGAGCCGGGGCTTCTTAGCCGATGGCTGCCTTTGCATCACCATACTGGCCGCTTCCGTTAACAAATTTTTATCGACATCACAAAGAGCTATTACTTCCACTTGTGCGACCTGCATCAAACGGAACAAATCACTCTTACCATACCATCCTGTTCCAATTAATCCTACCCGAATTGTTTTAGCGGGTATAAAAATATTCATGCCTGATGCATTCAGTGCGGCCAGGGCAAGAGAGGCCGTGGCGCCTTTAAGAAGAGTCCGGCGATGTATACTAAAATAGTCCATAAATTACTGTTTGAATTGCCAATTCTTAAAGTACAGCAAAGCGGGAAATTCAGGAAATTTATTTATTCAGCAGAAATTTAAGGAGTAGCCTGTTTCACCTATGTACTGGCAAGTACCATCCAGGAAATTCTAAGGGCTAACCTGGCGCAAAAAATCCAACAGGAATCATAACTTATTCGATTTGTCCTTGACTGGTACTCCCAGCGTTTCAGATAGGGCAACATATATCGATTTCCATACCAGGTTAAAAAACGATCTGTTGGTATCCCGCTCGAAGGTTCCATTTCCAATACGGACTTTTTCATTATGGCCGGGATTAGCATTCTTTATTAAAATATTCGCAGCCATACTGACTAATTTCTTCTTATCGAGGGTGCCTTCTTCAATATTCTTTTCCAGAACTGCTATCTTTAAGTTATCATATAAAAAGGTAATTTCTGCTTCCCCTTTGTAATCACTTCCCTTTACATGCAGATCAACACCATTAATAGTTCCTTTTACTATTTTCGCCGAGGCTAGTGGCTGGCTAATCCTGTTCAGACTTCTCGCATCTAAACTTCCGATATGTCCATCGATTGAGAAACCTCCGTTATTTGAGGCCAGATTAAAAAAGAAAGTCGCCTTCAATCTTGCCTTATTCATAAACAGGCTACGGGCATCTGCCCGGCATATATTATTGGCCAGAATGGCGGCTGGTTGATTAGTAATATTATCGATAAGGGCGCTTACAGCATAAAACTGGACCTTTCCTTTTTGACCCGTTTTAGGAGTAAGTTGTTTGTATTCTACAAAGCCATTAGAAACAACAGCCTTCCTGATATTGATTGAAAGTGGAAGCTTTTTCAGGATTTGGTGTGGGAATGTGCCCACCCGGCTTACGTTATCCCTTGGTTGGCCAAAATCCTTATATACTTTCAGGGCCGCTTTTGATATGAGTAAACTATCTGCTTCCACTACGCCATTGAACAAAGCGATGTAATTTAAATTCCGCAATTGAATTCGATCAAGCACCACATCAAAACGGTCAATTTGCACTTTTACTTTATTCATGAAAGCTTCCTCGCCGAGCAAAGGGCTTATATTAATCTTCCCGCAATCAAGCGATTTATCATGAGAACTCATTGCCAGGTTATTAACCTGGTATTTGTAAAGTTTTCGCTCATTCATCCAATTAATATTTCCCGCCGTTAATATTATTTCTTTAGAAAAAAGAAACCGGGAGGAATCTGCCGGGCTTTTATCTTGGAGGGCAAAATCGAAGAGTCGGAGGGAGACATCCCTGGCCGTTATAATACTATCAGGATTATTCCAATGGTGAGTAAATATCAGGGCGTTGCTGACTGCTATCTCCTTAACCAGAATTTTACTCAGGTTACCGAGTAATTGCCGAAAAACCTGCTGGGGAGGGATCTGCGGTACAGAATCCTTATTCATACCGGTATATATGATCTCTATCAGCGGATTCATGATCTCTACGCGTTCGCCTACTACTTCTTTATCGATTAAAGCACGCGGTGTTTGAACACCCCATACATTTAAAGAAGGGATCCAGATATTTACCAGGATAGATGGAGCCTCCTGCTTTTCTAAGAAGTCGCTATACACTAAACTATCGAAGGAAAGATGAATATTAGTAACATTCAGCGAACCGGCTACTTCATCAAGATTGAATTTGTCATAATTTATAACATATAACCCTTGCGTTTTCTTCTCCAGGCTGTTGTCAATTTCATTTTTAATGATCGATTTTTTTTTGGCATTCCAATAAAAAATACCCCCCACCACCAGCGAGCTTAAAACAAGAAATACAAAGAGGCTGATCCACCTGTTTTTAGGTGTCGCGGTAGCCTTTTTCAATAATTCTTTAGCTTTTTGCATATACTATTTTTATCCAGCGGCTTTGACTGAACGCTACTATTGCAATTAACGCCCCAAATTGGTGCAAGATGGCAATTCCTTTAAACCGTGCATGGGAACACCTGCTGCCGCCGCATGTGAGCAACGTTTTCCCCGAATTAGGAAAATTGGTTTTTAAACATATCAAATTTCCAATTGGCCAGCCGGGTAACTAATCTAATATTTATTCCATATTATGATAAGACCGAATTTAATCCAGAAGCCTTAGATCGACACGTATAATCAAACGCATTTATTATATTTATAGCGCCAGCAATATTCCCGGTCTCAGTACCAATCAACAAATTAATTTCTTTGCTATGGAAAAAATCCCTGCATCAGTTGTCGAAGCCCTAAATACTCCTTTCGAAATTTCTCCTTCCCAGGTCGCGTTTTTTAGGGAAAATGGGTTTATTAAGATTAAAAACGTTTTCAGCAAGGAAGTAATTGATTTTATGAGTGAGGCAATCACCCGGGAAGTAAACAGGCTTAACAAACAACGCCTTTCTATGGAAGAAAGGGATACTTACGGCAAGGCTTTTTTGCAGATAATGAATATCTGGCGTAACAGCGAAGTAGTGAAGGAAATTGTGTTCGGTAAAAGACTTGCCCAGATGGCTACCAGGCTTTTAGAAGTAAAGGGAGTCCGCATGTATCACGACCAGGCTTTATACAAAGAGGCGGGTGGGGGGCATACCCCCTGGCATGCAGATCAGTATTATTGGCCATTAAATACTGATAAAACAATCACCGCCTGGATTCCGCTCCAGGAAACGCCCTTGCCGTTAGGTCCGTTGGAATTCAGTGCAGGAAGTTACCAACTAACGGAAGGAAGAGATAAAGAGATCAGTGATGAAAGCCAGGCATTCCTGGAATCTGTCCTAAAAAAATCCGGGTTCGGGCATATTATAGAACCATTTGATTTGGGGGAAGTGAGTTTTCATAAAGGCTGGACGTATCACCGCGCGGGCCCGAATCAATCAACTCAAATGAGAAAAGTGATGACCATCATATATATGGATAAGGATATACGATTAAAAGCACCAGAGAATAAGAATCAGCAGGCCGACTGGGATACCTGGTGTCCGAACGTTAAAATCGGGGAAGTGGTTGATTCGCCGCTTAATCCCATCATATACGAATAATCAAGGCATGTCGTTAAGATATTATTGCCCCCAATGGGGAAACCAATTGCCTTTTAATACATTTTGCCAACGGGTAAAGCAGGCAGGGTACGATGGAATAGAAATGGATTTACCTATAGATTTAAAAGAAAAAAATATCATTCTTGCCACTTTAAAAGAACAGGGGTTAAGCTTAATCGGACAATACTGGCAATCGATAGAGAAGAACTTCCCGACGCATCTGAAAAATTACTCTAAGTATTTATACCATTTAGCTTCTGCGAATCCGGTACTCATCAATGCGCAGACCGGGAAGGATTATTTTTCTTTTGAACAAAACATGCAGTTAGTGGCGCTGGCCAGAAAAATTAGTGACGAAACCGGAGTAGAAATTGTTCACGAAACACATAGAGGTAAATTCTTGTTTAATATTCCGGTATTCAAGCGATGTGCGCAGGAAGACAAAAGCATTAAGATCACACTAGACATATCACACTGGTGTAATGTCCACGAATCATTTTTGGAGGATCAAAAAGAAGGGGTGCAGCTCGCTATAAATCGTACCCGGCATTTACATGCCCGGATCGGTAACACACAATCTGCCCAGGTTAATGATCCGCGCGCGCCGGAATGGAAAGAAACAGTAGGTACATTTTTAGGTTGGTGGGATAGGGTAATCCTAACCCATTCACAAAAGAAAAAAAACTTGACAATTACTACTGAATTTGGGCCTGTTCCTTATATGCCCACGGCCCCTTATACACAAAAGCCGCTGGCTGATCAATGGGAGTTAAATCTATATATGCTGCAGTTATTAAAGAGCCGGTACGGAGTGTAATTTAACCGAAATATATAGAAGCGGTGTTTCGGATATGCCAAATAGAAATTTCATCCTCATCATAGCAACATACAAATTATACCCTGGTAAGCTTGAAAGGATATAATTTACCGGAGGCCCATTGGGCAACATAGAGATTTTCCTCATCATCCACACATACATCATGCGGGTGAATGAATATTTTTTCTTTTTGAGACATGGGGCTAAGCACCCCGTTTATATAAACAGGGTTCTGAACCGCCAATATTAGATACCACTTTGTTGTCTTTATTCAGTATCGTTACAAAACCCGAACCTGCATTATCCAGGTTCGGTGAGCGAAGTACCGCCGCATAAAGATAATCGCCTTTTATCACGGGCCGGCAAACAGCTGCTCCCGGAAGATGGATTACTTCCATAAGTTTTCCATCTAATGAAAATCGCTTGAACGCTGCCCGGGTTCTATCGGTGATGATCAGGGAAGGAGTTGGTTGCCGGAAATCGATACATATACCATGGGCATTATCCAAAAACTGGTCGCCTTCCCCTCTTCCGCCAAAAAAACTTTTCAATTTCCCGTTGGCATCATAATGTAAAATGTATTGAGAGCCATATCCGTCGGCGATATAGAATTCACCATTTTCCAAAACGGCCGTTTCTGTCGGAACAAAGGCATCCGCCTTCTTATAAATGCCGGCATCAAATGGGGGATCAATCGTTATTAATATTTTACCTGTGCTGGTAGTCTTAAAAACCTGGTGGCGATTGGTATCGGTAATAAAAAAAGATCTTCTTTCCCGTTATGCTGAACAGTCAATCCATGTGCCCCGGGAAATTCGGTACCCCAGGTATTAATGAGCCGACCCGATTTATTGTAGATAATAATATTGTTTTTTGTTTCATTGGTGAGTAATACAATCCTGCCATTCCGGTCCTGCACCATTTCATGGCAATCATTTACCGGTGTTTTGCCGGGATTCAGGTTTCCCCATTTTGTATTCAACCGAAACCGTTTTTCATTATAGCCATAAATCGGGCCTTTGGGTTTAGCCATCATATCTTTGGCAATAAAAAAACCCGCAGAGCCCAAAATGGTAGTTTTGACAAATTCTTTCCGGTTCATGTTTTGCTTTTTTTGAAAATTGAAATTAAGATAAATTTGATCACTCAGGGTACTGAGATTTCAACCCAGTTTGTTTTAAAAAGGATAAATTGATGAAAGAAAAATATTATCCATCGTACGTTAACGCCGCTTTCCGGATGGAACAAACCATGCGATGGTTCGGTCCGGATGATCCGGTTTCATTGTATGATATAAAACAAGCCGGCTGCACCGGTATTGTAACCGCCCTTCATCATATTCCCAATGGCGAAATATGGCCGGTGGAGGAGATCATAAAAAGAAAAGACATTATTGAAAAAGCTGGTCTTGTTTGGAGTGTAGTGGAAAGCGTACCCGTCCATGAATCCATTAAAACTCAAAAACGAGGTTTTCTGCAGTACATAGAAAATTACAAGCAGTCTATCCGAAATCTCTCCGTTGCAGGTATAAAAAATGTGACCTATAATTTTATGCCTTTGTTAGATTGGACAAGAACCGATTTGGCTTTTGAATTGGAAGATGGCTCAAAAGCCTTGCGTTTTGAGATGGCAGCAGTGGCTGCTTTTGATATTTATATATTGCAAAGAAAAAATGCAATAAACGATTACCAACCTGGTATTATTGACAGAGCCAGGAAAAGATTGGACGAAATGAGCGAAGAGGATAAGAGTTTATTATATAAAAACCTGCTACAGGGTCTGCCCGGAAGCGAAGAGCATTTTACGTTGGAACAATTTCAGGATTCATTAAATACCTATGAGGGTATTGATAGAAATAAATTAAAGAAGCATCTTATTTATTTCCTGGAGCAGGTAATTCCAATGGCAGAAAGTTGCGGTGTAGTCATGTCTCTTCATCCGGATGATCCGCCGTTTCCTGTATTTGGATTACCCAGGATAGTGAGTACGGCAGAGGACATTAATGAATTAATTGGAGCGGTACCTTCTTTAAGTAATGGCTTATGCTTTTGTACCGGTTCATACGGAGTGCTGGCCAAAAATGACTTACCCGCCATGGTAAGATTGTTTGGAGATCGCATACACTTTATTCATTTAAGAAGTACGCGCAGGAATGATTGGGGCGATTTTTATGAAGAAAACCATCTCGAAGGCGATGTGGATATGTATGCGGTGATTAAAGAATTAATAAAAGTAATGGAGCGTCGAAAAATATGCATACCGGTTCGGCCCGATCATGGACACCAGATGCTGGACGATTTGAAAAAGCAAACGAATCCGGGTTATTCGGCTATTGGAAGGTTACGCGGGCTAGCAGAAATTCGCGGCGTCGAGCTAGGAGTATTGAGAAGTGTGAAGGATATAAATCGATAACCGTGTTTTATGATAATTTGAAATGAGGTAAGTAAGAAGAGTAAGAATTCTTTTCGATTGTGTATTCGGCAAATATAAAAACCCCTGAATGCGTAAACACTTCAGGGGTTTAAATTCTTATATTTAGATTTATTATTGTCCGACTAAAATCATCTTAATAATTATTAAAGCCTCTTGCAGAGCGGGTTCTGGCCCCTCGCCTCAAGGAGAGGGGTTGGGGGTGAGGTGATACATGCAAATGAAACCTTTAACCTACTTAGTCGGACAACAATAATTTAGATTGATATACTCGTTAAAAAGTATACCGGATGGCAAAACCGCCCCAGCCACTCTCAAAGTAGGAATAGCCAACAAAGTTGAAGGAAGGTTGCCAATCGAGACTAAGATTAATAGGTGCTCCGCTGATTTTATAATCCAACCCGATTACCCCATCAAGACCAATGGATACGCCATCGTTCCGGGATGGGTAACGATTTTTCCATTCGGTATTCCATGCACCAATATGTGCACCGGGTCCTAAATACCATTTTAATCCTGGTGCCCCGTTAATATCTCCATGTATTTCATATAGCCCGGTAAAACGGAATCCATAATTCCAAAAATATAATAACCCCTCCAATGCCCTGTTTGGTTTTGTAAAGTGTTTCAAGGTGATGGCCCCGGGATATACTTTCACCCCCAAAGCTGTTTTGTAAGAAGAACTGTTGTTTTGCGAAAAAGCCGCCACGGAAAAAAGTAATGCTGCAGCCGAAATGGTCAGAATTCGTTTCATTTTTATTATAGTTATTTCAAGACCCAAGACGAAAAATTATGCCAATATTAGCTTTTGAATTTTTCTGCCTTTATTTCAGACCCAATGATTTACCTGAAAATCAACGAATGTGGAATAATGTTTCAAGCCGGACAGAAAGAATTAAGCTATAATCTGGGGTAGCTTTTGAAAAGACATATAACTAATTGGCGGAATTCGAGCTCAAAATAGCCGTTGCTCCATTTGATAAATTTTCGAATTATTTATTGTATGAATTGGAGCCTATTTAGTTGTTTTTTAAAACACTAGCGCAAATGCCTCGTATAAAATAGTATAACTACAGAGGCCCTGTCTTGTTTTTTTTGACTCATCGAATTGTTATTCCGATCCAACCAGCCGAGGAGCATTGGACATTACTTCAATTAGAATGACAGGACATTTTTAAGGCAACCATTTTACTTCATAAGCCACTAAAGCCGGTTTGAGGCCTATGGGGAAATAATTACCCAAAAAGACAGCCTGCCTTCAGACCTAAAGGCAGGAAGGCCATATAATCTCTAACCCGTCTGGCCTTCTCAGTCTCATTTTATCCAGTATTAATGGCCAATCAAACCATATCTCAAAACAGAGACAATAAAAGCGAAATTTCATACCTATACTGCCTTTCAATTGTGCATATAATATGATGTAGGGGTGAAGATTAATTCAAAAGCAGCCATTTGTTCTTTTCCCAGGCCGGGGGCGAGAAATTGATCTACGGATATATGTTTTCCGAAACTTTAGACTCACGTGTTTGCTGTATTTTTGCCGCCGCATGAAAGCAAGAACATTAAAGAAGGACAAGGTTAATATCATTACGTTGGGCTGCAGTAAAAATATGGTTGACAGCGAGGTATTAAGTGGTCAGTTATTGGCCAATGAAATTGATGTAGTACATGAAAATGAAAAGAAGGATCACAATATTGTAATTATTAATACCTGTGGCTTTATAGAGAAAGCAAAGGAAGAAAGTATTAATACGATTCTCGACCAGGTTTCTCTGAAGCAAAAAGGAAAACTGGATAAGGTATATGTTACCGGTTGTTTAAGTCACCGCTATCGCAATGACCTTGAAAAAGAAATACCCGAAGTGGATGCCTGGTTCGGAACCATGGAACTTCCCCTTATCTTAAAACAATTTGAAGCAGATTATAAAACCGAATTACTGGGGGAACGACTGCTTGCTACGCCGCAGCATTATGCGTATTTGAAAATAGCCGAGGGATGTAACAGAACCTGTTCTTTTTGCGCCATCCCCCTTATGCGGGGAGGACACGTGAGCCGGAATATGGAGGATCTTGTAAAAGAAGCAGAAGGCCTGGTAAAACGGGGAGTGAAAGAAATAATGCTTATTGCCCAGGAGCTAACCTACTACGGGCTCGACTTATACAAAAAGCGAATGTTGCCCGAGTTGCTCCATCGCCTGGCCGATATCAGGGGACTGGAATGGATCAGGTTGCATTATGCTTACCCGCATAAATTCCCATTGGAGATATTGGATGTAATGCGCGAAAGGGATAATATCTGTAATTACCTCGATATTCCGTTGCAGCACGCGGCCAATAATATGCTGAAAGCTATGAAGCGCCAGATTACGAGAGAAGAAATGGAAGAACTCATCGTGGCTATCCGGGAAAAAGTGCCGGGTATTTGTATCCGCACTACCCTGATTGCAGGTTTCCCGGGCGAAACACTGGATGATGTAGAAGAGTTAAAAAATTTTTTACAAAGACAGCGGTTCGACCGGGTGGGTATCTTCACCTATAGTCATGAAGAGGGCACTTCCGCCTATGATCTTATCGATGATGTTCCTGCCGAAGAAAAGGAAAGAAGAGCGCAGGAAATAATGGAAGTACAGCAGGAGATCAGTTATGAAAAGAATGCGGAAAAAGTGGGCAACACCTACAAAGTATTAATCGATAAAAAAGAAGCCGGCCGCTATTTAGGAAGAACCGAATTTGATAGCGTTGAAGTGGATAATGAAGTAATCGTACAATCGGAAAAAGAACTTGCCATCGGTGAATTTGTACAGGTTACCATTACCAAAGCCTACGATTATGATATCGAAGGAACCGTAGTATCCTGAAAGCTAAAAACAAACTCGTTACTGCATCTATCTAATTATTTCTGAACCGGCTTGCGGAACTCACTATTTATTTTTGCTGTTTTAATTAACAAAGATCCATCAGCCGCTACTCCCCGAATAGTCACCGTATAAGGTCCGGGGTGATCACTGCAATAAAAGCGAATAGTCAACTTGCCGGTACTGTCGGTGCCCGATTGACCATTCCAGTAAATGGTTGTTCTGTTATCCGCCGCGTACGCTGATTTCTTTTGTTTTTCCGAATAATCCGGGGAAGGAAATGTCTCAGACAAATGGTATCCCTTGATGAATTGAGCATGCATTCCTGTCTTATTATCCCTTTCTGATAATCCGGTCCGGGGATTCGCGTTCGTAAAAACTAAGATTACTCCATTTCCTCCCACGGTTCCGTATTGGGCACCCTGGGAACCGGTTAGTACTTCTATAAAATCAATATTCCTTGCCGAAAATGTATTCAGAAAATTCATTACGGGGCTTTGATTAATACCGATCCCCATTTCTGAGGCTCCACCTACATTGAGTTGCACTCCATTTACGATTACCAGGGGCTCTACTGCGGCATTCACCACACCACTAATACCACGCATACCGCCCTGTATAGTAACAAAACCACCCATAAGCATTACTCCGGGCGCGCTTAATATCAGGTTGGCCGTGCTGCCGTCACCTACCTGGTCCAGCATTTCAGGAGTGGCGATCCAGGAATCTTTGTTCACTCTTTTCTTTTCAATGATCTCATTGAATGCTTTGTAATAACCGCTGACAGTAACCTCTTTTAGTATTTTGGCCTTCTTGAATCTATCCGAGTTTTCATTATAACTAAGCCTGATCCGGTTGATATCTTCCATCGCAATATGAATTGAAGGACAGGAAATAATATCGGTATTAGTCCATACTGGAGGAGCCGGGTCTTCAATATGCAGGAGGGCATCTTTTACAACGACATTCTTTGGATCACTTACCTGGAAATTAATTAAGGTGGTTCCAAAAAAATCGGGTAGCGAAAAGGAGAAATTTCCATCGGCATCCGTTGTGGCGGTTTTGACTATACTTCCCCCATGATTCGAAAAAAGCGTAATAAGATAATTGTTCAGCGGCTGATTTTTTTTACTGAAAGCTTTCCCCTTGATCGTTAACATTTCGGGGATGCTATCAGCCGGGATCGAATTTTCAACCGCTTTTTGCTGCTGGGTAATCATGGCCCAATCCATGCTCTGATTGTCTTTTATTAATTGGGTTAGTTGTTCCGGGCAAAAGGATTTGTTACCCAGCCAGTTCTTGAGAAGCAACCTGGCGCGAATCAGGGAATCGTAAGGGGAATTTATTTCATACGCTTCATCTGTTACAGAAACGGAGAAACGGGAGGCAATAGGTTTGCCGGAGTAGTCATTTACATTCACATCCATTTTAACCCATTCGCGGGCATCATACACTTTTTGATTGGTAGCAATGGAAACGGAAACCGATTCCTCTTGTTTATAAACAGCCCGATTGCTCACCAGTTGTTTTTGTTCATTATATAACATAAATGTGGCAACTCCAGATGGAAAATTATTGAGCGGCACATTCATTTCATACATTCCTTTACCATTGGCCGCAAAAAATATTCTGCCTCCAGCTACACCAATTACATAAGAAGCCGGTTTGATTTTATATAGAGAATCACTTAAAGAAACCCGCAGTTTTATCATGTTCGCGCTTCGTTCAACTACCGAAAGCTGCCAGGCAACGGCCGGCGATGCCGGAATCTCCTCAGAATATTTTTGCCCCTGGTATTCCATCGAGGCAACATACTTCCTGTTTTTAATCCCCATGAGCGTAATGGAGGCAAGTCCCCATTTATTGGTTCGAAAACGAATCGCAACAGTATCAATCAGGTTAGTTAGTTTCCCTTCCACTTCCAATGGCTTACCGTCTGCGTCAAAAGCGGCAACTACCATTCTATTAGTTACGCCAGAAATGATGGACCCTCCTTCGGGATAACAACGGAATTGGACTGATTGCTTGCCTGGGGCGCGATAGTTTCTTTCTGAACTAACCGTGAAAGAAGAATTGGCTGATAATGGATGGAAGATATAAAGCGGTGTATGGGTAACCTGTTCAGGATTTTTCTCTATCAGGCTTTTGGTATATACCCGGAATGTATATTTTCCAGCGGCTAAAGTGTCCGGTAATTTAATATGTCCGCTTAACGAGAGCGCCTGCTTGTTCAGTAATACGTAACGGACCAGGCTATCGCTTTCATTTACCAGTTCAGCATATAATATTTTTTCGGCTCCGATGCTCACATAGTTAGGCGCTTTTAATTGAAATACGGAGAACCACAAATCCGAACCCGGCGTATACAAAAATCGGTCGAGATGCACCCACCGCGAAAGTTCATTTTTTTGAGGAGAGTTATAATACTGGCTGGCAATTTCGTTGAGCATGCCCAGGTTCTCATTTTGTGCCTTTAGGCTGGAAGGGTAATTAACAATTAAAATGAGGACGGCTACTACTAAATTTCGTTTCATTCCGGAGATTAAATAAATGCGTGGATAGAAATTACGTTATTAAAAATTATTAGACGCCGAAACAGGGTAACTACTTGCTGGGGCGGGCAGAACTGACGGATTTTTCATTTCTTAAAATTACAATTAATAGTAAGGCTGCCCGATTTCGTTTGAAAGGGGAAAAAAGATGGCTGATAAATCAGCCGTTAAGTCAACCCGGGATGAGACAGTCAACCTGCTGATTGGATGAAAGACCCTTCGCGGATATGAATCTTCTTGCCCACGGTCCTATTGAATTCAATTCAATAATAATTGACTTACATTTAAAAATCAAATTCCTGTGTATGAGCAACAATTCACCGCTGGAAATAAAAGCCAGTCTTACCATACAAGGGCAGGCTAAAGATGTGTTTGAAACCATTACCGATTCGGCTAAAATGACTAACTATTTTATCTCCAAGAATACAGGAATAATGAAAGAAGGAAAGACCATTCATTGGTCCTTTCCTGAAATGGAAATGTATTTCCGCATTCGAATCGGTAAAATAATACCTCCTGAATATATCTCTAATTACTGGAACGATATCGACGGTTCAGAAACGTTGGTGGAGATAAATCTTTTTCCGAAACCGTCCGGGACAATTGTCTCGATTACTGAAAAAGCAGGATTAATGATGAAGCCGGCATTAACTGGCTCCGGCGCAATACAGAAGGATGGGCCAATCTTCTTGCCTGCCTGAAAGCCTGGCTGGAATACAAAATCAATCTTCACAAAGGAGCTTTTGACCCCTCTCAAATGCCGATATAGCCAACCAGTCCCCACCTTCATGCGCCTGCCTTTTCCATAAATTCACTAAGATACCCGGTAGGAGAGCGGCCCGTTGTTTTTTTGAATACCCGGTTAAAGGTAACCACATTGTTAAATCCGGCATGATAGGCAACGGAAGCAATGGATTCAAAATGGCCCTGCATCATTTTTTTACAGGCTTCTGTTACCCGGATCTCATTTAAGAAAGAGATATAGGTTTTACGGGTGTGTTTCTTAAAATAACGACAAAATGCCGGCGGGGTAAGATGCGCTACTTTGGCTACAGAAGCCAGCGGAATATTTTCTGTATAATGCTCCATCGTGTATTGGTACACGTCGTTCATACGCAAACCTTCGGATTCAGAAATACTATATGCGGAAGTAACGGTAGACAGCATTTTCCATTTCTTAATACTGGCGAGCAGTTGCAATAATTCAATAAAGCTGGTAAGTCGCAGCACATTTTTTTGATCCTGTACTTTTTGTACAGCGATCCTTACCCGTTCAGTAAATGGCGCCGGTACCTCGAGTCCTTGATAAGTTGTGTGAATAAATTTTTGAACCGATTTTAATTCGGGCAACTTAAGTATTTCTCCAAAAGCTGAATTAACATCAAAAAATAAAGTAAGCGAATGAACCTTTTTCTTCCGTCGCTTATCAAAAAAAGAAGGATCACTGTTGAACAGATGCGGTTGGTTGGCCCCTATAATATAAATATCCCCCGGCTGAAAGCGCTGCATGTAATCACCCGCCAGCAAGGTTCCTTCTCCCTGCAATATCCAGGTAATCTGCGTTTCTTTATGGCGGTGCAGATGTTGATAGAAATGCGGAAGTTTATCCTCCTGGATAATCACTGAATGCTCCCCGCCTACAGGTATAGTGAATTGAACAACCTTCATTTTACCAATATTACCAAGTTTAATTGTAAAAATGAAGAAACAGGGTAAAATCGGTAAACAATTGATTAATCCCGGCAATGCCCCGGGAAGTAACGACCATTACCTTTGAAAAAAAATTATCCATTATGAGTATATCATGGAGTGGCGTTTATCCCGCCTTACTTACCCCTTTTGATGCAGCGGACCAACTGGACCTCCCTCTTTTTGAAAAGAACCTACGTGCACAACTCGACGCAGGGGTAAATGGAATAATCCTTGGCGGGACATTGGGTGAAGCGAGCGTATTAACTACCGCAGAAAAAGAAAAGCTCGTGAAATTTGCTGTAGAGAAAACAGCCGGTAAAGTTCCTGTTATTTTAAATATCGCTGAAGGAAGTACCCGGGAAGCCCTGCAACAAGCCGCTTATGGAAAGGCATGGGGAGCGAAGGGGTTAATGATTCTGCCCCCCATGCGCTATAAGAGCGATCATCGCGAAACAGTTACTTATTTTAAAACAGTGGCTGATTCTACCGATTTGCCCATGATGATATACAATAATCCCATTGATTATAAAATTGAAGTCACCCTGGATATGTTTGATGAACTTACAGGTTGCAGTAACATTAACGCCGTAAAAGAAAGTACCCGCGATGTTACCAACGTTACCCGCATGCTGAACAGGTTTGGCGACCGGTTTAAAATTCTATGCGGAGTCGATACGATTGCCATGGAAGAATTATGCCTGGGCGCACACGGATGGGTGGCTGGATTGGTAGATGCGTTTCCCCGCGAAACGGTCGCTATATATAAATTGGTAAAAGCCGGTCGTATTGACGAAGCGGCAAAAATTTACCGATGGTTCATGCCTTTGCTGGAACTGGATATTCATCCCAAACTGGTTCAGAATATTAAATTAGCGGCGGAGAAAACAGGGATCGGTAGCGAACAGGTTAGGGCACCACGCCTTCCATTAATGGGGGAAGAAAGAGAAAGGGTGCTTTCAATCATCAATACCGGGGTAGCTTCCAGACCACTATTGCCCGATTATCTTAACTTGTAGATAAAATCTTGCTATGCTTAGAGCATTCCTTTTTTTGTTCCTGATTTCCTCATTAACTTCTTTTGCCCAGAACAACTGGAAGCACGGCCGGCTGCAGGTTTCAAAGAATGGCCACTACCTTCAGTATGAAGATGGATATCCTTTTTTCTGGCTGGGTGATACCGGCTGGGAATTGTTTCACCGGTTGAATAAGGATGAAATTGCAACTTATCTTGATAACAGGAGTAAAAAAGGTTTTAATGTAATTCAGGCTGTCGTGCTGGCCGAGTTTGATGGATTACGCAAACCAAACCGATACGGTCAAGTGCCTTTTATGAACCTGGATCCGGAGAAACCAAATGAAAAATATTTCGAATTGGTAGACTGGACGGTAAAGGAAGCGCTAAAGAAAAATATGTTCATGGGATTACTTCCCACCTGGGGTGATAAAGTATCATTGCTATGGGGTGAAGGACCGGTAGTTTTTGATGAAAGCAATGCCTTTAAGTATGGATTATATATTGGTAAACGATACGTCTCTTTTCCAAATATTATCTGGATCCTGGGAGGGGATCGCCCTGCTACCAATGATTCCGGCGATTGGCGGCCAATATGGAGAGCAATGGCTAAAGGAATAAAACAAGGAACAAAAGACAAAGCCATTTTTTCTTATCACATATCGGGAGGAGAGCGTTCTACTTCCTTCGACCTGCACCAGGAAGATTGGCTGGATATAAATATGATGCAAAGTGGTCATGGTAGCGGCCATGATGTGCCTGTCTGGAAATGGATTGAAAGAGATCGCGCGCTGATTCCGGTAAGACCCACATTAGACTCAGAACCGAATTATGAAGATCACCCGGTGAACCCCTGGCCCAAGTGGGATCCTGCGAATGGTTATTTCCGCGATTACGATGTGCGAAAGCAATGCTATCGTTCCGTTTTCTCCGGCGCATGTGGCGTCAGCTATGGCCATCATGCGGTTTGGCAGTTCTGGAGTCGTCGGGAGAAAATTATTAATCACGCTGATCGGTATTGGACCCAGGCCATCGACCGTCCCGGCGCCTTCCAGGTGGGATACTTACGAAGATTAATAGAATCGAGGCCTTTGTTGAACAGAATTCCCGATCAATCTCTGGTTATTGATGGGCAAGGAGACAAGGGGGAGTATATAACTGCTTTCCGAGACGGGGATAGCAATTATATTATGGTTTATCTTCCTGTTGGAAAAGAAATAAAGGTTCAAACAGAAGCCTTAAAAGGCAACCAGCTTCGCATCTGGTGGTTTAATCCCAAAACGGGGAAGGCTCATCAGTCCGGAATATTAAAGAATAATAAATTTATTACTGCCACCGCGCCCACCACTGGTTATGAAAATGACTGGGTGCTCATAATGGAGGATGCCTCGAATAAATTCAATGACCCGGGTAAATAATAAAAATATGTTTACAGACGCAACAATAGTTCAGGTAAATGAAACCATGAAACAAGCATGGAGCGCCTTTCATATTTACCGTACCATGAGTTTGAAGCGAAGAGCCGACTTCATGCGGGCAATTGCGCAGGAAATCGAATCTTGTGGTGATAATCTTATAACAGTAGCCATGCAGGAAACTAATCTCCCCGAAGCCAGGCTGCGTAATGAAAGAGGACGTACTATTTTTCAAATGAATCAATATGCCACCGCGTGTGAAAAAGGCGAATGGCTGGACGCAAGAATTGATACGGCAATTCCCGATAAGAATCCACCCAAACCCGATATCCGGAAAATGTTGGTGCCATTAGGTCCCGTAGTGGTATTTGGCGCATCGAATTTCCCTTTCGCTTATTCTACGGCGGGAGGTGATACCGCCTGTGCATTGGCTGCCGGTTGCCCGGTAATTGTAAAAGCACACCCGGCCCACGCCCGAACTTCCGAATTGGTAGCTGATGCAATTAACAAAGCTGCCGTCAGTTGTAATATGCCAAAGGGAATATTCGCTCATCTTCATGGAGCTTCTTTCGAAGTAGGCAAAGCCTTAGTGACCCATGACCTTACCAAAGCGGTTGGTTTTACCGGCTCTTTTTTAGGCGGCAAAGCCTTATTCGACTGGGCGAATAAAAGAAAAGAACCGATTCCGGTTTTCGCTGAAATGGGTAGTGTGAACCCCGTATTCATGATGCCGGAGAAATTAAATACCGACGCTCCGGAAATCGCAAAAAATTATGCCGGGTCCGTTACGCTGGGAGTGGGACAATTCTGCACCAACCCCGGATTGATCATAGCCGTTGAAAGTGAAGGATTGAAAACATTTATCCATGACCTGGGAAAAGCTATTCAACAAATACCACCAGGTATAATGTTGCACCCGGGTATTTCAAAAGCATACGCGGAGAAAAGAACAGCGGCATTGCTGCAGGAAGAAGTGCATTTGGTGGCGGAGTCGGAAACTCCGTCTGATCGTCCCGATCTGACGGGTTCACCTACTATTGCTACTGCCAGCGGACAGGCATTCTTAAACAACCCGGTTTTACACCAGGAAGTATTCGGACCTTATTCGATAATTATCCGCTGTAAAGACATGAAAGAGATGATTGAGGTGGCTACTCACCTCGAAGGACAACTTACGTCCACCTTAATGGCCACTGAAAATGATATCATAAATAATAAAGAGTTAGTGGAAGCAGTAAAAAATATATGCGGGCGATTTATTCTTAATAGCGTTCCTACTGGCGTAGAAGTATGTTTAAGCATGCATCATGGCGGACCGTATCCCGCCACCACCGATTCACGCTTTACCAGTGTAGGGGCTGATGGGATAAAACGATTTGCCCGGCCCATTGCTTTTCAAAACTGGCCGGATAATTTATTACCGGAAGAATTAAAGAATGAAAATCGTTTGGGCCTGTGGCGAATGGTGAATAGTGAAATGAGAAGAGACAATATCTAATGTGCGAATTAGTCAATGTGCAAATGTGCAAATGTGCGAATGTGCGAATTCTCGAATATACAATTTCCGAATAGGTGTATTTCTTAATTATTCGGGAATTATACAGCGAATGAATTCGCACATTCGCAAATTAGTACATTCGCACATTAAAAAAAGTTCTTTGAAACTATACGGAAACCGTTACCTGCTGATCTTCCCGGCTATGTTGAAATGTAAACCAGGCCGTAACAGCGGTTGAAAGTATGAAATAGGCTACGAGCACGTAAGAAAGGCCCGGTTGCCATTGATTGATGCCAAACCAATCTCCGGTATAAGCAATGATACAAAGGCCCATAATATTCTTGATACTCTCCCAGGCAATGGCGTAACGATTACGATCCATCAGATCTGTAAATGCATACACGCTTATAAAAACAAATACTCCGTACAAATAAATGTACCCGGAATTTAATTTGTTTATTAACGCGATATTGCCAAATAGATAACTTACGAACAGGAGTGTAGTGGTAATTTGGAACCAGCTCCAGGCGTGTAAACCAGGAGAAGCTTTTGTATCATACTTTTCAAAATGATAAACATCGGTGATTTTGGGTGTTGGATATATTTCCGCCACATCGGCGGGACGCCAGCCGGTGGGCATTAGCCAGATACGGAACTTATCTCGTAAGCTCTTGGTTCTCCAGGCATCTTTAATGAGCAACCATAAATGCTGAAAGTTTATTTTAATTGGGTTCCAGGTCTGTACGGGACGGGTAATGCCATATACAGGAGGAATATCGGGCAACTCTTCCTGGAAAGTACCAAAGAGTTTATCCCAAAAAATAAAAATCTGGGAATAGTTCTTATCTATATATTCAGGATTGATAGCATGGTGAACGCGATGATGGGAAGGAGTAACAATAATCTTTTCTAAGAAACCCATTCTGTTAATATGCCGGGTATGATACCAGAATTGGGCAAATAAATGAAGCGGGGCCACAATGGCAATTACGGAAACAGGAACTCCCAGGAGCGCGGCCGGCAATAAAAAGATGGCAAATATTTTAATAATGCTGGAGATACTTTGTCGCAGTGCACAGGCCAAATTAAATTCTTCGCTGCTATGGTGAATAATATGATTATTCCAGAAAAGATTATACTCGTGCGCAATTCGGTGTACCCAATAACCGGCAAAGTCTAATACAAAGAAAGCAATAACATATAACCAAACCGATGACTGAATATGAATAACAGCAAAATGTTTTACCAACCAATCATAACTAAGAATAGCTATGCTTAATCCTAATACATCCTTGGTAACATTGGTAATGCCCGAACCAAGACTGGAGATCATATCGAGGTTCCGAACCGTATCGAACCCTTTTTTCCAGCCATACCATTTTTCCAAAAGTACCAGGATGAGGAAAGCAGGCATCGCAATTAATAATATTTTCCCGTAGTTTTCCATATAACAAAAAAGTAAACAAAATTAATAAATCAGGATCATGAGAAGATTTTTTGTTTTAATTAAAACTGTTGCCTTTATAACATTAATTGGCAACATGTTG
Source organism: uncultured Chitinophagaceae bacterium (assembly GCA_963775145.1). GTDB lineage: Bacteria > Bacteroidota > Bacteroidia > Chitinophagales > Chitinophagaceae > Endoryza. The sequence goes on from CAVZHZ010000015.1 coordinate 563,282, forward strand.
CCCTTGGGTGCCCAAACTACCGGAGCTCAAAAACTCGCGGCTTACAGGCAGCAGGTTCAGATGTTACAGCAGTCGCCTTATAAAAACCTGAAATGGCGTCTTACCGGCCCGGATAATACCAGCGGGCGCAGCACGGATGTGGTGGGTATTACTGGCAAGCCCAATATCATATACGCGGCTTTTGCCACCGGTGGTTTGTGGAAGACCGAAGATGCGGGGGTAAACTGGAAATCTTTATTCGACAAAGAAGCCACCTTATCGATCGGCAACATTGCCCTGGCGCCTTCCGACAATAATATTTTATACGTAGGAACAGGTGAAGCAAATATCTTCAGGGCCTCCTTGCCGGGTGTTGGCATGTACAAAACGACTGATGGTGGAAAATCATTTAAACATATCGGTTTAGAAAATACCGGAACGATTGCCAGGGTAGTGGTCCATCCGGCTAATGCTAACACGGTTTACGTCGCGGCGAGTGGAAATGAATGGACGTATAACAAAGATCGTGGTGTTTATATGACCCGGGATGGAGGCAAAACCTGGAAACAAATTTTATACGTGGATGAGAAAAGTGGATGTATCGACCTGGTAATGGATCCTTCCGATCCAAACATACTATACGCCAGCATGTGGAACCGCATCCGCAAAAGATGGAGCGATCCGATGCCGGAAGAGGGCGATCATCTATATAAAACCATAGATGGTGGTAAGTCATGGAAAATTATTTCAACTGGTTTACCCGATACCAAATCCACCGGAAGAATTGGATTAGCCGTTAGCCAGTCGAACCCGAATGTGGTATATGCTTTCGTGGATGATCACAACAAAAAAAGAGATCCACGCCCGGGAGAAACAGATAGCTACGAGCGAAAAGTTCAAAAAGTAGTAATAGGCGGTGCTATTTACCGTAGTGCTGATAAAGGAGAACATTGGGAAAAAATGGGGGAGGTGCACGATTTCTTCCGCCCTTTTTCCGGAACCTATGGTTGGGTGTTCAGCCAGATAAGAGTTAATCCCAAAAATGAAAATGTGATTTATGCATTGGGGGTATCGATGGGTAAATCGGAGGATGGGGGCAAAACATGGAAGATGTTTCGCCCCTCCGACAAAAAAAGCGAAAACATTCATGGCGATAATCATGGACTTTGGTTTGACATGGAAGACCCAAACAGGATTATTTTAGGTAATGACGGCGGCGTCAGTACCACTTTTGATGGTGGAAAGATCTGGAAGAATTTCTTTGATGAACTTCCAACCACGCAATTCTATACCGTTACATACGATATGGAAACACCCTTCAATATTTTTGGCGCCGTGCAGGATGAAGGAACAATGAGTGGAAATAGCATGAATACCTTTGGTCAGCCCCAGGATTCATCTGTTCGTCATTGGATTCATGCACCCGGCGGAGAAGGAACCCAAATCCAGGTAGACCCGCAAAATAAAAATATTGTTTATTCCAGTACATACTATGGTCGGCTTATGCGCACCGATATGAGCCTACCCGATAGTTTAGCAGTGAAACGCTTTCCTACCTTCGATGTGGGACGTATTGATTCCTTACGGGGCGAATGGCTGGCCGGAACAATCCTTTCCAGATTCAATAAAAATACTTTGTATCATGGCCTCCAGCATTTATACAAATCAGAAGACGCGGGCGAATCCTGGAAAATGATAAGTCCTGACCTCTCCTATAATAATAAATCTAAAATGGGGGTCTACCCTTATCTCATCTATCACCAGGCTATTACGGCCATTGCCGAGGGAGATAAACCTGGATTCATTTATGCCGGTACGGATGATGGTAGAGTTTGGGTTACAACAAATGATGGAATTCTATGGAAAGAAATAACCAGGGATCTTCCGGTTAATAAGAATGTAATTAAAATTACTCCCTCCCGGTTCAGTTCTTCGCGGGTATATATAGTATTGAATGATCGAAGACAGGATAACAACAAGGCCTACCTGTTTGTATCAGAAAATAGTGGCAATACCTGGATGCCAATTGCGGGGAACCTTCCATCCTCCCCGGTAAATGTACTTATCGAGCATCCGGATAATAAGAATATATTGTATTGCGGAACAGATATGGGTGTATACATAAGTAAGAATGCAGGTAAAACCTGGCTGGCTGCCAATGGAAATATGCCCGTTGCTGTGTCAGTAAATGATATGTTCATCCATCCACGGGATAAGAAACTGGTAATAGGAACCTATGGGAGAGGAGTATATATTTTGGATGATTTGAACCTGTTGAAGTAGAACGTGAATGCAGGGCCGCGCAATTATATTAACGAGGAATCATTATGAAGCAGAATCCTATCATAAAAAAGTATCCTAATTCCATCCTCAACCGCTTTGGTGGATTCACCTTTCATTGTGTTGATGCGCATACCTGTGGTAATCCGGTCCGGTTGGTAGCAGAAGGTGGGCCCGCGCTGAAAGGGAATACGATGAGTGAGAAGCGTCAGCATTTCTTAAAAGAATTTGATTGGATCAGGAAAGGCCTGATGTTTGAACCACGCGGCCATGATATGATGAGTGGAAGTATTCTCTACCCGCCGCATGATCCGCAGAATGATATGGCCGTATTATTTATTGAAACAAGCGGTTGCCTGCCAATGTGCGGCCACGGTACCATTGGTACGATAACTATTGCGTTGGAAGAAGGACTTATTCAACCAAAAACGCCGGGTATTATTAGAATGGAAGCTCCCGCCGGATTAGTGATGATTGAATATAAAACACAGCAAACTTCCCCGATTGGTAAGCAAAATGAAACATCCCGGTTAAAGATTGAAAGCGTTAAACTCACCAACGTGGCTTCCTACCTCGATTCAACAGAACTAACGGCCGACTGCCCGGAACTAGGGGAATTAGTTTTCGATGTTTCTTATGGAGGGAATTTTTATGCCATTGTAGATGTTCAAAAGAATTTCAGAGGGCTGGAACATTACCCGGCGGATAAACTCATTGCGTGGGCAAGAGAATTAAGAAAGAGTATCAATGCGAAATACCAGTTCGTGCACCCCGAAGATGCTACCATAAACGGTTGTAGTCATATACTTTGGACGGGTGCCGTATTAGACAAAACCTCGACCGCGCGTAATGCAGTATTCTATGGAGATAAAGCCATAGACAGAAGTCCCTGTGGTACCGGAACCAGCGCCCGAATGGCACAATGGTATACTAAAGGGTTATTAAAAAAAGGAGATCGGTTCATTCATGAAAGTATTATCGGCAGTAAATTCATTGGAACGATAGAAGAGGTGACAAGAGTGGGAGACAAACCGGCTATTCGGCCGGGAATTGAAGGCTGGGCCAAAATTTATGGATACAATACTATTTCTATTGATAAGGATGATGATCCATATGCCTACGGGTTCCAGGTGGTATAAGGAGAATCATTTTTTATTATTGATTCTGTTTAGAATCTGATTGAATTATGAAAAACAGGGGAAGCTGATACATTTATGATGCCCCAGAAAATAGTAGGATGTACCTGCCACCCCTCTCCTGAAGGAGAGGGGCAGGGGTGAGGTAAACTTCGCAACTTATGAACTTCAATTTATCCGGGCAACAATAATTTATTATTAAAGAGACTCGTAAATCATTTAAGATGCACAAACTAATAGTAATTATTTGGCTGCTAACCGCCCTAACCGGAAAAGCACAAAATGTAATTATTATAAATGCCGACCAGGGTAAGTATGTAATTAATAGTAATATCTATGGGCATTTCGCCGAACACCTGGGTCGTTGCATCTATGAAGGCTTTTATGTAGGCGAAGGAAATAAAAAGATTCCTAATAAAGACGGGGTACGACTGGATATCATTGATGCATTAAAAAAACTTAAAGTCCCTAATCTTCGATGGCCCGGGGGTTGTTTTGCTGATACCTACCATTGGAAAGATGGAATCGGGCCTAAAGATAAACGACCCTCGATGCTGAATGTTTGGTGGGGTGGGGTTACCGAAAACAATAGCTTTGGTACGCATGATTTCCTGAATATGTGTGAGGCGATCGGAGCATCTCCCTATCTATCCGGCAACGTCGGTAGTGGTACCGTACAGGAATTGGCAGACTGGGAAAAATATGTAAACCATAAAGAAGGGACCAGCCCGATGCCATTGTTACGCGAACAGAACGGAAGAAAAGAACCCTGGCATGTAAAATTCTGGGGAATTGGAAATGAAGCCTGGGGTTGTGGAGGAAATATGAAAGCTGAATATTATGCAAATATCTACCGGCAATATGCCACCTTCCTCACCGAGTGGGATAACAACGAACATATTTTCAGGATAGCTTCAGGGGCCAATTCAACTGACTATAACTGGACCGAAGTCCTAATGCGCGATATCCCTTTGGGAATGCTGGAAGGAGTTGCATTCATCATTATTCAGTCATCGACTGGAATAAAAAAAGCTCCGCAACGCAGTTTACCGAAGAGGAATACTTTACTACTATGAAGCGCGCGCTGATGATGGAGGAACTGGTAACCCGTCACTCCACCATTATGGACAAGTATGACCCAAACAAAAAAGTAGCGCTTGTAGTGGACGAATGGGGAGGCTGGTACAATGTAGAACCGGGCACTAATGAAAGTTTCCTGTACCAACAGAATACCATGCGCGATGCTATGATAGCAGGAGTTACCTTAAATATTTTTAATAATCATTGCGACCGCGTACGGATGGCCAACCTCGCCCAAACGGTTAATGTGTTGCAGGCCGTCATACTTACTAAAGAAGAGAAATTAATTCTAACACCTACCTATCATGTAATGGAAATGTTTAACGTGCATCAAAATGCCACGTTGTTGCCCTTAACATATAGCAGTAATAATTACACGCTCAACAAAGAAAATCTGAAAGCCGTTTCTGTCTCCGCCTCGGAAGATTCAAACAAGCTCATTCATATTTCTTTAGTAAATATAGACGCAAATAAAAGCCAGGAAGTATCGATTGCTATTAGGGGAATTAAGCCTGGAGCTGTTTCAGGTCGGATATTATCTTCGCCCAGGCTTCAGGACCATAATACATTTGAAAATCCTGAAAAAATTAAGCCGCTTTCTTACAAAGGAGCAATGGTTTCGGGTGGAGAATTGAAACTAACCCTTCCCCCTGCATCGGTAATTGCGTTAGAAATAAAGCAATAATTCGCCAGGAAATAATACTGATTTAAATATATAACTGTCCGGCAAAAATCTTATAATAATGAGTAAAGCAGCTTGCAGAGCGGGTTCTGGCCCCTCTCCTCAAGGAGAGGGGTTGGGGGTGAGGTGTTACCTGCAAATGAAACCTTTAACAAACTTAGTGGGACAACAATAATTTAATAGATATTTTATTGTCCGGCTAAAATCATCTTACTAATCATTAAAGAGGCTTGCAGAGCGGGTTTTACCCCCTCTAATTCAGAAGAGAGGCAGGTGGTGCCAACCTTTCAACTATTAAACCTCTGCTATTTATCCGGACAACATGGAGTTTAATTTTGATTTAGGTGAATCAGCTATGGTACATAAAATATTAGTTAGCTCTTCCCTCTTGGCCGCTATTAAAACAAGTGGGCAAAATGTTTAGAATATCTTTAATAAATAAAGTGTAATGAAAATCAGAACGACTGTCCTCTCAATAATATTAATAAGCTCTGGCACGCTTTATTCTCAGTCAAAGAATAATATCTGGTTTAATGAGCCTGCCCAGGTCTTTGAAGAAGCTTTTCCATTGGGAAATGGCCGGGTGGGGGCGATGGTGTATGGCGGAACAATGACAGAGAGAGTTTCATTAAATGAAGCTACCTTCTGGGCGGGTGGGCCCACAGATCCTAACATGAATCCCAAGGCAAAATCCTATCTGCCCGCAGTAAGGGAAGTTCTTTTTAAAGAAGATTATAAAGCCGCCGATAGCTTAATGCATTTTATGCAAGGGAAATTTTCGGATTCCTATGCTCCCATTGGCAACCTGCTGATTGATTTAGGGCATAAAAATATTACCGAATATAAAAGAATACTGAACATTCAACAGGCTACGGTGCTGGTTCAATACAGACATAACAACACATTATTTACCCGCGAAAGTTTTGTGTCGCACCCCGCCCAGGCAATGGTTATAAAACTCACGGCAGTCGGAAAGGAAAGATTAAACTTCACCCTGCGCGCTAATAGTCAGTTACAATACAAAGTACATACCAGCAACAATGAATTGCTGTTTTCTGGTATTGCTCCTTCACGGGCCGAACCCAGCTATAGGGGCAATATGCCCAATGCAGTAGTGTATGACTCGGTAAACAGTATGCGTTTCTACGTGATAGTAGCAATAAAGCAAACCGATGGTTACGTTAATTCCACCGATACGAGCGTGAGTGTTCAAAATGCGGGCAGTGCGATACTACTTGTGTCGGTTGCCACCAGTTTTAATGGTTTTGATAAGAACCCGGGCACCAATGGCAAAAATGAAAAAACCGTTGCCAAAGCAAATATTGCTCTGGCTTCTCTCCATAATTATGAAACGCTCAAACAGCAGCATGTAAATGATTTCCGGAAATATTTCGACCGGGTTTCTATTGACCTGGGAAATGGCCCAACAAGTACTTTGCCAATAAATGAACGATTGAAAGAATTCACCGCGGGAAAAAAAGACAATGAACTGCCTGCATTATATTTTCAGTTTGCCCGGTATTTAATGATCAGCGCTTCGCGTACAAAGGAAGTGCCTATGAATCTACAGGGAATATGGAACGAGCAGGTGCGTCCACCCTGGAGCAGTAATTATACCACGAATATAAATGCTGAAATGAATTACTGGCCCGCAGAAGTAACTAATCTATCTGAAATGCACCAACCTTTACTGCAGTTTATTGGCAACCTGGAAAAGAATGGAAGGATAACCGCCAAAAACTATTATAACTGCAATGGGTGGGCGATGCATCATAATTCTGATATATGGGCCATGACAAACCCCGTTGGTGATTTTGGAAAGGGTGATCCCGTTTGGGCGAACTGGATGATGGGGGCCGCCTGGATGAGTACGCATGTATGGGAACATTTTGCCTTTACTCGTGATACCAACTTTCTCCGGTCAACCGCCTACCCAATATTAAAAGGAGCCGCGGAGTTCTGTAATGAATTTCTCATTAAAGATAAGAATGGCCGGTTAGTAACGGCACCCTGTACTTCTCCCGAGAATACCTATGTAACAGATAAAGGGTACACCGGGGCCACATTTTTCGGTGGCACCGCTGACCTGGCTATGATACGCGAGTTATTTTACAACGTTATTGAATCCTCAAAAATTCTCCGGACTGATGAGGTCTTTCGTACCCAAATAGAAAATTCGCTGCAGCAATTGCATCCTTACCAGCTGGGAAAAAAAGGGAACCTGCAGGAATGGTATTATGACTGGGAAGATACGGATCCCAAACACCGGCATATATCTCATTTGTTTGGCAATTACCCCGGCCGATCAATTACAGTTCAACAAACTCCGCAACTAAGTGAGGCAGTTCGAAAATCACTTGATATCAGAACAAACAACGGTACAGGCTGGTCCATTGCTTGGAAAATTTGCCAGTGGGCCAGGCTGCGTGATGGAGAAAGGGCCTATGATGCCATTAAAAAAATTCTTACCTATTATCCGGGAAGAACCAATGAAGAGAAGTATTCGGGAGGAGGCACATATCCAAATTTGTTTGACGCGCATCCTCCTTTCCAGATCGATGGAAACTTCGGAGCCACCGCGGGCATTGCAGAAATGTTATTGCAAAGCCATGAAGGATCTATTGATCTCTTGCCTGCTTTACCCAAAGCATGGCCAACCGGGAACATTAAAGGTTTAAGGGCCCGGGGCGGATTTACGGTGGATATTAGTTGGAAGGATGGTAAATTGCTGAATGCCGTGATAACATCCGATTTTGATGGCAGTGCAGTAGTTAGGTATATAGAAAAGGTTTGGAAGATAAAAGTAAAGAAGGGACTGAAATATAAATTATAAAATCGTTGTTGTCACCTCACCCCAACCCTTCTCCTGAAGGAGAGTGGCCGGGGGTTAGGTAAACCAGGCAACCTAACAAGATAAAATTCAAAACTTAAGACATGATGAGATTCCTGTATATCCCTTTACTCGTAGTTTTTACAGCTACCACCGCTCAAAATCTGAAAGCAAAAATTAAGATTGATGCGGAGAGAAAAATCGGCGACATTGATAAAAACATTTATGGAAACTTCACCGAACATTTGGGAAGATGCATATATGGTGGGTTATATGAACCCAATTCCCCCCAGGCCGATGCTAACGGGTTCAGAAAGGATGTTATTGAAGCCACCAAAAATTTAGGTGTTACCAATGTTCGCTACCCCGGCGGAAATTTTGTTTCGGGTTATCACTGGGAAGATGGAATCGGTCCACGTGATAAAAGACCCAAACGCAAAGACCTTGCCTGGGGTGATGTAGAAACTAACCAGGTTGGTACCGATGAGTTTCTAAAATGGTCAACCCTGGCAGGAGTGGAACCTTATATGTGCGTGAATATGGGAACAGGTAGTTTAGATGAAGCAAGAAACTGGGTAGAATACTGCAATGCGCCGGTGGGTTTACATTATTCTGATCTCAGGGCCAGGAATGGACATCCCGAACCATACAAAGTAAAATACTGGGGATTGGGCAATGAGATGGATGGAGAATGGCAAATGGGTCATAAGAACGCGGAGGATTACAGCAAGTACGCCCTGGAAGCAGCCAAATTAATGAAGTGGAGTGATGATAGTATAAAATTAATTGTTTCGGGCAGCAGTAATTATAATGATAAATGGGTTGACTGGAACAGAACGGTGTTAACCTCCCTTAGAAATCACATCGATTATATTTCCCTTCACCACTATTCCGGTAATTATGATAGGGATCACTATAAATTTATGGCCATTAGCACGCGGGTAGAGAATATCATAAAGATTACCGAAGGACTCATTAACGAGGTAAGAACGCGTTACCGCATGCAAAAGCCCATCTTTATTGCGTTTGATGAGTATAATGTTTGGTACCGGGCGGGTAATGAACAAAAACTGGAAGAACATTATACTATGCAGGACGTACTGGTTGTGGCGATGTACCTCAATACTTTTTTACGACACGCAAATAGCGTGAAAATGGCCAATATGGCCCAACTGGTAAACGTTATTGCTCCCATGATGGTCACCAACGATAAATTGTGGAAGCAAACCATATACTACCCACTGCAACTCTTTTCCAAAAATTGTCATGGCCAATCACTGGAAACTTTTATACAGTGCGATAAATATGATGCCGGAGATTACAAACAAATACCTTATCTCGATGTATCGAATGTCTATAACGACAAAACCCAGGAACTGGTCATTAATGTAGTGAACCGTCACCAGGATAAAGCTATTGAAACCACCATCAACAACCAATTTGGTAAACTGGCTGGCAAGGCAATTGTCAGCGAAATAAACAGCGCTGCTATTAATGATGAAAATTCGGTGAATGAACAAAAAGTAAAAACAATGGAAAAAACAATCAGTACATCAGGGGATAATTTCAACTACACTTTTCCACCACACTCATTTACCCAATTGAGGATTAAACTAACATTGTAAATTCACGGCATGAAAAATAAAAAGAGATTTTTTTTATTAGGGGTTGGATTCCTTGCTTTGTGCGTTGCAGCCGAGGCCCAGCAGTCTTTACTAAAAATGGAGCCCGTTAACTTTTCGCATGTTACGATTACAGATGATTTCTGGAAACCAAAGATTGATAAAGTAGCTACCAAAACATTGGCCGCTTGCATTTACCAAACGGAAGTAGCCACTCCCCGGATAAAGAACTTTGAAAAAGTGGCCCGTAAAAAAGGAGAGAAGCATGAAGGAATATTTTATGACGACAGTGATGTTTTCAAAGCGCTAGAGGCGATGGCCTATTCGCTGAAGAATCATCCCAGCAAGGAAATGGAAGCTAAATGCGACGAGTGGATCGATAAGATTGCCGCCGCGCAACAACCCGATGGATACCTTAATACTTTTTATACGCTCAACGAACCGCAGAACCGCTATACCGATATGAGCATGCATGAGGATTATAATTGCGGTCATATGATTGAAGCGGCGGTCGCCTATTTCAATGCAACCGGAAAAAGGAAATTACTGGACGTTGCCGTGAAATGGGCCGATCATTTTGATAGTGTCTTCGGACCCGGCAAAAGACATTGGGTTACCGGGCACCAGGAACTCGAACTCGCCCTTGTAAAATTATTCCGCGTTACCAAAAATGATAAGTACCTCAATTTATCCAATTGGTTATTGAGTGAAAGAGGGCATCGCAATGCCAAAGGATATACCTGGACCGATTGGAAAGATACCGCCTACGCGCAGGACATTTTACCCGTTAAAGAACAAACTCAAATTACCGGGCATGCGGTGCGCGCGATGTATATGTATACCGGGGCAGCCGATGTAGCGGCCCTCACGGGCGATGCAGCCTATATGAGTGCAATGAAAAAGGTTTGGGAAGATGTGGTGTTTCGAAATATGTATATAACGGGAGGTATCGGTTCCGCCGGAAGCAATGAAGGATTTTCCCAGGATTATGATTTACCAAATGAACAAGCCTATTGCGAAACCTGCGCGTCGGTGGGTATGGTCTTCTGGAATCAACGCATGAATGCGCTTACCGGGGAAAGTAAATATATTGATGTATTGGAACGAAGCCTATACAACGGAGCATTGGATGGGTTAAGTTTAAGCGGCGACCGGTTTTTTTATGGTAACCCCTTAGCTTCAAGAGGACAACATCAGCGAAGGGAATGGTTCGGCACCGCCTGCTGCCCCGCCAATATTGCCCGGTTGGTCGCCTCCTTAGGAGATTATATCTATGCAAAAAATGAAAATGGAATTTGGGTTAACCTTTTTGTAGGTAGCGAAACAAGGCAAATGATAGGAAAAAACGATGTGCTGTTGAAACAGCAAACCAATTATCCCTGGGATGGAAAAGTGAAATTAAATATCGACCCGTTAAAAAAAGGAAAGTTCAATGTATATGTGAGAATACCGGGTTGGTCGCGTGCCCAGCCGGTTCCGGGCGACACGTATTTTGCTAATTTCAGTGTAGTACAATCGCTGATGCCGGTAAGAGTCAATGGCAAAGAGACAAATTACGACCAGGAAAATGGTTACCTCGTGCTTAACCGGGAATGGAAGAAAGGAGATATCGTTGAATTCGAATTTAATATGACTCCTCATTTGGTTACCGCCCGGAAAGAAATCAAACAAAATGAAAATAGAGTAGCTATTCAGCGCGGCCCACTGGTTTATTGCGTTGAAGGGGCCGATAATGACAACAAAGCCTGGAATATTATCGTGCCCGAAAACACGGTGTTCACCACGGCAGATCAAAAGATTTTGGATGAACCAATAGTTGCATTGCAGGCTTCTGTACCGGTGGTGACCGTAAGTGTGGATGGCAATTCAATAAAGACGGAAAATAAAACAATTACAGCCATTCCCTATTATGTGTGGGCCAACCGGGGCAAAAACGAAATGCAGGTTTGGTTACCTACAAAAATTAAAGATGTAAAAATTAATTATTAAGTCCTGCTGAACTGGCGTATAGAAATTTAATGATCTCATTTCTTTTATAAACATAAAGCAAAAATGAAGTATTTAATCCACAGTATTTGCGCCGGCACATTGCTCGCCATCGACTTCCTGTAACAATAATACCAGCACTAAAACTCCTGAAACTAAGGATTCAACCATTACCAGTTCTCAAAAAAAGTATTCCATGAGTGAGCAACCCTTCGGAGTAATCGGAAATGAAAAAGTGATTCAGTATACCTTAACCAACCCAAATGGGATGCTGGTAAAAATCCTTAACTATGGAGGAACTGTTACCAATATTATGGTTCCGGATAAAAATGGTAATAACGGGGATGTGGTGCTCGGCTATGATTCGTTAGCGGGTTATCTGCAAACCAGGTAATCCGTATATGGGTTGTTTGGTGGGCCGTTATGCCAACAGGATCGCCAACGCAAAATTTACACTGGATGGCAAAGTATATAAATTAGCAGCCAATAATAATGGTAATTCCCTGCATGGTGGATTAAAAGGATTCGATAAAATTATCTGGGCCGCTAAAACAAATCCGGGAGATAGCAGCCTTACCTTACATTATCACAGTAAGGATGGGGAAGAAGGATACCCGGGAAATATGGAGATTGAAGTTACCTATACACTGGGTTCGGATAATCAGCTGAGGATTGATTATACAGCTACAACCGATAAGCCTACTCCAGTGAATTTAACTAACCACAGTTATTTCAATTTATCTGCCGGTACCGATTCTACCATTCTGGATCATGAACTGATGTTGAAAGCAGAACAGTTTATCGCGGTCAACGACAAACTTATACCCACCGGTGTTTTTTCGGAGGTAAATGGAACGCCGATGGATTTTAGGTCGTTGAAACAAATTGGCAAAGACCTATCGAAAGTAGCTGGCGGGTACGATCACAATTGGGTATTGCATCGGGAGGGAATTGGACCCGAGCTGATTGCTGCCGTATACCATCCATCCAGCGGGCGGTATATGGAAGTGTATACTACTGAACCAGGCATTCAGTTTTATACCGGCAATTTCCTGGATGGAACGTTAACTGGTAAAGGAGGAAAGAAATATGTACAACATGCGGGGCTTTGCCTGGAAACACAGCACTTCCCCGATTCACCTAACCAGCCAAAATTTCCAAATACGATCTTGAAACCCAATGAAACTTATAAGCAAACGACCATATATAAGTTTTCAACGAAATATTGAATAGTCAATGAATCCCGCATCCCATATCCTTTATCCCTCATCTTTTATCCGGTATCCTTCATTTATCATCTTGTGCCTCGTATCCCATATCCCGCAACAGCATTTTAACAAACTCCAATTATGAAACGAACTTTTTTATTTTTGATTCTTTATTTTTTATTTTTAATTCCCTTTTCTCAGGTAACCAAAGCTCCCGCCTATCCACTCATCACGCACGATCCTTATTTCAGTATCTGGAGTTTTGGAGATAAACTCAATGAGTCTGCCACCAGGCATTGGACGGGAAAGGATCACTCCATAGTAGGAATCATCCGGGTCGATGGAAAGGCTTACAATTTTTTGGGCTTGCCCGAAATGCCGGAGAAAAATATATTACCTGCGGGCGAATCTATTCCATACGATTGCAAATTCACAGCGGAAGACCCCGGTAATGATTGGATGAAAGAAAGCTACCAGGCAAAAAACTGGAAGGAAGGAAGAACACCATTCGGTTCCGGTTGGGATAATGACGCGGTTACAGAATGGAAATCGAAAGCTATATGGATGCGCAAAGAATTTGTGTTAAGCGAAACGGATCTGAAAAATATAGAGGCCGGAAAATTATTTCTTCAGTTGAGACACGATGACGATGTGGAAGTGTATATAAATGAAGAATTGGCTTACCGGTGTACCGGTTGCTATCTCGGAAGTATAAAAGAATATCCGGTCTCCGAGGTAATAATAAGCAAATTGAAGAAGGGCCGCAATTTGATTGCGCTGCATTGCATTAATACAGCAGGATACGCCTGGTTAGATGCAGGTTTAGGTATCAGGGAACAGGTGAAAGATATAAATCGCGCGGTGCAACAATCAGTAGTTATGACCGCCACTCAAACGACGTATCGGTTCACCTGCGGAGAGGTGGATCTTAATTTAAATTTTTTATCTCCTTTATTATTGGATGATCTTGATTTACTGAGCAGGCCCCTTTCTTATATAACAATAACTATTAACTCCAACGATGGAAAACCTCATGAAACAAATATATACCTCGGGGTTTCCACCAACCTGGCAAAAAATAATTTAAAGCAATCGGTATCGGCTGAATGGTATGAAAAAGATCAGCTCTCTATCTTTAAAACAGGTACACTCGATCAGCGTATCTTAAAAAGAAAAGGAGATGACACCCGGATTGATTGGGGCTATTTATATCAAGCCACACCTTCAAATACAGCCGTTCAGAGTATTTCAGATGCCGGCGTCGCCCTAAAACGTTTCTTAGCTACCGGCCGGTCTTTTCAAACAGCTACGAATGGTTCCCATGACGTACTCAATACTGATTTTTATTATAAAAGTTTGGGGAAAGATCCGGTTGTGTACCGCATCGCCCTGGCCTACGACGATATCTATTCCCTGCAATACTTCAACGATAATCGGAAAGCCTGGTGGGCCTTAACCGGAAATTCTATTGAAGGCGAAATGAAAAAAGCCTTTGTTCAATACGAAACTATAAAGAACCGCTGTGATGAATTTGATAAAAAGATGTTTGCGGAAACATCCGGAGCCGGTGGGGACGAATATGCAAAACTTTGTGTAATGGCATACCGGCAGTCGATTGCTGCACACAAGCTCACGAAAAGTGCGCAGGGAGATATTTTATTTCTTTCCAAAGAAAATTTCAGTAATGGATCTATTAATACGGTGGATGTAACCTATCCGTCTGCTCCATTGTATCTTGCTTATAATCCTGATCTATTAAAAGGAATGCTGAATGGTATTTTCTATTATAGCGAAAGTGGTAAATGGACCAAGCCTTTTCCCGCGCATGATTTAGGCACCTATCCCATTGCGAATGGACAAACCTATCCCGAAGATATGCCCGTAGAAGAAGCCGGAAATATGATTATACTTACCGCCGCTATATGTAAAGCGGAAAATAAAGCGGATTACGGTTTGAAACACTGGAATAGCCTGAGCCAATGGGTGGAGTTCCTGGTGAAAGATGGGTTTGATCCCGCCAACCAATTGTGCACCGATGATTTTGCCGGGCACCTCGCACGTAATGTAAATTTATCTATGAAAGCTATTGTTGGCATAGCCTCTTATGCCCGGATGGCAAAACAACTGGGCAAGCAGGAAGAAGCAGACAAGTACAGTAAGATTGCAAAAGATTATTCAATCAAGTGGGTGGAAATGGCCGAGGACGGAGATCACTATTCTCTCACTTTCGATAAGAAAGGAACCTGGAGCCAGAAATACAATCTCGTTTGGGATAAATTATTAGGATTAGATCTCTTTCCGAAATCGGTATACGATAAAGAAATCAAATATTATCTCACCAAACAAAATAAATTTGGATTGCCGCTGGACAGCAGGCGCAGCTATACCAAGAACGACTGGATTCTCTGGACCGCAACCCTGGCTTCCGATCAAAAAGATTTTGAAGCCCTCGTGAAACCGGTTTATAAGTTTGCAACCGAAACGCCCACCCGGGTTCCGCTTAGTGATTGGCACGAAACGACTGACGGTAAACAAGTGGGTTTCCAGGCAAGAAGCGTAGTGGGAGGATATTTTATTAAACTATTGGAACATAAATGGAGGAATAAATGATATGAAACGCACTTTTTTATTTTTCATTCTTAATTTTTCATTTTTCATTTCCTTCTCTCAATCCCCATGGGCCAAGGAAAAAGCCACCACCTGGTATAAACAACAGCCCTGGTTCGTTGGCGCAAACTTTTTACCCAGCACCGCCATCAATCAATTAGAAATGTGGCAGGAAGATACCTTTGACCCGGTTACCATTGATCGGGAATTGGGCTGGGCCGCGGGTATTGGAATGAATGTAATGCGGGTATACCTGCACGATCTTGCCTGGAAAGCAGATGCCACAGGGTTTAAAAAAAGAATCAACGAGTTTTTAGCGATAGCAGCTCATCATAAGATAAAGATTCTCTTTACCATTTTTGATGATTGCTGGAACCCCGATGCGGCTATCGGCAAACAACCCAATCCTAAACCCGGTATCCATAACAGTGGTTGGGTGAGAAGTCCGAATAAAGCGATTCATAATGATTCTACCCAATGGGATTATCTTGAATTATATGTAAAAGACATTCTCTCCACCTTTAAAAATGATAAGCGAATATTTCTATGGGATCTGTATAATGAACCAGGTAATAGTGATTATGAACTCACCTCTCTTCCTTTATTAAAAAAAGTATTTGAATGGGCCTGGGCCGTTCGTCCTTCACAACCATTATCGGTTGGTATATGGTATAATAATAAAGTGCTGAGTGATTTCCAGGCTTCCCATTCAGATGTAATTACTTTTCATAATTATGGAAATGCGGAAGCACTGGAGAAACAAATAAAAGAATTAAAGAAGCTTGGGTAAACCGGTAATCTGCACTGAATATATGGCACGCACCCGCGACAGTAAATTTCAAACCCATTTACCCATTTTTAAGAAGTATAAAGTCGCCGCCATTAACTGGGGACTGGTAGCCGGCAAAAGTAATACCATTTATCAATGGAGTACTCCCATTCCGGATGGAAGTGAACCCAAAATATGGTTTCATGACGTATTCCGTAAGGATGGAACCGCCTATGATAAAGAAGAGATAGAGATAATAAAAAAGCTTACGACTAAAAAGTAACCATGAAGCATACTTCTTCATTTTTCATTGTTTATTTTTCATTCTTCATTTCTTTTGCACAATCATACGTTCCCGAGAAGAACAATGCAAAAGTGAAAATAAACCCCGTGGTTCCCATCCAGGCCTACGCGCTTAATATAAAAGACGTGAAGCTCCTGAACAGTCCTTTTGCCCTGGCGATGAGTAAAGACAGTGCCTATTTATTATTGCTAAAACCAAACCGGTTATTGTACCGCTTCTATAAAAATGCGGCTTTACCGGTGAAGGATTCTATTTATGGAGGATGGGAGAGTGAGGGTCTAAGCGGTCATACCCTGGGCCATTATCTATCCGCGGCTTCTTTAATGTATGCCTCTTCAGGAAATGGAGAATTTAAAAAAAGAGTTGACTATATAGTAGCTGAACTGGAACGATGCCAGCAAGCAAGGAAGACGGGGTATGTAGGCGCCATACCAAAAGAAGATTCGATCTTCGATAATGTAGCCAAAGGAAATATTAAATCCGGAGGTTTTGATTTGAATGGAGGCTGGAGCCCCTGGTACACGGTACATAAAGTAATGGCAGGATTAGTAGATGCCTATTTGTATGCCGACAATAAACAGGCCTTGAAGATAGTAATGGGCATGGCCGACTGGACATTCAATACTATTAATCATCTGCCCGATTCCCTGCGATTGAAAATGCTGAATTGCGAATACGGCGGAATGAATGATGTGCTGGCGAACATTTACGCCCTGACCGGGAAAAAAAAATACCTGGACCTTTCTTATAAATTTTACGATGAATTTGTAATGGGGAAACTGGCACAACGAATAGATCCTTTGCCGGGAAAGCATAGTAATACCAATGTTCCCAAAGCGATTGGAAGTGCCCGTCAATACGAACTTACGGGGAACGAACGTGATAAAACCATTGCGTCATTTTTTTGGGAAACAATGGTTAATCACCACAGCTATGTAATCGGGGGAAATAGTAATTATGAGTATTGCGGTAAGGCTGATTCCCTAAATGACCGGCTGAGCGACAATACCTGCGAAACCTGCAATACCTATAATATGCTAAAGCTGACCAGGCACCTATTTGCCCTGGAACCTTCAGCTGCTTTGATGGATTATTATGAAAGAGCTTTATATAATCATATCCTCGCTTCCCAGAATCCAACAAACGGGATGATGTGTTATTTTGTTCCGCTTCGCATGGGAACACAAAAACAATTCAGTGATTCCTTTAATACATTTACCTGCTGTGTGGGAAGTGGAATCGAGAATCACAGCAAATATGCGGAAGGTATATACAGCGAGGGCGCTGAAGGAAGTTTGTTTATTAACTTATTTATTCCTTCCAGGCTAAACTGGAAAAGCAAAGCGGTTATGATAAGGCTGGAAACAGATTTCCCATCCGATGATAAGATTCGGTTCCTTATTCAAACAAACAACCCTAAAGAGTTAACCCTTCGAATTCGCAAACCTTTTTGGGCGACTAAAGGAATGACGGCAAGTATCAATGGAAAGAGTGCTTCTTTTTTTTATGATGACTACGGCTATATTGTGATAAAATATCATTTTAAAATGAATGATAAGCTGGAATTATCTGCACCGATGGAACTATATACAGAGGCTATGCCGGATAATAATAACCGTGTGGCTATTAAATACGGACCCCTGGTACTAGCGGGTTTATTGGGAAAAGAAAGACCTGATCCAGTAATGGGAACCCCTGTTTTGCTGACAGGTAATCGAAATGTGGCAGATTGGATTCACCATACCAATGACCCGTTGAGATTTGAAATGAGCGGTGTGGGTAAGCCATTTGATGTGAAACTAATTCCTTTTTATCAGACCTACGATCAGTATTACAGTGTGTACTGGGACTATTTTACCCCGGAAGAATGGACCAGGTTACAGGATGAATACGAGGCGGAAAAAAGAAGAGATAAGGAAACGGAAGAACGTACGATCGATTATTTTCGGATCGGAGAAATGCAACCGGAACGCGATCACAACCTGAAAGCGAGTGAACAATCTTATGTCGATGACGCGTTGGGAAGAAAAGGACGGGAGGCACGTAGAAACAATTTCTTCTCCTTCGAAATGAAAGTTGAACAGGATAAGCCCCTTCATTTACTTCTAACGTATATTGGCGACGATAAGGATCGTAAGTGGGACTTGCTAGTGGAAGGAGTAAAAATTCAAACTATCGAATGGCCCGGCGGCAAAACCGGCAAGTTCTATGATTTTGAATATCCATTACCCCCAGAATTATTAAAAGGCAAACTAAAAGTTACTGTCAGAATCGATGCGAATTATGGAAAAACAGCCGGAAGAATTTTTGGAGCGAGAGTGGTGAAAGGGGGTAAGTAGAATAGGAGGAATGAAGATTAAAGAATTGAGAACACAGAATAAAGAATAGAAGCTGGAAGGTTCGGAATACTACAGTACAAGATTTAAAAATCGAAAAAAAACGAGGCTGTTAAAAGTATTTCAACAACCAACTAACAAACGATAAACTATAAACTAGAAACAAATAAATGGGTAAAGCAATCGTAATTGGCGGAGGCATTATCGGACTTAGTTCCGCTTTTTATTTGAAGCAAAGCGGGTGGGAAGTAACCGTTTTAGATAAAGGAGATTTCAGCGATAACTGTTCTTTTGGAAATTGTGGATATATATGTCCTAGCCATTTTGTCCCTTTAGCCACTCCGGGTATCGTTAAGCAGGGATTAAAATGGATGTGGAATTCCAGAAGTCCCTTTTATGTGCAACCCCGGTTAGACTGGAACCTGATTGACTGGGGATTGAAATTCATACGCATCGCCACAACAAAACACGTAGAATCCGCAGCAGTGCCTTTGAGAGATATTGCATTCATCAGCCAGAAAGAATATGTGGAGTGGACCAAATTACCTGACTTTAATTTTGCTTATGAGCATAAAGGGTTACTGGAAATATTTCAAACAGAAAAAGGAGCGGAACATGCGCATCATACAGTGGAGAAAGCACTCGAATTAGGATTAACTGACACCAGGCTATTAAATAAGGCTGAACTGGATGCTATGGAACCACATACCCGAATCAATGGCCTGGGCGCTATATTATTTGGTTGTGATGCTCATTGCTATCCTAACAGGTTAATGAGAAATCTGCTGGTTTACCTCGAAAAAATGGGAGTCCAAATGCAGCGTAATGAAGCAGTGACTGGTTTTGAAAAAACGGGGAACAAAATAATTAAAGTATTAACTACTGTTGGAAGTAATGGAAACCAAAAAGAATACATAGGTGATGAAGTGATAATGGCTACTGGCTCCTGGGGCCGCGAAACTGCTGCCCTGCTGGATGTTAAAATTCCTTTGATGCCAGGCCGTGGATACTCCATTACGTTAGAAAATTCACCATACAAAGTAAATTATCCGGCCGTTCTGGTAGAGGGAAGGGCAGCTATAACTCCGATGGATGGAAATAAGATTCGTTTTGGAGGAACAATGGAAATTACTTCTCATAAAACACCACCCCGAATGAATCGGGTGCAGGGCATCCTGGATGCCGTCAAACGATATTATCCAGACTTTGATGTTCCTATGCCAACGATGGATAAAGTATGGTACGGTTACCGGCCATGTTCGGCTGATGGATTACCTTATATCGGCCGTGCAAAGAAATTGAAAAACCTGGTTATCGCAACGGGCCATTCGATGCTGGGTCTTAGTCTCGGCGCTGGCACCGGTAAATTGGTAGGTGAGATCATCAATAACCAACCCACCAGTATGAATTTGACACCGTTTAACGTAGAGAGGTTTGGTTAAATTGATCAACTCAATAAATGATCTTTCAAACAATGAATTGGACGGCTTAACTCGGGTTCTTTGCCGCCGTGGTAAAAATATTATGGCATTGAGAGGCTCAGAGCCAAAGAGAAAATCAAAGAATAAAATGTGAAGGAATAAATATGAATTCTACGAACTATTTAGTGAGTTAAAATTTTGACATCTAAATCCTTTTCAAGATTCCTGATTATTATCCGTTCTTTATTAACTCCTGCAGTTATTCCATTTAATAAAATATGAAATCCAACAGTCTTTCTGTAAGTTGAATACTATCCCGAATGCCAGAACTCGAAATTGTTAACATTTAAGAAGTATCATAATTCAATAAGCCCTTCCTATCTTTATAAAAATTATCTTCTAATGAAAAAGACCCTGTTTTCTATTATTTGTTCTTTAATGGTCTTGATGGTTTTTTCCCAGCAACATAGCCTGGTAAAAGTGTGGGAAACTGATTCTTTGATGGAAGTCCCGGAGTCCGTGCTACCGGATGTTAAAAACAAAGTATTGTACGTTTCTAATATTAATGGAAAAGATGCCTGGGGCAAAAACAAGGGTTCAATAGGAAAAGTCGGATTGGATGGAAAAATTATTTTAGTGGAATGGGTAGGCGGATTGCATGCGCCAAAGGGAATGGGATTGTATAAAAATTATTTGTATGTAGCGGATCTGACTGAAGTAGTAGTGATTGATACAGCAAAAAGTGAAGTGATAAAAAGAATCCCTGTTCCGAATGCCGAGGGCCTGAATGATATTACGATAGACCCAAAGGGTATTATATACGTTTCAGATTCCAAAACAAAAAGAGTATACCGGATAAAGGGAAATGATGCCAATCCGCATGTAGAAGGGTTACAGGGACCGAATGGTATATTATGGCTCAAGGAAAATTTATACATTCTGGATAAAGGCGGTTTATACAAAGTAGAATACGACCGCAAACTTACCAGGCTAGCTGATGGGATGGAAGGCGGAACCGATGGATTGGTGGCTGTTTATGATAAAGAGTTTATTGTATCCTGTTGGGCAGGGGTTATCTATTATGTATTTCCCGATGGCAGTAAAGAAATTCTTCTTGACACGCGCCGCGAAAAAATAAACGCCGCGGATATTTGTTATGATCCGGCTACCCGGATGTTATACGTTCCTACATTCTGGAAAAATAGTGTGGTGGCCTATGAGTTGAAATAGAGGGAAAGTCCGAAAGTCTGAAAGAAGCATTATATATAAAATAATTCCACAGGACTTCCGGATTAATAAATATTTTATTATTCACTTAGCAAATCCTTTTCTTAATTTCGGGACATAATTTTCTTCATGGACTGTACTTCTACACGCCTTCCGTATAAAAAAACAGGATATTTCTCTTCTATTATAACTGACTACTTAGATAAGTCGGTCAATCTGCAACCATTCTATCAACACCCCGTTTCTATAGAGGGAATTGATAAGGCTATAAAAGCCCGCCTGCTATTCAAAGGAAACAGAGACGTTTTGGTACAACATTTAGAGGAGCAATATAAGCCGATGGAAACTTCCGATGCGGTAAAACAAAACATCTTATCGCTCCAAAAGGAAACCACCTTTACGATTACTACGGCCCATCAACCTGCTTTATTTACCGGAACGCTTTATTTTGTCTATAAAATTCTGCATGCGGTAAAATTATCGGATCAATTGAATAAGCAATATCCTTCTTATCATTTCGTACCTGTTTACTGGATGGGAAGTGAAGATGCCGACCTGGATGAATTAGGTAAGTTCTATTTGGGTGATGAGAAAATAGTCTGGGATACCAAACAAACCGGGGCCGTTGGTAAAATGAATACCAAAGGGCTCGATAAATTGATCAGCCGGATTGATGGAGAACTTTCAGTACAACCATTTGGCAGGGAACTCGTACAACTTCTAAAAGATACTTATCTTAATTCGCCGGATATACAAACAGCTACCTTCAAATTAATAAATTCTTTATTTGCAGAATATGGGTTGCTGGTACTGATCCCGGATTCCGCTTCTTTAAAGAGACAGATGATTCCGGTATTTGAAGAAGACCTGTTCAAGGAAACCCCTTCCGCCATTGTTTCAAAAACTATTGAGAAATTATCGAAGCATCATAAAGTACAAGCCAATCCAAGAGAAATAAACTTATTCTATTTTAAAGAATCTATCCGGGAAAGGATTGTAAAGGTGGGCGACAAGTTTACCATCCACCATCGGCCCGCCGGACAGGCAGGATCTTCACTTACATTCAATGAAACGGAAATGCGTTTCGAACTCCAAAACCATCCAGAGCGATTCAGCCCCAACGTTATTTTGCGGGGGTTGTTCCAGGAAACAGTTTTACCCAATATCGCATTTATTGGAGGCGGGGGAGAGACTGCCTATTGGTTAGAATTAAAAGACCTGTTTGATTATTATAAAATTCCCTTCCCTCTTTTAATGCTTCGCAATTCGTTTTTGATCATTGAAAAGAAATGGAAAGAGAAGATAGCGAAAATGAATATTCCCGCCATCGAATTTTTCAAATCTGAGCAACTATTACTTACCGAGTTGGTGACCAGAAATAATAACGGTCATTTAAAACTTGCCAACGAAATGGATGCGGCAGTTCAATTGTATGCTCAGGTAAAGAATAAAGCGGCGGGTATTGATAAAACTTTGCAGCAACATGTGGAGGCTCTCCAGGCAAGGGCTTTAAAACCTTTGCAGGAGCTGGAGAAGAAACTCCTCCGTGCCGAGAAAAGAAAATACGAAGCGGAGCAAAGGCAAATCCATGTAATCAAATCGGCCCTGTTTCCCCACGAAGGGCTGCAGGAAAGAATAGAGAACTTTATGCCCTACTATGCAAAATGGGGAGCGGACTTTTTTACTTTACTCTATAACCATTCTCTCACGCTCGAGCAGGAGTTCGTGGTACTGGAAGAAAAATAATTTGCTCTTTCCCCTCGGTTGGTGTCCCCACCAACCGAAACTATTATCCCCCGGTTGGTGTCCCGAGGCTGACCGAGAATATTTTTTTGGATTTTCGGATTTATTTTACAGCCCTGTTTTATGCATTTTTTATTAAGTGCAAAAAACGCAAAGCCTTCTCTTTAGGTGATTTTGAACTGATGTATTTTCTTTAGGTTATGTCCTATGCAGATTAGTTGCCATTCGGCTGTTGTTTTT
Organism: uncultured Chitinophagaceae bacterium; assembly: GCA_963775145.1. Lineage (GTDB taxonomy): Bacteria > Bacteroidota > Bacteroidia > Chitinophagales > Chitinophagaceae > Endoryza. The sequence goes on from CAVZHZ010000015.1 coordinate 586,732, forward strand.
GCAATCCCTTGCATATAAAGATGTATATAATTAAGGTTGTGTTTAATGTTTCCAAATATGGATTCAATGCGCATTCGTTTGAAGTATTTTAATTTTCCTTCTTTGCTATTTAATCTTTCCCTTATTTGTTGCCGCAGTGATTCTCTTTCTTCAACATGTATTTGTCTGTAATTTCCCTTCGTACAAAGCGGTTGTTTTTCACATGTCTGACAGGCTTTACACTTGTATACCTTGCTTCGCTGCTTGCTTCTTTGGTGAACGCTGGTGCCGTAAAATGCTAACTCTTTATTCTGCGGACAGATAAAGCAATCCTTTTCTTTATTATAAACAAAATGATTTCGATGATAAGGATTTTGCTCTTTCCCGGTTTCTGTATTCATTTGCTGGTCGGGAATAAAAATGGTTTTATTCCGGTTATGCAGTTCCTCAAAATTGTCATAAGTGGCAAACCCGCTGTCCGCCAGTATTTCTGCATACTGGTCTCCCGTATTTTGTTCCGCGGTGTTCACTGACTTCATTGTTTCTACCCGGTCGCTACAGTTGTTAGATGTATAAGCCCCCACTATAATTCCATCTTCAGTAATAGCTGCCTGGCAATTATAATTCAAATCAATACAGCCTTTATTCTTAATATATTTTGCTTCATTGTCAGTTAAATTAATCCGTTCTTTTTTACTGCTCATTTGTTCCAGCACCTGCTTAATCTTTTCTTTTAGTTTTTGCTTTGACCGAAGTTCTTTGGGTAATTCATCCCCTCTTTTGTTGCCATATTGCTTATCTTCCTGTTCATCTGTACGGGCAGCTTCATCCAGTATGTTTTTGATGTCTGCATCTATTCGCTCAACCCATTGCTCATATTGCTCTTTGTTTTTTGTTTTTCCCGCACTGGCATTAGCTTTCAGTTTCGTTCCATCTAATATTAGCATGCCGGCCCTGGCCATACCAAGTCCTTTGCACAACTGTACTACATGAATAAAAGATTGCTGGATAAATGCAGTATTGTTTTTACGAAAGTCATTTAGGGTCCTGAAATCAGGTTTATACATAGAAGACAGATACATAAATGCCGTATCCTGTTCACAGGCTGAAGCAATTTTTCTGCCTGAACGGACACCAATGCTATATCCATAAAACAGTAGTTTTAGCAACAAATGAGGCGGATAGCTTTTTTGACCAAGAAAACTGTATCTGGATTCTATTTCAGTAACATCGATCGTTTCCACTACATCATTAATTACTCTGGCCAAATGGCCCGCAGGAATAAAATCTTCAATACTTGGAGGGAGCAAAAATAATTGCTCCGTTGTTACAGGTTTGAATTTTTCCATGCTGCTATGACAAAAAAAATAATTCTTTTGTTGCTTGAACTATTAATTCTCGGTCAGCCTCTCTTCACCAACCGAAACTTTACTGTTCTTCACCAACCGAATCTTAATCATTTAATTGTCCAAACATACCCGTCGCTGAAGCCCAAACACCGACTGGTGAAAATTTATTACTGTTTTGCAAAAGCAATAACGACTTCAATTATTTCAATGCAAAAGCCAGGTATTGATCGCTTGATTTTGTTCCTAACTTGCCACCACCACAGGCAATCACCAGGTATTGCTTCCCTTTCAATTCATACACAGAAGGAGTAGCAAAACCCGGCGCTGGCAAATCGTATTCCCATAATAATTTTCCGGTGAATTTATTAAAGGCCCTTATTTTGCCATCGCGTGAGGCCGCTATAAAAACAATGCCTCCTGCAGTTACCACCGGTCCCCCATAATTTTCCGTGCCGGTTGGGGGAACTCCTTTTGCTTTTAATTCTTCATATTCTCCTAAAGGAATTTTCCAGATCAAATCGCCGGTATTTAAATCGATAGCATTGAGCGTGCCCCATGGCGGACTAATAGCCGGGTATCCTTCGGGACTCAAAAATTTGTTATACCCATTCATTTTATAAGGCATAATATCCGCGCTGTCTTTCTTCCTGGATATATACACAAATAATTTCTGCTGCTCTTTTTTCTGATCGAGAATAAAAGAAGCGATAGCCAACTTTTCTTCTTCCGCTAATTGTTTAAAAGCCGGCATCATCCTCCTGCCATTGTTGAGATGCTGAATGAAATCGTTGGTCGAATATTTTTTATTCACATCAATTAACGTGGGATTATTACCCGTTCCTTTTCTTTCGCCACCATGGCAAACCATGCAATGTTGAGTATATAGTCGTTGCCCTGCCTGGAAGTTTGTTTCCTTTTTAGGGGTAGCTGGTTTATTTTCTACCATTTGCAATACCCAGGCCATTTCGTTGGCATTTACATATAGCATTCCTGTTTGGGGATCGAATGCCGGGCCGCCCCATTCTGCCCCACCATCATATCCCGGAAAAATAAGCGATGGTTTTTTCCCTGGCGGAAGGAACATATTACCATACCGATAACCCGACATTTGCTTTTTTACGATAGCCTTGCTGGTATCGGGCAGGTATGGGTTTATGTCATCAGCGGTTAATGTTTGCCTGGCAAAAGGGGCAGGTATTTTAGGAACCGGTTGAGTGGGCCATGGTTTTTCGCCAACTAATTCGCTAACCGTATCTACCGGTATTTCTTCTATATCATATACCGGTTTCCCGGTTTCGCGTTCAAACATGTAGATCATGCCGTTCTTGGTGGGTTGAGCGACAGCGTCTATCTGTTTTCCATTTTTGTTGATAGTAATTAAAGCCGGCGGAGTGGGAAGATCTTTGTCCCATAAATCGTGATGCATGAATTGAAAATGCCAGAGGCGTTTACCTGTACCCGCATCAATGGCAATCAGGCAATTGGCGAACAGGTTCGATCCTTTTCGTTTACCTCCATAGAAATCATACGTCGCGGAGCCGGTGGGAGCGAAAAGGATTCCTCTTTTTTCATCTAATGCAAAACCACTCCATACATTAGCACCACCGATATGTTTGTAATTGGTGGAATCTTCCCAGGTGTCGTACCCATATTCTCCGGGATGTGGAATAGTATGAAAAATCCATTGCTGTTTACCCGTACGAACATCATAGGCCCGGATATGTCCGGGGGCCGAGGGAGGCGCTTCATCGACCCGGGTACCCAGTATCAGCAGGTCTTTGTATACCATACCCGGAGAAGTGTTGGTAATAAATAACTCATTTACATCCCGACCCAATCCTGCATGCAAATCGATCGATCCGTTATTTCCAAAAGATTTAATGGATTTGCCGGTATTTGCATCCACTGCGAATGTATTAGTACCCGCCGTAATGAAAATACGATGGTCTTCTTTTCCATCACTCCAGTAGGCTACACCCCGTATATTTATCATGGCGTGATACGCCGCACGATCACTATCAAACATGGTTTTACTATTGGGGTCAAATAGCCATTTTTGTGTACCTGTGGCAGCGTCCAAAGCAAATAATTTCATTTTCGGACTTACTCCATACAACACCCCATCCACCACAATCGGGTTGCATTGCACTTGGGAGTGATTGGCCGTATCAGCATCTGCACTGCTGTAAGTCCAGGCAACGGTTAATTGAGAAACATTGTTGGTGTCAATTTGAATGAGTGATGAATACCGAATCATTTCCGGTGAACCGCCATAAGCGGGCCAGGACGAATATTTTTCCGATTGCGGGCTATTACAGGATATTAATAAAGCTAAGATGGTTCCGAACCTTATTGATCCAGAAGAAAAAAACGGTAAATGTTGTTTTTTTACCTTACCAAGTTTTGTATTAGTTGTAAAGTGTTCCTTTAGTTTTGGAAAATGCCAATTAACAAAAAACATAAAGCACCCTTTTTTTATGATACATTTTATCATGTGTATAATCGCTCAGTTGATGGACAGTTGCTATTTTATTCAGCAGAAAACTATAACTATTTTCTGAAGCAATTTGATCTTTATTTAAGTGACTTGGTTCGGGTATATTCCTGGTCACTAATTCCTAACCATTTCCATTTTCTTCTTTCAATAAAGAGCGAAAAAGACTGCTGCTTTTCAGAAAAAGAATTAACCCTGATTAAAGTTCAATACTGTACGTTAAACGAGATCATAAGTCGGCGGTTTAAGAATTTTTTCATTAGTTATAGTCTTTCACTCAAGAACATGTATTCCATAAAAACGAACGTTTTCGCGCAGAAATTTAAGCATATACTCATTGAGGACGAGTCATATTTCACCAAACTGGTTCATTATATTCATCATAACCCTGCCAAACACCATATTGTCAACGATTGGAGAAATTACAACTGGAGCTCCTATAAAAGGATTTTAACGGATGTAAACTCCCGATTGGAGACAAGGTTTTTGCTGGATTGGTTTGGAGGTAAAGATAATTTTATTAAGTATCATGAAATGCAGCATGATCTGTTCGATTGCCAATTCTATGATTAACGGTTCCGAACCTTTGGAAGGTTCGGAACCGTTAATCACAGCACTTTTTCACTAATCTTACCTGTCTTCTTATTTTTAATGATTACTTTCTTTGCTCCATAATGCGTTACTTCTTCTTTAACCAAATAATTCTCCGCGTCATATTCTACCAGGTGCGCGTCTTTTGTTATTCCTGTTCTTCCCCTCCAGACGTCCAGCTTTACCGGTTCCCACAATTTTGATTTGGCCGATTTATACGCCGCATCGAGCACACAGTTCACCACATAACCATCATAGAAAGTTTCTTTAGGAGCCTTTCCGGATTCCATGGAATTAAACATATCCATAAACATATGGTTATAGCCTAATTCATTTAATTCATCACCCACCGGGAACAGCCAGCCCGTATTGCTTTCTGCTTTTTCAGAAACATAATCGGCACCTTTCCCGGTAGTGAACATCTCAAAACCTGTTCTTAAGAAACTATTGATCCAGATAGTTCCTTCGGTGCCCATTACTTCATCGCGCAAATCTAATCCACCGCGAAAGGTCCAGCTTACTTCAAATTGGGCGATGGCCCCATTCTCGTATTTTACCAATCCAATTGCATGATCTTCCGCGTCAATGGGTTTTACCTGTGTATCGGCCCAGCACATCACTTCAATTGGTTTAATATCCTTACCTATATAACTACGGGTTATTTCCACGCAATGGCAACCCAGGTCGAGAATACAACCACCGCCCGCCTGCTCAATATCCCAAAACCAATCGCTATGCGGACCAGGATGCGTTTCTCTTGACTTTGCCCATAAAATTCTGCCGAGTGCCCCGTTCTTTACACTTTCATGTGCTTTGATAAACTTTGGGGTGTACACGAGGTCTTCGAGGTATCCATTGAAAATACCCGCCTTTTCAACTGCTTCCAGCATTCGTTTTGCTTCTTCACCATTTCTTCCCAATGGTTTCGTGGTAATTACCGCTTTATTATGTTTGCAGCAAAGTAATACAGCCTGTTCGTGCAGGTTATTCGGCAACGCAATACACACCACTTCTGCGTCTGCACTGGCAATGGCTTCTTCCATATTGGTTGTCCAGTGATCACACTTATAATCCTCGGCGAATTTCCTGGCGCTTTCCTCCCGCCTCGAATAAATACTAACAATCTTGTCTTTACTCCGGTAACCTTGCAAAGAATCTGCATAGAATCTTCCGATAAATCCGGAACCCAGCATGGAGATTTTCATATGTTTAATTTGAAGTTATTTAGTTTGAAGATATTTAGTTTGTGGTTTGTAGTTTGTAGTTTGACAAAAGCCTCTGAGAAAGCAAGTTTTTGAGTAATATGGTTCAAATCAGCTGGCTGCAATAAGATCACCGGGCTCCCCAAACCACAAACCACAAACTGCAAACTCTCAACTCTCTAAGCTTGCTTAATCTCTCTCTTTTCTCTAAAGAATAATAAGAAATAAACCAGTACCCCGATAGCGATATAAGCCGGAACCATCCAGATACCATTCCAGTTATGGGATGTATCGGATATTTTATATTTATCTACTATCACTCCCGAAAACCATGTTCCAATAAACATTCCTACCCCGTAAGTCGCAAAGGTGAACAGGCCCTGCGCCGCATTTTTTATTTTCTCCCCGGCTTTCTTTTCAGTATACATATATCCTGTTACAAAAAAGAAATCGTAACAGATTCCATGCAGGATAATTCCGGCGTACAACATCCACATGTTAGCACCTGTATCGCCATTGGCAAAACAAATATAGCGCAGTATCCAGGCCGTCATGCCCATCAACAGCATGTTTTTAACACCGATTCGGTTGAACAAAAAAGGAATGGCAATAATGAAGACAGCTTCGGAAATCTGGCCCAGCGTCATTTTAGTGGCGGCATTCTCCACATTTAATTCATTCAAAAAAGGATTCGCAAACCCATAATAAAAGGAGAGAGGAATACAAACCAGGATGGCCGCGATAAAGAATATGAGATAGGGTTTATTCTTAAACAAAACAAATGCTTCGGTACCTAATGCTTTCGATGCGGATGCCCCCGCCGCTTTTCCTTTTGGGGGCGTATTCGGCAACAAAAAGCTATATAAACCCAGGGCAGCCGATACTATTGAGGCCATAATAAAAGTGGTATTTGTTTTTTCTATTCCCAGTTGCCCTATGAGCACACCCGCTACGATCCAGCCAAGCGTACCAAATACCCGTATCCACGGAAATTGCTTGCCGGGATCACTCATTTGTCCGAAGGCAACGCTGTTTGACAAAGCAATTGTCGGCATATATACTAACGAATACAGTAAGATGATCCAATAAAAGGTATTGTTTTCGGTGATGGCCGTAGCTGTATATAGCAATGCGCCGCCAATCAGGTGTAATATGCCCATAATTCGCTGGGCTGAAAAATAACGGTCGGCAATCATACCCACAAAAAAAGGAGAAATCATCGTGGCAATGGCAAGAGCAGAATAGGCCGCCCCCACCTGTACACCACTCGAACGTAAATGCTCGCCCATATAGGTTCCCATCGTTACATACCAGGAGCCCCATATAAAATATTCCATGAACATCATAAGAGCGAGCGAGGCGCCTGTGTTAATTTTCATATAGCCGTTGTTTGGTAATGTGAATAGGGAAATTACAAACAAATTACTTAGGCTGACTTCCTTTGCCAAAAAATATTCATTTTTTGCAGATCATGACTTGCCGGCAATTACCGTTTGATCATGAGTTAGACCAAATTTTCGTCGAATTAACCCGTGACTTTGAAATGCAGACTAGCTGAAAAGTATTATTTCTCTTTCCCCAATTCCGTATACAGAAACCATGAATCGGGGAAGAAAATCAATTCCGCTTTTCTGACCACCTATGAATATATCCTGTAATCAAGCTTGAATTGCCTGTTGATATCCTATAGATAATACAAGAGAATAATTACACTATATTTTTTCCCTCGTCCAGGCTTCCGGTTTAAAAGCGCCAGCCCGTTCGAAACAATCATCTGAAATAGGAGTGATGGTTAATTTATCATCCTTCAATTCAAAATGATACAGCCCGATGATATTATCAGCGCATGGACTCATACCACTCGTTTTGGTGAGCCGGAGTGTATCCTTACTAACCGAATAGGTCATTGTTTCCACCAGGGTTCCATCCGCAACTACCGTCAGCAACACCGTATCTTTCTTAAACTGCAAAAAGGTTTCTGTGGGGTCCGGAATGTTCATGCTGTTTTTCCATTTCGTATCAGTAAGCTGCGCACTGAGCGCTGAGGTAATAAAAACCATTAGAATGCCAAAGCCAATTATTTTTTTCATAACTTCTTTTTTATATCGCTAATGTACTGATTAATTTTTACTGACAGATTGCTACTTTCGTTGCTCAAGCCATGATAATCGGAACATTGGTTTGATAACGCAACCTTTTTTCTTTGCTTTCTTACCAATATCTTATTTTACCCGTTAGTAATTAAATCGAACAGTATGCAAAAAACAACTTGTTTCTTATTACTCACTGCATGCTTCCTGTACTGCGGCACTTCAACGGAAGAAAAGAATAGGGGGGAAGAATTTCCTGAGGAACTGGTTCGATTTGTTCCCTATCCAAATAATCCGGTTTTTTCCGGAACCGGCTCCACTTCCTGGGATAACCAGATCAGGGAGAGGGGATTTATATTAAAAGAAGATAGCAGTTACTTTATGTGGTATACGGGTTACACGAATATAGATAGTATTAAATACCTGGGATATGCTACATCAAATGATGGGTTACGCTGGACCAGATTCCCGGGTAATCCAATATATACCTCAAATTGGGTGGAAGACATGTCGGTCATTAAGGCAGATGATGTGTACTATATGTTTGCCGAGGGCCGGGGAGATACGGCTCATTTAATGACTTCAACTGATCGAATCCATTGGAAGGAACAAGGCAATTTGGACATTCGGCTTACCAATGGAGATCCCATCAGGAAAGGTCCTTATGGAACACCTGCTATCTGGAGAGAAAATAATATATGGTACCTTTTTTATGAGCGGGATGACCTGGGAATCTGGCTGGCCACTTCCACTGATTGCAAAAAATGGACAAACCTGCAAGACGAACCAGTATTAAGAATGGGACCCGAAAATTATGATCAATTCGCTGTTGCCATGAACCAGGTAATAAAATACAAGGGTCTTTATTACGGTTATTACCACGCCTCCGCGTATAAAGATTGGCATGAATGGTCGACTAATGTGGCCGTATCCGCAGATCTCATTCACTGGAAGAAATATTCAAAGAACCCGATAATTGGCAATAACAGGTCAAGCGGAATAATGGTGAATGATGGAAAACGCTACCGGCTTTATACCATGCACCCGGAAGTAAATGTTTATTTCCCGGATACAGACAGTCTGCCATAAAATAAGGTAAATTTAAAATCAGTAATCTCCCTATTCGAGGGTGTTCTGGCTAAAATGTTTCTGTACTGGCCACGAAAATATTTGATATACCAGTCTAAGTATTATACTAAACATTATGGAGAATGAAAATATATATACTCTTGTTTTTTGCGGCTATATGTACCCCATCCCTTATGGGTCAGAAGGGAAATTCAAAACTACCTGTTCCAGTAATCTTTGATACGGATATTGGCCCCGATTACGATGATATAGGAGCTATTGCCATATTGCATGCTATGGCCGACAGAGGCGAATGTAAAATACTGGCAACCATCGCCAGTAACAAGCACCGGTATATTGCCGCCGTATTGGATGTAATGAATACCTATTTTCATCGACCAGCAATCCCGATTGGCGTGGTAAGTGGAAATGCAGTCAATATAGAAGCCTTGCAAAAATGGGATTCGTTAATCGTTTCAAACTACCGACATGATACTCGCAACAATGAAGAGGCCGATGATGCATTGAGGTTATATCGAAAAATTCTCTCCGGGCAACCCGACCAAAGCGTAACCATAATAACCGTCGGGTTTCTCACTAACATGGCTAACCTGCTTCAATCTGGTCCGGATGAATTTTCTTCCCTTACCGGCAAAGAATTGATTTCAAAAAAGGTGAAGCAGTTGGTATGTATGGCTGCCATCTTCGACAACCGGATGGGAACATTCAAAGAATTTAATGTGGTGAAAGATTCCATCGCTTCAAAAATCACTTTTGATAATTGGCCCACGCCCATTCTATTCAGCGGTTTTGAAATTGGTTCAAAAATATTTACAGGCTTACCGATTATAAAAAGTAAGATCAACCACTCCCCGGTAAAAGATGTTTTCGCCAGAAGCATACCGATGGATCCCCAGGATAAAAACGGCCGGATGAGTTGGGATCAAACAGCGGTGCTGGTGGCGGTAAGAGGGTCCGGTAATTATTTTGAAGAAAGAAAAGGCAAAATAATTTGCCACCCGGATGGCAGCAATGGATGGGACATCATTGGAACCCGGGATAGTTACCTGGTCATGAAAATGCCACCAGATAAACTGGAAAAAATTATCAATTCACTTATGATGCATCAACCAAAAAATAATCGGCACCGGTAAGCATCAATTATACCCGGATATTCAGCAAAAAAAAGAAACTCACCCGAAAAAAAATGTAAAGCCGGGTATCATAAATTTCAATAGTATTACCGGTTATGAAAGTCGGACTACCGTGGAGCCAACTATCGGATTCGAACCGACGACCCTTTCATTACGAATGAAATGCTCTGCCAGCTGAGCTAAGTTGGCCTGAAAGCGCGAAGATATAATTTGTAGAATCAACATTTAAATCAAATCATTAAATACTAAAAAACGGGGAGGCGTTCCTAAAAGCCTCCCCGTTTCCCTATTATTTTGAACCTAAATCGGGTCTGAAAAATATCAACTCTCCTGATGATTCAATCACATACTCTCTTAAAACATCCAGGAAGTCGGACCAGGAACCTGCTCCATTTACAGCTTCATATCTTTCAGGAAAAGGTCTCCGGAAACCAGGATCCCGCTCTTTTAGGCCTTGCTTATACCTGGTAACAAGCACATATTGCGGAGCGCCTGAGGAACTGGCCTGGTAAACTGCCACCGATTCTCCTCCTGCTTGCCATACTGGCTTCATCTTCATGATCATTTCCCTCACTTTATTTCCCCAACCGATTTTTGGAAAATAGCGGGTGACTGCTATTTTATCAGCATAATCGGTGAGTGCTACTGTGCTTAGGGAATCCTGAAAAACCAGGTATGAAATTGAACTTTTTTCAGTCAGGTGAATGGCCACTGTTTTGTTCCAGTCATTCTGATGCTCGGCACCTAATTGTCCACGCTTATCAATTTGATCCCAGGTCGTCGGCCCTTCATTTAACTGGTAAGCTCCGGCATCCGGGCCCGATTCAACGGTAGCTACCCGCCATTTCCAGTCGCCGGTGTGGTATTTCTGGGCATGTGCTGCCAATGCTTTTTCAAACTCCGCGACCTTATCGGCCTTTGGAAATACGCGGTTAGCACTTAATACAGTTTTAGCCTGGCTAAATCCAATAACTGGAATGATAAGCCAGAAAGCAAGAAGTTTTCTCATGTTTAGTTGTTTAAGGTTAATAATTAGAAGTAAAAGATGTGCTGGAAATAGATGAAGTAAAATGAAATGATTAAATCAGTACTTCTTCTTTCGATGGTAACGAGGTGGTTGATTTTTATTCTTATAACACGGCGGCTAAATCAAGGGATAAATGGTTGCCGGCCGGCTATCGAAAGCTACAGAGGTATAACGGAACTGCCAGGTCTCTATACAATATTAAATGAAAGCATCGATAAAGAAAATATTTTTTTTTATTCCACGGGGTCAATGCAAACAACCAAGCGTTCCTGGATTGGCAAGCAGATAGTACCGGTAGTAGAACGAGATAGTTATTAAGCTGCAGACTTGATAGGTAAAAAAGAAAGAAGATTGGACCAAAATAGTGTATTTAATTCTCCTAAGCGCAGCAGTAAATAAACTGCGGGTTAAAGGTAACTCCACCCAACGAATTATCTATTCGTACATGCAAAATCAGATTCTAGCCATGAGGAACGAAACATTCTTTATAGATACCCGTCTCTATGCCCGGGCGTTGCTTTAGCTGGCGTAAAAGATCGTCCGCCTCCTTTTCAGAAACGAAAAATTCCATTACATAACCATATAAGCAACTTTCAAAATATGCCTGGTAAATATTAAGGTTATGATACAATGGTAAATCACTATAAAAATCCAAATCAATTTCGTCATGGCTGATGAAAGCAATTAGTTTAATATCGCTATCATCTTCCGGGCTTCTTCTTTTTTGTTTGAATGGCACAAAACCACCTACCTGAATGATTCTTACATTCTGATCCGGAAAGTGGTCAGACCTTCTTTCGTTCTTATTGATTAAATGAAATTCCAGTTCAGGGCAACCCTGCTGTGATATATAGCGAAATTTGTTTTTAGCTTCCGGCTCCTTTTGATGTAAAATCGGTTCCGGAGCGGAGATCAATTGCCGCTTAGAATAGTTTTCCCAGCGGGGCACAAATTCTTCGAAAGGAAGATTTGTTACAAATCCAACAAACTGAACAATACTGTCTTTTTTCATGTGAGGCTTCTTTTGATGTGAAATAAACAACCAAAGAAAAATGATCACAATACGGGCTCTGCAACTGGTTCTGCAGGTAAATTAACGGCATCAATAGAATGAATCACTCCGTTGGATCCCTGCCGGTCGCGGGCCAATATCTTGGCGCCATTGATGCGTACTTCATTATCCCGTACACTTACTGTGAGTTCTTTACCATTAACCGTCAGTAATTTCTGGCCATCCTTAAAATTCTTTGATAGCTTTTTCTCCTTAAGCACATGGAAGGTGAGTATATCCGAAAGCCGGGTATTGCTTTTACTATGCTTTATCATATTTTCAAAAGTATCCGGGGCCCCCAGGTTACCGAAAGCCATATTAACGGGCGCCAGAATAGTAAAAGGGCCCGGGCCATTCAACGTGTCTTCTAAATTTGCCGCCTTTAATGCTTTCATCAAATTACTGAGGTTCTTGTCGGCAGTAGCTATCTGTAAAATGGTAGACATAATGTTAGAGGAATTAATGATAAAATGTGAAAGCAGTCCTCTGGTTAATCCGGATCTAATCCCCTGGAAAATTGAAATCCACGGAGGAATCTATAAAATTACCTGTTGCAACTATTCCGGTTTAAAAATGGAAGAAAGAAAAAAGAGCTTGCATCCAAGCTCTTTTTTTCAACAGATCTTTTGCGCTATTACCACCTGTTATTTTCCGAGCGGGGAGCTTTTTCCCTCGCAACAGTTACAGACATGGATCTTCCTTCAATTTCTTTGTTGTTGAGGCCGATAATGGCTTCCTTAGCTTTAGCATCTTCTCCCATCTCCACAAAACCGAACCCGCGGCTTTTCCCGGTTTCCCGGTCGATGATAACTTTAGCTGATGACACCGCACCAAATTGCTCAAATAATTTTTTTAAATCTTCTTCTGTAGTATGGAAACTCAGATTCGAAACGTACATGTTCATAAAACAATAATTTAAATAATACAATAAAAATACTTGTGACAAAGAATCTTTGCAAAGAGTAGCGAGGAGAATTAATTATTACAAGGATGAAGAGTAAGAATCGATGCTAATCAAGACTGAATGTTGAGGAATCTTTATATCACTGTGTGAAGGTAGTCTATTTAATGGTAACCTGCCGATTAATCTTCTGTAGGCGGCAGAATTAACAGCGCGGAGCAGAAATACCGGCTTGGCACGATTTTAAAGCCATTATCTCCTAAAATGATTATATATGAAAATTTTTGGCATCGTACTTATTGTTGCAGGCCTCTTAATGCTTGTATTCGGGAACATCAGCTACACAAAAAAAGAAAAAGTAATGGACCTGGGTCCGGTGGAAATTAATGCGAATACAAAAAAGACCATCGACTGGCCTAATTACGCAGGCGGAATTACCGCTTTAGCCGGGATTGTAATTTTAATCGCCAGTCGCAAAAAAGGGATTTAATAAATCACTTGCATCACCTGGTAATTTAGAACTGGAGTAAACACTGCCTTATTCCATATCTTGAGTTTAATATAATTACACAGGATGGGGAACAATTTTCCCATCCTTGTTCGCGGTTATCTTCACCCCCGCTCTGGTAAAATTATATATTGGAGCGAATTGCCTGAAGATTTATAATACTGCTTTGCCTGATACTCTTTCTTTTTATAACTCCCCTCAATAGTTCTTCTGTTTTTTTGATGAAATTTCTCAGTTTTTGTGCTGATTAATATCATGAATTATACTTCTTTATTTTTACAATTTCGGGCTTGATAGAAAACTTATTCATTTAAATTAATCCTTTTATGACTTATACTACTGTTACTTACTGTGGAAATGACCATACTGACTGGTTAAGCAGTATTGATTTTTATAAAAACGAATTTGATATCCTGGAGAAAAGACTGGTGGAGGTTGCCGGAAAAAATAATGGATCGGAACCTATGGCATGGGTGGAACATTTTCAAAACCAGTTCCTGATTCAACGAAACAATATGGCGGAATTAAGACATAGCATTCACGATCATGCGGGAAAAGTTTCTTCCGACGCCAAATTGCATGCAGGTAAAATGGAAACAGGCCTGGCTGGTGAACACGATGATATGAAAGAACGTTTTGCTCACTTTGAAAAAATTGTAAAAGACTTACGGGCTGAGTTTAACCAGTTTCTGTCGAAATGGATGTAAAAGGGAATTAATTCATTTTAATAAACCAGGACGATTCTCCATTGCATTCAACTTACTTCTTCCATCGCAATGCATTTACATTTTTGCCTATTAATTCGCCTTCCTGTTCTCCGGCGATATTGTCCTGTTGCGTATGAATACCACCAAGGAACCGGCTATAGGCGCATTCCCGGGCGGCCTCCCAGAAACTGCTGAAAGACCGGGCCGGATATCTTAAATCCAGGAACCGCAAATCATCATACCTCCGAAATCCCTTGTGTGAATCATCAGTAAAAGGAAATGATCCCCCAAACAAATCGGTCAATACAGTGGCAGCAGCGGCAGCTTGGGTGGCATGTCCTGATGGAAAAGCAGGAAATGGAGGTTCCGGCCAGAATTGTATCCATGCCGGATCAATATACTTTTTCACAAAGCTGGAGGGTCTTTCATTGAAATAAGTTGATTTGGCTTTCCAGCAATTAATAAAAGCATCTGCTACTGCCAAACCAGTCCGCGCATAAGCTTCCGCTGCTTTCACTACATTGCTTTTCGAATTTTTTATAGCGATCGTGGCGAGATAATAGGAATGTCCGGGTGGAGAAAAAGTTTCTGTTGGATCATCTCCCCACCAGGCTGCTATTTCTCTTTCTTCCAATGAAAGGGTGTGATCCTTATCGTACACTTCCTTATACAATTTGTAATAGTCAGAAGCCGGATCAGTAGAAAAAGGCAGAATAGGAGAAACGGGTATGGTACTATTTCCCAATAGAAAGGTTCTATTATTTCCCCAATGAGGATGTAAAGGAAAAAGACTAATTGTCTGACCCCGCGAAGGCGGTATCCAATAAGAAGGGCCGGATGGAAAAATATAATTCGGGTCAAAATTCCTGGCAAATGCATTGTCGCCACCGTCTGAGGAAGACCAATTATAAATAGCCATCGCGACAGCTTTTCCAAATTGAATGGATCGTTCGATTGTTTCAGGAGATATTCCTTTTGATTGTTCTTTATAAACGGATTGATACAACGAGTCGATTCGTTCATGAATAGCGCGATGGGAATTGCCCGGTACCGGATACAACAATTTCAGCAAAGTATCCTGCGCGGCGTTTAATGATAATATCCAATGATAGGATTTTCCGGCTTCAGCCATTGGCAGGGATAAGCCATTTAGTTGACCGCTTAATGAGCGGTGTGTGGAATCTCCCGGAACAATCGATTCATACAGCGCCAGGCCCAGGTATCCCAACGATCTGGATGAATACGTGGGAGTATTAAAACCTGAATAGCGGATTGTATATAGGGTCATGTCAGCCCATTTCACCGCCACATCGGCTGGTTGCTGTGAAAGAACAGGTATATCCTGGAAAGAGATGACATCATTCTTTTTACAGGATGGGAAAAACATAGTCGTTGCCATCAGGACTAACAGGATATATCTCTCACAAAGATTCCATCTAAAATTCCCCGCAAAGGTTATTTGTTTAGCCATTTCTGTCTCTATCGTTTTTCATAAAAGATCAGGTATTCGTGCAGGGTTAATGTATCACCTGCAGGCAAGCTTTTATAAAAATCACTTTGCAGGATGTTATTTACCCGCTTTCCGAAAAAAGTATTCATTCCATGTTCGGCGAATTGAATAAACGGTGCCACTAATTGGCTTCCGGATTGTATTAAAATAAATTGTGGTTTATAGCTATAACCAAAGATATAATAGCCCCCCATGGAAGAAATAAGATATTCAGAAAATACTTCAGGCTTAACCTGCCCGATATTATAATCAACTTTACGCGTGAATACTTCGCCGCTTGTACTTCCGATTTCCGGATCAACAGCGGTTAGCAGCAGCGATTTACTTTGCACCTTTACAGTACAGTTTACGGAAATATCTCTATCCACAACGCTGGCCTGTTTGCCCGTAGAAAATTGAATGGTGTCCAACGTACCTCGGGAATCTATCATATAGCTGGCTATCTGCGAAAAAATAAAAGAATCGGTTTGATTGAACCGGCTGATAACAGCGGAGTCAGTAATTTCTCCCGCTTTAGTATAAACGCGCAGTTCACCATTTGCTTTCATTATTGATTTATGGTAAACAGATGGATAAGATATGGATAAAAAACCATCCTCCTTCTTACAGGCAGCAACGAACATCCAAAACACAATAATAGAGAACCCTTTTACTCTCATTAGGTCAAGGTTACTGTTTCTGTTCAGCACAATCATTTTTTATTTTGAGCAAAAACTAACTTCCATAAAGCTAAGAAATCAGTTTATTATTATAGATCCGCTTTGAATTCTTTTATTTTCTTTAAGTATGCGGAAAAAATAAACCCCTTTAGGCAGGTTATTAAAAGAAATTTGCTCAGGGAAATCGGTGATCTGCCTTTGCCGCACTTTCCTTCCCATATTATCAATTAGTTCAAATATTAATTGGTCTTCGATTTTAGCCAGGATAGTGATCTTCTCATTTCGCCGTACGGGATTTGGATAAATTATGGCCGGTTGGGGTCCAACGAAATAAACAATGGCTATTTCAGAATAAATCAACCTTCCTCCTGATAATTCAACGACTGCCCTATACCTGTTCGTACCGGGATAAACCGATGGATCCGATGCCTGGAAGGTTAATCCAAATAAATTCGTTATTTTTTTAATCAGGGTAAATCCTTCCGGTGTTAGTTTCTCAATCCGGAGAGATTGAATACCGTAATTGGTTCCCAGATCAACAGAAATTTCCGCTTCATTGTCGAGACGTAAACGAGCCAGGATACTTTTAAAGTAACAGCCGGTACCGGCTGTTTCATAATTGAATGTATAAGATCTGACAGCTGCTGTATTCCCAAACAGGGGAGCAACTGCATAGTGCTTTGCCCGGTTAATATTTTTTGAAAACAGCATAAACGTATCTGTTGTTGTTATGAGGGCTTCCATATATTGCTTGTTCAGTTGGTAAATTTGGTATTCACTCGCAGCAGGCACGCTGGACCAGGCAATCAGAAATGAATCGGGACAATTGAAGCCTACCGTGGTAAGAATTCTTTTGGAAATTGTAATGGTATCGGTTGTGAATGATTGACCGATTACGGACATACGTAATAACACTTTGCTGAAAATATCCGGAGTGGAAATTCTATAAAATCCTTTTGATAAATCAACGCTGTTTGAAACGGTCTGCCAGGTATTTCCATTATCAATACTCCATTCAAGTAATCCCAACGGGGATGTAAAGCCTGATTCGAATCTTATAATATTTGATGATCCGGAAGTTAAATGATCGGAGCCGGTGGGAAACAACCAGGTAAACGCATCTACCGAATCTAACTGGAAGGCAATCGAAAAATCCTGGGCGCCAGAAGGAATATCAACTCCTTTAACTGTTATTATATACGGAGCCGCCATCGGAGAATCGATAGTAATTTGCTCTACGACGTTTAAGCTATCTCTTTTTTCTTACCGGTGGTTGCTGCAAAGCCGTACTGTCAGGAGCAGCATTTAATACCCAGGGAAGCCAAATGCTGTTATCCGTTGCATTTACCAGCTCTAAATCCAGATCATTTACGAGGGCTTTTGAACTATTCGGAACAGCAGGCGCATCATTCCATACCAGGGATATTTTTAATTGTTTAATGCCAGCCGGAATAGTTAGGGAGAATTGTTTTTGTCCATTAATGGAAACAGTTCCCTGGAAATACCTGCCATCAATTATAGTTTGTACAGCCTTTTTTGCGTTCAGGCTACCATAGCCCGATGAATAGTCAATTCCTTTAGTTCCTGCATCCTCCGCACTATTAATCAGAGCAGCTTTAATAAGTGAAGCAGATGCCTGCAACCCACTGTGGCTGTCCTTATACGATTGAAATAATACAGCGGCCGTTCCGGATACCAATGCGGCTGCCCCCGAACTCCCATCCTCACCAAAAGCAACTAATTCTGGTTTTACTCTTCCGTCAAAAGCCGGTCCTTTCGAGCTGGCAGATAACACTACACCGAACGAATCAGTGTGACCTACTGAAATAATATTCTTCGCCTGTTTGAAATTACCGGTAAGATTGGAATAACCGGCAATACCGGCAAAGTTTCCGGTAGACGGAGTAGTCGCTCCCGAATTTCCGGCGGAAAAAATATGCAAAAAAGAAGGGTTATTAATAACTGAAGCATCATACCCCGATGCCTCCAGGCCATAATAATTTTCAATACCGGTTCCATAGGAATGGTTCTGTATATTAATGGCAGGAGATTGATAATAGCTGTCTGGTTCCGGTAATAAGTTCTGAAAATTCGCTGAACTTAAATAGCTCGCCCACGCCGCTCCTTTAGTGTTATACCACGAGTTTCCCCCACCACCCACTATAGTTCCCATAATAGATGCATGACTGCTTATGGTGGGCGCGGCAAAATTCGAGGTAAGGATGCGTCCTTTAAAATCAATATCGGCTGTATCAAAATTCTGTTCCTTTATTGATATACTTACGGAGCTCCCATTTAATAAGGGAAAGCGATGTTGAATGAATGATATTTTATTTAATGAATAGTCTACTGAGCCAAACAACAATTCTTCTTTAGCGTTTTTCTTTTCATCAACAGCCAATATAATCGGGCTATTCAATAATTTTTCACATTCACCCCAGCTGCTTTCGATTACCACCAACTTAGCCGGTTCATATATTGAAATGATCTTTGCGGTTTTTACCTGGTGAAATAATTCGACAAATTGTTTAACATCAGTTACCGACACGGTAAACACACATTTGCCAGCTGGCTTCTCTGTCTTCAGCTTTGCTGCCAGGGACGGCAGAATTTTATTCACATTTTTAGAAAGAGGCTGCTGGGAAGCGGCCGAAAAGACCGATATAAATAAATAGAAACCTATAGACCCGATCCTTGTTCTTAGTTTAGATAACATGTATTTTATTAAAAAAAAATTCATGAATTAGCTTAATCATTAAATAATATATGCAAAACCGGTTATTGAGTATTCCTTTGCAGGTGCACAAATTTTATTATTAGTATCCGGCATGTTTGCAACCTCGCTGCAATGATTTACGCAGAATAAAAGATAAATTTAAATAAATTGGTTCATTAAAATTACGTCTAACAAAAACCAATTAGCAATGAGAAAAATTATTTTGCCCTTAATGGTGGTATTAACATCTGCCATTCTGATTATTTCCTGTAAGAAAGCTGCTACCGTTTCTGAAGAACAACAAATTCCTCAATCTGTTCTTAGCCAGATTGCCGCGCTGGGATTCTCTACCAATAATGTAATTCCCGAGGAGGGTGGTTATATTGTTGAGGGAGATATTTTCCTGGATGCAGCTTCACTAAGCAGCAAACCTTCGTCGCCCAGGTTAGTGATTGCAACCGAAGAGCAGTACAACACCTTTAATTTAGTAACCGGACTTCCCCGCACTATAACAGTAAGCACAAGCGGGAGTGTGAATGCGGCGGTGTCAGCAGCAGTTGATGGGGCCATTGCCCGGTACAATGCACAGAATTTAAATCTTACTTTTCAGCGGGTTGCCAGTGGTGGAAATATTAATGTTAAGATTGTACGCAATGCGCAATATATCGCTTCCGCGGGTTTCCCATCTGGTGGCAATCCATACAATACAATCAATTTCAACAAGCGGTATGAAACCTATAGTTCAGGATTCTTAACCACCGTGCTGGCACATGAAATGGGTCATTGTATTGGCTTTCGCCATACAGATTACATGAACCGTAGCTATAGCTGCGGTACTGGCGGTAATGAAGGCCAGGAAACAAGCGGAGTGGGAGCAGTGCACATTCCCGGAACACCAACCGGACCTGATGCCGCTTCCTGGATGCTGGCCTGCCTGAGTGCTACCACCAATCGTCCGTTTAATGCCAATGATATAACTGCTTTGAACTACCTGTATTGATAGTTCGATTGAATTAAAAAAAAGCGTCCATTTTTTTTAAATGGACGTTTTTTTTTGTCATTGTCTTAACCTGGTAACTTATTAACCTGATTGATCTTGCTTACAGATATTATTGAATTTCCAGTTTGCCCGTGAAAATGGCTTTCTTATTCTTATTGGTATTGATCCGCCAGAAATAACTCCCCTGTTTTAATCCGGATAATTCAACTACTTCCATTTTCGAAGCATTCGCAATAGCAAATTTTAAGAGTATCTGCCCCGAGGAATTAGTAATAGTTATAAAAATAGGCTTATTGACTAAGCTGGGGGGAATAGACAGGGTAGTTTTATTTTTTGCCGGATTTGGAAAAACCACCACCTGGTCATCCACACTCGTGTTGATTTTTACTTTTATTGCGTTGCTCTGCTGAACCTTTCCACTCTTAGAAGTTAATTTTAACCGGTAATACAAATAAGGAAGACCCGGGGGCAGATTTAAATCCCAGTTTGTAATGGAAATTGAGCCGCCGCCGCTATGCACCGTTCCGGTGATTACCGTTTTATACAACTGCCCATTCTCGCTTCTTTCAATAGCGTATTCCGCTTCTTCGCTGGCCAATAACAGTTCCCAATTTAGTTTTACTGCCTGGTTCGAATAGGATGCTTTTAAATTATAATTATTCAAGGCAAAAAGCACAAATACATCGGCAAAGCCAAAGTCACTTGCCTGATCATTAAAGACTAAGGTGCTGAAACTTTTCGTTACCAGGTTTGTGGCGTTGGAGCCGGCCATTGTTTCATCTCCCGCATCTACCAACCGGGCTGTTACCGCCAATGGATTGGTTGGATAAGAAGCGCTGAAACCCAACGCTGGATAATTAACACTAGCAGTTAACACGCATCGCACAAGGTAATTACCCTGTAACATATTAATAAACCCATAACTTCCATCTGCCGCCGTGATGGCCGTCCCCAATAATTTGTCAGATGCTTCGTCAATAAGTCCATTGCTGTTTACATCTTCCCATAATTCGACCGGGACATTTTGCAAACCGATTTCTGACCCGTCTTTTATACCATTTTCATTTATATCGAACCAAACCTTGTCGCCAATAACACCTTCACCTTTTATTACATTCCCGCAATCAGTAACGGCTTTGGCAAAGGGGGCGCCATTAACCGTTAGGGACTTTGCAGCGGCTACACTATAAGATCCATTTGTCTTATCTGCAACTACAAAAAATTGATTCGTGTTGCCTTCGTTCCCTACAAATATTAAATTGCCCAATCCATCCGAAGCAGTTTGCACATAGGAAAACCCATCATTAAGTACAGTTGTGGCCGGAAGTGTTAAAGTATTAAACGACTGGATAGCGGGAGTGCTGAGCTTATATGCTACGGTTGTTTGCTCAAACCAAAAGGAACCGGAAGTATATCCCTTCACTGCCCGATCGAAGAGTGTGTCATTTATTATCACAAAATCTCCCCAGTTATGATCATATCGAAAAAATGAGAAGATTGGACTTCCGAACGCAGTGGAGTTGTAATGGATATATCCATTATCTGTATAATAATCTTTTACAAGGCTGGTAGCCGTTATGGAAGTACCGGCGGCATCCAGCGTTACTCGATACAGCCTGTCTGAATACGGAACATTGGCCCCTATATTGGGTACACCGGGCGAAAGGCTTCGGGCCAATTCTACCCCAAAATATAATTGTCCATTGTAGAAAGCAGCGCCTGCAGTACCTACGCCACCTAAACCGAGCATTGGACTACCCGGGGCTGTACTGAAATCATTGATCAGGGTGAAATGGGTGTTCGTCCGATAGTTGTAGCCGTATACCGACTTATTCGTTGAAACAAAATTGTTATAACAATAATAGATTATTCCTCTTGAGGTATCGGTTGCCAGTGAATTTATAGCGACCGGGGAAGGGGCCGTAGTAACTAATTTAGCTGTCCCGGTATTAGCATTTACAAAAAAAATTTCACCGGTTTTGGTACACATCACAAACCCTGCCTGATCCTGCACTGCCACAATACTCTGACCTGTTAAACGGGAACATGTAAAAGATACAACAAAGAAAAAAGCAATACCAAACGTATTACTCCCCACCTTTTTTTTCATACAATCGGATTTTCGCATAGCGAAGTTTGTTTCGCTATGAAGCTTTAACGGTTTTTTGATCATTTTATTACACATATTCATCTACCTGCATGGGTTTTGGTTCTTGACAATGAAGTGTTTATAAATTCATTTGGTGTTTTTTCAATCGTCCTTTTTACTGGAAGAAAAATTTGGAGAATTGTTTATTCGTGAACAGTAGATAACAGTTGAATTGAAGGCCGGTCATTTAAATCCTGGAAAAAGATGATTTATGATAGATTTGCTTTACTTGATCAATCCACAAATGGCTTATAAATTCCTATTTCAGTCAATTTACTTTCAAAATGATTGAAGCCATTTTAATAAAGCTCAATTAATCCTATTTCTTTTTTATTTTTAAATAAGTTCACTCTTGAAAAAATTACTCATCATTCATGAGGTTATCTCAAACAACCAAAATGCTATTATGGGGCGCTAATATCTGGTATCTTGGTGAAGGAATGCTGGGCCCGCTGTTTGCCGTATTTGCCCAGCGCGTAGGAGGGGATATATTGGATATTACCTGGGCATGGGCCACCTACCTGATAATTACCGGGGCATTTTATATTTTAGTAGGGGAACTTATTAATAACAAGCCTTATAAAGCCCAGGTGATGGTGCTTGGGTATGCACTCAATGCACTTTTTACTTTTGGCTACCTGTTTGTTTCCACTCCTTTGCATTTGTTCTTCGTCCAGGCGGGATTAGGTATTGCGGAAGCCATTGGCACTCCTGCCTGGGATTCTCTTTATGCAAGAAATGTTGACGACTCTAATGATACCTTTGCCTGGGGTCTTGCCAGTGGACAATCCCAAATCTTTACCGGAATTGCTATTATATGCGGTGGCTTAATTGCGCATTATATATCCTTTAATGCCCTTTTTATTACGATGGGAATAATTCAGGTTATTGCGGCTGTTATGCAGGCCAGAATTCTAATTTTTAAATAGGCCGGACCAATTAAGTGTCCGCTAACTTTAGATTTATTCCAATCTAAAATTGTTTAAATCTTTCAAAACAGGATGCTTCCAGCATTTCCCTGTCATCCGGGTGTGCAATATTAATTAGGGCTTTTGCCCGCTGCCGCAAGTTTTTTCCAAATAAATATGCTACACCATATTCGGTAACTACGTAATGCATATGAGCCCTGGTAGTAACTACCCCCGCACCAGGTTTTAATGTTGGTACAATACGTGGAACCCCCTTGGCCGTGCGGGAAGGGATAGCAATAATTGGTTTGCCACCGTTGCTCAAAGCAGCTCCCCGCATAAAATCCATTTGGCCCCCCACGCCGGAGAATTGGTAGGTCCCAATGGAATCCGCGCATGCCTGGCCCGTGACATCAATTTCAATAGCACTATTAATAGATACCATTTTATCATTACGCCGGATAACGTGCGGATCATTTACATAATCAATATCGAGGAAGGCAAAAGCAGGATTATCATTAATATACTCGTATAGTTTTTTAGAACCCAGCGCGAAGGAGGAAACGGTTTTGTTGGGGTGAATATTTTTATACTTATTGTTTATTACATCTTTCTCAACCAGCTCAATAATTCCATCGGAACACATTTCAGTATGAACACCGAGGTCCTTGTGATTGAGCAGGCAACGCAATACAGCATCCGGGATGGCCCCGATTCCCATTTGAATGGTACTTTTGTCCTCCACGAGCCCCGCAATATATTCGCCGATTTTCACTTCACTGGGTCCCACTCTTTCTCCAAAATTTGCTTCGTGTAATGCATCTTCGCAATATACCATAGCCTGAAAGCGACTGCTATGAATCAATCCATCTCCATGGGTCCGGGGAGCATTGGGATTTACCTGGGCAATTAATATCCTCGCGGTGTTAACCGCACTGCGGGCGATATCAACAGAAACACCCAGAGAGCAATAGCCATGCGCATCCGGTGGAGAGACCTGCACAATAGCCACATCAATCGGTAAAATTTTTTGCTTGAACAGTTCAGGAATTTCACTTAAAAAAACTGGTACATAATCAGCTAACCCTTCTTTAACAGCGTTGCGTAAACTGGCGGAAACAAAAAGGGAATTAAAATAAAAACTTTCCCTGTATGCCGGCTTATCTACATACAAATCACCATACACACTGATTGAAACGATTTCCACATTTCGCAAACGAGGTGCTTCTGCTGCCAGGTGTTTCAGCAAAAACGTGGGCGTATGAGCGCTACCATGAATATATATCCGCTGATTGGATTGAATAACGGACAATGCTTCCTTCGGACTAACATAATGAACCGCAACTTTCATAGCTTAATTTTTGAACCTTCCGATTTTTGAAGGGGATGCAAAATAACAACATAAAGCCCAACTTTATCGCAATAAATTTATCCCTTCCAATCCCAGTGATTTATAAATTTTTTTAATCCGAAAGAATAGTAAATTTCGACTCATTCCATACGCCTTGTTTTATTTCAGCACTCTTCAAAAGAAACGCTGTGGAATTACCGAATGACCGTTTCGGCATCAAGAACCTCAATTGTTTTTTCATAAAATAACCTGGCCTCGTCGGGTGATTCGCCAATACACACAATGCCCATCTTGCCAAATTGCGATAGCGCCCCGATCATATGAAACACTACTCCTTTCTGAGTGGCCCCATCAAAATGCAATCCATGAAACATGGCAATATCGATCAGGTCTTGCGGAGCAAGGCCCTTGTAGGCATCCTTCTGCAAGTTATCGGAGGCATAATAATACCGTTGCTGGTTATTCGGGGTTTCATAAACACCCTTTTCTTCATCATATTTCCCATTGGTTAAAAATTGAAGCATCAGGAATGGGTGGGTAGTGCCCCCTTTACGAAGGTTTATTTCAATTGCATAGTTTTTCCAGCTGTCATGTTCTTTCACAGAAACAAAATCAATACTGAACCGACCTACCACTCCTTCTTTCATTAAAGCATAAGCAATGGTTTTACCCATGTTACTTATTTCGGCCCTGTATTGTTTATCAGCCGGAAAATGCGCTCCAATAAAAACCTGGCCACTTAGTACCTGGTCGTGAGTGGAAATTATATCTACTTCTCCCAAAGGATTTATCCGGCATTGAACGGAGGGAGATGCCTTAATTTCTCCCTCCACAAAAGCTTCTACAATACCTTCCATCTGCCTGAATTTTTCCAAAAACTGGTCAACACTCAAGTCCTTGGCAACTGGAATGATTTCTTTATGTAGGTTATGATGAATCCAGTTGAATAATTCCTTTTTACTGAGATGTTCGGGATATTTGATGATGGCATTCCCATCTCCCGAAAATCCATCGTTTAATTTTATTACCGCTTTCTTTAGATGCGGATACATATCCTTTAGTGCAGCCACCGCATGTACAATATCTTCATAGGTCCTGAGATTTTCTGCGCCGGGAGGAATGGGCACGCCGGCTTTTACAAAAATTCTACGGCTCCCACTTTTGGTACCGAAGTAATTTAAGGATGGATCACAACCATAAATGGGGATGCCCAAGCGCACCGCCAGGGTTCGTTCAAAGGGGGTAGTATTAAAGCAGGCAATATGCGCCACGTGGGAAGGTGGAATACTCATCTTGATTCGTTCCATCAGCCGGGGTCGTTGCAAGATTTTTTGAGTAAGCGTGGTTGCTGATGTATCATAACAACTGAGTAGTGTTAATCGCTCCCGCGCATGATACCCGGTAATGCCGGGCAGCAAATGCAGATAATAGTCAATAATTACCGGATCAATGGGCGTACTGCTTACATATATTACATGGGTGCGGGGCATGCGAAGCAGCATCAGCAGGCATAAAAGCCTTTCTTCATAATGCATTGCCCCCTCTATTTTTGCCAGCACTTCCTGGTCCAGCGTTAAACTGGGTATCACCACGATGGTCTTTGGAGCAAAATTATCCGGAAAGAATAATTCAAACTGGTTACTAAATCCCTGTTGGATCGTTTGGAATTGCGCAAACTCCTCCGGCGATCCAGGTGCTGGTTGGCAGGAAGAACAATAATCGAAAAGCAACTGCCCCTGTGTCAGATTCTGCTCTGTCATTACCATGTAAGCAATAAAATTTAGTACAAATTGCAGAAAAAATTACTGCAGAAACCTGAGATTCCTCATGAACCGGGGGGAATTAAATCAGCTTTTTTATGCAGACAGGGGGACTTGTCCGAAAAGAGATTTTTTTTCAAGTTACTTATAGGTTATTATAGATCCGTCACCTGACTCAGAGCATTTTGCAATATAAGAGCCCGGAATGATTCCGGGCTCGGTTTTTCGGGGCACTGTTTTTTCATTGTTATCCTTGAGCCACCAGGCAAGCGCGGAATTCCGCCAGTGCCGCGCGGAGGCATAGATTCCTGGCTGCCGAGGTAGCAGAAGTGCGGAAGCAGGCTACTATGTCCTCATACAGCGCACGCAGGCAGGCCACATTCGTATTATATGCACTGCTATTTGTCATTGACACTTTTCCTTGCATGACCATCTCATCCAACGAAGTCTTGATAATACCGGGGGCCACGAGGGAATTATTCAGCGAAGGATTTTTTTCCTTCAGCCTCATTACGGCAGCTCCTATTTTATCTAAATGTCCCAAAAAGGAAGAATAATCAGGGTATCCAAGCTTTTGCGCCAATTCTTGTTTTTCTGCCCTCGAGAGGGTATTTGTTACCGAGCGCTTCAGTAATTCAGATGATCCTGTTTCTATTACTTTTATCTCCAATTCAAATATTGCATTAACTGACTGGATAAAATCGGCATCAGTCGTCAGGATCCCCACCAGGGGTGAGGCAGCAGATGGAGAAAGGGCCAGCCTGTTGGATATACCCGAATAAGTCAGACTAAGCAGCAATACCATTGTCATCAATGTTGTTTTCATAAATTATTAATTTTTGAAGTTAAAATCATTTTCATATGATAATTGAGACTTAAGCAGGGCGCGGGTGGACTATGGGTCGTCATGCCCAATAGGAAAAGCAGTTTCTTCATCATAAGAATTACGATTGGTGAATTTATGGGGATATTTCTTTTCCTGATCCGGGGCAATAAAACAACAAGGAATATTATTCGAGTGACTTCTGCTTAACATCTTTGATTATTGCAATCATAAATCCAGAATAACAGGAAGTGTACGGTAGGGTCAGGAAATCAGTCAACAACGTTTAGTTCGTTGATCAGTGGCAGGAAATAGAGGTTACCCTAACTGAAAATGATTTTGGAAACAGATCAATGATAGCCAGTGTTCAATCAATGATTTTTTCTTTTCGCCAAATTATATTTGTAGCTTGCCAATATTTCCCGGCTTAGTACTGAAGCGCTGGGTTTAAAAACTACATACCCTGATCGGATCGGCAATTACAGGTATTCGTATATTAGTAATCCGTAAAATCATGAATGTAACCAGGCGGGATAAATTTCTTTGTTCAATAGATTTGTTCCACACGAGGAATCAGATTTCTCCCGGCCGGTAAAACATGGCAAAGGAGTAAACCCTATTCAACATCTAAAAAAAAGTTCACGAGTGCAGGCGCATTTTTATGGGGTGATCTATGGAGAAATATTCTTCGCTGGACATAGGGGGGACCTAACCCCCAACAATTCTTTGTTTTGTGTCTTACATTCAAGGCGAAAGTTGAAAATAGTAATGTGACTACTTATTAACAGATTAACAGGAATAAAAATCTATCTCTATATATTGCTAGCTTTTTTCAGAGAATGCCATAGCCGGTTATGCTTTTGCATACCCAAGTACATAGCCGCGCTCTTTACCGCTTTGCTTCAATTTAATAAGTTTTACCAGCATTCCTTTTTGATTAGGACTCCATTTTTCGATATCTCCCAAAACATGCAGGAGCAACCTCCAGTTCGCCAATACCTCCTGTTGATAGGGGGTATCATTTTTTAGTGCCGTTGCCGGTAATTGTTTCTTCATTGCTTTCAGGCAGGAAGAAATGGCTAGCTGCCGGTCGCCAACAAATTTTTGGTTGATGGCATTACTTACCAGGAGGCTGATTTTTCCCGCGTCAAAATCGGGAAATGATTTTTTGTTGATCTTCCATTCTAAGTTACAGGCGGTGAATTGTCTTAATTTGTTGATGGGCGTTTTGTATTTTTTGTTCTTTTGCAATTTTAACCACTCAGCATCAGCCTCTTTCTTTATAGAATCGTTGGCTGGTCGAAAGCCAAGTTTGTAATAAAACCAAAATGCCGCACTTCTTAACCCTTCCTGGTTTCCCTTTCCAAATTGGTAGGGCTTTACTATAAAGTGGCAGGATCCGAAATACTGGTGATATAATCTTAATACCTGGCAAAAGATCCAGGCAGATGCTCCCCGCCGGAATGGGGGATAAATATTTATTCCAATTTTACATCGCTGCCCCCATATCCATCCGCCCCCATAAGATACTGGCACTCCATTCTTGAATGCCATGTACCCAACATAAGTTTCCAGGGATAGTCTTCTTTCCTTTATCATGCCCATTAATACAATCTGTAACCCGTTGCCCATATCAAATAATTCCAGTTCATTTTCATCGGCGTAGGTTACGGGATCGGTTTCTCTATACTGCAATGCAAGGGATGTTCTCGCGATATTGATAAGGTCCTTTTTCTGTGTTAAGGACAAGAGAACGGGCCGTCCTATTTTTTGTTTTACTATCCGGGTACTGGCTACTTTCTTCTTAATAAAATGCTGGTAATACACATGCTGAATTGGGCAACGCAAAAAGCTTCTGTTATAGAAATCATTTTCCAGTTTCCAATGTACAAATAGGTTCAGTTGCTGGAATAACTCTTCTTTTACCAGGTCAGGCAACCGGCTATCTTTAAAAAGTTTCAATAACCAATTAACTAAATGAGTGGGCTGATGAAGACCTGTAATTCTTTCCAGCCTTGCTCTCAACCCCAATTCGCCCTGCGACCATTTTTCATACTCTATGGGAGGAAGCAATATCTGCAGAATAGTCCGGACGGTTTCTTTTGACGCGCCGCTGGAGTGATATGCTACCCCTGATGGGAATGTTTCCAGTAACCAACCGGTGATTGGTCTGCTGTAATTGCCAATCAATTCAGTATTAGCCATGCCGCTGGCGGTTAACGATCTAATCCAGGTCGCCTTATTATTATCCGACGCGGCTTTGGTTTGGGCCGCTATTCGCTGAAGTTCCGAAGTCGCTAAATGGAGTATGTTCTTATTAGCAGGAAAAGCAGTATGATACAATAGTAGGTCGTGATAATATTTGATAACGGAAGGTCCGTTAAGCTGAAAAGAAGAAAACGATTTCAGAAAGTGGGCAATTTGGTTGAAGTCGTTGTTGTTTTTTAATCCCACGAGGTGCTGGGTAGTTAATAATATTGCCATAGATCAAATCTACTCTTCCTCATAAATCCAAAAACTGACTTAAGTCATATTCCATTCTGATCCCATTCTATAAAGAGATCAGGAAGTCTGACAATCAAATCCGCTATCTATAATTCTTCGTCTTTTTTCTCGCTCGTATTGATAATTGGTTACCGCGTTTTATATTCGCAGCATGAAAACCAGCCTGCTGATATCCGCCATTGTTTGTTGTGTACTGTTATTAGCGAAATGCACCAGTATAGAAGCTAATAACAAAAAAGACCTCGATGAAAACATGCTGGACATGATGATGTACCACGACAACCTGGGTCTTTACCTACGGAAAGCGGATGCCGATTATTCATCCTGGCTGCTAGAAGGTATGGATAGCACCCTGCAGGTAATTGCGAAAAAATTTGACGAGCACCGGAAATTGAGTGATCCATTCTTAACATCCTATAAAAAACTCCTGGCACCTTCCATAAAGAATATCCGGAGCGCCATCCGGCAAAATGATTTCCCCGCGGCGATCACTTCTTACCGCCTCCTCACCAAAAATTGCAATAAATGTCATTTGGATAATGAAATCGAAAAGACGGTTATTGATGGAACGGATCCAAGCATTCATTAGTAGCAACGAGATATGACCCCAGACTAGGATCAGTTATTGGCTATAGTTGTATAAATGCAAATCTCATTTATTTAACTAATAAAAAGAAATCCTCTTTTACCATATGATAAAAGAGGATGTCCATCAAATAGAAATCTGTATATAAAATTTATTATTGCGGGGCTAGTTTAACGTTAATCGCGTTGGCTCCCTTGGGGCCCATTTCCACTTCGAAAATTACTTTGCTATTTTCATGCACGGCTTCTTTCAATCCATTTACATGCACAAAAACGCTTTCCTGGGATTCCAGGTCTTTAATAAATCCATATCCTTTTGATTCATTAAAAAAAGTGATGATCCCTTTTCTTATCAGGTCGGCCGGGTCAATGGGTTGATGCTTGGGTACCCCAATCTCAATATCTTCCAGGTTTATCTTCTTCATTTTGCGAGGATCGGGAGGGGTTGAACTGATGTGACCATTTTCATCTACATAAGCCATCATATCATCCATACCTTTTCCCTTGGCGTTTTCTTTACGCTCCAGTTTTCTTTCCGCTTTGTCTTTTTTGTTTTGCTGTTTTTTCTTTTCCCGATCCTTTTTATTCCAGGTTTCTGACATATTCTGATTATTACTGATTAATTTTTTTATTAAATAAAAATGATAAATGCGTATTATTTCTGGGGAAAAAGCAATAGCTTTTTCAATAGATTGCATTAAAGGTAACCTTTTTCCGCGTGTATTGGCGACATAAACTTAAAGAGGGGCGATACCTGCACTCAAATACTGCTTAACAGGTTGAGTTTCTACCAGGGAATATTTATTCTTTTCTTTGAATATTATGGAAGTATTTCCCCAACGGAATTGATCCTAAGCCAATAAAGCCCGAAGTACCATCCAATTGAATCCAGCATAACAATAGCAATACTTTTCTTACAAACGCCACTTTCCACGATCTATCAATCACCTTAAAAGAGATTTTTCCCCTTTTGGGGATAACAAATACCCGATCACCTACTCTCTAAGTATTAAACAGGCTATGGGCATGGGGGGTGTTCTAACACAACCTCGCAGGTCCAATAATCCCGGGGATTTACAATCGAAAGGGTTTGGTTCCGATGCGCAATAAACGAAAATAGGTATCAAATCAAAGCGGGAAATTATTATTAAATAATAATTGAGGAGATTAAAACATTGAGTTTATGGGAAGCTGCGTTCGGGTGGGTACCAGATATTTTATTTCCTTTATTCAAATCTTCCTATATTTATTTAGGGTTACTCATCAGGAAATTCTTTCGATATGCCCGCATATGAAATAGAGATAATTCTAAACCGCCAGTTAGCCGATTGCCTTTCGATTCCCGTTTTTATTACTGACAAGCAGGGGAACCTTATATTCTATAACGAACCGGCAGAAAAACTGTTGGGGAAACGCTTTGATGAGACCGGTGAAATGCCCGTAGAGGAATGGTCAGTCATTTTCAAACCAATTGACGAATTGGGAACGCCCATACCTCCCGATGATTTGCCTCTGGTTAAAACACTAAAATACTGCTATCCATATCACCGGTCATTCTGGATTGAAAGCCTGCAGGGAAAAACAGAAAAAATATCCCTCACTTCGTATCCCATCATTGGCCGAGCGGAGAAGTTCTTAGGGGCCGTTGCCATATTTTGGAAAGCAAAAGAAGAATGAAAATCAAATTATGGGGCGTTCGTGGTTCCATTCCCACCTCCAGCCCGGAAACAAAATATTATGGAGGAAATACTTCCTGTGCGGTAATTTCAGAAGGAGATAACCTGCTGGTTCTCGATGGCGGATCGGGTATGCAGCAGGTTAGATTTGGCACCCCGATTACAAATAAGAGAGTGGATATTTTATTAACGCATCTTCATTTGGACCATATCCAGGGACTCGGTTTTTTCAAACCTTTTTTTGATCCGAACCTGGAAGTGCATATCTGGGGGCCTGCCAGCAATACACAAACCCTGCATTCCCGGCTGAGCCGGTATCTTTCACCTCCGCTATTTCCCGTTATGATGCGAGATCTTCCCTGCGGGCTCAATTTTCATGAAATCGAAAACAGCGAGTTTATGATTGGCCCCTTTAATATTAAGTCGGCCTATGTTATTCACCCGGGACCTACCGTTGGATACCGAATTAAAGGAAAGCATTCAATTTTTACCTATATACCAGATCATGAACCAGCCCTCGGACGTGAAGGGATGCCGAAGGATAATAAATGGATATCCGGTTATGACCTGGTAGAAGATGCTGATTTATTATACCACGACGGGCAATATACCGCCGCGGAATATCAAAATAAAAAAGGGTGGGGACATTCCTGTCTCGACGATGCATTATTATTGGCATCCAAAGCCAGGGTTAAGCACCTGTTGTTAGCGCATCATGATCCATCCCACACCGATGCACAACTCAATGAAATGTTTACTGACCTGAAAAGAAACTACCATTACTCATTCGAATATGAAATGGCTGTAGAAGGAATGGAGTTTGAATTGCCCTGAAGCAGATTAAACCATTGGATCTTACGTGTCGTTTTCCTAACCCACATCTATTCCACCGAATTCGTCAGGATCAATTTGTTGCAACCGTTCCATCCTTAATAATTACCTCCATGATAATATTCAACGGGTTACCAACATACTTTTTTGTAAATTACCAACCTATAGCCTACGAAAGATCAATTGCCATCTTCATAAAATTTGATTGCATTATTACTTGTTGAGCAAAGACAAAACAGAATTGATTATGACGCCCCGACAACTATCCCGAATATTATTGTCAGTATTGATAGTTAATATTTTTATACCTCTCTATGCCCAACATCAGAAACCGGGGAAACATGCGTTAGTTATTGCTATTGGTGAATATAAAACCTGGGGGCCGTTATCGAGCTTAAATGACGTTCCTTTTATTACCGGGGTACTAAAGAAGCAGCAATTCGAAGAGAAAAATATTACGGTACTTACCAATAAAGATGCCACCCTGGAAGGAATACAAAAATCATTTGAGTCATTAATATCTGCAGTAAAGAAAGATGATATTGTTTTCATGCATTTTTCCACTCATGGAGAACAACTGGAAGACGATGATAATAAAGATGAAATAGACGGGTATGATGAATCCATCGTTACCTATGATGCGGTCCATCCAAGCAAGGCTAAAGATTATGCTTCAGCGGAAGGTAAATACTTCCGGGATGACCAGTTTGGGATTTATATGGATCGGCTGCGGAATAAATTAGGTCCTAAAGGGGATGTAGTCGTTTTCCTGGATGCCTGCCATTCGGGTAGTGGTACCCGGGGAAGGCAAAAAGTTAGGGGAGGAGCTCCCCCGCTTCAAAGTAAAGGCTATAACCCGAACAATGCAGGAAAACCAAAATCTCCTGATGTTTTTTTGCAGGGGCCCGCACCGGGTACCGATGCGAATAGCCTGGCATCGTACGAGGTTATTTCTGCATCCCGGGCCGAAGAACTTAATTCAGAAATGGTAAATGATACCTTGCCGATGGGTTCATTGTCTTATGCCATCAGTAAAGTGCTGGCGAATCCGAAGCCGGGAACAACGTACCGATCTCTATTTTCAGAAATACTGGCTGTTATGAGCGAGGTGGCAAACACCCAACACCCGGTATTGGAAGGAACGGGCCTAGACAGAGAACTCTTCGGGGGAAATTTCGTAAAGCAGGAAGCCTATATTGAAATGGCGGAAATCGACGGAACAACGATCAAACTCAAAGAGGGTATTTTCTCCGGGTTGGATAATGGCGCAAAAGTGGCCATCTACCCCAGTGGCCCCGTTGATCGGGTAAAGACCGCACCAATTGATACAGGAATTATTAGTAAGGCAACCCCCTTTTCTTCGATCGTTGTATTGGGTAAGAAACTTGCCGATGAGCGGCCCGCTGCCTATTGGGTTTATGTAACTAACCCAGTCTATAAAATAAAGCCGCTCGTAGTAGGTATTGATTCAAAGCGTAAGAATAATAACGGAAAAGTATTCTCTGAAGCCGAAGTAAAAGATTTAAGAAAAATATTGTCGGAAATAGGGAATGTGCAATTGGACGGCATACCCGAATTACAGATTGTAAGGGGTGATGTATCCGACACATTAAAGATTGACGCAAACGGTTATGTATTCGCTACGCTGAAAAAGAACGATAAGGCAGATTTAGAAGACAAGATCAAACTATATGCGCGGTATAAATTCCTGCTGGGACTGGCAATAAATGATCCCCAGTATAACGTGAAAGTAAGACTGATTCCATTCGTGAACGGCAAAGCGGATACTTCCCTGTACGAGGGGAAAATAGTAAACGGGATTCCGGAGTACAGAAATAACGACTCTCTTCGGATTGAAGTTACCAACAACAGCGACAAAGGAGTGTATATAAATATCCTGGATATGCAACCCGACGGAAAGATTAACGCTATCCTTCCTAAATCGGCCAGGGGAATCAAAAGTGAAGACCTTCGTATTAATGCCGGGGCTACCCGGTTGTTTAGTACCTATAACATAGTTATTCGTCCTCCATATGGCAGGGAAGTGTTTAAAATATTCGTAAGTGAAACGGATATAAACCTGGAGAATCTGGCAACAAAACCCGGCGAATTAGTAGCAAAGCGCGGGGGAAAGTTTAATGTTATTGAAAAATTAGTAAATGATTCTCACAATATAACCAAACGAGGTGCCGAAGATGAAACGGAGAAGGCCGATGGAGCCAGTTTTAATTTAATTTTTGACATTAAAGAATAAGGCAGGATTAATTAAGTGCAACAAAGTTTGGCTTAGTTCAACTTTGGAGGGTAAGGAGTTTGCTTGCATATATTATCCACTTCCCCTGTGCAGGTAGTGATACTTGCCTTCTTAGCGGTAAGTTTAGAAGCATCTTCCACGATTTTTTTCCAACTGGCATTGATATTCGCCAGGCTCAGATAGGTAGTCATGGAATTAAGAAAGAAATAGGTAAAGAATCCTCCAAATGTATTATTGCCCGCGGCTCTTTCATATTTGCTGGCACCCGTCATAATAAGAGATCTCCGTTCGTTTAAAAAGAGGGCTTTCACATTATCATAGTTCCATTTTATATCACCCCGGAAAAGTCGGGCAGGAGGGGGAGGCGCCACTATCCGTTTAGAAAAAATTTCATTATTGCAGCAATCACTTAATACCAGGTTAAGGCGCGCTTTCTTTATCTTTTATCATCGTATATATGGAATCCATATTCAAAGTTTGCGCCCGTAAGTTCGGGGCCGGCTTATTATTAAGTGTTCGTGGGTCACGCAGGTCTAAATACGGATACAATTTATCTTTTTGCGCGGCATCAGAAAATCCATGCCCGGAATAATAAAAAATTACAATGTCATTGGGGCCGGGATTAATTTTTCCGATCGCTTTCAACACATTTGCCTTATTGAATTTATCACCATAGATAGAATCAAAAATTTTTCTCTCCCCGGTAATTTTCAAAACCCTGGCCACACTGTCAAAGATTTCTATCGCTTTTCTTCCATCTTTGAGGCAGGACGTTCCAATGTCTTCATCAAGCGTGCTGGCAACCACTAATAAAAACAATTTCATTTTCCGCTGATCGGGTGTCAGATCGTCCCCTCGGGTGGTTCGGGGAAAAAGATTCTGAAAGAATTTATCTTTTGCATTGAAATACTGCAAGGCCAACTTCCGGCTTAGGGTAAAACCCGATAAGGTATCAATCGTTAAAAATTTAGCTGGAACCACCTCCGCGTTACCCGGAGAAACGGTAAGTCCCCATGGCTCCAGCAAGTTGTTACCGGGATTATTCCTGAACCAGATATACACGTTATCGAATTTTTTGTCTTTATTCCCTTTAATAAATTTCGGATCCTTTACTTCATACATCATTTTACTGCTATCCAGTATTCCTTCCTTATTCAACACATAATTTTCTTCTATTTTCATTTCCACCTGAACCGTATCGGGATGCTTAGTATCCGCAGGCAAATAATTAATTCGTGCGAAGCCACTGCCGTTTTCATACAGTACAAAAAACGCATCGTAGGTTCCCGCATTGTCCTTCCCGGGCAATTGATAAGTTAACCGATAAATAGATTGGGATTTGGCGGAAAGTTGAATTGAAAAAAGAAACAGGAAGCAGATGATTAATTTCCTCTTCATAGTGAATAGTGTAATTGAAGCTACCGATTTTTTAGTTATTTCATATTGTATGATCCTTTCTGAAAGAAATGCAATGGGGCCCTTTGCAAAAATCATTTCACGACTTCCTCCGTATCGATATCGCCTTCCTCTTCCTTGATTTTATGGTAATCGTTGTTAAGCTGGTTTTCAAATTCTTTTTCATCTTTTTGATTACGCCAGGCAAGCCAAACCACCAGCGCGACGGCTGCTATGCCTGCTAAAATAAGTAAAAGCCAGTTCATAATTTGGACAAATTAAATAAAACTACCATTAAAGCGAACCAATATTTTTAGGTTAACATATTGTAACGCATGTCAAAAATCTTATTCACTTTCATACATGCTAAGCCGGTTAGTAAGCCGGACAATCTGTTGTTGCATTTCGTTCATCCGCTGTAATAAATAATTAATCGTTTCAATTCCTTCCAGGTTGATGTCCATCTCATAATACAACCGCACCAGTTTCTCCAGCGGTTTCAGTTGATTCACGGGAAGAAAGAGTTTTTCTTCCGTGATGGTGAATTCGATCAAACCAGATTCCTGTAATGAATAGATAAACGAAAGATCAATATTATGGTTGAAACATAAATCACTGACCGGTATCATTTCTTCTGTTTCCATACAAGTTTATTATTTGAGTTTCGATAATTCCGTGAAAAGTGCCT
Organism: uncultured Chitinophagaceae bacterium; assembly: GCA_963775145.1. GTDB lineage: Bacteria > Bacteroidota > Bacteroidia > Chitinophagales > Chitinophagaceae > Endoryza. The sequence continues at coordinate 623,663 of CAVZHZ010000015.1, forward strand.
TCTGTTCCGGGCTAAGCTGGGTGGGTAATTTAACTTCATAAGTAACATACAGGTCGCCGCTTTCTCCTTCTTTTTTATATACCGGAACCCCTTTTCCCTTCAATCGAATCTTCGTCCCATTTTGTGTTTCCGAGTTCACTTTTAATTTTATTTTGCCTTTGAGTGTATCAATAGTGGTTTCGCCTCCTAACACAGCAGTATAAAGATCGATAGTTGTAGTCGTTAGTAAGTCGTTGCCGGAACGCTTAAACCGGGGATGGGGGGCTATCGAAAAAGTAATATAAAGATCGCCGGCCGGCCCTCCGTTTGCACCCGGCGCTCCATAGCCTTTCAATTTTATTACCTGCCCGTTTTCAATGCCGGCCGGTATGGTAATACGGACATTTTTATTATTTACCGTTAGTGTTTGCTGATGCGTTTCCATGATATCGGATAGCGTCAGTTTTAATTCCGCATTATAATCCTGCCCCCGAAACCGGGATGGCCTGCTCGGACCAGCCCCCCCAAACAAGGATTCAAAAAAGCTGGAGAAATCACCTTCGTACTCCTCTGCAAATGGCTGGCCCCCGGGCTGTCTGGCATGACGTTGCGATTGCCGCTGTTGCTCAAACTGGTCGGCATGTTGCCAATCCTTTCCATACTGATCATATTTTTTTCTTTTCGCCGGATCGCTTAGCACTTCATTGGCTTCATTAATCTGCTGGAATTTTTTATGCGCGTCTTTATCCTGGGGGTTCAGGTCCGGATGGAGCTTGCGGGCCAGTTTACGGTATGCCTTTTTAATGTCATCTTCCGAAGCCTTCTTATCAACCCCCAGTATCTTATAATAATCGATAAATTCCATATTAATTGTTTTAATGCCTGAAGCATAAAGGTACGATACAATAATTTTTGTGCAGGCTATGTTTATGGGTAAAAAAAAACAAAACTAAAATAACGCCCCGGATGATGATGGTCATATGGGTGGATGATCGATACCAATAACTTTGTTGTGATAATTTGATACTTTGTAATATGATACGGCCCCAACCTAGCGCAAGTATCGATAAGCCTGAGTGAGGACTTTAGAAAATCGGAGATTCTGGCGCAAGCGTTTTTTTGCTTGGATGCTGACGATTATTATTACTATAGTTAAAGGCAAAAAACAGCTTGTGCCTGAATTTATCATCAATGCTCTTAAGTCCTCAAGCGTATCAAAGTGTTTCTATTTGGGAATTATTTGAACTATTTGGGTTAATTTGAAAAATCTTATTTGTTCTTTGAAAGCAACGGAAGCTTTGTATACTAAACAAAACACATTATTACCCGTCTGGCACAAGCGAGACGGGGGGTCGTAAGAGGAGATGGTTTTATTTTGACCTCCTCTACTTTTAAGGCTGAAGCTGGCCCGGGTTTAAAATGGAAATTGATTACCTCGTCGGTAAAGAAGGTTATCATATTGCAGAAAATGGAACGTCATTATACAAATAAAACTTATGGAAAACATATCGAAAAATGAAAACAGAGAAAACGTATATCAATTTTTAATAGACAGTTATAGATTTAAAGTGGAAAATGAAAAGAATTACGCGGATAAATGGGGAAATTTTTATATTTATTTAACGGGGGAGTTTTTTTTATTACGTTATTATAGTGACCGGAATTTTCTTTCGGTTGAAATCGCGAGTAAAGATGAACCCGAAAATTGGTATGCATTATCCTTTATCAGGGATTTAATTTACAATCCTGAGGTAATAAATGCTGATGAAACCGTGAAGGATAATAGCACCCGAATAGAAGGATTAAATACATTCTTACGTGAAGATTTTAATACGATTGGAGAGTTATTTAGCAAAGCCAATTATACTGATACCAAAAAAAGGTTAGACGAAGGTTTGAAAAAGCAGTTCTTTTTGAAACACCCTACTGCAAAGTAATGGATAAGAAGTACTGACTGTTACAGATTAGGTTTAAATTCCTCAGCTGGCACGGGTGTTTTTTCTCAGCTCGCGCAAGGATGCAGTTATAAATTAGAGACTGCTGCCCCTCGCTCGGGCAAGAATGTTTTTTACAGAAGTAAAATTTAGGAAGAAGTTTATTCGGTTGCTGGCGCAGGTGTTTTTTCCGGCAACCTGAAAAGTTTTCCCCAACCAAGCGCAAGTATGTATAAGCATGATGAGGGCTTTAGAAAATCGGAGAGCCTGGCGCAAGCGTTCCCGACGGTATGGAAGGCAAGATAAAAATATTAGTTTGTAAGTCGGGACAGCTTGTGCCTGCATAGAAACAGAAAAATAATAAAGCCCGGCAGCACCGTGCTTTTGTCTTTTAATGCGCATAGGCTTTGCGGGCCTTGGCGTCGCGGATATAGAAATCAAATAACTCAAAAAACGTTTTCTTTTTATCTTGCCCTATAGCGCATATAACTAATAAGCCTGGCGCAAGCTGCCTTACTCAAATAATCTTTAATTTGGCTGCATGAGCAGGAAATATAAGTTTGGTGATAACGACAAATTGTATTTTATCAGTTTTGCGGTGGTGTATTGGATTGATTTATTTATTCGAAAAGAATACAAAGAAATCGTAATCGAGAGTTGGAAATATTGTCAGAAAGAAAAAGACCTTGAAATTTACAGCTGGTGTATTATGAGCAGTCATGTACACATGATTATTGGAACAAAAGGTAGACCATTAGAGAAAATAGTGGGGGAAATGAAAAGCTTTACATCCAGGGGCCTGCGCAAAGCAATTGAGGAGCATCCTGGCGAAAGCAGAAAAGAGTGGATGCTATGGATGTTGCATCGGGCAGGATTGAAGAATAGCAACAATAAAGATTGGCAACTATGGCAGCAGCACAACCAACCAATAGAACTATTTAGTATTGAAATGTTTTATCAGAAACTTCAATACATTCATAATAATCCGGTAGAAGCAGGATTTGTAGAAAATGAGGAAGATTATTTGTATAGTAGTGCAAGAGATTTTCATAATAAAAAGGGTTTGATAGAACTAAGCTTTGTAGTTTAGGAATAGATGGCACAAGCGAGACGCTTGCGCCAGATGGGGGTTCAGGTCCGGATGGAGCTTGCGGGCCAGTTTACGGTATGCCTTTTTAATATCATCTTCCGAAGCCTTCTTATCAACCCCCAGTATCTTATAATAATCGATAAATTCCATATTGTTTGTTTTAATGCCTGAAGCGCAAAGGTACAATACAATATTTTTTTGGCAGGTAATGTTTGCCGTTTAAAAACAAAACTAAAATCACTCCCCGGATGATGATGGTCATATTGGCGGATGATCGATACCTATAACTTTGTTGGGATAATTTTATAATTTGTACTATGATACAGTACATTTTCCGCATTAGCATCTTTTCATTCCTGCTTGTTTCCTGCAAGAGCAAGGTGGAAAAAATAAACCCGGCGGAGGAGAAGATTACAGAATCCGTATATGCTTCGGGCACGATCAAAACAAAGAACCAATACCAGGTTTTTTCTTCCACTAACGGTATAGTCGACCAGGTGCTGGTAAAGGAAGGCGACCTTATTAAAAAAGGAGCACCGATTATCCGGCTTGCTAATTCTACCATAGAATTAACCACGGAAAATGCACGAATAGCGGCGGAGTATTCATCCATAGCGGCTAATACTGAAAAGTTAACAGAGCTTAAGAATAATATCGAACTGGCTAAGTCAAAAATGGATAATGACGCATTATTATTAGAGCGCCAGCGGAATTTATGGGCCCAGCAAATCGGTACCCGCAATGAATTAGATCAACGGGAGCTGGCTTACCGAAGTTCTGTCAATGCGTTCGAAGCTTCAAAACTCCGGTATGCCCAATTACAAAAACAAATCAGTTTCCAGGCTAAACAATCGCAAAAGAATTTACAGATATCCAAAACACTGCCCGGGATTACACTATCAAAAGCGAGCAGCAGGGGAAAGTATACAGCATTTACAAAGAGAAAAGGGGAAATGGTAAATACCCAAACACCGGTAGCCCTGGTAGGCGATGCTTCCTCCTTCATGCTGGAATTGCAGGTAGATGAATACGATATCACCCGCATTAAGCCGGGCCAGAAAATCCTGGTGAGCATGGACAGCTATAAAGGAATGGTATTTGAAGCCGTGGTGGAAAAAATTGTTCCGCTTATGAACGAACGATCCAAATCATTTACTATTGAAGCCGCCTTTATAAAACAACCGCCGGCCTTATACCCGAACTTAACCTGCGAAGCCAATATTGTGATTCAGGAAAAGGAAAAAGCGCTGACTATCCCCAGGTCCTACCTGCTGACTGATGAATCAGTATTGCTCGCTAATAAAGAAAAAAGAAAAGTAACCACTGGATTGAAAGATTATCAGAAAGTAGAAATTCTCAGTGGTCTTACCGTTAATGATGTAATCTTAAAGCCGGCACAATGAACTTCAAACTGATAATCAGCCTGGCCAAATCACTGTTATTAGCCCGATGGAAACAAACGCTGATAGCCGCCATTGGAGTAACCTTCAGTATTACCATGTTCATTACCTTGCTGAGTTTTATGAACGGCCTTAATGACCTGCTCGATGGATTGATCTTGAACAGGACAGCCCATGTTCGGTTATATAATGAGATAAAACCGAACAGCAACCAGCCCATCAATTTAACAACCGCTTATAAAGATCATTACAACTTTATTCAGTCGGTTAAAGCAACCGGGAGCCGGCAGGAAATCTACAATAGTTCTGCCATTATGCAGTCATTGAAAAAGGATAGCCGTCTCTTAGGGTATACTCCGAGATTAACCGCCCAGGTATTTTTTAATGATGGTACCATTGATATTACCGGCGTGATAAATGGGATTGATGCGGACGCGGAAAGCCGGCTGTTTCATTTCAATGATTATGTTACAACGGGTTCGGCATCGGATATCAATAAAGTGCCCAATAGTATTGTACTGGGAAAAGGATTAGCGAAAAAATTATTGGTGAATATCGGGGATATCGTGCAGGTGATCACGGCCAAAGGCGAACGGTTCCCGTTAAAAGTGGTTGGCTATTTTCAATCAGGCATCCAGGAATTTGATAAAGTACAGAGTTACGCCTCGATCACTACCGTACAAAAACTATTGGGCAAGAACAGTAATTATATTACCGATATAGAGATTAAACTTACCGACATCAGGGCAGCACCAGCTATGGCAAAAGAATATTCCATGTTGTTTAACGCGGACGCGGAAGATATACAAACAGCCAATGCACAGTTTGAAACAGGCAGTTTTATTCGTAATCTCATTTCGTATGCGGTGGGGATTACGTTGCTGATAGTGGCCGGATTTGGTATCTATAATATCCTGAACATGATGATCTATGAGAAAATGGATTCCATAGCCATCTTAAAAGCGACAGGGTTTTCAGGAAAGGATGTAAAGAGAATATTCATGCTGATCGCCCTAAGTATTGGTTTTTTTGGTGGATTGGTCGGTTTGTTTTTGGGATTTGTACTATCATCCATTATCGATCAGATTCCTTTTAACACGCCGGCTTTACCCACCATTAAAACCTACCCGATCAATTACAGCCCGGTATTTTATGTGATCGGATCCATCTTTTCATTGGTTACTACCTGGCTGGCTGGTTGGTTGCCATCGAGGAAAGCCAGTAAAGTGGATCCGGTTGTAATCATAAGAGGCAAATAGTTATGAGCGATATTATTTTAGAGGCACGCGCAATTAATAAAGACTTTCACGACCCGGTAACAGTGAGAGTATTGACCGATATTAGCTTCTCGGATAAAAAAAAGAGAATTTGTTTCGGTGATCGGCAAATCCGGCTGCGGTAAATCAACACTGCTTATATATATTATCTACCATGGATACGGAGTATGAAGGCGATTTACTGATTGATAATGAATTAATGCGAAATAAAAAAGAAGCCCAGCTGGCCCGTATTCGCAATGAAAAAATAGGGTTTGTATTCCAGTTTCATTATTTGTTAAATGAATTTACCGTACTCAAAAATGTAATGCTACCCGGGTTAAAACTAGATAAGTATTCCGCTGAAGAAGTAGAGCAACGGGCAATGGGAAAATTGAAAATGCTGGGTATAGAACAATTGGCACTCAAAAATGCCAATAAAATTTCAGGTGGCGAAAAACAACGGGTGGCTATTGCCCGCGCCCTGATCAATGACCCTTTTATTATCATGGGCGATGAGCCAACGGGTAACCTCGATAAAAAGAACAGCGAAATAGTTTTTGATATTTTCAGCAGGTTGGCAACCGAGTTTAACCAGACCCTGCTTATTGTAACCCACGATCAGGGTTTTGCTGAAAGAACACATCGCATCATTGAAATGGAAGATGGTAAAATCATTAGCTAATTTGGAACGGTTGATAATAATAAAATCTTAGAATGAACAAATTGGCCATGAACGGTGGTTTAACTCCCCAAACCGGCGCGAGTGTTTCGACGGGCAAATGAAAGAAATTTGCAGATGATGTAATGCCCGTCGAACAACTCGTGCCATCCTGTTTTTTTCTTCCAATAAAAAGGCATTTTAGCCTTTTTCCTGTTTGCACTCATTTTTATATTTATCAAAAAAATGAGCAGCAAATACAAATTTCGCGACCAGGATGAACTGTATTTTGTAACCTTTGCAGTAGTATGTTGGATCGACTTGTTTACAAGAAATGTATACAAAGATATTATGCTCAACAGTTGGCAGCATTGTCAAAATAAAAAGGGAATGGAACTTCATAGATGGTGCATAATGTCGAGTCATATACATATGATCATCGGTTCACAAAAAGATAGATTGGAAGATATTATGCGAGATATGAAAAAATTCACTTCCTCCGAGCTAAAAAAGGAAATAAAAAACTGCCCCTATGAAAGCAGAAGAGAATGGATGTTGCAGATAATGGAAGAAACAGGAAAGTTAAATAAACAAAATAAAGATTTTCAATTGTGGCAGCAGGATAATCATCCCGTTCCTCTAACAACAATGACAATAGCTCATCAAAAGTTGGATTATATTCACAACAACCCAGTTGAAGCGGGAATTGTAGGGAAGCCAGAAGATTATTTATACAGTAGTGCAAGAGATTATTATGGAACAGGTGGGCTCATAGACATTATATTACTTGACCCACTAATAAAATGAGAGGGCACGAGTTGTCAATCGGGCTATTGGCTTAATTCCAAACGCGATGTATTCAGCCCGATTGAACACTCGCGCCGGAATGGGGTATACCTTTGATGCCGGAGGCAATAAACTAAAGAAAGTAACTACCGAAGGCAGCAAAGTAACGACGACTACTTATATCAGCGGTTTTGTGTACCAGCGGGTAAGCACAGCAGGAAGTACGGCCGATACTCTGCAAACCTTTGGTCATGAAGAAGGCAGGATACGGTATACGCCACCCGCAGGTGCAACCCCAAACCGGCGCGAGTGTTTCGACGGGCAAATGAAAGAAATTTGCAGATGATGTAATCCCCGTCGAACAACTCGTGCCATCCTGTTTTTTTCTTCCAATAAAAAGGTATTTTAGCCTTTTTCCTGTTTGCACTCATTTTTATATTTATCAAAAAAATGAGCAGCAAATACAAATTTCGCGACCAGGATGAACTGTATTTTGTAACCTTTGCAGTGGTATGTTGGATCGACTTGTTTACAAGGAATGTATACAAAGATATTATGCTCAACAGTTGGCGGCATTGTCAAAGTAAAAAAGGAATGGAACTTTATGGATGGTGCATAATGTCGAGTCATATACATATGATCATCGGTTCACAAAAAGATAGATTGGAAGATATTATGCGAGATATGAAAAAATTCACTTCCTCCGAATTAAAAAAAGAAATAAAAAACTGCCCCTATGAAAGCAGAAGAGAATGGATGTTGCAGATAATGGAAGAAACAGGAAAGTTAAATAAACAAAATAAAGATTTTCAATTGTGGCAGCAGGATAATCATCCCGTTCCTCTAACAACAATGACAATAGCTCATCAAAAGTTGGATTATATTCACAACAACCCAGTTGAAGCGGGAATTGTAGGGAAGCCAGAAGATTATTTATACAGTAGTGCAAGAGATTATTATGGAACAGGTGGGCTCACAGACATTATATTACTTGACCCACTAATAAAATGAGAGGGCACGAGTTGTCAATCGGGCTATTGGCTTAATTCCAAACGCGATGTATTCAGCCCGATTGAACACTCGCGCCGGAATGGGGACATTGCATGAAAGACAAACTTGCGCGAGCTAGGGACCTCCCATTTCTAAGAATTATATTTGCAGAATCAAAATAGTTACAATGGCAAAGAAGGAGCTTCTGACATTAGTAGCAGAACAAAGAATACTGAATAAAATTTACGTAATCCGGGGTGAAAAAGTGATGTTAGACCAAGACCTTGCAGGGATGTACGGAGTAGAAACAAAACAATTGAAAAGGCAGGTAAATCGTAATATAGAACGGTTCCCTAAAGATTTTATGTTTGAACTTACAATGAAAGAGTTTGAAAATTTGAGGAGCCAAATTGGCACCTCAAGTTGGGGTGGCACAAGGTATATGCCAATGGCTTTTACCGAGCAGGGAGTAGCAATGTTGTCCAGTATTTTAAACAGTAAAACAGCAATAGAAGTAAACATCAGAATTATAAGAGTGTTTACAAAAATGAGAGAATTTGCATTAACTCACAAAGAAATATTATTGCAGCTTGCCAAACTGGAAAAGGAAGTAAAGGGTAACAGTAAAGACATTGAGAATATTTTTATGGTGCTGAAAGAATTATTAGCAAAGGAAAGCAAGCCAACTCCACGAAATAAAGTAGGCTTTAAGCATTACGATTAAAGCCCGACGACACCCCCAGCTCGAGCAAAGATGCGGTTGATAAATCAGGAAGCTTACGCGTGTGTTTTTACGTGTTAACTTAAAGGTTCTTTAATGAGAAGGGAGCGAGGATAAATAACCCGTGCCCTAGCGGCAGGCATCGCAACAGATTTCTTCTTACGTGGTCCCTCTGACAAACAGTATTGCATCAGCATGGCTGACACCATTAAAAAGCTCCACCCTTATTCATTATTAGCCATTTCTAAATAATGCAAAGCGATTGGTATTACCCGAAAATACCACAATCAGATTTCTGGCAAAAAAACTTAAATTGTTGAACCATGAATGTACCGGAAAGCAAGATTGGTTTAACCCAAGAGCAGGTAATTGCCAGTCGCCAGCAATTTGGCAGTAACACGCTCGAAATGAAAGAGGACCGTGTTCTATTGCAGGTGCTGAAAGAAGTGGTGCTGGAGCCTATGTTTATTCTGTTGTTAGCCGCGTGCATTATTTATTTTATTGTTGGGCAATACCAGGAAGGTATCATCATGCTGGTTTCAATTTTTATAGTAGCCGGCATTTCCCTTTTCCAGGAATACAGAAGTAAAAATGCGGTACAGGCATTAAAAAAATTATCAGCTGCAAAAGCAACAGTGCAGCGAAATGGTATCACCATACAAATACCAACGGAAGAAATTGTAGTAAATGATTTATTGATGCTGGAAGAAGGAGAAATTGTGGAAGCGGATGGATTGATTGTGGCCGCGAATGATTTTTCGCTGAATGAATCCATCTTAACGGGGGAGTCGTTTGCAGTAATCAAAACAGCAGACAATAATACCAGTGTTTACAAAGGAACCCTGGTGACCAGCGGCAGTGCTACCGTTCAGGTAACCGAAGTAGGGTTGAAAACTATGTTTGGAAAAATCGGGTTATCGCTTAAAGAAATCACGATACTAAAAACGCCCTTGCAGCAACAGGTACGCTCCTTTGTCCGAAATATGGTTTGGGTAGGGGCAGTCGCTTTTTTAATAGTGGTAGGGTTCAATTATTATCAATCGGAAGATTTGGTAAAGTCTTTTCTGCAGGGGCTAACGCTGGCTATGAGTATACTACCGGAAGAAATTCCCGTTGCCTTCAGTACGTTCCAGGCCCTGGGGGCATTCCGCTTATTACGAAATCATATTATCGTTAAGCAGCCACAGTATGTAGAAACGCTGGGGTCCGCCACGGTTATCTGCGTAGATAAGACAGGCACCTTAACGCAAAATAAAATGAGTATTGAATATTTGTATGATGCCCGGACAAAAACTTCCATACCCGTCAAAAGTAAAACGCCATTACCCGAAATGCTTATAGAATATGCTATGTGGAGCAGTGAAACCAATCCCTTTGATCCGATGGAAAAAGCCATTCATGAGTTATATGAAAATATGGCCCCGGTGGATAAGAGAAAACTATTCACCCAGGTGCATGAATACCCAATAGGAGGTAAGCCACCCATGATGACGCATATCTTTAAGAATGAGAGCGGCGAAATTATAATTGCGGCGAAAGGCGCAGCGGAAGCTATTCTTCGTCAAAGTAATTTATCCATAAAAGAGTTGAAAAATATAGAGGAGCAATCGCTCTCCTATGCCAGATTGGGTTTTCGGGTGCTGGGGGTAGGCAAAGGAAACTGGAAGGAAATAAAATGGCCGGTATCGCAGGAAGAGTTTGCATTCGAATTTTTAGGATTGATTGCCTTCCAGGATCCCCCCAAAGAAAACATCACCCTCACCATCAAAACCTTTCGGGACGCTGGAATATCAGTAAAGATGATTACGGGCGACTATGCCGAAACTGCCCTCGCCATTGCCGGCCAGGTTGAATTAAATCATAACCGGGAGGTACTAACCGGGCAAGAAGTTCTACATCTTACCAAAGAAGAATTGAAGGAAAAAGTGCAGAGGATAAATATTTATGCCCGGATGTTTCCGGAAGCAAAACTGAAAGTAATAGATGCATTGCGGGAAAATGGAGAGGTGGTGGCTATGACAGGTGATGGAGTAAATGATGGTCCCGCATTAAAGGCTGCTCATATTGGAATCGCCATGGGCCAGCGGGGAAGTGAAGTGGCGAAAAGCGCGGCCTCGTTAGTACTGACCGATGATGATCTGGCCCATATGACGGAAGCCGTTGCCTTAGGAAGAAAGATCTACGACAACCTGAAAAAAGCCATTCAGTATATCGTGTCCATTCATATCCCGATCATTTTAATAGTAACCTTGCCCTTACTGATGCTATGGAAGTTTACAGATATTTTTTCACCCGTTCATGTTATTTTTTTGGAGCTGATTATGGGACCTACCTGTTCTATTATCTATGAAAATGAACCCATGGAACCAGGCACTATGAATCGGCCACCCAGGAAAATGGGGTCTACCTTTTTAACGTGGCGGCAATTATCGGTCAGTATAGTTCAGGGTATAATGATCACGGCAGGTTGCCTGGGTATTGGTTATTTTTACATGAAGCAGGGTAGTGATCCAGCCACTATCCGCACCATTATTTTTGTCACTCTTTTATTCAGCAATATATTTCTAACGCTGGTTAACCGTTCTTTTCATTATTCAATGATTAGGACCATCAGGTATAAAAATAACCTGGTGCCGCTTATAATTGCCATCACGCTTATTTTCATAGCCGTATTACTATATGTACCTTTTGCCAGAAGTCTGTTCCGGTTAAACCCGATATCCCTCAATGAAATTGCAATGTGTATATTGGTGGGCGTGGTAAGTGTATTTTGGATTGAAATAATTAAACTGTTCAAACCCAAAGTTGATTAAGACAACAATTATCAGGCAGGCGATCAATCTAATCTTTTCGAACTCACAGCTTATAATAGCACTATTTCCAAAAGGCATTTAGCTGCCTGAGGCTATTATAAAATTGATTCATTGATAATCCTAACGGGAAATCAATTAAAGAAGTCAATTGACTTATTGCCTGGTACTATCGATAGCAATCAAAACCTGTAAAGAGGAATCCGTTTTTTTCTGCTCAACACCTAATTGATTCCGATTATTTTTCTTTTTCTTGAGTTCCTGTTTTTTCAATTCGGCTTGCTTCCTGGCTTCCGCCCTTTCTTTTTTCTTAAAGTAGCCCTTCAATAAGAAATTATGCTTGGCCGCTTCCATATTTTCACTTAGCCCCTTTGTACCGGCTTTCAGATTCGTCATAGTTGAATCCAGCGTTTTTCCGAACTGCTCGTCGCTTACCAGTTTCCCCAACGCTCCTTTTCCGTCATTCATTTTATCAGTGAACCGGGCAAAATTGTTGGAACTGGCCTGCAGGTTGGTGAGAGTTGTTTTAATGCTGTTAGAGAATTCTTCATCGGTAACTAACCGCGATAATACTCCATTCCCATTATTCATTTTATAACTGAATTCAGCAAGCTGGGCGGTTATGACACCAGCATTCTCTACACTGGATTTCACGCTGCGCATAACGTCTTCCATTTCTACTGAACCTCGTGAGGCAATCAGTTCATTATCTTTTACCGGCTTATTATTATTTACCTCCCCCGGCGAAATCGTCAATATTTTATCACCTACTAATCCGTCGGAGCCAATACTCGCGATAGCGCCCGATTTTATGAATTCCTGAAATTCTTTCTTTATCACTAACTCCACCAAAACGCAGGTATCTGAAGTTAATCGAATGCCATCTACCGAACCAATATTGATCCCGGAGAAGCGAACACTATTTCCCTCTTTTAAGCCACTTACCGATTTAAAATGCGATTTTAACCGAAAGGTGGAGCCAAACAAATTATTTTGCTTTCCAACAAAATAGATGGTAACTACAAAAAGCAATAATCCGATTAATACAAACATTCCCAATTTCCACGTAAAGCCCGATTCCTTATTCATGTCTTATTCTTTTTTATAATTATTAAATAAAGAAGGAGCGCACCCAATCCTCTTTACTATTCTCCAACTCCTCATAAGTGCCTTCCGCCTGTATAGTGCCATCACGTAAAATAACCAGCCAGTCACCCGTAAGTTTTGCGCAAGCCATATCATGAGTTATGATGATAGAGGTTGTTTTATTTTTCTTTTGTATAGCTAATATCAGCTCGCTGATTTCCCGGGATGTGATAGTATCGAGCCCGGTAGTTGGCTCGTCATATAATATAATCTCTGGTTTCAGGATGAGCGTGCGCGCCAGTCCTATTCTTTTGCGCATTCCACCCGACAGTTCGGAAGGCATTTTATCAATGGCTTCTGCCAGCCCTACACTTTCCAGCGTTTCGATGATCAGTTCTTCCACTTCATTTGAAGACAGTTGTTTGGAATGACGTCTTAATGGAAACTCCAGGTTTTTTCTTACCGACATTGAGTCATATAAAGCGGAGTTTTGAAAAAGAAACCCAATTCGGAGCCGGAGCTCGTTCAGCTGTTTAGAATCAAGAGTGGCGATATCCGTATCAAAAACCTTTATGTTCCCTTTATCTGCGGATACTAACCCCACCAGGCATTTGATGGTAATCGACTTGCCGGAACCCGACTTTCCTAATACCACCAGGTTCTCTCCTTTCTCAACCTGAAGGTTTACCCCCTTTAGTACATCGTTCTTTTTGCCAAAGGATTTATGAAGTCCTTTGATATTAATTACCGAGGCTCCCCGGGTGGATGTAATTATCCTTTTTTCGGTATAGATTTCCTGAGTTATCATCATGTTATAAAAAAAAGTCGCTTATCTGAACGGCCAGCATATCAATTATAAATATGGTAAGGGATGCTGCCACCACCGCACTGGTAGCTGCCTTGCCCACACTTTCCGTTCCATTGGCCGCTGTAAATCCCTTGTAGCTGCCAATCATTCCAATAAAGAACCCGAAGAAAATTGTTTTAATAGTAGCGGGGATAATGTCTATAAAATCCAGCGATGTTAATACCTGCGAAAAATACCTGAACAAATTGGAATCCGCATGAATATTGTATCCCACATAACCGCCAAATATGCCAATGGCGTCTGCGAAAACAACCAGCAGAGGAATCATCAGTGTAGTAGCAAGGATACGCGTAACAACGAGGTAATTATAGGGATTAATGGCCGATACTTCCATCGCATCAATTTGCTCCGTTACCTTCATAGAACCTAATTCCGCGCCGATACCCGAAGAAATTTTTCCGGCACAAATTAACGCGGTTATTACCGGGGCGATTTCCCTAATTAATGACAGCGCCACCATACCAGGCAACCAGGATTCGGCTCCAAACTCAGCCAAAGTTGGGCGCGATTGAAGGGTGAGTACTAAACCCATAATAAAGCCTGTTATACCTACCAGGGGCAGCGTTTTGTATCCAATTGTATAACATTGCCGAAGGAATTCCCTAAATTCAAAAGGAGATTGAACTAATTCCCTGAAGAAACGTCCGATAAAAAGAACGACATTACCAGCGTCAGTAAAAACAGACCGGAGATCAGTGAACCACTTTTTTTCTTCTTGTGTATCTATTACTCTTTCTCTCATAATTGTACGATTAGCTGGCAGCAAATAGAAATAACCATTATTCGATCATCAGAATTTATAATGTCACTCTTTTGGTTTTCTATTGTTGGTTCCGGTATTCCTGCATTATTCGGCAAGTGAAATACTCCTCCGTATGATTTACGAACAAAGAATGATGCAATTCCTATGCCTTCTAAAATATCCCTTAATTAAAATGCTTATGCGTAAATAATTCCCATGTATGGGGAAAGGGGTTCAATTCTGGTACTGATTCGGGGAATAAAAACCTTTTTTAAAAAAAGGGGGGGGGGTATAAAATTTGTTAAAGAGGAGGAGGGATGTGATTGGATTCTGTAGCTTAATACCAGCCACCTGTATTATGTCAGGAGTAAACTCTTCGGCAAATAAACAGACAATAATTTAATGTACCCTTGAAAAAGGTAAGCACAGAGGAGATACCGGAAGTTTTTTAATTGAACAGGTTCATTACATAAATTGGAGCCCCTTTCAAAGAATAAAAAAGGCTGTACAGTTGTAATACCCAAACAGCAATTACCACCACCACATTAAAAGAGCTCTTAATCTTGCTGTCGTTTGGAATAGCGATGTTCACGATCAAAAGAAAAACTCCCAGAATCAAAAGAACTACTATCAGAGTAAGCAAAGACATATAGATGATTTTTCATTGACGTACCAAAGTTGTGCCACTTTATTTATTTTATTGTTATACGAAAACGATTAAAAGTTATATAATTCACAGGTGCATTCGATACCGGAGGTAAATGATCAGGTCAATGCTATTAATTTAATAACCGGAAGAACTAATATAATTATCTCATTTTTTTTATGCATATAGAGCAACCCATTGCTACAAAGCAACCCGCGGCCGTTTATTCTTCAGTTATTGGAAAGCAAAGGATTACAAACAGGAAGATGAATGGGGACTAGCAAAACAACTACAAACAGTTTGATGATAATTTCGAATTGGTAAGTAACATTCTATTAATGCTCTTTTCAATAAAACAAGGGTAATGAAATAAGTGATGCAGTTATATGAAATAATGAGCAAGGCAGATAAAATTTCTTGTTTCCAATCAACAGCCTGACCAAATGGTGACAATCCTTTTGGTGCAGGTACTCCTCATAGGCAAGACCATTACAACCTTCGTATCTCATTTAGTTTTTGTGAGGTTATTGATCATTCCATTAAATATAAAATAATGAAAGGGCCATACTGTGTACCAATAGACCCGGCCCCATAGTCCACGGGGGCGAAAGGTAGCTGTTTGAAATAATTGCCACTTATTTTCCTTCTTCATAATCCGAAATTCCAACCAGGCTTCCCCGGGTAATTTCATCTCAGCAAAAAGTAATAACCGTCTATTCTTTTTGTCAGCAATCAATACGCGCCAAAAATCCAATGCATCGCCTGCCTGGATATCATTACTATTGGTTCGTCCCCTGCGAAGGCCCACTCCACCTACCATCCTATCCATAAAACCCCTTACTTTCCATAGCCTGTTGGCATAGTACCAACCTTTATCTCCTCCAATACTCCAAACATTCTCTAAAACCTGTTCGCTTTCCTCCCCCAGTTCACGCCATTTTTGATCTTTAAAACAACCATAAGTGGGGATCTCGATTCGGTCCATCCATTCCTGGCTGGCGTTGGAGGAGCTGAAGGAGTCTTTCCAACTACTCAGCACCATGTTCTGTTCTATTTTCGAAAAAGCCAATTCTACAGCCGTTTTATAGGTGAGTAAATCTATCCCAAGGTCCTGGGCCAGGGAATTGGGCTTCGCAATCACATTCACCTTCATGCTGTTTACCAGGTTAACCGCCAAGGGGTAGGAAGTGGAAGTAATAAAATATAGCCAATAAGAAGAAACACGCGGCGTCATGACGGGCAAGGTAAAAATCCAACGTTTAAGTTTTCGCACTTCGGCAAACTGCAGCAACATTTGTTTATAGCTAACGATTTCCGGGCCGCTGATATCGTAATGCTGGTTGAACGTTTTTTCTTTTAATAAAACGCCTGATAAAAATTGAATAACATTTCTCACGGCAATGGGCTGGCATTGGGTATTGAGCCAGCGGGGAGTAATCATTACCGGCAATTTTTCCACCAGGTCCCTGATGATTTCAAAAGAGGCGCTGCCCGAACCGACAATAATACCCGCGCGCAATACCGTAAGCGGGATCTTGCTTTCACTCAATCTTTTTTCCACCGCTAATCTGGAATGCAGGTGCCTGGAAAGATCCTGCTCATTTACAATACCACTCAGGTAAATGACCTGGCGGCAATTGGTTCGTTCAATGAGTCGTAAAAAATTATTGGCGGACGCCAGCTCTTTCACTTCAAAATCTCCGGTACTGCTCATGGAGTGAATGAGGAAATAAGCCACATCGATATTTGGTGGAAATGATAAAGCATCATTCTCTTGTAAAAAATCCACTTCGATGGTTTGAATACGGTCGTGCTTATGCTCATCCTCAAATCGCGCTTTGTCGCGAACACAGCAAAATAAATGATGCCCCTGTTCCAGAAGCACCGGGATTAACCGCTGTCCAATATATCCGTTGGCGCCCGTAATGAGAATGTTGGAAGGCAAGATGAACAGTGTTTATTTAATTAATGAAACAAAATTCGGCCTGTTTTGTTTCAAATAAATCAAATAATGCGGTTCCAGGGGGATGGTGCAAAAACGGGAAATATTTATCTGTTCACTATCTTACAAATCTTTCATAATACCGACTGGATGAATCAAGGAGTAATGAGGCCCAATTTATGGGCTTTGTATTTCATATAAAGCGGGCAAATGTTTACCGGCAGGCGACGCCCAAAAGGTTTACCAGGTAAAAAGTAAAAAGCCGTCTCCTTTTTGAGGAGACGGGCTTTCTGTTAGTGATTATTATTAGTGATTCTTTTCCAGCTTAATTACATTTCTTTGACCGGAATTGGTATCTATAACTTCCAACATATAGACGCCGTTTGTCAGATCGTCCAGGTTGTGCAGGGTGAGATATGAAACGCCTCTTGCCGCTTTGTAACTCCTCTGCATTATTGTTCTTCCGGCCATATCTGTTACCCTTAATGCTAATGTTGCGTTTTGATCAAGATTGAAACTGATTGTTACCGCTGATTTGAACGGGTTGGGCCATGCTTTTATTCCCGTTACTTTGGGTATGCGAACAATGGCCACGTTACTATAGGTTATTTTGCCATCCATATCTACCAGTTTTGCCCGATAGTATATCTTATCAGTTAATGAAATATCCTTAATATCATCTTTCGTTTGGTAATTCCTTTCAAAATTGCTGCTACCCGCTGCTTGCACGTTATTGCCGACTTTAAAGAAATTCCTGTTGTCCACACTTCTTTCTATTTCGAAATAGGCGGAATTACTTTCGCTGATCGTTTTCCAATTCAGTACAACATCTGATCCATTCAAAAACGCGGCAAGCCTTAATCCCTCCACCGGTAATCGAATTAACCAATTCAATGAATAAGTGGCTGGAGTGGGGTCTTTTTTCCCGGCCGCATCAACAAAAGAATACTGGAAGGATGTTCCAAATGATCCAATGGTTGCCGCCGTTATCTCAATCTGTAATAGGGAAGGATCAAAGTTATTGATCAGTTGCCCGGCCGTTACCAAAACGCCGTTGTAATACAAACTTGAGTTAGCCGGTAATGCATCAATTATAACGGAACGACTGGTCAGTAGACAGGCTCCCGCGCAGTCCTCCGCATCACTACCACTAAGTACGGGAGGGTTAGATCCGCCATTTAGTGTAAAGAACTGCCCAACGGTAGGGGTTTGAATGGTGGTATTCTTGAGATCAGATTCCGGCAGTTGTTCAATTCCAAAATCAAAATTGATCGTATTGGTAAAACCATAAGCCCTGGTATCAATCATACCGATGGCTCCCAGGTCGATCGTACCATTCCTGGTTTCACCCGTATTGGTCCAACCGGAAGGTAAGGAAGCAGCAGGTGCCAGCTGTCCAATGGTACCGGCAGAAGTTGATAAGACCAATGAATAATTAGTTCCTGGAGTAACATCATTAAAACTGTAAGTCCCGTCATTAGCTACAGGAACCACCGCCACCACGTTACCGGCAGCATTTACCAGGTTAACAAAGAGCGAACCACTGATATTGGTTTCCGGTTCCGCAGCTCCATCATCATCCACATCTCCGTTTGAATCATCCCATACTTTACCAGCGATATTGATACCAGGCCCCACCAATAAATGGATTACAGCATCAGCACATAATGGTTGTGGCGCAACGGGTGTTACATCACAAATCTGGTAATTGACTTTATCAGGCCCGGTATAACCCATAGGGGGTGTATACGTGTAGGTACCGTTTGCAAAAAATTGAATGGTGCCTCCCTGGGATGTTGCTACTGGTGCCCCAATAGGAGTAGCCGGACCAGCAGGAACAATAGTTACCCCATTGTAACTGACGGGGTCGATATTAGGATCACTATCGGTATTTATGAAATTGCCGGTTACCGGATTATTAATAGTGGTATATCCAAAATCGTCCCCGGCAAATGGCGGATCATTTTGAGAACCGTTTGGATCCCTTACCACATCGATATGCAGGATTGCCTGGGCTGATGCCCCTAATGCATCCGTTATGGTGTAAGGCACATTGATACTACCGGCAAAACCGGTAGCTGGTAAATAGGTATAAGAACCTCCTACATTTATGACTAAAGAACCCGCATCAGACACCGCATTGCCATTTACATCGATTCCCGGTACTGTGAAGGAAGTACCCGGTGAACTACCAGTTACACCGGTAACGGTGAAGCTATTATTCTGCGGATCGCGATCGTTATGGAGCACATTATTACTAACCGATGAGCCATAACTGATATTCTCATCATTGTTTGCGATTACCGTATTGCTACCCGTAGTCGGCAGGGGATCTACTGTGATGGTTAAATAGGCGGTATCACAAGATGATAAATTACCATTGTCGCACAAACGATAAGGAATACTAACGGTTCCTGTGAAAGCAGGATCCGGATCAAAAGTGTAGGATCCATCCGCTGCAAAGGAAAGTATTCCGGCATTGGCTACAGGAGCTCCGGTTTTATCGGTGCCACTGACCGTTGCACCACTGGCAATATCACCTCCCAGGTTTTGTAACAGGAAGCTGCCAAAGGTTTGTGTATTTTTTTCTTTGTCGAAATCGTTAGCAATTACACCACCAATAACATTCACGTCCTGCCAGGTACTGTTTTCATCATTGACAGCATCCGTCGTATTATTTACACCCACCAGGAAATATAAAGCAGCTTTTGAACATAAAGAAGGCGCTCCGTTATCACATACCTGGTAGGTAATTTCATCCGGACCTATATAGCCGGCATTGGGCGTGTAGGTATAACTACCATTTGGCTGAATAGTTATGGATCCGTTTGGTGTAGCCACCGTAGTAGCACCTGAAACAGGCGTGCTTCCAATCTGTGTTACTGTAATAACATTCCCGTTCGGGTCCGAATCGCTGTTGGATATCGAACTTCCGCTCACAGCCGTATTAACATTAGTGTATTTAAAATCGTCGCCGGCAAAAGGTTCATTATTGGAAGGGCCGTTAATATCCGGTAACACATCAATTTTAAGAATAGCCGTGGCAATAGCGCCTATTGCATCGGTAATAGTATAGGGAACTTCCACCAAACCAGTGAAATCGGCAGCTGGCATAAAGGTATAAGTACCGTTTGCGTTTATGGTTAATGTTCCTGCATTGGAAACAGGGGTGCCGGCCGTTGTTATCCCTCCAATGGTAATAGCAGAACCTATCGTTCCGGTACCATCGGGTGTGCCATCACCATTTGAATCGTATTGATAAGAGGTTAAAGTAAATGCATTTCCCTGCGGATCGGCATCATTACTAAATACGGTACTGCTGACTGTTGTATTGGGTAAGGTGCTGTTTTCATCATTATTGGCAATTACACTGTTGAAAACTCCTGTGAACGGATTCACCGTTATACGCAGGTGGGCCGTATCAGTAGCTGTATTAGGGTTAGCATCTGCCACTACATAAGGTACACTTACCACACCAGCAAAATTATTAGCGGGTGTAAATGTATAGGATCCGTCTGCATTAATGGTTAATGAACCTGCATTGGCAACGGGTGTACCGGTAGCATCCACGCCACTTACCGTTTGTGTGCCGGAAGTATACGCTGAGCCCCCGATGAGGAATCCTCCGAAACTTAAAGGAAGGTCGCCCTGCGGATCCAAATCATTCCATAACGTTGCTCCATTTACCGGAGTATTAATCCAGGTACTGTTTTGATCATTTATTCCTACCACTATATTTGGTGCAAGTACCGTAATAGATAGTGTTGCCGTTGTACACAAGCCGGGAGAAAATGTACAGGTAGCGGCAGTAATCACTTCGTCACATACCCGGTAAGTTAATACATCTGTTCCCGAAAAACCCGGATTCGGAGTGTATTCAATAATTCCATTTATAGAATTTACGGTTGCTGTACCATGCAAGGGGGAAATAGTAATAACAGGTACCGATAATGTTTGATTTTCCGGATCAGAATCATTGTCTTTTACAGCGGAAAATAATACCTGGTCCATATTAGTAGTTTCCACATCATTTACTGCAACGGGTGCAGTATTTGGAGGGTTGTTAACCGTAATGGTAACTGTTGCAGGGGCCGATGAAGTCTGTGGAGGAACGCCATTATCACTTACTGAATAAGTAAAGGTAACAACTCCCAAAAATCCGGTTGCCGGAGCAAATGTCACCGTACCATCATTGTTATTCACCAACGTACCAGCGGCGGGAATACTTAAAGCACTTAAGTTAATAACGGTTAAAGTATGCCCTTCCGGATCTGTATCATTTCCTAACAGATTTATAGTATTGGGCAAACAGGGCAATATTGTTTTTGAATCAGGTGTTGCAACAGGCGCCTGGTTTAAGACTACGATGTTTACAGTAGCTACATCACAATTAGCTGAGCCGCATGCCGGGGCTGGTTCACATACCTGGTAAGTTAAGACATCAGTTCCTGTAAAGCCTGTATTTGGAGTATAAACAACCTGGTTACTTCCATTAACAGTTGCAGTTCCATTTGCAGGTTGTGTTACAATGGTAACAGTTAAAGGTGCAGCTTCAGGATCTAAATCGTTTGATAAAACAGAGATTGTTTGAGCTACTCCGGAATTTAGACCTGCCGGGTTATCATCGTTTGCATTCACCGGGCTGTTGTTCACTCTTACAAATACTCTCACCACATCCGTTCCATTGGCCGTAGTAACTGTATACTGAAAAGTAGCCACTCCATTGAATGTTGGATTTGGTGTAAAGGTTACTTCTCCTGTTGCCAGGTTAGCTGTTGCTGTACCCTGTGCTGCAATGGGTACAGTAGAGATTGATAAGGCTGTTGCAGGCTGACTGAATAAATAGTCGTTATTCAACACATTAAATGTAACCGCCGTTGTTGAAATCGTGGCAGCGGTATCCAGGTTACCCAACGGTAAACGGGCAGGAATGGCTGAACAACCCGCAGGTGTTGTATAATTTACTATCAGTGTAGGTCTGTTTCCTGCCGTTCCATTTTCCCGGGTACCAAATACCTGTTGCAGGTTTACATTTTCTGCTACTGCTTTTATCAAAAAGCCATAATTGGGGTCAGGAGATGTTTTTACCCAATTCTGTACTATAGATAAAACGTTCCAGTCATAATTAGCAGTACCGCCTGTACCGCCTGTCGCGTTTGAGACTGAAATAACAGCACCTCCTGTAGTTGTGAAATCTCCGCCATTTGTATTCCACATCTGTGTGTAATTTCTGTGAAACCATGTTGCGCCGTTTAATATAGCGGTATTGTTCTGATTATTATCAGCTGCTTCATTCCATGAATTTGTAGCCTGGTATGCGCCTATATTTTGCGCGGTATTATCACCCCCTGTCCGGGTCAATTTCATGATAGCAGAAGTAACCGTGGAACCGGTAGGTATATCCGCCGGTTTTACATCAAACTTTACTAATAGTCGCGCTTCATTTGCATTAGGCCCATTCGCATCCACTTCAAACGTGGTAGCGTTGCCATATACTTTAGCCAGAGTATTTTCCTGTATCCAGTTATCTTTGGATGCCTGTATATCCACTGTTATATTACCGGGGTTGTAAGTTACCCGTAAAACAGGTCTGTTCCCTGCGGTTCCATTATCCCGGCTGGCGAATACTTTATCATTCCCGTTGTTTTCCAAAACATCTTTTACAATTAATCCCTCATTTGCAAACGTATTATTATACCATCCCTGAGTTATGGTTGTTACATCCCATCCATAAGTTGCCGTTCCACCAATACCCCCTGTATTATTGGAAACTGAAGTGACTGCACCACTAGTGGTTACAAAATCACCTCCGGGAGCAGACCAGTTGGTAGAATATGTTGGACCATACCAGGTTGCTCCGTTAGAGGCAAGTGTATTGGCAGCATTGTCTAGTGTTCCTTCATTCCAGGAAGTTGTCACCCGGTAAGTCCCAATATTTTGCGCAGTATTATTACCTCCGGTTCTTACAAGTCGTAATTGTGAGCTGGTAATGGTGGCCCCAACAGGGATTGAAGAAAGATTAAAATTCAAAAGTGCTCGTCTTTGTTGCGCCCCATTATTTGAATTTACTTCCAGTGTTGTAGTAATTCCCCAGTTCTTTAGTGGACTTGAATATATTATCGCTGCATCTGCCAGAGATGCTGAATATGTTACACTTCCGGATCCGGGTGCGGTTGTTTGATACGTTCCCGCATTACAGGCATCATCCGAAACAGTAACCGTTACCGTGGCAGTTCTGGTATAGCCTAAAGCATTAACAACCCGATAGGTGAAATTATCAGTTCCAGCAAAATCTGCGTTTGGTATATACGTGATAGTATTATCAGTATTAACGGATATTTTCCCGTTCGCCGGCCCACTGGTTATCCCAGAAACAATTAACGGGCCCGAAACAACCGGTATATCATTTGCCAATACATTGAATGTTCCAATGGCATCTTCCGCAATAGTAAAGGCATCGTTGGTGGCATTGGGTAAATTGGCAGCATTACCGACTGTAATGGTATAAGTGCCATTTGTACATAAAGGGGCCGGAGAAGTATTATCACAAACCTGGTACGTGAGTGTTTCAACACCAACAAACCCTGTTGCTGAGGTATAGGTAACATTACCAGATGAAGTAAAGCTTACCAATCCACCATTTACTGTTGTAAAGGAACCGGCATTACCATTAATCTGGGTTAAGGTAAGTGTGCCGCCATCAGCGTCGGTATCATTTGCCAATACATTTTTTGAAATAGTTACTGAACCACAACCGGGGTCAATAGTTTGCGCATCCGGATTTGCCACCGGTGGATTTACCGCTAGAATAGTAACCGGAAAGGACTGAAATGATGTTCTTCCGCAGTTATCCGTTACTACGCAGGAAATAACACAATTAGTGGTGCTTCCTACATTGGGGGCTGTAAAGTTGGTTGTTGTACCTGTTGCGTTTGAAAAAGTGCCACCGCAACTTGAGGTCCATTGATAAGAAAATGTAATTCCGGATAATGGGGATGTAGCACCTACATTTAAACCGGTTATTGTAGTATTACCCTGAATTGTTTGCCCGCCGCTTATACCAGAAAAAGTTAATTGTGGTGCTTTCGGCTGAACCTGGAAAAAGCTGAAATTTAAAAATGCCCGTTGCGCAGCAACATCTGATGTAGTTCCTTTATTATGTGAGTGCCCTGCTTCATACATTACATAACCCCGGTTGGCATTGTCAAAGGCGCGGCCATAAACCATTACCGCAGCAACATTTCCAATAGCAAGGTTGGGTGCGGTTACATTTAACTGAGTCGGGTCATATGCAATAATATTAACACCGGGTCTCCAACGGGTAGCACCTCCTGCATCCGCAGCCTGCTTAGGAATATATATCTGTTCTGAACCGTTTAATTGCGCGGCATCTGTTGTACCTAAATATTGTGCAACTGGATCGTTGGGTAATTGATGGGTATAGGGAATTGAACCTCCTCCATGTGTGCCCCATAATTTTAAACTGTTATTAGGCCAGGGAGCAGGAGTTGTAACTGCGGTCCGGGTAGATAGAAAATTCATCTGCTCTGATGAATTGGAGGGATTGATAGAATTCTCCAGGGCACTTACCGCATGACAGGCAGCCCAAACAGAGCCAAGGCAATCCCGATTCCAGGAAAATAACCTGCTGTGAGTTGCCCAAGTTGGATCGGCATGTGGCATTACAAAAAAATCATCACAACAATCCAGAGTTTGGGGGGACTTCCAGTTATATGCCCCGGGAAATGCCGTTAATGTAATGCCGGCATTTGTTAAATAAGCCTGTGCAATGGCGCCATTGGCTGCATCCAAAGTCCATTTGGGAACGGATACTAAAGTTCGGGTTACATCCACAGTCAATGGAGATATAGTTGTAAAACCTGTAACGCCCTGTCCCTGCCAGGAAGTAATTTTTGCATTTACGGCAGCCGTTCTGAATTCTGCAGGTATAATAAATGTTCCACCTTTGTAAGCAACTCCGCTATAAGTAAAGTCAGGTCCGTCTTTTACCTTGGTTTGGCTGATTACCCATTTGACTGGTACTTTGTTGTTTTTCATCAGGTCGTAAATCAACCCATAAGGTTTGAGACCATTCCCAATTGTGTTGGGATTAGTAGCTCCCATGTTGATGATAAAGGACCCGGTGGAAAGAGTCTCCACCTGGGCAAATACCCTGATCGAAAATAAGATCGACAACCCTACAATAAACCAATTCTTCGAATGATGGGAGAACCGTTTTTTCATATTAATTGGATTTTCTAGGAATAAGTTCACTGGGCGAATCATCAAGGCCCAATGAATTTGACATTCCTCGTTATTATATTATACAAATTCGGAGAAGCTGTTGAATATAGTCAAACGTGTTAGGTAACAGTGATGCTTACGCTCAACAACTAAGGATTATATAACGCAATAGGAATATTTTATTTCCCCTTTACTAAGAGTTACTACCTATTCCGGGTGAAATAATTGACCAAAGTCAATAAATCCATTCATTGCAAACGATTGCAGTTAATAAAATTTTTTGAAACCACGAGCACAGATATCCGCAAATAAGGTGAATCTCGTTCCTCTGGAATGAAAATTAACGAGCATCCTGGTTATACTAATGTATTCTTCAATGCGTTCACCAGTACTCGACAATGAAAAAAATTGAAAATGGAAGGCCTTTTGGCACCCTATTTTACCTATTTCGCTAATGATCTTCGATTGAGGTAATCATTCCGGATGGGCCCTTTAGGGAATAAAATATTCGTTTCCTAACCGATATACCCGGAAGCAAGCATTGTCAGGTGGTCCGAATTACAAAGGCTGTAATAAAAGAAAGAATAGTAATAATAAATCCATACATAAATACGGTATAGGCAATATTGAGATACTTATATTTCCATACCAATATTATTCCCTGGTAATATATATCCTTTGATAAACTATCGTATAATTTATTTTTATCCCGGTAGGTCTCTTTCATTGCCTTCTTGTAATCAGTAAGCGACATTTTAGAGAAGTCCCCAAAAAATAAAATGTTTACCTCGTCATCGGAGGCATCCAATGGACTTGATTGCTTCTTTATGAACCGGGGCCGGGTAGAAATAATGGAAAGAATTATGGTTGTAACGCAGGTAATCACCAGCAGGAGGGTGGGTAACAAAAGGTGCCTGTTTTCTTCTAATTTAGTAATCAACACGGATAGCACAATAGAAACTACAATAGAATTGACACTGATCAAAAGGCTTGCTTTATCGTGCGCCTTGGTCGATAGATCAATATGTCTTCTTTCCGTTACCCTGAAAAATGTTTCTACTCCCCGTTCTAGTTTTATATCATCCAGGGAAATATCAGACACTTTTTCGCTCTTCTTTGGTTGCTCTAATTTTGAATTGGTAACTTCCGCTGCATTCTGCCATTTGAAAAGTTGTTCTTCCAGCGCCGCTTTTTGCTTTTGCATTTTCTTTTCAAATTCATCCCGGGCAGCGGATGTAAAATAAAAATGTTCCTGCAGCATGCTGATATTTTCTTTGATCCACTCAATAGCGGAATATTCTTTCCCGGCGATGAGCTTTCGTTCGGTACGTAAGGATTCTAAATTGGTGGTAAGGCTTTTTTCGCCGAGATGGTATTTGCTTGCATCGCATAACACCTGTGCTTGCAGGGTAACCGGGTGCTGAGGCGCGCGGGTGGAGAGTATGATTTCCTCCACCTGTTGCCTTTCAACATCACCGATGGCTTTTTCTTTGAGATAATTATTCGCTAATTCTACGGATGCTGATTGATGATTCTCATAATTTTTACAATAACCCGTTTCAAGAAATAACGCGGCCACGTGAAGGATCGAAACCTCTTCTTTATTCAAACCCATCTGCACACCCAGGGTAACAGCGTTCCGGGCGATATTTCCCGCCCGGGTATAATTATGAAAGCAGTAATCGTCCGTAAATTCAGTAGCATAATATTCCTGTACGAATAACGCCGTTTCATGAAGAAATTCAGTAGTTAGTTCCATATTTGATTACCGTTAATAATACAAGACCCAATGTTATCAATTTCGCCGGGCATTCGTGATAAACACATTTTTCACATCCGCTTTGTCCTTTATAATGTCAAAGAAATCTCCCAGGAAAGAATTCATTTCTTTCTTGCTCCTTTGATTCAACAAACTGAAGTTATTAACTAAAGCAAAGATTTCTTTTTCCTTTTGCAAGAACATATCAATAACCACCTGCAGATCTTCCATCGCGGGGGCATACCCCCTGAAAAGCCTGTCCGTTACTCTTTCTATACCCAAATCGGGCGGAGGAGCCGCATAGGGCGGATTGACCATCCCGGAAACATCAAAATCATAGGCAATAGGAATTGGCAAGGCATTGGTGTCACTCTTAGGAACTACTAATTTGACATTATGATAATAAGGAATCGACCAATCGGTATTTCCAATCATGTATTGAAAAACTGACATTAATAAGGTTTCATTTCGATTGGTTCCGTTGGGACCATACTTTATCAATTCCTTCTCCTGGTACTTATTTCTTTTGGCCAAGGCATCCACATCTTCAATCAAAAATGCGTATTGGGAATAGGGTTTAACCTTCCCCTTCGTATCTTCATAATTAACCTTCATTA
This sequence comes from uncultured Chitinophagaceae bacterium, assembly GCA_963775145.1. Classification (GTDB taxonomy): domain Bacteria; phylum Bacteroidota; class Bacteroidia; order Chitinophagales; family Chitinophagaceae; genus Endoryza. Next base: position 651,194 of record CAVZHZ010000015.1, read on the forward strand.
ACCGCACCCGGAAACTGAAGTCGGTTAGTAGATTATACATTTTATATACCAAATACTCCTTTAGCAGGAATTGTTCGTCATCCCAATTCTTACCGCAACCGCCCACCATTTTTAGCCTTTTTAGTGGAGCGAGCTTGCCGGTCTTATTTATATTAAAATGCACCATCAGGGAGGCCAGGTAACAATTATCTTTTCGGAAAATTCCCCGGGGTTTTATCTGCACCTGACCTTCAACAATACTGCTATCCGGAAATTTAATGGAGATAATCCCATCCGTTCCTTTCATAGATTTTTTATCGCCGGCCAGTTTTTTAATATCCGTTGATAATTTTACTTCCAGGGTGCGTTCGTCAGAAAAAAATTCTTTACTCTTTATTTCTCCCGTTTGGGCGAACATTCCGGTGTAAGTGGCGAGAAACAATATTACAAGGCTCCCTGTATAATTTTTCATTTTACTTCGTTTAAATTTAAGTTACAGGGGAAAGCGTACGCATTGATAAAGATTACCAGGTTTAATACCGACATCACTATATTACCGGAAAAGCTCTGTGATTACTTTTCCTACCGATCCATTGGGCATTTGAATTTTCAGCAGCGCGGCCAACGTAGCGGCAATATCCGTCATATAGATATCGCGGTAAGTTGTTCCCGGTTTTACCGACCATCCATACCATAACAGGGGGATATGCGCATCATAGGGATTCCATAATCCATGCGTCGTTCCACCTCTTTCAAAACCTTCCAGCCATTGCGGTTTAAATACCACATATATTTGGCCACAGCGTTTAGCATAAAAGCCATTTGCAATCATTTCCTTTTGAATGTCGGGCAGCGTGGTATTTTGCAATTCGTCTAAAGCAAAAGCATCCATCACGGCTTCCTGTTTCAACAGGTATTGAATAATCCAATTGATTATATCATTCTGCACCAGCTTTGAATTAGCAGTAATCGCAGGTAAGTTTAAAACAACCTGGTGATTAATCAGATCGATAACAAGATTTTCTACTCCAAATTTCTGTTTCAACCCCATATTAAGCGTATCGACCATGGTATTTACCAGTAAGTTCCCAGCCGGTATTTTGTTGTCTTTCATAAATGCCGGGACATGGGCCACCCCATGATCGGCTGATAAAAATACCAGGTATTGATTTTTTCCTACTTTAGAATCCAGGTAATCCAGCAGGCTGCCCAGTTCCGCGTCCAGGCGCAAATAGGTGTCTTCTATTTCAACTGAATTCGGACCAAATGAGTGGCCCACGTAGTCGGTAGAAGAATAGCTGATCGCCAGAAAATCGGTAATAGAATCCATACCCAATTTTTCTTTATCTATACTTTCTTTGGCAAATTCAGCAGTAAGTGTATTGCCATATGGAGTAGCTAATATGGGATTATAATTCTTACCAACCAGGGAAGACAAATCATAAGGAAATCCTTTTCCAAAAGTTTTTACCTCATAATTGTTGGTATCCGATGTGCTCTGAACATACGAACTGATTGGGTATAATGTTTTCCATCCCTGGGCATAATATTTATCAACCAGTTTTTGATTATTGAAACTGGTTACCCAACCAGGCAACTCATTCATGTAATATGTGGAAGTAATCCATTGCCCCACTTTAGGATCATACCAATAGGCGGCATTGGCGCTATGACCGGCTGGTAAAATTCCGCTCCGGTCTTTCAATGCAATGCCTATTACTTTACTTCTGAAATTGGTAGCCAGCTTTAACTCATCGCAGATGGTAGTGGTGAGCATATTCCTGGGACTCATTTTTCCCGCGGCCGTAATACTGCCTATTGTATTTGCATTCGAGTCGGAAGTGCAGTATACATAGCCCCTTTTTTCATTATCATACCATTCGTTTCCTGTAATGCCCGTAATAGACGGAAGGGATCCGGTGTATATGCTGGAATGTCCGGTAGCCGTGTAAGTAGGCACATAAGGGATCATGGTATTATTGCAATTGAATCCCATATTCATCAGCCGCTTGAACCCACCGTTGGGATTGTAGCGGTCGTAAAACCGGTAAAGAAAATCCCAGCGCATCTGATCCACAACGATTCCGACTACTAATTTTGGTCGTTCTAACTTTTGAGAAAAACCAACACCTGTTGTGCCAAGAAAAATGGAAACAAAAAGGATTTTTTTCATTTATACTTCTTTAGGGTATTCTAAGTTAAGATGATTTTAGTGGATTAGCGGAATAAATACCAAAAGACTTTCCAGAGAAAAATGATTTAAATTAAATGAATCATACCTTATAAGAAAGTTTGGTTTTTCCCGGCCCATCTTAAAAAAAGAGTTCACACCGGGATCATGTCACCAGTCTAAATAATATTTCAATGGATTGACTCTATAATTAATCATGCATTCATCCTGCCTGGTGTCCGCTGGAAAATTAAGACAGACTAATAGAAATCACAAATAAAGAAACCGTCAGGCACCCTGTTTTCAAAGCAAATTATTGCATATTTGTATTTGAAGCCCGGGGTTCCCGGTCATTTTTATGAATCAAAAACCAACTTTCCCCTGAATGCAAAAAGAACCTATCTATAATATGTATTACGTGGCAATAATTTGTCCCGATGAAGTAAACAAGCAAGTGGAACATTTTAAGCACTGGATGAAAGATCAGTTTGGTTGCGTTGCAGCACTAAAATCTCCCGCTCATATTACGCTCATTCCTCCATTCTGGTTAGCAGAAACAAGGGAAAATGACTTAACCAATACCGTACTTTCTTTTACCAGCGATCTGCCTGACCTGGAATTACAATTGGATAATTTTGATCATTTTGGAAAGAAGGTGCTGACCATCGGGGTGAAGGAAAATCCAGCCCTGGCGGAAATAAAAAAGCAGGTTGAACAGCATTTTATACAGGCATTTGAAGAGGTCATCCGGGCCGACAATCGTCCTTTTCATCCACATATCACCATTGCAAACCGTGATATGAAACCGTCGAATTTTTTAGAGGCCTGGGCGCATTTTTCAACTAAATCATTCCAGGCTATTTTCACAGCAAATATGGTTTCCTTGCTTAAACTCGGTCCGGAAAAATGGAGTGTTGTATCCGAAATAAACTGGATATGATTCCTCCTAAATTCCTTGCTGAAAATTTTATACAAATAATAGGTAATAGTCGCTTTCGCGTTATGTTGAATTCTTATTCCAAACTAAGCAAAAAAGCCGGCCTCCTTTTGGAGACCGGCTGTACAAATGACAAGCAAGAGCTATTGTTTAACGAATTTTTCTTTGAATAATACCTGGTGTTGGCTATCACATACTCTTAGGGAATAAATTCCTGCGGGCAAGCCACTCACATTTTCTTCAACTTCAATAATTCCATTATTCTTGGTAAGATATTTATTTAATACAAGCCGACCCGTCATATCAAAAACGGTCACCTGAAGTAATCCCTTATATTGGCTCTGCAACCGAAGATTCAATTTATCAGAACGAACCGGGTTGGGCCAGAGGGCAAGCTGGTTATTCAGGCAGGAATTTTGCACCATCACCACTTTGGAATATATAGAATGGCCAGCCGTAGATATTGCTTTTATCCGGTAATAAATGGTTCGCTCGTCCAGGTTATTGTCCTCAAATGAATATTGACCTTTTTGAATCGCCTGGATCTTTTCTATCCGGCCAATACTATAAAAACGGCTTCCGTCCTTACTTTTTTCAACCGCATAATAAGTGCCGCCCTCTTCCTCATCCATTTTCCAGGAAATGGTATTCGAGATGCAGTTGTGCTGCTGAACCTGTACTGATGAAAAATTTATCGGCAGGTAATTAAGACATGAAAAAAAGAGGTTATTAAATACTTGCTTCAGGTAAGGGAATGCCGAAACTGAAACATAATCAGCGGTGGCAATATTTGATGGTGGCGGCGTTAGATAATCATATAAGACCGGGTTCACCATTTCAATAGCATTCCGGAAATAAAAATCCTGGGTAGCGGTATTGATTTTATCGGTACCTACGCCGAGCAGGTGAGTGCCCATCTGTTTGATAGTATCAGCGTACAAAGAAGTTCGGTTGATTCCCCAGGCAGCCGACTGAAGAAAATTAGCATTGGAGGCCACATTCGTTTCGTAAACGCGGTTGGGGGCGCCATCGGTGAAAAAGATCAATAAATTAGGTTTCTTCACGCGAGCCTGGTCAAGCGCCACTTTAAAAGCTTGCGACCAGTTGGTTTGTCCCCCATAAATTGGATTAGTTGAATAGTACCCATTGCCATTCGTGTTATGCAGGTAATCGTAAATAACACCTCCCGGGGCAATAGAGGCGGGAGTTATCATAGTAACGGGAAGGGCTAAAGTTGCTTGGCGGCAGAATTCTACTATACTAATATAATTTGGGGTAACAGCATAATACTGCAATGTATTCAACATGGATTCCACAGCACCCACCAACTCTGCCCGTTCAGTTGCATCTATTGAAGTGGATGCATCCATTATAAGCAGGATCTGGTTGCCATCGCATTGTACATTCAGGTCCGGATTGGGTGTATAGTCAGCAGTGTTGAACCAGCTCGCGGCACCTACGGCAAATTCCATTCCATTAGAAGCCGCATTATTTCTTATTGCCTTGAACGTAATCTTTGATACCGGGCCATTGAAGTAAATATGAACATCGCGGTTACTATTATTGATCAGGGTATCTCCTTTACGGGGAACCGAATCGGTAAGGTAATCATAAGCGCCCTTAACAGCCACTCGTGAACCGGCAATATTATACGCCTGGATGACAACATAGGTGTTGCTAAAAGGATTAATATCCATATTGAAGCCGGTAAGATTTTTATTGAAGGTTAGCGACGCATACAAGGTATCCTCGCTGCCTGGAAGTTTTTCAATTTTCAAGGAAGAGGTTCTTCCCGACAGATTGGAGTATGTGAATGTTTTAACAGGATTGGCAGACGCAATACCAGAAAAACTAAAGGTAAGGCCCACTTGAACATTGTCTGGGCCCAATGAAGCGAAAAAATTCGGTTGGGAAACTGAATTGGCGGGCCATCCATCCCAGGTAAAAGAACGATGCGTATTCACCGGCTGGGAAAAGATCTTGCTGGGATTAATAAATAACGCAACTGAAATAACACAAACCAGGGTAAAGATTTGTTTCATAAAAAGGAATTAGGGTACGAAATGAATATCAGCTCCTGGTCTTCAGAGGTTTGATTGGTGTGGCTATTACAAGGGAAATTGGAAGGAATAGATGGTTGGATATCCGGGATTGTGAATCTTAAATGAACTCATACGAAGTAATATTAACCGGTTCATTCAATTCTTAGTGTAAAAATATATCACAAAAAAATATGGTCCTAGTGTTTGCCTGGAAAAATGGTGAAAATTATTAACTTCCTGAAAACATTTAAGTTAGCCTCGCATACTTTAAAGTTGTGAATGCTTTATGCAATATATGGTTGTTAATTATTGATAATTCGAGAAACAATTCTTGGGAATTGCATGGAAAACGGAATTAGAAAAAATGGTAAGTGACCCTGGTATATGAACCGACCCGGATCATTGCAATTACCTTTTAGAAATCCTCCTGCTTGATTTTTCGCCCGGTAATAGTGAAATTTAATCATGATTTTGTAATCTCTGACTTCTTAATGCGCATTTCTTAATAGAAATATTTCTCCTATTACTTTAAATAGAATACGATGTAATCCCATTTTTTGAAACGTCAAACGATTATTGTCGTCTCGTTTAAGTTATTATTCTATCTTCCATTAATAAACAAGGCTGCTCATGCAACAAAACAAGTATGGTATTTTTTCATTACCGGTAGTCGTTGGGGCATTGGGCTTTTTTGTTGACATCTATGACTTATTACTTTTCAATATAGTTAGAATATCCAGTTTCCGGGAGTTGGGTGTACCTGGTTCTGCCATGAAAGATATCGGAGAGTCAGTAGTCAGCTGGCAAATGCTTGGATTAACAATTGGTGGAATAATATGGGGAATTATTGGGGACAAAAAAAGGGAGGAAGAGTGTATTGTTTGGATCGATACTTCTATATTCATTAGCTACCATTGGCAATGGCTTTGTTTCTGATATTAATCAATATACCTGGCTTCGTTTCATTGCAGGTCTTGGCCTTGCAGGTGAATTAGGCGCCAGTATTACATTGACCAGTGAATTATTGCCAAAAGAAAAACGAGGAATTGCGGCAGCCATTATTGCTACCAGTGGCGTTTTGGGTACCATCGCTGCTTATTTCGTTCACAAATTGAGTGGGGAAAACTGGCGGCTTTGTTATTTTATAGGTGGAGGAATGGGCATTGCTTTATTATTCCTTCGAATAGGGGTATTGGAGAGCCGCCTGTATGATGCCATGAGAATGACCAGGGTGCAGGCAGGTAATTTCTTTATGTTTTTCACAAACTGGAATCGCTTTTTGCGTTATCTGCGCGGAATATTAATCGGGCTTCCTGTTTGGTATATAGTAGGGCTGTTAATCAGCTTTTCTGATGAATTTGCTGCCCGGTTTGGAATAAAAGAATTTGATCAACCGAAGGCCTTAATGCTGGTATATGTTGCCCTGGTATTTGGAGATTTGAGTGCTGGTTTATTAAGTAATTATCTAAAAAGCCGCAAGAAAACACTTTTCATATTTTACGGTATCACAGCTTTGTTCATTTTCGTATTTTTTGTTTTTAAAGGAGGAGGAAGTGCCAATAACATGTACCTTATTAGTATGGGCCTGGGATTTGGGTCAGGGTTATCTGTTATGTATATTACGATGAGCGCGGAGCAATTTGGAACTAATTTAAGAGCTACAGCAGCCATATCTATTCCCAACCTGGTCAGAGGGTTTTTACCTTTGATTTTATTATTCTTTCAGTTTGTTAGGAGTAAAAATATTTTTGACAATTATATAACAGGCGCATGGGTCACCGGAGTTGTGGTCCTGCTTCTTGGATTTACCGCTGTGATTTTTACCAGGGAATCTTTTGGAAAAGACCTGGATTATACCGAGCAGTAATTATTCCGACTTTGGTTTCAGCATTAACTAAACACAATCGATAATCCATTGGCCCGATATTATTGTATATGTTGATGCTTTGATAAATAGTACCCTTTCCATTAAAATTATATTCAGCCATCGTCTATTGCCACGAATTGGATAGTTTAATCACAAATATTCCCGAAGGTGAACCTTCACCTGGTTTCAATTTGGACAAATCTATTAAAATATTGTCGCCTTGTTTCTTCCACACTGGCTCATACCGGGTACCTAAAATGCTTACTCGTGTGTTAGGGCCAGCTATAACATTTTTCAAGACGAGTTTTGAGCTATACCGGGGAACAATACAAAAAATATCTTTGTTCTTCGTGGTGAAGAAACATTCAATGTAGGCTGAATCTTTTTTAGGATTAACCAACTTAGCGACATTGTAGTCAGCCATGAAATTTGCCTCCTTTTTTGAAGACCGCATTCCCTCGCTCCATTGGTAAGGATGTTTAAACGCTTCTGTTCCATAAATAGCTTCTCCATTTATTTTCAACCAATCGCCTATATCTATTAGCCGCTGTTGCATAATAACGGGAATCCTTCCATCGGCGGTGGGTCCGATATCCAGCAACAAGTTTCCTCCGCGCGAAACAATATCACAAAGCATTAAAATAAGATTCCGGCTTGTTTTATAATCATCAAGTTTTTCATTCCGGTTATATCCATACGAGTGACCGATTCCCTGGTTTTCTTCCCAAACAATATTGGCATCCATGCCGCTTCCGTATTCCGAAGTAGTATAGGTAGATGATGTATTAACTCCCCGGGTATTACTGCCCCATCGATCGTTGACTACTACTTCTTTTGCCACGGGCGATTCATTATACAACCAGGCCAGCAGTTCCTCGCTGCGCCAGGCTGTATCGGAAAGTTCCCATTCTCCATCAGAAAATATAACCGAGGGTTTGTATTTTGTAACCAGGTCCTTAAACTGGGGAAACATATGATCACTTACAAACTTCTTTTTATCCTGCTGCCACAAGGGATTGAACCATTCATATAACGAATAGTAATAGCCCATTTTTAATCCTTGAGCACGAACCGCATCGGTCAAATCGCCCAGTAAATCTCTTTTGGGTGAACCGGTTACGGCATTCCAGGGACGGTTCCAGTCGCGGTCAGCTTCCGCGCTGTTCCACAAACAATACCCCTCGTGATGCTTTGATGTAAGTACGATGTACTTAGCGCCCGATCTCTTGAATATATCTGCCCAATGATCCGGTTCAAACAATTCGGCTTTAAACATGGGCTCAAATTGCTCGTAGGTAAAATTACTTCCGTAATTTTTTTCATGAAAGGATATAAAATCTTTTTGTTTCTCCGGTAACCGGTACCAATACCACTCGGCATAACTATAGCCACTGTTGGGTATAACCGGAGCGTACGCGGGCACCGCATATACTCCCCAATGAATAAAAATACCAAACTTATCCTGGTGAAACCACGACGGAATTTTTCTTTGATTGAGCGATTTCCAGTTTGCCTGGTAGGGTTGAGCCAGAACAACCCCATGGACTAAAAGGAGGAGGAGGATAAAAGCTGTTGTTTTTTTCATACAGAATGAATATGGTTTAAAATTACCGACTTTAGCCTTCGCTTTTAACGGAGGAGATTATTTATAATGTATACTACTCTTTTTTAGCCTCCCGGATAGCATCGCTTGATTCGTTCTATTATTCCCTGCATTTAAAATCCTCGTTGATCTTATCAAGTTGTTGCCAGACCGCCTGGGAGTATGGATTAGCCGCTGCCTCCAGGAGAACTATCGTCGTGTTATTTCCGGGGCAATCCTTTATATGTATCTTGAAGTAAAGTTTTCCGGGTTTTCGGGAAACCTGCGCATCAAATATTTCTGCGGACGCAGTATATGTTTCTTTATCTCCCGGCAAGGATTTTATTTTCTGTACCAAGGCCTTTGTTGGAGAATACAAAACCATATCTATTTTATCGGCCACTGCCCGTTGCCTCGTTAACCCGCTGAAATATTCTTCCAGGTCCTGTTTCAATTTCTTTTCATCAAATCGATAATTTCCATCCAACCACCATAAGAAAGCATATGCCCACTTTTCTCCACTGGTAGGATCACCCCATCCGGGAGCAAACCTCAATTCTTCAAATCCCTTATAAGGAAGGCCGGGGGCAAAATCTATCGGGAATAAAATGGTTTCTGATTGCCAACCCACCGGGGCATTGAACACAAAAGGGTTTTCAATATGTTCCGGATAAAAATGCAATTGCTTCTTTATCCACTGTACCAGTTCAATTTCTTCCACGATATTCCAGGAATGAGGATGCCGTTGTCCGTTACTCCGCCGGCCCGGCATTTTGGAGCCAATAAATTCTGCCCCCTTATTACCGGCAGCAAACAGGCGGCTGATGAATTCAGAACCATCCAGCAAATTGGTTTCATACAAACTCCGGTTCCTGTTTTTTATGAACCAATCGGCATCCACATCATGGTAGGTTCGAACGGCAATATTGGCCAACGCCATTTCATTTGCAGAATCTTTATCTTCACGCAATAAGGGAGATACGGCCCGGTAATTGGAAAGATCTGTAAAAGGATCTCCCAATTCTTTTTTCAACCGCTCAATGATCATTTGGCATTCATACAACCACCATCCGCCATTATTCTTCTTTATATCCCGTTGAGAAGATTTATATAAACCTACCAGGTCCACCGGGCCATCCACATTAAATACCGCCTTGGGCTGAATGGGATAATTACCTGGCTGCTGGTTACATAATTCAGCGTATCGTAGCGCGATCGTTCCACCCGACGACATACCCCCAATGGCAAATTGGTCTTTTCGCAATCCAAAAGTTTCTACTATCTCTTTACCTACCCGGTTTAACAACGCCTTCATGGAAGAATCCAGGTACAACCGGCTCCTGTTTGGAATACCTGCAATAAGCAGTTCATTATTGCCGGCTACGTTATGGATCTTAGTTTCTGCCAGGAAACTCTCCGCATTTCCGCCAAAACCATCAATGAGCAAAAGGGCCCCTTGTATACGCCCAGATGAAGGTTTAATAATCGTATAGTAACCATAAACGGAATCGTTTTTATCAATCCATTTCTTTTCGATGTATTGGGCAATAACTCCATTTGTTACGGTTAACAAAAGACAGGAAATGATGGAAATAATTTTCATAAATACCAATTTGAATAGTTACTGTAGTTTTCCTCCGATAGAATAAAACTAATGATAAAAGAACCAAATGAACCGAAACCCAATTTAGGTCAGCAGATATGGATGGCGGGCAACCAACTATTAGGTAACATTTCTTTCCATTCTAACGAATAAGAATTAAATGTACCCATTTGCAGAAATCTTTTTGATAGTATGTAACAAAAAACCAGTTTCTCAACCAATTAAAACCTTTTCTATCCTCCGGTCCGGTATCAACCATATAATAGCTACTAACAAATAAAAAATAAATCCTGCATAAGGATGGATAAAACAGGCTCCGATACCCAATGCATAAACCAGGATGGAAATTATTCCTTTCCGATCTTTCCCAACAGCCTGAGCGAGCTCGGAGTGGCTGCCATGCGATTTAATGATTACCTGCGAAAGGATAAAATATGAAATGGCGGCCAATATAAGATCAGTCCCATATAGAACTACCGGCCATTTGCCGAAATGGTTTTCCCCCATCCACCCCGTTACAAATGGCATCAGGGAAAGCCAAAAGAGCAGGTTAAGATTGGCCCAGAGGATTTTGCCATTAACCTGATTAACTGTATGAAGTAGGTGGTGATGATTATTCCAGTAAATACCAATGTAGAGAAAACTGAGAATATAACTTATGAATACAGGGCCCACTGCTTCCAGGTCTTTGAGTTCACTACCATGCGGGGGTTTCATTTCCAACACCATTATGGTAATGATTATAGCCAGTACGCCATCGCTGAAGGCTTCCATCCGTGTCTTTTTCATAAGACTTCTTTTTTTTAAAATTAAGAAAGATGCGGCTATCAGCTAAAGCAGTATCTATATTCATGGCAGTTCCAGGGCAGAAGTTAAGTAACCATATCTATCTAATCTAAATGCCTGGTCCGATAACTATGCTGCCATATTAATACTACCATTCGTTATTTTATAATTATTGGAAAGGCAAACAAGGAGTCGGCCCAATATAAAACTTCAAAATAAGCGGCATCATTTGCAAACTTACCCAATGTCAACCAGGGCCATTGATGCAGCCTTACGAAGTTATTTTTTTGGCATTCCTGAATACTTATCGTACTCTTGCGACTTAAAACCATCAAAATGATTAGTACAAAATCAAAACATGCGCTTCAGATCATAGTAGGCGCGTTGCTGCTGTTGTTTGTTGTTACCAGTTGTAATAACGAAGGCCAGAAAAAAGAAGAAACACCAGGAACTACCACGGACACTGCTAATACAAAGCCCGTAAAGGATCCTCCAAATGTCACCGATACTGCTACGCAGCGACCGGTAAAAGATCCTCCGCAAAATCCATAAAGGAGATTGATAAAAACAAGATAATCTGACCCAAATAAATATAGCATGTTTCCGGTTAGAGGTTGTTTCCTGTTAACAGGGATAAGCCATCAATCGGAAACATTTTTCATTTTTATCCGGATCGACTTGAGCGGAATCTTTATGGTGGGTTTCTTCTGCCTGTTCCGGATTAATCTTTCAATGAGCCAATGCTCAATCCGGTGGTGAGCAGGAATTAAGATGGCAGCAATTGCTACAAAAATAAGGATTTCAAGTACAGGGGTATGATGCGTTAATTCGGCTACCGTTGGATGAAGAAGAAGCGTTAAATATTCAAATAAAATAAGCAACGAAAGTACCCCGAGGACTTTAATAGCCCTAATATTGATTTTTATCCGGCTTAATAAAAGAGTAAAGAGGAAAAAGCCTGGAATGAATATCCCTATAGAAAGCAACTGTAACTGCTGCGCACGCTCTTTAGCAGCAACCCTCTTACTTTCTGCAATCTCCAACTGCCTGAGTTTCTCATTGGTAGAAAGTATCTGCGATTCCCGTACCCGGCTTTTGCTGTTTACAGAATCATTCAGCACTTTCACCTGGCTTATATATACAAAGGCGCTATCAATATTCTTATTGATTTTATAATGATCGGCCAGGAATTCAGCTGCTTCGAGTTGATGCGGTAGTAAACCGCTTTTTTGAGCAATACCAAAAGAGAAGGTACCATTATAAGCCGCCGAATCTTTCTTGCCTATTCGGTCGTACAATTTGGCCAATCCTAAACTGGCTTCGCATAGCAGATCAAAATCATTAGCTGCCTGAAGGCAATTAATAGCTGTCTGATAGTTAACCAAAGATTCCTGGTATTTTCCCATTTTAAGGTAGCTATGGCCCAGGCCAGTCATTGAAGTACCGATCAAATCAACATCATCCAGTATTTTGGCCACTTCAAGCGATCTTTTGAAATAATTATATGCCGAGTCGTTAATGTTAAGGCGGTTATATACATCGCCCAGGTTTAAAAGAATATAATATTTCAGGTTCTCAATCTGGTTCACCTGAATAACGGAATCGGCTTTCCTGTAATTTTCCAGGGCATACTGGTATTCTTCCTGCAAGGTATAAGCGGTTCCGATGGTAATTAACGTAACGGCCAGGTCTCTGGGATTATTCCCCTTTTCCACCATCTTCAGTTTCATAAAATACAACTCCAGGGCACGCGGGTAATTTCCCATTATCTTAAATGCGTTGGCTAATGCCCCCAATGATCTTGCTTCCCCGTCAGCATATTTAATTTCCCTTGCCAGGTAAAGAGCCTTTTGTGATAATAGGATAGCGGTGTCAGGATTATAAATATTTACATACCCGGCTAAATGCCACATCAGGCTAACGCGGTTACTATCTACTGTTTCCAAAGCAAGCAGCTTACTTACACTATCAGCTTTTGACTTTTGTGTAAAAGCAGCAGGAGAAAAAAGGGAAAGAAAAATGACACAAAAAACAATTAATAGGCGACTCATATTTCGGAAGAAGATAAACGACATCAGTATCGGGTATTATATAGTGGGTTGGCCCTGCAATTTAGCTATTAAGAGTAGTTTTGTAATCCTTTTGCATATAAAATGTTTTCGCAGGGGAAGTCTTAGCGCAGCTTAAACAAAATGATTGTAACTTTCTTAACAAAAAATTTATGATTCGCCGGTTATTTCTTTGCCTCCTTGCTATATTCGGATTGATTGCCCCTCCCCGGGCACAGGTTGAAAGACCTAACATCATTTATTTAATGGCGGATGACTTGGGCTATGCAGATCTTAGCTGCTATGGCCGTAAGGATTATCAAACCCCTCACCTGGATAAGCTGGCTTCCGAGGGCATGAAATTTTTAAATGCGTATGCCGCCGCTGCATTATGTACTCCCACCCGAACCGCTTTTATGACGGGCCGATATCCCGCAAGAACTCCGGTTGGACTTATGGAACCGCTTCGATGGAAACATAAAGATAGTATCATAGGCCTCACCCCTGAATATACCTCCATCGCATCATTGCTGAAAAGAAATGGTTATGAAACATACCTGGTGGGTAAGTGGCATTTAGGGTATGATCTTAGATACAGTCCAAACAAGAATGGCTTTGATTATTTTTTTGGATTCAATTCAGGAGGCATTGATTATATATCACATACCAATCCAAAAGGCCAAAGTGATTTATATGAAAATGAAACACCCATTAAAAAAGGAGGATATCTCACCGATATTTGGGCGAAGAAGGCAATTGAAATCATAGAGAGTAATCATACAAAGCCTTTTTTCCTGAGTGTAATGTTTAATGCTCCGCATTGGCCGTGGCAGGCCCCGGGGGATAAGCCTTATCCTGATACCATGAACTGGCATACCGGTGGATCGAAAGAAAAATATGCAGCCATGATAAATAGCCTGGATCAAGCGGTGGGTAAAATGATGAAAGCATTGGATGGTCAAAAACTTACCAACCAAACCCTGGTTATTTTTACCAGTGATAACGGAGGCGAAGAATTCTCCGATATGGGTATTTATTCTGGAATTAAGGAGGAATTATTGGAAGGAGGAATAAAGGAACCGGCTTTCGTGAGATGGCCCGGAGTAATTGCTGCGGGCAGTAGCACGAGGCAGGTTGCTATCACGATGGATTGGACAGCAACAATTCTGGCGGCGGCAGTAACAAAACCCGACCCTGCCTTTCCGCTCGATGGGATGAATCTATTGCCGGTACTTAAAGGTGGGAAAGAAGTAATGGGCAGAACTTTTTTTTGGAGGCTTTCCCAGGAAAAAAAGCAAAAAGCTATACGCGATGGTGACTGGAAATACCTGCAAAATGAAAAAGGAGAGTTCCTGTTTAACCTGGAAAAAGATCCGGGAGAGAAAAAAGATTTGAAAAAAATTTATCCGGCGAAGTTTATCAAGTTAAAAAAGAAATACAGGGATTGGGAAGCCACCGTGTTGAAACCAATTCCTTTATAAAACAATTAACTTCCAGCTATATTTTCTGGTATTGACTTTATCCAAATTATTCCGGGCAGAAGCTACATCCCACTATCCAATAATACCGTTTGATTACAGGAGGAATTCCTGTCATTACATCCTCTAAAGCTGCCTGTTTACCAGGAGGACCCCTCGCCGGTGCATATTTTTATATTACAGGTGGTAAATAGGTTTTGCAGAAATAGAATTATTTTCCTGTTAACAAAAGTACGAGATATGAAAAATAACGCCTCCCGCAGATCATTCATTGGTAAATTTATTACTGTTTCATCTGGTATAATTTTATTGCCAGGCAGGGCAAAAACACAAACACCCAAAACACTTCCTATAGATTCCAAAGCTGTAAATGAATTTGTAAAAGTGGCCCATTCTGATCTCAATAAAGTAAAAGAACTGCTTCAGCAATATCCCCATCTTTTAAATGCCTCGTGGGATTGGGGTGATGGGGATTTCGAAACGGCCATGGGTGCAGCAGGGCATATGGGTTTAAAAGAAACAGCCAATTATCTCATTAATCAGGGCGCGCGATATGATATCTTCGTAATGACCATGCTCGGAAAGACCTCCCAGGTAAAACCGATTATCGAAGAATACCCGCATTTAATCGATTGTGCGGGGCCGCATGGATTTACCCTCCTGCACCACGCCAAACAGGGAGGGGCAGAAGGCGCCGAATTGTTTGAATATTTTCAATCCAAAGGACTAAAAGAAACTCACCGGAAAGTTTTTAATAAATGATTCCCTGTTTCGCCTGTCCTGGTTACACTCAAAAAAATTGAATTAGCCTGCTGCATAAGTAACCCGCACGCATAACAGGCATCTTTCTCCGTTATGTAAAGAAGAGCCGGTATTAGATGTATATAATGGCAGCGCCATTGGCGGGCAATAATAATGAGCCCGCCGGAAACCGTATTAAAATATTAAATTTGGCCGGCTGGTCCCTGAACCATCCGGATGGTGGAAAAAATATTACCAGGCAAACAATTAGATCATTCAATAAACAGGCTGCTGTAAAAAGTAGTCTTAACTTATGAAACAAACTACTTTAAAGGTCTTGATGGCAGACACCGATTCCTCCCAAAGAGCGTTTATTGAAAACGCATTTTCTCAAAACAATATCAATGCACAGATTGTCTGGGAGGATAAAATATCTGAAGCGTTGAATAAACTGGAAGAAAAAGAATTTGACATACTCTTTATTTCATCCCAAATACCTTTAGCGGATGGAATTGACCTGATGAACAAAGCCAGGAAAAAAAATAAATTCCTGCCGGTGATTTTCGTCACCCCGAAAACCGATCATGAATTTCTTAATAATATCCTGAAAGAAGGAGCCACTGAATGTATTTCCAGTCCCTTGATGACATCAGAAATGCTACCATTACTGGTAAGACAATCGCAGTACCGTGCTCAGCTGGAATCAGCACTCAGCCTTTACCAGGAAGAGCATAGCGGAACCGGCGCCCGGCAATTCCTGGTAGATATAAGCCACCAGGTGCGTACACCGCTAAATAGTATTATCGGTTTCTCAACAGCTATGCTGGAAATGGAAAGAAATGAACAGGATAAGGAATTCCTGGAAGCTATTAAAACATCCGGAGAAAAAATTCTTGAACTAATTGATGGGAAATTAACAGGCCAGGGAATTGTATCCGATGCCGGTCCTGCGAAAATGACTCCATTTAAGAAGCCGCTTACACGGGTTCATTTTAGTGAAATCATGAAGTTGAAAATTTTGCTGGTGGAAGATGACATTTTTAATATTAAACTCGTGGAGCATCTTTTTTCAGAATATGGAATGAAAGCGGATGTCGCTGTAAATGGAAAACTGGCCGTTGAAAAAATAGCCAATAACCAGTATGACCTGGTTTTGATGGATATGGAAATGCCCGAAATGGATGGATACGAAGCGACAATCTATACACGGAAACAACTTAACAATAACGTGCCCATTATTGCATTAACGGCCCATGCCATGGCCGGTGAAAGAGAAAAGTGTTTACAAATGGGGATGAACGAATACATTACAAAACCCATCAATGCCAATCACTTGTTTGAGATTATTTACCGAACCGTCAAACCCATGGTACCGGAACAAAAAGCGGTGCCCGAAGCAGTCACCGATTTAAACTACCTGAGGGACACATTGAATGGCAAAAAAGAAGCCATAAAAGAAATGCTTACCTATCTATTAAAACAACTTCCGGAATATCTTTCCGCGTTATCCGGGGCAATAGAACAAAAAGAATATCCTGCCATTGCTAAACTCTCGCATAAAATAAAATCCTCAGTCGCCATTATGGGTGTAAAGCGCCTACAGCCCATCCTGGTTGAAATGGAAGCACTGGGTAAAAGTAATAGTAACCTGGAAAAATTGCAGTCATTGCACTTTGACCTGAACAATATTGCGCAGCAAGCCCTGAAGGAAATTCAACAGGAACAAACAAAATATCAATAAAGGGACTATGATACTTTTTATTAAACATCCCCTTACTATACAAAAATATTTTAATGGCAACTGAAGAAGGTAAGACCGGTAAAGACCGCCGGATCTATTTGCTGAGAAAAATCATCCAGGCAGACGAGAACGAAAAGCTTCAGATTAGTCATGAGCTGCATGAAAATATCGCTCAAATGCTGGCGGCGGTTCGATTGCATATAAGCCTTGCCCGGAATAATATAATCGGGGAGGGCCTGGCATTCCTGGAAGAGGCGGAGAATTTAGTAAGCGGCGCCTTATCGGGTGTAAGAACCATGGCTACCAGTATTTCACCAATCGCTTTGAAGGCATTGGGCATTAAAAACTCTATCGATGATCTGCTTCATTTATTGAAAGAGCAAAAAGAAATTAAATGCCTGGTATCGATTGATGAAGGCATTATTGAATCTACTTCCATTAATATTCAGAATGTCCTATACCAGGTAGCTCAGCTTCAGGTTATTGCTATTCTGAAGAATTCGGATGCCACCGTGGTTTCCCTGGTCATAAAACCAAAAAAGGAAAAAGTGTGCCTGGTTATTAAGGACAATGGAGCCGGAGTTAATTCAAGCGAAATTGAATTAGGGGAAGGTTTCCTCTCAATTAAAGAAAGGGTGGAGGCGTTTGATGGTATCTTTAGAATGAAAAGTAAAGAAGGGAAACCCGGGTTCACTTTGGAAGTAATAATTTAATGAGGAAAATATTCCATACAACATCTCTTTATATATTACACCGATTTAACGATAAAAATACGTTGCCGTGTATCATATATTAATTTACTGATCGCTATTATTATCCCGCCATCACTCAAGTATGCCCCGGGATAGCTCGCTTGTTAACCGCATTCGCTCACTTACCTATCTTCCTCCCGGGATCACTTTGATCTGATTACTTTAGAATTGAAATAGCTTATTGCTGTTTACATCTAATTATCCATTTAAAACCAAAAATTGATTTTATGAAAATCACCTCCCTGACCCTGTCTGTATTGGTAACCATCCTGGTTTTTTCTTCCTGCAAAAAAGATTCCACGTCCAACGATCCCGCACCTCCCACGGAATCCGATGAACAAATGAGCCCTGCTAGCGGTAAAATCACGCATTACCTGTTTAATGGAAATACGCGCGACACCAGCGGTAATGGCCAGCATGGGGGCGAAGCAGGTTCCATTGCTTTTGGAGCCGATCGTTTTAACCGGGCTTCCCGCGCTCTTGAATTAAGTGGCAACAACTCCAATTTCGAAACGAGGGGATTGAAAGCTACATTTCCTTTTTCCATTTCCTTTTGGATGAATTCGGCTAATGCAGCTTCGGTATCGTCTTTATTTACCGCGGATCGCCTGACTTCAGGTTATTATGGTTATTGGTTACAGCAATCGATAGCCTCTCCCAATAAACTGGCCTTTTCCATTGGCGATGGCACCGGAACCAGTGGAAGTGCCCGCAATTCTTTGTTAAGTTCTGTTTCATTGGCATCTAACCAATGGTATCATATCGTTATTAATGTGCGTGGGGCCAATGATATGGATCTCTATATTAATGGAACCCGGGATAATGCCGCAACTTATGATGGGAGCGCTACCAGTATAGTTTATTCAAGTACTACTCCTTTTGGAACCATGGGAGGTGCTTTTGGCAGCCAGTTCTTTAATGGTAAAATGGACGATTTCCGAGTGTACAACCGGGTGCTTACGGCAACCGAGATTGGTAGCTTACATAGTTTTCAACCCTGAGTATGTGCTTTGACCGTTAACCATAAACCTTACTATGAGCCCCCGCATTGCGGGGGATTTTTTTTGGTCCCCGCAATAATTATTTAACAAGTGATGCCGGGTAATTAACAAATGGCACGAACGAATGGACAATGGCATTAATTAAACAGGCCGGGGATAAGTTTTTTCTACCGGTTCATAAGGTAACCTTATTTTAGGATGGTTAAACCAACATTACCTAATGAGCGCCACTTACCGGCTTGCTTTAAAATATTTATTTATCACAGGCGGCTTGCTTATGGCTGCTCAAAGTTACCCGCAGGTAAATTGTAATTGCCCTGAATATTATACCCTATATTCTAACCAGGATAAATCGATCGGAAACAATAAATCGGCGCAGCAACAATTACAGGCATCTTCCTTTTCCATATGCCGGGCAAAAGGCTTTGAATGGATAGCTAATGATTACCTGGACATGGGAAGTTTTGATACCGTAGAAATCTATCTTCAAAAAGCAGAAAATACTTTTAAAGAATCAAAATGCGGCGATAGTGTTTTATTGACCACCTATAAATTATGGGCGCAACTATATTATACCACGGGCGAATTTGCCAAATCGCAGGAATACAGCTTTAAATTATTACAATCTGCCGAAGCCTCCGGCAGTCCCTATGAACAAGCTGTTTGCCATACGATGATTGCGCAATTGTTTAATCAAACTGGCCAGGCGGAAAAGGGAATTGTTTATTCCAGGAAGGCAGTAGCATTACTCAACGCCATTGATATCCCGGCCAAAAAAGCGGACCTGTTATTTAAACTTTCCAAAAGATATCTATGGCATTACCAGGATACCAAAATGGCCAGCAGCCTGGATTCGTCAGAATTATTCAGCCTGCAGCAATTGGCGATCGCCAAAAGTATTAACCGAAATTCTTCTATAGCCGCCGCTTTTAATAACCTGCAAGGGATTGCTTACGAAAAACCAGACTTTAGAAAAGCATTACGGTTTCTGGATAGTTCTTTTGCCTATTCTGATATTAGCAATCCAGCCACCCTGGCCACTAATTACTACGACAAGGCTGATATATTGATAGAAATGAAAAATTATCAGGAGGCCGAGCGGATGGCAGATTCGGCCCTGGCTATTTATCAGCGGTTGCAGTCGGTGGCATATATAGGAGAAACCTATGAGTTATTGTCACGCATTGCCCTATCAAAAGGTGATTTTAAGAAAGCCTTTGAAAAAAGAGAATTGAGCCGGGCTATAACCGACAGTATAAAAAATTTAGAAAAAGTAAGCCTGGTTACCGAACTGGAACGAAAATACAGCCAGGCAAAAAATGAACGAACCATTAAGGAACTTGCGCAACAAAAGCAGATCTATTTATTGTTTGCTATCACGGCCTTGTTGACAGCGCTGGCGATTGGATTTTTTCTTCGTCAGCAATCCTTGAAGCACAAACAGAAAATTATGGAAACGGATCAACGGTTGAACCGGTCGCGTATGAACCCGCACTTCTTTTTCAACACGCTTGCTTCCCTGCAAAGTTTTGCGCTTCAGGGCAATGATGGAAAATCAATTGCCTCGAGTATCTCTAAGTTTTCGCATATCATGCGCGAAACCCTGGAAAGTACCTATAAGGAATATGTTACCATTGAGCAGGAAATAGAATTCCTGGAAGAATACCTCAGCCTCCAGCAGACTCGCTTTCCCACCAAATTTACTTTTCAGCTGCAGGCCGCTGACGACCTGGACACGGATGATATTCTGATCCCTTCTATGATTATTCAACCTTTTGTAGAAAATAGCATAGAGCACGGCTTTGCCGGGATAGAATACCAGGGTCAAATTGAAGTGAAGTTTAAAAAAGAAAAAAAGAACTGCTGGTAGAGGTGCTGGATAATGGCGTTGGTTTGAATTCCCGGAAAAGTCACCCAATGAACATATCAGCCGTGCCAGCCAGATTATAAAGGATAGAATATATCTATTAAATATTAAACTGAAAACTAAGGCAGGATTTACCATTGACAATCATATAGAGGGGAGAGGAGTGGTGGTCCATATTCATTTGCCATTGATTTCTAAAAGAACCCTATCTTCCCATCTATAAGCCGCCATGAGACTACTCATCATTGATAATGACCTGGTATTGTGTTCTGCCATACGAATTTTGCTGCAATCGTTTTGCCCGGAGATCAGTTCCATCGAAGAAGCCTACGGGGTTCAATCGGGCATTCAAAAAATAATTGCCTTCCAGCCGGCAATCGTCTTACTCGATGTAGAATTAAGCGACGGAACGGGTTTTGACCTGATGAAGCAAATTCCATATCCTTCCTTTCAACTAATATTTGTAACAGCTCATAACCAATATGCCGTGGATGCCTTCCAATTCAGTGCTATTGATTACCTGATGAAACCGGTTGATCCGGATGCCTTGCAGAAAAGTATCCAACGCGCAATCACCAATATAAGAAATATCGATACCGGGCGGCAAGTGGAATTCTTATTACAACATATGGCTGGCAGTCACGACAAAGAAAAAAAAATTGTACTGAAAGATATCGATAACATACACTTCATCAAAGTAGCTGATATTCTTTATTGCATGGCGGAGGGCACGTATACAAAATTTTACATAAAGGATAAATCCATGATCATGGTTTCAAAAAACCTGAAGGAATATGAAAATATGTTAGAGCCGCTTGGATTCATCCGTACACACCATAGCTACCTGGTAAATACCGCCAAAATTGACCGGTTTGATAAAACAGATGGCGGCACCCTTATCCTGGAGGGTGATATTAAAATTCCCCTGGCGCAGCGTAAAAAAGAATGGGTCCTCAACTTTTTGGAAGGGAAAGGTTGATTTTTCCTGGCTAATTAAGAGAGTATATTTATCGTTTGCCATAGCATACTGCGCGCTATGCTACTATCGTGGCTGCCCTCATCGCACAAAAGAATGGTAAAGTAAAATCAAGTGCACAGATTTTAATCTGGTAAATGATTAACCCGGACCAGTCCGTCAATCAAAGCAACTATAGCTGGTTCAATGCAAAGAGATGCTTATTTTAGTGGTATAAAACCACCTGCTCACATGACGACTAAGTACAAAAGCGACTCGATTGACTGGAAAAGCGTTTGGGATATCAAGAATCTATTGTTGATTGTACTGGGAACCGGCCTGGCAGTATTAGCCATGAAAGGTTTTATGATTCCTAATCGCTTAATGGATGGGGGCATTACCGGCATATCCATCCTGCTGCATGAAATATTTCATGTTAATATCAGCATATTAGTAATCGTTTTAAACGTGGGATTTGTCTACCTGGGATATAAAAAGATCGGTAAAACCTTTGCGATTCAAACTACGCTGGCCGTTATTCTGCTGGCATTGGGTCTATTGTTTGTAGACATACAACCTATCACCAAAGAAAAATTATTAATTGCCTTTTTTGGGGGAATCCTGATTGGTACGGGCATTGGGTTAGTCATACGTGCTGGCGGAGTAATCGATGGCGCCGAAGTAATTGCTGTTTTTACCAAACGAAAAACCGGGTTTTCCAATACCGAAATAATCATGGCTATGAACACCCTGATCTTTGCGGTAGCTGCCTTTCAGTTTGGTATCGAAACAGCCATGTATTCCATTATTACCTATTTTGCCGCTACCCGGGCTACCGACTATGTAGTTGACGGAATCGAAGAATTTACCGCTGTTCATATCATTTCTGCGCAACAGGAGGAAATAAAAAATTACCTGGTCAATGAACTGGGAAAAGGAATTACCGTCTATAAAGGCGAACGCGGCTATTTACCCGGTAGCTTTGATATCAAAACAGATTGTGAAATCATCGTGACGATTGTAACCCGCCTCGAAATAAAACAAATTCAGGATACCATTTCTAAAATAGATCCCAAAGCATTTGTTTATGTTCAAAATATTAAGGAAGCGACCGGAGGTATTCTGAAAGCCAAACCGCATGCAAAATAATTGCTAAACCATTCACCTGGTCTCTTTCTAAACCACCGCCATTATAATATCTATTTAATAATTAGGCGCGGCGGATGTTCGGCCTCCATTTACTTTCCAATTTCGTAACTTTCCTATCGGAATGGTTCAGGTACATTTTGTTCATTCAACAATGAACGATTAGTATTAGTTGGCCGAAAAGATCAGGAGCTTGATATTAGTTCAATGGTGTTAATCGAAATATCGTTTATCCTGACTTGCTGCTAACCCAAATCCAAATTCTTACAAATAAAAAACAGAATTTCCGTATTGAATCCTTTTTCAAACCTTTTGCTACCGGAATGATGCAGTCCCGCCAACTTGCCGCTATTATGTTTACCGATATGTTGGGATATACCGCTCTTATGCAGACGGATGAAGAAGAAGCTACCAAAAAACGACAGCGGCATAAGTCTGTTTTTGATAAAAGTGTGGAAGAACACCATGGAAAAGTGCTTCAATACTTTGGAGATGGAACCCTCAGCATTTTTTCGTCTTCGTTAGATTGCGTGAACTGTGCCATTGACATCCAGCAACAGTTAGTTCAATCACCCAAAGTTGATATCCGTATCGGTATTCACACAGGGGATATTATGCATGAAGACGATGGAATATATGGCAATGGAGTAAACATTGCTTCCCGGATTGAAACCCTTTCGGTCCCGGGGGGCGTTTTTATTTCAGACCGGGTTTACGAGGATATAAAAAATCATAAACACATCCTCACAAAGGAAATAGGCTTTTTCGAGATGAAGAATGTACAGCAGCCGGTTCGCATTTTTGCTATTGCCAATAAGGGCCTGGTTGTTCCCGGCCGGGAGGAGATCAAAGGAAAAATAAAACAAACTATTAATACCCTGGCTGTTCTTCCTTTTGCAAACCTTAGTAATGATCCGGACAATGAGTTTTTCAGTGACGGCGTAACGGAAGAATTGCTGAATGCATTGACATCTGTAGAAGGACTTCGAGTTACTTCCCGTACTTCCACCTTTGCATTAAAAGGAAGTAAGGAAGATATCCGCGATATAGCGGCTAAACTAAATGTCGAAAAACTGGTTGAAGGCAGTGTCCGAAAATCGGGAAACCGGGTACGTATTACGGCCCAGTTGATTAATGCGGCCGACGGCTTTCATATCTGGAGCGAAACTTACGACCGCGATCTGACAGATATATTCCAGGTACAGGATGAAATCAGTAAAATCGTTGCGAATAAATTAAGGGCTGAACTTTCTCCCGAGAAAAAAGATGCAGTATTGGTAAAGCCTCCCACCAAAAACATGGAAGCCTATTCCCTTTTTCTGAAAGGAAAATATTATCAGAACAAAGAAACCCCGGCCGAAACATTTATGGCGATTGATTATTTCAGGCAAGCTATTGACAAAGCCCCGGATTTTGCATTACCCTATGCATTCCTCTCAGCGGCCTATGCGATGCTCGGAAGTGTGGGAGTTATTCCCAGCCAGGAAGCCTTTCATCAAATTGTAGAAAATAGTGAACGTGCCCTGTCCCTGGATAGCTCACTCTCCCAGAGCCACGTTGCGCGTGCAGTAGGTAATTTATTTTTCGAGTGGAGGTGGGAAGATGCATACCAGTCTTTAATGAAAGCCATTGAACTGAATCCCGGAGCCTCAGAATCTTATTGGGTGTTGGGCTATTATTACCTGATCATGAATGAACAGCCAAAGCGGTGGCCACTTTTGAAAAGGCATGGTTGCAGGATCCGCTCTCTATGCCTTTGGCCCGATCACTGTGGGCATTGCTTGTTTTACCAGGCCAGGTATCTGAGTGATGTAATCAGGATGTCTGATATGCAATTGGAAGTAATGCCTGGCCAACTGGTATGCCCTTTCGATCAAAGGATTGTCGATGGGTATGCAGGTAACTAATAAAACATTGGGAATACTAATGCAGGCGAATGAAATTTCCGGGGGATCACCGCTTACACTTTCCTATCTCGCCTATTGCTATGGTATACTTAACAAGAAGGAGCAGGCATTGTTAACAATAAAACAGTTAGAAGCCTATCACGAATCCCATCCCGAACTGATAAAAAACGGAGACCTGAGTTTTGCATGGTGGGGCATCGGTGATCGGGATAGAGCATTCGATTACCTGTTTAAAGGTATCGACCAAAAAGAAGGGATGATAAGTTTTATGGTTAATTCTCCTTTGTACGTTGGATTACATGAAGATCCCGGTTTGAAGTAGTAAAAAAGAAAATGAATCTTTAAAATGAATTGATCAAATGCCTGCCACCCGCCAGCTCGCCGCTATAATGTTTACCGACATTGTCGGGTATACTGCATTAATGCAGGAGAATGAAACTTCTGCTGCTGAAATGCGGCTGCGTCACCGGAATATTTTTCAAAAAGAACATCATGCGTTTCATGGCGAAGTACTTCAGTATTATGGGGATGGCACCCTTAGTATTTTTAAAAGCGCCGTAGAGGCAGTGGAATGTGCGATTCTATGCAGCAGCAATTCAGTACCGGGCAAACGGTCCCCTTGAGAATTGGAATTCACCTGGGTGATATAGTATACGATAATAATGATGTATATGGTGATGGAGTTAATATTGCATCCCGCATTGAGAGCCTGGGTGTGCCGGGGTCCATATTAATTTCAGACAAATTACACTATGCAATCAGGAACCAGGGCTCTATCTCCACTAAGTCACTTGGTTATTTTGAATTAAAAAATATTAATCAGCCGTTGGAAGTATACACTATCGTTATGAACGTATCAAAGTACCTGAACGGTCTGAATTGAAGGGCAAAATGAAAGAAATTAAAAAATCCGTCGCTGTGCTTCCATTCATAAATATGAGCCCGTAGCCGGAAAACGAATATTTCAGTGAGGCCGGGATTGCGGAGGAAATCCTAAATGCATTGGTCAGGGTAGAAGGATTGCAGGTGACGGCGCGAGGGTCTCTCATTTAGTTTCTCAAAGTGTGGCCACGTTGGCGCCCACGCAGGCCGCGACGGCAATCCCGGCCGCGGCCCAGCGCCGCCGCAGGATGGTGACAAAAACGACCACGATCGACGCGATCACCACAGAGAGCGCCGGCAGCCAGTCAAGGAAAGTCTTCGCTCGCGGCTTTGCCCGCCGTGCCGCTCATGGCCACGGCCTCAACCAGGGCCGATTCGTCGATGAACTGTCCCGTGGTGGTGCGGACAAAGAAGGAGTAGGTGGCGGCCAGCGCCACGGCACAGGCAACCGTGGCCAGCACGAACAAAGCGGCCGTGCCCTTGCCAGGGGACCACTCCGCCTGGGGATCACGCGTTCTGCCGGCCTGCGCTTTGGCGCCCGGGTGGGTGGCGCCTAAGTTTCAGGGACTGGCGTTTCCGGGATCTGCGCCTCAATACCGGGACCCGGGCAGACGGGTCCCATGGGGTGCGTTCCTGCCGGAAGTCATGCCAGTCAAGGCTCCCACACAACCTGGCCGCCGCCACCCTACGACCAGCGCCTCCTCGACCGAGGACAGGTCGAGGCCCGGCTCGTCGAGCAGCCGGGTGAGCGTCGCCGGCACGGACGCGAGCTTCGACACCCGCTCCTCGCGGATCAGCCGGGCGGTCGTCGCGGCCGTCGGCGAGGGGCCGGAGAGAACGAGACGGGCCCCGGCCATCGCCGCGGCGAAGGGGAAGACCCCACGCGTTCGCGTGGAAGAGGCTCACCACGGGGAGCACGCTGTCGGACTCCCGCAGGCGGCGCCGTCGGCCTGGTTGAGCCCGAGCGTCCCGAGCACGAGGGAGCGGTGCGTGTACTCGACCTGGCGTGGGGCCCCCGTCGTGCCGCTCGTCGTGCACACGGTCGCGACCGCGTCCTCCGACACCGCGGGGAGCGCGTCGACGCGGCCGACCCCACCGAGCAGCTCCTCGTAGTCGAGGGCTTCCCCGTCCGACGAGACGTCCGGGAGGACGACCTCGGCCCCCGCGCCGCGGAGCGTCGGACGCCTGCGACGAGGCTCGCGTCGACGAAGAGCACGCGCGGGCGCGCCTCGTCGACGAGGCGCTGGACGTCGTCCCTCCGGAACCGCACGTTGATCGGCTGCAGGACGGCACCGATCGCGGGCACGGCGAAGAACAGCTCGAGATGCCGATGCGAGTTCCACGCGAACGTCGCGACGCGATCGCCGGGCCGGACGCCGAGGTCGCGCAGCACGGCGGCCAGCGCGAGCACGCGCGTCCGCAGCTCCGCGTAGCTCAACCGCACCGACCCGTCGGTCGTCCCCGTCACCACCTCGCGGTGGCCGAACACGGTGCCTGCCCGCTCCCAGACCGAGCGAAGCAGGAGTCCGCCGTCGGTGGGTGCGCGCGCCACCCGATAAGTCTACCGCGGTGAACCCACCGCGGCTCGTCGCTCCCGGCTTCGTCGGGGTCATGCTCGTCTGCCTGTCGGTCTATCTCCCGTTCGGCGCCCTTGCGCCGGTGCTGCCGGTGTACGTGCGCGAGGAGCTCGGCGAGGGCGATCTCGCCGTCGGGATCGTGATGGGCGGCTTCGGCTTCGCCGCGCTGCTCGCCCGCCCGCTCGCGGGCGCGCTCGCCGACCGCATCGACCGCCGACGGACGGCGGTCGTCGGTGGCCTGCTCTGCGCAATCAGCGGGACGCTGTACTTGGTTCCCCGGGCTCGCCGGGGTGGCGAGCGCGCGCGTCCTGCTCGGGCTCGGCGAGGCGCTCGTCACCAGCGCGACGATGGCCTGGGCGATCGACCTCGCACC
>CAVZHZ010000016.1:0-587469 GCA_963775145.1 uncultured Chitinophagaceae bacterium
TATTCGCTAATAAATTATCCCCTTGTCATCACCTCCTGCCAACGAACTAAAACGAACACTCACGCCGCTCATGCTCTGGGGTCTCGGGGTAGGCTATGTTATTTCCGGAATGTATTTCGGCTGGAACCTCGGTCTGGAACAAGGCGGAACACTCGGCTTAGCCACCGCCACTTTCTTTATTATTATAATGTATGTCACCTTCACGTTTAGTTATACTGAACTGGCTTGCGCCATTCCCAAAGCTGGTGGTGGATTTGATTATGCTAACCGGGCCCTGGGTAAAGACTGGGGATTTATCGCGGGCATGGCACAGAATATTGAATTCATTTTTGCCCCGCCCGCCATTGCTTTTGCTATCGGCGCTTACTTCAATTTATTCTTTCCGCAGATCCCCATATTGGCTATTGCCATATTCAGTTATGTAGTCTTTACAGCATTAAATATTTACGGAGTAAAGGCTGCTGCCATTTTTGAATTGGTCATCACACTACTGGCCGTTGGTGAATTACTGTTATTTGCCGGCATCACCCTGCCGCATTTTGAATTTAAGAACCTCCAGCAAAATGCCTTACCGCATGGATGGCAGGGGATGTTTGCGGCTATCCCTTTTGCTATCTGGTTCTTCCTCGCTATTGAAGGAGTAGCGAATGTAGCCGAAGAAGCTATCAAACCACAGCGTACCATATTAATAGGCTTTGGCTCCGCTATCCTTACGTTAGTTATTTTATGCATCATAACCTTTGCCGGCTCAGTAGGAGTGGCCGGATGGGAAGCGATCGTATACAAATCGGATGGTACTACCTCCGATTCTCCCTTGCCGCTAGCTTTGGGACATATCGTTGGCTATAACCATGCGATGTACCACCTGCTTATTACAGTTGGGCTATTCGGATTGGTAGCTTCTTTTCATGGAATTATACTGGCAGCGGGCAGATCCAGTTTTGAATTTGGAAGAGTGAAGTTCGCTCCGGCTTTTCTCGGAAAGATTCATCCCCGGTTTCAAACACCTTCTAATGCGCTATTGATAAATATGGGCATTGGCATCATTGCCCTGCTCACAGGGAAAACAGGAGATATCATTATTCTTTCTGTTTTTGGGGCCTTGACATTATATATAATATCTATGATAAGCCTGCTTCGCTTGCGAAGAAAGGAACCAGATTTAACCCGTCCTTTCAAAGTGCCGATGTACCCTGTTTTCCCGATAGTAGCTCTTTTAATTGCCGTATTTTCTTTGGTAGCTATGACGATCTATAATAAGGACCAAGCCCTGATTTACTTTTTTATATTGGGTATCTGTTATGTTTCTTTTAAAGGAATTTCTCGCAAAGCCGCAAAGCCGCAAAGTCGCAAATAAAACCAGGTTAAAACTTTCTACGCCTATTACTGTAATCGTTGCATCTTAGCATCGTTGCGAGAAATAATCTCACGCCAAGTCGCAGCGTCGCAAAGAAAACCAGGATAAAACCCTTTACACATATTACCCTAAGCATTGCGTCTTAGCGTCGTTGCGAGAAATATTCACGCAAAGACGCAACGATATTGCTTAAACAACCTGTCCACTTTCCTATCGAATCTTTGCGCCATGGAGTAGTGGTGGACAATAACATAATTTTGATTTGATTTATTATTTTTTGTTATTGATCCTGCTTGTAGTAATTTTTCAAACCCAAAGTATTCGTATGACTACCAAAGATATCATCCAGTACGTAAAAGATCATCCTTCAGGTAAAGTGAAGATTGCCATCAGTGATATAGACGGAATATTAAGAGGTAAGTATATTTCAGCCGAAAAATTTCTCTCCGTTATTGATAATGGAACGAGTTTCTGTAATGTAATTTTCGGATGGGATGCGGGTGATGTAGCATACGATAATGTAAAATACACTGGGTGGCACTCTGGTTATCCCGATAGTCCGGCCGTGCTCGATATTAATACATTCCGGAAAATACCCTGGGAAAATAATGTTCCTTTTTTTCTGGGTGAGCTAACTGATGCAAAGGGCAACCCATCGGATGTATGTCCCAGGCAACTCCTGAAAAAAATATTGAAGGAATCAAACAAGCAGGGCTATACTCCCATCTTCGCGCAGGAGTTTGAATGGTTTAATTTTGCGGAAACCCCACAATCCGCCAACGATAAACAATTCAGGAACCTGACGCCGCTGACCCCCGGAATGTTCGGTTATTCCATTCTGCGAACCAGCCTGGAAAATCCTTATTTCTCTGATCTGTTTGAATCTTTGAAAAATTTCGATGTGCCCCTGGAAGGATTACATACCGAAACCGGGCCGGGTACTTATGAAGCAGCTATCGTTCATGCCCGCATGCTGGATGCCGCTGATCGTGCGGTGCTTTTCAAAACAGCCGTTAAAGAAATTGCGTACAAACATGGAATCATGGCCACCTTCATGGCTAAGATCAATGAGCATTTACCAGGTTGCGGAGGTCACGTGCATCAAAGTCTTTGGGATAATGCCGGCAAGAAAAATCTTTTTTATAATGAAAAAGATAAGATGAATATGAGCGAGCTGATGAAAAGTTATGTGGCCGGCCAGCTATATTGTTTACCACATATCCTTCCAATGTTTGCACCAACAATCAATAGTTATAAAAGACTGGTAGAGGGAGCATGGGCACCAACCACCCTAACCTGGGGAGCAGATAACCGGACCGTAGCGCTTCGTGTTTTATCGGGTGGCAGTAAATCATGCCGGTTAGAAACAAGAGTAATCGGATCCGATGTAAATCCTTATCTCGCTATGAGTGCATGCCTGGCCTCGGGATTATATGGAATCAAAAACAGATTGAAATTAAAGCAAGCGGCCACGGTTGGTAATGGATATGCAGATGCTACTCATGGGGTTTTGCCTACTACACTTATTGAAGCCACGCAACAAATGAAACAATCCAAAATAGCCAGCCAGCTCTTTGGAGACGTTTTTGTGGATCATTTCACGCAAACGAGAATCTGGGAATGGAAGCAGCACCTGAAGGCGGTGACGGATTGGGAGTATAAAAGGTATTTTGAGATAATTTAGCAAAATGTGCGAAAATGCAAATGTGCGGATGTGCGAATGTGCGAATTCTTGCTGTTCAATCATCCTTGAGGTAAAGTAAATTGTAATTAATCGGGAATATTCCACCTAAAGTATTCGCACATTCGCAAATTATTAAATTCGCAAATTTTATATTATGACCTTCGACAAGATCTACCAATACAACTTCCCTACCATCATCCGTTTTGGCGCGGGATCCAGTAAAGAACTGGGCGATTACTTAATTCTGCATAAACTCTTCAATCCATTAATAGTTACTGACAGCACGGTAGCACAATTGGATTTTTTTAGAGAAATAATGCGTGACTTACAAAACAAAAACATTCCTCCGGAAATTTTTGCGGATATCCATAAGAACCCGGTGAAGTCGGACGTATACAGGGGAACGGAAGCCTATGATTACACCAAGAGCGATTGTATCATTGGTATTGGAGGAGGCGCGGCACTGGATGTGGCCAGAGCTATTGCGCTGCGGGTAAACCATCGGGAAGACCTATTCAAATACGATGATCTTATCGGAGGGGATATTTATGTAGATAACGAAGTGCCGCATTTTATTACTATTCCCACCACAGCCGGCACAGGTAGTGAAGTAGGGCGCAGCGCTATTATTGCCGACGATGAAACGCACCAGAAGAAAATTCTTTTTTCCCCCAAGCTGTTAGCGAAAATTGTTTTTGCCGATCCGATGTTAACTATGGAGCTTCCTCCTTTTATTACCGCCGCTACGGGCATGGATGCACTGACGCATAATATGGAGGCCTATCTAGCTAAAATGCCACATCCCATTTGCGAAGGAATTGCGTTGGAAGGTATATCATTAATCAGTCAATCACTTGAACAAGCTGTTAACAAACCAGATCTCAAATCAAGAAGCAAAATGCTGATTGCTTCATTAATGGGAGCCGTAGCTTTTCAAAAAGGATTGGGTGTAGTTCACTCATTGGCGCATCCTTTATCGTCCTTATTAGACACACATCACGGGCTGGCCAATGCGGTAAATATTCCTTACGGTATGGAATTTAATATCGAAGGATTTGAACATAAATTCAAACGGATAGCGAAAACACTCGAATTAAAAGAAGAAACAGGTGCTGCCGTAGTAAAGTATTTGTTTGACTTGAATACAAAGATTAACATACCTCACAAGCTGCGGGATATTGGCGTCAGGCAGGAACATATTGAAACGCTGTCCAATTTAGCCTCCGCAGATTTTGCCCATCCCAATAATCCTAAGCCTGTGAGCCGGGATGATTTTAAACGCATTTATAGTAACGCATGGTAGCCGTCATGAAAAAGAGAATTGGTATTAGTTTTACCCGAACTCATTTTGAAAATTACTGGACCTGGTTTACGCCAAAGGATCTGAAAAATGATTTGGAACTTGTTGAGCTGTCGTTTGAAAGAAATAATACATCCGATATTTATACCTGTGATGGGTTTGTACTCACGGGAGGGGTAGACGTTCATCCTTCTTTTTATGAAGGAGAACATGAATATGAAAATAGTCCGGCTGCGCATGAAACCGACCGTGATCATTTTGAAGAGAAAATTTACCGCTACTCACAGGAAAACAAATTACCCTTGCTGGCAATCTGCCGGGGCATGCAGCTGGTGAATGTTTTACAGGGCGGAAGACTTATCCAGGACCTGGATGAAAGCAATGAACGACATAAAAAAGAAGAAGCGGATAAAGAACATGTTATTGTTACCGGCGCCGGCAGCTTACTTCACCAGATTGCGGGAGAAGTCTCAGGCCATGTAAACAGCGCGCATCACCAGGCCATTGACCCGAATGCGTTGGGGGAAAACCTTCTGGTAAATGCATATGATGACGATGAGGAAAAAATAATCGAGGGATTAGAATTCAATGATAAAATGAATAAAGCGTTCATGCTTTGTGTACAGTGGCACCCAGAACGCATGAGAAACAAAGAAGCCAATCCTTTTTCTGAAAACCTGAAGAAGAAATTTTTAACCGCCATCAGGGCTACCAATATGAAAAAACTTGCTGTTATTAACCCCGCAACGGAAGAAGAAATTGCGTTGTTCAATGAAGACTCGAAACAAAGTCTACAGGAGAAATACAATTTATTGCATTCGGCACAACCAGGATGGCATAAAATACCATTAGCCGATAGGGTAAAAATAATAAAGAGATACGCTACCCTTTTGGAAGAAAACATAGAAACCCTGGCAGCTGTACTTACTTCGGAAGTAGGAAAGCCATTGCAGCAATCGCGCAATGAAGTGAACGGCGCGAGGGCGCGTATACAATGGCTCACAGAGAATGCGGAAAAATATTTGACGGATGAAATCATGAGCAGCGGAAACAATATGGAAGAACGGATCTCTTATGAACCCCTCGGAATCGTATGTAATATATCGGCGTGGAATTATCCCTGGTTGGTGGGGGTGAATGTATTTGTGCCGGCGCTGCTGGCTGGCAATGGGGTTATGTACAAACCTTCTGAACACGCGATACTTACCGGATTAGAAATAGAGAAATTACTGAAACAAGCGGGCGTTCCTGCTGATGTATTTCAAGTCGCCATCGGTGCCGCGCCAGTGGGTGAGCTTTTATTAGAACTCCCGTTTGATGGTTATTTCTTCACCGGCTCTTACAAAACCGGGAAATATATTTATGAGAAAGTAGCACCGAAGATGGTTCCGTGCCAGTGTGAGCTGGGCGGAAAAGATCCTTTATATGTAGCTGATGATGTAAATGACATTAAAGCGACCGCCGCAGGAACCGCCGATGGAGCCTTTTACAATAACGGGCAAAGTTGCTGCGCAGTGGAAAGGATTTATGTCCATGAAAAAATATTTGATCAATACATCGAAGAATTTGTGAAAGAAGTCAAGTCGTGGAAAGTGGGTTCTCCCACGCAGGAGGGAACTTATATCGGACCATTGAGCCGAAAGGAACAATTAGACGTTTTGGAAAAGCAGGTTGCCGATGCCGTTAGCAAAGGCGCCGTGATACTTACGGGGGGGAAAAAAATTCCAACTACCGGATTTTTCTTTGAGCCAACCGTACTCGTGAATGTGCATCACGCCATGGGCATCATGCGAGAGGAATCATTTGGACCGGTTATTGGCATTATGAAAGTAGCCAATGATGCGGAAGCTATCGAATTGATGCAGGATACAGAATACGGATTAACGGCTTCAGTTTACAGTTCCGATAAGGAAAGAGCCGAAAAAATACTGCATCAACTCAATACCGGTAGCGGTTATTGGAACTGCTGCGACCGGGTAAGCGCAGCGCTTCCCTGGAGCGGAAGAAAACATTCAGGGTTTGGCGTTACGCTTTCACATGCAGGGCTGCGCGCATTTACAAAATCGAAAGCTTTTCATTTAAGGGGATGAAAACAAGGGCATCACGCAACGTCGCAAAGAAATCTTTTGAAATTTCCAGCTACTATAATTTGGGGATTAACCCTAATGATCTTTCCTTGTCCCCTGGGTTTCTCCTCTGATCTCTGAGCTTGGAAAGTCTGATGGATATTTTTCTTAAATAATTTATGTTATTCAGGTAGGTAAAATATAGGGCTTAGTTGAATATATTTTTACGCTCTGTTGCATTCGTGAAGCTATTTATTATCTTTACATCAAGAAAGCAACTACCAAGTACACTTGCGCTGGCTTCTCACCGAAGATTAGACAATTTATTAATTTGGAATGAATCAGGAATTTCCCGGTTTATCTAATAATAATCTGGTCGCTCACTTAATTTACAATTTCCTTTGTAAAGATCCGTTCAATTACAATAAACCGGATTAATTACCTGACCCATGATAGGAAGGAGTCTTATTTCATTTACCGCAAAGCTACTTTGTGCATTGCTGCTGATTGCACCGCCATTCAGTGGCTTTTGTCAGAACCCCATTCCGGCAGAGAATAGTTTAACGGGGAATCCTTCGTCCGAATGGGATATAACGGGGGCGGGTGACCTCTCCCTCCAGGGCTTTGCCACCGATATCAGTGTTAATAAAGAACAAACCGT
This sequence comes from uncultured Chitinophagaceae bacterium, assembly GCA_963775145.1. Classification (GTDB taxonomy): domain Bacteria; phylum Bacteroidota; class Bacteroidia; order Chitinophagales; family Chitinophagaceae; genus Endoryza. The sequence continues at coordinate 7,069 of CAVZHZ010000016.1, forward strand.
TAATTTCAAAATCACCATTACCGGAGCCAATAAAAATTATTCGATCAAGATCTATCGCCTCGGCTATTACCAGGGGAATGGCGCCCGGCTGATCACCACTCTCGGGCCGTTTTTGGGAGTGACCCAACCGGCTCCTGTCACCAATGCCGCTTCCGGCCTCAACGATTGCGGTAACTGGTCCACCTCCGCTTCCTGGGCCGTGCCAGACACTGCGGTTTCCGGAATTTATATCGCCCGCCTGATCCGCGCCGATAATGGCGGCGCCAGCCATATCGTCTTTATTGTTCGGGACGATGCCGCTAGCGCCCATATATTATTTAAAACATCGGATGCCACCTGGCAGGCCTATAATGCCTACGGCGGCAATAGCCTTTACCTCGGCGCCACCCCCGGTTTTCCCAACGGACATGCCACTAAAGTAAGTTATAACCGGCCTTTTATTACCCGCAGTGGCGGCGGCGGCGGCGGGGCGGCCGAAGACTGGCTTTTTAATGCCGAATATCCCATGATCCGCTGGCTCGAAAGAAATGGGTACTACCTCGGTTATACCACCGACGTGGATATGGATAGAAATGCCACCCCCATCACCCCGGCTAAAAATAAAGTGATCCTTTCGGTAGGACATGATGAATACTGGTCGCTGGCCGAAAGAAATAAAGTGGAAGCCGCCCGAAATGCCGGTGTACACCTGGCTTTTTTCAGCGGCAATGAAGTGTACTGGAAAACCCGCTGGGAAAACAGTATCGATGGCAGTAATACCCCCTACCGCACCCTGGTCTGTTATAAAGAAGGAACCCTCGGGGAAAATGTATGTAACGCAGAATGTGATCCGACCAATATATGGACCGGCTTATGGAGAGATGGCTGCGGCGCCACCGCTCCCGACGGATGCAAACCCGAAAATGCATTGACCGGTCAGATCAGTTGGTTTGAAAACACGACTTCCATATTAGTACCCGATACCTATAAAAATTACCGCTTCTGGCGCAATACCAGTGTCGCTTTGCTCGGGGCCGGACAAACGGCTACTTTACCCGCCGGTACCCTCGGCTATGAGTGGGATTGGGAGCAACCCGCCTATGCAGTCAATAATCCGTCCGGACGATTTACCTTGTCCAGTACTACCGTTACCGGCAAAACGCATAAACTATCGTTGTACCGCCACTCCAGCGGGGCCCTCGTATTCGGGGCCGGAACCATTCAATGGTCCTGGGGACTGGATGGCACCCACGATCGCGGGGTCAGTACCCCCAGCGTCATTATGCAGCAGGCTACCGTAAACCTGCTGGCCGATATGGGCGTGCAGCCCGCAACCTTACAGGCAGGCCTAGTCGCTGCCACCGCTTCCACCGATCTGACACCGCCTGCTTCAGTCATTACCTTTCCGGCCAATGGCGCCACCCTCGCTCCCAATGTAGCCGTTACCATCACCGGAACCGCTTCCGATGCCAATGTGGTAGCCGGTATCGAAGTATCCGTCGATGGAGGAACAACCTGGCAACCCGCTACCGGAACCACCAACTGGACTTTTTCCTGGACGCCCACCGGATTAGGACCCGTCACTATTAAATCGCGTGGCTTTGACGATTCTGGTAATATGGAAGGTGATGGTGCCAGTAACGTAATTACTATTAATGTTTCAAACGGACCAGTGATTTGTCCTTGTTCCATTTTTACCGGACAAACACCAGCGACGCCTTTGCAGAATGATGGATCAGCCATTGAGTTGGGTGTTAAGTTCCGCTCATCTGTACCGGGGTATGTAACCGGGATTCGTTTTTATAAAGTAATTGGCAATACCGGTACGCATACTGGTGGCCTATATACTTCTACTGGTACGCTCCTTGCACAGGCAGTATTTACCGGGGAAACAGCATCTGGCTGGCAACAGGTATTGTTTGCTAATCCGGTTGCCATTAATGCAGCCACGACTTATATAGCGGCTTATCACAGCAGCTCAGGAAATTACGTTGTAACCGACAATTATTTTACCAGCGCGGTGGTCAATAATCCGTTGACAGCATTAGCCGATGGCACTGACGGACCGAACGGGGTATATAAACTTACTGCCACTCCCGAATTTCCGAATAATTTCTTCCAGCAAAGTAATTATTGGGTTGACCTGGTATTTCATAATGCCACCAATGCCTGGAAGGGTACTGTTAGCACGGCTTGGGAAAATCCGGCCAACTGGAGTTGGGGTATAATACCAAACAGCAATACAGATGTCATCATTGATCCAGGTAATCCGCATAATCCGACGATAAGCTCAAATGTAACAATCCGAAGTCTCACATTGAACTCTTCCGGTTTACTTACTGTTACTAATGGTTTCAAACTGGATATAATCATACTGTAGCGTAAATTTTAGAATTAAATAATAAGTTTCAGCCTTCCTTTTGCTTAAATTAATTTCATGTTAGTGTTTCCAGGAAATGATTCTTGCCTATCCGATTATGAGGAAGAATATCAAAGCCCTTAATTTTTATACCTTACGCTCAAATAATTTTTCTTCATGCGAATTGTCTTCTTGCTATTGCTGACTGGAATTGGCGTTGTCTTGCGGTCACAGTCCATTAGTGATCCTTCTATCCATCCCGACCGCATCACAATTGTACGAGACAGTTTTGGTGTGCCGCATATATTCGCCCCCACGGATCCGGAGGTGGCCTATGGATTGGCCTGGGCCCATTCCGAAGATGATTTCGAAACGATACAAACCCTGCTCTTGACTGCCAAAGGAAAGTTGGGAACTTATTTAGGAAAGAAAGGTGCCACCGTGGATTATGTATTCGGATTGCTGAATACCAGGGCCACGATCGATACCCAGATCAGCAGCCTCGACCCTAAATTTCTTTCCCTGGTAAAAGGGTACCTGCTCGGGTTAGAAGCTTACGCCAAAGCACACCCCAAAGAAGTATTTAATATGAAAGTATTTCCCGTTACCCTGGAAGAATACTTAGCGGCAGCAAGTTTTTCCGTAGCTATATTCTGTGGAGTAGATCGAACCCTTCCTTCCATATTAAAAAATGCCATGCCCGAGCTGGCCGGATTCCGGGGCGAAGGAAGTAATGCTTTTGCCATTCATTCCAGTAAATCAGCCAATGGAGAAAATATGCTGGTGATAAATGCGCATCAGCCTATTGAAGGTGCTACCGCTTTTTACGAAGCACACCTGCAAAGCGAAGAAGGCTGGAATATACTCGGGGGTTTATTTCCCGGTGCTCCGCTGATCTTTCATGGGGTGAATGAAAATCTCGCCTGGGCGCATACAGTAAATTTACAGGACAAGATTGATGTGTACCAGTTACAAACTGATAAACAACATCCCGGTCAGTATAAAGTGGATGATAAATGGCTGACGTTAACAAAACGAAAACTCAGTTTTAAAGTAAAAGGGGTTCCTGTGAAAGTGACCCGGACTGTTTATACGTCTATTTATGGACCTACTGTTAAGTCTCCTTCCGGTGCTTATTTCTCCCTACGACTACCCGCTTTAATGGATGCGGGCTCTTTGCAGCAATGGTATGCTATGAACCGGGCGAATAATTTTACTGAGTTTAAAAAAGCCCTGGAGCAGCAGCATCTTCCTATGTTTAATATTGTGTACGCTGATAAGCGGGACACCATTTTCTATGTGTCCAACGGCCGCATCCCGGTACGCAATCCGGATGCCTCACTACATTGGAACAGTACGATTCCAGGTAATACGCGCTCTACTTTATGGACAGAAATAAAACCATTTAATCTTTTACCACAATATATCAATCCGAAAAGCGGCTATTTATTTAATACCAATCATTCTCCTTTTTTAGCAACAAATGAAAAGGAAAATCTTTCTCCTGATTTGTTCGATCGCAACGATGGCTATGAGCTATATCATAATAACCGCAGCCGAAGAGCAAAGGATTTACTGGATCAACTCGATAAGATCAGCTATACAGATATCATACGGATTAAATTCGACCGTCAATTGCCCAATCCTATTTTGTTTCCGTATGGATATACAGCCGATTCTCTTTATCTCGTAGATGAAAGTAAACAAGCCACCTTGACTCCCCTTATCAGAAGCTTTAAAACATGGAATCATATTGCCTCGGCGGATAGCAGAGGAGCATTGATATTTAGTCTTGTGTACTCCCTCGTACCTGAAATAATGGGCGGGCGCTCGCAGGATACATTAACAATCCCCCAAGCTATGCTGGTTTACCAGCGTATCTATGATTATTTGATGAAGCATTTTAACACGATCGATCTTACACTGGGCGATGTGCAAAAACTCGTACGGGGTAATAAATCCTGGCCACAAGCAGGCGTACCTGATGTATTGGCGGCAGTGGGTAGTGAACCATGGAAAAATGGTCTTCGCCGCATGAACGGTGGCGATGCATATATAGCCTTCGTCCGTTTTCCGAAAGATGGCAGCCTGCCCCTGATCGAATCCGTTAATACTTTTGGAGCCAGTTCACATATAAATAGCCCTCATTTCGACGATCAACGGGCCATATACCAGTCGCAGCAGGTGAAAAAGATGACGTTAGAAAAAGAGGAAGTAATAAAGAGAGCCGAGCGTGTGTATCACCCGGGATAAGAAATTTATGTGAGCTGAAAGGATTATTCGCAACAGCGAAGCGGCAAAAAGAAACCCTTAGTATTTATAAAATATTATTCTTCTAGAATTATACTTTGCATCTTGGCCTTATTGCGAGAATATTCTTTTCTTTTGGGTTAATTAATCACGAAAACAGATAATTGCTAGTAAAAACACAGTATCTGGAATATTAATTTACTATATTTCCGTCTATCTTAAATTAACTATGATGATTGCAAGATATATGATTACTCTTTTTTTGATACCCTTGGCTTTTTTGACAAAAGCTCAATCAAATTACAAAGAAGGAAATGTAGTGACCAACACCGGAACAATAATTAAAGGCTTCATCAACTACCGCGAATGGCATAAAAATCCAGAGCAGATCCAGTTTAAGCGTGATCTTGAAAACGGAGAAGTCCAAAAACTTACTGCTGATAGTATCGCAAAATTCACCATAACTGGATATGAATCGTATGACAAGTATATTGTGCCGATAAGCATGAATGAAATTAGTTTTGAAAGTTTGAAGGAAGTAATCGACACTTCTTCCATTACCAAAGCAGTTTTTCTCAAGAAAATACTTACCGGGGACCACATTGATCTTTATTCTTACACCGATGTGATCAAGGTCCGGTTTTATGTGCTGGACAAGCGACAAACGCTCCCCTTTGAACTGGTTTATAGAAAATCGTTAAGCGACGGCCGGGAAATTACTCAACTATTGTTCAGGCAGCAATTATCAAGACTAGCCCTCGAATACGGTATATCTGATGCTAGTTTTGAAGAAAGTGTATCCAGAGCAACCTATTCAGGCAAGGATATCAGGAATATTATCAGTAAGATCAATACGATTAATGAAACGATCATTTCGGCTGGTAGTCGCAAAAATAGAAAACAAGCTTTTTTTCTGGGCGCAGGAATTACGGGCAGTACGATGAATTATACAGGAAAATCTATAATCATGTCTGATGGATTAGATGATCTGGGCCAATTTAGATTCAAAAATAAAATCACTACTCATAGTTTTTTGCCACGCGTTTCTGCTGGTTTTGACTTTTATATTAACCCAGCCATCCGGCGACTCATAATAAGAGCAGAAATATCTGCGTCAAATATTAAGTCAACCGTTACGTCTTACTATAAGTTCAATATCTATAGCAGCGATGAAACCGAAAACATCTACAGGTTCTCAACATGGAATATCGGTTTTAGTCCACAGCTCATTATTAACTTATATAGTTGGAATAAATATAAATGGTACGCAGGTAGTGGGTTCTTGTTAAACTATATAACTAAAACTGACAATTCGCTGGAAAGAAAAGATCGAAAAACTGGCCAGTTCATTGATAAAGCAGAAGGGTACTTAAAAATAAATAAATTCGCCATGAATGCTATTGTTCGCTCTGGCTTTCTGGTGAATGACCGGTTTGACCTATCATTAATCTGGACAAGCCCTTCAGAATATTCAAATTATATAGTAGGGGGCCAATCAATAAAAACTACTTTGCTTTCTTTTTCAGCAGCTTATTATTTAAATAAATAGAAAGTATTAATCTTGACAATAGAAAAGTGAATATTCATTCCGGAGTTTCTATATTAATGCCCTTCCCTCTATTGATTAATCGAGCACCCCCGAGAATTATATCCCCATATTAAACGTCAATATTCAGACTGCTTAAGAACTTTGAGCGGCGCTGTAGTATTCTGTCATTTCAAGTTTTGTTTTTATGTTTAAGCACTTAGCAGCTTCATTAAAAACAATATTTAATAGAAAAGTGCCCTAATACTTACAATAGAAGGTCTTTCGTATGAAAAAGGGGAAGAATAAAATTTATCCGTGATCACCATACGATTGTTATTCAAGTGGTGAAAATCGGTAGTTCGACCTATTAAAAAGTATAATGAGAGAATTTTTGTAAATTTAAAAGAACGTTCATTGGTTTGGACAATTCAAACAATATTGCAGCTTCAGCAAATAGTAATTCTTAAACCTTCAATATGAGACAACTGGCCATTTTGCTATTTATTTGTTTATCCTTGGGTTGTGCGACTACCAAAAATTCAAAAACCAATTCGCGCCTGTTAAACGGTACCTGGGTACCGAACAAACAGGAAATCGGCGGGAGGCAGCTGCCCCAAGCGGTTTTTGAAAAACAAAGACTCATTATCAGGGACTCAACTTATACCGTTATCGCGGAGAGTGTTGACAAAGGAGTTGTACAGTATAAAGAAAATAAAATGGACATTTACGGCAAAGAAGGCGTTAATACCGGAAAACACTTTACTGCCATTTATAAAATGGAAAACGAAGTGTTGACCATTTGCTACAACTTGTTGGGCGATCGTTATCCTGAAAACTTTGAGACCACCGGTAAACCATTGTATTTCCTTTCCGTATTCAATAGGGAGCCAATAAAATAATTCATTCCCCTGCACTGAATGATAGGTTTTAGAAATAATTAAGATTTAAAATCATTGTTGTCCGACTAAGTATGTTAAAGGTTTCAATTGAAGGTATCACCTCACCCCAACCCCTCTCCTTGAGGAGAGGGGCTAGAACCCGCTCCGCAAGAGGCTTTAATAATTATTAAGATGATTTTAGTCGGACAATAATAATTTAAAATAAATGAATTGACTATAGCAGCTTTTCCAATCAAAATTATCACTAGATCAGATTCCTTTATTAATAAGGATATTCTTGATGCAATCAAACATCCCTTTTAAAATCTTTTCAATTAACAGGAAGCTCAATGGTAAATTCAGCGAATTCTCCTTCAATCGATTCAACCACTAATTCGCCCTCGTGCGCTTTAATGATTTCATAACTTAATGATAAACCAAGCCCTGTACCCACCCCGGTGGGCTTGGTAGTAAAAAAAGGCTGGTAAATTTTACCAATATATTTTTCTGAAATCCCCAATCCATTATCCCGAATGGCAATTTTTACCTTACCGGACTCCCTTCTTGTTGTTACCGTTACGATCGGGGTATATCCGACCACTTGCTTTTTTCCTTTTTCAGACACCGAATAAAAAGCATTGTTATATATATTCATCAGCACCCGCCCGATATCCTGCGGTACAATATTAATATTATCAATAGCAGGGTCAAACTGGGAATGGATCGTAACATGGAAAGCATTGTCTTTTGCCCGAAAGCCGTGATAGCTCAGTTTAATATACTCTTCCGCTAAAAAATTAACATCAGTTAATACTCCTTCGCTGGAATTACTCCGGGCATGCTGCAGCATATTCTTCACAATATTATCCGCCCGTTTACCATGTTGGTTTATTTTATGAAGATTCTGAATTACGTCTTCCAGCAACAAATCAATTTCTTCTTTCGAATTACCAACAGCGTTTTCTTTTGCCATCAGATCCTTTACTTCCAACAATAGTTCCGCATTTATTTCGGCAAAATTATTTACAAAGTTTAAGGGGTTTTGTATTTCGTGGGCAATACCGGAAGCTACTTCACCCAGCGAGGCCATTTTTTCTTTTTGAACCAACTGCAGTTGGCTGGCCTTCAAATCGGTTAGTGCCTGTTGAAGACTTTCTTTTTGTTCCAATAATTCCACCGTTCTTTCCCTTACCCTGTCTTCTAACTGAAGATTCTGCTGCTTCAAGGCACGTTGCTGTTCTTCCTGGATAGCCTGCAGATTTTTATGGTATTGAAGTTTCTTGCGCTGGTTAGTGATGAATGCAATCAAAAAACTGCTAAACAGCAATACCATGGCTGAAATACCAATGATAACCCTATACTGAATACTGATGTCGAGCAGGTTCATAAATAGCTTTAGTTATAAATAAGCATAAAATGATATAGGCAATATTATGAACATTCCACATGTTGTCCGCCAGCTTTCCATCCTGGTTGATCATGGGAACATAGAATAAAAAAACAAAAAAGTTCACGACTACATAAATGCTGAGGCCCGTCACTATCCAAAAATCAGCACCGCTGGTGATATCATCTACTTCATCTCTTAGTTTGGCAAGGTAATACAGCATGCAATAAATCAATAAAACATAGGCTTCGGCCGACAGTAAATTACCACTTAAATGATCCGGGTTACCGAAATCCTCCACATAGATAAAATTAATTATTATTATCACCAGCGAAACATTGGGAAGAATATACTTAAGCCGGGTAAAAGAAGATTGCTTTAGTTTTATAAAAAAATAGCTGAAACATATAAACCGGACGACGGAATGTACATTATATAGCGGATTATTACTTTGCATCCATGGGGGCAAAAAAGCTTTGAAATCACCAATGATATCGCTAATTACATTAAGTAAAAAAGCAGCGACCAGGTAAAGGATTACCGGCTTCAGGAAACGCGGTTGATTTTTTTTGAATAATAAAAATACCAGGGGTATCAGTGGTGCCCACACCTCCGACCAATCCAGCAAGAATTTAAAAAATTTACCCATACGTCACTAATATTAGCCACCACCAGCAGGCACGAAAATTCAAACAACTATCAGGTAGTTGAACAAATGATTTATTAAGTTTTGCCAGATAGAAAATTACAGCTTATCTTCTATAGGCTAAAATAATAATTGCCTGGTATTCTTTTAACCATTAAACCAACTAATATGAGAAAGACATTTCGTTTGAAAAGCTCAGGTGCATTACTTATTGCACTTCTAATATTATTTTCTTCATTTAATAGTGAAAAACCCGGTTCTGCCCCTGCTGTCTCACGTAACACTGCCTCAAGCAATTCTTTAACATTTCTTCCTGAACAAATACCTCCTTTAACTGGCTATCTTGACACATTGTGGATTGATGCCGCAACATTTAATTCACTACTAAAGAAAAAACTAACTTTTAGATTTTATATTCAAAGTTTAACTTCCATAACAATGCACGGATGGTATGGGAAAAAAACAAAATTCGTTCATCCTGATCCGAAACCTGACGTAGAATTGTCTATTGGCAGACCAAGTGATAAAGTACAATATATGCCAGGCAATTATTTTGGCAACTTAGTACTCTATAAAAATGAAATCAGAAAAATAAAAAAAATCATTAAAGACTCTTCTTCATTATATGTTTTATTTGCCCCGGCCGATCCAGCTCAGCATAATGGACAGATTACTTACAATATTTTGCATACCAAAGATGATCCACGTAAAGAGAAACTAGTTTCGAGTATTACATCATCAACAGGAATAACTACCAATCCTTCCCCTCCCAGAAATTCAAATTAAAGTGCAGCCATATTATTGGGAATAATGAAAAGAAGTAATTATTAAGCCTAACAGCTTTCGTGCAATAATTCGGAGAAAAATATTTTGAAGAATAATTCCCTCTCTACTAACATTGGAGTATGTCGTGTATGGCCTGCAGAGGTATCAGTTTTTATTCCTAACTTATGTTTATTTGGCTAGTGTGAGATTTCATATTCAATGGGTCTCATCAGGTTGTAACCCATTAAGAAAATTACAGCATGACAAACTCCCGGATATCTCCCATAGAAATTAATAAAGAAGATTTCAGGAAAATCGGGTATTCGTTAATTGATGCGATTGCCCAATTCCTTGATACCATTGATGAAAAACCTGTTACCACCGGCGAATCTCCCAGCCAGGTTGAAAAATTACTTGGCAGTTCCTCTCTTCCTGAAAAGGGTCGGGACGTTTCCACCCTTTTAGCGGAAGCCACAGAGTTATTAATGAACCATTCCTTACTAAACGGCCATCCGAAATTCTTAGGTTATATCACCTCTTCCGCCGCACCTATCGGGGCGTTGGCCGACTTATTAGCTGCGACGATCAATCCAAATGTTGGAGCGAATATCTTGAGTCCGATGGCTACCGCTATTGAAAAACAAACCATAAAATGGCTGGCAGAATTTATTGGTGTTTCTGCCAACTATGGAGGAGTATTGGTCAGCGGCGGGAATATGGCCAACTTCACCGCTTTTTTAGCGGCCCGAACAGCCAAAGCATCGAAACATTTTAAAGATGAGGGTTTAGCAACTACTGGCGGTAACATGGTTCTGTACTGTTCAAAAACCACCCATACCTGGATTGAAAAAGCGGCTGTATTATTCGGGCATGGCCTGCAATCTATCCGTTGGATTACCCCAGATGCAGATAATAAGATGAATTGCTCAATATTGGTGCAGTTAATTGAAGAAGATTTAAAAAATGGAAAAAACCCTTTTATGGTGGTAGGTACTGCGGGAGATGTAAGTACCGGAGTGGTGGATGATCTGAAGGCAATTGCGGCGATCTGTAAAACGTATAAGCTGTGGTTTCATATAGATGGCGCATATGGCATACCGGCCGCTGTAATTCCGGAATACAATCATTTATTTGAAGGATTGGAGGAAGCTGATTCTATTGCCCTGGATCCGCATAAATGGTTATACAGTCCGCTGGAAGCGGGATGCACCCTGGTAAAAGACCCCAACCATCTAATAGCTACTTTCAGTTCGCATCCTGTATACTATAACTTCAGTAATAACCAGGAAGCACTCACACAAAATTATTATGAATACGGACTTCAGAATTCCCGCGGCTTCCGGGCATTAAAAGTGTGGCTCGCCCTGCAGCAGGTTGGACGAAACGGCTACATAAAAATGATTAGAGAAGATATCCAACTTTCGGAATTATTTTTTTCCCTTGCCGGAAGTCATGCTGAACTGGAGGCTATCACTCATAATTTAAGTATCACTACCCTGCGATACGTTCCGTCAGACTTTGCTTATGGGAATTGTAATGAAAAAAAAGAACCGTATTTAAACAAGTTAAATGAAACCTTACTGAACAATTTACAACAGGGAGGCAAAGTATTTTTATCGAATGCCCTGGTGGGGAGTAAGTACTGTTTAAGAGGTTGTATTGTAAATTTCCGGACCTCAAAGAAAGATATCGAAGAAATAATAAACATAATAGTACGCGAGGGCCGGCACGCTCATCAGCAAATAAAGGATAAATAAAGTACCCTTTTCATCAATCCTTTTTTACAACATATCAAAAAAATAATACAAATGAAATACTGCCTTTCCCTGGTTCTGAGCTTTTTTGGGTGTTTACATTCCTTCGGTCAAGTCAATACCACCTATATTGATTCGCTATCATCCACTATGTTAAACATTAAAGAGGAGCTGGTTAAAATAGAAGACAATTATTATATGATTATGCCCTTTGGCATTGCGGGTAATATTGGAGTGTACCTGGGCAAGAACCAGGTTGTTTTAATAGACGACCAGTACTCCATACTGGCTCCGCGCATCAAAGAGATTTTACAAACCATCACAGATAAACCGGTTAAATATATTGTGAATACACATTTTCATTATGATCATACCGATGGTAATAAAGCGTTTGGTAAAGAAAATAGTATAATAGTGGCTCACCAGCATACCCGCGAACGTTTATCCCGGGATATAGTATTATCTTCTTCCAATCCCATTTTACAGAAGAGCTACGAGGCCGAGGCGCTGCCTTCGATCACCTTTACAGATTCCCTGCAACTCCACGACGGAATAGAAATCGTTGAACTGATCCATTGTAAAAATGCACATACTGACGGAGATGTGCTGGTTCATTTTAAAAAGGCCGATATCTATCATACCGGGGATTTGTTCGTTACCTATGGACTGCCTTTTATTGATGAAAAAAATGGGGGCGACATTTATGGTATTATTGCGGCGGCAGATTACCTGTTATCGGTTTCCACCGACCGCACTAAATTCATTCCGGGTCATGGCCCGGTTTGTTCCACTACTGAATTAAGTGCATACAGAAATTTACTCGTGTCCATCAGGGACCAGGTAAAAGGCTTTATCAGGAAAGGATGGCCTGTTGAAAAGATGATCAAGGACATTAAAATAGATGCAAAAATTAAAGGGGTTGATCGGAAAGATTTTATTCCGCATATTTACCGGATGGTTTTAAAACATGAGAGATCCAGGATAAAGTAAATACGAATCGGATTAAGTGGGCTTCAACGTTTATTGAATGAAAAAGACTGTCTGCTATCTTGCTTGCACCCAACAGGTATTCTTAAAATAATAATCATGAACAATAAAATTTTGAATTCACAAATCGGAGTTATAGCGATGCTGCTAATTATTACATCCTGTAATACAAATAATAAACAAGCGCCACTGCCCCTGATCGGCACCTGGGAATTGATATCCGCCACCAGTACGGAAAAGGATTCTACCATCTCCACTTTTAATCCGAAAGTGAAGATGATAAAAATCATTACCCCCACCCATTTCGCTTTTTTCAGTCACGACCTGAACAATGGGAAAGATTCCACCACGGCCTCCTTTGTTGCGGGTGGAGGCTCATATACTTTAGTAGATAGTAATTACACCGAACACCTGGAGTATTTCATTAACCGGGAATGGGAAAACAATAAGTTTGAATTTGTGGTTACTATTATCAATGATACCCTCATTCAAAAAGGTATTGAAAAGATTGAAAAGCTTGGGGTGGATCATTTAATCGTTGAAAAATATAAAAGGGTAAAGAACTAAGCAGACCTATAATTCCTGTGCATAGAAGTTTTGAAAGAAAGTTTAATACAGATACACAGAGGTCATATATGTTTCCACAAAGTATAGGGAAGTGTCTTACGGTTTCTTTTTCAGCGCACGAGTGTTCTTGCCTTGAAAAATAAAACTAAACGGCGATATTCGATTTTATCTTGATAGATCCACTTGACCCGCTCAAATCTTTACATACTTTCTTACTCATATCAATATTTATCGATAAATTGAATCCATAAAATATAGCAATGAAACGATTACTAAGTCTTATTATAACCACCGCATCTATAACAACAACTGTCAACGCCCAACACGAACCGACCAAAGCACCCACTATCGAAGGACGATGGGACATTACCGTACATGAAGAAGGAAAAGATAAGCCCTCTTGGCTGGAGATTTCAAATTCGGGTATTAAAACGCTGGTTGGGCATTTTGTAGGAGACGGTGGCAGCGCCAGACCGATCTCTGAAATATTTGTATCGGGTAACCAGTTCAACTTTTCCATTCCCCCACAATGGGAGATGACTACGAAGCAACTGCAAATGAAAGGCGTGTTTGCCGGCGATAGTTTATCCGGTACTATCGATTTGCCCAATGGAAAAACCTGGCCTTTTTCAGGTGTTCGTGCCCCTCTCCTGAAAAGAGAAAAACAGCCCGCATGGGGAACACCGATCCACTTGTTCAATGGTAGGGATTTAACAGGCTGGACGGCCCTGGGAGCCACCAATCAATGGATCGCTGAGAATGGTATTCTACGAAGCCCGAAATCTGGTGCCAATATCCGAACGGATAAAACATTTACTGATTTTAAATTACATGTAGAGTTTCGTTATCCCAAACACAGCAATAGTGGAGTGTACCTCCGCGGCCGGTATGAAGTACAGGTTGAAGACAGCAAAGGAGTGGAACCATGGGTGGGAGGATTGGGCGCTATCTATGGATTTATAAAACCCACTGAAAATGTGGCCAAAGACGCGGGCGAATGGCAGAGCTATGATATTACGCTCGTGGGTAGAATGGTAACGGTTGTGGCTAATGGAAAAACAATTATACATTACCAGGAAATACCCGGTATTACGGGCGGTGCCCTGGATAGTAAAGAAGGGGAACCCGGACCCATTTTTTTCCAGGGCGATCATGGCCCGGTGGAGTACCGCAATATTATCATTACACCTGCTAAATCGAAATAGATTTCACCCTTGTCACTATTCTATCGGGTATAGTCAAGGGTGAAATTACATCATGCAACTAACCTCCAGGTTTTTATTAAGTGAAAACATTCTTTGTTACCTTGAATTCTGCGAACCAATAAAATAATGCTACTCCTATTAAATTAATTCACGGTGCCGAGGGCTTCGTCAGCCGCTTTTTTTACAATGGCCAAATCATTCACTCCCTTAAATCCGCTGAATCCACAGGAAATGCGCGTTTCCGAATCCAGTTGCAATGGTTGTCCACCTTCCCATCCCATTAAATCAGGCAATTCTATTCCAAAGTCCCGGTAATTTAATTTGTCGGTAAATACCAACCGCTCGAATTCACCCGTTTTATAACCGGTGATCCAAACCTGCGAGGCCTTACGATAGGCCACGTCATAAAACTTGCGCCCTCTCAATTTATCAGTGCCCCAGATTTTCCCGTATATGTTTCCGGAATCGTCGATAATACAAACCGCCACATTGCCAGCAGAAATATTCCAGTCTGGTTCACTGTTTTTATAAGCAGGTATTTGCGCCGTGATGCTTTCAAACATTTTATTTATGATTGCCTGCAGCTTTTGGTTAGTCATCTTGAAATAATTATTCGTTATGTAATAAATCAATGATTACTTTTTGTTTATCCGTGCAGCATATTTTTTTATCACGGTAATAGTACTGCTATCATTTTCAAAAACAGAATACCATCCCTGGGACTCATGCGGTGGATCCCCTATAAAATTGTCCCCTTGCTTCCATAATCCCTCCGGTACTCTTGGCCTGCCTTCTCCACCCCATGCCCAAAAGTTTACGCCAGCTAATGCGCTATTCCCTTTTTTTATTTCATTGGCCACCGCTTCAAACAGGGCAGCATAATATTTATCCCTCACAGTTACTGCGGTACCCGCTGCATGATTATTTCCATCCCTCGATATTCCGAATTCCTCCAGCACCACTGGTTTGTTTAGCGTTTTTGCTTTTTCGAGATGTTCTTTAAGATAGTTCAATGCGTACTCCAATGCGGGCTGATACGTGGCCAATGCATTTTTCGGATCATAATAACCCCAGTTCTGCACCCATATATGTATAGTAGCATAATCAATATGTTTGCTTTGATGATCCGCGACCACCTCGGTTCCCGCGAAGGAACTGGACGTATTGCCCTCACTACCGGTAGTCACCAGGTGATTAGGGTCCAGTTGTTTTATCCATCCGGCAGCCCGATCAATCCATTTTAAAAATGCCTCCCGGTTATTTACCCCTCTTGGTTCATTCGCCAGTTCCCATGACATGATGACCGGGTCATTCTTATATAATTTCCCCGAAATGGAATTTTTTCGGTTAATAATAAACCGAAGATGATCATCAAATAATTTCATCGCCTTTTCATTGCTGTAGAACTGCGCGGTAAATTGCTGGTAACGGTTCCAGTCGCCGCCGGGCTGCGGAGGAGGATAAGGAATGGAATCGGCCGCCCCCGCCCATACCAGGTATTGCCCCATGCCTCCCGACCAGTTCCAGAAATTATTCATGCACATGACAGCCAGCATATCCCGCTTTGCCATTTCCGTTAGTAAGAAGTCGAGTCCCTCCAACACATCCTCGTTATATTTTCCTGTCGTAGTTTGCAGGCTCGGCAACATCCGGTAGGGTTCTGTATCGGGGCCTTCACTACCAGCCACTACCCGCAAATTTTTTACTCCCATCGAAGCGAGCCTATCCAGCTCCCGGACCAGCCTTTTCCTGTTTCCGCCCGGTCCTTTTGAACCGAGGTTTAATCCATACCAGAAATTAGTCCCTAAAAAAGTATAGGGTTTTCCGTTTCGAACAAAATGGTTTCCTTTTACCCGGACAAATCCATTGTTATCCTGGGCGAAGGCAGGAGCCAGCTACTAAACATAGCGAAACATATAAGAAAAGGAGTAAACGAACCCGGAGCATGGTAATTTATTTTTATAAAGGTAAAGGCTTCGAAAGATTATTTGCTATTTCAAATCATTACCTGGCCACATCAAATAATTATTGACTTGATGAGGAGGTTTCATTCAATAAGCTGGCCATACTGAATTTCTTTTTATTGATCTCGTACTGCATTCTTTTCTTTTCCATCAATGATTTAAAACGTGGATCGTTGCGGATAAGATCAAAATCTTTATGTGACAAATGTGCTTTGAAAATCTGGTAATCATTTCTGAAAGGAATCCTTTTCCCCAGGATCCTATTCGAGTTATTTCCGGGAATACTAAATTCTCCCCAGTTGCTGAAAGAATCAGTATTAAAAACTAACTTACTTTAAAATTTACTCATGTTCATTAACCGGCGTAACTGGCTACAGCAAAGCACCCTGGCATTAGCCGGTTTAACTGTTGCCGCAGATGTTTTTGGAAAGTTCGAAAATAAATTTTCTCCTCCTTCTACTGCTATACTTCTAAACAGCAATGAAAATCCATACGGCCCCTCGCCATTGGCCAGAAAGGCCATACTCGAAAGCTATACCACCTCCAATCGATACCCCGACGATCATATTGACTTGCTCAAACAAAAAATTGCCGCGCATTGGGGCGTAGGTGCTGAAAATATTTTGATGGGCGCCGGCTCCTCCGAAATAATTGGACTCACAGCCTTGCATGTATCGAGGAAAAAGAAAAAAGTAATTACCGCCGATCCCGCGTATAAAGTTTGGAACAACCAGGCTGCTGCATTTGGCCTAACGATTTCCCGTACTGCCTTAACCGCGGATAGAAAATTTGATTTGCCCGCCTTGGCTGCCGCGGTGGATGAGGATACTGCCATGGTATATATTTGTAATCCCAATAACCCTACCGGAACGGTGGTAGAGGTACCGGCCCTTAAGAATTTTACGATAGAAGCCAGCAAGAAAACTACGGTATTTATTGATGAGGCTTATACGGAATATGCCGGGCTGGAATCGTTGGCTTCCCTGGCGATAATCAATAAAAATGTTGTGGTAGCCAAAACTTTTTCTAAAATATACGGATTGGCGGGTGCCCGCCTGGGATACGCTATTGCTCATGCTGAAACCATCAAGAAACTGGCCAGTTACCAAGCCTGGTCTAGCTTTTCTGCCAGCACCGTTTCGGTGGCCGCTGCCTCCGCTTCGCTGGATGATTCAACATTTATAGAAGACTGCAGGGAAAAAACAGAACAGGCAAAAGAATTATGTTATGAAACATTCCGGAAATTGTCGCTGGAGTATATTCCCTCCCGAGCCAATTTTATATTGTTTTCTATCAATACAATTAAAAAAGATTTTATAAGAGAAATGGAAGCACGCAGCATTTATGTACAGTTCAGGAATCACTTTGGCGGTAACTGGTGCCGGGTAACCATGGGAACCTTAGACGAGATGAAATTATTTTGTTCAGCACTGAAAGCAATAATCTAAATAAAATTTACTAAACTAGATTATACTAAAGGCCCTAAGAAGATACGCTTCAGGGTAGGAAAGAAAAATGTTTTTACGTAAAGAATACTTTCGTGTTTCAAATCGGACATACTTTTCGGATTTCTCGTGGTGGAGTGGTGAGTAATTATTTCTTTTACGAAAAGGCTAAGTTTTTCTCAAAGGGCACTATGAATTATTTTCATGCTTATCTTTTCTTTTATTGGAGCCTTTGTATATAACCACTCTTCTTTTCCTGAATTCTTGGCGTTCTTTGCCTTACAAAAAAGAGGGAACGCAAAGGCCGCTAAGTCTTTCGCAAAGGGCGCAATGAATTATATTCAAGCTTATCTTTTCTCTTATTGCAGCCTTTGTATATAACCACTCTTCTTTTCCTTGTATTCTTGGCGTTCTTTGCCTTACAAAAAAGAGGGAACGCAAAGGCCGCTAAGTCTTTCGCAAAGGGCGCAATGAATTATATTCATGCTTATCTTTTCTCTTATTGCTGCCTTTGTATATAACCACTCTTCTTTTCCTGAATTCTTGGCGTTCTTTGCCTTACAAAAAAGAGGGAACGCAAAGGCCGCTAAGTCTTTCGCAAAGGGCGCAATGAATTATATTCAAGCTTATCTTTTCTCTTATTGCAGCCTTTGTATATAACCACTCTTCTTTTCCTTGTATTCTTGGCGTTCTTTGCCTTACAAAAAAGAGGGAACGCAAAGGCCGCTAAGTCTTTCGCAAAGGGCACTATGAATTATTTTCATGCTTATCTTTTCTTTTATTGGAGCCTTTGTATATAACCACTCTTCTTTTCCTGAATTCTTGGCCTTCTTTGCCTTACAAAAAAGAGGGAACGCAAAGGCCGCTAAGTCTTTCGCAAAGGGCGCAATGAATTATTTTCATGCTTATCTTTTCTTTTATTGCAGCCTTTGTATATAACCACTCTTCTTTTCCTTGTATTCTTGGCGTTCTTTGCCTTACAAAAAAGAGGGAACCCAAAGGCCGCTAAGTCTTTCACAAAGGGCGCAATGAATTATATTCATGCTTATCTTATCTCGTATTGCAGCCTTTGTATATAACCACTCTTCTTTTCCTGAATTCTTGGCGTTCTTTGCGTATTCATTCTTAGCGTTCTTTGCGTTACTAAAAAAGGTGGAACGCAAAGTGCCTAAGTCATTGGAAATGGCGCAAAGAAACCTTTTTATTTCAAACCTTGTATTCTTTTCAGATTCCCCGTTGCGTCTTGGCGTCGTTGCGAGATATTATTTCTTTCACGCTGTGTCGCAAAGAAAACAATGCAGGTCAAAACCCGCCATACTTAGTTACCTAAAAGTGGCGTCTTGGCGTCGTGGCGAGAAAAAAATTTCTCTTCCCTCAATTCTTTTCAAATACCAAAAAATGCTGAATGGGAAGAAAGTCCCCCTCGTAACTTAATTGAAACCCGTTTGCTCCCAGTTCTTTTTTCAATTGAGCAATTGTGGTTTTATGCAAGGCTTTAATAGGCACTGAAGGATCTTCCCCGCGGTATTCAATCAGCAATAATTTTCCATCTCTCTTCAATGACTTCCGTATAGCCTGCAACATTTCTTGCGGAAATTCCAGTTCGTGGTAAACATCAACCATGATAGCCAAATCAATACTATTGTCGGGGAGGTTGGGTGAACGATCCGACCCCCTTATTATTTCTACGATACTGTCTTTCAGCGAAGATTTCTTGTTTTGCAGATACTGAATCATTTCATCCTGTATCTCCACCGCGTACACTGTACCCTGTGGAACTTTAGCGGATAGTTTAAAACTATAGTAACCCGTTCCGGCACCAATATCGGCTACCACCGCATTGGCCGTTACATTTATTTTTTCTATGGCCAGGTTGGTATTTTCTTCCCGGTTGCGTGAATCTCTTTCCAGCCAGGCACTGCCCGACGCCCCCATTACATGAGCGATTTCCCTTCCGAAGTAAAATTTTCCAATTCCATCAACCGACCCCCTTCGATAGGTGTAAACAGAATCAACGGTAGATTTTAATTCACTTCTTTTTTGCTGCGAATGACAGCTGGTCAAACTGCCGCTGATAAAAAAGAGGATATATAATGTTATTAATTTCATTCCCTTATCATTTATATCAGTAATAATGAATAGAAGCAACAATTGTTTTATAATTAAGCTATTTAAATCCCCTTTTGGCGGCTGAGGGAATATCTGTGCTTATCATTCCGTGCGGCTACAAATTTACAGTACCTTTTCCGGGTTCATTGGAGAACAATTTTTCCTTCTACGGGTTAATAATAATACCAGGGAGATTTACTATCAAATTTAATTCCCGATCAATCAAATTTTATGAAAATTTTTATTATTGCGGTCGCGGTCCTGCTACTAATCGTTGTGGTACTTCAATCTTTTACGTTTATGACTACTAACAAAACAGAGGAACAAAAATATACGGTGGTTCGCCAGTATACCGACTTCCAGATACGGTTCTATCCCGCTGCCACCATTGCGACCATTAATTCCACGGCAAAGACCTATAAGGAACTATCTGGACCAGGGTTTCGGAAACTGGCAGGATACATATTTGGCGGAAATGAGAACAGCAGCAAGATTGCAATGACTACGCCGGTGCATATGGACATTAATGAAGCTGTTTCATCCATGAGCTTTGTAATGCCCTCGGGTTACGAAGAATCAACCCTGCCTAAACCGAATGATCCAAACGTCCTCATAAAAAAAACAGAGCCGGAATATGTGGCTGCCCTTCGTTTTGGGGGATTTGCATCCGATAAGGAGTTAAGATTATATTCAGAAAAGCTTCAAGCCCTACTTGAAGAAAAAGGAATCGCGACGAAAGGTCATTATAGATTCTTGGGATATAATCCGCCTTACCAACTCATTGGCAGGAGAAATGAAATTATTGTGGCGGTGGATTGGAAGGAAAAATAATGAGAATAATTCTCTCCATATACTTAAATATTGATCCCTATTTTTGAAAATGACTTTTTAGCTTTAATAGAGATGCTGGTCCCCCATCAAAAAAAGTTACAAGAAACCGTCACCCTTAGAATTAATCTTTAGACTCTTCCAGGTCTCCATGATTATCACCCCCGAGGCTGTAATAATTGTTTTCTTCGTCTTCTTCTCCTATTTCTTCATTCAGATCATCCAGTTCAGCACCCGGTATATCCAAATCACTGCCAGACATATCTTCTTCAAAGTCTTTTTCGTTTAAAGCGCCTTCTTTCTCCATACTGCCGGTGATAACTGAATAATCATCAGGATTTATATTCTGCTCTTTTTTGCTTTTGTTATAAATATCTTCCTCCGGGCTGTATTGAATGGAGGCGGGTAATTTATTATCGAAATCTTCAGGCAAGGGAGAGGGATTCTTTTTCATAATAAGTTATTTATTCTATCGGTAAAATAGTTGTTCCGGAAAGTTAGTAAATAAATGACTCTCCCCATGTGATTGTTGGCGGTAAAAAACAAAAATTAACTGTTCCGTATCCCCCCGTAATGGGCAAGGTCTTTCAAGCTGGAATCAAGGGAATAGCCCGGGCTTCTCTTTGCTGCAATAATTGCCTGCACACATGAAAAAGATTGGCAGTCCCTTTTCGCTGCCCTTTTATTAATAAGTCAGTTCATAATGCATCTGGATCAAGCAGGTCCCGATCATTGGAATTCCTTTTGCAACTCTTTTACTCCTGAATGAAAAATAATTAGCCTAACCTGGCCCAGCTATATCGCCTGAACCCGGATGGAATCATGAAAGGGGGCAACTGATTTTTATACTATATTTAATCACAAGAATTATACTCCACCCCGGGGCACGCATACCGTACAGGTAAAAAATAATCAATATGGCACCAAAAAGCTTAATGTATAAAGTAAAAGCAAATGAATTTGAATTTACATTTTCTAAGCAGGAAATGGAGGCTGCCGACCTTGTAAAATCATCTCCC
The DNA here is from genome assembly GCA_963775145.1 of uncultured Chitinophagaceae bacterium. Lineage (GTDB taxonomy): Bacteria > Bacteroidota > Bacteroidia > Chitinophagales > Chitinophagaceae > Endoryza. The sequence continues at coordinate 28,739 of CAVZHZ010000016.1, forward strand.
GTTGAGTTTAATCTTATAAAGGATCATCGTTCAGTAAATGCCAAACTGGTAGAAGCGGATCACACCGCCAAGAAATTGATCATAGAAATTGAAGGAGAAACTTTTCATATTGAGATCAAAGATGAAATGGACCAGATGCTGGAAAAAATGGGCTTTGGCAAAGCCTCCAATAAACAAATAAAAGAAATAAAAGCACCGATGCCCGGGCTGGTGCTGGGTATAACTGTATTAAAGGGACAGGAAGTAGAAGAAGGCGATAAAATATTAATATTGGTGGCCATGAAAATGGAAAAGAGTATTATCATTCACACCAATGCCACCATCAAACAGATAATGGTATCCCCCGGGCAGGCCGTTGATAAAGGCCAGGTATTGGTAGAACTGGAATAAGTAAAAGTGGCAATAGCCATTAACTGATTTTATAAATGAATAAATAATTACGATGAAAAAAATATTAGTCGCCAACCGTGGAGAAATTGCTTTACGCATCATGCGGACCATCCGTAAAATGGGTATTCAATCAGTTGCCGTTTATTCTGATATCGACAGGGGTTCGCCGCATGTATTATTTGCGGATGAAGCCGTTTGTCTGGGTGCGGCTCCATCCAGTCGAATCTTATCTTAATGGCGATAAGATAATTGCTTTTGCAAAAGAATTGGGTGTGGATGGCATACATCCTGGCTATGGTTTCCTGAGTGAGAATGCGGGTTTGCACAAAAAGTGGAAGACGCAGGCATTACTTTTATCGGCCCCGGCCCGGAAGCCATGCGCATCATGGGTTCAAAACTGGCGGCCAAGGAATGTGTAAAGAAATACAATATCCCCATGGTGCCGGGAATTGATAAAGCCATTGAAGATATTGCCATCGCAAAAGAAACAGCTAAACAAATTGGTTATCCCATTCTCATTAAAGCATCAGCCGGCGGCGGTGGTAAAGGGATGCGGATCGTGGAAAAGGAAGCGGAGTTGGAAGAACAAATGCAAAGGGCCGTCAGCGAAGCCACCGCATCCTTTGGTGATGGATCTGTATTCATTGAAAAATATGTTACTTCTCCAAGACATATTGAAATGCAGGTATTGGCAGATAAACATGGCAATATAGTTCACGTGTTTGAACGGGAATGCAGCATACAGCGGCGCCATCAGAAAGTAGTGGAAGAAACTCCCTCAGCCATCTTAACTCCAGAACTGCGTAAAAAAATGGGAGATGCTGCAGTGATGGTAGCAAAATCATGTAACTATACCAGCACAGGTACCGTGGAGTTTTTGATGGATGACCAACTGAATTTTTATTTCCTTGAAATGAATACCCGCCTGCAGGTAGAACATCCCGTAACTGAAATGATAACCGGTATAGACCTGGTGGAAGAACAAATAAAAATTGCCCGGGGTGAAAAATTGAGTTTTACGCAGGAAGACCTGGTATTAACGGACATGCGATGGAATTGCGAGTATATGCAGAAGATCCCCTGAATAACTTTTTACCTTCGATTGGCACATTTACCAAATATATAAAACCCACTGGTGAAGGGATACGTGTGGATGATGGATATGAAGAAGGGATGGATATTCCTATTTATTATGATCCGATGATTGCCAAACTGGTTACTCATGGTAAAACCGAACAGAGGCCATTCAAAAAATGAGGAAGGCCATCAAAGAATATAAAATTGAAGGTGTTGCCACTACCTTGCCCTTCGGCACTTTTGTGTTTGAACATGAAGCTTTTCTTATCCGGAAAATTTGATACGCATTTTGTAAAAAACTATTATACTCCTGAAAAGATAAAAGAAAAACAAAAAGCGAATGCGGAGATAGCTGCTATGATTGCATTAAAATACTGGATGGATAAACAAACAATCACTCAACCGGTTGAACATAAAACAACCAGCTGGAAACGCAGGTTGGCATAAATAATCGAATTGACAATGAAACTAGCGATTGCATAGGGTCGGAGCAATTGAAAAAAAATAAAATCATGAAATCAAAAGTTGAAATATTAAGAGAAAAGATTGAGGAAGGAAAATTAGGAGGTGGTAAAGACAGAAATGACAAACAACATAAAAAAGGAAAACTAACCGCAAGAGAACGTATTACCTTATTAATGGATCCGGGATCATTTGAAGAGATTGGCGCATTGGTATTTCACCGCACCAAAGATTTTGGTATGGAAGATCAGCAGTATTATGGTGATGGTGTGATTACCGGTTATGGCACCGTGAATGGCCGGTTGGTTTATGTTTTTGCACAGGATTTCACTGTTTTTGGCGGCGCTTTATCAGAAACACATGCAGAAAAAATTTGTAAGATCATGGACCTGGCCATGAAGACCGGTGCACCCATGATTGGTTTGAATGATTCCGGTGGTGCGCGGATACAGGAAGGAGTTAGGTCATTAGGCGGTTATGCCGATATTTTTTACCGGAATGTCTGGTCATCCGGGGTTATTCCACAGATATCTGCCATCATGGGGCCATGTGCCGGTGGTGCCGTATATTCTCCGGCCATGACTGATTTTACCCTGATGGTGGAGAATACCAGTTATATGTTTGTTACCGGACCCAACGTGGTGAAAACAGTGACCAATGAAGAAGTAAGCTCCGAAGAACTGGGTGGTGCTTCCGCGCATTCTACCAAATCCGGTGTAACACATCTAACCTCGGCCAATGATATGGAATGCATCGCCCAGGTAAAAAAATTATTGAGTTATATGCCGCAAAATTGTGAAGACATTACTCCCAAAGATCCTTACACTCCGGCAGATGAAACAAGAGAAGTTTAGAAAAAATTATTCCCGAAAGCGCCAATCAACCCTATGATATCCGCGCTGTAATTGAAGGCATTTGTGATACTGAAACTTTTTTTGAAATACATAAAGATTTTGCTCGAAAATATTGTCGTGGGCTTTGCCCGATTAGCGGGAAGAAGTATTGGTATTGTTGCCAATCAGCCCATGTACCTGGCCGGGGTATTGGATATAGACAGTTCAAAAAAGGGAGCAAGGTTTACCCGGTTTTGCGATTGCTTTAATATTCCGTTGCTGGTGCTGGTGGACGTACCGGGATTTTTACCCGGCACCGACCAGGAATGGAATGGCATTATTACCAATGGAGCGAAACTACTGTACGCTTTAAGTGAAGCTACTGTTCCCCGCGTTACCGTTATTACCCGAAAAGCATATGGCGGCGCCTATGATGTAATGAACTCCAAACATATTGGGGCCGATATGAACTTTGCATGGCCCACGGCGGAGATCGCCGTAATGGGAGCAAAGGGAGCCAGTGAGATTATTTTCAAAAAAGAAATTGCCGAAGCAGCCGACCCCGCTAAAAAATTGCTAGAAAAAGAAACGGAATACGCGGAAAAATTTGCCACTCCTTACCTGGCTGCTGAACGGGGGTTTATTGATGAAGTAATAGAACCAAGAGAAACAAGAAAAAAACTGATCAAAACTTTTGCTATCCTGGAAAACAAAGTCGCTAAACGATCGAGGAAGAAACATGGAAACATACCATTGTAAAGGTTATTTCGAAGTTTTCGGGCCGGATATCATAATGCATATTTAATTGATTCTTCCTTCCTGTTCATTATTAATAAAAATGACTGGGCCATGCTGAAAAAAAGTATTGCTTTATTACTTCCCCTATGTTTATTATTAGCCTGTATTGAAAAGAAAAAGGATGATAATGGTTTGTCGCCCCAGGAAACACTAAAGAGTATCCAGTTACCAGCGGGTTTTACTATTGAGTTGCTGGCGAGCGAACCGATGATATCCGACCCGGTTGCTATGGAAGTAGATGAGAATGGTGATATATACGTGGTTGAAATGCCCGGTTACCCCGAAGACACCGCAGGTACCGGAACTATTAAACTACTTACCGATACCAACGGAGATGGTTTTCCTGATAAGAGTGTTGTTTTTGCCGATCACCTCAAATTGCCTACCGGTATTATGAAATGGAAGAAGGGATTGTTAGTAGTGGATGTGCCCGACATTATTTATATGGAAGATACCAATGGAGATGCCAAAGCGGATATCAGGAAAGTACTACTCACCGGAATGGCGCTTACTAACCCCCAGCATATTGCCAATACCCCGATATATGGGTTTGACAACTGGATTTATGTAGCTCATATGGGAAGCATTACTCCTAAAATATCCATGTTATTTAATGATACAGGAACCAATGTTCGATTTACAGGGAATCCGGCAGCCCCTCAATTACCTCGCAACGCTGATGGTCGTAACATCCGGTTTAAACCTGACAGTTATGAACTGGAAATGCTTGCGGGTGAATCGCAGTATGGACACACATTCGATGATTGGGGTCACCATTTCTGTGTTGAAAATGCCGATCATATTTTCCAGGAAGTAATGGCAGCTCGTTACCTGCGACGTAACCCCGACCTGCTGGTGGCTGATGCTTCCGATTATATTTCTGACCACGGAGATGCCTGTGAAGTATATCCCATCACCACTAATCCCGAAAACCAATTGCTCACGGATAGGGGAGTCATCACTTCGGCCTGTGGCATCACCTGGTACCAGGGCGGATTGTTCCCCGACAGTTTTAATAATATCACTCTGGTGGCAGAGCCCACAAACAATATGATTCATGCCGACCGGATAACCGAAAAAGGTGCCAGCTTCACCGCCTCCCGGGTTTATGAGAAAAAGGAGTTCTTTGCTTCTACCGATGCCTGGTGCCGGCCCGTGCAATGTTATATCGGGCCCGATGGAGCACTCTATTTAATAGATTATTACCGGAAAATAATTGAGCATCCCGAATGGCTGAGTGACGAAGCGATTCATTCAGGAGATTTATACAAGGGTACTGATAAAGGAAGAATTTATCGTATAACCCCAAAGGGCACCCCGGCAATGAATTGGTGCAGTCAACTTAAGACAGGCAACGCATCAACCCAACAATTAATACAGTTATTAAGCAGCAATAACATTTGGTGGCGCCGCCTGGCACAACGATTACTCATGGATAAAAAAGATCCATCTGCGGTAACACTGTTACATCAGTTTATAGATACTACTTCTTCTGCCGCCGGTATTGTACATGCTTTATGGGCTTTAGATGGATACCATGCAATGGATGCTGCAACACTTTCAAAAGCGTTACATCACCCGGTTCCCGGCGTACGTGAGAATGCCATTCAGCTAACGGAAAAATACCTGGATAAATTTCCACTAATACAAAACGAGTTGCTTTCCCTTCAAAACGATCCGGCTGCCAAAGTAAGGTTTCAGTTGCTCTGTACACTCGGTTCCATAAAGAATGAAGCCAGCGAAATGGTACAGCAAAAAATACTGATGCGGGACATTGAAGACAAATGGGTTCAGATTGCCGCTTTGAGTTCTTCGGTTGGAAAAGAAATGGCCCTGTTGGAAAAATCGATTCCGGCACTTTCATCCAACCCCTCCGAAGGAAAAGAATTATTTTTTGCAAACTGTGCAAGCGTAATTGGTTTATCAAAAAGACAGCTGGATATTCAAAAAATCATCCGGCTCGCTTGCACCAATAATGCGGCTTCTTCCGCATGGTGGCAGGCCGCTTGCTTGAAAGGATTAGCAAAAGTTCTTTCCGTCGAAAGCATTCGTCAAGATTGGCAGCAGGAAAAATCCATGTTGCTTTCGAAATTCTCTGCTGGCACGATACCCGAATTAAGATCTGCCGCGCTTGAACTATTAGCTATCCTGGGCCCTCCGCAAAATAAAAGCTTTGCAGAAAGCATTCCATTGGCAAAAACAATTGCGGCGGACCTCCGGGCTGACACTGATTACCGGGTGGATGCTTTGAAATTAATTGCCATTAATAAGAACCCAGCCGATACTATACTTACTGAAAAGATAATCAGCGATACTAATGAAACAGCTTTGCTGCGGCAAACCGCCCTGCACACCTACCATTCTCTTTCTCCGCCTGCAGCCGGCTATAGCATTATTCGCAACTGGAAAAATTTATCCCGCGATGTACGCGACGAAGGCATTCATGTACTTCTTGAATCTCCAGGCAATATCAACCTGCTGCTGGATGCAATAGAGAGTGGAATAATACAAACATCTGCCATTAACTGGCCGCGAAAAGTGTCGCTCATGAACCATGATGATGAAATTGTACGCAACCGCTCCAGGAAAATATTGGCCCCGGAAATAGAAAGCCGGGAGAATGTCTATAAGAATTACTTTCCTGCCCTTTCTATCAACGGCGATGCGGCCAAAGGATTAATAGTTTTTAAGAACGTTTGCGGATCCTGTCACCAGGTAGGAGGTCAAAACGGAAAATTTTTTGGACCTGATCTTGGATCCATCCGTAACCGGGATGCGGCTTCTATAATGTCGGATATACTAAATCCCAACCGATCTATCGCGGTAACCTATGAATATTGGACGATCACCAAAACCAATGGCGAAAAAATTACTGGTATAATATCGGGGGAAACTTCCTCCTCTGTTAGCATAAACCAATTAAGCAATCCCATTATAACGATCACAAGAAAAGATATAAAATTGATGGAAGCATCGGAAACCTCAGCTATGCCGATTGGATTAGAATCGGCATTGTCCATTAATGATATGGCCCACCTACTGGCATTCTTAAGAAACGGTAAGTAACCATCTAAAATATGGAATATGCAAATTAAAATATGGATGATGCAAACCAAACAGAAATCAACCCAGGATAAAGAAAATAAAAACCAGGACCAAATCATCTCTTACCTTACCTTAAGATTATTGATAGGCCTTACTGGTATAATAATTCCTCTTTTGGTGGTCATTGGTAAATGGATTTCCGAAAGATCCTGGCAACTGGAATTCTCCATCAGTGATTATTATGATAATGGAACAGCCGGCGATATATTGGTGGGCGTTCTGTTCGTATTGGGATTCTTTCTCATGGCTTACAAAGGGCCGGCCCTCATCGATAACAGAACAGCTACTATCGGTTGTATTGCCTCCCTGGGCGCATCTTTGTTCCCCACCACGTTTTGTTCTGACTGCTGGGTGCATACCCTTCATTTCATTTTTGCATTCCTGCTATTCTCCGTATTTCATTTTTTTCTCTATTTATCTTTTTCGTAAAACCGATTCCCCAAAAACAATGACGGTGCAGAAGAAATACCGAAACCGGATTTATCTTGTTTGTGGAATCATTATGATCCTTTGTATCGTTGCCATAGCCGTAAGTTTTTTCTTGCTGGATGACTACGTTACCGAAAAATACAAACTGGTTTTTTGGTTCGAGTCTATCGCCCTGGTTTCGTTCGGCATTTCGTGGATCACTAAATCAGAGTCTTTTTATTTGAAAGATAAAAATCCGAAATAATTAATTAATTTAATAACCCGGTTTCCTGCTCCTTTTACAACGCGCTTGGCACCCTGCTTACTGATACAGTATATGTGCCATTCTAAAAAATCTAAGCGGGGGAATGTTATACACTATCCGGCTCTTTCTTAGCATTACCAAACAACCTGAACAGGCGGTGCGTCTTATTATTGCTGGTTGTAATTTAATGCAGTAAATTACAGTAAGATTTTTTGAAATTCAGTCCTCCTTTCCAGCCGCATGCTCATCCTTTGACAAATGAGCAGGTATTCTTTCTATGAAGCAATTCTTACCATACTATTTTCTTTTTTTCCTGCTTCCTGCCTCTGTTATTTCACAAACAGTTGTTTCGATGAAGATTGATGGTTCTATTAATCCGGTATCTGCAGATTTTATCCGAAACGGTATTGAAAAAGCCCGAAGCGAGAAAGCAGAGTGCCTCATCATTCAATTGAATACACCCGGAGGGTTATTAAAATCGACCCGGGTAATTGTAAGCGATATGTTGCAATCACCCGTGCCGGTGATTGTATACGTTTCGCCTGGTGGGGCCCATGCCGGATCGGCCGGCGTCTTCATTACCCTAGCCGCTCATATCGCCGCCATGGCACCGGGAACTAATATCGGCGCCGCGCACCCTGTGATGATGCAGGGCCAGATGGATACTACCATGAATGAAAAAACCACGAACGATGCCGCAGCCTTTATCCGGACGATAGCCGAAAAAAGACACCGGAACATGGTGTGGGCCGAAAGAGCAGTACGGAGAAGTTATTCCTATTCTGAAACAGAAGCGTTGCAGGATTCGGTTATTGACCTGGTAGTAAAGAATGAAGAGGAACTGCTGCGGATGATTGACGGAAGGATAATAGACCTGGGTTCCGGCACCAAGACTTTACATACTTTATCCGCCACCATTATTAAACACAAAATGAGTATTTGGGAAAAGATACTGGACATTATCAGCGATCCCAACATTGCTTATATATTATTATTGCTGGGTATGTATGGAATTTTATTTGAGTTGTATAATCCCGGCGCCATCCTGCCTGGTATTGTTGGGGTGATTGCACTCATTCTCGCTTTTTATTCGATGCATACATTGCCAATCAACTATGCCGGACTTGCACTTATAATTTTTGCAGTTATTTTGTTTTTGCTTGAAATTAAAATTATCAGTCATGGCTTGTTAGCCATTGGTGGCATTATTTCCCTCTTACTTGGTTCTATGATGCTGATAAAATCCGGTTCTTCTTTGGAGTTTGTGCGTATTTCCCGTAGTGTGATCATTTCAGCTACCGCTCTCTCCGCTCTTTTCTTTCTATTCATTATTGGTTTTGGTATCAAGGCCCAGCGGTTAAAAGTGGTTACCGGTTTGGAAGGAATGATAGGAACTACCGGTGTAGTGGGAGACGCTCTTGCTCCTACTGGTACGGTGATAGTGCAGGGAGAGATATGGTCGGCCGTATCTTTGTCCGGAAATATAGACCAGGGAGCCAAAGTGCTTATAAAAGAAATTAAGAATCTGAAATTATATGTAGAACCCATTCCTCACCGTTAAAAAAAATGTATGGAACAGTTTCCCGTAGTATTCGCCGTTATTATTTTTTTCGTAGTTATGATCCTGAGTAGTTCTATTCGCATATTACGTGAATATGAACGGGGGGTAATTTTCCGGCTGGGGCGTTTAATTGGAGGAGATGGATTAAAAGGCCCCGGGCTTATCCTGCTGATTCCCATCGTTGATAAAATGGTTAAGGTCAGTTTACGAACGGTGGTACTCGACGTGCCGCCACAGGATATTATTACGCAGGATAACGTTTCCATAAAAGTAAATGCAGTCGTGTACTTCCGCGTGTTGGAGCCGCAGAAAGCGATCGTGCAGGTGGAAAATTTCCTGGCAGCCACCTCCCAGATTTCTCAAACAACCCTGCGGAGTGTGTTAGGGCAATCGGAGCTGGATGATCTTTTATCACAACGCGAAAAAATAAATCACAGGCTGCAACAGATTATCGATGCGCAAACAGAACCATGGGGAATAAAAGTTTCTAATGTGGAAGTGAAGCAAATTGACTTGCCCCAGGAAATGCAGCGGGCGATGGCTAAGCAAGCGGAAGCGGAACGCGAACGCAGATCTAAAGTCATTGCGGCCGAAGGAGAATTCCAGGCTTCCCAACGATTGGCTGATGCGGCGAAAATCCTGGCCGGAGAACCCAGTGCCTTAACCCTTCGCTACCTGCAAACGCTGCGTGAGATTGCTACGGAAAACAACTCAACCACCATATTCCCGGTTCCGATCGACCTGCTGCGACCATTCTTGAAGAATGTAGGAAATACAGAAACTTAGGCTGCTAATTAAAAATATTCTTTTGGCAGTGGATACCTGGTAACAGGCTCCCCTATCAAGCAGAGAATGGCTGCTTTATTTTCGGCAATTTAAAGTCATCGGTCATTGCCTTTTTTTTCAATTACCGCTTGAATAAACTCTTCGATAGTTGTAGGTTTTAATCCAAATTGAGCAATAGTATATTTATCCTCCATGGTTTCATTTGAAGTGTCTGTTGTTATACTCAATTTCATTATTCTCGCAATGCCCGGATGAAAAGGCTGAAACAAACCCGAAAGCAATTTCAAAACCCCTATAGGCACATGTCCAACTTGGGGTTTTATTTTGAGTGCCTTTCCAAATAATTCAGCAATTTCATTTCTGGATATATTTTGCGGCCCGCCCACCGAAACGATTTTATTGAAATAATTTTCATTGAGGGCTATTTTATCAATGGCCGATACTACATCTTTTACAGCGATAAAATTAGTTGGATTATTTCCGCTTCCCAGGATGGTTGTTTTTCCCTTCTCCAAAATATTTTTCCCTAGCAGGTTATAAACATGCCATTCCATAAAGGCGGGCATTTTTAAAATGGTGTAACATAGGCCGCTCTTTATTAAATATTGCTCCATTACATATTTGGTTCTGAAAAAATCAATGGGGTGCTCAGGAGAGGCCGTATTGACTGAAGTATAAATAAAATGCTTAACGCCTGCTTTTTTTGCTTCATCAATTAACCGCTTATGACCTGCCTCATCTACCGATAGCGATTTATTTTTTCCCTTGCCCATCATACCATGTGCAGAAGTTAGTACAATGTCTACCTCTTTAAAAATACCATTAAGTGTTTGGGGGTTTGTCAAATCACCGACTATTATCGATGCTCCTTTTGCTTCTAATCCCTGTATTTTTTTACTGTCTCTTACGAAAGCTGTCACCCGGTATCCTTTTTCAAGAAAGAATCTCGACGCAGCGATTCCCAATACACCAGATGCTCCGATAATTAACAGGTGAGGCATAGTTATATCTTTTAGGCAATTAAGATAGTATTAATCTATGATTCTCAAATTATATCAATACATGTAATAAAGCGGCTCTATTATATCAAAAGACTTTCCGTCATAACGGTCTGTTTGCGTAACCAGCCAGATAAAAAATCTCCCGGCCACATGCCGGGAGATCACAGTACAAAGGTAGGCCAATGACCAGGTCAGAACCTGATTCCTACACCACCGCTAAGATTGAGTACAGATATTTTTTGTTGAACGGTTTCCGTTACCATGGTTGTCCCTTCATTGTCATTAAGAAGGCTTTCAACCTTAAAGTTAGGTCTCATATACAAATAATCAGCATTGGCAAAGAGGAATGCGTTTCTGCCAAAATTAATACGCATATCCAACCCGGTCTGAAAAATAACCGCGGTAGACCAGTCTTCGCTTATCAACACTTCGTCCAACAAGGTAACTTTAGGAGTATTGGCATTGGCAACGCCCGCCATAACCTTCAGGTCGCCCGTAAGGGTAGGATTGAATTTGTAAGAAACCATTGGTCCAACAGTTAAGCCATACCATTGCCAGTGGTCGAGTTTTAAACCGGCTCCGCTTATATCCAATTCTTTTTCTATGGCCGATGTGTTCAGCCTGTTATTATTATAAAAAGCCGAAGCGGTTAACCCATAGTTTTCGTGTAATTGGTATCCATAGTTTAAACTCAGATTATAACCGGTTTTCGCGAAACCGGCATCCCGGTTAGCAATAACGTCAGTACTACTCATAAGATTAGTGCTGGCAAAATCGCCCAATGGAATAGAAGGCCCGGCGTGAAAAGTAAGAAAAGACTTTTTATCCATCTTCACTTTACTCTCCTGGGCCTGGATAGCCCCGCTGACCAGCAGGACAATCATTAGCAAGAGAATCTTTTTCATAACATCATTTTTTTAGTGATCATTGTCACCTGCATCATTATCACAACAACAAGATAGTCGCCGGCTTTCTTATGTAAAATGATAAACAGTTTATGCACACATGATGGATATCATTGTTTCTCCTGCAGCAGAAGTAATGCAGAATTTGTCCCCCAAACTATTCTTTTTCGGACACTGGTATCGTTTATTAGCGGATTGGAGTAAATACCTGGCAAGTTCCTTGCATCGTCTTTCATAAATTTCCAGGTCACCCTATCGGCTAAATGCTAATGAATAGGCAATTCATTGTTATTCCTCTTACAGAACACCCGGCAATAAATAAGGTTTAAGAGCAGCAAAAGGCACCAGCAGGTTCACCTCCCCATCTGAAAAAGGCTTTATTTCATACGGAGCATAAATAAATCCGATTCCGCTACCCGTGATATAGATATTCTTCGTAGGATCTATTTTCTTTACCAAAAAACCATTTTCATCCAGGGGTCTATTGTTTTTAACTCCGTACATCGTTCGGGCTACCTGTTCCAGTATGACAGGTAATAATTTAATGCCCTGGGCATTCAGTATATCTGTCACCTGCAATTGTTTGCCGCTTTGCTTATTAAATGTAGCTACAGTAGTGTTAAAATTGCCATGTGCTGCCCCACCCCCTTCCGCAAAATAATAATGCGCCAACGAAATAGATTTCTCCTGTTCGTGCATCACCAACAATTTTTGTTCCGTGCTGGAAGAAAGAGATAAGCCCAGTTCAGCAGCGTCTTTTGGTGTCAGTTTAATGTATGTCTCTTTCCATCCAGCCAATAATAACTTCTTTTGATCGGTCATCCATTTTCCCGGATCCAGTGCAGGATTCTTGATTTCCAGGCTACGGCGGATAAACTTTTTCAAGGCTTCTTCCAATACCTGGTTATTTCCTCCGGGCCAAATGGCAGAAGCGAAATAACTGAGCCGTGAATCGTTTTTGTATTTTGGTGGGATGCTGTCAGCTAGTTCCATTGCATAATAAGTGAATAGGCTTAATTTTTTATCTGAGCTTACCTGCAATTCGAAGGCTGATTGTTTAGCTGGACTACCATCTTTTTCGAGACTGCATTTGCCGGCAAATCCTGTTTCTGTAAACACCCCTGTTAATACCAATGAGAAAGGGGCGCTGCCCGTACTTATCATTATGCTGTCGGTTTTGGCTATAGGATAACCGCCATATACCTGCATAGGTCTCTGGTTTTGTTCAAACCATACATACCCGCTGTAATTATTTCCGGACTTATGCAGGTGCAAAACGGTGGCCAGGTTGCCGGCCTTTCCTGTAAAAACTTTATACCAGTTTTGGTTGGCTTGTGCTATAGCATATAAGGAAAAGAGTACAAAAGCCAGGGAGAAAAGAGAATTTTTCATGATAAGGCTTTTTGGTGGAGATAATAAAACTAAGAATTCTCCGGCCAAAAACCTTCGGCTAACCTTCAGAAATACTGGTTATTTTACAATTTCTCTTTGCACTCCTTCAATTTCCATTACCAGGTTTTCTCCAAATGCGGTGGCTGGCGTTTGATAACCGGTGGTAAAATCTCCCTTCAATACTTTTTGTACGATCAGTAATGCGCTTAACGTGGTGAGAGTATATCCTTCCGGGCCACATAACCTCACCGTGGCCTTTTGTCCGGCTGCATTCTTTGCCTGACCCCATACCAAACTGATCGCTTTTTTTCGTTGTTCGTCCGAGGGGCCCGCGGGCCGCTGCTTGATTTTCTTTTTAATATAATTACGCACCATATTAGTGCGGAGCAACCAGTTGAACAAGGGTTGAAGCTTGAGCATTTTATACGTCTTGGGGGCCATCCCGGTATAGGTCTCAATATCCGGAATACCAGTAGTAAAATGGGCCGTTGATACATCTCCCCATGGAATACTCATTACAAATAATTTTTTTACACCGCCCCCTGATCCGGTAAAAAAATCAACCCACATTCCCTTTTGGCCGAGCGGAGTCCGCACAATCTTTCCTTCCTTCCGCGCTGCACCACCTTCTCCTAATTTGGTAGCCATGGTAATGGCCGTTCCGTGAGATAATCCACCCCCCAATGTGGCGAAGGCTAATTGCAAGGTCAGCGCGTCCGGTAATAATTTTTTTAACTGCAGGGCCAAGCAATCGGTGGGCACTACATCAAACCCAACACCGGGTAATAACATAATTCCTGCTTTTTTAGCGGCGGAATCATATCTTTTTATCATTTCAAATACAGCAATATCTCCATTAATGTCCAGGTAATGGGTACCGGTTTTCAGGCAGGCTTCTATCATTTGCTTAGCCGTGAATTGAAAAGGACCCGCGGCATGTATCACTGCTTTTACTTCCTTTAATGCAACCAGCAATGCAGCTTCATCATTTAAATCTAAAACGCGGAAAGGCAATTGTAATTTATTCGCCAGGGATTCAATGACTTCTTTGTTCCGGCCGGCTAAAATAGGTTGTAATTCAAATTGCCTGGCATAACGGGCAATTAATTCACCGGTATATCCATTGGCTCCGTAAAGCAGGAAAGTATTTGATTGCATATTGAAAAATACAACAGAAGGTTGATACTCTCTACCATTATTTTTTTCGTCGGTAATTTCTCACTCTCGTCTAGCCTATGATAGACAACACCTCAGTAATAACGACATTATTCAAAAAAATATCATTCATAATAATTTTAGAAGTTCCAAAAAAAACTGCCTCTGAGGATTTTGTATAAAAAAATTGATTGCCTTTTCTTCTCTTACCACAGTCGCTACGAATGGATGCCTACATCAAAGCCTATGGAACGGCAGATTGGGATAAAAGAACTAAGTTGTTAGAAGAAGCGGTAGTTAGCAACGAACAATACATAATGAAATTGAGAAAAGATCTCAGTAGTCAATAAAAGTATTTACAAAGAAACCCCGCATCTCGGCGGGGTTTCTTTCTTTTGCATAATATCTATTTTTTATTCGAAGGCTGCTATTTTGTGCTGAAACAATTCGTCTTTGCCCGATTTTTCTCACCGCTGATTATTATCAAAACTCTTTGTAATATTAATCAGCCACTAGTTTTTTTATTGCCCTGTACTTTGTTGGCAATATTAACCTCTAATACCCCTTAATGACAAAAACTGCTTCTGTTTCGGTGAGCAAAATTTCATTAACGCTTCTACGCATCAGCATAGGAGTCATTTATTTATGGTTTGGCGCACTCAAGTTTTTTCATGGATACAGTCCCGCATAGGACCTTGCTATCAATACAATAAATAAACTCACTTTCGGATTGTTTCCACAACCGGTGAATATTATTGTATTGGCCACCTGGGAATGCGTGCTTGGTTTTTTGCTGATAGCAGGAATTTTTTTACGCGCAGCCCTCCTCGGTTTATTCGTGCACATGCTTTGCACATTCACTCCTTTGCTGTTTTTTCCTTCGGTTTCCTTCAAATACGCACCTTATGGTTTTACCCTGGTAGGGCAATATATTATGAAAAATATCATCATCATTTGTGCATCGTGGGTAATATGGCCAGGAAAAAAAATGATAGAAAAGGAAGAAGACCATCACTCTTTGAAGATAGGTAAGTAATGAGTTAATTTTCCTGGAGCCGGAGGTTAATCGGGGTCTTTCTATTGCGCGTCATAAAACAATCTGTTTTATTTAAAAGGAAACAGTCTTCATATATAGCCACTACGCTGCGCGAATTCACTATAATGCATTCCTTCCGATTTTTCTCCGCCTAGAAACTATGTTCCCTTAAATTTTATTTAAAGATCCCGTAAGAACCGTTTAGAAGAATAAAATAATATTTCCTGAAAGATGATTTGAAGAAGGGCTGCAGTCCCTTTTTATTTTTTCACTGCCCGTAACAGTAAACATCCCCGATTGAAATCTATCACCCGTTTTAATGAGCGTGGTCATTGAAAACCAACTCGATTTCGATTAGGTTACAACTATGAAAACCAGGTCATTTCTCCTACTGATACTCCCGGGCTGGCTTTTTAGCAGTTGTGCGGTTTTGCAACAAGGCACTTTGCATGGTTTGAGAGATGGCTATTATATCTTAAAAAATGAAAAAGGGGAAAAGCAACAGGTTTATGCAACCGTTAGCCCCGATTCTCTTTCAATTTTTACCGTTTCAGAGAAACATATCGATACAAGTCAAGTAACTACATTTTCCTCCTTGAATGGTCAATACCGGACAAGGTTGCCCCGGTTTACATTGATTCAATCCTCCATGGACCTCGACGTTACCACTGTACTATTCAAATACCGATTTCGAAACAAAGATCTTCCCGGACAGTTGAATACCAATTTTAACCTGTCGGTATACATGGGGTATAAAAAGGATTATTTCAAATTTACGGACCAGCATAAACCCACCGGGTACTATAGTCGAAAACTGGTTCATCGCAGCATGGACGCGGGGATATTCTGTGGCCTGGGCTCCACCGCTATGAATTCTTCCGTAACTTCCGGGAGGCTGTCGGTAGAATATGATGGGTTGATATGGCAGAAGGGCGTAGCCGCTTTCTTTGGATGGGAAAATATAACAATCGGGTTGGGGCTTGGATTTGATGGGTTGCTGGACAAAAACCGGCACTACTGGATCTACCAGGAAAAACCCTGGGCTGGGTTAATGATCGGATTAACATTCAGCAACTGAAATATTATTGATCTCCCGGTATGCCAATACAACATTAAATCATGCATTTCTACTTTTACCTTTATGCCAATGAACAAAATACTTCTCACCTGCCTGCTGTTTATTCAGTTTGCCTCTTTCGGCCAGCAAAAGAGTTATAAAGTGATTGCCTATTATACCGGTAACGGGGAAACTATCCGCCAATACCCGGTTCATCAACTCACGCATATTATTTATAGTTTCCTGGCTTTACATACCGATTCGCTCGCATTTCGCAATGAGAAGCAGGAACAAATAGTCCGGCAATTAGTACTATTGAAAAAAGATTATCCTCATTTGAAAGTAATGGTATCCATTGGGGGCTGGGGTGGTTGCGCTCCCTGTTCTGATCTGTTTGCATCGGCCGATCACCGAAACAATTTTGCAAAAACTACGGTAGCGCTTTTTAAACAATATGATATTGACGGACTCGACCTGGATTGGGAATATCCCGCTATTGAAGGATACCCAGGACATACATTTACCTCCGCTGATAAATCAAATTTTACGGAATTAATAAAAGCATTAAGAAAGGAAATGGGCAATAATTATCTGTTGAGTTTTGCCGCCGGTGGTTTTACTAAATACCTGGAACAGTCTATTGACTGGGATGCCGTGATGCCTTTGGTAGATTTCGTAAATCTCATGACTTACGACCTGGTAAACGGATATAGCACGGTAACGGGACACCATACACCTCTGGCCGACTACCGCTCTGGCCAGGAATCAACACAAAGATGTGTGAACTGGTTATTAGGCAACCAAACTGACCCGGGTAAATTAATAATCGGCGCCGCTTTTTATGCAAGAATCTGGAAAGATGTAGACAGGATCAATCACGGATTATACCAGCAGGGTAAGTACTTGCAGGATCTGGCCTACAAAAATTTTGATTCATATTATAATAAACATGCCGGCTTTAAGAGCTTCTGGGATGATAGCGCAAAAGCTTCCTGGAAATACAATCCTATTGAAAAATTATTTTCGACCTTTGATGATGAACGATCGATTAATGAAAAAACAACATTTATCCGAAATAAAAAATTGGGTGGCATTATGTTTTGGGAACTGACGCTTGACAGGCCCTCCGACGGATTAATCGGTGTAATAACAAAAGGACTCAATAAATAAAAGTATTGAAAAAACAATCTTAACCAGGATAGAGCGACGAATCGGTTCTGCTTAACTCACCCCCACAATTTTTCCGTTTACCACATCAATAAAATTAGCCTGGGGAACTTTGGGCAATCCTGGCATTCTCATCATTTCCCCGCATACCGCCACAATAAATCCGGCGCCCTGGTTAATCACCATATCATCCACATCAATTTTGAAATCCCCATCCAGTCCGCTGACTTCCGGATCATCTGTAAAAGAATATTGTGTTTTCGCCATACATATGGGCAGGTGTTCCAGTTTCAATTTTTTTATTCGCCGGATCATTTCCTGCGCTTTCTTATACAATACCACATCCTTGCCCCCATAAATGGTGGTTATAATTTTCCGGATCTTGGTTTCTACATCATCCGACAAATCATAAGTAAACCGTAATGGGGGAGAAGGGTCTTTGCAAATATCCACCACGGCCTGTGCCATTTCCAAAGCGCCTTCTCCGCCCTGGGCATAGGCATTATTTACTGCAAACGCCGCTTCTTTTTTATTACACCAGCCACGCATAAATTCAATTTCTTCAGTTGTGTCAAATTGGTACCTGTTCAAAACGACCAGGACTTTCTGATTAAATGATTGCAGTATGCCAATATGCTTCTCCATATTTTGTAAGCCTCTTGTAAGAGCAGCCATATCAGGCAACATCATTTTTTCTTCCTTAATACCACCGCTTAGTTTCAGTGCCTGCGAGGTAGCTACCAGTACACTCATGGCCGGTTGCAATCCCGCCTTTCTGCATTTAATATTAAAAAATTTCTCAGCACCCAGGTCACTGGCAAAGCCAGCTTCCGTAATTACATAATCGCCAAACTGCATGGCCGTTTTGGTGGCCATTATAGAATTGCAACCATGGGCAATATTTCCAAAAGGGCCTCCATGAATGATGGCGGGACATCCTTCCAGTGTTTGCACGAGGTTGGGAAGTATCGCATCTTTCAATAAGGCCGTGATCGCGCCGGTTACTCCCAGGTTCCTCGTGGTAAATGGCTCGCCGGCAAAAGTGAAGCCCAGTAACATGTCATCAATTCGCTGGCGGAGTTCTTCCAAACCTTCCGCCAGGCAAAGAACAGCCATCAGTTCGCTGGCGGGAGTAATAACAAACCCGGTTTCGGAGGGAATACCGTTGTTGGGTCCATCCAGCGCGGTAACTATTTTACGCAGTACCCGGTCATTTACATCTAAACATCGCTTAAATAACACCGTTTTAATTCCTTCTGGTTTTCCCCGGTTATAAAATCGAAAATTATCCATTAACGAAGCCAGGGTGTTATTAGCCGCGGTGATTGCGTGAAAGTCGCCGGTAAAATGCAGGTTGATCTCTTCCATAGGAACTACCTGGGAGTATCCGCCGCCAGCCGCACCACCCTTCATTCCAAAGCAGGGACCGAGCGAAGGTTCCCGCAGAGCCAATACTACATTTTTATTCAGTTTTTTTAATCCATCCGCCAACCCGATAGACGTGGTGGTTTTACCTATACCGGCTTTGGTGGGAGTGATGGCCGTTACTAATATCAATTTAGAAGCAGCGATTTTTTGTTCATCAAAATGACTGATATTTATTTTAGCCTTATAATGCCCGTACGGAACCAATAATTCTGATCGGCAATCCCATATCATTCGCGATGGTTGTTATTGGCCGAATGGGGTTTTCCTGCGCTATTTCATAATCCGATTTCATATAAAACTGTTTAGGGATAATATAAGAAAAGATGACACTATATATAAACTGCCTAATTTGATTTTTTATCCTGAAAAATATCCTTGACAATCTTCAGGAATTATAGTGATCATTATCATGCCCCGGATTACCATGTCAAAATAGTTTATTAATTCACTCCGGTGAATTGGCTTATTAAGGTACTCCCTGTTTTATAGTGCCGCATCCAGAAGGCCGCTTATGCAAAACACAGTTTGCCACAGAATTTTTTCCTTACCTTAGAAATCCGTATCATTTTCTTGTCCCTGGATCACGACGAGTCTATATATCCTATTACTCTTTCATTGCCTCTTGTAAACTTCGTCAAATAATACATACACCCAATACTATTCTTTTATGAATTATCTCAAGATTATTTCTCTGTCAGCCGGCTTATTCCTAATGAGCCTGCCGTCGCTATTGTATGCTATCGATCCTGCTGACACGCGTATGCTTGCACAGCCTTCCATCAGTGCCAGTCATATTGCGTTTATTTATGCCGAAGATCTCTGGGTAGCAAACAGGGATGGATCAAATCCCCGCCGGATTACGGTGGATAAGGGAACTGAATCCAACCCCGTAATTTCTCCGGATGGAAAGACGATTGCTTTTAATGCCGAATATGATGGTAACGTAGATGTTTTTATTGTGCCGGTAGATGGCGGCGTTCCCACCCGATTGACCTGGCACCCTGCTCCCGATCTTGTCCGGGGTTTTACTAATGATGGAAAATCGGTATTTTTTGCCTCCCAACGTACAACTTTCACTAACCGCTATGCACAACTTTTTACGGTACCGGTTTCTGGTGGTATGGCTACAAAATTGGCAATACCCAATGCTTTTTGGGCCTCGTATTCTCCCGATGGAAAACAGATAGCTTACACCCCCATCAGTGATGCATTCCGCCAATGGAAACATTACCGGGGTGGTTCGATTTCCGTTATATGGATATATACACTGGCTGACCATGGCACAATTAAGATCCCACAGCCTGAAGGAGGATGCAATGATGTTAATCCTATGTGGATAGGCAACACTGTCTATTTCCGTAGCGACCGGAACGGAGAGTTTAATATATTTTCTTATAACACGAGTTCAAAAAAAATAGACCAGCTAACTAATTTCAACGATTTTCCGGTGCTGAATGCATCCGCAGGAAATGGAACGATTGCTTTTGAGCAAGCTGGTTATTTGCATACGTATTCGCCCGAGGAGTCAACTTCAAAAAAATTAAAGATTGGGATTGCCGCAGATCTGCTGGAACTTCGTTCCCGCTTTGTAAAAGGATCATCTTATATAAGAAGCGCGGATATATCCCCATCGGGTCAGCGCGCTGTTTTTGATTTCAGGGGAGATATCATTACGGTTCCTGCAGAAAAAGGAGATCCCCGGAATCTTACGCAAACAGTTTCCAAACATGAAACTTTTCCAACCTGGTCGCCTGATGGAAAATTAATAGCTTATTTCTCCGATGCCTCAGGTGAATACGAGCTTCACCTAAAAGCTCAGGATGGAAAAGGAGAAGTAAAATCATTTAAACTGAATGGAACCGGTTTTTATGCATTTCCTAAATGGTCGCCAGATAGCAAAAAAATCAGTTTTGCAGACAATGGACGCAACCTGTATGTTCTCGATATCGCTTCCGGGTCAATACGTAAAATCGATGCGGATGATTTATATGTACCAGGCCCCTTCCGGAATATCTTCGGCGATTGGTCGTCGGATTCAAAGTGGATTGCTTATACCAAGGTAACCGAAACACAGTTCAAAAGAATTTTCCTCTATTCAATAGATCAGCAAAAATCATTTGCCCTTACGGATGGATTAAGTGACGCTTCCGAACCTATATTTGATAAGGGAGGTAAATACCTTTTCTTTTTCGCATCTACCGATGCAGGACCAGTAATCAACTGGTTTGATCAGTCGAATGATGATTTACGCTCTACTTATTCTATCTATTTAGTCACGCTGCAAAAAGAAACTATCTCTCCCTTTGCAAAAGAAAGCGATGAAGAAAAATCTAAAGAAGCGACAGATACAGCTAAAAATAAAAAAGAACCGGCTCCTGCTGCGGAAAAAAAGCCCACCGCTTTTTCAATTGATTGGGAAGGAATTCAAAACCGGATTATTGATCTGCCCCTACCCGCCGGCAATTACGGGCAACTGGGAATGGGAAAAGAAGGTGAGCTATTATATATAGTATATCCTCCCGATTTCCAGGGGCCGGGTATGATGCATAAATATGATATAAAGAAACGCAAGGATGAGGCGGTAATTGAAATGGATGGATATGCCCTTTCGGCAGACGGAAATAAAATGTTATACAGCAAAGGACCTTCGTGGGGAATTAGTAGCGCCGGCAATAAACCGGAACCAGGAAAAGGCATTTTGAATACAGAGGCCGTACAGGTTAAAATTGATCCCCCTGCAGAATGGCCACAGATATTTGATGAAGCCTGGCGGGTAAACCGTGATTACTTTTATGATCCGGGAATGCATGGGGTCAACTGGGCCGCCATGAAAAAGAAATACGAAGTCTTCCTCCCCCATCTGACCTGCCGTAGTGATTTAAATAACCTGTTGCAATGGATGTTTAGTGAATTAGCCGTAGGGCACCATTATATTACTAACCGGGGTGAAGTCCTGCAAAGACCTGAAAGAGTGGGTGGCGGTTTATTGGGAGCTGATTATACCATCGATAAAAATCGTTACCGGATCAAGAAGATCTATGGTGGATTAAACTACACCCCGAACCTGCGATCGCCTCTGACCGAACCGGGAGTAGATGTAAAAGAGGGAGACTACATATTAGCCGTAAATGGGCAAAATGTAACCAGTGCGGATGATATTTATCGCTTCTTTGAAAATACTGCCGGCAAGATTGTAGAATTAACGGTTGGGCCCAATGCCGATCTGAATGGATCAAGAGTTATAAAAGTTGTACCTGTAGCCAGCGAATCTGGCCTTCGTAACCGTGATTGGGTGGAAGGGAATCTGAAAAAAGTAACAGAAGCTACTAACGGGCAGGTTGCTTATGTATATGTTCCGAATACTACTAACCTGGGTCATGAATATTTTAAACGATATTTCTTTCCGCAAGCCAACAGGAAAGCAATAATCATTGATGAACGTTTTAACGGGGGCGGACAACTGGCCGATTACTATATTGATATTTTACAAAGACCTTACCAGGCACACTGGAACATGCGTTATGGTAAGGATCTGAAATCTCCCAGTGCTTCTATACAAGGACCCAAAGTAATGATCATTGATGAAACAGCCGGCTCCGGTGGTGATATGTTACCCTGGATGTTTAGGAAATTCAAAGTAGGAACCCTGGTGGGAAAACGCACCTGGGGAGGGTTGGTTGGTATTTTAGGATTTCCTGAATTTATAGATGGTGGTTCGGTTACTGCCCCGAATGTAGCTATCTGGACCAAGGATGGATTTATTGTGGAAAATGAAGGCGTTGCTCCGGATATAGAGGTGGAACAATGGCCAGCCGATATAATTAAAGGAAGGGATCCGCAATTAGAGAAAGCTATTGAAATTGCACTCAAAGAATTGGTGAAAAATCCCTCTGTAGAGCCGAAGCGTCCGCCTTATCCTAAGAAAGTAAAAAATTAAACCAGATGTATCAAATGGGTTATTAATCACTGTTAACCCATTTGATTAAAACTACTTTTTCGGTCATTCGGAAGATTTTATAAATGATGTTAAACAAATAGGGAAATATTATAATTCAATTATTATAGTTATGGCAGCAACAATTGCATCAACAGGGTTTACTTCGTCACTTCCTCCACATCTATATCGCCTTCTTCATCCTTTGTTTTGTGGTAATCCCTGTTGAGTTGATTTTCAAATTTTTTTTCATCTTTCAAATTGTGTACTGCCAGGAAGATAATCAATGCAATGGCTGCAATACCCAAAAGAATCAGTACAAGCCAGGTCATACAATGAAAGTTTAAATACAAGTTAAGCCGGTTTATTGAGTGTAAATGTTAAGTTTACCTGGTGGCTGTTTATACTGCTCGCTGTTATGAACTTCATATACCCCCCCTTGCTATTACTAAATTGAATTCCGCAAACGAGATTGCGGTCCTGTTTTTTCATTCATATAACTGATTTTTCTCTATTATTATCAAACCCGCGTGAATTGATTTCAATGAAATACAGTAATCTCATTTAGGGCCATGCTGTCATATTTTTTGTGCCGTACAGCATGATCAATGTTAACCAACCGCGGGAACCAACGCCCATCCTTAAATACTTCCCGCCGGGACAGATTCGAATAACATGCGCCATTTGATGAATCCGTTTCATGAGGCTTAAGGTATAGAAAGAATTGAATTTGGTCGTGCAACCTATTTGCTTACTTTGATTATCTTACGTGTGTTCACTTTTTACCAACTCACCAAAACTAAAAAAGATGAAAAAATTAATTGCTGAATTCATTGGTACCTTTTCTTTAGTACTCTTCGGGTGCGGCGCTGCCGTTGTATCCGGGGTTTCTGATAACGGGCCTGCCGGACTTGGCCTGTTGGGTATTTCTCTTGCCTTTGGCCTGGCTGTAGTAGCGATGGCTTATGCAATTGGACCTATTTCCGGATGTCATATAAATCCGGCTATCAGTATAGCAATGGTAGTGGCAGGAAAAATGAATGTGAAAGATGCTGCCGGGTATATTGTAGCGCAAATAATTGGTGCCATTGCGGGCGCAGGCGTATTATTTCTCATTGTCAGCAACCAGGCAAGTTATGTAACTCTTGGCGATTGGGCTCTTGGCTCCAATGGTTGGGGCGAAGGTTACCTGGGTAATTATTCCATTACTGGGGCGTTTATTACTGAGGCCGTGATGACATGTCTCTTCTTATTAGTAATTCTGGGAACAACATCCAAACAAGGGAATTCCACCACGGCGGGTCTGGCTATCGGCATTTCGCTTGTATTAATACATATGGTGGCAATACCCGTAACTGGAACCTCTGTTAATCCTGCCAGAAGTATTGGACCCGCCATTTTCGCAGGAGGAAAAGCACTAAGTCAGGTTTGGTTATTTGTCGTAGCCCCTATCGTTGGAGGTGTAATCGGTGCTATTATTTGGAGAACGCTTTTAGAAACTAAGGAATAATTCATTCTGAAAAATAATCAGGCATTACTATAAATGGGAATGGCTTGATTTTTTTTGACCCCCTTGAACCTAACTCTTCAAGGGGTTTATTTATATTATAGTATCTGTGTATGGTAATAGCAAACACAATTATAAAGAGATCCTATCATTTCCAAGACTTATTATACCACTAAGAATGAGTGCTGGCGGATAAGGAATATTCATTTTGTTTAGTCATTCGAATATCCGTTCACACAAATGCATCCGGGATTAGCTTTGAAATTGTTTACATTTGGTTCTCCAATAGAACATCCAATCATGCGTATCATTATTTTAGCCATAAGCCTTCTTATTTCAGGAACTTTATCTGCCCAAAAAAAACCTTATTACTACCAGATACCTGAAGCGCCTGGAACTTATACTGCCGCAACCGTTGCTGCCCGCCTGGTAGACGGATTAGGCTTTCGTTATTTCTGGGCAACTGAAGGGTTAACGGAAAAAGATCTTAACTACCGGCCTTCTCCGGGTGCAAGAACTTGTTGGGAAACACTGGAACATATTAATGGCCTGACCGAAATATTGGTGAATGCCGTTAATAAGAAGCCTAACCGGTTTGATGGAGCCGCCAATAAAAAATTTTCTTCCCTGCAATTACGAGACAAAACATTAATGAATATCCAAACGGCCAGTGAATTATTAAAGCAACCCAATATAACATTGGATGATCTTGATATGGTTTTTGAAAACGCTGGTGGTAAAACAGAATACTCCTTCTGGAACCTCATTAACGGTCCGATCGAAGATGCTATATGGCATGTGGGCCAGGTGGTGAGTTTCCGGAGAGCTTCCGGCAATCCACTGCCCAAAGGAGTAAATTTTTTACCGGGAACCAAAACAGAGCAGTAAATAAAAATTAGAAATGCGAAATCGAAAAATCAAAGAATGGGGTTTCGGAATGCTCGTTTGATTTTAAAAATCTCAAGAGGATTTTTCATTTTCCCGGCTAACGCAGTGCCTGGATCCAAACATTAACGTATGATCGGTTGAATTTAGCCTACCTTACCCGAATGCCTGTAATTCTACAGGCGCTAAAATAATAGTATGTCTAATATTACACAAATAGTGAACGTCGATAAGAACCTGAAAACATTAAAAAAGAGTGTACATGCTTCTGACATGGATCAGTTGTTAAGCAGTACGGGGCCTTATACATTTTTTGCACCCACCGATCTCGCCTTTGAAAAGCTGGAGAAGGGTTTAATGGATAGTTTACTCGAACCAAACAATCGGGCCCGGCTGGCCGACCTGATTAAGAATCATGTCATAAGCGGAAAGATTGATTTTAAAGATTTAAAAGATGGCGACAAACTGGTTACTGTAAATAATAAGGAATTACTGGTGCAGATTAAAGAAGGAGTAGTAAGTATTGGCTCGGCATTGCTGCAACCGCGCGATGCGAAAATTTCCAATGGCGTCATTCACCTGATGGATACGGTGCTTCTAAAGAATTGATCGTAGCGTTTTCTAAGTCAAAACCTCAGGTTCCTTACCTGTGGTTTTTTTATTTTTACCATATAAATCAAGTCCCTGCTCGATGGCGGAATCTTTTACACTAACTATATTTTATAAAGGGGTAGAGCAATCATACGACGCTGAACTCCGGTTGATGGGCTATATCCATAAAATTGCGGTAAACATGGAAGGCACTGAAATGCTATTTGAGCCCGATGAAGAACGAAATTACCGGGCAATTTTATCAGAAGCAGATATGCATAAAAAGAAGATTGATACTGAATTGATCGGGTTAATAGCTGCCGAATTGGAAGCCAATCTGAAATAATATCTTCCTGGCCATCTACAATGGATTAGAGCATAAAAAAACGGACCTCTTGAGGTCCGTTTCCATTGATAACAAGTTGATCACTTATTTCAAGTGCTTGGATAAGTGCTTCGCCATATCAAACATAGATACCTGCGCCTTGCCTCCAAAAACTGCTTTCAGTTTGGCATCGCCATTGATCATACGTTTGTTTACTTTGTCCTGTAGTTTATTGGCTTTGATATATACCCATATTTTTTTCACCACTTCGGTGCGGGGTAATGGTTTGCTTCCCACCACTTCTGCTAACATAGCACTGGGGGTAAGCGGTTTCATGAAGGCTGCCGAAGGCTTACGGGCAGATTTCTTTTTAGCCACTTTTTTAACTACTTTTTTCTTAGCCGCTTTCTTTGCTGCGGGTTTTTTTGCTGCTTTCTTTACAGCTTTTTTTGCTGCTTTTTTTGCCATGATTGTTAATTTAGAATTTTAATGGATGTTAGCACTTGGGTGCCGTTAGTATAAAAACAAAAATAAATATAGTTCATTTCTATTTTCCGAATTGTGTTTAGTTTTTTTTTCTATTTGCATTTATTCCCAAATTCCCCGGTAAAACAGCAATTCATAAAGACTGCAAGGTAATAAGCTCTTTCCATATTTGATGTATTCTCTCATTTACAATTTCACCAGCTTCCCCGTTCGCACCGATTCATCACAGGCAAAAGCAATACGCAAACTGTTAACGGCGTCATCAATATGTTCCGTTAAGTCCATATCCTCCTGTATTGCCCTCAGGAAAAACCGTTGTTCCCGGGTACAAAGTTCCTGGTGGTCGGGCTCGTCCTGCAGGTTGATCCATTCATCTCCCCTGGTAAATTGGTTGTTTTCGTCAATATCCGCATGGTGCAAACGAATAGATTCTGTTTTGGTATGTGCTTCTACTGAATCTGATTTCCCTTTTCCGCCGGCATCTCTGGCCACAATAGAAACGGATCCTTTGGGCCCTATCACATCTTTCACAAAAAAGGCTGTTTCGCTTATCATGGGCCCCCAGCCTGCTTCATACCAGCCTACTGATCCATCATCAAACCGGATTTGTAATTGTCCGTAGTTATAATTGCCTTCCGGGATATCATTGGTGAGCCGGGCCCCGATGGCAGATACCTGAACCGGTTTTGATCGAACCATCTGGCACATCACATCTATATAATGAACGCCGCAATCAACAATCGGGCTTAGGCTTTTCATAAGGTTCCTATGCACATTCCACATTAATCCATGGCTTTGCTGGTTGAGATTCATCCGCATCACTAATGGTTTTCCCAATTGCCGTGCCAGCTCTATGAATTTTTCCCAGGAAGGATGATGACGTAAAATATACCCAACTACCAATTTCTTTCCTGCTTTTTTAGCCGCGGCCGCTACCCGTTCTGCTCCCGATACCGAATCCGCCAGAGGTTTTTCAATAAATACATGGCACCCCTTTTCCAAAGCAAGAATCGCAAATTGTTCGTGTGTATCGGGATAGGTAGATATACAAACCGCGTCCGGTTGGCTTGCTTCCAGGGCTTCATTATATTCATTGTACAGGGGATATCCACCTCCCAGCTTTTGATTTAATACCTCTTTACTGCTGCCCGTAGATACAATACCACAAATTTCTACCCCGTCGAGCATTTTGTATGCCATTGCATGCGAAGCGCCCATATTACCACATCCTACTACCAGCACACGTATATTTTTTGATTGAGCTGTCATAAATAGATTAAGGCCATTTTTTGAATCCCAAATGTAGGTAAGAATTGTGGCCCTTTTACTGAAGGGAATAGGATGAATTTCATTTTCGCCACCCTGATGCTGCTACAGATTCCATAATCGGGGTACCCTTAATTTTATCAGGGATGAATGCTATATCATACTATGGGAAGCACCAGTAATATCAGAAGAAAGGATTACCGGCATGGCCGCTTATTATTTTTTCTCTGATAGGATTAGCATGCAGGGGGTACTTTATTATTGGAACTTTACCTGGAATTTGCCTGATTTGATTAAGATCACTGCTCCATTTTGCCTGGCTGCATAGCCACCATAGGTACCACTGGCAATCCCGGTTTGATGGTCGTACCTGGTAATGTCTAATGAAAATCCGGGTAAAGGTCTCGATAACAAAATATCGGGTTTCCCTCTCTCATAATATTGAAATATTACCCGCTCGGTGGTAATGCCGGATCTGTCCCTGTCTAATACTACTCCATTTAAATAGACCGTGATGATTAATCCGGTATCGGCCGAGCAGGCAGATGGACCAAAAAAGGTGAAGGCAGTTCTATCCGGACTAATTACCGCATTGGTAACAGTTCCGCAGATAAGAGTAGAATCAGTCTTAAAACTCCATTTGGAAAGCAGCACCGAATCTTTGCCTGCACAGGACGTACAAAAGGGAAGGGTAAATCCGGAGGGAGGCACCGGGTCTTCTGTTATCAGAGTGTCTTTAATAGTATCTCCTTCAAAGCTGTAATCTTTGATACACCCGGGGGCGCTTAGCAAGATTATGAAAACATAGATTAAAGAAGGGATAATATGTATTCGAAGAACATTACGCATAAAATGATCGGTAATAGGTACCATCGTTTGAATGAAGCTATTAAAGTTATACCCTTTTTTGATCAATAGTATCTAAAAGTATAGGTATTCTATAACCTCATAACCGGCATCGTTATCTACCTATCTTATAAAAAGATACTGACATTCATGTGTTTAATGATTACAGCTTATGTTAGCCGGGATGGAATCTTAATACTAACTATTGTTCACCTTATAAAACGGGGATTGATTTTATAGGAATCAATTGGGGGGGTGTTCACGATTTACACTTATCTGGGTGATCATTATCTTCCTTTCTGCCCATGAGTTCAATAACAAATCTATTGTATCAATATCGCTATTCACATTTATTATCGTTATCGTTAATAAAAAAAATAGCTATTGATGTAATTGAATACATTATAATATTATCTTTAAATTTATACAACCATTAATATTCTACCACATGTCTGTTACTAACCCAATTACCTCCCAAAAACAAGTTGTTCTTCGTACCTCATTTGCCGAAGTATTGCGCAACACGAGTACGGGCCAACAGCAATTAAGTTCATTACAATCCTTTCAGCCTGGCGAAGTGCTATGCACCTTTCACGCAGGAGAAACGGTAACGCAACCAACGTATCTCACGGTTCAAACGGGTGTTGATACCCATATTACCCTGCGTCCCGAATTCTTACAGTATATTAATCACAGCTGCAACCCGAATGTATTTTTTGATACCGCTTCTATGGAGCTGGTATGTTTACGACCCATTGAAGCAGGGGAAGAGTTTACATTCTTCTATCCTTCTACCGAGTGGGAAATGATTCAGCCATTCCTTTGCCAGTGCGCTTCGGCCAATTGCCTGCAACTGATTCAGGGTGCCAGCTATCTTTCTGCAGAAACCTTACAGCAATACCGGTTAACCGATTTCATTCAGCAACAGCTTCACCGGAAAGCACAACCAGCAAGCGTTTGATTGCATGAGCCAATCTATAGCCGATCCTTTTCATAAATATAAAGTGTGGGTACTGGTACCCCACCTGGAGACCGACGACCCCAATCTGCAATACTATTACGATTTCTCTCAAAGCCTGAAGGAATATACACAGGTGTTTGCTGAATTGGGTGCCCAATGGCAATGGCAGCCAATAACCATGGAAAACATTCCGCAAACGATCGGCGAGATAAGAAAACAATCGAACGGGCAACTGCCCCTGGTTATTAATTTATGTGATGGCGATGAAATCAATGGAACGCCCGGAATCTCCGTGATACATGAACTGGAAAAACAAGAATTGGCCTATACGGGTTCCGATGCTTCCTTTTATACCATTACCACGTCTAAGATTCCGATGAAACAAGCCTTTGATCAGGCTGGGGTACCAACACCTAAATGGGCTGTAATTGATGGAGAAGAGCAGGCTATTAAGAGTATCTGCCGGAAAATAGGAACTCCTATCATTATTAAACCCGCTATTTCCGGAGGTAGCATGGGTGTATCTATTAAGAATGTAGTGCACTCGGAAGAAGAATTGCTTAGCCGGGTTTATGAACTAAACACCGGTTACCGGGGATGGCAGTTAACAACCGGCGGGTTGCTGGCTGAAGAGTTTATTAAAGGACCCGAGTTTACCTCATTAATCGTGGGATCATCGGATCACCCGGATGAATGCATTGTTTACGAACCGGTAGAAAGAGTCTTTCATGAATCGCTTCCGGATAATGAGAAGTTTTTATCTTTTGATCGCTTATGGGAGATTTATGAGAATGAATCCCCCATGCCTAATAATGAAAACTTCTATAATTATATCCCGGTTAAAGAACCGCTGTCATCGGCTGTTAAAGAAATAAGCTTGAAAGCCTATTGCGCGGTAGGCGGAAAAGGGTATGGCCGGCTTGATATACGAATGGATGCGTTAACAGGCAATCTATATGTACTGGAAGTAAATGCCCAATGCGGATTAAGCGAAGACGAGGACTATACTTCCATTGGTGCCATACTACGTGTATCCGGTAAAACGTTTACTCAATTAGTATCCGAGATAATAAAAGAAGGATTAAGTAAAAGAATACTTTAATTAATTGAATTAATCTTTTACTTTTGATAAATACACATGATAGTTATTAAACCCATTATTTCATAACGAAGTCACCGTATGAAAGTTTGTGTACTGCAACCCGACTATTCTACTACCGGCGTAGATTACAAAAATTACGATCCACCAAGGGACCTGACGCCCTATCTTCCGGAAGCAACCGTGGATCATGTATTCCTTAATAAGCTTACTACCTATCGCCAGTTGAAAGAACTGGGTAAAAAAGGTTACGACATTTTTGTAAACCTTTGTGAAGGTTACCTGGAATGGGAAGTTCCTTCGATAGATGTAATCCATAGCTTTGAAGCATTGAACCTGCCTCATACCGGTCCATCCTCCAAGTTATACGATCCTACCAAGGAATTAATGAAATATGTGGCATATTGCGAAGGCGTGCCAACCCCCCAGTTTGTATTGATTGAATCGATCGAGGATGCCGAGCTGGCCTGTAAACATTTATCATTCCCATTATTTGTAAAACCAGCTAAAGCAGGTGACAGCCTCGGAGTTGATGAACATTCGCTGGTTACTAATAAAGAAGAGCTTCTTACTAAGATCGAAGAAATTCTGGAAGAATATGGCCCCTTACTGGTAGAAGAATATATTGCCGGCCGCGAGTTTACGGTATTGGTAGCCGCCAATGCGGCACCGGAGAAAACCTGTACGGTATTTAAACCGGTTGAATATATTTTTCCTGAGGGTCGGGAGTTTAAGACCTATGCATTAAAGACATCTGAACTACATCCCGATTGTAATCACCCATGCAAAGACAAGCGGATAGAAAAACAATTACGTAGAGCCTCAGAAAGGATCTTTCGTGGTTTTGGCGGAGTAGGGTATGCCCGGCTTGACTTCAGGGTAAATGATAAAGGCAAAATTTTCTTTCTCGAAATTAATTTCACCTGTTCCGTTTTTTATAAAGATGGTTATGAGGGTTCGGCCGATTTTGTATTGAAGTATGATGAAGTTGGGCAGGCTGGTTTCCTCCATCATATAATAGCAGAAGGTATTGCCCGTCATCAGCGGAAGCAGAAAAAATTTACAGTGCGCGGCAATTCTATTGCCGGTTATGGTATTTATGCCCGCCAGGAAATAAAGAAAGGGGAACTCGTATTTTCAGGAGAAGAAAGATCACAGCGCCTGGTTACCCGGCGTTTTGTAGAACAAAACTGGAATGAGGATGATAAAGAACTCTTTCGCCGGTATGCTTATCCCGTAAGCAATGAAGTTTTTTTATTGTGGGACGATGACCCCTCCGGTTGGGCTCCGCAAAATCATAGCTGTAAACCCAATACGATTTGCAATGGATTGAATGCAATTGCTCTTCGTTCTATCAAAAAAGGCGAGGAGCTTACCCTGGATTATGCTGTTTTCCTTGATGAACACATGGAATCCTTTGTTTGCCGTTGCGGAGCGGATAATTGCCGTGGGCTGATTTCCGGCACCACGCACAATTCGGTTACCGAACGGGAGAAAAAAGTAAGAACATTGAAATAATCATCCCTCTTCTTTTCGTTTCACCACTAACAACCAATCATCCGATAAGGGAAGATACCCGTATTCGTAGCAATAATAATATACCCCCCCTTTTCGGTTGGTATGAGTATGCGTATGATAGGGAAATAAAAAACCGAGTCGTTGTAGTTTTTCCTTATTCACCCGGATACTTTCCTGGGTTTGAGGCAATAGTCCCTCCAGTATACGCCTGTTTTTTAACAACCAATTATTTACATTGCGCACATAATTGCTTTTTTCCGTTTTAAACTGGTTATTGAAACTATTACGGCAATGGTCGTCGCAAAATTTCTTATCAATGCGCCCTCTCAGTATTTTATTACAACTACGGCAATTTTTTGGCCCTGAAGTGGATTGCATATATATACGTCTTTCCCACAAATTAATATGCCTTATGCTGATCAGAAGCGTTTAAAAACGATTATAAACGGGTAAAAACCGGCTATTGTTTTTTCGACTCTTCATCTTTGTGATGATAATTCATTGGCGCCAATGAAATAAACGGATAACCAATTTTAAAATGGGTTCTTTCTTTTCCTGGTAGGATTTTAGTGAAGAACCAAAAAACGTAAAACTATGTATGCTTTAAAAAACAAAGTTCAATTAATCGGGAACCTGGGCAATGCTCCTGATGTACGTACTACGGAGAGCGGAAGAAAATGGGCCCGGTTCAGTATGGCTACCAGCGACGCCTACCGTAATGCAAAAGGCGAAAAAGTAACCGAAACACAATGGCATAATATTGTTGCCTGGGGAAAAAACGCGGAATTAGCCGAAAAATACCTGTTAAAAGGAACTAACCTGGCCGTGGAAGGCAAACTGGTAAGCCGAAGTTATACGGATAAGACCGGTGCAAAAAAATATATAACAGAGGTACAGGTAAATGAAATCCTGTTATTGGGGCCAAAGCCATCAAAGTAACCCCTAAGCTGACTATTTCAGGCAGGGTGAAACTGGAAAGCATTTATTTCCAAAAGAATTAATCTTCATTTTCGGGACTTCGATTTCCGGGATTTGCGACGGCTGATTATTCTATAATATATACCAATTACTATTACCGGTCCTTTCTTTGAAAAAATGTTATTTACCAGGAAAGCAGGGGGATGTAACCATTTTTCCTGCTTTCCTGGCAATAGTATTCATTGGAAGTACAACTATTGTTGTAGGTCAACGCCCAACAAGAACCTATCAAAAGGTTTCTTGTCATAAAGTTTGTTTGATACTTACCTTCGGATGAAAATTGCCCCAATTCAACCGCCACATATTTTAACAACAGTGGAATTATTGACTCCTGATACCAGCAATGAACTTTTTACCCTGGCAACTGAATTTGTTGCTAATACATCGCGGCACATTTTCTTAACTGGTAAAGCGGGAACCGGAAAAACAACCTTTCTGAAATACATAAAAGACAAAACCAGTAAAAATACCGTGGTGGCGGCCCCAACTGGGGTAGCAGCTATAAATGCCGGTGGCGCTACCTTGCATTCACTATTTCAATTACCTTTTGGTCCCTTTATTCCCGGTAACAGGGGTTTCAGCAGTAGCGGAGTCACCGACTCCAACAATTTATTGAAGCATCTCCGGTTAAGTTCAGCAAAGAGAGAATTGTTGCAGGAATTGGACCTGTTGATTATCGATGAAGTAAGCATGCTTCGCAGCGATATGCTGGATGCCATTGATACCATTCTTCGCAGTGTTCGTAAAAATCATTTATTTCCCTTTGGGGGCGTCCAGGTATTGTTTATCGGAGACTTGTATCAATTACCCCCGGTAGTTCCCCCGGAAGAATGGAATTTATTGAAAGATTATTACGAAAGCCCTTTCTTTTTTCATGCCAAAGTGATAGAACAATCACCCCCTTTATATATTGAGCTGAAAAAGATATATCGCCAAAACGAACAGCACTTTATTGATCTGCTGAACCGCATCCGGAATAATATTGTATTACCGAAGGATCTGCAGGAACTCAATAGCCGGCAACTTTTTCTTGCGCAAGAACATTTAGTGAAAGACACCATTACGCTTACCACCCATAACAGGAAGGCGGACACTATCAATGCGGCCGAATTAGAAAAACTACCGGGGAAAAGTTATCGCTTTGAAGGATTAATTGAAAAAGAATTTAATGAAAATGCCCTGCCTACTGAATTAACCTTATTATTGAAAGAGGGGGCCCAGGTAATGTTTATCCGGAATGACAGTGGGGAAAGCCGTCGCTTTTTTAATGGTAAGCTGGCGACAGTTAGCCGGATTGTAAAAGACGAAATCTATTTAATTCCGGTAGGAGAACAGGCTGAATTAAAATTGGAAAAAGAAACATGGAAAAACATCCGGTATAATTATAATAAAGAAAAAGACAGTATTGAGGAGGAAGAGCTGGGTTCCTTTACTCAATACCCCGTTCGGCTCGCCTGGGCCATTACTATTCACAAAAGCCAGGGTCTTACATTTGAAAAAGCGATCATTGATGCGGGCCAGGCTTTTGCACCGGGCCAGGTGTATGTTGCTCTTAGCCGTTGTACTTCTCTGCAAGGATTGGTGCTGTCCTCAAAAATATTTGCTTCCGCTATTCAAACAAATCCACAAGTAATTGCTTTTGCCGAAAGGGAGTCGGGAGCCAATGAATTAAGTCTCCTGCTGGATACTGAAAAAAAAGTATTTGCCATTACCCGGTTGATTAAGCTGTTCGATTGGAAAAAAATGATTGCTGCTACTCAAGGACTCAAAGAATCGGCTTCGTCCAAGCAACTTCCAGGTAAAGAGGTTTCCCTGGAAATTATCAACCAGCTACTGCAAAAAGTCTACGAACAAAAAGGAATGGCCGAAAAATTTACGGGTCAACTGCAAAGCATACTTTCTCCTTTTGATTCAATTCATAATAATATCCCGGTGCAGGAACGAATAAGCCGGGCGATTGGCTGGTTTGTAAAATCTATTTACGAAGACCTCATATCACCGGTTCATAAGCATGCACATTCTCTGCAAGGCAAAAGTCGGGTAATGCACTTTATAGCAGCGCTGTTGGAAACAGAGGCTGTTTATTGGAACAAACTACAACAGTTACAAAATGCCAGAATATCGGAAGGTTTTCCGGATGGAACAGGTGAAAACTATTCCAAAGAAATGCTGGAAGCAGTAACCATTAAGAAAAAAGGAAAACCGAAAAAGGGGAGTAGCCAGTTGGAAAGCCTGGAGTTTTTCCGGGCAGGTAAATCGGCTGAAGAGATTGCGACACAAAGAGGGCTGGCCATAAGTACCATTCAGGGGCACCTCGCAGAGTTTGTTCTTACTGGTGAAATAGAACCCCTGCAATTACTTTCGCAGGACAGAATTGACACAGTTCTCTCGGTATTAAAAGAATCAAGCAGTGAAGAAACTACAGCGATGA
Source organism: uncultured Chitinophagaceae bacterium (assembly GCA_963775145.1). Lineage (GTDB taxonomy): Bacteria > Bacteroidota > Bacteroidia > Chitinophagales > Chitinophagaceae > Endoryza. The sequence goes on from CAVZHZ010000016.1 coordinate 64,392, forward strand.
TAAAAGAAAAATTAGGCAATTCCTATTCTTATAGCGACATCCGGATTGTTCAGAATTACCTGAAAAGGTCCGGACAGACACATCCGACTTACTAAACTATTTTTTCTTCCAGTATATCCCTCTTTTTTCCAGGTAATCAAAAACAAAATCGAAACATGCTTTGTGTTTACCAACCAGTTCCGGAGGAAAAACACCTTTTTCATTAAAAAGTCCTGTTATAATCAAATTTGCGGCCGCTGTGCAGGTATAGCCGGTAGTCCGCGCCATAGAAGATGTTTTTGTAGAAAAATCGTACCTGTCCAGTAAATTATATTCAATTCGCTTTGCATTTCCGTTCTCCGCTCCTTCAATAATTACTTTCATCACTGTTAATTCTTCTTCTTCGGCCCCCAGCTTCCAGTTCTCGATCAACAATTTTGAACAGAACTGCAATGGTGAAACGGAGGCCCCGTTTATAATAATTTCCTGCTCCTCAAAGAACCCTGCCTGTTTTAGTGCAATGATTAAATCAATATGTTTAGGATACCGAAGCGTTTTCTCTTTCATATCGGGAATATGCTTCATAGTAAAAAGCAACGAACGCAATCCATCAGTATTGAAAGCTTCCAAATTCCCCACCCCGTCAAAACTCAATATCTCCCGTTCTGTTAGTGCGGGCCTGGTTACTATTTCCCCTTTTTCTTTCAGCCTGGCCGGCCGCATATATTCTTCTATGACATCAATGGGAGAAAACGGTGCTTTATAATAGAACGGAGGCTGCGGATGAGCAGGCAATCCTCCAACATAACACTCAAAGTTTTTAATGATCATCTCTTCATTATGCCTTCCAAGAATAAGATTGCTCATTCCCGGAGCCACCCCAATATCGGTGATTACCGTTACGCCCATTTCTTTAGCCATGGAATCTAATTGTAATGCATCTTCGGGGAAGAAAGAAATATCCGCAATATTTTTTCCGCAATTAATTACGGCCTTCAAACAGTCAAAACCCATAAACCCCGGAACAGCAGTAATAACCAGGTCATACGATGTCAACCAGGCTGCGTAATGACCATAATTTCTGAGGTCCGCTTTAACGGTAGAAACGGAGGCGCTCCGTTCTTTGAGTTGTTGCAGGTTTTCTTCATTAACGTCAAAAGAAGTAACTGAATATTCATTCACAAGATCCAGGGCAATAGCACGGCCCACCATACCCGCACCCAATACTGCAATTTTCATATACAACCTTTTTAGGAATGCAAAGATGCAGAAAATCAGAGAGGTTCGGGATTCTTTACAGTCATTTCATTTTGGGTGTTGCCCGTATTAAGGGTATTGGCCGGTTCAAACAAAAGCACCTGAACTTCTTCGGAGGCATTTGGCCGATGTTCAACTCCCCTCGGTACAATGAGAAACTCTCCTTCGTTCAGGGTAATTGTTTTATCCCGAAACTCCATATCAAAACTTCCTTTTACTACAAAGAATAATTCATCTTCCTGTTCATGATGATGCCATACAAAAGGCCCTTTGAATTTTACCAACTTTATTTCCTGGTCATTAAGTTCCCCTACTATTTTGGGGCTCCAGTGTCCGGAAAAAAAGAGAAAATTTTTCAAGAAGATTAACTTTATTCATCTTATAAAAATAGTGGTTGGCTCGGTACGCATAGAATTTCCTTCAACTAGCAAAAAGTAAACCATCTAAAATATTGAAGCCTTTCTCTGAGATTCGTTGTATACTTTTCTACTTAAAGCACGAAACAATGATATTTAGACGACTGTTCCTTTTAACAAAAGCTTGAGTTTAAAAAAAGAACTGCTCTTTTACAATTTTTCCATCCTTTACTTCATATACAGCAATTTCATCCATTTTCATTCTTCCGGCTCCTTTCATAGTTACATCCATACCCATCCCCACACTAAAATAGTTTCCGGCAATAATGGGTTCAGAAGAATAACCGCCGTGCATTTCCTCTACCATACCCTGGAAAATTTCCCCCTTCTTTTTTATGGCGGGAAGTCCCTCCACAGACTGAAGGCCCGGGGCACCTGGGGGTTCAATACTCACCGCGCTTTCTGCATATAGTTCGTCTTGAATTTTGTCGAACTGACCTGCCTGGGCAAGTTCGTGGAAGCGGCTGGCTACTTTTTGAGTAGCTGATAGTTGTTCGGCGATCATAGTTGTAGTTTTTTGATTGGTGAAATAAGACAGAGAAGTTACTAAAATTCCTTTCTCAAAAACAACCCATTATTACCAAAGGTGATTAATTTATTGTTACCGGTTTGGCTTTGGTCCAACGCCAGACCAAATTGCCAGCGATTGCGGCTCAGGCCCAGCCTTAACCGTTGTACAAAATTCTTATTGGATTCTAAATTTATCGAAGACAATAATTCCAGTTGGGTAAACCAGTTCCAGTTTCTGTTAATAATAGGGGTCCAGCGGAGTAATACAAACCAGTCGCCTGAGGCAAAATGATCTGTATTATTCCCCGCTACCACCCAGCTGAACAAGCTTGCCCTTCCAAATACTTTGACATATTGAATTCCGCCTTTTGCGGCTACCCCACTTTGCAGCAATTGAACAGTTGCCACAATTCCAATTCCTTTTTTAAAATTATAACTAAGCGCATTCGTTACTCCAAAACTTGTTTGGCCATGATAATTGGAGGAAGCCCTCGTCCTATGAAAAAATAACCAAGGTGAAGTGGTAGCTTTAGGTGATGAAAAATTTCTGAACCACAACACATCAACACCCGCCCGTTGATGCCCGGCCATGATTTCAACGGGTAACGATTGTGCCTGGATTACTTCGAAAGAAAAGAACAGCAACAAGACTGACGCTGTTCTTTTATATATCTTTCTCTCTTTATTATAGATCATTTATGGTTATTTTATCCTGGTAAGGATATCGACAAATTCCTGGGGTTGCACTACAAAAGGCAGGTGAGAGGTATTCATGGCAAAAGTCTTTTTTATTGTTCCATTATTTTTCACCATCTGTTGCTGTAATTCATATCCAACGGCCTTATCATTAGTTGTATGTATATAATACTTGGGCACACTATTGAATTTGGTAGTTAACAATACTTTTTCTCCCAGTGGCTTAGTGGGCTCTTCTTTATGATATTTTACAAGCGCCTCTTTCATATAGTCGGGACAGTCCCCGCAAACAGCAGGCACAATTACTTCTTTTTTAATGGTGGCAGCAGAGTAGTCGGGGTTGAACTCAAGCGCAGTTCCTACCAAACTTTGAGCATCCTTTTTTGAAAGTGATAACAAATCTTCCCCGTTTCGTGGCAGATAGGCCGCCACATAAACCAGTTTGCTTATTTTTTGAGGGATTTCTTCGGCAACCTGCGACACCACAACACCGGCCATACTATGTCCCACCAATATTACTTTGCCCGGTTGCTTATTGACCGTCTCAGCCACTTTCTTTACATATTCTTTCAGCGTTATTTTGTTCACAGCTGTTAGATCAATTCCGTGAGCAGGTAAATTAACTACTATTACGTTTCCATTTATCGCCAATTGGTTTCTAACAAAACCCCAGGCACTTTCGTCGGCCCATGCACCATGTACCAGCACATAGGTGGGATATCTTGTTTTATCTTTCTCCAGCTGGGCAATCACCAGTTTGGCTGCAGCAGCCCCGCTATTTTGTTGCTGCCCGGTTATTAAGTTTCCATCCTGTACAGCGTAAGGCGCAAAAGGTTCCCCTACTTCAAATTTACTATTTGGCATCCTGCGGGCTTCGTCCTCTATGCGGAAAGGCTGGATCTTCATACCAACATAGTTATCTGCATACTGCTCTTCCGAGGACGCAAAACCGGTCCACCGTTTTCCTTCGACTAAAAACTTTCCATTGCGAAGTTTGGTCTTTAAGAGAATGCAGGTTCCATGACAAATGGCCGCGGCCGGTTTACCAGTCATGTAAAAATCGACAAAGAATTTATGGACCTCCGGGTTGTCAATAAATGTGTACATCGGGCCCTGACCACCACAAACAAAAATCGCTTTGTAATTGTCTTTATTTACTGATGACAATTTTTTAGTTTGCTGAAGCATGGCCATTTTGGAAGGATCTTTCTTAAAGCCCAAAGAAATAATATCGAACGCTGCGTATTTGCTTGCATCTTCAGGATCACTGAACCCATCAAATTTTACTTCCCCGCCTTCGGGGCTTGCAATCTCTACCGTATATCCGGCCTCGCTAAATTCCCAATATGGGTGGGTAACCTCAGCAGCCCAAACGCCAATGGGCCATCCTGTTTGTTTACTTACGGAAGAATTTGAAACAACAAGCAACACTTTACCTTTAGTACCTGCCCCATGTTGCGCGGAAAGTGGGCCAAGGCAAAGAATGAACAGAATCGTAACGGAAATAAATTTTTTCATTTTTATGCTTTTTAATGCTCAAATTTCCCGCAGGCAGGAGGGAAAACCTTGTAGTGCACCAAAGAGGATGTTACGCACTTTATTGTCCGTATTGCTTAATTTTATTTATGCCTGATGTATTTATAAATAAGAACCGCTTTTACAACCCCGTGGATTATGTCCTGGGGCTAATTGGTGGCACATGGAAAACACCGATACTATGGAGATTGCAATACAAGCCTTTCAGATATTCAGAACTTGAAAGGGATATTCCGCATATCAGCCAAAAGATGCTGACAAGAGCGCTGAAAGAACTTGAGCAGGATGGGGTTGTTTCTAAAAAAGTATTTGCAGAAGTGCCTCCCAAAGTCATTTACGATCTTACCGAAAAAGGAAAAAGACTTATACCATTGATTACCTCGCTGCGCAATTTGGGTATTGAGCTGATGCTGGAAGAAGGTATTGATTACGAAAAAATGGTCAGGGAAGAAATGAAAAAGAAACAATAATCTTCCCGGGCAAGTTTTGTATCAAAGGGGCTGTGTCCTTTCCTTATTTATAAATAAAAACGCATGAGTGACCTCTGGCAAAAGTTTATAGAAAATATTAAAAGTACGCAGTGGCCTGAATGGATAAGCACGGTTACTCAAATTGCCAGTGTTTGGTATGCCCGTAAGAATAACGTATTGGTTTACCCTACGGGCATTGTGGGCGTTTTACTGGCCGCCTATGTTTACTTTTTTATGGTGTCCCCTCCATTATATGCAGATGCTTCGCTGAATATTTATTATTTCCTGATGAGCGTGTATGGCTGGTATAACTGGGTACAGAAAAAAGACGCGGCTCATTATACCTATCCGATCAGTTGGTGCACCCGCAGCCAATTATGGTTTGGGATCGGGTTCTTTCTTTTCTTCTGGATAGTTATTTTTTTTGTTTTAAGAATGTGGACAAACAGCAATACGCCTATTCTCGATTCATTAGTTTCCGGTTCCGCTGTTACAGCTATGTGGTGGATGGCCAAAAGAAAGATTGAAAACTGGATCGCCTGGATTTTTTCGAATATCGTGGCAATCCCTCTTAATTTTTATAAGGGTCTCATGCTATTTACATTGATGTATGTTCTATTTTTATTCCTGGCCTGGTGGGGATACACCGAGTGGGTGAAGAAAAGTAAGTCTCCCATCACTTAATAAACATCATACATGAGTTATTGCACTTTCATAAATTCACTGCCGAAAGGAGAACAACCCGAACACAAAGAATACCATGACCTTTATTACGGGTTTCCCATTTCTGATGATAATGAATTGTTTTGCCGGCTTATATTGGAAATCAACCAGGCCGGCCTGAGCTGGACTACTATTTTGAAAAAACAGGCAAATTTCCGGATGGCCTATCATCAATTTGAAATAAAAAAAGTAGCCTCATATAAAGAAAAAGATTTTGCCCGGCTCATGCAGGATTCCGGTATAATTCGAAATCGATTAAAAATAAACGCGGCTATAGAGAATGCAAAAATGATTCTTCGCCTGCAAAAAGAATTTGGTTCTTTTAAAAATTGGCTCGATCAGCATCATCCTAAATCCATAGAGGAATGGACAAGGCTTTTTAAGAAAACTTTTCGCTTTACCGGCGGTCAAATTGTAAATGAGTTTCTTTTGAGTACCGGGTACCTGCCCGGGGCGCATGATGAATCCTGCGTTGTGCATAAAAAAGTATTGAAAGCAAAACCAGCATGGAACCAGAAAACTCCATTAAAAAAATAGTCGTAATTGGTCCGGAAAGCACGGGCAAAAGCACGCTCTGCGAACAACTGGCCCAACACTATAAAACAGTATGGTGTCCTGAATTCGCCAGGGAATACCTGCTTGCACATGGGGTCAAATATGATTACGATGACCTGCTCAATATTGCCAAAGGGCAAGTCAATTTGGAGGAAGAATATGTGCAACAAGTCCGAAAGTCCGGAAGTCCGGAAGTCCGGAAGGGGGCAGCGGATTCTTTCAGAGTTCCCGACTTACCGTCTTCCCGGCTCCTGTTCATCGATACGGATATGTACGTGTTAAAAGTTTGGTGCGAATTTGTCTTCGGCAACTGTCATCAATGGATCATTAACCAGATAGTTGAAAGAAGATATGATTTATACCTCCTCTGCAGTACTGACCTTCCGTGGAAAAAAGATTCCTTGCGGGAATATCCCGATTTGAAAACAAGAGAAAAACTATACGCTATCTATAAGGATATCATGATCAATCAATCAACCCCTTGGGCTGACATAAACGGCAGTATCGAAGAGCGGTTGCAAAAAGCCATTAGAGCCGTCGATGCATTACATTAGCGCTTGCAACCAAAATATTTTATGAAATTTATTACAAGAAATCATCGCCTGTTCTTTTTTCTTATTTGGTTTCTTATCAATTTAATCCAGGCAGGCACCACTGAGCTATTTGATGATGAGGCTTACTATTGGATCTATTCTCAATATCCGGCCCGGGGCTATTTCGATCATCCTCCTATGATTGCCTGGTTAATTAAAGCTGGCTATACAATATTTCCCAATGAATTAGGGGTTCGGTTATTTATAGTGCTGATGAATACGGCAACGCTTTTTATTATTCAGAAACTCACCGAAAAGAAGAATGATTTCCTGTTCTATGCTATCGCTGCCTCCATCGCCGTGGCTCAAATTGGAGGCATTATTGCCGTTCCCGATATCCCCTTATTATTTTTTGTATCGGTTTTCTTTTTGTTATACCGTCGTTTCCTGTTAAATACAACAATTACAAATTCATTACTGTTGGGCATTTCTATTGCACTCATGCTTTACAGCAAATACCATGGAATATTAATTGTGTTTTTTACCCTCAGCTCTCAATCCCAAATTACTTTATAAATATCAAACCTACCTGGCAGCGATTATTGCATTAATACTATTTTCCCCCCACCTTTATTGGCAATACGAACAGCATTTTCCTTCGGTTCAGTTTCATTTATTTGAACGCAATGCTGTAGGCTATCGTTTTTCTTTTACCACGGAATACCTGTTGGGGCAAATTGCACTAGCCGGACCCCTGCTGGGTTGGTTATTTATCTGGTCCGCTATTAAACATAAACCCGGTTCACTTACCGAAAGGGCCATGAAGTATTCCCTGGTCGGAATATATCTTGTTTTCCTGATCAGTACACTGAAAGGAAGGGCCGAAGCTAACTGGACAGTTCCTGGCTTTGTTGGACTGATCGTATTGAGTCATCAATACCTTATTGATAAACCGTCGCTTTCCAAATGGGTTTACCGTTTGGCGCCCGTAACGCTTTTGTTGGTTCTTTTGGCCCGCGTTTATATGATGCTCCATATTCCTTCGGCAGCGGCGATAGGCAAAGATGAATTTCATGAAAATAAGATGGTAGCAGCTGCCATAAAACAAAAAGCAGCTGGTTTACCGGTTGTATTTATTAATTCATACCAGAAGCCTTCCAAATACTGGTTCTATACAAAACAAATGGCCTTTGCGCTCAATACGCCGGATTACCGTAGAAATAATTACAATTATTGGCCGGTGGAAGATTCGTTGGTTGGCAACCCTGCTTATGTTATTGGAGCAAAATCTTCTTTATTCACCGATAGCATTCCGGGAAATCAATACCGCGGTAATGGAGGAATGAAGATTGAAAAATTCTTTTCGTTTTCAAAAGTTCAGATAACATCTATCCGGGAAGAGTTAATAAATAAAGAACTGCTCCGGTTTTCCTGTAAAATACAGTCCCCCGCCCCTTATTTAAACTTCTTTCAGCAACAACCATTCGATACTTCCTCTGTTGCAATAGCCATTTATGATAAGAGGGGTGATGTGTCTGGCTATCTCTCCTCAAAATATTCCGTAAAGCAAATTACAGAAACAGATATCTCCGCTTTTATATCCTGTGGTCATCAATTAAGCCCGGGTATTTACATAGCCAGGATGGCAATCACCTCCTGCCTTCCCGGATTCCCCAGCCTCAACAGCAGTTCTTTTAAATTTGAAATAAAGTAATTAGTGTAATAAGGCCTGTACGTCTGGGTCGTCCTGGAGAGCATTCATTTGTTGAAGAATCCATGGAAATTTAGGGCCCGCTGAAAATGATTTTGACCCTGCCCGTATAGTGTATATACGGGGGTTAGGCAAACAGGAGGCAATCATAGCCGCTTCTATCCGCGTGAGCTGCTTAGCCGATTTCCTGAAATTTTTCTGCGCGGCGGCCTCTATCCCATAAACTCCTTTTCCCATTTCAATTACATTTAAATACATTTCCAATATCCGTTTCTTTCCCCAAATCAGCTCAATCATAAACGTAAAATATACTTCTATCGCTTTTCTGAATGTAGTTCGTCCCTGCCAAAGAAATACATTCTTGGCTACCTGTTGACTTATTGTGGAAGCGCCCCGCACCCGGTTTGGTTTCTTCTTATTGTATGCAATCGCCTTATCAATGCTTTTCCAATCGAACCCACTATGATCGGGAAAGAGCTGGTCCTCTGCTGCTATCACTGCCAGGCGGGCATAGGGTGACATTTTTTTAATATCTACATAATCGCGTTTCAATCCGTCACCACTCAATACGCTTACCAGTTGAGTGATCGTAATAGGTGGATCCACCCATTTCAATAACAGGATATAGAAAAGCTGAAAAAAGAATAGAAAAATGAAAATCCGCCTGGTAATACGCCATAGTCGGGGTAATAACTTTTTGCCGGAAGCCGCCATGCAAAGTATTTATGTTGCCCCGCAAGATACTACTTTGATATGTTGCCTGCAGCTGCATTTACGTAAACGACTCTGTATTTTCCACCCACCTTGTTCCTGTTCTTTGAAATGAAATTCCATAAAAATCCGGTAGCTGCCACTCCCGCGGCAATACTCAGGCTCTCCAGCTTTTTGTTTTGCGTAAGAGATTCTCCCCTATAGGCTGTATTAATAAGTTCAAGGCCCATGAATCCCAGTCCCCCAATAATCAGCAGTTTGGGAATGGTCACCTGCGCAAAACCTCCTTTTCGTCCGGCCACATCATATTTTACAAAATTGAATTTTTTAATCTGGTTATAATATACCCCCATAGTATACCTGAAGGTATCTATTTTTTGGCCAAATTCAGACGGTACCAGCTTTGTTTCGTGTTGCTGAACGATAATAGAATCATTTCGGATATCAATGATAATTCCGTTCAGACTAAAACCATCGTAAGTAACCGCAGAAATGTAGCTTCCCGGATAGTACGTTTTTAGAGTCCGGTTATTCCGTTGCTTAAGAAGTATATAATCCGATGGTTGGGCTGATGCATAAGAAAACATAAGCAACGCCATTAAAAAAGCCAGGACTTGTTTCATTTGAATCGTTAAGGTAATACGACAGCGTGTGAACAGGCTATAAGAATTTGTTAATACTAGTCAACTTTATTTGACAGAAACACGGCTCCGTAAAAAAGCGCAATGCCAAAAATTATTAAGATTGTGCCGGAAACTTTATTAATTACACTAATGGTGTGCAGGGTTAGCCGCGTACGCAATCGTCCGGCCATTACTACTTTTAATATATCGGCAAGAATATTAATACCAATACAAACGGAAAAAATAATGATTCGCTGACCAAGGGTAAATTTACCAGTGAACGCAGTGGCCACACCCAGCCAGAAAATAAATACGTTGGGATTAAGTGTATTGATCAGAAATCCTTGCGATACGATCTTTAGCATATCTCGCTTTCGGAATCGGATAGTCATCCCTTCCTGGCCAGCCTGTAATGTTACTTTTTTAAAAAAAACATAAATCACTCCCATTCCGATTAAAAAGACACTTCCGGTTACGCCTATTGCTCTCCTGTATTCCATCAATCCCCTAACCAATTCAGAAAAAGCATTGCTGATTATTACCAGGAGAATGTCGCTTAGCCACACTCCTATTACGAAAGAAAACCCACCGGTATGTCCATTATTGAGGCTTTGTTTAATAATAGTAAAAATAACAGGGCCAACCGACAAGGCAAGGATCAGTCCCAGTGTTAGTCCGCTTATAATGGCCTCCCACATGATAAGAAATACTTATTATTTTTAATTGAATGGCGCCTGCTGGAATTAATACTTCAATGTACGAATTATCGGAGCAGCAAAAGACACAGATAGGAAAGGAAGTCAACTGTCGCCGGGGCTTGTATCCGGTCAGCGTACGACCTCGGATTCAAGAAATTTTTGCCAGTCTTCATACATCTTTCCTTTCATGACCCGGGGAAATTTATGCTGGCCCCCGATTTTACCTTTAATCCTCATAAATTCCATAAAGGATGATTCGGGTAATACAGTCAGGTAAATCTCTTTTAAGGCACTCTTGCGTTCCACGGCATAATCGTCGTTCAACACTTTAAGATGTTCGTCAATCTTTAATTTTAATTCCTCTTGGTTAACTGTATCATCGCATGCAACATACCAATGATGAGCAAAAAACAATCCGTGCGGAATTCCCGCCACAGTAAACTCGGGTAGGCTTATGTTCATTTCTTCACTGGCAAGCTGCACCGCCTTATTCATATTATCGACACTCAGGTGCTCGCCCACTAAACTTAAAAAGTGTTTCGTTCGTCCGGTTATTATTATCTCACTTTTATCTTTATCGGTAAACCGGATAGTATCTCCTATAAGGTAGCGCCAGGCACCAGCAGAGGTGCTTAATAGAAGAGCATAGTCTTTGCCTTCTTCCACTTCGTGTATCATCAGGGCTTCCGGGTTCTCAATCATGTTGCCATCATGATCAAAATTTGCATCTGTAAAAGGAACGAATTCGAAAAAAATATGTTCATTAAGGACCAGCTTCATTCCCTGGGCATGTTGCCGGTCCTGGTATGCAATAAATCCTTCAGATGCTAAGTACGTTTCAATATAGGTGAGTGGTTTTTCTAACAATTTTTCAAACCCTTTTTTATAGGGTTCGAAAGAAACGCCGCCATGAACGAAAAAGGCAAGATTAGGCCATATATCATGAATCGTTTTCAGATTGTAACGGTCAATTATTTTCTCCATGCACAACTGAATCCAGGCGGGTACTCCAACTACAAATCCAATATCCCATTTATGTGCCTCTTCAACTACCATCTCAATTTTTTTGGTCCAATCTTTCGTTTGGGCAATTTTTTTTCCTGGTTTATAGAATGGAGTGAACCAAAAGGGGACTTTTTTGGCAGTAATACCGCTTAAATCCCCGGCATAATAGCCGGGGCCTTTCTGCAGGTCAGTACTTCCCCCGATCATCAGCCATCCTTTTCCAATGCTTTTAACTGAGATATCATGATAGGTGCGCAGGGTAAACAATTGCTTGATCATTACTACCCGGTTCCCCCTGAGTAAATCATTGGTTATAGGCAAGTATTTGCTTGCTGCCTCAGAAGTACCACTGCTGAGAGCGTAATATTTAATTTTTCCCGGCCAGCAAATATCACTGTGTCCTTCCAGCGTTTTATGCCACCAATCCTGGTGAATTTTTGTGTAATCATAAGAAGGAACCGTCTGTTGAAATTTTTTTCCAGGGTGGCGCGATAATAGTATTTCATCAAACCGGTAGGTTTGGCCAAATTCGGTGAAACGGGCTTTTTTTAATAGTTTTCTCAAGACCTTTAATTGCTGCCGGCGCGGAGACTTTACAGGCAATCGCAAAGCTTTGGCAATAGACGCTGGCAAAGAAATTTCAAAAAGGGCCATGGAGCGGTATATCGTTTATTATCTGGTTATTTCAAAATTAAGGGAATTGTAGCTATTTAACGTTTTGGTTAAACGATCTTGTTCCGGCCGGCGTTTTGGATTCTTATCAATCAACTTATTTATCAATAATTGCTGATAACATGAACCCTCGTCGGCTATTGAAGTTATTTCTTGTTATCCTGTCAGTATCCGTTCTGCTAGGATATATGATCCCGCAACATTTTATTATGCCGGTAGCCGGTGCGGGCAAGAATAGTTATAATAAATCCTCATTCTGGTTTTATCCATGGGGAAAATCCGTAACCCATAAAGGAGTCGATATTTTTGCCCCGGAAGGAACAGGGGTCATATCTTCTACGGCTGGTATCGTGCTTTTTTCAGGCGTATTAGAAAGAGGTGGTAATGCAGTTCTTGTACTTGGTCCTAAATGGCGATTGCATTATTATGCACATCTTAAGGAAATTAAGATTTCCGCCGGTCGGGTTGTTTATAGCGGAAAACTGCTTGGTACGGTTGGAACCACAGGTAATGCAAAAGGAAAACCAGCTCATTTACATTATTCCATTTCCTCCTTGCTGCCAATACCCTGGAGGGCCGATGATTCAAAACAAGGGTGGAAGAAAATATTTTACCTGGACCCTGCCCAATACCTGGAACAAGCTAATGAACGATTCCACTCAAAATAATCCCCTGCCGGTCTTTTGATCCGCTTCCTATAATTGATTGGGAATTACAGGCATGAATAAAAACTCTTTTCTTTCGGGATTGTTTTTGAATCTCTTCAATCATTTGAATATTGGAAAAGCGGCTACCTGTACAGTAAATAATATTTTCAGCCCTCTCCCCAAGAGAAACATAGGAGGAAACCTCCTTTATTGAATCGCTGTCGCCTTTTGCCGCAAAGATTAGACTGGTATTTAAAGACGGTTGTTGCTTTTTTCCGGATCGTAATACAAGAAAGGAGAATAATGTTTTTACACCGGCTATAAAATGTAGTAACAGCGCCAACAGAACGGAAGAAAATCCCCTATAGTGTTTGTGTACAAATTGAATCATCGCCTGATAAAATAATTGAACATACCGCGCATCTTTCCGCGTACTTTCTCCTTTAAAATGAAGGATGGTTGTTTCTGAAAAATAATGGTTTTGATATCCTGCTTGTTTTATTCTAAAACTAAGATCAATATCCTCCGCATACATGAAAAATCGTTCGTCAAATCCACCCGTCTTGTCCAATACCTCTTTTTTGACCATCAGGAAAGCACCGGATAGCGCTTCCACTTCCTGATTTTCATTTTCTGATAAATGACCCATATAATACCTTGCGAATATCCAGGATGAAGGAAATGCTTTTGTCAACCCGCTCATCTTACAAAAAGAGGCCCAGATGGTCGGGAATCCCCGCTTTGATTCTTTTAAGAAGTTGCCCCCTCCATCTATCATTTTTACCCCTAATGCCCCGGCCCGTGGATTATTATCCAGGAAAGAAATCGTACGTACAAAACAATCTTCTGGAATAATGGTGTCGGGATTAAGAAATAAAACATACCTCCCGGTAGCTTTTTTCAACGCCAAATTATTGGCCCGGGAAAAACCAAGATTTTCCTGATTGCTGATAAAAGTTATGAAGGGAAATTCTTGTTGCAGGTAGTCTACGGTACCGTCTGATGAGTTATTATCGATGACGAAAACCTCGGTTTCCAATGATTGAAATGCTTCCTTCACCGAACAAAGGCATTGTTCCAAAAAATACTTCACATTATAGCTTACTATAATTACAGACAGGTCCATTGTATTGTCAAAACTAAGTCCTAATGACCATATTTTTTCCTGCGTGATCTTTGTGGCTTCCTGTTTCTATCTTTGGAGTATGTTAAAAGAAACACTCATTAATGCCTCTGAAGCGGGCGCCCGGGTATTGCAGCACTTTTTTAATAATAAGAATCTGCAGGTAAGCCATAAGGAGGGAATTAATAACCTTGTTACCGAGGCCGATCATGCTTCGGAGCGAGCGATTATAGACACTATTAAAGAGTCTTTCCCCGATCATTTTATATTAAGTGAAGAAGTGGGTGAAATCATTATGGATAGTGAATACAAATGGATTATTGACCCGATTGATGGAACAATCAATTTTGCACATGGAATTCCTTTGTGCTGTGTTTCCATCGGATTGGAACATAACGGGCAAATGGTAATGGGAGCGGTTTATAATCCTTTTTTGAAAGAATTTTATTTTGCCGAGAAGGGGAAAGGCACCATTTTAAATAACGAATTAATCTCAGTAAGTACGGAAAGCAGCGTGTTGAAAGCTTGTCTTGTTACGGGGTTTCCTTATACTTACCTGGATAGCCCTAACGGACCTTTAGAATGCTTTGATCGATTCATCCGGCAAGGCATTCCTGTTCGAAGACTGGGTTCTGCGGCCATTGATCTTTGTTGGGTTGCGGCCGGTCGGTTCGATGGATTTTATGAGCATAAATTAAATGCATGGGATAGTGCGGCAGGATTTCTTATTGTGGAAGAAGCGGGTGGTAAAGTAACTGATTATAAGGGAGAAATATATTCTCCGTATCAGCCCCATATTCTGGCAACCAACGGAAAAATTCATGAAGAAATGCTCCTATGGATTAACGATAAGCGAAAAGAATAATTAGGATGGTGCGAGATAGCTAAGAAGCCATCCAAATAGTAAACAAAAAGAAACAATTAAGGGAGAGGATAATTTTGTGAATCCAAGAAGGGCCCATGTTCCCATGATTACTGCAACATTCAGAAAACTAATCGTTCTGAATTCTGTAATCGAAATATCTTTCAACATGTAAAAGACAGAAGAGAACATTATTCCAACCACCACGGCGTTTATTCCTTCCAATGCCCTGTATACTGCTGCATATTTTTTTAAATTATGCCATATCGGAAAAAAGAAAAGAACCAGTAATGCGCTTGGTAAAAAAATTGCCACACTTCCAATCAGGCATCCTAGTATTTGCCAGCCGGCATGCTTGTCGCTCATGGCCATACCACCCATGAACGCCGCTAAAGAAAATACAGGACCCGGAATGGCGCGTACTACTCCGGCTCCCGTATAGAAGTCTTCCTTTTCAATAGCAACCACCCCTTCTCTCTTATTCAGGTTCTTTCTGATTACTCTTTCTGACTTGGGTCGTTCTACAAATTGTTCATACATCATGGGAATTAGTACTTGTCCCCCACCAAAAACCAAACTGCCAAATCGGTACGTATTTTCAAAAAGGTTAATCGGCCTTCTGTTGGGCCAATCAAATTTTGTGGCCAAGGAACTGGCTATGCCCGCAACAGAAAACACAATGGCAAACAACCATATATTACCCCATTTTATTTTCTTTGGCGGCTGGCCTCTTTGGGGAATTCGTTTATCGCTCAGGTTGGTGATAAACCCGCCTGCGGCCATTAACAAAGGAAAGATCCAGGGTTGTTTGAATAAGAAATAAGTGGTTGCTATGCTTACCAGGAGAATTACCCGGGTTATTGTATTTTTTATAGAAAGACGGAATGATTTTCCCGCCGCATAAACCAAAAACCCAACGGCCATTGGTTGAATAAACCTAAATATTCCGGTAGATAAATGCCGCTGATCAATATACCGGAGCAAGAAAGAAAATGAGCCCATTAGCAGGCAAGCGGGGAAGATCCAGATAACCAATGTTATTACTGCCAGAGGGAACCCTCCTCTCTTAAAACCAATCAGTGTCAGGATTTGTGTGGAAGAGGCGCCGGGTAAAAGCTGACAAAAAGAATTGTATTCCATTAATTCGGCCGGGCTTATATCCTTTCGGCGCTGGACAAATGTTTTCATCATCATACCAAAATGGCCCTGGGGTCCGCCAAATGCGGTAAGGCTGTGAATAAGCACAGCTTTCAAAAATGGTATATGACGAATCAACACCATATTTTCCTTCCATTCCTTCTCCTTAATCAGGTTGTTTTGTAGTAGCCGTTTTTTTCAATTTCTTCCCTTACATTTTCCGGAACCAAATACCGGATTGATTTGCCCTGCTTTATATTATCACGTATTTGTGTAGCCGATATTTCTAACAGTGGGGCTTTAACTTCAATTATTTTCGCTTCTTTATATTTTGTCAGTTCCGTATTTCCCGGTCTCAGGTAAACATATACCGGGTAGTTCTTCAAGAGCTGTTGGTAATTTTTCCATTTAGAAATATTTTGAAAGCTATCGCTTCCCATTATAACCGCAAACGAATAACCGGGGTATTTTTCCTGCAGGTAGGTGAGTGTATCAATGGTATAAGATGGTTTTGGTAATTTGAATTCAATATCAATCGCGCGCATTTTTCTTTCTCCTTCAACAGCCAATTGCACCAGGTGAAGCCGGTGGTACTCATTCAGCAAGAAGGCAGATTGTTTTAAGGGATTTTGAGGGGAAACAACAAACCAAATTTGGGTCAGGTCGCTATTGGAGAGAATATGAGATGCAATGATCAGGTGACCATGGTGAATCGGGTTGAAGGATCCAAAGTATAGCCCAACTTTCATTTAACTATTTGGTAATCAATAAATTATAGTTCTTATTCTACAAAAATACTGTCTGCCTCACTTACACGTAGACTTAAATTATAACCAGATACAGTAATTGAAATAGGATCCCCCAGCGGAGCGATTTGTTCAACTCTTACATATTCTCCAGGAACACAACCCATTTCCATCAGCTTCAGAAATAGCTCATTGTTCTCAAAAGAAAGAATTCTTGCTACTGCACCCACCTTTAACTCAGATAATCTTTTCATATTGAAACAAGTAACAAATGTAGCTTTGCAATTTTAGATAACATTACGATTTCTGGAAATGCCACACAAACATCTTTCAAAAATTAAATTCCACTTTCCGGCAAAGGATACTTATCTGGAAGACAGAATGCGGCTCAAGAAATTCATACTGGCTCTTTTTGACAAGGAAGGGCGTCGCCTGCAAACCCTCAATTATATCTTCTGCTCAGACAAATATCTCCTTTCTATTAATCAATCCTTTCTTTCTCATAATTATTATACAGACATTATAACTTTTGAGCTCTCTGAAACAATTGATGTTGTGGTGGGCGAAATTTATATCAGCATTGATCGCGTAAGAGTCAATTCAAAGCTGTTCAGTACAACGATTAAAGAAGAACTTCACCGGGTGATAATTCATGGCGCTCTACATTTGTGTGGTTATAAGGACAAAACAAAAGCCGAAAGATTGAAAATGAGAGAAAAAGAGAATTTCTATCTGGTAAAGTACTTTCAAAAATAATTGTTCCACGTTTCACAGTTCCTAATTGGAACATTTTTACTCTCCTCCAAATTTTTTCAATATTTGTCTCTCGCTTAGAATCTCCTCAACCCCTATCCCGCTATTAAGTTGATCAAATTCATAAGCAGAAAAGGATGACATCTCATTAAGATTATCCTTGTTTTTCTCAAAAAATTCGTACGCCCTTTCTATATTTTGCACTTGGACCCGTTCAATTTCATTCAAAAAATCAATCATTCCCTTGCATTTCACTATTCCGGTCTTAAAATAAATCTTTTCAAAATAAGCCCTTCCTGCAATTAGATCAACCCTCTTCTTCGTTTCACCATGAGCCGATTTCTTCTCCATCTGGATATTTATAAAATTCCAGCATAATTTCATATGGTCTTCTCTACTAAAATCAAAATAACTAGTTGGAACTATATGCTCTAGTTGCCATTTTTCACCAAAATTATCCCACCCTGCGCCTGCATCGAATTGAAATTCAATCCATTGTCTGAATTCGATATTCCCAATTCCAAAGTAGGGAGCATAATAAGAACATTTACCTTTTTCTAAAACATACCGTCTCAAGGCTATCTGCCATTTTCGCTTTTCCCTGGATATTAAAAGACTCTCAGTAATATCGGTCTGTGCTGTCCATTGTTTCTTACGCATTTCCAAATTTACAAAATGTTCCAATTTAGAAACTGTGAATCGTGGAACATAATTAAAGAAAGCTATTTTCTTTGAGTTGAAAAGGTCGAGTACCTTTGCCATCCATGTTTCCAAAATACGATGTAATTGTAGTAGGAGCCGGTCATGCCGGTTGCGAAGCGGCTGCCGCGGCAGCCAATTTGGGTTCAAAAGTCTTGCTTATCACAATGAATATGCAAACAATTGCTCAAATGAGCTGTAATCCGGCAATGGGTGGTATTGCAAAAGGCCAAATTGTTCGTGAAATAGATGCGCTGGGCGGTTACTCAGGTATTGTTTCTGATAAGAGTATGATTCAATTTAGAATGCTGAATCGCTCCAAAGGCCCTGCCATGTGGAGTCCCAGATCTCAAAATGACAGAATGCTTTTTGCAACCAAATGGAGAGAAATACTTGAGAAAATTCCAAATGTTGACTTCTACCAGGATATGGTAGCATCAATAATAATCAAAGATAACAGAGCCTCTGGCGTAATTACAGGGCTTGGACACTCTATTCATTCTAATGCAGTCGTCGTTACCAGTGGTACATTTTTAAACGGAGTTATTCATATAGGTGAAAAGAGATTTGGAGGGGGAAGGGTTGCTGAAAAATCAGCGACCGGTATAACTGAACAATTAGTTGCTCTCGGTTTTGAAAGCAAAAGGCTTAAAACCGGAACACCTCCCCGAATCGATGGCAGGAGCCTTGATTATGCAAAAATGGAAGAACAGGCTGGTGATCAGGAAATTACAGGCTTCTCTTTTCTAAATGTCCCAAAACCAACCAACCAAAGAAGCTGCTGGATAACTTATACTAATCGAAAAGTACACGATATATTAAAGAAGGGGTTTGATCGCAGTCCGATGTTCACTGGCCGAATAGAGGGGGTGGGACCACGCTACTGCCCCAGTATTGAAGACAAAATTAACCGGTTTGCTGAGAGAGATCGCCATCAATTGTTCATAGAACCGGAAGGCTGGAATACCGTTGAAATATATGTGAACGGTTTTTCAACCTCTCTTCCGGAGGAAATACAATACGAAGCCCTTCGTAGTATTACCGGTTTTGAATCTGTCCGGGTATTCCGTCCGGGGTACGCAATTGAATATGATTATTTCCCCCCAACTCAACTCAATTATTCATTAGAAACAAAACAAATACGCAACCTCTTTTTTGCAGGACAAATCAATGGAACAACCGGATACGAAGAGGCCGCCTGCCAGGGCTTAATGGCCGGAATAAATGCTCATCAAAAAATAACCAACAATGAAGCATTTATATTAAAAAGAAGCGAAGCTTATATAGGTGTGTTGATTGATGATTTAATAAGTAAGGGAACGGATGAACCATATAGGATGTTTACATCAAGAGCCGAATACAGAACGCTTTTACGCCAGGATAATGCCGACCTAAGATTAACAGAACTAAGTTTTCGAATCGGACTTGCTTCACAGGAAAGAATGGATATGGTGTTACAAAAAAGAGAAGGAGTAGAACAAATTAAAAAGATTCTATCGGAAGTATCTATTGATCCTTCGGAGGCAGCTAAATTTCTAGAAGAAAGAGACTCCGCTCCCCTGTATCAAAAACAAAAAGCAATTCAGCTATTACTTCGTCCTAATATTTCCCTTCCTTTAATGATAAAAAATATATCTTCTCTCGGTCAGAAATTTACTTCCCTTTCTCCTCACATCATTGAACAAGCTGAAATACAGATTAAATATGATACTTATATTGAAAAAGAGAAAGAAATTGTTCAACGAATGAGCCAGTTAGAAAACCTGACTATTCCGGAAAACTTCGATTACGACCGAATTTCCTCTCTATCCACCGAAGCACAACAAAAATTTAAGAAATTAAGACCAAGAACGCTTGGTCAGGCGAGCCGCATCAGTGGCGTAAACCCAAGCGATGTTCAAATCTTAATGGTTTATATGGGTAGGTAATTTATAACCCGTGTTGCGCACTTATTTCAAGCATTCGCTGTATCGGCTTTTTCGCAGCGATTCGTAATTCTTCATTCATTATAATTTCAGGTATTTCATACTCCATGCATAAATAAAGTTTTTCCAGCGTATTAAGCTTCATATGCGGACAATCATTGCAAGCACAATTATTTTCCGGTGGGGCAGGAATAAACATTTTATCCGGCGATTGCTTTTCCATCTGGTGCAGTATACCGGTCTCTGTTGCCACTATATATTCTGTTGCTTCATCTGTCTGTGTATATTTCAGAAGGCCTGTGGTAGACCCTATAAAGTCTGCTATCCGTAAAATCGGTTCTTCGCATTCGGGGTGAGCGATCAATTTTGCTTTTGGATGTCTTATTTTTAACCTAGTAATTTTTTCCAGGCTGAAAATTTCATGCACCATGCACGCTCCGTTCCAAAGGACCATATCACGGCCGGTCTTTTTCACCAGGTATGCACCTAAATTCTTATCAGGTGCGAATATTATGGGTCTATCTACCGGAACACTTTCAATAATCTTCTGCGCATTGCTTGAAGTACAAATGATATCACTTAACGCTTTAATTTCCGCACTGCAATTGATATAGGAAATAACAATATGATCAGGAAATTTTTCTTTAAACAACCGAAACAACGGAGCAGGTGCACTATCTGCCAGGGAACACCCAGCCTTTAAATCCGGCAGCAATATTTTTTTATGTGGATTTAATATTTTGGCGGTTTCGGCCATAAAATGCACCCCGGCAAAAACGATGATATCCGCAGCAGTCTTCTCCGCCTGCTGGGCAAGACCAAGACTGTCCCCAATATAATCAGCCACATCCTGAATATCCGGCTCCTGGTAATAGTGCGCAAGTACGATTGCATTTTTTTCTTTTTTTAATTTTTCAATTTCGTAAAATAAATCCAGCGAGCTGTCGACATCCACGTTTAGAAATCCAAACATAGACAAATTTTTTTTAGCTTCCGCGATGTGTATATCTGCCATAGTATTTATAATATAATAATTTATTTAAAATATTCTATTATTATTACGCGTGTTAATTAGTGGAAAACTTATGTACTGCAAATTTTGGTAAAGTTAAACTATTAGGTTTATACACTCTTATCCACAAGAGAGTAACAGCAGGAAAGACAATGTTTGCCAATAATACCGTTGCTTATTAACATAGGTTGAATTTTAAAGGATGAGGATAAATAATACATGAATAATTAGGTTGACTCTGTTAAGTAGTGTGGTATAACTCTGCTGTTATAAACATAAAAATAAAAAGCCGGCAACCCGACTTACTTACAATCTAATTACTAACTAAAAAAAATATAGAAATTACAGGCTTGTAAACAATAATAAAAATTTACTAACAGGCAGAGGTGTATAGGTATTCCACGTATTTGTTTCACGAAATAAACAGGAACCCGGGAAAATATGAATTTCTTGTAAAATCTGATCGGTCATATCAATCAAGACCCTTTGTTGATGCAGCTCCTGGCGAATTTTCCACAATTTGTTAATAACCCATTTTAACCCTATTTTTGCATCCCATTTTAAAAAGGAACCTAAAGAAAAAGTATGTCTATTATTCAAACTCTCCGAGAAAAAGCTGCCTGGATTATGACTGCTGCTATAGCATTTGCCCTCCTGGTTTTTGTGGTAGAAGAAGGATTACGCAATAAAAGCATTTTTGGAGGATCGTCAAATAGCCTCGGAAAAATTAATGGTACCACTATCGACCGGATTGAATTTGAAGAAAAGTTTAAAACCCTCGAAACGCGTTATACCCAAATGGGCTATCCAATGGATGAAAGCACCCGGATGCAGCAAAGAGATCGTCTCTGGAATGAATACGTTGAAAATGCAGTGCTTGATAAGGAGTATGATAAATTAGGACTCGAAGTAACTGATAAGGAATTAGGAGATTTTTTATATGGTGCAAATCCCCCGCAGGATTTTAGACAACGGTTCACCAATCCTGAAACCGGACAGTTCGATGCAAACCAGGCGTATCAAACCGTTCAACAAATAAGGAAGCAGAAAAGCAGCCCGGATTATATTTCCTTTTTCGGGGAGTATTTACCATCGCTGGTGAAGTTTCGTAAAAAGGAGAAACTGGAAGCCATGATGGCAAATAGTGTTTATGCTCCCAGGTGGCTGATTGAAAAAACCACCGCGGAAAATAGCCAGGTTGCCTCTATATCATTTGTAAATGTGCCTTACGTTACGATACCAGATACAACCATAAAAATTAGCGATGCAGAGGTTATCGAGTATGTGAATAAGAATAAATCGCTATTTAAGCAGGAAAAAGCCGGAGGGATTGATTATGTATATTTCAGCGGGGCTCCCAGTAAAGCTGACAGCAGTGCTCTTCAGCAGGAGCTGTTGAACCGAAAAGATAGTTTTGCAAAAACAAGTAATATTGGCCAGTTTCTGCTGAACGAAAACAGCCAGATACTTTTTTATGATAGTTATATTGCCAGAAAGGAAATAAAAATTCAAAACATTGATACAATCTTGAAATCTCCTGTGGGAAGTGTATATGGTCCTTATATGGATGGAGGAAGCGCAACACTTGCCCGCGTGGTGAATATTCGCCAGATTCCTGAGCAGGTTAGAGTCAGGCATATATTAATAGCAACCCAGCAGCAAACTCAATCCGGTCAGTTTACACAAATTCGCGAAGAAACGGAAGCTCAAAGACTGGCCGACAGTATTGCCTTAGCTATTAAATCAGGATCTAATTTTGACACATTATGTGCAAAATTTTCCGATGATGGTACGAAAGATAAAGGGGGAATTTACGATAGTGTAGTTAGCGGAAGAATGGTCCCTTCTTTTAATGATTATATATTTACCAATAGCCCCGGGGCAAAGGGGGTTGTAAAAACAGAATTTGGCTACCATTATATTGAAATTCTCTCTCAAAAGGGATCTGTACCAGGATATAAAATCGCTTACTTGTCCAAACCAGTTTTAACAAGTGATGAAACGGATAATACTGCAAAGGGACTTGCGGCCCAATTTGCTGCCGAAAGCCGCAATAAAAATCAGTTTGAAGAAAATGCAAAGAAGAGAAACCTGCAAATTTTTAATGCCGCGGAAATAAAGCCTCTTGATCCCATTGTGAGGGGCGTGGGGATAGAAGGAAACTCCAGGGAGATGGTGCGTTGGATTTTTAATGAAGCGAAAATTGGGGATATTCCGGAACAGCCGTTCGCTATCAGTAATGGTAAATTCTATGTTTACATCGTACCCGTATTAACTCATTTATATGATGAAGGAATTATGGGAGTTGACAGAGCAAGGCCCACCAGCGAATTCAAGATCCGTCAGCAAAAAAAAGCAAAACTAATTGCTGAAAAAATTGGAAATGCCTCATCTCTCGACGCGGTTACCAAAGCCATCAATCAACCTGTTTTAAAAGCAGATAGTGTGTCATTTGGTAATCCTCAAATTACCAATGTCGGTTTCGAACCCAAAGTAGCCGGAGCGGCTTTTAACAAGAATTATCAGTCGAAGATTTCTGGCGTTATCGCAGGAGAAATAGGCGCGTTTGTCATTAAAACGGAAAGAGTTGGGGCGGTGCCGAACCCCGGCATGGACATAAAAGCACAGCAGGTTAATCAACAGCAGCAGTTGAGAATGTTTAGCCAGCGCAGCATTATTGAAAACATAAAAAAAGCCGCTACCATTAAAGACGATCGATATAAGTATTTTTAGTAAATAGGAATTAATTGCTTCTAGGCCTGTATCATATTGTTGGTACAGGCTTTTTTTATCTAATTTTCGAAAAGCGAAATGAATGGTGCGTGCATTTTTCTTAAAAGAAAACGGGCGTACCTTTAACAATACATATGAGCGAGCCAATTATCAATAAAGTAGCTGAAAGCGGCCTTATTACCCTTGACCTTGAGGAGTATTATCCCAAAGAGGAAATCGTATTGTTTGATTTGAAGCCATTGCTTTTTATGGAACTCATATTAAAGGAAAAAGATTTTCGGCTTTCCCTCCAACAATACGATTGGCAACCGTATGCTGGTAAAATAGTGGCCGTAACTTGTTCAGTCGACGCCGTCATCCCGGTATGGGCATATATGCTGGTTGCCTCTTATCTGCAACCATTGGCTAGTGATGTTGTATTGGGTGATATGGAAGCAGCCAGGAAACAGATTTTTTTAAAAAGAATTGATGCCATTGATCCAAGCCAGTTTACTGATAGAAGAATTGTGGTAAAAGGATGCGGAGAAATTCAAATTGGTGATTATGCCTATATGGAAATAACCAAAAAACTAAGGCCAGCCGTAAAAAGTATCATGTATGGAGAGCCGTGCAGTACGGTGCCTGTTTTTAAAAAAAAATAAAAGCCGCTTTAATAACATATGGTTCGTCCGGCAACAGAGAACGATCTTGAACAACTTTGCCATCTGTTTGATGCGTACCGGGTTTTTTACCGAAAAACTTCTGACATAGAAGCGGCCCATAAATTCCTAAAAGATCGAATAGAGAAGAAAGAGTCCGTTATTTATGTAGATGAAGAAAATGAAAAACTCACCGGCTTCACACAGCTATACCCGCTATTTTCTTCTACCCGAATGCAGCGCAGCTGGTTATTGAATGATTTATATGTGTTGCCCGAATTCAGGGGAAGGGATATTTCTAAAAAATTAATCGCAGCCGCCAGGATGCTCGCCAAACAAACAGGAGCGGCCGGCATATTGCTGGAAACGGAAAAGACCAATGATATCGGTAACCGGTTATATCCGGCAGCAGGATTTCAATTGTACCATGAGACTAATTATTATTGGTGGGAAAATGAACAATAATCCTAATACCCTAAAAACCTAAATCACTCATTTGCTAAATTCCGCCTAATTTAGACGTACACGATTTAATATGTCTCCCGCTATTCACTCTAAACTGCCCGATGTGGGCACTACCATTTTTACCGTTATGAGTTCGCTGGCCAGCGAATATCATGCAATTAACCTGGGCCAGGGTTTTCCTGATTTCCCGATGAATACCGAGTTAATGAACCTGGTTACGGAAGTGATGCAGCAGGGATATAATCAATACGTTCCCATGCAGGGATATATGCCGCTGCGGGAAGCGTTGGCCGAAAAAGTGGATTTTTTATACGGTTGCAGTATTAATCCAGGTACCCAAATAACGATTACTCCGGGCGGAACCTATGCTATTTATACAGCACTTACCGCCATACTGCAACAAGGCGACGAGGTCATTGTATTTGAACCGGCATATGATAGTTATATCCCTAACATCGAAATCAATGGTGCCATTGCCATCCGGGTGGGAATGAGTTTCCCTGGTTATACAATCAACTGGAACGAAGTAAGACAAAAAATTACCGGCCGAACCAAAGCTATAATAATTAATTCTCCGCATAACCCCACAGGCGCTGTATTAACTCCGGAAGATATTCAACAACTATCCGACGTAGTTAGGGGAACGAATATTTTTGTTATTAGCGACGAAGTGTATGAACACCTCATCTTCGATGGCATTTCGCACCAGAGTGTTTTGCGATATCCCGACCTGGCAGAACGCAGCTTCGTTTGTTTCTCCTTTGGTAAAGTATATAACTGTACTGGCTGGAAACTGGGTTATTGTATCGCTGCTCCGGAACTAATGAAAGAATTTCGGAAAGTACACCAGTTTAATTGCTTTTGCTGCCATACCCCTTCACAGGTGGCCCTGGCGGCTTTTCTGAAAAACAGGGACGCGTATCTTTCTTTGAGATCTTTCATGCAAAAAAAGAGAGATTATTTTGTAAATATGATGAAGGATACAAGATTCAGCATGCTGGAGAGCCACGGCAGTTATTTTATCGGGGCCACTTACGATCGTATAAGCAGCGAAGGTGATAAAGAATTCGCCATACGAATTACGAAAGAATTTGGTGTAGTTACCATTCCCGTTTCGGCCTTTTATAAGGAAGGAACCGATAATAAAGTGCTGCGATTTTGTTTTTCAAAAAAAGAAGAAACATTGGAGCAGGCGGTGGATCGACTGCGCAAGATATAACACGAAAAATAACGGAGTCGCGAATTGAAGTTCATCCTCCGTCAAAGTCCTTTTTGGGCAAACGCAGGGATTTGTTTGGCAAAAGGGAATCGAGATAGTTATTCGACGGTATCCTTGATATAAATTCTCTTCCGCCGCTGTAAATATTTGGAGTAAATAATTTCCCCCATCGATTTATTATATACTTTACTTTCTATCCAGGAAATTATATCTAAATAAGCGAAGGCCCTTGTTTCATGACGGCTTTTTTCGAGATGTTTAATTTTGTGTAGCAGCTTTTCCAGCCCGGGCTTTAATTGGGAAGGGGAAAATCCAAAAGATGTTTTTAGAAACAGGAAGATTTCTTCCTCTGCAACCGTCAGGTTTTTCATTTTGGCCATAAACCGATACACCGATTTGGTAAGCGATTCAATCAAGTCATAATTTTTGAGTTCGTAATGACTCATCAGGTGCAAAAGTCGCGCGTAGCATTGCAGGTCGATACGTAAATCCAAAGGCCCGTTAATGATCTTATGAAGATAGTCGATAGCTTTTTTGTAATCACCACTTCCAAAATAAAGACTGGCAAACTTATAATTAAAAACAAGAATGCGATGCCGGTCGACATATAATGAATATTCATCGAGCTTTTTTTCAATCGCGGGAATTAACTCAAGCCCTTCTTCAAATGTTCCTTTCATCAGGTGCTGGTTTATCCGGGCACTATTGATATAAATGGATGTGTGTGTCCGGAAATTATCATGCTCATTTGCAGCGGGCGTTTGAGCAAAGCCTTCAAATTTTCTTAATGCCAGTTCAAAGCCCTGAAAATTACGCAGGTCAAAATGAGCATTTAACAAGTTGTGCATCCCTTTTACATAATGACCCATTTCAACCATAATCATTTGCGGATCGTCGGCATACAAATCGATCCATTTCTGGCTATACCGGTAATACATCAGGAAATCCTGACGGATAAATGCATACCAGCAGTGGCTTTGGTATAAATACATTTTTTCGTAAAAACCACTCACAGCCTGAAGGTCACCGGGTAAATAGTTTTTGAAGAATGATTTAATATCCTTTTCATCTTCCTGGTTGCGGGCATGTCCGTTTAATATATACCATCGGTAAAGGAGAAGGGCTAAGTTTGAAAGACGAGTTACCCGATCGATATGACCGCTGATTTGAAGAGCTTCCTTTGCCAGTTGCTCCGTTTTTTCTGTTGAGCTCCGGGTTATGTGAAGCGTTTCAATCTTCTTTTCGAGTGATAGAATTTGCACCAGCGTATTAAACTTTTGGTTGGCGCGTGCGAGCTCTTTCGCTTTTTCTAAAATACGAAGGCTTTGAATCTTCAGGCCTTTATTATACAAAATTCTTGCTTCATCCAGGTGCTCACTGAGCTGCAGGTCTACATTTTCCCCCAGCTTTAACAGACGAAGACTCGCCAGCAACTGCTTATTAAGATGAGTTTTGAGATTGGTTAATTGCGCCTTGGAAAGACCCTTCATCTTTTTAAGAACGATTTGCTCGTCGTATTCTGAAAGCTTATCCATTACATCAAATAGCTGAACAATCTTGAGCTCCTGGTTGGCGGAACTTCGTTTTATATAAAGCTTAAAGTGGCGTTTTTCCGACTTTTCCAGCGTATGAACTAATTGAAAAAGGGTATCTGAAATACGGTTGGCCATAATTGCAAAGTTGTTCCTAAACTGTTTGTTTTCAATACCTTACTTACAAATTTTCAGGTTAGCGATAATGAAAATGGATGCAAGTTGATTTTATTGCACCTGTAGTAGTCACTATTTTTACTATAGAATCTAAATCGAAAGGACTTAGAACTGATATGGCAGGCAATCGGTAGAGAAAGGCAATCAATAGAGACCATACAAAACAGCAGAAGGCTGTAAACAGATCGAAGATAACATTTTTTTCATATGGCAAGCAATCGTTAGAGACCCTTCCGTTTCCACGGAGGGGAATTTTTTTTATGGGCTATCCCAACAGCTCCAAAAGACATTTTAAATAGATCTACCTTAAAGCCAATCGAGGTCAAAAAACCAGCAGGCCTTAGCTGCTTTTTCCGCAGAATTCACTTCAAACACAACCGCTCATTTTTCCGGTCAGAAAAAAAGTTGGCGGACACATTTCTTTTATCGTATATTTGCGATATAAGATATCAAATGATTATTATTTCTCTTTTCCCTTGATTTGGCTCATTGTATAAAAACAGTAATGAATGGACCCAAAAGAACATTGGCAGCACATTTATCAGACCAACCAATCGGAAGAGGTAAGCTGGTACCAGGCAAGGCCTGCTATCTCGCTGCAATTCCTGGAAGAATTGCAAATCAGTAAAGAGGCTTCTATTATTGATATTGGCGGCGGCGACAGTACGTTCGCCGATCACTTGCTTGAAAAAGGGTACAAAGACATTACGGTATTAGATATATCTCCGCTGGCATTGGATAAAGCAAAACAACGATTAGGGGAGAAAGCAGGAATGATTAAATGGATTACAGGCGATATTACTCGTTTTAATGGTGATAGGAAATATGACTTGTGGCATGACCGGGCTGTGCTTCATTTTCTAACCAAAGAAAAAGAAGTGGAGGATTATTTCCGGGTAGCAAGCAATACCGTTAAAAAGGAGGGAAAAATTATCCTGGGTACATTTTCTGTTAATGGCCCTGAAAAATGCAGTGGGCTCCCGGTACAACGCTATAGCCAGGAATCTTTAACCGCCCAAGCCAGGAAGTTTTTTCAAAAAATTAAATGTATCAACACAGAGCATTTTACACCGGGGAATATCATTCAGCAATTTATCTTTTGTAGTTTTTTAAAAGCTAATTAATTCATATGGCAATACATAAAAAAGAATCGTTTTCACAAAGAGAGCAGGACCTGGCTGCCTTTGCCAAGGCATTAAGCCACCCGGCAAGGATTGCTATCTTAAAAGTATTAGCCCAGCGTAATGAATGTATTTGCGGCGAGATCGTTGATATTTTACCACTTGCGCAGAGCACGGTAAGCCAGCATTTGAAAGAATTGAAAATGGCGGGCCTGATTGATGGAAGCATAGACGGACCGCGCAGTTGTTATTGTATAAACTGGAAGGTCTTTGAGAAATTCAATAGCGATTTCAGTTCGCTGTTTTTAAAGTTGAAAGAAACCAATGCAAAATGCTGCTAACGAAAAAGATTTTTTTATTAACCACCTTCATTCAGTAAAAATGAAAGAGGACAAACAGAAAAGCCATGAATAAACAAAGGAAAAATGAACCCGGCTGTTGCAGCCCGGGTAACGAATGCTGCGGCAACCTCGCCGGACTGGGTTGTTGCTAAAACGGTCGGAGGGAGCCAGCCGCTCCCTTCTTCCAAAAAAAATTATAAATCATTAAATAGTTAACAAATGCAAAACGATCAGCAATTAAAGGAAATAGTTAAAGAGAAATATGGAGCCATCGCCCATCAATCCAAAAAACAAAACCTTTCTTCCTGTTGCGGCGCTACTGGGAGCTGTGGTAGTGATGTATATAACCTAATGGCCGACGATTATTCCACCCTCAATGGATATAATGCCGATGCCGACCTGGGACTGGGATGCGGACTTCCCACAGAATTTGCCAATATTAAACAAGGCGACACCGTAATTGACCTCGGAAGCGGGGCCGGCAACGATGCATTTATTGCACGTCGAATCGTTGGCGATACAGGAAAGGTAATAGGCATTGATTTCACCGAAAAAATGATTGAGCTCGCCCGGGCCAATGTCGAAAAACTAAAACTTAACAATGTGGAGTTTCGCCAGGGAGATATTGAAAACATGCCGGTGACCAGTAACAAAGCGGATGTCATTGTTAGTAATTGTGTGCTTAATCTGGTGCCCAACAAACACAAAGTATTCAGTGAAGTATTCAGGGTGTTAAAGCCTGGAGGGCATTTTTCCATTTCAGATATTGTATTACAGGGAAATCTTCCGGCGAAATGGAAACATATTGCCGAATTGTATGCCGGCTGTGTGGCAGGAGCTATTTCGAAAGAAGAATACATGGGAATCATAAAAGAGACCGGGTTCACTAATATAACTCTTCAAAAAGAAAAAGAAATTATATTACCTACTGACATTTTACAGGAATATCTTAGTCCAGAAGAATTAAGTGAATATAAGAACAGTAACACCCGGATTTTAAGCATTACTGTTTATGCAGAAAAGGGTGCAAAAGATGAACGTAATTGCTGCGAGCCCGGAAGCGGCTGTTGTTAACTTACAAAACTATTCGATGAATGCTAAAGCAGGGTTTGTTAATATTTTAAAAGCTACGTCAGGCGACTATGATAACGTAACAGCACTTTTATCCAGTCAGCACCTGCCGGCAGAGGATATTGATAAAACACTCTCCCATTTTTTCGTGGCGAAAGAAGATGGAGCAATAATTGGCGTTAACGGACTGGAAGTATATGGCACCGCTGGTCTTCTTCGCAGCATGGCAACTGACCCGGCTCACCGGAATAAGGGGATTGCTTCCATGCTGGTCCTTGAATTGATTAATTATGCAAAGCAAAAAGGCATCCAGGAAGTTTTTCTTTTAACTGAAACAGCCGAAACGTATTTTGCAAAAAAAGGATTTATTAGGATACGCAGGGATGAAGTACCAATAGCAATAAAAAGGTCGTCGGAATTTAGCCACTTGTGTCCTTCAAGTGCTATTCTAATGAAAAAGGAAATAGTGTAAGTTTGAGGTATGCAGATTAGAAACTGGCAACCGGAAGACGCCGGGGTAATACTCGAAATTTATCAGCATGGTATTGATACCGGAAATGCCACTTTTGAAACTACCCTGCCTTCCTGGGAAAAAATAAATGAAAAATTTCTGCCGCATTCCCGGTTAGTGGTGTTGGACAACGAACAGGTATTGGGTTGGTGTGCCATAAGTGCTGTCTCTTCCAGGGAATGTTACCGGGGAGTGGCGGAAGTAACAGTATACGTGCATAAAGAACAGCAGGGAAGGGGAAGAGGAAAGCGATTACTGCGGGCGCTCATTGAAGAAAGCGAAAGGAACGGGATATGGAGTTTATTAAGTGTAATACACGAAGAAAACCGGGCCAGCATTCATCTGCACGAGCAATGTGGATTCAGAATAATCGGTTACCGGGAACGAATAGCGCAATTGCAGGGCACCTGGAGAACAATCATAATGATGGAGAAGAGAAGTAAAATAGTGGGAGCCTGATGTAAATTTCTAAAAATAATAAAGAAGGGATTTCCCATTATGATAAGGCCATAATTCATGAAAAAGAAACTACTTTTTGTTTGTGTAGAAAATAGCAACAGGAGCCAGATGAGCCAGGCCTTTGCTAACCTGTACGGAGGAAAAAATGTAGAAGCCTTTAGTGCCGGCTCTAAGCCTTCCGGGATAGTAAATCCCAAAGCCATCGTGGCCATGAAAGAATTGGGATATGATTTAAGCAAACATGACAGTAAATCGTTACAGGAAGTAGAACAGTATGCGCCGTTTGATGCAGTAGTAACAATGGGTTGTGGCGATGCCTGTCCATGGATGCCTGCTAAAAAATTTATTGACTGGCAGATACCGGACCCCAAGCATATGGAGCCGGCGGCATTTAATGAAGTTCGTGATTTTATCGGGGAAAAAGTTAAGGCATTACTTAATACGATTTGATCTATTGAAAGTATATTCGTTGTATGTCAAATATTAATACTGTTGTTTTCGACCTGGGAGGCGTACTCATTGATTGGAACCCCGATTACGTTTTTAAAAAAATCTTTTCTTCCGACGAGGAGCTGCAATGGTTCTATAAAAATATTTGTACCAGCGAATGGAATGAAGAACAGGATGCGGGACGACCTCTCAAAGAGGGAACTGATTTATTGATTAAGCAATTTCCTGACCAGGAAGAAAATATCCGCGCTTTTTATGATCGCTGGGAAGAAATGCTTGGTGGACCTATCCATGGAACCTTAGAAGTATTCAGGGAATTGAAAGAAAAGCCGGCGGTTAAAACCTATGCACTTACTAACTGGAGCGCTGAAACGTTTCCGGTTGCCTTATCCCGGTATGATTTTTTACACTGGTTCAATGGCCGGGTTGTATCCGGCGAAGAAAAAACAAGAAAACCCTTTATCGAAATTTATGAAACCTTGATAAACCGTTTTGAAATAGATCCCTCCACCGCTATTTACACCGATGATAATATTCGTAACCTGCACCCGGCAAAAGAACTTGGATTTACCACCATTCATTTTCAATCGCCAGCCCAATTCAAGGAGGACCTGCAAAAGCTAAAGGTGCTTTAATAAACCATCGGTCTGCTTATTGCGGACAACCAATCAACTGAGTAACTTTTTAATTCTTTCCTAAATATATTCTTAAGTATAGCGGAAAGGCTCTTTATAAGCCGTTTCCGGTATGTTAAAGATTGTTCATCTAATTACCTTAAGAAAACGATAACAGCCTCGGGACTACTCTTTGTGTTATACTTATAAGGAGGAACTTTATATGAAACAAAAAATTTTACCTTTTTTCATTGGCTTTGTTGTATTAGCCTCATGTGGCTCTTCTAAAAAATTTCAGGCAAGTTATGCGGAAGACAAACCATTGTTTGCCGCTATCAATGAATTAAACAAAAGGCCTGGCAATGAAAAGGCCAGGAATGATTTGCGTGTCCTTTATTCAAAATCATCCGAAAGACATTTAGAAGCCATTGAGGTATATAAGAGCAGCGATGATGATAAAAAATGGGATAAAATCCTTAACGAGTTGAATACCCTTCAGCATATATATAACAGCCTGCAGGCAACCCCGGGAAGTTTTTCTATTGTAAAGCCTGCCAGTTACCTGCGCGATATCGAAACGGTTAAGAAGGAGGCGGCTGAAGACTTTTATGTTCGTGCACAAAACCGGTTAGCGGAAAATAACAGGGAGGCGTCCTTGCAGGCCTGGCAATATTTTAAAAGAAGTATTTCCTATGTGAGCGGGTATAAAGATGCGGATAAGATGATGAAGGAAGCATATGAAAAAAGTATCGTAAATGTGGTGATCACTCCTATAGAAGAAGATAATGTCTTCTTCTCGGGATCCGGCAACTGGAATTATCCGGATTTTCGTTATCGTCCGCAAGAATACCAGGATGCACTTGTTCGTGATCTGGGCGGTCGTTCGGCCAATTATATACCGGCTCGTTTTTACAACGATCGCGAATTACGCCGAGAAAGAGTAGAAGCGGATTGGGAAATAGGAATTCACTGGAGAAACATAAATCCTATTCGATCGATACCGCGACAATATAACCGGCAGGTATCTCGTAATGTTGAAAACGGAAAAGATTCTAGTGGTAAGCCGGTATACATAACCGTATATGCAACGCTGTATGTTACGGAAAACAGGTATACTGTGGAAGGCGAGGTGGAATATCGAATTACTGATATTGCCAGTCGCAAAAATATTGATAATGGCTTTGTTCGGGAAGAGGTTAGCTGGATTGAAAGCAGTGCCAGCTATAGTGGAGATTCGAGAGCATTAAGCCAGGAAGATTGGATGATGGTGAATAACCGGAATGGATTTAACCAACCCTCCCGGGGAGATGTATTAAACAGCCTGATGCGGAAAATGTATCCGGATCTGAAGCGAAGAATTCAGCAGGGAATTGAATGAAAAAACAGAAGCCTGAGCGCTTTCACTAAATATAAATGAAATAAACCGGCTATAGTCGGAGTTTTCGGAACGTTAAAAGAAAAAGTCAATTGGAGACCCTTTCTATCGTACAGTAGTTAACAGGGAAACGGGTTGTTGACGGCTGCTGGTAACCTGTAAGGACCGCTTTCCTGTTTTATACACCTGGGTAGAAACCTGTGTACTTAAGGTGCGTGAATTTCGCTTGCTTACATAATAACCATCAAAAATATTGTTGCTTTTCGATTCAAACGAGGTATTGGGGAGCTTCAATTGTTGCCACTGTCCGGGTTCCTGCTCAATATAAAAGCTGATATCATCAAAGTAAAAACTTCCATTGCCATTGATAGCGGTGTAAAACCAGAGGCGAACGGCGTTTTCATCAACTGTGCCCGCAATGGTGTAAATAGTCCACTCCTGTTCTTTTCTTGTTTCAACAGTAAAGTCACTATTGATAAAGTCTTCATCACCTTTGCCTACATTAATACCGTGTACCCGTATTTTGGAAAGGGTATCAGCAGGATTTTCTTTGACCGCAATTTCATAGCGGAAATTTTTCCCCCGGAAGTCTTTAACCGGAACTTCCTTAACGAAATAAAACTCTTCCGTGTAATAATACCATTGAGATTGGGAGTAGCCTGACAAGGTAGCACAGGCGATCAGGATAAGAAGAAGTGTTCTTTTCATGGGGGTTGGATTTGACCTTTATTCAAAACGGAAAAACAACGGATCTATTGTGAATCGGGAGATGACTTATTTCAATAATTGGTAAGCTATCAAGCTCATTATATAGGCCAAGCCGGTCATATAAATGAACTGAATCAATGGCCACTTCCAGCTGCGCGTTTCGCGACGCACCACTGCGAGGGTGCTCATACATTGCATGGCCAGTACATAAAATATCATCAGGGAAATACCACTTGCCAGGGAATATACTTTTGATCCATCGGGCTTAACGGCCGCGTTCATTTTTTGCCGTAAGGTAGATTCATCGGTATCATTCCCTCCTTCTACGCTATAGATGGTAGCCATAGTTCCTACAAAAACCTCCCTGGCAGCAAAGGAAGTTATCAGGGCAATACCGATCTTCCAATCGAATCCGAGAGGTTGAATAGCGGGTTCAATACTTCTTCCCAATATACCCGCGTAAGAATGCTGGAGTAGTTCCGCATTCATCTGGCGCTTCAATTCATTTACATTCTCGGGTTGCTGTATTATCTTTTGCGCAAAACCGTCGGCAACGGCTTTCATATTTTCCTTAGGCCCATAAGTACTCAATACCCATAGTATAAGACTAATAACCATGATAATCTTACCGGCATCCACCACAAATATTCTTGCTTTGCTTATCATGGTAATCATCACATTTTTCCAGCGGGGCGAACGATAAACAGGTAATTCCAGAATAAAAAAACTTTTTTCCTGGAGATGAATGAACCATTTGGCTACATAGGATACAATCAGTGCCATCACTAATCCTAATAAATAGAGACCCATCATCACCAATCCGTGCAGACTGAGAAAGCCCAGGAAATATTTCTGTGGAATAACCAGCGAAATAAGAATTGTATATACCGGTAGGCGGGCGCTGCAACTCATCAAGGGGGTGATAAGAATTGTAAGCAGTCGTTCCTTTTTATTTTCGATATTGCGGGCGCTCATTATAGCGGGTACGGCGCAGGCGAATCCGCTGATCATCGGCATCACGCTTTTTCCATTTAATCCAACCTTACGCATCAATTTATCACTTAAAAAACTGATGCGGGCCATATATCCAGTGTCTTCCAGCACGGTTATTAATCCAAACAGGATCATAATCTGCGGAATAAAAACAAGGATACCACTAAGTCCGGCTAATATGCCATTTATAAAAAGATCGGTTAACCAGCCAGTAGGCAGCACGGTTCCAAACCAGGAACTTGTGGTGGCAAAGGCCCATTCTATAAAATTCATAGGGAATTCGGCCATCCAGAATACACTTTGAAAAAGCAGAAACAATACGGTTAGCAGAATAAGATAACCCCAATGCCGGTGCAGCAATACATCATCCAGTTTATCGCTGAATTGTTTTTTCTTTATCTCGGAGGGCTCTGAAACAGATTGCTTCATGATGGTTCCGATGCGGCGATACCGCTCCAGGATTTCTTCCGCTTGTACTTTGGTATGATTAAATCCATTTTGCTGTTCAATCGTTTCAATCTTGTCCTGAACCGGCTTGTCCAGGGAGAATGATTCGTGATTGATGAGATAATGAATCGCCTTATAATCGCTTAATCCGGGGAATAATTTTTTTACACTACTGATAGCCTCAATGGCCAGGGAATGATTGTCTATAAAATCCCTCGAAGGAGATTTATGCAATTCATTGGCCGTTTGCTCAATTGCTTTTTTCAATTGAGGAATACCCTTGCCTTTTCGGGGATTAACCGGGATTACTAAAATGCCCAATTCTCTTTCCAGTGCCGACACGTCAATTACCAGCTCTTTTTGTTTGGCAATATCCATCATGGTTAAGGCCAGCACCACGGGTATTTTAATATCTATAATCTGGGAAACGAACAGTAAGGTTCTTTTTAAGTTACTGGCATCGGCTACCAACACAACCATATCTGGTTTAATGTCCGGATCCTGTTGCATTAATACCCGGTAAGCCACCCATTCGTCTTCCCTTCGGGGATACAGGCTATAGGTCCCGGGAAGATCCACTATGCGCGCCTTGAGTTTATCGGAAATGTGGGTAGTGCCGGTTTTTTTATCAACCGTAACACCGGGAAAATTGCCCACCTTTTGATTAAGTCCCGTTAATACATTGAATAAGGAAGTCTTTCCGCTGTTGGGGTTACCCACTAAGGCAATATGTACTTGTCGTTCAGCCACAATGGGCGAAAGTACCGAATTAACGAAAAGGGAAGCTTACGATATGGGTAAAATGTCTTTCTTTAATGAGTAAATGCGAAAATGTGCAAATGCCTCTGGGTTATTTTTTCCTTGTAATCGCCATTACCTCTACGTGCTGAATGTCAGACTTACTGGAATTTGCACATCTGCACATTTGCACATTAACCCTCCTTATCTTTGCCTCCCGAAAAATCGGGTAAAATTTTCAGGATATGTTCAACAAAAGAGTTAAGATAAAGGAACTGCTGAGCTGGGAGCCGCAGCAACAGGAGGTAAC
The DNA here is from genome assembly GCA_963775145.1 of uncultured Chitinophagaceae bacterium. Classification (GTDB taxonomy): domain Bacteria; phylum Bacteroidota; class Bacteroidia; order Chitinophagales; family Chitinophagaceae; genus Endoryza. The sequence goes on from CAVZHZ010000016.1 coordinate 101,293, forward strand.
GGTTATGGGGTGGGTGCGCAGCTTCCGGAATAACCAGTTTATCGCGTTGAACGATGGTTCTACCAATAATAACCTGCAGGTAGTTGCGGAGCTGGGAAAGTTTGAGGAAGACCTCCTGAAAAGAATGACTACTTCTGCTTCCCTGAAAGTTACAGGGGTATTAGTTCCCTCGTTAGGAAAGGGGCAAAAAATGGATTTACAGGCAAACACCATTGAAGTATTGGGAGATAGTGACGCCGAAAAATACCCGATTCAGTTAAAGAACAAACCAACACTGGAATATTTACGAGAGATTGCTCACCTGCGTTTTCGAACCAATACATTTGGATCAGTGTTCCGGGTGAGGCATGCGCTCGCATTCGCTATTCATAAATTCTTCAATGAAAAAGGATTTGTGTATATGCACACGCCCATTGTAACCGCCAGTGATGCGGAAGGTGCCGGCGAAATGTTTAAGGTTACAACGCTGCCCTTTGATAATACACCCCGCAATGAAGATGGAACGATAAATTTTAAAGAAGATTTTTTCGGTCGCGCCACCAACCTAACAGTAAGCGGACAGTTAGAAGGAGAATTAGGCGCTACAGCGTTTGGAGATATCTATACGTTTGGTCCTACTTTTCGCGCAGAGAATTCGAATACGGCCCGGCACCTGGCTGAGTTCTGGATGATAGAGCCGGAAATGGCCTTTTATGATTTGGAGGATAATATGAACCTCGCTGAAGAATTTATCCGCTACATTATTCAATATGCGATGGATAATAACCGCGAGGACCTTGATTTTTTAGCACAGCGGCTGGCCGATGAAGAAAAACAATTGCCGCAGGATAAGCGAAGTGAAATGGGATTGATAGAAAAGCTGGAATTTGTATTGAAAAACAATTTCCAGCGAATCACCTATACGGAAGCGATTGAAATATTAAAAGAAAGCAATCACAATAAGAAGAAGAAATTTCAATATCCTATTACAGGATGGGGAATGGATTTACAAAGCGAACATGAGAGATACCTGGTAGAGAAGCATTTCAAAAAGCCGGTAATTCTTTCAAACTATCCCAAAGAAATCAAAGCGTTTTATATGCGCCAGAACGAGGATGGAAAAACAGTAGCAGCGATGGATATACTGGCTCCGGGGATTGGAGAAATTGTAGGCGGATCGCAAAGAGAAGAGCGATTGGATAAGTTAGAAACACGGATGAAAGAAATGCATATACCAGCAGAAGAACTCTGGTGGTATTTAGACACGCGCCGTTTTGGAACGGTACCTCATGCTGGATTCGGATTGGGTTTTGAAAGAATGGTGTTGTTTGTAACAGGAATGACGAATATCCGCGATGTGATTGCTTTTCCGAGAACGCCCAAGAGCGCGGAATTTTAGAAGTCAATTGTCAATAATCCCCAAGAGGGTAACTTTTAATAAAAGATTTGGTAACCTCAGGGTTTATTCACTATTCACTATTGAGTGTTCACTTACCCAGCATCGGGAACAATCTTCTTATTTCTTTCTCATCAGGTTGCGCGCCATATTCGCAGATCTCAAAAGCCTCCGCTTGATTTATTATTGACGCTCTTTTGGCACCATACCATTTTTCAAGTGATTTTCTAACAGCCACGTTGATAGTTGTCTTCATTCTTTCAGAAAGCCATTTTATGCGTTCCTTTTTATCAGCGGGTACTTGCTCCGGGTAATTTCCGATCCATGGCAACCATTCATATACCTGCGATTCATGCGCATCCAGGGCCATTACTTTTTTGTTGAATACAGAACTAATATCAATAGCGATGTCGGGCCGGAATGGATTGGGTCGTTGAAAATGGTCGTATGCATATAAGTAGACAGGGTTCTTTTTGAGAGCGGGCGTTTCCGGTGCAATATTCGGAACGGCAACCATATAAGCCCCATCCTGTACAAGCACACCGGTATAACGATGATCGGGGTGATAATCATTGGGCCTGGGAGCAATCACTACATCAGCATTCCATTCCCGTATTTTCCGGATGATTTGTAAACGCACTTCTAACGTAGGCATTAATTCGCCATCGTGATTATCGAGCACATCATAGGTTACTCCCAATCGCCTGGCCACTTCCTGTGTTTCAGCATAACGTCGTTTAGCCAGTTCGGATCCTTTCATTGCCTGGTGGCCGGCATCGCCATTGGTTACAGATAAGAATTTGACTGCATAGCCCATTTGAGCAAACAAGGCAGCCGTGCCCCCGGCATCTGAATCAGGGTCGTCGGGATGGGCGCCAATCACAATTATACGGGGAGCGATTTGTTGAGAGTAAGAAGCATAACGGAACGGAATTACAAGAATAATAAAGCTGGCTAAAAACCGGAAGGGAAGTTTCATATTGATGAATTTGGAAATGATAAAAGAACGATTATGAAGGTAAGGGTTATGGAGGATAGTAATAAGTCAATGGTGGATAGTCAATAGTCAATAGTAAATAGTCAATAATCCCTATCTATGTAATTTGGTATAGAAAATTATTGTTGTCCGACTAAAACCATTTTAATAATTATTAAAGCATCTTGCGGAGCGGGTTCTGGCCCCTCTCCTTAAGGAGAGGGGTTGGGGTGAGGTGATACCTGCAAATGAAGTATTTAACGTAATTAGTCAGACACTAATGATAGAAAATTATTAATGTCCGACCCAAAATCATCTAAATAATTATCAAAGCCTCTTGCAGGGCGGGCTCTGGCCCTTCTTCTCAAGGAGATGGGTTGGGCCGGCAGCCAGCCTGCGGCACAGGCGGGCTGCCGGCAAAGGCAAGTTGGGGTGATACTTTCAAATGAAACCTTTACCATATTTAGTCGGACATCAATGATAGAAAATGTATTACGATCGGCCTTCATTCACTATTGACCAGTTACATTAAATAAGACATTAATACTTCATCCACATACCTGTTTTCTTTTTTGAGAAAAGTATATTTTCTAAGAACGCCTTCTTTTTCAAATCCTGCTTTTTGGTATAGGTGAATGGCGCGGGCATTATCCACTGCCACACTCAATTCAATACGTATATAACCTGTGTTACGGCAGAATGCAATAATCTCGTGTAACATCTTTGCTCCATGTCCTTTGCCGGCAAAAGAAGGATGTATTCCTACCCCGCCGAGGTAGATAGAATGCGAGGTACGATAAGTAAAGGGGGCCAGCTTGCACATGCCAATTTCCTTTCCATCCTGTTCGTACACATATTTTATATTGTTTTCAAGCAGGTCAGCGAAGATCGGTTTGAATATTTCAATACTCATGGGTTCGTACAGCAACCAGGGATTGATTTGCGGATGCATATACAGTTCGTAAATAAAAGGGAGATCGTTGAGTGTTGCTTTGCGAATCATCAGGTAAAATTAATTGATGGTTCGGAACCAGCCCGGGGCCTAAAGAAAAAAAACATAAAAGAATGATGAAAAGACGATGGTAGTCTTTTTAACGGGAGTTAATTTTAAATGAGTTTTAGAGTCATTGAAATGTAGGTCATGTTGAAGGTCACCCGTAGTGACCTTCAATTTTTTTAGGGATTATAATGATGAAGCCAATACAATTAAAACCAGGATATAGATGGGTTAGCAATGTTGGTATAAAATATATCTCATTTAGAAGAGCGAGTTAATCTCTAAAGAGGCAAATTCTTAGTAAAAAAGCAAATTGCCATAGCGGGGCCAGCTTAATGTAAAGGATGTAGATCCTTCGCTGGAAAAAACAAACGGATGATAAAAGAATAAATAAACGAAGGCCTCTGCCTCATCGGGGCTATCTCTCGGTAGAAATGAATTATATAAGTAACCCATATCCCCGGAGGGGCAACCTGTTTGTAAGAAGGGCAGATCCTGGGCTGGAAAAAACAAACTGATGATAAAAGAAAAAATAAACGAGGGCTCTTCCCCATGGGGCGATCTCTCGGTAGAAATGAATTATATAAGCAACCGATTGCCCCATCGGGGCAACCCCTTGGTAAAAATGGATTAAATAAGCAACCCCTTGCCCCGGAGGGGCAACCTGTTGGTAAGATGGTCAAATCCTGGGCTGGAAAAACAAACTGATGATAAAAGAAAAAATAAACGAGGGCTCTTCCCCATCGGGGCGATCTCTCGGTAGAAATGAATTATATAATTAACCAATAGCCCCATCGGGGCAACCCCTTGGTAGAAATTAATTATATAAGCAACCGATTGCCCCATCGGGGCAACCGGTTTGTAACAGATGATAAAACAAAAAATAAACGAAGGTCCTTGCTCCATCGGGGCAACCTCTTGGTAGAAATGAATTATATAATTAACCAATAGCCCCATCGGGGCAACCCCTTGGTAGAAATTAATTATATAAGCAACCGATTGCCCCATCGGGGCAACCGGTTTGTAACAGATGATAAAAGAAAAAATAAACGAAGGCCCTTGCCCCATCGGGGCAACCTCTTGGTAGAAATAAATCATATAAACAACCCCTTGCCCCGTCGGGGCAACCTCATTGTATGAGTAATACATATACACAATTGCATATCCAGCTAGTATTTGCCGTAAAAGGAAGGAAAAGTTTTATACAAAATTCCTGGGAAGAAGAATTACATAAATATATAACGGCGGTGGTTCAAAACGATCGCCATAAAATGTTGGCGATAAACGGTATGCCCGATCATGTGCATATTTTCCTGGGGTTAAATCCCGCTATTGCCATTTCGGATTTAGTAAAAGACATAAAAAGAGCAAGCAATAATTGGATCAATGATAATGGATTAATAAAAGGAAAATTTGAATGGCAATCAGGATATGGGGCATTTTCATATGGCAAATCGCAAGTCGACCGTGTATGCCAATACATTCGGAACCAAAAGGAGCATCATGCAAAACAGAATTTCAGGATGGAGTATACAGACCTGTTAAGATTATTTGATATTGACTTCAAAGATGAATATCTCTTTGAATTTTACAAATAGGTGCTGCACGCATGCAGGTTGCCCCTCCGGGGCAATTTATTCCTCACCTGTCGGTATCTACCGGGAGACTACGCCTCCGGCGTAAATGAGAGTCAAAGATAATTTTCATTGTATATGTTTCCTGGCTGAAAGATTATATGGGCTGGAATTTCAATTAACTACCGGAGTCTTTGCTGTTACAGTAAAGCCATATCAATTACAAACCGGAAGCGTCCATTCCTTCTAATCATTCATTCGCAGTCCTGGTTGAAATAAATAAAACACGGGACGCTGAAAAAAGAATTGCCACGAAAGCACGAAAAGAATTATTATTTCTTCGTGCCTCGTGGCAAATAAATCAAACACGAATTACCAGTGTCCATATCAATTACAAACCGGAAGCGTCCATTCCTGCTAATCATTCGTTCGCAGTCCTGGTTGAAATAAATAAAACACAGAACGCTGAAAAAAGAATTGCCCCGAAAAGAATTATTATTTCTTCGTGGCAAATAAGACAAACACGAATTACCACGTGTCCATATCAATTACAAACCGGAAGCGCCCAATCCTTCTAATCATTCGTTCGCAGGCCTGGTTGAAATAAATAGAAAACAGAGCGCAGGAAAAATGAATTGCCACGAAAGCACGAAAAGAATTAGTATCTCTCCGTGCTTTCGTGGCAAAAAAAACAAAAAAGAATTACAGGGTAGCCATATCAATCACAAACCGGTACCGCACATCTCCTTTAATCATTCGTTCATATGCCTGGTTGATATCTTTTATCGCAATCACTTCCACATCCGAAACAATATTATGAGCGGCGCAGTAATCGAGCATCTCCTGCGTTTCAGTCAGGCCACCTATTAATGAACCCGCCAGGCTTCTGCGTTGAAATATCAGATTGAAAGCCGGCACCTCAGCCGGAGCCGGAGGGGCACCCACGCATACCATAACTCCATTTGTTTTGAGCATACCGAGATACATATTATAATCATGCGCGGCCGACACGGTATCTAAAATAAAGTCGAAAGAATTAGCCAGCGCTTTCACCTGTGCTTCATCCGTAGTTAGGGTGAAATGATGAGCGCCGAGGCGTTTGGCATCCTTTTCCTTAGAAGGAGTATGACTCAGCATCGTTACTTCCGCACCAAAAGAGGCCGCGAATTTAACGCCCATATGTCCAAGACCACCCAAACCGAGAACCGCCACCTTATGTCCTTTGCCCACTTTCCAGTAGCGCAGCGGAGAATAGGTAGTGATGCCGGCGCAAAGAAGAGGCGCTACTCCTTCCAGTGGTAATTTATTGGAGATCATCAACACAAAATCTTCGTGGACGGTGATAGATTTGCTGTATCCACCAAAAGTGTGGCCGCTGCCATCTTTTTCCTTTCCATTATAGGTTCCTATCGCGCCATTGCTGCAATATTGTTCCAGTCCTTCTTTACAGTTATCGCATTCGCGGCAACTATCTACCAGGCAACCGACAGCGGCGAGATCGCCTGTCTTGAATTTTTTCACGTGATTGCCAATAGCGGTTACGCGACCTACAATTTCGTGACCCGGTACGCAGGGGTACATGGTTCCCGGCCATTCGCTGCGGGCAGTATGAATATCACTGTGGCAAACACCGCAATATAGGATCTGTATTTCCACATCATGCGGTTTGGGTGCTCTTCGTTGAATAGTCCAGGGAGCTAAGGGGTCATTGGCCGATTGCGCGGCATAGGCTTTAGTGGAAGACATATCGGGTGTTTGTTTTTTTAAAGAACAACCAAAAAGAGGTTTAGTTGGGGAAGATAAAGGAATTAGAAGCAGGCGGGTAATATTTGTTATAAACCCTTAATTTTCTTCTGCCCACCTACCCAGCTTGTTCAGTTCATTGTCGCAGTTTTCGTATGCAGAATGGAAGCAGTATCATAATAAGGCTTGCACGACTGAACAGGAACCTGCATGATAAGAAACTCCGCCACTTTAATAGCATCTCACCATTATTACGAGATGAGTTGTATATAGGCGAAGCAAAGCATGTAAGGATTTTAACAGCTACCTATTGGTTGTAATGCTGAGAGGAAATGAAAAATTATAGAAGTCTGCATTGAGAAGTTCAGCAATAAATTTCCATTTCAATAATATGCCCTACCTTAATATCCAATTTCTAAACTCACTTTATGGAAAAAACCAACTCAACCAGCCGCAGGCAGTTTTTAAAAACATCCGCATTGGCAGGCGGAGGTCTGTTGCTCGGCTTTCACATTCCTGCATTTGGCAAACTAGCCGGCAACGCTGCCACGGATTTTATTCCCAATGCATTCCTCCGAATTGGTACGGATGGTATTATCACCGTAATTGTGAATCACTCTGAAATGGGACAAGGTTCTTACACCGCGTTGCCGATGATGTTAGCCGATGAGCTGGATGCCGACTGGGGCAACGTGCGATTTGAATCCGCACCGGTGGAAGCGGTATATAATCATCCGGCATTTGGAATGATGGCTACCGGTGGCAGCACCAGCACCTGGGTGGAATGGGATCGCTTCCGTAAAGCAGGCGCAACAGCGAGATATATGTTGATAGAAGCTGCCGCGCAAACATGGAATGTGGACGCATCGACTTGCAAAACAGAAAATGGATATGTGATTCATACAGCGACAGGAAAAAAATTATCCTATGGTGAATTGGTAGATAAAGCCGCCACCATGAAAGCCCCGGCCGATGTAAAACTGAAAGACCCAAAGGATTTCAGGTTTATTGGTAAACCGGTAAAACGATTAGATACTCCTTCAAAAATAAATGGTACCGCCGTATTTGGGTTGGATATAAAAGTGCCGGGTTTATTAACGGCACTCATTGCCCGGCCCCCGGTGTTTGGGGCTAAAATGAAAAGTTTTAATGCCGACAAAGCAAAAGCTATTCCCGGAGTAAAGGAAGTAGTGCAGATTGACCGGGGCATTGCGGTCGTGGCTACTGGTTTTTGGGCAGCCAAAAAGGGACGGGAAGCACTGGAGATAGATTGGGAGGAAGGAGCATTATCAACATTGAATAGTACAGAGCAGGCCAAACAATACGCAGAACTGGCCAAACAACCGGGTGCTGTTGCAAAGAACGAAGGCGATGTAAACGCAGCGAAAGTCTAAAGCGGTTAAAAAAATAGAAGTGGCATATGACCTTCCTTATTTATCACACTCTCCGATGGAGCCACTCAATTGTGTTGCCGATGTAAGAGCAGACAGTTGCGAAATATGGGTAGGCACACAGTTCCAGACAGCCGACCTGATGACCGCAGCTTTTATTACGGGGTTAAAACCAAACCAGGTAAAACTACATACTACATTACTCGGTGGTGGATTCGGACGACGCGGGACGCTCGACTCCCATTTTGTAAGTGAAGCCGTACAGGTATCCAAAGCAATAAAGGCGCCGGTGAAAGTAGTGTGGACAAGAGAAGATGATATCAAAGGAGGTTACTATCGGCCGAAAGCGCATCATAAAATGAGTGTGGGTCTGGATGCAACGGGTAAACCACTATACTGGGAACATAATGTAGTGTGCCAGTCATTTATGATAGGTACGCCGATGGAAGCAATGATGGTGCAGAATGGAGTTGATGGATTGGCGGTAGAAGGGATTTCCAATTTACCTTATCATATTCCCAATATGAAGGTAGCCTGGAATATGGCACCCGGTGGTATTCCCACTTTATGGTGGCGTTCTGTGGGAAGTTCGCACACTGCCTTTGCGGTGGAAGGAATGATAGATGAAATGGCCAAAGCGGCCGGTAAAGATCCTTATCAGTATCGCAGGATGTTATTGGAAAAACATCCCCGATTTATAAGAGTGCTGGACGAAGCAGCCAATAAAGCAGGCTGGACAAAACCCGTACCCGCAGGCAGAGGAAGAGGCATTGCCATTCATGAATCATTCGGTACTGTAGTGGCCCATGTGGCCGAAGTATCCATTACTCCGAACAAAACACTCAAAGTACATAAAGTGGTTTGTGCTATTGACTGCGGCCAGACAGTAAACCCCGATACCATCAGGGCGCAGATGGAAGGATGTGTAGTATTCGGATTAACAGCGGCCTTGTATGGAGAAATAACCTTTGATAAAGGAAGAGTGAAGCAAAGCAATTTTTATGATTACCGCATGCTTCGCATCAATGAAATGCCGGAAGTGGAAGTACATATTTTAGACAGCACCGAAAAAATGGGTGGTGTGGGCGAGCCCGGTGTTCCTCCCATTGCTCCGGCCGTGATGAATGCATTATTTATGCTGACGGGAAAAAGAGTAAGAAGCTTGCCACTTCGTCCGGATGATTTGAAAAAGAAAGTATAAAATAAAATCGCTGATGTTTATAACGGAATCTCACTGCGAAGTCATCTCTCCTTTCCTGAAAGAGAGGGGTTGGGGGTGAGGTTTACAAAGAATTTTTTATGATAAATCTGAAAGTAAACGGTAAATCCTACGAAGTAGATGTTGATCCAACCATGCCGATCTTATGGGTGCTGAGAGATGAGTTGGGGCTGATGGGAACCAAGTTTGGTTGTGGTGTTGCGCAATGCGGCGCCTGCATCGTGCACCTGGATGGGGACGGCATACGGTCCTGTGTTTCCCCGGTATCGAGAGCTGAGGGAAAAGAGATCGTTACTATTGAAGGGTTGGATCCTGCCTTGCAAAAACCATTAGAGCAGGCCTGGATACAGGAAGAAGTGCCGCAGTGCGGATATTGCCAGTCGGGGCAAATCATGGCAGCAGCTATATTATTAAAAGAGAAACCCAACCCTACCGATTCGGACATTGATGATGCTATGACAGGGAATATATGCCGATGCGGTACTTATCCGAGAATAAGAAAAGCCATTCATGTAGCAGCAAAATTGAAAAGTAAAAAATAACGGGACCAATGAAAAACACAAACCGAAACGGACTCAGGCTGATCATCTATCTCGTATTAACTGCCGGATTTGTTTCTGCCATGGCCATGGCGATGATCAAGCCGGCACAACCAATCAGTGATGAAAAAAATATAGTGACGGTTAATGATGAAAAAATAAATGCAGTCGGAAAATAAAACGGATGCTGAAAAAATGCGGGAAGAAGAATCCAAAGCCGCCTTCCTGGAAGCCTACAAAGTGTTTATGCATCCCCGTTGTATGAATTGTCATCCATCGGGGGATGTGCCCCTGGTGGGAGATGACAGTCAACTGCATCCGCAGGGAGTAAAAAGAGGACCGTATGGAAAAGGATTGTATGCACTCAAATGTTCCAACTGTCACCAGGCAGAACATGTGCCCGGCGAACATATGCCACCCGGCAATGACCGGTGGAAATTACCTTCAGCCAATCAGAAAATGGTATTCCAGGGAAAGACACCTGCCCAACTGGCCATGCATTTTAAAGACAATAAGTACACCGGGTTTAAAGATTTTAAAGAAGACCTGTTACACCATGTAGAGTTTGATCCGTTGGTATTAAACGGATGGACCTATGGCACACCGCCGCCACTCACCCATGCCGAGTTTGTAGCCAAAGTAAAAGAGTGGATTGCCAAAGGAGCGGTGATACCATAAGAAGGAAATATTTTTGAATAGAACTTAACTGGTATGCCCCGGTTACATCGGGGCATATATATATTACAGAAGAATTATTATATACCCCGGCTGCCTGCCGGAATTATAATCACGGTCAGGTTCACCTAATTCTATTCAACCCTGTGCGGGGTTATACAATACAGGGCAAAATATATCATTGAACCTGAATGGGTAATGATTAACAGGAATCCCCTTACCCAGTTCATTAATAAAATGTATTTTGCAAAACAAATCTTTTTATGAAGTCTTTGAATGTTGAAAGCAGATTTTCCAATGAAAAAGGGAGCATTACAGTAAAGGTTCCGGTATTGTCTTTCAAAGAAGATAATGCAAACATTATTTACTGCCCGGCGCTTGACCTGAATGGTTCCGGTCATACCGAATCAGAGGCAAGGGAAAGTTTTGCAATTACCGTTACCGACTATTTAAATTATACTACACATAAAGGAACCTTGTGGACTGATTTAAAAAAATTAGGATGGAAAATTAAAAAAGGGAAGAAGAAACCTGCCTCTCCACCGCCCATGAGCGAGTTGTTGAAAAACAATGATGAGTTCAGCCGCATTTTCGATAACTATCCTTATAAGAAATTTGATACCGGCGTCAGCCTTCCTGTTTATGCATAATGAGTAAGCTCAAAAATATTCCGGCTTTACCTGGTACATTATGGGTTGATGCATATCCGTACCAAAGGAGGCCATGAAATATGGAGCGCGAAAGACCTGACAAGGCCTGTTGTTTTGCAAACTCACGTGGACCCGGTACCTGAATTTATTATTAGGAATAATCTCCCTACGATCGGAAAATCAGAAGAGCACTTATTGAAATTCCTGGCAGAATAAAATTGCACCTTGATGATGAATGCATTTTATATACCTGCCTTAAATCAATCTAAGTAGTAGAATACAGAGGCCATAGCCACAATACGTTGTGTTTCGCCATACTTGTCGGACACTCCCAATGCTGCAAAAAAAAGTAGGCGCAACCAGTAATCAATCTCGTATTTGATCAGTTGGGTGTTCCATCCTTTCATGCCGTGCGCCTTATACCCACCGGTCACCGGCGGGAAAAGCCTTTGGCAACGGCAACTATCAAAATCCTTTTTTCGGAATTACCGGTTCATTAATTACCTTTCTGAAATACAACTGATCCCTTCCCGCCTGATTCGTATTCATTCATTCTTACCTTTCTGACGCCGCCCGATTTTTATTCATCACCCAACAAAAAAAATGAGTATGAAAAAAATGAACCTGTTTTTATTGTGCGGAATCTTTTTAGCGTCCTGCAATAATGAAGTCAAAAAAGACGAGGCCGTGGAAGCGAAAGCGGAAAAAATGACCACCCCGGTGGATCTGCCGTACACCGCAACCTATGGCAGCAACTGGACTACCGATGTTTCCGATGCGGATCTGAAAACCGTATTGATGTCGTACAAAAACTGGGCCGACGGAAATATAAGCGGGTTGCTCAAAGCAATGGGAGATACAGTTACGATAGACATGACCAATGGAGATCATTTAGTAAAAACCAATGCGGAGCTGATGAAAACCTGGACGACTAACCGCGATAGTCTGAGCTCGGTAAAGATTGAAATGGTGGCCTGGCATAAAATGTATTCCACCGATAAGAAGCAGACATTTGTGGTGACCTGGTACGATGAAACCGACACCTATAAAAACGGTAAAGTAGATTCGGCCAGTTATCATGATATAAACGGGTTAAAAGACGGGAAGATCTCGTACTACGGCCAGTTTAAAAGACCTAAAAAATAATAAAATATCTGTTGATGGTAAGAGCCTCCCGGTGAAACGGGGGGCTTTTTTATTTTGGATTACCCTTTGCGTCTTGGCGTCGTGGCGAGAAAATAATTTTTTCACGCAAAGTCGTAGCGTCGCAAAGAAAACTATCCAGGGCTAAACCCGGCACTGTTATTACTCTCTCCGTTGCGAGAATATATTTTTTTCACGCAAAGGCTAAGTCTTTCGCAAATGGCCTAAATAATAATATTCATGCTTATCTTTTTTTTATTGTATTCTTTGTTGCCTTCTCGTGTATAACAACACTTCTTTCCTTTGTATTCTTGGCGCTCTTTGCGTTTTCATTCTTAGCGTTCTTTGCGTTACTAAAAAAGGTGGAACGCAAAGGGCAGTGGCACAAAGAAGACTTTTGTATTTCCAGGATGTAATTTTTTTGAATTACCCGTGGCGTCTTGGCGTCGTTGCGAGCAATTATTTTTTCACGCAAAGGCGCTACGTCGCAAAGAAGAAGAGCAGTATTCTAGACTGCCAATTTTATTTTGGAATACCCGTTGCGTCTTGGCGTCGTGGCGGGAAATTGTTCTATTTTTCACCGGGCTCTTTGAGGAAAAAAATAAACAGAAGACGTTACCAATTTGGTAACATTTTTGTATATTTGACTTTGCTTATGAGAGTAATAGCGGTAAAAACCCTGAAGCAATACGCTAAGAAGAAGAAAGAGGCAGAGCAATCATTATTCGCCTGGTACCAGGAAGCTTGTAAAGCAAACTGGAGAAACCATAATGAATTGAAGGAACAGGTTCGCACGGCCTCTGTGGTGGGCGACAAAAGAGTGGTATTTAATATACATGGTAATAAGTACAGGCTGATTGTAGATATTGAATACCGGCTACAGATTATTTTCATCGTGTGGATGGGCTCCCATCAGGAGTACGATAAGATTGACGTTAAAAAAGTGGCATATGTTAAAACCAATTAAAACAAAAAAACAATATGAAGAGGCCCTGCAGCATATCTATACGCTGATGCAGAAAGACCTGAACCCCGCTAGCAAACTGGCTGACGAGCTGGAAGTGCTGTCCATATTAGTGGAATCGTATGAGAGAAAGCATTATCCTATACCCCCGCCCCACCCGATAGAGGCCATCAAATTCCGGATGGAGCAAATGGGAATGGATGAAAAAAAACTTACTGCCATACTCGGCGGCCGCAGCCGCAAATCTGAAATTTTAGCCGGCCGCAGAAAACTGTCTCTTTCCATGATTAGGGAACTGCACGATAAATTAAACATACCGGCCGAAACCCTAATCGCGGCTTACTAGTGTACAAACTAGCCTAATTGAAATATCCGCAAGAATATAGGGGACCATTGTAGGACGTCACTTAGACATCGAACATACACTAGAAATGAAACAAATTAAACTGACGACTTTAACATTTGGACTTCTGCTTTTCGGCTGCAATGAAGACTATTAAAGTAATTTTGCTGTATAAACTTTAAAAGAAGATAAAACTATAATATTAATTAAACATACAAAAAATATGAAAAAAATCATTTATACGCTGATCTTACTGCTGGTTGTGGTAAGCGGACTGGTATTTGCAAATCGTGAAATTAAAAATGAAACTTCTAAAAAATCAATCCCAAAGCCTCTCTCTGCTGCTGAAATGAAAGCCGAATTGAAAAAATGGGAGGCTACCCCTGATGGTATAAAGTTCAAAAAATGGGAAGCGTCTCCCGAAGGTAAAAAAGTGCTTGCCGGTGCTGCTAAAATAAGTAACCAGATAAGTGCTTCTACCAATATGGAGGCTGTTGTAACCTCTCTTTCTCTTCCGCCAGGCTCAAGATTAGGTTTCGGAGTGATGGTCAGGATTAATGGTGACGATTATATTCTTAGTTTTGGGCTGGAAGAGTCTAATGAATTTCAGCAATTGCATAGCCTGAAAGTTAACGACAAAATAGTTATAAGAAGCCATTTTGTATCGTACGCACCCAAGTATTCATATCCAATAGTAGCGGGCGACTATGTAGAACGAGATAGTAAAATAATTTATAAACGTGCACCTCGCAAAGGCGGTTGCTAAGTAAATAAATTATGAAATACATTCACATATATGCTTTGTTGACCATCACGGACTTTAAAAGTAAAAAGGGAGATAATTAGCTACTGCATGAGAAGCGAGAAAAACAACGAACTGCTAACAGGGGGTTTTGCAATAGTAGGGCTGGACGGAAGTACAATCAGCAATTATACGCAATTCAGCTTCAGTTCCAGCTTGACGGAATTTCCCCACCATCGCAAAGCCCCGGCCGTTAGCTGTAATGCTATTGCGACAGTACAAAGTTGAAACTCGCCGCCAGAGACAAGCAAACACAAATTACCTTTGACAATATGCCAAAAATAAACAAACTGACTTTTCTCACGCTTCTTTGGGTGACTGTTTTTTTGACTTCTTGCATAGGACAAGTGAAAACAAATTGGGCAAAAGAAAATGCAACCCTTTTTACTGGCCAACCAAAGCCAATCAAGTCAGGTGGTGGCAATGTTCACTGTAGTTTACAAGATAAAAAGGGGAATCTTTGGTTCGGCACCACAAGCAACGGAGTTTATCGTTATGATGGAAAGTCTTTTACCAATTTCACAACCAGGGATGGACTGAATAGTAATAATATTTTATCGCTCTTGGAAGATAAAATAGGAAATATCTGGTTCGGAACCGACGCTGGTGTATCTCATTACAATGGAAAAACCTTTACCAATATTCCAGTTACATTCGTCGATGGCAATAATTTAAACCCCTCTGATTCTCCGAATAATCTCCAATTCAATTTTGTATCAAGCATGTTGGAGGATAAAAGTGGAAAACTTTGGTTTGGTACAAACGCGGGTGTTTACTGTTACGATGGAAAAGCCTTTACACGGTTCTTAGATAATAAAAACCTTATCAATACCCATGCCCTTACGCTTCAAATCATGCAATGTATGTTAGAAGATAAACAGGGAAATATTTGGTTTACCACCAAGCTGGAAGGCGTTTGCCGGTATGATGGCAAATCTATAATTAATTTCAAACCTGATGGTGAAATGTGGTTTCGTGGACTTTTAGCCGATAAGAACGGAAATATCTGGGTTGGTACCAGATACAAGGGAGTTTACCGCTATGATGGAAAAACCTTTACTAAAGTATTACTGAACGACCGATTTGATACATATACTGTGCTCTCAATCATACAGGACAAATCAGGAAATATCTGGTTTGGCACCGAGGCTGGCGATGTGTCAAAACGAGAAACCGAGGGAGGTGTATGGCGTTACGATGGAAAAACCATTCAAAACCTTTCAAAGTACGATGATTTGAGTCATCCCGCCGTTTGGAGTATTTTAGAAGATAAATCAGGCAATCTTTGGATAGGCACCAGAAATACCGGTTTGTGCCGGTATGATGGGAAAACGTTTACCAGTTTTTCTGAATAAAAGAAATACGAGACAGTTACAAATGGGGGACACGGCAAGTTTGAAAAGAGGAAAATGGTGGACAGACAAGCACTACAGCTAACAGGCGAGCAATAGGGCGGGGCGACGAATATATTCTCAAATTTTTGTTCGCTAATCGGCTTCAGTTCCAGCCGACGAATAAAGCCAGGCTGGCCAGTGTATTGCGCAGCGAACGGGCAGTAAAAATGAATATTGCAATTGTTCGTGCCTTTATTGCCCTCAGGCAAATAGCACTATATCAAAAAGACCTGGCCGAAAAACTAGATCAATTAAGAGCCGAAATGTATGAGCGACTGGGTGATCCTGCCTGCGTGCCGTCGCCAAAGGCTTTGGCCGCCGGAGACCGGCAGGCAGGCATGATGCGCAGTTGAATGCTATTTACGAGGCCATCGAAAATTTATTGGATGACCAGGCAGTAAAGAAAAGCTGGGAGGAAAGAAATAGAATTGGATATAAAAAATAATAAAGGCAGCCTGCCCTAGTTTGAAATGCTGAAATGCTGAAATCTAAACCCATGGAAATAAACTACGGTTGTCTTTTATTTCTTAATTGTCTGAACCTGCCTGCCGGTCGCCGGTGTCCAAAGCCTTTGGCGACGGCACGCAGGCAGGTCAAGATTTTCAGGATTAATAGATTAACAGGATTGATCAGAATTCAAATATGGAAGAATAACCTGATGAGACAACCTTCAGAATAAGAACCCTTTTTCGTCATAAAAACCCTTTTCCATCTCCACGGTGCCATCCTGTAAATCCTAAAATCCTGTAAATCCCTGCCTACCGGACAGGCAGGCTGATTCAGACAATTTATTTCCACGCTGCATAGTAAACTCCCTCTTTTACCGAAATAAAATTATTAGTATCCGGTTTGCCTTCCTCTTCTTATGTCGGCGTGGCATAAAATGTATTCCACCGATAAGAAGGAGGCCCTTATCGTAACCTGGTACGATGAAACCGACACCTATAAAAACGGCAAAGTGGATTCGGCCGCTTATCATGATATTAACGGCTTAAAAGACGGGGAGATCGTGTATTATGGCCAGTTTAAAAGGCCTAAGAAATAATAATCGTTTTGTTGATGGTACTGAGCCTCCTGGTCAATGGGGGGCTTTTTTTATTAATGGGTACAATTTCTATGAGGCAGAAAAAATTAACCGCAAAGGCGCGGAGGCGCAATGAATACTATTGCATTTCCAATATGTAATTTTTTGGATTACCCGTTGCGTCTTGGTGTCGTTGCAAGAAAATATTCCTTGTATTATTCGTAGCCTTTGTGTGAAACAACTCTTTCTTTCCCCGGCTGTTCGATTAAAAAACGCTTTTGCTTAGGTACATTCCCCATGGAAATCTAGGTGGCCGCTTCTACCTTTTCAGTTAGAAGAGGTCATGGCGTATGAATTTTGCATTTCTTATGCAATCAATTTGGTAGACACACTCCCGGATAAGCAAAGAACCAGTATCTCTTTTATTATCAATGATATAAGTAAACTCTTTTACATGGTTGAAATAGATATTGTTTGTAAAAGTTCCTCAATTTGTACAGAAATACGTACATTTGCACGTACATACATTATAACTATGAAGGCAATAACGATTACCCAGCTTCGAAGCAACATAAAAAAATACCTGGATGAGGTTAGCAAGTCTCTCGATATAATAATTATTCCTCGTTCATCCGAAGATGATGCGGTAGTCATCATGTCGATAAAGGAATATAATTCGCTTAGTGAAACAGGCCATCTCTTATCAACCGCTGCCAATAGAACCAGGCTGCAAGAATCCATTAATCAAATGGAAAAGAAACAAACCAGGAAGGTGAATATAAAAGATCTTTAATCTCCAATTTCAATAAATGAATTTTGAATTTACGTTAAATGGCTGGGGGGATTTTGAATATTGGATAGATAATGACCCTGGGGTGGTTATAAAAATTAAAGAGCTTCTGAATGATATCCAAAGAAATCCATTTCAGGGGATCGGGAAACCAGAACCGTTGAAATATGATTTGAAAGGATATTGGTCCAGGAGAATTACAGGAGAACACAGACTTGTTTATAAGGTGGAAGGCAAAAAAGGAATAAATCAGAAATGCTATATTCTTCAATGCAGATTTCATTATGACGCTTGACAAAGAATTTCACACAAAGTAAAATCAAGCATTATTAATTATTACTTCCCCGAAGTTTCTCTTCGCCGGGAATTGAGTGTTGGCCGGAGGACTGCGGTACTACATCCAGAAAGGACGAAAATCAGGTTTCCGGTAATTTTATGAACCTGCCTACTCGCCTTGCACCACCGCCAAAGCTTAGGCGGCACGCGGTCGCAAAGCTTCAGCGGAGCAAGGCAGGTCTCTGGCGGCCAAAGCCTTTGGCGACGGCACGCAGGCAGAGATTTTGAGGATTAATAGATAATCAAGATTGATCTGGATTCACATAGGTGAAGAGTAACCTGATGATACAACTTTCAGAATAAGAAACCATTTTCGTCATAAAAAGCCTTTTCCATCGCCACGGTGCCATCTCTGTAAATCCCTGCCTACCGGAAAGGCAGGCTGATTCAGACAATTTATTTCCACGCGGCATAGTAACCCCCCTTTTACTAAAACAAAATTATTAGTACCCGGTTTGTCTTCTTCGTTCCGGTTTCATTATTTCGGCTTAGCACTACCTTCGCTGGAAGGCAGGTATATGATAGGAAGACCCGCCATTATAATCTGAACCACCTCACCCTCCCTTCCCTCTCCTCCAGAAAGGGATGTTACCTTGGTGTTTTATTATGACTGATGTACACACAACAGAACAGCGTCGCTTTAATATGCAGCAGATAAAAGCTACGAATACTAAGCCGGAAATGCTGGTGCGGAGGTTTCTGCATGCGCAGGGGTTCCGCTATAAACTTCACGATAAAACTCTGCCCGGCAAACCCGATATTATTTTACCTAAATAAATAACCTTGATCTTTATCCATGGCTGCTTCTGGCACGGGCAGGAGAACCTGCCTGCTAAAAAAAGGGAAGATCCCGTATTACGGCTAGTACAAGAGACCTAAGAAATAGCAAAAGATTTTTTGATGGTTAGAGCCTCCTGATAAAGCGGGGGCTTTTTTTATTAAGGATATTTCGTCATGGCGTCGTTGCGAAAAGAAGAACTTTCTTTTCCCGATTGGAGGGTGTAAAAAACGCGTTTGCTTAGGTACATTCACCATGGAAATTTTGGTTGGCATCTTTTACCTTTTGCAGAAAAAAAGCAGGATACAATTGCCTATTTAATAATACAAAATGAAAAACCTGTCCATTATCAAAACAAAATTCACGAAAGCAGGGGGCTGAAGGTGATGCTTGACTTTGACCTGGCTGAGCTCTATCAGGTAGAAACAAGGCTTTAAACCAAGCCGTTAAACGTAACAGTGACCGGTTCCCTGAGGATTTTATGATTAAGCTTACTGCAAAAGAATGGGAAACTATGTGCGGTCACAAATTGTGACCGCATCGGGTTCACAAGATATGAACTGGTCACAATTTGTGACCAGTTCAAAAAAACACGGCACCTAATGCCTTTACCGAACATGGTGTCACGATGCTGGCCAGTGTATTGCGCAGCGAAAGGGCAGTAAAAATGAATATTTCGATTGTTCGTGCCTTTATTGCCCTGAGGCAAATTGCACTATATCATAAAGACCTGGCTGAAAAACTAGACCAATTAAAAACCGAAATGTATGATCGGCTCAGTGAGCATGATACCCAGTTGAATGCTATTTACGAGGCCATCGAAAATTTATTAGATGACCAGGCAGTAAAGAAAAGCTGGGAGGAAAGAAATAGGATTGGATATAAAAAATAATAGAGGCAGACTACTGTAGTTTGAAATGATGAAATGCTATACCCATGGAAATAAACTACGGTTGTCTTTTATTTCTTAATTGTCTGAATCAAGATTTTCAGGATTAATAGATTAACAGGATTGATCAGAATTCAAATATGGAAGAATAACCTGATGAGACAACCTTCAGAATAAGAACCCTTTTTCGTCATAAAAACACCATTTCCATCTCCACGGTGCCATCCTGTAAATCATAAAATCCTGTAAATCCCTGCCTACCGGATCAGGCAATTCAGACAATTTATTTCCACGCTGCATAGTAAACTCCCCCTTTTACTGAAACAAAATTATTAGTACCCGGTTTGTCTTCTTCGTTCCGGGTTCATTATTTCAGCTCTGCACTATCTTCGCAGGAAGGCAGGCATATGATAAAAAGACCCGCCATTATAATCTGAGCCACCTCACCCCCTTCCCTCTCCTGCAGGGATGTTACCTTTATGTTTTATTATGACTGATGTACACACAACAGAACAGCGTCGCTTTAATATGCAGCAGATAAAAGCGAAGAATACCAGGCCGGAGATGCTGGTACGCAGGTTTCTGCATGCGCAGGGGTTTCGCTACAAACTTAACGATAAAACTCTGCCGGGAAAACCGGATATTGTCCTTCCCAAATACAAAACGGTCATTTTTGTGCATGGATGCTTCTGGCATGGGCATAATGGTTGCAGGTATTATGTAATACCCAAAACAAGAACCGAATGGTGGTTGAATAAGATAAACACCAATAAGGCCAACGATGCAAAAGCTATTTATGCATTGAAAAGAGATGTGTAAATGATTTTTTTAAATCTTCTACATGAATGGTTTGATTTAATTTAGACAAATTACAAACCCCCAAAATCTTAAATGAATAGAAGTTTTTATTCAGCCACAATTTCAAAGTTCAATATATCTTCTTTGGAGGAAATTTTAGGAACATTATCAAAAAATAATGAGTTTTATTTAGAAGAGACACAAAAAGAGGCATGGGTTAAGAAATATATTTTTTAAAAGAAGCTTTGATTGATTTTGAAGGCTCAATATTTTTTGAGTATGCTATACCAAGAATGGGACGAAGAATTGACACTGTATTAATTATTAAGCACGTAATTTTTATTCTAGAGTTCAAGATAGGTGGGACAGAGTTTTTAAGAAGTGCTGTTGACCAAGTTTGGGATTATGCATTAGATCTCAAGAATTTTCACGAGCCAAGTCATAAATGTTTGATCGCCCCAATATTAATTGCTAGTCAATCAAAAAATATTCCTGTAAATATTAACTACGCATCGCATAATGATAATGTACTCAACCCTATTAAGGTAAATTTAAAATCATTTAGAGAAGCGATAGATAACGTTCTTCAATTAACAAAAGGCGAACTTATTGAACCAAATTCCTGGATTGAAGGACACTATTCTCCAACTCCCACAATTATTGAGGCCGCCATGGCTTTATATAATAATCATTCTGTCGCTGACATTTAAGAAGTGATGCTTCGGCTATAAATCTTAGCCAAACAAGCAATTTATTATCTGAAATTATCAATCAGGCAAAAAAAAATAAAGAAAAAGTCTATGTTTTGTTACGGGTGTTCCTGGGGCTGGAAAAACACTTGTGGGGTTAGACGTTTCTACAAAACATATGGACAAAGAAAATAGAACAAGTAGTGTTTATTTATCGGGAAACGGGCCACTGGTTGCCATATTGCGAGAAGCGCTTCTAGATAGATTGCAGAGAGAAAAAGCAAAAGGGAATAAAGTAAGAAAAGGAATAGTATTTGGTGCCGTTAAGTCAATAATTCAGAATATTCATCATTTCCGGGATGAATATCTAAAAGATCCTGGAGCACCATTCGACCATGTAGCCATTTTTGATGAAGCCCAAAGAGCATGGAACCATATACAAACAGCTGATTTCATGAAGAGAAAAAAAAAGAAACCTGATTTTTCTTTCTCTGAACCCGAGTTCTTGATTTCATGTCTTAATAGACACAATGATTGGTCAGTAATAATTTGTCTAGTGGGTGGAGGACAAGAAATAAATAGAGGTGAGGCAGGAATAAGTGAGTGGATTGACTCTTTAAATCGCTCATTTCCTGAATGGCATCTATACATTTCATCAAGACTAACAGATAGTGAGTATGCCGCAGGAATTGCATTAAAGAAATTAGAGAAAAGAAAAAACATTGTAGTTAAAGAGTGAACTTCATTTGTCAGTTTCAATGCGGTCTTTCAGAGCAGAACATTTATCGCTTCTTATAACAACCTTTTGGACCTAAATACTGAGGTGGCTAAAGGTATATATGACCTGATTAAACAAAAATATCCAATAGTTTTGACAAGAGATGTATCCAAGGCAAAAGATTGGTTAAAACCAAAGCAAGGGGAACTGAGGATATGGTTTGATTGTTCCGTCTCAGGCGCAAAGATTAAAACCTTATGCAATCGATGTAAAATCTCCTATGGATCCTATACATTGGTTTTTGGATGATAAGGATGACGTGCGCTCCTCTTATTTCTTGGAGGATGTTGCAACAGAATTCCATATTCAGGGCCTGGAATTAGACTGGTCTTGTGTTACATGGGATGGTGATTTTAGATATTCAGTGGAAGGGTGGCAACATTTTTTCATTTTCTGGTAATAAGTGGAAGAACATAAAATCGGGCGAAAGAAAGAGTTACCTTAAGAATGCATATAGAGTACTTTTAACTCGAGCTAGGCAAGGGATGGTCATAGTTGTCCCATTCGGCAACGAAGAAGATCCAACCCGTTCGCCAAAATATTATGATGACACATATCATTATCTGATAAGTATTGGATTTGAGGTAATTTAGAGCAACATGCTATTTCTCTAGTAGTTTAACTTCTTATGTTGACCAATCTTGATTTTTTGTACAAAGGATGTAATAATAAGAATAATATAAATCTTATTTTATCTGATCATAGGGTAAACGTGACTTAAAAGCAAATGTAATTATTTAGTCACATTGTAAATTGTGCGTTGAAACATACAAGCGGTTCACCTTCTTTTATAGATTTTTGGAAAAATAAGATTGAATGTATATACCAACAGCGAAAGGGTATTTTTCAGGGTGTGGCGGAATGGAAATTGGCCTTATGCAGGCTGGGGTAAAAATGATTCAATCTTTGGATTTGGACGCTGTAGCAACAAGCTGCATGATGATGAATTCTCATTATTTTTCACATAATGTCTTAACGGTGGATATAAAAGATAAAACCGTATTAGAGCAACCTCAATCTGATCTTATAGTTGGAACATACCCTTGTACAAAGTATTCCTCAATTGCAGACATTACATGGTACAAGGACAGGAGAGGATTTATTTCTTCATTTTTTCAGGCACATTGCAATCGAGCAACCAGAAATGTATGTTGTTGAAAACGTGCCAGGGATGAAAAAGTTTAAGGTAGTGATGGAAGCAATGACGAAACTACCTAATTATTATGTAAATGTATTTTGTCCTATCGATGCATCTAATTGGTTACCTCAACGGAGAAAAAGATTGATTCTTATTGGGACAAAAAGACCATTCTCGATTTTCGCCCCTACTCCAATTTCAAATATGCCAGGATGGAAAGATTTACTCAAAGAAAGCCCTATCGTTGAAATGCCTGACTATATAATAAGCAGAATTAAAGGTAAGTACAGGGATCTGCCAATTATTATTGACCCGGAGTTACCAGGCGCCATGGCTCCGACATGTGTAGCACATTATTCAAAAGATTTGAGTACGAGGTTAATAAAGGATAGAAAATCAAAATTTCGTTTGCGCCTTTTTTCAGTTCGAGAGTATGCAAGACTTCAAGGGTTTCCAGATAATTTTTTCTTCGAAAATAAACGTAGCTCATATAAGCTGATTGGGAATGCTGTTCCTGTTCACATGGGCAAATGGATTGGAGAAGTAGTAACAAAGTATTTTAATAAATAAAAGAATAATATTTAGAGGTGACTCAACCTCTCAGGCTTCGGTTCAATAATCTACCCCCTTAACAAAACAATAGTAAACCCCCTACCTCCGTTTCAGTCTTAGCCCCAAACCTTCTTATGCGCAAAGCGTTTGTTATTGCTGTTTGTATTCTTTGTCTGGCTGGTATAGCCCCGGCCCAGGAAAATATGGATGGTACAATTACTGGTGGGCAATACCCAACGAGAGTATGTGCTGCACCTGCCCAAAAATTATAAGTCGGGCAGGGCATTGCCCCTCGTGATGGTATTTCATGGCGGCGGCGGTAACCACAAACAGATCCAGCGTTATATGGGGATGGATAGCATCGCCGATAAAGAAAATTTTATTACGGTATATCCCAATGGCATCAATAAACAATGGAACGACGGCCGGGAGTTTAAAGAATCTATTTCCGCTAATGATGATGTGCCCTTCATTAACCAGTTGCTGGATACCCTGGTAAAAAATTATGCGGTAGACAGCAGCCGAATCTTTGCCACCGGTATTTCCAACGGCGGTTTCTTTTCTATTTATTTATCGTACAAAATGAGTAAGCGACTGCTGGCCGTAGCTCCCGTATGTGCCAGCATACCCGAACGTTTGTGGAAGGAGTTCTTTCCGCCTCGGCCTGTTTCTATTCTTATCAT
This sequence comes from uncultured Chitinophagaceae bacterium, assembly GCA_963775145.1. Classification (GTDB taxonomy): domain Bacteria; phylum Bacteroidota; class Bacteroidia; order Chitinophagales; family Chitinophagaceae; genus Endoryza. The sequence goes on from CAVZHZ010000016.1 coordinate 125,533, forward strand.
GAACGGCACGCAGGATCCGCTGGTGAAATATGCGGGCGGACCGGTGGGTAATAAATTAACCGGCGAAAGAGGCAATAGTATGCATACCGATTCTACCGTGCAGCGGTATATAATGGTTAACAAAACAGCCACTACTCCCACCACCGAATTGATCCCGGATAAAAATAAAAAAGATCAATGCACCGCGGTTAAGTACCTCTATGCCGGCGGACTTAATCATTCCAAAGTATGCCTGGTAAAAATCAACAATGGCGGTCATACCCTGCCCGGCGCTTCGCAGTACCTGCCCAAATTTATCATTGGTCGCGTATGCAACGATTTCAACGGCAATGAAATGATCTGGGAGTTTTTTAAGGGATGCTTCCAATAATAAATTGAAATAGAAAGCCTGCCGCCAGAAAAATTTCATTGCAATCATTTAACAGGGATCTGTTGATTTTTGAAAATGTTCCGGGGTTTGTATATTTATTAGTTAGCTGCCAACTTACTGACCTCAAAAATCGACTGTTGACTTATTTCAAAATATACGTATATTTACCTAACAATAGACACGTGTATGACAACAAAGCTCACCTTGACAATTGAAGAACGAGTGATAAAAACCGCAAAAAAATATGCCCAAAAAAAGGGGCGTAGTTTATCAGGGCTGGTAGAAAATTACTTAAAAGCTTTAGCTTCTGAGGACAATTCAACAAATGAAATGACACCTCGTATAAGGCGACTACGGGGATCAATAAAGCTCCCATCTGATTTTAACTATAAACAAATGTTAGAAGAAAGCATCTCGAAAAAACATAGCAAATGAAACATCTATTCCTGGACACAAACGTCATTATAGATGTACTCGCAAATCGAGAACCTTTTTCCAATGTTTCCTCCAAACTGCTTGACTATGGCGACAAAGGAAAGTTGAATATTTACATTTCAGCTTTATCATATTCAAATATTTATTACATCCTGCGCAAGACATGTAGCCACAAGGAGATGATCTCCTTATTAAAAGACATTAAAGCTATTTCAACGACAATGGATGTAACCGGGGATATTATCAATAAAGCAATTGAATCCGGACTAAAAGACTTTGAGGATGCCATTCAGCTCAATACGGCGCTCTCCAATAAGAAAATACAAGCAATGGTAACCAGAGATATTAAAGGCTTTAAGAATAGTGACATTTCTGTTCTGACACCCGAAGAAGCATTGGGTATAATTGAAAGCGTCGGCAGCTAACAGGCGGTCCTTTTGCTCAATCGGGGCGACAGATAAATTCTCAGCGGTATATCGCTATTCAAATACTGTCCGGGCGACGATACTCCGGATCGGCATTTTGTTATAAATTACATTTGGTATTTTTAATCTCTTGGGTTTAATAAGAAACCCGGAGGATTAAATTGGAAACATAATTCGAGGTGGGGCTATCAGGGGTGGTCAAAGCAGTAAATTAGGTAAAATGCCCTTTAAAACTAGCGGGATACGGATTAAACTGGTAAGTATTAATATCAAGCTATGGGCACTGTTAAATCTTTGGATAAAGAAATATTTCATTACCTGCCCCGGTTAAATAGCCGGCAAAAAGAAACAGTGCTTACTGTCGTAAAGACTTTTGCAGAAGAAGCGGAAACAGACCGGTGGAAGGATAAAGCTGTTCATAGCTGAGATGGACCGGCGTTTTTCAGAAATGGAAAGCGGCAAAGAGAAAACATACACGCTGAATGAAGTGGAGGCAGAAGCGCGGCAATTTTATAAAAAAAGGAAAAGTAAAAAATAATGTCCTGGCAGTTCCGCTTTCATCCCTTTGCCAAAGAAGAATAGACAGCGGCTTATGCCTGGTATGAAGAGCAACAATCAGGGTGGGCGAACGTTTTGGAAAAGCTGTTAGGCAAAAGCTGCTTCAAATAGCGGATCATCCCGAGTCATTTGGAAGCAGAGGCAACATGAAATTCAGGGAAACGGCGATTGATTTTTTCCTTACCTTATTGTATTCAAAATAAAGAAGCGCGGCCGGGAAATTCTTATCAGCGCTATTCATCATACAGCCAGGAAACCGGGAAGGAAATACAGAAAATAATAAATAATCAGTATAGGATCAGGTCCTTATTCGTACAGACTCTTAATTCCGGTTGGTGAGACAGCAACCGGGGATTAAGGGTTAATAATAACTCGAGTCCTCAGGCACATGCACAAGGCTCAGTGGAGAGCAGCGGCAAAGAAAATGAGTATAGCTAGGCTCATACACTTTTTATTCATTTATAAATAATAATTCCGATTGGTGAGACACCAACCAGGGAGTGCGAAACCTCTTGTATCTCCTGTTCTCCGCGGTTAGATATCACGCATGGATCTGATAAGAAAAAGAAATCAGTCTTTAACACAACGAACCGAAAATCCATCTCCATTAAATGCACCACCAAAAGATTGTACGCTGCCACTGTTATACAAAAGCCTCCGGTAATACGCCGCATTAAAACTGAAAGGGGTGGATGTCCAGTAGTTGGCTAATAAACCTTTATTAAAAAACAAGCCATCAATAGATACGAGATTGCCACCCGGTAAGGCGGTAAAGCGGCTGCTGTTGGTAGCCCCGGTATTGGGAGAGGTCCAATGTTTAAGCCCTCTTTCTTTTAATTTACCTCCGGCGATCGTTGCTCCGCCCAGGCAATCCGTTAATGTTGTCCATTCTGCATCACTGGGCACATGCCATCCGGCCGGAGCCAGCCCGCGCGGATCGGTTACGGCATACCAGTTATATAATTTACCATATACTGGTCCGTTAGCCGGATCATTATTATAATAACACCAGGCACCGGTGGTTAATGTTAACCAGGCCTTCGGATCGGTAACCTGCGGTATAGGGTCTCCATTCCGGTAAGTAGTTACGCCGAGGTTTTTCTGCATCCAGGTTTGATTACAGATGGTTACGGATGGAATAGAAGTTGCTTTGGCTAAGCCACCCGTAAGCGTGGTTTCATTATCGGTATTGACTGTTTTGGTGGCTTCCTTCTTACAGGAAAAAATCAGGCTCAATACTAACAGAGGCAGTATAAATTTTTTCATAGCAGTATGCTTTTAATGATCGTTAATAAAATTATATAGGATGGGTAGTTGTTCGGAGACCAAAAAAAACTACCATAGTTATCCTGAAATCAGGAAATGAAGGTATCAGGTAAGGCGGAAAAAAAATATGATTTTTATCATTTGTATAAACATTTGTTGTGTTCTGATCCGCAATCTCCGCTTTCCCTGAAAGGCATTCAAGATGGTTAGTTCAGAAATCTGCTTTTTAAAAAATAAACTTTATTATAACAACGAAGTGTCTTCGGGCCCACGGGCAAAGCCCGGCCGGGCGACGCTGCGAAAAGATAATCACCCCTTCATCCCCTCCACACTCACCAGCTCCACCGGCTCTTGCCTTCCCTTCAGGTTCACCATCCCCAGCGATTCCGTAGTAAACAATTGATTAAATCCTTCATAATCGGTAAACTGTTTTGAAACCAGTAAACTTTTATGGTAACTATTGCAAAGACTTTGTATGCGGGCAGCGGTATTAATCGTGTCGCCATGAAAAGCAATATCGCGCTTGATTTCGCCAATCTCCACCGCAGTAATTTTTCCCCCGTGCAGCCCCGCTTTAAAAAAAGGGACCATGCCATACTGCTCATCATAATAACCGGCCCGCTGCTGAAACTGATGGCCGCAGGCAAAATAAAATCGGATGCAGGCCAGCTCATTCAACCCTTCCGCCATTCGCCAGCTTAATACTATTTCATCTCCTACATATTGATAGATCTCGGCGTGGTATGCCCCAATCACCTGGTTAATATCTAAAAAACTATCGCGGATAAAACTGCTGTAGCGGAGATGACCCAACTGCTCAGCAATGGTAGTGGAGGATTTCAGATCCATGAACATAAAGATGCGTTCTTCTTCTTTGGGTTGGCGGTATTTGCCCAGCAGCAATGGCAACAACACGCCCGGTCCGTATTTTTTATTCACCTGGGTGAAGAAGGTAATCACCAGGGTCATCAAGGAATAATACAGCAGGAAGATAAGGAAAGTATACTTCCACGACTGATCATTCAGTGGCGATTGGCCCTTCATCATTATCGGCAGGATGAGCTTATCGAATAATATGAAACGTACGAAGCCGAACAGCAGTACAAGAGTAATCAGTGACACGGCGGTCTTCAGCAAAAAAGTAATACCCAGGCTGCGCCTCCGGAAAAATTGTTTTTCCAAAAAGTATTCAGTGGTTCCCATCGCAACTCCATAGAGAATACCGATAATGATGCCAATACTCAACGTAGGGCCCAGCTTCGGTGCCAATGGCAATTTTATATTTTCATTTACGGAAGAGTACATTAAATGCAGCAGCACCGCCAGTACGATATTGGCCATCACCCAAAAATTAATTTGTATGATCAACTCATTCAAAAAAGGAAACCGGATGGCAAAGCGCCGGGATCGTTGGGTATAGTCAAGATTCGACATATCGGGAATTTGTCTCTAAAGATAAATAGGAAAAGACGCAACACCGGGATTGAACAATAGTACGGCAGTTATTGCAAGATTTTATAACAGGCTCCGTTCAGCAGCCGCGGCAAATAAAGTAAGCAAAAAGGTCCTTATTTAAAATGTTACTTTTATCCGGCAAACAATCAATATATGATACGGATTATTTTGATAATGCTGATTTCTTTTGTGTCGCATTATCCATTCGCCCAATCAACGAAAAGTTTTTCCTGGCCTGCCGGTAAAGAAGCGGTGGCCAGCGGGCATGAAATAGGAAATCATTCGTTGTATCATCCCTGCTCCGGAAATTAGTATATTAGTTCGGAACCATAGCTGCTATTAATTTAAAGCCACCCAGCCAAAGGCAAAACAACCTCGTTTGGCCGTTTTTATACATTCTCCTTTTCGTTTATTATGTGATAGGACAGCAATATATTTTGATAAATTGGCTGGATGGTGATTTATGCGATTAAAGTGATTAGGGTGGTGGAAGCAGGATAGTTGTCTGAACTATGATTTGTGAGATTTAAATGATTAGTATGACGGAAGTAGCTTAATTGTCTGAATTCTCGAAAAGTCTGGGCATGTAATGATATGTGGGATTTGAATGATTAGTGTGATGAAGTCAGCACGAACAACTCATAAGAATCACTAAAATCTAAAAAATCATAGTTCAAACAATTGATATGATAAAACAAGAATATAAATATTCCGAACTTACTTCAAAAATAATAGGATGCGCTATGATTGTACATAAAACGTTAGGAAGTGGATTCCAGGAAGTAGTTTACCAACGGGCCCTGGCAATAGAAATGCGTTTGGCAGGAATAGCTTTCAGCAGGGAATTCGGAATGCCCATTTTTTACCGGGAGGAACTGATAGCAACCAGACGAGTTGATTTTTTGGCCGAAGGATTCATTAGCATTGAACTGAAAGCAATCACCAAATTGGAGTATTTGCATTTTGCGCAAGCCATAAATTATTTAGAGGCATATAACCTTGAAATCGGGTTGCTACTCAATTTTGGAGAACCGAGCTTAAATTTTAAACGTTTGACCAATAAAAAATTCAAAAAATCGCCTGGACACTGATTTGAGAGATTTAAATGATTAGTATGATGGAGGCAGGATAGTTGTCTGAACTCCCGATAAGTCGGGACAAGTAATGATTTATGAGATTTGAATGATTAGGGTGATAAAGTCATCCTGAACTAATCATAACAATCACTACAATCAAAAAAATCACAGTTCAGACAATTGATACGGCGGGACCGCTCTTCCAGGCAGTCTTCATACAAATCCCCTGGTTTGGAAATGGCGGAGCAAACATTTTTTTCTCCATTTAAAATATTTCCTTTGCTGCTGCGTCTACCTGTGTAAATGGGACAGACAATAACCATATCAGTGACCAATCAACCCAAACAAAATATTATCCAGGCCGTGCGCGAGTACGGAAAGCGGTTGTTTTATTTCATCCGGGGGAGAGTGAATACGGATGAAGATGCGGAAGATATTCTGCAGGATGTTTGGTACCAGTTCAGTAATGTGATGAACACCGAACCTATCGAACTTACGAGTGCCTGGTTGTATCGGGTGGCCAGGAACCGGATCATTGATAAATACCGCCGGCCGAAACCCGATTCACTCGAGGAAATATTTACCGGTGAAGAGGAGGGTGAATTCAATTTCAAAGAGATGTTGCTGGCAGAAAATACCACTCCCGAAACAGAACATCTCCGGAATTTTTTCTGGGAACAATTATTTTCAGCGCTGGATGAATTACCGGAAGAACAAAAACAGGTTTTTGTGTGGAATGAACTGGAAGATATTTCATTTACTGAAATAGCGGAACGCACCGGGGAGAAGATCAATACGCTGATCAGCCGCAAGCGGTATGCAGTATTGCACCTGAGAAAGCGATTAGAACAGTTGTATAAAGATATTATCGAACAATAAAAATTTTAACTTATGATACACTCAAACAGGAGAGGCCGATTTTTACTTTTTATCCCGTTAGCGATTCTTGGCATTTTAGCTTTTGGCGGAGTAGTTATGTTACTTTGGAATTATGCACTCGTTCCGGCGCTGCATATTTCAACCATCACATTCTGGCAGGGCCTTGGAATATTGGTATTATCCAAAATTTTATTCAGCAGTTTTGGGGGTAGAGGTGGATACCGATCGATGAATTGGAAACAAAAAATGATGTGGAATAACATGACGCCGGAACAAAAGGAAAAAATGAAAGAAGAATGGAAAAACCGCAGCCAGCGCTGGGGGCATAAACCCTGGGATATGGAAAAAGAACCCGAGCAACCGGGTACCGGAGCATAATAAGGGTGAACCATTCTTTACACACTACATCCCGCTCTTAGAATTATGCAATAAAAAAACGATGGAAGACCGTCATATTTTTTTATTCAGAAAACAATAAGCTTATTTTTTCTTAGTCGTTGGTAATATGTCACAGCTGAAGATTTTCCTTTAACGGCCTTCCTTATTATGCTTTCAGTTTGGTAATTTTAGGCATGAGCCAGATCGAGATCTATCAGACAAAGGATAAACAAACCGGGGTGGAAGTAAAGTTTGAGGGGGATACTGTGTGGTTAAATCAGAAACAAATAGCTTCTGTATTTGGCACTGAAATTCCAGCTATTAACAAACATATCAAAAATATTATTAAAAGCGGGGAGTTGAAGGCTAAGTCAACTATTTCCAAAATGGAAATAGTTCAAACCGAAGGCAGCAGAAAAGTCAAAAGAACCGTTGAGTTGTACAATCTGGATATGATCATATCAGTGGGCTACCGGGTTAATTCTCAAAAAGCAACCAGGTTTAGGATCTGGGCAACAAAAACGCTGAAAGCACATCTTTTATATGGGTACACACTAAATGAAAATAGACTGCAGCAGGTAAAAGCGAATATGCAGCAATTGGAACAGGCTGTAAAACTAATTCAACAATCCGGTAGTTCAAATGAATTGAGTGCGACAGAAGCACGAGGCCTGCTGGACATTATTACCCATTATACTCACAGCTTTATACTCTTAAACCAGTTTGACAGCAACAACCTCCCCGATAAAAAGCTGAATGAAAATATTACTTATGAAATTGAATACAGAGAGGCAATAAAGGTCATTACAGAACTGAAGAAACAACTGGTTAAAAAGAAAGAAGCCTCTGAATTATTTGCCAACGAAAGAGACGGGGGATTTGAAAGTATTCTAAACTCCGTTGTACAAACCTTTGGTGGCGAATACCTGTAACAGAGTATTGAAGAACAGGCAGCACATCTGCTTTACTTCGTTATTAAAAATCATCCATTCACCGACGGTAATAAACGGGTGGGCGCCTTTTTATTTGTATGGTTCCTGGAAAAGAACAAACACCGGTTTAAAAAATCAGGAGAATTGAAAATAAATGATAATGCCCTGGTGGCGCTGGCCCTGTTGGTAGCACAAAGCAACCCGGACGATAAAGAGCTGATGATAAAACTGATTATTAACCTGATTCGTTCCTAATAAAAGGTACATTTGATCGCCAGGCCGGCAGCATAATTGCTCACTAAAAAAAAGCGACAGTCTCCCGCCGCGTTAACTATTCAAAAATTAATAAACTTATTTTTTCTTTGCAGGTGCCGGTGGAGGAGGGGGTGGCGGCATATCGCTGTTAAAGATATCACGGAATAGTTTCCATTTACCATCTACATTCTTCCAAAGCACAATGAACTTTCCTTTGTCAAAGACAACTCCTTTGTCATCGGTAAAAGTATACACACCCACTTCCTCCAGCATTTCATTATTTCCAAAAACTTCAGTGCTTTCAAGTTTAATATTTTTCAAACCCCCGCGGATGCCTTCGCCGAAAAAAGCGGTAATTGCAGCGGTACCGGTAAAGTTGGGCATATTGGCCGGCATCAATATGGCATCGGATGTGTAAAGGGCGGCTATACCGGCAGAATCCCCGGCAGCCAGCGCTTTGGCAAAGGCAGCATTGGTAGTGGCAACACTTTCTTTGGCAGCAGCGAGGTTAAATACTTCGGTAGTCTCCCCCATAGCCTCCTTCGCTTTTTCCACGTGATTGCAGCCGGCACCCACCAGGGCCAGGATGCTCATTGATAATAATAATTGTTTCATGAGTTGATTGTTTTGTAAAAGGTAAGAAAAGGAAATTGATAATGAAGAATTAAGAATTATTGTTGTCCGACTAAAACCATCTTAATAATTATTAAAGCATCTTGCGGAGCGGGTTCTGGCCCCTCTCCTTAAGGAGAGGGGTTGGGGTGAGGTGATACCTGCAAATGAAGTATTTAACGTAATTAGTCGGACACTATGATTAAGAATGAAAAATGAAAAAATGGGTCGCTGGATGTTTGCCCCCATCCCCTGAAGGGGGGCAGAAGCAAACTACCGCAGTCTTTAAACCTGGTTGCTCACTTTATACTTTTGATTTTTTACTTTTTAACGGGAAGATCAAACGCTTCGGCGTTATGTTCAAAATGACCCCGGTGCGATCCGTCGCAAAATGGTTTGTTTTTGGAATGGCTGCAGCGACAGAGAGAAAGAACCGTTCTTCCTCCCAACCCGTAGTTCTTTCCATGCTTATCTATTATTTCAAAATCGCCTTCTACTTTCAGCGATCCATTGTCGTTAACGGTAATTTTGGTAGTTGCCATACAAATTATTGAATAGTGGTAAAAATAGAGATTATTATCGAATGTATTTAATTGGCATATTCTTCAAGAGTAGTATGGCTCTTTACCGGAGCTGAGTCATATTTAATACAGGAAGCTTTTGCAAGGTACTTCGCTGTTGCTTCCGTAAAATACGCTGCGGATTGTTGAAAACATCATGGTAACAGCTTCTCCACTTATTATCTTGCCTGCTTATGAAAAACCATTTATGATACGGGGCACTGGCTTTTAATTCGGCAACATAAACCTATGGTAAATCAAGGGCCCCCGAAACTGGCATACGGAGGTTACACAGGTGGCCTCCGTTTTTATGATGAAAAATTTTGCTGATTTTATGAGGAAGAAGTTTACCGCAGAGTCTAAGAGGACACAGAGTTTGCGCAGAGAGTTTATATTCTTGAATTTCTCAGCGAAAACCCTGCTTCTCCTTTTCTCTGCGGTAAAATATCTTGATAACCCCAGGCAGGGCGTTAATATTTCTCTTCGAAAATCTACGGAGTAAAAAATATTTATTCCATTGCAATATTGACAACTCATAGCCAGAAACCTAACCGGAAGGTTCCGTTTCGTACTTGTTTACTTTGTCCGTTGCTGATATATAGTTTACAAGTAAATTTTGCTTCCATCACGATTCCTATCACCTGTCCTGCATTGGTGACAGTACTGGTTTTAGTAATTGTAAAATTATTATCCGCATCGGAAGAAAATACTAAACCGGTATTCCACGCGGTCCCTTGCGGATCCGTCCAGGTCAGCCGGACTCCTTCCAGGTAATCGGTGTCCTTATACAGATAATTACCCGGAGCAAAGAAGGCTAATGCTTTTTGAGTAATGATTGGACGCGTACTGTCAGCAATGGAATATGTTAGAAAGGCTTTTTTGAATTCAAAGCTCGACGCCGGGTTGTTGCCAACCAAACCACATGCATATGTTTGCGGAATATTGGGAACAGGCGCCCCGCTGGCGAAATAAAGGGCATACCCGTTTTGACCGGATATATAAACTACTTTTTCACTGTCCACTTCCATGTTCACAAAAAAAGTAGTATCAGTAATGGGGGGTAAGGGATCCGGGCCCGGACCTCCTTCCTGTGAATAATCTTTAATGCAGGAACTTAGACCAATAAGTAAAACCATCCACAATAGTAAATATCGTTTCATGCCGATAAGATACAATGTTCCTGCAAAGGAGGGAAGGTTTGAACCTGAATTTTTATATACTTTACCAAAGGAGAAGTGGGATTCCATGAAATAAGAACAGGGTTATTTCAGGTGATCCAATGAGTGCCAACCTCTTAATCCGGGTATTCCGGTTGTTTGGGAGGAAAAGGAGGGTAATAAATGAATTACCGGTTTTAACCTTAAATGAATTTGGCAGCATGCGACTGATGGTTTTCCCAACAGCCTCATTCATGGTTGAACCAGATTATGCTAATTTCACTTATAAGAACAAGAAGAGTAACCAGAATGAAAACCTGTACTCAAAAGCCATCAACAATTGGATAATGCGCGGATCATAATGCAAACTAAAAAATGGATCACCGAGGTAGTGATCGGATGTAACTTTTGCCCCTTTGCCGCCAAAGAAGTTAAAAAAGATACTATTCATTATTGCGTGGAGCATGCAACCAGTATGGAGCATTGCCTGCAAACTTTTATGCAGGAATGTCATCGGTTAGATAATGATCCTGGTATTGAAACCACCCTCCTCATATTTCCCAATGCGGTTCCTGGTTTTGAAGATTACCTGGAACTGCTCGACCTGGCCGAACTATTATTGGAAGAACATGCATACGAAGGAGTATACCAGGTAGCGAGTTTTCACCCGCAGTATCGGTTTGCCGGATCCTCCGATGAAGACGCGGCTAATTATACCAACCGGTCTATTTACCCGATGCTGCATCTATTACGAGAAGAAAGTATTGAGAAAGCCCTGGAAAAATATTCTGACCCCGAAAGCATACCCGAACGGAATATCCGGTTTGCGCATGAAAAAGGGGTAGAATATATGAGGATGTTAAGAGAAGCCTGTATAGAAATTTAAAATTATGAACATGCCGGCTGGCAGGTTTTTTTGCCCCCATCCCCTAAAGGGGGGCTGGTAACAGCAAGAGTATTTGCAACCATACATTTAGTTAATGATAAAAATTCTTAGGGTGTTGCAAGCCCCCTTCAGTGGAGGAGGCTGTTAAAAACAAGATTACTTGCTCCCCTTCACTTAATTCATGATAAAAATTCTTAGGATGTTGCAAACCCCCATTAGGTGAAGGGTTGATAAAATCAGATTTACTTGCAACTATACATTTAGTTCATGATAAAAATTCTTAGGGTGTTGCAAGCCCCCTTCAGTGGAGGAGGCTGTTAAAAACAAGATTACTTGCTCCCCTTCACTTAATTCATGATAAAAATTCTTAGGATGTTGCAAACCCCCATTAGGTGAAGGGTTGATAAAATCAGATTTACTTGCAACTATACATTTAGTTCATGATAAAAATTCTTAGGATGTTGCAAACCCCCATTAGGTGAAGGGTTGATAAAATCAGATTTACTTGCAACCATACATTTAGTTCATGGTAAAATTTCTTAAGGTGTTGCCAGCCCCCCTTTAGGGGATGGGGGCTGAAAATCGGAGACCATTTTTAGATTGTATATTCTGGATTTTACATTTCTATTCCGATATAGCTTTAATGCCAGTTTTAGTAAACTCAATCTTCTTCTCCTTATACAACTTACCCGTGGTCATCTTGAATACCTTCTTGCTCATTCCAAAAAAAGAATAGATTTCTTCTGGGGATGATTTATCGTGATAAGGAAGATACCCGCTGTTTTCAAACAACAGCCGCATAATTTTAGTGGCTTCATCTTCTACCCGCTGGTAACCGGGTTTTCCCAGGGTTACATCAATCAAATTTTCAGGGCGAAGGGTTTTGATATAGCCTTCCAGTTCATCGCCAATCTGTATATCCCGGTACACTTCATCAAAATGTAAAACACCGGTATGCCGGTGATTGATGATAACGGCATAACCAATATCGGTTTTTCGATAAATCCGGATATGTACAATTTCTTTTTCCTTAACTGTGAGTACTTCGTTGGAGAGTAAAGGATCAATTTTTTCTGTAGCCGCCACGCGACCAGTTTTTTCATCGATGTACAACTTTACGAGGTACAGTCCGCCTTCCCGCATGCCCATCAGTTGCTTACTGCGGGGAACAAACAAATCCTTCATGAGCCCCCAATCTAAAAAAGCGCCTTGGGGAGTAACAGATACCGCCCGAAGCATGGCAATTTCTCCTACTACCGCTTTTGGTCTCATAGTAGTGGCAATGAGGCGGTCTTCCGAATCATGATAGACAAATACACTCAACATATCTCCTACTTTTGCATCGCGGGGAACGAAACGTTTGGGCAGCAGCAATCCTTCTCTGCCATCTTCCAAAAATGCGCCCACCGCTGTAAAGCGTTGAATGGCCAGTTTATTATATTCACCTGCTTTGATCATTGTAAATTAAAAGGAAATAATCCACCTCGAAGGTAGTAGACTTTGATGGAAGCAGTAATGTAAGAATAGTGGCAGCAAATTATTTGGATTTTATTTGCAGGTCTTATAAAAACGAATTTATTTAGTGAGGAAACAGAACACAGACAGGCAGCAGTTACCGTTTCCGGAAACGGCCCTCTTTGCAAAAGCCGCCATTACAATTCCCGCTGATTTGGCCCCAATAGCTGGAGATTCTTGTTTCCCTACCGTTAAATAGCGTCTCCATTTGCGATAATTCGTGCATTAATTCGTGTTCTGATTCGCGATAATTAGCGTTCCAAAAGTTAACTTGCATCCATGCAAGAGTACCTGAAAGAGTTGAACGAACCGCAGCGCGAAGCGGTATTACATATAGATGGTCCGATTATGATAGTGGCGGGCGCGGGCAGCGGCAAAACAAAAGTACTCACCACCCGGGTGGCTCACTTAATGGCAAATGGAGTAGATGCATTTAATATACTGGCACTTACGTTTACCAATAAAGCGGCCAAAGAAATGAAAGAGCGGGTGGAGAAGATCCTGGGAAACAACGAGGCCCGTAACTTATATATCGGCACTTTTCATAGTGTTTTTGCCCGCATATTGCGCAGTGAAGCGCAGCGTATTGGTTACCCTAACAATTTCACAATTTATGATACCGACGATTCCAAATCGGTAGTAAAAACTGTGATTAATGAACTAAGCCTCGACGATAAGCAATATAAACCCAGCACGGTATATAACAGGATCTCCTCTGCCAAAAATGCCCTTGTGAACCCGGTGGAATATGCGAATGATTATTCTATTCAGCAGGAAGACATGCGCAGTAACCGCCCCGCGATTGCAAAGATTTATGCAGCCTATGTTAACCGTTGTTTTAAAAACGGCGCCATGGACTTTGATGACCTGCTGCTGAAGTTTTATGAACTACTAAAGAATGTTCCGGAGAGCCTGAGCAAATACCAGCGTAAGTTCAAATATATTCTGATCGACGAGTACCAGGATACCAATCCCGCCCAGTATGAAATCATCAAACTGCTGGGAGCGATGCACGAAAATGTATGCGTGGTGGGTGATGATGCGCAAAGTATTTACAGTTTCCGGGGAGCTACCATTCAAAACATTCTGCAGTTTCAAAAAGATTATGACGATGTAAAAGTGGTGAAACTGGAACAGAATTACCGCAGTACCAAAAACATCATTCATGTGGCCAATGAAATTATCAGTAACAATAAGGGCCAGATAGAAAAAGTATTGTTTACCAATAATGCTGAGGGAGAAAAGATAAAGCTCGTGCGCACGATGACCGATAACGAAGAAGGTAAGTTTGTGGCCGATACTATCCAGGAGCAAAAACTGCGCAATCATTTTATGAATCGCGAGTTTGCTATTTTGTATCGTACCAATGCGCAGAGCCGCGCTTTTGAAGAATCACTGCGCCGCATGGGAATTGCTTATACTATTTACGGAGGTATCAGTTTCTACCAGCGTAAAGAGATCAAAGATTATATTGCTTACCTGCGCATTATAATAAATCCTAAAGACGAAGAAGCATTAAAACGTATTATTAATTTTCCGGCAAGGGGCATTGGCAAGACTACTATTGATAAAGCGGTTCTGGCCGCCAATGAAAACAATATTTCCATGTGGGAAGTATTGGAACGGGCAAAAGAATTTGGTTTCCGGGCCGGGACAGCAGAAGCTATTGAACAGTTTGTGATTATGATAAAGAGTTTTGCCAGCATGTTACAAAAGCAAAACGCGTACGATGTAGCGGTGCATGTAGGAAAGCAAACTGCAATTGTAAAAGAACTATTCAATGATAAAAGTACCGAAGGGGTGCAGCGCTATGATAACATACAGGAATTACTAAACTCCATTAAAGAATGGACGGAAAGTCCCGACAACGAAGAAGGCGAACTGGTAGATAAAAGCCTGGGCAGTTATCTGCAGCAGGTAACCCTGGTAACGGATGCCGATGAGAAAGATCCGAATGCCGATACGGTTAAACTGATGACTATTCACGCGGCAAAAGGACTGGAGTTTAGTTGTGTATTTGCCGCCGGGCTGGAAGAGATGCTCTTTCCGAATGCGATGAGCATTAATACCAGGGAAGAGTTGGAAGAAGAGCGCCGGCTTTTTTATGTGGTGATAACAAGAGCCAAAAAAAGATTATGGATCACGTATGCGAATACGCGGTATCGGTTTGGAAGTTTGGTTCAAAATGAACCGAGCCGATTTATTGATGAAATGCCGGATCAATATTTAGACAGAAGTTTTTCCGGTGGCGGCGCCAAAAACCAGGGAAATAATAATTGGGGTGGTAATGCTTTCGACCGGATGAATGGTGGTGGATGGGGAACTGGCAGAAATGAAACCCAGGAAGCGGAAAAAAGATTTGGGGCACCACCTGCAAAGAATAAATCATCCTCTCAAAGTACTACCCCTCCTTACCTAACTCCCAAATCGGCTGCACCTAAAGTGGTGGAACATAAACCATCCGCCGATTTTGCAGCAAGCGATACCAGTAAATTACAGGCCGGACAAAAAGTAGAACATCAGAAATTTGGTTTTGGAGAAGTAATAAAAATGGAAGGCGCAGCTCACAATCCCATTGCCACCGTGAAGTTTGAACATAATGGAGAGAAGAAGATAATGCTCAATTACGCGAAGCTGCGGATCGTGGAGTAAGTCGGGAGTTGGTAGTCTGGAGTCCGTAGCCGGAAGTTCAGAGTCGTCAGCCTGGAAACGGGATGCGAGTTGCGTAATACCTGAAACCAGGAGCTGAATGTGGGATGGGAGACCTGGCATTCGTGATATTTTCCCCTTGGCTGGTGTCCTCACCAACCGAAATGTCTTGTTGTCTTATCAACAGAAAATAATACTTTAAGTATTGCCACCAATTGTAAAAAATTAAAAAGCGAATAACTGGCTGAAGAAGAACAATTGACGGATGAAGAATAACTGGTGGGTGGAGAAAATATATATGGCTGGTGAAGGAAATATATAAGGCTGGTGAAGACACCAGCCATGGAAACAGGAAATATATATGATTGGTGGAGGAAATATTTATGACGGTGAAGAAAATATAGATGGCTGGTGAAGGAAATATATATGGCTGGTGAAGGAAATATAGATGGCTGGTGAAGAGAGGCTGACCGAGAATTAATAGTTCAAGCAACAAAAGAATTATTTTTTTTGTCATAGCAGCATGGAAAAATTCAAACCAGTAACAACGGAGCAATTATTTCTGCTCCCCCCAAGTATTGAAGATTTTATTCCTGCGGGCCATTTGGCCAGAGTAATTAATGATGTAGTGGAAACGATCGATGTTACTGAAATAGAATCCAGATACAGTTTTCTGGGTCAAAAAAGCTATCCGCCTCACTTGTTGCTAAAACTACTGTTTTATGGATATAGCATTGGTGTCCGTTCAGGCAGAAAAATTGCTTCAGCCTGTGAACAGGATACGGCATTTATGTATCTGTCTTCTATGTATAAACCTGATTTCAGGACCCTAAATGACTTTCGTAAAAACAATACTGCATTTATCCAGCAATCTTTTATTCATGTAGTACAGTTGTGCAAAGGACTTGGTATGGCCAGGGCCGGCATGCTAATATTAGATGGAACGAAACTGAAAGCTAATGCCAGTGCGGGAAAAACAAAAAACAAAGAGCAATATGAGCAATGGGTTGAGCGAATAGATGCAGACATCAAAAACATACTGGATGAAGCTGCCCGTACAGATGAACAGGAAGATAAGCAATATGGCAACAAAAGAGGGGATGAATTACCCAAAGAACTTCGGTCAAAGCAAAAACTAAAAGAAAAGATTAAGCAGGTGCTGGAACAAATGAGCAGTAAAAAAGAACGGATTAATTTAACTGACAATGAAGCAAAATATATTAAGAATAAAGGCTGTATTGATTTGAATTATAATTGCCAGGCAGCTATTACGGAAGATGGAATTATAGTGGGGGCTTATACATCTAACAACTGTAGCGACCGGGTAGAAACAATGAAGTCAGTGAACACCGCAGAACAAAATACGGGAGACCAGTATGCAGAAATACTGGCGGACAGCGGGTTTGCCACTTATGACAATTTTGAGGAACTGCATAACCGGAATAAAACCATTTTTATTCCCGACCAGCAAATGAATACAGAAACCGGGAAAGAGCAAAATCCTTATCATCGAAATCATTTTGTTTATAATAAAGAAAAGGATTGCTTTATCTGTCCGCAGAATAAAGAGTTAGCATTTTACGGCACCAGTGTTCACCAAAGAAGCAAGCAGCGAAGCAGGGTATACAAGTGTAAAGCCTGTCAGACATGTGAAAAACAACCGCTTTGTACGAAGGGAAATTACAGACAAATACATGTAGAAGAAAGAGAACCACTGCGGCAACAAATAAGGGAAAGATTAAATAGCGAAGAAGGAAAATTAAAATACTTCAAACGAATGCGCATTGAATCCATATTTGGAAACATTAAACACAACCTTAATTATATACATCTTTATATGCAAGGGATTGCAAAAACAACAGCCGAATGGCAACTAATCTGCATAGGACATAACCTAAAGAAAATACATCAGTTCAAAATCACCTAAAAAAGGCTTTGCGTTTTTGCACTTAATAAAAAATGTATAAAACAGGGCAGTAAAATAAATCCGAAAATCCAAAAAAATATTCTCGGTCAGCCTCAAGACACCAGCCATGGAGACACCAGCCAGGGCGATCAAATCAAAATTCCATGATTCTTCCTAAACAAACGATTGCTTAACTGTTCAGCCAATATCATACTGAACCAAAAAGCATTTCTTCCTCTTTTTTACGTAACTTTTCTCTTCATTTTCACCACATGTTTAGGCTCAAAACAATCATACTTTTATTCACTGCTGGCTGCATTTTATTGATTGCTTCCTGCTTTTCCACTAACCGGAAGGAGGAGCGATTGCCTGAGTTGGTAAGTTATAATTTTCATATCCGCCCCATTTTTTCGGATAAATGCTTTAAGTGTCATGGTCCAGATGCGGGTAAGCGCCAGGCCGGCCTTCGCCTCGATATTGCCGATAGTGCATTCAAGCCCTTGCAGGAAACAAAAGGAGCTTTTGCTTTGGTGGCCGGTAATCCGGAAGAATCAGAAGTATATAAAAGGGTTTCATCTACCGATACCAGTTACCAGATGCCTTCCCCCGAAGCACATCTGGGAGCACTCTCTAACCATGAAATACAGTTAATAAAGAAATGGATAAAGCAGGGTGCTAAATATGAAAAGCATTGGGCTTTTATTGCACCCGTAAAAGCTGCATTACCGAAAGTTAGCAACGAGAAATGGACGAAGAATGAAATCGACCGGTTTATTTTGCACCGGCTGGATCAAAAGAACCTAACGCCCAATGAAGAAGCAGACAAAGAACGATTATTAAAAAGAGCTTCTTTAGATATAACCGGCCTTCCTCCTTCTATCGAATTAATGGATGCTTTTCTAAATGATAATTCTGATAACGCGTATGAAAAGGCGGTGGACCAATTGCTGGCTATGCCTCAATATGGCGAAAAGATGGCTGTGCACTGGTTGGACGTAGCCCGCTATGCCGACAGCTACGGTTACCAGGATGATAATATACGAACACAATGGCCCTGGCGGGATTGGGTGATTCATGCATTCAATAAAAATATTCCGTACGATCAGTTCTTAACCTGGCAGATTGCCGGAGATATGTTGCCCGATGCAACTAAAGAACAAATGCTGGCTACCGGATTTTTCCGGAATCATAAGTATACGGAAGAAGGCGGTGTTATTGATGAAGAATACCGCATTGAATATTTACTGGATAAAACAAAAACCTTCAGCAAAGGTATATTAGGAGTCACCGTAGAATGCGCGCAGTGCCACGATCATAAATACGACCCGTTCAGCCAGAAAGATTATTATTCCCTGCTTGCTTTTTTTAATAATACCAGAGAAATAGGATACGAAGGCGATGTAAGTATATCGAAACCCGCCAAAAACCCGATGATGACCATCAATGACGAAGAGGTCAAAAACGTACTCAATTTTATTAATAAGAAAGATACGGGCACTATGACTGTTTCGGTAATGGGAGAGCTGAAAGATTCGGTACGAAAAACTTTCATACTACATCGTGGGCTATATGATGCTCCTTCCGCGCAGGTTCAGCCGGCAGCTCCCAAATCAATTCTTTTATTTGATAGTACGGCATTCCCCCGCAACAGGATAGGCCTTTCGAAATGGACTATCGACAAAAGAAACCCGCTTACTTCAAGAGTTTTTGTAAACCAGGTGTGGCAGGAAATTTTTGGAAGAGGTCTCGTTAAAACTACTGGTGATTTTGGTATGCAGGGTGAATTGCCTTCCCACCCGGAATTACTTGATTGGCTGGCTGTTGATTTTATGGAGACTGGCTGGAATATAAAAAGATTAGTGAAGCAGATACTAATGTCGGCTACCTATCGTCAGTCAGCCAAAACAACCGAAGAAAAATTAAAATTAGATCCGGATGATATGTACCTGTCCCGGGCCCCGAGAGTTCGCGTAAAAGCAGAATTGGTGCGGGATATTGTTTTAGCCAGCAGCGGATTGCTGGTGAAGACAATCGGTGGTCCAAGTGTGAAACCCTATCAACCTAAAGGATTGTGGGAAGCGGCCACCTCCGGAAGAGGCGTTTTGGCTTCATACCAACAGGATCATGGGGAAGATTTGTATCGGCGCGGACTATATACATTTATTAAACTTACAGTTCCTCCTCCATCCATGATATTGTTTGATGCCAGTAACCGCGATCAATGTGAAGTAAAACGGTCGAAGACCAACACGCCTTTGCAGGCATTGATGATGATGAACGATCCGCTGGTAATGGAAGCGTCCCGGGTGCTGGCGCAAAGATTATTGGAAGAGCAGTCTGCTTCATCAGAAAAAATTACGAAGGCCTTTCGCTTGATTATCTGCAGAAAACCAACGGCAAAAGAAATTGCGGTATTGGAAGGGTACTTCAAGGAACAACAGGAATTGTACCAACAGAAAAAATCGGAGGCAGCCATAATGATAAAAAAGGGAGAATATCCCGCCGCAAAAAAAATAGATGTTAATGAACAGGCGGCGTTGATGAAAACAATTGGAGCGATTTATAATTTGGAAGAAGCGATAACTAAAACCTGAGAAAATTAAGAACGAAAAATGATGAATAAAAAATTATTGTTGTCCGACTAAAACCATCTTAATAATTATTAAAGCATCTTGCGGAGCGGGTTCTGGCCCCTCTCCTTAAGGAGAGGGGTTGGGGTGAGGTTATACCTGCAAATGAAGTATTTAACGTAATTAGTCGGACACTAATGATAAAAAATGAAGAAGTACCCCGGCAAATTATAAAACAACTTTATCTAAGGAGCACTACTTTTTCATTCAACATTTTTAATTTTTCATTCTTTATTCCCGGCCTTCATTTACAAAAAAATTCTCATGGAAAAGAATATTCTCGAGCATGGCCTAACTTTCAACCGCCGACGGTTCTTAACCCGGTTAGGTATGGGTGTGGGAAGCGTGGCACTGGGTTCTTTACTGATTCCGGATTTGTTTGGTAAGTAAAGAAGAAGAGTCAATGCTTACCGGATTGCCGCATTTTGCCCCCAAGGCCAAACGTATTATTTATTTATTTCAGAATGGAGCGCCTTCTCAATTAGATTTGTTCGACTACAAACCGAAGCTGCAGGAAATGTTTGGGCAAGATTTGCCTGCATCAATCCGGATGGGTCAGCGATTAACCGGGATGACAGCCGATCAGAAGAAATTTCCCCTGGCAGGAACCGCTTTTCAATTCAATCAATACGGAGAAGCAAGAGCATGGGTCAGCGAATTGCTTCCTTATACCGCCAGTGTGGCAGGGGATCTTTGTTTTATAAAAAGCATGTTCACAGAGGCCATCAATCATGATCCGGCCTTAACTTTTTTTCAAACGGGCGCCCAGGTAGGCAATCGTCCGAGTATGGGTTCGTGGTTGAGCTATGGCCTGGGAAGCGAAAATAAAAACCTCCCGGCGTTTTGTGTTTTGTTATCAAGAGGAAAAGGAAACGGGCAGGGAGTGTATTCCAAATTATGGTCGAATGGATTTTTAGATTCAATACACCAGGGTGTACAGTTCAGCAGCGGTGATAACCCCGTGTTGTATCTCAATAACCCCGAAGGTATCAGTAAAGAAGAAAGAAGAAAAATGCTGGATAAAGTATCGGAACTTAATCAGCAATCGTACCAGGAATTTGGTGATCCGGAAATAAGCGCCAAAATTCAGCAATACGAAATGGCGTATCGCATGCAAACCGCAGTTCCGGAAATCACCGACGTATCGAAAGAGCCGGAATCGGTAATTAAATTGTATGGTCCCGATTGCCTGGTACCCGGCACTTTCGCGGCGAATTGTTTATTGGCCAGGAAACTTTCTGAGAACGGTGTTCGCTTTGTACAGTTATACCACCAGGGCTGGGATGCACATGATAACCTGCCCAACCAGATAAAAGGACAATGCAAAGATGCTGACCAGGCTTCTGCTGCTTTAATCACCGACCTCAAGCAACGAGGACTGCTAGATGAAACGCTGGTAATATGGGGTGGCGAATTCGGAAGAACCAATTATTGCCAGGGTAAACTGGAAAAAGGAAACTATGGAAGAGATCATCATCCGCGTTGTTTTACAATTTGGATGGCCGGTGGCGGAATAAAACCCGGTGTATACGGGGAAACGGATGAGTTTGGATATAATATTATTAAAGATCCCGTTCATGTGAATGATCTGCATGCTACTATTTTACATTTGATGGGGTTGGATCACGAGCGACTTACCTTTAAACATTTGGGCAGGAGATACCGTCTAACCGATGTATCGGGTAAATTGATAAATGGAATTTTAGCATAAATCAATCACCAACAAACTACATGCGATTTCAACGAATTATTGCTGCCTTCTTGCTCCCGCTCACCGTATTGTTTATTTTTTTATTGCTGTTTGAAAACAGGATGGTGCTGCCTGCCTGGTTACAGGTGGCCGGGAGAATGCATCCCCTGCTGCTCCATTTTCCGGTAGTACTGCTGGTACTCTATTGCATATGGGTATTATTAATTCCTAAAAATGCCATTGATCCTCTCGTGCGGCAACAGGTGAGTGATTGGTTATTGTTGCTGTCTGCCATGAGCGCAATCGTTACAGCTCTTATGGGGTTGTTCTTATCAAAAGAAGAGGGATACGATGCCGAGGCATTACGTTGGCATAAGTGGAGTGCGGTATCCGTTTCGTTCATTGCCATACTATGGTATAATTTCCGGCATCAGATCGCAAAAACAAAATGGGTTACTGCTTCAGTCGCATTGGTAAGTTTAGCCGGCATTATTTTCACCGGTCACCAGGGGGCAGAAATTACTCACGGACAAAATTATTTGTTTGCCCCCATACTGCCCGAGAAGCTGGAACAATCAGTTTCCATCGACGAAGCGGTAGTTTATACCCACCTCGTACAACCTATATTGAAAGCCAAATGCATGAGTTGCCATAATAATAAAAAGGCAAAAGGGGAACTGGTGATGGAGTCGCCCGAATTATTATTAAAAGGAGGAAAGAATGGTGCGTTGTGGGATTCTACTCAACCCGAATTGGGTTTGCTGTTACATAGAATTCATTTACCGCTGGAAAAAAAGAAACATATGCCGCCCCAGGGCAAACCTCAGTTAAGCGAAGATGAAATGCAGGTATTGTATTACTGGATAAAAAATGGTGCCGACTTCACCACAAAGGTTACTGATCTGCAAACAACTGATAGCTTACGAATGCTGGCAGAAAAAACGCTTACCCGTAATGAAATAGTGAGTTACGATTTTGATGCGGCCGATGAAAAAATCAATTAAGCAACTAAATAATAGTAACCGGGTGGTTTATCCATTGGCACTGGAATCTCCGGCGCTGGCAGTGGATTTTTATAACAAAGAATTTTTTAACTCTGAGCAATTAAAAGAATTATTGAAAGTAAAGGAGCAGGTAGTTTCATTGGACCTTTCCCGGATGCCCCTTAAAGAAGAGGATTTAAAAACGATCGGTGAACTGAAGAACCTCCGTACACTTATGCTCAACTTCACTCCTATTACCGGTCAAACAATAAGTGAATTAAAAAAACTGAAATTTTTGAAAAATCTTTCGCTCGCGGGAACAGCGGTTACGAAAGATCAAATGGCGCAACTGGAAGGGTTCCCTCAATTACAAAAAGTGTCGGTTTGGAACACGGCGATTTCGATGTCAGACCTTGAAGCTATTAAGAGGCAAAAAAGTAAAATTAAATTCGAGACCGGCGCGCGTACGGATACCATGGTATTAAAACTGACGGCTCCTATTATCGTAAATGAAGAACAGATCATATCAGCGCCTGTTAAGTTACAATTGAAGCATTACATTAATGGAGTAACCGTTCGGTATACAACAGATGGAACCGAACCGGATAGTATTCAATCCAAATTGTATGATAACAACGCTGTAATTGCCAATGCCACTCAAATCAAAACAAAGGCCTTTAAACCGGGATGGATCAGCAGTGACGTTGCTCAGCGTTATTTTTTTAAGAGTACCTATTTGCCCGATTCTGTTCAATTGATTACTCCCCCTGATCCAAAATATAGTAAGGGAGGAGGAAAATTATTGCACGATTTAGATAAGGGCGATCTGAATGCGGGTAGTGGAAAATGGCTGGGGTACCGGAATAACCGGATGGAAGCATTGTTGTTATTTAATCAACCCGTAAAAGTAAACCGCGTTGCCCTGAGTACTATGAAAAATATTGGTCCATATATTATGCCCCCGGCCTTAGTGGAAGTATGGGGAGGCAATGATCCGATGAAATTGAAATTACTGGGTCGTATTAAACCAGTGCAGCCATTAAAAGATGAACCCGGTGAGGTGATCCCGTATGAAGTAACATTTACGGAAACTTCTCTGCGATATATTAAAGTTATAGCGGTACCGGTTGGCAAATTACCAGCCTGGCATCCCGGAAAGGGAGATAAGGGATGGGTGTTTGTAGATGAGGTGCTGGTGAATTGATCATAGCGAATAGCGAAGTACAGGTTACGAATGGCGAATTCTATTTTATTAAGCTTCCGAATAAAAGACTTTTACTATTTATTGTAAAAATCTGAACCTGAATCGTCCGTCATTTGTAATTCGCCATAATATCTTATTTTTCCAACTTTTTTTTCAACTCCTCTACATTCTTCTTCTCACTTCCTATAAAAATCTGGTCATTGATGATCACTACGGGCCTTTTCAGAAATGTATATTCCTCTAAAATAAACTGGCGGTAATCTTTTTCGTTCAGAATTTTGTCTTTCAACCCCCATTCTTTGTATTTAATGGCTCTCCGGCTAAAAAGCGCTTCATAACTTCCCGCCATCTTTTTCATTTCGTCTAATTGAGCGCGGGTGATTTTTTCTACTTTGATATCCTGCATAACAAAACCCTTCTTATCAATGGCCGTTTCTTTAATGATGGCCTGGCTGGTGGTACAGGTTCCGAGATGGTATATTTTCTTCATAGCTGCAAAAATAACTATCGGCGGCAGGAGATTTATAAAGTCCAGGAAAATTTCACTCCGGCAAAATAATACCAGTCTTTCTTTTTCGCATTTCCCCGGATACTGCCTCCCTGGACAGGCATTTCGTAGTTTTCAATAAATTTTCCCCGGTAACTCATTTCGGCTGATTTTTTTCCACTTCCTTCTTCCAGGGCGTTGAGATCTACATAGGTGCTGCTTACGTCATCCAGGTAATCGGTGAATAATTTACGAAACCCAATTTCTGTAGAGAATTTGAGTTTTTCATTTATTACAAAGGTCATTCCTCCTCCCATCGGGATACAAATCTGGGTTCGGTTGTATTTCTTCCTGGTTGGATACAGGGAGAGCCCCTGCCCTTCGGTACCTAATGGCTGAAGAAAAACTTTTTCATTATTATTATCTTTGGCCGAAGGGTTAAAATGAAAAAGACCTACGCCCGCAAAAAAGTAAGGGAAAGCGATATCATATAATTCAGGAGAAAGGGGAAGGTATTCAGCACAAAAACTTACTTCGGCTAAATGACTGCTGAAACTCAGATTACGGTTTATAAGGGAACTATCCTTGTTATTTTTGTCGTTGCCGGCCACCATACCCCATGCGAGTCCGCCCCGTAAGTATAATTGGTCATTTAGCTTGTATTTCAGGTTCAGGTTAACAGCCGGCCGAATTGATTTTATATCAATAATTTTTTCGTCCAGGTCCCCCCTGTAAACAGAAGCTCCTGTGAAAACCTCTAATTCCCAACTTTGTGCAAAGGTTTGGAAAGAGCAGAAAATACATAGCAGTACAACAATACGTTTCATGGTAAGTTGATTGTGGTTAAAAAAGTAAGCTTCAGGTTTTGAAGGATATCGAAGCGATTATTATAAAGGGGGATGTTGGAGGTAAGTGGTCAGAAAAATAATACAAATAATCTGGATTTGAAATAGGGCGCTAAAATTATATTCATTTCTTTAGCTAATCAGGCCAAATAAGTTGTAACATAAAAAGAGTAGCAGCGACCAATACTTTAATTTTCAACCAAAATCAAAACGCTGAAATCGGGAATAAATATCCAGGAGCAATTTTATAAATTGGTTCAGCAACACAATGCGATGATTCACAAGGTGTGCAGGATATATGGGCGTTCAGAAATAGACCGGCAGGACCTTTTCCAGGAAATAATCATTCAATTGTGGAAGGCATATCCAAATTTCAGGGGCGATTCGAAATTCAGCACTTGGCTATACCGCATTGCCCTGAATACGGCCATTTCAGATTTTCGCAAACAACAACGACGGGTAAAAATACTGTATCCGGAAGAGGTTCCGTATGAGGTATCTGCCGAAGCGATGGATTTTGCTAAAGAAGAGCAGTTGCAGCAGTTGTACAAGGCGATCGGGCAGTTGGGCGAAATAGAAAAAGCAATAGTCATGTTATATCTCGAAGATAAAAGTTATGAGGAAATGGAAGACATTCTTGGTATCAACCAGAATAACCTCCGGGTAAAAATGAACCGAATCAAAGAAAAATTACGCAATCTCACCAAAGAATATGAATATGGAGTTAGATAACCTGAAAGAAGTTTGGCAGGCTCATGCGGGGAACACATTGCCGGGGATTAAAGAAGAGATTCTTTTGATGCTTCAAAAAAAATCCCAAAGCCCGATTGCTAAAATAAAACGCAACCTCCGTGGGGAGATGATGGTGGTGGTTGTTTTATATTCTATTTCTATTATTTATTATATTTTTTCCAATAAAGGAAGATACTGGGAACTGGCCTTGATGCTTTTCCTGATGGGGGTATTGTTTATGTTTTATTATTACCGTAAAAATAAATTACTGAAGGAAATGGAATGTGTAACCTGCGAAGTAAAATCGAATTTAGAACGACAGGTTTCTATGTTGGGGAAATATATACGATTTTATTTTGTAGCCGGTACCCTGCTTGCCCCCATTGCCTATTTTACGGCGGGTCTTATTGTATTATATAAATCGCCTGGCTTTTCTATTACCGGCACACAATTCCTGTACTGGTTCATCGGTATCGGAATTGGAGTATCCATCCTCATCTATTTTCTTAATATATGGTATGTAAATAAATTATACGGTCGCCACCTGAAGAAATTGAAAGAATTGCTGCAGCAGATGGAAGAATCCACTATACCTTAAGAAGGTAGCTGAAAAGTAAAATACATAGCGTATGACTAACCCGTCTATTATTCAAATAATCAAATCGAAAGAGGCTAAGAAACGCTACGATTTTTTACTCGATGGGAAAGTCATTGCATTTCTTGATTTTCCTAATCGATGGCTAAAAGCAGCGATGGCTCAAGCCGGGGATTTGCAATGGCAAATCCGCCGCAAAGGCTGGTGGAAACATACTATTGAAATTTCGGCCGGGCAATCACCCTATTCCAAATGGAATGCGGTCATGGGGTGGAGAGGGTACATTAGTATACGTACAGACGATAACAAGCAATTTCACCTGAAGAGAAAAGGCTTCTGGAATAACAGCTGGATATGGATAAATGAACAAAATGAGACTGTTGTTGAATTGAAATTGAATGTTTGGCCTTCGCAAAAACGAGGCATCATTACCCTTAACAATACTGCCAATACCAGCCTGGTCTGGCTTTCATTGGTTGGCTGGTTCATTGCCATTTGTGCTCGGGAAGATGGCCGGGCAGCGGCTGCCGCCTCCTAGTTATATTGCACGCGGGTTAAGTAGCCCCGGTAAAAATGGGCTTCTGTACTTAATCAATAGTATGGAATAACGATGGCGACAGTAATTACTAATGCTGTCCCTTTTGAACAACAAAGGATAAACCACAAACTTCTTCTCATTTTTCTGTAATTTCCCTTTCTAAAAATATATTATGATTGCTTCCCGCCGCGACTTCCTCCGTCAATCCTCGTTGCTGACTGCCGGATTGTTTATCAGCAAAGACGAGTTGTTTAAATCAAATAAGAAAATCGGACTCCAGCTTTATACTTTGCGCAACGACCTCAGCAAGGATCCGCGGGCTGTTTTGCAAAAAGTTGCACAGTTGGGGTATAAGGAGGTAGAAACATTTGGATATAACCAGGGGAAATGGTTTGGAATGACGGCTCCCGAATTTTCTACCGCATTAAAAAATAATGGTCTTACCTCACCAAGTGGGCACACCTTACTCGGTGGGGTGTTTTTAAAAGACGGATGGGAGGATGGGTGGAAAAAAGCAGTAGAAGATTCCGAGGCTCTCGGACAAAAATATATTGTAATACCCTGGCTGGCAGAACCGGATCGCAAACCGATCGATAACTATAAAAAAATTGCAGAAGGCTTAAATAAAGCGGCGGTGATCAGCAAGCAGGCGGGTTTGCAAATTGCTTATCATAATCACGACTTTGAATTTTTTGAAAGTGAGGGACAAACGGGGTTTGACATTCTGATGAAAGAAACAGATATGTCTCATGTTAAGATGGAGCTTGACCTGTATTGGGTAGTTAAAGCAGGCCGAAATCCGCTCGACTTGTTTGCCGCGCATCCAGGCCGATTTGTAATGTGGCATATTAAAGACATGGATAACACCGAAAAAAAGTTCTTTACCGAAGTGGGTAACGGCACCATTGATTTCAAAGCAATATTTGCCAAAGCCAAGCAAAGCGGAATGAAGCATTTCTTTGTTGAACAGGATATTTGTCCCGGCCCGCCAATGGAGAGTATAGCTAAGAGTATTGATTATATAAAGAAGAATATTGTTAAGTAGGTTTGTAGTTGGTGGTTTGTGGTTTAGGGTTTGCCTGCCGCATCTTGGCTTATAAATCGAAGGCAGCTGAAAGGAATCTCCTATTCAATCAGTTTTCCTGGATTAAAGAATCATAAACTACAAACCACAAACTATTATAATTCCTAGGTCATCCTCACCAAACAACTCTACAAAATATGTCTCGTAGAAACTTTTTACAACAATCGGCCGCGTTAGCCGGAGGAGGGTTACTTCTTTCTGCACTCGACAATAAGGCCTTTGCTATTTTTCGAAATCGAATAATGCCAAGTGATCAGATTAATATCGGCGCTATTGGTATAAATGGAATGGGCTGGTCAAATTTACAGGCGGCCTTAAAAATTCCGGGAGTAAATGTTGTTGCCTTGTGCGACGTGGATAAAAATGTGTTAGACAAGCGTATGGGCGAACTTGGTAAAATGAACGTGGATACTTCCAGGGTAAAAACCTATGGAGACTATCGAAAGCTGCTTGAACAAAAAGATATTGACGCGGTGATTATCGGTACTCCTGATCACTGGCATGCGCTCATCATGATTGAAGCCTGCCAGGCGGGTAAGGATGTTTATGTAGAAAAGCCAGTCGGTAATTCAATTGAAGAATGTCGCGCGATGGTGGCTGCGCAACAACGATACAATAAGGTGGTTCAGGCGGGCCAATGGCAACGCAGCCAGCAGCATTTCCGGGACGCTGTTGATTATATCAGAACCGGTCAATTAGGTAATATCCGTACCGTTAAAGTATGGTGTTACCAGGGATGGATGCGGCCCGAACCAAAAGTACCAAACAGTGATCCCCCTCCAGGGGTGGATTATGCCATGTGGCTTGGTCCCGCACCAAAAAAACCATTTAATGCCAGCCGCTTTCATTTTCATTTTCGTTGGTTCTGGGATTATGCCGGTGGATTAATGACTGACTGGGGTGTTCATCTAATGGATTACGCCATATTTGGAATGAATGCCGATGTGCCAAAATCAGTATCTGCCCTGGGCGGTAATTTTGCCTATCCCGATTTGAGCCAGGAGACCCCTGATACGATGGGCGCTTTGTATGAGTTTGATAAATTCAATCTCATTTGGGATCACGCGATGGGAATTGATAATGGGCTATATGGAAAAGATCATGGTATTGCTTTTATTGGAAATAACGGAACACTGGAAGTAGATCGGGGAGGATGGGAAGTTATCGAAGAGCGGCAGAGTAAGAACAAAGCAAAAGTAGAAAGGAGAAAACCTACCGATAACGGCTTGCTTAAACACTGGGAAAATTTTACCAATGTGGTGAAATCAAGAAAAATGGAAGACCTCAATTGTTCCATTCAAACAGGAGCTCATATTGCTACCGTTTGCCAGTTAGGTAATATTGCATTTCGTACACAGCAAAAATTGGTGTGGGATAAAACCAAAGCGCGGTTTACAGATGAAGCGGTTAATAAAAAATATTTCGGGAAAGAATATTATAATGGGTATAAACTGCCGAAAATATAGTAGAAGTTTATAGTTTGTGGTTTGTAGTTATTTAGGTGCAATATTTTTGCTTAAACATATTTTTCCCTCTTTTTAAAAAAACTAATTATAATATTAAGCACTTTTAAAGATTCACCAACCACAAACTGTAAACTTACTAAATCAACTAATTATGAGAATCACACCACTCCTTTTCATACTCATGCTTTTCGGAGTGAATGCTTCTGCTCAAACAAAAAAGGAAGGCGACAAACTATTGCAACACGTCGTCTTGTTCAAATTCAAAGACGATGCCCCGCCGGACCAGGTAAAAAAAATTGAAGAAGCATTCAAAGCGCTAAAATCTCAGATAAAAGAAATCAAAGCACTGGAGTGGGGCCTCAATAATAGCCCTGAAAACCTGAACCAGGGATTCACGCATTGTTTCCTGGTGAGTTTTGCTTCAGAAAAAGACCGGGAGATTTATTTACCGCATCCCAAGCATAAAGAATTTGTGGCGATGCTGGGACCGGTGCTGGATAAGGTGCTGGTGATTGATTATTGGAAGAAGTAGTTTATAGCCTGCATAACGCAGGCAGGTTTGTAGTTTGTGGTTTATAGTTTCTGCTATGCTAAAATTCGCTGCAATTTTGTTAGTTGCTTTATATAAAACTGTTACACATAAAGAACTACAAACCATAAACTACAAACCATTCTTATATTTTCTTAATCTTAATATTCCTAAACCATACCTTATTCCCATGATCCTGTAAGCCGATATGTCCTTTCTTATAGGTACCAAAATCAGGCATGCCCTTAAACTTACTACCCTTGATCATTTTCCTCCAGTTATCATCCCACATAGTAGTGCTCAGGACCTTGGTTCCATTCAGAAAAAAGACCAATGTGCCATGATCGCTGATCACTTCCACCTGGTTCCACTCACCGGCTTTTTTTACGGTTTCCGGTGTAGAGGAAATGAGGTCGTACAAATCAGCGGCGCGGTGCTTAATGATTTTTGCATCGGAATGGCCGTTATTATCGAGTACCTGCATTTCGGGTCCGGTATGCCAGGTATGCTCGTACCTGGGGCTTTCATTGATGAACAAAATGACGCCGCTGTTGGCGCTATCGGCTAATTTCCATTCCAGCTTAAGCTGGAAATTGTCGTACTCTTCGTTGGTGATAAGATCACCACCTCCCACAGTTTGCCAATCCTTCATTTCTTTTGGATCCAGATGTATAGTTCCATTATCAATTACCCAGGCATGGCCATCGGATTTCTTGTTATATATATGCCAGCCATTAGTTGTGCTCCCGTCGAATAACAATTGCCAGCCATCCGTATTTTCTGCAACCGAAACTTTATTGTTAGAATCTGATGTAACAGGATTTGTCATGGTGGCGGTGCTGTCTTTGGGTACTTCAGTTGTTTTTGTTTCTGAATTGTTACAGGCAAATAGAACAAAAAGAAAAGTACCAATGGAAATGAATTTCATATTGATGATTGAGTTTAAAAGGGAGCAGCAATTCCATTTTTACAAAACGGAATGAATGTTATTTATTATTCTTCAATGAAAGAATATAAGTAACTATTTCCTTTGCTTCTTCAGGAGTAATATTATTGGCTGTCATGGGAACATCTCCCCAAACTCCGCTGCCCCCCTTAATAACTTTTTGAACCAGCATATCAATGTTTTCAGGTGTAGACTCATATTTTTTTGAAACATCAATATAAGCGGGTCCGATTACTTTTTTATCAATCATATGACAGGTAGGCGCACAATTCTTAGTCGCAATTAATTCCAATACTTTTTCATTGGCCGCCGACGGATCCGGCTTGGCCGGTTCTGCAGCCGCTACTTCTTCTTTCTTGGTTTCTGCCGGCTTATCTCCACCGCCCCCGCAGGCATACAATATAAAGGAAGCGGTCATTACTAATAATACTTTTTTCATTGTTATTTTTTTTGTTATATGATTATAGTTAAAAGGAAATGCAAGTTACTTCAATCCTAAAACAGACCGATTGAAATTTTCATCGCTGCCGGTTCCTGCAAAATCATCAAAGGCTTTGTCGGTAACCCGGATAATATTATTTTTAATGAATACCGCTCCTTCCTTAGCTCCTTCTTCGGGGTGCTTAATGGCACATTCCCACTCCATTACGGCCCAGCCTTTATAATTATAAGCGGCCAGTTTACTGAATATAGATTTAAAATCTACCTGGCCATCACCCAGGGAACGAAATCTTCCCGCCCGATCTACCCAGCCCTGGTAACCGCCATATACACCCTGTTTGCCTGTAGGATTAAACTCCGCATCCTTAACATGAAACATGCGTATGCGCTCATGATAATGATCGATGTATTCGAGATAATTTAAACACTGTAATACAAAATGTGATGGATCATACAACAAGCAAGCTCTTGGATGATTATTGGTATGTTTTAAGAATAATTCATATGATACCCCATCGTGCAGGTCTTCCCCAGGGTGCACTTCATAGCAAAGATCCACACCGCACTCATCAAAATAATCCAATATCGGCATCCACCTCTTGGCCAATTCTTTAAAACCGGTTTCCACCAAACCGGCCGGGCGCTGCGGCCAGGGATAGACTGTTGGCCATAACAAGGCCCCGCTGAAAGTGGCGTGGGCATTCAATCCCAGGTTTTGGGATGCTTTGGCAGCATACTTTACCTGCTGAACCGCCCACTCCATTCGAGCCTTTGGATTTTTATGGACTGAAGCCGGAGCAAAACCATCAAACAGATCATCATATGCCGGATGAACAGCCACCAGCTGTCCCTGCAAATGTGTAGAAAGCTCTGTAATTTTTAACCCGGTACCTTCTACAATACCCCTTATTTCGTCTGCATAGGTTTTACTTTCGGCGGCTTTTTGTAAATCAATACATCGGCTGTCCCAACTGGGAATTTGTACGCCTACAAAACCAAGCTTCGCGGCCCATTCACAAATTGATTTCAATGAATTGAACGGGGCAGCATCGCCCATGAACTGAGCGAGGAAAATGCCGGGGCCTTTGAGTGTTGTCATAATTTTCTCATAAGGACGCATTGCTGTGGCGCCCATTTTTTTGAATATGAAAAATAGTTAAATCACTAAATAATTCTTTATTTAATTAAATAGGTTCACGCCAAGTTACAGCCTCGCAAAGAAAACCAGGATAAAACCTTGTACACTTATTGCTTTAATCGTTGCGTCTTAGCGTCGTTGCGAGAAACATCCTCACGCCAAGTTACAGCCTCGCAAAGAAAACCAGGATAAAACCTTCTACACGTATTACTTTAATCGTTGCGTCTTAGCGTCGTTGCGAGAAACATCCTCACGCCAAGCTACTGTCTCGCAAAGAAAACCAGGATAAAACCTTCTACACGTATTACTTTAATCGTTGCGACTTAGCGTCGTAGCGAGAAATAATTTCACGCCAAGGCGCCACGGCGCAAAGAAAACCAGGATAAAACCTTCTACACGTATTACTTTAAACGTTGCGTCTTAGCGTCGTTGCGAGAAATAATTTCACGCAAAGCCCCCACGGCGCAAAGAAAACCGGGACAAAATCTTCTTCACCTATTACTTTAATCGTTGCGACTTAGCGTCGTAGCGAGAAATAATTTCACGCCAAGGCGCCACGGCGCAAAGAAAACCAGGATAAAACCTTCTACACGTATTACTTTAATCGTTGCGTCTTAGCGTCGTTGCGAGAAACAACCTCACGCCAAGCCACGGTCTCGCAAAGAAAACCAGGATAAAACCTTCTACACGTATTACTTTAATCGTTGCGACTTAGCGTCGTAGCGAGAAATAATTTCACGCCAAGGCGCCACGGCGCAAAGAAAACCAGGATAAAACCTTCTACACGTATTACTTTAATCGTTGCGTCTTAGCGTCGTTGCGAGAAATAATTTCACGCAAAGCCCCCACGGCGCAAAGAAAACCGGGACAAAATCTTCTTCACCTATTACTTTAATCGTGGCATTTTAGCGTCGTAGCGAGAAACACACTTAATCTAAAGCTAATCTTCCAGATTATTTACAATTCGTTTTATACCGTTTTTTAGCAACGCTTCATTAAAGTTAATCAGCAAGCCAAGGTGCATGCCTGAAATTCTTAAATAGGTAAGAACTTGTTTCGCATGAACAGGTCTAAGGACCTCAACAGACTTTAGTTCAACAATTACTTTGTTTTCCACCATAATATCAGGGCGGAATCCCATTTCAATTTCGATTCCTTTCCATATTACCGGAATAGCCTCTTGTCGTTTTATACTTAATTCGTAAGTATTAACAAGCTCAAAAGCCATTATCTCCTCATAAACAGATTCAAATAATCCTGGTCCGAGTTTGTTATGAATATTGAAAGCAATATCCAAAATAATTTTAGAGAGTTCATTTTCACGCATACAAAGAAATTTTTCATCGCTTTCTTTGTGTCATTGCGTCTGGGAGAGAACCTATACCTTATGTTCAAACCACTTCTTATCCGATTGCCCGCTCGCTACCACATTATCAATAAAAGCCATTCCTCTTATTCCTTCATCAACTTTAGGATAATCCATTTGCTCTTTAGTTGGTTCTTTACCATCAATCCTGGCGGATAAGGTCAAAGCAAAATTTCTATAGATGTTACCGAATGCTTCGAGGTATCCTTCGGGATGTCCGCCCGGAGTGCGACAGTTCGCCGTGGCAAAACTGCTGAGTCGATCACCATAGTTACCGCCAGCCCGAAGAATTTGCGTGGGCTGATCGAGCCATTTCACCAATAATGTATTAGGTTCTTGTTGTGCCCATTCCAATCCGCCCTTTTCTCCATATAGGCGAATCTTCAACGCATTCTCTTCCCCGGCTGCAACCTGTGAGGCCATCAGAACACCCGCCGCACCGTTATTAAATTTCAATAGCACATTACCATCATCATCCAGTAATCTGCCTTCAACCATTACATTCAGATCGGCACAGAGATGGGTAATCTCTAAACCAGAAATATATTCCGCGAGATGTGCCGCATGCGTTCCGATATCACCCATGCAACCACTTTTACCGGATTTCTTCGGATCTGTTCTCCAGGCCGCCTGGGCATTACCTTCCCGTTCAGAAAGTTTACTCAGCCATCCCTGCGGGTATTCAACATATACTTTTCTTATCTTACCGAACACGCCACCTTGTACCATAGCACGGGCTTGCTTTACCATAGGATAACCCGAGTAAGTATGAGTAAGGCATAATAATAATCCGGTTTCTTCTACTTTCTTTTTTAATTGCTTTGCTTCTTCAATCGAAAAGGTGATTGGTTTTTCAATTACCACATGAAACCCATGATCAAGCGCCATCATAGCCGGGGCAAAGTGAGCAAAATTGGGAGTAACAATAGTTACAAAATCGATTCGCTTGTCGGCAGGAAGAGCGGCTTCTTTTTTTATCATCTCATCATACGTAAGATAAATTCGATCTTCCGCAACAAACAATGATTTACCGGATTCTCTGGCAATGTCGGGATTGATACTGAGTGCTCCGGCAGTTAATTCTACCAGGCCATCCATAAAGGCAGCATGCCGGTGAATAGCGCCAATGAATGCGTCTTTGCCGCCCCCTACCATTCCCATGCGTAGTTTTCTGTTCATATGATTAAGCAGTTATATGATGAAGAATAAAAGAAGACTACAAACCTAAAGAAAAACTGAAACAGAAATAAGAAGAAAAAAAATTACATTTATAATCTTTTAGGGTTAAGGTAAACCAGGTCTGTTGAATAACGGGCGTTAGTTGAACATACTGCCAGTCATACTTTTTAAAAACAAAACCAAAACGAATATGCAAGCCAACATTCATCGCAACCAGCTTTTTGTAGCAAGCTGTTTAGCATTACTAGTTACTTCTCTTTCATTTGGTATACGTGCCGGAATTTTGGGTAAGCTGGGTACCGACTTTAACCTAAGCGCAACAGAATTGTCAACCATTGCCGCTACTGCATTCTGGGGCTTTCCGCTGGCCGTAATCATTGGCGGAATGGTAGTGGATATTATAGGAATGAAACGATTGTTGGAAATGGCGTTTCTTTTTCACCTGGCAGGAATTGTACTAACGATTTTTTCCGGTGGGTTCTGGTCATTATTCATAAGTACATTATTAATTGGAATTGCCAACGGTACCGTAGAAGCTGCCTGTAACCCCCTGGTTACTTCATTATATACGGAAAATAAAACCACTAAACTGAATCACTTTCATTTATGGTTTCCGGGAGGTATTGTAATAGGAACATTAATTAGTTTTTATTTTACCAAGATCGGGATCAGCTGGCAAATACAGGTTGCCACCATGCTCATTCCTACTCTTATTTATGGATATCTGTTTTTCAAGCTTAAGTTTCCGGTAACTGAGAGAGTGGCCGCCGGGGTTTCTACAGGGGAAATGTATAAAGCGTTGGCGAATCCTCTTTTTGTACTTATGATTATATTAATGTTTGGGACTGCTATTACCGAACTTTTTACGGGGCAGTGGATCGATGTATTGCTCAAAAATGTGACCGACAATGCATTGCTGATTCTTACTATTTCCACCGGGGTAATGGTAATTGGCAGAGGCTTTGCAGAGCCGGTGGTTCATAAATTTTCTCCTACTGGAGTATTGGTTATGTCTGCTTTTCTTTCGGCGGTTGGTTTGTACATATTGGGCCACAGCAGCGGAAATATGGTATTTGCGGGCGCACTAGTATTTGGACTCGGGGTTTGTTATTTCTGGCCCACCATGCTGGGTTTTGTAGCTGAAAACCTACCCAAAACCGGCGCTGTAGGTTTAAACCTGATGGGAGGAGCTGGTATGTTCGCCGTTTCTATATATACCATTATCATGGGAAGGTTTTATGACAATAAGTTGATCAGCAAACTACCGGCTGGTGCCGATCTCGGAACATATAGTGCCCCCGGAGCAACTCCTGAAATGGCCAAGGCACTTAATGATGCGAAAACGGCTGCCGGACCAGAGATCATCAATGCAACACTGGTTATCCCTCTTATTTTAACTGTAGCATTTATCGGTTTGTATTTCTATATGAAAAACAGGATTAAACCAACTTTGAAGGCCGCTACATCGGCATAGTAAAACAATCGTTAGTCCCTTACCAAATTTATTTTATAGAACACCGGTATTTTTAATGCTGGTGTTTTTTCTTTTAGTAATTTACCTGTTCAACAATTGCAGTATGCCTAATAATCAATCGCGGCGCCAGGCGCTAAAAAATATTGCTGCCAGTGCCTTGTCTGCCGGAGCGATCACTTCTCTTTCTTCTTACTCCTGTAATGAAACGCAAACCTCTTCTGCTTTGAAGAAAAATATAAATCACTCCGCCTGTTATTGGTGTTACGGATCAATTCCGCTGGATCAATTTGCGCCCGCTGCCAAAAAAATCGGTTTAGTAGGTATTGACCTCGTAGGTCCTTCCGGTTGGGAAATCTTAAAGAAAAACGATCTTATTTCTACCATGTGTAATGGTGCCGAGATTAATCTCGTAGATGGGTGGAATGATAAAAAGTTTCATCCTAAACTAATTCAAAATTATACAGAGATGATTCCTAAGGTGGCCAATGCAGGATGGAAGAATCTGATTTGTTTTAGTGGAAGCCGCCGGGGAATTGACGATGAAACAGGATGGAAAAATTGTACCGAAGGATTGAAACAAATTATGGACCTGGCCGAAAAGAACAACGTGATGATTATAATGGAGCTGCTTAACAGCAAAGTAGACCATAAAGACTACCAGTGTGATAAAACACAGTGGGGAGTTGAATTGTGCAAACGCATAGGCTCTCCTAATTTTAAGTTGTTGTATGATATCTATCATATGCAGATCGATGAAGGCGATGTTATACGTACCATCCGGGATAATTTCCAGTACCTCGCGCATTTTCATACCGGGGGTGTTCCAGGAAGAAGAGAGATTGATGAATCGCAGGAATTATATTATCCGGCTATAATGAAGGCTCTTGTTGACCTGGGACATAAAGGTTATGTAGCGCAGGAATTCATCCCAACTCCTAAAGAACACGATAAACAACTGGCGGCATTAGAAAAGGCGGTTAAGATTTGTGATGTGTGAGGGTGACCGAAAGACAAGAGGCTGGAAGAATTGAATCATGGTTTAGTTGTGATGCGGGATGTGAGATAGGAGGTAGTCTTTAAGTACCGGAAGTCTTCACTAATTGTATGTTAAGTTGAATATCCTGCAGCATTTTCCAAACCGATCTGTTATCCCGTATCTATAATCATTTATTTATATTCATACCAAAATACCTATCTATGGCTGATAATGTTTTCGATGCTATCGTAATCGGATCTGGCATCAGTGGCGGCTGGGCCGCTAAAGAGCTTACTGAAAGAGGACTCAAAGTATTGATGCTCGAACGGGGCTTCGAGATCAAACACCTTGAAGGCTATAAAACTACCAATACAGATCCCTGGGAGTTCACTCATCGGGGAGGCCGAACGCAACAGATGATAAAAGAGTATCCGGTGCTTAAGAGGGACTATCCCCTGAATGAAATGAACCTTAATTGGTGGGCCAGTGATAAGGATTGCCCTTATACCGAAGTAAAACGCTTCGATTGGTTTCGCGGCTATCACCTGGGTGGTCGTTCGTTAACCTGGGGCCGGCAAAGCTACCGCTGGGCTGATTTTGATTTTGAAGCCAACGCCAAAGAAGGTATTGGGGTTGATTGGCCCGTACGATACAATGATATTGAACCCTGGTATGATTATGTAGAAAAGTTTGCCGGTATCAGTGGGAATAAAGATGGTATTCCCCATTTGCCCGATGGACAGTTTTAGCCCCCCATGGATTTTACCTGTGTTGAGAAAGAGGCTTCGGAAAAAATGAGTGAACATTATAAAGGGCAGCGTCATATGATTATTGGCCGGGTAGCTAATTTAACACAGCCACTTCCTGGTCGCACCCAATGCCAGTTCCGTAATAAATGCTGGTTGGGTTGTCCCTTTGGTGCTTATTTCAGTACGCAATCATCTACCTTACCCGCTGCAGAAGCAACGGGAAACCTGACAAAAAAAACAGATGCGATTGTTACAAGAATTTTCTACGATAAGAACACCAAAAAAGCAACAGGCGTAGAAGTAATAGATGCAAATAACAATCAGACTTACGAGTTCAAATCAAAAATTGTATTTCTGAATGCCTCCGCATTGAATTCTGCCTGGGTATTGATGAACTCGGCTACAGATATATGGCCCGATGGATTGGGCAGCAGTAGTGGTGAGCTGGGGCATAACCTCATGGATCATCACCTGGGAATCGGCGCCAGCGGAACCATGGAAGGATATGATGATAAATATTATTATGGTCGGCGCCCGAATGGATTCTATATTCCGCGCTTCCGTAATATGAATGGTGAAAAACGAGATTATTTACGTGGTTTTGGATACCAGGGAAGTGGCAGTCGCCAGGGTTGGAGCAGAAATATAGCTGAATTGAATATTGGAGTAGAATTAAAAGAAAGTTTATCGGAACCCGGAGCGTGGACGCTTGGTATGGGAGGATTTGGAGAGATGCTTCCTGATCATGCTAATAAAGTATCGCTTGATAAATCTAAAAAAGATAAATGGGGGTTGAATGTGTTAGCGATCGACTGCGAACTGAAGCAGAATGAATTGAATATGCGAAAGGATATTCTTAATGATGCACAGGAAATGCTGGAAGCTGTAGGCGCTAAGAATGTCAAGAGTCGTGATGGAGATGGAACCCCAGGCCGCGGCATTCATGAAATGGGAACTGCCCGTATGGGTCGAGATCCCAAAACATCGGTGCTCAATAAATGGAACCAGGTTTGGGATGCCATGAATGTATTTGTAACTGATGGCGCGTTTATGACATCCGCTAATTGCGTAAACCCCTCGTTAACATATATGGCGTTTACGGCAAGAGCCGCGGCCCATGCTGTGGAGGAGTTGAAAAAAGGAAATCTTTAAGTGAATAGTGAATGGTCAATAGTGAAAGAGTCTACGTGCAATGATAAATTCACTATTGTGTTTGAGATCTATTCGGTTTATTGACTATTCATCATTGACATTTGACTATTATGCCTCAGGATTCAACCAAGAACATAAACATCAACAACAAAGCCGTAGCCCAAAACACTTACGATGCCATTGTAATCGGCAGTGGCATCAGCGGAGGTTGGGCTGCCAAGGAATTGTGTGATCATGGTTTAAAAACACTGGTGCTGGAAAGAGGAAGGGATGTAAAACATATAAAGGATTATCCAACCACTACATTAGATCCCTGGCAGTTTAAGCACCGCGGTCATCTTACTTCACAACTCGCAAAAGACAATCCGATTGCTGGTCGTTGTTATGCTTTTGATGAAGCCACCCAACATTTTTTCGTAAAAGATAAAGAGCATCCCTACATACAGGAAAAACCATTCGATTGGATTCGCGGTTACCAGGTGGGAGGCAAATCATTAATATGGGCCCGTGCCACGCAACGATGGAGCCGATTTGAGTTTGAAGGTCCGGCACGAGATGGATATGCCGTTGAATGGCCTATTGGGTATAATGATATCGCTCCCTGGTATAGTCATGTGGAGAGGTTTACCGGAATCAGCGGTAATAAAGATGGATTGGAAACATTACCGGATGGTGAATTTCTTCCACCCTGGGAAATGAATTGCGCGGAAAAACATATCCAGGAAAAGATTCACGCTAACTATAAGGACCGCACTGTGGTGCAGGGTCGCTGCGCGCATCTGACCAAACCCAATCAAATTCATCTCCACCAGGGGCGCGGGCAATGCCAGGCGCGG
Source organism: uncultured Chitinophagaceae bacterium (assembly GCA_963775145.1). Taxonomy (GTDB): domain Bacteria; phylum Bacteroidota; class Bacteroidia; order Chitinophagales; family Chitinophagaceae; genus Endoryza. The sequence goes on from CAVZHZ010000016.1 coordinate 165,887, forward strand.
AATATTTGCTATCGCGGTTGTCCCTTTGGGGGGTATTTCAGTTCTAATTCTTCCACCCTGCCCTGGGCAGAAAAAACGGGCAACCTTACTCTCCGTCCCGATTCGGTAGTGCATTCAATTATTTATGATGAACAAAAAAAGAAAGCGACGGGGTAAGAGTAATTGATGCAAAAACAAAAAGTGCTGCGGAATATTTTGCAAAGATCATTTTTGTAAATGCGGCCTGCCTGAATTCCAATCTTATTTTATTAAATTCTACTTCCAATCGGTTCCCTAATGGGTTGGGCAATGACAATGGGTTGTTGGGAAAATATATTGCCTTCCATGAATATCGCGGAAATATAACCGCAACATTGGATGGGTACGAAGATAAATATGAATATGGCCGTAAGCCAACCGCTGCCATGTTGCCTAATTTCCGGAATGTATACAAACAGGAAATGGATTTCTTACGGGGGTACATGGTTCATTATAGTGCCAGCCGTCCAAACTGGCAACAAGGATATGGTAAAGAGGGAATAGGAGTGGAATTCAAAGAATCAGTTAATAGATCCCGGAGGCTGGAGTATATATATGATGATGCAGGGGGAAACGATTCCGATAGAAAAAAATCATGTTCGTTTAAGCAAGGACCAAAAAGATGATTGGGGTATTCCGTTATTAATTACTTCAATTGATTACAGTGAGAACGATAATAAAATGGTAAAGGATTTTTTACAGCGTTGGCGCAGAAATGTTGGAGAAGGCAGGGTGTAAAAATATCAATCCGTATAATAATGGCCGAGTTCCGGGTAATGATATTCATGAAATGGGAGGGATCAGAATGGGGAAGGATCCAAAAACATCCTTATTAAATAAATGGAACCAGTTGCATCATTGTTCCAATGTATTTGTAACCGATGGAGCCAGCATGACAAGCGTGGGAAATGCAAAATCCGTCTTTAACATTTATGGCCATAACAGCCAGAGCAGCGAACCATGCGGTGGAAGAGTTGAAGAAAGGAAACCTGTAAATGAAGAATCAAAAATGAAAAATATAAAATATAAAATATAAAATGTAAATGGGGCTTTAAATAGCAATAGATAATTGGACCCCAATTTCAAAACTTATTATTCATCCTATTCGTCTGAGAGTACTTGATATAATAAAATATGCCAAACGATTCAACCAATAACGTAAACATTAACAACAAAGCTATAACCCAGAATACCTACGATGCTATTGTGGTGGGTAGCGGAATCAGCGGGGGCTGGGCCGCCAAAGAGCTTTGTGAAAAGGGATTAAAAACCATCGTACTGGAAAGAGGAAGAGATGTGCAGCATATAAAAGATTATCCGACTACCAATTTAGCTCCGTGGGAGTTGCTGCATCGCAATCGCAACACAAAAAAAATGAATGAGGAGCAACACATCCAGGTACGTGGCTTTTGTAATGAAGCGAACAGTCATTTTTTTGTAAACGATAAGGATCATCCGTATGTTCAGAAAAAACCTTACGACTGGATCCGTGGATACCACGTAGGCGGAAGAAGTTTAATGTGGGGCAGGCAATGCTACCGTTGGAGTGATCTCGACTTTGAAGCGAATGCTAAAGATGGACATGGGGTTGACTGGCCTATACGATACCGTGATATAGCTCCCTGGTACAGTTACGTGGAAAAGTTTGCAGGAATAAGTGGGAGCAAAGAGGGGCTTCCTCAATTACCCGATGGTGAGTTTTTACCACCTATGGAAATGAACTGCCTGGAAAAACATGTGGCAGCCGGCATGCAACAGAAATTTACGGACGGACAGAAGAATGATTATTGGTCGCGTGGCTAATTTAACCAGGGGATGGAATGGCCGCGGCCCCTGCCAGTTGCGTAATTTGTGTGACAGGGGTTGTCCTTTTGGGGGTTACTTCAGCAGTAACTCAGCCACCCTGCCCGTTGCTGTGAATACAGGCAATCTTACCCTTCGCCCCCATTCTATTGTAATGGAAGTGATGTATGATAAAGAAAAAAAGAAAGCAAAAGGAGTTCGTATAATTGATGAGATCACCAAAGAAGTAATTGAATACTATGCCAAAATAATTTTCCTGAACGCGTCAACACTTGGATCTACTTCTATATTGATGAATTCAAAATCGGACGTATTTCCCAATGGATTGGGTAATTCCAGTGATCAATTAGGCCGCAACCTGATGGATCATCATTATCATGTGGGAGCCGGCGGAAGTTATGATGGTTTTAAAGATCAGTACACATATGGCCGGCGCCCCAATGGTATTTATGTGCCGCGCTTTCGTAACCTCGATGACAAATCAAAACGAGGCGATTATGTCCGGGGCTTTGGTTACCAGGGAGGTGCCAGCCGGGGGGTAAATCGGGATGCAGATGGAATCGGCGCCGAATTAAAAGAGCAGATGACTGAACCCGGCGATTGGGGTTTTTGGTTGGGTAGCTGGGGCGAACAATTGCCGCACCCCGATAATCGTGTAACTTTAAGCAAAACGGAAAAAGATAAGTGGGGATTGCCGCAATTAGAGATTGATTGCGAATGGCGTGAAAATGAAATGGCCATGCGGAAGGATATGATGAACAGTGCAGCGGAAATGCTGGAGTCGGGAGGATTAAAAAACATTTATACTTTTAATGATGACAAGGCCTACCCGGGATTATGTATTCATGAAATGGGAACGGCCCGAATGGGAAATGATCCAAAAACATCCGTATTGAATAAGTGGAACCAGTTGCACGAAGTGAAAAATGTATTCAACACGGATGGCGCCTGTATGACATCGTCGGCTTGTCAGAACCCTTCGATTACCTATATGGCGTTAACAGCCCGGGCGGCGGATTATGCAGTGCAGGAACTGAAGAAAGGAAATCTATAATTTGCCCATGTGTGGACTTGCAAATAAACGTTCGAAACCGACGGCAGGAAGTGGCGGCAATGGCAGCCAGAAACCGTAGAGTACTTTTAACGACAAACTATAAACTACAAACTAAAAACTATTAATATGAACAGACGTGATGCCCTTTCCAGAGTAGCGCTGTTAGTAGGCGGAAGTATCGTTGGCGCAGAGTTTTTTCTGAGTGGCTGTAAAGCTTCTGATAAAAAAATTGCCGGGCTTCCCCTAACAAAAGAAGATATTGCCTATCTCGATGAGATTGCGGAAACCATCATTCCGGCTACCGATACGCCCGGGGCAAAAGCCGCCAAAGTGGGCGAATTCATGCATACCATGGTAACCGATTGCTACGATGAAAAAGATCAGAAGATCTTTCTCGAAGGATTGGCTAAAGTAAACGAAGCCTGCAATAAAGCGCATGGGCACGATTTTATGACGGCCAGCCCCGAGCATCGGAAAGAATTATTAACGGCGATCGACAAAGAGGCTAAAGAATATCAGAAAAATAAGAAGGGTGACGATCCTAATCATTACTTCTCACTGATGAAGCAGTTAACCCTGTTGGGCTTCTTTACTTCGGAAACCGGAGCGACAAAAACGTTACGGTATATTGCAGTGCCCGGGAAATATGAAGGATGCATTCCGTATAAGAAAGGAGATAAGGCTTGGGCAACTTAAGAATGTTTATGGTTTGTCGTTTGTAGTTCAATAATATTTAAATCCCAAATTAAACTTTGAGTCTATGCGATGTTAATTTTTATCGTGAAGAAGGACCTGAAGAACTACAAACTATAAACCACAAACCAACTTATCTCAAAACTTTGTATTCTTAATATTCAAAACTAAACTCATGTCATCCAATCGTCGCGACTTCTTAAAAAAAACGGGCTTACTTGCATCGGCCGTTGCCTTTGGTTCACTGGCTTCCTGCAATAATGAAAAAGCCGGCAGTGAAACCAAATCAGATTCCAGTGCTGCTACCACAACAACAGCAGCTCCCACCGGAAAACCGCTGGGAGATTTCGGTTTGCAGCTCTACACTTTACGCGATGATCTTCCAAAAGATCCTAAAGGAATTTTGAAACAAGTGGCCGGTTTTGGATATAAGCAACTCGAAGGCTTTGAAGGAGCCATGGGTTTGTGGTGGGGAATGACGGCGATGGATTTTAAAAAATATCTCGATGAGCTCGGGGTAACCATGGTTAGCAGCCATTGCGATACCGGGAAAAATTTTGAAAAGAAAGCGGCGGAGGCGGCGCAGGTTGGTTTGAAATATCTCATCAATCCATATATAGGGAAACAAAAAAAATTGGACGATTATAAAAAGATTGCGGAACAATTCAATAAAAATGGAGAAGTGTGTAAGAAGAATGGCATTCGCTTCGCCTATCATAATCATGATTATAGTTTTGTTCAGCAGGACGGGCAATATCCGCAGGATATATTAATGGCCAATACTGATGCGGCCCTGGTAGATTATGAAATGGACATATATTGGGTGGTAACGGCCGGTGCCGATCCGGAAGCCTGGTTAAAAAAATACAGTAACCGGTTTCGTTTGTGCCATGTAAAGGACCGATCAAAAACCGCCAAACCGGAAGATCACGATGCGTCTGTTGACCTGGGAACCGGAAGCATTGATTATAACAAGGTGCTGAAGACGGCTTCTGAGAATGGAGTACAATATTATATTGTAGAACAGGAACGGTATGATAACAGTACCCCGCTAAAAAGCGCGGAGATTGATGCGGCCTACTTAAAGAAAATGATGATCTGAGTTTCATTAGTTACTCTATTTATAAAGCTGCCGGAAACGACAGCTTTTTTGTTATCAAACTGTTTTACCTTCAGCGAATAAATTCTGGTATGAAAAGGAACTGGCTTTCTTTACTAATTCTTTGCTTATCGGTTTCGCTTCCTTCTTATTCTCAACCAAAAGAGGAAAAGGAAATTCGTAATCTGCTCGCTACACAAATAGATGCCTGGAACCGGGGCAATATTGATGAATTTATGATTGGCTATTGGAATAATGATTCGCTGATGTTTATTGGAAAAAACGGCGTTACCTATGGTTATACCAATACATTGAAGAATTATAAGAAATCATATAGCGATACGGCCCAGATGGGCAAATTGAATTTCGATTTATTACAGGTAAAGAAGATTTCTGCCGACGCTTATTTTGTTGTGGGAAAATGGTTTCTTAAACGAAGTGTGGGAGATATCGGCGGGCATTATACCTTGCTTTTTAGAAAGATAAAAGGAAAGTGGGTGATCGTAGCCGATCATAGTTCGTAGAAGGGAGTGAAGGAGTATAGAGTTTGAGGTTTATGGTTTGTAATTGTTTAAGAGCTCAATTCTCAATTGAAAACGGCACTTCCTTATAATAAGACTGATATTTGTTTTGAAAGTTAGACCTAAAGCACCACAAACTATTAAACCTTAAACTTTACAATATGGTTTTCATCATTCTTGGTATCATTCTCTTAATTGCCGGATTAGTAATATCACGCAACGACGACAATATAAGACGATTTAGCGCACCGCTTCGTATTGTCGGATTGGTAGTGATTCTGATAGGGATATTAACTACCAGCATTATCCAGATAGATGCCGGACAAATTGGAGTAAAGAAATTATTCGGAAAAGTGCAAACTGATGTACTCACCAGCGGTTTGCATTTCATAAACCCCCTGCTGGATGTAGAAAAACTGGATGTAAAAACACAGAACTATACGATGAGCGGTCAACATGATGAAGGAGCCCAGTCAGGCGATGATGCCATCCGCGTGCTAACAGCTGATGGTTTGGAGGTAACGATTGACTTATCTGTCCTGTACAGGGTTATTACTAATGACGCTCCCAAGTTGTTACAGGAAACAGGGACCAATTATGAAGATAAAATTGTTCGCCCAATTACCCGAACAAGAATCAGGGATAATGCTGTTTATTATGATGCGGTTGCCTTGTATTCTTCCAAGAGAGATGAATTTCAAAACCGCATTTTTAAGAGCATTGAAAGCGACTTTAAATTGCGGGGATTATTATTAGAAAACCTGCTGGTTAGGAATATTACACTTCCCCAGTCTGTAAAAGTTACTATCGAGCAAAAGATTAATGCGGAGCAGGATGCCCAGAAAATGCAGTTTGTATTGCAGAAAGAAAAGCAGGAGGCCGAACGCAAACGCGTAGAAGCACAGGGTATTGCCGATTATCAGCGTATCATAAGCGAAAGTCTTACCGACAGGCAACTGCAATACGAACAAATTAAAGCACAACTGGAATTGGCTAAATCACAAAACGCGAAGATTATTGTAATGGGTAAAGGAAATACTCCGGTGATTTTAGATACGAAACAATAGGAAGCTAGTAATCGTTGGTGGTTTATGGCCTGCCTGCCGCAGTCAGGTTTGTAGTTAATTTTACTTTATCATTCCAGAAAAAAAACGCAGGAGGGGCTTTAAATAGAAGCCTTGAAAGATAAGTATTCTATAAAATTATCAGGGCTATCGAAATTTCAACAACCACAAACTTCAAATCGCTTTAGCCATGCGGAAATCGCTCTTTCCAGATTTTATAATTTACCCATATCAGCAAACCAAGGCTAATACCCATCCATATATAAAAAATAATATTGCCCATTGTAATGCCATGCACAGGTACCATCCACCCGTTATAAATGCCGAGCCCCAGGTTAATGAATAGCCACAATAATCCGGATGACAATGACCATACCACCCTTTTTAAAAAACGCGAAGCATCTTCTTCCATCTCGCTCATAAAAAAAGTTAACAACGCAAGGTAACTATTGTTTTAAGGAATCAGCATTTTGCGGAACTCGGTAGAATCGCCATTGAATACATTAAAGTCAACCCGGGAATAGATACCATTAACCCGACCCGTTTCGCTGTGTTGCCAGAATTGCCAGGGCCTGTAAATGCGGGGGCGTTCTTTTTGGAGGTAATGGGCCACCCAGAGAGGGTAGTCATCAAAACCTTCTTCCAGGTATTGCTTATAGAAATCGACATTCGTATAAATGACAGGCCGTATTCCGTAATGATTTTCTATCACCTGTAAAAATTCCTTTACCCGCTCTCTCAGTTTGGCTTCACTTACCCCATAGCTTTGTTCAACATCCAGTACAGGAGGAAGATCACCGCTTTCAAGGGAAACGTTTTCAATAAAATTTTCTGCCTGAATACGACCGCTTTTTGTTGCAAGAAAAAAATGATAGGCGCCTCTTGTTACTCCAGCTTCTTTTGCCTTTTTCCAGTTTCGATTGAAATAGCGATCCTTATTTCCATTGCCTTCCGTAGCTTTTATAAAGGCAAAACCGATTTTTATATTTTCCACCTCCATGGCCTGCACACTTTCCCAGTTAATTATATCCTGGTATTTAGATACATCAATACCATGAATGGAATAATTAGTGGGGATATCGGTACCGAACGCATCATATCGAACAAACCGGGCCCTGCGCTCAATCCACCATTCATACACTTGGATACTCAGCATACCGAATATAGCAAGTATCAAAACAACCAATAGTACCTTCCAGCCAAAATTCCTCTTTGCGATTTTCTTCATGATAATAGCTGCAAATATAATTTACCAAGCTCCGTAAATAAAATTAGATCTCTTGCAGAATGGAAGTTAATGGAAATGGCTAGCGAATAATTTTTTTAACCAGCTTTATACTCTTTTCACTCCTGATTTGAAGTAAATAAGTTCCTTTGGCCAAACCCGCCGCCGGAATGCTGATCAGTTCGTCTCTTCCCGGTGTTTCCATTTCTCTCTGAAACACCAGTTGTCCGATCGCATTATAAAGATGCAGGTATAATTTAGTATCAGTGGGGTTTGATAATGAAACGTACAAGTTACCGGGGGAAGGGTTTGGATAAACTTTTATTTCGTTAGCATTCGTACTGGCTGTTTTCTTTATTGTCTTTCTTAATTTGGCCAGGATGGACAATTCCGGGTCAATGATTACCGTGTCAACCACAAACCCGGGGTTGATAGAAAACTCCTGTCCGCTGAACTGATGATCTACAATAAAGCTGGCTCCCTGCGTGGCGCCTCGTAGTAAAAGAGTTACCGGCATTTCGTAAAAATTTACGGAAGGATGGGTAGTGGTTTGATTCAATTTTATCTTAACCCAGTTATTGGTATTTTGCGACCACTCCGCATTATAATTGGCGTATCCTTCTCCATAAATCCATTTCTGGAAAAAGGAAGAAAGATTTTTACCGCTTTCCAGTTCCATATTGCGCTGCAGGTCGGCCGTAACGGCATAACCAAATTTTACTTTTGGATCATCCAGGTACCGGCGCACACCTCTCGCAAAGGCGGAATCGCCAATTGATTTGCGAAGCATGTGCAAGACATATCCTCCCTTATTATAACTCAACCGGGCACTGAAGATGCGTCCCACATTGGTCGTATCGGTTACGAATACGGATCCGGTAGAATCGGATACGGCGCTGTTAAATGTTTGTACCAGGTTTGATCCATAAGAATTGGGATATCCATATTCCAGGAACAGTAAATTGAGATAGGTGGCAAAGCCTTCATTAAGCCAGATATGTTGCCAGGAGGCGCAGGTAACATAATCGCCAAACCATTGGTGAGCCAATTCATGAGCCGCCAGGCTGGGAGTAGGTAAATTAACAAAGCTGTTTGTTTGATGTTCCATACCACCACCCCAGGCCCATTGGGTATGACCATATTTTTCAGCGGCAAAAGGATAAAGACCAAATATTTTTGAAAAAGTACGAAACGCACTGCGATGAAAAGATATAAAACCATTAAAAACAGGACTCTCGGGGTATCCAAAATTCTGAATGGGAATAGTAATATTGCCCACATTTACCGTATCATTATAGATTACATAGTTGGTAACAGCTAATGCAATAAGATAACTGGCAATCGGAAACCGGTGACGAAATTCTGTTCTTCTAAAAGCACCCGAAACAGTATTGTTGACAATTATCCCATTAGAGGAAGGCTGATATTGCTGCGGACAAGTAACGATTATATCAATAGAATCGGCTTTATCATTCAATCCATTTTTGCAAGGCCACCATTCCCGGGATCCATATGGCTCAGATAAAGTCCAGATAACCGGCGTACCTGCATGAGCACCCTGGTAAAAAGTTCCAAAACCGCTCGCTCCCGGAACGCCCTGGTAAAATATCGAAACGGAATCTTTGGTTCCACTATTTATTGTAATGGGTAAGTTAAGTACCACTCCATTTTCCGGAGTTTGCACAAAGCTGATTTTATTGCCGTGGTACCAGATACTGTCTACCGTAAGTTGTTTCAGCAAATCAAATGTTAGGCTATTGGTGGATTGCGTAACAGTAAAATCAAATGTAATTTTTCCATTGATATATAATATCGCGGGGTCTACGTTCCATTCCAATCGTATATGATGTACGTCAAAATTGGTGGAGGCTACTGAATAATTTGCTGAGGAACCACCCGCCTGGTTCAGGCGATCGTGCGATCTCATTTCCTGCTGACGAATTTGCTCAAACTCTTTTTGATAGGATTGAGTAGTAATAACCTCTTGCGCCATCACATGGTTAAAAAGCAATAAGCTTAGAATCAGAATTTTTTTCATAGATATAGTAAATTGGGCAGGTTTTAATGATATTATAAACGAAAAAAAAGCCTGCCTGGTTGGCCTTTTAAACCATCTAAATTAACGTCAATTTCCCCAAAACATTGTCTGTAAGCCGACTAGCCTTAATTTTACAAATCAATGCCGGAGTTTAATTATAATGATACCCTTAATTTGCTGTCGAAGCTTACCCTTCGCAAGGCCTGGAATGGAGCAAAAGTACTGTCCAGCTATTATTGGAGCAAGTGGACCAAAAGCCCTGTGCAATGGGGGCTTCCCCTTTCAGTAGCCCTGGAGCCCACCACTTCCTGTAATTTAAGGTGTCCTGAATGTCCCAGTGGACTTAGGGCATTTACCAGGCCCACCGGCATGTTGCAGAATGATTTTTTCCGCGATACAATCGATCAGTTGCACAAGGAAGTATTCTACCTTATTTTCTATTTCCAGGGTGAACCCTATCTTAATCCTGAGTTTTTGAGTATGGTACAATACGCTTCTCAGAAAGGGATGTATACAGCCACTTCTACCAATGCTCATTATCTTACTGATGATAATGCGCGAAAAACAGTGGAAAGCGGGTTAGACAGACTGATCATTTCAATTGATGGAACAACACAGGAAGTATACGAACAATACAGGGTTGGTGGAAAATTGGATAAAGTCTTAGAAGGGGCACGCAATATTGTAAAATGGAAAAAGGAATTGAAAAGCAAAACACCTTTTGTATTTTTTCAGTTCCTGGTGGTAAAACCGAATCAGCACCAGTTGGAAGAAGTAAAACATCTCGCCAGGGAAGTGGGAGTTGATGAAGTAAGATATAAAACAGCGCAGGTGTATGATTACGAAAACGACCCCCATCAACTGATTCCAACCATTGGTAAATACAGCCGTTACCGAAAGAATAAGGAAGGAAAGACGGTTGTAAAAAATGCCCTGAACAATCATTGCTGGCGGCTGTGGCATGCACCCGTAATTACCTGGGATGGATTGGTGGTGCCCTGTTGTTTTGATAAAGATGCGGAGCACCGGTTAGGGGACCTTAACAGTAAATCTTTTCATGATATCTGGCATGATAAAAGCTACCGGCAGTTCCGAAAGGATGTTATAAAAGGCAGAGCAAATATTGATATCTGTGCTAACTGCAGCGAGGGAACAAAAGTTTGGAGCGATTGATTAGTCCCTTGACTGAAGTCAAGGGCAAATCGGTGACATGTCGGCGGCAATTACATGGTAAACTAATCACAAGTCTGTATTAGAAAGGGAATGTTAAATGAAGACAGTGGCAACTATCTCAGATTGGAGGAAGAAATTTAGTTGAGTATCGACAGGCTAATACTGAGGTGTCCGGGCTATAACGGGCTTGATTATGTTTATATTGATTTGCCTTGGACTTTATGATTTGCCTGGGCTTAAGAACTTATCCCAGGATTCAAGACTTGCCCCGGGCTTTATGACTTGCCCGGGCTTTATGACTTGCCCCGGGCTTTATGACTTGCCCCGGGCTTTATGACTTGCCCCGGGCTTTATGACTTGCCCCGGGCTTTAGCCCGGGGGCCTTAAAATATTAATTTCATCAACAATTGATCTATGAGTCTCGATAAAGAAATCCACTCCTCAAAATTCCGTAACGAGTATCACAAGGCAATGGTGAATATTATTTTTACCAACAACTGGGTTATGGAGCGGAATAAGGAAATTTTTGATCGGGGAGATATCACCCCGCAGCAATATAATATCCTCCGTATTCTGCGGGGAGCCAATGCGCCATTAAGCACGATGCAAATTCGCCAGCGAATGCTGGATAAAATGAGCGATACCAGCCGGATTGTGGATCGACTTTTAAAAAAGGAACTGGTAAAAAAAATCGTATGTGCCGTGGATAAAAGGCTGGTTGATGTAACTATTACTCCGAAAGGGTTAGCGTTGCTGAAAGAATTAGATAAATACAATAACGAAATGGATTGCGTGCTAAATAAAATATCTGAGGAGGAAGTATGCACGCTCAACCAGTTGCTGGATAAGATCCGTAATGCTGAATAATATAGTGAAGGTTTTTAAAGTAAATGAAATGAAAAATTTGATTGCAATAGTAATTTTTCTTTATAGTAGTATGGTTGGTTTGTCACAGCCCCGAAAGGAATTCCGGGCAGTGTGGATCGCAACAGTTGATAATATTGACTGGCCCACAAAAGGAAATTTTAACAGCGACAATCAGAAAGCGGAATTTACCCGCTTGCTGGATATGCATCAGCGTAATGGAATGAATGCTGTAATCGCGCAGATACGACCCGCAACCGATGCGTTTTATCCATCCCCTTATGAACCATGGAGTGAATGGCTAACCGGCAAACAGGGATCGCCGCCCAATCCGTATTATGATCCGTTGCAGTTTATGATAGAGGAAACGCACAAACGGGGAATGGAGTTTCATGCCTGGTGCAATCCGTACCGGGCTGTTTTTAATATTGATAAATCATCCATCGCGGCAACCCATATTACCCGACTGCATCCCGAATGGTTTTTAAACTATGGCGATAAAAAATATTTTGACCCGGGGAATAAGGAAGGGCAACAATTTGTAGTAAATGTAATACGGGATGTGGTTAGCCGGTACGCGGTGGATGCGATTCATTTCGATGATTATTTTTATCCGTACCGGATTGCGGGAAAGGAATTTCCAGATAACGAGAGTTATTCAAAATATAATAACGGATTAACCAAAGATGACTGGCGCAGGAGTAATGTAGATTCAATTATTGTTTTCCTGGGCCGGGCAATTAAAGAAGAGAATAAATTCTGCCGGTTTGGAATCTCTCCGTTTGGTATCTGGCGGAACCTGGATAAAGATCCGGAAGGCAGTGCCACCCAGGCCGGGCAAACCAATTATGACGATTTGTATGCCGATATTTTATTATGGCTGAAAGAAGGATGGATTGATTATGTAGCGCCGCAGATCTATTTTGAGATCGGGCATCCACGGGCGGCTTATGAAGTTTTACTGGATTGGTGGAGTAAACATTCCTATGGAAAGCATTGTTATGTTGGACTGGGAATTTACAAAGCAGGTATTAATACAGCCTGGAAAGATAAGACGCAGCTTCCCAGGCAAATTGAAGCGTTGCGCAATACCCCGAATATTCAGGGAATGATCTTTTTCAGCAGCAAATCGTTTACGGATAATCCGAATGGTTGGAGTGATAGCCTGCGATTGAATTATTTTAAGGAACCTGCATTAATTCCCGAAATGGAATGGATGCCCAAAAAGGAATCAACTGTGCATCAATAAACCTGGGAATGTTCATTAGAAATAAATTGTTGGGAATACTTTCCAAGGCTTTCAGGTTTAGGACTTCTCCTAACACTTCCCAGGTTTCCTTTAATTTTGCAGTTCCGCCAAACTACAAACTATAAACTTTTTATATGCCAGGTTACGAATTATGGGGCGCTGAAGAACGCAAAGAATTACAGGATGTACTGGATAACGGAATACTGATGCGGTATGGTTTTGACGGACCCCGCAAGGGAATATGGAAATCCAGGGAACTGGAAAAGGAAATAAGTGAAACCTTTGGCTGCCAGTTTGCGCAATTGGTAAGTAGTGGTACGGCGGCACTCACCACCGCCCTGAGTGCATTAGGGATTGGATATGGAGATGAGGTGATTATGCCGGCATTTACTTTTGTCGCGAGTTTTGAAGCCGTGATCAGTGTAGGAGCTATACCGGTGTTGGTGGATGTGGATGATACATTGACTTTAAGTCCAGAGGCCGTGCAAAAGGCTATTACCGGAAAAACAAAATGCATAATGCCGGTGCATATGTGTGGTAGTATGGCAGACATGGACGCATTGCAGGAAATATGCAAACAACATAAGTTATTATTACTTGAAGATGCCTGCCAAAGTATTGGAGGAACTTATAAAGGAAAGAAATTAGGAACGATTGGTGATGCGGGCACTTTTTCGTTCGACTTTGTAAAAACCATGACTTGCGGTGAAGGCGGCGTGGTGATGACTAATCGCGAAGATGTATTTATTAGCAGTGATGGATATAGCGATCATGGGCATGATCATAAGGGTGCCGATCGAGGCGCCGACCTCCATCCTTTTGTTGGGTATAATTTCCGCATTTCCGAATTACATGCCGCTGTAGGATTGGCCCAGATTCGAAAACTCCCGAAAATATTAGAAATTCAAAAAAAGAATAACAACCAGCTTAAGAACATATTGTCGCAGGTGCCTGAAATTTCTTTTCGCCGGGTTCCGGATCCCGAAGGTGATAGTCATACGTTCCTGAGTTGGTTTTTGCCGGGTGAAGAAATTACCCGTGCCGTAATAAACGAATTTAAAGCACAGAATATAGCGGGGGGACATTTTTACTGGTTCGATAACAACTGGCATTATATCCGTAAATGGGATCATTTAAAGACCGGGGTCACTCTTAATAAATTAAGTGAAGAACATAAGAAGGCAGTTATACATCAAGCCAATAAAAACTTTATGTTAAGCGATGCCGTGATGAGCCGATGTGTTTCTACAGCCATTAGCCTGGGCTGGACAGAGGAACAGATAAAAGATAAAGGAGAAAAAATGGTAGCTGTTATAAAGAAGATACTGAAGCAAAACGCAATTACGGCAGGATGATTATTTTTATTCTTTCATATTTTACAACCCGCCGGGCTATTCACCGGCGGGTTTTTTCATTATTTACTATGTTGTAGTACGAATACTATTGTAACTAAGGGGGAACCTTTACCGGCAAAAGAATTTAACCTTACCACCTGAAGAATTGCATGTAGGAATGTATTGATTCCATATACACTATCGTTTTGAAAACTAAAGCAGTTGTAAAATAGAATTCTGAAAATAGACCGCATGGTTGTTTTTCTGAATAGCTATTGAATCTCAAACCCTATGTATGAGCAATCCCCTGTTCAGGCATATTAATATTTATCTATCCGTTAATGAAAAATCCATTAACGAATATTTCAACCAACATGACCCGGCCCCCTCGTACCGGCGTCAGTTAAGCCTCGAGTTTGAAGGATATATTACAAATTATGTTATTGCAGCCAAGCGGTATACTACTATTCATTATAAGTTTACCTGCAATAATGAGGAAGACAAACAATACACGGAGCCGTTGATACATGCTATCCGGCGACATTTTTCAATACGCAAGACTTTAAAGGAAGCCGAGTTTAAACGATTCAAGAAGCGTTCATTTGTATTGCTTTTTGTGGCCCTTTCCATTGGCATTCTCTGCCATTGGATCTTGCCCAATTTATTACCAGGTGATGGAACCGGCCATGGGTTTATGAGTGCCGTAACCAATAGCCTCGATGTATTGAGTTGGGTAACCTTGTGGCGCCCTATCGATAAACTGGTTTTTCAATGGAACCCGTTCTTGAAAGATATTTTATTATATGATAAGCTTACTAACGCGGAAGTAGCAATAATAGATAACGTTAAAAAAATGGCTGTTGAAAATGCAGCATAATTATGCGCAGCGTACGCTTGCTGATACTGTACCTTATATTCTGTTCAACACTCCAGGCCCAAACGGAAGGAAGTATTGAGCAATACCATTACATTGGTAGTAGTGATGCCAATGCTATTGTTCCGGTAGTTCACCTGCAAACTAAAAAAGGCTGGTATGGAGAAGCACGCTATAACTACGATGAAAAAAACACCTTCTCCTTGCTGGGGGGTAAAACTTTTTCGGGAAAAAATAGCATTGATTGGTCGCTCACTCCCATGGCTGGAATTGCCTTCGGCGAATTGAATGGTTTTACGGCTGGACTGAATGTTTCTGCGCAGCGGAGTAATTTCTTTTTCAACCTTCAGTCGCAATACACGGTGTCGACTACCCGCACGTATAATAATTTTTTATTCAGCTGGGGCGAATTGGGTTATCAACCGCTTAACTGGCTTTATGGAGGTATCAGCGTGCAACATACGCGTGAACAAGGAGAAAATGAATTGATAGAACCAGGCGCCCTGCTGGGTATAACCATCAATAAAGTATCCTTTCCTTTTTATGTATTTAATACCTTCAGCAATAACCGCTTTTTTGTGCTAGGGGTAAATTGGGAGTGGAAGAGGTAGATCCTACATCCATGTATTTTGATATAAGTATTCTTCTACTTGTTATCCCTTATCACTATCTAAGAATTGTACTGTGTTTTTCATATTAGCTTATTTGAGTTGAAATGATTGCGGGAATACAACGTTTGTGATAAGAATCTAATTTCTGGTCCAAATAATCAAAATCTATGAAGAACTTTTTCTCCGTTTTCGTGTCATTATTACTGACAGCAACATCATTCAGCCAGGTGGGCGTGGGAACTACCACTCCCAATTCAACATTAGATGTGCGCGGATCTATAGCCGCCAACTATCGGGCCTTTGCGGGGAATACATCGGCTACTATTACGGATAATACGATGGTCTTTACCGGTGTATCAGCTGCTACCTTAACCCTTCCGGATGCGACCACCATAGCAGGTCGTTATTACTGGATTAAAAACGGAAGCGCTAACTCATCAACCTTAACAATTGCTACGACTTCCGCTCAGACAATTGACGGATTGGCCACCTGGACATTAACCCAGCAAAATAAAGTATTGAAAATATTCAGCAACGGAGCTAACTGGTTTATTGCTTCAGAAAGTCTGCCCGGAAGCGGTATAGGAACTGCGTGGGTATATGGAGGAAATAGCGTTCCGTCCATGCAAAATATTGGAACTACCAATAACTATTCGTTACCTATTCTTACCAATAACGTGGAGCGTATGCGCATTACCAATAGTGGCAATGTTGGAATCGGCACCAGTTCCTTCAATGGATCAAATCCCGAGAAATTATTGGTGGATGCGGGGGCTACTTCATCCTTTAATGTAATCAGCGGTAAAGGAACTATTGATAACTATCTGCAATTAAATATTCAGAATAATTCCAGTGGGAATAATGCCAGTTCCGACCTGGTAGCCACTGCTAATAACGGAAACGAAACCGTAAACTATGTGGACCTGGGAATTAACTCCAGTACATATAGCCTGGCTTCTTTTAATATTACCGGGGCTAATGACGCTTATTTATACAGCACAGGTAACGACTTTGCGATTGGAAATGCTACTTCCAATAGGGCGCTGAAGTTTTTTACCGGGGGTACGCTAACTGCCAACGAACGTATGCGCATTAATAGTAATGGCAATGTAGGCATTGGTGTAACCACCATTCCAAAAGCTGCGGTTGGTGCTGCTAAATTTGCTATCGAAGGAACCAATAGCTCCGTTAACGGTCCGCATGTACAATTTACTACCGCCGCCGATAACTATCCCCTGATGCAAATCATGCCCTGGAATCACGACAACGTATATCAAACTTATGATGCCTATTATGATGGGACATCCTGGAAAAGTAGTACGAGTAGCGGGGGAAACTTTGTAATGGGTAAAGAAGCCGGAAGATTTCTTTGGTATTATGCCAATGTAAATACACCAGGGAAGCGCTATTGCCTGGAGCCCAGGGGTTGCATTAAACAATTCAGGTAAGGTGGGTATAGGTACGGCAACTTTTGATGCTACAAACCCTGAGAAGTTATTGGTAGACGCGGGTACAACCACTTCCTTCAATGTTATTAGTGGGAAAGGAACAATTAATAATTATTTGCAGTTAAATATTCAGAACCGTTCAAACGGATCCAGCGCGAGTTCTGATGTGGTGGCAACCGCTGATAATGGTAACGAAACAGTAAATTTTGTGGATATGGGAATTAACTCCAGCACCTATTCCAGCACCGGCATATTAGGGGGAGTTAATAATGCCTATCTGTACGCTACGGGTA
Source organism: uncultured Chitinophagaceae bacterium (assembly GCA_963775145.1). Classification (GTDB taxonomy): domain Bacteria; phylum Bacteroidota; class Bacteroidia; order Chitinophagales; family Chitinophagaceae; genus Endoryza. The sequence continues at coordinate 183,248 of CAVZHZ010000016.1, forward strand.
ACGACTTTGTAATCGGTAACGGTACTGCTGCAAAAGACCTTGTTTTTTTTACAGGCGGTACAACGGCTGCCAATGAAAAAATGCGTGTAACAGCGGCCGCTGTTCAACCCGGTACTGATAATGCCACTACGATGGGTACGACTACCAAGCGCTGGAGTGTTGTATATGCTGTTAATGGTACTATTCAAACGTCCGATGCACGGTTAAAGAAAAATATTCTCCCGCTTACTTACGGGCTGAATGAAATTATGAAGCTGGAACCCGTTTCCTACAATTGGAAAGATAATTCAGGAGATAATAAAATTGGTCTTATTGCCCAGGATGTTCGCAAGATCATTCCCCAGGTGGTTGTAGGTGATGAGTCAAAAGAAAATATAGGAATGAATTACGCGGAACTGGTACCTGTATTGATTAATGCCGTTAAAGAATTAAAAACAGAACTGGATATTACCCGGAAAGAACTGGCCGAATTAAAAAAGCTGGTGAATAATAAATAAGCAAGGTTAATCAAGTAAGCAGAAATTCAAGAACACTATGAAAAAAAGTACAGCAATATTAGCAGGCCTGATGGCAATAAACATTGGATCGTTTGCCCAGGTAGGGATAGGTACTACCAGTCCAAACTCCATGTTGGATGTACGCGGATCTTTTTCCGCCAATTACCGAACGGTCGCCGGTTCGTCAGCTATTTCAGCTACTGATAATTCCATCGTATTTACAGGAGTTTCAGCAGCAACACTGACCCTACCTACTGCCATTGGTATTGATGGCAGAGTATACTGGATCAAAAATGCGAGTGCAGCCGTTACCACTCCCGTGCTCACTATTAATACTACCGCTGGTCAGACCATTGATTATAACAGCAGCTGGACACTGGATGAGCCCAATGAAATCATACGCGTTGTAAGTGACGGGGCAAACTGGTATGTCTTGAACCAGGATGTAGCAGTTCCAAAAACAGGTACTACCGGGGGCGCCTGGTTGCAGGGTGGAAATCGGGTAAGTAGTATTAAATCGTTGGGAACAACTACGAACTTTAGTCTTCCTTTTATTACCAATAATGCGGAAAGAATGCGTTTAACCACGGCTGGTTTTTTAGGTGTTGGTACCACGGCGCCTGCGGGAAGGTTGCACCTCGTATCGGAATCTTCTGACGCGGGCAATGATTATATTTTTGACGATTATGGAGCCGGAACTACACAGGGTATATATATGACCAAGTCAAGAGGTAGTATTGCCGCCCCGGCTAATTTGGCCATAAATGATCAGATAGGCTGGCTTCGGTTTGTACCAAGGTATAATGGCTCATTGGGGTTTAGTGCAGGGGTATCCTCCATGGAATCGTATTATCGCGGAGATGGTACCACGGGCCTTACCGATTTAAGACTTTTTACCAGTGGCACCGAACGGATGCGCATCAGCGAAACGGGTAATGTGGGTATTGGGACTTCAACATTTACCGCAGCCAATCCGGAAAAATTACTGGTCGATGCCGGAACAACTGGTTCTTATAACGTAATCAGCGGCCGTGGTAGCATTAACAATTATCTGCAATTAAATATCCAGAATCGGTCCAATGGTACCAGTGCCAGCTCCGATGTGGTGGCTACCGCTAATAATGGAAATGAATCGGTAAACTTTATTGATATGGGAATCAATTCGGGGGGATATAGTAATACAGGCCTTCCTATTCTCGACGGCATTAATACGGCATACCTGTATGCAACCGGACGAAATTTTTTTATTGGTAATGGAACGGCTGGCCGCGATCTGATATTTTTCACCAATGGTTTCGCAAATGCCGATGAAAAAATACGGATACTCAGTGGAGGTAATGTTGGGATTGGAGTAATTAATCCGGCAGATAAATTATCGGTAGCAGGTATAGTGGCGCCCTCTGCAGATAATTTATATACACTGGGAAAAAATGGGGCACGCTGGACCGCCGTCTGGTCGGCAAATGGAACCATTCAAACATCGGATATACGGTTAAAAACAAATATTCTTCCGCTTCAATATGGATTGAAAGAAATTTTACAACTGAACCCGGTTAGTTATAACTGGATAAACGGTTCATCCGGAGAAAATAAAATTGGATTGATTGCCCAGGAAGTGAAACAATTAATACCGGAAGTGATAACAGGTGATGAGCACCAGGAAGTATTGGGAATGAATTACGCCGAATTGGTACCGGTGCTTATCAATGCGGTGAAAGAGCAGCAGGGCCAGATCAATGGCATAGAAACAAGGATTAATGAACATGCAAAGAAAGAAGGGATAACAGGAAATAATATAAAACCTGATATCAGATCTTCTATGTAATAAGTCTATAATGAAAAAAATAATATATAGTATTATTGTTTGTTTACTGTTGGCTTTTATCGCTCATGCACAGGTAGGCATTGGTACTGCAACCCCTGCCTCAGGCTTGCAGGTGGCCGGCGCAGTAGCAATGACTGTGCGAACCGTTATGGCGAAGTACATTCGGCCGATATAAATGATGAAGTAATAGTTTTTACGGGCGCGTCTGCGGCAACAATTACTTTGCCGGATGCTACCAATTGTACGGGCCGCATCTATTGGATAAAAAATGCGAGTACAACTTTACCTGCTCCGGTATGTACCATTAGTACCAGCTCTTCACAAACTATCGATGGACAAAATTCATGGTTGCTTGATGAACCGATGGAAGTAGTTAGGCTTGTAAGTGACGGAACCGGTTGGCAGGTATTCAGCCAGGTTGTTTCTGTTCGAAAAACAGTTACAGTGGGCACCCCCTGGTTACAGGGCGGAAACAAATTAAAAAGTATGAAATCCGTGGGCGTAATTGAAAATTATGCTTATAATTTCATTACGGATAACGTACCACGGGTACACCTGTCTGCGATCGGGCTTTTAGGATTGGGAACCACCTCTCCTTCAGGCCGGCTGCATAGCGTAACTGAAAATGATGATGCAGCAAATGATTATATTTTCCAGGACCATAGCAGTACCGTTACCCAGGGTTTATATATTCGCAAATCACGCGGTACAATTGTTATACCCAGCAATTTGCAAAACGGAGATCTTATTGGGCAATATCGTTTTGCTCCCCGTAATAACGGTTCTGTCATAAATACCAGCGGATCGGGTATTGATGCCTATTATACCGGAACAGGCACCAACGCCAGTTCAGACCTGCGATTTCTTTCCAGCGGAGCAGAAGCGATGATGCTTCACCAGAGCGGATATGCCGGAATTGGCACATCAACCTTTGGTGCCACCAACCAGGAAAAGTTACTGGTGGACGCCGGTAATACTTCATCTTATAATGTTATTAGCGGCAAAGGAGAGATTGATAATTATCTGCAGTTAAATATAAAAAATTCAAGTGCGGGCAATACGGCCAGTTCCGATATTGTAGCTACGGCAGATAATGGAACGGAGTCCATAAATTATATTGATCTGGGTATTAATTCAAGCGGATATACCAGCGCATTAATACCCATACTGGATGGAGTTAATGAAGCATATTTATATGCAACCGGCGGTGATATGAAAGTAGGAAACGGAGCAACATATGATCTTGGTTTTTTTACCAACGGGTATGCGCTTACCAACGAACGGATGAGAATAACAGCCGCTGGAAATGTAGGGATCGGAATAAATAACCCCGGCGGATAAATTAAGTATTGCTGGTATTTTGTCTCCTGCGGCAGATAATACCTATTCAATCGGAAGTAATGTAAATCGCTGGAGCCAGGTATGGGCCACTAATGGAGTAATTCAAACCTCTGATATACGGCTGAAGAAGAATATCAAAGCTTTACAATATGGATTAAGTACGTTAATGAAATTAAATCCCGTTAGCTATCACTGGAAAAAACAGGATGATATTCGTACCCGCCTTGGACTGATAGCCCAGGAAGTTAAACTATCGGTACCTGAAGTAGTAACAGGAGATGAAAGCAAAGAAATGCTGGGTATGAATTATGCGGAATTGGTACCGGTACTCATTAAAACAATTCAGGAGCAGCAAATGAAACTCGCTGAATTGAAATCGAGATTGAAAACAATTAATAAGGAATACCGTAATTAAATTGATTATACTTAAAAATATCCTGATGAAAAGAGTGAAATTATTTTTAACTGTCATCGTACTCATGCAGGCTGCTTTTGTACAGTCCCAGGTTGATCTTCAAAATACAGGGACCCTGTTCATTACCGGCGGCAGTGATATATTATATATTAATGGAGCGCTTACCAATACCGTCTCGGGAGCATTAACCAACAATGGTAGTTTGTATGTAAGACAAAATGTTACCAACGGACAAGCGGCCATGCCCGTGGGTACGGGAACACTGTATTTAAATGGAACCAGTGCGCAAATTGTGGGAGGAACACAACCATTCCGCACGTTTAACCTGGTTACAAATAATGCTGCAGGAATTACCCTGAATGCTAATTTGAGTGTGAGTGGAGCGCACACATTTACCAGTGGAGTTATTGCAACTTCTGTTACTCCAAACTATTTAATTTATGAAGCTGGTTCTTCTCATAGTGGTTCTGCCGACAGCCGTCATGTAAATGGATGGGTTAAGAAAATAGGGAACAGCAATTTCACATTCCCGGTTGGCAATGGAACGTTTTTGCGGAATACGGCTATTGGTAATTTATCTGCTTCCTCCGAATTTAACTGCAAGTTTTTCCTGGTTACACCTAACCCGACAAATATCTTAGCACCCATATTGCTGGTAGACAATAATGAATATTGGGATATAACCAGGGTAAGTGGTGGTACCGCAGATATCACGCTTAATTGGGATAACAGCAAAATCGCCTTTCCGCCTTTTGTTTTGAATCAAATAAAAGCGGCGAATTATTTTGGAGGTTTATGGACCGATCGCGGCGGTTCTGCCACCGGCAACATCCTTACCACCGGAGTTATTACTGCTTCAGGAGTGGGCAGCTTTGGGCTTTATACATTTGGAAGTACAGACTGGTTTGTGCCCCTGCAATTCCTGAAGTTTACTGCGCAACGCAAACAAAACTATTCACAACTCGATTGGTCAACTACCCGCGAACTGAATACGGATAAATATGAAATTGAACGTAGTGAAGATGGTATTAGTTACCGGAGAATCGGAATGGTAACGGCACATAATGCCAGCGGAACAAATAATTATCAATATAATGATGTGCTGTTATTGAATGGAACTGCGTGGTACCGTATACGAAGTATTGACAAGAACGGTCAGAATAATTATTCACCGGTGGCTGTAGTATTAGAGCGTTCAAAAGTGGGAGGATTATATGTAATTAATAACCCTGTTTACCAATTTATCCATATCAGTACCGGTAGTACCTATGCCGGTAACTATGAATATTCATTGATAAATACGGCAGGCCAATTGGTGCAGAAAGGGAATATGGTTGCTAACGCCGGGGCCGTATCAACCATACCATTAACGGCTGCAATAACACCAGGCATATATGTTTTGGACATTAAAAATAATACGCATCGGTTAACACAAAAAATAGTTGTTCGCTAGTAAATCGGACACAAACCCCGGAGGGAGACTTGTATTTTATAAAATACAATTATGAAAAACCGTAACCTGATATGGGGCATGTTTTGGATAGCCATGCCTGCCGCTGCCCAGGTAGGAATAGGAACAACGTCTCCGAATTCTACCCTGGATGTACGGGGAGCCTTGTCACTGAATTACCGTGCCTTCACCGGTAACACAACTATTACAAGTACTGATAATACAATAGTATTTACGGGTACGTCCAATGCTACCGCTACCTTGCCCGATGCCAGCACCTGTACCGGCCGGATATACCGCATTAAAAATGCCAGTACGGCAGGTATTACACCCGTACTTACAATAAACACCACGGCTGGCCAGGGGATTGATGGAAGTACAACGGGCTGGCTTCTTGATAATGCAAATGAAGCTATAACGGTGCTGAGCAATGGAGCAGGATGGTACATATCTTCCCAAAACAATGCCGATCCGCTGATTACGAATTGGAGCATGGATGGAAATGGAGTAGTTGCGGAAAAGCGAATAGGAACTACTTCAAATTTTTCGCTTCCGTTTATCACCAATAATACAGAAAGAATGCGCCTTACCGGTACGGGAAGATTGGGTATGGGAATTACGAACCCCGTAACGGAAGTCCATATCCTGGGGGCGGGAGCTGTATCGGGAATTACCAATACATTTATAAAGGGCCTTACGATTACCGGTAATGGCAGCAGTGGTTTTGGTGGTCCGGGTTTTTATCTCGAGAATACAGATAATCCATCCAATAAGAAACTCTTTAAAATAAATTTTACTGCTAACGGCGGCAGCGAAAGTTATGTAAACTTCCAGGCGGTATCAGATAATGGAGGGGCTAATGTAAATGCAAACATACTGGCTGTATCGCATAGCGGCCGGGTTGGAATTGGTACTGCGACTTTTAACAGTACAAATCCGGAGAAATTATTGGTAGATGCGGGCTTTACTTCATCATATAATGTAATCAGCGGAAAGGGAACGATAAATAATTACCTGCAACTGAATATTCAAAATAATAGTAATGGTGCCAGTGCCAGTTCAGATGTAGTCGCTACGGCTAATAACGGAAATGAGACCGTGAATTATGTAAATATGGGGATTAATTCCAGCGGGTACAGCGGCACAGGTCTGCTGGCCGGCGCGAATAAGGCCTACTTATTTGCCACGGGGAATGATTTTGTAATCGGTAATGCCAGCGTAAATAAACAATTGATTTTTTTTGCCGGGGGAACAGGAGATGCCAATGAAATTTTACGGATGAATTCGTTAGGTATCCAGCCGGGATCCGACAATATGTATGCATTGGGGAAGAACGGAGCCCGGTGGAGCGAAGTTTGGTCGGCCAATGGAGTTATTCAGACATCGGATGCAAGATTGAAAACAAATATTCAGGAACTTCCTTATGGGTTAAATGAACTGATGCTGTTGAGGCCTGTTGCCTACAACTGGAAAGATCAACTGTCAACTCGTAAAGTTGGGTTAATAGCCCAGGAAGTAAGAAGGATTATACCGGAGGTGGTGATGGGGAATGAAAAATCCGAATCATTGGGGATGAATTATGCGGAGTTGGTTCCGGTGTTAATCAACGCAATCAAGGAATTAAAGGAGGAGGTGGATGCATTAAGGCGCAAGCTTGAAAACAAAAATTGAAAAAAAGGGTCCGGCAATATTTATTATGGTTCTGGTGAATAAGGCCTCTCTGAGAGGTCTTTTTTATGCAGCCTATTCTTGAAAGGAAAAAGAATCGCAATGGGTAAAAATTCCTAACTGGATTGATAGAAGACTGTTACAATATAAAGTACGGTAAAGGAAATAAGAATAAACAGGTAACAAAAAAACCTGGGTCCGGGAAGACTATTTATATTCCAAAATTCGATTTCATTCGACCGAAGAATGATTTTTTCCCCGGAGCATGTGTAATACCTTTTTCAGCTGAAATTCGGTCAATGGTGGTCTTTAGTAGTTCAAGCGTGATTTTGGATTTTACGATATAATCGAAAGCACCATATTTCAGCGCATCTACGGCAATTTCAACATTTTCCTGGCCCGAAATAAATACAACTGTTATTTCATTATCAAAGGCTTTGATCCTTTGCAAAACATCAATCCCGTTCATATCTTCCATGTAATAGTCGAGGAAAATAATATCTGGACGTTGTTTTAAGTTCTCTAAACAATCCTTGCCACCATTAAAGCAATTGATTTGTTCGTATCCCAATTTTATTAAGAATTGCTGGTACAGGTTGAGGCAAAATATATCATCATCTACCAGGAATATTTTTAATTCTCTATTTTCAGGCATAGGATTTTGTTTAGTGAGTAAACCGCAAACGTTTGCAGATTAGGGCTCTTATTAAAAACGAAGTATAATGATTTCATATTGCCTGTCAATGGTTTTAATGGGTGGAGTTGAACCCGGAAAGAAGACCGTATAAATAATTGCTCTTAGTAAAACAACGCGCAAGCACTTATTATTATAATAGACTCAAAAAAGGAACAAAAGCAATACGGGTTTGGGAATTAAATGAGTACCCGCTGTTGTTTTATTTTTTCCCCTCCAGCTTATTAGTATAATCTAATGAACCAAGCCGGAATCGAAGGGGCAGATTGAATTTTTTTTCCAGTTGTAACTCGGTCCGGCAAAAAAAGGCCAGGTGTTTTGCATAGAAATCAGGAGTTATATCGCGGTATAGAAAAACCGGGCTGCTTATCGGTAAAGATTGCCGGGAAGGGGGAACGGTCTTCGATAACAATAAGGGAATATTGATTTGCTTACCAGTGAGGGAGGTGATTTTTCCTCCACGAAGGGGCAATTGGGCCTGCTGGCCTACTGCCCGATACCCTGTTAGCAGGGAGAACACAACAATAAATTTATAAAATCGTTGCACGCAGCTATTTATAATTATACGTAAATTACGGCCTGATTTTTGTGGTTCGGGCGCCCCCCTAATAATTAACAAAGGTAGCCCGGCGCATAAAACCCCTTGCAAATATGGCACTTAGTCAGGGATTACAGCAAAGACTTCTCCAAAAATTGTCTCCTCAGCAGATTCAGTTAATGAAACTGCTACAGGTACCTACGGCCAATTTGGAAGAACGGATTAAGGAGGAAATGGAAGAAAACCCTGCCCTGGAGCTTTCGGAGGATAATAATGATGAAGAATTCAACACGGAATTGAAAGATGAATTTGAAAACACGGCGGAGGAAGATCCTGAAAAAGACGGCGGGGAAGAAGAATATGAGAATATAGATATCAGTGAATATGTGAATGATGGAGATGATGATATAGCCGATTATAAGCTGCGCGATGATAATTATCCTGAAGTGGATGAGGGCAAGGTGAGTCCGCACCGGATGGAAACGTCTTTCCACGAGCATTTACTGGAACAATTGGGTTTAATGAAAATGGAAGAAAAGGATCGGCGAATTGCCGAACAGATTGTGGGCAGTATTGATGATGATGGATATTTGCGAAGGGAAACTGCCGCCATTGTGGACGACCTGGCCTTCCGCCAAAATATTGATTCTACCGAAGAAGAGGTTGAACGATTGATCAAATTGGTCCAACAATTCGATCCGCCGGGTGTAGCAGCAAGAAACCTGCAGGAATGCCTGCTATTGCAGTTATACCGGTTAAAAGTAAAAAACCATCCGGTTGATAAGGCTATTGACGCCATCGAAAATTACTTCGACGAGTTCACCAAGAAGCATTATGAAAAAATACAGCGGGGATTAGGTATTGATGATGAAGGATTGAAAGCGGTAATTGGGCAGATAATCCGCCTCAATCCAAAACCGGGCGGTAATCATGCTGATGATAATAAAGCGGAAAATTATGTTGTTCCTGATTTCTTTATTTATAATAACAGCGGAAAGCTGGAACTAACGCTCAATTCTCGCAATGCCCCTGATCTGCGAATAAGTGGTGGATATCGCGATATGCTTAAAGAATACGACCGGGGAACAAAAAAAGATAAACGGCAGAAAGAGGCGGTTCTTTTTATTAAACAAAAAATTGACGCCGCTAAATGGTTCATAGACGCTATTAAACAACGGCAGCACACCCTTACCAGCGTAATGGAAACTATCATGGAGTATCAGCATGAATTCTTTTTAACCGGGGATGAAACAACCATGCGCCCTATGATCTTAAAGGATATTGCCGAACGCACCCATCTCGATATTTCTACGGTGAGCCGGGTTGCCAACAGTAAGTTTGTGCAAACAGAGTTCGGAACCTACCGGCTTAAATTCTTCTTTAGCGAATCGCTTAGTACCGACAGCGGCGAAGAAGTTTCTACGCGGGAAGTGAAGAAGATCTTAAGCAACCTGATTGAAGCAGAAAGCAAACGAAAACCGCTGAGCGATGAACGCCTTACTGAACTACTTCAGGAAAAAGGGTATAATATTGCCCGACGCACAGTAGCTAAATACCGCGAGCAATTAAATATTCCGGTGGCCCGCCTGCGCAAAGAATTATAATTTATATGAATCATATGGTGGTTGATGATAGCAGCGAAGTATTGGAAAGGGAAATTCAACCGGCATATATTCGGGTTCCCGCACATATTATTTCTTACCTTTTTCACCCCCTATTTATTACATCTTATGTAAGTGCCTATCTAATTTACCTTCATCCGTATCTGTTTGCGGGATTTGATAATTCACTCAAATTGTTTCGTTTACTTACCGTAGCCCTGAGCACAGCGTTTATTCCGGGCTTTGCTGTTTTTTTAATGTGGCGGTTGAAATTGATACAATCTATGCAGCTCGCTACCAGCAAAGAGCGGATTATTCCGTATGCGGCAGCAATCATATTTTATTTCTGGCCCTGGCTCGTTCTTAAACAGCTGCCCGGTAGTCCCGAGATGTTTATAAATTTCCTGCAAGGGAGTTTTTTTGGAGTATGCGGTGCATGGATTATTAATATCAACAGTAAAGTAAGCATGCATACCACCGCGATGGGCGGCATGCTGACCTTCTTTTTAATTTTTTCTTTTACCGATGAAAACGCCAGTGGCTTGTTCTTATCCGCTGCTGTATTGATTGCTGGGTTGGTGGCCACAGCCCGGTTGATAGTTTCCGACCATACCCGCTTCCAGATTATTCAGGGTTTTATTGTAGGAATGCTGGCGCAGCTTATTGCCTGGTGGATTTGAGAAGCCCCCTAAATCCCCCGAAGTAGGACTTAACGAATACCTTAATAGATTAAATAGTCAAATATTATTAAATTCCAGGCTAATAGCTTTTGATGAATATAAAAATTAGTCAGCGAGTTGCTTTACTCTTCCCCTTCGGGGGAGTTGGAGGGGGCCCCAAAAAGAAAAGCCCAATCATAGGGTACGAACCTATATTGAGCATTTTCGCCTTCAAACCATCTGAAGTTTACGTCCGACCTAGCCGTTTAATATCTTCGATTTCGAGATATAGTTTTTTGTTGGATGATAAATGAATAAACAGGAACCATCTTTTATAGTATTAATTACTTTTTGACAATCTTTTGCCGGAACCGCAGGGCATCCAAAACTTCTTCCGTTAAAACGATTCATCCGTAAGAAATTGGCTCCAACATAATCCGATCCATGTACTACAATTTTACGTGCGTCCGCTTTGTCATTAATACCCGCTTCCAATCCTTCTATAGTCAGTGAAAGCCCGTGACCCCCGTAATAGGTTTGGCGCGTAACGTAAAAACCAAGGCTGCTTTTATGTGATTCGGGATTATTGGAAAATGAACGGGCAAACTCTCCACCCGATTTACGTCCATGGGCCACATACGTATTAAACAACACTTTCATTTCCTCCACATTTATTATATATAAACGTTTGCGCCGCGATGATTGACTGAAATCGCAAATAGAAATTACTTCTTTATTATATATCCGACCCGCTTCGAGCAATTTCTTATAACCCTGCCAGGCAAATTCAAATGCTTTTACACTCAGGCCGGCACGTCTGAGATTCATACTGTCGTACAGTATACGTGCTTCTTCCTTTAATAATTCGTTGGCTGTTTTTAATAAACTCCTGGAATGATCATTTGTTGACGTAGAGCTCCTGGTACCGGATTCATCGGAGTAAGTACCGGAGATCAGGACCGGCGCGGTCAACAGCAGGCAAATAAGGCCTGCCGTGGTAACGGATTTAAATGGGCGGTAAATGATTATCATAGGGTATATCAAAAGATGCGGTCCGGATTATAAACGACATCTGGCTGAAAAATATTACCCTTTTGTTAAATATGCAAGTCTATTTGATGGGTTTATTTTATTGTGCAGTAAAATGATCCAATTAAAAGGTTGGGTAAATCTGCTTAGTAAAATTACCGTGGTATTATGGTCTTATTATTTACTATTAACCAGATGTTTTAATACTGAACTCATTGGCGTAAATACGAATCAATAAAATAAACAAAGCAATGAGCAGTGGACCAAAAATAAGACCGATAAAGCCAAATAGATTGATACCGATGATTACGCCGAATACCGTTATGAGAGGATGTACATCTCCTAATTTTTTTTGCAACCAGAACCGGAAAATATTATCAACCGACCCAATAATGCCAAATCCGAATATCAGCATTATTATTCCTTTGGTGGGATGCCCACTGGCGAATAACAACACAGAAACAGGAATATAAGCTACGGCAGCCCCCACGATGGGCAACATAGAAGCAATACAGGTAATCACAAACCAAAAAGCAGGTTCTTCCACCCCGAGTACGAGATACCCAATCAGCGCAACCACTCCCTGTAATAACGCTATCAATGGTATACCAAGGGCATTTGAAAAAACAAGCGAATTCATTTCTTTTCGCAGCAGTAACACATTCTCATCCTTGAGCGGAACCATATCATAAAAGCCGGCTTCCATCCGTCTTCCATCCGTAAGCATGAAGTATAAGATGAAATACATCACCGCAATTGTTGTAATTGTATTTATAGTAGCTCCTAAAATGGAGGGAAGCGTATTAGCAGCCCAGGTGGATATTTTGTTGATGTTCTCATCGCTCAGTAACTCAAACCCATATTTTAATTCATACTGGTTTATAAATCCTTTTATAGAGATAAGTACCTGCGAAGAATGCTGCACCGCAAAACTGATTTTCGAACTCATCATATTAATGAGTAAAAAGATTGGCAGCAGGATGATGATGAAGGAGAGCAGCATCAGCACGGAGGCTGCCAGCACTCTTTTCCATTTGTAGCGGGCCTGCAAAATGAACATGTATTTGCGTAAGATCACATAGAGGGTATAGGATCCCAATAAAGCTGGTAAGAATGTTTTCAGTTGAATAAATAGAATAATGCCCAGCAAAATAATTACCAGGAGAAAGAAAATCTGTTTAAGCGTGTTGTTAGAAATTTGACTCATAATATTAATTTGGGAATGGCCAATGTGCGAATTTGCGGATTTCGCTGAGTGTAAATTTGTAATTACATTTTAACGATCCGCATCAGGTGAAAAAAAGAAATCAGGTTCTGCGAATTTAAAGAATTCGCACAAGCGCAAATTCGCATATTTATACTACTCACTTATTTAATCTAAATGATAACTTTCTTCCATTTCCCTCTTTTAAATATGATAAAGGCCCATACCGCGATCGCTGTTTCCGCCACCGGGATCGCAATAAAAGCACCGGTAGGGCCCATACCTAATGGTTTGGCTAATATATAAGCCAATGGAATTTGAAATAACCAGAAACAAACAAAGTTGATCCAGGTAGGCGTTCTCGTATCGCCCGATCCGTTGAGTGCTTGTATCATCACCATTCCGATGCCGTAAAAAACATAGCCCGTTCCAATGATCTTTAATGAGAGCGCCCCTACTTCCTGAACGGCCGGATCCCTCGTAAAAATCCGAATGATCGGATGAGCGAATAAAACGAATAACAGCGTCACCCCCATCATAAAGATTGCATTGTACCGGGCAGATAATAATACACTTTTTTCTGCCCGTTCCGGTTCCCTGGCGCCCAGGTTTTGCCCAACCAATGTTGCTGCCGCATTGCTTAACCCCCAGGCGGGTAAAATAAAGAATACAACGTTACGAATAGCTACCTGGTAACCCGCCGAGGCAATCGTCCCTCCGCTCGTGGCAACAATCCATGCCAAAACAATCCAACTGCCCGATGCAATCAAAAATTGCAGGGTCGCGGGCCAGGCAATCTTGATTATAGATCGGATGATTTTTGTATCAAACAAGAAGTGTTGCTTTTTAAGATGAATAACGCCTTTACCTCTGAACAAGTAATAACATTGATACAATACGCCAATTCCCCGACCGATTGTGGTGGCAATAGCCGCTCCTTTCAGGCCCCATCCCTGCCAGGAGCCAATTCCATATATGAAAAGAGGGCAAAGAATAATATTAATGATACTCGACAGCCATAAACTGCGCATGGCAATGGCCGCGTTTCCGGCTCCCCGGAAAATACCATTTATCAGGAAGAGGAGAATGATAACCACGCTTCCGCCGAGCATAATGCGGGTAAAGGGAGTTCCTTCCCTCACTACATCGGGTTGTGCACCCATCAGGCGCAATATATCAGGAGCGAAAATGATACCGGCAATACTAATAAGCACTGTGGCCCCCAACGAAACAATAAGCGATTGCATAGCTGCCTGCGCTGCTGCTTCTGGATTTTTTTCACCAATACGTCTCGCCACCATGGCCGTAGCCGCCGTACTTAATCCAATAGCAATTGAATAAACAATGGAAACCACCGATTCGGTTAGTCCGACCGTGGCTACCGCGTTTTTGCTATTCGGTAAATGCCCCACAAAATACATATCTACTACAGCAAAAACACTTTCCAGGCTCAATTCAAGAATCATCGGAATGGCCAACAGGAAGATGGCCTTGCGGATGCTCCCTTGCGTATAATCATGTTCTCCCCCCTGGAGAGCTTGCTTTATTAATGAAATATAATAGAGCAGTTTGTTAGTATAGGAAGTCGTTGGCTGCGACATGAGTGAAATACATTTAGAATGAAACAAATCAATTAATCGATAACCCGCAGCAGGAACAGGCTGCGGAGTAAGAGGAGACTGTAAGATTCAGGTTCTATACAATGGGAGCGAACCTTAGCGCATTTTCATAAACCGAAGAATTGAAGGCGAAGGTTAGAAATTTTTCTTAATTGGGAAAATAATTTTGAATGAACAGAATACTTTCGGCATGAGAGAATACAAAAGAGGGTGGTTTGATTTATCAACGAAAGTATGAGAATTGCATTCCCGCATCAAGAAATATGCGGGGAGCTCTTTACCTTTATCCCTGCTTTGCCAACGAAATTGCTCCACTATTAATTTTATTATTTGTTTAATTTTAGAAGATTACATTTTCTAATTCAGTATATATGTTTGTAAACAGATCCATCGCTGTTCTCCTGACTCTCGTTTTTCTGCCCGGGTTGTTTATCGCTTGTACAGAAGATAAAAAAACTCCGTCGGCATCAATACCTAAGGCTGTTTTGATACCCAGTGAAAAATTTTATTTTAATTCCTTCGTGGATTGTAATATGGCGGAGGCCTGGATCGGCGATACCTTTCGCATCTTTCCCGGCAAGTACGGTGAAGACCCGGTATGGGGGTATTCTAATGAATTGGAATTTGCGGATGGGCGAAATGCTGATGAAGCCTTTCTCCGTAAAATGGATGAATTCACCGACCCGGCAATGCCCCCCAATGTTCCTCCGGGCAAGGAAGGATTGCATGGCGCGGTTTGGTTTGAAACAGTATACCAGGATCCTAAAGACCAATCCGGTAAAACCCTCTATGCTGTATATCATAATGAAAACTATCCTTCCACATTGCCGTTCGATAGTACAACCGGGAAAGGATATATTGATTATAACTGGCCCCAGGGATTAAGAGGCCCGCAATCGGCTGCCGCAGTTTGCCGGATCGGGATAATGAAATCAACCAATGGAGGACATAGCTGGAATAATCACGGGATATTTATTGAAGACCTTCAGCCCCGAATGATATTAAAACCTTTTAATACATCTAATACTTTTCCGGGTGGTGTAGGTGATCCTTCAGCCGTGGCAAACGGAGATTATCTCTATCTTTTTTATGGCGAATACGGCTATCCCGGGGTGTTTGACTCGGCTACCTATGATCCGGTAAAAGAATGGAGCGGGCAATGTATCAGTATAGCACGTATCAAACTCAGCGATCTCGATAACCCGGTTGGAAAAGCAAAACGCTGGGATGGAAATTCTTTTAATGCATCTTCCGATGGTATCGGTGTTCCCGTTCGTTCACTGCAGATACCAAAAGCGGAGGGAGGGGGTCCGGCATCTTCCCCCACCGGTGGTTTTTACTGGGGACCCTCTGTTAGCTGGAATACCTATTTAAAACAATGGGTAATGCTGATGGGGCACGTTACCGGTCCCTCCTGGCAAGGGAGCCGTATTTATGTTTCCTTCAATAGTCATGAGGACCTTGGTAAAGGAGATAATGCACAACAATGGAGTAAGCCGCAATTCTTACTGGATAAACCCGGTCATATTATCTGGTATCCGTCCTTGCAACCAATGAATACCGCCGAAGATATTCGGAACAAATATACCTGTCTGCGGTTAGGCCAGGAAGCGAGACTATTCTTTAAGGATATGACTAAAGACAGCGCTGTATACGTATCGGAGTACAAGATCCGGTTTGAGAAATAGTATGCGTTATGGTATACAGGACTTAAGATAAACTACACAAGTTGCCAGATTACTATTGCCGGCGGAATAATTGTATAATACCAATACTGATGACTTTTCGATATTCAAGAACTATAAACTTGCCTGCCGGTTTCTGGCGGCAAAATCATCTCGTACAGCAGGCAGGCAGGCTACAAACCACAAACATTCCAGGTTTATCAACAGGAATCCAGCGCATCAAGATATTGACGAATATACTCCTCCATCTTCTTCCTGCGATACTGCATAATAAACCGGGGATGAGAAAGCGGGATAATTTTTTGAAAGAACTCATGGGCTTCATTTAAGGCGGTAAGAAATTTATAATTTTTTTCTCCTCCTATGCAAAAGCAAATGTCAGAAGACAAACCCATGGATAATTGTTTTTGAATGGTTTCAACAATAAATGGTGTTACGGCCTTTTGCAGGCTTTTGTCATCATAGTAATTGATATTTTTTCCATCTTTTATATACCCTAGCGGAGATACGGCCCCGATAAAAAAATGGCTGTAAAATGTTTGAGGACCGCCATATTGATCAATCATTGCATAAATAAACTCCGCTGAAAGTTCGGAACCTTTTCCCCAGGGATGTTTAATGCCGCAATTATTGGTTAGCTGTCGGGGAGCTGTAAAGTTAATGCCGGTTATACCGGCCCCATGGCGACCGGGATTTATGCCCAACAAAAGTTTGCGTGGACGATTGTCGCTGTAATATGCGGTGAAGAATTTACGGACCACCCGCATTACTTCCGGGGAAGGCTGCGGATGAAGAATTTCGAATCCTTTGGGAACAACCGGTGGCGACAGGTTCTGATAAAATTCAATTAGTTTGGAAGAAAGCATTGGTAAAAATAAGAAACAGTGAATAACACTGTTTAATTAATGTCCATACAAAAATTTGCCACGGAGGCACGAAAAAAGTATTAAATTCTTCGTGCCTCGTGGCAATTAAAACATAAAGGCCTATTATCTTCGTAATTGGTGGATCATTAATAATGACATTCAAACAAAAAACATATCACCAGTTTCAGCAACTGCTGGCAGATAAAATTTCAACCCTGCACCAGCTGCTGGATGAACTGAAAGAAAGTACGGCTAACGAAACGAAAAGTACCGCCGGCGATAAGTATGAAACAGCCCGGGCGATGCTGCAGATTGAGCAGGATAATATCCGGCATCAATTGCAGGAAGCGCTGGAACAGCAAACCCGTTTCTCTTCCGTAGACCGGAAAGAAACCAACCAGGAAGTAGTTCAGGGATGCCTGGTAAGAACTAATAGAGGATGGTTGCTGTTGAGTGTAGCGCTGGGAAAAACTATCATTGAAGGGATACCTGTTATTGCTCTTTCCCCGCAATCGCCATTAGGGAAAGAACTGATGGGGCGTAAACCTGGTGACAAAATCAGTATTAATGGGTTTGACTATATTATTGAAGAGATCCAATAATATAAAAGGTGATTGCCATTTGAGGCAACCACCTTTTTGAAATCGGTTAATTAAATTCAGTGCTAAAAAATAAAGTGGCCGTACAAGATATTTTTATAATCTTAGACTTATTCCACTTTGATCTCTAAGCTTAGTTAATTACGATTTCCTTTTTAGAAGCTTCTTTTCCCGCAATTACCGGCAAGCTAACCTGTAACACACCATCCACATATTTGGCGGTGATGTTTTGGGTGTCGATGCTTTCATCGAGATTAAAGCTTCTGCGGAAACCGCCCCGGCTGTATTCCCGTAAAACCCAATCGGGTCTCGGAAACCCTTCAGGGGGAGTGTACGAAATGATTAATTCATTTCCCTGTACATCCAGTTTAAAATGTTCTTTAATGCGGCCGGGTGCAAACACCAGCAGTTCGAAACTGTTGTCTGTTCTGTAAATGTTTACGGCTGCACGTTCCATCGAACGGTAAAACAGGGGTCTGTTTCCGTAGTTGCCTTTTGCGGCTTGTTTGTAGTGCATGTTACTCTGTTTTGAGTGATTAATAAAACTATCGGTAAACAAGCACTAAAAAATATGCCGGGCAAAGAAATCAGCAATTCTGTCATTGTCCCTTGAGCAGAATAGTCATCATTCACTTACTACTACTGCCAGTTTAGTATTCTTGCTATTAACTGCAAGCCTCGAAATGCCTTTAATTGGCAGGTTGCTATTCACAATCGGAACAAGGTGCCAGCCATTATTGGTTCTGAGGTCAAAGAAAAATAATTGGGAACCATCACTACTCATTAATATTTCTTTAGTAAGCCAGGCAATGTCTTCTCTGCCGGGTAGTGCGGGGGTTATGGTAGAAATTTCTTTAGTTTCCCTGTTGTAGCGTTTGATCAGCCATTCCTCCTTACTGATCTTATGTACAAAGCTAATGGCGTTTGTTCCTGGTATCCGGTGTAAAGAACGGCCTGGATTATCTGCTATTATGTTATCTTCTTTGGTTGTCAAATTATAGAGATGCAAGGTATTTTTATTGGAATCTCCCAGCACAAATAATAATAAGCTATGATCATCCACCCATACATGATATCCTACTTTAAGGGTATTGATAAGAATCCGGGGTTCTCCTCCGTGAAGCGGATACTTACCCAGGTCCTGCGTACCATCTTCCCGCTGTATGATGCAGGAAATAAATTTACCATCAGGCGTTAGGGTGGGAGAATACTCTCTTTCATTGGTGAAAGTGAGATTGGCGGTTCTTGCTTTCTTTATATGATAGTATTGAATATCGCTTCGGCCGCTATCGTTAAACGAGCTAAAGTAAATAAGCGGTTTTTTGGGATGAAAGAATGGTTGGTTGTCGTACCCTTTATGATTAGTGATATTCACCGGGTTCGATAATACAGGTTGATTATTATTAAACGCCAGGTTAAATAAATAAATTTCTGAACCGGTTTGGGCTTCAATATGAATTGCGGATAACAGCAGAAAAAGTAAAAATATTATTTTCATATAATGCCTGTTGAACCATGAAACTACAGTAATAAAAGGAATGCCAGTTCGAATCAGAGAAGGCGACAGAAAAAAACGGAGCTGGAAAATACCAGCTCCGCCGATCAACCAGTCGGGTTGATTAAGGAGTTGTTTTGCGGGCATTACTATTGGCGATAGTAAAAGAGGCCAGTAATCGTCCACCGGGCAATTCGCTGGAAGAATAATAAAGATTCAGCACGCTGCTGGTGTTTTCCAGGCTGATGATATCTTTCATTGTACAGTTCATTCCCGCAACAGGTTCTGTTACATCGTTGTACTTCCATTGCTTCAGTACTTTATTGTTTTCATCTTTAACAACCAGGGTCCTGCTTTTACCCACCCGGCCGCAATGATAGTATTTAATGGTTATCTGGTCGCCGGGGGAATACTGGCTTAACGATATCGTTTTTACCATGTCAATCTGATTACCGAATCGCTGTAACACTAATTTATTATTTATGTAAACCTCAAAACCTTCGCCGCCAAATTTGGGGGCAGAAGAAAATAACGGAGCCGATAGCGTGACCAGGAATAAGCTGGCGGCCGTAATTCGTTTGATAATTGCATTCATATGTATATATTTTCAGGTGAAGAAATAGAAGCGTTCATTGGCATCATTTACCATACAAAATAAAGACAGGGGGCAGGCCTCACATAATCGGTTTGACCAAACGTGGTTAATACTTGATGAAAAGCAGCAGAAAATCTTACTGATGGTCAAACCGCTTAAAGAAGGGAATTGCTTACTTTCAAGGTTTAGAACCGGACAAAATGATACAGCGTAAAAAGCCCGATGTTGATATTATAAAAGAAGTGCTGAATGCAGTACTGGAGGATAATCCGGGGTCCACTTTTACCCAAAGCCTTTCTTACCAGTATGAGGAGCGGGGCGGGCTCAGTAAAAAGCAACTGGAAGGACTCTATAAGAAAGCGGCTAATATAAAGACCATGCCGGTTAACTGGCTGGCTACCCTGGAAGCGGTGATTTTAAAACGTCCCACCCGGTATAAATCGGCGGCCCCGGTTTCTAAACCATTGTATGAAGAAAAGGATAAAAAGCATGGTGAAATGATTGAAGCCATACTGGCAAAATATCCTCAGCACAAGCGGGTCTTATTCTTTCAATCGAAATACGACGCTAATCAACCGCTTTCCTCGGCAGACATTACGGAACTGGAGAAGTTTAATAAGATTTTGAAGTAGAATGAAATTAGGGGCAACAACTATAAGTTGACCCTTCCTTTCACCCCGGCCTATTATCTTCCCGTCGGGCTGAAAATCAATAAACTAAAATATTTAGTAATTAATAACTAAATTATTTAGTACTTTGGCATGACCATGTACCTCAACTGCAAGACATATTTCAGTTTTAAATACGGAACCTATTCAACGAAAGAACTTGTACAGGCGGCTGCTGATAATGGGGTTACTGCGCTCGCGCTGACCAATATTAATTCTACCTGCGATACCTGGGATTTTGTTCAATACTGCCGGGAGGCCGGGATCAAACCCGTTTGTGGAGCGGAAATCAGAAATGGGGATGAGCTTCTTTATATTTTGCTGGCCGCGAATAATAAAGGACTCACCTGGATCAATGAATTTCTTTCTGTTCACTTACTCGAAAAAAAAGATTTCCCCGAAAGAGCCGGTGAAACGCCTTTCTTCAATGATCTATGGGATGGTTTTGTCGTGTATCCTTTGGGAACAAAACCATTGAATGAATTATTTCCCAATGAACAGGTTGGATTATTGCGGACCGATCTGACCAAATTGTATAGCATTGACTGGAAGCCTTTTTCCGATAAATTGGTGATCCGTCAGCCGGTTACATTTCAAAATAGAATTTATCATTCCCTGCACCGGTTACTGAGAGCGATTCATAATAATATGCTGCTTTCGAAATTACCGGTAGAAGCACAGGCTTCTATTGACGAAACATTTATTTCTCCCGGCGAATTAATAGACACTTTCCGGTTATATCCATTCATTGTTACTAACACGTACCGGTTAATGGATAGCTGCCATATTCAAATGGAATTTCATACCGATAAAAACAAAAAAGCTTTTAGCGCGAGCCCGGAAGACGACCGCATTTTATTAAGAAAACTGGCAGAAGACGGATTAATTGCCCGGTATGGGAAGAAAAATAAACTGGCCAACGAACGCCTGGCAAAGGAATTGCAAATCATCAATGATCTTGGGTTCAACGCCTATTTCCTGATTAACTATGATATTATCCGTTATGCACAATCGCGCGGATTTTATTATGTGGGTCGCGGTAGTGGCGCAAATTCCATCGTGGCCTATTGTCTCCGTATCACTGATGTAGATCCGATTGAACTCAATTTATTCTTTGAACGTTTTTTAAATCCCCACCGCACTTCGCCTCCCGATTTTGATATTGATTTTTCCTGGCAGGACAGAGATGAGGTGATCGATTATATTTTTAAACGCTATGGGAAAAAGCATGTAGCCTTGCTCGGGGCCTATCCAACTTTTCAGCACGATGCTATTATCCAGCAATTGGGAAAAGTGTTTGGTCTTCCGGCAGAAGAAATAAAAGTTCTTCAGCGATTCAATCAGCCGACTGATAAAATACAACACCTGATACTGCAATACGGGGCATTAATGAAGAATTTTCCGAATAATCTTTCAATTCATCCCTGTGGCATGTTGATCAGTGAACAACCAATCTATAATTATGCCGCCTTATTCATGCCACCAAAAGATTTCCCCACGGCCCAGATGGATATGTTCGTGGCAGAAAATATAGGACTGAATAAATTTGATATACTCAGTCAACGGGGGTTGGGCCATATTAAAGAAAGCCTGCGGCTGATTAAAGAGAATAAAGGAATTGATGTAAATATTCATGACTTTAAAAATTTCCGCAAAGACGAAGCGATCCGCAAACAGATCCGCGAAGCCAATACCATCGGTTGTTTTTATATTGAATCGCCCGCTATGCGGCAGTTGCTGAAAAAACTTACATTGCGACGATTATATTACGCTGGTAGCGGCCAGTTCCATCATCCGGCCGGGTGTTGCACAGTCTGGCATGATGCGGGAATATATTTACCGTTATCATAACCGCGATAAAATTGAATACCTGCATCCGCTTTTTGAAGAACATCTGGGAGAAACATTTGGCGTGATGGTGTTCCAGGAAGACGTGATCAAAATTGCCCACTATTTTGCCGGGACTCGATTTGGGGGAAGCAGATATTCTGCGCAGGGCCATGAGCGGAAAGTACCGGTCGAATAACCAGTTTCAGATAATTAAAGAAAAATTTTTTGCTAACTGCAAAAAGATCGGACATCCTGATGCATTGACAGCCGAAGTATGGCGGCAGATGGAAAGCTTTGCCGGGTATAGTTTCAATAAAGCACATTCTGCCAGCTTCGCCGTGGAAAGTTATATGAGTCTTTACCTGAAGACGTATTATCCCAAAGAATTTATGGTGGCAGTGATCAATAATTTCGGTGGCTTTTATTCCCGTGAATTGTATTTTCTTGAATTGCTTAAAACAGGAGGCGATATCGAAGCGCCCTGTGTAAATAACAGCGATCAGTTCACCAATATCAAAGGCAATAAAGTGTATACCGGATTCATTCATATAAAAGGGCTGCAGGAGAAATTGGTGGAAACAATGTTAGATGAAACGAAAGCAACATGGTCCTTATTTGCACTTGCAGGATTTTATTGAACGAACCAATATCGGTCTGGAACAATTGAATACACTCGTGAGCATTGGGGCCTTTCGGTTTACCGGTAAAACAAAAAAACAATTGTTATGGGAAGCCAATTTCCTGCAGAAAAAAAATCAACCCGCCTTGCATACGGGGCAAGCCTTTGTTTGAGGAGGCCGGTGGAATTTAAATTTCCTGAATTAAGCGATAATCCACTGGATGATTTATATGATCGAGATAGAAATACTGGGTTTTACACTTATCCAATCCTTTTCCAATAGTGGATGATGATCCCGCATAAATATGTTGCATGCAACGGATCTTGGAAATGCATGCCGGAAAAACAATCACGGTGCTGGCTTATTTCATTGCCCGAAAGCATGTGCCTACCAAGAAGAGCGAACAAATGTTCTTCGGCACATTTGTAGATTCCAATTTAGATTGGATAGATACGGTTCATTTCCCGGATTCCGCCAGGAATTACCCACTGCATACCAATGGATTTTACCGGATGACCGGAAAGGTGGTGGAAGATTTCGGCGTATATAGTTTGGAAGTACACAAAATGAACAAGGTTGGTTATAAGCAACGGAAATATGCTAATCTATAACCGTCATATTGCCCATTTAGATCTCGATACTTTTTTTGTATCGGTAGAATGCTTGCGGAACCCGAAACTAAAAGGTAAACCGATATTGATCGGGGGCAGCGGTGACCGGGGCGTAGTGGCTTCCTGCAGTTATGAAGCAAGGAAATTTGGAATACATAGTGCCATGCCCATGCGGGTGGCATTAACATCTATGCAGGCATGCTATCATTATTAAAAGCGATTATGAAGCGTATAGCAAATATTCATCAGCTGGTAACTGATATCATCCGGGAGACAGTTCCATTGTTTGAGAAGGCAAGCATCGATGAATTTTATGTAGACTTAACCGGCATGGATAAATTTTACGGTTGCCGTAAGTTTACGGATGAATTAAAAAAAAAAGTATCAAAAGAAAGCGGCCTTCCGATATCCTATGGGCTGGCGAGTAATAAACTGATCAGTAAGGTAGCTACCAATGAAGTAAAACCAAATGGCCAACTGGAAATTCCTTTTGGTAATGAAAAAATATTCCTGGCTCCCTTGAGTGTAATGAAAATTCCGGGAATTGGAAAAGAAACCGGCTACAAGTTTTTGAAGATGGGGGTAGAAACCGTTAAAACACTTAAGCGAAATTCCGGTTGAACTGTTACAAAATTTGCTGGGGAAGAATGGGGTAGAATTGTGGCGAAGAGCAAACGGCATTGATGAATCGCCGGTAATTCCATACCACGAACAAAAATCAATTTCAACCGAAAACACTTTTCAGAAAGATACCATTGATATGAATTTTCTGAACGGGCAACTCGTCCGGATGACGGAGAAAATCGCTTTTGAATTACGCAGCCAAAATAAACTGACCGGTTGTGTAACGGTAAAACTTCGGTATTCCAATTTTGAAACATATTCTAAACAAGTTTCCATACCTTATACCAATGCGGATCATATTTTATTAAAAACGGCCAAAGAATTATTTGCAAAGCTGTATGAACGCAGATTACTGGTACGGCTGATCGGAATTCGCTTTACCAATTTAATTCCCGGTACTTACCAGATAAACTTGTTTGAAGACACACAGGAAATGATCAACCTCTACCAGGCGATTGATAGCGTAAAGAAAAGGTTTGGAGAGAAATTATTATTAAAAGCAGCGGGAATATAATTTTCGTTCTGCTCCACTGTTGCGGGGATTAAAACTTATCCTCTCAGCGCAGTCTTCCAGAACAATAAAAGAACACCAGGAAAAACTCTTCAGAGAGGTAAGGAATATTTGATAAGCCGTATTTTTAAATAGGAATTTTTAAAAATGAAGGTGATAAATTTTATTTTGATGACAACCACCCCGGCCTTGAGGGGTTAGAGTGACAATAAAAAGAATTTAATAGAAAAGCAATGATTCCAATTAACCAGTGAATTCCAGATCCGGTAAATCTTCATACACAAACTCCTTAGTGGGATCTAGTGCCTCGCGGAAATCTTTAGCGATGGTATGGGCCTCCATCTGATCAGCCGGAAATGGTGATCGGGCAATTTCAGTGATTCGTTTTTCATCGGGATCACCAAACATCCATTCATACGCTAAATCCTCTGTAAGAATAGTCGGCATCCTTTTTTTACTATTGTGCACCTGCTCCATTAATTGGTTAGCGGTGGTGGTAATAATAGCAAAACTCTCCACATATTCACCGGTTGATTTATCGGTCCAGGGTTGCCAGATTCCCGCCATAAAAAAATATTCCCTGTTCTTTACCTTAATATAGTATGGGTATTTATTGGCTGTCTTAAGGGGTTGCCCCGTACGTTTATTAAGTGGATGAACATGCCGCCATTCATAAAATCCTGATGACAACACCAGGCATCTTCTTTTTAGAGCGGCCTCTTTATATATTTTACCGGGTAGCAACAACTCTTCCGAAACAGCATTTAATGTAGTGATCGGTGGATGAAATTTTCCATTGGCATCTTTGTAGCCATGCCTCATGCGGTTAATATCTTCCCTTGTTTTCAGGTAGGAAGGAATAAATCCCCATTCCATTTGAACGATCTCAAAATCTTCTTTACCGGGGATGGGTTTTAACACCGCATTCAGGCCGTAATCAAATCCGATCTGCAAATCGCGGCCCAGGAAATCATATCTGGCCAACGCCTTTTCCAGGTGTTTTAACCGGATAAATTCGGCATGCGTAACTTTTTGCCCGTTGAAATAACACATCGTTTATTTTTTAGATCGATAATATTGTTCAATAAGCGGGCCAATGACTTTTGCTTCCGGTTGCCGGCCTTCCGGAATGGAGGTCCAGAATTTATATCCTTCTTCATGATTGGCTCTCAGAATTACAATGGGAGGATTAATCATAACCCTAAACATGCGCTGGTTGTTTATTTCAAAAGTCTGTACATTAACAGCGTTGTCTTTCCACATAATGTCAAAGGTCTCTTCCATGGCCGATTTAAATGATTGAAGAATGATAAAGTAAATTCGGATGGTCCTGGTATAGGGTAAGTCCTACCAGTATCGTTTATTCTGCCCGCTCTAAATTTAGTAAATTCAGTTAATTTCAATTCGCTGATGGAAGTTAGATATTTTGAATTTGAATTTACGCACCAGGGCAGGCAATTCCAGGCAACCTGCCACGTATATATTAAAAAGGGAGAAACAGAGATGCCGTATAAGTTTCCATTATACCGCGTGGCGGTGTTGACTCAATTAATAAACCTGGAAGTTTATATGTAAAACTTAGTATTTGATCTGACAGTTTAGGAGTAATATTCACTACTTGATCTGACCGTTAAGGATTTTTAGTTTTATAGGGTTAGGATATAATTAGGCTGTTTTTTGAGATTCATTCAGCAGCTTATGATTTGCTACAGATAGAGGGTAAAATCTATAAAATTATTCTTGAGCAACGTAACCTTAGCTTAGCACTCACCTGCCAGTGGGACCCTCCCTCCCCCGCCACCGCCGCGCTTTTTTTTGAAAACCTTCAATAGGGCAGTTGTCCCTAATTTCTCAGAAACACTGTCTATTTTCCCTTCCAACAACATCGGGCTGTCTGGCTAAAAAAAACGGCAGTAGTTACTAGCAATCTTCCTGCCTTACAACTCATTTACATAAATCGATACAAATATATTTTACACAGTAGCCGAAACAATGTGAAAAAGACGATTCCCCAAAAGAAAAAACAGGATTTTCCGGGTTAAAAAACTGCCAGCATAAAATCTTCCCATTATCCTAATTCAACAATTCAATTGCCCGGTACATTCAATCTCTCATTTTCTTTTTGTAAGATTAACTTCTAGCTATTTCAGTTTATATATTTTTTCAAGTCAAATATCATTTCGCCGGGGCGATCAATTTTCTAAGCTCATCTATTTGTACCTGGAGGGAATCCATTTTCTTATTCTGATCTTCAATGATCTTCTGTTGTTCCTGCACCGCTTTTACCAATGGAACAACAAATTCCCCGTAGGCTAAACTATACGTATCGGTTATGTTCTTAGGCCTGTTCACTCCATCGAATGTATAGCCCATAGCATTCGCTGCCTGTTCCACTTCCTGTGCGATAAACCCGGTTTTTATATAATCTTTAGAAAGAGCATACTCGGATAGGGTGCGCATTCTTTCTGCTTTCATGGCAGCCGGCATTAATTGCATTATATGTTCATCAAGTTTTTGAGTATTTATGGTATAGGTTACGGGCCGAAGTTTGGTAATAAACGAAAGGCCTGGTACGTTTGCCTCTATATTTTCCTTGAATCGTCCATCACTTAAATTACTCCAATTAGCATAGCCTCCGATTACCATATCATTGGAATTATCTCCGATTACCACTTTGTTGCTGGACGTAACCAATGCGTTTGAACCAATAGCAGTAGCATTGGTCAGGATGTCGGTACTAACATTTGCGAAACTACCCAGGGCAGTGTTTCTTGATCCGGTAGTGTTTGAATAAAGGGCTGCATTTCCCACCGCTGTATTACTGCTTCCGATCGTATTGCTGTATAACGCGTTTGTTCCATTCGCGGTATTGTTATTGCCGCTTGTACTGTAGTAGGTGGTAACGGTGGCATTGGAATAGAGTGCATAAACACCCGTTGCGGTGTTGCCATTGCCTAAGTAGTTTGAATATAGCGCTTCAAATCCAACAGCAGTATTGGTTCGTCCATATAAAGTACTAAATAATGTTTTGGAACCGATGGCGGTATTCCTGCTGTTGTCTATATAGGCAATATTTTGAGAAAATAACGCTGAATCACCTATGGCAACAATATTGTGATTGTCGATATTATGTGCCATCGCGTTATTGCCAATGGCCACATTGCTGTAGCCAATTCCATTATATTGGAGGGCATTATTTCCAATTCCGACATTATTGTATCCGGTTGTATTGTTAGTAAGTACTGCCCTTCCAAATGCGGTGTTATTCATTCCTTCCGTATTGGAAAGGAGCGACTGGTACCCTAAAGACGTATTAGCCTTCAAAATATCCAGTTCGCCGGAGATTTGGTCGTTCACTTTAAATGTGAGGGGCACACTATCTTTTGTTCCGATAAAGTTGACACCTTTGATGGCTGCGTTATTTCCATAAAGACTCCATATTTCACCAGCCGGCACCAACCGTTTCCAATAGCCATCGAAAAAGTAAAAGCTACTGTCGTTGGTTACAAACACCAGGAGCCCCTTGGCAGGATTGGAAATAGCATCTCTTTGTAAAACAGTCATTCGGGGGGATAACAGGCCACCCGTTGTACTGGTAATATCCAGGGCAGCACTTTCATGTGGATTAGTGGTTCCCAACGATACCCGTTGCCCCCTTGAGGTCAAGGCAGATAAATGAATGAGTAGAAAAATAATCAAAGTTCGCATGATGTATTATTTAACAAGATTAAATTAATAAGAAAGAGATAGTATTACAAAAGGTACCCGCAATTTTTTCTATCAATCTGCCAATCGAAAATCATTGGAGAAAAAAAATAGTTTGGTCAGGACCTGGTTTCTGAGGAGGGATTTTCTAATGGGGTTTTTCTGCTGGAAATTTAGTTTTAACGACTATAAAAAAGTAATTGTATTTTTCATGAAAGCCGACTGAGGCAAAACTATACTTTATAATGGCAATATTGGAACTTATAAAAACTAAGTAACACATATCTCTAATCAGAAATTTTCAATTACTAAGGCATGGGGATTGGGAAATTGAGGGGTTGGAGCAGTGGATGGCAACGGCCAGGGTACTAAAAAAGAATCGGAAGTAAATGCAATCGTTGCAAGTTTTAGTTTTTAAAACTCCTCCAAAATCTACCAGAATTGGGAGAATAAAATATTGAGGTAGTAAGTTTTTGAAACCATAAGCCAATATCGGCATATCAGAAATTTCATAAAAACGAATAACCTCAGCGATTGCTGAGGTTTTGCTCCCCCTGTTGGACTTGAATCCCGGATGGCCGGGACCAACCACCTCCCTTTCCGTTAAAAATTGAATGATTTTGCTCATTGATTAAAGTATAGTGAAATATTTAAACTGGCTGAGGTGTTTAAGAATTAATTATTCTGTTTTTGAAAATGGAAAATCCTTATTTTTGCTGCCCCGAAAGGGAATCAATCATCTTGATAGAAGATGAACGGTATCGGGATAATCCTCCTTAGCTCAGTTGGTTAGAGCATCTGACTGTTAATCAGAGGGTCGTTGGTTCGAGTCCAACAGGGGGAGCACAGACCAGTAAAGGGTTTCAGCTTATGAAGCCCTTTTTTATTTTGGGAGATTTCGACACAATTTCGACACAACAGGTCGCTACTATCCTCTAACAAGCTTGTAAATGGCTTCTGAGGCAAACACTTCCCGGATTCTTCCAAAGAAGTTTTTTCAAATCACTTATGGCCAACCACGGTTTTTTATAATGGATCATCCTGTGACAATTCGAGCCTGCTAACCTCAAATCTGACAGCTTAGTCTCTTTGTTCGCCCCACGAGTAAATAACGGAATCTCGTAATAGCATTCAATAAAGTTCTTACCTAGAACATCATATCGGACAGTAAAATCTAATCCTCAAGCTTCACATTCAAATTTCCCGTGCTTATCGAGACACTGTTTCTTTTTCAGCATGACTTATTTTGGGGACCGCTTTCATTTGAGATGCTTCGCTGTGTAAATCCGACCTTCGACTGCTTCATCGTCCTCTTCGATATTTGCATTAATGTTATATGATTCCTGGTGGTTGTATGAAGTTTAAATCTCTGCAACTGTTTGTCGCAAATGCTCTAAATCATTGCGGAAATTTTACCAAACTTCCTCTTCTAAATTACCTCCCCAGCAAGGCCTTTACCTTTATGATTTGGGTCAAATCTTTGCAAATTGGCTCATTTTATTCCAACTCATTAATTTTACGAAATGTGGAATCCCTGACCTCAAGGGGAAAGAGAGGCACCTTATTGAGAAACTCACTTAAGGCAATTACTTTGGGATGGCCATCATTTTCCAGCAGCCGACTTATCTCTAAGATAGAGGTCTAATGCTAAAATTGTTTCATCTCCTGTCCAATGAGGGTTTGCCATCTTTAATAGAATCGTTTCGTAATAAACTTATGTAAAATCGGGCAGTTCATTATCGCATAAAATAATTAAATGATAACTGATAGACTGGGATATTACTTAGATCATTGTTCAATCCTAAATAGCGATAATAAAACGTTTTAATACTTACGACCTTATTAATCTCTAGTCCAAACCCAATCGACCAAGCCCAAAGTTTATTTTCGTCATCACTGATCTTAAGAAATTCTTCGATCAGAGTATTAGTACCAATCACTAATACTTTAAAGGACGTTTGGAAAATCCCCATATTATCAGTTTTGTTCTTCTCCCACGCTCCGGTTCTAAAAAGAAGACCAGCATTCGCAAAGCCATTCATAAACGTAACCGTTTGAAATGATATCATATCATTATAGCTTAGCAATCGACCACCCGCTTGATACAAAAGACCAAGATTTGTCAACGGTTCACCTTTTTTCCACAAAAAATGTGTTCCATCCACACTGATATTCATTATACCGCTAAGCGGATTAACTATATTGAGTAGTAATGGTTCATTACTCCTGGGAGGTGGAGCTAGATTGTTTCCTGTAACACCAATGTACAATGAGATAGGAACTACAAATTTTTCGGGTTCTCCCAAATACAGCTTAAATAGCCTAGCAGAAGCATTCATTTGACCACTATTCATTACATCAACAAATCCATTTGTTAGAATTTCTGGTTTCTTCTGTTTAATAATTTCCAGTTTAACGGGTGAAATATTAGCAACAGTGTCAGTAAACTGAGCAAAGCAAGAGGGTGAAAAAAATAATATAATAAACCATTTTTTCATTGTTAGGAATGAAATATCACCCACAAGTGATTGTGTGCAAAAATGAGAGGATTAAACCTTGCTAAATATGAGGGAAGCCTTTTGAAATATGGCTACGGCAAAAAAGTGTGCCCTAGCCATATTTATTTTTTTCGATGGAGCATCCAGTTGAAGAACCAAGAGAAACCCGCGCTTACAAAGCTTACTTCCAAAAACAACGATAGATCAAGTCTATCTTGCATAAATAAAACTCTGAACAACATGTAACCGATAAAAAACCAAACAAAATCATCAATGTATGGTTCGAGTTTCTTCATACTGAAAATTAATCGGATAATTTTGAAATTAAATATTTCACACCAGCACCGGCAGAAGATAAAATTGCTCCTCCGATTAAACCTGTTAACGCGCAAGCTGCTCCACCAGCTACAGTACCTACTCCAGGTATTGCCATTGTTCCGACTGTTAATCCAAGATAAGCCCCCCTTGCTAATCCTGTGACCGCTCCACCTAAATCTTGTGCAGCTATTGATTTGGGATCGGCTTTAAATAGATTTAATCCTGCTGGCGTTCCCATAGATTGAGCAATTACTAAGCTCCAGTTGTCAATCTGCGCATCCCAGTATGTATATGAATCTGATCCCATGTAGGCCGCTCCGGCAAGAATGAGTTTTTCAATATTGTTAGCCATTAATGGGAGCTTACTGTCAACAAATGACTCAATGTTTACGGTGAAAGAATTAACGCTAATAGCATTATAGAGAAACTGCTGCAGTTGGTCTAACGCACTATACAAGGCAGGTGAAAACTGATACCTTAATGTCCTCAAATGGTCAGATATTAAAACTCCTTCAGCCATTTTTGTTCCGTTGAAGTTAATGGCATCGTAAACTGTTGACTGTAAATTTCCGGTGACAAATGCCCGGGTTTTAATATCAATCTTTTGATCGATTTGCTCCCGGGGAATACAAATTGAACCCAATTGACTATAGACCCCAGCAAGTGCAATACTATGCTGGGTTGATAAGGCCCGGGCAAAATCTTTAATCTGCCTATCGCTCAATGCATTAATATGCTGTGCAGGAACACTACCAGTAATCGATGCGATGATAAGGAATACGGGTAACAATAGACTAAATTTTTTCATGGCTATACTTTAAAATAAATCGCCTACTCTTTTATAATACGGTTTTCGGCTAACCCCGCTCCTGGCCAAGGATAACCGAAATTATTGTTAAGCTTCATTTAAAAAATGGGAAAAAGAGGATGATTAAGTGGTTTTTTTGAAACTAGATGAGGGAAAAACTAGAAACCAACATGTTTTTATCATTGTGTAATGGTGCATAAATACAACTTTTACCTTCTGATCGCTTGAGAAGCGAAGCTTCAGAGAAATCTGGAGATTTTTCTTTTCGGGTCAGGGTCCTGATCTAAATATTCGAGTTTTTTTCTTCACCACCATCCAAACAATCCACCCTCTTCCTGGGCCACATAAACACCATCTTCCCGTTTTTCAACGGGCCAATGTTTTAAATAATATCCCTCTCCACTGGCGTTTCGGCCGTTTGCTATATTGAATTTATACCGGTGTACCGGGCAAACAACATTTCCTATAGAATTTATATATCCGTCGGCCAGTAATCCTCCCGCATGGGGGCATTTATAGGCAAATGCAAAAAGTGATTGATTAAATTTTCCAAGGCAGATTTTTTTTCCATTTACTTCCACTACGGCAATATTATTTGGAGCAAATCCAATTTCGTCCGGATGATCGGCTATTTTATGCCATTTGTATTTTTTTTCGTGCATTTAGATAGTTGATTCTGGTAAGAAAGATTTCTTTATTCTGGTTCGGGAAGAGCGTAATAGTCTGGTTGGTGAAGACAGCAACCAGGGGCAAATGAAATGTAAAATATAGAACACAAAATCTAAAATGTAAACGAGCAGCTCCCCTTTTATATTATAGATTTTATATTTTGCATTTTACATTTAATAGAGAAACTCTGTTCTATATGGGAACCTGATCTTATAAAGCTCCCGCACTTTATTTAAAACGGTGGCCCGTAATTCTTCCAGATTTGTTTTTTCAGTGGCAGAAATAAATACACAGTTACCCTGTAATTCGTTTTCCCATCGTTCTTTCAGATCAATTAGTATTTCTGTTTTCACTTCCTGTTCCAGCCAGGGATCAAAAGTATTTTTTTCGTACTGATCCATTTTATTAAAAATCGTAATGATGGGTTTATCAAAGGCTTCAATTTCCTGCAGGGTTTTATTCACTACACCAATCTGTTCTTCGTAGCCGGGATGGGATATATCAACTACATGTAATAAAATGTCAGCTTCCCTCACTTCATCTAACGTGCTCTTAAAACTTTCTACCAGGTGATGCGGTAGTTTGCGGATGAAGCCAACGGTATCGCTCAGCAAAAAAGGGGTGTTTTCGAAAACCACTTTACGGGTAGTAGTATCCAGCGTAACAAACAATTTATTCTCGGCAAATACTTCGCTTTTGCTAAGAACGGTCATCAATGTTGATTTGCCCACGTTAGTATAACCAACCAAGGCCACCCGGATAAATTCTCCGCGATCTTTACGCTGGGTAAATGCCTGTTTGTCGATTTCAGCGAGTCTTTTACGGAGCAATGAAATTTTTTCTCGTACAATCCGGCGGTCGGTTTCAATTTCACTTTCCCCCGGGCCTCTTGTTCCAATACCCCCACCCAATCGCTCGAGGTGTTTCCACATACCTCGTAATCTCGGTAATATATATTGATATTGGGCCAACTCCACCTGTGCTTTGGCCTGGGCTGTTTTAGCGCGGCGGGCAAAGATGTCGAGTATCAGGTCGGAGCGGTCGATCGTTTTTATATCTAGCACCTTTTCAATATTGTTGATTTGTGCGCCGCTTAATTCATCATCAAAAATAGCGATGCGGATATCTTTTCCATCGATATACTTCTTGATTTCTTCCAGCTTTCCTTTGCCTAAAAATGTTTTGCTGTCGGGATGGGGCAATCTTTGAATAAAACGTTTTACCGCAACAGCCCCTGCCGTTTCGGCCAGGAATGATAGTTCATCCAAATATTCTTTTACCTGTGCTTCTGTTTGATCTTTATACACCAGGCCCACCAGGATGGCCTTTTCTTCTTTATTAATAACATTCTTCTTGTCGAGCAAAGTGTTTGTATTTATCCTCAAAAATAATTAATAGTGTTGCTACAGCTTAAAAAAAAAAAGCGAATATCAACTTGATATTCGCTGCAGGAAAGCAATTATTTATTATAGGCCACTGATGGTAAGACCAACCTGAAGGGGTCGGATATCAGGACCAGTTCCTTCTTTTATAAAAGCATTAATCTGGTAACTTGCATATAGGCTGAAAGCACCATATCCAACTCTTCCCGTAATGCTTAGCCTGGTGCTGTTAAAGTACCTTTTGGATCTCTCCTTCAATACATAGGAGTTTACCGTATTGCCGCTTTTATTAACCAGGGTTTTACCACGCGTGCCGGCACCAATAAGTGTTCCCACCTTCACCCCTAATGCACCTTTCCAACTTTTCAAGGAATATTCCGGATTACTGGCAAAGCGCAACTCAATCGGCGCTTCCAGGTAGGTTGTACTAAGTTTGTATTTCTTAAAATAATTGGTATCGGCCACATTTACAAAGCTGAGTTTGTCTGCACGCATGCCGGTAACATCAATATATGTCTTTTCGAAAGAAATATTATCGGTACCAACCCCGGCCCCAAATGCCACACTGTACCGGGGATTGCCCTTAAATGGGAAATCCATCATGAAATAAACATTCACACTCAGCGGAATTCCTTTGGTATTAATGCTATCAGGTTTTTTGGTCCACGAGCCATAACCCACCTGGATCAGGAAATGATCTTTCGGGCGGTTGGCCATGCCTACTTTACTCCAGTCTTTCCTGGCACTTTTCCCTGTTCGGGTAGTATCCTGCGCCCAACTCTGTGCTAATGCAAGGATACCAAAGAACAGGACAACGACTTTCTTCATATTATAAAAATGAGGTTCAAAAGTATCTTCAATACGGGTTAACGAAAGGTTAAGGTTAAAAAAAAGCCCATAGCATTAGTATGGGCAAAAACTTAGTGGACCCTGCTGGGATTGAACCAGCGACCCTCCCGACTTACCAGTTGGGATGCTCTAACCTCTCCGAAGATCCTATGTAAAAAGATCAACTTGCTTTACATGCTATACCTACAATCCAAAATCTTGTGGACCCTGCTGGGATTGAACCAGCGACCCTCTGATTATGAGTCAGATGCTCTAACCATCTGAGCTAAGGGTCCCTCCTCTATTGAGGAAATATTTTTCAAATAAAAGAACTTTAAGAACCAGCGAACCGCCCAACTTACCAGTCGGGATGCTCTAACTCCGCCCGGATGAATCCGTTCGGACGGGCATCTGAGCAAAGAGTCCCTCCTCCCTTGAGGAAATATTTTTCAAATAAAAGAACTTTAAGAACCAGCGACCCTCCCGACTCAGAACTTCCGCCTCCCGCCTCTTCTACAAGGCTGCAAAAGTAGAAAAAAACGGCAAGTGTTGACAATAATTTCTTTTAAGTAAATTACCTCCTATTGACCGCTACCGATGTTTCCGGGCCAGGTTGAATCAAAATATGGTATTACAATATGCTTTCATCAATACAAATCAGGGAAATTCAGCCAAGCCGCTCTGTTAATGATCCGGGGGGATTATCTCAATTTTTAAAAGAATGACTTCTAATGAAAGCAACGCTATTCTTTATTGCATTTCTATTTAACGCATTCGGCAGTATTTCACAAACCAGAAAACCTTTAGCCGAAAGACCACACCATCTTGCTGATTCGTCATTATTGGAATTAGTGCAAAAACAAACCTTCCGTTACTTCTGGGATTTTGCGCATCCGGCCTCCGGAATGGCCAGGGAAAGAAGTAATGTTACCGTGGAGTATGGTTGGGAAACTACCACTACTGGCGGAACAGGCTTTGGTATTTTGGCCACTATTGTTGCGGTAGAAAGAAGGTGGATTACGAGAGATACAGCTGTGAAGCGCCTATTAAAACTTGTTAACTTTTTACGTAAAGCAGATAAATTTCATGGAGCATTTCCTCATTGGATCAATGGAGAATCGGGCAGGGTAATTCCTTTTAGTCCAAAAGATGATGGAGCCGACCTCGTGGAAACGGCTTATTTATTCGAAGGGCTTCTTTGTGCCAGGCAATTCTTTGGAAAGAATAACCAGGAAGAGCAGCAGTTGCGGAACCGCATCACCTGGTTATGGAACGAAGTAGAATGGGATTGGTTTACCCGATGCGACATTAGTGTATTGTACTGGCACTGGAGTGCCAACCATGGATGGAGCATGAACAACGAAATACGTGGATGGAACGAATGCCTGATTACTTATGTATTAGCCGCTTCTTCGCCGAAATTTGCCATAAAACCAGAAGTGTATCATCGGGGATGGGCCAACAGCAGTAATTTTAAAAACCAACGCGAATACTATGGAATAAAACTTCCGCTCGGATTTGATTATGGAGGCCCCCTTTTTTTCGCGCATTATTCTTTCCTGGGAATTGATCCCCGTGGATTAAAAGATCAGTATGCTGATTATTGGGAGCAAAATAAAAATCATACCCTGATAAACCGCGAGCACTGTATGCGAAATCCGGGTAAATTTAAAGGGTATGGAGCCGATTGCTGGGGCCTTACAGCCAGCGATAATCATTTGGGATACGGGGCTCACTCTCCCACGGAAGATTTGGGTGTCATTTCACCCACCGCCGCATTATCCTCTTTTCCTTATACCCCCGAATACTCTATGCGGGCACTTCATTATTTTTATAATAACCTGGGCGATAAAATATGGAGTGAGTATGGATTTGTTGATGCATTCAATGAATCAAAAAACTGGTACGCCACCAGTCACCTTGCCATTGACCAGGGCCCCATTATCGTGATGATTGAGAATTACAGAAGCGGGTTGCTGTGGAAATTATTTATGCAAATACCCGAGATCCAGAACGGGATGAAGAAACTCGGGTTTCAGAGTCCTTGGATTAAGTAGAATAATTGGGAAGTCGGAAAGAATCTTTCAGTATCGCAGCCTCCATTCCGAAGTTTGTTCTTCCGGATCCAATTAATGAAATGAACCCTTTTGTAACGATTAAAACCATTCATATGAATCCGATTTCGCGCCAGGAGTTTTTGCAACGCACGGCGATGGCTGGTGCTGCCATGTTGCTCACTTCTTTGGAAGGGCTGGCATCAGTCACCATTGATAAAAAAGTAAAAGTTGCTGTTATTGGTTGTGGAAGTGTATCTACCCAATATCTGCCGCATCTTTCCAAATCACCTTTTGTAGAATTGGTGAGTTGTTGCGATATTATTTACGAACGGGCGATCACCAGATCTAAAGAATATAATATTCCTAATCATTATCCGCATATTGATAAATTGCTGGCGGGTGCCCCATTTGATTTAATGATTACGCTGACTGATATGCAGGAACATGGCCGATTAAATAAGCAGGCATTATTAGCCGGCAAACACATATGGAGTGAGAAGCCGATGGCGAATACATATGCTGAGGGAAAAGCATTGCTAGACCTTGCAAAAAATAAAAAGCTTCGTATCTGGGGAGCCCCGGCGGTAGTAAATAGTCCGCAGTTTGCATATATGAGTAAAGTAATACAAGAAGGAAAATTAGGCCGGGTCGCCGCCGCACATGGTCATTACGGCCATACGGGCCCCACCTGGTCGGCTTTCTTTTATGAAAAAGGAGGTGGCAGTATGCCCGATTTGGGAGTTTATAATATTGCCACGTTAACCGGTTTATTAGGACCCGCGAAATCGGTAGTAGCCATTACAACAATTGTAAATCCGGAAAGAACAGTAGATAATAAAGGAAAGATAAAGGTGGAAGCTGAAGACAATGCTATGATCATTATGGAACATGAGAAAGGAATCTTGTCACATGTACAATGCGGGTTTAATTATTTTGATCCATATGGGCATGAAGGGAAAGGACAAACTCAAAGTTCCATTCGCATTTGGGGAGATCGCGGAAACATCGGGATGATTGGCTACGATTGGGCACCATTTGGGGTGGAGATTGCCACTTCCTGGACCGAACCCCCCAAGATTATGGAAGTTGACACCAAGGGATATGTTTGGCAGGAAGGCGCTTCTGTTATTTCAGAAGCTTTGGTAAAAAATATAGAGCCACGCATTGCAGCGGAACACGCTTTACATGTGCTGGAAATAATAGAAGCCGCGCGCACTTCTTCTGATAAAGGAAATAAAGTATTGCTCCATTCTACGTTTAAATGGCCAATGCTGTAAATTTAGAAACGAATCTAATTCCCCATAATGAAAAAGATTTTCTTTTCAGCAGATCCGATTTGGGCAAGCGAGATACTGGGACTAATGAGAATCATAGTAGGCATCTTTATGATTTATCACGGGTGGGAAGTATTTGATAAATCCAAAATAGCGGAATATGCTTCCTGGGATGCATTTAAAAAATTTTCTTTCCCAACCACTATCGTTTACTTTGGTAAAGGCGCTGAATTGATTGCGGGCCTTTTACTGGCTATTGGGTTTTTGACCAGAGTGGCATGTTTAATTTTAGCAGGAACTATGCTGTATATTTCTTTTTTTGTAGGAAATGGTATTATATGGTATAACGATCAGCATCCTTTCTTATTTGTGTTACTGGCCGCGATCTTCTTTTTTGCCGGACCGGGGTCCTGGGCAGTTGACAAAATCTCCAGTAGTAAGAGGAATTAGGATTGATATTTTTTTGAGCTTTATTATCAGGTATATAAAAATAAAAAGCATAGCTGGTAATTGGTTTAAGAAGTTACCGCGAGGGCCTCGTATGAAAACAGCATTCAATGCATATAAAATGAAAAAATTGGCATATGCCTTATGTTTTTTGCTGGCTGCACAATCAGTCAGGGCACAACAAAAAACCTACTGTAACCCTGTTAATATTGACTATGGATATACTCCCATTCCCAACTTCAGCGAGTGGGGACGACATCGCGCCACCGCCGACCCGGTAATCGTTCATTATAAAGGCGATTATTATTTGTTTAGCACTAATCAATGGGGTTATTGGTGGAGCAGCGATATGTTAAGCTGGAATTTCATTTCAAAAAAATTCCTACGTCCCTGGAACGGTGGAGTATATGATGAATTATGTGCTCCCGCTGTAGGAATCATTGGGGATACGATGATTGTTTTTGGTTCCACTTATACCAGCACATTTACCGTATGGATGAGCACCAATCCGAAGGCCAACGAATGGAAACCGTTGGTTGATTCTTTTAAACTCGGTGGTTGGGATCCGTCGTTCTTTACTGATGATGACGGAAGGCTTTATATGTACAATGGCAGCAGTAATCGATACCCCATGTATGGTATTGAATTAAACCGGAAAACATTCGAGCCCATAGGTACCAGGAAGGAAATGTATTTGCTGGAACCCTGGCGCTATGGCTGGCAGCGATTCGGGGAACATATGGATAATACTTTTCTCGACCCCTTTATTGAAGGTTCCCATATGACCCGGTACAAAGGAAAGTATTATTTGCAATACGGCGCACCGGGGACCGAGTTCAGTGGTTATGCTGACGGATTGCTGGTTGGAGATAATCCGTTGGGTCCATTTACTGCAGTTTCCGATCCCTTAAGTATTAAATTAGGTGGGTATGTACGGGGAGCGGGCCATGGCGCTACTTTCCAGGATAATAGTAATAATTACTGGCATGTATCCACTACTGTTATTTCTGTAAAAAATACTTTTGAGCGAAGATTGGGTATCTGGCCAGCTGGCTTTGATGCCGATGGGGTGATGTATTGCAATACCACTTTTGGTGATTATCCGCACTTTCTTCCAGCCTACCGGCTCCCTTCTTCTTTTGGAAGCGGCCCCGGATGGATGTTGCTGAACTATAATAAACCTGTACAGGTTTCATCAACGCTTGGCGGGTTTCATGCTAATAATGCGGTAGATGAATTAATGAAGACTTACTGGAGTGCAGCTACGGGCGACAAAGGAGAATGGATAGTAACTGACATGGGAAATATCGCTACGGTAAATGCAATTCAGATCAACTATGCTGACCAGGATGTTGATAGCGATAGATTAGGCAAGCGACTCGATCAATACCATCAATATAAATTATATTACTCAACAGACGGAAAGAAATGGGCATTGTTGTTTGATAAAAGTAAAAACAAAACCGACGTACCACATGATTATATTGAATTGCAGAGTCCTGTACAAGCGCGTTATCTAAAACTGGAGAACATACACATGCCTACCGGTAAATTTGCACTCAGCGGGTTCCGGGTATTCGGTAATGGCAACGGCCCCAAACCTGATCCGGTTAAACAATTCTTTGTATTACGTACCGAAAAGGATAAACGAAGCGCGTTTATAAAATGGAGTCCGGTGGATAATGCCTATGCCTATAATATTTATTATGGAACAGATCCCGGTAAACTTTATACCAGTATTATGATACATCAAAACAATGAATACTGGTTAAAAACGATGGATTCTCAAAGAATCTACTATTTTAGCATTGAATCGGTTAATGAAAACGGCGTTTCCGAAAAAAGCAAAGTAATAAAAGTGGAATGAGTTATTCTATCCTATTATGAAACGTATACAGTTTTGTTTCCTGTTTATTTTATTGGTGTCGGTTTCTTCCGGGCAGCATCCCCCTTTCTGGAATGATATTCAGGCATTCAAAATAAAGGACAGTACAAGCAGGCCCGTTGCTCACCAGGTTCTTTTTGCAGGAAGTTCTTCCTTTACTTTCTGGACGGATGTGCAAGATTATTTTCCTTCAGTGCCCATCCTCAACAGGGGCTTTGGGGGATCATCTCTTATGGACCTTATAAGATATAAAGAGGAGGTACTCTTTGCCTATAACCCTAAGCAGATTGTTCTCTACTGCGGGGAGAATGATTTTGCCGCCAATGATACTGTTTCAGTGGAAACCGTTATAACCCGGTTCAAAATGTTATTCGCCATTGTAAGAAGTCGGTATAAAAATATTCCGTTTGCTTATGTATCGATGAAGCCTAGTCCAAGCAGGCAACATTTAATGCCTAAGTTTGAAGCGGCAAACAACCAGATTAAGGTTTTCTTGAGTAAACATCGAAAAACCGCCTTTATAGATGTATATCATAAAATGCTGAATCTTGATGGTTCTCCCATAGCAGAAATATTTGGGCCGGATAAATTGCATATGAATGCCAAGGGCTATGCCATCTGGCAACAGGAAATTGCTCCTCACTTATTGAAATAATAAATAACAGACAGATGAAAAGATTATTATTGGTAGCCACTGTAGTTAGTACACTTATCGTTACCGCCCAAAAACCGCTTGACAGCAAAATGAATGTATTCGTCAGCAAACTGATGAAGCAAATGACGTTAGATGAAAAAATAGGGCAATTAAATTTAGTAACCCCCGGTGGAGCAGTAACCGGTTCGGTTGTTAGTAAAGATGTGGAGAGCAAGATCCGAAACGGACAAGTGGGCGGGCTCTTTGGTATTACCGGTCCCGACAAGATTAAACAGGCACAGGAAATTGCCGTCAATAATTCTCGTTTAAAAATTCCGCTTTTATTTGGATTGGATATTATTCATGGACATAAAACCATATTTCCCATTCCATTAGGGCTATCCTCCAGTTGGGATATGGAATTGATTGAAAGGAGCGCCCGTATTGCGGCCATCGAAGGAACAGCGGATGGATTGAACTGGACATTCTCCCCCATGGTAGACATTGCCCGTGACCCCCGCTGGGGTAGAGTTTCTGAAGGGGCTGGAGAAGATCCTTATCTCGGTTCACAGGTTGCCAAAGCAATGGTAAAGGGTTACCAGGGTAATGACCTGTCAAAAGATAATACCCTGCTTGCCTGCGTAAAACATTTTGCCCTCTATGGGGCCGCGGAAGGAGGTCGTGATTATAATACGGTTGATATGAGCAGGGCGCGAATGTATAATGAATACCTTCCTCCATATAAAGCCGCCGTGGATGCAGGAGTGGCTACCGTCATGAGTTCTTTTAATGTAGTAGATGGAATTCCGGCAAGTGGCAGTAAATGGTTGTTGACGGATCTATTAAGAAAGCAATGGGGTTTTAAAGGATTGGTGGTATCTGATTATACTTCCATCAATGAAATGTCGGAACATGGGCTCGGTGATGTGGAGCAGGTTTCTTCTTTATCACTCAAGGCAGGAATGGATATGGATATGATGTCGGAAGGATTTCAAAATACATTAAAGAAATCATTGAACGAAGGAAAGCTTGCACAAAAACAAATCGAAGATGCTTGCCGGAGAATATTGGAAGCAAAATATAAACTCGGTTTGTTCGATGATCCCTATCGCTATTGTAATGGAGAAAGGGCCACCGAAATCTTTTCAGAAGCGCATCGTAAAGCAGGAAGAGAAATGGCTGCTAAGAGCTTTGTATTGCTAAAAAATAATAACCAGTTGCTTCCATTAAAAAAATCGGGCACTATTGCGGTGATAGGGCCATTGGCTGATAGTCGCCGGAATATGCTTGGTGCCTGGAGTGTAGCAGGTGATTGGCAAAAAGCGGTTACGGTAATAGAAGGGATAAAATCGGTTGCAGGAAATGAAACTAATATTCTTTACGCGAAAGGAGCCAATATTTCTGATGACACAGTGTTTGCAAAAAAAGTAAACGTTTTTGGGGAGGAAATTGATAGAGACAAACGTTCGCCCGAGGAAATGATCAGGGAGGCGGTGGAAGCTGCTGCCAAATCAGATATAGTGGTGGCTGTTATGGGAGAGGCCGCGGATATGAGCGGCGAAGCATCCAGTATGGCTTATATCGGGTTACAGGAAAGTCAAAAGAATTTACTGAAAGCATTAGCCCAAACCGGAAAACCCATCGTGTTGATTTTATTCAATGGACGACCTATGACGTTGAAATGGGAAAACGAACATATTCCGGCTATACTGGACGTGTGGTTTGGAGGGACCGAATCGGGGAATGCTATCGCCGATGTACTGTTCGGCCTTTATAACCCTTCCGGTAAACTATCAATGTCTTTTCCCGTGGAAGTAGGACAAATTCCGGTATACTATAATCATTTAAATACAGGCCGGCCTCATATTGGGGAAGGGTTTTCCAAATTTAAATCCCATTATCTCGATATTCCCAACGAACCCCTCTACCCCTTTGGGTATGGACTGAGCTATGCCAATTTTAGTTACAGCGAAATAAAATTAAGTAATGCGCTATTGAACCCAGGGCAATCTCTTACTGCTTCTGTTATGGTAAGCAATACCGGTAAATATGATGGAACAGAAATAGTACAGTTATATATCAGGGATATGGTTGGAAGTATTTC
This sequence comes from uncultured Chitinophagaceae bacterium, assembly GCA_963775145.1. Taxonomy (GTDB): domain Bacteria; phylum Bacteroidota; class Bacteroidia; order Chitinophagales; family Chitinophagaceae; genus Endoryza. The sequence continues at coordinate 226,501 of CAVZHZ010000016.1, forward strand.
CAGGCCAATGAAGGAGCTGAAGGGCTTTCAGAAAATAGATTTAAAAGCCGGCGAATCTAAACTGGTGGAGTTTAAGATCAATACCAACGACCTTCGGTTTTACAACAGCAATTTGCAACAGGTTGTTGAGCCGGGAGATTTTAAATTATTTATCGGAGGTAATTCGCGGGATGTAAAGGAAGCCAATTTCAAAGTGGCTGAAATACTTAGAGCTAGTATAAAGGTTAAGTAAACACCTTATGACCGGAAGAAAGAATATTATTTTTGATTTAGGAGGCGTACTGCTTAACCTGGATATTCAGCGAACATTAGATGCATTCAGGCAAATAGGTTTGAATAATATTGAAGAACTTTTTAGAATCGGTCATGCTTCCTCTTTTTTCAAACAGTACGAAACAGGAACAATTAATAATGAAGAATTTATTTCATCCATCGAAAAATTCCCGGGGAATAAGGGAAGCCGGCAACAGATAATCGCCGCCTGGAACGCCATGTTGCTGGATTTTCCGGCTGACAGAGTGGAATGGTTGCAGCAATTAAAATCAAAATACCGTTTATTCTTATTCAGTAATACAAACGCCATTCACCTGGCCCGGTTTCAGCAAACCTTTACCCAAGCACATGGGTTTATTATGGATGAATTGTTTGAGGTAGCCTATTATTCGCACCTGGTACAACTACGCAAACCAGATACCGCGGCCTATGAATTAGTATTAATGCAGAATAATCTGTTGCCTTCAGAAACCTTTTTTATTGATGACGCCCTGGTGAATGTAGAGGCGGCAAAGGCAAGCGGTATTAACGGTATACATCTTCAACCGGGCGTTCAAGTAACTGATTTGCCGTTTTAAGGAAATGGATTATAAAGAAGAAAGGCAGAACAGAAATTAACCACCAATTGAGTAAAAACAGATAATTGAGAAAGCTTTTTCCCCTTATTAATTCTTCTTTTCGTATTTCACTTCTTCAAAATCAATATAGTCCCCTGTCTTAGAAGATGGCGAGCCTTTCTTTGAGAAAGTAGGTTGGTCCACCGTTTCCTTTGGTGGCTGTTGCATATTATTTTGAAATTCGTTTACCTGCCTTTTAAACTGGCGGGTTGCCTGGAATAAAGGAAGTATGAAGTGGAAAACGAATTTGTACAGAAAATAGGCCAATAAGACCCATAAAACATACCGGATAATCATAGAATGAAGGTAACAATTAAGCTATAATCCCGATGTTAAAGCAGTAAAAAAAGTGGATGAACGGCTTTAATCCTTTTCATTTTTTGATGCCCGGTTCATTAGGGTTTCAATCCAGGATGCTGCCTTGGCCGCAAAATGCTCAATAACTTTTTCAAGAGCTTCCTGGAGGGGGTGTTGGTTAACCAATGACTGCATCAGAAATGCGGTAAAATTTTCCGCCGCTGAACTCGTTTTTCTTAAAATGGAACTTTTTACCATTGAACCGTAATTATCCTGCAGGTAATCAAAGTTCTGTTCTAATTGCTGCTCCAGCTTCTTCGACCTGCCTTTTAGGTGGGCTATTTTTTTTTCCAGTTTATCGAGCGTATTGATTTTTTCAGAATACCTACTCATATTTTATTTTTAGCTGTCGATTTCATTATTTTCTTCCTGGTCGTCTTCCTCGTGTAATTGGCTGATCATCTTCTTTACCACTGGGTTAATAAATAAAGCTTTACGGAATATGACCAGGAGAATTACAAAAAATACCAGGATAAGAGAAGTAAGTCCAAATCCTACAATCAAACTACCGCTAAGTTCCGAAAGCCAAAATCCCAGAACCAACCCCAGGAAAATAATGACCAGGAAAACAAGAAAAAGAGAAACCTGCAACCAGATAAGATACCCTATTGCTTTCGAGGAGGCCTTGATGCCCTGGAGACGGTAAATCTCCATTCTTATTTCTAAATATTCCTTCAGAAGAGTTTTATTTGTTTGGATAAATGCTCCCAGGTTTTCCGGTTGATTCATATGCCATTATTTCTCTAAAATTAGGGTTTTGTGGAGATGTCGGGAAGTCCGAATGACATGGCATCCTGGGATTGAAGTTTTTTCTTCCCGACTTCCAGACTTTCTTATTATCGCTTTTGGAAGTAATTGGGTATTTCCCTTACATTTGCCCTGGAAAAAGTTGAAGTAGAAGGGAACGGAATCGTTCCCTTCTTTATTTTCTGGATATGAACATAGAAACGCAGGTAAGTACTATTGAGAAGATGATAGCGGGGTTGCTGAAAGATCAGCCGCAATACTTTTTAGTGGAAATCAAGATTAAGCCTACCAATAATGTAAAGGTTTTTTTGGATGGGGATCAGGGGATTACGATTGAAAAATGCATTTCTATCAATAGGCCCTTATACAAATTAATAGAAGAAGCAAAGCTCTTTCCAAACGATGATTTTTCACTCGAGGTTTCCTCCCCGGGACTGGATGAGCCGCTGAAATTATTTCGCCAATATGTAAAGAATGTTGGCAGGCCGGTAGAGGTGTTATTAAAAGATGGCCAAAAAGTGGAAGGTAAATTAGTGGAGGTAAATGAATCGTCAATGGTGGTAGAAGAAACAAAGGGAAAAAACCGGCCAGGCTGGTCTAAAGCTGTCAAACCCGCTAGCGAAGACAATCAGGCGGGGAAGAAGAAAGAGCTGTTGGTACATAATTTCTCATTTGATCAAATAAAATCAACTAAACTTCAAATTGTATTTTAAATTCCGGATCACCGGTTCTTAAATTGTAGACTATGGCAAGTATCAACCTGATAGAAGCTTTCGCGGAATTCAAGGATGCGGAAAATATCGACAGGCCCACTATGATGAAAGTAGTGGAAGATGTTTTTAAAACCCTGCTCCGTAAAAAATATGGAAGCGACGACAATTTTGACGTAATTGTGAATGCTGAAAAAGGCGACCTGGAAATCATTCGTCGTAGAATGATTGTAGAAGACGGGGCCGTAAATGACCCCCTGGCGGAAATTGCTTACAGCGATGCCGTTAAAATTGAACCTGATTTTGAAGTGGGTGAAGAGTTATATGAGGAAGTGAACATTCTCGACTTTGGCCGTCGCGCTATCCTCGCTGCCAAGCAAACCCTGGCCAGCCGGATCAGCGATCTTAAAAAGAACGTGCTGGTTAAGAAATACGGTGAACGGGTGGGCGATATCATAAGCGCGGAGGTTTACCAGGTTTGGAAGAAGGAAATATTAATGCTGGATGAGGAAGGAAATGAATTGATTCTTCCTAAGTCCGAACAAATTCCGCAGGATTATTTCAAAAAAGGAGAGAATACCCGTTCTGTGGTTAAGAAAGTGGAACTGAAAAATAACTCACCGGTAATTATACTTTCCCGCACCTCTCCGTCATTCCTTGCTAAATTGCTGGAAATTGAAGTGCCGGAAATTTTTGACGGGCTCATCGTGATTAAAAAGATTGTTCGCGAGCCCGGGGAAAGAGCAAAAGTGGCTGTTGAATCTTACGATGATCGAATTGATCCGGTAGGAGCCTGTGTAGGGATGAAAGGAAGCCGCATTCACGGAATTGTGCGGGAATTGAAGAATGAGAACATTGATGTAATCAACTGGACAAATAATACGCAATTGCTAATCCAGCGTTCGCTTACACCGGCACGCATTACGAGTATGGAACTGGATAATGAAACTAAGCATGCTAATGTATACCTTAAACCCGACCAGGTTTCCCTGGCTATCGGAAAAAAAGGAGTGAACATCAAACTGGCACAGGAGTTAACGGGCTATAGTATTGATGTATTCCGTGATACAGAAGGAGAACCGCAGGAATATGATATTGACCTGGACGAATTCAGTGATGAAATTGAAACGTGGATTATTGAAGAATTCAAACGTATTGGTTGTGATACCGGACGCAGCGTATTAAATCTGACTGCGGAAGAACTGGAAAGAAGAACTGACCTGGAAAAGGAAACTATTGATGAGGTAAGAAAAATTTTGAAGGAAGAGTTTGAAAAAGAATAGTGCAGTTAATAGTGAATAGTGAGTTGGAAGAACGTACTCAAAAAAAGAGTTTCTCCCCAAACGCTCATTACTCATTATTCACCACTCACTTAATAATATAAAAAAGTTGAATGGCAGAAATAAAATTACCCAGACTGTTAGGCGCGGCCAAAGAGTTTAATGTTGGTCAGGATACCATTATAGATTTCCTGATTGTAAGAGGTTTTCCCAAAGATGACCTGAAACCGACTTCCAAGCTTACGGAAGAAATGTACCGTTCCCTGCAGCAGGAGTTTGCGAGTGATAAAGTCGCTAAATTAAAAAGCGACCAGATCGATCTTCCGAAAGGCAGTGTTGAGGCAAAGAAGAAAAAAGAAGATGAAACAGTTGTCTTCAAAAAAGAAACGAAGAAAGAACCGGAAGCGGAAAAACCCAAGGAAACCCAACCGGTAGTAGTAGAGCAAAAACCAGTGGTGGAAGAAAAGAAACCCGAAGTGCCCGAAATCAGCAAAGTGGAAGCACCGGAAATTGAAGGCCCCAAAGTGTTGGATAAAATAGATCTGTCAGCCATTGATTCTTCTACCCGTCCGAAGAAAATAGTTAAAAAGAAAAAGAAGAAGCTACTGAAGAAAAATCTTCATTACCTCCCGAAGAGAAACCGAAATCAAAAAAGAAAAAGGCGGAGGAACCTGCTGCGGTTGAAAAACAAACAGTAGCTGAAAAATCGGCTGAACCTGATAGTGAGAATAAAGAAGATGTTCCGGCCGTTGTTGAAAATATTAAAGCCGATAAACTGGAAGGACCCAAAATTCTCGGAAAGATTGAATTACCCGTTGATAGTGAAACCCGGCCAAAACCCGGAGAAGAGAAAAGAAAGAGGAAGCGTATTCCTATTGAAAAGAAAGATTTCAAACAGTCGCCAGGCGAATTATTTAAGAGAAAGGATGGAGACCAGGGACAAGGGCCAAGACCTGCCGGTGCCGGTGGGCCTCAGCAAGGGGGCGGATTTAGAAGACCGGGGGCTCCTGTACGAACTGGACCGGGAACAGGTGGCGGACGAGGTGCAGGTGGCGCCAGGGACCGGAGCCGGGAAGTAAAAGAAATAGATGAGAAAGAAATTCAAAACAAAATCCGCGAAACACAGGCAAAACTAGCAGGTGCCGGTGGTCGTGGAAAGAGTTTAAAAGCCAAATATCGACGTGAAAAGCGTCAGGGCGCAGCCGACAATGCGGGAGGAGAAGAAATACAGGATAATAAACTGCAGCTTACTGAATTTATCAGTGTAAGTGAATTAGCCAACCTGATGGATGTAAGTTTTGCAGAAGTAATCAGCAAATGTATGAGCCTGGGATTAATGGTGTCGATAAACCAGCGCTTGGACGCGGAAGTAATTGAACTGGTTGCCAGCGAATTTGGATTTGATGTTGAGTTTATCGACATGGAGAAGCAGATGGAAATGGAAGAAGAAGCGGAGGAAGACGACGATCAGGATTTAGTACCAAGGGCGCCCATCGTTACTATCATGGGTCACGTGGACCACGGTAAAACTTCATTACTCGATTATATTCGAAGCGCCAACGTTGTGGGTGGAGAGGCAGGGGGCATTACCCAGCACATCGGAGCTTATGAAGTAACTCTTCCCAACGGCAAACACATTGCCTTTTTAGATACACCGGGTCACGAAGCATTTACCGCCATGCGCGCACGCGGGGCAAAAGTTACCGATATCGCTGTGATAGTAATTGCCGCGGATGACGCAGTGATGCCGCAAACTAAAGAAGCAATCAGTCACGCCCAGGCAGCGGGGGTGCCCATGATCTTTGCTATCAATAAAATTGATAAAGATGGTGCCAATCCACAAAAAATATATGAGCAGCTTTCTCAAATGAATTTGCTGGTTGAAGAATGGGGTGGTAAATACCAAAGCCAGGAATTAAGCGCTAAGAAGGGATTGAATATAGATGCATTGCTCGAAAAGATATTATTAGAAGCAGAATTACTCGACCTGAAAGCTAACCCCGATCGGGAAGCTACCGGAACAATAATTGAGGCAACACTGGATAAAGGCCGCGGATATGTGGCAACAGTATTAGTACAAAATGGAACGCTTAAGCAGGGAGACATCGTGGTATCTGGTCAGCATTTCGGAAGAGTAAAAGCAATGTTTAATGAACGTAATAAACGAAAAGAAGAAGCTCCTCCCTCTACACCGGTGCTCTTATTGGGTTTGAATGGTGCTCCTCAAGCGGGGGAGAAATTTAAAGTGTACGAAGATGAAGCAGAAGCAAAAGAAGTAGCTAACCGCCGCGCTCAAATATTACGCGAACAAGGGATCCGTACCAAGAAACATATTACACTGGATGAGATTGGAAGACGTCTTGCCCTGGGAAATTTCAAACAACTGAACTTAATTATTAAAGGGGATGTGGACGGATCGGTGGAAGCATTGAGTGATTCATTGCAGAAATTATCAACTCCGGAAATCGTCGTTAGTGTGGTGTTGAAAGCCGTGGGCGCTATTACCGAAAGTGATGTATTGCTGGCTACTGCATCGGATGCAATCATAGTAGGATTTAACGTGCGGCCTTCTGCACAAGCCGCGCGGCTGGCCGAAAATGAAGGCGTGGAAATAAAACTATATTCTATTATCTACAATGCTATCGAGGAAATCAAGAGTGCGATGGAAGGAATGCTGGAACCAACCATTCAGGAAAAAATTGTTGCGAATGTTGAAGTAAGAAATGTATTTAAGTTTGATAAAGCTACGGTGGCCGGTTGTTATGTGCTCGATGGAAAGATAGCCCGGAACTCCAAGATTCGAATCATACGCGACGGTATTGTGGAATATCCCAAAGGAGAAGGTCAAAGCGCTGAATTGGCATCGCTGAAGCGATTTAAAGATGACGCTAAAGAAGTAGTATCCGGAATGGAATGTGGATTAACAATCAAGAACTTCAATGATATCAGGGTAGGAGATATTGTGGAGGCTTTCGAAGAAGAAGAAGTAAAACGAACACTCTGACGCGAATAAGTGCGAATTTAAACGAATGGATACGAATGCGGGATTAAGAATGGACCAATCAATTTATTCGTTTGCACTTAATCAATTCTTATCACTTTCATTCATTTCTGGTTAAGTGCCCCCTATTCGCTTATATTCCTTAGCATCCGTACTTATTAGCGTTGAAAATTTTTGTTAAATAAGCATAGTATCCACCCTGCTTCGGTATAGAAAACTACTTTTGAATTTACTCTAGATTATTATGAAGAAGATATTTATCGTTGTAACGGCTTTCTTTCTCACGCTGACAGTGTTTGCACAACCACAGAAAGTAGTGGCTGATAAAATCATAGGAATTGTGGGGGATAAGATAATCCTGCGATCGGATGTGTATAATGAAATACAGGATAAACAGCGTCGTAATGAAGTTGTACCGGAAAATGCTCCCTGTGTGATCCTTGACCAGGTACTTATTATTAAAGCCCTTACCCTGCAGGCAGAAAAAGACTCTATCATCGTAACCGATGAGGAAATAGAAGCGGAACTGGAAAACAGGATCCGTTATTATGTGCAGAATTACGGATCAAAAGAAGCGTTGGAAGAAATTGCCGGCAAAACTGTTTACCAGATCAAAGAAGATTTCAGGCAATCAATCAAGGAAATGAAGCTGGCAAAAAGAATGCAGGAAAAAGTAGTGGACAATGTAAAAATTACTCCCCAGGAAGCAAAAATATATTGGGACAAGATTCCGAAGGACAGTTTGCCTTTTTATGAATCGGAAGTGGAGATCGGTGAAATTGTTGTGTATCCTAAAGCGAGCCGCGATTTTGAACGATTGTCAATTGATGAATTGAATGACTATAAGAAACAGGTTGAAAGCAGATCATCAAAAATTGAAACCCTGGCAAGCCTCTATTCGGATGATCCGGCAGTTAAACAAAACGGCGGACAATATACAATCAACAGAAATGAAAAATCCTGGGACCCCGCCTTTGTCAACAATGCCTTTCGTTTAAAGGAAGGGCAGGTTTCCCCGGTATTCAAGTCAAAATTTGGTTACCACATTATTCAAATGGTAAGCCGGGCAGGAGATGACGCAATCGTCCGGCATATATTGCGGATTCCAAAAGTGACCGAACAGGAAATCAATGAAGCGATTGGGAAATTGGATTCGGTTCGCGCACGATTAATTACCGGGACTATATTGTTCGGCGAAGCAGCCAATAAATACGGGGAAGATGAAAATGCGAGATTTACAGGTGGGTTGAAGCAGGGGGCAAACGGAACCTATCTTACCATTGACCAGTTAGATAAAGACATGGTGCTAATGCTTGCCGATATGAAGGTGGGTGAATATTCTAAACCGGTAGTGTTTGCAGATGAAAGAGAAAAAAAAGGGGTGCGTATTGTTTATCTTAAATCCCGCTCTGAACCCCATCGGGAAAACATGAAAGATGATTATAACCGCATATCATTAAGGGCCCTCGAATTGAAAAAACAACAAGTACTTGAAAAATGGTTCACTTCCAAAGTGCCCAATTACTATATTATGCTTGATGAGGAGTTCCGGAATTGCGGGAACCTCGAGAATTGGTGGAAGTATGCCGCCAAAGTAACCCAATAAGGGCAAACCCCTATTTTTATAAAAATCTACTGTTTTTCTGTAAGGTCATATTGGTCTTTTCTTTAGCTTACATAAGTATTTACGTTTAATTAACCCCTGAATTGCTTAAGTAAAACGTAATACACTTGGTAAGCCTGAGAAAAACCGTATGCATAAAACCAATAAAAAATCCAGTCCTGGTGGAGACCACCGCGTTAAGTCTATAAGCCTTCCTGAAGATTTAAAAGAAAAAATCATTAAGGGTCCCGCCCGTTCTCATGCCATTGCCGGAAACAGCAGAAAAATCAGAACCATACTAAATGCATTTTACGGCACATCCCCTCAGCCTTTTATTGCCTATGAATTACCCTCCTTCCGAATTATTTACGCGAATACTGCTTTTCTGAATTTATACGGGTATGGTATAAAAGAATATACCAAACTAACGGTAAGAGACCTGTTTGAATCAAACCATCATGGAAGGCTATTCACTAATCTCATTAAGCAACTTCAAAAAATTCCTGAACCGGTTTCGGCCCCAAATATTAAAAAGAACGGAACAGGCATAAAGGTACAATTGTATGGTGGAAAGCTGGCAACAGGCGGTTATACCTATGATACCATTCATATTAATGATGTAACAGAAAAGAGTAAGCTGGAGGAGGAGAAAAAACTTTTTGAAGCAATAAACCTGGCTATCAACAAGGCAAAATCGACTAAAGAGGGGCTCCGGAAAGCATTGGATTGTATTCGATCCTATGTAGGATGTGAACTGGTGGAGTTATGGAATTTTAGCCAGGAAAATGATTATGCCCATATTGAAGCCAGTTCTTTCCCTAAGAACAACCACTTATTGAAAAAATTTGTTTCAGATTCTGAGTCTGTAATCATTACAATGGATCAGATGATGAAGGTTGATATCTATACTCCGATGCAGCCAGTATGGATAAAGAGTCTGCAGCAGCATCCGGCCCTCATTCGATCCGCGAAAGCACTGGATGCCGGCCTGAAGTCTTCTATTATGTTTCCCGTTTTTAGCCAGCAAAAGCTGATCGGGGGCTTATTTTTATTTGATAAAAAGGAAAAAGAATACGACCAGAGGCTGTTTGATATATTAAGCGTTGTGGCAATAAGGCCACTAAGTAATGAAATAAAAAATCGCAGGGCATTCGACGAATTGCAGTCTTTTTTTCATTTATCCGGTGATCTGTTATGTATTACCGGAATGAACCGATGCCTCAAAAAGATAAATCCTTCATTTATCAAATTGCTCGGATATGCAGAAAAAGATTTGCTGGGCAGAGACCTATTGGAATTTGTACATGAAGACGACCGATTGTCTACCGATAAGGTTATCGCTAACCTGGTTAAACAAAAAAAGGAAAAGGAATTTGCCAACCGTTTTCGATGCAGCAATGGTGAATTTAAATGGTTATCCTGGTCAGTGGCATTTTCAGAAGACCATCAACTATTATTAGCAGCCGCCCGCGATATTACTCAAAACATAAAATCCAATGAAGCGCTGCATAAAAAGGATGAAAACATACAGGAAATATTTAACCGGATCAGTGATGCGTTTATAGCACTGGACGAAAATTTTAGGTTTACTTATATAAACCGTAAAGCTTCCGAAATCTACGGGCATCAATCAGAAGAACTTATCGGCAAAGTAAACTGGGAGGTGTTTCCGACTACTATCAATACGCCGTTTTATGAGGCTTGCCTGCTGGCGTATAAGGAACAGCAATATGTATTCGTTGAAGATTATTATAAAGCGTATGGCCGCTGGTATGAAAATCATATTTATCCATCGCCCCAGGGAATTTCCATTTATTTCCGGGACATTACGGACAAAAAACAGGCTGCCCTGGCGGTAGAGAAAAATAATATTGAATTAAGATATGCCCATCTTGAATTACACGAAATAATAGAGAATGCTTCGGAGGTAATTTTTAAAATGGATGATAAGGGATATTTCTTATTTGTATCCCCGGAATTTGAGCGTTCATTAGGTTTCACGCCTGAGGAAGTGATAGGAAATCATTTTGGGAAGTTTGTCCATCCTGACGATTATTCTGTGTGTGAGAAGGCGATATTTTCTTTGGTAGCAAACCGGAAACCTCTGCAAAATATTATTTACCGGGCCCGGCGCAAAGATGGGTTATATGAATGGTTCAGCACGTCCGCTTCGGTAATTCAAAACGAAAAAGGAATCATCAAATATGGAATAGGGTTAACGCAGAATATCACCAGTTTGCGAAATACTGTTCAAAAACTTGAAGAAACAGAACAGCGGTATGGTGCATTCCTGGAACAATCATCCGAGGCAATCTGGAGGATTGAGATTCCCGGAGGGGTATCAGTAAAATTAAACTTTGAAGAATTATTGGGTTATTGCGCGGAGCACGGTTATCTCGCCGAATGCAACCTGGCCTATGCGAGGATGTATGGATATAATGCTCCTGAACAAATGGAAGGATTTCACCTTTCGCAATTAATGCCGGTTGATAATCCGGGCAATCTTGAATATTTCATCTCGTTTATTGAATCCGGATTCAGGTTAACCAATGCTGAATCGATAGAATATGATAAAGAGGGAAATATTAAATATATACTTAACAACCTTATCGGCATAATTGAAAACGAAAAACTAATTCGTATTTGGGGAACTCAACGTGATATTACCCAACAAAGAAAAGTGCAGGAAGATTTAATCTATAAAGACAAATTACTGTCGGTAATTGCTGATTCCGCCAATAGCTTATTAAAGGAAGAAGACTATAATAATATCTTGCCGGATATATTGCAAAACCTCCTTGCGGCAACCTCCTCCGACAGGGCTCATATTTTTGAAAACAGCAAAAATGAATCCGGGGAACTAATAACCAGTCAGAAATTTGAATGTTGCTCCAGTGAATGCGAGCCTCATATTAATAATCCTGCCTTTCAAAATATTCCGTTCCGCGTATTCAAGGATCATCTTGGGGAGTTACAGGAAGACGCGGTATTCACCGGCCTAACGGGGGAATGGGAGAATAAGGAAATTCAACAATGGTTTGTGCAGAAAGAAATTAAGTCTTTGCTCATAGTACCCATCATTGTTAACCAGGAATATTGGGGAACTGTAGGTTTGGAGGATTGTCATAAACCAAGAATGTGGAGTGATATGGATAGGGGAGTTTTAAAAACGTTTGCTACATCCCTGGCCAGTGCTGTTGAAAGAAAAAAAGCAGGGGAAGCAATATTGGAAAGCGAAGCCCGATTCCGGTATATGGCCGACACCGCTCCGGTTATGATTTGGGTTACAGATGAAGAAGACAGAGTTACTTATGTAAATAAGAGCTGGGTAAAATTTACAGGGATTACCCTGGAAGATATTAAGGAAAGCAATTGGTCCTTGTCAGTACATCCCGAAGATGTTAAAGGAGCGGTTCAGGAATATAGTGAACAATTTAAGCAGCGATCCCCTGTGTTGCTGGAGTATAGGTTGAAGTCCATTACCGGGGAATACCGATGGGTTATTGACCAGGCTATTCCGCGATTCCTTCCCAATGGAACATTCCTGGGTTATATAGGCTCTTTGATTGATATCCACGACCGCAAACTTTCAGAAGAAAAGATCAGTTACCAGGCAATGGTAATGCAGGAGGTTACCGAAGCAATTATTTCCACCGATTTGGATTTTAACGTGATAACGTGGAACAAAGGAGCAGAATTAATTCATGGAGTAAAAGCGGAAGATATCATCGGCCATCCTATTCGGAGCGGGGTTAAGTATCATTATATAAACGAAACACGCGAACAGGCATTGCTGCATTTGTATAGCTACGATTACTGGTCAGGAGAAGTGTATTTCGATCGGAAAGATGGAAGACGAATTTATTTGCACAGCACGCTCTCTTTTATAACTAACAATAAAGGCGTTCGAATTGGATTTGTAGGTGTTCACCGCGATATAACAGATCGCCGAAAATCGGAAGAGGCTCTTCGCATAAGCGAAGAACGACATCGTTCCGTAGTCCATGCGTTGGGAGAAGGAATTTTACTGTTGGATAGTACCGGAAAAATTATTACCACCAACCGCAGCGCCGAAACAATCTTAGGTCTTTCAGCTGAACAATTAAAAGGTCATTCTACTATCGATTCGACATGGTCGGCCATTCATGAGGATGGTTCTCCGTTTCCAGCGGAACAGCATCCTTCATTAATTACCTTGCAAACAGGTCAATCGTTACAGAATATTATAATGGGTATTGATAAGCCGGATGGTTCATTAACCTGGATATCTATCAATACGGAACCGCTTTATTATTCGGACCAGCGTGTTACTCCCGACGCGGTAGTAGCTTCTTTTGTTGATATTACCCAAAAGAAGATGGCCGAAATGGAATTGCAGCGTAATGAGCGGCAATTGAGGGAATATTCGGACCGGATTAATAATATCCTCGATAGCATTACGGATGGTTTTATTGCGGTAGATAATGAGATGAAAGTGTTTTTATGGAACAGGGTATTTGAAAATAATACCGGCATTCGTTCGATTGATGCTATGGGAAAGAAACTTATACAAGTATTTCCTGAACTGGAAGAGGCGGTATATCATCAGTTTGAAGCAGCAATTCACGAAAATAAAACGGTAGTGCAGAACTATTTCATTGCAAAGCAAAACATGTGGTTTGAAACTACGGCCTTCCCATCACTGCAGGGATTATTTATCTATTTCCGCGACATAACAAAAAGAAAAAGGCAGGAATCATTATTGGCCCTGGAAAAAGAAGTGCTTGAATTAAATGCCCGACCCCAGGCTTCGCTTAAGAGTACCACTGATTTCTTACTGGAAGGAATCGAAAAGATGTTTCCGGGTGTGCTTTGTTCAGTCATCTGCCTGCAAGAGGATGATAAAACGATCGAAACACTATCTGCCCCTTCTATTCCATCCGGTTATACTAAAGCCATTGAAGGGCTTAAAATTGGTCCTAACGAAGGTTCTTGCGGAACATCAATGTACCTTAAGAAAAATGTAATCGTTGAAGACCTGGCTACCGACGAACGTTGGAAGGATTATAAAAATATTGCATTGCAATATCAATTTCGGGCCTGCTGGTCATTTCCAATTTTAAGTTCTCAGAATAAAGTTCTGGCCAGTTTTGCTATTCATCATGCCCAGGTAAAATCACCTTCGCCCGAAGAACTGCTCGTTATTGAAAGGACCGTGAATATTTTACGCGTTATCATAGAAAATAAACAATCGGAAGAAAAAATTAAAATAAGCAATGAAAGATATTTGCTGGCCACCATGGCAACAAATGATGCAATATGGGATTGGGATGTAGCCACCAATAATATGTATTGGGGAGAAGGGTTTCATGGATTATTTGGATATAAAGCCGGGTATTTCGATAATGAATTGGGCATGTGGGAAGCCAGCATTCACCCCCACGACAAGGAGCGGGTAGTGCAAAGCATTCAACGGTTTGTAGAAAGCCACAGCCAGCAGGTATGGCAGGATGAGTATCGTTTTCGAAAAGCAGATGGTAACTATGTACTGGTAGCCGACCGGGGATTTCTTATCTATAACCAACAGGGAAAAGTAAGCCGGATGGTGGGGTCTATGCAGGATGTAACAGAGAAACGGGAGATGGAGAAAAAACTCCTCAACCAGGAATTGAATAAGCAGAAACTAATTGCGCAGGCCGTAGTAGATGCCCAGGAAAAGGAGCGATCACTGATTGGGAAAGAATTGCATGATAATATCAACCAAATTCTGTCCACGGCGAAACTTTACCTGGAAGTAGCCCGTACCGATGAGAAGGAGCGAGATGGCCTGATAGAAATGAGCGCGAACAGTATTTCCAATGCGATTAATGAAATAAGAACCATCTCCCGTTCGCTCGTGCCATCCAGTATTGGAGATCTTGGATTGGTTGAATCTTTGCAGGACCTGGTGGAAAGTATCAAACTCACCCGAAAACTACATGTGGAATTCTTTCATTACAACGATATCGATATGCTGATTAGCGAACAGCAAAAACTCATGCTATTCCGGATTACACAAGAACAGGTGAACAATGTGATGAAGCATTCGAATGCTAAAAATCTCGTGATCGAATTGCTTTCAGAAGACGATACCATAAACATGTCAATATCAGATGATGGGCAGGGATTTGATCTCGACCAGGTAAAACATAAGAAAGGAGTGGGCCTGTCGAACATAACCAGCCGGGCAGAATTGTTTAACGGCAAAGTAAAAATTGATACAGCACCGGGTAAGGGCTGTACATTAAATATTTATATACCTATTTCAAACCTCTAAAAAATTAATTATGCAAAAAGTAACGATTTTAATTGCAGACGATCACAAATTGATCCGGGAAACCTGGAGTTTCATATTAAATAATGACCCCCGGTTTGAAGTAATAGCCGAATGCGGAGATTCGGACCAGGCGGTGGAAGTGGCACGTACCATGCGGCCACAGATAGTTTTGATGGATATAAACATGACCCCTATATCGGGTTTTGAAGCTACCGAAAAGATCCGTAAGGTTTCTCCCGCTTCAAAAATTATTGGGGTATCCATGCATTCCCAGCCCGCGTACGCAAAAAAAATGCTTCAGATCGGGGCTAAAGGATATGTAACCAAAAATTCTTCCAAGGAAGAAATGATTAAAGCGATATTGGAGGTTAACAGCGGTAACAAATATATCTGCGATGAGATCAAGAATAATATATCAGAACTGGTATTGGAAGAAAACAAAGACTTACCGAATGTAAACGCATTAACCGAGCGGGAGATCCAGATCATAAATCTTATAAAAGAAGGACTCTCTTCAAAAGAAATTGCCAGCCAGCTGAACATCTCGCTTAAAACGGTAGAGGTGCATCGTCATA
The DNA here is from genome assembly GCA_963775145.1 of uncultured Chitinophagaceae bacterium. Taxonomy (GTDB): domain Bacteria; phylum Bacteroidota; class Bacteroidia; order Chitinophagales; family Chitinophagaceae; genus Endoryza. The sequence continues at coordinate 241,959 of CAVZHZ010000016.1, forward strand.
ATATATTAAAGAAACTAAAACTGAAAAATTCAGCCTCCCTGGTAAACTTCATTAATAATACGGCCACTTATATTTAATAAGTATATCTAATTTTTAGAGTAGTACTGAATTAGGCAGGCTATACGTTAACCTTTAGTATAGGGTTGATTTTGTATGTAAACCTTACTGAAATAGTATGGGTATTCTTGCAATAACCAGTTTATTGTAAAATATTGCATAAGGTTTAACAATACATATATCCTGTGAAGCACTGTGAACCTAATCCTTGAAAAAAGCACTGGCAAGAAATGCTGATCTTTTATCCTATTGAAAAACGGCCCCCATTCCTATGAAGACTGCGGGGCTTTTTTTTCATCTGCCCGGCTAATCTTAATAATACAGCTTTTCATTATTTCACAAATCGGCTTACCTTCGCGCTTTCCTGTATAATTGTAAATTATTACATGAGCGATGCAATAAAACATGAATGCGGGCTGGCATTCATACGGTTACGGAAGCCATTCTCCTATTATCAGCAACAATATGGTACGGTTATGTGGGGTATTAACAAGCTGTACCTTCTGATGGAGAAACAACATAACAGGGGCCAGGATGGAGCGGGAGTGGCAGCCGTAAAATTAAATGTTGAACCCGGATATCCTTTTCTTCAGCGGATTCGAAGCAGCGCCCCGCAGCCCATCGTAGATATATTCGCCAAAATTAATAATGAAGTAAAAGAACTGGAGAAATTCCAAACGGATATTACGAAACATCCCGGCCTGATGAAGGGACATATTTCCTTCTTGGGCGAATTGTTATTGGGGCACTTGCGGTATGGGACCCAGGGAAAAAACAATACAGACTTCTGTCATCCTTTCATCAAAAGAAATACGGCTCCGGCCCGAAACCTGGCCCTAGCCGGAAATTTTAATCTCGTTAATGCGGATGAACTTTTTGCATTAGTCAACATTGATCCGGGAGAATTTCAAAAACAGAGTGATCTGGCGGCTATGATGGAGGTGATCCATCACTTCCTGGAAAAAGGAGATGAAGAATCGCCCGAAAATCTCGATGTAACAAAACTATTACGGAAAGCCACCTCCCTTTTCGATGGGGGATTTACCGTTGGAGGACTTATTGGTAATGGAGATAGTTTTGTTTTTCGCGATGCGCATGGAATAAGACCCGCGTATTATTACATTAATGACGATGTGGTAGTGGCCGCTTCTGAACGATCGGCTATTCGCACGGTATTTAATGTAGGTGAAAACGAAGTATTGGAACTGATGCCCGGCAAAGGAATAATTGTAAAAGCAGACGGCAGTATTAAGATAGAACAAATATTAGCTCCTAAAGAAAGAAAAGCCTGCAGTTTCGAACGCATTTATTTTTCCAGGGGAAGTGACGAAAAGATTTACAGCGAACGCCATGCGCTGGGATATAATTTATCAGAACAGGTTCTGCACGCGATTAATAACGACCTCAAGCATACCATCTTCTCCTTTATTCCCAATACAGCAGAAATAGCTTTTTACGGATTACAGAAAGGAGTGGAAGATTATTTGAATAAGATTAAGATACAGCGCATCATGTCCTGGGGAAATGATTTTGATGAAGAAAAGCTTACCGAAATGATCACCCGTCGGGTAAGGGTGGAAAAGGTAGCAATAAAGGATGTGAAGCTCCGCACTTTTATCACGGAAGATACGAGCCGGAATGAAATGGTGCAGCACGTGTATGATGTTACCTATGGTACCGTGACGAAGAACCAGGATACACTTATTGTTATCGATGATTCTATTGTGAGAGGGACTACCCTGAAGGAAAGTATTGTGCGCATGCTGGGCAGGCTTCAACCCAAAAAAATAATAGTGGTTTCTTCGGCGCCGCAAATCCGATACCCCGATTGCTATGGAATTGATATGAGTAAATTGGGTGATTTTATAGCATTCCGTGCCGCTATTGAACTTTGGAAAGAAAGAAATAAAGAACACTGTTTGCAGGAGCTTTATAATAAATGTAAAGAACTTGACAGAACCGGAAACCTGCAAAGTGAAAATATTGTACAACAGATTTACAAACCATTCAGCACAACTGAACTGTCTAATAAAATTGCCGAGCTGATAACTCCTAAAGGATTTTCTATTCCGGTACAGGTAATTTTTCAAACTATCGAATCTCTTCACAAAGCTTGTCCTACCAATACCGGCGACTGGTATTTTACCGGCAACTATCCAACGGCCGGAGGCAACCGGGTAGTGAATAAAGCTTTCCTTAATTATATGGAAGGAAAAAATGTAAGAGGGTATTGAACTTAGAAGTTATTTAGTTACCGAAATTTGTTCATAGTTCTTTTTATCATAAGCGTCAAATCATTTGGAATGTTATGAAAACACTGATAATGGTAAGACATGCAAAAAGTAGTTGGGCTGAACCGGGACTGAGCGATTTTGACCGGCCCCTGAATGACCGGGGAAAAAAGGATGGCCCCAATATGGCCAGGCGATTAAAGAAAAAGAGTATAACAATTGACCTTTTTATGTCGAGCCCCGCTAAACGAGCTAAAAGGACAGCGGAATTATTTGCCGACGAGCTGGAATATCCTCAAGATAAAATATTACTTATTCCTGAGCTTTACGAGGCATCGGTAGTTGACTTTAATAAAGTAATAAGCACCACGCCGGATTCAGTTAATACAATAATCCTTTTCTCACACAATCCGGGCATTACGGCTTTTGCCAATACATTATCAAATGCAAAGATTGATAACATGCCCACTTGTGCTGTTTTTGCAATTACCATGGGATCCGATAAATGGCTTGATTTTGCCAAAGAGGAAAAAAAATTTCTCTTTTTTGATTACCCCAAAGCTCTCTGACTGAGTAATTCAATAACATAAGACTTTCCCCATAATACCCGCCAATGGTAAAGGATTTTTTATTAGCTTTAGTTGGCAGCAAAGTCTTACCTCCTTTTGTAAAAACTGCCCGGCTATTGCCTTGAGGAGCAGCCTAAAAAAATGTATCATGAAAAGAAAAATAAGTGGGCTTACCTGGGTACCACAAAAAAGTAGTTCAATAGTTATTTTATTGATTTTTTTATTTGTATTAAATGGTAATGCCCAGGGAGACTCTTCCTGCATCGGGTATCCAAATATTGGACAGAAAAAGGTTTTGGTTGCCATCGGAGGTTCCCCAGGCACTCCCCGGTATGAATCATTATTACAATACACGCCCAAAGGATATAACCCGGCAGATTTCACCACTACCTACCCGGTGATTATTTACTTTCCGGGTTACGGTACGGCGTCTGGTTTACCTCCATTCGGTATTGATCCCTGCAGGTTAATCTATGACCAGCCTACTTCTTTGCCGGGAAAAATTGCTGAGAATAAGTTTAGAGATTCTGTATTCGCTGATGGGAAATGGCAGCATTATATTGTACTCTCCTTTCAATATAATACATATAACTATCCAACCGATTTTCCTTCTTCCGCTTCGGTTGATTCAGTAATTGATTATGTATTGGCTACCTACCGGGTCAACCCGGCCAGGATATACTTGACGGGTATGAGTTCGGGGGCCAATATTGTAGTACAATACGGAGGAAGCACTATCGCACGGGCACAACGGGTAGCGGCGATCAGTATAGCATCAACTTGTTCGCAGGTAGGCATTTTTCCGAATGGATCGAATGCAGGAGCTAATATCGCAAGCGGAAAACTCGCAACCCGGTTTATATCTTGTACTACTGATGGCACCTGTCAGCATACATATTCCCAGACATGGGTTAGCGATATCAACGCCAATAGTCCGAATCCCCCGGCTGAATTAATAACTTTGGATGGTTCTTCAGGAACATTCGCTTGTGAAGGATTTGAACACAATTCCTGGAATAAACTGTATGATACCTCTTTCCGTTTTAATGGAACCAATCTTTTTGAATGGAACATACAATTCGCCCGAAATGCCGCGGTACCGGTACTGTTGCAAAATTTTTCGGCAAGGCTCAATAAAGGGAAAGTAATGCTCTTGTGGACCACCTTCCAGGAAATTGATGCGGCTTCTTATTCGGTAGAAAGAGCGGGACCCGATCTGCGATTTACCAAATTAATAACCATAAAGGCCAGGGGGAATACTAACCAGGTCAGCAACTATAATTTCATTGACGAAACACCCCTGGTAGGTCTAAATTATTACCGGCTGGTTCAAAATGATGCCGACAATAATAAGCATTACTTTGAAACGCGTAAAATAATGAATGCCCGGAATAACAAGACAACTGTTCTCGTATTGCCAAATCCCGTTTTGGAAGATGTAACAGCGTTCATAAATATCAACAGGGCTCAGCGGGTTTCCCTTTCTATTACTGATATGAATGGAAAAGTGCTGAAAAATAAAACCTCTTTTCTTGCGGAAGGAAACACCGGAGTTACTATGCACACAATAGAACTTGCAAAGGGAATTTACTTTTTACAGGTAGCGGGAGAAGATTTTAAAGACGTTCAAAAAATAATTAAACAGTAAGCTAAAATAAGGAAGGCAAGTTTCAAAACCCTGGTGTGCCAATTATTACCATTTCCTTTTTGGAGTTTAATTTATTTTGGATTTCCGGCTAACCAGGTAAACACCACCCATAATCAACAAAGCTGCCATTATTTTTTCATAGGTAAAAGATTCGTTGAGGATAAGGACCGCAATGACCGACGCAAAGAATGGTTGAGTATATATATAACTTCCGGTTATTCCCGCCCCTAATTTATGAATGCCATATAAATTAAAAAGGTAAGCAAGAAAAGTAGCCCCTATTACAATAAAACCAGTAGCCAGTATTTCTTTCCACGAAAACAGGGACCAGTTAATCGCAGAAAACTCATTGAAGCCGATTGGTATTACAAATAAGAGAGATAGGGTAAACACCCATCGAATTACGTGCACCGGATTATATTCTTTCATCAGCGGTTTTACCAATACAAAATAAAAGGCGTAAGAAATCGCATTGATGATAATGAATAGGTCGCCCCAAAATATGGAGCTTCCGGTAGCGGTTTGCTCTTTATTAATCACCAATATGACCGCGCCTGAAACACCAGTTATAAGCCCGGTAATTTTTAGAGGAGTTAATTTTTCGGTACCGATCCACGATGCCACGATGGTGATAAAAATAGGGGTAACCAATATTAATAAGGAAGCATGAATACTGAGGGTCATGGATAATCCCTTAATAAAAAGCATTTGATTGATGACCACTCCCGTAATAGCGCAAAGAAAAAAGCGACCCAGGTCTTTCTTTTTAATGCCCGCCCTTGTTTCGGGAATAAATATCAACGCCCATAGCAAGAGGGTGCTTACGCCCACGCGGATCACGTTAAGCCCGAAAGGAGCAATGGATTTTTTTGTAATGAATTGTACCGCGCTGAAATTAATGCCAAAAATAAGATTGGCCGAAAGTACGGCCGCATGTGCTTTCCAGTTCTTCAAATAAAAAGTTTGCTGCAAAAATAACTATCGCCTGTCAATCATCGGGTGATTGAATTAATAAACTCATTGATTACTTGTTTGTAGCCGTCCATATTCCAGTTTATTTTTTTATAATCAAATATTCTTGCTTGCTGAATGGCGCCATTCAACGAAAATTTATTTTGTTCAATGGTGAATGCTAATTGCTGATGATGCAGGTAACCGGCCAGGTATTCCTGTTCGGCCTGGCCAGGAGTGGGGATAAGAATAGATTGCACCCCGGTTTTAATATAATCCATTATGGAAGTATACCCCGAGCGACCTATGACATAGGAAGCAGTACAGAGGTAATCATTTAAAATAGCGGCAGGCAAATGGTTAAAGACAGTAATATGAGAAGCTGTGTTGAGTTGATGGGAATTCCCTGGTAATCCTCTGACCAGTACTATGTCTTGAGAAACCTGAGCGGCATCGGCTATTATCTTTCGTTCGAGCAATGTTCTCTGAGGTTCTGGTCCTGAAAGTATAATAAGGATAAATTCTTTTTTAGCTGTTTGGTGAAGACAGGATTCAAGCCTCGAGAGACAACCAAGATAAGTAACCGGTTTTTCCGGAACATGCAAGGGATGCGAAAGTTTCCCGGCTAAATTAGGTTCGGTTTTAAAGTCGGGTACCCAGCAACTAGAAAATCGATTGATGTAACGATAGTTGAAAGATCGAATTAGCCGGTTAGCGATTGATCCCATTCCGGTTCTAATGCCCAATTGATGAGTTATAAAAACAGAGGGGATATTGGAAGAATAAAACCCAAATCGGTTATCTGAAATGACCAGGTCTATCTTTCTTTTCCTCATAAAGTGCCTGAGCCACCGGTTTTCCTGTTTGATTTTTATCAAGATCTTTGGAATCTGAAAAATGATCATCAAGCGGGTATAGCTTCCTAAGCTTGAGTACTTTAAATTATATCCGTCTAAGTGAATAAATTCAATGGCAGGCAATTCTTCCCTTAAAAGGGCTTTTTGATGAGGATTGCAGGCCACAATGGGAATATAATTCAATTCCATTAGATGCCTGATAATCGGGAGCGTACGGGTTGTGTGTCCCAGCCCCCAATCGAGTAGAGCAAATACTACAACGGGTTTCTCCAAAAGATTGTTATTTTGGGTTGTTATAGGCAAAACGGTATAATAATTTCACCGTAAAGTAGTTTTTAATTAGTAAAAACCAATTCCATGAAAAGATTGAACTTTAGCCCTATAATACTGTTGTTAATTTTTAGCATAGTATTTGCATCTTGTGCAGGTAGCAGTCGCATGGGGGGTACTTCTAAGAAATGTGGTTGCGGTTTAAACAAAGGTTTTGTAGGCTATTAAAATCTGATAGACAATGAGAGCATCTAACCGGGATTTGCTAGTATTGGTTAAAGATGAATTACTGAGCCCCGCTTCCATGGAAATGGAATTGGAAAGAATTCATACGCTTCTGCTGGGTTTTGAAACACCGGGCAATCTTATCCTGGCACATGAAGTGTTTGATATGAACCGGTATAAAAAATTATCTTCGCTAAAGTCAATTCAAAAAGTAATGAATGTAAAGGAGATAAAACCATTTGTTTTCATTATTAATAAGAATTAAGAGAATTATCATATAAATAAAAAAGAGGATCAGTTGATCCTCTTTTTTATTTATACCAGTTTTTGTAAGGCCTTTTTTAATTGATGAAGCATTTGCGGAATTTCTTCCTTCTTGCAGGTACCTACGCTTAGCCTGTACCAGGGAGAATGGCGGTTGGTGCCGAATGCATAAAATGGAACAATAGCCAGCTTTGCCTCATTAAGGAGGTAAGCGGTAACCTCACTTTGATTTTCAATTTTCTCCCCGGTTGCTCTTGTCTTTCCAACGAGGTCTACTTTTAATGTTAGATAAATAGCCGCCTGCGGATTGAGGGAATCGATAGCAAATCCCTCTTTTTTTAATTGCATTAAGCCAACATAAATTCCCTGCAGCCTCTCTTCAATCTTTTGTTTGAATTCTTTAAGATACCGATCAATATTTTCCTGCTGGTATAAATAGCGGGCTACTGCTTTTTGCTCCGCCATAGGTGCCCAGGCTCCCACATGACCCAATAACGCTTTCATCTTATTAATAATTTCTGACGGTCCCAGGGCCCAACCTACCCGCACGCCCGTAGCTGCAAAAACTTTACTGATCGCGTCAATAAACACGGTAAAGTCTTTCATCGCCGGCCTCAGGCTTACCGGGTTATAATGTACGGTGGACCCAAAAGTTAAATACCGATACATTTGATCGTACATTATATATAGTTTTTTTTCTCCTGGCACGCGACGAAGATTTTCTTCCAGCACCATATCGCAAATAGCTTCCAGATCCTGCTTAGTAAAAGTAGTGCCTGTTGGATTTTGAGGAGAGCAAAGCGAAAGAAGGGTGGCGCCTGGTAAATGCTTTCGGATATCATTTACGGAAGGCATGAAATTTGTTTCGGGTCCCGCTTCAATAACCACATGTTCTCCCCCTACAAAATGCGCATAATGATTATTATTCCAGGAGGGTACTGCATAAATAACTTTATCTCCCGCGTCGCAGATGGCTCGGAAAACAGCATATATCAAAGGCCTCCCTCCACAGGAAACTAATATTTCTGAAAGGGAATAATGCAATTGCTCGCGCACTTTCAAAAAATTACTGATCGCTTCGCGCAAGTCCAGGTTGCCCTCAGCGGCTGGGTAATTGGTGAAATGCTGGCGGTAGGCTGTTACAATTTCTTCTTCGAGTTCTTTTGGAATGGGAAATACCGATGGATCAAAATCACCAACAGTAAAATTATAAATCTTTTCTCCCTGGCGGATTTTCTCGCGAATTTCACCTCCTAATTTTACAATCTCGGAGCCGATCAGCGTTTCTGATAAATGCGATAGTTTCATTCGACAAAAGTATATTCATACATTCAAACTACCACATGTTAGCAAACAAATTATGAATAAGAGTTAGCTACAAGACAATAAAAAGCCCCCGGATTCATCCCGGAGGCTTTCGTGATCAGTTTCAATTACTGAATAGGTTTGTACTCTTTAAATAAATTGATTTTTGTTTCTTCCACCTGCTTGCGATAATCTTTCCATTTTCCTTCAAAGAAATGGTTGGTTCTTTGTAATGCTTCCCCAATTAATTTCTCTGCATTGCCAACCAATCCCTCTTCCTGGGGACCCGGCCCGATTAATTTCGAACCTATGTATTGATTGGCCTCTTGCATGCGGGTCATAACGGTAGGATCGGATGACCGGGTAATACCCTGCCGATCGGAAGTTTTCCCGCTAATAAATTCACGGATTACTTTAATAGAATCCTGCATAGCCTTTGTGGTTTTTCGGAGCGAATCAATTTCTTTGCCTTCTAAATTTTGTAGTTGACCGTTAATCTTAGTTAATACTTCAGATGCTTCGGTTAGCCGGTCCATTGCTTCAGTAAGTTTATCCGTGCTGCTGCGTAATCGCTGATATAATTTTCGCTGCGCTTTTTTGGCTTCATCCCTATTGCCGATTCTCGGATCGTCTTTTATTGTTATGAAGGTAGAATCGGATTCTCTTCCCAGGGTGATAACCACTTTATACGTTCCGGGTAAAACCTGCAATCCGCCTGGCTCTGGTGCCCCGGGCCTTGGCTTAGGAAAACCAGGCTGACGAAATCCCTTTTCTTCCATGCCCCAATAGGAGCGATTAAAACCGGAGTCAGCTCTCCACCGGGTTGTCCGGATCAATTCATTTTTATCGTTGTAAATTCTAACCCATACACTGTCGCGGCTACTACCGCCGGCTCCGGCACGTCCGGAAAATCCACCACGTCCACCTCCCTGTCCACCACGCCCAGCTCCTTGCCCCGCACCAGGCCTTGCTTCAGCAGGAGTCGATTCATTACCCGGTGCTGGGGTAGCCGTTGAATCTCTCCGGGAAGACTCAGGAAGTTTATTGATCAGGTAAGAAATGGGCGCGCCTCTTCTTTTGTTTTCGGCATCCCACAAACCAGCAAGGCTCCATTCATAACCGGTAGCGGGCCGATAAGCGATTTGATAGGCATCAGGTGACGGGAATACCGTTAAGTTTTTGGCCAGCATTCCTCTTACGGAAGCTAATTTTCGCAAGGGACGTATGTCATCAAGAATCCAAAGCGATCTTCCGAAAGTAGCGATAGCCAGGTCGGCTTCTCTTTCCTGGATGGCCAGGTCGTAAGTTGAAACGGATGGATACCCGTTTTTCCATTGTTGAAAATTAACTCCATTATCTAAACTCACCCATAGGCCGTTCTCGGTGCCTGCGAATATCAAATTGGGTTCCGTTGGATCCTGCAGAATACATAAGGCGTATCCTTTCACTTTATTTTCATCTAATAACCTGGTCCATGTTTTTCCAAAATCGGTGGTGCGGAAAACATACGGTTTAAAATCACCACGACGATAATCATTCGTCACCACAAAAGCTTCTCCGGCATTATGTCTGGAGGCTTGTATTTGGGGTATCCAGGCCCCTGTAGGCATTGCCGGAATTTTCCCCCGGAAATTAGTCCATGTTTTACCTCCATCAATCGTTAATTGAATATTACCATCGTCAGTTCCTACCCATAGCACTCCTTTTTGTTTGGGGGAAGGGGCAATGGTAATAATCGTATTAAATGTTTCTGCGCCCGTAATATCAAGGGTAAGGCCACCTGTTTCATCCTGCTTCTGTTGATCAGGATTGTTAGTAGTAAGATCAGGAGATATGATTTCCCAGGCTGCTCCTTTATTACTGCTTTTGTGAAGAAACTGGCTACCATAGTAAACGGTATTGTTATCAAAGGGATCCTGGGCAATAGCCGAGTTCCAGTTAAATCGCAACTTAATATTCAAATCAACGGAAGGGGGTTTTATGAACCAGCGTTCCCCGGTTTTTACATTCTGTTTTCCTACATTTCCCCCCTGGCTCATAGAATAAATCCAATTGGCATCATCCGGATCGGGCATTACATCAAAACCATCCCCTCCCCCAACATTTTCCCAGTAATAATTTCTTATACCGCCATTGGTGAATGTATAAGCCGGACCACGCCAGCTTCCGTTATCCTGCATACCACCCATTACATTATAGGGCATTTCATTATCTACATTAATATGGTAAAACTGTCCGACCGGTAATTTTTCGTCAAATACCCAATTGGCTCCCCGATCGCGGGAAATACCAATACCTCCATCATTGCCTTCAATAATAAAATTAGGATCATTGGGATTGATCCACCAGGCATGGTGATCGGGATGGATGCCACTATAGGGAATCAGGGTTTGAAAGGTGCGGCCACCATCTTCACTAAACGTAACGGTGGAATGTATATCGTAAATCCTGTTTTCATTTTTTGGATCTACATAAATTTCCTGGTAATAAAATGGCCGGTCAGTAACCTGCGCCGGATCGCTGTTTACCAATGTCCATTTGAATCCGCCATCATCGCTTTTATAAAATCCATTCTTTGCTGATTCAATTTTCGCATATACTCTCTGGGGCATACTGCGCGCAAAAGCAATTCCTATCCTTCCCAATTGTCCTTCTGGAATTCCATCTTCTTTACCCAACTTTTTCCAGTTCTTACCACCATCCACCGTAATGTATAATCCACTGCCAGGACCTCCGCTTTTAAATGTCCAGGGTTGGCGGCGATGTTGCCACATAGACGCGATTAATTTATTTGGGTTAGAAGGATCCATTACCAGCTCGGCGCACCCGGTAGTATCGTTAACATATAGAATTTTGGCCCAGCTTTCTCCCCCGTCTGTACTTTTATAGACTCCCCGCTCGGGATGTTCGCCATAGGGATTTCCAATAGCGGCAGCGTAAACTATGTTTGCATTCGAGGGATCAATAATTACCCGGTGAATATTGCGCGTTTTTTCCAATCCCATTCTTTTCCATGTTTTGCCGGCATCCAGTGTTCTATATATTCCCTCCCCAATATTCAAAGAATTGCGGGGATTACCTTCACCGGTTCCCACCCACACTACCGCGGGATTGCTTTGCTGAATGGCAATCGATCCAATATTCAATAGAGGCTGTTCATCAAAAATAGGTTCCCATTGACTTCCCCCGTTCGTGGTCTTCCAAACTCCTCCGGAAGCAGCGCCGAGGTAAATGATGTTAGGATTACTGTGTATGGCGTCTATCGCTACAATACGACCGCTCATGCCACTGGGTCCAATATTTCGCGGTTTCCAATTCTTGAAATGCTGATTGATATTAATAGATTGTGATCGAGCGATAACGCTCATAATAAGTAGCGCCAGGAATAGGAATAATCTTTTCATGTGCAGTTAGTTTTTGAATAGGTATAAAATTAGCAGATTAAGTAGTTACCTGATTCTTTTTTATATGCGCGGTCATGCTTCCTGCTTAATTGATATAAATATGAGGTAGGTATCGATATTTAGCAAAGACAGGCAATAAAAAAAACCATCCCGTAAGTTCAGGATGGTTTTTGGTTTTAAATAAGATGGATAATGACTTATTGCTTGATGAACTTTTTCGCTTCGGTGAAACGGGTACCCTGTACATTTAAATAGTAAATACCGGGTGATAAGGCTTCTATGTTGATGCCCAGGTTGGCCGAACCGGAAGTAAAATTGGCCGACCAGGCGCGAAGCATACGTCCATTGATATCCCTGATAGAAAAATTCAACTTTTGCGATTCATCAGTTTCAAAAGATAATTGTAGGATTTTTCCAGCGGGTACAGGGCTTAACGAAAAGTTTACGCCAAACTCGCGATTAGTAATTTTTTTGATTTCGAAAATATCAGGCAGCCCATCTTTATTAATTAAGACCACCCTGTAAAAACTGGTACCTTTTAAAGGGAGAGGATCAACAAAGGAATAGGAAGTAGGATTCGATGAATTACCGGCGGCAGATACTTTTCCGATTTGCCTGAACTGCATATCGGGTCCGGCTCTTTCAATCGTAAAATAGTCGGTCAGAGATTCGAGGGTAGTGGTCCAGTCTACCAATACCTGTTTGTCTTTTAGTTTCACCTGGTAGTTAGCCAAAATTGCCGGCAGGGCGGATCCGGATGCGCGTGAATACTGAACCATCCATTCGGTGATGTGCTGGTGAAAGACATTATCCGGAAGGTCTTTCCAGTTAATATCATATACCGTGGAAAAAATATCGTGGTAGAAACCGGGGTTATAAACCGGGGTCAGGTCGGCCGTTGCCATTGGATTGCCAGGTGAATAGCTGTTGATGCCATTGGCCCAGCTAACGGTATTATTAGAGGGACAGGTTTGATCATATAAACAATGAATTCCCCAATAACGAACTTTTTGGGTAGCGGTATTACTGGCACCGGCCGGATTTGAACTATTGCAACCAGCGAGCGGAACAATAGCAGCTACCTTTTTGGCATTATTGACAGAAGAGCTCATAAAATCCATAATATAACTGGCCCCGAGGCTAAGGCCGGTAAGGTAAACCCTGTCCGGATCTACTTTATACCTACTGATTGCATAATCAATCATGGGGGCGAAATCACCTCCTGAACCACCGAGGTACTGTGGAGTGAGAATTATGAAGGAATAGGAAACACCATTAACCACTACGGTTTCAGGAAAACGATACTGCTCCAGTTTAAGGGCCAGCCCTTCGCAGGCGGCAGCACATACTGATTCCTGGCTATTGCCGGGTCCCTGTTTATCCCGACCATGGAAGTTAATGATGAGAGGGTATTTTTTTGTTCCGTTGGGATCATAACCATTGGGAAGAAATTCAACATACCCGTTGATATTCGCCGAGATGTTTTGATTCCAAACCATCCGTTGACGATAAATGGGTTGCCAGCAACTGGGACATTGATTTACCTGAGCTTCAACTGCTTGCCAACCACCCGGAAGGAAAAAGAACAATAGGAAAAGAATACGCTGCATTTTCGTTTTGGTAGAAATAATCATTGCCCTAAATTTAATTTTACATCATGAATCAGAACCAAAAGGGATCAGAGATGAAAGCGTAATCTGAAGTTAACAAGGGGATTGATTAGGGAATTCCGGAAGGTAACGGAAAAGTTTAAATAAAGTTTAGGAATCGGCAAACACAATGCCATAAATAAAAGAATACGGGGCTTTTTACTCACATGGCTGTTTTTTTTCTTGATTTCCTGACTTTAGAAATCAAGCAGGCTATATTTTCTGATTTTTTTATTGAGGTATCTTCGCAAGGAATTAACAGCTTAAGCGTTGTATGTTCAATAAATTAGAGTTTTATTCGTGCTTATCATCATGAGGAAATATATACTTGCATTTGCTTTATTTTCCATTAGTCATAGCCTTTGGGCCCAGGAGGGGTATAATATCAGTATTACCTTAAAGCCATACAGGAATTCTTATATATACCTCGGCTATTATTATGGAAACAAAAAGGCCCTGGCCGATTCTACCCTCCTTGATGCCAATAGCAAGGGCGTTTTTAAAGGCAAGCAGCCGCTGACCGGGGGAATTTACTTTATTGTTTCTCCTAAAAAAGAAATTCTATTTGAGGTGCTGATTGATAAGCAGCAAAATTTTTCAATAAGTGCCGATACATCGAATATTCCGGCAGGGGTAGTATTTACCAATTCAAAAGACAATACTCTTTTTCAGCACTATACCAATTTTGCTACCAAGACCGGGCAAGCTGCGGCCAAAGCAAACCAGGAATTAAATACTGTTAAAAATGCTAAGGACTCGGCTACGGTAACAGCCCGGCTCAAGCAATTAGGAGATCGTCTCCAGGTTTATCGCGACAGCATTAACAAATTATATCCCGGTTCTATTTTGTCGGCTATGTTCAGGGCCATGAAAGAACCGATTGTTCCCCCGGCCTCCATACATCCGGGTGGCAAATACGATTCCAACTACGCGTATCATTATTACAAATCGCATTTTTGGGATGGCGTAGAATTTGGAGATGAAAGATTGGCGCGTACTCCTTTTTTTGAGCCTAAAGTAGACAAGTATTTTCGGGAACTGGTGGCACCGCACCCGGACTCTATCATCCGCGAAGCGGATAAAATGATACTTTATTCGAGAGGAAGCAAGGAAATGTACAAGTTCTTTATGGTTTATTTCGTGCAGAAATATGTGAATCCGGAGTTTATGGGACAGGATGCTGTATTTGTTCATCTCTTTGAAAAATATATTAATACCGGGCAAACAGATTTCTTTACCGAGCAGTATAAGGAGTTTATGACCAAACGGGCATATAGCCTGATGGCAAACCTGATTGGCCGGCCGGCTGCTAATCTTGAAATGGTAGACAGTACCGATAAACCTACTCCTCTTTATAATATTAAATCAGATATGATAGTGGTTTGCTTTTGGGATCCTACCTGCAGCCATTGCAAAGAAGTAGTCCCACGGCTGGATTCTATCTATCATGCGAAATGGAAAAACCAGGGCGTTGCATTGTATGGGGTGATGACAGATGGAGGAAAAGAAAGCTGGATTAAATTCATTCAGGACCGCAACCTGAAGGATTGGGTTCATGTGTACCAGTTACCATCCAAAGAGGTAGAAGATAATGCGGCCGGAAGACCTTCGTATAAACAACTGTACGATGTTTATCAGACACCGCTATTATATTTGCTGGATAAAGACAAACGTATTGTTGCCAAAAAATTAAGCTTTGAGCAATTAAACGAAGTAATTGATCTGAAGCTTAAAAAATCACCATCCAATTAATACTATGGCCAGGCTGAAAAAACCAATTATCACTTCCTTATTATTTTTAATCGTTATTACAGCGAATAGTCAAACTCTTTTTACCTATGGTTCCAGAGCTGTGAGCCGGGAAGAGTTCTTAAAAGCATTCAATAAAAATAATTCCGAAAGTAAACCCACTGCGCAGGCCTACCAGGAATACCTTCAACTGTATACCCGCTTCAAAATAAAAGTGCAGGCGGCGCTGGATTTGAAGTTAGATACGCTGCCTGCCCAGTTATCAGAATTAAGAAGTTTTCGCAGCCAGGTTTCAACGGGCTATATGAACGATGAAGCCAGTATGAACCTGCTGGTGGAGGAAGCGATGAAGCGAAGTGAGAAAGACGTCCATCTATCGCATATCTATGTGCAGTTGCCTTTTAATGCTTCCGCAGAAGACCAGCAAAAAGCCCAGGCAAAAATCAACCAGGCATACAGCCGATTACTAAAAGGAGAATCATTTGATAAGGTAGCCATCGAATTATCAGATGATCCCGCTGTTGCTTCCAATAAAGGAGATATAGGATTTATTACTTCGTTTGTTTTACCGTACGACCTTGAAAATCTTGCTTATAATACTCCGATCGGAAAATTTTCAAAACCGTATCGCAGTAAAATCGGCTATCATATTTTAAAAAATACGGGGGAGCGGAAGGCAATTGGAACCATACGAGTGGCACAAATACTCATTGCATTTCCTCCGGATGCCACCCAAATCCAAAAACAACAGGCAGGCCTGAGAGCGGATTCATTGTACCGTGCTTTGCAAAACGGGGCCGACTTTAAACAACTCGCCCTTCAATTCAGCAATGACAATTTGAGTTATCAGAATGGCGGAGAAATACAGGAATTTGGAACAGGAAGATATGAGCCTGACTTTGAAGCGGCCGCTTTCGCATTACGGAATGATGGCGATTACTCGAAGCCAGTAGCTACCTCTTTCGGGTACCATATCATTAAGCGGATTCAACTAAAACCGGTAGCTATTGATAAGAATAATAAAACAATATGGGACCGCTATCGTCAACAAATAGCCCAGAATGACCGGGCCGAAGTATCGCAAAAATTATTAGTAAAAAAAATTCTGAATCAAACAGCGTACAGGAAATTCCCGGTAAACGAAAAGTCTTTTTCCCGAATTTCGGATAGTGTCATAGAGAACAAACCCCTCCCGCTGTTAACAGATGTAAAAGCTTCCACAAAGCTCTTTGCGTTTCCCAAACAAACAATTACTGTACAAGATTGGGTAAGCTACCTGGAGGCAAAGCGTGCGGTTGAAAATCTGAAAAATGGAAAAACAAAAGCGCAATTATTCGATCAGTTTGTAGAAACAACTGCGCTGGAATATTACCGGGAACACCTGGAAAGCTATAATAAAGAATTTGCCTACCAGCTCAGAGAATTTAGAGAAGGAAACCTTTTGTTTGAAATTATGCAGCGTAAAATATGGGATAAGGCTTCTGCTGACAGTGTGGGACTTAAAAAATATTACGACGAGCACAAGACTAATTATTGGTGGGAAGCCAGTGCCGATGCCCTTATTTTAACAGCAACTCATGATTCGGTGGCAGAAGCCACAAAAAGTAAACTTTCATCGGCGTATACCGATTGGCGGCAACTGGTAGATAAGAGCGAAGGAAACCTGCTGGGAGATTCGGGCCGCTTTGAACTGGGACAGTTGCCGGTTGCAGAACGAACTGCCTTTTCGCCAGGCCTTATTACCGCAACAGTTAGGAACGAAACGGACAACAGTGCAACCTTTTGTTATGTAATTAATCTTTACAACAACCGCGAGCTCCGCAGTTTTAATGATGCACGCGGATTTGTAATTAACGACTATCAAACTTCTCTCGAAGAAAAGTGGATTGCGGAGTTAAAGAAGAAATACCCGATTGTAATAAATGAAGCGGTGTTCAAAAGCTTGCCAAGGTAAGGGAGAAACAATAGATGTGTGGCCTCTTCAGGAACAGATTTCCAATAAGCGGAATGCGGGAGTTTCACTTATTAAATATTAATCTCCATTTTTTTGGAAGAGTTTACACAAGTTCTTTAACCACATTAGCTATCAACAGTGGTTTACCCAAGGTATAATAATGCAATACCTGCACGCCGTTTTTCTTTAAATCTTTTGATTGGAGTAACAACCACTCAGTTCCTATTTTTTCTACCTCCTCATCGGTCTTGCATTTTAGCATTTCATTCGTAAGATCAGCGGGCAGGTCGATATGAAATGTTTTTGGAAGCATAGTTACCTGTTTGCGGTTGTAAACAGGCTTGAGGCCGGGGATAATAGGAACGGTAATGCCAATTTCCCTGCAAGACTTCACGAAAGCGTAGTATTTAGCATTATCGAAAAACATTTGAGTAATAATATAGTCCGCGCCGGCATCTACTTTCTTTTTTAAGTAGTGCAGATCCGTAGCCATATTAGGCGCTTCAAAATGTTTTTCTGGATAGCCGGCCACGCCGATACAGAATTTTGTTTTGTGAGGATTTTTCAGTTCGTCTTCCAGGTACACTCCCGCATTCAGATTTACTACCTGCTTCAGGAGGTCACTGGCATATTTATGTCCGCCGGGTTCTGGTTCAAAAGAAGTTTCATTTTTAGCCGCGTCGCCCCGCAAAACCAATACATTATCAATACCGAGATAATGCAAATTGATCAGGGCATCTTCCGTTTCATTTATACCAAAGCCACCACAGATAAGATGGGGGACAGTATCTACATTATATTTATTCATGATAGCCGCGCAAATGCTTTCGGTACCAGGGCGTTTACGAACGATTACTTTCTGAAAACTTCCATCCGCATTTTTCTTAAAAACATGTTCACTGCGGTGGTAAGTCACATTAATAAATGAGGGTTTGAATTCCATCAGCGGATCCAGGTGGCTGTACAAAGCACCAATTCCTTTTCCTTTCAGCGGAGGCAATACTTCAAAAGAAATTAAGGTGTCTTTAGCCTGGTTTATATGTTCAATAACTTTCATTATTACTCTCAATTAGGTTGCAAACTTAGGCAAGGATTTGCGTTATTGCAAATGGCTGTTAAATTGCTTGATCAAAGCTGGTAAGAATCGATTTGTTCCGGTATTTTTGCCGGAAAGACGATCATTTTAATGAGTGAAATATATACCCAGGACCTGGTAAAAGCATATGGTCGGCGTACGGTAGTAAACAACGTTTCGATCAACGTGCAACAAGGAGAAATAGTAGGCTTGCTTGGTCCCAATGGAGCTGGCAAAACCACCACCTTCTATATGGTGGTTGGCTTAATAAAGCCGGATCAGGGTCATGTTTATTTAGACAAAGAGGATATCTCCCAGATTCCGATGTATAAAAGGGCGCAGTTAGGTATTGGTTATTTACCCCAGGAAGCAAGTGTATTCCGTAAAATGAGTGTGGAAGATAATATAAAAGCCATATTGGAAATGACCGGGTTGAAAAAGGCGGAGCAAAAAGAAAAACTGGAAGCCTTGCTGGATGAATTTCGACTGCATCATGTACGAAAAAATATAGGCGACAGCCTGAGTGGTGGCGAGCGTCGTCGTACGGAAATAGCCCGCGCCTTAGCAGTAAACCCGAAATTTATATTGTTGGATGAACCCTTCGCAGGGGTGGATCCGATTGCGGTGGAAGATATCCAATCGGTAGTGGCCAGACTAAAGCATAAAAATATTGGGATACTTATTACTGATCATAATGTAAATGAAACACTCTCTATCTGCGACCGTGCTTATTTGCTTATTGAAGGGAAAATTTTTAAACATGGTACGGCGGAAGAATTAGCTGAGGACGAGCAGGTACGCAGGCTTTACCTCGGTAGAAACTTTGAATTGAAGCGAAAGGATTATTTACATGAAGAAGCACTCCATCCCATGGAACCCGCTACTATTAAACCAGGCGACCAGAACGCCCAATAGGGACTGCCTGCAATAATTCTTAAAATTGCCTGCGCGCTGCGAATTTCCTCTATTTCTTTATTTTACGAATTGATCAGGAAATATTGGATCAATTCTCCATTAGGTTTTTAATATTTTTGATAATTCTTAAAAAGAAGATATGCTTCCTAAAGTAATTGCCTTCGACGCTGACGATACCCTTTGGGTAAATGAACCCTATTTCCAGGAGACAGAGCATCGTTTTTGCGCCTTAATGGAAGATTATCTTCCGCATCATTCTGTATCGCAGGAATTATTTAAAACAGAAATGCAAAACCTTGCTTTGTATGGATACGGAGTTAAAGGCTTTATGCTTTCTATGATTGAAACGGCCTTGCGTATTTCCAACCATACCGTTTCCCACAATGTTTTAGAAAAGATTGTTCAATATGGGAAAGATCTGCTGGAAAAACCTATAGAATTATTAGAGGGGGTGGAAGAAACGCTTCATATGTTGAAAAGCAGCTTTCGGATTGTAGTAGCTACCAAAGGGGATCTGCTTGACCAGGAGCGCAAATTAAAGAAATCGGGATTGGAGAATTATTTCCATCACATTGAAATAATGAGTGATAAACAGGAATCTGATTATGGTAAACTTATCAGGCATCTGGACATAAAACCAGGAGAATTCTTAATGATCGGTAATTCTTTAAAGTCTGATATCATGCCGGTGCTGTCGATGGGTGGTCATGGTATACATGTGCCCTACCATACCACCTGGGCGCATGAAAAAACAGAGCATAAAATTGAACATCCTAATTTCAGGCAAGTTCAATCAATTAAAGAGATATTACCCGATCTCCTTTTCTGATTATTTTGTTTAAGAAAATTAACATTAAGCGGCTTGGAATGATGAACTATCAAAGCCTTCCCAAAATTGAATTGCATCTCCATCTTGATTGCTGTTTGAGTTATAAGGTGGTTCAACTATTGAACCCCGCCATCAGTTATGAAGAATACCGCGAATCATTTATTGCTCCTCCCAAGTGTACCGACCTGGCCGATTATATTAAACGGGCAGTTAATGGATTCGAATTGATGCAAACAAGGGAACAACTGCGGCTGGTTACTCTTGACCTGTTTGAACAATTACTGGCTGATAAGGTCATTTACGCGGAAATGCGGTTTGCCCCTTTGCAGCACACGTCCAAAGGACTTACTGCTTTTGAGGTGGTACAAACAGTTAATAAAGCAGTAGAGGAGGGAATAAGAGAGACCGGAATTGAAGCACGCATCATACTTTGTACCCTGCGGCATTATTCAGAATCCCAAAGTATGGAGACAGTTCAATTGGTAAAACAGTTTGCCGGAACGTACGTAACCGGCTTTGATATAGCTGCCGATGAAGCCGGCTTTCCTCTTAAAAATCATATTAAAGCATTTCAATTCGCAAAAGAGCATCAATTTTTTTGTACGGCGCATGCGGGGGAAGCAAAAGGCCCGGAAAGCGTTTGGGAAACATTAAACTATTTATACCCCACCCGTATTGGTCACGGTGTGCGGAGTGTTGAAGACTATACTTTGATAGAATTTCTTAAACAAAAAGGAATTCACCTGGAAGTTTGTCCCACCAGCAATATTCAAACTAATGTATTTGATGTGATAGAAAATCATAGTGTGAATACAATATACAATTCGGGTGTTTCTATGAGTATTAATACCGATGCCCGAACCACCACCCCGGTGACATTAACGGATGAGTATGCATTAATGGAGAAAGTTTTTAATTGGAGCAGAGTCCATTTTCTAAGGTGCAATCTAGAAGCGATAGAGCATGCCTTTATAAATAACGAACTGAAGGAAGTATTGAGAGAAAAGATCAGGAGTGCATTTTTATTCTGATAAGCCACAAGCATTAATTTCCGGGTAAATGAAAAATAAAGGAGGTAGAACCCGGTGTTCTCCTTCTCAAAGCTTCAGCCAAGCAATGCCGGCGGGCAAAAAAGTGACCCGACGCTTATTTAGCCTGAATGCTTTTTTTGGAATCCTTATTTTTAATTCTTTATTTTTCATTCTTCATTTCATTCTGTATTTTGCCCTTATCCAATGAAACTTTTATCACCTGCCATATCATCACTGGCCCGTTTGCGATTCTGGCGAATTGAAGCATGGACCAAAAACCCGGTTGATGCACAGCGCGAGGTATTGCAGGACCTGGTCACTTCAGCCCAATACACCGAATTCGGAAGAAAATATAATTTTTCGAAATTATTTAGCCTTCGTGAATTTAAACAAGCGGTTCCTATTCACGAGTACGAGGACCTGAAGCCATACATTCAGCGTATTATGGAAGGGGAACAAAATATTTTATGGAATACACCCATCCATTGGTTTGCTAAAAGCAGCGGTACCACCAGTGACAAAAGCAAATACATACCAGTTAGCGACGAAAGCCTGGAAGATTGCCATTTCAAGGCCGCGAAGGATGTTCTCACCTTGTATTATAATTTCAACCCCGACTCTGATTTATTAACAGGAAAGGGATTAGTAATTGGCGGCAGCCATACGGTACACCAGATAAATGAAGAAACGCATTATGGAGATTTGAGCGCGGTGCTATTGCATAATTCACCATTCTGGGCGCATTGGATCCGAACCCCGGAATTAAGTATTGCCTTAATGGACGAATGGGAAAGCAAGATTGAGAAGCTGGCACAGAATACTATAATGGAGAATGTAACTTCCATTTCAGGGGTACCTACCTGGACCCTGGTTTTATTTCGTCGAATTCTGGAAATGACAGGAAAAAATTCAATCAGCGAAGTTTGGCCCAACCTCGAATTGTATATACATGGAGGGGTCTCTTTTGTACCCTATAAAGAACAGTTTGAAAAACTGATTGGTAAAAACATTCATTATTTAGAAATGTATAATGCCAGTGAAGGTTTTTTTGCTGCCCAGGATAAGCCGGGGGAAGAGGGTATGTTATTATTCACTGATCATGGAGTTTTCATGGAGTTCATGCCGATTGAGGAATATGGTAAGCCTAATCCGCATACAATCGGGTTGCTCGAAGTAGTAGTAGGCAAGAATTATGCTTTGATAATATCTACCAACGGTGGATTGTGGAGGTACCTGGTGGGCGATACGATACGTTTTACCACACTCCAGCCTTTCCGGGTAGTAGTAAGTGGAAGGGTAAAGCATTATATCAATGCTTTTGGCGAAGAGGTAATTGTTGACAACAGCGATAAAGCCATTGCAATAGCCAGCGAAAAAACCGGTGCGGTTGTGAACGACTATACAGCTGCTCCTATTTATTTTAGTGAGGAAGGCAATGGCGCTCATGAATGGCTGATTGAATTTGAAAAGGAACCTGCCGACAAAAAGTTATTTATTGAACAACTTGATGCTGCCCTTCAATCCATTAACAGCGATTACGAAGCAAAGCGATACAAAAATATCGCGCTCCGATTGCCGGTTGTGCATTCGCTACGGAAAGGGGTATTTGCTAATTGGCTGAAGACAAGAGGCAAGCTCGGCGGACAGCACAAGGTACCCCGGTTAAGTAACGACCGAAAATATGTGGAGGAAATAATGAGCCTGAATTCTTAACAAATACTTTTTATGCAAGAAAATAGTGTTTGCAAAAATTGCGGCCACCATTTTACGGGTAAGTTCTGTAATCAATGCGGAGAGAAAATTTATAACGAGAAGGATAAGCTAATAAAGCATCTTTTCAATGATGCAATACACTTTACTTCTCATTTTGATGGAACTTTTCTTACCTCGCTAAAAACTGCCATTACAAAACCAGGCAAAATATCCTTGGACTATTGCAGTGGAATCCGAAAAAAATATTTTAAGCCGGTCCCCTTTTTCTTATTGTTGGTTGTTTTTTATTTACTATTTCCGCGATTTCAGGGACTAAATATGAAAGCGGAGACTTATGCTTCGCCTCAATATAATTTCACCTGGTTAACCATCCCAGTATTCAAGGCCAAAATAGAAAAATATCAAGTAGGTTATACGGAGATAGCAAAACGATATGACGAGAAGTCGCCAAAAGTCTCCAAGATATCTCTATTATTATTTATACCACTTACGGCCAGCGTAATTGCCCTTTTATTCATTAATAGGCAAATAGCGTTCTATGACCATTTTATTTTGTCAGCTGAACTAATTTCCTATTATATTTTTTTAGATTTTTTGGTGCTTCCATTTCTGTCTTTTTTGGTTGAAAAAATTGCGCCTCAATACAACCCTGTTTTTTATGATGGATCTTGGGTGGATTGGATGACTCAGTCTATTTTTGGACTGTTTATAATTATCGCTTTCAGACGATTTTATAGAGAGGCTCAATGGATCTCTATAACAAAAGGATTTACATTTTTCATTATTTTTTTTGTCGGGATAAAATATATGTATTCGTTGATCGTATTTCTATTGACTATGATTTTAGTTTAGTGGTGGGCAAGAAACTTTACCTGGCGGCTTTGTTTAAAGATTGATATGTTTTCAATACTTTCGACTTTTAATTCTAATTACATGAAATTACTTGAAAATAAAGTGGCTATTGTTACCGGTGCTGCCCGGGGTATCGGAGAAGCGATCGTTTTAAAATTTGCTGAGGAGGGGGCTCATGTTGCTTTTACCTATGTAAGCGATAGTAGTGCAGAAAAAGCAACTCTGCTGGAAAAAAGAGTAATATCAATGGGAGTGAAAGCGAAAGCTTATAAGAGTAATGCCGGCGATTTTGTTCAATGCGAAACATTTGTAAATGATGTGCTGAAAGAATTCGGAACGGTAGACGTGTGTGTCAATAATGCGGGAATTTCAAAAGATAACCTGCTATTGCGCATGACCCCTGACCAATGGGATGAAGTTATAAGGGTAAATCTCAATAGTGTTTTTTATATGACCAAACAAGTGATACGGCCGATGATGAAAGCAAAAAGCGGTAGTATCATTAATATGAGTTCTATCATTGGCGAAACCGGTAATGCCGGACAAAGCAGCTATGCGGCCAGTAAAGCCGGTATAATCGGCTTCACCAAAAGCGTAGCGAAAGAATTGGGCAGTAGAAATATCCGCTGTAATGCTATTGCTCCTGGTTTTGTTGAAACAGACATGACCAGCTACCTGAAAGAAGGAGATGCTGCGGCTAAATACAAATCTGCCATTCCATTAGGAAGATTTGCTTCGGGAGAAGACATAGCCAATGTGGCCCTGTTCCTGGCTTCCGATATGGGCTCCTATATTACCGGGCAGGTGATCAGCGCTTGTGGAGGGTTGAATATTTAATATCCGGGATTGGCGAAAAGATTAAAAAGTAATTAGGTATGTGGTCTGACGGGGACCGTCAGACCCGAATTCTTCCTGATTGTATGTAATAATGCCAAAGCAAATAGGTGGCCACGGATCGGTATGGCCTCCAGGATTCGGCCATTGCTATTATTTCTTCCCTCGTCGTTTGTTTTGGTAATTGCTTCAGGTGCTTAATGGTATTCATCATGGCCAGGTCGCCGGCAGGAAAAATATCCATTCGCTGAAGCACGAATAACAAGTAAACATCAACGGTCCAGTCTCCGATTCCTTTGATTTTTTTCAATTCATAGCGGATCTCTTCGTCATTCAATAGCACCATTTTTTTTAATTGTAATTTCTTTTTAACCAGGGTAGTCGCCAGTTCCCTGGCGTAAATCGTTTTCTGCCGGCTGAAATAGCAAGCTCTTAATTCAGCATCTGTCAATTGCAATAATTTCTGTGGAGTGATAACCCCAATATATTTTTTTAATTTGAGTAAGGCTGCTTTAGCGGATGCCAGGGAAACCTGTTGCTCGAGTATAATATGAATGAGCGTAGCGAATGTATTGGGGCGGGTCCACATTGGGGGATAGCTATGTTTCCGGATGATAAGGTCCAATTCGGGATCTTTACGGGCCAGACTATTTACAATACGCGTAAAATTCTTTGAAGAAAAAGTGGTAGGCATTCGGATAAGGCAATCAGCTGGAATGAATATTATTTTTCTTTAACAAGATCATACGTTTTTTTAAAGATATCGTTGGCACAAGGATACATTTCTCCCTGTATTCCGATCATCAGCCAATCTCCCGGCGCGCCTTTCATAAGTCCTTCCTTTGTTTCCACTTCAAAGGATTCATCCATTTGAATGCATTTTACTGCTATCGGTTTCTTGATGGCCTTATTAAATTCTAATGCAGGAACCACCCCGTTTTTAAACCGCTTCATTATTTTTTTCTTTTGAATTTCTGAATGGCTTCCCGGGTAAATTCACTAACCACTAATTTGCCACTGATGGCGGCTCTTTCCAGCAGTAACTGATCCCAATGGTCGGTTCCTTTCCAGAATATTCTTTTAAGTTCTTCCATAGCTTTCGGATTGGAATGCATTAAAGTATCAGTCAGTCGCTGGATCGCTTCATCCATGGCTTCCTCACTGGTATGTAATTCGGAAAATATACCTTTTCGCCGGGCCCAATCCGCGCTTCGCCAGATGCTGGCATCAATGGCCAGTTGGGAAAAGGCGGCGACGCCTATTTTCTTTTCTATAACCGGCCCCACTACAAAGGGTCCTATCCCCACGGCCAGCTCGCTTAGTTTTATTTCTGCTGTCTCAGTAGCAAAAGAATAATCGGCCGCGGCGGCGATACCCACTCCGCCACCCACACATTTACCATGAACCCGGGCAATTATAAATTGAGGGCATTTCCGCATCGCATTAATAATATGAGCAAACCGGCTGAAGAACAAAAACCCCTCTTCTTCTGTTTTTATATTACTCAATTCATCGAAGGAAGCGCCGGCGCAAAATGATTTATCACCTCCGGAGCGAAGAATGATGAGTTTTGTTTCGTCATCATTTCCCGCCCCGTGAATGGTTTGAACGAGTTCCTCCATTAGTTTACCCGGCAGCGAGTTACTCTGTTCGTGATAAAATTCAATCGTGGTAATTCCTTTATGAAACGCTGATTTAACGTATGAGTCCATATTTAGAAATATAAAATATTAAGTATAAAATGTAAAATGTAAAACGTACTAAGTTCGGAATACGCGTTTTAATCTATATTATTTACCTGAAAGAGATCGGATACCATTCCATTATCAAAATTAGGAATCTTTTATTTACTCAATGCCATCCAAAGATTGAATTGGTTCTAATAAATGCTTCTAATAAGATCCTTTGGTATACATAATAGAGGAAATTGGTTTCGATTACCCGAGAGTTGACAAAAATAATTTATGATGAATGTAGTCTTGCAGACACCCACCCTGGGTTGAGCGCCTCATCCGGTTCGGTCCCGGCGAAAGCCGGGATGCGATAGCAAGAAGCGGATGCAGCGCGAGGCCCAGGGTGAAGGCCACCCGGCCCTGAGGGTTCAGCGTGATGAAACCTCAGGAGTTTTTCGGACAACAACAACTCTGCGGATTGGATTTTACACTTCCTTTTTGGCCACCATCGTTAGTATCGTCGCAATCCCCACTAATGGCTCTTCGGTATCATCCATCATTTCAACCAGCCATTTCACTATGCCCCTGGGGATATCCTGTTCATCTTTCTGTTCCTGTTCAATTTTTTCTTTACAGGTAAAGCGGATATGTATTTCTGCACCGGGGTAAACGGGTTTGGTAAAACGAAGATCATCGATACCGTAATTCAGCAGCACCGGGTTCTTTTCATAACTATCTACGAATAAGCCGGCGGCTATACTCATTATTAAATAACCATGAGCCACCTGTCGCTCAAACATAGTTCCGGTAAAGTCGGTTTCCTTTATATGGGCATAAAAATGGTCCCCACTTAAATCAGCAAACTTGTTTATATCTTCTGCCGTTATGGTTCTTTTCCTGGTAACCAGTTGATCGCCGATCACTAACTCCTCAAAATATTTTTTGAACGGGTGAATACCATCTGTACTTCCCTTGGCATATTGCTGGTATACCTCTGTAATAGCTGTTATTGTTGTTGGGGATCCTTGTATAGCGGTACGCTGCATATAATGCTTTACTCCCCGGATCCCACCCATCTCTTCCCCCCGCCTGCCCGGCCGGGTCCGCCATGCACCAACAGGGGTAATGGAGATCCGTGGCCGGTACTTTCTTTAGCACAGTCCGCATTTAATACTAATATTCTTCCATGGTGGGAAGCGGCACCCAGAACATACTGTGTGGCCAGTTTATCATTCGCCGTTACAATGGTAGAACAAAGCGATCCTTTTCCTTTTTTACTAAGTTCGATCGCTTCTTCGAATGTTTTATATGGCATAATGGTACTAACCGGACCAAACGCTTCCACTTCATGAACAGCTTTGTCTGCAAATGGTTTTTCATTAATCAACAGCAGCGGAGATATAAAAGCCCCTTTGCCGGCATCCGCATCAATCAGTTCAACACTATCAAGCGAACCATATACAATTTGGGAGGAAGCCAATAATTTCTGAACCTGTTCTACCACTTCCTTACGTTGAGTTTGCCCGGCCAACGAACCCATTCTTACTTTTTCATTCAGCGGGTTTCCAATAGTGGTGTGTGATAACGCGGTGGCGATGGCTTTCCATACTTCCTCCATCCTGTTGTCCGGAACAAAAATCCGGCGGATAGCCGTACATTTCTGACCCGCTTTTATAGTAATTTCCTTACGCACTTCTTTAATAAAGATATCCCATTCTGCAGAGCCGGGTAATACATCATTTCCCAAAACAATACAATTGAGAGAATCAGCTTCCATATTAAAAGGAACCGATTCACCTAAAATTCCGGGATGTGCTTTTAGCATTAACCCGGTAATGGCACTTCCGGTGAATGTTACTACATCTTGTGATGTAACATGGTCCAGCAAGTCACCTGCTGATCCACAAACAAGTTGTAAGGCGCCCGGGGGTAAAATATTACTGGCGACTATTTCTTTCATTACCGCTTCCGTCAGAAAGGAAGTAACGGTTGCTGGTTTTACTATAGCGGGAACGCCGGCCAGTAAATTCACCGCAATTTTTTCGAGCATTCCCCAAACAGGAAAATTGAAAGCGTTGATATGAATGGCTACTCCTTCCTTGGGGACTAATATATGCGTACCGATGAATGAATTATTTTTACTGAAGTTGTGCGTTTCACCATCTATACAAAAAGGTTGGTTCGGAAATTTTCTCCTAAGGGATGCATTGGCAAAGAGATTACCTATTCCTCCTTCAATGTCGATCCAGCTGTCGGCTTTGGTAGCGCCGGTTTGATAACTGATTTTATAAAAAGTGTCCAAATGATTCCGGAGATGAAGGGCCAGCGCCCGGAGCATTCTTCCTCTTTCATGGAAACTGAGTTTGCGCAGGGCCGGGTTGCCTACCGTACGCGCGTATTGAGTAATGGAATGGAAGTCGAGACCTTTGGTAGTAGCTGCGGCAATGACTTCTCCGTTCACTGCATTATATAATAATTGTCCGTCTCCGTCGCCAAATACCCAATGGCCATTGATATAGTTTCCGAGTTTATTCATGTTGCAAGCAAAAATTAGATAAACGAAATTAGTTTAAAACAAAGAAACATTGCCTGGTTCAGGAAGAGCCATTACCTTAGAGGCAATATTTTAAATGGATATGAAAAAAAAGCTTTTTACTTTATTTTTTTTAGGGTGGCTTGCTTCTTGTAAAAACGCTCCCAAACAGGAACAGGAACGTACAGATGGTTTTAACCCCGTATTGAAAACCCGGGAAGACTCATTGTTTCATGATGTAATGGAAGGACATGATATGGGTATGGCGCGCATGGGAAAAATCAGCAGATATCTTTCCCAGGTTCAAAAAACACTGGATAGCCTGAATAAACTACCTGATTCAAAGGTCGATACTAAATATCAGCAATTCTTAATCGATTTACAGAAAGAGCTGAATTATGCAGACTATGGAATGAATACCTGGATGGAGGAATTTAAAGTGGATTCAGCCAAAGGGGATAAAGAAAAAAGGATTCAATACCTGGAGGCGGAGAAAGTCAAGATTCAAAAAGTAAAAGAGTCGATAATAGGGAGTTTGAAAAGGGCGGATTCGTTGTTTGGGAAATAACTGGTAATCGGGAAACTTAATGTGTAAAACTTAGTATTTGATCTGACAGTTTAGGAGTAATATTCACTACTTGATCTGACCGTTAAGGATTTTTAGTTTTATAGGGTTAGGATATAATTAGGCTGCTGTTTGAGATTCATTCAGCAGCTTATGATTTGCTACAGATAAAGGTTAAAATCTATAAAATTATTCTTGAGCAACGTAACCTTAGCTTAGCCCTCACCTCCCAGTGGGACCCTCCCTCCCCCGCCACCGCCGCGCTTTTTTTGAAAACCTTCAATAGGGCAGTTGTCCCTAATTTCTCAGAAACACTGTCTATTTTCCTTTCCAACAACATCGGGTTGTCTGGCTAAAAAAACGGCAGTAGTTACTAGCAATCTTCCTGCCTTACAACTCATTTACATAAATCGATACAAATATATTTTACAAAGTAGCCGAAACAATGTGAAAAAGACGATCCACCAAAAGAAAAAACAGAATTTTCCGGGTTAAAAAACTGCCAGCATAAAATCTTCCCATTCTCCTGATTCAACAATTCAATTGCCCGGTACATTCAATCTCTCATTTTCTTTTGTAAGATTAACTTTTAGCTATTACACTTAATGCTTGTATCGGAATAGCTGATGTTTACCCTGCCATCATCTCAAATAACATATCTCCCAACCATGTTTATTAAACCTCGGCCTTTGCATCAATTTCGGCGCATAAAACATCAAATATTTCATCAATAGTCCCCTCTCCTTTTACTAAAACTACTTTTCCAAACTTTTGGTAATATTCTGCTACTACGGCTGTTTTCTTTTCATATTCTTCAATGCGGGACCGAATTATCGATTCGTTGGTGTCGTCGCTGCGACCTGAGGTTTTGCCGCGGTTTACTAATCGTGAAACCAATTCCTCTTTGCTTACCTGCAAGGCTAATACTACAGCTATTTCCGTTTCTTTTTGAGACAACAATTTGTCGAGGGCTTCAGCCTGGGCCGTAGTACGCGGGAACCCATCAAATAAGAATCCTCTGGCTTGCGGATTATTTTCCAAAGCAGAATTAATCATTTCAATCACCACTTCATCCGGAACCAATTGACCCTTGTCCATAATGCTTTTGGCCGCCATACCCAAGGGGGTCTGCGCGGCTATTTCGCTGCGGAGCAGATCGCCGGTACTTAAGTGTTTAAGGCCGTACCGGGCAATCAGTTTTTCCGATTGGGTTCCTTTTCCGCTTCCCGGTGGGCCAAATAGTATCAAATTAAACATAGACTGATCAGGCTGGTATACGAACAAATATAAAGGATGCGTCTTAAAATTCCCTTAACAATTTTAGCGCTAATATTCAGAATTATATGTTAACAGGTGTTCGTCTGTCTACAGGAAGACAATCTCCGCGAACCTTGCTTTCGTACATTTGTTGTATCAATCTAAAGTATATGAAAAGAGTTCTTATAGTGAGTATGGTAATTGTGCTGGCTTCCAGTTTACAGCAATGCAGTTATTCTCAGCCCGCTCCCACAAAAAAAACAAACAGTATGGAAACAAAAAAGGATAGTAACCCTGTGTATTCCCGGTCCTCCACTTCCAAAGTAAATCTTAGTGAAGAAGAGTGGAAAAAAGTTTTACCGGCCGATGTATATAATATTGCCAGGCTGAAAGGAACCGAGCGGCCCTGGACCAGTAAATTCGAAAAATTTGAGGAACCCGGCACCTATTACTGCGCTGCCTGTGGTAATGCGTTATTCAAGAGCAATGCTAAATTCGACAGTGGTTGTGGATGGCCCAGTTTCTATGAACCAATTAGCAAAACAAGCATAATTTATACGCCCGATAATACGCATGGCATGACAAGAACCGAAACACAGTGTGGTCGTTGTAAGGCGCATCTTGGACATGTATTTGAAGACGGACCACCACCCACTGGTTTACGTTATTGCATAAATGGCGTAGTGCTCGATTTTGAAAAAGCGCAGGAAGCGGAGAAGAAGTATAAAGGGAATAAAGAATAGAAAATAAAGAATTATAAAATGTAAAAGGGTTCTCACTTTGTAGATTCCCTTTTGCATTTTAGCAATTGCCAGGTCCAGGAATATAATGTGATTTTAATCTTGAGGCATTCCATTTAAAGGGCCCTTTTACATTTTATATTTTTAACTCTACATTTTTCATTTCTTCGTAAGGGATATAAGTACTCCACTTCCAATAACGATCAATATACCCAGTACAGCAATAATATCCGGTAAGGCGTCTCCCAGTAAAACTCCAATTATTACACCAAATACAATATTGCTGTATCCAATGGCGGATACAATTCCAGCCTTATCATTTCCATAAGCCTTGGTAACAAAGTATTGTCCCAATAAAGCCGAAAGGCCCAGGCCCGCGAGGTAAACCCATTCGATCCCAACCGGCAATCGGAATTCCGGGAAAAAGAAATCATCGTGTGTAAATGGTACCGCGTACCCAACCAGCATCGTTGCCAGTGGCAGGAATAAACCACTCAATAAAAAAGACAAGACAATCACCCTGGCATCATAGAATTTATTTAGGGTACCAATCGATAAGTAAGCTACTGCCGAAAACAATCCATGCAATAATCCGATTATATGATACTTCCAGCTGAAATCGGCTGAAGGCTTGTAGATAAGTAAAATACCGGTAAACCCCGCGATAATACATATCCAGGCAATTGTATTCAGTCGTTCTTTCAGCAGCCACCAGGAGAGCAGGGCGATGTAAAATGTGTTAATGGTATTATATGTCATGGCGGCGCCGAGAGGTATATGCAAGATGTTATAGAGAAGCGTATACAGTGCCATGGTTCCCATAATGCCGCGGAAAATGAGTAACAGTAATCGCCCGCCACTTTGTTTAACAGGGAAACGAAAAAGGGAAACAGAAATAAAAAGAAGACCCGCCAGGTTGCGATAAAAAACTAATTGCGGAGCATTAAAAGAATGCTTTAATATTTTGGCGAATCCACCCATAATGGAAAAGCTCAGTGCCGCCAGCAGCATGTAGTAAACGCCTTTGTAATTTTTTTGTAATTCAGTCATTTTGAAGAAAGAACCAAGATACAAGAACCATATAAAGAATACCCGATTTTACAATAAAACAAATAGAATATTGGGTATATGATCCACCACAAACTGCCTGCGGCAGGCAGGCCATCCACCACAAACCACAAACTCATCTATCTTTGCGCGGTGAAAAAAAATAAACAACCTATCGTTCTGGAAAAAATATTGGTAGAGGATCATGCGGGGGAAGGGCGTTCGCTGGCCAGGGTTGAGGGTAAGGTAATTTTTATTGAAGATGCAGTACCCGGAGATGTGGTGGATATAAGACTTTCCCGAAATAAAAAAGATTGGGCCGAGGGGCGGCCCATACACTTTCATAGTTATTCGCCCGACCGGGTAGAACCATTTTGTGAACACTTTGGAGTATGCGGAGGTTGTCAATGGCAGATGCTTCCTTACGAGAAGCAATTGTATTACAAACAGCGGCAGGTGGAAGAAGTTCTTGGCCGGATCGGCAAGATTGAATTACCTGCCATTTCCCCCATCATTGGCGCCTCCTCCAACCGGTATTACCGGAATAAGATGGAATATACTTTCGCTACCAAAAGATTTATTCCGTTTGCTGAATATGAAAAAAAAATAGATAAAGAAATACTTCCCACCGCGGCTCCGATTCCGGGGGCTGAAGCGGAGGCCGGCGCGGCAGGTTTTCATGCCCGTGGTTTTTTTGAAAAGGTGGTAGATATTAATACCTGCCATCTGCAGGCAGAACCCACGAATGCGATCCGCCTGGCCGTAAAAAATTTTGCCCTGCAGGAAGGATGGCCATTCTATGATATCCGCCAGCACATCGGTTTTATCCGAACCATGCAATTGCGCATATGCAGAACAGGTGAAATAATGGTAAATGTGGTGTTGGGTTATGAAGATGAGATAAAGCGTAAGAAATTATTGGATCACCTGGTAAAAAATTTTCCCCAGGTCACTACTCTTTTGTACACGATCAATACCAAAATGAATGATAGTCTATATGACCTGGAGCCGCAGGTATATACAGGGAAAGGATTTGTGACAGAAACGATGGAAGATTTTAAATTTAAGATTGGTCCTAAATCTTTTTTTCAAACGAATACGGCCCAGGGGGAAGTGTTATACAAGGTAACAAGAGAATTTGCCGGCTTAACCGGTAAGGAAACGGTCTACGATTTGTACTGCGGTACCGGCAGCATTGGAATTTTCCTGAGTAAGCAGGCAAAAAAAATTATTGGAGTAGAAACAATAAAGGAAGCCATTGATGATGCCAAAGAAAATGCATTATTGAATCATCTAAGCCATCTATCCTTTTTCGACGGGGATGTAATAGATATATGTACGGAGTCGTTCTTCAGGCAGCATGGGAAGCCGGATGTTATAATAACGGATCCACCGAGGGCCGGTATGCATGAAAAGCTGGTATTAAAAATGCTGGAGATGAAAGCTCCCCGAATAGTTTATGTAAGCTGTAATCCGGCTACGCAGGCGCGGGATCTGAATTTGCTGGGCGAACAGTACCAGGTGATAAAGATCCAGCCGGTGGATATGTTTCCTCATACGCGCCATATTGAAAATGTGGTGCTGTTAACGTTGAAAAATTGATTTAGGAATTTTATGTAGATCCTTAATCCGATATTCGTGTTTAATATTAATTACAAATTATTATGTTATATCGATCGTCCGGCCTTTCAGGTTTACCACCGGTAGTAAAAAATTTACTTATAATAAATATCCTGGTTTGGATTGCGCAGATATTCTTTATTAAACAAGGCAATCCGCTGGAGATTTACGGAGCATTGTGGAGCCGGGAAACCGGGAACTTTAATATATGGCAATTGGTTACGCATATGTTCATGCATGCCTCCGTTGATCAACGCGGCCAAATTGAATTCTATCATATTTTCTTCAATATGTTTACGCTTTGGATGTTTGGTAAAATCCTCGAAAACTTCTGGGGCTCAAAAAGATTTCTTCAATTTTATATGATTAGTGGCCTCGTGGCTGGAATAGTACAATTACTGATGGGAGGGTTTAGCTATGCGGTAGGAGCTTCCGGCGCAATAATGGGATTAATGGCTGGATTTGCCTACCTGTTTCCCAATACTGAACTATATATTATGTTCATTCCAATTCCTGTTAAAGCGAAATATGTAATTCCGGGTTTAATGGCGCTGGATCTTTTTGGAGGAATAGCCAACACCAGCGGCGATAATGTTGCCCACTGGGCTCACCTGGGAGGGGCCGCAGCCGGACTGATTATGGTGATATTCTGGAACAAGAGTAAAGGCAACCGCCGTAACTTCTACTAGTACAACATTATAACAGAAACACTGTTAATATACTGGTAGCCTATATGCTCCGCCTCATAATTTATACAGGTATTCGTAAATTTACCTAAACTATTACGCCGCATGGAAGAACGTTATGGAAAAAAAGCTGGAATAGGACAAAGCGGAAATTCACTCGTGTTATTGCTGGCAATACTGGTAATTGTATTTTGCGTATTTACTTTTATTCAGCTTGCTTTCAAACTTACCAGTGCAGATCCTGTGGCGGCGGGTAACTCGTATTACAAAGGAATATTTGATTGGTTCCGGTTACCTTCTAACATGGAAACCTTATTGACAAGACCATGGACAGTTTTCACGTATATGTTCCTGCACGACGGAGTCTTCCACCTGATTGGTAATCTTATCTGGCTATGGGTATTTGGTTATATACTGCAGGACCTCGCAGGTGGCAAAACTATTATTCCTTTGTTTATATATGGCGGATTAGCTGGCGGTATTCTATTCTTGATTAGTATGCACCTGTTTCCCGGATTAAAAGAAGCAGCTGCAATAACTACCCTGGAAGGAGCATCGGCCGGAGTAATGGCTATTGCCATTGCAATAACCATCCTGGCTCCTAACTACCGTTTTTTCCCCATGATTAATGGGGGTATTCCGCTTTGGGTAATTACTATCATTTTTGTCGTTATTGACTTTGCCATGGTAGCTAAAGATATAAATACGGGAGGTCATATTTCCCATATAGGAGGGGCAGCATTTGGTTGGTTATTTATGTGGCAAATGCGAAAAGGCAAGGACTGGAGCACCGGGATGAGTAATTTTTTCAATTGGGTTAATAATCTGTTTAACCCGGAGAAGAAGGAAGTAAAGAAAGTAGCCAAAGAAGAATACTTTTATAAAACAACCGGTACCCAACCGTACAAAAAAGTTCCTAACCTTACCCAAAAACGTATAGATGCTATTTTGGATAAAATCGGAGAAAAAGGATATCACCAGCTTACTGAAGAAGAAAAACAAATCCTGAAGCGGGCCGCAGAAGATGAGAATTTGTAATTTTAAAGCATGGCAAAATTTGTCCGCAAATTCACCAAACGGATTTTTATTATTTCCAACATCATCGTAGTAATTTTTTTCCTGCTGGCTTGCGCTAATTTTTATTTAAGTCCTCAGCAATGGTGGTTTATTGCCATTATGGGCCTTGCCTTTCCTTACCTGCTTATACTTGTGCTTGCATTTGTTGTTTTCTGGGCAGTCTTCCGGTCACGCTGGATTTTTTTACCACTGGCAGTTCTTATACTCGGATTTACAAACATAAGAGCCTTAATTGGTTTCAATTTTTTTTCCCGGTTCAATAAACAAAAAGAAAGCAGCAGTATTCGGGTGCTGACCTGGAACGTTTCGTGGTTTGATGAACAAACCAAAGAGGATAAAAGAAAAAAGTCGAACAGGAAAGAAATGTTGCAATTTGTTCGGGAACAGCAGGCTGATGTATTGTGTTTCCAGGAATTTTTGGAGAAGGACCTGGGCGGCTCATCATATAATAATGTGGAGGAGATAACAGCCATGGGATATCCGTATAATTATTGGGTAGGTGATTATATAAAGCGACAGGGAAAGTTGGTGGCCGGGGCAGCCATCTTTTCAAAGTATCCCATCATTGGCAGTTACAAAACCCAGTATCCCGGCAGCCGGAAAGAAAGAGCGGCTGAAAGTTTGATTTCGGTTGACCTGGATGTGCAGGGAAAAACGATCCGTGTGTTTACTACCCACCTGCAATCGATATTATTGAAAAAAGATGATTACCGGAACCTGGAAATAATAAAAAATGCCGATGATAGTCTTATGCAGGCATCGCGGTCGATTGTACGAAAACTGAGAACAGGCTATTATTACCGGGTTAACCAGGCTAAAATGGCAAGACAGCGACTTGACGAAAGCCCTTATCCGGAAATAATTTGTGGCGATTTTAACGATGTGCCCAATTCTTACACTTATGCTACCATTAAGGGTAACCGGCAAGATGCTTTTATTGAGCAGGGGAGCGGAATTGGTCGCACGTTCAGCAATGTAGCGCCCACCCTCCGGATTGATTATATTCTTGTCAATAAAAAATTAAAAGTTATTCAATCAAAACGTATTGTGTTGCCTTATTCTGATCATTATCCGGTATTGGCCGACCTGCAATGGCGCTGAATTAACGGTGAGTTTATTATATTTGTCCCATGCCATTTCTTTCTCCTTGCACCTGCGCGTTTGTTGTCCCGTTGTGGCGGGATAAATATATTTTTGCATTTTTAAGATAGATTGCTTTTTCCATAACGATTCATAGGATGAATGGTGCGAACGTCGCACTGGACGTAGTAAGTACCGGGGGATTGAATAAATTATACTATAAGACAAAAACACATTCATGAGCGAATTAAAAGTATACAACTCCTATTCCAGGCAAAAAGAAATGTTTAAACCCATCACGAAAGATCATGTGGGAATGTATGTGTGCGGCCCAACAGTTAGCGGCGAAAGTCACCTCGGCCATGCAAGACCGTTTATAACATTCGATGTAGTATATAGATACCTTCAGCACCTTGGATATAAGGTCCGGTATGTAAGAAACATTACCGATGCCGGCCATTTTGAGGAAGAAGGAAGAGAAGCAGAAGATAAAATTTCAAAAAAGGCCCTGATTGAAAAATTAGAGCCGATGGAATTAGTACAGAAATATACGAACCTGTTTCATTGGGCCATGCGGCAGTTTAATAACCTGGAGCCAACTATTGAACCTACGGCTACCGGTCATATCGTAGAGCAGATAGAAATGATAAAACAAATTATGGATGCCGGGTACGCATACGAAGTAAACGGTTCTGTTTATTTTGATGTAAAAAAATATGCCGAGCATTATCCCTATGGAAAATTAAGTGGTCGTATCCTGGAAGACCTGGTAGAGGCTGGCTCACGGGGCGAAACATCCAGGGATCTCGACGGACAGGACGAAAAAAGAAATAAGCAGGATTTTGCTTTATGGAAGATGGCCTCGCCGGGGCATATCATGCGGTGGGCAAGCCCCTGGGGGGAAGGATTTCCCGGCTGGCATATTGAGTGTTCGGCTATGAGCACAAAATACCTCGGCGAGCAATTTGATATTCATGGGGGCGGCATGGATCTTATGTTCCCGCATCATGAAAGCGAAATTGCACAAAGCAGTATTTGCCATGGGGGTCATGTGCCTGCCCGTTACTGGTTGCACAATAATATGATTACCATTAACGGGAAAAAGATGGGAAAGAGTTATAACAACCAGATTATGCTCACACAACTTTTTTCCGGTAATCATCCCTTGTTGCAACAAGCGTATTCGCCAATGACAATCCGATTTTTTATTTTACAAACGCATTACCGCAGTACCCTCGATTTTAGTAACGAGGCGTTGCAAGCTTCGGAGAAAGGGTTGAAGCGGATGTGGGAGGCTCATGAATTTCTAAAGAAAATGGCAGACCCAGGAATCGGGGCGCAAGGTACAGGCACGGATCTGGATCTGGTAGGCCGGATATCAAAACTTCTATCCCAATTAGATGAGTTTATGAACGACGACTTCAATACAGCCAAAGTATTAGCAAACATGTTTGAACTGGTTCCCGTTATCAACTCTATAAAGGATGGGATAATAAAAGGGCCGGCTATAGGGGGAGAATTATTGCAGTTGATGAGAAAACAATTTAGTACATACCTGGAAACAATCTTTGGATTAAAAGCGGAAACGGATAAAGAGGAAGGCAAGTTGACCGGGGTAATGGAATTACTAATTGAAATTCGAAAAGACGCAAAGACAAAAAAAGACTATGTTACTTCAGATAAAATACGCAATCAATTGCTTCAACTTGGAATAGTTTTAAAAGATGAAAAAGACGGGGGTATCAGTTATTCTTTCTCTTAATGGGAAAGTTCCGGTTCACTCCTTTTTTTGAACGGTTCATCTTTTTTTTATTACAGCCCGAAAGGATCATAAATTCTTTCGGGCTGTTTTTTTTGTAGTAAGACAAACTAAAATATTTTTTATGACGAAAATTTTTTCTTTAACCAAACTTAAAGCCATCGGCATTGCACTGGTGGCCATTGTCTCTTTTTCCGCCTGCGAAAAAATGCCTCCATTTGGAGACGGGGAGGGTCCCAGAACAATTTTTCAGACTATTGCTTCTGACAAGAAATTCAATTTCCTAACGGCCGCGGTGGTAAAAGCCGGATTGGCACAAACACTGAATGACAAAAAAGCCAGCTTTACCCTGTTTGCTCCCACGGACGATGCTTTCCGTGCGGCGGGATTTAAAGATATTAAAGATATCACCAACGTGCCGGAAGCTACATTGAAAGCAATCTTGCTTTATCATGTATTGGGGAGTGAAATAAAATCGACACAGATTCCGCAGGCTGCCAATACAGAAGTTAATACAGTGGCCAATAAACCAGTTTATGTTACCCGTACAGCTTCAAATAAAGTATTTGTAAACGGAATAGCGGTCATTATTAAAGATATTGATTGTACTAATGGAGTCATTCATGCTGTTAATAAGGTATTAATGGCTTCGGTAGGCACTATTGTGCAAACAGCCCAGGGGAATAATAATCTTAGCTACCTGGTAGCGGCTGTCTTAAGGGCCAGCCAGGGGAGTACAAATGTAGCAGCCGTATTAAGCAGTGCAGGACCCTTTACTGTTTTCGCTCCGATTAACCAGGCCTTCATCAATGCAGGGTTTCCAACCATTGCTTCGATAAATGCGGCGGACCCCAACACCCTCACTTCCATATTAACCTACCATGTAATTGCGGCCAGGGTGTTTTCCTCAGACCTCGTAAATAACTCAACGCCAGGTACTGTAAATGGCGGCACGGTTAAAATTACTTTAACCGGTGGCGCTAAAGTGAAGGGCAACAGTAATGCCACGCCTTCTAATATTATTTTAACTGATATAATGGCTACCAATGGAGTTGTTCATGTAATTGACCAGGTATTATTACCATAAACTTTCTTAGTGTTAAACAAGGCCGGCTATTTCTATGGCTGGCCATTTTTTTAAAAGACGTTAAACACCATTCACTCCCTTTTATCAACAGTTCACACCTTACTTTCTCTTTTTCAGCCTATCTATCCGAGCAAAATGAAAATGAATAATGTTATATACTTAAACAAATTATTTATGAAACGCATGCACCACTTTAAGAAAATAAGCTTCTTGCTTTTATTGAGTTCCGTAGTTTTAGTATCGTCTTGCAATAAGGATGATGACGCTCCGGCTGCCCAAAACATTACCCAAATAGTAGTAAGCAGCCCCGATTTCAGTTTGCTGAAAACTGCTGTGGTAAGAGCGGGCCTGGATGGTACTTTAGCTACCACACAGAATCTTACCGTTTTTGCTCCCAATAATGCGGCTTTTACTGCGGCCGGATTAACGGAAGCAGTGATCAATAGTACGCCGGTGGCAACTTTGCAGGCGATACTTCAATACCATGTCTTAGGCACCAAAGTTATCAGTTCAGCAGTACCTGCCGGACCTAATGCCGAGGTAGCTACTTTAGGCGGAGTAAAATTATTTGCCACCAAAAATGCCAATGGCGTTTATGTAAATGGGGTTAAAGTAATTACCGCCGACGTAAGTGCTTCGAATGGAATTATTCATGTAATTGACAGGGTACTAACCCCACCTGCCGGGAACATTGTGGTTACAGCCCAGGCCGTGCCTACGCTTTCTTATTTAGTGGCTGCAGTGCTACGGGCCGATGCAAGTGGAACGAGCATATCTGGTGCATTATCAGCAGCTGGTCCTCTCACCGTATTTGCCCCCACTAACCAGGCATTTATCGATGCGGGATTCCCCACCATTGCCTCTATAAATGCAGCTGATCCGAACACTTTAAAAAATATTTTGTTGTACCATGTAATAGCAGCAAGGGTATTTTCTTCCGACCTCACTGAAGGGGCACAACCCGCAACAGTCCAGGGAGGAAAAGTTACCATTAAGCTGGCTGGCGGCGCCAAAGTGAGAGG
The DNA here is from genome assembly GCA_963775145.1 of uncultured Chitinophagaceae bacterium. Classification (GTDB taxonomy): domain Bacteria; phylum Bacteroidota; class Bacteroidia; order Chitinophagales; family Chitinophagaceae; genus Endoryza. The sequence goes on from CAVZHZ010000016.1 coordinate 282,487, forward strand.
AATTTCAAACACGGCTGATTCTGATATCGCTATAACGGATATTGTAACAACGAATGGAGTAGTACACGTAATAAACAAGGTTTTGCTTCCCTGATTATGAAAAACCATATTACATCAGCCTCCGGGTAAAACCGGAGGTTGATGCTTTTTTTATTTAATAATTATGTTCAATCATAAGTACCGGTACTGGTTCATCATTGGCTTATCTCTGTATACTTTTATTAATACGGAGTTGTGTGAGGTATATACTTACTTCAAAATTGATATTGAATGGTACTATGCGGTACTTACTATTTTTCTTATTACTTTATTCACCTGGGAAGGGAACCGCTTACTTCAGCCTTTAATTGAAAAAAGAATTGATCCAGTTCGGAAGAAAATCAAGTACCTGGCCGCATTCTTTTTTTCGGGCGTGGTGGTTTCATTTGCTTTTACGTTTTTCATAATCTGGCTGGTAGGAATGGTTCTGCATCAAAATAGCTTTCAGCAGAACCTGATGCCCCTCAAATTGAATATAATTTATGCCGGCCTGGTAAATCTACTTTTTCATCTTATCAATGCTATTTTCTTTTTCTTCAAAGAATATAAAAAACAATGGATGGAAGCGGAAGAATTACGCAGGAACAGCGACCAGGCACAATTGCAGCTAATCAAAAACCAGGTGAATCCGCATTTTCTATTCAATAACCTGAACGTTCTTTCTTCACTGGTAATAAAAGACAACCCGGAAGCCAATAAATTTATTGAGGAGTTTGCCAAGGTGTACCGGTATATTTTAACGAACCAGGATAAAGAACTGGTAGACTTACAAAGTGAACTGGATTTTATAAAGCCCTATATTTTTTTGCTGCAAAAGCGTTTTGACAATGGACTCCAGGTTGAACTGAATATTCCTGAAAATTACAAGAAGTCCTATTTGATCCCGGTAGCCTTGCAAATGCTGATTGAAAATGCCATTAAGCATAACATAGTATCCCGGGCAAAACCCTTGCACATAGAGGTTCACGTAAATGGAAATAATACACTCGTGGTAACTAATAACCTCCAGCGAAAGCAGTCAACCGAGCCTTCTACGCAAATAGGATTACAAAATATTCAAAAAAGATATCAACTCATCTGCGGCCGTGCCGTAGAAGTGGTTTGTACAGATAAAGAATTTATCGTTTCATTACCATTACTCCACCTAAACTGATGTAGCTATGAAAGTACTTATCGTGGAAGATGAGCGGCTGGCGGCCCAGCGACTGCAACATCTGCTGAAAGAATATGATGCCTCGGTGGAGGTAGTGGGTATTTGTGAGAGTATTGCAGAATCAGTTCAGTTCTTACAGCAACAACCTCCGCCCGATTTATTATTGCTGGATATTCAGTTGAGTGACGGTCATAGCTTTGATATTTTTAAAAATATTCAATTTAATAAACCGGTAATTTTCACTACCGCGTACGACCAATTCGCTATTGAAGCTTTTAAGCTGTTTAGTATTGATTACATATTAAAACCCGTAACGGCCGAAGCGTTGGGATCGGCGTTAAATAAGTTCCGTTCTATTACTTCTTCAGCCTCCGTAAAACCAGATTATTCATTACTGGCAAAAGAATTATCAAAAGAGGCTGGTAATAATTTCAAAAGCAGGTTCCTCGCCAAGGTGGGGCAGCGTTTGTTTTTTGTGGAAGTGGCTGATATTGCCTTTTTCCAGGCCGATAATAAAATGGTATACCTGGTAGATAAGGATGGAAACCGATTCGTAATTGATTATACGCTGGAAAAGTTAGAGGTCTTATTGAATCCAAAAGAATTTTTTCGCCTCAACCGCCGATTCATTGTTAAAGTTTCCGCTATTGAGCATATAAAGCCTTTTTATAATAGCCGGCTGAAGTTATCGGTTAAAGGGGCGAGTCCTTCTGACGAAATGATCATAAGCCGCGAACGCGTATCCGAATTTAAAGCCTGGGCCGAGGCATAATTACGTAATTCCAATAAACAAGCTGTGACCAGATGATACTGTTTTACCGGTAATTTTTTATATTTACCGGTCATATGAAACTCACTGCTACCTCTTCCTACAGGGATCATCTTTCCAAAGACAAACGATTTAAGAAACTTATTGATTCCCAGGGCGTTTTTTCACTGACCCAAAGAAAGAATATTTGTACTTATCTATGCGCTTCTATAATGAGCCAGCAACTTTCCACCAAAGTGGCATCCGTTATTCATAATCGTTTCCTGGATTTATTTGGAGGCAACGAACCCTCCCCAGAGCAGATTGTGGAAACACCCCTTGCAACACTTCGTTCTATCGGATTGTCTAATGCCAAAACACAGTATGTACATAATGTGGCCAGGTTTGCATTGGAACATGGCATGGACTGGAAGAAGCTAAATAAGCTAAATAACGAAGAAGTGATCGAACACTTTATTACTATCAAAGGGGTAGGTCGCTGGACCGTAGAAATGTTATTGATGTTTGCCCTCGGGAGAGAAGATGTGTTTGCACTGGATGATCTTGGTATTCAAAATGCGATGATTGGATTATATAAATTAAACCGCGACGATAAAAAGAAATTCAGAGAGGATATGCTGCGCATCTCTCAAAAATGGAGTCCTTATCGTACCTATGCCTGCCTTCATTTGTGGCAGTGGAAAGATAATATTCCCTTAAAAAAAAAATAACGCGAAGTTTCAGGTCTCTGCGTTATTTAAAAAAGATGAACAGGTTTTATTTCTTCTTTTTTATTACAACTGTGCCTGCCCAGCTATCATGCCAGGGGGTATATCCCAGGGCGCTGAACGGTTCAAAGGGAACAAAACGGGATATACTCCGGATAAAAGCCTGTTTAAAAGTTATGTTGCTGCCATCCATACTTACCGCCTGGGTACCCGTAATAAACTTACCAATGGTTCGGCCTTTGGTAAATCCTTCCATCAAAGTGTAATAGGCAAGAAGGATAAAAAAGAAGGCAAAGAGCAAAGCCAGTTGAAGAGTTCCTCCACCCTGCAAATCTCTATTGGTGGGCTCCTGGGTTATCGTCGAGTTATTGGCTATCATATAGATGCCCCAGATAAGACCAATTATAAATGATAAGGCGTAAAAGAATAAAATATCTATTATATAGTTTAACAGGCGTGCTCCTTTGGAAGCAGGTTCCAGGTAAATTTCCTGTTCTACATCCTGTAATAAATGCGTTGAATCCTCCATAATTGATAGTATTATATTCTTAAAAATAGATAAATAAAATTGAGAAAGTAAATGCTGCGGGATGTAAAATGTACTTTTTATTGAATTTTATTTCTAACGGGATTTGGGAAGGAATGGAAAGCATTTTCCAAGAATGTAAAAAAGCTAAACCATTTAGTAGGGGAAACAAATCTCTTTAAAAGAAGCCTGTCTAAAGACGATTTGGATAAGAGGGTCTTTTTTAATCCGGAGTTATATTAAAAAAGATTCCGCAACTATTTAGCAGATAATAGGCAACAGTTGAAATGATCAATCGGATGTCTTGTAGCAGCTTATTAGGAAGTTAGTATTTCCTGGTTCAGCGTTTTCCAAAGCACATCCTTCAGGGTAATGAGTCCTTCCTGCGTCAAGGACGAAAAAAATACAACTGGTAGTTGCGCAGGTAACTCCTTTCGGATCGCTTCTTTCAGTTCTTCATCCAGCATATCACTTTTACTTAAACCAATAATAAACTGTTTATGTAATAATTCCGGATTATATTCTTTCAGTTCGTTTACCAGAATTTCAAATTCTTTTTTGTGATCCTTGCTATCGGCTGGTATCATAAATAACAATACGGGGTTTCTTTCAATATGGCGCAGAAAGCGATGTCCCAATCCTTTTCCTTCGGCCGCTCCTTCAATTATTCCGGGTAAATCAGCAATACAAAAACTTCTGCCATCACGGTATTCTACCATGCCTAACTGGGGAGTAAGTGTGGTAAAGGCATAGTCGGCAATTTTAGGTCTGGCCGCTGTAATAACAGAGAGCAAGGTTGACTTACCCGCATTTGGAAATCCTACCAAACCCACATCAGCAAGCACTTTTAATTCAAGTATCTTCCATGCTTCCAGGCCTGGTTCGCCGGGTTGTGCATGCTCGGGTGCCTGGTTGGTAGGAGTAGCGAAACTGGCATTTCCTAATCCACCCCTGCCACCTTTTACCCAAATCATTTCCTGTCCGTCCTCTAATATCTCAGCTTCCAGTTTACCCGATTCATCATCACGGGCAACGGTGCCTAAAGGAACTTCTATTATTACATCTTTACCTGTTCTTCCCGTACAATTATTCCCGCTTCCCCCTTCGCCATTTTCTGCCAGTACATTTTTCATATATCGCAAGTGCAGCAATGTCCAGAGATTCTTATTCCCCCGCAGGATAATATGCCCCCCCCGGCCGCCGTCTCCTCCGTCAGGTCCTGCCATGGCATTAAACTTCGTGCGCATAAAATGCTTACTGCCCGCCCCGCCATGGCCGCTACGACAAAATACCCGGATATAATCGATAAAATTCTTGTCCATTAGTTGGCAAAGATAGGCCTGAAAGTCGGGAAGACCGCAAGTCCGAAAGACCGATAGAAAGTCACTAATTCCGCAAAAACTCATTCAGGCTGCGGCAGTGTATTATTATAATTTAAATTTCAGAAATATTTGAAAATACGAAATTAATAATTATTTTTATGTCGTGAAGAGAATGAGGAGAAGGAAAGAATTTAAAATAATTCGTATGAACATCCTCGCTTACGTCATTTACCTCCTTATTACTTATATCATTACTGTGCAGGTAGGGTTGGTCTTTTACAGGAATGGCCGTGTATATATTCTTCACTTGCTGGAAGGAGATGAATCGTTAACGAATTCTATTAATGCAATTTTGCTTACTGGTTATTATCTCCTCAATTTAGGATATGCCGCCCTGATGATCAGTTTCTGGAAAACCATCCATTCCTATACCGGGTTATTGGAAACGATCAGCAATATGACGGGACGAATAGTGCTTACGCTGGCGATCATTCACTTTATAAACATGACGGTAATTTATATTATCAGTAAACAAAAGAAATCTATTCATCACCATAAAAATTAGTATATGAAAACGACCTTAAACTTTGCAGCCTATCTTATTTACCTGCCCTTAGTTATCGTGTTAACCTGGTACGTGGCCCATACGCTTTTTAAGAACAGTAAAGTATTTATGCTGGATATATTTCGGGGCAGAACCGAGCTGGCTATTTCCACCAACAAATTATTTGAAACAGGATTTTACCTGCTTAACCTGGGATTTGCCTTGCTGATTATGGACATTAGCTATGAAATTTTGGATAACCGGACATTAATGGAAATACTCAGTACCAAGATCGGGGGATTTTGCATTTATCTCGGTATTATGCTTTTCTTCAATCTCTATTTGTTTTTCCGAGGCAAAAAAGTTTCCCGGGAGAGGGTTATGGTTCCACAGGAAGTAATTAACTAATGAACTTAAAATATAAAATGTAATATGGATGTAATGAGAACTTCTCCGTTTTACATTTTATATTCTTGATTTTTTATTTTTCTTTGTTCTTACTCTCCATCCATGTTTTATAAAACAGTTCCTGTGATGGCCTGCCGGGCTCCGGCTCCCGTAGCGGTTCACAAAGGATCCAGTTGTCCTGCATGTCTTTTGGTAATGCCTGGTATAATTTTGTTCCCTCTGTTTTCCAGGCAATCATTTCATCGCTTACCTCTTTTATCTTTATAGCCGGGTTGCCCGCAATTAAACTTCTTGGTTCGAAATATGCATCAGCTTTTACGAAACTCAATGCTCCCACTATGCACTCGTCGCCCAATGTAACATTGTCCATAATCACCGCATTCATTCCTACTAAACAGTTTTTGCCGATGGTTGCACCGTGTATTATGGCTCCATGGCCAATATGGGCCGATTCTTTCAATAGTACGGTTATCCCCGGAAACATGTGTATGGTACAATTTTCCTGCACATTGCATCCATCTTCGAGAATAATCATTCCCCAATCTCCCCGTAATGCCGCACCCGGACCGATATAGCAATTCTTTCCAATTATAACATTTCCGGTAATGGCTGCCTGTGGATGAATAAAACTACTCTCCGCGATAACAGGCTTGTACCCGTTGAATTGATAAATCATACCAGACGAATCATGTTTAAACTATAATGAGCCCGAGGCAATTAACTTCTTCGCCGTACGAAAGCAGGTTCCTTTAAATAAAGCTACCTGCTGATCAAGCTGGTTAGTAAGCGTAATTAAATAAACGCCGGTACTTCTGCCATTGTGTATTTCTTTCGCTTCGGCTGTTAACACATCACCGGGATTAATGGCTTTTGTAAACGTGATGGCGCAATCGAGTGCTACGGATAAATTATTCCGGTTATTGCAGGCAAAAGCAAAAGCACTGTCGGCAAGGGAAAAAGGGATTCCTCCGTGTACAATGCCAAAACCATTTACCATTTCAGCCCGTACCGGCATGCTGATCCGGCAATACCCTTCCTTTATTTCTTTTACATCTACGCCCATCCACTTGCTGAAAGAATCGTTTTCCATCATGTGGTTTACCACATCTTTTGCCAGAATATCGTTGACCATAATTGATAGGTTGATAGGTTGATAGGTTGATAGGTTATAGGTTGATAGGTTGATAGGTTGATAGGTTGATAGGTTGATAGGTTGATAGAAAAGAACAATCTGTTAAGTTATTGAATATTTTACTTTTTCATAACCGAAATACCGCCGAGTTACTCTCCTTTAAAATCCGGCAATCTTTTTTCCAGGAAGGCCTTCACGCCTTCTTTATAATCGGCTGTTTGCGCGGCTCTTTGCTGGTAGATGTCTTCATTCTGTAATTGATCTTCAAATGTGCTGGTGAAAGACTTGTTTAATAATTCTTTGGTAAAAGCCAGCCCGCGCGTGGGCATTTTCGCTAATCCCAATGCCAGGCGGTAACTTTCATCGCCAAAACTTTCATCCGGAAATACTTTATAAATCATTCCCATTCTTTCCGCATCGGTTGCCGAAACCTTATCGCCCATCAGCATAAGGGCAGATGCTCTTTGCCATCCAATGAGTCGGGGCAATGAATAGGTACCTCCGCTATCCGGTATTAATCCAATTTTTGAAAAGGCTTGAATAAAAGAGGCTGATTCAGCAGCCACCACCACATCACAGCATAAGGCAATATTAGCCCCGGCACCTGCCGCCACACCATTTACAGCTGCCACTACCGGCTTTTCCAGTTTTCTTATTCTGCTAACGATAGGATTATAATGTTCAGATAAAATTTTTGCCATACCCGGCCCCATGGGATCGATTACTTCAGCCAGATCTTGCCCGGCACAGAATCCTTTTCCCGAACCAGTTATATAAACCGACCGGATCTGATTGCTTTTACATTCATCCAAAGCAGATTGAAGCAGCAGGGCCATTTCCCGGTTGAATGCATTCAGTTTGTCTGGCCGGTTCAGCGTAATATATCCTACTGCTTCTTTTTGTTCGAATAAAACAAACCCCATAAAACAATATTTGATCTGATGGTGAAGGTAATTATTCCTGATACTAATGACACTTAAAATGATCAAAGGGCTCCTTGCAATCGTCGCATTGGTATAACGCCTTGCAGGCCGTAGAACCGAACTCACTAATGCGCCGTGTATTGTATGAATCGCAATGCGGGCATTGGATGGCTTCATTCGCAGCAAACAGTTCCTGGTTGCACACTTGTTGTTTTATTGCAGGAGGCGCAATCCCATATGCTTTAAGTTTTTGTTTCCCCGACTCACTCATCCAGTCGGTCGTCCATGCCGGAGACAATATGGAAGTAATTTTTACTTTTTTGAAACCCGCTTCCGCTAATTTCAATCTGATATCGATGGTAATGGCATCCATGGCAGGGCAACCCGAATAGGTAGGAGTGATGATGATCTCAATCCCTTCATTATCGATTTTCACCTTTCTTACAATTCCTAAATCCAATATAGTAAGTACAGGAACTTCCGGGTCAGTTACTTCCCCCAGTATTTTCCATATTTTATTTTCAGTATCCCCCATATATAAAAGTTAAAGCAATAGTATCATAAACAGCATGACAAATTATGGCATACCACATATTTCTTTTGTAATAAAGCATAAGCGCCTGATAAAAAACGCCAGCTATTAAGGCATTAATTACACCGGATGTACCCAGCTGCAAATGGTACAAAGCAAAGATCAAATTAGTAAGCAGGAAGCTGATGATGGTTGCATAATGGCCAGCTATTATTTTTTCAAGCCGGCTGAAAATAAAACCATGAAAAACCAGCTCTTCATAAAAACCTCCGATAATCCACCCCATGATCAGCAGGAAAATATAAAATCCGGTATTGCCTTTTAATTTAGCAAAATCACCCAGGTTGACAGGCGGAAGTTCAACCAGCTTCTCCAGCAAAGGGAAGAATATCCAGGTTAGAAAAGAAAAGATTATTATTCCGGATAACATGCCAATAAATATTGGTTTTATTCCGAAGCGTTTAAAGCTAAAACCAAGGCTACCAAAATTTTCCTTGCGTCTTTTTAAAAAGAACCATATAAAAATAAGTACGGGAATAGCATAACCAAAGGGAGCGGGTATTATATCCGAATGGGGAACTAAAACGACAATTAAAATTGCTATTAAACTGAGCAGTATTTCTTTTAATGGCATCATTGGTTAATTACCATTTTGCTCCCGGGTAAGTTCGCTGGAGGTATTGTAAGTCTGATAAAATAAACCCCAGGTGTTCTGTATGTATTCCTTGTTTGCCCCCGGTGTGCATAAAGAGGGCCGGTTCCTGTTCCTCACTGGCCGAAGGGAATTGCAATCGTGGCTTCCAGCAGAATGGCATTAACTTTTTTTATCCATATTTCTTTTAAAGAACCAACATCCACTAAATCCAATTCATAGTCTGCCGGTATAAAAAATTCACCGGTATAGGGCCATAAATTTTCCAGTGCGTTCAGCATTCTTTGATGACTTTCTTCTGTACCATCGCCCAGGCGGATAACCCATTCACTGCTCCATCGTACATGATAGCTAATCTCTTTTAAACTTTTTTCAGCAATAGCTGCCAGTTGCTGATCGCCGCTCTTTATTAATTGTTCCATTAATAGATACTGAAACTGGCTGAATAAAAATAATTTTAGAATCGTTTGCGCCCAATCGCCGTTTGGCAATTCAACCAGTAACAGATTTTTATATTCCCGTTCGGTTCTCAGGTAGGCCAGGCTATCCTCAGAAGCAATCTTGCCTGGTTGATTAGTTGATTGGTTGATTAATGCTGCCGCATATTGATAAAAGTTTCTTGACTGCCCGAGTAAATCCAATGATATATTGGTAATGGCAATATCCTGCTCCAATACCGGTCCATGCCCGCACCATTCCGCGTTTCGCTGGGCGAGGATAAGGGTGGTGTCGGCGAGGTGGAGGGAGCAGTTAGTAAGTTGATTCGTTGATAAGTTGATTGGTGTCACTCTAATAATATTATAAGTTTTTTCTCAAGAAGGATATATAGCCATTAAGTAGTCTCTCGACTGCTTCAATTTTTAATTTAAAATACTCCAGGCGTTCCTGGTTAATATAGTTGCAATCCAATGCATCAATTAGATGATTATGAGTTTCGCTCAATGAACCTCTAGCTATTATACAAAAATGTATTTGATCTTTAAAAGTATACCTTCCATGACCTTCTGCAATTGACGCCGTAACACTTCTAGAAGCCCGGATAAGTTGATCTGTTAATTTGAATTTTTCTTCAGGAGGAAAACTATAAGTTAATTCCTTGATTTCATTCTTTAATTCTCTTGCTTTCTTCCAAACTTCCAGTTCGGTAAAACTTTGGTATGCTTTTTCATTCATGAATGTGCCATTTAACTTTTCAACCATTCAACTGATCAACGTCCTTTTACATATGATTCACCTCCTCCGGCAGCACATAAAAAGTAGGATAACGGTAAACTTTATCATTGGCAGGATCATATAATTGCCCGGCTTCTTCCGGATTGGACGCATGAATATATTTTGATTCTACAACCCATATACTAACTCCTTCCATTCTCCGGGTATAAACATCCCTGGCATTTTCAATAGCCATTTGAGCATCGGCTGCATGCAGGCTGCCCGCATGTTTATGGTCGAGCCCTTGTTTACTTCTGATAAACACTTCCCATAAAGGCCAGTCGCTTTGTTTGCCTTGCATACTGGGCGGAGCACTGCTGCTACCCGTTTTATCTTCCGGTATATCTCCGTAGTAGAATTTGCTTATTCGTATGTTCATTATTAATAGATGATAGGTTGAATGGTTGAATGGTTGAATGGTTGAATGGTTGAAAAGCAGGGTCTAAATCATTTCAACCAATCAACCTCATGCTGCTTTTATTGAAAAATTCTTTTGTTCCCCACTTGCGGGAGAGCCACCGGGAGATTTCTTTCGGGCATAAGCAGCGGCGGCTTCCCTGACCCAGGCTCCATCTGTCCATGCTTTTCGCCTTGCATCTAATCGTTGTTTGTTACAAGGGCCGTTCCCTTTTACTACATTCCAGAACTCATTCCAATCAATTTCTCCAAAATCGTAATGCTTTCTTTCTTCATTCCATTTCAGTTTATCATCCGGAAGTTTCATCCCCAGCACTTTTATCTGATCAGCGATCATATCAATAAAATTTTGACGGAGCTCATCGTTTGTTTTTCGCTTGATCTTCCATTTCATACTCTGGTCGCTATTGGTGCTTTCGCTGTCTTTGGGTCCAAACATCATCAGCGATGGCCACCACCATCGGTTTATAGCATCCTGGCACATCTCCTTTTGAGCCGGAGTTCCCTGGCTGAGTGTAAAAAGTATATCGAATCCCTGGCGTTGATGAAAACTTTCTTCTTTACAAATGCGCACCATGGACCGGGCATACGGTCCATAACTCGTGCGGCATAACATTACCTGGTTAAGAATGGCGGCTCCATCTACCAGCCATCCTATGGCCCCCATGTCGGCCCATGTTAAACTGGGATAATTAAAGATGGATGAGTATTTGGCCTTTCCGCTGTGCAGGTCATTAATCATTTCCTCCCTCGACATACCTAATGTTTCAGCGGCACAGTATAAATACAATCCATGACCGGCTTCGTCCTGAACCTTTGCGATTAAAATGGCTTTACGTTTAAGAGAGGGGGCGCGACTGATCCAATTGCCTTCCGGTAACATGCCCACGATTTCGCTGTGTGCATGCTGACTAATCTGCCGGATATTAGTCTTGCGATAAGCTTCCGGCATCCAGTCTTTTGGTTCAATCTTTATTTCCGACTCAATTTTTTGCAGAAATAACTCTTCTAAATTTTGAACAGGCATCAGTTATATTTTGAATTACAAATCTAATAAAACTAACGCCTGTTTGCCCTTTTTGTTTGATTTGGAGTGGCTATTTTAAAGGCTACCGGGCGTACATTCCATTGGGCGATACCACGCTGGCCGGACCGCCACTAATACCTACAGGGGGTATTATTATATTGATGGGTTCTCCATTTATTTTTAACAAGGTATTCTTAGCCTGGATCTCCACTCCCTGCTGATAAAAAGGAGGCTTGCCCGAAGGTTTGCGGTCGACTAAATAAGGACTACTGAAGTCGCTCATCTCCACTTCAAAAGTATAAGTGCCAACAACGCATTTTGAATAAGCCTTTCGGACACCAATATGGATATCTATGCTTGCTTTAAGCACCGGGGCTGTTTCAAAAAGGGTACCAGCAAAAATATGTGGACCAAAATAATTCCCTACCAATAAATCTGTTCCTACAAAGCCAATGACATGAGGCGCAGCGTTTGGATCGGGTTGCCATAAAATCATTCCTGATGGAGCAGATCCAACGGGGGTATGCACGAGGTGGCTCAAATGAATGATAATATTCGGCTTTTGCAAATCAGGGTTGGTCTGGGCTACCAGGTTGATGCCGTTTTTCCAGCTCATCCATTTGGTTAATGAATTCATTTAATAAAAGGGGAAGGTAGTTGAGTAAATTGCTGATGACCCCTAAATGTATTTATAAGTGTGGAGCAGAATAATACCCTTGAGAAGGTATTTTATATGATGAACCGGGTTAAATATCATTTAATATCAAAATCTATCACCACTTTGGCTGATTTAGGATGCGATTGGCAGGTTAGTATATAACCTACTTCAATTTCTTCCTGTTCAAGGCCCCAATGAACATCCATTTCTACTTGCCCCTCAAGTAACCTGGCTTTACAGGTACAACAAACACCCCCTTTACAAGCATAGGGCAAATCTGCTCCCTGTTGTAACGCAGCATCTAATATATTGGTGTTGCTATTGAACGAAAGATCGAATTCAAAATTTCTGCCATCCAGTTTGACTATTACCTTAGTTACCGGACCGCCCGCAGCTGCCGTCTCACGACTCACGACTCCCATCCCCTGACTCCTGGCACCCGACTTACTTTCCTGGCCCGGAGTAGTAAACAATTCAAAATGTATTTGCTTCTGATTTATCCCGATGGATTCAAGGAAAGCTTTCACGGTAAAGATCATTTCTTCCGGACCACAAATAAAAAATTCATCAGTCGTTTGATAGTTCACGATTTTTGAAAGCCCTGTTAACTTATCCTGATCTATTCTTCCAAAATTTAAAGCGGTCTCAGTTCGTTCCCGGCTGAGAATATGTACCAGGTTGAAACGTTGCATATATTTATTCTTCAACGCTTCCAGTTCTTCAAAGAAAATGATGGTGCCACGACTGCGGTTGCCATAGACTAATGTAAACGTACTATTGGGTTCTGTTGCCAGTGTTGTTTTTATCAATGAAACAACAGGTGTAATACCACTACCCGCTGCAAATGCTGTGTAATTTTTTTGTTGTTGGGGATCGAGGGGTGTATAAAATTTGCCGACGGGAGGCATAACTTCCAGCGTGTCGCCCGATCGGAGTTGCTCGTTAGCAAAAGTCGAAAAGACGCCACCATCAACCTTCTTAATGGCTACCCGCCATTCCTTATCCATAGGGCTGCTGCATATTGAATAGGTACGACGTACTTCTTCTTTATTTAAAAAGCTTCGAACAGTTAAACTTTGGCCCTGGATAAACTGAAATTCTTTTTGCAGTTCCTCGGGAACTTCCAATAAAACAGACACACAATCCGGGGTTTCACGACGGATTTCTTTTATACGGAGCGGGTGAAAATGAATGGACATGTTTTATTCAATCTTCTTTATGATTGGCCGATGATCTAAATAAAAAACCAAAACACCAGGATCCAAATTGCAAAGCCAAAAAAAATAGGCAAATCTCAAATCTAGTGAATTGACTCCGGGCTCCCAGACTATTTCTTCAGTCCTTCCACTAAAATCATTACCATATTTTCTTCCAGCATTTCACTGCTGATTCTTTTAACGCTTCGATGCCAGCTTTCGATACCGCTGACGGCATGCAGCATTATCAGGACCGCCGTGGGCGCGTCAATATTTTTTATTTCCCCTTTTCGGATGCCTTCTTCAATGATAGCGGCGATCCGTTGGCGGTAAGAACGGCGCTGGCTCTGCATATTGGATAAATATGGATCCGTAAGGTGTTTCCATTCGCGGTCCATTACATACACTTCTTCGTAATGATCAACCATTTGTTTAATGTGAAAGCGCAGTATACTTTCTACTTTGGAAATACTCTTTTGCTCGCTTAATTCCAGTTCTGAAATGTGGTTCATAAACTGGTTGGCTGTTTTGAAACAAATCTCCTGTAGAATTTCGGCCTTCGATTTAATGTGATTGTACAGGCTTGCCGCTTCTACGCCCACATGCTCAGCAAGGTCGCGCATGGAGGTGGCACTGTATCCTTTTTCGCGGAATAGTCTCGCCGCTTTAGAAATGATCACATCTTTGCGGGTATTACTTTTGTTACTCTTAATCTTTGCCATATAGTGATTATGGCCCTAAAGGTAATAAAAGCTAACGCTCATTTGCACAATTTTGATATTTTGTTTTTTACTTTATAGTATTATAGGCTAACAAAATAATTGACCTGCTATTGATATATTCAATCAATACTTTTAAGCGTGAAAAATTTCGTGTAGGTTTGCCGCTTTTATATGATAGAGGGAATGCCTTCTTTTCGGAAGGCAGCCCTGAAAAAGATCCGGAATTTTTAATTCATTATACATAAATCACAAATCTGCATGTCGCTTATTTCAGTTGGAACCATGGCTTTTGATGCCATTGAAACTCCTTTTGGTAAAACAGACCGTATTGTAGGAGGATCGGCCACTTATGTTGCCTATGCAGCCAGCAATTTTGTGAAACCGATAAAACAGGTATCTATTGTGGGCAATGATTTTCCCAAAGAAGAAATGGATGAATTACGAAGGAGGGGTGTTCATTTAGAAGGAGTAGAAGTGGTTAAGGATAAGAAGTCTTTTTTCTGGAGCGGAAAATATCACCTGGACATGAATACCCGCGATACATTAGTTACCGACCTAAACGTGCTGACGGATTTTAATCCACAATTGCCAGAGGCCTACCAGGGAGCGGAATTTCTTATGCTGGGTAATCTCGACCCCACTATTCAGAAGAAAGTGATCGAACAATTGATAATCCGTCCCAAACTGATTGTGATGGACACCATGAACTTTTGGATGGAGATTGCTATGCCGCAATTAGAAGAAACTTTAAAACTAGTAGATGTATTGATGGTGAATGATAGTGAAGCCAGGCAATTAAGTGGTGAGTTTTCGCTGGTGAAGGCAGCAAAGGAAATTATTAAGATGGGACCTAAATACCTGATCATAAAAAAAGGAGAACACGGTGCGCTATTATTTCATGGAGAAAATGTGTTTTTTGCTCCAGCGCTTCCATTAGAAGTGGTGTTTGATCCAACGGGAGCCGGGGATACTTTTGCCGGTGGCTTTATTGGTCATATTGCAAAAACAGGCGACATTTCCTTTGCGAATATGAAACGGGGTATCATTGTAGGGTCTGCCATGGCTTCTTTTTGCGTAGAGAAATTTGGACCTGAGCGTTTGAAGGAAGTTAATAAAGCCGATATAGACAGCCGTATTCAGCAGTTTGTAGACCTGGTAAGTTTTGATATTGAGTTGGTTTGATTAATGTGCGAATGTGCGAATTACTAATGTGCGAATTATTGAATAGGTAACAATCATTATTAATTCTTTTCCATAAAGACAAATTGAATTCATAGAATTTACCCATTTTTCAATCGCAAATTATCACCTTCCAATTGTCACCACATTCTTAAATTTTTTCGTTTTCCCCTGCAGGTTAAATATTTCCGTTAAAATAATATAAATACCTGATGGTAATCGTTGTTGCTGATCATTCAGCCCATCCCACCGGAATAACCCGGTTGAGGACAGGGTAGCGTTTCTTATCAATATTTTCACCACTCTTCCTGCCGCATCAAAAATACTAATGGTTGCCACATAGCCCGGTTGGGTGAGGGTACAATGGATCGTTGCGAAATCATCTATCCCATCGTTGTTGGGCGAGAATATTTTTGGATATACACTTATTTGAGCCTGCAACTGAAGATCGGCCCTGAACTGCGAATTTTGAAAAGCAGGCGTTCCAAAACCGGCCGTAGATGCTGCAGAGCTCCAATTGGTTTTTTCCTGAGTAGGTTCATTATAATTTATCCGCTCCAGTGCGACCCCTTCTTTGTTATCAATAAGTGGAAAATGCCAGTTCTGTTCATAGGAGAATTGATCGACAACTTTTCCCTGGAAGTTCATAACGACAATGGTTCCTTTGTCATCAGGCAACGAGGGAAGTTGGTTCATTTGAATAAGCTGCCCGGGAACTTTCACTGGAAAATTTTGCTGCAGCCATTTACTATTCTCGGTGATCACAATAAATTCTCCCGGAAAACATAAAAAGGAAACCGGTATTATTTGGTAGATGTTTATGATGGCGCCCGAACTATTTTTATTGGCTGCAAACAGTTGGTTACAATCTATGATTTTATTGCTTCGATTATAGAGTTCCAAATAATCGTAGCCATCTGTTTTAGGGTTGAAGAGAATTTCATTTAATACGATATCCATTAAGCCGGCTGTCAAGGGTAATCCCGCTTTTGCAGAATTCATAATACCAATGGTATTACCGGCACAATCGCTTACGTTCTTTACGGTAAGCGGGTAAACGTTTTCGGCATTCAGTAAATTATTTAACCGGAGTTGAACTTTAGTAAATAATGGCGGAAGAGGGGAAGCCTGTTGAATACTTCCCGGTGCATCATTCAAGCGATAATTATTACTATTAGCCGCCTGGGTACTATCCAGCGATTCATCAAACACGGCAACAATGGTAACACTGTCAATGGTATAGGTACGGATCAATGCCGGTGGTTGGTCGTCTCTATTGATTCCATCAATTGAATTGTTGGTTCCCGGTGTACCTCCCTTGTTATGGATGCTGGCACTCCAGTTGCCACTGCCACCACAAGGGTTTTTTGGATCGATCATTTCTAAGGTCCATCCACCCGCTGCCTTCAAATTGTTCCGGTACCAGCCATCTGTATAACCAACAGCGTGAATGATTAGCCCCTCGGGGGAATAAATAGAAATTATATCTGCCTCATTATTTAAAGAAGGGAATCCACTTACCCCAAGCGTTGCGCCGAATACTGAATACAGGTTTACAGCCGCAATGGGACAAATAATCAGGAAGCTATCCGGTTGCAGCAAATAATTAAAATTGATTACGGCCGTGCTGTTGCCATCGCTTATTTTCCAATTATGCAAAGCAATAGTATCCGGACTGATATTTTTCAATTCAATGAATTCATATCCTGGCAATCCAACGGATGGGGATGGATCGGCTAACAGCTCAGTAATCGCCAGGTCAAAACGCTTTGCCACCTGGCCGGTAAGTTGCAGATATATTGATAAAGAAGGCAGGAGCAGCAATAACAGGTACTTGTACATGAACGATTGTTAGCGATATGAAATAAAAAATTTGTTCAGCAATAGGACTGATATTATTTTTGCGCCAGTTATGATAACGATGAAACATACTAAACGCACAAAGAAACACTCCTGATGGAAGGTTGGCAGCGTTCTGTATGTTACCATATAAAAGCTTAACAGGCCTTCCTCAACTGGAAGGTCTTTTTTTTGTCCCGGTCCTGCAAGGGAAAAAAAGCAGGAAAAAGGTTTTTAAAACTGAGTTATTATTGGTCTTCCATAAAGGCACCTGGCCCGCAATGAATGTTGATGTGCGTATTTGTTGTCTTTTGTGGCAGAATAATTCTAGCTATATTCTTAACCATTTAAAAAAACTTCCACTTGATGGAAGAACAGGAGGGTATCATGAAAGTTGCAGTTGTAGGAGCTACCGGATTAGTAGGCACAAAAATGTTACAGGTATTAGCCGAGCGGAATTTTCCCGTTACCGAATTAATTCCCGTTGCATCAGAAAGATCCGTTGGAAAAGAAATTGAATTTAAAGGGAAGAAATATAAAGTAGTAAGCATGATGGATGGTATTGCCGCTAAGCCAGCCGTGGCATTGTTTTCCGCAGGGGGTGGTACCTCGCTGGAGTGGGCTCCGAAGTTTGCCGAAGCGGGAATAACGGTCATTGATAATTCCTCGGCCTGGCGCATGGATCCATCTAAAAAATTAATCGTACCGGAAATAAATGCTGATGCGTTAACCAGGGAAGATAAAATAATTGCTAACCCCAACTGCTCTACCATTCAAATGGTGGTGGCATTGAATCCGCTGCACAAAAAATATGTAAGCAAGCGAATTGTAGTGAGCACTTATCAAAGTGTAACGGGAACCGGGGTAAAAGCGGTGGATCAATTAAACGGGGAACGGGAAAAAGCAATGAAAGGCAGGGAGCCGAATATCCAATGGCCTATAAATATCCCATCGATCTGAATGTAATTCCGCAGATTGATGTTTTTTTAGATAATGGGTATACCAAAGAAGAAATGAAGATGGTGCATGAGACGAAGAAAATTATGCGCGATGATTCCATTCGGGTTACTGCCACCACCGTTCGTATTCCGGTAATGGGCGGGCACAGCGAAAGCGTAAATATCGAATTTGAAAAGGAGTTTGATTTGGATGAAGTGAAAGCGTTGTTACAGGCGGCACCCGGCGTAGTAGTGGTAGATGAACCGGGGGCACAAAAATACCCGATGCCAAAAGATGCACAAGAAAAAGATGATGTTTTTGTAGGACGGTTGCGCCGCGATGAGACCCAACCAAAGACATTAAATATGTGGGTGGTTTCGGATAACCTACGCAAAGGGGCGGCTACCAATGCGGTGCAGATTGCGGAGTATCTTGTACAGAAAGGATTGTTGTAGAATTAATGTGCGAATGTGCGAATGTGCGAATGTGCGAATGTGCGAATGTGCGAATGTGCGAATGTGCGAATGTGCGAGTGGAATGTGCGAATGTGCGAATGTGCGAATGTGCGAATGTGCGAATGTGCGAATAACTAATGTGTTAAGGTGCAATTTATTGAAAGTTTAAGATAGCATCAATATCTATAATACATTTTTTTTGAAAATCTTGAACTTATGAATTCGCACATTAATCAATTCTCCACAGCTTCATTTAAAAAATTCAACACAGGTTGCAGGGTTTGAAAGGCATTAATGGTTTTTTTCAACAGTGTTTTTGATGTAAGATCAGTATCTGTTAATGGTACAAAGGCGATAAAACTTTTCAGTCGTAAATAATCGGCAGCCGGATTTTCAGCATCATATCCTTTAGGAACCCGGCTTAACAGGTATTCTTCACTTCTATCCAATCCACCATAAACCGCTTTAAACTTCTTAGAGCTTATAATTTTTTTGAAGGAGTCCCAGTTATAATCTATTTCCTGCCGAACTTTTCGCAGATCGTCGGGCATGGGCATATACATTCCCCCGCCGGCAAAGGATTGTCCGGGTTCTAAATGAAAATAGTATCCGGCTACCATCGCTTTCTTTCCTCCCTTATTTATGCTGGCACCAAAATTTGTTTTATAGGGCGATTTGTCTTTAGCGAAGCGAATGTCCCGGTTGATTCTAAACATGCATTCTTTGGCTTTCAAAGAAGCAATTGATTGATCCGCTTTACCCTGTTTATCTATCAGCAACTGTACGAACTGCGCGAAATCCTCTTTCGCCGTTTCGTATTGTTTGCGATGCATGTCGAACCAGGATTTATTGTTGTTCTTCTTAAGATCTTTTAAGAATTTAATGGTAGCAGCCTGCAGCATATAGGTAATTTATGGAAATAAAGTTAAGCCAGTTGATTAACAGGGTGGAGAGGGTTGAATAAAAAAAAGAACCAACCATGTTCGCGTGCAGGGTTGGCTCTCCTTACGTATAACCTCGTCAGGATTTCACCCGGCCCCAATTTTCACCACTTTTGATGCGGTACATGGTCATTTCGCTAACGCCATATTTTTCCGACAATTTCTTAATGGTGATCTTTCTGTTTTTGTCGTTCAATACTTTCTTAATGCTCTTCACCTGGTTGGCATTAAGTTTAAGACCAACCGTACGGTTCGCCTGAACAATTTTGTAGGCGATTTTTGCGGGACTGTGCTGCTGGTGCTTAATCATTTCTTCCAGCGTGGCCCATTTAAGATTCTTCACCCCATTATCCAGTTTGTTGTGATTTACATGAATCACATACTTGTGTTTGGGTGATTTTTTCTGAAGAAACAATCTGGCTAATTCGCGGTGAATGTACAAGGTGCCGTTGTTTCCGGGCCTGTGCAGGTTGAGGGTTCTGTAGCCGGTTGTCAGAGACCCTTCCAGTAATTTACCGTCGGCCGTTACATCGCTGTAATAACTGGCAATACGGCCACGTGATGACAATGCGTACTTTTTTCGGAGGTGTTTCCAGCCAGGAAATTGTAAAGGTTTCCAAACCTCTCCGGTGATTTTTTTTACCATCGCTTTTCCATTTTTATAAAGTTACATAAAAGAAAAACGAATTAGCGCAAACGATTTCAAAAGTTAATTTGACCGGAGTAATTCCAGGAATTCCTGCTCGTCTATGATCTTTACCGAATTGATCTTTTTAGCTTTCTCCAGTTTGGATCCGGCATCTTCTCCCACTACCAGGTAATCGAGTTTGCTGCTAACGCCGCTGAGTAGCTTAGCTCCATTGGCTTCTGCCATGCTTTCCGCTTCGCTTCTTTTCAGCGTGGGAAGCGTTCCCGTAAAGAGAAATGTTTTTCCTGCCAGGTTACCGGTAACCGGCAGTTGTTTTTTTTCATTCTTGAGCTTTAAACCAAGGGATTCAAGCTGTTCGAGCAATTTTATGTTTTCCTTTGTATGAAAGAACTGGTAAATGCTGCCAGCCACTTTAGGTCCTACATCTTCCATGTCCTGCAATTCCTCTATGGATTTTTCTTTAAAATCCATCAGGTGCCTGGAAGCTTGTGCTAAGACTTTAGCGGTAGTTTCCCCAACATAACGGATACCCAATGCGAAAATGAGCCTGTGTAAGGGTTGTTCTTTAGAATTTTCTATAGCTTTTTGCAGGTTAGTGATACTTTTTTCAGCAAAGCCATCCAATCCTTTTATTTTTTCAAACGGCAGTGTGTATATGCCGGGTATATTTTTTAGATAACCGAGATCGTAAAATTTGCGAACATTCGCTTCCCCGAATCCCCGGATATCCATGGCATCCTTACTCGTAAAATGAATAATTCTTTCTACCACCTGTGCAGGGCATTCATAGTTATTGCATCTCCAAACGGCTTCTTCTTCGGGTTTTTCCAGTTTAGAGTGGCATGCCGGGCAGTGTTTGGGAAACATAATGGGCTTTTCTTTTCCTGTTCTAACTTCCGGCAACGACTTTACGATATAAGGGATTACATCGCCCGCTCTTTCTACCAATACCCTATCTCCAATAAGCAGGTCCTTCTCTTTTATAACTTCCTCGTTAAATAATGAAATCGAAGAAACAGTTACTCCGCCAATGGGAACAGGTTTTATTTTAGCAACCGGGGTAATAGAACCTGTTCTGCCTACCTGGAATTCCACCGCAATAAGAACACTCGTAGCCTGCCTGGCTTTGAATTTATAAGCGATTGCCCATCGGGGATGGTGCGATGTCATTCCCAGTTTATCCTGCAGCGCGATATCATTTATTTTAATGACCATTCCATCAATTTCGTACGGAAGATCATCTCGCTGTTTTTCAAATTCGTCACAATATTTTATTACCTCCTCAATGCTTTTTACCACTTTCATTTCTTTTACCGGGCTGCGAAAACCCAGGTCCCATAACATTTCGAGGCATCCGCTATGCGTTTGTAATTTTTTATGAAGAGGAACACCCGGATGCGTGAAGAAGCTGATATGATATAGAAATGCTTCGAGGTTTCTGCGGCTTACTTCCTTGGGGTCTTTGATCCGCAGGGAGCCGGCAGCGGCATTTCGCGGGTTCGCAAGGGGTGGTAAATTCTGGCTGGCTAGCTGCTCATTATATTTCTTAAAATTATCTTTGGTAAGCAATACCTCTCCCCGGATTTCAATCTGCTGAACACCATATTCTGAAAATCGGGCGGCTAATGGTACAGATCGGATCTGCTTTATATTGGTAGTAATCTCGTCGCCTTCTACCCCATCTCCGCGCGTTGCCCCCCGGGTGAGCAAATCATTTTCATAAATTAAAGAAATACTTGCTCCATCAAATTTTGGCTCTATACAATACTCCGGATGCTTAAGACCCGAAAGTTCTCTTGCTTTTCGGTCCCAGTCAATTAAATCTTCGGCATTATAAGAGTTTTCTAATGATAACATGGGAACGAGGTGCTGAACAGAAGTAAAGTCCTTTGTTAAACTTTTTGCTACCCGTTGTGTTGGTGAATCAGGAGTAATAAGTGCCGGGTTCTGCGCTTCAATTTTTTCCAGGTATTTATAAAGCTGGTCGTACTCGGCATCTGCAATCAGCGGATCACTTAGTATATAATAGCGGTATTCATGAAAACGAAGCACATCTTTCAACGATTCAAGTAATTTGGAATCCGCCGCTTTGGATAAGCTGGTTTTTTTTAGCAGATCGGTGGTAGCTTGCTGAAGCTGGCGGGTTTGACCGGATGAATACATAACCTCAGTTTATATAAAGGTACAGTGATGTCTATTAATAATTTATCCCGAAATTTTTGAAACAGGGTTATAGTGGACAGGAAATAAAAGGAAAAGAATACAGGCGGGCATCAAGAGAAAAGAAAATTTTTGTTTTAATTGCGTGCTAAATGAAATTGGCCTAATTATGTGTAAATTCATCTACAAATCACTTCCTATGATAAAGACAGTTTACCTGGTTTTTTTGGGTATGATGTGGGGCAGTACTTCTTTTGCCCAATTACTCATTACGGCACCAGCTTTTCCAAAAGACACTTCCGGCATTTCAATAACCGTTGACTGTGCGAGGGGGAACCAGGGATTATTCAATTATTCGAATACAGGCGATGTTTACGTACATGTCGGGGTCATCACTAATTTAAGTGCTGGCGCTTCCGACTGGAAGTATGTAAAGTTTACCTGGGGTTCTACCGACGGAGCGGCCAGGGCCACCTTCCTGGGAAATAATAAATATCAATATATTATCAATAACATTCGCAGTTTTTTTGGGGTACCGGTATCAGAAACGATCCAGAAAATATCCATTCTTTTCCGTAATGGAACCGGAAACACAGTACAACGTAATGCTGATGCGAGTGATATGTATATTCCCGTTTACGGTACTGAGCTGGCAGGTAAATTTATACTTCCTATCATTGAACCTAAGTATATTCCTACTCCGGAGCCGATTACAAAAAACATTGGGGACACTATCCGCATTACCTGGTTCAGTAATCGCACAGCCGATCTGAAGACATTTTTTAACGGAACACAAACCAATGCAGTATCCTCTTCCAACGCCATTCTGGATTCTGTTGAAATCACTACAGCAGGTAACCAACAGATAGTTGCCAGGGGTACGGAAGGAGCCGTCACTATTTCCGACACTATTAATTTTTTTGTTGCTCCGCCTGCCAATATATTACCGCTACCGGCAGGAACCAGGGATGGAATTAATTATGAACCGGGAGATACTTCTGCCATCCTTGTTTTATATGCCCCGAGCAAAACCAGGGTATCCATAATCGGAGACTTTAATAACTGGCTGGAGAACACAAACTACCAGATGAATAAAACACCCGATGGTCTCCGGCATTGGTTAAGAATTACCGGGCTTGTTCCGGGAACAGAATATGCTTATCAGTATGTGGTAAATGGGAACCTGAAAATAGCGGACCCATATACTACTAAGGTGTTGGATCCTACCAATGATCCCTTTATAAGCACGATAACTTATCCCGATTTAAAACCATATCCCAACGGAAAAACCTCTGGCAATGTGAGCGTATTGCAAACAGCAAAGCCTGCTTATACCTGGCAGGTTACCAACTTCAGCCGGCCTGATAAAAGAAGCCTTATTATCTATGAATTATTACTCAGAGATTTTGTTGATAGGCACGACTGGAAAACTCTTAAGGATACGCTATCTTATTTAAAAAATCTGGGGGTCAATGCCATCGAATTGATGCCCATTAATGAGTTTGAAGGAAACATAAGCTGGGGGTATAATCCATCTTTTTATTTTGCCCCCGATAAATATTATGGACGGGATAGCAGTTTAAAAGCATTTATTGATGAATCGCACAAACAGGGGATCGCAGTTATTCTTGACATTGCGCTTAATCATTCTTTTGGCCAGTCGCCCATGGTGCAATTGTATTTTGATGCGGCCAATAACCGGCCCGCTGCGGATAACCCCTGGTTCAATCCGGCGGCAAGACATGCCTTTAATGTGGGGTATGATATGAATCATGAATCTCCCGCCACCCAATATTTTGTCAGTCGGGTGGTGGAGCATTGGCTGGCCGAATACCGCATAGATGGATTCCGGTTTGATTTATCAAAAGGATTTACTCAAACAGGAACCTGTGATGCCAATGGAAATAATTGCAATGTAAATTCATGGAGTGCTTATGATGCATCAAGGGTGGCGATCTGGAAGAAATATTATGATACACTTCAATCGAAATCTGCCGGTAGTTATGTTATCCTGGAACATTTTGCGGACAATAACGAGGAAAAAGTATTGTCGGATTATGGAATGCTGTTGTGGGGAAACCTGAATTTTAATTTTAATGAGGCTACCATGGGTTATATCACCAATTCTAATTTTGATGGTGCCCTTCATACAAGCCGTGGCTGGAGTAAGCCGCATTTAATTTCATACATGGAAAGCCATGATGAAGAGCGGCTGATGTATAAGAATATAAAATTTGGAAACGCATCGGGTAGTTATAACGTAAAAGATATAAATATTGGATTACGCAGGAATGAAATGGCAGCCTCCTTTTTATTTATGATGCCCGGACCTAAAATGATCTGGCAATTTGGAGAAACCGGGTATGATTATTCCATTAATAACTGTGCAAACGGAACGGTGAATAGTAATTGCCGCACGGATCCCAAGCCGATCCGCTGGGATTATTTGCAGGAACCAAATCGGAAACTGCTGGAAGAAGTAACGGCCGGGTTATTGAAACTTCGGGCACATCCGCTTTTTAAGAATGGATTTGTTACCGATCGGGTGGAACGAAGCTTAACCGGGGCATTCAAATGGCTGAAATTAACAACCGACACATCTAACATTTTGGTGGTAGGCAATTTTGATGTAACCGCCACTTCGGGTTCTGTTACTTTTCAAAATGCGGGTACCTGGTATGACTATTTTAGTGGGAATACCATGACGGCTACCGGTGCGGCACAAACAATTTCTTTACAACCCGGCGAGTACCATGTTTATGTAAATCGAAACGTTACCAATATTGTTTCACCGGTTACTGATATTATATATAACGGGAAACGCATACGCCTACATGTTTTTCCTAATCCGGTTCGGCAACAGGCTACCATTGAATACGAACTGCCTGAAACGGGGAAAGTGGATTTGCGATTGGTTAATATCAGCGGACAGCAGGTAGCAAACATATATGAAGGATTTAAGGTTAAAGGAATTTACCGGATTTCTTTAAGCCAGTTACAAGGCTTGTATAAATTGCCAGCAGGAACTTATTTCCTGCAATTGGAATTTGGACCGCGTAAACTGGTTCAAAAACTGGTGCTGGATTTTTAGAAGTCATAAACTATATTTGACGCTATTTATGACAACCGCATCCCAAAAAACGGTAAAACAACTTAAGTCAGAAAACAAGTCCTACTTCCAGATTGCTATATCGGTGGACTGCGTGATTTTTGGTTTTGAAAATGGGGAATTAAAAGTATTATTGATCCGTTCGGACCTGGAAGAATTTAAAGATAAATGGACATTGCTGGGTGACCTGGTAATGCCCAACGAAGATTTGAATACGGCTTCTTATCGTGTATTAAAGGAAAGAACTGGTTTGGATGATGTTTACCTTGAACAGGTATACACATTTGGTGATGTAAATCGTCATCCTGCCGGTCGGGTAATTACTACCGCTTATTATTCGCTGGTAAATATAAAAGATCACCAATTAAAGCTGCCTCATCATCAACTTCATTGGCACCCGGTAAAAGAGACTGCCAACCTGGCCTTCGACCATAAGAAGATATTAGATACTTGCATTACCCGGTTGCAGAATACCATAATGGATCATCCGATTGTATTTAACCTGCTGCCAGATAAGTTTTCGTTACGTGAGCTCCAAAGCCTCTATGAAGCAATATTGGATACTAAACTGGATCGCAGAAATTTCCGAAAGAAATTTTTCCTAATGGATTGGCTGATCGATTTAAATGAACTTGAACAGGATGTGCCGCACCGGCCCGGGAAATTATACCGTTTCAATACGCAACGTTTTTCTAACCCGAAAGAAAAACGGGAAATACTGGTAGATAGTATTTGAATAAATTTCCTTTTTTTATATTGATCCGCCTTCAACGAGTTTGGAAGGAACGGTTAATTGCTGAACGAAAGTTTTGCCTGCCTGGTAATCCATCATTCGTTTGAATGCCAGATTGCCCAGGTCGAAGCCACTTGTTTCAATAAACGTGATTGGTGGATCGTACAGGGAAGGAATGAAATTATTATTACAGATAGACAGGATGGCTATTTCATCCGGTACCTGTAGTTTCAGTTTCTGTACACCTTTCATCACGCCGGTAAGAATTTCGTCACTCATTGAAAATATCACATCAGGCCGATGTGCCGGAGAACAAAATTGCCATGTAAGTTGCGTAGCTTCATCAGCGGTATCGGCATTGGTAATTATTACCCTGACTTGGGCAGGATGGGTAGAAAACGCTTCGGAAAAAGCTTTTTGCCTTTTTTGGGTGATTGATAATTCAGGATTGCCGAAAATGGCAAGTACATTTTTTTTATTTTTCCCTATTATTATTTCTGCCGCAAGGGTGGCCGCCTCCGCATCTGCCAGGCAAATCTTATTGCAGGCTTCAAAGGCAGGCACTTTATCAAAAAAAATAACGGGAATATCCACTTCGTCGAGTTTAAGAAATGGCTTGATATCTTTTGTTTGGGTAGCAATAGAAACAAAGACACCAGCCACCCGGTTAATCCGGCATAGCCTGAGATTCTCCATTTCAGTCTGCGGATCATCACCCGATTGAAGTATTATCAGGGAATAGCCAATGCGTCTTGCCTCTTCCTCTATAGAAGCAATAAAAGAGTGATAAAAATAATTGGATATAACAGGTACAATCAAGCCAAATATTTTGCTCTTATTGGTTCGAAGATTAATGGCATGTGTGTTGGGCTCGTATTCGATAATGGAAGCCAGTTCCATTACTTTCCGCTTGGTTTCGTCTGAAATGTCAGGGTGATTTTTTAATGCTCTTGATACGGTGGAGATACTGATATGGAGGGTTTCGGAAATATTCTTCAACGTGGCCTTTGTTTTCATAAAAAACAGCTTTTATAAAAGAAGTTATCCACAGCAAACATTAGCGCAAATGTTTGCGCAAAGCATTGCAAGGAACTAAAGGTAAGGATACTGCATGCTTAAAAATAACTTAATATTTTGCAAATGATTAAGGCGTATTATGTACCTCATTGAAGACTAAGAGATAAAGCGTTGCTCTCCAGTTCAAAATCAATACCTGGAAGAATGGAGCCTGGAAACCCAGATAAGAAATGTATATGAATGATTAATCAGGAACAGACGCAGCGTTTTATCTCCTCTTAGTTGTCTATTTCATAATTCTTTAGGGGGTAGCAGGTTTTTGGCTTTGAAGAAATATTATATCCCTGGTAAGAGTGACGGCGAACTAATTAAAAAAATTATTGTTAAATTTTTTTTCCAGCTAAAAAAAGCCTAAAATTGCGTTTTGTGTGTACGAATTACACATTGTATTTGCTCATTTAGTAACCATTTATAATTATTGTTTATGACCCTCAAACGACTGCTTCATGCAACCTCATTGCTGTCGCTATTATTAATCTTCTCTCTTGGGGCCTTTGCCCAGGAAAAAACCATTTCCGGCAAGGTCACTGACTCCAAAGACGGATCTCCTGTAGTAGGTGCATCGGTTGTGCCTAAAGGTTCTTCCGCTGTTGGAACTACCACCGGTGCCGATGGTACTTTCCGCCTGAATGTAGCGGGCAATGTTACTGCACTGCTCATTTCTTATGTTGGTTACGGAACCCAGGAAGTTTCACTTGCTGGTAAAACATCACTCGAAGTGAAATTGGCTTCTTCGGGATCTAACCTGAATGAAGTTGTGGTGGTGGGATATGGTACCGCCCGTCGCCGGGATCTAACTGGTTCAGTAGCATCTGTTAAAGCAAAAGATTTTAACGGAGGTATTGTTACCGCACCCGATCAATTGATCCAGGGTAAAGTGGCCGGTGTTCAAATTATTAATAATACAGGGGCACCAGGTGGTGCAACTACGGTTCGTATCAGAGGTATTTCATCCATCCGCTCTGGAAACCAGCCTCTTTTTGTGGTTGACGGGGTTCCTCTTTCCGGAGGCTCTGCTGCACCTGGTCTGGGAACCGCATTGGGTGGAGCACCTGGCGATAACCCACTGAATTTTATTAATCCTAACGATATTGCTTCTATGGAAGTACTGAAAGATGCCTCAGCAACGGCTATCTTCGGTTCCCGCGGAGCCAATGGAGTTGTAATCATAAATACCAAAAAAGGGCAAACTGGTACACCAAAGATTGACTTTTCTTCCTCCGTGGGTATTAGTACATTGTTAAAGAAGCTGGATGTTTTGAATGGCGATGAATATCGTTCTACACTCGCGAAATATAGCTTAACAAGCGGCAACTTCGGTAACAGTGTGGATGCGCTGGAAGAAATTACCCGCAAGGCTACTACTCAGAATTACAATATTGCGATTTCTGCCGGTAATGATAATGGCCGCTATCGTATTTCTGCCGGGTACCAGGATCAACAGGGTATTGTTAAGGAGTCCGGTTTCAAAAAATACACAGCCAATTTCACCGGTACTTATAAGTTTTTGGAGAGCAAAAGATTGGGCCTGGACTTCAATATCTTGACGGCGAACACAACCACTAATTCCGCTCCGATATCAAATGACGCAGGCTTTCAGGGGAGTTTAATTGCTAACGCGTTACAATGGAACCCTACTGCTAAACTGGATTGGACTACGGCTGTTCCCATAAATCCGGCTTTAGGAGCAACAACTCTTAATCCGCTTGCTTTATTGGGCGCCTATGATGATGTCAATAACTTAACATCCATTTTGGCCAGTATCGCTCCGAGCTTCAAAATCACAGAAGATCTGGAGTATAAATTACTATATAGTGTAAACTACGGAAGAGGCGAAAGAAGAGCAGAGATTCGCCGCTGGATTAATATCCAGGGTAACCGTGGTTTTGCGCAAATTGCCAGTAACCGTCAATTAAACCAAACACTTACGCATACGTTGAATTACAATAAGCAAATCGGTTCTGATTTAAACTTGTCTGCATTGGCCGGGTACGAATATCTGAAGTATGATTATAAAGGATCTGGTATGACGGGTAACAACTTTGTAGAATATCCGGGCATAAAATACACTGATTATATGCAGAACGTTCCGGCAGCTGACAGAAGTATGTATTCTTTTTCAGACCCGATTGCAGAACTTCAGTCTTATTTCGGCCGCATTTCTCTTGGATATAAAGATAAATATTTGTTGACGGCAACCGTTCGTCGCGATGGTTCGAATAAGTTTGGTAAGAACAATAAGTATGGTACCTTCCCTTCTGTGGCTGCAAAATGGATAATTAGTAATGAAGAATTTTTGAGCAGCAATAATTTTGTTAACAACTTAAGCTTGAGAGCAAGTTGGGGACAAACAGGTAACCAGGAGTTCCCTTCTTCTGCCCCTTTACGGGTAGTTAGTATCGGGCAAGGAGAAAACCAGGATGTATCCAGCTTAGAGAACCAGGATATTAAGTGGGAAACAAATACACTGGCAAATATTGGAATCGACTTCAGCTTATTAGATAGTAGAATTACCGGTTCGGTTGATTATTACAACAGGAAAACAACAGACCCAATCTTTCAACAAGTAGTTACTCAACCTGGTCCGCCAATCCGTTTCTGGACTAACCTTGAAGGAGAAATAGTGAACTCAGGAGTAGAGGTTGCTTTAAACGGAGCCATATTAAAGGACAAGGATTTGAGCTGGAACCTGGGTGTTAATGCCGCTTTTCAGCAAAACGAGCTGAAAAATTTTGTGGGTGCTATTGAAACTGGTGGATTAAGTGGACAGGGTATATCTGGAGCAACATCCCAGCGCCTGGTGAGTGGCCAGCCCATTAACGTGTTTTATCTGCGTACTTTCCAGGGTATTGATAAGACCACTGGTCAAAGCATATATAAGTTGAATACCGATGGTAGCGATAACCTTGATTATGTAGGTTCTCCTAACCCGAAAATGATTCTTGGTATAACAACAGATCTTTCTTATAAAAAATGGTATCTGGCCATCAATATGAATGGTGCATTTGGTCATTATTTGTACAACAATACCGCCAATTCAGTGTTACCTATTGGTAATATTATCGGTGGTAGAAATATTGCCAAATCAATTCTTGACGGTAGCGTTCAGGAAAGTACATCTAACCCGTTGGCCCCTTCTACCAGGTACCTGGAAAAAGGAAACTACCTGAAACTTGCCAATGCCACCCTCAGCTATCGCCTGGGTAGTATTGCCAAAGTGATAAAGAATGCTAACCTATCACTGACTGGTCAAAACCTGTTCATCATAACTAAATTCACTGGTTTTGATCCGGAAGTAAACGTAGATAAAAATGTAAATGGTGTTCCGTCTTTGGGTATTGAGTATACTCCTTATCCTACAGCCAGAACCGTACTATTATCCTTAACCTTTAGTCTGTAATCTTCTTAAATAGTAAAATTTATGAACAAAATTAAATTCTTAATGCTGCTGTTTGTTACAGTGCTTGGTTTTGCTTGCACTAAGCTGGAACAAAATCAGCGGGGCGCTCTTAATATCGAGAGCGGAGCCGTAAACCCAGCCGGTCTGTTACAAAGTTCTTACGAAACTCTTAATAACCCCATTCAGGATCAATCAAGGTTCTGGGCTGCTTCCGAGCATACCACGGACGAAGGAATCGGACCTACTCGTGGACCAGACTGGGATGACAATGGAGTATGGCGCGTTTTGCATTCGCATAGCTGGAATGCCGATCATGGCTTCCTGCGGGATACTTATCGCGAATTGCTTCAAACACAATTTGCCGCATCCAGTGTATTGGAAAAAAGTCCTTCTGCTCAGCAAGCCGCTGAAGCTCGTTTTATCCGTGCATTTTCTATGTGGTGTGTACTGGATGGTTGGGACCAGGTTCCATTCCGTTCTGATCTGAAGGATCTCAAAAAATTACCCGAGACGAAAAAAGGCGCTGCTGCCGCTGATTTTATTATCAGTGAGTTGAATGCAATTATTAATGATTTGCCGGCTTCCAGTATTATCAAGGCAAATAAGAATGCTGCGCGCGCTTTGTTAATGAAATTGTACTTGAACAAGGGAGTTTATGCAAACAGGGCGGCCCCCACATTTGCTGCTGCCGACATGGCCCAGGTTATATCCCTGGCTGATCAGATAACTGGATTTTCACTTACTCCCAATTATTATGATAACTTTTCTCCAGACAATTCTGCTAAATCAAACGAAATTATCTGGGCTCTGGAAAATACCAATGGCGTTCGCGGTGGTAACATGCAATCCCGCTGGTATTGCACCCTCCACTACAATCAAAAACCGAGCGGTTGGAACGGCTTTACTACTTTGTCTGATTTTTACGACAAATTTGAAGCAACTGATAAACGTCGTGGCGATACCTATACCGGAGTAACTAATGTATCTGGTTTAAGAGTTGGATTGCTGGTTGGTCAGCAATTTGACCAGAATGGTGTGGCGTTAAAAGACAGAAGTGGTGCGCCCCTGGCTTTCACACGTGATGTGAAGCTGAAAGAAACTGGAACTAATCTGGAAGTGACTGGTATCCGCGTTATCAAGTATCCTCCTGATTATGTCAAAGAAGGTCCTTCTGAAAACGAATATGTAGTTTTCCGCTATGCCGACGTATTGCTGATGAAGGCAGAAGCTTTGCTGAGAACAGGTAATGCAGCGGGCGGTTTGGCGATAGTTAATCCTATCCGCACGCTCCGTGGTGCTACACCTTTTGTAACCCTTACTGAAACAAATTTACTTGAAGAAAGGGGAAGAGAATTGTATTGGGAAGGTTGGAGAAGAAATGACCTGATCCGTTTTGGAAAATTCCTGGCCGCATGGCAGGAAAAACCAGCTTCGACAGCAGAAAGACTGTTGTTCGCAATTCCAAACGAGCAATTGGCAGTTAATCCTAATCTTACTCAGAATCCAGGATATAATAAATAATCGTTAACGAATACTTTAGCAAAAGGGTCATATTTTTATGACCCTTTTGCTTTTTTGGGAAGAGGATAACGTAGAGAACGTTGGTACAAAAATGAAATGAAAAGATGAATTAATAAGTGAATAATGAAATTGCGCTGGAAGCCTTTATTGAAATTATTAATACCTGTCTGCGTAATAATAACTTCTTGCAGACAGCAGGCGCCTGTATCGGCTCTTTTTGAGTTGAGAAAGAATACAGGAATCAGTTTCACTAATACGGTATCGAACAATAAGGATTTTAATATTTTCAGTTATCGTAATTTTTACAACGGAGGCGGTGCTGCCATCGGAGATATTAATAATGATGGATGGGCAGATGTATTTTTCACGGCAAACATGGGCAGCAATAAATTATTTCTGAATAAAGGCAACTGGCAGTTTGATGATATTTCAGAAAAAGCGGGCATTACTGGCAGAGATCAATGGAATACCGGTGTAGTGATGGTGGATATCAATAATGATGGATGGCTCGATATTTACGTTTGTAATGCCGGTTACGTGAACGGTAAGATTCCCCAGAGTAAGTTGTATATCAACAATAGAAATCTGACCTTTTCCGATTCAGCGGAGGGCTATGGCTTAACCAATACCGGGGGATATGCTACCCATGCTGCTTTCTTTGATTATGATCTGGATGGTGACCTGGATGTATTCATTATCAATAATAGCTTTATTCCCGTTAACACGCTTAATTACGCAAACAAAAGAGCCTTACGGGCAAAAGATTGGCCGGTAGAAGATTTTCTGAAAGGAGGAGGTGATCGGTTTCTGCGAAACGACCATGGGAAGTTTACCGATATCAGTGAACAGGCCGGTATTTATGGAAGCCTGATTAGTTTTGGATTAGGGGTTACCGTGGGAGATGTAAATGGAGATCACTACCCGGATGTATATGTTTCCAATGATTTTTTTGAACGGGATTACCTCTACATTAATCAACGCAATGGCACTTTTAAAGACGAGTTGGAACAACGGATCCGTCATCTTAGTCATTCTTCGATGGGAGCTGATATGGCAGATATTAATAATGACGGTTACCCGGATCTCTTCGTTACCGAAATGCTTCCGGATAACGATTTCCGGTTAAAGACCACTACTTCCTTTGAAAATACCGATGTGCAACGATTGAAAGTGCAATCGGGTTTTTATTACCAGTTTATGCAAAACACCCTGCAAATAAATGAACAGAACGGAAAGTTTATGGAAACGGCTTACTACAGCGGTGTGGCGGCTTCCGATTGGAGCTGGGGCGGGTTAATATTTGATGCGGACAATGATGGATTGTCAGATATATATGTTTGTAATGGCATATACCACGATGTGACTAACCAGGACTTCATTGATTTTTTTGCTAACGACGTTATTCAAAAAATGATGATGACTGGCGAAAAAGAGCAGGTTGAAGAGATCATCAATAAAATGCCTACTGTTCCGATACTCAATAAAGCGTTCAAAAATGTAGGGAACTTGAAATTTGCCGACTCCGGAAAGCAATGGGGATTTACCGAGCCGTCCTTTTCAAACGGAGCAGCATATGGCGACCTGGACAATGACGGCGACCTTGATTTGATAGTTAATAATGTAAACGAACCGGCCTTTGTGTATAAAAATAATGGCCGGGAACAGAATAAGAATAATTATATCGGTATTGTACTCAAAGGAAAAGATCAAAATACTTTTGCC
Source organism: uncultured Chitinophagaceae bacterium (assembly GCA_963775145.1). Classification (GTDB taxonomy): domain Bacteria; phylum Bacteroidota; class Bacteroidia; order Chitinophagales; family Chitinophagaceae; genus Endoryza. Next base: position 316,150 of record CAVZHZ010000016.1, read on the forward strand.
ATAGGCAGTACAGTGAAGATTTACCAGGGCGACCAGGTTATTACACGTGAATTAATTCCGAGCAGAGGTTTTCAATCATCGGTAGATTATAAAATAATTGCCGGACTGGGAATTAAAACGGCCGATTCTATGGTAATTACCTGGCCCGATCGTACCAGCACCCGAATTGATAAACCGGAGATCAATAAAATTCATGAAGTTCAGCAAGGAAGGGAACTATATAATACCCCAACAATTAGTACCCAACAAATATCCACCATATTGCACCCTGTTCAGCAAAATTTTGATAAGCACTCGGAAGATGATTTTATTGATTCCTATTACGATCGGAATATACCGCTGGTAATTTCCCGCGAGGGACCCCACGCGGCACATGGAGATGTGAATGGCGATGGATTGGAAGATATTTATATCGGGGGGGCTCGCAAACAAGGAGGGCAATTATATATTCAAACACGCGACAAGTTTATAAAGAAACCGGAAACAGTTTTTGAACGATTTGCTGAATATGAAGATGTGGCCACTCTTTTTTTCGATTGTGATAAAGATGGCGACCTGGACCTGTTTGTTGGATCCGGTGGAAATAACCGCGATGCAGGCAGTCCTGAAATGCAAAATCGTTTGTACAAAAATGACGGGATAGGAAATTTTGAATTCGATAGCGCTTCGCTGCCTAAGAGCGGATTTAACAGTGCCGTTGTGGTAGCAAACGATTATGATGAAGATGGAGATATGGACCTGTTTGTAGGCAGCAGGAGTATTCCATTGAATTACGGTCCTTCTCCGAAAAGTTTTTTATTACAGAACGACGGCAAAGGAAAATTTACCGATGTTACCAAAGCAATTTGCCCGTCCCTGGAGAGAATAGGATTGGTAACAGGAGCCGTATGGGTTAATGTACTAGGAGATCGAAAGAAAGAATTAGTAATTGTGGGAGAATGGATGGTGCCCCGCGTATTTCAAATCATTGAAAACCGAATGGAAGAAGTGAAGACTTCTTTAAATACCTACTATGGCTGGTGGCAAACGGTTTCGGCGGCCGATTTGGATGGCGATGGTGATGAGGACCTGGTATTGGGGAATATCGGGGAAAATTTTTATCTCCATCCTGATGATAAAAACCCGGTTAAGTTGTGGGTAAATGATTTTGACAAGAATGGATCAATGGAAAAGATCCTAACACGCAGCATTGAGGGAAAAGATATGCCGGTTTTTCTCAAAAGAGATCTTACTGACCAGATCGTCTCTTTAAAGAAACAAAATTTGAAATATGAAGACTTCGCTAATAAGTCAATTCAGCAATTATTCAGTTCGGAAATAATCAATACCTGTACGGTAGGACTATTTAATTATACCAGTAGTTGTATGGCAATAAATGAGGGGGAAGGAAAGTTTACGGTGAAAGTGTTACCCATGTTAATGCAATTGTCTTCTGTGAATTCCCTGTTATGTACGGATGTTAATGGAGATGGACGAATTGATATTATTGGAGGGGGAAATCGATTTGATCTTTTACCACAATTTGGCCGACTCGATGCCAGTTATGGTCATGTATTATTGAACAAGGGAAATGCAATATTTGAAGAACTTTCTTCTGGCAAATCGGGTCTGTTGTTAAATGGAGAAGTGAGAGACATGGAGGAAATAAAAGTAAATGGTGGCCGTTATTTGCTGGTATTGCAGAACAATGACTACCCTGTGTTATATCAATTGCCTGATAATAATATCAGGGAAGTGGCCAATAAATCCTTGAAGCGTGATAAATAGGGTAAAAATGTACAGGCAAAAACCTTGTTCGATACGGCAGGGTTATAAGGAAATTCTACATCTAAGATTGATAAAGAGAATTTATTCGAACGAAAGACCTACCATTATTAATGCTGGCTTTGAAAAATGCGTGCAGTATTCAATAGTTCTATTTCTTTTCATATTATTTGCCTGTAAACCGGGTGACAAAAAAACTGCTCCCGAACCTATATTTACAATTTTGGAAGAAAAAGAAACGGGCATTGACTTTTCCAATAAGCTAACTCCCACCCCTGCTTTAAACATGTTTAAATACATGTATTTCTATAATGGGGCCGGTGTAGGCGCAGGCGATTTTAATAAGGATGGATTAATTGATCTTTTTTTTGCATCGAACCAGCTACAAAATAAATTATACCAGAATACCGGAAACCTGAAGTTTAAAGATATTACCACAGAAGCTGGAGTTCCCCGGGATAGCGGGTGGAGTACGGGAGTTTCGGTAGTAGATATAAATAATGACGGCTGGCTCGACCTGTACATATGCCGCGTGGGAAATTATGAATCATTGCAAAACCGGAACCAGCTACTGATTAACCAGGGAACTGATAGGAATGGCACTATCCATTTTATAAATAAAGCAAAGGAATATGGGCTGGATTTTTCTGGGTTTAGTACCCAGGCCGCTTTCCTTGATTATGACCAGGATGGTGATCTAGATATGTACCTCATGAACCATTCCTTGCGGTTCAATGGTACTTTTTCCGAACGCAGTACATATGCTAATACTTTTGATTCATTGTCGGGAGATCGTTTTTACCGTAACGACAATAACCGGTTTAAGGAGGTAACAAAAAGTACAGGTATCAATAGTTCAATAATCGGATACGGACTGGGCATTGTCATTTCAGATATCAACCTGGATGGCTACCCGGATATATATATTGGTAATGATTTTCATGAAAATGATTACCTCTATATTAATCAGCGAAATGGAACTTTTTCTGAAGAGCTTACTAACAGCATAATGCATACCAGCCAGTTTTCAATGGGAGTTGATGTAGCCGATATAAACAATGATGCGTGGCCGGAAATTATTTCAATGGATATGCTGCCGGCATGACCCTTATATTTTGAAGCGTTCGTTGGGAGAAGATGCCTATGATATCTTCAACTTTAAAATACGGCATGGGTATAATTATCAATATGCCCGAAATAATCTTCAACTTAATCGTGGTACGGGAATGTTCAGCGAAGTTGGATTATATGCCGGCGTATACGCCACTGATTGGAGTTGGGCGCCTTTATGGGTTGATTTTGATAATGACGGCCTAAAAGATCTTTTTGTCTCCAACGGAATACCTAAGCGGCTGAACGATATCGATTACGTGAATTATGTTTCCAATGAGGAATTACAGCAAAAGATAAGAAGCAATAGTGTGGAAGATAAGGATATGCTGCTTATTAATAAATTTCCCGAAATTAAATTACCCAATAAGTTTTACCGGAATGCCGGCAATATTTCTTTTGATGATATGGAGGGCCGCATAGAAAATAATAAGAAAACATTTTCTAACGGCGCGGTATATGCCGACCTGGATAATGATGGAGACCTGGACCTCGTGGTAAATAATGTGGATGATCCGGTATTGATATACCAAAATAAGAGCAATGACAAAAAAGATCAGCCCTATTTGAAAATACAGCTCAATGGCCCTGCAGAAAACGTAAATGCCATCGGTGCCAAACTGCTGCTGTTTGCGGGTAGTGAGGTAAGAACCTATGAAAAGTATCCGGTGCATGGATTCTTATCATCCATGGAAATGCCATTGCAAATTGGACTCGTCAATACGCAGGCTGATTCAATTCTATTGCTGTGGCCCGATAACAGCTACCAGGTAGTGAACCCCGCTTCCGGGCAACCCCAAATCGAATTCACTTATAAACCCCGATTACCGGCATTTAATTATAAAGTGCTGGCTGATCGTTTGCCAAATACCACCCGTGCCTTTACTGATATAACTGATCAAACAGGTATAAAGTATAAGCATATTGAAAATCCTTTTATAGAATTTGACCGCGAACCGTTGATCCCTCGCATGGTTTCCAGGGAAGGACCGGCACTCGCCATCGGCGATGCAAATGGAGACGGATTGGAGGATGTTTTTATTGGTTCATCAAAGGAAAACAAACCTGCAATCTTTTTTCAGCAATCCAACGGAACCTTTCTCCATTCCAGGCAGTCTGCCCTCGAAGCAGATAGTATGTTTGAAGAAACAGATGCGTGTTGGGTTGATGCAAATAAGGATGGATTTGTTGATTTAATTATTGCCAGCGGTGGCAATGAATATTATGGAGAAGATGAACATCTCACTCCACGTGTTTTTTTAAATGACGGCCGGGGAAATTTCAATAAAAAGAAAGATGCATTTGATAAACTGTATTTAACTGCTTCTTGCGTGTTGCCCTTTGATTTTACCGGAGATGGTTATTCCGATCTTTTCATTGGCGGAAGAGCTGTGCCCTGGGAATACGGTCAAACACCTCAATCTTATTTGCTGGAGAATGATAAATCTGGAGGATTTAAAGACGTTACTTCCAAATATAGCCAGGAGATTGGCAAAGTGGGATTTGTTACCAGTGGTCGTTGGTTTGATATGGACAAGGATGGCGATATGGATTTAATTATTTCATTGGAATGGGGTGGTATTGCTGCATTCATAAATAAGAAGGGATCATTCACAAAAAAGATGATTACCAAAAAGAAAGGCTGGTGGAATTTTGCCTTTCCCTTAGATGTGGATGGCGATGGGGACATAGATTGGATTGCCGGTAACCTGGGACAAAACAGCCGCCTCAAAGCTTCGGACAAAGAACCGGTCCGTTTGTACTATTACGATTTTGATGGAAATGAAAAAAAAGAACAGGTACTTACCTATTACCTGCAGGGGAAAGAGATTCCCTTTGCCAATAAGGAAGAGTTACAAAAGCAATTACCGGGGTTGAAAAAGAATTTTTTATATGCAGAAGATTTTGCCAAAGCAACATTGAAAGAGTTACTGGGAGTAGATAAACTTTCACGGGCAGAGGTGCTTTCTGCAGATTATTATTCGAATGCACTATTAATTAATGAAGGAAATTATACGTTTTCAATCAAAGAATTGCCCTGGCAGGCGCAACTTGCTCCTTATTATGATGGGTTATCAATAAATGCCAACAGCGACAGTTTACCGGATTTGTTATTGCTGGGAAATTTTTATGAGAACAATATCCAAATGGGTCGTTATGATGCAGACTTCGGAACGGTGCTCATTAACAAGGGGGGTGGAAAATTTGATTACCAAATGGTAAATGGATTATCCATAAAAGGGCAGGTTCGTCATGTTAAAAAAATCCAGGTGGGTAACGAGGAGGCTTTTGTATTGGTAAAGAATAATGATAGCCTGCAGGTTATTCGTTTTAAAAAATAATTTGTTCCGTTGGTTCAGAAAACAGGATAGTAAACCCGGGTAATCCATTTGGTAGTATCAGGTTCTTTCATTCGGTCGGTAACCAGGGAAACAAAAGGAATAGCGGGGGAAGTAAGTCCGTAATCAAATTTGAAATTCTCCAGTTGTTTGATGGCCGCCTCCGTAGTATAGGAACCTCCCCTTATCTCCCCCCAGATAATATTACCCAGTACAAATCGCTTCAATTCAATATCGCCTTTTCCATTCAATAAGCGGTTGGTAGGTATCCCAACCATAACACTATATTGGTTGCTGTCAATTTGCATCACATTTAACATAGGTGGATTGGTTTCCGATGCGTTCTCCGACTTAATATATCTTTTCAGTTTTGCGATCATACCATATATTTCCTGGGTTGAAGGATAGTGCGGAAATTTGCACGGGTGGCTACCAGAACAGTATCGGTAACCTTCGCTTTCTCAATTTTCATTCCATAGATATTTTCCTGCTTTTCAACAAAATTCTTAAGACTAACAAGAATGCTTGTCATATCTGCTTTTAAATTCTGCCCGGTAAAATAATGCTGTATTTTTTTTAATGGGTTATTGCCCGTATTTTCCTGCACCGTCCATTCCAATGTGCTGGAATCATTTGTCAGCGATACTACCAATATTCTACTGGTAAATTGAGAATCCTTTTTCTGAATAATTGTTTCAACAGTATTTACTGCGGAAGCGCCAACACTATAGAGGTTTTCATTATACATCTGCGCCGGGGCCTGGCTTTTTGTAGGGACCGGCCACCATTTATTCCATTCGTTTTGATTTGCCAGGAAAGAAAAGATACGCTCAGCGGGAGCACGCATAGTCTTGCTGATAATAATTGTTTGAGACGATGGCAGAAAAAAGTAGGACCAGCCAAATACAAGAGCTACGAGGAAAACAAAAAGAAAAAATATTTTTTTCATAAATAAACAATTATTGCAGAAGGACTGCAAAGGTATAGGGAACCAGGTGTTTATTGAATTATTTGCTGGTGTTTGATGATAAAAAGAATTAACTCTTCCAGGGGTATATTGATCCTGGATAACGCATCGGAAATATCATCCCGATTTACCTGGGCGGCAAAAGAAGGCGTTTTAAGTTTTTTCTGAATGCTTTTTACATCGATGCCCTCATATCGGGTAGGTCGAATAAGAGCAGCTGCATGTATGAAGCCGGACAACTCGTCAAACGCATAAATCATCTTGTCCATATTATTTTGAGGCTCTACTCCAAAATAGCGTGGGCCATGGGAAGCAATGCAATGAATTACCTCCGGGTCAATATTTCTTTTTTCGAGTTCTTCAATAATTATCCGGCAATGTTCATCCGGGTTTTTCTCCCAGTCAGCATCATGTAACAGGCCGGCTAATTCCCATTTACGGGCTGTTTTTTCGTCGGCATTCTCTTTTTCTATGGCCCATGCTTTCATAACAGCCGCCACCTGTTTCATATGGAGCCGAAGCCGCTCGTTAGGCACCCACTCGTTTAATAGTTGATTCGCTTCTTCAATAGGCATTAGATTGCCTGCATTTATGGAATCGCCAAAGGTGGTGCGACCAAGCAGATGAGTAGACATTAGAGATGGAGCTTATATTCTTTCGTTAATGCATCAGTTGATATGCGAAGTAATTTACCGAATTTCCTTATCATAGTTAAGGAAAGTGGTTGTTTGTAGTTGAGTACCTTACTAACAGTCCCCTTATCACCATATGCCTTTGCAAGATCGGTAGCAGTGTAACCAAAATCTTCCATTCGGATTCTTATCATTTCAATAGGATCAACATCCGGAACACTCCATTGTTTTTCTTCATATTGATTGATCAGGAAGGCTAGAAGCAACTTTTCTTTATGCTCATTGCTTCCTTTAGAAGCTTCACGGATTTCTTCATATCTTTTGGTGGCTTTGTTGTAGTCAGCCATATTTTCAATTAAAAACCAAAGTTGCATAATCAAGCTTTAAATAGTTGAAGGGTCGATCCGGTCATATTCCGTGTGTGTGCCAATAAAGCGAATTTCAACGATTTGATCAGGATAATCAATAAATGCAATTAGCCTATAGGTATTATGAACAATTTCAAATCTCGCACGATTATTGGCAATCATTTTAGCTTTTGGAAAATCTTTTAATATATCCTGCTTGCTCTTCCATACTGATTCTTCAATAGTTAGTTTCCGGGTTGCCAGGCTTTTTCTGGAGTTTGCATGTTTTTTTGCAAACTCATTCAGTCTATCTAAATAAACAATAAGCATAATAGACTCGATTTGAGTAAATTAATTAGTTGACAGATTCCTTCTGCTCTCATTAATGATTAATGTGTCAATGCTTACCGGTCTAGATAAACTTGTCTTTCTTAATTTGGATTTGATGCAAGGTATAAAATGGTTGGTAAATTACCAACTTAATTTATAAATTTTGGTGACCATAATAGTTATTAAGCAAGAGCGCGAACAACCTTTGCTAAAATTATGGATAGGTAATATAATTACTGTTTATTCGAATTACAAAAACCTTCCTATCCCTGGGATACTTTATTTAAAAAGGAGCTAATATCTTGGTTCCACAAAACTCATTTAATATTTAGTGCAAAAATTTTATTGTAAATCAGCCGATTATAAAGGTTCAATAAAAAATTGTCCACTAAAGCTTTGGCTGATTGATAGAGTTGGGGTTATCTTTGCGACCCTTTTACGGTATTAACTGGTTAGTTGAATATATTAGAAGGAAGCAGGAGAGCGGGATGGCGCACCTGTTTTAATTTTTAACCGGCTATTAGGGTTGGGCTTCAAGTAAGCAAAACAGCTAATAGCTCAAAGCATATTAAATGAGTAAACTACATTTCACTACTAAACATGCTAATGCGGCTACCGTACAACGTAACTGGTACGTTGTGGATGGTACCAATCAAACCGTCGGACGCATGTGTGCAAGAATCGCTGCTGTTCTTAGAGGTAAGACCAAAGCGTATTATACGCCACATGTTGATTGCGGAGATTATGTAATTATTATTAACGCCGACAAGGTTCGTTTCACCGGGAATAAAATGGATGAGAAAGAATACATCACTTTCTCTGGTTATCCAGGTGGTCAGAAGATCGAAATTGCCAAAGATTTACTGAAGCGCCGACCAGAAGCCTTGCTGGAAAGAGCGGTTAGAGGGATGCTTCCAAAGAATCGCCTGGGCAGAAAAATGATTAAAAAATTATTCGTGTATGCCGGAAACGAACACCAGCATGCTGCACAACAACCTAAAGAATTAAAATTCTAAAACAGCTCGAGGCTGTTAGCAACCTGCTAATGCCTGCAAGCTAAAAGCTTAAAAAAATGGAAAAGCAAAAAAATGGTGTTGGTCGTCGTAAAGAAGCCGTGACAAGAGTTTTCCTGTCAAAGGGAACCGGTAAGATTACTGTTAACGACAAAGACTATAAAGAATATTTCTCCCTGGTATACCTGCAAAACCAGGTAGAATTGCCATTGAAAACTATTCAGTCGCTCGATAAGTTTGATGTAAAGATCAACGCATCGGGCGGGGGTATGAAAGGCCAGGCGGAAGCGGCAAAGCTCGGGATTGGCCGGGCATTGGTTGAATTAAATGGAGAATGGCGCCCATCTTTGAAAGCAGCGGGAGTTTTGAAAAGAGATCCGCGTTCAGTGGAGCGTAAGAAGTTTGGACATAAGAAAGCCCGTAAGAGCTTCCAGTTCTCTAAACGTTAAGGAAAAAGCTATCAGCACGTGCTGCGAGTTCGCTGCGTATAATTATAAATTATTTATAAATAGAAATAATGGAAAACAACACTTCTCTTCAACAACAACTTCTGGATGCTGGTGTACATTTTGGTCACTTACGCAAGAAGTGGAACCCCAAAATGTTGCCGTATATTTTTGCAGAAAAGAAAGGTATTCACATCATTGATTTGAATAAGACAACGGAAAGTCTGCAGGAAGCCGCTGCTGCCCTGAAGCAAATGGCCCGTAGTGGAAAGAAGATCATGTTTGTTGGAACAAAGAAACAAGCCAAAGAAATAGTTACGGAATGTGCCCGCAAAGTAAATATGCCATTTGCCACTGAAAGATGGTTAGGTGGAATGCTTACTAATTTCAATACGGTTCGAAAGAGCGTAAAGAAAATGCTGAATATTGATAAGATGCTGAATGACGGTAGCGCCGAAAGTTTAACTAAGAAAGAACGATTAACACTTGGTCGCGATCGCGATAAGATGGATAAAGTGTTGGGAGGGATATCCCAGTTAGGACGCGTTCCGGCAGCATTGTTCATCATTGATATTGGTCACGAGCATATTGCCCTCGCAGAAGCAAAACGCTTAGGTATTACTACTTTCGGGATGGTAGATACAAATTGCGATCCCAATAAAGTTGACTTTGCTATACCGGCAAACGACGATGCCACCAAATCTATCGCTATTATTACCCAATATATCACGGCGGCTATTGCAGAAGGTTTAGCGGAAAGACAAGCGGCAAAAGATGAAGAAGTAGAGGATATCAGTGATGATGATAAAGAAAAGAAAGCGGCACGGCTTCAAGCGGAAGCAGAAGCTGAAGGTGGTCGGGGTGGAAGAGGTGCTGGTCGTGGTGGACCAGGTGGTCCTCAAAAACGCCGGATCCCGGGTGGTGCCAGTCGCAGACCCGCAGGCGGTGGACCAAGATAAGGGAAGGATTAAAGTGGACTTTGCATCCTTTATATTTTCGCGGTTCATGCAAACAACCACTTTAGCATTTTTAATTTTTAATTTTTTTTTCTTATGTCTACTGTAACTATTTCAGCAGCTGATATCAATAAATTGCGCCAGGCAACCGGTGCAGGTATGATGGATTGCCGTAAAGCTCTAACGGAATCTAATGGTGATTTTGAAACAGCCATTGATTGGCTCCGGAAAAAAGGAGCTAAGGTTGCCGCTTTGCGTGGTGACCGGGAAGCAAAGGAAGGGGTGGTGTTGGCTAAAACAACAGCCGATAATAAAACGGGCATCGCCGTTTGTGTTAGTTGCGAAACAGATTTTGTTAGCAAGAACGCCGACTTCGTTGCTTTTGCTCAAACAATTACTGATGCCGCCATTAAAAACAACGTTAAGAATGTTGAAGAGTTGAATAACGTAATGATCAATGGAGTTAAAGTAGCCGACCTGGTAAATGATAAACTTGCCTCAATCGGAGAGAAAATTGGGATCACCAAATTAGAAAGAGTAGACGCGCCTTATGTAGCTTCTTATATTCATGGGGCAAACCGAATAGGAGTGCTGGTGGGTATGAATAAGGAAGCGGCTGAAGCGGGTAAAGATGTGGCGATGCAAATTGCAGCAATGAACCCGTTAGCCGTGGATGCGGCTGCTGTTCCTGCTGCGACAATCGAAAGAGAAAGGGCCATCGTTACTGAACAAATTCAGGCCGACCCCAAAATGGCCGGAAAGCCGGCAGAAATGATTGCAAAAATTGCGGAGGGTAAATTAAATGCCTTCTTCAAGGAAAGCACACTGAATAGCCAGGCCTTTGTTAAAGACAGCAGCAAGACTGTTGGCGATTACTTAAAAAGCGCCGGGGATGTAAAAGTTACTGAGTTTAAGAGAGTGGCATTAGGATAATTATTCTTCTATCAAATTATAATCAAAGGGAATCAGGTAAGATTCCCTTTTCTTTTGTCTCCTTGGGATGTTTCGAAACTGAAAAATGCTGGATATAAAATGCAATATCCGGCGTACAGGAAAACTAAGATATTCATTGAGCCACCGAATACTTTATACCAGGCATCTCATACATTTTGCGGATTACATTTTACATTTTATATTCCTGAACCTCGTATATTGCGACGCAAATACTCTTCATGTTGCCAAAATATAAACGCATTCTGCTTAAGCTATCCGGCGAATCCTTAATGGGCGACAAATCATTTGGCCTCGATCCGGTGGTAATTGAAAAGTATGCCCGGGATATTAAACAAATAGTTGAACTGGGGGTGCAGGTGGCTATCGTAATTGGTGGCGGTAATATTTATCGCGGGATGAATGAAGGGGATACAGGTATTGAACGGGCGCATGGCGATTATATGGGGATGCTGGCAACAGTTATTAATGGAATGGCTTTGCAGGCCATGCTGGAGAAGGTAGGCGTTTTTACCCGTTTGCAAAGTGCAATCAAAATGGAACAGATTGCGGAACCTTATATCCGGCGACGAGCCATTCGGCATGTAGAGAAGGGAAGAGTGGTAATATTTGGAGCAGGAACTGGGAACCCTTATTTTACGACGGATACAGCCGGGTCGCTAAGAGCTATAGAGATACAGGCCGACGTTATTTTAAAAGGTACAAGGGTCGATGGAATTTATACCGCCGACCCGGAAAAAGATCCTTCAGCAAAAAAGTTTGAAACCATAACCTTCCAGGATTGCATTTCGCGAAATTTGCGGGTGATGGACATGACGGCGTTTACGCTTTGTATGGAAAACAACCTGCCGATTATTGTCTTTGATATGAATAAACCCGGGAACCTGCTGAAGGTGGTGACCGGTGAAAAAGTGGGAACTTTGGTAAAAGGTTGAAAAACAGGCCCTAAAAATTAAAACTGCTTTGCGCTTGCATTAACCAGATAAGCTACTTATTTTTCGAACATGAAAAGCCACCCTCCAGGTGGTTTTTTATTTACTCTCTCCGAATCAGAATCCCTTGAAGAACGGTTAATTTTAATTCCGAAAGACAGGATTTAAAAGCTTATTTCCGAACCGTTATGAACACACAAATCATCTTCCTGGCGTTACAGATCAGTTTAGTGGAGATTATCATCTTCCAGGTAGGAGCCATTGTTCTGGGTTTCGCCATTCACTTTTTTATCTCAAGCAGAAAAAATATAAAAATTGAAGAGCAACCTCCATCTTCCGGTATCAGTGAAGCGGAAGAATGGAGATTAAAATATTATGAAGAACTGGAGTTGCAGGAAAAGCGCCAGGAGCAAATGAAAGAGCAAATTGAGGAAGCAAGAGAAAATGAACAGCAGTTGGAACAGGAACTGGCGGATATGCGTTTCGAAACCCGGCGTCTTTTGCAGGAACAGGCCAACAAACCAGCTGAAATACCAACGATAGAATACCTGGATCAATTAAAGCAGGCGCAGAGTAATTTGTTTGAACATAATCATCGGATCAGCCGATTATTGGAACAGATAGATTTATTGAGAGATTCGGAGCAAAAGCACCTGGATACTCTTAAGATAAATGAGGGGCTTAATGCGCAATTGAGAGAACTGAGAAAAGCATTGACGGATAAAGAAAGTGAAATAAAACAGATTCGCCAGCAACAGTCATTATCAAAAGAAATGCACGACCGGTTGGATAAAGCCTATGGTGAATTCAACTATTTACAGGAAAAGATTCAAAAAGTTGAAACCCATTTGTCTCAACCACAGAACCGCACGTTTGAATTTGACGAATTGCAGCAATCCTATTTCAAGCTTACCAAGGATTTTGATGAAATGAAGCTGAAATATCTTTCCATGATGGAAGAAAACCAGCGCCTTACCCGCCTCCTTGCCGATGCGGAGGATAAGTTGCGGGAATCAAACTTTCAACGCCAGCAATTAATGAAGAAAGTAGGGTTCCTGGAAGAATTAAATAATGATTTGCAACAGGTGGCAGAACATAATAAAAAACTGGAAAATCAATTACGACGCATTGGCGAAATAGAAGCTATGCTGGCCCGCGTTTCGGGTAATAAAGGAGAGGACCCCCAGGCATAACATTTTTCTTTAGCCGTACTGTTTCTGAAGATAGAATTTGAAAATGTTTATGGCGAAATAAATTGTAAACCTTAGTATTTGATCTGACAGTTTTGGAGTTATATTCGCTACTTGATCTGACCGTTAAGGATTTTTAGTTTTATAGGGTTAGTATATAATTAGGCTGCTGTTTGAGATTCATTCAGCAGCTTAAGATTTGCTACAGATAAAGGGTAAAATCTATAAAATTATTCTTGAGCATCGTAACCTTTGCTTAGCGCTCACCTCCCAGTGGGACCCTCCCTCCCCCGCCACCGCCGCGCTTTTTTTGAAAACCTTCAATAGGGCAGTTGTCCCTAATTTCTCAGCAACACTGTCTATTTTCCCTTCCAACAACATCGGGCTGTCTGGCTAAAAAAAACGGCAGTAGTTACTAGCAATCTTCCTGCCTTACAACTCATTTACATAAATCGATACAAATATATTTTACACAGTAGCCGAAACAATGTGAAAAAGAAGATTCCCCAAAAGAAAAAAAAGGATTTTCCGGGTTAAAAAACTGCCAGCATAAAATCTTCCCATTCTCCTAATTCAACAATTCAATTGCCCGGTACATTCAATCTCTCATTTTCTTTTTGTAAGATTAACTTTTAGCTATTACAAATAAATTAACAACCCCCTGATATTCTACTGCGGACTACTCCCTTTCTTCCCCCCTTTTTTAATTATTCATTCTTCCTTCTTAATTTTTAATTTTGCGGCATTCTTTACTTCGAATAATTTATAAATAAAACTTATGCCGTCTGTTGCCGATATTCGAAAAGAGTACAAACTTCACTTACTAACCGAAAAAGAAACAAAAGCGAATCCTATTGACCAATTTGCCACTTGGTGGAATGAAGCAGTGGGTGCCGAAATCGACGAAGTAAATGCTATGACTTTAGCTACTGCTTCCGCCGGGGGGGTGCCATCCGCCCGTATTGTTTTATTGAAAGGATTTGATGGAAAGGGCTTTGTCTTTTTTACTAATTACCATAGTTATAAAGGAAAGGACCTGGAAGAGAATCCGCGGGCCTGCCTCGTTTTTTTCTGGAAAGAATTAGAAAGGCAGATCCGTATTACCGGCCTGGTTCAAAAAGTAAGTGATGCCGAAAGCGACGAATATTTTAATAGCCGCCCGGAAGGAAGTCGCATAGGTGCCTGGGTCTCTCCGCAAAGTGAAGTCATCAGCGGAAGGGAATGGCTGGAAGAAAACGAAAAAAAGTACCAAAAAGAAAATGAATTGCATGCTCTTTCCAGACCTCCGCATTGGGGAGGATACCGGGTAATTCCCATTACCATTGAATTCTGGCAAGGTCGATCCAATCGCTTACACGACAGGATACAATATTCGTTGCAGGAGGATGGAGAGTGGAAGATAGAGCGGTTAGCACCCTGAGTTAGTTGAATGCTTAGTTGCCCGGAAAGTTATTATCGGGAAACTAACCTGCCACCTTATAAACGAATTGCCCAATTTACTTCTTGGCCGCTTTTTTCTTAGCGGATGCCGGCCTGGCGGGTCTGCTTTTACCGAAGGAACCTTTAAATGTTTTTCCTTTTTTAGTTTTTTTATCTCCTCTGCCCATATAGATATTTTACAATTAAAAAATGAAATTATATTTTAATAAAGACAGCCCCGGTACTTCGCCGGGCTTAGTATTCCCTTGCTGAGTAACGGAGCTGTTCAATACAAAGATGCGGCATTATAATTTGGAAGAAAGCTCTTTACCGGCTTTAAACCGGGCTACTTTCTTGGCTTTTATTTTGATAACGGCGCCTGTTTGAGGGTTACGGCCGTTGCGGGCAGCTCTCTTGGAAACAGTGAAAGTTCCAAAACCCACCAGCGTTACTTTACCACCACCTCTTAATGTTTTGGTAACTGCCTCAACGAAAGAATCCAGGGCCGAGTTAGCCTGCGTTTTGGTAATACCTGCATCGTCGGAAATCTTTGAAATTAATTCAGCTTTGTTCATAGTGTAATTTTTTAAAATTTAAGCAGCAGCAAATTTAACCGCTTTTCGATACCAATAAAATTTTTCTTGTAAACATTTACTCATTCGCTACCTGCTGAAATCCACACCGGGCAAGGGTTGCGCTAAAAAACTCAATACCATATGCACAAGATCAAAATATTAATATTGACTGAAAGCCTTGCCCATGCAGTATTTCAGGTTGAATGACCTGTAATGCTTGTCCCGGGCGGGTTTCAGCGAATTGTTCTGTATTTCCCCAAATGAAGCGAACCATTTTTTCTTATCCACAGTCAGTTAATAACTTCCATTAATGTACGGAATGCAATGATGCTATTTCCCCACTTGTTGATCGTACTCTTACGTAATGCTGCCGCATACTTTTCGATATACCGATCATAATCGGCCTTACTGCTGGCTGTATATTGAACCGTGTAGGTAAACCCGTCTGATTCATTGGACTCCAGTAGCTTTAATAACCTGTTCGCAGCAAAGCATCCTGTTTGCATAACTTCCGGAATGTGGATTTGCTGCATCCATTCAAGCCATTCCCGATGAATATTCTTATCTAATTTAACAGTGACATTATAAATAAACATAACAGGAAAATAATAGGGGGTACTATTTATTCTTTAGTTTTCTTTTATCTCCAGATACACCGGGCAATGATCACTATGCTTTACATCGGGGTATATTTCCGCGTCTTTTATTTTTTTCTTTAACGGTTCTGTCACATTAATATAATCAATGCGCCACCCCTTATTTTGTAATCTTACGGATGGAAACCGCTGGCTCCACCAACTATACCGATGCGGTTCTGAATGGATTTCACGAAAGGTATCAACCCAACCGCTTTCGAAAAACTTATCCATCCATTTCCGCTCATCAGGTAAAAATCCCGATGAATTCTTATTGCCTTTGGGATCGTGAATGTCTATTTCTTTGTGAGCAATATTATAATCGCCACATAGTACAAGGTTGGGATGTTTTTTCTTTAGTTTATCCAGGTAATTGTAAAACTCGTCGAGCCAGGCATATTTAAAAGTCTGCCGCTCATCACCCGAAGTGCCTGAAGGGAAATAAGCATTGATGAGCCGGATATTACCAAAATCTAATTGAATTACGCGTCCTTCATCATCACTAACAGCATGCCCTGTTCCATATTCAACGTGGTCGGGTTTTATTTTAGTGAATACGGCCACGCCGCTATAACCTTTTTTTTGCGCGCTGAACCAATAGTCGTGATAAGCCAGTTCCGTAAACTGCTTATGATCCACATTGTCTCTATTCGCCTTGGTTTCCTGCAGGCAAATAATATCTGCAGGATCGGTTTTTAACCATTCAATGAATCCCTTGTTCATCGCCGCACGGATTCCGTTTACATTATAAGAGATGATTCGCATAAAATAATTCTTTAAATTGACCAGCAATTTAAAGAATTGATATGGAAGCTAATGTTTCAAAAGATATTCTTAAGCAGATTATCCCATCCAAAGGACATGTATACCTTGATGGGCCCAAGAGCCGGGGATACGAATTAACCTTTGCCTGGAAGGTATTCATTCAATTCATTAAAGGATTCCGTGCATTGCATTTTGCAGGTCCCTGCATTACCGTGTTCGGTTCGGCTCGGTTCAAAGAGGATCATCCCCATTATGCGGCCGCCCGGCATTTCGGAAAACATATCGCACAGATGGGATTTACAACCATGACAGGCGGCGGACCCGGAATTATGGAAGCCGCTAACCGCGGTGCTTTTGAAAGTGGAGGCGCTTCTATTGGGTGTAATATTCAATTGCCTTATGAGCAGAAACCAAACCCGTATGTACATCGTTCAATAACCTTTGAATATTTTTTTGTGCGAAAAGTCTTGCTTATGAAATATTCATATGCGTTTGTCATTCTACCGGGAGGGTTTGGTACGATGGATGAATTCTTTGAGACATTGACGCTGATACAAACCAAAACGATTACCCAGTTTCCGGTAGTATTGTATGGTAAAGAATACTACCGCGAATTATGGGAATACTTGGAATATATGGCCAGCCAGGGAATGATTAGTAAGGAAGATCTTTCCCTGGTATTATTAACTGATAACGTAGATGAAGCGATGGAGCATATCCACAATTATGTAAGTAAAAATTACACGGTAAGACCACGTAAGAAATTATGGTGGTTAATGGAAAAAAGATAGAATGAAACTTATAGATGATGTATTAATGATCCACAAATAAAATCGGTAGCCAGGTAATAAAATTTATTAATTCCTTCAGAAGCCTGCCTTTTGCATGTTCCTCATTTAAATGAAATCAACTTTACTTCAAATATCAAGGTACTATTAGGTCCAATCATTGCACCAGCTTGTCTATCTCCATATCCTAATGCGGGAGGGATATAAAAACGCCATTTGCTTCCTGCCGGCATTAATTGTAATCCTTCTACCCACCCTTTAATGACCGCGTTCAGGGGAAAGCTGGCAGGTTGCCCTCTTTTTACCGAACTGTCGAACACTTCCCCGGTAATCAACGTGCCATGATAATGACAGGTTACCGTATTGCGCAAAGATGGTTTTTCGCCGCTACCAATTACAAGTATCTCGTATTGTAATCCGCTGGGCAAGGTTACTACACCCTCTTTCTTTGCGTTGATGGCTAAAAAATCTTCGCCTGCTTTTAAATTAGCGGCTGCTTTTTCGTCTTTCATTTTTTTTAATTTGTCTGCTGCTGACACAGTATTTTTATCGAATTGGTTGAAGATTCTCAATATTATAATAACACATTCTATAAATTAAATATTCCCACAGAATTAAAAGTCGCTCCTAAAAAAAAATAGTCCTGGTGTAAATGAGTGATCTTAAAAAATAACCAAGGGAAAAGCAAATTAATCTAAAATAGGTCTTAACCACCTCGTCATTTCCTCTTTACTCATTCCCTTGCGCCGGGCATAATCATTCAATTGATCTTCCTGTATCTTACCCACTCCAAAATACTGGCTCTCGGGGATGACTGAAATACCATCCGCAAACAGAGGAAGCCGGATACATGGCTAAGGATTCGGTAAGATGAATGCCGGTGGCTTCTTCTCCTCCTAATAGATCAAAGAGTTTATATTTTTCGGTATGATCGGGACAGGCCGGATAACCGGGGGCCGGCCGAATACCTTTGTATTGTTCTTTAATCAATTGTTCGTTGGTAAGTGCTTCGTTTTTGTCGTAACCCCAAAATTCTTTTCTTACCCGTTGGTGCAAACATTCTGCAAATGCTTCGGCAAAACGATCCCCCAATGCCTGCAACATAATCTTATTATAATCGTCATAGGCGGCTTCAAATTTTTTAATGTGCGGTTCAATGCCTTTGATGGTAACAGAGAAGGCGCCGATGTAGTCGGGAGTCGGGAGTCGGGAGTCGGGAGTCGGCTTTATAAAATCTGCCAGACTCATATTAGGTTGGTCCGCCGCTTTTTTGATTTGTTGACGAAGTGATTCGAGATGAATTTTCCCTGTGGCTGTTTTTACCTCAATGGTATCGGAATCAATAGTACCTGCTTCCCAGAAGCCAATGACCCCCTGGGCAGTGAGCCATTTTTCTTGTACAATTTTATCAAGCAAGGCATTCGCATCATTATAAAGTTTGGTGGCCTCCACTCCTACTTTATCATCGGAAAGTATTTCCGGAAAATTTCCATGAAGCTCCCAGGAAATAAAGAAAGGTTTCCAATCGATATACTTGCGAAGTTCCGCCAGGTCGTATTCCCGGAAAACCCTGGTGCCGGTAAAAGTTGGAATAACGGGCGTATAATTATTCCAGTCAATTTTTACCCGGTTATTCTTTGCATCGGTATAGGATAAATAAGCTTTTGTTACTTTCTTATTTTCAAAATCACTCTTCAGTTTTATATATTCCTCTTTTGTTTTGGCGAGAAATCCTTGTTTTTGTTCGTTCAATAAAGAACCAGCGACCGTAACACTGCGGCTGGCATCCAATACATGCACTACTCCCTCGTCGTATTGTGGGGCTATTTTTACGGCAGTATGCATCCGCGAGGTAGTGGCACCGCCAATCATTAAGGGCTGTTTCATACCACGACGTTTCATTTCGTGGGCTACGTTTACCATTTCATCGAGAGAAGGAGTGATAAGTCCGCTTAAACCTATAATATCCGCTTTTTCTTTTTCGGCGGTATCCAATATTTTATCAGTGGGTACCATTACCCCAAGGTCTACAATATCATAACCATTACAACCCAATACAACCCCCACAATATTTTTACCAATATCATGTACATCTCCTTTTACGGTAGCTAATAAAATTTTTGCCGCGCCGGAGCCCTCTTGATTCACCGTACCTGCTTTCAAATGGGCCTGTCTGCGTAATTCTTTTTCGGCTTCTATAAAAGGAGTAAGTACGGCTACCGATTTTTTCATAACCCGGGCACTCTTTACAACCTGGGGCAAAAACATTTTTCCCGAACCAAATAAATCACCCACCACATTCATGCCTGCCATTAGCGGGCCCTCAATAACATCTAACGGCTTGGGGTATTTTTGGCGCGCTTCTTCGGTATCAGCATCAATATAATCTGTGATGCCATTTACCAATGAATGTTTTAACCGTTCTTCCACACTGGTGCTTCGCCATGCTTCATCTTTTACCCATACTTTCCCTTTGGCTATTACCGTTTCAGCAAAGGCAATCAATTTTTCGGTAGCCTCGTTATTGGTATTATTGCGATTTAGTATAACGTCTTCGCAGAGTTCTCGCAATTGAGGTTCTATTTCATCATATACCACCAACTGGCCGGCATTAACAATGCCCATGTTCATACCGGCTTTGATGGCATGGTATAGAAATACAGAGTGCATAGCTTCGCGAACGGACTCGTTCCCACGGAAAGAAAAAGAAAGATTGCTTACGCCACCACTGATTCCGGAGAGGGGCATCAATTGCTTTATCCTTCGGGTGGCATTAATAAAGTCTACTCCATAATTATTATGCTCTTCCAACCCGGTGGCAACGGCAAATATATTGGGGTCGAAAATAATATCCTGTCCATCGAAACCTACCTGTTCAGTAAGTATTTTATAAGCGCGGTGACAAATTTCTACTTTGCGATCTTCGGTATCCGCCTGTCCTTTTTCATCGAAGGCCATTACAATAACAGAGGCACCGTAACTCTGGCATATGATTGCCTGTTCAATGAATTTGGCCTCTCCCTCTTTCATGGAGATAGAGTTTACAATGGATTTACCCTGTACGCATTTTAACCCGGCTTCAATAATTTCAAACTTGGAGCTGTCAATCATTACCGGAATTTTAGCAATATCCGGCTCACTTTGTAATAAGTTAATGAAAGTGGTCATTGCCTGTACCCCATCCAGCAAGGCATCATCCATGTTAACATCAATTACCTGCGCCCCGCTTTCCACTTGTTGACGGGCAACGCTCAATGCCTCTTCGTATTTATTTTCTTTGATTAGGCGGGCAAATTTTTTAGAACCCGTGACGTTGGTGCGTTCACCAATATTTACAAAATTTGTTTCAGGACGAACCACCAATGGTTCCAATCCTGATAAGCGTAAAAAGGGTTTAATATGTAAGGGCTCGTTCATATTATTTATACTAATTCTTTGTCAACTACGGGTAATGTACGCGGAGAGATGTACTTAACGTGGTCAGCAATATGTTTTATATGATCTGGCGTGGTGCCGCAACAGCCTCCCACTATATTTACAAATCCTTCTTTAGCCCAGTCCTCCAAATAATGACCAGTATCCTCCGGGTTTTCATCATATTCACCCATGGCATTGGGCAGGCCCGCATTTGGATAAGCTGAAACATAACAACTGGCTATATGTGACAATTCCGCAATATGAGGCCGCATTTCTTTGGCGCCTAATGCGCAATTCAATCCAACGCTTATAGGTTTGGCATGCATAACGGAAGTGTAAAAAGCTTCAAGAGTTTGCCCGCTTAATGTTCTGCCAGATGCATCCGTAATTGTGCCGCTTATCATCAACTCTTTCTTTGGAGCGCCAGGGTTTTGACGGAAGTATTTTTTTATCGCGAATATGGCGCCTTTCGCATTCAACGTATCGAAAATGGTTTCTATCAGTAGTATATCCACCCCTCCGTCTACCAACCCTTTTACCTGTTCGTAATAGGCATCCACTACCTCATCGAAAGTAACGGCCCGGTAACCGGGATTGTTTACATCAGGAGAAAGAGACAATGTTTTGTTCAAAGGTCCGATGGCTCCGGCTACCCACGCCTGCTTACCAGATTGGCGAATCGCTTCGCGGGCACATTGGGCAGCTGCTACGTTTAATTCATAAGCCAGCGACTGCATTTCATAATCAGCCATGGCAATGGAAGTACTGCTGAACGTATTGGTTTCAATAATATCAGCCCCTGCATCGAGGTATTGTTTATGTATTTCAGTGATAATATGCGGTTGGGTAAGGCATAATAAATCATTATTGCCCTTTACATCGAGGTGCCAGTCTTTAAAACGTTCGCCCCGGTAATCGGCTTCGGAAAGTTTATAGCGCTGAATCATAGTGCCCATGGCGCCATCGATGATGAGAATACGTTTTTCGAGCTCTTTTCGAATGTCCATATTATATGCTTTTTTCCACGGTACTACGATTTAGAGAAGTCCCCTTCAAGGCAGGAAGAACACAAAGCATAAAAGCTTGATTACTCCTGTGACTTTACCAGGATTCTTATTGATGGAACTATAAACGTTGGAAAACCGGTGAGGGAGTTTCGTGGCGTTTATTAGTTCAAATTTTTACCCTTTGTACTTCTCCGGGTCAGGCCGAACAATAAACAAATCCGCCTGCAATCAGTTGGCAAAGCTATAATAACTATTTATAATTAGCAAGGGGTAAAACTCAGCGATTGGAGACATAACTTTCAACCGGCATCCGGTTCTGGAGGCTTCTGCCGAGGGTGAGTTCATCGGCATATTCCAGTTCGCCCCCAAAGGCAATGCCCCGGGCAATGGTGGTAATCCGTATGGGGGCTCCGGCCAGCTTTTTTTGTATATAATATATGGTAGTATCTCCCTGGATGTTCGGGTTGAGGGCAAATATCAATTCTTCCGTTTTTTCCTTTTGAATGCGATTCAGCAACGGTTCAATAGCGAGCTGATCGGGACCAATACCATCTAATGGGGAAATAATACCACCTAATACATGATAGGTTCCGCTGAATTGCTGGGTACTCTCAATGGCAATAACATCCCGTATATTTTCCACTACACAGATAATTTCCTGGTGGCGCATACTATTGGCGCAGATAGAACAGATATCGGCATCGGCCACATTGAAACAACGCTGACAAAACTTGATTTCCTTGCGCATACGGATTACAGCCTCTCCCAGGTTCTCTACTTTTTCGGGATCTGTTTTCAATAAATGCAACACCAGTCGTAAAGCTGTTTTCTTGCCAATACCCGGGAGTTTGGCAAATTCATTAACCGCATTTTCCAGTAAGGAGGAAGAAAATTGCATGAGACAAAGATAGTTTAGAAGTTTGTAGTTTGTGACTTGTAGTTCATTGAATTCTAAAAACCCGGTGAGTTCTCAAGAAGTATACTTATAAACAACCGACTCCAAATCGGTCTAACCAAATGGATGCTTACAAACCATAAACTACAAACTACAAACCTGCCAGTGTGCCGTCGCCAATGTCTCTGGCCGCCGGAGGCCGGCTAAAAACTCATAAAGTAATATCGACCTCATTGTCCCAGTTTGCTTTGATAGTTAACCGGCGTGGTATGGGAATTACTTTTTCCGGTTGACGACGGGTTCCAAAGAACTGACCCGCATCCCATTTGCCATTTTTATTCTCATCGTATAAAATGCGTAAATCATATTCTCCGGGAGCAAAGAGTTTCGAATAATATTCACGCGAAGTGAAAACATACGAAAGTTTTACTTCTTCGTTTTGAACAAACTGTAGTACCGGGTTTTTTGAGAGATCGAGGTTTATGAAGCGCAATCGCACCAAACCGTAAGTACCTTGTTTCCTGGTCCGAAAGAAAAGGGTATCGTTCTTATTTAGTTTTCGGCCCGCCGTATCCGAGGCAAAGTCTTTATCTACTATTAAAGCGTAAACGGTATTTTCCGTCCAGGCATATTGCAAAGTAAGCTTGCTGTTATTCGTGTCGCGTACAATCCGGTAATTGGAAATGGGTTTCAGTTTGTCATCGGTGAATACAATTTTCGAAGAATCAAATTCTTTCAACGGAGCTATTCTAAAATATACTTCCAGTTGTTTCAGCAGATCCATTTCCCCATTTTCCAGGTTGGTTTCCAGTCGCAGGCGTTTATCTGCAGCGGCTGCCCCTCCCCGGGCTGGTTGTACCCGCGCTGCAGGCGCAGTACCCGTTCGTTTCACTTCTTCTTTTTCTGTATAAGCAAAAAGTGTGATGGGCATGGTAGAATCACTCATTATTACTACACTATCGGCAAAAGCAAATAATTGACTTTTGGATATATACCGTTTAGAACCTCCTTCATCTTTAAATGCGTATAAATAAAAACGGCCAGCCGGTAAATTGCGGAAATTGAAATTACCATCCTTATCCAAACGGGTAATGTACCGGGGTCGTTCTTTATAAACTGCCGAATCATCCCCTTTCTGATAAAGAACGGCAATAAGGGTGCTGTCTGATTTGCCATTTTCGGCCAAAATTACTTTGCCCGGGAGTTGCAACTGGTCGATACTATTTCCGGTTGAAAAAGAATAACTGAAATTGCGGAGCACATTGTTTTCATTTACATCCTTAATGGCGTTGCCGAAATTATAGGTATAAGTGGTATTGGGTTCAAGCGTATCTTTTATCGTAACAGTTACGGTGCGTAATTTTGATTCTACCAGAGGATTAATTTTTGGCGTAGGCGATACCAGCAGGTTTTCGCTCACATTATCCAGCTGAACAAACTCATTGAATTCAAAAATGATTTTTTTTCCTGCAAAATTTTTGGAAGAATCCGCCGGGCGTGCGTTAATCAATGCAGGAGGAATCGAATCCCTGGGCCCCCCAACCGGTGGAATGATATTGGCGCACCCGGTTTGAATAACCAACTGGGGAAGGAAGAAAAGCATCAGTAAAACCGGGAACACTATTTTTATGGATAGATTCTTTTGCATAGAAGAACCGCAAACTTAATGGGTTTGAGAGGAAAAACAGGGCTTTATTTCTTAATAATCCATTAAAGATATTATTCGGCATTTTCCTCTTCTTCCATTAGTTCATGAAGGGCAATGGCCAGGTTATTCGTTTTTACAAAATTGCACCAGTGACAATCAGCCTTACCACAACCCGTATAAAATTCCCGGTTTTGAATCTTTTGCCAGGTAGTTTTTATCTGCTCCGTTACGGTGGTAATGTCAGGCGCTGTGATGAGTAACTTTTCCTTCCGGTAGTTCTTCTTTTTATCGGGTTCGATAAAATCAAACTCGATGCTGACAGCTTTCCAGTCTTTTAGCCCGTTATTATCCACGAGGATTTTATAAAATACAGCCTGCCGCCAGTAGTCGCCGCCGTTGGGTTCTTTATCGTTTGGCCCTTTTATTTTGGATATGGCTTTATCCGGATCACCGGTTTTATAATCTACTACATTAACGGACTTACCATCGAATTCCAGTTTGTCGAGTTTACCTTTAATAGGCACTCCCTGGATTACTACATTGCGGATCGTGCGCTCGATGGCCACTATTTTATTGAAGCTATTAATATTCTTATCATAATAGTTTTTCAATACTTCCTGGCCATATTCGAGACGACGTTCAAATTGTTCTTTGGTAAAACTTTCGCGGTGCCGGTGCATGTACCATTCAAAATCGGCAATAAACTGCTCCCGGGAATGAAAATCATTCGTTTTATTTTCCTGCATTTTCCGGAATAGTTGTTCCAACGCAAAGTGAACCGAGGAACCAAATTCAGTGGCTTCATTTTTTGGGGAAGGAATTCGAACCAGGGTTTTAAAATAAAATTCTAGCGGGCATTTTAAATAATTATTGAGGGCCGTAACGTTCATCACAAATTTTTCCAGTAAACGGCTTACAAAATCCTCTTCCAGCCTTTCAATTTCCGGGGCGGTTTCGCCAAATTGTAATGCGGCAAATAATGATAAGTCTTCCTGGCTTATAGTAACTGCTGTGGTGGTAAGTTGTGGATGCTGATCCTGTATCTCGGCAATAAACATGGATGGTTCCAGTTCTTTACCATCATTCTTGAACCGGCTGTAAGAAATAAATAGAAATTGTTCGGCTCTTGTAATAGCCACATAAAACAAACGGCGGAGTTCCTCTTCCTCTTTGTGCCTGGGCTGCGAGGCAAACATAGTATCAGGTAATGTATATCCGTTGGCTGGCTTTCTTTTCTTTTCCCAAAAAGCCGCATTACAGCCTGCCAGGAAAACATATTCAAATTCCAGGCCCTTGGAACCATGCCCCGTCAGCAGGTTTACTCCTTTTTCACTTCCGCTTACCTGTACCAGGGGCAATGATATGGCTTCTTTCTCCATCAGTTCAATTATACTCACCAGTTCCTGCAGATCCATCACCGGGTTGCGATGTGTTTCTTCCTTTACAAAATCAAAAAGGGCGGTTAGTACCTGCAGCTGCCTGTGCTTATCGTCGCTTTCCATCATGTGTTTGAGAATACCGGCTTCGCGAATTATATTCTCAAACAATTGTTGTAGTGTAACATTGGGTACTTCGGCGATCAGTTGTTCCAGCATGACAGAGGCTTTTACCATATGCTCATTCAACCCTTGAGAAAAAAGATCTTTGGGAGGAGCGATTGCTTTTTCATACAGCAAGCGTCTCAACGATGTTTTGCCTTCCCCGAATTGCTTTTCGGCTACTTCCACACTTAGTTTGGCGATTTCGATCGGGGGAATATGGAGCCAGTTAAAATGCAGGATTTCAAATAGCATTTCATCGCCACCGTAGGGCACATCATGTTCGGCCGCGAGGTATTTAAGTAATAGAATTATTTTTTCCGCCAGCGGGATCTCCAAAATATTCTGATGGCGCTTGCTGTACACCGGGATATCCAGGAGTTTGAAATAACGGGCAAGTTCTTCGCCATATTTGTTTTCTTTATAGATAATACCAATTCTTCCGGGGGGAATGTTTTGTTTTTGTACCAGTTGCTGCACCTGCAGGGCAATGTCTACCATTTCCTGTTGCTGGGTTTCATATTGATGGATAACCGGCAGGTGGGTTAGTTGGCTGATGCGCTGATTAGATGAAATAAGTTCTTTAGTAAGTTTTAATCCGGGGTTTGTTTTAATCAACCGCTCTTTGTTTTGCTCGATAAGTGATTTCGAAATATCAAGGATTGGCTGAATGGAACGATAGTTTTGTTCCAGAACAATTACCAGCAGGTTGGAATAATTTTTCATGAATGCTTCCATGTTTTCCACGTTCGCTCCCTGGAACCGGTAGATGCTCTGGTCGTCATCACCCACCACAAATACATTCGGTGAATCCCAGTAACTGATCAGTAGTTCTACAATTTTATTTTGTGTTCCACTGGTATCCTGGTATTCGTCGACTAAAATATACTGAAATCGTTCCTGGTAACCGGCCAGCAGATTTTTATTTTGTTCAAAAGCGACGATCACCCAGTTTATCATATCATCATAATCGTACCGGTTTCGATGTCGCATTAATTGCTGAAAGCGATCGAATTCGTTTACGGCGGCCCGTAACTTTTCCATCTTTTCTTTCTGTTCCTCTATCTTTTCCTTCTTTACATCCCCCGGCTTAAATTCTTTAAAATTCTTTTTATATACAAATTCATCGCGGGTGGGCAGGTCGGCCAGGTATTCATCAATTTTTTGGTTAATGAAGGCAGGCGACCATCCTTCTTTTTTCATATTACTGAACAGCGACTGAAGATTGTTGATTTCGTAATACACATCACCGCGGTATCTTTTAAGGGGATGGTTTTTGGGGAAAGAATCGATCAACTCTTTAAATAATTCTATCCGTTCGAGATCAGAAATAGGATCGAGAGCTGTTTTCTCAAATAAGGAAAGATTTTCCTGGATCACTTCATTACAAAAAGCATGAAAGGTATAAAGGTGAACTTTATAAGCATCGGGTCCTATAAATTGAAGTAACCGTTTGCGCATAGCTACTACTCCGGCATCGGTATAGGTAAGGCAAAGTATATTTTCAGGTGCTACATCGGTTTCCAATAATATTTTTCCGATCCGGCTGGCGAGTATCTGGGTTTTGCCGGTACCTGGTCCGGCAATCACCATTACCGGCCCTTCGATAGTATCTACTGCTTTCCTCTGTTGTGCGTTCAACTTTTCGTATTCCTGCAAGAATTTTTGCGTCAGTTTTTCCCGGCTATAACTCATGAATCAAAGATAGGAATTCACCCTGCGATTGGAGGTTTCCGGGCTAATAAAGGGCTCAGAGTTCGGGTAATTCCGTTAGGGGGAAACACATACCCACTGATAATTAATACCTTAAAGAAAAATCAAATACTAATTTTTGGAGGAGGGAAAAATTCTTTTTTTGGGAATAAATAATATAATACTGCGTTATAGGGAAAGCGAATCCAATCTCCATGAAGAATATTAACAACCTGAAGATTTTTATACTCGAAGATGATGTGATGTATGGATCCATACTTCAGCATTTTCTTTCGCTTAATCCCGATTTTGAAGTGAAGCGGTTTGAGAATTCGAAGGATTTCTTCAGCCGCCTCCACGAGCAACCCGATGTAGTAACGCTGGATTATTCAATGCCCGATATGGATGGCAATGAAGTTCTAAAACGAATTAAAGAGACCCATCCTTCCATCCAGGTCATTATTATTTCGGGGCAGGAAGACGTAGGAACGGCCATTAACCTGCTAAAGAATGGCGCGTTTGATTATATAGTAAAAGACGATGATACCAAGGATCGTATCTGGAACTCGCTGATGCATCTGAATGAGATCAACGGGTTACGGAAAGAAGTGGAA
Source organism: uncultured Chitinophagaceae bacterium (assembly GCA_963775145.1). Taxonomy (GTDB): domain Bacteria; phylum Bacteroidota; class Bacteroidia; order Chitinophagales; family Chitinophagaceae; genus Endoryza. The sequence continues at coordinate 344,120 of CAVZHZ010000016.1, forward strand.
CACCTGAAAGAACAGGTAGGCAAGAAATATGATTTTTCTAAATTTCTGATCGGCAAAAGCGAACCGATTGAAAGAGTTTTTGCCCTGATTGAGAAAGCATCGAAAAGTAATATTACTGTTTCGATAGCGGGAGAAACCGGCACAGGAAAAGAAATGGTAGCTAAAGCCATTCATTATAATTCGGACCGACATAAAAGACCATTTGTCGCTGTGAACGTTGCCGCTATCCCCCGCGACCTGATTGAAAGTGAATTATTCGGTCATGAAAAAGGCGCGTTTACCGGTGCCGCTACGCGTCGTATCGGAAAATTTGAAGAAGCAACGAATGGTACCTTATTCCTGGATGAAATCGGCGAGTTGGATATCAATCTCCAGGCAAAACTTTTACGGGTATTACAGGAGAGAGAGATTATTCGCGTGGGTGGGAACGAAGTAGTTCCCATAAATGTTCGCATCATTGTAGCTACCCATCGCAATCTTCCGGAAGAAGTGCAGAATAAGACATTTCGCGAAGATCTTTATTACCGGTTAATTGGATTACCCATACACCTGCCACCCCTTCGGGAAAGAGGCAATGACATTATTGTGTTAGCCAAATATTTTGTAGACGGTTTCTGCAAGGAAAATGGATCTGAAAGAAAAGTATTATCTCCCGAAGCACAGCAGAAATTGCTGAGCTATCCTTTTCCCGGTAACGTGCGGGAATTGCGATCAGTAATGGAGCTATCAGTGGTCATGAGCGACGGCGATACAATTATGCCGGAACATATTTCGGTGAATACAGGGGCCTCCTTAAATAACCTGATGAGTTATGAAAAGACTTTGAAGGAATATGAAACTCAGATTATCCAGCATTTTTTAGATAAGTATAATAAAGATGTTTTGCTGGTAGCAAAGAAACTGGATGTCGGCAAGTCTACCATTTATCGGATGATACAAGCCGGAGAACTAAACACAAAATAATTACCATGGAAGCAAATGAAAAACTATATGATCTCAGCATGATTGAAACAATTTCCGGAGGAGACCAGGCTTTTATTAAGAATATGGTGCAATTGTTTATTGATACGATGCCCCAGAATCTAAAAGACCTCCAGGATACATTGAAACAGGAAAACTGGGAAATGGTAGGTAAACATGCGCATAAAATGAAATCGACCATCGATTCCATGGGAATAAGTTCATTAAAAGATGACATCCGGGCGGTGGAAGCGGGGGGAAAGACCAAGACAAACCTTGAAAACTTACCTTCAATAATAGATAATATATCCACCACATTGGGTAATTGCATTACGCAAATAAAAAATGATCACGGTTTGTAAACTAATTGGGGATGGATTGGTTATAATAGCGAACTATCAATTGAATTATTATGGCCGTTCATTCTTTTAAAACAGTGCAGTTGATACCCGTCAGTTTGGAACACGCGTGGGATTTCTTTTCCAGCCCCTCTAATTTGCAGGTTATAACGCCCCCGAAGATGGACTTTCGTATTATTTCCAGATACCAGGGTTCCAAAATGTATCCGGGACAGGTTATTGAATACACCGTAAAACCATTGTTGAATATTCCGATGTATTGGATGACGGAAATTACGCATGTGCAACCAAAAGAATTCTTTGTGGACGAACAGCGTTTCGGTCCGTATAGTATGTGGCATCATCAGCATCATTTTAAGGAAGTAGCAGGTGGAGTTGAAATGACGGATATTGTTCATTATAAGATACCCGGCTGGTGGATAGGGGATGTAATGAACTCCTTATATGTAAAGAAGCAGCTAACTGAAATATTTGATTACCGCTTTAAGAAAGTGGAAGAGTTATTCGGGAAGATTTTACCACAGAGTCAATAAGGCAACTAGTTTTTTCTAAAGAGTTACTCAGCGCTAACTCTGCCTTCTTTTTTCTCAGCGGTGATATTATTTTTCAAGGTTTGTGGTTTGAAAGCGTTTCCCCTATCCGGGAATACGAGTAATGTACTTTTCCACTTCTTTAATCTGCTTTATGATTTCCGGGTTGGTAGGTTTTAATGCCTTGCTTTTACGGAAAAATTCTTTGGCCGCGCGAAACTCTCTTTTGTTCATCATAATATTACACATCTGCAGGTAGGCGGCCGCTTCATTATCTTTATCAGGCAATCCTTCCCTGATCGACTGGCGAATATAACTTTCGGCTTGTTTTAAATTACCCCGCTGCATCGATATCATCCCCATTTGCAGCAAACTGGCCCCTTTTACTTCTTTCATGGGGGAGCCGAGGTCCAGCCCTTTTTGCATCATTTTCTCTGCTCCATCATAATCCTGTTTCATCATGGCCAGTTGTCCTTTCACAGTGAAATAGGCCGAGCGGACAGGCTTATAAAGCAGGTTAGGATATTTAATTGAATTCAAAACTTTTTCAGCTCCTTCCATATTACCTGTTTCGAGATGCTCCTGAATCAGCCGCAATGGACCAATAAAGAAATGCCCGGCTATTAAAATAAGGCCGATGAAATAGGCTGGAAAGGCGGGCCAGAAACTCGCGAATATATTGGTGATGATACCAATGCCAATCAGTATAAAACCCAGGGCCAACCGGTACCGTATTAGAAGATTGTAAAATTTCATTCAATTATTTTTTATAAATCAGGGTTCGAGAGTAAATCAAAATCGGCCACAATATTAAGGTATTTTGGACGGTTGGGACCGGCTTTGCCTGGGGGAGAAGATTAAGAGAGCAATCGGCCGGAGCAGAAGACCATAAAAACGGGTGAAGTAGCTCCCCGGGTCTTATTTACAGGTAAAAAGGGGTTATAATTCTGAATTTGACGTGATTCCGGTTTATTGGGCAGGCTTATTATTGCAAATCGCGGATGCCGGGGGATTTACTATTATGAATTCAAAAATATTTTAACTGTTGATACGTTATTGAACAGAAATATCCTGTAAAACCTAAAATCCAATATCCATGAAGCAGGCTTCAATTCTATTCATATGCCTGATCGTAGGTTTGTTGAATACAAATGCTCAATTACGAATAGCAATTACGGGAGGCCCGCAGCTTTCATCGGTACCCGGCAATTACAGTCCTGGATGGGATACCATTTCCTATCAATTCAGTAACCGGCAGGGTTGGCGGGCAGGGTTACTAGCCGATATTCATTTTACCCCCAGATCAATTTTCTATTTACAGTCGGGTATGTTCTATTCCAATAAGGGTAGAAACCTATCTGCTAAATTCGATACCAGCACCGGGAATTTGTCCCATGTTAACGGAGTTCAATACCTGAATTATTTTGAATTTCCATTGAATATGGTACTGAAGCTAAACTTAGGAAGGAAAGCCAAGATCATGTTGGGTGGTGGCCCTTACGCTGCTTACTTATTTAGCGGGAGGGAACGTAGAGAATTTCACAATAAAAATGGTTCAGTACAAACCTTTGAGAATACCGATTTAAAAATTAGTACATCCCCCGTTCAGTATAATAACTTGGATTATGGATTAAATGGCCTGTTCGGTTTTGAATTTGGCCGGTTGATTATATCGGGTCATTACAGCCAGGGGTTTAAAGATTTTTATAAGCCTTCCACTATACAAGGGGATTATAAGCATCAAACCATAAGTGTCTCTTTGGGATATTATATTACCAAAGGGGTAGCTAAAAAACAAAAGAAGAAAGATCCTAAGCCCGCGAAGGAACCCATGAGTAAAGACCAGGACCTGGATGGAGTTCCGGATAAGCTTGATGCCTGTCCGGATAAAATCGGAACGTTGGCTATGTCAGGTTGCCCCGATGCAGATGGAGATAGTGTGGCCGACCAGAATGATCAGTGTCCGAATATAGCCGGATTAGTTAAGTATAAAGGATGCCCGGTGCCAGATACGGATAAGGATGGAATAAATGATGAGGAGGATTCCTGTCCGGAAACAGCGGGAGTTAAAAAATACAATGGCTGTCCCATGCCGGATACAGATAATGACGGGGTTAACGACGAAGAAGATAAGTGCCCGGCTATTGCAGGAACCTCGAAATATAAAGGATGCCCTATTCCAGATTCAGATAATGATGGAATAAATGATGAAGAAGATAAATGTCCGAAAAAGAAAGGTGTTTCATCCAACCAGGGATGCCCGGAGATTAAGAAAGCGATCATAAAAAAGGTGGATATGGCCGCCCGGCGGATCCAGTTTAAATATAAAAGCGTATTGCTGCTGCCCGCCTCCAAGAAAGTGCTTAATGAAGTAGTGAAATTATTAAAGAAGAATCCTGAATTGAATTTATCTATCGAGGGACATACCAGCGCTGATGGCAACCCGGATAATCATATGAGATTATCGTATGCCCGGGCCTATAGTGTGAAGATATACCTGGAATCGAAAGGAGTTTCCCCATTCCAGTTAAAGGCGGAAGGTTTCGGCGCCACCCGTCCGCTTGCCAAAGGAAGTTCACCTTCCCAATTAGCGCGTAACCGAAGGGTGGAAATGAAGTTGAATAATTTCCAGCAAGGGTTATAATCGTTAATTAATAAGATCCGAATCCTTATTTATATTGAATAACCAACCTGCGAAAGCCAGGTTGGTTATTCTTCCATCTTAAGAACAGGCAGCGAGCTCCTTAATAGAAAAATTCTTCAAAAACGATTTTTCCATTTTCCACTTTGTAAACGCAAATTTCTTCGAGCAGTACCCTGCCCCGGCCTTTCATTGTGGCATCGAGTACCATGCCCATACTGAAATGCTTTCCAGCAACGATCGGGTCAGTAATGGAGCCGCCATGGCGTTCTTCAATCATACTGGCAAATTGTTTTCCTTTTTCAACAACCGCTTTAAGTCCTACTGCTTTTTCAACGGGGGCGCCAGCGGGTTCAATACTTACCATGTTTGCACCGTATAGTTCTGTTTGTGCCTGTTGGATCTGCCCGGTACGGCATAATTCCACTAAGCGGTTAGCGACTTCCTGAGTTGTCATAACTTAAATTTTAATGGTAATGAAATATTTAAAAGTCTTCTTTCAATGACTTTCCTGTTAGTTGATATAGTTATAACGAACAGCGGAAGATAAACCGGACATGGTACCAGGAATAATTTTAATTCATTGAAACCTGCCAAAAGCTGAAAGATATTAACCTTCAAAAGACTTTTGAAAGAAATTCAGGAATGGAGGGGTTGGTATTTTGGTTGGTAATATCCCAGTGATTAGAAACATCAACAAGCTTTGATATTATTGTTTGCCATTATAGTCCGGTCATCCGCTCCATTTGTTAAGTATACCGGCTGCCTGCTATTTTTATTTGTGAAGAGGCTGTTTCAATTTCCCGCAGATCATCATCTGTCAGTTCAATGAAAGCGGCGCCATTGTTTTCTGTTAATCGATGGAGTTTGGTGGTTCCCGGTATAGGAACAATCCAAGGCTTTTGTGGCAATACCCATGCAATAGCAATTTGGGCAGGAGTAGCATTCTTTTTTGCTGCGGTCGAACTCAGCAAATCAATTAATGCCTGGTTAGCTTTACGGGCCTCTTGTGTATAGCGGGGAAGTATATTACGGATATCACTTTCAGTAAATGTTGCCTTTTCATCCATTTTTCCTGCCAGGAAACCTTTACCTAACGGACTAAAAGCAACGAAACCGATACCCAATTCTTCCAGTGTGGGCAATACATCCTCTTCGTATTTACGGGTCCATATAGAATATTCACTTTGAAAGGCAGTAACCGGTTGTTCGGAATGTGCGCGCCGAATAGTTTGTGCACCCGCTTCCGACAGTCCAAAGTATTTTACTTTTCCTTCCTTTATCAAATCTTTTACTGCACCTGCTACTTCTTCAATAGGTGTATCCGGATCAACACGGTGCTGGTAAAATAAGTCAATAGCATCAACTTTAAGTCTTTTAAGGGAGGCTTCTGCTACTTGTTTGATATGCTCTGGCCGGCTATCTAATCCACCCCACCTCGATTCTCCGGGTGAAGTAGGTTTGAAACCAAACTTGGTAGCAATTACCACTTGCCCCCGAAAGGGAGCCAACGCTTCACCCACCAGTTCTTCGTTGGTGAATGGGCCATACACTTCAGCGGTATCAAAAAAAGTGACGCCTTGTTCAACGGCAGAACGGATCAATGAGATCATTTCCTTCTTATCTGCAGGAGGTCCGTAGCCAAAGCTCATACCCATACAACCCAGGCCGATGGCGGATACTTCAAGTCCACTATTACCCAATTTGCGTTTCTTCATTTTCGTATCCATAATTATTCGCTTATAAATATTGAACAAAGCTAATCAGGCGCCGGATCGGCAAATAACAAAAACGAAATAACTACTTACGAAATTCAAACATTCCGAAATTGCAGCGGGCTTAGTTCTACATGTTTTTTGAAGAAGTTGTTGAAATGGGTTACTTCGGTAAAACCCAAGGCGTAGGCAATTTCCGAACCGGTCCATGGAAAGTGTTTGAGCCAAATCAGTAAAGATCCAGCCAATTCAAACTTATTGGAAGATTTTAGGGGATCAATAGTTAACTGAAAGAACGTTAGCATAACCTGACCGGTAATTAGCGTTCCGATATAGAAATAATATTTCCGATTCTGCACATTTGAGGATCCATTGAATCAAAGCTAAAGGATGAACTGATCATCTTCGCCAAGGCTTAGGTGATTGATGTAGTCCCGACAGGAATCGAACCTGTATCAAAAGTTTAGGAAACTTCTATTCTATCCATTGAACTACGGGACCAGCTAAATAACAGGGCTGCAAATATAAGAAAGAAAAACAGAGTGATTGAGAGGAAGAATAAACAGGTTCTTCAATGGGAGTTAAATGAATGGCCTTAGGGCTGTACATGGGTTTGTTTCAAAAAATCTCCATCCACTATTAGTAGCTTCACCATTTCTTTTGTTATTGACCGATGGGAACTCAAACCATCTGAAACCACATAAGACATTCCGGTAGTTAAAATATACTGTTCTCCTGTTTCCATTTCACTCAACAATTCTCCCTCAAGGCAATGCACAATATGACCAGTCTGGCACCAATGATCTGCCAGGTAACCGGGCGAATATTCCACCAAGCGGATCCGCAAACCGGGTAATTGAAAGGTCTGCCAGCAAGCGGTTCCTGTAATTCCGGGATGAATTGTTTTGGGAATATTGGCCCAATTAATTGTTTGAAAAGCAATATTCATTTACCCTATCATTATGGTTATTTAAGAAAGTTTCTGGGAGGCCCGGTTCAAGACATGCATAATGAAAACGACATGTTCATTAGTTCGCCTTAAACCAGGTAGTAAAAGTTATCCGGGGTTGAAAACTTATTTTGGCAACAAGAGGCTAGGAATAAATTCGGGCTATAGCCTCTTTGTATTTTTCCATAACCACTTTTCTTTTCAAGGAAAGCTTGGGAGTCATTTCCCCGGTTTCCACACTCCACTCATTGGGCAAAAGTTCAAATTTCTTGACCTGCTCTACGTGGTTGAAGAATTTATTAAAGCTTTCTACCAGTTCCAGGTAGAGAGTTAATACTTTTTCATTCTTAATAAGGTCTTCCGGTTTTCCATCGGGTACATTGTTATGCCGGCACCAGTCGCGCAGGTTTGGAAAGGAAGGAATTATTAAGGCCCCTACAAATTTTTCATCGGCACCGACTACCATGATCTGTTCTACAAAAGGCGATTCTTTCAACTTGCTTTCAATGGGAAGCGGAGCCACATATTTACCCCCACTGGTTTTGAACAATTCTTTTTTGCGATCAGTAATTTTAAGAAACGTATTGTCTACCATCGTGCCGATGTCTCCCGTTAATAGCCAGCCATCTTTCATTACCTCAGCGGTAAGATCAGGGCGTTTATAATAACCCATCATTACATTGGGGCCTTTGCAAAGAATCTCTCCATCTTCTGCAATTTTTACCTCCACTCCTTCAATGGCCGGCCCTACTGTTCCAAACTTTCTTCCTGATACATCATACCGGTTTACACACATAACCGGTGATGTTTCGGTTAAGCCATATCCCTCCATTATTGGAATATTAGCCGCGGTAAAAATCCGGATCAACCGAACCTGGCAGGCAGCCCCACCAGTTACTATGCATTTTATATTACCCCCCAGGCCTTCTCTCCATTTACTGAAAACAAGCTTGTTGGCCAGGCTCAACTGAATATTGTACCCAAGTCCCTGGCTGGTATTAATTTCAAACTTTTCGGCGAGGCTATGGGCCCAGAAGAATAATTTCCTTTTCGCTCCACTCAGCTCGGTACCCTTTTGCATTATGCGGTCGTATACCTTTTCCAGGAGGCGGGGTACGGTGGTAAATAAATCGGGCTTCACTTCTCTCAAATTATCTCCGATGGTTTCCAGGCTTTCGGCATAATAAATAGAAGTACCCCTGAATAAGTATAAATAAGTTACCATTCTCTCAAAAATATGATTGAGCGGAAGAAAACTAAGTGCCCGAAGATTGTCGCCGGGGGGAAAACATTTTATACTGGCTAATACATTACTGAGAATATTACGATGCGATAGCATCACTCCCTTGGGTTTCCCCGTGGTACCAGAAGTGTAAATAATAGTGGCCACATCTTCATAACTGATCTTTGCCGAAATTGATTTCACCTGCGTCAATAATTCTTCGCTGTTATTAAGTAATTCTTTCCAGTGCTGGGCATTAGGCGTATGTTCAAAAGAATATATTTCTTTGAGACTGGGAACCCGTTCTTTAATACTCAATACTTTTAAATACAGATCTTCATCATTTACAAATACCATCTTTACCTGGGCATCATTGAGTACGAATTCCAGTTCATTTACATTAATGGTTGGATAAATGGGAGTAAGAATGGCCCCAATCTGTTGTACCGCCAGGTCAAGCATAACCCATTCCGGCCGGTTTCTGGAAAGAATAGCTACCTTATCTCGACCTTCTACAGTCATATCATTGGGCCCAATACCCTTGCTCAATAAGCCAGCGCTTAATTTATTCACCAAATCTTTCACTTGCTGGGTACTGTATTTTTTCCACTGACCGCTTTCTTTTGCTGCCAGCATATCTGGCAAAGGCGTAGTAGATAATTGTTGTTCGATACAATCAAATAGACGTTTAGGTTCGTTCATTGCAGGCTATCGTTTACGGGTTAAGAATCAGGCGCCGTTGAACATTCAAATTAATGAAATAAATACATATAAAATAGTCGGAAAGTCCGAAAGTCGGGAAGTCCGAAGGTTCGGAAGGGAAAAAAGAATTATAATGGAACTTATTGTATTAGGATAGCAAGGGTAGCTATTTGCTTGTGATAGTCTGGTAGTACTGTCCCGGTGGTATTTTGAAAACCCTGTTTTTTTGTAATCGGATAAACTCATTGTTTACATCGGAGTGCATACTGGTCCATTGCTGGTAGGCAGGCAAGTTGCCGGCTGCTGCGAATATCCATTGATTATACGCGTCAAAAAAGCCCAGTTTTAATAACTGGTTATGGTGCTCAAATAGCCGGAATGGAAAGCGGGGAGCATACGTTGCGTACCAATCCAGAATAAAACGGGCCCGAAGCGTTGTGAGCGTTTCCGTTGTAACCCCTTCTGCTACCACGGCACTATGCTTTTGCATTAGCCCCAGGAAGGCATTAACAAATTCATTTTTGGTATTTTGATATTTTAGAAAGTCGTTCCCGGTAAACAGCTTCTTATATCCTTCCAATAAAAGGCCTTTGATTTCAATGGTTCGCTGTGAATAGCTCTCCAGATTAATAAAGATCTCTCCGTAAATAAGTCCCCAGGTTTTATCGGCTGATAAATAATAAAACTTCGCGGCGTTGTAATAATTACCGGAATTATTGGGATCCATTTCAATTCCTTTTTCCCAGAGTTTCGCTGCTTCTGCAAATTCTTTTTTGGTCCATAGCATTTCTCCGTACTCATTATACAATACGCCACTGGAAGGAAATTTTTTCAATGCCGCCCTGTATAATCGCTCACAATCTTTTCTTTCTTCGAGTGCTTTATAGATGAGGGCCAGTATCTGGTAGGCTTGTACATCCGTATCTTTTCGCTCTTCAAAAGGTTTAGCCGTTTCCAGCGCTCTTGCATAGTCTTTGTTGAGGTAATACGCAAAGGCAAGGTCTTTCAGGAGTTCGAGGTTATTAGCATCATTTTTTAACAGGCGGTTTAATACCAGAACGGCATTCGAATAATCTCCCTGGCGGATGAACGTTTTGGCTGATTCGTGCAGCTTCTTTGGATCCTGTTCCTGGGCGTTGGCTATCAAAGCAAGCAGGAATACAATGCCTATAGAAAATATGATCTTTTTCATGCCCGTCAAAGATAAAGGGATTGGTGAGGGAAATAAAGAATGAAAAATGTTAAATAAAGTATGAAAAACCAGGTGGCTGATAATGATACGCTTCCAGCCAGCAGATCCTACTTAATTTCTTAAACTTCCCTTATTCAATAATCAAATGGGTAAGCAATCCATCTCTCAATTTGGGTTCAAACCAGGTACTTTTTGGAGGCATAACTTCCCCGCTATCGGCAATGGCAAATAATTGCTGAATGGAAACCGGGTACAAACTGAATGCAACTGCCATTTCTCCGCTGTCAACTCTCTTCTTTAATTCACCTAGTCCACGAATACCGCCTACAAAGTCGATTCGTTTATCGGTACGCTGATCTTTTATTCCGAGCGTTTTAGCCAATACGTTTTGAGATAAAATGGTTACATCCAGCACGCCAATCGGGTCATCAGTATAGCTGTCTTCCCGGGCGGTAAGTTTATACCATTTTTTGTTCAGGTACATTCCAAAATCGTGCAGCTTCTCAGGCTTGTATTCTTCGTTACCAATCATGGTTACGTCAAAATCATCATGCAGATAGCTAATCAATGTTTCCTCTTCTTCTCCATTCAGGTCTTTTACGAGGCGATTATAATCCAGTATATGTAATTGATCGGCGGGGAACAGCGTAGTTAAAAAATATCCGGCACTTTCAGTGGCTTTTTTGCCCATCTCTTTTCTTACTTTGGCAGCAGAAGCGGCGCGATGATGACCGTCTGCAATATAGGTGTGTGGTACTTTGGTTGAAAACAAGGTGGTAAGGCTGTTGATAACATCATTATCATTTACCACCCAAACGGTGTGATAAATTCCATCATCGGCTTTAAAATCATAAACCGGGTCGTGCGATTTTTTCCATAGTTCAATCAACGCATCAATGGCTCCCACATTACGGTAAGCTAAAAAAACATTTCCCGTTTGGGCTCCCGTTGTTTTGATATGATTGATTCGATCCAGCTCTTTTTCGGGTCGGGTTAATTCATGCTTTTTGATAATTCCTTTTTCATAGTCGTCTAAGGAACTCACACAAACAAGACCTGTTTGGCTCCTGCCATTCATTACTAGCTGGTAGATGTAATAGCAAGGAATGCCTTCCCGGAAAAGAACTCCTTGGCTGATAAAGTCGTTAAGATTCTGCTTTGCCTTATCATATACTTGCTGCGTGTAAGTATCAATCGTATCTGGCAGATCAATTTCAGCTTTAGTGATGTGAAGAAAGGAAAGGGCATTCCCGGCCGCTTCTTCCTTTGCTTCTTTGGAATTTAATACATCGTACGGACGGGAAGCTACCTGCCGGACAGATTCAACCGTCGGCCGCAGTGCTTTAAATGGTTTAACAGAAGCCATGAATATTATCCTTTTCGGTTTGCAAAATCTTTCATAAGGTCGGTGATGGCAATTACGGATTCGAGTGGCAGCGCATTATACAGGGATACTCGGAAACCACCCACGCTTCGATGGCCTTTTACGCCTATCATATTTTCTTTCTTACATAATTCAAGAAACTCTTTCTCTAATGCTTCCTCTTTAGCTACAAATACCACGTTCATAAAACTACGGTCCTCGCGGGCTACCGGGCCGCGGAAGACTGGCAGCGCATCCAGTGTATCGTACAGGAGTTTAGCTTTTTGATTATTGATTTTTTCAATCGCGCTAACACCCCCTTTTCCTTTTAACCAACGGAGGGTGAGCATCACCACATATACCGCAAAAACCGGAGGAGTATTTAACATACTTCCTTCTTTAATATGATTTCGATAGTCGAGAATAGTTGGAAGGACACGGGTTACTTTACCTAATATGTTTTTATTAACCACCACCACATTAACCCCGGCAGCTCCCATATTTTTTTGGGCACCGGCATAAATGAGATCAAATTTATTAAAATCAAGTGTTCGGCTTAATATATCACTGCTCATATCGGCCACCAGGCTGGTACCGCAATCGTAAGGGATATTTTTCCATTGTGTTCCGGCAATTGTTTCGTTTGTCGTGATATGCAGATAAACCGCTTTCGGATCTATTGAAAGATTTTTGGGAATGCTGGTATAATTATCAGCTTGGGAAGAACCCGCAATGCTTACGTTGCCAAATAGTTTTGCTTCTTTTATGGCTTTACCCGCCCAGGTACCGGTATCGGTATAGGAGGCGGTTCCCTTTTCATCCAGCAGGTTCATAGGGATTTGCATGAACTGGGTAGTAGCGCCACCATGTAAAAATAAAACTTCTTTGTCGCTGTTCAGTTGCATCAATTCCTTTACCAGCGCCACCGCTTCGTTCATCACCGCTTCAAATAATGCGGTGCGATGCCCGATTTCGAGAATGGATAACCCCGTATTATTGAAATTAAGAATGGCCTGGCTGGCTTGTTCGAAAACTTCATGGGGAAGAATACTGGGCCCGGCATTGAAATTGTGCATTGTATGTTGTTCCGTTAAAACCACCGTTCCGTTTTTTTTATGATGGATAAGTTTGCAAAAGTATTCATTTCAAAACTAACACTTTTATTGATTTTAGATAAGTAATCGATTTGATTTAGGCATTGAGCGGAAATTACGGAGTAGGCTTTTGCCAGGCATTGCATGATAAAACCACGGAAATCCCAAATGAATAGAATCATTCGGAATAATGAGGTCATAAATAATCCTTTTTCTTTTTGCCTGCAGATTTTCAATTCAACGGATTTTTGGCCAGGTTAATCGCAATCCCTGCCTTTTATAACCCCTTCTTTCCATTGCCGGTTAAGTGCTTCCATTTCTATAATTTCATCTTTACTGAGGGAGATGTTTGTCAACTGCTTCAGATCAGGTTGCCCGGCATTTATCCAGGCGGTAAACCAGAAGGAGGCCACCGCAAAAATAGATTGCCGCATTCTTCTTTCTACCATATTATTGAGGAGTTGGTTGTATTGCAGGGTATAAGCGGTTGCATACTGCCTCACTGATATTCCATTCCGTTCTTCGAAAGCAAATTTTTGATCGGTTGGAAAACGCTTGCTGAGTTGTTGTTCCAGTTTCAATACCGAATCGGCCGCAGCGGCACTTTCTAAAATTCTTTTCCAGGTAAATGATAATGGATCCTTGATGTATTCGGCCTTACCTATAAAAAAATCCCATTCCTTTTCCATCAGTAATTCTGGTATGCGCGATTCCCAGAAACCATGGATACCCCGCTGGTTGCTAAGCTGGCCGTTATGATTACTGGAGGCGTGTAAGGGAACATGCGCATCGCCGATATAATGACCTATTTCAGCAGATAGGCGTACTATTTTTAATTCATTTTTTTCTTTGAATGCTTCCGTAAGGCGGTACAGCATCGTTTGAATCCACCAGGGCACAATACCATGCTGGATCAAAGAATCTTCAGTAAATTTTTCAACGGCTTCTTTCCATTGGCGAGGTAAGGAAGGAAATGGATAAATACCATAATGGTCCATATCTATAAAGTGGCGTGGTCCTTCCGCAGCCACTGCATACCTTCTTTTGTCGGGGTCCACCGCATGCTCACTTATAAAATCAATATGCTTTTTATAAAAGATCAGCATCTCCGGGGGAAGCAAAAAAACAGCATAGTAATTTATTTTCCTATGGCCATAAAAACCCCAGCAAAAACAAGACTCCGCCATCAAGAGAAGGCATGCAGTGAACAGGAATCGCTTTTCATATTTAAAATTACAATAGCATCACTTAGCTGGAGGAAGACAGGGGGAGATTTGTGCAATTCGTCTTCAATTTCGGTAACTCCGCCCGAAATGGCAAATTTCATCGCATCCGAAGAACTGATATCGGTAAGAATACGTACCCGTTCCTTTTTTACAAAATATAAATGACCGGCAAAGGCATATGATTGAGGCAAATAAACGGCCATATAATCCTGCAATCCAAATTGTTTTAATTCCTCCTGCGTTATAAATCCAACCCGCCAAACATCATTTCCTTCAATGCTTACCAGCACCGATCTGTCGAATTTTCGCTTATTCCCGGCAAAAGCTTCTATAAAATCTTTTACCGTTGTATAGATGATCTTAATGCCCGGAGTGCGCTCCAGGGTTTTATCGAACAATTCCACCATGCGCCCCACGATAAAAGAGGAAGACACATATCCTACTAATATCACAATGAGTAATACCAGGATAAATCCTGCGCCAGGCAGTCTGATGGGGTTTCCTGCTGAATCGTTCGGAATCAGGCGGGGAGCTACCCGCTCTAACAATCCCGGAAGAATACTATCAATAAAATCAAACAAACTGGTAACGGCCCAAATAGTGATGGTGATAGGAGCCAGTATTATTAATCCCTGCAGGAAAAACTGGAACAGCTTCCGGAAGGCAGAACGTGCTTTCATGTTTAGCGTGTATTTGGATCAAAATTAGGCGGACGGCACCGCTTTACCGAAAACGAAATACGAACAGTTGTTCAATTGAATAAATGGTACAAAGGGACAAAATCAAGGATGGAAACTTTGACGACGAAAAAAGTTTCCTTAGTTTTGCCCTGATTAATAGCACTATGGAGACACGCGAACGAATACAGGGTAAGGCGCACGAATTGTTTATGCGTTTTGGCATCCGGTCGGTTTCGATGGATGATATTGCCGCCCAGCTTGGTATTTCCAAGAAGACCATTTACCATTTTTTTGCTGATAAAGATGAATTGGTGGAAGCAGTGGTAGAAGATGAAATTATTGGTATACAAAAGGATTGTACCACCTGCGGTAATGAAGCCCGTGACGCCATACATGAAATATTTCTCACGATGGAGCAGATCATCGAACAGTTCCGCCATATGAACCCGATGGTGTTGTATGACCTGGAGAAGTTCCATTTTAAATCTTACCAGCGATTTCTCCGGCACAAGCATGAGTTCCTGGGAAAGATTATAGCAGCTAATATGGAAAGAGGGATCGCGGAGGAGCTGTACCGTCGGGAGTTAAATGTAGACATATTGTCAAAATTCCGACTCGAGTCGATGTTGCTTTCGTTTAATATCGATCTGTTTCCGCC
This sequence comes from uncultured Chitinophagaceae bacterium, assembly GCA_963775145.1. Taxonomy (GTDB): domain Bacteria; phylum Bacteroidota; class Bacteroidia; order Chitinophagales; family Chitinophagaceae; genus Endoryza. The sequence continues at coordinate 359,411 of CAVZHZ010000016.1, forward strand.
CCGGAAATACAACCCGGCCGATGTGGCGAAAGAGCTTATCGAACATTTTGTGTTTGGCCTTGCCAGCATAAAAGGTCATAAACTCATATTAAAATATCAACAAGAAAGAAGTAAACAAAATGATTAATATGAAATCTTATTTGGAACGGGGTAATAAAATGCTTGGGGTGGCTTTCTGTGCTATCGCCTTGACCTTGCCAGCCAGGGCCCAAAATCGGGCTCGTGAAAAGAACGATACTTCCAGGATAAATCAATACGCATTTACTGTACAGCAGGCTATTGATTATGCAGCTAAAGAATAATGTGCAGGTAAAGAATGCCTTGCTGGATGTTCAGTTGCAGCACCAGGTGAACCGCGAATTTACTTCTGCGGCCTACCCGCGTATCAACGGATCCATTGGTACAACCTACAACCCGAATGTGGCTACCCAGGTAATCCCCAATTTCATTTCGCCGGCTACCTACCAGGTGCTGGTAGATGAAGGGGTGAAAGATGGAAATGGAAATCCAATTCAAATGCCGGCGGAATTTGGATTAATTGCGGCCCAGTTCGGAACAAAATATAATGCCAGTGCTGGAGTTACCCTAAACCAGCTGTTGTTCGACGGACAGGTATTTGTTGGCTTGCAGGCAAGGGCCACGGCTATCGATTGGAAAAATAAATTGGCTGCTGTAACCGAAGAGTCTATCAAAACAAATATTTATAAGATTTACTACCAGTTAGTAGTTAGTAAAACACAGGTGGAATTGTTAGATGCCAATATTGACCGGCTCAGCAAACTACTAAAAGATACCCGGGCAATTTATGATAACGGATTTGCTGAAAAGCTGGATGTAGATAAAGTATCGGTACAACTGACCAACCTGCAAACGGAAAAAAGTAAGATTCTCAATAATATATCCAACGGATATTTTGGTTTGAAAGTGTTAATGGGTATGCCGGTAAAAGACGAACTGGTTCTTACGGATACGATCAGCGATGCCCAGATAAAAGAGGGTATCCTGGAGAATGATTCCTATTCCTATGAAGACAGGAAAGATTTTCAATATGCACAATCGGGAAAGAAGCTGGGCGAGTTTAATGTGCGCCGGTATAAACTGAGCCAGGTACCCACGCTGTCGCTTAATGGCAATTATGCAAAAAGTGCCCAGCGTAATAAATTTAATTTTTTCGGTAAGGGAGATTGGTTTACGATTTCCGCGGTAAGTCTTAATATTTCTGTTCCGATATTTAATGGATTTGCAGCGCAGTCGAGAATTCAACAGGCCCGTATCGATTTAAAAAAGGCCAATAACCAGATTGATGCGTTGAAATTATCTATCGATAATGAGATAGCCAGTGCCAGAAATAATTTCAGTACATCGGTAAACGCCATGGACTTTCAAAAAAAGAATATGGCGCTGGCCGAGGTTGTATACCAGCAGACTAAAAAGAAATATGAGGCCGGAACCGGTTCGCAAACAGAAATAAATGCTGCCCAGGCTGATCTTAAGGCGGCGCAAACTAATTATATAAGTGCCTTGTATGATGCAGTGATTGCCAAAATTGATTACCTGAAAGCAATTGGAAAATTATAAACTATTGAACGATGAACAAATCAAAGCATATGTCGAATATTTTAAAGCTTATCCCCCTAACCTTGTTCGCAATTCTTGTGATTGCGTGCGGTGGCTCTTCCAAAGAAGAAAAAGGAAGCCTGGCCGATAAAAAATCTGAATTGGTGAAATTGAAGAAAGAGCAAAAAGCAACCAATGAAAAAGTGAGCAAACTAGAAGCGGAGATTTCTAAACTGGATACCACTTCAGTAAATAAAACCAAACTGGTAGGCGTAACGTTGCTGGCGCCTACAAATTTCGAGCATTATATTGACCTGCAGGGTAAAATTGATGCAGAAAATATTTCCTATATATCCCCCAGTGGCGCTCCCGGGCAGGTACGGGCGCTATATATTAAATTAGGCGACTTTGTAAGGAAAGGACAATTGATATTAAAAATGGATGATGCAATTGCCCGCCAGGGTTTAGCTTCTGCCAAACAAGCTGGAGAAGGGGTAAAAACCAACCTGGAACTGGCTAAAAATTTATACGAGCGCCAGAAGAATTTATGGGACCAGGGAATTGGAACCCAGGTACAGTTGCTGGAAGCAAAAAACCGCGTAGATGGGTTGGAAAATCTTTTGAAACAGTCGGTAGAGAATATAAAACTGGCCCAGGTTCAATTAAATCAAACTTCTGTTTACAGCGATGTTTCGGGCATCGCCGATATGGTGAACATTAAAGTAGGAGAACTTTTCCAGGGAGCGACGGCCGCCGGGCCGCAGATAAGAATTGTAAATACTTCCGAACTGAAGGCCGTAGTAGATGTGCCGGAAAACTATTTGTCCAGTATTAAGAAAGGAACGCCCGTTTTGATTGAAATTAGTGAAATCAATAAAAAATATAATTCGGTAATCTCCCGGATTGGACAAGTAATAAATGCCAATTCCAGGGGGATAATGGCAGAAGCAAAAGTTCCATCGGACCCTTCATTAAAACCCAATCAGCTGGTAACTGTCAGGATCCGTGATTACGCCGCCAGTAACACCATTGTGATCCCGATGACAACTCTTCAAACAGATGAAAAAGGGAAGTATGTGTTCGTAATGGAAAATGAAAACGGAAAACAAATAGCCCGAAAAAAACAAGTGGTCGTAGGACAGATTTATGGGGAACAAATTGAAGTTCGAAGCGGATTGCTGGGCGGAGAACGTCTTATTACCCGGGGTTATCAGAGCGTATATGACGGACAGGCTATTTCAACACAAGAAGGATGATCTCTTATCCGGTTGAAATATACAGTCTGCTTTGAATGGCTATAGAATAAAAAATGATTACAATGAGTATTAAAAATAAGGTAGTAGAGAAACTAAAGAAGTTCAAGCCTACTAACTGGATGATTGATAATTCAACGATTGCTTATGTGTTTACCATCTCCGTTACCTTATGGGGATTAAACATATTCACCACCCTTCCCAAAGAAAATTTCCCGGATATTGTATTGCCCCAGATTTATGTTTCCACGGTATACGCGGGTAATTCGCCCAAGGATATGGAGAACCTGGTTACCCGTCCTATAGAGAAACAATTAAAGGGAATCAGTGGAGCCAAGATCCGAAATATAAAAAGTACTTCAATTCAGGATTTCAGCAGCATCGTGGTAGAATTTGAGTCGGATGTTAAGGTGGATTTGGCTAAGCAGAAGGTAAAAGACGCGGTAGATAAGGCAAAGTCCGACCTTCCGCAGGATCTTACCCAACAACCGGATGTGTTGGATGTAGCTTTTTCGGATTTCCCTATAATGTTTGTTAATGTATCGGGAAACTATGATCCGTTGAAACTAAAAAAATATGCGGAGGATCTGCAGGACCGCATTGAAGAACTTCCGGAAATTACCCGCGCTGATCTAACAGGAGCGCCAGAAAGAGAAATACAGATTAATGTAGATAAGTTCAAAATGGAAGCCGCCGGTATCGGCTTTAATGATATTGCCAATTCAATATCAGGAGAAAACCGGGATATCAGTGTAGGGAACATCAAAATCGGTACCATGCAACCGACTATCCAGGTGAAAGGGCAATTCAGCAGCGCGGCGGACATGGAAAGTATAGTTATAAAAAATATTTTTGGGCAACCAATCAATCTGAAAGACATAGCCCAGATCGTTGATTCTGTTAAGGAGAAAGAAAGCTATTCCCGTATTAACAAGAAGAACACTATTATTCTGCAGATAGTAAAAAGAGCCGGAGAAAACCTTATCAATACCTCAGAAAAGATCAATGCTCTTATTGCTGAAATGAAGAAAACCACTTACCCGAAAGACCTGGAAATTTCGATCAGCGGTGACCAGAGTATTGCCACCCGTACTTCCTTTAATGAATTAATCAATACCATCATTATAGGGTTCATTTTAGTATTGCTGGTATTGATGTTTTTTATGGGAGTGAGCAACGCTTTTTTTGTGGCATTGAGCGTTCCCTTGAGTGTATTCATTGCCTTTCTTTTCATTCCCGCGGCAGATACTATTGTGGGAACTACCATTACCCTCAACTTCATTGTATTATTCGGTTTGCTGTTCGGGTTGGGTATTATCGTGGATGACGCGATAGTGGTTATTGAAAACACACACCGGATTTTTGCCAACGGACTGGTTCCGATAAAATCGGCAGCAAAAACGGCCGCAGGAGAAGTATTTGCCCCGGTATTATCCGGTACCGTTACAACGCTCGCGCCCTTTGTTCCGTTGCTATTCTGGCCGGGGATCATTGGTAAATTCATGATCTATCTTCCGGCAATTCTCATTCTAACACTTAGTGCTTCACTGATAGTAGCCTTTCTCATAAACCCGGTTTTTGCCACTTCGTTTATGAAGCCGGAACATTATCCGGGTACAGAACCAAAAAGCGCTTTATTCAGAAAAAAATGGTTCTGGGCATTTGCCATCATGGGCTTGTTGTCCCATTTGCTGGGGTTCCATGGTTTTGGAAATTTCTTATTGCTGATGAATCTGCTATTCATTTTTAACAGGTTTGTATTAAATGAGGTGATTCATGCCTTTCAGCAAAGAATATTACCCCGCTTAATGGATCGCTACGAAAACAGTTTGAAATGGGCATTGAAAGGAAACAGGCCGGGATGGCTGATAACTAGTGTATTTCTATTATTTATTGTAGCTGTATTTGCACTGGTAGGTTCAGTTGCTCTTGGTCGTACTAAAACCTCCTTCTTTCCAACGGGAGATCCTCCCATTGTGTATGTCTATATCAAAATGCCGGTAGGTACCAAAACTTCGGTTACGGATAGTGTTACTTCTGAAATGGAAAAAATTGTATTTTCTGTTTTAGGAGATAATAATCCCATCGTAGAATCGGTGATTTCTAACGTAGCGGTTGGTGCTACTGATCCTTTCCAGGGCGAACGGGGTACCCAACCTCACCTGGGCCGAATACAGATTTCCTTTGTGGAATTTGAAAAAAGGCACGGGGAAAAGACCTCTGATTATGTAAACAAACTAAGAAAACTTATCAAAGATGTACCTGGAGCAGAAATCACTTTACAGGGCCAGCAAAATGGTCCTTCTTCCGGTGCCCCGGTAAATATTGAAGTGGTGGGAGAAGATTTTGATCAAATCATGCATACCTCGGTCAATCTTAAAAATTATCTGGATAGTGTAAATATAGAAGGGGTTGAAAAACTTAAGCTGGATGTGGATGTGACCAAACCAGAACTTACTATTTCAATTGATCGCGAGCGGGCGTTACGGGAAGGACTCAGTACGGCTCAAATCGGCAGTGAACTTCGATCTGCTTTATTCGGAAGGGAAGCCAGTAAATTAAAAGACGGGGAGGATGAATTCAAGATACAAATCAGATACACCGACCAGTTACGTAACAGCCTGTCCGATTTACAGAATATGAAAATTACCTATCGCGATTTCAGTTCCGGCCAGGTTCGACAGGTGCCTATAAGCAATGTGGTTAAATTTGATTATACCAATTCTCTCGGAGGCATAAAAAGAAAAAATCTGAAAAGATTAATAGCTATTTATTCCAATATACCCGAAAATGCCGACCCCAACCGAATCAACCTGGAAGTAACCAGGGCCATTTCCAATTTCAGTGGGAAGCCGGAAGACGTTATCATCCGTCAAACCGGCCAGCAGGAAGAGCAGCAGGAGACACTCAGCTTTTTACTAACTGCTTTGATCATCGCACTGGGTTTGATATTCGGTATCCTGGTTTTACAATTCAATTCACTCAGCAAGCCTTTCATCGTTCTTACTGAAATATTTTTTAGTGTAATTGGGGTATTGTTAGGATTTGCTATCACCGGAATGACGATGTCAACAGTTTTTGTTGGATTGGGAGTAGTTGGATTGGCCGGTATCGTAGTGAAAAATGCCATCCTGCTGATTGAATTTACTGACGAGTTGCGAAGCCGTGGAATGAAGACCAGGGAGGCGATCATTCGGGCCGGAAAGATTCGTATCATACCGGTACTGCTTACTGCTTTAGCTACTATATTGGGATTATTACCGCTTGCCATTGGATTGAATATTGATTGGAAGGGATTGTTCCAGCATTTGAATCCTAATATTTTTATGGGAGGAGATAGTGTGGTATTCTGGGGGCCGCTCTCGTGGACACTGATCTTTGGGTTGATATTCGCCTTCTTTATGACCCTGTTAATGGTACCATCAATGTACCTGGTGTCGGAACGACTTCGCCGTCCTATGGCTAAGTTTTATGGAACCAAATGGGTAGCCTTATTGGGATTCACCGGCCCGGTTTTCTTTATCCTTGTTTTTGTTATGTGGATAGTGAAGGCCATCCAGGGCAAACCTATGTTTCCTAAATTACTGGGAGTCAAAAAAAGGTAATGAATGAATTAAATTGCGGTAGTGTTTGTATTGAAATTTTAATTTGAAGAATAAAGTTTAGAATAAGCCGCCCTGTTTGCAGGGTGGCTTATTTATTTCCGGCCTGATATCCGCTCATCACTTTTTATTAAGTTTTTTGGCAGTTCAATTCTTCCGGTTAGAAAGATATTTACCTTCACAAAAAATATAGAACGATGAGAACAAATCATGAAATTGATTATCGCATTTACGGAGAAGAAATGCAGTATGTGGAAATTGAATTGGATCCGCAGGAAACGGCCATTGCCGAGAGCGGCGCGTTTATGATGATGGACGACGGCATTCAGATGGAAACTATTTTTGGCGACGGGTCTAAAAAACAGGGGTCAGGATTTTTGGGTAAACTCATGTCGGCCGGAAAAAGAGTGCTTACTGGTGAAAGTTTATTTATGACGGCTTTTACCAACATGGGCCAAGGAAAGAAAAGAGTAAGTTTCGCCTCTCCTTATCCTGGTAAAATTATTGCCCTGGATCTTTCGCTGTTGGAAGGCAAAATTGTTGCCCAGAAAGATGCTTTTCTTTGCGCCGCAAAAGGGGTAAGTGTTGGAATAGAGTTTCAGCGAAAATTGGGCACTGGCTTGTTTGGCGGGGAAGGATTTATCATGCAAAAGCTTGAAGGCGATGGAATGGCTTTTGTACATGCGGGTGGTCATGTATTCGAGAGAATATTGCAGCCGGGAGAGTTCTTACGCATTGATACCGGTTGCCTGGTCGCGTATACTCAAACAATAGAATACGATATTCAATTTGTGGGAGGAATTAAGAATACATTGTTTGGTGGGGAAGGATTATTCTTTGCCACTCTTCGTGGGCCTGGTAAAATTTGGGTACAAACCTTACCGATCAGCCGGTTGGCCAGCCGGATCATTTCCTACGGGGGAATCCGGCGTAAAGAAGAAGGAAGCCTGTTAGGAGGATTGGGTAATTTGCTGGATGGAGATGGACGGTAAATGTAAAATGCAGAATAAAAAATGTAAAATATAAAAGGGCCTTCTTTTTAAAGACCCTTTTATATTTTACTTTCCGATTTTTAGATTCTTCATTTGCAGCCCCCTATTTTTTCCCGGCGAATTTAGACAGCAATCTCAACACTTCTATATACAGCCATACGATGGTTACCATTAACGCGAAGGCTCCATACCATTCCATGTATTTTGGGGCGCCCATTTCAACACCTTTTTCAATCATATCAAAATCGATAATCAGATTCAACGCGGCGATACAAACTACAATTAAAGAAAACACAATGCCCATAGTAGTGCTTTCATGAATGAGCGGCATTTGAATATTAAAGAATCGGAGTACAATAGAAATCAAATAGAAAAAAGCAATGCCCGCGGTGGCTGTTAATACAATAGCTTTGAATTTTTGGGTTGCTTTAATAATTCCAAACCGATATAAGGCAAACATGGCGATTACTACTCCAAAGGTTAAACCAACCGCCTGCATGATAATACCTGGCGCCGTTTCAGCAAAGGCATTATTGTAGTAGGCTGAAATAGCTCCCAGGAATACTCCCTGTGCCAGTCCGTAAATAGGGGCCAGATAGGAAGACCATTGAGGTTTGAAGGCCAAAACAATCGCTATAATCAACCCAATAATCGCTCCTCCGATCATCCAACCAACTACGGATTTACCTTCATTAGCGGCTTTCCATGTAAATGAGGCAGCGGCCACCAGTAAGATCAACAAGAGTCCAAACTTATTAAGCGTACCTCTTTCCGTCATGGTTTCCTCGTACTGGCCTGCTATAGTCTTAGTAAATATTTTTTCACTCAATGCCGGGTTACCTGATTTGAAAATAGAAGACATGGTTATTGATTTATTTGATTCAAGATACAAAACATTATTGACTGCTCATATGGGTTGAAATTGTATGAAAAGGCAAACGGAGAAGTACCTCCTTTATTTCTTTAAATCTACTCCAGGGGATAAAATGATTTTCTCCCTTGAAAATAGTAACGGTAACGGAGGCGGCATTAATAAGCATTTTTTTTGCATACTCTACATTATGCACCGGCACCAGGATATCTTTATTGCCATGTAAGATATATACCGGGCAGGTTACTTTCTTAAAATCTTCTTTCAAGCGTACCAGATCTTTCTTCAGGTACCAAAGCTCTTCGTTACTCGGTCGCATAGCACCCGGAACCAGCCAGTTTAATGGAGTTTTGAATAAGAAGGGTCGCCACTTTTCAGATTTTTCTTCGCCCGGATCAACAGAGCCCGCCAGGATCACCAGGGAGGAAAACAAAGTGGGATTATCTGCGGCTAATTTTATAATCATCGGTCCGCCCAGGGAATGCCCCGCAATATAAACAGGTTTGCCATTACCTAATTGATAAAACAAAGGGCTGATTAGTTCGGATTGCTGTTGAAGGTTCCTGGCATTTCCAAAATCGCTGTAACCAAATCCGGGACGGTCAATTGAGATTAACCGGTAGTGTTGTAATAATTCTTTATCCTCTAAATATCCCGCAAACGCATCCCAGCTACCTGGTGTTCCATGGATAAAATAAATAGTGGGTAAACTATCAGCGCCCGTTTTTGCATAATGCATTGTGTGCCCGTTTATTTTTTCTGTCACGGTAGTGAGGACCACTCCATTCTTTTCAAATTCTTTTTTCATTTCATTATCTGCTTTACGAAAAGTCATACAGCTTTGAGCAAGAATGATCCAGACCATAAACAGGATGGCTGAAAGCATAAGTGATTTCATTAGAAAAGGTTTCATTAAATTTTTATATCAAATAAACAATTCCAATAGTATAACAGATCAGGAGACACTTGGTTATTCTATTCTTATATTTTATTATATATGGGCTTTTAACTCCTTTGGATTCTTGTTTCTCCCAACTTAGACTGGCCCGAGCTAAAGCCCGCGGATAAAAGTTTATTGCGGATTAATATTATCGGGTCGGTTGTTCCTTTTATCATCCCTCCGAATGCCCAATGGGGGGCGCTGTGGCGGAGGCCCTTGTGGCGGTTTCTGCTGGAAAGGTCGGGGTGGTTGCTGAGGGGGTCGATTTTGTGCCTGTTTGGGTCCAGTTGGCCGCTGCTGACGCTGATCGTTTTGGTGACGGCGTTTCTTATCGGCTTTTTCCAACGTGCGTAAACTGATCTGTCCTACTACATCAACAAATGCCGGTTCTGCTTCTTTCGTTTTATTGCTGGTAACCTCCACGGCTTCTAATTCTTCCGGTATTATTCCTTGTGCATTCAGTTGTTTTATTTTCCGAACGCGCTCAATAGTCAGGGGATATTGTTTATTACTGTCCGGTAGGGTATACCACATCAGGTTCTTGAAAATATCTTTCTTTATCAGGAAAGCATTTCCCTTTCCTACCTGCAGGCTGTCGGCATTTTCAGGAAAAAATTGCAGGGCATCCAGGTAGGTATCCAGCTCATAATTCAGACAGCATTTCAATCTTCCGCACTGGCCGCTTAATTTAGTTTGGTTGATGGATAAATTCTGGTATCGGGCAGCGGTAGTATTAACTGATTTGAAATCGGTAAGCCAACTACTGCAACAGAGTTCGCGACCGCAACTGCCAATACCCCCCACTTTAGCTGCTTCCTGGCGTGCGCCTATCTGGCGCATTTCTACTTTTACCTTAAAATCTCGGGCAAATACTTTAATGAGTTCCCGAAAATCCACCCGGTCGTCAGCTATATAATAAAAGGTAGCTTTTCTTCCATCGGCCTGGATCTCCACTTCACTAATCTTCATCGCCAGGTTCAGTTGTTTGGCAATGGCCCGCGAACGAATCACAGCTTCGGCCTCCCGGGCTTTATTTTGTTCCAACATTTCCAGGTCCCTGTCTCCCGCCCGGCGCAGTATTTTCTTTATTTCAGGATCTGTTTCACTAACACCATTCTTTTTTAGCTGTAGTCGAACAATTTCACCAGTGAGGTTTATCGATCCAACATCAAAACCAGCAACTCCTTCAACAGTTACCATATCCCCCTTTTCAAAGAAATGGGTTGTGCTATTGCGGTAGAATTCTTTCCGGCTTCCATTATTAAAGCTCACTTCAACAATGCGACACATACTTTCCGGATCGCTGAAAGGCAGATTGGCCAGCCAGTCGTGCACATTCATACGATTACACCCGCCACTGCTGCAGCTGCCATTGCTTTTACAACCTTGTACTTTTCCTCCTCCCGAGCTACATGAAGTACAGCCCATTATGCTTCTTGTTTAAATGAAAAATTATAGTAAGAAAAGCGGGGAGCCCGGCTGTAAATCATAATTCAGCGTTGGTTGCGTCGCACTCTTGTGCTTAAGTAACTCTATTCCACAGAATGAGTTTAAAAAATTGTACCTTATATATTAATAACCAACGAAACTCAGGTTAACGCAACTTTGATTACACTTTGCCAGTTCAACACCCTTGTTTACCAAGGTAACTGAGGGTGCGCCACACATTTTCTTACCAATTCGTCAAAAATAATGATTTATCTGCAATGATATGGTAGAGTTTAATGGTGAGCGCCTGGAAAAGCATTTTGCCATTGGCATTTCGCTCAATGTAATAAGCCGCCTTATCTAATTCTTCGATAATGGCTTGTTGTTGAGATACGTCTGCTATTTTATTGAGACGCAGGGCAAAATCGATTTCGTTGGGCGCACCGATCGGGTGGTTGCTGACCCCGTGGTTGGTGTCTCCGTGGTTGGTGTCCTCACCAACCACATTTATATTCTCTTCTTTCCTAATGTCCCCATGATTTTTTTCCTCACCAACCACATTTATATTTCTCATTCTTAAATGTAATGCCTGCTCGAGCAAATGATTAAAATACCGGAGGAATTGTTTTTGCTTTTCTCTTCCCATTTTAGAGATTTCTTCCACCCATTTTACCTGGGCCACCGGGCCGGTTTTTAGGATCGCATTCAGCCAGTCGCGTACAAGGACCTGCCAGTCTTCTTCTGCATGCTGGATTATTTGCAGCGCTTCCCGGTAGTTACCTTCGCATATGGACGCAATTTGACGGGCCTGTTCAGCTGAAAGGCTTGCTTTTTTTATTAATGCGCTTGCAACATCAGTTGATTCTAAGGAGGGTATTTTAATTAATTGGCAGCGACTGAGAATGGTGGGTAATACTTGCGATTCATTTTCCGCAACCAATATAAATAAGGTGTCAGGTGGAGGTTCCTCAATTAGCTTTAATAACTTATTTCCTTCTTTTTCCAGGTACTCCGGCATCCACAGTACTAAAATTTTATAATCCCCCTCATAACTTTTCAGATTTAGTTTGCGGATGATATCATTGCATTCTGCCGCGGTAATATTGCCTTGCTTGTTTTCAGCACCTATAAATTGTAACCAATCGTATACAGTACCATAGGGAAATTCCTTAATAAATTCCCGCCACTCGGTAATATAATCAGTACTTAAGGGAGGGGTACCGCTTTTTTTGCTTATCACCGGGTAAGAAAAGTGAATATCGGGATGAATGAGTAACGCAGCTTTTTGGCAGGACGGGCAAATGCCACAGGAATCAGTTGCCTTAGGTATCGGGGAGGAAGCAGGAACAACTGTTGATTCTCCGAAAAGGGATAGTGTATTTTCCTGCATTAGGTTATCGGCTCTTCTGCCATTCACCTGTTCACAAACTACATATTGAGCAAAGGAGATGGCCATACCCAATGCGCCACTTCCTTCTTTTCCCAGGAATAACAGGGCATGGCTAAGTCGATTTTGATTTACCATTTCAACCAGGTGCTGCTTCGGGGCGCTTTGTCCAATTACATCCTTAAACTGCATAGAGGCGAAGATAAAAAAAACCGCCTCAACTGAGGCGGCTTTAAATCACTTCCGGACGGACAACAAATGGTTTTTACAGGATAAATTGGAAGTCTAAGGTTAATGGTTTAAGGGCGAAAAAGGGTTTATCAGAGCCTTGGTTTGGTTTTCAGGATACGGGTTAAAAAGGGACTTTTCTAAGGATTTGGTTTGGCTTTTTCAATGGATCTGGATTCGGTCTTTCGGTTTTATTGGATTGGATGATGTAAAGATGGGGCAATAATTGCGCAGCGGGTAATTAATTCGACGATCGCCATTTTTCTTTCGATCATTGGTGTTTTTTATTCGATAAAGAAAAAGAAAACTTGAAAAATTCAGCAATGGGAGAGTAATAAATACGGATGTCCAGATCCTGGTAAGGAAAGCAGGATGATTTACTTTGGTAATAGAGAAAAAAAAAATTAGAGTAAAGAAATTGAATTTTTTTGTTTGGCCTCGAACCATAGACTTTACTATATATAGGAAGCTGTTTTCTTAAGAGCAAAAAAAACCGCCTCGGTGGAGACGGTCATTAGACTCTTTCGGTCGGACAACAAATGGTTTCAACGGGATAATTGGATCGGCTAAGGTTAATGGTTTAGGGGTAAAATATCATTTACTTAACTGGATAGCCTGGAATGTTTGTTTTAGGATCAGGATTAAAAAGGGTTTTTTCTAAGGATTTGGTTTGGCTTTTTCAATGGATCTGGATTCGGTCTTTCGGTACTATCGGATTGGATAATGTAAAGATGGGGCAAAAATTACGCAGCGGGTAATTAATTCGACGATCGTAATTTTTCTTTCAATGTTTGGTTGTTTTTTTTCGATAAGCATACAAATCTTTAATGTAAACCGACAATTCTGGTCGAATAAATAATTGTTTTCATTGTGGCCGCATCACAGAAAATGAAATATTTTACCAATAAGGAAATATCAGGAAAGCACTCTGCGGAATGAGTCTTCAATAGTTCTATTCACCAAAACGATATGGGTATTGACCGGATTGAAATTGGTGCATAATAAAAAAAACCGCCTCAACTGAGGCGGCTTTAAATCACTTCCGGTCGGACAACAAATGGTTTTTACAGGATAAATTGGAAGGCTAAGGTTAATGGTTTAAGGGCGAAAAAGGGTTTATCAGAGCCTTGGTTTGGTTTTCAGGATACGGGTTAAAAAGGGACTTTTCTAAGGATTTGGTTTGGCTTTTTCAATGGATCTGGATTCGGTCTTTCGGTTTTATTGGATTGGATGATGTAAAGATGGGGCAATAATTGCGCAGCGGGTAATTAATTCGACGATCGCCATTTTTCTTTCGATCATTGGTGTTTTTTATTCGATAAAGAAAAAGAAAACTTGAAAAATTCAGCAATGGGAGAGTAATAAATACGGATGTCCAGGTCCTGGTAAGGAAAGCAGGATGATTTAATTTGGTAATGGAGAAAAAAAAAATTAGAGTAAAGAAATTGAATTTTTTTGTTTGGCCTCGAACCATAGACTACTATATATAGGAAGCTGTTTTCTTAAGAGCAAAAAAAAACCGCCTCGGTGGAGACGGCCATTAGACTCTTTCGGTCGGACAACAAATGGTTTCAACGGGATAATTGGATCGGCTAAGGTTAATGGTTTAGGGGTAAAATATCATTTACTTAACTGGATAGCCTGGAATGTTTGTTTTAGGATCAGGATTAAAAAGGGTTTTTTCTAAGGATTTGGTTTGGCTTTTTCAATGGATCTGGATTCGGTCTTTCGGTACTATCGGATTGGATAATGTAAAGATGGGGCAAAAATTACGCAGCGGGTAATTAATTCGACGGTTGTAATTTTTCTTTCGATGTTTGGTTGTTTTTTTTCGATTAACAAGGCAATCCAACCAGAAAAATAAGAAATTAGTATAAAAAAATTACCGGTAAGCAGCAACCTGGTAGCTTTTGAACTGCATTTGTTCTTTACTATCCAAATATTTGAGTTACCGGTAAGGGAAATCGTTGGAGGTCCGGATGCTGAATATATTAATTAAGGTATTTGGTTACCTCATCGCTCATGGGTTTTGTTTTATGAAAAATTACCGTAATCAGTTTTCCATTCTCGTCTAATAAAAACTTGGTGAAATTCCATTTAATGGGGTCTTCTATACCCATCTTCTTTGCTTCATCAGTTAGGTATTTGAACAACGGATGAATGCCTTCTCCTTTTACCGATACTTTTTCGGCCATTAAAAATTTAACGCCATAATTTTTCTTGCAAAACTCAGCAATTTCTTTGTTGCTTCCGGGTTCCTGCTGGCCAAAATTATTAGCCGGAAAACCTACAATAACCAGTTTGTCTTTGTATGCTTCGTATAATTTTTCCAGTTCAGCATATTGAGGGGTATTGCCACATTGGGAGGCGGTATTTACAATCATTATCTTTTTCCCTTTGAATTTGGAGAAATCGATCTGGCCACCTTCCAGGCCGGGAACTTTAAAATCGTAAATAGAAGTTGAAGCAAGGAGGAATGCGACAAATAAAGCAACACGTACCATAATAGATATGTTTTTTTTGTAGTGGAAGAATTTAATATTACTACAAAGATGGAGCAGAAAATGTTTACAGCAATCATAATATTTCAGGGATAGAGCTCCATAGGAACCATACTAAGTGAAGAGCAGTACTTATTGTCTTTCAAAACAGCCGAGGTCAGGTAGCCCAACGGACCGGGGCTTTCCATCCAGGTCGGTGGCAATGCTGGTGGTAATTCCTTTATTCTTAGCGGGCGATTCGTCTTTCAACCTGAAATCAAAAATTCGTCGTTGTGTATTTACACTATCGAACATGGGATTTTGGTTAACTATTATATTGGAAGTGGTGCTGTTAGCCGGGTTGTTTTTTGCCTTCCACAGGCAATTTTGAAAATTCACCGTAAATGAATTGGTGCCTTGCTTACTGGTAATAACTTCATCGTCAACAGTACCATTGTCACCCCAAAAGATGCAATTCCGGAAACTGGCGTTGGTAGAGGCCGTTAAAATGGTATTATCCTGCTTAATAAAATCAGTCACCAGCAATACGGGTTCCTTGTGCAGAAGGAAAGAATTAGAAAAAGCCACGCTGCTGCAATGAGTAAAATCATATATACCTCCGTAGGCGAGAATTATATTTTTTCCACAATTACTGATAAGGCAGTTTTGCGCCTTTATATTAGTGCGCAATCCAAAAATACCGGCATCGTAGCAGTTGTCAATGATACATTCATTAAGAGTTAGTTTAGGATTTCCATTAACGGCAGGTTTATCACTCACTAAACCTTGAAATGCGTTTTTGATGATAGTATAGTTTAGTACGTTGTCTTTACTTTCACCCCGGAAATAGATTCCGGGCCAGGCGGCCGGGTAGTCCCGATAGGGTTCATCCAGGCGATCGCCCCGGAAAATTACCCGCGTACTATCATATTTCTCTCCATTAATTTTTAAGGTACCGTCAACCAGGAAAGGCGCATCCGCGTGCAGGTATATTTTAGTTCCTTTTTCTATCGTGAGAGTAACGTTGGTGTCTACCTGCAGTCCCCCTAATATAACATAGGGTTTAGTATTGTTCCAGGTTTCATTGGAAGTAATAAGTTTGGAGCGTAGGAAATTGGCATTTTGTCCCCATGCCTCGAGTTGTATTATTTTTTTATTGCCATTGTATCGTATGGTTATACTATCCTGTATAATAAAGGGCAGATCGGCAGTCGTAGGATCTATTTTCACCGTTACAAAAACATAGAGGCTGTCATTGGCCTCCACTTCCACATCAGCTGCAATGGGACCAGCCACTCCGTCCACATTCATTTTAAATGGCGAAGAAATACCGCCATTCAATTCAATACTCGACAACCGAAGTTTTTTATCATTGTTATTGTAAATCCGGAA
This sequence comes from uncultured Chitinophagaceae bacterium, assembly GCA_963775145.1. Taxonomy (GTDB): domain Bacteria; phylum Bacteroidota; class Bacteroidia; order Chitinophagales; family Chitinophagaceae; genus Endoryza. The sequence continues at coordinate 375,541 of CAVZHZ010000016.1, forward strand.
GAAATGAGTAACAGACCCGGCGGTGGTAAAAACCGTATCAAAGCGTAAAGAGTCAACGGAAGTGTTGATTGTAGCATCTGCACTGGTAATAAAGGATTCTTTTTTGCAGGAGGCAGTTACCAGTATAATCAACGATATGGAAAGCAAATAAATTTTCATCCGGTTCAAAAATAATCAGTTAACCTCAATCGAAAACGAATTCGCCATGTTTTAATTGTTGAATTATTAAGAAGTATAGGCAAGGGTTGCAATATTTAATTGGGCACCCCGGGCTTTAAGCAATTCGTGACCACAAGCCTCCAGGGTAGCACCAGTGGTTACTACATCGTCAATTAGTAACAACCGTTTATTACAGAGGGCGGATGCTGATTTTAATTCAAACCGGGCTTCCATATTTTGCCATCGTTCGATACGATTCTTATGCGTTTGCGTTTCTGTGGATACGGTGCGAACGACCATATTGTTGAGAAATGGAATACCGGTGGCAGCGGAAAATCCTTCACATAGAACCGCCGCCTGGTTATATCCTCTTTTACGTTCTTTAGAAGGGAATAAGGGGAGGGCGATCAATGCGTCTATTTGACTGAACCGGTTAGATTGTATAAAGGCAGTCCCCATTTGCCTCCCAAGAAAGGCCCCGACTTCTTTATTGCCTTTATATTTGAATTGATGCAACAGGTGTTGCAGGATGGAACCTTTTGTAAAATATAAATAACTGGCTGCCGCTACTACCGGAATTCTTCCCCAGAAAATTTTCTCAACCGGGTTATTGGCGTGCATATGAAAGTTAGTTACTGGTAATTGATCAATACAATAAAGACAAAGTGTTTGTTTGTTATCAATAATATCGCTTCCGCATCCGGCGCACAGGTGAGGGAAGAAAAGCTGAGCTAAATTATTGGTGATATTTTTTAATACGGGAGTCATCTAAAACAGATATTGGTAAACTTCTTCTACCCGACCCATGGTTATTATTTCAATATTGAATTTTTGATTGCCCACGCTTTGTTTACCTACCCTTGCACCCTGGCTGGTTTCTTTAGCTGCCGGAGACCGGTAAGCAAGATTGTATTTGGAAACAATAATTTTTTCGAACCCTAATTTCTCTGCTTCGGCAATGCGTTGTTCAATTCGGTTAACGGCGCGTATTTCACCACTGAGCCCAATTTCACCAGCAAAACATATTGTATGGGGTAAAGGCACATCTTCATAGGAACTAAGCAGGGCGCATAAAACGGCGAGATCAATAGAAGGGTCTTCTACCTTCAATCCTCCCGCTATATTTAAAAAAACATCTTTAACGCCAAAATGAAAGCCTCCTCTTTTTTCCAGCACGGCCAGTAATAACTGCAGCCTTCTTAAATCGAATCCTGAAACGGTACGTTGGGGCGTTCCATATACCGATTGGGTAACTAATGCCTGTACCTCTATTAATAATGGTCGCATTCCTTCAATAGTGGCGGCAATGGCAATACCACTAAGTTGTTCTTCTTTTTGAGTAATCAGTAATTCACTGGGATTGGTAACAGCCCGCATTCCGGCCGGAGTCATTTCATAAATTCCCAATTCGGCGGTGCTGCCGAAACGATTTTTCAACGTGCGTAAAATTCGGTATGCATAGTGATGATCTCCTTCAAATTGTAAAACAGTATCTACCATATGCTCAAGAATTTTTGGCCCCGCTATGCTGCCATCTTTAGTAATATGGCCAATTAAAAAAACAGGTGTGTTGGTTTCTTTGGCAAAACGCTGGAGTTCCGCAGCGGATTCCCTTATCTGTGAAATACTTCCGGGTGATGAATCGATATAGGGAGATTGCAGCGTTTGAATAGAATCCACAATCACTACCTCTGGCCTTAATTTTTTTATCTCTTGGAAAATAGTCTGGGTGGATGTTTCAGTAAGCAAATAAAAATTATCATTTACTATATTCAATCGATCTGCGCGCATCTTTATTTGTTGTTCACTCTCTTCACCACTGACATAAAGAATCGTTTTATCGGCAAGCAATAAGCCTACCTGGAGAAATAAAGTTGATTTTCCAATGCCCGGCTCTCCAGCTACGAGTATAATACTTCCGGGAACAATCCCTCCCCCTAACACCCGGTTTAATTCCGCGTCTGCGGTGACAATGCGTTCTTGTTCTGTACTGGTAATGTTATTTAATGCGATCGTTTTGGAAACTCGTTTATCGTCATTATAATCTCTCCAACCGTTTTCTTTTTTTGCATCTCCTTTGTGAATTACTTCTTCGGTAAATGTATTCCAGCTATTGCAGGCAGGACACTTACCTACCCATTTAGCACTTTCATATCCGCAGTTTGTACAAAAGAAAGCTGTTTTAACCTTGCTCATTATATTAAAGGTAGTATGTAATTATTTAGCCAATTTGAATTTGAAGTATTGGTGTTCGCTGCAAGAGAAAAAAATATTTATCGAAAAAAAAATGATAATTACCTGTTTCAAAAATGAACAATAGAATGGTATTTAATGAAAGAAAAAAAACATGAAGCGGAGGAAAAAAAACGTTAACGATGCATTTAATTTACTAAGAAAAAGATTAACAAACAGAAGACTTTTTTTCGTGCACCTATATAAAAGTAAAAGGGCCGGCATTGCTGCTGACCCTTTACTTACTAACCCATTAAATTCTGCCACTAAATTACAAATTGGCACCACATAACAAAATTAATTTTGAGTGTTGTTGATAAATTTTGACTTAAAACGGGAAAGGAACTGAAATCTCCTTAATTCACATAACATATTGAAAAAGAATTAGTTAAAATCATACTACGAATTATTATTTTTGAAAATGTTATATTGTCAGCAATTGGTGCTCATACTGTTACCTGACCAGGAAAAACATTTAAAAATGGCAGAAAAAATTACAAAAGGTTCGAAAAATCAGATTGGATTTGAATTTGATGACAATTGGTATAACAAATAAAAAAAGATAAAATGACACCCTCAATTATGTTCGTATCCATTGCTTTTTTGCTGATCAGTATGCTGGTTTCCGGAGTATTGAAAAGCAAATTTTCAAAGTACAGCAAGGTGCCGATAATGAGCGGCCTGACTGGGCGCGAAATTGCCGAAAAGATGCTGAGAGAAAACGGCATTTTGGATGTAAAAGTGACCTCCGTCCAGGGCTTTTTAAGCGACCATTATAATCCCCTGACGAAAACGGTAAACCTTAGCCCGGATGTATATAACGGGAGTTCAATAGCCTCAGCCGCGGTAGCTGCCCACGAATGCGGGCATGCAGTTCAACATGCTACCGGGTACCAATGGCTGATGCTTCGGAGCCGACTGGTTCCGGTGGTTCAGTTCAGTTCAGGGATTGTACAATGGGTATTACTGGCCGGAGTGTTCCTTATAAACAGGTTCCCGGCACTTCTTTTAGGAGGGATAATTCTATTTGCAGCTACCACTCTTTTTTCCCTGATTACCCTACCCGTTGAGTTTGACGCAAGCCGCCGGGCCTTGGTTTGGCTCGGAGGCACCAATGTTACCACCTCCCAGGAGCATCCAAAGGCAAAAGACGCCCTAAAATGGGCTGCTCTCACCTATGTAGTAGCCGCAGTTGCTTCCATTGTTACATTGCTTCAGTATCTGCTGATTTATAATAACCGAAGCAGGCAATAGCCGGTTGATTGAGGTTATTTTCATATGTTTTGGAAATGATATTTCAGATTTCCAAGCAGCATATGATTATTGCCCTTTGTCCTTACCTTTGGCCGTTAATTTAAATTCTCCTATTTTTAACAGGATTTTTTTAAAAAAACTAACAGACATGAGAAAAATTGTAACTCTCCTTACGGGGCTGCTGCTATTGTTCGGTACAGCATTCTCCCAAACAAAAGAAGTAACCGGACGAGTTACCGATGCAGCAGGAGTACCATTACCAGGTATTTCTGTGTTGGTTAAGGGAACCAAAACAGGTACCACTACCGATGCAAGCGGTAAATTCAGCATTCAGGTAAAAGAAGGGGCCACCCTGGTAATTTCAGGAGCCAGCTATGGCGCCTTTGAAATTAAGGCTACTCCCGGAGTAGAAATGGCAGTCACACTTTCAGAAAAGAAACAAGAATTAACCGAGGTGGTTGTTACCGCTTTGGGTATTCGTCGAGAGAAAAAGGCATTGGGTTATGCAGTTGCCACTGTCGATAAAAAAGCCCTGGAGCTGCGCCCGGATGGTGACGTTGTTCGCCTGCTGAATGGTAAAGCCCCCGGAGTGGATATTGGTGCAACCAGCGGTATATCCGGAAGTGGTACCAACATCATTATTCGTGGAGTGAATACTATTTCAGGAAGTTCTCAGCCACTATTTATTGTGGATGGAGTTCCATTTGATGCTTCTACCAACGCACAGGCCAGTTTTGTTTATGGAAACACCACTACCAGCCGTTTTCTTGATCTGGATCCAAACAATATCGATAATATAAGTATCTTAAAAGGGCTAAGCGCTACCACATTATATGGTGAGTTGGGTCGGAATGGAGTTGTGGTAGTAACTACCAAGAATGGAGCAAACCGTAGAATTGCGAAGAAAACTGAGGTAACTGTTACACAATCATTATTCTTAAACAACGTATCTAACCTTCCCGATTATCAATATTCTTATGGTGGAGGTTTTGATCAGAGTTTAGGTCTCGCATTCTTTAGTAACTGGGGTGCCAAGTTTACGGATCCTGCAGTTAAAGTAGCTCATCCTTACGACCGCGCTGCCTTACAAGGTGTTTTCCCGGAATTTCAACAGGTTCCCGGAAATGGCAATGATCTTAATTATGAATTTAAGCCCTATCGTAATTCTGTAAAGAACTTCTTCCGTACCGGGCAAATTAAAACAACTTCTGTTAACGTAGCGGCTTCCGGACAGAATGTAAACTTTAATGCCAACTATAGTTATATGGACGATCAGGGCTTCACTCCCGGAAACAGTTTATATAAAAATACTTTTGGAATGGGGGGTACAGCCCGTCTTAATAACAATGTAACCGTTAGCGGTACATTCAATTATGCATCAACGTACTTTAAATCTCCGCCTACTTCTACCAGCTTCGGTAGTAACCCATCAGTGTCATCAGTATTTGGTAATTTAATTTACACTCCAATAGCGGTAAATCTTAGCGGATCTCCCGCCGATGGTACAAACTACCTTCCATGGGAAAATCCTTTGGATCACTCTTCAATATATTACAGAGGGGGAAATGATATCCAAAATCCTTACTGGACCGTTGCCAACAGCTTTACCGGCCAGAAAGTGAATCGTATTTTTGGTAACCTGCAACTTCGCTATGAAATATTAAAAGGATTGAATGTAAGCTATCGGGTGGGGTATGACAATTATAGCGATTTTAATTACCTTTCTCAGAATAAAGGAGGTGTTGTAGGTGGTTCTGATTATACACTCGGAGTGCACCGTACAGCAAATGGATTTAATACTATTTGGGATCACTCGCTCCAGGTTGATTATTTGAAAGATCTTACTTCTGATTTTAACCTGAACGTAAACGCGGGTCTTAATTCCCAGGAGAGAATATATACACAAAACGGACAAAGAAGCACCCAACAACTGGTATACGGCCTATTTGACCATGATAACTTTATCACCCACCAAAACACCAGTGAAGGCGGTGGCGGATTGGATTTTAGATCAAATACTCAATCAATTGGTCTTTTTGCCCAGGGAACTCTTGGGTATAAAGAATATGTATACCTGACTTTAGGTGGAAGAAACAGCTGGTCCTCCAACCTGGAAAAAGCGAATCGTTCTATCTTCTATCCAAGTGCCAGCGTATCATTTGTACCTACTTCAGCTATTGCGTCTTTACAGAATAATAAGATGATTAATTACCTGAAGTTTCGGGGTGGATATGCAACCAGTGCCAACTTCGGTACTCCCTATAGCACCAGGAATACACTCAGCATCTCTACTAATGTTTTTGTTGATCGTGTTGGTACGGTTATTAACCAAAATACCATCAGCGACCGGTTGGCAAATCCAAATCTTCAACCGGAATTACTGAAAGAATTGGAAGTAGGTTTGGAAGGTAAATTCATCAACAATCGGCTGAACCTTGACTTTACGTATTATAACCGGGTATCCAAAGATCAGATTTTGGACAGGGAACTTGATCCTGCCACCGGATTTACGGTAACCTCTATCAATGCCGGCTCAGTAAGAAACCAGGGTATTGAAATTGCTCTTGGATACACAGTAGTTCGTACGAAAGACTGGAACTGGCAATTGGATGGAAACTTTACCAGGAACCGGAATAGAGTTTTTGATCTTCCCTCGGATATCAAACAAATTGGTATTGCCGGTTTCTCCAATGAAGGATTGTTTGTAATTAATAACCAACCGTTGGGAGTGATTCAAGCAACCTCCACTCAAAAAGATCCTAAAACCGGTCAACGCCTGGTTAACAGCAATGGAGATTATATTTCCAGTACAGAGATTGGAATAATTGGCGATCCTAATCCGGATTATAAATTAACCGGTATCAGTACCCTAAGCTGGAAAGGATTTTCCTTCCGTATGCAATGGGATTTCACTAAGGGAGGCGATATGTTAGCCTACACGCCCGGAACCCTGGTGGGTCGCGGATTGACAAAGGATACTGACTTCGATCGGTTGCTTCCAATCATTTTACCCGGAGTTAAAGAAGATGGAAGTGTAAATGATCTCCAGATCAGTGCGAGCCAGGCCTATTTCAATAACTTCAGCGGATTCTTTGGAATGCAGGATCTTATTACTTATGATGCAACGATACTTCGTCTTCGCGAAGCATCACTTTCTTATTCGTTGCCTCAGACGGTACTGGCAAAAACACCATTTGGTTCCGCTTCTATTACTATATCCGGACAGAACCTTTGGTATAATGCCCCTTATTTCCCCGAGCATGTGAATTTTGACCCAGAAGTAAATAGTTTGGGAGTTAGTAACGGCCGGGGTTACGAAACATTGGCAGGTCCAACTTCACGCAGGGTTGGAGCCAGTATCAGGGTTACATTCTAATCATCGAACAGTTAAAATCATTAGATATGAAATGTAGAAAAATAATTGTAAGTCTGTTGGCGGTGGCTGTGCTGGGGGCCTGTAGTAAGATTTCTGATAAATTTGACAGTAATCTTAATAATCCGAACACACCCGCTCCAGAGTCTGCTAACTCCGATCTTTACCTGAACGTGGTTCAGTTAAGCTTTGCGGGTTTATTTAATGGCATCTCCGATATTGGTATGCAGTTAACCCGCCAGATTGTGATGTACGGGCCAACCTATTCTAACGCGTATCAGCCTCAAAGCTTTGATGGATTGTGGGATAACGCCTATACAGCTATGTTAAAGCACGCAAATGTGCTTATCCCCATTGCGGACGCACAAAAGAAATATGTAGTAGTTGGGATGACCAAAATTATGAAAGCGTATACCTTGATGGTGATGGTGGATATGTTTGGAAATATCCCATATACAGATGCCAACCAGGGTGCTGCCAATACGAACCCCACTCTTGAGCAAGGGAAGGATGTATATGCAAAAGCAATTACCCTGCTGGATGAAGCGATTGCTGACCTGGCAAAAACACCCGCTTCTTATCCGGGTGTGTTTGATTTGTATTATAAAGCAGGCAATGCAGCCGGGGCTGCCAGATGGGCTACATTGGCAAAAACGCTTAAGCTTAGAGCTTATATGACTACCCGTTTGGTAGACGCTTCTGCTAAAAGTAAAATAGATGCATTGCTCACTGCCAATGACCTGATAGATACTCCCGCTGAAGATTTTGAATTTAAATACGGTACCATTCAAACAAACCCCAATAGCCGCCATCCACGGTACAATGGTAATTATTCTGCTACCGGTAGTGCGGGTGATTATATGGGTACTTATTTTATGTGGACGATGGTTGCCGAAAAAGGTACTTTCAGTAATAACACAGCATCTGATAAAAGTGATCCACGTACCCGTTATTATTTCTATCGCCAACGGACTAATAGTGCTGATGTGAACCAGGCATCTTCATCCTGTTCTGTCGCTCCTCCGCCTTCACATTATCCGGCTGGAATGCCTTTTTGTTCGCCAATTCCAAGCTTTGGCGGCGGGTTTTGGGGACGTGATCATGGGGATAATAGTGGTATTCCACCAGATGGTCCGCAACGAACTACAGTGGGAATTTATCCTTGTGGTGGAGACTTTGATTCAGGCCAGGGAACCAGTGTTAGCCTGAACAGGGGTGGCCAGGGGGCCGGTATTCAACCTATCTGGCAATCTGCTTTCACCGAATTCTTGAAGGCAGAAGCCAACCTGGTACTTTCTACAGCCGGAAATGCCCGTACTTCTTTGCAGAATGGCATTACCGCTTCTTTTGCAAAAGTGCTGGGATATCCAGCTACAGTTGGGGTTACACCAAACCCAACCTACGTGCCAAGCACTGCGCGCCAGACGCAATATATTACGGATCTATTAACTGCTTACGACGCGGCTACCACCAATGATGCCAAATTGAATATTATCATGAAGGAATACTATATCGCTTTGTGGGGCAATGGTATTGATGCATATAATAATTACCGCCGAACCGGTAAACCGTCAAATATGCAATTGCCCATTGTTTCAGCACCAGGAGCTTTTGCAAGTTCCATGTATTATCCATCTGTGCACGTTAACCGTAATCAGAATGGCGCTCAAAAAAGCGGGGTTGATGTTCATGTATTCTGGGATACTAATCCTCCAGGTTTTAATAAATAAAAAAATACGAACTATGCGTAAAACAATAATAAGACTGCTTTTTGTTTCGGGCGTTATTTTCCTTGCCTACGCTTGTACAAAAAAGAAAGACGTATCATCATTTGATAATGTATCCACGGGATCTTATGTAACCCTTGTTAAGAATGGTAACCTGATACTTGATTATGGAAATTTGGCGACTACCAAGGCGGATATTACGGTTAAAGAATTTGGGGCACCTATTGAAAAAGTAAAAATCTATGCTACGGAAGGAGCCGTTAACCTTGATAAGACTAAATGGAAAGCTATAAAGGAAGTTGCTTTAAGTGGGGAAACTAAACTGGAAGTGTCAGCCACCGAACTGGCAACGGGACTTGGTATTGCCCCAACTGCTTTAAAAACAGGCACCTCTTATTCATTTTACAACGAATTAATTCTAAAAGACGGCCGCGTTTTCAGCCCGGCAAATACCAATGGTGCCTTTCAGGGGATAACAAATTATAATATGGCCATGACCTGGCAAGCTATTGTAGTTTGCCCATTTAATCCGACTGGTTTCATTGGCAATTTTGAAATTTTGGAGGATGGTTGGGCTGATTGGAGCCCGGGAGATGTAGTGCAGGTAAGTGCCGCTACTGCTAATTCAATAACATTGATAGTTTATCCTAATCCCGCATTTGGTGGGTTTAACCAACAGCCAGTAACAGTAGTTATTAACCCTGCTACCGGTGCTGCAACCGTGGCTTCGCAATCTTATGGTGGCTACACAGGATTTGATAATGATATCAAAGTAAAAACTGTGGGCTCAAATAACTGGGTATTCTCCTGCACAGGAACCATTAGCCTTAAGCTAAATCATACTGGTGCCGCTAACTGGGGCGATTATAATTTGAGGTTGAGGAAACTTTGATAAATTTAAATGCAAGTTTATAGCCCTGGCCTAAAATGGTCAGGGCTTTTTATTATTAGGGCCTCCACGATAAATTCTAAATGCATTCATTTTTCTTTAATAGTCACGATGAATTTATTAAGAGTGTTATCGTGTTTCATTCAAATCTTTTTAGTGAGATGTTTTTTTTGAATGTAGTAATAGGATACCTGTATTTATAATTAATTAAATTACTTATTAGTAGCCATTCATGGTAAAATCTTTATCGAATACATTCTTTATTAGCTTAGATTGCAATTTTAATTATACCATTAACCGTAAAATTTTTTTCTATGAAAAATCATAACATAGTGTTTGTTTTTTTTATTGCGATCACCAGTTTTCGCACACACAATAGCAATATCAATAAGTCAAACGACACCGAAAAGCCATTTTGTGGGATAATGAATTTTGATGTTGATAATAACACGCCGAGTGGATGTACAATAGGAACATTATATGTCTCTTATCCTGGGATACCTACAAGTTTTACTGTAAACTACTCATCCGGACAATCTGGTAATGTAGGAAGCATAAATACAGGAGGCCCGGCAGGTACGCTTTTTTCTATGCGCCTAAGTGTAACTGGAGAGCGTGATGTGGTCAGACTTTACCGCGCAGGTATTTTACTTCAAACAATATGGGGAGCTCCCACAGGCGGCTTCTATTATTTCTATAATGTACCTTCTGCTTGCGCAGTTTTTTCAATTGTTGTAGAATAATAAAGCTTTTTTACAGAGTTTTGTAATGCGAGCAAATATATATATAATAAATATCCGGTGGATATCGAAGCATTCCGCGCACAAAGGCATTACAATTTTATCTCATCCTCGTGCTGATCAAAGAAATGAAACTCGGTGAGGTGGTAATTACTGTTTTCTTTCACCTGCACTTTTTGGCCAAACTTCCATCTCCATTTCCATTGCCTGGAGTTGAAGAGCCGCCCTTTAGTGAGATAAGCGTATAAAATAGGATGTACTACTACCGTAAGGTTCTTATGCTGGTGGGTAATCAAATAGCTTAGATTCTTTTCAATCTCATCTTCCAGTATCAGCGTAGAGGATATTTTACCCGTACCGCTGCAACTGGGGCATACTTCCTGGGTATTAATATTCATCTCCGGCTTCATACGTTGCCGGGTTATTTGCATCAATCCGAATTTTGAAATGGGAAGAACAGCATGCTTGGCTCTGTCGGGCCGCATAAATTCTTCCATCGCCTCCATCAGCTTCCGTTTATTCTCGGGAAGCTTCATATCAATAAAATCTACTACAATAATTCCCCCAAGATCTCGCAGCCTTAATTGACGCGATATCTCCGCAGCCGCTTCCAGGTTAGTTTCCATCGCGTTCTGCTCCTGGTTATTGCTCACACTTTTATACCCGCTGTTTACATCAATTACATGCAGGGCCTCCGTATGTTCAATAATAAGGTAAGCGCCACTGGGCAGGTTAACGGTTTTTCCAAATGCTGCTTTTACCTGTTTGGTAATTCCAAACTGGTCGAAGATGGGAAGTCCGTTGTGGTAAAAAGAAACGATCTCGCTTTTTTCCGGGGCGATACGCAGAATATAATTACGGGTATCGTTGAAAATATTTTTATCGTTGACTACAATTTTGTTGAACGATTCATTCAATAAATCGCGTAACATACTGGTGGCCTTTGTTTGCTCACTTAGTATCTTGGCAGGTGCAATGGATCCTTTAAGACTATTTTGAATAATCTTCCAGGTTTCCACCAGCATAGAAAGATCTTCGTGTAATTCGGCGGTATTCTTACCCTCGGCGGCTGTGCGAACAATTACGCCGAAATTTTTCGGTTTAATTGCTTCTATAATTTTTTGTAAGCGTTTGCGTTCGTCGGAGGAGTGAATCTTCCTGGATACAGCCACAATATCATTAAATGGAGTAATTACCACGAAACGGCCCGGTAAAGAAATTTCGCAACTTAAACGGGGTCCTTTGGCAGCAATAGGTTCTTTTAATATTTGAACCAGTACGTTGGGCTTGCCACTGAGTACCTCGTTAATCTTTCCAGTCTTAATGATTTCCGGTTCTACCTGGAAAGTGGAAAAATCAAAGTTACTATCCGGATTGGTGCTTATAGATTGCTGGGTAAATTTAAGGAGCGAACGCGCGTATGGACTTAAATCGGTATAATGAAGAAAGGCATCTTTTTCAAAACCCACATCCACAAAAGCGGCATTGAGTCCGGGAATAAGCTTTTTTACTTTTCCCAGGTATAAGTCTCCCACGGCAAAACTGGCATCCGCTTTTTCGTGATGCAGTTCAACCAGCTTTTTATCCTCTAAAAGTGCAATTTCTACACCCTGGGGAGCGGCATTTATTATTAGTTCCTTATTCAAGCGTTTCTACTTTTTCCGTCAAACCATCATCACTACAAGGAAAGGTTGCTGAGGTAGAACAATTTGCTAATTATAGTTATTGGAAACAATCGTATACAGGAACCATAAAAAGCAAACAGTAAGTTCAGCTGAAACCCGCCTGCCGGCAGGCATCATAAGAAGAATACGGCCGGCATACAAGGTTTTGCCGGCCGCTATAGAAGAAAAAATTATCTGCTCTTCTTCTTATGGCGGTTCTTTCTCAATCTTTTTTTACGCTTGTGCGTCGCAATTTTATGACGCTTTCTTTTTTTACCACAAGGCATAATTCTCTGAATGATTTAGTTAAATAAATTGTTTAAATATTTTTCTTTCTTAGGTAATTGGTCAAAAGAGCTACGGCGATTAAAGAATATTTTCTGAATTCAAACTTCCTCTTCTTCTCTTTATTACTTTCCACTCATTTCTTCAATTCTTCAATCCGTTGATTGATTTCCTTTAGTATTTCATTTTCGCCGGTGAAAAATTTCTTGCTGACCTCGTACCATTTTACCGCGTTCACTTTATCTCCTTTTCGTTCATATGCATCAGCCAGGGTTAAAATTGCTTCGAGATTTTCTGGTTGTTTTTCAGCTACTTTACTTAATCGCTCAATGGCTTTTTCTATTTGACCTGATTCCAACCCCCCTAATCCCAGCATAAACTGGGCATACATATTATTGGTATCCCGATCGGCCACTTCCCGGATTAATTGGATTCCCTGCATTGGGTTTTCGCTGATATTCCCAAAAAGGTAGCAACTTCCGAGGCCCACTTTACTGGAATCATTCAAGGGGTTTATTACCAATGCCTTTTCAAATAACTCCTTTGCCTGTTCGCCCATCCAGCGTTTAAGTGCCGGGTTGCTTTGGGGGCGAAGTCCACTCAAAAAATTGTGGGCAGCAAAGGTGAGGCTTTTCTCCGAATTTTCCAATTTAGAAGCCATTCCAATATAATAAGAATAGGGAAGAAGCAAATGGGCCGAATCCTTCCAGAAAGAAGCAATCTTTTTATAGACTTTTATTTGTTGTTCCTTTACATCTCCTCTTACTACAGCGGTTTCTAATTGGTTGATATAAGCCTGCTGTTCAAGGGTTAGTTGTTGCTTTGATGCCGCCAATATAGTCGAGATGCTAATAGCTTCTGAAGTTGGCTTTACTGCCCCTTTGGTAGTATTGGCAGATTGCTTATTCTTGGGTGGAACGGTCTTTCCAAAAAAATAAATAAGGCAGAAAAGCAAAGCTCCGCTGCCAATTAAAATGATTTGTTGTTTTTTCACTGCGGTAAATAAAATTTAGGCAGCAAAATTACACTTCACGATCGGGGTTTGGCTGATCTTCTTTTACAGATTGTAGTTTTTTTACTTCTGCCACAAATTCTTTGGCAGGCTTAAATGCAGGAATATAATGGGCGGGTATGTGAACCGCTATGTTCTTTTTAATATTACGTCCGATCTTGGCGGCTCTTTTCTTGGTTATGAAACTGCCAAAGCCCCGGATATAAATATTTTCACCAGCTGATAAGGTATCTTTAACTTCCTTGAACATGGTTTCCAGCGTAACCAATACATCAACCTTCGGGATACCTGTTTTTTCAGATATTTGGTTAACGAGGTCTGCTTTTCTCATATAATTGAATTTTTTATGGGTTTAAAAAATTTGTTTATTTTATTTAATGGCCAACACCCACATAATCAATCCATTACTGAAATTAGAACTTTATTATCAAACGAGCAAGAAAAGTATAAATCATTGATAATGACTTGTCCATCTGATTTTAAGCCTCTTTTTCAACTACCCTCATTTTCAAAACGTTAAACTATTATAAATAGTATGAAACCCGATTTTAGAAATAAACTTTTAAAATGGAACCAGCAGCATAACGATCGAAAAATGCCATGGAAAGGAGAGAAAGATCCTTATAGAATTTGGTTGAGTGAAATTATTCTTCAGCAAACCAGGGTAGAACAAGGCTGGGCTTATTATGAGAAGTTCATTAAGGCATTTCCCACTATCAAGCATCTCGCCAAAGCGAAAGACGAAAAGGTTTTTAAGTTATGGGAAGGCCTTGGATACTATTCCCGGTGTAAAAATCTATTGGCAACTGCGCGCAGTATAGTTCAGGAGCATAATGCTATTTTCCCCAGCGATTATGAAAAGATAAGAAAATTGAATGGAATTGGCCCTTATACGGCAGCAGCTATTGTCTCTTTTGCGTTTGATAAACCTTATGCCGTGGTAGATGGCAATGTGCAACGAATTTTGTCACGGTATTTTGGCATTACTACCCCCACTGATAGTGCTTCGGGTAAAAAATTATTTATCGATTTAGCGCAAGCTTTACTGGATAAAGAAAGGCCAGCTAACTATAACCAGGCCATTATGGATTTTGGCGCTGTAATCTGCAAGCCACAGAATCCATTATGTACCCGATGCACCCAACGAAAAGATTGCATTGCATTTAAACTTGACCAGGTAAAATCATTGCCGGTAAAAGAAAAAAGTATAATCAAAAGAAATCGCTGGTTTTATTATTTCCTGTTTGTGATTAATAATAAAATCTATGTGCGAAAACGAACTCAAAAGGATATCTGGCAAAACCTCTATGAATTTGTTTTGGATGAAACAAATTCGTCTGTGCCGAATGCTGATGTCAATCCGGGAATACTGAAAAAATTCATCGGCAGGCAACCATTCCGTATTGTGTCTATAAGTAGCATCTACAGGCAACAGCTGTCACATCAATATATTAACGGACAGTTCATGGTGGTTGCGATTACGAAAGAGCCAACCGGATTAAAACAGTATGAGTTAATCGAAAAAAATAAAATAAAGCGATTGGCCTTCCCGGCTTTGATCAATCAATACCTTCATTCGCTACCGGAATTCCACTTATCTAAGGCGAAGTAAAGAGGTAAAAAAATCTGTAATTGTCTTCGAAAAAATTTAACTTTAAAGAGAATTGAATTCAACAGGCGATTTCAAATCATTAAACTTATTCTCTATGAGAGGGGTAAACAGGGTGATGCTTATTGGAAACCTAGGCAGAGATCCGGATGTACAATTTCTTGAAGGAAATATCGGAGTGGCTAAATTCCCATTGGCTACTACCGAAACATTTAAAGATCGTGGAGGGAAACTGATTTCACAAACAGAATGGCACACAGTAGTATTATGGCGGGGCTTGGCAGAGCTGGCCCAGAAATACCTGCATAAAGGAAGCCTGGTTTATATTGAAGGTCGCTTAAGAACCCGCAGCTGGGAAGATAAAGAAGGCAATAAGAAATTTGCCACGGAAGTGGTGGGTGATAACCTGATCATGTTAGATAAAAGAGCGGATGGCCCGGCTCACCCGGCTTCACACAGTACTTCCCAGGGAGATAGTGTTGAAGGATTTCATAACCAGGAAATACCGCCCCTGGGAGAGTCTTCGCAAGACCTGCCTTTTTGAGCTTTACATGTATTATTTTTGCACCTACGCACAAGCAAGGGCAGGCCTTTTGACCTGCCTTTATGATTAACACTAGCGCACGGCCTGGTTGATCCCTTTAAGAAACAAAATCGATAATATTGGGTAACTCTGCTTTTTTCTGCTTTTTGATTGATGGAACAGGTCTCGTATTACTGGCAGCCGGTGTACAGGCAACCGCAACCATCCTGGCATTGCTGGTTGTAGTTCTTCTTATTTTGTCTTTTTTTATATCCGGTGCTGAAATTGCTTTTTTTTCACTCAATTACCGCGATATTAATGCGCTGAAAACAAAACAGGATGCCGGATGGAAGAGAATCGCTGATTTGCTGGAGGAACCTAAAATTTTATTGGCCTCTTTACTAATCGCTAATGCAATCGTTAATATCGCTATTATTATTCTTTCCAATCTTCTAATTGACCAGGTAATTCCTTTTGATGCAACGCAAAATATGGACTGGATCAAACTGGCCATTAAGATACCGGTGATAACAGTCGCCATTTTGCTTTTTGGGGAAGTACTCCCCAAAATACGTGCGGCACATAATAACCTGCGTACCGCCTATGAAACCTCTTACCTCGTAGAAGTAATTTATTATCTTTTTAAGAGAGTGAGCGCATGGCTCATTGCCTTTTCAGATCGTATCGAAAAATTTTTTAGCCGATCTGGCTCCCGGGCGCTATCCCAAAAGCAATTGGAGGAAGCTATACGTTCTACTGTTCATGAAGAAGAAGAACAACGAATACTGGCAGGAATTTATAAGTTCAGGCATATTACGGTTAAGCAAATAATGCGTACCCGGTTAGATGTAAGTGGTCTCGATCATACTCTTTCCTTTGCCCAATTAAAACAACGTATTGAAGAACTTCATTACTCCCGCCTGCCTGTGTACAGAACCAGCCTCGATGATATTGCCGGAATCATTCAAACAAAAGATATTCTTCCTTACCTCGATGAGAGCGACGATTTTAACTGGCATCACCTCATGCGACAACCGTACTTCGTTCATGAGCAGAAATTTATTGAAGACCTGCTGAAAGAATTTCAAACCAAGCATATTCATTTTGCTGTGGTAGTGGATGAATTTGGCGGAACCAGCGGTATTGTTACGATGGAAGATATACTGGAAGAAATTATCGGCGATATTAAAGATGAATTTGACGAAGAGGAAGCGGGTAGTAAGAAATTAGACGATGGTTCTTATTCCCTGGAGGGCCGCATGATGATTCACGATGCCTGTGCCTTAATGGGATTGCCGGAAGACACTTTTGATGAAGTAAAAGGCGACAGTGATTCCATTGCAGGACTTATACTGGAGATTGCCGGAGAAATACCCAAGGTGAATGATGTTTTAAAGAGTGGCGATTTCCGGTTTACTATTCTTGAAATTGACCGCAACCGGATTCAAAAAGTGAATGTATCTACTCAGCAAAAAACCGACTGATCGGAATTAAGATTATGAATAAATATTTTTTTTATTACACCTGTTTATGTTTCCTGGCCGTATCTGTCCTGTATATTTCATCCTGTAACAGCGATTATACGCTGCGCCGCAAAGGATATTTTAAAATAGATTTTCCCCGGCATGAATATAAACAATTCAATATGCCCGGTTATCCCTATACTTTTGAGTACCCGGTATATGCTTCCGTGGTGCAGGATACTTCTTTATTTGCCGATAACGATACACCTTATTGGATCAATATCGATTTTCCCCGGTTTAACGGGAAAATTTATATCAGTTATAAAGTGGTGAACAAAACAAATTTTAATAAACTGGTAAACGATGCGTTTACTATGACTTATAAACACAGCAGCAAAGCCTCGGAAATACAGGATTCGTTGATGAAAACGGAGGCCGGTCTTACAGGTGTTTGGTTCACGGTGGGAGGTAATGCGGCTACGGCCCGGCAGTTTTTCATTACTGATAGTGTAAAACATTTCTTACGCGGGGCCTTGTATTTTGATACTACCCCGAATGAAGATTCGTTGAATATAGTAAATGATTTTTTGCAGGAAGATATGAAACAC
The DNA here is from genome assembly GCA_963775145.1 of uncultured Chitinophagaceae bacterium. GTDB lineage: Bacteria > Bacteroidota > Bacteroidia > Chitinophagales > Chitinophagaceae > Endoryza. Next base: position 393,079 of record CAVZHZ010000016.1, read on the forward strand.
CTGATCAATACCCTGAAATGGAAAGAACAGTAGAATATTTCTTAGTATGACAGAGGCAAATTGTTATGGATAATTTTAATAATAAATTTATTTCCCGGTGATAGTAATTGAAAATGTGCTGATCAGTGATGAAGTGGTGCAAAAGCAGTTTGTTTGCGACCTGGCTAAGTGCAAGGGTGGCTGTTGTGAAGAAGGAGATGCCGGTGCCCCGCTGGAAGCAACGGAACTGGACCTGATGGTTGAATTGTATGAAAAAATAAAACCCTATCTCACCCCGGAATCTATCCTGGAAATTGAACGAAAGGGTAAATATGTATATCATAAAGAATTCGGGTGGGTAACTCCCACCCTGGGGAGTGATCATGAAATATGTGTTTACGGAACGAGGGATGAAAAAGGAATTATAAAATGTGCTTTTGAACAGGCCTATAATGATGGAGTTATTGGCTGGAAGAAACCCATCAGCTGTCACTTATTTCCTGTCATCAGCAAAAAAGGGAAGAGTGGTAATTATGATCGCATTAATTACGAACCACGCGAAAAATTATGCAACCCGGCCTGCGGGTTGGGTAAGAAATTAAAAGTCCCCGTTTATGAGTTTCTCAAAGAGCCATTGATCCGCTTGTATGGGGAAGAATTTTATAAAGCACTGGAGGCGGTGGCAAAAGAAAATGGAATCTTAAGTGAAGAGAAGTAAAAAGAGGCCGGAATTATAATTGGTTATTCTTATTGACATTGTAGCTGATCACTAAAAATTATTCATCAATCATGAGCGAAACAGCTTCCTCCTTTATTGCTAAAAGCACCATCAAAGCGGCCGATCTTGATCACCGCCGCAAGGTTAATTTTAATATAAGTAAGTACAATGCCACGGTACCATTGGGCAAACAACAATTTACTGACGTTCATCTTGCCCGTGAAAGAGCCAAAAATATTAAGTGGAAAGCCATTGAAACCCTTGATAAGCAACTCGAAGATTTTGAAACAAATTTTACCCGGCGGGGAGGCAAAATAATTTGGGCCGAAAACGCGGAACAGGCATTAGAGGAAATACTGAAAATTTGTAAGGAAAAAGAATGCCGTACCATTGTTAAGAGCAAGAGTATGGTTACCGAGGAAATTCATCTGAACGAATTTTTGGAAAAAAATAATATAGAAAGCGTAGAAACCGATTTGGGTGAATACATACAACAATTGGATGGAGAACCCCCCTATCATATTGTAACTCCGGCCATGCATAAAAGTAAAGAGGATGTGGCCAAACTTTTTTATGAGAAACTGCATACAGCCCCCAATCTCAGCCCGGAGCAGCTAACCCAGGTAGCCCGCGAAAAATTGCGCGAAAAATATGTGCAGGCTGAAATAGGAATAACTGGTGCTAATTTTATTATTGCCGATACCGGAAGTATTGCCGTAACGGAAAATGAAGGCAATGCAAGATTGAGCTGTGCGTTCCCTAAAACTCATATTGTTATTGCAGGCATTGAAAAAGTAATTCCATCTGTTAACGATCTCGCTTTGTTTTGGCCCCTCCTTGCAACCTATGGAACTGGTCAACGGTTAACAGTTTATAACAGTATTGTTAGTGGTCCGCGCCAGCCAGGAGAGGGCGACGGCCCGGAAGAAATGTTTGTGGTGTTGCTGGATAACGGCCGTACCAATATTCTGGCAAACGCGGCAGTCAGAGAGAGTTTGTATTGTATTCGCTGCGGCGCCTGTTTAAATGCCTGCCCGGTGTATAAAAATATTGGAGGTCATGCGTACGAAGCAACATATAGTGGTCCTATCGGGTCGGTAATAACGCCGCATCTGAAGGCGATGGATGAGTGGAAACATCTCAGCTACGCGTCCTCTTTATGCGGAAATTGTACGGAAGTTTGTGCAGTAAAAATCAACTTGCATGAATTATTACTGGAAAACAGGAAAGAGGCTGTTGAGGAAGGCGATGCCGGCTGGAGTGAAAAGATAGCCTGGAAAGTTTGGAAACAATCCAGTCTTCACCGCAGCATGATGAATATGGGTAATCGCAAAATAAAAAACCTGTTGGTAAACAAGATTTTTAAGGGATGGACCCTGCACCGGGGCGATCTTGATTTCGCTCCCAAAACATTTAATGAAATGTGGCGCCAGCGAAAAGAAAACAAATAGTAATTGCTTTTTTGGAAAATACCCCGTTGACTATTCGGCCGACTTTTTTATTTTGTGCCACCCATGTTGCTTTTTTACACCGATACAATAACCCCCAGGATTCAATACATTGTTGATTTTTTCAGCGAAGAATTGTTTGATGATCCTATCCGGATAACGAATAACAAAGAAGCTTTTCTGCAGGAGGATGGCCCCCGGTTAAATTATTCGGATCGTGATTTTTCAGAAAAAGAGTTTTTTATCCAACCGTCACCACTTCTTTTTCAAAAGGATATCCGTCAGCAGTCCATTGAGTGTTTTGAACTCAATTTTCATAAAGCCTTTTTTGCCACCAGGGGAGATTTTCCATTTGACATATTAGCCGCTTCATTTTATTTACTGAGCCGGTATGAAGAATACCTTCCCCATTACAAAGACGAATACGGTCGGTACGACCATAAGCAATCGCTGGCCTTCAAAGAAGGATTCCTGCGGCAGCCGTTGATAAATATTTGGATCAGTGATTTTAAAAAAGCATTGCAAAAAAAATTTCCACAACTTATTTTCCATGGTAATTCTTTTAGATGCCTGCTTACCTACGATGTAGATATGGCTTACTGCTATAAGCATAAAGGCCCGGTCCGTAATGCGGGGGGCTTTTTTCGTTCTGTATTAAAAGGCGAATGGAAAATGGTAAAAGAACGGTGGCGGGTGCTGATCGACCTGGAAAAGGATCCATTTGATTGCTTTGAATGGCTCGATGCACTTCATTTGTACTGCCGTATTAAACCATATTTTTTTTTCCTGGTAGCAAAACAAACCAGTAAGTATGATAAGAATAGTTCTACCGATGGAAAATCATTTCGGCAGTTAATCGAATATTATGCTACGAACTATAAAGCAGGAATTCACCCTTCCTGGCAAAGCGGCGACGATCCCCGGTTGCTTAAGGAAGAAACAGAATGGATGGAAGCGGTAACGGATAAACCTGTTAAGTACAGCCGGCAACATTATATTCGCCTTTCCCTTCCCCATACCTACCGCCACCTGATTGCTAACGGTATTGAAAAGGATTTTTCCATGGGTTATGGAAGTATCAATGGTTTCCGTGCTTCCGTATGTTCTTCATTTTATTGGTACGACCTGGAAAAAGAAGAACGAAGTTCATTGTGGTTGTACCCATTTTGTTTTATGGACGCTAATTCTTTCTTTGAACAAAAATATACCCCAAAGCAAACGTATGAGGAACTGATGGAATATTATATTCTCGTTAAAAAGTATAATGGAATTTTTATTTCTATCTGGCACAATCATATGCTGGGTACTACAGAACAGTTTACGGGTTGGCGGCAAATGTTTGAACTGTTTATGAAAGAAACGGTTTATTGGGATGCATATTACGACGAAGGCTGACTGGTGATAATTTTTTTCTCCTCTTTCCCGCTGGTCCGGTATACCTGGTTTACGAGATAAACACCCAACAAGGTAATTAACCCTCCGATGGCAATAAAAAGAGTAAGTTTTTCATTAAAAATTAATGCACCGAATAGTACGGCAACAATGGGGTTAATATATGCATATATAGATGCCTGTTCAGTAGGCAGCCGTTGCAACGCATATAAATAAGCAATGAAGGAGATTACAGAACCAAAAATAACGAGGTAACTGATTGCGGCCCAACTTTGCCAGGGAATATCTTTTACTGGAATAGAAATTCCAACTGCGCCGGATACTGAATACAACACTACTCCGGAGATCATCATTTGAAGTCCCAGACTGAAGTAAGGATTGAATGAGGCTGCTTGTTGTTTAGTATATAAGGTACCAAAGGCCCATGCCCAGGTAGCGATCAGTGAAAGTATAATACCAAAAGTAAAATCAGGATTTAGAAAATCTTCCAGGTGCTCATAAAAAATAACACAGATGCCTGCAAAACCAATGATAATTCCAAGAATTGCTTTTGCCGGTATTTTTTGTGATTTGAATAGTCCAATAAATACCAACCATAACGGGAATATCGCTCCTATGATGGAGCCTAAGCCAGCAGAAATATATTTTACTCCCCAGGTAGACAGCCCATTGGAAAGCATGAAGTTTAAAAAACTTAGCATGAGTATTGGCCCCCATTCTTTACCCCTGGGCCATATTCTTCCTTTACTTAAAAAAAAGATTACGTAAACGCCGCACCACCCAACAATTGCCGGAGGCCGGCCATTTGCATGGGGGGAAGATTATAACTTACCGCTTTTTTGGAAGCGATCCAGGTTGTCCCCCAGAAGAAGCAAACCATTCCCAGCGCGAATAAGGCTTTGACCCTGGTTCCCTTTTTGTGGATAGTTATAGGATTAAATGCCGAAAACTTTTTTAATGTATCACCGGTTTGGGAAAAAGGTTTACGTAAATCGAATCGCGGCAAGGCAGAGCTTTTGTTTAATTTATATTGATGGGTGAACCCGGCAAAGATACTTGTTTCCTAATAAGTGAATGGGGAGTAGTGGCAAAACTTGCGCGATCTATCCGGTATTCACTTCTCGTATCCCGCATCTAACACTATTTCTCTAATTCCTCTGAACTATCAGGCAAATGTTCATATTCATTCTGAAATGCATACCATCCGAAAATTATTAATCCAATAGCAATAGGAGTAAAAATGGTAATAATGATAATCCAGATAATCGGATTGTTTATGTCTTTTTTTCCGTTCAGATCAATATGAGTAATGGCACCGCTTACCAGTATATAAATAACAACTGGTGCCAGCAGCATCCAAACAAGTCCGAGATATTTCTTTATTGTATTCATATTTATATATTTATTTCCCCCTACTGTGCGATTAGTCCATTACGTTTTCATCAATTTTATTTGCCAGGTAAACAGCCCCGATTACAAAACATAAAGCTGCAATACCAATAGGGTACCATAATCCAACCAATGGATCGGCCGGATAGGTGGTAGTAAGTAATAACCCGATAAATGGTACAAGACCCCCAAAAACGCCATTACCGATATGGTAGGGCAGGCTCATGGAAGTATAGCGAATCTTAGTAGGAAACATCTCTACCAGGAAGGCGGCAATAGGTCCATATACCATAGTAACCATCACAATCATTACCCAAACAAGAAAAATGAATTTCATGTATGTGGCCAGATTTACTTTTTTGTTTATGATTACCGCATTTTTCTGTGATTGAAGTATATTTAGTAGGGTGTCGGACCGGTTCAGCGTGTCTGTGGTAACTCTTGTAAAGACTGATCCGTCAGGAGTTGCATATTGAACAGATACCTGTAAAAGAGAATCATTTTTATACATCGATTGTTTGACCTCTTCTTTTATGGCCATGTAATTAGTTTTCATCCATTCTTTCGAATCTGTATCTTTTAAGAATTCCGAAAAAATAGGGCGGTAAAGAATCACCCCCAGTAGCATTCCCAACAACATTATCCATTTTCTTCCCCATTTATCACTCAGCCATCCAAATAATAAAAAGAAAGGCGTGCCAAATGCAATCGCCCACAACATAATAGTGCGGCTTTGTTCAAACTGGATAAAGCACTTCGTCTCCAGAAAACTTTGCGCATAAAACTGGCCAGTATACCAAATAACCCCCTGTCCCATTACAGCTCCGAATAAGGCGAGTAAAACCATTTTAAAATTGGGCTTATGTTGAAAACTTTCTTTTAAAGGATTTTTAGAAGTAGTTCCAGCCAGCTTAAGTTTGGAAAACATTGGCGATTCTTCCATCTTCAATCGTATATATATGGAAACGATGACCAATAATATTGATAGCCAGAAAGGGTAACGCCATCCGCCCCATTCAGCATTAAACTGTATATCAGTTAAGTTTCTTTTTACTACCAGTATTACACCCAGGGCTAAAAATAAACCCAAAGTGGCTGTAGTTTGAATCCAGCTTGTATAATATCCTCTTCGGTTCACCGGGGCATGTTCAGCTACATAGGTAGCCGCTCCCCCATATTCTCCTCCTAATGCCAGTCCCTGCAACAGTCTCAATAATAAAACCAACAACGGGGCGGCAATTCCAATAGCTTTATAACCGGGTATGCAGCCAATCAAAAAGGTGGAAGTTCCCATTAACACAAGCGTCAATAAGAAAGTGGATTTACGACCAATCAAATCACCTAATCTTCCAAAAACCAGGGCCCCGAAAGGACGGATAATAAATCCGGCTGCGAAAATAGCCAGGGTGCTAAGTAAAGCGGCGGTTGCATTACCTTCAGGAAAGAACTGCGTACTGATGGTTTTTGCCAGCATACCAAAGATGTAGAAATCGTACCATTCAATCAGCGTGCCGGTGGAAGAAGCGGCAATTATTTTCCAGACACCGTTGGTATTTGTTCGGGTGGTCATGTGCAGTCAGGTAGTTAAATGAAATGAAACCGTAATTTACAAAAAGGAGAAGGTAAGAATCATCAGTAATATGTATTTTTATTGACCTCTTTTAACTATAACTGCCATATTATGTCATACCCGTTTCAAATAAAGTCGTTCGACGAATACAAAGCAGCCTATAAAAAAAGTGTGGAGGAACCTGAAGTATTCTGGTCCGAAATTGCTTCTTCTTTTGCCTGGCGAAAACCCTGGAACAAAGTATTGGAATGGAACTTTAAGGAACCAAAAATAGAATGGTTCAGCGGAGGCAAGCTGAACATTACGGAGAATTGTATCGACCGGCACCTGGCAACTATGGGCGATAAACCCGCTATAATCTGGGAACCCAATAACCCCGAAGATCGAACTCGCATAGTTACCTATAACCGGTTACATAAAAGAGTTTGTCAGTTTGCGCAGGTATTAAAGAATAATGGAGTTAAAAAAGGAGATCGTGTTTGTATTTATATGGGTATGGTGCCGGAACTGGCCTATGCGGTGCTGGGCTGCGCCCGGGTTGGCGCCATCCACAGTGTGATTTTCGGTGGTTTTTCAGCACAAAGTATTGCCGATAGACTATACGATGCGCAGGCTGAATATATTGTTACCTGCGATGGTGCTTACCGGGGTAATAAAGATATTCCATTGAAAAGCGTAATCGATGATGCGTTGATTGGTAACCGAACTATTAAAAGAGTAATTGTATATACCAGAACCAGGGTTCCTGTTTCTATGATAAAGGGCAGGGATGTATGGTGGGAGGATGAAATGGAGCATGCAGAATCGGAGGTTGAAAAAGATGGCGTGGTTAGTTTCCCTGCGGAAGAAATGGATGCGGAAGATCCTTTGTTTATTCTATATACTTCCGGGTCCACCGGCAAACCAAAAGGGGTAGTACATAGTTGTGCGGGTTATATGGTATATACTGCCTACACTTTTGTAAACGTTTTTCAATATCAACCGGGCGATGTTCATTTTTGTACAGCGGATATAGGATGGATTACAGGTCACAGTTATATTTTATATGGACCGCTGTGTGTTGGAGCAACTTCGTTAATGTTCGAGGGCATCCCTACCTGGCCGGATGCGGGAAGATTTTGGGATATCGTAGATAAATTCAAAGTAAATATTCTTTATACGGCGCCAACGGCCATTCGATCGCTTATGGGATTTGGCTTAGACCCTGTCCAGGTGCATGATCTAAGTTCTTTAAAAGTACTGGGAACCGTGGGAGAACCTATTAATGAAGAAGCATGGAACTGGTATAATGAACACATTGGTAAGAAAAGATGCCCAATAGTAGATACCTGGTGGCAAACTGAAACAGGCGGCATGCTGATATCCAATATGGCTGGAATTACCCCGGCAGTTCCCACCTATGCCACCTTGCCTTTACCTGGCGTTCTGCCGGTACTGGTGGATGAGAATGGAAAAGAAGTGGAAGGCAATAATGTAAGTGGTAACCTTTGCATTAAACATCCCTGGCCCGCTATAATCCGGACAACATATGGCGATCATGAAAGATGCCGCACCAATTATTTTTCAGCATATGAGAATCTATATTTTACCGGCGACGGAGCATTAAGAGATGCGCACGGAAATTATCGGATAACCGGCCGGGTAGATGATGTATTAAATGTAAGTGGTCACCGGATCGGGACCGCTGAAGTGGAGAATGCCATTAATATGCACGCCGGCGTGGTGGAAAGTGCCGTAGTAGGATACCCACACGATATAAAAGGCCAGGGCATCTATGCGTTTGTTATTTATAGTCACATGCATGGAGATGAAAAACTAACCAGGCAGGATATTTTACAAACTGTTTCAAGAATCATCGGTCCCATTGCCAAACCCGATAAGATTCAATTTGTAAAAGGTTTGCCCAAAACCAGGAGCGGTAAGATCATGAGAAGAATTTTGAGGAAGATAGCTGAAGGGGAAACTTCTAATTTAGGGGATATTACCACGCTGCTGGATCCGGGTGTAGTAGAAGAAATAAAAAGCGGGAAACTTTAAACAAGGATGAACCATTATAGCCAGGACTAAAATAGTACGTAGCCTCAGCAGAAGAGGTATAATATCAATTAAGCCGCACAGGGGTAAACGGGAAACTTGTTTTAATAAAAAACCCCACCGGCTGGAGATGGTGGGGTTTAGTAGAATATCATTCTTCACTTCAGCGTTTGTCAATGCTACCTCATTGACAGCGCTGAGAGGATCAGCACACTCAATATTATATACGTTCAGCAAGAGGCAGCAGTTGGTTTAATTAGCAATAAATCTATTAAAAATATACACTTATCGTAGTTTTCATTCCATTTATACCATATAAAGTATGAAACTTTTACGCCGTATCTTTCGCATAGTCTTTGTGCTTTTCTTAATGTTGAATATGGTAGCCGCTTTTCATGCGTATAAATTCACTCATTTTTACCCGGATGCGGAGGTGGTTAAAAAGAAACCGGAAGAAATGAACTGGTGGGATAAGACCAGTGCAATCCTGTTTGGAATCACCTACGGCAAATCACTGAATTTATATAAACCCGATTCCGCTTTCGCCATACTGAATCTTAAAACAACTAACGGGTTAAAAATTGAAGCATGGCAGATGCGGCATTTGCATTCAAAAGGAACTGTTATTCTTTTTCACGGGCATGGTTCTTCCAAATCAAAACTACTAAGTGAAGCGGGGTATATATACTCATTAGGATATAACACTTTACTGGTTGACTTCAGGGCTCATGGCGGCAGTGATGGGAAAACATGTACTATCGGATACAGCGAAGCGGAGGAAGTAAAAATGGCGTATGAGCATGTTCAGCAAAAAGGAGAAAAAAATATTTGTCTTTGGGGAATATCCATGGGAGCCGCGGCCATTACGCATGCGGTAAGCAAATATAATTTAACGCCGCAGCGAATTATTTTGGAAATGCCCTTTGGTTCTTTGCAGGATGCAGTAAAGGGACGTGTCCGAACCATGGGTTTGCCCGAGCAGCCCATTGCAACCCTTCTTACGTTTTGGGGCGGGACAGAACAGGGTTTTTGGGCATTTAATTTTAACCCATCAGATTATGTAAGGAAGATTCATTGCCCTGTTTTATTGCAATGGGGCGCAAAAGATGCCCGGGTAACCAGGAAAGAAACAGAAGAAATCTTCGCTAACATAGGTTTTGCCCAAAAAAAATTAGTGATATACGAATTGGCGAAGCACGAATCGCTTTGCAATAAAGAACCTCAGAAATGGCAGAAAGTAATAAGCGGATTCCTTCTAATGGAACATTGAGTATCGGAAGATGAAGTCAGTTGGTGAAGGCAATCCATATTTGGGATTCCATTGACAAACAATATAAGGCAATAAATAAAAAATGGTCACTCATCAGCAGTGACCATTATTAATTTAATTTAATTCTTAAAATTTTTATCTCCTGATTATTACCCTCGTGCCAACACGTAAAAAGCCTTCCAATTCATCCAGGTCTTCGTTCCGTAAGGATACACAGCCCTGGGTCCAATTGGTAAAATCATCAACTACCAGGTTATCGTTGGGCCAGGTGCCGTGAATGGCGATACCACCTCCAATGCGGGCAGTGCGGGGTATTTCTCCTTTGGCTTTGCGTTGCTTAAACTTCATCCAGCTCTCTTTGTTGGGGTAATCAAGCATCAGCATTTTATGCCATTTTTCATGAGGCCTTTTGGAAATGATTTTGAAATTGCCTTCCGGAGTTCTCTTATCTCCTTCCATTAATTTATCTCCAAGATCTTTGTTGCCAAAAACCACCGGGTAGGTAGCATACCAGCCCTCTTCGTCATATACATTCAGTTCATAATCCGATTTATCAATAATAATATAAACGGACCCCGTTGGATCGGAATTCCGCATGCTCCTTTTTACTTTTCTTTTTTCAATATCACGAAAGGAGAAAGACGCCAAAGCCACGAGAAAGAATATACCGGCAACAATTTTTGTTTTCATATAAAACTGCTTTTGAGTATAGACCAGGCGAATGGCAATTTGTTTAAGTGATTGATTTTTTTGAATTTTAACCAGGGCGGGTTAGCCTTTTTATAACGAGCAATAATTGAACCGTATTATTTTTGTGAATAAGTTTTAACAGGAAATTGAAAAAAATCAGCTGTGGCAGCGTATGATTTTCAAGCGTTAAGAAAATATTAATGACTCACTTTTGCTTCCAGTGTTTTGGCTATTTCAATCATTTCTTTCAGTTTGTCTACCGAGGGTACGCGGCCGCTCAGGCCAAATTTTTCATTCGTCTCCGTGAGTTTTGCATGAAGGTTTTCCGCGTTGCGCTGGGCAAATTCCCTAACGGTATTTACTCCCGCGCCTTCCAGTAATTCGGAAAATTGACTGGCTATTCCTTTTATCCGGAACAGGTCGGAATGATTCACCCAGGTGAGAATAAGTGATTCCGGAATACCCGTGGAAGCCGAAATTTTTTCACGGCCTTTTTTGGTTCCTCCCATTTCCAGCAAATCATCGGTGGTTTTAATACCGACAGCTTTCAATTTTTCAGCATACGTAGGTCCGATACCTTCGATATCGAGAATATTATACGACATATTAAAGAGTGTTTAGAAAATGAAAATAAGAATATTATTAACTCCAGCTGTTGAATAGATTTATTTTTTGTTTCATTCATTCAACTTGTTAAAATTACTGAACTTGCCAGCACAAATACCAACAACATGAAATCACTTTATTATATTCTTCCCATCCTGGCGGGAGTAGCCATTGCTATTCAATCGGGGGTTAACAGCCAGTTACGATTGGCAATTAATCATCCGTTGCTGGCAGCGTTTATATCTTTTTTGACAGGAACTGCCGTGTTGGGTTTGTTATTATTTTTTTCAAAACAAGCCTTTCCAACCCTTCAGGACTATACGGCAATTGACTGGTATAAATTAACGGGAGGTTTGCTGGGCGCATTTGTTGTTACTGTGATATTATTATCCGTGCAGGAAATTGGGGTAGCCAATATGTTTGTACTGGTAGTAGCGGGGCAATTGGCAGCGGCTTTATTAATGGATCATTTTGGGGTGATGGGAATGCGGGTGAGCCCGATTTCTGCGCAAAAAATGATTGGTATAGTACTGGTAGTTTCGGGAGCCTATTTGGTTAATAGAAAATAAAACCGGCATCCAGGAGAATGCCGGTGAAAACTAAACAAATGAGAAATCGGAAAGACGGTATAGTTTATGGTTTGTAGTTCCTGGAAGTCTATCAACCTTCACTTCTCGAAAAATGCTTTGAGATATTTCCTCCTTTCTTATCTATCTTCCTCAATTACTAAACCGTATTCCTACATTGTAGGGAGTTTGATCAAGTCCTTTTGCAAACATGCTTTTGGTAGCCAGCGATCCATATAGTTTAACGAAGCCCAGTTGTAATTCTCCGACATAAGATATTTTCCAGGGTCTCAAATCAAAATCATCCCACACTTTTTGTTTGCCGTTCGCTTCCGATTTTGTTTTTTGGCGGCTGCTGTATAAATAACCGGCACTCACTCCTGCACTGAAACCAAATCCATTTTTGCGCCCCGGGGTTAAATCGAAATTGAGCATAATGGGGGCTGTTAAATAATCGGCAGCCAGTTTATTTTTGCTATAGCCGGTAGTTGGATCGATAGTGATTTTTGTTGGTTGCGTTTGATAGATCACATTCTTGCGGTAATGATAGTTATTCAATTCGAGTCCCAAACCATATTTAAGGTTTACCACGTGTTTAACCACATTCAGCTTCTGCATAAAGAACCATATGTTGACATTAATGGATTTACCATTTCGGAGTTTGAACCAGTCTTTATCAGATCCGGGAGCGAAACCAGTCGTTGGATTCTGAATACCGGCTGAGGTATAGTCGGTTTTATCATCAAACTGGTTTACTCCCAGGTCAACAATGAACCAATTAGTGGAAATATTTGACGGCTTGTAGGTATTTCGCCGGCTATGAATTGTGACATCTTTATCACCTTTCGAATGACCATCCCCCCTTTTAATAATGATCATGCTGCCGATGCGGATGGTATCCCCCTGCTCTGCTTTTGACGTATCCGTTTGAGCTGTTGTGGTGAGGGCAAAACATATCCCGGTCAGGAGTATTGCTATCCTTTTCATACTAAAAATTTTTACTGGTTATCTGATTATTTTAATGCTATTTCGAAATTGGCAATTCGTAGTCCTTTTTTATTATCGCTGTTATCGCCGTTGCCAAAGCTGGTTGCTTTATCTACTACCCGGCTTACTTTGCGGAAGAAACCACGCATCTTGTTTTTATTACTGATTGTTGTATTAAGAACTTCAATACGATCATTGGAATTACTTGCATAAGATGCATTGGTTGGCGGATCATTCTCTCCTAAATTTTCAAAACTAACCGCTTCGTCAATAATGGAAGGTTTAGTAGTACTTATTTCTTCTGTTGATTCTTTCTTCAGATCCGGCACCTTTACCATCGCTATTTCATTAGGTGTAACGTTTGCGTTTCTCAGAATGTTACTTTCATTTTGAGAATTTATTTTTTCACGGGCGATATTTTTTACCAGGACAGGTTGTTGTTCCTTACCGGCTATTCGATCTGCTTTTTGCACTTCATCAATAATCTTCTTACCTGGTACCGAACCACTTTCATTCGTTTTTATTTCCGAAGGGATGGTTTGAGCGATATTATCAATCTTTTCAGGTGCCTTTATGATAGGTCTCTGTAATGGAGTATCCGTTGCAACCCTCGCAATAGGTTGCTCGATGGTGGGATTATTGTTTATAGAAAAATACCATCCTGCTCCACCAATAAATAATATGGCCACAGCGGCGGCGGCCACCCTCCACCAGCGCATTACAATCACTCTTTCGTCTTTTTCACGGCGATATAAAGATTGTTTATCGGGGAACGCTACGCTATTGTCAGCCGTAAAACGTACTTGCTGCAGTAATTCAAAACCGGCCTGGTGCTGTGGGTTTTTATATACAAATTGTTCTACCTGGTCCTTTTCTTCGTTGCTTAATTCATCATCTCCATATAAAATAAAATATTCTTCGCAATTCGTTTCGTTAATGGGGCTGACAGTACTGCTATTTTTCAGCAATGAAGCCTTATCGTCGAACAGCATTCGTTTATCAGCGCGTAAAACCGATTGTTGAAACATCAACAGTTCATTTCTCAGGTCGGGGTTATCCTGCACAAATACTTCCACTGCATTTCTATCAACAGGACTCAGCTCGTTATCGACATACAGTAAAAAGTATTCTTCGTAATTATAGCGGGTGATGTTCATTTTATAATACGTTTTCAGGGCTTACTAAATAATTCTTTAACTGAATGCGGGCCCGGTGTAGGTACACTTTTACCTGGCTTTCGTTTAATCCCGTTATTTTCCCAATCTCTTCGTAAGAGTATCCTTCGTAATCTTTCAATAATACCAGCGAACGCTGTGTTTCACTTAACCGGCTCAATGCTTCTTCTAATATTTTCTTAGTGTTGGAAACGGGCTTGTCTGTGACGCGAACGTCCTCTCTGAATTCGTCTTTTAAGCTGATTCGTTTTGTTTTTCGGATATGGTCGATCATCTGATGATAGGCTACGGTAAACAGGTAGCTCTTACTTTTTGCATTATCTACCTCGGCCCGGTTAACCCACATTTTTTCAAATGCCGTTTGTACCACATCCCTGGCATCCTCTTCATGCCGGAGGTTTTTCAGGATGAAGCGGTACACGTTGTCGGCGTACAAATTCACACATTGATTATATTCTCTTTCGGTCATAAGCAGGAACAGTTACGAGTTATTTAAATGTAATACGCATGGCGCCCTTTGTATGTTACAGGCTAATAAAGATTCTTTTCCCATAAAAAAAGAGGCTTAATAGGGCCTCTTTTGAATTGTATCTGTTTGGAAATCAGTACTTATTTTTAATTCGTCATGGACCCAAGAATAGTGCGCCCTATTGATTCGAGGATCATAAACTCACTCCTGGCCCGGCCAGATTCGCAGTCGCTGCCTGATTCTTTGCATACCTGGCTATCATTTTTGGCCGGTTCCTGCTGAGTGGCAGCAAAAACAAGGAGAGAGGTGGTGGCTACTATGGCTACCAAAAACAATCGGATAAAGGTTTTTCTGAACATAACAGTTGCTTTTGATTATAGGACGAAGGTATTTTGAAATTGTTACAGGAAAACTAAATATTCCCTTAATTGTGTCATTTACCCGGCAGAATGCGGAAAATAGGGGATGAAATGCATTGCCATATACCGGGTCTTGATCAAATAATCGGCCCATATTCATTTTCCCTATTTTTGGCCTCACAAAAACGATGCTTCATGAATGAGAAATTTGTACAACGTATTGCTGGTGAATTGGAAGAAATCAAAAACTCCGGGCTTTTTAAGACGGAGCGAATTATTGAATCACCCCAGGGCGCAGAGATTATTGTTAATGGAGAAAAGGTGCTGAATTTTTGCGCCAATAACTACCTGGGTCTTTCTTCTCATCCCCAGGTAATTGAGGCGGCCAAAAAATATATTGATTATCGGGGTTATGGAATGAGTAGCGTTCGATTTATTTGCGGCACGCAGGATATTCATAAAGAATTAGAGGCAAAGCTCTCTGCTTTCCTCGGAACAGAGGATACCATTTTATATGCGGCTGCTTTTGATGCCAACGGGGGAGTTTTTGAACCTTTGTTGGGCGAACAGGATGCTATTATTTCTGACGCATTGAATCATGCGTCCATAATTGATGGTGTTCGTTTATGCAAAGCACAGCGCTTTCGGTACGAACATAATAATATGGATGACCTGGAGGCAAAACTTATTGAATCGCAGGAAGCCAGGAACCGCGTTATTGTTACGGATGGTTCATTCAGTATGGATGGAACCATTGCGCAATTGGATAAGATAGTAGCCCTTGCGGAAAAACATGATGCCATAGTAATGACAGATGAATGCCACAGCAGCGGTTTCCTGGGAAAGACCGGAAGGGGAACGCATGAGTACCGTGGAGTAGTGGGGAAAATTGATATTATTACCGGTACCCTGGGCAAAGCATTGGGTGGCGCATCGGGCGGCTTTACCAGCGGTCGTAAAGAAATCATTGAGATGCTAAGGCAACGATCGAGGCCCTATCTTTTTTCCAATACCCTGGCCCCCTCAATTGTAGGCGCCTCCATTGCGGTGCTTGATCTGCTGACTGAAACCACCACACTGAGAGATAAACTGGAAAATAATACTAAATACTTTCGAAGCAAAATGACGGAAGCGGGTTTTGATATCAAGCCGGGTGATCATCCGATTGTTCCTATCATGTTGTATGATGCGGTGGTGGCACAAAATTTTGCCGCTAAATTATTAGGAGAAGGAATTTATGTAATTGGATTTTTCTTCCCGGTAGTGGCTAAAGGCCAGGCTCGAATTCGGGTGCAATTAAGTGCGGCGCACGAACAACAGCACCTGGACAAGGCAATTGCTGCTTTTACGAAAGTGGGGAAAGAGTTGAAAGTGCTGAATTAAGTTCGGAGTTCAAAGTCTGGAGTTCGGAGTATTAACTCCCGACTCCGAACTCCAGACTCGCGACTATTTTGAAGCAATCATACTTATCTCTACATTCACATTCTTGGGTAATCCTTTTACTGCAACGGTTTCGCGGGCGGGAAAGTTTCCATTGAAATACTTGCCATATACTTCGTTTACAGTTACGAACAAACTCATATCACTTAAGAAAATAGTTGTTTTAAGTACATGGCTGAAATCCATACCGGCTTCACTTAAGATTGCTTTTAAATTATGCATTACCTGGTGTGCTTCGCCAATGGTATCGGTAGCTTCTACATTTCCCGTCGCGGGGTTTATAGCAACCTGACCGGAGATAAACAATAAAGAACCTGCTTGTACCGCTTGGCTGTAGGGCCCGATTGGATCCGGGGCGTTGGGGGTGTTGATGATTTTCTTTTCCATTTACAAATGTAGGTAAAAGTCGGAAAGTCCGTAAGTCCGGAAGACCGGAAGTAATAGATGGTTTTTATTATTTCTTATAGTCTTACGGGTGATGACGTTCCGCACTTGAAATATATCCTTTTTCTTTGCAACAAATTGCTCGATATGACAATTGCTGTACTGGCTGATGATGCGTTAAAGAAGGAATGGCTGGCGAAACCGGTGAATAGTGAAGTGGAGATATTATGGTGTGGTTCTGTCAGAACCCTGGTAGCAACTGTAGCTGATGCATATATAGACCTTCTTTTTACTCCCGATAAAGAAAGAACGAAGCAGTTGAGTATGCGCTCGGGTTTTCCTTTTTTTATTAATTCAGTTGAATACGGCACGGAGGCAGCAGGTCCCGAATTTATTCGAATCAATGCCTGGCCGGGTTTTTTACAAAGAGATATCGTTGAAGTGGCCGTGGCAAGACCACAGCAGCAAATAATGGCAAAAGAATTCTTTGATAAACTAGGCTGGAACTATCAGTTGGTACCGGATATACCAGGTATGATCACTGCCCGTATAGTGGCTTCCATCATAAACGAGGCGTACTTTACATTTGGCGATGGAACAAGTACCAAAAAAGAAATTGATATTGCTATGAAGTTGGGTACGAGTTACCCATACGGACCATTTGAATGGAGCGAGAAGATCGGACTCGGTCATATCTATTCTTTATTAATTGAATTAGCAAAAAGAGAGAAACGCTATTCCGTAGCTCCCGCCCTGGAAAAAGAAATCAGTCTGCTGGAGAAACAATAAAAAAACAATCTTTTACCAGTGATCTTATTGAACTTCTAATTATGTCTCTCATTCTTCATATAGATACAGCTACAGAAACGGCGGGGATTTACCTGGCATTGGAAGGAGTGATGATTGCAGCAGCGGTTAACCAGCAGCAACACGATCATGCCAAATGGATCCACCCCGCCATTGAACTGTTAATGAAAGAGTCTGGATTTGGTTTGCCAGGTCTGAAAGCAATAGCTGTAACAGCTGGTCCGGGTTCATATACCGGGCTACGGGTAGGAATGGCTACTGCCAAGGGGCTCTGTTACGCATTATCCATTCCGCTTATTACCGAGAGTACGTTAAAAGTAATGGCAGCGGCGGTAATCAGGCAACCCTCCAATTCATCAACGCCTCCACCAACTCTCTATTGCCCGATTATTGATGCCCGGCGTATGGAGGTATTTGCTGCAGTGTATAATGAACAATTGGATGAAAGGATGACTCCTTGCGCCTTGATACTTTCCGAAAATAGTTTTAAACAAGAACTGGATTCTTCTGTTATATCATTTTTCGGGAGTGGTGCCGGTAAATGGCAGTCCATTTGCCATCATCCCAATGCCTCTTTCGTCGAAGTTGTTTCAGCAGGCCCGGCCTTTGCTTCGCTTTCATATTCCAGATATGAAGAAAACCTGTTCACTCCGCTTGCCTATGCAGAACCCGTTTACCTTAAGGAATTCTACACTCATCCTAAATAATTACCAACAGCAATTATTACCGGGTTTCGTCATATTTATACCCTATTTGCCGTTAAATTTGATAGTTACCTGTTCCTAAAAAAAATTCAAAAAGACTGCTTATCTATGAATACAGCGAGTAATTATTCCATGCTGCTGACAGCAGACGACATTTCGGTAAAAGTTGATTTTGTAAGCCTCAAGAAAGGAGCCATGATATTGCGGGCACTCAATCATAAACTCCGCCAGCAAATTGTGAAGCTGGTAGAAGAAAAGAAACGTATTACGGTTACAGAAATTTATGTACACCTCCGCCTGGAGCAATCGGTAGCGTCCCAACACCTCGCTATTTTACGAAGAGCGGGTATTGTGAAAACAGACCGGGAAGGGAAGTTTATTTATTATTCTATCAGCACCCGGCGCATTGAGCAGATAATGAAATGCGTGGATGAATTGATTTCCTGACCAATGTTAAAATATGATGGGATGTAGTTAGCGGAGCCATGGTGGTTTCCGCTTTTGTTTTTTTAAAACTACCTTTGCGTTAAAGATTTTGCGTATGTATATTCAGCAATTATATACCGGCTGTTTGAGCGAAGCGGCTTATTATATTGAGAGTGAAGGAAAGGCAGCTGTCGTTGATCCCCTTCGTGATATTGATGTATATGTGCAACTCGCCAGGGAACGCAAAGCCACTATTCAATATATTTTTGAAACACATTTTCATGCTGATTTTGTTAGTGGTCATATCGACCTGAGTAATGCTACCGGTGCACCTATTGTGTATGGCCCGCAAACGCAAACAAAATTTCCTGTACATGTTGCCGAGGATGGAGAACGTTTTACAGTTGGAAAACTTACTATCGAAGTATTGCATACGCCCGGTCACACCCTGGAATCTTCCTGCTACTTGTTAAAGGATGAAGAAGGTAACCCGCATGCGGTATTTACGGGCGATACATTGTTTGTGGGTGATGTGGGCCGGCCGGACCTTGCTCAAAAAGATGCCGAGCTTACTTCGCAGGAACTGGCCGGCATGATGTACGATAGCCTTCAGCAAAAAATAATCAGCTTACCTGATCCGGTAATTGTGTATCCTGCTCACGGAGCGGGCAGCAGTTGCGGAAAGAATATGGGGCCTGAAACTTTTAGTACCATTGGCGAGCAAAAACAAACCAATTATGCGCTGCAATCGCAAAGCCGCGAAGAATTTATTAAATCTGTTACAACGGGGTTAACGGAACCAGCCCATTATTTTCCGGTGAATGCACAAATCAACAAAGAAGGATACGATAGTTTGAACAAGATATTTGAAAGTGCATTAAAACCGATCTCAGTTTCTGAATGTAAAGAATTAATAAAAGGAGATGTAATTATATTGGATACCCGGCCGGCAGAACTGTTTAGCATGGGTTATGTGCCGGGTTCCGTGTTTATTGGATTAGAAGGAAGATTTGCCGAATGGGCCGGTAGCTTATTGCCGTTTGATAAAACGATAATATTGGTTACAGAAGAGGGAAAAGAAAAGGAAACAGTGACTCGCCTGGCCCGCGTGGGATTTTCCCGGATGGGCGGATATTTGGAAGGAGGATATGCGGTATGGAAAAATGCCGGTGAAAAAACGGATATGATAATAAACATTGAAGCCGATGAATTAGCTATGGATATTCCTTTTGATGACCGGTTGGTGGTAGTGGATGTGCGAAGGGAGACCGAGTTTGCTGATGGACATGTAAAAGACGCAGTGAATATTCCTTTAAATGAAATGACCGATCCCGCGAGTATGGCCAATATCGAAGATAATCATAACCTGTATGTGCACTGCGCAGGCGGATACCGAAGTGTAATTGCCAGTTCATTGCTCAAACGGGAGGGGCTTCATAATCTACGCAACATCTTGGGTGGATGGGAAAGTATAAAAAAGCAATCGAAGATTGAGCAGGTGAAAGAGAATAGTGTGTTGAATTGAGTAAATTTTATGGCCTGCGTGCGGCAGGTTTGTGGTTTATGGTTTGTGGTTCTTTTGGTGTAGCTGTTCGATTGAAAGCAAATAGCATTTATTCGGGTTGTTAGAATTTCAAGACTACAAACCAGCTTGCGGCAGGCAGGCCATAGACTTGCAATTACACTTTCTTATTCCCATTTTTGAATGATTGAATTACCTTGGATTCAAAAAAAATATAATTCCTCTTTATAGAATTTTCCCATACTCCTCCTTATACTCATGTTTCCATTTGCGATGGCTCCATAAATAGTTATCTGGCATTTTACGTATGCATTTTTCGCAGAACTGTACATATAACCGGGTGAGTTCCCCTTCCGGTAATGAATTGGGATCATCTGTGATGAATTCCGTATCGATATGATAATATCCACGCTTCACTTTATAAAAATGGGCGAATACCACGGCTGAATTATTAATGCGGGCACCTTTCTCCACCCCGGTTACAAAGGCCGTGGGCCGGTTAAAAAAAATCGCCCAGTAGGCGTTTTCTGGGTTACCCGGACTTTGATCCGCCGCTGATCCCAGAACATGAAGCGTGTTGTCATATTTCAGATAGTGCTTCTTAAAATCGGTGGCGGGTAATAAGACAGTACCGTATTTACCGCGCATATTTCTAATGATCCGGTCGAACGCCTTATTTCCAACCGGCATATATATACCCAGCCAGGGATACTTTAGATGGGCAGCCAGCCACCAATTTGCATATTCCCAATTGAAGTTATGCATGCCCACCAGGTTTATATTCTTACCACTGGCGTATGCTTTTTCAAAGCCGGATAAATTGGCGGTGAATCGTTTTTCAATTGCCTGCAGGTTCCAGGAAATAAATTTCAATGTTTCAATAAATGTATCAACAAAGTTGTGGTAGAAAGCCTTCGCGATTCTTTTCCGTTCCTTTTCTGTTTTTTCGGGGAACGCAATAAGTAGATTTTCTATCACTACCTTTTTACGGTACCTGATAATATAGTACATCAACACATAAACAACATCACCCAAAAAGTACAAAAATCTTATTGGTAATAAGGAAACCAGGTAGAGCGGTATATATACTAGATAATACATCAAACAGTTTTACAGCCTTCAGTTTAATAATAAAAATACATTTTTACATTTTATTGTTTGCGTGTTTCACCTCCCCTCTTTCCTGCACAAATAGAGAAGGAGTTAATTTAAAGTCTATATTAGATTCGCATCCAGGCAAAAAAATTTATTCAAACAGCAAGCTATTAGTTGCTTTCCCAATAACGTTGTTTTGAAAAGGTCTTATGCAACATTTCTTTTTTGTGCTTTCTTTTCTCAGAGTGAATACTAATTTCAATGATCAATCATTTTGCCCCTGGCGGCATATTAATCCAGCTCTTCGCTTCCTGTTCAATATGCTTCAATTCAACTTTCACCTGGAACTTATTTCGCAGGTGGCGGGCCAGCGCGTCGGCTGCATATACGCTTCTATGCTGGCCGCCGGTGCAACCAAAATTTATCATAAGGCTACCGAAATTTCGGCGAATAAAATCTTCTACTGTGATGTCTACAATATCAAACACACTGTTTAAAAATTCCGGCATGCGGGTCTGCTGTTCTAAAAAATCCTTGACTTCTTTATCGCGGCCCGTCAACGTTTTGAATTGTTCTAATCGACCGGGGTTTAATATGCCCCGGCAATCAAATACATAACCACCCCCATTTTCGCTATTGTCCTCCGGAATGCCTTTTCGAAAACTAAAACTATGAATCTTTACAATCAATGCTGTTTCCTCCGTAGCGCGAAGCGGGGTGAACCGGTCAATAATTTCATTGGATATACAGATGTCCAGTACCTTGCGAAACTCAGGAACCGAAATTCCTACGCTTTGATTTTCGATGAACCATTTTAGATTGGATAGCGCTTGCGGAATACTGGTGAGGAACTGCGCCTTTCGCTCAAACAATCCGCGAAATCCATAAGCACCCAATACCTGCAATAAACGAATCAATACATACCCGTTGTACTGGCTCTTGAAAATGGTGCGATCAATCGAATGGCCAATAAGGTTTTCAAAAGCACTCATATAATCGTTGAGTAGATTTTGTTTCCATTCATCAGGCAAATTGGCTCTTGCCTGCCACAACATACTCGCTACATCATATTGAGGGGCTCCTTTCATTCCACCCTGGTAATCAATAAAAGCTACCCGGTTATCGGGTTGCACCATGATATTCCTGCTTTGAAAATCGCGGAACATGAAATATTTGTATTCGGTATGCGTAAGATAACTGCTAAGTGCATCAAAGTCGTCGATCAGTTTAGTTTTGTCGTACGGTTTACGCAACGCGTCTAAAAAATAATATTTGAAATAAAGAAGATCGGCCATGATGGCCTGCTTGCCGAATTCCTGGTTGGTCAGGCAACGACTGTAATCTAACTGGTGATGACCTTTAACCTGCAGCGTGGCCAGCTGCTGAAGACTGAATTTAAAAAGTTCGTAGATGCTTTCCGTAAATCCATCTTTTTCTAACCTGTTGAGAAGGGAAATATCCCCTAAATCCTGCTGCAGGTAAATTGTCTTATCATCGGATACCGCCAGGATCCTGGGAACGGGTAATGATTGAAGGGCAAAATGATCCGAGAAATAAATGAACGCTTCGTTTTCGGGAATATTTATTCCATGTGTAGCAATCACCGGTTCCCCCGATGTATAAATGCGGTAATAACGCCTGTCCGAGCCAGCTTGCGGTATAAGCTCAATCCGAAGCGGTTCTTTCCCGCTCCATTTTTTATATAAGTCCTTAATAGCTTCCGTAACCGACTGCATGCACCACTTTTAATTAGAAACGAAAATAATATAAAATAAATGGATGGAGGGTATGGATAATTGTTTGAAGAAATAAAAAGCAATCCGAATTATTTACTAATCTTAGTTATAAAAATATTGAAACCTCCATGAGCCCTCATGGCCGGGTGGCCGTCACCCTGGGCATCGCGCTGCACCCGCTTCTTGCTTACGCATTCTGGCTGGCGCCAGAACTGAACCGGATGAGGCGCTCAACCCAGGGTGGTTGTCAGCAAAATGAAATTCGTTATGATTTTATTGGGGATCCTACCTAATGAACTTGAATGCTCGCCCATATAGGGTCGCAGTAGGCAAAAGTTGTTATTTAAGTCAGTTAGGGAATTGCAAAATCTATTCCTGGATTTTAGTGTGATTAATTAAAAGAGGCCATGCTTTTCGGCAAAATGATTTATAATCTCAACATTCAATTATTTCTCAATTTTCAGGTTCAATCATCGTCTTTGTCTTTTCCTTCAACCTTAACAAAGGCGGCTCTTTTTGGTCCGGGAAAAGGAACATTACTTCCTTTGATACCATGCCATAAAACAACATTAAATTCTAAATCCGGCACCGCGTCTTCTTTCGTAAGATTGAATGATTCCGATCTTCGTTGCCATTCATTGATGGCTATATTTGTTTCATTTAGATCGATATTGGCTGCCACCGATATAAAGGGAGTAAGATCAGGAGTGGAGGAAAAACAATTCCACATGGGATCGGCGGCTGCGTCATATTGTGTCATGGGGGGAAGCCCCAATATTAATTCCATTGTGCGTAACATGGAAGAAGTTGAATACATGGAATGATCTACGAATTTTCTTTTTACATATCCACCCGCTACATAAGCAGTCGTTCGATGTGCATCTACATGATCGGGGCCATTCTGAGCATCATCTTCCACAATAAATATGGCACTTTCTTTCCAGATTGAACTCGTACTCAGGTATTCAACAAAAAGTCCTACTGCCCAATCATTATCCGCTACGTGGGCAAAAGGAGTAGGACGTCCTTTGCGCAACCCTTCTGTATGATCATTAATAAACCGGAGCGAGTTGAATTGAGGTACTTTATTAATCGCCAGCATGGAATCAAAATCTCTTTTCCATTGGTAAAAACGGGTGGTATCACGAACGCTTTCATCCCAACTGGTATAATAGGGACAGAAATGATTTTCTAATACAGGTATATTAGCTTTGTAATTATCGGCAAATTCTCCGTAGGTGCGATAAGTAACATTTCCGCGTTTACAAAGATCCCAGAAAAATCCCCCTTTGTTATTGGCAATAGCCCTGTTACCTTCGGCATCGTAACTTCCCCCACGGCCACCATAGCTGGTGGGCCAGGTTTTTTCTAAATAATCGGTAGCATAAGCACCCAGGCTCCAGTTATGCCCATCGGCACTTACTTCTCCATCCACATAGAAGTTATCTAATAATACAAACTCCCTCGCAAGTTTATGTTGGTTGGGGGTTACGTTTTCTCCAAAAAGGACCAGGCTGGTATCTCCATTGCCTTCCTTCACATCGCCGAGCACCTGGTCGTACGTGCGATTTTCTTTGATAATATAGAAAACATATTTTATAGGAGATGGATCTCCCACTTTCATAGGAATAGGATTACCCGCTTCGCCTTTTGCTACCAATTCCTTTTCTTTATTATAGGGAGAATTGTTATATACTGCCCGGGAAAAATCGCTCATTTGTTTTTCAGATGGAACAGGAAAAATACTCAGGGTTCCTTTAAATAATCCCCCGATATATTCCACATCCTTTGGTCGTTTTTTATCGCCTGCCTGGTAATTTACTTCCTCTCTTTTTGCCACTGGGTTGGGGCCGTACGGGTTGGCTTTGGAAGTAAACCCTTTTCCATTGGCTACATAAATGTTGTTACCCGTTACTTTTACGCTGGTCGGGTACCAACCGGTTGGTATGAATCCTTTGGACCGGCTGAAGCCAGGGTTACTTATATCAAATAACGCCAGGCAATTATTATCGGCATTAGCGATATATAAAGTTTTTTCATCGGCACTTAACGCCACCCCATTACTGGTAGATCCGCTGGGCGCATCGGCATACAAGGAAGCATTTAATGTCTCCAGTAATTTTCTTTTTTTGATATCTATCACCGAAACAGAATTGTCGTTGGCATTGGCAACAAATAAGTATTGCCCGGATTTGGTTAAACAAATATCATTGGGATTATCCCCCACCATAACGGAATCTACAAGTGTCTGCGCCTGGGTATTTAGTACTAATAGCTTATCTCCGCCCCATAATGAAACGTACAGTTCTTTTTTATCGGGTGATAATACACAGGTAAAGCCTTCGGCGCCCAGTGGTAATTGTTTTATGATCTTTTTTGTTTGGAGATCGATTATGTAAAGAGCATTGTTTTCTTTGGTAACTACATACAGTAGTTGTTTGCCCTCATCCATGGTTAACCCGGTGGGAGATATTTTCTCGGGCCATTTGCCGCCCAGCAGGATACTATCTTTCAATAAGAGTTTATTATTGACTATTCCAAATTTTAGTACGCGGTTATCGTTTCCCCCGGAAGCGTA
The DNA here is from genome assembly GCA_963775145.1 of uncultured Chitinophagaceae bacterium. GTDB lineage: Bacteria > Bacteroidota > Bacteroidia > Chitinophagales > Chitinophagaceae > Endoryza. Next base: position 418,423 of record CAVZHZ010000016.1, read on the forward strand.
TAAGAATTTTTCATCGGCAGAAAAAGCCAGTCCAAACCAGCTTTTATCAATTACAACGGTGCTTAATATTTTCTCAGATTTAATATCGATGAGTTGAATCGACTGCACACTTTGCCCGTTGTTAGTAACGGCTAAATATTTTTTGCGTGGAGAAACAATTAAATTCAACGGAAGATCTCCTAAAGGTAATGAGCGACCGGCAGGGGATAATTTCCAACCGTTCGGCAGTGTAACCTGCCTGGATTTTAACCCTGCCGTCGATTGGGCAACGCTTATCAGCGGAATCAGTACAAAAAATACAGCAACGATCTTTCTCATACCCGTTATTTTACCGGAAAGGTAGTTACTGCAAAGAATATGATAGATAAAATATCGTCAAGTAATAATTTATTGATTTGATCAGTTTACTATGCCTTTAGATCAAATGCCGGTCGGAAATGCGCCGATTTAATGTCATTCTTTGCGTCGGCCGCCCCGATATTATACAGAATTTCTACATTATCCCCATTACTCATTTCAATGATGTGCGCAAGATTTTTATAGTCTTTTCCCTCCTCAAACCCGAGGCGCTTTAAATATTCCTTAGACATTTCCACATTGTAACGATTGTAGGTTAGCATGGGTTCGTTAGTCAGCAAATCATCTTCCATTTTCTCAATCTGCATGTCTATGTACTTGCGGGTATCGCTGCGGGAGATCCATTGTAATACTATTTGATTTAACCAACTGGCATCCTGCATCAGCATATCAGGTACCGACTGGGCCCAACTAAGCAGCCAATTATCGGAAATATCAGCTACCGTAGTTTTCAACGAAGAGGTTCCTGTTCCCAATGAAACCAGGAAGATATTATCCATACCCATCTTCCACCGGAACGAATATCCTTTTAACGTAGCCACCATCAGGAGGAATAAGGATGGGTTGTTAGCCGTACTAACTCCGCCATCTACAAAGGCTGCCATTTCTTTATTTCCCACATCGATGATTTCGGGAATAAAATAAGTAGGCGCGGCAGCGCTGGCACGAACGGCATCCTTCAAAGGGATATTGGCATTCACCCCTAATTTGGCATCATTAAAAAATTTATCATTAAAATGATTGTTTAGTGTCCAGGTGCTATTGGTATCGGCCCGCTTGGCAATAATGCATAAACCGGTTTTTATTTGTGGCCCTCCTAATAAAATATCTTTTCCATTTTCATCTGTAAAAGCTTGCTTCAGGTGCTCTTTTAGTTTTTTTTCATCAAAACGGGCCCTTAACGCTTTCCGTATATGTAATATGTCCCAGATTTTATTTTTGTCTTCGAAAATCATTCCCCCCAGTTTAAAATACTTTTCTTTTATCTGGGCTACATTCATTCCGATGGCCAGGCAGGCAGCAATGATGGAACCGGTGCTGGTACCGCCGATCAGGTCGAAGTAATCACACAGGCGGAATTCGGATGGCTTAATGAAATCTTTATACCGCTCACTCAGAATTTTTTCCATTTGCTCGAGGTAGCCTATTGTTATGGCACCCCGTATGCCACCTCCATCGAGTGCCAGAATACGTTTGCAGGTTGTTTCATTGCCAAGATGTTGTTTAAGGGAGATCATAGTAGATAAGTTTATGGTTGATTAAGAAAAGGATGCGGCGCGACGATGCGGGATACTGGATATGGAATAGGAGATACGAGATACTGTATGCAGGATAAGGGATACAGAAATTGAAATAGCAGATAAAGGGTATCGAAAACAGCCATTACTCACCGTATCTTTTCAAAAGGGATATACTAAATGATCCCCCGGATTACAGAGATCGCCTTTTTTATTTATCAAAGATTCATTACTTACCTTAATAAGTTTCGCCTTCTCCATTTCAATTATCCATTGAATTAATGACGTCCGCAATCGCATTATCCAGTTTTTGTTTATCGGCTTCCCGGCAATCGATCCAGTTGAATATTTCAAACATAGAAGGTAATTCCGGATGATTAAGCAGGTAAATATTCATTATGATATTTTTACCCGTTTTATTTTGCCGCACTTTAGCGCATTGAAACTCATCCCAGCAGGCAGGTGATTCATCAAAATCTTTAGATAAAAATATCAACACTTTTCTGCTTTTGTCAATGCAGCGCGATATTTCTCTCAGCCATTGCCCTCCTTTGGGAATACTATCACTGTCGTAAAACAATCGCAGCGAAGGGTATTTCTGCCGAAGGCTATCTATAAAATAGCGAACATGTTCTTTATTTTTGTGGGAATAGCTGACAAAAAAATCAAATTCTTCTGTAGGTTTTTTGCCTCCGTTTATTACATCAACAGCCGGTTGCATGCCCGTTGAGATATCGCGAACCTGCATTATTTCAGAAGCATCAGCCTCTTTTGGAATGGGTACTGTTTTGGTAGAAGATACATGGTTACGTGGCTCTTCTTTTCTAACTGCTTCATGTGTTATGGCTGCTAATTCAGGCTCTTTATACCGGGCAAATACTTTTTTCAAATCAAGGGCCTTGGCTTCATTTATTTCTACAATCTTTATTGATAGCAACGGAAGGCCACGCTGCAACCAGAAAGTAGCTGCTTCAATAATGGCCGATGTAATATTAATGGCAGATGCCTGCTGGTTCCCTGCAGCTACGGTGGGCATAGCCACATGATTATGATCGTCGTCAAAAGCAAAATTGTTAAGGCATCGAAAAATATCCGCGACATATTCCACAGCTTCATCCAATCTTTTTTCGGGCTCAAAGCAAAGAATATGCTGCAAATTAAATTGCGCCTGTTGTGCCGGGTTTAGTGCTTTGGAGAACCAGCACCAAAGACTTTTTCGTAAATCCATTTCCTTGTCTTTTGACAGTTGCTCTACGGATAAACCCTTTTCAGCAAACGAGCCGATTAGTGTGCCAGGCGTGGGAGTATAATCATTAGGGAAAGCAGATAATATTACGATATCCACTTTGTGTTCCTTTGGGATGGCAGAAAGATCGCCATGATATAATTCTATATCAGCGAAGCCATTGCTGGTTTTTACCTGGATATAATCTAGCAATACCATAGGAAGATTTAATCGAATGGAAAGATACAAACAGTTTGGTTAATAGCCTATACTACGAATGGGGTAGGGGGAGTTGGGAGGCTGGAGGCGGGAGTCGGTAGTCGCGAGTCGGGAGGCTGGAGTCAGGAGTCGCTAATCGGGAGTCAATAGTTGAAGAAGTTTAGTAAGTTCATATACAATGGAAAGAATAGCTGGTATAAATTCAATTATTTGAAAATTTTTTCGGCTAAGGATACTGATTCTGGTTTACCTACATCAATCAACTTACTTCCACTATGATCATATCCTTTTATTGTATGCGTTTTGGCAAGCTCCAGGTATACGTCTACTATGGAAAACTTTCCTTCTCTGGTTAACAGCGGGAGTAGTTCCTTATTAATAATATGAATACCGCTGAACGCTTTTTGTTCCAGATTTTTAGATGGCAGGCTGATTTTTTCTTCGCCGGTTTTGGTATTCCTCCATCCGCATAGTGTGTCGTTTTTATCAAATAGAAAATAACGGGACGTGGACCGGTTTGTAACTGCCAGTGTTGCCAGGGCTTGTTGCCGCAGATGATAGCTGGCCAAATCATTCAAATTAAGATCGGTTAAAATATCAGCATTTATTATTACTATGTTGTTCTCGCTGAACAGAGGGGCTGCTTTCTTTAATCCACCCCCGGTTTCCAGTAATTCCCCTCGTTCATCACTGATAATAATCTCGCTTCCCCAACCCTTATTATCTTTTATTTCTTTTATTACCTGGTCGGCGAAATGATGGACATTCACCACAACCCTTGATATACCATATTGGTGCAGGTACTCAATATTACGCCTGAGTAACGACTTACCATTTACAAGTGCCAGGGCCTTGGGATGCTTGTCGGTCCACGGCTTAAATCGGGTGCCGAGGCCAGCCGCAAAGATCATTGCTTGCATAGAGGGGAAATGGTTGAATTGTTGATAAGTTGAATGGTTGATAAGTTAATAAGGTTGAAACAGAAAACTGGGTAATGGATTCGGGATGAAGGGGACGGGGTATAAAATCTAAAGCTAAAACAAATGATTATTTGTCACCATCATCGAAATTCTTATCACCTCGCATCAATCGTGTATCTTTTACAATACGATATTCTGCACCAGTTCACTCTTACCTGGATAATCTGTATTGAAATGCAATCCGCGGCTTTCTTTACGGAAGGAAGCGCATTTTACAATCAGATAACTTACCGTTATCATATTGCGCAACTCACATAGTTGTGGTGACAAAGTAGTGGTTTCGTATAGCGCTTCTGTTTCTTCCCACAAAAGATCGATGCGTTTAATAGCGCGTTTCAATCGCACATTAGTACGAACAATACCTACATAATCGCTCATGATCTGCTGCACTTCCTTTAAACTTTGTGTTATCAGGATCATCTCTTTGGGTTGAGTAGTTCCCGAAGCATTCCAGTCAGGAACTTCAGTACCTGCCCCTCGTCCCGCGATAAAAGGCGAGGCGGTTGCAGCCGCACTTAATTTTCTCGTTGCATCCAAAAAACAACGGTGAGCAAATACCATTGCTTCCAGTAATGAATTACTGGCTAACCGGTTGGCCCCATGTAATCCGGTACTGGCACATTCGCCGGCTGCATATAAATTATTAATGGAGCTGTGACCCCATTCATCCGTTTTTATTCCTCCGCAACTATAATGTGCTGCGGGAGCCACGGGAATCATATGCCTGGCTACATCAATTCCGATCGATTTGCATTTTTCATATATGTTGGGAAAATGCTCCAGGAATTTAGCCTGGTCCATATGCCGGCAATCGAGAAACACATGCTCGGTACCCGAAATTTTCATCTCGCTATCTATTGCGCGGGCTACTATATCCCGGGGGGCAAGGTCTTTTCTTGCATCATACCGCTCCATAAATGCTTCGCCGTTCTTATTACGAAGTATACCACCATCTCCGCGAACGGCTTCCGTAATGAGGAATGATTGTCCGCGCACGCCGGGTTCATATAAAGCGGTGGGATGAAACTGGATGAACTCCATATTTTCAATGCGGCCCTTGGCGCGATATACCATCGCTACGCCATCACCCGTTGCGATAAATGGGTTCGTAGTAGAACGATATACCTGCCCGTTACCTCCGGTTGCTAATAAGGTAATATGAGCCAGGATTTTTTCAATCTGGTTGGTTTCCCGGTTCAGAACATATACCCCGAAGCATTCAATATCAGGAGTAGATTTCGTTACCAGGTAACCGAGATGGTGCTGGGTGATAAGATCCACTACGAAACAATGTTTAATGATCTCAATATTCTTAAAGTGATCAACCGCGGTAAGCAAGGCCCTTTCCATTTCTTTACCGGTAACATCCTTATGATGAAGAATCCGGTATTCACTATGGCCGCCCTCTTTACCGAGTTTATAGTCGCCATCTGCTTCTTTGTCAAATTCAGCACCCCATTCAATGATCTCGCGGATACGCTCTACCCCTTCTTTTACTACAATTTCCACTACTGATTTATTACAAAGTCCATCACCGGCAACCAGGGTGTCTTCAATATGTTTATCGAAACTGTCCTTGTCGGCATCCCACACACCGGCAATTCCCCCCTGGGCATATTTGGTATTTGTTTCGTCGGCCTGTGCTTTGGTAATTACCAGCACTTTTTTTTCAGGGAATTGTTTGGCGGCTTTTAAAGCAAAAGTTAATCCGGCAATACCCGACCCAATAACGAGAAAATCAGTTTGACGCATAATAAAAATAAAAAAGTAAAATTAGGGCTTATCAATTGAACCGGTAAATTTTGTAACACCCGTTATAATTAAGAACTGCGCGAGGGCATAGGTTGACATAATAGCCAATCCGGCAAAAGCAAAGGGAGTATAAAATTTATTTATCGCCAATAGCGAATCGGAAATAACAAATAAGAATGCACCGCTGATTACCCATCTCCCGGTATGGTTTGTAAAATGGAAGGCGTGCATGGCCGAAATCAGCATGGTACTTAAAACAAGAGCATATATAACCACGGGGATTTTGAGTTCTCCTAAATTCGGACTTAATAAATAAAATAAACAGGGTAACATAAAGTAAGAGCGCAGCTATGATCCAGGCATTCCAGCTTCGTGGCGGCTGTTGGAATTTTTTGATATGCAGGAAAAGTATTATGTAGAAAAGATGGGCCAGTAAAAAACTAAACAGGCCAAGTATAAAGTTTGGGCCGCCATTTTGGTCGAACAATAAAAATACATCACCCCCGAGCGAAAAAAGTATGGCAAATAATAAAAGTGTCTTGATTCTTTTACCAATGGTAGGTTGTAACAAGACAAACCATCCCATAATAATCATCAGGAGGGGCTTGGTAAAATATTGCAGGAATTCTAACCCATAATAAAGAGCCATTAATTCTGCGAGCAGGTTAATACCAAATAAATATAGCAACCAGCGGTATTTCATAAACAAATTGGTAAAGACGGTGGGTAATTTCGCCCAACAAAAAGAAATCAACCGTCAATAGGTAATCGTATACGAAAACTTATCCGGGGTGTCAAACAGTTCAAGGTAGTTGTATTTCAGGGTAACTGTTTTTTTGTCTTCAGATAGTTTTATAAGCGGGTTATCGGAACTAATAACAGGACGCGGTAATTTTATGACGGTGGTATAAAGTATTTCCAGGCCGGCACCGGTTAATTGTTTCATTTGCTCCATTTCCGGTTTTTCCATCAGGGTCTTAAATTTATCCTGGTTAATTTTTTTGCTGAGCGTTCCATTTTTTGCTACTACATCAAATATGTTGGTAAGCTGGTCAAGGCCGGGGTCCTTGGCCGTATCGGGCTGGTCCGTCTTCTCAGGGGTTCCTTTGTCAAATACTTTTTTCATGGCATCGCCCAGGGCCGACATACTACCTGTGCCAGACAATAGAAGTTGCAGGTCATCGTAACTTTTAAATGGTAAATCAGTATCTATTTTAAATATTTTTTCTTTCATATTCATCTGCATGTGCAGTTTGCCCTGGCTAAGCAATTGTCGTTGCTGAGGAGTTATATCTTTTGCGGAGTCTGCAAAATTCTTCATTGATATTATCGTATCAATTACTTTATCGAGACCTTCCTGGGTCATTTGGTCGCCCCCCATATTCTGCATCATATCTATCAGTTGGCTCAGGTCCATTTTGGTAGAGAATCGGCCGGTTCCGTTTTCATTCAGAACTAATTCTTCATTTACTTCGTAACACCCGAATAAAAAAACGGCAATAAAAATGGCTGGCAGCCACCGGAATCTTTTCATACAAACTATTTTCGGCAAGATAACTGATTTTAGCCCAGTAGCAGTTGATACCAGACGTTAAATGTTTGTGTGTGCCGGGGAAGTAATGTTATCAATCCCATTCCATTATTGAAGCAATTGGGGGCTCCGCTTAAATTTTCGATAGCAATACTGTTGCGGTGGTCAGGAGTAAATAATTGGAGGTAAGGGTAATTTGCATTTGTATACAAAAACAAGGTAAGCTGACTGGCAGGATTATACATTTTGCAAACCGGAACTCCTTCCTTCCACTGTAGCTGAAAGCAGTTATCAAGAAATCGATCACCTATTTGGTTAGGTTCAATAAATGATGGGTCGTACAGGAATTTACCGGTGGGAATCAGTTTATCATCAAACTCAAGCAGGGTGTCTGAGGCAAACTGTAATTGATAATTATTTATTTTTCCGCCCAGGGTGAAATAGGGATGCCATCCGTCGGCTATAGGAATGCTGATATACATCCAGGTTGCGGACAGTCGTTTCTATTTGTAACCTGTTACCAGGATGCAGGATGTACACTATTTCGCAGGAATAATTGAATGGATACCCGGCATCTTCTTTCTTATATTGATATTTTAAGCGTACAGCGGCCTGTTCCTCATTGGAATATTGATCAACCACGTTGAACGATTGGTTATATAATATTCCGTGGATGGCCGATCCATCCATGAACCTGGTACCCAAATCATATCGTTTACCATCCCATTGATAAGTACCATCCGGAATCCGGCAAACAAATGGAGAAAGTTTAGCGCTTTTGAAAGAAGTGGACAATTGACTTTCCACCGCCTTCTTGTCTGGATAGTTGTCGATGATATTAAAGGGACCAATAGCCGTTTGAATAGTAAAACCATGGAGGATGGCCCCGTAATCCGGTAAAATATCTATCATAGTCTGGGTACTGTGGTCTGTTAACCGGACGATCGATAGATCCTTTTCATTTATAGATTGCGAAGAAAATTTCATTATGGCTGAATGAATAGGATTTGACTATTTTTATTCCTAAAATTTTCAAATTTACAGGATGACTGCCTCACTACTCAAGGAATTTGTACAACGATATGGTCATGAACCCTTGCTGGTTGCAGCACCCGGCCGTATTAATTTCATTGGCGAACATACGGATTATAATAAAGGGTTTGTATTACCGGCGGCTGTTGATAAACGAATATATGCCGCAATGGCTAAAAATGGAACAGGTACGGTGAATGTTTTTGCCCGCCAGTTTTCCGAATGCATTTCGTTTGACATAAACGAAACACAACCCCGAAGTGGCTGGATAAATTATTTACTGGGGGTTACTTATTATGTTCAACAAACAGGTACTGCAATTGAAGGAATTGATGTATTAATTGATGGTGATGTACCAGTGGGCGCCGGTATGAGTTCATCGGCTGCTTTATGCTCGGCCTATGGTTTTGCTTTGAATGAATTATTTAAACTTGATTACAGTCGAATGGAACTGGCGGTGATAGGCCAGAAAACGGAGCATAATTTTGCCGGCGTAAAATGCGGTATCATGGATCAGTTTGCCAGCCTGCATGGTAAGGCCGGCCATGCTATCAAATTGGATTGCCGTAGCCTGGAGTATGAATATATACCATTTAATTTCCCGGAATATAAAATTGTGCTGGTTAATACTATGGTAAGTCATTCATTGGCGGGCACCGAGTATAACCTGCGCAGGCAACAGTGTGAAGAGGGCGTGGAGCTGCTGAAAAAATATTATCCCGAAATAAAATCACTGCGCGATGTGAGCTATGAACAATTGACCCGGCACTGGAAAGAATTTAATGCCACGGTTTATGATCGCTGTACTTATATTGTAAATGAAAACCAGCGTTTACTGGCAGGATGTGATGCGTTGCGCCACAATGATCTTCCTGGTTTTGGGGAGATGATGTATGCTTCTCATAAAGGATTGAGCAAGCGATACGAAGTAAGTTGTAAAGAGCTTGATTTTTTGGTGGAAAAAACTAAACTGATAAACGGAGTGGTTGGTGCGCGGATGATGGGAGGAGGTTTTGGAGGATGTACTATTAATATAGTACAAGAGAATAAAATTGAAAATTTTACCCAACAAATTCAGCAAGGGTACCAGCAACAGTTTGCTAAAACTCCCGAGATTTATGTAATGCAGTTGGAAGAAGGAGCAGGAATAATAAGTCAGTAGTCGGTAGTTCTGAGCCTCAAGCCCTTAGTTGTAAACAGAACCTAATCTGGAATTATAATTTGTAAAACTTAGTATTTGATCTGACAATTTAGGAGTAATATTCACTACTTGATCTGACCGTTAAGGATTTTTAGTTTTATAGGGTTAGGATATAATTAGGCTGCTGTTTGAGATTCATTCAGCATCTTTTATTTGCTACAGGTAAAGAGTAAAATCTATAAAATTATTCTTGAGCAACGTAACCTTAGCTTAGCGCTCACCTCCCAGTGGGACCCTCCCTCCCCCGCCACCTCCGCGCTTTTTTTGAAAACCTTCAATAGAACAGTTGCCCCTAATTTCTCAGAAACACTGTCTAATTTCCTTTCCAACAACAACGGGCTGTCTGGCTAATAAAAACGGCAGCAGTGACTAGCAATCTTCCTGCCTTACAACTCATTTACATAAATCGATACAAATATCGATTAGAAAGTAGCCGGAACAATGTGAAAAAGACGATCCCCCAACAGAAAAAACAGAATTTTCCGGGTTTAAAAACTGCTGGCATAGAATCTTCCCATTCTCCTAATTCAACAATTCAATGGCCCGGTACATTCAATCTGCTCATTTTCTTTTTGTAAGATCAACTCTTAAGTATTACATATAATTGAAGCCTTTTCTTAACCAGGTTCCACCCAGGCTTCATTTTCTTTCAGTAAGAGAATGAGCTGCTCCACGGCCACGGCACTATCTACATTTCGTTTGATAACTTCCTTCCCTTTATATAGGGTGATTTTCCCCGGACCGCTTCCCACATAACCAAAATCGGCGTCGGCCATTTCGCCGGGCCCATTTACAATGCATCCCATTATTGCAATCTTAAGACCTTTCAGATGATTGGTGACTGATCGGATTTTAGCGGTAGTTTCCTGTAAATCAAATAAGGTACGTCCGCAACTCGGGCAACTGATATATTCTGTTTTGGAAATCCGGGTGCGGGTAGCCTGTAAAATTGAGAAAGCCGTGTTATTAGTAAACTGGTAACCATCTTTTACTTCGAGGTAAGTTCTTCCCGATCCTTTGGTATTATCAATTTGAGCTTTGCTGGTATACCCGAGGCAAATGCCATCTCCTAATCCATCTAATAACAGGGCACCTGTTTCGGTAGCGAAATGAATTAAATGTTCGTCTGGTGTTTTCCAGCTGCTATCGGTAATTAATATGACCGGGTTCTTAATCTCCTTGTTTGCTAATTCAACAAACATCCGCCTCACCGATTGCATTGCATTTTTATTGGTACTGCTTAAACAGATCACTACCGTGGGGTCGTTAGCAATAAGGCTGAAATCAACCTGATCACCGGGATGGCTGAAACAATCTATCATAACAAAATTGATTCCTTCGCTTTTCTTACTGCCTGCATATTCACTGATATCAAAAATCGGGAAGTATTTAGTTTTATCTGGAACCTGCGCATATATAGCCGGGCTTACAATAACTTTTAAAGTGCCTGGTAATGCAAAATCAATTACCTGGTTACCCGTGTAAATATAATCGGCCGCAGCATCCCCGATATTCCATTTATCGCTTGTCTCATCATAAGTATACCCAATGCTTTGTAATTGCCGGGGCGTTATCTTTTCGATCTTACTCATATCTGAAATAACAACCGGCACATGATGGTCACCCATATTATCAACGGCAAACGTTTCCCTTCGATTGTATGTAAAAGAATCATACGAGAGAGTGCTAAGGGGAGGAATAGGAGGCTCCTGGCTTTTGGTTCCTGGCTCCTGACTCCGGACTCGGGACTCCTGGCTATACCTCTTGACCAAATCTTTACACACCGGTACTTCAAACTCCGGGTCTTCGGTTAATGAAACCCGGATGGTATCACCTATTCCATCCTCCAGTAAACTACCGATACCGATAGCGGATTTGATTCTCCCATCTTCTCCATCGCCTGCTTCGGTTACTCCCAGGTGTAAAGGGTAGCAATTGTTGAATTCCCTATCCATAGTCTGGATCAGCAACCGGTAAGCCTGTACCATTACCTGCGGGTTACTGCTTTTCATGCTCAATACAATATTGTGATAGCTTTCTGCACGCGCAATCCGTAAAAATTCCATAGCACTCTCTACCATTCCCATTGGCGTATCTCCATATCGGCTCATTATGCGATCGCTCAATGAGCCATGATTGGTACCGATACGCATGGCCGTTCCATATTCTTTGCATATTTTCACTAACGGAGTAAATCGTTCACGGATCCGGTCAATCTCTTCCGCATAGTCAGCGTCAGTATACTCAATCAGTTCAAACTTTTTCTTGTCTACATAATTACCCGGGTTTACCCGCACTTTTTCAACGATGCGTGCAGCAATTTCAGCTGCATTGGGTGTGAAATGAATATCTGCCACCAGGGGCGTGGCATATCCCCGCCGGCGCAATTCGTTTTTTATATTCAATAAATTTTCTGCTTCTTTCTTGCTGGGGGCGGTAATACGCACCAGTTCGGCTCCTGCCTCAATGCACCGGATCGATTGTTCTACCGTGGCCATTGTATTCATGGTATCAGTGGTGGTCATGGTTTGTACGCGAATGGGGTGATAATTACCCAGCAGCAGGTCTCCTACTTTTACTTCCGAGGTTTTTAATCTTTTATATTCCGTGAGCGACTCAGAATAGAATTGCATGATAATTTATTAATGTGCAAACCTGCCTGCCGGCAGGAGGGTTTGCAAATGAAGACTCCTTAAATTCAATCTAGTTGCAAAAATAACAAAGGGGTAAGTAAAATGGTTGAATAAAAGTCAAGGGGTTCATTATTGTGGCCTCCCGGCACCCAGATTCAGGCTATTGGCTAAAGGCTACCGACTTCAGGCTCCAAACTCCCGACTCCAGACTTCAAACTCTACCTACCAGTCTTTCTCCGGCTGTGTTACCGACCGGCTTTTGTTTTGCTGCATCTTCTTTTGAACTTCCTGTTCCTTCTGCCGGAGAGATTGCAACCACTGATCAATCATTTTTTTATTGGCGGGGGGCTGCTTCTGAGGCTCGGGTTTTTTATCTTTTTTTTGCTGCTGATTCTTTTTATCGGGCTGTTTGTTTTTCTTTCGCAATTCTTCCAGCGCTTTTTGGAGGTTGAAGCGAGTCTCTTCATCGGAAGGATTCATCTGTAGCGCTTTTTTATAAGCGGCAATACTTTCTTCTAATTTATTTTGTTTGGTGAGAGACACTCCATTATTATAAGTAGCTTTTTGTTTTAACGCGTTATCCCTTGTTTGCTGCCATGATTCTTCAAATTTCTTTTCTGCTTCTTCCAGTTTACTATTCCGGAATAGCGCCGCAGCCAGGTTATAGCGGGCAACCGCATTCTTTGGATTTTGCGTTAACGCTACCTGGTATGCCTCGATGGCTTTATCAAATTTTCTCTCTTTATAAAGTTTATTTCCATCGGCGATAGCGGTATTTTCCGGTTGAGCGGAGGCGGTATTGGTTAATATTAACCAACAAAAAGATAATATGGTGGCAAATAGTTTCAAGCGGGTTTCCATTTTCTTTCGGGCCATAAGAACTCTAAAACTAAAAAGAGAAGGGTGATCCCGATGAACCAGAAAAAATAACTGTTATAGTCACGGAAAGATTTATCTTCTAAGGGTGATTTCTCAATTGTATCCAACTGGGCGCGGATTGTTTTTACTGCTACCGCCGAATTATCCAATCGCACATATACCCCGTTTGAGGAAGAGGCTAATTGTTGCAAGCAAGCCTTCATTTAATTTGGAGACCACGGTTTGACCCAACGCATCTTTCTTATAGGAATCGGTAGCAGGGTCCTTGATATTCGATCCTTCCGGTGAACCTATTCCTATGGTATTTATCATTACCCCATTCGCGGCGAGTGAGGGTCCCATTGCCAAAGCTTCCGCGTCATGGCCTTCGCCGTCAGTAATCAATACAATCGACTTGAACTTTCTTTCCTTACTATTGAAGGCACTGTTGCTGAGACGTAATGCTTCGCTGATTACAGTGCCTTGTGTAGGAACAATATCCGGCGAAGCGTTTTGTATGTAGATGCGGGCCGCACTATGGTCCGTAGTGAGAGGCATCTGCAAATAGGCATGCCCGGCAAAAAAAACCAGGCCAATACGATCGTCTTTTAATTCTTCCAGTAATTTGTAAATAAACTGCCGCGCTTTCTCCAGCCGGTTGGGCTTACTGTCTTCCGCCAGCATACTTTTGCTTACATCCAGTGCGATGACAATATCTACTCCGGCTCTTTTTACATTGGCGCTGTTTCCGGGCATTTGTGGATTAAGTACAGCCACTATTATTCCGGTAATAGCCAATATCAAAAGGAGAAATTTAAATAAATAATTTTGGGGTGAATAGGTCCGGGTAAGTTCTTTGACGAGGACCGGATTACCTATTTTCTTCCGGGTATCTATTTTCTTCTTTACGGCCCATATAAACAGGAAGATCAGCACGGGAAGAACGGCCAGGGCTGGTAATAATTCGATATGTTCAAACTCAAAATTCAAACGATGGTAAGGGTTTGTTTGAAGGATACAGGCAATTGTATCCAAGAATCACACCAATCCACGATTGGACGGCACATTCCATGGTGAATTAGCATTATTTTTTCCCTTCCATAAACCCCAGTTGTTTTAAACAACTATTCAGCAAGTTCATGCGTACGGTCCGTATATCTGCTGACTTATCAGCCGTTTCTACCTGTAATACGAAAAAATAGGGATGCTGGTTTTCTTCAATCCAACCGATAATCCAGCCAATCAGATGACCATTTACGGAGGTACCCAGCCCTGTTTTATAACTCAGCTTATAATTGGAATTGTTTTCCATCAACATCATTTTACGGACAATCTGCTGGGTGCGTTTCTGAAATGGCAATTGATCGAAATACAATTTCTTTACCAGGCCTAATTGTTCGTCCGCCGTCACTTTCGCATCATTATTTAACCAAAAGGTATCCAGGTTATTTTTGATCATGAACCTTCCTTTTTTGGCGGCATAACCAACCGTATCCAGGTAATGCTTCATATTTTTTTCTCCAATAAGCCGGGCAAGTTGCTGGAACCAGGGAACACAGGATATCCGGAAGGCGTCTGTCATGATTAAATCTTTTTCGCATTCGGGCCTGCCGCGGGATATACCATCCCACTTGATGAGGGCACTATCATTCTTTACGACGCCGGTTTCAATACCAATCAAAGAATTAAGGATTTTAAAAGTGGATGCCGGCAGATATGCACTATCGGTGAACCGGGAAAGGTTATAAATAGTGAACTTTCCCTGGCCGTTATCAAACAAGCCAAATGTTCCGTTTACCTTATTTTCTTCAAAATATTTTTTGAGCCTGTTGTCTTCTTTAACATTATTCGGTGAACAGCTTTGAAGGTAAGAAGCCAGTATCAGAAGGAAAAAAACGAAAAGACGCATGTAAAAATTTTGGGCAAAGGTACGGGGGGAACGGAGAGTTTGGAAAGAGTTTGTGGTTTATGGTTTGTGGTTGTCGCTCTGTGAAAAGCCCAACAAAAAAAGGAGGGAAGTACCCGTTTGCTCACCATGTTATTATCTTGATGAAGCCAAAATTCATTAAGGCTTCTTATATTTCGGGTATCAACCATAAACTATCAACCACAAACTACTCACTTCGGTTCTCCATATTTCTTTATCAGCGCCAGCAATACTCCGTTGGTCCATCCAAAGCCGTCCTGCCCGGCATATTCGCCTCCGCCCGCTTCTAATTTGGTGTCGGCTACATTGTATTTTTCCATCAATTTACCTGTTCTCAGAAAAACATCATTATTTAATTTAATCCAGCGCTGAGCAATATCTCTTGCTAACTCTCTTTGACCACAACGATCCAATCCCCATATGGTCATCCATTGCAGGGGGGCCCATCCATTGGGGGCATCCCATTGCTGTCCGGTAAAGTTAGCCGTTGTGGTAACCCCTCCGGGTTGTAATAGTTTAAATCTTATTTGTTCTGCCGCCTGTCTTGCCAATAAACTCAGGTAATCGGGTTTACCCTGGAATACACAAAAGGGATACATGCCGGCCAGGGTAACGATAGGAGATTGCTTAGCTGATTTTTGATTGTAATCGGTATAATATTTCAATGTTTTATTCCAGCAATATTTATCAATGGCCTTGCGGCGCAAGTCGGCTTTCTTGCGAAATTCATTTGATAAAATTTCATCGCGGTTGATCAGTTTTCCCCTGGAGATAACCAGTTCTAATTTGTACATCAGGCAATTTAAATCTACCGGTATCAGATCAGTGGTTTGAATGGAGCCAATATTCTTTTCTTCTTTGAACCAGCGGCTGCTAAAATCAAAGCCACTTTCCGCGCCGGCCCTTAAATGGCGATATACTTCCGCTTTATTGCGGCCAGATTTTTCGGCGGTCTCCACATCTTCCCGGTAACTTTCCTGGCGGGGAATAGCATTATCGTCCCAATACCGGTTTAATAAAGCGCCATCTTTTAATTTTACTACTCTCGCTGATGATTGACCTGGTTTTAGTTTTGCTTCCCCCATCATCCAGAAGGCATATTCTTTTTCCAGTTGAGGAAGGAACTGCTGGTAAATGGAGTCTCCTTTTATTCCCGCCAGCAGTTCTACCATTAGGGCGAAAAAAGGAGGCTGTGAACGGCTGAGATAATAACTGCGGTTACCATTAGGTATATGACCATAGGTATCTATCAGGAATGCGAAATTCTTAATCATGTTTTCGATCATTCCTGTTTCGCCGCTTTCTCTAAGTCCCAACATCGTGAAATAAGAATCCCAATAATAGATTTCCCTAAAACGTCCACCAGGAACTATATAGGAATTAGGAAGAGGTAACAAGGAAGAATTGTGGGAACCACCCGGACCCTCACCTGTCACTACCACATCAGCTTCTCTTTTTAAAACGCCCCAAAGGTTTTTAATATGCATCACCACGTCTTTTTCCTGGGTAATATAATTGAGCTGAGGAGTGTGCGGCAAATCGAAATTGTCTTCTACAAATTTTTTCAGATCCATCTTAGGACCTTTCATCAGCCCGTAATCATACATGATATCTTTTGGATTGCGTTTCGGAATACAGTCCACAAAAGTTTTTCCATCGGGGAATACCTTTGCCATTTGTACATCGTGAAATAGTTGTCCATAAACCAGGTCGGGCGTATTCACCTTTTGACCCCATACACCCCAGGATAAAAAAAGAGAAATAAAAAGTAACGTATTTTTTTGCATAGTGGAAGTTGTACCACTAAGATACAAAAACATAAGAGCCCGTTGCCTGCATAACGAACTCTTTTAAAGAATGATAATTGATTTATTTAGTTACGGGAAGTGGCGGGGTTAAAAGTCCGCCAGCTATGCCAGAATTCCTGGTAAGCAGGTATCGGTTTTAGAGAGTAGGAGGTATCTATGCCTTTGCCATTAAGCTGGTAGTGGTAATTATTGGAAAGCAGGGTATCTCCCTTCATTTCAAATAATACTTTTTCGTTCGGTCTTTCAAAGGCAAAAAAACTTTTATTGTCTTTGGCCAGCACCAGTAGTATGGGGATACTTCCTGCCTGGTCCTGAATAATTCTCCGTTCAATAAGTTTGTTCCAGTCATATGCTCTTCTTTCTTTACCCGCTTTTATACCAATTACCCAGGATTTATCTTTCCATGATAAGTTATCAGTACCGGTAAGCTTACTATTACTGGTGCCGCTTTCATATTTTAAGGTACTGTCGTATGATTTGATAAAAGCCGGATCGGCCTGCATGATGAGAGAATTCGGATTGATTTGTAACCATTGCGCCAGGGAGGTTTGAGAGCTAAATATCTCCGGCAATTGCTGTCCTTTTAATGCGCCCTTGATAGCTTCCCCACTTACCTGCCTCCACCAGCTTTTAGTAGAAGCATCTTCGAACATGGCATTAAAGTGATCCATACCAACTAGACGGAATTGTTCGTGTCTTCCATTTATGATTGGTTCAAACACCCGACCGGTTCGACAAACTGTACAATAAGTTACAATTACCGGTTTGCCGCCGATAGTATCCTGAACCTGGTGATGATAACCCAGGAAACGGATAGGATAGGCTTTTGCTTCTCCGTTATTCACTACTCCAATAACGAGCCGGTTTAAATCCACGGTATTTTTCGCAGCAGGGGTCATTAATTTAGAAGAAGGCTGATAGAACATATGGTCGGCAGCCATTACGAAATTGGTCATATAAGCTACAGCGACTAACACGACCACCGGAATGCTCAATAACCATTTTCTTTTTCCTTTCGAGCGCAGTAGCCCGGTAATCATCATCAACCCAAAAAAAACACGAAACATCCAACGCCAGTGATGAAGAAAGTAAGCAATATCAATACTGTTCATTTGCTGGCTTCCCGGCAATGGCATGATGAAGTACACGTTGGCTACCTCAAACAACAGGAGACCGATCGATCCTATCCAAAAGATTTTTTTCATTTTTCAGGTTGATGCCGTTAGCAAAAATCGCCAAACCGTTCTTGCTGAGAACAGCAGGAACTTTAGTTTGTGCGATTAACATTATAAATCCTCAAAAAATTATGGGTCGAATTTTTTTGTTTTGATTAATTGCCGGCTCCATCGGTTTGTGCACGGGTTACAGCATAGTTTCCGATATTTTTTCCTATCACCAATCCTACTTCGCAATCACTTCGGTAATGTATGCACCCGTATATCCTGGATAAAGAAGCTTCCTTAGCCATGGCATCGTAGCTACTCGCTTTTTCGGGATTTAAATAACTAAGAAGGGTTGCAGCTGCTCCGCTGAACGTGGAATGACCAGATATGTAAGATGGAAAGTTGGGCAGACCCGTTACTGTTTTAATTGCCGGGTTTAATTGGGTGGGGCGAGGATTAAAATAAAAGTATTTGGTATCCCAACAAACAATGGCGGCATCCATTAATGCCATGTTCAATAGGGCCAAATTCCTGGCCCATCGAACTTCACTGTAATTTTTATTGATGAAATCTTCTGCGGCAATCGCATTCCAATGACCGGGCGGGGTATAGGTAGCTACTCCATCAGCCCAAAAATGAACGATAGCGATTTTATCCCTCGAAGGATTTTTCATTAACTCATATACTTCTTCAGTTTCTTTTTTCATTTGTTCGCTATTCGTAGAGGGAGGAGGGCCGGGTCGAAGCGATACCGCTGTCAGAGAATCGAACAAAAATGTTTTTACTTTTCCAAATAAGGGTAACATGGGCGGACGTTTAGGTGATTCCAGGCTTATCCAGGGAATTTCTCCTTTGGCCCTGGTATCACTTTCTAATTGCGACCATAATGCCTGGTTTCCTGCAGCCGCGCCAGCCCGATCGCCTCTCGCGCGGGTTACAAATTTCTGTGCTACTGCTTTACCTAATGCTTCACCTGCCTCGATATCGCTTCTTACATTAGCCCCTGCAATTAAGCGGGCCCGTTTATGTTCTTCTGCCTTTAACTGAATATAATCCTGATCGCCGGGGAATAATAACTTCATTAGTTCTACTGAAACACCAATCACTATCGCGTCTTCTGAAGGATAGGAAGGCAAATCAGATTTAGGTATCAGTGCAATTACTGAAGGATCCACTGTATATGGAGCTGCCCGGTTATATAATTTCTTATAATAATGAGCGGCTACCAATGCATCATATTGAGCGGCACTTACATATGCGTAGGCACGGGCAGCATAGGGAGGATTGGCGAATGGAAATTGCGGATAAGCCAATGGATTATTTGCATTGGGAAATGGATAGCTTCCATCTGCATTCTGATAAGGGGGAAGATTGTGCCTCGCTACCAGTTCGCGCAAAATTTCATTCCAGCGAAGTACGGCTCCGGCACTCCAGTATTTCACGATTCTTTTTTCTTCTGCCGTGAGATCCTGCTGCCAGGTTTTTATTTCATTTACCTGGGCAATATAATCGGGCGTGGTGGTAGCAGCGGGTGCGGCCACCGAAAATTCGGTGGGTGATGTAAGCAATATAGGTTTCCAGGCGCCTGCATCAATATCTGTTTTGGCAGGCTGCAAAGCCAGGGTATTATCCGTTCGCCCGGTAATAGATTTAGAGCAGGAAATAATTATAAGAATTAGTGTAATTACGCGCTGCCCCCGCCCATCCTAATCTATTTTTCATGTTTCGTTATATATAATTTGTGATTGGTTTATTTCTTTGCTTTTTTATTAAAATAAAAAGCATAAAAAACACCTGCACTAAATGCAGTGGCCTGTCCTACATTTCTTCCGGCAACGGTATAATTCGCTCCGGCAAGGAAAGACAGGTTGGTATGAACAGGAAGTGTGTATTTGATGGCCGCTCCTATCATGGTTGCATTCATCCGGTTACTGGGGAAAGGGGCATTATTACGGGTGATATCAAATCCTCCCTTTGTTGTCCAGTTACTGAGGGTAGCTTCCGCCAGCAAGTATTTGCCCCGGTAACCCGTTCTAAGTTGATATTGTTCCGCATCAGGCATCTTCACCTTGTTGGTTAGCCTTAACTCTGTGTCGAAATAAGAAGTGCGGTCAATTGTTACATTACTTCTTCTCACATAGGCCGCCGACCCAGTTACCGTAAATTTTCCCCGTTGGTAATCAATCATCGCTCTTCCGGTAAAATTGGTAGAACCCAGGCCAACGGACATTGGTAAAAAATCGATTACATAATTTGTAATAGGGGTGGAGAAGCCACCCAAAAGGAATAGCGATAATTTATTCTTGCCAAAGGTTTCGGTTACTGGTTTCCATTTTACAAAAAGCGAAAAATCCTGGACTCCTTTTAATCCGGATAAGGTACCGGCTGAAGCTTTGGTCCATATATAGGGGGCGCCAATCATTACATTCAGTTTACCCGTAATCCCATAGTTGGCCATATACATTACCGATTGACTGGTAACGGTACCTATGTTTTGGTTATCCCTTTTCAACGTACCCTCCCAATAATTTTCCCAGGAAGAATGCATGTACATTAACCCGCTGCAAAATTGGTTTTTATTCATCATGATGGCATCCAAATCCGTTTGTGCCTGGAGGGCAATTGACGGCATAAAAAAATATATAAACGTCAATATTCTCTTATATAAAATAGTGCTGGAAAACATCGTTTTTATTTTAGATTAAGTTTTGGAATACTATTTTATAGTTTTATTACTAATCCGAAATTAATAGAGTAATCGGCAAATGCTGCATCCCCGTGTACGGGTATTCCATCGGCTGCTGTTCTTAATTTATCTGAATAACTTTGAGTTCGGTTGCGATCAAGGGCTACTGGTACTGCTGCAAAAGCTGTAATTGATTTGAAACGGTAACTAACAGAAGGTTCGGCAGAGATGACGTACCCCGGTCTTCTAAATCCACTACTTCCGCCAATCAGGTCCTCTGAAGGAATACATTCTATGCGCATACCGGCGGATGCTGTAAACCTGTTTAGCGTGTAATTACCCCCCGCCCTGATCATGTATTGATCAGGAACACTCATTGTGCTGGTGCCAAATTTTATAGCGGTTGCACTTGGTATACCACCACGGGCTGTTGATACCCCGTTTTGTTCTGTTGGATTAAGGAGATAATAAAAATTACCATACACGCCAATACGATGGGTGAAATTATAATAGGCGTTAATTTCCGTAGTAAAACCAGTACCTCCATCACCCAACTGAATAGACTGATCCACCGGACCAAGTACGGCCGTTGTGTCGTTTTTATAAAAGAAATCCTGAACCCTGTAATTTCCGGTTGCGAATTTTATTCCCAGCCCCACTTGTATATTTCCCTTCATGCTTTTTGCCGGATTTAATAACCAATAATTACCCGCTACCCTAATATCACCCAAACCAAAAGCATGGGTACTCCTGCGGGCATTCGGGCTCGTACTCGAATTACCATAATGTTCATATTTGGAAGACCGGGAATTGGAAATAACCGGAACATCCACGGACATTGACCAGCGGTTATTGAATTGCCGAACCAGGGTAAGATTCATTGAATGCTGCCAGTTGCGTACATCCGTTCCCTGTTCTAATCTTATTTTTTGTTCATCCTTCCCCACATAGTGACGAAATGATTTAAAAAAACGGTAAGAAGTATTCAACTGCCAGCCGCCGGTTGTATTCTTATCAACTTCCTGGCGCGTACAGATAGCACCGGTGCTGCGGATAGCTACACAACCCTGGGACTGGGCAATTTGAGTAATAAGCAGGAAAGTAAAGGAGGCAATAATAATTTTTTTCATCAGTATAATTTTTACAGTAAATGTTTTGTGTTTTTAATATTATTTTCTTTTCATGCGTAAACGGGCGATAACCATTTCCCCTATTTTTTTTCCGCTCTTTGAGCCATTTTCATTATCAAAGCGAAAATGAATCCCTCCATACAGACGCGACATAGCTGCTTCTGCTGCCGCCGACCGAAACGATTTTATTTCCCTGTTTTTAATTCCAAACTCCAGCAGCGAAGTATCGGTAAATGCCAGGTTATCTCCAAAATGTTCCGTCATTACTTCTGCACCGGCCGCGCTGATGGTTGCATGTCCGCTGATATAAGAAGGGAAACGGAGGGGTTTGTATATAAGGCCGCCAGTTTGCATCGATACTTTTATTAATGACCGTTTCCGGGCGAACAGTATTGCTTCGGTATTTTTCGTCCCAACAACCAATAAAACCTTCAAATAAAGCAATAGAAGTTTGTGCATAGGCGGCCACGGTAGCATTAAAATCAGCCTGTGCCTTTTGAGCGGCAATGCCTACAATATTCATCCAGTGCCCGGCCGGAGAAAATTTCTTGGTAGCATACATTACGTGACCGGTTACGTTCAGTTTAAATGGATTGTCGTCCCAGAAATCAGCGATATGTTTTTGTTCTTCCGTAAGACTGTCGACAATATTCTTTACTTCCATTAACCGTTGGTAATATTCGCTTTTCTTATCCGTAATATTATATACCGGAGGACGGGCAGGCTTACATTCAGAAGCGGAGTCCAATACAAAAGTTCTTATCTCCATCCAGTGGGGCTCTATTCCGGATGCATACATAGGGGGAGTAGGAACCCACCGACCAGGAGAATCAACTACTGTATAGCGCGAAGCGGTGCGGGTTTGGGCATAATTGTCTTTTTTCGACCAGGCCATGATAGCCGCAGTTATCGAATCGGAAAATGCAATAGTATTTTTCAATACGTCGGATGGAATACCAGCTGAATCGGCTGCTTTTGTTAACGCCTCATAGTAATTCATCATACTTCCTTCGGGGAAAGTAACCGCATTACCCACTTTAGTGAAAGACAGCAAAGCGGCTAAAGAAAAATCGATCTCTTTTCCCGCAACCGGTGCGGGCATCTTAGGCATGTGTTTAATTTGGCCTGCTAAACTCTGATAACCGCTATCGCCGGCGGCTATACATTCATAGGCGGCGATATTGGCATAAGCATAATTGCGGGAAGCAATCATCGGCGGGAAATTATTTTCCAGCACTACGTCATTCAACTTCTTTACTGTTTTGGAGTAGAGAAGCGGATCAGAAGAAAACTTCCTGTAGTCACCGGTTTGCTGACAGGCGCAAAATAATAAGCAGGTAAATACTGCTATAAAAGCAAGTTTCATTTTTAGTAAATATTTTCCTTTAATAAAATACGATAAGCAGTACCCTCCGGCAACTGCGCATTAATTCAATGGATCGAAAGAAGCAGGAGATTATATTACTTCCGGTGGTTGCTCGGGAGAGAGAAGAAAAATAAGAAGAGGAAATTTGAATATCCGAAACAGGATAGTTCGTTTTTGGAATGGACAAAAGAGCCAGTGCCCAATTATTTTTTTCTTTCAGGTAATCGGAATAAAGGCCCTTAAACAAGGAAGAATTATTGCTATCCGATTTTTTGCCTGAATTATTTTGTTGAAGATCATTCACCAGTTTGAAGAAATTGTCGCGGGCAGATTGTAACAATTGTTTTTCGCTGTTGGGAAGGCAAAGCAATACTAATTCTCCTTTTTCCACTTTGCGCTTTACATATTTGTAATGAACGCCATTAATCTCAATTTCTCCTTTATAACGCTCAAATCCATTCCAATCGTTATGATAGGGAAGATTAATAGCAACCCTCAATTCAATCAGTTGGGATTCGTCGTAGTCGTTATTATCCAGCTTGGCCTCCAGTTTGATATCGGATTTTTGTTGCAGGTAATCAGACACCATTCGGTACCCGAACCAGTTAAAGAACAGTAATCCCAAAAGCAATATGGAGGCGACTTGTTTCAAAGCAGATGTAGCTTGCAAAATAGGACAATTCAACTTACAGAATAGCTGTTTGCGTTTATTTTTCTTTAGGAATACGAAGTAACGGTAATTATATTTAAATCATGGCAAATGTGCGAATGGCGAATTGTTGAATTTCAATTATTTCGACTGTTTTAAATGACCCATTTTATCGGCAATTTCATCCACCATTTGCTCATCCGCCATTCGCCATTGAAAAAAATACTATTTAAAACGATCAGATCATTTAACAATATAAGTCTTCCTTTCCACCCCTACTCCTGTAATCGTCAGGCTTTTCCATTGTTTGGGTAATGCCGATTTAATTTGAATGATTCCTTTGGGAGTTATTTCCAATCCGCCAAAACCCATCAATACGCTTTGAATAATTCCCCCGGCCCCGGTAGCAAAGTAGGGATTGGTGCCTCCTTTTGTTTCTGCAATGACGCGGAATGGTGGATTGAGATTTGGAATATACGCGTCATTAAACCAACGATAGGCTTTCTCCCCATCCCCCAATCTTGCATATAAAGTAGTGAATACTGCCTGAGTCATTGCGGGCGTTCCTTCCTTGGGAACACGGGTTTCATAATATTCCAGATCGCGACGGATAGCTTTTGGGTCCGTTACTTCTTTTAACGGGTAGGAAAGAAGATTTACATCGGCCTGCTTTATTCCTTCCCCATTATACGTAGCGTGTTCGCGCGTAACGCCATCAGGCATTTTAAGTATCGGAATATTATTGGCTACATTCATCCAATCCGCATCCGGTACGATTCCTAATAGTTTGGCGGCTTCCGTAGCAAATTGAAGATTGGCCCTTGCCGCAGCATTAGTGAATGCATTATTATCTACATTCTCAGCCCATTCATCGGCAGCCACTACATTCTTTATATCATACCTGCCAGGTCCGTTTCGCTCTACGCGGCTTGCCCAAAAATCGGCGGTGGCAGAAAGTATCGGCCAGCCTTTTTCTTTCAACCAGGTTTTATCCTGCGTTACGCAGTAATAATTCCACGCGGCAATGGCCACGCAACCGGTAATATGGTGTTCAAACGGACCGCTTAATGCCCAAACCGGAGTTTCTTCAACTCCTGTTTCGGCGCTCTCCCAGGGATACATCGCGCCTTTAAAACCTTTACTGAATGCGTTTCGCTTAGCGGATTCTAATCGCTGAAATCGATATTCGATCATACTCTTTCCTAATGCGGGATGTAATAATAATAAGGCAGGATACATCCACAATTCTGTGTCCCAAAACACATGCCCATTGTAACCAAGCCCGCTTAACCCCATCGGGGAAGGCGATAAAGCGGTGCCTTCCCGTACAAAAGAATATAAATGATAAAGCATGCTATGTACATCTTGCTGGGCCTGTGCATCCCCATCAATTTGGATATCGCTCCTCCACAGTTCTTCCCATGCTTTGTTATGAAACTGTAACAAACGATCTCTTCCTTCCAGCTTCGCATATATTGTTAAGCGTTCCGCTTCATTCAGCGGATCGTCATGATGAGCAGAGGTAATAGACGAACCTGCAATAGAGAAACGCCAGGTTTCGCCTGCTTTGATTTTTTTACTGAATTTCATGAGGTGCATGTTATTATCCCACATTTCATGAATTACCCGTGGTTCCTGGCCATGCGCCTCACTGAACAAAAAAGTATTGGATGCGCACATAAGCAATTTACCCGTAGGACTTTTGGCAGATGAAGTAAGTAAACTGATTACCACATGCGGGCGATCGATTTCATTATAATAATTCTGCACTTCTTTTAAGGCATCGGGTGCTTCCATTACACTTGCGCTGCCAACGGTAATATCTTTTTTTGCGGTGATGGAAACATCCATCAAAACGGTATAAGGTAAATGGCGAAGGGAATAATAGGTATAAGACACAGACGCTCTATCACTATAATCAAAGGTGGTTGTAAAGGACGCTTTTTTCATATCGAGTTCCTGCTTCAAATTAACAGCCTGGGATGCATCCATGCTTCGGCCATCAATATCCATCCGCATGTTAAGCAGGTTAAAACTGCGCAGGAAATTACTTACCCGTCCCCTGCCGTATAAATCATACGCGCCCGCCAGCACTACATCTTTTACTTTAAAAGGTTCGGGAGCCGAAACGATTCCAATCATGCCATTGGCTACTGTGATGCCATAATAATTTTTCGGATCGAAATTCGAAGCGGAGATTTTCCAGGGATCCTGCGGAAATGCAAAATGTAAAAGATAAAATGTGAAATGTAAAAGGAGGAGTCGTTTCAACATATAAGAAGGTTTATTGCTGCAAAATATTCAATTTGGCGTATATAGCAACTTGGATTTAATTAGAGAGGAAAGGAGCTTAGGGAATAATCATGGTAAATGGATGGGAATATCCAAACCGATAGCAGTGTCACGACTCAATTCACAGGAATCATTTTCAGGAATGTAACCCGTAGCTTTTATTTTAATATTCATCCTGCATCAAAGGTTCAATTATTTAATTTGATGAAACCCCCGTCTATCGGGTAATCACAGCCAGTAGTAAAAGAAGCTTCATCGCTGGCCAGGTATAAAGCGAGGTAGGCGATTTCATCTGGCGTTCCCATGCGACCGATGGGTTGTGTTTTGGATAATTTATCGAACATCTCCTTTTCTTTTCCCGGATAATTCTTTTTTATAAAGCCATCCACGAATGGAGTATGTACGCGCCCCGGTGAAATGCAGTTACAACGGATATTAAAGGAGAGGTAATCTTTGGCAACCGACATGGTGATGGCCGCAACGGCCCCTTTAGTGGCAGAATAGGCAAACCGATCGGGTATTCCAACGGAAGCCACTGCGGAGGCCATGTTAATGATACTACCTCCTTTTTGCTTCATATAAGGTAATATCTCGTGCAAACAGTTGTACACGCCTTTTACATTTACCCGCAGCAAACGATCAAAATCTTCTTCATTGGTTGTTTCCGCGTTGCCTACATGGGCAATGCCGGCGTTATTTACCAGTATATTGATGCTGGCATTTTTTTCTACGATCGAAGTTGTTATTCTTTTCACTTCTGCCTGGTTAGATACGTCGCAGTGATGAAAAAAAGCAATGCCGCCGGATTTATTTATTTCTTCAACTGTAGAAGCACCACCCGCATCATCCATATCAAAAATGTGTACAATAGCTCCCTGCTTTGAAAATACGGTGCTGATCGCTTTGCCGATACCGCTTCCGCCGCCGGTTACGATCGATGTTTTATTGGTAAGACTAAACATGCTGCTAATTTAATTTTTGTTACGCTTCCATTTCGATAATGATGGTTTCTCAGGATGACACAAAGATCATTAAGCCCTTATACTAATTCCAAATTTCTTTGAGGCCTTTGTATCTCCTTGGTAAACAGATATGCTGTTCTAATTTAACTGGATTAAGAATTTTTATCACGTCGGCCGGATTATGGTACCAGTAATCAAATGCTTCTCCTGCTTGCTGAAGTGGATAGGTTTTGCTGATCAGTTTATCAAATGGCAAGCGACTTTCTTCCATCATTTGAATAACCGGCCCGAATTCGTACAACGCATTTCGGCTGCCTGCGATAGTTAATTCCTTCCGGACAATTAAGGAAGTATTGAGCAATATATCTTCCCTGGCATAGCCGAGTGCTACTATTCTGCCTGCAAAAGCTACCACATCCAGCGTGTATTGATAGGTTATGACAGAACCAACCGCTTCGATTACCACATTCACTCCTTTGCCATCTGTCCATTCGTTTATTACCGATAGAATATCCTGTTTTTTTGTATTAATGACCCGCTCCACGCCAAATTGTTTAATAAAGGAAAGCTTGTCATCACTGATATCTGCCGCTATTACCGCAGCTCCTTTTTTTACACAGGCTATAATGGCTCCAATACCAATAACACCACAACCAATAACCAGCACCAAATCTGAATCGGTTACTGCAGCGCGTTCACTGGCATGATACCCTACACTCAATGGTTCTACCAGGGCCAGTTGCTGCAGGGATAGCTTATTGCTTTTATATAATTTACTATAATGCACAGAAAATATTTGCCGCATGGCACCATCCCGCTGCACTCCGAGGGTTTGATTAAACTGGCAGGTGTTGAATCGTTTCGCAAGGCAGGCGGGACATTTACCACAACTGGAATAAGGATTAACAGTAACACGATCGCCAATTATTAAATCTTGCGGAACTTGTTTTCCTCTGTCTATTATTACAGCGCCTATTTCGTGGCCGGGTATACGAGGGTAAGAAACTAATGGCATGGTACCCTTATAACTGCTAAGATCCGTACCGCACAAACCGACCCATTCAATACGAAGCAATACTTCCTCCTCCCCCATAGAAGCGGGTAAAGCTTCAAAAGTAGAAATGGTAAAAGGCGCTTCTAATAAAACAGCTTTATTCATATGATGTTTCAGGCACTTGTTTTATATCCTTTCCATCCGTACCATGCCACTACCAGAAAGCAAAATAATGGAACGATATAGGCGGCGGCAGTAGAGTAATTATCGGCCAGGATACCCATGATGTAGGGCATTAAAGCACCTCCCACGATAGACATAATTATAAATGATGAGGCTTTTTTGGTGTGATGGCCCATGTCCTTTACTCCCAGCGCGAAAATGGTGGGGAACATAATAGATTCAAAAAAGAAAATTGTCATTAGCGAATACACAGAAAGCCATCCCCGAAAACCTACCACCGCAGCACAAAGAAGAATATTAACGATAGAATAAAAGAACAATAATTTATTGGGCGCGATCTTTTTCATCAGCGCGGTTCCGGCAAACCGGCCAATTGTGAATAATAATAAACTGATAGAAAGTAGTATGGAAGCTTTATCATTTTTAATACCGGTTCCTGACTCGGTGCAATAATTGATGAATAAGGCCGCAATTCCAACCTGGGCCGCTACGTAAAAGAATTGCGCGATGACTGCCCCCGTGAAATTTTTATGGCTGAATAATGGTTTTTGATCCTGTATCGGGGTAGATACTAATTCGCTTTCTTTTATTTCGGGCAACCTGGTTCTCCAGAACAGGACGGCGATGGCCAATACAATTCCGCCAATAACCAGGTATACTATTTTTACAGACCCTAATCCTTCGCTGGCTGTTTTAGCGCCAAAAAACAGGTTGGCTGCAATGATAGGACCAATGAACGATCCTACCCCATTAAAGCTTTGTGATAAATTCAAACGGAATTCGGATGTTTCCGGCTTACCCAGTACGGTGACATACGGATTAGCCGCTGTTTCAAGGAAGGTAAGGCCAGAGG
This sequence comes from uncultured Chitinophagaceae bacterium, assembly GCA_963775145.1. GTDB lineage: Bacteria > Bacteroidota > Bacteroidia > Chitinophagales > Chitinophagaceae > Endoryza. The sequence goes on from CAVZHZ010000016.1 coordinate 447,462, forward strand.
CTAATATAAATAAAGAAAACAGAAAGAAATTGAAACTGGCCAGTTGGGCAGAAGGGTAAAAGAGAAATGCGCCGGTTGTATAGAGCAAAAGCCCCAGGATAATTCCTTTTTTGTATCCAAAGCGATTCATAAATATTCCGGCGGGAAGCGCTATTAAGAAATAAGCCCCAAAATAGGCCCCTTGTAATAAGGTAGACCGGGTTTTGGTAATATTCAGCGATTCCTGAAAATGCTTGTTTAATACATCGAGCAATCCATAGGCAAGTCCCCATAAGAAAAATAAGCTGGTAACCAGTATCAGCGGAAAAAGATAACTCCTGTTTTCAGCAGAAGTAATGGTCGTGTTGGAAGTCGTCGATAATGCCATGCAATCGTTTTTTAGCCCCCATCCCCTAAAGGGGGGCTGGCAAGCTGTTAATAAAATTTAGAATGTCGCAATATGAAAGAATTCAAAATTAATTAGCATGTTACAAACTTCCCTTCAGGGGATGAGGCTATGTTAAAGATCTGTCGAGGTGCGTATATCCTCCGTCAACATAAATGATCTGTCCTGTTGTATGAGATGATTTCTCACTTGCCAGGAACACCACCATATTCGCAATTTCTTCAGCGGTCGTAAATCTTTTTTCAAAGGGGATCTTGCTGATAATAGATGCCAGTTTTTCCTTTGAATCCGGAAGGCTGTTAATCCATTTTTCATAAAGCGGTGTCCACACTTCGGCGGGGATGACCGCATTCACTCTTATTGAATAGGGTAAGAGTTCTGCGGCCCATTCCCTGGTTAATGCATTCACTGCTCCTTTGGATGCAGCATATCCCGAAGTATGCCCCTGCCCGGTTTCCGCTACTTTTGATCCGATATTAATAATTACTCCTTTGTTTTTTTTCAATTGAGGTAATGCATAATGTGCGAGGGTATAAAAATGGAGTAGATTTTTTTGCAGCGACTGTACAAACAGTTCCGGCGATCCATTTTCCAGGTCAACTCCATCATTCACTCCGGCATTGTTAATCAATCCGTCAATTCGTCCATATTTATCAATGGTAAAATCGATTAGTTCTTTACAGGCATTTACATCGGCGAGTTCAACCGTATGAGAAGCTGCTTTTCCTTTTGCCCTGACAATTTCATCTACTGCTTTTTGATTATCTTCTTTGCCATGGCCGGCAATCATTACAATAGCCCCTTCTGCCGACAGCGTATTACTGATAGCCGCGCCGATTCCTTTCGCACCACCGGTAACGAGGAATACTTTGTTGGTTAAATTTAAATTCATAATCCCCTCCTGGCTCTCCGCCGCAGCGAAGAAGGTTTTTAATATTACAATTAATAGCAAAATATACTATTATCTATCAAAAAAAAGAACGAATTGTTGGTTGAAGTAATGAGGGTCTTTCCCATTCCCCTTTAGCGTGGATCAGGAGAGACCATAAAACATTTTTGCATTTTCACCAAACACCTTCTCTTTATCTTCTGGCTTGAACGATTCCATATATTTTTCAATCAAGCTTTTCCATTGAACATATATTCCGCTTAATAACATTACCGGCCAATCACTGCCAAAAATAATACGATTCGTCCCGAAGGCTTCAAAAACCACATCCAGGTACGGATAAAAATCAGCCGGACTCCATTCTTTCCAGTTGGCTTCGGTAAATAATCCCGATAGTTTGCAATATACATTCGGATGTTTCGCAATTTCTTTTATCAGCAAACTCCAATTCTCGGTCTTCTTGGTATTAATATCGGGTTTGGCGCAATGGTCAATAATTAATTTTTGGTCATGCAATTTTTCAACAAATGAAAGGGTAGCTGGTAATTGCTGCGGATAGATCAGTATATCATACGTGTAATCAAATTGTTTGAGAACGGAAACCCCTTTTTGAAAATCTTCTCTCAATAAAAAATCATCCGGTTCGGCCTGAACAATATGACGCCATCCTTTAATGATAGGGAACTGGGAGAAATAATCCAGGCGCTTTGGTAAATCCGGTCCGCATAAATCAATCCAGCCCACTACCCCTTTAATCAACGGATGGGTTTTGGCCAGCTCCACTAAAAAATGAGTTTCTAATTCACTCTGATCGGCCTGGACGGTAATCACCGCATCTATTTCATTTCTTTTTGCTGTTAAAGCAAAGTGTTCAGGTAAATAATCCTGCTGCAGGATCTTCATGTCGTTGGTGATCCAGGTATCTCTTTTTTTATTGTATTTCCAGAAGTGAACATGACTGTCTATGATCATGGCAATTCAAATATTTTATTCATTAAGATCCATTTTTCTCCCGGTTTCGCCCAGGGTAGCGCCTGTTGAAAGCTCCACATTAATTCCTCCCAGGCCTGCACTTTTGAGTTGGAAGCATCCATGGCCGCTTTCTTTTCAAAACTAAAGGAATCACTGGCTTCTATTATCATAAACATCCGGTTGCCGGTGCGGTAAATATCCAGCACTTCAATACCGCTATCCCTGATGCTTTTAATAATTTCCGGCCATACTTTCTGGTGCCTTTGTTCATATTCTGCAATCAGGTCGGGTTCGTCTACGAGGTCTAAGGCGAGGCAATGTCGTTGCATCTTAGTTTGGGTTTGTAGTTTATGGTTTGTGGTTTATCGTTCGATGTGCCTCCCGAAAGTTTTCATAAAATTCGGAAATATAGATTGTATATACATTCTATTCTATAATGCTTGTCCCTATACATTTGTTATATATACATATACATGCTTTTTATAGCTTTATCATTCGCATATTCGCACATCTGCACATTCGCACATTTTCTAATTTGCAAATTATTTCCATGCTACGGCCGTTTGCTTACTACTTCCCAACCCATCAATACCCAACTCAATAACATCTCCTTCTTTTATATAGATCGATTCAGGTTTTTGTCCCATACCAACACCAGCCGGAGTTCCGGTGCTGATAATATCACCGGGTAACAAAGTCATAAATTGACTTATATAAGAAATTAAAAAAGGAATTTTGTATACCAGGTTATTTGAATTTCCATCCTGCATTATTTTGCCATTCACCGTGAGCCACAATCTCAGGTTATTGATGTCATCGATTTCATCGGGGGTTACCAGGTAAGGGCCCAGGGGAGCAAAGCTGTTACAACTTTTTCCCTTGACCCATTGGCCGCTTCGTTCTAATTGGAAAGCGCGTTCGCTGTAATCGTTGTGCAACATATAACCTGCCACATATTGCGCGGCTTCTTTTTCTTCCACATAACTGGCTTTTTTACCTATAACCACTGCCAGTTCCACCTCCCAATCGGTTTTAGTACTGTTTTTTGGTATTACCAGGTTATCATTAGGGCCGCAAATAGCCGTGGTTGCTTTAAAAAAAATAACAGGCTCGGGAGGTACCTGCATTTTTGATTCCGCGGCATGGTCAGAATAGTTGAGTCCGATACATATTATTTTGGAGGGTCGGCAAACAGGAGGACCTAACCTTACTTCGTCTTTAACAACCGGGCAGGAGGTATGATTTGTTTCTAACCATGCTCTTAACCTGTTTATACCATCGGTGGCAAAAAAATCTTCCGTATAATCTTCTCCAAAGCCGCTAATATCCAGTCTGATTCCATCGGGTAACTGGATTCCCGGTTTTTCTCTTTCAACATCTCCAAAACGAATTAATTTCATGGTGAAGGTAATTATGCAGTCTAAGCTACTTCCAATTTTGCTCCATACAAAACCTTTTTGCGCAATCGTTTATCTGCGCTAACAGGCATTAGCTTTTTCGATTAACTTTGTCCCTATTCTGAATTCCGTTTTTATGAGTTATATCCCTCACAATAAAGTTCGAATAGTTACGGCCGCCAGTTTGTTTGACGGACATGATGCTGCCATTAATATTATGCGGCGCATTATGCAGAGTAAAGGAGCTGAAATTATTCATCTTGGTCATAATCGTTCAGTGGCGGAAATTGTTGAATGCGCCATTGAAGAAGATGCGCAGGGAATTGCTATCACCAGTTACCAGGGAGGCCATGTGGAGTTTTTTAAATACATGAAGGATTTACTGGATCAAAACGAATGCGGACATATTAAAATATTTGGCGGCGGGGGCGGTACCATATTGCCACAGGAAATAGATGAATTGCATAAATATGGTATTACCAAAATTTATTCTCCCGATGATGGCAGAAAATTAGGGCTGGAAGGGATGATCGAGGAAGTAATTGCCCTTTGTGATTTTACCCTTAATGGCAGAGGAGAGTATAAGAATATAATGACATTGGGGGAAGTGAAGGATGTGCGAAAAATTGCCCGTATGATTACCAACGCCGAAAATGGTGGCGAAAAACTCAAAGTAAAGAACCAACCACCCACCGGCCAACAGCCCGGTCGGTTTCCTGTTTTAGGTATTACCGGTACCGGTGGCGCAGGCAAGAGCAGCGTTACCGATGAAATTGTGCGACGATACTTAAATGCTTTTCCAGATAAAACGATTGCTGTCATAAGTGTTGACCCATCCAAGAAAAAAACAGGCGGTGCCTTATTAGGCGATCGTATCCGGATGAATTCAATTCATAACCCACGGGCCTATATGCGTAGCCTCGCCACCCGGGAAAGTGACCGTGCGCTAAGCGCACATGTGCAGGAGGCGATTGATATTTGCAAAGAAGCCGGCTATGATTTTATTATCCTGGAAAGTGCCGGTGTGGGTCAAAGCGATGCCAGTATCCTGGACTATTGTGATGTGAGTTTATACGTAATGACACCTGAATATGGGGCGGCTTCCCAATTAGAAAAGATAAACATGCTGGACTATGCAGATGTAATTACCATAAACAAGTTCGATAAGGCCGGGGCCCTCGACGCGTTAGCCGATGTACGCAAGCAGTACAAACGCAATCATAAATTGTTCTTAGCAAAAGACGAAGAACTCCCCATCATTGGTACTATTGCTTCTCAATTTAATGACGCCGGGGTAAACGAGTTGTTTGAAAAAGTTATGACGGCTGTTGAAAAGAAAACGGGTAAACGATTCGGCCAATTGGATCATTTGGTTCATAAAGATACCGTCAGCAAATCACTGATCATTCCTCCGGCCAGGGTACGATACCTGAGCGAGATTGCCGATAGCATTAAAGAATACAATAAACTGGTGGAAGACCAGGCAGCGATTGCTACCACGCTTTACCAGCTGGAAGGCACGCTGGAAGCCATAAAGAAATTTTCTTTTGCCCAGGGAGCCCAGGGTTATTCGTTGGCTGTATTGGAAAAAATGAAATTGTTTTATGAAGAGCAGTTGACGCCGGTATCCAAGAAACTCATTAAGCACTGGCCCGAAAAAATAAAAGCGTATGCACTGGATCATTATGAATATAAGGTGAGGGATAAGGTGCTGAAATTACCGATGTTTACTACGAGCCTGAGTGGTACGCGAATACCCAAAGTGTTGTTACCGAAATTTAAAGATTGGGGTGATATTTTAAAATGGCAGGCCCAGGAAAACGTTCCGGGACATTTCCCTTTTACAGCAGGCGTATTTCCATTAAAACGGGAAGGAGAGGATCCTACCCGAATGTTTGCCGGAGAAGGAAGTCCAGAACGTACGAACAAGCGGTTTCATTATGTAAGTATTGGTCAGCCGGCAATACGATTGTCCACGGCTTTTGATTCTGTAACGCTGTACGGGGAAGATCCGGATCATCGCCCCGACATATATGGGAAAGTAGGTAACAGCGGCGTAAGCATTGCTACTGTTGATGATGCCAAAAAATTATACAGCGGGTTTGATCTCTGCGATCCAAAAACATCAGTAAGTATGACCATTAATGGTCCGGCCCCTATATTATTAGCTTTTTTTATGAATGCAGCGATTGACCAGCAGGTGGAGAAATATTTGGAGACGAACAATCAGTGGCCAACAGTGAATGAAGTGGTTTCAAAAAAGTTCAATGCTTTACCGGGACCGGTTTATTATAATTCATCGGAACGGGAACGTTTACCGGAAGGGAATAACGGATTGGGCTTACAATTGCTTGGGTTGAGTGGCGATGAAGTTCTACCGGCCGAAACCTATAACAAAATAAAAGTGGAAGCGCTGTCGCAGGTGCGTGGTACGGTGCAGGCTGATATATTAAAGGAAGATCAGGCGCAGAATACCTGTATTTTTTCTACTGAATTTGCGTTGAAGCTGATGGGGGATGTGCAACAATATTTTATTGAAAATGATGTACGGAATTTTTACAGTGTATCTATCAGCGGGTATCATATCGCGGAAGCGGGAGCGAATCCGGTAACTCAACTGGCATTTACATTATCCAACGGATTTACCTATGTCGAATATTACCTGAGCCGGGGAATGAATATTGATGACTTCGCTCCCAATCTTTCTTTTTTCTTCAGCAACGGAATGGATCCGGAATACAGTGTAATTGGCCGCGTAGCCCGACGCATCTGGGCGAAAGCAATGAAGTATAAATACAAAGCGAATAAGCGCAGCCAGATGCTGAAGTATCATATTCAAACTTCGGGCAGAAGTTTACATGCCCAGGAAATTGATTTCAACGATATACGAACCACCCTGCAGGCGCTCTATGCCATTTATGACAATTGCAATTCCCTTCACACCAACGCGTATGATGAGGCGATAACTACGCCTACTGAGGAAAGTGTTCGAAGAGCCATGGCCATACAGCTGATCATAAATCGCGAGTTGGGAACCGCCAAGAATGAAAACCCCAACCAGGGATCTTTTTTGATTGAAGAGCTTACGGACCTGGTGGAAGAAGCAGTGATGAGTGAGTTTAACCGTCTTACAGAACGAGGGGGAGTTTTAGGGGCGATGGAAAGAATGTATCAGCGTAATAAAATCCAGGAAGAGAGTTTGCACTATGAACATTTGAAGCATACGGGTGAACTTCCATTGGTAGGGGTGAATACATTTCTCAACAAGAAAGGAAGCCCTACAATTGTGCCTGGTGAGGTAATACGCAGTACTACCGAGGAAAAGGAACAGCAGATCCAAAATTTGAACGCTTTTCATAAACGAAATGAATCAGCCTCGGCTAATGCCTTGAAAAAACTGCAACAGGTTGCAGTAAACAATGAAAATATTTTCGCGGAATTGATGGAAACAGTAAAGTATTGCTCACTCGGTCAAATTACCCGGGCACTGTATGAAGTGGGGGGGCAGTACCGGAGGAATATGTGAGGAGGAAATGAAAAATGTTGAATAAATAATCATTGTTGTCCGACTAAATATGTTAAAGGCTTCATTTGCAAGTATCACCTCACCCCAACCCCTCTCCTTGAGGAGAGGGGCCAGAACCCGCTCTGCAAGGGGCTTTAATAATTATCCAGATGACCTTAGTCGGACACTAATGATAAATAATTACAAATATAAAAATAGGTCGCTAAATGGTCAAGATATCAGAATACATCGGAGATTTACTTTTATATACTTCATTCTTCATTTCACAGCAAACGATCGGTCAATTGATAAAGCAATTCAATATTGATTATTGAGCTATTCAATAGATGGGCACCTTGCGACTAGTGGGGCCTTTGTTTGAATTGAAGTATCCGGCAATAGGCTGGTATTGAACCAATGCTTAATAGAATTGTTGTCGTATAAGAGTGCGACGCAACCAGCGCCGAATAGAGATTCAGCAGTTGGGCTCCTAATTGTTCCCTGTTCCTATTTCCTTCTGTTCCGTTAATTTTGCACTACTTTAGAAAGGGCCATTGCCCCATGACGATTTCGCCTGCCTATTTTTTGGCTTAAATATTTTGAATGACAGCAGAACATCAGCGACTGGCAGTAAATGCTTTAAAACCTATTCCATTGGTCCAATGGGGGCCCTACCTCAGTGAACGGCAATGGGGTACCGTGCGCGAAGATTATAGTCCGTATGGAGATGCCTGGCATTATTTTCCTTTCGATCATTCGCATTGCCGAGTGTATCGTTGGGGCGAAGACGGGTTGGCGGGGATTTCCGACTACTTACAAAATCTTTGTTTTTCTGTTGCTTTATGGAATGGCAAAGACGCGATTTTAAAGGAGCGGTTGTTTGGACTGGGCAATAGTGAAGGAAATCATGGGGAGGATGTGAAGGAGTTGTATTATTACCTGGATAATATTCCGACTCACTTCTACATGGAATATTTGTATAAATATCCCCAGCAGGAATTTCCCTATAAACAGTTACGGGAAGAGAACCGGACCCGTGGTCACCATGATGCGGAGTATGAAATTCTAGACACGGGATTGTTTGATGATAGCCGTTATTTTGATGTGCTCATTACCTATGCCAAGCAAAATGAAGATGATATATTTATTAAGATCGATATCACCAACCGATTCAACAAAGCGGCCGAATTACACGTACTACCCACCTTATGGTTCTACAATCGCTGGGCTAATAAGCAAATGAAGCAACAGCCTTCTATTGCCTCGCTCAGCAAAACAAGCGTTAAAGCATCACACGAATCGATTGGCAATTATTATTTTTATTTTCAACAGGCAGATGACGCGCTATTTACCGATAATGAAACAAATACCCAGGTAGTGACCGGGGTACCCAATGAGAACATTTTTGTAAAGGATGCTTTTCACCGGGCCGTGATTAACAAGGAGAATGTGGATTTGCTACGCAAACGTAAATATGGTACAAAGTTTTCTCCAGTATATAAATTGAAAATAAGCGGGGGAGATACTAAAACAATTTATTGCCGCCTCAGCAACCAGTTAATGGATAATGCTTTTGTAAGAGGGTTTAAAGATGTTTTTACGATCAGAAAGAAAGAGGCAGATGATTATTATGCCGCTATTCTACCCAGGGGAATGAACGATGACATGGCGAAAATCCAGCGGCAGGCATTAGCCGGGTTATTGTGGAGCAAACAGTATTACCATTTTGATGTAGAAAGATGGTTGAGTACCAGCGATGGAATAACGCCGGTGAGTAATGGAAAAATGACTGGGCGCAACAGCGACTGGAAACATTTAAAGAACCAGGATATTATATCGATGCCTGATAAATGGGAATATCCCTGGTATGCCGCGTGGGACCTGGCCTTTCAGTGTATTTCGATGGCGGTGGCTGATCCAACTTTTGCCAAGCACCAGTTGCTCCTGATTATGCGGGAGTGGTATATGAAACCTGATGGACAACTTCCCGCCTATGAATGGAATTTCGGCGATGTGAATCCGCCGGTACATGCCTGGGCCGCATTACAGGTATATCACATAGAGAAAAAAAATACCGGGAAAGGAGATATTATATTCCTGAAAAAAGTATTTCAGAAACTCCTCATCAATTTTACCTGGTGGATTAACCGAAAAGACTTAAAAGGGGATAGCATTTTTGAAGGAGGCTTTTTGGGGTTGGATAATATTGGAGTATTTAACCGAAGCTTTCATTACTCGGGAGAAATGCAGTTGGAACAGGCGGATGGTACCAGTTGGATGGGAACCTATGCGTTAGATATGATGGATATGGCTATCGAAATTGCTATGCAGGATCCGGCATTTGAAGATACTGCTACGAAGTTTTTTGAACACTTCGTATTGATAGCCGAGGCATTGAATGAGCATCATTTGTGGAATGAAGAGGATAAGTTCTTTTATGATGTGTTGTGTATTACAGGTGCCGACCCGGTGCAACTGCGAATACAGTCCATAGTGGGCTTAACACCTTTATTTGCCGTATCCACTATTGATAAAACAGCGCTTAGTAAACTGGAAGATTTTAGAAAAAGGATAAGCTGGTTTGAGAACTATCGGAAGAAGAATAAGAAATTCTGGCCAAATGAAGAACGGATAGACGGCGACCAGATGTTATTATCATTGGTTCCTAAAGAACGATTGGAATATTTGCTGGATAGGATTTTGGATGATGAAGGTTTTTTATCCGAGGGAGGAATACGGGCACTGTCCAAATATCATGAAAATAATCCCTACTCAGTCACACTGGATGGACATCCTTATACAATACGGTATGATCCGGGAGATTCTACTTCGGATATGTTCGGAGGAAACAGCAATTGGCGCGGGCCGGTGTGGATGCCGATTAACTTTCTTATTATTCAGTCGATACGCAAGTATGGAGAATTTTACGGAGATAGCTTACTGGTGGAATTTCCTAAGGCATCGGGCAGTAAAATTAATTTATGCCAGGTAGCGGATGAACTTACCAGGCGGGTTATCAGTTTATTTGAAAAAGATGCTGAAGGAAACCGCCGCTGTTACGGAAAATACAACTGGTTTTACAGGCAACCGGGTAACGAACACCTGGTTCTGTTCTATGAATATTTTCATGGGGATACCGGAACCGGGTTAGGTGCGAGTCATCAAACAGGTTGGACGGCCCTGGTAGCCGAACTGATCAGCGAATACGGAAAAAGTAAAGAGGTCAATAATAAAAACAACCAGCCTCAATTTGGAAATGTTTCTATTTAGAAGCAGGGGAACAATAGCATTTTTTGTTTGCCTTTAACTCCCAACGTATCACAGAGCGTCAAACAGAATGATCATGACATTTTTGATATTCGGAGTGAACTGTTTAATGGGGAATCCAAATGAAGTAATTTTCTATCCTGTAGAGAATAGTATCCTTCAACCTTTTTAGTTACCTTTAAAGCTTTTGTACATGGGCCCTGTAATTTTTTAGAAGCAGTGCCTGCTTAAATTTTTAACTCTTGCGTTTTACAGAATTTGATTTTAATCCCGGTTTATTAGAGGGAATTGAGGCTTCCGGATACGAAACAGCTACTCCGGTTCAGGAGCAGGTTATTCCGGCGGTGATGGCGGGGAAAGACATTATTGCATCGGCTCAAACAGGTACCGGTAAAACAGCCGCCTTCCTGTTACCCATGATCCATAAGCTATTAGGTAGTCATTCCGATGGCCAGGTTGGAGCTTTGATTATTGTACCTACCCGCGAATTAGCGATTCAAATCTCCCAACATCTGGAAGGGCTTTCTTATTTTACGAATGTGAGCTCAATCGCCATTTATGGCGGTAACGACGGTCAAAACTTTGTAGCCGAAAAAAAGGCTTTGCAAATGGGTGCTGATATAATTGTATGTACTCCTGGTCGTATGATTGCCCATATAAACATGGGTTATCACAATATGAAGGGCTTGCAATTCCTGGTACTGGATGAAGCAGATCGTATGTTGGATATGGGCTTCCAGGACGATATTAACCGGATTATCCAGGAGCTTCCGGCCAAACGGCAAACCCTATTATTTTCCGCTACCATGCCTGATAAGATCAGGCAACTTGCCAGGCGAATTCTAATTAGTCCCGTAGAAGTTAATATTGCCATTTCAAAACCCCCGGAAAAAATTGTTCAAAAAGCTTTTGTGGTATATGATGCACAAAAACTCGGATTGATAAAACATGTACTCAAAACCACTCCCTATAAAAGCGCCCTGATCTTTTGCAGCCGCAAGCAAAATGTAAAAGATCTTACACGCATCTTATTGCAAAGCAAATTTGATGTAGCTGAAATGCACAGCGACCTCGAACAGGCCAAGCGGGAAGAAGTGATGAATGGGTTCAACAGCGGGCGGGTTCCCGTTTTGATTGCCACCGATATTTTAAGCAGGGGAATTGATATCGATACTATTGATCTGGTAATTAATTACGATGTACCGCACGATGGGGAAGATTATGTACATCGTATCGGTCGTACCGCACGGGCAGAAGCGGATGGAGTTGCTTTTACTTTTATTGGCGAAAAAGAGCAAAATAAGTTTGCGACCATTGAGCAGTTACTTGGTAAAGAAGTGGAAAAAGCACCCGTGCCGGAAGCATTAGGACCGGTTCCTTCCTATCACCCGCGCACACGAACTGGAGGTGGTCAGAATAACCGCCGGTATTTTAATCATAAGAAGCGATAGAATTATTAGGTTGATTTAAACCTGGTTCATGAGTCTTATTAAAAACCTCGTGATTTTCATAATAGTTATTGTTTCGGGATTAGCCTGTACCCGGAATGCCTATCGCGCCACTAACAAAGTATATAAAAAACAAGCGAAAGAATATGCCGGCATTTTACGGCAATATCCTTTGACCGATTCAGTTAGCAACGCTCCTTTCTTTGTGGGTACCACCAATTTTTCTTTGCGCAGACCCAACTATATTATTATCCATCATACCGCGCAGAGCACCTGCGACCAGACACTGAAAACTTTTACCCTGCCGAGCACACAGGTAAGTGCACATTATGTGATTTGCCGGGATGGGATCGTCTTTCACATGCTCCATGATTATTTCCGGGCGCATCATGCCGGAGTTAGCCGATGGGGAAATAATACGGATATCAACAGTAGCAGCATTGGAATTGAAATGGATAACAATGGCAATGAACTTTTTTCCGAATTGCAAATGAATAGCCTGATTAGTTTATTGGGGAGATTAAAAAGTGCCTATAATATTCCCCAGGGTAATTTTATTGGTCATGCAGATATAGCGCCCGGACGAAAGGTAGATCCCAGTCGATTATTTTCCTGGAAGCAGTTAGCGGAAAACGGATTTGGTTATTGGTATGATACTACCAATGTAGTAGTACCTCCTGATTTTAATGCGATGCAGGCGTTACGTATCGTTGGTTATGCTATAAAAGATACGGCCATCGCGATTCAATCCTACAAAATTCATTTTGTTCCGCAGGATTCAAGCGGAAGAATAAATGAGTCTGATCGTAAGATTTTATTTGACCTGGTGAAGAAATACCAATAAGAAAATTCTTGTCCACGGAGTTTTTGTTGGGAATCCTATTTCAATATTCCTGCCGGTTCGTGATCATCATACAGGCTTCTCAATTTTGACAGCTCTTCTTTCATCTTTTTCAGGATGCTGTTATAGGACTCAATACCGGCCAGATTTTTTTGTTCCGCCGGATCGGTTTGCAGGTCGTACAATTCCCATTCACCGATTGTATAAAAATAAATAAGCTTGTATCGATCACCACGAATACCAAGGTGGGGAACAACATAATGATCTATGGGGTATTCATAGTAATGATAATAAAGATATTTACGGGGGAGCTTGGATTGTTTGCCGGTGATCAGTGGTTTTAAGCTGAGTCCCTGCATGGCGACAGGCACGCTGGCTGAGGCCATATTGAGCATCGTAGGTGCAAAGTCGATATTCTGTACAAGGGTATTGTTGATAGTTCCTGCTTTTATTTTTCCAGGCCAGCGCATCAGCAGCGGCGCCTGCATGGATACATCATACATCCATCGCTTATCGAACCATCCATTTTCGCCCAAATAAAAACCCTGGTCACCAGTATAAATAACCAATGTGTTGTTCGAAAGATCATTTTTATCAAGGTAATCCAGCAACCTCCCCATGTTCTCATCCACCGATGCCACGCAAGCCATAAAGTCCTGCATGTACCATTGGTATTTTAATTTTAATAACTGCTTCTTATCGGCAAAATGCTTCTGTACCAGTTTTCCTCTTTCTGCATAAATGGCTTTCATTGCATTTCGTTCTTCTTCAGGAATCCGGTTGAATGTAGCCTCGTACCCGTTTATGTCGTTTTTGTCAGGTTTTAATTCAGGGATGTTGATAAGATAAAGCAGGGTCTATTTTCAGATCCGTGCAAAGCGTCATATCGTAGAGTATGCTCATGCGCTGCGTTTGCCAGGCTTTACCATGATTATTTACATCGGCATAAAGAGTAGGCGGTTCCGGGAATACCTGCTTACTGGTGATTTGAATAAATTTCAGCTTTGGCACAAAGTTTCGATGCGGAGCTTTATGGTGTACCAGTAAAAGAAAGGGTTTGCTTTTATCCCTGCCCCCGAGCCATTGGATTGCTTCGTTAGTGATTATATCGGTTGCATATCCCTTTACGACGGAGGTATCACCATTCATAGTTATCATCCGGGGATCGTTATACAATCCCTGGCCCGGCAGGATTTTCCAGAAATCAAAACCCGCAGGATAGGAATGAAGATGCCATTTACCAACGATTGCTGTTTGATATCCTTCTGCCTGCAATAATTTTGGCATAGTGAGTTTTGAAGAATCGAATTCCGTGCGGTTGTCTTTAATTCCGTTTTTGTGCGAATGCTGGCCGGTAAGTAGGGTGGCCCTTGCCGGGCTGCAGATAGAATTGGCAACAAAGGCTTTCTTAAAAAGCATGCCTTCCTTTGCCAGCCGGTCGATGTTTGGTGTTTGAATAAACTTTTCATTATAGGCGCTGATGGCATCGGCATCGTGATCATCACTCATTATATATATGATATTAGGACGCTGTTGGCCGAAGGAGTAAGAGGATATAAGTAACAGAATAATTAGCAGCCGCATAATAATTTATTATTAACCTAAGGTACAATAATTGCATTCATTGGAAGATTTGATCAAATGAGGTGTTATGGAATTTGGCCACGTCCCGGAGAATGAACAGAATCAAGCGGATTTTAGGTTACCGGAATAGCCTTTATTTAATAAGAAAGAATGGAGAGGGATGTACAGGGGAAATTAGTTCATTGATGGAAGTTGAAAAAGAAGTGTGAATGGGCGAGCACTCTTTTATCTCGCAAGAGGTATGTACCTGCTGTATGTTCGCATCTTTCAACTAATTATCTAAAGGCTATTCTTCACCCCCACCCATATATTAAACCAGGGCTTGATAATTAAAAATTGATTCCTTCAATAATAACGGTATTAATGTACCAATATTCCAGGTGATCATCTTTTTCATACACCACTTTCCACTTTCCAGATAGCGGGTAAACTTCTTTACCGGAAGTAGCGGTTATGCTATAGACTCCAGTTACCCAACTTTCTTTTTCCTGGACAATACAAACCGATTCCTGTATCTGATCAATTTCCAGGTTATCGTAGGCATCTTTAAACCGGTTTACAATTTTCGTAAACTCATCTATGGAAAGAAGCGGATAGTTATTCAGTTGAAGATTTTCTTTCTTAAAATTATAGGTTCCCTGCATCGGGATTTTATCCAGTATATATTCTATACATTCCTCTTTAGCAAGCCGGGTATTTTCATACACGGTGTCTGGATGAAAAATATCATAAATAAAGCATTGCGTCATACCCGGTAACGAAATATCTTCCACCTCTTCTTCAAACAATTCTTCGATAGTGAAGCGGTAGAGTTCCCGGGGAGAAATATTCGGGCTGCAGGCATCGAGGCTCACGCCATATTGGGATAAATAATCGGAAAGTTCGGACCAGGCCGATGAAATATCCGCATCTTTAATTTCTGTGACCGGCTTAAAATGAGTGGGTCGTTTAAGTTTATCAAATACTTTAATGTAGGTGGTATTTTCAAACTGCTTTTCAAATTCCATTACAGATTTCAGAAACTGATTTTCAATTCCGGGCGGAATTTCTGAATTGCCCACGCTGCCAAATTCGGCTCCATGCTCGAGCATCATTTTCATTTTAAGGAAATCGTTTTCTGCCTTCCATTGTTCGTCGTGGGTAAAAGGGGAGAATTCACTGCTCATACAAGATTAGTTTTGGTTGAAAGAAAAACAATACATCTTGTATAAATGTAGCAAACCATAAGAACCCTTTCCAAAGGGAAAAAGCGATTTTTGAAAGGAAAAACAACCTGAGATTTTGTGTTTATGCGGAATCAATCAAGGCATATTAAGATTGCTTGAAGTGTAGAAAATTCTAAGCGACTAAAATTTAAAACTCAACCAATAAGGGTTGGTCTTTTAGAACAGGCATTTCATCGTAGATTTTCCCATTTAATGTTCTTCCGGTTTTCCTTTTATTGGTGCCACCCCATTGTTTAAAAAAGAAAGCCACTCCCTTTTTCTTGCATTGGTACTGAATATCCAATACCCAATCTACATCCATTGCCCTGGGTGTTCTTCCGCTTTCTCCACCCACTATTACCCAGTCTATTTTATTCAAATTCATTTTGGGTAACGGGCCTATCAATGGTTCGCAGGAGAGGAATTTCGTTCTGGCATTGGTTTTCCGCAAATCATCTATTCTATGTGTAACCCTTCTGTCTTCTACGGATACGCCCATCCAGATGTTATGTGTCCATTTAAGCTCCTTATGATATTCTAATAATATATCGGATCGCTTTGTCAACACCTGGAAAGTATGCTGCGGGCAATTATTCATGGTATGAAATACCTTTTTGATAAATTCAAGCGGCACATCTTTATGAAACAGATCACTCATGGAATTAACAAAAACAATCTTAGGCGATTTCCACTCATACGGTGTTAGCAGTGCATCTTCATGGGTTCGTAATTTGAAACCATCTTTATATTTATTTATTCCCATGGCTTCCAGCCGACGGGTCATCACTTCAGCATAGCAATATTTACAACCTGCCGAAACTTTGTTACAACCAGTAGTGGGATTCCAGGTCATTTCGGTCCATTCGATGGATGATTGTGCCATGATCAAAAATTCAATTTAGGAGTAACAACGGAATTTGCAATTCTTAATGCAATTTCACTGTTAGTTGCCATAAAAAAATGAAATAAAGGAGCTCCGGAGTTATTTTTCAAAATTTTAGGGTCTGAAACATATTTAAAAATATTTCCGGCAATTCTACTCGCATATAGTTCATGTAACTTATTTATAGGATCATTTTCTTTTACAACATCTAAATCCCCGAATAAGGTTGGCCTTTTAGAATAGAAGTGATTTCTTATATCATCTCGACTCATACCTAAAAACAATTCCAACCTTTTTAACCATGATTCATTTATTTCGCCTTTCCTTTTAAGCACTCTATTTGTGCCACTGGTTGGATTTAAAATCCATAAGTCAATTGGCAAGCCTCTCAATTCCTCTATTGAAGACCATTCTAACTGCATTCCCTTTGGGTCAATAAAGCCTAAAACCTTATATCCTTTACCCTTGGGCATTCTTAAAAAATTTTTTGATAAATCTATCAGTTTTTTATTACAATCCTCAGATACTACAAAGCTGCTTATGTTAGGAAAAGCTTTCTTTATTTTCATATTTAACTCATCGGCTAAGCTTTTCTTCTTTTCAACAAAGTAATACACATTGAAGTTTCTGGGCTTATCTATTTTCAAAATACGCATAGCAGCACCTTCTATAGTGTGTTTTTCTTGCCCATCGGAACTCTCAACTTCGATATCCCCAGAACCAGCGAAGCCATCAAAATATAAGAGCTTTTGATTAGGTTTATTTTTAAATACCGTTAAAAATTGTTTTGTATAAGTCTCAAGAATTGAAATTTTTAATTCTGTCCAATTGCCTCCAAATTTGTTCTTACTCATACGCTGTCTTTTGGTTCTAAAATACAACTTATTCAAAACAACCTTCCTTGTTCCCCCGGCCTGCGGAAGATAGTAGTGTCTAAACTCCATTCTTCTGCGTTCATTCCATATAGTTTGCCGTATTTTTTGTACTGCTGTGCCACCATCTGTGCAATATTTCCTTCTCCCCGCATGCGCACCCCCCATCGCGTATCGTTCACTTTTCCATCATGGCTTTGTTCGATCGAGTGCCAGACTTTATCCGCCCGGTCGGGAAAATTTTTATGGAGCCAGTCGTGAAATAAAAATTTAATCGCTCCATTTAACCGTATAAATGTGTAGGCAGTAAAAGTGGCTCCATTGTCCCGTGCCGCTTTCATAATACGTTGCATTTCGTGTTCGTTTAAACCGGGTATCATTGGACCCATCATAATACCCATACGTACGCCCGCTTTACTCAGTTCATTGATGACTTTCAGTTTTTGTTTAGCCGTGGTGGTTCGCGGTTCCATTAATCTCCGGAGATCTTCATTAAATGAGGTGATGGAAACCATGGCCGATACTAATTTTTTCTTAGCCATCTCCTGCAGCACATCTTTATCATGCAGAATGAAAGAGTTTTTGGTAAGAATCCCCACGGGTTGATTAAATTCATTGCACACTTCCAGCATTTTTCTTGTCAGGCGGTAGGTTTGTTCTGCTGGCTGATAACAATCGGTATTTCCACTCAGCATAATAGGATGGCATTCCCATTTGGGGTGCATCAAAAATTTTCGCAGTAATTGCGGAGCATTTTTTTTTATGATGATCTTTTGTTCAAAATCAAGGCCGGCACTATAGCCCCAGTACTCATGTACATTACGCGCGTAACAATAAATGCACCCATGCTCACATCCTGCATACGGATTCATACTATAACTCATGCCTACATCGGGACTCTCCACTTTATTCACAATCGTTTTTGATTCCTGCTCGATGTATTGAGTGGGAAGGGATTTTTCTATCCAATCGTCAATTCCTTCTATATGTTCTTTGGTTTTCTCCTCTTTAAAAAATCGGTTTTTGGTATTGAATTGAGCACCGCGCCCCTGCTGATACTGATCGTTTTCTTCTTTTTGTTTGGAAATTACCCGGAAGTGATCTTGCTGTAATTTGGATGACATTTTTTTTACCACAAAGGATACGAAGGATGAAACGAAGTACGCAAAGAATCCTTAGTGGTCTTTGTACTATACATTTTGTATACTTCGCGGGTGAACAGCCAATCCAAATTTTTCGGGCTGACCAGATCACGGTTTGATTTTATGATTCTATTGAATAAGTTTCAATTACCAGGGAAAGAAATCCAGAAGTTTATCCAAATAATTCTCCCTGTTTGATAGTAACGGGCAGATTCTGGAAATCGAATCTTCCGGCTACCTGGTATTTTAATTCGCCCACCGGTCGTTTCAATAGCAACATTTTATTCGCAATAAATCGCCCGGTGAAATGCTTATTACTGTACTCGAGCCATCCTTTTTCATATTGCCATGGTTTTAACTTGCGGGCAATAGTTAAATGCGGCTCCATCATAAAATGGGGTTTGTTTTCATCGTTTAGTTTCATCAGCCTTTGACCATCCTGCCGGATCTCTTTTACAAGGGATTGTATGGGCACCTTACTGGTTACATTTATATAAATGGTATGTGACGGAAAACTGCCAAAGTTTTTTAACTCCACTTTAAACGGGTACTGTGCCATGGCCACCTGGTGGAGCCGGTTAATAATGCGCTCTTCCATCATGGCATACTGAGTAAAAGAAACCAGTACGAGGTGTGGTTTACTCCACCGGGCGTTCGCCGATTGATAGGCTTCACCAAAATCTTCTTTCACTTTTTGGATCTTATTCCATAACTCTTCGTGCGGACTTACCACTACCAGGTACTCATTTACTTTATATCCAGGCAAAGTTGTTATAGCAGGTTGCATAAAATTTTTTTTATTAATTAAATAAATTGTTTTCTTGCGGTTGCAGTCTGAATATGTTTATCACTTTTTCTTCATCTGAATTAGTTCTTTTTCTGAGTAACATGAGTTCCCCTGCAGTAAAGGATTCACAAAATATTTTTTTGGAATAATACTGTATAGCTTTTTCATAAACTATTTCGGGTAGTTGTTTACCGATACTTAAATGAGGACGGTTAACCAGTTTTACAGCAGGACAACCATTCGATTGTATATACTCATCAATAATTTTTAATTGCTTTGCCAGCTGCAGAAAAGGCTCAGGATCCTGTACCCGCAGGTAAACCGTATGGGGTGGAAAACCACTGTAATTATTCAGGGTAACCGTAAAACTCTTAAGTCGAAGGCAGATTCGTTGTATCCATCGGATCAATGTTTCTTCCATCGATTCTTTAGCCAGGAACCCGGCAACGGAAATATGCGGAGTTGTTATAACCTGTTTTTCGGGTTGATAAAGGCTGGAGAAATTCTCTTTTTCTGCTGCAACTTTCTTAAATACATCCGATCCGGGCCTGATCACCAGCAAGTATTCCTGAAGCTCTCTAATGTTATTAGAAATAGTATCCAGGCGTTCAGGTAGTTCTTCGACTCCCCAAAACGACTCCCGTCGGCTATTTAACGATACTGCTTCCATGGCCATTTTCATAAACAATTTTTTGTCTGTTACTTTTTTTAGCATAAATTTACTAAATAAATTAGTAAATTCAATCATTCCTGTATTAATTATTTTAAAAATTTTTTATGGAAGAAGAATTTTTTGGCTCGGCCTATAAGGGCACGAAGAAGTTTACCCAGCAGGAAGTTAAAATGGCCAATGCAACCGGTTTTGGAGCAGCAGCGGATGATTATATGGAAAGGGGTATCGATCTCAATGAGCAGCTTATTATGAACAAACCAGCTACCTTTTTCTTCCGGATGAATGGAGAAGCCATGTTAGGCATAGGAATATTTCCAGGCGATGTGTTGATGGTGGACCGTAGCATTAAAGTGGCTAACCAAAAAATTATTGTGGCAGCTGTAAATGGGGAGTTGGTAATACGCCGGTTTCAGCAAACATTACAGGGGGTTACTTTATTTCCCGAAAACAAACTATTCAAACCCATTGAAATAGGCGAGTTCACTAATTATAATGTATGGGGAGTGGTTACCTGTGTTATTCATATGTTAGATTCATCATTAATGGCGTATCGAAATAATAATAATTTCAAAAATATCAAGGATTCATACTAAAAAATTCTACGTCCTGAAGGACGGAGCAAGTCAATGGGACCCTGATAAAATGCTGGAATTTGGAATTTCGGAGACCCCTGACTTGCTCATGCCTTCAGGCCTGAGAAGAAAGGAAACTAATTAAATGTGAGAAGATTAAATATCGGTGATTTATTCTCCGTCCTGAAGGACGGAGCAAGTCAATGGGACCCTGATAAAATGCTGGAATTTAGAATTTCGGAGACCTAGACTTGCTCATGCCTTCAGGCCTGAGAAGAAAGGAAACTAATTAAATGTGAGAAGATTAAATATCGGTGATTTATTCTCCGTCCTGAAGGACGGAGCAAGTCAATGGGACCCTGATAAAATGCTGGAATTTGGAATTTCGGAGACCCCTGACTTGCTCATGCCTTCAGGCCTGAGAAGAAAGGAAACTAATTAAATGTGAGAAGATTAAATATCGGTGATTTATCCTCCGTCCTGAAGGACGGAGCAAGTCAATGGGACCCTGATAAAATGCTGGAATTTAGAATTTCGGAGACCTCTGACTTGCTCATGCCTTCAGGCCTGAGAATTCAAAAAAACTAAATTTTATTCTATGGGATATATAAAAATCTGGATTCACCTGGTATGGGCAACAAAAAGAAGAGAACCAGTATTAACTAAATCAGTCAGGCTAAAATTGTTTCCGCATATAAGGCAAAATGCAAAGGAAAAAAATATTCATATTGACTTTATAAATGGGCATGTTGAACATGTACATGCATTAATTTCCCTTAATGCCGATCAATGTATTTCAAAAGTGACTCAATTGATAAAAGGAGAAAGCTCGCACTGGATTAATAAAAATAAACTCACTCCCGAAGAGTTTGAATGGCAGGATGACTATTTCGCAGTATCCGTAAGTGAATCTGATATAAATAGGGTGAGGCAATACATAAAGAACCAGGAGCGACATCACGAAAAGAAATCATTTCAAGAAGAGTATGAAGAATTCATTGAAAAATTTGGATTTGTAGTATTAGAAGATTCTTTTGGGTGAAATCAATAACAATCAAATTTTGTGGAATCGGACGAAATGTAAGACGATTAAATTTGGTGATTCATTCTCCGTCCTTCAGAACGGAGCGAGTCAAGAGACCTTGATAAAATGAGAGAATTTAGAATTCCAGGATTGATAACCCCGTTCTGAAGAACAAGGTAATTAAGAGGCAGCCGGTTGAAACGTAGCAAAATTGAATGGAGAGAACCCTGATACAATGAGAGAATAATGAAATTCAGGACCGCCTGACTTGCTCATGCCTTCTGGCCTGCGAAAATAAATTTTCAAAATGAAAGCCATAGTTGATTGTAATAATTTCTATTGTTCCTGCGAACGGTTATTTAAGCCACAGTTGGAAAACAAGCCAGTAGTAGTATTAAGCAATAACGATGGCTGTATCATTTCCCGAAGTGATGAATCTAAGAAATTAGGCGTGGCTATGGCCGTTCCTTATTTCCAGGCACAGTCACTTATCAAAGAAAATGATATTGAAGTGTTTTCTTCCAACTATAATTTATATGGCGACCTCAGCTGGAGAGTAATGGAAACCTTAAGAATTATGATGGGCGAAAAGAACGTGGAAGTATATTCAGTAGATGAAGCCTTTATTGACCTTAGCATGTTGGATGGCGCGGACTTGTTGCAGGTGGCGAAGCAAATCCGTGAGACAGTAGAACAATGGACAGGCATTAAGGTATCGGTAGGTGTAGCTCCTACGAAAGTATTGGCCAAACTGGCCAACCGGCTATCTAAAAAAGAAAAACACCGAACTGATTGCATAATGGTATTGGATACTGAAGAGAAAATTGTTTCCGCTCTGCAATTAACACCGGTAGGCGATATCTGGGGTGTGGGCAGGCAATATGCCAGGAAGCTGGAGGAGCAATGGGGAATTTATGATGCCCTCCAATTGAGAAACAGGAGTGAAGAATTTGCCAGGAAATACCTGGGCGGTGTTACCGGCGTGCGGTTAGTGAAAGAATTGAAAGGCCAGCCGGCAAAAGATATGGAAGAAGAATTGGTCGTAAAGAAAATGATTGCCACTACCCGGATGTTTGGAAATCCTGTAAGCGATATTAACGACATTAAAGAAGCGGTGGCTACCTACACGTCCAGGGCAGCGGAAAAATTACGTCGCCAGTTCAGTGCGGCTAAAATAGTGAGCGTATTTGTTGTAAAGAAACAACAGGATCATATGCTGAATTTTCGGCAAGGAGAAACCATCAGTACTCATACTGTTTTGACAACAGCTACCAGCATAACGCAGGAATTAATTAAGCCTGCCCTTTCGTTGGTTGAGGAGATATACGAAAAAGGAAATCAATATAAGAAAGCCGGAGTGATGCTAAGTGGCCTTACGCCAGATAGTTCCATACAGGGAAATTTATTTTTACCTGGAAATAAAAATGGCCAGCGAAAATTGATGGATATGATTGATAATATCAATTTTAGCCAGCGGGATGACCTGCTGAAGTTTGCCGCCAGTGGAACCAAACGCGATTGGAAAATGAGGCAGGAATTGCGCAGCGGAAAATATACTACGCGTTGGGATGAGTTGATGGAAGTTAGGTAACAAATGCCGTGGAAGAGATAGCTCCGTGGTATTGGAGGATGTGTACTACGAGATCCCTCTTTAAAAGAATTCGATCTTTAGGATTTCCATATTTGATCATTAACCATTACTGATTTGTTCAAAAATGTAACTTAGGGGTGCCTGTTCAAGTACGATACGAACGGGAACATTATTTTCTTCCTGCCACTTTATTAGCCGGATAGAATCTCCTTCGATCTCAATCAAAGTAATATCTCCATCTGCAAAACAACAGCAACCACTATTAAAATAAGAGGGAATAGCCATAGTCTTGTGAAATTGTTTGCCTGCGTATTCTGCTTTGCGCCTGTCGAGTTCTTTTTTTAATTCACTTATTCTTTCGGTGTTATTTTCTTGCTGTGCTTTCAGTAATTCTCTGTTCAGGCGGTCAATATGATCGAGTGAGGCAAAAACCGGCCGATGGGTATGCCCTGAAATAAAAAGAAGATTTTTTTGAGTAGCGCTCCATTCGTACATCATTATATTGTGCGCGTCCACGAGTTCAAACGAATCGGAAGTAGTATTAATGCTTACTTCCAGGAAACGCTGGATGGGTGTCCAGATTGCTGCCACAACCCAGGTGCTGAAGGGGTTGCCATCACTTTTTTTATCTCCCTGGTGTCCATGGGTAAGAAATATCGAATATTCCTTTTCCTGGTATGTGGTTTGTAATACCAGCCCTTCGAATATTTTTAATTTTTTTCCAAACAAGGGCTTTAGATAAAGAATTTGCTGAAAATCGTATTTCCATTCCAGGTCGTGGTTGCCAAAAGTCCGGTAGTACCGGTCGTTTTGTAAAAAGCGGGCTTCCTCCAATAAAACCATCCGGTTTTTTTCAATCACCACATCGGGTTTATTTTCCCATAATTCTTCCGAATCGCCGATACTTATAAGGGTAAACTCTTCTTTATAATAATGCCCGAGGGCGGCGAGGTAATTTTTTTCCGCCAGCCGGAAATCATCTGCCAGGTCACGTGCTCCTTTGTGCTGATCAGAAAAGATCACAAATTTTCCGGTACTTATTTCAAACGGAATAACCGGACCCGCTGTTTCTTTTCCTTCCCGGATGGCCAATAATAAATTATTGAGTGAGGTAAATACATCCGCTTTGTGCGGAGAGGAAGAAACCTTATTGGCAAACCAGGTAACGGGTTTTTTTAAGAGCCATTGAAAAAATCGACGCATAAGAGATTTTGATAGTTAGATAAGACCGCAGTAACTTTTCGAAGGGTATTTTCTTAAGGGATAATTATTATCCGGCTGAAAAAAAACATAAGATAAGTAATTATTGCAACCTGCTGTGTTATTGGTCGGTAATTTATCTGAACCGTTTTCTAAATGCGCCAACCAAGGAATCCAATAAGTATGATTTTTTTATTAGAATTACCTTTTTCTCGCCAGACTCCGTGCCTTTAGCGCCGTTGAATAAATAATGAAATAAGTGCATTTGGTCAATATATAATATCTTATGGAACAAATTAAGTTTCGGAGATTTATTTTTTAACTTTCCGGACAGCATTATTATTAAACTGTCCCTGTATATTACTTTTTAACCTGCTTGTCATGCAAATCGTACGTTCTTCCGTTCAATCATTAAAAAGAAAATTTTGGATGGCGGTAGCGCTTACCGCATTGTCGTTATTGCTTATGCGATTTCTTACCAATGGGTTGGCGGGGAGTGTTATAGTAGAATTTGAAATGGCAAAGACGACTGAGAAAGCAAAAGCATTGATGGAATCATGGGGGAGCGATGGACTATCGCGGTTTATCCGTGGGATATACGTCGATTTTATTTTTATTGGCTGTTATGTTGCCGCTTTATTTTTCGGTTGCCGGTATATGGGTCATTTATCCGGGCATTCAATTTTTAAAAATGCCGGCTATATTTTTTCTTACCTCGCATTAATTGCCGGAATCTGTGATATTTTAGAAAATATATGCATGTTATTTACCATAAATAAGCAGGTAGTGGCGTGGGTAGTACATTTCGCTTATGATATGGCATTCGTGAAGTTCTCACTGATATTTATTGTGCTCCTGTTTATGATAATCTGTTTGTTTTTTTGGGGGATTGATAAATTAGGGAAAAAGAGATAATCAGAAAGTTTCTCACGAGGGCTCTATGAACTTGAAGAATCTTTATTCTGGATGCATTAGATATAATTTCCCGATGGTTGCCTATTAAACCATTATGAATTTATGTCCTGGATTCCCTTGTGTCCTTGTGCTTTTGGGGTAATAAACAGGAACGCAGAGTTCGCGGAGTATTCCGCAAAGGCCGCTAAGAAATCTGAATTTATTTGATCCTGCAAAAAGGGAAGTTACTTCAGGAAACGAAAGAATAAAACCATTATAAAGTTATTTGCTGGATTTCCTTGTGTCCTTGTGCTTTTGGGGTAATAAACAGGAACGCAGAGTTCGCGGAGTATTCCGCAAAGGCCGCTAAGAAATCTAAATTTATTTGATTGTGTAAAGAGGGAAGTTACTTCAGGAAACGAAAGAATAAAGCCATTATAAAGTTATTTGCTGGATTTCCTTGTGTCCTTGTGCTTTTGGGGTAATAAACAGGAACGCAGAGTTCGCGGAGTATTCCGCAAAGACCGCTAAGAAATCTAAATTTTTTGGATCATGTAAAGAGGGAAGTTACTTCAGGAAGCGAAAGAATAAAGCCATTATAAAGTTATTTGCTGGATTCCCTTGTGTCCTTGTGCTCTTGTGGTAAAAAGAGGAACGCAAAGTTCGCGGAGTATTCCGCAAAGACCGCTAAGAAGTCTAATTTTTTTGGATCATGTAAAGAGTGTAGTTTTTTCAGGAAACGAAAGAATAAAGCCATTATAAAGTTATTTGCTGGATTCCCTTGTGTCCTTGTGCTCTTGTGGTAATAAACAGGAACGCAGAGTTCGCGGAGTATTCCGCAAAGACCGCTAAGAAATCTAAATTTATTTGATTGTGTAAAGAGGGAAGTTACTTCAGGAAGCGAAAGAATAAAGCCATTATAAAGTTATTTGGTAGATTTCCTTGTGTCCTTGTGCTCTTGTGGTAATAAACAGGAACGCAGAGTTCGCGGAGTATTCCGCAAATTTCCTTTTGCTCTTGTGGTGAAGAAAGTTAACCACCAAGCACCCATATGGCCACCGACCAATTGCAATTCTTATAGTTCCATCCTTTAATCTATCTATTTTAAAGTAATTATTACGAATTATAGTCGAATCTAAGATGAGGAATGATTTTTTCCGGATAATGAAGGGTATTTTCCTAATTTGCTTATACGTAAGTTTTTTCTGAAT
The DNA here is from genome assembly GCA_963775145.1 of uncultured Chitinophagaceae bacterium. Taxonomy (GTDB): domain Bacteria; phylum Bacteroidota; class Bacteroidia; order Chitinophagales; family Chitinophagaceae; genus Endoryza. Next base: position 473,804 of record CAVZHZ010000016.1, read on the forward strand.
AGTAAAAGGAATTTTTGTAAAATGTTTAATATGATATCTAAGGCACAAATTGAACAAGCCCATGAGCGTATCAAGCCGTATATACATCGTACCCCGGTATTAACCAGCGCGGCTATTGATGCAATAGCGGGTTGTTATATTTTTTTTAAATGCGAAAACTTTCAGAAGGTAGGAGCTTTCAAGGCAAGAGGAGCGATGAATGCGGCATTGTGTTTGACCCCTGAAGATTTAAAAAAAGGATTGGCCACTCATTCCTCCGGCAATCATGCGCAGGCGATTGCTCGGGCAGCCAACATACTAAATACCCCATCATTTATTGTGATGCCCCGAACAGCTCCTTTGATAAAGAAGAAAGGAGTTGAAGGATATGGAGGGAAGATTTTTGATTGCGAACCTACCCTCGAGGCGAGAGAAACTATGCTTTCACAAGTGATAGAAAATACGGGCGCCACCGAAATTCACCCATTTAATAACTACGATGTAATTGCAGGGCAGGCGACCGCAGCAAAGGAACTCATTGAGGAAATAAGCGGACTTGATATTATTATGGCACCTGTAGGCGGGGGTGGGTTATTGAGTGGAACGGCATTATCAGCCCATTATTTCTCGCCGGGTACGATTGTTATAGGAGCCGAACCCGCCGGCGCTGATGATGCATATCGGTCGATGAAAAGTGGAAAGATAGAAGCCTCGCAGGCAAATACAGTGGCTGATGGATTGTTGACCAACCTTTGTGAAAAAACGTTTTCAATCATTCGGGAACAGGTAAAAGAAATTCTTACTGTATCAGATGAAGAAATTATTGCCGCAATGAGGCTGGTATGGGAGCGAATGAAAATAATAGTCGAACCATCCTGCGCAGTGCCGCTGGCAGCGCTGATGAAAAATAAGGAGAAGTTTGCCGGTAAGCGAATTGGTATAATACTTTCAGGAGGTAATGTAGATCTTGATAAAATAGCAATGTTGTTCAATATTGCCGGGGAAAGAAATAAAAACTAATCACATGGAACTATTACCCATTCTTCAAAAACAACGCGAATTTTTCAACAGCGGGGCAACCCGCTCTTACGAATTTCGCCTTGAGCAATTACTAGCTTTTAAAAAGGCAATACTGAAGTTTGAAGGGCCTATTAATCAAGGTCTGTTCACAGATCTAAAGAAAACGGTGGAAGAAAGCTGGGTAACTGAAACCGGATTATTGTTGCAAGAGATTAACCACAGTTTAAAGCACCTGCGGGATTGGATGCGACCCGAAAGAGTGATGACTAATTTGTTAAACCTTCCCTCCAGCAGCTACCTGTACCCTTCACCGCGTGGGGTAGTACTGATTATTGGTCCCTGGAATTTCCCATTGCAATTATTATTAATACCGGTGGTAGGGGCCATTGCTGCCGGGAATTGTGTTATTATAAAACCAAGTGAATTTGCCCCGGCTACTGCGGACATAATTGAACAAATGATCAAAGAAACATTTCCGCCGGAACTGTTATACACAGTGCAGGGAGATGGTGCCATCGTGGTGCCCGGCATGATGAAAAGCTTCCGTTTTGATCATGTATTCTATACGGGCAGTATACCTGTTGGAAAGGCAATTTACCAGTTGGCAGCCAAAGACCTGGTTCCGGTAACGCTGGAGCTGGGCGGAAAAGGACCTTGTGTGGTAGAGCCGGATGCTGATCTTAAAGTAGCAGCCCGAAGAATTGCTTTGGGAACATTTGCCAATGCAGGGCAAATGTGTGTGTGTCCCGATTATCTATTGGTACATGCTTCAGTCAAAGATAAACTGATCGGATATATAAAAGAAAGTACCGCTGCATTTTATACAAACGACCCGTCGGAGGCCTACGGATACGGCAGAATCATCAATGAAAAGCGTTTTGATAAACTGGTTAGCTATTTGTCGCAGGGCGATATTGTGCTGGGTGGCCAGTACAACCGGTCAACTCTATACATTGCTCCCACGATTTTGGAAAATGTTTCACTGGATGCACCAGTTATGCAAGAGGAAATTTTTGGGCCTATATTGCCGGTATTTACGTTTACCCGGGATGAGGAAGCAATTGAGATTATAAACCGTAATCCTAACCCGTTATCATTTTATATATTTACCGGGAGCCATAAAAAAGAGGAGTCATGGATTGAGAAGATTCAATTTGGTGCAGGATGTGTCAATAACGCGGCCTGGCATTTCTCTAATCATCATCTGCCTTTCGGAGGTATTGGCTATAGCGGCATAGGAGCCTATCATGGAAAACATACCTTTGATACTTTCACCCATAAAAAGGCGGTTATGAAAACACCAACCTGGTTCGATCCGGCCGTAAAATACCCGCCGTTGAAAGGAAAACTGGGTTTGCTGAAACTGTTTATTAGGTAATTTGCCCACTCAGACACAAAGGACACCAGGGCCTTTGTTGAATTTTAGTAACTACTTAATAATAACTAAATGACAGGAAATGAATGGGCAATAATAGCAGTAGATATATGCTTTAAGATCCATTCCACCCTTGGACCCGGCTTATTGGAAAGCATATACGAGGCAGCACGGCTTATGAATTAGAAAAGTGAAAGATTTCTTATGCAAGGCAAAAGGGAATTATCGGTAGGTACGATGATGAGTTACTGGATATTGGATTTAGAGCGGATATTATAATTGGAGAAAAATTAATTATTGAGATTAAATCAGTAGAGCATCTTGAAAAGGTCCATCATAAAACAACGCTTACCTACCTAAAACTAACTGGGTTAAAATTAGGACTATTGGTGAATTTTAATGTTAACCTCATTAAAGACGGAATTCATCGGAAAATTCTGGGAGAATTAGCTTAGAAAGCCAAATTAAGAATCTCACTTCGTGCTCTTAGTGTCTTGGTGGGAATAATCAACATGAAAAAACTAAAACGCTTTTCAATTGTTATTATGCTATTGGTCCTGGCATTTGCCGGATATGTAGAAATTGTCAACCGAAATTCAAATAAAATGACCTACCGTCAAAAGATATTAAAGGCAACGTACCCAGCCTTGATGTGGTGGACAAAGCGCAGGGGAATAAATGCAAAATCAATTGCGAAAGAAAAAATAACCCCGCCTGTCTCTTTTTATACGCTGAAAGCGCTATCGATAAATGGGCAAGAGTATGATTTTACCCAGGTAAAAGGAAAGAAAGTACTAATTGTAAATACGGCCAGCAATTGCGGATATACAGACCAATACGATGAATTACAGCAACTGCATGAAAAATTTAAAGAAAAACTGGTGATACTGGGTTTTCCCTCAAATGATTTTAAGGAGCAGGAAAAAGGGACGGATGAAGAAATAGAACAATTTTGTAAAGTTAACTACGGAGTAACTTTCCCTTTAATGAAGAAAAGTATTGTGCTAAAAAATGACCAACAGAATTCCGTATTCAAATGGCTCACCGATCCGGCGCTTAATGGCTGGAACGGAAAACAACCTTCCTGGAATTTTGGCAAGTACTTAATAAACGAAGGAGGGATGCTGACTAATTATTTTGATCCATCGGTTTCTCCACTCAGTGAAGAAGTGAAAAAATCCATTGAAAAAGACTAACTTTTCGCAAACTCCCCGCTATGTTTCAACGCGATCTCAGCTTTGTTCATAAATATTTTATGGCCGAAAAGCAGGAAAGCCTCTTGTTTATAATTATTGGAGCAGTAGCTTTTCTGCTTTCAGTATTGTTTTTCTTCTTTATTAAATCGAACCCGTCTTTTTTTAAGGGAGCGGCTATTCCATTGATGTTAATTGGACTGATTCTAGGAGTAGTGGGGTATACAGTATATGCCCGCAGTAACAAGCAACGACTCGATGTAGCTTATAATATAGGGATTGAACCTGGAATTTTCATTAATAGCCAGGAACTCCCCCGGATGAGAACGGTAATGAAGAATTTTATCATTTATCGCTACACCGAAATAGCGTTAGCCGTGGCAGGCATAATCTTGTTTTTCTATTTCCGGACAAATACCGACCGGCAATTTTGGGCCGGGTTCGGAATGACATTAACCATTATGGCCCTTACGGCACTCTTCGCTGATTATTTTGCTGAAAAAAGAGGCTCGCTCTACACAAAAGGGCTGGAGAGCTTTACCAGTGAAAAATAATATGCATGCAGTACAATGATATTATTGGTACCCTTGGCGTAGGGCTTATCCTCATCGCTTATTTCTGTAACACCTTTAAATTACTGCCGGAAAACGGAAAATTATTTTTCTTGTTGAATATCTTAGGAGCGGGCCTGGCCTGTTATGCCTCCTGGCTAATTCTCTTTTGGCCGTTTGTAGTGCTGGAAGGCGTGTGGTGCCTGGTTTCGATAGTGGGTTTATTGAACAGTTCAACGAAAAAAAAATGAGTGGAGAAACTAACCTTTCCATTTTAATTAAGAGCATGCAACCCATGTTACAGGAAGGGGATTATGTGTTTGCTTCAGTAAAAGATATAAAACTCCTGAATTTAGATGAGGTCCTCTTTTATTTTCGGGAGAAAGAAGAAATTACCGTGGTAATGAAAAGAGAATATGCGGACGTAATGCAACTTTCATACAATTATATTTCGGCCTGGATTACCTTAAACATTCATTCTTCGCTGGAGGCAGTGGGATTAACGGCTGCATTTGCAGGGGCCCTTGCACAGGATGGAATCAGTTGTAATGTGGTAGCTGCCTTTTATCATGATCATATCTTTGTAGCTAGAACAGATGCTGTAAAAGCTATGGAGTCCCTGCTTAAGTTGTCAGCGAAATCAAATTCCTAAAAGCAAATTTGTAATATTTCACCGCTATAAATAAGATTAGTATTTGATTCATTTTTTACTTTTGCCCAAGTCGTAATCTCGCAATCTATATTTTAGGTGGCGCAGAAGAATTGAATTTTGCCGGTCCCTTTGAGGTACTTAGTATTTAGGAATTAAGGACAGGCGAAGAAAAGCCGTTTAATGTGTATACTGTTGCGCAACAGGAAGTGGTTACTGCAAGAAACCAATTGAGAGTAATTCCGCATTATTTGATGGATAACTGTTCAATCCTGGATATTTTGTTGTTGCCGGGTGTAGGGGTATTCATCCGGATGATACTCCGTTTGGCAGTCGGGGGGAAATGAATAAAGAACCTCTACTTGATTGGATCCGCGGGAAAAATAAAGCGGCAGAAATATTCTTGTCTGTTTGTACGGGTTCTTTAGTATTGGGTAAGGCTGGTTCATTAGAAGGACTATCGGCTATTACCCATTGGAAAGAAGTGGTTGCTATCCAGGCCGCGGCACCCAATACTACTATTCTGCCGGAGGAGCGATGGGTAGATAATGGCAGAATTATTTTATCTGCCGGTATTTCCGCGGGACTAGATATGTCACTATACGTAATCAGTAAATTGTTTGGAAATGAAACAGCGGATGAAACAGCAAAGTATATGCAATACGAGCATTGGAAATAAACCGGAACGCTGATATCCTTTACCCGAAAGACAGTACGAAGGAAAGTTTTTATAATAAATGAGGTTCTATGAGCACCACCTAGATCTATGGCTCTTGACTCCTGAGACTCCCGACTCCAGGCTCCTGACTCCCGACTCCTGACTCCCAACTCTTGACTCCCGACTTATTCTATGATTCCCAATTTTTTCATCAGGAACGATGCGCTGAGTTTGGTGCACACTCCGTCTTTTATTTTATAATCAAAGAGTAGTTCGTTGTTGATAATTTCTGATTCGAAGCATTTATTGCTGATATAATAAGGGTATTCAGCTGCAAGATCGGCTACGGAAAGATCATGCGTGGCAATAATACCACAGGCTTTGTGAGAAACTAATTTGTGAATGAGGCCTACTGTACCACTATGTTTATCGTTGCTGTTGGTGCCTCTCAGAATCTCATCCAGGATAATAAATATTTTATTCCCGGTATCTAAATGGCGGATGATGGTTTGCAATCTTTTTAATTCAGCATAAAAAAAGGACTCGCTGTCTTGCAGCGAATCGTTAATGCGCATGCTTACGTAAACATCATAATCGTAGAAATGGAAACGCGAAGCGCATACTGCTGAGCCGGCCCGGGCAAGTACCAGGTTAATACCAAGCGTTCGAAGAAAGGTACTCTTCCCCGACATATTTGATCCGGTAAGTATCACAAATTTGTTTTCCAGGAACGATATATCATTATTGATTCTTTTTTCTTTTCCTATCAGTGGGTGCCCCATGGAATCGGCGCTAAGATCTTCAGTTGGGGAAATAACCGGGAAGGAGAAATCAGGATTATTAAAGTGGAAGCTGGCAAAACTGCTCAGCGATTCGGTTTCACCGATTACCTGCAGCCAATCCATAATTTCAGACTGATGGGTGGCTTTCCATTTATCTACCAAAAAAAGAATATGAATATGAAAAAGAAAAAAGCCATTCAGAAGGGGGCTGACAAAGATGTTAAAAAAATAATCGAGAGAATTAAAATAAGAAACCAGTTTACTAATCGATCTCGAAGCCGGGTCTATGTTTCTTCTTAATCGCGATTGTACTCGCACCAACAGGGGAGAATGGAAATTTTGCTTCTCCACTAAAATCAACTGATCTGAAAATTGCTTCAGTGTTTTATTGATATCGGTAGAAACGGATATGTTTGACATTATCTTACGGACAAAAGAAAAAGTGATGCCGAGATTGACCACTATTAATAACCCCGTTATACTTTGATATAATGGATTGCCGGTAATAAAATAGGAGACGCCCGTTAACAGGGTTGCTGCCGGAAAAAGTAACAGCAGGTAATAAACAATACAGTTTTTGAATGCGGGTGATGCGTTTATCCAACCGGTAAGACTATCGATTTTTTTTTCTTCAGAACTATGTAACATGCCTGTTGCCTGGAGCCTTTGGCGAAAAGAAATATCATCACTCAATTCGCGAATGGCCTGTTGCCGGTCTTCAATAATTTTCGTATTTGGATGGAGCAGGGTTTTCGCAAGGTCTGTTTTTCCAAAAGAATTAGTGGTGCGGTTTATTAAGGGGAATAAGGACGCTTCCCCGAAAATATCAAGATCGTAGGAATAGGGGTGATGCGGATCAATATATTCCTTGCCGTTTTCATATTCGGCAGGCAGCCCGCTTAACAGGTTGATTTCAGTTTGGTTTATTCGAACGAGGGCTTTATTCAGTTCGAACCGTGATTTCAATCTGTCATATAACCGGATTAAATAAAAAAAGCCACTTAATAAAAGAAGCAATAGTATTAGCAGGAAAGATTGGTCTGTTTTAAAAAAATAGTAACCACAAATTAAAGCGGCTATAAAAGATAATAGGCGCACCGTACTTAACAATCTCAACCTGCTTTGAAATTGCTGAACCAGCAGGCTGTGTTCTGTCAGTAATTTTTGGTAAGTAAGGATTGGCATAATTGGGAAGCATTGAATAAAATGCCGCCTTGGAAGGCGGCCTGCGATAATTCCCTAAGCAGGGATGAAATTAAGCCGGGCATTTCTCGTGGTAATTTACCAGTTCAATCGGTGTTTTTTCAAATTCAAAACCAGCATATTTGATAACAATCTCATTTAGTATCTCATCAATTTCGTCAACCTCTTTTAAGGTTACTAATTTGTTACGGTATTCCTTAATATTGGGTAGCCCTTTCAGGTAATTGGCATAATGCCGGCGCATCTCATTAATACCTACAATAGGATTCTTCCATTCTACGCTTTTATGCAGGTGCTTACGGCAAACAGCCACGCGGTCTTCAATGCCGGGCGCAGGCAAATGTTCGCCAGTCTTAATAAAGTGTTTTATTTCACTAAATATCCAGGGATATCCAATGGCTGCCCTACCTATCATGATTCCATCTACTCCATAACGGTTTTTATATTCTACTGCTTTTTCCGGCGAATCAATATCACCATTACCAAATATGGGAATATGAATGCGTGGATTGTTTTTTACTTTTCCAATGAGTGTCCAGTCGGCACTGCCCTTATACATCTGGGTTCTTGTTCTTCCATGAATGGCCAGTGCTTTTATTCCCACATCCTGTAACCGTTCAGCTACCTCTTCTATATTACGGGTGGCATCATCCCATCCCAATCTTGTTTTTACAGTCACAGGCAAGGAAGTAGATTTAACCACCGCTGAGGTAAGCCTCACCATCAGGTCGATATCCTTTAATACGCCGGCGCCCGCACCTTTCAATGCTACTTTCTTTACCGGGCAACCAAAATTTATATCAAGCAAATCTGGATTGGTTACTTCTACAATTTTGGCCGCGAGGGATAAACTTTCTTCATCTCCTCCGAAAATCTGGATGCCAACCGGTTTTTCATAATCAAAAATATCAAGCTTATGACGGCTTTTTATAGCATCCCTAATCAATCCTTCACTGCTGATGAATTCGGTGTACATCAGGTCGGCACCGTTGTCTTTACAAACCGCCCGAAATGGCGGATCGCTCACGTCCTCCATGGGCGCAAGAAGAAGTGGAAAATCTGGGAGTGATATATTAGCTATTCTGACCATTTTATTAATATGGGATAAAAGAAACGAGATCCGAACTTGGGGATGCAGGATATTTGTTGTTTATCAGGTACTCTATGTTTCGTAGACCGTAACCTATCACGTATCTCGAACCAGGTTTCTAATATCTCATCCCTCGCACCATTACCCTCTTTTCCTTTATCTTGCAGTTTGCAAATTTACATACTAAACGGCAGTTTTACCAGTTATGTACGATCATTTACGCATACACTCAGCCTGGAAACAATTACTGGTCCTTGTACTCGTTTTTTCCCCTCAAATGCTATTATTATTGATGGGGTTATTGGCAGGTAATGAATTGGATGCGGCCAAAACGGCTGAAAAAATGCCCGTCAACTTGCAGAAATGGCTCCAGGCATCATCCTCTTTTCTATTTTTCTTTTTGCCTGCTTTTTTATTCGCCGTTTTTGTATTCCGGGGCCGCTATTTCTATTTTCTCGGGTTTAAGAAAGCCAATAAGCAAAATATGTATGTATTGGCAGCCTGCTGTGTGTTATTCACCTTTCCTTTGGTTTTTTGGTTGGGGGAAATAAACAGGATGTTACCGTTACCGGAATGGATGACAAAAATGGAAGAAAGTACCGGAAAGCAGATGGAGGAATTTTTGAAGGTCCGCCAATGGTACGATGTACCAATAAACGTACTCATTATTGGATTGTTACCGGCTTTTTGTGAAGAATTATTTTTCCGGGGAGCCATGCAGCGGGTAATGATTTATTTAACCCGAAGTCCCTGGGCGGGAATCCTGATTGCTTCTTTCTTATTTTCCGCTTTGCATCTGCAGTTTGCAGGTTTTCTTCCCCGGATGTTTTTAGGAATGGTTTTAGGAATTTTATACTGGTATAGTGGCAGTTTATGGACGTGTGTGCTGGCGCACTTTATATTTAATGCAGCACAGGTTTTATGGGTGTCCTACGCACCTGAATACATAAATCAAAATCCCTCTCTGCCGTTGTTTGCGGCAATCGTAAGCGCAGTATCGGTGGGGGCCATTCTATACTTCTATAGGAAACAATCTACGGTAACCTGGTCCAAAGTATATGGGGTTAAAGAGTTGAATCCGCATAACCAGTTTATTGCTTAGCGATTAGTTGTATTTTCATTCCTTATTTATTTTGCATGGCGTTTAATCTGGCCACTTTTAAAACCCGCTCGATTACTGCACTGGTATTTGTGGCGGTCATGCTAACAGGATTACTCTGGAATCACTGGAGTTTTTTTATCCTCTTTAGTATTATTCATTTTGGTTGTTGGATAGAATTCCAAAAACTGGTAGCCCGGATAGACCCGGGTTATGCCACCATCAGCCTTGCTCATAAATGTGGCGTGATGGTGGCCGGCTGGAGCCTGATGTGGTATTTCACCAACGGCGCATTTGAAATATTTGGTTTCAGGTTGTATACAGTAGGGTGGTGGTGGCCCCTTGTATTTATTGCACTTATACCTTTAATCGATTGGTTGTTTACAAAAAAGTGGCAACCAAAAAATATCGCGCATTCTATATTTGGGTTAATATATATTTCACTTTGCTGGGGATTAATGATGGATTTACGCTGCGTGGGCATGATTAAAAAAGGAGGAGACACTTATTCCGACTTTTTTGCATTCGCTCTTCCCTGTATCCTGATCTTTTCTATCTGGATTAATGATACCATGGCTTATATAGTGGGGTCCATAATCGGCAAAACACCTTTTTCTAAGATTTCCCCTAAAAAAACATGGGAAGGGACTGTTGGAGGAGCCATATTAGCGGTGCTGGTAGTGGGGTTAGTTGCCAGGAGCCTCGATATGGACTTTATGCAATCATCTATAATCGCACTCATTGCTTCTATATGCAGGTACGGCCGGTGATTTGTTCGAATCAAAATTAAAACGCCTGGCTGGTGTAAAAGACAGCGGTAACCTGATGCCAGGCCATGGTGGATTTTTAGATCGCTTTGATTCGTTATTAATAGCTACCCCATTTGTGTGGCTATATGTAATACTATTCGGACAATAACGGGTCAATTATTCCATTTTTTAACTCATATATTTTCAACTAATCAACCATTCCACCTCTCAGCCATTCCACCTCTCAGCTAATCAACCTTTCCTTACATTTGCAATTCAACTTTTTTCAATGACTATTCACAAGGAAGGCTATAAAAGTATTTTGATCGCGGCTATCGTGTTTGCGGTCATAAACCTGGCCTCATTCCAATTCTTCAGTTTTCGTTGGCCCTGGCTTAGCTGGATAATAATTGTATTAACCCTGGGTCTATTCCTTTTCATCGTTTCTTTTTTCCGGGTGCCGAACCGTATCTTAACCACCGGCGAAAAATTAGTAGTATGTCCCGCAGACGGCAAAGTGGTGGTCATTGAAGAAATTGTGGACAAGGAATATTTCAATGATAAAAGAATACAGGTTTCTATTTTTATGAGTCCTGCCAATGTGCATCAAAACCGAAACCCGGTTAGTGGCGAAGTAGTTTACAATCGATATCATAAAGGGAAATACCTCGTAGCATGGGATCCTAAATCATCTACTGAAAACGAACGGCATACCGTTGTAATTAGAACTTCCCGGGCCGAAATCCTGGTAAAACAAATTGCCGGGGCGGTAGCCAGGCGTATTATCAATTACCTTAGTGTTGGACAAAAAGTGCAGCAAAGCGCCGAGTATGGGTTTATAAAATTCGGAAGCCGGGTAGATGTTTTATTGCCGGTAGGTACTAAGATTGCCGTACAATTAAACCAGGTGGTAAAGGGTGGAGTTACGGTGTTGGCGGAGTTTGAATAAGGATTATTTGTAGTTTGAAGTTTGTAGTTGGTGGTTGGTAGCTCTATATAATGTATGATGAGTTTATAAAGGAGGGTTTTAATAATACGAAACTATAAACCATAAACCACAAACCTCTTTCTCTCCACTCAAAATATCTCTTTCAACTGACTTAGCGATGTTACTATAAAAGTGGGTTTAAAATCAATTTCTTTTTCCGTGTGGTTTACAAAAACCTGGTCAATACCCGCATTCATTGCTCCTTTGATATCTACTTCCGGGTCGTCACCAATCATGATGCTATGCCGGGCGTCGGCTTTTGCTTTTTGAATAGCAAAATCAAAAATGTCTTTATGCGGTTTTAAACTATTACTGCCTTCGCTGGTAATTACTTCAATGAAGTATTTATCGATGCCGGAAAATTTTAGTTTGCTATGTTGTATTTTTTCAAAGCCATTGGTAATTAAGTGCAGGTCGTATTTTTTTTGGACCAGGTAATCCAGTACTTCCGTAGTACCAGGAAATAAAGCGGTACGGGTAGGCAGCAGATCTAAAAAATGAACAGCCATTTCCCGGGCAAGTTTCTCGTCACCGATCTTATAATCAAGTAAAGTCAGCCAGAACCGTTTCCAGCGCAATTCATCCACCTTAATAAATCCCTTGCGGTATCGTTCCCACATTTGGTCATTGTGCACCAGGTATCTTCGGTGAAAGGCTTCGAAATCATCAATTCCTTTACTCTTCAGTTGCATACTGTCATACAATTCATCCAGTGTGTGGCGGCTATTGGTTTCAAAATCCCATAACGTATGATCAAGATCGAAGAACAGATGTTTGTATTTCATACCTGCAATGTACAACCTTGCAAAATTATTACCGCCAGAATAGCATTGCCCTAATGAGTAATTTATCTACAGGTAAATGATTTCCGGTAATTATTTAGAGCGAATAGGCCGATAAAACAGGATGGCGATGTAGATTTGTTAATAATTGAAACTGCAAATAAATATTTATGAATGTAATCATTACCGGTGCTTCCCGGGGACTGGGAAAAGCGATGGCCGAACAATTCGCTGCCCAGGGGCATAACCTTTACCTGGGTGCCCGTAATAAAACAACATTGAATGAAACGGTAATGGAATTGCGCGCCCGTTTTCCGACGATTACCATAGAGGCAAAAACCAACGATTTGGGTAATAGAAACGGGGTGGAGGAATTTGGACAATGGATCCTCGATTCAAAAGTCTTCGTGGACGTGCTCATCAATAATGCAGGTTCATTTATTCCGGGGAGTGTACACGATGAACCCGAAGGATCGCTGGAAAAAATGATGGAGGTTAATCTATATAGTGCATATCATCTTACCCGAAAGTTATTGCCGGGTATGATGAATAGAAAACAAGGACATATTTTCTCTATCTGTTCCATTGCTTCCCTGCAGGCATATAAAAATGGAGGAGCCTACAGTATAAGTAAGTTTGCCCTGCTGGGTTTTAGCAAGAATCTTCGCGAAGAAATGAAGCCCTTTGGAATAAAAGTGACTTCGGTATTGCCGGGGGCCGTTTTTACAGATTCCTGGATAGGAAGTGGGGTGGATCCCTTGCGGATTATGGAAGCAGAAGACATTGCCAAAATGGTATATACCTGTTCCCAACTTTCACCCCAGGCCTGTGTAGAGGATATTGTATTGCGGCCGCAGTTGGGTGATTTGTGAGAAAATGAGTTCAAATGTTTGGAAGGACCTATGCGTCAGAACTCTTTTTCATAGTGGCCTCGCGCCGGCCTAAACTCCCAGGGTCTGGTTCAGATTCAATATTCTTAATGGTGACTGATTAGACTCCGAAAATGACAAAACCAGTTAGTAAATATGGAGGGGCAAAAGTTTATTCAGGGAACCGTTCATCCCTTTAACTGCTAATTAACCTAAACAATGCGGCCTGTAGCCAGGCGGGTAATTTACATTTGCAATGTATTTAAATCGTTCGCCGGTAAACTTAAGACCATAGGAAAATTAATACACATATCATTAGTCATATTCTGGTTAGCAGTTTTTAATCCCTTGTCGGCCCAGGTGAAGTTTTATGCCCTGGTTACTGAAGGGTCAATTGTGCCGGGGCAGGCCTTCCAGGTTCAATATATCACCGAGGGTGCTACCGACATTCACCATTTTACTATTCCTCCATTCAACGATTTCTTAGTAATTGATAGTTTCGAGAGTAAAAGCACCTCCTTCCAATCTCCCGGATCAAAAATGATTGATGTGTATTCAAAAATTGTGGTGTTATTGGCCAGGAAAACAGGACGATTTATTTTACCCCCGGCCTCCGCGATTATTGATGGCAAAAAGAGGAAGACGAATGTGGTGAAAATCGCCGTCGTTGCCAGGAGAGCGATTCCCTTGGTAATAAATGAAAGTCCCGAAGAGGAAGTAGCGGTAGATGAAACATCGAAATTGAGGACAGGGGAGGACATTTCAGAAAAAGTAAGAAAGAATCTCTTTTTAAAAACCATAGTGAATAAAAAGACATGCTATACAGGAGAAGCCATACTTCTTAATTATAAAATGTATTCCCGGATTGATGCCAGTTCCCAGGTATTAAAAAGGCCCTCGCTTACCGGGTTAAGTATTGTAGAAATGGCCGATACTTATGAGGGTAAGCCGGAGATTGAAAAAATTAATGGCATACTTTATTACGTAAACCTTATTCGTAAAGTACAAGGCTTTCCATTGCAGCCGGGATTAATTTCATTAGACAAAGCGGAGGTAGCGAGCATCGTTCATTTTTTAAAGATTGAAGAGCCTGGTGAACTGGCAGCATCTGGTCAACGAGCTACATTTAGTATGTATGATTACCCGGTTACACTTATTTCTCCTCCGCAAAGTATAGAAGTAAAACCGTTGCCTGCTACCAATCAACCCTCAAATTTTTCGGGAGCCGTAGGTAAATTTTCCATGACCATACAGGTACAGAATAAGGAGATACATCCGGGCGAACTGGTAAAGATCCGCCTGGTTATTAATGGAACCGGAAATATTCCTTTGTTGATTCCTCCTGCTATTCAATGGCCCAAAGGAGTGGACACTACCGAACCGGAAGTGAAAGAGGATTTTAATAAATATGTTTATCCCTTAGAAGGATCAAAAAGTTTTGACTATTCTTTTACCGCACCGGATACGGGCGTTTATATTATTCCATCGGCTAAATTTGATTTTTTTAACCCGGTTACGAATTCGTATCAGTATAGCCGCAGCGACTCTGTTAGATTAGTAGTAACCCCGGATGTTCATAAAAGAGAAGGATTGGTTCAACAATCAATAATTGATACAGCCCAAGACGCGGCGCCCCGCCAGTTATATTGGTTTGCCGGAATTACTTTAGTTATTCTTTGCTGGATCGCTTATCAATTTTGGAAAGGGAAAAAAGAACCGAATCGAAAGATGGCGAAAAAAAACCTGGCGGTAACTAATCAAAAAGAGTGGGTAATCCCTGATAAACTCGCTGCTGCCCGGTCAGCGTTGGACAAAGATGATATACCTGCCTATTACCATGAATTGGAAAAAGCAATCTGGATAGTTATCAGGGAAACATTTAGTATTTTACCCTCCCAATTAAACAAACAAAATGCCAGCGCGGTTTTCTTGCAAAAGGGGATAAGCCCCGAATTAACCAGTGAATTGATGGAGGTCTTAAATAAATGTGAATGGGCCTTATATGTGCCGGCCAAGGAAAACGCCGAGGCTGAAAATTTGCTTTTCAAGACAGGGGAAATAATTAAAAAGCTATCCTCCGCGTAAATTACCGGGTCAGGTATTTATGAATGGAAGAATCATTTATTAGTACATCTTCTATTACTGCATCCCCATTAAATATCTTTATCCTGGCATAGGTCCTGTTCTTAATGTCCCTGTTCGATTCCCTGTATACCGTTTCGGCACGGGGGGCACGGTATTCTTCCATATAATATTTATCGAAAGGATAAGCGATATGAACTTTCTGTTTGTTATCATAATCAATATAACTTATGATCGCTTTTACATAATCCGAACCGGCGGCTGGTTCTTTGTCAGACAGCCAATTGATCTTTGCATAACCCGAATCGTCTTTTGCTAATCCGACATATACTTCCTGCCTGCCAGTGAAGCGGTGGTTGCCCGGTAATAGGAATTCATCCGCTTTGAAATTAAGCGATATGTATTTGCCTCTGAAAGGATCAGCAGGATCAACGGGCTCTGTCAGGAATTTATACGCAACTCCTTTTTTTAATACTTTTTCATATCCCACAATCATTAGGGCAGGCACCCACCACTGAATAAATGCCAGTGCAATGAATAAAGGGATGATTATTTTTTTCATAAAAAAAGATTTTATCGGCTGGCTTGTTTTCGCTTTCGAAGCATCCAATAGTTGGCAATAAAAAAGCTGGCGCCCGTAACCAGGAAAAATAACCCTCTCCATACAAATGGGATAGAGTCGTCAAAAAACCGGAGGATAGCCAACGTTAAAATTATTAATAGTCCAAAATTCAATATTCCCAAATGATTTATCCTGGATCCTCTCCGCACATAATAAAGACCGATGAGTAAGATCCAGCCATTAATAATGAATCCGGTTACTTCCGGAAAATGTCCGACCAGCAGAATGGAAAGGGCCAGGAGGAAAGGGGATAACTCAACGGGACTAAAATTGATCAATACCTTCCTTTTTTGTACTACGAGAATCTGCAGGCAATTGACGATTAATAGTGCGATAACAATGTAAGAAAACAACCAGGTAAAAAATGCCGCTTTATTTGCATGATCAGCTATTATTTGCTGTGCCATCTCCCCAAAGCTCCAAATCATCAGGATAACCATGGTCCCGGATATACCCAATAATAAAAACGGATTCGCCATATTTTTTGACCCGGCAAAATAAACGGATTGGCCGATACCGTAGAAAATGGAAAACAGGGAAAGGTATCCCACAAAAGCCCATTCAGGGTAAGGATACCTGCTACCGATAAATGCACCAAGCATTATTATTAAAGAAACAGCAATTACCCAATTATGCATGGTAAAGAAATTACGCTGTGTGCTATTCTTCCATAAAAGGTAATAATGGGGAATAGCCAGTGCCATCAGTATTAAATACCAATAAGGCCTTTCCGTATGATTCGAATTGAACAAACCGAAATAACCCATTTCTACTCCATACCAGGTACTGACTCCAATATAAAGCAAGGAAACTCCCGAAGAGGACATTATATAGATGAGTGGAAAAGATAGAAGCAACCAGCTTAGCAGGAAAGAAGATAATGATCCGTTTACATGATATACCTGGCTGACCAAGGCAATGGAAGCCGCTATGGCAAAAAAAAGAAAAATAGCACTGCTTTCCGACCAAACCGCATTATCTCTTTTGCGTAATAGAACAAACAGGCAAATTATCTGTGCAAGCAATAAAGGGAGGAAAGAAAATAAGGTTTTTATAAATCTGCTGAATTGATCCCAATTATGTGCCACCAGTAAAATGATTCCTAATCCTACTAATAAAGAACCGAAAATGCCTAATGCCAATACGAATCTGTTGGAACCCGGCTCCTTTTTTTGTTCGTACCATGCTGTTATGTTTCGGGCGGTATCAGGAGTTATGATACCGGCTTCCACCAGTTCCTGCAAATCAGACATGGGTATGGGTGCCATATAATAATTATTGTTTCCAAATTTGAAGGTTTATTGCGAGAAAACAATCAGGAACTATTAAGAATGAAATTGACTAAAGTAAGGGGATTTTACTTATTCGGAGTATTTGTACCCCACACCTCTAACAGAGTGAAAATAATGGGGGTTACGGCTGTCTTCTTCAAAATACTTGCGGAAGCTCAGGATGAAATTGTCAATCGTACGGGTGGTAGGGTACACATTATAGCCCCAAACAGTCTGTAATATTTTTTCCCTGGGAACTACTTCGTTCTTGTTTTCAATAAGCAGCTTCAGCAGCATCGCTTCTTTTTTACTGAGTTGAATGCGCTCGCCGGTTTTAGTAACAGCTTCCTGCGCTTTAAAGTTGATGCTGTTTCTACCGAAAGAATAAATATCGCCGGTGGTATCTTTTTCAGATAATTTTTTATTTTTTTCAATTAGCTTTTGAACCCGCAGCAGCAACTTCTTCGAGGTTAAAGGGTTTTGTCAGGTAATCATCCGCCCCTTTCTTCAATCCCAGCACACGGTCGGCACTGGTATTCTTTGCACTTAAGATTAAAATGGGCACCTCATTATTCTGTATGCGTATTGTTTCGGTAACATGAATTCCGTCTATTTCCGGTAACATGATATCTAATACTACCAGGTCGAAATATTCGGTTTGTATTTTTTGTAAGGCGGTATTGCCATCGTATGCTGAGGTAACCTCGTATCCCTCGAGCTCGAGGTTCAGTTTAAGGGCTTCATGCAGATTTTCTTCATCCTCTACTAATAATATGGAAAGCTTGGTGCTCATAGTAAGTTACCTGGGTTTAAAGCTAACCACAAAAATACAACCCGAAGGAGTATTGTCTGTCACATAAATGTCGGCATTATGATCAGCGGCAATTTTTTTACAGAGATAGAGTCCCAGCCCTGTACCCTTGGCAGTTCGGGTTGATTCGTTACCGATACGATAGAATTTTTCGAATATCTTTTTCTTCTCCTCTTCGGCAATACCTGGTCCGCTATCTATGACATTTAACAGAATTTGAGCTTTGTCTTTTCTTAAAGCGCAAAATACAGGACCGTTTTTAGGGGAATACTTACGGGCATTGTCCAGAAGGTTATTGACCAGGATAGTAAGCAATAGCGGGTCGCCGGTTATCTCCAATTCTTCTTCTATTTCCATTTGCCAGTTAATTTCGGGGAAACGAAGTTTGAAATCTAGTACACTGCTTTTTACAAGGTCCGACAGATTTAATTCTTCTTTCGATACCGCATAGCGACCCCCTTCCAGTTGAGAGGATACCAGGATATTATTGGTTAATGCATTTAGTCTGTTTGTTTCCTGGAGTGTCATTTGCAAAATTTTCTGCCTTTTCGGTTCATCCAGTTGGTGTTTTTGCAGCGTTTCGAGGTTAAGTTTGGTGACAGCGATGGGCGTTTTTAATTCATGGGTGATGGCCATCATAAAGTTTTGTTGCTGCTGATGCATTCGTAGCTGGCGGCGAACAGCCCGGTAAACAAAGGCCGCTCCCAATATGATCAGGGCAAAAAAAGTAATTCCTTCGCTGATATATTTGTTGCTATTTCTTTCTTTATCGCTTTCGATTTTAATAACAGCCTTGTTATATTCATTCGGGTATCGGGCACTGTCTTGCAGAATTCTTAATTCCTCCAGTTTATAATCGGCCATCTCCCTATTTTGCTTTTCCAGCGAAATGAACCACCAAACGAGGGCTGCAATAATATATATGAGGAGGAACCAGTAAACAATAATGGCCCAGGTAAGTTTTTTTTTGGTGGATGCGTCCATGCTTGTTACTATTGGTCCGCTACTTTTTCGAGCCGGATGCCCGCATTCAATATATTCCCCAGCGGATCCTCCCGCATAATCTGTTGGAGGGTGAATTTATATACACCCCGTTTGGAGAACTTGACGGGATTTGGGTTTAGTAAAATTCGGTGTTCGAAAATATCATCCATTCCTTTACCCAGCCATCCTTTTTGATCAGTTGCCAAAGTAAGATTGCGCCTGTTTACAAAAACACTGTCGCCCGGGGGTTGAACGCTCACTGTAAGCCATATGTTTTTATAGCGGTAAGCATCGGTGTGTCGCAGTACCACAAAAATCCGGTAAGAGGAAAGAGTATCATCTTTCACTTCAAAATTTATTTCCGGCTTAAAGCTGCTGCTCCAGCTATGGTTGGGAATAGCTACATTCTTTTCGAAAATACCAACCGGAAGGGAACAGGCCGTTAACCATACGACGATAAATAACAGGAAGGGGATTGTATTTTTCAAGCAGTCTGTTTTTTACAAAGGTAATCAGGAACCGGGAACTGTTTTTTAAAGAACATTCAATACCTGCTCCTTTGCTTTCTCCAGCTCATCTTTCATCAATACTACACATTTTTGAATAGAGGAATCGTATGCCTTTGCACCGGTCGTATTGATTTCCCGGCCAATTTCCTGCAATACAAAAGATAGCTTCTTACCTTTTCCCTCGCCGTCCTCTCCCAGGATAGCAATAAAATATTCGCAATGATTTTTCAATCGAACCTGTTCCTCCGTGAGGTCAATCTTTTCTATATAATAGATAATCTCCTGTTCCAGCCGGTTGGGGTCATAGTTTTCCTTCCCTACATTATCCTCTAACACTTTTACCAGTCCTTCCTTTATTTTTTGTTTGCGCAAGGGCTCCAGCTTCAATATTTCTTCCTGCTGTAATTGAATGTTATTAATCCGTAATAATAGTTCTTGTTCGAGTGACCGGCCTTCATCCAGGCGGTGCAGATTGAGGTCATCAATAGCCGCATCCAGAATTTTCCTGAAATCATTCCATTCTGTATCGGTCAGCGTTTCGCCGGTGGGGGTAATTACTTCCGGTAATTTTAATAGCGCACTTAATACCTGGGACGAATCAAGATTCAGTTCTTTGGAAAGTTCTGCAATAGGTTTGTAGTATGCTTTTGCCAGGTTTATATTGATGCTTACGGGTTTGGCGCTGCCACTTTCTTTGAGGCTGATGGTACAGTCTACCGTGCCCCGGTTAATCTTTTGGGAAAGCAGGGTTCGGATTTCAAATTCAAATGGTTTCAGAAAGGCGGGCATCTTAAGAGAAATATCAAATTGCTTTCCATTTAGTGATTTGATATCAATCAGAAATGTTTTATCCCCGGCATTTTGTTCGGCTCTCCCAAAACCGGTCATAGACTTCAACATAGTATATTTCAATTTGATGCAAAGTAAGGAATAGTTTGATGTTCGGTGCTGTTCATCTGGAGGGGAACGAATGAATGCAAAGGGAAATCAATGAATGAAGTTGGAAGTAATAATAAAAGCAGGTTATTTAAACTAAAATCTCCCGGTGAACCGGGAGATTTATTATGTGGATGGGTTAGTAAGTACCGGGAAATAAATTTCCCATCACAATATTAAATATAATTTGTTCTACATAAAAAAATATTTCGGAAAATTTTATTCACATTTAACAAATGTATTGTGGAAAATGGCACTACTTCATTAACCAGCAGACAAACACGCACCGAACCAAGTGCATAAATAAACGGCCGTCGAAATGAAAAAACTTGCTTTTCTATCTTTTTATCAAATAAAAAATTTGAATCGGCCATAACAAGGTGACAGGTTATGATCGGTGAATTGTATCCCGAATGGTATTCTTTATACTGGTAATAATCATGCTCAGCGATATGGATACTATCTCAAATGCTTTATCACCCGAAAATAAATCCATCACGTACCGGCCTTCATTACTTTTGTACAAATTTGTTTTATATGAAGTTTCCCTCCCCGGTACCTATACAATGGATCGCTGAATTGATAGGTGCCAAACTAGAAGGCAACAGCAATGGGTTTGCTGCCGGCATCAACGAAATACATAAGGTAGAACCCGGCGATCTCGTATTTGTAGATCATCCTAAATATTACGATAAGTGTATTCAATCGGCAGCTAGTTTTATTATCATCAATAAATTAACGGCTTTCCCGGAGGGAAAAGCGTTGCTGATCGTTGAACAACCCTTTGCGGCTTATCAAACCATTGTGCGACATTTCCGGCCTTTTGAACCTTCCGTAAAACTGATTAGTGATTCTGTCGTCATAGGAGAAGGTACTTACCTGGCACCTAATGTATGTATCGGCAACGAAGTTCGGATTGGTAAAAACTGCCGGATTCATCCGAACGTTACGATCGGCGGTCATTGCATTATAGGAGATGAGGTAATCATCCAGGCAGGTACGGTAATTGGTTCCGATGCGTTTTATTATAATTCAAAAAAGGATAGGGAAATATGGTATACCCGAATGGAAAGTTGCGGCCGGGTGATTATTGAAGATGCGGTGGAAATTGGCGCCGGGTGTACTATTGATCGGGGGGTTACTCATGATACCATTATTGGCCGCGGTACTAAAATGGACAATATGATTCATATCGGCCACGATACCGTAATTGGTAAGAATTGTTTAATTGCTGCCCAGGTTGGTATCGCGGGTGTGGTAGAAATGGGGAATGGGGTAATTTTATGGGGGCAGGTAGGAGTAAACAAAACATTACATATTGCCGATAATGTAACTGTGTATGCTCAAAGCGGAGTGCCCGGTAACCTCGAAGCGGGAAAAGTTTATTTTGGATCCCCTTGCGAGGAAGCGAAAGAAAAAATGAAAGAACTGGTGTGGATTAAACGGATACCTGAATTGTGGAAGAGGGTGATGGAAAGATAATGTGCGAATGTGCGAACCTGCCTGCCGGTCACCAGCGGCCAAAGCCTTTGGCGACGGCACGCAGGCAGGTGTGCGAATGTGCGAATGTGCGAATGTGCGAATGTGCGAATGTGCGAATGTGCGAATGTGCGAATGTGCGAATGTGCGAATGTGCGAATGTGCGAATGTGCGAATGTGCGAATGTGCGAATGTGCGAATGTGCGAATGTGCGAATGTGCGAATGTGCGAATGTGCGAATGTGCGAATGTGCGAATGATTTTTTTGCAATGTAAGGTAAAAATTAACATTGAATAGTCATTCCCCTATTTTGCTGGCCGTTTGGAATAAGCAGGAAAAAGTCCTCCTATTTACATTAAACCAACCCTGGGGGAAATTTGCACATCCGCACATTAATTCTACTGGTACACATAATCATAAGGCAAAGTCTCAGCAATTTTTTTCCACGCCCAATAACCGGTATTAATTACTTCGTATTGTTCGTAGAAATAGCCATTTCGCTCAATAACAAAGCCATCCAGTATATCTAATACCGTAATCTGGTAACGGGTATCGGAGGGTAACTTAAAATCTTCCAGGAATTTTTTATTTGGTAATACGCTCTTATAACTTACCCGGTATTTTCCTTTCCAACCCAGAATGATGTCTCCACTATCAGAAGCATATTGCTCGTTATTATATAAATCAGTTATAATAACTCCCTTTTTGGGGTTATCATTTAATTGCTCCACTATAAACCCTTCCTCACTAACAGCACTATTATACAACGCGCGCATGAAATGCAACCGGGAGCCCAAATAAGTTCTTGCCCTGTTTTTAATAAACTGGCCCCTGGCTTCTGTAGTGGTATCCATTTCTGTAAATAATGGGTAACCGGTGAACTGGCTTATATTGGTGTTATAATCGTAATTAAACGAATCGAGCTGGTAACGAATAGTATACCCTAATGCATAATTATAAATAAGCAGGTCTTCTTTCGAGGTTACTTTCAGCTTGTTTCTTTTTTTAGCGAAAAAGAAACGAAGAGCTTCTGGGTTTTGTAATTTGGTTTGTGGCGCATTAGGACTATTCCCAATAAAATTATCCAGGAAAAATTTTCCATATTTAGCCCAGCCATCGGGTACTTCATTGCTGGCTACTACGGCAACTTCTTCCATTGATTTTTCCTGCTTGGCCAATTCAATAACCATAGTGTCGGTAGCGGCCTGGTTATTACTTATGCGATACAATTTTTTTTCATACCCGGTATAAGATACTACCAGGTCGTAGCCACCAGCCGGTAATCGTAAGAAAAACAACCCTTCACTATTGGAAACACTTCCGTACGTTGTATTCGGGCAAAAGGCGGAAGCACCACCCAAAGGAGCTTTATTGGCGGAATCAATTACTTTACCCAAAACCAAAAAGTTTTTTTCCTGGGCATTGACAAAAAAAGCAACGGCAATAAAAAACAAGGAAAAGGCTGTTTTCTTCATAGAAATAAGATGTACTGGTAAAACGTTTATTTAGTAACGAAAGTATTCTAACAACTATTTTGCCAGTTAATCGGTTTGGGACTGGTTTAGGTATTTTTTACAGGCATTTTCAATGCTTTGCTCCAGCGGGGTAAAGGAAAAACCCGGCAGCGCCTTTAGTATTTTCCGGTTGCTGAAGTTGGTTTTACTATGGGCTATCCTGGCTGTTTCTTTCGTGAGCAGGGGCTTATCACCGGTAAAAAAAGATTTAACTTTTTCCATTCGCCAGGCTAATGCCGCCAGCAAGGGAGTGCCTTCCCGGGTGGGTTGTTTTTTTTGAAACGCAGTAGCAATGGTATTGAATAATTTCTGAAAGGGCCAGTTATCACTATTTATAATAAAACGTTCTCCGCTGATATTTTCTTCCATTAACAGCACTATAGCCCGGGCGGCATCTTCTACATCTACAAAACCATTAACTCCATTGCTGTACCAGGGAAACTCATTGTATACATTTTTAAAAAGGGAACAACTGGAAGTATTCCAGTCGCCATAACCAATAATTGTACTGGGATTCGCTATTACCACATTCAATCCCTCTCCCATGCCTCGCCAGGCTTCCATTTCTGCACGGTATTTCGTAATAGCATAATGTGAATGCGCCTTACCTTCCACCCATGTTTTTTCTTCTGTAACAGTATCACCATTGGCTGTTCTTCCTATAGCCGCTACCGAACTGATATGCACCAATCGGGAAATATTATGTTCGATCGCTGCATTTACCACGTTAGCCGTTCCCTCAATATTTGTTTTGTACATTAATGGCCGGTCGTGCTTATGAAAAGAAACGCTGGCAGCGGCATGAATAACCGCATCAACCCCCCCGATTGCCTCATCCAGGATTACTACGTCCAGTATATCTCCTTCAATCCATTCTACATTTTCAAAAACAACCGGCGGCAGGTAAAAAGGAAGTTTAGCAGAACGACGCAGGGCTCTTACCGAATAACCTTTCGCTATTAATTCTTTAATAATGTAGGATCCGAGAAAACCCGTTCCGCCTGTGATGAATATTTTTCCTGGCAAATTGATTGGTTGATTGGTTGTTTCAAAAGTAGGGTACAAAGATAAAGGGGTTAACTTATCAACAATTCAACAATTCAACTATTCAACATTTCAACCTTTCAACGTTCACCCATACAAATAATATCCTTTCCCACTCTTCCTGCCCAGTTCTCCTGCGGCTACTTTTTGTTGTTGAATGCCTGATGGTTTCAGCCGTTCTGGTTTGCCCATTTGTTCGTAAACCGAACTGCTCACGGCGTAATTAATATCATTGCCGATAAGGTCCATTAATTTAAACGGTCCCATTTTGAAACCAGTAGCTTCCATCAGTGTATCGATCGTTTCAATAGTTGCTGCACCTTCTTCCACCAGTTTTAATGCTTCAAGGTAATAAGGCCGGGCAACATGATTTACAATAAAACCAGGCGCGTCTTTACATATTACGGGTGTTTTTCCCAGTTGCCGGGCAAACGTGCACACTGTATTCACTACACTGTCATCTGTTTGGGATCCTTTCACCACTTCTACCAATTTCATGAATGGAGCCGGGTTAAAAAAATGCATGCCTACCACCCGGGAAGGATACATCACCCCGGCCGCAATTTTTGAAACGGATAGCGAAGAAGTATTGGTAGCGAAAATGGTTTCACTGTGATTTACTTCAGCCAGTTGATTAAACAGGGCTATTTTTATTTCCACCTTTTCTATAATAGCCTCGATGAAAATATCGGCGATGCAGTCGTTTATGTCCGATATAAAAAGAAGTGCCGATTGCTTTTTCTTTTTCGGCCGCTAATTTTATTTTTTGATTCCAGGATGGCAGGTTTTTTTCAATGCCTGCCTGTCCATTAGTACAGCAGGATTCACATCATACAACAGGGTGTAAAAACCTGATTGGGCACATACCTGGGCTATACCACTACCCATGGTTCCGGCGCCGCAGATCAAATGGTTTGAATCATGAGGCAAGTTAATGATGGTTCGGATATTATTCGTTTTAGCTAAGAGATCAAAAGGGAAATATGAGGCAAAAAGGGCCTGCGACTTATAAAGAAAAGGGTTTATCAGTTGAATTGCGCAGTTGAAATATTATATGCACTGAACAGCGATTAGGGGATATTCCGAGGCCAGAACGTCACGAAAGTCTTGTGCTTTAATATTCACTAATTATTTTTTTTCTTTTCTTTTGTTGAAGAAGTCTACGGGAATGTAAATAGCAAGACTTATATCTCCTCTTTAGTTACATTTCTATATATAATTCGATAATTACCCTCAATCGTTTCACGGATAGATTTTATTTTTTATTAAGGGACTAGCTCAGCAGATAAGTGTAAATTTTTTTAGTGCTTTCTGCCCGGCGAAAAAGTTTTCTGTTTGAACTGCAGCGTAATAATTTGGAATCACTACTGATGAAGTTGGCAATATCTTCCAGGTCTAAAGGACTGATCAGTGACTTTAGTTTAACCATTTTTTCAACTTGATTTTGGCTTCTTCTCTTGTCCGAATTTTACCTGTTGCCGAACTGTTCAATGGCAGTTCGTATTGTCGTCTAAAGTACGATGCGTCCAATAATCTCTTAGCTCGAATTTTGCGGAAACTTTTTGGAAGGTTTTGATACTTCTGTTTTTCAGCATTACCAAATATCTATCGACAGGTACAAGATTCGGGACCATAATCTATAACTTACGTCGCTGAAATAAACTGCCTCAAAAACCGTACATCATTCTCACTGAATAGTCTGATGTCTGTAATTCCATACTTTAATAAGGCTGGTCGCTCCACCCCCATTCCAAAGGCAAAGCCTGTGTATTTATTAGGATCAATCCCGCAATTGCTGAGTACATTAGGGTGCACCATTCCACACCCCAGTATTTCTAACCAGCCGGTACGTTTGCAAATACTGCAACCGCTGCCACCACAGATTTGACAACTGATATCCATTTCGGCACTGGGTTCGGTAAAGGGGAAATACGACGGACGGAAACGAACCTTTACCTCTTTACCATACATTTCCTGCACAAAATAATAGAGTGTTTGTTTGAGATCTGCGAAAGAAACATTTTCATCAATATACAAACCTTCCACCTGGTGAAAGAAGCAATGTGAACGGGCACTGACAGTTTCATTACGGTAAACGCGACCGGGGCAAATAATACGCAGGGGCAATTGACCCTTTTCCATTTCCCGGATCTGGATATTGCTCGTGTGCGTGCGTAATAACCAGTCGGGATTTTGATTGATATAGAATGTATCCTGCATATCTCTTGCCGGATGATGCGGGGGAAGATTCAGGGCTGTGAAATTGTGAAAGTCATCTTCAATCTCGGGACCTTCTGCCACGGAAAAACCCAGTCGTTGAAAAATGGCAATGATCTGGTTTTGCATTAAACTGATCGGGTGACGGCTACCAAGTGGGAGCGGATCGCCAGGTAAGCTTACATCAATGGAAGGGCCTTCATTAACAGAACTATTGTCAAGTTCTCCTTTCCAGCTTTCATATTTGGACTCGGCAAGTTGTTTGAATTCATTCAGTATTTGTCCAAACTCCTTTTTCTTATCGGCCGGTACATTCTTCATTTCGCCCATCAGGTTTTTTACAATGCCTTTGGTGCCGAGGAATTTAATACGAAAGGCTTCTAAAGATTCTGCCCCATTAGTGGAAAGAGAAGTTATTTCCTTTTTATACTGCTCTATTTGTTGTAGCAATTGATCCATGCGGCAAAGATAATAATTAGTCAGGAGTCGGGAGTCTGGAGTGGGGGGCCTGAAGTTCGCAGTTAACATGCCACCGTATTGATTATAGACTCCCGACTCCTGACTTTGAACTCCCGACTCCAACCTCTTTCCACATCTGTTACTAAAACCTGACTCGGCAGTTGAACCATTACTTCTATCTTGCATACCATGAATGCATGGAATAACCTTACTGATTTTCTTGAACCCATTAGTTTGTTTCAAATATCGAACGACCAGGGGTATAAGGATGGGCAGATTGGTACTAAAGTATTGGCGCACGAAGAGGAATTTCCCGACCTGGATGAGGCGGATATAATAATCGTTGGATGTAACGAAACCCGGGGTAGCTGGCAATTGCTTGCCGAGGCCCAGGCGGCTGATATCATTCGCCATCATTTTTATTCAACCTATTACTGGCACTCTGATATCCGGTTGGCCGACATTGGTAATGTAAGACGGGGTCATGGAGTGAACGACACCTATGCGGCCCTCCGAACCATCATAAGTGAAATGACAGCCGCAGGAAAAACAGTAATTATCCTGGGCGGTTCGCATGACCTTACCCTGGCCCAGTATTACGCTTATTCCGACAGGAAGAAAATAATTGAAGCAGTTTGCGTAGATGCATTAATTGATCTCAACCTGGAATCGCTGAACCGGAGCGAGAATTTCCTGATGGAAATGCTTACCGGCGAACCCAATTATGTACGTCATTACAACCATATCGGGTTTCAAAGTTATTATGTACATCCCCGGATGCTGGAAACGATGGATAAACTGCGCTTTGATTGTTACCGATTGGGTAATGTAAAAGAAAGTATGGAAGAAATGGAACCCGTGATCCGTAATTGCCAGTTATTCAGTTTTGATATATCAGCCATTGCTTATTCATATGCGCCGTCAGTAAATCTCTCTCCTAATGGTTTTAGTGGTGAAGAATCCTGTCTGTTGATGCGTTATGCCGGAATGAGTCCTAATATAAATACGGTGGGAATCTATGGATATATCCCCGAACATGATACGGACCAGTTGACAGCAAAGCAAATCAGTCATATGTTGTGGTATTGGATGGATGGAAGAAGCCGTGGCCGGCGGGAAGCCAAACTGGATGAAAAGGATTCTTTCAATGAATATCATACTGCCTTCGCGGAAGTGGCTACTACTTTTTTGCAGAGTAAAAAAACCGGTCGCTGGTGGATGCAGCTCCCCGATCATAAATTCATTGCCTGTTCCTATAAGGATTATTTACTGGCCAGCAGTAATGAAATTCCGGAAAGATGGTTGAGGGCGCAGGAAAGGAGCTAAGTTGTTTGATGGCGAATGGCAAATGTGCGGATGAATGTGCAAATTAGCAAAT
This sequence comes from uncultured Chitinophagaceae bacterium, assembly GCA_963775145.1. Classification (GTDB taxonomy): domain Bacteria; phylum Bacteroidota; class Bacteroidia; order Chitinophagales; family Chitinophagaceae; genus Endoryza. The sequence continues at coordinate 502,097 of CAVZHZ010000016.1, forward strand.
AGGCAAATGCTTCATGAGCAACATTTGCGATTAAACAATTATTGCTTTTATTTCGAAAAAACGAATTAATAGAAATATGCTGAGCATCTAATCTAAGCATTATCAAATTAGTCAATGTATTTACTGATTTGCCTGCTGACACACTTTTACTCATTTAAATAATTGTATGCGCGCAAGAATCCTTAAACGCTGTTTTGGTTCAAATTATTTATTTTTTATTTTTCATTTTTTATTCTTCATTTCCTTAATCTCCTGCTCTTCTCAAAAACAGATAACTAAAATAGCAAAAGCATCCGTATTATCTGATTCTGCTTTACAACAGGCTCATCTAGGTATAAGCATTTTCGATCCTTCTTCAAATAAATATCTTTATAATCTTAATGGCAGCCATTATTTTGTTCCCGCTTCAAATATAAAAATCATTACCTGCTATGCAGCTATGAAATACCTGGGAGATAGTGTACCGGGCATCCGGTATAATCAAACAGACAATGGAATTATATTATTTCCAACAGGTGATCCTTCGCTTCTGCATGCCGACTTTAGAAACCAGGCCGTAATTAATTTCCTGCAAAAAGAAACGCGCCCCCTTTTTATTACTGGTAATCATTGGCAGGCGGATGCATTGGGCGCGGGTTGGAGCTGGGGGGATTATAATTTTTATTATAGTGCCGAGCGGAGCGTTTTGCCTGTCTATGGCAATATTCTTACCTGGGTGCAGGAACGGGCCGACAGTACTCATTCCGATCAGAGTACTTTTATTTATTCGATACCTGAGATAAACTGGAAAGTCCGTTTCAACCCCGATACTTCGTTAAAGTCTTTTTATGTTCAGCGAAATAGAGATGAAAATGTATTCGTGGTTACCGAAGGAAAGGAAAACAAAAAACAACAGCAAGTGCCTTTTGTTACGCACGGTCTTCAATCAGCGCTTGAATTATTGAAAGACACTATTGGCAAGGAAATAGTAATACTCGACCGGGTCCCGACTCCCGGCTCCCGGCTAACGACTATATTCTCTCAGCCTACCGATTCGCTTCTCAGGCCGATGATGCATCGCAGTGATAATTTTTTTGCCGAACAACTACTGTTGATGGTGAGTAATGAAAAGTTAGGAATACTGAGTGATGATAAGATAATTGATACCTTATTAAGAACGGATCTCAGCGATCTTCCGCAAAAACCGGGATGGGCCGATGGCAGCGGCTTGAGCCGGTATAATTTATTTACCCCGCAGGATTTTGTTACCATACTGAAAAGGATGCGGCAGGAGTTTGGGATAGAGCGAATGAAAAGGTTGTTTCCTACCGGTGGAATTGGCACACTGGGAAATCTTTACCAACAGGATAGCGGATACATTTATGCAAAAACAGGAACCTTAAGCGGGGTAGTGGCCTTGAGCGGTTTTATCTATACCCGGAAAAATAAGTTACTCATTTTTTCTGTGCTGGTAAATAATCATAGAGGCAGCGCCATAGCAATCCGAAAGCAGGTAGAGGCCTTTCTATCAAAACTGCGAAATACTTATTGATACTTAAGAATTTACTCTTTTTTCACTTTTCCCCAACGGTTTCCTTGCCACATAGCGTACTATATAGCAAAGGCAACCGGCCGCCTGGCCACATGACCAAAACACCCATGTAACAGGCCGTACCCGATATCCTGGTTGCTTACGGTATTATTATTTATTCCAATTAAAACCGTTAGCATTATGAAACGAATGTTACAAACCGCTATGGGCAATCTTTTTTTGAATGCCGGCACATCTTTTACATCTGCACAACCGGGATCCATGGGAATGGTCATCCGAAATGCATTCATCCGTTCTGCAAAAAGCTGGATGTTTATTTTGTTGAGTATCCTGGGCGCTTATTCTACTTTTTCGCAGGTGAATTGTACCATTGAGCCCAAATTTGAATGGAAACACGACTCACTGAATTGTAAAAAGATCTGGTTTATTAATTATTCCCAGCCAACAAGTCCCAATAACCAATTTACCTGGAAATTCGGCGATGGCTCCTCTTCCAATGAATACCAACCTTCGCATGAGTACAGTCAGCCCGGTACGTATACTGTTTGCCTGGTCATGAATGCGGGTAACAATTGCATTAAGGAATTTTGCCAAACCATTCAGGTTACCTGCGATCCCTGTTCATTGCAATTGGATTTCAAATATGAAAAAGAACCCTCCCAGCCCAATCGCGTTTATTTCCTGAGTCTATTTGCTATCCCTCCCGGATGGACACCCCAGTTTTTTTGGAACTTCGGTGATGGGGGTACTTCCGATATTTATAATCCAACTCATACTTATAATAATCCGGGTACCTATACGGTTTGTCTTAAGTTATACCTCAGCAATACTTGTTTTAAAGAAATATGTAAAACCATTGTGATTGGCGATAGTTGTAACCTCGAAGTGAAATGGCGTTCTGAAGCGGATCCTGCCCATCCGCGCCGGATTAAATTCTTTAATGAAACAATCGTACCCGCTGCCGGGGCCGATTATAAATGGTCGTTTGGTGATGGAACCGGTTCGGTAGAAAAGGAGCCTGTACACATTTATGAAAAACCCGGAGAATACAAGGTTTGTTTGAAAGTGGCAATCAGTAGTACTTGCATACGCGAATTGTGTAAAACAATTACGGTAGATACTCCTTGCCGCCTGGAAGCTAAATTTGATCATAAGATTGACTCTGTTCAGAAAAATAAAGTGTATTTTATTAACGGTACCAACAGTAACCAATCGGTCATACATTATTTATGGAAGTTTGGGGATGGTTCTACTTCGAATGAGGTTAATCCCATCCACTATTACCAGCAACCTGGAATTTATGAAGTATGCCTGGTGGCCGAAACAGAAAATGGTTGCCGGAGCGTGTATTGCAGCAAAGTGGAAATTCGAACTATTGTATGCCATATGGAACCTAAGTTTGAATGGAAGGCCAGCCCGGAAGAACCGCGGAAAATATACTTCAAGAACTTATCAATTGTTCCTGCCACTGGTGCAAAGTATTTGTGGAAGTTTGGAGATGGCACTACTTCAACGGAAAAGGATCCTGTGCACATGTACGAAAAGCCGGGTGAATATGAAGTATGTTTAATTGTTGAACTGGACAATTTCTGTCGCAAAGTAAGTTGCCAGAAGATTGTAATACGCAAGCCGGAATGTGACGTTCATGCTAAATTTGAATGGAAGCAGGATGCTCAAAATGAGAGAAAATTGTGGTTTGCCAATACATCCCAACCAGTTTCTAAAATTTGGAGAACCTATTGGTCTTATGGTGATGGAACAACATCGCAGGACTTTAATAGCTTCCATGAATATGGCAATCCCGGCAAATATTATGTTTGTCTTAAAGTAGTAAGCCTAAATGGATGCAGCGATTATTATTGTGATTCTGTTTTGGTTGGCAGGAAGGATACCTGTGAAAACCGCTCCAATTTTAAATGGGAACCGGCAAGCAATAATCAGTTGGAATTGAAATTTAAGCCGGAGCATATCAATACTACCTGGAAGTATAGCTGGAAGTTTGGAGACGGAACTGGTTCAACTGCCGTTACCCCTATTCATAAATTTGGGAAACCGGGTATATATAATGTGTGCCTCACGGTAGTTCAAAGTAATGGTTGTAAAACGACTACCTGCAAAGAAGTTAAGGTGGGACCTGCCTGCGAAAACTTTATGGTTAAGTTTGAATACAAACGCGACAATAACAGGCCTAATAAAATCAGCTTTGTAGCGGCGGGTACTCAACAAATTGCCAAACAAAAATGGATCATTAAAAGAGACGGAACAATAAACGGGTATCCCTATGTAGTAGTGCTCCACCAGAACAATCCTACCTTTATATTTCCGTTTGCCGGCTGGTATACCGTATGCCTGGAAGCCACCAGCACTAACGGATGTGTAAAACAGTATTGCCAGCGAATTAATATTGAAAGAGTGGTAATGGCTCCGGGAAATCTTCTACCCTTGTCAGTAACACCCAATCCGACCCGGAATACCGCAAAAATTCATTTAAAACTGGAGACTAATACAGCGATAGGTATTAAACTGATGGATGAAAGCGGTTCGGTAAAATTGCAATGGCAGGTAAGCGGACAAACAGGCAATAATACCATTAACCTGCCCGTTGACAAATTGGCCCAGGGGCAATACCTGGTACAATTGACTTATGGAAACCAGGTGCAATGGGCAAAGTTTCAGAAAATGTAAAAAACAAGAGGCGTATTGACGCGACCACCTGCCGATATTGAGCTCATAAACGGGTGCATTAACAACAGCCGTAAGGCCCAGGAACAACTTTACCAGCGGTTCTATGGGCCTATGGCCTCTATATGTCTTCGCTATACCCGCAACGAAGAAGATGCTATTGAAGTGTTGCACAATGGATTTTTGAAGGTTTACAAGAACATCCATACTTATGATACCAGTAAAGCATCGCTATATACCTGGATACGTAAGATAGTAGTCAATTCGGCTATTGATTTTATCAGGCAACGCAGCCGGTTTTCTACCGTAGAACTGGAAAAAGCTGAAGAGCCGGGGATTGATGCGGTGGCTATACAGCGTTTGTCGGCTCAGGAACTGTTGCGGCTGGTGCAGCAATTATCGCCGGCAACACAAACAGTATTTAATTTATATGTGATCGAAGGATACAATCACAGAGAAATAGCTAACCTTATTGGTATCAGCGAGGGCACCAGCAAATGGCACCTGAGCGAAGCCAGAAGACAGTTGCAATTATTATTACAAACCTTGCAAGTGTAATGGGATGAACGAACAACAACCATACGAAAAACACCTGGGCGATAAGCTTCAACAGCTTACCCAACCGGGCGATGCAAACCGGCATTGGCCGAAGATGAAGTCATTGCTCGACCGTGAACTTCCTGAAGGCGGCGGCGGCAATGGAAGGCCCGGCCGATGGTGGATGTACGGCATTATTGCCGGCATCTTGCTAACAGGTGCCTGGTTCGGCACTGCTTTTTTTTCGAATGAGAAAAAAGACCAGGTGCTTACCGGCCCAACTGCTACTACTAACAAAACTAAAGAAACGACTGCTTCATCTGCCGTTTCTTTGCCAAGTTCTCCGGAAGATCAAACCGGCAGCAACGTACCAGGACTAATAACGAAGCGGAAATTAATAAGAAGCCGGTTGATATTACTGATTTACCGGGTGCTGATAATATTAACCTTTCAAAAGAAAATAAAAATAATACCACAACGAAGGAAATAATAGAAGAAAAGAAACCTATCGATCATACAATTGGCATTAATAAAGAAAATATAATTGATGAAAAGAATACTATTCCTGCCGGTACCGCTTCTGTAATTACTGAAAAAAGAAATACAGGCGTGGTAGTAACTGAGGAATCAAATAATAAATCAGGGAAAGTAGATGCGAATAATTCGGGGAGTGTATCTGGTAATAATATCGTTATTGGAAAGAAAAAAAGTAGTATCCTTAATAAGCTAGCCCACGCATCCGTGGAAACCATTCGTGGCAGGAGGCCGGTAAGTAAAACTCCAGGTAAAGCAGACAAGAATAATTCTGCACAGCAGGTGGTTTACAGTCCATCCTCTTCAAAGATCAACCGGCCGGAAGGAAAGAATGCAAATTCACCTCTTGAAAATTCTTCAGCGGAAGGAAATACTGATGTCAACACCCGGTCTACCCGGGTACAACAAAATATTATTAATACAGGTAGCGGTAAAATAGGTCCGGCATTTATATTTACTGATTCCATATTGAGCGATTATGCCGCGCAACTGCAAGTGGTGCCTGTGGTAACAAGGGCCCGCAGTCGATTTAAAACAAACTCCGATCGGGTAAAAGGATTGAAGAACCGCGTAGTGGGTACCGGTGATAATAAGAATTTTGTACTTGGATTATCGCTGCCTTTAGCATTTCCATTGAGCGATCAAAAAGTGGTGGCATATAATTTTAATGGCGGAAACAATACTTCGGTAGATTATTTACCTATGCCGCACGTGCAGTATCACATCAATCAAAAAAGCTATGTACAGGCGGAGGTTCAGGTGGTAAGTCCGCAGTATATTCAACCGGTATTATTGTATCAAAGTAAATACGAAGCTTCAGCAAATTCGACCAACTACCGGTTCATCACCAATTCCGTGTATGCAAGGAAATTATATTACTTCAACTTACCACTGGCGGTGCATTACAGTCCGTTCAAAAATTTCTATTTGGGTTCAGGAATCCAGTTTTCTTCCCTGCTAAGCGGAATTGCTATGTATGACAAAAGAGGGTATAATTCGTTGGGACCTGCTTCGGGTGATACACTGATTACTCAGAGTTTCAGCAAATTTAAAAACGATTCTATTTCGGGAAAACTAAACGGAAACGAATTCAGGCTGATGATGGATGCCAATTATTACTGGCACCGCTTTACGGTAGGACTGCGATATAACCAGGCGCTGAGTAATTATGTTAGTGTTCAGGTAAATAGTACGTCTCCCATATTTACTGATAAGAACAAATCAATGCAGTTTTACCTGCGGTATAATTTGTGGGAAGACAGGAAGCGGAAGAAAGGTGGATTAGTGGCAGGAAGATAATTGATGCTCGAAAATAAGATACTGGAAGACGGATTCGGGCTTAATAAGAGATTCTTTCTGATTGGAAATAATAACGATTCAATTCATCTCACCTGCTGAAAAGTTTATCTAAATAATCTTTTTTAAATTCAATATAAGTAGGATTACCCCCTGCGGTGCTGTTGGGTTGTGCGCAGCGGAACAAATCTTCTACCAGTCCCTTCATTTCTTTTTGAGTAAGTGTTGTTCCTGATTTTACTGCCTGTTGCCAGGAAAGCGAGCGCATTATTTTTTCGCGGGTTGAAAATTTTAACTCGCTGCTGAAATGCTTGCACTGTTCCAATAAATTTTCAATGATTGTTTTTTCATTGCCGGGATCCATATCCGCCGGCGTTCCCTGGATTACAAAGGAATCTTTACCGAAAGGTTCAATCATATAACCCAATCCATCCAGGTCGGCTTTTAATTCCTGCAGCAACATGGCATCCTGGGCCGATAGCGTTAAGGTAACCGGGAATAAGCTGCGTTGGGTAGCGATTGTTTTACCATTGAACGAAGCGGTAAATCGCTCGTATAGCACCCGTTCGTGTGCCAGTTGCTGGTTAACTAAAATGAATCCCCGGTTAGTGGGAACCACAATGAAACTGTTATGTAACTGAAGCAGGTCGGTGTGATCGTTTATTAATAATTGAAGCCGGTGTTGTGTTGATACCGGAAACGGTATCCGCGATGGATCATTACCTTTTTCTTCCTTCTCTAACTGGTCAAGCAACGATTTAAATCCTTCTTCATTCTGTAATCTATTTTCTTTATCCCCAGCTTTTTGAACAGGATTCCAACTTTGCAGTCCGCTTCTTTCGGCAGGATTTATTGAATGCGCCTGGTATTTATTGGTGAAATTATTGAAGATATCGGAAGAAGTAGCCGCGGCTTGTTTGTCTTCCGTAAACGGTTTACTCACCGCATCCAGTTGCTGAATAGAAGGATCAAGATCAAATTCCAGCGTAGGGGTTACGCTGAATTGTGCCAGGGCGTGTTTAATAGCTGCCTGTACAAAAGCATATACGATCTTCTCATCTTCAAATTTAATTTCCTGTTTGGTAGGATGGACGTTAATATCCAACTGGGCTGGATCCAGGTCTATGAACAATACATACAAGGGAAAGCTATCGGCCGCGATCATATCCTGGTAAGCACTCAGTACGGCATGATTGAGGTAGGGGCTGCGGATAAATCGGTTGTTAACAAAAAAGTATTGGTCACCCCTGGTTTTTTTCGCTGCTTCCGGTTTACCGGCAAACCCATAGATAGTAAGGTAATCGGTTTTTTCCTGTACACTAACCAGTTTAGCGCTGTATTGCGAGCCAAGTATTTGAACAATACGTTGCTTAAGCGTTCCTTTTTCTAAATGAAATACCTGTTGACCGTTGCTGGTGAGCGTGAATAAAATTTCAGGAAAAGCCAATGCCACCCGGATGAATTCATCAATGATATGCCTCATCTCGGCCGCGTTACTTTTTAAAAAATTCCGGCGGGCGGGTACATTGAAGAAAAGATTCTTCATGGCGATGCTGGTCCCATTTGCTGCTGCAACGGGTTCTTGCTTTTTTACAAAGCTGTTATCTATTTCAATATAGGTTCCTGTTTCGTCTTCCGCTTTTTTTGTTTTTAATTCCACCTGGGCTACGGCAGCAATAGAAGCCAGCGCTTCTCCGCGGAAGCCCATCGTACGTATGCGGAAGAGATCCTCAATCGTAGAGATTTTAGAGGTCGCGTGCCGTTCGAAACACATCCGGGCATCGGTTTCGCTCATGCCCCGGCCGTTATCAATAACCTGCACGAGTGCTTTACCGGCGTCATTAACTAGTAATTTGATTTCAGTGGCCCCTGCATCCACCGCATTTTCCAACAACTCTTTTACCGCACTGGCAGGGCGTTGAATTACCTCACCGGCTGCAATCTGGTTGGCAATATTGTCGGGCAATAATTGAATAATATCGGGCAATGTCAAAAAAATTAATTCGGTAAAAAGCAGACGGCAAATTTACGTGGAAACAGGTTAGTGGAGAAATCGGTTATTTACCAAAAACGCCGTCAAATTCTACTGATATCGGGCATTTATTCTCTAGTAAAAATTCAAATTTACCTGGCGAAACAGCAACTGGGTGATACCCGTTTTCTGTTAATTCATAAATTTCAATTTTGTTAAAATCAGGGTCAATGATAAGATAATATTTTACCTGTTGTTCCTGGTATAATTCAAATTTTTCATGTCGGTCCTTATAGGAAGTAGAAGGGGAAAGTATTTCAATCACTATGGATGGCGGAAATTCAAGGAAAGCGGTAGTAAAGTCATTGCATATAATCATGAGATCGGGCTGCACAACTGTTTTTTCGTTTATTTTCCAATCCAGTTGCATTATTACCTGGCATTGCTTGCAGGAATTATCTAAGATCTTTTTAAATATAAAAAGAAGATTTCCGGCAATAACCTGGTGCCCTTTAACCGGTGATGGGCTCATTGCATAAGGCATTCCATCAATTAATTCCCATCTTCCTTCCCATAAACAATAATCAGTATAGGTAAATTGAGGCCTGTAATTATCGGCAATCGACATAATTCAAATTTACGAAAATTATTCTGCTCATCCTATGTTCAGTAATCTTCTTAATTTGTACGGGCAATTCATCTCTTATTTATTGAAAATGAAACAAAGCTTTTTTTTTATTGCATTCTCCATTTATGCCATTACAACAATGGCACAAAAGAACTCTAATCTAACCGCCGGTGAATGGGTAGACAGTGTTTTCAAAACGCTTACACGGGAGGAAAGGATTACGCAGCTGTTTATAGTAAGAACTTCGGCACCGCCCGCGAAAGGAAGTGTTATAGCTACTTTTTATGATAAAGAAGTGGAATGGGCCATCCGTAAATATAATGTAGGAGGTATTTGTTTGTTCCAGGGCGGGCCGCAGCAGCACATTCAACGGATCAATAAGTTCCAGGAATTATCCAAAACACCTTTGCTGGTAACCATCGATGGCGAATGGGGATTAGGAATGCGTATGGATAGTGTTCGTTCCTTGCCGCGACCAATGATGCTGGGAGCCGTGCAGGATGCATCGGTGGCGTATCAATATGGAAAAGTAATAGGGGAACAATGCAGGCGCGCCGGCATACAAGTGAATTATGCCCCGGTAATGGATATAAATAATAATCCTGATAACCCGGTGATCAACGATCGGTCCTTTGGAGAAGATAAATATAAAGTGGCCTTACTCGGTATCCAGTATATGCGGGGGATGCAGGAAGCGGGCGTGATGGCTTGTGCCAAACACTTTCCGGGCCATGGAGATGTGGCCGTGGATTCGCATTTTGATCTTCCCGTCATCAACAAAACAAAAACACAACTGGATTCGCTCGAACTCTATCCGTTCAAACAAGCCATCAATGCCGGCATTGGAAGTGTAATGGTTGCGCACCTGCAGGTAAATGCTATTGATAATACGGCAAACAAGCCTACGTCTATTTCCTATAATACCATAACCCGGTTGTTGCGGAATGAAATGGGGTTTAAGGGTATCACCTTTACTGATGCGTTAGAAATGCAGGCGGTAAAAAAATACTATCCCGATGGGGAGGCGTCCGCGCAGGCACTTATTGCAGGAAATGATATGCTATGTTTACCGGGCGATATTCCGGGCAGTATAAAGAAAATCAAAGCGGCCATTAAAAAAAAGAAACTAAGCTGGGAGGATATTGATGCGCATGTGAAAAAAGTATTGTTTGTAAAATACCAGTATGGCTTGGCGAACCGGGTACCTGTAAATGCTTACCGGTTAACCCAGGATCTGAATAGTAAAATCGAAAGCACTACGCGGCTGGTTGCAGAACAGGCCATAACCCTTTTACGAAATACCGATGCGGCGAACTATCCACTCGTAAAAGGGAAAAGAATCGCATATGTGGGAGTAGGCATTACCAAAGACAACGCATTTGCCCGGCAGGTACGAAACGATTACGACGCGCAGGTATATTATTTCGATTATAAACAACCGGCCGAAAAAGCGCAACAATTGCTTCAATATTTAAAAGATGAATACGATGTTGTGGTTATCGGGGTACATAATTACAGCCGGCGCCCCGCCAATAATTTTGGTATCAGCCAGGCCGCTCAAAACCTGGTTCAAAAATTACAACAACAGCAACGTTGCATCACTTTTGTTTTCGGTAATCCGTACGCTATAAAAAATTATTGCAGCGCTGGCGTATTACTGGCTTGTTATGAAGACGACGCCATTACTCAAAGTACCGCCGCCGATATGTTATATGGAAGATTGGTGGCGAAAGGAAAACTACCTGTTACGGTTTGCGAATCGCTCCAGTATGGTACTGGAATAATAGCTTCCCGGTTATTGAATACAGCGCCTGCTGCTGAATTGGGGTTTAACCAGGAAAAACTGCTGATTATTGATTCCATTGTAAACGATGCGATCGCGAAACAGGCGATACCAGGCGGCGTAGTATTGGTAGCCAAAGACGGAAAGATTGCTTATGAAAAAGCATTTGGTCATCTTACCTACGATAGCAATGAGGTAGTATACCCGGAAACGATCTATGACCTTGCTTCCGTTACAAAAATTATGGCCACTACGGTATCGGTAATGAAATTATATGATGAAGGAAAGCTGGATCTGCAAAAAACATTGGGCGATTATTTGCCCTGGGTAAAAGGTAGTAATAAGGAAGGAATAAAACTGATGGATGTGCTGTTGCACCAGGCCGGACTGAAAGCTTGGATTCCTTTTTATAAGGAAACAGTGGATACATTACTGGCTGATATTCCCCTGTATAGTTATTATTCCTACCGGTCCGATTCCCTGCACCAGGTACGGGTGGCGGAGAATATCTATTTACGAAACGATTGGGTAGATACCATGTATGCCCGCATTTTACAAAGTGAAGTGGGTCCTGCAGGAAAATATGTTTATAGTGATAATGATTTTATTTTTTTGGGAAAGATTGTAGAAGCGATCAGCGGCATGCCGCTGGATATATATGTAAAGCAGGAGTTTTATGATAAACTGAATATGACAAGTACCGGGTTTAAACCCCGCGACCATTTTCCATTGAATTATATCGCGCCTACGGAAGAAGAATTGGGATTTCGTCAGCAATTAATACAGGGAGATGTGCACGACCCTGGGGCCGCTATGTTTGGCGGCGTGGCCGGGCACGCGGGATTATTCAGTAATGCGTATGATCTTTCGGTATTGGCGGAAGTATTATTGAATGGGGGATACCTGAATGGGTACCGGTTCTTTAAAAAAGAAACCATCGATTATTTCACTGCTTATCAGAATGAAAGCCGGCGCGGATTGGGTTTTGATAAACCGGAAAAAGACAATGCAACCCGGAAGGATCCATACCCGGCCTTATCGGCATCACCGCAAACTTTTGGCCACACGGGTTTTACAGGTACCTGCATCTGGATGGATCCTGCAAATCATCTCACTTTTATCATGCTCAGTAACCGCGTACATAATAATGGCGATGCCGGCCGCTTCTTGCGGATGAATGTGCGGGTAAAAGTATTGGAAAGTATTTACCAGGCATTGGAGCCTGAAGCTATTGGAAATTAACGCATGTAGGTATTCTTTCGAAGCAGGCTTTTATATAATAAGAAACAATAACTTTTTTGAATCTATAGAAGATAGCAAAAAATAGTTCCATAGTTTGCTATCTATTTCTATGAATTCATTTAACCAAACAATTCTTATTATGTGGTTACTAAACATTATTCCACATCAAACTCCGCAATAAACGGCGCGTGATCACTTTCCGGAAATTTCACATCGGTGGCAAAGGAAACGGATTCATCGCTGAGCGTTTCATTGTGAATTTCCGAAGTACGATAATATTTCAGCATTTCCCGGGAGATCAGCATGTGATCCAGCATGCGTTTGCTGCCGCGATGAATGAACGTGTAGCGCGTCGTTTCCGGAATAGTATGTTCGCAGGGAATCATTTCGCGGAAATACATCGCCGCATTGTCGGTGTTCACCACTGATCCGCGAATGCCTTCTACCGGTACTTCATCCGGATGCGCGTTGAAATCACCCGCTACTACAATCATGGCATTCGGTTCTGCATCAAAAAGCTGATCCAGTAAAATGCGGGTTTCTAATGCCTGGCCCACCCGCTTCATGGAAGCCAGGAAGGATCCTTCGGCCCATCCGGCCCCGGTCTTCCAGGAGTATTGATTGAGTTTTTGGCCCGCTACATCCACCGGCAGCCGTGATTTTAAATGGAGATTTATCAAATGTATTTTCTTACCACTACCCAAATCAAGTTGTACATGAAAGATAGGTCGCTCCCATTTGATTTCCTTCACCGTATTTTCGCTGGCAGGCAATGCGGTGACGGTTTGATACTTGGGTGCGGGAACCAGTGTATTGTTGTATTGCCCCGTAGCTAATACCGGGAAACGACTAACTACGACCAGGTTCCTTTCATCATACACCTGGTTGGTGGAGGTTTTGGTACAGGCAATATTAAAAGCGGCATAGGGCGTATTCTGTAATAATTTTTTCAAGGCCAGTACGTCCCTGGGTTGTCCCGTTGTTTCCTGCCCATGAATTTCCTGCATACAAATGATATCGGCCCTCAACCTCAGGAGTTGAGGACGTAATACGGCGATCTTCTGATCGAGAGTTGGATTATCATTGGGTTTATCATCCAGGTTTTCGAGGTTAAAAGTGGCAATACGAAGTTTCATGGTAAAAGGTTTAATGTGAGGAAATCGTTATGCTAATTTGAACTTTTTTGCGGGCGTTTCCATAGAAATTTATACAGGTTTTTGGTTAGAAATAATAACGGTTAAATATTGCATTTCCGGGACTGGTAATGGAATGTCTTATACCGGCTGGCAACCATCCAGCTGCAAAGGATCTGTAGAATAGGGGTTAGACCGGCCGATACCGATTCTTCATTTAAAGGAAGATTCTCATTTTTTTCGGGACCTGGGGCCGGGCCTTAGTATGATTGAGATGAAGAGTGGTTGGGATAAGCAAAAAATAGTCATCAGGGGCTCATCCATAAACCTCAAACAATAAACTATAAACTTTAATTAAATTCATAGTTTCAAACGTAAATTTGCTTATAACTAATTTCGTTCCCATGGCCCGTAAACAAGAAGTACTAAGTGATGTAGTTATCAAATTCGCCGGCGATAGCGGCGACGGTATGCAATTAACCGGATCGCAGTTTACTAACAATACTGCCTTATTAGGTATTGACCTGGCAACTTTCCCCGATTTCCCTGCGGAAATACGGGCACCCCAGGGCACTATTCCCGGAGTGAGCGGTTACCAGTTGCGGTTTTCAAGTAAAGCGATTTTTACCCCCGGTGATGAATGCGATGTGCTGGTTGCGATGAATGCCGCGGCCCTCAAATCCAATTTACACGGACTGAAGAAAGGCGGAAAGATTATCGCTAATACCGATGGGTTTGATTCTAAAAATCTTCGATTGGCTAATTATCCGGATGGGATCAACCCATTGGAAGATGGCAGCCTTGGTAATTATGAGGTGATAAAAATGGATGTTACCAAAATGACCCGGGAGGCATTGAAAGACATAACCATGGGGATGAAGGAAAAGGATCGGGCAAAGAATATGTTTGTACTTGGATTCCTCTATTTTATGTACAACCGGGATATGGACACCACGATTCAATTTCTAACAGATAAATTTGGTAAGAAACCAGAGATACTGGCCAGTAACGTAAAAGCATTACAGGCCGGCTATAATTATGGAGACACTACCGAAACTTTTACCACTACTTACAAAGTGGAAAAAGCAAAAATGGAAAGCGGAGTCTATCGCAGTATTATGGGCAACCAGGCATTGGCCTATGGATTGGTAGCTGCTTCTCAAAAAAGCGGGCTGCCTTTATTCCTGGGTTCTTATCCTATTACTCCCGCCTCAGATATATTACATGAATTAAGTAAACTCAAAAGTTTTGGAGTGAAAACCTTCCAGGCAGAAGATGAAATTGCGGCCATTACTTCGGTCATCGGAGCGGCTTATGGTGGTGCATTGGGAGTAACGACTACCTCTGGTCCGGGCGTAGCATTGAAAGGAGAGGCCATGGGCCTTGCGGTCATGATGGAACTTCCTTTGGTGGTAGTTAATGTTCAACGGGGAGGTCCTTCCACCGGTTTGCCTACTAAAACGGAACAGAGTGATCTGCTGCAAGCCTACTATGGTAGAAATGGAGAATGCCCGATGCCGGTGATTGCCTCTTCTACGCCCACCGATTGCTTCGAAGTAGCGTATGAAGCCTGCCGACTGGCCGTTCAACATATGACACCGGTGATGTTATTGAGCGATGGTTATATAGCTAACGGTGCCGAGCCCTGGCGTTTTCCGAAAAGCGAGGACCTTGCAGAAATAAAAGTAAATTTCAAAAAAGGACTGGATGAAGGAGAGGATAAGTTACAACCCTATAAACGGGATGAAAATTTAGTACGGGCATGGGCCATTCCCGGAACACCGGGGCTGGAGCACCGCGTTGGTGGATTGGAAAAACAGGATGTCACAGGTAATGTTAATTACGAACCCGAAAATCACCAGCACATGGTATTTACCCGCCAGGCCAAAGTAGATAAGATGGCAGAGCATATTCCGGATCAGCAATTAGACAGTGGCGCCTCCACCGGAAAATTACTGGTGATCGGATGGGGGAGTACCTACGGAGCAATAAAAAGCGCCTGTGCCGAATTGCAGGCGGAAGGTTATTCAGTGAGCCATGCACATATCCGGTATATCCGGCCTTTCCCTAAAAACCTGGGAGCCATCATAAAAAATTTCGAACAGGTGTTGATACCGGAAATTAATAACGGGCAATTGATCAAGATTATCCGCGACCAGTATTTTGTAGATGCCAAAGGGATACAATAAGATCATGGGTGTGCCTATTACCAAAACCGAAATGGTGATGAAGATAAAGGAGATGCTGGGTGGAGCAAATTAATTTTTGTACGTAAATAAAAGGAGAGGCCGGTTCTTTTGAGACAGCCTCTTTTTATTTTAATAGACTTTAAAGCCGGAAAAAGTAGATGCAGAGGAACCCCCGCCTGATAGATATTAATGCAACGGCAGAGAACTGCATAACCTCTATCGATATTATATCGCCGGCATTGAGTTTAATTACAACCGTATGAGCAATAGAAAATGAAAAACCTGTTATTGCCTGAAGAATAATATCTGACTGACATCCTTCAAATACTGCCCCGTTCTTTTTTATCCGTAGTGTAATCGGTGTATTGCCGGATGGCGGGGAGGAGAACTGCATTTTCGAATTGAAATGATATACTCCGTCCGTTGGTGCTGTGTACTGCCCGGTAGAAGTATTAAAATTATTTCCGTCATCATGGAACTCATAGTATCCAGTGACTGTTGTTGGTGTACCAGCGCTAATACTTGTATTTGTACCTAAATATCCAAAAAAAGATACCTGGAGAGGCGGTGGTAAATCTGTCCATGCGGGTGGAACGCCGGCACCAGCTGAAGTAAGTACCTGGCCGAAAGAACCGGGCTGACTTGCAACATTGAATGAGTTGGTAATATTCAAAGATCCGCTGATATCAAGTTTAAAAGCCGGATAAATATTGTTGATGCCAATGTTGCCATTCTCGGATACCGTCATCACTTCATTTCCATTTGTATAAAACCTGATGGGATAATTTGTTCCGGCGTTCATTCCAAGCTGCATACCAAAACCTGAAACACTCAATGAGCCTAATTGGCTACCATCAAAAATGTTATAAAAACCAATCGATATAACACTTCCTTCCAGTTTAATTTTCTCCGCTATTCCGCCTCTGATATGCAGCCTTGCAGAAGGATTGGTAGTACCGATACCTATTTTTCCATCACCGGTTATACTCATCACATCTCCATTTGCACTATGAAAAAAATTAAGCCGGGAATTGGCATCGGTTGCATCATCAATGTATCCTGCTATATGCCAGAATTTGCTCCCGCTGCCATTCTGTAACTGAATACGGGAGTAGTTGAGTGGACTGTTATCAAGTAATAACAATGTAGGGCTGGAAAGGCTACTCGTATGTCGAATATCCAATTTACCGACTGGAGAAGAGGTACCGATGCCGACGTTTTGCGCATTCATCAGGCTACAAATCGCTAGCAGAGAAAATATTATTATTATTTCTTTTTTCATGTTTTAAAATTTATCAATGAACAATCTTCAATAAATCTCCTGTGCGGTAGATGGCGCCAACCGGTAAACCGGCAGCCAGGGCAGCAGCATTGTCAACATACTCTTTTATGCTGACCAGCATTAAAGGCGTAGTACCAGCTGCAACCGAACCGGTAATTTGTACCGTTGTTCTCATGTGGGGAGATGAATTATTAAATCCTGCTTTACCGTCTCCCGTCAGGGTTAGTACATTACCTGTAACGTTATGAAAAAAATTTAACCTGGAATCCGCATCTGAAGGATCGAGGTAGCCGGCAACATCCCAATATTTACCGGCGTTATTATTAGTAAACCGCAGGCGGGAATAATCGTTAGATTCACTTTCATGCAGGAGTAATTGAGCATTGACACCTGAACTATTATTAAATATCTTTAATTTCCCAGAGTTAGTTGTACTGACTTCTGTACCCACAATTAAATTTCGTTCATTGTCTAATCCCATTGCCCGAATCCCGTTATATCCAAAATTGAAAGAAGAATTGGAAGGAATAAGAGCATCGTGCCTGCTTTCAATGTACCAAAAATTACTTCCGCCGATATCCGCGAAGTACTGATAACTCCTGTTCTGTATTCCTGTGCCGCGTAGCATAAGCTGAGGTATATTTTCGGAATTGAAGTTTGTGGCTATATCCAGGTAGGCCTGGGGATTAAATGATTCCCCCATAGCCATTTTTCCGGTTCCATCAATGGTGATCATATCAGGAAGGCTATCGGTACCAATTGAAAAAGTATTGCTTTTACTATGATTCATATTTCCGGAGCCTTCCCCATACACGAGGCTTCTGAACTGCCAGAACCGGTTTTCTGTTTCATCGGTAAACCGGGTATTTGTAAAAAACTGACCGGTATTGTTATGGTTTGTTCCCTTTAAAAGTAAATGCCGGGCAAGATTACCATTATTGATCAATTGTAATTGCCCAAAATCTTTTGTCTTGCTTCCGGCAATTACTTCTCCTGCGTTGGTAATTCGAAAAAGGGAATCGTTATTACTGTTTTTAACCAGCAAAGAATTAGATAATGAAAGTGTATTATTCCCTTTGATTTCAAGTTTGGACTGTGGAAGGGTTTCGCCAATACCAATGTTCTGACCGTAGGTGATAAAATTTATTAACCAAATAAATAATGCTAACGGTGTAATTTTTTTCATACACTCTTTTTCATGATTGAAGTTCAAAATTGAATTTGTACTAATCAATACCATGAAAAGGGGACAAGCAATGGGGGAGTGTAATCAGATCAGGCGTTTTTTCAACGCCAGGCTTACTGCTTCCCGGGAGTTGTGGACATGCAGTTTTTCGTAGATTCTTTTGATATGCGTGCGGACAGTTTCAACGGAAATATGCGATTCGTTCGCAACTGTTTTGTAGGTATGTCCCTTCACTAAAAGGGAAAGTATTTCCTGCTCCCTGGGGGAAAGTTGTTCGGTGTCGGATTTGGCTGCGTTGAACCGGGGAAACATATCCAGTACTTTTTTGGCAATACTGGCTGTCATCGGTCCCCCTCCCTGGGCTACTTCAAAAACGGATTCGATGATTTTTGCCGGTGGTGTTCGCTTGAGTAAGTAACCGCTTGCCCCTGCGCAAATGGATTGAAAAACCCGATCGTTATCATCAAACACCGTCAGCATTAAAGATTGTATCTGGGGAAACTGCTGCTTTATCTTCCAAACCGCTTCAATACCATTCATAACCGGCATATCAATATCCATTAATACCACATCGGGCTGGGTAGCTTTTATATCTTCCACTAAACGGGAACAGTCGGCAAATGCTCCGGTAAATAGTATTCCAGGTGTGCCTTTAAATAAAATGGAAAGGCTTTCCCGAAGATCATCATTGTCTTCAAAAATCAGCAGCCTTATCGGGGTAATTGCAGGTTCCATAAAAGCGGTTGATCAAATGTAATGAGGAGGCTTCTTTTTTCCTATCCCATAATTATGTTACAATGGTAATTCTACCTTAACTGTGGTTCCTTTGCCAACGGAAGTATCTATAACCAGGTTCCCGTTCATTTCTGCTGTTCTGGCCTTCATGTTCTCCAGCCCATTCCCCTTTGGCACATGCGAAGGATCAAAACCCACGCCGGTATCATTCACCTCCATTTGTAATAACGAACGATTCATTTGAAAATGAATAATCGCCTCTTTACTTTTTGAGTATTTAGCGAGGTTATTGATGGCTTCTTTAAAGACCAGGTATAGGTTTTTCTTTTGTTCCATATTCAGCTTAATGTCTTTCATCGCGTCTGGAATTTCAATCGAGTAGTCAATGCCGGCTGCTTCCAGCACCTCCCCGGCATATTCGCGCATACGGATGACCAGGCTTTCCATTGGATCGTTTTCCGGTTTTGCGCTCCAGATGATGTCATCCATCGCATCCAGCATTTTCTGGCTGCGTTCCTGTATTTTTTTTAGGGTGAAAATAACGTCTTCTCCATTCTGTCCACCGCCTGTTCTGGTAAGTATATTGATGCTGCTAAGCGTAGAACCGATATCATCATGCAGGTCGCGGGAAAAACGTTGCCGCATATTATTAAGTGCCATCAGGCGGGTCAGCTTCATCCGGTAAAATAGAAATCCTACGGTTCCGATAAGAAGAGCTACCAGGGAAATGAACCACCAGGTTTTATAGAATATAGTAGCCACCTCGAAATTAAGCACGGTGGGTGCACTCCATTGCTTAGTGCCGTTGCGGCAGCGAAGCTTGAACAGGTAATGGCCACCCGGCAGATTCGTATAGTTTGCAAAGCGCCGGTTACCGGCACTGATCCATGTCTTATCATATCCTTCCAATATATATTGAAATTCATCTGAACCGGGCGTTACCATATTCATAGATGAAAAATCAATAGAAAAACTGTTTTCATAGGCGGCCAGCGATACTGGTGTTGACCAGTTGGCCATGTATTTTTCCTTCTCCCCAATTTTAAGATGAATGAAACCGGGTGATACTGCTGGTTTTTCTTGAAGTATTGCTCCCGGGTTAATAGCGACTACGTTTTGAATAGTCGGAAAAAAAATGGTTCCGTCTGTTGATTGGGCATTGGAATGAATTACCGATTCTGTTTCCAAGCCATCCTGGATTGTGTAGTTCCTGAAAGACCTGCTTAAAGGATCAAATCGAACGATCCCTTTCATAGTTCCCAACCAGATGCTGCCATCTGCACCAGCCGCCATTGATTTAACCTGGTTACTGGGCAAGCCGGTACTTATATTATATTCTTCTGATTTGCCTGTTGATGGGTAGTAGGCATAAAATCCATTCCTGTCGGTAGCGAGGTAAATAACGCTGTCGCCTGCTTGCCGTATCCACCAGATATGCTGTTGCAGCGCGGGAAATCGATAAATTATTTCTTTGCCCGTATACTTATTTAAGCGAATTAATTCTATTGGATTGCCTCTCAAAATCCATAGATAAGAATCATTATCATCCGTCCAAAAATTGAAAACTGTTTTCTTCTTGCCATCGTTCTGCTGATCGGGATAGACCGCCGTAAATATTTGCATGTCATCATTATATTTACCAACAGTATCAGTTGTAGAGAACCAAATCGATGAGGAGGGATCCGAGATGATTTTAGTAATGGCTTTTGAAAAAACCTTCAAAGTTTTTCCTTCATTTGATTTTGTGTAGGTTTCCGTTTTGGTGTTGAATTGAATGAGTCCTCCGGCCGTTAGCACCCAAAGTTGATTCTTTCGGTCGGCAGCCAAATAATAAATTATATTATAGCTGTTATTTTCAGAAAGCGCATAAGGGACACTGTATTTTTTTACTTCGCCGCTTCGAGGATCCAATCGGGCGATCCCGTTATCCCAGCTTCCACACCAGATCTGGTTAAGGCGGTCGCTGCAAAGTGCCGGGCAGGCATATGCGGAGCGGGTATTTTTATTGAACTGATCATATACCCGGAAAGTACTGAACGACGGGTGATAATAATCGGCGGATTCAAGAGTGGCCAGCCAGATAGTACCCTGCCTGTCTTTATATACTTGCAACACCCAAGGCATAGTAATTGAATTGGGATCGTTTCGATCGGACAGTATTTGATATTTGACATTAAAATCATTATCTAACACAAAAACTCCTCCGAAGTCCCTGTTATTATCATCTCCCAGGGCCGCCACCCAAATTTCTTTTTCATTCACCCGGGCTGCATGCCAAACCTGTACTGGCGGGATACTTTTTGGATTAAATTGATAAAGTTGAATTTTTCGGGATTGGTTTGATGATATATCTGTCACGATCAATTCAGGTATTTGCTGATAAGCGTAGCAAAGTTTATCATCGATAATTGTCATAAAACTTGGATCGAGGTGGCCTGCCGGTGGAATGGCGGGCCTGAATCCTGGTAGGGAATCGAACGATTGACCTTTGTTAACAGACCGGTAAATGGCATTTCCCATGAAAACAAAGAGGTTGTTTTTTGAATCGAACGCGATGCAATGTTTATAGATATTAGCGGGATCTTTCATATTGTTCCCGCTGTGTCGTTGTAACACCAACTTAAAAACTCCTGTTTCCTTTTCATAGTGAAATAACCCCCCGGAAGTGCCTATCCACATACTCCCATCCGGATCGCGGGCAATATCTTCTACCGCATTGCAGGAAAGATGTTTTCCTATCGCTGGGAGCTCAGTGGCAAACCTTTTAAAAGTTCCGGTCCCTTTCTGAAGAATATTAATTCCTTTTTGGGTTCCGATCCAGATATTGCCTGAATCGTCTTCTTCAATCGAAAGTATTGTGTTATTAGAAAGGGTAGCGCTGTCTGAGGCAGCATGATAATATTTAATCATCTGAACCCCATCAAAACGGGCCAATCCTTCCCGCGTTCCAAACCATAAAAAACCGCGACTGTCCTGGAAAATACAAGTAACATAAATATCAGGAAGGTCATTTACTGTCGTAAGATGTTTAAAACGGATATTTGAGAATTGTGCCGACAGTAGTTCGCTTATTCCGGTGCACAGAAAGAATGATAGTATGAAAGGGAACAGCCGCATAAAAAGATTTACCCTCCTTTAAGGTACGATATTTTAAGGGCTCTTCTTCTGGCTTCTTCAGCAATAAACAGGTAGGTTACTAATACAGTAACCCAATGGGCATTTTCCTGATGATTTATTAAAATTAATGAAGAAGAAAACCTGTTCAATCCGCAGAAACAACAAATGCTACGATAAAGGCAAGGATTGCTACCACCAGCCCAAACATGAAAATATTGTAGGAAAGCCGCAGAAACTTGTATTTTTTAGCCAACACCTTTCCAAGATAATAGATGTCTTTGATCATACTCCGGTAAAGATATTCCCGGTCGTTCATCATTTCATTCATGGCCCATTCATAATCGGGCAGGTCCATTTTGAAAAAATTTCCAAAGAAAAGAAGGTTTATTTTTTTTTGCTTTACGTCTTCATGATTGAACGTTCCCTTATTTATGTTTGGCCTCGTGGCGAGGATGGCGAAAATAGTGGCGGATAAACAAACGATGCACAACAGCACTGTAGGTAAAATAAACTGGGGATAATATTGAAGTTTGCCTAATAAAACAGAAACCAATATGGAAAGAACGATGGTGTTAACGGATATCATGATGTTTGCCTTGCTATCCGCCATCTGACTAAGACTAACATGGTTGTCGCTCATGATCCGGAACATAACGCCCACACCCCGATCGGTCCGGCTTTCTTTTTCTTTTTTAATTTTTTCATTGCCGGGTGTGCCGGCCTGTTGGTTTTGGGAAACCTGGCTTTTATTAGCAGCCGGAATCTTTTCTACTGTTATTTCCTTCTTGCCGGTATCTTCTTTTTTAACCGGATTTTCTTTCTTAACTGTATCTTCTTTACCCAATAACCGTTGAAGATGCTGCTGTTTTAATGGCTCTAATTTAGCACGGGCATAATCGGTAAAATACTGGTGATCCTGAAGAAATTCAATGTTTTTTTTTCGCCAATCTTTCTTACTGATCTCTTGCCCGGTAATAGCTATTAACTCCCGGCGCAGCGATTTGTTTTCATTAATAAAATCATCCGTACCAAGGTGGAATAGATCAGCGTCGCAAATTAACCGCTCTATTAAGTTCTGTGGTAATTGGGGTATTTTGGTGGCTGCGATGCAACCGGTTACTTTTTGAATGAGAGAATCCGGTACACCTTTGCCTTGCAGAAACAAAATGGCGATACGCTGCCCCTCTGATTCATGGTTTTCCGGTACTCCTTTTATATAACCGGTATCATGAAACCAGGCGGCTAATAGCAGGCCTAACCGGTCCTCTTCAGGTAATTGATAATGATCTGCCATTTCGATAGAAGCCCTAACAACCCCTTCGGTATGTGAAATATTATGGTAGGCATATATTTTCTCGTCTATCGGAGCATAGAGGTCCCGAACGTATTGTTCCGCATTTTGTAATAATAATTGGTTGGCCATTACAGAACTTTAAAAATCGAATGTAAGCAATAACTAATTATGGAGCGCGCGGGAAAGAAATTGCCCGATAAAAGAACGTATATTTAAGTAGTGATTGTTTGATCTTCCCTATATCTTATTATTATACGATATGAAAGGACGGCTGGTTTTTGTTTATTCCTGGCTATTGGTTTTATTGTTTTGTCGTTGCAACCAATTAAACGGTACCTTTTTTGTGCCCGGTTTGCCGGTTTACGGGGGAAAGGAGCACCAACTGGTTGTATTAAAAAAATCCTTGCGGGAAATTTCGGGTATCGATTACATAAACGATAATAAACTGGTAGCCATCAACGATGAAGCAGGAAAGTTATTTTTTATAAACCCTGCTTCCGGCGAATTTGAGAGTATTGAGTTTGGAAGCAAGGATGATTATGAAGACGTGGCGATAGCAGGCACATTTTATTATGTGTTAAATAGTAAGGGTCAATTGTTTGAAATTTCGGTGGGTGATAATAAGCTGGTGGCCACCTATACGGGCGATTTCGGAAAATTTATGGAGTTTGAAAGTATATGCTACGATAAGGCTAACGAACAACTTCTCCTTATATGCAAGGAATGTGGTAAACACCAGGATAGCATAAATAGCTATCGTTTTAGCCTGTCGGAAAAAAAATTTATGCCGGGCGTTTATTTTTCTATTTCATGGAGCGATATCCGGAAAAAAGGAAAGGACAATAGTATAGAATGCAAACCTTCCGCCGCCGCCATCAATCCGGTTACCGGCAAGTTATATATTATTGCTTCAATAGGAAAAGTGTTATTACAATGTACTCCTGGCGGTGATACTGGAAGCGGTGTATGGATTGAATCCTGATTATTTTCCGCAACCCGAAGGAATGACATTTTCTCCTTCCGGCGACCTGTACATTTCCAATGAGGGCGGAAAAGGGAAGGCTTCCCTGCTTAAGTTTATGTTTCGACCCTAAAATTTCGCACTAAAAATCCGCACACCGTTTAACATCGAATAATTGAGGTATATGATTCGACCAACCTTTTTCGTTCTTGTTTTATTGCTTATCAGCAGTAGTATGCGGGCGCAGCAAAACGCGGCATCACATCGTATCTGGCTGGTCGGCGATGCCGGTAAGCTGAAAAATGGCAGAAATATTCAACTGGAATATCTAAAAAAGCTAAATCTCCTCGACAATAATTCCACGGTACTTTTCCTGGGAGACAACATTTATCCTACCGGTTTACCCGATTCGCAGGCGCGCCATTATGAGGAAAGAAAATCAGCACTGGATCAACAGGTGGCATTAGTAAGTAATACCGGGGCAACCGCTTATTTTATTCCTGGCAATCATGATTGGCTGGAAGGGAAAGCCAAAGGCTGGAAACAACTACTAAATCAATATCGCTACGTTCAATCCCTGCAATTACCGAATGTCCATTTTGTTCCGGAAAATGCCTGCCCGGGTCCGGTTGAAGTTTCATTGAATGAAAAAACTACGCTCGTGATCATGGATACTCAATGGTGGCTGCAGCAGAATGACCGGCCTGGAGTAAACTCGGATTGCGAATGTAAAAATGAAGATGAAATAATTGGGCGGTTAAAGGATATTGTTTATCGCAACCGCGGAAAATTATTATTATTTGCCGCGCACCATCCTTTTAAGACTTATGGACCCCATGGTGGATACTTTAACTTAAGACAACATGTTTTTCCACTGACAGAAATCAATGAGAAATTGTATATCCCTCTGCCTGGTTTGGGTTCTTTGTACCCGTTGCTGCGCGGAACTTTTGGTAACATACAGGATTTAAAGCACCCCGAGTATAAGGATATGATTGCAAAACTGGATGAGGTGTTGGCCCAACACCCTCATTGCCTTCGGTTGGCGGGGCACGAACATGCCCTGCAATATATTAATCTGAATAATCAAGATTATATCGTGAGTGGAGCCGCCTCCAAAATTAGCCCCGTACGAACGGGTAAGGGGACTATGTTTGCCAGAAAAAAACAGGGGTTTGGACTGCTCGAACTGTTTGATGATGGAAAAATACAATTGAAATTTTATACCGCCTCTGATAAACAACAGCCTGTTTACGATACTTTCTTACGGTCCTTTCAACCAATTGATACAACTAAGGAGTATACCGAAATCCCTGTTTTTCCGGATTCGGTAACAGCCATCGCGGCTCCCGGATTTAAAGCAGGAAATCTAAAAAGATTTTTATGGGGTGATAATTACCGCAAAGAATGGACTACTCCCATTCGGGTTCCGGTGTTTGATATAGCTAAAGAAAAAAGGGGGCTAAAAGCGGTGCAGCAGGGGGGAAGGCTTCAATCCAAATCACTTCGGCTAGAGGATGCCGAGGGACACCAGTATGTACTGCGAAGTATAGAAAAATATCCCGACCGGATATTGCCGGAAGAATTCCGGCAAACATTTATCAAAGATGCCCTCGTGGATGCGATTTCAGCATCTTATCCATATGCGGCTGTATCGGTTCCTATCATGGCTACAGCCGCCGGCGTACCGCATGCTAATCCTAAAATTGTATACCTGCCTGATGATCCGCGGCTCGGGATATACCGAAAGGATTTCGCCAATAAGCTATATATTTTTGAGGAAAGAGAACCCGGGGGTATTAAGAAAACCTATAGTACACCCAAAGTGCTCGAGGAATTACAGGATGATAATGATAATAGTATTGATCGGCACTCCACCTTACAGGCACGGTTGCTGGATATGTTTATGATGGATTTCGATCGCCACGAGGATCAATGGCGATGGGGAAGCAACGAAAAGATGAAAGGCAAGGGAATATCTTATTATCCCATTCCAAGAGATCGCGATCAGCCTTTTTTTATAAACCAGGGTATCATACCCCGTATTATTAGCCGCCCCTCATTGCAACCAAGGTTCCAGGGTTTTCGGGCCAAAGCAAAAAATATCAACACTTTTAATTTCAATGGCCGGTATTTCGATCGCCTGTTTCTATCCGGATCTGTCAAGCAAGGATTGGGAATCAGCCATCGACTCTTTTTTACCTTTAATGACTGACTCTGTTATTGAGTCGGCCCTTACTCAACAACCGGCTGCCATCCAATCTTATTCGTTGCCTTTTATTATTAATACATTAAAGGAACGCCGAAAATTTCTTAAAGATGATGTGATGGACTATTATAAATTTCTTGCGAAGGCAGTGGATATTTATGGCAGCGATAAGAAAGAGTGGTTTGAGGTGATTCGTAATCAAGATGGTAGTGTAAGAGTACAAATGTATAAGCTTAATAAAGAGGGAGAAAAAACGAATAAAAATTTTGACCGGACTTTCTACCCATCAGAAACCAATGAAATCAGGTTATGGGGTATGGGAGGCGATGATCGGTTTGACGTGCAGGGCCATGCAACAAAAACAATCTTGGTGCGGATAATCGGAGGCAGAGGAAATGATATAATGAATATTACCACAGAAAAAACCGCTGCCCGGAAAACAACACTCTATGATTTTTCTCCGGAACAAAATAGTATTAGCGGTACAGGTAAGTGGAAAAATAAATTCGGGAACGACCCGGTGGTGAATGAAACATCCCCGCGGGCTTTTAAGTATAATGTATTGATGCCCTTGCTGGCGGCTACCTATAACCCGGATGATGGGCTCTTTCTCGGGCTGACCCTGAAAAATATACAGCATGGCTTCCGAAAACAACCTCATAAAGTTGTGCATCAATGGAAAGCAACTTATGCGCTGGCCACCGGTGCCTATAATTTCAGTTATAATATGGACGCAGTTGATGTGATAGGGAAAATGGATCTTGTTTTGCAGGCCATCGTGAAAGCACCCAATAATACCAATAACTTTTTCGGATTAGGTAATGAAACGATTTTCGATAAATCTAACGGGAAAAAGATACGCTATTACCGCACCCGGTTTAATATGATGGAAGGAACTGTCTTATTCCGCGCAAATCCCGTGAATAATATTTCTTTGATGGCCGGTCCGGTTGTTCAATATTATGATATTGATAGCAGTGATAACGGCAACCGGATTATTACTTCGGGTTCTATCCCGGGAGTTGATCCGTTCAATGTTTTCAAGAGTAAATCTTATGCGGGGGTTAAAATGAAAATGGATATTGATCTTCGCAATAATAAGACTATAACTACCAGAGGGCTTTATTGGCAAACTCAATTTCAAACCCTGAAAGGATTAACAGGAAGCAGTACCAATCTTTCGCAGTTGTCGAGTGATCTTTCGGTATTTACCAGTTTTGATAAACCGGGCAACCTGGTGCTGGCTGGAAGAGTAGGGGGTGGAGTGAATTTTGGCAAATATGAATTTTTCCAGGCTCAATATCTTGGAGGTAATGAAAATTTGCGCGGCTTTCGTAAGCAACGTTTTGCCGGTGACAAGATGCTTTATGCAAATCTGGATATTCGATTACACCTGTTTGATTTCAGAGGATATGTGATCCCCGGCTCCTTCGGCCTGGTTGCCTTTAATGATATTGGAAGGGTTTGGCAAAAAGGAGCACCCTCTTCTGTATGGCATTATGGATATGGAGGAGGATTATGGCTGGCACCCGCCAAGCGGTATGTGCTCGCCATATGTCTTGCCAATTCAACAGACGGAGCATTACCGTTTGTTTCTCTCGGGTTTCAGTTTTAATTGCGAATCTATTCTTGTGAATGAGGGAAGGATGCTGATAAGTTGATTTTTTTATGATCAGCCATCTTCTCAGGAATTATGATTCAAGATGGATGTTTCAGGTTTATCCGCACCTAATTCGGCAACCGATGTGGAGGGGGAATTGGTTTCTTTTGCGGGTTCTTCTTCCAGGTTGATAGCAACCCTTAATCCTTTCAAACCACTTACACCCTGCAATTCTTCCAGTTCAAATTGTTGCACCGGACCCTTTAGTAATTGCTTATTTTTTAAGAAGTCGATATATTCTATGTATTCCTGTCCTTCCAATGGCTGCGAATAAACAATGGCCATCATACCTGGCTGAGTAAGCCGTTCATTGGAATCTTTGATATGTACTTTGTCGATCCGTTTCTTGATGATCTCGTACCGGATGTTATACGCGCCATCAACATCAAATTTTCTTTCTGCTGTACGAAAGCTGATAGAAATTGGATGGCTGTGCGCCAATATCAGTTGGGTGGTTTGCAGGGGCAAGGATAATTTTTTTTCCAGTTTGGCGGTTAAGCGCGCGGCTTTCGTAAGGGTGGTAAGTTGCCACATTTTCAGGTTCTTCAAATAAAACGAATCGAATTTTTTTTCTGGGGAAATGGATTGCCCGATGTAAATATTAAAATCAACTCCATCAGTTACAAAGCGTTCAAAATAATGCGGAAAGATTTGCTGGGCAGCTTCCTGTTCTTTATCAATAAAGCCGGCTAATTCATCATTGATGTGTGTAATACTATTTTCGTATTCCTGGCGGTGATGATAGAGCATTTCTACCGGGGTATTCACCGCTTCGAAATAATCATTAATAATAGGATTTAATGGCGGGAGTATTGTTTGCAGGTGACGGAATAATTCAATAATATCTTTCTTTAAGAAATTCTGTATAGAAATTTCATCATCAGAAAATAAGGCAGCCGCAACCGAATCTGAATATTTATCCAGTTTGAAACGAATTTCATCTAACAGGGGAAACTGTGTGAGCTTTTGTGCCTGCCTTACAATTTCATCTACCATATGCAACTGCTCCAGCATATCCTGCTGAATGGCTCGATTTCTTTCTACTGAAGAATTGCGGATATCAATAGCACCATAAAGCGGGTAAACCGTATTGAAAACAATCGGTTCAATAAGGACTTCTTTGCCATCTTTCTTTTGTGTAATATAACTAAGAGCTGCTTCTGTGAATCGCCATTCTACTGATGGTTGTATGGCGGTAAATTTATCCTTAATTACTTTATCTACCTGGGAATAGAGAATTTCCTGGGTTTTTTCAATGGCCAATGCAAATAAGGGAACAGCAGGTTCTAATTTTTTGATATGATCATGTGTGAGTTTTCCCGGTGTATCAGCAACAATGCCAAGCATACCTATTAACCGGTTGGTACTATCAAAAAGTGGATAGGCAATAACATTGTACCAGCCTTTTTTACGGAAATGATCTAAAAAATCATATTGTTTAACAATTTCATCCGTTATTTCATGTATCAGCAATGGTTTTTTCGTTTTAGAAAAAACGTCATTCATCTCCTTGAACATATGAGAATGTTTGAGGGAAGAAGGCAGATTGGATAAGAACGTCTCCGTGGTAGTATACGGATTGGTTATTACCAGATGGTCGTTTACACGGAAAAACGGCTTTAGTGCAATTTGAATACCCGGTACGCCTACCAGGTTCTGGATCTCTTGTTGCAGCTCCTTGAATTTAGCGGTATCATCAAAAGTGTGCAATGATAACAAAATGTTCTTTACCTGGCTGATCACTTCGCGTTCGGTTACCTCGCGTACATGAACAATCACAAATCCATCGAAATTAAACAGGCTCAGCGGAACCATTTGTCTCAGCTCTTTCATAGAGGCTATATCGGCTACGCTGCAGCATTCTCTATTACATTCATTAGGTAATTCCGGCAATTCTCCTTTTACGTTAACCTCGATAAAACGTACATCCAGTTCCAGTTCCATGTATTTATCCAGGTGAGTAAAAGGACATTTATAGGGATGTACTGACTGAACAACCCCCTCTACATTTACATCGTATATTTTACCCAGCACCATTTGATAGGCCGAAAGCATCTTTTCTTCGTTGAGATTTTTTTCGGTATTCGTATCAGGCATAATAATGGTATCCCCAGATACCCCTAAGAATGTTGTGCTAAATAACTGTGAAGCATAAATGGTTCTGTATGTAAAGGGAATAGTGACAGCAAAAAGATCTTGTTTATCAGAAACAGTAACCGGGAAAATGGTTGTCATCATTTCTTCAATCAGCTCCCGGTGCCTGGTGAGTATTTCATCGTTTTCAATAGGAGCCAGTAATTCCGGGTATTGCTTTACCCTTTGAAGTAGGTTTTGGTAAACCTGTTGCATACCAGGTCTTCCTTCTGCGGCAATTTTTTCCCATGCTTTTATCAATGGAACAAAAGATAAGCGGGAATTAAAAAGAGGTTGGTTGGTAATATTATGAGTCATGTCGTCTCCTGGTTTTGAAAAATTACAGTGTTTTCAAGGGGATGACAAGGATTGGTAATAGTAATTTATACGTAAAGTTAGCCTTTATGGTTCTCCGCCGCAAGGTCGATTCTTCCGAAAACAATAATTAGGTGGGTGAAACTATACTTTTGGCCGGTGAATTATGCTTAATGTCTGCATTTTCAGCGGCGCTGGCGATTGAGTACCAGCCCTATTTTCAGATTTACACTAAAATAGGAGTCCTTATCGGAGGGGTCGCCCCGTTGCTGACCAGCTGCCGGCACGATAGCGGGATTTAATCCCCGGCGCCGATCGTATAATTTATTGGCACGTTCAGCCTTTGATATATCCAGGTATTGATTAAACAGGGTCGGATCAATGTAATTTGTACTGACATCGTCAAGATAATCAGTCATTAAAATTCGGTGCACCACTTCCACCTGCACATTCAGTAAGGCTGATAACTCAAAACGTATACCTATTCCCACCGGGAAGTTCACCTGGGTGCGTGAATAATTTTTTCGTTCCGGGTATTCCCGAAATCCCTGGCCTTCGGTATGTAAAGGCTGTAATAAAACCCAGTCGTTATTCAATTTTGCCTCCGGATTAAAATGAAAAACACCTGCTCCGGCCAGGAAGTAAGGTGAAAGTAGTGGCTCCCGGTTTAGGTTTTGCTGAATGAGGTGCGACAGAAAATACCATTCCCCAATAAATGAGAGTTCTGCTATCAAAGACCTGAAATGTAAATTTCTTTTGTATCGGTACCGGGCCACACTGTTATCTTCTTTTAATATACTGTCGTACGCAGTAACCTGGCCAGCAATAATTTCTACCCGGCCTCCCAGGAAATTATTATACAATGCATGTACGTAGGCAGATGCGCAAAACCGGGTATTTTTTACATTGAGATCTTTTATGAAATAACTGCCTGCCCCTTTTTTTCCGCCGAGATCAGTAAGACAGTTCATACCACCTGACGACAAACCCGTTTCCCAAAGAATCCGGGGCTCAAAATAATTGCTATTATAAAAATAATTTTGAGACATTCCATTTATAGAAAAGCAAAGAGAAATGGCATGGAGTAGTGGGAAAAGAAAAGAACGGTTCATGAAATAACAGCGTTTTGCCGCTTTCAATAAAGATTGGCAATGCACGGTTAATTTTTATAGGGAAAAAACGCCGCTACCTGCTTTTTTCCGGTAATAAATGCGTTACTTATTGTTCTTCTGAAAATAAAGACAAGCCTGCTGCACTCCACATTCCCGGCATCGGGGGTTCCTGGCAACACAGGTATAACGTCCATGTAATATTAGCCAGTGATGTGCCTTATGAATTAATTCGGAGGGAAAGTATTTCGTTAATTGTTTTTCCGCAGCCAATGGAGTTTTGGCACCTAAAGTAAGACCAATTCTTGCTGCTACCCGGAAGACATGGGTATCCACCGCCATATTAGGTTGCTTGTCAACTACAGAAGTAATTACATTGGCGGTTTTGCGACCAACACCCGGTAATTTGATCAGTTCTTCAACCGATAGCGGAACTTCCCCATTAAACTTCTCCATCAGCATGGTGGCCATACCGATCAGGTGTTTGGTCTTGGAGTTAGGGTAAGAAATGCTTTTTATCAGGGGGAAAAGTTCTTCAAAACCCGCGGTGGATAAAGAGGCCGCATCGGGGAATTTAAAAAATATGGAAGGAGTGGTCATATTCACCCTTTTATCGGTGCATTGCGCCGATAAAATTACCGATACCAATAACTGAAAAGGATTGTCATAAAACAATTCCGTTTCCGCATCGGGTGCATGTTCCAGGAAATAGTCTATAATAAATTGATAGCGTTCCTTTCGGGTCATCGTAATAACAATGAATGCGAATATAAAGGAAGAAAATCAAGGCTACCTCCCGAATGTTAGCAAACCAATTTTTTTCTTACAATGATTCAGCGACGGCTGATTCACGGGCATAGTTCAATACGTTGAGTACTGCTTCTGTGCGGGGTGATTCAGTAATCTTTTCGAGGCAACTGTAAGATGTTTTTAGTACTTCCAGCTTTTCACGCAGGGTCCAGTCGTGTTGCAATGCATCGTCGATGGCGCGTGTTTTTTCGAGAGAGGTATCTTTATACATATACTGTATAAGTTCCTCTGGTGTAAATAGAAGAGTCATAGGCAAACCATTTATGTCCTTTAATGTCCGAAAGAGTCAATTTTCGGTGTCCGTCCGTGTTATAAACGGGGGTTTGGTTTATCTTATTGTGCGGATAGTGGAATTAGAATAAGGTGGTGGTAACTGAAAGGTAATAAATGGTTGTGAATGAGAGAATAGTAAAAATACGCTAACTATTATTCAGGGGTTATGAAAAGATCCTCATTGTCCTTTTTCATTCGATATTTTTCGCGGGCATATTTCTCTATAATAGCCGGGTCTTTCTTAAGTTGGTTCAGTTCCCGGCTAATGGTATTGATTTCAGTAATATAGTGGTCCCGGCTTTTTTCCAAAGCTCTCAACTCCCGGTGACGCTGGTTGTTATTAATAAGGTCGCGGTCGTCAAAAAAAACAATCCATGCAATAAATCCTACCGAAGTGAGGAGATATTTGTTTTTTAGCCAGGAGGGGATGTGTTTGAAAAGTTTCAAGCTGGAAGAATATGGTTTGTAGTGTATAGTTTGTGGTTTATATAATGCCTTTTTTCGGTGGTTTCGAATTGAATAGGGATCACAACCACAAACTTATAAACTATAAACTACAAACTTCTTATTTTTCGAATTTAATCTTTCCACCCATATAAATTGCGTTATCGCCCAGCATTTCTTCAATGCGCAGCAATTGGTTGTATTTGGCCATACGGTCGGTTCGACTGGCACTGCCAGTCTTTATTTGCCCGCAATTCAATGCGACCGCCAAGTCGGAGATAGTAGTATCCTCTGTTTCACCACTACGGTGGCTCATAATAGTAGTATACCCGTTGCCCTGGGCCAGCTGAACCGCGTCAATGGTTTCGGTAACCGTACCGATCTGGTTTACTTTGATCAGAATACTATTGGCAATTCCTTTATCAATGCCTTCCTGCAGGCGCTTTACATTGGTTACAAAAAGGTCATCTCCCACTAACTGGCATTTGCTGCCGGTAGCTTCGGTTAATTTTTTCCAACCTTTCCAGTCGTCTTCGCCCATGCCATCTTCTATTGAAATTATCGGGTATTTGTTAACCCAATTGGCCCAGAATTCAACCATGGCATCGCTGCTGATTATTTTTCCTGGATCGCTCTTGTAAAATTTATATGTATTGGTCTTTTCATCAAACATTTCACTGCTGGCGGCGTCCATGGCAATGGCAATTTGTTTTCCCGGTTCGTATCCGGCGGCTTCTATGGCCTGTAATACTATTTCAAGCGCTTCTTCATTGCTCTTAATTTCCGGGGCAAATCCACCTTCATCCCCTACATTGGTGCTATATCCTTTTTTCTTTAATACCGTTTTGAGATGATGGAAGGTTTCAACGCCCCAACGCAATCCTTCGCTGAAACTCTTAGCACCCACCGGCACAATCATAAATTCCTGGAAATCGATTTTATTATCAGCATGTGCTCCTCCATTTAGAATATTCATTAAAGGAATAGGAAGTACGGTTGCATTTACTCCGCCCAGGTAGCGGAACAATGGCAGATTGCATTCCTGTGCGGCGGCTTTGGCAACAGCCATCGAAACAGCCAGGGTTGCATTGGCCCCGAGCTTGCTTTTATTTTCCGTACCATCTATTTTTATAAGCAGGTGATCGATATAGGCCTGCTTGACAATTTCAATACCTATGAGCTGGTCGGCAATAATGTCGTTTACGTTTTCTACTGCTTTCAATACCCCTCTACCCATGTAAATTTTTTTATCTCCGTCGCGCAACTCCACCGCTTCGTGTTTACCGGTAGAAGCACCGGATGGAACTGCGGCTCTTCCGATAAAACCATTGTCGGTGGTCACATCAACTTCTACTGTAGGATTTCCCCGGCTATCTAATATTTGTCTTGCATGAATGTCGGCGATGTAGCTCATAAGCTGTTTCTTTATTTAATTGTTTTGATGGTGGATAGCAAGCCGCGGCAAATCTATGAAACTTTAGTTGTCTTCAATTCTTCCCTCATAAGTATTGCCAATCGTTTTTCAACAGGATGGATTAACTATCTGTATCTTCCTAACGAATATTAGTTTTGTTCATTTTGTTGAGTAAGTTGCTTAAATACTTCTTCGAGGCTGCTGCTCGTTTGGCTTTGCATAGAAATAATATTGAGATTTTTTTGAAACGCTATTTCCATCAATTTTCTTCTCAGGGAATCGGAGTCCTCCGTTTTAAATTTCCAGGTAGTTGCATTGACCCTGATGGCAGTTGGAATTCCTTCAAAAACCTGGTCACTAATATTTTCTTTGATTTCCAGGATCAACTCATCCGTTTGCCGGTTTTTCAGGAGATTGGTAAGGGTGCTATCGGCCACAATAGTTCCTTTATTTATGATCACCACCCGGTTACAAATCGCCTCTACTTCCTGTAATATGTGCGATGAAAATAATACCGTTTTATCTTTTCCCAGGTTCTTAATCACCTCCCGTATTTCCATTATCTGGTTCGGATCCAATCCGGTGGTGGGTTCATCTAAAATCAATACTTCCGGATTGTGCAAAAGGGCCGCTGCAAGCCCAACCCGCTGTTTGTATCCTTTGGAAAGCTCTCCAATTTTTTTGGAAGCTTCCCGGGTTAGCCCAACCCGCTCAATAACATTTTCAATCGCTTGTTTTTTGCTGGAAATTTGATGTACGCCAGCGATAAAATCCAGGTATTCCCGAACATACATATCATGATACAAAGGGTTCGATTCAGGCAGGTATCCAATTTTCTTTTTGGTTTCCAACGCGTGTTGCAAAACATCTGTTCCGCACACCTGCACATCGCCGCTATCAGGTTGCAGGTAACCGGTAATTATTTTCATGGTAGTAGATTTACCGGCACCGTTTGGCCCGAGAAATCCAACGATCTCTCCTTTCTCCACTTTAAAAGAAATATTATCTACTGCTTTTTGCTGGCCGTAAATTTTGCTGAGGTTTCTTACTTCAATAGACATAATGCCGGCGAAATTAAGTATTAAAAATATTGAAAGTAGAAGGAAAACAGGGTATCAGAAATTCAATCGCAGTAATTAAAGAATCCGGACAGGTTCCTCATTCTTTCAACGCCACTGCAATTTTTGAATCGGCTGTTCCATAGTACAGGAACCAACGATTATTAAACAAGGCCAATCCTTCCACGAAACAAACATGGTTTACCTGTCCCTTTAATTCATAAGGCTTATCGGGTTTCATGAAATATTGCTCCATTCGTTGCAGTACATTCGTTGGATTGTGGCTGTCTAGTAAAATTTGCGAAGCCGCATAGGTTCCTTCCGACAGCAGGCTGTCACCAATAGCCGGTACATTGCGACTATTATAAATAAGTAAAATACCTTTTTCGGTTAGCATTGCTGGTGGACCGGGTTCTACGAGGTCGCTATCGAATTTTCCTTTCCTGGGTCCGAATACAATTTTGATTTCCGGAATTTCTTTGGCGTAATGGCGGAGTTCAATGGTTGGTTTCTCATTGCCGGAATATAAAACCGGTTCCCAGTTAATAAGATCGTCGGATACGGCGGACCAAATATTTACATCGCCCCAATACATCCAGTATTTTCCGTTGATTTTAGTGGCTACAATTCTTCCATCTTTTTCGTAGCGGGAAACTATTGATCCGGACTTCGACCAGGTGTTTACATATTTTCCATTGAAACTTTTGGCAAAAGCGGGTCCGTGTTTGGTCCACTTCCTGCAGGTCCCTGGAAGTCGCAATTAACATACGGGCGGTTTTTCCGTCATAGGCCGTATAGGTCATGTAATAGGTTCCATTTTCATCTTCTACCACTCGAGGATCTTCGCAACCGCCTTCCCATTCGTATTTTTTTTGTGCATCATTATCGGGGTAAAAAACCGGTGCTGCTTGTTTTTTGAAATGTAAACCATCCGTACTTTCTGCTAATCCAATCCGGGAAGTGCCCGCATATTTACCAATCGTGTCTTCTGCACGGAATAGCATATAGACTTTATTGTTCTTTACTACAATGGCCGGGTTGAATACGTCTTTATTTTCCCAGGAAATTTTTTTCTTCCAAACCGGGCAGGTAAAAACGCCATCGCCTGCGCGCATAATCGGATTAACAGAATCTACCTTCACAAAAGGTAAAAGCGCCCACTCGTTTTCTGCTGGTTGATGCACCGGTTGTGTAATGGGTGTACCAGTATTATCCGACGGGGAATCAGTACAGGAGAAAAAAACTAATACAACGAGGCTATTAATAAAAAGCTTTTTATTCATTGTGTTTTTTTACAATTACCGGAAAGGTACATAATAAAAAACCCGGGAAGTTCCGGGTTTTTAAATATCAGATTAAAGATCCTCGTATTCGTACAGGCTGTCGATATGGGTACCTGATTTCATTTCAAATACTGGTTTTATAATTCCATCCTTTAAACTGTATACCCAACCATGAATATCTGGACGCTGCTCATTTTTCCAGGCTCTCTGAATGATAGATGTTTTGGCGAGGTTGAATACCTGTTCCTTCACATTCAACTCTACTAACCGGTCAGTTTTCTTTTCTCCATCTGTGATGGCATCTAATTCATCGCGGTGCAGCCGAATGACATCTTTTATATTACGCAACCACATATTTAATAGTGGTTTGAAATCGAGCTTGGTGATAGCAGCTTTCACTCCCCCACATCCATAATGGCCGCAAACAATAACATGTTTTACTTTTAAATGATTAACCGCAAAGTCGAGTACACTCAGCAGGTTTACATCTGTATTCACCACCAGGTTGGCGATATTACGGTGTACAAAAATTTCTCCGGGTTGTGTTCCGGTAATTTCGTTGGCAGGAACGCGGCTGTCACTACACCCAATCCATAAAAATTCTGGTGTTTGGAGATGCGATAGCCGGTCGAAAAACTGCGGATCGGTGGCAATTTTTCCTGCAGCCCATGCTTTATTTTCCTGGAGTAGTTTGTCGTATGAAAACATGATACTGGTTTGATATATTTTAATGTTTGAAATGCCTAAGGCCTGTTATAACCATTGCCAGTTTATTTTGCAGACAATATTCTATTGAATCCTTATCACGAACAGATCCACCGGGTTGAATGAACGCCGTAATGCCCGCTTCATGGCCCAATTGTACACAATCATTAAAAGGAAAAAACGCATCACTGGCCATTACAGCTCCGTGCAAATCAAACTTGAATTGCCTTGCTTTCTCTACGGCCTGGCGGAGGGAATCTATTCGGCTGGTTTGGCCGCAACCTTTCCCGATCAGTTGCCTGTTTTTCACCAGGGCAATGGCGTTTGATTTAAGATGTTTACAGATAATATTGGCAAAAGAAAGGTCCGATTTTTCTTCGGGTGTTGTTATTCTGCCCCCCACTTCATCCCATTTACCATAGTTACCTTCATCAGTACCTTGCACCAGCACTCCGTTCAATACTGACTTATAAAGCCGGTTACTCTTTAATACCGTTTTTTGCCGGAGTAAAATCCGGTTCTTTTTTGTTTTTAGAATTTCCAGCGCATCCTGGTCGAACGCAGGAGCTATTAATACTTCGAAGAATAATTCATTAATGGCAGCGGCTGTTTCTTTATTTATTGTTTTGTTGCAAACCAAAACACCTCCAAATGCGCTTTCCGGATCGCCGGCCAGGGCTACCTCCCAGCTTTCTTTCACACCAGGCCTTGCTGCAATACCGCATACATTCGTATGCTTGATGATCGCAAAAACCGAATCTCCGGCTTCATTGACCTGCATTTCAGTAAGAGCACGAGAAGGAGCGAGGGTTATAAATTCACTGATCAATTGAAGGGCCGCATCCACGTCTACCATATTATTATAAGATAGTTCTTTCCCGTTCAACTGGGTAAAGAGTTCTTCCAGGTTCCCATAAAACACACCCGTTTGATGAGGGTTCTCGCCATACCGCATGGTTTTGGGTTGAGAAACAGATTCCAGGAAATACAATCCATTCTCCGAATGGAAGTATTTGGCGATGGCAACATCATAATGCGCTACTATTTCAAAAGCTTTAGCGGCAAAAGCTTTACGCTGTTCCAGGGAAGTTTCTCCCTGCTGTTCTTTTAATAATTTCTCCAGTTCCGCATAATCTTTTTTAGCAGCAATTACCACCACATCTTTAAAATTTTTGGCAGCACCGCGAATCATGGAAGGCCCGCCAATATCAATTTTTTCAATTATTGATTTTTCCTCCTTGGTAGAAGCGACCGTTTCTTCAAATGGATACAAATCAACAATAACGAGGTCAATCTCCGGGATATGGTATTGTTTCATTTCCTCCACATCGGTTTCATTGTCTCTTCTTCCCAAAATTCCTCCGAATACCGAGGGGTGCAGGGTTTTTACCCGGCCCCCTAATATCGATGGGTAGGAGGTGAGGTTTTCAACCGGCACTACAGGAATATTCAATTTTTCAATGAATTGCTGCGTTCCCCCGGTAGAATAAATAGTGATGCCCAATGCATTTAATTGCTTTACGACCGATTCCATTCCGTCTTTATAAAAAACGGATATTAATGCCGATTGTATTTTTTTATTCATATCTATTATGGTTGAGCAGGGATTTTCAAATTGCCTATTTACTTTGAGGAACCGCTTAATTTTTATGAGGCGCAAAGGTAAGTTATGGCAGGTTCATTACAAAGGCGCCATCGGTCGTCACGTTATGACAGGAAATGCCTGCTTTCGAGCAGTCGCTGAGCCATTGATTAGCCTTCCATAAGGGATTGGAGGAATCAATTACAATTTGCCTGCATTCAATGGTTGCCAGCAAGTCTTTTATATTCAGGCGGGGATTTTTTGAAATAATAACCATATCTATTTTTATTTTTTGATCTGTTGGAATAAATCGGGTTGAGCTATCAATAATGAGGATGCGGGTGTTCCCAAAAAAATATAATGGGTGCAGGTTAACTAAGCTGGTGCCTGTATCCATTGGATAAATGCGGTGTAATAAGCGGGAAGGGGTTAAATGAAAGTTTTGCAATGGTTTGTTTTCCACAATATTGCTGTCGCCTTTAAAAAAGTAATGTCGGCCGTTGATAAAGTCAATAGCCGATTTTTTCGGAACGTTGTAAACAATCATTTTCCGCTGGTTAGCCGATTGAACCAGGGAAATGGTTCGTAAGGAAACAAAGAATAATAAGCAGAGCAATGCCATAATAACCGCCTGCCTGTTTTTGTAAAATAGCCACCAGCAAAGAGCAGCGGTAATTACATATACCAGCAGCACCTGCGGAATAGTTACATACAAATTGTTTATTACAGCAAGAGAAAAATGGTTGATAAATTCAATAAAATTATTGAGTGATCTGATCAGCCAATGCAATACCTCCCCAAGAGTTGAAGAAATAAGCGGGATAAATGAAACTGTACAAAGGCCTATTTCTCCCAACAATATAATACTGGATAAGGGAACAGCGAAAAGGTTGGTGAGCAAAAAGAGGGTGGGGAATTGGTGAAAATAGTAAACACTTATGGGGGTGGTAAGAATTTGTGCCGCTATGGTTACCACCATTAATTTCCAGATGGCATCAATTAATTTATGGGGAAAATAAAATAAATGATAAAGCGGCTTATTGAAAATGACAATACTGAGTACAGCAATATAGGACAGCTGGAATCCTGCGTCCCACAACCAAAAAGGATTGTAGCAAAGAAGCAGGAAAGCAGAGGCAGCCAGGGTATTGTAAATCGTTGTTCTTTTCGAAGCGCTTTCTCCGGCTACGAGGCAGGTGAACATGACGGAAGCACGCAATACGGAAGGTGATCCACCGGTAAGCAGGCTGAATAACCACAACCCTGATACAATCACAATGGGTTTTACCCAAGGTAATTTTCTATTCCGCACAAACAAACGAAAGAATAGAGCCAGCAACCAGTAAATAATGCCCAGGTGCAGCCCGGAAATAGCTATCACATGCACTACACCCGTATTTGAATAAGCCTGTACCAGGTCTTTGTCAAGATCAACTTTATATCCTATCAGCATGGCTTCCGCTAAACCGCATTCTTTACTTCCGCGGATATTCGCGCGCAGTATGGAAATGATTTTGTCGCGGCTGGTATTAAGAAACTGCCTGAAGAGATTGATTCGTTTATTTTTTAAGACAATCCATTCCCCCGGTTTTAAAAAGGCCTGGTGGTAGATATCCTGGAAGGCGGCGTATTGTTTATAGTTGAAAGCACCCGGGTTACCGGTTGATTTGACTGATTGAAGGGGTTTCCTGAAAACAACCTGGTTCCCGTATTTTATGGGAGGGGCAATGCTGTCTTTCCGGAAATAGAGAATGATATGTCCGCTTACCGGAATGATTTTATTATTTATCGATATGCCTGTTGCCGATGCAACGGTTTTATAGGAATTTTCGTTTTCGGTGAGAGGTTCTTCAATCAGTGTATAGACTAATGTGCTGTCTTTATAATGATGACCAACCCAGCTTGGTTTATTTGGTGTATAATGCTGATGTGTTATGAGCATGCCCAGCACCACCATTAGTCCATTGATAAGCAAACCTGGCAGGAATAAGAATCGAAAACGAAAAGTAACCGGGAGAAAAAGTAAGAGCAACGATACCAGTAAGAGTAGGGCGCAAGAAAAGTATACACTTGTTATTGGTATGGGGAAATACCATTTCAATAAAATACCCGTAATTAATGGAGTCAGTAACCTTATGAATGGGGCTTTTTTCCATATGGGGATTGCTTGAAAGAACGGCATACGATCCGTGGGTTATGTAAGCAAACTGGTTAAAAAATCACAACAGGTAAATAAGTCAGGCGATAATAAGTAATGGTAAATAAGGGATTTCTTGCAACCCGTAAAACAGGCCTTAAGAAACTGAGTAACAACAGCACTTTGAAGGAGGGAAAGTTAGCTAAGCAAGAAGTAGAATGGTACTAACAATTTTGCATTTGGCTAACATAGGAATATTGGACTTTAAAAGCGGCGATGGTAAAATCTGATGTTAATTTCAGCTAAAAATTTCTACTTGCCCAATGGATGGCAATAATCTTTATACTGTTTTTGGGTGTGGGTTTTTACGGATCGGCCAGGTGTATATTTTCCCCGTGGCTGCCAGATTATTTTCCCCGTTTCTTTTGTTTATTTCTACGGTATTGATCTATTATTTTTCTCACTGCGATTTGAACTTCTTTGATTTACAAATAATATTAATTTATAATTGGTTGAAAGACATTTTTTTGTGTGTTCATTGCTGTTAGGAAGCCAGTATTTTTACGGTGTTATCAATTTATTAACATCTTAAAAATCAAAAGCTATGTTGACAGTAACCTCCAAAACCCGTAAGGCCGGAAAGTTTGTAAGTACCGCCCATACTGATACCCTTATCCGTAATTACAAACAGGAAAGATGGGTCAACAATTCAAAACATATTGGAAAGGAAGATTCCCTGAGTGTTTGGTATAGCGCGGAAGAGTTGGAACGGTTCCTGGAAAAAATTAAGATGCATGGAGCCGATGGGGTGCGGTTTTATTTCGCGGCCTATGATGAAGAATATAAAGAGCAACCTTTGTATGCAGGCAGGCAAACTATGGTAATGGTAGCCACCCAATCAAAGGAAACAGAGAAGGGGATAGTGGATAAGGATGTGTATGTAAATACCGGAGGTACGAACTCAATTCTTGCTTACAATATGGGAAGAATATGCCCGCCATTTTGTAAGCCAAATATTGGGGATGCAGATGACGGTGGTATAGGGATATCTATAGTTGATAAAGGGGAAGAAGGTATTGCGATTGTTTAACATGAAAAATAATTCCGAATTAGTTCGCCCTCTGTGATTTTGCAGAGGGCTTTTTAGTGAGTTTATGCCTAAATTGCTTAAGAACTTTAGGTTATGTCTTTATCAATTGATCTTTTTCTTTATCGGTGCAAGCATCCTAGCTGGTACTTATATTTTTTTTTACCAAAGAAACTCCTTTTTATCTCAAAGCATTTTCCTATTTTTCTTAATATATACCCTAATTAGTGAATTGGTTGCAACGTGGCTGGTGACACATGGAAAACACAATACTAACCTTTACAATATTTATGGAGTTGTTCAATTAATTTTCTATGTATATCTTTTATCAAATATTATACAAAATAAGAGATTGATAAAGATTTGCAGAATAGTTCAGTTTTCTTATTTATTTCTTGCCCTTATGAATGTTCTTTTATTTCAAAAATTTTCTAAATACAATACTATTACTTATGCATTCGGTTGTTTAATAATTGTAGTGCATTGAGTATTTTTTATTTCTTTGAACTTTTTAAGCAAAAAAAGATACTTAATCTTTCTAGGGAATCGCCTTTTTGGATATCCACTGCCTTATTATTCTATTTTTCTTGCAGTTTCCCAATCATAGCTACTGTAAACATTATTCAAAATGTGCCGGAACTTATAATTAATAGTATACAAACCTTATTACTTTTAATGAATATATTGTTATATTCTTTGTTTACTATTGCATTCCTATGCCGAATCAAAATCCGGAAATATATTTTGTCATTGTAATAGGAGCCACGCTCGCATTGCTGCTGGTGGGTTTTATTGTAACCATTCTTTTCTTATACCAGCGCCGGCGGCACCAGCAGGAACAGGAATTAGTTCAGTTAAAAGACATATACGAGCAGGAAGCATTAAAATCACAGCTGGAAATCCAGGAAGACACTCTTAAAACCATCAGCCAGGAACTGCACGACAATATCGGCCAGTTACTTTCTGTTACCAAAATTTCGCTGGCGGTATTACCCATTGAAAAAGATCACGCGGCATACGCGCCGATCCAAAATTCCCGGCAAATGCTTAATAAGGCGATACTTGATCTTTCGAATTTGACCAAGAGCCTGCACACCGATCGCATTACCGAAATAGGGCTGTCTGAATTGATTGGCTTCCACCTCGAATCGATAAAAAATTCAGGTATAATCGAGGTTCAATACAGTGTCAGTGGCGAAGAATTTTCTTTTAATGAACAAAAAAAGATATTTCTTTTCCGGATGTTCCAGGAAATTTTCAATAATATGCTGAAGCATTCAAAAGCAACGCTCGTGAAAGTTTCCCTGGATTACGGCGTAAATAATAATTTTGTGATGAAGATTGAGGACAATGGAATTGGCTTTAACGTTGAAGAAAAAAGACATTCAGTTAGTTCCTCGAGCGGGGTAGGATTGAAAAGTTTATTCAACCGGGCTAAATTGCTGGGAGCAAATCTTACCATGCTCAGTGAGGAAGGGAAGGGAACCAGGGTATCTATTGAACTAGCTGAGGCGGAAACTATCTAATTATGGCAAAAGCGGGGCGAAAAATATTGGTAGCTATTGCGGATGATCACTCATTACTGCGAGGGGCTCTCGCCAGTCTCATAGATTCATTTGGCGAATACTCCGTATTATTTGAAGCAAACAATGGCAAGGAAGTTCGACCACTTATTCACCAGCATGGTATTCCAGATATTATGCTGGTAGACGTAAACATGCCGGAGATGGATGGATTCGAAACAACCAAATGGCTGCACGCTAATTATCCCCAGATAAAAGTATTGGTACTTTCCATGCTCAGTGATGAACGAACGATCATCCGCATGGTGAGGCTGGGGGCCAAAGGATACCTGCTTAAAAATACTGATCCGGAAGAATTGAAAGAAGCTCTCGATTCCGTAATGAGCAAAGATGTTTATCTGCCTGATGTAATCTCCGGTAAACTGATCAGTGGTTTGCATCGCGATGCCGACCGTGATGAAGAAACTATTGTATTGAATGAACGCGAAACCGAATTTCTTCGATGGGTGTGTACCGAATTAGCATATAAAGATATCGCGGAGAAAATGAACCTCAGTCCGCGTACTATTGACGATTACCGCCAGAATTTATTTGCCAAACTGAAAGTACATAGCCGCATCGGGTTAGTGTTGTATGCGATACGAAATGGAATTGCGGAAGTGTGAGAGAGTTTATAGTTTGTGGTTTATGGTTCTTTCGGTGTAAAAGGTATAATTAAATGCAAGCTGTATTTATTACGGAATGCCAGAATATAAAGAAGTACAAACTACAAACCCCAAACCTTTCTTTCCCTAACAGATTAATAACTATTCTTTCTCTAGCATTTTCTTCAAATATGCAATCTGCCCTGCGTGATAGATGTTATGCTGTATCAATCCGTTCAACATAAACCGGAAATTGAAATTGCGGCCTTCCACCATCTCCTTCAAAAAATAATCTTCCTTTGATTCAAGTAGCCTGATAATTGTTGAATGAATCGATTTGAATTCTTCCATTCCTTTTTCCCAGCTATGCAATGCGGGATCAATAGGTCGCCAATCAAGTTTTTCAAAAGCGGCCGGAT
Source organism: uncultured Chitinophagaceae bacterium (assembly GCA_963775145.1). Taxonomy (GTDB): domain Bacteria; phylum Bacteroidota; class Bacteroidia; order Chitinophagales; family Chitinophagaceae; genus Endoryza. The sequence goes on from CAVZHZ010000016.1 coordinate 547,004, forward strand.
CTTCTTCAGTTTCTCCCTCCACTCTTTTCAAAACAAAACCGGCCCAGGTAATCATATGGTATAGCAAATCGATCAGGGAGTGCCCGGTATTATTGGGTTTGCGATACACCGCACCCGGGTTGACTTCCTCCAGCAGGGTATGAACCGGTTTGCCAAACCAAGGCTGTCCGCTATTTACATTTTGTAAGTTGCGGATGATGGACTGAAGTTCCTTATTCATCATAAAGCGTTTAAACAAAATTATTATATTATGAAAGTAAATAGATCTGATCATTTCTCACAAAGAAATAAAGCATACAACGATTTCAGAATATACGTAGGAGCCCGGGTTCTTTGTTTTGTTAATTTGTGTTGTACAGTAAAGAAACTTATTGGATAGGGTAAGAATTCCTAGGTAATTTATTCTATGGCTTGTCAGAACTTCGATTATTTTTCTGATTGAAATGGATAAAAATCTGCCAAGAATGCTGATGAAACAATTTTATTAAGTAGAATTCACCCATCTAATATGGTATTATCCAGAATCATTTAAAACGAAAGGTGTGCGGTGCAAATTTTGAACAATAAAACGTTTATTTTACGAGCAGTAGATGATGCAATAATCTTACAGTAAAATAGAGTTATTATAAGATTATTGTGACGAAGACAGTTGTCCCCCGAATTCACAAAGGCCACAAAGAAAAATACTTTTCTTTGTGGCCTTTGAATGTTATAAACCAGCATATAAATGAAATTATATTTTCAGCACAAAAAAGAGTCCTTTTCAAAAGGACCCTTTCTCATTTTTAATTGTTAATTCAGTATTTATTATTTACTCAAATGCATGCTTCTCTCCCTATACAATTGCCGGAAATACGGATCGCGCAAATCTTTAATAAAGCGGATCGCTTCCCCGGTTGATTTCATTTCAGGTCCTAAATCTTTATTCACCCCCGGAAATTTATTGAAACTGAACACCGGCTCTTTAATGGCATAACCGGTAAGACGTTTTACGAACTTCTGATCTTTCAAACGCAACTCACCCAGCATCACTTTGGTGGCTACATTTAAATAAGGTATCTGGTAGGCTTTCGCTATAAATGGCGTTGTACGGGATGCGCGCGGGTTGGCTTCGATCACATATACCTTACTATCTTTAATGGCAAATTGAATATTGATCAGTCCTTTAATGTTCAGCCGGAAAGCGATCTTCCTGGCATATTCCTCCATGGTGGCTACTATCAGGGGCGTTAAGTTAAATTGAGGCAATACCGCATTACTGTCACCACTATGAATACCGGCCGGTTCAATATGTTCCATCACCCCCATTATATGCACGGTCTCTCCATCGCATATCGCGTCAATTTCCGCTTCCTGGCAACGATCGAGGAAATGATCGATCAATATCTTATTACCTGGAATATGTTTCAGCAAACTGATAACCGCATTTTCCACTTCATCATCATTAATTACGATCCGCATCCGCTGACCACCCAATACATAAGAAGGACGAACGAGCACCGGGTAGCCCACCGTATTGGCTACTTTAATAGCTTCATCCACATCATAAGCCGTTCCGTAATCGGGGTACGGAATGTCCAGTTCTTTCAGGGTATCGCTGAACCGGCCACGATCCTCCGCAATATCCATATCATCGAAGCTGGTGCCGATTAACTTAATTCCTTTTTCGAATAGTTTTTTGGATAATTTCAATGCAGTTTGTCCTCCTAATTGAACTATAACCCCGTATGGCTTTTCTAATTCGATAATCTCCCACAGGTGTTCCCAAAATACCGGTTCGAAATAAAGTTTATCGGCCATGTCAAAATCGGTGGAAACTGTTTCGGGGTTGCAGTTCACCATGATGGCTTCATACCCCGATTCTTTCAGGGCCAGTAAACCATGTACACAGCAATAATCGAATTCGATACCCTGGCCAATACGATTGGGACCTGAACCCAAAACGATCACCTTTTTCTTATTACTCACTTTGCTTTCGTTGATGTTTCCATTTTCGAAAGTAGAATAGAAATAAGGTGTCTTTGCTTCGAATTCGGCGCTGCAGGTATCCACCATTTTATACACCCGGGTTATACCGGCGGCTTTTCTTTTCTCGTAGATCGCTTCATCGTCTCCATCCTGCATGATCAATGAGATCTGCTCATCTCCGAATCCAAGTTGTTTGGCCTCGTGTAATAATTCAATCGGCAGGCTGTTCAGCTTATACCTGGCGATTTCCTTTTCCAGGTCCACAATTTTGCGCACTTCATTGATAAACCATTTATCAATCAGGGTGGCCTTCGCAATTGTATTCACAGATACACCGAGCATCAATGCGTCTTTAATCCGGAAGATGCGATCCCATTTCGGAATCTTTATGTATTCGATCAGCTCTTCCGCTGACATTATGTTTTTAGTATAGTTCCCTAATCCAACGGCATTATTCTCCAAACTCTGGCAAGCCTTCTGAAGCGCTTCTGTAAAACTTCTCCCGATCGACATGACCTCTCCCACACTCTTCATCTGCAACCCCAGGGTATCGTTGGCACCTTTAAACTTATCGAAGTTCCAGCGGGGCATTTTCACAATAACATAATCCAAAGCCGGTTCAAAGAAAGCCGAAGTGGTTCCGGTAATCTGGTTCTTTAATTCATCCAGTGTATAACCTATGGCGAGTTTAGCCGCAATTTTTGCAATAGGATACCCGGTTGCTTTGGAGGCAAGGGCTGAAGAACGACTTACCCGGGGATTAATTTCTACGGAAATGAGTTTTTCAGTGACTGGGTCCAGTGCAAACTGAACGTTACATCCGCCCGCAAAGTTTCCGAGACTGCGCATCATTAAGATGGCCTGGTTACGCATGTCCTGGAAGGCCGTATCGCTTAATGTCATCGCCGGCGCTACTGTTATTGAATCGCCGGTATGAACACCCATCGGATCCACGTTTTCTACGGTACATATGATGGCTACATTATCATTTTTATCCCTTAAGAGTTCCAGCTCATATTCCTTCCAACCCAATACTGCTTTTTCTACCAATACTTCATGAATAGGCGAAGCGGATAACCCTCTTTCGAGTGCGGAGTCCAGCTCGGATTTGTCGTGAACAAAGCTACCTCCCGATCCTCCCAGTGTAAATGAAGGACGAATAACCAAAGGGAAACCTATATCCTGGGCATATTCTTTTCCTTCCAGCATGGAATTAGCCACCCTCGAAGGGGCTACGGCAATGCCAATCTTTACCATTAACTGGCGAAATTTTTCCCTGTCTTCAGCTGTTTTGATTGCTTCCACATCCACGCCAATCATTCTTACATTATATTTCACCCACAACCCCATTTCATCGGCTTCCATAGCCAGGTTTAATGCGGTTTGCCCACCCATGGTAGGTAATACCGCATCAATCTGGTTCTCTTCCAGTATCTGTTCAATGCTTTCTACGGTGAGGGGTAATAGGTAAATTTTATCGGCCATCATCGGGTCGGTCATAATGGTGGCCGGGTTGCTGTTAATAAGGATCACTTTAATTCCCTCTTCCCTGATACTGCGGGCAGCCTGCGAACCGGAATAGTCAAATTCGCAAGCCTGGCCGATAATAATGGGTCCGGAACCGATTATGAGTACCGATTTAATGGAGTTGTCTTTTGGCATGGTTTAGAGAAAATTTAAAAACACAAATTGCGCAAAAGTAACACGGTAGGGGTGAAATTCTAAATTAAATTGAAAGTTTTTTAAAATATAGACTGGGCGCGGGTTTGGAGTCGTTACCCCCATCCCCTGAAGGGGAGCTGGAAGCATCGTGAGAAAATTTGGCTTTCATCATTTCTAAGAATCATATACCGAACCAACTATTCTGGTTTGTGCTCGTTCCGCCCCAATCCACTACGCGGAAGCATGGAGGTTCCTAAGTATTTGAGTCATTCAATTATTTTATAAATGAAATAAACGAAGGGTAGTTATCAGCCATTTTTTGACTGACCTCATTTCCTGGCGGGGTCCACAATTTGTTTGCTATGTGGAGGATTTGTAAGAATTGAATTTTTGAAAAAGGTGATTTGGGCCAAAATACTTCCCGATCACATCAGAAGAGGAAAGATATAATTACCTAGGTCTTGCCAGCTCCCCTTGAGGGGATGGGGGGTGGGGTAAAAAAAACCTTTACCGTTTCCGGCAAAGGCTCAGATCAGACATCTTATATGTTGAGATTACATTTTGTGGTAGGCGGCTATCTCTATATCATCCAGCATAACTGCCCCGTCTTTTTGCAATCTTTTTTGTTCTTCCACTAAGCGTTTTTCATCCAAACGACTTTTGACACGGAAGACCCATTTTTGTTTGGCTTCGCTTCCTTTGAATATTCCCAGGATTGTTCCAATGGACAATGCCGCGAATAAAATAAGCCTGTTAGATATCCTTTTCATAATTCCAACTTGTAAAGTTTTACCATCGCATAATTATAGACAATATATATACGTCAAATGCTGTTCCATTGTTCATAAAAAACCGTACCACAAAGTGGGTATTTTTGAAATATTAACATGTCGGCCAGTTTACTTACTCATTTTGTTATTCCATTTGATTCTATTTTGTACCATTAGTTTAACAACCGACCATTAGTATTTCTCCCGGGACCCGGTTAGGATAGCTGCGATATTTGGTTTTTAGCGGTTAGCTTTGCAACCATAAAATTTACTAACCAAGTTTCTTTTACCAAGATGCGTTATTTGCTTGTTACGTTGCTTGTGGCAGGGGCTCCCTTAACTATTTGGCCGCAATTTTATACACCCGTAAACTTTCCGAAAGGTTATTTTCGTAATCCTCTCTCCATTCCTATTGATCTCAGTGGAAACTTCGGTGAAATGAGGCCCAATCATTATCACATGGGTCTTGATCTGAGAACAAAGCTCAAAGTAAACCTGCCGGTTTATGCCGCGGCGGATGGATATATATCCCGTATTAAGATTGAACCGGGTGGTTTTGGCCGGGCTATTTATATTAATCACCCCAATGGTTTTACCACGGTGTATGCGCACCTCAACGATTTTGACCCTGTTGTAGATAGATGGGTGAAAGAGCAGCAATATCTTCAGGAATCGTGGAAAGTTTTTCTCGATCTGGGGCCGTTTCAATTCCGGGTAAAGAAAGGAGACTTCATAGCATATAGTGGCAATACCGGTGGATCGGAGGCCCCGCATTTGCATTTTGAAATAAGAAGAACCGCAGACGATACGAATGTAAACCCGCTATTATTCGGTCTGCCCCTGCTTGATGATACCTCTCCAAAGCTGGTCAGGCTGGCTGTATATGATCGAACAAAAAGTGTATACGAACAATCACCCAGGGTTGTTCCCCTAAAACAGTTGGCTGTTGGATCTTTTACCACGACCCCCCCTGTAATTACGGTAAGCTCCACCTTAATCAGCCTGGCAATAACTGCCTTTGATACGCATAGCGGATCTACTAACTCAAACGGAATCTATGAGGCCGTTTTATATGTGGATGGGGTGCCACAAACAGGTTTCCGGATGGATGAAATCAGTTATAACAATACCAGGTACCTGAATGCCCATATCGATTTTAAGACCAAAGCAAATGGGGGATCGTATTTACAAAACATGAGTGAATTGCCCGGTTATATCAATTCTATTTACAAAAAAGGAGCCGGTAATGGAGTAATCAGGCTTAATGATACTGCAATTCATATTATTAAAATTGTAGTAAAAGATGCGTACCAGAATACGTCGGTATTGGAATGTAAAGTCAAAAGGTCTGGGCCCGGTTCCGAACTTCCCATTTCGAACACCCGACTCCCGGCTTCGAACCTGCCTACCGGACAGGCAGGCTCCCGACTATTTTACCCTCTTATGCTCGACGGTTTTGAAAGCGATGAATGTGAATTTTATATAGGCGAGAGGTGCCTGTACGATTCGGTACATATAAAATATAGCCGTGCGGTAGCAACTTCTCCGGCGGCCATTTCTTCCCTTCATGCAATAGGTACAACTTATATTCCATTACAGGATGCCTATCTGATTCGAATTAAACCAAACCGGGCTTTGACGGAAAAAGAGAAATCAAGAACCGTCATGCAATGGTTCGCCGGGACCAGGAACGACATTCAAAAAGTAAATTGGCAATCGCAATGGGCGGGTGCCAAATTCCGGGACTTTGGCTTTTACCAGTTATTAGTAGATCTGGAACCACCGGAGATCTTACCGGTTGGATTTGCGGATGGGGCCGACCTTAGGAAGGCTTCCCGCATCATGTTTACCATAAAAGATAATTTGGATAAATTTAGAAATGTACGAACCGAACTGGACGGGAAATGGATACGATTCACCAACGATAAAGGCCGCCAGTTTATATACCAGTTCGATGAAAAATGTTTATCTGGCTACCATGAATTGAAAATAACGGCAGAAGATGAAGCGGGGAATTTGGCGGTGAAGGCGATAAGGTTTACGAGATAACAAGTTTGTGGCCTGCCCGCCGCTGGCAGGTTTATGGTTTATCGTTGCTTAACTTCGAAGTTTCATTGTAAATGGCAAAGCGCTAAATTGATACTAGTTGGATTTGGAATGAAATGAATTTTCCAGTAATCACATTATTCTACCCGAAGAACTATAAACAAGAAACCTGCCTGTGTTAGCCAGGCTATAAAATAAAAACAATTATGGCGGTTACACTCCAAGAAGGCGATAAAGCCCCGGCATTTTCGGGGAAGGACCAGGATGGAAAGAAAGTATCACTTTCAGATTTTAAAGGAAAGAAGCTGGTATTATATTTTTACCCGGAAGATGATACGCCCACCTGTACCATCCAGGCATGTAACCTGCGCGATAACTATTCCTTATTAAAGAAAGAAGGTTTTGAAGTAATCGGCGTAAGTCCGGATGATGCCAAAAAGCATAAAAAATTTGAAGCGAAGTATAACCTCCCTTTTACTTTGATTGCCAATTCAACACATACCATCCTGGAAAAGTATGGAGTATGGGATCAGAAAAAAATGTTCGGCCACGAATATATGGGGGTGCTGCGTACCACTTTTGTGATAAATGAAAAAGGTATTATCCGAAAGATATTTCTTCGGCCCAAAAATAAGGCCCATGCAGAGGAGATTGTAGAAGCGTGGAAAGAGCTGGAGAAATGAAAAATTAATAATGAAAAATATAAAAGGTAAAAGTGAATACCTGGTATACTAATACACTGACAGAGTATTAGCGATTTACTTTATATTTTTAGATTTCCTGCCGCCAGGCAGGTTCTTAATTTCCCGATGGCCATAAAAGGACCACGAAGTATCCGAATAATTCTTTCGGGTCTTCGTGGCACTTAAAAAATTTTATCATAGCGGCTATCAGAATGATTTCATGGTTTTTGAATCTATAGCTATTCCTTCTTTCCTTGAATATTCAATCAGTTTATTTTGTTTACCGAGTGTGCAGGATTACCGTAACTGTTCCATGTTCGGATTAGAATTTCCCGACAGGCAAGGAAACTCTCCCGCAAAACGTAACGTATATAATAGTATGAGGAAGCAGGATAAAGTACCTGACTCTTCTTCATAGGTTATTTTTAGTCTTAGGGTTTGGTCCCCGCCTTTTCCAGGGCGGGGTTTTTCTTGGCAACCTTTCGAAACCATTTTGCGTAAAAAATAGTATCAGTAATATTCGATTTCCTTATTGTAAAAGTATTCAACCAACAATTATTATGAATTGGAGAACTATTAGCCTGTTAGCTATAATAACCTGTTTTACCGGATGCTCCTATGATAAAGAGGAACTGTTATATCCGGGAACGGTGGATTGTTCTTCGGTTAATGCGTCGTTCACGATTAATGTACAGCCCATTATTCAGGCAAACTGTGCTATTGCCGGTTGTCATGATGCAGCTTCTACCAACAAAGGAGGCCCCTTTACCAATTACAACCTGGTAAAAAACAAAGGGTCTATTATTAAATCCCAGGTAACCAGTGGGGCTATGCCCCAGGGTTCTTCTTTATCGGCAAACCAGATAAAACTGATCAGTTGTTGGGTTGATAGCGGAGCGCTCAATAATTAATTACATGAAGCGCAAATATTTTGTGTGGGGTATCGCGCTGTTAGTACTGCTGGCAGGCATACTGGGCTACCTGCAATTTAACCGGGAAAGAGACTCGTTGAAACATATCGATCCGAAATTTTCGGTTAAGGCTGAAGATCTGCTGCAGGAATTCATTTCGAATGAGAATGAGGCAGGGCAAAAATATGCAGGGCAATCAGTAATACTGGCTGTAACCGGAGAAATTAAAGAGGTGATAAAGAATACGGCGAATTATTATACTGTGGTGATGGGAGATACCAGCAGTCTATCCTCCGTTCGTTGTTTGATGGATTCCACGTTCTCTACCGGTTACCGGGACCTGAAACGCGGAACAACCGTAACCATTAAAGGCAATTTCAATGGCTATAAAGCGGATGAAATGGGCATTGGAGCGGATATAGAATTAAATTATTGTGTACTATCATCACCCAAAATATCAAAATAGGTATTATATGAAGCTGGGAATAAGTATGCTATTTGTGCTGGTAGTAAATCTGTTTTGCCCCGCTGATGCGCAGGAGCGGTTCTATACAAAAAGTGGATTGATCCGTTTTTATTCGAAATCACCCCTGGAGAATATAGAAGCACAAAATAGCAGTGTTACCTGTGTGCTGGATACCAAAACAGGTAATTTTCAATTTGCGGTTTTAATGAAAGGATTCGAATTCAGAAAAGCATTGATGCAGGAGCATTTCAATGAAAATTATGTAGAAAGCCATAAGTTTCCCAAATCCGAATTCAAAGGGCAGGTATTGAATATCGGAGAAATAAATTTCGGCAAGGAAGGCACTTATCCGGTTAAAGTGAAAGGACAATTGTCCATTCATGGAGAAACCAGAGAAATAGAGACAAACGGAAAGATGGTCATAAAAAGAGATAAAATAGGAACCAATGCAGAATTCAATATTCTTCTGTCCGATTATAGAATATCGATACCCACCCTGGTAAAAGACAAAGTATCTAATAAAGTAAAAATTACCGTATCCTGTTTACTGGAACCGTTGAAGCTATAGTTATTACCCATTAAATAAACCGCATGAAAGTTTCATTTTTACCTATTATTTCTTTCCCCTTATTACTGTCGGTGTTCGCCACTGCTCAATATGATACGACCGACCTGCTAAGTGCGCTTAAACCCGAAAAGGAAACCAGGCAATTTGTAACAAGCGCCTTCAAATCATCACGGGTGATCAATGGTCATTCGATGGAGTTTATAGGTCAGGGAGTACTGGATGTTCGTATTCTCCATCGATTTGGTTATGTGAATGAAGGAGTAAGTAATTTATTCGGGTTAGATGAGGCCAGTATGAGAATGGGGCTTGATTACGGAATTGGCAAAAACCTAACGATCGGCCTGGGAAGAAGTACTTTCAAAAAAGAGATAGACGGATTTGTTAAATACCGGCCATTGCATCAATCAGAAGGATCGGGCGGTTCGCCCATATCTGTTGTTTGGGTAAGCGGGGTGGCCCTGCAAACCTTAAAGTGGGCTTACCCCGATCGTAAAAACTATTTTTCATCACGCATAGGTTATTATCACGAATTAATTATCGGGCGAAAATTCAGTAATTTGTTCAGTTTGCAATTGGCGCCTATATTGGTACATCGTAATCTTGTCGATTCAGTAAAAAACAGTAACGATACCTGGGCCCTGGGAATCGGCAGTCGTATTAAGATTTCCAAACGGGTTGCCTTTGTGGTAGATTTTCATCCGATTCTTTCCGGAAAACAACCCGGTACCTTCAATCCTTTGTCACTCGGTTTTGATATTGAAACCGGCGGTCATGTATTTCAATTGCATTTTTCGAATGCCACCGGCATGAATGAAAAAGAGTTCATTACTAATACAACCGGTAATTTCTGGAAAGGGGATATTCGGTTTGGGTTTAATTTATCAAGAGTTTTTACGATAGCAAAACCGGCGAAAAGAAAAGAGTAAACAATTCAAAAATAGAGGTCAGCCTTTTTCATTTCCCGCCAATCCATTCTACCTCGCCAAAATTAAACGCTCTTTCTATAACATCTTTGGTTAAAAGGATACCCAACGGCGAAACTCCCTGTATGGAAGTTTCAAAAACGGTATTTCCTTTTTTTAATTTAACGGGCTGGTTCAGTTGGTACAATACCGCGTTATATTCCTGCATAATATCCTTAGAGGGTAATGAATTCAAGCCGCTATACCTTTTTTGGATAAGCGTGCAAAGTTCCTGTGCCATTTTAAGGACATCCTCGGTTTTGCCTGTTATTTGTTTCAGGGAAACAGGATTGGGAATATCATCACTGAAAATGGTTTGATTGATATTAATCCCGATACCTATAATGGCCCAGCGCCAGTAAGAAGTCTTTTCATCAGGTTCGGAACCCCCCAATATGGACTCAATCAAAATTCCTCCTGCCTTTCTGTCCTGCCAGTATAAATCATTCGGCCATTTAATTCGGGTATTTTCCTCTCCTCCGTATTTGCTAAAAAAATCATAACAGGCCAGGGCTACAGATGCGGATAATAGAAATTGGTTGTTGATGGAGAGGCCTTCCGGTTGCAAAACCACACTAAGTATTATGTTCTCTCCCGGATGGGTAATCCAATTTTTGCCCCGTTGACCTTTACCGCCCGTTTGCTCGATAGCAAAGTATGCACTGCCATGAGTGGCCAATCCCTCCCGGGCCCGGGCCATGGCATAGTTGTTGGTACTGTCAATCGTTGGCAACACAATAAAGGGTTGGCCAATAGGAGGAAAGGGAGGTGTATTTGACAACAATGTACTATTTTTGAGCAGTGCGAAAATAGTTATTTGATGGAGACGTTTATAAGGAAGTAACTGAAATAGCAAAAGGGATGCTACAGAAAGGTGAGAATAGAGCATTCCGAATTAGAAACAGAGGAATAAAATAACGACAGCCGGCTCCCCAAACCATACTCTATACTTATTGATCATCTTAAACAGCTTGATTATTGGAACAACTTTCTAAGTTATCAGCCCGCCGTAAACGCAGCAGTGTTACCAGGTTAACCAAAAATTCTAAGATCATTAAAGCAATTGTTCATGCTATTCATGAAAAGAAAGGGGAGAATATAATATCTCTCGATCTTCGAAGAATACCTGAAGCCGTATCGGATTTCTTTATTATATGCGAAGCCAGTAGCCAGGTGCAGGTAAAGGCGATCGCGGATTTTGTGGAGGACCATGTGAAGAGTCAGTTAGGTGAATCACCTTACCGGCATGAAGGGAGACAATCGGCCCATTGGATACTGATTGATTATGTAAATATTGTAGTTCATGTAATGCAGTCTGAAACAAGGAAATTTTATAAACTCGAAGAGATGTGGAGCGACGGAGAAACCGAAGAACTGTAAAATGACCTGTTAATTTCAGGGTATTTAGCTGAACATTTTTTATTCCCATTCATTAATATGTAAATAAGGAGACGAAGTATATATGCCACAGGATGAGCAACGACAAAACGATCGGAACCCAAACCGGTTAAAACAACGAGAGGATGTCAATAACCCGCGTAAGGCGCCCAAGTTTAATATTTACTGGGTATGGGCGATCATCTTCGCTGTATTGGTAGGCTTTCAAATATTCGGAAGTTTTACCCCGGAAGCTGCCCAAACTACCAAGCTGGAATTTTTTAATAACATGCTTGCAAATGGGGACGTAGAAAGAACGACTACCATTACGAACAAGAACATAGTTCGGATTCATATTAAGAAAGACAGCCTTTCCAAACAATTTTACAGGGATAAATTTGGGAAAGCCTTTACGGCTGTGAAAGATTCCAAGGGCCCTCAATTTGAATTTAAGATTGTTAAGGCGGAAGAGTTTGATAAAGAGTTAAATGAATATTTCAGCAAGCATCCGGACACCGCTCAAATAGATAACAAAATTGATGAGGAGGGTGCCTGGTTTCAACCGTTTGTCAGTTTTATTTTACCCTTATTGGTTATTATACTCATTTGGGTAATGCTGATGCGTAAAATGGGAGGAGGTGCCGGAGGCGGTTCAGGCCCGGGAGGCATTTTTAATATTGGTAAATCCCGCGCCACCTTATTTGATAAAGGGACCAAGGTAAATATAACTTTTGCTGATGTAGCCGGATTGGATGAAGCAAAAGTAGAGGTGATGGAGATTGTGGACTTTCTGAAAAGCCCCAAAAAATATACTTCCCTGGGAGGAAAGATTCCTAAAGGAGCCTTGTTGATCGGTCCTCCGGGAACCGGAAAAACCTTGTTGGCAAAAGCAATGGCTGGAGAAGCCCAGGTGCCGTTCTTTAGTTTAAGCGGTAGTGATTTTGTAGAAATGTTCGTGGGAGTAGGGGCCAGCCGGGTGCGCGATCTGTTTAAACAAGCCAGGGAAAAATCCCCTTGTATTATATTTATTGATGAGATTGATGCAATTGGTCGTGCCCGCGGCAAAAACGCGATTATGAGTAACGATGAAAGGGAAAGCACCCTCAATCAATTGCTGGTGGAAATGGATGGATTCAGTGGAGAGAGTGGCATTATCGTGATTGCAGCTACCAACCGGCCAGATGTATTGGATACTGCCTTGTTGCGTCCGGGTCGTTTTGATCGCCAGATATCAATTGACAAACCAGATCTGAAAGGGCAGGGAAGCAATTTTTAAGGTACACCTCAAACCTATCAAGATTTCTCAAAAACTGGATATACATAAACTGGCCGAACAAACACCGGGCTTTGCCGGTGCGGATATTGCCAATATATGTAACGAAGCGGCATTGATTGCGGCGAGAAAAGGAAAAGAAGCGGTGGATATGGAAGATTTCCAGGATGCGGTAGACCGGGTAATAGGGGGGTTGGAAAAGAAGAACAAAATAATTTCCCCAGAAGAAAAGAAAATCATCGCTTATCATGAAGCCGGACATGCTATCTGCGGATGGTACCTGGAACATGCCTATCCGTTATTAAAGGTTACCATTGTACCAAGGGGAACAGCCGCATTAGGATATGCCCAGTACACTCCCAAAGAGCAATATCTTTACAATACTGACCAGCTGATGGAGCAGATCTGTATGACGCTGGGAGGAAGAGCCAGCGAAGATATTTTCTTCCATAAAATTTCTACCGGTGCGCAAAACGATCTGCAACAGATCACGCGCATAGCCTATTCTATGATTACGGTGTATGGCATGAATGAGAAAGTGGGAAATGTAAGCTTTTATGATCCGGCCGCGGAGAATTCATTTACCAAACCTTATTCTGAAGAGACTTCCCGGATGATTGATGAGGAGGTCCGGAATTTGATTGATAAAGCCTATGAAAAAACAAAAGCCCTCCTGGTTGAAAAAAGAGTGCAGGTAGAAAAACTGGCTGAAGCATTGCTCGAACGGGAAGTACTTTTTCAAAGTGATGTGGAACTATTGATTGGCAAACGCCCATTTGAAGAAAAGAAAGTGATTCATGTAGTGGATGATGAAGTGAAGCCGGCGGAAAAAACTCCGGACCCGGCAGAGATAAACAATAAACTGCAGAATGTGGAAAGCAATTCTTCAACTCAACATCCCTGATCAATTTTGGCAATAAACATTACACCCTCCAAGGAGAATATTTTTAAAAGAATAAGGCAGGCGTTGAGTCAATCAACGCCTTTGCCTTTTCCGCAAAGCGAAGGAAATACTCCCATTTTTCAACCGGCACGCCAGGAATTGGAAGTAGAGTTTGCAGAGCAGTTTGGTAAATTACAGGGAAAATTCGTGTACTGCTCAAATGTTGCTGAGCTGGCCATTCAACTGAATAAATTAGCGGCGCTCATGAACTGGGAACACATTTACTGCAAAGAGGAAGTATGGAAAAAAATATTAAAGGAAAACCAGTTTTACAATACTTCCTTCACCGACCTCGCCACCTGCCAGGCGGCCATTACAGGGTGTGAATTATTGGTAGCCCGCACCGGCACAATCGTACTGAGTTCGGCAGGGGAAAGTGGCCGAACGGCCAGTGTATATGCACCCGTTCATATTTGTATAGCCCATACCAGCCAGTTAGTATATGATATAAAAGATGCGCTGCTGCAATTGAAAGAAAAATATGCAGGCAAGTTTCCATCCCTGATTAGCTTTGCCAGCGGACCCAGCCGCACCGCCGATATTGAAAAAACACTGGTAACGGGCGTTCATGGACCCAAAGAAGTATATTGTTTTTTAGTAGAGGCCTGAATACCTTCTTCATTCGTATCTTTATAATACATGCAATCAGAAATTTATCAATTATTTGTTTATGGATCCCTGCGCAAAGGGTTTCAGCACCCCGCTTATCAATATATAAGCAAGTATTTTACTTTAGCCGGACCTGCAAAAGTGAAAGGCCTGCTATATGATCTGGGTGATTTTCCAGCAGCAATACCCGTATTGACCGATGATTTCATAATAGGTGAATTATATACGCTCAAGAATGCCGATGAATTTAGCTGGGCCATTGCCCAACTCGACGATTATGAAGGCGTAGACGCTGAATTGGGCGAATTACCCCTATACAGGCGCGACCAGGTTACCGTTTTTTGTAATAACCATTCCACGACGGCCTGGATTTATTGGTATAATGGCGATGTAAGCGGACATCCGGGAATCCCCAGTGGCGATGTGTTAGAATTCATCAAGCAAAAGAAGAGAACTTGAATAGTTCCAGCAGGCCTCATGGGTTTCTTATAGCAGGCGCCCGCGTTTGTGGCTTTCCCCCAGCTTCATAAAATGTCATTCCAATAACTTATTTAAAAGATATCGCACGAATGCAATTACCTCCCGATAAGAAAATATATTTTCTTTCTGATTTTCACCTGGGGGCCCCCAACGAAGAGGAAAGTTTGGTGCGGGAAAAAAAAATCGTTTCTTTCTTAAATGAAATAATGGCGGATGCGGCGATCGTTTTTATTGTAGGCGATATTTTTGATTTTTGGTATGAATACCGAACAGTTGTTCCGAAAGGGCATGTTCGTCTGTTGGGAACGCTGGCGCAATTGACGGATGCAGGAATTCCTGTTCACTTTTTTGTAGGGAATCATGATATGTGGATGACGGATTACTTTCAGAAAGAACTAAACATCCCCGTTTATTTTGAACCAAAAGAGTTTGAATTTAATGGGAAGATGTTTTTAATTGGGCATGGAGATGGATTAGGCCCCGGCGACCAGGGCTATAAAATGTTAAAAAAAATCTTTCGCAACCCGGTTTGCCGATGGTTATTTGGTGCGTTACCCCCCGTAGTAGGCATGGGGTTAGCCAACTTCTCCAGTCGCCACAGCCGCGCCGTAACAGGCATTAATGACGGCACTTTTTTAGGAGAATCTAAAGAATGGTTAATACAATATAGCCAGGAAGTATTGCGAACAAAGAAATATGATTACCTCATTTTCGGTCACCGGCACCTGCCAATCGATTTTAATTTGGGTGGAGAAAGCCGTTATATAAATTTAGGGGACTGGATCCGCTATTTTACGTATGCCGTGTTTAACGGGCAACATTTAACCCTCCAATCCCGTTATCAGGAACTGGACGATAAGATTGTCCGCCGATAATATGAAACGCTTTTTTACCATAGCCAGTCTATTGTTTTGTGTTTCGGCACCTGCACAGATTGATTCCCTGTTTTTTTTGGAGAAATTTATTGAAGGAGAGTTTAGTGATTTCACGGTAGACAATCTTAACAATATTTATTTATTCAATCCTTCTGGCCAGTTAAAAAAACTTAGACCTAACGGCGATTCTGTTGCGGTTTTTAACGAGGTTCGCCGGTATGGAAAAGTGAATTCAATCGATGTAAGCAATCCGCTGAAGGTATTGCTTTACTTCAAAGATTTTGGAACGGTAGTTGTGCTCGATCGTTTTTTAAGTAAGCGGGATGTGTTGGATCTTCGCAAACTCGGATTATACCAGGTGAAAGCCATTGCCCAGGCATATGATAATGGATTTTGGGTATTTGATGAACAGGAGGGAAAGTTAAAGCACCTGAACGACGGGGGGGCAATCATTGATCAATTCACCGATTTCCGGGTGTTGTTCGATTCCATGCCGTCTCCGCAGTTTATCGCAGACCAGAATAAGAACCTTTACCTGTATGATGAACAGAAAGGCATTTATATTTTTGATTACTATGGAGCGTTTAAAAAGAGAATAGCCTTTACCGGTTGGAAGGAATTTACGGTGATCAATAATATTTTGTTTGGCCGTACCGAACGACAATTGCTCCGGTATGAACCGGGTAGTTTGCAATTACAGGAATATACTATTCCGGCTAGTATGGCCCGGGCCATAAAAATCAAGATTACTCCGGAGCACTTGTACGTTTTGCGACCGGAGCGGTTAGAGATCTATTCGTACAAGCGATGAATGATTAGTTTTTTCACCATTGGATTTCGTTAACTATTTTTTGAACGCCAGCGTATGAATTCTTTTTTTGACCAGGTGATATTAGACAATACTATCAGGAGTTACCTGGTGGCTGCCGGTATTATTATCCTGGTGGTAATACTCAAGCGATATTTATCCCGGTATATAGCCGGGCTGCTTTTTCGACTGATAAAGAGAATTGCCAAAGGAGTAGATAAAACCAGTTTTGTTAGCCTCGTAGTGGCGCCTCTTAATACCTTCCTGCTGATTCTTGTTACTATTATTACGCTCGAAAAACTGAAGTTCCCGGTAACGAAGGTAAACATGGGTTTTTTTTCGTTTAGTCCCGATTTTAATATTTATAAAGTCAGCCTGCACCAGGTAGTAGACACCATAGGAATTATTATCCTGATTCTTTCCTTTATCTGGCTACTGCTACGGATTATAGATTTTATAGCAATCATATTGGAGCAAAAAGCCAATCTTACCATCGACTACAGCGATAACCAGTTAATTGTTTTCTTTAAGGATTTCTTTAAGGTAATTATCATCATCAACGGAATCCTGCTGGTATTAAAATTTGGCTTTCATCTTAATATTGGTAATATCATCACGGGATTAAGTATCGCCGGAGCGGCGGTGGCTCTTTCGTTGCGCGAAAGCCTGGAGAACCTGATTGCTTCATTTATTATTTTCTTTGATAAGCCTTTTACCCAAGGCGACATTGTGAAAGTGCAGCAAATCACCGGTACCGTGGAGAAGATCGGACTTCGAAGTACCCGTATTCGTACTGACCAGAAAACGTATGTAACTATGCCCAACAAGCAGATGGTGGATAGTATTATGGATAATCTCAGCCTGCGCTCTCAGCGCCGTGCTTTTGTTCAACTCGAAATAGATGCTGATACTCCTCATGAACTGGTAGAACAATTGGTCCTGGGCATTGAATCCATTTTACAACGGAAGAGCGACCAAGTGGAAAATTATTCCGTATTCCTGGCTGATATAAATAAGAATGCTTTTATCGTACCAGTGGAATTTTTTACGGCGCCTGTAGCCATAACTCAATTTAATGCCTTGCGCCAGCAGGTAAACCTGGAGATTATTGAATTAATGCGGGCAATGAATATTGGACTTGCCTCGAATAAACAAGAACTTTCCGGGCATTAGTAATTAAAGCGTGGCTTTAATTTCAAGAAAGAAATTTCTGATTTTCCGGAGTGATTCAATCATTTCAAATCGCTCTTGTGCTTTCTTATTCTTTTTTAAAAAGTCTTTAGCGCCTTCGATGGTAAGCTTACGCCTGCGCAACAAATCGTGCACCAGCAGCAGGTTTTTTATGTCAATCGGACGGAAATGCCGGTCTCCTTTGCGGTTCTTTCGAGGTTGCACCAGTTCGTCAAATTCATTGGCCCAAAATCGGATCAGCGAAGTATTTACACTGAACATCCCGGCTACTTCCCCAATTGAATAATACTGCCGTTGAAATAGCAAATCGTCGGGCGGTATGTTAATCAGCAAAGCTCCTTCTTCAATTGACTTAAGTGGTTTTCGTCCGCGGGTAGATTTGGTGCGAACTGCTTTAGCTGGTTGGGAGTTTGATCCAACCGATTCTTTAAATGCTTTTATACGTACACCCACGTTAACAGATTCTGGTTCGTTAATTACCGGATTTACGGGCAATTCCTGTGCCGTAACCGGATGCTCATCCTGGAATGAGAAGGCAATCTGTTTCAATTTATTTTCGGTTTCTGTCATATTGATCAATAAAGATACGAAGGCACAAGGGTGCTACGCAACAGCCGTTGGGCGTTGTGGAAAAGTTGGGCTCCACTTCTATATTTCAGTTCTTTAAAATACCGGAAAAAACAAGCAAAAAACGATAATTAAAATCGGCTGAAAGCCGCATTTTTATTAGATTTGCGGGAATAGTTAATCCTCAAAAAAACAGTCCCCCGGAGAAGATTTTTATGGCAGAAGAAACAGCGAAAATAACCACGGATACAGGCAACGGTTATGGTGCCGATAGCATACAGGTATTGGAAGGATTAGAGGCCGTGCGTAAGCGTCCGGCGATGTATATTGGCGATATCAGTGAAAAAGGATTGCATCACCTGGTATATGAAGTGGTTGATAACTCTATTGATGAAGCATTAGGGGGGTATTGCAAAAATATTACTGTTACTATTCATGAAGATAATTCGGTAAGTGTGGAAGATGATGGCCGGGGTATTCCTACTGGTATTCATCTGAAAGAAAAAAGAAGTGCCCTCGAAGTGGTGATGACGGTATTGCATGCGGGAGGTAAATTTGATAAAGGTTCATATAAAGTATCCGGAGGATTGCATGGAGTGGGAGTTAGCTGCGTAAATGCCTTAAGCAGTAAATTAATTGTTACTGTAAACCGGGAGGGAAAAACATTTGAACAGGAATACCATATTGGGGTACCTCAGTATCCTGTTCGGGAAATTGGTACTAGCAATACTACGGGCACTCATGTTCATTTCTGGCCCGATCATTCCATATTCACGGCTACAGTATTCAAAAGAGAAACATTGGAGAGTAGACTCCGGGAGCTTTCTTACCTGAATCGGGGCATTCGTATTTTATTGAATGACCTGAGAGAAAAAGATGAAGAAGAAAAAACATACACCAAATCTTTTTATAGCGAAGGAGGAATTGTAGAGTTTGTTGAAATGCTGGACAAAAATGGCGGTCGGGCTCCCTTAATCCCCCGAGTTATTTTTGTGGAAGGAAGAGATGAGAATACCAACGTTTTGGTGGAAGTTGCATTAACGTATAACGACAGCTACCAGGAGCATATTTATTCCTATGTAAATAATATTAATACCATTGAAGGGGGGACCCATGTTTCCGGGTTCCGGAAGGCACTAACCAGGGTATTCAAACAATATGGTGAAAAGCAAGGCCATTTTGAACGGGCTAAAGTGGAAATTGAAGGCGATGATTTCAGAGAAGGGTTAAGCTCCATTATATCCATAAAAGTTCCGGAACCACAATTCGAGGGTCAAACAAAAACCAAACTCGGGAATAGCGAAGTGATGGGGGTGGTTGACAGAACTGTAGCTGCGGTGCTGGAAGCATACCTGGAAGAAAATCCTCGTGAAGCAAAGAATATTATTCAAAAAGTAATATTGGCCGCCCAGGCAAGGGCTGCGGCCCGTAAAGCCAGGGAACTGGTCCAGCGAAAAAGCGTATTAAGCGGTGGTGGATTGCCGGGCAAGCTGGCTGATTGCAGCGAGCGTGATCCTGAAATGTGCGAGCTTTACCTCGTAGAGGGAGATAGCGCAGGGGGTACTGCCAAACAGGGAAGGGACCGAAGTTTTCAGGCGATACTTCCGTTGAGAGGTAAGATATTGAATGTAGAGAAGGCTATGGAGCATAAGATCTATGAAAACG
Source organism: uncultured Chitinophagaceae bacterium (assembly GCA_963775145.1). Lineage (GTDB taxonomy): Bacteria > Bacteroidota > Bacteroidia > Chitinophagales > Chitinophagaceae > Endoryza. Next base: position 566,828 of record CAVZHZ010000016.1, read on the forward strand.
AAGAGATCCGTAATATGTATACAGCGTTGGGGGTAACTGTAGGTACTTCTGATGATCCCAAAGCGTTAAATACGGCTAAGCTTCGATATCATAAATTAATTATTATGACCGATGCCGATGTAGACGGAAGTCATATCGCCACCCTGATACTCACTTTTATTTACCGTTACATGAAAGAATTGGTGGAGCAAGGCTATGTGTACATTGCACAACCACCATTATACCTAGTAAAGAAAGGAAAGGAACAAGCCTATGCCTGGAACGAAGAACAGCGGAAAGCATTAGTGGAAAAAATAGGAGCCGGAAAAGATGAAAGCGTAAATATTCAGCGCTACAAAGGGTTGGGAGAAATGAATGCCGACCAGCTATGGGAGACAACTATGAACCCCGGAACCCGCACCCTGAAAAGGGTCACAATTGAAAGCGCAGCGGAAGCTGACCGGGTTTTCAGCATGTTGATGGGCGACGAGGTAGCCCCACGCAGGGAGTTTATTGAAAGCCATGCCCGGTACGCTAAGCTGGACATATAGAATTGAAATTCAGTGAAATATTGCTTTATATACAACCCCGGGAAGCCGGGGTTTTTCTTTTATAATAAAATTTTGTGGGGGCAGGAACCCTAAAAAGGCTTAATTTCAGCCTTTTCTAACCCAAAATAGTTAAATATGTCAGACGTTACAATCACTGCGTACAACGTTAAAACAAAAGAGAAGAACGTTCCTGTGCAAGAGGCAGTGATCACAAAAACAGCGAGAGGTGCTTATATGGCCCAGGGCCATGATGGAAAGGGTAACAAGTTAACTACCCTGATGAATGAAGCGAAAGCACTGGCTGCCATCAAAGCCGGTATCGCCAAACAGGGCTGGTAATTTTGTATCGCTATAATGCATTGTAAGCCGTCTGTTCTATTGGAGTGAATTCATTGAACTACGGCTTCTTCTTTTTCCTGCATCAAAGGAATGTATAACCCGCATGTACGCATAACACTTTTCCTTTTCCTTTCCCTTATTCGGGTATCTTCCTCCTATTCGCAGGGGAATAACCCCTATCACATGAATGGCAGTGCATACCAGGAGAACTGCAACTGCTATACGTTAACCGATGATTTACTCAATCAATCTGGTTCTGTCTGGAATATTAATAAAATTGATCTGACTCAATCCTTCGATTATAAGTTCAATGTGAACCTGGGTTGCCGGGATGGAGAAGGAGCCGATGGAATGGTATTCGTCCTCCAACCAATCAGTACCAGCATCGGCTCGGTGGGCGGGGGGCTCGGTTACCAGGGAGTGAGCCCTTCCATTGGCGTTGCCATTGATACCTGGCAAAACACCAATGATAACGACCCGGCTTATGACCATCTTTCCATTCACCGAAATGGAGATCTTAACCATTCTTCTTCTAATAACCTGGCGGGTCCCGTAACAGCCTCCAACATAAATATCGAGGATTGCCAATGGCATGTACTTCATATTACCTGGGATGCCGTGGCCAAAAGACTGGCTGCAAAAATTGATGATAAGGATAGTGTAGGAGTTTCTATTGACCTTGTAGCAACTGTGTTTAATAATAATCCAAATGTGTTTTGGGGGTTTACGGCTTCCACCGGCGGGGCAAGGAACCGTCAACGATTTTGTACTTCGCTGAACCCTGGTATTGCCACCTTCACGGGAGGAACTGTTACTTGTTATCCCACTCCGATACAGTTTAATGATAGTTCTGTTTCATTTGGAAGTATTGTAAAATGGTATTGGGATTTTGGAGATGGTACCAGGGATTCTACTAAAAATCCGCCTCCCCATATATTTCCCGCACCGGGTATATATGAAGTGAAATTGAATATACTTGGTAATAATGGGTGCGTTTCGGATACTTTTAAAAAAAGAGTAGTTGTTGGGTCCGCTCCTGTTGCCAAGTTTGGATTCAACCCGTTATTGATTTGTGAGAATCAACCAATACATTTTTCGGATTCGTCCACTGTTCAGTTTGGAACCATCAAGAACTGGATATTACGAATTGATAACGGACAAACTGTGCATATGGGTAATCCAACTTTATATCAGCATAATGGATTTACGAAAGGACAGCATACCGCTGAACTCACCGTGCAAACCGAAGAAGGATGCATTTCCACTCCCGCTTCAAAGACGCTGGCTGTTTTCGAGGCTCCGGTTATTGGAATGAATGCACCAGATGCCTGTTTAAATGAAGCAGTAAATTTTGCCGGAACAAATCTCAATCCATCCGTACCTGTTAGTCTATGGAACTGGAACCTGGGTGATGGAAAAATAGCAGCTACCCCATCTATTCAACATTATTATAAAGCAGGTGGAAATTATAAGGTACAGTTGGTTGCTGTTTCTAATGATGGGTGCCCTTCGGACACGTTCATACGGATGGTTACTATTTACGAAACCCATGCATATGCCGGCCGGGATACCATTGTGGCCGACAATCAGCCAGTACAATTAAATGCCAGCGGGGGAGTGAATTACAGTTGGTTTCCTGCCACCGGTTTAAATGATGCTAACATTCCCAACCCGGTGGCCATTTTACAAAATGATACCAGGTACATTCTTACTGCTTTTGCCCCTATTGGATGCGCCACTACCGATACCATCAATATAAAAGTGGTAAAAGGTCCCGCCTTTTATGTTCCCAATGCGTTTACCCCGAATAATGATGGCCGAAACGATCGGTTTCGATTCATTCCTATTGGCATGAAGGAGATTTATTACTTCCGGGTGTTTAACCGGCAAGGTCAATTAGTTTATTTCTCCAAAAACACGGAACCCGGATGGGATGGAACCGTGAATGGAAAACTTCAATCCTCCGGTACTTTTGTGTGGATAGTAAGTGGTAAGGATTTTAATGATAAGGTCCACGCATTAAAGGGAACGGTTATTTTAGTGAGATAGGAATTATGTCTTCTTACTTTCGGCGGCAGCTCTTCATTTTATTCAGAACATTTGTGAACATGAATTACCTATCTTCTCTCCCTCTTTCGTTGGAATAAATGCTGCGAGCCATGGTCTTTATTCTCATTCAGCCACTTCCTTCTACACAAATTGCAAAGGATTAAACTGCCTGTTCAGAATCTTTTTATCATCCGCACCCAACCAATTTTTTAAAATAGTGGCATATACTTCTTTAAAGTCCACACTATATTTTAAATCTCCATCCTGCAAATTGACCAGATCAGGCATAGCATTTAATACTCCTTTTTGTTTTAATCCGCCCCCGATAAAAAACATGTTATTGGCTGTGCCATGATCCGTACCGCCGCTGGCATTTTGAACCACCCTTCTACCGAATTCGGAGAAAGTGGTAATCAATACATCATTAAATCGATTGCTTGCTTTCAGGTCTTTTACAAATGCGCTGATGGCATTATTCAAATCGGTGAATAACCTCTTTTGCTGAAACTCCTGGGCCACATGCGTATCAAAACTGCCCAATGATAAATAATATACCCGGGTATTGATATCTGATTGTATCAATGTGGAAATGGTTTGAAAACTTTTGCCCAGTTCGGTACCGGGGTATAGCGTTTTTGATGGTCTTAATTTGCTTTGCTGGTAAATATAATCGGCGCTGCTGACTGTTTCTGCCATGGTTTTATATAAATAGTCAACCGGCTGTTCGCCGGATTCATCTTTGTGAGCGGCAATTATTTCCTTAAAAAATTTTTCATTGGCGGTATTGTACAGTCGTTTGGGGTCCTTCATCGCAAGTCCCTTTACGTGTTCGCCTTTTAATGCCATACTCAACACATCATCAATTTCCAGCGCCTGGGTGGGTTTATCGCAACCGGTACATTGAGCATCTAAATAACGTCCCAGCCACCCGGTATAAACATATTCATTGCTGCTGCTGGCGCTTTGCCAGATATCCATACTCCGAAAATGAGAGCGATCCGGATTGGGATACCCAACATTGTTTAATATGGCCAGGCTTCCGTCATCGTATAAATCTTTCAATGAGGTAAGGGAAGGATGTAATCCCGTTTCATCTGAAAGTATAAGCGCTTTATCTTTTCGAATACTCAAGCGCGGACGGGCTTTATAATAAATATCGTTTCTAATAGGAATTACTGTATTCAACCCATCATTCCCTCCACTGAGTTGCAATACTACCAATACTTTATTTCCTGGTGGTACCATTAATGGTTGTTCAAATGCTTTGAGGAACTTGGGAAGCATGAGGGAGGCTGTAGCAATGGAACCGGCCTGTAAGAAATTTCTGCGTTTTATTAACATGGTAAATATTTAAATGTAAACTACAGTCTGTCTAAAGCTCTTTGACTTGCCGCGTCTCAAGCCTGGGGATGGTTTAACAAAGCTGGTATTCCGGGGTGCTCATTAGTTGTATGGTCACGGTTTTTATAAAGTTTTCCCGTGAGCTGGAATCAATAAAATTCTTTAATACCCCATCTGGAATTCCGGATTTTGTTTGCAAAATTTTATTGGAAATCGTTTGTACTAATTTTTCGCGGGGCACACCCTCATACTTTATAAGGTAAGGACCCCAGTTTATCTGCGCACCAATAAATTGGCCACCGAACTTTCCCATCCTGGCCGTTGCATTATCCCTTTTCCCCATCATTTGGTCGTCATCATCTTTTGGTTTTATATTCAGTTCGTCTGAAGAAAAAATTAGTTGGGGAATACGCAGCCGCAACATCAGGGAAGAACTATCGATCCAGTTTTTTCCCCCAGGCCAGCCCGCTACATTGGGAGGATAAAATAATAATTGTCCTAACAGGCGCTGCAATAACAATTGCATTTAGGATTTTCAAATTGCATGGGTAAAGCCCGTTGCATCCCCACGATTAATTCAACGGGAGACTTTATTCTTGACCCAATATTGTTGGATTGATAAAACCATTCGCTTTGAAAAATATCTTTCATCAGGCCGGCTATATTGTAATGGCCCTGGTAAAATCTCTCCGCCAGCCAGTTAATAATAATTTCGTCTGGTTTTTCATTTACAAAAAAGCGATAAATTTTTTGGGTAATATAAACGGCGGTTTGTTTTTGATTCAATATAATATCGAGAACATCGTCCCCCTGCAAATTTCCACTCTTGCCTAATACAGTTTTGTTGCCTGCATCGTGCTGAAATTTTCGGAAAACGAATTCGCCACTGAGGGATGCACCCCAACCAGTAAAGGCACGGGCCGCTTCTTTAATATCCATCTCGGTATAATTACCTCTTCCAAGGGTAAACAATTCCATGACCTCCCGGGCAAAATTTTCATTCGGATGATCTTTTTTATTTTGATTATTATTCAGGAAATTGATCATGGCGGCACTTTTGCTCACTTCGGTGAGCAGGTCGCCAAAATTGCCCAGCGCATTGCGTCGAATGATATCCAGCAATTGCTGTTGGTATAAGATATTCAAATTGCGACTGGCAAAATGCCCATGCCAGAAAAGGGACATCTTTTCGCGTAATTGCTGGGGGCTATTTACCATTTGATTGAGCCAGGAGAGATTGAGACTTTTGATATCCTTTTTCGATTGTTCTCTTATTTTCTTTTTTTCTTCATCGGAAATTTGCCTTTTCTGTTCTTTGCCAATTTCATCAATACCCATGGCGAGGCCTTTTATCACATTGTCGGCTACATCTAAATAAGCAGGAACTTTGGCAGAAGCGTTAAAAAGTGTTTTAACATAAGCGGAAGGCTCAGCCGAAGCCGTTTGATGAAAATCTTCTGCCATGGGACCAAAGCCAGCCCGCCACAGCAGATGCTGGTTAAGAAGTTGATTGCTTTCCGCCATTAAATAAAAATTTGAGTTTTGACCAAATAGAAAACGGAAAGTTTAAACATAAATTATTGGTTGTATAGAATAACGCTTAATGACAGATAGGGATCAGTCTATTTTAACAGAATATTCGTTTTGTGCGGCAATTGTTTAATTTTAAGTATAAGAATTCATATATGGCTTTCCGGAGTTTTAAATACTACTCGCCGTTGATAATTTATGCCGCTGCCCTGTTTTCATTTTCATCCCAGGGCGTTTATACCTTCATACCACTGATTTATGCCTGGATAATTATTCCCCTGTTGGAACTCTTACTCAAACGCGATGAATCGAACCTGCAAAGCGCTGAAGAAGAAATGGCGAAGAAGGACAGGCTATATGATTATATTCTATATCTTATTGTATTACTTCAGCTACCCACCCTGTATTATTTTTTGGTTTCGATGCAGGATAATTCACTCACCATAGTTGATAAGATTGGAAGAATTGGAACGATGGGCCTGCTGTGCGGTACGTTTGGAATAAATGTCGGCCACGAGCTTGGTCACCGTGTAAATAAAGCGGAGCAATGGCTGGCAAAGATTTCGCTGATGACTTCTTTGTATATGCATTTTTTTATTGAACACAATAAAGGACATCATAAAAACGTAGCGACTCATGAAGATCCGAGCAGTGCACGATATGGTGAAATGCTATACCTGTTTTGGCCCCGCACTATTTATTATAGTTATATAAGTGCATGGAAAATTGCTAATGAAGATTGCAGAAAAAGAAAGATAGCTGTAATCAGTCTGAGAAATGAAATGGTACAAGTGCATCTTATTGAAGGGGCCTTTGTGGGAATAATAGGATTCTTTTTCGGCTCATTAATTTTGTTTTATTACTTGGCCGCGGCGCTTATGGGTATTTTACTGCTGGAAACAGTAAATTATATAGAACACTACGGATTAAGCCGCCGTCAGATAGCTGCTGGTAAATATGAGCGTGCTATGCCGGAACACAGCTGGAACAGCAACCATGTAATCGGCCGTTTGATGTTGTTTGAATTGAGCCGCCACAGTGATCATCATTACCTGGCGAGCCGTAAGTACCAGGTGTTGCGTCACCATACAAATGCGCCTCAAATGCCTACCGGTTATCCCGGTATGATGCTGTTATCCTTAATTCCTCCCGCCTGGTTTTATGTAATGAACAGGCGGATCAAACAATTGCATCAAGGTCCTGAAATTGCAATAAAAGAGTGGGCGCCCCAATGAATACTATTTACCGATAGCAACCATTGGTGTTGATATATCCTCTCTTCTTTTTTTAATCGATTAATTATTGAATAGAAGAAGCTCCGAAATAAGGCTGCAAGGCTGCCGGAATATGAATACTCTTTTCCTGCTGATGGTTTTCTAATAAACTGGCTACTATACGGGGAAGAGCCAGGGAGCTCCCGTTTAGTGAATGTAATAGTTGTGCTTTACCAGTTGCATCTTTAAATCTTGCTTTCATCCGATTGGTTTGAAAGCTTTCGAAATTACTCACCGAACTTACTTCCAGCCATTTTTCCTGCGCCGCGCTATACACTTCAAAATCGTAGGTGAGCGCAGAGGCAAAACTCATATCGCCTCCGCACAAGTTTTAAAATTCGATAAGGTAATTCTAATGACTGTATCAATTTTTCCACATGATTCACCATTTCTTCCATACGTTGCATAACTTGTAGCAGGATGACCAATTGAACAATTTCAACTTTATCGAATTGGTGAAGGCGGTTGAGACCCGCGCACATCTTTTCCATAACTTCCGGCTTCTCTGCGGAAGCAAGGTGTATAGGCCGTCATTTTAATCGGCAGATCATTTTCTTTTGAAATCGTATCCCGGTAAATATTGGTAACCGGTACTTCAGCGGTTGGTATAAGGTAAAAATTATCTTCTGTTGCATGATACATTTGTCCTTCTTTATCGGGTAACTGGCCCGTACCATACGCAGAGGCTTCATTCACCATCAAGGGTGGGCTGATATTCAATATATCCTGCGGCGACATTAAAGTCCAAGAAAATATTGTATCAATGCCCGTTGCAACCTTGCGCCTTTATTAATATATACCGGAAATCCACTTCCGGTAATTTTATTCCCCAGTTCAAAGTCGATCAGGTTGTATTTTTTGGCAAGCTCCCAATGCGGCAAGGCTCGCACCCGGAAGCGAAGGTTTATTACCACCTTCACGAACCACTATATTTTCATCTGGTGTTTTGCCGGGGGTACTTTTTCTGACGGGAGATTAGGAAGCAGGTATAGGATTGCTTCAATATTTTTTTCAGCTTCCGTTAATTTACCGGCATCTTGCTGTTGCTTCCAGCCGGCTACATCGGCTTTCTTTTGTTCTGCTTCTTCTTTTTGTCCTTTAGCCATTAATTGTCCGATCTCTTTACTCGCTATATTAATTTTTGCCTGTAGCTCCTCCAGTTCCTGTTGGTATTGTTTACGCTTATCATCCCACAACAATAATTCATCAACGAGTTCGGGTTGTTTGAAGTTTTTGATGAGGAGGCGTTGCTTTACCAACTCCACATTTTGCCGGATAAAAGCCATTTGAAGCATCAGGTATAAATTTGCGCAAAGGTAAAGGAAGAGGGGGAGACGGGCAACGAGGAACAGAACCCAGGATATTCATTAAGAATTTTTTTTGATGGGATCTGGGCTATCGTACTTCACTAATTGCAATTAAACTGCTGAGTTTCCCTGGAAATTATGAACTGGTTCAGGCAGTAAGGCTGGAAAAGGTATCATTCTCAAAAGAGACAGACAAACTATCTTTGCCGCATGCAAATACAAGATGATCTGCAATCCCGTTGGTGGGCCCTCGAGGCAAAAATGATAGAACGGTTTAACAAAAAACCCGATATAGAAACCATCCTCTTTCTTATCGGTATACAGGAATTTGGCGGCTCCGCTGAAAAATTTACCAAAGAACAAAAACAGGATCTTATGCATGTGGCAGTTTGTTCTTTATTGATGCAAAGCGGTTATTATGAAATTGAAGGGTATGATATAGATAACTGGCCTCACTTTAAACAATTAAAAGAATTGCCGGTTATGGACATGATTCAACAGGAAAATTTTTTGAAAGATCATATCCTTATGTATTTTAGTAATCATCAATTCTAAAATTCCTGCTTTCTTTATCAAGATGAAAATAATAAGTATGCAAAAAAGTATTTCGTTGCTGTCAATGATGTTCTTATTAATTTCTCTGTTTTCCTGCAATCCCCAACTATCCAATGGCCTTCGGAAAAAAGATTTGAAAAAGGACGTAGCTATTGAAACTACCAAAGGAATAATTGTCGTTCGATTATCCGATTCAACCCCCCTGCATCGCGATAATTTCTTAAGACTGGTCAGGCAAAACTATTACGACAGCATATTATTTCATCGGGTTATGCAAGATTTTATGATCCAGGCGGGGGATCCTGAAAGCAAAAGAGCTTCGGCTGGTAAACCATTGGGTAATGGTGGTCCGGAGTATACTGTGCCCGCCGAGATAAAAACTACCCTTTTTCATAAAAAAGGAGTACTGGCCGCTGCCAGGATGATGGATGAAGTAAACCCGAAACGGGCCAGTAATGGCAGCCAGTTTTATATAGTGAAAGGAAGAATTCATACAGACAGGAGTTTAGACTCTGTAGAAACTTTTCGACTGAACGGAAGAAAACTTCCGCCCGCTCACCGGGAAGTATATAAGAAGATCGGCGGCAGTCCACATCTCGATCAGGGTTATACCGTTTTTGGAGAAGTGATATCCGGCTTAAACATTGTAGATAGTATCGCAGGAGTTCCTGTGAGCAAAGGGGTGGATAAAGACAGGCCGCTGGTGGATGTGAAAATTATCAGGATGAAATTGGTGAAAAGGAAATAATTAATAAACAGGCATACCGCCAAACCAAAATTGAGTTTTCCTGTTATTTATGGTAATAAATAAAAGATATTGAGTTCACCCATTTGTATATTTTCTAATTTGCAAATTCCCTAATTTGCAGCACTAAAACTACCACGATGAATTTTCCGGATAATCTTCGTTACACTAAGGACCATGAATGGATAAAGCTGGAAGGAACTACGGCGACCATTGGCATTACTGATTTTGCTCAGCAGGAACTGGGTGATATTGTTTATGTGGAAATAGCAGCCGTTGGTAAATCGCTGGAGGCCGAGGCCGTATTCGGATCGGTGGAAGCAGTAAAAACCGTGTCGGATCTTTTTCTGCCGGTAGCTGGAACAATAACAGAAACCAATCCTTCCCTGGAAGGGGCACCGGAGTTGGTTAATAATGACCCTTATGGTGCAGGGTGGATGGTGAAAATGACGGTCAAAAATCCGGCCGATGTAAATGCATTGATGGATGCAGCAGCCTATGAGAATTTGGTAGGCGTATAAAACCAAAGCATAAGAACGATCGTATATAGATGAGTGGTTTAGAGCCACTCTTTTTTTTGGTAATGTCAATCGAGCTTTTGAGATTCACTTGGGAACCGCCACCACATACAATGAACAGGAATTAGTTTCCCTGCTGAAAGGCAGAGATGATCGGGCATTCGCCTACCTGTACGATCATTATTCCGGAGCTTTAAATGGTATTATAATGCAGATTTTAGACAATACTGAATTGTCTAATGATGTATTGCAGGAAGTCTTCATTAATATATGGCGGAAAATAGAAAGCTATGACCCCTCTAAAGGGCGGTTATATACCTGGATGCTGAATATTGCCCGAAATGCATCGATTGATATTCTTCGCTCAAAGAGTTACCAGAACAGCCGGAAAAACCAGTCGATACCGGAAAACGTAGATGGATTAATGACCAGTTCATTTAAACCCAATACCGACTTGATAGGGTTACGAAAACTCCTGGAAAAGCTAAAAACGGAGCACCGGGTTTTAATTGAACTGGCCTATTTCAAAGGATATACACATGAAGAAATTTCAGAAATAGAGGGAATACCTCTGGGAACCGTAAAGACCAGGATACGAAATGCACTTATACAGTTAAGGACGATATTACAGTGAATATACAAGAATACATATCAAGCGGAATTGTAGAGAGCTACGTGTTTGGCCTGGTCAATGACCAGGAAAAGCAGGAATTTGAGCGCATGTGTGCAGCGCATGCGGAAGTAAAAGAAGCCCGGGATTCATTTGAATGGAGACTGGAACAACAATCGCTTGCCACCGCCGTGGCCCCTCCCTCCAATTTACGCAGCCGCATTTTTTCGGAACTGGAAATTGAAAAAGATAAATTAAATCGTTTATCAAATCCAGCGAATACAATTCTTGCAGACCAGGAAATGCCGGAGAAAACACCGGTCATTAGTATGGGCGGGTGGATGCGTTATGCGGCCGCCGCCTCAGTTATTCTGTTAGTAGCAAGTACGATACTTAATTTCTACTTCTTTAATCAATACAAATCGATTAGTGCCAGGTATGATGGATTGGTAGCCCAAAATGCAGAGCTTGCAAGAAATGAAAAAGCACTGCAAACCAGTAATAAGGAATATCAATCCGCTATTGATAAACTCAGGGATCCTTCCATGAGTATTATCAAAATGGCAGGGAATGCCGTGCCCTCCAGTCCCGATCCGGCCAGCATGGCAACGGTCTATTGGAATATGCGTACAAAAGATGTGTACCTTTTTGTAAATAATTTACCAACCCCCACTTCTGATAAACAATACCAGTTATGGGCGATTGTAAACGGAGTGCCTGTTGATGCTGGTGTTTTTGATATACAAAACGGAGTACCGATAGTAACTATGAAAAATATCCCCAGCGCACAGGCCTTTGCCATTACGCTTGAAAAGAAGGGAGGAAATACCACTCCTTTAGGCCAGATGTATGTATTAGGTAAAGTTTCCTGATTTCTGCTGATTCGTTTTTTGCTCTATCTTTCGCCCTCTTTATGAAATTTATATTTTCGCTTCTCCGGCAGTTGGGCAGCACTATGTTATTTCCAGTTATTTGGACTATCACCCTTCTCGTTCTATTATGCCTGCCGGGTAATTCTATTCCCGGAAAGGGGCTTTTTAGTATAAAACACTTGGACAAAGTGGCTCATATTGGTTTATTTGGAGGGTTTGTTCTTTTTTGGGGATTGTATGCATGGACCAGGAAAAAACCGAAATCGGCCTGGCCCTATGTTCTTATAGGGATCACTTTAATAAGTTTCCTTCTTGGAATTGCGATGGAATACGTGCAGGTAAATTTCATTACTGATCGAAACTTTGATATCGGGGATATTGGAGCTGATACCATTGGTTCCCTATTGGCATTGATAATCTTAGGAAAGTTCGGAGGCCGCCTCGGGCTTTTAATTAAATAAGAAAATCAATCCTTTCTTATAAAAAGTAAGCCCCCGTAGACACGGGGGCTGTAACCAAAACTAACTGCTTATGAGAAAATTGACTGCTTTATAATAATGTGTAATTATGTCTCTTTCCATATATATAACGCAAAACAAGTGCCATTAGTGTGATGATTTTCGTTAAATAAGCTTTAAAGCCCTGAATTCTTATCTAAATAATTGATCTAATAAATTATACGCAATTTGGAGATTCTTGGATTTTTTTCCTGTCTTTTATCCGATAATTTATATACGATTAGAAAAAATGGAATAAATGGCAGGTCAAACCCGGTAATTCAGCCCCGATATTCCCATTAAAAAAAACATGCGGTTACCTATTATTGTAACCGCATGCAAGACCTGTTGTTTATCAATTATTTTCCGAAAAGTCCTTTCACGGTATCCAAAATTCCACCTCCACCACCTGCTTTGTTTCCGCCTCCACTAAACATTGCCATTACATCCTGCAAATCGGTATCCCCGTCGCCATCTTTGTCTAAACCACCGGCAGTAACTTTTCCTAACAAGCCTTGAATATCCAAAGAGCCTGTTTTGCCACCACTTAGGCTATTAAAAATACCCTGAATATCAAAACTCTTGTCGTTGGGGTCGTTTGTTTTACTTACCAGGTTTTGCAATACTCCAGGAACTAGTTTTCCGGCTATATTGCTGGCAGCACCCTGGTCGAGATTAAATTTCTTCATCAGGTCCTGAACTACGCCGCCTGAAATGTTCTGAACAACCGGGTTGCTGTTTACATCACCACCCTGGCCACCGAATAATTTGAGAATATCTTTCATTCCACCGCCTCCCAGCAAATTCTGTAATCCACTGGTTATTGAATTCCCGGCGGTTTCGATGGCTTCTTCATTACGTTCGTTTGGAATAGCGGGATTGTTGATGATGGCAGATCCTGCATTTTTCTTTACGAGGTCTAATAGATTTTCTAACATTTCTCTTGTTTTTAGTTATACGTAAGTTAAGATTAAAGCCTCGTTGGTTGCATTATTGTGAAACTATTTTTTGAATATTTGGTATCAAATGAGTGATCAGCTGGCAGGTATTGGTATACTTGTATTACCTCATGGTCCCATTCTCAATTTTGTTTAGCCAGCTTTTCGGAATTTTCCGCGAACTGAAGTGCATCTATAAATTCCTGAATATTACCGTTCAGTACATCTGCCAGGCTATAAACGGTTAAACCAATTCGATGATCTGTAACCCTGCCCTGGGGAAAGTTGTACGTGCGAATTTTCGCGCTTCGGTCCCCGGTACTAACCAGGCTTTTTCGCTGCCGCGCGATCTCATCTTCCTGTTTGCGAACCTGCTCTTCATAGAGTTTTGTTCTCATCATCTGCATGGCCTTCTCGCGGTTGCCTAATTGCGTACGTTCCGTTTGGCAAATTATTACGGTGCCGGTAGGGATATGGGTAAGCATTACTTTTGTTTCTACCTTATTTACATTTTGTCCGCCCGCACCTCCGCTGCGCGAAGTTTCCATTTTTACATCACTATCTTTCAATTCAAAATCTACTTCCTCTGCTTCCGGCATAACGGCAACAGTGGCAGCTGATGTATGCACCCGCCCGCTAGCTTCTGTATCGGGCACCCGCTGAACCCGATGAACCCCACTTTCAAATTTCAGTGTGCCATATACTTCATCCCCCACAACTTCTAACTGTACTTCTTTATAGCCACCCACTGTTCCTTCGCTTTCACTTAATATAGCAGTTTTCCATCCTCTATTGGCGCAATAACGCAGGTACATATTCAATAAGTTGCCGGCAAATAGACTGGCCTCATCACCACCGGTTCCGGCCCGTATTTCTATAATGGCATTTTTATCATCCTGGGGGTCTTTGGGGATTAAGAGTTTTCTTATTCCGGATTCAAGAGTGGCCTTTCTTTCTTCCAGCGCCGGAAGTTCTTCTTTGGCCAATTCGCGCAACTCATCGTCTTCACCATTTAATGCTTCCTTATAGACTTCCAGGTCGCGCAGCGTATTTTTATATGCTTCGTAGGATTGAACGATATTTTCAAGACTGCGGTACTCTTTACTGAGCGAGGTAAACTTCTTATTGTCACTAACGATCTCAGGGTTAGTCAGCGCTACTCCCAGGTCTTCAAAGCGTGCTTTTATGGCTTCTAATTTGTCTAACATCTTTTCCAGTATTTTTATGTGCCGGTTAAAGCAGAACCCACTTTTTTTAGGAATGCAAAGTTAATTGTTTCAATGCTTATATGAGTTATCTAAAGTTCAGGGCCAGCCAATTGTTCACAGGGTTTGAAATACTCAGCGATCAGTATGTTTTGATTACGGATGAAAAGGGAGTGATTGAAGGCGTTGTACCAATCGGGGAGGCCGGGGATGATATTCAATTTTCAGAGGGGATCCTTACACCGGGGTTTATCAATTGTCATTGCCACCTCGAGCTCAGTCATATGAAGGGAATGATTCCGGAAAAAACAGGAATGACTGATTTTATACTGGCAGTTTTAAAGAGCAGAAGTCAGCCTGAGGAAGTAATTGTTGATGCCATAGAAAAAGCGGAAGAGGAAATGCTTCGAAATGGAATTGTAACGGTAGGAGATGTTTGTAATACTACCCATAGCTTATTACAAAAGAAAAAGGGCCGGTTATATTACCACAATTTCATTGAAGCCATTGGGTTTGATCCTTCCCGGTCTGAACAAGGTTTTACTGCCAGTTCCTCTCTTTTTAATGACTTTGCCCGGCAATATGGATTACCCATTGAATCCAACTCTATTGTGCCGCATGCTCCCTATTCTGTTTCGCCTGAATTGTTTCGTCAGATTATTAACTTTCCCGGAAATCATATTCTCACTATGCATAACCAGGAATCAGAACCGGAGAATGAATTTTTTATTTCAAAAACAGGAGATTTTCTCCGGCTTTATGCGCATTTAAATTTGGATCTGTCTTTTTTTCAATCATCGGGAAAAACCAGTTTGCAAACGGTATTTCCTTACTTTAAGAAAAATCAAACAATTATTCTTGTTCACAATGTAACCACTTCTGAAAGCGATTTGCGGTATTTGGCAAGCGTAAAATACCAGGATCAGTCCCCTGGCTTCAACCAAAGTTCCCCCGAGTTGTATTTCTGTCTTTGTCCAAATGCCAATAAATACATTGGCAACAGCCTGCCAAACGTTGATTTATTAAGGAATAGCAATTACCCGATTGTTATTGGAACGGATAGTCTTGCTTCCAATAACCAATTGAATATATTGGAAGAATTGAAGGCACTGCAACACCAATCTCCGGATGTTTGTTTGCTGGAATTATTACAATGGGCCACCCTCAATGGAGCCAAAGCGCTTCAGTTGGAAGAAAGGCTGGGAAGTTTTGAAAAAGAAAAGACCCCCGGAATTCTATTGATAACTGAAACAAGGGATAATTTATTTACTGCAAAAAGCCAGGTAAAACGGCTCTTATAAATAAGTAATGGAGAAATTTTTAAGATCCATTACCTGAACCATGCAGGCTCCGGTTAATTTATTACTATCCAGGTAAGTTTGAATACTTCTATTCGCATACCAGCACCTGACCCTAACTAAATTTATAGTACTTCTTTCAAAACAGGCAGGGTTTTCATTGAACCAAAATCCGGCACATGCAATGCATAAAATAGCTGGTAGGCTTGCATGAGAATCCTTCTTTTTTCCTGGTTGATCCGGATCTCTTTTAATTCATGTGGCTGTTGTGTTTGCAACAATTGTGAAACAAGCTGGCTGTATGGGTCTTCCAGCAAATAAGGATGTAAAGGGCGCTCACTTATAAAAGCGCCTTCCTGCAGGTCGAGTATAGTATTTCCTTCACCATATTCATCACTGATCCGGAAACCAAAAAAATTGGTAAGATGCGCGGCAAAGAACAAAGGAAAATTGGCCACTACGGCCGCTTCCGATTCATCAAGATGGATCAGGGCATCTTCAATAAAATGAAACAGATCGGGGTTTGATTCCGGTTCCTTTATCGTTTTTTGAAGCAGTTCAATCATAAAAAGCGCTACACTGTTCTTAATTACATCAAACAAAATATGCTGGTACATAAAGGCCCATTGGAATTCCTTAATCCGCTGCAGGTTTTTTAAATCGTTATGATATACAACCAGGTCCAGCATAGCTGCCGGTTGAAAATGGTTGGCACTGCCGCCTCCTTTTCTGGTAGCAACACGAATGCCGTTCACCAGGTACGATTGAAGCCCGAATAATTCTGTATATATTGATACAATTAAACTTGTTTCGCCATACTTAACGGCGCGCAATACAATTCCCTTTGTTTTATGAGTTGATGCCGCCACGTTAATTACTTATTTATGAAAACAATTTTTGTAGCATATTTTTCCTGCCTGCCATCATCATTTATTAATACCAGGTATACTCCGGTGGATACCGACTGCCCTTTGTAATTCTTGCCGTTCCAAATTGCCTGCCCGCCCAGTGCTCTTGTTTGAAACACGAGCCGGCCATCGAGTTCGGTTATCTTTACAATAGAATTATTTGCCAGTCCGCGTATAGCAATAGTTCCGGTGTATCCCGGAGGCACCGGATTAGGATATACCAACACATCTTGGTTAGTCACAGTTCCTGCGGTGGCGGTACTTCTGAAGGAAGCCATACCGTTAGAAGTAGAGAAAAAGACTTCTCCATTTTTATCATCCACCGCAATTTGTTTTACATCATTTCCAGGCAACGGACTATTTTCTGCTGTAAACCGGTAGATTGTTTTCTCTCCATCATCACTGATCAGCCATACGCCATTTTTCGTTCCAATCCATTTACGATCGGCCCCATCCAGTGCCATACACTGTACTTCTTCATCCCGAAAAAGATAACCGGCGAAATTGTCTGGTTGAACAATCGGCAGTATGGCCTCACAACCTTGCGTGGTGAATATATCCTGTGGGCATTGCACAATGCCAATGCCTTGTCTGGTTCCAATCCAGATAAAACTGTTTTTGTCGATTAGTATACACAGTACATTATTATCCGGTAAGTTTCCATTTCCTTTTCCAGTGCGAAACCATTTCCACCGATCGTCATTCGAATTTTCAATGGAGAGGCCATGATTAAAACATATTATCCCTTGTCCGTTGGGAGCAATTATCCATTTCTGATTGAGATCATCGACCATTATGCCTGAAACGGCATTTTCAGTTAATGGAAATGGAACGGTAAACGAACGCCAGGTTCCATCCGATTTTCGAACATGAAGATTCTTCTCCGCTCCGTAATTCGATATCCATAAATTATTTTCCTGGTCGAAAGCCAGTCCGCTCACCCGGTAATTTCTCGGAGAAAACAATGCGGCTTGCAGCGGGCTGGTTTGTTTATAGATACTGATACTATTGTTTGTGCTAATTGAAAATAAACCACCCCCATACGATCCTGCCCATAACGTTGCATCCCGATGGTCAATAGCTACTGTTATACAATCGGGCAAAGAATCCATGGCCGGTAATAAGGAAGCATTAAAGTTTTTCCAGCTGTTATCTGTAAACCGGAATAATCCATTTTTACTTCCAGCCGGTTGCCAATTGTTGGTTACAGCTCCTGCTGACGCCCATAACACTCCTTTATCTATTTTCATTTCACCGGTAGCCACTGACATTGGTGAATTAGGTACATAAGATTGAAAACTATTATTACTGAATTTAGATAGTCCTGCTACCGCATCAGCGATCCAGTAATCAGTATCTACCAAAATACTTTGCCGGGGCTGGCGTGTATAGGTATTGTTTTGAATAATCTTTTCTACAGTACCGTTGCTGTTTATTACTACCAGTCTCCCTGTATTGTTAAAGGATTCACTTAAGAGTAGTTTATTATCTGCCACATCTACCTTGTTAATCTTCCATCCGTCGGTATAAATAAAATTCCAGCTAATGCCCGTTTGAATGAATAAAGAATCCTTTTTAACAACAATCAATTGACTATTGAGGGTAGCTACCTGCTCTGCTTCTCCGGCTGGTAGCCCATTGGTACCACTGATGAGTTGCCAGTTTCGGTAATCCGATAAATTGGGTGAATTTAATGCCGCTTTTTTGACGCCCTCCGCAGTGGCTGCGTATAACGAGTTTAAGTCGGCCGATACCGCATTAATTTTTATTTTATTTCCGGAACTTCCGATGATGTAGGTATCTTTTATCTCGTATTTCTTCAGATCAAGGACTATAATTCCTATTCCGGCAGATAGATAAGCCAGGTTATTTAAGGTGAATATGCTGTAAATATTTTTATCGCCGCTTTGCAGGGAATTTTTAATAGCATTGATATTTTTAATTCCGGATGCAGATAGTATATCCACATTACTATTATTATACGCTATAATCAATGAACTGGTTCCTTCATCCCAGCTAATAGATCGAATGCCCGTTTCAGCCAGTCCATTTACCTTGCTCCAGCGGTCGATACTGTTTTCTTCTTTATCTACCGAAAAAACGCTAAATGGGGAAGCGCACCAGATCTTTCCGTTACCATTTACTACCTGTTGCGCCTCGCCGTAAGGAGAATGATCTCGCCAAAGGCCAATCGCCGGAACCTGGGCAAAGCCTGGATGAAAGAATAAAACAAATACATAAAAAAGGTAAAACAGTTTACCGTGCATAGAGACAAAGTTAGCGGGAAAAGGGGGTAAAATTAATCTTCATCAAGCGACCTAAATTGAGTTTCTTTGCGACAGCTTTTATCACCAATTGTATTAATTATGTGGGCAAATCTTGGCCGTTTTATTTTACGGTATCGCTGGATATTAGCTGCAGTTATTTTGAGTATAACCGCATTTATGGGTTGGCATGCATCCAAAGTGGAACTGAGTTACGAATTTACCCGTGCCATTCCTTCCAATAATCCTAAATACAAGGTTTACCAGGCATTCCGCCAGAAGTTTGGTGAAGATGGTAATGTGATGGTAATTGGTGTGCAAACCAATAATTTTTTTGATGCCGGCTTTTTTAATTCCTATGCCGCACTGGCAAAGAAGTTAAAACAAGTGAATTCGGTGGAAGATATCTTAAGTGTACCGGATGCTACCAACCTGATAAAAGATACAACGGAAGAAAAATTAATAGCCCGTCCCATTTTTGCTAATAAACAACTTACCCAGGCGGAACTTGATAGTAGTACCGCCACTTTTCGATCCCTTCCATTTTACCGGGGACTGCTATATAATCCAGAAACCCACACTTACTTAATGGGAGTACGCATTAACAAAGATGTACTCAACTCCAAAAGACGAAATGCCGTGGTAGGGGCGATATTGGAGGCGGGAAATGCATTTGGGAAAAGCCAAAATACAGAAATGCACTATAGCGGTTTACCCTTAATCCGGACTAACCTGGCTACAAAGATTGCCGATGAAATGAAATGGTTCTTATTCGGATCCGTTATTTTATCAGCAGTAATACTTCTTATTTTCTTCCGCAGTTTCAGCGCTACGTTTTTATCATTGGGCGTGGTAATAATTGGAGTCTTGTGGAGTGTGGGAACCATTCACCTGTTGGGATATAAAATTACGTTGTTAACAGCCTTAATTCCTCCCCTGGTGGTAGTCATTGGCATTCCGAACTGTATTTACTTTCTCAATAAATATCATACCGCCTACAATGATACAGGTGAAAAGAAGTCGGCATTGATCGAAATGGTTGGCCGGATGGGAATAGTGACACTTTTTTGCAACATAGCGGCCGCTATTGGATTTGCCGTATTTGCATTAACCAAGAGCGCTATCTTAAAAGAGTTTGGAATGGTAGCCGGGTTGAATATTATGGCGCCTGTTCTTTATCTCTATAATTATTATTCCGGTAGTATTGAGCGTCCTGCCATCTCCGAAAGCAAAACATACCCGGTACCTGGAGAACAGGTGGTTACTGGCCATATTGGATAGACTTGAGATATGGAGTTTACATCACCAGAAACTTATTTATTCTGTAACCATACTGGCATTAATAATATCTGTTATCGGAATGTTTCGGCTGGAATCGAAAGGATATATTGTAGATGATCTTCCCAAAACCGACCGGATCTATACTGACTTGAAGTTTTTTGAAAAACATTTCAGAGGAGTAATGCCCCTGGAAATTATCATTGATACCAAACAAAAAAACGGGTTGCGAAAAAATACGCTTCAAACATTCGGAAAAATTGATTCGCTTTCAACCTTTATTGCCAGCAAACCCGAAATGGCAAGGCCCTTATCTATAGTAGAAGGAATGAAGTTTGCCAAGCAGGCTTATTATGATGGTGATTCTTCCAATTATGGATTACCCAATTCTTTTGATATAGCGTTCCTGTCCCAATATTTGGGTAATAAGGCGGATGATACCCTTGGCAGGCAAAATAACTTTGCTAAAATAATCCGGGCTTTTATGGACAGTAGCCGGCAACAGGCACGCATTAGCGTAAGTATGGCGGATGTTGGCAGCAAAAGGTTACCGGAAATAATTCAATCGATAGAAGACAGCACGG
>CAVZHZ010000017.1:0-92350 GCA_963775145.1 uncultured Chitinophagaceae bacterium
CTTGCCTACAATATCAGTAGTAATGTTCGCGAATTAGAAGGGGCGTTAATCTCATTATTGGCACAATCTTCGCTAAATAAGCGGGAAATCGATCTTGATTTGGCAAAAAGAGTACTCCGGAATTTTGTGAAAACCAGCAGCAAAGAAATTACGATAGACACGATACAAAAGATGGTATGCGAATACTTCGACGTACCATATGATAAACTTTTGCAAAAAACCCGCAAACGCGAAATTGTTCAGGCCCGCCAGATTACGATGTATTTAGCCAAAGCATTCACTAAAAACTCACTCAAAACGATCGGCGAACATTTTGGCGGCCAAGATCATACTACCGTAATCCATTCTTGTCAAACTGTTAAAGACCTGATGGATACGGATAGCACATTCCGGGAAAGCGTGATGGAATTGCAGCAGAAAGTGCAATTGGCAGCTATGTAAAAAAAGAACCAAAAAAAAGAATCCAAAATAATGAAAGAAAAATAATTAATTATGTAAAAGGGCCCTCAAAATGAAGCATTGAGATTTTTTTGTTTTTTTTTATCATTTTATATTTTTGCCTTTCTTCTTATTTAGATTCAGCATTCTTAATTTCTTTGGGATTTGTGTACGTTAATCTTTATTTTTGCCACCCTTTAAAGGATTTAGCCGGTGAGGTGGATGAGTGGCTTAAATCAGTAGTTTGCTAAACTGCCGTACGGGTAACTCTGTACCGAGGGTTCGAATCCCTCCCTCACCGCCGCATGGACAGCTCCTCAAGAAAGCTGTCCGTTTTGTTTTATTCAATTCAATTTTATCCACCCGTTGCGAGGCACACTTGCTTGAGTCGCAGATCCCGGATTTTTTTGGGTAGTTGATGCGCGGTTGATTTTTATTAATAGGTTATTTAGACCTCTAAGACACACAGTATGTATCATCGGAACCTTTTTGTTGTATTCGTTCTTTTTGGCTTTAACAGTTTTGCTCAAAAGCCCAGTGTTCAATGGGGAGAGGAATTCAAATTGCGGAGAGGTAGCACCGACCTGGAAGTAATTCATGGAGATAATACCGGGGTGTACCTGGAGGAAGGGCATTTGGCTTTGAAATCCTATTTCGTGATTGGAGCCACTGCCCGGTCATCCGCTACGCTGGTGAAACTGAACAAAAACCTAAGTGAACTTTACAGACACGATTTTAACAAAGAGCTAAAAGGAAAAGAATTTGTGCAGTTTTTTGCACTGCAAAATAAAATGTTCCTTTTTGCTTCCGACTACGACCGGAAGGAGAAAACGCTGAATATCTTAGGTGCGGAAATCAATAAAGGTACCGGCGAAATTTCCGGAGATTGGATCCTTCTTACCGCATTGCAGAAAGAACAACAAAAAGACGATATCAATTTTAAGCTGACACTAAATGCGGATAGCACAAAAATGATTGTGGTCAGCAGTACTATTGGTAAGGAAAGAAACGAGTACCAGGTGCAGGAATTCGATAAGGCGCTCAAGCCTCTTTCCAGGCCAGTAAGAATAAGCAATGAATTTGATCCGAAAACTTACCAGTTAGAAGATGTTTTGTATACAATAAACAAAAAGGTGATTTTAGTAGGAAGGTTGTATGAATACCAGGAAGGTAAAAAGAAGAAAGATAAATTCTTGGACTTCGCCAATTACAACATTCGCTTATACAACGAGCAGGGCAAACAACAAACTGAAATTAGCACCAGTATAAATGGGAAATGGCTCACCAGTACAAAACTTGTTCTGGAAAAAAATAAAGACCTGGTATTGGTTGCCTTTTATAACAACAACAAAAGAGGAAAAACGATCGACGGAATGCTGGTACAGCGGATTAACCCGATTACGGGGGAGGTAATTGCTACCAGTGAAAAGCAAATAAACAATTCGTTACTGTCAGCGGAATCCGATGACTCGCCCGGTGAGGCGGATGATGAAAAAGAAACAAGAGCAGAAAGAAAGGAACGCGAAGCCCTGGACAGGATCAAAGATGAAGGAGAGGCATTTTCAAAATATATGCAGTTCAGGAATGTTTTCTATACACCAGATAACGGACTCGTTATCCTGGCTGAAAAATATCATCAGTATACATATTCCACCCAAAACTATTCGCCAGGAATGAACGGTTCGCCTGGACGGATGAGAACAAACACCTATTTGGTGTACGAATGCGGTGACTTGCTTAGTTGTAAGATTGATGTATCAGGTAACATCAGCTGGATGCAGGTTTTCCCTAAGGCCCAGCGGGAAGTGATCCAGGTGGGTTCCAGTAGTGGCTACTTTAGCACTGGCTTTTTTGATATAGCCAACAGGCCTTTTTATGCAGGCTTCGGAGCAATGCAATCAGCCAACGCTGTCCATATATTTTTCAATGATAATCCTAAGAATGCTGTCGTAACCCAACCGGGACAAAAGCTGAAAACAGCCAATCGTTTCGGCAGGTCCGACTGTTATGTATTGACAGTAGATGAGGCCACCGGAAAATGTACCCGCAAAATGCTTTTTTCAAACTCGGATATTCCCACTTCCATGCCGCGTTTGGGATCGGTGGTGGATGTGAGTATGTATATAGTTGGTAAGGAAGATCGATTATTTGGTCAATCGAAAATTGCTGTGGGAAAAATTACATTGAAATAATAATAAAGTTCATAGAATATGAGACAGCAAACGCTGGTCCCCGAATGGACTATATCGAGTATCGCTGGATACGTGCGTATTCAGAGGGCTTTCAAAAGCCCAAAGTAAGCTTTATCACCTTTGGTGGTTTTAATTTGCTCCTTAAGTCACTAAACAGTACATTTGCAACCCGGTAATGAATCGGTATGTGAAATGGCCCAACGGCAGCGAGTGTCTGCAAAGGGGAACGTCCAAAGGATTATTGGTTGAGTAAGATAAATGACAATCGGGAAGTAGCGCAGGCCGGTAGCGCACCTGGTTTGGGACCAGGGGGTCGCAGGTTCGAATCCTGTCTTCCCGACACGACACTTCTTCAAAAAAGTGCTGAAGCCCGCAAATCAATGGTTTGCGGGTTTTTTTATGCCCATTCCATATCAAATAAATACAAAGGAATTCATCTTTCTGGTGAGTTATTCGGTGAGTTCAAATGATGCGCAAATGCACGCTACATTTGAGTTTGCTGAGTTAATTATGATACCCACTTGCGCTAATTGGTGAGTAAATAGCCAGCGAGAATAGTACTGAGGAACGAGATTTTTTTTAATTAAAAATTGGGGATGTATGAAAAGTACTAGCACGTTCAGCGTACGGTTTATTGCCCGTCACTCGAAAGATGATCTTATCTAAAGCCCTTATCTATGCGAGGGTAACCATCAACGGCAAGCGGTTAGAAATTTCATTGAAGCGATCCATTGATTCGCTCTTCTGGGATGGGAAAAAAGGATGTATTCAGGGCAACAAAGAATTTGCCTGTAAAATCAACCCCTATATAGAAGAAGTGAGGTATAAACTGATGGAATCTTACCAGCAACTGCGAATGCAGGGATCATTTATCAGCGTTCACACGTTAAAAAATTTGTTCCTGGGGGAAGAGAAAAACGAAAACACCTTGAATGGGCTCCTGATTTATCATAGGGCCCATTCAAAAAATATCCTTAAACCCGGGACTATGAAGAATTATTCGGCTACCGAAAATTATATAGGGCAATTCCTTAAGCTGCGATATAAAACGAATGATATCTCCTTAGAACAACTCAATTACCAGTTTATTACGGAGTTCGAACTATTCCTGCGTACCACCCGGCCGCTTGATGCAAAGAATCCACTAGGCAATAATGGTATCATGAAACATATGGAGCGCTTGAGGAAGATAGTCACTGTGGCAGTAAAAATGGAATGGTTACCCAAGGACCCTTTTGTACGCTACAAACTCCGATTTCAGAGAACAGAGCGTGAATTTCTGATCGAAGATGAAATCAGGATATTGGAGAATATTAGCCTGTCCAGCAAAACTCAGGAAAAGTGCAGGGATCTTTTCGTGTTCAGTTGTTATATAGGGCTTTCTTATATAGACCTGGCGAATCTGAATGCTTATAACATTTCTATTGGAATTGACGGAGAATATTGGTTGAAGAACCTTCCGGCAAAAAACGGTTACTAAAGTTAGTGTACCGTTATTGCCACAGGCGATGGCAATCCTTGAAAAATACAAAAGCAATCAGGCCGTCAAAAAAAAGGGAAGAATTCTACCGCACATGTCTAATCAAAAGATCAATGATTATTTGAAAGAGATAGCGGCTCTATGCGGCATAAGAAAGAATATCGACTTCCCATCTTGGCCGCCATACATTCGCTACCACGATCACCTGAATAATGGCATCCCCCTGGAAACGGTCAGTAAAATGCTCGGACATACCAAGCTGTCTACTACACAAATTTATGTGCATGTTTTAGAAAGGAAGACAGTGATGATATGAAAGTGATTCGTAGTAAATTTTGTGAAAAGGACAAGCTGAATAAAATAGCGGCCACAAGGTAAAAGCATTTGTTCATTACTAAGATTAAAGCAATTGAGAGAAATTGGACGAATTTTGAATACATCAATGATCTTCCAGAAAGTATTATTATTAGCTTTTACTTTATAAATCTACAGGAAATCAGGTCTGTTTAATATGGCCATTTCCCCACTTTTGGCCAAGTATAAAGATAGATACTGGGCCAAATCGGCCTTTCAAAAACCTGTTCTGGCTGAGATTAAAATTCTAAACTCAGCCAAAACTCAATTTTTCAATGTCAGAAAATGAAACAATATGAACACTGTAAATAATCTAGAGCAACTAACCACTGCTATTCAACAAACCAATACATTTTTTCTGAATAAAGTACAGAAGCAGGTAAACACTGCCATGACCCTGCGAAACTGGTTAATTGGAAGTCATATTGTAGAATATGAACAGCTTGGCGAAGACCGGGCAACCTATGGACAAATGGTGCTGGAAACGCTGGCAGTCCGGCTAAAACAAAAAGGCTTGAAAGGAATGGCAGAGACTAACCTGAAGTTATTCCGCCAGCTTTACCTTACTTACCCTCAAATTCGTCAGACACTGTCTGATGAATTAAAAAAGACTGATTCACAGCAATTTAGAATAGGTCGGACACTGTCTGACTTATTCATGCCATTAAATGTTGGAGAAACAGATGATTCAGCACCAAAAATAAATGCTTCCCTTCTAGTAAACAACCTCAGTTTCTCCCACTTTATAGAGCTATTAAAGGCAGATTCTGAGGAGAAACGCCGATTTTACGAGGAACAGGCCATCGGAATAATTGGGGTGTAAGGGATTTAAAACGGGCTATTGAAAGCCTCCTATATGAAAGAACTGGAGTTGAGTACAGATAAGGAAGCTGTCCTGAATCAACATATATCCCAAAACGACCTTAAGCCCGAAGAAGTGTTTCGTAATACCTATTTGCTGGAGTTTTTGGGCTTGGAAGAAAAGTTATCTTACAGCGAATCTGACCTGGAAGAAAGTATCATCACCAACCTGCAGAATTTTTTACTGGAAATGGGAAAGGGTTTTTGTTTTGAAGCCAGGCAAAAACGTATAACGTTTGGCAATAAGCATTACCGTATTGACCTTGTTTTTTATCACAGAATTTTGAAATGTCATTGTCTTCTGGATTTAAAATTGGATGAGTTTGACCATTCGGATGCAGGGCAAATGAATATGTACCTGAACTATTATAAAGACAATGAAATTAACAATGGCGATAATAGACCCATTGGTATTATTTTATGCACCGGTAAAAATGAAGCATTGGTAAAATATGCTACAATGGGTTTGCCGCAGCAGGTATTTGTTTCAAAGTATTTAATCAATTTGCCGAGTGAGAAGGAATTGCAGAAAATTATTGAGGAGGAGAAAGAGAAAATTATATAAATGCAAATTGAATTTTCACCCCGGCTTTATGACTTGTCTATAAGACTTTTAAAAATCACTAATTTTCGGTATTGTTTTCTAAAGAGAAATATTTCTACATTTACTACATCAGATCGCTCCTTCACAAAATTTTAGCCGCTCCCTTTATTTAATTTATCAAACACTGTTATGCAAACTGATAGTAAAGGTATGCATGTTACAGGTTCGGCTATAAACGAATCAGCATCATCCGCGTTTTTGAAAAACCGACGGCGGCATAACAAAATCAAATGCCATTGAAGTGCCTTCTATTGCTTTGCCGGAAGAGGTGGCGGTGCTATAGAAGGTATTGATAAAGAGTAGTGTTGAATGCAGTGAATGGCACGGCTTCTTTTTCAATTCCGCTTCCCTTTGCACCGGCCCGTGGGGCTTCGCCTGCATTAAGCCTTTTTCTTTATAATTTGCGGGAGTGGTAATGGTATTTTTGAGCTGGGCTGGACAATCAATGAATTTCATGCCTTTGGCGAAGTACTTCGAACACATGCTGTGATGCAAAAGCGACATACTACATACATGAAACTTTTCGGATTATTTATGTTCCTTATTTTAACAGCAGACTTGTTTAGCACAGTTCAAAGTGACGAAGCTTGACGAAGAAAGCTCGATTCCTAGAAGAACATTCAGGTACACCGGCAATATTGTACAAGCTGTTCGTTGGACAGATAAAACTGGTGATAATATTTATTATACTTACTTAGAGGGATAAAACACAAATGCAAAAATACTGCCGATAATGGTTACAGGCGACGGGGCTATATACGCTTATCACTGTCTAGTTTCAGGGTGACAGCGCTAAGCAAACATGGAAAAATATATGATTATGTTGAAAGAGTGTTCCGTTGACATGTTTCTACTATTTATGTTGACAAGACCTTTGCAGTCGACAGACCTCGATAATGACGGTAAAAAAAGAAGTTTTTGGATTATGTACAAGGCCTCTTGTCAGGGCGACGTAAGCCCCAATCCCCCATGAAAATCATCATGTATCAAGACAATAAAAAGTTTGCTTATTGAGTGGCACTTACAGAGTAAAAGTATAAGCCAGAATGAATGTTGTACTGGGCGGTACGGATTTACTTTCGACGAAGCTTTCGAAAATACGCCAGCAGAATTACAGAAAAATGGCACACAGAAACTTTGGAAGCAACACAAAACAGAAAAGTGGGAGGCTAGTAAAGTTGTGCACTAACTGCCAACAAGGGGTTTTACCGTTCCGGCTAATTATAAGCGGGATGAGCAGGACAAACAATTCTAAGCCAATATGCGTAAGCCGGGCTGTCCACAGGCCCTGCGGGTTGTTCCAAAGCTGCCCGCGGACTTCTGGGCATGAGAGGGTTTTCGCTACTACCTTTTCACATTAATTTAGGGAAAATGCGGATGGTACAGACCTGGTTAATTTTAGGATCCCGTTCTTCTAATCCGAACACCATCCCCGGTTTGGCTGTCTCTTTCACCCTTGCCATTGGTATTACCTTCGATAGTTTTGATTTTTTTGGTCAATGATTTTTGATCTTCAATCACTAGGCCGATATCGAGAAAAATCAAATACGACGAAATCTCCTGCTTTGGCAAGTGTGCAGATTCAGGCAACACTTTGAAACCATTTGTCTTCGCCCATTTTTCCCCAGCCAAAAGCACTTGCATCTCTGCAACGTACTTTTTCTGCCTGCGCAGAACGTAAGTTCAAGTTCGTTAAAAATACTGTTTTAAATATTCCCTCACTGCTTCGTCTTCAGGTATCTCTCATGAATCCAGGCACAAAAGGCAGCACACCACGGCCAGGCACCAGCGTGCCGGCCATGTGACTCCCTGGGTATTCAACAATTCGGGCTCCAGTGTTATTTTTGGCACTTTCTAGGTGTTACCACTTCATTTTGGGCGATTTCAATTAGCTTTTGGATTGCAGGATTCATAATAAATGTGTTTTAGAAGTTAAAATCAACAGAATGCTTTGTCGAAACGAATTTAAAATAGTTTTCAATGACAATCAATTTTTTTTTGTACAGGTGTTCACTTCATTTCGAAAATTTAGTTTTATAAGCAGGGCTTTCAAGCCGGTCATAACCCTCCTGGGCAGCTGCAATGTCTCCTAGCAAGCGTCATAATAACCGACAGGTTATGGAGGGAAATTATGTAAATAGATACTGGAACCCTTTTTTCCCGGACAGTATGCCGCAACATTACAGATTTGAGAATGCTTTTTTGATAATAAATGAAGCGGAACCATTTCTATTAAGGCAATATGGTATTAATTTTGGTATTATTGCCGGCGCGTACACCCTGTTATTGGTACGTCAAACAGCAAAACATGATAAAATTGTAAAAGAACATTTTTAATTTGAGGAAAGGGTTACCCTGAGGTGGTTAATAAACTGGAGCCCCATTCGCCATGGTTCCGTGGAGTTTCACGAACCATGGCTGAGCGGCTAGTCATCGATTCTCGGCGGATGTCCTGAAAGCATTCGGGATAATTCCCCACCATCGGCAATACCTGCCCCTTGTGCTTCATTGTATAATCTAAAACGAGTAAACTAGACTATGCAGTAACTTTCTAAACAAACAATGGCCAACGCATCTTATTTCTTATCTCGAATGCAGCAGACGACATGTTTGCCCCTTCTTTGCAGGAGGCACTGCCAAAAGTCTGCCGTGAATAAGCGGTTGATTTTCTTCAACCATAAACCAACTTATGTGAAGAAAATAGAAATCTTTTTGGCTTCCTCCAGCGAATTGAAACCTGAACGGGAACAATTCGAAATCGAAATTAACCGGAAGAATAAAGACTGGGTTCAATAAAGAGATATTTTTCTCATCTCGATAATGGGAAGACTGTCGGCACGGATGTCCTCCACGGTTCAGCAGAAGCGAATACAATAAATTAGTTGAAGAAGCAGACATTTTTGTTTTTCTTGCTTACTCCAAAGTGGGAATTTGTACAGCGGAGGAATTTGAACATGCATTTCGTCAATTCCAGGCAACTCAAAAGCCTTTTATTTTCACCTATTTCAAAACGCCACCGGCTAATACCGAGGATAGCCTCGCTGAATTCAAAACGAAATTGAAAGAACTGAAACATTATGGCGCCAATTTCAACAGACAGTAATGATTTGTGGAATCAATTCAATAAAGAACTGGAACACCTGGAGCTGGAAGAATTTGAGGCAAACTACTGGGACAAAACCTGGATACTAAGCCTGCGGTCGGAGTTAGTAAACATGGGTGTTAAAGTTGGTAACAAGTCCATTGAAATAATCCAGCAATATGGATGGTTGGTGGGAGCTTATTAAATAAATGTGTACTGAGGTAGGACAGGAAACCAACTTAAGGGCTCTTTCCTTTATGGCAGAAGCCTACCAGGGTTCGCTACGTTACCTGTGTTATATACAAATGGCGCAGATACTTCAAATGCCCGCCCGAATGACACGGTCGGACTGGGAAAACAAACCAAAGCTGGATATCGTTTCCGACTTCATTAAAATGGAAGGAAACCGGTACCTGGATTTTGATTATACCAGCCTGCTATTTACCACCACTGACTGCCATCGGAGAAAACGGGGTTTATAAAAGAAATAAATAAATTCACTGGAAGAACTTACCGATACTGATACTGACTTATACGGTTATGCAAAAACCCTGGAGAACCAACGCCGGAAATTATTGGCAAACAGTAATTGCGGAAGACGATAAAGTTAAACTTCGGAGCCTTCTCGATGAATACCTGACCGCACTGGTGTATTGGTTGCGCAAAATTTCATTCCTTGCCAAATACCGGCTGGTTTCCGTCAAAGAGATCAACCTCAATTATCGCCTCGGTACAGTCAAAGAAATTTGTCCACAATCTGGGCGAATTGCATGGAAGCTACAAGCACGGAGGTGATTAAATCCAAATATGAAGATTCTTTTACTTTTAATAAAAGTATTTTATTATTCAAAGGAAATGATCGTGGCTCACTTCATGGATAATATCAGGATCAGAAATGCCTATCTTTCTCTTTCGCCGTTGGTGATTGACCAAAGTGTATATGCCGAGAAAACCACACAAACACCCGAAATTTTTTATTATACCGGCTATGAAAAACCGGAAATTCCAAACGACAATACAGATATGCGCAATACAAGAATGAACTGGCTTTTGCTGGTAAGGAGGATATTAATTCCAATAAAGATTTCAAGGTGTTTGACACAAAATAATAACAACCCAGGCTGGAATGAATTATTTGAACAACTGGAAGATGTTTTTAAACCACTTAAAAACAAAACCATGAGCCAGGCCCGTTCACCTTTTAAATTCCTGGATTCATACCAGCAGGCTGATGCCGATGTTTTCTTTGGCCGTGAAAAAGAAACCAATGATTTATACAATGCATTGAGCGGGGTAAAGCACTGCTGGTTTACGGGCCATCGGGCGCGGGAAAAACCAGCCTGATTGAATGCGGCCTGCGTAACCAGTTTTCCGATGCCGATTGGTATGCCCTCACCATCAGGAGAGGCGCCAATATCAATGCTTCTGTATTTGCCAGCATCAACGAAGCGCTTAGATGAAAAAATAGAAATAGACCCGGTTAGCAAAATGCCGAAAGATCCAAAAATGGAATTTGCAGGCCGTTGAAAAATTATTTGCCGAACGTTACCAGCCGGTGTATTTGTTGTTTGACCAGTTTGAAGAATTGCTGATATCAGGTGAAGCGGAAGAAAAGGAAAAATTTTTTACACTGCTCAATAAACTGATCCGCAATAAAGTGCCCTGCCGCATCATGCTCATCATGCGGGAAGAATTCATTGGCCACTTGTCGGAATTTGAGCCGGTTTGTCCCAGTATTTTCCAGCACCGTTTCAGGGTAGAGAAGATGGGCAGGAAAAATGTGGAAGAAGTTATTTACCATATCCTGGAAGCGCCAAGGTACCGGAGCTTATTTTAATGTAGAAGATAGCCGGAAACTGGCGGAAAGCATTTTATCAAAACTGCCCGATAAAAGAAAGGAAATTGAACTGGCGCATGTGCAGGTATTTTTGGGTGAACTTTGGGACCGGGCACAAAACACAAAAAAGAATGATCAACTCCGGTTTTAAGTGCAGGACTGATACATGATGATGATAACCTTGAAGGGGTATTGGAAAGTTTTTTGAAAAAACAAATGACAGAACTGGAAGAGGATTATGGCGAAAGAGTTCCGCTGGAATTATTGGCGGCCATGATCTCTGAACGATTTACCAAATTGCAATTAAGTGAAGCAGCCATCTAAAGCTGACCTGGAGCATAAAAAAGTGGTTAGCAAAAAACCAATTAGCCGAGTCTGCTGAAAGAACTGGAACAGCGCCGTATTATACGCACCATAAAAGTAGGTGATGAAACCAGTATGAAATAAGCCACGATGTGCTGGCCCTGGTGGTGGGACAAAACTTACGGAAGAAATGAAGATGCGGGAAAAGGCGGTGATATTTATAAAGTGTATGGAGAAAGGCAGGGTTTATTTACACAGGATGATATTGATTACCTGCGGCCTTTTCAGCAAAGCCTTTCTATCCTGCAGAATTGCAGACAAGGATAGATGAAAGTATTGATTCCATAAAAAAAAAGCGTGAAGAGGAACTGGCGAAAACAAGAAAACGCCTGCGTACCGTGCGTGGTCTTTTAGGCGGGGCATTACTGGCATTGGTTACTGCCGGTTATTTTTACTATACCGCAAATGAACAAAAGAAGATAGCACTTGCCAACACGAAAAAAGCAGAAGCCGAAACAAAAAAAGCAGATTCAGCTTTGAATAAATTTCTGGCTGAACAAGCAGCTAAAAAAGAACTTGAGTTTAAAAATTTACTGAGCAGGGCAAAAATTATTTTGGAAGCGAATGGCTATCCTGAAGCAATTCTAAATGAAATGAAAGCATTGGCGGCAGACAGCCTTGGTGCAAATAAGGCTCTGCGAGCTAAATGGGAAGAAGAAATAGGTTTTATTAAAAACGAAATGAAAAGAATTAAATGAGCCGCTTCCTCTTAATTTTATTTCAGCATCATGCTCTTTACAACTGCAAAGAGTCAAAAGAAATATGAAGAAGCAATTGCTGAAGGTTATAAAGCATTGAAAAAGGACAGCTTTGATCTTGCCATTAAAAAATACTTTGCCGCTGAAGCATTTCAACCAAATAAAAAAGACATTGTTAATGACAGTATCAAGAAAGTATATGAAAGGATCCTAGCATTAAAGAAAGAAGCAGATAAAAATTACCGGGATGCTAAAATTTCAGAAAAGAAAGCCCGGGCAAATTCTTTAAGTTTTGAAGCACTTATTGCAGAAGAAAACGGATCCTGATCTGGCCTTGCGATTGGCCGAACAGGCAATGATGATCAGTGATGATCCGAAAATTTTCAAATCAGCGCTGGATATTTATTTACGAAATAATTTTTATAAAAATATTTCATACCCCGAATCAAAGGAGCACGATGATATTGGCTTCTCAGAGTATGGAGATTCTATAATATTTAGAAGCTCTGCCGATGATACAATAACTATTTCGCCCAATGGAAAGTTCACTCTCACTTACCCAACTGATAGTACCACGAATTTGTGCGATTTAAGAGGCAATATTATTCAGACATTATATAATAATGAAGGCGACTTTTATTTTTTGCCTAATAATGAATTAGTGAACATAGCAATAGATGATGACCTATATGACATAGCAACTACAAACAATTTTATCTACATAAGCTCGCCATCTCAATACACTACACACAATACAGTTGACGTATCCGAAAGAAAAAACAAAGCTCGAGTTTGTCGGACATTTTGGAATAGATCCACAAATAATATTTCTGCCGGATGGGAAAAAAATACTTTCCTGTTCAAGGAGAGATAGCAGCATGTACATTTTGGATTTATTTGACAGAAGTATTAAAGAGATCAAAGACCCCGAAGAACCCATAAAGTCGATAGCTCTTTCACCAGGTGGGAAAACAATTCTTACAGGCGGGCATATTGCAAAGCTTTGGGACCTTGATGGAAATATCCTTAGCCGCTTTAATTATATTAACAGCAAATATGCAACATACGAAGGCAGGTATTATCCGGGTCGCATCACGAATCTGCTCTTTGCACCAAATGGGAAAAGAATAATAACTGAATATTCTTATAATAACATCCACGAGGAGGAAATCCCTTTCAGGGCCTGGGATTTAAAAGGAAATATCATTCATCAAATTGATGCAGATCCAAGTGAGGTAATAAATTTTTGGGATTTCCGTAAAAGTATTACTGCATTAACTTTTTCACAAGATGGGAATACGATTGTTGCCGGATCTATGGATGGCCGCATTCGTTTGTGGGATGTAAGAACGAAAAATATCCAGGTTTTAAACGAGCATACCGATAGAATAACGGCTCTTGGGTTTTCGCCAAATGATAAATTGTTTTTTAGTAGTTCAACAGATGGCACGTCTCATTTTTGGAATTTAAAAGGTGAATTAGTAAATGGATTTATGGTCAAAGGAGATACTGTCACCTCAGTTGCCTTTTCAAAGACGGGAGATACCCTTGGTATAATCAATTGACGGAAAAGTTTGTTTACTAAACTTGGAAGGTAAAACATTAAGGAAATTTGATAATAGTTTGGATGACCAGGTTCATACAACCGGTTTTTCAAATAATGGAAAAAATATTTATGCTCATTCAAATTCCGGGGTAAGAATATGGGATTTATATGGTAAAGCATTGCGAACCGGTTTTGATCCTGAGATCCAACCTTTTGCTTATTCTCCTGATACTAGAAAAATAATTTATGGTACGTGGCCTGAGGAATTAAGGCGAAAACAATACATAGTGAACGATACTTCAAAAGTGGAAAGAAAGCAATTTTCAATAAATGAACAAAAGGACACGATACTTCAAAAAAATGATCAGCAAAACGAATTTTTAAATAATACATACAACCTCCCGTACAAGCCTCGAACCAATCCCATTTGGATCCGGATTTAAATAGAATTAACCTGGATGAAATTAGAGAACTTAACGAGTCTGAGTCAGGTGATGTAAACCCTCTTAAACTAAAAAAATATTTAGAAAAACGATCTTTAGGTTTAATTTCCTATCCTCCATTTACACTCTTTACACTTAACCAATATGAAAGTGTTTTTGAACAGTACAAAAATGATCCTGATTTTGAAGCTGGGATGCCAGATATACAACCCGTAACTTCTGCAACAGTATCCTCCAGACTTTAAAACTATTATTTTAGAATTTTATGGTGAACATACATCCCGCTTATTTGATATGCGTGGTAATTTATTGGCAGAATTTGATTATCCCGGGTCAATAACTGCTACTTCACATGCATTTTCATCCGATGGAAAAATTATTATCGGATATAATGATGGAAGTCTGAGACTATATAATTCTGTAATGCCTTTAGAAGATTTTCTTAAAAGCGACAAAATTGAACCGTTAACAGGTGAGCAGAAAAAAAGTATGGTATTAAATAATTATTTATTCATGCACCGCATATTATTATTCTTTCTTTGCTCTGCATAAGATGTACAACGATACTTGTACATAAGTAATCCGGCATGAATCCACATCATAACTTCCTATCTTTAATTCTGAATATTTTTATCCCATATGCCCGCAACTACCATCGCCGAAGTCATTAATCAGTTAGACGAAATTGTAAAACAGGCAGTACAAAACTCTGAACGAGCCGGCTATTTTGCAGCTTTGTACAAGAAAGTAACAGTTGCAGTATCCAATAAGATCAACGAAAAGTTTTTTGACGATAATGCACGGATGGAAAAATTAGATGTTGTTTTTGCCAACCGTTATCTTGATGCTTATCAGCAATACAAAAACGGTAAGCCCTGTTCTGCCTCCTGGCAACTGGCATTTGATGCTACCCGTACATGGAAGCCCATGTTGATTGATCACCTTATTGCAGGCATGAATGCACATATCGGCCTCGACCTTGGCATAGCTGCCGCTACCATTGCTCCCGGGAATCTGATCAATAGTGTTCATGATGACTTCAATAAAATAAATACGATATTGAACGGGCTGGTGAATGATGTGAAAACCGATCTCTATGCCATGTGGCCACTCAGCAAATTAATTTCGAAATTACATACAGAGAAAATGGAGAATGCCATTGCCGGTTTTTCCATGACCATTGCCCGTGATGCCGCCTGGAAGGTTGCTCTTGCTTATGCTCAATTAAATACAGATGCTACAAAGGAATCATATATTTCTGAAAGAGATAAAAATGTAGCTGCCTTTGGAAAAAAATTACTTTACCCGGGTTTATTTCTGAAAACTGTAAGATATATTTTCAGGTTGTTCGAATTTGGGAGCATTCAGAAAAAGATAAAAAGACTGGATGACTAAATCTGACAAATAACAACAATAGAAAATCGCCTATTGTAAGTCTGTAAGTCCCCCCAAAAATCCTACAGTTAAAAAGTAGACAGATTTGTTTACATTTAAAAACTGTAGGAACATGAAACAGTCAAAATTCATAGAGTCCCAGATCACCGGAGCCATCAAGTCATATGAAGCCGGCAAGGACGTTAATCAGATCTGCCGCAAGTTAAAAATCAATCGCGCTACTTTTCATAACTGCAAAAAGAAGTATTCCGGGATGGATGAGGAGTTACTTCGTCAGTTTAAAGAGATGCAGCAGGAGAATGCGGAGCTAAAACGCATGTATGCGGACCTGAGTCTGGATCATCATATCCTGAAAAAGGTCATTGAAAAAAAGCTTTAAGGTCCTGCCAAAAGAGAGACATTGCTGAAGAAATTGTGGAGGAAGAGAAGGTAAGTATTGTCAGGGCCTGCCGGATTGTTGAACTTGATCGTTCGTTGTTTTATTATTTATTGTTCTGTACTTTACGCCGCTCAATATTTTCCAACTCACCAAAAGGATACTTGTTATAGAACTTGGGCTGGCCATCCGGAAATAAATCATCTTCTTATTGCTTTATTAAAAAAGAAATGAATCTATTAAAATAAATAACTATTTTTATATCAAGTTCTTTCGTACTATTCTTTTGGTGAGTTAACTGGTGAATTGTGAAATAATCACCTTTGTAAATAGTTGATTCGAAATTATTTGCGGTAATTAAGGGAAATCCTGTCTTCCCGACACGAAAGAGTAGCTCTGATTTGAGTTGCTCTTTTTTTGTTTGACTCAATACATGGAAAATTAGGTTTTCGTAATTCATGGTTGCAAATCCGAGTTCAAAATTTGGAAGATAGCAGGTTCCCGCCTGCGTGACGGAGTCAGGCAGGGAAACCTGTCTTGCCGACAAAAAAACTATCTCAAAACTTTTTTGCCACGAGGCACAAAGTCATGAAACAAAGAAAAGTTGAATTTCAAACTTCTGTGGCAACTCTTTAAACCTGGTCTTTGGAAACAGCCTCTCTTGTTTTTGTCTCCTTTAATACTTGGCTAATTGATTGGTCTTAATTACTGTTATCGCATCTCAACTCAGTAATCAAAAAGATCGAAGGTTCCCTGCCTGCGTGACGCAGTCAGGCAGGGAATCCTGTCTTCCAGATCTAAAAATTCTAATTAAAAATAAATGGCCGTTTTATTATGAGGTGAGTTGGTAAGCCTTCTTCAAATTTGGGCCATTTAAGGTTGTTTCCTGATCGCGTAAACCGTTTTCCTGATTGTGTAAGCAAAAAACACAGCCAAAGTTAAACTTGCACTTAAATAAGGACTTATGAGGAAAAAAGGAGCGACAACCGCTATTGCATTATTAATATCTATTGTGATAAGTGCACAAACAGGCAATGGGCAAAATACAAATGATTCCAACCATATTAAATACCTGCCCGATGTAACCGTTGTTGGGAGAAATAGCAAAAGCGATTATCAACAAATGGCAGAAGTAGTTGGCACTAATATCTATGCAGGTAAAAAGAATGCATTGATTGTATTGGATAATGTA
The DNA here is from genome assembly GCA_963775145.1 of uncultured Chitinophagaceae bacterium. Taxonomy (GTDB): domain Bacteria; phylum Bacteroidota; class Bacteroidia; order Chitinophagales; family Chitinophagaceae; genus Endoryza. Next base: position 16,862 of record CAVZHZ010000017.1, read on the forward strand.
CAGGGAAATGTAGTCAGTAATAATATGCGCCAGGTGCTGGCAAAAGTGCCGGGTATTCATATTTGGGAAAGCGATCCTAGTGGAATTCAAATCGGTATCGCAGCCCGTGGATTAAGCCCAAATCGAAGCTGGGAATTTAATATCCGGCAAAATGGGTATGATATTGCCGCAGATCCTTTCGGCTATCCGGAAGCCTATTATAATCCACAATTGCAGGCAGTACAAAGGATAGAAATTGTAAGGGGTCAAGGGTCTTTACAATATGGGCCACAGTTTGGCGGACTGGTAAATTATATCTTGCGCAATGGCAGCGAAATAAATAAACCGTTTGAATTTGAAACACAACAAACCGTTGGCAGTAACGGACTCTTCAACAGTTATAATGCCATTGGAGGTAAAAAGGGAAAAGTACATTACTATTCTTTTTTTGATCATCGCAATGGGGATGGCTGGAGAGAAAACAGCCGCTATTACACCAATGCAGGCTTCTTTACCGTAACCTATCATTTCTCTGCAAAATTTTCATTAACGGCTGAAGTAATGCGCTCCCATATCCGTAGTCAGCAACCCGGTGGATTAACTGATGAACAATTAAAACAGGATGCCCGGCAAAGTGTGCGCAGCCGCAACTGGTTTGATATTTCCTGGACAAACCCTGCATTGATTGCGAATTATCAAATCAATGAAAAATCCCGCTGGAATACAAAATTTTTTGCAACTATAGGAGACCGGAACAGTGTAGGCTTTCTGCAATCCGTAACAATGAAGGATAGTATTAACGCAACAACCCTTGAATATAATAACCGGGTTTTAACCCTCGACCAATACAGGAATTATGGAATGGAGAGCCGCATCATTACTGATTTTAACCTGGGGAAAATGAAAAATACGTTTTCGGGTGGTATTCGTTTCTATAAAGGTACCACCACCAGGCAGGCGGATGGTAAAGGAACGACCGGTACCGGATACAATGTGACTGTATTGGGTAATTACCCCCGTGATATATCATTTGGTTCAAAGAACGCCGCCGCCTTTGCTGAAAATATTTTTCGGTTAACAGATAAATTCCTGGTCATTCCGGGTATACGATATGAATGGTTGCAGGGGTCAGCATCCGGGCGGAATGGTTATACTTCCGGTGGGACAGAAATAATTTTGCAAAATATTACCCGCAGCCGGAGTTTTATCCTGGCCGGAGTGGGTGCAGAATACCATATCACAAAATCAACTGAAGTATATGGAAATATTTCACAAGCTTATCGCCCTATTCAATTTGCCAACCTGCAAGCCCCGCCGACTACGGATGTAGTGGATCCTGATTTAAAAGATGCCAAAGGATATAACATTGATTTAGGCTATCGGGGCAAAGTGAAGGATTATCTTCAGTTTGATGTAAGCGGATTCTATTTGCAATATAACAACCGGGTAGGTACTATTACTCCGCCTTTTGCTACTTATCGACTAATTACAAACGTTGGTGCCAGTACCAGTAAAGGGTTTGAAGGATATGCTGAATTCAACCCGGTTAGAGCTTTTACCCGAAGCAAGCATACCGACTTAATTATTTTCGGTTCTTATGGATATACAAATGCTGAATACAGCGGCGACCATAAAGATGCCAATACGAAAGGAAAGAAGGTGGAAAATGCGCCCGCCAATATATTCCGGGGTGGTATTACCGGGGGCTATAAAGGAATTCTGCTTACTGTACAGATAAGCAGTGTAGGGGAGACCTTCAGCGATGCTAACAATACCGTGGCTGTTTCGGCTAATGGTAATACCGGATTGATACCCTCGTACACGATCACTGACTTAACAGCTACTTATAAGTTTACCAAAAGTATCTACCTCAAAGCAGGGATAAATAATTTGCTTGATGAGCGCTATTTTACCCGTCGCGCAGGCGGCTATCCCGGACCCGGCGCCTTACCGGCTGATGGCAGAACCTTTTTTATTTCCGTAAGGGCAAAGTTTTAATGGAAAAGCGGCAGAGATTTTTCTGCCGCTTTTTTCTTGTAGCGATGTTCTGGGGCCTACCGGCCTTAACTCATTCTTTGCAATTTTCATATTTTCTAATTTGTAATTATCTCAGCTTTCCTATAGATGTTTGAAGGTGCCGGCGTCCTCCAAAAATATTCTAACGCATTCTGGCATCAATTGGTACTAATCTCATAGAATTTTCAACAAGGTTATATTTTTTCTCATAACATATACAGCCAATGCTTAATTATGATTACTGATTTGAGGTGGTAACCCAATACTCAAGTAGTGGGTAATCGTTTTTGCGAAGTATGGCTTACTGAAGATTAAATTAATAAAAGAATAATCATAAGGGATCAATGGATTTACTTATCAGGTTTTTTAATGTTCGGGATGCCAAGAAAATACAGATTAAGATCAAACGGGTAAGTACCAATTGCTGGTAATTATGTAGAACGATAGTATGAATGATGTTTCGATCAGGAAGTCAATTTTATTCTTGACCTCTAACATAAAACCCATATCAGGGGTAAAAGATTTAAATCCCCCATCTTCAATTTCCGGGGATAGCCTTTAAATCATGTAGTAATCGCCCTTTTCATCCCAATTCCTGGTTTTTAATTCGAAATTATTATTGATAAGCAGGTTATTCCTATCTTTCAATAGGAAAAGGCAGAACCTATACGACTGTTAGAAACACAACATGCCAAAGGTTCATGTAAGATTTGAATTGGTATAGACCGGAGTACGCCATGTTAAATGATTATTTAAAAACAAAACTAATTGCCACATGTATTGCTTTACCCGCTCAGTAAGATTATTATTTTTATTATGTTATTGTTATTTGGGTTGGAATTTCCTGCAACAATGAGAAAAAGGCAGAACCTTCTTCCTCGTCTCAGAAAGATCCGAAAATTGAAAAGCTGAAGCTGCCTTCCGGTTTTCTGGCAGATCATCTGTACAGTCCCTCCGCAAACGGAATGGGTTCCTGGGTATCTATGACTTTTGATGATAAGGGCCGAATAATAGCCTCTGACCAATATGGTACTTTGTACCGAATCAAAGTGCCTCCCATCGGAGATACCGGTAAATTGATAGTTGAAAAACTAAATATATATAATGGCAATCAATCTGCCGCAGATACCAATAAAAACAAAGTAGCCATGGGTTATGCCCAGGGGTTATTATGGGCCTTCAACAGCCTTTACGTTATGGTAAACCATGGAATAGATTCAGCCTTTGAAAAAGGAAGCGGCCTGTACCGCCTTCAGGATACCAATGGAGACGATCAATATGATAAAATAACATTGCTGAAAGCACTGAATGGAGAAGGGGAACACGGTCCGCATAGTGTGGTGCTCTCCCCGGATAAAAAATCCATTTATGTAATTGCAGGAAACTTCACCGATATACCCAAAATGAATGCATACCGGAATTTTCCGGATGGCAAGTTAGATAACCTTTTTCCCCTGATTAAGGACCCTAACGGGCACGATAACACCGTCAATTGGCATGGTGGATGGATTGCTCATACTGATTCTACCGGAACCAATTGGGAATTGATCAGTTCGGGTTTCCGCAACCCATTTGACCTTGCCTTTAATGACCAGGGAGATATGTTTACTTATGACTCCGATATGGAATGGGATTTTGGAACCCCCTGGTATCGTCCTACCCGCATTTGTCATGTAACCAGCGGTAGCGAATTTGGCTGGCGGCCCGGCACAGATAAATGGTCTCCCGATTACCCGGATAATTTACCGGCAGCCATTAACGTGGGGCAAGGCTCCCCTACCAATTTTATCTATGCTGGCAATGCCCGCTTTCCGGAAAAATACCGCAACGCTTTTCTTGCCTTTGACTGGAGCTTTGGGATTATCTATGCTATACATTGCGAACCATATGGGGCTTCCTATAAAACGACCGGGGAAGAATTTATTTCTGGTTCTCCGCTACCATTAACTGATGGGGTAATTGGTCCCGATGGGGCCTTGTATTTTCTGACAGGAGGCCGCAAATTAGAGTCAGATCTATACCGCGTTTATTATGGCAACAATGCAGAGAATACGCAAAAATTATCTACTCCCGAATTAACAGAAGATCAAAAAACCCGCAGAAAACTCGAGGAGTTTCATGGCGCACCCAGGGCAGGCGCTGTTGATTTTGCCTGGCCCTTTTTAAAAAGTAATGATAGGTATATTCGATATGCCGCAAGAATTGCGATAGAGAACCAGCCACTAGATCAATGGCAGGATAAAGCATTGAATGAAAAAGATCCTGTTATTATTACTCAAGTGGTCATTGCATTGGCGAGAAAGGGAAATGCAAGTGTAAGGAACCAGCTTCTTAAATCGCTTACTTCTGTTGATTATGTAAAACTATCCGCGCAGCAGCAAATGGACCTGCTCCGGGCATTTGAATTGGTTCTTTCCCGGCTTGGACTACCGGATGCGGACGGTAAGTCGTTAGTCATTGGCTATCTGAATCCGCACTATCCTTCTAAAACAAATAACCTTAACCGCGAGTTAAGTAAACTGTTGGTTTACCTCGATGCACCACAGGCGGTAGAAAAAACGATGGCTTTGATGAATGATGCGAAGGACGATGATATCAACCAGAACGCCATCTCTCAATCAGCTGACCTGATCCTTCGAAATCCTCAATATGGAATGGATATTGCCGGGATGCTTTCTAAAATTCCCCCCTCGCAGCAAACCTGGTATGCTACCGTGTTAAGCCAGGCGAAAAATGGATGGACACCAGAATTTCGGGAACAATATTTCAATTGGTTCTATAAAGCATTTAGCTATAAAGGAGGTCATAGTTTTGTAGGCTTTATTGATAATGCCCGTAAAAAAGCTCTCGGGAATGTTCCTAAAGACCGGCTGGCCTATTTCAATAAAATCTCCGGTGATTCTATTGTCAGCCTGTCCGGAACTGACCTGGCTGTTGGGGCAATACAACCCAAGGGCCCGGGAAGAAGATGGGAATTAAAAGATGCACTAGCTGTAATTGATAGCGGCCTTACAAACCGGAATTATGAAATGGGAAAAGCCATGTTTGCTGCTTCATTCTGTTTATCCTGCCACCAGGTAAAAGGCGAAGGTGGAATGGCGGGTCCGGATCTTTCTCAATTAGGAACAAGGTTTTCAAATAAAGATATTCTGGAATCTATTATTGAACCAGGCAAAACAATTTCGGATCAGTATGGAGCCACTGTTTTTTACCTGAAAGAAGGAGGTTCTGTATTGGGAAGAATAATCCGCCAGGATGATGACAAATATTATATATCACAGAATCCCTTTGCCCCTCAATCGGTAAAAGAAGTGCTCAAAAATAATGTAACGCATAGCCGGGTTTCCGAAATTTCACCGATGCTTCCCGGAATGATTAATAATTTAAATAGTGAAGAACTGAAAGACCTTATTGCCTTTCTCAAATCGGGTGGAAATAAGGACCACCCGGTATACACGGGTAAAAAATAATAATTGCTAGTAAAGTATTGTACTACTTCTCAAAATGGAACAAAGATTATTGTCCAGCATTTAATAGTAAACTAACGGATATGCAAACCGCAGTATGGAGTGACAAAGTTTCCAATGTTGCCCAGGTAGGTGGGATAGAAACCTCTGTACTCGATAATGGACCGGGCAAAGGATTACGGATTGCCTGGATAAATACCGGAGGCGGCCTTCGCTTTAAAGTGGTTATCGACCGTGCCATGGATATTGCAGAGGCATTTTATGATCAAAATGGCCTGGCCTGGATAAGTCACCCGGGCTTTACCCCTCCACAACCATTTGTTCATCGAGGGCTCGATTGGTTGAGGACTTTCGGTGGCGGGTTACTGACTACCTGCGGGCTTACACATGTTGGCGGACCGGAAAAGGATGAATATGGTGAAAGAGGATTACATGGATTGATCAGCAATTTACCCGCAGAAATAGAATCGGTTATTCAGCCGGACCCGGCAATGGGGAAGATGGATATGAGTATTACGGGTATTATTAAAGAATCGCAGCTATTCGGTCCAAGCCTTGAAATGAAAAGGACCATATCAGGAACATTGGGTACAGCATCTATGCATATTCGTGATGAGGTGATTAACCGTGGTAATACTACTGTACCGCATATGATATTATACCATTGTAATTTTGGCTGGCCCCTGGCAGATGAAGGTTCTACTCTTCATTGGAAGGGTGATTGGTCACCCCGTTATCCCAATAACAACAATATGATCTTTCATCCGGCCAATAACTTTCGCATTTGTCCGGCAACTATGGATGAACACAATGGTTCCGGTGAAGAAGTAGGAATTATAGATGTGACCTCCGACAGCTTTGGTATTAGCAGTTGCGGAATTCATAACGCCAAATTAGGATTGGCCGTTGCCTTGCGTTGGCCCAAAAAACAATTACCCTGGTTAACTAACTGGCAACATTGGGCGAAAGGGGAATACGTAACCGGGTTGGAACCCGGAACAAATCCTCCGATTGGTCAGAAAATGGCCAGAGAGCAACAGACATTGATATTTATAGAACCGGGAGAAAGCAGAACCTATAATTTGGAGATAGAAGTATTAGCTGATCAAGGGAGTATTAAAAAATTTGTAGAAGAACTAACTTAACCAATCCAAACTTCATGCGGTATGGGAAAAAAAATCATGGCTGAAAATGCCTTAGAACAGGGAAAGGGAATATTACGCCTGGCACCTACCTGGGTTCCCCGGTCATTCTGCGTGCCGGGCCGAAGGATCAAATTACACCCGGATGATTATTACGTGTTAGGCGGTATACGGGGTGGTATAGACGAAAGGTGGTTATCATCCACTACCCCGGCGAAAAATGGCCCGCTTACAGGAATCAATGAGGGCTTAAGTACCGCGGTTTATAATAATGGAAAGAAGGAAGAACAATTCTTATTGAAAGATGCTATCGATGAATTAAAAGGTTTATTAATTGGCGATCGTTTATGGAAAGAATATGAAAGCTGGCCGATGTATTCCAAGTTTTTTGATAATATGGGTCCTCTTCCGCACCATGTTCATCATAATGATGAAAAGGCCGCCTTGATCGGCCAGAAGGGTAAACCCGAGGCTTATTATTTCCCTCCGCAATTAAATAATCATGGCGGTGATTTCCCCTATACTTTTATTGGAATTGCTCCGGGAACTTCAAAAGATCAAATCCGGGAATGCCTGGTAAATTTTACGAAAGGAGATAATAAGATAACCAATTATTCACAAGCCTACAGGCTGGAGCCGGGCACTGGCTGGGATGTGCCCCCGGGTCTTCTTCATGCGCCTGGAAGTATCTGCACCTATGAACCGCAAAAAGCATCTGACGTATTCGCCATGTACCAATCGCTGGTAAATGAAGCCATCGTTCCGGAAGAATTATTATGGAACGGTACCCCTCCCGGCAGCATTGGCGATTTTGATGCATTGATGGATGTGCTGGACTGGGATCTGAATGTAGATACGCATACTATGGCTAACCGGTTTATGATGCCAAAGCCTGTCAGGCCAATAAATGAAATGAAAGCAGAGGGCTATATAGAGAACTGGATCTGCTATAAATCGAACGCATTTGGCGCTAAAGAACTGACTGTTCTTCCCGGGCAAACGGTAACTATAAAAGACAATGCGGCCTATGGAATAATAGTAATGCAGGGTCATGGCACATTCGGCATATGGAATATTGAAACTCCTGCTTTAATACGGTATGGGCAGTTAACGAATGACGAATTTTTTATTAGTGAAGACGCAGCAAAACAAGGAGTAAAGATTGTAAACCCTTCTCTTACGGATCCGATTGTAATTTTAAAACATTTTGGTCCCGGAAATCCGGATATGAAAGTGGAATGAGTAAGGTAATTATACATTCATTGTAATTTTCATAATATCAAAGATTCAATCAAACCATATGTCAGTAAATAATTATCCCAAACTGCACAACGCAACCTGGCCCGGCATCGTAGGCAAGGGACCGGATTCAGAACCCCCCATTCCTCTTAATACTTTGTTGGAGCTTACCGCAGCCGCTGAAGTGAACGGAGTTAAGTTTGACGGTATAGATATCGGTTTGCTGGAACCCCATTTTTCAATCGATGAAACGGATGACGGCATAAAGAAGCTAGCAGATAAAGTATTATCTCTTAACCTGACAATTGGAAGTCTGGTGGCGCCGATCTGGGGAGGCCCTGCTATGGGAACTAAAGAAGACCGGGCGGTATTTGTAGAAATGGTTAGAAAGTCTTGTCGCTTTGGCCAGAAGTTACGCGAATATGGTGTACGACCCTATGGCATTATCCGTATTGATTCCGCCAGCAAACCCGAAGCCTGGGCATTGGATCCGGTAGAAAACACAAAACGGATAGCGGAAACATTTCGGTTAGCCTGCGACGTGGCTGCTGATTATGGAGAAAAGCTGGCGGCGGAAGGAGAAATTTGCTGGGGCGGCATGCATAGCTGGAAAGCCATGATTGATACGCTCGAGGCCGTTGACCGTCCGAATATCGGGTTCCAGGCTGATATGGCACATACACTGCTATACCTGTTGGGTTACAATAGTCCGGAAGACAGAATATTGCCGGCCGATTTTGATTGGAGTGACCGCAAAGCATTGGACGAAGGGCTTCAAAAACTAACCCGGGCCCTGCGGCCATGGACCATCGATTTCCATGTGGCACAGAATGACGGTACAGTATTCGGTTCAGGATCTCATGATAAAACAGGGCGCCATTGCCTCGCCACTGATCCGAATGGCAAATTGGATATTGCCCATCATGCCGGCTTTTGGCTGCGTGATGAAAAAGGAGCAATCACCAAAGTATTCAAACATATTTGCTGGGACGGGTGCATGTTTCCCAATAAAGTGCTTACCCAACAAAAAACATGGAATGATATACTGGCTGTGCTTATAAAAGTTCGCGAGGCGCATGGTTGGCAGGAATAAAGAATAAACTGTCTTCAATAATTTTATCAGAATTAATACAGTTGAATATGTCAAAACATAAAGAACTTCGTATAGGCTTAATTGGCGGCGGCTTCATGGGAAGAACTCATTCTAATGGGTATCGGCGTGTGGCTAATTTTTTTCCCGCCTTGACATATACCCCGGTTCTGAAAGCCGTTTGTTTCAGAAATGAAACCAAACTAAAGGCATTTGCCGAACAATGGGGTTATGAAAGTATTGAAACGGATTGGAAGGCACTGATTAAGCGGCCTGATATTGACGCGATCGATATTTGTACCCCAAATGATACCCATGCTGAAATAGCCATGGCCGCGGCGGAAGCGGGAAAGATGATACTCTGTGAAAAACCGCTTGCCCGTAATCTAATTGAATCGCAGGCGATGGTAGATGCGATTGAAAAAGCAAAAGTGAAAAACACGGTTTGGTATAACTATCGCCGTATACCGGCTGTTACCTTAGCCAAACAAATTGTTGACTCTGGCAAACTGGGAAAGATCTTTCATTACCGCGCTAATTTTTTGCAGGATTGGACCATCAATGCAAACCTTCCCCAGGGGGGCGAAGGATTATGGCGCATGGACGCTGCCGTCGCAGGATCTGGAGTAATTGGTGATTTGTTATCTCATTGCATTGATACGGCTATGTGGCTGAATGGAGGAATTAAAGATGTATCTGCCATGACGGAAACTTTTGTGAAAGAAAGAATGCATCAGCTTACCGGTAAGGTACAGGAGGTACTTATTGATGATGCCTGTTCTTTTCTTTGCCATTTTAATAACGGTTCTTTGGGATTGTTTGAATCTACCCGGTATGCGCGTGGCCATAAAGCATTGTATACTTTTGAAATCAATGGAGCCAATGCCTCCATTCGCTGGGATTTACACGATCTGAACCGCCTTGAATTTTTTGATAATGCCGATGATTCAAAAGTGAAAGGCTGGCGATCTATTCATGTTACAGACGGCGACCAACCCTATATGGATAAATGGTGGGTACCCGGGCTGGGTATTGGATATGAGCATTCTTTTATTCACCAGGTAGCTGATTTTCTAAAAAGCCTCGAAACCGGGGAACCTTGTTCACCCACTTTCCGGGAAGCATTAGATACGCAAAAGGTTTGCCAGGCCGTGATTGATTCAGCGGCTACGCGAAGCTGGAAAGAAACCAATGTCGTATGATTCTTTTCCATTATCAGGCAACTGAACATAAAAAAATAAACATGGTAACTAAAAAAAATTTCTATTTCATTCTTGTTTTATTGCATGGTAGGCAATAGTACTATGCTGTATGCACAAAAGAAATCACCCGGTTTTGTGCGGATATTTGATGGCAAGAGTATGAAAGGCTGGGATGCCGACACTATATTTTGGCGGATAGAAAACGGAAGTTTTATTGGGGAAGTTACTCCAGCCAAAGCGATTAAAACGAATACCTTCCTGATCTGGCGCAAAAGCCTGCCTGCTAACTTTGAATTCAAAGCACAATACCGGATCAGCCCCGGGGGAAACAGCGGCGTTAATTACCGGAGTGAAGAGTTGAAAGATATCCGCTATGCATTGAAAGGATACCAGGCAGATATTGATGGTGCCAATACCTATACCGGCCAGAATTATGAAGAACGCGGTCGTGGATTTTTGGCTATGCGTGGGCAGAAAGCATTGTTAAAGCAGAATCAGAAACCATCGATCACGGGTTCTGTGGGAGATTCAGATTCTTTAAAGGCCCTTATTAAAAAAGATGATTGGAACGAAATCCATATCATGGCAAAAGGCAACCGGATGCAGCATTTTGTCAATGGTATATTGATGAGCGAGACTATTGATGAAGATGCGAGTTCCCGTAAATGGAAAGGATTAATCGGTCTCCAGGTTCATGTGATGGAATCAATGAAAGTAGAATACCGGAATATATTTTTAAAGGAAATTAAGTAGACGGAGAAGTTGGCACCTAAAAAAAGTAAAAATAATAGTACATACTTTTTTTGTTAAATGGATCCATTATTCCCGATATACTTTGATTTAATTTTTTATGGTAACTAATTGGAGTGAACCTAATACTGCCAAATGAAATATTTAAAAAGCCGGGTTTCTCAATCATTCATTTTTTTGCTTTTACGAATGCTGGTAGTTTTCCTATTCATAGGTTCAAACTTATACGCTCAAATCCCGGTAAAAAAATTATCATCCGGCCGGTTTAATAAACATATCATCAGTAGTCGTTTTTTATCGGAAGGGGTGGCCGTGGGAGATGTGAATATGGATGGAAAGATCGATATTATGGCCGGCAATTACTGGTTCGAGGCACCGGGCTGGAAAGAACACCTGCTTCATGCCGATACACTTAATCCTATACCTGGGTATAGCACAAGTTTTTTAAATTTTTCACTGGACGTAAATGGAGATGGTTGGATTGATCTCATACAGTTTGATCAGCCGGGTGGTGTTTGCGCATGGTATGAAAACCCAAAGAATTCCAATAAGCTTTGGCAAGCACATATGATCCTCGGAACTGCCGGAAATGAAACTCCGTTACTGGCAGACGTAGATAAGGACGGGAAAATGGATATCATCTGTAATGATATTGTTGCAAAAAAAGTGATATGGTTAAAATCGCCAGTAGTTAAGGGGGATACCTCTTGGCAGACATACATTATCAGTAATGATAGTGTAATTGCCACCCATCGGTATACTCATGGTCTTGGTTGGGGTGATATTAATAAAGATGGCAGGAATGATGTAATCATTAGAACGGGTTGGTGGGAATCTCCGGTTAATGTAAAAACTCCGGATTGGATATTTCATCCAACCAATTTTGGGGAAGACTGTACCAATATGTTAGCCTTGGATGTTGATGAAGACGGAGACCAGGATATTATAAGTTCTTCCGCCCATGGGTATGGTATATGGTGGCATGAGCAAGGAAAAGATGAAAACGGAAATGTTAGCTGGACTACTCATGTAATAAGCAAATTATTCTCCCAGTCGCAGTGCCCTTGTTATGAAAGATATATATCAAAATGGAGATTCGCTACGCTACACCATCGATTCCTTTTTAATTTCGGTAAACGGTTTACCAGAGGGCGCTATTGTAAAAGAGGTGATCCTAGGGTACAAACGACCATCTGTATTATATCTTGCGGTTATTCCAAATTACTTATATCTCTGAAAGTCAACTCTGTTCAATGGATCCCCCACCCTGTTGATGATAATTCGGCTATTGGGTAATTGTTTTGTGGTGATGGATATCAATAAAGATAGAGTACCCGAACTATAAATCACATCCAATAGAAGCAGAAGGGAGGTGTATTTTCTTTGAACAATTGGAAATTGAAATAATACCCAGGGGTAGGTTTAGTCATAATAGATTGGTATGCAACAAGTATAAAGATAACATGAGGCATAACAGGGTATCATTCTTTTTCTAACCCAAGAACGCTTAAATCCTCCTAACTTCATAGTCCTATTCTTCGGAATATTACTATTTAAATGCTGAATCAAATAGAAAATTATACTAGTTGCGCGCTTGACTGTTCGTGTCAAGATATAATATTATTGCTGTGAGAATACCTAACTTTAAAAGTCCTTTCACATAAATAATTGTTTTAGCATGCAGGCTATTATAGGTGTTGTCTTCCATTTCATCGGCGGCTTTGCTTCCGGTAGTTTTTATATGCCCTATAAAAAAGTCCGCCAATGGCACTGGGAAAGTTATTGGATCATTGGAGGGTTGTTTTCCTGGCTCATCGTTCCTCCGCTGGCAGCCGCGCTTACCGTTCCCGGTTTCTGGGATATTATAAAAGCCACTCCCGCTGGTGTTATCAAATATACTTTGTTGTATGGCGTGTTGTGGGGCTTTGGGGGATTAACCTATGGCCTCGGCGTTCGCTACCTCGGTATGTCGCTCGGTAATTCCGTGGTGCTGGGTTTTTGTTCAGCCTTCGGGGCCTTGGTGCCTTCTATCTATTATAATTTTTATCCGGCAGCCGGAAAAACAACGCTGCACGATTTGCTGACTACCGGTTGGGGTCGTGTTGTTTTTGCCGGCGTTATTATTTGCCTGCTCGGAATTTATATCTGTGGCAAGGCGGGTATGATGAAAGAAAAAGAATTGACTGAAGCAGAGAAAAAGAAAAGCATTTCCGAATTCAGCCTGGTCAAAGGATTAACTGTTGCGATCTTCTCAGGAATCATGAGCGCCTGTTTTAATTTCGGAATTGAATCCGGAAAACCTATGGCAGAAGCCGCGGTGGCTGCCGGAATGAATCCGCTTTACCAGAATAATGTTACCTATGTAGTGCTGTTATGGGGTGGATTAGCTACTAACTTTATCTGGTGCATGATCCTGAATACGCGCAATAAAACATTTGGCGATTATACCAATAGTGCTACGCCGCTGGTGAAAAATTATTTGTTCTCCGCCTTAGCCGGTACTACCTGGTTCCTTCAATTCTTTTTTTATGGTATGGGCGAAAGTAAATTAGGCAATGGAGCCAGCAGCTGGATCCTGCATATGGCTTTTATTATATTAGTCGCAAACGGATGGGGCATTGTACTGAAAGAATGGAGCGCGGTAAGTAAAAAAACAAAGACCACCTTTACCGTAGGATTGATAACGATACTTGTATCCGTTTTGCTGGTGGGATATGGAAACTCGATGAAGTAGTATGGGCCCGGCTGTGGTATTACTATGTGGCGCCTGTTGCGTCGCACACTTGTACGATATCAAATTATTCAGCAGAAATAGTTCAATAGTAAATGGAAACACAATCAAATTCGAAACTTCAGTTCGCTCCTTTATCAGCGGGAGGGGGGAATTCAATGGAGAGTAAAACCTTCAAATACGTCGGTTATTTATGGGATGACGCGAAAGCCGCTTCCCTCGCGGGTGATGAGGTAGCGTTATTAGTTTATCGCTCCAATTTGCTGGGGGCCGATTTGCGGTTAACCAATTACGGGGGTGGTAATACTTCCTGCAAAGCCATGGCCATCGATCCTCTCACAGGGAAAGAAACCGAAGTGATGTGGGTAAAAGGAAGCGGTGGTGATCTCGGTACCATGAAAAGAAATGGACTGGCGGCCTTATATATAGATCGGTTAAGAAATTTAAAAAATGTATACAAGGGGCTAGCGCATGAAGATGAAATGGTGGAACTCTTCAATCATTGTATTTATGACCTGGCTTCCAAAGCACCTTCGATCGACACGCCGTTACATAGCTTTCTTCCCTTTAAACATATTGATCACCTGCATCCCGATGCGGCTATTGCCATTGCCGCAGCAAAAGACGGCCAGCGAATAACACAAGAATTATTTAAGGGAACAATAGGCTGGGTGGACTGGCAGCGACCGGGTTTTGACCTGGGATTGAAATTGAAACAATGCCTCGATGATAATCCTGGCATTCGTGGCATCATGCTCGGCTCACATGGATTGTTTACCTGGGGCAATACATCGTACGAAAGTTATATCAACACGCTCGAAATAATTGAACAATGCGCTGCTTATCTCGGAGAGAACTTTGGTAAGAAGCGACCTGTATTCGGGGGAGAAAAAATTAAATCATTGCCAAAGGAAAAGCGAACAGCAAAAGCAGCTACTTTAGCACCTATACTAAGAGGTCTTTGTTCTAATTGTGATGTTGTCCAGAAACCCCCTTCAGAGCCTGTCCCGGCTCGCCGGGAGGGCAGGGGGGCGGTGATTGGTCATTTTACTGACGAGGATCGCGTGTTGGAATTTATTAATTCCCATGATCTCGGCCGCCTGGCTCCCATGGGTACCAGTTGTCCCGATCATTTTCTGCGTACAAAAATATTCCCTTTGGTATTGAGGCTTGATCCGGCAGAAGATTTGAATAATGCAACAGTAATTAAAGAAAAAATTGCCCCGCAGTTTGTAGAGTATAGAAAAATATATGCCGCTTATTATGAAACGTGCAAACATTCCGATAGTCCGGCCATGCGGGATGCCAACCCGGTAGTAATTATTTACCCGGGCGTAGGCCTGTTTACATTCGCTAAAGACAAACAAACCGCAAGAGTAGCTTCTGAATTTTATATTAATGCCATTAATGTAATGAAGGGTGCGGAAGCTGTTTCGGAATATACATCATTACCGAGGCAGGAAGCCTTTAATATTGAATACTGGCTATTGGAAGAAGCCAAACTGCAACGCATGCCGAAACCCAAACCACTATCCGGGAAAATCGCCTTGATTACGGGAAGCGCCGGGGGTATTGGAAAAGCCATTGCCAAAAAATTGGCCGAAGAAGGAGCCTGCATTATTTTGAATGATAATGATAGCGGCCGTTTGGAATCGGCAAAGGAAGAATTTCAGAAATTATACAGCAAAGATGTTTTTACCACGGCGCTTTTAGATGTTACAAAATCCGATACGATCATTAATGCGTTTAATACAGCTGCTCTCTATTTTGGAGGGATAGATATCGTTGTAAATAATGCCGGCATATCGATTTCAAAACCCATGGACGAACATTCGGAAAAAGACTGGGATTTATTATACGATATTTTAGTAAAAGGGCAGTTCTTGGTTACCCAGGCAGCGATTACGGTATTTCGGAAACAAAACTTCGGCGGCGACATAATTAATATCGTCAGTAAAAATGCTTTAGTATCCGGTCCGAATAATGCGGGATATGGTTCCGCTAAAGCCGCTCAATTGCATTTAAGTCGATTGAATGCGGCTGAATTTGGAAAAGATAAAATACGGGTAAACGTGGTGAATCCCGATGCAGTGATTGCCGATAGTAAAATTTGGGCAGGAGCCTGGGCGGAGGGAAGAGCCAAAGCCTACGGAGTTACCGTGGAGGAATTACCTGCTTACTATGCGAAACGAACCTTGCTCAATGAAATTATTTTGCCCGAAGACATTGCGAATGCCTGCTTTGCTTTTGTGGGGGGCTTGCTGAATAAGTCGACCGGGAATGTGCTAAATGTAGATGGGGGAGTGGCGATGGGGTTTGTGAGATGAGTGTCAGAATTGAGAATACAGAAATTAGAATAAAGAATACAGAATTAAGAATACAGAATATAAAATGAAGAATGTATAGTAATAATTAATACTATGAAACGAATAGCATTTAAAATGAAATTACATAAGGGACAGGAGGCGGAATATAGAAAAAGACATGAAGCGATATGGCCCGACCTGGTTTCCTTATTGAAGAGAAGCAGCATAAAGGACTATTCCATTTTTTTAGATGATGAAACAAACACTTTATTTGGGGTATTGAAAATAGAAAATGAATCGGCCTTGAATGAATTGCCGCAACAAGCTGTTATGCAACGATGGTGGAGTTATATGAAGGATATTATGGAATGCAACCCGGATAATTCGCCGGTAAGCATTCCTTTGAAAGAAGTTTTTTACCTGCCTTAATATGATTGTATGCGTATTGAAAAAAAACAAATTGATCAACACAACGGGGAACTACTGGCTGCTCATAAGCGACGATTTGAGTTTGTGAAAGCAGAGATAAGCGATTTACCTTCACTCCTCAAAAAATTACAGGCATTCCAGGTGGCTATTCCCAGTTGGGCATTGGGTACGGGGGGCACGCGCTTTGGACGATTCAGTGGAGGAGGTGAGCCCCGAAACCTGGAAGAGAAGATTGAAGATGTGGGATTGTTGCATGCATTGAATCAATCGGGCGGTGCCATTTCTCTTCATATTCCCTGGGATATTCCTGAGGACCCCGCAGCCATTCGGGCCCTGGCCGCTCAACACGGATTAGTATTCGATGCGATGAACTCGAATACCTTCCAGGATCAACCCGGCCAGGAGCTTAGTTATAAATTCGGTTCCATGCAGCATGTAGATAAAAAGATCCGCCAGCAAGCCATCAATCATAATAAGGAAGTAATAAAATACGGCGTAGAACTGGGGTCAAAATCATTGACGGTGTGGCTTAGTGACGGATCTTGTTTTCCGGGCCAATTGAATTTCCGTAAGGCTTTTCAACATACGCTGGAGAGTTTGCAGGAAGTATATACTGCCTTGCCAGCCGATTGGAAATTGTTCGTTGAATACAAAGCCTTCGAACCAAATTTTTATTCTACAACGGTTGGCGATTGGGGACAATCCTACCTGTACAGCAGCAAACTCGGTCCCCAGGCTTTTACATTAGTGGACCTGGGCCATCATTTACCCAATGCCAATATTGAACAGATCGTTTCGCTTTTATTGATGGAAGGAAAATTGGGCGGATTTCATTTCAACGATTCAAAATACGGAGATGATGATTTAACCGTAGGAAGTATAAAACCCTACCAGCTCTTTTTAATATTTAATGAACTGGTGGAAGGTATGGATGCCCGGGGGATGAATCATGCGAGCGACCTGGGCTGGATGATCGACGCATCCCATAATGTAAAAGATCCATTGGAGGATCTGCTGCAATCCGTAGAAGCGATCATGATTTCGTATGCGCAGGCTTTGTTGATTGATCGAACAGCGTTAAATACTGCCCAGCAACAAAACGATACGGTGAAAAGCCAGGAAATATTACAGGCTGCTTTTCGAACGGATGTAAGATCCATAGTAGCCGAAGCAAGATTACAATCGGGAGGGGCCCTGGATCCCCTGTATCTATTTCGCTCCTTAAAAGTAAGAGATCAATTAATAAAAGAGAGAGGGAAAAGTGTGGCGACGGGGTTGTGAGTAAGATGGGAGTCATGAGTAGGGAGCCTGGAGTCGGTAGTCGCAGAAGGTAAAAAGCTTTTTATACCATGATGAACTCAATAAACGTAATAGCCATTTTTGATATTGGGAAAACAAATAAGAAACTATTTCTTTTTGATGAAAACTATCAGGTAGTGTATGAAAAGTCGGAACAACTGGCTGAAACAACCGATGAAGACGGCGAAACTTGTGAAGATATAGCTGCACTACAAGCGTTTGTAGTAAATGCGTTGACGGAGATATTGGAATTGAAATCCTATTCGGTTAAAGCGGTAAATTATTCTGCTTACGGGGCCAGCCTGGTTTATGTAAATGAAAAAGGTCAACCATTATCTCTCCTTTATAATTACCTGAAAAAATACCCGGAATTATTAAAGAAACAATTTTATTCAAAATATGGCGGGGAAGAAGCCTTTTCCCTGGCAACAGCTTCCCCGGTATTAGGAAGCTTGAATTCCGGGTTACAATTATATCGTTTTAAAATGGAGCAACCGGGACTGTTTACCAAAATGAAGTATGCATTACATCTTCCCCAATATATAAGCTCGCTGGTTTCTCATCAATTTTGCAGCGAGTGCACGAGCATCGGCTGTCATACGGGCATGTGGGATTATAAGAAGCAAGCCTATCATTCATGGATCAATGAAGAAAACCTGCTCGGAATATTACCTCCGCTTTGTCCGGCTGATAGTACTTTTACAACGCTATGGAACGATCAACCCATTACATCCGGTATTGGACTGCATGATAGTTCCGCCGCCCTGATTCCCTACCTGGCCAATTTCAATGAACCGTTTATATTGATCTCTACCGGAACCTGGTGCATCAGCTTAAATCCATTCAATGCGTTACCCCTGACTTCTGAGGAATTAAAGCAAGATTGTTTATGCTATCTTACTTACCAAAATAAACCGGTCAAAGCCTCCAGGTTGTTTGCGGGAAATGAGCACGAGCAGCAGGTAAAACGGATAGCGGCCCATTTCAATAAACCACTTAATTATTATAAGGAAATACCTTTTAACCAGGCAGCCGGAATTCTTTCTTCACCGGGTAATTCAGCGGCCGAGGCATTTGGAGACATCGATCTATTAAATTTCCCTGATTATTCAACTGCTTATCTTACCTTAATGACTAGTATTGTGAAGCAGCAGATCGTTTCCACCAAGCTGATCATGCAAGGAGTGGAGATAAAAAGATTATTTGTAGACGGGGGGTTTAGCCAAAATTCTTACTATATGAACCTGCTGGCACAGGCAATGCCGGATATAGAAGTGTATGCTGCCTCCATGGCACAGGCCTCTGCGTTAGGCGCTGCACTTGTTATTCACAGTACCTGGAACCCCAATCCTATTCCTAAAGATCTTATTGAATTAAAGTATTATCCGGGTAGAAAAGAAATACGTAATCATTAAAAGAATAATTACTCAAATGAAAAAAATTGGCCTGCTCATTATTATAACAACCGGCAGCTTATTATTAAATGCGCAGGTTATTGTAAAGAACCTGCTTACGGAAAAT
The DNA here is from genome assembly GCA_963775145.1 of uncultured Chitinophagaceae bacterium. Lineage (GTDB taxonomy): Bacteria > Bacteroidota > Bacteroidia > Chitinophagales > Chitinophagaceae > Endoryza. Next base: position 36,033 of record CAVZHZ010000017.1, read on the forward strand.
TTAGTTAATCCAATCGGGCTGGATGAAATTAAACCCCGGTTTACCTGGCAGTTGATCAGTGATAAAAGAAATGTAATGCAAAAAGCCTATGAAATAAAAGTTAGTTCCGGTAAGGCCTCCGTTTGGAGCAGCGGTAAAATGGTATCGGATCAATCCGTGCATATACCGTACGGCGGAACTGCTTTGCAATCCGGTAAAAAATATAACTGGCAGGTTCGCGTATGGGATAATAGCGATAAACCTTCAGCCTGGAGCGAAGGCGCCTCATTTCAAATGGCTCTCTTAGATAAAAACGACTGGAAAGCCAAATGGATCAGCGCCGGCTATCCGGAAGATTCGATCAATCGCCCGGCTGTTTATTTCCGAAAAGTATTTATGGTTAATAAGAAAATAGTCAGTGCTACGGCCTGCATTACTGCTCATGGAATGTATGAAGCGCAGATCAATGGTAAGAGGGTGGGCGATGCTTATTTAACACCAGGCTGGACGAGTTATAAAAAGCGACTACAATACCAGGTATATGATGTAACTCCCTTATTAGCATCCGGACAAAATGTAATAGGAGCAGCGGTGGGTAATGGATGGTACCGGGGGTTTTTAGCATGGGGCGGAAATAAAGATATATATGGTAAAACGCTCGCGCTCCTATTACAGGTAAATATCACCTATTCCGATGGAACATCCGAATCGATAATAACAAATGAAGCGTGGAAATCATCTCCGGGCAGTATTCGTTTCGCAGAAATATATCACGGAGAAACCATCGATGCGCGGGAAGAAAAGACAGGATGGGCAAATAATAACTATAATGAATCCGGATGGACAGCAGTAAAAGTAGAAAATCATTCGTTCGATAATTTAATTGCTACCTATAATGAAACTGTTAAAAAACATGAAACCTTTAAGCCGGTAAAAATATTCCGTACTCCTAAAGGAGAGCAGGTAATGGATTTCGGGCAGAACCTGGTGGGATGGGTGGTGGTTAAAGCGGCTGGATCATCCGGAAATATTATCCGAATCCATCACGCCGAGGTTTTGGATAAAGAACGAAATTTCTATATCGATAATATGCGGGAGGCTAAAGTAACGGCGACCTATATTGAAGATGGCAAAGGAGAAAAAACATTTGAACCTCATTTTACTTTTTATGGATTCCGGTATATAAAAGTAGAAGGATACTCCGGTGAACTAAGGCCCGAAAATTTCACGGCTGTTACATTATATTCTGATATGAAACTAACCGGCGAGTTTACTTCTTCCCATCCACTCATCAACCAGTTGCAGCATAATATTCAATGGGGGCAACGGGGAAATTTCTTAGATGTTCCAACGGACTGCCCGCAGCGGGACGAGCGTTTGGGCTGGACAGGAGATGCACAAGCTTTTTCCAGAACAGCGAGTTTTAATTTTGGAGTAAATAATTTCTTCGCTAAATGGTTGGAAGATGTGGCAGCGGATCAATTGCCAAATGGAAGCATTCCGTTTGTTGTTCCCAATGTGTTAGGGCCGGGTGCCTCCGGTTCTGCTGGTTGGGCCGATGTTGCGAATATTATCCCCTGGAATATGTACCTGGCCTATGGTGATAAAAGAATATTAGAGAATCAATATGAATCTATGAAAGGATGGGTGGGTTTTATGGAGAAGAACAGTACGGCCTATTTATGGAATAAAGGTTTTCATTTCGGCGACTGGCTCTTTTATCGACCTTTTGATGATAATGATGGAAGATCAGCGGTAACAGATAAATACCTGATTTCTCAATGTTTTTTTGCCCATTCTACCGACCTACTTATTAAAACCGCGATGGTGCTGGGTAAAAAAGATGATGTGGCAAAATACAGCAGCTTGCAAAAAAATATAAAAGAGGCTTTCGTAAAAGAATACGTAACCCCGAATGGCCGCCTTGTTTCCGGAACGCAAACCGCCTATGTGCTGGCGCTCCAATTTGACATGCTTCCAGAAGCATTACGCAAGCAGGCCGCAGAAAAACTGGTAGAGAATGTAAAGAGTTATGGCAATCATTTAACCACTGGTTTTCTGGGAACGCCTTATTTATGTCACGTGCTCAGCCGGTATGGTTATAATGATGTAGCCTATTCATTGCTGTTACAGGAAACCTACCCTTCCTGGCTGTACCCCGTGAAAATGGGAGCTACTACCATCTGGGAGCGGTGGGATGGTATTAAGCCGGACAGTACTTTTCAAACTCCGGGTATGAATTCGTTCAATCATTATGCATATGGAGCAATCGGCGACTGGATGTATAGGATGATAGCAGGTATTGATACCTATGATGACGGAGTAGGGTATAAGCATATTAAGATCAAACCCACCATTGGGGGTAGTTTGAAGTATGCTTCCGCCAGTTTGCAAACATATTATGGAAAAGTCAGCAGCGGATGGAAACTGGAAGGAGATAAAGTTATCCTGGATATTGAAATTCCTTCTAATACTATTGCCTCCGTTTATATTCCTGCCGGCAGCAAGGAGGCCGTAACGGAAAATGGAAATGCCCTGTCGGCCGACAGTAAGATTATAAGTACGGAAAACGGGTATGTTGGCCTGCAGCTGGGTTCCGGCAGGTATCATTTTGAAGCAAAGAAATAAAGCAGAACGATTCTTAGTAAATGGAATTTATCAATTAACTATAAAATGCTCGGTCATGAAAATCAGATTACTTATTATTTTCTATGTGTTTATTCTGAATACTTCGACTGCTCAACGGGTAATAAGTCTGTATAATGGAAAAGCGCCCGGCACCGAAAACTGGACCTGGTCCGAAAAAGAGATGTTCTCAACTATTTGGAATACGCAGGTGGTATACAATGTTGCACAGCCAACTATAACGGCCTATTTACCGGAGAAGTCGATTGCTAGCGGAGTTTCGGTGGTCATAGCACCGGGCGGCGGATTTTTTGCTTTGTCCATCAATAGCGAAGGCGTGGAAGTAGCTAAATGGCTGAATGCAAAAGGCATTGCCGCTTTTGTCTTGAAATACCGGTTGATACATAGCGCAACCGATGATCCGGCGAAAGAATTTGCCGAAGCAATGGGCAATCCGGTAAAATATAAGGAAGCGGCTGATGCAGTAGTACCGATGGCTATCGCTGATGGTCTCCAGGCCATGAAATACGTTCGGGAACATGCAACCGAATTTGGTATTGATCCCAAAAAAATTGGGTTCATGGGTTTTTCAGCAGGAGGCTCAGTAACCATGGGAGTAACTTTGAATTACAACAAAGAGTCTCGTCCTGATTTCAGCGCACCGGTCTATGCTTTTATTAGTGAAGAAATGAGTAAGATTAAAATTCCAGATGATGCCCCACCATTATTTATCTGTGCCGCGTCCGATGATCAATTGAAACTGGGCCCGCATAGTTCTAACCTTTATAACAGTTGGATAGCTGCGGGCAAAACGGCCGAACTGCACATGTACGTGAAGGGCGGGCATGGCTATGGTATGCGTAAACAAAATCTTCCTACTGATCATTGGATCGATCGTTTTTATGAGTGGTTAGAAGTGGAGGGTATAATTAGGAAGAATGCTGGTAAATAGGATACCGGCTCTTTTGGAATAGTCATTTCCCCTTGACAAATGATGGGGTGCCTCCACCTACCGGGAGACCCCTGCTTTCTTTGATAGTACGGGCCAAATAACATCCGGGATGAGTTGTATGAATCACTGGCATAAAAAATGATAAGGAAATGAATTAATTATTCAGGTAATAATTGAATTAATTCAGAGATAAAAAAATATTTATCATGGCATCTCAAGTTTCAGCAATCACCAAAATAGCCATTGTGACCGGTGCTTCCGGCAATATGGGACAGGCCGTTGTTAAAAAATTTATTGACGAAGGATATATGGTTGTTGGCACCGTTATTCCTGATGATCCCGTACCCATGAATTTTCCGGACAACCAGTTTGAAAAAGTAGTGGTGGATCTGATGAACGAAGATGATTCGCAGAAGTTTATTGATTCCATTATTTTAAAACATAAAAACATTACTGCTGCCATTCTTACAGTAGGCGGATTTGCGATGGGTAGTATAGCCGATACAAAAACATCCGATATTGCCAGGCAATACAAACTGAATTTTGAAACTACCTATAATACCGCACGACCCGTGTTTATGCAAATGATGAAGCAGAAAAGCGGCCGGATATTTATGATTGGATCGCGGCCCGGCATGGATGCAAAAAATGGAAAGGGGATGGTAGCTTATGGATTGGCCAAGTCGCTCATATTCCGGTTGGCTGATTTAATGAATGAGGAAGCGAAAGGGTCTAATGTAGTTACCAGTGTAGTAGTACCCAGTACCATTGATACGCCGCAAAACCGGAAAGCCATGCCGGATGCGGTATTTGACAATTGGGTAACAGCAGAAGCGATCGCGGATGCTATCTATTTCTATTGCACGAAAGAGGCCGGATCAATACGGGAGCCCGTGATTAAAGTATATAATAACGCCTAGATGGATATTCTGCCCATTTCTGTAAAGAGTCTTTTTATAGTTTGCCTAATTTTCGATAGGGAGGAAATGATTTGAGGTGGCAGAAAAATGAAAAGTAAAGTTACTACTGGCAGGCCACGATACAGCTTCGGGTATCACCAGGTAGCTGAAATATATTGATCCGGGTTTCAGCCGGACGGATTCATGGGCACAGGGTTTACGTTTATCCAAATTATTCAATTCCCCTTCCAATTCCTAACCATTCAGTTTATTTCGCTATTCGGGTCCGCAATAAGTCCGACAATAGATAATTGACTCTGAAAAGTTAATTTTCGTACAGGGGTTTAAACTACTTTTTACTATTCCATAAATAGTATACTTAATGTTGTATGAATAATAATTCCTCTAATAAGTAACTCCCGGCGTTTGGTGCAAATAGCGTTCGTCCGTTAACTGGCTTATCATGAAATGAGCCACATCAGCCCGGGATATCATTTTAGTGAGAATGTAATTACCGGTATTGGGTCCGTGTTTGTATACTCCCCGTTTTTTTCCATAGGTAAGCTGCCCTGGCCGGACAATCGTCCAGTTTAGCTTACTGCTTTTAATTAATTTTTCCTGTTTTGCTTTATCTCGGAAATAAAAAAATACGATTACCGGTATAACAAATAATGTATAGTATAAGCCCAGCTTAAACCGGCTATCATTGATGCCAAGGGAGGTTATACAAATGAGCCGTTTAACGCCGTGCTTTTCCATCGCGGCAATAATATTACGGGTACCTTCGGAAAGAATAGTTGTTTTAATAAAGAACCGTTTGTGCCCGAGGGCTGATAATACGGCTTCCTGTCCTTCCACGACTTCCTGCACTTTGTCAATATCAAGAATATTGCCTTGTATGACCTTTAGATTCGGATGAACTATTTTTAATTTATTGGGATTACGGAGGAGAGCTGTTACCCGGTGGCCCGAATCCAGCGCCTGGTTTATGAGCTCCCGTCCGGTTCCACCTGTTCCGCCAATAATTAATAGTTTCATGTAGTTAAGTGTTTTAGGGATCGTGGCTGAAAGCACAACAGGGTTATCTGAATTCTTAAATAATGTTTTCTTTCCATCACTTTAAAATTGTTGGTCCGTATTGCTCCCTGCGTAATGAATTGTAAATTTAATATCCAGTCAGGTAAACCTGGCGGTTATTAACGAATATAGATTAATTTTCTTTGGGGTACCCTATCAGGTAAGTTACATTTAAACCATAGCTGGCTTTCAGTTTACCGGATTTCCAACGGTAATTAACACTCTCTACTTCTTCCGCCATTTTTAAGAGTTCTGTGCAATGATACAATCTCGATATGGAAACCATTCCATCCCAAACGGTACAAATGGGAATGATGGGTAGAAAATAGGTAAATAATAATCTCGACATACGAAAAGGTTTAAAGAAAGGAGTGAATAAGAAGAATGCCAGCGGATGAAAAAGTAAAGTGAACAAAGCGGTAAGAAGGTTCTTATTCCCGCCATCAAAAATAGCCAATGCGGAATTACTTTCGACGGCATTGGTAAGAATCAATTTGGCCGACCTATTATCAAAATGATGAAAGCCTGAAAAAATAGTTCTGATTCCGCTTAATTCTACGGGCACATTGGCCGCATCAATAGAGTTTTCAGAGAATGAAATTTGATTGTTTGTTTTAAGAGAGAGAAAGTGAAACGCGTTTACATTGGGAAATTTATCTGTAAGCATAATTTTAATTTCCCTGTTATCTGACTGGTTCAGGTTGTCCATTATTTGTTCAATGGCCCCACCACCCCCGGAACACAAATCGATGATTTGATTCGTGTTGGCGCGACCTAATGTTTCAATAATCAATGGCGTAATGGGTTGATAAAAGCGAAGGGCCGTTAACACGTAGCGCAGGTAATCCGTCATACTTTCCCGTATGATATTGGGAAACCATGTCAGATCCTCAAATTCAAAAAGATAATTGCGGCGTTTCACTGAGTAAAGCTATTTAAAATGCATAAGGTAAGCGGTTAATAATAGGCAGGGTTTCGACTTTCTATTTATTATACGCGCGCCTTCTCTTGAATTTCCCCCTTTTTACCCAATAATTAATCAAATATAAAATATATGCTCACTTTCATTAGAGAATGACATTATCTGCTACCTGACCGCGCTTGCGTGTAACAGTTCGAGTCCCGTGGACGTACGTGGCTTAAATCCTGTCCATTCTTTTTCATTGGAGTTTTCCTGAACCATTAAATATTTTTCATAATCTCTTTTCTTAAGGTAAATACCTATGAAGGCGGTTACAAAATGCTGGTTAATGTTATTTATGCGCCGTTCATTCCAGGAGGGTTCTGCATACCGGTAATACTCATCAAAATGTAAACCTGGTTTCAATGTTTGAGGGGGAGGTGGATTCGGTGCTACATTGTGCCGCGCGTTATTGTACGTTAGCAGGTAACGATCCGAATTAACAGCTCCTGTATAAATGGCCTTTATTCCTTTTTCATATCCTGAAATATCATCCAGGTTTCCACCTACAAAAAATAAAGGCACTTTTAATCCCTTCAATCCTTCTGCATCCCATACTCCGCGTTGCATACCCCATGGGGCAAATGCCACTACCGCTTTTATCCGCTGGTCGTGTGACGATCTAAAAGCCTCGTTATTGGTAGTGCGTTCTTCAATAGCCTTACTGCCCCGTGCTATGGTGCTGAAGAATTTAACTAATTGTTCGCTGTAACCGGCTCCGGAAGCGTTTAACACTCCATATCCACCCATGGAATAACCGATAAGAGCTGTATTGTTTGCATCTACGAGGCCAGATAAAAAATTAGTACTGCCTGATTTGCTCAAAACATCCATTTGGTGGAGCACAAATAAAATATCCTTTGCGCGATGGAGCAAGGTACTTTCAAAACCGGCTGCGTCCCGAAAGGTAGATTCTTTATGATCGATGGCCACTACTACATATCCCTTAGAGGCTAAATTTTCTGTAAGATAGGTTAGCAAGAATCGGGAACCCAGGTATCCATGCGAGACAATAACAAGCGGGTATCCGCCTGCCGTTGCAGAAGGACTTGCATTGCGCAACGCTCTTCCGGTAAACTGAAAAGGAATCAGGGGACGTTTGGGATCATTAAAAGATCCCATTACTTCATCATAAGTAACTAATTCTTTAACACCCTCCGGCACAATGGCCGGGTACCAAACCTCCATTACAAGGTTTCGGTCGTATAAGGAATCAACACCTGCTTTTGACTTTAATATGTTTACCCGGTCTTTATGAATAACCTCCAGGGTTCTGACACCCACTTTATATTCACCCCTGGGAGCTAATACAGGCGCGTCGGGTAAAGCATCACCAATAATAAATGTTTCACCAGCCGCGGGAGTTATTTTAGCAGTAGGGGAACATGCCTGGAGAACAAAAGAGAGAAATATCACCACGTAAAAACAGGAAAGATTAAACTTCATGGCAGATTGCTATTATTAATGGGAAAAGGTAAAGCATTTTTCCCTGGTAAACTCAACAACTTAATGAATAAAGGTGGTGAGTAATAGCTTCTGTTGCCGATTTTAGGAGCCGTAAGGAAATGAAGAAGATTATTACCAGGTTTTGTTCTTATTCTCACATGAAACAGGTTGTACAGTCAATGCTTGAATAAATGTAATGCCCCTCGACATTCTTTATTACTTTTTGCTTACAGCTTTTTTCAAATTTTCTTTCACCCGGAATTGTACGATTTTACCGATCAGGGCCAATGGCAATGCTTGGTCGATCGGGAATTGAACAGATCCTTTGGCTCCTTTATAAACCGATAATTCTTTTTTGAATGCTGTAATAGCCGAGGGGGCTGGGTAAAATCCAATATGGTTCCTGTATCCGGCAAAATGAACCAGGTTCCCATGAAATGTAAATGTTGGAATTCCATAATTAATTTTTTCGGTGGCTTCGGGAGCGGCTTGCTGAATACAGGTTCTTATTTGCTGCAACAGGATCCGCGTGGTTGCTGGAAACCCGCTAATATAATTATCGATTTCATTTGTTTTCGATTTAGCCATATTAATATATTTTATATGGTTATTTCAGTTTGATGCAGCCCTTTAATGAGGGGTTGCCCGCCCAGGGAAATTTCTTCGCTCCAACAAGATTCCGTTATTAAAGATAAGAGAATAGAAATAATAATTGAGCTGATACCGGGATAAAAAGGATGCAATTCGATTGAGTTGCAACGTAAAAAATGGAATATCAAACGGGGTGATCAGCGATTACGGAATTTTGGATTTTATTTTCTTGAAATTTATTTTTTGAAACAGGTTTACCCGCAAAATATCCCGTTTAAAATACCCTTCGGTTGATTTTTGCTGTAATTGATAGAGATATACTAACTCAAGATTCAGGGTTGGTAATATATCCATATTCCATCCGGCATGAATCCGGACCTGGTCTAAACTATGGTGAACATATTTATTACGGGTGTTCAATAGAATTTCTCCACCTATTTTCGTGCGCATTGAACGTCGCTCATCAATTTTCCAAATAGGGATAATGGCCTGCAATTGGTAGCGGAACCGGATGGCCCCGAAATAATATCCCCTTTCGAGTTCTGTTTTGGCGGAGTTGGTAAAGTGAAAGTATCTCGCTTCGGTTCGGACCCTATGTTCAAGGGTCAGGAATTTGATATTCTGCCTGTACGCAAGCTCTGCATGCGGCCTCAATTCAGGAATCGCCAGCCCGACACCAGATTCAGGTTCATTTGGCCTGGATAAGAAAAGACACATCCCTGCAGAGGTTTCCCACCCATTGCCAATTACGCGATGAATATGGCTCCGAAACGCCAATTGAAACTGGGTATTCGGATTAATAAAGTGCCGCTCATGGAACTCCGTTTGCCAATACCATTTTTCATTCAATGCACCGGTAATATAATAGCCATACCATATCACCTGCTGACGGGTAATATTTCTTTGAGCATATCCGGAAATAGAAGACGAACATAAGAGAACCAGGAACAGCTTTTTCATTGACTTAAACTAAAAAAAGACGAGCAAATATAGTAAATAGTCTACAAAATAAGTAGACTAATAATTTAAATTTTATAGATTTTTTTTGATATCAGCATGAACTGGACTGATTAAGGATTAGAACAATTATTCTTCGATAGGATTGCATTGGTATACCGGAACAATAAAAATCTTGTAAAAACATATTAAAGAATCCGTGTTTTGCTGGATTTTAGCTCAAGTATTCCATTCCTGGTAATTGGGAAATGGCCTCCTTCCTAATACCTTTACCCCCCCTTCTTTAAACATTAAATATAGGAAAGACTATTGTGGCTGTACGTGCGTCATCAATTTATTTTATCGTGATTAGCTCACTCTTTTTATTGTTATTTTGTAATAAAGGTTCCGGCTGTTTTCGGCGTTTTAATACCAGGTAATTGGCAAGCAGGGCGCTTGCCATGGGGAAAACCAATAAAAAAAAGAATAGGGGATAGGATACGGTTACCTCAGGTATTGGTTTCACCGGGATGAATAATTGATTTCCTATAACAGTTTCTGAAAATATGACCGACCGGGTCATATTCCAGCCCAAATGGATGGCGCAGGGGATATAAAGCGAGAATGACTTCACATAACCGTATGCGTATAACAAGCCCATGATTCCCGTGATCGTAAAAATTATTGCCATCTGGGTTATATCTCCAAGCGCTTCCTGGGAAAACCAGTGATAAATTCCAAAGCCGGTAGCAGAAATGAGGATAGCTTTCGAGGTGCCTAATTTTTTAATAAGTATATAAAGAAGTACTCCCCGGAAAATCAGTTCTTCAAAAATTACTGATTTAATATTCCACCAGGTACCGGAAAGAAGCAGGTTGAATGAGAGATCGGGGTTAACGGTCCACCGTTGCTTGGCAAAATACATTTTAAGAAAGAAATCACTGGCGCAGCAAATAGCAGTTAGAAGAAAGAAGATCATAAAATCTATCAACCGCTTTCGGGTGGGAAGCAATCCGAGCACACTCAGGTTACCTTTTTCAAAAAACCATATGACTAACCAGGAAATGGCAAGTTGTACAAGTATTCCTATCATTTATTGCGGTTTATTCCGGGATCCCCTGCTGAATATGAAAAGAGTGCGGAAAGAACTTATGGCTCCCGCTTAAAACGGAAGATGGATAATAATTAATGACCATTAAATTACCTTTCGTAATTGGTGCCAAAGCGTAGAAAGGAAGGGTTGAGAAAAAATATCATTTCGATCGGAAGGGTTGTAATATTCACTAATTAGCCGCTTCAATGTCGGACCAGTTTTCTCCTCTCTTTATTCTGAAAATTTGAGTATCTGTCACTTTAAATATTTTTACCAGCTGGTGCATGGGTTTGCCCTGCGATAATAATTTCTTGAGCAACATAACTTTTGTTACACTCAGTTTGATATGAGTGGATTGGTTGTTTCCATGCTGTTTCATTCTTAATTTTTGCTTGATCACAAAAGGGCTGCTTCGCTGATGTTCATAATTCTCTTCCGGCGTCATCCATTTTAGATTGGCAGATCTGTTATTCAGCTTATCATAATCAAGGTGGGCAACAATCGTTTGGTTATCCCGCGGTTTGGCCAGGAAATAGTCGGCCACCAGCCGGTGAATGAGTGAATGATAATAGACGGTTCTTGATCTCAGGTCTTGCCTTAATTCTTTTTGCAGGTTTGTTTTAAATGCCGTGAGCAAATTTTCGGTTGCCGCAATAGCGTCAATGGCTTCACTTTCATCTTTTAATAATTTTAATTTTGAAGCCAGCATTTCCACCTGTCCTTTTAAATAGTCAAAACGGGCTTGTGTTTCCTTATCCCGGGGACTATAAAATTTCAACCGGATAATGCGATAGCCGTTCACCATGGAACCATTTATGATATTGCCGTCCGAAACTTTATTGAATGTTCTTAATCTTCCAAAGTTGGAAACTTCAATCCGGCAATCATTGGTAAAGGGGAAGTCGAACCGTATAGCCTTCCACTGCTCCCCAGGGTAAATTTGTTTCATATCACACCTCAATAGTTTTATAGAAATATTCCTAAGCCTGCACAAAGGGTTGCCCTAAAATTAAACAAGTATTTTAACAAGTAGCCATCCTACCTCCCGCAATTACCAATCCAATTTTTATAACCTGCTCATTAAATATCTTACTGGTTATTGGTGGGGAGGAATTGGGCTTCTAGTTTGGAATTAGAAAACGATATACCCTGTAGAACTAAGTCTCAGGGGTTTAACTTGTATATAAGAAGCCCATTGAGGACAACTTATTAATTAATCGGTTTGAGTTTAAACCTGGCAGCAAGGCTACAAACATTAAACGTTTTAATTGTTTGCGCTAATTCCTGATTTCCGTTCTGTGGCCTTTCTGTATAACTTCCCTCTACCTTCACTAAGTATTTGATTTAATGAAGATTTATTTCAACGTGGTAGAATGTTTCTGTCCAGAGGTAATAACAAAATATACCGAAATCAGAAAACTCACATCTTCACTTTTATCTCACTGACAATTATTGCCTGCACCCCTCCTTTTTCAGTCACCGTTCCGGTAATTGTTACCTTATCGCCCGCATGCTTTTTGGCATCTTCATATGCTTCTGCTTTTTTGCCATCTTCAATTAACAGGTACACTTTATCTTCATCAGTAATAATACCCATTGGAGCGCCGCGTTTGACGCAGGAGGCAGCACAGTCTTTATGGCCATCACCGCGGGCACCGGAACTCATATAACATTTCATATCCAGAATTTCCCCGGTTATTGTTTTTATTTCATCCTTTTTCGAGATAAATGATTCAAATGATAAAAATAGAATCCCCAGCAGGGCAAAACCGGCAATCTGTTTGAAAAAATTCTTTTGCATAAAAAAGATTTATAGGTGAAGAAAGGTGAAGGATACAGAGAGTTGAAAAAATGGAAATATGAATTTAGTAAATTTTTGGTTGCGGGGCACATTAAAATTTGAAGAGGAAAAACGGTCGTGATTCCAGGTCAGGGCTATCATAAGAAATACTATGTAATCAAGAGATAAAATTGGAATTCCATGGATTCAATGGTAATAGCCAGCGTTGCTTGATTAATATCTACTTTCTTTTTATTAGGGGTATAGATGGATAGTTTTTAAATAGGGAATCCCACAACGATGCGGTATTGTCGTTGTGGGTGTACTTGTTTGGTGCCTGTATATAGATAATACTTTGATAGAAGAGCTATTTTGCTCTCATCTTATTGCCCTTTGGGTCATGAGTCAATTCCGCAAGTCCCAGTGCTTCCATTAATGGGGGAATATACATTCCGAAACGGCCCCGAAGGCCTTTCTTAAGTCCATACCAACCGCCCACCGGATTTTTTTCAGAGCGACCCCAGGCTTCCACGGTTCCTTCCTTCGCGGGCTTTTGTTCGTCCGCACTTCCCAATTCCATCCAATCCCCATGCTTTTTCAGCATCGCATGCAGGTCCTCCAGGCAACGATAGTCATAAAGTAATACGGTTTTCCCTACGGTACATACCAATACTTCTTTGCCGTCTTTTTCGTCAGCATGCATGCTGTAATCCGATGTTAATGGCGGCGTTTTTAATTTCAATGGTTTTTCCTTTGTTCCGATTTGAAATTTCATAATTTCCTTTATTAAGAGTTAAAAATAGTATATGATGAACCAACCAGCGTCAGGATTTCCTGTTTGGGCGGTACTTCCGGAATACTCGATTTTAATTGTTCCTGGAAATTTTTGAAAGAGGATAGCTCAAAAAGAGTTTTCTGATCCGCTTCCGATTGGAAAAAAGCAGTATGAGTAAAGGTTTTGCCATCTGAACCAAGGACAGCCGTATATCGAATCCCGGGTGGATGTAATTGCTGCAGATCATCCATGACGGTTTTTATATTGGCCGTATTTTTCCCGGCAAATTCCGGCCGTGTGGTATAAGTTACCTGTACGATTTTCATTGTAGTGTTATTTACTGTTGGCTATTTTTTCCGCTTCTTTTTTCAAATCGGTGGCAAATTGTTCAAATGATTTGTCAAAAGATGGGATCATCCTCGCAAATAAAGGGAAAAGCGGACCCCCAATTTTTTCTGTCATGGAAAAAAGGACAGATCCGGTACTTGTTTTAGTAATTGTATAAACCCTGTTGCCCATAGCGTCACCCCAGGCGAGTTTGTTTTCCGGTTGAAATTCTTTCACCTTCAGTTTAAATGTTCGCTTCGGATCGAGGGTTGATTTCAGGTTAATTTTTCCCCCTGCTATGATATCTCCCTCAATTGAAATGACGGTGGAGTTCCACCGGGGATAATCCGATGCATTGGTCAATAATGCCCAGATAATGGATGAGTTGGAATTGATTTCAATACTAATGCTGGTTTCCCTACTGAAAGTTTTTTTAATTGTAGTGGCTTTTTTATTGGAAGTCCCCGGAGAGCTTGTCGCCATAATAGAATAAGTTGAGGTTGATTATTATTTGTCCTTTCGACGTTTTTGAAAACCAAAATGATAGCCTAAACCCGATTTATTTCTAAATATTCTTCCATGACCTTTCTGTTATGTTCCAGATGATGCAATTGCAGGTCGGCAGCGCTTGATTGAAAGGGGTCTATCCCTTTCAACACTTTCATCCGCAAATCAAATAAATATTCTTTGTCTGAATTTTCCGATTCTCGTGCCAGTTCAATTTTTATCACCTCTTCCTGGAATTTTTGTTTTGGGTTAAATATCCCATTCAGTTCGGAGCATTGGTGGCAAACGCCCTTTTTGTTTATTAACGCGCACCTCCCTTCAAAAATAGTTATCATCTTTGACCGGCCTTCATGTAAATAATATTTCACCATTGGTTCGGAACAGTCCAGGATTTGGGCGATTTCATTGACTTTGAATTCATATACTTCTTTCAGCAACAGGCTGATTTGTTGTTCAAGCGGCAATGATTTGGAGATACAGGTAAAACAGAAAGCAATGTGCTCTTTTATTTCAAATTGTCCCTGGGGAGAATTTGTTCTGATATCCATAGCTTGCTGAAAGAAATGAGGATCGCTCAAAGCGGCTTCTTTTGAAATGTCGTTGACATTTTCCACCCATCGTTTTCTAGCTCTCAGGTTATCTTTTGCGAGATTGGAGGCAATGGCGAAAATCCAGGTTTTTATCGAGGACTCTCCCCTGAATGTTCCGATTTTTTCCGTGGCTTTAATAAAAGTATCATGAACAATATCCTCTGTATCCGCAACACTTGCGGTAATTCGGAGAATATAAGACTTCAGGGATCCGCTCGCCTGTTCAAATTCTTTTTGGAGTTGTTCGGTTGTCATTGCAATGATTCTTTTAAGCTTTCTATCCCAAATGGACCATTTGTCGGTCGCATTGTCAATTTACATAAATTACCAACATTATTTCATTCCAGGAATCAACCTTCCTAAATCTATTCGTTTGCCCCAACAGTTGGATAGAGGCTACAAATATGGGTGCGTTGGTAATTTGGTAGCGCTTCAGTTGAATTTCGAAACGCGCAATTTTCATGGGATCATCGACCGGGCACCAAGGTACAGGGCATTTGTGTGGAGCAATAAGAATTCCACCCTGGAATTGGCAGAGGCAGTTTATCCGGAACTGCTGCAGATTAACAACAGAAAGTTCGTTATCCACTCATTCAAAACAAGGATAGTCTAATACAAGGCATACCAGGTTCTCATTCTTCAGGATAACGATGTTATGTTATGCTTTTTTCCGCTCGAGAAACTTCTTGCGTATCACCGTTTGTACCGGTACATTACTGATTTTGCTTTCCAGCCAGCTGATTACATCGAGGTATACAAAGGCGCGGGTTTCAAACTGGTTGCGCTCCAGTTTTTTCAGTTTTTCTAATAGCTTTTCAAATTCAGGTTGCAGTCCTTTGGTAGTAACGCGGAACGACTGGCGCAGGAATTTAAAAATTTCTTCTTCTACCAAACTCAGGCTTTCCATTTTGCCCATAAAGCGATACACCGATTTAATTAAGAACTCCAGTAAATCATAATTGCCCAGTTCATAATGAGCAATTAAATGCAGCAACCTCGAATAACACTGCAGATCGGTACGCAGATCCATTTTCCAGTTAATTATCTTATTCAGGTAATCGATGGTCGTTTCATAATCGCCGCTTCCAAAATACAAGGAGGCAAATTTGTAATAGAATACCAGTACCCGGTGCCGGTCGAGATATAATTCGTATTCTTTTAATTTTTCTTCAATATGCGGTACCAGTTTAATCCCATCGCTGAATGTGCCTTCGGTGAAATGTTTATTGAGTATGGAAATGTTGAGGTATACAAATACCAGTATTTTGTTGTTATCATTCTGACTCACCGCCCGGGAATGAGAAAACTTTTCGAAATGCTCCAACACTTCGTTGAACTTCTTATAATTCTGCAGATCAAAATGAGCGCCCAATAAGTTATGCATTCCTTTTATGTAATGCCCCGTTTCTACTTCAATCATAAATTTATCCTGTTCAAAAAGATCCACCCATTTTTGGGTATAGCGGTAATAAGTTAAAAAATCCTGTTTAATAAAGGCCAGCCAGCAATAACTCTGGTACAGGTAGAGCTGTTCGTAAAATCCATTTACCTGCCTGGCCTTATCAGGAAAATGTTTTTCAAAAAAAGCATTTACGGCTTTAATATCCTTTTCATTGCGGGCATGACCATTCTTTATATACCAGCTGTATAACTCAAGCGCGAGCGTAGATAGTTGGGTGATCAGGGTAAGTTTGAGCAATACCTCCTCCGATTCGGTCGCTAATTGCCGGGCCCGGTCCTGCATACTGCGCGTAATATACAAGGTCTCTATCTTTTTCTCGAAAAACAATACCTGCTGCTGATAAGTAAACTGATTATGCTCCCGGGCAAGGTCTTTTAACTTATCCAGCACCTTCAGACTTT
This sequence comes from uncultured Chitinophagaceae bacterium, assembly GCA_963775145.1. Classification (GTDB taxonomy): domain Bacteria; phylum Bacteroidota; class Bacteroidia; order Chitinophagales; family Chitinophagaceae; genus Endoryza. The sequence continues at coordinate 52,434 of CAVZHZ010000017.1, forward strand.
GCAGGTAAAGTCCTTTATTATATAGGATCCGGGCAAAATCCATTTGCTCGTGTAACTGGATATCAATATTGTTTTCGTTTTTAATTAGCCGCAGGCTTGAAAGCAACTGGCGATATAAATGGGCCTTCATGTTAGAAAGCTGCTGCTTACGGATGGCTTTGTTTTTCTTGAGTAACAGGTCCTCATCGTATTCCTCCATTTTATCGAGCGCGTCAAATAATTGAACCCCCTTAAGGTCCTCGCCGCCCGAGTGACGCTTCACATATAACTTGAAGTTCCGTTTTTCGGACTTTTCCAGCGATTTAATTAGCAAAAAGAGGGGGTCTGATGAGCGGTTGGGCATCGTATTCAAATATGATTAAAATCCTTATCCAGCGTGCATTTGGGCTATTCTTTACCCGGTTAAACACTGTAAAATACCAGCTTTTTTGATTTTACCGGCCCCTTATATACAAATACCTTCGGAGGAGCAGGTTGTTTTATTAGACTATAGCAAGCAACACAAAAGTAAGACAGCCTGCTTTTTTATATCCACCCGGTTCAAAATTGCCAAATGCCAGACAACAAGATATATATTTTTGATACCACTTTGCGCGACGGCGAACAGGTGCCCGGCTGCAAGCTTAATACCAAAGAAAAGGTAGAGCTGGCGCTTCAATTGGAAGAACTGGGAGTAGACATTATAGAGGCAGGTTTTCCAATCTCCAGTCCCGGCGATTTTGAAAGTGTGGAGCAGATCGCCAAAACACTGAAAAGGGCCACCGTTTGCGGATTAAGCCGGGCGGTTCAAAAAGATATTGACACAGCCGGCGCTGCCCTGAAGCATGCAAAAAATCCACGGATTCATACGGGTATCGGGACTTCCGATTATCATATCAAATCCAAATTCAACTCTACCCGGGAAGAAATATTAAAGCGCGCCATACAATGCGTTAAATGGGCGCGCAAGTATACCGATAATATAGAATTTTATGCCGAAGATGCGGGCCGTACTGATAATGAATATTTGGCCAGGGTCGTCGAAGCGGTTATTGCAGCAGGTGCCACTACGGTAAATATTCCTGATACAACGGGTTATTGCCTGCCTTACCAGTACGGAGAAAAAATGAGTTATCTCATAAATAACGTTCCCAATATTGACAAAGCGGTGCTGAGTTGTCATTGTCATAACGATTTGGGCCTGGCAACCGCTAACTCTATAGCAGGAATCATCAGCGGGGCCAGGCAGATTGAATGTACCATTAATGGATTGGGAGAAAGAGCCGGTAATACTTCGCTGGAAGAAGTAGTAATGGTGATCAAACAACACAAACATCTCGGTTTTTATACCGGCGTTAAATCCGAAATGCTGAATCCGATGAGTCGCCTCGTAAGCGATGTGATGCGGATGCCGGTTCAGCCAAACAAAGCGATTGTAGGAAGCAACGCGTTTTCTCATTCATCCGGAATTCACCAGGATGGATTTTTGAAAGATGCGCTGACTTATGAAATAATTAATCCGGAGGAAGTAGGAGCAGGGGGTTCCAAAATTGTACTAACGGCACGAAGTGGCCGAAGTGCATTGGCGCACCGGTTGCATAAGCTGGGATACCAGTTCAACCGCAACGATGTGGATATACTCTATGAACATTTTGTAAAAGTGGCTGATCAAAAGAAAGAAGTGCAGGATGAAGATTTAGTGGAGATAGCCGCTGCCTATAAGCCGGAAGCAATAGTCGCTTCATAAGGGAAATTTTCTCATGAGCGTAGTTTTTGTTTAGGCGTGGCGCTTCTGCGCCACGCATTTTTAGCCCCCGGGCCCCGAATGGGGACTTGGCAATAAGAATAAGTAATATGAACTTGCAATAGTTTTCCGGATCAATGAGCAGGAGCCAGGCACTTGTACTACTATTAGACACCTGTTGCGTCGCACTCTTGTACTCCTGAATAACACGGAGCACGTTACGGCCAGTTGATTCAGATTCCAAAACCATCAATTCAAAAAAGAAAAGAATAGATAATAATGACTGACACTAACAATAGCGCAGATTTACAACGTCCTCTTCCAGGCGATTCAGGGGGCCGCACCCTCTTTGAAAAGATCTGGGAAAAGCATGTTGTCAAGACAATTGACGATGGTCCCTCTATATTATATATCGATAAACATTTTATACACGAAGTAACCAGCCCGCAGGCATTTACCGGACTAAACAAACGGGGCATTAAAGTATACAGACCGGCACAAACCATTGCCACGGCCGACCATAATGTACCTACCCTCAATCAGCACTTGCCTATCAAGGAAGAACTGAGTCGACTGCAGGTGGAGACTCTAACAAAAAATTGCACCGAGCATAATGTAGAATTATATGGCCTTGGTCACCCGTTCCAGGGAATTGTACATGTTATCGGACCCGAATTAGGAATCACTCAACCGGGAATGACCATTGTATGTGGAGATAGTCATACATCTACCCACGGAGCATTCGGTTGCATTGCCTTTGGTATTGGAACGAGTGAAGTAGAAATGGTATTAGCTACCCAGTGTTTGCTGCAAAGCAAACCTAAACTGATGCGTATTAATGTAGATGGCAAACTGAACAAAGGGGTAGTATCCAAAGATATTGTTCTGTACATATTATCACTCATTTCTGCCAGCGGTGCTACCGGCTATGCGGTAGAATTTGCCGGTTCTGCTATCCGGAATTTATCGATGGAAGCCCGGATGACTATCTGCAATATGAGTATCGAAATGGGGGCCCGTTGCGGATTGATTGCGCCGGATGAAACTACTTTCAGTTATATGAAAGGTAGACTGTTCGCTCCCGGCAATGGCCAGTGGGAACATAAATTAGCCCAATGGATGAAACTGCATAGTGATGCCGATGCAATATTTGATAAAGAAATTTTTATTAAAGCCGCTGATATCGAACCCTGGATTACGTATGGTACTAACCCGGGAATGGGTATTAGTATCAGTGGCCATATTCCAGCCTTGCAGGAAATAAATGAGCAGGATAAACCTTCTTTCGAAAAATCTCTTAAGTATATGGGGTTGCGGGCAGGGAAGAGTATAAAAGGGCAGAAAGTTGATTATGTGTTTATAGGCAGTTGTACCAATTCCCGCATCGAAGATCTGCGCATGGTCGCGGATTTTGTAAAAGGAAAAAAGAAAGCGGAAGGGGTAGAAGTGTGGATTGTTCCGGGAAGTCAGCAGGTGGAGAAACAGGCAAGAAAAGAAGGGATACACAAAGTATTTGAAGAGGCTGGTTTTGTTTTGCGCCAACCAGGATGTTCCGCCTGTTTAGGTATGAATGAAGACAAAATTCCGGCAGGAAAATATTGTATCTCCACTTCCAATAGAAATTTTGAAGGAAGACAGGGACCCAATGCCCGGACTTTTTTAGCTTCTCCGTTAACGGCAGCCGCAGCGGCAATAACCGGGGTGGTAACTGACGTGAGAGAATTGATGCCCCCTTCCCCTAAAGGGTAGTTGGCGGGCAGTTTGAGTATTAGTTAGTCAATAAGTTTTTAAATAATTGAATGATTATGGCTGATAAAAAAAATAACGGGAATTTTGCAAGCCCCCTCAAAGGGGAGTTGTCTGTCAGTTTGAGTAATAGTTAGTCAATAAGTTTTTAAATAATTGAATGATTATGGCTGATAAAAAAAATAACGGGAATTTTGCAAGCCCCCTCAAAGGGGAGTTGTCTGTCAGTTTGAGTAATAGTTAGTCAATAAGTTTTTAAATAATTGAATGATTATGGCTGATAAAAAAAATAACGGGAATTTTGCAAGCCCCCTTAAAGGGGAGTTGGCTGTCAGTTTGAGTATTAGTTAGTCAATAAGTTTTTAAATAATTTAATGATTATGGCTGATAAAAAAAATAACGGGAATTTTGCAAGCCCCCTCAAAGGGGAGTTGTCTGTCAGTTTGAGTAATAGTTAGTCAATAAGTTTTTAAATAATTGAATGATTATGGCTGATAAAAAAAATAACGGGAATCTTGCAAGCCCCCCTTTAGGGGATGGGGGTGATAAAGCCATCAACATAATCACCAGCACCGCTGTTCCCGTTAACATGGAAAACATCGATACGGACCAGATCATACCGGCGAGGTTTTTAAAAGTCACCAGCCGAGAGGGTTTCGGAAAAAATTTGTTCCGCGATTGGCGATATAATAACGATGATGAAGCGCAACCAAAACCGGATTTTATAATGAATAATCCAACCTACAGCGGTAAAATATTGGTAGCCGCAAAAAATTTCGGTTGTGGTTCTTCGCGGGAGCATGCGGCATGGGCTATTAAAGATGCCGGCTTTGATGTGGTGGTAAGCAGTTTCTTTGCGGATATATTTAAGAATAATGCACTAAATAACTTTCTGGTTCCGGTGCAGGTAAGCGAAGCCTTTTTACAGAAGCTATTTGTGGCTATCGAAAAAGATAATAAAACGGAATTGGAAGTGAGTGTGGCAGATCAATCGATTACCATCATAGCAACGGGCGAAAAAGAAAAATTTGATATTAATTCATATAAAAAAACATGCCTGATAAACGGGTACGATGATATTGATTATTTGCTGAGCAATAAAAAAGATATTGAAGAATATGAAGCGACCAGGGTGTAAGCCGGAAGCCATGAGTCGAAAGCCTTGAGGCATGAGGCTTGAGCCATCAGTGATTGGCTACCAGCTAATGGCTAAGGGCTTCTGGCTATTAGCTGAATCCCGCATCCTAAAAACCAAAATTTTGTATAAGCATACTACCGATGAATAAAAAAATAACAGTAATTGAAGGCGACGGTATAGGCCCCGAGGTAACTCGCCAGGCCATTCGTGTATTGGATGCCATTGCACACCAATATAATCATGAGTTTGAATATGCGTATCATTTAATGGGAGCAGATGCTATTGATAAAACCGGCAATCCCCTGCCCGATGAAACCATCGAAGCCTGTTTAAACAGCGATGCCATTTTGTTCGGTGCCATTGGACATCCCAGGTACGATAATGACCCATCCGCGAAAGTCCGGCCTGAACAAGGATTGCTTAAACTCCGGAAGAGCCTGCAATTGTTTGCCAATATCCGCCCGGTAAACACGTACCCTTCTCTGCAGCATTTGTCTCCTTTGAAAAGTGAAAAACTCGAAGGAGTCGATTTCGTCATATTCCGTGAGCTCACCGGGGGAATATATTTTGGAAAAAAAGAATTGAGTGAAGATGGTAACCGGGCGTCAGACGAATGTATGTATACGCGGGAAGAAATTGAGCGCGTGGCTCATCTGGCTTTTCAATATGCACAAAAGAGAAAAAAGAAATTATTACTGGTAGATAAAGCAAATGTTCTCGAAACATCGCGCTTGTGGCGCAAGGTGGTACAGGAGTTGGCCATGCAGTATAAAGAGATTGCTGTGGAATACATGTTTGTAGATAATGCGGCCATGCAGATCATTATCAATCCGAAGCAGTTTGATGTAATTCTAACCGAAAACATGTTTGGAGATATTATCAGCGATGAAGCCAGTGTATTGAGTGGTTCGCTCGGGCTGTTACCATCAGCATCCATTGGCAAAGGCGCCGCGATGTTCGAACCTATTCATGGATCCTATCCGCAGGCTGCCGGAAAAGATATTGCTAATCCGCTTGGATCTATTCTTTCAGCAGCAATGTTGCTCGATCATTTCGGATTGAAAGAAGAAGCACAGCAGGTTCGCAACGCGGTAAACTGGACCTTGCAGAACAGCTTTGTAACGAAAGATATTGACCCGGTTAATTTTTATTTTACCAGTACCATCGGCGAGTTAATCAGCGATTATGTTTCCGGTAAAATTCCCGGAGCGATTAATAAGGAGAATATTGAATTGAGAAAGTCGACGATAATATAGGTTGGAAGTCGGGAAGACGGGAAGTTGGAACGTCGGAAAGTCTGGAAGACCGGAAGAGGGGAAGTCGGGAAGACTGGAGAATGGAACCAAACATTTGCTTCTTCAAATAGCTGCAGGTTGTAAGGCTGGTACCTGGATTGAATGACAGTAAACTTATAAAAAAAATAATCAATAATTCTTCCGGATATCCGGTTTATCGGGCTCTTGGAATTAAATAAAATTATGGCTACTTATTATAACGAAAACACGATACTCTTCTTAAATGGGGAGTTTGTAAAAGCGACTGAAGCTAAAATGGATTTGTATAGCCAGAGTTTGCATTATGGTTATAGTGTGTTTGAAGGGATCCGTTCTTATAAAACAATAAGCGGGGAAACGAGAATTTTTAAAGCAGCAGAGCATTTTGACCGGCTGAAACAATCAGCCCTGGCAATGAATTTACCCTATCATTGGACCCGCGAAGAATTAATGGAAGCGACCTATGAAGTATTGAAAAGAAATAACCTGCAGGATGCCTATATCCGGCCGGTGGTATATGCACCGGCGAATATGAGTTTTTCTCCAAACCAGGAGTCTTTCATTTTTATTGAAGTGTGGCTGATGCAGCCATTTTTAGGAGATAAGTTGTTACGGGTTATGACAAGCTCTTTTCAGCGACCCAATCCAAAAGGATTTAAAATTCACGCGAAGGCAGCGGGTCATTATGTAAATTCTATTTTGGCCAGCCAGGAAGCAAAAGCTAATGGGTACGACGAAGCATTGCTGAACGATATGAACGAATTTGTGGCGGAAGGACCTGGCGCTAATGTTTTCTATGAAAAAGATGGAAAATTATTTACGCCCATGCTCGGAAATATTTTACCCGGTATAACCCGGGCCACGGTTTTTGAAATCTGTAATGAATTGGGAATTGAGGTGAAGGAAAAATTGATTACTACCCGGGAATTGAAACAGGCAGACGCTGTTTTCTTTTGTGGTACTGCCGCGGAAGTAATTGGGTGGGAAAGCCTCGATGATGAACCGTTTGCCAAAGAGTGGAATGATACCATTAGCCGTACTATTCAACGGGCGTATAAGAACCGGGTGATGGAGAAATCAATTGATGAGTTTCTACCGCTTCGACGAAAAGAACTTGTTTGAAAGAGAAAGACCGGGAAGAAAAATATAAGATCTAAAATATCGAATCTGAAATGTAAAGAGAGCTGATGTTTTTTTGTTTTGAATTTTATAATGTTCCATATCGACATTTTGGGGCAGAAAATACAGGGTATTAAAAAAAGAAGCATTGGAGTTGAATAGAATTGTTGGCGCACAAGGGTGCGACGCAACATAAGATGAGTAAAGCGATAAAGCCGGTAACATAATAGGTGAGATTTGAATTGGATGAATGATTTAAAAAATATGGGAGAGCTAAACAAATATTCAAAGATACTAACGCAGGACATAACGCAACCAGCAGCCCAGGCGATGTATTACGCTATTGGGTTTAAAGAAGAAGATTTTCACAAAGCACAGGTTGGTATTGCCAGCATGGGATGGGACGGAAACCCCTGCAATATGCACCTGAATGATTTAGCCACCAGTGTAAAGAAGAGCGTCGATAATACGGACGGGTTGCTCGGCTTACGTTTTTATACCATTGGAGTAAGTGATGGAATAAGTATGGGAACCGATGGTATGCGGTATAGCCTGGTGAGCCGTGATATAATTGCGGATAGTATTGAAACCAATGCGGGCGCGCAATATTATGATGCATTAATAACGATACCGGGTTGTGATAAGAATATGCCTGGTTCAGTCATGGCAATGGGCAGGTTGAATCGCCCGTCGATTATGTTCTATGGCGGAACGATTGCTCCCGGGTCATTATAAAGGAGAGGATCTGAATATCGTAAGCGCCTTTGAAGCATTAGGGCAAAAGATTGCCGGTAATTTAAGTGATGCCGATTTCAAAGGGATTGTACAGCATTCTTGTCCGGGTGCGGGCGCCTGTGGTGGTATGTATACCGCCAACACGATGGCCAGTGCCATTGAAGCGTTGGGTTTGAGTTTGCCCAATTCATCCAGCAACCCGGCATTGAGTGACCGATAAACAGGAAGAATGCGCGAAAGTAGGCGCAGCCATAAAAGTATTACTGGAGAAAGATATTAAACCCCGTGATATCATGACCCGTAAAGCATTTGAAAACGCGATTACGGTTATTATGGTACTCGGCGGATCAACGAATGCCGTGCTGCATTTGATCGCGATGGCAAAAAGCGTAGATGTGAAGCTGACGCAGGATGATTTTCAGACTATCAGCAATAAAATTCCGGTGCTGGCAGATTTTAAACCGAGTGGAAAGTATTTGATGGAAGATTTACATAAACATGGAGGTGTTCCGGCGGTAATGAAATATTTGTTGAGTAAAGGATTGTTGCATGGTGATTGTTTAACCGTAACGGGAAAAACCGTAGCAGAGAATTTGAAAACGGCTCCTGATCTTGATTTTGAGAAACAAAAAATCATTATGCCCCTGGAGCAACCGTTGAAAGCAACCGGGCATTTACAAATATTATACGGTAACCTCGCGATGAAGGGAAGTGTAGCGAAGATCAGTGGTAAAGAAGGTGAACGCTTTGAAGGAACCGCCAGAGTATTTGATGGAGAAAAAGATCTGATTACAGGCATTCAGAGCGGGAAGGTGCATGCGGGCGATGTGGTAGTAATAAGATATATCGGTCCGAGAGGAGCACCCGGTATGCCCGAAATGCTGAAGCCTACCGGAGCAATAATTGGCGCGGGCCTGGGGAAGAGTGTGGCTTTGATTACTGATGGCCGTTTCAGTGGAGGTACACATGGCTTTGTGGTAGGTCATATTACCCCGGAAGCATTTGATGGGGGGTTGATTGCGTTGGTAAAAGACAATGATATAATTGAAATTGATTCGGTGAAAAATACGATTAATTTAAAAGTCAGTGAAGAAGAAATTGCCCGGCGAAAAGCAGCATGGAAGCAACCACCATTGAAAGCTACCAGGGGAATTTTATATAAGTATGCTAAATATGTAAAAGATGCGAGCGAAGGTTGCGTGACGGATGAATAGGCAGAACCGGCCCCTCCCAGCCTCCCCGGCGGGGAGGAGTTTGGTAACTTTCAAATTAAATAAAAAAGTTTTCTATGAGTAGTGTTTTTGAATCAACCAAAACTGGTAAATCTGAAAATAAAGAGACTTCGAAAAATGCTTCGGGTGCTGCCAAAGCCTTCCCCACCGGGGGAGGTTTGGAGGGGGCTTCTGTTAGCGGTTCAATGGAAGTGTTAGAAGCATTGATCTCCGAAAAAGTGGACATCATTTTTGGGTATCCCGGCGGGGCCATCATGCCTATTTATGATGCATTGTATGATTACCACGACCGGTTACAGCATATCCTGGTTCGGCATGAGCAGGGCGCCATTCATGCGGCGCAGGGTTATGCGCGTGTTTCAGGGAAAGTGGGAGTGGTGTTTGCAACCAGCGGGCCGGGGGCTACCAACCTGGTAACGGGTTTGGCGGATGCCATGATTGATTCTACTCCGCTCGTTTGTATTACCGGCCAGGTATTTGCGCATTTATTGGGTACCGACGCGTTCCAGGAAACAGATGTAATCAATATAACGACGCCGATCACCAAATGGAATTACCAGGTTACCGATGCTACGGAAATTCCGGAAGTATTAGCGAAAGCATTTTATATAGCAAAAAGCGGCCGTCCCGGACCGGTAGTTATTGATATAACAAAGAATGCCCAATTGCAGCAGGTGCCTGCTACAAAATATAAACCCTGCAATCATATCCGCAGTTATCGTCCTAAACCAATTGTACGAAAAGAGTATGTTGAAAAAGCGGCTAAACTGATAAACGAGGCAGAAAGGCCCTTTGTAATTTTTGGACAGGGAGTCATTCTTGGCAACGCGGAGAATGAGTTTAAGAAATTTATTGAAAAAGCGGGTATACCGGCTGCCTGGACCATTCTGGGTATGAGTGCCATTCCTACCGATCATCCGCTGGGAGTAGGTATGTTGGGCATGCATGGAAATTATGGCCCGAATCTATTGACCAATGAATGTGATGTATTGATAGCCGTAGGTATGCGTTTCGATGACCGGGTAACGGGGAGACTGGATAAATATGCGAAGCAGGCAAGATAATTCACCTGGATATTGATCCGGCGGAAATAGATAAGAATGTAAAAGCTACCGTTCCCGTATGGGGCGATTGTAAAGAAACTTTACCGATGTTAACGGAACTGGTGGAACAAAAAGTATATCCGCAATGGTTGCAGAAATTTAAAGATTGCCAGGAGAAAGAGGAAGAAAAAGTTATCAGGGAGGAGTTGAATCCAACCAACGATACGCTTACTATGGGTGAAGTAATCAGCCTGGTAAATGAACTTACCAAGGGTGAAGCCATTATTGTAACGGATGTAGGTCAGCACCAGATGGTGGCATGCCGCTATGCGATTATGAATAAGACCCGGAGTAATATTACTTCGGGAGGATTGGGCACCATGGGTTTTGCATTACCCGCTGCCATAGGCGCTAAGTTTGGTGCACCGGAGAGGGAAGTAATAGCGGTAATTGGTGATGGAGGTATTCAGATGACCATCCAGGAATTGGGCACCATCATGCAATTTAAACCGCATGTAAAAATCATGATCCTGAATAATTGTTTTTTAGGAATGGTGCGCCAGTGGCAGCAATTGTTCCACGAAAAAAGATATTCGTTTGTCGATATTACCAGCCCGGATTTTGTACAGGTAGCCAGGGGATACGGGATTGCGGGCAATAGTATCAAGAAAGAGAAGATCTGAAAGCGGGGCTGAAGGAAATGATTGATCACGATGGGGCTTATTTATTGGAAGTAATGGTAGGAAAAGAGAACAATGTATTTCCGATGGTGCCGCAGGGAAGAGGAGTGGCAGAAGTGGTGTTGTGCCGGGAGGAGGTATAAAGAAGGCCCTCTAAATCCCCGATAGGGGGCTATGGGGGCTCCATAAGTATTTATGATATTCCGAAACTTGGGATAGATGTTTTTGAATTTAAAAGTTATTGTATGATGAATTTTGTAAGTTCTGATCGATTGCAGCTCTCCCCTACCGGGGGAGGCGGAGGGGGCCGGCAAGAATATACCATCACCGTCTACACCGAAAATCAAATTGGTTTATTAAATCGTATTGCCATCATCTTTTCAAGAAGGAAAATCAATATCGAAAGTTTGAATACTTCGCCTTCCGAAGTTGACAGTGTGCATCGATTTACGATAGTGATTAATGAAACGGAAGAAGTGGTTCGTAAACTTTGCCGCCAGATTGAAAAGCAGGTAGAAGTTTTGAAAGCCTATTATAATACACAGGATGAAATAATCTGGCAGGAACTGGCTTTATACAAAGTGCCAACCGATAATATTGCGGAAAAAGTAAAAGTGGAGAGGCTTTTAAGAGAGCACGGGGCAAAAGCGGTGGTCATTCGTAAAGACTATACAGTATTTGAAGTAGCGGGTCATCGCGAAGAAACGGATAAACTGATAAAAGTATTGGAACCATATGGGCTGATTGAATTTGTTCGCAGTGCACGGGTGGCAATAATAAAAGCCAGCGATGGATTCCATGAGAAATTGAAGGATTTCGAATATCGCGAGCCGGGCGAAGAAGCGATCGAGAATGAATTTTTGAATGATAATGAAAAAGTATTTTCGATGTAGAGTTAAAGTCGGAAAGTCCGGAAGAGAGCAAGACCTAAAGAATATTTCTTCCTTATAAATAATTCTTACGGACTTTCGGACATACGGACCCCTGACTCTTATTAAACAAACACATACTTAAAAACAAATAACATGGCAAAACTAAATTTTGGCGGAACAGAAGAAAACGTGGTAACCCGTGAAGAGTTCCCACTCGCCAAAGCGCAAGAAGTTCTTAAAAATGAAGTTATCGCGGTTATTGGTTATGGTGTTCAGGGCCCGGGCCAGGCACTCAACCAACGCGATAACGGCATCAACGTAATTGTGGTCAACGTAAGAATTCAAAAACCTGGGACAAAGCAATTCGGGACGGATTTGTTCCCGGCGAAACGCTGTTTGATATTGAAGAAGCGCTCCAGCGGGGTACTATTATATGTTATCTTCTCAGCGATGCGGCCCAGATTCAATTGTGGCCAACTGTAAAAAAATATTTAACTCCTGGTAAAGCACTATATTTTTCCCATGGTTTTGGAATCACCTTCAAAGAACAAACAGGTATTATACCGCCGCCGGGGTGGACGTATTTCTAGTTGCCCCAAAAGGTTCGGGCACTTCCTTACGCAGAATGTTCTTACAAGGTCGTGGATTGAATAGTTCCTATGCCATATTCCAGGATGCTACCGGCCGGGCAAAAGAAAGAGTGATAGCCTTGGGTATTGCGGTGGGCAGTGGCTACTTGTTTGAAACAGATTTCAAGAAAGAGGTTTACTCTGATTTAACCGGTGAGCGGGGAACACTTATGGGCGCTATCCAGGGAATCTTTGCAGCACAGTACCAGGTTTTGCGTGATAAAGGACACAGTCCCTCTGAAGCATTCAATGAAACGGTTGAAGAACTAACTCAATCATTAATGCCATTGGTGGCAGAAAATGGTATGGACTGGATGTATGCCAACTGTTCAACTACTGCTCAACGTGGTGCCCTGGATTGGTGGAAAAAATTCCGCGATGCTACTGCTCCTGTTTTTAAAGAATTGTATGAAAGTGTTGCTTCAGGTAAAGAATCGCAGCGTTCCATTGATAGCAACAGTCAGCCGGATTACCGCGAGAAACTGGAAGTGGAATTGAAAGAACTCAGAGAAAGTGAAATGTGGCAGGCAGGTAAAACAGTTCGTTGCGTTGCGCCCCGAAAACCAACCTGCGAAAGGTGAGAAAAAACCGGCAGAACCGGTTGCTTAATTCAATTAAATGCCGGCACAACGTGTACAAAAATATTCTATGTGCACGTTGTGTGGTAACGGTATGAAACCATAATCAATTTCATGCAAAGAAGCGAATGCGCAATTGAAGTTAATATGCGAGCAGGAGGCAAGGTTTTATTATTACCGAAGCTTCTTTTTGTATGAAATAATTTTCAGTTAATGAATACATCTTCTAAGACGCCTACGAACTTCTCCCCGCCATTTAGGGCCGAGGGGCTGGATTTTCAAAAAGCGGCCATGCGTTTGAAAAAGGTGGTGACTAAAACACCCCTTCAATTGAGCGCCAGCTTGTCGAAGAAATACCAATGTAATGTTTACCTGAAGCGGGAAGACCTGCAGGTGGTGAGGAGTTATAAACTCCGGGGGGCGTACAATATGATGAGCAGCTTGCCACCCGGGCAATTGGCCAAAGGCGTAGTATGTGCCAGTGCAGGAAACCATGCGCAGGGTTTTGCTTTTAGTTGCAGAAAATTGAAAGTAAAGGGAGTGGTGTTCATGCCCATTATCACCCCTAATCAAAAAGTAAAGCAAACGAAGATGCATGGGGATGATGCAATAGAAGTAAGATTAGTGGGGGATACTTTTGATGATTGTGCGGTGGCCGCCAAAAAATTTACTGAAGAAAATGGGATGACATTTATTCCACCGTTCGATGATTTGCGGATCATTGAAGGACAGGGAACAGTAGGTGTTGAAATACTGGAAGACATGGCCTACATCGATTATTTGTTTATTCCGGTTGGTGGCGGAGGATTAAGCGCAGGGGTAGGGGCTTATTTTAAAATGTACTCACCAAAAACAAAAATTGTAGGACTTGAACCGGAAGGAGCCCCTTCCATGTACGAGGCATTAAGGGCGGGTCATCCAGTTACCCTGGATGAGATCGACAGTTTCGTTGATGGCGCAGCCGTGAAACGGGTAGGAGAAGTTACTTTTTCCATATGCAAAGAAGTATTGGATGATATGCGACTAGTGCCGGAAGGAAAGATTTGTTCAACTATTTTGAAACTTTATAATGAAGATGCGATTGTAGTGGAACCCGCCGGCGCCTTATCGATCGCCGCCCTGGATGATTTTGCTGATGAAATAAAAGGTAAGACGATAGTTTGTATTGTAAGTGGAAGCAACAACGATATTGACCGCATGCCGGAAATTAAGGAACGCAGTCTTCAATACGAAGGATTAAAACATTATTTCCTGGTACGCTTTCCGCAGCGACCGGGTGCTCTCAGGCAATTTGTAAATGATGTATTGGGACCGAACGATGATATAACCCGGTTTGAATACATGCAAAAGACCAATAAAGAAAGTGGACCGGCATTGATCGGTATTGAACTTAAGAACCGGGAGGATTATGATGCCCTGCTTATTAACCTGAATAAATACAACATCAATTATACAGAGTTGAATAAGAACGATAATTTGTTTGGATACGTGGTATAAACCGGTGTTTTAATCTTACTGATTCTGCGTATTCATATAACTGGAAAAATTCCTGGAAACGGATCGGTAAGTCTGGAGCAATCTTATACTTAATTCTTTATTACCACAGGTTACCTTTATCTTTTATTTATTTTCTTTTCTAATAATACGGCAAGCAATCGATTGGCTTCCGCCGTAGGATGGCCATCTCCGCTTATGAAGTAAGCGGGGTTGGTTGTATCAAATGCTTCCGAGGCTTTTATTACCATTACTCCTTCTTTTCTGAGGGTATCTATTTTTTGTTCTATAAGTTCACGGTTCAAAACCTTGGCATCATCGGCTTCCTTCCATTTGTACTTGTCCCAATAAATAAAAATAAGCCTGTCATTTTTTGCCAGGATGGATCGCTGCATGGAACTAATCATGTGAAAGACCAGATCGTAATCGCCCGGTTGTAATTCTCTGGCCGCTTTGCCGGCCACGATCGACGTTTCTATGTCTGTAATAAAAGTTAATGCATTGAACAGCGAAAGATAGCGGGTTATTTTATGGACTTTTGCATAACCCGAATTTTCAGAAGCAACTCCTTTCAATACCAACGAATCCTTCACTAATTCGAAATAAGGATCGTTGACATTCCATGGATAGATGCATTTGGCCCGCAGGATATGATCGGGAATAAATGAATAAATAAAGGTGCGATGTTTTTGATCGCTGGAATTACGGTATTTATTTAGGTAGATATTATACGCCTGGTGGGTACCATAACCCGAAAATCCATAATTAGAAGAGGAAGTATTACAAAGTTCGCCTGTTTTATAGGCAAAGGTTTCGTGGTCGTGAATACCTTCCCCGTAGGTGATACTGCAACCCAGGAAAACCAGCTCCCCGGAATCGATGCTGGTATTTTTTTTGAAAGCAACCCGGTGATTCATTGCTATTGAATTCATTCCACTGTCTGCAATCAGTGTATAGGCTGTATTAAAGATGGTATCTCCGTTACGGGCAATTTTAGTAACCTGCATTTCTCCCGGTTCGGCAATCATGAAACCGGTTAATGGGTGTTTGGTATAGGACCCGAAATTTTTGTTGCTTTTAATGGTAAACGCGTTCTTCTTTAACAGGAACCGGTAGGCTGTTTCAATAAGCGTGAGCGTAATGAATATGGAAAAAATGACAATAAAAAAATTATGCCAGCCCCTGCTTTTTTTTATCAATCGGGTAAATACCCCAAGCACCAGCAATACGCCCCATAAAAATAAATATTTTATATCCATTACCGGTTTTGAAGTTGTAAGATTAATTAAAATTAGGAACAAATACAAACGCGAATTTTGAACACGAATGAACACGAATGGCGAACACTAATGAATGCGAATTTTAAACACGAATGAACACGAATAAAAACGCTAATGAGCACGAACAATCTCCGGAATGAATGCGAATAGGGGACACGAATGAACGCGAATAGGGGACACGAATGAACGCGAATAAAAACGTTAATGAGCATGAATAATCTCCGGAATGAATGCGAACAGGGGGCATATATGAACGCGAATTTTAAACACAAATGGACGCGAATGAAAACGCTAATTAGCACGAATAAACTCCTGGATGAACGGGAATAGAGGAACATAAATCCATGCAAATTAATTACACGAGTGGGTACCAGGGGAATTATGGGGCCAAACCAATTTCGAACCCGGTTCGGCCTTATATTGGTCAGGATTTCTTGTTTAGTTTGTCCAACTGTTGTATTAATGCTCTCATATCTTTTGGTAGTGGAACTTCAAGGGTTATCGATTTGCCGGTTGGTAAGGGTATAATTAGTTTGGACGCATGGAGTCCAAGCCGGTTGAGTATAGGTCTTTCTTCTTCTTCGCTTTTTGAAAGCTTATAATTTTTCTTAATTAGTGATAGCCGTATAGGGGTCGGATCACCATATAACTCATCACACACTATCGGGTGGCCTTCATTTTGCATATGAACACGAATCTGGTGCGTGCGGCCGGTCAGGATATTGAACTGCAATAAGGAGAACTTCTTCCATTCATTTATTACTTCATATTCGGTTATGGAGAGTTTCCCTTTGGGATGTACAATCATCAATCCTCTCCTGGTGGAATGTTCGCGAATGGGAATTTCAATTCTTTTCTTCTTTTCCGGCAAATGGCCGGTTACAATGCCGAGATAATATTTCTCCACTGTACGGGCTTCAAATGCTTCTGACAAAAATCTATGGGTGTCTTCATTTTTGGCAAATAGTATTATCCCGCTGGTTTCTTTATCGAGCCGGTGCACGGTAAATATTTTTCCATATTTCTCCTGCAGCCAGGTTTTCAATGATGTCTCTTTTTCCTTCCCGGTCGGGAATGCTGAGTAACCCGGCTGGTTTGTTGACCGCCACGATATCCTCATTTTCAAAAATTATTTCGGGAACTCTATGGATCACCATAATCACTATAAAATTATTTCCGCATATAGGATGCATTAAGAAATTTAAGTAAACGCACTTCTTTCTCACTTAAGAAACGCCATTTACCCCGGTCTACATTTTTTTTGGTTAGATTGGCATACATTACCCGGTCGAGGTTACGTACATCGTACCCGAGGTGTTCAAATATCCGGCGAACAATCCGGTTTCGCCCACTGTGTATTTCAATTCCGATAATATGTTTGTTCTTTGGATCGGGATAGGCCAATGCATCCGGCTGCACATATCCATCTTCCAGTGTAACTCCGGCGGCAATAGCATCAAAATCTTTTTTAGATACCTGCCGGTCCAGTGTTACTTCATAGATCTTTTTTATTTCATAACTGGGATGCGATAATTTTTGGGCGAGCTCCCCGTCATTGGTTAACAATAAAACACCGGTAGTATTCCGATCGAGCCGTCCAATCGGGTATACTCTTTCGGTAGTAGCGCTCTTCACAATATCCATTACTGTTTTTCTCCCTTGCGGGTCATCCGTGGTGGTAATAAAATCTTTGGGTTTATTTAGCAGGATGTACACCAGGTTTTTTTGCGGGGTAATTTTTTTTCCATTGACGGTTACTTCATCCTGCCGGGTTACTTTAAACCCAGGCTCAATTATTTTTTTCCCGTTGACGGATACTTTACCGGCTTTCACCACATCGGCAGCATCTCTTCTGGAACAAACGCCGGCATGGGCCAGGTATTTGTTCAAAGGCATTAAGTCGGAAGCTGGTTTAGTAGTTGTTGGTTGGAGCTTACTGTCAGTCGGTGGTTTGTAGTTGGTGGTTTGTGGTTCCTTACGGGCGTCTTTCTTTTGCAATAAAGGTTTCTCGGTCCGGGTAATTTGACTTGCCTTCTTAGCTTTATTTTTCCCAGGAATTATTAGCGCATTACTAACTGCTTCCGTCTTCTTGCTTACGGATCGCGACTCCCGACTCCCGACTCCCGACTCCCTGACTCTCACCACGGGCTTCTGGCTCCTGATCTCCGATTTCTCAATTCTGAATTCTTTCCTTTGACTTCCGGCTTCCGACTCCTGACTCCCGACTCCAATTGGTCCCCCTCTTTTCTCCGCTTTCTTCTTCTCAAAATAGGCTTTGGTTTCCAGGCGAATTTTTTTCTTTTCCTGCCGGATGCGTTCTTTTTTCTTCGCGCCACTTTCTTTTTTCTCAATAAATTTCTGAAATCCTTTGTTTGCCATATATCGAGTTTTACTGTTTTACAACAGGAGTTAATATGCGAATTTGCGAATGTGCGAATGTGCGAATGGTCTGATTGTTGAATCCCCAATTTCTTCTTAATAATTATCTTTCTATTAATGAAATATAATAGACTTTAGGGAATTCGCACAACTGCCTGCCGGCAGGCAGGTTCACACATTAATTCATTCGCACATCCGCACATTGTTTGATTCGCACATTCGCAAATTATCCAACTTTATTCGCCAATTGCCCGCAAGCCGCATCAATATCTTTACCCCGGCTCCGGCGTAAGCGCGCATTTACCCGGTGTTTGTCGAGATAACTCATAAATTCATTTACCACTTCTTCATCGGGTTTGGCAAAACTTGCTTTATCTATGGGGTTGTATTCAATAATATTCACCAGGTCGGCCGGAACCTGCCGGTAAATCTTTATTAAATCATCGGCGTCTTTCAAACTATCATTAAAATTTTTGAATAGAATATATTCAAAAGTAATCTCGTTGCCGGTTTGTTTATAAAAATAATTCAATGCATCTGTCAATGCCTTGATATCATTGGTATCATTGATGGGCATGATCTCGTGGCGCTTCAAATCATTAGCCGCATGTAATGATAAGGCTAGTTTGAACTTTACCTGATCATCTCCTAACTGCCGTATTTGTTTGGCGACTCCCGCGGTGGAAACGGTAATTCTGCGTGGGACTCATGCCCAGTCCATCGGGTGAACTAATGCTTTCAATTGCTTTCAGTACATTTTTGTAATTGAGCAGGGGTTCGCCCATGCCCATAAAAACAATATTGCTGAGTTTTTTATCGTACACCTGTTCACATTGCTTGTTGATCAGTACCACTTCGTCATAAATCTCGTCAAAGTCAAATTTCGCTCTCTGTCCATATAACCGGTGGCGCAAAACTTACAACTGAGCGAGCAGCCGATTTGGGAAGAAACACAGGCGGTTTGCCGTTTTTCTGTTGGAATCAATACCCCTTCCACCAAGTGTCCGTCGTATGTTTTAAATCGGGATTTCACGGTTCCGTCTGCACTGTATTGGGTAGCATCTATCGTAAGGGCCGGTAAGCTAAAATTCTCTCCTAATTTTTGTCGTAGTTCTTTGCTCAGGTTGGTCATATCCGCAAAACTATGGGCATGCTTTTGCCAAAGCCATTCGTAAACCTGGTTGGCCCTAAATTTCTTTTCGCCAAGGGATTCGAAAAACTTCACCAATTCTTCCTGCGACAAGTCCCTGATATTGTTCCCTTTCTCTTTTACCATGCCGCAAAGATAATCATTGGCCGCCGCTTGAAATGATTTGCCTGTTTTGGCTGATATTTGAGTTTGTTTTGAGGGTTCTGTTATAAAGCAGACGGTATCCAGAGCGTATGGTGCAGCAGCTCTTACTTTGTATATTGCTTTTGAGTCTGCTTTATTTGGGTCTGATTGGCGGGAGTAAATTAGGAAGAAAATCAAAAGACATTGGAGATTGTAAAGAAATTTAAGAGTAGGCCCAGCGAAATTGCTGCTGCTCCAATTCTCCGCGGTAAATGCTAAGCTGAATAGGGTTACCGGCGTACAAGGGAGTGACACAACGAAGCATAATAGTAATTCTAAAGCCTGGTAAATAATTATGAAAACAGCCTATATCATAGACAGTGTAAGAACCCCAATCGGTAAATATGGAGGAGCGTTAAGCGGTATTCGCCCAGACGATTTGCTGGCGCATGTAATTAAAGCGATATTACAACGCAACCCCGGCATTGATATATATGCCATTGAGGATATTATTGCCGGCGACGCCAACCAGGCGGGAGAAGATAACAGGAATGTAGCCCGTATGGCCGCATTACTCGCTGGTTTACCGGTAACCGTTGCCGGCAATACGGTTAACCGACTTTGCGCATCCGGACTGCAGGCTATTATGGATGCGGCCAGGGGAATAATGTGTAATGAAGGAGAACTTTATATAGGATGTGGGGTGGAAAGTATGACACGGGCGCCTTTTGTACTTGCCAAAACCTCCACGGCATGGAATAGAAATCCGGAGTTATATGATTCAACTATCGGCTGGCGATTTACCAACAGGCGGATGGCGGAATTGTATCATCCTTATTCAATGGGCGAAACGGCCGAGAATGTAGCCAAACAATGGAACATCAGCCGGCATGCCCAGGATGAATTTGCTTTACAGAGCCAGGAGAAATATTTTGTTGCGCTCGATAAACTAAAATGGAAGGAGGAGATAACCAGCATCGAGGTTCCGGTCGAAGGGGGGAAAAAATAATTTTTGATCGCGATGAACACCCGCGTCGAACATCAATGGATCGGTTGGCCATGTTAAAACCTGCCTTTTCCAAAGAAGGAACCGTTACCGCGGGCAATTCATCTGGTATTAATGATGGAGCGGCCGCTCTGCTGATGGCAAATGAAGAAGCTGTTTCGAAATATAACCTGCGCCCGATGGCACGCATTGTTTCGATGGCAGTAGCCGGAGTGGATCCTTCGATTATGGGAGTGGGACCGGTTCCGGCCACCCGAAAGGCATTGCTGCGTGCAGGATTAACCGTTAATGATCTTGATCTGATAGAACTAAATGAGGCGTTTGCTTCACAATCTATAGCCTGCATTCATGATCTCGGCCTTGACCTGGAAAAGGTAAATGTGAACGGCGGAGCTATCGCCTTGGGTCACCCGCTGGGTTGCAGCGGTGCAAGAATTTCCACCACTTTACTACACGAGATGAAAAGAAGAGGAGCTAAATACGGATTGGCCACTATGTGTGTGGGGGTTGGGCAGGGGGCCGCGGTGATTTATGAGAATATTTAACGCGAATGAACACGAATAAGAACGCGAATGAACACGAATGAAAACGCGAATGGACGCGAATAGTTTAACGCGAATGAACACGAATAGTTTAACGCGAATGAACGCGAATAGTTTAACGCGAATGAACACGAATAAAAACGCGAATGAACGCGAATATTTTGACGCGAATGAACGCGAATAAAAACGTGAATGAACGCGAATGGTTTAACGCGAATGAACACGAATAAAAACGCGAATGAACACGAATGAAAACGCGAATGGACGCGAATGGACGCGAATAGTTTAACGCGAATGAACACGAATAAGAACGCGAATGAACACGAATGAAAACGCGAATGGACGCGAATAGTTTAACGCGAATGAACACGAATAAGAACGCGAATGAACACGAATGAAAACGCGAATGGACGCGAATAAGCAGGAATCGGGGTATGAATGTGAGATGATTCTTTTATGTAGTGATTCAGTTATGCGCCCGGCATTTTGAATCTACACTCCAAACTGTTTCAAATGATGATCCAGGTGTTTATAGAAAAGTTTACTCCATTGCCGTCTGCTTAGCTTATGAAATATAGGATGTACCGGAAACTTATGTGAATCGGGAGTGGTTTCCATTTTTTTTACCAGTTGAATCAGTTGCTGTTTGCCCGAATCAAAGCCAAGCCTTGTCTTTAGTTTCTTATTTATGTTGAGTTCGGCAGGCGCAGCGGCTAATTTTGGAAAGGGAAGAAGCTCAATATAAAGGAGCCTGGCAATAGCACCGCGTAAGGGGCTCACCCTGACTTTAGCAGGCAATTCCCCCAAACCCATTTGTATACCGGCTGCACAGTGTACCAGCATTTCTTCAATACTCATATTTCCCCACTTTCTTAAACTTTCGGGTTGTAATTGATTAATGCGAAGAATCAATTCCTGGGCGGTTTTAGGTGCAAGTAAAGGCATAAATTAATTTGTCAGTATTAATACGGAAAGAATAGAATAATAGTTTTTACAATAATTTATTTTCTATCAATAACTCTATAATTTTTTTCTTCACCTGGCTAAGATCCTGGCTACCGTTTGCGAGAATAGTAAAGAATATTTTCTTTTCGGGTAAAAACCAATATTCGGCGCGGAATCCACCCTGGTCTCCTGAATGACCAATAGCAAGAATGGATGCCTCTTTTTGTATGAACCAGGAATATCCTATAAAAGGTGGAGCGTTGTTCTTCCAATTGCCGGGATTAAAAACGGTGCGGGAAAGATCAGTGTACGGCCGGGAGATAAATGAATTTTTTTCAATGGCTTCCTCGTATTTTAACAATTCTTCTGCTGAGCTCCAAACACCTCCGTTACCGGCCGCGCAAAAAGTGGGATATTCTCCAAAATCATATTCCCTCCATTGGTCCTTCACTTTTTGATATCCATGGGCCACTCCCAATTGAGGGTATTCTATATCTGTAATAACACTGGTACGCATACCGGCTTTATTAAAAATAAGTCTTTCAATATATGCCTGCCATTTCATACCCGTTACTTTTTCAATTACCAGGGCGAGTCCATTAAAAGCCGGGTTAGAATATTCAAATCGTTCACCTGGTTGAAATAATAAGGATTCATTTTGCAAAAGAGGCGCGAAATTTTGCTCGTCATTAGCGGTTAAGAAATAGATACTATCACGTTCCACTGGCCGGTTGTCGGGTAACCCGGAGGTATGACTGAGTAAATGCTTGAGGCGGATATCTTTTACCAGTGATTTTTTTTGAAGTTGGGAAAGTATTTCATTATCGGATCTTCAATGGAAAGCTTTCCCATCTCCTGCAATTTTAGTATACCAAAGGCTACAAATGTTTTAGAGACAGAACCCAGGTTGAATATAGTTTTAGGAGTAACCGGCGTCAACTGCTTCATATCGGCTAAACCATAACCTTTTGAGAAAATAGTATGATCATTGGGTTTGGCTACCAGTACCGCCATGCCGGGTGCACATGGCTCAACGACTTTAGATAAATACTCGTGTAACTGAAGTGAAAAACTCTCTTCAGTGGTTTGGGCCTTCAGAGAATAGCTGTTAATCAGTAAAAGCGCAAAGGAACCAAAAACGAAACATAAGCTTTTTGAATTGTTTAATAAATTTAGTATGTTTTAAGGGCTAAAAAAAATACTGCGAATTATTAACCAGCAGCGAGAGGATTTCCAAAGTAAGGCTTTTCGGATGACAGGCCAATGGTGATCGGAAAAGCAACCAATTATTTTATACCTGGTGATAATACCTTAATAAAGCTTATATAACAACCTCTTCACCATTCTATAGT
Source organism: uncultured Chitinophagaceae bacterium (assembly GCA_963775145.1). Lineage (GTDB taxonomy): Bacteria > Bacteroidota > Bacteroidia > Chitinophagales > Chitinophagaceae > Endoryza. The sequence goes on from CAVZHZ010000017.1 coordinate 75,474, forward strand.
TTGTAAAAACGGAGAGCAGGGTAAGCGCTATGGCGGCAACCAGTACCCACCCATGTACAAAGGAAGAAAGTTCTGGACGGTTATTCAGCACTGCCCGGTGAAAAATAATTTGCAGGAGTTGGGTGGCTGCTAAAGCAATTAATACAATCAAAATATAAACGGGTATAAACAGGCCCGACACTTTTTTACTCAGCCAACCAGGTGAATAACCGAGGATGAGTAAGAGTTGGAGGCTGTCTTTGCTGCGGGCAATCATCAATTGCAGGTAAAAGGAAAATAACAATAACGCCATAATTACTACGAGCAATCCGAAAATGCCGAGCCCGCTGAATATTCCCTGGAGGATTACTTTTACCCGGCCAAACTTGGTTTTATCCTTATTCACCTGGAAGTTTTTCTGTTGCAGGTAATTTAAAAAATCCGGATTGTTGGCATCTTTTGTTTTAATATATAGCCTGGAGGCTCTAACTTCTTTTCACCTGGCTGAATTGCCCATTGGCCCACGCCAGGAAATTTTGAGGAACAAGAATGGAATTGATGCGATCACTGAACGCAACAATGCGACCCCGGAATACCTGCCTGCTTCCATCGGGAGAATAACAAATAACCAGTACACCCAATTGTAAAGCGGTTTTTTCTGAAAGCTGCGGTAGTCCATACCCCGGCGCAAATACATTATATATCTCTAAAAAATCGGAACCAATAATGATGGGAACATCCTGCTGTCCTTCCAACCAGGTAAAGCTGGGTGGAACCGTATCGATAAAATGATTATCGAGGGCTTCGACGAAGAAATCACTCACAAAAGGAATCAGGCTTCCCCCACTGATCTGAAGACGAAAATTATTAGCCAGCAGGGGAGAGACATCTTCTATGAATGGCTTCGATTTAAAATCTTTAATGTCTTCCGCACTGAAAAGATTTTTTTCCAGCTGACCCATTGTTTCATTAGTGATTTCTTTTCTTACCGAAATAAAATCATACCCGTTTTTTCGGGGCGTTTCCTGGCCAAGCAATCGCTGGATATTAATATACATCTGTATGGAAAGTAGCAATAATAAAACACCAATGCCGAGGCCGGCATAGGAAAAAAAACGAGAGGACGGGCTGGTACCGGTTTGCAGGAGGGGTTTAATATGTTTAAATGAAAGATGCATGTGAGTGGTTGAAGAAGTGATTTTTGGAAAGCGGAAGTCGGGAAGTTCCGGAAGTCCGAAAGTGTTAAAAGGTTTTTTGAAAGGTTTTCGAATTCTTGTTGTTTGTAAATAATAAAAAAATTATTTTAAATCTCAATTATCTTGTTCTTGATTCTATGATATCTACTTCTCCATTTACAAGTGAAACAGCCGCTGAAACGGAAAATAATCGATTCGCTCGAGGTCCGCAAAGATGATAGCCGCTTGCCGTTTGTTAGCTTCTGCCAGCATCAGTTGCATGGCCATTTCAGAATTGGCATTGTCTAAGTGACTGAATGGTTCATCGAGTAATAAAAAATCGAACGGTTGCATCAGTGACCGGACAATAGCTATTCGCTGTTGCTCGCCATAAGAACAGGTGCTGCAAAGCGAATCCAGTTTAGAGCCAATCCCTAATTGTTCTGCCATTTCATTTATTTTTTCAGCCGGATGATAAGGATTCAGTCGGCGCTTGATTTCTATATTTTGAAAAACCGTTTGATCAGGAAAAAGCCGGAGATCCTGGAACACGATACTGAAATTATTTTTGCGCAGCTGGGAAATTTCCTCTGGCGGAAGGTTGCGTATGTTTTTAGTATCGTACAAAATGGAACCGCTGTAATCATTCCTCATTCCATATAAGAAATGCATAAGCGAGGTTTTACCACTGCCGGAAGGAGCCACAATTTTTATGAATTGTCCTTTTTCAAATTGCAGGTTCTTACCCCATATTTCAGATGTTTGGGAGCGTGCTGTTTCGAAATAAGTGGGTAATATATTTTCAATCAGCAAAGACATATTACGGGTAATTTAAAAGCCACAGACCATTTTTCCTGTTGATCTGTGGCTTTTATCGAAGTTATTATTTTTTATTTAGCAGGCGTTACCGTTGTGCTGTCTGCATTAGATGGATTCTCCTCTATCGACATTCTGTTACCTTTTTGTGATTTATATAAGCCAGCCATCTTATCAAGATACTGGTTCAGTAGTTTCAGGCTATTGGTTCCTTTGTCTACCATATTGATCTCCGCATAAGAAGTAAAGGCACCATCGTTAAAATCGCCACCCGTTACTATTATATCCTGCCACATTTTGAGCGAGAGATCCATGGCTTGTTTAGCTTCATTATCTTTAATGCTGTTTTGGGTACTTGTCATAATTTTTTGAATATCTACATACATGCCGAACGACTGATCCGTTAATTTAGCAGTGAATGGTTGTTTTGTCCCGTTGCCACTTAGAAATTTTGAAACATAATCGGCTGAGTTGCCCGCTACGAACCAATTTTTATCAACCTGGTAATTTATGTCAGGTAACATGTTTTTTTCTTCTCCCAGTTCGCCCGACAAGGTGGTGATCAATTTATCAAAGGCCGCCTTGTCATTTACAGAAGTGGCGAATAAAACTTTTACATCGGGTTTGGTTTGCGTGTATTTTGAAGGCTTCTCTCCATCCATTCCCGGCATGGAAACTTCCTGTTGGTTTATTTGCAGGTCCGAAACCGCTACTATAAGATCTCCTTTATTGGCTTTTACAAATTCATCAATACTGTATCCGGCTTTTTCAAGAACCCATTGGCCATGCCATCCATCCCGGTTAGTTTAATCAACTCTTTCAATCCTTCGGGGGAATAATTCATTGCCAATACGCCCACCACATTCTGCGAAGGAATTCGGTTGATTACCTCCGCACTGATTTTCTTAGGAGGAAATTTCTTGTAAAGGGCTGCCAGCTGATCATTCAAATACTGTTTGCCTTTGATGGTTATTTTACCATTATCAAAGCTTATAGTATTGGCAGAAACATTTCCTTTAAACAGATCCGCTACTTTTAGCATACCCAGCATATCACCACTGAGTGCTGATAGATATTGTTCGTTATTTACCCAGATATGGATATCACCCGCCTCTTTCAATAAGGAACTAAAACGTTCGTCACTGCCCAGGCTGTTTTTGCCACTGATTCCGTAGGTAGACACAGCAAATTGCTGAAGGCTGTCCATAGGCAATTTATAAGGAGCTGCATTATTTCCTCCTCTCAGGCTATTTATGCCGTCTGAAAAAGGAACATCAATTGCATAGGCGAAGCGATTTCCCTTCCAGCTCGCTATCCCATGGTCCTTCATTTTCATAATGCTGACATCACCTGCTTTACTAACAGTGCCACCGTCGCTTACTTTCTTATTAAACGCTTCAAAGGCAGTCGCATCTTTAACTGATCCTTCAAATACCATGATGCTGGCCCGGCCCTGTTGTTTTACAAACAATATCATATCAGCCTTGGTATCCATGCCGGAGTTATCGGGGTCGTCCATTAATTTGCCAAGCAAGGAATCTGACGCACCGCGATGAGCTTCTTTAAACCAGTTGGTGGCTTTAATTTCCTGCCAGCTAAGTTTGGAGGAAAGTGAACCATTATTAATATGCATTACAAATGCCGCGTCTGTTGGTACGGGTACATTGCTGCCACCCGATTTACAGGATTGAATCAGGAAGGAGAGGCAACAAGTAACCAGGATTAGCTGGGATAAACGTTTCATGATAGGTTTATAATTTTTGGAGATCAAATAAAAGCAATATTACTGAGATTAGCCAATGAGATGATTTGTTGTTCTCCTTTTCTCAAATCTTTTACAACAGCGGTATTTTCTGCCAATTCTTTACTACCAATTATTATGACAAAAGGAATGTTCTTCTTTTCTGCATATTTAAACTGTTTTTCGAATTTAACCGCTTCATGAAAAAGCTCGCAGCGAATTCCTTTGTTGCGCAATGGCTGCATAGCGGCGAATGCCCTGCCGGCCTCTTCAATGCCGGTATTAAAGAATAAAACCTGGGTACTTACCTGTAGGGCAGCAGGGAATAAATTCAATTCTTCAAGCACATCATAGATGCGGTCCACGCCAAAAGAAATGCCTACTCCCGGAATATCCGGAACCCCGAATAAACCCGTTAAATCATCATAGCGGCCACCGCCTCCTATGCTTCCCATCTTCACTTCCGGAGGTGCTTTCGCTTCAAAGATGATTCCTGTGTAATAATTGAGTCCACGGGCAAGAGTAAAGTCGATGATGATATTTACTCCGGGGGAAAGAAGGGCTGAATGGACAATATATTGGAGCTCTTCCATTCCTTCCTTGCCCGTTGCAGAAGTGCCAAGCAGTTGGTTTATCTTTTCCAGTTTTTCAGAATTGGTTCCTGTAATTGATAGATATTTTTCAGTCCTGCTGATCTGCTCAGCATTTAATCCCCGTTGAGACAATTCCTCCTTTACTTTATCCAATCCGACCTTATCCAGTTTATCAATAGCGATGGTTATGTCGGTCATTTTATCTGCTCCGCCGCAGGATTCTGCGAGAGCGACTAATATCTTGCGGGAATTAATCCGCAATTCGTATCCATCCATCTTAAGGCGGGTAAACACTTCATGATAAATATTGGCGAGTTCTAACTCATTCAATAAGGCAGTACTGCCAACAACATCTGCATCACATTGATAAAACTCCCGGTACCTTCCTTTCTGCGGACGATCGGCCCGCCACACGGGCTGAACCTGGTAACGCTTAAAGGGAAAGAGGAGTTGATTATGATTCATCGCTACATACCGCGCAAAGGGAATGGTAAGGTCGTATCTCAATGCTCGTTCGGTAAGGTTAGCATCATTCTTTCCTGCTAATGCTTTTTCAAACCCTGCTTTTGATTTTTCTATATTTTTCGGATCGTTCAATCCGTTATTGAGAATCTTGAAGATTAGTTTATCGCCTTCCTCTCCGTATTTCCCCGTCAGGGTTTCTAAATTTTCCATAGCCGGTGTTTCCAGTGGCTGAAAACCGTAGCATTCAAATACCTCTTTGATCGTATTGATGATATAATTTCTTTTCCGAACCACCTCTGGTCCGAAATCGCGGGTACCCTGTGGGAGAGATACGTTTATTTTTGACATATTCTTGTATAGTAATTAAGCATGAATTAGCAATAATATATTAAGAAGGGATTCCGGTTTGGACATACATTTAATTCTTAATCTGAAGTTCTTCATTCTTTATTTTTTGAATGATAGCTTCGCAGGCCTCTTCGATCAGTTTGAATACTTCCCGGTATCCTGGTTCGGGGCCGTACCAGGGATCGGGGATCGCCGCATTTTTTCCCGGAACTATTTCGTTCATCAGTAATCTCACCTTTTTGTCATCATAATCTTTGCCGGCAATCCGTTTCATATCTTCCATAACATCCGGCGCCATGGCATATATGATATCGAACTGATAAAAATCATGGCCAGTGATCTTCCGGGAACGCTGACCGCTTATATTAATACTATTCTGCAGGGCCACTTTTTGTGAAAGTCGATGAGGGGGTTCTCCATTATGATACCCATTGGTACCCGCGCTATCAATGATCCAGTTCAACCCCGCCTCCCGGGCCTTTTGTTTAAGAATGCCTTCTGCTAAAGGACTTCTGCAAATATTACCGAGGCATACCATCAGGATTTTCATGGGGGCAAAGATAGGAATACGGGAGAAAGGTGGTAGGCTGGAAGTTTGTAGTTTGAGGTGGTTGCAGATTCCTCATTTTTCAAAAGTTAGGATTGTACCTTAATGGAAAGATATATAATCAGGGTTCTTTCAATATTAAATGCTATCCCGACTATAACCTTTACAGGCTTCGGCGAACAACAACTTTACCCCATTTCCCGAAGCCCGCATTCATCCTATTATGGAAAGCCTGTCCAATAGCATCTCAATAATGAACTTGCGCAAGTTTCATCTCAACCATATTAACTAACTAAAACCTGGAAAGATGAAACCGGATAAGATTTTACAAACAGACATGCTGGATATTATTTTTGAGAACCGTAACAAAGCATACGGAGCATATGTATTGCGTAAGGACTATAATGGTCGTTTGTTCAAAGCCACCGGTATTATGGTGGGAATGGTGTTTTTGTTTATTGCATTCAATTACTGGAAGAGTGATTCACCAACATCTTCAATACTATCCGTAATTAACATTCCTCCGGATGTAAAAATAGATAAGGTTGAAATTATAGATCCCCCGACAATTGACCCCCCTAAACCGCCCGCTTCTATTCAACACACTACTCCGGTATTTTCCGATAATGTCGCAGCAACCATTCCGGAAATTACCGAACTGGATACCGACGTGCAAATAGGAACACAAAATATTGATGGACCCCCTGCCTCCGAAAGCCCCCTTTCCCCTCCGCCTTCAGAAAGTACTGGCAGTATTATAGAACCTAAGGCGCCAGAGGAAAAAGAACCAACTGTTTATTTTTCACCACAGGTAATGCCCGAATACCCTGGTGGGGAAATTGCCATGAGGCGCTTTCTGCAACGCAACCTTCGATTCGATTTTGAGGGCCAGGAACCAGGGTCGCGGGTTATGATAAAGTGCCGATTCGTTGTAGATAAAGAAGGAAAGGTAACGGCGATTGAGATAATACAAAGTGGAGGACAACCTGAATATGATAAGGAAGTAACCAGGGTAGTTACTAAAATGCCTTCCTGGAAACCAGGTTTTCAAAACGGAAAAAGCGTTGCCGTATACTTTACTTTACCCGTAATAGTGGAAGTGCCGGAGCAATAACAATCAACCCGGTTATTACCCCTAAATAATTTTGCTGATTGAGGTAATAACCAGATTTCTTATTCAGCTAAAAAACCTATCTTGCCCGTACCCTTAAACAAAAAAAATGGCTACTGATTTTGATGAAAAAAGGATGAAAGCACACAGCAGCCGAAGATCCATTATGGATTACGGAATGGGGATTATTATTGCCGGTTTTGGGGTGTTTTTTGCCTTGGCAGACAAATTCGGAATCAATTTTTCAATTGATCCAGCTCTTAAGTATGCCTTTGCCGGGTTGTGTTTATTATATGGTGGCTTCCGGATATACCGGGGATATAAGAAAAATTATTTTAAGGAATGAATTATTACGCACTCTCTGCCATAATAAATAAGTGGGGAATGGTTGTGTTTTTAGTACTGGTGGTATTAACACTAAGTTGCAAAAACAATCAATCGTCCACCCAATCGCGCGAATCACTTACCAGTGGAACTATTTACATCAGTGCGGACGAATCGTTTAAACCAGTAATTGATTCCCAGATTCAGGTTTTTGAATCCCAGCATTCCGGGGCAAAAATTATAGTACATTATAAGTCGGAAGCAGATTGTTTGCGCGATCTCAAATACGACAGTATTCGAATGATAATTGTCACGCGCGGACTAACTGAAGATGAAACGAAGATATTAAAGGATACACTGACCTATGCACCCACCTTTGGCATAATGGCCTACGATGCCATTGCCCTCATTACTAATAATAAAGCAACCGATTCTGTTTTCACTATGCAGGAGGTACGTTCCCTGGTAAAAGGAACAAGCGGATATAAATACAAAGTGGTAATGGATGGCATTAACTCTACCAGTACGGTACGATTTGTGGTTGATTCCTTATTGAGAGGCGACAAGATGGGTTCCAATGTGGAGGGGGCCAAAGGCAGCGAGGCCGTATTAGCTTACATTTCCGATAATGCCGATGCGGTTGGCCTGGTTGGGGTGAGCTGGATTGGAAATAAGGATGATCCGGGTCAAAGCAGCTTTCTTGAAAAAGTTAATTTAGCTTCCATTGAGTGTAGGGATTGTACTAAGGGTCCATTTGTAAAACCTTATCAGGCAAATATTTACGGAGGAAGATACCCGATGACCCGCCCTTTGTATTATATATTAAAAGAAAATTATGATGGGCTTGGCAGCGGGTTCAGGAATTTTCTCATCTACGAAAAAGGACAACGGATCTTTAAGCGGGCCTATTTGTTGCCGGCCCGCATGCGTTTCGAAGTTCAAAATATTGATCTATCCGAGTAAAAAGGATTTAATACATTTACAAACACTAAAAACAAGCCATCGCACATGAAGCGTTTAATCAGTTTAATATTGGGGGTTGTAGTATCAGTCAACCTGCTTTTTGGCCAGAGTGTAGATCAGGGAAAAAAGTTCTTTTACTACGAACGGTACCAAAGTGCAAAGGAAAGTTTTGAAAAAGTATTGGCAGCTAATCCCAATGATTTAAACGCAGTGTACTGGCTGGGGCGAACTTTAATAGAACTTAAAGATTCTGTTGCGGCCAAACAACTTTATACAAAATCACTTCAGCAAAATGGTAATGCGCCAATCATCTTAGTTGGTATGGGTGAGATAGAACTGATGGAGGGAAAAACCAATGAAGCACGTCAGCGATTTGAAGTAGCCTTAAGCCTTACTAAGAATAAAGATGTAAATATTATCAATGCGATAGGAGCGGCCAACATTAATGCCCGGTTAGGAGATGCTAATTATGCCGTCGAGAAATTAATGCTTGCCACGCAAATGAAGGATTTCAAAAGTCCGGATACATATGTTCTATTGGGCGATGCTTATCGTAAACTAATTGATGGGGGAAATGCGGTTACCGCTTACCAAAAGGCATTAACCTTCGACCCGCGGATGGCAGCGGCTAAACATAAAATTGGTAAGGTGTACCTTACTCAAAAAAATCCTGAATATTTTTTACCTGCCTTTGAAGGAGCCACTCAATTGGATCAGGCTTATGCCCCTTCCTGGTATGAATTGTATTTTTATTGGTATTACCGCGACATAAATAAATCAGCGGCTTATTTTGATAAATTTCTGGCCGTATCTGATCCGAGTCCAAATAATGAATACGACCGTATCAGTATCATTTATGCCCGTAAATTATACCCGGAAGCAATTGCGGCTGCCCAGCAAAGGATTACCTCCGACGGAGATAAAGCCGATGCAAGGTTTTATAAATTGATTGCTTACAGTTACGACGACAGCAATGATTCAGCTAATGCCAAAAAGTATATGGACTTATACTTTGCCAAGCAGAAACCGGCTGAATGTGTTTCAAAAGATTATTCATTTTATGCCAAATTGCTGGGTAAGTTTAACCTGTATGACGAGGCCTATAAGAATTATCAATCAGCTATTGACAGCGATACAGCCCTGGATGTTAAAATGGACCTGATGAAAGAAGCGTCTGAACTGGCAAAAAAATCGGGTGACCGGAAAGCACAAGCGGATTGGCTGGGCAAATCTTACCTGATGAAAAAGAGCCCATCAAACCGCGATTTATATGACTGGGGTTTTGCTCACTACCAGGCAACTAATTATGTAACAGCCGACAGCATTTTTTGCGGGTTATACCAGTCAAAATACCCTGCTGAAATTATTGGGTATTTATGGTGCGCGCGAAGTAAACAGGGCCAGGACGATTCTACCAATTCAAAAGGTTTGGCGGTGGAAGCATATAAGATATTAGCCGAAAAGGCCCGGTCTATTGATTCGGTGAGATATAAAAGCCAGGCGCTTTCCTCTTATTTTTTCCTTGTTCAATATTATAATGATGTCGCAAAAGATAAAGCCTCCGCTATATTATATATAAATAAAGCGTTGGAAGTGGATCCCACCAATGCAGATGCTATTCGTATTAAAGAAATATTGTCTAAAGCTCCTGCCGCGCGGCCTGCTGCTAAACCTAAAACGGGGACAACCAAGAATAGTGCTCCTCCGCCGGCCCCGGTAAAAAAAAAGTAGTTAAAAAGAAAAATTGATTGATACAGACTAAATCCCTTTGCTTTATGCAAAGGGATTTTTTAGTTTTAAACTAGTTACTTGTTTTTCACGATAGCTGCCTTATTTTTGTTGCTCAAACTCAAGAAGGTATATGATTCAGTACCTGTTGCAAATTTCCTCTGCGAACCAACATCCCGATAGTTCCTTCTGGTATTTTCCTGTGGGTCTTCAATTGTTATTTGCCATCGCTTTTGTAGCCGTAATGATGGCTATTACTCACTACCTGGGTCCTAAACGAATTACCGGCGATAAGCTGGAATCTTTTGCCAGTGGAATAAAAACGCATGGTGATGCTCGTCAACCCATGGCTATTAAGTATTTCCTGGTAGCTATTCTTTTCGTTTTATTTGATGTAGAGGTTATTTTCTTCTATCCTTACGCAGTAAATTTCAGAGAACTCGGATGGAATGGCTTCCTGGCCGTACTGATGTTTGTAGGATTCTTTTTAGCCGGATTTATTTATATAGTAAAGAAAGGAGCTTTGAAGTGGGAAGACTGAAAATGCAAAATGTATAATATAAAATGAAGAATGTAAAAAATGTCAAGTTGAGGAAAGTATTTTAGTTTGAGATTATTTTTGTTAGAAGATAAGCGTATCTGGCATTATTTACATAGTAAAGCAATTATTGTCAGCGATAACATAATATTAAATGATTACAAAAGTGGGTGAACTTAGTAGGTTAGGCTTTGTTTTATGTTTAATATTTTAAATTTTAGATTTTATGAGTCGCCCGGTTCAATATAATATATACGGTCAAACTGATGTGAAGCTGGTCCATGAGGGCCCGGAAGGATACCAGGGGGAAGGGTTTTTTGCCACTTCATTGGATAAAGTAGTAGGGTTGGCCCGTAAAAACTCCATTTGGCCATTACCCTTTGCCACTTCCTGTTGCGGAATTGAGTTTATGGCTACGATGGCATCTCATTACGATCTTGCCCGCTTTGGTGCGGAGCGGGTTGGTTTTTCGCCGCGCCAATGCGACTTGCTGATGGTGATGGGAACCATTGCTAAAAAGATGGGTCCCGTAGTAAAGCAGGTATATCTACAGATGGCGGAACCGCGTTGGGTACTGGCGATGGGAGCCTGCGCCTCAAGTGGGGGCATTTTCGACACATACAGTGTTTTGCAGGGCATCGATCAGATTATTCCCGTAGATGTTTACATTCCGGGATGTCCTCCCCGGCCCGAGGCCGTGCTGGATGGTTTTATGAAAATACAGGACCTGATTGGTAAAGAAAGCTTACGCCGGAGAAATGGCGATAGATACAAGGAGTTGATGGGGAGTTATGGAATTCAATAAAGTCCTCCCCAACTCCCTCCAAAGGAGGGGCTTGGGGAGGTACCCAAACAATATATAGTTTCATTTTAGTTTTGGATGTTTCAAAACCCTCCCCTTCCGGGGGAGATGAAGGGGGCTCTATGGTATTAACGAACGATCAAATTAAGCTAAGACTGCAAGAGAAATTCGGAGAACAGGTAACTGGCTTTACCGAACCTTACGGAATGCTGACTTTTGACGCGCCTAAAGAACTCAACTTAAAAGTATTGCAATTCCTCTATGATGATGATGAGTTGAAATTTCGTTTTCTTACCGATTTACAGGCAGTACACTTTCCAAACGAAAAAGGTCGCGAATTGGCCGTAGTATATCACGTACATAATCTTATTGATAATGTACGGATTCGGTTCAAAGTATTTTTGGATATTCAAAAACCGGATGTATTCAGTGCAACCGCTCTGTACGCATGCGCTAACTGGATGGAAAGAGAAACCTACGATTTTTTTGGTGTGAATTTCATAGGGCACCCAAACCTGGTAAGAATACTCAATGTGGAGGAGATGGATTATTTTCCGATGCGAAAGGAATTTCCGCTGGAAGATCAAACCCGGGTGGATAAGGATGATGATATGTTTGGAAGATAGGTGAATGTGCGAATGACGAATGTGCAAATGACGGACTTGCCAACCAGCAGGCTTGCGCTAATTGAATCGCTAGTGATTTTAAGGTTTTAAAATAAATAAGAATAAGAGTAGGGAGTCTGCCAATTTATCGAGGTAAACGACCTGCGGAACCACAAAAGATAAACTATAAACAAGAGACTGTAATGTCTGAAACAATAACTCATAGTCATATCAGGCTTCCGGAAGGATCTATTGAAAAGCAGACGTCGACTTTGAACCTCGGCCCTACCCATCCGGCTACCCATGGAGTTTTCCAGAATATACTCGAGCTGGATGGAGAACGGATTATTTCGGCGCAGCAGACAGTTGGATATATCCACCGGGCTTTTGAGAAATTGGCCGAACGAAGACCTCTTTACCAGATAACGACGCTTACCGATCGACTAAATTATTGCAGCAGCCCCATCAATAATATGGGCTGGCATCTCACCTGTGAAAAATTATTGAAAGTACATACTCCTAAACGCGTCGATTATTTACGTGTTATTATAATGGAACTGGCCCGTATCTCCGACCACCTTATCTGTAATTCCATTGTGGGCGTAGATGCCGGAGCCTATACCGGATTTTTGTATGTAATGCAATACCGCGAATTAATTTATGAGATTTATGAGGAAGTATGTGGTTCACGGCTCACGACCAATATCGGCCGTATTGGCGGACTGGAAAGAAATTTTACCGCTACCGCCTTTGAAAAGCTCGAAAAATTTCTGAAAGAATATCCCAAAGTGCTGAAAGAGTTTGAAAGCCTGTTCATGCGTAACCGGATTTTTATGGAACGTACTATCGGGGCCGGACCTATTTCCGCGGAGCGTGCATTGAACTACGGATTTACCGGACCTAACCTGCGGGCTGCTGGGGTGGACTACGACGTTAGGATTCATAGTCCTTATTCCAGTTATGAAGATTTTGATTTCACAATTCCGGTTGGAACAACTGGCGACTGTTACGACCGGTTTCTTGTTCGTAACCAGGAGATGTGGCAGAGTCTCCGCATCCTCGAGCAGGCTTATAAAAAAGTACAGGAATTCAAAGGCGCGGAATCCGAAGTATTTCATGCCGATATTCCGGAATATTACCTGCCGGAAAAGAAAGATGTGTATACCAAGATGGAAGCCCTTATCTGGCATTTCAAAATTATTATGGGAGAAGTGGAAATCCCCCCCGGAGAATTATACTTTTCGGTAGAAGGAGGGAATGGCGAATTAGGATTTTACCTGATAAGCGATGGTGGACGAACTCCCTACCGCCTGCATTTCCGCCGGCCTTGTTTTGTTTATTACCAGGCTTTTGAAGAATTGGTAAAAGGAAGTATGTTAAGCGACGCCATAATAGTAATGAGTAGTTTGAATTTGATAGCGGGAGAGATGGATGCCTGAAAATTATGAATTATAAATGAGGAATAAAAAATGAATAAATTGGCCCGATCTTTCAGGCATCATTTACTTTTTCATTCTTCATTCTTCATTTTTCATTTTTGATTATTTTATGATTCAATTTAACGAAGACAAACTTAAAGAGGTTAACCGCATCATCGGTTTTTACCCCGAGGGCAAACAAAAAAGTGCGCTGATCCCGGTATTGCACCTGGCCCAGCAGGAATTTGGAGGATGGTTGAGTGCCGCAACCATGGACTATGTAGCTTCTTTATTAAAAATAGAACCGATTGAAGTGTATGAAGTAGCTACTTTTTATAGTATGTATAATTTAAAACCGGTCGGCAAGTACATGTTTGAAGTCTGCCAAACGGGTCCCTGCATGCTGAATGGTAGCGACGAAATAATAAAGCATATTGGAGATAAACTGAATATTAAACCGGGGCAAACCACTCTGGATGGCCTGTTTACGTTGAAAACAGTAGAATGCCTGGGCGCTTGCGGATATGCCCCGTTGATGCAGATGGGTAAAACCTATCGCGAGCACCTGACAAAAGAAAAAGTGGATGCCATTATAGAAGAATGCCGTAAAAGCGCCAGCATGAATAATTAGTTCATAAGGCAGAATTTCTGTTTGTAATCATTTATAAATAATAACGAGGTAGTGAATACCGGATTTGTGAACGGGAAAAAAGATAATCGATGAAGCGGATAGCTTTTTTGTTCCCTTTGCTCTTTATATATTGGGTTGGCATTGCTCAGCAGGATACAACACAGGTACTCCTGGCCGTAACCATGCTGGAGCGGGCGCTGGTAATAAAAGACAGTTTGCAGTTAGAAAAATTACTTCACCCGGATCTTGCCTATGGTCATTCCAATGGGTGGGTGCAATCTAAAAGTGAAGTGTTGAAAGATATGAGTACCGGTTACCTGGTGTACCGGAAAATCGAGAACCAGGCAATGGCTATCACTATAAAAAAAAGATATGCTACCGTTAAAGAAAAGATTTCAGTGGAAGGGGAGGTAAATGGAAACGGTTTCAAACTGAATTTATTCGTATTGCAAGGGTGGAGGAAAACAAGAAAAGGATGGCAATTGATGATGAGGCAGAGTACGAAACTGTAAATAGTCGGTAGTCCGAAATCTGGAGTCGGGTGATAAATTTTTTGTATGGGAAAAAAGATATTAATTGACAAAGTAAATATTCCGGGTATCCGGGGATATGATGTGTATCGCCGGGAAGGTGGGTATGTATCAGTGGAAAAAGCTTTTAAAATGGATCCCGCTGTTATAGTGGAAGAAGTAAAAAAGAGTGGTTTGCGTGGAAGGGGAGGCGCAGGTTTCCCAACAGGATTGAAGTGGAGCTTTATGGCAAAACCGGAAGGTGTACCGCGTTACCTGGTATGTAATGCCGATGAAAGTGAACCGGGCACATTTAAGGATCGCTATCTCATGGAACTTATTCCACATCTCCTTATTGAAGGTTTGATCGTTTCTTCTTTTGCTCTGGGCAGTGGCAGAACCTACATTTATATCCGGGGCGAATATGCCTGGATTGTGGACATATTAGAACAGGCATTAGCGGAAGCGCGTGCCAATGGCTGGTTAGGAAAAAACATTCTCGGCTCAGGATTCGATTGCGAAATTTATGTTCAGCGAGGTGCCGGGGCCTATATCTGCGGAGAAGAAACAGCGTTGCTGGAATCATTAGAAGGTAAGAGAGGTAATCCAAGAATCAAGCCGCCCTTTCCCGCTGTAAAAGGGTTATGGGATTGTCCAACCGTAGTAAACAATGTAGAAACCTTGGCAGCCATCGTCCCGATTATCAATATGGGAGGAGATGAATATGCAAAAATCGGAATTGGCAAATCTACCGGCACCAAATTATTATCTGCCTGCGGAAATATAAAAAAGCCAGGCGTATATGAAATTGATATGACAATTTCCGTCGAAGAATTTATTTATAGTGACGAATATTGTGGCGGGATTGCTAATGGAAAAAAATTAAAGGCCTGCATACCGGGTGGTTCATCAGTTCCTATCTTGCCGGCAAATTTACTATTGAAGACGGCCAAAGGAGAAACCAGGATGATGACCTATGAAAGTTTGAGTGATGGTGGATTTGCTACAGGCAGTATGATGGGATCAGGCGGTTTTATTGTATTGGATGAGGACCAATGCGTAGTGCGTCATACGTTAACACTCGCCCGGTTCTACCGTCACGAAAGTTGTGGTCAATGTTCACCCTGCCGGGAAGGAACCGGTTGGATGGAAAAGATCCTGCATAATATTGAATACGGAAAGGGAAAGCAGAGTGATATAGATTTGTTGTGGGATATTCAGCGAAAGATTGAAGGGAATACCATTTGTCCGCTGGGAGATGCGGCAGCGTGGCCTGTTGCGGCGGCCATCCGTCATTTCCGGGATGAATTTGAATGGCATATCGCGAATCCGGATGAGAGCCAGCGGAGAAATTATGGATTAGCAGGATATGCGGAGCCGAGAGAAATTTCTGTTTAAAAATTGTTTTTTTCTGATAAGTTCTTTGAGAAGTAACTGTAGGTTGAGGTCTTAATCTATTATTTATGACCGAAAACGAATTATCATCTATTGTTATTCATGAAGCTATTGATATTCATAAGGCGATAGGTCCCGGCTTGTTAGAAAAAGTATATGTTGAATGTCTCTGCTATCGACTTTCCAAATGTGGTTTAAAAGTTACTAGAGAACAACCCATACCCGTGATTTTTGAAGAAGTGAGAATGGATTGTGGATATCGGGCGGATTTAATCATAGAAGGTAAACTACTTATTGAAGTAAAGTCAATTGAAGCAATTGCGGACGTTCACAAAAGTATTATCCTGACTTATTTAAAATTCGCTAATTGCAAACTTGGGCTGCTGATAAACTTTAATGTTGTGTTATTAAAAGACGGAATAAAAAGAATTGTAAATGGTTTATAGTCTGGGAATAATTTGTGATTAATTGCAATGTGGAAGTTTAAGAAGCCCGGACGCGAAGCACGCAAAGAACCGCAAAGTGCGCAAAGCGATTGCGAATGACAGAATAGGCAATACGAATAAAAACGAGTCTTTCTTAATAGATTATTAACATAGCGACCTTTGCGCTTCCCTGCGATCTTTGCGTTCCAAAAACTGCAATCATCACGGAGAGTACAAAGCGAATATAAAAGATAGACCAGTCGAATTAAGATAGCGAACTTTGCGCTTCCCTGCGATCTTTGCGTTCCAAAAACTGCAATCATCACGGAGAGTACAAAGCGATTATAAAAGATAGACTAGTCGAATTAGCATAGCGACCTTTGCGCTCCTCTGCGATCTTTGCGTTCCAAAAACTGCAATCATCACGGAGAGTACAAAGCGATTATAAAAGATAGAATAGTTGAATTAGCATAGCGAACTTTGCGCTTCTTTGTGATCTTTGCGTTCCAAAAATTGCAATCATCACGGAGAGTACAAAGCGATTATAAAAGATAGACCAGTCGAATTAAGATAGCGACCTTTGCGCTTCCCTGCGATCTTTGCGTTCCAAAAACTGCAATCATCACGGAGAGTACAAAGCGATTATAAAAGTTAGACCAGTCGAATTAACATAGCGACCTTTGCGCTTCCCTGCGATCTTTGCGTTCCAAAAATTGCAATCATCACGGAGAGTACAAAGCGATTATAAAAGATAGACCAGTCGA